>NZ_CP056267.1:0-5327400 GCF_013728095.1 Citrobacter sp. RHBSTW-00887 | reverse complement strand
GGCGGACTCCACTCGAACAAAAGTCGATAAATGACAAAGGCTGAAACATTCATGATTGTTGACGCACATCGACAAGACCCTATGCAAAGGGTGACGTGCGAATTGCTATCTGCAATTTTTACCCGATCAGGATCCATTGAAACGATCAGGACCGCGGATCATAGCGTAAACTGAGAAAGAGATCTTCTGTTTCTCACAGATTCTTCCCGATTTATCCACAGGATGATCCAGAATCGGCTAAGTGTAAACGATCCTGGAGAAGTGCTGCAGGTTTTAGCGCGCATATTGAAAAAATTAATGAGTAAAGATGCTTTACTGCTTAAACGATCTAATAAAGATCCCGAGCGATCCTTGCGCTTTATCCGCCAGCCCGTATAATTCTTACCCCCAGCGAGTAACGGTCGCCTTACGGCGTCAACGCTGCCTGTTTTATACGCGAAACCATGCGGAAAAAAGCGGGAAATAAGGAAAGAGAATTGACTCCGGAGTGTACAATTATTACAATCCGGCCTCTTTAATCACCCACACTGTGGCGTAAGTCGTTCGAAATTCGTTCGGGTATACGCAAAAGTCAGTGAATTTATTCAAGTTTAGGTAGAAATCGCCATGAAACGCACTTTTCAACCGTCTGTACTGAAGCGCAACCGTTCTCACGGCTTCCGTGCTCGTATGGCTAATAAAAATGGTCGTCAGGTTCTGGCACGTCGTCGTGCTAAAGGCCGTTCTCGTCTGACCGTTTCTAAGTAATAAAAGCTAGCCCCTGAGTGGTTAAGCTCGCATTTCCCAGGGAGTTACGTTTGTTAACTCCCACTCATTTCACATTCGTCTTCCAGCAGCCACAACGGGCTGGCACGCCGCAAATCACCATCCTCGGCCGCCTGAATTCGCTGGGGCATCCCCGTATCGGTCTTACCGTCGCCAAGAAAAACGTTAAACGCGCGCATGAACGCAATCGGATTAAACGTCTGACACGTGAAAGCTTTCGTTTACGTCAGCACGAACTTCCAGCAATGGATTTCGTGGTGGTTGCGAAAAAAGGGGTTGCTGACCTCGATAACCGTGCTCTCTCGGAAGCGTTGGAAAAATTATGGCGTCGCCATTGTCGCCTGGCTCGCGGGTCCTGATAGCCCTTATTCGGGTCTATCAACGCCTGATCAGTCCGCTGCTTGGGCCGCATTGCCGTTTCACTCCAACCTGTTCGAGCTACGGAATTGAGGCATTGCGCAGGTTTGGAGTGATAAAAGGCAGTTGGTTGACGGTGAAACGCGTATTAAAATGCCACCCTTTACACCCTGGTGGTGACGATCCCGTCCCGCCCGGACCATTTGATACCAGAGAACACTAACGATGGATTCGCAACGCAATCTTTTAGTCATCGCTTTGCTGTTCGTGTCTTTCATGATCTGGCAAGCCTGGGAGCAGGATAAAAACCCGCAACCTCAGGCCCAACAGACCACGCAGACAACGACCACCGCAGCGGGTAGCGCCGCAGACCAGGGCGTACCGGCCAGTGGCCAGGGGAAACTGATTACGGTTAAAACTGACGTGCTTGATCTGACCATCAACACCCGTGGTGGTGATGTGGAACAGGCTTCACTGCCAGCTTACCCGAAAGAACTCGGTTCTACCGAACCGTTCCAGTTACTGGAAACCACGCCACAGTTCATCTACCAGGCACAGAGTGGCCTGACAGGTCGTGACGGCCCGGATAACCCGGCTAACGGCCCGCGTCCGCTGTACAACGTCGAAAAAGACGCGTTTGTACTGGCTGACGGTCAGAACGAACTGCAGATCCCGATGACCTATACTGACGCAGCGGGTAACACATTCACTAAAACGTTTGTACTCAAGCGCGGTGAATATGCTGTCAACGTTAACTACAGCGTGCAGAACTCCGGCGAAAAACCGCTGGAAGTCTCCACCTTTGGTCAGCTGAAGCAATCCATCAATCTGCCATCTCATCGCGACACCGGTAGCAGCAACTTTGCGCTGCACACCTTCCGTGGCGCGGCGTACTCCACGCCGGATGAGAAGTATGAGAAATACAAATTCGACACCATTGCTGAAAACGAAAACCTGAACGTCAATGCTAAAGACGGCTGGGTCGCAATGCTGCAACAGTATTTCGCAACGGCATGGGTTCCGCGTAACGACGGCACCAACAACTTCTATACCGCTAATCTGGGTAACGGCATTGCCGCTATCGGCTATAAATCACAGCCGGTACTGGTTCAGCCTGGCCAGACTGGCGCGATGACCAGCACCCTGTGGGTCGGCCCGGAAATTCAGGATAAAATGGCGGCAGTTGCACCGCACCTGGATCTGACCGTGGATTACGGCTGGTTGTGGTTCATCTCTCAGCCGCTGTTCAAACTGCTGAAGTGGATCCATAGCTTCCTGGGTAACTGGGGCTTCTCCATCATCGTTATCACCTTTATCGTTCGTGGCATCATGTACCCGCTGACCAAAGCGCAGTACACCTCCATGGCGAAGATGCGTATGCTGCAGCCGAAGATTCAGGCTATGCGTGAGCGTCTGGGCGATGACAAACAGCGTCAGAGCCAGGAAATGATGGCCCTGTACAAAGCTGAGAAGGTTAACCCGCTGGGCGGCTGCTTCCCGCTGATCATCCAGATGCCAATCTTCCTGGCGTTGTACTACATGCTGATGGGCTCCATTGAACTGCGTCATGCGCCGTTCGCTCTGTGGATCCATGACCTATCTGCACAGGACCCGTACTACATCCTGCCGATCCTGATGGGCGTGACGATGTTCTTCATTCAGAAGATGTCTCCGACCACCGTGACCGACCCGATGCAGCAGAAGATCATGACCTTCATGCCGGTCATCTTCACCGTGTTCTTCCTGTGGTTCCCATCAGGTCTGGTGCTGTACTATATCGTCAGCAACCTGGTAACCATTATTCAGCAGCAGCTGATTTATCGTGGTCTGGAGAAACGTGGCCTGCATAGCCGCGAGAAGAAAAACTCCTGATACTAGTCGCAGGGGCGTTGGCTGAATTTGCTTGCCGCCTTCCTGCACTTGAATTATTTCGAGTATTCACGGTAAAGTTAATGCCAGAGAAGGCGGTCATTAGACCGCCTTTTTTACATTTACAAGAGAGCTATCATGAACCATAACGACACCATCGTCGCTCAGGCCACCCCACCGGGACGTGGTGGCGTGGGTATCCTGCGCATCTCCGGCCTGAAGGCGCGCGAGGTTGCAGAAACCGTACTGGGGAAACTACCAAAACCGCGCTATGCCGACTATCTGCCGTTTAAAGACGCGGATGGCAGCACGCTGGATCAAGGAATTGCCCTGTGGTTCCCCGGCCCAAACTCCTTTACCGGTGAAGATGTTTTAGAGCTTCAGGGCCACGGCGGTCCGGTGATTCTCGATCTGCTGCTCAAACGTATTCTGACCATTCCCGGGCTGCGCATTGCCAGACCGGGTGAATTCTCCGAGCGTGCGTTTCTCAATGATAAGCTTGATCTGGCCCAGGCAGAGGCAATTGCCGACCTGATCGATGCCAGCTCAGAGCAAGCCGCTCGCTCGGCGCTGAACTCGTTGCAGGGCGCATTTTCTGCACGGGTAAATCATCTTGTGGAAGCGCTCACTCACCTGCGCATCTACGTGGAAGCGGCGATCGACTTTCCGGATGAAGAAATCGACTTCCTGTCTGATGGTAAGATTGAAGCGCAGCTCAACAACGTTATCAGCGATCTCGATGCCGTTCGTGCCGAAGCGCGTCAGGGCAGCCTGCTGCGCGAAGGGATGAAGGTGGTCATTGCCGGTCGCCCAAATGCCGGGAAATCAAGCCTACTGAACGCGCTGGCAGGTCGTGAGGCGGCCATTGTGACCGACATTGCGGGTACGACTCGCGACGTACTGCGTGAGCATATTCATATCGACGGTATGCCGCTGCACATCATCGACACTGCCGGCCTGCGCGATGCCAGCGATGAAGTTGAACGCATTGGTATCGAACGCGCGTGGCAGGAAATTGAACAGGCCGACCGCGTTCTGTTTATGGTTGATGGCACCACCACCGACGCCGTGGACCCGGCTGACATCTGGCCAGACTTTATTGCCCGTCTGCCAGCCAAACTGCCGATTACCGTGGTGCGTAACAAAGCGGATATTACCGGTGAGACGCTGGGCCTTAGCGAAGTAAATGGCCACTCACTGGTTCGCCTATCCGCACGTACCGGTGAAGGCGTTGACGTGCTGCGTAACCATCTCAAACAGAGCATGGGCTTTGAAACCAATATGGAAGGCGGCTTCCTGGCGCGCCGTCGTCACCTGCAGGCGCTGGCAGAAGCGGCGGAGCATCTCGAGCAGGGTAAAGCCCAACTGCTCGGAGCATGGGCCGGAGAATTGCTGGCAGAGGAACTACGTCTGGCGCAGCAGAACCTCAGTGAGATCACCGGGGAATTTACCTCCGACGATCTGCTGGGAAGGATTTTCTCCAGCTTCTGTATTGGCAAGTAACGTTGTGTTGCCCGGTGGTGCGATGCCTACCGGGCCTACAGTACCCGTAAGTCGGATAAAGCAAAGCGGCTATCCGGCTACAAGTAATTTCCCATATGGAAATCACTGTTGTCCAAATGGCAACTCGTGCAGTTGACTCTCTGCCCGTATGCTTAGCGCCACATTCCTCATGAGGTCGCTATGACACGCTTTCTAATCTGCAGTTTCGCCCTGGTGTTACTCTATCCCGCGGGTATTGATATGTATCTGGTGGGGCTGCCCCGTATTGCTGCCGATTTACAGGCCAGCGAGGCGCAACTGCATATCGCGTTTTCGGTTTATCTGGCGGGAATGGCGACGGCGATGCTGTTTGCCGGGAAAATTGCCGACCAGTCAGGACGCAAACCCGTCGCTATTGTCGGCGCCCTCATCTTTATTTTCGCCTCTGCGCTGTGTTCATTCGCCGAAAGCGGTACGCCGTTTCTCACAGGCCGCTTTATTCAGGGCGTAGGCGCAGGCTGCTGCTATGTGGTGGCTTTCGCCATCCTGCGCGATACGCTCGATGATCGCCGCCGGGCGAAGGTACTGTCGCTGTTGAACGGTATCACCTGTATCGTGCCGGTACTGGCACCGGTGATGGGGCATCTGATTATGCTCAAATACCCGTGGCAGAGCCTGTTCTACACGATGATCGGTATGGGGGTGGCCGTTTGCCTGCTGTCAGTGTTTATCCTGCGAGAATCGCGCCCAGCGACGCTCCCGGCATCTGCAGAGAAGAACCACCTATCTGAATCGCTGGTGAACCGTTTTTTCTTAAGCCGCCTGGCCATCACCACTCTCAGCGTGTCGGTGATCCTGACCTTCGTGAATACTTCGCCGGTGCTGTTGATGGAAGTAATGGGCTTTGACCGTGGTGAGTACGCCACCACGATGGCCATGACCGCAGGCATCAGTATGGCGGTCTCGTTCTCTACGCCATTCGCCCTAAGCGTGTTTAAACCTCGTGTTCTGATGCTGACCTCACAAGTGCTGTTTCTGTCTGCTGGTGTGGTGTTAACCCTTGCCAGTACGCACATGATGACGCTGTTTGGGCTGACCTTAATCTGTGCCGGGTTCTCGGTCGGCTTCGGTGTCGCGATGAGTCAGGCGCTGGGACCTTTCTCGCTGCGTGCGGGCGTTGCCAGCTCGGCGTTAGGTATTGCGCAGGTTTGCGGTTCCTCGCTGTGGATATGGCTGGCGGCGGTGCTCGGTCTTGATGCGCTGAATATGCTGATCGGGATTCTGATTGGCTGTAGCATAGTGAGTATCATGCTGATTATCACTGTTGCCCCTAACCGGTCCACGCCAACTCATGAAGAAATCCCTCAGCAGTCTCGATCTTAATTTATTGCTCTGTCTGCAGCTGTTGATGCAGGAACGCAGTGTTACCAAAACTGCCAAACGGATGAACGTCACGCCGTCGGCGGTCAGCAAGTCGCTGTCTAAACTGCGGGCCTGGTTTGACGATCCACTGTTTGTAAACACCCCGCTGGGGCTAACGCCAACACCGCTGATGGTCAGCATGGAACAGAATCTGGCAGAGTGGATGCAGATGAGCAACCAGTTGCTGGATAAGCCACACCATGAAGCGCCGCGCGGGCTGAAGTTTGATCTGGTGGCCGAAACGCCGCTGGTGATGATCATGTTTAACGCGCTCTCCCGACAGATCTATCAGCGTTATCCCCAGGCGACGATAAAAATACGCAACTGGGACTATGATTCGCTGGATGCAATTATTCGCGGCGAGGTGGATATCGGCTTTACTGGCCGGGAAAGCCATCCGCGTTCGCGTGAACTGTTGAGTTTGCTGCCGTTGTCGATCGACCATGAAGTGCTGTTTTCCGATCTCCCCTGTGTCTGGCTACGTGAAGATCATCCGGCATTGCAGGAAGAGTGGAATCTGGACACATTTCTGCGCTATCCGCACATCAGCATTAGCTGGGAGCAAAGCGATACCTGGGCACTGGATGAAGTCCTGCAAGAGATGGGGCGCGCACGCAATATTGCGTTATGTCTGCCCGGTTTTGAGCAGTCGCTGTTTATGGCCGCCCAGCCGGATCACGCGCTAATAGCCACAGCTCCGGTTTATTGCCAGCGTTATAACCAACTCCACCAGCTTCCGCTCGTGGCGCGTCCTATGCCTTTTGATGCCGCGCAGCTGGAAAAAATGCGCGTACCGTTCACCCTTCTTTGGCACAAACGTAACAGTCATAATCCTAAGATCGTCTGGTTGAAAGACACCATCAAGGCGCTTTATCGCGATATGTCCTAACGTTGCACCGCCACTTTGTTGCTAAATCGACTATTCTGGCAACAGAAATGTAAATATCGCGTAATGTATTCTATTTCAGCTTACTTTTTGGGCAGCAAAGCCTGCCTGGATGCCGCGTAAATGTTACTCTGGTAATTATCACGGACCATTAATCACGGAGCGAAAAATGGCGACACATTTTGCCAGAGGGATTCTTACGGAGGGACACCTGGTTTCAGCTCGCCTCCCTTCTCCATGTCATATCGAAGCAAGAGATCTCCCCGCTCATCGCCGAACACGTTTCCTGGCTTCCCGAAGTTTACTCGCTGAACTGATGTTTATGCTTTACGGCACCAGTACGCTGCCCGAGATTGTTACTCAGGCCAAAGGTAAGCCCATTTTTCGCGATAAGAACCTGCCGGGATTTTCGATTTCTTATGCCGGGAATATCGTTGGCGTTGCGCTAACAACTGAAGGAACGTGCGGGCTGGATATGGAACTGCAGCGAGCTACCCGCAGCTTTCACCATCCGCATTCAACAGAAACATGGCGCTTCTCCAGCAACGAAAATCTGTGGATCAATAACCAAAACGACCCCAACGAAGCACGCGCGCAGCTCATTACGTTGCGCCAGAGCGTACTCAAACTCACCGGCGATGTAAGCAATGATGATCCGCACGAACTCCAGCTTTTACCCGGCGCAGGACGTCTGAAATGTGCCCATGTTGCGCAGGTTGAAGCCATTTGCGATGCGGAAGATGTTCTGGTGTGGTCGGTTGCGGTTACGCCAACCATTGAAAAACTCAAGGTTTGGGAGTTTGATGGTAAACAGGACTGGAAAAGTTTGCCTGATATCCAAACCCGCGCCAATGAGCCTACGGGTCGTCTGATCCGGTTCTCTCAATTATGCGCAGCGAAGAGCCATACGCTTTGATTTAACCTTTATGATGAAACAGGAGTCACCATGTCAGAAACATTGAATGTTGTTACGTTACTGGGAAGTCTACGCAAAGGTTCGTTTAATGGAATGGTTGCCCGTACGCTGCCCAAGATTGCTCCAGCAGGAATGGAAGTCAACGCGTTGCCATCAATTGGTGATATCCCACTGTACGATGCCGACCTCCAGCAGGAAGAAGGTTTTCCGGCAAGCGTAGAAGCGCTGGCAGAGCAAATCAGGAAGGCTGACGGTGTCGTCATCGTGACACCGGAATATAACTATTCTGTGCCTGGCGGACTGAAGAACGCCATCGACTGGCTGTCCCGCCTGCCGGATCAGCCATTATCGGGTAAGCCGGTGCTGATCCAGACCAGCTCCATGGGCGCCATTGGCGGCGCGCGCTGCCAGTATCATCTGCGTCAGATCCTGGTGTTCCTCGACGCCATGGTAATGAACAAGCCGGAATTTATGGGCGGCGTGATTCAGAACAAAGTGGACCCGCAGACAGGTGAAGTGATCGACCAAAGTACGCTGGACCATCTAACCGGCCAGCTGACCGCATTTGGCGACTACATCCAGCGTGTGAAAGCCTAAAAGAAAAAGCCCGCTGGCTGCAATGCCTGGCGGGCCGTATCCGGTTATCAAATTTACCTGATGGCGCTGCGCTTATCAGGTCTACACGCCTCGCGCAGCACCGTCTCAGCGGCAATTAATGCGTGTCGATAAACACAATCTTCAACACAAACAGCAGTGCGACAACGATGACGCATGGGCTGAGATCGCGGAAACGTCCGGTACCGATTTTCATCACACAGTAGGAAATAAAGCCCAGCGCGATACCTTCGGTAATCGAGAAGCTAAACGGCATCATCACGGCGGTAATAAACGCCGGAACGGCTTCAGTCAGGTCATCCCACTTCACGCGCGACAGGCTTGATGTCATCAGGACGCCAACGTAAATCAGCGCACCAGCGGCCGCATATCCCGGTACCATTCCCGCCAGCGGCGACAGGAAGATAACCAACAGGAACAACAGGCCGACAACTACCGCGGTCAGGCCAGTACGTCCACCGACAGAAACCCCGGAAGAAGACTCGATATACGCGGTAACGGAAGAAGTACCGATAAACGCACCAGCAACTGATGACACGCTATCCACATACAGCGCCTGCTTCATGCGCGGAAACTTACCCTTCGCATCCGCCAGACCGGCTTTATCCGTGACGCCAATTAGCGTACCGGAGGAGTCGAACAGGTTGACCAGCATGAACGAGAAAATTACGCCCGCAAGACCAATGTTAAACGAACCAGCTAGATCAACATGCCCGATAACGGACATTACGCTCGGCGGCGCGGAGACGATCCCGTTGTAATGGACATCGCCCAGCATCCAACCCAGCAGCGTGGTCACAATGATAGAGATCAGTACCGCCGCATGGATGTTACGTGAAGCCAGAATCGCGATGATAAAGAAGCCCAGAATACCGAGCAGTACGCTGTGGGACGTCAGGTTGCCAATAGACACCAAGGTGTCTTGGTTGGCGACGATAACACCAGCGTTTTTCAGCCCCATCATGCCGATGAACAGACCAATACCGCTGGTGATCCCCACGCGCAAGCTAACCGGGATGTTGGCAATCATCCAGTAACGTACGCGGAAAATCGTCAGTAGCAGCAGACCTACCGCGCCCCAGAAGATTGCGCCCATACCGATCTGCCATGACAGGCCCATCGCGCCAACGACCACGAAGGCGAAGAACGCATTCAGACCCATAGCAGGCGCAAGTGCGACCGGCAGGTTGGCAAACAGGCCCATCAGGATGCTACCAAATGCAGCAATCAGGCAGGTGGTCACAAAGACGGCGCTGGTATCCATGCCAGCCACGCCAAGAATTTGCGGGTTAACAAAAACGATATACACCATCGTCAGGAAGGTGGTTAAACCGGCGATCACTTCGGTCCGTGCCGTCGTGCCATGTTCGCGCAGTTTGAACACGCGTTCCAGCATCCCCTGGCCAGAAGCCTGGGTTGTGTGTTGTTGACTCATTATCAATTTCCGAACAAGGAGGGAAAATTCGTCGCTATCCTATACCAAAATGCGACAATAGGGTTGGGTTATGAGCAACTTTTTTCATTGATTTTGCTTATACGGCAACGATTGCGTCGCCCAATAATGCATTACGAAAACGTTAAACTTGTTAAAACGGAAATGACATGTCCCAGATAGAAGCCGTATTTTTTGACTGTGACGGTACCCTTGTCGACAGTGAAGTGATTTGTTCTCGCGCGTATGTCAGCATGTTCCAGGCGTTCGGCATTACGCTCGATCTTGAAGAAACTTTTAAACGCTTCAAGGGGGTAAAGCTGTACGAGATCATCGACATTATCAACGAAGAGCACGGTGTCGAACTGGCAAAAGCCGAATTAGAACCGGTTTACCGCGCAGAGGTCGCACGTCTGTTCGATACGGAACTGGAGGTGATTGCCGGAGCCAATGCGCTGCTGGACAGCATGACCGTCCCTATGAGCGTGGTATCTAACGGTCCGGTCAGCAAAATGCAGCACTCGCTGGGTAAGCTGGGTATGTTGCACCATTTCCCTGATTTACTGTTCAGCGGCTACGATATTCAACGCTGGGAACCCGATCCGGCCCTGATGTTCCATGCGGCGAAAGCGATGGACGTTAACATTGAGAACTGCATTCTGGTTGATGACTCCAGCGCAGGCGCGCAGGCGGGGATTGCTGCAGGGATGGAAGTGTTTTACTTCTGCGCCGATCCGCATAACAAACCAATCGATCATCCAAAAGTGACGACGTTTACCGATCTGGCGCAGTTGCCAGCGTTATGGAAGGCGCGGGGTTGGAATATTACGCGATAACTGAAAGGCCGGATGGCGCTAACGCTGATCCGGCCTGCATGTCTTGTAGAGCGGGTAAGCGTTAGCGCCACCCGCCACAAATATCACTCTTTCGGATCTTTGCCCGCCAGCAGCTTATCCAGCTCATCACCGCCCACGTGACGGAAGTCTTGTCCCTTCACGAAGTAGAAGATGTATTCGCAGATATTCTGGCAACGGTCACCGATACGCTCGATGGAGCGCGCGCAGAACAGCGCGGTCAGCACGCTTGGAATGGTACGCGGGTCTTCCATCATGTAGGTCATCAGCTGACGCACGATACCTTCATACTCCTGGTCGACTTTCTTATCTTCGCGATAAATACGTACCGCTTCGTCAAGATCCATACGCGCAAACGCATCCAGCACGTCATGCAGCATTTGTACGGTGTGGCGACCCAGTGATTCCAGGCTTACCAGCAGCGGCTGATGCTGTTGAGAAAATTTCTCCAGCGCGGTGCGGCAAATTTTATCCGCAACGTCGCCAATACGTTCCAGCTCAGCGATCGTTTTGATAATCGCCATCACCAGACGCAAGTCACTGGCGGTCGGCTGACGCTTGGCAATGATACGCACGCAGGCCTCGTCGATCGCCACTTCCATCATATTGACGTTCTTATCGCCCTCAATGACGCGCTTCGCCAGCTCACTGTCCTGATTGTGCATGGCGGTAATCGCATCAGAAAGCTGCTGCTCGACCATGCCACCCATGGTCATCACCTGGGTACGGATGCTTTCCAGCTCTGCATTGAACTGGCCGGAAATATGTTTATTAAGGTTAAGATTATCCACAACAAGCTCCTGAATCAGCCGTAACGACCGGTGATGTAGTCTTCAGTTTGTTTCTTCGCGGGCTTGGTGAACAGATCGTCCGTGTTACTGAACTCAATCAACTCGCCCAGGTACATAAATGCCGTGTGATCGGAACAACGCGCAGCCTGCTGCATGTTGTGGGTAACGATAACGACGGTGTAATCCTCTTTCAGCTCAGTGATCAGCTCTTCGATACGCCCGGTAGAAATAGGGTCGAGCGCTGAACACGGCTCATCAAGCAGAAGCACTTCCGGGCGAATGGCGATCCCACGCGCAATACACAGACGCTGCTGCTGACCACCGGAGAGAGAGTACCCGCTCTGGTGTAATTTATCTTTGGTTTCGTTCCACAGCGCGGCCTTGGTCAATGCCCACTGCACACGCTCGTCCATATCCGCACGAGAGAGTTTCTCAAACAGACGCACGCCAAAAGCGATGTTGTCGTAGATGGACATCGGGAACGGCGTCGGCTTCTGGAATACCATGCCCACTTTGGCACGCAGCAGAGCGATATCCTGAGTGTTGGTGAGAATATTGTCGCCATCCAGCAGGATTTCGCCTTCCGCACGCTGTTCCGGGTACAGTTCAAACATTTTATTGAACGTACGCAGCAACGTCGATTTACCACAGCCTGACGGCCCGATAAACGCCGTTACCTGGTTTTTGGCAATATCCAGGTTGATGTTCTTCAGGGCATGGAACTTGCCATAGTAGAAGTTCAAATCACGAACCTGAATCTTACCCGGGGCAGTATCAACCATACTCATTTCAATCTTTTCCTCATCATGCCTGATGGCGCGCAGCTTTCAGGCCTACAAATGTCTTCAATCGTAGGCCGGATAAGGCGTTTACGCCGCCATCCGGCAATTCGTCTTAACCGTGTTTCTTCTTCGCGAAAATGACGCGCGCCAGAATGTTCAGCAGCAGTACGCACAGGGTAATAATCAGTACCCCGGCCCAGGCCAGTTGCTGCCACTCAGCAAACGGGCTCATCGCAAACTTAAAGATAGTGACCGGCAGGTTGGCGATAGGCTGCATCATGTCGGTGCTCCAGAACTGATTGGAGAGCGACGTAAACAGCAGCGGAGCCGTTTCACCTGCGATACGTGCAATAGCCAGTAAAACGCCTGTAATGATGCCTGAGACAGACGCCTTCAGGGTGATTGCAGAAATCATCTTCCATTTCGGCGTACCCAGCGCATAGGCGGCTTCACGCAGGCTATCCGGTACCAGCTTGAGCATGTTCTCCGTGGTACGAATAACAATGGGCACCTGCAGCAGCGCCAGCGCGATAACGCCCGCCCAGCCGGAGAAGTGCTCCATTTTTGCTACCACGATGGTGTAAACGAACAGACCGACCACGATTGATGGCGCAGAAAGCAGGATGTCGTTGATAAAGCGGATCACCTCAGCCAGCCAGGACTTACGTCCGTACTCTGCCAGGTAGATGCCCGCCATAATACCAAGCGGTGTACCAAACACGGTCGCCCACAGAATTAACAGTCCGCTCCCGGCCAGGGCATTCGCCAGACCACCACCAGCCGTATTCGGCGGAGGTGTCATTTCGGTGAACAGCGCCAGTGACATACCGTCAATACCGCGGGTGATCGTGGACATCAGGATCCAGATAAGCCAGAACAGACCAAATGCCATGGTCGCCATAGAGAGCGTCAGCGCGATGCGGTTCTTCAGACGACGACGCGCCTGCATTTTACGGCGGGATTCCGCAAGCGCAGCGGTGTTTTGCATTTCAAGCGTTGCCATTAGCGTGCCCCCTCGTTCTTCGCAAGGCGCATGATCATGAACTTAGACGCCGCCAGCACGATGAAGGTAATCACAAACAGAATCAGGCCCAGTTCCATCAACGCGGCAACGTGCAGTCCTGATTCCGCTTCGGCAAATTCATTCGCCAGCGCAGAAGTAATACTGTTGCCCGGCATGTACAGCGAGGCACTATCGAGCTGGTAGGTGTTACCGATGATAAACGTCACCGCCATGGTTTCACCCAGCGCGCGGCCCAGACCGAGCATCACGCCACCGATCACGCCGTTTTTGGTGAACGGCAGGACGATGCGCCAGATAACTTCCCAGGTAGTACAACCGATGCCGTAGGCTGACTCTTTCATCAGCACCGGCGTTTGTTCGAACACATCGCGCATAACCGCCGCAATGTACGGGATGATCATGATGGCGAGGATCACGCCAGCGGCCAGAATACCGATACCAAATGCCGGACCCGCAAACAGCGCGCCAACAAACGGAATGTTGGAAAGGATGTTCCCGACCGGTTCCTGGAAGTAAGTCGCAAACAGCGGGGCAAAGATAAACAGGCCCCACATGCCGTACACGATACTCGGAATTGCCGCCAGCAATTCAATAGCGATACCCAGCGGGCGACGCAGCCAGCCAGGAGCAAGTTCAGTCAGGAATAAGGCTATGCCAAAACTCACCGGAACGGCGATCAGCAGTGCGATAAGCGAGGTGACCAGCGTACCGTAAATCGGTACTAATGCACCGTAGATATCGTTTGGCGCATCCCATTCTTTAGTCCACAGAAAGGAGAAGCCAAATTTCTGAATGCTTGGCCAGGAGGAGATAACCAGAGAGACAATAATGCCACCCAACATCAATAGCACAATCAGCGCAGCCAGTTTTACCAGCGCGCTGAATATCATGTCACCTTTTTTACCCGGTGGGTTCAAAGCAGGCTTGGTTGCAGCCATAAATCACTCTTTAAGTTTGGGCCAGGAAGCACGCATTTTATCGTGCTTCCCGGCTAACGTAATGCCATACCCTAAATAATTCGAGTTGCAGCAAGGCGGCAAGCTTGTGAATACCCAGGAGCATAGATTCACTATGTGACTGGGGTGAACAAGCACAGCCAACACAGCTGCGGCTCGAAGTATGACGGGTATTTAGTACAGCGCTTTACCGCTGCTGTCCTTCACGTTGGTCTTCCATGCAGCACGAATCTGCTCAACCACGCTGTCCGGCAGGCTGGCGTAATCCAGGTCATTAGCCTGTTTGCCGCCATTTTTGTACGCCCAATCGAAGAACTTCAGCACTTCAGCGCCCTGCTCAGGTTTCTTCTGCTCTTTATGCACCAGGATGAAGGTGGTGGAAGTGATCGGCCACGCATCGTCACCTTTCTGGTTAGTCAGATCCTGAGCGAAGGTTTTGCTCCAGTCAGCGCCTTTTGCAGCGTTGGCAAAGTTTTCTTCGGTCGGACTTACCGGTTTGCCATCAGCAGAGACCAGCTTGGTGTACGCCAGGTTGTTCTGCTTAGCGTAAGCGTACTCAACGTAGCCGATAGAACCCGGCAGACGCTGTACGAACGCAGCGATACCGTCGTTACCTTTACCGCCCAGACCGGTCGGCCAGTTAACGGTAGAGCCGGAACCAATTTTAGATTTCCACTCTTCGTTCACTTTCGCCAGGTAGCTGGTGAAAACGAAGGAAGTACCGGAACCGTCAGCACGACGCACAACGGCGATATTCTGAGAAGGCAGCTTCAGACCCGGGTTCAGTTTGGTGATGGCTTCATCATCCCACTTCTTAATTTTACCGAGGTAGATGTCGCCCAGCGTTTTACCGTCCAGCACCAGTTCGCCGGATTTCAGGCCAGGGATGTTCACCGCCAGCACCACACCACCGATAACAGTCGGGAACTGGAACAGGCCTTCTTGCGCCAGTTTCTCGTCAGACAACGGTGCGTCAGAGGCGCCGAAATCAACGGTATTGGCCGTAATTTGTTTTACACCACCGGAGGAGCCGATACCCTGGTAGTTTACTTTGCTACCGGTCTCTTTCTGATAGGTATCTGCCCATTTGGCATACACTGGCGCAGGGAAGGTTGCACCTGCACCTGTCAGGCTCGCTGCTGCAAACGCAGAAAACGCGCTCATGGATAAGGTCGCGGCGACAACAGTTGCGACAGTGGTACGCATAACTTTCATAATGTCTCCTGCACGGTTTTCGTAAATCGTTGTTTGAGTTGCTACTGTGAGCAAAATAGGACAAACAGGTGACAGTTAAATGTACGAAATATGACAGTTTTATGACAATGAAAAACTCGGGAAGTTTTTTATCTAAAAATACATTTAAAACAGAATGTTAATCACCATCATGACAATAACATTTCGCTGAAATTTTCTTTTTATGACACTGAAAACAGTAGTTGAAGATGACGGTTTGTCACATAAAACAGGCGGGATAATTGATTAAAAACAGAACAAGCTAAAAAAATGCCCCGCTTGCAGCAGGGCATTTTCAGTTCAGTTAAGTGCGGATTACTCTACGGTAACCGACTTTGCCAGGTTACGCGGCTGGTCCACGTCGGTGCCTTTAATCAGCGCCACGTGATACGCCAGCAACTGCAGCGGAACGGTGTAGAAGATCGGTGCTATCACCTCTTCCACATGCGGCATCTCAATGATGTGCATGTTTTCGCTGCTGGTAAAGCCAGCATCCTGGTCCGCAAAGACGTACAACTGACCGCCACGAGCGCGAACTTCTTCAATGTTGGATTTCAGTTTTTCCAACAGTTCGTTGTTCGGTGCAACTACGATAACCGGCATATCGGCATCAATCAGCGCCAGCGGACCGTGTTTCAGTTCGCCTGCAGCATATGCTTCAGCGTGAATATAAGAGATCTCTTTCAGCTTCAGCGCGCCTTCCAGCGCAATCGGGTACTGATCGCCACGCCCCAGGAACAGCGCATGGTGTTTGTCTGAGAAACCTTCCGCCAGAGCGGCAATGCGTTTGTCCTGAGACAGCATCTGCTCAATACGGCTCGGCAGCGCCTGCAGACCATGAACGATCTCCTGCTCGATAGACGCATCCAGGCCTTTCAGACGAGACAGTTTCGCCACCAGCATCAGCAGAACGGTCAGTTGGGTAGTAAATGCTTTCGTCGAGGCAACACCGATTTCGGTACCGGCATTGGTCATCATCGCCAGGTCGGATTCGCGCACCAGAGAAGATCCCGGTACGTTACAAATAGCCAGCGAGCCCAGATAGCCCAGCTCTTTAGATAAGCGCAGACCCGCCAGGGTATCCGCCGTTTCACCGGACTGGGAAAGGGTAATCATCAGGCTGTTACGACGCACGGCGGATTTGCGATAGCGGAACTCGGAAGCGATTTCGACATCACAAGGAATACCAGCCAGCGATTCAAACCAGTAGCGGGACACCATACCGGAGTTGTAGGACGTACCGCAGGCGATAATCTGGATATGCTCAACCTGAGACAGCAACTCGTTGGCACGTGAACCCAGCTCGCTTAAATCCACTTCACCGTGACTAATGCGACCGGTCAGCGTATTTTTAATTGCGTTCGGCTGTTCGTAGATCTCTTTCTGCATGTAGTGGCGATAAATACCTTTTTCGCCCGCGTCATACTGCAGATTCGATTCGATATCCTGACGCTTCACTTGTGCGCCAGACTTGTCGAAAATAGAGACAGAACGACGGGTCACTTCTGCGATGTCACCTTCTTCCAGGAAGATAAAGCGACGGGTTACCGGCAGCAACGCCAACTGATCGGAAGCGATAAAGTTTTCCCCCATCCCCAGACCAATCACCAGCGGGCTACCTGAACGGGCCGCCAGCAGAGTTTCCGGGTTACGGGTATCCATGATCACCGTGCCATAGGCACCGCGCAACTGTGGAATAGTACGCAGTACGGCTTCACGCAGCGTACCACCCTGTTCCAGTTCCCAATGCACCAGGTGAGCAATCACTTCGGTGTCGGTTTCAGAAACAAAGGTGTAACCACGGGTTTTCAGTAGTTCACGCAGAGGCTCATGGTTTTCAATGATGCCGTTATGCACCACAACAATGTGTTCAGAAACATGGGGATGCGCGTTCGCTTCTGAAGGTTCACCGTGTGTCGCCCAACGGGTATGAGCGATACCTGTACCACCATGCAGCGGATGTTCTTCCGCAGCAGCAGTCAGCATCTGCACTTTACCCAGACGACGCAGACGGGTCATGTTGCCTTCAGCATCGACAACGGCCAGACCAGCAGAGTCATAACCACGATATTCCAGACGACGTAAACCTTCGAGAAGGATTTCAGCTACATCACGCTGCGCGATAGCGCCAACAATTCCACACATATTTTTTGATTCCGAATTTAGGCATTTGCCTGTCGTTGTCGCTGACCTGTATTTGCCCTTTCCGGGCGCCCCGAGCCTTGTAGAGAGTGGGGTTATTTTTATGGTACTGCTTGTTGAGCGGAGGATTATGTTATCCCCTCATCTCTTGTCTGCCTGATGGCGCTTACGCTTATCAGGCCTACAGAACGTCACCGCACGTAGGCCGCCATCCGGCAAAAATCACTTACTTCTTCTTCACCGGACGCTGCCAGCCCTGTTTATGGACCTGAGGTACACGGCTTAATACCAGTTCGTTATCGGCGACATTACGCGTTACGGTAGTGCCAGCAGCGATGGTGGCACCTTTACCCACGGTGACAGGCGCCACCAACTGAGTATCAGAACCCACAAACACATCATCACCAATAATGGTTTTAAACTTATTGGCACCATCGTAGTTGCAGGTAATCGTACCCGCGCCGATATTCACATTATCGCCAATTTCCGCATCGCCCAGATAGGTTAGATGACCAGCTTTAGAACCTTTACCCAGACGCGCTTTTTTCATTTCGACGAAGTTACCCACGTGCGCGCCTTCCTGCAGCTCAGCACCCGGGCGCAGACGCGCGAATGGACCGATGGTGCAGGCGGCTTCCAGATGGGCATCTTCCACCACACTGTATGGGCTAAGCTCACAACCTTCACCAATCACGCTGTTTTTGATGATACAGCCAGCACCAATCTTGACGCGATCCCCAACGGTTACGTTACCTTCAATGATAACGTTAGTATCAATTTCAACATCGCGCCCGTGAATAAGCGTACCGCGAAGATCAAAACGTGCAGGATCGCGCAGCATCACGCCCGCCAACAACAGTTTCTCTGCTTGCTCAGACTGATAAACACGCTCCAGACGGGATAACTGAAGACGGTTATTCACCCCTTCCGTTTCGCTAATACGTGCCGGATGTACCGCAGCAATTTCGCGTCCTTCCTGATACGCCATCGCAATGATATCGGTGATGTAGTATTCACCCTGCGCATTGTTATTGGTGAGTCTGGACAGCCAGCGCTTCATATCAGCGCCATTGGCAATCAGAATACCGGTGTTGATTTCCTGGATTTGGCGCTGCTCGTCAGTTGCATCTTTATGCTCGACGATACCGGTGACGTTACCGTTCTCACGCGTAATACGCCCATAGCCGGATGGATCATCCAGTTTTACCGTTAACAGGCCGATGCCGCCCTGCGGTTTAGCATCACGCAGGCTACGTAAGGTATCGGTAGAGATCAGCGGCACATCGCCATAGAGCATTAAAATGTCTTCGTCATCACCAAAGAATGGCGCTGCCTGCTGCATTGCATGGCCGGTCCCCAACTGCTCTGCCTGCAGAATCCAGTTTAGATTGCCATCTTTCAGCGTCTGCTTAAGCAAATCACCACCGTGCCCGTAGACCAGATGTACGTGAGTCGCACCTAATTCATTAGCGGCATCAATGACATGCTGAACCATCGGCTTTCCTGCGAGGGTATGCAGCACTTTAGGGAGATCGGAATACATACGCGTGCCTTTGCCTGCGGCAAGGATCACGACGCTCATAGCATTATTCAACATACACGTCCTGACTGTAATTTGAGAACGAATTTATACCGTTTCACATTGAAAATACTACATTTTTTTCATCGTAAAATGGACCGAAGATAAAACGTTCAATCGGGGAAATTTCCCCTCTGATAACTCTCTATTTTCGTCTATTTCGGCGTCTTTTGTCTCCCAAAAACCAGGAGGCTGCTCTTATTAAAGCCTAGGTTAATGTTTTTGCTATTTTTTTACTGCATGAATAAAGAGTTACAAAAGAAAAGTATAATTTTATTAATGTGATTCAGCGAGAAGCAGAAAAAACAGACAGGGAAAATAGAGTTTTAAAAGGGAAGAGGACAAACGATAAAGCGGAGGAGTGGGATTTAATAACAGCTGGCGCGTGCTGATAACCGTATGAAGCATCGCGCCACAGAGCAGGTCGGGAAGACTAAACTTCCATGCTGCTGAAAAGGGCGATGATTTTATTAATCAGTTTCATGTTGGTATCCTGTTTTTATCTGAGTTAATTATGTGACACACATCACACAAAAAAGAGTCTACGCCTCATTTTTTAACCGATCAATATTTTTGTGACACAAATCACAAAATAATAAAACAGCTTTTTAGTTCCACTTTCACTGAAACAAAACCATAAAAAAAGCCAGCCTGGCAACCAGACTGGCTTTTGTGCTTTTCAAGCCGGTGTTACATCGCTTTTTTGGTCAACTCGATAACGCGCAGTTTCGCGATCGCTTTGGCCAGTTCCGCAGATGCCTGAGCGTAATCCACGTCACCATGAGAGCTCTTAATGTGCTCTTCAGCCTTACGCTTCGCTTCCAGGGCTCTCGCTTCATCGAGATCCTGTCCGCGAATCGCGGTATCAGCCAGAACGGTCACGCTGCCAGGCTGCACTTCGAGAATGCCGCCAGACAGATAGATAAACTCTTCATGACCGAACTGTTTAACGATGCGGATCATACCAGGCTTAATGGCGGTGAGCAGCGGTGCGTGACCCGGGAAAATACCCAGTTCACCTTCACTACCCGTTACCTGGATTTTTTCGACCAGACCAGAGAACATTTGCTGCTCTGCGCTGACGACGTCCAGGTGGTAAGTCATTGCCATATCACCCTCCGATTAAGGCGTTAAAGTTTTTTGGCTTTTTCCACGGCTTCGTCGATAGAACCAACCATGTAGAACGCCTGCTCTGGCAGGTGGTCGTATTCGCCTTCCATGATGCCTTTAAAGCCACGGATGGTGTCTTTCAGGGATACGTATTTACCTGGAGAACCGGTGAATACTTCCGCAACGAAGAACGGCTGGGACAGGAAGCGCTGAATTTTACGTGCGCGTGCTACCACCAGCTTGTCTTCTTCAGACAGTTCATCCATACCCAGGATGGCGATGATGTCTTTCAGTTCCTGATAACGCTGCAGCAGAGACTGTACGCCACGCGCGGTGTCGTAGTGTTCCTGACCAACAACCAGCGGATCCAGCTGACGGCTGGTGGAGTCCAGCGGGTCAACTGCAGGGTAGATACCCAGAGAGGCGATCTGACGGCTCAGTACCACGGTTGCATCTAAGTGAGCAAAGGTGGTTGCTGGGGATGGGTCAGTCAAGTCATCCGCAGGTACGTATACCGCCTGAACGGAGGTGATAGAACCGGTTTTGGTAGAGGTGATACGTTCCTGAAGAACACCCATCTCTTCCGCCAGGGTCGGCTGGTAGCCTACCGCTGATGGCATACGACCCAGCAGAGCGGATACTTCTGTACCGGCCAGGGTGTAACGATAGATGTTATCAACGAACAGCAGAACGTCACGACCTTCGTCACGGAACTTCTCAGCCATGGTCAGACCGGTCAGAGCAACGCGCAGACGGTTTCCCGGCGGCTCGTTCATCTGGCCATATACCAGGGATACTTTGTCCAGAACGTTGGAGTCAGTCATTTCGTGGTAGAAGTCGTTACCCTCACGAGTACGTTCACCCACGCCCGCAAACACGGAGTAACCGGAGTGTTCGATCGCGATGTTACGGATCAGCTCCATCATGTTTACGGTTTTACCTACACCCGCACCACCGAACAGACCAACTTTACCGCCCTTAGCGAACGGACACATCAGGTCGATAACTTTGATGCCGGTTTCCAGCAGTTCCTGAGAGCTGGACAGCTCTTCATAGGAAGGTGCCGCGCGGTGGATAGCCCAACGCTCTTCTTCACCGATATCGCCTTTCATGTCGATCGGGTGACCCAGGACGTTCATGATACGACCCAGAGTTGCTTTACCTACCGGGACTTCGATCGGGTGCTCGAGATCTTTGACTTCCAGACCACGACGCAGACCGTCGGAAGAACCCATGGCGATGGTACGTACGATACCGCCGCCGAGCTGCTGCTGAACTTCCAGCACCAGGCTCTCTTTACCATTCATAACCTCAAGAGCATCGTACACGCGCGGTACGGCATCCTGAGGGAATTCGACGTCAACCACGGCGCCGATTACCTGGACAATTTTTCCAGTAGCCATCTTGAATCCTCTACGAATTAACCTGGTTATACCGCGGATGCACCACCGACGATTTCGGTGAGTTCCTGAGTAATGCTGGCCTGACGAGCTTTGTTGTATACCAACTGCAGCTCTTTAATCAGGCTGCCGCCATTGTCGGTCGCGGCTTTCATCGCCACCATACGTGCGGCCTGCTCGCTGGCCAGGTTTTCTACCACGCCCTGATAAACCTGAGACTCGACATAACGACGCAGCAGGGTATCCAGCAGCGCTTTCGGGTCTGGCTCATACAGGTAATCCCAGGATTTACGCTTCAATTCATCATCATCTGATGCCGGCAGAGGCAGCAGTTGGGTGATGGTTGGCGTCTGAGACATGGTGTTAATAAATTTGTTGCTGACAACGTACAGTCTGTCCAGACGACCTTCATCGTAGGCCTGCAGCATCACTTTAACCGGACCGATCAGTTCGGACAGGGAAGGGTTATCCCCCATGCCGGTTACCTGAGCAATCACATTACCGCCAACGGAGTTAAAGAAAGACACGCCCTTAGAGCCGATCATTGCGATATCGCACTGAACGCCTTTATCGGACCATGCTTTCATATCCGCCAGCAGCTTTTTGAACAGGTTAATGTTCAAGCCACCGCACAGACCACGGTCGGTCGACACCACCAGGTAGCCCACGCGCTTAACGTCGCGTTCTTCCAGGTAAGGGTGCTTATATTCCAGATTACCATTCGCAAGGTGACCAATCACTTTGCGCATGGTCTCTGCATAAGGACGGCTGGCCGCCATGCGATCCTGCGATTTACGCATTTTGGAAGCGGCGACCATCTCCATCGCTTTAGTGATCTTCTGCGTGTTCTGGACGCTTGCGATCTTACTACGTATCTCTTTTGCGCCGGCCATGAGCTTCTCCTCAATGCCTTGCGGTCCGCCCTAAAGCAGACCGCCAGACGTTACCAGGACTGGGTTGCCTTGAAGGAATCGAGGATAGCTTTCAGCTTGCCTTCGATTTCATCGTTATAGCCACCGGACTGGTTGATCTCTTGCATCAGCGGAGCGTGGTCACGGTCAACGTAAGCCAGCAGAGCGGCTTCGAAGCTACCGATTTTCGCCAGTTCCACATCTTCGAGGTAACCGCGTTCAGCCGCAAACAGCACCACACCCTGCTGTGCTACAGACATTGGGGCATACTGTTTCTGCTTCAGCAGTTCAGTTACTTTCTGACCGTGGCTCAGCTGCTTACGAGTAGCTTCATCCAGGTCGGAAGCGAACTGAGAAAACGCTGCCAGTTCACGATACTGCGCCAGTGCGGTACGAATACCACCGGACAGTTTCTTGATGATCTTGGTCTGCGCTGCACCACCTACACGAGATACGGAGATACCCGGGTTAACTGCCGGACGAATACCGGAGTTGAACAGGTTGGTTTCCAGGAAGATCTGACCATCTGTAATGGAAATTACGTTGGTCGGAACGAACGCAGAAACGTCACCCGCCTGGGTTTCGATAATCGGCAGAGCGGTCAGGGAGCCGGTTTTACCTTTAACTTCACCATTGGTGAACTTCTCAACGTATTCCGCGTTTACGCGGGATGCGCGCTCCAGCAGACGGGAGTGGAGGTAAAATACGTCGCCCGGGAATGCTTCACGTCCTGGTGGACGACGGAGCAGCAGGGAAACCTGACGGTAAGCAACAGCCTGTTTAGACAGGTCATCGTAAACGATCAGCGCGTCTTCACCGCGGTCACGGAAGTATTCGCCCATTGCGCAACCGGCATATGGCGCCAGGTATTGCAGAGCAGCAGATTCAGACGCGGTCGCCACAACAACGATGGTGTTGGACAGTGCGCCGTGTTCTTCCAGTTTACGAACCACGTTAGAAATGGTGGACGCTTTCTGGCCGATAGCCACGTACACACATTTGATACCGGAATCACGCTGGTTGATGATGGCGTCGATTGCCATCGCGGTTTTACCTGTCTGACGGTCACCGATGATCAGCTCACGCTGGCCACGACCGATTGGGATCATGGCATCAACAGATTTATAACCTGTCTGTACTGGCTGGTCGACGGACTGACGTTCGATTACGCCTGGTGCGATAACTTCGATTGGCGAGAAGCCATCGTTATCAACCGGACCTTTACCGTCAATTGGGGAACCCAGAGTGTTCACCACACGACCCAGCAAGCCACGGCCAACCGGAACTTCCAGAATACGACCCGTACACTTAACCTTCATGCCTTCGGCGAGGTCAGCGTATGGACCCATGACAACGGCACCTACGGAGTCGCGCTCCAGGTTCAGTGCGATAGCGTAACGGTTACCCGGCAGGGAAATCATCTCACCCTGCATACAATCGGCCAGGCCGTGAATGCGGATAACACCGTCACTTACAGAAACAATAGTACCTTCGTTGTGAGCTTCGCTCACAACATTGAACTGAGCAATGCGCTGCTTGATCAGTTCGCTGATTTCGGTGGAATTCAGTTGCATGCTCCAGTCCCCTTAAGACTGCAAGACGTCTGCAAGGCGCTCAAGACGGCCGCGTACGCTGCCATCAATGACCATATCACCCGCTCGGATGATTACGCCTGCCATTACAGACTTATCGATTTTGCAATTCAGCTTAACTTTGCGTGACAGACGTTTTTCCATCGCTGCACTAATCTTCGTAAGCTGTTCATCACTCAGTGCATTGGCAGAAGTGACTTCTACCTCAGAGATAGCCTCACTAGCTGCACGCAGATGAATAAACTGCTCAAGAACATCCGGGAGCGCATTCAGACGGTTATTTTCAGCCATTACCCTAATCAGGTTTTGGCCGCTTTCGTCCAGTTGCTCACCGCACACGGCGATAAACGACTCAGCGAGCGTTTCCGGCGCCAGCGCGCCAGAGAGAAGCTCTGCCATTTGTTCGTTTTTCGTCACCTCAGCGGCAAACGTCAGCATACCCTGCCAACGGTCAACGCTTTGGTGCTCAACGGCAAAGTCAAAAGCTGCTTTGGCGTAGGGGCGAGCTACCGTAATAAATTCAGACATCAGCCCCTCCCTCCTTACAGTTCAGCGACAAGTTTGTCCACGATGTCGCTATTAGCAGCTTCATCCACGGAACGTTCGATGATCTTCTCGGCGCCAGCAACAGCCAGGATAGCAACTTGCTTACGCAGTTCTTCGCGAGCACGTTTACGCTCGGCGTCAATTTCCGCCTGCGCCTGTGCCACGATTTTAGTACGTTCCTGCTCTGCTTCAGTTTTAGCTTCGTCCAGGATCTGAGCACGGCGTTTGTTCGCCTGCTCAATGATTACCTGAGCTTCCGCCTTCGCTTTTTTCAGCTGGTCGGTCGCGCTGGCCTTTGCAAGGTCAAGATCCTTATGTGCTCGTTCTGCAGAAGCAAGGCCGTCAGCAATTTCTTTTTGACGTTTTTCGATGGCAGCCATTAAAGGCGGCCATACGTACTTCATGCAGAACAGAACGAACAGGACAAACGCGATGGCCTGGCCGAGGATTGTTGCGTTAAGATTCACAGCACAATGCCTCTATCTAGTTAACGTTCTGATATTGCTCTTAATTCAAGCAACGCTTACTACGCGACAGCAAACATCACGTACAGACCCAGACCTACAGCGATCATTGGGATTGCATCCACCAGACCCATAACGATAAAGAACTGAGTACGCAGCAGAGGAATCAGATCCGGTTGACGCGCTGCGCCTTCCAGGAATTTACCCCCGAGGATGCCGATACCGATCGCAGCACCGATTGCCGCCAGACCCATCATCACAGCGGCAGCAATGTACAGCAGATCCATATTCAGGTTTTCCATGACAGTCTCCAGTTTGTTTCAGTTAAAACGTAGTAGTGTTGGTAAATTAATGCTCTTCAGATGCCATCGACAGATAGACAATCGTCAGAACCATAAATATGAAGGCTTGCAGCGTGATGATCAGTATGTGGAAAATGGCCCATGGCACATTCAGGATCCACTGTGACCACCACGGCAACAGACCAGCAATCAGAATGAAAATCAGCTCACCGGCATACATGTTGCCGAACAGTCGCAGACCAAGAGAAATTGGTTTGGACAGCAGGCTTACCCCTTCAAGGATTAAGTTGACAGGGATGAACGCCCAGTGATTGAACGGCTGCAGCGTCAACTCTTTCGCGAAGCCGCCGATGCCTTTCATTTTGATGCTGTAGAACAGAATGAGGATAAATACGCCCAGAGCCATCGACAGGGTGATGTTCACGTCAGCAGACGGAACCACACGCAGAGCCGGCAGGCCAAAGATATGCTCACCGATGTACGGCAGCAGGTCGATAGGCAGTAAATCCATCAAGTTCATCAGGAATACCCAGACGAAAATCGTCAGGGCCAGCGGAGCAATCAGCTTGCTTTTGCCATGGTACATGTCTTTCACGCTACCATGCACAAAGCCGATTACCAGCTCAATCGCGGTCTGAAATTTACCTGGTACGCCGCTGGTCGCCTTTTTAGCTACGCTACGGAACATAAGCAGGAACAACAGACCCAGAACCACCGAGAAGAAAATGGAGTCAATATTGAGCGTCCAGAAGGTGGCTGGGGGGTTGTGCGGATCCACCAGCGAGAATGTACGTAGGTCCAACTGAAGGTTATTCAGATGGTGTCCTATGTAATCCTGCGGCGTCATATTTTCTGAAGCCATGATGCCTTTACCCTTTGTTGTTAATTACAGCCGGCGCCAGTATCTGAACCACCAGCACCAAAACCCACGTAACGATCAGCGGCATGAATACCGCTTTCAAAACAGCCAACGCCACCACCAGCAAAACCAGCATAGCTAACACCTTGAAGGCTTCGCCGAAGGCGAACGTCCAGGCTACTCGGCCTTTAGCTGGTGTATGCGCCTGGTGACGCCAGGCAAATATCATAAACAACACATTAGGCAGTAACACTGCCAATCCACCGCACAATGCGGAGATGCCCCAGAAAGGGTCTTTGAGGCTAAACAGCAATCCACTTGCTATTACCGCCAGAAACTGTGTGAGCAAAAGCTTACGAGCAACGTTTCGACTCAAGAGCGACATAGACATCACGTTTTTACTCCTGCTCCCTTCGAGGTATGCCGCGTGTCGTATAAAACGTTCTTTATGGCTTAGAGTCAAGCATCAAAAAGCGGTCAAATTATACGGTGCGCCTTCGTGATTTCAAACAATAAGTAGCTAAAAAGTGAATAAATGTTTAAATATTTTTCGCTACCCCACATTTATCACTTTTAAGCAAACTGTGAACGATCATGCAAAACTGCAAATGCCGCGTAAATACTGGCGGCAAAGCGTGCACCAGATCACATATTGAACATATTCACCTTCGCATAATTTATTTACGTGGCAAATGATGCCTTTTCATCTTTTTGATATTTAAGCGTAAAAATAGCCACTATTTCAAAAACAACAGCTAACAACAAAAAAACCACGCATTGACATTTATAATAAAAAATTAACACAACGGGTGGTTCTTACGTTCTATTTTTAGCAGACTGATATTTTCACAGCTGACTTGTTTCGCTTTTAACAAAAAACGGTACGTTATAGTTATGATGCAAAACCGTAAGGCGCTAGTGAATTGTAACGACATTTAACCACACTATTCCCTATGACTTTTAACACCTGAATAGCCGTTTTTTTTCTATTTTTTTTGATAAAAATTAAATTTTGTTTGGCTTAATAACCACCAGATGACGTTCACCATCCAGTTGCGGAACGCGTAATTTTTCGACCGACTCGACGCTGAATTCTGCAGGCAACGAAGCAATTTCGTCTTCTGGCAACTGCCCTTTTAGCGCATAAAAACGCCCATCCAGGCCAGGCAAATGATGGCACCAACTCACCATATCAGTAAGTGACGCGAACGCACGGCTAATTACCCCATCGAACGGCGGCTCTGAAGGGAATTCTTCAACGCGACTTTGCACAGGAGTGATGTTAGTAAGCGCAAGCTCATGCTGCACCTGACGCAAGAAACGGACGCGTTTTCCCAGACTATCCAGCAGTGTGAAATGCGCTTCTGGGCGCACGATAGAGAGAGGAATACCCGGCAGGCCCGGTCCCGTACCCACGTCGATAAAACGCTCCCCCTTCAGATACGGCGCGACGACAATACTGTCCAGAATATGGCGCACCAGCATTTCGTTGGGATCCCGTACCGACGTCAAGTTGTACGCTTTGTTCCATTTGTGCAGCATATCGACATACGCAATCAGCTGATTTTTCTGGTGATCGGTAAGAGAAATACCAGCATCAGCCAGCAGACGAGAGAGTTTGTTGAGCACGGTCGTTACCTGTTCATAATCAATTTCCCGATGCGCTATAGCTTATCGGGACTACAAATTTGTAGGGCGGGCAGGCGAAGCGCCCGCCGCCAAAATAGTGTTATCAAGCGCTGCGGCGCAGCATACCTTGTTTCTTCAGCCATACCAGCAGAATGGAAATGGCGGCAGGCGTTACGCCAGAAATACGCGATGCCTGGCCGATCGATACCGGTTTGTGATCGTTCAGCTTGGCGATAACTTCATTCGACAAGCCTGAGACCTGACGATAATCCAGCGTTGCAGGCAACAGGGTGTTCTCATTACGCTGTTGTCTTTCGATTTCTTCCTGCTGACGGGCGATATACCCTTCGTATTTCACCTGAATCTCAACCTGTTCCGCGGCCTGAGCATCGTCGAGCGCTGGTGCGAACGCAGATAAAGAGGTCAACTGAGCATAGGTCATATCCGGGCGGCGCAGAAGATCTTCACCGCTGGCTTCACGTGACAAAGGCGTAGCCAGGTGAGCATTCACTTCTGCTGCAGATTCCGCTAACGGATTTACCCAGGTTGATTTGAGACGCTGACGTTCCTGTTCAATACGCTCCAGCTTCTCGTTGAAACGAGCCCAGCGCTCGTCGTCCACCAGACCCAGTTCGCGACCAATTTCGGTCAGACGCAGGTCGGCGTTATCTTCGCGCAGCATCAAACGGTATTCTGCGCGTGAGGTGAACATGCGGTACGGTTCTTTGGTGCCAAGCGTACACAGATCGTCCACCAGTACACCAAGATAAGCCTGATCGCGACGCGGCGCCCAGCCGTCTTTCTCAGCAGACAAGCGTGCGGCGTTCAGACCCGCCAGCATCCCTTGCGCGGCAGCTTCTTCGTAACCGGTAGTACCGTTAATCTGGCCCGCAAAGAACAGACCCTGGATGAATTTGCTTTCCAGAGTGGGTTTCAGGTCGCGCGGATCGAAGAAATCATACTCAATCGCGTAGCCAGGACGGACGATTCTGGCATTTTCCATACCCTGCATGGAGCGGACAATTTGCATCTGCACATCGAACGGCAAGCTGGTGGAGATACCATTCGGATAAATTTCATTAGACGTCAGTCCTTCCGGTTCGAGGAAGATCTGATGCTGATTACGATCGGCAAAGCGCATCACTTTGTCTTCGATCGACGGGCAGTAGCGCGGACCGATACCTTCGATCACGCCTGCGTACATCGGGCTACGATCGAGGTTATTGCGGATCACGTCATGGGTTCTCTCATTGGTATGCGTGATGTAACACGGCATCTGACGCGGATGTTGAGAAGCATCGCCCAGGAATGAGAAGACCGGCATCGGGTTATCGCTGTTTTGCTGGCCGAGCACGCTGAAATCAATAGTGCGTGCATCGATACGCGGCGGCGTACCGGTTTTCAGGCGGCTGACGCGCAAAGGCAGTTCACGCAGACGGCGTGACAGCGGGATAGACGGCGGATCGCCAGCACGGCCGCCGCTGTAGTTGTCCAGACCAATATGAATTTTGCCGTCAAGAAAAGTCCCTACGGTTAACACAACCGCTTTGGCACGGAACTTCAGTCCCATTTGGGTCACTGCACCCACTACACGATCGTTTTCAACAATCAGATCTTCAACTGCCTGTTGGAAGATCATCAGATTGGGTTGATTCTCGAGTGCGGTGCGTACTGCCTGGCGATAGAGCACACGGTCGGCCTGAGCTCGGGTAGCACGAACGGCTGGCCCTTTGCTGGCGTTTAGTATCCTAAACTGGATACCTGCATGGTCGATCGCTTTTGCCATCAACCCACCAAGCGCATCCACTTCTTTTACCAGGTGTCCCTTCCCAATACCGCCGATCGCCGGGTTGCAGCTCATCTGTCCCAGAGTGTCGATATTGTGTGTCAAAAGCAGAGTCTGTTGACCCATTCGCGCCGCGGCCATTGCGGCCTCGGTGCCTGCATGACCCCCGCCAATGATGATGACGTCAAAAGGATCCTGATAAAACATGGTAATTGCCTCGCATAACGCGGTGTGAAAGTGGATTGAAGCCCGGGCCGTGGATTCTACTCAACTTTAGTCGATCGAGAAAGCCCTGGGATCCTGGGTATTAAAAAGAAGATCTTTTTATTTAGAGATCTGTTTTATTGTGATCTCTTATTAGGATCGCAACTTTCTGTGGATAAGGGCGATCCTTTGAATAAGATCAACAGGTTGTTGAGGATCATTAGCTGTGAATGATCGGTGATCCTGGCCCGTATAAGCTGGGAGCAGAATGAAGGGTTATACACAACTCAAAAACTGAACAACGGTTGTTCTTGGGATAACTACCGGTTGATCCAAGCTTTTAACCAGAGTTATCCACATAAAAAAGTACGATCTTTACAAATCTCTGAGCAATGGATGCCAGGATCCCAGCCAAATTTCAGCCGGATCTTCCGGAATTTCATGTTCCAGTACGTTGATCCTGAGCGTTTCGCCGATCTGTTTTGCCCCGCAGGCTTTCAGTTCGGCTTCCAGCTTGTCGATTGCGCCGCAAAAGGTGTCATATTCACGACTGCCGATCCCGATTGCACCAAAGTGCACTTGTGAAAGGTCCGGTTTTTGCTCGCATAAGGCATCATATAAAGGCTGCAGGTTGTCAGGAATGTCTCCCGCACCGTGCGTGGAGCTAATAATCAGCCAGATCCCATCAGTCGGGACCTCTTCAAGCATTGGCCCATGCAGTATTTCGCTGGAAAAACCCGCGTCGTCCAGTTTTTCAGCCAGATGCTCTGCTACATATTCCGCACTGCCAAGCGTGCTGCCGCTGATAAGAGTGATTTCTGCCATGATCGCCCACCTTTATAAAGAGGGCGTATTGTACGCTGTGAGCGAGCTGGGATCTACCTGTGGAAAAATAGGGGATTAAAAAAAAGCGATCATGGCTTGATTGTACGCATGATCGGGTTTTGCAGGACGATCAGGGTCTCCGTGGACTGAATTTCGTCAATTGTTTGGATCTTGTTGATAAGTACCTGCTGTAACGCGTCGATCGACTTGCACATCACCTTTATAAAGATGCTGTAGTGCCCGGTGGTGTAATACGCTTCGGTCACCTCATCGAGGCTTTCCAGTCTGGCCAACGCTGACGGATAGTCTTTCGCACTTTTCAGGATGATGCCGATAAAGCAGCCGACGTCATAGCCCAACTGTTTGGGACTAACATCAATCCGCGCGCCGGTAATAATCCCGGCCTGCTTCATCTTCTCTACGCGAACGTGAATTGTCCCCGGGCTCACGCCGAACTGTTTGGCCAATTCGGCATAGGCCGTTCGGGCATTTTCCATCAGGGCGTCAAGAATGCCGCGGTCCAGATTGTCGATCTGATAATTTTCCATAGGTTTTTCTTATGTAGATTAATGATTCCCTCTATTTTAGACGTTAATTTTAACGAATCAAAATCGAAGTCGGCTTTTTGTTTGTTGATTATTGAATATTACCTACATTCTGTTGCTTAATCATAGGCAACAGGACACAGGAGTACACATAATGAAAACCGCTTACATTGCCAAACAACGTCAAATTAGCTTCGTAAAATCCCATTTTTCTCGTCAGCTGGAAGAGCGTTTAGGTCTGATCGAAGTTCAGGCTCCGATCCTCAGCCGCGTAGGAGATGGCACGCAAGATAACTTGTCGGGCTGTGAAAAAGCGGTGCAGGTGAAGGTTAAAGCATTGCCAGACGCTCAATTCGAAGTGGTTCATTCACTGGCGAAGTGGAAGCGTCAAACATTAGGACAACACGACTTTAGCGCAGGCGAAGGGCTGTACACGCATATGAAGGCCCTGCGTCCCGATGAAGATCGCCTTTCCCCGCTGCACTCAGTGTATGTTGACCAGTGGGACTGGGAGCGCGTGATGGGCGACGGCGAGCGTCAATTCTCCACTCTGAAAAGCACGGTAGAGGCTATCTGGGCGGGAATTAAGGCTACCGAAGCTGCGGTGAGCAAAGAGTTTGGTCTGGCACCGTTCCTGCCAGAGCAGATTCACTTTGTTCATAGCCAGGAACTGTTATCTCGTTATCCTGGTCTTGACGCAAAAGGTCGTGAACGTGCGATTGCTAAAGAACTGGGCGCGGTATTCCTGGTGGGGATCGGCGGCAAGCTCAGCGACGGTCACCGCCATGATGTACGTGCGCCGGATTATGATGACTGGAGTTCAGCATCCGAGCTGGGTCACGCCGGTCTGAACGGTGATATTTTGGTCTGGAACCCGGTACTGGAGGATGCGTTTGAGCTGTCTTCTATGGGGATCCGTGTGGATGCTGACGCTCTGAAACATCAGCTGTCTCTGACCGGAGATGAAGATCGCCTGAGTCTGGAATGGCATCAGGCGCTGCTGCGCGGTGAAATGCCACAGACGATTGGTGGAGGAATTGGGCAGTCGCGTCTGACCATGCTGTTGCTGCAATTACCACACATTGGTCAGGTTCAGTGTGGCGTATGGCCGGCACAGGTACGTGAAAGCGTCGCCTCTCTGTTGTAAGAATTAACGCCGCCAGCGTCTGAGCAGGCGGCTTCGCATCCCGGTATCAAAGCGCCAGATATGATCGAAAATGCGCATGATGCCGGGTTTACCATGTGCTGACATCGCCACCGCGTGAAAACGGTGCTGGTGCACCCGCTGTAATTCCCCCACTTTGCTGACAACCTCATCGGGCAATCGCTGAGCGATAAAATCTGAGATCACCACCGCATCAGCATCAAACCATTCCCGACCCTGCATGCGCTCAGTAATGGCGCGAAAACAGCTGGCAATATCGGTACCGCCGCGAAAGCGCTGACTTAAAAAACGGATCGCCTGTTCGATGCCCTCCGGGCCGGATAGCTCATAGCGCACTACTTCTGTTGAAAACAGCATGATGAAACAACGTCGGTTATCGGCAAGGGCGACGCGCATTAGCGCCAGGCAAAAGGCTTTCGCACACTGCTCATTAAACCCACCCATCGATCCCGAAGTATCAACGCAGACGATAAAAGGTCCGCGCGGTTGCTCGTCAAAATCCTGATGCACCACGGGGCGTTCCGTGACTTTCTCACGCCATGCTTCGCCGTGCAGGCGATAGGTCAACAGCTGCTTTTCCACCAGTCGTCGGTAGAACTCGTATTCCAGTTCGGTAATGCCCAGCGTGGCCAGTTCCGGCGGCAGCAGGCGCAGGATATCGTCGCTTTGCTGGATGCCATCTACTTGCTCCGGGACGGTTGCCGGTTCGCGCACCAGGGTACGGAAGGTTTCCATTGGCGCATCTTTTCGCGGTACGGATTTCGCTTCTCTGGAACGTCCTAACTGCTCAGCCAGACGCTGGAGTTCAGGTTGTTGCGTCAGGAATTCGCCATATTTCACCATCAACTGATAATCACCGCGCTTGATTTGACCTGCGCTCATATCCCACAACCGGCCTGCGGCGTTGACATTTTCTGCCAGTACGGGTTCCAGTTGCCCGCTAAGGGTCATCCGTTCCTGTACTTCACTGAGCAAATGCTCGCGCTCTTCTTCCAGCAGTTGCTGATTCAGCGTTGTGGTTTGCACCACCAGGCTCAGGCGCCAGCGCTGGAGAAAAAGCGTATGTAGGGCAGGCGTAAACGCGCTGTTGTCATTGACCAACTGCTGCGCTTGTCCGGCCCATGGCGAATGGAGGTGATGCAATAGCGACAATATTTGCGGTAGCTGGACGATAAACTGCGCATGAGAGAGGAGCTGGCTTTGTTGATAGCATATAACCTCTTCCGCTAACTCCGGCGGTACATGGGTATCTTTGAGGCGGCTACGCAAAGATTCACGCCAGCGGGGAATATCGTCTGTGATCGCTTTTTTAAGACGAGGGAATTTGTTAAAAAATACCACCATCTTCGGAGAAGCCAGTAGGGCGACGATCATCTCTTCGATCATCGCTTCTTCACTGACCGCCAGCATGATGTTGAGTGTATCAAGGGTCAGCATTGTTGCGCCTGGCGGATTTGTGCCCCGACATCCTGCAGGCTGGCCTCAATGCGGCCTAACCAGTCGCTATGAATAAACAGACATTTTTGCTGCTCGCTAAATGCGCTGTGCTGCTGATGCCACTCGTTATCGAGCGCTTCAAGCTCCTGTTTTATTTCAGCGGGCATACTCTCTCGTGATGTACCGGGCAATGCCAAGCGAGAGCCTTGTAAGCTGACGTCGCGTACAACCAGGTGCTGCGCGCTATCCACTTCCATGTTCAGCGTCTGGGCAAAACCGATGCCGTTTAATTTTCCGCGGATCTCACCGCCTTTGGTTAACCACAGTTCCAGCGCGCTACGTTCGAAAGCAATATGGATAACTTCCATATCATGCAGCTTTAAGGGCTTTTGCAGTAATAATGTCACGACGGAAGACGTGGCTTCCGGCGGTAAATCATAATGAGGACGACGGCTGAACATGCCGCCCTGACGGATCACGGTGAATGCTGTTTTATCGCTTTGCTGCTGCTGGAGCTGAATGCGGCGCTGCACAATACTGCCCAGACGGGTCAGCATGGCTTGCTGTTGCCATGCGTGTCCGGTCATCAATATTTCCAGCTGCTGCTGCATTAGATTCAGGCTTTGTGCGTCGTACCACAGGCAATCTTTCAGCAGGATCATGTCGATGGGAACTACCGCATCACGTCCGCTAAAGAAGGCGCTGGCCTGGAGCAAGCGAATGGCTTTTTTCCAGCGACGATCGGACACGTAGGGGGCATTCGGTAGCGTGTCCAACTGCTGGCGCAGCATGAAAATAAGCTCAAACACGCGATCGGGAAGCGTGATGGCGCCAATGTCCTTTTGCCACTGGTAATACTCTTCATCCGTTACCTGTAACGATGCCGGGACCGGATTGTCGCTTTCATCCTGCTGACTTAACAGCATCGAGCGGAAGTTGGCCTTGTCCTGGACTTTATCCAGCCACAGACGAATCAGCATACGGTCGTACAGCGCTTCCAGGCTGCTGTCTGCTTCAGGCAGTTCGTTGGAGGCTGCCACCAGCAGGCGCATCGGGATTTTCTCTTCATGCGCGCCGTTGCGGAAGTGGCGTTCGTTGATGGCGGTCAGCAGGGTGTTAAGAATCGCCGGTCCCGCCTTCCAGATTTCATCGAGAAAGACGATTTCAGCTTCAGGCAGATAGCCTGCCGTTAAGCGTTCATAGCGACCTTCGTCTTTTAACGCCTGAATGGACAGCGGGCCGAAAACCTCTTCCGGCGTAGAGAAGCGCGTCATCAGATATTCGAAGGCGCGAGCATTTTGAAAGGCAAATTTCAGTCTGCGGGCAATTAAGCTTTTCGCGATCCCGGGAGGACCTAATAAGAAAACGCTCTCGCCGCTAAGCGCAGCCAGCAGACACAGACGAATGGCGTGGCTACGTTCATAAAGTCCCTTTTCCAGCGCATTGCTCAGACGGGAAATTCTTTCCGCTAATAAATGTGGGTGAGCCATAATGAAGTGGCGTCCTTTCGCCAAATGTACTGCATAAACAGCGAGTATAGATGCTTCACACCAGTGCAGTAATAGACTGAAGGTGCGCTTATTTTTCTTTGAGCCAGATTAATCTGGTCTCATTTAGGGGTACGATTTTGCGATTAATCGTGCATACTGTGCGCCTTTTTGTGGGCCAAGGGACGACGCACACATTTCTTATATATACACCAAATCAATCAAGCTGCACCAAGGCGGCAATGGAGTTTTCTTCTGGGATGGGGGGAATAACGAATGCAGCCCACGCGGAGGTGGCTTGAAAGATGATGTGTATAAACGAAAGACGAGTCTATGAGCACTGATAATAAACAATCATTGTCTGCGATTACCCTTGCGGCCATTGGGGTTGTCTACGGTGATATTGGTACCAGCCCACTTTATACGCTTCGTGAATGTTTGTCCGGCCAGTTTGGTTTTGGCGTTGAACGTGACGCCGTATTTGGCTTTCTCTCGCTGATTTTCTGGCTGCTGATCTTTGTTGTCTCCATTAAATACCTGACGTTTGTCATGCGCGCGGATAACGCCGGAGAAGGCGGGATCCTGACGCTGATGTCATTGGCCGGGCGTAATACTTCAGCACGAACAACCTCCATGTTGGTGATTATGGGGTTGATTGGCGGCAGCTTCTTCTATGGAGAAGTGGTGATAACGCCTGCTATCTCGGTGATGTCGGCGATTGAAGGTCTGGAGATCATTGCCCCGCAACTGGATACCTGGATTGTTCCGCTCTCGATAATCGTACTGACCCTGCTGTTTTTGATTCAAAAACACGGTACCGGCATGGTCGGTAAGCTGTTTGCGCCGATTATGCTGTTGTGGTTCCTGACGCTGGCAGTGTTAGGCGTGCGTAGTATTATTGGCAATCCGGAAGTGCTGCAGGCGCTCAATCCGTATTGGGCGGTGCATTTCTTCCTCGAATTCAAAACGTTGTCCTTTATTGCGCTGGGTGCGGTGGTGTTGTCGATTACCGGTGTTGAAGCGCTGTATGCGGATATGGGCCACTTCGGTAAGTTGCCGATTCGCCTGGCATGGTTCTCCGTGGTATTGCCTTCGCTGGTACTGAACTATTTTGGTCAGGGGGCGTTGCTGTTAAAGCATCCTGAAGCGATTAAAAACCCGTTCTTCCTGCTGGCGCCGGACTGGGCGTTGATACCGCTCCTGATCCTCGCCGCGCTGGCAACGGTTATCGCTTCACAGGCGGTTATCTCCGGCGTCTTCTCACTGACGCGTCAGGCCGTGCGTCTGGGGTATTTATCGCCGATGCGTATCATCCATACCTCGGAAATGGAGTCGGGCCAGATCTACATTCCTTTCGTTAACTGGATGCTCTATTTTGCAGTGGTTATTGTTATTGTGAGCTTTGAACACTCCAGCAATCTGGCTGCGGCGTACGGGATTGCGGTGACGGGGACGATGGTGCTGACCTCAATTCTGTCGACCACCGTGGCGCGCAAAAACTGGCACTGGAATAAATACTTCGTCTTCCTGATCCTGGTGGCGTTCTTGTGCGTCGATGTTCCGCTGTTCTCCGCGAACCTCGATAAACTGATTTCCGGTGGTTGGCTGCCTCTGACGCTGGGTCTGGTGATGTTCACCATCATGACTACTTGGAAAAGCGAGCGTTTCCGTCTGCTGCGTCGCATGCATGAGCACGGCAACTCTCTGGAGGCGATGATTGCCTCTCTGGAGAAATCACCACCGGTACGCGTGCCGGGAACGGCGGTGTACATGTCTCGTGCATTGAACGTCATCCCGTTTGCGCTACTGCATAACCTCAAACATAACAAGGTGCTGCATGAACGCGTTATTCTGCTGACGCTGCGCACGGAAGATGCACCATATGTTCACAACGTGCGTAGGGTGCAGATTGAGCAGTTATCGCCCACCTTCTGGCGCGTGGTAGCCAGCTACGGTTGGCGCGAAACGCCGAACGTTGAAGAAGTGTTCCATCGCTGCGGTCTGGAAGGCTTAAGCTGTCGGATGATGGAAACCTCGTTCTTCATGTCGCACGAGTCGTTGATTGTTGGCAAACGACCATGGTATCTGCGTCTGCGCGGCAAGCTGTATCTGCTACTACAACGCAATGCGCTGCGCGCCCCGGACCAGTTTGAAATCCCACCGAACCGGGTTATTGAGCTCGGTACTCAGGTCGAGATTTAATCTCATCGACGCCCTCTTTCATCGCGAAAGGGGGCGTTTTGTTTTGTCCCTCCCAGTTTTCATTTTATCGAATGATAATCCTTGCGAAACGTTTCGATGGCGATCACATTTTCGTAACTTTGCGGTGGTTTTATCTCCACTCTTCGCTCTACACTTATCTTCAGCGAAACGTTTCGCTAGTGGGGAAAGAAAATGAAGAAAGGCACGGTACTCAACTCTGAAATTTCATCGGTGATCTCCCGTCTGGGGCATACCGATACGCTGGTGGTGTGTGATGCAGGTTTACCCATCCCGAATAGCACAACGCGTATCGATATGGCATTAACCCAGGGCGTACCTTCTTTTATGCAGGTACTGGATGTGGTGACACGTGAAATGCAGGTCGAGGCGGCCATTCTCGCGACGGAAATTAAACAACATAATCCGCAACTCCACGAAACGTTGCTCAGCCACATTGAGCAACTGCAACAACACCAGGGAAACACCATAGAAATTCGTTACACCACGCATGAACAATTCAAAAAACAAACCGCAGACAGTCAGGCGGTAATTCGCAGCGGAGAGTGTTCTCCGTATGCGAATATCATTCTCTGTGCTGGCGTCACGTTCTGAGGCCATCATGAACGCATTACTGCAACTCAAAGGGATCGATAAAGCGTTCCCGGGCGTAAAAGCGCTATCCGGCGCCGCGCTGAATGTCTACCCAGGCCGCGTAATGGCGCTGGTGGGCGAAAACGGCGCGGGCAAATCTACCATGATGAAAGTGCTGACCGGGATCTATACTCGTGATGCCGGTTCTTTATTGTGGTTGGGAAAAGAGACCACCTTTAACGGCCCTAAATCCTCCCAGGAAGCTGGAATCGGTATCATCCACCAGGAGCTGAATTTGATCCCGCAACTCACTATCGCCGAGAACATTTTTCTTGGCCGTGAGTTCGTTAATCGCTTTGGCAAAATTGACTGGAAGAAGATGTACGCCGAAGCCGATCTGCTGCTTGCCAAACTGAATCTGCGCTTTAAAAGCGACAGACTGGTCGGTGAACTGTCGATTGGCGATCAGCAGATGGTTGAAATTGCCAAAGTGCTGAGCTTTGAATCGAAGGTCATCATTATGGATGAACCGACGGATGCGCTCACTGATACCGAAACCGAATCCCTGTTCCGCGTCATTCGCGAACTGAAATCCCAGGGACGCGGTATTGTCTATATTTCTCACCGCATGAAAGAGATCTTCGAGATTTGTGACGACGTGACCGTTTTTCGCGACGGGCAGTTTATTGCCGAGCGTGAAGTCGCCTCGCTGACCGAAGACTCGCTGATTGAAATGATGGTGGGACGTAAGCTGGAAGATCAATACCCGCGCCTGGAAAAAGCGCCGGGTGATATTCGCCTGAAGGTCGATAACCTGTGCGGCCCTGGCGTAAACGATGTTTCATTCACGCTACGTAAAGGCGAGATCCTTGGCGTATCGGGGCTGATGGGTGCCGGACGTACCGAGCTGATGAAAGTGTTGTACGGCGCATTGCCGCGCACCAGCGGTTACGTCACGCTTGATGGCCATGAAGTGGTCACCCGTTCGCCGCAGGATGGGTTGGCTAACGGCATCGTCTATATTTCTGAAGACCGTAAACGCGATGGTTTAGTGCTGGGCATGTCGGTGAAAGAGAACATGTCACTAACCGCGCTGCGTTATTTCAGTCGCGCTGGTGGAAGCCTTAAACATAAAGACGAGCAGCAGGCGGTAGGTGATTTTATTCGTCTGTTCAATGTTAAAACGCCATCGATGGAACAGGCTATCGGCCTGCTTTCTGGCGGTAATCAGCAGAAAGTGGCGATTGCGCGCGGTCTGATGACCCGACCAAAAGTCCTGATCCTCGATGAACCAACGCGCGGTGTTGACGTTGGGGCTAAAAAAGAAATCTATCAGCTTATCAACCAGTTTAAGGCCGATGGGCTGAGCATCATTCTGGTCTCCTCTGAGATGCCAGAAGTATTGGGCATGAGCGATCGAATTATCGTTATGCATGAAGGGCATCTCGGCGGTGAGTTCACTCGCGAGCAGGCCACTCAAGAAGTATTAATGGCTGCCGCTGTGGGCAAGCTTAATCGCGTGAATCAGGAGTAAAAAAGATGACTACCCAGGCTGTTTCTGGTCGCCGTTATTTCACTAAAGCATGGCTTCTGGAGCAAAAGTCGCTCATCGCTCTGTTAGTGCTGATCGCGATTGTTTCCACCATGAGCCCTAACTTTTTTACCGTTAATAACCTGTTCAACATCCTCCAGCAAACGTCGGTGAACGCCATCATGGCCGTTGGCATGACGCTGGTTATCCTGACGTCGGGGATTGATCTGTCTGTCGGTTCTTTGCTGGCGCTTACCGGTGCGGTTGCGGCTTCCATTGTAGGGATTGAAGTCAATGCGCTGGTGGCTGTCGCTGCGGCTCTGGCGCTCGGTGCTGCTATTGGCGCGGTAACCGGGGTGATTGTCGCGAAAGGCCGGGTACAGGCGTTTATCGCGACCCTGGTGATGATGCTGCTGCTGCGTGGTGTGACCATGGTATACACCAACGGCAGTCCGGTTAATACCGGGTTTACTGACAATGCCGATCTGTTTGGCTGGTTTGGTATTGGTCGTCCGTTAGGCGTCCCTACGCCTGTGTGGATTATGGGGATTGTCTTCCTCGCGGCGTGGTACATGCTGCACCACACTCGTCTGGGTCGTTATATCTATGCGCTGGGCGGTAACGAAGCGGCAACGCGCCTGTCCGGTATCAGCGTAAGTAAAATCAAAATTATCGTTTACTCCCTGTGTGGTCTGCTGGCATCGCTGGCGGGCATCATTGAAGTAGCGCGCCTCTCCTCTGCGCAACCGACGGCAGGTACTGGCTATGAGCTGGATGCTATCGCCGCGGTGGTGTTAGGTGGTACCAGCCTGGCGGGTGGTAAAGGACGTATTGTTGGGACGCTGATCGGCGCATTGATTCTTGGTTTCCTCAATAATGGTTTGAATTTGTTAGGTGTATCCTCCTATTACCAGATGATCGTCAAAGCGGTGGTGATTTTGCTGGCGGTACTGGTAGACAACAAAAAGCAGTAACAACGATTACAGGACATCTTAAATATGAACATGAAAAAACTGGCTACCCTGGTTTCTGCTGTTGCGCTGAGCGCCACCGTGAGCGCGAATGCGATGGCGAAAGATACCATTGCGCTGGTGGTCTCCACCCTCAACAACCCGTTCTTTGTTTCTTTGAAGGATGGGGCGCAAAAAGAGGCCGATAAGCTGGGCTACAACTTGGTGATTCTGGACTCACAGAACAACCCGGCGAAAGAGCTGGCTAACGTTCAGGATTTAACGGTTCGTGGAACTAAAATTCTGCTGATTAACCCGACGGACTCCGATGCTGTTGGTAACGCTGTGAAGATGGCTAACCAGGCGAAAATTCCGGTTATCACCCTTGACCGCGTTGCGTCCAAAGGCGAAGTAGTAAGCCATATTGCATCTGATAACGTGCTGGGCGGTAAGATTGCGGGCGATTACATCGCGAAGAAAGCGGGTGAAGGCGCGAAAGTTATCGAACTGCAGGGTATTGCCGGTACTTCAGCGGCGCGTGAGCGTGGCGAAGGTTTCCAGCAGGCTGTTGCGGCACACAAATTTAACGTACTGGCCAGCCAGCCGGCCGACTTCGACCGCACCAAAGGTCTGAACGTCATGCAGAACCTGCTGACCGCGCATCCTGACGTGCAGGCCGTATTTGCCCAGAACGATGAAATGGCGTTGGGTGCGCTGCGCGCACTGCAAACTGCGGGTAAATCTGATGTGATGGTGGTTGGATTTGACGGTACTCCAGATGGCGAAAAAGCAGTAAATGATGGCAAACTGGCTGCGACCATTGCTCAGCTGCCGGATCAGATCGGCGCGAAAGGCGTTGAGACTGCGGATAAAGTCCTGAAAGGCGAGAAGGTTCAGGCTAAATATCCGGTTGACCTGAAGCTGGTCATCAAGCAGTAATACCGATTCAGGTCGTTCGCGGCCTGATGGAGACATAAAGACGCCATCCCCGTATCGGGTTTTGGGGATGAAAGCGTAAAAAGAAAAGCAGGGCACGCGCCACCCTAATCCGGTGGCGCACTTTGACTTGGAACACCAAATATGAAAACCGCAGGCAACCTCGTTGTTCTTGGCAGTATCAATGCCGATCACATCCTCAACCTTAACTCTTTCCCGACACCTGGTGAAACCGTAACCGGTAACCATTATCAGGTCGCATTTGGTGGTAAAGGCGCGAATCAGGCTGTTGCTGCGGGGCGTAGTGGCGCGAATATCGCATTTATTGCCTGTACGGGTGATGATGATATTGGCGAAAGTGTTCGTAAACAGTTAGCTAAAGATAATATCGATATTGCGCCGATTAGCGTAATTTCGGGGGAATCGACCGGTGTGGCGTTGATTTTTGTGAATGGTGAAGGTGAGAACGTCATCGGCATTCATGCTGGTGCGAACGCGGCACTTTCGCCTGCGCTGGTGGAAGCTCAGCATGAGCGTATTGCCAAGGCGTCTGCCTTACTGATGCAGTTAGAGTCGCCGATCGAAAGCGTACTGGCTGCGGCAAAGATTGCACATCAAAATAAGACTACGGTAGCCCTTAACCCGGCCCCGGCACGTGAACTTTCTGACGAACTGCTGGCGCTGGTGGATATTATTACCCCGAATGAAACCGAGGCTGAAAAGCTCACGGGGATCCGGGTTGAAAACGATGAAGACGCGGCCAAAGCTGCGCAGGCATTGCACGCGAAGGGGATCCATACTGTACTGATTACCTTAGGCAGTCGCGGGGTGTGGGCCAGCGTAAATGGTGAAGGTCAGCGTGTGCCTGGGTTTAAAGTGGACGCTGTTGATACCATCGCCGCTGGGGATACCTTTAACGGCGCGTTAATTACAGCGTTACTGGAAGAGACTCCGCTGCCTGAAGCTATCCGATTTGCACATGCCGCTGCGGCGATTGCGGTCACCCGTAAGGGTGCACAGCCTTCCGTTCCATGGCGCGAAGAAATAGAAGCGTTTTTAAGTCAACAGAGGTAACGCTTGGCTACAATGAAGGACGTCGCCCGCCTGGCGGGGGTTTCCACGTCGACGGTTTCTCACGTCATTAATAAAGATCGCTTTGTCAGTGAGTCTGTCACTGACAAAGTTGAAGCGGCGATTAAAGAGCTTAACTACGCGCCCTCAGCGCTGGCGCGTAGTCTCAAGTTAAACCAGACCCACACTATTGGCATGTTAATCACTGCCAGTACCAACCCCTTTTATTCCGAGCTGGTGCGCGGCGTTGAACGTAGTTGTTTTGAACGCGGTTATAGCCTGGTGCTGTGCAATACCGAAGGTGATGAACAGCGCATGAACCGCAATCTGGAAACGTTAATGCAAAAACGGGTGGACGGCTTGCTGCTGCTCTGCACGGAAACACATCAACCTTCCAGGGAGATCATGCAACGCTATCCTTCTATACCGACCGTCATGATGGACTGGTCGCCTTTTGATGGTGAAAGCGATCTGATCCAGGATAACTCCCTGTTGGGCGGGGATTTAGCCACTCAACATCTTATCGAAAAAGGTTTTACGCGCATTGCCTGCATCACCGGGCCGCTGGATAAAACCCCGGCGCGTTTACGTCTGGAAGGATATCGGGCGGCAATGAAGCGGGCGGGGCTGCCGGTCCCGGAAGGTTACGAGATTACCGGTGACTTTGAGTTCGGCGGCGGCTTTGAAGCTATGCAAACGTTGCTGTCGCATAAACAGCGACCGCAGGCCGTTTTTACCGGCAATGATGCCATGGCGGTTGGCGCGTATCAGGCACTGTACCAATCGGGATTGCGCATTCCGCAGGATATGGCGGTGGTGGGTTATGATGATATCGAGCTGGCGCGCTATATGACGCCGCCGCTGACGACCATCCATCAACCAAAAGATGAACTGGGCGAACTGGCCATCGATGTATTAATCCACCGGATGGCGCAGCCCGCATTACAGCAACAGCGCCTGCAACTTACTCCTGTTTTGATGGAGCGGGGGTCGGTTTAGGATTATGTCGCTCTTTAATCAGGTTACGTCCATCTTTTGCTTTTAGCAGCATGAACATCAGCGCAGACACTACCGTGATAGCGCCCATCGTCATAAAGGTGTAGTGGAACTGCTCGACCGTATTGGTTCCTTCCATACCTTCATAGATACGCAGAACGGCAGCGCTGATGGCGACCCCTAAACTGATTGATAACTGCTGAGTAACGGCCAGCACACTGTTGCCGCTGCTGGCGTTTTCATCGGTCAGGTCCGCCAGAGTGATGGTATTCATGGAGGTAAACTGGGTGGACATCGCCATACCCAAAATGAACAACGGCAGGATCAACATCCAGACCGGCATGGCGGGAGATTGCAATGCGAACTGCGCAATCATCAGGCCGATAAATACCGTAACACCCACCAGTGTGGTTCTGTAGCCGAGCCGGCGCAGCACCTGCGTCACCATTGATTTCGCCAGTATTGATCCCAGCGCCGTTGGCGCCATCATGCAACCGGCGATCAGCGCCGGGTATCCAAAGCCTACCTGCAACATCAGCGGCATTAAGAAGGGCACGCACCCTGTACCCAGACGAGTGGCAAGGTTTCCGGCGATCCCGACGGAAAAAGTTCGGGTCTTAAATATAGGAAGCGATATAAGCGGCGTTGGGTGACGACGCGCGTGGCGAATGTAGGCGAGCAGTAACAGAATGCTGGCAAGAATAATGCTGAGCGCTATCCAGGTCTCGACAAGCTTCTCACCGAACAGCTCTACCCCGCTGGAAAACAACACCAGGCTCAAACCAAACAGAAAGAAACCGGTCATATCAAAACCGCGGCGCGGCGTGGTGAAGTTCGGCATATATTTGCGGGCATAGAAGATACCGGCAACCCCAATTGGAATATTAATCAGGAAGATCCAGTGCCAACTGGCCCACGTGACCAGTACACCGCCCAATACCGGACCTAAAATCGGCCCCACAAGTCCAGGCATGGTTACGAAGTTAAGCACGGGAAGCAGTTCGCTGCGGGGGTAAGCACGCAATAATGCCAGACGGGCAACGGGCATCATCATAGCGCCGCCAATGCCCTGAATGATGCGGAAAATCACCAGTTCGCTTAGGGAGCTGGACAGCGCACAGGCCAGCGAACCCAGCGTAAACAGGCTAACAGCTATCATAAAGACGCGCCGGGTACCAAACCTGTCTGCCAGCCATCCACTCACCGGGATCAGCATCGCGACCGTCAGGGTGTAACTGATAATGGCTGACTGCATGGCGAGCGGAGAGCGGTTAAGGCTGTGTGCTATTGCGGGTAAGGCGGTATTGAGGATCGTGGCGTCTAGTGCCTGCATAAAAAAGGCCATGGCTGCTATCCACGGTAGCCCGGCCATACTGCGTGATTTCTTTTCTGACATATTATTTATCCGGTAGCACGTTCGGTGCTATCAGCAATGCCTGACAGGCAGCGAAGGCGCGATCGCCATCGCTCTCATCTATTGCGTCGACAATGGCCTGGTGTAAATCCAGCTTGACCACGTCGTTATAGGTAATAGAGGTAAAGTAGGTCTGGTAAACGGAATGGAAGAGTGACGCGAAGGAGATAAGGAACGGGTTCGCACTCATTTCATAGATGTGTTCATGCCAGGCGATATCAACCTCAATCCAACGCTCGCGTCTGAAGTTTCTTTTCAGCTCGACCATTTCTTCCATCAGCGTGTTGAGATGCGCTTTCTGTTCTGCCGTACCTATAGTCGCCGCCAGTAAACACGCCTGAGGCTCCAGGCTGATACGCATCACCAGAAAATGTTTAATGACCTGAGAGAAATTATCTTCCGTCATCCACCAGGTGAGTAGCTCCTGGTCGAGGAAGTTCCAGTTTGCCTGCGGCATGACGCGTGTACCAATACGCGGGCGCGGTAATACCATACCTTTTGCCGTTAACGTCTTTACCGCTTCTCTTACCGCGGTACGACTCACGCCAAACTGATCGCCCAGCTCTATTTCGCCAGGCAATATAGCGCCCGGTGCGTATTCACCTTTTAATATTCGCTGAGCCAGCTTTTCGGCCAGAACGTAGGACAGGTTTTTCTGTGCGGCTAGCTGTTGGGCATTTAACGGCATGAATGGTTTTCCTTACTTTATTTCTTATTCATTAGTATGCCACCTGGAAGTGTTATTGCGGCTGCAAAAACGGCAATTTGCTTATTTTATGGCATGTTAATGGTGGTTTTGCTGAAAAAACACGCACTCGGAAAGTTATTTTAAATTTCCCCTTGTCAGCCTGAAATAACTCCCTATAATGCGCCTCCACTGACACGGAACAACGGATTACAAACCGCCGGGTCAGCGGAGAAAAGCGAAAATAAACGCTTGACTCTGTAGCGGGATGGCGTAATATGCACACCCCGCGCCGCTGAGAAAAGCGAAGCGGCACTGCTCTTTAACAATTTATCAGACAATCTGTGTGGGCACTCGAAGATACGGATTCTTAACGTCGCAAGACGAAAAATGAATACCAAGTCTCTGAGTGAACACGTAATTCATTACGAAGTTTAATTCACGAGCATCAAACTTAAATTGAAGAGTTTGATCATGGCTCAGATTGAACGCTGGCGGCAGGCCTAACACATGCAAGTCGAACGGTAGCACAGAGGAGCTTGCTCCTTGGGTGACGAGTGGCGGACGGGTGAGTAATGTCTGGGAAACTGCCCGATGGAGGGGGATAACTACTGGAAACGGTAGCTAATACCGCATAACGTCGCAAGACCAAAGAGGGGGACCTTCGGGCCTCTTGCCATCGGATGTGCCCAGATGGGATTAGCTAGTAGGTGGGGTAACGGCTCACCTAGGCGACGATCCCTAGCTGGTCTGAGAGGATGACCAGCCACACTGGAACTGAGACACGGTCCAGACTCCTACGGGAGGCAGCAGTGGGGAATATTGCACAATGGGCGCAAGCCTGATGCAGCCATGCCGCGTGTATGAAGAAGGCCTTCGGGTTGTAAAGTACTTTCAGCGAGGAGGAAGGTGTTGTGGTTAATAACCGCAGCAATTGACGTTACTCGCAGAAGAAGCACCGGCTAACTCCGTGCCAGCAGCCGCGGTAATACGGAGGGTGCAAGCGTTAATCGGAATTACTGGGCGTAAAGCGCACGCAGGCGGTCTGTCAAGTCGGATGTGAAATCCCCGGGCTCAACCTGGGAACTGCATCCGAAACTGGCAGGCTAGAGTCTTGTAGAGGGGGGTAGAATTCCAGGTGTAGCGGTGAAATGCGTAGAGATCTGGAGGAATACCGGTGGCGAAGGCGGCCCCCTGGACAAAGACTGACGCTCAGGTGCGAAAGCGTGGGGAGCAAACAGGATTAGATACCCTGGTAGTCCACGCCGTAAACGATGTCGACTTGGAGGTTGTGCCCTTGAGGCGTGGCTTCCGGAGCTAACGCGTTAAGTCGACCGCCTGGGGAGTACGGCCGCAAGGTTAAAACTCAAATGAATTGACGGGGGCCCGCACAAGCGGTGGAGCATGTGGTTTAATTCGATGCAACGCGAAGAACCTTACCTACTCTTGACATCCACGGAACTTGGCAGAGATGCCTTGGTGCCTTCGGGAACCGTGAGACAGGTGCTGCATGGCTGTCGTCAGCTCGTGTTGTGAAATGTTGGGTTAAGTCCCGCAACGAGCGCAACCCTTATCCTTTGTTGCCAGCGATTCGGTCGGGAACTCAAAGGAGACTGCCAGTGATAAACTGGAGGAAGGTGGGGATGACGTCAAGTCATCATGGCCCTTACGAGTAGGGCTACACACGTGCTACAATGGCATATACAAAGAGAAGCGACCTCGCGAGAGCAAGCGGACCTCATAAAGTATGTCGTAGTCCGGATTGGAGTCTGCAACTCGACTCCATGAAGTCGGAATCGCTAGTAATCGTGGATCAGAATGCCACGGTGAATACGTTCCCGGGCCTTGTACACACCGCCCGTCACACCATGGGAGTGGGTTGCAAAAGAAGTAGGTAGCTTAACCTTCGGGAGGGCGCTTACCACTTTGTGATTCATGACTGGGGTGAAGTCGTAACAAGGTAACCGTAGGGGAACCTGCGGTTGGATCACCTCCTTACCTTAAAGAAACGTTCTTTGTAGTGCTCACACAGATTGTCTGATGAAAAGTAAATAGCAAGGCGTCTTGCGATTGAGACTTCAGTGTCCCCTTCGTCTAGAGGCCCAGGACACCGCCCTTTCACGGCGGTAACAGGGGTTCGAATCCCCTAGGGGACGCCACTTGCTGGTATGTGTGAGTGAAAGTCGCCGACCGAAGTATCTCAAAACAGACTTTCGAGTCTCGTTTGAGATATTTGCTCTTTAAAAATCTGGATCAAGCTGAAAATTGAAACGACACACTGTTTCATTTCTCCGTAATAAGAAATGAAAAGCGGTGTGTCCGAGTCTCTCAAATTTTCGCAATGCTGAAGTGTTTTACGAAACATCTTCGGGTTGTGAGGTTAAGCGACTAAGCGTACACGGTGGATGCCCTGGCAGTCAGAGGCGATGAAGGACGTGCTAATCTGCGATAAGCGTCGGTAAGGTGATATGAACCGTTATAACCGGCGATTTCCGAATGGGGAAACCCAGTGTGATTCGTCACACTATCATTACGTGAATACATAGCGTAATGAAGCGAACCGGGGGAACTGAAACATCTAAGTACCCCGAGGAAAAGAAATCAACCGAGATTCCCCCAGTAGCGGCGAGCGAACGGGGAGCAGCCCAGAGTCTGAATCAGCATGTGTGGTAGTGGAACGGTCTGGAAAGTCCGGCGATACAGGGTGACAGCCCCGTACACAAAAGTGCATGTGTTGTGAACTCGAAGAGTAGGGCGGGACACGTGGTATCCTGTCTGAATATGGGGGGACCATCCTCCAAGGCTAAATACTCCTGACTGACCGATAGTGAACCAGTACCGTGAGGGAAAGGCGAAAAGAACCCCGGCGAGGGGAGTGAAAAAGAACCTGAAACCGTGTACGTACAAGCAGTGGGAGCCTCTTTATGGGGTGACTGCGTACCTTTTGTATAATGGGTCAGCGACTTATATTCTGTAGCAAGGTTAACCGAATAGGGGAGCCGAAGGGAAACCGAGTCTTAACTGGGCGTTAAGTTGCAGGGTATAGACCCGAAACCCGGTGATCTAGCCATGGGCAGGTTGAAGGTTGGGTAACACTAACTGGAGGACCGAACCGACTAATGTTGAAAAATTAGCGGATGACTTGTGGCTGGGGGTGAAAGGCCAATCAAACCGGGAGATAGCTGGTTCTCCCCGAAAGCTATTTAGGTAGCGCCTCGTGAATTCATCTTCGGGGGTAGAGCACTGTTTCGGCTAGGGGGTCATCCCGACTTACCAACCCGATGCAAACTGCGAATACCGAAGAATGTTATCACGGGAGACACACGGCGGGTGCTAACGTCCGTCGTGAAGAGGGAAACAACCCAGACCGCCAGCTAAGGTCCCAAAGTCATGGTTAAGTGGGAAACGATGTGGGAAGGCACAGACAGCCAGGATGTTGGCTTAGAAGCAGCCATCATTTAAAGAAAGCGTAATAGCTCACTGGTCGAGTCGGCCTGCGCGGAAGATGTAACGGGGCTAAACCATGCACCGAAGCTGCGGCAGCGACACTATGTGTTGTTGGGTAGGGGAGCGTTCTGTAAGCCGTTGAAGGTGTGCTGTGAGGCATGCTGGAGGTATCAGAAGTGCGAATGCTGACATAAGTAACGATAATGCGGGTGAAAAACCCGCACGCCGGAAGACCAAGGGTTCCTGTCCAACGTTAATCGGGGCAGGGTGAGTCGACCCCTAAGGCGAGGCCGAAAGGCGTAGTCGATGGGAAACAGGTTAATATTCCTGTACTTGGTGTTACTGCGAAGGGGGGACGGAGAAGGCTATGTTAGCCGGGCGACGGTTGTCCCGGTTTAAGCATGTAGGCGGAGATTCCAGGTAAATCCGGAGTCTTGTTAACGCTGAGGTGTGATGACGAGGCACTACGGTGCTGAAGTAACAAATGCCCTGCTTCCAGGAAAAGCCTCTAAGCATCAGGTAACACAAAATCGTACCCCAAACCGACACAGGTGGTCAGGTAGAGAATACCAAGGCGCTTGAGAGAACTCGGGTGAAGGAACTAGGCAAAATGGTGCCGTAACTTCGGGAGAAGGCACGCTGATATGTAGGTGAAGTGATTTACTCATGGAGCTGAAATCAGTCGAAGATACCAGCTGGCTGCAACTGTTTATTAAAAACACAGCACTGTGCAAACACGAAAGTGGACGTATACGGTGTGACGCCTGCCCGGTGCCGGAAGGTTAATTGATGGGGTTATCCGTAAGGAGAAGCTCTTGATCGAAGCCCCGGTAAACGGCGGCCGTAACTATAACGGTCCTAAGGTAGCGAAATTCCTTGTCGGGTAAGTTCCGACCTGCACGAATGGCGTAATGATGGCCAGGCTGTCTCCACCCGAGACTCAGTGAAATTGAACTCGCTGTGAAGATGCAGTGTACCCGCGGCAAGACGGAAAGACCCCGTGAACCTTTACTATAGCTTGACACTGAACACTGGTCCTTGATGTGTAGGATAGGTGGGAGGCTTTGAAGTGTGGACGCCAGTCTGCATGGAGCCAACCTTGAAATACCACCCTTTAATGGCTGGTGTTCTAACGTAGACCCGTAATCCGGGTTGCGGACAGTGTCTGGTGGGTAGTTTGACTGGGGCGGTCTCCTCCTAAAGAGTAACGGAGGAGCACGAAGGTTAGCTAATCCTGGTCGGACATCAGGAGGTTAGTGCAAAGGCATAAGCTAGCTTGACTGCGAGAGTGACGGCTCGAGCAGGTGCGAAAGCAGGTCTTAGTGATCCGGTGGTTCTGAATGGAAGGGCCATCGCTCAACGGATAAAAGGTACTCCGGGGATAACAGGCTGATACCGCCCAAGAGTTCATATCGACGGCGGTGTTTGGCACCTCGATGTCGGCTCATCACATCCTGGGGCTGAAGTAGGTCCCAAGGGTATGGCTGTTCGCCATTTAAAGTGGTACGCGAGCTGGGTTTAGAACGTCGTGAGACAGTTCGGTCCCTATCTGCCGTGGGCGCTGGAGAATTGAGGGGGGCTGCTCCTAGTACGAGAGGACCGGAGTGGACGCATCACTGGTGTTCGGGTTGTCATGCCAATGGCATTGCCCGGTAGCTAAATGCGGAAGAGATAAGTGCTGAAAGCATCTAAGCACGAAACTTGCCCCGAGATGAGTTCTCCCTGACCCTTTAAGGGTCCTGAAGGAACGTTGAAGACGACGACGTTGATAGGTCGGGTGTGTAAGCGTAGCGATACGTTGAGCTAACCGATACTAATGAACCGTGAGGCTTAACCTTACAACGCCGAAGATGTTTTGGCGGATGAGACATCGAAATTCAGCTTGATTACAGATTACATCGACATGCGAAAAGTGTGTTGATAGACAGAATTTGCCTGGCGGCTGTAGCGCGGTGGTCCCACCTGACCCCATGCCGAACTCAGAAGTGAAACGCCGTAGCGCCGATGGTAGTGTGGGGTCTCCCCATGCGAGAGTAGGGAACTGCCAGGCATCAAATTGCAGTAAACCGGGATGAATAATCCGGGTAGTGACAAAGAAATTCGGTGGAGCGGTAGTTCAGTTGGTTAGAATACCTGCCTGTCACGCAGGGGGTCGCGGGTTCGAGTCCCGTCCGTTCCGCCACTTATTAGAAAATTAAGCCTGCTACCAAGCAGGCTTAATGATAAGAAAATTTAGGGGCGTAGCTCAGTTGGTAGAGCACCGGTCTCCAAAACCGGGTGTCGCGAGTTCGAGTCTCTCCGCCCCTGCCAGAAATAATCCTTAGCATTTTTGCTAAGGATTTTTTTTTACCTGCAATTTGAATTATGCCTTCCTGCTGTTTTACTCCCGGCATCCTTGCCTATATTTTCTTTAATTTTCCAGAATATCTGTTCTCAGCAGATCGCAAATTAGTCCATTTTTATCGCTGTTTTGCAGCCAAACTGCATATAAAGGACGTGAAAGCGTTGTACTGTCGGTAACAGTATGGAGATCGCTTTTGGTTTTGGCCCAGTTGACGGGAAGCCAGCTAAAGCCCTTAATCACTGAAAGTTGCTGCCTGGCCAATTCTGCCGAACTGGTGGTGAGTACCGGCACTTCATCTCCCGCTATTAGTCCCGCTTCGTGTTGTTGGAAATCGGGTCCCCATTCCAGGCGTAAATAATTCAGCTCATCTTTGGTTTGCGAAGGAGAGCTGCAATAGAGCGCCAGCGTGAAATATCCCAACAGTTGGCTGCTAAATTCGTCCATTTTGGGTGTTTCGGTAGTAATCAGTAGATCAAGCTGTCGTTCATGAAGCTGTTTTACTAACGATTGGCGTTGAGCGATCCTCGCTTCAAACTGCAGGCTGGATTGTGGCTCCTGAGATTGATACAAACGCCTCAACCAGTCATTAAGCATGCACTCCCAGAGAGATGCGCTGGCGCCGATAGAAAACTCGTTATGCCGCGAGGTATTCGCGACTTCCTTACGTGCTGCCTGCCACGTATTCATCAACGTTTCGGCGTAAGGCAATAATTTTTCACCTGCAGCGGTTAAACGGATATTGTTTCTGTGTCGGGTGAACAGGTTTACACCCAATTGATTTTCCAGTTGTCTGATCCGGAAACTAACCGCTGATTGGGTCAGGTAGAGCGCTTCAGCAGCCCTGCCAAAGTGGCGTGTCCGGCTAACTTCCAGGAAAGTTTTTAACAATTCCGTATCCACAACTCGCTCCATAAAATTATTTGTCGTTATGATTTAAATCTTTTGTTTGACGCTCTGTCAAGCGTAACTAATACTCCGCGCCATAAATAGCTCGGCCAAAGAATTAGGAGCGTGCAGGATGGCGGAAAGCTTTACGACGACTAATCGATATTTCGATAATAAATATTATCCCCGCGGATTCTCCCGTCATGGTGATTTCACCATTAAAGAAGCACAACTGCTTGAGCGTCACGGTTATGCTTTCAACGAGCTGGATCTGGGCAAGCGTGAGCCGGTAACTGAAGAAGAAAAACTGTTTGTTGCGGTATGCCGTGGTGAACGTGAGCCGGTTACCGAAGCTGAACGTGTGTGGTCTAAATACATGACGCGTATTAAGCGTCCAAAACGTTTCCACACCTTATCGGGTGGGAAACCTCAGGTGGAAGGCGCAGAAGACTACACCGAATCTGATGATTAATAAAAAAAGGGCGAAAGCCCTTTTTTTATGTCAGTAATTTCTGCAGATGAATGAGTAACCTGTCTATCGCTCGGTACCCAACGGCCTCCTGTAAATGCTGGCGAGAGATGTGATCACATTGTTCGATATCCGCAATCGTTCGAGCGACCTTAATCAGGCGCAGCCAGGCGCGGATAGACAATCCGAGATGAGCGAGCGTTTCTTCAAGCCACTGTGCATCGTCGCTACGCAGTAGGCAGTATTTATGGATATCCTGACTGTCCAGATGTGCGTTTAACTTATTTTGTCGCTGATACTGACGCTCTCGCGCTGCCATAACACGTTGCTTCACCGTTGCGCTATTTTCCCCTTTCATCGCGCTCTGGCTGAGTATACCGGGCGGCGGTAAGGGAATTTCGAGGGAGAGGTCGAAGCGGTCAAGAAATGGACCTGACAATCGATTTAGGTAGCGCAGTGTCTGTTCTGGGGTACAGCGGTTATGGTTCCCCTGATAATGGCCCGTCGGGCTTGGATTCATCGCAGCTATGAGTTGAAAGCGTGCGGGATAGGTTATTTTTGCTCTGGTGCGGGATAGATGGATCTGCCCGGACTCGATGGGTTCGCGCAGTGCATCCAGCGTGCGCCGCTCAAACTCGGGTAGTTCATCCAGAAACAGTATGCCGTTGTGCGCCAAAGAGATCTCTCCTGGCGCAGGAATAGAGCCTCCACCGACCATGGCGGTTAATGAAGCACTGTGATGTGGCGAGCGAAAAGGGCGCTGCTTCCACTGTTTTTGTATCGTGTCGGAATGGATCAGACTGAGTATCGCGGCACTTTCCAGCGCTTCATCGTTGCTAAGTGGAGGGAGTAGCCCTCTGAGTCGACTGGCTAGCATAGTCTTTCCCGTACCAGGCGGGCCGATGAGCAAGAGGTTGTGGCCGCCTGCTGCGGTAAGCTCCAGCCCGCGTTTACCCTGTTCCTGGCCGATAACATCGCTCAGATCATCAGCTAATGCGTTAGGCGTAAAATCTGCGGATGATGGCCTGTCTAAATCATGCTTACCTTCGAGAAATGCGCATACGGTCTGCAGGTGATCGGCGATCAGGCACCCTTCGCCGTGTATCAGTCCAACTTCAGCGGCATTCTCTTTTGCGACAATAATTCGCCTGCCTGCACGAATGGCCTCGGTTGCGCTTGATATCGCGCCGGGAACGCCGCGTAGCGCGCCTGTAAGCGCTAATTCACCTACCAGCTCGTAGGTGTCGAGATTGTGGGGTGTAAGCTGCTCAGAAGCGGCCAGAAGCGCAACAGCGATAGGTAAATCATATCGCCCCCCTTCTTTCGGGAGATCGGCCGGAGCGAGGTTTATAGTTATCTTCTTTGCCGGGAATTCATAACCGCTATTAATAATCGCACTGCGTACCCGATCGCGAGCCTCTTTCACCGTCGTTTCGGGCAGCCCCACCATGGTTAAACCAGGCAGGCCGTTGCTGATATGTACCTCGATGGTAATGGCTGGCGCATTCACGCCTAGCGCGGCGCGTGTGTGAACAATCGATAGTGACATAATCCCTCCTGATAAAAGTATTATGTCGTAATACATCGCGGCAAGATTTCATATAATTACGGTTTTTAGATGCTGATTCCCGTATTTTTGCGCAACGTATAACTGCTTGCATTAAGCCTGGAATGACGCCCGCAAATGCTTTTGAATGGTGTTTGTATTGGGGATCGGGTTACCGATGATCGCCTGAAGCGTGAAATATTTTCATTTTTGATTTTTTTGTATAAAAAACAACGGTATTTATCTAAACCGTTAACGACGTCAGAAAAACGAATAAAAAAATATCTTGTGTCATCTGCAAATTCTATGGTAACTCTTTAGGTATTCCTTCGAACAAGATGCAAGAAAATACAAAAATGACAGCCCTTCTACGAGTGATTAGCCTGGTCGTGATTAGCGTGGTGGTGATTATTATCCCACCGTGCGGGGCTGCACTTGGACGAGGAAAGGCTTAGAAAACAAGCCTTAACGAACTAAGACCCCCGCACCGAAAGGTCCGGGGGTTTTTTTTGACCTTAAAAACATACACGAGGAGCAGAAAGTGAACGGTAGCATAAAATTCTGTTTCTCAAGATTTACGGCGGGGATGTAACTATGAATGGGGCACAGTGGGTGGTACATGCGTTGCGTGCACAAGGGGTTCAAACCGTCTTTGGTTATCCTGGTGGCGCAATTATGCCGGTTTACGATGCGTTGTATGACGGCGGCGTAGAGCACCTGTTGTGCCGACACGAGCAGGGTGCGGCAATGGCGGCGATTGGCTATGCCCGTGCGACCGGTAAAACCGGCGTTTGTATCGCTACTTCCGGCCCTGGCGCAACCAACCTGATCACGGGCCTTGCCGATGCGCTGTTAGATTCTGTTCCAGTGGTGGCGATCACCGGTCAGGTGGCATCACCTTTCATCGGAACGGATGCGTTCCAGGAAGTGGACGTGCTGGGGATGTCTCTGTCCTGCACCAAACACAGCTTCCTGGTACAGTCACTCGAAGAACTGCCGCGTATCATGGCTGAGGCTTTCTCCGTGGCGAATTCCGGTCGTCCGGGTCCGGTTCTGGTTGATATCCCGAAAGACATCCAATTAGCCAGCGGTACGCTGGAGCCATATTTTACGACCGTCGAAAACGTAGAGACGTTTCCGCACGCTGACGTTGAGCAGGCACGTAATATGCTGGCGCAGGCACAAAAACCCATCCTGTACGTAGGTGGTGGCGTAGGTATGGCGCAGGCGGTCCCGGCCCTGCGTGAATTTATCGCGGTAACCCAAATGCCGGTCGCCTGCACGCTGAAAGGTCTGGGCGCAGTAGATGCTGACTACCCGTACTATTTGGGGATGTTGGGAATGCACGGTACTAAAGCCGCGAATTTCGCGGTGCAAGAGTGCGATTTACTGATTGCGGTTGGCGCACGTTTTGATGACCGGGTGACTGGCAAGCTGAATACCTTCGCACCGAACGCCAGCGTAATCCACATGGATATCGACCCGGCGGAAATGAACAAACTGCGCCAGGCACACGTGGCGCTGCAGGGGGATTTAAATTCTCTTCTGCCAGCATTACAGCAATTGATGAAGATTGACGAATGGCGTCAGCACAGCGCTGAACTGCGCGCAGAACATATCTGGCGCTACGACCATCCGGGGGAAGCTATCTATGCGCCACTGTTGTTAAAGCAGTTATCCGATCGCAAACCTGCGGATAGCGTAGTGACAACGGATGTTGGCCAGCATCAGATGTGGTCGGCACAGCATATGACCTACACTCGTCCTGAAAACTTCATCACGTCGAGCGGTCTGGGGACGATGGGCTTTGGCCTGCCAGCAGCGGTTGGCGCGCAGGTTGCTCGCCCGAATGATACGGTAATATGTATCTCCGGTGACGGTTCCTTCATGATGAATGTACAGGAATTGGGCACCGTAAAACGCAAGCAGTTGCCGCTGAAGATAGTTTTACTCGACAACCAGCGGTTAGGCATGGTGCGACAATGGCAGCAGCTGTTTTTCCAGGAACGTTATAGCGAAACCACCCTTACCGATAACCCCGATTTCCTCATGTTGGCCAGAGCCTTCGGCATTCCTGGTCAACACATCACCCGTAAAGACCAGGTTGAAGCGGCACTCGACACCATGCTGAACAGCGAGGGGCCATACTTGCTTCATGTCTCAATCGACGAACTTGAGAATGTCTGGCCTCTGGTGCCACCTGGCGCCAGTAACTCAGAAATGCTGGAGAAATTATCATGATGCAACATCAGGTCGCCGTTGAGGCTCGTTTCAATCCGGAAACGTTAGAACGTGTTTTACGCGTGGTACGCCATCGTGGTTTTCTGGTGTGCTCCATGAATATGGAAGCCGCCAGCGATGCGCAGAATATAAATATCGAATTGACCGTTGCCAGCCCCCGGTCGGTCGACTTACTGTTTAGTCAGTTAAGTAAACTGGTAGATGTTGCACATGTTGCTATCTGCCAGAGCACAACCACATCACAACAAATCCGCGCCTGAGCGCAAAAGGAAGAAAAATGACGACGAAAAAAGCTGATTACATTTGGTCTAATGGCGAGATGATTCGTTGGGAAGACGCGAAGGTCCACGTGATGTCCCACGCGCTGCACTACGGTACTTCTGTATTTGAAGGGATCCGTTGCTACGATTCTCACAAAGGGCCGGTAGTGTTCCGTCATCGCGAACATATGCAGCGTCTGCGTGATTCAGCCAAGATCTATCGTTTTCCCGTTTCTCAGAGCGTTGATGAGCTGATGGAAGCTTGCCGTGAGGTGATTCGTAAAAACAACCTGACCAGCGCCTATATCCGTCCGCTGGTGTTTGTTGGCGACGTAGGGATGGGCGTTAACCCGCCTGCGGGATATACCACTGATGTGATAATCGCCGCATTCCCATGGGGGGCTTACCTCGGTGCTGAAGCGCTGGAGCAGGGGATCGACGCGATGGTTTCTTCCTGGAACCGCGTTGCGCCGAACACGATTCCTACCGCTGCTAAAGCAGGTGGTAACTATCTGTCTTCGCTGCTGGTGGGTAGTGAAGCGCGTCGTCATGGCTACCAGGAAGGCATTGCGCTGGATGTGAATGGCTACATCTCCGAAGGTGCGGGCGAAAACCTGTTTGAAGTAAAAGACGGCATTCTGTTTACCCCGCCGTTTACCTCTTCCGCGCTGCCGGGTATCACCCGTGACGCGATCATTAAGCTGGCGAAAGATCTCGATATCGAAGTGCGTGAGCAGGTGCTGTCTCGTGAATCGCTGTACCTGGCCGACGAAGTGTTCATGTCCGGTACCGCGGCCGAAATCACCCCAGTACGCAGCGTCGATGGTATTCAGGTGGGCGAAGGCCGCTGCGGTCCGGTCACCAAACGCATCCAGCAGGCCTTCTTTGGCCTCTTCACCGGTGAAACGGAAGATAAATACGGCTGGTTGGATTCAGTAAACCAATAACAAAATTAATATTTCCCCAAAATAGTTCATGTTGCAGAAAGACGGCAACGCAGCGAGCCCCAGGAGCTTACTTTAGTAGGTGACTGGGGGGAGCGAGGCAGCCAACGCACCTTCGGCGTGAAATATGCAGGGGAAAGACAGACGGGAGTTAATCAAGCATGCCTAAGTATCGTTCTGCCACCACCACCCACGGCCGCAATATGGCGGGTGCCCGCGCACTGTGGCGCGCCACCGGGATGACCGATGATGACTTCGGTAAACCGATTATCGCTGTGGTGAACTCCTTTACCCAGTTTGTGCCGGGCCACGTCCACCTGCGCGATCTCGGTAAGCTGGTTGCCGAACAAATCGAAGCCTCAGGCGGCGTGGCGAAAGAGTTCAACACCATTGCCGTGGATGATGGTATCGCCATGGGTCATGGCGGCATGCTTTATTCACTGCCGTCGCGTGAGCTGATCGCCGATTCAGTGGAATATATGGTTAACGCCCACTGCGCCGATGCGATGGTCTGCATCTCTAACTGCGATAAAATCACCCCCGGGATGTTAATGGCCTCTCTGCGGCTGAATATTCCGGTGATCTTTGTTTCCGGCGGCCCAATGGAAGCCGGGAAAACCAAGCTCTCTGACCAAATCATCAAGCTTGATCTGGTTGATGCGATGATTCAGGGCGCAGACCCGAAAGTCTCCGACTCGCAGAGCGAGCAGGTTGAACGTTCGGCCTGTCCGACCTGCGGCTCGTGCTCCGGGATGTTCACCGCCAACTCGATGAACTGTCTGACCGAAGCGCTGGGTCTGTCGCAGCCGGGTAACGGTTCGCTGTTGGCGACTCATGCCGACCGTAAAGAGCTGTTCCTCAGCGCAGGTAAACGCATAGTCGAGTTGACCAAACGCTACTACGAGCAGGATGACGCTTCAGCCCTGCCGCGCAACATTGCCAGCAAGGCGGCGTTTGAGAACGCCATGACGCTGGATATCGCGATGGGCGGCTCCACCAACACCGTTCTGCACCTGCTGGCGGCCGCGCAGGAAGCGGAAATCGACTTCACCATGAGTGATATTGATAAGTTGTCCCGCAAAGTCCCGCAGCTGTGTAAAGTTGCGCCGAGTACGCAGAAATACCATATGGAAGACGTGCACCGCGCGGGCGGCGTACTGGGCATTTTAGGTGAGCTGGATCGCGCCGGGCTACTGAACCGCGACGTGAAAAACGTGCTGGGGCTGACTCTGCCGCAAACGCTCGATAGTTATGACGTTATGCTGACCAAAGACGACGCGGTGAAAAAAATGTTCCGCGCAGGTCCGGCTGGCATCCGTACCACCCAGGCGTTCTCGCAGGATTGTCGTTGGGACACCCTGGATGATGACCGCGCAGAAGGTTGCATTCGCTCGTTGGAACATGCTTACAGCAAAGACGGCGGCCTGGCAGTCCTGTACGGTAACTTCGCGGAAAACGGCTGTATCGTAAAAACTGCTGGTGTGGATGACAGCATCCTGAAATTCACCGGCCCGGCAAAAGTGTATGAAAGCCAGGACGATGCGGTTGAAGCTATCCTCGGCGGTAAAGTGGTTGCCGGCGACGTGGTGGTGATTCGCTACGAAGGGCCGAAGGGCGGGCCAGGCATGCAGGAAATGCTCTACCCAACCTCCTTCCTGAAATCGATGGGTCTCGGTAAGGCCTGCGCGCTGATTACCGACGGTCGTTTCTCTGGCGGTACTTCGGGGCTTTCCATTGGTCACGTTTCTCCTGAAGCGGCCAGCGGCGGTAATATCGCAATTATCGAAGATGGCGACATGATTGCTATCTATATCCCGAATCGAGGCATTCAACTGCAACTGAGCGATGCGGAAATCGCTGCGCGCCGTGAAGCGCAAGAAGCTCGTGGTGACAAAGCCTGGACGCCAAAAGATCGTCAGCGTCAGGTCTCCTTTGCGCTGCGCGCTTACGCCAGCCTGGCAACCAGCGCCGACAAAGGTGCGGTGCGCGATAAGTCGAAACTAGGGGGATAATGACCATGGCGGATTCTCAACCCCTCTCCGGCGCTCCAGAAGGCGCCGAGTATCTCAGAGCAGTGCTGCGTGCGCCGGTATACGAAGCGGCGCAGGTCACACCGCTACAAAAAATGGAAAAACTCTCTTCGCGCCTCGATAACGTGATTCTGGTGAAGCGCGAAGACCGTCAACCCGTTCACAGCTTCAAGCTGCGCGGTGCCTATGCCATGATGGCCGGTCTGACCGAAGAGCAAAAAGCGCATGGCGTAATCACCGCATCGGCGGGTAATCATGCTCAGGGCGTAGCTTTCTCTTCTGCGCGATTAGGCGTGAAGGCGCTGATTGTCATGCCTACGGCTACCGCTGATATCAAAGTCGATGCCGTTCGCGGTTTCGGTGGTGAAGTACTGTTACACGGCGCGAATTTTGATGAAGCCAAAGCCAAAGCGATTGAGCTGTCGCAGCAGCAGGGTTTTACCTGGGTTCCTCCGTTCGACCATCCGATGGTGATTGCCGGGCAGGGCACGCTGGCACTGGAGTTATTGCAGCAGGATGCCCACCTTGATCGTGTATTCGTGCCTGTGGGTGGTGGCGGATTAGCGGCAGGTGTGGCGGTGCTGATCAAACAGTTGATGCCGCAGATCAAAGTGATTGCCGTTGAAGCTGAAGACTCAGCCTGCCTGAAAGCGGCGCTGGATGCCGGTCAACCGGTCGATCTTCCGCGTGTTGGCCTCTTTGCTGAAGGCGTGGCGGTGAAACGTATCGGCGACGAAACCTTCCGTTTGTGCCAGGAGTATCTCGACGACATCATCACTGTCGATAGCGACGCTATCTGCGCGGCAATGAAAGATCTGTTCGAGGATGTGCGCGCGGTGGCGGAACCTTCCGGTGCGCTGGCGCTGGCGGGGATGAAAAAGTACATTGCCCAGCACAACATTCGTGGCGAACGTCTGGCACATATCCTTTCTGGCGCTAACGTTAACTTCCATGGCCTACGTTATGTTTCCGAACGTTGCGAGCTGGGCGAACAGCGCGAAGCGTTGCTGGCCGTAACTATTCCGGAAGAAAAGGGCAGCTTCCTGAAGTTTTGCCAGCTGTTGGGAGGACGCTCGGTTACCGAGTTTAACTACCGATTTGCTGATGCGAAAGACGCCTGTATTTTTGTTGGCGTCCGTCTGAGCCGTGGGCTGGAAGAGCGTAAGGAAATCCTCCAGTTGCTTAACGAGGGCGGCTACAGCGTGGTGGATTTGTCCGACGACGAAATGGCGAAGCTGCACGTGCGCTACATGGTCGGTGGGCGCCCGTCGAAACCCTTGCAGGAGCGGCTGTACAGCTTCGAATTCCCGGAATCTCCGGGGGCGTTGCTCAAATTCCTGCATACCCTGGGGACGCACTGGAATATTTCGTTGTTCCACTATCGTAGTCACGGAACCGATTATGGTCGCGTACTGGCGGCGTTTGAGTTGGGTGAGCACGAGCCTGATTTCGAAACGCGACTGAACGAACTGGGTTATGACTGTCATGATGAAACGCATAACCCGGCGTTCAGGTTCTTCCTGGCGGGTTAGCAGCAGCCATTAAAAAAGGGTTCATGTAAAAACATGAACCCTTTTTGCAACTGTATCAGCAGATTACAGCGTGATGACTTCGAATTCGACTTCGGTGTTTACATCCGCATCGTAATCCACTTCGTCGAGACCAAAACCGAACAGATTCAGGAATTCCTGCTTATATCCTGCATAGTCCGTTTTTTGCGCCAGGTTTTCGGTGGTGATCAGCGGCCACAGATCGCGGCATGCCTGCTGAATGTCTTCACGCAGTTCCCAGTCATCCATACGGATACGCTGGTTGTCATCAAGCGCCACTTTATCGCCGTACAGGCTGGTGGTCATCAGACGGTTGATCTGTTCGATGCAGCCTTCATGAATGCCCTGTTCTTTCATCAGCTTGAAGACCATGGAGATGTACAGCGGCATCACCGGAATAGCAGAAGAAGCCTGCGTGATAACGGATTTCAGTACAGCAACGTTAGCGGAACCGTTCAGCGGAGCCAGTTGATTACGCAGCGCGCCTGCCGCGCGGTCGAGATCTTCTTTTGCTTTGCCCAGCGCGCCGTGCCAGTAGATTGGCCAGGTCAGGTCGGTACCGATGTAGGAGTAGGCAACGGTTTTCACGCCGTCAGCCAGCACGCCTGCTTCGCTCAGCGCGCCCATCCACAGTTCCCAGTCTTCGCCGCCCATAACGGTGACGGTGTTCTGAACTTCTTCTTCGGTTGCCGGCTCAATGCTGGCGGTTATGATCTGATCTTTGTTGGTATCGATCGCTTTAGAGGTATAAACCTCACCGATTGGCTTCAGCGCAGAACGGACGATTTCACCGGTTTTCGGCATTTTACGTACCGGAGATGCCAGTGAATAAACCACCAGGTCAATCTGACCCAGGTCTTCTTTGATCAGTTTGATAACTTCGTCGCGACACTCGTCGGAGAACGCGTCGCCGTTGATGCTTTTGGAATACAGACCTTCACGTTTTGCGGCCTCATCGAAGGCTGCAGAGTTATACCAGCCCGCGGAACCTGGCTTGGTTTCCGTGCCTGGTTTTTCGAAAAATACGCCGATAGTGGCGGCTCCGCTGCCAAACGCGGCGGAAATTCTGGAAGCAAGGCCGTAACCGGTGGAAGCACCGATGACCAGCACGCGGGAAGGGCCGTTAGCGATTTTCCCGTTTTTCTTCACATAATCGATCTGTTTTTCCACATTGACTTTGCAGCCAGTCGGATGGGTCGTTGTACAGATGAATCCACGAATTTTTGGTTTGATTATCATAATGATGGCTAATTAAGTTTGTATTTTCGCTGTCAAGTGCGCAATGACACCGTCTGTTCTGGCTTGCTAAACGTGATGGTTAACAAGCCCCCCACATCTATTATGGCACGGGACATTATACAGAAAAGGAGCGCCAATACTGAATCTACCACTGATTTTAGGCCTGACGCTGGTGCTACTCGGCGGATTTACGCTCCAGAACAATCTTCCAGAACGCGTCGATCAGCGGCTCATGCAGCCGTTTTTTCGGCGCGCAGACGCCCAGCTCGAACGGCGTTTTTTCGTCGCTGCGTTCTAAAATCATCACGCGATTCCGTACCGGCTCCGGGCTGTTTTCCAGCACCACTTCCGGCAGCAGCGCCACGCCGCAACCCAGCGCCACCATCGAGACCATCGCTTCGTGCCCCCCCACGGTGGCGTAAATCGATGGGTTGCTGATTTTGTGACGGCGGAACCACAACTCGATGCGGCGGCGTACCGGCCCCTGGTCGGCCATGATAAACGGCACCGTCGACCAGTCTGGTTTATCGACCGAAACCTGATTCCGTACCGGGCAAGGCAATGCTGGTGCGATCAACACTACCGTTAAATTCTCCAGCATCGAGAATGCCACAGCACCGGGCAGCGTCTCTGGCTTACCCGCTATTGCCAGATCGGCCTCTCCGGTGACCACTTTGTCCATCGCATCAGCGGCATCGCCGGTGGTGAGCTTAATTTCAACCGAGGGGTGCTCGGCGCGAAAGCGGTCGAGAATTGGCGGCAGGTGGCTGTAGGCGGCGGTAACCGAGCAGAAGATATGCAGCTCGCCCGACAACGACGGTCCCTGCTGATCGAGGGTGTGGCGCAATTGTTGATACTGCAACAGCGTCTGCTGGGCAAATACTCGCAGCTCTTCGCCTGCTTCGGTCAGCGTGACCGTACGGTTATCGCGCACAAACAGCGCCTGGCCGAGATCTTCTTCCAGCCGTTGGATCTGGCGTGAGAGTGTGGAGGGGCTGACGTGCATCGCCCGCGCACTGCGGCCAAAGTGGCGGCTTTCCGCCAGATGCAGGAACATTTTCAGATCGCGTAAATCCACGGACGAGCCTCCGATTTTCTACGTTGCAGATATTGCAATGTGATGTTGTGAATATATCAATTTCCGCAATAAATTTCCTGTTGTAATGTGGGTTCATTCTCGCTGAAACGCGAACCGAACAATAAGACAGTACAACATCACGAGGTATCACCATGGCTAACTACTTTAATACACTGAACCTGCGTCAGCAGCTGGCGCAGCTGGGCAAATGTCGCTTTATGGGTCGCGACGAATTCGCCGATGGCGCAAGCTACCTTCAGGGTAAAAAAGTGGTCATCGTCGGGTGCGGTGCTCAGGGGCTTAACCAAGGCCTGAACATGCGCGACTCCGGTCTGGATATCTCCTACGCCCTGCGTAAAGAAGCGATTGCTGAGAAGCGCGCTTCGTGGCGCAAAGCGACCGAAAATGGCTTCAAAGTAGGTACTTATGAAGAACTGATCCCGCAGGCAGATCTGGTGGTTAACCTGACCCCGGACAAACAGCACTCCGACGTTGTACGTTCCGTACAGCCGCTGATGAAAGATGGCGCGGCGCTGGGCTACTCCCACGGTTTCAACATCGTCGAAGTGGGCGAGCAGATCCGTAAAGATATCACTGTGGTGATGGTTGCGCCGAAGTGTCCGGGTACCGAAGTGCGTGAAGAGTACAAACGTGGTTTTGGTGTTCCAACCCTGATCGCCGTTCACCCGGAAAACGATCCGAAAGGCGAAGGCATGGCGATTGCCAAAGCATGGGCTGCGGCCACTGGCGGTCACCGTGCAGGCGTGCTGGAATCGTCCTTCGTTGCGGAAGTGAAATCTGACCTGATGGGCGAGCAGACAATCCTGTGCGGTATGCTGCAGGCAGGCTCTCTGCTGTGCTTCGACAAGCTGGTGGAAGAAGGTACTGACCCGGCTTACGCCGAAAAACTGATTCAGTTCGGCTGGGAAACCATCACCGAAGCGCTGAAGCAGGGCGGTATCACCCTGATGATGGAGCGTCTGTCTAACCCAGCGAAACTGCGTGCTTATGCGCTGTCCGAACAACTGAAAGAGATCATGGCGCCGCTGTTCCAGAAACACATGGATGACATCATCTCCGGCGAATTCTCTTCAGGCATGATGGCTGACTGGGCCAACGACGATAAGAAACTGCTGACCTGGCGTGAAGAGACCGGCAAAACCGCGTTCGAAACCGCGCCGCAGTTTGAAGGTAAAATTGGCGAGCAGGAGTACTTCGATAAAGGCGTGCTGATGATCGCGATGGTGAAGGCTGGCGTTGAGCTGGCGTTTGAAACCATGGTGGATTCCGGCATCATCGAAGAGTCTGCTTACTACGAATCACTGCACGAACTGCCGCTGATCGCGAACACCATCGCCCGTAAGCGCCTGTACGAAATGAACGTTGTCATTTCCGATACCGCAGAATACGGTAACTACCTGTTCTCTTACGCGTGCGTACCGCTGCTGAAAGAGTTCATGACTACCCTGCAAACCGGGGATCTGGGCAAAGCGATTGCCGAAGGTGCGGTAGACAACGCGCAGCTGCGCGACGTAAACGATGCTATTCGCAGCCATGCTATCGAGAAAGTGGGCCAGAAACTGCGTGGCTATATGACTGATATGAAACGTATTGCTGTAGCTGGCTAAGAGGCTGCCATTCGGCAAAAAAAAGCCCGGTGGTTGAACACACCGGGCTTTCTATTAGTTACGGTACAGCACTTTAATGATGTGGTAACCGAACTGAGTGTGCAGTGGGCCGGTTGGCTCCAGCACCGGGCAGGAGAACACCACTTTATCAAACGCCGGAACCATCTGGCCCTGACGGAATTCGCCTAAATCGCCGCCGCGTTTGCCCGACGGGCAGATAGAGTGTTTCTTCGCCAGTTTACCAAAATCGGCGCCATTTTTGATTTGTTCCAGAAGATCGAGAGCCAGTTTCTCTTCTTTAACAAGGATATGCACTGCTGATGCTGTTTTTGCCATGGTTTGTGCTCTGAGTTGAGTGATAAATCAGGGCGCAATAGTAGCATGTAATCCATGGTCTTCGACGATGGGCTATGACCGATCCCCCTGGCGTCACTTTCTGCTACAATCCACATCCCCGTGTTTACAGATTGAGCAATCCTCTATGCGTTTGAACCCCGGACAACAACAAGCCGTCGAATTCGTCACCGGACCTTGCCTGGTGCTGGCGGGAGCGGGTTCCGGTAAGACGCGTGTTATCACTAACAAAATCGCACATCTGATCCGTGAATGTGGCTATCAGGCACGACATATTGCGGCAGTAACCTTTACCAATAAGGCTGCGCGCGAGATGAAAGAGCGTGTGGCGCAAACGTTGGGTCGTAAAGAAGCGCGCGGGTTGATGATCTCTACTTTCCACACTCTGGGACTGGATGTCATTAAGCGTGAATACGCCGCGCTGGGGATGAAGTCGAACTTCTCGTTATTTGATGATACTGACCAGGTGGCCCTGCTTAAGGAATTGACCGAAGGGCTAATTGAAGACGATAAGCTTATCCTTCAACAGTTGATTTCAACGATCTCCAACTGGAAAAACGATCTGATGACCCCAGCGCAGGCGGCAGCCAGTGCAAAGGGTGAACGCGATCGTATTTTTGCCCACTGCTATGGTCTGTATGACGCGCATATGAAGGCGTGTAACGTCCTCGATTTTGACGATCTGATCCTGCTCCCCACGCTGCTGTTGCAGCGCAATGAAGAAGTACGTGAGCGTTGGCAAAATCGAATCCGCTACCTGCTGGTGGATGAATATCAGGATACCAACACCAGCCAGTACGAGTTGGTGAAGTTGCTGGTGGGGAAACGCGCGCGCTTTACCGTCGTGGGTGATGACGATCAGTCGATCTACTCCTGGCGCGGTGCACGTCCGCAGAACCTGGTACTGTTAAGCAAAGATTTTCCGGCGCTGCAGGTGGTGAAGCTGGAGCAAAACTATCGTTCATCAGGGCGTATCCTGAAGGCGGCGAACATCCTTATTGCTAACAACCCACACGTCTTTGAAAAACGGCTCTTTTCTGAGCTGGGCTACGGCGCTGAGCTGAAGGTGTTGAGTGCGAATAATGAAGAGCACGAAGCAGAACGCGTGACCGGGGAACTGATTGCCCATCACTTTGTGAACAAGACGCAGTATAAAGACTACGCCATCCTGTATCGCGGTAATCATCAGTCGCGAGTGTTCGAAAAGTTTCTGATGCAAAACCGCATCCCGTACAAAATTTCCGGCGGGACGTCGTTCTTCTCACGTCCGGAGATTAAAGATTTGCTGGCCTATCTGCGCGTGCTCAGCAACCCGGATGATGACAGTGCATTTTTGCGCATCGTAAATACGCCAAAGCGTGAAATCGGTCCGGCCACGCTGCAAAAGCTGGGGGAATGGGCGATGACGCGTAATAAAAGCCTGTTTACCGCTAGCTTTGATATGGGACTTAGCCAGATGCTAACCGGGCGTGGATATGATTCTCTGACCCGCTTTACGCACTGGCTGGGTGAAATTCAACGTCTGGCGGAGCGCGAGCCGGTTGCCGCCGTACGCGATCTGATCCACGGCATTGATTACGAATCCTGGCTGTATGAAACCTCGCCGAGCCCGAAAGCGGCCGAAATGCGTATGAAAAACGTCAACACGCTGTTCAGCTGGATGACGGAGATGCTGGAAGGTAGTGAGCTGGAAGAGCCAATGACCCTGACTCAGGTCGTTACCCGCTTTACCCTGCGCGACATGATGGAGCGCGGAGAGAGCGAAGAGGAGTTGGATCAGGTGCAGTTGATGACGCTGCATGCTTCAAAAGGACTGGAGTTCCCTTACGTATTTATGGTGGGAATGGAAGAAGGATTTTTGCCGCACCAGAGCAGCATCGATGAAGATAACATCGACGAAGAGCGTCGTCTGGCTTACGTCGGGATTACACGTGCGCAGAAAGAACTTATCTTCACGCTGTGTAAAGAGCGCCGTCAGTACGGTGAACTGGTACGACCTGAACCGAGCCGTTTCCTGTTGGAACTACCACAAGATGACGTTATCTGGGAACAGGAACGTAAAGTGGTGAGTGCCGAGGAGCGGATGCAAAAAGGGCAGGCCAGCATTGCTAACATTCGGGCAATGATGGCGAAAGCCAAAGAGAAATAGGTATTTTGTAGGCCGGATAAGCGTAAGCGCTATCCGGCAGCCAGCATCTAATGCACTTCCAGCGGCCAGTGGACATAGCTTTGCCACTGTATTTCCTGATCGATTAACTCTGTACCTAATGGATGATGTTCCAGCCAGCCTTCCGGTAGCGTTAACGTCAGATTCTCATCCTGAGCTTGCAGGGTGATATGTGGCACTAAATCGTCGCGACGGCGAGCGGCGAAAATGATCGCCAGGCGTAGCAAACGGCAAAGGTGCTCCGCGATGCGTGGTGGCACAGCGTTTTGCTGGTGGAGTGAAGATAGATCGACCGGATTAGTTTGGTTGAGCAACAGCGTGGCTAACAGTTTCTTCTGCGCGGGAGTAAAGCCCGGGAGATCGAGATTACGTACCAGCCAGGCGGCATGCAGTGGCGCCTGCTTATACTCTACGCTCAGTCCTATTTCATGCAACTGACAGGCACTTTGCAGCAGTTCACGACTAATGGCTTCAAGATGCCACTCATCTTTCACCTGTTCGAGTAAATGTACAGCCAATTGCGTGACGCGATTCGCCTGATCGGTGTCGACCATAAATCGACGCTGAATATTACGCAGCGTACGGCTGCGAATGTCCTGATCAACCGGCAAGTGCAGCATGCCGTAGACCAGACCTTCGCGTAGTGCGCCGCCGGCCAGAGTCATGCATTGAATATTCAGTTCGGTGAAAATGGCGATCAGAATGGCCAGTCCGCTGGGAAAAACCAGTGCGCGTTCCAGCGTTAACCCTTCTATTTCCAGCTCTTCCAGACGACCACAATGAATGGCGCGCTGTTTAAGCTGCTGAAGCTTGGCCAACGTAATGCGCTCATCCATGCCTTGCGCCATCATGATTTCCTGTAACGCCTGGACGGTGCCAGAGGCACCAACGCAAACTTTCCAGCCATGAAAACGCAGTTTGTCGGCGACCGGGCGCAGAACTTCGCGAGCCGCTTTCTCTGCTTCGTCAAAGTTTTCCTGTGCCAGATTACGATTGGTGAAATACCTTTCGAGCCAGGTGACGCAGCCCATTGACAGGCTGAACAGAGAGGTGGTTTGCGCGCCGGAGCCGGTAACCAGTTCAGTGCTGGCACCGCCAATATCAACGACCAGACGCTGATCGGCGCCGCCGGTGGTGTGGGCAACACCTTGATAAATCAGCCGCGCTTCTTCTTCACCGCTGATGACCTGGACAGGGCAGCCGAGGATCTCTTGCGCTTTGGCGATAAACTCATCGGCGTTTACCGCGATGCGTAATGTTGCCGTGGCGACCACGCGGATTTGCGGCTGAGGGATATCCTGCAGGCGTTCAGCAAACAGGCGCAGGCATTGCCAGCCGCGCTCCATAGCTTCAGCGGAAAGAACGTTGTCGCTGTTGAGGCCAGCGGCCAGACGCACCTTGCGTTTAATACGCGTGAGCGTCTGAATGCTTCCCGCCACCTCGCGTACAACCAGCATATGAAAACTATTCGAGCCTAAATCAATTGCGGCGTACAGCGAAGTGGTTGTGAGCATATCTAACGTTAACCTGAACGACGACGATTACGCGGAGCACCACCGGTACGGCGTGGGCCATTGCCTGTGCGCGGACGCGTTAAGCGTAACGGCTTCGGCAGATCGGTCATCAGCGCATCCGGGTTGTACTTGCTGACCGGGATCGAGTGACCGATATAGGTCTCGATTGCTGGTAAATTCAGCGCGTATTCTTCACAGGCCAGGCTGATAGAGTGACCGCTTGCTCCGGCGCGACCGGTACGACCGATACGGTGAACGTAATCTTCACAGTCATCCGGCAGGTCATAGTTAAATACGTGCGTTACGGCTGGGATATGCAGACCACGCGCGGCGACATCCGTCGCAACGAGAATGTCGAGATCGCCACGGGTGAACTCATCAAGGATACGCAGACGTTTTTTCTGCGCCACGTCACCGGTCAACAGACCGACGCGATGACCGTCAGCGGCAAGGCTACCCCAGATATCTTCACAACGATGCTTGGTGTTAGCAAAGACGATGGCGCGATCTGGCCACTCTTCTTCAATCAGCGTTTGCAGTAAACGCATTTTCTCTTCGTTGGAAGGATAGAAGAGCTCTTCTTTAATACGGTGACCTGTCTTCTGTTCTGGTTCGACTTCAACGTACTCGGCGTTATTCATCTGTTCGAACGCCAGTTCGCGAACGCGGTAAGAGAGGGTTGCAGAAAACAGCATGTTCAGACGTTGGGTGGTTGGCGGCATACGACGGAACAGCCAACGGATATCTTTGATAAAGCCCAGATCGTACATACGATCGGCTTCATCCAGCACCACGACCTGAATCGCGCCCAGGTTAATGTGGTTCTGTTTTGCATAGTCGATGAGACGACCGGTCGTGCCGATAAGAATATCGACGCCGCTTTCCAGCACTTTCAGCTGTTTGTCGTAACCGTCGCCGCCATAAGCCAGGCCTAATTTCAAACCGGTGGTCTGTGCCAGCGGCTCGGCGTCAGCGTGGATCTGCACGGCTAACTCACGCGTTGGCGCCATAATTAACGCACGCGGTTGGTTCACCTTGCGATCGGCAATCGCGGGATGAGAGAGAAGATAATGAAACGTTGACGTCAGGAACGCCATCGTTTTTCCGGTACCGGTTTGCGCCTGCCCTGCAACATCACGACCTGCCAGCGTTAGCGGCAGCGCGAGGGCCTGAATGGGCGTGCAGTTATGAAAGCCTTTATTTTCAAGGGCTTCTATCACCTTTGGGTGCAGGGCGAAGTCGGAAAACTTCTGTTCTGTTAAATGTGTTTTGCTCATAGTGTGGTAGAATATCAGCTTACTATTGCTTTACGAAAGCGTATCCGGTGAAATAAAGTCAACCTTTAGTTGGTTAATGCTACATCAACACGTCGTTGATTAAGAGTACACCAACGCACCAGGCTTATTCCTGTGGAGTTAATATGAGCGATAAAATTATTCACCTGACTGACGACAGTTTTGACACGGATGTACTCAAAGCGGACGGAGCTATCCTCGTTGATTTCTGGGCAGAGTGGTGCGGTCCGTGCAAAATGATCGCTCCAATTCTGGATGAAATCGCTGACGAATATCAGGGCAAATTGACGGTTGCTAAACTGAACATTGACCAAAACCCAGGCACCGCGCCGAAGTATGGTATCCGTGGCATCCCGACCCTGCTGCTGTTTAAAAACGGCGAAGTTGCGGCGACTAAAGTCGGCGCACTATCCAAAGGTCAGTTGAAAGAATTCCTCGACGCTAATTTAGCGTAAGGAAGTCTCATGATCGGGCGACCATACTTCGAAATGATTCGGATGACTGGACGCCCGACTTGAGTCGTGCTAAGTTAGTGTTGACTTCGTATTAAACATACCTTATTAAGTTTGAATCTAGTTATATCCAATACTTCCCGTTGTTTCTCGCGCGAGAAGTGGACAGATTCCTGGCTTGTCACTCAATCCGTCTTGTCGTTTCAGTTCTGCGTACTTTCCTGTGACCAGACAGCGAACAGACATGAGTTGATGGCCGTAAACAGGCATGGATGACCCTGCCATACCATTCACAACATTAAGTTCGAGATTTACCCCAAGTTTAAGAACTCACACCATTATGAATCTTACCGAATTAAAGAATACGCCGGTTTCTGAGCTGATCACTCTCGGCGAAAATATGGGCCTTGAAAACCTGGCTCGTATGCGCAAGCAGGACATTATTTTTGCCATCCTGAAGCAGCACGCAAAGAGTGGCGAAGATATCTTTGGTGACGGTGTGCTGGAGATATTGCAGGATGGATTTGGTTTCCTCCGCTCTGCAGACAGCTCCTACCTCGCCGGTCCTGATGACATCTACGTTTCTCCCAGCCAAATCCGCCGTTTCAACCTCCGCACTGGTGATACCATCTCTGGTAAGATTCGCCCGCCGAAAGAAGGTGAACGCTACTTTGCGCTGTTGAAAGTTAACGAAGTTAACTACGACAAACCAGAAAACGCCCGTAACAAAATCCTCTTTGAGAACTTAACACCGCTGCACGCAAACTCTCGTCTGCGTATGGAACGTGGTAACGGTTCTACTGAAGACTTAACGGCGCGTGTACTGGATTTGGCATCACCGATCGGTCGTGGCCAACGTGGTCTGATTGTTGCTCCGCCGAAAGCAGGTAAAACCATGCTGCTGCAGAACATCGCGCAGAGCATTGCTTACAACCATCCGGACTGCGTGCTGATGGTGCTGCTGATTGACGAACGTCCGGAAGAAGTTACCGAGATGCAGCGTCTGGTGAAAGGTGAAGTGGTTGCGTCTACCTTTGACGAACCAGCCTCCCGCCACGTTCAGGTTGCGGAAATGGTTATCGAGAAGGCGAAACGTCTGGTTGAACACAAGAAAGACGTTATCATTCTGCTCGATTCCATCACCCGTCTGGCGCGTGCTTACAACACCGTGGTTCCGGCTTCCGGTAAAGTTCTGACCGGTGGTGTTGATGCCAACGCCTTGCATCGTCCGAAGCGTTTCTTCGGTGCGGCGCGTAACGTGGAAGAGGGCGGTAGCCTGACCATCATCGCGACTGCGCTGATCGATACCGGCTCTAAAATGGATGAAGTTATCTACGAAGAGTTTAAAGGTACCGGCAACATGGAACTGCATCTCTCTCGTAAGATTGCTGAAAAACGCGTCTTCCCGGCTATCGACTACAACCGTTCCGGTACCCGTAAAGAAGAGCTGCTCACCACCCAGGAAGAGCTGCAGAAAATGTGGATCCTGCGCAAAATCATCCATCCGATGGGTGAGATTGATGCCATGGAATTCCTCATTAACAAGCTGGCGATGACCAAGACTAACGACGACTTCTTCGATATGATGAAGCGTTCGTAATTCAGGTCTCATCCGAAAACGCCACGTTTTTACGTGGCGTTTTGCTTTTGTGGCTGTAATCTTAACGACACAATAACGATAATACGGTATGACATACCGCATGGCGAAGAAGGGTTGAAATTCGTATTTTGTGGTTGCTAATCATATAGAACCACCTGATATTGAGTCGGGTTTCTCTTCTGAATAATTGGCTGGATGGTTATACTTCGTGTATTGATATTCTCTGAGAGCATGTATAGTGAATTTATTGACAGCAAGTACTGATCTCATCAGTATTTTTTTATTCACAACGCTGTTTCTTTTCTTTGCCCGCAAGGTCGCGAAAAAGATTGGATTGGTGGATAAACCCAACTTCCGCAAACGTCATCAGGGACTGATTCCGCTGGTTGGAGGGATTTCGGTTTACGCAGGCATTTGCTTTACGTTTCTTATCGCCGATTACTATATCCCGCATGCTACTCTCTACCTGGGTTGTGCTGGTGTACTGGTGTTTATCGGTGCCCTGGACGATCGTTTTGATATCAGTGTAAAAATCCGCGCAACCATCCAGGCCCTTATCGGCATCATTATGATGACGGTGGGTAAACTCTATCTGCTAAGCCTTGGCTATATTTTCGGCCCTTGGGAGATGGTGCTCGGTCCTTTTGGATATTTCCTTACCCTGTTTGCCGTCTGGGCGGCAATAAACGCCTTCAATATGGTGGATGGGATTGATGGTCTGTTGGGTGGATTATCTAGCGTGTCATTCGCCGCTATGGGGCTTATCCTGTGGTTCGATGGGCAAACAAGCCTGGCCATCTGGTGTTTTGCCATGATCGCCGCCATTCTGCCTTACATCCTGCTGAATCTGGGTATTCTCGGACGCCGCTATAAAGTTTTTATGGGGGATGCGGGCAGTACGCTGATTGGCTTCACGGTGATTTGGATCCTGCTGGAGACTACCCAGGGGCCAACGCATCCTATCAGCCCGGTCACCGCTTTGTGGATTATTGCCATTCCGTTAATGGATATGGTGGCAATTATGTATCGTCGCTTACGCAAGGGCATGAGCCCTTTCTCCCCGGATCGCCAACATATTCACCATTTAATCATGCGCGCCGGATTTACCTCCCGACAGGCTTTTGTCCTGATTACCCTGGCTGCAGCTATTCTGGCATCTATTGGCGTGCTGGCTGAATATTCTCGCATTGTCCCGGAGTGGGTGATGTTGGTGTTTTTTTTACTGGCGTTTGTCTTGTACGACATCTGTATTAAACGGGCCTGGAAGGTAGCGAGATTTATCAAACGTTTGAAGCGCAAGTTGCGTAGAAACCGTGAAAGTAAACCAGACTTAACCAAATAAATTGAGGGTACGATGAGACAACCATTACCGGGGGAAGATGCCGTGAGCGCTGAAAATGAACTGGATATCCGTGGGTTGTTTCGTACCTTGTGGTCAGGGAAGGTGTGGATCGTCGGTATGGCTCTCGCCTTCGCGATAGCGGCCCTCGCCTATACGTTTTTTGCGCGTCAGGAGTGGAGTGCCACGGCGATTACTGACAGGCCAACGGTCAATATGTTGGGTGGCTTTTACTCTCAACAACAGTTTTTACGCAACCTGGATATTAAGGCCAGTCTCGCGTCCACGGACCAACCGTCAGTAATGGATGAGGCCTATAAAGAATTCATTATGCAGCTTGCCTCCTGGGATACACGCCGAGAATTCTGGCAGCAGACTGATTACTTTAAGCAGCGTATGGTCGGTAATAGCAAAGCCGATGCGGCGATGCTGGATGAACTGATCAATAACATTCAGTTTTTGCCTGGCGATACGCTGCGTAATACCAATGACAGCGTGAAGCTGATTGCCGAGACGGCTCCTGATGCCAACAATTTGCTGCGCCAGTACGTCGCGTTTGCCAGCCAACGCGCGGCACGTCATCTGAATGATGAGTTAAAAGGCGCATGGGCCGCACGCACTGTGCAGATGAAAGCGCAGGTCAAACGTCAGGAAGAAGTGGCAAAATCCATTTTCTCTCGCCGCGTCCACAGCATTGAACAAGCGCTTAAAATTGCTGAGCAGCATAATATTTCGCGTACTTCCACAGATGTTCCAGCTGATGAATTGCCGGATTCAGAATTGTTCTTACTCGGACGTCCAATGTTGCAGGCGCGACTTGAGAATCTGCAGTCAATTGGTCCGGATTTCGATCTGGACTATTTCCAGAACAGGGCCATGCTGAACACCCTGAACGTTGGACCAACTTTAGATCCGCGTTTTCAGACCTATCGTTATTTGAGAACGCCGGAAGAGCCGGTAAAACGTGACAGCCCTCGTCGCGCCTTCCTGATGATTATGTGGGGTATCGTTGGGGCTCTGATCGGTGCTGGTGTCGCGTTAACCCGTCGCCGTACGATTTAGCAATGCCGTTGCAGTGAGGGGCTGGGCTCTCACTGCCAATCCGAAGAGAATCGATGTGAAAGTACTGACTGTATTTGGTACGCGACCGGAGGCCATTAAGATGGCTCCTCTGGTTCATGCGCTGGAAAAAGATCCTGATTTTGAGGCGAAAGTTTGCGTTACGGCGCAGCATCGGGAGATGCTCGATCAGGTGTTGAATCTTTTTTCCATTGTACCTGACTACGATCTCAATATTATGCAGCCAGGTCAGGGACTAACAGAAATAACCTGCCGCATCCTGGAAGGGTTAAAGCCTATTTTGGCTGAATTCAAACCCGATGTGGTGTTGGTTCATGGTGATACCACAACCACGATTGCTACCAGTCTGGCCGCGTTCTATCAGCGCATCCCGGTGGGGCATGTAGAGGCTGGTTTACGTACAGGCGATCTCTATTCACCATGGCCGGAAGAGGCTAATCGTACGCTGACCGGGCGTCTGGCAATGTATCATTTTGCCCCAACAGAAAACTCGCGCCAAAATCTGTTACGAGAAGCTATCCCTGATGATCGTATTTTCGTCACGGGTAATACGGTTATTGACGCGTTGATCTGGGTTCGGGATCGCGTACTGGCGAGCGATGCATTGCGTGCTGAACTGGCAGAACATTATCCTTTCCTGAGCTCTGATAAAAAGATGATCCTGGTGACCGGTCATCGTCGGGAAAGCTTCGGTCGCGGTTTTGAGCAAATCTGTCACGCCCTGGCGGAAATAGCCGCGTGTAACCAAAATGTGCAGATTGTCTATCCGGTACACCTGAACCCTAACGTCAGTGAGCCGGTCAATCGCATCCTGGGTCACGTTGAAAACGTGGTGTTGATTGAACCGCAGGACTACCTGCCATTCGTATGGCTGATGAATCACGCCTGGCTGATCCTTACTGATTCTGGCGGGATTCAGGAAGAAGCGCCGTCTCTGGGGAAACCTGTGCTGGTAATGCGTGAAACAACGGAGCGCCCGGAAGCTATTACCGCAGGGACTGTACGCCTGGTAGGTACAGACCCACAGCGGATTGTTGAAGAAGTCACGCGTTTGCTGCATGACGACAATGAATATCAGATCATGAGCCGCGCCCATAATCCGTATGGAGACGGGCTGGCATGTGACCGCATTTTAGATGCATTAAAAAATAATCGGATATCGCTATGAGTTTTACGACCATTTCTGTCATTGGGTTGGGTTATATCGGACTGCCAACGGCGGCTGCCTTTGCTTCCCGTCAAAAACACGTAATTGGCGTAGATATAAATCAACATGCGGTGGATACCATTAATCGCGGCGAAATTCACATCGTTGAGCCCGATCTGGGGGCGGTGGTGAAAACGGCGGTCGAAAATGGGTTTTTACGTGCGAGCGCGACACCCGTAGATGCTGATGCGTATCTGATTGCGGTGCCTACCCCGTTCAAGGGAGATCATGAACCCGATATGGTCTACGTAGAAGCCGCGGCGAAATCTATTGCGCCAGTTTTGAAAAAAGGCGCATTGGTGATTCTGGAATCCACCTCACCTGTCGGGGCAACTGAACAGATGGCCGCATGGCTTGCAGAAATGCGGGCTGACCTGACTTTCCCGCAGCAGGTCGGTGAACAGGCGGACGTTAACATTGCTTATTGCCCAGAGCGCGTACTGCCGGGTCAGGTAATGGTCGAACTGATTAAAAACGATCGGGTGATTGGAGGAATGACCTCCGTCTGTTCCGCGCGCGCCAGCGAGCTGTACAACATCTTTCTCGAAGGCGAATGTGTGGTGACCAACGCCCGCACCGCAGAAATGTGTAAGCTGACGGAAAATAGCTTTCGCGATGTCAATATCGCCTTCGCCAATGAACTGTCGCTGATTTGCGCCGATCAGGGGATCAACGTCTGGGAACTGATTCGCCTGGCAAACCGCCATCCACGCGTGAATATTTTGCAGCCCGGCCCTGGCGTAGGTGGACACTGTATCGCGGTCGATCCGTGGTTTATCGTGGCGCAGAACCCGCAGCAGGCGAAATTGATCCGCACCGCGCGTGAGGTAAACGATGGTAAACCGCATTGGGTGGTCGATCGGGTAAAGGCTGCCGTAGCCGACTGTCTGGCGGATACCAACAAACGGGCTAGCGAAGTGAAAATTGCCTGTTTTGGTCTGGCATTCAAACCCAATATTGACGATTTGCGTGAAAGCCCGGCGATGGGAATTGCGCAGAATATTGCGCAATGGCACAAAGGCGAAATGCTGGTGGTGGAACCGAACATCCATCAACTGCCGAAAAAACTGGATGGTATTTGCCAACTGGCGACGCTGGACGATGCTCTGGCACGTGCTGATGTGTTGGTCATGTTGGTTGACCATAATGAATTTAAAGGCATCAAAGGCGATGCGGTTCAACAGCAGTACATCGTTGATACCAAAGGGGTCTGGCGCTAATGAAACGAATTCTGGTTACCGGTGGAGCGGGATTTATCGGCTCGGCGGTTGTGCGACATATCATTCATGATACCGAGGATGCGGTGGTTGTGGTCGATAAGCTGACCTACGCCGGAAACCTGATGTCGCTGGAGCCGGTTGCGCAGAATTCCCGTTTTGCCTTTGAGAAAGTGGATATTTGCGATCGGGCATCGCTCGACAGGGTGTTTCAACAATATCAGCCGGACTGCGTGATGCATCTGGCTGCAGAAAGCCATGTCGATCGTTCAATTGATGGTCCGGCCGCCTTTATCGAAACCAACATTGTGGGAACCTACACGCTGTTGGAAGCAGCGCGCGCTTACTGGAGTACATTAGCCAGTGAGGAAAAATTGGCGTTTCGTTTCCACCATATCTCGACTGACGAGGTGTATGGCGATCTCCATTCCACAGATGATTTCTTCACCGAAACCACGCCGTATGCGCCGAGCAGCCCTTATTCCGCGTCGAAAGCCAGCAGCGATCATCTGGTTCGCGCCTGGCTGCGTACCTACGGTCTGCCAACGCTGATTACCAACTGTTCCAATAACTATGGTCCGTACCATTTCCCGGAAAAACTGATTCCGCTGATGATCCTCAACGCACTGGCGGGCAAACCGTTGCCGGTATATGGCAATGGTCAACAGATCCGTGACTGGTTGTATGTAGAAGATCACGCCAGGGCGCTCTATTGCGTGGCGACGACGGGCGCGGTTGGGGAAACCTATAATATTGGTGGCCATAACGAGCGTAAAAACCTGGATGTTGTCGAAACGGTTTGCAGCCTGTTGGAAGAGCTGGCTCCGCATAAACCGCAGGGCATCGCGCAGTACCGCGACTTGATCGCTTTTGTGGACGATCGCCCAGGCCATGATTTACGTTACGCCATTGACGCTTCAAAAATTGCGCGTGAACTCGGGTGGATGCCGCAGGAAACGTTTGAAAGTGGAATGCGCAAAACCGTGCAGTGGTATCTGGATAATCAGGCATGGTGGAAACCCGTGCAGGACGGCAGTTACCAGGGCGAACGTTTAGGTCTGAAGGGCTAACAGCCTGGTTTTGCGGAGGAGGCAACGCATGAAAGGTATCATTCTGGCGGGTGGCTCAGGTACTCGCCTGTACCCCATTACGCGGGGCGTATCGAAGCAACTATTGCCCATTTACGATAAGCCGATGATTTACTACCCGCTATCGGTACTGATGCTGGCGGGAATTCGCGAAATCCTGATTATCACCACTCCGGAAGATAAAGGCTATTTCCAGCGTTTGCTGGGCGATGGATCTGAGTTCGGCATTGAACTGCACTATGCTGAGCAACCGAGCCCGGATGGATTAGCGCAGGCTTTTATTATCGGTGAAACGTTTCTTAACGGTGAACCATCGTGCCTGGTGTTAGGGGACAACATCTTCTTTGGTCAAGGATTCAGTCCAAAACTGCGTCATGTGGCCGCCAGAACGCAAGGTGCGACGGTGTTTGGCTATCAGGTCATGGACCCTGAACGTTTTGGTGTTGTTGAGTTTGATGACAATTTTCGCGCAGTCTCTCTGGAAGAGAAGCCGAAAGCGCCGAAATCTAATTGGGCGGTGACAGGGCTCTATTTTTATGACAGCAAAGTGGTGGAATACGCGAAACGCGTGAAACCTTCTGAGCGTGGGGAGCTGGAGATTACGTCTATCAACCAGATGTATCTTGATGACGGACATCTGACGGTTGAATTGCTTGGGCGTGGCTTTGCCTGGCTGGATACCGGTACGCATGACAGTTTGATCGAAGCGAGCACTTTTGTGCAGACGGTGGAGAAACGCCAGGGCTTTAAAATAGCCTGTCTGGAAGAAATCGCCTGGCGTAACGGTTGGCTGGATGACGAAGGCGTGAAGCGTGCCGCCAGTTCACTGGCCAAAACGGGTTATGGTCAATACCTGCTGGAGCTGCTCCGTGCTCGTCCGCGCCAGTATTGAGCCGCTTAGCTGGGAAAATACGTTCTTTGGCGTGAATAGCGCCATTGTCCGTTTTGACCAACGCGCGCCGGTTCTAACTGCGGATGCGTTGCTGCCCTGGTCGCGTGTACAAGCAAAAATACTTGCCGCAAATAGCCATGAATTAGATGCTCTGCAGCATTTGGGTTTCTCACTGGTAGAAGGTGAAGTCGATTTTGTACTGCCGGTAACGTGTGCCAGCGGCGACCCCGGTGCGCAGGTCGCGCAACCTACGGATATCCCGGTATTACGCCATCTGGCAGGACAGGCATTTGCGCAAAGCCGTTTTCGCGCCCCGTGGTATGCCGAAGATGCCAGCGCGCGTTTCTACGCACAGTGGATTGAAAACGCGGTGCTGGGGACGTTTGATCATCAATGCCTCATTTTTCGTAAACCGACTGGTGAGATTCGTGGCTATGTCTCGCTGCGTGAACTGAATGCGACCGAGGCGAGAATTGGCCTGCTGGCCGGGCGTGGTGCGGGTGCAGAACTGATGCAGGCCGCGCTTTGTTGGGCACAGGCCCGCGGTAAAACAACATTGCGCGTGGCGACCCAAATGGGTAACACCGCCGCGCTTAAACGTTATATACACAGTGGTGCGAATGTGGAAAGCACCGCGTATTGGTTATACAGGTGACACGATGATTCCATTTAATGCACCGCCGGTGGTGGGAACTGAACTCGATTACATGCAGTCTGCGATGAATAGCGGCAAACTGTGTGGTGACGGTGGCTTTACCCGTCGCTGTCAGCAGTGGCTGGAGCAGCATTTTGGCAGTGAGAAAGTGCTGCTGACGCCTTCCTGCACCGCATCGCTTGAGATGGCGGCATTGCTGCTGGACATCCAGCCTGGCGATGAAGTCATTATGCCGAGCTACACGTTTGTCTCTACGGCCAATGCCTTCGTGTTGCGCGGCGCGAAAATCGTCTTTGTTGATATTCGCCCGGATACCATGAACATTGACGAAACGCTGATTGAAGCGGCGATCACCGATAAAACCCGCGCTATTGTGCCGGTACATTACGCGGGCGTGGCCTGCGAAATGGATACCATCATGGGGCTGGCCACTAAACATAACCTGTATGTGGTGGAAGATGCCGCCCAGGGCGTCATGTCGACCTACAAGGGGCGTGCGCTGGGTACGATTGGTCACATCGGCTGCTTTAGCTTCCATGAGACCAAAAACTATACCGCAGGCGGGGAAGGTGGAGCGACGCTGATTAATGATAAAAAATTAGTCGAGCGCGCAGAGATCATCCGTGAAAAAGGGACTAACCGTAGTCAGTTTTTCCGCGGCCAGGTAGATAAGTATACCTGGCGTGATATCGGTTCCAGCTATTTGATGTCCGATCTGCAGGCGGCTTATCTGTGGGCGCAGTTGGAAGCGGCTGATCGTATTAACCAGCAGCGTCTGGCGCTGTGGCAAAAGTATTACGATGCCCTGGAACCGCTGGCGCGTGCCGGGCGTATTGAGCTGCCTTCGATACCGGAGGGTTGCGTACAGAATGCCCATATGTTTTACATCAAACTGCGCGATATCGACGATCGCACGGCGTTGATTAACTTCCTGAAAGAAGCTGAAATTATGGCGGTGTTCCACTATATCCCGCTGCATGATTGCCCGGCTGGCGATAAATTCGGCATGTTTGCCGGTGTTGATCGTTACACCACCAAAGAGAGCGAACGCCTGCTGCGTTTACCGCTGTTCTACAATCTGTCGCCGGTGAACCAGCGAACAGTCATTACGACCTTACTCAACTACTTCGCCTGATATGTCGCTTGCAAAAGCGTCCTTATGGACGGCGGCCAGTACGCTGGTAAAAATTGGTGCAGGTTTGCTGGTTGTGAAGTTGCTGGCGGTGTCGTTTGGACCGGCAGGCGTGGGGCTGGCGGGTAACTTCCGCCAGATGGTCACTGTGCTTGGCGTGTTGGCGGGGGCCGGCATTTTCAATGGCGTCACGAAATACGTTGCGCAGCATCATGACGATCCGGCCCGGCTCCGTAAGGTGGTCGGTACCTCTTCCGCGATGGTGCTGGGATTCTCTACGCTGATGGCGGTGATTTTTTTGCTGGCGGCCGCACCTATCAGTCAGGGATTATTTGGTCATACTCATTATCAGGGGCTGGTTCGACTGGTTGCGCTGGTGCAGATGGGCATAGCCTGGGCGAACCTGCTGCTGGCGCTGATGAAGGGCTTCCGCGATGCGGCGGGTAACGCGCTGTCGTTGATTGTGGGGAGCCTGGTGGGCGTAGCGGCTTATTATGGCTGTTATCGCCTGGGAGGGTATGAAGGCGCCTTGCTGGGCCTGGCGCTGGTACCTGCGCTGGTCGCTATCCCTGCCGCTATAATGCTGATTAAGCGTGGGACTATCCCCCTGCATTACCTGAAACCCTCGTGGGATAACGGTCTGGCAGGGCAGTTAAGCAAGTTTACGCTGATGGCGCTGATTACCTCCGTAACGCTGCCAGTGGCATACGTGATGATGCGAAACCTGTTGGCGGCGCAGTACAGCTGGGATGATGTGGGGATCTGGCAGGGGGTGAGCAGTATCTCCGATGCTTATCTGCAATTTATCACCGCCTCATTCAGCGTTTACTTGCTGCCGACGTTGTCGCGTTTGACTGAAAAGCGCGACATTACACGCGAAGTGATCAAGTCGTTGAAATTCGTGCTGCCGGCGGTTGCTGCCGCAAGCTTTACCGTCTGGCTACTGCGCGATTTTGCTATCTGGCTGCTTTTCTCCGCTAAATTCACCGCCATGCGCGACCTGTTCGCCTGGCAACTGGTCGGTGATGTGCTGAAAGTCGGCGCCTATGTTTTCGGTTATCTGGTGATCGCGAAAGCGTCGCTGCGGTTTTATATCTTGGCAGAAATTAGCCAGTTCATGTTATTGACGGCGTTTGCCCATTGGCTGATCCCTGCACATGGTGCGCTGGGCGCGGCACAGGCTTACATGGCAACGTACATTGTCTATTTCTCTCTTTGTTGTGGCGTGTTTTTACTCTGGCGTAGGCGGGTATGACTGTACTGATTCACGTTCTGGGATCGGATATCCCTCACCATAACCAAACCGTGCTGCGGTTTTTCAACGACTCGCTGGCCGCGACGAGCGAGCACGCGCGCACGTTTATGGTTGCAGGTCAGGATGCCGGATTCAGTGAGAACTGCCCGGCGTTATCGCTAAGCTTCTATGGTGGGAAAAAGGCGCTGGCTGAAGCTGTTATCGCGAAAGCAAAAGCGGATCGCCAACAGCGTTTTTTCTTCCACGGTCAGTTCAACACCAGCCTGTGGTTAGCGCTGCTGAGCGGGGGAATTAAACCGGAGCAGTTTTACTGGCATATCTGGGGCGCGGATTTATATGAAGTCTCCAGTGGACTGAAATTTCGCCTGTTTTACCCCATTCGCCGTATGGCGCAGAATCGCGTGGGCTGCGTATTTGCCACGCGGGGTGATTTGAGCTATTTCGCCGAACAGCATCCGCGCGTGCGTGGCGAGTTGCTCTATTTCCCAACGCGAATGGATCCCTCCCTCAATAATATGAGCAACGCGTGTCAGCGCAGCGGCAAGATGACGGTGCTGGTTGGCAACTCTGGCGATCGCAGCAATGAGCATATTGCCGCGCTACGCGCCGTCCATCAGCAGTTCGGCGACACGGTGAATGTGATTGTACCGATGGGGTACCCCGCCAATAATGCGGCTTATATCGACGAGGTTCGTCAGGCCGGCCTGGCATTGTTTAGCGCTGAGAATCTGCAAATTTTAAGTGAAAAGCTGGAATTTGATGCCTATCTGACATTATTACGTCAGTGTGATTTGGGTTACTTTATTTTTGCCCGTCAGCAGGGGATCGGTACCCTGTGTTTACTGATTCAGGCCGGTATCCCGTGCGTGCTCAACCGTGAAAATCCCTTCTGGCAGGATATGGTGGAACAGAATCTCCCGGTGTTATTTACCACTGATGAGCTCAATGAAGGCGTCGTACGCGAAGCGCAGCGCCAGTTGGCATCGGTAGATAAAAATACAATCACCTTCTTTAGCCCGAATTATCTGCAGCCGTGGCGCAACGCGCTGCGTATTGCTTCAGGAGAAACCGTATGAGCCTGATGCAATTTAGCGGTCTGCTGGTGGTATGGCTGCTCTCCACCTTGTTTATCGCCACGCTGACCTGGTTTGAATTCCGCCGCGTGCGTTTTAACTTCAATGTTTTCTTCTCACTGCTGTTTTTGCTGACGTTCTTCTTCGGGTTCCCGTTGACCAGCATACTGGTGTTCCGTTTTGATGTGGCAGTTGCTCCGCCGGAGATCCTGCTGCAGGCCTTGCTGTCAGCCGCCTGTTTCTATGCCGTCTACTACGTGACGTATAAAACACGCCTTCGCAAGCGAGTCGAGGATAAGCCACGCAGGCCGCTATTTACCATCAATCGCGTTGAAGCGCATTTGACCTGGGTTATCCTGATGGCGATTGCATTGGTGAGCGTGGGCGTCTTCTTTATGCACAACGGATTCCTGCTGTTCAGACTGCAATCCTACAGCCAAATTTTTTCCAGCGAAGTCTCTGGCGTAGCTCTGAAGCGTTTCTTCTACTTCTTCATTCCGGCAATGCTGGTGGTCTATTTCCTGCGTCAGGACAGCAAAGCGTGGTTATTCTTCCTGGTGAGTACCGTCGCGTTTGGTTTGCTGACCTATATGATTGTTGGCGGGACGCGCGCCAATATCATCATTGCGTTTGCCATCTTCTTGTTTATCGGCATCATTCGCGGCTGGATTTCGCTGTGGATGCTAGCCGCCGCGGGCGTGCTGGGTATCGTCGGGATGTTCTGGCTGGCGCTGAAGCGCTATGGGATGAACGTTAGCGGCGACGAGGCGTTCTATACCTTCCTGTACCTCACGCGCGACACCTTCTCGCCGTGGGAGAATCTGGCGCTGTTGCTGCAAAATTACCACAATATTGAGTTTCAGGGGCTGGCGCCGATTGTCCGTGACTTCTACGTCTTTATCCCTTCCTGGCTTTGGCCTGGGCGGCCGAGTATTGTCCTCAACTCAGCGAACTACTTTACCTGGGAAGTGTTGAACAACCACTCAGGTCTGGCGATTTCGCCGACGTTAATTGGTTCACTGGTGGTGATGGGCGGGGCGCTGTTTATCCCGTTAGGCGCGATTGTCGTTGGACTCATCATCAAGTGGTTTGACTGGCTGTATGAGTTAGGCAACTGCGAAACCAATCGCTACAAGGCGGCGATTCTGCACAGTTTCTGTTTTGGCGCTATTTTCAATATGATCGTGTTGGCACGTGAAGGGCTGGATTCGTTTGTCTCGCGAGTGGTCTTTTTCCTCGTGATTTTCGGCGTGTGTCTGCTGGTGGCAAAACTGCTGTTTTGGCTATTCGATAGTGCGGGACTCATCCATAAACGAATCAAATCGCTGCCCCGGACACAGATTGAAGGATCGTAATGACAGATAACACAACTGCGCCACTCTACTCGCTGCGCGGGCTACAATTGATTGGCTGGCGCGATATGCAGCATGCGCTAAATTACCTGTTTGCCGAGGGGCATCTCAGGCCTGGAACACTGGTGGCAATCAACGCCGAGAAGATGCTGACGGCAGAAGATAACCCTGAAGTGCGGGATCTGATCAACGCCGCTGAGTTCAAATATGCGGATGGGATTAGCGTGGTGCGCTCAGTGCGCAAAAAATTTCCGCAGGCGCAGGTTTCACGCGTGGCAGGGGCTGATCTTTGGGAAGCGCTTATGGCGCGAGCCGGGCAGGAAGGAACGCCTGTCTTCCTGATTGGTGGCAAGCCTGAAGTTCTGGCGCAAACGGAAGCCAAACTGCGTGCCCAGTGGCGCGTGAACATTGTAGGCAGTCAGGACGGTTATTTTACCCCGGACCAGCGGCAGGCGTTGTTTGAACGTATCCACGCCAGCGGTGCGCAGATTGTGACGGTGGCGATGGGCTCGCCGAAACAAGAGATCTTTATGCGTGACTGCCGGAAGATTCACCCTGAAGCGCTGTATATGGGCGTCGGTGGTACCTACGACGTCTTTACCGGTCACGTTAAGCGTGCGCCGCGAATCTGGCAGACTCTGGGGCTGGAGTGGCTGTATCGCTTATTGTCGCAGCCAAGCCGTATCACTCGTCAACTTCGCTTATTACGCTATCTCCGCTGGCACTATACCGGCAACCTCTGACGCCCTCCCTCCTTTGATAAGTAGCGTGATCTGCTAATTACGCTACTTATTCACAACATAATCGCTGCTTTCTCGCACAATCTATTTATTTTTTGAATGCTTTAATTGCCATTTAAGCGATTTTAGGAAACCATTCGCAACAATCATTGCAGTGCCGTGGTGTTTTTGACGCCAACCGTTAAGCGGTCGGTGCCGTATGGCCTGTTATGGCATAACAAGATGTACCCATAACGAGAACCGGTAATACCGGACAGTATGCAAACACAACAAGAGGATTTATGGCCGAGAACAAACCTGAGCTACAGCGTGGGCTGGAGGCTCGTCACATCGAATTAATTGCCCTTGGGGGGACAATTGGCGTCGGGCTATTTATGGGGGCCGCCAGTACCCTGAAATGGGCGGGACCTTCGGTTCTGCTGGCATACATTGTCGCCGGGCTGTTCGTCTTTTTCATTATGCGTTCTATGGGGGAGATGTTATTCCTCGAGCCGGTTGCCGGTTCATTTGCTGTTTACGCCCATCGTTACATGAGCCCCTTCTTTGGTTATCTCACCGCCTGGTCATACTGGTTTATGTGGATGGCGGTGGGGATATCAGAGATTACCGCCATCGGGGTGTACGTCCAGTTCTGGTTCCCGGAAATGGCACAATGGATACCCGCACTGATAGCTGTCGGACTGGTTGCGTTGGCAAATCTCGCCGCGGTTCGCCTGTATGGTGAAATTGAGTTCTGGTTTGCCATGATTAAAGTGACCACCATCATTGTGATGATCGTCATTGGATTAGGGGTGATTTTCTTCGGTTTTGGCAATGGCGGTCAGGCGATCGGCTTTGGCAACCTGACTGAGCATGGCGGCTTCTTTGCTGGTGGTTGGAAGGGCTTCCTGACGGCATTGTGTATTGTCGTGGCTTCTTACCAGGGTGTGGAGCTGATCGGCATTACTGCGGGTGAAGCGAAGAATCCGCAGGTCACGCTGCGTAGTGCAGTAGGGAAAGTGCTGTGGCGTATTCTGATTTTCTACGTCGGTGCGATTTTTGTTATCGTCACTATTTTCCCGTGGAATGAGATTGGCAGTAACGGTAGCCCGTTTGTTTTGACCTTTGCCAAGATTGGTATTACCGCCGCGGCAGGGATTATTAACTTTGTGGTCCTGACGGCGGCGCTGTCGGGCTGTAACAGTGGGATGTACAGCTGTGGGCGTATGCTTTACGCGCTGGCAAAGAATCGCCAGTTACCTGCCGCCGTTGGAAAAGTTTCTCGCCAGGGCGTGCCGGTTGCCGGCGTGGCTATTTCTATCGCGATCCTGCTGGTTGGTTCGTGCCTGAACTACATCATTCCCAACCCGCAGCGTGTGTTCGTTTATGTCTATAGCGCCAGCGTGCTGCCGGGGATGGTGCCGTGGTTTGTGATCCTGATAAGCCAGATACGTTTCCGTCAGGCGCATAAAGCGGCGATCGCCAGTCATCCCTTCCGCTCGATTCTGTTCCCGTGGGCGAACTATTTGACGATGGCGTTCCTGATTTGCGTATTAATCGGCATGTACTTTAATGAAGATACCCGAATGTCGCTGTTTGTTGGCATTATCTTCTTACTGGCCGTGACGCTCATTTATAAGGTTTTTGGCCTGAATCGTCATGGCACAGCCCAAAAATTGCAGGAATAAGCGACAAAACGCACAAACCATGACCAAACGATAATTTATTTTAAAAAAGCACTAGACAGCAGACCGAGACCTCCGTAATATCCAGCCCCGCAACGGCGCTAAGCGCCCGTAGCTCAGCTGGATAGAGCGCTGCCCTCCGGAGGCAGAGGTCTCAGGTTCGAATCCTGTCGGGCGCACCATTTAGTAAGGTGCCGGAGCTGCGGTGGTTTTAATACCGCGTAAAAGATTTGCAGTGGTGGCTATAGCTCAGTTGGTAGAGCCCTGGATTGTGATTCCAGTTGTCGTGGGTTCGAATCCCATTAGCCACCCCATTAATTTAAAGTTGTGAAATGCGAAGGTGGCGGAATTGGTAGACGCGCTAGCTTCAGGTGTTAGTGTCCTTAGGATGTGGGGGTTCGAGTCCCCCCCCTCGCACCACGACTTAAAGAATTGAACTAAAAATTCAAAAAGCAGTAAAACGGCGAGTAGCGCAGCTTGGTAGCGCAACTGGTTTGGGACCAGTGGGTCGGAGGTTCGAATCCTCTCTCGCCGACCAATTTTGAACCCCGCTTCGGCGGGGTTTTTTGTTTTCTGATTTTCCCTTCTCAGCCTTTATTTCCCCGAATTTCCTGATGTCTTAAAAAGTCCGGTTCCATTGTTTTTGCAGTGCAATCGTGGCATGCCTTGTGCAATAATATACGGGTAGATGCTCATTCCATCTCTTATGTTCGCCATCTGGCCTCATAAACTCAGGAATGATGCAGAGCCGTTTACGGTGCTTATCGTCCACAGACAGATGTCGCTCTGGCCTCATCAAACACCATGGACATAACGTTGAGTGAAGCACCCATTTATGTTGTCATACAGACCTGTTTAACGCCTGCTCCAAAAGAGCGGGCGTTTTTTTATGCATATACACCTCATCCTTCAAGTCGCCTCGAAGCATCTCGAATGATTTGGTGTATATGAAATAACGGTAGGCCCGGTAAGCGAAGCGTCACCGGGCAAGAAGGAATTACTGCGGGGGATTGTTGTTCTGCAGCGTCAACATCAGGCCATCACGACGCATGGTGGCGGCTTCTTCCGGCTGATGCAGTCTGTCCAGCGCGTCAGCAAGCCAGGCGTAGTCATAGGCATCTGGACGCTGTTTGAGAGCGGCACGGAAGGCGAACGTGGCTTCCTGCCATTCGCCGTGCTTCATTAGCGACTGGCCCAGCGTGCTCCACAGTAATGGGCGATCGCCGACGGCTTTAATCTGCTGGCGCAACACTTTTTCTATCTGTTCCGGGTTGTTGGTTTTCAGACGCGGGATCGGCAGCACCAGGCGGTCGTCATACTGGCGTTTAAGACCATCAATGATGACCTGCTGTGCCGTATCGTGATCGTCACACTCAATCAGATGTTCAGCCATTGCCACCTGCAGGGCAACCTGGTGACGGGTTTTACGGTTCTGGTTTTTCCACCATGCACGTAGCCCCTCGCTGCCCTGATCGGCGCGAACCTGATCCATCAGACCAACCCATGCCTGCTGTTCCAGCATCGCGCGGTGCTCGTCATCACCCACGTGCGCTTTTGCCATGGATGGAATGATATCCAGTAACGAACTCCATGCACCGGTACGAATGTAGGCCTGTTCAGCCAGACGCAGCACTTCCGGATGACGTGGCGTCACTTCCAGCAGTTTATCTACGCTGTGGCGCGCGGCGTGATTTTCATTACGCGCCAACTGCAGGCGAACGCGAGTGATTTCTACTGGGATCGTATCATTTCCGGCCAGTTCGGTAGCACGCTCAAGGTGTTGGTTGGCACGAGCTTCGTCACCGCGCTGTTGAGCAGCTTCTGCCGCCAGCAGGTAATTCACTACCGGCTGTTCTGCATGATCGGCGTTTTTCGACATCAGCTTTTCAACCTGCTGATAATCGCCTTCTGCCAGCTTGAGCAGCGCCTGCTCGGTCTGCTTACGGGCGCGACGACGCTTCCGACCGACAAACCATCCGCGGGTATGCGCGCCAGTGCGGAAAATTCGGCGCAGCAGCCATTCAATCGCAAACAAGACGACCATTGCGACGATCAGAATGATCACCAGACCCGTCACGCTGGTTTCGATATTGTAATTATCCGTCTGGATCAGCACGTAGCCCTGATGACCGGCAATCATTGGACCGACAACGATCCCGGCGATCAACAGCACAAAGAGCAATAATACTTTAAGCATCATTATTCTCCTTGCGGCGCAGTTGCCGGAGTTTCAGCTGAAGGCGCAGGAGCTGCTGCAACCGGCGCTGTGGCAGGCTGTGCCAGTAAATTACGTACGCGGGTCTGCATGAGCTTGTCGAGAAGCGCCTGGCTCTGCAGCGTTTCCGGTACGTCCATGCTGATGCTTTGTTGGCTCAGTTGGTCTACCTCTTCAAGGAAAGCTTTGGTGGCTGCATCGTCGGTGTCGTAGTAGGCGCGCACCCAGGTGGAGACGTTTTCCAGCGCCTGGCGATATGTTTCCTCCTGATGACGTGGCACGGCCTGGGCAGCTACTAACAGGCGAGAACGGATATTTTCACGTAAGTAAACGTCCTGGTTCGGTGCCAGCAGCGGGACGGCGGTTTCATCACGACGGCGAACGGTGATAAAGCTGTCCATAAAGTTCTGCCAGCTTTTTTGCAGATTGACGCGCCATTCGCTGATCGAGCTGGAAAGCTCGCTACTGTCGGAATCCATCGGCGAATCGTCGGTGTCGTTGTCGGCCAGACGCAGGTTATCAATCTGGTTAGAGAGCTGATTCACTTTCAGGATAATGCCGTCATAGTCGACCTGAGTCACCGCAGAGAGGCTCGCGATATCGTCGGTAATCGCGCGACGGGCGGTAATCAGGCTAGGGTCATTCATATCCGCCAGGCTGGCGTCAGCGCTTTTCAGCAGCGCCGCGGCGGTAGTAACGTCCTGATCGCTCCATAATTTGCGACCGGCCAGTTTCACCAGAAAATCAGCCTGCGCCAGCAGCCATGTCCCGGCATCGCTGCCGGAGATAGTGGCGACTTTTTGCTGGACTTCGTCAAGCTGTTTGACCAGCGCGGACTGCTGGCGAGCGGCTTCATCCAGCTGCGTTGCCTGCTGCTTAATAATGCCTTCCAGCTCAGCTTTTTGGCTTTCTTGCGCTTTTTGCAACGCCGTAAGCTGGTTCGCCAGCGCATCGCTGGTTGCTGTCTGCGTTGTTGCCTGCTGTTTCCCCCAACCGTACAGCCCAACGCCTGCAGCCAGCGCAATAGCAATCGCCACTGCGCTCAGAATCAGCGCCGTGCTGTTCTTACTCTTTTTTTCAGTATTGACTGGCTGTGACGTGGTTTCCACGGCCTCCCTGGTCTCTTCAACCACGGCGGAGGATTTTTCTTGTTCCGTCATTATGGCATCCCATTATGAGAGTTATTGTAATGCGCGTAGTAGCGCATCGTTGTCGGCGTTATCAGCGACCTTAATATCTTGCCAGCCCAGTTCCCGGGCGAGGTGCGCCAGACGCTCACTGACGACCAGCAGCCGACAGCGTAGTAACCAGTGCTCACGATACCACTGCGGAATGAGCGACCAGAGCTGTTGTAGCATCTCTCCGCTGGTGACAACCACCGTGGTCACACCACGAGATTGCCAGCGCATCGCTTCTTCTGCACCATCGTAATATTTTGCACTGCGTTGATAACATTCACAAAAATCGACATCAGCTCCGCGTGCTGTCAGGGTTTCACCTATCAGCTCACGGCCACCATTGCCGCGTAATATAAGCGCGCGTTTTCCCGCAATATTTTGTAATTCAGGTAATTGTAGCAAGACTTCGCTAATTTCCCGATCCAGAGGGTAGTGAATATTGAAACCGCTAACGGTATGCAGCGCCAGCGCCGTTGTGCGACCAATGGCAAAATAACGCGGAAGGGAGGGCCAGCTTTTCCCTTGTTGCTGAAGCTCGGCATCTGCAAAGGTGACGGCGTGCTGCGAGAGGGCGAAGACCAGATCGTTTTCCGTCAGCGCCGACAGTCGGGAAGCAAGCGTTGCCAGTTCCCGACCGGGCGAAAACTCGATGAGCGGAAAGCTCCAGGCCACCTGCCCCAGTGTGCGCAGACGGCTCACTAACTCTTCCCCTGCGGGAGACGGGCGGGTGACCAGAATACTCATGCGGTGGCTTCTCCGTTGTAAACTTCAGCCAGAATGGTGCGCGCACCGTTCTCCAGCAGCTCTTCAGCCAGAGAGATGCCCATCTGTTCAGCTTCCTGCGCGGCGCCGCGACGTTCTCCGCATACCATCTGCGAACCGTCAGGCGCGCCGACCAGCGCCCGCAGCCAAATCTCACCGTTAATGAGTTCTGCATAACTGCCGATAGGGACCTGACATCCCCCTTCCAGGCGAGTATTCATGGCGCGTTCGGCTTTGACGCGTAGTGCCGTCTCTTCATGGTTGAGCGGCGCTAACAGCGCCTGAGTGCGCATATCATCCAGTCGACATTCTATGCCAACTGCGCCTTGCCCGACAGCGGGTAGAGAGACTTCCGGCGGCAGAGCGGTGCGGACTCGCGACTCAAGACCTAAACGTTTTAATCCGGCGACCGCCAGAATAATGGCGTCATAATCGCCGTTATCCAGTTTGCTCAGACGCGTACCTACGTTACCGCGCAGTGAACGGATGACGAGATCCGGGCGACGCTTTGCCAACTGGCACTGGCGACGCAAACTGGATGTCCCGACGATACTGCCTGCCGGGAGTTCATCCAGCGTGTTGTACTTATTTGAGACGAAAGCATCACGCGGATCCTCTCGCTCGCAAATGGTGACCAGTCCAAGACCGTCAGGGAATTCAACCGGCACATCCTTCATGGAATGCACGGCGATATCGGCGCGTTTTTCCAGCAGCGCGACTTCCAGCTCTTTAACAAACAACCCTTTCCCCCCGACTTTCGCCAGCGGGGTATCAAGGATCACATCGCCACGGGTTACCATCGGAACCAGTTCCACGATCAGACCGGGGTGGTTTGCCATTAAGGCGTCTTTGACATAATGTGCCTGCCAGAGCGCAAGGGGGCTTTGGCGTGTGGCAATTCTCAAAACATTGTCTAACATGCTTGTTACCGTCATTATCAATCATTGACCATCCTAACATCCTTATCAAAGGGATGTCAGCGTTACGCTCAAACGTGAGTGAGAGGAAAAGGCGCTGCATCATCACTGGCAGTGAATAATGACGAGAAACCTCCCGACCGTATGAAGGAATTTACACGTAACGAACGGTGCTACACTTGTATGTAGCGCATCTTTCTTTACGGTCAATGAGCAAGGTGTTAAATTGATCACGTTTTAGACCATTTTTTCGGCTGTATAGCATAAAAAAATATGGGCGAAAAAACAGGTAACGGTTATTTTTGACATACGGTTTATCCGAATTGATGACGATTATTGTGAGCGCTTGTGCCGCAGCAATCGACAACATGACGGATAGCAACATCAGGCGATACGTCTTGTACCTCTATATTGAGACTCTGAAACAGAGACTGGATGCCATAAATCAACTGCGTGTGGATCGCGCGCTTGCTGCCATGGGACCTGCCTTCCAGCAGGTATACAGTCTGCTGCCGACATTATTGCACTACCACCATCCGCTGATGCCGGGTTACCTTGATGGTAACGTTCCCAAAGGCATATGCCTTTACACGCCTGATGAAACCCAACGCCACTACCTGAACGAACTGGAACTGTACCGCGGTATGTCACCGCAGGATCCTCCCAAGGGCGAACTGCCTATCACCGGCGTTTACTCAATGGGCAGCACCTCTTCGGTAGGGCAAAGCTGTTCCTCTGACCTTGATATTTGGGTCTGCCATCAATCCTGGCTGGATAGCGAAGAGCGCCAGCTGCTGCAGCGTAAATGTAGCCTGCTGGAAAGCTGGGCCGCCTCGCTGGGCGTGGAAGTCAGCTTCTTCCTGATTGATGAAAACCGTTTCCGCCACAATGAAAGCGGCAGTTTGGGTGGTGAAGACTGTGGCTCGACGCAGCATATCCTGTTGCTTGATGAATTCTATCGCACCGCTGTGCGTCTCGCGGGTAAACGTATTCTGTGGAATATGGTGCCGGGCGACGAAGAAGAGCATTACGACGATTACGTCATGACGCTTTACGCACAGGGTGTGTTAACGCCAAACGAATGGCTGGATCTCGGCGGACTCAGTTCGCTCTCCGCCGAAGAGTACTTTGGCGCCAGCCTCTGGCAGCTGTACAAGAGTATCGACTCCCCGTACAAAGCGGTATTGAAAACGCTGCTGCTGGAAGCTTATTCCTGGGAATACCCCAATCCACGCCTGTTGGCGAAAGATATCAAACAGCGCCTGCACGATGGCGAGATCGTCTCTTTTGGTCTCGACCCTTACTGCATGATGCTGGAGCGCGTTACCGAGTACCTCACGGCGATCGAAGACCCGACTCGTCTGGATTTAGTGCGTCGATGTTTCTACTTAAAAGTGTGTGAGAAACTGAGCCGCGAGCGTGCCTGCGTGGGCTGGCGTCGTGAAGTATTAAGTCAGTTAGTGAAAGAGTGGGGCTGGGATGACGCCCGTCTGACCATGCTGGATAACCGCGCTAACTGGAAGATTGACCAGGTACGCGAAGCGCATAACGAACTGCTCGATGCGATGATGCAGAGCTATCGTAACCTGATCCGTTTTGCCCGCCGAAATAACCTCAGCGTGAGCGCCAGCCCGCAGGATATCGGCGTGCTGACCCGTAAGCTGTATGCCGCATTTGAAGCATTACCAGGTAAAGTAACGCTGGTGAACCCGCAGATATCTCCGGATCTCTCGGAACCGAATCTGACCTTTATCTATGTGCCGCCGGGCCGTGCCAACCGTTCGGGTTGGTATCTCTATAACCGCGCGCCTAACATGGACTCGATCATCAGCCATCAGCCGCTGGAATATAACCGCTACCTCAATAAACTGGTGGCGTGGGCCTGGTTCAACGGCCTGCTGACCTCGCGTACGCATTTATTTATTAAGGGCAACGGCATTGTTGATTTGCCGAAGCTGCAAGAAATGGTCGCCGACGTGTCGCATCACTTCCCGCTGCGACTGCCAGCGCCAACGCCGAAGGCGCTCTATAGCCCGTGCGAGATTCGCCACCTGGCGATTATCGTTAACCTTGAATATGACCCGACGGCAGCATTTCGCAATCAGGTGGTACATTTTGATTTCCGTAAGCTGGACGTCTTCAGCTTTGGTGAAGAACAAAATTGCCTGGTGGGTAGCGTCGACCTGTTGTACCGCAACTCGTGGAATGAAGTGCGTACGCTGCACTTCAACGGTGAGCAGGCGATGATTGAAGCGTTAAAAACGATTCTGGGCAAAATGCACCAGGATGCCGCGCCGCCGGATAGCGTCGAGGTCTTCTGCTATAGCCAGCATCTGCGCGGTTTAATTCGCACCCGCGTGCAGCAACTGGTGTCTGAGTGCATCGAGTTGCGCCTCTCCAGCACCCGTCAGGAAACCGGACGCTTCAAAGCGCTGCGCGTTTCCGGTCAGACGTGGGGTCTGTTCTTCGAGCGCCTGAACGTCTCGGTACAGAAGCTGGAAAACGCGATTGAATTTTATGGCGCGATTTCACATAACAAACTGCACGGGCTTTCCGTTCAGGTTGAGACCAATCATGTGAAACTCCCGTCAGTGGTTGACGGTTTTGCCAGCGAAGGGATCATTCAGTTCTTTTTCGAAGAAACGGGTGATGAGCAGGGCTTTAATATCTACATTCTGGATGAGAGTAATCGGGCTGAGGTGTATCACCACTGCGAAGGCAGCAAAGAGGAGCTGGTACGCGATGTCAGCCGTTTCTACTCGTCGTCGCACGATCGCTTTACCTACGGCTCCAGCTTCATCAACTTTAACCTGCCGCAGTTCTATCAGATTGTGAAAACCGACGGGCGCGCGCAGGTGATCCCGTTCCGTACCCAGCCGATTAGCGCCGTGCCGCCCGTCAGTCAGGAAAACGACACTCCGCTGTTGCAGCAGTATTTCTCGTGAGCATGATGCCGGACGCGCGAAGCGTATCCGGCAATAAAACTTAACGGAAGCTCACCTCTTCACCCGCCTGCTGTGTCGCCGCCTGTTCTAGCAGATCCCAGAACGTTTCGCCGCTACGGTCGCAGATCCACTCGTCGCCTTTCAGGTCAAAGTGGTAGCCGCCCTGTTTGGTCGCCAGCCACACCTGATGCAGCGGCTCCTGACGGTTAATAATAATTTTGCTGCCGTTTTCGAAGCTGATGGTCAGCACGCCGCCGTTGATCTCACAATCGATATCGCTGTCGCCGTCCCAGTCGTCCAGACGCTCTTCAATGGTCATCCACAGGGTGTCAGCAAGGCGATGAAATTCACTGTCGTTCATTTTCTTATCCTGTTTTTCGTGATGACGGCAGTATAACCTGAAACAAAACGCGTTGCAGATTACAGGCTAACTCTTGCTTTTACGCCTTCTCCTGCGATGATAGAAAACAGAAAGCATGAACTTTACAGGCAATCGATAATGAAAAACGTGTTAAAGCCACTCGCTGTCATTTTTACTCTGTTCAGCCTGACGGGCTGTGGGCTAAAAGGTCCGCTCTATTTCCCGCCAGCAGATAAAACCGCGCCGCCTCCGACCAAGAGCGTTCAGCCGCAATCGCAATCCACCACGCCAGAGAAAAACGATCGTGGGATTAGTGACGGGCCTTCTCAGGTGAATTACTGACGGCAGGAATAGATGTATATTTCTGTACCCGCGTGAACGGAGTGAATGATGCAATTCTCTAAAATGCATGGCCTTGGCAACGATTTTATGGTCGTCGACGCGGTAACGCAGAATGTCTTTTTCTCACCAGAGCTGATCCGCCGCTTGTCCGACAGGCATCTCGGCGTTGGATTTGATCAACTGCTGGTGGTTGAACCTCCGTATGATCCGGAGCTGGATTTCCACTACCGTATTTTTAATGCCGACGGTAGTGAAGTGTCACAGTGTGGCAATGGCGCCCGCTGTTTTGCCCGCTTTGTTCGCCTGAAAGGGCTGACCAATAAGCGTGATATTCGCGTCAGTACCGCTAATGGTCGTATGGTATTAACCGTAACCGACGACGAGCTGGTACGGGTGAATATGGGTGAACCCAATTTTGAACCCGCGCAGGTTCCGTTTCGCGCCAACAAAGCAGAGAAGACCTATATTATGCGCGTGGCTGAACAGACAGTATTGTGCGGCGTGGTTTCAATGGGGAACCCGCACTGCGTAATTCAGGTTGATGATGTTGATACGGCCACGGTAGAAACGTTGGGGCCGGTTCTGGAAAGCCACGAACGCTTTCCTGAACGCGCCAACATCGGATTTATGCAGGTGGTAAAGCGCGAGCACATCCGGCTGCGCGTCTATGAACGCGGCGCGGGTGAAACGCAGGCCTGCGGCAGCGGTGCGTGCGCCGCTGTTGCGGTTGGCATCCAGCAGGGCCTGCTGGCAGAAGAAGTGAGGGTGGAATTACCGGGCGGTCGACTTGATATCGCCTGGAAAGGTCCGGGTCATCCGCTGTATATGACTGGCCCGGCGGCACATGTCTACGACGGATTTATTCACTTATGAAGCAACCAGGGGAAGAACTACAGGAAACGCTCATGGAGCTGGACGACCGGGCGGTCGTCGATTACCTGCAACGTAATCCTGAGTTTTTTATCCGTAATGCCCAGGCAGTTGAAGCGATGCGTGTTCCGCACCCGGTGCGGGGCACGGTCTCTTTAGTGGAATGGCATATGGCGCGGGCACGTAATCATATCAACGTGCTGGAAGAGAATATGGCGTTGTTGATGGAACAAGCCAACGCCAATGAAAGCCTGTTCTATCGACTGTTAAATCTGCAAGCACGGCTGGTATCGGCCAGCAGTCTTGACGACATGCTGATGCGATTTCATCGCTGGGCGCGTGAGTTAGGGCTGGCTGGGGCGACGGTTCGTCTGTTCCCGGATCGCTGGCGACTTGGTGCGCCATCAAAATTCACTCATCTGGCATTAAGCCGTCAGGCTTTTGAACCGCTGCGTATTCAGCGTCTGGGCCAGTCACTGCACTATCTTGGACCGCTCAATGGCCCGGAACTTCTGGTCATGATGCCCGAAGCGAAAGCAATAGGCTCGGTGGCGATGTCGATGTTGGGGCAAGATGGATCCCTGGGCGTGATGCTGTTCAGCAGTCGCGACGTTAATCATTACCAGCAGGGGCAAGGTACGCAATTACTGCAGGAAATCTCGCTGATGTTGCCGGAGCTGCTGGAGCGCTGGATTGAACGCGTATGACCGATTCACCCCTTTCTCAGGATGTGGCGCGCTTTTTACGCTATCTGGGCGTTGAGCGCCAGCTTAGCCCGATCACATTGCTGAATTATCAGCGTCAGCTTGATGCCATCATTGCGTTAGCCGGAGAGACCGGTCTGCAAAGCTGGCAACAATGTGACGCTTCGATGGTACGCAGTTTTGCCGTGCGCAGCCGTCGTAAAGGGCTGGGGCCGGCGAGCCTGGCGCTGCGTCTCTCCGCATTGCGCAGTTTCTTTGACTGGCTGGTTAATCAGGGCGAGCTGAAAGCCAATCCCGCAAAAAGTGTTTCCGCGCCGAAAGCACCGCGTCATCTACCTAAAAATATCGATGTCGACGACGTTAATCGTCTGCTGGATATCGACCTCAACGATCCCCTCGCCGTGCGCGACCGGGCAATGTTAGAAGTGATGTACGGCGCAGGGCTGCGTTTGTCTGAACTGGTTGGGCTGGATATTAAACATCTCGATCTCGACACCGGCGAAGTATGGGTGATGGGGAAGGGCAGTAAAGAACGTCGCCTGCCAATTGGCCGCAATGCAGTGGCGTGGATTGAGCACTGGCTGGACCTGCGGGGGCTATTTGGCAGCGATGACGATGCGTTATTCCTGTCAAAACTGGGCAAACGCATTTCTGCGCGTAATGTGCAAAAACGCTTTGCGGAATGGGGGATCAAACAGGGGCTGAACAGCCACGTACATCCCCACAAATTGCGCCACTCTTTTGCGACGCATATGCTGGAGTCGAGCGGCGATCTGCGCGGGGTACAGGAGTTATTGGGGCATGCTAATCTCTCCACTACCCAAATCTATACCCATCTTGATTTTCAACACCTGGCTTCAGTGTACGATGCGGCGCATCCACGCGCCAAACGGGGGAAATAATGCGTTTTTACCGGCCTCTGGGGCGCATTTCTGCGCTCACCTTTGACCTTGATGACACCCTTTACGATAACCGTCCCGTTATCACACGCACCGAGCAGGAAGCGCTCGCGTTTGTACAGAATTACCATCCGGCGTTGAATTCGCTGCAAAATAGCGACCTACAGCGCTTACGTCAGGCCGTTCGCGACGCCGAGCCGGAAATCTACCACGACGTTACCCAATGGCGTCACCGCGCCGTAGAGCGCGCTATGCTGGAGGCGGGATTGTCAGAAGCAGAAGCCAGAATGGGGGCGAATGCGGCGATGATGAATTTCGCCAAATGGCGTAGCCGCATTGACGTCCCGCAGGCGACGCATGACACGCTGAAGGCGCTGGCCCGCAAATGGCCGCTGGTGGCGATCACCAACGGTAACGCACAGCCAGAACTGTTCGGCCTGGGAGATTACTTTGAGTTTGTGCTGCGCGCCGGTCCCGACGGGCGATCAAAACCGTTCAGCGACATGTACGCGCTGGCGGCGGGTAAACTGAAAATTCCTGTGGCTGAGATTCTGCATGTGGGCGATGACCTGACGACAGACGTGGCGGGGGCCATCCGTTGCGGTATGCAGGCCTGCTGGATCAAACCGGAAAATGCCGACCTGATGCAAACCGCAGACAGCCGTTTGCTGCCGCATATCGAAATTTCACAGTTGGCATCTCTGACCTCGCTGATATAATCACCAGCAGAACTCTGTATATATACCCAGCTTTTTGGCGGATGGCGCTACGCTTATCCGCCTTACCTACTTTTACGCGGCGGTGCCAATGGACGTTTCTTACCTGCTCGACAGCCTTAATGATAAACAGCGTGAAGCGGTGGCCGCGCCACGCAGCAACATGCTGGTTTTGGCCGGCGCGGGGAGTGGTAAAACTCGCGTGCTGGTGCACCGTATCGCCTGGTTACTGACGGTAGAGAACAACTCGCCATACTCCATTATGGCGGTGACCTTTACCAACAAAGCAGCGGCGGAAATGCGCCACCGTATTGGCCAGATCATGGGAACCAGCCAGGGCGGTATGTGGGTGGGTACATTCCACGGTTTGGCGCACCGTCTGCTGCGCGCGCACCATATGGATGCGAACCTGCCGCAGGATTTCCAGATCCTCGACAGCGAAGACCAATTGCGTTTGCTCAAGCGTTTGATCAAGGCGATGAATCTTGATGAGAAGCAGTGGCCGCCGCGTCAGGCGATGTGGTTTATCAATAGCCAGAAAGACGAAGGGCTGCGCCCGCACCATCTGCAGAGCTATGGCAACCCGGTTGAGCAAACCTGGCAAAAGGTGTATCAGGCCTATCAGGAAGCGTGTGACCGCGCGGGGCTGGTGGATTTTGCCGAGCTGTTGCTGCGCGCCCATGAACTGTGGCTCAACAAGCCGCATATCCTGCAGCACTACCGCGAACGCTTTACCAATATCCTGGTAGACGAATTCCAGGATACCAACAACATTCAGTACGCCTGGATCCGCCTGTTGGCGGGCGATACCGGCAAAGTGATGATCGTTGGCGATGATGACCAGTCGATCTACGGCTGGCGCGGGGCGCAGGTGGAAAACATCCAGCGCTTCCTCACGGATTTCCCGGGCGCAGAAACTATTCGCCTGGAGCAGAACTACCGCTCGACCAACAACATCCTCAGCGCGGCCAACGCCCTGATTGAAAACAACAACGGGCGTTTGGGTAAAAAGTTGTGGACCGATGGCGTCGACGGCGAACCAATCTCACTGTACTGCGCGTTCAACGAACTCGATGAAGCGCGTTTTGTGGTCAATCGTATCAAAACCTGGCAGGACAACGGCGGTGCGCTGGAACAGTGTGCCATTCTGTATCGCAGCAACGCCCAGTCGCGCGTGCTGGAAGAGGCGTTGTTACAAGCCAGCATGCCGTACCGTATCTATGGTGGGATGCGCTTCTTCGAACGCCAGGAAATCAAAGATGCGCTCTCCTACCTGCGCCTGATCGCTAACCGCAATGACGACGCTGCATTCGAACGTGTGGTGAATACGCCAACCCGCGGGATTGGCGATCGTACATTAGATGTCGTGCGTCAGACCTCCCGTGACCGCCAGCTTACGTTGTGGCAGGCCTGTCGTGAGCTGTTGCAGGAAAAAGCCCTCGCGGGTCGTGCCGCCAGCGCCTTACAGCGTTTTATGGAGCTGATCGATGCGCTGGCGCAGGAGACCGCCGATATGCCGCTGCACGTGCAGACTGACCGGGTGATTAAAGACTCCGGCCTGCGCATGATGTACGAACAGGAAAAAGGCGAGAAGGGTCAGACGCGTATCGAAAACTTAGACGAACTGGTGACGGCAACGCGCCAGTTCAGCTACAACGAAGAAGACGAAGACTTAATGCCGCTACAGGCGTTCCTGTCTCACGCCGCGCTGGAAGCAGGCGAAGGGCAGGCGGATACCTGGCAGGATGCGGTACAACTGATGACGCTGCACTCGGCGAAAGGTCTGGAGTTCCCCCAGGTATTTATCGTGGGTATGGAAGAAGGCATGTTCCCCAGCCAGATGTCGCTGGACGAAGGTGGGCGCCTCGAAGAAGAGCGCCGCCTGGCTTACGTAGGCGTGACTCGCGCGATGCAAAAGCTGACGCTGACCTACGCCGAAACGCGTCGTCTGTACGGCAAAGAGGTTTACCACCGTCCGTCGCGCTTTATCGGCGAACTGCCGGAAGCGTGCGTTGAAGAGGTTCGCCTGCGCGCCACGGTTAGCCGCCCGGTGAGCCATCAGCGGATGGGCACGCCAATGGCGGAAAATGATACCGGCTACAAGCTCGGCCAGCGCGTGCGCCACGCTAAGTTTGGTGAGGGCACCATCGTCAATCTGGAAGGAAGCGGTGAGCACAGTCGTTTGCAGGTCGCGTTCCAGGGGCAAGGGATCAAATGGCTGGTGGCGGCCTACGCCAGACTGGAAACGGTTTGATCGGTTTGGCTTTGCCGGATGGCGACGCTGGCGCGTCTTATCCGGCCTACAGACCGGGTAACATTTTGATTTCCAGGCCGGACAAGGCGAAGCCGCCATCCCGCTATCTGTCGGTTAATATTCTGAAATCATAGATAAATAATTCCCCTCTGCTAACCTTTTTGTATAAGGGGAAATTATTACTTTTTCGCCATCTGTTGCGTGTTGACGTCAAAATTTTGCTGGCGTAACATGCGCGCACGATTACGCTAAGAGGACATTCGCCTTGGACACACCCAGTAGATACTGGCTCATTATCCTGTCATCCAGGATCAACTCCTAAGGCTATCCCTTTTTGCTGATAGCCTTCGCGGTTGTCAGCGACCTTCTGTTTTTTCCCGTCGCGCTGAGTCAGGCTGTTTAATGGTCTGAAACCCAATTTGTTTCTGTGTGCCCTCCGAACTGTCCGATAATTTTTTGCATTGGGAGTCCCGGTCATGCTGAGCGCATTTCAACTGGAAAACAATCGTTTAACTCGCCTTGAGGCAGACGAGATCGAGCACCTGGCCAGTTCGGTTTGGGTCGATTTAGTCGAGCCGGATGACGAAGAACGAAACCGTGTGCAAAAGGACTTGGGCCAGAATCTGGCTACGCGCCCTGAACTGGAAGACATCGAAGCATCTGCGCGTTTTTTTGAAGACGAAGACGGTCTGCACATTCACTCCTTCTTCTTCTATGAAGATGCCGACGATCACGCGGGTAACTCAACCGTCGCATTTACCATTCGCGAAGGTCGCCTGTTTACTCTGCGCGAGCGCGAGCTGCCGGCATTTCGCCTGTACCGCATGCGTGCGCGTAATCAGGCGATGGTGGATGGCAACGCTTACGAGCTGCTGCTCGACCTGTTCGAAACTAAAATTGAACAGTTGGCGGATGAGATCGAAAATATCTACAGCGACCTGGAAAAACTCAGCCGTGTGATCATGGAAGGGCGTCAGGGCGATGAATATGACGAAGCGCTTTCGACGCTGGCGGAACTGGAAGATATTGGCTGGAAGGTCCGCCTTTGTCTGATGGATACCCAGCGCGCACTGAACTTCCTGGTGCGTAAAGCGCGTTTGCCGGGGAGTCAGCTGGAACAGGCGCGCGAGATTCTGCGCGATATCGAATCCCTGCTGCCGCACAACGAATCACTGTTCCAGAAGGTTAACTTCCTGATGCAGGCGGCGATGGGCTTTATCAATATCGAGCAGAACCGCATCATCAAGATCTTCTCGGTGGTCTCTGTGGTGTTCCTGCCGCCGACGCTGGTGGCTTCCAGCTACGGGATGAACTTTGAGTTCATGCCGGAACTGCACTGGAGCTTCGGTTACCCAGGGGCGATTGTCTTTATGATGCTCGCGGGTCTGGCACCGTATCTGTACTTTAAGCGCAAGAACTGGCTGTAATGGCTGTGCCGGATGGCGGTTACGCCTTATCCGGCACTTCTTCAGCTCCGACGTACCCGTCGTTGCGTATAAATCGCATCCATCACGAAAACTGCCAGCGCCACCCAGATAAACGCAAACGTGACCATTTTATCCGCTCCCGGAACTTCACCGTAAAAAGTGACGGCCAGCAGGAACATTAGCGTGGGTCCGATATACTGGAAGAAACCCAGCGTGGACAGACGCAGGCGGGTCGCCGCGCCGGTAAAGCACAGCAGCGGAATGGTGGTCACGACACCTGCAGCAATCAGCAGCAGATTGAGCGACATGGGGTTTTGACCCATATGGCTGGTTGGGCTGTCCGCGATGCCAAACAGATAGATAGCCGCAACGGGTAAAAGCCACAGGGTTTCGATCAGCATGCCGGTTTGTGCTTCGACGGCAATCTTCTTGCGTACCAGACCATAGAAAGCAAAGCTGAACGCCAGGCCCAACGCGATGATTGGCAGCGATCCGAAGGTCCACAGCTGTACCAGTACGCCGCAGGCGGCTAACAGTACCGCCAGCCACTGCATGCGACGAAAGCGCTCGCCGAGGAAAAGCATTCCCAGCACAATATTCACCAGCGGGTTAATAAAATAGCCCAGGCTGGCTTCCAGCATATGATGATTATTGACCGCCCAAATGAACAGCAGCCAGTTTCCACCGATGAGCACTGCAGAGAGCGCCAGCAGGAAGATCTTCTTTGGCGTTTGTAGCAGCGTTTTGATGCCCGACCACTGGCGGCTGATGCTCATCAGTACCACCATAAAGAAAAATGACCAGATGACGCGGTGCGTCAGGATCTCATCCGCCGGGACATAGTAAATCAGCTTGAAGTAGGCAGGAGCGATACCCCAAATAAAATAAGCAGCAAGAGCGAGTAACACGCCCTGCCGCGTTTGTTTAGCATCCATCGGGAAAACTCATTTCAGAAATGTAACAGCAGTTTACCTTTTTTTGAGCACTTACCCCACCATATAAGTGGCGGTTGCGCTGGCAATATAAAGCTGTTCTTCATTATGCAGTTCCACGCGCGCAACGGCGACTTTATTCCCCGCCCGCAGCAGGCTGCTGGTAGCGGTAAAGCGATTTCCTCTCCCCGGGCGCAGGTAATCAACGCGCAAATCGATTGTTCCCATACGTGACATTCGCTGACGCAGTTCGTCCTCGCTGATCGTCTCATGGCGGGTCAGCGTACTGCCAACGCACACCAGCCCGGCGGCAACGTCCAGCGCCGACGCGATCACGCCGCCATGCAGAATGCTTTGCGCCCAGTTGCCGACCATCATCGGTTGATTATTAAAGGCTAATTGAGCAAATTCTTTCTCATAGCGTTCAAGCTCCAGACCCAGCGCCCGGTTAAACGGCATATGATAGACAAACATTTCACCCACTAACTTCAGCGCTTCCTCAGCAGTAAGTACGGCAGACATACGATCCCTACACCTCAATGGTTAATGAAATGTTGATATTATGCTTATTATTTGTTGTTTTCTACTTTAGGACGGGATAACTAACGAGGAACTCGCTAAGTATGTAGAATACTTGCCAGATAATTATACAATTCATCAATATTTTGGTTCAGGAGAACATTACCGATGCGGGCGATTCTGGGATGGTTACTACCAGCAGTCATGCTGCCGTTGACCGCGTATGCGCAGGAAGCGACAGTTAAAGAGATTCATGATGCACCGGCGGTTCGCGGCAGTATCATCGCCAACATGCTGCAGGAGCATGACAACCCTTTCACGCTTTATCCTTATGAGACCAACTATCTCATCTACACCAATACCAGCGACATGAACAAAGAGGCGATAAGCAGCTATAGCTGGTCCGAAAATGCGCGCAAAGATGAGGTTAAGTTTCAGCTAAGCCTGGCGTTTCCGCTCTGGCGCGGAATATTAGGCCCGAACTCGGTACTCGGCGGTTCCTATACCCAGAAGTCCTGGTGGCAGCTTTCGAACAGTGAAGAGTCTGCGCCGTTTCGCGAAACCAACTATGAACCGCAATTGTTCCTCGGTTTCGCCACCGACTATCGCTTTGCCGGTTGGACGCTCCGCGATGTCGAAATGGGCTATAACCATGACTCCAATGGTCGATCCGACCCCACCTCTCGTAGCTGGAACCGCCTTTACACCCGGCTGATGGCTGAAAACGGTAACTGGCTGGTGGAAGTTAAGCCGTGGTACGTTATCGGCAGCACTGACGATAACCCTGATATCACCAAATATATGGGCTACTATCAGTTGAAAATGGGTTATCACCTGGGTGACGCGGTGATCAGTGTGAAAGGCCAGTACAACTGGAATACCGGCTACGGTGGCGCAGAGCTGGGGGCCAGTTATCCCATTACCAAGCATGTGCGTCTTTATACCCAGGTCTACAGCGGCTACGGCGAATCACTGATTGACTACAACTTCAATCAGACCCGTGTTGGCGTGGGTGTAATGCTTAACGATATCTTCTGACAGGTATTGAGAGTATTTTAATCATTGCAGTTTCTCTCTCAGGCGCTGAAAATAGCGCCTGTTTTTATTTCAGGCTAATGGGGTTAATGTGGCGCAGGCGGAAGTGTTGAATCTGGAAATGGGCGCTAAACAGGTTTTGCAGGAAACCTTTGGCTACCAACAGTTTCGCCCTGGTCAGGAAGAAATCATTGATACCGTGATCGCTGGTCGCGACTGCCTGGTCGTTATGCCGACCGGTGGCGGAAAATCCCTGTGCTATCAAATTCCCGCATTATTGCTTAACGGCCTCACCGTTGTTGTTTCTCCGCTGATTTCTCTGATGAAAGATCAGGTCGATCAACTGCTTGCCAACGGCGTGGCGGCCGCGTGTCTGAACTCCACCCAAAGTCGTGAGCAGCAGCTTGAGGTGATGGCAGGCTGTCGTAGCGGGCAGATTCGCTTACTGTACATTGCGCCCGAACGCCTGATGCTGGATAACTTCCTTGAAAATCTGGCGCACTGGAACCCGGTGCTGCTGGCGGTTGATGAAGCGCACTGTATTTCGCAGTGGGGGCATGATTTCCGCCCGGAATACGCCGCGCTGGGGCAGTTGCGTCAGCGTTTCCCAACTCTGCCGTTTGTCGCGCTGACCGCGACCGCGGACGAGACAACCCGGCTGGATATTGTGCGTCTGCTGGGGCTCAACGACCCGTTAATTCAGATCAGCAGCTTTGATCGCCCGAATATTCGCTACATGTTGATGGAGAAGTTTAAGCCGCTCGATCAACTGATGCGCTACGTGCAAGAGCAGCGCGGTAAGTCCGGTATTATCTACTGTAACAGTCGCGCTAAAGTAGAAGACACCGCCGCGCGTCTGCAAAGCCGAGGCATTAGCGCCGGGGCTTATCATGCCGGGCTGGAAAACGCTGTACGTGCAGAAGTGCAGGAGAAATTCCAGCGTGATGACCTGCAAATCGTCGTAGCGACCGTGGCGTTTGGCATGGGAATCAACAAACCCAACGTACGCTTCGTGGTGCATTTCGATATTCCGCGCAACATCGAGTCCTATTATCAGGAAACCGGCCGCGCCGGGCGTGACGGCCTGCCTGCGGAAGCAATGCTGTTTTACGATCCGGCTGATATGGCATGGCTGCGCCGTTGCCTCGAAGAGAAACCCGCCGGGCAACTGCTGGATATCGAACGGCATAAGCTCAATGCGATGGGGGCGTTTGCCGAGGCGCAAACCTGTCGTCGTCTGGTGCTGTTGAACTATTTTGGCGAGGGGCGTCAGGAGCCGTGTGGTAACTGCGACATCTGTCTCGACCCGCCAAAACAGTACGACGGACTCATGGATGCGCGCAAAGCGCTGTCGACTATCTACCGTGTTAATCAACGCTTTGGTATGGGTTATGTCGTGGAGGTTCTGCGCGGAGCGAATAACCAGCGAATTCGCGAGCTGGCCCATGACAAGCTGCCTGTCTATGGCATTGGTCGTGAGCAAAGCCACGAACATTGGGTAAGCGTTATCCGCCAGCTTATTCATCTTGGGCTGGTGACGCAGAATATTGCTCATCACTCCGCGTTACAGCTAACCGAAGCCGCGCGTCCGGTACTGCGTGGTGATGTTGCGCTACAGCTTGCGGTACCGCGTATTGTGGCGCTGAAACCGCGAGCGATGCAGAAATCCTTCGGTGGCAATTACGATCGCAAACTGTTCGCCAAATTGCGGAAGCTGCGTAAAGCCATTGCTGATGAAGAGAATATCCCGCCGTATGTGGTGTTCAACGACGCCACGCTGATTGAAATGGCTGAGCAGATGCCGGTTTCACCGAGCGAAATGCTGAGCGTTAATGGCGTGGGGATGCGTAAACTTGAGCGTTTTGGCAAAGAGTTTATGGCGCTTATTCGCGCGCACGTTGATGGTGACGACGAAGAGTAGTCAGCCAGGCAAAAAAGTGCCAGGATGGTGACTCACTGAACTATTTCCCCCGCGAGTCATTTTTATGTTAACGCTATTTTTCACCGTTGCGTTGGTGCATATCGTTGCGCTGATGAGCCCTGGTCCCGACTTTTTCTTTGTTTCTCAAACAGCGGTTAGCCGTTCGCGCAAAGAAGCCATGATGGGCGTGCTGGGTATTACCTGTGGCGTCATGGTCTGGGCTGGCGTAGCGCTGCTCGGCCTACATCTGATTATCGAAAAAATGGCCTGGCTGCACACCATTATTATGGTGGGCGGGGGGCTGTATCTGTGCTGGATGGGTTATCAGATGCTACGCGGCGCGTTTAAAAAACAGGATGTTGCGACTCCCACTCCGCAGGTTGAGCTGGCGCAGAGCGGACGCAGCTTTTTGAAGGGGCTGCTGACCAACCTGGCGAACCCTAAAGCCATTATCTATTTTGGCTCCGTGTTCTCATTGTTCGTTGGCGATAACGTGGGAACGGGCGCACGCTGGGGGATCTTTGCCCTGATCATCGTGGAAACGTTGGCGTGGTTTACCGTAGTCGCCAGCCTGTTTGCACTTCCGAAAATGCGTCGTGGCTATCAGCGTCTGGCGAAGTGGATTGATGGTTTTGCCGGTGCGCTGTTTGCGGGCTTCGGTATCCACCTGATTATCTCCCGTTAAGTTTCTTCCGGGCCGGATAGGCGCAAGCGCCTCCGGCGCCTTCATCAGGCATGCCGTGCCGAGGCTAACAAGGCGCCTATCAGCATAAACAGCGAGCCAAACACTTTGTTTAACGCTTTCATTTGCTTTGGCCCTTTAATCCAGCCAGCAATGCGCGTGGCCAGCGTCGCGTAACCGATCATCACAATGATATCGACCACGATGGTCGTGACGCCAAGCACCACATACTGCATTAACTGCGGTTCCTGTGGCAGGATAAACTGCGGGAACAGGGCGGCAAGGAAAACGATGCTCTTGGGGTTGGTCAGATTAACAAAGACCGCGCGTTTGAACAGGCGGCTGCGCGATTGCGTATTCGCCATGGTGTTTAGATCGATAGCACCTGCCGCCCGCCATTGCTGAATACCCAGCCAAATCAGATAGGCCGCCCCCGCCCACTTCAGCACCTCAAATGCGATAACCGAACGTGAAAATAGCGTTCCCAGTCCTACGCCAACCAGAACGATATGAATGCCAAGTCCGGTCTGCAAACCAGCAATCGACGCGCTGGCGCCGCGATAACCGTGACTGATGGCGGTGGTCATGGTGTTGATTGCGCCAGAGCCTGGAGACAAGCTCAAAATAATAGAGGTCAACAGGTAGGCGAACCACCATTCAAAGGTCATGAGAAACTCCCGGATTGTCTATTTTTATGCCACAATACGCTACTGCCGTTAGGTTGTGTCAGCGACGGCGAAAAAAACGATTTTACTTGGTCAGCGAGGCTGGATACCCGATGTTTCAGCAGCAAAAAGACTGGGAAACAAGAGAAAACGCGTTTGCTGCTTTTTCCATGGGGCCACTGACAGATTTCTGGCGTCAGCGGGAAGAAGCGGAATTTACGGGCGTGGATGATATCCCCGTCCATTTTGTGCGTTTTCACGCAGAAAAAAACGATCGCGTCATCGTCGTCTGTCCTGGACGCATTGAAAGCTACGTGAAATACGCTGAACTGGCGTATGACCTGTTTCATTCTGGTTTTGACGTCCTCATTATCGATCACCGTGGCCAGGGGCGTTCCGGGCGTATGCTTTCGGACCCGCATCGCGGTCATGTCGATAACTTTAATGACTATGTCGACGATTTAACCGCCTTCTGGCAGCAGGAAGTGCTACCCGGTCCGTGGAGAAAGCGCTATATACTGGCGCATTCAATGGGCGGTGCGATTGCCACGTTATTCTTGCAGCGCCACCCGAATCAGTGTGATGCCATCGCGCTTTGCGCGCCGATGTTTGGTATTGTGATGCGCTTTCCCGACTGGATGGTACGCCACATTCTGGACTGGGCTGAAGGGCATCCGCGGATCCGCGAAGGTTATGCGATGGGTACCGGGCGCTGGCGGGCGCTGCCATTCGGTATGAATGCGTTAACCCATAGTCGACAGCGCTATCGGCGCAATCTACGCTTCTATGCGGATGAGCCGCGGCTGCGCGTTGGCGGCCCCACCTACCACTGGGTACGTGAAGGTATTCTGGCAGGCGAACAGGTTCTGGCTGGAGCAGGAGACGACGCGACGCCGACGCTGCTGATTCAGGCCGAAGAAGAGCGTGTGGTAGATAACCGCATGCACGATCGTTTTTGTGAACTCCGCGCCGCAGCGGGCCATCCCGTAGAAGGGGGGCAGCCGCTGGTCATCAAAGGCGCGTACCATGAGATCCTTTTTGAAAAGGACGCAATGCGCTCAGTCGCGCTTAACGCTATTGTCGAATTTTTCGACAAGCATAACTCATCCAGCGGAACCCGCTTTGCCTAGAGGTTGAATTTTCTTATGTATCAGGTTGTTGCGTCTGATTTAGACGGTACGCTGCTTTCTCCCGACCATACTCTGTCCCCTTATGCCAAAGAGACGCTGAAGTTATTGACCGCTCGTGGCGTTAACTTCGTGTTTGCGACTGGCCGTCATCATGTTGATGTGGGGCAAATTCGCGATAACCTCGGCATTAAAACCTACATGATCACGTCCAACGGCGCACGGGTGCATGATTCTGACGGGAATCTGGTGTTTTCGCATAACCTGGATCGCGACATTGCCAGCGACCTGTTTGGCGTAGTGAATGCAAACCCGGACATCGTGACCAACGTTTATCGTGATGATGAGTGGTTTATGAACCGCCATCGCCCGGACGAAATGCGCTTCTTCAAAGAAGCAGTGTTTAACTATTCACTGTTTGAACCTGCGCTACTGGAGCCGGAAGGCGTGAGTAAGGTGTTTTTCACCACCGATTCTCACGAAAGGCTGCTGCCGCTGGAGCAGGCGATTAACGCCCGCTGGGGCGACCGCGTCAACGTCAGTTTCTCTACGCTTACCTGCCTGGAAGTCATGGCTGGCGGCGTATCGAAAGGTCATGCGCTTGAAGCGGTAGCGAAAGCGATGGGCTACAGCCTGAAAGATTGCATCGCTTTTGGCGACGGAATGAACGATGCGGAAATGCTTTCCATGGCAGGTAAAGGCTGCATTATGGGCAATGCTCACCAGCGCCTGAAGGATCTGCATCCGGAACTGGAAGTCATTGGTCTTAATGCCGACGATGCCGTGCCGCATTATCTGCGTGAGCTGTTTTTGCAGTAATGTTTTTGTTCGTTAGTTGACCAGATGTCAACTTAAAACTTCGCTACAATGGGCGTACCTTTTGTTAAGAGACATCCATTGTGGCGTTACTCATCATTACCACAATTCTGTGGGCCTTTTCCTTTAGCCTGTTTGGCGAGTACCTTGCCGGTCATGTCGATAGCTATTTTGCGGTGCTGGTGCGCGTTGGGCTGGCGGCGCTGGTGTTCCTGCCGTTTTTACGTACCCGTGGGCATAGCGTAAAAACCATCGCGCTGTATATGCTGGTGGGCGCCATGCAGCTTGGCATTATGTATATGCTGAGTTTTCACGCCTATCTGTACCTGACGGTTTCAGAACTGCTGCTCTTTACCGTGCTGACGCCGCTCTACATTACGCTGATTTATGACCTGATGAGCGGACGTCGTCTGCGCTGGAGCTACGCCTTCAGTGCGTTGCTGGCGGTGATTGGTGCGGGGATCATTCGTTACGATCAGGTGACCAGCCACTTCTGGACCGGCCTGCTGCTGGTGCAGTTGTCCAATATCAGCTTTGCTATTGGCATGGTGGGCTACAAGCGTCTGATGGAAACGCGGCCAATGCCGCAGCACAACGCCTTTGCCTGGTTTTACATGGGGGCCTTTATGGTGGCGGTCGTGGCCTGGTTCATGCTGGGGAATGCGCAGAAAATGCCTGCAACCACGCTACAGTGGGGAATTCTGGTCTTTCTTGGCGTGGCAGCGTCCGGCATTGGTTACTTTATGTGGAACTACGGCGCGACCCAGGTGGATGCGGGGACGCTGGGCATCATGAACAATATGCATGTGCCGGCCGGGCTGCTGGTTAACCTGGCTATCTGGCATCAACAGCCTCACTGGCCAAGCTTCATCATTGGTGCGGCTGTGATAGTGGCTTCACTGTGGGTACATCGAAAGTGGGTCGTTCCGCACTCCGTACAAACGGCAGGTGATCGCAGGCGTGATTCCGCGCTGAGCGAATAAACGCTTCCGTGACCGGCTGTCGCTGCTCGCCATCGCGCACGGCGGCGTACAGCCGACTCCACAACCCATCGCCCAGGGTTTTGGTCACCACCAGGCCCTGGCGTTCAAAACTCTCCACCACCCAGTGCGGTAAAGCTGCAATACCCATTCTGGCTGCAACCATCTGAATCAGCAGCAGGGTGTTATCTACGCTCTTCAGCGACGGGCTAACGCCTGCAGGCTGCAGGAAATGCCGCCAGACATCCAGTCGACTCCGTTGCACCGGGTAAATAAGCAGCGTCTCACTGGCTAAATCCTCCGGCGTGATCTGCGTCTTGCTGGCCAGCGGATGGTCCGGCGCCAGTACCAGGCGGACTTCAAAATCGAACATCGGCGAGTAGTGCAGTCCGCTACGCGGCAGAATGTCGGATGTCAGCACCAGATCCAGCTCATCCTGTTGTAGCGCTGGTTGCGGATCGAACGTCACGCCGGATTTAAAGTCCATCTCCACCTGCGGCCAGTTGGCACGAAAATTCTCCAGCGCGGGCGTCAGCCATTGAATACAGCTGTGGCATTCAATAGCGATCCGCAGCCGGGTTTGCTGCGGTTCGTTGCAGGCCTGCAGCGCACGACCAATTTGCGGCAACACCTGATTTGCTAACTGCAGCAAAATTTCGCCTTGCGGCGTAAAGCGCAGAGGCTGGCTTTTACGGATAAAAAGTCGAAAGCCAAGGCGCTGTTCCAGATCGCTGAACTGGTGAGAGAGGGCGGATTGGGTCTGATGCAACGTCGCCGCTGCGGCCGCCAGCGAACCACTATTCCGCAACGCCTGGAGCGTTTTCAGGTGTTTAATCTCGATCATGAAAGTCCTTCACTTCGGCATGAACAAATTGCGCTTGAGGAATATACAGTAACTGTCAATTATGGATGTGTAAACATCTGGATGGCTAAAATCCTTCGTCTTTTAAATTTATGGTGCGTTGGCTGTGTTTTTCCACCCCGGTCACTTACTTCAGTAAGCTCCTGGGATGAATAAACTTGCCACCCTCCCTAAATTAAAAATCAATAGGATTTACATATAATTAGAGGAAGAAAAATGACAATACTTAATCACACCCTCGGTTTCCCTCGCGTTGGCCTGCGTCGCGAGCTGAAAAAAGCGCAAGAAAGCTACTGGGCGGGAAATTCTTCCTGTGAAGATTTGCTAACCGTTGGCCGCGAGCTGCGTGCCCGTCACTGGGATCAGCAGAAGCAGGCGGGCGTTGACCTGCTGCCGGTGGGCGATTTTGCCTGGTACGATCACGTGCTGACCACCAGCCTGCTGCTCGGCAACGTTCCGGCTCGTCATCAAAATAAAGACGGCTCGGTCGATATCGATACCTTATTCCGCATTGGCCGTGGCCGCGCACCAACCGGGGAGCCCGCGGCGGCGGCAGAAATGACCAAATGGTTTAACACCAACTATCACTACATGGTGCCAGAGTTCACCAAAGGTCAGCAGTTCAAACTGACCTGGACCCAACTGTTGGATGAAGTGGATGAAGCGTTGGCGCTTGGCCACAAGGTGAAACCTGTGTTGCTGGGACCGGTAACTTACCTGTGGCTGGGGAAAGTAAAGGGCGAACAGTTTGACCGCCTGAGCCTGTTGAACGATATTCTGCCGGTTTACCAGCAGGTGCTGGCTGAGCTGGCGAAACGCGGTATTGAGTGGGTGCAGATTGATGAACCTGCTCTGGTGCTGGAGCTGCCTCAGGTTTGGCTGAACGCCTTCAAACCAGCGTATGACGCGCTGACGGGTCAGGTGAAGCTGCTGCTGACCACCTACTTCGAAGGCGTAACGCCAAACCTGGATACCATTACCGCGCTGCCGGTGCAGGGGCTGCACGTTGACTTCGTGCACGGTAAAGATGATGTGGCCGAGCTGCACAAGCGTCTGCCTGCCGACTGGTTGCTGTCAGCGGGGCTGGTGAACGGTCGCAACGTCTGGCGTGCCGATCTCAGCGAAAAATACGCGCAAATTAAAGATATCGTCGGGAAACGTGACCTGTGGGTAGCTTCTTCCTGCTCCTTGCTGCACAGCCCAATTGATCTCAGCGTGGAAACCCGCCTTGATGCAGAAGTGAAGAGCTGGTTTGCCTTCGCCCTACAAAAATGCGGCGAGCTGGCGCTGCTGCGTGATGCGTTGAACAGCGGTGATACGGCGGCAATTGTGGCGTGGAGCGCACCAATCCAGGCTCGTCGTCACTCTACCCGCGTACACAACGCCGCAGTGGAAAAACGTCTGGGGGCGATCACCGCCCAGGACAGCCAACGTGCCAACGCTTACCCGGTTCGCGCCGAAGCGCAGCGTGCCCGCTTTAATCTGCCGGCATGGCCGACCACCACTATCGGCTCATTCCCGCAAACCACGGAAATTCGCGGCCTGCGTCTGGACTTCAAAAAGGGCAATCTGGATGCCGGTAACTACCGCACCGGTATCGCGGAACATATCAAACAGGCGATTGTTGAACAGGAACGTCTGGGGCTCGACGTGCTGGTGCACGGTGAAGCCGAACGTAACGACATGGTGGAATATTTTGGCGAGCACCTGGACGGATTCGTCTTTACCCAGAATGGTTGGGTACAGAGCTACGGCTCTCGCTGCGTGAAACCACCGGTGGTTATTGGCGATGTCAGCCGCCCGGAAGCGATCACCGTGGAGTGGGCGAAGTATGCCCAGTCGCTGACCGACAAACCGGTAAAAGGCATGTTGACCGGTCCGGTGACCATTCTCTGCTGGTCATTCCCGCGTGAAGACGTGACGCGTGAAACCATCGCTAAGCAGATTGCGCTGGCGCTGCGTGATGAGGTAGCGGATCTGGAAGCGGCGGGTATTGGCATTATCCAGATTGACGAACCGGCACTGCGCGAAGGTCTGCCACTGCGCCGCAGCGACTGGGCGGCGTATCTGGAGTGGGGCGTGGAAGCCTTCCGCATTAACGCGGCGGTGGCGAAGGATGAAACCCAGATCCACACTCACATGTGTTACTGCGAGTTCAACGACATCATGGACTCCATTGCGGCGCTGGACGCGGACGTGATCACCATTGAGACTTCACGCTCTGATATGGAGCTGCTGGAATCGTTTGAAGAGTTCGACTATCCGAACGAAATCGGGCCGGGCGTATACGATATTCACTCGCCGAACGTCCCGAGCGTGGAGTGGATTGAAGCCCTGCTGAAGAAAGCCGAGCAGCGTATTCCGGCCGAGCGTCTGTGGGTCAACCCGGACTGCGGCCTGAAAACGCGCGGCTGGCCGGAAACCCGCGCCGCGCTGGCGAACATGGTCAAAGCCGCGCAGAACCTGCGTCAGGCGTAATTCAGAGCCGGTGGCCGGGAAGCGCAAGCGCTGACCCGGCTTACAGGAAATAGCAAGAGTTGTAGGCCCGGTAAGGCGTAGTCGCCGCCGGGCAATTAACGTTTATTTCTTCCCGCCGTATTGTGTGAACCACTCCAGCATTCTCAGCCAGCCATCTTTTGCGGACTCTTCGTGATAGCTCGGACGATAATCGGCGTTAAATGCATGTCCGGCATCGGGATAGACCACGATTTCCGCTTTTGCATTGGCGGCACGCAGCGCCTGACGCATTGTTTCAACGGTATCTTGCGGAATACTGGTGTCCTGGCCGCCATAAAGTCCCAGAACGGGGGCGTTAAGATCGGTCGCGATATCAACAGGATGTTTCGGTGAGTTGAGGGTTTTATCGCCCACCAGTTTGCCATACCACGCTACCGCCGCTTTTAACTGCGGATTATGAGCTGCATACAGCCAGGTGATGCGTCCACCCCAGCAAAATCCGGTGATCATCAACTGGTGGGCATCTCCTCCGTTACGAGAAGCCCAACTGGCGACATGATCCAGATCGGCCAATACCTGAGAGTCAGGCACTTTGGCGACAAGGCTGCTGAGCAACGTAGGGATATCGGCAAAGTCATTGGGATCGCCTTCACGAAAATAGAGCTCTGGTGCGATAGCCAGATACCCTTCCAGAGCCAGACGGCGGCAAACGTCACGAATGTGTTCATGAATGCCAAAAATCTCCTGCACGACAATGACCACTGGTAGCGGGCCATCGGACTGTTTTGGTCGTGCGTGATACGCTGGCATATCATCGCCTTGTGAAGGTATGGACGTTACACCGGCGATAATGGCGTTATCCGGAGTGTGAACCGTGGTAGACGTCGGTGGAGATACAGCAGGTGCAAAGCCAGATTGTCGTGTTGTCATGGTATTCTCCGTACCCTTAAATATTCAGCCAAAAAGCGCATTGTTAACTATAGACACATGCAACGAACCACATTGCCTTAAACGGTCTATCTTTTGTGCAGGGCTTCCTTACATCGCATCATTTATGTGATTCAGGTCACTATTTTATGGTAATGGAATGCAATTGATTTACATCATAGTGATGACTGTCACGAAAATATGTTCATGCCTTCGGTAAAGTGTGTTTTTGCTTCTTCTGACAAAACCGATTCACAGAGGAGTTTTTATGTCTAAGTCTGATGTTTTTCATCTCGGCCTCACTAAGAACGATTTACAAGGGGCTCAGCTCGCTATCGTCCCTGGCGACCCGGAGCGTGTGGAAAAGATCGCCGCGCTGATGGATAAGCCGGTTAAGCTGGCATCTCATCGCGAGTTCACTACCTGGCGTGCTGAGCTGGATGGTAAAGCCGTGATCGTGTGCTCTACCGGTATCGGCGGTCCGTCAACCTCTATTGCCGTAGAAGAACTGGCACAGCTGGGCATTCGTACCTTCCTGCGTATCGGTACGACTGGTGCTATCCAGCCGCATATCAACGTAGGTGATGTACTGGTCACCACGGCGTCTGTCCGTCTGGACGGTGCAAGCCTGCACTTCGCGCCAATGGAATTCCCGGCCATCGCGGACTTCGAGTGCACCACCGCGCTGGTGGAAGCGGCGAAATCTATCGGCGCCACCACCCACGTAGGCGTTACCGCGTCTTCTGATACCTTCTATCCGGGCCAGGAGCGTTATGACACCTTCTCTGGTCGCGTAGTGAGCCGTTTCAAAGGCTCAATGGAAGAGTGGCAGTCTATGGGCGTCATGAACTACGAAATGGAATCTGCTACGCTGCTCACCATGTGCGCAAGCCAGGGTCTGCGTGCCGGTATGGTCGCGGGTGTTATCGTGAACCGTACTCAGCAAGAGATCCCTAATGCGGAAACGATGAAACAAACAGAAAGCCACGCGGTGAAAATCGTGGTGGAAGCTGCGCGTCGTTTACTGTAATTCTCCCGTCTATTCAAAAAGGCCGACGCGTTCGGCCTTTTTATTTTGCGTAGTGCCTCGCAGGAAATTCCTTTTAAACTGGACGTTTATACAGCACAATTCTATTTTGTGCGGGTAAGTCGTTGCTGTAAGGGGGCGTTGTGGATATTTCAATTATGATGAGTGCCGTGCTGGCGTTAGCCGCAGGGCTGCTGGTGGGGTGGCTGGCAACAAAAGCGCACGCCGATCGGATCCGTGCTGACCTCATCGAAGAACGACGTGAACTGGATATTGCGCTAAGCGCCGCCCGCCAGCAGCTCTCACAAGAAGCCCACTGGCGCGATGAGTGCGAACTACTCAATAACGAATTGCGCAGTCTGCACAGCATCAACACCTCTCTGGAAGCCGATCTTCGAGAAGTCACTACCCGACTGGAAGCGACGCAGCAGCATGCGGAAGATAAAATCCGCCAGATGATCAACAGCGAACAGCGTCTGAGCGAACAGTTTGAAAATCTGGCGAACCGTATTTTCGAGCACAGCAACCGTCGTGTAGACGAGCAAAATCGCCAAAGCCTGAACAGCCTGCTTACACCGCTTCGCGAACAACTGGACGGTTTTCGACGCCAGGTTCAGGATAGCTTTGGTAAAGAGGCGCAAGAACGCCATACTCTGGCGCACGAAATTCGTAATCTGCAGCAACTGAACGCGCAGATGGCGCAGGAAGCGGTAAACCTGACGCGGGCATTAAAAGGCGATAACAAAACGCAGGGCAACTGGGGCGAGGTCGTACTCACGCGGGTGCTTGAGGCTTCCGGTCTGCGCGAAGGCTATGAATACGAAACCCAGGTCAGCATTGAGAACGACGCCCGTTCGCGGATGCAACCAGATGTCATCGTCCGGTTACCGCAGGGCAAAGATGTGGTGATCGACGCGAAAATGACGCTGGTCGCCTATGAACGCTATTTTAATGCTGAAGATGAATACACCCGCGAGAGCGCGTTGCAGGAGCACATCGCCTCGGTACGAAACCATATCCGTCTGTTGGGGCGCAAAGACTATCAGCAACTTCCTGGGCTACGCACACTTGACTATGTGCTGATGTTTATCCCCGTTGAGCCTGCTTTTTTACTGGCGCTCGATAGACAGCCTGAACTGATTACCGAAGCACTTAAAAATAACATTATGCTGGTTAGCCCTACCACGTTGTTGGTGGCATTGCGCACGATTGCCAACTTGTGGCGCTACGAGCATCAGAGTCGTAATGCGCAACAGATTGCCGATCGGGCCAGCAAACTTTATGACAAGATGCGGTTGTTTGTGGATGATATGTCGGCAATTGGCCAAAGCCTGGATAAAGCTCAGGATAACTACCGACAGGCGATGAAAAAACTCTCTTCAGGCCGTGGAAACGTCCTGTCGCAGGCAGAAGCGTTTCGCAGTTTAGGCGTGGAAATTAAGCGCGAGATTAATCCTGAACTGGCTGAACAAGCCACTACGCAGGATGAAGAGTACCGCTTGCGTTCGGTCCCTGAGACGCAGCAGGATGAACCTTACCCTGATGATGAAGCGGTAAACCAGCAATTAAACTAGTCCGTTTGGGGTAGTTGAACCGGGCAGAAGGGTAGGGCAAATTGGCCCAATCTGTTACACTTCTTGAACATTTTTTGGATGAGCAGGCACTGAGATGGTGGATAATTCACAAGAAACGACGCACTTTGGCTTTCAGACCGTCGCTAAAGAGCAGAAAGCTGACATGGTGGCCCACGTTTTTCATTCTGTGGCGTCTAAATATGACGTTATGAATGACTTAATGTCATTTGGCATTCATCGTTTGTGGAAGCGCTTCACCATTGACTGCAGTGGCGTGCGTCGCGGGCAAACCGTTCTCGATTTAGCGGGCGGTACGGGCGATCTAACGGCGAAATTCTCTCGCATGGTAGGCGAAACTGGCAAAGTTGTGCTGGCGGATATCAACGACTCAATGCTCAAAATGGGTCGCGAAAAGCTGCGTAATATCGGCGTCGTGGGTAACGTTGAGTACGTTCAGGCGAATGCGGAAGCATTACCTTTCCCAGACAACACGTTTGACTGCATCACCATCTCTTTCGGTCTGCGCAACGTAACGGATAAAGACAAAGCATTACGATCTATGTATCGCGTGTTGAAGCCGGGCGGACGTCTACTGGTGCTGGAGTTCTCCAAGCCGATTATCGAACCGCTGAGTAAAGCCTACGACGCATACTCTTTCCACGTTTTGCCGCGCATTGGTTCTATGGTGGCAAGCGATGCAGACAGTTATCGCTATTTGGCGGAGTCCATCCGCATGCATCCCGATCAGGACACCTTAAAAGCAATGATGCAAGATGCCGGGTTCGAAAGCGTTGATTACTACAACCTGACGGCAGGTGTCGTTGCGCTGCATCGTGGTTACAAGTTCTGACAGGAGATTGGGGATGCCTTTAAAACCCTTAGTGACCGCCGGCGTTGAAAATTTGCTTAACACCTTTCTGTATCATTCTCCTGCGCTCAAGTCAGCCAGAACGCGTTTACAGGGCAAAGTGCTGCGTGTTGAGCTAAAAGGATTTTCAACACCGTTAGTGCTGGTGTTTAGTGAGTGCCAGGTCGATGTGCTGGGGGCATGGGAAGGCGAAGCCGATTGCACCGTAATCACACATGCCAGCGTGTTACCGAAATTACGCGACCGGCAGCAACTCACCACGCTTATCCGCAGTGGTGAGCTGGAGGTTCAGGGCGATATCCAGGTGGTACAGAACTTTGTCGCGTTGGCCGATCTGGCGGAGTTTGATCCCGCAGAACTGTTAGCACCTTATACCGGCGATATCGTCGCGGAAGGGGTCAGCAAAGTTTTGCGTGGTGGAGCGAAGTTCCTGTGCCACAACATTCAACGCCAGCAGCGCTATGTTGCCGAAGCGATCACCGAAGAGTGGCGTATGGCTCCTGGTCCGCTTGAGGTTGCATGGTTTGCAGAAGAAACGGCAGCCGTTGAGCGTGCGGTCGAATCTCTGGCCAAACGGCTGGAAAAACTGGAGGCCAAATGACGCCAGGTGAAGTACGGCGCCTTTATTTCATCATTCGCACTTTTTTAAGCTACGGTCTTGATGAACTCATCCCCAAAATGCGTATCACGCTGCCACTCCGGCTGTGGCGTTACACGCTGTTCTGGATGCCCAACCGACATAAAGACAAACCGCTGGGAGAACGGCTGAGACTGGCTTTACAGGAGCTCGGCCCGGTGTGGATTAAGTTCGGGCAAATGCTCTCTACCCGCCGCGATCTTTTCCCGCCACACATCGCCGATCAGCTAGCGTTATTGCAGGATCGGGTAGCCCCATTCGATGGGCAAAGAGCGAAAGAACAAATCGAAGAGGCGATGGGTGGGCTGCCCGTCGAGGAATGGTTTGATGATTTTGAGATCACACCGCTGGCATCCGCGTCTATTGCTCAGGTTCACACCGCGCGACTGAAATCGAATGGGAAAGAGGTGGTGATCAAAGTTATCCGCCCGGACATACTGCCGGTAATTAAAGCGGATTTGAAACTGATCTACCGCCTTGCTCGCTGGGTACCTCGCCTGATGCCAGACGGCCGCCGCCTGCGACCAACAGAAGTGGTCCGTGAATATGAAAAAACGTTGATTGATGAGCTGAATCTGCTGCGCGAGTCGGCGAACGCGATTCAGCTGCGACGTAATTTTGAAGACAGCCCAATGCTGTACATCCCGGAAGTGTACTCTGACTATTGCAGTCAGAACATGATGGTGATGGAGCGCATTTACGGTATTCCCGTTTCAGATGTCACCTCGCTTGAGAAGAACGGCACCAATATGAAGCTGCTGGCTGAACGCGGTGTTCAGGTCTTCTTTACTCAGGTATTCCGCGACAGCTTTTTCCATGCGGATATGCACCCTGGGAACATTTTCGTGAGTTATGAGCATCCTGAAAACCCGAAATACATTGGTATTGATTGTGGGATTGTGGGTTCTTTAAACAAAGAAGATAAGCGTTATCTGGCTGAAAACTTCATCGCGTTCTTTAACCGCGACTACCGCAAAGTTGCTGAACTGCATGTGGATTCTGGCTGGGTTCCGCCGGATACCAACGTAGAAGAGTTTGAATTCGCCATTCGTACCGTGTGCGAGCCGATTTTCGAAAAACCGCTGGCGGAGATTTCCTTTGGTCATGTGCTGTTAAATCTGTTCAACACAGCGCGCCGATTCAATATGGAAGTTCAGCCTCAACTGGTATTGCTACAGAAGACGCTGCTGTACGTTGAAGGTGTCGGACGTCAGCTCTACCCGCAGTTAGATTTGTGGAAAACGGCCAAGCCTTTCCTCGAATCCTGGATCAAAGATCAGGTCGGTATTCCGGCGCTTGTTAGGGCATTTAAAGAAAAAGCACCGTTCTGGGTCGAAAAAATGCCAGAAATACCTGAACTGGTGTATGACAGTTTGCGCCAGGGCAAATATTTACAGCACAGTGTTGATAAGATTGCCCGCGAGCTTCACGCGAATCATGTACGTCAGGGACAATCCCGTTATTTATTGGGCATTGGTGCAACATTGTTGCTCAGTGGAACATTCCTGCTGGTAAGCCGTCCTGAGTGGGGGCTTATGCCGGGCTGGTTAATGGCCGGCGGCGTCTTAGCCTGGTTGATCGGCTGGCGCAAAATGCGCTGAATTTTTCATCGCCCTAGGCAGGTCGTGTAACGTATACTACGGCCTTATTAATTCATCATCTATGACAGAGGAACATGTATGGGTGGTATCAGTATTTGGCAGTTGTTGATCATTGCCGTCATCGTTGTACTGCTATTTGGCACCAAGAAACTCGGCTCCATCGGTTCCGATCTTGGCGCGTCGATTAAAGGCTTCAAAAAAGCAATGGGTGATGATGAGCCAAAGCAAGATAAAACCAGCCAGGACGCTGATTTTACTGCTAAATCCATTACCGATAAGCAGGGCGAAGTGAAAAAAGAAGACGCCAAAAGCCAAGATAAAGAGCAGGTATAATCCGTGTTTGATATCGGTTTTAGCGAACTGTTATTGGTGTTCGTGATCGGCCTCATCGTCCTGGGGCCGCAACGTTTACCTGTAGCGGTAAAAACGGTTGCTGGCTGGGTTCGTGCTTTGCGTTCCCTGGCAACTACTGTTCAGAATGAACTGACCCAGGAGCTTAAGCTTCAGGAGTTTCAGGACAGCCTGAAGAAAGTAGAGAAAGCGAGCCTGACAAATCTGACCCCGGAGTTGAAAGCCTCAATGGATGAGCTGCGTGAAGCGGCAGAGTCGATGAAGCGTTCTTACAGTGTGCACGATCCTGAGAAAGAGAGCGATGAAGCGCACACTATCCATAATCCGGTGGTGAAAGAAGCTGAAGCGCAGCGAGAAGGGGTCACCCCTGCTGCCGCTGAAAACCAGGCCAGTTCGCCGGAGCAAAAACCGGAATCCACGGGTGCTAAAACGCCAGAGCCAACGGAAAACACTTCCGCTACGTTAATGGATGCAGAAAAGAAAGCTGTCGCACCTGTTGCCGAATCCTCCCCCTCGTCGAGTGATAAACCGTAAACATGGCTGTAGAAGATACCCAACCGCTCATCACGCATCTTATTGAGCTGCGTAAGCGACTCCTGAACTGCATCATTGCGGTAATCGTGATCTTTTTGGCGTTGGTTTACTTTGCCAACGACATTTACCATATGGTCGCGGCGCCGTTGATTAAACAGATGCCGCAGGGTGCAACGATGATCGCCACCGATGTGGCTTCGCCGTTCTTTACCCCAATCAAGTTGACCTTCATGGTATCGCTGATCCTGTCAGCGCCAGTGATCCTCTACCAGGTGTGGGCATTTATTGCGCCAGCGTTGTATAAACATGAACGCCGTCTGGTTGTTCCGCTGCTGGTCTCCAGTTCGTTGTTGTTCTACATCGGCATGGCATTCGCCTATTTTGTTGTCTTCCCGTTAGCGTTTGGTTTTCTGGCCAACACGGCTCCGCAAGGCGTGCAGGTATCAACGGACATTGCCAGCTATCTCAGCTTTGTAATGGCGCTATTTATGGCTTTCGGTGTCTCTTTTGAGGTGCCTGTCGCCATCGTGCTGCTATGCTGGATGGGCATTACGACGCCAGATGATTTACGCAAAAAACGTCCTTATGTTGTGGTGGGTGCCTTTGTCGTCGGGATGCTACTGACTCCGCCAGATGTCTTCTCGCAAACGTTGTTGGCGATACCGATGTACTGCCTGTTCGAGGTGGGTGTTTTCTTCTCTCGTTTCTATGTCGGTAAGCGACGTACGAGAGATGAGGACAACGAGGCTGAAGAAGCAAAAGAAGCCGAAGCCACCGAGAAAACTGAAGAATAAATTCAACCGCCCGTCAGGGCGGTTGTCATATGGGAGGAAGCATGTTTGATATTGGCGTTAATTTAACCAGTTCACAATTTGCGAAAGACCGGGATGAGGTCGTGGCGCGCGCCTTTGCTGCGGGCGTAAACGGTATGCTTCTGACCGGAACAAACCTTCACGAAAGCCAGCAGGCGTTAAAGCTGGCGCAGCATTATCCGCATTGCTGGTCCACGGCTGGCGTGCACCCGCATGACAGCAGCCAATGGCAATCCTCAACGGAAGACGAGATCATCGCGCTGGCAAACCAGTCGAAGGTAGTCGCTATTGGTGAGTGCGGCCTGGATTTCAATCGCAATTTCTCCACGCCGCAGGAGCAAGAACGTGCTTTTGAAGCGCAACTGCGCATTGCTGCTGAACTGCAGATGCCGATTTTCATGCATTGTCGGGATGCGCATGAGCGTTTTCTGAGGTTGCTGGAGCCGTGGCTGGACAGCCTCCCAGGCGCGGTGCTGCACTGTTTCACCGGTTCGCGCCAGGAGATGCAGGACTGCGTGGACCGAGGGCTTTATATCGGTATCACCGGGTGGGTCTGTGATGAACGCCGGGGGATGGAACTGCGGGAGCTGCTGCCGTTTATTCCGGTGGAAAGACTGCTGATAGAAACCGATGCACCTTATCTACTCCCTCGCGACTTAACGCCTAAACCGACGTCACGTCGCAATGAACCGGCGCACCTGCCGCATATTCTTGAGCGAATTGCTCACTGGCGTGGGGAAGATCCTCAATGGCTGTCAGCAACCATTGATGCCAACGTCAGAACGCTGTTCGAAGTGACCTTCTAAACGGCTTATATCTTTCGAAAACCGGTATTTTTCACGCTCTGCTTAATCTCTTTATTCAAGAGGTTAAGCAGCAGCATGGAACGCGCTTCGCCATCCGGTTCGGTGAAGATCGCTTTCAGTCCCTCAAACGCCCCTTCAGTAATAATCACGCTGTCCCCTGGCTGAGGGGTTTGCGGGTCAACAATACCTTCAGGCTTGTAGATAGAAAGCTGGTGAATTACGGGGGATGGGACGGTCGCAGGCGTCGCTCCAAAACGAACGAAATGGCTGACACCACGCGTGGCGTTGATCGTGGTGGTGTGGATCACTTCCGGGTCGAACTCGACAAACATGTAATTAGGGAATAGTGGTTCACTGACTGTGGTACGTTTACCACGCACCATTTTTTCCAGGGTGATCATAGGCGTCAGGCAGTTCACCGCCTGTCTTTCCAGGTGTTCCTGGGCACGCTGAAGTTGCCCACGTTTGCAGTACAGTAAATACCAGGATTGCATAATAACTCTTATTCGCTTGTTCTGAGCGCTAGCATAGCAAAAGCCATGAGTTAAGTTAATTATACCCACCTCAAAGCAGGCTGAAACCCAACGGGTATATACTCCCAGGGCTTATATCTATCGCCAGAGTTCACGCTAATTTAACAAAAATACAGCATCACAATGATGAACGCCGTATAATGAAGCGCTTACGAAGAGGCCACAATGGACGCCATGAAATATCACGATTTACGCGACTTCCTGACGCTGCTTGAACAGCAGGGCGAGCTCAAACGCATTTCGCTTGAGGTGGATCCCCACCTGGAAATTACTGAAATTGCCGATCGCACTCTGCGTGCTGGCGGGCCTGCGTTACTGTTTGAGAATCCTAAAGGCTATTCCATGCCGGTGCTGTGTAACCTGTTTGGCACACCGAAGCGTGTTGCGATGGGGATGGGGCAGGAAGATGTCTCGGCACTACGGGAAGTCGGTAAACTGTTGGCGTTTTTGAAAGAGCCGGAGCCACCGAAAGGGTTCCGCGATCTGTTTGATAAGCTGCCGCAGTTTAAGCAGGTGCTGAACATGCCGACTAAGCGGTTGCGCGGTGCGCCTTGTCAGCAAAAAATCTACTCCGGTGATGACGTCGATTTAAACCGTATTCCGATTATGACCTGTTGGCCGGAAGATGCCGCACCGCTGATTACCTGGGGGCTAACCGTAACGCGTGGTCCGCATAAAGAGCGGCAGAATCTGGGCATTTATCGCCAGCAGCTGATTGGCAAAAACAAGCTCATTATGCGCTGGCTGTCCCACCGCGGCGGCGCGCTCGATTACCAGGAGTGGTGTGCGGCGCATCCTGGAGAACGCTTCCCGGTTTCGGTGGCGTTGGGGGCAGATCCTGCGACCATTCTGGGGGCCGTGACGCCCGTCCCTGATACATTATCCGAGTACGCATTTGCCGGGCTGTTACGTGGCACCAAGACCGAAGTGGTCAAATGTATTTCCAACGATCTGGAAGTGCCCGCCAGTGCTGAAATCGTGCTGGAAGGGTATATCGAACCGGGTGAGCTGGCCCCGGAAGGACCGTATGGCGATCATACCGGTTACTACAACGAAGTAGATAGCTTTCCGGTCTTTACCGTTACGCACATTACCCAGCGTGAAGAGGCGATTTATCACTCTACTTATACCGGACGTCCGCCTGATGAGCCCGCGGTGCTTGGTGTGGCGCTGAACGAAGTTTTCGTTCCTATTCTGCAAAAGCAGTTCCCGGAAATCGTCGATTTTTACCTGCCTCCGGAAGGCTGTTCATATCGTCTGGCCGTGGTGACGATGAAAAAACAGTACGCTGGTCATGCCAAACGCGTCATGATGGGTGTTTGGTCGTTTTTGCGCCAGTTTATGTACACCAAATTTGTTATTGTCTGCGATGATGATGTCAATGCACGCGACTGGAATGATGTGATTTGGGCAATTACTACCCGTATGGACCCGGCCCGGGATACGGTACTGGTAGAGAATACGCCAATTGATTACCTGGACTTTGCCTCGCCGGTTTCCGGCCTGGGTTCAAAAATGGGGCTGGATGCCACAAATAAATGGCCGGGCGAAACCCAACGCGAATGGGGACGCCCGATTAAAAAAGATCCTGAAGTAACTGCGCGTATTGACGCAATTTGGGATGAACTGGCCATCTTTAATGACGGCAAAAGCGCCTGAGGCGCGATCGTTTTGCCTATTGATCCGACAGAGAGAGCGCATGACAACCTTAAGCTGTAAAGTGACCTCGGTAGAAGCTATCACTGATACCGTATATCGCGTTCGTTTAGTGCCAGACGCGGCGTTTTCCTTTCGTGCTGGCCAGTATTTAATGGTCGTGATGGACGAAAGGGATAAGCGTCCGTTCTCCATGGCATCCACGCCGGACGAGCAAGGATTCATTGAGCTGCACGTTGGCGCCTCTGAGCTAAATCTTTATGCCATGGCTGTGATGGACCGCATTCTGAAAGACCGGGAAATCAAGGTCGACATTCCGCATGGCGAAGCCTGGCTGCGTGATGAAGACGAGCGCCCGCTGATCCTGATTGCCGGTGGTACAGGGTTCTCTTACGTGCGTTCCATTCTGCTTACTGCGCTGGCACGTAATCCAAACCGCGATATCACCATTTACTGGGGTGGGCGTGAAGAGAAGCATCTCTACGATCTCTCCGAACTGGAAGCGTTGTCTGTTAATCACCCGAATCTGCGCGTTGAGCCAGTGGTGGAACAGCCAGAAGACGGCTGGCGTGGTCGTACGGGAACCGTGTTAACAGCGGTATTGCAGGATTACGGTACCCTGGCTGAGCACGATATCTACATTGCCGGTCGTTTTGAAATGGCCAAAATCGCGCGCGATCTGTTCTGTAATGAACGCAGTGCGCGTGAAGATCGCCTGTTTGGCGACGCTTTCGCGTTCATTTAAGCGCTGTGCGCCGGAGCCCTTCCGGCGCATCCATCAATCATCTGTCTTCCAACTAGCAGGGCGCAGGCCCGGCGTCATTGCCTCTCTTTCTCATCATAATTATTTTTTAGTAAACATAATATGTCCGTCAATAAAACATAAATTGAGTTTTTGTGACAGCTCTCCATGTGTTTAGTAAACAAAATAGGCAAGCTAAACCGCATCACATTGTGAGATGCAAATGAGGAAAAACCATGAGGCTCGGACTGGATATCGGCGGGACTAAAATCGAAGCGGTGGTGATTGATAACGCGGGTGAAATTGTTTACCACGAACGATGTGCGACACCAAAGCAGCGTTACGGTGATTTTTTCCAGGCCGTGACGGAGATGATAGCCAGGGCTATGCAGGCCATTAATCAGCCTTTATCGGTTGGCGTCGGGGTGCCAGGTGCGGTGGATAGCGAAGGTTTGATTAAGAATTCCAACATTCTGGTGCTGAATCAGCAGGCCTTTGCGCAAGATCTCGAGCGTGCATTAGGAATGCCAGTGCCCGTTACCAATGATGCCAACTGCTTTACCCTGTCAGAAGCGATGGACGGTAGTGGGCGTGGGCATAGCGTGGTATTTGGCGTGATCCTCGGTACCGGATGCGGCGGTGGTCTGTGCATCGAGAACCGGTTGATCTCCGGCCCTAACGCCTGTGCCGGAGAGTGGGGGCATAATGCATTGCCGCGCTACCACGGATCTCGGGACGGGGCTGAAGTGACATGCTATTGCGGACAGTTGAACTGTATTGAGAGCTTTATTTCCGGTAGTGGCCTGGAGCGCCAGTATATGAATCACACCGCGCAACATATGGGTGTGCCACAAATTATGCAACGGGTAGCATCAGGTGATGCAGACGCCTGTTTGTTGTGGGAACGCTATTGCGATCAACTGGCTCGCGCGTTGGCGAGTGTGGTGAATATGCTCGATCCCGATGTTATCGTGCTGGGGGGAGGGGTATCCAATATCGATTTACTGTACTCAGGCTTACAGGCGCGAGTGGCGCAGTACGTGTTTGGTAAACAGTGCCGCACACCGATCGTTCAGGCCCGCCACGGCGACAGCAGCGGCGTACGAGGCGCAGCCTGGCTGGGAGCGCAACAAGCCGCAGTAAATCCATGAGAGTGAAATGACGAAACCTGTACGTATCAGAGACATTGCCGATGCTTGTGGCGTCTCGGTTGGCGCTGTTTCCCGCGCGCTAAAAGGGCAACCGGGGCTGCGGGAAGAGACCCGACAGCGCATTATTTCAGTGGCGCAGCAACAGGGTTATGATTTTTCTCGCCTGCGCGCAGACAAAATCAAACGTGTCCTGTTTTTACTGCATCGCCAGCACAATATCAGCCGGGCTTTACCGTTTTACTCTCAACTGCTGCTGGGGATAGAAGATCTGTGTCGCGAAAAGGGGGTTGCGCTAAGCTTTCTCTCTATAGGTCCAGGCGATGCAGTGAGTGAGCAGGTGATGCTGCACCAGCCTGATGCGCTGATCTGCGCGGGATTTTTTGAACCTGAGTTGCTTGGGCTGCTACAACAGATGAAATTGCCGCTGGTGCTGGTGGATCTCTGGGCGCCAGGACTGCCTTGCGTGAATCCTGACAATACCCTGGGCGGCTATCTGGCCACGCAACATCTGATTGCGCAAGGCCGCAGCCGCATTGCTTTTCTTGCCAGTACGCTCGCGCACTACAGCATCCGTCAGCGTGAAAAGGGCTACCGTCAGGCATTGTATGAAGCCCGTTTGCTAATGCCGCCAGAGTATGACGTCGTTGCGCCGCCGCTGCTGGATACCGAGCAATCTCTGGTGGATGCGGTTAATGAGCTACTCAGACTGCCAGAGCCGCCCGATGCCATTTTTGCCTATAACGACGCGGCAGCGATGGTTGTTCAGCAGGTGTGTGCTCAGCAGGGTATACGTATCCCGGAAGATCTTGCGCTGGTGGGATTTGATGATATCGATGCTGCGGCCTGGTCACATCCGCCGCTGACTACCGTTGCGGTTGATAAAAAACAGCTGGGGCGTGAAGCGCTGCGTTTACTGCTGGAAGAAAATCAGGAAGAGAATCTGCTGCTGCCGGTGCAGTTAGTGGTGCGTGGTAGTTCAGGGAAATAAAAAACCCGCCCCTGACAGGCGGGAAGAACGGCAACTAAACCTTTCCCCGTCATAATTCACACTGCCTCTTTGTGGGCTGCCTGCGCTCACCCGGTCACATAGTTATCTATGTTCCCGGGGATTCGCTCAGTGGCTGCTGCGATGCAGCGTGAATTATTTAGGGGAATTTATCTTTGATTAAACTCGCTCAAATACCGTTGCGATACCCTGACCTAACCCGATACACATCGTCGCCAGACCAAACTGCACGTCTTTGCGTTCCATCAGGTTGAGCAGGGTGGTGCTGATACGCGCCCCAGAACAGCCCAGCGGGTGACCCAAGGCGATCGCCCCGCCGTTGAGGTTGATCTTCTCATCGATCTGCTCCATCAGCCCCAGATCTTTAATACACGGCAAGATCTGAGCGGCAAAGGCTTCGTTCATCTCAAACAAACCGATGTCGCTGGTGGAGAGTCCCGCTTTTTTCAGCGCCAGCTTTGAGGCCGGAACCGGGCCGTAACCCATGATTGACGGATCGCAGCCGACAACAGCCATCGAACGAATACGGGCACGCGGCGTCAGACCCAGTTGACGGGCGCGGCTTTCGCTCATTACCAGCATCGCCGCTGCGCCGTCGGAGAGCGCAGAGGAGGTACCGGCAGTCACCGTTCCGTTCACCGGATCGAACGCCGGGCGCAGGGTGGAGAGCGCTTCAACGGTCGTTTCCGGACGGATAACCTCATCGTAGTTAAACTGCTTCAGCACGCCGTCGGCATCATGACCGCCGGTCGGGATGATTTCGTTTTTAAAAGCGCCAGACTGTGTTGCAGCCCAGGCGCGAGCGTGTGAACGTGCGGCGAAAGCGTCCTGCATTTCACGGCTGATGCCGTGCATGCGGGAGAGCATTTCCGCGGTCAGGCCCATCATCCCTGCGGCTTTCGCCACGTTGCGGCTCATACCCGGGTGGAAATCAACGCCGTGGCTCATTGGCACATGGCCCATATGCTCAACGCCGCCAATCAGGCACGCCTGAGCATCACCAGTCATGATCATGCGTGCCGCATCGTGCAGCGCCTGCATGGACGAACCGCACAGGCGATTGACCGTGACGGCCGGAACGGAGTGCGGAACTTCCGCCAACAGCGCGGCATTACGGGCGATATTGAAACCCTGCTCCAGCGTTTGTTGCACACAGCCCCAGTAAATGTCATCAAGCGCGGTTGGCTCCAGCGCCGGATTACGCGCCAGCAGGCTACGCATTAAATGTGCAGAGAGATCTTCTGCCCGCACGTTCCGAAACGCGCCCCCTTTCGAACGGCCCATCGGGGTACGGATCGCATCAACAATTACAACCTGTTCCATTGTGACTCCTTAAGCCGTTTTCAGGCTGCCAACCGGGCGGGCTGGCTCAACCTGGGGATAATACGGTTCGTTATGGCGCACTTTATCACGCAGACCGACCGGAACTTCATACAGCGGACCAAGGTGCTGATACTGCTGAGCCATATCGAGATACTTCGCGCTGCCGAGCGTATCCAGCCAGCGGAACGCACCGCCGTGGAACGGAGGGAAGCCCAGACCGTATACCAGCGCCATATCGGCTTCTGCCGGGCTGGCGATAATGCCTTCTTCCAGGCAACGCACTACTTCGTTGACCATAGGGATCATCATGCGGGCGATAATCTCTTCATCGCTGAAGTCGCGTTTCGGCTGGCTGACCTCTGCCAGCAGAGCGTCAACGGTGGCATCTTCTTCTTTCTTCGGCTTACCCTTGTTGTCTTCTTTATAACGCCAGAATCCGAGACCGTTTTTCTGCCCGAAACGGTTAGCATCAAACAGGGCGTCTATCGCATCGCGATAATCTTTCTGCATACGTTGAGGGAAGCCTGCGGACATCACCGCCTGCGCGTGGTGCGCGGTATCAATACCTACCACGTCCAGCAGATAAGCCGGGCCCATCGGCCAACCAAACTGTTTTTCCATTACTTTGTCGACTTTGCGGAAATCCGCTCCGTCGCGCAGCAGCTGACTGAAACCGGCAAAATAGGGGAACAGCACACGGTTAACGAAGAAACCAGGGCAGTCATTAACCACAATCGGCGTTTTGCCCATCTGGCTTGCCCAGGCGACAACCTTAGCGATGGTTTCATCCGAGCTTTTCTCGCCGCGAATGATCTCAACCAGCGGCATACGGTGCACCGGGTTAAAGAAGTGCATCCCACAGAAGTTTTCCGGACGCTTAAGCGCGCTGGCCAGTTCGTTGATTGGGATGGTGGAAGTATTCGAAGCCAGTACGGTGTCCGGGCGAACCTGATCTTCGGTTTCCGCCAGTACCGCTTTTTTCACTTTTGGGTTTTCTACGACCGCTTCAACTACCACGTCCACGCGTTCGAAACCGCTATAGTCGAGGGTGGGATGAATGGTGGAAATAACGCCCGCCATTTTCAGACCGTCAATTTTGCCGCGCTCAAGCTGTTTGTTCAGTAGCTTGGCCGCTTCGGTCATGCCCAGCGTTAATGATTTGTCGTTGATATCTTTCATGACAACCGGCACGCCTTTCCAGGCCGACTGGTAAGCGATGCCGCCGCCCATAATGCCTGCGCCCAGCACAGCCGCTTGCTTTGGCGCTTCAACATTTTTGGTGAGCTTTTTGGCTTTGGCTTTCACGAACTGATCGTTAAGGAAAATTCCAACCAGTGCGCGGGCTTCATTGGTGTGCGCGAGTGGAACAAAGCTTTTATTTTCCAGATTCAGCGCTTCTTCACGACCAAAACTGGCCGCTGCTTCAATGGTTTTTACCGCGGTAATCGGTGCGGGATAATGCTTACCTGCCGTCTGCGCCACCATACCTTTGGCGATGGTAAAGCTCATTGCTGCTTCAATTTTGCTGAGTTTCAACGGCTCCAGCTTCGGCTGACGTTTGGCTTTCCAGTCGAGGTCGCCGTTAATCGCCTGACGTAATACCGCGATCGCGCCATCAAGCAGTTTGTCTTGCTTCACTACGCCATCGACCAGACCGATTTTTAGCGCCTGCTCAGCACCCACATCTTTACCCGCAGCAATAATTTCCAGCGCGCTGTCCGCACCCAGCATACGTGGCATACGCACGGAGCCGCCAAAGCCTGGCATAATGCCCAGCTTGGTTTCCGGCAGGCCGATGCGCAGGTCCGGCGTAGCCAGACGATAATCGGTCGCCAGGACACACTCACAGCCGCCGCCCAGCGCATAGCCGTTAACCGCTGAGAGAGTCGGAACAGGCAGATCTTCCAGGCGATTAAAGACGCTGTTGGCAAAATGCAGCCACTGGCTCAGTTGCTCTTCAGGCACGAGGAACAGTGAAAGGAATTCGGTGATGTCGGCACCAACAATAAAGGCTGCTTTGTTAGAACGCAGCAGCAGCCCTTTTAAATTCGGTTGTTTTTCCAGCACGTCAAGCGCATGGCCTAGGCTGGCAACGGTGGCCGTGTCGAGTTTATTGACTGAGCCTGGGGCATCGAACACCAGTTCGGCGATGCCATCTTCCAGCCAGTCGAGGTACAGGGTGTCGCCTTTGTAAAGCATGTCAGTCTCCTGAATCCGCAAGGTGATCTGGTCATACCAGATGAATCGAAGTGTGTGTTTTATGTTAATAAAATGCAAATGAATGATTAAAGAAATGACGATTTGATCACGCTCGGCAGAAATCACGCACTCACAAAACGATGTGCTAAGATGCGGACACTTGAGGTCAAAAAAACAGAAGGATAGAAAATGGAATCACTGGCCGCACTCTATAAAAATCATATCGTTACCCTACAAGAACGGACGCGCGACGCGCTGGAGCGCTTCAAGCTGGATGCGTTACTTATTCACTCAGGAGAACTTGTTAACGTCTTTCTCGACGATCATCCCTACCCGTTTAAGGTCAATCCGCAATTCAAAGCCTGGGTGCCTGTAACGCAGGTTCCTAACTGCTGGTTGCTGGTGGATGGCGTGAATAAGCCGAAACTGTGGTTCTACTTGCCGGTCGATTACTGGCACAACGTTGAGCCGCTGCCGACCTCCTTCTGGACGGAAGAAATTGAGATCATCGCGCTGCCAAAAGCTGATGGTATCGGTAGCCAGCTGCCTGCTGCTCGCGGCAATATCGGTTACATCGGTCCGGTTCCGGAACGCGCGCTGCAGCTGGACATCGCGGCCAGCAATATCAACCCGAAAGGGGTTATCGACTACCTGCATTATTATCGTGCTTACAAAACAGATTACGAACTGGCCTGTATGCGCGAAGCACAGAAAATGGCGGTGAATGGACACCGTGCCGCGGAAGAAGCGTTCCGTTCCGGGATGAGCGAGTTTGACATCAACCTCGCTTACCTGACTGCTACCGGTCATCGCGACACCGACGTACCGTACAGCAACATCGTGGCGCTTAACGAGCATGCTTCGGTTCTGCATTACACCAGGCTGGATCATCAGGCTCCGTCTGAAATCCGCAGTTTCCTGCTGGACGCCGGTGCGGAATACAACGGCTATGCAGCAGACCTGACGCGTACGTGGTCGGCGAAAAGCGACAACGACTATGCGCATCTGGTGAAGGATGTGAATGACGAGCAACTGGCGCTGATTGCCACTATGAAAGCGGGCACCAGCTATGTGGATTATCACATTCAGTTCCATCAGCGCATCGCGAAGCTGCTGCGTAAGCATCAAATCGTCACTGATATGAGTGAAGAGGCGATGGTGGAAAACGATCTTACCGGGCCGTTTATGCCGCATGGCATTGGTCACCCGCTGGGTCTGCAGGTACACGATGTCGCTGGTTTTATGCAGGATGACAGCGGTACGCATCTGGCCGCGCCGTCGAAGTATCCTTACCTGCGTTGCACCCGCGTGCTGCAACCGGGCATGGTCCTGACCATCGAACCGGGCATCTACTTCATTGAATCGCTGTTGGCGCCGTGGCGTGAAGGGCAGTTCAGCAAACACTTCAACTGGCAGAAAATTGAAGCCCTGAAACCGTTCGGCGGTATTCGAATTGAAGACAACGTGGTGGTCCACGAGAACAATATCGAAAACATGACACGGGATTTAAAACTGGCGTAATGGACAGTTGGTTAATCCCTGCGGCGCCGGTAAGCGTCGTTGAAGAGATCAAAAAAAGCCGCTTCATTACGCTGCTCGCCCATACGGACGGCGTAGAAGCGGCGAAAGCGTTTGTTGAGTCAGTCAAAACGGAACACCCGGACGCCCGCCACCATTGTGTGGCGTGGGTGGCGGGCGCGCCCAATGACTCGCAGCAGCTGGGATTCTCAGACGATGGCGAACCGGCAGGTACGGCAGGCAAACCGATGCTCGCGCAGCTGATGGGGAGTGGCATCGGTGAGATTACCGCGGTGGTGGTGCGCTACTACGGCGGTATCCTTCTGGGTACGGGTGGGCTAGTGAAAGCCTACGGTGGCGGCGTGAATCAGGCGTTGCGTCAGTTAACGACGCAGCGCAAGACGCCATTAACCGAATATACTTTGCAGTGTGAGTACGGTCAGCTGGCAGGCATTGAAGCTTTGCTGGGGCAGTTTGACGGTAAAGTTGTTGCCAGTGATTACCAGGCTTTTGTTCGGCTCAGGGTGGCGCTTCCTTATGCCAAAGTGGATGAATTTTCGGCAAAACTGGCGGATTTTAGTCGTGGTTCATTGCAATTGTTAGCGATTGAAGAATAATCCCCACCTCATTTTAAAGAACTAAGGAAGCGGCAGAGATGCATTTTCGCGCCATCACCCGAATCGTTGGACTACTGGTCATCTTATTCTCGGGGACAATGATTATCCCCGGACTGGTAGCGCTCATCTACCGCGATGGGGCAGGGCGTGCGTTTACTCAAACTTTCTTCGTTGCTCTGGCGATCGGCTCCATGCTGTGGTGGCCAAACCGTAAAGAGAAGGGCGAGCTGAAATCGCGCGAAGGGTTTCTGATTGTCGTTTTGTTCTGGACCGTGCTGGGTAGCGTGGGTGCGCTACCGTTCATCTTTGCGGAAAGCCCTAACCTCACGATAACCGACGCTTTTTTTGAATCCTTCTCCGGATTAACCACCACGGGGGCGACAACGCTGGTGGGGCTGGATTCATTGCCACACGCTATCCTCTTTTATCGACAGATGCTGCAATGGTTCGGCGGGATGGGGATCATCGTGCTGGCGGTGGCTATTCTGCCTATTCTTGGCGTCGGTGGGATGCAGCTCTACCGGGCAGAAATGCCGGGCCCGCTGAAAGATAACAAAATGCGTCCGCGTATTGCCGAAACGGCGAAAACGCTGTGGCTTATCTATGTATTACTGACGGTGGCGTGTGCGCTGGCGCTATGGTTTGCCGGGATGCCCGCGTTTGACGCTATTGGGCACAGCTTTGCTACGATAGCCATCGGCGGCTTTTCCACACACGATGCCAGCGTGGGGTATTTCGACAGTCCCACGATTAACACCATTATTGCTATCTTCTTGCTGATCTCCGGTTGTAACTATGGTCTGCACTTCTCTTTACTCAGCGGTCGCAGCCTGAAGGTCTACTGGCGCGATCCAGAATTCCGCATGTTCATTGGGGTGCAGCTGACGCTGGTGGCTGTCTGTACGCTGGTGCTGTGGATACACAATACCTACGGTTCGGCACTCACGACCATCAACCAGGCTTTTTTTCAGGTGGTATCGATGGCGACGACCGCCGGATTTACTACGGACAGTATTGCCCGCTGGCCGCTGTTCCTGCCGGTGCTGTTGCTATGTTCTGCTTTTATTGGCGGCTGTGCCGGGTCGACGGGCGGTGGCTTGAAGGTGATTCGTATCCTGTTGCTGTTTAAGCAGGGTAACCGCGAATTGAAACGACTGGTCCACCCGAATGCGGTTTACAGTATCAAGCTGGGTAACCGTGCTTTGCCGGAGCGAATCCTTGAAGCTGTGTGGGGATTCTTCTCTGCCTATGCGCTGGTCTTTATTATCAGTATGCTGGCGATTATTGCGACCGGTGTTGATGACTTCTCCGCGTTTGCCTCTGTTGTGGCGACGCTGAATAACCTGGGGCCAGGGCTGGGGGTTGTCGCCGACAACTTTGCCAGTATGAACCCCGTGGCGAAGTGGATCCTGATTGCCAATATGCTGTTTGGTCGTCTGGAGGTCTTTACCCTGCTGGTACTCTTTACCCCTACTTTCTGGCGTGAATAATGGAGTAACACGTGAAAACACTGATTCTTTTTTCTTCCCGGGACGGACAAACGCGTGAAATCGCCGAGTATCTGGCTTCTGAACTCAAAGAGCTGGGCGTTTGGGCGGATGTCGTTAATTTGCATCGTACCGCGGAGCCTGACTGGCAAAATTATGACAGCGTGGTGATTGGCGCCTCGATTCGCTATGGTCATTACCATGCAGCTTTTCAGGAGTTTGTGAAAAAGCATGCCACGCGGCTGAACGCGATGCCGAGTGCCTTCTACTCCGTAAACCTGGTTGCCCGTAAACCGGAGAAACGCACGCCGCAAACTAACAGCTATGCGCGTAAGTTCCTGATGAGTTCGCCGTGGCGGCCTGATCGCAGTGCGGTTATTGCTGGCGCTTTGCTGTATCCCCGCTATCGCTGGTATGACCGCGTTATGATCCAACTGATAATGAAGATGTCAGGCGGTGAAACAGATACCAATAAAGAAGTGGTGTATACCGATTGGGAACAGGTCGCGGATTTCGCGCGGGAAATCGCCCAATTAACCCACAAAACGTTGTCAAAATAAGCACAAAGAATAAAAAATACGCACTCGGAAGATTATTTTAAATTTCCCCTTGTCAGCCTGAAATAACTCCCTATAATGCGCCTCCACTGACACGGAACAACGGATTACACGCCGCCGGGTCAGCGGGGTTCCACTGAGAATCTCGCAGAGAAAAGCAAAAATAAATGCTTGACTCTGAATGAGGAAAACGTAATATACGGGACCTCGCGACAGAGCGCTAAAGCGCGTCGCAACTGCTCTTTAACAATTTATCAGACAATCTGTGTGGGCACTCGAAGATACGGATTCTTAACGTCGCAAGACGAAAAATGAATACCAAGTCTCTGAGTGAACACGTAATTCATTACGAAGTTTAATTCACGAGCATCAAACTTAAATTGAAGAGTTTGATCATGGCTCAGATTGAACGCTGGCGGCAGGCCTAACACATGCAAGTCGAACGGTAGCACAGAGGAGCTTGCTCCTTGGGTGACGAGTGGCGGACGGGTGAGTAATGTCTGGGAAACTGCCCGATGGAGGGGGATAACTACTGGAAACGGTAGCTAATACCGCATAACGTCGCAAGACCAAAGAGGGGGACCTTCGGGCCTCTTGCCATCGGATGTGCCCAGATGGGATTAGCTAGTAGGTGGGGTAACGGCTCACCTAGGCGACGATCCCTAGCTGGTCTGAGAGGATGACCAGCCACACTGGAACTGAGACACGGTCCAGACTCCTACGGGAGGCAGCAGTGGGGAATATTGCACAATGGGCGCAAGCCTGATGCAGCCATGCCGCGTGTATGAAGAAGGCCTTCGGGTTGTAAAGTACTTTCAGCGAGGAGGAAGGTGTTGTGGTTAATAACCGCAGCAATTGACGTTACTCGCAGAAGAAGCACCGGCTAACTCCGTGCCAGCAGCCGCGGTAATACGGAGGGTGCAAGCGTTAATCGGAATTACTGGGCGTAAAGCGCACGCAGGCGGTCTGTCAAGTCGGATGTGAAATCCCCGGGCTCAACCTGGGAACTGCATCCGAAACTGGCAGGCTAGAGTCTTGTAGAGGGGGGTAGAATTCCAGGTGTAGCGGTGAAATGCGTAGAGATCTGGAGGAATACCGGTGGCGAAGGCGGCCCCCTGGACAAAGACTGACGCTCAGGTGCGAAAGCGTGGGGAGCAAACAGGATTAGATACCCTGGTAGTCCACGCCGTAAACGATGTCGACTTGGAGGTTGTGCCCTTGAGGCGTGGCTTCCGGAGCTAACGCGTTAAGTCGACCGCCTGGGGAGTACGGCCGCAAGGTTAAAACTCAAATGAATTGACGGGGGCCCGCACAAGCGGTGGAGCATGTGGTTTAATTCGATGCAACGCGAAGAACCTTACCTACTCTTGACATCCACGGAACTTGGCAGAGATGCCTTGGTGCCTTCGGGAACCGTGAGACAGGTGCTGCATGGCTGTCGTCAGCTCGTGTTGTGAAATGTTGGGTTAAGTCCCGCAACGAGCGCAACCCTTATCCTTTGTTGCCAGCGATTCGGTCGGGAACTCAAAGGAGACTGCCAGTGATAAACTGGAGGAAGGTGGGGATGACGTCAAGTCATCATGGCCCTTACGAGTAGGGCTACACACGTGCTACAATGGCATATACAAAGAGAAGCGACCTCGCGAGAGCAAGCGGACCTCATAAAGTATGTCGTAGTCCGGATTGGAGTCTGCAACTCGACTCCATGAAGTCGGAATCGCTAGTAATCGTGGATCAGAATGCCACGGTGAATACGTTCCCGGGCCTTGTACACACCGCCCGTCACACCATGGGAGTGGGTTGCAAAAGAAGTAGGTAGCTTAACCTTCGGGAGGGCGCTTACCACTTTGTGATTCATGACTGGGGTGAAGTCGTAACAAGGTAACCGTAGGGGAACCTGCGGTTGGATCACCTCCTTACCTTAAAGAAACGTTCTTTGTAGTGCTCACACAGATTGTCTGATGAAAATTAGCAGTAAGAAAATCTCTGCAGGCTTGTAGCTCAGGTGGTTAGAGCGCACCCCTGATAAGGGTGAGGTCGGTGGTTCAAGTCCACTCAGGCCTACCAAATTCGCATCCGTGCTGTGTTACGGCGATGCTCGCATACTTCAGTATGCTTCGCACCACCGCGCCTTGCCCGGAAACGAATTAGGGTACAGAGATTAGCATTTACGATGGGGTTATAGCTCAGCTGGGAGAGCGCCTGCCTTGCACGCAGGAGGTCTGCGGTTCGATCCCGCATAGCTCCACCATCCTTTACTGCAAAAACACAAGAAAACTTCAGAGTGTACCTGAAAAGGTTCACTGCGAAGTTTTGCTCTTTAAAAATCTGGATCAAGCTGAAAATTGAAACGACACACTGTTTCATTTCTCCGTAAACAAGAAATGAAAAGCGGTGTGTTCGAGTCTCTCAAATTTTCGCAATGCTGAAGTGTTTTACGAAACATCTTCGGGTTGTGAGGTTAAGCGACTAAGCGTACACGGTGGATGCCCTGGCAGTCAGAGGCGATGAAGGACGTGCTAATCTGCGATAAGCGTCGGTAAGGTGATATGAACCGTTATAACCGGCGATTTCCGAATGGGGAAACCCAGTGTGATTCGTCACACTATCATTACGTGAATACATAGCGTAATGAAGCGAACCGGGGGAACTGAAACATCTAAGTACCCCGAGGAAAAGAAATCAACCGAGATTCCCCCAGTAGCGGCGAGCGAACGGGGAGCAGCCCAGAGTCTGAATCAGCATGTGTGGTAGTGGAACGGTCTGGAAAGTCCGGCGATACAGGGTGACAGCCCCGTACACAAAAGTGCATGTGTTGTGAACTCGAAGAGTAGGGCGGGACACGTGGTATCCTGTCTGAATATGGGGGGACCATCCTCCAAGGCTAAATACTCCTGACTGACCGATAGTGAACCAGTACCGTGAGGGAAAGGCGAAAAGAACCCCGGCGAGGGGAGTGAAAAAGAACCTGAAACCGTGTACGTACAAGCAGTGGGAGCCTCTTTATGGGGTGACTGCGTACCTTTTGTATAATGGGTCAGCGACTTATATTCTGTAGCAAGGTTAACCGAATAGGGGAGCCGAAGGGAAACCGAGTCTTAACTGGGCGTTAAGTTGCAGGGTATAGACCCGAAACCCGGTGATCTAGCCATGGGCAGGTTGAAGGTTGGGTAACACTAACTGGAGGACCGAACCGACTAATGTTGAAAAATTAGCGGATGACTTGTGGCTGGGGGTGAAAGGCCAATCAAACCGGGAGATAGCTGGTTCTCCCCGAAAGCTATTTAGGTAGCGCCTCGTGAATTCATCTTCGGGGGTAGAGCACTGTTTCGGCTAGGGGGTCATCCCGACTTACCAACCCGATGCAAACTGCGAATACCGAAGAATGTTATCACGGGAGACACACGGCGGGTGCTAACGTCCGTCGTGAAGAGGGAAACAACCCAGACCGCCAGCTAAGGTCCCAAAGTCATGGTTAAGTGGGAAACGATGTGGGAAGGCACAGACAGCCAGGATGTTGGCTTAGAAGCAGCCATCATTTAAAGAAAGCGTAATAGCTCACTGGTCGAGTCGGCCTGCGCGGAAGATGTAACGGGGCTAAACCATGCACCGAAGCTGCGGCAGCGACACTATGTGTTGTTGGGTAGGGGAGCGTTCTGTAAGCCGTTGAAGGTGTGCTGTGAGGCATGCTGGAGGTATCAGAAGTGCGAATGCTGACATAAGTAACGATAATGCGGGTGAAAAACCCGCACGCCGGAAGACCAAGGGTTCCTGTCCAACGTTAATCGGGGCAGGGTGAGTCGACCCCTAAGGCGAGGCCGAAAGGCGTAGTCGATGGGAAACAGGTTAATATTCCTGTACTTGGTGTTACTGCGAAGGGGGGACGGAGAAGGCTATGTTAGCCGGGCGACGGTTGTCCCGGTTTAAGCATGTAGGCGGAGATTCCAGGTAAATCCGGAGTCTTGTTAACGCTGAGGTGTGATGACGAGGCACTACGGTGCTGAAGTAACAAATGCCCTGCTTCCAGGAAAAGCCTCTAAGCATCAGGTAACACAAAATCGTACCCCAAACCGACACAGGTGGTCAGGTAGAGAATACCAAGGCGCTTGAGAGAACTCGGGTGAAGGAACTAGGCAAAATGGTGCCGTAACTTCGGGAGAAGGCACGCTGATATGTAGGTGAAGTGATTTACTCATGGAGCTGAAATCAGTCGAAGATACCAGCTGGCTGCAACTGTTTATTAAAAACACAGCACTGTGCAAACACGAAAGTGGACGTATACGGTGTGACGCCTGCCCGGTGCCGGAAGGTTAATTGATGGGGTTATCCGTAAGGAGAAGCTCTTGATCGAAGCCCCGGTAAACGGCGGCCGTAACTATAACGGTCCTAAGGTAGCGAAATTCCTTGTCGGGTAAGTTCCGACCTGCACGAATGGCGTAATGATGGCCAGGCTGTCTCCACCCGAGACTCAGTGAAATTGAACTCGCTGTGAAGATGCAGTGTACCCGCGGCAAGACGGAAAGACCCCGTGAACCTTTACTATAGCTTGACACTGAACACTGGTCCTTGATGTGTAGGATAGGTGGGAGGCTTTGAAGTGTGGACGCCAGTCTGCATGGAGCCAACCTTGAAATACCACCCTTTAATGGCTGGTGTTCTAACGTAGACCCGTAATCCGGGTTGCGGACAGTGTCTGGTGGGTAGTTTGACTGGGGCGGTCTCCTCCTAAAGAGTAACGGAGGAGCACGAAGGTTAGCTAATCCTGGTCGGACATCAGGAGGTTAGTGCAAAGGCATAAGCTAGCTTGACTGCGAGAGTGACGGCTCGAGCAGGTGCGAAAGCAGGTCTTAGTGATCCGGTGGTTCTGAATGGAAGGGCCATCGCTCAACGGATAAAAGGTACTCCGGGGATAACAGGCTGATACCGCCCAAGAGTTCATATCGACGGCGGTGTTTGGCACCTCGATGTCGGCTCATCACATCCTGGGGCTGAAGTAGGTCCCAAGGGTATGGCTGTTCGCCATTTAAAGTGGTACGCGAGCTGGGTTTAGAACGTCGTGAGACAGTTCGGTCCCTATCTGCCGTGGGCGCTGGAGAATTGAGGGGGGCTGCTCCTAGTACGAGAGGACCGGAGTGGACGCATCACTGGTGTTCGGGTTGTCATGCCAATGGCATTGCCCGGTAGCTAAATGCGGAAGAGATAAGTGCTGAAAGCATCTAAGCACGAAACTTGCCCCGAGATGAGTTCTCCCTGACCCTTTAAGGGTCCTGAAGGAACGTTGAAGACGACGACGTTGATAGGTCGGGTGTGTAAGCGTAGCGATACGTTGAGCTAACCGATACTAATGAACCGTGAGGCTTAACCTTACAACGCCGAAGATGTTTTGGCGGATGAGACATCGAAATTCAGCTTGATTACAGATTACATCGACATGCGAAAAGTGTGTTGATAGACAGAATTTGCCTGGTGGCTGTAGCGCGGTGGTCCCACCTGACCCCATGCCGAACTCAGAAGTGAAACGCCGTAGCGCCGATGGTAGTGTGGGGTCTCCCCATGCGAGAGTAGGGAACTGCCAGGCATCAAATAAGTGAAGAAGCCCATCCTGCCGGATGGGCTTTTTTGCGTCTGCAGGGAATGAAAACTGCCGGAGGTGACCTCCCGCCTGATCCGGGCTACAAAAGCGTATCACGACACAGCAGCTATCTTCTTATCCATTGCGTAACAAAATCGGCAACTTGCTGTATATCGTTGATATCTAACAATGGAACATCCACCGCAAGCGGAATATCACTGGCAACCGCGATAACATAGTTGTCTAACGCCAGGTCCTCTGGACTGTGCCCGCAACCGTCGCGAAAAAGAACGATCTTAGCAACAGGTTCATGCTTAAAGCCTTCAACCAACACCATATCCAATGTAGAAGCATCCATCCTGCTTACCAGGTACGCTAAATCCAGTTCGGGCTCTTCCGGGGTCTCTACCATTAATGCCCAGCGCTGCTGGCTGGCGACCAGGGTTTGTGCTGCACCGGCTTTGCGTAGCTCATAGCTATCTTTGCCGGGCTTATCAACATCCATATTGTGATGAGTATGCTTAATCAATCCGGGACGAATGCCTCTGGCACGTAGCTCCGGGATCAATTTTTTAAGCAGCGTAGTTTTTCCTGTTCCGCTCCATGCTGCTATAGCGAGTAATGGGATCATGATTTGTCCTGCCATTTTGTAAGTTCTTCAGGGGTGTTCACGTTCACGAACGCATCTTTATGATCGCTGAAATCGACAGCATGACCGCCAGCCTGGCGCATAAAGACCATGACGCGTCTTTCACCGGACTGAAGATAATCCTGTAGCAAGGGTTGCATGGTGCGGTGCATTAGCGCAATGGTCGGATGATCTCTTTCCCCATCATGCACCCAGACAACCGGTGCAGCTTTGCGCTGTTCCTTCAAACGTTTGACCAGATCGTGAGGAATATAGGGCATATCGCACGGGCAGAACAGAAACCACTCCCCCGCTTGCTGCAGGAATACCGATAGCATCCCGGCCAGTGGGCCAGGGAAATCGGCCAATGAATCAGGGATAACTTTCAGGCCGCTTTGTTGGTAAATATCCCGGTGGCGATTGGCATTAACCACCACGGTTTCGACCTGTAAAGCGAGGGTATCGGCCACATGCCGCCAAAGAGGTTTACCGTCCAGCTCAAGCAGACCTTTATCGGTTCCGCCCATCCGTCTGGCCTTACCGCCTGCCAGCACAACCCCTGTTATTGCACTATCCAGAATCACTGATATCGCCTCTTTTAATGTGGGATTGACCCTGCTAACGTATCTGTATTGAGCCTAAGGAGCACAACCATGAAATGTAAACGTCTGAATGAAGTTATTGAACTCCTCCAGCCGGCCTGGCAGAAGGAACCCGATCTTAACCTGATGCAATTTTTACAGAAACTGGCGCAAGAGTCAGGTTTTGACGGCGAACTGGCGGATTTAACTGATGACATTCTGATCTATCACCTGAAAATGCGTGACTCGGCGAAAGACGCCGTCATCCCAGGTATTCAGAAAGATTATGAAGAAGATTTTAAAACCGCACTACTCCGCGCACGTGGCGTAATTAAAGAGTAAAAGCTTGTAATCGCCACCACCGAAAGCGCTGCGAAATGATATCCTGAATCATTCGTAGTATTTTCCGGATGATGGGATGAACGACAACGCTTTTAATTTCCAGACGCTACACCCGGATACCATCATGGATGCACTGTTTGAGCAGGGGATCCGGGTGGACTCCGGGCTTACCCCGCTTAACAGCTATGAAAACCGTGTCTATCAATTCCAGGACGAAGACCGTCGACGCTTTGTCGTTAAGTTTTATCGCCCTGAACGTTGGTCTGTCGAGCAGATCCAGGAAGAGCACCAGTTTGCTCTGGAACTGGTAAGCGATGAAGTCCCGGTAGCTGCTCCGCTGGTACTAAGCGGCCAAACGCTGTTAAGCCATCAGGGTTTCCATTATGCGATCTTCCCCAGCGTCGGCGGGCGGCAGTTTGAGGCCGACAATATTGATCAGATGGAGGCGGTGGGGCGCTATCTGGGGCGTATGCATCAGACCGGATGCAAGCGTACTTTTGCCTTTCGCCCGACGATTGGTCTTGAAGAATACCTGACTGAGCCGCGTAAGCTTTTTGAACACGCACAGTTGATCCCATCAGGGCAAAAAGCGGCTTTCCTGAAGGCAACGGATGCGCTTATCGCGGTCGTTACCGAACGCTGGCATGCACGTTTTACCACGTTACGTCTGCACGGTGATTGTCATGCCGGTAATATTCTGTGGCGCGATGGTCCGATGTTTGTCGATTTAGATGATGCCCGCAATGGCCCCGCTGTTCAGGATTTATGGATGCTCCTCAATGGCGATAAAGCTGAACAACGCATGCAGCTTGAAACCATTATCGAGGCTTATGAAGAGTTTAGTGAGTTCGACACCTCTGAAATCGGACTGATAGAACCTTTACGCGCTATGCGTTTAGTTTATTATCTTGCCTGGCTAATTCGACGTTGGGCTGACCCTGCGTTTCCAAAAAACTTCCCGTGGTTAACCGGGGAAGATTACTGGCATCGTCAGACCGCGACCTTTATTGAGCAGGCAAAAATTCTGCAAGAGCCCCCCTTACAATTAACGCCAATGTATTAATCGGAGAAATTTGAACATGAAAAAATTATGGCTGGCGCTGGCTGGTATGGTTTTAGCTTTTAGCGCATCTGCAGCGCAGTTCCAGGATGGCAAACAATACATCACTCTGGAAAAGCCTGTTGCGGGTGAACCGCAAGTGTTGGAGTTCTTCTCCTTCTACTGCCCGCACTGCTATCAGTTTGAAGAAGTTCTTCACGTCTCTGATAACGTGAAGAAAAAACTGCCTGAAGGCACCAAGATGACCAAGTACCACGTCGAGTTTCTGGGGCCTTTGGGCAAAGATCTGACGCAAGCTTGGGCCGTTGCTATGGCGCTGGGCGTTGAAGATCAAGTAACCGTTCCGTTGTTTGAAGGTGTTCAGAAAACCCAGACCGTTCAGTCTGTAGCTGATATCCGTAAAGTGTTTGTCGACGCGGGTATTAAAGGTGAAGACTATGATGCGGCATGGAACAGCTTCGTGGTGAAATCACTCGTGGCGCAGCAGGAAAAAGCGGCGGCTGATTTACAGCTGCAGGGCGTTCCGGCAATGTTCGTGAATGGCAAATATCAGGTAAATCCGCAGGGCATGGATACCAGCAGCATGGATATCTTTGTACAACAGTATGCGGATACCGTGAAGTATCTGGTTGGTCAGAAGTAAAAGCAAAAGCCGGTCACTTGTGCTGACCGGCTTTTTTATTTGAGGCTTTAATCGCGTCCAGCTGCGCATCTTTCTCACTCCACAGCGTATTAAGCCATAGCTGAAACCGACGCTTGAATCCCTTATCGTTCACGTAATCACCGTGCAACTCTTCATGAATTGGCTCGAGATTCACCCGCACGACAATACGCGTTAGCTTACCGCTCAGCATATCGTAGAACGGTCGGCTGCTGTTTTCCGGATAGCACAACGTGACGTTCAACATTTTATCGAACTGCGACCCCAGTACGTTCAATGCCATCGCAATACCGGCCGCCTTTGGAGGGAGCAAGTTTTGATAAGGAGAGCGGGTTTGCTCACATTTCTCTTTGGTAAAGCGTGAACCTTCGACAAAATTCACAATAGTTGTCGGGTGTACGCGAAACTTCTCGCAGGAACGACGCGTTGTTTCGACATCTTTACCGCGCCGTTCTGGATGACGGAGCAGGTAGCCTCGCGAATAGCGTTTCATAAACGGCATATCCAGCGCCCAGCAGGCCAGGCCAATAAAGGGCACCCAGGCCAGTTGTTGCTTGAGGAAATATTTATTCATTGGGATGTGCTTACGGAACAGCACGCAAAGCACAACGATGTCAGCCCAGCTGTAATGGTTACAAATGAGCAGATACCAGTTTTTCTTGCTAAGACCTTCCAGTCCCTCGACATCCCACTTCAGTCGCAGATTGAGGTGTAGCAGTAGCGCCAGACCTTCACACCAGCAGTACATCATGAAATTACAGAAGACAGAAACCTTGCGCCAGACAACGGAAACGGGCAAAAGGAGTTTTACAACTCCGGCAAGGATGATCGGCACAGAACAAAAAATCGTGACCAATATGGTCAATACGATACTCAGCAACAGCGTTATCGCAGCGAGTATTCTCGTCATAATTAAATTATTCAAAAGGTTAGCCATAGATAGTGCGCTAAAGAGGCGCAAGGGGCTGATTTTATCAGAAAACGAACCAAATGATGGATCTTCCCTGAATAGAAAAAAAGGGAATATCTATCCACATCAGGATATAAGCTGTATAAATGGAATAAAATGCTACGCATTTATTTAAGCTTCTGAAATATATGTACAAAATAAATGATGTGTTAATTTTATTGCTATATTTAAAGAGCTGAAAATTATTTATTCACAAAGTTATCCACAGTCTTCTTTGCGAGCAAAGCAGAAGATCTACAAAAGTTTTTCGACAAATGCGGCGAAAAACTCATGTTTTCATCCTGTCTGTGGCATCCTTTACCCATAATCTGATAAACAGGCACGGACATTATGGTTCAGATCCCAGAAAACCCACTTATCCTTGTAGATGGCTCCTCTTACCTGTATCGCGCATACCATGCGTTCCCGCCGCTGACCAACAGTGCAGGAGAACCTACTGGCGCGATGTATGGTGTCCTCAACATGCTGCGTAGCTTGATTCTGCAATATCAGCCGACCCATGCTGCGGTGGTATTCGACGCTAAGGGTAAAACCTTCCGTGATGAGTTATTCGAACACTACAAGTCACACCGCCCACCCATGCCGGACGATCTGCGTGCGCAGATTGAGCCTCTGCATGCGATGGTAAAAGCGATGGGGTTGCCACTGCTGGCCGTTTCGGGCGTGGAAGCAGACGATGTCATCGGTACGCTGGCGCGAGAAGCAGAGAAGGTGGGTCGTCCGGTGCTGATTAGTACCGGTGATAAAGATATGGCTCAGTTGGTGACGCCGAATATCACCCTGATCAACACCATGACCAATACGATCCTCGGCCCGGATGAAGTGGTGAATAAATATGGTGTTCCACCAGAACTGATCATCGATTTCCTGGCGCTGATGGGGGATTCCTCAGATAACATCCCTGGCGTTCCTGGCGTAGGTGAAAAAACCGCGCAGGCTCTGCTGCAGGGGCTGGGGGGGCTGGATACCCTCTATGCTGAATCAGACAAAATCGCGGGGCTGACTTTCCGTGGTGCGAAAACTATGGCGGGCAAGCTTGAGCAGAATAAAGAGGTAGCGTACCTCTCTTATCAATTAGCTACCATTAAAACGGATGTTGAACTGGAGTTGACCTGCGAGCAGTTGGAAGTACGTCAGCCGGCAGCGGATGAACTGCTTGGCCTGTTTAAACAGTACGAATTCAAGCGTTGGGTTACTGACGTTGAAGCGGGTAAATGGCTACAGGCGAAAGGAACGAAGCCGGCGGCAAAACCACAGGAAACTATCGCCGTCGATGAAACGCCTGAGGGGCCGGCCACGGTTCTCTCGTATGATAACTATGTGACAATTCTGGATGAAGCGACGCTGGAAGAGTGGATTGCGAAGCTGAAAAAAGCGCCTGTCTTTGCCTTCGATACTGAAACTGACAGCCTGGACAACATCTCTGCGAATCTGGTTGGCCTGTCTTTTGCCATTGAACCGGGTGTGGCTGCATATGTTCCTGTTGCCCACGATTACCTGGACGCCCCCGATCAGATCGCTCGCGACCGCGCGCTGGCATTGCTGAAGCCGCTGCTGGAAGATGAGAACGCGCATAAAGTCTGGCAAAACCTGAAGTATGATCGCGGTATCCTGGCGAACTATGGCATCGAACTGCGTGGTATCACCTTTGACACCATGCTCGAATCCTACATTCTTAACAGCGTCGCTGGCCGACACGATATGGACAGCCTGTCGGACCGCTGGCTGAAACATAAAACCATCACCTTTGAAGAGATCGCCGGAAAGGGCAAAAACCAGCTGACCTTTAACCAGATAGCGCTGGAAGAAGCCGGACGTTACGCTGCGGAAGACGCCGACGTTACGCTACAGCTCCATCTCAAAATGTGGCCAGAATTGCAGCAGCATAAAGGACCGCTGAACGTCTTTGAAAATATCGATATGCCGCTGGTTCCTGTTTTGTCTCGCGTTGAGCGCAACGGTGTGAAAATCGATCCGGCTGTTCTGCACAAACATTCAGAAGAGCTGACGCTGCGTTTGAACGAGCTGGAGCAAAAAGCGCACGAGATCGCCGGAGAAGCGTTTAACCTCTCTTCCACCAAGCAACTGCAAACTATCCTGTTTGAAAAGCAGGGTATTAAGCCGCTGAAGAAAACCCCTGGCGGCGCGCCATCAACGTCGGAAGAGGTACTGGAAGAGCTCGCGCTCGATTACCCATTGCCGAAAGTGATCCTGGAATATCGCGGCTTAGCAAAACTGAAGTCGACCTATACGGATAAGCTTCCGTTGATGATTAACAAGAAAACCGGGCGCGTTCACACCTCCTATCACCAGGCGGTGACCGCTACCGGGCGCTTGTCATCCACGGATCCAAACCTGCAGAACATCCCGGTACGTAATGACGAAGGTCGTCGTATTCGTCAGGCGTTTATTGCGCCAGAAGACTACGTGATTGTCTCCGCCGACTACTCACAGATTGAGCTGCGTATCATGGCGCATCTCTCGCGTGATAAAGGTCTGCTTACCGCATTTGCCGAAGGGAAAGATATTCACCGCGCAACGGCTGCGGAAGTCTTCGGCTTACCGCTGGATTCTGTGACTGGTGAACAACGCCGCAGCGCGAAAGCCATCAACTTCGGTCTGATCTACGGGATGAGTGCCTTTGGTTTGGCGCGCCAGTTGAATATTCCACGTAAAGAAGCACAGAAGTACATGGACCTCTACTTCGAACGCTACCCTGGCGTGCTGGAATATATGGAACGCACCCGTGCACAGGCAAAAGAGCAAGGTTATGTCGAAACGCTGGAAGGGCGTCGTCTCTATTTACCGGATATTAAATCCAGTAATGGCGCTCGTCGCGCTGGTGCAGAGCGCGCGGCAATTAACGCCCCGATGCAGGGTACTGCCGCAGACATTATCAAACGCGCCATGATTGCGGTGGACGGGTGGCTGCAAACCGAGCAACCACGTGTGCGCATGATCATGCAGGTACACGATGAACTGGTGTTTGAAGTGCATAAAGATGACCTCGAAAGCGTCTCTAAAAAGATCCATCAACTGATGGAAAACGAGACCCAGATTGATGTGCCGTTGCTGGTGGAAGTCGGTAGTGGCGAAAACTGGGATCAGGCGCACTAAGGGTTTACTGAATAACGCCCCTTTTTCGTAACTAAGCAACATAAGATAGAACTTTTTGTGATGTCCATTAGAATTCCCTATGTAAGGAATGAAAAAAAATTACAAAAAGTGCTTTCTGAGCTGCTCAAAAAAGAGTAAAGTTATTCACGTAGGGTACAGAGGTAAGATGTTCTATCTTTCAGACCTTTTACTTCACGTAATCGGATTTGGCTGAATATTTTAGCCGCCCCAGTCAGTAATGACTGGGGCGTTTTTTATTGTGCGAAAGAAAAGTTTCGTACAGGCTGTAGGCCGGATAAGACGCGCAGCGGCGCTATCCGGCATATCGGTGGGTTACTCCCCGTCCTGCATCTCTTCAATCGGCGCCAGTTCACTAAACCAGCTATCCAGCTTCTGCCGAAGTTTGTCCACGCCCAGTTTTTTCAGTGATGAAAATGCTTCTACCTGTACATCACCGTTAAATGCCAGTACGGCTTCACGTACCATATTCAACTGGGCTTTGCGCGCACCGCTGGCCAGCTTGTCTGCTTTAGTCAGCAGTACCAGAACCTGAACGTTGCTCTCAACCGCCCACAGGATCATCTGCTGATCGAGGTCTTTTAGTGGGTGACGAATATCCATCAATACCACCAGACCTTGCAGGCTCTGACGTTTTTCCAGATATTCAGCCAGCGCGCGCTGCCATTTGCGCTTCATCTCTTCCGGAACTTCGGCATAACCGTATCCTGGCAAATCGACCAGGCGTTTGCCGTCAACGACTTCAAACAAGTTGATGAGCTGAGTACGACCCGGCGTTTTAGATGTACGCGCCAGACTCTTTTGATTCGTCAGGGTATTTAGCGCACTGGATTTGCCTGCGTTGGAACGGCCAGCAAAAGCCACTTCGATACCGGTATCGGAAGGTAAGTGGCGAATATCAGGCGCACTCATCACAAAGTGCGTCTGTTGATAATTCAAGTTAGTCAAAGCAGTCCTCTCCATCAATCAGGGCTTTGCAGCGATTATACCTGAACCCCAGCAAAAGGCTGGTTTTTCGACGCGTAGGCTATGTAAGTAAAAACCTCGCACTTTGTGAGACATTGCCGATAGTTTCTATACGAGATGACAGAGTAAAAAATGACGTAACTAAAATAAATCATATAGTTAAGATAAGGCACTATTCTTAAAGTCCGAAATTGTTACCCAGGTTACTTGTACGTTTAAGCCAAAGCGGTAAAGTAGCGCCCATAGCGAGGAAGCTGACAGGATAGTCGACTCAGGATGAGGGTCAGGAGCGCCAGGAGGCGAAGACACAGGATTGTCAGGGAGACAAACGTCTGGAGACGTTAGTAAAAGGAAATGGAAACAACACGGAATGTTTCAGGCTAAGGGAAAAACAGGGCGTGTTGATAGCCAACAAGGATTGTAGAGCCCGTAAGGGTTGAGAGTCAGGAAAAAAGGCGACAGATTACTCTGTCGCCTTTTTTCTTTATTTCTGCTAGATTCCGGCGCAATTATATACTGAATAAAACAGCCAAAGACGAATCATGATGAAACCAACTTCTACACCACGCGGTAAAGGTCCTGCAAAAGCGCGTCGTAAAACACGCGAAGAAATTAATCAGGAAGCTCGCGACCGTAAGCGCCAGAAAAAACACCGTGGTCATGCGGCGGGTAGCCGTGCGTCCGGTAGCGAAGGCGCATCTGGTGGCGGAAACCAAAATAAGCAAAAAGATCCTCGTATTGGCAGCAAAAACCCCATTCCATTGGGCGTGACCGAAAAAGTCACCAAACAGCACAAACCGAAGAGTGAGAAACCTATGCTTTCACCACAGGCTGAGTTGGATTTACTGGAAACGGATGAGCGCCTGGATGCGCTGCTGGAGCGTCTTGAAGCAGGAGAAACCCTGAGTGCGGAAGATCAGACCTGGGTTGATGCCAAGCTGGACCGCATCGATGAGCTGATGCAAAAGCTGGGTCTTTCTTACGATGACGAGGAAGAAGAGGAAGAAAAGCAGGAAGACATGATGCGTCTGCTGAAAGGCGGCAACTAACGGTTTTACACCGTGGGTCTTCCCGTCCTGCTTATAACCCTTCCGGTTATATGTTATCTGGTGTGGTTATTCGTTAAACTACAGCGGTTGTCGCGGCGACAGAAGTGGCTGCGCAACCGGCTTATCACCCGCACTGGGGTTAAGCCGGTACGCCGTACCCGCCAGAGACGCCATCGGAAGGAGTGAGCATGTCAGAGCAGTTAATAGACTGGGACCTGGCCCTGATCCAGAAATATAATTATTCCGGGCCACGATATACCTCGTACCCGACCGCGCTGGAGTTTTCTGAAGACTACGGCACAGAAGCATTTCTAAAGGCCGTGGCGCGTTATCCTGAGCGTCCGCTCTCGCTGTACGTTCACATCCCGTTCTGCCACAAACTGTGCTACTTCTGTGGCTGCAACAAGATTGTGACTCGCCAGCAGCATAAAGCAGATCAATATCTCGATGCCCTGGAACAAGAAATTATCCATCGCGCACCGCTGTTCGCCGGACGCCATGTCAGCCAGCTGCACTGGGGCGGCGGCACGCCAACGTATCTGAATAAAGCGCAAATCAGCCGTTTGATGTCACTGCTGCGTGGCAATTTCAACTTTAACGACGATGCCGAAATCTCGATCGAAGTGGATCCGCGTGAAATCGAGCTGGATGTCCTTGATCATTTACGCGCTGAAGGTTTTAACCGTTTGAGCATGGGAGTGCAGGACTTCAACAAAGAAGTCCAGCGCCTGGTGAACCGTGAGCAGGATGAGGAGTTTATCTTTGCGCTGCTGAATCATGCGCGGGAGATTGGCTTTACCTCAACGAATATCGATCTGATTTATGGCCTGCCAAAACAGACGCCAGAGAGCTTCGCCTTTACCCTGAAACGCGTGGCTGAGCTGAATCCAGACCGTCTGAGCGTCTTTAACTACGCGCACCTGCCGACGCTGTTTGCTGCCCAGCGCAAGATTAAATATGCTGACCTGCCCAGCGCGCAGCAGAAGCTGGATATCCTGCAGGAGACCATCTCTTCACTGACCGAAACTGGCTATCAGTTCATTGGCATGGATCACTTTGCCCGCCCGGATGACGAACTGGCCATTGCTCAACGCGAGGGCGTTTTGCATCGCAATTTCCAGGGCTATACCACCCAGGGGGATACCGATCTGCTGGGGATGGGCGTATCGGCCATCAGTATGATTGGCGACAACTACGCGCAGAATCAGAAAGAGCTGAAGCACTATTACCAGCAGGTAGACGAGCAGGGGAATGCGCTGTGGCGCGGAATTGCCCTGACCCGCGACGACTGCATTCGTCGGGATGTTATTAAGCTCCTGATCTGCAATTTCCGCCTCGACTATGCCGCCGTGGAACAACAATGGGATCTGAACTTCGCTGACTATTTTGCCGAAGACCTGAAACTGCTGGCGCCGCTGGCGAAAGATGGGCTGGTGGATGTGGATGAGAAGGGGATTCAGGTTACGTCGAAGGGGCGTCTGCTGATTCGTAATATTTGCATGTGCTTCGATGCATATCTGCGCCAGAAAGCGCGTTTGCAGCAGTTCTCGCGCGTTATTTAGCCGGGTTGCCCGGTGGCGCTTCGCTTACCGGGCCTACGAAATCTCAATACGTAGGTCGGGTAAGCGAAGCGCCACCCGACAAACCCGCTAGCTGAACAGCCCAACCAGCGCCGCACACAGCACGGCGGCAACCGCAGTTTGTGGCGTATGGCTTTCGACCGCACCGCTCGATAGCAGATTTATCATTGATTCCAGCATGATTACTTCCCCCCGTTTGCCGGGCACGATCATACTTAACTCATCGGAACAGTAAAGCGCAAAATAGCAGCAATTTGCGCTCAATTATCAATCTTTACACAGTGACCGATCGTCACTCCATTCCGAGTTCTTTTAACTTTCGCGTCAAGGTATTACGGCCCCAACCGAGCAGCCGTGCCGCTTCCTGTTTATGCCCCTGGGTATGACGTAGCGCGGTAGTCAGCAGCGTGCGCTCCATCTCCGGTTGAGCCTCTGAAAGCAGGTTTTGATGACCGGAACGTAATGCCCGATCCGCCCACTGTGCCAACAGGGTTGCCCAGCTGTCTGGCTGCATATGGGACGGTGCGTCAGGCACGGTGGTTTCAAACAGTTCGGTCGGTAAGTCCTGAATGAGTACTTCCTGTCCGGCGGCCATTACGGTTAACCAGCGACAGGTATTCTCAAGCTGACGCACGTTTCCCGGCCATGACAGACGGGTGAGCGCCGCCTCGGTTTCAGTGTGTAATTGCTTGGCTTCTACTCCCAGTTCGCGGGCGGCCTCCTGCAGGAAATGACGCGCCAGGCGTGGGATATCTTCCCGACGTTCGCGCAGTGGCGGCAGATGCACCCGGATGACGTTCAGGCGATGGAATAAGTCCTCACGGAATTTGCCTTCCTGCACCCGCAGTTCCAGGTTCTGGTGCGTGGCGGCGATAATACGTACGTCCACCTTCACAGGCGCATAACCGCCAACGCGGTAAAACTGTCCATCGGCTAATACGCGCAATAAACGTGTCTGCACGTCCAGCGGCATATCGCCAATTTCATCGAGGAACAGCGTGCCGCCGTCTGCCTGTTCAAAGCGCCCCTGACGAATCGTATTCGCCCCGGTAAACGCCCCTTTTTCATGGCCAAACAGCTCAGACTCGATCAAATCTTTCGGAATAGCAGCCATGTTCAGCGCGATAAACGGTGCTTTGACGCGCGGACTATGACGGTGCAACGCATGGGCGACCAGCTCTTTACCGGTCCCGGACTCTCCGTTAATCAATACGCTGATTGAAGAACGGGACAGGCGACCAATAATGCGAAAGACGTCTTGCATTGCCGGTGCTTCGCCGATGATGTCGGTTGTTGGGCCGTTGATTTGAATATTACGCGGCTGCTGCTGTTCCTGATAATGGCTGATGGCGCGTTCGACCAGCGCCACGGCTTCATCAATATCAAAAGGTTTGGGCAGATAATCAAACGCCCCTTGCTGGTAGGCGCTGACGGCAGCATCCAGATCGGAGTGTGCGGTCATTATGATGACCGGAAGCATCGGATGCCGCTGTTTGATCTGTTTTAACAGCGTCAGGCCGTCCATGCCCGGCATACGGATATCCGACAGCAGTACGTCCGGCGTTTTGCTGGCCAGCGCGTCCAGTACCTCTTTACCACTCTCAAATGTAGTGCAGCTTAGTCCTGCCCCTGCGAGCGCACGTTCAAGCACCCAACGGATGGAACTATCGTCATCAACTACCCAGACTATTCCTCGTTGCATAAACGTCACCTTTATTTCCTGATAGGCAGGTAAACCGAGAACTCGGTATGACCCGGCCAACTGGTAAATTCAATTTTGCCGGAATGTTGATCAATCAAATTACGGGCGATAGATAATCCAAGGCCGGTACCGCCTTCGCGACCGCTGACCATTGGGTAGAACAGCGTGTCCTGCAAATGCGAGGGAATTCCCGGGCCGTTATCCTCAACATCAATCCGCGCCGCCAGACGATAACGCATACCGTGCAGCGTGAGCTGAAACGCGGTGCGGGTACGCAGAATAATCTCGCCGCCTTCCGGCCCCAGCGCCTGCAAAGCATTGCGCACGATGTTCAGCAAAACCTGCTCGATCTGGTCCGGGTCGTGCAGTAATTCAGGCAGACTCGGGTCGTAATCACGAATCAGCGTGACGTTTTCCGGCAGCTCCATCGAGACCAGCGCCACCACGCGCTCCGCCACTTTGTGAATACTTTCCGTGACGTGCATTCCCGGCTGTTGTGGTCCCAGCAGACGGTCGACCAGATTACGCAGGCGGTCGGCCTGCTCAATAATGACTTTGGTATATTCGGTCAGCGCCGGGTCCGGAAGCGCTTTACTGAGTAGTTGCGCCGCGCCGCGTAATCCACCCAGCGGGTTTTTAATTTCGTGCGCCAGGCCGCGCACCAGATCGCGGGCAGCAATCTGCTGGGCGTGCTGGAGCTGTTCTTGGCTCAGACGGCGCTGGTTATCCATTGGCGCCATCTCCAGCAGGATAAGGCCATCAGGCAGCCTCTGAGCGGTCACAGAGAGGATGTGTGAGTGGCTATCTATCACCAGTGTCACTTCGTTATCCGTAAAGCCCTGGCCTGCTTCCAGGCTCTCTCGCATCAGCCCGATGTTTAAGGAGAAATAACTCAACAGATCGGGAAGTGGGGTACCAAACAGTTTGCGGGAGCTTTGGGCGAGCAGCTGTTGTGCCGCCGGGTTGGCGTAATGTACCGCCAGCTCATCGTCGACGAGTAAGATGCTGTTGATTAAAGAATTGAGGATCTGCCCAGCATCGGGCAGCGTGCCGGTTGCCATTCAGCAGTCTCCTGAAAAGTGTTGCACCAATTTAGTGCATTATAACTTTTTACATCAAAAAAGCGCGAGGAAGCAGGTTGTTAGTGGAGAAAAAAGCCCATCCTGGGATGGGCTAAAAGTTCCACGGCAACTTAAAGACTCTATATTTTTCTTGCTACAGCCGCGTGGGTCGCAACAAGAAATCTACGGAGTATTGGTACTAATTAAACGCTGTAGTACAGCTCAAACTCTACCGGGTGCGGAGTCATACGCACGCGGTCATCTTCTTCGCGACGCAGCGTAATGTACGCATCGATCGCTTCATTGGTGAACACGCCGCCTGCAGTCAGGAACTCACGGTCCAGATCCAGTTCTTTCAGTGCTTCTTCCAGAGAACCAGCAACCTGTGGGATCTCTTTCGCTTCTTCCGGCGGCAGGTCGTACAGGTTTTTGTCCATGGCTTCGCCCGGGTGGATCTTGTTCTTAATACCGTCAAGGCCCGCCATCAGCAGTGCTGCGAAGCACAGGTACGGGTTAGCAGCCGGGTCCGGGAAACGCACTTCGATACGACGCGCTTTCGGAGAAGCCACTACCGGAATACGGATAGAAGCAGAACGGTTACGGGCAGAGTAAGCCAGCATTACCGGCGCTTCGTAGCCTGGGACCAGACGCTTGTAAGAGTTGGTGGTTGGGTTAGCCAGGGCGTTGATCGCTTTAGCGTGTTTGATTACGCCGCCGATGTAGAACAGCGCCTGCTCAGACAGACCCGCATATTTGTCGCCAGAGAACAGGTTTACGCCGTTCTTGGACAGAGACATGTGGCAGTGCATACCGGAACCGTTATCGCCAAACATAGGTTTTGGCATAAAGGTCGCGGTTTTACCGAAACGGTGAGCGACGTTGTGAACCACATATTTGTAGATCTGAATTTCGTCCGCTTTTTTGGTCATGGTGTTAAAGCGGGTCGCGATTTCGTTCTGACCTGCGGTCGCCACTTCGTGGTGATGCGCTTCAACAACCAGGCCCATTTCTTCCATGATCAGACACATGGTAGAACGGATGTCCTGAGAAGAATCTACTGGAGGAACCGGGAAGTAACCGCCTTTCACGCCAGGACGGTGACCTTTGTTACCGCCTTCGTATTTGGTGGAGGAGTTCCATGCGCCTTCGATGTCATCGATAGCCACGTGGGAACCGGAAATGGACGCGCCGAAACGGATGTCGTCAAACAGGAAAAACTCTGGCTCAGGCCCGAACAGAACGGTGTCTGCGATGCCGGTAGAACGCAGATACTCTTCAGCGCGTTTAGCGATGGAGCGCGGGTCGCGGTCGTAGCCCTGCAGCGTACCTGGTTCCAGGATATCGCAACGGATGATCAGGGTGGACTCTTCATAGAACGGGTCGATAAGTGCAGTAGACGCATCTGGCATCAGAACCATGTCTGATTCGTTAATGCCTTTCCAGCCACCGATTGAGGAGCCGTCAAACATTTTGCCTTCTTCAAAGAATTCGGCATTTACCTGATGAGCAGGAATAGTGACGTGCTGTTCTTTACCTTTGGTATCAGTGAAGCGTAAATCAACAAACTTCACTTCGTGTTCGTTCAGCATCGTCAAAACGTGTTCAGCGGACATACTTACTCTCCCGGATTGGTCATGGTCGTCGTGGTAACGAAGTCTTCAATTCTGCAAAAAATTGGCCGTGTCGCCGTAAAAAATATAAAGCGAAATCTGTGCCAACTTTTAAATTGCCCCTAAAAGGCGTTATCATGCGCACTATCGTGCAAAGGGGCTGCACCATGAAGGTTGTATTGCACCATTATAGTGCTTTAATGTGAACATTAAGCACCATAATGGTGCAAAGCATGTCAGATTACCCCTTTTAACGCTCCGTGAATGTGATCACAAAGAAACTCTGCAATACTTGTTTGCGGAGGATGTTTGTGATCCTGTTTTGTACTGCGATTAATCCGTGTACAATAACGCGCTATTTCTAAAATGCCTGAGGCAAAGTTGTGATCGAAAATTTGCGTAACATCGCCATCATCGCGCACGTAGACCATGGTAAAACGACCCTGGTAGACAAGCTGCTCCAACAATCCGGTACGTTCGATGCACGTGCTGAAACCCAAGAGCGCGTGATGGACTCCAACGATTTGGAGAAAGAGCGTGGGATTACCATCCTCGCTAAAAACACCGCTATCAAATGGAATGACTACCGTATCAACATCGTTGATACCCCAGGGCACGCCGACTTCGGTGGTGAAGTTGAACGTGTAATGTCCATGGTCGACTCCGTGCTGCTGGTGGTGGATGCAATGGATGGTCCGATGCCGCAGACGCGCTTCGTGACCAAAAAAGCCTTTGCCCATGGCCTGAAGCCAATTGTTGTTATCAACAAAGTTGACCGCCCTGGCGCGCGTCCTGACTGGGTTGTTGATCAGGTATTTGACCTGTTCGTTAACCTCGACGCTACCGACGAGCAGCTGGACTTCCCGATCGTTTACGCTTCCGCGCTGAACGGTATCGCAGGTCTGGATCACGAAGATATGGCTGAAGACATGACTCCGCTGTATCAGACCATCGTTGATCGTGTTCCGGCTCCAAGCGTAGACCTTGATGGCCCGCTGCAGATGCAAATCTCTCAGCTGGACTACAACAACTACGTTGGCGTAATCGGCATCGGCCGTATCAAACGCGGTAAAGTTAAACCGAACCAGCAGATCACTATCATTGATAGCGAAGGCAAAACCCGTAACGGTAAAGTCGGTAAAGTTCTGACCCATCTGGGTCTGGAACGTATCGAGAGTGATATTGCCGAAGCGGGCGATATCATCGCGATCACCGGTCTGGGCGAACTGAACATCTCCGACACCATCTGCGACCCGCAGAACGTCGAAGCGCTGCCGGCTCTGTCCGTTGATGAACCGACCGTAACCATGTTCTTCTGCGTAAACACCTCCCCGTTCTGTGGTAAAGAAGGTAAATATGTTACCTCTCGTCAGATCCTTGACCGCCTGAACAAAGAGCTGGTGCACAACGTTGCGCTGCGCGTCGAAGAAACCGAAGATGCGGATGCGTTCCGTGTATCCGGTCGTGGTGAGCTTCACCTGTCTGTTCTGATCGAGAACATGCGTCGTGAAGGTTTCGAAATGGCGGTTTCCCGTCCGAAAGTAATCTTCCGCGAAATCGACGGCCGTAAACAAGAGCCGTTCGAAAACGTAACGCTGGACGTAGAAGAGCAGCATCAGGGTTCTGTCATGCAGGCACTGGGTGAGCGTAAAGGCGACCTGAAAAACATGAATCCAGATGGCAAAGGCCGCGTACGTCTTGACTACGTGATCCCAAGCCGTGGTCTGATCGGCTTCCGTTCAGAATTCATGACCATGACCTCCGGTACCGGTCTGCTGTACTCCACCTTCAGCCACTACGACGATGTTCGTGCGGGTGATGTGGGTCAGCGTCAGAACGGCGTACTGATCTCCAACGGCCAGGGTAAAGCAGTTGCGTTCGCACTGTTCAGCCTGCAGGACCGCGGTAAGCTGTTCCTGGGTCACGGTGCTGAAGTTTACGAAGGCCAGATCATCGGTATTCACAGCCGCTCTAACGACCTGACTGTAAACTGCCTGACCGGTAAGAAACTGACCAACATGCGTGCGTCCGGTACTGACGAAGCAACGGTTCTGGTTCCGCCGGTTAAGATGACTCTGGAGCAGGCTCTGGAATTCATCGATGACGACGAACTGGTAGAAGTTACCCCAACCTCTATCCGTATCCGTAAGCGTCACCTGACTGAAAACGATCGTCGCCGTGCAATGCGTGGCGCGAAAGAAGAGTAATTAACGCTCTTTCTCAGGTAAGCATAAAAAAGCCGCTGATTTCAGCGGCTTTTTTTATCTAAAAGATCAGGTTGTTTCCTGCTCTGCAATGACTAGCTCAATATTTTCTAAATCAAGCAATTGCTTGAATGAATTTGGTGGTTGGGAATCGGTAAAAAATGCCCGAATTTTGCGCATATTACCGATGGATACAGCGGCTGAGGCGGTAAACTTAGTATGATCAGCAACTAACAGCGTATTACGTGCATGCTTAATCATCGTTTTGGCGACAAGCGCTTCGTTAACGTCAAATTCCAATAGTGTGCCGTCTTCCTCAATGGCACCAATACTGGTAATCAAATAGTCGGCTCTGAATCCTTCAATAAAGTTCACTGCTCCTGGACCAATAATACCGCCATTATGAGCACGTAACGTTCCACCGGGCACCATGACCTCAAGATCTTGATTCTTATATAAGATCTGCGCAACGCGAAGACTGTTAGTAATTATGCGTAGGTCCCGGCGGTTCAGCAAAGCTCGTGCGACGGCTTCTACCGTAGTACCAATGGTAATAAAAACCGTGCAGCGTTCAGGAAGATAATCAGCAACAGCCTCCGCTATCGCTTCTTTTTCCTGAATGAGGGACAACTCTCGCTGTTCGAAGGCGGTATTCATGATGCTGGATACACGTCCGGCTCCACCATGGTGTCGGGTGATCAGACCCTGTTCACTCAACTTACGAATATCTCGGCGCACGGTTTGTGTGGAAACATCCAGCAATTGTGCGAGCTCTTCAATATTCATATAGCCGCGTTCTGAAATGTAATGAACAAGTTGATCGTGACGCGGATTACCGGTGACTTCAATGATGCTCATGAATACTCCTGGACCTCTTCCCCGTAATTGTCGGCTATTTTACGCATAAAGTGACAAAAATGATTCGGTTTGCGCACGATTAGGAATTCCGGCTCGTCCGCCTGCCTGAGTGCATTTCATCGCCGCCACAGCACTTGCGAAACGGATAGCTTGATCAGTAGACATTTTCTCTGCGAGAGCTGCCGCCATAGCACCGTGGAAAACATCGCCTGCCCCAGTTGTATCCACAACATTGACAGAAAATGCAGTTTGTTGGCACGTTTGCCCATTTTCAATCCATAGTGATCCTTCACTACCAAGCGTAACGTACACTTTACCATTGGTATGCTTAGAGGCCAGTTTAAGTGCCAGTTGTGCATCATTCTGCCCGGTCATTCTCTTCAGACCTGGGGTTGAAAAAACTGCATGGTCGGCAAGTGCTACCAATGGGGTTATGTCTTGTGGAGTCATATCGGCATCCAGCAGTGTTGGGACACCTGCGGCACGTGCCAGCTCGAAGGATTTCAACGTCCCTTCATGCCAACGTACATCGGCCAGAACGATGTCATATCGAGAAAAATCAATCGACTCCAACCACTGAGCATCTGTACCAAGATCTGGGCTTGGATAGTTCACGATGATGCGTTCTCCGTGCTGATCGACCAATATTGCGGACTGAGATGAACGGGAATTCGGGTATTGCCGACAAAACTCGGTATTAACCCCCCAGACCTGAAGTTCGTTAAGCAAAGTATTCCCGCAACTGTCATCGCCTACGCGACCTATAAAATCAACGTCAATACCGAGCCGGGCAATGGCGACAGCCGCTGTTGCGGCTGGGCCGCCACCTGTTTCAATGTATTGATTAGATTGATATTTACCCCCGCCATTGGGCAGGTCGTTTAAAGAATAAATACGGTCCTGAACGGTGATTCCAATACAAGCAATTCTGGTCATATTTGTTTATTCCTGTGTGATCTTGTCTTCTTTTGTTCATTTTAATGACATAAATGATCAAATTAGTGACATGTGTCTTGTTTTTAGTCATAAATTACAAATATGCTCAAAAACAGACGAAAACGAATTTTTAATTGTAATTATTTTGTCAACCTGAGACAGGAGAGCATTCATGACAACCGTTGCATTTTTGGGCTTGGGCCAGATGGGCAGCCCAATGGCTAATAATCTATTGCAAAAGGGACATGCTTTGCGTGTGTTCGACGTAAACCAACAGGCAGTCAATGAATTAGTACAAAAAGGTGCGACTGCTGCTCAAACCCCTGCTGAAGCCGCTAAAGATGCTGAATTCATTATCACTATGCTGCCAAATGGCGACATCGTTCGGCAAGTTCTGCTGGGTAAAGATGGCGTCAGCGAAGGCCTGTCCCCCAATGCATTGGTTATTGACATGTCCACGATTCATCCATTGCAGACCGATGCGTTGATTCATGAGATGAAAGGGAAAGGCATCAGCATGATGGATGCCCCCGTGGGCAGAACGTCAGTTAACGCGATTGACGGCACGCTGCTGATTCTTGCTGGTGGAACGCCTGAACAGGTTGAACGCGCTCGCCCTGTGCTGATGTGTATGGGAAATGAACTGGTGGAAGCTGGCGGTCCCGGTATGGGGATCCGTGTAAAGCTCATCAATAACTATATGAGTATTGCGCTGAACGCCTTGTCAGCGGAAGCCGCTGTACTTTGCGAATCATTGGGTTTGAGCCTTGATGTGGCCATTAAGGTCATGAGCGGTACTGCCGCAGGCAAGGGGCACTTTACGACAACCTGGCCTGGCAAGGTACTTAAAGGAGATCTTTCTCCGGCATTCATGGTGGACCTCGCGTTGAAAGACCTGCGTATTGCCGTCGATGTCGCTAGTCAGACCGGTGCGCCGCTCAATATGGGCATTGCAGCAGAAACCTATTACACCCGTGCCAGCGAGAACGGTCGAGGCCGTCAGGACTGGAGTGCGTTGTTATCTCAGGTTCGTCAGCAGGCTGGCCGACCAGATTCACTATAAATTTTAAACAGTTACAGGAGTTATTATGTCTTCCCACAATACCCCATACACGCTGAAAGATATTTCTCGCCCTGGCGGTGGATTTGCCATGCTGGCCGTTGATCAGCGTGAAGCAATGCGCCTGATGTTTGCAGCGTCTGGATATCCTAAACCGGTTGCCGACAGCGTATTGACTGATTTTAAAGTTGCAGCAACACAAATTCTGTCTCCCTACGCTTCAGCGGTTCTGGCAGATAAACAATTTTGTCTCGATCAGATTGTCTCTCAAGGTGCAGTCGCTGATTCATGTGGACTGATTGTGGCGGCTGACCATTTTGTTCCGGGTAATGGTATTCCAGTTGATAGTGTCGAAATTGATAGAGCGATTGATCCGCATAAAGCCCGCGAAATGGGTGCGAAAGCCATGAAGTTGTTGGTGCTGTGGCGTGAAGATGAACCTGCAGAAGAACGTTTGGCTATGGTGGCTGAGTTTGTTCAACGCTGCCGTAGCGCAGGGTTGGTCAGCATCATTGAGCCGGTTGTCCGACCTCCTCGTCGTGGTTGGGAATTTGACCGGGAAAGCGCCATCGTTGCCGCAGCGGCTGAACTCGGCTGCACCAATGCTGACCTCTATAAAGCTGAAATGCCATTAGGCGGCAAAGGTGATGAACAGACCCTACTTGCTGCGTGTCAAAAGTTGCATGAACAAATGAAAATGCCGTGGGTCATTCTCTCTTCTGGTGTTGATGCGGATATTTTTGGCCGCGCGGTCCGTATCGCCATGAAGGGGGGAGCTTCCGGATTCCTGGCAGGGCGTGCCGTTTGGGCATCGGTTGTTGGTGCTCAAGATCCGCAAACAATGTTGCGTGATGTGTCGGTTCCACGCTTACAACGCCTGGCAGAAATCGTCGATGAAGGGATTTCTCAGCGTTAATCACCCATTTTAACGAATCTGGAGAAGAACCATGGATAAGATTACCCAAGTTCTATTTTCTGATATTGGGAAGGTGACCACCCAATATGTTGAGCTGCCGCACCAGGAACTTAAACCGCAAGAAGTCCGCATTGCTCCGGTGTTTTACGGAATATGTGGCTCTGATCTGCATGTACTGAAGGGAGGGCACCCATTTGCAAAACCTCCGGTTGTGCCTGGACATGAAATTGCGGCACGCGTAACTGAAGTGGGCAGTGAAGTGACGAATGTTAAGCTGGGCGATCATGTCGTAGTCGACCCAATAATGGCCTGCATGGAGTGTCGTGCTTGTAAAGCGGGTCGCTTTAATCTGTGTGAGCCGCCACAGGTTGCTGGCTTTCGGGCGCCGGGTTTTGCCCGCTCGCAGCACATTGTACCTGCACGAAACTGCCATGTTGCACCTGCTTCGTTACCACTAAAAGCACTGGCTTTCGCTGAGCCAGCAGCCTGCGCGCGTCATTGCGTGAGCCGTATGCCGAAAGCGTCATTGGAAAGTGTACTAGTGATTGGTGCAGGGACAATTGGCTTATCCATCGTTCAAGCATTGCGCATCATGGGCGCGGGAAAGATCACCGTCATCGAACCTGATGCCGCTAAGCGCGCGTTGTCGTTAAAGCTAGGTGCCACGGAAGTCTGGGCTCCGGGGGAATTGGATGCACAGGTCCGTTTTACGGGGGCAATTGATGTTGTTGCTGCCCAGACCACGCTGAATGATGCATTTACCCACGTTTATGCTGGCGGAACGGTAGTGTGCATGGGGGTACCGAGTGGCCCACGTGAAATTCCTCTTCCGATGATGCAGCGCTTCGAACGCGATTTGTTGAATTCCGGCATGTATATCCCGGAAGACTTCGATGCCGTGATTGAATGGCTTGCGGATGGGCGGTTTGACACCAGCGAACTGGTGACCGATCTCTTCCCTGTCGAAGATGCGGATAAGGCGTTTGAACGTGCGCAGCAAAATGACTCTATAAAAGTCATGCTGCAATTTGCTGAGGTTTGATGCTGTAACCCTCTGTCTGGCGCTGCTTAAGGGTAGCGCCATCCTACAACAATGAAAAAGGATGCTGCGATGAGTCACATCACCAGTCCTACACCTTACTCGATCGGTCGTCCCCAGGACGTGATTGATATTGTTAATAAACATTCAGCAGTAAACACCAGTGTCGGCGTCATTTTTATCGCTCTTGGCGGCATTCTAATTGATGCCTATCAGGCGGCGATGGTGGGGTTTGGTAATAAATATATTGCATTGCAATTTGGTATTTCGCCGGGGCTAGCGGCGACGGTTAACGCCTCTGTTTTAGTTGCCGCTCTGATTGGTGGATTGCTGGCGAACCGTGTGATTAACCGCTTTGGTCAAAAGCGTGCATTTATCATCGGAATGGGCCTGTGCACAATAGGTGCCGCAGCTGTCGCGATAGCCCCGAACATCTGGTGGGTGCTGGTGTGTCGCGTAATCATGGGATTTGGCTTGGGTATTGATTTCCCGCTGGCAACAAATGCGGTGGCAGAACTACGCGGCTCAACATCTAAGAAAACCGGTTCATCGGTTAATCTCTGGCAAATGGCCTGGTATGTATCAACTACGGTCGTCTATCTTGTGCTGCTTCCACTGCTGTTGTCGGGTATCGCAGAAGAGCAATTATGGCGCTATGGTATTTTCATTGGTGCTATTTTTGCCATCATTATCATGATCCTACGCTATTTCTTCATTGGCGAATCCGCAATGTGGGCCGCACGAGTCGGACGTTATGATAAAGCCTGCGATATTCTGGCTAAACGCTATGGTGTTCATGCTCGCGTTGCTGCCAAGTCAAAAAGCGATGATATTTCTGCTGAAAAAACAGAAAGTAAGTTTCATGGCGGGTATGGGATTTTATTTAACTCACGTTATCGCAAACGTACCATTCTCGGCTGCGTTGTGGCGACGATGCAAGCCTGGCAATACAACGCCGTGGGCGTTTATTTACCGCTGACTTTGGCGGGAATACTGAGCGGTGGATTAACCGGGGCACTTAGCGGTTCTGCGGTAGTGAATGCCCTGTGTGGCATTACAGGTGGATTGATTGGTTCACTTATCCTCCAGCGTTTGGGAACTCGCCTTCAGTCGATGTATGGTTTCGCCGTCGTAACGGTTGCATTACTGGCTTTAGGTGCATTAGCAACCACCAACCCATGGCTTTCTTTAGGTTTGTTGGGCGCGATCATTTTCTTCCATTCAGCGGGCCCGGGCGGCCTGGGAATGACCATTGCCACACTTTCTTATCCGCCATCTATTCGCCCGACAGGCGTAGGATTTGCTCGTGCAATTATGCGTACTGGGGCGATTGCCGGACTTATTTTCTGGCCAATGTTGTGGGGTGCATTAAAGACAGAAGCGTTCTATTGGCTGGCAATTGTTCCTTTTCTCGGCTTCTTGACATGCGTGTTGATTAAGTGGGAACCACTTGGTGCAAACGTTGACGCTGAAGACGCTGAGGTACTGGCTGAGCTGGATAAATAACAAGCAAGCGCGTCGCAACATGTCGACGCGCTTTTTCGTATATCCGCCGCTTTTTTAGTGATTTTATTGCGCAGATTTCTCGCCGACCCGGAGAGGAAAATTATGGCTGAAATAGAACATTTACCAGGGAAAGAGCTATCCGGCAAAGCCATGAGACGCGTTGTCATGGGCAGTTTCGCTGGCGCGTTGATGGAATGGTACGATTTTTTTATTTTCGGAACGGCAGCAGGGCTAGTCTTTGCTCCCCTGTTTTTCCCTGATAGCGATCCTTTTATTGGTTTAATCGCCGCATTCGCGACCTTTGGTGTGGGTTTTCTATCACGTCCGCTAGGGGGCATTGTTTTTGGCCATTTTGGCGATAAAGTCGGTCGAAAAATAACGTTGATTTGGACGTTAGCGATAGTTGGTTCCTCAACGTTTTTAATCGGCTTCATACCAACATACAAGGACATTGGTATCTGGGCCCCGATTATATTGATGGTTCTTCGTCTGGTGCAGGGGTTCGGTCTGGGTGGGGAATATGGCGGGGCTGCATTGATGACTATTGAATCTGCGCCTGAGGCGAAGCGCGGGTTTTTAGGTTCGCTCCCACAAACTGCAGCCTCGGTTGGGATTATGCTGGCGACAGGGGTGTTTGCATTATGCAATCACTTCCTGACCCAGGAAGAGTTTCTGGCCTGGGGATGGCGTATCCCTTTTTGGCTCTCTGCCATCATGTTAATTGTTGGGATGTTCATACGGTTACATACTGAAGAAACACTGGATTTTAAAAAACAAAAAACGGCTGTCTCACAGGAACAATCAGCACCACCGTTGATTGAACTTTTCCGTAAGCATCCGCGTAACATTCTGTTGGCGCTAGGGGCCAGGCTGGCAGAGAGCGTTTCGTCAAACATCATTAATGCCTTTGGTATTGTCTATATTTCCAGCCAGTTGGCATTATCAAGGGATATTCCACTCAACGGCATGCTAATCGCCTCAGCAATTGGCATTGTATGTTGTCCATTAATTGGTTGGATCTCTGACCGCGTTGGGCAACGGAAGATGTATTTATTTGGCGCTGGTTTTTGCATCCTTTTTGCATTCCCATTCTTCCTGCTGCTGGATACGAAAAGCACACTTATCATCTGGTGCTGCATGATTCTTGGCTATAACCTGGGGCCAACGATGATGTTTGCAGTACAGCCCACCTTATTTACTCGTATGTTCGGAACACGAGTGCGTTATACGGGTCTTTCATTTGCCTATCAGTTCTCCGCAATTCTGGGTGGGTTAAGCCCGCTAATTGCCTCCAGCTTGTTGGCGCTGGGAGGCGGGAAACCGTGGTATGTAGCACTGTTTCTGTTTGTTATCTCAATACTTTCATTCATTTGCGTCTGGCTTATTGAGCCACATTCAGACAATAAAAATGACGCTAATAACATTTAACTTCTTACCGAAATATCAGAGAGCAATAACATGAACAATGAATTGAATACTGAGCATTATCAAGCATTACAGCGTGCTTTTGATGCCGCCTGGCCGGGACCGATCGGTCAACCTATTTTGCTGGAAAAAGGACATTTACGTCTGCAAGTTTTTCCGCGTGATGGTGCCAGAATCACCTCGCTACAGGCATTTGGTTTTGAAGTGTTACGTCAATGGGAGCCACAGCGTAAAGCATTTCAGTATGGCTGCTTTCCTATGGTTCCTTGGGCAGGCCGCCTTGGCGATGCAACGTTGACAGTGGGGGAGAAACAGTACGTATTACCTGCTAACAAACCGCCTCATGCTCTACATGGTATGGCCTGTTATTCATCATGGGAAATTGTCGAACATAAAGCGGATACCTTGAAACTGCGCATGACACTGGGCGCTCCATGGCCATGGCAAGGAGAGGTCCTGCAAACGCTGACCATTGAAGACGATGCGCTAATTCTACGCTTAGAAATTCATACTTTGTCTGGAACATTCCCTGCATCAGCTGGATGGCACCCTTGGTTTGCAAAACGACTCGACCAGCAGAATGAACAAGAACAATTACAGGTACTTTTTGATGCTGATTGGCAGGAAGAGGCTGGAAACAATGAGCTACCAACCGGTAAAAAAATCCCTCCACAATCAGGTCCGTGGGATGACTGCTTTGGTTTTAATAACGGTCTCAATGTCAGATTACAGTGGCCTGGTAAGCTGAGTATGACAATGACATCGAGTGCGCAAATTCTGGTTGTCTTTGATAAACAGCCCGATGCAACTTGTGCCAATCCGCTTACTCAGGCGCCAAATGCGATAAATAGGACACCGCAGTTTGTCAGTGCAGGTCTTCCGTTGGTGATTGAGTCACGCTGGCAATTTGCACAGGAATTCTGATGGCTTAGCCAATAATCCCAACAGGGACGCATAGTCAAACTTCTCCTTTCCCGCTACAGTTATTCATCCACGGCGAATAAGGAGAAGGGCATGCTCTATATCTTTGATTTAGGTAATGTGATTGTCGATATCGACTTCAACCGCGTGTTGGGCACATGGAGCGATCTGAGCCGTGTACCGCTGGCCTCGCTGAAGCAAAGTTTCACCATGGGGGAGGCTTTTCACCAGCACGAGCGAGGTGAAATAACGGATGAAGCCTTTGCCGAGGCGCTATGTCATGACATGGCGCTGCCGCTAAGTTACGAGCAGTTCTCTCACGGCTGGCAGGCCGTTTTTGTGGCATTGCGCCCTGAAGTCATCGACATCATGCATAAGCTGCGTGAGCAGGGGCATCGGGTGGTCGTCTTGTCGAATACTAACCGTCTGCACACAACATTTTGGCCGGATGAATATCCTGAAATTCGTCAGGCTGCTGACCATATTTATCTTTCCCAGGATCTGGGCATGCGAAAACCGGAAGCGCGGATTTACCAGCATGTCCTGCAGTCTGAAGGTTTTTCTGCGGACGATGCGGTCTTTTTTGACGACAACGCCGATAATATTGAAGGAGCTAATCGGTTAGGGATTACCAGTATCCAGGTCGTCGATAAAACGACCATTCCTGACTATTTCGCGAAGTTGTTATGTTAAAAAATGTTCAGCAACAAGCCAGGCATCATACGCGTCCTGTACGGGCCTGGCTGAAGCTACTATGGCAGCGGATTGATGAGGACAACATGACGACGCTGGCAGGGAATCTTGCCTACGTTTCACTGCTCTCATTAGTGCCGCTTATCGCCGTTGTGTTTGCTCTTTTCGCCGCATTTCCGATGTTTTCCGACGTCAGTGCCCAGCTACGTCATTTTATTTTTGCAAACTTTATCCCGGCGACGGGAGACGTCATCCAGCGTTATATCGAACAGTTTGTCGCCAACTCGAACAAAATGACGGCCGTTGGGGCATGTGGGCTGATTGTCACGGCGTTATTGCTGATGTATGCCATTGATAATGCTCTGAATACTATCTGGCGCAGTAAGCGCACTCGTCCCAAAGTTTACTCTTTCGCCGTCTACTGGATGATTTTAACGCTGGGGCCGCTGCTGGCGGGGGCTAGTCTGGCGATCAGCTCTTATTTGTTGTCATTGCGCTGGGCCAGCGATCTCAACTCGGTGATTGATGACGTCTTGCGTATTTTCCCTCTGGTGCTTTCCTGGCTCTCGTTCTGGCTGCTTTACAGCATTGTACCAACTACGCGTGTGCCCAATCGTGATGCGGTTATTGGCGCCTTTGTGGCCGCCGTGTTGTTCGAGGCCGGAAAGAAAGGATTTGCGCTCTACATCACGATGTTCCCGTCGTATCAGCTCATTTACGGTGTCCTGGCGGTGATCCCCATTTTATTTGTCTGGGTATACTGGACGTGGTGTATCGTCTTGCTAGGCGCGGAAATAACTGTCACTCTCGGGGAATACCGCAAACTTAAACAAGCCGCAGAACAAGAAGAAGCAGATCAACCATGATTGCATTAATTCAGCGCGTAACCCGTGCCAGCGTCACCGTGGAGGGCGAGGTGACGGGTGAAATTGGCCCAGGACTTTTGGTCCTGTTAGGTGTCGAAAGGGATGATGACGAACAGAAAGCGAACCGTCTGTGCGAGCGCGTACTCGGCTATCGAATCTTTAGCGATGCCGAAGGAAAAATGAACCTCAACGTGCAGCAATCAGGTGGCAGTGTGCTGGTGGTTTCACAGTTCACGCTGGCGGCAGATACCGAACGTGGCATGCGCCCGGGGTTTTCGAAAGGCGCTTCGCCCGAGCGGGCAGAAGCGCTGTATGAATACTTTGTTGAGCGTTGCCGCCAACAGGAAATGAATACGCAAACCGGTCGATTCGCTGCGGATATGCAGGTTTCACTGGTTAATGATGGCCCCGTGACGTTCTGGTTACAAGTATGAACCAGCTACCGGTGTGGCCGCGGGCAACAAGAGAGAATACGACTATGTATCACCTTCGAGTACCGCAAACAGAAGAAGAGTTGGAGCGTTACTACCAGTTTCGCTGGGAGATGTTGCGTAAACCGTTGCACCAGCCCAAAGGCTCCGAACGGGATGCCTGGGACGCGATGGCGCATCACCAGATGGTGGTGGACGAAGAGGGAAATCTGGTCGCGGTTGGGCGTTTGTATATCAATGCGGATAACGAAGCCTCCATACGCTTTATGGCCGTTGACCCCTCTGTGCAGGAGAAAGGGTTGGGCACGCTGATGGCGATGACCCTGGAGTCTGTGGCGCGTCAGGAAGGGGTAAAACGCGTAACCTGTAGCGCCCGTGAAGATGCGGTCGAATTTTTCGCCAAACTGGGGTTTGTGAGTCAGGGCGAAATTACCACGCCACAAACCACGCCGGTGCGCCATTTTTTGATGATTAAACCCATCGCAACGCTGGACGACATTCTCCATCGCGGGGACTGGTGCGGACAGCTACAGCAAGCCTGGTACGAACATATTCCATTGAGTGAGAAAATGGGCGTGCGCATTCAGCAGTACACCGGGCAGAAATTTATTACGACGATGCCAGAGACAGGCAATCAGAACCCGCACCATACGCTGTTTGCCGGAAGCCTGTTTTCACTGGCGACGTTAACGGGCTGGGGGCTTATCTGGCTGATGCTGCGCGAGCGTCATCTGGGGGGGACGATAATCCTCGCCGACGCGCATATCCGATACAGCAGGCCAATTACCGGGAAACCTACCGCTATTGCCGATCTGGGCTCGCTGAGCGGTGACCTGGACCGTCTGGCAAGAGGCCGCAAGGCGCGCGTTCAGATGCAGGTCGGGGTGTTTGGCGATGACACGCCGGGCGTCGTGTTTGAAGGTACCTACATTGTGCTACCCGCGAAACCGTTTGGCGCATATGAAGAGGGCGGGAATGAGGAAGAGTAGGTCAGAGGGGATCCTCTTTACTCGATGAATGCGTCTGCCGGAAGGTTAAAGCGTTCTGCGAGCATTTTAATATGACTTACAGTCAGTGCTCTGCGACCATTCAAGATGTTGCTGACATTGGATTTTGAACCAAGTTCGTTGGCAAGATCTGCTGCTTTGAGACCATATTGATCCATGAGCGTACGCAGTAACGCAACGCCATGAGGAGTATGTTCCAGTTGTTGGTTGAGGGCACTGAACTCAGGCGCATGTTTTTCGTAGTCGCGGATCCGAGCTGAAAGCAGCTCAAACAACGGGTTTTCCAGGTCGTCACGATCAACCAGAAACTCCACCAAAGCGAGTGCTTTTCGGTACTCTGTCTCATTTTGTTCTTTGCCTAACAGGGGGATTTTTTTCACTGCATCGGTAAAGGTATCGATCATCAATTTTACACTGGCTGTGTCTATCTGATGGCTTTCATGCGTTCTCATTCTTTGTGACCCCGATAGTATGTGGTTAGTCTGTCATACTCGGCATGGTGAACGATATGCTTCACAAATACCTTTTGCAGTTTGAAATCAATATAGGCAATAAGTCTCAAGCAGTTACCTGAAACATTAATCACCCACCATTTATTTCTGTATTTAAAATTATCCAGTGAAGGTATGTACTGCTTCATCTCTTCAGGAGTGTGGAACATTTTTTTCTCTAAAATATTCAGCAAATCAACGAGTGCTGCCATGTGGTTTGGAAAACGGAGTATTGCCTCGTTGAAAGGTTTTCGGCTGATAACATGCATGGTGTAGTTCCATTACAAGGTTTTCAACCTGAAAACAAAATAACGCAAGGTAATTAAGTTTTCAAGATGAAAGCAAAATATTAATCAAGCATGTCTTCCTGCTATAGGATTAACGATGCGCCAGGCCACATCTCGCATAACATTTCGTGCCGCCTGGCTCACTCCTGCCAGCTGGAAAAATCCGTGGATAACGCCAAGATAGCGTTGGCAGGTACACTCCACGCCCTGCTCCTGGAACCGTTGATACAGGGCTTCGCCCTCATCGCGCAGTGGGTCGAATTCGGCTGTAATGATGTGCGTGGGCGGCAGACCGTTGAAGTCTTCACGCCAGACAGGGCTGGCTTCGGGATGCCGCAGGTCGGTTTGCGGCAAATACATCTCGTAGCCCGAAAGCAACGTGTCACGTGTGATAATGTAATCCTGCCCATTTCGGTCGTAGCTCTCAAACTTGGCGGTCGCGTCCAGCATCGGGTAAATCAGCATTAGCTGCGCAGGTTGCCATTGATTGGCAGCTTTCAGGCGCAGTGCAGTGATCAGCGCCAGATGCCCGCCCGCACTGTCGCCAGCAAGCGTAATCCTGCCGCGGTCGACACCCAGTTTCTGGGCATACTTCCAGATAATATTGGCTCCCGTTTCAGCGTCGTTATGTGCAGCCGGGAAAGTATGCTCTGGTGCAAGGCGATACTGCACCGCAATGACTCGACAGCCGCTGTACCAGGCGAGCTGCCTTAGCTGGTTATCATGCGTCGCGAATCCGCCACTGACAAAGCAGCCGCCGTGATAATAGATAACGCAGGGTAGATTTCCCGTGGCGCCCCGCGGCGAAACAACGCGAAATGTCATTGCATCGAGTTCAATATCTTCAACCTGTACGCGGGTTTCAGTTTCTCCTGCTAGTACCGTGTTGGCAATGTAGCCAGCTCTCCGGTCATCAATATTTTGCTCGCGCGAAGAAGGGCGTCCCGCCGCGATAAATGCCTCAACCAGCTGTGCAATCCCGCTTTCCAGTGCCATTTATTATTTTCCTTATCTGTATGGATATACAGTCTTATAACCTGGATAACCACGAATGAGAATGGGAAAAGTGACGGGGTGTACGATTCTGGAAAGCGGCTCGCAAAAGTAAAAATCGTTCGCGTGAAGGCTATTTTCTCGCTTTTCTCGGGTGTATGTTGTGTGGAAATTAATCGCCAATGATATACTGGAGGTATATGTGAGTATGATGGCTGGGATGGATATGGGCAGAATTTTACTCGATTTATCAGACGAAGTGATCAAACGTCTTGATGATCTCAAGGTGCAGCGTAATCTGCCGCGGGCCGAGCTTTTGCGGGAGGCTGTTGAACAGTATCTTGAGAGGCAGGATCAAGCTGAAACGACAATTTCACGTGCTCTTGGGCTATGGCAAGGTTGTGAGGAAGATGGCGTTGATTATCAGCGTAAACTCCGTGAGGAATGGTAATGGTCACAGGATCTGCGCTTTTTGATACCAACATCCTCATCGACCTGTTTAGCGGGCGAAGTGAAGCAAAACTAGCGATAGAAACATGGCCGCCGCAGAACGCAATCAGCCTCATTACATGGATGGAGTTGATGGTGGGCGCAAAAAAATATCATCAGGAATCTCGCACACGCGTTGCGCTAGGCGCTTTTAATGTGATCGGTGTTTCACAGGATATTGCTGAACGAAGCGTGAGTATCAGGCAGGAATATGGGATGAAATTGCCGGATGCCATCATTTTGGCCACTGCGCAGATTCATCGTCTTACACTGGTTACGCGTAATACCAGGGATTTTGCAGGCATATCCGGCGTGGTCACACCGTATACGTTATAACCCGGGCGACCTGCGCCGCCCGGTAGTGCGAAGAACTTACTCCCCTTCACCCGGGAACAGGAACGGGTTGATGGAGCTGCGGGCAAAGCCCTCTTGCTCCATGTGTGCGTCCAGCATCAGTGAAGCGAGATCGTCGGCTACGGCCTCGACTTTCGGGTCTTTTTCCTGATAGAGAATCTTCAGGTAAGTCCCGCAATCGCCGCAGCTTTCAGCTTTAATGGCCGCCTGTTCGTTATCCAGCGACCAGTAGTTCAAATCACGGCTCTGCTCGCAGTTGCTGCACTTCACGCGCACCACGTGCCACTCGGTTTCGCACAGGTTGCAGTGCAAATAGCGCAGCCCCTGAGTGGTACCGATTTGCACCATGCTGGAGACCGGCATTGAACCACACACCGGGCAGTACTGACGCTGTTCGCCGTATTCCGCACGGGCTTTGCCGGGGATCAGGCTCGCCATCTGCGCCCAGTAGAGCGACAGGGCAGCCCAAATGAACGGTGCTTTGTCGCTGCTGACGGAGGCGAAATCGGAGGCAAACAGCGCGCTGGCCATCAGTTCCAGCTCCTGCTCCGAGGCTTTTTCCAGATTCTCGATTACGGCCAGCGCAGGGCCGCTCATTTCCGGCTTCAGCTCAGCAATTAGCGATTGCAGCAGTTTTTGCCAGTGCTTGTCGCGTGGCAGAACGTGGATATCCAGTGGCGGTTTGCCCTGATCGTTCGCTTCTTTGATGCGAGCGGTCAGATCCATCTGCAGCGGATGGTCGTACAACACCACTTCCTGCGCGTGAGCGATCAGCGCGGCAAAACGCAGGTAATCACCCAGCGGGTTGTTCTCGGCCAGTTCGCGCAGACGTTCAGCGCGGCGGTTATACAAATTTTTGAGTCTGGGGAATAATAACGGCGGAATCATATCCGCCGTGCGTTTCTCGCTCTTCTCCAGCTCATCTTGCGGGATTATGCGAATACTCATTCAGATGACTTTTCCTGTTTCTGGCGGACTTCACGGTACCAGCGCGGGTGATGTTTCTTCGCCCATGAGCTGGTAACCCATCCTTCCACCATCGCGGTAATGGTGCCTTTCACCCAAAGGGCGGCGTAAATGTGCACCATGATAACCACAATTAACGCTACTGCGGCAAATGAATGCAGCATTAACGCGAATCGGATCACCGGGATTGAGAAAGCAGGCGCAAAATACGGACGCCAGATGACCACTCCGCTCACCAGCAACAGGACCAGGAAGATAATCGCCGCCCAGAATACGCATTTCTGGCCGAAGTTATAACGTCCCGTGTCACCTACTTCCTCGTTGACGACAATCTTACGAATATTCTTCGCCCAAAAGATATCATCCCGATTGATTAGATTGTGGTGCCAGTAACGGAAAAACATGATGATAAACGAGGCAAACATGATCACGCCGACAAACGGGTGCACAATTCGCGCCAGTTGCGGCGTGCCCATGATGTGCATCAGCCAGTTAAAAGACGGGAAGAGAAAACCCATCCCGCTCACTGCTGCCAGAATGAAGCAGAAGGCGGTGATCCAGTGGTTGATGCGTTCCGGCGCCGTGTAGCGCACGATGGTGTCACGTCGTTTCATTTGCGCACCTCGTCTTTTTCTTCATGCAGATTGTCTTCTTCCTCTTCCGCACGGTTCGGGCCTACGCCGACGTAGTGGAAGATACTGGCCGCAAATGTCGCTGCAAAGCCGACGGCTGCGAGAGGTTTCCAGATGCCTTTCCAGAACTTCACGGTGGCGCTGATTTCCGGGTTCTCCGGCAGACCGTGGTACAGATTCGGCTTGTCCGCATGGTGCAATACGTACATCACGTGCGTACCGCCAACGCCTGCCGGATCGTACAGACCCGCGTTTTCGTAACCACGCGTTTTCAGCTCCGCCACGCGCTCACCGGCCAGCGTTTTCATCGACTCTTTGGTGCCGAAATGAATAGCGCCGGTTGGACACGTTTTCACGCAGGCTGGTTCTTGTCCGACCACTACACGGTCAACGCACAGCGTACATTTGTAAACGCGGTTGTCTTCCGGGTTGAGGCGCGGCACGTCGAACGGGCAGCCCGCGATACAGTAGCCACAGCCGATGCACTGCTCGGACTGGAAGTCGACGATACCGTTGGCATACTGAATGATTGCTCCTTCGGCCGGACACGCTTTCAGGCAGCCCGGATCGGCGCAGTGCATACAGCCATCCTTGCGGATAAGCCACTCCAGTTTGTCGTTTTGTTCCACTTCCGAGAAGCGCATTACCGTCCAGGATTTAGCGGTCAAATCAGCCGGGTTGTCGTACACCCCAACGTTGTTGCCCACTTCATCACGGATGTCGTTCCATTCTGAACACGCCACCTGACACGCTTTACAGCCGATACAGGTGGTGACGTCGATAAGCTTCGCCACCTCTTCCTGATGGTCCCGCGCCTGAGGCGCGGGGGTGAAACCGTTAGTGGCGGAACGACGAATGATGTCTTGCGATTGATAAGCCATAGGTCGTCTCCGTTACACCTTTTCCACGTTCACGAGGAAGGACTTAAATTCCGGCGTCTGCGTGTTCGCATCACCGACGAATGGCGTTAACGTGTTAGCGATAAAGCCTTTTTTCGCCACACCTTCGTAGCCCCAGTGAATTGGGATTCCGATAGTGTCGATATCCTGACCGTTGGCCTTCAACGTGCGAATACGTTTGGTCACCACCGCTTTGGCTTTAATGTAGCCACGGTTAGAGGAGACTTTGACGGTATCGCCATGAGAGATACCGAGCTTATTCGCCAGCTTCTCGCCAATTTCCACAAACTGCTCCGGCTGGGCGATAGCGTTAAGCAGCGCATGCTTAGTCCAGTAGTGGAAGTGCTCGGTCAGACGGTAGGTCGTACCGACGTACGGGAACTTATCCGCTTTACCCAGTGCTTCCGCGTCACCTTTAAAGATACGTGCGGCAGGGTTAGAGATAACGTTCGGGTGCAGCGGGTTAGTCCCCAGCGGCGTTTCAAACGGCTCGTAGTGTTCCGGGAACGGACCTTCTGCCATCTTATCGATAGCAAACAGGCGTCCCATCCCTTCCGGCTGCATGATGAACGGCCCAACGTTGCTGCCCGGCGCGGCGGCACTGTAGTCAGGAATATCCATCCCGCTCCATTTCGCCCCGTCCCATTTCAGAATCTGACGTTTTGGATCCCACGGATTCCCCTGCGGGTCAGCGGAGGCGCGGTTATACAGAATGCGGCGGTTGAGCGGCCACGCCCATGCCCAGCCCAGCGTATTGCCAAGGCCTGACGGATCGGCGTTATCGCGACGTGCCATCTGGTTGCCTTCCGGCGTCCAGCTACCGGCAAAAATCCAGCAGCCGCTGGAGGTGGTACCGTCGTCACGCAGTTGGGCGAACGAGCTAAGCTGTTGGCCTTTCTTGACGATAACGGCACCGGTGGCCGGGTCGGTAATGTCGGCCAGGGCTTTACCGTTGCTCTCCATCGCCACTTCTTCCGAAGCCGGTTCGTGTGGGGTGGAGTAGTTCCAGGTCATGCTCAGTACCTGTTCCGGATTCGCGCCACCCTGCTCGGCATACATCTTGCGCAGACGCAGGAAGATACCGGCGAGGATTTCACCATCGGTAACGGCAATTCCTGGGGCATCCGCACCTTTCCAGTGCCACTGCAACCAGCGACCGGAGTTGACGATAGAACCGTTCTCTTCGGCGAAGCAGGTGGACGGCAGACGGAATACTTCGGTCTGGATTTTCGACGGGTCAACATCGTTCGACTCACCGTGGTTCTGCCAGAAGGTGGAGGTCTCTGTGTTGAGCGGGTCGATGGTGACCAGGAACTTCAGTTTGGACAGTGAAGCCACAACCTTGTTTTTATTCGGGAATGATGCGACCGGGTTAAAGCCCTGGCAGATATAGCCATTCACTTTGCCCTGGTTCATCATCTCGAAGTACTGCAGGACGTCGTACCCTTTATCCCACTTCGGCAGCCAGTCGAAGCCCCAGCTGTTTTCCGCTGTCGCTTTATCGCCAAAGAAGGCTTTCATCATCGAAACGAAGAATTTCGGGTAGTTGCCCCAGTAGTTCACCTGGCCTTCCAGCAACGGTTTTGGCGTGTTGGCGGCAAGGTAAGTTTGCAGGTCAGTTTGCTTCTCGCTTGGCAGCGTCATGTAGCCCGGCAGGCTTTGTGACAGCAGACCTAAGTCGGTCAGACCCTGAATGTTAGAGTGTCCGCGCAGAGCGTTAACGCCGCCGCCTGCCATCCCCATATTGCCCAGCAGCAACTGGATCATCGCCATGGTACGGATGTTCTGCGCACCAACGGAGTGTTGCGTCCAGCCCAGTGCGTACAGGAACGACGCGGTTTTATCTGGGCGGCTTGTTTCTGCGATGTACTCACAGACCTTCAGGAAGTCGGCCTTTGGCGTACCGCAGATATTTTCTACGACGTCCGGCGTGTAGCGGGAGACGTGCTGTTTCAGCAGGTTCCATACGCAGCGCGGGTGTTGCAGGGTGACATCGCGTTTGGCGAAGCCTTTTTCATCCAGTTCGTAGTTCCAACTGGTTTTGTCATACTTGCGTTTGTCCGCGTCGTAGCCGGTAAACAGGCCATCTTCGAAACCGTAATCCTCACGCACGATCAGGCTGGCGTTGGTATAGGCTTCAGTGTATTCGCGGTTGAATTTTTCGTTGTTCAGCAGGTACAGCAAAACGCCTGACAGGAAAGCAATGTCAGTACCGGAACGAATCGGAGCATAGAAATCAGCCACCGCCGCGGTTCGCGTAAAGCGCGGATCGATAACAATCAGCTTCGCGCCGTTGTGAATTTTGGCTTCCATCGCCCAGCGGAACCCGACCGGGTGAGCTTCAGCGGCGTTACCGCCCATCACCACAACGAGGTTGGCGTTTTTAATGTCGACCCAGTGGTTGGTCATCGCACCGCGACCAAATGTTGGAGCAAGACTTGCTACCGTTGGTCCGTGTCAGACGCGTGCCTGGTTGTCGACCGCGAGCATACCAAGCGCGCGGGAGAATTTTTGTGTTAAATAGCCGGTTTCGTTACTGGAAGCGGAAGCACACAGCATCCCGGTGGAAAGCCAGCGGTTAACGGTTACGCCTTCGGCGTTTTGTGCAACGTAGTTAGCGTCGCGATCTTCTTTCATCAGCTTAGCGATGCGGTCAAATGCCTCATCCCAGCTAATCTGTTGCCACTTATCAGAGCCAGGTGTGCGGTATTCCGGGAATTTCAGGCGGCTTTCAGAGTGGATGAAGTCCACAAGTCCTGCCCCTTTCGGGCACAGTGCGCCACGGTTCACCGGGTGATCCGGGTCCCCTTCGATATGGAAGATGGATGCTTTGGCGTTTTTTGCTCCGTCACCGAGACTGTACATTAACAGTCCACAGCCAACGGAACAGTAAGTGCAGGTGTTACGGGTTTCGCGGGTGCGCAGCAATTTATATTGCCGTGTTTCCGCTAGCGCTACGCCGGGTGCAAAGCCCAGTGCCGCTGCCGTGGTGCCTGCCATACCGCCAGCGCAGATCTTAAAGAACTGCCTTCTGCTGACCTGCATGGTTCGCTCCTTGTTTCGACATTGTCACGTTCCCTTCGTTTTCCTATAACGCGAACGCGAGGGAAGTGGTTGTTATTTTTCTTTGCGGACGGGACCGCAAAGGTCCAGAATTGGGTGAATTTCCCTCCGTCCAGGAGGGGTTTGTAAAGAATACCACAATGTTGGTATGCGTGTTCCAATACGGTTAAAAGAAAGTGAATAAGATTATTCAAGAAAACATCAAGAATGTGACATCTCCGACAGGATCTCGTCAGTTGACCCTCTGGAAGCGCGAGGACTTGCAACATCCTCAGCCAGATGAGGTAGCTGAAGAAGTGCCTGTGGCACTGGTATACAACGGGATTTCACACGTGGTGATGATGGCATCACCGAAAGATCTTGAGCACTTCGCGATGGGTTTTTCACTTTCTGAAGGCATTATTGAGTCCTCGCAAGATATTTACGGGATGGACGTGGTGCCTTCCTGCAACGGATTAGAAGTGCAGGTTGAGCTGTCCAGTCGGCGCTTTATGGGGCTGAAAGAGCGTCGTCGCGCACTGGCCGGTCGGACTGGCTGCGGTGTTTGTGGCGTGGAACAACTTAATGATATTGGCAAACCGGTCCAGCCGCTGCCGTTTACCCAGACATTCAATCTGGCGCATCTCGATAACGCCTTAAGGCATCTCCCTGATTTCCAGCCTGTTGGGCAACTGACAGGCTGCACGCACGCGGCTGCCTGGGTACAGCCGTCAGGTCATCTGGCGGGCGGACATGAAGATGTTGGACGTCATGTTGCGCTGGATAAACTGCTGGGACGACGTGCGATCGAAGGGGAAACCTGGCAGCAGGGCGCGGTATTAGTCTCCAGCCGCGCCAGCTACGAGATGGTGCAGAAGTCGGCAATGTGCGGCGTGGAAATCCTGTTTGCTGTTTCTGCGGCGACAACGCTCGCTGTGGAAGTTGCCGAACGCTGTAACCTGACGCTGGTGGGTTTTTGCAAACCGGGCAGGGCGACGATTTATACACATCCCGAGCGTCTGATAACTGAGTAACCAGTATTCAATTAATTTGAATAAGAATGGCAAATCCTTCCGCTTTTAGTTGTGCGATGAGATGGCTATTATTTATCACATCAAGGCACGGTGCCTTAATCAAACAACTAAGTTAAAGGGTTTATATCATGAAAAGCATCAAAACTTTTGTCGCAGTTATCGCTCTGGCTACTTCTTTCGGTTCTTTCGCTGCTCAGACAGTTACCGCAACTGGTTCTACACTGGAAAGCGCTGAAGCAAAAATTGCCGCTCAGGCTGAACGTGCAGGTGCCAGCGATTATAAAATCACTCAGGCATACACCGGCAACCGCGTGCACATGACCGCTGAACTGCTGAAATAAGATACCTCAGTACTGTCGAAAGAGCGCCCTTGAGGCGCTTTTTTCATTTCCGGCATTCACTGCCTGAGCAATGCGATAAACGCGTTATAGTCTTTCAATCCCGCAATAGTTTCTGCCGGATGGCTGCTCAGCACGCTGGATAAATAACTGAAGATTTTTAGCTCATGCCGCGCCTCGGCGGCGGCACAGGCGATCAGGACATGGCTGACCGGTTCGTTATTCACCAGAATAGGGTGTGCGAGGGTAATAAAGAAACCACGAAAGCGGCGCTCCTGTTCGCTCCAGCAATGAGGAATCGCCAGGCGATTCACGATCAGGTTTTCACCTTCATGCTCCCGGGCGCAAATGCGCAGCGCTTCGTCCTCGGTGATATGGCTCTGTGCCACAAGCTGGCCGCAGATCCGGCCGATGATACTCTGCCAGCTTTCGGCCTTCATATTGGCGTAATGGAAGCTGCCCGGCTGTAAAAAGAAACGTTCGGGCTGCTGGCGGATAAAGGCCGTCGCGAGGAAGTGTTTAATCTGCTCGGTACCCGCAGAGGTGATGATATTCTTGATGGTTAAGGTATTTTTTATAGATTCATCAAGTAAATAGTGACTATTGTTGATGATTAACAGTGGGGTGATTTCTTCACTGATGGCGCTGACTTCACTCGTATTTCGCGCAATGATCACCCGACAATTCAGAACATCTCGCTCAATAGCCTGTTGGTTGATGGTGGCGATAGCATTCTGGTCGGATAACAAAATGACCGGCTGGCGCTCGTTTTGATGGCGTTCCAGTGCGCAGGCGAAGTAAAGCCCTATGAGGTCGCTATCGAACAATGGGATATCCAGTTTTTCACGCAACAGGGCAATAAAACGCAGACTCAAATCGAAGGCGGCAGGCCAGGTCGACTTCAGGTTGTGCATACTGCTCTGGCGATGTTCCGGTACCCAAACCGGGGCAGAGACGCATCTCAGCAGGTGGCCGGTAATATTATCAACCAGTTGGGTATCGATAACGTGCAACGCAGCGATGCCGGGAACGCTTTTTAACAACAAGGTCACCGCATCGGCAGAGATTGTCATTGCCTGCCGTTGTCTGATTTCCAGAAGGCCGATCAGTGTTCTGAAGGCGTTCTCGCCCAGGTAGACACCTCCTTGTTCCACCGCATTTTTCAGTGAAACATACCGACACTCCGGCCATGACCCGGAGAGCTGGTTACGCAGGGCATAGACGGCTAGCACCAGACTTGCCAGGTACTCTCCCGAGATGAGCGGGAATTCATTAAGTTTTTCACATGCTGCATTGAGCCTGTCGATGTTGTCTCGGGTAATACCCGGCAGTGGAATTAAGAGGGGATCTTTTTTAAGCAGATTCGCCAACAGGATAATGCGCTTTTCTTCCGGTTCATCAATGAAATGACCGACGCCCGGGCGGCTGGCAAGACAAAAGGCGCGCTCATAGCGCTGCTTCAACCGTGGGAGACGATCGGCCACCCAGGTTTCAGGTAAATTGAGCGCCGAAGCCAGCTGTACACGCGGTGTAAAGGTATTGAGCAGAAGAAAGGCCAGCAACCGGTCATCATTATCATGGCGTTGCAGAAGCTGAAAATAACCGCGTCTGTCGACAATTTCCAACTGATAGCCCGCACTGCCACCGGGCTGAATGCGGGCCTTACCGCTGAGGGTAAAATTGAGGTAGTCAATATCGCGCAGGATGGTTCTGCCTGAAACGCCAGTTTGCCGCGCCAGGTCGCCCAGCAAACACGGCTGCTGTTCAAGAAGATCCACCAATTTTAACTGGCGTTCCGAAAGCATTAACTCTCCCGGCGAAAGTCAGTAAACGCGCGGACCTTTTCGGTCGACAGCGAGGTGAGCAGTTCCCGCACCAGCGTAAACAGCGCGTCGTAATCCGATGCGGAAATCATGCCGCTGTTGGCGTGGAGATAGCGAGTCGGCAGGCATAGCGCCGCCACCGGACGACCGCCGCCCATAACGTTATAGCGTCCACCGTCCGTCGCCCCGGTTTTCATGGTGCAAAACTGCAATGACGCACCGCTGCTTTCTGCGCACGCTTTTAATGTGGCAACCAACTGCTGATTAGGGAAATAGCGCTTATCGAACAGCATCAACCCTGGGCCCTCGCCAAGCTTGAGTGGGTATTTAATGCTGTCGATTCCGGGCACATCGCCCGCAACCGCAGTATCCAGCACGATAACCACATCGGGCTTGATATGCTCCGCTGAGGTTTGCGCCCCGCGTAGACCCACTTCTTCTTCCACGCTGCCCACGCCGTACAGGGTAATTTCAGGGTTATCCACGGTTTGTAAAAGCTCGGCCATTAGGGCGCAGCCGACGCGATTATCCAGCGCTTTGCCGACGATCTTATCTTCGCCCCAGCGAGCGAAATTGGCTTCCGGGCTAACGAAATCACCGATCGCAATTCCGCGGTTTTCTACTTCTTCGCGGCTGTTGGCACCAATATCGATGAACATTTCGTCAAATGTCAGAGGTTGCTGTTTCTGCTTTTCCGTTAAGGCGTGTGGTGCTACGGAGCCGATTATGCCAGGGATTTTAACGCCCTTGCGGGTACGGATGGCGACCCGGTGGTTCAGCATCGACTGGCTCCACCAACCGCCAATGGTGGTGAAGCGCAAAAAGCCGCTTTCGTCGATATGCGTGACCATAAAGCCCACTTCATCCATGTGACCGACGATGGCAACCTTCGGCCCACGGTTGCCCTTGCGTGCGACAAAGCTGCCGAGGCCGTCAAAAGTGATTTCATCGACGCTGGAATCCAGCGCATTAATGAGAAGAGTGCGAACTTCGTGCTCATCACCGCTGACGGCGCTGGCTTCGCATAACTGCTGAAGTAACTCAATGTTCATGGGCAAGCTCCTGCTGCGCGGCTTTACGTTTCAGCCACAATCCTTTCAGGATGATAATTAACGAAATGTTCAGCGCCAGACCGATAGCCAGCACCAGGTAAAATGACCCCACCGGGGACATCAGGCCAATCAGCGGATCAAAGATACCTAAACCCGGCGCGAGACGTTTGATTCCAAAGGCGATGACCAGCATGCCGGTAATACCACCGGAGAGCGTATTGGCGGTAATCATCGGCAGCGGCGCGGCCAGCGCATAGGGGATGGCCGGTTCAGTGGCGACGGTGGCACCCACCACAATCGCACTGCTGGCGGCGGCCTTCTCCTGCTGGGTAAACAGTTTTGGCGCTAAATAGGTAGCGATACCTGCCGCGACGGGCGGCATCAGCGCCACCACGCCGACGATGGCGTACCAGTCATAGATATGTTTTTCCAGCAGTGAGAAGCAGAAGAACCAGGCTGTTTTATTGATTGGCCCGCCCATATCAAATGCCAGCATTGCGCCAACGAGGAAGGCTGCGCCCATTTTCATTGATGGCGGAATGGTGTTCAGGAAGTGCAGCAGCCCCCCCATGATATCGGACATCACCGGGCCGATGACGTAATAAGTCAGGACGCCAAACACCAGCAAAGTGACAAACGGGATCAGCATGGAGCCGAGCAGCGGCTGCAACGCTTTGCCGAGTTGAACCTTGCGAAACCAAAGCACAAAGTAGCCAATTGCCAGCCCGAGTACGACCGCGCCGAGAAACCCCGCGCCGGACTGGGTGCCGAGAAGACCTTTATCGTTCGCCAGGTAACACACCAGAAACGCCGGGGCAAAAGCGGGCTTATCGGCAATCGACCACGCGATGTATGCCCCCATAATGGGGATCATAAAGGTGAAACCCAGATAGCCGATGGATTCAACAATCCAGGTGAACGACGGCGCACCTTTCGACATATCGGCATAGGGCAAACCGAACTGCACCAGCATATTAGCGATGGCGACCAGAATACCGCCGCCAATAACAAACGGCAGCGCGGCGGAAACGCCAGCCATCAGGTGGCTCATCACGCTACCGTGCTGGACCTCCTGTTTTCCCAGCTTCACGCTGCTATCAGTGGCAAAAAGTTGTGAATGAGTCGGTAACTGCGTAAAAATCAGGTCGATATTTTTCAGCGCCTGGGAAATGGCTATTTCATAGACTTTTTTCCCGGCGAAACGCGCCCGGTCTTCACCGCTCAGGCCGCGACCTGTAGCCAGAATAACGTAATCGGCAGCGGCAATTTCTTCACTGGTCAGTCGGTTTTCGACGCCGCTTGAGCCCTGGGTTTCGACTTTAATCGTATGGCTGAGCGAGCGCGCTTTTTGCTCCAGCGCTTCTGCCACCATATAAGTGTGGGCGATACCCGCCGGACAGTTGGTAATCGCCACTAAACGCAAGGATGACTCCATAGCCGCTTCCTTATGAGGTTAAGGTCTGATTGAGCAGGGCGAGCACCTGGTTGGTGTCGCCTTGCTTCAGTTGGTTGATGAAATCTTGATGGATAATTTTGCGGCACAGGGTGCCGATAATTTTGACCTGATCGTCCTCGCCCGTTTGTGGCACGCCGAGGCAGATCCAGCAGTTAACGTCCTCGCCGTCGCTGGCTTTCCAGTCCACTTTTTCTGATTTGCGCGCGAACAAGACGAAGGGGCGTGTGATACAGGCGCTTTTACCGTGTGGGACGGCAATGCCCGAACCAAAGCCGGTGGAATGCAGCTTTTCGCGTATCAGCAGCGTTTGCAGGAAGGCGCTGCGGTCAGAGACGTAGCCATTTTGAAGCGCCATATTCGCCAGTTGCTTGAGGATGGCATAAACGCTATTCCCCTGAATATTCAGGTCAATGCAGTTAGCTGTAAGGGCTGTCATGGTGGGACTCCGTTAAAAACTGTTTGATTTGATTTTAACGGTGAGATGGTGAAGAGATGAGCAGCAATATGTCAGCGGGAAGTGACAATTTGAGGCAGAGTTAGCGCCTGGTTTTGTGGGGTAAAACACATAACGCTACAGGTGATTACCCTGATGAATATTTCGCCAGGGTAATTATATTCTTAGTGTATACCCACCATTCGTAACAGCGCGGTTACCACCGCAGCGGCAACGATCACCACGATCAGCGGCATCTTACGCCAGGCGAGAAATACCGCAAAAGCCACGCCGAGTACGCGCGCCATTCCGGCAAAGTGTTCGCCCTCGTAAAAGGTGGTCGCCAGCGCAACGGAGAACAGTAATACCGTTGCGGCGTCGGAAAGCAGCGCCTGCGAGCGTTCTGAGAACGCTAAACGGCTTCCAAGCTTAGCTCCCCCTAAACGCATTAAATACGTTCCCACAGATAACATGGCGATACCGACGATAAACAGCGTCATGTTGCCCATTATTTTTTCCTCGTCAGTAAGCCAAAGAGTGAGAGCAAAACCGGTAAACCGACCGGCGCAAAGGGAATGGCGGCAAGCGACAACGTGGCGCCGCTACAGGCACGAATCAGCGTAGTGCGGTTTTTGAATGCCGGGACGACGAGTGCCAGTAAAATTGCCGGGAAAACCGCATCCAGCCCGATGGTTTCCGGGGCAGGGAGCAGTTTGCCGACGCCTGCGCCGATCAGGGTGCCAACAGGCCAGAAAATTGCGACGCCCAGACCGCACAGCCAGTAGGCGGCTTTACGTTGCTCAGGCGTTTTTTGCGACAGGCCAAAGACTACGCTTTCGTCGTTCATAATATGACAGCCGAGGAAACTGGCAGCCCGGGTACCCACCAGATCGCGTACGGTGACGCCGAACGGCACGTGTCGGGCGTTAACCAGTAAACCGGCAGCCGCAGCCGCCAGTGGATTACCACCGCTGGCGATAATGCCGATAAACATAAACTCGGACGCGCCCGCCAGCACAGTAATAGAGAGTACAAACGGTACCCACAGCGGGAAGCCGTAGGCCATCGCCAGCGAGCCGTATGACATGCCGACTACACCGACGGCCAGACAGACTAAAAATATTGCTTTTATCGTGTCGCCTTTGAGACTGGAAAAATAATGTTTCATACCGTTTTAGCCATATCGAACGAGTTTCCATTATAATGAACGCGACCAATTGGCTTTACAAGTCGAACAATTCGTTCGATATAAAAAACATGGAGTCGTGAATGACCCAGCCCATCAGTATGATCGCGAAAAGTCTGGTGCGTGAACGTCAGCGCACCGGTTTGTCGCTGGCGGAGATTGCCCGTCGCGCGGGGATTGCAAAATCGACACTCTCGCAATTGGAAGCGGGCAATGGAAATCCTAGCCTGGAAACGCTCTGGTCGCTGTGTGTGGCGTTAGATATTCCCTTTGCGCGCCTGCTGGAACCGCAGGAGCAAAAAACGCAGGTGATTCGCCGCGGCGAAGGGACAAAAGTCGTGGCTGAGCAGGCCCACTATCAGGCCATTTTACTGGCCGCCTGCCCACCGGGTGCGCGGCGGGATATCTATCTGCTGCTGACGCAGCCGGGCGCGGATCGTATTTCACAACCGCATCCACCGGGATCGGTTGAACATATTATCGTAACGCAGGGTAAGGCGATGGTGGGATTGACGGAAGCGCCGGAGGAGTTAGGTGAGGGCGATTATATTTGTTACCCTGCCGATCAAGCGCATATCTTTAAAGCACTGGAGCCTGACACTCAGGCGATTCTGGTTTCTGAGCAGAGTTAATTGAACGCTTATTAAATAAAGGCGCGGCGATTGTCGTTCGCGCCTTTATTATTTTTAATTATATTTTATTGTTATTCATATAAAATTGTTTTTATTATTTTTCGTTAATTTCAGCACTATTGTTATATCCCTCACATTCTTAATTATATCTACGTTACACATAATAAAATCAGTATGATAATAAATATTAGCCTGCACTGGTGCCACGTTTTAATGTTCTGAATTTATTTCAGTCATCGGTATCGTATTACCTATAAAAATATTTTTTGGATTTGCATGTTGCGCGTCTTCCGGTCGGAAGACGTTGGACGATCTTTATTTCAAGGAAAGCAAATAATGAAGAAATCGACGTTAGCTTTAGCAATAAGTCTATTATTAGTGGCAAATAATGGCTTTGCTAAAACGCAAAAAATGACTCTGGAACAGCGGCTCGAACAGCTGGAGGCTCGGCTGGAAGCTGCGGAAAACCGCGCGGCAAAAGCGGAAAATCAGGTGCAGCAATTGCAGGTACAGCAGGCTGCGGAGATCCAGGAAATTAAAGTTGCTCAGGGGAATACGCCAGTCAACGGCACTACGCCCGCGCAAGAGACCAAAAAGAACGCCACCACCCCTAACCTGGTGCTCTCCGGCTATGGCGATCTGAAAATCTACGGCGACGTGGAATTCAACATGGATGCGGAAAGCAACAAAGGTGTGCTGGCGGCAACCAATTCGAATGTGGGCGACCCAACCAATGAACGCTGGGATCTGAACGGACGTATCCTGCTGGGCTTTGACGGTATGCGTAAGCTGGATAACGGCTATTTCGCCGGTTTTTCAGCGCAACCGCTGGCTGACATGACGGGTTCGGTCAATCTTGATGACGCCGCTTTCTTCTTCGGTCAGGAAAATGACTGGAAAGTAAAAGTCGGTCGTTTCGAAGCTTACGATATGTTCCCGCTGAATCAGGATACCTTTGTTGAGCATTCAGGGCATACCGCCAACGATTTGTATGATGACGGTAGCGGCTACATCTACATGATGAAAGAAGGTCGTGGCCGTTCTGATTCCGGCGGCAGCTTCCTGATGAGCAAACAGCTCGATAACTGGTATTTCGAGTTAAATACCCTGCTGGAAGATGGTACCTCGCTTTATCAGGATAGCCGCTATCATGGTCGTGAAATGTCGCAGGAGAAAAACGTGGCTTATCTGCGCCCGGTCGTCGCCTGGACACCGGTGGATGCGCTGACGATTTCTGCGGCCATGGAATCGAACGTTATCAATAACGCCTATGGATATACCGATGCTCAGGGCAACTTTGTCGATCAGTCCGATCGTACCGGTTACGGTATGACGATGACCTGGAACGGTCTGAAAGCCGATCCGGAAAATGGCCTGGTGTTTAACCTGAACACCGCTTATCTCGATGCGGATAACGAAAAAGATTTTACGGCGGCGGCCAACGCTCTGTGGAAGCGCTTTGAACTGGGCTATATCTATGCTCATAACAAGATCGACGAATTTAACGGTCTGATCGATCACGATGATAATGACTGGTTCTACAATGAGGGCACTTACGATATTCATACCATTCACGCGTCTTATTTAATTCCGAACGTGATGGATATGCAGAACTTTAATATTTATCTCGGCGCTTATTATTCGATGATTAACAGCGATAACAGCAATCCGGAGAATTATACCGACGACGACGACCGTTACGGCGCGCGTCTCCGCTTCAAATACTTCTTCTGATTTTCCGTTCTCAGGCGCCTGGATTCAGGCGCTTTTTTCTTATAGCCTGGTCATCAGGCTTTTATTTCCCCACCCAGTTATTTTTGATTTTGAACTTGTCGGCGCGGTTGTAGCTACACGAGTAGTTAAATGCCGTCCCATCTTCCAGTTTGGTGACGCCGGAGACTTTCAGCATTGGCAAGCCTGAGCAGGTGCCGGGTTGTGAGGAAAAGGCGTGGATGACAAAACAAACGCAATGCTGCTGACGGGAGAAAAAAGTTTCCTCCCCCGTCAGGGGAGGAAACAGAGAGGTTAAGGCAGATAAAACACTTCTTTTAGCTCAGCGCTGACCGGGCTGTTGTCCGGGTTTGCCGGCATTACATCACGCATATGCTTCCACCAACGCTGGCAAACATCGGTGCTGGCAACGGCGTTCCAGCGATCTTCTGACTCAATCTCGACGGTGGCGAACAGCAGGTTGCGTTCCTGATCGAGATAAATCGCGTAGTGATGGGCACCGTGCTCTTTCAGCACCGCTTCCAGTTCTGGCCAGATGGGATTGTGCCGACGTTGATACTCAACGTGCGCGTCGGCATTCACCTGCATCACAAAGGCCTTGCGGATCATAACGCCTCCAGATACAGCTCGCGGACCTCGTCGCGGCTGGCGGTGCGTGGGTTACACGGCGCGCACGGATCGGCCAACGCTTTATCCAGCCAGCCTTCAATATCCTCTTTCGTCACGCCAAGGGAACTAAAGCCAGCCGGAATACCTACACGCTTGCTCAGGGCACGAATCGCGGTGATGGCCTCCATGCTTGCCGCTTCGTCGCTCATCCCGCGGGTGTCCACTCCCATCGCCTGCGCCACTCGGGCAAAACGCGCCACGGCGTTCGGGCGGTTAAAGTTTTCGATGATCGGCAGCAGGATGGCGTTGCAGACGCCGTGCGGCAGATTATGGGTCGCGCCTGGCTGGTGTGCCAGCGCATGCACCAGACCCAGACCTGCGCTGTTGAATGCCATACCCGCCAGATACTGACCAAACGCCATTTGCTCACGGGCCTCGAGGTTATGACCATCGTCGACCGCTTTCGGTAGCCACAGTTTGATCAGGCGAATTGCTTCCAGGGCGTTGGCGTCGGTGAGCGGATGCGCGCCAACGGAAACATAGGCTTCCACCGCGTGAGTCAGGGCGTCCATGCCGGTTGCGGCGGTAACGGAGGCTGGGATTTCCAGCATCACGCTGGCGTCATCCACGGCGATATCCGGGATGATGTTCGGGTCGATGATCACCTCTTTGACCTTGCGGGCAGAGTCGATAATGACCGCGTTGCTGGTCATCTCTGCTGCTGTACCAGCAGTGGTATTGATGGCAACCAGCGGCACGCCTGCATTTTTCACTTTGCCCACGCCGGAGTAAGCGGTAGAAGGGCCAGGGTTGGCGGTCAGGATCTTCACCGCTTTGGCGGTATCGATCGGGCTGCCTCCGCCGAAGGCGATAATATAGTCACATTCTGCCCCCTGATATGCCGTAAAACCTTTCTGTACCAGCTCTTCTGTCGGATTCGGGAACACCTCATCAAACAGGTGGTAAGACATTTGATGTTCATCCAGTGCGGCAAACAGGCTATCCAGCAGGCCCAGCTTCACCAGCTGACCATCGGTGACGATCAGCGCTTTGCCCCATTGTTTATTCGCCACGAGATTCACCATATCGGCAATCGCGCCGGTGCCATGCAGGCTAATTTTTGGCAGTGCCAACATAAAGCTCATCACTATTCTCCTTAAAAAAAATCCCTGGTGCCCGATGGCATTACGCTTATCGGGCCGACGGTGAAACGTGCATCGTCATGTAGGCCGGATAAAGCGAAGCCGCATCCGGCGTTGAGTTGGCAGGTATCAGTACAGCTCTACGGCGCTGGCCAGCGGGGTCACGCCAAAGCGTTTAGCCAGTGCTACCAGCTCTTCACGTGTGATGGTCTGCTTCATACCGCCCATCGAATAGATTTTGACTAAAACTTCGGCGGATTTTTCTGCGGTATCTATCAAGCCAAATGCTTCGTCGAGGGAGGGACCGCTGCCGAACACGCCGTGGAACGGCCACAGTACCAGCGAGTGTTTCTGCATTTCCTCGGCGGTTGCCTGGCCGATTTCATCCGTACCCGGCACCATCCACGGCAGAATGCCGACGCCATCCGGGAACACCACCAGACACTCGGTGCTGCCTTCCCACAGTTTGCGGGTAATCAGCGGGGTGTTGTTTTCCAGCACGTAGGTCAGGGCGATCAGGTTGGTAGCATGGCAGTGCATGATCACGCGGTCTTTGCCGTTCGTCGCTTTAATACGCTCGCAATGGGAGAGGAAGTGAGCCGGCAACTCGGAGGTTGGCACCGCTTCGTGGGTCAGGCCCCAGAGGATGTGGTAGCCCGCGCCGTCGCTGTCTACTTTCACCACGCCCAAATTTGCCGCGGGATCGAGCTGAACGTTACGGAAAAATTTACCGGAACCGGTGACGATAAACGGCGTGTTAGCCAGCAAAGGCATTGGCTGACTTAGCGCGATATAGCGCGGTTTTTCGTGGAAATCGGCGCTAAATGGCGCAATATCAGCCTCATCCAGACGCAGCGTCAGATTGCCGCCGTTACGTTCGTCCCAGCCTTTCAGCCACGCGTCGGAAGTGGCTTTGATCATCCCCTGGACGAACCAGGAATTAGTCATGTTTTGCATATTCGGTGATCCTGTTGATTGCCCGATCGTTATCGGGTCTTACGTAAGCCGGATAAGTGAAGATCCATCCGGCTTCGTGTTTCATTAATTGCCGGATAGCGACGTGGGGCGTCTTATCCGGCCTGTAAGCCTGGTGTCACGGTTAGCTACGTTTGCTCAAAATCTCTTTCTCATAGGCGCGCACGCTGTCCAGCCACTGGCTTCCTGCTGGCGTGTCGTGACGCTGGCAATACATCTCCCAGACGGCCTGCCACGGCAGCGATTTTTGCTCTTCCAGCAGGGCCAGACGAGCGGTGTAGTCGCCGCTGGCTTCAAGCTGACGCAGTTGCTCGGTCGGTTCTAACAGCGCGCGCAGCAGGGCTTTTTTCATATTGCGGGTGCCGATAACCCACGCGGCGATGCGGTTAATAGAGGCGTCGAAGAAGTCGAGGCCGATGTGTACGCGGTCAAACAGGTTGTGGCGTACGATCTCGCTGGCAATCGCCTGCGTTTCGTCATCCAGCAGCACCACGTGATCGCTGTCCCAGCGCACCGGACGGCTGACGTGCAGCAGCAGACGCGGTACGTACAGCATGGCGGCGGAGATTTTGTCGGAAATCACTTCAGTCGGATGGAAGTGACCCGCATCCAGGCACAGCGCGGTCTGACGGCTGGTGGCGTAACCCATATAGAACTCGTTGGAGCCCACGGTGTAGCTTTCGGCGCCGATGCCAAACAGCTTGCTCTCGACGGCGTCGATATGGTGCGCCGGGTCGAGTTTTTCGCTGATCACTTCATCCAGTGCTTCAAGCAGACGTTGGCGCGGCGCTAACCGGTCAACGGTAATGTCTTTCATGCCATCCGGGATCCAGATATTCATCACTGACGGCGTACCCAACTGCTCGCCAAAATACGCTGAGACGCGACGGCTGGCTTTGCAGTGGTCAATCCAAAACTGGCGAATGGTGTCATCGGCGTGGGCCAGCGTGAAGCCGTCGGCGCTCAGCGGGTGAGAGAAGCAGGATGGGTTGAAATCCAGCCCTAACTGGTTTGCTTTCGCCCACTCAACCCAGTTTTTAAAATGTTCAGGTTTGATTTGGTCGCGGGCAACCGGCGTATCGGACTCCAGATAGATCGCGTGCAAATTCAGACGCTTTGGACCCGGGATCAGGCTCAGTGCCTGCTCCAGATCGGCGCGCAGTTCGGTGGCGTTACGCGCTTTGCCCGGATAGTTGCCGGTAGCCTGAATACCGCCTGTGAGCGAGCCTTCCGGATTCTCGAAACCGGCGACATCATCGCCCTGCCAGCAGTGCATGGAGACCGGCAGACGATCGAGCTGGCGTAAGGCCGCCTCGACATCAATGCCTACCGCGGCGAAACGCAGTTTTGCCAGTTCCCAGGCTTGTTCAAGTTGAGTGGTCATGCGCAAAGCTCCTTTGTCTGTCGTAGTGATGGAAACTGCGCCAGGTAGCGGGCAATTTCACTTTCAGGATTTGGAATGAAGGTGGTCAGGTCGTAGTTGGCACGCACCACCTGACGGAAATCATCGACGTTGTTAAGCTCGTCCAGCGTCATCAACTGGATGCCAATATTGCCGAGCGTGGAGGCCTCAATCGGCCCGGACATCACGCGAATACCGCAGGCATCCGCGCACAGCTGGTTCAGTAGGGCGTTCTGGCAGCCGCCGCCAACGATGTGCAGTTGGCTAAATGCTGCACCACGCAGTTGTGCCAGTTCTTGCAGAATGTCAGCGTATAGCAATGCCAGGCTGTCGAAGATACAGCGCGCCAGTTCGGCGTTTTGCTGGGGAACGGGTTGACCCGATTCACGACAGGCCGCCTGAATTTCCGCGCTCATATCGTCGGGGTTGATAAAGCGATCGTCATTCGGGTTAATCAGGAATTGGCAGGCCGGCAGCGCTTGCGTTTGGGCAATAAGCGTTTGCAGGTCGGTAATCTGGCGCTCTTTTAAAACGCGCTGGAGCAGCCACAGTCCCATGATGTTTTTCAGTACGCGGTAGCGCCCTTCCGCGCCCCCTTCGTTGGTGATGTTCGCCGCCAGCGCCGCATCGTTGGTATACGGCGTTCTGCTCTCAAAGCCCATCAGCGACCAGGTACCGGAAGAGAGATACGCACTATTTTTATCGGCCAGCGGTGAAGCGATGACCGCGCTGGCGGTGTCGTGACTGGCGACGGCCACAACCGGAATTTGGTTTTTCTGCGGGCAAATCCAGTGACCAATGACGTTCCCCGGATGCGTCGGGCGACCAAACCAGGCTTTGTCTGCCCCGGTCCACGCCAGCAGCGTGTCATCCCAGTCGTCGGTGTTGATATTGACTAACTGGGTGGTGGTGGCGTTGGTGTATTCCCAGTTCAATTTGCCGGTCAGGCGAAAGCTGAAGTAGTCGGGGATCAGCAGAGCATGTGCCACCTGCGCAAGCAGTTCTGGCTGCTGTTCAACCAGCGCACGTAGCTGATACAAGGTGTTAAACGGCAGAAACTGAATGCCGCTACGGCGGTAGATTTCACCTTTACCTGGCTGCGCCATCGCCTGTGACATAATGCCGGTCGTGCGGCTGTCACGGTAAGAGACCGGCAGACCAACACGTTGGCCGGCGTTATCGATCAATACGTAATCCACGCCCCAGGTATCAATGCCAATGCTGTCTATCCGAATGCCTTCATCACAGACTTTTTTCAGGCCAAGGCGAATATCGTTTTCCAGGCTGTCGATGTCCCAGGTGTCAAAACCGTCCGTTTTTTGCAGACAGTTAACGAAGCGGTGGATTTCACGCAGCGTCAGGGTGCGGTGTTTACTGTCGTAACGTGCGAGCATTACGCGCCCACTGGATGCGCCGAGATCGACAGCGACACAATGGCGAAAAGTCATGGCGAGGTCCTTCTGAGTTTTATTGCACTCAGTCTAAGAACCCCGAATAAAGCGTACCTTCTTGACAGTGACAGCCCCAATTAGCGGCTGGCAACATGGCAAAGGTGAACGTGATGTTGTTCACAGTTTCCACTAATAGCGCGGATTTTGGCGGATGTGACGCCTTCCGCATTTCCCGATCTTTCCCGCCATTTCTTGAAGAATTAACCGTGTTTACGCACTTTGGCGTCAAAAAATTAAGGTGAGGGTAGGAACCCTTAATTACTATTCAGCCATATTCGTTAATCAGGGGGAGCCGTCATGACCGTACTGCATTGCGTGGATTTTTTTCCGACAGGTAAAGCGCCTGTGGCTATTGAACCGCGGCTTCCTCAGCCCGCGTTTCCTGAACATCATCATGATTTTCATGAAATTGTGGTGGTCGAACATGGAACGGGGATCCATGTGTTCAACGGACAGCCTTACACCATCAGCGGCGGTACTGTGTGTTTCGTCCGCGATCATGACAGGCATTTATATGAACATACTGACAATCTGTGTCTGACCAATGTGTTGTATCGCTCTCCGGATGCGTTTCAATTTCTGGCCGGGCTGAATCAGCTTTTGCCTCAGGAACAAAATGGGCAGTATCCCTCCCACTGGCGCGTAAACCAGGGCGTACTGCAGCAGGTTCGTCACCTGGTGGGGCAGATGGAGACGCTCGGCGAGGAGATGGATACGCCCACGGCGGCAAATCGCGAGATCCTGTTTATGCAGTTGCTGGTACTGCTGCGTAAAAGCAGCCTGATGGAAGCGGCGACCGATAACGATGCGCGGCTTAACCTTTTGATGGCATGGCTGGAGGATAACTTTGCCGAAGAGGTGTGTTGGGAGGCGCTGGCCGAGAAGTTTTCGCTCTCTTTACGCACTCTGCATCGCCAGCTTAAACAGCAAACAGGATTGACGCCGCAGCGCTACCTTAACCGTCTGCGACTGATTAAAGCCAGACATCTGCTCCGCCACAGTGATGACAGCGTGACTGATATCGCTTATCTCTGCGGTTTCGGTGACAGTAACCACTTTTCGACGCTTTTTCGCCGTGAGTTCGAGTGGTCGCCACGCGATATTCGTCAGGGGCGTGACCTTATAGCGGGAAGCAGCCTTCAGTAACGCGAAAGCTATCAACGTTTTTTACCGTCCGTTTGCTGATAATCATACCCTTTCATGCCGGATAAGCGCAGCGCATCCGGCAAGCGTACAGGTTGAGGTGATGTGATGGCGAATCATCTGGTTCTTTTGAAATCAGACTTTTTTGCGCATGAGCAGCAGGCTGTCGCCGTGGCCGATCGTTATCCGCAGGATGTCTTTGCTGAGCATACCCACGAGTTTTGCGAGCTGGTTCTGGTCTGGCGCGGCAATGGTCTGCATGTCCTTAACGATCGTCCGTACCGGATAACCCGTGGCGATCTGTTTTATATTCGCGCCGAAGATAAACACTCCTACACCTCCGTTAACGACCTTGTGTTGCAAAATATCATCTACTGCCCGGAGCGGTTAACGCTGAATGTTGACTGGCAAGGGGCGATCCCCGGATTTGACGGTACGCCGAGGCAGCCGCACTGGCGACTTGGCAGCGTTGGCATGACCCAGGCCAGACAGGTGATAAGCCAGCTTGAGCATGAAAGTAATCAGCGCGATGCGCAGGCCTTTACCATGGCTGAGCTGCTGTTTGGTCAACTGGTAACTCACCTTAAACGTCATCGTTATGCCACGGATACGCTCCCGGCGACGTCAAGTGAAACGCTGCTGGATAAACTGATCACCGCGTTAGCCGGTAGCCATGAGCATGCGTTCGAACTGGATACATTTTGCGAGCGTGAACGGTGCAGCGAACGCGTTTTGCGCCAGCAGTTTCGCAGCCAGACCGGGATGACTATCAACCAGTATCAGCGCCAGGTGCGGGTGTGCCATGCACAGTATCTGCTCAAGCATAGTCGGTTGATGATTAGTGAGATTTCCATGCGCTGCGGCTTTGAGGATAGTAACTACTTTTCGGTGGTATTCACGCGCGAAACCGGGATGACGCCGAGCCAGTGGCGTCATCTGGCTGAGTGAGGAATCATAATAATGTCGCATATTAGGGTGATAAAACCTGACAGCGAATACTCCCATAAAATAAAATCTCCACGATGGTTTATTGCTGTAAATAAAGAGTGAAATAGGAATAACGCCCATTATCATGGGGGGCATGAACGTATATTATAATTTATCATCATAAATGACTGAGAGCTAAGGAAGGTGCGAATAAGCAGGTCATTTCTTCCCAAGCTGACTCGCTGATTAAAATTTCGCGGATCTGGGCCGATTTTTTTCCCGCAAACACATCGAATCAGCCTATTTAGGCTATTTTTTCCACCATTTCTGGCGTTATTTCCGGTTTTTACTGAGATCTCTCCCACTGACGTATCATTTGGTCCACCCGAAACAGGTTGGCCAGGGTGAATAACATCGCCAGTTGGTTATCGTTTTTCAGCAGCCCCTTGTATCTGGCTTTCACGAAGCCGAACTGCCGCTTGATGATGCGAAACGGGTGCTCCACCTTGGCACGGATGCTGGCTTTCATGTATTCGATGTTGATGGCCGTTTTGTTCTTGCGCGGATGCTGCTTCAAGGTTTTTACCTTGCCGGGACGCTCGGCGATCAGCCAGTCCACATCCACCTCGGCCAGCTCCTCGCGCTGTGGCGCTCCTTGGTAGCCGGCATCGGCTGAGACAAATTGCTCCTCTCCATGAAGCAGATTACCCAGCTGATTGAGGTCATGCTCGTTGGCCGCGGTGGTGACTAGGCTGTGGGTCAGGCCACTCTTGGCATCGACACCAATGTGGGCCTTCATGCCAAAGTGCCACTGATTGCCTTTCTTGGTCTGATGCATCTCCGGATCGCGTTGCTGCTCTTTGTTCTTGGTAGAGCTGGGTGCCTCAATGATGGTGGCATCCACCAAAGTGCCTTGGGTCATCATGACGCCTGCTTCGGCCAGCCAGCGATTGATGGTCTTGAACAATTGACGGGCCAGTTGATGCTGCTCGAGCAGGTGGCGGAAATTCATGATGGTGGTGCGATCCGGCAGGGCGCTATCCAGGGATAATCGGGCAAACAGGCGCATGGAGGCGATTTCGTACAGGGCATCTTCCATGGCACCGTCGCTCAGGTTGTACCAATGCTGCATGCAGTGAATACGCAGCATGGTCTCCAGCGGATAGGGCCGTCGGCCATTGCCCGCCTTGGGATAAAACGGCTCGATGACAGCGGTCATATTCTGCCATGGCAGAATCTGCTCCATGCGGGAGAGGAAAATCTCTTTTCGGGTCTGACGGCGCTTAGTGCTGAATTCACTATCGGCGAAGGTGAGTTGATGGCTCATGATGTCCCTCTGGGATGCGCTCCGGATGAATATGATGATCTCATATCAGGAACTTGTTCGCACCTTCCCTAAGTAATGCAGGCGTCTGACTATTTAAGGATGAAGTTTCAAAATGATAGACGGCTGGCTCTAACCACTCAGAATGCTGTTGGTGGAGTTTTTCAATCAGCCAGAGGTGTCGCTTCAGATATATATTCTGGTATTGAGCGAGCTAGTTGGTATTCATCATGTTTCATACCTCAATACAATGATATTTGTCAGGAGTTAAAATCTGAAGAAATAAGGATGCTCTATTCCATTGAGTCAATATATAGATATCGTGATGTAATTACATATATGCTTTATTTGTACTTCATAACAATAAGTGATGATGTTGATGAAGGTAATCCCGAAGGCTCGGCTCGTCAATTTATCAGAAAAATGTCCGCACTGGCTACTCATATGAATATTGCGGGAGGGACTCGGTATGCTTTTGCTTCCGCGGCTTCTATTGCGTTGTCTCAGTCTGGCTTCATGTCGAAAATCATCGTTGAGCGTTTATCTGCAAAACTGCCGCAAGCGGTATTTTTGCTGCAATTTTTCGGAGTTCAACAAAAGTGCGCTCTTGCTGCGCGGCAGCTAAAAGGAATTGATCCAGATTATTATTGGGCTTTATATCAGGCAAAGCTTGAAATGCTCTATTATTTTGTTGAACCAGCTATTTCCAATATGATTAGTAGAGTAAAGTCAAAGCGCTTCTCAAATCTTGATAATTTAGCGGATTTTTTGCAGAGGGATTTTGGTGTTTAATAGTTTGATCACACTTTTATTAGAAAGTGTAGTGTTTCCAGCGCTGGTAATAGGCTTTGGTCTGTTATGGCTTCATCTATTTCCTGAATATTGTCTTTTACTGACATTAATAACGATTATTGTTTTGTTGTGGCTTTTCCCCCGGTTGACTTCACTATTCACTAGGTTTAAATAAAAGGAGTAGTTCATGTCTAATCCAGCTTATTTGTGGCTAACCGATGAGAATGGTTCTCCTATGCCCGGCTCATGTCAGGTCGTAGGTCGCGTTGGAGCTATTGAAATAAAGTCACTAACTCATAACGTCAATATTCCGGTTGATAGTAATACAGGGCGGCTGACCGGTACGCGAATTCATGCGCCCATCATGTTTCAAAAAGAATTCGACCGAGTTACACCTTTTTTGTACAGGGCCTTAAGTACCGGAGCTACGCTTAAATCCGCGATGATTAAAATGTACTCAATTAATGAAGCAGGGATGGAAAAGGAGTATTTCAACATAACCCTTCACAACGTGAAGCTCACTTCAATCACTCCTGATTTATATCCTGGCGCAGCAACAGGCACACATCTTGAGACTGTTCTGCTGCGCTACGAGAAAATTACCTGGAAACATTGTGACGGTAATATCATTTATACCGATGAATGGAATCAACGTACAACCTATTAAGTCAGCGTTTGGGCAACGTGAAAATAGGTGTGAGGCATTATTTACTAATGATGGGTACTGAGATGACGCCAGCGCAGTGGCGTCATCTCAGTACCCAACATGATTAGCTTGCCATTCCCAGACCAACAATGTTTGCCGCGACAATGATCACTACGCAGCCAAGACTTAGCACGCTGACCGGACGTCTCCCTGCATTGCTCCACTCTTTCATGATCAGGCCCACAATACCGCCGCACAGGACGTAGAAGCTCATGTGCAGCATCCAGCTCATGTAGTCATACTGTGCTGGAATTTTGGCATGGCCCCAGGCGTAAAAGAAGAACTGGAGATACCACATCAGGCCAGCAAGCGCCGAAAACAGGATATTGCTGATAATCAGCGGTTTTGCTAAAGAGAAATCGGCCTTTACTGACAGGTTTTTCATTTTTGCCAGACGAATGAAGCAGTATCCCAGATTGATCACCGCACCACCGCCCATGATGACTACGTAGCTTGGCAGGGCGACATACAGCGGATCGATACCGAGTGTTGCAGCGGCTTCGTGCATTGGTTTAGCCGCATCCATGGCAAAGGACATCCCCGCGGAGAAAAAGCCGCACATCACCGCCAGTATCAGACCTTTTTTCAGATTGAACTCTTCGGCTTTGATGCCCATCTTGCGCTCTTTTAACTGTCCGGCGCGGGTGACAATCGCCACTCCGATCAGGGCGACCAGCACGCCGAGCAGGGTCATACGTCCGCCTGGTGTGCCAATGAGCACGTCAAATTTACCGGCAATGATTGGCGTCATTAAGGTACCAACAATTAGCGTAATGCCGATAGCGATCCCGATCCCCATCGACATACCGAGATAGCGCATAGTCAGGCCATAGTTGATATTACCAATCCCCCACATGGCACCGAATAAAAATACCGGCAGCAGGGTGGACGCACTGAATGAACTGTAATAGGCCCAGAAGTCCGGCAGAAGGATCGCGCTGACGAGCCAGGGAAGGATCAGCCATGAAACAAAACCACCTATAGACCACATGGTTTCCCAGGACCAGTGTTGTACCTTTTTAAAAGGGGCATAGAAACAAGCGGCACTAGCGGCACCGATTAGATGCCATATTATCCCCATCGTAATTGCGTTACCCATTCTGTTTCCTTTTGAGTTATCGATTTGGCAGGATGAAAACACCCGTTTTGATGTTCAAAAGTCTAAAGAGTGAGCAATAGATTAACCTTCAGCATGCTGCCGTGTGATCAGTAATGCTGGCAAAATTCAGGGGATGAAAGGGATATTGATCACAAATGCGGCTCCGCCCCTCTTTTTTGAGAAGGGCGGAAATATAGAGGATTAGCAAATTCTTACTGCCTGAATACCCAGTAGCCAGGCGAGTTTTTCCAGTGCCTCGCCATGGTGTCCCAGGCCAATGCTGCAATGATGAGCTGGGCCGCCCATGCACCATTGCGTGGTGAACTCGCGAGCTGATAACGGGAAGCGATAGCGGCTATTGGTGTTGCCAATATCCAGGACTTCACCTGGCACAGCTTCACCTTCGGCATACTGTAAACGCACCCCGTTTTCGGCATCTTCAATTACCGAAAGAAAGGTCACCGGACCTGATTTTACGGTCATCTGGATAGATACACCTTTACCGGGTTTACCATGATAAACCGGCAGCGGCACCAGACTCACCGGACCATCCGCCATCAGCGGGTGTGCCGGACCGTCATGTCCCCACAAAACAGCATCATCATTAAATTCAATGCCATATGGTTCTGAGAATGAACCGCCAGCCCCCAGAAGTTGCTGAATTTTCATCGCCAGCACATTTTTGATTTCATATTCTCCCGCTACGGGAATACCACGGTGGGTAAGCAGCGTGTTGCCGAGAATGATTGAGGTGATGATGTTCTCGTAAGCGTTGGCGTTACGGCCTTCATAGTAATAGGCTAGTGCACCGAGTTTATTCTGGGCAATCAGTTTATCCATGGCGCAGGCAGTGGTGAGTGCGCGGTTGAGCTCTGCAGGTTCGCATGCCGCATCCAACTGAAGTACACGGTGCATTTCCTGTCGTTTGGCATTGAGGTCTGCCTCGCTGACCTGCTCGCGATATTCCGCCAACTCACACATTTCCAATGGCTTAAAGCGTACGCCCATTTTGGCGGACAAGTTCGTCATATTGCTGTAAACGTCTACCATGCCGTCATAATAGTGCCCGAGGACGCCGACCTGACAATTTGCCAGCATTTGACGAGCGTTAAGTGCCTGTAGCCACTGCGCCGTTTGTTGCCAGACATACTCATCGCCCTGTAATGCGCCAACAATCAACTGAAAGCGAATATTCGCACGGTTAAACACGTTTGCCAGTTCGGGGGCGCTGCAGGCCTGACAGTGCGCCAGCCACTCTCCAGTACGACCTCCCCGATCGGGAATTTGACGGATTGTTGAATAAGGCAGCCCTGGCTCTGGCTGTAGGGCCAGAATAACGACCGGTTTATTGATACTCTGCACAAGCGGTAGCACCGTTGAGCTGAGCGCGTAGGTGCTGATGTAAAGACAGACAGCATCGACCGGCTGTTGCTGCAACCGTCTGATAAGGGCATCGGCTTTATCGACGTTATCAATCAGGCCGCCATTAATCACGCTGGCTTGTTGCGCCGTCAGGCGCTCATCAATTGATTGCAGATAGCCCTGAAGACGTGACTCCAGGCCTGTAAATTGGGGCCAGTATGTGTCGAGGCCGATACCAAAAAGGGCGATGTTGACAGACATAGCAATATTTCCTTGTGAGATAATTTTCAGACTATGTCGTGCTTTATCTCCCATGTCCTTCATGTCGCTGCCTATTTTCTACTCAGATTGGCAAAATCAGCCTGATTTTCCCAGTGATGCTCACACTTTTACCTCATAATAGCCATGTAAAAAGTACGACATTGATAATCATTTTCAATATCATTTAATTAACTATAATGACCCAACTGCTTACGCGGCGTTAACACTGGCCGCCCGACAATACTGGAGATGATTATGAGTTATACACTGCCATCCCTGCCGTACGCTTATGATGCCCTTGAACCGCACTTTGATAAGCAGACGATGGAAATCCACCATACCAAACACCACCAGGCTTACGTAAACAACGCGAACGCTGCGCTGGAAAGCTTGCCTGAATTCGCGAGCCTGCCTGTTGAAGAGCTGATCACCAAACTGGATCAACTGCCAGCAGACAAGAAAACCGTACTGCGTAACAACGCGGGCGGCCACGCTAACCACAGCCTGTTCTGGAAAGGTCTGAAAACCGGTACTACGCTGCAGGGCGACCTGAAAGCGGCTATCGAACGTGACTTCGGCTCCGTGGACAACTTCAAAGCTGAATTTGAAAAAGCTGCGGCAACCCGTTTTGGTTCCGGCTGGGCGTGGCTGGTTCTGAAAGGTGACAAACTGGCTGTTGTTTCCACTGCTAACCAGGATTCCCCGCTGATGGGTGAAGCTATCTCTGGCGCTTCCGGCTTCCCGATCGTGGGCCTGGACGTTTGGGAACACGCTTACTACCTGAAATTCCAGAACCGTCGCCCGGACTACATCAAAGAGTTCTGGAACGTGGTGAACTGGGACGAAGCTGCCGCGCGTTTCGCAGCGAAAAAATAAGTTCTACGCTTTGATAAGCCCCTGCAAGCGATGCTTGTGGGGGTTTTTTTGTGATCAAAATCAATATAAAAACAATGATCCATTTAAATTGAAACAAGGTTTTATTATGCGAGTGAGATCACTTTTATAGTCTCTATGAATGTCTATCTTCGTTTCATCAAGACGGGCGCATCTCATAAGCAAGATGCATCGCCCATAAAAATTGCCCCATTTTTATGTCTACAGGTGATGGAAATGCAGATCAAACGAACGATAGAGAAAATCCCAGGCGGCATGATGCTGGTGCCGCTTTTTTTGGGCGCGTTGTGTCACACCTTTTCCCCCGGCGCCGGGAAATACTTCGGCTCCTTTACCAACGGTATGATCACCGGTACGGTGCCTATTCTGGCGGTCTGGTTCTTTTGTATGGGGGCGTCGATCAAGCTAAGCGCCACCGGTACCGTGCTGCGTAAATCAGGCACGCTGGTCATAACCAAGATTCTGGTAGCGTGGGTGGTCGCGGCGATTGCTTCACGTATTCTGCCGGAACATGGTGTAGAAGTTGGTTTCTTCGCCGGGTTGTCTACGCTGGCGCTGGTGGCAGCCATGGATATGACCAACGGCGGGCTGTATGCCTCGATTATGCAGCAGTACGGCACCAAAGAAGAGGCCGGGGCGTTTGTCCTGATGTCGCTGGAGTCTGGCCCGCTGATGACTATGGTGATTCTGGGAACCGCCGGGATCGCTTCGTTTGAACCACACGTGTTTGTGGGGGCCGTATTACCGTTCCTGATTGGCTTTGCGCTGGGAAATCTGGACCCTGAGCTGCGGGAGTTCTTCAGCAAAGCGGTGCAGACGTTGATTCCTTTCTTTGCCTTCGCGCTTGGTAACACCATTGATTTGAGCGTGATTGCGCAGACCGGTGTACTGGGTATTTTGCTGGGCGTGGCGGTAATTATTATTACCGGTATTCCATTGATTATCGCCGATAAACTGATTGGCGGCGGCGATGGCACAGCGGGGATTGCGGCCTCCAGCTCAGCTGGTGCGGCGGTCGCTACGCCAGTGCTGATTGCTGAAATGGTTCCGGCATTTAAACCGATGGCGCCGGCAGCAACTTCCCTTGTCGCCACGTCGGTGATTGTGACCTCCATTCTGGTGCCGATTATCACTTCCATCTGGTCGAAAAGAGTTAAAGCCAGGGCGGCGGAAATTGATATTCGTAGCGCCGTGAAGTAAGCCTCTTTTGCCGGATGGTCTGTTCCATCCGGCTTAACGATTTACGCTTTGACGACAAATACCTCATCGATGGTCCGACACTCACCCTCGTTCAACTCTCCGCCGGCATTTCGTGACACGCCGGTGCAATAGCCAAACTTACGCGATACCACGGTTTTGATGGTGGTGACGAAATCTTCGCCGATGGCGTAGATGGACATGTAGGTGCCAATCTGGTCCTGAATGTCGCGAAGTGCTGTCAGGTCGCCCTGTTTAAATGCTTCCCGTGCGCTGACAAACAGTTCAGGCATGACGTTGTTTAATCCTGAAATCACCCCCGCGCCGCCTGCCAGCAGGTTAGGAATGTAGTATTCGTCATAGCCGGACAACACGGCAAAATCCTCCCGTACGGCGCGGGTGGTCTGGATCATACTGCGAGTATGGGACTGGCAGTCGACGGTATCTTTAATGCCTGCGAAGTTGGGGAACTCGGCGGCGAGGGTGGCAACCAGTTCGGGCGTTAAATCGCAGCCAGTGCGCGCCGGAAAGTTATAGGCAAACCATTTACCGCTGAGCTTCTGCCCCAACTGACGGAAGTAGCTCAGCAGCTGTTTTGCCGTTTGCCCATAGTAGTAAGGCGGCAGGATCATCACGGCATCGTAATCGGCGCGATACGCTTCCTGCGCCATCAACAGCACATCATTCTGGCAGGTGGATGAGACGTTGGCGACCATCTTCAGCGAGCTCATAGCGCGGGCCTCGCGGATCAGTAACAGCTTTTCTTCGAGCGTAAAGGAGGCAAATTCCCCGATGCTACCCATCAGCAAAATCACGTCGATTTTGGCCTCGGTAAGGCGTTTGAGATGCTGGCTCAGACCGTTAAGATCGATCTTGCCGTCATTATCCATTGGCGTAATGGAAGGACACCAGACGCCAGCAAATTGCGATTGACCAGTCACGTTGTTGACTCCTTATTTGAAATGATGTTTCAAAACCAGATTACATTGATAGCATGTGTCCCTAAGTTTCATGTGAACCGTGCTCTCATTTTGAGCGACTGGGGTAAAATAAATGTGGTGTAATGGGGGAAATTTATCGGGAGAGGGAACAGATGCGATATCCGGTCGATGTTTTTACAGGCAAGGTTCGGGACTACACGGGAAGCCGTCCCAGCGCGATTGCTAAGGTCCAGGTTGACGGCGAGCTGATGCTGACCGAACTGGGGCTGACGGGTGATGAACAGGCGGAAACGAAAATTCACGGTGGGCCGGATCGCGCGCTGTGCCACTATCCGCGTGAACACTATCAGAACTGGAGACAAGAGTTTCCGGAGCAGGCAGAGCTCTTTGTCGCGCCCGCGTTTGGCGAGAATCTCTCTACTGAGGGGCTAACGGAAGAGAATGTATTCATTGGCGACATTTTCCAGTGGGGAGATGCGCTGATTCAGGTCACGCAGCCGCGCTCGCCGTGCTTTAAGCTGAATTTCCATTTTGGCATCAGCGATATGGCTAGCCAGATGCAGGATGCAGGCAAGACGGGCTGGTTGTGCAGCGTCATCGCTCCAGGCCAGGTGTCGGCGGACGCGCCGTTGATCCTGGCTTCACGCGTCAGCGACGTCAGCGTGCGGGAGGCGATTGCCATTGCCTGGCATATGCCGTTTGATGACTCACAATATCACCGTTTACTCTCGGCTGCCGGGTTATCGAAAAGCTGGACCCGAACGATGCAAAAGCGTCGTTTAAGCGGCAAGATCGAAGACAATTCCCGACGTTTGTGGGGAAAATAAAGACATTCTGGCCATGCAATTAAATCAGGTGGTAACACCTGATTTGCCTCTCTCGTGGTTCTTATCTCTGCATGCTAAGGCAGGTTAAAAAAACCTGCCTGTCACGCCATGTTTTCAGTCCATTCTTGATACCTGGCCCACAAAAAGAAACTCTGCGTTGAAAAAAAACTTGAGTATTTCCTGCACTCAAATATCTTAGCTTTAAATTGGTTTAAACCAGATGAGTAAGATGAAAAAGAAAAACAATGTTGATGTGCTTAGAGAGCGCTTTGAAAGCTGGTTAAACGAGAATAATTTGCCAGCGGGCTCTAAATTGCCTTCGGAGAGAGAGTTATGTGAGTTGCTGGATGCGAAGCGCATGACCTTACGTCAGGTTCTGATTGAGCTTGAGATCGATGCGCGTATCTTCCGAAAGAACCGCAGTGGTTGGTTTATTTCATCGAAGCGATTTATTTATAATCCCAAATCACTTTCCAGCTTTAATGCTGAAGCCTGTGCTCAGGGGCGCAAGCCTTTTTGGGGTTATTTAACCAAAGAAACGACTGCGACGGTTCCGCACCATGTTGATGATGTTTTTCTCTCCTCCGGTGATCGCTATTTAGTTACCGGTTGGTGTGGTCTTGATTCGCATAAAGTGTTTTACCATGAGTCCTATATTGATGCTGATGTTGCGCCAGGATTCATTAACAAATTGGGCAATCAGTCTTTTGCCAGCGTCTGGGAAGATGCGTTTGGTCATGCTTTAAATATCAAAGAAATGATTTTTAAGCCGGTCAATATGCCAGAAGTGGCCTGCAAAGAGTTGGGCGTTGCGCCTAATACTTATGGAATTTTAGTAGAAAAACATCGGGCTACCCGAGATAAAAAAGTGGTTCAGGTTGATTTTGAATACTGGCGACTTGAATCAGTGGAACTTGTTATTCGTGATGAATGAGAAAAATAATGGGAAAATGCAACCAAGAACTTCTCGCTGAGCGTGCGAGAAATATACCACTGTACCTACATGCTTATGCCTTTCATCTGAATATGCGCTATGAGAGAGTCCTTCCGGGCGATCTTCTGGATATTGCGCATCAGCAACAATTAAAGGGAGTGAAAATACATGTTGAGGATGGTGAGTCCCAATCGCTGCAGAAACTAAACGATCGGCAGTTGCACGATTTTAAAGAAAAGGCCAAAAAATATAACCTCGATGTACATATTGAAACGAGCGCATCGGACAAGGCGACATTGACGGATGCGATCCGTATTGCTGTGGCAACTGGCGCAACTTCAGTACGTTTCTACCCGCGCTATGAAGGACATCTCAACGATGTCATGGCAAAGATTGCCAATGATATTGCGTGGTTGTCTCAGTATGACGATTGCGGACTAAGCTTTACTATCGAACAGCATGAAGATCTGCAAGGCCATGAACTGGTGACGCTGGTTAATAATAGTGGAATGAAGAATCTCTCTATTCTGTTTGATTTTGGCAACATGATTAACGCCAATGAGCAGCCGCTTTCTGCGTTAGAAGTCATGTCCCCTCTAATCACTCAGGTGCATATCAAAGACGCAAAAATTATTAAAGAAGGTAAAGGCTGGGGGCATGAGGCTTGTCGTTCAGGATACGGTGACTTACCAATGGAAGAGATGCTTAAGGCATTATTACTTTTAGGTGAGGATAAACCGCAAGTAAATGCTTTTGGTCTGGAAGAGGAAGTTGAATATTATGCTCCGGCATTTCGTTTTGATGATGAAGGTGATAATCCCTGGATCCCATGGCGCGATGCAAGCTATACGCCGCTGCCCGACAGTAACATGATTGATGCGCGACTGGCGCAGGAAAAAGAACATGCTCTTGCTCAAATAAAGTATATCCGTGATTTATGCGACAAGTTCACAAGTAATAAATAAACTTCTTTAAATATTATTAAATGCGAAAAGGGTTATGAAAATAACTCTCTTTATTTATTAGTTATATGATTTGATTTAAATATTTCTCTCAACAAGCAATGAGGGTTTAATTATGTTCATGAACAAATGGGCAAGGCTCTGTTTTTTAATTTTAGGCGGCGGCACAATATTCAAACTTTCAAGTATGAAAGACGTTTTCTATGTGCCAATGCAAAGTGACTGGGGTTTAACCAATACGCAAATTGGTTTAAGTTTTACTGTTTATACGATTGTTCAGACAACCGGGCTTTTTCTGTCGCTCTATATCGCAGACCGTTATTCCAAGAAAATATTATTACCATTTGGTCTGATCGGCGTTGGGCTATGCGGTTTATATTTGGCGACGCTACCGTCATTTACCGGTTATCTTATTTGCTTTGCCGCAATGGCGTTCTTTGCCGATGTGGTTTATTGGCCGGTGTTATTGAAAGCTGTGCGTCTGCTAGGTACGCAAGAAGAACAAGGGCGTATGTTTGGCTTTTTAGAAGCCGGACGTGGCGTGGTGGATGTTATCGTCGCTTCTGGCGCTCTGTTTGTTTTCGTCCAGTTTGGTGAAGGTAAAGCGGGGATGCAGGCTGGACTGCTGTTTTATACGCTAATTACGCTGGCTGCGGGCGTTCTCACTTACTTTATTGTCGATGATGACAAAGTGAAAGGCGGCGAGAAAACCAGTGCCAACATGGAAGTCTTAAAGGGTATCAAACATGTGTTGTCCTGCCCTAACGTCTGGCTGGCTTCTTTAGGGATTTTCTTCGTTTACGCCGCGTACTGTGGCCTGACTTACTTCATCCCATTCTTAAAAGATATCTACATGCTGCCGGTAGCGCTCGTCGGCGCGTACGGCATCATCAACCAGTATGCATTGAAAATGGTGGGAGGGCCGATTGGTGGGCTGCTGGCGGATAAGGTTGCTAAATCACCTACGGTTTACCTGAAGTGGACGTTTCTGATCTCTGCTGCTGCTATGGTTGTTTTTATGCTGTTGCCACATCAAACGATGAATGTGTATATCGGTATGGCGGCGACGCTTGGATTTGGGGCGATTATTTTCTCACAGCGCACCATTTTCTTTGCACCAATGGATGAGATTGGTACCCCGCGTGAATATGCCGGTTCGGCGATGGCATTTGGCTGTATCATCGGTTATATGCCCGCCATGTTTGCGTATACGTTATACGGTTATTTACTGGATACCAATAGCGGCATCACGGGCTATAACTATGTCTTTAGCGTGATGATTGCGTTCAGCTTAATGGGCTTTATCTGTTCGACCATTCTGGTGAAGCGGATTAAAAAGCAAAAGCTAGCGGCTGCGACTGTGGCAGCATAATGTGAGAACTTCCCCGGCATTACGTTACCGGGGAAGCCTGTTAAGCGCGTTTATACAGCGGCAACCAAATTACCAGCCGTAAACCACCCAGCGGGCTGTCTTCGGCTTTCACCCAGCCACGATGCTGTTGGATTGCGGTTTCAACTATCGCCAGACCCAGACCTGTTCCGCCAGACTCGCGATCGCGCGCCTCATCGGTACGATAGAACGGACGGAAAATCTGTTCTCGGTCTTCAGGGCTAACGCCCGGGCCATCGTCGTCGACAGTGATGGTAATCCCATCGATATCCACCGCGAAGCCAACTTCAATCTGCGTGTGTGAATAACGCAGGGCGTTGCGCACAATGTTTTCCAGCGCGCTTTCCAACGCATTTGGGTTGCCGTACAGCGACCACGGGCCCGGCGGGAAATTCACCGTGAGTGATTTACCCATCTGCTCGGCTTCAAAGGCGGCGTTATCCAGCACTTCGCCCCACAGCTGATTGGCTTTCACCGTTTCACTGACCAGCGCGTTTTTCTGCTGATTACGTGACATCACCAGCAGGTCGTTGATCATGCTGTCCAGCCGATGTGCTTCTGTTTCAATACGCTCCAGCTCTTTGCTTTCACCGCTACGACGGCGCAGCAGCGCGGTGCCCAACTGCAGACGCGTCAACGGCGTTCTCAACTCGTGGGAGATGTCCGACAGCAGGCGTTGCTGCGAGGTCATCATTCGCTCCAGCGCCGTCACCATCTGGTTAAAGCTGGCACCTGCCGCCAGAAATTCCTGCGGACCGGCTTCCAGTTCCGGATGCTGGCGCAGGTTGCCCTGGGCCACCTCATCCGCCGCGTTTTTCAACTTACGCGCCGGTTTCGCCAGACTCCAGGCAAGCCAGAGCAGTAGCGGAGAGCTGACTAACATGGTGACAATCAGCAACAACAGCGGTCGGTCGAACAACAGATTGATAAAGTCAGATTGTGAGCTGCTGGCAGGTCGAATGAGATACAGCTGGTAGTTATCTTCGCCGTCTCTGACGGAGAAAGGCCCGACCATCTCAACGCGACCGTATTTTTTCTTTTGCGGATGGTCGGCGTTATCGGCCTGACCAATAAAGTTACGAATGATCTGCATTTCGTTGCGTTCTGCGCCGATCACGCGTCCTTCCGTCGTAACAAGCAATAACCGCTGTCCTGGCGGCGCCCACTTGTCTATCGCCCGAAACAAGCGACGCCACCACATTAAATCGTTGGGTGGATCGTTCGCCAGTTCAGCTTCAACGTGTTGCTCAATCATCAACCCCTGGCGCTGCTCGCTGTCCAGTAGCTCGGTCATCTGGCGTGAATCAAGCTTGGGTAACATCAGTACCAACATCAACACCAGTGCCAGCGTCAACCAGAAGATGGCAAAGATGCGCGCGGTTAAGCTCCCTATCATGAAGCGGAGACCATCAGGTAGCCGCGACCGCGCAGGGTTTTAAACCACGGGTGTCCGTCTTTACGTTCTGGCAGCTTACGACGCAGGTTCGAGATATGCATGTCGATCGCGCGATCGAAAGGTGTCAGGCGTTTGCCCAGCACTTCCTGGCTCAGGTGTTCACGCGAAACCACCTGACCGAGATGCTGTGCCAGCAAATAGAGCAGGGTGAATTCGGTGCCGGTTAATTCCAGGGTTTGCCCGTCAAAGCTGGCTTCCTGGCGACCCGGATTAAGGCTTAACGCATCCACTTCCAGAGTCGGCGAACCGTTGTCGCTGTTCTGCTGCTGTTCGCTCCAGTGTGAGCGACGCAAAATAGCGCGGATGCGCGCGACCAGTTCACGGTCGTTAAACGGTTTGGGTAAATAGTCGTCCGCGCCCAGCTCAAGGCCAAGTACGCGATCCAATTCGCTGCCGCGAGCGGTCAGCATGATTACGGGTGTCTGGTGTGTCTGACGAAGTGCTTTCAGCGTATCAATGCCATTTTTCTTCGGCATCATGACGTCGAGCAAAAGTAAATCGATGCTGTCATCCAGAAGCTCAAGCGCCTGTTCCCCATCATAGGCAACCAGCACATCGAAACCTTCCATTTCGAGCAACTCCTTTAACAGGGAAGTCAGCTCTCGGTCATCATCAACTAACAGGATTTTATTCATTGTTTACGTACCTCCGAGGCAGAAATTACGTCATCAGGCGTCGCTAATCTATGACTTTACGTTGTTTTACACCCCCTGACGCATGTTTGCAGCCCGAATCGTAAACTGTCTCTCGTTGAATCGCGACAGAAAAGATTTTGGGAGCAAGTGATGGGCAAAGTTACCGCTGCCGTCATGGCCTCAACGCTGGCACTGAGTACTTTAAGCCATGCAGCTGAAGTCGTCACAGGCGATCACTGGCACCTGGGTGAAGGCTCCGCGCAACGCAGCGTTCAGAGCCACATGTTCGACGGTATCAGTTTAACCGAACATCAACGTCAACAGATGCGAGATTTAATGCAGCAGGCAAGACACGAACAGCCTCCTGTTAATGTTAGCGAAATGGAGACAATGCATCGCCTTGTCACCGCAGAGAAATTTGATGAACGCGCTGTGCGCGCTCAGGCAGAAAGAATGGCGCAAGAACAGGTTGCCCGCCAGGTTGAAATAGCCAAGGTTCGCAACCAGATGTATCGCCTGTTAACGCCCGAGCAGCAAGCGGTTTTAAATGAGAGACATGAACAACGAATGGAGCAACTGCGCGACGTAGCGCACTGGAAAAAAAGCTCATCGTTGAATTTATTGAGTAGTAGCAACTCACGTTCCCAGTAGTAACCCTGTTTTCCTTGCCATAGACACCATCCCTGTCTTCCCCCACATGATGTGGGGGTTTTTTTTATCAGGCACTTAGAAAAAATCCCTTATAAATCAATCCTCATTGCAACAGCCATAAGCAGTTACAAGAAGGATATAGCGCTACGGGTGTAGACAAGATGTAGACAACATTGTCACACCATCAGCCCGCCGCCAAGAGGGTTTAACGTTACTGCGTGTTGCAGGTAATCAGGTGCAAGGTGAGCATAAACCATCGTCTGTTGTATGCTGGCGTGCCCCAGAATTTGCTGTAACGCAATAATGTTCCCCCCGTTCATCATGAACCAGCTTGCGAACGTATGTCTAAGCACATGCGTGGCCTGCCCGCGTGGTAAGTCAGGCTTAACCAGCCTGAGCCGTTCGCAGAAGTTTTCATAGTCAACTTTGAACAGTGGCCCGGTGTCGCTGGTCTTGATCTCTTTCTCCAGTTCTTCCGATATCGGCACCGTGCGCTTTTTCCCATTTTTGGTCTTAAGGAACGTCACACGCCCGTGATTAACCTGCTCACCTCGCAGCGTGCTCCCTTCACCCCAGCGTGCGCCAGTGCTGAGGCATAGCAGTGCTACACGTCGATCGTCGCCGGTCAGAGTATCCAGCAATTTGCTGATCTCTGATTTGGCGAGATAAGTCATAGCTGGCGGCGCTTCTTTCAGTGGTTCCAGACCCTTACAGGGGTTTTCCTTTCTGAACTCTTCCAGCTTTATCAACGTGCTGAACATCCCGGACAAACGGTAAATATCCCGGTTGATCGTTGCTGCGCTGATACCGTCTTCCAGCCGTTGGCTTCGGTGCTGTGCAATCATTCGCTTGTTCAGTCGGTTAACGGCTGGATCACCAAGCGCCCTGATTGTTTTATTCAGGTGCCGCTTTTCAATCTCGCCATTTTCCTGAGTCTGTCCATATAGCAGCCACCAGGTATCTAACAACTCGCTTAAGGTGCGGCGGTCAACGCTCGCGCCCAGCCATTCTTTTTTGTCGGCGTTGGCTAATACATAACGCTCAAAAAGAACTGCCTCTTGTTTCTTCTCAAATCGCCTGCGGATACGTTTTCCGTTACGTCCGCGCGGCCATACGTCCACTTCATATTGACCACCTTCGAGCTTCTTAATCGACATAAGAAAGCCCTCCGGCGTTTATTTCCCCATCCTGATAACAGATAGTGAAAATGTAATGTTTATAAACAGTTAACCAGTTTGTTTCTCGGAGCGGTCTGATCCAGTTGACTCTGGCCCAATGTGTGCGAGGGCCGGTGCGATTTGACCAGCTTGAGGGGCGGTCTTATCAGTCATAAGCCAGAGCGTGTATTTTGCGAAACGTGAATGCTGAGTGATCTTAAGCAAGATATCGCTACCAATACTCTCCACTCTTCCTGTCTCGTAATACTTCTGCGTGCCAGCAGGTATTCCAGTTAATTCAAAGAATTGCTGCCTTGTTAACCCCTCCGCATCCCTGATAGCTCTGATTTTTTCACCCACGCCGCTTGACGGGGTAGGGATCTCTACCATAACATTCTCCTTAAGGGTGGTAATCTCTACCATGAGCAACCGCCAATATAAGCAGTTACAAGCCGAAATAAGCGCCTAGCGCCGATGGGGATTATGACACATGACAGAGAAAGAGTTAGAGGGGTTCATTGAAGTGCGTCACGCCGTTGACGCGGTTCCATACCCTAAATTTGCCGAGTTAATCGGTAAGAAGCCCGCCACGGTTAAGAGCATGATTGAAGACGGTAAGTTGCCGATCATCCCGTGGAAGAACCCGGAAAGCCTGGGCGCCCGCGCTGAGAACTGGATCTATATTCCTGAGTTCAACCGCGCAATGCGTGACGCCTATTACAACCGTCCGAGAGAACAGCGCGACGCGTGGTTGTTGTGGATCGGTCTTTGAGGTTATCGCGATGAGCCAGAAAACAGCCAACCACGAAAACCGGGTGCGTGAATGTAACGACATTCTGGACACCCATTTAAAAGATATGCAAACGGGCTTCATGATTCGCACCAATAGCGGCGAGTTCATGATCAGGGATAAAAAGCTGATTAAGGAAATAACCAAAGACGTGGCCCGCCATGTTGATGGTGAATTGCTTAAGCTGGGAATGTGAGGGCGATATGTTCAATCCACTGAATAAAAGCTACACGGCAGTTATCAACCCTTTTTCTGATAACAATACCTATGATGTGCCGACATATATAAAGCCGGGCACTAAAGTAACGGTTGCCATTGATTCGCGTGAGCAGGAAATATCTATTCTTGCTGCTTACGATTACGGCATTGAAGCACTGAACGAAGAAGGGCGCGAGCAATTAAACCGTTTAATTGCTGATCTTAAAGTGGCTATCACAGGAAGATGATATGAGCCAGTTAGTGCAATTAAGCCGCCACTCTTATTTATATCGTGGCTTCACGATTCAAAAGTGCCCGCGTAATCCATTTACGTTTAAGCACTCTTATCGTATTTCCAGCAATGGCGATTATTACGGGCGTGACTTTGCTTTAGCGGAAGCCATGCGCACGGTTGATCAGATGTATAAGCAAGGGGGCAGTAATGCACGATGAAGGCCCATCACTGGCAAGCCTGCTTAAGCACGGGTGCCAGGTCACGCACTTCAAGAACTCACGCGGCTGGCTGGAAACGCCGGACGGAAGATTTTTTAAACCCGAACCGGCGAAGGTTCAATTTATCAAAGGTAAAAATAAACCGTTTATTTATACCCAAAGAATAAATAAAGGCTTCCTGCTTACACTGGCTGAATTATTTAAAAAGCTAATTAAGTAATTCGGTTTTAAAAAAATCAACTATGTTTTCTCCGCCTTTTTATTAAGTGGCGGCGGTTCAACTCATTCTTTTTTTGAGGAAGAGATTATGACCAGACGTGATCAATATAGCTTCATTTTGCATGTTCTTTTACCTGCTATCGAAAATGAAGGCTTAACCATTAAAACCCGCCGTGATGGTGAGTTAACCCTTTCTGCCACTGGATCAGTAACCACTAATTTTATCAGCAACCTGCGCCAGCACTGCATTGAAGAATTGCAGCGCCCTTCCATTCCTTCTTCTCCTTACGGTTATTTATAAATAGAGGTCTTTTACATGAGTAACGTAGCGAAACTTCAATTAGGTTTTTCACCGCTGACTAAAAAAATCCAGTTGGCAAAGATGCGCGATGATGGGGAAGGGCGCCGCCTTCGCGTTGGTAGTGATCCTGGTCGTGATGTGACTAACGAAGCTGCGCAATTAGTTTGGCAGTTGGTTATGTCTGAGGGAGGGGAAATCGGCTGGAACCTGTCGGACGGTAGCCGCATGGTTTTGAAAGCTGAGAAAGTGGGGCACGCATCATGAGCAGCCCTATTATTCGCCCGTTCATCAAATGGGCAGGGGGTAAAACCCGTGTCCTTCCTGACCTGCTGCCGCACCTTCCTAAAGCCGACTGCCTGATCGAACCGTTCGTAGGCGGCGCATCGGTATTTCTGGCGACTGAGTACCGCCGCTATGTGCTGGCTGATATCAACCCGGATCTTATTAACCTTTATCGGGAAGTCACCCGTTACCCGGACTTAGTGATCGATGCGGCCCGCGAACTGTTCAACAGCAAGAACAGCCCGCAGGGGTACAACGAAGTCCGCGCCGCGTTCAATAAGCAGGTATGTACGGTAAAAAGCGGTGGGTTGCGTTATGGCGTCGAAATGGCGCGCATCATGCGTGCTGCTCAATTCCTGTATCTGAACCGCCACGGTTATAACGGCTTATGCCGTTACAGCCGTAAGACCGGCTTTAACGTGCCGTTTGGCAAGTATAAGAGCGTCTACTTTCCTGAAAATGAAATCCGCCTGTTTGCCGAAAAGGCCAACGATACAAAGGCAATATTTCTTTGCGCGCCGTTCCAGCGTTCTCTACAGGTCGTCACGGGTGGCGATGTTCTCGTTTACTGCGATCCGCCTTACCTGCCTGAAAGCAAAACAGCCGATTTTACCCAATACCACACCGAACCATTCACGGAAGACAACCACCGCCAGTTAGTCCAGGCACTGCTGGAAGTTAACCGTAAGCATGGCGTGAAGGTTGTCATTTCCAACAGCGACACCGAAGCCACCCGCGCGATTTATCAGCCTTTCAAGATGCACGAAATCAGCGTGCAACGTTCCGTCAGCACTGACAAAGACAACCGCCAGAAGGCCAAAGAAGTGATCGGCGTGCTGCCTGTCTGCGACTGCTGCGGGCGTTACGGCGGCGGTTGCCCTGATTGTGGCGCCGTGATGGGTGATGCGACTTACAACGCGATGGTTGCGGCAGGCACGTTTGACGATCTGGAGGCGTTTTAATGAATCTTGTAGACGCCTGGATCGTTGAAATCATAAGCGTGAGTCGTGGCGAGATTGTGCCGTATTGGTTGGTTGAGGCGAAAGTAACAGCTTATGGAAGGGAGTCAATAACCACAATTCTGAAGAAATCAGAAGAGGAAGCCAAAGCCGTTAAAGTAGGGGATGTAGTTCAAATATGACCACGGCAACCAGTGGCCGTCGCGCCCCTTCTCCACCTCCACCGTATCCGGGCAGCACTGACAATGCTATCCCTTACGCTTATGGCGGGAACAAACCATACCAGCCGATTGGCGTTGATGTAGCGCCGGGGCTGGATGGTTTCGACTATCTCACGCCGGACGGCACGCGTAAGCATATTGCGTTCAGTGAACTGGTAGCGGAGGACGAAAAGCCGGAACGCAGTAAGCTGCTGCGTCGCCGTCTGGCTTCTCTTCCGCAATATGTCCGCCGCCACTTTGCAGCGAAGCTTGATGCGCTGGATGTGAAAGACCGCAAAGCGGCAGATCACTGGCTGCTTAACACCTTTGAGCGCCACGTATTAACGCGTATTGATAGCGTGAACAGTGTTTACCAGCCTGATACTGTGATGCCCGGCATTCTGCTGCCAATTCGCGATCAGCTTTTCCGTATGCTCTGGGCAGGGAAAAAAGAGTTAAAAAGACTGGCTTATACGCTTGCCGATATCTTTACGAGCGAGTTTATACGCGAGTCCGATCACCAGTTGGTGCGCACCGGCGATCCTGAGTTCGCGGCGCTTTCTGGCTATGGCCGTATTGCATCGCTGGCAGTGCATCTGAAAACGCCGATCCCCGGTTGGACAGCTTATTGCAATGAAGAACTTGAAGCGGAGGACGCGTTACGCGCAGTTCTCCGTCTTGAGTCACCGCAGTGGTGGTTAAACCGCCTGCGCCGTATCCATGCCCGGTGGCGTGAGCATTTGATGATCGCAGCGGGATACGTCCAGAAAAAATCCTCCCCATACAGTAGCGCCCCGTGCCTTACGGAATGGCTGGCCCAGAAAAAAGCTAACCGTGAATACCTCAAGGCTATGGAACTGGAAGACCAGGACACGGGCGAGCGCATTTCGCTGATCGATAAAGTCGCCGGCAGTGTTGCCAATCCGGCCAACCGTCGCCGCGAACTCATGACGAGAATGCGCGGATTTGAAGATCTGGCGAAGCTGGAAGGGCTGGCCGGTGACTTCTACACGCTGACAGCGCCTTCCCGCTATCACGCTATGCAGCATAACGGGCGCCGTAATAACAAATACTGTGGCGCGTCGCCGCGTGAGACACAGCAATATCTTTGCAAAGTCTGGGCGAGAACCCGCGCCGCATGGAAGAGAAAAGGGATCCGCGTCTTTGGTTTCCGCGTGGTCGAACCGCACCACGATGCAACGCCACACTGGCATTTGCTTCTTTTTATGCGCCCGGAATGCGTCGAGCAGGCGCGCGAAATCTTCCGTAAATATGCCCTGAAAGAAGACGGCAACGAACCGGGAGCGCAGGAAAACCGCTTTCAGGTCGTGCCGATCGACGATGCCCACGGCAGCGCAACTGGCTACATAGCGAAATACATTTCGAAGAATATCGACGGCTTCGCGCTGGATGGTGAGAAGGACGACGAAACCGGGGAAGACCTGAAAGAAATGTCACTCCGCGTTAGCGCGTGGGCATCGCGCTGGGCTATTCGTCAGTTTCAGCAGATCGGCGGTGCGCCGGTCACGGTATATCGCGAACTTCGCCGCTTGGGCGATCGCGAACTGGTGTTACACCCTGAACTGGAAACCGCCCGGCAGGCCGCTAACGGTGGCGAATGGGATAACTACGTATTAGCCCAGGGTGGCCCGTTGGTTGAGCGCGATAAGCTGCGCATCCGTCTGAATTATGAAACCACTGAAAACGGCAACGCCTACGGCGATAACGTCCAGCGAATCACTGGTATTTACTGCCCGATTACGGGCAATGACTCTTTGATCTTCACCCGCACCACTCAATACAAAATCGTGCCGAAGCGCCAGAGCGCTGACGGTGTGGCCGTTGACGTTGGTTTTTCAGGCGGCAACGCCGCCCCTCGGAGTTCTGTCAATAACTGTACGCGGGATCCCGCGGCAGGTGCTGACGGTCTTGAACATGCCGATCACGAAGTGGGCGAGACGGTGAATTTTGATGTGCTTTCACGGCAGGAAAAGCGAGAACTGGCACAGAGGCTAAGTGACGATGTGCGAAGTAAGCGTAAAAAACGGCCACCGGAACGGGAAGAGAGGGCCGGGCTATCCGTGAAAGAGCAGCAGATCAGTGAACTGCTGGCGCTGCGTGGTATCGATGCCAGCGCCGGAATGGTCAGATCGATGATGGCCGGTGCGTCAATGGCGTGCGGCGATCTTGTTATGACCGTGCAGAACGGGCGGCTGGTATCGCGCAACCGCGCAGCGTCCGGGCTGGATAAGCTGCCGTCGCAAGTGATGGCGGCGAAGCAAAAAACAAGTGATCTTGTAAACAGGATGAAAGCAGCATTTTCGCGGAACCCCTGCTGCTCGTTTTCAGCTTCTGCCAAAAAATCCTGATAAAGCAATCAGGAAGTGTGGTAGTCAGGTTGTTTACGAGCAGGTGGGTGCCTTCATCGAATCTGTGCAGGATATCCCGGAAGTTCAGGACTCACAGCTTATTGAGCTTTTGGGGAGTGTGCCCGGAATTGATGTAGGCGAGCAGCTATTGCTTGCGTCGTGCATAGAGAACCCGGAAGCCATTTTCATGACAGGTGATCGCCGCTGTTTGAATGCAATTGTTGCAAACCAACCAGCCCTTGCCGTGGTTCATCAGCGCTTATTGGATGCCGTTGTTACATTTGAGTCGTCACTTTTGTTATGTGTCCACGGTACAGATCAGGCTCAAGTTTATGAAAATTTGGTGAGCAATCCTAAACCTGACGGCATGTTGAAATTGGCTCTTTCAAATGCTGGCGCTGCAATGTGCGAATGTATTTTTTCCCATACTCGTGAATTTTACGATTACCTTGCCTTCAAAGATCGGCTTCCTGATCGGGAGTGGGGAAGGTAAAAAATTGAGGGCTAACAAAGCCCTTTTTTATTGGGTTAAAAACACTGCAAAAAATTGCACGTTAATGCACAAATGTTTCGGCATTCGTATTATCAGTGCAGACCAGACGGGGCGGGCCTTCCGGTGGTCTGCACATTTGCACAAAAAAGCGGGGTTTCTGCGTGCGGGCGAGGCGGGGGAACGAGCGCGCGCTGAGGGGTGGGATAGGGTCGGTATTATCTGCGCCGATTTTCGCGCCGCTGCGCCTCGCTGCTGCGTCGTTTTCGGTTCGCCGTGGTGGGTTGAGGAAAAAGAAAAGCCCCTGCCAGCAGGCTGCTGAGGGGCTTACGTGCGGTGTGGTCAGTTATGGCCGTGTAGGCCTTTGCGCGGTGGTGGTGGGTGTGTCCGGGCTGGCGTCAGATTGCTGCCTGCAACAGTGCGTAAGGGTTGAAGCGCACCACGTCGATCCCCAGCCAGTCGTTTAACTCTTTCAGGCTTTCTTGTATCGGGGCCAGTTCGTTGATGGAAAACACCTTCGCCGCTTTCTCTACGTCGCCGAAGCCACCGGAGTTATTCGGCATTACCCCCATCAGAACGGGCGGCACGCGGTGCGCGGCTAACAGGTCGTCGCGGGTGGCGTCTTTGATGCCGGTAAACTCATCCTTCGCCGCCACCTGGCTGAACGGCATAATTTGCAGGCCGTCTTTTTTCCCGCCCGCCGCGTAGACAAACAGGTTTTTAAAAGCACCGTTGCCGCGTGCATCTTTCAGCGACTTCTTAAGCTTTTCCACATCGTTATTATTCGCCACCGGGTCAGTGAGGTAGACGATCACACCCGCATGACTGCCGTTAATGTAGTAGTTGCGGCGGAACACCGTTGCTTCACCGTTCAGCATGGCGCTTTGTAGCGCGGCCAGATATTCCGGCGCACCGTAGATCTCCTGGTGCGGGCTGGGGTTCTTGATCTGGCAGACGCTGCCCGGTTCGAACGCGTGATCGTCAACGTAGCGCGGAACAAACCAGAATTGCGCCGGGTCTATGCCACGCCGCGTATATTTTGCCTGGCTGTGCCGCAGCTCGATCGGCTGGCCGAGTCGGTTGCGGCGGCATTCCATGTAACAGTTACCGAAAATTAAATAATCCTGCACCCAGGCGGTGAACTCCTGCCGGGTCAACAGCGGGTGCGGTATGTAGCAACTGGCGATAACATTGCGTTTAAATATCAGCGGTGACTGGTGATAGGCGGCAACGTCGAACATGCGCGCCAGCCCGTAGGGGCTGATCGGTGGTTCATACCAGCGGCCATTGTTATGGCATTCGAGGCACTCCATAAGAGACGCGCGATCGTTGACTGCGATCGGGTCGCCAAAGCTGAAAGATTCCACGCTTTCCAGCGGGGTGGCTGCGTTGCTGGCCGTGCTGGCTGGCGCAGCAGTTGGCGCCCTGAATTTCTTTTTGCCGCTCAATTAAAACTCCTCCACAAAACTGCCGTTATCGCCGGTTACTTCCGCGCCGATCGGTTCGTTGTAAATGCCCTGCATAGTTGCCCATGCCAGATCGCCGTGATTGCTGCCACGGGCCCGATCGGACTGGTAGGTAATAACGCCGCCTGCGGTGACTTTACGCACGGTCATAAACGACTGTGCGAGATCCATCATTCCGGCGTCGAACTCAAAGCGCCCGGCACGAATGACCATCAACATTTTGAGCACCATCGACCGCTTAAGAACCGGTGAATAGTTGTATTTAACCGCCTGCGGGAAGAACTTGATCACCAGTTGATAAACCGCATCGCCGATCCCTGTGCCGTCGATAGCAATGTGCTGCACGTTGTAGCGGGTGGTTATCTCTTTAATAAATTTGGCCTGCTCTTCGTACTCCATGCCGCGTAACTGGTGACGTTCTACCGCGCGGAACTTACCACCCGGCACTGCTGGCGGGGCCAGCACAACCAGCCCGGCGCTGTCGCCTTTGCCGCTGCTGCCGTTGGGGTCATAGCTAACCCAGACAGGGCGATTACCCAGCGGGCGAGGTGCAAACGGGTTCCAGTCCGGCCACGCGTCCGGCATGTAGCCATCAACGCCGCAGCCCAAAATTGTGTTGTAGTCGAAGGCGCGTTCCCCTGCTTTAACGAAGGTACATCCGTACAGGTTGGCGTATTCGTCAAGGGAGTTTTCGCTACGGATTTCATCAATATCAACCAGATCGAAACCGAGCTTCATGGCGTCTTCCAGCGTGACTATCTGGCGCCAGATGTTATCCCCGCATAGCTTGCCGTTTTTCAGTGCCTTATAACTGGTGTCGATATCCACCCGATCGGATCGGCGGCGGCTTTCATTGAACTGATCGCCAGTCCAGAAGGGATAGGCTTCATGTTCTTCACTGGAAGGCGTCGAAAAGTAGGTGCGGCGCAGTCCTTTTTGTGTCGCCATGCCTGCGGCCACCGAGCGCAGTTTGATGAAATTACTGATCCAGAAGGCTTCATCAAGGTACAGATCGCCGGTGTAGCTCTGGGCCGTCGCGGCGGAGGTGCCGAGAAAATACAGGATCGCACCGTTGCTTAACTCAATGGCATCACCGCCCTTAAGTTCTACTCCTATTTCCCTTGCCAGCTTCTGAATGAACCGCTTGAACTGGAACGCCTGGGCGCGGCTGGCTGACAGGAATATCTGATTATTTCCGGTTTCCAGCGCACGCAACAACGCTTCGCGGGCAAAGTACCAGGTGGCACCAATCTGGCGCGATTTGAGGATGAAGCGGTTACGCCGGTTCCACTGTTTGAACCAGCGTTTTTGATGCTCGTATAGCGAATCAAAGATCAGGGCGCGAAGCTGGGTTATCTGTTCTTCGGTGAAATGGTTTTTCGGGGTCTTCGCCTTCTTCTCTTTCTCCTGGTCGCGTCGCTCATGCCGTTCAAAGCGGTCAAGCTGGCGCGCCAGCAGGTCAATTTCTTTAAAGTCCTTCGGGGTTTTGTCGTCCTTTTCCACCAGGCGCAGGTAACGAACGTGCGTGCGATCCTGCACCCGCTGCATGGGGGTAGCTTTATCCCATTCATAGCGGCGGCGCCAACTGTAGATCGTGTTAATGCTCACCCCGATTTCCTTAGAAATCTGAGTGATGCTAAACGCCTGCCAGTAGAGGCTTTTGGCTTTTGTGCTGAGGTCTTCGGCTGTATTCATGGCAACAGGCTATCGCGCTCGCGCGCGCAACAATATCGCCGCTGGTTGTCGCCTGAGTCCGACAAAGTGAAGGCTTTGCGCCTTCCGGCCGCAAAGGGAATGATTGGGGCACTGGTTAATATCAATCGCTTACCAACCCGGAGCTTTGTCACCATGCCAATGACAAATTTTTTCCGCGCCGCAGTAGAGGGCGCAACCTGTGACGGTCGAGTACTGGAACGTCAGCACATCACCGAAATGGCCGAACAGTACGATCCCCAGGTATATGGCGCCCGCGTCAATCTGGAGCACATTTTAGGCTGGTCGCCGACAAGCGATTTCCGCGCGTATGGTGACGTGGTTGAAGCCAAAGCCGAAGAGATTGCCGAGGGCCCGCTAAAGGGCAAACTGGCGCTTCTGGTGAAGGTGGACGCCACGGACGAACTGGTAGAACTGAAAGGCAAACGCCAGAAAATCTACCATAGCATTGAGGTGCATCCGTCCTTTGCCGACACCGGAAAAGCCTACCTTATGGGGCTGGCCTGTACCGATAACCCGGCGAGCCTGGGCACCGAAATGATGAAGTTTTGCACCCAGAACGCCAGTGCCAACCCACTGGCTGCGCGTCACTACGCACCTGAATGCTTCTTCACTGAAACCCTGGAGTCATCCCTCGAATTTGCGCAGGAAGAGCCGCCAGCGTCCGACACCGGGAAGAATTTCTTTTCCCGTATCAAGGAAATGCTGACCGGAACCCGCCAGCACTTCGATCGTGAAAATGGCGATATCCGCCAGGCGGTTGAACTGGTAGCGGAAAGTCAGGGTGAATTGCTGGACAAGATGGAAAAACTGAGCGCAGGACAGCTTAAGAACAAGCAGACCGCCGAAGCGGTGGATAAGTTGCGCTCTGAGTTCGACGAGATGAAAGCGCAGCTTTCTACCCAGGACGCCAGTAAATACCGCCGCCCGGAAGCGACCGGCGCAACTGAAAAATCTAACGCCCAGCTTGCTGACTGCTGATCGCCGTCAGTAACGAAGGAACAGTACAGGAAAAATAACTATGCGTAATTCTACCCGTGAATTGTTTGATGCGTATCTTGAGCGACAGGCCGAACTCAATCACATCAACAAATCCCACGTAACAAAGGCGTTCAGCATTGATCCGAGCGTTGAGCAGACGCTTGAAGACAAGGTGCAGCAGTCTTCCGAAATGTTGAAGAAGATTAATATCTACGGTGTTAACGATCAGTCCGGTGAAAAAATCGGTCTGGGCGTGAGCGGCCCGATTTCCAGCACCAACAATTCCACCACCGATCGCCGTCAGCCTGTTTCCGTCACGGCGCTGGATTCGAACAAGTACACCTGTAATAAGGTGAACGCGGATACTTTCGCCTCTTATGCGCAGCTTGATGCGTGGGCTAAATTCCCGGATTTCCAGCAGCGTCTGAGCAATCAGATCATTCAGCGTATCGCGCTTGACCGCATCATGATCGGCTTTAACGGAACCAGCTATGCGGATAAGTCCGACCGCAACGCTAACCCGCTTTTGCAGGATTGTGGTATCGGCTGGCTGCAACAGTACCGCGCGAACGCGCCGCAACGAGTCATGAAAGATATCACCGTGACCAGCCGCGACGATTCCAACCAGGTGATCGCTAAAGGTGATTACGGTAACTACGACTCGCTGGTTTATGACGCGGTTAACTCACTGATGGACGAATGGTACAAAGATTCGCCCAATCTGGTGGTAATCACCGGTCGTAATCTGACGGTTAGCCGTTCGTTCCCGATCATCAATGCTGTAAGCACCAATAACCCGAACTCCGAAGCGCTGGCCGGTCAGTTGATCGCATCGCGTAAGACGATCGGCAACCTGCCTTCGTTCATCGCGCCTTTCTTCCCTGATGGCAGCATGTTTATCACTTCGTGGGAAAACCTGTCGATTTACTGGCAGGAAGGTGCGCACCGTCGCCGCATTGTGGAAGAGCCGGAATATAACCGCGTCTCTACCTACAGTTCGTCAAATGATGCCTATGTTGTTGAAGATTACGGCTTCGGCTGTCTGATCGAAGGCATTACCGCCGCCGAACCAGCACTGGCACCATAAATCAGCGCAGGCCAGCTAACTGCTGGCCGCTTTGGGGGCATCATGTTGACACCTGCTCAACAACATTTTAACCGCGTGATGGCTGAACGCCGCCACGCCAGCCGTGAGCCGTCGCAGCTTGAAATGACGGCCTACGAAACCATGCTTCACCGCCTGCGACTGGATAAAGCCCGTTTAAGCCGTGTCCAGTCCCAGAAGGCTAAAGCGGATTTAAAACGCGAACTGCTGCCGGACTACCAGCCGTGGATCGAAGGCGTACTTACGGCAGATTCCGGCCAGTCTGACGACGTGTTAACCACCGTCATGATCTGGTGCTGTGACTGCGGAAACATCGCCGAAGCCCTGCGCATTGGTCAATATGTCTTGCGCCATAAGTTGCCGATGCCGGATCAGTATCGCCGCACCACTGCCACCGTACTGGTGGAAGAAATTTGCGATCCCGTCCTGGCTGCATTCAAAGCTAACCCGGCTGTTGCGCCGGTCGCCGCTGACCTGCTGGAAGCGTTACGGGGCTTAACCCTGAACGAAGATATGCCGGATGAGGTGCGCTCAAAGCTGCTTAAGGCGCTGGGGTATACGCTGCGCCTGACTGACAACGTTGAATCGCTTACCGCTGCGGTTGAATACCTGCGCCAGGCGGCAGTGTTGAACCCGAAAAAAGCAGGCGTAACCCGTGATATTGAGCTTCTGCAACGTGCGCTTAAGAAGTCCGGGCAACCTGCTGACGGTGAGGGCGCAGACGGCAAGCCAGAAGCAAACAGCACCGAAACCCAGACGGCAACGCCGCCAGCCCAGCCAAAAGCGAAGCGGGAAACCAAAAAGCCCGCCGCTAAAAGCAAGCCGGCAGCGAAGAAAAGAACCACGACAGCCCGCCAGAAGGCGGCGTCATAACCGAACGTGCCCCCGCGCACCCAGGCGGCACGGCAGGCGAAAACAGGCAACGCCGCGTCTTCGTCCTGCCGTCCACCGCCTGACTTATACGGAGTAGAGATCATGAGTCTGGTAGCCACTGAGCCAGTACGGCCACCATCCGATCCAGTGCCTGATGATGGCAGCGCGAAGGTTGAAAGCCTGCCATTCTGGCCGGTCATTTCGCTGGCTGAACTACGCCGCGCGATGCGTCTTGATGGGCAGGTGACAACCGATCGCCTGATGTCGCGAACGGTGGAAGCGGTGGCCCATGTTAATGATCAGCTTTTCCTGTGGCGCCAGGTGCAGATTGATGCGGGCTATGAGTCATTGGCAGAAATTCCGGCCAGTCCGGTGAATGGCACTTCCGTGAAGGTATGGCGCTATAAAAACGCCGTGTATTCACTCACTAAGGCGCTGTTGATTGAAGGCTACCGTGATATTGACACCACCAGTAAAGGCGAAGACCACGCGGCGGCATTGAGCACGCAGATCGATACGCTGTGGCGGGATGTGCGCTGGTCAATCCGTGATATCCAGGACGAAAGCCGGGGCCTGGCGGAGTTGGTGTAATGAACGTTCAGGCGCAGCAAAACGACACGATCGACCTGCTTTGCTGGCGCTATTACGGCAGAACAGCAGGCGTTACCGAGGCGGTGATCGATGCCAATAAGGGCATTTCCGCCGCCACTGAGTTGCAGGCCGGGCAGATTGTCTACCTGCCAGAGATCCAGCCGCCAGCCCAGCGGGAAACCGTGCAGCTATGGGATTGATTAAAAATGAATAATTCAGAGGATTAAGCGGGGTGTAAGTATGGTCGGTGAGCCAATTTCCGGCGCTGCCGCTGCAACGGTGACAATTACAGGCGTCACATTTGCCAGCATGTTATCAGGCACTGACGCGGGCGTTTTTGTCGGCGCTTTTGCCGGGGCTGTGGTGTATGTGCTTTCCGCTGCTGAGTTAAGCCGGTTTGCTCAAGTTGGGTATTTCATTGCTTCTTTTTTGATTGGTGTACTCGCGGCAGATATGACAACTGGGTTTATCACGTTGGCGATCGGTAAGTACCTACCTGACGGCATTACGGTGGGTAAATCTATTGGGGCAACCGTCGCCGCCGCGCTGGGGGTTTATGTGCTTCTCATGCTCAGAAAAATAAACCCAGGGCGTTTATTTTCGGGGGGTGGCGATGGTAACGCTAAATGAACTTCTGCTTATCGTGAATGCAATTACATGCGCAGTAATCGCGGTAACTTTGGGTACTTATCAGCGCAACGGGGCAAAGCATAAGCGCATGGCTGCTTTGTTTGCCTGGGTGCTCATTGTTGCGTGCGGTTCAGTCACCATCCTGATCGTTACCGGAAGGTATTCAACCGCAAACTTTGCGGAGACGGCGATCAATATGGCGCTCTGTGTGGCTGTTTTATCGGCCAAAGGCAACGTAATGAAGATTGTTAATAGATCGGACGTAATGAGCATAAGCAAACGAGGTGCCCGTAATGGCAAATAACTTTAAATTCAGTCAGAGAAGTGAAAATAACCTGCGTGGTGTGCATCCCGATCTGGTGAAGGTAGTCAGGCTGGCGCTGGAGCTTTCGCCGGTTGATTTCGGCATTACGGAAGGTTTGCGTACTGTCGAACGTCAAAAGCAACTGGTTGCGGAAGGTAGAAGCCAGACTATGAACAGCAGGCATATTTCCGGTCACGCCGTTGATGTTTTCGCTTATCCAACGCCTGCCGGTTCATGGGACTGGCAGTATTACCAGCAGATTTCACAGGCGTTTAAGCAGGCGGGTAAAAATCTGGGCATTCCGGTGGAGTGGGGCGGAGACTGGAAGGCGCTCAAAGACGGGCCACACTTCCAGTTACCTTATGCCGATTACCCTGCCTGATGTGCCGTGCAGGTCATTTTTAACTGTGCTGGCCGTGCGTATCGAGCGCGGTCATTTTTGACAGTGCTCCAGCACGTCCGGTAATGACAGTGCGAGCTGGCGAGAGGTTTAGAGATGGGGTTGTCACGCTGGAAAGTGATCGTTTGTCTTGTGCTGGCCGCTGCTGCTGTATGGGGTTTTAGCTACTGGCGTTACAGCGCCGGTTACGGTGATGCCGATCAGCACTGGCGTGAAAAGTGGGCGCGACGTGATGCACGCGACGCCACCGCGCTGGCGCAAAGGCAGGCTGAGGCCAGGGCAGAAGAACAACGCAGACAAGGTGAAATTGATGCGATCAGAAAACAAGCCAGCCAGCAGCTTGCTGGCGTGCAGGCTGATGCCGATCGTGCCCGTGCTGCTTCTCGTGGGTTGCACGACAGGGCCGACAAACTCGCCAGGCAACTGGCAGACCGTGAACGCGCCTGCGGTGCCGGAACTTCCGGCAGAAGCGAGGCAGAAACCAGCGGCGCCGTACTGCTCGCCGACCTGTTCCGCCGCGCTGACGATCGAGCGGGGCAACTGGCAAAAGATGCTGACGAGGCAAGAGCCAGAGGGCTAGCCTGTGAAGCTGCTTATAACTCAATAAGTAAGAAAAAGTGATGGAAGAGAAAATGCAATATGCGGCTGAACCGCAGAAATTTAAATTTTGCCTCTCGCTACTGGTGAATATTCGTATTAGCGATGAATGGGGAGAGGTACAGGCCCGCGCTCAATATTCAAATAGTGAGAATCAATATCTCATTCACTACCAGGCAGCAGATAAATGCGCCCGTACTGAGTGGTTTACTCAATCGGTACTGGATGCGGTGGAGGATGATAAACATCCGGGTTGCCCGGTATTTGGTGCTATCGATCTGCCCAAAGGTGCAGTAGTCGAAGAATAAGCATTCCAGCAGGCGTCTGCGGGTGCCTGCGATAATGCTATTTCGCGAGGGGATGCCATGCTTAAACCCGATTTACTGCGCCAGATGATAAGCCAGCATGTGCCCTGGCTGCGCGAGAATCCCGATAATCTGGCGGTTTACCTGCGTAAAGGCCGTATGGTCAGCACCGGCCAGCGTGCTGCTGCGTTTGAGTATCGCTATACGCTGGAAGTGCTGGTGATGGATTACCCTGAATCTCTGGATACTATCAGCGTGCCGGTGCTGGCATGGGCGCGCTTATATCAGCCTGATCTGTTGTTTAACCCGGACAGGCAGCAGAACGGCATAACATTTGAAGCCGATATTCTGAGTAACAGCACGATGGACGTGCTGATCCAGATTCAGGCTGATGAAGCAGTGATAGTTACCCGTGAAGATGGCGAGATCGTCACCCGTCACCGTGCTGACCCTGCACCGGGGCCAGAAATTGGCGCGTGGTCACTGGTATTTGTTGATGAGGTCAGCGGCGAAACATGGCAGGACAACAAACCGATCCCCTCTTCCAGCAGTTAGACGACTGGCTAGCCAGCGTGGCCGCGCAGCTTTCGCCGGGGCACCGTCGCAAGCTGACGCGTGACGTTGCGATCGGGCTGCGTAAGCGCCAGCAAAAGCGTATCGCCAGCCAGAAGAACCCCAGCGGTGAAAGCTATCCGGCCCGCCGCCGCAAAATCCTGCGCACCCAGGGCGGGATAAAGTTCATATGGAATGATGAGGCCAGGGAGTTACGCAACTGGCGAACCACGGGCAGGGGTGAGCACCGCGCAATCACCGGCTATGACGTGGATCGCGGTGCCCTGCGCACGTTCTATAAACGCGATATCCAGCGCTATATTGAAATCAATCTCAACCAGTCCAAGCAGAACCGCACCAGAAAGGATCCGATGTTCCGCAAGCTGCGCACCGCACGCTTTCTTAAGGCTTACGGTACGGGCGGCATGGCAGTGGTTGGCTTTCAGGGGCATACCGCCGAAATCGCCAGCGTTCACCAGTACGGTGAAGTCGATAACGTGGTGCCGGGTGCCCGTGCACGCTACCCGGTGCGTGAACTCCTGGGCATGACCGAGGGGGATTTAGACTGGCTGGCCGATACTGTTGTCGCCTTCATGCAAGAGATTTGATTGTCACCAACCCGCCACAATGGCGCCGCGTTGTTTGCGCGCGCGCGACTCCTGATACTGACTGCATAACCCAAAAGCCGAAACGGTCGTAAAGCCTGCTACCGGGCGGAAGCGACGCCGGACAGCGTAACCGGCACCAAGGGAAACAGTCAGCACTATGAATTTAAACGAACTCTATCGCCTTATCTGCAATCTCGCCCGCATTGGCACCGTGCTGGAAGTGGACACGAAAAAGTATCTTGCACGCGTCGAAACCGGCGAGAACAAAACCGACTGGATCCGCTGGGCAGTGCCGCGCGCCGGTGAAGCCGTGACGTGGTGGGCGCCGACAGTGGGCGAACAGGTTTATATTTTGTGCCCCTGCGGTGAGATGGAAACGGCATTCATTGCCGGAAGCCTTTACAGCGAAGACGCACCGCCGCCAGATGCTGGCGCTACCACCTGCGTGATCCTGCACCCGGATGGCGCCCGTATCTCATATGACCCGGAGGCCAGCGCGCTGGTTGTCAGCGGGGTGAAAACGGCAAGCGTCACCGCGTCGGAATCCATTACCGCCACCGTGCCGGTGGTAACTGTCAAGGCAGATACGCGCGTTACCCTGGACACGCCGGAAGTGGTCTGCACCAACAAGCTGATCACCGCCACGCTGGAAGTGCAAAAGGGCGGGGAAATGAAGGGCAATATTACCCATTCAGGTGGATCGCTTTCGTCTAATGGTGTCGTTGTCCATTCTCACAAACATAGCGGCGTCCAGTCCGGTGGTAGTAATACAGGTGGCCCGGTATGAGTACAGTCCGTTACAGCGGCATGAATGCCAGTTCAGGCCATGCCATCACCGACAACGAGCATATAGCGCAGTCTATCGGCGATATTCTGTTAACGCCGATCGGTTCCCGTGTAATGCGCCGCGCTTACGGTTCACAGCTTTTCAACCTGATAGATCAGCCGGTCGATAACGCCATAACGAAGCTGCGCGTTATGTCTGCCATCTACAGCGCCCTGTATTTATGGGAACCGCGGATCTCTCTGACCAGTATCACCCTGAGCGCGCCGGGTGCCGGTCGGCTGGTTGCCACTATCCAGGCCAATCGCACCGACAATCAGACGCCATTTAACGCCGATATCACATTGAGGGGCCAGGCATGAGCGGCACGATCGATTTATCGCAGCTACCGCCGCCCGTGGTGGTTGAACCGCTGGACTTCGAAACGCTTTTCGCGCAGCGCAAGGCCGCATTTGTTGCGATGTACCCGGAAGATGAGCAGGAAGAGATCGCCCGCACGCTTGAGCTTGAATCGGAGCCGATCACCATGCTGCTGGAAGAGAATTGCTATCGCGAATTGCTGTTGCGCCAGCGGGTGAATGAAGCGGCCCGCGCGGTGATGCTGGCTTATTCCACGGATAGCGATTTGGATAATCTGGCGGTCAATTTCAACGTTGAACGTCTGACCATTCAGGAAGAAGACGACAGCGTTACCCCGCCAATTGAAGCCGTGATGGAGTCAGACGCGGATTTACGCACGCGTACCCAGCAGGCTTTTGAAGGTCTGAGCGTGGCAGGGCCAACGGCGGCATATGAGTTTTGGGGGCGTTCGGCTGACGGGCGCGTAGCTGATATTTCGGCGGTCAGTCCTACGCCTGCCTGCGTCACCATTTCGGTGCTGTCGCGTGAGGGTGACGGAACGGCCAGCGATGATCTGCTTTCTGTGGTCGCTGCTGCCCTGAACGATGAAGAGGTGCGCCCGGTGGCCGACAGGGTAACGGTGCAGTCTGCGGAGATCGTGCCGTACCAGATTGATGCAACGCTTTACATCTATCCGGGGCCGGAAGCGGAACCCGTCCGGCAGGCATCGGAACAGCAGTTACAGGCGTATATTGCCGCGCAGAATCGCTTAGGTCGTGATATCCGCCTTTCGGCTATCTATGCCGCCCTGCACGTCGAAGGCGTCCAGCGCGTTGAACTGGCGCAGCCTGTTGCGGATATCGTGCTGAGTGACTACCAGGCATCGCACTGCACCGAATACACCATAACGGTGGGTGGTTACGATGAGTAATGACCTGTTACCACCCAGCGCCAGCCGAATGGAGCGAGTCGCCGCGCGCGTCTGTGCGTCGTTGGGTGAAGTGCCTGTGCCGCTGCGCCAGTTGTGGAACCCGTGGACGTGTCGGGCTGATCTGCTGCCCTATCTGGCGTGGGCCTTCTCCGTTGATCGATGGGATGAGGCCTGGCCGATTAGCACGAAGCGTAAGGCGGTGGCCGATGCGTTCTACCTGCATAAGTACAAGGGTACAACGGGCGCCATGCGCCGGGTTGTGGAGCCGTTCGGCTTCTTCATCCGGGTTAACGAGTGGTGGAACATCGACACCGCACCGGGCACCTTCACGCTGGATATTGGCGTGGAAGACCAGGGCATTAGTGAAGAAACCTATCAGGAGCTTGAACGCCTGATCGCCGATGTGAAGCCGTGCAGCCGTCATATGCTGGGAATGTCTCTTCACCTGCAAACAACCGGCGAATTGTATATCGGCGCGGGCAGTTATTCCGGCGATACGCTGACCGTATACCCGTATTTCCCTGAAACCATAGCCGTGGGTGGTGATGATTACACCGGGGCGGCAATCCATTTAATTGACATCGTGGAGATCGCAAGTGGCGACTAAATATTATGCCGTGCTAACCAATGTGGGCGCGGCGAAACTGGCAAATGCCACGGCATTGGGTGCGCAGGTTGAAATCACCCAGATGGCTGTAGGCGATGGTAACGGCGTGTTGCCGACGCCGAACCCGGCACAAACGGCGCTGGTTCATGAGCTGCGCCGCAAGCCGCTTAATAGTCTGAGCATTGACCCGAATAACGCCAACCAGATTATTGCCGAGCAGGTGATACCTGAAGACGAGGGCGGGTGGTGGATCCGTGAAATCGGTTTATTCGATAAAGACGGCGATATGATTGCCGTAGCCAACTGTGCGGAAACGTATAAGCCGCAGTTACAGGAGGGAAGCGGGCGCGTACAGGTTGTACGCATGATCCTGATTGTCAGCAGCACCGCTGCCGTAACGCTGAAAATCGACCCTGCTGTAGTGCTGGCAACCCGCAAGTATGTGGATGACAAGGCACTGGAGCTGAAGGTGTACGCGGATGATCAGATGGCAAAACATCTTGCCGCACCGGACCCGCATTCACAGTACGCGCCAAAAGCCAGCCCGACATTTACCGGAACCCCCAAAGCGCCAACGCCAGCGGCGGGGAATAATACCACGCAGGTTGCGACCACTGCGTTTGTACAGGCGGCACTGACGGCCCTTATTAATGGTGCGCCAGCCACGCTGGACACGCTGAAAGAAATAGCCGCAGCCATTAACAATGATCCGAATTTCAGTACCACCATTAACAATGCGCTGGCACTAAAAGCACCGTTGTCGAGTCCGGCACTCACCGGAACGCCAACAGCCCCCACGGCGGCGCAGTCGGTCAACAATACACAGATTGCCACTACGGCTTTTGTGAAATCGGCGATTGCGGCAATGGTGGGTTCTGCACCTGCGGCACTGGATACACTGAACGAACTGGCGGCGGCGCTGGGGAATGACCCGAACTTTGCCACGACAATGCTTAATGCACTGGCAGGTAAACAACCGCTGGACAATACGCTGACTAATTTGAGTGGAAAGGATGTAGCTGGTCTTCTCGCATACCTTGGTTTAGGGGAAGGCTCTGCATTGCCTGTCGGTGTACCTGTTCCATGGCCGTCAGCAACACCGCCGACAGGGTGGCTAAAATGCAACGGAGCAGCGTTCACAGCCTCCCAATACCCTAAACTTGCTCAGGCCTATCAGGCACTCAGACTGCCTGATTTACGCGGGGAGTTTATCCGTGGATGGGATGACGGGCGCGGGGTTGATGCAGGTCGCGGGCTACTGAATGCTCAGTCGGGAATGCTGGAGAAACACAGGCATTTTATTGTCGCGAATACTGTTTATGAAGAAACCGACGAATGGGATATCGGTGCAATTGTTAAATCAACTTATGCTCAGGGGCGAGGGATTGACGCATCAACAAACGGTGGAACCTTAATAGCCAATCCAACTCTGCATACAAAAGGTCGTGTCGGCAATACCGGCGGCGCTGAGACTCGTCCGCGCAACATCGCATTTAACTACATTGTGAGGGCTGCATAATGTCGAAAGCTGAATTGAATAAAGAGCTGATTGCAACGGTTGCCGGTAATATCAACGTGTTTAACTACGATGGTGATACACGCGAATATCTGTCTTCATCCATCGAATATCTCGCCCAGGGGGTCGGAATTCCGGCAAATTCCTGCATTGATGAACCAGGCGAAAAAAAGGAGGGTTTTGCCATTTGCCGGACGGCTGATTTTACCGCGTGGGAATATATAGCCGATCATCGTGGTGAAACAGTTTATAGCACTGAAACAGGTGAAGCGCTTGCCATCACTGTGCCTGGCGATTATCTGGAGAGCACTACTACGCTGGCACCTGCCACGCCATACGATACGTGGAACGGCAGTGAGTGGGTAACGGATACCGAAGAACAGCATATTGCAGATGTGAAAGCAGCAGAACAGCAAAAATCAGCTTTCTTAGCTGAAGCACAGGCTGCGATTAGTCTATGGCAGACAGAACTACAGTTAGGCATTATCAGTGATAAAGATAAGGCCAGCCTGATACTCTGGCTGACCTACATAAAGGAATTGCAGGCGGTCGTTCCTGACGCTGCACCAGGTATCAAATGGCCTACACCTCCGGTTGGACAGGCCAGTTAATATCAGGAGCCGTCGAAATATCGACGGCTTTAACCGCAGTTTTATAAGCCATCCACGACGACAGTTTCTTTTTGTTTTCTTCGCTGATATCACCGAGCATCAGTTCCACTCGCCAGTCGGAGGTTAGTTCATCCACCTGAGCGATGAGCATTTGCCGGTGTTGTTCTGCATCTGCAATATCGCCTTGAAGTTTTGCGTCAGCATCCGTGACCCATTTATCTCCGTCCCATTTATCATACGGTGATGCTGGAGCTATGGGGGTTGTATGTTTGGGATAATCCCCCAGTACCGTCACTTCAACCTGTTGCATTGTCTCTGTGTTATAAACGGTTTGCCCTCTGTGATCGGTGATATATTCCCATGATGAACGGTCTGCTGTGCGACAAATGGCGAAACCGATTTTGCTTTCGCTTGGCGCATCAATGCATGAATTAGCCGGAATTCCGACCCCCTGGGCCAGATATTCGATGGATGAAGACAGATATTCTCGTGTTTCGCCATCGTAGTTGTAGACGGTGATTTCCCCTGCCACCGAGGCTATAAGTTCATTGTTTAGTTTTGCCTGCGTCATTATGCGGCCCTCACGATGTAGTTAAATGCGATGTTACGCGAGCGGGTTTCTGTCGCAGTACGAACTGCACGAGATGCATCAAATGACCAATTTGTCGCTCCGTAACCCGTACTCCCGTCTGATGGCGCAAGCCCTACAGACAATAATGACGCACTATCCTGACGAAATGGCCCAGAATATACGGTATCTTTAAACAGTTGCGTCCTACCAAAAGAACCAACAATATTTTGAATAGCATCGGACTGAGTCGAAAGCAGACCACGCCCTGAATCCACACCACGCGCATCATCCCAACCACGGATAAACTCCCCGCGAAGATCTGGCAGTTTGAGGGATGGGTAGGCCAGTGCCAGTTTCGGGTACTGGGAAGCCGTGAACGCTGCTCCGTTGCATTTTAGCCACCCTGTCGGCGGTGTTGCTGACGGCCATGGAACAGGTACACCGACAGGCAATGCAGAGCCTTCCCCTAAACCAACGTTTTTGAAAATGCATAATTATTAGCCGAATGGCATGATTTATCGTTTTAAAGGAATGAAAAACCATGCTTATTGGATATGTGCGCGTATCAACAAATGACCAGAACACGGCTTTGCAACGTGATGCGCTTGAGCGGTCAGGATGTGAGCTAATTTTTGAAGATAAAATGAGCGGGAGAACAGCGGAAAGGCCAGGGCTTAAAAAATTACTAAAGCGCCTTTCTCCAGAAGATACGCTTGTTGTCTGGAAGCTGGATCGTCTTGGGCGGAGTATGCGGAACTTGGTCATTCTGGTGGAGGAACTAAAGCAACGTTCCGTGAACTTCCGCAGCCTGACTGACAGTATTGATACCTCAACACCAATGGGGCGTTTCTTTTTTCATGTTATGGGAGCACTGGCAGAGATGGAGAGAGAATTGATTGTCGAGCGTACGCGTGCAGGACTGGTGGCCGCTCGCGCGCAGGGAAGGATCGGCGGTAGACGTCCAAAACTAACACCAGAACAATGGGCGCAGGCGGGTAGGTTAATAGCGGCAGGGGAATCGCGCCGGAGGGTTGCCATAATTTATGATGTTGGGATATCTACGCTTTACAAAAAATTCCCAGCGACCAGAGATAAGAATTCCGGCACGCATGGCCGGTTATAACCGTGCTGGCCGTGTGTATCGAGTACGGTCACTTTTAACGGTGCTGTAGCACGGTCAGTTATGGTGGTGTATTACGGAAGACGAAGCGGGCAATGGCCCGCTTTTCTTATATCGAAAGGTTGGTTTTCACCAGAGAGAACAGATCGTCTGTGGTCGTTTCAGCCAGCTTTTCCCGTATGTCCTCGCTTACCCGTTTCAGGTTGAGCGTAAAATCAATTTTCTTTGCCTTCCCGTCCTTAAAAAACTCAGTCCGGTTTTGCGTGATCTGCTCAATTACATACATGCCGTAGATCCTGCCTGTGCCTTCTATCAGGGGCCACGGGCGCCCGGAAAAAGCCATAGTTTCCAGCATGACAAGCGACACATCACCGCCGCTTATTTCGGGGTACAGCGTGCCGCTGAGTACGAACGGTTCTTCATCAGCGCCGATGAACTGATAGCGCGGGGATTTTCCCACGCGATCGTTTTTGACATGCCGCCAGGAGTTGGTTTTATTCGCACTCTGGTAAGGCGTGGTTTGCAGTGAAAAGGGGAACATCCCCAGAATCATCATCATGATATTGCCCTTAGACGTGATCGGTCAGTTGGGAACGCTTGCGCCGGTCGGCCTGCTGCTTCGCTAACGCAAGTTCTTCGCGCACGCGCCTGATAATGGTTTCTTCATCCAGTTTCTGGCCGCTAAAGTCGAAGTTAAGGTTATATACATCGCCACCCGGTGCTGGCATCAGCGCAGCGACGGAAGCCGCAGACGGCGACGCCGAAACGGGCACCCGTGCGGCGGGCTTCTCAACCTGCCACGGCGTAACGGAAGCGATCAGCGATCCGGCCTGCTGCGTCACCCAATCCGTAAGGGATGGTAGCTGGCGCTGCGCCTGCTTAAGCGGTTCCGAATATCCGCCCCGGATCGGGATATAGGGCTGCTTATTCTTGAAGACGATTTCGCCGGGGCCGTCTTTTGCCGCCATTTTTCCCGTGTTGTCTGCGATTTTATCCAGACTCTTGCTCATCTTCGGCGTTAAGTTTGGCGCTCCCATAAGGTCTGGGATGCCAACTGGCTTCGGCGTTATTGGTGGTTTTGGCGGTTTAGGTTGGTTTGGTTTATCCGGTGACCACTGCCAATCCTTTTTAACCATTTTCTTTTGCTGCGGATCCCACTCCCAGACAACGGGATCTTTTTTAAGGCTTTCTGCTTTGGCGTTTGCTGCATCAAGTCCAGCAGGAATTAGATCAAGTTTCTCCAGTACCCAGCCGACACCCTCCATCAGTTTTTGTAGCGGCCAAAGCAAACCGCTTATTGCAGTACCCAGAACCCTCCCAAATGTTTCGCCAACAGTAGTGCAAGTTTCTAGCGCATCGCTGGAAAATTTGATCGGTTCAAGCAATTTTGTAAACCAATCCCAAACGCCGCTAATAGCGGAGCCTATCGCGTCAAAGATTGGGGCTAATGGAGCGAAAACAGCGTTGAAAGCATCAAATACAGGTTGTAAGCCCGTCATGATGCCGTTAAAGAAACCAGTGAAAAATGCCTGTATTGGTTCCCAGAATTTAATGACGGCCACTGCTGCCGCAGCAAAGAGCGCAATCAGCCCCCAGACGGGCGCAGAAATACCAGCCAGTAGAGTGATAAGCGGGCCGAATACCATGCGGCAGGCGCTTAACAATGCCTGCATAGGCGAGCCAGCAAGCCACTGGAACGCACCACCCAGGCGCATTACTCCACCAGTCAGCCGCGCTATTCCTCCTTCACCGGCCAACGTGGTAAAGCTGAGGCGCACAAGTGCCATCGGGCCGAGTACTGCACCCAGCGCCAGCATAAGCGTACCCAGCACCGTGAGAATGGCACCAATCGCCGCGACGGTCTTCATGATGGCGGCAACCAGTACCGGGTTGGCTTCAATCCAGCCCCGGATTGATTGCAGGACGCCGCCGACTGATTTCATGATCGCCATCATCGGCCCGCGCATGGTTTCGCCCAGCGCGCTGAAATTGTTGCCAAACTCCGCTTTAGTTATCTGCCACTGTGATGAAAGGGAACCTTTATCAATATCGGATTCCCGCTTCATGGAGCCTTTCGCCGCGGTGCCGTGGGTCAATTCTAGTTGTCTGCGCAGCTCAGGAAGGTTGTTGGCTACCTTTCTTACTGCCATGGCATACTCATCACCAAAAAGCTGAGTAAGAACGTTTAGCTGTTTGTCGTCGTCAAGCTTTTTGGTGGCCTCCATGACCGCCATGATGGTGCCCATGGCGTCTTTTGCCATGTTCTTCTGCACCTTCTCCGCGCTTAGCCCCAAAGCGTCCAGACCTTCCATAAACCGATCCGGTTGCACCATGGCGTTACCCAGCTCGCGCACCATCGCTTTAACAGCAGTGCCAGCAGTCTCCGCGCCTTCACCAAGGCTTAGAAATGTAGACCCTAATGCCGCCGCGTTCTTATAGCCGAGCTGATCGGCGGTTCCGCCCACTCGCAACAGAACGTCAATTATTTCGGAGCCTTTTGATTTGGCGTTATCGTCAAGATAGTTAATGGCGTCGCCTAATTCGCCAATATTCTGTATCGGTACTTTGTAAAGGCCTGCAATCTTACCCAGACTTTCCGACAACTGATCGGCAGGTAGCTCAAACGCTTTTGAGGCCATGGCGGCGGTGTTGGCAAAATTCAGCAGATCTTTTTTCTGCTTCTGCCATGGATCATCGCTGTTAGCCACACCCATACGTGCGCCGCCCTCTACCAGCGCGGCATAATCAACCGCCCCGTTGGGCATAGGCAGATTTTCGGAGGCGTCTTTTATGGCCTTTTGCATCTCAGCAAACTGAGCCGTGCGGTTGCCGTTATCATCGCGCAGACCATTCACCTGTTTGGATACGCCCTTCATGGCGTCTTCTAGGCTGCTGTAACTCTTGATGGCGGCGACGACAGGAGCCACTATCGCCGCGCCAGTCGCCGCAGTCTTCATGCCAGTGCTTTGCAGCTTCTCACCGGTTTCTTTAGCGCGGTTGTAACGGGCCTGCGCCTGGTTTACAGCGTCAAGCCGTCGCTGCTGTTCGGCAAGCTGGCGATTGTATTGCGCAGTGCGCTGGTTGATCTGTTCCGTCGCCCGGCTGGCGCTGCTGATCGCAATGCCTTCGCTGTAGAAGCTGGCGCGCAACTGGTTAAGCTGCGTCTGCTCGCCTTTCTGCTGCTGGGTTAACTGGCGAATGGCTGCACGTTGCTGATTGAGGGCGGCAACCTGTTCGGCGCTGCGCTGGCGTAACGGGCCATAAGCCGCCGCCATTTGCCGGGCCTGTTCTTTCGCCTGGGCCAGTTGTTCGGTGGTTTTTTTATTGGCTGCGGTGAGGCGGTCAAAGCTGGTTGCCTGACGCTCGAGCCCTTTAATGCTGGTTTTGGTCTGATTGATTTGAGACGCCAACGCGGCGGCACTCTGGCGCGCCGCGTTGACAGGGCGGGACATATTATTCAGGGCGCTGAATGCCACCCTGATATTTAAATTGCGGTCTGCCATTTAGTGATCTCCACCACTGCGCGCAGCCGCCTGATCACGCCATAACAGTATTTCCTGTACCGTCATGGCGTCCATCTCTACCGGCCGCCAGTGGAATATGACGGCGATATCTGCCATCAGGTCTTCTATGCGTTCGCAGGGGCATCGGATGATTCGTTGCCCGTATCCGTCGCGGTCAGATCCGAAGAGGGTTGCAAAAAATCAACCACCGCGTTGGCTAACTGGCAAAAATCCCAGGTATCCATTCGGGCAATCTCATCGGCGGTTAATGCCGGAGCGGTAACGCGGGGCAGCAGAATAACTAGCGCGTCATAGTTGGACGTCAGCACGTCATAGGCTTTTAAGCCGCGCAGTGATCCAGCCTGTTTAAGCACGGAAGTGATCGCCACTTCGGTGATTTTGGTCTTACCGCGCGTAATAGGGGCGGTAAGAATAACGGTGTTTTCTTTGGTCTTGCTCATGGTGCCGGGTTTCCTTATAAGCCGATGTTAGCGCGGTGTTTTTCCAGCACATCCACACCGGCAACTTTGTAGATCATGTTGAGCACATCAATTTCGATAATTTCTTCGCTATTGATGGTCAGCTTGTAATAGGTGTTTTTCAGGGTGTACTTATGCGAAGTATCATCCCCAACCTTTGCCGAACCGGGATCTAGTTCAGTGAAGCGGCCACGCGTCTGGATTTCGCACGGTACGGCGTCGCCGGTCGCATCGTCCTGGTAAGAGCCAGCAAAGCGCACCTGCATTCCGTCCGCAGTGGTAACGCCCCATTTTTTCATTAGCCCGGCATCCATGCCGCCCAGCGTGATATCCATATCCAGGGCGCCAGCGTCGAAGCCCAGATCCACCGCAACCGAACCCGGCATACCGCCCGCCTGGTAGTCTTCGGTTTTTTTGGTGAGTTTGGCGGGGGTGATTTCCGGCACCATGCCGAAGTAGTTATCCCCGTCAAAGAACATATTGAAATATTTGAGTTTCTTAGGCAGTGCCATAAGCGCCCCCGGTTAGTTATTCACTGCGCTGGAAAACGTAGCGAAATATTCGTCGGTGAACTCCTGTACCAGGCTGAGATTTTCCAGCGGTGGAACAGGGGTGTAGTTGTACTTAATGGTCAGTTGACCATTGCGCAGGGTTTCCGAGGTATTCGGTTCCGGGTCATACCAGCAGCGGGCGCCCAGCAGCTTGCCAGCCGTCACATATGAGGTCAGCTTCTTATTGATGCCGTCCACAATGTCCTTTACCAGCGACGGGGTAAGCGGTTTATCAACATAGGCGAAATGGGCTTCGGCGACGGTATCCGCAACGATCTGCGCGGTTCGGGTATAGCTTTCGAAGATATACGTTTCCGCGTCGCAGGTGCGCGATCCCCAGATGCGGTAGCCGTCCTGCTTGATCAGCGTGGTAACGCCTGCTGCGTTCAGTTCGTCGGCGTCGGTATCGGTGCCCTGTAACGTGAAATAGATATCCCGATCCATCCCCAGCACGTTATTAACGGGAACGTTGGAAATGGTTTTATGCCAGCCCTGCGTTGCGTCGATTTTGGCGCGCATCCCAACAGCATGGGCACCCACGGGTACGGTGGCATTGGCCCCGGCGTTGGTGTCGTAGCAGATGAAATTAGGCCAGATGACCATCATTTCACGCTGTGCAAACTGTTCGCGGTAGGTCTTCGCTTCGGCAATCGTATTGCAGCCGTTCGCGGCTACATATGCGAACGCGCGCAGTTTTTCCGCAATGACACCGAGTTGTGCGGCTACTGCTTCCGTATCAAGTCCGGGAACAGCCAGTACACGCGGGCGCACGCCTACGCGCATTTCGGCAGACAGCAGCGCGTACATGCCGGTAAAGCGCCCGTTTGCATCGGTGCCGCCAATAACCAGTTGATCCTGTGTCTGTGCGGTGCCGCCTTCTGGTGGGACAATTTTTGACGCATCGGCAACGCGGATCACAATGGTTTGCGGGCTGGTCTGGTCTGAAATCGCTTTCAGGGTGGTAAACAGGGTGCCGGTTTTGCCTGCCTTGCCCAGCATGTTAGCCACGCGGGTGATCAGTACAGGGGTATCCAGCGGGAACGCGTCTTCGTCCGCATCATCAGCGGTGCAGACAACGCCGATCACCGCCGAATCAATGTCGGTGATCATCGTGCTAAGGTCGGTGGTTTCCGTGACGGTTACACCGTGATGGTGGTTAGTGGCCATGTATTTGCCTCGCCAGTTTAATGACTGCGAATATCATTGCGGCAATGGCAGGCCGATGCGATGAATAAGGGTTGTCAGCAACCTGCAACAATGACGGGGCGTTGTTCATGCGCGCGCGCGTGGCGACGATGTACCCCATCATGATGAAGGGGTTGATATGGACACGACAGAAAACCGATATTCGCCGCGCCCGGCGTTCAGTATTGAAATTGAAGGTAATCAGCTTACGGCGCTGGATAACCGGCTGATCTCCCTTTCCCTGACAGATAACCGGGGCTTTGAAGCGGACACGCTGGATCTGACTCTGGATGATGCAGACGGGCAGGTAGCATTACCACCACGCGGCGCAAAGATATCGGTGGCGCTGGGCTGGGATAATGATCCATTGGTTTTTAAGGGCGTCTATACGGTTGACGAGATCGGACACGCTGGCCCGCCTGACCAGCTAACGATCAGTGCCAGAAGCGCAGATTTCCGCGATACCTTCAACGTGAAGAGGGAATATAGCTGGCACGATATTACCGTGGGGGATGTGGTCGCCAGCATTGCCAGCCGCTACGATCTGCGTGCGGGCGTCAGCGAAGAACTGGCGAAGATTGAGATAGACCACGCCGATCAGACGAGTGAATCAGATATCAGCTTCTTAACGCGCATGGCCGAAATGTTGGGCGCGGTGGCAACCATTAAAAACGGTATGCTTCTGTTTATCACGCCGGGAAAGGGAGTGACGCAGAGCGGCAAGCCGCTGCCGGTGATCGAGATAGTCCGGTCAAGCGGTGATAAACATAGCTTTAACGTAGCTGACCGCGACGCGTACACGGGCGTAACTGCATACTGGCTTGATCTCAACTTTGGTAAAAAACCATCCACTACCGTGAAGAAAACAACCCGCAGGCGACGAACCAGCCAGGCCAAAAAGAAAGAGCCTGCATCCAGCAAAAAAGAGGGTGATTATCTGGCCGGGGCCGAAGGTAACGTTTTTGTTATCCGTAAAACCTTCAAGACGGAAAAGGCGGCGAAGCGTGCCGCTGCGGCTAAGTGGCGGGAGTTGCAGCGTGGAGCGGCGACGTTCAGCATCACCCTGGCGCGTGGCCGCGCAGATTTGTACCCGGAACAGCCCGCCAGCGTCTACGGCTTTAAGTCCACGATCGACAGTGGGAACTGGACGATAACGCGGTGTGTTCACGATATTGGCGGGGGAGGGTTTACCACGTCGCTGGAACTGGAAGTAAAAATCGACGACTGGACAGCGGAGAGTGACGATTCAATGTCTTAAGCGTTATACTTGCGTTGATATTAACCAGTCCTGAAAGGAGGCCCGCGTATGGCAATGCGCTGTCCTCGCTGCCGTGCAATAGCAAAAACCAGAACCAGCGTTGAGCTGAGTTTGCTTGTACGACGCAGCTATCACCAGTGTCAAAATATGTTGTGCGGGTACTGTTTCACCAGCATGACGGAAATAGACGGTTCACTAAACCAGACCCAGCCAGCGCCCGGCGCGATGGTGCCACAAGAAGCGTTTCCACGAAGTCACCACGGCGAAGATCAGTTATCGCTGGCGCTTTAAAAAAAAGAACCCGCCTTTTTGGCGGGTTTTTATTACTCAACGATTTTAATTATTTGCCCTGTTTTAATATCAACATCGGCAGAAATGGTCTGCTTAACTATTGCGCCGTATACGTTGCTACCGCGAAATGTCGTGCTGACGATGGCGTGAGGTGTATCTTTCAGTAAAAGGCGGTACGTTGTCTCAACGTGTTTATAAGAAGAATCGTCGTGCATGGTTTCTTTGATGCGGGCTTCTAAAGGCTTATAAGTACCATTCCAGTGGCTGAATTGATCTTCGAAGGTGTCGAAGTTGATGCGTTTAGAGAGTGAGCCGGGATTGTTATCGTAGTCGGTTTTGCACCAACCCAGAACCATACCCAACTGTAAGCCTTCGGATTTCGTGTAAGAATACTCGCTTACACAACTGTAAAAATCGCCTGCTGCTGTTTTGGTTAAGCCTGCAAATTCCGCGTAGTTGTCGATCCATTCATGGCGTTTTGCTTGTGTGCTTAATCTCCAGTCTTTCAGCGTTTGGGTTGCGAATTTATAAACCTTCTCTGGTTCAGGTTTTTTCTCTTGTGCGATAGTCGCAGTTTTTTGAGTCGGATATAAAACTGATCCAACAATTCCAGCCGCCAGGCAGATAACCAAGTAAACGGCAGATGAGCGTTTTCTGTTTGGCATAAGCACCAGTTTTGGGCTGATTAAACCCACCCAAAAGGCCAGACCGGCAACCGCTGCAATAATTGTGATAACTTTTTCCATTGAGAACCCTCCGTAGTGAGAGGGGTATTATTGTTTAGGGTGGACAAAAACGAAACAGCCAGACGGGTAAGGTCTGGCTGCTTCTTTGTCGAAGTGTAGTCAAAATGTAGACGAAGATTAGAATAAATCCTTTTATTCCAGTTTGTTACGTGCGGAATATCTTCACCATCCCTGTCTTCCCCCACATGATGTGGGGGTTTTTTTTGCCCAAAATTTGTCACTCGGTTATTGCCTGACTGTTTTACTTCATCCGTTATACTAGCGGCATATCCTGGCAGGAGTGTTTATGAATCAAACCTATGGGCGGCTGGTTAGCCGGGCGGCAATCGCGGCGACCGTGATGGCATCGCTGTTACTTTTGATCAAAATTTTTGCGTGGTGGTACACCGGATCGGTCAGTATTCTGGCAGCGCTGGTGGATTCTTTGGTGGACATCGCCGCGTCGTTAACCAACCTGTTGGTGGTGCGCTATTCTTTGCAACCGGCCGATGATGAACATACGTTCGGACACGGAAAAGCGGAATCGCTGGCGGCGCTGGCGCAAAGCATGTTTATTTCCGGTTCGGCGCTGTTTTTATTCCTGACCGGGATTCAGCATCTCATCCAACCCACGCCAATGAAAGATCCTGGCGTCGGGGTGGTTGTCACCATCATTGCGTTAGTGTGTACAATCATTCTGGTCTCGTTTCAGCGCTGGGTGGTGAAGCGCACGCAAAGTCAGGCCGTTAGGGCGGATATGCTTCATTATCAGTCTGATGTTATGATGAACGGTGCAATTCTCGTGGCGCTTGGGCTGGCATGGTACGGCTGGCATCGCGCAGATGCCTTGTTTGCGCTCGGGATTGGCATCTATATTTTATATAGTGCATTACGCATGGGTTATGAGGCGGTACAGTCTTTGCTGGATCGCGCTTTACCCGATGAAGAACGTCAGGAAATTATTGATATTGTGACGTCATGGCCTGGAGTCAGCGGCGCTCACGATCTTCGCACGCGGCAGTCAGGGCCGACCCGCTTTATTCAGATTCATTTGGAAATGGAAGATAATCTGCCGCTCGTTCAGGCGCATTTAGTGGCTGAACAGGTAGAGCAGGCAATTTTACGGCGTTTCCCGGGATCGGATGTCATCATTCATCAGGATCCCTGTTCGGTCGTACCCAAGGAAGGCAAGATGTTTGAGCTTTTATAATTCGTTGTAAAAAAAGTGAACCGGGCCAGCATTTTGTGTATAAATTACCACCATTTGGCCTGACCTGAATCAATTCAGCAGGAAGTGATTGTTATACTATCTGCATATTCGTTGGATCGTTTCGATATGCGGAATCGACTTCCGGCAGCAGATTTCATTTTGCATTCCAAAGTTCAGAGGTAGTCATGATTAAGAAAATCGGTGTGTTGACAAGCGGCGGTGATGCGCCGGGCATGAACGCAGCAATCCGTGGTGTTGTACGTGCAGCGTTGACGGAAGGGCTGGAAGTCATGGGGATCCATGATGGCTACCTGGGTTTGTATGAAGACCGTATGGTTCAACTTGACCGCTACAGCGTGTCCGACATGATCAACCGTGGCGGTACATTCCTCGGTTCTGCCCGCTTCCCGGAATTCCGCGACGAAAACGTGCGTGCCGTGGCTATCGAAAACCTGAAAAAGCGTGGCATTGACGCACTGGTTGTTATCGGTGGTGATGGTTCATACATGGGGGCAAAACGCCTGACTGAAATGGGCTTCCCATGCATCGGTCTGCCAGGCACTATCGACAACGATATCAAAGGCACCGACTACACCATCGGTTATTTCACCGCTCTGGGTACCGTAGTCGAAGCGATTGACCGTCTGCGTGATACCTCTTCTTCTCACCAGCGTATTTCCATCGTTGAAGTGATGGGCCGCTACTGTGGCGATCTGACTCTGGCTGCTGCCATTGCTGGTGGCTGTGAGTTCGTGGTGGTTCCGGAAGTGGAATTCAGCCGTGACGATCTGGTTGCTGAAATCAAAGCAGGCATCGCGAAAGGTAAAAAACACGCGATTGTGGCGATCACTGAGCACATGTGTGACGTTGACGAACTGGCGCATTACATCGAGAAAGAAACGGGTCGTGAAACGCGCTCAACCGTACTGGGTCACATCCAGCGTGGTGGTTCTCCGGTGCCTTACGACCGTATCCTGGCGTCCCGTATGGGCGCATATGCCATTGAACTGCTGTTGGCCGGTCACGGCGGTCGCTGTGTAGGTATTCAGAACGAGCAACTGGTTCACCACGACATCATCGACGCGATTGAAAACATGAAGCGTCCGTTCAAAGGTGACTGGCTGGACTGCGCGAAAAAACTGTACTGATTGTTTTTTCCGCGCCTGATGGCGCTAAGCGCATCAGGCCTACAGGTTGTAAAGACTTGTAGGCCTGATGAGCCGCTAACCACCATTCGGCACAATTCCCCGCATTTATTCCCCCAAGTTATAGCAAATCTTTTTTTATTCTTTAATGTTTGAATACCTTTCTGGCACGCTTTGCTCATCACAACACCACATAAGAGAGCTGGGCGATGAACAAATGGGGCGTAGGGTTAACATTATTGCTGGCATCGACCAGCGTTCTGGCAAAGGATATTCAGTTACTTAACGTATCGTACGATCCAACGCGTGAACTGTACGAGCAGTACAATAAGGCCTTCAGCGCGCACTGGAAGCAGGAAACGGGCGACAACGTCGTGATCCGCCAGTCGCACGGCGGTTCGGGTAAACAAGCGACCTCCGTCATTAACGGCATTGAAGCCGATGTCGTGACGCTGGCGCTGGCTTACGATGTGGATGCCATTGCTGAACGTGGTCGTATCGATAAAAACTGGATTAAGCGTCTGCCGGATAACTCCGCGCCATACACCTCCACCATCGTTTTCCTGGTCCGCAAAGGCAACCCCAAACAAATTCATGACTGGAACGATCTGATCAAACCAGGCGTGTCGGTCATTACGCCAAACCCGAAAAGCTCAGGCGGCGCACGCTGGAACTATCTGGCGGCATGGGGCTACGCCTTGCACCACAACAACAACGATCAGGCCAAGGCACAAGACTTCGTGAAGGCCCTGTATAAGAATGTTGAAGTGCTGGACTCCGGTGCGCGTGGCTCAACCAATACCTTCGTTGAACGCGGTATCGGTGATGTGCTGATCGCCTGGGAAAACGAGGCCCTGCTGGCGACAAACGAGCTGGGCAAAGACAAATTCGAGATAGTGACGCCGAGTGAATCTATCCTCGCGGAACCGACCGTTTCCGTGGTCGATAAAGTCGTGGAAAAGAAAGACACCAAAACGGTGGCGGAAGCCTACCTGAAATATCTCTACTCACCGGAAGGTCAGGAAATTGCAGCGAAAAACTACTATCGTCCGCGTGATGCAGACGTTGCGAAGAAATACGAAAATGCATTTCCGAAGCTGAAACTGTTCACCATCGACGAAGAGTTTGGCGGCTGGACGAAAGCGCAGAAAGAGCACTTCTCTAACGGTGGTACGTTTGACCAGATCAGTAAGCGCTAAATAAGTCTGTGATTTACCGACCCGGTGGCATAACGCGACCGGGTTTTTTATTTGTCATGGTTTTGCGTTACTCTTGCTCTTCAATGAGATACAGGGAACGCGTAATGAAAAAAGCAGGCTATCTTTTACTGGCGGTGATTGTAGTCGCCGCTGCTGCAGGTATCGGGTACTGGAAATTCACCGGCAACCCGGACGCATTACGCCAGATTGTTCTTCAGCAATGCCTGCCACACCAGTTGCAGCAGCAGGATCCTGCGCCGTGCGCAGAAGTGAAGCCAGATGCCGGATATGCGGTGTTCAAAGACCGAAATGGCCCTTTGCAATATTTGTTGATGCCCACTTACCGCATCAACGGTACAGAAAGCCCACTGCTGTTAAAATCAGGCACTGTAGATTCAATTGGTCAACGCAACAGTTATGTGAAAACATGGGGTTGCGGAGGTTTTTTGAATGAGACGAACATTTACAGCAGAGGAAAAAGCCTCTGTTTTTGAACTATGGAAGAACGGAACAGGCTTCAGTGAAATAGCGAATATCCTGGGTTCAAAACCCGGAACGATCTTCACTATGTTAAGGGATACTGGCGGCATAAAACCCCATGAGCGTAAGCGGGCTGTAGCTCACCTGACACTGTCTGAGCGCGAGGAGATACGAGCTGGTTTGTCAGCCAAAATGAGCATTCGTGCGATAGCTACTGCGCTGAATCGCAGTCCTTCGACGATCTCACGTGAAGTTCAGCGTAATCGGGGCAGACGCTATTACAAAGCTGTTGATGCTAATAACCGAGCCAACAGAATGGCGAAAAGGCCAAAACCGTGCTTACTGGATCAAAATTTACCATTGCGAAAGCTTGTTCTGGAAAAGCTGGAGATGAAATGGTCTCCAGAGCAAATATCAGGATGGTTAAGGCGAACAAAACCACGTCAAAAAACGCTGCGAATATCACCTGAGACAATTTATAAAACGCTGTACTTTCGTAGCCGTGAAGCGCTACACCACCTGAATATACAGCATCTGCGACGGTCGCATAGCCTTCGCCATGGCAGGCGTCATACCCGCAAAGGCGAAAGAGGTACGATTAACATAGTGAACGGAACACCAATTCACGAACGTTCCCGAAATATCGATAACAGACGCTCTCTGGGGCATTGGGAGGGCGATTTAGTCTCAGGTACAAAAAACTCTCATATAGCCACACTTGTAGACCGAAAATCACGTTATACGATCATCCTCAGACTCAGGGGCAAAGATTCTGTCTCAGTAAATCAGGCTCTTACCGACAAATTCCTGAGTTTACCGTCAGAACTCAGAAAATCACTGACATGGGACAGAGGAATGGAACTGGCCAGACATCTAGAATTTACTGTCAGCACCGGCGTTAAAGTTTACTTCTGCGATCCTCAGAGTCCTTGGCAGCGGGGAACAAATGAGAACACAAATGGGCTAATTCGGCAGTACTTTCCTAAAAAGACATGTCTTGCCCAATATACTCAACATGAACTAGATCTGGTTGCTGCTCAGCTAAACAACAGACCGAGAAAGACACTGAAGTTCAAAACACCGAAAGAGATAATTGAAAGGGGTGTTGCATTGACAGATTGAATCTACAACGCCGAACTTTTTCTGGTTGGCCTGGCAGGCGCGTAGCTTTATGAGCCAAAAATACGGCCACGAAATCCCTGACAAAGCGGTATCGCTGACCATTAACTCGCGTAGTGGGCGTACGCAAAATCATCTGCATATTCATATCTCCTGCCTGCGAACCGATGTCAGAAAACAGCTGGATGACAATCTAGCGAAAATCAGCACCCGCTGGCTGCCATTACCGGGTGGGCTGCGCGGTCATGAATATCTGGCGCGTCGCGTCACGGAAAATGAACTGGCGCAACGCAGCCCGTTTATGATGCTGGCAGAAGAGGTGCCGGATGCGCGTGAGCACATGGGCAGCTATGCGCTGGCGATGGTGCGTCAGAGCGATGAGTCCTTTGTCCTGCTGGCGACCCAGCGCAATCTGTTGTCGCTCAATCTCGCCTCCGCTGAGGAAATTCAGGATCATCAATGTGATATTCTGCGTTAACCCCACCTAATCTGGCATTTACTCCGCATGTCTGTCCCCGTATTCTTGTTGAAAAAAACAACAGGAGACAGGCATGTCGCTCTGGCTTACACACCCTCTGTTTATCCCCTCTCTGGTGGTTGGCATTACTATCTTGCTCTGGGCGACGTCGCTACTGCCGGAGTTTATAACGGCGCTGCTGTTCTTTGCCGTAGCAATGGTCGCCAAAATCGCACCTGCGGATGTGATCTTTGGCGGATTTGCGTCTTCGGCATTCTGGCTGGTCTTTAGTGGTTTTGTGCTGGGTATCGCGATTCGCAAAACGGGGCTGGCGGACAGGGCGGCGAGAGCGCTGTCATCGCGATTGACCGATTCCTGGCCGTTAATGGTGGCGAGCGTGGTGCTGCTCAGTTACGCGCTGGCGTTTGTGATGCCGTCCAATATGGGGCGTATTGCGCTGCTGATGCCGATTGTTGCCGCAATGGCGAAGCGTGCCGGAATTAACGAGGGTACGCGCGCCTGGTATGGTCTGGCGCTGGCCGTCGGGTTTGGGACGTTCCAGCTTTCCGCGACGATTTTACCCGCTAACGTGCCAAATCTGGTAATGAGCGGCGCGGCGGAAGGCTCTTACGGCATCCACCTCAATTATCTTCCCTATTTGCTGCTGCATACGCCGGTTCTGGGTTGGCTGAAAGGCGCGGTGCTCATCATGCTTATCTGCTGGCTGTTCCCTGGCAAGCCCCACGCACCGCGCGATCTCACGCCAGCGGAACCAATGAGCCGGGATGAAAAACGTCTGGCATGGATGCTAGCAGTGGTGCTGCTGCTGTGGGTAAGTGAAAGCTGGCACGGTATAGGGCCTGCGTGGACCGGGTTGGCGGCGGCGGTTATCACGCTGCTACCACGGGTTGGCTTTATCAATGGTGATGAGTTTTCCTCCGGGGTAAATATCAGGACCTGCATTTACGTGGCGGGGATTCTGGGGTTGGCAATCACCGTTACCCAGACCGGCATTGGCAGTGCAGTGGGCGAGGCGCTGTTACAGGTGATGCCGCTGGATGCGGAAAAACCATTTACCAGCTTTCTCGCGCTGACCGGCATTACCACCGCACTCAATTTTATTATGACGGCGAACGGCGTTCCGGCGCTGTATACCACTCTGGCGCAAAGTTTTGCCGATGCGACTGGGTTCCCGCTGCTGTCGGTAATTATGATTCAGGTATTGGGGTATTCCACACCGCTACTGCCGTATCAGGCTTCGCCGATTGTGGTGGCGATGGCGCTTGGGAAAGTGCCTGCGAGGGCGGGGATGCTGCTGTGTATTGCGCTGGCGACGGCAACATATCTGCTTCTTCTGCCGCTGGATTATCTGTGGTTTAGCGTGTTGGGTAAGTTGTAAAAAAAGCCCGGTAGCGCTAACGCTTACCGGGCCTACAGTCTTGGAGGACGGGTCAGCGAAGCGCTACCCGCCTCAACAGCATTACGCCTGTTTAGCCGCTTCTGCTGCTTTAACGATGACCGCGAAGGCATCTGCTTTCAGAGAAGCACCGCCAACCAGCGCGCCATCGATATCCGGCTGAGCGAACAGTTCTGCTGCGTTCGCTGCGTTTACGGAACCGCCGTACTGGATGATAACTTGTTCAGCGATTTTCGCGTCAGCTTTAGCAATGTGGTCACGAATGAATTTGTGAACAGCCTGAGCCTGAGCAGGAGTTGCAGATTTACCGGTACCGATAGCCCATACTGGTTCGTAAGCGATAACGACGCCTTCGAATGCTGCCGCGCCCTGAGTTTTCAGAACGGCGTCGATCTGACGTGCACAGACTTCTTCAGTTTTGCCCGCTTCGTTTTCTGCTTCGGTTTCACCGATGCACAGAACCGGAGTCAGACCTTGTTCTTTCAGCACGGCGAATTTTTTAGCGATCAGCTCGTCAGACTCTTTGTGGTAAGTACGACGCTCAGAGTGACCGATAATGATGTACTGCGCGCCGATATCTTTCAGCATTTCAGCGCTTGTTTCACCGGTAAATGCGCCAGACAGGTTCAGGTCAACGTTCTGCGCGCCCAGGATAATGTGGCTACCGGCAGCGGCGTGTTTCGCCAGGTCGATATACATTTCCGGCGGAGCGATTGCTACTGCACAGCCAGCAACGCCAGCCAGTTCTTTACGCAGATTAGCAACCAGTTCGTTTACCATGTGGCGGCTGCCGTTCAGTTTCCAGTTACCCATCACTAAAGGATGTCGCATTTCATTTCTCCACGCTTGTCAGCGAATTAAGGAATATGGCCGCCCGTCAGGGCAGCATGGTCTGTGAAACAGTATAGAGATTCGTCTGCGGAAAGGCTTTGCTTTTTGTCATCAATTCGCCTTCTCAAGACTTTCTGATAGTGCCAGCTTAATCGGTTCAACAGCGAAGGTCAGCCCTTTTTCACCGTTATCTGCCACAACATAGCGAATTGCGCCTTCTGTTTCGGCGTAATAGTGTTTACCTTTGCCGGCAGCGAGCAGTTTTTGCAGCTTTTTCTGGCTCTGCTCTTTCGTCAGTAGCGGCGCGACGGTACGAATGACGGCGGTCATGTATTCCAGCGCTTTCGCTTTGGCCGCCTTTTGTTCTGGTCCCTGAATCGGCAACCAGGTTATCTGCATACTTTTGATTTTTAGCGTGCCGCGCTCAAGGGCGGAGGACGCATACAGGTTTTCATTGATTTTACTGGCCGCGCGGGTGAGGTTTGCCCGATCGCGGCTGCTGTCGATGGCGCGGAACTCATTCAGGATAAGCTTCGGATTCTGCGTATTAAAGTTTTCGCGAAACTGGCTAATCGACAGGTCAAAGGTCGGCGCACCCGCCAGTAAATAGGGGGCCGTGGTTGCCGTCGATGGCTCTTCCGCCCGTGCCGCAACGCTCGCGGTGAAGGCTGAAAACAATAATAAAAACAGTGTAAATCCTTGCTTCATCAATCGTACCTTTCGTTATGACTGCTCACGATTAAAACGGTAACTGTCGGGCTTGTCAAAAGGGTAAACTGTTCTGGAAGGTAATAATAAAGGAACTTACATGACCATACAGCAGTGGTTATTCTCATTTAAAGGGCGCATCGGGCGCCGTGATTTCTGGATTTGGATAGGTCTGTGGATCGTCGGAATGCTGGTTCTGTTCTCGCTGGCGAGCAAGCAATTACTCGATATTCAGACTGCGGCATTTTGTCTGGTTTGTCTGCTATGGCCGACGGCGGCAGTGACGGTAAAACGCCTGCACGATCGGGGACGTTCTGGAGCGTGGGCGCTGCTGATGATTTTGGCGTGGATGCTGCTGGCCGGAAATTGGGCGGTGTTACCCGGCGTCTGGCAATGGGCGGTTGGTCGCTTTGTTCCGACGCTCATTCTGGTTGGTATGCTCATCGATCTGGGCGCGTTCGTTGGCACCCAGGACGAAAATAAATATGGTAAGGATACGCAGGACGTAAAGTACAAAGCCGAGCGCCAGTAGTTGCCGACCGGAGAAGCGCAAGCGCCTCCCGGCAACCCTCACCAGTAGTGCTCAGCAGTCATATGGCCCGGTCGACGGCGCAGATGTTTGGTCATCTGCCGGGTCTCTTTCAGCAGTTGCTGCGTGTCGCGTACCATTTGTGGATTTCCGCACAGCATCACATGGCTGGTTTCTTTATCCATTGGCAGCCCTACCGCCTTTTCCAGTTCACCGCTTTCAATCAGCGCCGGTACACGCCCGGTCAGCGAATCTACGGCTGTCTCACGGCTAACAACCGTCTGGATGCGTAATTTACCTTCGTAGCGCTTTTCCAGCGCCTGCATCAATGGCAGGTAGCTCAAATCGGCGGCATAGCGTGCGGCGTGAACCAGCACCAGATTTTTAAAGCGATCCAGGTCTTTGCCTAACTGCAGAATCGACAAATACGGGCCGATAGCCGTGCCGGTTGCCAGCATCCATAGCGTTTCGCAATCAGGGACTTCATCCAGCACGAAGAAACCAGCGGCCTCACTCACCACCTGAACTTCATCGCCAGGCTTTAGCGCCGCCAGTTGAGGGCTGAGTTTGCCGTCGGGAACCGTCACCAGATAAAATTCTAAGTCGGGGTTATCGGGCGCATTCACGTAGGAATAGGCGCGCTGGACGCGCTCACCGTCGATCTCAAGGCCAAGCTTGGTGAACTGACCTGCAGTGAAGGGAAGAACCGGAGCTCGCACGGTCAAACTAAACAGGGCATCGGTCCAGTTCTGCACCTTTGTGACTTTGCCTGTTACCCAATCTGCCATGGTTTTCTCCTGTCTGCTTTGATTGCCTTATCTTCGTTCGTTGGACGAAAGATTTCCAGCCCGGATGGGCTGGAAGGCTCTATTGATCAAATCAATTACAGGATGTGCGCCTGCACATCGGGATCTTTGCGATCGAGGTAGTGAATCGACTGAATGCGGCGGATCGTGCGCGATTTGCCGCGGATCAACAGCGTTTCGGTGGTTGCGATATTGCCTTTACGGCTAATCCCTTCCAGCAGATCGCCTTTGGTGATGCCGGTAGCGGAGAAAATGACGTTGTCGCTGCGCGCCATTTCATCCAGACGCAGCGCTTTGCCCGCTTCAATGCCCATCGCGGTGCAGCGGGCCAGTTCCTGTTCGCCAATACGACGGTTCTCTTCGCTATCGCCTTTGACGTCATGGCGCGCCAGCAGGCGGCCCTGCATGTCGCCGTCCAGCGCGCGGATGACGGCCGCGGAAACCACGCCTTCCGGAGCGCCGCCAATACCGTACAGCACGTCAACTTCGCTGTCTGGCATACAGGTCAGAATCGAGGCCGCAACGTCGCCGTCAGGAATGGCGAAGACGCGCACGCCCAGTTTCGCCATCTCTGCAATAACCTCGTCATGGCGTGGTTTTGCCAGGATGGTGACGGTCAGGTCACTCAGTGGTTTGTTCAGCGCGGCTGCAATGTTTCGCAGGTTGGTTTCCAGCGACAGGTTCAGGTCGATGGACCCTTTTGCGCCAGGGCCGACAATCAGCTTTTCCATGTACATGTCTGGCGCGTTCAGGAAACAGCCTTTATCGCCTACAGCCAGCACCGCCAGCGCATTCGCCTGGCCCATTGCCGTCATACGCGTGCCTTCGATAGGATCGACGGCGATGTCGACCGCATCACCGTGGCCGGTTCCGACTTTCTCGCCGATAAACAGCATCGGCGCTTCATCAATCTCACCCTCGCCAATCACGATGGTGCCGTCGATGTTGACCTGGTTGAGCATAATACGCATGGCGTTCACCGCCGCGCCATCAGCGGTATTTTTATCGCCGCGGCCCAGCCATTTATAGCCAGCCAGCGCGGCCGCTTCGGTCACGCGTGAAAATTCAATGGCAAGTTCTCGTCTCATTGCAAACTCGTAGCTGAAAGGAATGGCGCGAAGTGTAGCACAGGGGAGGGGACTAGATTATTGATGTGTGTGCGGGGTTGCCCCCGCACGAAGATATTGCCGGACAAGGTAACGTCGCCATCCGGCAATGACGAATTACTCGTCGTGATCTTCCCACGCCATGGCGCGTTTGACCGCTTTTTTCCAGCCGCTGTAACGGAAATTACGCTCGGTGGTTTCAATGCCAGGGCGGAATTCACGCTCGATGACCGCTTTCTCCTGCAGTTCATCCAGATTCTGCCAGAAACCTACTGCCAGACCGGCAAGGTAAGCCGCACCCAATGCGGTGACTTCGCGGACTTCAGGGCGCTCAACGCGCGTGCCGAGAATATCGGACTGGAACTGCATCAGGAAGTTGTTGGCGACCGCACCGCCATCAACGCGCAGGGCGTGCAGGCGAATACCGGAGTCAGCCTGCATCGCTTCCAGTACGTCACGGGTCTGGTAAGCGATAGACTCAAGCGTTGCGCGGATGATGTGGTTGGAGTTTACGCCACGGGTCAGGCCGAAGATGGCTCCGCGTGCATACGGGTCCCAGTACGGTGCGCCAAGGCCTGTGAATGCCGGAACGACGTACACGCCGTTGGTATCTTTCACTTTGGTGGCGAAATATTCAGAGTCGAATGCATCGCTGATGAGTTTCATTTCATCGCGCAGCCACTGGATGGATGCGCCAGCCATAAATACCGCACCTTCCAGCGCGTAGTTCACTTCCCCGGTCGGTCCACAGGCGATGGTGGTCAGTAGTCCATTTTCGGACTTAACGGCTTTCTCGCCAGTGTTCATCAGCATGAAGCAGCCGGTACCGTAAGTATTTTTCGCCATCCCTTCCTTCACGCACAGCTGGCCAAACAGAGCGGCCTGCTGGTCACCGGCAATACCGGAGATAGGAATACGAATGCCGCCTTTACCACCGATGTTGGTCTGGCCGTACACTTCAGAAGAACGACGCACTTCTGGCAGCATTGCACGCGGAATATCCAGCGCATCCAGCATCGTGTCATCCCAGTCCAGGGAGTGGATGTTGAACAGCATGGTACGAGAGGCGTTGGTGTAATCCGTTACGTGTACGCGTCCCTGCGTCATTTTCCAGATAAGCCAGGTGTCTACCGTACCGAACAGCAGTTCGCCGCGACGAGCGCGCTCACGTGAGCCTTCCACGTGGTCGAGGATCCACTTCACTTTAGTGCCGGAAAAGTACGGGTCAATTACCAGACCCGTGTTATTACGGATGTACTCTTCCATTCCGTCGCGCTTGAGCTTTTCGCAGATATCCGCGGTACGACGACACTGCCACACAATTGCGTTATAGATAGGCTTACCGGTCTCACGCTCCCAGACGATGGTGGTTTCACGCTGGTTGGTAATACCGATCGCTGCAATTTCATCGGAACTGATATCGGCTTTCGCCAGAACTTCTACCAGCGTGGAGCTTTGGGTCGCCCAAATTTCCATTGGGTCATGTTCTACCCAACCTGCTTTCGGGTAGATTTGCTCGAATTCGCGCTGTGAAACGCTAACGATATTCGCATCGTGGTCCATTACGACCGCGCGGGAGCTGGTGGTGCCCTGGTCGAGCGCAACGATATATTTTTTTTCAGTCATGATTATTTGTCCCGTAGTCACATTACTGCGAAGCTTTTTGTTGAGTGTTGGTCGCAACGTCTTTCTCTTCAATCGCGCAGACATCGCACGGTAAATGGCGACCAATCAGTTTGCGATATGCCCATGCGCCTAAAATCGCGCCGGTAATCGGGCCAAACACCGGGGCCAGGAAGTAAGGGATATCACGACCACCCGTGAAGGCAATCTCACCCCATCCGGCCATCCAGGCGAAGAGTTTCGGTCCGAAGTCACGTGCCGGGTTCATCGCAAAACCTGTTAGCGGACCCATGGAAGCACCAATAACGGCGATCAACAAGCCGATCAGCAGTGGTGCCAGCGGACCACGAGGTACACCGTTACCATCGTCGGTCAGAGCCAGAATCAGCCCCATTAGAATAGCGGTAATGACCATTTCAACCGCGAAGGCCTGCACAAAATTGATATGCGGGTTCGGATAGGTCGAGAAAGTACCTGCCAGACCCAGGCTTTCGGTACTGCCGCGCACGATATGGTTAGTTTGTTCGAAATCGATGAAAAGATTGTAATAAAGCCCGTAAACCAGTGCCGCTGCGCAAAAGGCGCCGGCAATTTGCGAAATAATAAAAGGAGCAACTTTGCGTTTATCAAAACAGGCGAACAGCCAGAGTGCGATGGTTACCGCTGGATTCAGGTGTGCACCAGAAACGCCTGCAGTCAGATAGATAGCCATCGCTACCCCCAGACCCCAGATGATACTGATTTCCCACTGACCAAAAGTAGCCCCAGCAACTTTGAGTGCAGCGACACATCCCACACCGAAGAAAATCAACAACCCGGTACCGAGGAATTCAGCAATGCACTGGCCTTTTAAGGTTGATGTTTGACTCATAATCGGATCCTGAAGAGAGTTTAATGTTTATTGTATGCGAGAAGGTCACTGACATCCCCGGAGCCGGTAGGCACACTGTTAATTTATCGTTAACGCTCAAAAACGAGAAATATCGAAATTAAAATGTGTGTACTCCATCAACAAAATGAGCGTTATCGCGCCATTTCGCGGTATTTGTTATACAAAAATAGTGTGAGCTGAATCATTTCAATGATCAATTCGTTAACACTTAAGAGTTATGATAGTAATGTCACCAGGAGAAAGACGAAAAGTGTTGCAAACCGCAATCTGCGCGGGATGCCGCTGGACAGGGATGACGCGGCTTCATACAATCGGTGTTAAGTAGAGTGCGCTCGTTTTTATTAAGGCGTCGCCGGTTATCGGGACGAGGATTTTTATCCATCAACGCCTTGCAATTCAGGAGAGGTATGACGATGTCATTAGAAGTGTTTGAGAAACTGGAAGCAAAAGTACAGCAGGCGATTGATACCATCACGCTGTTGCAGATGGAAATCGAAGAGCTGAAAGAAAAGAACAACTCACTGTCGCAGGAAGTTCAGTCTGCACAGCAGCAGCGTGAAGAGCTGGAGCGTGAGAACAACAACCTGAAAGAACAGCAGAACGGCTGGCAGGATCGTCTGCATGCCCTGTTGGGGCGTATGGAAGAAGTCTAATCCTCGTCATATTTCACGTTATGGCGGCGTTGGCTGCGTACATTCACCCCAGTCACATAGTGGCCTATGCTCTTGGGGATTCACTTACTTGCCGCCTTGCCCTGACGCGAAATCTATAAAGGATGTAGACTGCGAGTGCCTGTAGGCCGGATAAGGCGTAAGCCGCCAACCGGCAATCAGTGACAACGCATAAAAAAGGCACCTTGCGGTGCCTTTTTCACTTACTCGATATCGAGCGGGTCTTCGGAGAGGATTATCCCGGTGTTGTCGGCGTACAGGTGGTCGCCGGAGAAGAATGTCACGCCGCCAAAGTTGACGCGCACATCGCTTTCCCCAATACCTTCTCCTGAAGCACCTACCGGAATTGCGGCAATCGCCTGAATGCCGATATCCAGTTCTTCCAGATCGTCTACCTGGCGGACTGAGCCGTAGATGACCAGACCTTCCCATTCATTCTGTACGGCCAGTCGTGCCAGTTCGGCATCGACCAGCGCACGACGGACAGAACCGCCGCCATCGACCAGCAGAATGCGACCACGGCCATTTTGTTCGAGCAGATCGTACAGCAACCCGTTGTCCTCGAAACATTTTACCGTGATGATTTGTCCGCCAAACGACGACCGTCCTCCAAAGTTAGAGAACAGCGGTTCCACGACGTTGACATCTTCCTGATAGATGTCACAAAGCTCGGATGTATCGTATTTCATAGGCTTAACGTTCAGTTGCTGCGAGAATTTTTAGTATATCGCGCTATGTGTACTGTTGGCAAAATCATCAATTGTTAATTGATATTTGTCAGTTAAAGAGACCACTGACTTAAGAAAATTCCAACGACAAACAGCAAGTTAGTTAATAGCGCCGCTTTTACGGTGCGTTCCAGCATCGGACGCATTGCCGCAGGATCCATTTCGCGCATCACGTAACGCGCCTGTTTGAAAAGCAGCGGAGCGGCAAGGATAAACAGCCATCCCCACAGACTTTGTAGCGAAAACAGGTTAAACAGCGCCAGGCAGACCAGCGTACCCATCAGCAGGCAGGCATGGTAGCGGCGGGCATTGACGGCACCTAAACGTACTACCAGCGTGTTCTTGCCGTTCTCTCTGTCGCTGTTGATATCGCGCAGGTTGTTGATGTTGAGCACGGCAGTTGCCAGCAGGCCACAGGCGGTGGCAGGCAGAATCAGCGCCGGAATCAGCGTATGCGCCTGCAGATACCAGCTTCCCATCACGCTAAGCCAGCCAAAGAATACCAGCACGGAAATATCGCCCAGACCGATATATCCGTAAGGGCGATTACCCACGGTGTAGGTGATCGCCGCGATAATCGACAGGCCACCAAGTACCAGGAAACCGACAAAATCCGCCAGCGTGTGACAGGCCACAGCAACCAGGGCCAGGCCCGACAAACAGATCAACACCACGGTGACGATCAGCGCACGCTTCATCTGCTGTTGGGTGATAACCCCTTTTTGCATACCGCGCAGTGGTCCAATGCGGTCGGGCTTGTCGCTACCTTTGACGGCATCGCCATAGTCGTTAGCGAGGTTGGACAGAATTTGCAGCAGTCCTGCCGTAATCAATGCCAACAGAGCAACCAGCGGATCGAAGTATCCTTGCCACCATGCTAATGCCGTACCGACGATGATCGCCGCGAAGGCGAGCGGTAAGGTCTTAGGTCGTAAACTTTCCAGCCAGGCTTGTGAGCGGCTAATTTTTTGTTGTTCAGTCATATTTAGCGCCAATAAAAATGGGGCTTTATCAGCCCCATCAACAGTGATGAAAATGCATTGAACGCGATTATAGGATAAAACGGCTCAGATCTTCATCTGCGACCAGCGCATCCAGATGTTTGCTCACATATTCGGCATCAATTGTGATGCTTTGGCCGTTTAAATCGCTCGCATCATAGGAAATATCTTCCATCAGACGCTCGAGAACGGTATGCAGACGACGTGCACCGATGTTTTCGGTGGTTTCATTGACCTGCCAGGCCGCTTCGGCAATGCGTTTAATGCCCGATTCGGTGAAGTTGATGTCCACACCTTCGGTCGCCATCAGCGCTTTGTACTGGACGGTGATGGAGGCATTCGGTTCGGTAAGGATACGCTCAAAATCGCTGGTGGTCAGCGCCTGCAGCTCGACACGAATCGGCAGACGACCCTGCAGTTCCGGGATCAGGTCAGACGGTTTCGCTACCTGGAATGCGCCAGAGGCGATAAACAGAATGTGGTCTGTTTTCACCATACCGTGTTTAGTGGAGACCGTGCAGCCTTCAACTAGCGGCAGCAGGTCGCGCTGTACGCCTTCACGGGACACGTCCGGGCCGGAGGATTCGCCGCGCTTACAGATTTTGTCGATTTCGTCGATAAACACGATTCCGTGTTGCTCAACCGCGTCGATAGCTTCCTGTTTCAGCTCTTCCGGATTCACCAGTTTGGCCGCTTCTTCTTCAATCAGCAGCTTCATCGCGTCTTTGATTTTCAGCTTACGCGGTTTTTGCTTCTGACCGCCCAGGTTCTGGAACATGGACTGTAGCTGGCTGGTCATCTCTTCCATTCCCGGAGGCGCCATGATTTCAACGCCCATCGGTGCGGCCGCGAGATCGATTTCGATCTCTTTATCATCCAACTGGCCTTCACGCAGTTTTTTACGGAACGCCTGACGCGCTGCAGAAGGTTCCTGCGGCTGCTCTGACTGTCCCCAGTTATTTTTAGCTGGTGGGATCAGCACGTCGAGAATGCGCTCTTCCGCCATCTCTTCGGCACGGAAGCGGTTTTTCTCGATGGCCTGAACGCGGACCATTTTGATGGCAGCATCGGTCAGATCGCGGATGATAGAGTCAACTTCTTTACCAACATAGCCGACTTCGGTGAATTTCGTTGCTTCAACTTTGATGAACGGCGCGTTGGCCAGTTTTGCCAGACGACGGGCGATTTCGGTTTTACCGACGCCGGTTGGGCCAATCATCAGAATGTTTTTCGGCGTAACTTCATGGCGCAGCTCTTCGTTGAGCTGCATGCGGCGCCAGCGGTTACGCAGGGCAATCGCCACGGAACGCTTAGCGTTATCCTGGCCGATGATGTGTTTGTTCAGTTCGCTGACAATTTCGCGTGGGGTCATTTCAGACATGGGGGATCCTTACGCTTTGGAGTTCAATTCTTCGATGGTATGGAAGTGGTTGGTATAAATGCAGATATCCCCTGCAATATCCAACGCTTTCTCAGCAATCTCGCGTGCGCCAAGCTCGGTGTTTTCCAGCAGAGCGCGTGCAGCAGCCTGGGCGTAGGGACCGCCGGAGCCGATGGCAATCAGATCGTTTTCTGGCTGGATGACGTCGCCGTTACCGGTGATGATGAGTGATGCAGTTTCATCCGCAACGGCCAGCAGCGCTTCGAGTTTGCGCAGCATACGGTCGGTACGCCAGTCTTTTGCCAGTTCAACGGCAGCTTTCACCAGGTGACCCTGGTGCATTTCCAGCTTGCGTTCAAACAGTTCAAACAGCGTGAATGCATCCGCAGTACCACCCGCAAAGCCCGCGATGACTTTGTCGTTGTACAGACGGCGGACTTTCTTCACGTTGCCTTTCATTACGGTGTTACCCAGTGTGGCCTGACCATCACCGGCGATTACCACATGGCCGTTACGGCGTACGCTTACTATTGTTGTCACGAGCAGACCCCTTGGTTACAAATGCAAAACACAGGCCCCGCGCAGTATGCGGGGCGTAATGCAAGTATAGATGGGGGGGATTTTGGGGGTTTCAACCCCCAGTGGCGAGTCGAATGCAGTTTGTGTGACCAGCAACTTTCAGGCGGCTGATGGTGTTGTCGGCATTCTCTTTGCCTTTGACCGGACCAATGACCACGCGATTCCAGCCGTTATTGGTGGTAATACGTGAGTTGAAGCCTTCAAAGGCCAACTGCGCGCGCACGGTTTCTGCCTGCTCAGCGCCTTTAAATGAGCCGCACTGTACCATCCAGCGGCGTTCATCTTTTTTCTCCGCCGTCTGTTTTGGCGGCTGCGTTTCATTTGTTATCGGCGCGGCCGGCTGCGTTTTCGGCTGAGCGGCGGTGGTATGCGCAGGTGTTTGCAGTAGATCCTGATACGGCTGTTGGGCCGCCGGTTTTGGCTGCGCCTTCGGCTGCTGTACCGGTGCGGCTTGCGCAGTACGCGTTTGCTGCTGGTACGGCTGTTCTGTTACCCGTTGGCGCGGCTGTTGAGCCTGCTGTTGGGTGTTATTCCACTGCTGCTGTTGCACCTGACGTTGACGCTGCAGCGTTTGCTGGCGTTGTTCAGCAGTTTGTTCGTTCCACGGTACTTCGTTGAGCTGCGTTGGCTGTTGGCGCATATCGGCCTGCATTTGCGCCAACAACTGGCGCTGCTCATTGGTAAGCTGATCGGCGTTCAGTACCTCGCCGCCTGCAGACGGTTCGGTAGGCGCACGTACGCCAGGCTGACGGCTTTCCAGCTCTTTGATGTATCGCCAGCGCTCTTCCGGTTTTGGCGGGATGCCATTACCGGTGACTTTCTGGTTTTGCAGCGTTTCGGACTCTTCTTTCTTGTGATGCGTAATGAAGTACAGACCACCGATAAAGGTCACGAGTACGGCTGCAGCAATAGCAACCATAGCGGGCGATACCGCAGGCGTATTGCGTTGTTTTTTCCGTGATGTGCTCTTCTTGCGCCGCGAAGGTGCCGGTTGGCCGCGACGTACATAATCTCGTTGTGCCACTATCGTTTCGCTGTATTTATTCGTTCGTCAGCCCGCCATGTTACTTAAGCGGCGGGCCTTTGACCAGACAGGGGAGTCCGAAAGCACTTTACTTTACGTCAGTGCCCGGGTAGTGCCCCGAATAATAAGCTCGCAGTCCAGTAAACGTGAGCCACTGCTGACGTTCTGACCTTGTAATTGATCGAGCAGTAACAGCATAGCTTCACGTCCGATATCGAAACGCGGCTGTGCGACGGTTGTCAGGGGTGGATCACAAAATTCCGTGAGCGAAATATTATCAAAGCCAATGATGGATAAATCGTCAGGTACCTTTAGACCCTGACGTTTGGCGTAAGAGAGTGCCCCCAGCGCCATGACATCGCTGTGGCAAAAGACCGCAGTAGGTGGCTGTGGAAGCTCAAGGAGTTGCTTAAGCGCATTGGCTCCCGCTTCATAGGTAAAGTCACCACGCGCGATGAAATGCGGATCGACCGTAATTCCACTGCGACGCAATGCCTGAACGTAACCTTGCAGACGGTAATGGCACAGCGGCATATCCTCTGGTCCGGCGATACAGCCAATGCGTTTATGCCCCAGTTCCAGCAGATAGTTCATCGCGTTGAAGGCGGCGGTGAGATTATCAATGTGCACGGTGGGGAGTTCCAGCTCTGGCGCGAACTCGTTGGACATGACCATCGGCGGCAAGTTGCGCTGCTCTTCCACGCTGGCATCAAACGGCAGTCGCGAACTGAGCAGCACCATGCCATCGATCTGCTTGGTGATAATGAGGTTGAGGAAGGTCTTTTCCTGCTGATTCTGGTGGGCGCAGTCGCCGATAAGCACCAGATATCCCTGCTCAGCGGCGGTCACTTCTATGCCGCGAATCACTTCACTAAAAAACGGATCGCAGATATCCGGCACAATCACCAGAATGGTACGTGATTCATTACGCTTAACGTTGCGTCCCATTGATTGGGGTAAATATCCCACTTCCAGCGCAGCCTGTTCAACCTTGTTACGGGTTGACTGCGAGACTTTGTCCGGGTTCATTAATGCGCGGGATACGGTTGCCGTTGAGACTTTCGCCTTCAGAGCAACATCTTTCATCGTAGCGGCGGCAACCTGCTTATTCGGTTTCACTCTTTCTCCTCGCCAGAGAGCTGCTGGCACAGACTCGTCCTTGAATAGCCTTCATCTGAAACATTTTTATCAGATAGTTAATGGAAGCGGTTACAGAATTTTCATAAAAAGTGTGATGGATCTTTAATTTTACGATCCGCCTCGCATCGTGAGGGATTATCCCTCGATGGGATCGACATCCAGCACCCATTTAACCTTACGTGCATCGGGTAGCGTATTGATCAGCGCCAGCGTGCCGCTGACGATATGCTGCAGGCGAATTCGCGACGGATGTTGCAACAAAATTTGCCAGCGATAGCGACCGCCGCGCTTGGGGGCCAGGGCGGGAACCGGGCCGAGCACCCACAGTTTGTCATCGGCAAGCGGACTGGCCTGGATCAGATTTCGCAACTGTTGTAAGAACATAGGCGCATGCTGGTTGTTATGATCTTCTGCCCGCACGATCACATGGCTGGTCCACGGTGGAAGCTGGAGCGTTTGTCGCTCGGCCAGCGCCTGCTCGGCAAACGCGTCATAACCTTTGTACAGCAAAGTTTGCAGCAGCGGATGTTCAGGATGGTGCGTTTGTAGCACCACTTCGCCCTGTTTCCCGGCGCGTCCTGCTCGCCCGGAGACCTGCGTGTAAAGCTGGGCGAAGCGTTCTGCCGACCGGAAATCTGCAGAGAATAGTGCGCCGTCAACGTCCAGAAGCGCCACCAGGGTGACGTCCGGGAAGTGGTGGCCTTTGGCCAGCATTTGCGTGCCGATAAGAATTCGTGCGCCGCCGCGATGTACTTCCGCCAGATGCTGCTCCAGCGACCCTTTACGGCTGGTGGTGTCGCGATCGATGCGTGAGATTGGCACGCCGGGGAAAAAAGGGGCCAGAGCCTGCTCAAGCTGTTCGGTGCCGAGTCCAACCGGAACCATATGCGTTGAGCCGCAGGAAGGGCACTGACGCGGTATTGGGCGCTGGCTGTCGCAGTGGTGGCAGCGTAAATGGTGCTGTGCCTGATGCAGCGTGTAGTAGTGATCGCAGCGCGGACATTCGGCAATCCAGCCGCAGTCATGGCACAGCAGCGCAGGAGCAAAGCCCCGGCGGTTCAAAAACAGAATCACCTGGTTATCCGCCTGCAGGTGCTGACGCATACGGGTGATAAGCGCAGGGGCGAGTCCGGCCTGCACCTGCTGACCTTTGAGATCCAGCACGTGCTGAGTGGCGGGGCGCGCATTTCCGGCACGGCGCGTCAGGCGCAGCATGCGATATTTTTTCTGTCGCACGTTGCACAGCGTTTCCAGAGCCGGAGTGGCTGAGCCGAGAATAATCGGGATTTGCTCGCTGTGGGCGCGATAAACCGCGAGATCGCGCGCATGATAGCGCCAGCCTTCCTGCTGTTTATAAGAGCTGTCGTGCTCTTCGTCGATGACAATCACGCCGAGATTTTTAAACGGTGTAAACAGCGACGAGCGCGTGCCGATAACAATCGCCGCTTCGCCATTTTTTGCTTTCAACCAGGCCGAAAGACGTTCGCTGTCGTTCAAACCGGAGTGCAGGACTTCGACTGGCGCATTGAAGCGTTCTCGAAAACGGGCAATAGTTTGCGGCGTCAGGCCAATCTCCGGCACCATCACCAGCGCCTGTTTGCCCTGGGCCAGGACATTTTCCAGTACGCTTAGATAGACCTCTGTTTTGCCTGAGCCCGTCACGCCCGCTAATAGCCAGGCGCTAAAACTGTCCGCGGCGCTGTGAATCGCCCCGACGGCGGTGGCTTGCTCGGTGTTCAGTCGAAGACGCTCACCGGAAACCGCGTAGTGGGTACGCCAGTCGCTAAAGCCTGGCGTTTCACTCGCCAGATCGCACAGCCCTTTTTTCCGCAGCGCTTGTAATGCGGCGTCATTAAATTCGAGTTCAGCCACCTGGTCGCGCCAGATTTTTCCCTGGCGTAGCGCAGCCAGCGCCTGCTGTTGCTTGGGAGAGCGCTTCAGGCTGTTGAGATCAATAACCTGACCTTCTTCAGTGGCAAACCAGTACCATATAGGCGCGTTTGTCGCCGGGCGTCCCTGGCGCAGCAGAATCGGCAGGGCATGAAACAGTACGTCGCCGATAGGATGGTGATAATAGTCAGCCGCCCACAACAGCAGACGCCAGACGGAGGTCGAATAAACCGGCTCGCTGTCCAGCACTTCGAGAACGGCTTTCAATTCGCTCAGCGGCAGTTCGCTGTGCTCGCTGACGGATAGAACGATGCCCACGCGCTCCTGTTGCTTGCCAAAGGGCACGCGTACACGACACCCAGCTTTGGCGCTCATGCCTTCCGGCAGCAGGTAGTCAAAGGTGCGAGGTAGCGGAACGGGTAAGGCAACGTGCGCAACGGGCATTGAATCATCCTGACTTGAAATCTGACGGGTTAGTATACACATTAGTGAAGGCTGGAATGCGGATCAGTTTGCATGAGCAGGTTAATTTCTGTATGATTCGCCGCCTTTGATATGAATTTGTATCATAGGCCTATACTATTAACATCGCGTGGTGTCTGGCGTTAGGGCTGGAAGAGCGACGCGGCCTTAAACCGAGGTTTTCCCATGAAAAAAGATATTCACCCGAAATACGAAGAAATTACTGCAAACTGCTCTTGCGGTAACGTCATGAAAATCCGCTCTACCGTCGGTCACGATCTGAACCTGGACGTGTGCGGTCAGTGCCACCCGTTCTATACTGGCAAGCAGCGTGATGTTGCTACCGGTGGCCGTGTTGATCGCTTCAACAAGCGTTTCAGCATCCCAGGCAGCAAGTAAGTTTCAGCTGTCAGAAAAAAGCGCCTTATGGCGCTTTTTTTGTATCTGCGCCTGCAGACTGAAATTCGTATTGATGTATTGAATAATGTCTTTTATTTAATAAATAAAACAGCGTTTTTATTTTTACGATAAAATGTTTCAACTGGTGATCTGCGTCCTTTTTATCTTCTTGTTTTTGCCACTTATGCCAATCTTTGGCAAAATACCAAAGGTTTCTTCCTTCTTTCTAAAATACACTTTCGTGGAAATATAAAATTATTCTTATTCCTTCATCGTTTCTTCATTTATGGACGGAGCGAGATGGGCAATTTCCTAGATTTAGTGTGAAGAGGGATGGTCATGAAATTTAAATCCGCGTTATTACTGATTTCATTATTCTCTGCGGCCGCGCAAGCGGGTTATGTTGATTATCGACATGAATATTATGATGATGGTCGTAATTACGACCGTGTTTATATGTCGCATCGTTTTGCTACGGGTTTTGGTGTGGCAGTCGAGGCCATTTCACGTTCCGAAAATACGCAATCTAATGATGCGTGGAATAATATGGAAAGTAATGGCAACGAGTATACGGCCAGCTACCAGTTCACCTGGAAGGACCTTGTCTGGCAGCCGGGTATTGCGATCGAAACGGGCGATAACATCGCGATTTATAAGCCTTATATTCGCGTGCAGTATAATATCAATGACCATTGGTGGACTGCGTTCCGCTATCGTCAGGAGTACATGCGCAGAAACACTGACGGCAAGGATGACCGCATGGTCTATCGTCCGGAAGCATGGCTCGGTTATAACATCAATGACTGGATGTTTGAGCTGAACGGTATTTATAAAATTGCCGATAGCGAAGATTTATATAACAACCGAAAAGACGATTACGAATATAACTTCCGTGTGGCGTATAAAATAGGCTCATGGGTTCCATTTGTTGAGGTGGGTAACGTTTCCTCGGGGTATAACACCACAACCACAGACGATCGTCAGACCCGCTATCGCGTTGGTCTCGGTTATAACTTCTGACCGTTAATACACTTCGTATCGATTTATTACGCTGAGCATCGGTATACGCATAGTTTGCGTGAATAATGTGTCTAAGGAGTTAACATCATGTCTAATGATGGAACAATGATCGGAAGCAATCAAAATATTGCTGTCAGGCCTTTCGGATTAAGAGATAAATTCGGTTATTTATGTGGTGACCTCGGAACCTGTTTTATTCTTGGGCTGGTAAATAGTTTTTTAATGATTTATTACACCAACGTACTCGGTATTTCCGGTGTTATTGTTGGTTCACTCTATTTTGTGACCAAACTCTTTGATGCGTTTGTCGACGTTGGCGTAGGGCGCTTATGTGATACCTCTAAACTGACGGTACATGGGCGATTTAACCCCTGGGTGCGCCGCATGAAGTACCCGTTTTGCATCATTGCGGTCGTTCTGTTCCTGCCGTTTGTGCATGATTTTTCTTATACGGCGAAAATTATCTACATCTGCTGTTCCTATTTTATTTACGGTTCGCTGTTATCGACAGTGAGTATTCCGTACGGCGCCATGTCTGCGGCGATTAGCTCGAATCCGGAAGATCGCGTATCGCTGTCAACCTGGCGCAGCGTTGGGTCCGCCATCGGCGGCGGGACAACCGGCTTTTTTATTCCGATCCTGATGTACACCACTCTGGTGGACGGGAGCCAGGTGATCTCTGGGCAGCATTTCTTCTGGATTGCCATTGGTTGTTCTGTGCTGGGGTTTATCTTTTTAACGTTGACCTGTCAGTTAACGACGGAACGCGTGCGGGTGGAAAGAAAAGAGAGCATGCCGGTTTCTGTGCTGCTGAAGGGGTTGATACGCAATAAAGCGCTGATTGTTTTAGTGGTTGTGGATCTGCTGATTGTGATTAATCAGGGGTTGTCTGGTACCAACATGACTTACCTGTTTAATGACTATTTCCATAACAAAGAGGCCATGTCCGTTGCATTGCTCTTCACCTTTGGCTCTCTGGTTTTGCTGGCACCCTCAGCATCCTGGCTCACGAAGCGCTTTGGTAAGAAAGAAGCCAGCGTAGGCGCGCTGCTCTTTGCGGTAGCCATGTATGTGATTATGTACTTCACCCACATTACCGACGCGAAGGTTTATTTGGTTTTCCTGTTCCTGGCGACGCTGGGAGCCGGGTTATTCAACCTGATGATTTGGGCGTTTATGACCGATGTGTGTGATTATCACCAGTATGTCACCGGCGATCGTGAAGATGGGACCGTCTATGGCGTGAACTTCTTCGCCCGCAAGGTTGGCCAGGCGTGCGCAGGGGCTATTGGCGGCTTTATGCTGGCCATCATTGGTTATCAATCTTCGTCAACGGGCGGCGCTGTGCAAACCAGCATTGTGCAGGAAAACATCTATACGATGGCAAATCTGTTACCGGCTTTATGCCTGTTTTTGGCAGCGGTCATTCTGATTTATTTCTATCCATTGAACCGTAAAGAGACGCTCAAAATGGAAGAAACATTGAATAAGATTAATGGTATCAGTAAGTAACGTAGTGAGAAGCGGCGGGAGTAATCCCGCCTTTTCTCATCTGTCTTGAAAAATCAGTATTCCCACGTTTCCGGGTTGATACCCAGTTCACGCATGATTACCTTTGCTTCTTCCGGGATTTCATCGCTGCGCTCTTTACGCAGGTCGTCATCGTTGGGTAATGGTTGCCCGGTAAAAGCATGCAGAAACGCTTCACACAGCAGTTCGCTGTTGGTGGCGTGACGCAGGTTGTTAACCTGACGACGTGTGCGTTCATCGGTAAGGATTTTTAACACCTTCAGAGGAATGGAAACCGTAATTTTTTTGACTTGCTCACTCTTCTTACCGTGCTCAGCGTATGGGCTGATATATTCGCCGCTCCATTCAGCCATGAGATACCTAATCCTCTTTGTCATTAATATTGAGGCCAGAACCTGAGCCCGGACCATAATTGCGCGTAGTTTATCGTAGTGGCGTGGCCCTGACACGAAGTAAGCCGACGCAGATGTACGCTAATGCATATAATTTTAACGGCTATTTCCGGTTTGCTCAATCTATACGCAAAGAAGTTTAGATGTCCAGATGTATTGACGGCTATCGTAACTATGATTACTCTGGTGTCTGACTTTTCACCGACTCAGCCAGGATCTCCTCAATATGACGCGTAAACAGGCCACCATCGCAGTGCGTAGCGGGTTAAATGACGACGAACAGTACGGTTGCGTTGTCCCGCCGATCCACCTCTCCAGCACCTATAACTTTACCGGTTTTAATGAGCCTCGCGCCCATGACTATTCGCGCCGCGGTAACCCAACGCGTGATGTCGTTCAGCGTGCGCTGGCGGAACTGGAAGGTGGGGCGGGGGCTGTACTGACCAATACCGGCATGTCGGCGATTCATCTGGTGACTACGGTATTCCTCAAGCCTGGCGATCTGCTGGTCGCACCACACGACTGCTACGGCGGGAGCTATCGTCTGTTTGACAGCCTGGCAAAGCGTGGCTGTTATCGCGTACTGTTTGTCGATCAAGGAGATGAGCAGGCGTTGCAGGCGGCACTGGCGGAAAAACCGAAGCTGGTGCTGGTAGAAAGCCCAAGCAACCCGCTGTTGCGCGTGGTGGATATCGCGAAAATCTGCCAGCTGGCGCGCGAAGCTGGAGCGGTCAGCGTGGTGGACAACACTTTTTTAAGCCCGGCACTGCAAAATCCACTGGCATTAGGCGCCGATCTGGTGTTGCATTCATGCACGAAATATTTAAACGGTCACTCCGACGTAGTGGCTGGTGTGGTGATAGCAAAAGATCCGGAAATGGTCACTGAACTGGCATGGTGGGCGAATAATATTGGTGTGACTGGCGGCGCGTTTGATAGTTATCTGCTGTTGCGCGGCCTGCGTACTCTGTCACCTCGTATGGAGGTGGCGCAACGTAATGCTCAGGCGATTGTGGATTATCTGCAAACTCAGCCGCTGGTGAAAAAATTGTATCACCCGTCATTGCCGGATAATCAGGGCCATGAGATTGCCGCGCGTCAGCAAAAAGGGTTTGGCGCGATGTTGAGTTTTGAGCTGGATGGCGATGAGCAAACGCTGCGTCGCTTCCTCGGCGGGTTGTCATTGTTTACGCTGGCGGAATCGTTAGGGGGCGTTGAAAGTCTGATCTCCCATGCCGCAACCATGACACACGCGGGAATGGCGCCAGAAGCGCGTGCTGCTGCTGGAATTTCGGAAACGCTGTTGCGTATCTCCACCGGTATTGAAGATGGCGAAGATTTAATTGCCGACCTGGAAAATGGCTTCCGGGCTGCAAACAAGGGGTAAACATGAGTGTGATTGCGCAGGCAGGGACGAAGGGTCGTCAACTGCACAAATTTGGTGGTAGTAGTCTGGCTGATGTGAAATGTTATCTGCGTGTCGCAGGCATTATGGCGGAGTACTCGCAGCCTGATGACATGATGGTTGTTTCAGCCGCAGGCAGTACCACTAACCAGTTGATTAGCTGGCTAAAATTAAGCCAGACCGATCGTCTGTCTGCGCATCAGGTTCAACAGGCGTTACGTCGCTATCAGAGTGAGCTTATCAGCGGTTTGTTACCTCCTGAGGTGGCGGATGGGCTGATCGGCGCGTTTATTCACGATCTGGAGCGCCTGGCCGGATTACTCGACAGCGGCGTGAATGATGCCGTCTATGCTGAAGTCGTCGGGCATGGCGAGGTGTGGTCGGCGCGTTTGATGTCTGCCGTCCTTAACCAACAGGGGCTGGAGTCAGCCTGGCTGGATGCGCGCGATTTTTTACGTGCCGAGCGCGGCGCTCAGCCGCAGGTGGATGAAGGTCTTTCTTACCCATTGCTGCAGCAACTGCTGGCGCAGCATCCGGGCAAACGCCTGGTCGTTACCGGTTTCATTAGCCGCAGCAACGCCGGTGAGACGGTACTGCTGGGGCGTAACGGCTCCGACTACTCGGCGACGCAGGTTGGCGCGTTGGCGGGGGTTTCCCGCGTAACCATCTGGAGCGATGTCGCCGGGGTTTACAGCGCGGATCCGCGTAAAGTAAAAGATGCCTGTCTGCTGCCGCTGCTGCGTCTGGATGAAGCCAGCGAGCTGGCGCGTCTGGCGGCTCCGGTTCTCCATGCCCGCACCCTCCAGCCGGTTTCCGGCAGCGATATCGATCTCCAGTTGCGTTGTAGCTATACGCCGGAGCAGGGATCGACGCGTATTGAACGCGTGCTGGCTTCCGGTACCGGGGCACGTATTGTGACCAGCCATGACGACGTTTGCCTGATTGAGTTTCAGGTTCCCACTGGCCAGGACTTTAAACTGGCCTATAAAGAGATTGATCAGATTTTAAAACGCACCCAGGTGCGTCCGCTGGCAGTGGGTGTGCATCCTGACCGCCAGTTGCTGCAATTTTGCTATACCTCCGAAGTCGCTGATGGCGCACTGAAAATTCTGGATGAAGCTGGCCTGCCGGGCGAACTGCGTCTGCGCCAGGGGCTGGCGCTGGTGGCGATGGTTGGGGCGGGCGTCACCCGTAACCCGCTGCACTGCCATCGCTTTTGGCAACAGCTGAAAGGTCAGCCGGTCGAATTCACCTGGCAGTCGGAAGAGGGCATCAGCCTGGTCGCCGTATTGCGTACCGGGCCAACGGAGAGCCTGATTCAGGGTCTGCACCAGTCAATCTTTCGCGCGGAAAAACGCATTGGTCTGGTGCTGTTCGGCAAAGGCAACATTGGGTCGCGCTGGCTGGAGCTGTTTGCCCGCGAGCAGAGCACGCTCTCGGCGCGTACCGGATTAGAGTTCGTGCTGGCAGGAGTGGTTGATAGCCGCCGTAGCCTGCTGAATTACGAAGGGCTGGATGCCAGCCGCGCATTGGCCTTCTTCGATGACGAGGCGGTAGAACAGGATGAAGAGTCATTGTTCCTGTGGATGCGTGCCCACCCGTATGATGATTTAGTGGTGCTGGACGTCACTGCCAGCGAGCAGTTGGCGGAGCAGTATCTGGATTTCGCCAGTCATGGCTTCCACGTTATCAGCGCCAACAAGCTGGCGGGGGCGAGCAGCAGTAATAATTACCGCCAGATTCATGACGCCTTTGAAAAAACCGGTCGCCACTGGCTGTATAACGCCACCGTCGGCGCAGGCTTGCCGATCAACCATACCGTGCGCGATCTGATTGATAGCGGAGATACTATTCTGTCGATCAGCGGGATCTTCTCCGGCACGTTGTCGTGGTTGTTCCTGCAATTTGATGGCACGGTCCCGTTCACCGATCTGGTGGATCAGGCGTGGCAGCAGGGTCTGACTGAACCTGATCCGCGCGTGGATCTTTCCGGCAAAGATGTGATGCGCAAGCTGGTGATTCTGGCGCGTGAAGCGGGTTACGACATTGAACCGGACCAGGTGCGCGTAGAATCGCTGGTGCCTGCGCACTGTGAAGCAGGTTCTATTGACCATTTCTTTGAAAATGGCGATGAGCTGAACGAGCAGATGGTGCAACGCCTGGAAGCGGCACGTGAAATGGGACTGGTGCTACGCTATGTGGCGCGTTTTGATGCTAACGGTAAGGCACGCGTTGGCGTTGAAGCGGTACGCCCTGAGCACCCGCTGGCGGCACTACTGCCGTGCGATAACGTGTTCGCCATTGAAAGCCGTTGGTATCGTGATAACCCGCTGGTCATTCGTGGACCGGGGGCGGGCCGCGACGTGACCGCCGGGGCGATTCAGTCTGATATCAACCGCCTGGCGCAACTGCTGTAGTTTTTGTTGCCGGATAACATGTGTAAACATCGCCCTCAATGAGGGCGTTGTATTTATCTGCCAGCGACCTTATCGCCTGAAACAACGAATGGGCAGAGTAACGGGTACTTTGCTGAAATTCTGTCTGTTGCCGCAACCAGGCGAGAAAATGATGGCTTGCCGCCAGGGTTATTGACGCGCTTTCTTCAACCCGCCCCTGCGTTAACAAACACACCATTTTACGCATATCGCCTCGTTGCCAGATTTGCCACTGATTTCGCCACCATCCCTGATACGTTTTACCCAGCAATTGCCAGGGCAGCGTGCGCTGATCGCTATTCATTTCTTCATCAATAAACCACAGCGAGGCGCGATGATGGCGAAACTGTTCCGCCCATGCGGTAATCGCTGCGCCGCGCAGGAAGCATTCGTGGGCAATAATATGGGTTTTTACCTCTGGCCACAGATGGCTCAGCAGGCGGAAATGCCCATGGGCAGTAATGACCGGGCGTAAAATCGCGCCGCTGGCGTTCCGTTTGAGTATGGCGCTGCCGTACTGGATTTCATCAAACTGGCTGCGGCGTAAAAACTGGGTTTCCCGCTGACTCACTCGCTCAATGATATCGTCGTGAATGACTGTTGGCTCAGCGGTGTCACGCCAGCGGTAAAGCAATGATATGCCGGCAGTGTGCGGCGTGAAGTTGCTGGAAATATGCAGAACATTGCCGCGAATAGCGTCAAAAGAGAGTAATACATAGAGTTGCTGGCCTGCGCTAACGCCCTGAAAAGGGACGAGCAAGGGAATCGTCGCTATTTGTTCTGGCAAAACGATGCTGGTGGGAGGCGCCTGCTTTGGTGTCCACACTTTTTTGCAGTTTCGGCACTGGACGCGCTGGCTGCCCTGGGGATTATGCCCATAGCGGATGATTTCTCGTTGGTAGCAACATGGGCAAAACTGACCACGATTAGCGGCAAAATCCGCTAAATATGCCGACAACCAGCAACGGAACTGTTCCTCATCAAACAGCGGTGGAAGGCTGCCGCATGCCCGACAATGCAGTGCGGCATAACCCAGCCGATATTCTGGCCAGCTGTAATCAGCTGAACTCGCCAGCCCCAGATTTTTGCAGCCAAAGGATTTGCAGCAATTGATAGTGAACAGTGACGTCATCCTGTTACCAACGATTTTTAATGGTCGTTGATTTTGGCCTGCAACTATCACCGATGGATGTGAGTTTTCTCACATAAAAAAACCTTTCAGAACGTAACGTAGCGAATCTTTATATGACTGAAAGGGATTGGTTATGAAGCTAAAAATGCTTGCTGTCGGTGTTCTGGTATCTTTACCGCTCTGGGCGAGTGCCAAAGATGTCACGATTATTTATACCAACGATCTCCATGCCCATGTCGAACCTTATAAAGTGCCATGGATTGCCAATGGCACACGAGATATTGGCGGTTGGGCCAATATCTCGGCGATGGTGAAGCAGGAGAAAGCGAAAAATAGCGCCACCTGGTTTTTGGATGCTGGCGACTATTTTACCGGGCCATATATCAGCAGCCTGACCAAGGGGAAGGCGATTATCGATATCATGAACACCATGAATTTTGACGCTGTCACCATGGGTAATCATGAATTCGATCACGGTTGGGACAATACGCTGCTGCAGCTGAGCCAGGCAAAGTTTCCGATCGTGCAGGGCAACATCTTTTACCAAAACAGCAGCAAAATGTTCTGGGATAAGCCTTACACCATTATTGAAAAAGATGGCGTGAAGATTGGCGTGATTGGCCTGCACGGCGTGTTTGCTTTTGATGATACGGTTTCCGCTGCGACACGTGTCGGGATCGAGGCGCGGGATGAAGTGAAGTGGTTGCAACGCTATATCGATGAGCTGAAAGGCAAAGTCGATCTCACCGTGGCGCTGATCCATGAAGGCACGCCAGCGCGTCAGTCCAGTCTGGGGGGCACCGATGTACGCCGTGCGCTGGATAAAGACATCCAGACCGCAGGCCAGGTGCAGGGGCTGGACATCCTGATCACCGGTCATGCGCATGTGGGCACGCCGGAGCCGATTAAAGTAGGTAACACCCTGATTCTGTCTACCGACAGCGGCGGCATTGATGTGGGTAAACTGGTGCTGGATTACCAGCAAAAACCGCATCAATTTACCGTGAAGAACTTCGAGCTGAAAACCATTTTTGCTGATGAGTGGCAGCCAGACCCGCAGACGAAACAGGTCATTGATGGCTGGAATAAAAAGCTCGATAAAGTGGTGCAGCAGACGGTTGCCAACGCGCCGGTTGAGCTGACGCGTGCTTACGGTGAATCTTCTTCGCTGGGAAATCTGGCGGCAGATGCGTTGCTGGTTGCGGCGGGTAAAGATACCCAGTTAGCGCTCACTAACTCGGGCGGCATCCGGAATGAAATCCCTGCTGGAGTCATCACCATGGGCGCAGTCATTAGCACCTTCCCGTTCCCGAATGAGCTGGCAACCATGGATCTCACCGGGAAGCAGTTACGTAGCCTGATGGAGCACGGCGCGGGTTTAAGCAACGGTGTATTGCAGGTGTCCAAAGGACTGGAGATGAAGTATGACAGCAGTAAACCGGTTGGTCAGCGGGTTAGCGTATTGACGTTAAACGGCAAACCCATTGAGGATGCCACGGTTTATCACATTGCCACCAATAGCTTCCTGGCGGACGGCGGTGATGGTTTCACGACATTTACTGAAGGTAAAGCGCGTAACACATCCGGCGGTTACTATGTCTCTAATGCGGTCGTGGATTATTTCAAAGCGGGAAATACGCTGACGGATGAACAACTCAAAGGCATGCGTGTGGAAGATCTGAAACCGTAGTGAGGTCAGGCCAGCAGATATTCCGCTGGCCTTTGTTTTAACCTCTGTGGGAGGCAAACACCTCTTTTGCAGCGAACAGGCCGTTTAGTGCTGCCGGGAATCCGGCATAAACAGCCATCTGCATCATCACTTCAATAATCTCTTCCTGCGTTAAGCCAACGTGCAGCGCGGCGGCGATGTGTACCTTAAGCTGCGGTGCGGCGTTACCCATGGCGGTGAGCGCGGCGACGGTGGCAATTTCTCTACTGCGTAAATCCAGCCCCGGCCTTGAATAGATGTCGCCAAAAGGAAATTCAATCAGGTATTGGGCGAAGTCTGGCGCAATATCCTGCAGACTTTCGACTACCGCATCTCCGCCTTTTCCATCAACCTGTTGCAGCATTCTCTGACCGGTTAAATAGCGTTCTGAATCCATGATAATCACCTCGTGAGTTAGTGTATGGCATGAGGATAGAGCGTGCGGAATGATTGGGGTAATACCGTTTCCGTGATACCTTTTCGGTATGACAACATCGCCTTTGCACTCTCTGGATATCCGCCTCCTACGCTATTTTTCCGTGGTGGCGGAAGAGAACAACATGAGTCGAGCGGCGCTGCGTTTATTTATGTCGCAGCCGCCGCTGAGTCGCCACATTCGCCAGCTTGAAGAGCGCCTGGGGGTGACGCTTTTTGTCCGTCATACCCGTGGACTTACGCTGACGGAGGACGGCCAGCGCGTACTTGAAATCGTGCGCCCGCTATTGGCGCTACAGGATAAAACCTGGGCGGCGTTGAGTCAGATAGCGAAGACGGGAGAGCAATCTCTGCGCTTAGGGCTAAGTACGGCGTTTGAGCAGGGCGTTTTTGCGGCGCTTGAGTCGCAGCTTGCTACGCGTGTACAGAAGCTACATATTGTCCGTCATGGTTCGCCTGAACTGGCGCGTCAGGTGCGTCGGGGAAAACTGGATGCAGCGCTGGTGGCGCTACCGCTTGAGAATTCGGGTCTTAGCGTCACGCCGCTCGGCTGGCAAGAATCGATGATTGCCGCCTTACCCGCGCTCTGGCCAGAGGCGGCTCTGCCTTCGCTCTCGTTAACGTCGCTGAACCACCGACCGCTGTTCTGGTTCAAACGTGAACGTAACCCTGCTTTTTTTGATTACACTCGACACATTTTTCGTCGTGCCGGTTACTCTCCTGCTCTTATTGAGGAGCCGATGGAACATGACGTGCTGCTGGCACGGATCGCGCAGGGTGACGGTCTGAGCCTGGTTCCGGCCTCCTTTTCCGCTATCCAGCGTCAGGGCGTGATCTTCCTTCCGCTTACTGATACAGAATTGCGTCTTAGCATGGGGTTAGCGACGCTGCCTGAGAACGTAACAAAAGTAGAGTGGCTACAGACGGTCGTGACGCAATCCCTCACCATTTCAATCTGATGTGAATTTTTTTCACGTTGGCTGAGTATTCCTCACCTTTAACGATGATTTTTGTGTTGACGCCAGCATGCTTTTCCGTCATTTTTACATCTAGACGTCTAAACGTATAGCAGTTCACAACACAACATATAACGACAAAAGATTGATGAGGTAAGGTATGAGCTTTTTTCACGCCAACCAGCGGGAAGCCCTGAATCAGAGCCTGGCAGAAGTGCAGGGTCAGATTAACGTTTCGTTTGAGTTTTTCCCGCCGCGCACCAGTGAAATGGAGCAAACCCTGTGGAACTCCATCGATCGCCTGAGCAGCCTGAAGCCGAAGTTTGTTTCAGTTACTTACGGTGCAAACTCTGGTGAGCGCGACCGTACGCACAGCATTATTAAAGGCATTAAGGATCGCACAGGTCTTGAAGCGGTCCCGCACCTGACATGCATTGATGCGACCCGTGATGAGCTGCGTACCATTGCTCAGGACTACTGGCATAACGGTATTCGTCATATTGTTGCCCTGCGCGGTGATCTGCCGCCGGGAAGCGGTAAACCGGATATGTATGCTTCCGACCTGGTGACTCTGCTGAAAGACGTTGCAGACTTCGATATCTCCGTTGCGGCTTACCCGGAAGTGCACCCGGAAGCGAAAAGCGCTCAGGCTGATTTACTGAATCTGAAGCGTAAGGTTGATGCCGGTGCAAACCGCGCGATCACCCAGTTTTTCTTCGATGTAGAAAGCTATCTGCGCTTTCGCGATCGCTGTGTGTCTGCGGGAATCGATGTGGAAATTATTCCGGGCATCCTGCCGGTATCTAACTTTAAGCAGGCGAAAAAATTTGCTGACATGACCAACGTCCGCATTCCTGCGTGGATGTCGACCATGTTTGATGGTCTTGATGATGACGCGGAAACCCGCAAGCTGGTGGGCGCGAATATCGCCATGGATATGGTGAAAATTCTCAGTCGCGAAGGGGTGAAAGATTTTCACTTCTATACCCTCAACCGTGCCGAGATGAGCTACGCTATTTGTCACACACTGGGTGTAAGACCTAACTAAACAGATGCCCCAGCCCTCTACGGAGGGCTTTTTGTTGATCATTTTGATCTACATCTCTGTAACTTAAAATATAAAAGGAATTAGCTATCGAATCTGTGGGTTATTTCGACTATATCTTATCTCTGGTGGTGTATATCGTAGTCAGAACACTGTAAAGGGAGCATATAGATGAGCATGTCCGACGATAGCCAAAACGCATCAACTGCCGGTAAGTGTCCTTTTCATCAAGGCGGTCACGATCAGAGCGCGGGAGCAGGAACGAATAACCGCGACTGGTGGCCAAATCAACTCCGCGTTGATCTTTTAAACCAACATTCCAACCGTTCGAACCCGCTGGGTGAGGACTTCGACTACCGCAAAGAGTTTAGTAAACTCGACTATTCTGCCCTGAAAGGGGATCTCAGAGCCCTTCTGTCCGAATCTCAACCGTGGTGGCCCGCTGACTGGGGAACCTATGCCGGATTGTTTATCCGCATGGCATGGCACGGCGCGGGAACCTATCGCTCTATCGATGGACGCGGTGGAGCGGGTCGCGGACAGCAGCGTTTTGCACCACTGAACTCCTGGCCGGACAACGTCAGCCTTGATAAAGCACGTCGTCTGCTGTGGCCAATCAAGCAGAAATATGGTCAGAAAATTTCCTGGGCCGACCTGTTTATCCTCGCGGGTAACGTGGCGCTGGAAAACTCAGGTTTCCGTACCTTTGGCTTTGGTGCCGGTCGTGAAGATGTCTGGGAACCGGATCTCGACGTAAACTGGGGTGATGAAAAAGCCTGGCTGACTCACCGTCACCCGGAAGAGCTGGCAAAAGCGCCGCTGGGCGCCACCGAAATGGGCCTTATTTATGTGAACCCGGAAGGGCCAGACCATAGCGGCGAACCGCTTTCTGCGGCAGCGGCTATTCGCGCGACCTTCGGTAACATGGGGATGAACGACGAAGAAACCGTGGCGCTGATTGGCGGCGGTCATACGTTGGGCAAAACCCACGGCGCAGCAGCGGCATCGCACGTTGGCGCCGATCCAGAATCCGCACCGATTGAAGCGCAGGGCCTGGGCTGGGCCAGCAGCTACGGTAGTGGCGCGGGCGCGGATGCAATTACTTCTGGTCTGGAAGTGGTGTGGACGCAGACGCCTACCCAATGGAGCAACTATTTCTTCGAGAACCTGTTCAAATATGAGTGGGTGCAGACTCGCAGTCCGGCAGGCGCGATTCAGTTTGAAGCGGTTGACGCGCCAGAAATTATTCCCGATCCGTTTGATCCGTCGAAAAAACGCAAGCCGACGATGCTGGTTACCGACCTGACGCTGCGTTTCGATCCTGAGTTCGAAAAGATCTCTCGCCGTTTCCTGAACGATCCGCAAGCGTTCAACGAAGCGTTTGCCCGTGCGTGGTTTAAACTGACGCACCGCGATATGGGGCCAAAATCGCGTTACATTGGCCCGGAAGTGCCAAAAGAAGATCTGATCTGGCAAGACCCGCTGCCGCATGCGTTCTTCAACCCAAGCGAAGAAGATATCCTGAAGCTGAAGGCGACCATCGCTGCTTCCGGACTGTCCGTGGGCGAACTGGTATCGGTAGCGTGGGCTTCGGCATCGACTTTCCGTGGCGGGGATAAACGTGGCGGCGCTAACGGTGCACGTCTGGCGCTGGACCCACAACGCGGCTGGGATGTGAATGCCACCGCGGCACGCGTTCTGCCTGTGCTGGAAGGTATTTATAAGTCTGCCCATACTGCCTCGTTGGCCGATATTATCGTGCTGGCCGGTGTTGTCGGTATCGAGCAGGCGGCTAGCGCTGCGGGCGTCAGCATCAAGGTACCTTTTGCGCCGGGTCGTGTGGATGCGCGTCAGGATCAAACGGATATTGAGATGTTTGAACTGCTTGAGCCGATTGCCGATGGTTTCCGTAACTACCGCGCTCGTCCTGACGTGTCGACCACCGAGTCGCTGCTGATCGACAAAGCGCAGCAGTTGACGCTAACCGCACCGGAAATGACCGTGCTGGTGGGCGGTATGCGCGTACTGGGCACCAACTTTGATGGTAGCCAGCACGGCGTCTTTACCGATCGTCCTGGCGTACTCAGCACTGACTTCTTCGTCAATCTGCTGGATATGCGTCATGAGTGGAAGGCGGTTGATGAGTCACAAGAGCTGTTTGAAGGTCGTGACCGTTCGAGCGGCGAAGTAAAATACACCGCAACTCGCGCCGATCTGGTGTTTGGTTCTAACTCTGTACTGCGCGCAGTGGCTGAAGTTTATGCCTGCAGCGATGCTCACGAGAAGTTCGTGAGAGATTTCGTTGCCGCATGGGTGAAAGTGATGAACCTGGATCGTTTCGATCTGCTGTAACAGACCATGCCGGATATCGCTTGTGCGGGTCCGGCATAGTATGAACAAAAAAATCCCCGCAATTGCGGGGATTTTTATTGGCCGGTTATTCCCACTCTTGCAGGTAACGTTGACCGTACTGGTCAGCCACCAGCAGGGCGGCATACACCTGGTCCGGCGTTGCGCCGCCAGGCATGTTGTGGATGGTTTCGCCTTCGGCACAGGCAGCTTCAGCCACAATGCGCATTTTCGCCGGAATATCCTGTTTGATGTCCAGTTGCGCCAGGGTAATCGGCAGGCCAACGGAATGACACAGCGCCGCAACGGTTTCAATTTCATCGACCGGCGCGTTTTCCAGTACCAGTTGCGTCAGCGTGCCGAAAGCCACTTTCTCGCCGTGGTAATAGTGATGCGCATCCGGGATTGCCGTCAGGCCGTTATGGATGGCGTGCGCCGCTGCCAGACCGCCGCTTTCAAAACCGACGCCGCTCAGATAGGTGTTGGCTTCAATAACGCGCTCCAGAGCAGGCGTTACCACGTGCTGCTCGGCAGCCAGCATCGCTTTCTCACCTTCTTCTATCAGCGTATTAAAGCACAGCTCAGCCAGCGCCAGCGCCGCCTGAGTGCACTGACCGCCCGCCATGGTGGTTGCGCCGCTGCGTGAACAGGCGCGCGCTTCGAACCAGGTCGCCAACGCATCGCCGATGCCCGCGGCTAACAGACGCGCCGGTGCGCCCGCGACAATTTTGGTATCAACAATGACCCTGTCCGGGTTATTGGGCAACAGCAAATAGCGATCGAATTCACCGGCATCGGTGTAAATAACGGACAGCGCGCTGCACGGTGCATCGGTAGAGGCGATGGTTGGCGCAATGGCGACAGGCACGCCCATAAAGTGCGCCAGCGCTTTGGCAGTATCCAGCGTTTTACCGCCGCCAATACCAAGTACTGCGCCACATTGCGCTTTTTCTGCCACGCCGCGCAGACGGTCGATTTCGTTTTGTGAACACTCGCCGCCAAACGGTGCAATCTCCAGCGCCAGTCCGGCATCCTGGAAGCTTTTTTCCAGTGCGCCCTGGGCAAAGCCTAAGACAAACTTGTCCCCAACGACCAGCCAGCGCTCTGCCAGTGGTTTGAGGTAGTTGCCAAGACGGGTAATAACATCGGCACCCTGGATGTACTTACCAGGTGATTGAATAATGCGATCCATACTTTATTTCCCTCACAGGTTGATGTGACCAAATGTATTGTTCCAGTCATGTTCAAACTTCTCTATTGCTGACTCTACCGCAGGGGTATTGAGCATTTGTTGCGCTACGTCTAATGGCAAGGTGATTGCTTCGCATCCTGCCAGTAAGCAATCCAGCGCCTGACGAGGGGTTTTAAAGCTGGCTGCCAGTACCATGCTGTTTGGCGCATGCAGTTCCAGTAACGTTTGCAGTTCTTGTACCGTGCGAATTCCGTCGCCGCCCTGCGCGTCAATACGGTTAACGTAAGGCGCGATATATTTCGCCCCCGCCAGCGCTGCCAGCAGCCCCTGAGAGGCACTGTACACGGCGGTTCCCAGCGTGGTGATACCCTCTTTTTTCAGCATCTTGATCGCGGCCAGACCTTCGGATGTCACCGGGATTTTTACCACCAGACCGGGTACCGCGTTGCTTAGACGTTTGGCTTCCTCCACCATGCCTTGTGCGTTGCGGCTCATGGTTTGGGCAAACAGAATGCCCTCTTCGCCAATGGCGTTTTGCAGGCGCGGCAGCACATCCCAGATGGATTCTTTGTTTGCTGCCACAATGCTTGGGTTGGTGGTGACACCCGCGATTGGGAAGATGCGTGCCAGACGTTCGACTTCCGCGACGTTGGCAGTATCAAGGTAAAGTTCCATACAAAAACACCCTCTTTAAAGTTCAAGTTCATGTTGCAGCAGGCTGGCGATAGCGTCGGCAGAGGCGGCGTTAACCAGCGCGTTACGGAATTCTTCATGCATAATGCGCCGTGCCAGACGCGAGAAAATACGCATATGCTGGTCGCCAGCGGCGTGTTTGTTGAGCGTCAGCATAATAATGAACTGCGCATCATCATCACCCCAACGTACCGGCGCTTGCAGGCGCGCTACGCTGATAGTGGACTGCTCAATATGTTCTGATTTGCTGTGTGGAATGGCGAAGCTAAAACCTAATCCGGTAGAGAAGACCGCTTCGCGCGCCCACAGATCGGCTTCCAGTTTACGCGGATAGCGGCAACGACCTGCCAGCAGGAGGTTGTCGGTCATCCCTTTGATGACCTCCTCTTTACTACGCCAGTCGCTATCCAGCGTGATGCACTCGGCGGTAACCAGAGGGGTATCCTGTTGGGTCATGCGGAACTGGGCCAGCAGATGTTCGACCTCCAGCGACGTTCGACACGCCATTGCTTGATTCAGCAACTGACGGCAGGCGCGGCTGTCAAGTTGCGCCATCCGCGCTTTGGCGGCGGGAATGGAGGGAGCGCTCATGCTGATCTCGTCCAGACCCAGTCCCACAAGCAGCGGTAGCACTGAACCTTTAGCGCCAAGTTCGCCGCACAGGCCAATCCATTTCCCCTGCCGATGTACCGCCTGTACGGCGTAATCCAGTGCGCGCAAGAAGGCTGGATTCAGGCTGTTGTAATGGCGGGTAACTTTGGCGTTGTCGCGGTCGACCGCCAGCAGATATTGCGTCAGGTCATTACTGCCAATACTAAAGAAATCAATTTCTTCGCAGCATTGATCGATGATGAACATCACTGACGGAACCTCCAGCATGATACCGAGCGGGATCTTCTCATCAAACGGGATGTGTTCAGTGCGCAGTTGCTGTTTGGCTTCGGCCAGCTTCTCTTTGACCCACAGGATCTCTTCCATAGAGGAGATCATTGGGATCATGATTTTCAGGCTACCGTGCGCTGATGCGCGCAGGATCGATCGCAGTTGTGTGGTAAACAAAGCGGCGTATTCTTCATAGATACGCACCGCGCGATAACCAAGGAACGGGTTGGCTTCGGCAGGAATATTCAGGTAATCAACGGGTTTATCACCACCGATATCCATGGTGCGCACAATGATGCTGCGTCCCTGCGCGGGCTCCAGCGCCTGGCAGAAAATGTTGTATAGCTCGTTCTCATCCGGGGCGCAGGTACGGTCCATATACAGCATTTCCGTGCGAAACAGGCCAACCGCTTCCGCACCGTTGCCAAAGGCTGCTTGCGCTTCCACGGAATGGGCGATGTTGGCGGCGACTTCCATGCGGATGCCATCACCCGTGCGCGCCTCCTGGGTCAGCCAGATACGTTGTTGTTCTCGAATGGCATCCTGGATACGGGCTTCCTGCTGGTAGTAACGTACGACGGATTCATCAGGGGCAACAATGACCGCTCCTGAGTTACCATCGATATAAACCGTTTGCTGCAGCCATGGCATCAAGGATTCAATATCCACGCCAACCAGCGTAGGAATGTTGAATGACCGGGCGAGAATCACCGTGTGTGAAGTGGTACCGCCGCTTTTTAACAGCAAGCCTTTCAGCAATGTTTTGTCCAGTTCGAGGAATTGGCTCGGTGTGAGCTCGTCCGCCATACAGACCGTAGGCTGGGTTAGTTTTCCCGGCGCAGGAAAACGCTGCTCTCCATAAATTTGCTGCAGAAGCTGGAAGCAGACATCGCGCACATCCAGCGCACGTTCCTGTAAATAACTGCTGCTGGAGCGGGCGAATTCATCACAAAAATGTCCGGCACTTTCGACAATCGCCTGGGCGCAGCTTAACCCGCGAGATACTCCAGCGAGCAGGTGCTGACGCAGTGAGAGGTCGCTTGCCAGCGAGCGGTGTGCTTCCAGAATCGCACTGGTTGCGCCGTCGCTGTCGAGTAACCGAAACGCAATATTCTTCATCAGCAGCGTTAAGCCGTTATCCAGTGCCGCCTGCTCGGTTTCAATATCTTTAGCGGATGGGAGATTGTTAAGGGCGTTGAGATCCAGCGAAGAGAGCAGACTCAGAACGCCTCCCGCACTGCCGCTGCAGACGGTGCGAGCGCGAAAAAGCTGTGGGTTTAGATTGGTGAGGGATGCAGGAAGTGGCTCCAGCTCGTTGCTTTTGGCTTCCGCTAGTGGTGCATCGCAGTGTGGAAATTCATTACGTAACCATTGGGTTAAATGCTGGTGGGCTGCCTGTTCATCAGCACCGGAAATCAGCAACTGGCAGCTATCACCCGCCAGAGTATCGGTGCCAATCAGTGCCAATGCGCTCTTGGCGTTACCCCTACGTTCGGTACGCAAGTTGTGCCACTCAATGTGCGAAGTAAAGGTGTTGCACTGCGTTTCTATGTGACTTGCCGGGCGCGCATGTACGCCATTGGGCAGCTCACAGGTAAATTCCACAATCAGGGCCATAGCCTCATCTCCCATAACGATTTCTCGCTACAGGATAAAAGGGCAACGCCTGAACCTGCCATCTGACAAATCTGCCAAAAACTGGATAAATGTAATGTAACCATCAAAGTGAGATATCCCTCACAAGTCAGCATGTCCTCTATAAATTCCGAGAAACTACAAGTTATGAGGCGGATCGCATTTTTGCGCTGACATTACAAAAGTCCAGCAAATGGCCTTTTTATCCACTGTTTGCGCCGCGTCGGATTGCCTATTGTTTTCCGCAACAAGTTTATGGATATGGGCTTTAGGCAGCCTGGGAGCGACTTATGAAAGAGTTGGTACAAATCCTGAAAAATACCCGTCAGCACCTGATGACGGGTGTTTCGCATATGATCCCCTTCGTAGTCGCGGGTGGAATTTTGCTGGCGGTCTCCGTCATGTTGTATGGCAAGGGCGCGGTACCGGATGCTGCGACCGATCCTAATCTCAAGAAACTGTTTGATATTGGCGTCGCAGGGCTGACGTTGATGGTGCCATTCCTTGCCGCTTACATTGGTTATTCCATTGCTGAACGTTCTGCTCTCGCCCCTTGTGCGATTGGCGCATGGGTGGGAAACAGCTTCGGCGCAGGTTTTTTCGGCGCGCTAATTGCCGGGATTATTGGCGGTATCGTCGTCCATTTTCTGAAGAAGATCCCCGTACATAAGGTGTTGCGATCGGTAATGCCTATCTTCGTTATTCCTATTGTCGGCACCTTTATCACCGCAGGCATCATGATGTGGGGCCTGGGAGAACCCGTTGGCGCGTTAACCACTAGCCTGACCGAGTGGCTGCAGGGTATGCAGCAGGGCAGCATCGTGCTGCTGGCGGTAATTATGGGACTGATGTTGGCCTTCGATATGGGTGGGCCGATTAACAAAGTTGCCTACGCCTTCATGCTGATTTGCGTGGCGCAGGGGGTTTATACCGTGGTGGCAATCGCCGCGGTAGGGATCTGCGTGCCGCCGCTGGGCTTAGGTTTGGCGACGCTGATTGGTCGTAAGAATTTCTCTTCTGAAGAACGTGAAGCCGGTAAAGCCGCGCTGGTGATGGGCTGCGTTGGCGTAACGGAAGGCGCAATTCCTTTTGCTGCCGCCGATCCGCTACGCGTTATCCCATCCATTATGGTGGGTTCCGCCTGCGGCACGGTAACCGCCGCGCTGTTTGGTGCGCAGTGTTATGCCGGCTGGGGCGGGCTGATTGTTCTGCCGGTCGTGGAAGGAAAATTGGGTTATATCGCGGCGGTTGCCGTGGGGGCTGTAGTGACCGCTGTGTGCGTTAACGTACTGAAAAGTCTGGCGCGGAAAAAAGTGTCTCAGGTCGACCAGAAAGAAGACGACCTGGATTTAGATTTTGAAATGAATTAAGCGAGGAATGAGTCATGACCAAGATTATCGCAGTAACTGCATGTCCTTCTGGCGTTGCCCACACCTATATGGCCGCCGAAGCGCTGGAAAGCGCCGCTAAAGCCAAGGGGTGGGAAGTAAAGGTTGAGACTCAGGGGTCGATCGGTCTGGAAAACGAACTGACCGCGGCGGATGTGGCAGAAGCCGACATGGTGATTCTGACCAAAGACATTGGTATTAAGTTTGAAGAGCGTTTTGCGGGCAAAACTATCGTTCGTGTCAACATCAGCGATGCAGTGAAACGTGCCGACGCCATCATGAACAAGATTGGCGCACACCTTGCGCAAACCGCATAACGGTTTGTTTGCCGGAGGGGGGGCGACTTATCCGGCCTACTGATACATAGGCCAGATAAGCACAGCGCCATCTGGCATTAGTTTTTCTACAGGAGTTCCTCATGACTAACCGTATCCAACGTTTAAAAAACGCTCTGTTTCAGAATAACCGCGAAATTTCGCTTGAGCGTGCGCTGCTATATACCGCCAGCCACCAGCAGACGGAGGGAGAGCCGGTTATTCTGCGGCGGGCGAAAGCCACCGCATATATTCTTGAGCACGTTGAAATATCGATTCGTGATGAGGAACTGATAGCCGGGAACCGCACCGTTAAACCGCGGGCGGGCATAATGTCGCCGGAAATGGATCCTTACTGGCTGCTCAACGAGCTGGAGCAGTTTCCAACCCGTCCGCAGGACCGTTTTGACATCAGCGAAGAGGATAAACATCTCTATCGCGATGTGCTGTATCCGTACTGGGAAAAGCGGTCGATGAAAGATTTCATCAACGGTCAGATGACCGATGAGGTAAAAGCCGCTGTCCGTACGCAGATTTTTAGCGTTAACCAGACGGATAAAGGTCAGGGGCATATCATTATTGATTATCCACGCCTGTTGAATCTCGGGCTTGGCGAACTGGTAGCGCAGATGCGGGCGCATTGTCTGCAGCAGCCGGATAACCACTTTTATCAGGCTGCTCTGTTGCTGCTTGAGGCTTCGCAAAGCCACATTCTGCGTTACGCCCTGCTGGCAGAACAAATGGCGGAAAACTGCCCGGATGCGCAGCGACGTCAGGAATTGCTGACGATTGCGGAAAACTCCCGGCATAACGCCCAGCATAAGCCGCAAACCTTCTGGCAAGCATGTCAGCTGTTCTGGTACATGAACATTATTTTGCAATATGAGTCCAACGCCAGTTCGCTCTCACTCGGACGCTTCGACCAGTATATGCTGCCGTTTTATCAGACCTCGCTGACGCAGGAGGAAGATCCTGCATTCTTAAAAGAAATCCTCGAATCGCTATGGGTGAAATGCAATGACATCGTACTGCTGCGATCCACCAGTAGCGCGCGTTATTTCGCTGGCTTCCCAACGGGTTACACCGCACTGCTTGGGGGATTGACGGAAAATGGTCGTAGTGCGGTAAACGTACTGTCGTTTCTCTGTCTTGATGCTTATCAGAGCGTACAACTGCCGCAACCAAATCTCGGTGTGCGCACGAACGCGTTGATCGATACGCCGTTCCTGATGAAAACGGCACAGACCATTCGCCTCGGGACCGGCATCCCGCAAATCTTTAATGATGAAGTGGTGGTGCCTGCATTTCTTAACCGTGGCGTCTCGCTGGAAGATGCGCGAGATTACGCGGTAGTCGGCTGTGTCGAGCTGTCTATTCCAGGCAGAACATACGGTTTGCACGACATCGCCATGTTTAATCTGCTGAAAGTAATGGAAATCTGCCTGCATGAGAACGAAGGCAATCGCGCGCTGACGTACGAAGACCTGTTGAAGCATATTCGTGCCAAAATCAGCCACTACATTACGTTGATGGTCGAAGGCAGTAATATCTGCGATATCGGTCATCGCGACTGGGCGCCGGTGCCGCTGCTCTCCTCGTTTATTAGCGATTGCCTGGATAAAGGGTGTGATATTACCGACGGCGGCGCGCGTTATAACTTCTCCGGCGTACAGGGGATCGGCATTGCGAACCTGAGTGATTCGCTGCATGCGCTCAATGGACTGGTATTTGAACAACAGCGCTTAACTTTTGACGAACTTTTATCGGTGCTAAAAGACAACTTTGCTACCCCGGAAGGCGAGAAAATTCGCGCCAGGCTGATTAACCGCTTCGAAAAATACGGCAACGATATTGATGATGTAGATAACATCAGCGCCGAACTGCTGCGTCATTACTGCAAAGAGGTAGAGAAATACCAGAATCCACGCGGCGGGCAATTTACGCCGGGTTCATATACTGTCTCTGCGCACGTGCCGCTGGGTTCGGTCGTCGGAGCGACACCAGATGGTCGCTTCGCCGGGGAACAGTTGGCGGACGGAGGGCTGTCGCCGATGCTGGGGCAGGATATGCAAGGGCCGACGGCGGTATTGAAATCGGTCAGCAAGCTGGATAACACGTTGCTTTCCAATGGGACTTTGCTGAACGTGAAGTTTACGCCAGCCACACTGGAAGGTGAGGCTGGTTTACGCAAGCTGGCGGATTTTCTGCGGGCATTTACCCAGCTCAAGCTCCAGCACATCCAGTTTAACGTGGTGAATGCCGACACATTGCGAGAAGCGCAGCTGCGCCCACAAGATTTCGCCGGGCTGGTGGTGCGCGTGGCGGGTTACAGCGCCTTCTTTGTCGAGCTGTCGAAGGAGATCCAGGATGACATCATTCGCCGCACCGCGCATCAGCTGTGAGGTTATTGACCCACGTGGCGAGGACGTCGCGCGTATATTTAATATTCAGCGTTACTCACTGAATGATGGACAAGGTATTCGTACGGTAGTCTTTTTTAAAGGTTGTCCGCATACCTGCCCGTGGTGCGCCAACCCTGAATCTCTCTCCCCACGTATTGAAACAGTACGGCGGGAGAGTAAATGCCTGCACTGTACACCCTGTCTACGTGATGCTGATGAGTGTCCCTCCGGTGCGTTTGAACGTATCGGTCGTGATATCTCGCTGGACGAGCTGGAACGTGAAGTGATGAAAGATGATATTTTCTTTCGCACCTCTGGCGGGGGGGTGACGCTTTCCGGTGGTGAAGTGCTGATGCAAGCGCCCTTTGCCGTACGATTCCTGCAACGTCTGCGGCGCTGGGATGTTCGCTGTGCGATTGAAACGGCTGGCGATGCGCCAGCCACTCGTTTGTTATCGCTGGCAAGAGAGTGTGATGAGGTGCTGTTTGACCTCAAAATTATGGATGTCCATTTGGCGCGTGAGACCATTAATATGAACCTGCCGCGCGTGCTGGCGAATTTACGACTAATGGTCGCTGAAGGAATTAATGTCATACCTCGCCTGCCGCTGATTCCGGGCTTTACGATGAATGTAGAGAACACGCAGCAGGCGTTGACGCTGTTGTCATCATTGGGCATAAAGCAGGTGCACCTGCTACCGTTTCATCAATATGGCGAACCGAAATACAACCTGCTCGGATTACCCTGGTCGATGAAAGAAGTGCCCGTCCCGTCGGCGCAAGAGATAGATTTTATACGTAAGATGGCAGAATGCGCCGGATTTCAGGTAACAGTAGGAGGATAGTATGGCCATCGCACCTGTACGATATCTGGTTGCTGTCACCGCGTGCGTAAGCGGCGTGGCCCATACTTATATGGCCGCTGAACGGCTGGAGAAACTCTGCCAGCAGGAGAAATGGAGCATCAAGATTGAAACTCAGGGCGCGTTGGGTACCGAAAATCGCCTGACGGAAGAGGATATTAACCGTGCTGATGCGGTGTTGCTCATTACCGATATTGAACTGGCAGGAGCAGAGCGATTTACGCAGAGCCGATACGTCCAGTCGGGCATTAGCGCATTTCTGCGTGAGCCGCAGCGGGTGATGAGCGCCGTGCGAAAGCTGCTTTCTGCACCACAGCACACACATCTTACTTTGGATTAGCTTTTATCTCCGTCAGTTGGCTGTGGTATTGCCGACGATATTCTGACGGCGAACGTTCGGTATTTTTGCGAAACAGGCGGCAGAAATAGTTGCTGTCAACAAACCCACAGGTATGCGCCACTTCTTTGATCTTCAGCTCATAACCCTTCAGCAGCGTTTTCGCGTGTTCCAGTCGCGTGTGATTCAGGTATTCGTTAAACCCGATAGCGCCCGTTTTTTGAAACAGGTGGGAGAGGTAATTGGGTGAGATGTAAAACGCCTGCGCGACGGATTCTCGGGTGAGCGGCGAAGCGTAGCGTTCATCAATATAGTCGCGAATGGCTTCGAAAAGCGCCTGACTGCGTGATGCGGTCTGGATCTGGCTGCCCAGCAGATCGCGGCAGTGGCTCAGTAAGCTCGCAACGATTAGCCTGGCGGTTTGTTGCTCCTGCGGTTGCATCTGCATTTCATTGAGCGTTTGCAGCAGGAAAGAGCCAATTCGTGGCCCACGCCGCGCGACGTGCTGGCGGGTAAGATTTTGATACTGCTTGCCGTCCCACTGGACGATGCTGAAACCCAGTTGCTGTTTGCCGAACAGAATGCTGAGCGTGGTGACCGGTGTGAGCCACTGCGGAAAGTTCCAGCCGCCAGCCGGAACGAATAGCACATCGCAAGGCAGTAACGTCGCGGATGCGCCAGCAACTCCGTTATCGGTGAACTCACCTTCCAGCACAATTTCCAGCCGGGGAAAATCGACCTGATACGCCAGCTCCGGCGTTGAGCTACTGGCGCTGGCAAAATAAACCTGGCGCAGCGGCGTGGGGCCGTTAATCAGGCGGGAGAGAAGATGGCTGACGTCGTGATACATGTTAATCCCTTGCAGGCAGCAGACAGGGGAAACAGTAACCGCCATCATAAAAAAAGGCCACTCTTTAAGAGTGGCCGATACGAGTATTACTGATTACCGATTTGATCGCCGTACGGCAGGCTATCGTAATCAATCAGGGCATTCTTTTTGTACGGATTGCCAATCCAGCGGGTCGTCTCTTTGAACTGCGGGCTGGTAATGGATCGGGTCGGATCGAAACCGTCGTAGGTGAAGCCCGCTAAATCAGACCAGGTGTGGATAAGCTCTGAGCTGCTGTATTTACGGCTCACATACTGAGAAAAATTACGCGGGTGTGCGGCCTGCCATTTTTCAGAGGTCCACAGCAGGAACGGTACCGTATACATATGGCGCGTCGGGTTGTCTTCATTACGACCCTGCGTTTTATGCGGTGGCGTATCGTATACCTCCTCCCCGTGATCGGAGAAGTAGAGCAGGAAGCCGTTCGGATCGGTCGCTTTATAGTCTTTGATCAGAGTGGCAATGATATGGTCATTGTAGACATTCGCGCTGTCGTAATCGTTGTATGCTTCCAGCTGATCATCATCCAGGCCGGGGGGAACGTTGTCGACATTGTTATCGAATTTACCCTGACCATCCGGATAGCGGAATTTGTACTTAATATGCGTACCCAGCAGGTGCACGATGATGAACTTTTTCGGTGCCGGGTCGGCCAGTACTTCTTTAAATGGCGCCAGCACGTTGCTGTCATATTCGCGCGCACTTTGCGTACGCTGCTGATTCATATAGAACTGCTTATCCGTCTGCTTAGAGAACACGGTCAGCATGGTGTTGCGAGCCGTCATCGTCTGCTGATTGGTGATCCAGAAGGTTTTATAACCTGCCTGTTTCATCATATTCATCAGAGACGGTTGAGTCAGGTACAGGTCCGGATTCTTCTCGTTGGCGAAGGTCAGCGCCTGCTGCAGGATTTCAATGGTGTACGGACGTGACGTCACGACATTATTGAATACGGTGAAGTTAGGATCGGATTTATGCAATGCATCCAGTTCTGGCGTCGTTTCGCGCGGGTAACCATACAGGCTCATGCGACCACGCTGCGTTGACTCGCCAATGACCAGCACCAGCGTACGTGGGGCATCGCCGGAGTTATCTTTGAAGTTAGCCAGCGGCGGCAGGGCATTGTTCTCATTCAGCAGGCTATTGAGTGAGGTCAACTGCTGACGGTACTGATAATACCCGGAGATGAATTGCCACGGTGCGGCAGGCTCCATACGTGAGGCGAGACCATCCAACGTTTTTTCAAACGGCTTGTGTTTGATGAAAGTGTTAACGGCTATCGGATGCAGAATCAAACCGTACAACAACGCAAACGACACCAGATAGCGCCAGGGCGATGGAATATGAACAGGGCGCAGACGCGTCCACAGCAGAATAGCGATAGCCGTATAGGCCAGGGCGATAAGAACAATTTTTAGGCTGAAATACTGGCTGAGATATTCGCTGGCTTCGTTCGCATTGGTTTCAAACATCACGTACAGAACGCTTTGCGAGAACTCTTGTCCGTAGATGACGTAATAGCTCAGAGCAGCCAGCGAGGCTGCCCATAGCACCACGCCAATGACGGCAGCAATAATACGGATACGGTTTGGAAATAAAAATACCGGGATTAACCACAGCGAACTGAATAGTAAGGAGTCGCGTAAACCTGTAGAACCGCTGTAGCCGCTAAAATAGATAACGCCCTGCAGTAATGAGGAAAAAAACCAAAAATAGAGGAGCGCCCAACCCAGGGCTTTCCAGCTAAATTTAGGTTTAGACTGGAGTTGTAAGGATTGCATAATGTGAGCCTGTCTTTAATCGTAGCGCCAAGAGTAGCGACTTAATATTAAGAGGAACTTAAGCATCAAGATCTTAGGATCGTGTTTTGCTGTTGATATATTCACAATGTGAATATATTCAGGCGGGAATATATTGAAAAAGAAGCGGTTATGACAGCAGTTTTTGTTGTCGCCTTCGTACAATAGCACGAAGGCGACGAGGGGGGACGTTAGCCTGTATTACGCATGCCGGCTGCGACACCAGCGATTGTCACCATCAGCGCTTGTTCAACGCGCGGATCCGGTGCATTGCCTTGCTCTTCCGCCAGGCGTGAGCGGTGTAACAGCTCAGCCTGTAAGACATTCAGCGGGTCAGTATAAATATTTCTTAACTGAATGGACTCGGCAATCCACGGCAGGTCGGCCATCAAATGTGAGTCGTTGGCAATCGCCAGCACGACATCGATATCGGCTTCCAGGCGCTGACGCAGCTCTTCACCCAGCGGCCACAGCTCTTTTTTGACCAGGCGCTGATCGTAGTATTCTGCCAGCCACAGGTCTGCTTTGGCGAAAACCATTTCCAGCATGCCAAGACGTGTGGAGAAGAATGGCCAGTCGCGGCACATTGCTTCGAGTTCGCTTTGCTTACCGTCTTCAACCACTTTTTGCAGTGCGGTGCCTGCACCTAGCCATGCCGGGAGCATCAGGCGGTTCTGCGTCCAGGCAAAAATCCACGGAATGGCGCGCAGAGACTCTACCCCGCCGGTTGGGCGACGTTTTGCCGGACGTGAGCCGAGCGGTAATTTACCCAGTTCCTGCTCTGGCGTTGCGGAGCGGAAGTAAGGGACGAAGTCTTTGTTTTCACGCACATATCCACGATAGAGCTCACAGGAAATATCGGAAAGCTCATCCATGATATGACGCCAGTTATCTTTCGGCTCTGGCGGCGGTAACAGGTTGGCTTCAAGAATTGCTGCGGTATACAGCGACAGGCTGCTGATGGTCACTTCCGGCAGGCCGTACTTAAAGCGGATCATCTCCCCTTGTTCTGTCACACGCAGACCGCCTTTCAGGCTGCCTGGTGGTTGAGAAAGCAGCGCCGCATGCGCAGGCGCGCCACCGCGACCAATGGAGCCACCGCGACCATGGAACAGCGTCAGTTCGATACCGGCTTTTTCGCAGGTTTTGATCAACGCGTCCTGCGCCTGATATTGCGCCCAGGAGGCCGCCATCACGCCTGCATCTTTTGCGGAGTCAGAGTAGCCAATCATGACCATCTGTTTGCCCTGAATAAAGCCACGGTACCAGTCAATGTTCAGGAGCTGAGACATGACGTCATCGGCGTTGTTGAGGTCGTCCAGCGTTTCAAACAGCGGGGCAACCGGCATAGCAAAACCGATACCGGCTTCTTTCAGTAGCAGATGTACGGCCAGTACATCCGATGGCGTTTTCGCCATTGAGATAACATAGGCGGCAATGGAGCCATATGGGGCTTCGGCAATGACCCGGCAGGTGTCGAGCACTTCGCGGGTGTCGTTGCTCGGCTCCCAGTTACGCGGGAGCAGCGGACGCTTGGAGTTCAGCTCGCGGATCAGGAAAGCCTGTTTATCCGCTTCCGACCAGTTTTCGTAGTCGCCAATGCCCAGATAACGGGTCAGTTCGCCAAGGGCTTCAGTATGACGGGTGCTTTCCTGACGAATATCAATACGTACCAGCGGTACGCCGAAACATTTCACGCGGCGTAGGGTGTCGAGCAATTCGCCATTGGCGATAATGCCCATGCCACAGGCCTGCAGAGACTGATAGCACGCATAAAGCGGGTCCCAGAGCTGTTCGTTTTGGGTGAGAAGTCCCGCAGGTTTCGGTAATTTCTCGCCTTTCAGACGGGCTTCCAGCCAGGCCTGGGTTGCCATCAGACGTGAACGCAGGGTTTTCATCAGATAACGGTAAGGTTCTGCTGCGCCTTCTTCGCCCACCAGCGCCAACAGTTCCGGTGTAGCATCCACCATCGACAGCTCAGAAATCAGAAACTGAATGTCTTTCAGGAACAGATCGGTCGCTTTCCAGCGGCTGAGTAGCAGCACGTGACGGGTGATATCCGCCGTTACGTTCGGGTTGCCATCGCGGTCGCCGCCCATCCAGGAGGTAAAGCGAACCGGGACAAAATCAACGGGCAGCTTATAGCCCAGATGCTCTTCCAGTTGTTCGTTCAGCTCGCGCAGATAGTTTGGTACGCCTTCCCACAGGCTATTTTCAACCACCGCGAAGCCCCATTTGGCTTCATCAACCGGGCTTGGGCGCAGCTTGCGGATTTCATCCGTATGCCAGGACTGGGCAATCAACTGGCGCAGACGGCGCATCAGCTGATGGCGCTCGTAATCGACGAGGTCTTTGTTATCAAGTTGCTTGAGACAGGCGTTCACTTCACCCATTTTATGGATCAGCGTACGGCGGGTGATCTCGGTCGGGTGGGCAGTGAGAACCAGCTCCAGGGAGAGAGATTCGACGGCTTTTTTGATGGTGGCTTCATCGAGGTTGGGCTGCTCTTTCAGTTTACGTAGAGTGCGAGCAATCACTTCCGGGTTGCTGGCTGCTTCGCCTTTTGGCGAAATGCTGTGGTACTGCTCGGCGGTGTTGGCCAGGTTCAGAAACTGGCTAAACGCGCGGGCAACCGGCAGCAGCTCGTCGTTAGACAGGTTTTGCAGCGTAGTGAGCAGCTCCTGGCGATTGACTTCATTGCCGGCGCGGGATGATTTGGACAACTTACGGATTGTTTCTACGCGGTCAAGAATGTTCTCTCCCAGCGCATCCTTGATGGTCTCCCCCAGCACTTTGCCGAGCATACTGACATTACTACGCAACGCGGAATATTGTTCGTTCATATTAACCCAGACACCCCATCTTTAATTTATGCGTCCTGTATCTTTCGCGCGACATCGGCGTTGGCTGCGCTCGCCCACCCGTCACTTACTTATGTAAGCTCCTGGTATGAGCTCGCTTGCCGCCTTGCTATGACACGAAATCTCTCGGACTTTGTTTGTTAGCCGTCTTTTATAAAGCCACGTAAAAGTCGTGACGTCAATTGCTGCGAAATCGGTTCAGCAAACGAAAAAATGACGGGAATTTACGTTATTTAATTCACATCGAATCAAATAAGCTTTGCTTATGGAAATGTTAATAAATTACCTCGCTTACCACTAAAGGGTTAGCGAGGCGATAAGCGGTTAATGCCAGCAGAAATGATGCACAACTTGGGTGATCAATTCGCGGGTTGGCTTAATAAAACGAGTTTCAAGATACTCATCCGGCTGATGCGCCTGATTAATGGAGCCAGGCCCTAACACCAGCGTCGGGCAAAGCGTCTGGATAAACGGCGCTTCGGTGCAGTAGTTCACCACTTCTGTCTGTGCGCCCAGCAGTTTCTCAACCACTTGTACCAGTTGATGATCCGGTGGGCACTCATAGCCTGGAATTGGCGGATGCAGCTCCGACACCGTCAGGCGACCCGGCCAGCGCTCGCTGACCGGGGTCAGCGCGTCGTTAAGTAAGCCATTGAGATCGTTAAGCGTCATGCCGGGCAGTGGGCGAATATCCATATGCAGCTCGCAACAGGCGCAGATTCGGTTGGCGGCGTCGCCGCCGTGGATGTGACCCAAATTTAATGTCGGATACGGGACGGTAAAAGCATCATGGTGATAGCGCTCTTTCAGGTCATCGCGCAGATTCATGATATGGCCGATGGCATCATGCATCAGTTCAATGGCATTCACGCCACGAGCCGGATCGCTCGAGTGACCCGATTGTCCCAAAATGCGAATCGCATTAGAGATATGACCTTTGTGCGCGCGGACAGGTTGCAAAGAAGTGGGTTCGCCAATGATCGCGCAGTCCGGGCGTAAAGCGGTGGTTTCAGAGAAATAACGCGCTCCCGCCATGCTGGTCTCTTCATCGGCAGTGGCCAGAATGTATAGGGGCTTTTTCAGTTGAGTGACGTCGACGTCACGCAGCGCGTCGAGGATAAAGGCGAAGAAGCCTTTCATATCTGCCGTACCCAAACCGTAGAGCTTATTGTCATGCTCGGTCAGGGTGAACGGATCGCGCGTCCAGCGTCCGTCGTCAAAGGGGACGGTATCGGTATGGCCCGCCAACAACAAACCACCGGCTCCCTGTCCAATGCTTGCCAGCATATTGAATTTATTGCGCGTGTCGGGAACCGGCTGGACCTCCACATTAAAGCCTAAATCTTTGAACCAGCCCGCCAGCAGAGTGATTAAACCTGCATTACTTTGGTCGAGCGCTTCTTCGGTGGCGCTAATCGACGGCATGGCAATCAGAGCGCGGTATATCTCGATAAATGGCGGTAAATTGTTTTTCATTGTTGACACACCTCGGGTCATGATAGTATCAATATTCATGCAGTATTTGTGAATAAAAATACATTAACGTTGAGCGTAATAAAACCCACCAAGTGTAAGGTGAGGTGATAAAGGCTTATATCTGGCAACAGAATCTAAGAAGGTGAGCAGCCCCGATGTTGAATACGCTGATTGTGGGCGCCAGTGGCTATGCCGGCGCAGAGCTTGTGACCTATGTAAATCGCCATCCTGATATGACCATAACCGCTTTGACCGTCTCAGCGCAAAGCAATGATGCAGGAAAATTAATCTCCGATTTGCATCCGCAGTTGAAAGGCATTGTCGATTTACCGTTACAGCCAATGTCAGATATCAGCGAGTTTAGCGCAGGGGTGGACGTTGTGTTCCTCGCAACGGCACATGAGGTGAGCCATGACCTGGCCCCGCAGTTTTTGCAGGCCGGATGCGTGGTGTTTGACCTCTCGGGCGCGTTTCGCGTAAACGACGGCGCGTTCTATGAAAAATATTACGGCTTTACCCATCAGCATCCCGACCTGCTGGAGCAGGCGGTTTATGGACTGGCGGAGTGGAACGCAGACCAACTGAAAGACGCGAATCTGATTGCCGTGCCGGGTTGCTACCCGACGGCGGCGCAGCTGTCGCTGAAACCACTGATTGATGCCGGGCTGCTGGATCTCAGCCAGTGGCCGGTAATTAACGCCACCAGCGGCGTGAGCGGCGCGGGACGTAAGGCGGCTATTTCCAACAGCTTTTGTGAGGTGAGCCTGCAGCCGTATGGCGTGTTTACCCATCGCCATCAGCCGGAAATCGCTACTCACCTTGGTGCGGAGGTGATCTTCACCCCGCATCTGGGCAACTTCCCGCGCGGAATTCTGGAAACCATCACCTGCCGTTTGCAAGCGGGCGTAACCCATGCGCAAGTGGCTCAAACGTTGCAACAGGCGTATGGCGATAAGCCACTGGTGCGTCTGTATGACAAAGGCGTTCCGGCGCTGAAGAACGTGGTTGGCTTACCGTTCTGTGATATCGGGTTTGCCGTACAGGGTGAGCACCTGATCGTGGTGGCAACTGAAGACAACTTATTGAAAGGCGCGGCGGCACAGGCGATGCAGTGCGCAAATATTCGTTTTGGCTTTGCTGAAACGCAGTCTCTTATTTAAGGGTGCAACGATGAATCCATTAATTATCAAGCTGGGCGGCGTTTTACTGGATAGCGAAGAGGCGCTGGAGCGTCTGTTTACCGCACTGGTGAATTATCGTGAGTCACATCAGCGACCGCTGGTCATTGTGCACGGTGGCGGCTGTGTGGTTGACGATCTGATGAAGCAGCTGAACCTGCCGGTGAAAAAGAAAAATGGTCTGCGCGTCACGCCAGCCGATCAAATTGACATTATTACCGGCGCCCTGGCGGGAACAGCGAATAAAACCTTACTGGCCCGGGCGAAAAAGCACCACATCGCATCCGTGGGTCTGTATCTTGGTGATGGCGACAGCGTAAAAGTGACGCCGCTCGATAAAGCGCTGGGTCATGTTGGACTGGCGCAGCCGGGTTCGCCTAAGCTGATTAACACACTGCTGGAAGGCGGTTTTCTGCCGGTAGTTAGCTCTATTGGTGTTACTGAAGACGGACTGCTGATGAACGTTAATGCCGATCAGGCGGCAACGGCGCTGGCGGCAACGCTGGGTGCGGATCTGATCCTGCTCTCTGACGTAAGCGGTATTCTGGATGGAAAAGGCCAGCGTATTGCCGAAATGACCGCCGCGAAAGCGGAACAACTGATTGAACAAGGTATTATTACTGACGGCATGATCGTGAAGGTCAATGCGGCGCTGGATGCCGCGCGCACGCTGGGCCGTCCTGTGGATATTGCCTCCTGGCGTCATGCCGAGCAACTTCCGGCGTTGTTTAACGGCATGCCAATTGGCACGCGGATTTTAGCGTAAACTATTTTGTACCCGATGGCGGTTATGCCTTATCGGGCCTACGTGAACCGAACCTGTACGCCGGATAAGCTAAGCGCCATCCGGCGTTGAAATTCAAGATATTAAGGAAGCAAGTTATGGCACTTTGGGGTGGGCGTTTTACACAGGCAGCAGATCAGCGGTTCAAACAGTTCAACGACTCGTTGCGTTTTGACTACCGCCTGGCAGAACAGGATATTGTCGGCTCTGTGGCCTGGTCTAAAGCGCTGGTAACGGTCGGCGTACTGACTGCCGATGAACAGCTGCAATTGGAAGAGGCGCTGAACACTCTGCTGGAAGAGGTTCGCGTTAATCCGCAGCAGATCCTGCAAAGCGATGCCGAAGATATTCATAGCTGGGTGGAAGGTAAGCTGATTGATAAAGTTGGCCAGCTTGGTAAAAAACTGCATACCGGACGTAGCCGTAATGACCAGGTCGCGACCGATCTTAAACTGTGGTGTAAAGACACGGTTATTGAATTACTGTCGGCCAACCGTCAGCTGCAAAGTGCGCTGGTGGTGACGGCAGAGAATAACCAGGACGCCGTCATGCCGGGTTACACCCACCTGCAACGTGCGCAGCCGGTGACGTTTGCTCATTGGTGTCTGGCCTATGTCGAAATGTTGGCGCGTGACGAGAGCCGTCTGCAGGATTCGCTCAAGCGCCTGGACGTCAGTCCACTGGGCTGCGGCGCGCTGGCGGGTACGGCGTATGAAATCGATCGCGAGCAGCTGGCCGGTTGGCTGGGCTTTGCCTCGGCGACGCGTAACAGTCTGGACAGTGTTTCTGACCGTGACCACGTGTTGGAGTTACTCTCCAACGCTTCTATCGGCATGGTGCACCTGTCGCGTTTTGCTGAAGACCTGATTTTCTTTAATACCGGCGAAGCGGGCTTTGTCGAGCTGTCCGATCGTGTAACTTCGGGTTCATCTCTGATGCCGCAGAAGAAAAACCCGGATGCGCTGGAGCTGATCCGTGGCAAATGCGGTCGCGTGCAGGGTGCGCTGACCGGCATGATGATGACCTTAAAAGGTCTCCCGTTGGCATACAATAAAGATATGCAGGAAGACAAAGAAGGGCTGTTCGATGCGCTCGACACCTGGCTGGACTGTCTGCATATGGCTGCGCTGGTGCTGGATGGCATTCAGGTGAAACGTCAGCGTTGTCAGGAAGCAGCGCAGCAGGGTTATGCTAACGCCACCGAGTTGGCGGATTATCTGGTAGCAAAAGGCGTCCCGTTCCGCGAAGCACACCATATTGTGGGTGAGACGGTGGTCGAGGCGATTCGTCAGGGCAAACCGCTGGAAGCGCTGTCGCTTGCTGACTTACAAAAGTTCAGTCAGGTGATTGGCGATGACGTTTATCCGATCCTCTCGTTGCAATCGTGCCTGGATAAACGTGCGGCGAAAGGCGGCGTGTCGCCACAGCAGGTGGCGCAGGCGATCGACTACGCGAAGGCGCGTCTGATTTAACGTCGGTAATAAAAGAGGCCATCCCGAAGGATGGCCTTGTTATGTTTCTATCCTGGATAGCAGTTTACGGACGATAAATCTCAAATTCCTGGGCGACGTTATTGTCGGTGCAGGTACTTAAGGTGACATAACCGTCGTTACCCACCGTCATACAACGTTGCGTGCCTTCCTTCTGTGAGACGAACTTGTTGTTTTGCCAGGTCCATGTCTGATTTTTGTTGGTATCAGTCGGGGTGTGGCAGGTGTAAGAAATAATATTTCTGCCTTCAACATTATAACCGTTTTGAATATCCAGGCAGCTCTGGCTATTGCCAATTACCAGACGTTCACGGGCATCAAATTTAAAGGTCTGGTTGTTGGAGCCGGAGCAAGCATAGGTGAACAAACGATCGCCATTCCGGATTTGACCGTTTTTGACATCCAGGCAGAGGTTGTTTTTCCGTGATTTATAAACACCGGTGACGACCTCTTTTTCATCTGCGTGAGTAAACGGCGCAAATACCTGGCTGTATGCGTACATCGGTGCCTGCTGTGCGGTCATACCGCTGTGCTCCGGGCTGACCTGCTTCGCCACGCCCGGCTGATCGCGTGCCATTGACCACGCGCCAATCATGCCGAGGTTGCGTTTTTTCGCGTCGTCCATCACCAGTTTCGCATCGGACAGATAGAACACTTCGCCCTGTACATCGTTGTAACCGATCATCGGGGTGGTGCCCATCATGGCGTTGATCTCTTTGTCAGATTTCTCTGGCCAGATTTTTTTCAACTGGGTGAACATGTTGTCGATGGCGGACGTGGCGCATTTACCGTGGATGTTCTGCCCTTCGGTACCGTCTGACTGGCAGACGGCATTACCGTAGTCCATGGTCATTACGTTAATACCAGCCAGCTCAACGCCGACATGGCGCGCATTTTCCAGCACATACAGACCTTCAGCCGTCAGACCGGTCGGCAGAATCGGCAGGGTGTACCAGATACCGACTTTGCGACCTTCCTCTTTCCACTGAGCCTGAACCTCTTTTACTGCCTGGTTGCGGCGATCGATGGAATCCTGATCGGCCACCCATGTGCCTTCGATGTCAAAATCCAGCACGTTCAGGTTCAGGTTATCAACAATATCGTAGTAGAGTTTTTGCAGGTCTTTCACATTCTTACAGGCAGCCGCCAGCGGGGAGTTATTCGCTCCGCCAATGGAAACCATCACATCGCCACCGGCTTCACGCAGCGCTTTTATTTTGCTGTACTGTGAGTAATCCTGCAGATTATAGGCCGTACCCCAGGTTGGGATGCACTGCTCGCCGCTTTTCGCGACGACAAACGCCATGGTGAAGTGGGTAATGTTTTGCTCTTTCGCCAGTTTCGCCAGATCCGGAATGCTGTTCAGGCTAAAGTCGACGTATGGTGCATAAACGTGGGCAGGCCATGGATTCTTCGGCGTCCCTACGCGTTCTTTGGTGCCAGCCCAGTTGGTATAAATCGCCCATGGGTTTTTATCATACGGCATAACGCCTTTGACTTTCGCCTGGGCGACATAAGGCGTTCCTTTATACACCGCCAGTTTGCCAGGTTCGTAAAGCGCAATGGAGTTGATCTGTGGGGCATTATTAAATTGTTCTTGGGTGAATTCGACGGTTGGGCCTAACGGTTTCCACGGACGGCCATTGGTGCCGGTCGGGTTCTGGTTACCTGCAATAGAAGGGTTTTCGCCAACGGTATAGTACAGTGCTTCATAAGACTGTCCGTCAACTTTGACCTCATCCCCTTTGTTGTAAACCTGGCTGGAACGCCAGTCGGATACTGGCGTATAGTGTTTCCACGGATTGTCGGCACCTGGGGTAAAGGAATAAGCCGGAATGGGCCTGGACGCTTCATATGTCACATCCTTATAAGCGACAATATCATCTTTGGCATAATCTTTTTCTGCGCTGAATGCGTCGTGGGCAACAGGCGTGGCGCTCCCGGATTCACAAGTGGTTGGGTTGCCATATTGATCGATTTCCGCTTTTGTGGCATCGCGCACGTAATTCCACGGATTATCCCAGTTTTCAGCTGACGCGCCCTGTGGGCAATTATCGGCATTTACATACCAGCGGTTACTATAAACTTTACTGTCAAAAATAACTTCAATGGTGTTTCCACCTGCCTGACCGCTCCAGGCTTCCAGGGCGAATGCGTTTGCGGCGCACGACATCAGGCCTGCCGCGAGAAAATATCGCGAAATAGTATTGAGTTTCATAAAAGATTCCATTCGATAAATATTAGAAAAATATGGGTGAATATACTCTAAATAATTAGAGTGGCGAAGAAACGAGTGTTCTTGCGATTTGCCATATATTGAATATCGCGCGGTTATTATTTATGAACCTGATAGGGCGTCAAATATATAAATGATACAAAATGTTTTTGATTATTTTAATTTAATATGATTTTAATTTAAATAATCGAATGGAAATATGTAATTTATATTTTGTATATATTTTTTTGAATGTATTCGCGCGGGCGCAAAAAAAATGCGGACTCAAGGTCCGCAAAAGTTCACGTTGGCTTTAGTTATTTCGAGTATGAGAGAAACTCTCAAAACGGACAGTAGCTTCAAGGGTTAAAGGGGTACCGTTCCGTTTCTGTGGTGCATTATTAAACAGAAAGCTTGATAGGGATAATCGTTCGTTGCTATTCTACCTATCGCTACGAACTATCGTGGCGATGGAGGATGAATAATGAATATTCGTGATCTTGAATACCTGGTGGCGCTAGCCGAACATCGTCACTTCCGACGAGCAGCAGACTCCTGTCACGTTAGTCAACCAACGCTGAGCGGACAGATCCGCAAGCTGGAAGATGAGCTTGGCGTCATGCTGCTGGAGCGTACGAGTCGCAAAGTGCTGTTCACTCAGGCAGGTTTACTGCTGGTGGATCAGGCGCGCACCGTGCTGCGCGAGGTCAAAGTGCTCAAGGAGATGGCAAGCCAACAAGGCGAGACAATGTCTGGACCGCTGCATATTGGTTTGATCCCAACGGTGGGGCCATACCTGCTGCCGCATATTATTCCTATGTTGCACCAGACCTTCCCAAAACTGGAAATGTATCTCCATGAGGCGCAGACGCATCAGCTGTTGGCGCAACTGGATAGCGGTAAGCTCGACTGCGTCATTCTGGCGCTGGTGAAAGAGAGTGAGGCGTTCATCGAAGTACCGTTATTTGATGAGCCTATGCTGCTGGCGATCTATGAAGATCACCCATGGGCAAACCGCGACTGTGTGCCGATGTCCGATCTGGCGGGTGAGAAACTGCTGATGCTAGAGGATGGCCACTGCCTGCGCGATCAGGCGATGGGCTTCTGCTTTGAAGCGGGTGCCGATGAGGATACCCATTTCCGGGCGACCAGTCTGGAAACGCTGCGTAACATGGTGGCGGCAGGCAGCGGTATTACCTTACTGCCCGCGCTGGCCGTGCCGCCGGAGCGTAAGCGTGATGGCGTTGTCTATCTGCCCTGCATCAAGCCTGAACCGCGCCGTACGATTGGCCTGGTGTATCGTCCAGGTTCGCCGCTGCGCAGCCGTTATGAACAGCTGGCAGAGGCCATCCGTGGGTCAATGGATGGCCATTTCGACAGTGCGTTAAAACAGGCGGTTTAAGCCATTTAGCGCTGCTACCCGATAGGCTTCCGCCATGGTTGGGTAGTTAAAGGTGGTGTTAACGAAGTATTCGATGGTGTTACCACCACCTTTTTGCTCCATTATCGCCTGACCGATGTGAATAATTTCGGCCGCGCGTTCCCCAAAGCAGTGGATCCCCAGAATCTCTTTCGTTTCGCGATGGAACAGGATCTTCAGCGTTCCGACACTCATACCCACGATTTGCGCACGTGCCAGATGTTTAAACTGGGCGCGGCCAACCTCGTATGGAACTTTCATGGCCGTGAGCTGCTGCTCGGTTTTCCCGACGGAGCTGATTTCCGGAATGGTATAAATTCCGGTCGGGATATCTTCAATCAGATGCGCGGTAGCTTCGCCTTTTACCAATGCCTGGGCGGCAATGCGTCCCTGATCGTAGGCCGCCGATGCCAGACTCGGATAGCCGATCACATCTCCTACGGCATACACGTGCGGCAGCGCCGTCTGGTACATGCTGTTGACCTTCAACTGTCCGCGGCTGTCGGTTTTCAACCCAATATTTTCCAGCGCCAGCGAATCGGTATTACCGGTACGGCCATTGGCGTACAACAGGCAGTCGGCTTTCAGTTTCTTACCGGATTTCAGATGCATGATGACGCCGTCATCGCAACCTTCAATCTTCTCGTACTCTTCGTTGTGGCGAATGACCACACCGCTGTTCCAGAAGTGGTAAGAGAGCGAGTCGGACATCTCTTGATCGAGGAACGCAAGCAGACGATCGCGAGTGTTGATTAAATCGACTTTGACGTCCATTCCACGGAAGATCGACGCATATTCGCAGCCAATTACTCCCGCGCCATAAATCAAAACATGGCGGGGTTCATGGTGCAGGCTCAGGATAGAGTCGCTGTCATAAACCCGGGGATGGGAAAAGTCGACATCCACCGGATGATAGGGGCGTGAACCACAGGCGATGATGAACTTATCCGCGGTCAGCGTTTCCACCGTGCCGTCGTGGCATTCAAGGGCGAGTGTGTGTTCATCAACAAAACGGGCATTTCCCTGCAAAATTTCACAGTGGTTGCGCTCGTAAAATCCTTGCCGCATACGCGTTTGCTGATTAATAACGTTATCAGCGTGGTTGAGAATATCGGCGAAAGAAGAACGAAGGAGTCGGGAGTGGTCGCTGTAAAGTGGGTTCTGATTGAATTCAATAATACGGCTGACGGCGTGGCGGAGGGCTTTCGACGGGATGGTCCCCCAGTGGGTACAGCCTCCGCCGACGTTATGATAGCGCTCAATCACCGCGACGCGCGCTCCTTGCTTAACCAGACCCATTGCAGCGCCTTCGCCGCCGGGACCGGAACCTATTACTATTGCATCGTAATCGTAGGAATGTGACATGGTCAGGCTTACCTGTTCTTATACATAAAAGCAACAGAATAGTAACATCGTTGTCGGGATAACCCAATTATCGTTGTGCTTTTTTGCGAACTCGAAGCACAAACTGCGCGTAAACAATCATTCACAAAGCCATGCCAACCGCCTAATCTCTGGTATAGTGCCAGCAAGGTATGTGGAAGGATTCAGACATCGTGATGGGCGTTAGAGCGCAACAAAAAGAAAAAACCCGGCGTTCGCTGGTAGAAGCCGCATTTAGTCAACTCAGCGCTGAGCGTAGTTTTGCCAGCCTCAGTTTACGCGAAGTCGCTCGTGAAGCGGGCATTGCGCCAACCTCGTTTTATCGCCATTTCCGCGATGTGGATGAACTCGGCCTGACGATGGTGGATGAGAGTGGTTTGATGCTGCGTCAGTTGATGCGTCAGGCGCGTCAGCGTATCGCGAAGGGCGGGAGTGTGATCCGCACCTCGGTCTCAACATTTATGGAGTTCATCGGCAACAATCCCAACGCCTTCCGTTTATTATTGCGCGAGCGTTCGGGAACCTCCGCGGCGTTTCGCGCAGCGGTCGCTCGTGAAATTCAGCACTTCATTGCGGAACTTGCGGACTATCTCGAACTCGAAAACCATATGCCTCGTGCGTTTACTGAAGCGCAGGCCGAAGCCATGGTCACCATTGTGTTCAGCGCCGGGGCAGAAGCACTGGATGTTGGCGCCGAGCAGCGTCGACAGCTGGAAGAACGGCTGGTATTGCAACTGCGCATGATCGCGAAGGGCGCATTTTATTGGTACCGCCGTGAACAAGAGAAGATGACGCATCACTCCGAGTAACGAGAAGGACGAGCAATGAAACAGTCAGGTCAAGATAAAGGTACGCTGCTGCTGGCGCTGGTTGCTGGCTTATCGATCAATGGCACATTTGCGGCGCTGTTTAGCTCCATTGTGCCATTCTCAGTATTCCCAATTATTTCGCTGGTGCTGACGGTTTATTGTCTGCATCAACGCTATCAAAACCGCACCATGCCTGTGGGGTTACCGGGCCTGGCCGCCGCCTGTTTTATTCTCGGCGTTCTGTTGTACAGCACTGTGGTACGCGCTGAATATCCAGATATTGGCTCAAACTTCTTCCCAGCGGTTCTGTCTGTGATTCTGGTGTTCTGGATCGGCTTTAAAGTGCGTAACCGTAGACAGGAAATCGTGGAGTAATATTTGTAGGCCGGGCAAGCGAAGCGCCCCCGGCCAGAACATCATTTACTTTGCAGTCAGTAATACTCCGCACTCCATATGGTGCGTATACGGGAACTGATCGAACAGAGCCAGGCGTGAAACATTGTGCGTCTGGCTTAACGTTTCCAGGTTCTTACACAATGTCTCCGGGTTACAGGAGATGTACAGAATTCGCGGGTACGCCTGCACCATTTTCTCTGTTTCGCTGTCCAGACCGCTGCGCGGTGGGTCAACGAAAATGGTTTCACACTGGTAACTCTTCAGATCGATCCCCTGCAAACGGTTGAACTCACGAACCCCGTTCATCGCCTGAGTAAACTCTTCGGCCGCCATGCGGATAATTTGTACGTTATCAATATGGTTAGCCGCAATGTTGTATTGCGCTGCAGCCACGGACGGTTTAGCGATTTCAGTGGCCAGCACGCGGTTGAAGTTTTGTGCGAGGGCTAACGAGAAATTGCCATTGCCGCAGTACAGCTCAAGCAGGTCGCCTTTTGATCCCCTGGTGACATCAATCGCCCATTCCAGCATCTGAATATTCATGGCGGCATTCGGCTGGGTGAAGCTGTTCTCAACCTGGCGGTAGATAATCTCTTTACCCGCAACCGGCAAGCGTTCGTCAATGTAATCCTGGTCCAGCTCGATTTTGGTTTTGGTTGCCCGGCCAATCAGATGCACGTTCAGGTTTTGCGCCCGTAACGCATCCCGCAGCGCTTCAGCTTCCTGACGCCATTCATCATCCAGCTTTTTATGGTACAGCATCGATACCACCGCCTGATCGCTCAGGGTAGTGAGGTAATCAATCTGGAACAGTTTGTGGCGCAGGACGTGGTTGTTGCGAACGCCGTCGATCATTGCCGTCATCAGCGTGTTGATAAGCTCGCTGGCCGCCGGGAAACTGTCGACGCGGATACGGCTTTTGGTCTGGCTGTCGAACATGATGTGGTACAGATCATCCCCGTCATGCCACAGACGAAATTCCGCGCGCATACGGTAGTGGCTGACCGGCGAGCGAAACACTTCCGGAGCCTGTGCATAAAATGGCGTCATTAAGCTCTGCAGACGCACTACTTTTTCAGCTAACTGGGCGTCGTACTGTTCTGTCGGAAGGTGTTCGGGGGTCATGATGCGTCCTGAAAAATAAAAGTACGCGGGGATTGTAGGGATTGCTCAACAGATGTCCAGTCATTGATGATTTCCGATATTGTGATGCGCGGTCTGGACACCAGGTTGTAACAAACTGTAGCATCCGTTTTCCGGTCCTGTGAGTTAAAAGGGAATCCAGTGTGAATCTGGAGCTGACGCGCAGCGGTAAGGAAGGTAGGGGATGAGCGCACCTGGTGCAGACACTGCGGCTTGCCGTGGGAAGTCATCATCTCTTTAAGTTGCCTCCAAGCCCGAAGACCTGCCGGCTAACGTCGCATCTGGCTTTCATCATCGCGTACTATCGGTGGGACCTGCGGCATCCTTCTTATATTGTGGATGCTTTACAATGATTAAAAAAGCTTCGCTGCTGACGGCGCTCTCCGTCACGGCATTTTCTGGTTGGGCACAGGACACTAGCCCAGATACTCTCGTCGTCACTGCCAACCGTTTTCAGCAGCCTCGTAGCGCTGTACTTGCCCCTATCACCGTTGTTACGCGTCAGGATATCGATCGCTGGCAATCCACTTCCGTCAATGATGTGCTTCGTCGCCTGCCGGGCGTGGATATCGCCCAATACGGTGGTATGGGACAAAATTCGTCTATTTCTATTCGCGGCACCAACGCCAGCCATGTGCTGGTGTTGATTGACGGCGTGCGTCTGAACCTGGCAGGGGTTAGCGGCGCAGCCGATCTTAGCCAGTTCCCAGTCTCGTTAGTGCAACGTATCGAATACATTCGTGGGCCGCGTTCGGCGGTTTATGGTTCTGATGCGATTGGCGGTGTGGTGAATATCATTACCACGCGTGAAAAGCTGGGGACGGAACTCACTGCCGGTGTGGGGAGCAATGGGTATCAGAATTACGATGTCTCAACCCAACAACAGCTTGGCGAAAATACGCGCGTCACATTAATGGGCGATTATGCCTATACCAAAGGTTTTGATGTTGTCGCATACGGTAGCACTGGCTCTCAGGCTCAGCCCGACAAAGACGGTTTCTTAAGTAAGACGCTATATGGCGCGCTGGAACATAACTTTTCCGATACATGGAGCGGGTTTGTTCGCGGCTACGGCTATGATAACCGAACAGATTATGACGCGTATTATTATCCTGGGACGCCGTTAGTGGATACCCGTCAGCTCTATAGCCAAAGCTGGGATGCCGGGCTGCGCTTTAATGGCGAGCTTATCCAGTCACAACTGGTTTCCAGCTATAGCCATAGTAAAGATTACAACTATGATCCGGATTATGGCCGCTATGACTCCTCGGCCACACTGGATGATATGAAGCAATATAATGTTCAGTGGTCCAACAGTATGGTGCTTGGTCACGGTAACGTAGGCGCAGGCGTTGACTGGCAAAAGCAAACCACGACGCCTGGCACCGGGTATGTCACGGACGGTTACGATCAGCGTAATACGGGTCTCTACCTGACCGGGTTGCAGCAACTGGGCGACTTTACCTTTGAAGGTGCGGCGCGCAGTGATGATAACTCCGAATTTGGCCGTCATGGCACATGGCAGACCAGCGCCGGATGGGAGTTTATTGAAGGCTATCGCTTTATTGCCTCCTACGGTACATCTTACAAAGCGCCTAATCTCGGACAGTTGCATGGTTATTACGGCAATTCGAACCTGGATCCTGAACAAAGTAAGCAATGGGAAGGGGCGTTTGAAGGCTTAACGGCGGGCGTGAACTGGCGTGTATCCGGATATCGTAATGATATTGACGACATGATCGATTACGACCCGCATACCGAGAAATACTTTAACGAAGGTAAAGTTCGTATTAAAGGTGTGGAAGCGACCGCAAACTTTGATACCGGGCCGTTGGCACATACGCTGAGCTACGATTATGTCGATTCGCGCAATGCGATTACGGACAAGCCGCTCGCACGCCGTTCTAAAAACCAGGTGAAGTACCAGCTCGACTGGCAGGTTTATGATTTTGACTGGGGCCTGACGTATCATTACCTGGGAACGCGTTATGACACTGACTACGTAACCTACCAGCCAGTAAAAATGGGTGGGGTTAGCCTATGGGATCTTGGCGTGTCATATCCAATCACCTCACAGCTGACAGTTCGTGGTAAAATCGCCAACCTGTTCGATAAAGATTACGAGACAGTTTATGGCTACGCAACTGCAGGACGGGAATACACCTTGTCTGGCAGCTACACTTTCTGATCCGCGTCCCACCGTGCTGGTGTTTGATTCCGGCGTCGGTGGGTTGTCGGTCTATGACGAGATCCGGCGTCTTCTGCCGGATCTCCACTATATATACGCTTTCGACAACGTCGCCTTTCCTTATGGAGAGAAGAGCGAGGAGTTTATCGTCGAACGTGTTGTTGAGATTGTGACTGCGGTCCAGCAGCGCTATCCCCTCTCTCTTGCGGTCATCGCGTGTAATACAGCCAGCACGGTATCGCTCCCTGCATTACGTGAGAAATTTGCCTTTCCGGTTGTGGGCGTGGTGCCTGCTATTAAACCGGCGGCGCGACTCACGGCGAATGGTGTGGTGGGACTGCTGGCTACGCGTGCAACGGTGAAGCGTTCATATACCCATGAGTTGATTGCACGGTTTGCTAACGAATGTCAGATAGCGATGCTGGGTTCCGCTGAGCTGGTGGAACTGGCGGAAGCGAAGCTGCATGGTGAAACCGTTTCTCTGGAAGAACTGCGTCGTGTCCTGCGCCCTTGGCTGCGGATGTCGGAACCACCTGACACAGTGGTGCTCGGATGCACCCATTTCCCTCTATTACGGGAAGAACTTTTACAGGTCCTGCCCGAGGGGACGCGGCTGGTGGATTCTGGTGCCGCGATTGCGCGTCGTACGGCCTGGTTATTAGAACATGAAGCGCCAGACGCGAAATCAACTGATGAGAATGTCGCATTCTGCATGGCAATGACGGCAGAAGCCGAACAATTATTGCCCGTGCTGCAGCGTTATGGCTTTAAGACGCTCGAAAAACTGGCTGTTTAGGCTGTTTTGGTGGAAAAATAGGCACTCGGAAGATTATTTTAAATTTCCCCTTGTCAGCCTGAAATAACTCCCTATAATGCGCCTCCACTGACACGGAACAACGGATTACAAACCGCCGGGTCAGCGGAGAAAAGCGAAAATAAACGCTTGACTCTGTAGCGGGATGGCGTAATATGCACACCCCGCGCCGCTGAGAAAAAGCGAAGCGGCACTGCTCTTTAACAATTTATCAGACAATCTGTGTGGGCACTCGAAGATACGGATTCTTAACGTCGCAAGACGAAAAATGAATACCAAGTCTCTGAGTGAACACGTAATTCATTACGAAGTTTAATTCACGAGCATCAAACTTAAATTGAAGAGTTTGATCATGGCTCAGATTGAACGCTGGCGGCAGGCCTAACACATGCAAGTCGAACGGTAGCACAGAGGAGCTTGCTCCTTGGGTGACGAGTGGCGGACGGGTGAGTAATGTCTGGGAAACTGCCCGATGGAGGGGGATAACTACTGGAAACGGTAGCTAATACCGCATAACGTCGCAAGACCAAAGAGGGGGACCTTCGGGCCTCTTGCCATCGGATGTGCCCAGATGGGATTAGCTAGTAGGTGGGGTAACGGCTCACCTAGGCGACGATCCCTAGCTGGTCTGAGAGGATGACCAGCCACACTGGAACTGAGACACGGTCCAGACTCCTACGGGAGGCAGCAGTGGGGAATATTGCACAATGGGCGCAAGCCTGATGCAGCCATGCCGCGTGTATGAAGAAGGCCTTCGGGTTGTAAAGTACTTTCAGCGAGGAGGAAGGTGTTGTGGTTAATAACCGCAGCAATTGACGTTACTCGCAGAAGAAGCACCGGCTAACTCCGTGCCAGCAGCCGCGGTAATACGGAGGGTGCAAGCGTTAATCGGAATTACTGGGCGTAAAGCGCACGCAGGCGGTCTGTCAAGTCGGATGTGAAATCCCCGGGCTCAACCTGGGAACTGCATCCGAAACTGGCAGGCTAGAGTCTTGTAGAGGGGGGTAGAATTCCAGGTGTAGCGGTGAAATGCGTAGAGATCTGGAGGAATACCGGTGGCGAAGGCGGCCCCCTGGACAAAGACTGACGCTCAGGTGCGAAAGCGTGGGGAGCAAACAGGATTAGATACCCTGGTAGTCCACGCCGTAAACGATGTCGACTTGGAGGTTGTGCCCTTGAGGCGTGGCTTCCGGAGCTAACGCGTTAAGTCGACCGCCTGGGGAGTACGGCCGCAAGGTTAAAACTCAAATGAATTGACGGGGGCCCGCACAAGCGGTGGAGCATGTGGTTTAATTCGATGCAACGCGAAGAACCTTACCTACTCTTGACATCCACGGAACTTGGCAGAGATGCCTTGGTGCCTTCGGGAACCGTGAGACAGGTGCTGCATGGCTGTCGTCAGCTCGTGTTGTGAAATGTTGGGTTAAGTCCCGCAACGAGCGCAACCCTTATCCTTTGTTGCCAGCGATTCGGTCGGGAACTCAAAGGAGACTGCCAGTGATAAACTGGAGGAAGGTGGGGATGACGTCAAGTCATCATGGCCCTTACGAGTAGGGCTACACACGTGCTACAATGGCATATACAAAGAGAAGCGACCTCGCGAGAGCAAGCGGACCTCATAAAGTATGTCGTAGTCCGGATTGGAGTCTGCAACTCGACTCCATGAAGTCGGAATCGCTAGTAATCGTGGATCAGAATGCCACGGTGAATACGTTCCCGGGCCTTGTACACACCGCCCGTCACACCATGGGAGTGGGTTGCAAAAGAAGTAGGTAGCTTAACCTTCGGGAGGGCGCTTACCACTTTGTGATTCATGACTGGGGTGAAGTCGTAACAAGGTAACCGTAGGGGAACCTGCGGTTGGATCACCTCCTTACCTTAAAGAAACGTTCTTTGTAGTGCTCACACAGATTGTCTGATGAAAATTAGCAGTAAGAAAATCTCTGCAGGCTTGTAGCTCAGGTGGTTAGAGCGCACCCCTGATAAGGGTGAGGTCGGTGGTTCAAGTCCACTCAGGCCTACCAAATTTCTGTTGATGCTGCGTTGCGGCGAGGCTCACATACTTCAGTATGCTTCGCGTCACCACGCCTTGCCTCAACAGAAATTAAGGTTAAACGAGATTTAACTACGATGGGGCTATAGCTCAGCTGGGAGAGCGCCTGCTTTGCACGCAGGAGGTCTGCGGTTCGATCCCGCATAGCTCCACCATCCTTTACTGCAAAAACACAAGAAAACTTCAGAGTGTACCTGAAAAGGTTCACTGCGAAGTTTTGCTCTTTAAAAATCTGGATCAAGCTGAAAATTGAAACGACACACTGTTTCATTTCTCCGTAAACAAGAAATGAAAAGCGGTGTGTCCGAGTCTCTCAAATTTTCGCAACACTGAAGTGTTTTACGAAACATCTTCGGGTTGTGAGGTTAAGCGACTAAGCGTACACGGTGGATGCCCTGGCAGTCAGAGGCGATGAAGGACGTGCTAATCTGCGATAAGCGTCGGTAAGGTGATATGAACCGTTATAACCGGCGATTTCCGAATGGGGAAACCCAGTGTGATTCGTCACACTATCATTACGTGAATACATAGCGTAATGAAGCGAACCGGGGGAACTGAAACATCTAAGTACCCCGAGGAAAAGAAATCAACCGAGATTCCCCCAGTAGCGGCGAGCGAACGGGGAGCAGCCCAGAGTCTGAATCAGCATGTGTGGTAGTGGAACGGTCTGGAAAGTCCGGCGATACAGGGTGACAGCCCCGTACACAAAAGTGCATGTGTTGTGAACTCGAAGAGTAGGGCGGGACACGTGGTATCCTGTCTGAATATGGGGGGACCATCCTCCAAGGCTAAATACTCCTGACTGACCGATAGTGAACCAGTACCGTGAGGGAAAGGCGAAAAGAACCCCGGCGAGGGGAGTGAAAAAGAACCTGAAACCGTGTACGTACAAGCAGTGGGAGCCTCTTTATGGGGTGACTGCGTACCTTTTGTATAATGGGTCAGCGACTTATATTCTGTAGCAAGGTTAACCGAATAGGGGAGCCGAAGGGAAACCGAGTCTTAACTGGGCGTTAAGTTGCAGGGTATAGACCCGAAACCCGGTGATCTAGCCATGGGCAGGTTGAAGGTTGGGTAACACTAACTGGAGGACCGAACCGACTAATGTTGAAAAATTAGCGGATGACTTGTGGCTGGGGGTGAAAGGCCAATCAAACCGGGAGATAGCTGGTTCTCCCCGAAAGCTATTTAGGTAGCGCCTCGTGAATTCATCTTCGGGGGTAGAGCACTGTTTCGGCTAGGGGGTCATCCCGACTTACCAACCCGATGCAAACTGCGAATACCGAAGAATGTTATCACGGGAGACACACGGCGGGTGCTAACGTCCGTCGTGAAGAGGGAAACAACCCAGACCGCCAGCTAAGGTCCCAAAGTCATGGTTAAGTGGGAAACGATGTGGGAAGGCACAGACAGCCAGGATGTTGGCTTAGAAGCAGCCATCATTTAAAGAAAGCGTAATAGCTCACTGGTCGAGTCGGCCTGCGCGGAAGATGTAACGGGGCTAAACCATGCACCGAAGCTGCGGCAGCGACACTATGTGTTGTTGGGTAGGGGAGCGTTCTGTAAGCCGTTGAAGGTGTGCTGTGAGGCATGCTGGAGGTATCAGAAGTGCGAATGCTGACATAAGTAACGATAATGCGGGTGAAAAACCCGCACGCCGGAAGACCAAGGGTTCCTGTCCAACGTTAATCGGGGCAGGGTGAGTCGACCCCTAAGGCGAGGCCGAAAGGCGTAGTCGATGGGAAACAGGTTAATATTCCTGTACTTGGTGTTACTGCGAAGGGGGGACGGAGAAGGCTATGTTAGCCGGGCGACGGTTGTCCCGGTTTAAGCATGTAGGCGGAGATTCCAGGTAAATCCGGAGTCTTGTTAACGCTGAGGTGTGATGACGAGGCACTACGGTGCTGAAGTAACAAATGCCCTGCTTCCAGGAAAAGCCTCTAAGCATCAGGTAACACAAAATCGTACCCCAAACCGACACAGGTGGTCAGGTAGAGAATACCAAGGCGCTTGAGAGAACTCGGGTGAAGGAACTAGGCAAAATGGTGCCGTAACTTCGGGAGAAGGCACGCTGATATGTAGGTGAAGTGATTTACTCATGGAGCTGAAATCAGTCGAAGATACCAGCTGGCTGCAACTGTTTATTAAAAACACAGCACTGTGCAAACACGAAAGTGGACGTATACGGTGTGACGCCTGCCCGGTGCCGGAAGGTTAATTGATGGGGTTATCCGTAAGGAGAAGCTCTTGATCGAAGCCCCGGTAAACGGCGGCCGTAACTATAACGGTCCTAAGGTAGCGAAATTCCTTGTCGGGTAAGTTCCGACCTGCACGAATGGCGTAATGATGGCCAGGCTGTCTCCACCCGAGACTCAGTGAAATTGAACTCGCTGTGAAGATGCAGTGTACCCGCGGCAAGACGGAAAGACCCCGTGAACCTTTACTATAGCTTGACACTGAACACTGGTCCTTGATGTGTAGGATAGGTGGGAGGCTTTGAAGTGTGGACGCCAGTCTGCATGGAGCCAACCTTGAAATACCACCCTTTAATGGCTGGTGTTCTAACGTAGACCCGTAATCCGGGTTGCGGACAGTGTCTGGTGGGTAGTTTGACTGGGGCGGTCTCCTCCTAAAGAGTAACGGAGGAGCACGAAGGTTAGCTAATCCTGGTCGGACATCAGGAGGTTAGTGCAAAGGCATAAGCTAGCTTGACTGCGAGAGTGACGGCTCGAGCAGGTGCGAAAGCAGGTCTTAGTGATCCGGTGGTTCTGAATGGAAGGGCCATCGCTCAACGGATAAAAGGTACTCCGGGGATAACAGGCTGATACCGCCCAAGAGTTCATATCGACGGCGGTGTTTGGCACCTCGATGTCGGCTCATCACATCCTGGGGCTGAAGTAGGTCCCAAGGGTATGGCTGTTCGCCATTTAAAGTGGTACGCGAGCTGGGTTTAGAACGTCGTGAGACAGTTCGGTCCCTATCTGCCGTGGGCGCTGGAGAATTGAGGGGGGCTGCTCCTAGTACGAGAGGACCGGAGTGGACGCATCACTGGTGTTCGGGTTGTCATGCCAATGGCATTGCCCGGTAGCTAAATGCGGAAGAGATAAGTGCTGAAAGCATCTAAGCACGAAACTTGCCCCGAGATGAGTTCTCCCTGACCCTTTAAGGGTCCTGAAGGAACGTTGAAGACGACGACGTTGATAGGTCGGGTGTGTAAGCGTAGCGATACGTTGAGCTAACCGATACTAATGAACCGTGAGGCTTAACCTTACAACGCCGAAGATGTTTTGGCGGATGAGACATCGAAATTCAGCTTGATTACAGATTACATCGACAGACCCGAGAGGTGTGTTGATAAACAGAATTTGCCTGGCGGCTGTAGCGCGGTGGTCCCACCTGACCCCATGCCGAACTCAGAAGTGAAACGCCGTAGCGCCGATGGTAGTGTGGGGTCTCCCCATGCGAGAGTAGGGAACTGCCAGGCATCAAACAAGTGAAGAAGCCCATCCTGCCGGATGGGCTTTTTTGCGTCTGCAGGGAGTGAGAACTGCCGGATGCGGCGTGCCGCCTTATCCGGCCAGCGTCTGTTATTACCGGATACAGCGCCTGTAAACCTTATTCTGCCTGTGATTGCAGCCTCATCGGTTGCAAAGCAACATCCTAAGCTTCCATAACACAAGCCATCCCGCTGCATATACGGTAAACTAAGCGCGATTTTGCATCAGGAAAGCGTCTATGAATCACTCCCTTAAAGCCTGGAACACCTTCGGTATCGATCAACAAGCTAATGTGCTTGTCTGTGCTGAAAATGCGCAACAACTACTAAATGCCTGGCAATCAGCCAATGCATCACATCATCCAGTGCTAATCCTGGGCGAAGGGAGTAACGTCCTGTTTCTTGATGCCTTCCATGGAACGGTGATCGTCAACCGTATCAAGGGAATAGCGATTACAGAACAACCTGATGCGTGGCATTTGCACGTAGGCGCGGGTGAAAACTGGCATCATCTGGTAGAGCATACGCTGCAGCAAAGCATGCCCGGGCTGGAAAATCTGGCGCTGATCCCCGGCTGCGTGGGTTCATCGCCAATCCAGAATATTGGTGCCTATGGCGTAGAACTGCGGCGCGTCTGCGAATACGTGGACTGCGTAGAGCTTTCGACCGGCAAACATCTGCGCGTCAGCGCCGCAGAATGCCGATTTGGTTACCGTGACAGTATCTTCAAACATGAGTATCAGGATCGTTTTGCGATTGTAGCTGTTGGTCTGCGCTTACCTAAACAGTGGCAACCCGTTCTCACATACGGTGACCTGACGCGTCTTGATCCTGCCACGGTAACGCCTCGGCAGGTTTTTGATTCTGTTTGCCATATGCGCACCACAAAACTGCCCGATCCAAAAGTAAACGGGAATGCGGGGAGTTTCTTTAAAAACCCGGTTGTCACCGCGGACATTGCGCAGGAGCTCTTGGTGAAATTCCCGACTGCACCTCATTACCCGCAGGCTGATGGCTCTGTGAAACTAGCTGCTGGCTGGCTTATCGATCAATGTCAGCTAAAAGGCATGCGCATTGGTGGCGCAGCGGTACATCAGCAGCAGGCACTGGTGCTGATCAATGCAGGCCATGCTACGAGTCAGGATGTGGTGCAACTGGCGCATCACGTACGCCAAAAAGTCGGTGAGAAATTCAATGTCTGGCTTGAACCGGAAGTCCGGTTTATTGGCCCACTGGGTGAAGTGAATGCCGTGGAGATCGTTGCATGAAGGATAATACCGTCCCCCTGACGCTTATTTCATTATTAGCCGATGGCGAATTTCACTCTGGTGAGCAACTCGGTGAAAAGCTGGGAATGAGCCGTGCGGCAATCAATAAACATGTCCAGACTCTACGTGACTGGGGTGTTGATGTATTTACTGTCCCTGGTAAAGGATACAGCTTACCTGAACCTATCCAGCTATTAGATTCATCACTTATTTATTCTCAGCTGGATGGCGGGAATATAACGGTCCTGCCGGTTATCGACTCAACCAATCAGTACCTGATGGATCGAATTGGTCAACTGGAGTCAGGGGACGCCTGCGTCGCTGAGTATCAGCAGGCCGGTCGTGGTCGTCGTGGACGTAAATGGTTCTCTCCCTTTGGCGCCAATCTGTACCTTTCAATGTTCTGGCGACTGGAACAAGGACCGGCAGCCGCGATTGGCCTGAGCCTGGTGATTGGTATTGTCATGGCTGAGGTTTTACGCGATCTGGGCGCGGATAAAGTACGTGTTAAATGGCCGAACGACCTCTATTTGCTCGACCGTAAACTGGCAGGGATCCTGGTTGAACTCACCGGAAAAACGGGCGATGCCGCACAGATTGTTATTGGGGCGGGTATAAACATGTCCATGCGTCGTGTTGAGGAGAATGTGGTTAATCAAGGCTGGATTAATCTGCAGGAGGCGGGTATTACCATTGACCGCAATACTCTGGCTGCCCGACTGATCCGCGAGCTGCGCGCTGCCCTGGTACTGTTTGAGCATGAGGGCCTGGCGCCGTATTTGTCCCGCTGGAGGGCGCTGGATAACTTTATCGACCGCCCTGTTAAACTCATTATTGGTGATAAAGAAATATTTGGCGTATCTCGTGGAATAGATGCGCAAGGTGCATTACTACTCGAACAAAATGGCGTGATAAAACCCTGGATGGGTGGGGAAATATCGCTTAGAAGCGCTGAATAATAAGAAGGGGAGCTATGGCTCCCCTTTATTTTTTATTTTCGTAATCTGACTTGCTCAACGGCATGATTGGCGCTTTTCGTCATGATTAAGCTGGCTCGCTCACGCGTTGGTAAAATATTCTGTTTTAAATTCAACCAGTTGATTTCTTTCCACAGCGATGTGGCCGTGTTGATTGCCTCGTCTTCCGACAATTTCGCATAGTTATGGAAATAAGAGTCTGGGTTGGTAAATGCCCCTTCGCGGAATTTCAGGAAGCGGTTGATATACCACGTCTGGAGTAATTCTTCTGGCGCATCCACATAAATAGAAAAGTCGACAAAGTCAGAAACAAATACATGATGTGGATCGTGAGGATAGTCCATCCCGCTTTGTAATACATTGAGCCCTTCGAGGATTAATATGTCGGGCTGGGCAACGGTTTTGTCGCCATCAGGGATCACATCATAAATCAGATGAGAATAGACCGGTGCCGTAACGTTGGGGACGCCAGACTTTAGATCGGAAACGAATTTAACCAGACGGTGCATATCATAGGACTGAGGAAAGCCTTTCTTCTTCATGAGCCCACGATCTTTCAACACCTGGTTAGGATGAAGAAAACCGTCGGTAGTGATCAGCTCAACCTTACGATGCTCGGGCCAGCGACTCAGCAACGCTTGCAACACACGTGCAGTCGTACTTTTGCCGACGGCGACGCTGCCAGCAATGCTAATAATATAAGGAATACGCTCGCCGTTGGTGCCTAAAAATTGCTCCAGCACAGCCTGACGCCGCAGGTTCGAACTGATGTAAAAATTTAGCAAACGCGATAATGGTAAATAAATCTCAGCAACTTCTTCCAGCGATAAGTCTTCGTTAATGCCTTTCAGACGAGCAATCTCTTCCTCGGTCAGAGTCATCGGCACGGAATCACGAAGCGCAGCCCACTGGTTGCGATCAAACTGTAGGTAAGGCGACGTTAACGCTTGCTCTTTTATACTCATACGCATGGTCTGGCTGTCATTGCTATATCAGGTCTGCGGTAAAAAACGAAATCATCCCCGGTACGCAATGGCACGCACATTTCAGTTAATTTGGACAATGGGCAGGAGGGTAACACCAGATGGGAGGGAATAATAAGAAAAAATCGTCCCCTGAAACGCAATGTGACGGCTATTCCAGATGTATAAAGATGCACTTTCTCTCTATTGATAACGGCATGCGGGAGCAAAATGCCTTCTGGGAGCGCGGCTGACGTTGGAAATTTGTTCAATTCGAAGAAGAAATAGATTATTTATCGGTCGTATAGAGCAAAATGTGAGCGATAGAACATTTTATGCAATTTTTTAGTTGCATGAGTGCGCATGTCTCCATAAAATGCGCGCTACTTGATGCCGACTTAGCTCAGTAGGTAGAGCAACTGACTTGTAATCAGTAGGTCACCAGTTCGATTCCGGTAGTCGGCACCATCAAGTCCGGTGGGGTTCCCGAGCGGCCAAAGGGAGCAGACTGTAAATCTGCCGTCACAGACTTCGAAGGTTCGAATCCTTCCCCCACCACCACTTTCTGGCAGCGTTATCGCTGCCTGAGTTGGTTAAAAAATTAATCAGCTCGAATAAAAAAGAGAGAAATCTCTTTTTTATTACAGAAAGAACTGGGTAGCCGAGTTTCAGGATGCGGGCATCGTATAATGGCTATTACCTCAGCCTTCCAAGCTGATGATGCGGGTTCGATTCCCGCTGCCCGCTCCAGACGTGCTGATATGGCTCAGTTGGTAGAGCGCACCCTTGGTAAGGGTGAGGTCCCCAGTTCGACTCTGGGTATCAGCACCACTTCACTTCTCCTTCCCGTTTCTCTCTGTTTACTTTTAAAAGCATTCAACAGCTCAGGCATATGGCCTGGTTGATGTGGTGATATCACCGATTTATCCGTGTCTTAGAGGGACAATCGATGTCTAAAGAAAAATTTGAACGTACAAAACCGCACGTTAACGTCGGTACTATCGGCCACGTTGACCATGGTAAAACAACGCTGACCGCTGCAATCACTACCGTACTGGCTAAAACCTACGGCGGTGCTGCTCGTGCATTCGACCAGATCGATAACGCGCCGGAAGAAAAAGCTCGTGGTATCACCATCAACACTTCTCACGTTGAATATGACACCCCGACTCGCCACTACGCACACGTAGACTGCCCGGGCCACGCCGACTATGTTAAAAACATGATCACCGGTGCTGCGCAGATGGACGGCGCGATCCTGGTTGTTGCTGCGACTGACGGCCCGATGCCGCAGACTCGTGAGCACATCCTGCTGGGTCGTCAGGTAGGCGTTCCGTACATCATCGTGTTCCTGAACAAATGCGACATGGTTGATGACGAAGAGCTGCTGGAACTGGTAGAAATGGAAGTTCGTGAACTTCTGTCTCAGTACGATTTCCCGGGCGACGACACTCCGATCGTTCGTGGTTCTGCTCTGAAAGCGCTGGAAGGCGAAGCTGAGTGGGAAGCGAAAATCATCGAACTGGCTGGCTTCCTGGATTCTTACATCCCAGAACCAGAGCGTGCGATTGACAAGCCGTTCCTGCTGCCTATCGAAGACGTATTCTCCATCTCCGGTCGTGGTACCGTTGTTACCGGTCGTGTAGAGCGCGGTATCATCAAAGTTGGTGAAGAAGTTGAAATCGTTGGTATCAAAGAGACTGCTAAGTCTACCTGTACTGGCGTTGAAATGTTCCGCAAACTGCTGGACGAAGGCCGTGCTGGTGAGAACGTTGGTGTTCTGCTGCGTGGTATCAAACGTGAAGAAATCGAACGTGGTCAGGTACTGGCTAAGCCGGGCTCTATCAAGCCGCACACCAAGTTCGAATCTGAAGTGTACATTCTGTCCAAAGACGAAGGCGGCCGTCATACTCCGTTCTTCAAAGGCTACCGTCCGCAGTTCTACTTCCGTACTACTGACGTGACTGGTACTATCGAACTGCCGGAAGGCGTTGAGATGGTAATGCCGGGCGACAACATCAAAATGGTTGTTACCCTGATCCACCCAATCGCGATGGACGACGGTCTGCGTTTCGCAATCCGTGAAGGCGGCCGTACTGTTGGTGCGGGCGTTGTTGCCAAAGTAATGAGCTAATTGCCGAATAACATTTGACGCAATGCGCAATAAAAGGGCATCATTTGATGCCCTTTTTGCACGCTTTCACACCAGAACCTGGCTCATCAGTGATTTTATTTGTCATAATCATTGCTGAGACAGGCTCTGAAGAGGGCGTTTAGTCCGAAACGCACCAGAGCATTTCGGTTTGGATCGCCTCGCTTACGCGGGGTGAAAATGTTTGTAGAATACTTCTGACAGGTTGGTTTATGAGTGCGAATACCGAAGCTCAAGGAAGCGGGCGCGGCCTGGAAGCGATGAAGTGGGTTGTTGTCGCTGTATTGCTGCTTGTAGCTATCGTTGGCAACTACCTCTATCGTGACATGATGCTGCCGCTGCGTGCGCTGGCCGTAGTGATTCTGATTGCCGCAGCGGGTGGTGTCGCGCTGTTGACAACAAAAGGTAAAGCGACCGTTGCTTTTGCCCGTGAAGCGAGAACCGAAGTCCGTAAGGTCATTTGGCCAACTCGCCAGGAAACATTGCACACCACATTAATTGTGGCTGCGGTTACCGCAGTAATGTCACTGATCCTGTGGGGACTGGATGGTATTCTGGTTCGCCTGGTATCCTTTATCACTGGCCTGAGGTTCTAAGATGTCTGAAGCCCCTAAAAAGCGCTGGTACGTCGTTCAGGCGTTTTCCGGTTTTGAAGGCCGCGTAGCTACATCGTTGCGCGAATATATCAAGTTACAAAATATGGAAGAGTTGTTTGGCGAAGTCATGGTGCCGACCGAAGAAGTGGTCGAAATCCGTGGCGGTCAGCGTCGCAAGAGCGAACGTAAATTCTTCCCGGGCTATGTATTGGTCCAGATGGTGATGAATGACGCAAGCTGGCACCTGGTGCGCAGCGTGCCGCGTGTGATGGGCTTTATCGGCGGTACATCTGACCGTCCGGCGCCGATCAGCGACAAAGAAGTTGATGCGATCATGAACCGTCTGCAGCAGGTTGGCGACAAGCCGCGTCCGAAAACGATGTTTGAGCCAGGTGAAATGGTTCGCGTTAGCGACGGTCCGTTCGCTGACTTTAACGGCGTGGTTGAAGAAGTGGACTACGAGAAGTCTCGTCTGAAAGTTTCCGTATCTATCTTCGGTCGTGCGACTCCAGTTGAACTGGACTTCGCTCAGGTTGAAAAAGCCTAACACCCCGATCAAAAAAGCGACGATTTAATCGTTGCACAAGGCGCGAGATTGGAATACAATTTCGCGCCTTTTGTTTTTATGGATCCTATCCGTAAAACGAATTTAATCACGGGGAGCCTCCTTGAGGCGTTATAACCCAACTAGAGGAATTTAGAATGGCTAAGAAAGTCCAAGCCTATGTCAAGCTGCAGGTTGCAGCTGGTATGGCTAACCCGAGTCCGCCGGTAGGTCCTGCACTGGGTCAACAAGGCGTGAACATCATGGAATTCTGCAAAGCGTTCAACGCTAAAACTGATTCCATGGAAAAAGGTCTGCCAATCCCGGTTGTTATCACCGTTTACGCTGACCGTTCTTTCACTTTCGTTACCAAAACGCCTCCGGCAGCAGTTCTGCTGAAGAAAGCGGCTGGTATCAAGTCTGGTTCCGGCAAGCCGAACAAAGACAAAGTGGGTAAAATTTCCCGCGCTCAGCTGCAGGAAATCGCGCAGACCAAAGCTGCCGACATGACTGGTTCCGACATTGAAGCGATGACTCGCTCCATTGAAGGTACTGCACGTTCCATGGGCCTGGTAGTGGAGGACTAAGAAATGGCTAAACTGACCAAGCGCATGTCCGTGATCCGTGACAAAGTTGATGCTACTAAGCAGTATGACATCAACGAAGCTATCGCTCTGCTGAAAGAGCTGGCCACTGCTAAATTCGTAGAAAGCGTGGACGTTGCTGTTAACCTCGGCATCGATGCTCGTAAATCTGACCAGAACGTACGTGGTGCAACTGTACTGCCGCACGGTACTGGCCGTTCCGTTCGCGTAGCCGTATTTACCCAGGGTGCAAACGCTGAAGCTGCTAAAGCTGCAGGCGCTGAGCTGGTAGGTATGGAAGATCTGGCTGAACAGATCAAGAAAGGCGAAATGAACTTTGACGTTGTTATTGCTTCCCCGGATGCAATGCGCGTTGTTGGCCAGCTGGGTCAGGTTCTGGGTCCGCGCGGCCTGATGCCAAACCCGAAAGTTGGTACTGTAACTCCTAACGTTGCTGAAGCTGTTAAGAATGCTAAAGCTGGTCAGGTTCGTTACCGTAACGACAAAAACGGCATCATCCACACCACCATCGGTAAAGTGGATTTTGACGCTGACAAACTGAAAGAAAACCTGGAAGCTCTGCTGGTTGCGCTGAAAAAAGCAAAACCGACTCAGGCAAAAGGCGTGTACATCAAGAAAGTTAGCATCTCCACCACCATGGGTGCTGGCGTTGCCGTTGATCAGTCTGGTCTGACTGCGACTGTGGCGAACTAATATTCGCCTTTACGTGGGCGGTGATTTTGTCTACAATCCTACCCCCACGTATTCTGCTAATTGCAGACGTATATCCGAGATATTCAGGCTGTGGCAAGGCAGTCAACGCCGCTACAGATTGAATAGCGACAGATAGAAAAGATTTGTTCGTTGGAGCCTGGCCTAATCCAGGCCTCCGTCGAAGACCGCAGGTGTTTCGTAAGAAACTTAATGCCCTGCGTAGACGGTGACAGAACGCTAAGATTATTTCTGATACTCTGGCTTGTTTCTGCTCACCGTATTTAGACGCTCTCTCCGTTGGGCGGGAGTGAAGTGAGTTCCGGAACATGAGTTCCGGCAAACATCCAGGAGCAAAGCTAATGGCTTTAAATCTTCAAGACAAACAAGCGATTGTTGCTGAAGTCAGCGAAGTAGCCAAAGGCGCGCTGTCTGCAGTAGTTGCGGATTCCCGTGGCGTAACTGTAGATAAAATGACTGAACTGCGTAAAGCAGGTCGTGAAGCTGGCGTATACATGCGTGTTGTTCGTAACACCCTGCTGCGCCGCGTCGTTGAAGGTACTCAGTTCGAGTGCCTGAAAGACACGTTTGTTGGTCCGACCCTGATTGCATACTCTATGGAACACCCGGGCGCTGCTGCTCGTCTGTTCAAAGAGTTCGCGAAAGCGAATGCAAAATTTGAGGTCAAAGCCGCAGCCTTTGAAGGTGAGTTGATTACGGCATCGAATATCGATCGCCTGGCAACTCTGCCGACCTACGAAGAAGCAATTGCACGCCTGATGGCAACCATGAAAGAAGCTTCGGCTGGCAAACTGGTTCGTACTCTGGCTGCTGTACGCGATGCGAAAGAAGCTGCTTAATCGCAGTTATCTTTGTAAAGCATCTGCTTACGTATAAACTTATTCTGATTTTCAGGAACAATTTAAATGTCTATCACTAAAGATCAAATCATTGAAGCAGTATCCGCTATGTCCGTAATGGACGTTGTAGAACTGATTTCTGCAATGGAAGAAAAATTCGGTGTTTCTGCTGCTGCTGCTGTAGCTGTAGCTGCTGGCCCGGCTGAAGCTGCTGAAGAAAAAACTGAATTCGACGTAATTCTGAAAGCTGCAGGCGCTAACAAAGTTGCTGTTATCAAAGCAGTACGTGGCGCAACTGGCCTGGGTCTGAAAGAAGCTAAAGACCTGGTAGAATCTGCACCGGCTGCGCTGAAAGAAGGCGTGAGCAAAGACGACGCAGAAGCACTGAAAAAATCTCTGGAAGAAGCTGGCGCTGAAGTTGAAGTTAAATAAGCCAACTTTTCTGGTTGCAGCCTAAGAAATTAGGCTGATGGCTGGTGACTTTTTAGTCACCAGCCTTTTTGCGCTGTAAGGCGCCAGTAGCATTTCACACTGTTTGACTACTGCTGTGCCTTTCAATGCTTGTTTCTATCGACGTCTTAATATACTGCGACAGAACGTCAGTTCTGTGTAAATCGCAATGAAATGGTTTAAGCGTGATAGCAACAGGCATTGCGGAAAGTATTCGATTTTCCGGTCAACAAAATAGTGTTGCACAAACTGTCCCTTCGTCGGACAGATGGGTCGACTTGTCAGCGAGCTGAGGAACCCTAATGGTTTACTCCTATACCGAGAAAAAACGTATTCGTAAGGATTTTGGTAAACGTCCGCAAGTGTTGGACATACCTTATCTCCTTTCTATCCAGCTTGACTCGTTTCAGAAGTTCATCGAGCAAGATCCTGAAGGGCAGTATGGTCTGGAAGCAGCTTTCCGTTCCGTTTTCCCGATTCAGAGCTACAGCGGTAATTCCGAGCTGCAATACGTCAGCTACCGCCTTGGCGAACCGGTGTTTGACGTTCAGGAATGTCAGATCCGTGGCGTGACCTATTCCGCACCGCTGCGCGTAAAACTGCGCCTGGTGATCTACGAGCGCGAAGCGCCGGAAGGCACCGTAAAAGACATTAAAGAACAAGAAGTCTACATGGGCGAAATTCCGCTCATGACAGACAACGGTACCTTTGTTATCAACGGTACTGAGCGTGTTATCGTTTCTCAGCTGCACCGTAGTCCTGGCGTCTTCTTTGACTCCGACAAAGGTAAAACCCACTCTTCGGGTAAAGTGCTGTATAACGCGCGTATCATCCCTTACCGTGGTTCCTGGCTGGACTTCGAATTCGATCCGAAGGACAACCTGTTCGTACGTATTGACCGTCGCCGTAAACTGCCTGCGACCATTATTCTGCGTGCACTGAACTACAGCACTGAGCAGATCCTTGACCTGTTCTTTGAGAAAGTTGTTTTCGAAATTCGTGACAACAAGCTGCAGATGGAACTGGTGCCGGAACGCCTGCGTGGTGAAACCGCCTCCTTTGACATCGAAGCTAACGGCAAAGTCTACGTCGAAAAAGGCCGTCGCATCACTGCGCGCCACATTCGCCAGCTGGAAAAAGACGATATCAAACATATCGAAGTTCCGGTTGAATACATTGCTGGTAAAGTTGCGGCTAAAGACTACGTTGACGAATCTACTGGCGAGCTGATCTGCGCAGCTAACATGGAGCTGAGTCTGGATCTGCTGGCTAAGCTGAGCCAGTCTGGCCACAAGCGTATCGAAACGCTGTTCACCAACGATCTGGACCACGGTCCGTACATTTCTGAAACTGTACGCGTCGACCCAACCAACGATCGTCTGAGCGCGCTGGTAGAAATCTACCGCATGATGCGCCCTGGTGAGCCGCCGACGCGTGAAGCTGCTGAAAGCCTGTTCGAGAACCTGTTCTTCTCCGAAGACCGCTATGACCTGTCTGCGGTTGGTCGTATGAAGTTCAACCGTTCTCTGCTGCGCGACGAAATCGAAGGTTCCGGTATCCTGAGCAAAGACGACATCATCGAAGTGATGAAGAAGCTCATCGATATCCGTAACGGTAAAGGCGAAGTCGATGATATCGACCACCTCGGTAACCGTCGTATCCGTTCCGTAGGCGAAATGGCGGAAAACCAGTTCCGCGTTGGCCTGGTACGTGTTGAGCGTGCGGTGAAAGAGCGTCTGTCTCTGGGCGATCTGGATACCCTGATGCCTCAGGATATGATCAACGCTAAGCCGATTTCTGCAGCAGTGAAAGAGTTCTTTGGTTCCAGCCAGCTGTCTCAGTTTATGGACCAGAACAACCCGCTGTCTGAGATTACGCACAAACGTCGTATCTCTGCACTCGGCCCAGGCGGTTTGACCCGTGAACGCGCAGGCTTCGAAGTTCGAGACGTACACCCGACTCACTACGGTCGCGTATGTCCAATCGAAACGCCTGAAGGTCCGAACATTGGTCTGATCAACTCCTTGTCTGTGTACGCACAGACTAACGAATACGGCTTCCTCGAGACTCCGTACCGTAAAGTGACCGACGGTGTTGTAACTGACGAAATTCATTACCTGTCTGCTATCGAAGAAGGCAACTACGTTATCGCTCAGGCGAACTCCAACCTGGATGACGAAGGCCACTTTGTAGAAGATCTGGTTACCTGCCGTAGCAAAGGCGAATCCAGCTTGTTCAGCCGTGACCAGGTTGACTACATGGACGTATCCACTCAGCAGGTGGTATCCGTCGGTGCGTCCCTGATCCCGTTCCTGGAACACGATGACGCCAACCGTGCATTGATGGGTGCGAACATGCAACGTCAGGCGGTTCCGACTCTGCGTGCTGATAAGCCGCTGGTTGGTACCGGTATGGAACGTGCTGTTGCCGTTGACTCCGGTGTTACCGCGGTTGCTAAACGTGGCGGTACCGTCCAGTACGTGGATGCTTCCCGTATCGTTATCAAAGTTAACGAAGACGAGATGTACCCGGGCGAAGCAGGTATCGACATTTATAACCTGACCAAATACACCCGTTCTAACCAGAACACCTGTATCAACCAGATGCCTTGCGTATCTCTGGGCGAGCCGGTTGAACGTGGTGATGTGCTGGCAGACGGTCCGTCCACCGACCTCGGTGAACTGGCGCTCGGTCAGAACATGCGCGTGGCATTCATGCCATGGAATGGTTACAACTTCGAAGACTCCATCCTCGTATCTGAGCGTGTTGTCCAGGAAGACCGTTTCACCACCATCCACATTCAGGAACTGGCATGTGTGTCCCGTGACACCAAGCTGGGGCCGGAAGAGATCACCGCTGACATCCCGAACGTGGGTGAAGCTGCGCTCTCCAAACTGGATGAATCCGGTATCGTTTATATCGGCGCGGAAGTAACCGGTGGCGACATTCTGGTTGGTAAGGTAACGCCGAAAGGTGAAACCCAGCTGACGCCAGAAGAGAAGCTGCTGCGTGCGATCTTCGGTGAGAAAGCGTCTGACGTTAAAGACTCTTCTCTGCGCGTGCCAAACGGTGTTTCCGGTACAATTATCGACGTTCAGGTCTTTACTCGCGATGGCGTAGAAAAAGACAAACGTGCGCTGGAAATCGAAGAGATGCAGCTGAAGCAGGCGAAAAAAGACCTGTCTGAAGAACTGCAAATCCTCGAAGCTGGCCTGTTCAGCCGTATCTACGCTGTGCTGGTTTCCGGTGGTGTTGAAGCTGAGAAGCTCGACAAACTGCCGCGCGATCGCTGGTTAGAACTCGGCCTGACCGACGAAGAGAAACAAAATCAGCTGGAACAACTGGCTGAGCAGTACGACGAACTGAAACACGAGTTCGAGAAAAAACTCGAAGCGAAACGCCGTAAAATCACTCAGGGCGACGATCTGGCACCGGGCGTGCTGAAGATTGTTAAGGTTTATCTGGCGGTTAAACGTCGGATCCAGCCTGGTGATAAGATGGCAGGTCGTCACGGTAACAAGGGTGTAATCTCTAAGATCAACCCGATCGAAGATATGCCACACGATGCTAACGGTACGCCGGTAGATATCGTGCTGAACCCGCTGGGCGTACCATCGCGTATGAACATCGGTCAGATCCTTGAAACCCACCTGGGTATGGCTGCGAAAGGTATCGGCGATAAGATCAACGCCATGCTGAAACAGCAGCAGGAAGTCGCGAAACTGCGCGAATTCATCCAGCGTGCTTACGATCTGGGTTCAGATGTTCGTCAGAAAGTTGACCTGAATACCTTCAGCGATGAAGAAGTTCTGCGTCTGGCTGAAAACCTGAAAAAAGGTATGCCGATCGCAACGCCGGTGTTCGACGGTGCGAAAGAGTCTGAAATCAAGGAACTGTTACAGCTGGGTGGCCTGCCGACTTCCGGTCAGATCACACTGTTCGACGGTCGTACCGGTGAGCAGTTCGAGCGCCAGGTTACCGTTGGCTACATGTACATGCTGAAACTGAACCACTTGGTTGATGACAAGATGCATGCGCGTTCTACCGGTTCTTACAGCCTGGTTACTCAGCAGCCGCTGGGTGGTAAGGCTCAGTTCGGTGGTCAGCGCTTCGGGGAGATGGAAGTGTGGGCGCTTGAAGCATACGGCGCGGCATACACCCTGCAGGAAATGCTCACCGTTAAGTCTGATGACGTGAACGGTCGTACTAAGATGTATAAAAACATCGTGGACGGCAACCATCAGATGGAACCAGGCATGCCGGAATCCTTCAACGTACTGTTGAAAGAGATTCGTTCGCTGGGTATCAACATCGAGCTGGAAGACGAGTAACTCTCGATCAAACAGGTCACTGGTGCTGGCGTAACAGCCAGCGCCAGATTGTGCTAACTCCGACGGGAGCAAATCCGTGAAAGATTTATTAAAGTTTCTGAAAGCGCAGACTAAAACCGAAGAGTTTGATGCGATCAAAATTGCTCTGGCCTCGCCAGACATGATCCGTTCATGGTCTTTCGGTGAAGTTAAGAAGCCGGAAACCATCAACTACCGTACGTTCAAACCTGAACGTGACGGCCTTTTCTGCGCCCGTATCTTTGGGCCGGTAAAAGACTATGAGTGCCTGTGCGGTAAGTACAAGCGCCTGAAACACCGCGGTGTGATCTGTGAGAAGTGCGGCGTTGAAGTGACCCAGACTAAAGTACGCCGTGAGCGTATGGGCCACATCGAGCTGGCGTCTCCGACCGCTCACATCTGGTTCCTGAAATCTCTGCCGTCCCGTATCGGTCTGCTGCTCGATATGCCGCTGCGCGATATCGAACGCGTACTGTACTTCGAATCTTATGTGGTTATCGAAGGCGGTATGACTAACCTGGAACGTCAACAGATCCTGACTGAAGAGCAGTATCTGGACGCGCTGGAAGAGTTCGGTGACGAATTCGACGCGAAGATGGGTGCGGAAGCAATCCAGGCCCTGCTGAAGAGCATGGATCTGGAGCAAGAGTGCGAAACTCTGCGCGAAGAGCTGAACGAAACCAACTCCGAAACCAAGCGTAAGAAGCTGACCAAACGTATCAAACTGCTGGAAGCATTCGTACAGTCTGGCAACAAGCCAGAGTGGATGATCCTGACCGTTCTGCCGGTTCTGCCGCCAGATCTGCGTCCGCTGGTTCCGCTGGATGGTGGTCGTTTCGCAACATCAGATTTGAACGATCTGTACCGTCGCGTGATCAACCGTAACAACCGTCTGAAACGTCTGCTGGATCTGGCTGCGCCGGACATCATCGTACGTAACGAAAAACGTATGCTGCAGGAAGCGGTTGACGCCCTGCTGGATAACGGTCGTCGCGGTCGTGCGATCACCGGTTCTAACAAACGTCCTCTGAAATCTTTGGCCGATATGATCAAAGGTAAACAGGGTCGTTTCCGTCAGAACCTGCTCGGTAAGCGTGTTGACTACTCCGGTCGTTCTGTAATCACCGTAGGTCCATACCTGCGTCTGCATCAGTGCGGTCTGCCGAAGAAAATGGCACTGGAACTGTTCAAACCGTTCATTTACGGCAAGCTGGAACTGCGTGGCCTGGCCACCACCATCAAAGCCGCTAAGAAAATGGTTGAGCGTGAAGAAGCTGTCGTTTGGGATATCCTGGACGAAGTTATCCGCGAACACCCGGTACTGCTGAACCGTGCACCAACCCTGCACCGTCTGGGGATCCAGGCATTTGAACCGGTACTGATCGAAGGTAAAGCTATCCAGCTGCACCCGCTGGTTTGTGCGGCATATAACGCCGACTTCGATGGTGACCAGATGGCTGTTCACGTACCGCTGACGCTGGAAGCCCAGCTCGAAGCGCGTGCGCTGATGATGTCTACCAACAACATCCTGTCTCCGGCGAACGGCGAACCTATCATCGTTCCGTCTCAGGACGTTGTATTGGGTCTGTACTACATGACCCGTGACTGTGTTAACGCCAAAGGCGAAGGCATGGTGCTGACTGGCCCGAAAGAAGCTGAGCGTATCTATCGCGCAGGTCTGGCCTCTCTGCATGCGCGCGTTAAAGTGCGTATCACTGAATACGAAAAAGATGAAAACGGCGAATTCGTTGCGCACACCAGCCTGAAAGACACGACCGTTGGTCGCGCCATTCTGTGGATGATCGTACCGAAAGGTCTGCCTTTCTCCATCGTCAACCAGGCGCTGGGCAAGAAAGCAATCTCCAAAATGCTGAACACCTGTTACCGCATTCTGGGCCTGAAGCCGACGGTTATCTTCGCTGACCAGACAATGTACACCGGCTTTGCTTATGCAGCGCGTTCAGGTGCATCTGTTGGTATTGATGACATGGTCATCCCAGAGAAGAAACACGAGATCATCTCTGAAGCGGAAGCTGAAGTTGCTGAGATCCAGGAGCAGTTCCAGTCTGGTCTGGTAACCGCGGGCGAACGCTATAACAAAGTTATCGATATCTGGGCTGCGGCGAACGATCGTGTATCCAAAGCGATGATGGATAACCTGCAAACCGAAACCGTGATTAACCGTGACGGCGTAGAAGAGCAGCAGGTTTCCTTCAACAGCATCTACATGATGGCCGACTCCGGTGCGCGTGGTTCTGCAGCACAGATTCGTCAGCTGGCCGGTATGCGTGGTCTGATGGCTAAGCCAGATGGCTCCATCATCGAAACGCCAATCACCGCGAACTTCCGTGAAGGTCTGAACGTACTCCAGTACTTCATCTCTACTCACGGTGCTCGTAAAGGTCTGGCGGATACCGCACTGAAAACAGCGAACTCCGGTTATCTGACTCGTCGTCTGGTTGACGTCGCGCAGGACTTGGTTGTTACTGAAGACGATTGCGGCACGCTGGAAGGCATCACCATGACCCCGGTTATCGAGGGTGGTGACGTTAAAGAACCGCTGCGCGATCGCGTTCTGGGTCGTGTGACTGCTGAAGACGTTCTGAAGCCGGGTACGGCGGATATTCTGGTTCCACGCAACACGCTGCTGCACGAACAGTGGTGTGACCTGCTGGAAGAGAACTCCGTTGACTCCGTCAAAGTCCGTTCCGTTGTATCCTGTGACACCGACTTTGGTGTATGTGCGCACTGCTATGGTCGTGACCTGGCGCGTGGCCACATCATCAATAAAGGTGAAGCAATCGGCGTTATCGCGGCACAGTCCATCGGTGAACCGGGTACACAGCTGACGATGCGTACGTTCCACATCGGTGGTGCGGCATCTCGTGCGGCTGCTGAATCCAGCATCCAGGTGAAAAACAAAGGTAGCATCCGTCTGAGCAATGCGAAGTCGGTTGTTAACTCCAGCGGTAAACTGGTTATCACCTCACGTAACACCGAACTGAAACTGATCGACGAATTCGGCCGTACCAAAGAAAGCTATAAAGTGCCTTACGGCTCCGTTATGGCGAAAGGTGATGGCGAACAGGTTGCTGGCGGCGAAACCGTAGCGAACTGGGATCCGCACACTATGCCGGTTATCACCGAAGTGAGTGGTTTCGTCCGCTTTACTGACATGATCGACGGCCAGACCATTACTCGTCAGACCGACGAGCTGACCGGTCTGTCTTCTCTGGTGGTTCTGGATTCTGCAGAACGTACTGCGGGTGGTAAAGACCTGCGTCCGGCACTGAAAATTGTTGATGCTCAGGGCAACGACGTTCTGATCCCAGGCACCGATATGCCTGCTCAGTACTTCCTGCCGGGTAAAGCGATTGTTCAGCTGGAAGATGGCGTACAGATCAGTTCTGGTGACACCCTGGCGCGTGTTCCGCAGGAATCCGGCGGTACCAAGGATATCACCGGTGGTCTGCCGCGCGTTGCGGACCTGTTCGAAGCACGTCGTCCGAAAGAGCCGGCAATCCTGGCTGAAATCAGCGGCATCATTTCCTTCGGTAAAGAAACCAAAGGTAAACGTCGTCTGGTTATCACCCCGGTAGACGGTAGCGAGCCGTACGAAGAGATGATTCCGAAATGGCGTCAGCTCAACGTGTTCGAAGGTGAACGTGTAGAACGTGGTGACGTTGTTTCCGACGGTCCGGAAGCGCCGCACGACATCCTGCGTCTGCGTGGTGTGCATGCTGTAACTCGTTATATCGTTAACGAAGTTCAGGACGTATACCGTCTGCAGGGCGTTAAGATTAACGATAAGCACATCGAAGTTATCGTTCGTCAGATGCTGCGTAAAGCCACCATCGAAAGCGCTGGTAGCTCCGACTTCCTGGAAGGCGAGCAGGTTGAATACTCCCGCGTCAAGATTGCTAACCGCGATCTGGAAGCGAACGGCAAAGTGGGTGCAACATTCTCCCGCGATCTGCTGGGTATCACCAAAGCGTCTCTGGCGACCGAGTCCTTCATCTCTGCTGCATCGTTCCAGGAAACCACGCGTGTCCTGACCGAAGCCGCTGTTGCAGGTAAACGTGATGAACTGCGCGGTCTGAAAGAGAACGTTATCGTGGGTCGTCTGATCCCGGCGGGTACCGGTTATGCGTACCACCAGGATCGTATGCGCCGCCGCGCAGCGGGCGAACTGCCAGCTGCTCCGCAGGTGACTGCTGAAGATGCGTCTGCCAGCCTGGCAGAACTGCTGAACGCAGGCCTGGGCGGTTCTGACAACGATTAATCGTTGCTGACGCTAATAAAAAAACCCGCTTCTGCGGGTTTTTTTATGTCGATGGATTTAAGATGTATTATGTTGATCGGATAAGGCATCAGCTGCCATCCGGCATGATGACGCCAGGCTTATGAGGCCTACGGCTTACGCCATCCGATCAGTTTACTGGCGGTAAGCGTCGATACAGTTCAATCATATCGCCTGCCAGATCCTGAATCACCATGGCATTCATCAGGTGGTCCTGCGAATGGACGGTGATGAGATTAACCGGTAGTTTGCCAGTGCCTTCGTCAATTCCGATCAGCTGGGTTTGGATTTTATGCGCTTGTTTAACATACTCGCGTGATTCCATCATCGCGTGTTCTGCCCCGGCGAAATCACCTTTACGCGCCAGTTGCAACGCCGTCAGGGCTTGACTGCGCGCAGCTCCGGCGTTTACCAATAATTCCATGATGATCGTTTCTAACTCTTCCATGCCATCACTCCAGTAGTTTCAGCGCGTTGTCCAGTACCGCATCGCCTTTCATCATGCCGTAATCCATCATATCGATAACGGCGACTTTTTTTCCTAGCGGGTCGGCGAGCGCCTGCAGCTTGGCCTGTTCATACTTAACCTGTGGGCCGAGCAATACGATATCCGCAGTGGCGATATTCTCTTCAAACTCAGCCACCGGGACCGCTTTGATAGTGACGTCGACTCCTTTTTTCTGGGCGGCATCTTTCATCTTTTGCACCAGCATGCTGGTGGACATTCCGGCGGCACAGCATAAAACGATGTTTTTCATAAGCAGTCTCGATCAACATGTGTGGGGTGATAATTATCGCGAGCCAGCCGCAGCAACAACTGCTTTGCAACGATTGTGTGCAAGGCATCACAAAGAAAGTTACTTTTTCTGAAACCGGTTACAAAAAGAGGCTCAACCCTACGATCTGGCCCTGGGTTGGCGATTGTTGACCCATTTATCATATGCAGGAATATATAATCACTGTTAATAAAGACATGTTATAAAAAACAGTATTGACAGCGTTTTTTAAACCCGTATGTTAATACTTAACAGCGGAGAAATTGTAGTTTGCTGTTAACGTAGTAAGTGTTAGTAGAGCTTGATTGGGGGTTGCGATAAAGGCCACGAAGTATTTTTGTATGGGATAGTCGATGCTGAAAACGCTATTTATTCACCTCGACAATGCTTTAAGGCCACGTAGTTGATATATCTAATCGCAAATAGTTAGTAAAACGCGACGATGTAACGCCATGATTTAATAGTAAATGTTTGCGGTTTCTGTTTTCTGGTTATCGCAAGGGAAATAAGGCAACGCATCAAAGAGTATATGTCGCGAGGGGAAGTGTACTTGTTTAGGTCACCAGCCTTGAGTTCAATTATCAAGCGGCTGGAATGTGTTTAACGGTAAATAGAGGACGGTTTTAGTTAGTATCAATATCCAATATTATCTGTAGTAAACGTGTACATTTTAAAGTAGTACCATCAGCAGTATTAAATCGTTAAGTTTATTAATGTTAAATTTGAAGTGTGTAGTAACTTAAAGCCCTGACTGCAATGGTCAGGGCTTTTGTTCATTTTAGATCAAGTTGTTACCTGAAATGCTCAACCGCGATGGTGTAACATTTCGGCGCTAATCGATTATTAAATAAATTAATGCTTGCTTATTGATTAGAAGTAAGTCTACTATAGCGACATCGGTTTGATACACAGACCTTATGAAAGCAGTTTTAGTAAAGCAGTTCTCAGTTCAAGCGTTATCCTCAGATACTCTTCTTCATGAGCCTCCTCCCTAAGTGCCCCATAAGTTAATTTCTGCAAAACAGGCCATCTTCGCTGCTTAAGCGGCTCAAAAATATGAAAGGAAGTATCTATGTCTAACAAAATGACTGGTTTAGTAAAATGGTTTAACTCTGAGAAAGGCTTCGGCTTTATCACTCCTCAGGACGGTAGCAAGGACGTGTTTGTGCATTTCTCTGCTATCCAGAGTAACGATTTTAAAACATTAGACGAAGGTCAAAAAGTGGAGTTCTCTGTGGAGAATGGCGCTAAAGGCCCGTCTGCTGTTAACGTTGTCGCGCTGTAATCGCCGATAATTTCACTAATGCTTACGATAGCGATGAAGGCCAGAGCCTGAGCAGTTAAGTGACAGTGAAGAAAAAACCCGCGAAAGCGGGTTTTTTCGTTTTATGCGATTGCTCCGGACTTACGGCATCTGCGAAGCGCGTCCCAGATAGCTGTCCCAGTCCTTCCACACGGGCTGTAACCCCTGCGCCATTAGTGCTTCAGCAACGGCTTCTGGGCGACGGGCGTCGTGTGGGGAGAACTGTTCCAGTTCAGGATGGTTATCGGCATAACCGCCGGGCTGTGTTTTTGAGAAGGCGCTGACGTTGTTGATCGCCAGCGGGATCACATGATCACGGAACCATGGCGATTCGCGGGTGGAGAGCGACAGCTCAATTTCTGGCGCCAGTAAACGAAACGCGCAAATGGTTTGGACCAACTGTCGCTCGTCCATGATCGATGCGGGTTCAACGCCACCGGTGCATGGGCGCAGGCGAGGGAAGGAGATGGAGTAGCGGCTCTGCCAGTAATGCTGCTGCATCCACAGCAGATGTTCAGCCACCATATAGCAATCGACCCGCCAGCTGTCGGACAAACCAATCAACGCGCCAAGACCGATTTTGTCGATCCCTGCGCGGCCCAGCCTGTCCGGCGTTTCCAGTCGCCAGAAGAAATCCTGCTTTTTCCCCTTCAGATGGTGGCGAGCGTAAATCGCCTCATGATAGCTCTCCTGATACACCATCACGCCATCCAGTCCCAGCATCTTCAGCTCCGCATATTCAGCCTCTGACAGCGGCTGAACTTCCATCTGCAACGAGGCAAACTGGCGGCGAATGGTGGGCAAATGGCGACGAAAGTAATCCATTCCGACTTTTGCCTGATGTTCACCGGTGACCAACAACAGATGCTCAAAACCCAGCTCACGGATAGCGGTACACTCTCGTTTTATCTCATCTTCGTCCAGCGTTTTGCGTTTGATACGGTTGCTCATGGAAAAGCCGCAGTAGGTGCAGTCGTTGGCGCAAAGGTTCGAGAGATACAGCGGAACATAAAAGCTGACCGTGTTGCCGAAGCGCTGCCGGGTCAGGCGCTGCGCTCGCTGTGCCAACGGCTCCAGAAAGTCGGCGGCGGCAGGGGAGAGCAACGCCATCAGATCGTCGCGACTAAGCTGTGAAGTGTTGAGGGCGTGCTCCACGTCAGCGGCGGTTTTACCGTTGATACGCAGGCGGATGTCATCCCAGTCAAGCTGGCGCCAGCGGTCGCTGAACGTTTTCATACGAAGGCCTCCAGGAATCCGGTTAACGGGCTGGTGGCGCTTGCCTGCGAACTTTTGCTTCCTGGTACCGCCTGGCGCGCCAGAAGGCCCGCTTCAACCGCCAGACGGAAGGCGGTAGCCATCGTGACCGGGCAGTCGGCCACGGCGATTGCCGTGTTGACCAGCACTGCGTCGGCACCCATTTCCAGCGCCTGTGTGGCGTGGCTGGGGACGCCGATACCCGCATCAACCACCACCGGTACGGTTGCCTGTTGGATAATAATCTCCAGCATCGCTTTCGTTTCCAGTCCCTGATTAGAACCGATGGGCGCGCCGAGCGGCATTACCGCCGCGCAGCCGACCTCTTCCAGCCGCTTACACAGCACCGGATCCGCGCCGCAGTAGGGCAGCACCACAAAGCCCTGTTTCACCAATGCTTCCGCGGCTTTTAACGTTTCAATCGGATCCGGCAATAGCCAACGGGCGTCCGGGTGGATTTCTAATTTTAGCCAGTTTGTGCCCAGCGCTTCACGCGCCAGCTGGGCGGCGAAAATAGCCTCTTCCGCGGTTTTCGCCCCAGAGGTGTTAGGCAGTAGCGTCACCCCCGCCTCGATAAGTGGGGCCAGAATGGCATCGTTGTGCTGGCGCAAATCCACGCGCTTCATCGCCAGCGTCACCAGTTGGCTGCCGGAGGCGCGAATCGCCTCGACCATCAGCTGCGACGAAGCAAATTTTCCGGTGCCGGTGAACAGATGTGAATCAAACGTTTTGTCGGCAATACGTAACATATCAACCCCCTGCAATAACCTGAAAAAGCAGGATCTGGTCGCCTTCCTGCACGATTTGCTGCTCCCACTGCTCGCGCGGCAGGATCTGTTGATTAAGCGCCAGCGCCGCTCCCGGTTTAAGTTGATTTAGCGCAGTGAGCAGCCCGCTGACGGTTTGTCCCTCGGCGCACTGCATCGGCTCATCATTGAACTGAATCTGCATGTTGTCCTCCGCAGACCGGGCAGCTGCTGGCACGACGCAGCGCGAGGCTGCGCCACTGGCTGGTTTTACCGTCGAACAGGCGTAGCTCCCCACTGGGAGTTTCAATGCCGCTGAGTAATTTAATCGCCTCCAGCGCTTGCAAGGTGCCCATCACGCCCACAACCGGGCCGACGATGCCGGCGGTGCGGCAGTTGCGTTCCGGCTCTACATCATCCGGCCACAGGCAACGGTAACAGCCTTGTTCCCACGGTGGCGTCAGTACCATTAGCTGGCCGCCAAAGCCCACAGCGCTGGCGGTGATGAGCGGAGTGTTGAGCATCACGCAGGCGGCGTTAATTTCCTGGCGCGTCGCCATGTTGTCGGTACAGTCGAGCACCACGTCGGCACGCGCTACCGCATGCCGGAGCGCCTCACCGGTCAGCCGCTGCTCAAGGACGACCAGGTCGCTGTCCGGATTAAGGCATGCCAGATGTCGCTTTGCCGCCTGTGCTTTCGGGCGGGCGATATCATCGGTGGTGAACAATATTTGCCGTTGCAGGTTGCTCAGATGAACGTCATCATCGTCCGCCAACGTCAGCGTGCCGACGCCCGCTCCCGCCAGATACAGTGCCGCAGGCGAGCCGAGCCCACCTAAACCGACGATCAGCACATGGCTATCGAGCAGCTTTTGTTGGCCCTCAATGGCAATGTCGGCGAGCAGGATCTGGCGGCTGTAGCGCATAAAATCGCGGTCATTCATCGCCGGCTCCCGCAATGTCCAGTAGCTGCGCCGTGGCTGCCTGCCAGTCTGCGGCGTGGGTTATGGCGCTGACCACGGCAATACTGCCAACGCCGGTCGCCAGCACCGCTGGGGCGCGCTCAAGGCTGATGCCGCCGATAGCGACAGTGGGGTAATCCGCCAGTCGTTTACTATGGCTTGCCAGCTGCGTGAGACCCTGCGGGGCCGACGGCATCTGCTTGGTTTGCGTCGGGAAGACATGACCCAGCGCGATATAAGAAGGCTTAGCAGCCAGCGCTACGTCTATCTCCATATCATCGTGAGTGGAAACACCCAGGCGTAGCCCCGCCGCCTGAATCGCCTTCAGGTCGGTGGTTTCGAGGTCTTCCTGGCCCAGATGCACGCCGTACGCGTTGTGCTTAATTGCCAGGCTCCAGTAGTCGTTGATAAACAGGCGAGCATCATAGCGACGCCCCAACTCTATGGCGGCAATGACGTCGGTTTCGACCTCTTCATCACGTTTATCTTTAATGCGCAGTTGGATCGTGCGCACACCTGCCTGCAGCAAGCGTTCAATCCATTCAACGCTGTCTACCACCGGGTACAGCCCGAGGCGGAACGGCACGGTCGGGAAATCAGGCTGGTACATCACGCCTCCTCTTTTTTGAGGTAGATTTCGCCGCCTTTGACGCGGAAGTTCTCCGACATATCCGCCATTCCGATTTCAATGGTTTGTGCGGCGGCGTAGTCGCGGACCTCCTGGCTGATTTTCATCGAGCAGAACTTCGGCCCGCACATGGAGCAGAAGTGGGCAACCTTGCCGGACTCCTGTGGCAGGGTTTCATCGTGATAGGCGCGGGCGGTGAATGGGTCGAGTGCGAGGTTAAACTGGTCTTCCCAGCGGAATTCAAAGCGTGCTTTCGACATGGCGTTATCGCGGATCTGCGCTCCCGGATGGCCTTTGGCTAAATCAGCGGCATGGGCGGCAATCTTGTAGGTAATCAGCCCTTGCTTCACGTCTTCTTTGTTCGGCAGGCCAAGGTGCTCTTTTGGCGTGACGTAGCACAGCATTGCACAGCCAAACCAGCCGATCATCGCCGCACCAATGCCGGAGGTGAAGTGGTCATAGCCCGGCGCGATATCTGTCGTCAACGGCCCTAAGGTGTAGAACGGCGCTTCATGGCAGTGCTCCAGCTCTTCGGTCATATTGCGCTGGATCATATGCATCGGCACATGACCCGGGCCTTCAATCATCACCTGCACGTCGTATTCCCAGGCGATTTTGGTCAGTTCGCCCAGCGTATGCAGCTCGGAGAACTGCGCCTCGTCGTTGGCATCCTGAATCGAGCCTGGACGCAGGCCGTCGCCGAGAGAGAGCGAAACGTCGTAGGCGGCACAGATTTCGCAAATCTCGCGGAAATGTTCAAACAGGAAGTTCTCTTTGTGATGAGAGAGACACCATTTCGCCATGATCGAACCGCCGCGCGAGACAATACCTGTCAGGCGTTTGGCGGTCATCGGCACGTAGCGCAGCAGTACACCCGCGTGAATGGTGAAGTAGTCGACGCCCTGTTCGGCTTGTTCGAGCAGCGTGTCGCGGAAGGCTTCCCAGGTGAGATCTTCAGCGATCCCGTTAACCTTCTCCAGCGCCTGGTAGATCGGTACGGTACCGATCGGCACCGGGCTGTTACGCAGGATCCACTCGCGGGTTTCGTGAATATAGCGGCCGGTAGAGAGGTCCATCACCGTATCTGCGCCCCAGCGGGTTGACCACACCAGCTTCTCCACCTCTTCTTCAATGGAGGAGGTTACCGCCGAGTTACCGATGTTGGCGTTCACCTTCACCAGGAAGTTGCGGCCGATGATCATCGGCTCGGATTCCGGGTGGTTGATGTTGGCAGGAATAATCGCGCGGCCCGCAGCGACTTCATCACGCACGAATTCCGGGGTGATGTTTTCCGGCAGGCGAGCGCCAAAGTTCATCCCTGGATGCTGATGGCGCAGCACTTCACTACGAATGCGCTCGCGGCCCATGTTTTCACGGATGGCGATAAATTCCATCTCCGGGGTAACCATCCCCTGACGGGCATAGTGCAACTGGGTAACGCGCTTGCCGGCTTTGGCGCGTTTTGGCGTCAGCAGGCCGCTGAAACGCAGCTCGTCCAGGCCATCGTCGGCCAGACGTTCTTTGGTATAAGCGGAGCTACGGTCGTCTAATTCTTCGCTATCATTACGCGCCGCAATCCACGGCTGGCGCAGTTTCGCCAGACCCTGCTGAACGTTAATCGCCACATCAGGATCGCCGTACGGCCCGGAGGTGTCGTACACCGGCACGGCTTCGTTCTCTTCAAACTGCGGGTTGTCTTTCGTACCACCAATCAGCGTAGGACTTAGCTGGATTTCGCGCATCGGGATGCGAATATCCGCCTGCGAACCGGTGATGTAGATACGTTTTGAGTTAGGAAAGGCGGTACCTTCCAGCGTGTCGATAAAGTGTTGGGCTTGGGCGCGTTGTTCGCGGCGTGATGGTTTAGTAGTGGCAGACATAGCTCATTCCAAATAAAAGTAAGGATATGGCTTGTCAGACGACGGATGAAGCAAGAGAGACGAACGCCAAAGGGCGATACGGTTGTAGATTGACTCTTGTTCCCTTCGCAGGTTTTAACCTGATCAGGTTCCGCGGATCCCGAATTAACGGTCTCAGCCTTTTCCACTCATGCTGCTGTGGAAAATAAGCACTCCGACAAGAAGTAACCTCAAAAAGAGGTAATGAATGTAAATTACGCGTTAATGTCGCAAATCTCAAGCAGGACGTTTGATCATGCCACTCTCGTGCATCGCATCAAAAACCAGCATGATCAGCTTATCTTCCAGCACGAACCGGGCTTCCAGCGCCTCGCCGATATCCGATAAGGCCTGTTGAAATTCAAGGAAGTTATCGTGATCAATGGCGGTCTCCAGACTGGAATCATAGTAGTCCATGATCAGTTGCGTATTGGCTTCCAGGAGCGGCCAAATTTTTGTGGCTTTTAAAAGCTGCCCGTTCCCTTCCAATTTATGGAGAATACGTTCATAAATACTGAAGTGTCCGGTGGAAAGGTAATCGACCAGGCTCTGGCAAAAATCATCCAGCGCCTTTTCATTGAGCCGCATGTACGATTCTTTGCCTGGCTTAATGCCAACCAGATTGTAGTAAGCCACGAGCAGGTGCTTACGTACATGTAGCCAGCGATCAACCAGTTTGTTACTTCCTCCGACGTGCTCCGTCAGGCTTTCCAGCTGGTTTAGCATGATTGACTCCGCAAGATGGTGTTTAGGAACGGCTCACCCGTAAATGTAAAAATAATGTAAACAACATGCCTGTGAAGCAAAGGTTGCGCAAGAGATATGGATCGTATAATTGAAAAATTAGATAGCGGCTGGTGGATTGTCAGTCATGAGCAAAAGTTATGGTTGCCTCATGGCGAACTGCCTTACGGCGACGCAGCAAGTTTTGATCTGACCGGGCAGCGTGCACTTCCTATAGGCGAATGGGAAGGGGAGACGGTCTGGCTGGTGCAGCAGCAGCGTCGGCACGATATGGGGTCTGTGCGCCAGGTCATTGACCAGGATGTTGGCCTGTTTCAACTGGCCGGACGCGGTGTACAACTGGCCGAGTTCTACCGCTCACATAAATTCTGCGGTTACTGCGGTCATCCCATGCACCCGAGTAAAACGGAATGGGCGATGCTGTGTAGCCACTGTCGAGAACGCTACTACCCGCAAATTGCCCCCTGCATTATCGTCGCTATTCGCCGTGACGACGCTATCCTGCTTGCCCAACATGTTCGCCATCGTAACGGCGTGCATACCGTGCTGGCGGGTTTTGTCGAAGTGGGCGAGACCCTCGAGCAGGCGGTGGCGCGCGAAGTCATGGAAGAGAGCGGCATTAAGGTAAAAAACCTGCGCTACGTCACTTCTCAGCCGTGGCCGTTCCCACAGTCTTTGATGACCGCATTTATGGCGGAGTATGATAGCGGCGAAATTGTTATTGACCCGAAAGAACTGCTGGAAGCGAACTGGTATCGCTACGACGATTTACCGCTCCTGCCCCCGCCGGGCACCGTCGCGCGTCGATTGATTGAAGATACCGTCGCCCTCTGCCGGGCAGAGTATGAGTGACACACATGTTACACTGGCGTGAAACAGCTCAAGGAATGGAAAAATGACCGAACTGAAGAACGATCGTTATCTGCGTGCGCTGCTGCGCCAGCCCGTTGATGTCACTCCGGTATGGATGATGCGCCAGGCGGGCCGCTATCTACCGGAATATAAAGCCACGCGCGCCGAAGCGGGCGATTTTATGGCGCTGTGCAAAAATGCCGAGCTGGCCTGCGAAGTCACGCTGCAGCCGCTGCGTCGCTATAAGCTTGATGCGGCGATCCTCTTTTCGGATATCCTGACGATTCCCGATGCGATGGGACTTGGGCTGTATTTTGAAGCCGGAGAGGGCCCACGCTTTACCTCACCGATCGCCAGCAAGGCTGACGTCGACAAACTGCCGATCCCGGACCCGGAAGATGGACTGGGTTATGTGATGAATGCGGTGCGCACTATCCGCCGTGAACTGAAAGGCGAAGTGCCGCTGATCGGCTTCTCTGGTAGCCCGTGGACACTGGCTACCTATATGGTCGAAGGCGGCAGTAGTAAGGCCTTCACCGTGATTAAAAAGATGATGTACGCCGATCCAAAGGCGCTGCATCTGCTGCTTGATAAGCTGGCGAAGAGCGTCACTCTGTACCTGAACGCGCAGATCAAAGCGGGCGCGCAGTCGGTAATGATTTTCGACACCTGGGGCGGTGTGCTGACCGGTCGCGACTATCAGCAGTTCTCCCTGTATTACATGCACAAAATCGTCGACGGCCTGATGCGCGAGAACGAAGGTCGTCGCGTACCGGTGACGCTGTTCACTAAAGGCGGTGGTCAGTGGCTGGAAGCGATGGCGGAAACCGGCTGTGATGCGTTAGGTCTGGACTGGACCACTGACATTGCCGATGCGCGTCGTCGTGTAGGTCATAAAGTGGCACTGCAGGGCAATATGGATCCGTCCATGCTGTATGCGCCGCCAGCCCGCATCGAAGAAGAGGTGGCGACGATTCTGGCCGGTTTTGGCCAGGGTGAAGGCCATGTCTTTAACCTGGGCCACGGCATTCATCAGGATGTCCCGCCAGAGCATGCGGGTGTCTTCGTGGAGGCGGTACATCGGTTGTCTGAACAGTATCACCGCTAAGGAGTCATTATGGATCTTGCGTCATTACGCGCACAGCAGCTTGAACTGGCCTCTTCAGTGATCCGCGAGGCTCGCCTGAGGAGCGATCCGCCGGATCTGATCGGCGGGGCGGACGTTGGGTTCGAGCAGGGGGGCGAAGTGACGCGAGCCGCGATGGTCTTACTGAAGTACCCCTCGCTGGAACTGGTTGAATACAAGGTGGCGCGAATCGCCACCACCATGCCCTACATTCCTGGCTTTCTCTCCTTTCGCGAAACACCCGCGCTGATGGCCGCCTGGCAGCAGCTTTCGCACAAGCCTGATCTGCTATTCGTTGACGGTCACGGGATTTCTCACCCTCGCCGTCTGGGCGTGGCCAGCCATTTTGGCCTGCTGGTGGATGTCCCGACGATTGGCGTGGCGAAAAAACGGTTGTGCGGCAAGTTTGAGCCGCTCGCCGCCGAACCCGGAGCGTTAGCGCCGTTGTTGGATAAAGGCGAACAGCTGGCATGGGTTTGGCGCAGCAAAGCACGCTGTAACCCGCTGTTTATCTCTACGGGTCATCGCGTGAGCCAGGACAGCGCGTTAGCGTGGGTACAACGCTGTATGAACGGCTATCGTCTGCCGGAACCAACACGCTGGGCAGATGCGGTGGCATCCGAACGCCCTGCTTTTACGCGGCTTGCAGCAAAAACGCCCCATATCGGGTAAACTGCCGCTAATTTCCGTATTTGAGAACTCATCATGTTACAAAATCCGATTCACCTGCGTCTGGAGAAGCTGGAAAGCTGGCAGCACGTCACGTTTATGGCCTGTCTGTGCGAACGCATGTACCCCAACTACGCCATGTTCTGTAAGCAAACCGAATTTGGCGATGGACAAATCTACCGCCGAATTCTGGATTTGATTTGGGAAGCGCTGACGGTTAAAGACGCGAAAATCAATTTCGATAGCCAGTTGGAAAAATTTGAAGAGGCTATTCCTTCAGCAGACGATTACGATCTGTACGGCGTTTATCCGGCGATTGATGCCTGTGTGGCATTAAGCGAACTGATGCATTCGCGTCTTAGCGGTGAAACGCTGGAACATGCAATTGAGGTTAGTAAGGCTTCGATTACGACGGTTGCGATGCTGGAAATGACCCAGGCTGGTCGCGAAATGACCGATGAAGAGCTCAAAGAGAACCCGGCCGTTGAGCAAGAATGGGATATTCAGTGGGAAATTTTCCGACTTTTAGCCGACTGTGAAGAACGCGATATTGAGCTGATAAAAGGGCTTCGTGCAGACCTGCGCGAGGCTGGCGAGAGCAATATTGGTATAAATTTTCAGCAATGACACCATAAAACGTGATTTAACGCCTGATTTGTCGTGCCTGAAGGCTTCCCATCCGCCCCCGGTCTGGTCTACATTTGGGGGGCGAAAAAAAGTGGCTATCGGTGCGTGTATGCAGGAGAGTGCTTTTCTGGCATTTCCGTCGCACTCGATGCTTAGCAAGCGATAAACACATTGTAAGGATAACTTATGAACAAGACTCAACTGATTGATGTAATTGCAGACAAAGCAGAACTGTCTAAAACACAGGCTAAAGCTGCTCTGGAATCCACTCTGGCTGCTATTACTGAGTCTCTGAAAGAAGGCGATGCTGTACAACTGGTTGGTTTCGGTACCTTCAAAGTGAACCACCGTGCTGAGCGCACTGGCCGCAACCCGCAGACCGGTAAAGAAATCAAAATTGCCGCAGCTAACGTACCGGCATTTGTTTCTGGTAAAGCACTGAAAGACGCGGTTAAGTAATTCGCGTGGCAGTGAACAGTTTTATCGAAGGGGCGGTTTCGCCCCTTTTGTCTATCTGGCGTCATTCGCTTTGGCTTTCAGGTGTGCTGTTACTGTCTGCCTGTAGTCGCCACTCTGAGCTTCCTCCGTTCACGGCCAGCGGCTATGTTGGCGATCAGGGGGCGGTACGCATTTGGCGTAAAGATTCCAGCGACGATGTTCACTTGCTCTCGGTATTTAGTCCGTGGCGTAAAGGCGATACCACCACCAGTGAATACCGCTGGCAGGGTGATTCGCTCTCGCTGATAGAACTCAACACTTACAGTCAACCACCGGAACATGTCCGTATACGCTTCGATGACCGGGGCGAACTGAGTTTCATGCAGCGTGAAGTCGATGGGCAAAAGCAGCAGCTTTCCAGCGATCAAATTGCGCTTTACCGCTATCGTGCCGATCAAATCCGCCAGACCAGCGATGCGTTGCGTCAGGGACGGGTGATATTGCGTCAGGGACGCTGGCATGCGAATAACACAGTCACGACCTGTGAAGGTGAAACACTGAAGCCCGATCTGGAATCGTGGGCGATAAACCACATTGAGCGCCGCCAGAGCCATTCATCTGTAGAAGTGAGTGTGGCATGGCTGGAAGCGCCCGAAGGGTCGCAGCTACTGCTGGTCGCTAATGAAGATTTTTGTCACTGGCAGCCTACTGCCAAAACCTTCTGAAAACCTGATGCCAGGACATCGGGCCAGATAAGGTGAGGCCGCCATCCGGCAAAAACCGTTTACCAGTGGCCCATTCCCATATGGCCACCGCGATGGTTACCGCCACCGCCGCACCCGCCGTAGCCCATTCCCGCTCCGCGAGGTACGCCTGCCTGGGCCATTGCGACATCGCGTTTAACGCGCTGCTCATCCAGTGACTGATTCAACGCCTCCATCTCTTTTGCCACGGCATTAATTTTTGCAGTGTCCGGCGAGCTGGCTGTTAGCAACGCGTTGTACTCATAACGTTTAGAGGTCAGCTGTTGGCGCAAGGCGTTGGTCTGCGAGTAGTAATCATCATAGATTTTCTGCGCGGTAGCCTGCTGCTCAGTGGTCATTGGCGTACCGCCTCGTTGCTGCATTCCATCACCATATCCCCAGTGATTTTGCGCCAGCGCCGGGGTAGAGCCCAACGCGATAAGAGAGAGTGCAATCAGCGCCAGTTTGTTGTTCCGTTTCATGGGTCGTTCTCCTGTTGGTTAGATTACATTTCCTTTTGCATCTTCCGTGCCAAAGCGGCAATCCCGGTCCCGCGGGCGTTGTAGTCGTGGTCTTTACAGGGCGACGAGTAAAAGTGACTCGCCAGAACGCGCCGGCGGGTCATTTTTACCCGCTACTTTCAGCGGTTTGTGTCTGAGGGCAGGGTTATCACTGAGAAAAAATGGCATGATTTCTGCTGTATACCTGCAACGATGAAAGGAACAGGTGGGATAAAGGGAGAGCGTATGCGTCTTTATAAGGACACGGCGGCCAAGTGGTTGAGCCGACTCTTGCTGGCGGCAATCCTGATTTTGGTCGGTTGGTTTTCGATTATGACCATTCGGGACTATGGGCGGGAAAGCGGTGCCGCGCGGCAAACGCTACTGGAAAAAGGCAGCGTGCTCATCCGCGCTCTGGAGTCTGGTACGCGCGTAGGTATGGGGATGCGCATGCATCATGCTCAACAGCAGACGCTGCTGGAGGAAATGGCCGTACAACCAGGCGTGCTATGGTTTGCCGTCGTTGACGATCATGGCGCCATTATTACTCACAGCAATTCCGCGATGGTCGGTAAAACGCTCTATTCACCGGATGTCCTGCGACAACTAAGCCCCGGGGAACAAGAAAGCTGGCGGAATATTGACATGCCTACGGGGGACGGTGAAAAAACACCGGTCCTGGAAATTTATCGTCAGTTTCAGCCGATGTATGGTCCAGGACGTCATGGTATGGCGCGCTGTGCCAGCAATGACGGACAGCTTATCCCCCCCGCACAAACCATATTTATCGCTTTTGATGCCAGCGATCTGGCTGCGACTCAGGCAAGAGAGTGGCGTAACACCCTGATCGTCCTGTCTGCGCTGGCGGCCGTGCTGCTGGCCACTGTGCTGACGTTCTTCTGGTATCAACGCTATCAGCGCTCGTACAAAGAACTGCAGGATGCGATGAAGCGTAAAGAAAAACTGATGGCGCTCGGACATCTGGCGGCCGGGGTCGCGCATGAGATTCGAAACCCGCTTTCATCGATCAAAGGTTTAGCGAAGTATTTTGCCGAACGAACTCCGGCTGGTGGCGAGTCGCATGAGCTGGCGCAGGTGATGGCGAAAGAGGCGGACCGTTTAAATCGGGTGGTGAGCGAGCTGCTGGAGCTGGTGAAACCTGCGCATCTGACTCTGCAACAGGTGGATCTCAATGAGGTCATCACCCACTCATTAAACCTGGTGAGTCAGGATGCGGCAAGCCGGGAAATCCAGCTACGTTTTTCGGCCAGTTCCACGCTGCCCGCTATTCAGGCCGATCCCGACCGACTGACTCAGGTTCTGTTGAATCTGTATCTGAACGCCATTCATGCGATTGGTCGTCAGGGCACGATTACGGTTGAAGCGAGTGAAAGCAGCGGCGATCGCGTTAAAATCATGGTTATTGATAGCGGGAAAGGGATTGCAGCGGAACAGCTGGAGGCCATTTTTACGCCTTACTTCACGACTAAAGCGGATGGAACCGGCCTTGGGCTGGCGGTAGTGCAGAACATAATTGAACAGCACGGTGGTACCATTCATGTGGCAAGTGTTGAGGGCAAAGGCGCAACCTTTACCCTCTGGCTGCCGACCAACGCGAAACAACAGGATTAACAAGGATGACGCGCGGAAAAATCAATATTCTGGTGGTAGATGACGATATCAGCCACTGCACCATTTTACAGGCGCTGCTGCGCGGCTGGGGTTATGAGGTCGCGCTGGCCTATAGCGGGCAAGCGGCACTGGAACAGGTGCGTGAACGCGTATTTGATTTAGTGCTGTGCGATGTGCGTATGGCGGAGATGGACGGCATCGCAACGCTGAAAGAGATTAAAGCGTTGAATTCGGCGATTCCGGTATTGATCATGACGGCGTTCTCCAGCGTGGAGACCGCCGTTGAGGCGCTGAAAACCGGGGCGCTGGACTACTTAATCAAGCCGCTGGATTTTGATCGCCTGCAGGAGACGCTGGAAAAGGCGCTGGCGCATACGCGGGAAACGGGCGCTGAACTGCCGTCGGGGTCGGCTGCGCAGTTTGGCATGATTGGCAGCAGTCCGGCGATGCAGCAGTTGATCAATGAAATCGCGATGGTTGCACCCTCGGATGCAACGGTGCTCATTCGCGGAGACTCCGGTACGGGGAAAGAGCTGGTGGCCCGGGCGCTGCATGCCAGCAGTGCCCGCTGTGATAAACCGCTGGTGACGCTGAACTGTGCGTCGCTTAATGAGTCGCTGCTGGAGTCCGAACTTTTTGGACATGAGAAAGGCGCGTTTACTGGCGCGGATAAGCGGCGGGAAGGGCGCTTTGTGGAAGCCGAAGGCGGCACGTTATTTCTTGATGAAATTGGCGATATCTCACCGCTAATGCAGGTGCGTCTGCTGCGGGCAATCCAGGAGCGAGAAGTGCAACGGGTTGGCAGCAACCAGACTATTGCGGTTGATGTCCGGCTGATCGCCGCCACACATCGCGATCTGGCTGAGGAAGTGAACGCCGGGCGCTTTCGTCAGGATCTCTACTATCGCCTGAACGTCATCACTATTGAAATGCCTGCGCTGTGCCAGCGCCGGGAAGATATTCCGCTGCTGGCCGAACATTTTCTCCAGCGTTTTGCCACACGTAACCGAAAAGCGGTGAAGGGCTTTACTCCGCAGGCGATGGATCTGCTGATCCACTATGACTGGCCGGGTAATATCCGTGAGCTGGAAAATGCGATTGAGCGTTCGGTGGTGCTGCTAACGGGGGAATATATTTCCGAACGCGAGCTGCCGATGGCGATTGCCGCGACACCGATAAAAACGGAATACAGTGGCGAGATCCAACCGCTGGTGGATGTCGAAAAAGAAGTGATTCTGGCGGCGCTGGAAAAAACGGGCGGCAATAAAACCGAAGCCGCCCGTCAGTTAGGTATTACGCGCAAAACGCTGCTGGCTAAGCTCAGCCGTTAGTTTTGCTCACGTTCGATGGCGCGCCAGCCGATGTCGTTACGGCTGAAGCTGCCGTCCCAACGGATGTCGGTCATCAGGGCGTAGGCACGCTGCTGCGCCTCGGCAACGGTGTTGCCCAGCGCGGTGGCGCACAGGACGCGACCGCCGTTGGTCAGCACGCGATCGTCAGCAGACAGTTTGGTGCCCGCGTGGAACACTTTACCGTCAGCGACTTCTTCCAGCGGCAGGCCGTGGATCTCATCGCCAGTATTGTAGTTGCCCGGATAACCCCCTGCGGCAATCACTACGCCCAAAGAGGCGCGTTCGTCCCACTCAGAGGTTTTCTCATCCAGCTTGCCATCACAGGCGGCAAGGCACAGCTCCACCAGATCCGATTTCATACGCAGCATAATCGGCTGGGTTTCCGGATCGCCGAAGCGGCAGTTGAACTCGATAACCTTCGGGTTGCCCTGTTTGTCGATCATCAGACCTGCGTACAGGAAACCGGTGTAAGTGTTCCCTTCCGCTGCCATGCCTTTTACGGTTGGCCAGATGATGCGTTCCATGGTGCGCTGATGAACGTCGTCAGTCACCACCGGTGCAGGTGAGTAAGCGCCCATACCGCCGGTATTCGGACCGGTATCGCCGTTGCCCACGCGTTTGTGGTCCTGGCTGGTGGCCATTGGCAGCACGTGCTCGCCGTCAACCATCACGATAAAGCTCGCTTCTTCACCGTCGAGGAACTCTTCGATAACGATACGGTGGCCCGCATCGCCAAAAGCGTTACCTGCCAGCATGTCATGAACAGCGGCTTCGGCTTCCTCCAGCGTCATCGCGACGATAACGCCTTTACCGGCGGCCAGGCCGTCGGCCTTGATAACGATCGGCGCGCCTTTCTCACGCAGATAGGCCAGCGCAGGCTCAATCTCGGTGAAGTTCTGATACTCCGCCGTTGGAATGTTATGACGGGCAAGGAAATCTTTGGTGAAGGCTTTGGAGCCTTCCAACTGCGCTGCACCTTCGGTTGGGCCGAAGATTTTCAGACCGGCGGCGCGAAACGCATCGACCACGCCAATTACCAGAGGCGCTTCTGGGCCAACGATGGTCAGATCGATCTTCTCATTCTGGGCAAAGCTCAGCAGCGCCGGAATATCGGTCACGCCGATTGCCACGTTTTGCAGCGCAGGTTCCAGCGCGGTGCCCGCGTTGCCTGGTGCGACAAATACCGTTTCGACTTTTGGCGACTGCGCCGCTTTCCAGGCCAGCGCGTGTTCGCGCCCGCCGTTGCCAATCACTAATACTTTCATCGTCTGCTCCGTGGATTAATGGCGGAAGTGGCGCATGTCGGTGAACACCATCGCTATGCCGTGCTCGTCGGCGGCAGCAATGACTTCATCATCACGGATAGAACCGCCCGGCTGGATCACGCAGGTCACACCGGCGGCGGCGGCGGCATCAATCCCATCGCGGAACGGGAAGAAGGCGTCGGATGCCATAGAGGAACCTTGAACTTCCAGACCTTCGTCGGCGGCTTTAATCCCGGCGATTTTTGCGGAATATACGCGGCTCATCTGGCCTGCGCCTATGCCGATAGTCATGTTCTCTTTGGCGTAAACAATGGCGTTGGATTTTACAAACTTAGCTACTTTCCAGCAGAACAGCGCATCGCGCAGTTCCTGTTCGGTCGGCTGACGTTTGGAAACTACGCGCAGTTCACCTTCGCTCACCATACCCAGGTCACGATCCTGAACCAGCAGACCGCCGTTAACGCGTTTGAAGTCCAGGCCCGGCACACGTTGTGCCCACTGACCGCAGGTCAGCACGCGGACGTTCTGTTTGGCGGCGGTGATTTTCAGTGCGTCTTCGGTTGCGGATGGCGCGATGATCACTTCCACGAACTGACGGGAAATGATGGCTTGAGCAGTTTCGGCATCCAGTTCGCGGTTGAAGGCGATGATGCCGCCGAACGCGGAGGTCGGGTCGGTTTTATAGGCGCGGTCGTAAGCATCGAGAATAGAGGTACTGACAGCCACGCCGCACGGGTTAGCGTGTTTGACGATCACACAGGCTGGCTCGTTGAATTCTTTTACGCACTCCAGCGCCGCATCGGTATCGGCGATGTTGTTGTAGGAAAGTGCTTTGCCCTGTACCTGCTGCGCGGTGGCAACGGACGCTTCTTTAACATTCTCTTCTATATAGAAGGCAGCCTGTTGGTGGCTGTTCTCGCCGTAGCGCATATCCTGCTTCTTAATGAAGTTCAGGTTCAGTGTACGTGGAAAGCGACCGGCGGCTTCTTTGCTTTCGCCGTGGTAGGCCGGAACCATGCTACCGAAGTAGTTGGCGATCATGCTGTCGTAAGCGGCGGTGTGTTCGAAGGCTTTAATCGCGAGGTCGAAACGCGTGTCGAGGGTCAGAGAACCGTCGTTGGCATCCATCTCTTTAATAATGGCGGCGTAGTCGCTGCTCTTCACAACGATAGCCACATCTTTATGGTTTTTGGCAGCGGAACGCACCATCGTCGGGCCGCCGATATCAATGTTTTCTACCGCATCGTCCAGCGAGCAGCCTTCACGGGCAACGGTCTCGGCGAACGGGTACAGGTTAACAACCACCATGTCGATAGGTGCGATGCCGTGCTGTTCCATAATCCCGTCGTCCTGACCGCGACGACCAAGAATGCCGCCGTGGACTTTCGGATGCAGGGTCTTTACGCGTCCATCCATCATTTCCGGGAAGCCGGTGTAATCGGAAACTTCGGTCACTGGCAGACCTTTCTCAGCTAACAGGCGCGCAGTGCCACCTGTAGACAGCAGCTCCACACCGCGTGCGGAAAGTGCCTGAGCGAATTCGATGATACCGGCCTTGTCAGAAACACTGAGCAGAGCGCGGCGGACTGGACGACGTTGTTGCATGGTAAATCCCCTGGATTTGACTATTACAGAGAGCGTTAGGTGAATTCTTGGCTAAAAACTCAGCTAACGCCCCTTACGGGGCATCCTTGTTGTGCGGGGGCATTGTAACGAAAACGTTTGCGCAACGCTCGCGAATTTTTAATTTTCGATTTTGACCTCTTCTTTTTCCGTTGAAGGATGCTTATATAAACAGAGACGTGCACAAACGATCGCGTGGTTTGTGGATAACTCTGTGTGTAAATGGGTATAAGGCGGGGTTTTGCTGTGGAATGCAGCGGTCAGTCATTTTTCTGCAATTTAAGGGTTGCGGGCCGCGGGAAACTCCCTATAATGCGCCTCCATCGACACGGCAGATGTGAATCACTTCACACAAACAGCCGGTTCGGTTGAAGAGAAAAACCTGAAAATGAGGGTTGACTCTGAAAGAGGAAAGCGTAATATACGCCACCTCGCGACAGAGCGCTAAAGCGCGTCGCAACTGCTCTTTAACAATTTATCAGACAATCTGTGTGGGCACTCGAAGATACGGATTCTTAACGTCGCAAGACGAAAAATGAATACCAAGTCTCTGAGTGAACACGTAATTCATTACGAAGTTTAATTCACGAGCATCAAACTTAAATTGAAGAGTTTGATCATGGCTCAGATTGAACGCTGGCGGCAGGCCTAACACATGCAAGTCGAACGGTAGCACAGAGGAGCTTGCTCCTTGGGTGACGAGTGGCGGACGGGTGAGTAATGTCTGGGAAACTGCCCGATGGAGGGGGATAACTACTGGAAACGGTAGCTAATACCGCATAACGTCGCAAGACCAAAGAGGGGGACCTTCGGGCCTCTTGCCATCGGATGTGCCCAGATGGGATTAGCTAGTAGGTGGGGTAACGGCTCACCTAGGCGACGATCCCTAGCTGGTCTGAGAGGATGACCAGCCACACTGGAACTGAGACACGGTCCAGACTCCTACGGGAGGCAGCAGTGGGGAATATTGCACAATGGGCGCAAGCCTGATGCAGCCATGCCGCGTGTATGAAGAAGGCCTTCGGGTTGTAAAGTACTTTCAGCGAGGAGGAAGGTGTTGTGGTTAATAACCGCAGCAATTGACGTTACTCGCAGAAGAAGCACCGGCTAACTCCGTGCCAGCAGCCGCGGTAATACGGAGGGTGCAAGCGTTAATCGGAATTACTGGGCGTAAAGCGCACGCAGGCGGTCTGTCAAGTCGGATGTGAAATCCCCGGGCTCAACCTGGGAACTGCATCCGAAACTGGCAGGCTAGAGTCTTGTAGAGGGGGGTAGAATTCCAGGTGTAGCGGTGAAATGCGTAGAGATCTGGAGGAATACCGGTGGCGAAGGCGGCCCCCTGGACAAAGACTGACGCTCAGGTGCGAAAGCGTGGGGAGCAAACAGGATTAGATACCCTGGTAGTCCACGCCGTAAACGATGTCGACTTGGAGGTTGTGCCCTTGAGGCGTGGCTTCCGGAGCTAACGCGTTAAGTCGACCGCCTGGGGAGTACGGCCGCAAGGTTAAAACTCAAATGAATTGACGGGGGCCCGCACAAGCGGTGGAGCATGTGGTTTAATTCGATGCAACGCGAAGAACCTTACCTACTCTTGACATCCACGGAACTTGGCAGAGATGCCTTGGTGCCTTCGGGAACCGTGAGACAGGTGCTGCATGGCTGTCGTCAGCTCGTGTTGTGAAATGTTGGGTTAAGTCCCGCAACGAGCGCAACCCTTATCCTTTGTTGCCAGCGATTCGGTCGGGAACTCAAAGGAGACTGCCAGTGATAAACTGGAGGAAGGTGGGGATGACGTCAAGTCATCATGGCCCTTACGAGTAGGGCTACACACGTGCTACAATGGCATATACAAAGAGAAGCGACCTCGCGAGAGCAAGCGGACCTCATAAAGTATGTCGTAGTCCGGATTGGAGTCTGCAACTCGACTCCATGAAGTCGGAATCGCTAGTAATCGTGGATCAGAATGCCACGGTGAATACGTTCCCGGGCCTTGTACACACCGCCCGTCACACCATGGGAGTGGGTTGCAAAAGAAGTAGGTAGCTTAACCTTCGGGAGGGCGCTTACCACTTTGTGATTCATGACTGGGGTGAAGTCGTAACAAGGTAACCGTAGGGGAACCTGCGGTTGGATCACCTCCTTACCTTAAAGAAACGTTCTTTGTAGTGCTCACACAGATTGTCTGATGAATGATGAACTTCTGAATGTACTTTCGAGTGCATTAAGAAGTTTTGCTCTTTAAAAATCTGGATCAAGCTGAAAATTGAAACGACACACTGTTTCATTTCTCCGTAAACAAGAAATGAAAAGCGGTGTGTTCGAGTCTCTCAAATTTTCGCAACACTGAAGTGTTTTACGAAACATCTTCGGGTTGTGAGGTTAAGCGACTAAGCGTACACGGTGGATGCCCTGGCAGTCAGAGGCGATGAAGGACGTGCTAATCTGCGATAAGCGTCGGTAAGGTGATATGAACCGTTATAACCGGCGATTTCCGAATGGGGAAACCCAGTGTGATTCGTCACACTATCATTACGTGAATACATAGCGTAATGAAGCGAACCGGGGGAACTGAAACATCTAAGTACCCCGAGGAAAAGAAATCAACCGAGATTCCCCCAGTAGCGGCGAGCGAACGGGGAGCAGCCCAGAGTCTGAATCAGCATGTGTGGTAGTGGAACGGTCTGGAAAGTCCGGCGATACAGGGTGACAGCCCCGTACACAAAAGTGCATGTGTTGTGAACTCGAAGAGTAGGGCGGGACACGTGGTATCCTGTCTGAATATGGGGGGACCATCCTCCAAGGCTAAATACTCCTGACTGACCGATAGTGAACCAGTACCGTGAGGGAAAGGCGAAAAGAACCCCGGCGAGGGGAGTGAAAAAGAACCTGAAACCGTGTACGTACAAGCAGTGGGAGCCTCTTTATGGGGTGACTGCGTACCTTTTGTATAATGGGTCAGCGACTTATATTCTGTAGCAAGGTTAACCGAATAGGGGAGCCGAAGGGAAACCGAGTCTTAACTGGGCGTTAAGTTGCAGGGTATAGACCCGAAACCCGGTGATCTAGCCATGGGCAGGTTGAAGGTTGGGTAACACTAACTGGAGGACCGAACCGACTAATGTTGAAAAATTAGCGGATGACTTGTGGCTGGGGGTGAAAGGCCAATCAAACCGGGAGATAGCTGGTTCTCCCCGAAAGCTATTTAGGTAGCGCCTCGTGAATTCATCTTCGGGGGTAGAGCACTGTTTCGGCTAGGGGGTCATCCCGACTTACCAACCCGATGCAAACTGCGAATACCGAAGAATGTTATCACGGGAGACACACGGCGGGTGCTAACGTCCGTCGTGAAGAGGGAAACAACCCAGACCGCCAGCTAAGGTCCCAAAGTCATGGTTAAGTGGGAAACGATGTGGGAAGGCACAGACAGCCAGGATGTTGGCTTAGAAGCAGCCATCATTTAAAGAAAGCGTAATAGCTCACTGGTCGAGTCGGCCTGCGCGGAAGATGTAACGGGGCTAAACCATGCACCGAAGCTGCGGCAGCGACACTATGTGTTGTTGGGTAGGGGAGCGTTCTGTAAGCCGTTGAAGGTGTGCTGTGAGGCATGCTGGAGGTATCAGAAGTGCGAATGCTGACATAAGTAACGATAATGCGGGTGAAAAACCCGCACGCCGGAAGACCAAGGGTTCCTGTCCAACGTTAATCGGGGCAGGGTGAGTCGACCCCTAAGGCGAGGCCGAAAGGCGTAGTCGATGGGAAACAGGTTAATATTCCTGTACTTGGTGTTACTGCGAAGGGGGGACGGAGAAGGCTATGTTAGCCGGGCGACGGTTGTCCCGGTTTAAGCATGTAGGCGGAGATTCCAGGTAAATCCGGAGTCTTGTTAACGCTGAGGTGTGATGACGAGGCACTACGGTGCTGAAGTAACAAATGCCCTGCTTCCAGGAAAAGCCTCTAAGCATCAGGTAACACAAAATCGTACCCCAAACCGACACAGGTGGTCAGGTAGAGAATACCAAGGCGCTTGAGAGAACTCGGGTGAAGGAACTAGGCAAAATGGTGCCGTAACTTCGGGAGAAGGCACGCTGATATGTAGGTGAAGTGATTTACTCATGGAGCTGAAATCAGTCGAAGATACCAGCTGGCTGCAACTGTTTATTAAAAACACAGCACTGTGCAAACACGAAAGTGGACGTATACGGTGTGACGCCTGCCCGGTGCCGGAAGGTTAATTGATGGGGTTATCCGTAAGGAGAAGCTCTTGATCGAAGCCCCGGTAAACGGCGGCCGTAACTATAACGGTCCTAAGGTAGCGAAATTCCTTGTCGGGTAAGTTCCGACCTGCACGAATGGCGTAATGATGGCCAGGCTGTCTCCACCCGAGACTCAGTGAAATTGAACTCGCTGTGAAGATGCAGTGTACCCGCGGCAAGACGGAAAGACCCCGTGAACCTTTACTATAGCTTGACACTGAACACTGGTCCTTGATGTGTAGGATAGGTGGGAGGCTTTGAAGTGTGGACGCCAGTCTGCATGGAGCCAACCTTGAAATACCACCCTTTAATGGCTGGTGTTCTAACGTAGACCCGTAATCCGGGTTGCGGACAGTGTCTGGTGGGTAGTTTGACTGGGGCGGTCTCCTCCTAAAGAGTAACGGAGGAGCACGAAGGTTAGCTAATCCTGGTCGGACATCAGGAGGTTAGTGCAAAGGCATAAGCTAGCTTGACTGCGAGAGTGACGGCTCGAGCAGGTGCGAAAGCAGGTCTTAGTGATCCGGTGGTTCTGAATGGAAGGGCCATCGCTCAACGGATAAAAGGTACTCCGGGGATAACAGGCTGATACCGCCCAAGAGTTCATATCGACGGCGGTGTTTGGCACCTCGATGTCGGCTCATCACATCCTGGGGCTGAAGTAGGTCCCAAGGGTATGGCTGTTCGCCATTTAAAGTGGTACGCGAGCTGGGTTTAGAACGTCGTGAGACAGTTCGGTCCCTATCTGCCGTGGGCGCTGGAGAATTGAGGGGGGCTGCTCCTAGTACGAGAGGACCGGAGTGGACGCATCACTGGTGTTCGGGTTGTCATGCCAATGGCATTGCCCGGTAGCTAAATGCGGAAGAGATAAGTGCTGAAAGCATCTAAGCACGAAACTTGCCCCGAGATGAGTTCTCCCTGACCCTTTAAGGGTCCTGAAGGAACGTTGAAGACGACGACGTTGATAGGTCGGGTGTGTAAGCGTAGCGATACGTTGAGCTAACCGATACTAATGAACCGTGAGGCTTAACCTTACAACGCCGAAGATGTTTTGGCGGATGAGACATCGAAATTCAGCTTGATTACAGATTACATCGACATGCGAAAAGTGTGTTGATAGACAGAATTTGCCTGGCGGCTGTAGCGCGGTGGTCCCACCTGACCCCATGCCGAACTCAGAAGTGAAACGCCGTAGCGCCGATGGTAGTGTGGGGTCTCCCCATGCGAGAGTAGGGAACTGCCAGGCATCAGACAAGTGAAAAAGCCCATCCTGCCGGATGGGCTTTTTTGCGTCTGCGCGGAATGAAAACTGCCGGATGCAGCGTACCATTTTATCCAGCCCATCATGTTGTAACCGGTGTGCAGGCCTGAGAAGCGCAGCGCACCTGGCTCTCCCGGCAGCACATTGCCTGTTACGCGAACGACGAATAGCATTCTCCTTTTTTCTTTACTGCACTAATCTACAGCAAGGAGCCGTGAAACTTTCTCAACTTGAGGATGCAGGCTCGACATTCGCATGATTCCTGGGTATCTTCAGCTATCTGGATGTCTAAACGTTTAAACGTATGTAGTGAGGTTATCAGGTTATGCCAATTCGCGTGCAGGACGAGCTACCCGCCGTCAATTTCTTGCGTGAGGAAAACGTCTTTGTGATGACGTCATCTCGCGCTTCTGGTCAGGAAATTCGTCCACTGAAGGTGCTCATCCTCAACCTGATGCCCAAGAAGATTGAAACGGAAAACCAGTTCCTGCGTTTACTCTCTAACTCACCGCTGCAGGTAGATGTTCAGCTATTGCGCATTGATGCCCGCGAGTCACGCAACACCCCTACGGAGCATCTGAATAACTTTTACTGTAATTTCGAGGATATCTGCGATCAGAACTTTGATGGACTGATCGTGACCGGCGCGCCGTTGGGTCTGGTTGAATTTAATGACGTGGCTTACTGGCCGCAGATTAAACAAGTGCTTGAATGGGCGAAAGATCATGTTACATCGACGCTCTTTGTCTGTTGGGCGGTGCAAGCCGCATTGAATATCCTGTACGGAATTCCCAAGCAAACCCGTACGGATAAACTCTCAGGCGTCTATGAGCACCATATTCTTCATCCTCATGCGCTGCTGACGCGTGGATTTGATGATGCGTTCCTGGCCCCGCATTCGCGCTATGCCGATTTTCCTGCTGCCCTTATCAGGGACTACACCGATCTCGAGATTTTTGCCGAAACAGAAGAGGGAGATGCCTACCTGTTTGCCAGCAAAGATAAACGTATCGCCTTCGTAACGGGCCATCCTGAATATGACGCCCATACACTCGGCAGTGAATATTTTCGTGACGTCGAAGCGGGCTTAACGCCGGAAGTGCCCTATAACTACTTCCCAAAAGATGACCCGCAAAATAAACCGCGGGCAACCTGGCGTAGCCACGGCAATCTGTTGTTTACCAACTGGCTCAACTATTACGTTTACCAGATCACGCCATATGATCTGCGTCACATGAATCCAACGCTGGATTAATCTTCTGTAACAGACGATCCTTAAGCGTTTCAGCATGTTGAATCAGGCACCTTCGGGTGCCTTTTTTATTTCCGAAACGCACCTCACTGTGTAATTAAATTTTATTTATATTGTTATCAATAGGTTAATTGATAATTAAATTAAAAATGGAAATTGTTTTTGATTTTGAAATTTAAATGAGTAGTCTTAGTTGTGTTGAACGAAAACCGCACAACGATCCTTCGTTCGCATTGGGGATGTGTTTGGATCAATGACGAGGAACTACGCAATGAATCAACAGGCAACGACAACCGATGAACTGATCTTCACCAGGCCGCGTGGCGAACAGGAACAGCAGATTCTGACCGCTGAAGCGGTGGAGTTTCTGACCGAGCTGGTGACAAGATTTACGCCAAAGCGGAATAAACTTCTGGCTGCACGTATCCAGCAGCAGCAGGATATTGATGACGGTAAGTTGCCTGACTTTATTTCGGAAACAGCTTCCATTCGCGAAGGTAACTGGAAAATTCGCGGTATTCCTGATGATTTACTGGATCGCCGTGTAGAGATTACCGGACCGGTTGAGCGCAAGATGGTTATCAACGCGCTGAACGCGAACGTCAAAGTCTTTATGGCTGATTTTGAAGATTCGCTGGCTCCTGAGTGGAGCAAAGTTATCGACGGGCAGATCAACTTGCGCGATGCAGTCAATGGCACCATTAGCTACACCAACGAAGCCGGTAAAATTTATCAACTCAAACCCAATCCGGCCCTGTTAGTGTGCCGCGTTCGCGGTCTGCATCTGCCGGAAAAACACGTCACCTGGCGTGGCGAATCGATCCCGGGCAGCCTGTTCGACTTTGCCCTCTATTTCTTCCACAACTACAAAACGTTGCTGGCAAAAGGCAGTGGCCCTTATTTCTATCTACCCAAAACGCAGGCCTGGCAAGAAGCGGCATGGTGGAGTGAAGTGTTCAGCTATGCAGAGGATCGCTTTAATCTGCCGCGCGGCACAATTAAAGCGACCCTGCTGATTGAAACGCTGCCAGCCGTTTTCCAGATGGACGAAATTTTGCACGCGCTGCGTGATCACATTGTGGGCCTGAACTGCGGTCGCTGGGACTACATTTTCAGCTATATCAAAACACTGAAGAACCACCCGGATCGCGTGTTGCCGGACCGTCAGGTGGTGACGATGGATAAGCCATTCCTCAGTGCGTATTCGCGTCTGCTGATTAAAACCTGTCATAAACGCGGCGCGTTCGCGATGGGCGGCATGGCCGCGTTCATTCCCAGCAAAGATGCGGAACGTAACAACCAGGTTCTGACCAAGGTAAAAGCGGACAAAGCGCTGGAAGCCAATAACGGTCATGACGGCACATGGATTGCCCATCCAGGACTGGCAGATACCGCAATGGCGGTGTTCAACGACGTACTCGGTGAAAACAAAAATCAGCTGTTCGTGACCCGTGAAGAAGATGCGCCGATTACCGCAGAACAATTGCTGGCACCCTGTGAAGGTGAGCGTACTGAAGAAGGCATGCGTGCCAACATTCGTGTCGCGGTGCAGTACATCGAAGCGTGGATCTCCGGTAATGGCTGCGTACCGATTTATGGTCTGATGGAAGATGCGGCCACCGCCGAAATCTCTCGTACTTCCATCTGGCAGTGGATCCACCACCAGAAAACGCTCAGCAACGGCAAACCGGTTACCAAACCGTTGTTCCGCCAGATGCTGGCCGAAGAGATGTTGGTGATTCAGGACGAACTGGGAGAACACCACTACAGCAGTGGGCGTTTTGACGATGCCGCGCGCCTGATGGAGCAAATCACCACTTCCGACGAGTTAATTGACTTCCTGACGTTACCGGGCTACCGCCTGTTGGCCTAATTTACCCACAATTTATCCTAATGGAGCATCTGCACATGAAAACCCGTACTCAACAAATCGAAGAATTACAGAAAGAATGGACTCAACCGCGCTGGGAAGGCATCACGCGCCCCTATAGCGCGGAGGAAGTGGTGAAATTACGTGGCTCGGTCAACCCGGAATGCACGCTGGCGCAGCTTGGCGCGGCGAAAATGTGGCGTCTGCTACACGGCGAATCGAAGAAAGGTTATATCAACAGCCTCGGTGCGCTGACTGGTGGTCAGGCGCTGCAGCAAGCGAAAGCTGGTATTGAAGCGGTCTACCTTTCAGGCTGGCAGGTGGCGGCAGATGCCAACCTGGCTTCCAGCATGTATCCGGATCAATCGTTGTATCCAGCGAACTCCGTTCCGGCGGTGGTGGACAGGATCAACAACACATTCCGTCGTGCCGATCAGATCCAATGGTCAACCGGTATTGAGCCGAACGATCCGCGCTATGTGGATTACTTCCTGCCGATCGTTGCCGATGCGGAAGCGGGTTTTGGCGGGGTACTGAACGCGTTTGAACTGATGAAATCGATGATTGAGGCTGGTGCAGCGGCCGTTCACTTCGAAGATCAGCTCGCATCGGTGAAAAAATGTGGTCACATGGGCGGCAAAGTCCTGGTGCCGACTCAGGAAGCTATCCAAAAACTGGTGGCAGCCCGTCTGGCTGCAGACGTTATGGGCGTTCCGACGCTGGTGATTGCGCGTACCGATGCTGACGCAGCCGATCTGATTACGTCTGATTGCGACCCATACGATAGCGAGTTCATCACTGGCGAACGTACCAGCGAAGGGTTCTACCGTACGCATGCGGGCATTGAGCAGGCGATCAGCCGTGGCCTGGCCTACGCACCGTATGCGGATCTGGTGTGGTGTGAAACCTCCACGCCGGACCTCGAACTGGCGAAGCGCTTTGCCGATGCTATTCATGCGAAATTCCCAGGCAAACTGCTGGCCTACAACTGTTCGCCATCGTTTAACTGGCAGAAAAACCTGGATGACAAAACCATTGCCAGCTTCCAGCAACAGCTGTCCGATATGGGTTACAAATACCAGTTCATTACGCTGGCGGGTATCCACAGCATGTGGTTCAACATGTTCGACCTCGCGCATTCCTATGCGCAGGGTGAAGGCATGCGCCACTACGTTGAGAAGGTTCAGCAGCCGGAATTTGCGGCGGCTAAAGACGGTTACACCTTCGTGTCCCATCAGCAGGAAGTAGGGACAGGCTACTTCGACAAAGTAACCACCATCATTCAGGGCGGCACTTCTTCAGTGACCGCGCTGACCGGCTCGACTGAAGAATCGCAGTTTTGATCAATGCCCGGTGGCGCTGCGCTTACCGGGCCTACGAAGGGATGTAGGCCGGATAAGCGAACGCGCCATCCGGCATGACATTGTGCCGGATGGGAGAAATTGATGACGCGTGGCCTGGAATTACTGATTGCTCAGACGATTTTGCAAGGTTTCGACGCCCAGTACGGGCGTTTTCTGGAAGTGACCTCCGGCGCGCAGCAGCGTTTTGAACATGCCGACTGGCACGCGGTTCAGCAGGCGATGAAAAGCCGTATCCACCTTTACGATCATCATGTGGGTCTGGTGGTGGAGCAACTGCGCTGCATTACTGATGGCAAAAGTACCGACGCGGATTTTTTACTTCGCGTGAAAGAGCATTACACCCGGCTATTGCCAGATTATCCACGCTTCGAGATTGCGGAGAGTTTCTTTAACTCCGTCTATTGCCGGTTATTTGACCACCGCTCGCTGACTCCCGAGCGACTGTTTATTTTCAGCTCTCAGCCAGAGCGCCGTTTTCGCACGATCCCACGCCCGTTGGCGAAAGACTTTTTTCCCGATACCGGCTGGGAGTGGCTGCTTACGCGCGTCCTCAGCGATCTGCCCTTGCGTCTGCCGTGGCAGAACAGACATCGGGATATCCACTACATCATCGAACACCTGACCGAAACGCTGGGAGCGGATCTGTTGCAGCGCAGTCATTTGCAGGTGGCGAACGAACTGTTTTATCGCAACAAGGCCGCCTGGCTGGTCGGGAAGTTGATTACCCCTTCCGGGACGCTGCCGTTTTTACTGCCAATTCACCGTACTGACGAGGGCGAACTGTTTGTCGATACCTGCCTGACCACGACGGCGGAAGCCAGTATCGTGTTTGGCTTCGCCCGCTCGTATTTTATGGTTTACGCCCCGCTGCCCGCCGCGTTAGTGGAGTGGCTGCGCGAGATCCTGCCCGGTAAAACCACCGCTGAATTGTATATGGCGATCGGCTGTCAGAAACACGCGAAGACCGAAAGTTACCGCGAATATCTGCTCTATCTTGCCCATTGCGATGAGCAATTTATCGAAGCGCCGGGGATCCGCGGCATGGTGATGCTGGTATTTACCCTGCCAGGCTTCGACCGCGTCTTTAAAGTCATCAAAGACAAATTTGCGCCGCAAAAAGAGATGTCGGCCGCCCACGTCCGCGCCTGTTATCAACTGGTCAAGGAGCACGATCGTGTCGGGCGGATGGCTGATACTCAGGAGTTCGAGAACTTTGTGCTGGATAAACGGCAAATCGATCCGTCGCTGATGGCGCTGTTGCTACAGGAAGCCCCGGAAAAAATTACCGATCTCGGCGAGCAGATTGTCATTCGCCATTTGTATATCGAACGACGGATGGTGCCGCTGAATATCTGGCTGGAGCATGTCGAAGGCCAGCAACTGCGCGATGCAATTGAAGAGTACGGCAATGCCATTCGTCAGCTGGCCGCCGCCAATATTTTCCCCGGCGATATGCTGTTTAAGAACTTCGGCGTGACTCGCCACGGGCGCGTGGTGTTCTACGACTACGATGAAATTTGCTACATGACGGAGGTGAATTTCCGTCATATCCCGCCGCCGCGTTACCCGGAAGATGAGATGAGCGCTGAACCGTGGTATAGCGTATCGCCGGGGGATGTCTTCCCGGAAGAGTTTCGTCACTGGCTATGCGCTGACCCGCGTATCGGGCCGCTATTTGAAGAGATGCATGCAGACCTGTTCAGTGCCGACTACTGGCGAGGTCTGCAAACGCGGATCCGTGAAGGACACGTGGAAGATGTTTACGCCTACCGGCGCAAACAGCGGTTTTGCATCAGATTTGCGGCTTGACGCCCGGTAACCCTTTCTTAACGGAATCCGCCGTATGCCAGCGTGACTTCTTTCGCCGCTTTGATCGCCATGGCACCAAATTCGGTCACTCGATCGTCGGTAATGCGCGAAATGGGTCCGGAGATGGAAATAGCGGCAAACGGCTCGCGGTGTTCATCATAAATGCACGACGCCACGCAGCGTAGACCCAGCGCATGCTCCTCATCATCAAAGGAGTAGCCGCGCTTGCGCGTCTGGGCTAAATCCTCTTTCAGATGCACCGGCGACACTAGCGTGGCGTGGGTGTAAGCGTGCAGCCCTTTACGGTGCAGCAGGCCAGTCACCTGTTCTTCACTCAGTTGGGATAAAAACGCCTTACCCGCACCGGAGGCGTGCATCGGCAGTTTGCCGCCGATAGGCGCGGACATGCGCATCAGCTGGGTACACTGCACCTGGTCGATAATAATGGCCTGATGGTCGCTTTGATCCAGCACGGCCAGGTTTACCGTCTCACCGGAGTCTTCCATCAGCTTGCGCAGGATCGGGTGGACAATCGCCAGCAAATTACGGCTTTGCAAAAAGCTGCTGCCGACGATAAACGCATGCGCACCCACGGCCCAGTGGCCTAATTCACCCACCTGACGGACAAATCCTTGCTGCTGCATGGTGGTCAACAAACGGTGAGTCGTGGAGTTTGGCAAACCGGCCTGCTGTGCCAGCTCGGTTAGTGCCACGCTGCCGTTGGATTCTGCAATCCACTCCAGTAGCTTCAGGCCGCGGGTCAGAGACTGAACCTGCCCGGTTGCAGGCGTAGTAGCTGCGGCGGGTTTTCTACCGCGTTTCGCGGGGATTGTGGCAACCATGGCGGACTCCTTTTCTGTATCGTGGAAATCATTTTCGTTTTATTCAATTATAATGCAAGAATTCCTGTACTGATCGGATGAGTGAAGCTGAACATGTCTCATGTTGGCCGTTGTTCTCTTTTCCACCTCTCAGGTTTGTGCCAGTATGGTCTGTTGAGTTTTTTTCGGTCTGGTTGAGCGTTGTCGGGAGCGAGTGTGAGCAGCAAAGTTGAACAATTACGTCAGCAGTTAAATGAACGTATTCTGGTGCTGGACGGCGGTATGGGCACCATGATCCAGGGATATCGTCTGAGCGAAGAGGATTTCCGCGGCGAACGCTTTGCCGACTGGCCGTGCGATCTGAAAGGCAATAACGACCTGTTGGTGCTCAGCAAACCTGAGGTGATCGCCGCCATCCATAACGCCTATTTTGAGGCGGGCGCGGATATCATCGAAACCAACACCTTTAACTCCACGACGATCGCCATGGCGGATTACCAGATGGAATCCCTGTCGGCGGAAATCAACTTTGCAGCAGCCAAACTGGCGCGCGCGGCGGCAGACGAATGGACGGCACGCACACCGGAAAAACCGCGCTATGTCGCGGGCGTGCTTGGCCCAACCAACCGTACGGCGTCTATCTCGCCTGACGTCAACGACCCGGCTTACCGCAATATTACCTTTGATCAGCTGGTGGCCGCCTACCGTGAATCCACCAAAGCGCTGGTGGAAGGTGGCAGCGACCTGATCCTGATTGAAACCGTCTTCGATACCCTGAACGCCAAAGCCGCTATTTTCGCGGTTAAAACCGAATTTGAAGCGCTGGGCGTTGAGTTGCCGATTATGCTCTCCGGCACCATCACCGATGCTTCCGGGCGTACGCTCTCCGGTCAGACAACTGAAGCGTTCTATAACTCACTGCGCCACGCCGATGCGCTGACCTTCGGTCTGAACTGCGCCTTAGGTCCGGACGAATTGCGCCAGTACGTGCAGGAACTGTCGCGCATTGCCGAATGCTACGTTACCGCGCACCCGAACGCCGGGTTGCCGAACGCCTTTGGCGAATACGATCTTGATGCAGACACCATGGCGGCGCAAATACGCGAGTGGGCGCAAGCGGGCTTCCTCAACGTGGTCGGCGGCTGCTGTGGCACCACGCCGGAACACATCGCCGCGATGAGCCGCGCAGTGGAAGGCTTGCCGCCTCGCCGCTTGCCGGAAATCCCGGTAGCCTGCCGTCTGTCTGGCCTTGAACCGTTGAATATTGGCGACGATAGCCTGTTTGTGAACGTCGGCGAGCGTACCAACGTCACCGGTTCGGCGAAATTTAAGCGACTGATCAAAGAAGAGAAATACAACGAAGCGCTGGATGTCGCCCGTCAGCAGGTGGAAAGCGGCGCACAGATTATCGATATCAACATGGATGAGGGGATGCTCGACGCCGAAGCGGCGATGGTGCGTTTTCTCAACCTTATCGCCGGTGAGCCGGATATCGCCCGCGTGCCGATTATGATCGACTCCTCGAAATGGGACGTCATCGAAAAAGGGCTGAAGTGCATTCAGGGTAAAGGCATCGTTAACTCCATCTCGATGAAAGAGGGGGTTGAGACCTTTATCCACCACGCGAAGTTGCTGCGACGCTATGGTGCCGCAGTGGTGGTGATGGCCTTTGACGAGCAGGGACAGGCCGACACCCGCGCGCGTAAAATTGAGATTTGCCGTCGGGCGTACAACATTCTTACCGAAGAGGTAGGCTTCCCGCCGGAAGACATTATCTTCGACCCGAACATCTTTGCGGTCGCGACCGGGATTGATGAGCACAACAACTACGCCCAGGACTTTATCGGCGCCTGTGAGGACATCAAACGCGAACTACCGCACGCGTTGATCTCCGGCGGCGTCTCCAACGTGTCGTTCTCCTTCCGTGGTAACGACCCGGTTCGTGAAGCCATTCACGCGGTATTCCTTTACTACGCCATTCGCAACGGCATGGACATGGGGATCGTCAACGCCGGACAACTGGCGATTTACGACGACCTGCCCGCCGAGCTGCGCGATGCGGTTGAAGATGTGATCCTCAACCGTCGTGACGATGGCACCGAGCGTCTGCTGGAGCTGGCTGAGAAATATCGCGGTAGCAAAACTGATGACACTGCCAATGCCCAGATGGCGGAATGGCGCAGTTGGGACGTGAAAAAGCGCCTCGAATATTCGCTGGTGAAAGGCATTACCGAATTTATTGAGCAGGATACTGAAGAAGCTCGCCAGCAGGCCGCGCGTCCGATCGAGGTGATTGAAGGGCCGCTGATGGACGGGATGAACGTGGTTGGCGATCTGTTTGGCGAGGGCAAAATGTTCCTGCCGCAGGTGGTGAAATCCGCCCGCGTGATGAAGCAGGCGGTGGCCTACCTCGAACCGTATATTGAGGCCAGCAAAGAGAAAGGCTCCAGCAACGGCAAGATGGTCATTGCTACCGTGAAAGGCGATGTGCACGATATCGGCAAAAACATCGTTGGTGTGGTGCTGCAATGTAACAACTACGAAATCGTCGATCTTGGCGTGATGGTGCCAGCGGAGAAAATCCTCAGAACGGCACGTGAAGTGAATGCCGATCTGATTGGTCTTTCCGGGCTGATTACCCCGTCGCTGGACGAAATGGTCAACGTGGCGAAAGAGATGGAGCGTCAGGGGTTCACTATTCCGTTGCTGATTGGCGGCGCGACCACCTCAAAAGCGCACACGGCGGTGAAAATCGAGCAGAACTACAGTGGCCCGACGGTTTATGTGCAGAACGCCTCGCGTACCGTTGGCGTAGTTGCCGCACTCCTCTCTGACACTCAGCGCGATGACTTTGTCGCCCGTACGCGTAAAGAGTACGAAACCGTGCGTATCCAGCATGCGCGTAAGAAACCGCGGACCCCACCAGTAACGTTACAGGCTGCCCGCGACAACGATCTGGCCTTCGACTGGGAAAACTACACGCCGCCGGTGGCGCACCGCCTCGGCGTACAGAGCGTTGAAGCCAGTATCGAAACGCTGCGCAACTACATCGACTGGACGCCGTTCTTTATGACCTGGTCGCTGGCCGGGAAATACCCGCGCATCCTCGAAGATGAGGTGGTGGGAGAAGAGGCGAAACGTCTGTTCAAAGACGCCAATGACATGCTGGATAAACTCAGCGCTGAGAAGACCCTGAATCCGCGCGGCGTGGTGGGCTTGTTCCCGGCTAACCGCGTGGGGGACGACATCGAGATTTACCGTGACGAGACGCGTACGCACGTCATCAACGTCAGTCATCACCTGCGCCAGCAGACGGAAAAAGTCGGTTTCGCCAACTACTGCCTGTCTGACTTTGTTGCGCCGAAACTGAGTGGCAAAGCGGATTACATCGGTGCTTTCGCAGTTACCGGCGGTCTGGAGGAAGATGCACTGGCGGACGCCTTCGAAGCCCAGCATGACGACTACAACAAGATCATGGTGAAAGCGATCGCCGACCGCCTGGCGGAAGCGTTCGCGGAATATCTGCACGAGCGCGTGCGTAAAGTCTACTGGGGCTATGCGGCGAATGAGAACCTCAGTAACGAGGAACTGATCCGCGAAAACTACCAGGGAATTCGCCCGGCACCGGGCTATCCGGCTTGCCCGGAACACACCGAAAAGGCCACCATCTGGGAACTGCTGGATGTAGAAGCGCACACCGGGATGAAGCTCACCGAATCCTTCGCGATGTGGCCAGGTGCGTCGGTTTCCGGCTGGTATTTCAGTCATCCAGACAGCAAGTACTACGCCGTGGCGCAAATCCAGCGCGATCAGGTTGAAGATTACGCCTTCCGTAAAGGCATGAGCGTGGCGGAAGTCGAACGTTGGTTAGCGCCTAATCTGGGCTATGACGCTGACTGATTCACAAAACTGTCATCTTTATTTACAACAAACAGGGCACTCAATGAGTGCCTTGTCTCTTTATTACGTTTAAACCCTTATACTGAAAGAACGTTCATCGGTAGTGCTTGCCGGATGGCGGCGTAAACACCTTAGCCGGCTACTGGCATATTTTTGTAGGCCTGATAAGCGTGGCGTCATCAGGTGCTATGTCATCACTATGAACCTCAGGAACATATAACGATAAGGAGAACCTGATTCCGTGCTAACTCTGTTACACCTGCTTTCTGCTGTCTCTATGCTGGTTTGGGGTACTCATATTGTGCGCACCGGCGTGATGCGCGTCTTCGGCGCCCGTTTGCGTACCGTACTCAGCCGTAGTGTTGAAAAGAAGCCGCTCGCCTTTTGTGCGGGTATCGGCGTGACGGCGCTGGTACAAAGCAGCAACGCCACCACCATGCTGGTGACCTCGTTTGTCGCGCAGGACCTCGTCGCGCTCACCCCTGCGCTGGTGATTGTACTCGGCGCCGACGTCGGGACCGCGCTGATGGCGCGTATCCTGACTTTCGATCTCTCCTGGCTGTCGCCACTGCTGATTTTTATCGGCGTGATCTTCTTTCTCGGACGTAAGCAGTCCCGTGTGGGGCAACTGGGGCGGGTTGGTATTGGACTGGGGTTGATTTTACTGGCGCTGGAACTGATTGTGCAGGCGGTAACACCGATCACCCAGGCTAACGGCGTACAGGTTATTTTCGCCTCGCTCACCGGCGATATCATGCTGGATGCGCTGATTGGCGCTATGTTCGCGATTATCAGTTACTCCAGCCTTGCGGCGGTGCTGCTGACGGCAACGCTGACCGCGGCAGGCATTATCTCGTTCCCGGTGGCGTTGTGTCTGGTGATTGGCGCCAACCTCGGCTCTGGCCTGCTGGCGATGCTTAATAACAGCGCCGCTAACGCCGCCGCCCGCCGTGTGGCGCTCGGTAGCCTGCTGTTTAAGCTGGTGGGAAGCCTGATTATCCTGCCGTTTGTTCATCCGTTGGCAAATCTGATGGATGAACTGCCGCTGCCGAAATCTGAACTGGTTATTTACTTCCATGTCTTCTACAACCTGGTGCGCTGCGTGGCGATGGTGCCGTTTGCAGAACCGATGGCGCGTTTTTGTAAGCGCATCATCCGCGATGAGCCGGAGCTGGATGCGCATCTGAAGCCCAAGCATCTGGACGTCAGTGCGCTGGATACGCCGACGCTGGCCCTGGCCAATGCCGCTCGTGAAGCTCTGCGCATCGGCGACGCGATGGAGCAGATGATGGACGGGCTGAAGAAGGTGATGCACGGCGAGCCGCGTGAAGAGAAAGAGCTGCGCAGGATGGCGGACGACATTAACGTGCTATACACGGCAATCAAGCTTTATTTGGCGCGGATGCCAAAGGATGAACTGGCGGAAGAGGAATCACGCCGTTGGGCGGAGATTATCGAAATGTCGCTTAACCTCGAGCAGGCTTCCGATATTGTCGAACGTATGGGCAGTGAGATAGCGGATAAGTCGCTGGCTGCCCGTCGCGCATTCTCCGTGGAAGGATTGAAAGAGCTGGATGCGCTCTTCGATCAGCTGCTCAGCAATCTGCAGCTGGCGATGTCGGTGTTCTTCTCTGGTGACGTGACCAGCGCCCGACGTCTGCGCCGTAGCAAGCACCGTTTCCGTATTCTCAACCGTCGGTATTCGCATGCGCACGTTGACCGTCTGCATCAGCAGAACGTGCAGAGCATCGAGACCAGCTCCTTGCACCTGGCGCTGCTGGGCGATATGCAGCGTCTGAACTCGCTGTTTTGTTCCGTGGCCTATAGCGTGCTGGAACAGCCGGATGAGGACGATGAGCGCGACGATTATTGAGTGAGGTGGACCGGTTGGCCGGATAAGGCATTTATGCCGTTATCCGGCAACGTCGGTTAGAAGCAGTGACCTGCTTCGAGGGCAACCGCGTCTTCACCCGCTTTAAAGACGTAAGTGGTGTTCGGACCGCCAAGAACCGCCTGGCCGTTACTCACCTTAATCCAGTTTCCTTCCGGCAAACCAATTACCGTCAGCTCTGGTGCCACAACCAGAAGCTCGCGAATACGCTGTTCACGCGTTTCGCCTTTGTGGCCTTCCGGAAGCGCATTGGTGAAATGTGGGTTAATCTGCAGCGGGAACAGACCCAGGGCATCAAAACCTTTTGGATCGACAATCGGCATGTCGTTGGTGGTGCGGATGGTCTGGCAGGCGAGGTTAGAACCTGCGCTCCAGCCGATGTACAGCGCACCGCGTTTGACGACATCCACAATCGGCGCCAGCAGTCCGCGCTCGCGGCTCTCTTTCAGTAACTGGAAGGTGTTACCCCCGCCGACAATCACCAGCTCTGCGTTTTCAATGGCAGCGATCGGATCGGCAACGGTATGAATGCCAGTAACGTTGACGCCCATTGGCGCAAAGATGGCTGCCGTTTTCGCCGTGTATTCATCCCAGGTTTGCGTCACGCCAGCGAACGGAATAAACACCGCCGTACGGCGACCATTCAGCTGCTCAGCAATCAGTGGTAGCGCATGTTCCATCCAGCCTTTGCCCGGCAGCGACGAGTTACTCAATAAAAGCAGTTCCATCATTTCTCCATGTAATCAGAAAATTACAAACCGCGCTCATGCTACCACTATCAGCGTAACGCCTTACTGATATGGCTCACGATGTTGGAAGGGGGGAAAGCCGAACGGGTTAACCACAACCTCCTGTTGGAAAAGCCCGTTCGGACTTAACAACGATCAATCGATTGAAACAGCGTCCTTTTGCGTAGTGGCAAACGCCAGGCCTTCGTCCTCCCAGCCCTTAATACCACCAATCATTATTTTCACCGGTCGACCTAGCTGCGCCAACTTCAGCGCCGCGCGATCGGCCCCGTTACAGTGTGGGCCAGCGCAATAGACGACAAACAGTGTGTCCTGTGGCCATTTTTTCAAGGATTCCGTATTTATCAGTCGATGGGGGAGATGAATCGCGCCAGGGATATGACAACGAGAAAAACTCTCTGCACTCCCCACTACATGTAAAAGCACAAAATCTTTGTCGTCAGCAGCCATCGCGGAATGAACGTCAGAACAATCCGTCTCCATATTCAGACGTTGCTGGAAATGGGCGATAGCTTGTGCAGATGAAGCGACTGGAATATCAGTTACGGTACTCATATTGTTGTTTTCTCTTGTGGTGAAATCAGCTGTTGTGTTACCTCTTATCTCATCAAAAAATTAACCTCGAAACACCCTCTGACCATGACAGATTCCGCCAGGATCATGACAACATCTTCTCGCCCGTTGGTCGTTGCACTCGCTTATGACGGGCTATGTACTTTCGAGTTTGGCGTCGCAGTGGAAGTTTTTGGGCTTCCGCGACCTGAACTGGGAGAGGGCTGGTATCGTTTTGCTGTGGCTTCGGTTGATCAAGGTGAATTAAGGGCAACTGGCGGGGTTCGTATCGTGGTGGACGGTGGATATGAATTGCTGCAGGAAGCAGACACTATTGTCATTCCTGGCTGGCGTGACGTGAGCTCACCGGTCCCGGAAGCATTATGCGATGCGCTTCGTGAAGCACATCAACGCGGTTGTCGAGTCATCTCTATCTGTTCTGGTGTATTTGTTCTGGCTGCGGCAGGTTTGCTGGATGACCGTAAGGCGACGACGCACTGGCGTTACGTCAGTGAACTCCAGCGACGCTTTCCCGCCATCAACGTCGTGGAAGATGTCCTGTATGTCGGTGACCACGACGTGCTCACTTCGGCAGGTAGTGCGGCAGGGATTGATTTATGTTTGCATGTGGTGCGCACTGATTTTGGACTTGAGATTGCCAATAACGTGGCCCGTCGCCTGGTGCTGCAGCCCCACAGGGATGGCAGCCAGACTCAGCAGCAACTGCGTCCTGTTGCCCGCAGTCGGGAAAGCCAGCGTTTTGGTCTTTTGCTTGACTGGTTACATAACAATATCGCGCAGAAGCATACCCTTGACGCTCTGGCCAGCCAGGTCGGTATGAGTCCCCGAACGTTGATGCGGCGATTTCAGGAGTCAACAGGGCTTACTCCCGCACGTTGGCTGATGAATGAACGGCTAAACCGTGCGCAGCAGGCGCTCAATACATCCCATATCAGTATTGAGCAGATCGCGCAGCAAACCGGGTTCGGCAGCGCAAACTCTTTGCGTTACCACTTTCAAAAACGATTTGGTATCAGCCCGCAGGCATTACGTAATCAGATGCGATAGCACATTTTCACGCTCTGCTTTTTTATCCCCCGCAAGGTAGGGTATATTTCGCTGTCAAAGGAGAAATTATGCTGCCCGACTCATCCATCCGATTAAATAAATACATCAGTGAAAGCGGAATCTGCTCGCGCCGCGAGGCGGATCGCTTTATCGAACAAGGGAATGTCTTCCTGAATGGTAAACGCGCCACCATTGGCGATCAGGTGATGCCTGGCGACGTCGTAAAAGTGAATGGTCGGTTGATTGAGCCGCGTGAAGCGGAAGATCTGGTTTTTATCGCGCTGAACAAGCCGGTAGGGATTGTCAGCACCACTGAAGACAGCGAACGCGACAACATTGTTGATTTCGTTAACCACAGCAAGCGCGTGTTCCCAATCGGTCGTCTGGACAAAGATTCCCAGGGACTTATCTTTCTGACCAACCACGGCGACCTGGTGAATAAAATCCTGCGTGCCGGTAACGATCACGAAAAAGAGTATCTGGTGACGGTAGATAAGCCGGTCACTGATGACTTTATCCGTGGGATGAGTGCCGGTGTGCCAATCCTTGGCACCGTTACCAAGAAATGTAAGGTCAAGAAAGAAGCGCCGTTTGTGTTTCGCATCACGCTGATTCAGGGGCTGAACCGCCAGATCCGTCGTATGTGCGAGCACTTTGGCTATGAAGTTACTAAGCTTGAGCGTACACGTATCATGAACGTTGGTCTGTCCGGCCTGCCGCTGGGTGAATGGCGCGACCTGACGGATGACGAACTGATCGACCTGTTCAAGCTGATTGAGAACTCGTCCTCAGAAGCCAAACCGAAGGCGAAAGCGAAGCCAAAAACCGCAGGCATTAAGCGCCCGGTGGTGAAAATCGAAAAATCGGCAGAGAAAGAGAAATCGCGCCCGGCGGCAAACGGGAAGCGTTTTACCTCGCCGGGGCGTAAGAAGAAAGGGCGTTAACGTCTGCCGCGCGTTGGCGTATTCGCTGACCAGGAAAATGATGCTTCCGCATCCGGTTTATAAGCCTGCTTTTTCTTCAACTGGCGGGCTTTTTTAGCTTCTGCTTCACGCAAGGCCATCAGTTTATCGATGTACTCTTTCTTGATGCTGTTGGTCTCAGCGTTGGTCAGCAGTCGACCATGCGCAATGCGCGCGCGGTCGAGCAGCGTTTTCAGTTCGCGCTGTTCGCGCTCGGTCATCTCTTTTTGGGTAATGCGGGGGAGTGCCATAAGGGTGCCCTCTGTTAGCCGATATCCGCAGTGTACGGCAAAGTGCAGAGGCTGGGTAGGCCGGATAAGGTGTTAGCCGCTATCCGGCCTGCCGCCGCCAATTAGCGGCGTTCTTTTTCTTCAATCGGTTTACCGGACCAGTAACCTGCCAGCAGCGAACCGGAAAGGTTATGCCAGACCGAGAACAACGCGCCGGGCAGCGCCGCAAGCGGGCCAAAGTAGATTTTGCCCAGCGCAGCGGCAAGCCCTGAATTCTGCATGCCCACTTCAATAGCCAACGTACGACAGGTTGACTCGTCGAAACCAAACAGTTTTCCGCCCCAGTAGCCGCCGAGCAAGCCAATGGTGTTATGCAGGATCACGGCGATAATCACCACAAAGCCGACGGACGCAATGTGCGAGGCGGAACCCGCCACGACGGCGCTGATGATCGCCAGGATGCACAGCATAGAAAACGCCGGCAGATACGGTTCCACGGCTTTTACGACGCGTGGGAACAGATGGTGAATGACCAGCCCCAAAGCAATCGGAATGACCACGATCTGCAGAATACTCAGCAGCATACCCATCACATCCACCTGGATATGCGCGTCGACATACAGCCGTGTCAGCAGCGGCGTGGCGACAACGCCGACCAGCGTTGAAACCGATGAAATAGTCACGGAGAGTGCCACATCACCTTTTGCCAGATAGATCATGACGTTCGATGCCGTTCCGCTGGCGACGCTACCGACCAGCACCATCCCTGCCGACAGTTCCGGCGGCATATTAAATGCCAGCGCCAAAATCCATGCGGCGAGCGGCATCACCAGATAGTGCAGGAAAATACCCGCCGCGACAGGTGCGGGGCGTGAGAGTACGCGTTTAAAGTCGTCCACCTTCAGGTGAACGCCCATGCCGAACATGATCAGCATCAGCAACGACGGCACGAATGGCCCGACAGGCGTAAAGGTGGAGGGCGTGTAATACGCAATAACAGAGAGCAGCAGCGCCCATAACGGGAACAGCCGCGTGAGAGTAGCGAGCATGTTATCTTCCTTGCGATTGAAATGTGTTGTGTTGTTATAAAAAAGCCGGGTTCGAGCCCGGCTATAGTTATTGTTTATCGCGTGATGAAATATTATTCAAACAAATTATGATGCAGCTTCTGTACCACCTGTTCGGCTTCGCTACCGGGCACCAGGAAGCACAGGTTATGGCTGGACGCGCCGTAGCAAATCATGCGGATGTTGAACGGCTCCAGTACACCAAACACCTCTTTACCCACCCCGCAGGCTTTGGACAGATCGTTGCCAATCAACGCCACCAGCGCCAGGCCTTCTTCGACTTCAACCCGGCACAGGGCAGACAGTTCCATCAGCAGAGACTGCGTTAACAGCGTATCGCCGGTGGAGGTTGAACCGGTGGTATCCAGCGTCAGCGCTACGCTGACTTCAGATGTGGTAATTAAATCTACCGAGATATTGTGGCGTGCAAGGATGCCGAACACTTCTGCTAAAAAGCCGCGAGAGTGCAGCATATTCAGGCTATGCAGCGTCAGCAGCGTCTGCTTACGGCGTAGCGCCAGCGCACGGAACAGCGGTGGATTCGCGGTTTTATTACAGACCAGCGTACCGCCTGCTTTTGGATCCTTGCTGGAGCCAACAAATACCGGGATATCGCTACGTACGGCCGGCAACAGGGTTGCCGGGTGCAGCACTTTCGCGCCAAAGGTCGCCATTTCCGCGGCCTCTTCAAAGGCGATTTCATCAATACGCTGCGCAGCAGGAACAACGCGCGGATCGGTAGTGTAAATGCCAGGAACATCGGTCCAGATATCGACGCGCGTTGCGTGCAGCGCTTCGGCCAGCAGGGCGGCTGTATAATCGCTACCGCCGCGCCCCAACGTGGTGGTGCGGCCTTTGCCTTCGCTGCCGATAAAACCCTGAGTGATTACCAGACCTTCGCTCAGACGCGGGGCCAACTGAAGCGTTGCCAGTTCAGCCAGCGCCGCGACGTCGGGTTCTGCGCGACCAAAACGATCGTTGGTGCGCATCACTTTACGCACGTCAAACCACTGCGCTTGCACGCTGCGTTCACGCAGGATTTCGACGAACAACAGGGTAGACATCAGTTCACCGTGGCTGACCAGTTCGTCGGTCAGGGCGGTTGAGGTCGCCAGTGACGCCGCTTCTGCCAGCGTGGTGATATTTTCCAGCAGACGTTCAATCTCTTCACGAATTACGTTTGGATAACGCAGGCGTTCCAGAATATTGAACTGAATTTGACGAATGGCGTCGAGTTTTTCGAAGCGCTCGGTTGGCTCCAGCCCTTCAGCCAGTGCGACCAGCAGGTTGGTAATTCCAGCGGAAGCGGAAAGTACCACTACACGGACGTTAGCATCAGAAAGCACCACATCAGCGCTGCGATTCATGGCATCAAAATCCGCCACGCTGGTACCGCCAAACTTGGAGACAACTACATCAGTCATAAATACCTCGTGTCAGGGAATGAATAGAGCGACCATGGCACATAAGGCAGAACGAAAACCGGTGCAGGCGCAAATGCAAATACCGTATTTATAAATAAAATGTGTAGCTTGCACTGTCAACGCTGGGATTATGCGGATTTTTCATGCTGCGTTTCCGTTCAGTAACAGCGCTTATAACATCTATACTTTTTACCCTGGTTCGATGGATACAAGGGCGATGGCATTAAAACAATCACACTTTTCTGTGACTGGCGTTACAATCGATCTCAGTCACAATTCTCAAAATCAGAAGAGTATTGCTAATGAAAAACATCAATCCAACGCAGACCTCAGCCTGGCAGGCACTACAAAAACACTTTGAAGAGATGAAAGACGTTACTATCGCGGATCTGTTCGCGAAAGATAGCGATCGTTTCGCTAAATTTTCCGCGACGTTTGACGATCTGATGCTGGTGGATTTCTCCAAAAACCGCATCACTGAAGAGACGCTGGCTAAACTGCAGGATCTGGCGAAAGAGACCGATTTGGCAGGCGCCATCAAGTCCATGTTCTCCGGTGAGAAAATTAACCGCACTGAAGATCGTGCCGTGCTGCACGTGGCGCTGCGCAACCGTAGCAACACTCCAATCATCGTTGACGGCAAAGATGTGATGCCGGAAGTGAACGCGGTGCTGGAGAAGATGAAATCCTTCTCTGAAGCGATTATCTCCGGAAGCTGGAAAGGCTATACCGGTAAAGCCATTACTGATGTCGTGAACATCGGTATCGGCGGTTCAGACCTCGGCCCGTTCATGGTGACCGAAGCGCTGCGCCCGTACAAAAATCACCTGAACATGCATTTTGTGTCTAACGTCGATGGTACGCACATTGCCGAAGTGCTGAAGAAAGTGAATCCGGAGACTACGCTGTTCCTGGTCGCTTCCAAAACCTTCACCACTCAGGAAACCATGACTAACGCCCACAGCGCGCGCGACTGGTTCCTGGCGACCGCTGGCGACAACAAGCACGTTGCCAAACACTTCGCAGCGCTCTCCACTAACGGTAAAGCGGTTGGCGAGTTTGGTATTGATACCGCCAATATGTTCGAGTTCTGGGACTGGGTTGGCGGTCGTTACTCCCTGTGGTCTGCAATCGGTCTGTCCATCATCCTTTCTGTGGGCTTCGACAACTTTGTTGAGCTGCTTTCTGGCGCGCACGCCATGGACAAACACTTCTCCACCACTCCGGCGGAGAAAAACTTGCCGGTGCTGCTGGCGCTGATCGGTATCTGGTACAACAATTTCTTCGGTGCTGAAACCGAAGCGATTCTGCCGTACGACCAGTATATGCACCGTTTCGCGGCCTACTTCCAGCAGGGCAATATGGAATCCAACGGTAAATACGTTGACCGTAACGGCAATGCGGTGGATTACCAGACAGGCCCAATCATCTGGGGTGAGCCGGGTACTAACGGTCAGCATGCGTTCTACCAGCTGATTCATCAGGGTACCAAAATGGTGCCGTGCGATTTCATCGCTCCGGCAATCACCCACAACCCGCTGTCGGATCACCATCCGAAACTGCTGTCTAACTTCTTCGCTCAGACCGAAGCGCTGGCTTTTGGTAAATCTCGTGAAGTGGTTGAGCAGGAATACCGCGACCAGGGTAAAGATCCTGCAACGCTTGACCACGTTGTGCCGTTCAAAGTGTTCGAAGGTAACCGTCCAACTAACTCCATCCTGCTGCGCGAAATCACACCGTTCAGCCTGGGGGCGCTGATTGCGCTGTACGAGCACAAAATCTTCACTCAGGGCGCGATCCTGAATATCTTCACCTTTGACCAGTGGGGCGTTGAGCTGGGCAAACAGCTGGCGAATTGCATTCTGCCAGAGCTGAATGATGATAAAGAAATCACCAGCCATGATTGCTCAACTAACGGTTTGATTAACCGTTATAAGTCCTGGCGTTAATCTGCTTCTTCCTTCGAGCCGCAGCGGTGTTGGCTGCGTTCGTTAACCCCGGTCGCATAGCTATCTATGCTCCCGGGGATTCACGAGCTTGCCGCCTTGCTGCAATTCGAATGAATTTGCAGATTACTTATAAAAAAGCCGATATTAATATCGGCTTTTTTTATAATCTGGCTCCCGAATATCTACGCTTTTGCTTTACACCTTTATTGAGCTTAATCCTAAAATAATTCATTCAACGTTATCGTGTTTCTGGTTTTTTCAGAATTACCGGATGTTGTGTTTTTGTTTTTATATTTTAACTTTATGATTGTATTGATTTAATTATCTGACGTTAATCATTTTATTTCTTGCTATCTAATTATCCTAAATTCCCGCCTGGCGTAATTTGCACACTTTGGCTTGTGTATACTCGATCTCGCCCGAAATTCTTTTGGGTAAATCTCCATTCATACAATGAAGGGAATTTGTGATGAAAAAAGTTCTGTATGGCCTTTGGGCTATATCTGCGCTTGCGGCGACTTCTGTCTATGCTGCCCCCATTCAGGTGGGTGAGGCTGCAGGGTCGGCTGCCGCGTCGGTTTCGGCAGGAAGTTCCTCCGCAACCAGCGTGAGCACCGTAAGTTCTGCGGTGGGGGTTGCCCTTGCGGCAACCGGTGGCGGCGATGGTTCTAACACCGGAACCACAACCACCACAACCACCACAACCACCAGTACCCAGTAATACCGGTACGTTTAATTCTAACCACACTTCGGTGTGGTTATTTTGCCGCTGCGGAGAAATGTCGTGAAGCGACCAGCGCTGATAATGGTTTGCCTGTTATTACAGGCGTGCTCAGCCACCACCGAAGGGCTGGGTCATTCGCTATGGGATAGCGTGTTTGGTACTCCCGGCGTACAGATGACGGACGATGAAATCAAAAACATGCCCTACGCCAGCCAGTACATGCAGCTCAACGGCGGCCCACAACTGTTTGTGGTACTCGCGTTCGTGGAAAACGGACAGCAGAAATGGGTGACTCAGGATCGGGCCATTCTCGTCACGCAGTCTGGGCGCATGGTGAAAACGCATCTCGGCGGGGATAACCTGATCGAGGTGAATAATCTCGCGGCAGATCCGCTCATCAAACCAAACCAGATAGTTGATGGGGCAACATGGACCCGCACGATGGGCTGGACCGAACATCAGCAGGTGCGCTATGCCACCGCCCGCTCGGTTTTCGAATGGGATGGCACTGACACCATTAAGGTTGGTAGCGAAGATACGCCAGTACGAATCCTTGACGAAGAAGTCACCACCGCTCAAACGCGCTGGCATAACCGCTACTGGATCGACAGCGAAGGGCAGATTCGCCAATCGGAACAGTATCTTGGCGCACGTTACTTCCCGGTGAAAACCACGCTGATTAAGGCGGCAAAATCATGATGAAACGAGCCGTTATGGCGCTGCTATTGAGCCTGAGCGCAGCGTCAGTTTTTGCTGCGGGTAGCGTTAAGGTCTTTACCTCCGCCAGCGAAGAGCCAAAAACGTTGACCGGGGCCGAACATCTGCTCGACCTGGTTGGGCAGCCGCGGTTGAGTAATAGCTGGTGGCCAGGAGCGGTTATCAGCGAAGAGCGGGCAACGACGGAAGCAGAGCGTCAGCAGCAGGCATTACTGGCTCGTCTGGCGATGCTCAGCGCTGAAGAAAGCGGTGACGATGCCGCGGCTATCAACGCATTGCGCCAGCAAATTCAGGCGCTGAAGGTGACCGGCAGACAGAAGATTAATCTCGACCCGGATGTTGTGCGCGTCAGTGAGCGAGGCAACCCGCCGTTGCAGGGCAATTACACGCTGTGGGTCGGACCGCAGCCAACGGATATAACGCTGTTTGGCCTGCTAAGTCATCCGGGTAAACAACCGTTTATACCTGGGCGCGATATCGCCAGCTATCTCGATGGGCAACGTCGGCTCAGCGGCGCAGATCGTAGCTACGCCTGGGTCATCTATCCCGACGGACGCACGCAAAAAGTCCCGGTCGCCTACTGGAACAAACGTCACGTTGAGCCGATGCCCGGCAGCATCATTTTTGTCGGACTCTCTGATGCCGTCTGGCGCAGCACCCCGGATGAAATCAATGCCGACATTCTTCGCACCCTGACCCAGCGGATACCCGAATAATGAGAAAAATTTATCTGCTCAGCTTACTGGCGCTGGGCGTAAGCGTTGCCTGCCATGGTGAAACCTGGCCCGCGCCCATTGGACCTTCCCAGTCCGATTTTGGCGGCGTGGGACTGCTGCAAACCCCAACCGCACGCATGGCGCGTGAAGGCGAAATGAGCCTTAACTACCGCGATAACGATCAATACCGTTACTACTCTGCGTCGGTACAACTCTTCCCCTGGCTGGAAACTACCCTGCGCTATACCGATGTGCGTACCAAAAAATACAGCGGCGTGGAGTCGTTTTCTGGCGATCAGACTTATAAAGATAAGGCTTTTGATCTCAAACTTCGCCTGTGGGAAGAGAGCTACTGGATGCCGCAGGTGGCGGTTGGCGCGCGGGATATCGGTGGTACCGGCCTGTTTGATGCGGAGTATGTGGTGGCGAACAAAGCCTGGGGCCCGTTTGATTTCTCTCTCGGCCTTGGCTGGGGATATCTCGGGACCAGCGGCAACGTTAGCAATCCGTTTTGCTCATACAGTGATAAATTCTGCCATCGCGATAACAGCTACAAGCAGGCCGGTTCTATTGACGGTAGCCAGATGTTCCACGGCCCGGCGTCGCTGTTTGGCGGCGTAGAATATCAGACTCCCTGGCAGCCGCTGCGCCTGAAACTGGAGTATGAAGGTAATAATTACCAGCAGGATTTTGCCGGCAAGTTGGATCAGAAGAGCAAGTTTAACGTCGGCGCTATTTATCGCGTCACCGATTGGGCCGACGTTAACCTCAGCTATGAGCGCGGGAACACCTTGATGTTTGGGGTCACGCTGCGGACTAACTTTAACGATCTGCGACCAAACTATAACGACAATACCCGCCCGAAATATCAACCACAGCCGCAGGATGCCATCCTGCAACATTCGGTGGTGGCGAATCAGTTAACGCTACTGAAATATAACGCCGGGCTGGCGGATCCTAAAATTCAGGTGCAGGGCGATACGCTGTATGTGACGGGTGAACAGGTGAAATCCCGTGATTCGCGCGAAGGGATCGAGCGTGCTAACCGGATCGTGATGAACGATCTTCCCGATGGGATTCGCACGATCAGCATTACGGAAAACCGCCTTAACTTGCCGCAGGTGACGACCGAAACGGAGGTTTCCAGCCTCAAGCGCCATCTGGAAGGCGAGCCGTTGGGCCATGAAACTCAACTGGCACAAAAACGCGTCGAGCCCGTGGTACCGAAAACGACCGAGCAGGGCTGGTATATTGATAAGTCACGCTTCAATTTCCATATCGATCCGGTGCTAAACCAGTCGGTGGGCGGCCCGGAAAACTTCTATATGTATCAGTTGGGCGTGATGGGAACGGCGGATTTGTGGGTTACCGATCATCTGCTGACCACCGGGAGTTTGTTCGCCAACCTCGCCAATAACTATGACAAGTTTAACTACACCAACCCGCCGCAGGATTCGCATTTACCACGCGTGCGTACCCATGTGCGTGAGTATGTGCAAAACGATGTCTACGTGAATAACCTGCAGGCCAACTACTTCCAGTCACTCGGAAATGGGTTCTACGGACAGGTTTACGGGGGCTATCTGGAAACTATGTACGGCGGAGCGGGGGCAGAAGTGCTGTATCGCCCGCTGGACAGCAACTGGGCGTTTGGTGTTGATGCCAACTACGTGAAACAGCGTGACTGGCGCAGCGCGCAGGACATGATGAAGTTCACCGACTACAGCGTGAAGACCGGGCATTTGACGGCTTACTGGAATCCTTCGTTCGCCCAGGATGTACTGGTGAAAGCCAGCGTGGGGCAGTATCTGGCGGGGGATAAGGGCGGAACGCTGGAAGTGGCGAAACGCTTTGACAGCGGCGTAGTGGTGGGTGGTTATGCGACCATCACCGACGCCTCGCCGGATGAGTACGGAGAGGGTGATTTTACCAAAGGGGTGTACGTTTCTGTGCCGCTGGATCTGTTCTCGTCAGGCCCAACCCGCAGTCGTGCGGCGATTGGCTGGACGCCGTTAACACGCGATGGCGGCCAGCAGCTTGGACGTAAGTTTGGTCTGTACGACATGACCAGCGACAGGAGTGAAAAATTCCGCTGATAGATGGCCGGATGGGATCTGCGCTTATCCGGCTCTATAAACGACGTAATAATTTTGCCGGATTTCCCGCATACACGCCTTTCTCGGTGATCGATTTGGTCACCACGCTTCCCGCGCCGACGACCACGCCATCACAGATAGTGACCGCCAGAATGGTCGCTCCGCTGCCGATCGAGACATCGTCGCCAATCGTAATACGTCCCCAACTGTTGCGGTCGGCATTGGGTTTTCCTTCGCGAAACATATCGTTGGCGAACATCACGCCGTGACCGATAAAACAGCGAGCGCCGAGGGTGACATATTCGCAGATGAAGGTGTGCGACTGAATTTTGCTGTCTGCGCCAATCTGCGTATTACCCTGGATTTCAACAAATGGTCCGACAAAAACGTTGTCACCCAATGTGCAGTCGTAGAGATTTGCGGGTTCATAGATCACCACGTTCTCACCGCAGGTAACGTTGCGAACAGCGGATTGTCTTAGCTGCATAATTCATCCTGTGAAATGTGTCGTGACACTCATCATTCCCTGCTGACCTTTCTTGCACAAAATATAAACAAAAAATGTAGATCTCTGTCACATTTTTGCGTTATACAGGAACCTTGCCACTGAGTAAGAGGTGCTGTTATGACGTCGCTATCTCGTCCGCGCGTGGAGTTTATCTCCACTATTTTACAGACCGTGTTGAATCTGGGGTTGCTGAGTCTGGGCCTGATCCTGGTCGTATTCCTCGGGAAAGAAACGCTGCATCTGGCGGATGTGCTGTTCGCGCCGGAACAAACCAGCAAGTATGAACTGGTGGAAGGGCTGGTGGTTTACTTTCTCTACTTTGAATTTATCGCGCTGATTGTGAAGTACTTTCAGTCAGGTTTTCACTTTCCGCTGCGCTACTTTGTCTATATCGGGATCACTGCGATTGTGCGGCTGATCATTGTCGATCATAAAGCGCCGATGGATGTGCTGATCTATTCTGCGGCGATCCTGCTGCTGGTGATCACCCTGTGGCTGTGTAATTCCAAACGGCTGAAGCGAGAGTAAAAGACAACACGCCGCAATTGGGCTGCGGCGTGTTTTGGGTAAGAATTACTGCGCAGAGGCCGGCTGGGTTTTCTCCGCCGCGGGTTCCCACAGTTCTTCAAATTTATCCACCGTCATGATCGCTAATACGGTAAAGCTTAGGTTGATAACGCCTGCGCCAAACTCATTCTGTTTAATTTGTCGAGTTTCAGGCGAAAAATTGATTTGCAGTGATGGGGGGCACGAAAGGAAATAATCGTAAGCGTAATGCAAAATAACATAAAAAAAGGGCGCTCCGTAGAGCGCCGAATAACAGTCACAGGTTGGGATAACATAAGTTGAGGGTTGCAGTGGCATTGCCCGTTGCCGGGCAGTTACTTCGGTAAAACTTAACCTTTCACACCACCCGCCGTCAGTCCGTTGACCAGCCAGCGCTGTGCCAGCAGGAACACCAGAGTGATCGGAATGGCTGAAAGTACAGCTGCGGCGGCAAAGTCGCCCCACAAATAGTTCTGTGGATTGAGGTACTGCTGCATACCTACCGCAAGGGTATAGCTGTTCACATCACGCAGCAGCAGTGATGCGACCGGTACTTCGGTAATCGCGGCAATGAAAGACAGAATAAACACGACCGCCAGAATCGGAACGGAAAGCGGCAGCAACACCAGGCGGAATGCCTGCCATGGCGTTGCGCCATCCAGCGCGGCCGCTTCTTCCAGCGAACCGTCGATGGTTTCGAAATAGCCCTTAATCGTCCACACATGCAGCGCAATACCGCCGAGATAGGCGAAGATCACGCCACCGTGAGTGTTCAGACCAATAAACGGAATGTACTGGCCCAGGCGGTCAAACAAAGCATACAACGCGACCAGAGACAGCACCGCCGGGAACATCTGGAATATCAGCATCCCTTTCAGTAGGGTTGCTTTGCCCGGGAAGCGCATACGGGCAAAGGCGTAAGCGCAGGTGGTGGAAAGCGTCACGATACCGATCGCGGTAATGGTGGCTACTTTCACCGAGTTCCACAGCCATAACAGCACCGGGAACGGCGGCGGCGTCACGCGGCCATCCGCGTGTTCAACGCTAAAGCCCAGCGCCAGTTTCCAGTGTTCCCAGGAGATGTTTTCCGGGATCAGGCTGCCGGTGGCAAAGTTACCTTCACGCAGCGAGATAGCGATAACCATCAGCAGCGGGAACATGATCGCTGCAATGAAAATCAGCAGCAGCAAGTGCGTTGTTAAGAGACGCAGTTTCTGAGATTTGGGTTGTACCATAGCCATGTTCGTTGTCTCCCTTAATCAAACTTCATACGCGTGGCTTTCAGGTTCACGATGGCCAGCGCACCGACCAGCAGGAAGATCAGCGTGGCAATCGCCGCCGCCAGACCGAAGTCCTGACCACCGCCGCCTTCGAAGGCGATACGGTAGGTGTAGCTCACGAGCAGGTCGGTATAGCCTGCTGGCGTGGTGGTACCAAGACGGTCTGGACCACCGTTGGTCAACAGTTGAATCAGCACGAAGTTGTTAAAGTTAAAGGCGAAGCTGGCGATCATCAGCGGCGTCAGCGGCTTAATCAGCAGTGGCAACGTAATCTTAAAGAAGTTCTGGAACGGACCTGCACCATCCATCGCCGACGCTTCATACAGGTCGTCAGGGATCGCTTTAAGCAGACCCATGCACAGGATCATCATGTACGGGTAACCAAGCCAGGTGTTGACGATAATAATCATCGAACGCGCGGTGGTTGGGTCGCTGAACCAGGCCGGTTTGATGCCAAACAGTGCGCTCAGCATCATGTTGATTTCACCGAAGCTCTGGTTGAACAGCCCTTTGAAAATCAGAATCGAAATAAACGACGGTACGGCATACGGCAGAATCAGCAGGACACGGTAAATCGCTTTGCCTTTGAGAGACTCCCACTGTACGAGACAGGCTAGTACCATCCCCACGGCCACGGTGAGGATCACGGTCAGAACGGAGAAGACCACCGTCCAGACAAAGATGGCGAAGAACGGTTTCTGAATGCCTTCGTCGGTAAATACGCGGGTGAAGTTGTCCCAACCGATGGCAACGGTATAGCCTGGGCTGAGTTTTTCGTTACCCCAGCTACCGTCAGCGTTAATTGCCTGATAATAACCAATATCGTTGTTGGCGCGGTATTTTACGCCGCTTTGGCTGTTGGTAAGCGTGCCGTCATCAGCGAGCGTATAGAGTGGCTGCGTGCCGGAAAACTGGCGCAGTGAACTCATAATCACTTTGCTTTCATCTGGCAGGATGGCGGTGAGTTGGGTTAACGCCTGGCGATTTTGCGTGATGATACGCAGCGTCGCACGTTCGCCCGCTGGCAGCGCCTCGGCTTCTTTCAACTGCAGTTTCTGTTCGCCGCCAAATTTAAAGGCGTCGGAGAGATAATTCTTGCCAGTTTCACCGTCGGTGAGGGCCAGTTGCCACTCCGTACCCGCCGGATACAGGCCGAAGTTGTAGGTTTTCCCCGCCTGATAAGAACGGTCCATCAGGACTTCCTGAGCACGTTCAAAGGTCAGTTGGTTGGTGCTGCTGTAGTTGGTAAAGGCAATTGCGATAGTACAAATCAGCGGAAACAGGACAAACAGCCCCATCCCGGCAACGCCTGGGTAAACATAGCGCCAGGCGTAGGCTTTACGGTTAGCAAAAATATACAGGCCAGCAGAGCTTAAAATCAGCGTCATGATGGCAAACAGGTACTCCCCCTGAGCATACATCAAAACAACAAGGTAACCGACCAGCAGCCCAAGCAGACCCATCACTGACCATTTCAGCCGGTCGCTTTGCCACCAGTGTTTCTTTTTAATGACATCCATGGGGATCAATCCTCTTTACGCTTTATCCTTCGCACTACCTCTTTGTTGGCTGCGGAAGCTCACCCCAGTCACTTACTTATGTAAGCTCCTGGGGATTTGCCTCCTTGCCGCCTCGATGTAGCGCGAATGATTTCGCGTAACAACGTATTCAATAAACCTGATTCCCTAAGAAATAAGGGAAACCGTATTACTTGGTGATACGACCTTGTGCATCTTTCAGCGCGGCATCGACGGTCTGACGGCCGCTGGCAGCGTTGATCACTGCGGTACGAACGGCATACCAGAATGCGGACATCTGCGGGATGTTCGGCATGATCTCGCCTTTCTGGGCGTTATCCATGGTGGCCGCGATACGCGGGTCTTTCGCTAACTGATCCTGGAAGGATTTCAGCGCAACCGCGCCCAGCGGTTTGTCCTTATTCACTTCATCCAGACCCTGATCGGTCAGCAGGTAGTTTTCGAGGAACTCTTTTGCCAGTTCTTTGTTCGGGCTGGCAGCGTTGATACCTGCGCTCAGAACGCCCACGAACGGTTTGGACGGTTTACCCTTGAAGGTTGGCAGCAGGGCAACGCCGTAATTCACCTTGCTCTTATCGATGTTGGACCATGCCCACGGACCGTTGATGGTCATCGCGGTGTCACCTTTGTTAAAGGCCGCTTCGGCGATGGAGTAATCGGTATCCGCGTTCATGTGTTTGTTCTTGATCAGATCAACCAGGAAGGTCAGACCCGCTTTTGCGCCCGCGTTGTCCACGCCCACGTCTTTCACGTCGTACTTGCCGTTTTCAAACTTGAACGCGTAACCGCCGTCGGCGGCAATCAGCGGCCAGGTGAAGTACGGTTCTTGCAGGTTGAACATCAGCGCGGATTTCCCTTTCGCCTTCAGCTCTTTATCCAGCGCAGGAATTTCTTCCCAGGTTTTTGGCGGGTTCGGAACGAGGTCTTTGTTGTAAATCAGCGACAGCGCTTCAACCGCAATTGGGTAGGCAATCAGTTTGCCGTTATAGCGTACGGCATCCCAAGTGAACGGATAGAGTTTGTCCTGGAACGCTTTATCTGGGGTGATTTCAGCCAGCAGGCCAGACTGAGCGTAGCCGCCAAAACGGTCATGTGCCCAGAAGATGATGTCCGGGCCGTCGCCAGTCGCGGCAACCTGTGGGAACTTCTCTTCCAGTTTGTCCGGGTGCTCAATGGTGACTTTGATACCGGTGTCTTTCTCGAATTTTTTGCCCACTTCAGCGAGGCCGTTATAGCCTTTGTCGCCGTTAATCCAGATAACCAGCTTACCTTCTTCAATCTTGGCGAGAGCCGAGGCGGAAAACATCATCGTCGTTAATGCAGACAATGCGAGGATGCGTGCGCCAGTTTTGATTTTCATAGTTCCCATCCTGTTTGGTGATTTTGCAGAGGTGGCTTAACGGTTACTAGTTTCTTTATACGACAACCTCTTTCCATCCTCCTTACCCCTACGCCCCACCCGCTCTTTATGTGATCTGTGTTACATAAATGTGAGTATTGCGTACTGGCGCACATAAAAACCCACTGATTTTTGCAGGCTGCATCACGAAATTCCTCCGCGGCGTACGGCCCGGGTCTCAGACGCTGTTCTCTCATCCTCCCGCCTCCTCCCCCATAAAAAAGCCGGGGGTGGAGGATTCACGCAGTCAAGGGATCACGCATAGTCAGCCCATCATGAATGTTGCTGTCGATGACAGGTTGTAACGAAGGGAGAAGGGCATGGCGAGCGTACAGCTGCGAAATGTAACGAAAGCCTGGGGTGACGTGGTGGTATCGAAAGATATCAATCTCGACATTCACGAAGGGGAATTCGTGGTGTTTGTCGGACCGTCAGGCTGCGGTAAGTCGACCTTGCTGCGTATGATCGCCGGACTTGAAACCATCACCAGTGGCGACCTGTTTATCGGGGAGACCCGGATGAACGACATTCCCCCCGCCGAACGCGGCGTGGGCATGGTCTTTCAGTCCTACGCGTTGTATCCCCATTTATCCGTCGCAGAAAACATGTCGTTTGGCCTCAAACTGGCTGGCGCAAAAAAAGAGGTGATGAATCAGCGCGTGAATCAGGTCGCGGAAGTTCTGCAACTGGCGCACCTGCTGGAGCGTAAACCGAAAGCGCTTTCCGGCGGACAACGTCAGCGTGTGGCGATTGGCCGAACGCTGGTTGCCGAGCCACGCGTATTCCTGCTGGATGAACCGCTGTCGAACCTCGACGCCGCTCTGCGCGTGCAAATGCGTATTGAAATCTCCCGCCTGCATAAACGTCTTGGCCGCACGATGATTTACGTCACCCACGATCAGGTCGAAGCGATGACGCTGGCCGACAAAATTGTGGTGCTGGATGCCGGTCGCGTAGCGCAGGTCGGCAAACCGCTGGAGCTATACCACTATCCAGCTGACCGCTTTGTGGCGGGCTTTATTGGTTCGCCGAAGATGAACTTCCTGCCGGTGAAAGTCACCGGGACGGCCATCGATCAGGTGCAGGTTGAACTGCCCAACCGCCAGCAAATATGGCTACCAGTGGACAGCCATGCGGTACAGGTTGGTGCCAACATGTCTTTAGGTATCCGCCCGGAACATCTGCTGCCCAGCGATATCGCCGATGTCACCCTCGAAGGTGAAGTGCAGGTGGTCGAGCAGCTTGGTCACGAAACTCAAATTCATATCCAGATCCCCGCCATCCGTCAAAACCTGGTTTACCGCCAGAACGACGTGGTGTTGGTAGAAGAGGGTGCCACATTCGCTATCGGCCTGCCGCCAGAGCGTTGCCATCTGTTCCGTGAGGATGGCACTGCATGTCGTCGGTTGCATCAAGAGCCGGGCGTTTAAGGTCCCCATAAAAAACGAAACGCAAAGCCATTCGAAGCTACATCGAGGCGGCAAGTAAATGAATCCCCGGGAGTGTACAAAGAGTACGCGACTGGGGTGAAAGAACGCAGCCAACAAAGAGGCAGCCCGAAGGGGGACGCGTTTAAAGAAAAGCAATGATCTCAGGAGATAGAACGATGATTACTCTGCGCAAACTCCCTCTGGCGGTTGCTGTAGCAGCAGGCATTATGTCTGTTCAGGCAATGGCTGTAGATTTCCACGGTTACGCTCGTTCCGGTATTGGCTGGACAGGGAGTGGCGGTGAACAACAGTGTTTCCAGGCAACCGGTGCACAAAGTAAATACCGTCTCGGTAACGAATGTGAAACCTATGCGGAAATCAAATTAGGTCAGGAAGTGTGGAAAGAAGGCGATAAGAGCTTCTACTTCGACACCAACGTTGCTTACTCCGTCGCACAGCAGAATGACTGGGAAGGCACAGACCCGGCATTCCGTGAAGCAAACGTGCAGGGTAAAAACCTGATCGAATGGCTGCCAGGCTCCACTATCTGGGCCGGTAAGCGCTTCTACCAGCGTCATGACGTACACATGATCGACTTCTACTACTGGGATATTTCAGGTCCTGGCGCCGGTATTGAAAACATCGATCTGGGCTTCGGTAAACTGTCTTTGGCAGCGAGCCGTTCACAGGAAGCGGGTGGTTCATACGCTTTCAGCAGCCAGAATATCTATGATCGTACCAAAGACACCGCGAACGATGTCTTTGACGTTCGTTTAGCGCAGTTGGCAACTAACCCGGATGGGATGTTGGAACTGGGCGTTGACTATGGTCGCGCAAATACCACCGATGATTACAGGCTGGCGGACGGCGCATCTAAAGATGGTTGGATGTTCACCGCTGAACATACCCAGAGCATGCTCAAGGGCTACAACAAGTTTGTCGTTCAGTACGCCACAGATTCCATGACCACCCAGGGCAAAGGCCTGAACCAGGGTTCTTATGGTTCTTCTACCGGTGTTGATAACAACGGTAACAACGTTGCCAATAACGTTATTAATAACAACGGTAGCCTGTTCCGCGTGCTGGACCACGGTGCAATCTCCCTTGGCGACAAGTGGGACCTGATGTACGTCGGTATGTACCAGAACCTCGACATGGATAACGACCTGGGGACCGAATGGTACACCGTCGGTATTCGCCCGATGTATAAATGGACGCCAATCATGAGCACCCTGCTGGAAGTCGGTTACGACAACGTCAAATCTCAGCAGACCAGCGATCGCAACAGCCAGTACAAAATCACCCTGGCCCAACAATGGCAGGCGGGTGACAGCATCTGGTCTCGTCCGGCAATCCGCGTCTTCGCAACCTATGCAAAATGGGATGAAGAGTGGGGTTACATCAAAAATGGTAACGACGTAACCAAATTCGCAGCTGCAACGAACTCTGGCCTCAGCACAACCAGCCGTGGCGACAGCGATGAGTGGTCCTTCGGTGCCCAGATGGAAATCTGGTGGTAATTCAGCACTAACCTGACGTAAAGACCGAAAGAGGGGCGCAAGCCCCTCTTGATTACGGTTTAGCGCGCTATTGCCTGGCCACCGCTGAACCCATGCTATCTGAGGTGATAACAATGAAAATGAAGAAAAGTCTCGTTGCCCTTTGTTTATCTGCAGGGTTATTTGCCAGCGCACCTGGCATCAGCCTGGCCGATGTGAATATTGTTCCGCAGAACACCACCGCGGCCCCATCTATTCCCACTGCGGCGCTGCAGCAGTTAACCTGGACGCCTGTTGATCAATCCAAAACCCAGTCTTCGCCGCTTGCGACAGCGGGTCAGCGTCTGGATGTCGCCGGTATTACTGGCCCGGTCGCTGCGTATAGCGTCCCGGCGAATATTGGCGAGCTCACTCTGACGCTGTCCAGTGAAGTGAATAAACAAACCAGCGTATTTGCGCCAAACGTATTAATTCTTGACCAAAACATGACGCCATCTGCGTTCTTCCCCAGCAGCTATTTTACCTACCAGGAGCCCGGCGTGATGAGTGCCGATCGTCTGGAAGGGGTAATGCGTCTGACGCCAGCGCTGGGTCAGCAAAAACTCTATGTTTTGGTCTTTACCACTGATAAAGATCTCCAGCAGACCACAACCCTGCTTGACCCGGCAAAAGCCTATGCCAAGGGCGTAGGTAACGCTATTCCGGATATTCCAGACCCGATCGCCCGTCATACGACCGACGGTTTACTGAAACTGAAAGTCAAAACCAGCTCCTCCTCCAGTGTTCTGGTCGGGCCGCTGTTTGGCTCATCCGGCCCTGGTCCTGTCACGGTGGGCAATACCGCCGCGCCTGCGGTGACCTATGCGGCTCCGGCAGCAGCCGTTGCTGCTCCAGCGCCACAACCGGTGAAGAAAAGTGAGCCGATGCTGAACGACACGGAAAGTTATTTTAACCAGGGCATTAAGGATGCCGTTGCGAAAGGCGATGTCGATAAAGCGCTGAAGCTGCTTGATGAAGCTGAGCGTCTGGGATCCAAATCTGCCCGATCCACCTTTATCAGCAGTGTAAAAGGCAAGGGGTAAACATCGCCCCGCATTGTTGATTTTGCAACAACTGGTGCGTCTCCTGGCGCACCTTTTTTTATCCTTCGGTGCTAATTGTTACACTTATGTTGCTCTGGCGATCACTTAATTGTGTTTGCTCACCCCGTAATGCATTTTCTGCGATACAATGCCTTCAAGTTATAAATCGGAGAGTAAGGCATGCCACACCCTGCGTTAACGCAACTGCGTGCGCTGCGTTATTTTGATGCGATCCCGGCGCTGGACGCCCAACTGCTCGACTGGTTGTTACTGGAAGATTCCATGACTAAACGTTTTGAGCAGCAGGGAAAACAGGTCACCGTAACGTTGATTCGCGAAGCATTCGTTGGGCAAAATGAGGTGCCTGAAGAGCTGCCGTTGCTGCCTAAAGAGTCCCGTTATTGGTTACGTGAGATCCTGTTATGCGCGGATGGTGAACCCTGGCTTGCCGGGCGGACCGTGGTGCCTGAATCAACCTTGTGCGGCCCTGAGCTGGCCTTGCAAAATCTGGGGAAAACCCCGCTCGGACGTTACCTGTTTACATCATCGACATTGACTCGAGATTTTATTGAGATTGGCCGCGATGCAGCGCTGTGGGGGCGCCGTTCCCGCCTGCGGCTGAGCGGTAAGCCGCTGATGCTTACCGAGCTTTTTCTACCTGCATCGCCGTTGTACTGAGAGGAAGATAAAGATGGAGTGGAGTCTGACGCAGAATAAGCTGCTGGCATTTCACCGCTTGATGCGTACGGATAAGCCAATCGGTGCCTTACTGCTGCTCTGGCCTACGCTGTGGGCATTGTGGGTGGCAACCCCAGGCATGCCGCAATTGTGGATCCTGGCGGTTTTTGTCGCTGGCGTTTGGTTAATGCGCGCCGCCGGCTGCGTGGTGAATGATTATGCCGACAGGAAATTTGACGGACACGTTAAACGCACCGCAAATCGACCGTTGCCGAGCGGGGCCGTTACTGAAAAAGAGGCCCGAACGCTGTTCGTCGTATTGGTACTGCTGGCCTTCCTGCTGGTTTTAACGCTCAACACGATGACCATTTTGTTGTCCGTTGCGGCGTTAGCGCTGGCGTGGGTTTACCCGTTCATGAAACGCTATACGCACCTGCCGCAGGTGGTGCTGGGGGCGGCGTTTGGCTGGTCGATCCCGATGGCGTTCGCCGCCGTGAGCGAGTCCGTACCGCTGAGCTGCTGGCTGATGTTCCTCGCCAATATTCTCTGGGCGGTGGCCTACGACACCCAATATGCGATGGTTGACCGCGATGATGACCTGAAGATCGGCATTAAATCGACCGCGATTCTGTTCGGTCAAAACGACAAGCTGATCATTGGTATCCTGCAGGTGGGCGTACTGGTGCTGATGGCGCTGGTGGGTTGGCTAAACGGGCTGGGACTGGGTTATTACTGGTCTCTACTGGTGGCTGGCGCGCTGTTTGTATATCAGCAGAAACTGATCGTCAATCGCGAGCGTGATGCCTGTTTTAAAGCGTTTATGAACAATAACTACGTCGGTTTGGTGCTGTTCTTAGGGCTGGCGATGAGCTACTGGCAGCCTTAATTGCTTGTACTCATCATCATTTATGCTGCAAAAGCAGCGAAGAAGAGCCAACGTTGTAAAGAGATCTTGGCTCTTCTTTGCTTCTAATGATACCTTTCTCGTGATAGCTATCTTTTACTCACTATAAAACGTCATTTTTTGTCAATCAGCTTTACAGAGCTGAAATTTATTATTCATTAAATTTATATATTATTTAAATGTTTTATGATTATACATATCATTAATTTATTTAATTTTGATAAATAAATCAATAATCCGTTTTTTCAATGAGTTTGCATGTGATGAAAAACGGTGTTTATCACTATACTTTAAGAATTTGTTTATGTTTCTGTTTGTTTCATTTTGTGTGTGTATGTATGTAGGTTGACTGAATTCTTTATTAAATTTATCTAATTTAATAAAGTAAATCCTTAATGGTACATTTTTATCTGTAATAAGGACTAGAGAGAAATATTACACTCAAATAGTTTTATTCATTCTTATCTAAGAATCACCTCTAATGATATTAAATTATCAGTTGGAGGGTGACTAGGTATTATTATTGTAAAGGATTATATAAAATGTTCAAAAAAACACTATTAGCTGTAATCGCTGCTTCTGCTTTTTCTGGCGCTGTTTTCAATGCCTCTGCTGCTGACCAGGGCCACGGGAAAATTACGTTCCAGGGCATCGTTATTACCGCGCCTTGCTCTATCGTTCCAGGCGATGAAGATCAGACAATTAATCTGGGCCAGGTCGCTGATAAAGTCCTGAATGGCGATAGCAAATCAAGACCGGTTGACGTCAATATCCGTCTGCAAGATTGTATTCTGACGACGGGGGGCACAACTATCGATAAAGTAAAAGTGACTTTCTCATCTGCTAATGCGGATAGCAGCACTAACCTGCTGAAAAACACTGAAGACGGTCTCTACGGCTCAGCGACAGGCGTGGGCGTTCGTCTCCTGACCCAGAGTGGTGCAAACGTAGTAATGGGCACTGAACAGCTCGTGAATCTGGTTGCGGACAACTCTAATCAGGTTCTGACTTTCAAAGCCCGTATGGAAGCTGTGGCAACGCCGGGTGCTGTAACCCCGGGTAACGTTAAATCCGACGTCAATTACGTTCTGGCTTACAACTAATCGCTTCGCGATTGATTATTCTGTAGTCAAAGTCGGTGAGGGAATCACCGACTTTTCAATGTTTTATTAAAAGAAACGAATTTTATGGAAAATAAAAAAAAGGTCGCTTTAAGCAAATTATTTGTTTTAATAAAACAGTCTCTGTACCCGGTGATCATCACTGCGGCAACACTTACACCTGCCTGGGCGGTTCAGTTCAATACTGGTATGCTCGATCTTGAAGATAAAGAAAATATTGACCTCAGCCAATTTGAAAAAAAAGGATTTATTCCGGCGGGGCAATATATTGCCAATGTTGATATCAATAAAAGACGCTTCCCGAATACATGGTCATTTGAGTGGATCAAAGCCGATAACGAAAGTGGTTCGCTTCTTTGTCTGACCAATGAAGACTTAACAGCGTTTGGTTTCGCGGATGAATTCATCCAGCAGTTGCACCCCATCAACCCACAGGGGTGTTTAGATGTCGTCAACAAACCTGAACTTGTCGTCAGGCTGGACAAAGCCGATATGGTCGTCACCCTTATTGCGCCCCAGGCGTGGATGAAATATCAGGCCAAAAACTGGACGCCACCGGAGTTTTGGGATGATGGTATTGCCGGACTCATACTGGATTACAACGTGTATGCCAGTCAGTATGATCCTGATGAGGGTGATAAGAGCCAGAGTCTCAGCTCCTATGGCACGCTGGGTTTTAACCTTGGCGCATGGCGTTTGCGCTCGGATTATCAGTACGACAAATCGTACGTAGATGGCCATTCAACCAGCAGCAATAGCGGAATGGATCGTACCTATCTGTTTCGTCCCATTCCCTCTATTGCCTCGAAACTGACTCTGGGTCAGTACGATCTGAATTCAGATTTATACGATACGTTCCATTTTACCGGTGCGTCGCTGGAAAGTGACGACAATATGCTGCCGCCTGACTTGCAGGGATACGCGCCGCAAATTACCGGTATTGCGCAGACTAACGCTAAAATTACCGTCACCCAGAACGGACGAATGGTTTACCAAACGACGGTTTCCCCTGGGCCGTTTAATATCACGGATATCGGTGATACTTTCCAGGGGCAGCTTGATGTGACCGTGGAAGAAGAGGATGGACGCAAAAATACCTTCCAGGTCGGCGCATCTTCAATCCCTTTCCTGACCCGTAAAGGTCAGGTACGTTACAAAGCTTCAACCGGTAAACCTACCTCTGTGGGTCATACCGATGTAAATAACCCCATGTTCTGGACCGGCGAATTTTCCTGGGGATGGGCGGGGAATACCTCACTTTATGGCGGGGCGTTACTGACAGCTGACGACTACCAGGCCGCCACCGCAGGTATGGGTTTTAACCTGAACAGCTTTGGATCTCTCTCATTTGATGTGACGCGGGCGCAGGCAAATTTGCGCACCGGGAATAAGAAGGATGACGAGAAACAGCGTGGCTATAGCTACCGAATGAACTATGCCAAACGGTTTGAATCGACTGGCAGTCAAGTGACGTTTGCAGGCTATCGTTTCTCCGACAAAGAATACGTTACCATGAGTGAATACCTCACGGCACGAAGCGGTGACAACTCGAATTACAACGAGAAAGAGAGCTATGTCCTTTCTTTTAACCAGTATATTGATGCGTTAGCGGTTAATACCTATCTCAACCTGTCACGAAATACGTATTGGGATGAGTCTGCCAGCACTAACTATACGCTGTCTGTTAGCCGAAATTTTGATATTGGCAGCTTCAGGGGGATCTCCTCCTCAATGTCGATCGGTCGTTCGGAATGGGATGGCACAGAACAAACGCAATATTATCTGACGTTCTCAGTTCCGCTGGAGCAAAACAAAAGACTTTCCTGGAGTATGCAGAAAAATGGTAGCGGCGGTATGTCCCATACGGCTTCTTACTATGACTCTTCCGACCTCAACAATTCATGGAACATTTCGGCAGCGGGCGACGAAAGTGATTTCCGCAAGGCAGAGCCGACCCTCCGTGCGGGCTACCAGCACTACTCGCCTTATGGACGTTTAAACGTAAACGGCAGCGTTCAGCCCAACGCTTATAACTCCATTATGGCGGGCTGGAACGGATCGTTCACTTCTACGCGTCATGGAATGGCGCTTCATGATAACAGCAACGGCAATAATGCCCGCATGATGGTCGACAGCGATGGTATTAGCGGTGTTCCGTTGAGTGATAAACGCACGGTGACCAACATGATGGGTATTGCTGTTACCAACTCGGTCAGTAATTACATGACTTCCTCTGTTCGTGTGGACAGCGATAAATTACCGGATGGCGTAGATATCAATAATTCAGTCATTAGCACGACGCTCACCGAAGGGGCAATTGGCTATGCGAAGCTGAATGTGGATTGGCCCCTATATTTCCATACACTTTTTATCACTTAACCCATGACTGGTTCGTCGCCGCAGATATTCCCGTGGCGAACGATACCCCAGTGCACTATGCGGATGCCATTCGTTGTAATGTTCGAAGGCCTCCGCAAGGTTCTTTACCGCTGTTAACCCGTCGGGTTTCGGCATGATGCTGATGTAATCGCGCTTCATCGTTTTCACGAAGCTCTCTGCCATCCCGTTGCTTTCCGGGCTACGTACCGCCGTATGTTTAGGCTCCAGTCCTACCATTCTGGCGAACTGACGCGTCTGATAAGAACGGTAGGCTGAACCGTTGTCTGTCAGCCACTCAACTGGGGATGTCGGCAGGCTGTTACCGAAGCGACGCTCCACGGCACCCAGCATGACGTCCTGCACGGTTTCACTGTCATATCCACCGTTACTGGCCGCCCAGTAAAGTGCCTCGCGATCGCAACAGTCCAGAGCGAACGTGACCCGCAGTTTTTCACCGTTATCACAGCTGAACTCGAAGCCGTCAGAGCACCACCGCTGGTTACTTTCTCCAACGGCCACTTTCCCTGTATGCGCCCGCTTCGATGGCGGTATTTCCGGTTTACGCTCAAGCAGCAGCGCATTCTGACGCATGATGCGGTATACGCGTTTGGCATTGATCACCGCCATGTCGTCAGTTTCTGATTGTCTGCGCAGCAGTGCCCATACCCGACGATAACCATAGGTGGGCAGATCGCCGATAACGGTATGGATACGGGCCAGCGCGTCAGTATCATCAGGCTTGCGCTTGCACCGACGATCCTGCCAGTCCTTCGACCGACGGGCCATGGCATGCAGTTGCGCACGTGAGACCCGGAGGCAACGACTGACAAGGCTTATTCGCCATCCTCCGGCAACAAGGGCACGTGCGCTATCCACTTTTTTTGTCGGCCATATTCAACGGCTTCTTTTAGCAGCTCGTTTTCCATGGTTTTCTTGCCCAACAGGCGCTGCAGCTCTTTAATTTGCTTCATCGCAGATGCCAGCTCCGACGCGGGCACAACCTGTTCTCCTGCGGCAACGGCTGTAAGGCTGCCTTCCTGATACTGCTTACGCCACAGGAACAGCTGACTGGCAGCAACGCCATGCTGACGGGCGACCAGCGACACGGTCATTCCGGGCTCAAAACTCTGCTGAACAATGGCGATTTTTTCCTGAACACTTCGCCGTCTGCGCTTCTCTGGACCTAAAACATCAATCATTCGGACTCCAACGACTAGTCTAAAAACTAGTATTAAGACTATCACTAACTTAAGTGATACCAACTGTCTGGAGATTCAGGGGGCCAGTCTAGAATGCAACAAAAGGTAATCAGATATTCGGTGTTATCAGACAGGAAGATGGCCGCTATCCACCGCTGGGCGTGACCATCGTGGATATTACCAGCGGTAAAGATGTCGGTCTGGTTGCTGATGAGGGTTATGCCTATCTCAGTGGGCTTCAGGAAGACAGTAAATTACGTCTTCAGTGGGGAGATAATACCTGTGAAATCACGCCTCCAGACGAAAGTAATACTGGCGGTCAGGTACTAATTTTACCGTGTAAAAAAGTAAATTAATTCAGGATGAATAAAATGAAACCCACATACATTGTTAAAGGACTAATCGGTTTATTAAGCGTTTGCTCTGTTGCAAATGCCGCGGTCTCTCCGGACAGAACGCGCATTATCTTTAATGAGACGGATAAAAGCGTCTCTATCAGATTAACCAACCAGAGCAAAGCCTTGCCTTATTTGGCTCAGTCGTGGGTTGAAGATAAAGACAGTAAAAAAACGCGGCAGTTTATCTCACCTTTGCCGCCTCTGCTGCGTATTGAAGCCAATGAACAAAGCCAGGTGCGTCTGATGGGGCAACCCGCGTTGAAGCAACTCCCGGCAGACAGAGAATCCCTCTTTTACTACAACATACGAGAAATTCCGCCGCGTACAGAACAACAAAACGTCATGCAAATGGCCATGCAGAGTCGGCTGAAATTATTCTGGCGTCCCAAAGCTATCGTTCTGAAAGAGGGGCAGGCGGTACCCATGGAAAAGGTGGACGTCTCGCGCACGGTATCGGGAATTACCGTTAAAAATGGCACGCCTTACCACATGACCATCGGTTATATCGGTGTTGATGGTAAAACGCTTTTGCCGGGAACAAAGAGTTTTATGGTTAGTCCTTTTGATCAGGCCACTTCAGAGATCAAAAATCTGCCAGCTAAATTCCAGATTGGTTATATCGGTGACTATGGCGGTTTAAACATGTTTAGCGTGAGCTGTACAACGGTGCAACCTGTTTGTCATAGCGAACCCGTGCAGAGGGGGAAATAATGAAAACGATGATTAAGCTGTTTTGTGCATTGCTTTTCCTTGCCTCATCGTCATCATGGGCGGTTGATTGCTATCAGGGGCAACATGGCGGAAATACATCTGTCATGGTTTCGTTGCCGACATTTAGTGTGCCTTCAAATGCAATACTGGGTAGTAAAATATGGGAAAGTTCGGACATCAACGTCACCGTGTATTGTGATAATGCAGTGGAGTACCAAACTTGGAACCCAACGGAAGAACTGTACGCGTGGGTTAAATTATCAGCGAAAAATGACACCAGCGTCTTAAATAATGATTATTTTATCTTTGGCGTAACCTATAACGGTGTGGATTACGATGGAATTGATGTACAGGTTCCAACCGGTGCTTGTCTGGATAAAAGCGATGTCAGCTACGGTAATCATTACTGGTATGATCCGGTGTGTAATGGTGTCACATTACAGGAAAATACTACTTTTCCCGCTCGCTTTCGTTTATATGTGAAGCTAAAAGCCTTTCCTGTTGACCCTGATGCTGTCTATAGCTTCGGCACTATTAACGTGTTGCAGTTTGATGGTGAAGGCGGTGCGAATTTAATGTCCGATGCGAAAAACTTTAATTACAACATTACTGGGCTGGAGAACGTTCGTTTCCTTGATTGTAGTGTCGATATCAAAGTTTTCCCGGAAAGCCAAATCGTCAATTTTGGGGCATTTACAATGGGTGATACTACTGTGGTCGAAAGGCCATTTTCGGTTTCAACGATCAGGGATGCGACCGCAGAATGCTCACAATCGTTTGATGTTACCCTAAGTTTTAATACTGACGATCTCTATGACCTGAGCCACGCGGATATGGGCAATGGTTTATTAATGCAAATAAGAGATGAAACGGATGCAGTAGACCTTGAGATGAATCGCTATTATGAATTTGCGGCCTACAATCCAAATGATGCAAGTACGGTGACCCATAACTATAAAGCGAAGCTAACGAAAAATCCGCAGAGAGAGGTTGAATTCGGTCCTTTCAGCAAGGATTTGATCCTCAAGCTCAACTATGAGTAGCCAGAGCTAAAAAAGCGGGCCACATTATGTGGCCCGCTTTTTGTTTAGATGCTCGTTATACTTCAAACCATATCTGCCGCATATTTATTCGTCCTGAGCTGCGCTTTCAATGGTCAGACGCACATCTGACGTGACCAGTTCGGCCAACATCTGATAGATCTTCATCGTCTCTTCCGGTTCGGCATCTCCGGTATCGCTGATGAATCCCTCGTCACGCAGCGTCAGCACCAGAGAGCTGAACACGGCTTTATCGAAGAATTCCGGCGCGTTAATGCCGTGCAGTACGGAGAGGCGTTGCGCCACGGTGCGGCTCTCTTTCTCCAGCGTGCCACGGTTGATAGACGGGTTCGCGCTCAGCAGCCAGAAGGTAATGGCGTAGCGTTGCAACGTCTCGCGAGCACCCGCCGCCAACAGCTGTAGCGTACGGGAGCGGGCCGGATTGATATGCAATTCGTCATCGTTCAGGGCGATCAGTCCCTGGCGCTGCATTTCGCTGGCCAGTTCGTCAATCACTCCGGCGAGTTCATCACGCTCCCAACGTAAGAACAGCTCTGCTTTCAGCATCGGGTACAGCGCATCAATATGCTGCTGTAGCGCGGCGCGAGAAATACGACGATGCTGAGTCACAATGGCTGCCATTAACGAAGGCAGAACCAGCATATGCGCAATGTTGTTGCGGTAATACGTCATCAATACCGCCTGCTCGCGCGGCAGAATGATGATGTCACCGATGGTGTCTTTCTCGACCTCAAACTTATTCATCTGTAAGGCATGGTCGATCAATTCACTGGCGCTCTGCGCAGGAACCGTAGCATCCGCCGCGTACGGCACGTTGCGCAGCAGACTCAGATAGCAGTCGAGCTGTTCAGTCAGTTGCTCACGGGTCAGAGAGCGCTGGCGGGAGGCCAACAGCGCGGTACAGCACAGGTTCATGGCATTGGCCGCGCCTGCATTGTTAATGCGTACCATCAGATCGGCGGCAATGTTATTCACCGTCGGCGTCAGCCAGGCTGGGCGGATGGACTCGATAGGATCGATCGATTCACGCCACTCCGGTACATGCTGGTTGAGGTAAGTCATCAATGGCATCGGTTCGCCAAAGTTGACATACCCCTGACCCAGATTACGAAGCTTGCTCAAGCCACGCAGCATTTGCGGCAGACTCTCTTTCTCTTTCGTCGCGCCACGCAGCTCTTTCGCGTACGTGCCCACTTCCATTACGTGCTCGTAGCCGATGTAGATGGGTACGAGGGTAATCGGACGCGTACCGCCGCGCAGCATCGCCTGAATGGTCATCGACAGCGTGCCGGTTTTCGGGTCGAGCAGACGCCCGGTACGTGAACGGCCTCCTTCGACAAAGTATTCAACCGAGTAGCCGCGGCTGAACAACTCGCCCAGGTATTCGCGGAAAACGGTGGAATAGAGCTTGTTGCCCTTGAAGGTACGACGAATAAAGAACGCGCCCAGACGACGGAAAATCGGACCTGCTGGCCAGAAGTTCAGGTTGATACCGGCAGCGATGTGCGGCGGAACCAGCCCCTGGTGGTACAGAACGTACGACAGCAGCATATAGTCCATATGGCTGCGGTGGCACGGAACATAGACGATTTCGTGCCCATCGTGCGCCAACTGACGTACACGCTCCGCATTGTGAACGTTAATCCCCTGATACAGACGGTTCCAGGTAAAGCCCAGAATACGGTCTGTCAGACGAATCATCTCGTATGAGAAGTTAGCGGCAATCTCTTCCATCAGCGCAATGGCATTTTGCTGCGCTTTTTCGTGGGAGATTTTTTTACTGCGCGCTTCATCTTCTACCGCGCGAGCGATAGCTTTTGAGGCCAGCAGTTTATTGAACAGGTCCTGGCGGGCAGGGAGGCGCGGGCCGACTGCGGCCAGACGCTGACGAGCAAAGTGCATGCGCGCCACGCGAGCCAGCTTCTGAGCGATGATTTTATCCGTACCGTGTTCGTCCGCCATGCGACGCAGGGAGACCGACGGGGAGAAGCGGACAAAACTGTCGCGACCCAGCCAGGACACAGCAAAGAATTTCTGTACGCCGTTCAGCATGCGCAGCGGCGGATTGACCTCGCCTTTTTCACGCCCAGGCGCGCGGCCAAACATCACCGAAACCGGCACCATTTGCACATCCAGGTCTGGATTGCTGCGGTGCAAGTCGAGATAGTTATGGAACAGCTTAATGGACTCTTCTTTCGGCGTGTAATAGGTGAACACGCGCGGGCCGCCGTGAATAAACACGTAGCGCGGCAGCAGAGTTCCGTCTATCTCCAGCGGTTCCAGGGGATCCGGGAGATCGTGCACCAGACATTGGGCACGCAGCGTCAGCAAGTCTGCTTTTGAATTGTACGGTAGGACGTACATAATGGGACGAGAAGTATCGAGCCCCAATTCCGGGGCAGGTTCTGCCGGAATAGACTTGCTTTTTACCAGGACGCTTAATGGTAAATTCAGTAATTTGTAGTAAATTCGTGGCCAGCCGGACATAAACGATGTAAAGCCTCTGGTTAATAATGCAAATGCGCTGCAAGGATATCAGAAAGTTTAGTGAATTTCTGGTGTATCCGGTCATACTTCGCGCTGCTTTGCCACACCCTGAAACAAACGGGGTAACGTTACAATGACATTGACGCTAATAATGTAAAAAGGTTCTTTTTGATGGCCAATAATACCACTGGATTCACCCGAATTATCAAAGCTGCAGGCTATTCCTGGAAAGGTTTTCGCGCCGCATGGATCAATGAGGCGGCATTCCGCCAGGAAAGCGTTGCCGTGCTGTTGGGCGTAGCCATCGCCTGCTGGCTGGACGTTGACGCCATTACCCGCGTGCTGTTGATTGGTTCCGTGATGCTGGTGATGATCGTTGAAATCCTCAACAGTGCGATTGAGGCGGTGGTTGACCGTATTGGCTCTGAGTATCACGAACTTTCCGGTCGGGCGAAAGATATGGGCTCGGCGGCGGTATTGCTGTCTATTTTTGTCGCTCTGATCACCTGGGGCATCCTGTTGTGGTCGCATTTGCGATAAAGATTCCACAACTGCATAAATCTCCTGTTTTTTGTGCAGTTTGCGGTTCCAAAATCACCTTTAGCTGTATATACTCACAGCATAACTGTATATACACCCAGGGGGCGGAATGAAAGCGTTAACGGCCAGGCAGCAAGAGGTGTTTGATCTCATTAGGGATCACATCAGCCAGACAGGTATGCCACCGACGCGTGCGGAGATCGCGCAGCGTTTGGGGTTCCGTTCCCCAAACGCCGCTGAAGAACACCTGAAAGCGCTTGCGCGTAAAGGCGTACTTGAAATTGTATCCGGCGCATCGCGCGGTATTCGACTGCTGCAGGAAGAAGAAGAAGGGTTACCGCTTGTCGGACGCGTAGCGGCAGGCGAGCCACTGCTGGCGCAGCAGCACATCGAAGGCCACTATCAGGTCGATCCTTCACTGTTCAAACCGAACGCCGATTTTCTGCTGCGCGTCAGCGGTATGTCGATGAAAGACATCGGTATTATGGACGGTGATTTACTGGCTGTGCATAAAACTCAGGATGTGCGTAACGGTCAGGTTGTTGTTGCCCGTATCGACGACGAAGTCACCGTTAAGCGCCTGAAAAAGCAGGGCAACAAGGTTGAACTCCTGCCAGAAAACAGCGAATTTAAACCTATTGTTGTCGACCTGCGCGAGCAAAACTTCACTATTGAAGGATTGGCGGTAGGCGTCATTCGTAACGGTGAATGGCTGTAATTTTCTGTTGATTCCCTGTAGCCCGGGTAAGACGTTTACGTCGCTATCCGGCAACTTGCCCGGTGGCGCTATGCTTACCGGGCCTACACAGCATCTTTTTTCAGTACATCTAACTTCTTCTCAGGCTCTCCTGTATGCCTTTCTTTACCTCTTCTGATAAAGCACTCTGGCACCTCGCCTTACCGATGATCTTCTCCAATATCACCGTTCCCCTGTTGGGACTGGTGGACACCGCGGTGATTGGTCATCTGGACAGTCCGGTCTATCTTGGCGGCGTTGCTGTTGGCGCCACGGCGACCAGCTTTCTCTTTATGCTGCTGCTTTTTTTGCGCATGAGTACCACCGGCCTTACCGCGCAGGCATTTGGCGCGAAAAATCCGCAGGCGCTGGCGCGCGCGTTGGTGCAGCCGCTATTGCTGGCGCTGGGGGCGGGGCTGCTTATCGCACTGTTTCGGACGCCGATTATCGAGCTGGCTCTGCATATTGTCGGCGGAAGTGAGGCGGTACTGGAGCAGGCCCGACGCTTCCTGGAAATCCGCTGGTTAAGCGCACCTGCGTCGCTGGCGAATCTGGTGCTGCTCGGCTGGTTGCTTGGCGTTCAGTATGCGCGCGCGCCAGTTATCCTGTTGATTGTCGGCAATATTCTCAACATTGTGCTCGATTTATGGCTGGTAATGGGCCTGCATATGAACGTGCAGGGAGCGGCGTTAGCGACGGTGATTGCCGAATATGCCACGCTGCTGATTGGCCTGATGATGGTACGCAAAGTCCTGCATATGCGTGGAATTTCGCTGGCAATGTTGAAGCTGGCGTGGCGTGGCAACTTCCGTCGTTTGCTGGCGCTCAACCGCGACATCATGCTGCGTTCTCTGCTGCTACAGCTCTGCTTTGGGGCCATTACGGTTCTTGGCGCGCGTTTGGGAGGCGATATCATCGCGGTTAACGCCGTTCTGATGACTCTGCTGACGTTTACCGCCTACGCGCTGGATGGATTTGCCTATGCTGTGGAAGCGCATTCGGGTCAGGCCTATGGGGCGAGGGATGGCAGCCAGTTGCTTGATGTCTGGCGGGCGGCCTGTCGACAGTCCGGTATTGTGGCTATTCTGTTTTCGCTGGTTTATGCCCTGTTTGGCGAGCAGATCGTTGCGCTGCTGACCTCGCTGCCGCAAATCCAACTTTTGGCCGATCGCTATCTTTTCTGGCAGGTGGTTTTGCCGCTAGTGGGAGTGTGGTGTTATCTGCTCGACGGTATGTTTATTGGCGCGACACGGGCTGCAGAAATGCGCAACAGTATGGCCGTTGCCGCAGCAGGATTCGCATTAACGCTACTGGCTTTACCGTTGCTGGGAAATCATGGTTTGTGGCTGGCGTTAACCGTTTTTCTCGCGCTGCGTGGGCTTTCCCTGGCCTTTATCTGGCGGCGTCACTGGCGTAATGGAACCTGGTTTGCCTGAGCGGATGGTTAAAAATTCCGAATAATAAATAAAACCCAGAATCCCTGACTACACTTATTCTCACGTCCAGCAAAAACAGCATGTGTCTGGACATGGCACTCTCGCTATTCACAACCTAACGATGAGGACTTGATGATGAATAAAGACGAAGTCGGCGGTAACTGGAAGCAGTTTAAAGGTAAAGTGAAAGAGCAATGGGGCAAACTGACCGATGATGATATGACGGTCATTGAAGGTAAACGTGACCAACTGGTCGGTAAAGTCCAGGAGCGTTACGGTTACGCGAAAGATCAGGCGGAGAAAGAAGTGACCGATTGGGAAAAACGTAATGATTACCGCTGGTAATTAACCCTTCCCTCCTGAGAGTACAAGGATGTACGCTCTCCCACCCGTTTAACGCCCAACTTTCTTCTTCACCTGAATCGTATGGTCATGCTGGCATTCGCCAGGGTGACGACATGACTCAACCTCCACACAGGCCGGGCACAGTCCGTGGGCTTCAATAACGTTATGTCGCAGGGCAAAACCCATTTTTGCTGCCAGCGTATGCATGATGTCTTCCACGCCTTCCGCGCACTCTTCTTTTACCACACCACAGCGGTCGCAAATGAACATTGCGGAACTGTGGGTTGGCTGATCGAACAGATGGCAAAGCACATAGCTGTTGGTGGATTCCACCTTGTGCACAAACCCTTGTTCCAGCAGAAAATCGAGCGCACGATACACGGTCGGCGGCTTGGCCTGCGGCTCGGTTTCCCGCAACAGATCAAGTAGGTCGTAAGCGCTGATTGCGCCTTCCTGCAGGCTCATCAGGCGCAGCACTTCGAGGCGTTGTGGCGTAAGCCGTACGTTGCGTTGCGCACAGAGTTTTTCAGCTTGAGCCAATAACTCCTGCGTGGTGGTTTTGTCCATTTGGCGCCTCGATTTGCGTGCAAGGTTAATCCCTTACTTTAACATGTTCTGTTTAAAACACCGAGATCCACCACGGTGTGCTATACCTGACCCATCGCAATACTGGAAAATAATCATGAAAAGACCCGATTGTATTCGTCACTGGCGTGAAGTTGAGGGGGCTGATGACTCCACCTATCCCGACAGCGATGAGCTGTTTTCCATAGGTGCTCCGCTTGCCCGCAAGCTGGGGTTAGGGCGACTCGGCATTCATCATGAGCGCCTGCCGCCGGGCCGACGCACCTCATATCCGCACGCTGAAAGCGATGAGGAAGAGTTTATCTATGTGCTGGAGGGATATCCTGAAGCCTGGATTAACGGTTATTTATGGAAGCTGGAACCGGGCGACAGCGTCGGTTTCCCGGCGGGCACCGGCGTGTGTCACACCTTTATCAATAACACCAGTGAAGAGGTACGTCTGCTGGTCGTGGGTGAGGCGAACAAAAAATACAATCGTATTTATTATCCGCTTAATCCGGTTTATGCCGCCACGCGTGAGGACCGTTGGGTCGACCATCCGCCGCAGTTTTTTGGATCTCACGACGGAAAACCAGGGCGTAAATAGCGCTTGTCGGGGAGCAGGGAGGGGGAACTGCGAGGATGTGGCTCACTATCGTAACGGTCTATGCTATAGTAGCGCCCCTTTTTTAACCGGATGCTTGAATATTCGCCATGCTGCCTGAATCTCAGTCTACCGCTTTTCCCGCTCATCGTTTTTCTATCGCGCCGATGCTCGACTGGACGGACAGACATTGCCGCTACTTTTTGCGCTTACTGTCCAGCCAGACGCTGCTCTACACGGAGATGGTAACCACCGGCGCGATCATTCATGGTAAAGGCGATTATCTGGCGTATAGCGAAGAAGAACATCCGGTCGCTTTGCAACTGGGCGGGAGCGATCCGGCTGCGCTGGCGCAGTGCGCAAAGCTTGCTGAACAACGGGGCTATGACGAAATTAACCTCAACGTGGGTTGCCCTTCCGATCGTGTACAGAATGGAATGTTTGGTGCCTGTCTGATGGGAAATGCGCAACTGGTCGCTGATTGCGTCAAAGCGATGCGCGATGTGGTATCGATTCCGGTAACGGTGAAAACCCGTATCGGTATTGATGACCAGGACAGCTACGAATTCCTGTGCGATTTCATCAACACGGTCTCCGGTAACGGTGAATGTGAGATGTTTATCATCCACGCCCGTAAGGCCTGGTTGTCCGGGTTAAGCCCGAAAGAAAACCGCGAAATCCCACCGCTGGATTATGACCGTGTTTACCAGCTAAAGCGCGATTTTCCGCATCTGACAATGTCGATCAACGGTGGTATAAAATCGCTGGAAGAAGCGAAAATCCATCTGCAACATATGGATGGCGTGATGGTGGGGCGCGAAGCTTATCAAAACCCAGGCATTCTGGCGTCCGTTGACCGCGAGATTTTTGCTGTCACCAGCGAAGATGCCGATCCGGTCGCCGTAGTGCGTGCGATGTATCCGTATATTGAGCGTGAACTGAGTAAAGGAACCTATTTGGGGCATGTCACGCGCCATATGCTGGGACTGTTTCAGGGGATTCCAGGGGCACGGCAGTGGCGTCGCTATCTGAGCGAAAATGCGCATAAAGCCGGGGCAGATATTGAGGTTCTGGAACATGCGCTGAAGCTGGTGGCAGACAAACGTTAAGTTTTCGCCAAAAGTTAGTGAATTTCACCACGCCCTGCGCTTCGTCGCGGGGCGTTTGCTTTATAAATCAATATATTAATTTTGGCATGTTTCTTGTAAAGCTGTGGAGAGTATTTCATTTCGGGAGAGAGCCATGCTGGAACTACTTTTTGTGATTGGATTTTTTATCATGCTGATGGTCACCGGCGTATCTTTGCTGGGAGTGCTGGCCGCATTGGTGGTAGCCACTGTGGTGATGTTTTTGGGCGGACTATTTGCGTTGATGATTAAACTGTTGCCCTGGCTGTTATTGGCCGTTGCCGTGGTGTGGGTTATCAAGGCGATAAAAGCGCCAAAAGTCCCACAGTATCAGCGCAATAACCGCCGATTTTACTAAGGTATTGAGCGGTGTGTCACAACCTGCAACATTGCCTTTAGAAGCAAATAGGAATTGATTATCAAATCTGTCACTATTGCCAGGTTAACGAATTCATCGAGCTGTACCCTACATACAGCCGAACTAAAAAAAGAAAGGGCTTCCTACGGGAAGCCCTAATTCTTTCTTCCCCCTTCATAATTCAAACCGCAGGTTTGTTGGCGGCTTGAATTATTTAGCGGAAATGAGGGCATTACGGGATCAACAAACTCGACCCCTGTGTGGCCCGGCTTTCCAGCACTTCATGAGCACGCTGCGCGTCGTGCAGTGCGAACGTCTGGCCCGGTGCGACATCCACTTTGATCACTCCGCTGGCAATCAGCGAGAAAAGCTCATTGCTGGCTTCGGTTAATTCATGGTGGTTGGTGATGTAACCCTGGAGTGAAGGGCGAGTCACGTACAGCGAACCTTTCTGATTCAGAATGCCTAAGTTAACGCCAGTCACCGGTCCGGAAGCATTACCAAAGCTGACCATGAGCCCCCGGCGCTGCAGGCAATCCAGTGAGGCTTCCCAGGTATCTTTCCCCACCGAGTCATACACCACCCGCACTTTTTTACCGCCAGTGATCTCTTTTACTCGTTCTACAATGCTCTCTTCACGATAGTTAATGACCTGCCATGCGCCGGCCTGCAGCGCAATTTGCGCTTTTTGCGCATTACCGACGGTGCCAATCAGCTTCGCACCCAATGCTTTTGCCCACTGGCAGGCAATCATACCGACGCCGCCTGCAGCCGCATGAAACAAAAACGGTTCATCGGGCTGAATTTCATAGGTCTTACGCAACAGATAAAAAACGGTGAGTCCTTTAAGAAATGAGGCGGCAGCTTGTTCAAACGAGATAGCGTTGGGCAAAATAGCGGTTTTATCAGCCGGGACGTTATGCACTGAGCTATAGGCGCCCAGGGGAGACTGAGCGTAAACCACGCGATCGCCGGCTTTAATGTGCGTCACTTTGCTACCGACTTTACTGACCACGCCTGCGGCTTCGGTACCCAGACCGCTGGGCAGAGAAGGCGGCGGATAAAGACCACTGCGGATATAGGTGTCGATATAGTTGATCCCAATCGCTTTGTTCTCGACCTGGATTTCATTTTCCGCCGGGTCTACAGGCGTAAACTCCACAGCCTTGAGTACATCAGGGCCACCATGCTTGTGAAATTCAATACGTGTTGCCATGCTTCCTCCAAAAGAAATGTGGTAATCTTTCGACCCAATCATTATCTCGGTAACTCCATTCACTATGGCAGGAAATAAACCCTTCAACAAACAACAGACTGATGCTCGTGAGCGCGATCCCCAGGTCGCCGGGCTGAAAGTACCGCCGCACTCGATTGAAGCGGAACAGTCGGTGTTGGGCGGTTTAATGCTGGATAACGAGCGCTGGGACGATGTGGCTGAGCGTGTGGTGGCGGAAGATTTTTATACCCGGCCGCACCGGCACATCTTCACCGAAATGCATCGCCTGCAGGAGATGGGAAAACCCATCGATCTGATCACGCTTGCAGAATCGCTGGAAGTTCAGGGGCAACTGGACAGCGTCGGCGGTTTTGCTTACCTGGCTGAGTTATCTAAAAATACGCCAAGTGCAGCGAACATTAGTGCCTATGCGGATATTGTCCGCGAACGTGCCGTTGTTCGTGACATGATTTCGGTGGCGAACGAGATCGCGGAAGCTGGGTTTGATCCGCAAGGCCGTTCCAGTGAAGATCTGCTGGACCTCGCGGAATCCCGCGTCTTTAAAATTGCTGAAAGCCGCGCCAACAAAGACGAAGGTCCGAAAAATATTACCGATGTGCTCGACGCTACCGTCGCGCGTATCGAACAGCTGTTCCAGCAGCCACACGATGGTGTCACCGGGGTCAACACCGGTTATGACGACCTTAATAAAAAGACTGCTGGTTTGCAGCCGTCAGACTTAATTATCGTCGCCGCGCGTCCGTCGATGGGTAAAACGACATTTGCAATGAACCTCGTCGAAAATGCGGCGATGCTGCAAGATAAGCCGGTTCTTATCTTTAGTCTTGAAATGCCCTCAGAACAGATCATGATGCGTTCCCTGGCCTCACTCTCACGTGTAGACCAAACCAAAATCCGTACCGGTCAACTGGATGATGAAGACTGGGCGCGAATTTCCGGAACAATGGGTATTTTGCTGGAGAAACGAAACATCTATATTGATGACTCCTCCGGCCTGACGCCAACGGAAGTGCGCTCACGTGCCCGTCGTATCGCCCGCGAACACGGTGGTATCGGACTTATCATGATCGACTACCTGCAGCTGATGCGCGTGCCGTCGCTCTCCGACAACCGTACGCTGGAAATTGCTGAAATTTCCCGCTCGCTGAAAGCGTTAGCGAAAGAACTGCATGTGCCGGTGGTGGCGCTGTCGCAGCTTAACCGCTCTCTGGAACAACGCGCCGATAAGCGTCCGGTCAACTCGGATCTGCGTGAGTCCGGCTCCATCGAGCAGGATGCCGACTTAATCATGTTTATCTATCGTGATGAGGTTTATCACGAAAACAGCGACTTGAAAGGCATCGCCGAGATCATTATCGGTAAACAGCGTAACGGCCCGATCGGTACGGTGCGCCTGACGTTTAACGGTCAGTGGTCGCGCTTCGATAACTATGCTGGCCCGCAGTACGACGACGAATAACAACACTGAATCAGGTTACTCAAGCAAATACTTATCAAGGAATACAAATGCAAGCGGCAACTGTAGTCATTAACCGCCGCGCTCTGCGACACAACCTGCAACGTCTGCGTGAACTGGCTCCAGCCAGTAAACTGGTTGCGGTCGTGAAAGCGAACGCTTACGGCCATGGTCTGTTAGAGACCGCGCGAACGCTCCCCGATGCGGACGCTTTTGGTGTCGCTCGTCTTGAAGAAGCCCTGCGGTTGCGAGCGGGAGGGATCACGCAGCCCATCCTGCTGCTGGAAGGATTTTTTGATGCTTCCGATCTGCCGACTATCTCCGCGCAGCGTCTGCATACTGCCGTCCATAATCAGGAGCAGCTTGAAGCCCTGGAAGCCGCGGTACTGGCTGAACCGGTCACCGTTTGGATGAAGCTCGACACGGGAATGCACCGCCTGGGCGTGCGTCCTGAGCAGGCCGAGGCGTTTTATCAGCGCTTGACGCAATGTGAAAACGTGCGCCAGCCGGTCAATATCGTCAGCCACTTTGCGCGCGCGGACGAGCCTGAGTGCGGTGCGACCGAAAAGCAGCTCGATATCTTCAATAGCTTTTGCGCAGGTAAACCGGGTCAGCGTTCGATCGCCGCGTCGGGTGGTATTCTGCTGTGGCCGCAGTCTCACTTCGACTGGGCGCGTCCGGGGCTGATTCTGTATGGCGTATCGCCGTTGGAAAACCACTCTATCGGTGCCGATTTTGGCTGCCAGCCGGTGATGTCGCTCACTTCCAGCCTGATTGCGGTGCGTGAACACAAAGCGGGCGAGCCGGTTGGCTATGGTGGAACCTGGCTGAGCGAGCGCGACACGCGTCTGGGCGTGGTGGCGATGGGCTATGGCGATGGTTATCCGCGCGCTGCGCCGTCTGGGACACCGGTACTGGTCAATGGCCGTGAAGTGCCGATCGTCGGTCGCGTCGCGATGGATATGATTTGCGTCGATTTAGGTCCTGAGGCGCAGGACAAAGCCGGCGATTCGGTTATCCTGTGGGGTGAAGGCCTGCCCGTTGAACGCATTGCTGAAATGACGAAAGTAAGTGCTTACGAACTTATCACGCGCCTGACCTCAAGGGTGGCAATGAAGTATATCGATTAAATTCATGATGTGCCGGATAAGGCGGTTACGCCGCTGTCCGGCAATATTCCTCTCAACATCCTCTCGATCTTCTCCCGCTTCCGGTTTATTGTGTTCTTAACCCCTGCCTGTAAACCCGGAGAACCACACGTGTTTCAAAAAGTTGACGCCTACGCCGGCGACCCGATTTTATCGCTCATGGAGCGTTTCAAAGAAGATTCACGTAGCGACAAAGTGAACCTCAGCATCGGTCTGTACTACAACGAAGACGGCATTATTCCTCAGCTTAAAGCGGTGGCAGAAGCGGAAGCCCGACTGAATGCCAAACCGCATTGCGCTTCGCTGTATCTGCCGATGGAAGGTCTGAACACTTATCGCCATACTATTGCGCCGCTGTTGTTTGGCGCAGATCATCCGGTTCTCCAGCAGCAGCGCGTCGCAACGATTCAGACGCTGGGCGGCTCCGGTGCGCTAAAGGTTGGCGCAGACTTCCTGAAACGCTATTTCCCTGATTCTGGCGTGTGGGTCAGCGATCCGACCTGGGAAAACCACATCGCGATTTTTGAAGGTGCTGGGTTCGAAGTAAGTACTTACCCCTGGTATGACAACACCACCAATGGCGTGCGTTTCAACGACCTGCTGGCCACGCTGAACACCTTACCGGCGCGCAGCATCGTACTGCTGCATCCGTGCTGCCATAACCCGACGGGTGCGGATTTAACCCCCGCGCAATGGGATGGTGTCATTGAGATCCTGAAAGCTCGCGATCTGATCCCGTTCCTGGATATTGCTTACCAGGGTTTCGGCGGTGGAATGGAAGACGATGCCTATGCGATCCGCGCCATTGCCAGCGCCGGATTGCCTGCACTGGTCAGCAACTCATTCTCGAAGATTTTCTCTTTGTACGGCGAGCGTGTCGGCGGACTTTCAGTGGTCTGTGAAGACGCTGATGCCGCCAGCCGCGTTCTGGGGCAGCTAAAAGCGACGGTGCGTCGTAACTATTCCAGCCCGCCAAACTTTGGTGCGCAGGTCGTGGCCGCAGTGTTGGGTGATGACGCGCTGAAAGCCAGCTGGCTGGCGGAAGTCGAAGAGATGCGTACCCGTATTCTGGCGATGCGCCAGGCGCTGGTTAACGTATTGAATGCGGAGATCCCTGGTCGTAACTTTGATTACCTGCTGCAACAGCGCGGGATGTTCAGCTATACCGGACTCAGCGCTGCTCAGGTCGATCGCCTGCGCGATGAGTTCGGTGTGTACCTGATAGCCAGCGGTCGTATGTGCGTGGCCGGGTTGAATCACGGTAACGTGCAGCGGGTGGCGAAGGCATTTGCCGCCGTCATGTAACCGGGTTTTTAGGCCTGATAAGCGTCGCGCCATCAGGCATTGTATTGCCGGATAGCGGTGTAATCACCTTATCCGGCCTACTTTCTTTCACCGTGCTATTGGTCTGTTTTCCAATGTGATCATGCTCTTTTTCCAGGACAAAACCAGAGAAAATCCTTCCTTTCCCTCCCCCTAAGGGGTAAGGTCAGATAGTTTTTTGACCAGTTGTTAATAAAAAAATGATAACTAACTGACTACTTAGGGAAAAATATGCGCAAATTTACGTTGGCACTGAGTGCCGTTTGTTTATTGTTCACGCTAAATCAGCCGGCCCAGGCGTTAGTTTCCTCTCCCTCTCAGCTTAATCCAGGCACCAACGTTGCAAAACTCGCTGAGCAGGCACCCATTCACTGGGTCTCCGTGGCACAAATTGAAAACAGCCTGACCGGACGCCCGCCGATGGCCGTCGGGTTTGATATCGATGACACCGTCCTCTTTTCCAGCCCAGGCTTCTGGCGCGGAAAAAAAACGTATTCTCCGGACAGTGAGGATTACCTGAAAAATCCGGCCTTCTGGGAAAAAATGAACAATGGCTGGGACGAATTCAGCATTCCGAAAGAAGTGGCGCGTCAGTTGATTGATATGCACGTGCGTCGCGGCGACAGCATCTTTTTCGTAACCGGGCGTAGCCAGACGAAGACCGAAACGGTGTCGAAAACGCTGTCCGATAACTTTCACATCCCGGCCGGCAATATGAACCCGGTCATTTTTGCCGGTGATAAGCCGGGCCAGAATACGAAAACGCAGTGGCTGCAGGATAAAAATATCCGTATGTTCTACGGCGACTCTGATAATGACATTACCGCCGCCCGAGACGTGGGTATTCGCGGCATTCGTATTTTACGCGCTTCTAACTCCACTTATAAACCGTTGCCACAGGCCGGCGCGTTTGGTGAAGAGGTGATCGTCAACTCGGAGTATTGAGGACGTTGCTTGCGGTTGTTGTTTTTTTAAACAAATTTGCGTTACCTGCTTTTACCTTTTGCGGACTTGCTGCACACTGAATAAAAGATGTTCTCATTAGGCAATATGCTGGTAAGGGGAATTAAGATGACGAATTCGGAGTTGCTGCAATACTGCATGGCAAAAATGGGCGCCGAGCAGAGCGTACACAGTGACTGGAAGGCCACACAAATCAAAGTCGAAGATGTGCTTTTTGCCATGGTAAAAGAGGTGGAAGAACGCCCGGCGGTGTCACTGAAAACCAGCCCGGAACTGGCAGAGTTGTTACGTCAGCAGCATAGCGATGTACGGCCAAGCCGGCATCTCAATAAGGCGCACTGGAGTACGGTGTATCTGGACGGCTCGCTGCCGGATTCGCAAATCTACTACCTGGTAGACGCCTCTTATCAGCAGGCCGTAAACACGCTGCCGGAAGATAAACGCCGGATACTGGCGCAGTCCTGATCTGTTTTCCGCAATGAGGCGCCAGCGCCTTATCCGGCCTACAAGCAATGATGCATATTTTGTAGGCCTGATAAGCGTAGCGCCATCGGCATGATTACAACAGTGGTTTGAGGAAACGGGCCGTGTGTGAGGCTTCACACTCAGCGACCGTTTCTGGTGTGCCTGAAACCAGAATTTCCCCGCCGCCGCTGCCGCCTTCCGGACCGAGATCGACAATCCAGTCAGCGGTTTTTATCACGTCCAGATTGTGCTCAATCACTACGATGGTGTTGCCCTGATCCCGGAGCTGATGCAGCACGTCCAGCAGTTGCTGAATATCCGCAAAATGCAGACCGGTGGTCGGTTCGTCGAGAATATACAGCGTTTGACCGGTACCGCGTTTGGACAGTTCACGCGCCAGCTTCACGCGCTGCGCTTCACCGCCCGAGAGCGTGGTGGCGGACTGACCCAGTCGAATGTACGTCAGACCCACGTCCATCAGCGTTTGCAGCTTACGCGCCAGCGCCGGAACGGCATCGAAGAACTCACGCGCTTCTTCAATCGTCATATCCAGCACTTCGTGGATAGTCTTGCCCTTGTACTTAATCTCCAGAGTTTCGCGGTTATAGCGCTTGCCTTTACACTGATCGCACGGCACGTAGATATCCGGCAGGAAGTGCATTTCGACTTTGATCACGCCGTCGCCCTGACAGGCTTCACAGCGTCCGCCGCGGACGTTAAAACTGAAACGACCCGGAGTATAACCGCGCGCACGCGACTCCGGCACGCCGGCAAACAGTTCGCGCACTGGCGTAAACACGCCGGTGTAGGTTGCCGGGTTAGAGCGCGGCGTACGGCCAATCGGGCTTTGGTCAATGTCGATCACTTTGTCGAAATGTTCCAGGCCCTGAACATCACGATATGGCGCGGGTTCCGCCAGCGTGGCGCCGTTCAGCGCCGTCTGCGCAATCGGGAACAGCGTGTCGTTAATTAGCGTCGATTTACCCGAACCGGAAACACCGGTAATGCAGGTAAATAAACCAACCGGCAGCGTCAGGGTGACATCTTTCAGGTTGTTACCGCGCGCGCCGGTCAGCTTCAACACTTTTTCCGGGTCTGCCGCCACGCGCTGTTTCGGCACTTCAATCTTGCGCTTACCGCTCATGTACTGGCCGGTCAGCGACTCAGGCACGGCCATGATATCTTTTAGCGTACCTTCGGCAACCACCTGGCCACCGTGAACGCCCGCGCCGGGGCCGATGTCGATGACGTGGTCAGCGGCGCGAATCGCGTCTTCATCGTGCTCAACCACAATGACGGTATTGCCCAGATTACGCAGGTGGATAAGCGTGCCTAACAGACGCTCGTTATCGCGCTGATGCAGACCGATAGACGGTTCATCCAACACGTACATTACGCCGACCAGACCTGCGCCGATCTGGCTTGCCAGACGAATACGCTGGGCTTCGCCGCCGGAGAGCGTTTCTGCTGAACGCGACAGCGTCAGATAGTTGAGGCCGACGTTGACCAGGAACTTCAGACGATCGCCAATCTCTTTGAGAATTTTCTCTGCAATCTTCGCTCGCTGACCCGCAAGCTGCAGGTTGTTGAAGAAATCCATGGCGTGACCGATGCTCATGTCGGAAATCGCGGGCAGCGGCGTATTTTCGACAAATACGTGGCGGGCTTCCCGGCGTAAACGCGTCCCCTCACAGCTGGCGCACGGTCGGTTGCTAATGAACTTGGCTAATTCTTCACGTACCGCGCTGGATTCCGTCTCTTTATAACGGCGCTCCATATTGTGCAATACGCCTTCGAACGGATGGCGGCGTACGGACGTATCGCCGCGATCGTTCATGTATTTAAATTCGATATTCTCTTTGCCGGAACCGTACAGCACCACTTTATGCACGGCAGGGTTCAGGCTGGCCCATGGGGCTTCGACGTCGAATTTATAGTGTTCCGCCAGTGACTTAAGCATCTGGAAGTAATAGAAGTTACGGCGATCCCAGCCGCGGATAGCACCACCGGCCAGCGACAGTTCCGGATTTTGGATCACACGGTCAGGATCGAAATACTGCTGCACGCCGAGACCGTCACAGGTCGGGCATGCGCCCGCTGGGTTATTGAACGAGAACAGACGTGGTTCCAGCTCGCGCATGCTGTAGCCGCAGATCGGACAGGCGAAGTTGGCGGAGAACAGCAACTCTTCCGCTTTCGGATCGTCCATATCGGCGACCACCGCCGTACCACCGGACAGTTCCAGCGCGGTTTCAAAGGATTCAGCCAGTCGCTGGGTGAGATCGTCGCGTACTTTAAAGCGGTCAATCACCACTTCAATAGTGTGTTTCTTTTGCAGTTCAAGCTTGGGCGGATCGGAAAGGTCGCACACTTCACCGTCGATACGGGCGCGGATATAGCCCTGGCCTGCCAGGTTTTCCAGCGTTTTAGTATGCTCGCCTTTACGCTCTTTAATCACCGGCGCCAGCAGCATCAGACGTTTGCCTTCCGGCTGCGACAGAACGTTGTCCACCATCTGGCTAACGGTCTGGGCCGCCAGGGGAACGTCGTGATCCGGGCAGCGCGGTTCGCCAACGCGGGCAAACAGCAGACGCAGATAGTCGTGAATTTCGGTAATCGTACCTACCGTGGATCGCGGGTTGTGGGATGTCGATTTTTGTTCAATTGAGATGGCGGGAGACAGCCCCTCAATGTGGTCGACATCCGGCTTTTCCATCAGCGACAGAAACTGACGCGCGTACGCGGAAAGGGATTCAACGTAACGACGCTGCCCTTCGGCATACAAGGTGTCGAAAGCGAGCGAAGATTTGCCTGAGCCCGAAAGCCCGGTGACGACAATCAGCTTGTCGCGCGGGATGACGAGGTTGATGTTTTTGAGATTATGGGTGCGGGCGCCCCGAACTTCGATCTTATCCATTCATCTTTCCCGGATTAAACGCTTTTTTGCCTGGCTGCATGGTGCTACCGGCGATCACAAACGGTTAATTATGACACAACCTGACCTGAATGGATATACAGTATTGGAATGCAAAACGCAGATGCCTGTGCAACAATGTCTGTCTGGGGTTGTTTACTGGAATCGATCTCGCAACGTAGTAAAAGCGCTATTGGAAATGCTACAATCCCGCGCTTACACTTATTCAGTAACGTTTTTCAGGAGACACGATCATGGCCAGCAGAGGCGTAAACAAGGTGATTCTCGTCGGTAATCTGGGCCAGGACCCGGAAGTACGCTATATGCCGAATGGTGGCGCAGTTGCCAACATTACGCTGGCTACTTCCGAATCCTGGCGTGATAAAGCGACCGGCGAAATGAAAGAGCAGACTGAATGGCACCGTGTGGTGCTGTTCGGCAAACTGGCGGAAGTTGCCAGCGAATATCTGCGTAAAGGTTCCCAGGTCTATATCGAAGGTCAGCTGCGTACCCGTAAATGGACCGATCAATCCGGCGTAGAAAAGTACACCACTGAAGTTGTGGTTAACGTTGGCGGCACCATGCAAATGCTGGGCGGTCGTCAGGGTGGTGGGGCTCCGGCAGGTGGCGGCCAGCAGCAGGGTGGTTGGGGTCAGCCTCAGCAGCCGCAAGGTGGCAATCAGTTCAGCGGCGGCGCGCAGTCTCGCCCGCAGCAGCAGTCGGCTCCGGCAGCGCCGTCTAATGAGCCGCCGATGGATTTCGACGACGATATTCCGTTCTAATCCTTCTGCTTTTCGCTGAAAATTATGGCTACCTCAGGACTGGGGTAGCCATATGCAATTCTGTTATCAGTTCAGCACCATCGGCCAGTCTGGCGGTGTATGGCTCATCACTTCAACCATTACGGTTTCAATGTTCTTCCAGATTGCGGACATATCCACCAGGGTTATGCCGAGTAATCCGGTCGCAAACCAGCAGGCAAATACCAGCCCTAAACCGCTGCTAATGACGGCCAGGCCAATATAATCTGATTTACGAAAACGTATATTGAGCGTACTGGCTAAAAACATCAGCACTGCACTGAGTAATTGCCACCGCAGAAGAACTACGCCAGTTGTTATCGTTGCCATGAAAAACGTCCTCAGAAAGTCTGGATGCCCAGGACAGCGCGGGGGTGTTCACCGAGGGTGTAGTACTCTGGCTATCGACGGGCAATAACATGAATGAAACATCGTTTCTGTTACATGATTTTTGTGAACTATATCACATATGCTCGTTTGTTCACCAGTGTTGGGCGTATTTTTTGCAGGACGATAACCATGTTAAATATGTGGTTATATTCAAGGAAGCAACGATACTAAATAATCAATCTTAAAGATGTATTTTTATTACCTGTTTTATTTATCCTAAATTCATCGTTAAAAAAATCTAATGAATTTCTTAAATAAAGCCAGGATAGTGCTTATAAAAAATTACTCCTTGGGGATAATAACGTTATGAAATAAGCATAACTTTAAGTTTGCCTTACGGAAAAATAATATCATCATCAACTATTATCAGACTTTTACATAGAGAAGTCTGTTGCTAATACTGATAGATTCATGCAACTTAATCAGTCGGTGTTTATAGCATCTTGCCTTAATGGGTTCTAGCATATACGAAACAGGGAAACAGGGCTGACATGAATCACAGTGCGCGACGCAAGATACTGAAGTTCCTCGGAACATTCATGGTGGTATTGCTCCCCGTGGTGCTGGCGTTATGGTTTGCTCAAATCCGGGCAATGTCCGAAACCCGTAATCAACTTCGCTCTTTTGCGCAACTGGTGTTAAATAAAACTGAATTGGTGATCCAACAAGCCGATTTAGCGCGAGATATGGCCCTGTTGTATCAAGGTAAGATGTGTACCCCGGCACATCAGAAAAATATGCTAGATATTATTCGTGGTCGTTTATATATCAGCGAGCTAATTTATGCGCAGGGCGATCATTTTTTGTGCTCTACGTCGATGGCGCCGCCAGTCGCCTATATTATGCCGACCGCCGACTATAAACGTACGCCGGACATCTCCATTTATTACTATCGCGATACCCCCTTTTTCGCTGGCTACAGAATGACGTATATGCAACGTGGAAACTACGTTGTCGTCATCAACCCATTATCTTACAGCGAAGTTATGTCAGATGACCCGGACCTGTCCTGGGGCGTGTATGACACGGTAACGGGTACTTTTTTCTCTGCCAGCGAAGGGGCGCCTATTGCGCAGTTATTGCCGTTGGTGCACGGTGAAGCCTCAACCTTCCAGTTGGACGATCGCTTTTACACCAAAGTGCATTCAGAAAAACGCCCGATTGCGATTATTGTGTCGACCTCGGATAAACGCATACATTCGATTTTCTATCATGAGGCTGCCTTAACGATTCCTTTCGGGATTATCTGCAGCATCCTGATGCTGTTAATGTGGTGGCGCACGCGTCAGGAATACTTATCTCCCCGCCGCTTGTTAAAACGCGCAATCAAAAAACGTCAACTGTGTCTGCACTACCAGCCGATCATTGATATCGAAAACGGTCAGTGCGTAGGGGCTGAGGCTCTGCTGCGCTGGCCGGGCTGTGATGGTGAAGTAATGAGCCCAACCGAGTTTATTCCGCTGGCTGAAAAAGAGGGAATGATTGAGCGGATCACGGATTACGTGATTGAAGAGGTATTCAACGATTTAGGATATTTTCTTTCGGCGCATCCTCAGCTTTATATCTCGATAAACCTCTCTGCTTCTGACTTTCATTCATCCCGACTTATTGCCCTGATTACCGACAAAAACCGTGAGTACTCTGTGGCGGCCCAGCAAATTAAAGTCGAGGTGACGGAACGCGGGTTTATTGATGTAGATAAAATGACCGCGGTAATCCAGGCGTTTCGTCAGGCGGGTTATGAAGTGGCGTTTGATGATTTTGGGACGGGATATTCCAATCTACACAATTTATCCGCGTTGAATATCGATATCCTGAAGATCGACAAATCATTTATTAGTACGTTGTCCACCAACAGCACCAGTCACCGGATTGCCGAACATATCATCGAAATGGCGCAAAGCTTACACCTGAAGATGATTGCGGAAGGGGTAGAGACGGTTGAGCAAATCGAGTGGCTGCGCGAACGTGGCGTACAGTATTGTCAGGGCTGGTATTTTGCGAAGGCGCTGCCGCCACAGGAGTTCATGCACTGGATGCAACGGTCGCCCGCCATACTGACGCAGAGCGGGCAATAATCTTACAGGCGGTGGCGGTAATCGCTGGGGGTACGATCAAACTCGCGGCGAAACACGCGTGAGAAGGTTTGTTGTGATACGTAACCAAGATCCATTGCGATATCGAAAATAGGTCGCTCGGTCGTCCGCAGTTCAACAGCAGCCAGCAGGAGTCGACGCTGGCGGATATAGTCACCCAACGTCTGGCGCATCACCGTGCGGAACATTCTCTGTAAATACCACTTCGAGTAACCTGATTTTTTCGCCACCGCCTCAATGTTCAGCGGCTGATCGATATGGTCGTCAATCCATTCAATAAGGGTCTGAATAATCTGCTGATGGGACATAGGGCTGCCTCTTTTTCAGTATTCGATTCGTCGTTTTGTCTGTGGGCGAGTATAATTCCTCAAGTTAACTTGAGGTAAAGCGATTTATGGAAAAGAAATTACCCCGAATAAAAGCGCTGCTTACGCCAGGTGAAGTCGCAAAGCGTAGCGGCGTAGCGGTATCAACCCTGCATTTCTATGAAAGCAAAGGGTTAATCAGCAGTATGCGCAACAGCGGCAATCAGCGCCGATACAGACGTGATGTGTTGCGTTATGTGGCGATTATCAAGATTGCTCAACGCATCGGGATCCCGTTGGCAACGATCGGTGATGCGCTCGGCGTATTACCTGAAGGACATTCGCTCAGTGCTAAAGAGTGGAAGCAGCTCTCTTCGCAATGGCGTGAAGAGCTGGATCGACGCATTCATACTTTAGTGGCGCTACGCGATGAACTGGATGGGTGTATTGGTTGCGGTTGTTTGTCGCGCAGCGATTGCCCGTTGCGTAACCCAGGCGATCAGCTTGGCGAGAAGGGGACCGGGGCACGTCTGCTGGAAGATGATTGATGTGAAATATCTGATGGATTGACGGATATAAAACTAAAGCGCCACAGAGGGCGCTTTAGTTTGGTTCCGGTCTTTGTCTTTCACTCTATCCCGCTGGTTCACGGGAGGGTTTCCCCCGACATCAACACCCCTCAGTCGAGCACATTAGGTGAGGTTCCGGTCTGTGTTGATAATGTAATTGTAAGCCACCTCTCTCCATTTACCAGTGAAATGGTGATTTTTTAGCCAAAAAATTTTCCGCATCTTCACCGGTTTTCTTGCGCAAGTTTGCGTGAAAAAGGCACACCGATGTTGTAATAACTCCGCAAATTTTGTTGCCAGACTGCGTATTGACGATAACGTTTGCGCATCGACTGATTATTTATTGCGCGTTATAAGAAGAAATGAGTAAAAAGCGGCAAAGTTCAGTTGAAAACCAGCGTATGATCGCTGGATAATCGTTTGCTTTTTTTTACCACCCGTTTTTTATGCGCGGAGCTAAACGTTTGCTTTTTTGCGACACCCCTATTGACGCAAACCTGGCACATGGAGAAAACGTTTAGCAGGCAGTGGATTGTCCAGCACGCATAATGACGAAAAAATAAACTCTCAGGGGATGTTTTCTATGTCTACGCCTTCAGCGCGTACCGGCGGTTCACTCGACGCCTGGTTTAAAATTTCGCTCCGCGGCAGTACCGTTCGTCAGGAAGTCGTTGCCGGATTAACGACGTTCCTGGCCATGGTCTACTCCGTTATCGTGGTTCCGGGGATGCTGGGTAAAGCCGGATTCCCGCCTGCCGCTGTATTTGTGGCAACCTGTCTGGTCGCGGGCGTCGGTTCTATTGTGATGGGCCTGTGGGCAAACCTGCCGCTGGCGATTGGTTGCGCCATTTCTTTGACGGCGTTTACCGCATTCAGCCTGGTACTGGGACAACATATCAGCGTGCCTGTTGCGCTGGGTGCGGTGTTCCTGATGGGTGTCCTGTTTACCATCATTTCCGCGACCGGTATTCGTAGCTGGATCCTGCGCAATCTACCGCAGGGTGTTGCGCACGGTACGGGGATTGGTATCGGCCTGTTCCTGCTGCTGATTGCGGCAAACGGCGTGGGTCTGGTTATTAAAAACCCGCTGGACGGCCTGCCGGTTGCGCTGGGCGATTTCGATACCTTCCCGGTGATTATGTCGCTGGTAGGTCTGGCGGTGATTATTGGCCTCGAAAAACTGAAAGTACCGGGCGGCATCCTGCTGACTATTATCGGTATTTCCGTAGTGGGTCTGATTTTCGACCCGGCCGTACATTTCTCCGGTATTTTTGCCATGCCGTCTCTGAGCGACGAAAACGGTAACTCGCTGATCGGTAGCCTGGATATTATGGGCGCACTAAACCCGATCGTACTGCCGAGCGTGCTGGCGCTGGTCATGACCGCTGTCTTCGATGCGACCGGAACCATCCGTGCGGTAGCCGGACAGGCGAATCTGCTGGATAAAGACGGACAGATTATTGACGGCGGCAAAGCGCTGACCACCGACTCCCTGAGCAGCGTGTTCTCTGGCCTGGTGGGCGCTGCACCGGCGGCGGTTTATATTGAATCCGCAGCGGGTACGGCGGCAGGCGGCAAAACCGGCCTGACGGCGATCACCGTTGGCGTACTGTTCCTGCTGATCCTGTTCCTCTCTCCGCTCTCTTATCTTGTACCAGTATATGCAACGGCGCCTGCGCTGATGTATGTGGGTCTGCTGATGTTGAGCAACGTAGCGAAAATCGACTTTGCTGACTTTGTCGACGCTATGGCGGGGCTGGTAACGGCCGTATTTATCGTGCTGACGTGTAACATCGTGACCGGCATTATGATTGGCTTTGCTACCCTGGTGATTGGCCGTATCGTCTCTGGCGAATGGCGCAAACTGAACATCGGCACTGTGGTCATCGCCATCGCGCTGGTGGCCTTCTACGCTGGTGGTTGGGCTATCTAATCCTCATTTGATGAAGATTCTGAAAACGGGTGGCTTTGGCCGCCCGTTTTTATTTTCACAACACTCTCGTTGTCTTTTGCGTTACTCTCAAGTAGATAGAATTGAGGCACGACGCCTCTCATCACTGATCATAAGAAACATCGCAAACAGGGAACGCATGGAAATCTTTTTCACCATACTCATCATGACCCTTGTGGTCTCGCTGTCGGGGGTTTTTACTCGCGTATTGCCATTCCAACTCCCTTTACCCCTTATGCAGATCGCCATCGGCGCCTTGCTGGCGTGGCCGACGTTTGGTTTGCATGTGGAATTCGATCCTGAGCTTTTTCTGGTTCTGTTCATCCCGCCGCTGCTTTTCGCCGATGGCTGGAAGACGCCAACCCGTGAGTTTCTGGAGCACGGGCGAGAGATCTTCGGCCTTGCGCTGGCGCTGGTTCTGGTCACGGTGGTCGGGATTGGCTTTATGATTTACTGGCTGGTGCCGGGGATCCCTCTCATCCCGGCCTTTGCGCTGGCCGCTGTCCTGTCGCCAACCGATGCCGTTGCCCTTTCCGGCATTGTGGGAGAGGGACGCATACCGAAGAAAATCATGGGTATCCTGCAGGGCGAAGCGTTGATGAACGACGCCTCCGGTCTGGTATCACTGAAATTTGCCGTCGCCGTGGCGATGGGCACGATGGTGTTTACGGTTGGTGGCGCAACGCTTGAATTCTTCAAGGTAGCGATTGGCGGTATCCTGGCCGGTTTTGTCGTCAGTTGGCTGTACGGGCGCTCCCTGCGTTTTCTCAGCCGTTGGGGGGGTGATGAACCGGCAACGCAAATCGTTCTGCTGTTCCTGCTGCCGTTTGCGTCTTACCTGATTGCGGAACATATCGGTGTTTCCGGCATCCTCGCGGCGGTCGCAGCCGGGATGACGATTACCCGTTCCGGGGTAATGCGCCGGGCGCCGCTGGCGATGCGTTTACGTGCTAACAGCACCTGGGCAATGCTGGAGTTTGTGTTTAACGGCATGGTTTTCTTGCTGTTAGGACTGCAGTTGCCGGGGATTCTGGAGTCTTCTTTGGCGGCGGCAGAAGCCGATCCGAATGTTGAAATCTGGATGCTGTTTACCGATATCGTGCTGATTTACGTGGCGCTGATGCTGGTTCGTTTTGGCTGGCTGTGGACGATGAAGAAGTTTAGCCTGCGCTTCCTGAAGAAAAAGCCGATGGAGTTTGGTTCCTGGACGACGCGTGAAATCATGATCGCCTCCTTTGCGGGCGTGCGTGGGGCCATTACCCTCGCCGGTGTGCTCTCCATTCCGCTGCTGTTACCGGATGGTAGCGGCTTCCCGGCGCGATATGAGCTGATCTTCCTTGCCGCGGGCGTGATTCTGTTCTCGCTGTTTGTTGGCGTGGTGATGCTGCCGCTTCTGCTGCAACACCTGGAAGTGGCAGACCACTCGCAGCAGCAGAAAGAGGAACGAATTGCCCGCGCTGCCACGGCGGAAGTGGCGATTGTCGCCATCCAGAAAATGGAGGAGCGTCTGGCCGCAGACACCGAAGAGAACATCGACAATCAGTTGCTCACCGAGGTAAGTTCACGCGTCATCGGTAACCTGCGTCGACGCGCCGACGGACGCAACGACGTAGAAAGCTCGATGCAGGAAGAAAACCTCGAGCGGCGTTTCCGTCTGGCGGCCCTGCGTTCCGAGCGCGCGGAACTTTATCACCTGCGCGCCACGCGGGAAATCAGCAATGAGACGCTGCAAAAACTGCTGCACGATCTGGATTTGCTGGAAGCGCTGTTGATCGAGAACGAATAAACGGTTGTGCCTGATGGCGCTACGCTTATCAGGCCTACGGAATCCAATTGTAGGTCTGATAAGCGTTAAGCCGCATCCGGCATGTTACGACTCTTGCGTTAGCCAGAACCCTTCACAGCATTTGAGCCACGCCTGGGCGCTGTGCGACAGATACACCCCTTCGCGCCAAATCATGCCCAACTGCCAGCGTAAATCACTCTCCAAAGGGATCCAGCGCAGCGTCTGCTTATCCAATCGCTGGCAAATCGGCTCCGGTAAAATGGCGATCCCGACTCCGGCTTGCACCATCGCCGCCAGAAAATCCCACTGCCCACTGCGTACCGCGATGCGGGGTTTGACGTTGTGCTGGTTAAATAGCTCAAGCAACTGACGGCTCAACGCGAAATCTTCGTTATAGATAAGCAGGGGATGCTCCGCTAACGCCTCGGGGGAAATGGATTCACACGTTGTCCACTGACCGGAGCGGGGGACCAGCACACAGAGCGGATGGCTAAAAAGCGGTAAGGTCGCCAGGCCGCTCTCTTCTTCAACCGGCAGCGCGGTCATCGCGACATCCAGATCGCCATTCATCACCGCCTGCTGGACGGTTAAGCCTCCAAATTCAGACACCTTCAGTTCAACGCCGGGATAGCGCTGGCGAAACAGGCTGATAGGCCCGGCCATCAACATACCGACCATGGGGGGGATGCCGAGGCGCAGCACTCCCTTGTTGAGGTGATTAATGTCGCTGAGTTCTGCTTCGAGCTGGCGAAACTCGGCGAGGATCGCCAGGCCGCGTTCGAAAACAACCTGTCCGGTGTCGGTTAACAGCAGTCGCCGACCGTCGCGGATTAACAGCGTGCAGTTAAGCTCGTCTTCAAGGTTCTTCAACATCTTGCTGATGGTGGGCTGGGTGACAAAAAGCTTCTCCGCTGCGCGGGTAAAGCTCTGCTGACGAACCACCTCAACAAAATAGCGCAGCGTTCTGATATCCATGATTATTCCTTAAGACTATGCCTGCAATGAGTTTAATTCATTTCAGTCCTGGACGGGGGCTCTCTATACTGGCGCTCTCTATTTTTTAAGGACATACCCTCATGGCTGTGGCGATAAGCCGCGTGACGCCTGCCGTTATTCATCGACTCCAGATCCCCGTTCAGGTTCTGTTGTACGCAGGTCTATTTGTATTTGCTCAATATCTTGTCTCCTGGTTGCATCTGCCGCTTCCTGCCAACCTGGTTGGGATGGTGCTGATGTTGGCGCTGATTGTCTGCCGGGTTATCCCGTTGAACTGGATTCGCGCAGGCGCTCGCTGGTTACTGGCTGAAATGTTGCTGTTTTTTGTTCCGGCGGTGGTGGCTGTCGTCAACTATACGCAGCTGTTGTTGGTCGATGGTTGGCGCATATTTGCCGTCATTGCGCTAAGTACGTTGATGGTGCTTGGCGCAACGGCATGGGTCGTGGATAGAGTGTATCGCTATGAAATGAGCAGGCTAAACCGTGAGTAATTTCCAGCTAAGCGTGCTGTGTCTGGTGATTACGCTGGGCATCTATTTTGCCAACAAGCGCCTGTATCGCCGTTTTCGTAAATTACCGCTGATGCCGTTAGTGTTCACTCCGGCGCTGCTGGTCCTGATGCTGGTCTTTGGGCATATCTCCTGGCAAAACTATATTGGTGAATCGCACTGGCTACTGTGGCTGTTAGGCCCTGCGACCATCGCCTTTGCCGTTCCGGTCTATGACAACCTTGCCGTGATTAAGCGGCACTGGATGTCACTGACGGCGGGCGTGGTGACGGCAACGCTGGTGGCCGTTACCAGTTCCGTGTGGCTGGCGCGTCTGTTTATGTTGCCTGATGAAATCCAGCGTAGTCTGGCGGTGCGCTCCGTCACCACGCCGTTTGCGCTGGCGGCAGCAGAGCCGTTGGGCGGGCAGCCAGACCTGGTGGCATTGTTCGTGGTAGTGACCGGTGTATTCGGTATGGCGGTTGGCGATGTGCTGTTTTTACGGCTTTCTATTCGGGAAGGGATGGCGAAAGGCGCAGGATTTGGCGCAGCCTCGCATGGTGCGGGCACGGCGCGCTCTTATGAGCTCGGCCAGCAGGAGGGCGTGGTCGCCAGCCTGGTGATGATGCTTTCCGGCGTGGTGATGGTGCTGGTTGCGCCGCTGGTCGCGATGGTGATGTTCTGAAAAAATGCCCCGGTCGTTCAGACCGGGGAAGAGGAGGTGTGGTTAGTGCGCGCGACCTTGTTCTACGCCGTACCCGGTCTGGGAACGGATGAACTGAGCACGGAACTGCTCGCGTTCGCGATTACCTTCTTCTGAGTTATCGGTAGCAGAGAAGAACCAGATCCCGAGGAACGCTACGCTGATGGAGAACAGCGCCGGATATTCATACGGGAAAATGGCTTTTTCGTGACCAAGGATCTGGACCCAAATCGTCGGGCCAAGCACCATCAGCACCACCGCCGTCAGCAGACCTAACCAGCCGCCCAACATCGCGCCACGCGTGGTCAGTCTTGACCAGTACATGGAGAGCAGAATGATCGGGAAGTTGCAGCTGGCTGCGATAGCAAACGCCAGACCTACCATGAAGGCGATATTCTGGTTCTCAAACAGCACGCCGAGCAGGATGGCAATCACCCCCAGCACCAGTACGGTGATTTTCGACACCTTCAGTTCTTCACGTTCGGTTGCGCCTTTACGGAACACGTTGGCATACAGGTCGTGAGAAACGGCCGATGCGCCCGCCAGCGTCAGGCCTGCAACCACCGCCAGGATGGTGGCAAACGCCACGGCTGAGATGAAGCCCAGGAACAGGTTACCGCCCACCGCATTCGCCAGGTGAACCGCCGCCATGTTGTTACCGCCGATCAGCGCGCCAGCAGCGTCTTTATACGCCGGATTAGCGCCCACCAGCATGATCGCGCCAAAGCCGATGATAAAGGTCAGGATGTAGAAATAACCCATAAAACCGGTGGCATAGAACACGCTCTTACGCGCTTCGCGGGCATCGCTGACCGTGAAGAAGCGCATCAGGATGTGCGGCAAGCCTGCCGTACCAAACATCAGGCCGAGACCTAACGATAGGGCGGAGATCGGATCTTTTACCAGTCCGCCCGGGCTCATAATGGCTGAACCTTTCGGGTGTACCGCCATTGCTTCGGTGAACAGGTTGTTGAAGCTAAAGCCGACGTGCTTCATCACCATAAAGGCCATAAAGCTGGCACCGAACAGCAGCAGAACGGCTTTGATGATCTGTACCCAGGTGGTCGCCAGCATGCCGCCAAACAGGACGTACATCATCATCAGCACGCCAACCAGTACGACGGCGATGTGATAGTTCAGACCAAACAGCAGCTCAATCAGCTTACCTGCGCCGACCATCTGGGCGATCAGATACAGCGCTACCACCACCAGAGAACCACAGGCCGACAGAATACGGATTGGTCCTTGCTTCAGACGATAAGAAGCAACATCTGCAAAGGTGTAACGACCCAGGTTACGCAGACGCTCAGCAATCAGGAACAGGATAATTGGCCAGCCGACCAGGAAGCCGAGTGAATAGATCAGCCCGTCATAACCGGAGGTAAACACCAGCGCGGAAATCCCGAGAAACGATGCCGCCGACATATAGTCGCCCGCAATCGCCAGCCCGTTCTGGAAACCAGTGATGTTACCGCCGGCGGTGTAGTAGTCATTACGCGAACGTACGCGCTTAGACGCCCAGTAAGTAATACCGAGCGTAAAGATGACGAAAATCAGGAACATGACAATCGCCTGCCAGTTGGTTGGCTGGCGTTGGACTGCACCGCTAATAGCATCCGCCGCGTTTGCGGCGAAGGGCAGCGTGGCGGCAAGCGCCGTCAGGACTCTCTTCATGATGCTTTAACCTCGTGCAGAACCGCATTGTTCAGGCGGTCGAATTCACCGTTTGCCCGCCAGATATAGATCCCGGTCAGGATGAAGGAGATGAGGATCACACCGACCCCAATCGGAATACCCCGGGTGACGCTGGTTCCCGCGTGTAGCGGCGTACCCAGCCAGCCAGGCGCAAAGGCAATCAGTAAAATAAAGCTGATGTAAACTGCCAGCATGATGATGGACAGAATGGTGGCAAACCGTTGCCTTTTTTCAACTAACTCCCTGAAACGCGCACTGTCTTCTATCCGCTGATAAATAGAGTCATTCATCACAGAGTTCTCCAGAGGCCCCCTTCGTCTTTCACGTTGCAAGTGTGTTGGCCGCACTCGCCCACCTCAGTCACATAGTGAACTATGCTCCTGGGGATGCGCTCGCTTGCCGCCTTCCTGCAACGCGAAATCCTTTGGGGTGGGTTATTATATTTTCCCTCCCGGTCAGGGGAGGGGTAGGGGTAGGATTTGTAGGCCCGATAAGCCGCGCACCATCGGGCATTTCACGGTTATGGTTATGATGGCATCGCGATGGCCTGCTTCTCTTCGAGCAGTTTCTCTACCACGCCAGGATCGGCGAGGGTCGAGGTATCGCCCAGATTGCTGGTATCGCCCGCCGCGATTTTACGCAGAATACGGCGCATGATTTTGCCGGAGCGGGTTTTCGGCAGTGAGTCGGTCCAGTGCAGCACGTCTGGCGTTGCCAGCGGACCAATTTCTTTACGTACCCAGTTGCGCACCTCGGCGTACAGCTCCGGTGACGGCTCTTCGCCGTGATTCAGCGTGACGTAGGCGTAGATCGCCTGGCCTTTAATATTATGCGGAATACCCACCACCGCGGCCTCGGCAATCTTCGGATGCGACACCAGCGCCGATTCGATTTCTGCCGTTCCCAGACGGTGGCCAGAGACGTTCAGCACATCGTCCACACGACCGGTGATCCAGTAATAGCCATCTTCGTCACGACGCGCGCCGTCGCCGCTGAAGTACATATTCTTGAAGGTAGAAAAGTAGGTCTGCTCAAAGCGTTCGTGATCGCCGAACAGCGTTCTCGCCTGGCCCGGCCACGAGTCGGTGATCACCAGGTTGCCTTCGGTCGCGCCTTCCAGCGGATTACCCTCGTTATCGACAATCGCAGGCTGTACGCCAAAGAACGGACGGGTTGCGGAACCCGCTTTCAGCTCGGTGGCGCCCGGCAGCGGGGTGATCATGAATCCACCGGTTTCGGTCTGCCACCAGGTATCGACGACCGGGCATTTTTCGTTGCCGATCTTCTTCCAGTACCACTCCCATGCTTCCGGGTTAATTGGCTCGCCAACGGAACCCAGGATACGCAGCGAGGAGCGGTCAGTGCCTTCAATCGCTTTATCACCTTCTGCCATCAGGGCGCGGATGGCGGTCGGCGCGGTATACAGAATATTGACCTGGTGCTTGTCCACAACCTGCGACATACGCGCCGGGGTTGGCCAGTTTGGCACGCCTTCGAACATCAGCGTGGTTGCGCCGCAGGCCAGCGGACCGTACAGCAGGTAGCTGTGCCCGGTTACCCAACCCACGTCAGCGGTACACCAATAAATATCGCCCTGATGGTAGTCAAACACGTACTTAAAGGTGGTTGCGGCGTAGACCAGATATCCGCCGGTGGTATGCAGTACGCCTTTTGGCTTGCCGGTTGAACCGGAGGTATAGAGGATAAACAGCGGATCTTCCGCGTTCATTTCTTCCGGCTGATGTTCCGGGCTGGCTTTCTCGATAAGATCGGACCACCACAGGTCACGGCCTTCCTGCCATTCCGTTTTTCCACCGGTACGTTTGAGGACGACCACATGTTCCACGGTTTTGACGTTCGGATTTTTCAGCGCATCATCGACGTTCTTTTTCAGCGGGATAGCGCGGCCGGCGCGCACGCCTTCGTCGGCGGTGATCACCAGACGTGAATTGGAGTCGATGATACGTCCGGCGACCGCCTCTGGTGAAAAACCACCGAAGATGACCGAATGCACCGCGCCAATGCGGGCGCAAGCCAGCATAGCAACCGCCGCTTCCGGCACCATCGGCATATAAATGGCCACCACGTCGCCTTTTTTAATGCCTAAATCCAGTAGCGTATTGGCGAAACGGCAAACATCGCGATGCAGTTCGCGATAAGTAATGTTTTTGCTTTGGGTGGCGTCATCGCCTTCCCAGATGATGGCGGTGCGATCGCCATTTGCCTGTAAATGACGGTCAAGGCAGTTTGCGGCCAGGTTCAGGGTGCCGTCTTCGTACCATTTAATCGACACGTTGCCTGGTGCGAAGGAAGTGTTCTTCACCTGGCTGTACGGCTTGATCCAATCAAGTATCTTTCCCTGCTCGCCCCAAAATGTGTCGGGTTCGTTAACGGATTGCTGGTATTTCTCTTCGTACTGCTCCGGGTTTATCAGGCAACGATCCGCAATGTTTGCGGGAATAGCGTGTTTATGTATTTGGCTCATGGCTTTTGTTCTCCTTGTAGGATGTTAATAATATGTCTCATAAACGTTAAATGTAGGGGCTTTGAGAGTTTTGTTTAGTATTTGCGCGGCAGATCACGCAATAAACGAATTGTGCAAATTAGCGGCAAACTTAATTTTGAAGGGAACTAGCAAAAATTGATTAAATCTCGCGATAACATGTAGTTATCTAAAGGATTATTGAAAAGGTGATCTATCTCTGAATTAGACAAAAGAGTGAGGAGTTAGAGGGGGTTTATAACTCTAAAGTGGTATTTTACATACACTTACAATTGATTAAAGACAACATTTTCAGTGTGGTTTCTTGTTACAAATAGGGTGGAGCAATGTCATGACAGTGTCAAGGCTCAATTGAAATGTCCGTTATCCAGCTCAATTAAAATGACCACTTTGATCTCTCATTCTCTTTACTGATAGACTTTCCTCCGACTGAAACAACAGGATGATTGAGCCCATGCTTCGATACGAGTTAACGCCGAACAATGCAGGTTTTATACTGTGGGGAGATTCAGAAGCCCTGAATGAATTACATGAACTCATTCATTACATCGTGGATGAAAGCCCACTGATTAAAGTTAAAGACGGATTTATGTTATCCCTTGCCTATGATATTCGTAAAGCACGGGAAGGTAATCGTCGTGTTGAGCAACATCAGTATGATCAACATGATACATATAAGCTTTATGGTGTTGAGCTTTTATGGCCTCTGGTCCTGGTACAGTCCTCAATACTCAGAAACTCAATGGGTTATATTCAGACAGACAAAAACCAGCTGTCTGTCATGTATGCCTTTGAATACCTGATAGAATCAGCATTAACAGAGTCTGAGAGAACAACGTCGAATGATATTATGCTAACAGTAAAATATGCATCAGACTCTGATTTTAATTTCATTGAGGATAATATTGACAGCAGGTGCTGCTATTTTATCAGCCTATCTCCGGAGCAAAGAAAAAAGCAGTTAATCAGTATTGTTCGTTCTTTTCATTCATTATGGGGTAAGTATGCCCGTGAAAAGCAGGACATAAAGATGCTGAACGAAATGAATAATACATCATGGGTCTGGCCGGACAATATCAACTGGTGAGCAACCACTGTCCGGCCAGTGAGTACCATCAGCGGGCTCTTTTACCAAAAATGTCCTCTGAACGTGACTGAAGCTGTTTGAGTGCTTCGAGCATGTCATCATTATCCAGTGAGCGCTGGGATTTCTTCCCTTCCTGCTTTGGCCGTCGTCGGGAAGGGCCATCTCCAGCGGGAATTGACTGAGAGCGCGTGTTATCCCGCTTGCTCTGCACCAGACTGATAAACTCCAGGGTTCGGCCAAGACGCTTGTTATCGACAATCGCGCCCTGGTCGATTTCTGACAGTCGGTCGTAGGTAGAGTAGGGAAGTAGCGTACCGTTCAGGCGCAGCTCTTTTCTGCCATCAGGATAGTGATACACATCGATATATTTACCTATTGCACGGCGACTCAGTTCGCTGTCTTCAATCAGGTACAACATTTTATCATATTGTATCGTCAACGATTTTGAGACTTTACGTTTTTCACGAACAGTGAAAATAAGCCCCAGGTCCTCATCATGTTCTACAGCACGGTGTACGTCAAAATCATGTCGCGGTACTTTGCCAAAACGGCGGTTATAGTCAGCCATATAGGCCTCAGCGAAGTCATTTGCAGCCTCCATTGAACAAATGCCCTGTAACCGCAGCTCTTTGACCAGACGATCCTGTAAAGTGAGGTGAGCTCGTTCTACACGCCCTTTGGCGGGACTGGTTTCTGCACAGATAGTCTGGATGTTCAGTTCATGCATGGCTCGCCCAAACTGAGTATGCCCGTCTCCGCCTGTGGCGTGTTTATTGTTAACACGAAAAACACCGGCTTTATCGCTGTACAGTGCCAGCGGTTTACCATGCTTATCGATATAGCGCCGCGTGGCTTCGAAGTAAGAAAACGTGGACTCCGATTTAACAAACAACAGTTCCATCAGTTTGCTGGTTGCATCATCAACATAGACCAGCGCGGTGCAGGCCGGGCCACGGCCTTCAAACCAGTCGTGATCACAGCCATCTATTTGTATCAGCTCACCAGTACACGGACGCCGGTACCGTGGTTGAGGGATCCTTGCGGCACGTTGTTTACGGGGAACCCATAAGCCAGCCCGCACCATGATGCGCCGGACAGTTTCTTTGCCAAGAAACAGTCCGTGGAGTTCTTCGAGCTTTTCACGCGCCAGAGTCGGACCGAAATCAGCATAACGCGTCTTGATCAGTTCCAGAGCCTGATCTGCGAGCCCGGGTGGCAACTGGCGGTTACCACGCATGCCACATCGTCTGCTGGCCATACCAAGCGGTCCGCCTTCACGGTAACGGGCAAGAAGTCTGCGGCATTGCCTGTCGCTGATACCGAGGTGCTCGGCCGCACGGCGCGTTGTGATGCGACGTTCAATGACGTCCTGTATAATCTTGATCCGGTTGATCTCTTTCAAAGTAAACACTCCTGAGCTTTCTGCGCTCATGATATGCCTCCCGGTAGTTTAAACGGACCAGTGAAGCTTACCATAGCGCGGACATCTGAATTGAGCCACAGGCGGACATTACTATTGAGCCATTACAGACAGTATTCGTGTGGTTGCTGTTATGGAAAACAATAAAAGAACCGCCATTGCAGATAATGGCGTCATCTGGATGAGACCCCTATGGCAAGGATAAAATCACGTGTACGCCGTTTCTTCAGCCTGTTATTACCTTTATTATTTATTTCTGCTGTTCACGCTGAACAAACTCCTGTACCCGCAAAAACCGTCACCGTTGAAGCGAAGAATGAAACCTTCGCTCCTCAGCATCCCGATCAATATCTCTCCTGGAAAGCCACGTCTGAGCAATCAGCCCGTGAAGATGCGCTGGCAGAAGATCCGCGTCTGGTGATCCTGTGGGCGGGATATCCATTCTCGCGCGATTACAACAAACCGCGTGGACACGCCTATGCCGTGACCGATGTACGTGAAACCTTACGTACCGGCGCACCAAAAACGGCTGAAGACGGCCCGCTGCCGATGGCCTGCTGGAGCTGTAAAAGCCCGGACGTAGCACGTCTGATCCAGAAAGACGGTGAAGATGGCTACTTCCATGGTAAATGGGCGCGCGGCGGTCCAGAAATTGTTAACAATCTCGGCTGTGCAGATTGCCATAACACTGCGTCACCAGACTTCGCCAAAGGCAAGCCAGAGCTGACGCTGTCGCGTCCTTATGCAGAACGTGCGATGGAAGCAATCGGCAAACCGTTTGAGAAAGCCGGTCGCTTTGATCAGCAATCCATGGTCTGCGGTCAGTGCCACGTGGAATACTACTTCGACGGTAAAAACAAAGCCGTTAAGTTCCCGTGGGACGAGGGCATGAAAGTCGAGAACATGGAGAAATACTACGACACCATCGCCTTCTCTGACTGGACCAACTCCCTGTCGAAAACGCCGATGCTGAAAGCGCAGCACCCGGAATATGAAACCTGGAGCGCGGGCATTCACGGCAAGAACAACGTGACCTGTATCGACTGTCACATGCCGAAAGTGCAAAACGCGGAAGGCAAGATCTACACCGACCATAAAATTGGTAACCCGTTCGATAACTTTGCTCAGACCTGTGCGAACTGCCACACCCAGGATAAAGCGTCCCTGCAAAAAGTGGTCGCCGAGCGTAAACAGGCTATTCATGACCTGAAAATCAAGGTCGAAGATCAGCTGGTTCATGCGCACTTCGAAGCGAAAGCCGCATGGGATGCGGGTGCGACTGAAGCGGAAATGAAGCCGATTCTGGAAGATATCCGTCACGCACAATGGCGCTGGGACCTGTCTATCGCCTCACACGGTATTCACATGCACGCTCCGGAAGAGGGTCTGCGGATGCTGGGTAGCGCCATGGATAAAGCCGCCGATGCGCGTACCAAACTGGTCCGTCTGCTGGCGACTAAAGGCATCACCCATGAAATCCCGTTACCGGATATCTCTACCAAAGAGAAAGCCCAGGCGGCGATTGGTCTGAACATGCAGCAAATCAATGCTGAGAAGCAGGACTTCATCAAAACGGTGATTCCGCAGTGGGAAGATCAGGCGCGTAAAAACGGTCTGTTAAGCCAATAACCCCATTTCGCCCCGTCAGGGGCGGATAACTCAACGGAGTGAATATGAGCGTATTACGTTCGTTATTAACTGCTGGGGTGCTGGCGTCAGGCTTGTTCTGGAGCCTGAGTGGAATCACTGCCACGCCAACGCCGCAGGAGTCGGATCAACGCTGGACGGTTACCCAACAGCGTAATCCGGATGCCGCCTGTCTGGATTGTCACAAGCCAGATACCGAAGGCATGCATGGTAAGCATGCAGAAGTCATCAACCCGAATAACAAACTGCCGGTCACCTGCACCAACTGTCACGGCCAGCCGTCACCGAACCACCGTGAAGGGGTGAAGGATGTGATGCGCTTTAATGAGCCGATGTACAACGTTGAACAGCAGAACAGCGTCTGTATGTCCTGCCACCTGCCTGAGCAGCTACAAAAAGCGTTCTGGCCACACGATGTCCACGTAACCAAAGTGGCGTGTGCCAGCTGTCACTCACTGCATCCGAAGCAAGACACGATGCAGACGCTAAGTGATAAAGGACGGATCAAGATTTGCGTCGATTGCCACAGCGATCAGCGTAACAATCCGAACTTTAACCCGGCGTCGGTTCCGTTGCTTAAGGAGCATCCATGAGTTGCTCTCGTCGCCAGTTTATCACCCGCGTCGGCGCGCTGGTGGCAGTGAGCGGGACGGCGGGACGCGTTGTGGCGAAGACGCTGAACATCAACGGCGTACGTTACGGTATGGTACATGATGAGTCACTATGCATCGGCTGTACGGCCTGCATGGATGCTTGTCGGGAAGTAAACAACGTGCCGGAAGGGGTATCGCGTCTGACGATTATTCGCAGCGAGCCGCAGGGGACGTTTCCTGATGTGAAGTATCGCTTCTTCCGTCATTCGTGCCAGCATTGCGACCATGCCCCCTGCGTTGACGTCTGCCCGACGGGGGCATCGTATCGCGATGCCGCCAGCGGTATTGTGGATGTGAATCCGGACCTGTGCGTTGGCTGCCAGTACTGTATCGCCGCGTGTCCTTATCGCGTGCGCTTTATCCATCCGGTTAGCAAAACGGCAGATAAATGCGATTTCTGTCGGAAAACCAATCTGAAAGCGGGCAAGCAGCCCGCCTGCGTTGAGTCATGTCCGACGAAGGCGCTGACGTTTGGTAATCTGGACGATCCCAACAGCGATATCTCCCGCTTGTTGCTGCAGAAAACCACCTACCGTTACAAGCTGGCGTTGGGCACAAAACCGAAGGTCTACCGCGTTCCCTTTAAATTTGGGGAGGTGAGCCAATGACATCCGCTTCTGCATTTCATTTTGAATCACTGGTGTGGGACTGGCCCATTGCCATCTATCTGTTCCTGATTGGCATCTCCGCCGGACTGGTCACGCTGGCGATTCTGCTGCGTCGTTTCCATCCGGAGGCGGGCGGTTCTGACAGCACGCTGCTACGCACTACGCTGGTGTTAGGGCCGGGGGCGATTATCTTCGGTCTGCTGATTCTGGTGTTCCACCTGACGCGTCCATGGACCTTCTGGAAACTGATGTTCCACTACAGCTTCACTTCGGTGATGTCGATGGGGGTCATGTTGTTCCAGTTGTACATGGTGGTGCTGGTGCTGTGGCTGGCAAAAATCTTTGAAAAAGAGGTGATTGCTCTACAACAGCGCTGGCTGCCGCGATTAGGGATCGTACAGAAAATGCTGACGTTGATTGCGCCGTTTCATCGCGCGCTGGAGACGTTAATGCTGGTGCTGGCGGTTCTGCTCGGGGCGTACACCGGTTTTCTGCTGTCGGCGCTGAAATCCTACCCGTTCCTGAATAACCCGATCCTGCCGGTGCTGTTCCTGTTCTCCGGGATCTCCTCCGGCGCGGCGGTGGCGCTGATCGCCATGGCGTTACGTCATCGTAGCAATCCGCACAGTACCGAAGCGCACTTTGTGCATCGCATGGAAGTCCCGGTGGTATGGCTGGAGATCTTCCTGCTGGCGGCGTTTTTCGTCGGTCTGGCGCTGGGCGATGACGGCAAAATGCGCGCGCTGGCGGCGGCACTGGGCGGCGGATTCTGGACCTGGTGGTTCTGGCTGGGCGTGGCCGGGCTTGGGCTGATACTGCCGATGCTGCTAAAACCTTGGGCCAACCGCAGTTCGACGTTTCATGGCGTGCTGGCAGTGTGCGGTGCCAGCCTGACCGGCGTACTGCTGCTGCGCTTTTTTATTCTCTATGCGGGTCAGCTAACCGTTGCGTAAGGTGATATCTGGACGTTCTCCTTCCTGAAGCCGGTTTTCTGGCACTGTTGTTAAGCCTTGGGGTCAACGTGTTGACCCCGCTTGCCGTGTTGGTGGGTGTCCGCCAGCGCTGGCAAGGCGTAATGCGCCTGGCAAGCGTGGGCATGTGGACGCAATTTACGCTGCTGCTGCTGGCCTTTGCCATTCTGATATTCTGCTTTCTGACCAGCGACTTTTCGGTGGTCTACGTTGCTCAGCATAGCTACAGCCTGCTGCCGTGGGGATTAAAACTGGCGGCGGTGTGGGGCGGGCATGAAGGATCGCTGCTGCTGTGGGTGCTGTTTCTTTCTGGCTGGAGCGCGCTGTTTGCTCTTCGCTATCGGCGTGATTCCGACCTGCTGTTTCCGTTAACGCTCAGCGTCCTCGCACTGATAACGGCCCTGCTGCTGCTGTTTGTGGTGGTATGGTCCGATCCGTTCGTGCGTATCTTCCCGCCAGCCATTGAAGGGCGCGACCTTAACCCGATGCTGCAACATCTCGGGTTAATCCTCCATCCGCCGCTGCTTTACCTGGGTTACGGTGGCTTGATGGTGGCGGCAGGCGTGGCGCTGGCCTCGCTGCTGCGCGGTGACTTTAATGCGCAGAGCGCCGGGGTGTGCTGGCGCTGGGCGCTGCCTGGCTGGTGTGCGCTGACGCTGGGGATTATCCTCGGCTCCTGGTGGGCCTACTGCGAGCTGGGCTGGGGCGGCTGGTGGTTCTGGGACCCGGTAGAAAATGCCTCCTTATTACCCTGGCTTTCCGCCAGTGCGCTGCTGCATAGTCTGTTCATCACGCGCCAACGTGGGATCTTCCGCCACTGGTCGCTGCTGCTGGCGATCGTCACGCTGATTTTATCGCTGCTGGGGACGCTGATTGTGCGTTCCGGCATTCTCGTTTCCGTGCACGCTTTTGCGCTGGATAACGTCCGCGCCACGCCGCTGTTTGCGCTGTTTACCGTATTGAGCCTGGCATCGCTCGGGCTGTACGCCTGGCGGGGACAGCAAGTCCGCCAGAATGCGCGTTTTGGCGGCTGGTCGCGCGAGATGCTGATTCTGGTCGCGCTATTACTTTTTTGCGCGGTGCTGCTGATTGTGCTGATTGGCACCCTTTACCCGATGATTTACGGGTTGTTCGGCTGGGGGCGGCTCTCCGTGGGCGCACCGTACTTTAACCGTGCTACGCTGCCCTTTGGCCTGCTGATGCTGCTGGTTATCGTGCTGGCGACGATCAGAAGCCGCAAAGTGTCTGTGCGTTGCCAGCTTCCGGCACTGCTGGCGCATGCCGGGGTGCTGGTGTTTGCGGCTGGGATCGTCTTTTCCAGCGGTAGTCGTCAGGAGATAAGCCTGAATCTGAGCCCCGGGCAGCAGGTGGAACTGGCGGGCTATATTTAATGAGATGGTCACTCCCTCCTTCCCGGTACTATGCTGAGGACAGGCTTTCATTCGGAGAACTATCATGGAAAACATTGCGCTCATTGGTATCGATCTGGGTAAAAACTCTTTCCATATTCATTGCCAGGATCGTCGCGGGAAGGCTGTTTACCGTAAAAAATTTACCCGGCCAAAGTTGATCGAATTTTTGGCGACATGCCCCGCTACAACCATCGCAATGGAAGCCTGTGGCGGTTCTCACTTTATGGCACGCAAGTTGGAAGAGTTGGGGCATTCCCCAAAGCTGATATCACCACAATTTGTCCGCCCGTTCGTTAAAAGCAATAAAAACGACTTTGTCGACGCCGAAGCTATTTGTGAAGCTGCATCGCGTCCGTCTATGCGTTTTGTGCAGCCCAGAACGGAATCTCAGCAGGCAATGCGGGCTCTGCATCGTGTCCGTGAATCCCTGGTTCAGGATAAGGTAAAAACAACCAATCAAATGCATGCTTTTCTGCTGGAATTTGGCATTAGCGTTCCCCGAGGAGCTGCCGTTATTAGCCGACTGAGTACCATTCTTGAGGATAATAGTTTGCCTCTTTACCTCAGCCAGTTATTGCTGAAATTACAACAGCATTATCACTATCTTGTTGAGCAGATTAAAGATTTGGAATCCCAGTTGAAACGAAAGTTGGACGAAGATGAGGTTGGACAGCGCTTGCTGAGCATTCCCTGCGTCGGAACACTGACAGCGAGTACTATTTCAACTGAGATTGGCGACGGGAAGCAGTACGCCAGCAGCCGTGACTTTGCGGCGGCAACAGGGCTTGTACCTCGGCAGTACAGCACGGGAGGTAGGACGACATTGCTGGGAATTAGTAAGCGAGGTAATAAAAAGATCCGAACTTTGTTGGTTCAATGTGCCAGGGTATTCATACAAAAACTGGAACACCAGTCTGGCAAATTGGCCGATTGGGTCAGGGATTTACTGTGCCGGAAAAGCAACTTTGTCGTCACTTGTGCTCTGGCAAACAAGCTGGCCAGAATAGCCTGGGCCCTAACGGCACGACAGCAAACTTATGTAGCATAACGGCAGAAATACACCGGTTTAAAGAATTACTGATCTGGTTTTGCGAATACTGATATTGATGATACTAACGGCCCACCGGCCTGTTGAGGAACCTGTAAAACGGAAAGGCTCATTGAAGCCGTATATTTTCTGGAGGTTCATCAGGCGCGGAACTCATCAAGGCGCGGGAATAAAATCCCATTCAGACGCCGGATAGATTCAAGCAAGCCAACTTGTCGTCAAAATCGGTGTTGCAAAAACGGGAGTGACCATAGATTCCGTTTTGAGCGTCTCGACCTGGAAGCAAAAGGTAACTACACCAGTGAAAAAGCGCAGATCACGCTGTGGCAAAATGAGAAACGCATTGGCAGCCTGCAGCCCGAAAGACGCTTCTATGCTGCGCGCCGTCAACAGATGATGGAGCCGGGGATCCGCTGGAATCTGATGCATGACTGGTATGCGGTAATCGGCGAAAAAACCGGACCGGACCGTTATGCCATGCGCTTGTACGTGCAGACCGGCGTGCGCTGGATTTGGGGCGGAGGACTGTTAATGGTCTGTGGTGCGCTGCTGAGCGGATGGCGAGGGAGAAAGCGCGATGCATAAACTAATCAACGCGTTGCCGGATGGCGGCGAACGGGGTGTGAAAACGGTAGGTCGGATAAGCGCAGCGCCATCCGGCAGAACATGTTTACTCTTAGCTATCATTTTGTTTTTCATCGCCTTCGTGACACATGCCCAGGTTGTGGACACATGGACTTTTGCCAACCCGCAACAACAGGAAAAAGCGTTGTCTATTGCCAGCCAACTGCGCTGTCCACAGTGTCAAAACCAAAACTTGCTGGAATCCAATGCGCCGGTAGCGGTCAGTATGCGCCACCAGGTTTATAGCATGGTGGCGGAAGGGAAAAGTGAAGCCGAGATAACGACGTGGATGACCGATCGCTACGGTGATTTTGTGCGCTACAACCCGCCGTTGAATGAGCAAACGCTGCTGCTGTGGGCGTTGCCGTGCCTGCTGTTATTACTGGTGGGCGTGGTGGTCTGGCGGGTGAGACGGCGCCAGCGCGTAGAGGAGGATGTGCAATGAGCCAGTCCACCCATTCCCCTGCGCCGTTACGCCCACTCCCCGTGAAGTGGCTGACCGCTGCGACGGTGCTGATGGTTGTGGCCTGCATCGGAGGTTACCTGTTGACGCCAAAATGGCAGGCGGTGCGTCAGGAACAGACGCGGTTGGCGGACCCATTACATGCGTTCGCCGATGAAAATATTCAGGAAAAACAGCTGCTTTTGCTGCAATCGCAAATTCGTGCTAATCCGCAGGACGGTGTGAAATGGGCGCAACTCGGTGAGTACTATCTTTGGCAAAACGCGTATCATAATGCGCTGCTGGCCTACGAGCAGGCGCTACGTGTAGGGGGTGAAAATGCTGAGATCTATTCAGCGCTGGCAACGGTATTGTATTACCAGGCCGGGCAGCATATGACACCGCCCACTCGCGAGATGATTGATAAGGCTCTGGCGCTGGACCCGACAGAGGTCACTGCGCTGATGCTGTTAGCCTCAGATGCGTTTATGCAGGCAGACTACGCCCAGGCCATTTCAGTGTGGCAAAAAGTTATGGATTTAAACTCGCCGAGGGTGAACCGGGCACAGCTCATTGACTCTATTAATATGGCGAAGCTGTTGCAGAATCGGCAAAAATAAATTTGTTTCTTTTGTGATTTGTATCATTTGGCCTGTTTAAAAAACAGGCGAACGAACAAATGAGCAAAAAAAACTCACGCCATGACTTCTTCATTTTTGAACATATTAAAATTCTTTTATAACAAAAAGTTATTCATCAATACCCCGATAAAATTGCATTTTTATGCATAAATTCAGCTGAAGGCTCTGTTCCTGGAGGGTTGCGCGAGACAGTACGCAAATGATAATGATAATAAGCGTTAAAAAACTCCATAAACGAACGCAACACAATTCATACCCTTTCAGTATGTACTATTACCACACACCGCATGTGGAATAGCGCTCCATCGAGGAAGTCCGTTGTTATGAAAAATTTGAAAGTCAGCCTGGCATGGCAGATTCTGATCGCTATGGTGCTGGGTATTCTGCTGGGGAGTTACCTGCATTACCATAGTGACAGCCGTGAATGGCTGGTTGTAAACCTGCTGTCACCGGCGGGCGATATCTTTATCCATCTGATCAAAATGATTGTGGTGCCCATTGTCATCTCTACGCTGGTTGTCGGTATCGCCGGGGTCGGTGATGCAAAACAGCTGGGCCGTATTGGCGCCAAAACTATTATCTATTTCGAAGTAATCACCACCGTGGCGATTATCCTGGGTATCACGCTGGCGAATGTGTTCCAGCCAGGTACCGGGGTGGATATGTCGCAACTGGCGACCGTGGATATTTCGAAATATCAAAGCACGACCGCAGAAGTACAGAGCCACGCGCATGGCCTGATGGGGACAATTTTGTCACTGGTGCCAACCAACATCGTCGCATCGATGGCAAAAGGCGATATGCTGCCGATTATCTTCTTCTCGGTGCTGTTCGGTTTAGGTCTGTCTTCCCTGCCGGCAACTCACCGCGAGCCGTTGGTTACCGTATTTCGCTCTATTTCCGAAACCATGTTTAAAGTCACTCACATGGTTATGCGCTACGCGCCAGTCGGCGTTTTCGCGCTGATTGCCGTTACCGTCGCGAACTTCGGTTTTGCCTCCCTGTGGCCGCTGGCGAAGCTGGTACTGTTGGTGCATTTCGCCATTCTGTTCTTCGCGCTGGTGGTGCTGGGGATCGTGGCGCGCATCTGCGGTTTGAGCATCTGGATCCTGATCCGCATTCTGAAAGACGAGCTGATTCTGGCCTACTCTACCGCCAGCTCCGAGAGCGTGCTGCCGCGCATTATTGAGAAGATGGAAGCCTATGGCGCGCCCGCTTCAATCACCAGCTTTGTGGTGCCGACCGGCTACTCATTCAACCTTGATGGTTCAACTCTGTACCAGAGTATCGCCGCTATCTTTATCGCGCAGCTGTACGGTATCGACCTGTCGCTGTGGCAGGAAATCGTGCTGGTGCTGACGCTGATGGTGACCTCAAAAGGGATTGCGGGTGTGCCGGGCGTATCATTCGTGGTGCTGCTGGCTACGCTGGGCAGCGTGGGGATCCCACTGGAAGGCCTGGCGTTTATCGCCGGTGTTGACCGTATCCTCGACATGGCGCGTACCGCGCTGAACGTGGTGGGTAATGCGCTGGCGGTACTGGTTATCGCCAAGTGGGAACACAAATTTGACCGCAAGAAAGCGCTGGCCTATGAGCGCGACGTGCTGGGTAGATTTGATAAGACCGCTAATCAGTAATTCATGACAGCTTGCCGGATAAGCATAGCGCTATCCGGCAATGCAAATCATTACCCGTTTGTTAACTTATCAAACTCTTCGCAGCCGGTATCGAATCCTTCCATACAGCTCAGATTCAGCCAGTGCAGTGCCTTCTGTTTATTCTTCACGATAAAACCCTGTTCACCGTTTAAGAACATCATCCCTGCCCAGTATTCGGAATAACCGGTGCGGGAAATGGCTGAACTTCGTTTGAAATACCACGTCGCTTTCTCATCGTCAGCGGGAATGCCCACGCCGTTGGCGTAAATCAGGCCGAGCAGCATTTGTGCGTCGACGGCGGAGTCATTTTCCAGGTCTTCGGAGGCGTTTTGCAGCAAGGTAATGGCTTTAGGGTAATCGGTACGTCCAGCCTGGGTGTTGACCAGAATCCGCGCCAGGGTAAGTTCTCCCGCTTTACTGCCTGCTTTGGCTGCTTTTTCCGCCAGAGTTTTAGCCTGGGGGTAATCCAGACTGACCGGATTCGTAATTTTGATTTGCGCCAGTAGCGCGCAGGCGTCGGCATCGCCATTGTCGGCGGCTTTTTGCGCCCAATACTCGGCTTTGCTCAAATCGCCCGAACTGAACCAGGTATCGGCAAGAAAGTACTGTGCGCGACGATCCCCTGCCTCAGCGGCCTGCAAGTACTGGCTTCCTGGCTCAGTATCACTGGCATGGGCAAAGAATGTCATAAAGAACATCAATGCAATGAGTTGTTTCATTTTGAGTTTTATTTAGGGTACGGAATGAACAGTATAAAGAGATCGTATGGATAAAAAAACAGCCTCCGGGCGGAGGCTGTTGCAGAACAGTTACGTAAACGGACTAACCCATCGCGCTTTCGCGCAGGCTGGCTTTCAGCTTGGTGTACTCATCAATGACATACTGCTCGGCAGCGCGCTGATCGGCAATGCGTTCAACGTTAACGGCACAGTACTTGTACTCCGGCGTTTTGGTAATCGGGCTTAAGTTCTCGGTTACCAGCTCATTACATGCGCCAATCCACCACTGGTAGGTCATGTAAATCGCGCCTTTGTTTGGACGATCGCTGACTGCTGCACGGGTAATGACCCGGCCTTTACGCGAGTTAACCCACACCAGCTCTTCATCCTGGATGCCCAGGCGTTCTGCGTCGGCGGTGTTGATCTGGGCATAGCCCGGTTCATCCGCCAGCGCGGCCAGCGCCGCACAGTTACCGGTCATCGAACGGCAAGAGTAGTGGCCGACTTCACGCACCGTAGACAGCACCATCGGGTACTCCTCAGTGAGTTTGTCGATTGGCGCTACCCAGTCGCAGGTAAAGAACTGCGCCAGACCGTTCGGGGTATCGAACTTCTCTTTGAAGAGATAAGACGTACCCTGGTCGGCTTCTGAGGTGTCGCGGCAAGGCCACTGGATATAACCCAGTTCGCCCATTTTCTCGTAAGTGGCACCGTAGAAATCCGGGCACAGATGACGCAACTCATCCCAGATTTCCTGGGTGTTGTTGTAGTGCATCGGGTAGCCCATACGGGTGGCGATTTCACTGATAATCTGCCAGTCCGTTTTCAGATCCCACTTCGGCTCAACGGCTTTAAAGAAGCGCTGGAAGCCACGGTCAGCCGCGGAGAAGACGCCTTCATGCTCGCCCCATGACGTAGACGGTAAAATAACGTCTGCGGCAGCGGCAGTTTTGGTCATGAAGATATCCTGCACGATGACCAGTTCCAGATCCTCAAAGCCTTTGCGCACTGCGGAGAGTTCAGCATCAGTCTGTAATGGATCTTCACCCATAATGTACGCCGCGCGGACTTCGCCATGCGCCGCACGGTGCGGCAGTTCACTGATGCGATAGCCGGTATGTGCAGGCAGACTTTCCACGCCCCAGGCTTTAGCGAACTTCTCGCGGTTAGCCGGATCTTTCACATACTGATAGCCCGGATAAGTATCCGGTAGCGCGCCCATGTCGCATGCGCCCTGAACGTTGTTCTGGCCACGAACCGGGTTAACGCCCACGCTTGGCTTACTGAGGTTGCCGGTCAGCATTGCGAGGCTGGTCAGTGAACGCACGGTTTCCACACCCTGATAGAACTGGGTAACACCCATGCCCCACAGGATGGCCGCGCTTTTTGCCGTGGCGTACATACGAGCAGCCTGACGAATATCCTGTGCGCTAACGCCAGTGATATCTTCGACGGACTCCGGCGTGTAGCCTTCGACAATCTTGCTGTACTCTTCGAATCCTTCGGTACGGGAGGCGACGAACGCCTGATCGTACAGTTTTTCTTCGATGATGACATGACCCATAGCGTTGAGCAGCGCGATGTTCGAGCCGTTTTTCAACGCGATGTGCATATCGGCAATACGCGCGGTTTCAATTTTGCGCGGATCGCAGACGATAATTTTCGCCCCGTTACGTTTAGCGTTAATCACGTGATTCGCCACGATCGGGTGGGAATCCGCCGGGTTGTACCCGAAGATGAACACTAAATCTGTGTTATCAATTTCATTGATAGCATTACTCATTGCGCCGTTACCGACCGATTGGTGCAGACCTGCAACCGAAGGGCCGTGTCAGACGCGAGCGCAGCAGTCAACGTTATTGGTACCAATAACGGCGCGCGCGAATTTTTGCATTACATAGTTGGTTTCGTTACCCGTACCGCGAGATGAACCGGTCGTCTGAATAGCGTCCGGGCCATACTTCGCTTTGATGGCGCTCAGACGAGTGGCGACGTAATCAAGCGCTTCATCCCAGGAAACGGATTCCAGTTTGCCGCCACGCTGGCGACGGATCATTGGGGTTTTCAGACGAGGGGTCAGGATCTGGGTATCATTGATAAAATCCCAGCCATAGTAGCCCTTCAGACACAAGGTACCCTGGTTGGTTTTCCCCTGCGCCGCTTCAGCCCGGACGATTTTGCCGTTATCGACCACCAGGTTGATTTTGCAACCTGATGCGCAATATGGGCAAACCGTGACGACTTTTTTCATCGGTCTCGCTCCAGTTAATCAAATCACGCATACGCGCTTGTCGCTTGAGTTATGCATCTTTTATGCCATGTTTTTATCAGGGGCATTAGTCGATATTACGGGCGAATTTTGCGCAAAACCCTGACGAAAAACAGGCTGTCGTCATATTTGACGTGACGAATCTCCAATACGTGACGGCCCGGCAGTGTGACCGAGGTTATGTTTCCCACACATCCTTGTGCCTTATCGCTGTCACTCTGTGCAGAATCAATCACACTCATTTAAGTTGGCCAGAAATGGGGAAAAACAATGAAGCCAGCCATACTGGTTGTGGATGATGACATCGCTGTCTGCACGCTTTTACAGGATGTGCTGAGCGAACACGTCTTTGCAGTGACCGCATGTCACACCGGGCAGGAGGCGCTGCGCTGCATTGAGACTCAGCCGGAAATCGCTCTGGTATTGCTGGACATGATGTTGCCTGATATTAACGGTCTGATGGTGCTGCAGCAGGTGCAAAAGATGAGACCCGGATTACCGGTGGTGATGCTGACCGGGCTTGGCAGCGAGTCGGATGTGGTTGTCGGGTTGGAAATGGGCGCTGACGACTACATCGGTAAACCGTTCAATGCGCGGGTGCTGGTGGCGCGGGTAAAGGCGGTACTCAGACGCGTCGGCGTGTTAACGGCAGAAAGCGGCAGCCCGCAAACCACGGGGCTTTCTTTTAACGGTTGGCATCTCGATACCGCCGGTTGCCAGTTACATAATCCTCAGCAACTGAAGGTGGAGTTGACGCAGGGGGAATACAGCCTGCTGCTGGCGTTGGCCCAAAACGCCCGCCGGGTACTTAGCCGAGAACAGCTGCTGGAACTGACGCGCAGCGACAGCGTTGAGGTGTTTGACCGCACCATTGACGTGCTAATCATGCGGTTACGGCGAAAAATAGAGAACAACCCGCATCAGCCGATGCTGATCAAAACCCTGCGCGGGCTGGGCTATGTGTTTGCCGCCGATGTTCAGCATCATGATAAGGCGGCGTAAACGTCTTATCCGGCTTACAAGGACGCTATATCGGCTTTTAGCTCTGCCAACGTTTTCGCGCCGTCTATCGCGTTGGCGCACAGCAAACTGGCTCGTGCGCAGGCGTGTGCCAGCCTGACGCTGTCCGTCAGCGACCAGCGTTCATGACAGCCATACAAAAATCCGGCGCAAAACGCATCTCCCGCCCCGACGCTGCCAACGATCTCCTCCGGCGCCAGGTACTGTGACGGGATCCAGACGCCCGGCAGATCCGGCGCTTCACCCCAGGCGCCTTCCGGACAGTGGATAACCACCCGCTGGCGTACGCCGGCATTCAGCAGTTCGCGCGCAGCGGTGGCGATGTGCGCAATATGCAGCTCCCCGTTGGGCTGGCGGATCTCCAGCCCGCTGAATTCCCCGGCTTCCAGCTCGTTAATTACCAGATAGTCGAGATGGTGCAGGGCTGGCATCACCAGCGGCTGATAGCGCGGGTCGCCCTTGCGTGAAACCAGATCCAGTGATGTTTCAAAGCCGTTGTCGCGCATTTGCGCCAGCAGCCGTGCGCTACGCGTGCCGTACTCCTCATCCGGCATGTCCAGACTGTCGAGCAGCAGCAGATAGCCAAGATGGAAGATTTTCATCGAGGTATCCAGTTGCTCAAAAGCGGGCAGATCCAGCAGCCGGTTGGCGCCGGGCGAGTGGAAAAAGGTGCGCTGACCGCTGGGATCGGTCATCACCTGTGACATCGACGTGGGGGCGAAAGTCGTGCGCTGCACATGTTGGCGATTAACATGATACTGCTCCAGCATCGCCATGATGTAGTCGCCGTCGCTATCCTGACCGATTAACCCTACTGCCTGCAGCGGCAGTCCGGTGTGCATTTTCGCCAGTGTCAGCAGTACGTTCAGCGGCGCACCGCCCGTCGCGCGTTCGCTACGGATGATTTCCGCCAGCCAGCCGCGTTCCGGCCACTGCACAATTTGATGCACATGATCGACCAGCATGTTGCCTGCGGCGATAACGCCTCTGCGTTCCATCAGACCCGTCCCGCGCTGCCAAAAATACGCATCTGTTCTGAAACGGTATCGGTAATGGCCTCTTCAATGGCGAGCAGCAGTTCGGCGAATTCGTCGTACAGGGGCTGACGATTCGCTATTCTTGTCTCTACCGCTGACAGCGCCGCCTGCGACATGCCGGTATAGAAGTTGATTTTGTGAATGCCGAGTTCAATTGCGCGCTTGAAATCGTCGTTGCTGATGCCGGAACCGCCGTGCAGTACCAGTGGGATCGCCGCCTGCTGGCGAAGGGCGTCCAGACGCGGAAAGTCGAGCACCGGTTCGCCTTTATATTTGCCGTGTGCATTACCAATGGCGACCGCTAGCGCGTCAATCCCGGTTCTGTCGACGAAATCACGCGCCATCATCGGGTCGGTAAATAGCGACTCGTCGGCATGACCATACAACGCGCCGCCCTCATCGCCTCCCACCGCGCCCAGTTCGGCTTCCACCGATACGCCGACGGCGTGACACATCTTCACCACTTCGCGGGTTTGACGAATATTTTCTTCATACTCCAGCGTGGAGCCATCAAACATCACTGAACTGAAACCTAAGCGCAGTGCCCGAACCACCGACTCAAAGTGCAGGCCGTGGTCAAGGTTCAGCACTACCGGAATGTCATGCCGCGCGGCTTCGAACTTGACTGCTTCGACCAGAGAATCCAACGAGATATATTTAAAATGCACCTCGGCGATGTTGATGATAAACGGCGAACGTTCCTGCTTTGCTGCGGCAAACAGCGCGCGCAGGAAGTGTGAGTCCAGAACGTTAAACGCCCCTAAGGCATAGTGGTGCTCGCGGGCATGGGCAAGGCCATCGGCGAGAGATATCAACGGCATAATGCGCTCCTTGGTTAGCGGAACAGGCGATACTCATTACACAGCACCAGCTGCGCCGGTTCGTCTTCTTCAATGTCGTTATAGCGGGCGATCGGTTGCAGAAAGTGGTTATCGTGGTCGTCGTCATTAACAGAAGAAACCTCGCCGACCAGCACGTCGCCAAAACCTTCTTCCGCCCAGAAGCTGTGATACAGGCCCGGTGGCAGGCAGATGCTTTCACCCGGCGTCAGGCGCAGTTGACTGCCTGCCGCATGGGTTTGCCGACAGCCGTCAATCACCACGCTCACGTCGCTGTCCTCCGTTTGTTCTCGGATCCCCGCATTCCACAGTTCCACAATTAAATTACCGCCGCCGCGATTGATAATGTCTTCGCGTTTGCGCCAGTGAAAATGCATCGGTGTGACCTGCGCATCGCGAACATGCATGATTTTCTCGGCGTAGCATTTCTCGTAAGGCATTCCTTTCGGCGAGCCATTACGCAGGGTAAACAGCGTTAACCCTTGCGCGGCGAAATTGTTGCCGCCAAACGCGGTGACATCCCAACCGAGCTTAAGGTCGAAAACTTCGCTCCAGGCGGCGGGATCAAGCTTGCGCCATTGGGTCGGCGGGAAACTGGCGAAAGGGGGGAGATGCACGTCGTGCAGAGAGAAAAACTGGCGCGTGTGGCCCAGTATCTCGTTGATAGCGGAACGTTTCATCGGCAGAATCCTCCTTAATATCATGCCGGATGGCGCTGCGCTTATCCGGCCTACAAAATCATATCGATCTTGTAGGTCGGATAAGGCATTTTTGCCGCCATCCGGCGTTGTTGTGGCGGGTTATTTCACCGTCCAACCCTTATAGCTGCCGACGTTGTTTTTATCGATCATCGTCACCGGGATCAGTACGGGCTCTTTCGGGGCGGGTTTCCCCTGCAATATGTCATAGCCGATTTCGACCGCTTTGGCAGCCATCACCTGCGGATCTTGTGCAGGCGTCGCCACAAATAGTGAGTTTTTCCGCTTCAACGCTTCTTCAGCGTCTGGCGATCCGTCTACGCCGACAATAAAGAATTCGCTACGTTGTGCCTGTTTTGCTGCCAGATCGGCACCGATCGCCGTAGGATCGTTAATGGCGAATACGCCGTCGATCTTCGGATTCGCCGCCAGCAGCGCGGTCATGATCTCCAGTCCGCCTTCGCGACTGCCTTTGGCGTTTTGGTTATACGACAGCACCTTGATATCCGGGTGGCGTTTAAACTCGGTCTGGCAGCCTTCGACGCGGTTCTGGACGGCGGAAACCGGCGGCCCGTTGATAATGACGACGTTGCCTTTCCCTTTCAGACGGTCGGTAATGTATTTACAGGCCATTTCACCCGCCTGGGTGTTATCGGAGGTAATGGTCGCATCTGCGCCTTCCGCCGCTACGTCAACGGCAACCACCACAATCCCTGCGTCTTTCGCGCGTTTTACCGCTGGGCCGATGCCTTTGGAGTCGGCGGCGTTAAGAATAATCATGTCGACCTTGGCGGCAATAAAGTTGTCGATTTGCGACACCTGTTGTCCCAGATCGTAGCCGCTGGAAACCAGCGTCACTTTAACGCTATCACCCGCCAGTTTGCGTGCTTCCAGCTCCGCGCCTTTGGTGATCTGCACGAAGAACGGGTTGGCCAGATCGCCCACCGTAACGCCGATCGATTTCAGTTCTTTTGCCTGCACAAACGGAGCTGCAGCAAGCAGTGCGCCAGCACAGAGCGCGGTGACTAAGGGCTTCAATCTCATGCTGTATTCCTCGAAGTAAGATGTTGTTGTTATGCACTTTGATGGTGTCGGGTACGGTATTTGTCGATCAGTACCGCTATGATGATCACCGCCCCTTTGATCACCAGTTGCCAGAAATAGGAGACGCCCATCAGCGTCATGCCGTTATTGAGCGTGGCGATAATCAACGCTCCTACCAGCGTGCCGGTGATGGTGCCGATCCCCCCAACAAAGCTGGTACCGCCGAGGATCACCGCCGCGATGGCGTCCAGCTCGTAACCCATGCCTAAGTTGCCATTGGCGCTGTATAGCCGCGAGGCGCTCATCACCCCGCCAAGACCTGAGAGCACACCGCTCATGCCGTAGACGAACAGCAGCACCAGCCACACTTTGATACCGGTTAAACGAGCGGCCTGCATATTGCCGCCGACCGCATAAATATGAACGCCGAGTGTGGTGCGCCTAAGAATGAACCAGCACATCACCACCACCGCCAGCGCAATGACCACTAGCCACGGAACCGGGCCAAGATAGTTGTTACCGATCCACTCAAAGCTGATATTGGAATTGATCACCGTCGTGCCGTCGGCCAGCAGGTAGGCCGCGCCGCGCAGCGCCGTATACGTTCCAAGTGTGACGATAAACGGTGGCAGTCCGGCAAAAGCAACCAGCGCGCCGTTAAACAACCCCAGCACCAGACCGAGCATCAGCGCCGCCGGAATCGACAGCATGGCAAACTCAGGGATCAGCGAAACGACCATAGCCGCGACGGCGGTGGTGCCGAGAATCGAGCCAACCGAGAGGTCGATCCCACCGGTCAAAATAATGAAGGTCATGCCAGCCGCCAGCACGATGTTGATCGACGCCTGGCGGGTAATATTCAACAGGTTGCTTTCGGTAAAAAAGTTTGGCGCGATAAAGCCAAACACCGCCACTATCAGGATGAGAATCGGCAAGATGCCGACCGTTTGCATCAGATCGCTCATCAGCAATTTTTTCGCGGAGGCGGATTTCGCCACCTGCTGGGGAGTGGTTGGATTATTCATGGGACACCGCCTGATGATGGGAGTCGTTCACGCCGGTTGCCAGCGTCATAATATTTTCCTGGGTAATACTTTGCCCGTTCAGCTCACCGGCAATGCTGCCTTCCCGCATGACGTACACGCGATCGCTCATACCGACAACTTCCGGCAATTCGCTGGAGATCATCAGGATCGCCACGCCTTTGCGCGCCATGTCGTTCATGATCCGGTAGATCTCGCTTTTGGCGCCAACGTCCACGCCGCGAGTGGGTTCATCGAGGATCAAAATGCGTGGGCCGATCGCGACCCAGCGAGAAATCAGCAGCTTTTGCTGATTACCGCCGGACAGCCCGCCCGCGCGTACCTGGGCGTGCGGAACGCGGATGTTGAGCAATTGGATGGCGTCATCGGAAATAGCCTGCGCCTTTTTGCGATCGAGCATGCCCCAGTTGGCGTCACGTTCCAGCGTCGCCATGGTGATGTTCTCTGCTGCCGCCAGCTCTAAAAACAATCCCTGCTCTTTGCGGTTTTCCGTCAGAAAGCCAATGCCGTGGTCAATCGCCTCGCGAGGGGAGTGGATCACCACCGGTTCACCGTCTACTTCAATCATGCCGCCGATGGCTTTACGCACGCCAAAAATCAACTGAGCCAGTTCAGAACGCCCGGCGCCGACTAACCCGGCAAGGCCGACGATCTCCCCGGAGCGCACCAGTAAACTGCACGGCTGGACTTTATGGCCGTCGGTCAGGTGGTGGACGTTGAGGCGCGCTTTACCTAAGGGAATATCGCGCTCTTTGTTGAATAAATCGCTTAACGGTCGGCCCACCATCATGCGCACCAGCTCAGAGGCGTTGAGTTTGTCGCGGGTCAGGCTGCCTACATATTGCCCGTCGCGCAGGACGCTGACGCGGTCCGAGAGTTCATACACCTCCGCCATGCGGTGGCTAATGTAGATAATCGCCATCCCCTCATCGCGCAGGCGCATGATCAGTTCAAACAAGCGGTGGGTTTCACGTGAGGAGAGGGCGGCAGTGGGTTCATCCATCACCAGAATGCGGCTGTTACGGTGCAGGGCGCGGGCGATTTCCACCTGCTGCTGTTCGGCGATGGTCAACGTCATCACGCGATCGCTGGCCTTAAACTGGGCGCCGAGTCGGTCGATGACTTTCTGCGACTGCATCACCATCTCTTTACGCTGGACCAGACCGCCGCGCGACAGCTCGCTGCCAAGAAAGATATTTTCCGCCACCGTCAGGTTCGGCGCGAGCTGCATCTCCTGGTAAATCAGCGTGATGCCTGCGCTGAGCGCGTCTTTTGGCCCGCGAATGTGAAACGGCTGACCGTCGATCAGGATCTCACCGCTGGTGGCGGTATACGCGCCCGCGAGGATCTTCATCAGGGTGCTTTTCCCCGCGCCGTTCTCCCCCATCAAGGCATGAATCTCACCCGGCCAGACCGTTAAATCGACCCCTTTCAGCGCGTAAAATTTACCAAACGCTTTGGCAATGTTGCGCATCTCCAGAACCGGTGTCCTGCTCATAGCGGATCTCCTGTGGGGTGGCCGATATCAGCAGTCCATCACAGGAATGTAAATGCAAAATGTCAGAAGCCGTTCATATTTGTCATATTGCGATTTTTCTTCACGGAGCGTGATATGCCGCAACCAGGACGTCACTTTTTCGCCAGTGCGCGCGGACGATTGCTGTTCTTCAATCTGCTGGTGGTGACGGTCACGCTGATGGTAAGCGGTGTGGCGGTGCTGGGGTTTCAGCATGCCAGTCAAATCCAGGAACAGGTGCAGCAGCAAACCGTTGACGACATGACCGGCAGCATGAACCTGGCCCGGGATACGGCGAACGTGGCGACGGCGGCGGTGCGGCTGTCGCAGGTGGTCGGCGCGCTGGAATACAAAGGTGAAGCGGAGCGGCTGCAGGAGACGCAACGGGCGCTGAAGCATTCGCTGGAACAGCTGGCTACCGCGCCGTTGGCGCAGCAGGAGCCGGCGCTGGTCGAGCGTATTATCCAGCGCAGCCAGGAGCTACAAAGCAGCGTGGAAGGTATGCTGCAGCGCGGGCAACGGCGACATCTGGAACGTAACGCCCTGCTCAGTTCGCTGTATCAGAATCAAAGTTATTTACGCCATCTGCAAAAGCTGACCGGCGCGCAGGATGACGTGCTGCTGGGGCAGATAGACCGCTTAATTGTTGCCGCCATTGAAACACCCACGCCGCGTTCGGTGGTGAAACAACTGGACGGCGTGATGCCCGCGCTGCCTGTGCAAAATAGCAATCCGCTGATTACTAACATCCTCACCGACTTCAACCAGGAGTTGCATAAGCTGGAGCCACTCTCTTCCGCGCTTGAGCAGAGCGATTTGGCGATCAACTGGTATATGTTTCATATCAAAGCGCTGGTGGCGATCCTCAACAGCGATATCAACCGGTATGCTTCGCAGGTGGCGCTGATCTCCGAACAGCGGGTGGCGCAAAGTCATCAGGAACTGCAATCTGGCGCGTTGTTTATTTTGGTGTTTGCGCTGTTGGCGGTGGTGATCACCGGTTTTGCCGGCTGGTATATCTACCGTAACCTCGGTTCTAACCTGACGGCCATTTCGCGGGCGATGACCCGGCTGGCGCACGGTGAATCGGACGTTAGCGTCCCGGCCTTGCAGCGGCGCGATGAGCTGGGCGAGCTGGCCCGCGCCTTTAGCGTCTTCGCCCGTAATACGGCATCGCTGGAGCACACCACCCGACTGCTAAAAGAAAAAACCAGCCAGATGGAAATCGACCGCACCGAGCGCCAGGGGCTGGAGGAAGCGCTGTTGCACAGTCAGAAACTGAAGGCGGTAGGGCAACTGACGGGCGGATTAGCGCATGATTTCAATAACCTGCTGGCGGTCATTATTGGCAGCCTGGATCTGGTGAACCCAGACTCTCCCGACGCGCCACGGGTCAATCGGGCGCTAAAAGCCGCCGAGCGCGGGGCGCTCCTTACCCAGCGGCTGCTGGCCTTTTCGCGCAAACAGTCGTTGCATCCCCATGCGGTGGAGCTGAAAACGCTGCTGGAAAATTTGGGCGAACTGATGCGCCACTCTCTTCCGGCTACGTTGACGCTGGAGATTGAAGCCCAGTCTCCCGCCTGGCCCGCGTGGATTGATGTCAGCCAACTGGAGAACGCCATTATCAATCTGGTGATGAATGCCCGTGACGCCATGGACGGGCAGGCGGGCACGATTAAAATCCGTACCTGGAATCAGCGGGTCACGCGCAGCGATGGGCGTAAGCAGGATATGGTGATGCTGGAAGTTGCCGACCAGGGAAGCGGGATGTCGCAGGAGGTGAAAGCTCAGGTCTTCGAGCCGTTTTTCACCACCAAACAGACCGGCAGCGGCAGCGGGCTGGGGCTGTCTATGGTCTACGGTTTTGTGCGCCAGTCCGGTGGCCGCGTGGAGATTGAAAGCGCCCCTGGGCAGGGAACGACGGTCAGATTGCAGCTTCCTCGCGCGGTTGTGCCGGTGCAGACACCGGTGGAGCCAATCGCACAGCACACCCCGACTCGCGGTGAAAAACTGGTGCTGGTTCTCGAAGATGAAGCCGATGTGCGCCAGACGTTATGTGAGCAATTACACCTGCTGGGCTACCTGACGTTAGAGGCCGCCAACGGCGAACAGGCTATGCATATGCTGGCGGCTTCATCCGAGATTGATATTTTTATCAGCGACTTAATGCTGCCCGGTGGTTTAAGCGGTGTGGATGTGGTTAATCATGCGCTGGCACATTATCCACAACTGAACATCCTGCTGATTAGCGGCCAGGATTTACGTCCGGCGCATAACCCGGCGCTGCCAGATGTGGCGTTATTGCGTAAGCCCTTCACCCGGGGAGAACTGGCGCAGGCGCTGCGGCATTCGCGTAATTGAGATTCCTCCGCTACCCGCGCAAATACGCTTTGATTACCGTGGGGCGAGTTTCTTGATGAGGCTGGTTTTATGCAACGCTCCGCGACATTCTTACTTTTCACTCTGCTGATGATGACCACCGTATCGGCGCAGGCGGATATTATCGATGACGCCATCGGCAATATTCAGCAGGCAATTAACGACGCCTACAAACCGGACAGCGGGCGGGATTATGACGACTCTCGTGATGAAAGCTGGCAGCGACAGATGAGTGATGATCGTCGCAGGCAGTATGATAATCGCCGCCGCCAGTTTGAAGACCGCCGCCGCCAACTGGATGACCGCCAGCGCCAGCTCGATCAGGAACGGCGTCAGTTAGAAGACGAAGAGCGCAGAATGGAAGAAGATTACGAGCGTTAGCGCAATCTTTCGCTGGCAAGGTTATAGGGGGCAGAGACCTGTTAACAAGCCTTTAAGTGCGATGTAAACCTACCTCAGCACAATTTCCATTCCGTCATACCCGGCTTCGAGCCCTGTCGGTAGCGGATTCTCCATCATCCACAAATCAAACTGATGACTGATATGCGTCAGGATCACCCGTGGGCAGCGGATAACCTCGTTCAAGGCGATAACGGTATTTACATCGCTGTGATTGCGCGGCGGCTCGGCGCGTGGGGCGTGGCTGCAGTCGATGATAATCACCTGAGGCTGGTTATTGTGGAGAAACTTCAGCGTCTTGTCGGGAAGTCCGGCGGTATCGGAGAGCCACGCCACGCGGCTGTGCGCGGTCTCCAGCAGATAGCCAAACGTCAGCTTTGAGTGGTTGAGCGGGAGTGGCGTAACCTGCAACCCTTGCAGGTTAAACACCACGAATGGCGCGACGGTATGGCTAAAATCGAGGATGCCAGGGTGCTTAAACAGATCGTCGCATCCCTGTTCATCCGGCGGACCGTACACCGGGATAGTCGCCCCCACGCCCCAGCGCAGCGGAAACAGCCCCTGCACGTGATCCATATGGTAGTGGGTGAGCAGAAACTGCTGGAAGCTGCCTGCTGGCCAGTCGTCCATCAGATGCGGGATCCCCGCGTCCAGCAGCGTCACCGCATTGTTAAATTTGACCACCCCGCTACAAGGGCGTCGACGGTATTGCGCCTGTAAACGTGCTCGTTGGCAGGCCGCACAGTCACAGCCAAATGCTGGCACCAGTTGCGCGCCGCCGGTTCCCGTCAGCGTAATGGTCAGACTCATGGCTCCCCCTACAACGGTTTGGTGAAGCGAAAATGGCTCATGGTATAGCCTTCGCGCTGGTAAAAGCGGTGCGCATCAAGGCGTTGGGTACTGGTAGAAAGCTCGGTTATTTCTGCGCCCGCTTCGCGCGCGGTGGCTTCGGCCCAGGCCAGTAACTGACTACCCACTTTTAGTCCTCGTGCCTGTGGCATCACCACCAGTTCCTGGATCTCGCCAATCCAGTTGGCGTGGTGCAGATGAAACTGTAGGTGCAGACCGATCAAGCCGACGACCTGTCCGTCGAGCAGCGCCAGCTGGTAGTGCATATTGGGATCTTGCAGATTTGCGGCGTAGCCGGCGCTAAAGGCCTGCAGGTCGAATTGGCCCTGTTTCAACTCACAGATAAGCGCGTAAACCGCATCGGTATCGTATAGCGTGGCGCGGCGTAATTCACAGACAGACATGTTTCTTCTCCTTGCGTCCCATCAGTGTGAGCAGTGTATCGACAGACTGTAGCAAACTTCCATCATTGTTCAGGACGTGGCAGTCATACGGCGTGTAGCGCGCCGCGCGTTCAAGGCGGGCAGCGATTTCCGTTTCGCTCTCCCGCCCACGTGCCTGCAGGCGCTGGCGTAAAATGGCCGGGGAAACCTGTAAGCAAATGGGAAGTAAAGAAGCACCATAACGGGCCTGCGCCTGGGGCAGATGCGCGCGCGAGCCGTTGACCACCACATCAAAACCGGCGTGCAGCCAGAGGTCAATCTCTACGCCGACGCCGTAATAGAAGCCGTTGGCATGCCAGCTCAGCGCCAGCAGGTTCTGCCCGGCGCGGGTAAAAAACTCTGGTTCGCTGAGGGCAATATGGTTTTCATTCCCGGCGTTGGCGGCGCGGGTGATGTAACGGTGCGCCACCAGCAGTTGCGCAGGTTCCTGCTGGCGAAGTTCTGCCAGTAGACTGTCCTTACCGGAGCCGGACGGCCCCATCAGCCAGATCAGTTTCCCCATAGTCAGAATACCCTTTTGCCCTGACGCCAGACGTGGTCGATATGGATGTGATCGCCTTTGCGATGCGCCAGCACCAGATCCGCGCGTTTACCTTCGGCTACAACGCCACGATCGTCGAGATTTAATGCCCGCGCCGGATTGCGGGTCACCAGACGAATGGCCTGCGGCAGCGTAAAGCGGTTGGCGTCATCGTCCGCCACGCGAAATGCCGCATCGAGCAGGCTGGCGGGGTAGTAGTCGGAGGAGAGAATATCCAGCAGCCCCAGCTCAGCCAGCTTATGCGCCGCAACGTTGCCGGAGTGAGAACCGCCGCGCACGATGTTGGGCGCGCCCATCAGTACGTTCATACCATGCTGGCGCGAGGCCTCTGCGGCGGCAAAAGTAGTAGGAAATTCGGCGATCACGCTGCCAAGTTGATGCGATTCCAGCACATGATCGCAGGTGGCATCGTCATGGCTCGCCAGCGCTATCTGGCGCTCACGACACATCTGAGCAATCGCCGTGCGGTTGGGTTGCGACCAACGTGCAGCCAGAGCTAACTGTTCTTCTTCGTAGCGGGCCATTTGCTCGTCGGTAAGTGAATACTTGCCCTGATAGTACTCGCGGTACTTCTCGCGATTGGCAAACTGACGCTGGCCGGGGGAGTGGTCCATCAGCGATACCAGCGTCACCGGCTCACGACTGACCAGTTTTTCAAACAGCGGTAGGGTGGTGTGATGCGGCAGCTCGCAGCGCAAATGCAGGCGGTGCTCGGCGCGATTGACCCCGCGCTTTTGCGTCTCTTCCACCGCGTTGATCATCTTCTCCAGATTTTCCAGACGGTCGCCACCGTCGCGCACATCGCCAATCGCCACCGCGTCCAGCACGGTGGTAATGCCGCTGGCGACCATCAGCGCGTCGTGGCTGCTCATCGCCGAGTGGGCGGGCCAGTCTACCTTCGGGCGCGGGGTGAAAAACTTGTCGAGATTGTCGGTATGCAGCTCGATAAGCCCTGGCAGCAGCCAGCCGCCTTCTCCGTCCATCGCTTGGGCCAGTTGGCTCTGACTTTCGGCAAAGGCGCGGATCGTTCCGCCCTCAATTTCCAGCGATCCTTGCACCACTTCATCTTCCAGCACCAGCTTTACATTATTGATAATCATGCTGTTGTTCCCATCAGGTGCAGGCGATCCGCGACGCGGTCGCGCACGGTTTGATCGTGAAAAATGCCGACAATTGCCGCGCCGCGGGCTTTCGCTTCTTCAATCAATGCGACGACGGCGGCGCTGTTTTTGGCGTCCAGCGAGGCGGTGGGCTCATCGAGGAGTAGAATCGGGTAATCGACGATAAACCCTCGGGCGATATTGACGCGCTGCTGTTCGCCCCCGGAAAACGTCGACGGCGCCAGATGCCACAGCCGCTCCGGCACGTTCAGGCGGGTAAGCAGGTTAGCCGCTTTGGCTGCGCACTCCTCGCGTGACACGCCGAGATCCAGCAGCGGCTGCATCACCACATCCAGCGCAGAAATCCTTGGGATCACGCGCAAGAACTGGCTGACCCAGCCGATGGTTGAACGGCGAACTTCCAGCACTTTACGCGCCGGAGCCTGCACCAGATCGACCCATTCGCCGCTGTGGCGGATGTGGATGTGTCCTTCATCCGGCAGGTAGTTGGCGTACAGCGAACGCAGCAACGTGGATTTGCCGCTGCCAGAGTGACCGTGCAGCACCACGCATTCGCCGTTTTTAACTTCCAGCGTGGCGTCTTGCAGCACCGGCAGACGCACGCCGTTTTGCTGATGCAGTACAAAGGTTTTACTGACGTTTTCAACGCGGATCGCGTTCATTTTTAGCCTCTTTAAGCATTTTTGCGTTCGATTGCCTGATGGCGCTTCGCTTATCAGGCCTACAACCGATGCCGATCCGTAGGCCGGTCGCGAAGCGCCACCCGGCAAGACAAAATCAGTTTTGCAAAACAGACGACACCAGCAACTGGGTATACGGATGATGCGGGTCGTCGAGTACGCGGTCGGTTAACCCACTTTCCACCACCTGACCCTGCTTCATCACCAGCAAACGGTCGGCCAGCAGGCGCGCTACGCCCAGATCGTGGGTGACAATAACCACTGCCAGATCCAGTTCCACCACCAGGCCGCGCAGCAGGTCCAGCAGTTTGGCCTGTACGGAAACGTCCAGACCGCCGGTGGGCTCGTCCATAAACACCAGTTTGGGATGGGTGACGAGGTTGCGGGCGATCTGCAGTCGCTGCTGCATGCCGCCGGAAAAGGTGGTTGGCAGGTCGTCGATACGCGAGGCCGGGATCTCCACTTCTTCCAGCCAACGCTGCGCGGTGGCACGGATGTCGCCGTAGTGGCGCGCCCCGGTGGCCATCAGGCGTTCGCCGATATTGCCGCCAGCGGAGACCTGACGGCGCAGGCCATCCAGCGGATGCTGATGCACCACGCCCCATTCGGTGCGCAGCAGACGGCGACGGTCGGCCTCGTTCATGCCGTACAGCGAACGGTTCTGATACAAAATCTCACCGCTCTGCGGCGTCAGCCGTGAAGAGATCGATTTCAGCAGCGTGGTTTTGCCGGAACCGGACTCGCCGACGATACCCAGCACTTCGCCAGGCCACAGGTCAAAAGAGACATCGCTGAAGCCCTTGCCCGGCGCGTAGAGATGGGTCAGGTTGTTGACTGAAAGCAGCGGTTGCGTCATTTGCTGAGGGCCTCACTCTGTTGGCGGCAGTAGTCGGTGTCGGAGCAGACAAACATGCGTTTGCCGGTGTCATCGAGCACCACTTCATCGAGATAGCTGTGGATTGAGCCACAGATGGCGCAAGGCTCATCCCAGCTCTGCACGGTAAACGGGTGATCGTCGAAATCGAGGCTTTCCACGCGGGTGTAAGGTGGAACGGCATAGATGCGTTTTTCGCGGCCTGCGCCAAACAGTTGCAGGGCCGGCATCATGTCCATCTTCGGATTGTCGAATTTTGGAATTGGCGACGGGTCCATGACGTAGCGGTCGTTAACCTTCACCGGATAGGCGTAAGTGGTGGTGATATGGCCGAAGCGGGCGATATCTTCATACAGTTTCACCTGCATGATGCCGTACTCTTCCAGCGCGTGCATGGTGCGGGTTTCCGTTTCGCGCGGCTCGATAAAGCGCAACGGCTCGGGGATCGGGACCTGGAAGATAATGATCTGGTCTTCCACCAGCGGCGTTTCCGGGATGCGGTGGCGGGTCTGGATCAGCGTCGCGTCTTCCGTGCGCTCGGTGGTGTTCACCCCAGTCACGCGTTTAAAGAAGTTGCGAATCGACACGGCGTTAGTGGTGTCATCCGCGCCCTGGTCAATTACCTTCAGCACGTCCGGCTCGCCAATCACGCTGGCGGTGAGCTGAATACCGCCGGTTCCCCAACCGTAGGGCATCGGCATTTCACGTCCGCCAAACGGCACCTGGTAACCGGGGATCGCCACCGCTTTCAGAATCGCGCGGCGAATCATGCGTTTGGTCTGCTCATCAAGATACGCAAAGTTGTAGCCGGAGAGGTTAGTGGTCACGGGTAGCCTCCTGTTGCAGGCGTTTGAGCAGTTCCAGCTCGGCCTGGAAATCGACGTAATGGGGAAGTTTGAGGTGCGAAACAAAACCCGCCGCCTCGACGTTATCTGCATGCGCCAGCACGAACTCTTCGTCCTGCGCCGGTCCCGTGACCGATTCATCGTATTCGGCTGCCTGTAGGGCGCGGTCCACCAGCGCCATCGCCATCGCTTTACGCTCGCTCATGCCGAACACCAGTCCGTAGCCGCGGGTAAAATGGGGGGATTCGTTTTCTGGCGCGACAAAACCGTTGACCATTTCACATTCGGTCATCAGCAATTCACCGACGTTCACCGCAAATCCCAGCTCTTCCGGTACGGTTTCCAGTGCCACATAGCCGCTGCGGATTTCGGCGGCAAACGGGTGATTGCGCCCGTAGCCGCGTTGGGTGGAGTAGGCCAGCGCCAGCAGATATCCCTCATCGCCGCGCATCAGTTGTTGCAGGCGTGAAGCGCGTGAGCAGGGGTAGACCGGTGGCGTGCGGGTGATGTCGTCGGGCGTGGCGCCATCATCCTCTTCACGCTTTGCCAGTCCCTGGTTGGCCAGCAGGGAAAAGACGTGCGGAGAGGCGTCCTGCGCGTCGTCTGCGCTGCGCAGGGGGGGCGTTTCGCCATTGGCCAGCAGGGTAAAATCCAGCAGGCGATGGGTGTAGTCATAAGTGGGACCTAACAACTGCCCGCCGGGAATATCCTTGTAGACCGCAGAGATTCGGCGCTCAAGGCGCATTTCTGCACTGTTAACCGGTTCGCTGACCGCCACCTTTGCCAGCGTAGTGCGGTAGGCGCGGAGCAAAAAGATGGCTTCGACGTTATCGCCGCTGGCCTGCTTCAGCGCCAGCGCGGCCAGTTCGCGGTCGGCGATGCCGCCTTCGGTCATCACCCGGTCGACGGCCAGGTTCATCTGTTGTTCGATTTGTGCCACGCTCAGTTCAGCAATGGTCTCTTCGCCCCGGCGTCGGTTTTCCTGCAGGGCGTGGGCGTTGGCTATCGCCTTTTCGCCCCCTTTGACGGCGACGTACATCAGCACACCTCCACATGGGTAGTTCGCGGAATAGCCAGCAGGCGTTCGCCGCAGGTGAGGATCAGGTCGACCCCCAGCGGGAACGGATGCGGGCGTTCGGTGAGTTCGTGAATCAGGCATTCCGGTAGCTGTGGCGCGATCATGCGCTCTTCAGCGATACCGGCGCCGGTCAGACGCAGCATGCGTCCACCGCTTAAGCCAGAGACCTGCACAATCAGCGTGGCGCTGGTTTCTGGCGCGACGGCGGAACCGGCGGAGAGGGCGTTAAGCTGTTCGCTGCTGATGCGTTCGTCGGCGACGGCAAAGGCCGCCAACTGCGGCTGATCCACCAGCGGCGCGTTGGTGTGAAAACGCAGATTCTGCCGGGCGATATCGTTATCCATCGACGGCGCAAGCCAGACCGGCGTGTCGCCATCGACCAGGGTCAGTAGCACGCTGGTGGTTGCCAGGCCCAGTGGCTGCCAGCCGTGTTTCAGTTGATGCAGGGCGACGATCACGCCCGGCTCACTCATGGCCTTCAGCAGGCGACGAAAGCTCTGCTGAGCATCCTGAACGGGTAAATTAAAAGCGGTTTGTAAGGTCATGCGTTATCTCCGCGTACCAGCGTGAAGAAGTCGACCCGGCTGGCGTTGACTTCGGCACGGCGCGCGCTAATCAGCGCATCGCGTTCCGCTTCCAGCGGGGCAATTAAGGTTTCCATTAGGCTCTGGAAATGCGTTTGTTCCTGCAGCAGCGCGTCAATGACCGCGCACTGCTCGGCGTGTTGTTTGTTGCGTCCCAGCAGGTAGCTGTAGCCCAGTGTGCCGCTCTTCAGGCGTACCACTGCGCGGGTAAGCGTGGTATCACCAGCAAAGAAGCGGTTGCCGGTGCCGCCCATGCGAGTCTGGAGCTGCATCAGTCCGCATTCCGGTGCGCGGATAAGTTCATAGTCTGGCGTCAGTTTGAGCGCGTGGATGCGGGCGTTCAGGGCATCGGCATTGCTGTAAGCCAGCGCGCGCATCCAGCGCTGGCGGGTAGCGGTATCGAAATGCATTCAGTGCTCCATAGTGAATTCGATCATGTCGGCGCGGGTCAGGCTGACGGAGTATTCCGCCGCGTGTTCTTCGCCTTCACGGTGGTTCAGGGTGCGCACGCACAGCAGCGGCGCCATATTGGGGATTTCCAGCACTTTGCTCTCTTTAGCCTGTGCGCGGCGGGCGCTGATGCGCGTTTGTGTGCGCAGGAGCGTCAGACCGGACTGTTCGCGCAGGTAGTCGTGCAGTGAGCCGTTGTTAAAGCCCTGCAGCAGCGGCCATAGCGTGAGGTCGGAAAAATAGTGGTCGATCTGGCACAGTGCGATACCGTTTACCCGACGCAGGGTGCGCAGATGAATCACGTTATCGCCCTCGTTAATGCTGAGCGCATCGGCAATGTGGCTGGAGGCTGGGCGCAGCACCGCCAGCAGTTTTTCGCTGGTGGGATGGCTGCCCTGGTCCAGCAGGTTCTGGCTAAAGCGCGCCTGGGCATTAAGCGGGTAATCGAATGGGCGCATCAGCACCAGTACACCAACGCCCTGGCGACGCTGGACCCAACCACGCTCAACCAACTGGTCAATAGCGCGGCGCAGGGTGTGGCGGTTTACCTCGTAGCGCGCGGCAAGCTGATGCTCGGCGGGCAGATAGTCACCGCAGCGATAATGATGACGAAGCTCCTGCTCAAGTCTCGCGGCAATTTCCTGATAACGCGTTGGATAACTGGTCGGATGTGTAGACAAGTGCATAGCAATCAATGCCTCGCTAATCAGATAAAGTGCTTACGCAAACGCTGGGAAAGGAAATCCAGCAGGCTGACGGTGACGATGATTAACACCATCAGGGCGCAGGTTTGCTGGAACTGAAAGCCGCGAATCGCCTCCCATAAGGTCACGCCAATACCGCCCGCACCCACCATTCCGACCACCGTGGCCGAGCGAACGTTGGATTCAAAGCGATACAGCGAGTAGGAGATAAGCAGCGGCATGACCTGTGGCAGAACGCCGTACAGAATCTCTTCAATTTTGTTGGCCCCGGTGGCGCGAATGCCTTCTACCGGACCTGGCTCAATGGCTTCTACCGCTTCCGAAAGCAGCTTGGAGAGCACCCCGGTGGTGTGGATAAACAGCGCCATTACCCCGGCGAACGGACCTAAACCCACGGCGACCACGAACAGCATGGCGAAGACCATTTCATTGATGGCGCGGCAGGCGTCCATCAGGCGACGCATCGGCTGGTAAATCCACCACGGTACGAGGTTATCGGCGCACATCAGGCCAAAGGGAATCGACAGCACAACGGCGAGGGCGGTACCCCAGACGGCAATTTGCAGGGTGACGGCCATTTCACCGAGATAGTCCTGCCACTGACTGAAGTCTGGCGGAAAGAAGTCGGCGGCGAAGGTCGCCATATTGCCGGAATCCTGGATCAGCGTGAGCGGAGCCATTTCGGCACCTTTCCACGAGACCACCAGCACGGCGAGAAGAATGGCCCAGCTCAGCAGTGAGAACCAGCTACGTTTGGGCGGGGCGACGGTGATGGTTTGCATGTTTAGCTCCGTGCGTAGGTTTATCGCCGGATGGCAGCTCTTGCGCCTTATCCGGCCTACAGAACATCGTCTGCCCGGTAAGCGAAACGCCACCGGGCATCAGGTTTACTGCACCGCTTTAGTCACGCTGGTCATGGCGCCCAGGGCGGCGGTCAAACGGTCAAGGTCGTCGAGCTGCGCTTTCAGCGCCGAGGTTTTGCTGGTTTTCTCTTCCTCGTTCAACCCTTTGTTGCCCTTCACGCCCTGCATCTCTTTAAACAGCGCCAGTTGGCGAATCGGTACCAGTTGCAGGTCGCTGGAGGCACGGAACGGTGCCCATCCCAGGCGTTCCAGGACGGTTTTTTGTTCCGGCGTTTTGCCGTAATTCATAAAGAAGTCGTACACCTTGTCCTTGGTGGTTTCGGAGAGGTTTTTGCGCCAGACGATCGGATCGCCCGGGATCAGCGGTGACTTCCAGATAACCTTCAGCTCTTTCAATTTTTCCGGCGCGGAGGTTTTCAGCTTGTCGAGGTTTTCGGTGTTGTTGGTGGCGACATCGACCTGTTTGTTGGCGACGGCCAGCGCGTTGGTTTCGTGTCCGGCGTTAACGGTGCGTTTGAAGTCGCTGGCGGAGATGTTATTTTTGGCGAAGACGTAGTAACCGGGGACGAGGAAGCCTGACGTTGAGTTGGGATCGCCGTTGCCGAATGTCAGATCCTTACGTTTGGCGATCAGATCGTTCAGGGTGTTGATCGGACTGTCTTTGTTAACGATCAACACGCTCCAGTATCCCGGGGAGCCGTCGGCAGCGACGGTTTGGGCAAACACTTGTCCATTAGCGCGATCTACCGCTTCCATTGCCGAGAGGTTGCCGTACCAGGCGATATCAACTTTGTTAAAACGCATTCCCTGAATGATCCCGGCGTAGTCCGGGGCGAAGAAGGCGTTCACTTTCACGCCCAACGATTTTTCCATGTCCTTCAGGAACGGTTCCCACTGTGGCTTCAGGTTTTGCTGTGATTCGGTCGAAATAATGCCAAAGTTCAGCGCTTTTTCTTGCTCTTCGGCCTGCGCCGGGCTGAACAAGGTGCTGATGCTGAACATGCTGGTAAAGGCCAGCGCGGCAACGGTCTTATAGCTCATGTTGTTTCCTTAATTAGTCTTTGTTCCAGGCTATTTCACTTGCCAGCCTGGCTGCGCCAATAACGCCTGGTTTTTTAGAACTATGCAGCCTGCGCGTTCTGTTCGACGCGGTTCATGCTGCGGTAGAGATGGTCAAAACGATCGTTATCAAAATGCTGGCTGCTGCCATCAAAGAAGACGTTGCCCTGACGAAGCGCGACAATGCGTTCGCAGTAGCGCAGGGCGTAATCCACCTGATGCAGCGTGACGACCACGGTGATGCCGTCGGTCTGGTTAATGTCGCGTAGGGTGTCCATCACGATGCGTGCGGATTCCGGGTCCAGCGAGGCTATCGGCTCGTCGGCAAGGATCACTTTGGCTTGCTGCATCAGCGCGCGGGCAATCGCCACGCGCTGCTGTTGCCCGCCCGAAAGCGTGGAAACGCGCTGGTATGCAAAGTGCGCCATGCCAACGCGGGTCAGCGCCTGTAATGCACGCTGTTTCTGTTCCTGGCTAAACCAGCTAAAACAGGTGCGCCAAAACGGCGTGCTGCCGAGTGCGCCGATCAGGACGTTTTCCAGTACCGTCAGGCGGTTAACCAGATTGAACTGCTGGAAGATGTAGCCGGTGTGGGCGCGGCTTTTGCGGATATCGCGCGCCAGGCGGCCTTCATGTTGAACGGTGCGACCCAGCAGTTCGACGTGGCTACCCGGGGATTTATCACCGACGATCAAACCGCTTAAATGACGTAAAAGGGTGGATTTGCCGGAGCCAGACGGCCCAAGCAGAGCCACCATCTCACCGGAACAGATGTTCAGATCAACCGCATTGAGCGCCTGATGTTGATTGAAGGACTTGGAGAGTTTTTCGACGCGAATAATCGTTTGCATGATGCGGCCTCCCTTAAAAAGTGGCCCCATCGTGGCGGATCAATGTGACGTTTTCGTTAAGGGATGGTTACTTGGTGATGAAGAGTTGAGCGATTTTTGATGACAGTACGGGAGGGCTGGCCTCCCGTTGGATTACTCTGTAGGTTGCTGCTGTTTGACGACGTTGATCATCCACGGCACGCCATACCGATCGCTCACTTTACCGAAACCATGAGCCCAGAAGGTTTCCTGCCAGTCCATTTCGATTTTTCCGTTTGCTGCCAGGTTATCAAACCAGCGTTTGCCTTCGTCGACGTTTTGCGTGTCGAGTACCAGCGTAAAGCCAGAGTAGTGGGCATTTCCGTCGGGGGCGCTATCGCTCATCATGATGTCGCTGCCCGCAACGCGCAGGTTGGCGTGGGCAATGGCGGTATCGGGGAATTTCATGCCTGAAGGGCAACCCTCTTCGCTGTTCTGCGCCGGTTTGGGCATTTCACCGAAGTTGATTTTGTAGAGTAGCTCAGCGCCTAATGTTTTTTGGTAGTAGGCGATAGCATCAGCGCAGTTGCCTGCGAAGGAGATATAGGGACTTAACGGCATAATCTTTACCTCAGGTAAAAGAAACCAGTTAAGTGTAGTTATCGTCTGCAAAAATAAGCCAGGCGGGAAGTATGAGCTTCCCGCCTGGCAGATGAGCTGGCATCGGCCTGATTGACGTAGCGCCATCAGGCAATTTGCATCAGTTCTTTTTCACAAACTCAGATTTCAGCTTCATTGGGCCAAAGCCATCGATTTTGCAATCGATGTTGTGGTCGCCTTCAACCAGACGGATGTTCTTCACTTTGGTCCCGATCTTCAACATGGAAGAGCTACCTTTTACCTTCAGGTCTTTCACTACGGTAACGCTGTCGCCGTCAGCCAGCAGGTTGCCGTTGGCATCTTTAACGATCAGTTCGTCGCTGTCCTGAGCCGGTTCAGCATCGTTCCATTCGTGAGCGCATTCCGGGCAGATGAACATGCCGTTATCTTCGTAAGTGTATTCGGAGTTGCATTGTGGGCAGTGTGGTAATGACATGTGGATTTCCTCAAAAGTCAGCAGGGGCAAATGCGCCCAAAAATGGCAGATTGCCGAAAAAGGCCGCAATTATACATAAAATCCCTGCTTTTGTCGGGACTACTGCGCGATTATGCAAAATGATCTGCTGTAAAGATCCTTTGCTTTTACCTCAATGAAAGTATGGCGGAATATTTTTTAAGGGAAATTGCTACGCTTAGGTATTTAAGATAAGGTGAGGCGAAATATCTGATATTCATAGGTAACGTTGCTTACGGATGCCTAAGCCATTGTGATTGAATATCATTGACCCCCTTAATTTTAGTAGGGGGATTACGCGGGTATTTTTTAAAACTGAACTACGCTGTTTATCTTTCTTACTTATTACATAAGTGAGAGGCATCCGGCCAGCGGTTATACACCAAATTTATTTTAATAATATCAGTTGGTTGTTTTGATTTTAATTATTTCTACACGTAATTATAAAAGCCAAAAAATCTATAAATAAAACGATTGGGCTAAATAAAAGTAATGCCATTTGCGTTAAGGAAGAATTTTCCATGCACACACAGACAATATATGAATTAAGTCAGGAAGCGGAACGCTTGCTGATGCTCTCGCTTGAACATCTCAGGCAATTGCAAAAATTGCCTATGACGTCGTTGGATGATGTCGCGCTAAAACAAGGAGAGCATAGCAGACAGGTGGTTCAGCCTCTGCATTTCAGCGCGCGTGGCATGGATGTCCAGCAGGCAACGCTCAATAATGAACTGCGTAAGATTACGCGTCTGGAAATGGTGCTGGCGATTGTCGGTACTATGAAAGCGGGAAAATCGACGACGATTAACGCGATTGTGGGGACCGAAGTTTTACCTAATCGTAATCGTCCCATGACGGCGCTACCAACGCTAATTCGCCATACGCCGGGGCAGAAAGAGCCGGTGTTGCATTTTTCACATGTCACGCCTATCGATGCCTTAATGAAGGTTTTACAGCAGCGCGTACGCGAGTGCGATCGCCAGCGTCTTACGCAGACCCTGGAAATTGATAAGGATATGAATGTCCTGCTGCAGCATATTGAAAACGGCGTGGCATTTGAGCGGTATTATCTTGGCGCACAGCCTATTTTCCATTGCCTTAAAAGTCTGAATGACCTGGTGCGTTTGTCAAAAGCACTGGAAGTGGATTTTCCTTTTGCCGCCTATACCGCGATTGAGCATATTCCGGTTATCGAGGTCGAATTTGTCCATTTGGCCGGTCAGACGAGCTATCCGGGGCAATTAACCCTGCTGGATACGCCGGGGCCGAATGAGGCCGGGCAACCGCATCTACAAAAGATGCTGAATGAACAGCTGGCGCGGGCTTCTGCGGTACTGGTGGTGATGGATTATACCCAACTGAAATCGATTTCCGATGAAGAAGTGCGCCACGCGATCATGGCGGTCGGCAAGTCAGTGCCGCTGTATGCGCTGGTGAACAAATTCGATCAGAAAGACCGCAACAGTGACGATGAAGAGCAGGTGCGGGCATTAATTTCCGGCACGCTGATGCAAGGTGGGATTGCCCCGGAGCGAATCTATCCGGTTTCTTCGATGTGGGGGTATCTGGCGAACAGGGCGCGTCATGAGCTGATGACTCGCGGGCGGCTGCCGGATCACCAGGTGCAACGTTGGGTACAGGATTTTGCCGAAGCGGCGCTTGGCCGACGCTGGTGCACCAACGATCTTGAGGATACGGAGCACATTCGCCATGCAGCCGATCTGTTGTGGGAGGATTCGCTGTTTGAGCAGCCGATCCAGAAAGTGATTCATGCTGCTTACGCCAATGCTTCGCTGTATGCGCTACGCTCAGCGTCGCATAAGTTATTGAACTATGCGCAAAGCGCGCACGAATATCTGGAGTTTCGCGCCCATGGGTTAACGGTTGCCTATGAAAAACTGCGGCTGAACATCACGCATATTGAAGAGGATATGCAGCAGTTAGAAGTGAGTCAGGGGCGGGTGAGTGATGAAGTCAGTCATGAGGTCGAGCTGGCGCTGGAGGCTGCCGCGGCCTATCTCAATGAGCAACAGACTGAGATTCTGTGCGGCATCAACACGTTCTTTATCAAAGAAAACGTCCTGATGATGTCACAACATGGCCAGGGGGCTGGCGTTTCCTCGGCAGAAATGGCCGGAGAAATGCTGGTGTTGCACGATGAGGGGCAGGCGAAAATCGTGCTGGATAAAATGCGCTCGTCCTGTGAAGTTGTCTTGCTGGCAGCGCAGGAAAGCATCAGTCGGGATTTAGCTCTGCGCTTTGAACAGCTTGAGTCGACGCTGTCCCGGGCGCTAAATGACGCCATGCGCCCCATTGAGCAGCGGGTGAAAGAGGAGCTGAACCACGCTGGTTTTCGTGCACGGATCCGTTTTCCGGCGTTTCATGCGGCGATGTTTAACTTCAACACCCGCCAGTTGTTTAACGAGGCCATTGAGCAGGATATTCCGGCGGAAAATGCGCCGTCAACTGGCGGTGTGGTGCGTGATACCTTCTCTCGCTGGTTGAATCAGCCTAACTGGGGATGGAATGAGTACGTCGAAACAAAAACGCGTTATCTCATTGATATGGGCGCACTGCATAAGAACCTTGTGCACTATGTCACCCAGTTTTGCCAACAAATTCGTAAAGCTTTAGCTGCGCAGGTCGATATTTCCGTTACGGCAGGCATGGCCACGTTTTTTGCTGATTTTTCACTGTGTTTGACGCAATTACAGGCGAGCCTGCGTGAGAGTTTGACCCTGCGCCAGCAAAATGAATCTGCGGTGAATGCCTTGAACGAACAACTGCAGCATCGCATTACGACTGCGGCATGGCTTTATGAAGATTCCCGCTTGCTGCGCGACGATATCAATACCCTTTTTGCAACCGAGCACACATGACTAACGTGTTACTGGAAGGCCCCGGGCGGACGCTGGAGTGTGTCTACCCGAAGTTTATGGTCGATCTGGTTCAGGGAGATGAAACCAAACGTTCCGGCGGTTTTCTGCAACAGCAGCAGCGGCTGCGTGCGCGCCTGACGCAGGAGGTGTTATCCCAGACGCAACTGCGAGCATGGGTGTTGGCAGGCGTGTCCAGCGAGCATCTGGTGATGCGTCTAAAACTGGTGGAAAAACTGGCGGGCATGATCGATCCGGGCCATCTGGCGCTGGTACAGATCGCCGAAGGGTTGATGTTTTTACAACAAACCGAACACCCGCGTGGACTCTCCACGCCCGGTCTTCTGCAGCAGATAAATTCACTCGCTGACTGGTTTACCCAGCGCGGCGCTTATAAAGAGAAGGCGGTGACGCAACGCGGCCTGACGGTGCAAGCGGGCGAACATAGCGAGCAAATTTTTACCCGCTGGCGGGCTGGCGCGTATGACGGCTGGTCGTTACCTGGACGCTGTTTTGTGGCGTTAGAGGAGCTGCGTTGGGGAGCCTTTGGTGACGCCTGCCGGTTAGCAAATGCCGATGTGGTGTCAATGCTAAAAGACAACCTGCGAACGATGGCCGCTCAGGCGCTGGCAGACAGCGTGAATGCGGCCCCCGCCACGCGTCATTACTATCATCATTGGCTCAGCACGCCGGTTGTTGGCGGCTCGGGTGAGCACAACGATATGTTGAGCTGGCTCGGGGACTGGTGCGATGCGCAGCGTCATCCGGTGAGTTGGTCGGTGACGCAGCGTTGGCAAAATGTGGCGTTGGGCATGCCGAGATTGTGTTCGGCGAAGCGGCTGGTTGATGCGATGGTTGAGGAGATTTTTGCACCGTCCCCGCTCATCAATTGAGCAGGAACGGTGAGTGGGATAAAGGCAGGTTTAGTGGTGCAGGGAGTCTGCCGGGGTAGCCGCCGTCTCATTGACGACCGGGTTTTTATTAAAACGTTTGGCATACAGCGCGGTGATAATCGGCACCAGAATCGCGGTGACTATCACGCTGGCGGCAACCAGCGCCGTAGCGGATGCGGCAACCGGTTCAAATGCCGGGTTAATCTGGGCGATAATCACCGGGTTTGCCACTGCAGCGCCTGCCGCAGATGAGGCTGCTACGCCTGCCGTACCGTTCCCGCCACCAATAACGCGGTCAGCAATAATCAGCGGAATACCGGTGATGACGATAACCGCGACGCCCAGCAGGATGCCCAGCAGACCCGTATCAACGATGACGCTCAGGTTAATCGTGTTGCCCAGCGCGAAGCCGAAGAACGGGATCAGCACCGGCGTGGCTTTACTGAAGAAGGAACGCAGATCGTGATCCAGGTTACCCAACGCAAAACCAATCAGGAACGGTAATACCGCGCCGACAAAATGGTGTGGTTCGAAGGACGCCAGACCCGCGGAGCCAAGGATCACCATGGTCATTAACGGACCGGATTCCAGAGACATCAACACAAATGCGCCAGACTCTTCTTTGGTTCCGTACTGGTTCATCAGGCTGGCGTACAAACCGCCGTTGGTCATGTCCATCGCTGAAACAATTGCCAGTACCGAAAGACCGGCAAAGAACCCGGTTTGAATACCGGTATCAGGAATAAATGAAGCAGCAATCATTGCCACTACCCATGCCACGGCTATTTTAGTTAATACCAGTGTGCCGGATTTGCGTAATACCGTGCCGGTTGCCCGTAAATCAATAGATGCACCGATACAAAAAAACCACACTGCCAGAATCGGCACCGTTCCGCTGATCATTCCTTTGGTAAACGAACCGAAATACGCGCCGGTATCCGGAGCTAACGTATTTAACACTGCGCCTAATAACAGAGGAATCAACATCATTCCGCCAGGGATGCGTTCAATCGTGGCTTTAATTTTCATAAGCGTCCTCATCTCTTGTCGCAGGTAATACACGCGCAAGGAAATAAAAATTAATAAATTCAAGTAATTACTGATGTTTCTTAACAAAGAAAACAGCTATCTCTTTGTTTTATAAAATCTAACGCGGCATACGTTGAGCGTGTTACTGCTCCCAGGGATATTGCGTCTGGAATTAGTTTGCATTCATGGGAACATTGATTCAATCAAAATAAAACGATGTTTTAGTTATCTTCATCACATATTCCGAGCAAAAGTTCCTGAGTGCTCTGATTATTAAAAAAGCTGTGATCTTTTTGTGAAGAGATTAGGTGGGTTTTTGCCTAGCAGAATAATAGTGACTGTTGTGATTGTTGGTGCAACAAAGCGATTTATTCTTGTATTTAATTGCCAGAAAATCGCAAGCATTACATGTTAAAAAGTTGACTAAGAATGACCTGATTTACGCATGTTGACGAAATGGAAATCTATATGTGAAGTTGATCACAAATTTAAACACTGTTAGGGTAAAGAGGTCATTAACCGCCCAATCAGGCGTCAACAGGTTCGGTTGTACTGCTCGTTTCTCGTCAGTGTAAGTAAACCTGCTACGCTTGTTACAGGGAATGCGTCTGTGCATTCCCCGCTCGGTGATGACCTTGACGCAGGGGCGTTGAGGGACTCGAACTGTAGCGTGACAGGGCTAAGTCTATGAGGACGAGTATGCTAAAAAGGAAAAAAATAAAACCAATTACGCTGCGCGACGTTACCATCATTGATGACGGTAAACTGCGAAAAGCCATTACCGCGGCGTCGTTAGGTAATGCGATGGAGTGGTTTGATTTTGGTGTTTATGGGTTTGTTGCTTACGCATTAGGTAAAGTGTTCTTCCCGGGGGCTGACCCCAGCGTACAGATGGTTGCTGCACTTGCCACCTTCTCTGTTCCCTTTCTGATTCGACCGCTTGGCGGATTGTTCTTCGGTATGCTTGGCGATAAATACGGTCGTCAGAAGATCCTCGCTATCACTATTGTGATTATGTCGATAAGTACCTTCTGTATCGGTCTCATTCCCTCGTATGCCTCGATTGGTATCTGGGCGCCGATTCTGCTGTTGCTGTGTAAAATGGCGCAGGGGTTCTCAGTCGGCGGAGAGTATACCGGGGCGTCGATTTTTGTCGCAGAGTACTCGCCAGACCGTAAGCGCGGATTTATGGGCAGCTGGCTGGACTTCGGCTCGATTGCCGGGTTTGTGCTGGGTGCGGGCGTGGTAGTCCTGATCTCAACTATCGTCGGCGAAGAAAACTTCCTTGAGTGGGGCTGGCGTATTCCGTTCTTCCTGGCGCTACCGTTAGGGCTTATTGGCCTGTACTTGCGTCATGCACTGGAAGAGACTCCGGCGTTCCAGCAGCACGTGGATAAACTGGAGCAGGGCGATCGTCAGGGACTGCAGGACGGTCCGAAGGTGTCGTTTAAAGAGATTGCGACCAGGCACTGGCGCAGCCTGCTGGCATGTATTGGTCTGGTGATTGCCACCAACGTCACCTACTACATGCTGCTCACCTATATGCCGAGCTACCTGTCGCATAACCTGCATTACTCTGAAGACCACGGCGTGCTGATTATTATCGCCATCATGATTGGTATGCTGTTTGTGCAGCCGGTGATGGGTCTGCTCAGCGACCGCTTCGGACGCCGTCCGTTTGTGATTATGGGCAGTATTGCGCTGTTTGTGCTGGCTATTCCGGCATTTATTCTGATTAACAGTAACGTCATCGGCCTGATTTTCGCCGGGTTGCTGATGCTGGCGGTGATCCTCAACTGCTTTACCGGGGTGATGGCGTCAACGTTACCAGCGATGTTCCCGACGCATATTCGCTACAGTGCCCTGGCCGCAGCGTTTAATATCTCGGTATTGGTCGCCGGTCTGACACCGACGTTGGCCGCATGGCTGGTGGAAAGCTCGCAGAATCTGATGATGCCTGCTTATTATCTGATGGTGATTGCGGTGATAGGTTTAATTACCGGCGTGACCATGAAAGAGACGGCTAATCAGCCTCTGAAGGGGGCTACGCCTGCCGCTTCGGATATTCATGAAGCGAAAGAGCTCCTCGGCGAGCACTACGATAATATTGAGCATAAAATCGAAGATATCGATCAGGAAATTGCTGAGCTGCAGCTTAAGCGTACGCGCCTGGTGCAGCAGCATCCGCGGATTGATGAGTAATCATGTGATTTATCATATCCACTTAAGGTTGGCTTAATCTGTGTCAGGCAAACTCTCCTCCAGAGTATCGGAGGAGAGTGTCATGAAAAACCGCATTTATGAAAGTTTGACCACCGTGTGCAGCGTGCTGATCGTCAGCAGCTTTTTGTACGTTTGGGTGAGTTCTTACTGACCTTTCTCTAATTCCACCCAAGCGCGAGTGCCGGTGGTTCCCTGACGATTTTGCAAATAGAAATGCCCGTGATGTAACTGGGTGATACGACTGACAATGCTCAGCCCCAGCCCAATCCCGCCAAAACGACTGTCCATACGCACAAACGCTTTACTCAGCTCCCCGCATTTACTCTCATCAATGCCAGGGCCTTCATCTTCGACGGCGATAACGGCATCATGCTCTGTATTCAGGCTAATCGTAATATGGGTGCCTTCCGGGCTGTAACGATGCGCGTTCTCCACCAGATTTCGCAGCAGCATTCGTAATAGCGTCGCATCGCCACGTACGACAACGTCCGCCGTGCTTTGCGGTAGGAGCAGCGTCTGCTGACGCTGGTCCAGCATGGTGCTGAGTTCATCATAGGAGGGCAAAATCACGTCCTCCAGCAGTTTGACGTGCTGGTAGCTCCCGGCCGAGAACGACTGTCCAACGCGGGCGAGTTGCAGCAGTTGCGACACGCTGTCCATCATTTGGTCAAGGCGGGCAATTAACGGTGAAACGTCGACCTTATGGGTTTTGGACAGTAATTCCAGATGCAGGCGAACGCCTGACAGTGGGGTGCGCAGTTCGTGGGCGACATCGGCGGTAAATAAGCGTTCGTTTTCAATGGTGCTCGTCAGCCGCGTCACCAGCTCGTTGAGCGCTGAGACGACCGCCTGGATCTCAACGGTTGAACTATGAACTTCAATCGGAGCAAGGTTATCGGCTGCCCGCGTTTCTAACTCTTTTTGCAGATCCGCCAGCGGGCGAGTAATACGTCGCACTGCCTGGTAGCAAATCAGCAGCGTCAGGCTGACCATAAAGATACCGGGGACGATCAGGCTGGCGATGGCCTCGCGGATTTCATGCAGTATGTGGCGATCGTTGTTACGATTTTCGCGTAACGCCTGCTCAAATAGCTGTATTTGTTCGGTGCTTTCGTGCCACAGCCAGAAGGTGCTAATCAACTGGAAGACCAGCAGAATAAGACCGATGGTCAGCATCAGGCGATGACGCAGCGGGAGCGGTTTTTTTAGATATTGCAGTAGCTTCACTTAGCTTTCCTCAGTGGCAACCAGCATATAGCCAAATCCCCTGACTGTGCGGATACGTGATTTACCCACTTTGTCCCGCAGGTTGTGAATGTGCACTTCCAGCGTATTGGTCGACGGTTCGTTATCCCAGCTGTAGATGTCGTTATACAGGATTTCCCGGTGTACCGGGCTGCCCGCTTTAAGCATCAGGCGCGACAGGAGTGCGTATTCTTTCGGCGTTAAGATAACCTCTTGTCCATCCATCCACACCTGGCGACGACCGATATTCAGCGTCAGGTTACTGACAATGAGTTCACTTTCACCCTGATTGTTATGACGACGCAGCAGCGCCCGGATGCGGGCATGCAGTTCTTCCAGTGCGAACGGTTTGACCAGATAGTCATCGGCGCCAACGTCCAGCCCGCTGACTCGGTCTTTCACTGTATCGCGGGCGGTGAGGATAAGCACCGGCACGGTGTATTTTTTCTGTCTGATGCGGTTCAGGAAGTGCAGGCCGTCTTCATCCGGTAAGCCCAGGTCCAGAACCACCAGACTGTAATGGCCGGTCTCCAGACACTGCTCCGCGGCACGGGCCGTTGATACGCCGTCGCAGGCATAGCCTTCTGTTTGCGCGGCGAGTATCAGTCCCTGTAATAACAACGTATCGTCTTCAACAATCAGAATTTTCATTCGTTTAGCCTCCCCGGCAGGGTTGCAGAATATCATCTGCCGCCTGATATTTCTGTGTTTGCACGCCTGTTAATCCCAGCAGGGTTGAGAAGAAATTATCCTGTGAGAAGTCCTCTGAGCCTGCCCGTTTTTGCAAACATGTCTGAGAGACTTGATAGCGTTGCTGATAATCTTCTGAGAGCCACAGCAGCATCGGCACATGTTTTTGCGTATCTGGTGCAATCGAATACGGCAGGCCGTGTAAATAGATGCCATTTTCCCCTAAGGATTCACCGTGATCGGAAAGGTAGACCAGGCTGGTGGTGAAATTATCCTGATGCTCTTTCAGTATATTGATTGCTTTATCAACAATATAGTCGACGTAAAGAATGGTGTTGTCATAGGTATTGACCAACTGTTGCTGTGAACACGTCTGGATTTCGTTGGTGTCACAGGTTGGCGTAAATTTCTTGAACTGCGCAGGATAGCGGTTGTAATAGGTCGGACCGTGGCTGCCGATGGTGTGCAGCACAATCACGCCGTCGCCTTGCAGGTTATTAATGTACTCTTCCAGCCCGTGGAACAGCACGTCATCGTAGCATTCCCCGTCAATACACTGCCCTGGCAGGTTCAGCTTAGTCATATTCTGGTGCGGTACCCGGTCGCATGCCCCTTTGCAGCCGCCGTCGTTGTCGTTCCACAGAACGTTAATTCCCGCCCGCTGAATAATGTCGAGCACGCCTTCCTGATGCTGCGCCAGTTCTTCATCGTAGTGCGCACGTGGCATACCCGAGAACATGCAGGGGACAGATACTGCCGTTGCCGTTCCGCAGGATGTGGTGCGGGGGAAATAGACCACATCATCTTTTTCCAGCAACGGGTTGGTCTGGCGCGAATAGCCTGACAGCGAGAAGTTATCGCCGCGTGAGGTCTCGCCGAGCACCACAATAGTCAGGTTCTTACGCTTTTCTTTCACCATCAACGGATTGCGATGGGCGTCTTCGCCAATGCGTACCAGCGGCAGGTGGGCCAGCCTCTGGTGTGAATACCAGGAAGAGGTCGCCACAATGCTGTTGGATGGGCTGAGGGATTTCACCAGTTCTTTATTGTTGCGAAACAGTGAGGCGTAATCTTTGTAGAAGAACGCGGCGACCAGCACGATCAGCAGCGCGGAGATCAGAATATTCGCGCCACGGAACAGTACGCTGCGCATGGCCGGGGCGATCGGTTTGATTCTTACCCAGCAGGCAATGAGCGCGGCGAGAATGCCGCTTACTCCGAGCGTGATGAGCATTTGCGGCGTCAGCAAAGCAAAGGTTTCGGCGGGTGTGGTGTCCATCATATTGGCGATCATCGAGCGGTCAATGATGATGCCGTAGGTCATGATGAAATATTGGGCCGATGCGCCAACCAGAATGAAAACGCAGGCCACCAGGCGATTAAGCCACAGGAATGAGGCCAGCGTCAGCACAATGTTCATGACGCTGAAAGCGACGACCGGCATCGACAAAAACACCAGCACGTTACGCACGGAATCCAGCGGCAGGGCTTGCAGCACTTGTTTATAGAACGCAATGTTCAGGAAAGTCGCAAGATAAAATGAGATCAGGAGAAGCCAGCTGATTAGCCCAAGAGTGGGTCTTTTAAACAGGTGCTTTAACATTAAGGGGGTTCCATCGACTAAGTGGTACAAATCCTCTCAAAGTAAAATTAAGCTAACCTTAAGTTCTTAATGTTGATTTCAGGAATCGCGGGGGGCGGCGTTGGCCCGATGGCCTTACACCATCGGGCAACGACGACTGTTTGTGTTAGTTATTGTTTACCGGAGCATCCAATGGATATGGGTTTTTATGGATCCGATTGTAGTTCAGTGCATACAGCGCGGTGATGATCATCAGTGTGACGAATGACCACATCACCTCTTTGGCACCGGAACCGACAACCGCCCAAATGCAGTAAACAAAAGCGATAAAGGTCACCAGTAAGTACATCGGACGCGCTTTACCAAAGTGACCATGGCCGAGCAGCAGCAGCGCGGCGCAGGTGTACAGATACGGCACCAGCGTGAAGATAACGGAGACCGAAGAGACCAGACCAAACTCTTTCGCAGCGTTTGGCGACATGCTGCTGAACTGGAAGATGGTCATCAGAACGCCGACGATAATTAACCCGGCTACCGGCGTACCGGCTTTGTTAACGCGGGCAAAAATCGGTGGGAACAGGCCGTCATCGGCTGCCGCTTTGGCGGTTTGCCCGGCAAGCAGCGTCCAGCCGCCCAAGGAACCAAGGCACCCGGCCGCAGCACAGAAGGAGACAATCGCCCCAGCGGTGTCACCCAGCGCCATGCGTGCGGCATCACCGAACGGGGAGGCTGAAACACGCAGCGCCGCGTTAGGGATCATACCCATAATCGCCGTGGTGGAGAGCACATAGCAAACGGCGGCAATCAGCACGCCGCCCATGGTGGCGATAGGCACGTTACGTTTGGGATTTTTAACCACACCTGCCGCGACGGAGGCGCTTTCCACGCCGATAAATGACCACAAGGTTACGTTCAGAGTGCTTTGAATCGCACCGAAGGTGTTCATACCGCTGACGTTCCATGCCGCCATATAGGTTTCACCCCGGAACCAGAACCAGCCGAAGACGGCAATACCGACAATTGGCACCAGCGCCAGTACCGTTGCGACGGCCTGTACACGGGTGATCATTTTCGGTCCGACAATGTTCAGCAATACGAAGATCCACAGTACCACGACGCAGGTCAGCGTCAGGACCAGCGGATCTTTTAAGATGGGGAAGAAGTAGCTCAGGTAACCGACGCCAATAACCACCATGGCGATGTTACCAATCCAGCAAGCCAGCCAGTACAGGACGTTGGTCTGGTAGCCCAAAAATGGACCGAAACAGCGGCGGGCATAAGCGTAAGAACCACCGGGACTGGAGTCTAAGGACGACATTTTCGCGTACACCATCGACAGCGCCAAAGCACCGATAATAGTGACCAACCATCCGTAGATTGCAATCCCGCCAGTTGACGCAAGGTTTGCGGGTAGCAGGAATACACCGGAACCCATAATATTCCCCGACACCATAAGGGTGACGGGGATTAAGCCCACTTTGTGAGCATCAGCATCCGTCGACATATTTAGTAACTCCTGATAAGGATAAATGACGTCTTATCATACCTCTTCAGAAGACTATTTTATGATGGCGGACTGGGGGTATCGCTAATGCTGATATTATTATGGCTTATCGCTAACTGATTAAAAATCAGGCAGCGGATGGCTCCCTATGTTGACTGACATAATGCAGAGGCGTCATCCCATAGAACTCTTTGAATACGGATATAAAGTACGAGGTACTGTTATATCCGCACAGTTGAGAGACCTGGGAAATGTTTTTGCCATCCATCAATAATTGATTGACGGCATAACGCATGCGACACGTGGTAATTATTTGGCTGTAACTTGTATTTTCACTTTTGAGCTTTTTCTTTAACAAACTGGGGCTCAGGCATAAGCAACTGGCAACCATGCTTAAATTCCAGTCTTTGTGTATATCGCTCTCAATAATGTGATAAACGCTGTCGCTGATACGACTGCGTAGTATATGCATGAGCAGAGAAATAAACTTTTTGCTGCCGAGAAAGCGTGATAACACCGTGAACAGTAGCGAGCGCGTGCGCACACTTTCACCTTCGTCCATTGTGTCCATTACGCTATATTGGGCAGCCACCCGGAAGACATCCGGCGTCAGACAGACGGCGGTTATCACTGGGTTGGCACTGCGTTGCCAGAGTGGGATCTGTGAAAGGTCTTTATTTAAAAAACGTAGATAGTCTTTAATGATATCACGGCTGATATGTACGACCAGTGCGTTATTAAGTGATGAGAAATCGATAATATTATTATCGCATGCTACCAGCGCCATATGATTAGCTTTTAAGCTGATGGCTTCTTTACCGTTAATCCTTAACCAAACATCCTTCTCCGTTAATACAACAACACAAGCTGCTCTGCTGCAAACCCTCATACCCAAACTCCAGGAATATGAACATAAAACACCGTAGCTCACCATCAGATGAACCGTATCGGCTAAATTGAAATTGTATGATGAATCCAGGACCGCATTAAAATAACGTGTCTGAAATTAATTACAATGTTTGGTGGGATTTTTCTTATGTACACTTTTTTTTACGCAAGTGGAAACGTGATAATTGCGTATAAAAAAAGCGCGGGGTGGTCCCGCGCAAAAAGGTATGACAATGTTATTGTTTTGCAGCAATACTCAGGAATTACTCAAGCATGACATGTCTACCTTAAAAATCGGACTATCTATAAAGTGACATTATGCTTTCACGCACATGACGTGATATACACCGTCAATAATTTCCGTTCCTTCGGTTTCATGTTCAAATCCAGGGAAGTGGTGGTCCCAGGACTGCAACGAACGTAGATAACTAATCTGCGGGCTATTGGCGTCGCCAAAGTTTTCCCCGGACAGCAGCATTGGAATTCCCGGTGGGTAAGGAATCACGGAATTCGCAGCTATACGACCCGGCAGATTTTCAATGGCCACCATCTCAACGTTATCGCTGACTATCGCGTTATAGGCTTCACGCGGGGTGATTTCAGCAACAGGCAGGCCGGAGTAGGCCGCGTTGAGTCGGCTGCCAGGGTTGTTCTCTTTCAGCCAGGCAAACATGGTGTCGCCCAGATCGTGAATGCCCATGTTGGCGTAAGTGTCAGGATGTTCCTCAACCAGTTCTGGCATCACCTGCGCCAGCGGTGTATTGGCATCGTAATGGTGTTTGAATGAGCACAGGGTATTGATCAGCGTGCCCCATTTCCCACGGGTAATCCCCATTGAGAACAGGAACATAATCTGGAAATCGGTGGTACGGGTCGGCACGATACCGTGGCGGCCAAGCCAGGCGGTGACCAGCGCTGCCGGTACGCCGCTCTCTTCCAGTTCGCCATCATCGCCCATCCCCGGCGCCAGAATACTGACTTTGATTGGGTCCAGCATGCTCCAGTTATCCGGCAGGTCTTTAAACCCGTGCCAGGATTCACCCGGGCGCATCACCCAGCAGTTCTGGTCAGTGGTCAGGAGTTGGGTTGGCGCATCGGCAAAGTCATAGGTTTTGCCGGTTTGCGGGTCAGTTACCACTTCTTTGTTCCACGGTTTGAAGAACCAGTCGCCTTCGGCGGAAAATTCTTTGTACAAACGCGCCATGGCCTGACGGAAATCGACCGCTTCGTCGATCACTTCCTGAGTGAGCGACAGACCGCTGTTGCCGTCCATCATGGAGACCGCCACGTCGTTTGATGCGCAGATGGCATACAGCGGAGAGGTGGTGGCGTGCATCATGTACGCCTGGTTAAAGCGGGAGAAGTTCACGGCCCCACGACCTTCACGGACGTGAATGTAAGACGCCTGAGAGAGCGCGTTCAGCAGTTTGTGGGTCGAGTGGGTCGCAAAAACGGTAGGACCGTTATGATCGCCGGGCGCGCCACGCATGGCGTAGTGATCGGCATAAATTGGGTTAAAGCGGGCATAGCCGTACCAGGCCTCATCGAAGTGGATGCGATCGCTGGTTTGCGCGAGCAGGTCCTGGGCCTCTTTGGCGTTGTAGCAAACACCGTCATAAGTACAGTTGGTCACAACGCTGTAAGACGGTTTTTGCCCGGCCTTGCCTTTGGTCAGCGGGCTTTCGCTGATTTTTTTCTGCAATGTTTCAGGTTGCATTTCTTGCGGGTAGATTGGGCCGATAATGCCGTACCGGTTGCGGCTTGGCACCATATACACCGGTTTTGCGCCGGTGAGGATCAACCCCTGCTCGATAGATTTGTGGCAGTTACGATCCAGCACCACGACGTCGTTGTCGGTCATACAAGCCTGCATGATGGTGCGGTTAGAGCCGGAAGTCCCGACCACTACGGACCAGGAGCGGTCAGCGCCAAACACGCGGGCGGCATATTTTTCGCTCTCGCCAAATGCGCCGGTATGATCCAGCAGTGAGCCGAGCGATGCGCGTTCAATACCCATGTCGCTCCGGAATAAGTTTTCACCGTAGTAATCATGGTAAAAACGACCCGCCGGCGTTTTGGTAAATCCGACACCGCCCTGGTGACCAGGCGCCGCCCAGGAGTATTCATGGATGTCGCCGTACTTCATCAGCGCGCTGAACAGTGGCGGCAGAAGCTGCTGGCGGTAACGGGTCATCGCCGCAACGGCACGTCCGGCGATAAAGTCTGCGGTATCTTCCATAATCCAGGCGAATTCATCGACAAGCTCCAGCAGGTCGCGATCCAGCGATGCGGTGGCTTTTTCGCGATCGCCCAGCAGGAAAACGGGAACGTTTTGCTGGCGCTCGTGGAGCTTGCCGATCAATTGCCTGACGTTCAGGTGCTCGTCTTGTTGTTCCATTTGATAGCTGAACATCAGGCAATCAATGGCTTCATTAGCGGCGAGGATTGCGTAACCATCGTCGAATGAGGTGGACTTAATGACGGTAACATTTTGGCGGCTTAATGCATCAGCCAGACGTTCGACAGCGCTACCGACCCAGGTGTCCTGATGCAGAAACTCACTTTCAACAATTAATACTTTCATCATCTTTTACCCGGTTGTGGAAAGGTTGCAATTTATGGATTGCAGACACACCGTATGAATGTGACGCAGGCAAGTATTATCCTGACAAAATGGGCTGTAAAGCGGGTGATAAATAGTCTGATTTCGGGTTAATTTGTTTTTAAACAAATAGTTATGTTTGCTTATTGGCGATTTTTCACCGCTGTTTATCGACAGGGGGAATATTTTTTTGGCTGATACTGATATCGGCGAACGATAGGGATCGTAGGCCGGGGTAACGCCGGTGGTTTCTGGCTGCTCAGCCAGCCATTGTTTGCCGGCGCTGCTGGCTCAGTTTGCGGTACTGCTGCGGCGACATGCCGACAAACTTGCTGAAGGTGTCATAAAAACGGCTGCTGGATCGGAATCCCGCGGTCAACGCGACGTCAAGAATGGTTTTATCGGTATCGCTAAGCAATGCGCGGACGTGATTGATCCGCATTGCGGTGATGTACTGCTTCATGGTGAGTTGCATCACGCGCTGGAAAATCCCCATCGCGTAGTTGGCGTTGAGCTTCACGTGTTCCGCGACGTCGTTGATAGTGAGCACCTGATCGTAGTTATCGGCAATAAAACTCAGCATCTGGCTTACGTAAAACTGGGCGTGCCGCGAAACGCTGTTTTTGTGCGTCCGCGAAGTTTTATTGACCAGGATTGGCTGCCAGCCGGAAAGGCTAAACCGCTTGAGCATCAGACCAATTTCATCAATGGCGAGCTGGCGAATTTGCTCGTTCGGGTTGCTCAGCTCCTGTTGCCAGCGCTGAACTTCAAAGGTGCTTAGCTGCTGCGACGCCAGCGATTTGATGACCATGCCATGGGTAACGTGGTTGATCAGTTCGCGATCCAGCGGCCAGGAAAGGAAAAGGTGCATCGGTAAATTGAAGATAGCCATGCTTTGGCAGCTGCCCGGACGCGTGAGCTGATGCGGCGTACAGGCCCAGAAAAGCGTAATGTGCCCCTGTTTTATCTGCACCACTTCGTTGTTGATAAGGTACTCAACGTCGCCATCAAACGGCACATTAATCTCCACCTGCCCATGCCAGTGGCTGGCAGGCATAGCATGCGGTGAGCGCAGCTCAATATCCATCCGTTGATATTCTGAGTACAGCGACAATGGGCTGCGGGTTTGCTCTTCATCGCTGCTGCACATGTGCGGATCGGGGGGAAGAGGCGATGTCGGTAATGTACTCATGGTTGCTCCATTTCCTGAATTATCAGAATCATGTCATTTGCTGCGCATTAAGGCTGAGAATCAGGACACAAATCGGACCGATATCATTGAGCATAGTGAGATTTTGGGGCCGCATACTCTGCTTTTTGTGCAATTTTGTCCCATAAACTCAGATCCAGTATGGGACAAAGAGGCGATCTGAGTTTATGGGAATGCTCGCCAGGGAAGTCGGAAGTTTTCATCAATGCGCTGTGCCACCATGACTGTGTTCACTAATGTTCTGGAGAGTCATGATGTCTGCACCCAAAATTACCTTTATCGGCGCCGGTTCCACGATTTTCGTTAAAAATATCCTCGGGGACGTCTTTCATCGCGATGCGCTGAAATCTGCGCATATCGCCTTGATGGACGTCAATCCTACTCGGCTGGAAGAGTCACACATTGTGGTGCGTAAGTTGATGGACTCAGCGGGCGCGTCCGGGCGTATCACCTGCTATACCGATCAAAAAGCGGCATTGCAGGATGCTGATTTTGTGGTGGTCGCTTTCCAGATTGGTGGCTATGAACCTTGTACCGTTACCGATTTTGCGGTGTGTAAACGTCATGGTCTGGAGCAGACGATTGCCGATACGTTGGGGCCAGGCGGCATTATGCGCGCGCTGCGCACTATCCCGCATTTATGGCAGATTTGTGAGGATATGACCGAAGTCTGCCCGCAGGCCACCATGCTTAACTACGTTAACCCGATGGCGATGAACACCTGGGCAATGTATGCGCGCTATCCGCATATTAAGCAGGTTGGATTGTGTCACTCGGTGCAAGGGACAGCGGAGGAGCTGGCCCGCGATTTGAACATCGACCCGGCCTCTTTGCGCTATCGCTGCGCCGGGATCAACCATATGGCGTTTTATCTGGAACTTGAGCGTAAAACGGCTGACGGTGCTTATGTGAATCTCTATCCGGAGCTGCTGGCGGCCTATGAATCTGGTCAGGCGCCGAAACCGAATCTTCATGGTAATACCCGTTGTCAGAACATTGTGCGCTATGAAATGTTCAAAAAGCTGGGCTATTTCGTCACTGAGTCGTCGGAGCATTTCGCGGAATATACGCCGTGGTTTATCAAACCAGGGCGTGAGGATCTGATTGAGCGCTATAAGGTTCCACTGGATGAGTATCCAAAACGCTGTGTGGAACAGCTGGCGAACTGGAACAAAGAGCTGGAAGAGTACAAAACGGCGGCGCGGATCGAGATTAAACCGTCACGTGAATATGCCAGCACTATCATGAACGCTATCTGGACCAGCGAACCGAGCGTGGTGTATGGCAACGTTCGCAATGACCATCTGATTGATAACCTGCCGCAAGGCTGTTGCGTGGAGGTGGCTTGCCTGGTCGATGCGAATGGTATCCAGCCAACGAAGGTGGGTTCTCTCCCGTCACATTTGGCGGCCATGATGCAAACCAATATCAATGTTCAGACCCTGCTAACGGAAGCCATTCTGACGGAAAATCGCGATCGTGTTTATCACGCGGCGATGATGGATCCGCATACCGCCGCGGTATTGGGGATTGAGGAGATTTATGCGCTGGTGGACGATCTGATCGCGTCTCATGGCGACTGGCTGCCGGCCTGGTTACACCGTTAACACACCATTACGCCGGGCAGAGCATCCGGCGTTTAACCTCTGACGTTTCCTCTAACAGAAGGCGGGCGCTGGTAACGGCGACCCGATACCCTATGAGCATCTCTCTGAAAACAAAACTCAGTTACGGATTTGGAGCGTTTGGTAAGGATTTCGCCATCGGTATTGTGTACATGTACCTGATGTATTACTACACCGACGTGGTGGGATTATCGGTGGGGCTGGTCGGAACGTTGTTCCTGGCGGCAAGGGTCTGGGATGCGGTAAACGATCCCATCATGGGCTGGATTGTGAACGCCACCCGGTCGCGGTGGGGAAAATTTAAACCCTGGATCTTACTCGGTACGCTGGCGAACTCATTGGTGCTGTTTTTGCTTTTTAGCGCACATTTGTTTGAGGGCACTGCGCAAGTCGTATTTGTGTGCGTGACGTATATATTATGGGGAATGACCTACACCATTATGGATATTCCATTCTGGTCGCTGGTACCAACTATTACGCTGGATAAACGCGAGCGTGAACAACTGGTGCCGTTCCCTCGTTTCTTCGCAAGCCTGGCTGGGTTTGTCACCGCGGGTGTGACACTGCCCTTTGTGAGCTATGTTGGCGGGGCTGATCGCGGCTTTGGTTTCCAGATGTTTACGCTGGTGCTGATTACATTCTTTATCGTTTCTACCGTTGTTACGCTGCGTAATGTGCATGAGGTTTATTCGTCAGATAGTGAGGCAACGGCGGACAGCAGTCGTCTTGGGCTGAAAGCGATCGTTGGGCTCATCTATAAAAACGACCAGTTATCATGCCTGCTAGGCATGGCGCTGGCTTATAATATTGCCGCCAATATCATTGCTGGCTTTGCCATTTACTATTTTACTTATGTGATTGGCGATGCAAGCCTCTTCCCGTACTACATGTCTTACGCAGGAGCGGCAAACCTGCTGACGCTGATTTTCTTTCCTCGATTGGTAAAAGCGTTGTCACGACGGATCCTGTGGGCTGGGGCATCCGTGCTGCCGGTGCTCAGCTGTATCGTTTTGCTGGTGATGGCGTTAGCCGGTTTCCATAACATCTTACTCATTGTTATTGCTGGTATTTTACTGAATGTTGGTTCAGCGCTTTTCTGGGTGTTGCAGGTCATTATGGTGGCGGATACCGTTGATTACGGCGAATACAAACTGAATGTACGTTGTGAAAGTATCGCTTATTCAGTGCAGACGATGGTGGTAAAAGGAGGGTCTGCGTTTGCCGCTTTCTTTATCGCAGTGATACTTGGGGTGATTAATTACGCGCCGAATGTCGCGCAGTCTGCAGAAACCATTGTTGGTATGCAATTCATTATGATCGCGCTACCAGCACTCTTTTTTGTGGTGACCTTAGTCCTTTACTTCCGCTTTTACCGACTGAACGGCGACACGCTGCGCAGGGTCCAGATTCATTTGTTGGATAAGTACCGTAAGGTGCCGCAGCACCATGAGCAACCGGATATCCCGGCTATTGCGGTAGTCACCCCAGGTGATGTGAAGGCGTAGCTATGGAATGGCATTCGTGGATTGGGTATTTGGCGGCTAGCCTGACGACGCTCTCATTCTTACCGCAAGCGATTAAGGTCATTACCACCCGCAACACGCAGGGTATCTCCGGTTTAATGTATGTAATGTTTGTGTGTGGGCTGGTGTTGTGGCTGATTTATGGATTATTGATTGAAGATACTGCCGTCAGCATGGCGAACTTTCTGACACTCCTGTTCGCCTTGCCGATTCTGGTTATCAAGTCTCGCAATGGGTAGAGCAGATTGCCGGATAAGCGTCAGCGCTATCCGGCAGTTTTTAACTGTCTGTTGTGCCAGCCCGCCAACACGAGCACCGTGGTTAGCGCACCGAGCAGGGCGCAGAACATATCCGACTGGGTATCCCATGGGTCGCCCTGCGTCCCGAGAAAATCATCCGCTCCCTGACCCATCGCCAGCGCCGCCCACCATTCGATCAGCTCATACATCGCGCTAATCGCCAGCGCCACGCAGCAGACCAAAAATGCCAGCATTTTGCGGCCACGAACTATATTACCGTGCACTAAAATCTCTCTTGCCGTCAGGGCGGGCACCAGACCCTGGAAGAAGTGACCCAGCTTGTCATAGGGGTTACGACTGAGATCCAGCCACTCCTGAACCTGAAAACCGACAGGGACTTTAGCGTAGGTATACATACCGCCGACCATCAGAATGATGGCGTGCAAGAAAATGAGCGTGTAGAGCAATGGCGTCAGCGGGTAGCGCTTCACGGTTGCCAGCAACAGTGGGACGACAATAATGACCGGCGTAACTTCCATCAGCCAGGTGATTTTCTCCGTGGCAGAGACACCGGTGTAGATAAGTATTAGCGCCAGGAGCAGCGCGCCAGAGTGCAAGATTGTGGAGTTCAGTGTGCGGAGCATGGCGAATTCACAAGTAATGGAAAAGGTTACTATTCCCTGTGAGCGGCAAAAATTCAACGCCAGTAAATGGGGGGATAAAGTTGGCCCGGGGGGATCACTGGACTGACGCCAAAAATCTGTTGTCAGTCCAGTGCCGGGCCGAATGGGTTACTTCGCGCAGTTAGCGCATTGTTTGCTGACGATTTGCTGGAAGAAATCGTTGCCTTTGTCATCGACCAGAATGAAAGCCGGGAAATCTTCGACTTCGATTTTCCAGATAGCTTCCATACCCAGCTCCGGGTATTCCACGCATTCCAGATGTTTAATACTCTGCTGCGCAAGTACCGCTGCCGGGCCACCAATACTGCCTAAATAGAAGCCGCCGTGTTTATGGCAGGCGTCTGTCACCTGCTGGCTACGGTTACCTTTTGCCAGCATGATCATGCTGCCACCGTGAGACTGTAGCAGGTCAACATAGGAGTCCATACGACCCGCAGTGGTTGGCCCTAAAGAGCCGGACGGATAACCCGCAGGTGTTTTGGCCGGGCCCGCGTAGTAGATAGGGTGATCTTTCACGTACTGCGGCAGACCTTCGCCGGACTCAATACGTTCTTTTAGCTTCGCGTGGGCAATATCGCGACCGACAATGATGGTGCCGCTCAGCGACAGACGGGTAGAAACCGGATACTGAGAGAGCTGAGCGAGGATCTCTTTCATTGGGCGGTTAAGGTCAACTTTAACCACTTCACCTTCGCCTGCCTGGCGCAGCGACTCCGGAATGTACTGGGCTGGGTTATGTTCCAGTTTTTCGATCCAGATCCCTTCGCGGTTAATCTTGGCCTTGATGTTACGGTCTGCGGAGCAAGACACACCCATACCAACCGGGCAGGATGCGCCGTGGCGAGGCAGGCGGATCACGCGGATATCGTGCGCGAAGTATTTCCCGCCAAACTGGGCGCCGAGGCCGAGTTTCTGCGCTTCTTCCAGCAGTTCCTGTTCCAGTTGCAGATCGCGGAACGCCTGGCCGTGCGCATTACCTTCAGTCGGCAGTGCGTCATAGTAGTGTGTGCTGGCCAGCTTCACCGTTTTCAGGGTGCTTTCCGCTGACGTGCCGCCAATGACGAATGCAATGTGGTACGGCGGGCATGCTGCGGTACCCAGCGTGCGCATTTTCTCTACCAGGAAGTTTTTCAGTTTGCCGGGCGTCAGCAGCGCTTTGGTTTCCTGATACAGATAGGTTTTGTTCGCTGAACCGCCGCCTTTGGCCACGCACAGGAATTTGTATTCGTCACCATCCACGCTGTACAGGTCGATTTGTGCGGGCAGGTTGGTGCCGGTATTCACTTCTTTGTACATATCCAGCGCCGCGTTTTGCGAGTAGCGCAGGTTATCTTCAATATAGGTATTAAATACGCCCTTGGAGAGTGCCGCTTCGTCGCCGCCACCGGTCCAGACGCGCTGACCTTTTTTACCCATGATAATTGCCGTACCGGTGTCCTGGCAGGTTGGCAATACGCCTTTAGCCGCGATTTCGGAGTTTCTCAGGAACTGCAGCGCTACGTATTTATCGTTTTCGCTGGCTTCGGGATCATGGAGAATTGAGGCGACTTGCTGTTGGTGTTCAGGGCGGAGCATGAAGGAGGCATCGTGGAAGGCTTGTTGGGCCAGTAGCGTAAGTGCTTCAGGCGCTACTTTCAGGATTGTTTCGCCTTCAAACTCGCCGACGCTGACGTGATCGGAGGTCAGCAGGTAGTACTCAGTTTTGTCTTCCCCCAGTGGGAAAGCCGCCTGATAAGTGAATTCAACTTTTGACATTTGCTTCCAGCCTTTTCATTTTTCTCAGGAATTTTAAAATTCTCTGTGTCTTGACGGTGGCGTGCCGTTCTAAAGCGGACGGCACGCGCACTGTAATTACAGGAAACCGTACATTGCAGCGAAGATCCAACCAAAGACACAGGATACGCTCACGCCGATCAACCCAGGTAGAATGAAGCTGTGGTTGATAACGAAACGGCCAATGTGGGTGGTGCCGGAACGGTCAAACTGAATAGCCGCCAGATCGCTCGGGTAAGTCGGCAGAATGTAGTAACCGTAACATGCCGGAGCGGAAGCAACGATGTACGCTGGATCAACCCCAATTGCCAGTGCGACCGGAACAATCGCCGCCAGCGCCGCAGCCTGGGAGTTTACAAATTTGGAAACCAACAGCAGAACAATTGCATAGGCCCACGGATACTCTTTCACCATATTGCCCAGCACACCTTCGATTTCCGTCATGTGCGCGCCGAACATTGTTTCGGCCATCCAGGCAATACCGTACACCGCCACAATTGCGATCATACCGGAACGGAAGACTTCGTTTTTAGATATGGAAGCGGGATTGGTCTTCGTCAGGATAATAATCAGCGCACCGGTCAGCAGCATGAACATCTGGATAACCAGTACCATTGACAGCGGTTTGCCGCTGAAGGTAGGGCGCAGCTCAGAGAACGCGCCGAGCACGGCAACAACGGCGATAGCGGCAAGGAAGATCCACATGGCCAGCCAGTTGCTTTTTGGCAGCTTTTTGTCTAACAGTGTGGCGGTATCGCCATAAACGTAGTTGTGGTTTTCAGGGACGGAAATAAACTTCTGGAACTCTTCATCTTTATCCAGATCTTTACCGCGGAACCAACTGAAGATACCGATCGCCAGGATACCCAACAGGGTAGACGGGATAGTGATGCTGAGCAGGTCGAGGAATTCAAGATGCTTGCCTTCAAACGTTACGTTACCCAGCATTGCGACCAGTGATACAACGGCCACGGACACCGGGCTGGCGATAATCCCCATCTGCGCACCGATAGAACTCGCCGCCATCGGACGTTCCGGGCGAATATTGTTCTTAATGGCAACGTCATAAATGATTGGCAGGATGGTGTATACCACGTGGCCTGTACCGCAGAGAATCGTCAGGGTGCAGGTAACGAACGGGGCGACGATGGAAACGTATTTTGGGTTACGGCGCAGCAGCTTTTCAGCGATTTGCAGCATAACGTCAAGGCCGCCGGAGGCTTGCAAGGTTGCCGATGCGGCCACCACGGCAATAATAACCAGCATTACATCTACAGGTGGTTTACCCGGCTGGAGATGGAAAACGAAAACCAGAATGACCAGGCCGATACCGCCTAATAAACCCAGCGCGATACCGCCCTTTCTGGCACCATAAAACAAACATATTAATATTATAAGAAGTTGTATACTAAATAACATTTTATTTACCCTCGCGAAAAAACCAGTCAATTTTTTGAAAAATGGATCTGTGCCACATTCTTTTTTGCCGGAATAGGCATCAAAAAATGGTCAGTATTCGATATGTCCGTATTTGCGATTAATGTTCAAATGTCTTGCTAGAATGTTTTTTTAACGTTATGGCGATATTTAGCTTTTTTCTGTGGCTTTGATCAGAGGAGAGAATCCTCAGGCGATGGGAAGCAGAGCTGGACATGGAGAGCTGCGGTTGACGCTGTAATTTATCTGTTTTGCGTTTTCCGCTATTACGTGAACCACCGACAGAATGGGTGAGTAGGTTATTTGTGTGATCACGCTCACGCCATTTCATAATGTGATGAGGTTGGCGTGCGGATACTTTTATTTGCTCACAAAAATGTACGGTGTCCATGGTACGTAGCATGGTCTCCATTGCTACCAGTCTAGATTTTGTATGTCTGGTTAATTTCAGACTAATCCTTTATGGGTAAAAATACACACTCTGCGAGCTAGATAATACTTAATTAACTTTTGTTAGCGATTTTGAAATTAAAAACAGTGTGACGTTAATCAATATTAAAATAATACATTTAACATGCTAGATACAAATATATTTGATCTAACGCAAATTTATAATTCTGCAGCATAATTCAGAAAAGAAGGGATTTTTCATTATTTTAATAATTGTTACTTTCAAATAACAAATAATCCCAAATTGTTTTTATTGGCAATATTGTTTTAGTAATGAGTAATGTTCAGCCTGAACGCGGTAACGATAAACCGGTCTACCGGTTACGCCATAATGGATGCTGGTAAATAGGATGTGACAATTGACGAGCCAGATAAGATATTTACGGCAAGAAACGCGCGAGATATTGACCTCGTTGGCCAGTTCATCGGTGGAGAATTCCTGATCCTGATGCTCATCAATCCACTGGCACAGCGTGCGTAACGTTTGTGGCGTTAATCCTTTAGGTAAGCGCCGCGCTTCCTGTTCATTGGAGGAGCTGCCGTGAATCAACTGGTCAAGCTCAGACTGTTCATAGTACTGATGCTTTTCCATCTCGGTTTTCTTTTGTAGCCAGCCGGTCAGCGCCTCTTCAAAACGGGACGCCTGGAACGGTTTGATCAGGTAGTCAACGACACCATAGTGGAGAGAGTCTTTGATGGTGGTCGCGTCAGCGGCGGAAGAGATGACAATGACATCACACTTGCAACCTTCGCTGTGCAATACAGGCAACAGATCCAGACCGTTTTCTTTTTGCATATAAATATCAAGCAAAATCAAATCGATATGATTGCCGCTATGAAAGATTATCTCTTTTGCTTTCTCCAGCGTGGAGGCTGTGCCGCAGCAATGAAAACCGGAGAGTTGCGCGACATAACGGCGGTTTAATTCCGCTACCATTGCATCGTCATCGACAATTAAGACATTGATCATCTGCTGGCCCTCTCACCATTCCACGGTAACTGTACAAAAAATTGGGTGAAGATCCCAGGTTCAGACTCGACGGAAATATTGCCGCCAACGTTTTCAACCTGTTGTTTAACAAGCGCTAAACCAACGCCCCGTTCGGTTCCTTTTGACGAAACGCCCTTCTCAAAGATGTGCTCAATGTGTTCGGGGGCAATCCCCGGACCATCGTCATTCACTTCGCAATGCAACCAGCCGTGTCGATAATGCAAGGATACGCTGATCTCGCCACCAGGTTCTTGACCTAGCGCCTCCAGGGCGTTTTCAATCAAATTCCCCAGAACGGTAATCAGCACAGCCACCTGATCTTCGTTGCTGTTTTCCGGCAACTGGCTTTCATTGCTGATCACCAGGCTATGGCCTAAATCAGATGTGCGATTAATCTTACTGAGTAAAAATCCTGCGATCACCGGGGATTTTATTTTTCCTAACAGTGAGCCAATCTCTTCCTGATAACTGTTCGCGGTCTTCAGGATGTAATTTTCAAGCTGCTTATAACTTTTCAGATGCAATAATCCCAGAATCACGTGCAATTTATTCATGAATTCGTGGGATCGTTCACGAAGTGCGTCGGCATAGTTGACCATGCCGTCCAGTCGTTGCATAAGTTTTCGGACTTCAGTCTTATCTCTGAATGTTGAAATGGCCCCGATGATTTTACCGTTGCTGAGTACCGGAACCGTGTTAATTAAGAGTAGCCGATCCTTCACCATGATCTCTTCATCGCGACGCGGCGTTCCGTCATGCAGTACCTGTGAAAAATCGACCACTTTTGACCATGCGTGGCTGAGCGTGGAGAGCTGGGCATCGTCTTGCGATTTGTGGTAATCCAGCAGGTCTTGTGCCGCCTGGTTTATCAGCGTCACTTCACCGCACTCGTCAACGGCAATGACGCCTTCCTTTATAGAGTGCAGCATCGCCTGGCGTTGTTCGAACAGATTGGAGATTTCATAAGGCTCCAGACCAAACAGAATACGCTTGAGGACTTTGACAAATACCCATGTGCCAAGCAGCCCAACCAGCACGCCAAATAAGATGGACCAAAAGATGCTGCCACGGCTGTTATTGATCTGCTCAGTCACCCTGCTTAGCTCAAGGCCGATCGACACGACGCCTATCTGCCGGTGATGCTCGTCATAAATAGGGGTAAATACGCGCAGGGCTTGCGCCAGAAATCCGCGATTAATGGCGACATTCTCTTTCCCTTGCAGGGCCAGCAAAATGTCATCGCCTTTAAACGGCTGACCGATTCGCTGCGCTTCGGGATGGGAGTAACGAATGCTTTGCATATCGGTGACGACGATGAACAAAAAATCGTTGCTCTTATTCACCGCCTGGGCAATCGCCTGAATACCGCTTTCCTCAGGCTTTTTCATTAGCCCCTGGCGGATCTCCGGGGAGTTTGCCAGCGTTCGTGCGACCGCAAGCGCTTTACCCGCTAATGCATCGCGCGTCATGTTGCTGATTTGCGAGAAATAAATCAGATGAACGACAAGCAGCACGGAGAAGAGTACCGCACTGACCATGAGGATCACGGTAGTGCCGAGCTTCATCGGGCGTTTGCGTATAGCAGTACGTTGCAGAGAGTGTCTCATCACGGTCCTGGAATCACGGTTTGTATGGGTATTATCGCCTGATGGGATGCGTAATTCAAAGGTGGTAGGGATGATGGGGCATGGGCTGCCTGGGCTTTTCTTCTATATATAACGTAGAGCGAGTCTCTTTTTATATAGAGATTTCCTTATCTGCTTTCACTTCTTTCAGGGAGGCTGACCACTATTTTGCTTACGATTGTGGATAACTCTGTGTGTAAATGGGTATAAGGCGGGGTTTTGCTGTGGAATGCAGCGGTTAGTCATTTTTCTGCAATTTAAGGGTTGCGGGCCGCGGGAAACTCCCTATAATGCGCCTCCATCGACACGGCGGATGTGAATCACTTCACACAAACAGCCGGTTCGGTTGAAGAGAAAAACCTGAAAATGAGGGTTGACTCTGAAAGAGGAAAGCGTAATATACGCCACCTCGCGACAGAGCGCTAAAGCGCGTCGCAACTGCTCTTTAACAATTTATCAGACAATCTGTGTGGGCACTCGAAGATACGGATTCTTAACGTCGCAAGACGAAAAATGAATACCAAGTCTCTGAGTGAACACGTAATTCATTACGAAGTTTAATTCACGAGCATCAAACTTAAATTGAAGAGTTTGATCATGGCTCAGATTGAACGCTGGCGGCAGGCCTAACACATGCAAGTCGAACGGTAGCACAGAGGAGCTTGCTCCTTGGGTGACGAGTGGCGGACGGGTGAGTAATGTCTGGGAAACTGCCCGATGGAGGGGGATAACTACTGGAAACGGTAGCTAATACCGCATAACGTCGCAAGACCAAAGAGGGGGACCTTCGGGCCTCTTGCCATCGGATGTGCCCAGATGGGATTAGCTAGTAGGTGGGGTAACGGCTCACCTAGGCGACGATCCCTAGCTGGTCTGAGAGGATGACCAGCCACACTGGAACTGAGACACGGTCCAGACTCCTACGGGAGGCAGCAGTGGGGAATATTGCACAATGGGCGCAAGCCTGATGCAGCCATGCCGCGTGTATGAAGAAGGCCTTCGGGTTGTAAAGTACTTTCAGCGAGGAGGAAGGTGTTGTGGTTAATAACCGCAGCAATTGACGTTACTCGCAGAAGAAGCACCGGCTAACTCCGTGCCAGCAGCCGCGGTAATACGGAGGGTGCAAGCGTTAATCGGAATTACTGGGCGTAAAGCGCACGCAGGCGGTCTGTCAAGTCGGATGTGAAATCCCCGGGCTCAACCTGGGAACTGCATCCGAAACTGGCAGGCTAGAGTCTTGTAGAGGGGGGTAGAATTCCAGGTGTAGCGGTGAAATGCGTAGAGATCTGGAGGAATACCGGTGGCGAAGGCGGCCCCCTGGACAAAGACTGACGCTCAGGTGCGAAAGCGTGGGGAGCAAACAGGATTAGATACCCTGGTAGTCCACGCCGTAAACGATGTCGACTTGGAGGTTGTGCCCTTGAGGCGTGGCTTCCGGAGCTAACGCGTTAAGTCGACCGCCTGGGGAGTACGGCCGCAAGGTTAAAACTCAAATGAATTGACGGGGGCCCGCACAAGCGGTGGAGCATGTGGTTTAATTCGATGCAACGCGAAGAACCTTACCTACTCTTGACATCCACGGAACTTGGCAGAGATGCCTTGGTGCCTTCGGGAACCGTGAGACAGGTGCTGCATGGCTGTCGTCAGCTCGTGTTGTGAAATGTTGGGTTAAGTCCCGCAACGAGCGCAACCCTTATCCTTTGTTGCCAGCGATTCGGTCGGGAACTCAAAGGAGACTGCCAGTGATAAACTGGAGGAAGGTGGGGATGACGTCAAGTCATCATGGCCCTTACGAGTAGGGCTACACACGTGCTACAATGGCATATACAAAGAGAAGCGACCTCGCGAGAGCAAGCGGACCTCATAAAGTATGTCGTAGTCCGGATTGGAGTCTGCAACTCGACTCCATGAAGTCGGAATCGCTAGTAATCGTGGATCAGAATGCCACGGTGAATACGTTCCCGGGCCTTGTACACACCGCCCGTCACACCATGGGAGTGGGTTGCAAAAGAAGTAGGTAGCTTAACCTTCGGGAGGGCGCTTACCACTTTGTGATTCATGACTGGGGTGAAGTCGTAACAAGGTAACCGTAGGGGAACCTGCGGTTGGATCACCTCCTTACCTTAAAGAAACGTTCTTTGTAGTGCTCACACAGATTGTCTGATGAAAAGTAAATAGCAAGGCGTCTTTCGATTGAGACTTCAGTGTCCCCTTCGTCTAGAGGCCCAGGACACCGCCCTTTCACGGCGGTAACAGGGGTTCGAATCCCCTAGGGGACGCCACTTGCTGGTATGTGTGAGTGAAAGTCGCCGACCGAAGTATCTCAAAACAGACTTTCGAGTCTCGTTTGAGATATTTGCTCTTTAAAAATCTGGATCAAGCTGAAAATTGAAACGACACACTGTTTCATTTCTCCGTAATAAGAAATGAAAAGCGGTGTGTCCGAGTCTCTCAAATTTTCGCAACACTGAAGTGTTTTACGAAACATCTTCGGGTTGTGAGGTTAAGCGACTAAGCGTACACGGTGGATGCCCTGGCAGTCAGAGGCGATGAAGGACGTGCTAATCTGCGATAAGCGTCGGTAAGGTGATATGAACCGTTATAACCGGCGATTTCCGAATGGGGAAACCCAGTGTGATTCGTCACACTATCATTACGTGAATACATAGCGTAATGAAGCGAACCGGGGGAACTGAAACATCTAAGTACCCCGAGGAAAAGAAATCAACCGAGATTCCCCCAGTAGCGGCGAGCGAACGGGGAGCAGCCCAGAGTCTGAATCAGCATGTGTGGTAGTGGAACGGTCTGGAAAGTCCGGCGATACAGGGTGACAGCCCCGTACACAAAAGTGCATGTGTTGTGAACTCGAAGAGTAGGGCGGGACACGTGGTATCCTGTCTGAATATGGGGGGACCATCCTCCAAGGCTAAATACTCCTGACTGACCGATAGTGAACCAGTACCGTGAGGGAAAGGCGAAAAGAACCCCGGCGAGGGGAGTGAAAAAGAACCTGAAACCGTGTACGTACAAGCAGTGGGAGCCTCTTTATGGGGTGACTGCGTACCTTTTGTATAATGGGTCAGCGACTTATATTCTGTAGCAAGGTTAACCGAATAGGGGAGCCGAAGGGAAACCGAGTCTTAACTGGGCGTTAAGTTGCAGGGTATAGACCCGAAACCCGGTGATCTAGCCATGGGCAGGTTGAAGGTTGGGTAACACTAACTGGAGGACCGAACCGACTAATGTTGAAAAATTAGCGGATGACTTGTGGCTGGGGGTGAAAGGCCAATCAAACCGGGAGATAGCTGGTTCTCCCCGAAAGCTATTTAGGTAGCGCCTCGTGAATTCATCTTCGGGGGTAGAGCACTGTTTCGGCTAGGGGGTCATCCCGACTTACCAACCCGATGCAAACTGCGAATACCGAAGAATGTTATCACGGGAGACACACGGCGGGTGCTAACGTCCGTCGTGAAGAGGGAAACAACCCAGACCGCCAGCTAAGGTCCCAAAGTCATGGTTAAGTGGGAAACGATGTGGGAAGGCACAGACAGCCAGGATGTTGGCTTAGAAGCAGCCATCATTTAAAGAAAGCGTAATAGCTCACTGGTCGAGTCGGCCTGCGCGGAAGATGTAACGGGGCTAAACCATGCACCGAAGCTGCGGCAGCGACACTATGTGTTGTTGGGTAGGGGAGCGTTCTGTAAGCCGTTGAAGGTGTGCTGTGAGGCATGCTGGAGGTATCAGAAGTGCGAATGCTGACATAAGTAACGATAATGCGGGTGAAAAACCCGCACGCCGGAAGACCAAGGGTTCCTGTCCAACGTTAATCGGGGCAGGGTGAGTCGACCCCTAAGGCGAGGCCGAAAGGCGTAGTCGATGGGAAACAGGTTAATATTCCTGTACTTGGTGTTACTGCGAAGGGGGGACGGAGAAGGCTATGTTAGCCGGGCGACGGTTGTCCCGGTTTAAGCATGTAGGCGGAGATTCCAGGTAAATCCGGAGTCTTGTTAACGCTGAGGTGTGATGACGAGGCACTACGGTGCTGAAGTAACAAATGCCCTGCTTCCAGGAAAAGCCTCTAAGCATCAGGTAACACAAAATCGTACCCCAAACCGACACAGGTGGTCAGGTAGAGAATACCAAGGCGCTTGAGAGAACTCGGGTGAAGGAACTAGGCAAAATGGTGCCGTAACTTCGGGAGAAGGCACGCTGATATGTAGGTGAAGTGATTTACTCATGGAGCTGAAATCAGTCGAAGATACCAGCTGGCTGCAACTGTTTATTAAAAACACAGCACTGTGCAAACACGAAAGTGGACGTATACGGTGTGACGCCTGCCCGGTGCCGGAAGGTTAATTGATGGGGTTATCCGTAAGGAGAAGCTCTTGATCGAAGCCCCGGTAAACGGCGGCCGTAACTATAACGGTCCTAAGGTAGCGAAATTCCTTGTCGGGTAAGTTCCGACCTGCACGAATGGCGTAATGATGGCCAGGCTGTCTCCACCCGAGACTCAGTGAAATTGAACTCGCTGTGAAGATGCAGTGTACCCGCGGCAAGACGGAAAGACCCCGTGAACCTTTACTATAGCTTGACACTGAACACTGGTCCTTGATGTGTAGGATAGGTGGGAGGCTTTGAAGTGTGGACGCCAGTCTGCATGGAGCCAACCTTGAAATACCACCCTTTAATGGCTGGTGTTCTAACGTAGACCCGTAATCCGGGTTGCGGACAGTGTCTGGTGGGTAGTTTGACTGGGGCGGTCTCCTCCTAAAGAGTAACGGAGGAGCACGAAGGTTAGCTAATCCTGGTCGGACATCAGGAGGTTAGTGCAAAGGCATAAGCTAGCTTGACTGCGAGAGTGACGGCTCGAGCAGGTGCGAAAGCAGGTCTTAGTGATCCGGTGGTTCTGAATGGAAGGGCCATCGCTCAACGGATAAAAGGTACTCCGGGGATAACAGGCTGATACCGCCCAAGAGTTCATATCGACGGCGGTGTTTGGCACCTCGATGTCGGCTCATCACATCCTGGGGCTGAAGTAGGTCCCAAGGGTATGGCTGTTCGCCATTTAAAGTGGTACGCGAGCTGGGTTTAGAACGTCGTGAGACAGTTCGGTCCCTATCTGCCGTGGGCGCTGGAGAATTGAGGGGGGCTGCTCCTAGTACGAGAGGACCGGAGTGGACGCATCACTGGTGTTCGGGTTGTCATGCCAATGGCATTGCCCGGTAGCTAAATGCGGAAGAGATAAGTGCTGAAAGCATCTAAGCACGAAACTTGCCCCGAGATGAGTTCTCCCTGACCCTTTAAGGGTCCTGAAGGAACGTTGAAGACGACGACGTTGATAGGTCGGGTGTGTAAGCGTAGCGATACGTTGAGCTAACCGATACTAATGAACCGTGAGGCTTAACCTTACAACGCCGAAGATGTTTTGGCGGATGAGACATCGAAATTCAGCTTGATTACAGATTACATCGACATGCGAAAAGTGTGTTGATAGACAGAATTTGCCTGGCGGCTGTAGCGCGGTGGTCCCACCTGACCCCATGCCGAACTCAGAAGTGAAACGCCGTAGCGCCGATGGTAGTGTGGGGTCTCCCCATGCGAGAGTAGGGAACTGCCAGGCATCAAATAAAAACAAAAGGCCCGGTCGAAAGACCGGGCCTTTTGTTTTATCTGTGGTCTGTCGGTGAGTGCTCTCCTGAGGAGGACAAATCCGCCGGGAGCGGATTTGAACGTTGCGCAGCAACGGCCCGGAGGGTGGCGGGCAGGACGCCCGCCATAAACTGCCAGGCATCAAACAAGTGAAGAAGCCCATCCTGCCGGATGGGCTTTTTTGCGTCTGCAGGGAATGAGAACTGCCGGATGCAGCGTACCGTTTTATCCAGCCCATCATGTTGTAACCGGTGTGCAGGCCTGAGAAGCGCAGCGCACCAGGCTCTCCCGGCAGCACATTGCCTGTTATCCGTGCGCGGGGTTGAGTAACAGGTACTGTCGCTCAGGGTCGCGGACCTCTATAGAACCCAGATCTCAGCTTGCTAACAGGCACGACTAATCTTACGTATGGATTTTGTGGGGGTAGAGCAGTAAAGATATTGAGAGATGATCGGTTGGAAAGTATCAGAAACTACAAAAGCAAAAACCCGCCTCTAGGGCGGGTTCTTTAAATAGTGGTGCCGGACTCGGAATCGATGTTTTGATTTATTTTCATGATTTATAAATAAAATTTTTGATGTGATGAAATTTATGCCCTCATTTGTACCCTCTGTCCCGCCTGGTACGAATTTAAAACCCGAATCGGGGACGGCAAGGGGATGGTCATCTGAGGATGATGTGTAGATGCTTCATTGTGTTCTTTTGTCTGGCGACGCACCTGGTGCGTCACAAGGATCCAGTAACAAACCACCAGAAGAAAAGCACCAGGTACGCCAACTTTATTCTGGCCATAAGTAGTTGAGATGGCAAGGCGTTTGTTCAGACCCTTCAAGGGTAATGAAATTCCACTTTGTGCAGACAGATAAATCATCCTGAATACTGCATGGATGCCAGCGTGCCAGGGTAGTGGTGGGCGATGATGTCATTCAGCTTATCAACCAGCTCTGCCCGCTTAAATGTGATATGCGCTGTTCCCTTCTGAAAGTACTTAATAGAAAACATCTCATCTTCATAGCTGGTGCTGTTCCTGTTCTCATGAATATAATCGCCTAGACGGCAGGTAACATCGGCGCGGTTGTCGGGGATGGGCTTTCCATTCAGGAGCATCAGTACACGCTCCAGGTCAGCTAATCGATCGCGCTGCCAGCCCCAGCTCAGGCTGTAGCCCCATTTATCGTACTTCACCAGACTATTAATGATGATTTTTTTTCCAAACTTGCACGGGTTGTTGCTTTTGTAATCCCAGCTCAGATTTTTGAAGACGTTGATAACTCCCCGTTCAAATACCTCATCTTTACTCTGGTGCAGTTGCCGGAAAGTACTGAGGATATTGTCTTCAGATATCGCGGGGATATCGTCTTTCTCCAGGCTTTTGTGCCACTCGTCACGGGCATCAGCATCCATCAGGCTCAGCATGCCTGATTTATTCATCAGCTCTCGCCAGATGCGGCGATCAATATTGCGGGTCATCGCTTTCATTGCTTTATCGGTTTTTTCCGTGAACCAGCAATCGCAGCGATAGCCCTCCCGCATTCCCCACTCCTGTGCTGTACCACCGCCGATATCGTGGGTCAGAATGGAGATATCATCAAGTTCACTGATAAGGCTTTGAATCCGTGTCAGCGCAGCATTACGGCCTGTAACAATACGTTCAATGCTGGTGGAGCAAATCACATCAGTGTGCCCGGTTAACACTTCGGATTCATTAACATTATTTCCGGCCATTATTTCTCTCCTTTATAGTCAGAAAAACACCAGCCGTTCAGGGCTGGTGTTGATGTACTTGTTTCGTCCAGCTCATCGCTTGCCTGGAGCGCTGACCTGCGGATGTTGCCCTCTGGTAATAGCCGTCACCTCTTTATACGTGTCACGGTTCATCAGCCCCGTTGCTTTCCTGGCCCGGAGGATATCTATGGGTGTGATAAACGGAGACTGCGTCAGGATGCTGAAGCCTGGCCGGTCAGTCCGGACCAGTTCGTACTTTTCTACAATAAAATTCAGGGCATCGGCCAGCGAGATACCCGCGTCGATATGCTGCTGAATCACCTGTTCATCAATGAACGGCGTATCGCTAAGCGTAAGGCCATAGTGCTGTTCCAGCAGGCAGGTCAGCAGGGTCTGCCAGACACTCACGGGAGACGGACGTGACGATGCCGCCCGCATTAAAGGGGATGATTTGGTTTGCATAAGCGTTATCTCTTTAGTGGGAAAACATGTGTGCTGAAGGGCGAAGTGTTACGGTGTTATTCTGTGGTGACGGGAATGGGATAAATCGCGATATAAACATAGCCGTGCGAACCGAGCGTATCGGCCTCGCAGGTCAGACCTTTTGCATACAGCGTGACGCAGTGCTGATAACGAGGATTCAGTTCACCGCTGGTGAGCATTAACTCCAGCTGTTTCATCAGTACCGGGAAACCCTGGTCAAGATGGCGCAAATCCGCATCGCAGAACTGTCCGTTAAAATTCGCACGGTCAGCCAGGTAATGCAGGTGGTTTCCCTCCTGGACCAGACGGGCACCAAAACACGGGGAGACACTGCGCCTGAGCCCCCACCAGGGTTCGCTGATATCATGCGTTGTTAGCGTGATGTTCTTCGACAAAATGTAGTCCTCCTTAATCGTGAATTAATTCAACGTAACGCTGCGCAATACGACATAAGGGCCATTGCGGTCCTGGCGGCGCTCTGCGAATACGGCCAGTACACCGCTGATATCGTCCACCTCGCGACCGGCATAGTGGCAGATGCTGCCGGACCACGCGTATTTGCCGGTACAGAAGCGGAACAACCGGGACTGTGGATGCTGGCGGTATATCGCCATCGCCTGACGCTTACTGATAATTTTCATTAATACTCCTCCCTTACAACCAGCCCCGTTCAGCAAACGAGACGATATCCATTCCGCCGATGACGAGATGGTCCAGGAAGCGCACACCCACAAGGTCCAGAGCGTTCTTCAGTCGCTCAGTCACCCGTCTGTCAGCCTGGCTGGGTTCGGCATGGCCTGAAGGATGACAGTGAACAACAATCACCGCCGCCGCATTGTATTTAAGGGTGGCCTTCACCACTTCCCGTGGATGAACTTCGGTATGGCTGATGGTGCCTTTGAACAGCGTTTCATGCGTAATCAGGCGGTGCTGGTTATCCAGCAGCAGCAGAACAAATGCCTCTCTTTCCTCCATTGTCAGATGGAGCCGTAACCAGTCACGTACTGAGCTGCTGGACGTAAACGACGCGCCGGGTTCTCGTAACTGGCGCTCCAGAAGAGTCAACGCCTCGCGGATGGTCTGTTGTGCTGATGCCGTCAGTTCATATGCAAACAACGGTAATTGTTTTTCCATGGTGCAGTACCTCAGTCGATGATGTGCATAATGGCGTTGCACTCAGGGTGGTTCAGCGCATAATCCCGCAGACGGTAATAATGTTCCGTCATGGCATCGCACTCCGTTCGGCAGGCATGGTGGCTGTAAGCCATCAGACAGACGGCAATACCCGCAGCTTCAGCACTCATTTCAGCGCTGTTACCATTAAGGGTATTAAACAGCGACCAGGGGCCGTCACTCTCTTCCGGAGCCATGAAAGCACCACCGTTGCTGAGAGTGTAAAAAGCCCAGACGCCACCGCTGTAATCCGCACACAGCCGGTCCATCCAGGCAAAGATGCGAGGCTCAAGGGTTATCCACTGCGGGATACGGCCAAAATGCTGAGGCCAGAAACGAAGGCGCTGTTCATCTTTAACAGGTGTGGCACAAAGAGTGTCTGTCGGAATGGTGTTATCCGTTAATGCGTTGTTCATGATTAATGACTCCGGAAATAAAAAAGCCAGCCGGTCAGGGCTGGCGGGAAAGGATGAGGCTGAAGTCTGTTAAGGTCGGTCAGGACCTGCGGATGCCATAACGTGCGATGTAGCGATTCAGCATCACTCCGGCTTCAGGTTCAAAGTTCCATGCCCGCCAGACCATCACACCCTCGCAACGTATAACCAGACGAAAATGCGTTCCCTGGTCGTCTTCAATGGTGATGTTGTCATATTGCGCTGCGATGCCTGAGGCCTGCTCACGGGTAAACGGGCCGGAGGGAAGGTGTGGGTGAGTTTCGGTGTTCACGGGTATGTTCCTCCGCATTGAAGTCATGCCTGCCCCAGCAGTTCGAGCATATTCTCTGCCATCACCCACAGCGCACGGTTAAGCTTCACATCGCCGTCGATACCGTTCACAGCACGGGTACGGTTGCTTCGCCCCTGCGCGGTACGCCCCGCCAGTCCTCCCTTCATCAGGTTCTCCTGCATCCGCTGATACACCGTCCAGAGGTCATCACTGCGGTCTTCGTAACGACGTGGCGTCAGTATCTGAGCGGTAGTGACGGGCTGGTGGTCTTCACCAAAACGATAGTGGAGAGCGGCCCTCGCCATCGCCTGTTGCGCTGGTGGCGGTAACAGAGCGGACTGCATGGCATCACGTTTCTCCTCCACCCGGTCAAATATCCCCAGTACCTCATAAGCCCCTTCAATAACTTTCTCCACCACATCCCCTTTATGCGGCACCCGCACTTCGCCGAATGACTGCCCGCAGACCAGCCCGTTGGTGCAGACGCCACGAAACAATCCCGGCAGCATCTGATAACTGGATGAGCCATCATGTGAATTGAGGAGGATAATTTCGGGAACCTGATGTCCGGTAAGTTGCCCGGTACGACGCAGGCGCAACATATGTTTGGTGTGCTCCCGTCGGCCCTGGTCACGTACGCGGGTCTGGCAGGCAAAGAAAGGCTCAAAACCTTCCCGCTGCAGATTCTCAAGAATAGTGATGGTCGGTATCCAGGTGTATCGGTCTGAACGGGATTCGTGCTTATTCTCACTAAAAACACTGGGGACGTATTGCATTAATTCTTCACGGGTTAACGGGCGGTCGCGCCGTACCTGATTTACCCGTCCAAAACGACTGGCTAGTTTCATGATGAGTTCCTTAATTTATCTCTTTGCACCAAACGGCTTAACCTCAGAAGAATAGATATATGCTTCGAGGAGTAACGGATTTTCACCAAAGTAATATAGATTCAAATTCATCCATAACTTAATAAAAAAAAGCCCGAGCATTATATGTGATAACTCCAGAGCAATTCGATGGCTAAAAAGGTATAAAAATCATGAATATCGTTAACTCCTTCCTTTATTGCAATTTCAACCCCAGACTAAAGAACAGTGGCGTTTGTCTATGTATGTATATAGATGTTGACCTGCTCCCCGTTGATTAGTACACCCCGATGTTAGTAATGTCTTCATAAGCCACATGAGGACATCCCCATGAAGAAGCGTTTTTCCGACGAACAGATCATCAGTATTCTCCGCGAAGCCGAAGCTGGGGTACCCGCCCGTGAACTCTGCCGCAAGCATGCCATTTCCGATGCCACGTTTTACACCTGGCGTAAGAAGTATGGCGGTATGGAGGTGCCTGAAGTTAAGCGCCTGAAGTCGCTTGAGGAAGAGAACGCCAGACTCAAGAAGCTGCTTGCCGAAGCCATGCTGGATAAAGAGGCGCTTCAGGTGGCTCTTGGGCGAAAGTACTGACGACAGACCAGAAGCGGGAAGCCGTGATGCTGATGTGTGATGCGACCGGTCTGTCGCAACGTCGTGCCTGCAGGCTTACAGGTTTATCCCTGTCGACCTGCCGCTATGAGGCTCACCGTCCGGCTGCTGATGCGCATTTATCAGGGCGCATCACTGAGCTGGCACTGGAGCGCAGGCGTTTTGGCTACCGTCGTATTTGGCAGTTGCTGCGCCGTGAAGGGCTTCATGTTAATCATAAGCGCGTGTACCGGCTTTATCACCTCAGTGGCCTGGGCGTAAAACGCAGAAGACGTCGTAAAGGGCTGGCAACAGAACGTCTGCCGCTGCTCCGTCCGGCGGCGCCCAATCTGACCTGGTCGATGGATTTCGTCATGGACGCACTTTCCACCGGTCGCAGGATCAAGTGTCTTACCTGCGTCGATGATTTCACAAAGGAATGCCTGACGGTCACTGTTGCCTTTGGGATTTCAGGCGTTCAGGTCTCGCGTATTCTGGACAGCATTGCACTGTTTCGAGGCTATCCGGCGACGATAAGAACTGACCAGGGGCCGGAGTTCACTTGCCGTGCACTGGATCAATGGGCCTTTGAGCATGGTGTTGAGTTGCGCTTAATCCAGCCGGGCAAGCCAACGCAGAACGGATTTATTGAGAGCTTTAACGGACGATTTCGCGATGAATGCCTGAATGAGCACTGGTTCAGCGATATCGTTCACGCAAGGAAAATCATTAATGACTGGCGGCAGGATTATAACGAGTGTCGTCCACATTCAGCACTGAATTATCAGACGCCATCAGAGTTTGCAGCACGGTGGCGAAATGGAAAATGTGAAGGTAAACAAACCGACCTTACTAACTGACGGTTGTATCTAATCCTGGGGGCAGGTCAGGACAGGTCAACTGAGTATTTTCAGCGATCCCGACAGTAACGGTAACAGACCCCGCATTTTCATCGAGAGAAAGAGACGTTACCTGCCACGGAGCAGACAGGTTGAGGATATGAGCATAGAGGGACTTTTCGTCCATGGTGGTGACCTCTGGCGAATTAATACGCCATTATCATGCCTTTAGCCACCACAACAAGGGAAGACCCAATTCAATACATTGAAACCAACAAACATTTCAGCACTAATAAAACAACGCTCATGCATATAACTCGGCAAGTAAACATAGACCGTATGCATAATGCATATGAACAATACAAGCGTAGAGCAAGTGATTTAATTAAATAATCAGCTCTACTACGACTAACACTTTCGAAATATAAAGAAGGAAACAAATAGTATGTACGAATATATCACCTCTCACGGAAAATTGAATCAATACCATTTAAAGAAAATAGAACAGACTATTGATAAAGCATTGAGTGAACACTCAAGAGTATTGGCTGTAAGAATAGATTTACATACTCCTGTTCTCAAACCATTAAATGACATGCCTGATGAGGCTAATTTCGCAAGGACAGATTCATCAGTAATATCCCGCTTTACGGATTCTCTGAAAGCAAAAATTTCACATCATCTTAACAAACGGGAGAAAGAGGGTAAGCGAGTTCGTAAGACATCATTACGTGTTGTCTGGGTGGATTTGCCCCTATATTTCCAGACACCTGTTATCACTTAACCCATTACTGGCCCGCTGCCGCAGATATTCCCGTGGCGAGCGATAACCCAGCGCACTATGCGGATGCCATTCGTTATAATGCTCGAACGCCTCTGCAAGGTTCTTTGCTGCCGTTAACCCGTCTGGTTTGGGCATGATACTTATGTAGTCACGCTTTATCGTTTTCACGAAGCTCTCTGCTATTCCGTTACTCTCCGGACTCCGCACTGCCGTGTTCTTCGGTTCAAGTCCCAACATCCTGGCGAACTGACGTGTTTCATTCGCCCGGTAGCATGAACCATTATCCGTCAGCCACTCCACTGGAGACGCCGGAAGCTCGCTGCCAAAGCGGCGTTCCACTGCTCCCAGCATGACGTCCTGTACTGTTTCACTGTCGAAGCCACCCGTTGTGACCGCCCAGTGCAGTGCCTCACGGTCACAGCAGTCCAGCGCGAACGTGACCCGCAGTTTTTCTCCGTTATCACAGCGGAACTCAAACCCGTCAGAGCACCATCGCTGATTACTTTCTTTCACAGCCACTCTGCCGGTATGTGCCCGTTTCGATGGCGGTACAGCGGGTTTTCGCTCAAGCAACAGCGCATTCTGGCGCATGATCCGGTAAACACGTTTGGCATTGATCGCAGGCATACCATCAAGTTCTGTTTGTCTGCGAAGCAGCGCCCATACCCGACGATAACCATATGTGGGCAGCTCTCCGATAACATGGTGTATACGGCGAAGCACATCCGTATCATCCGTGTGACGGCTGCGGCGGCCGTCCTTCCAGTCATCGGTTCGTCTGAGAATGACGTGCAACTGCGCACGCGACACCCGGAGACAACGGCTGACGAAGCTTACTCCCCATCCCCGGGCAATAAGGGCGCGTGCGCTATCCACTTTTTTGCTCGCCCATATTCAACGGCTTCTTTAAGGAGTTCATTTTCCATCGTTTTTTTGCCGAGCAGGCGCTGGAGTTCTTTAATCTGCTTCATGGCGGCAGCAAGTTCAGAGGCAGGAACGACCTGTTCTCCGGCAGCCACAGCAGTAAGACTTCCCTCCTGGTATTGCTTACGCCAGAGAAATAGCTGGCTGGCTGCCACACCATGTTGCCGGGCAACAAGGGAGACCGTCATTCCCGGTTCAAAGCTCTGCTGAACGATAGCGATCTTTTCCTGTGTAGTACGCCGTCTGCGTTTCTCCGGCCCTAAGACATCAATCATCTGTTCTCCAATGACTAGTCTAAAAACTAGTATTAAGAATATCACTTATTTAAGTGATATTGGTTGTCTGGAGATTCAGGGGGCCAGTCTACTGGGCCAGAGAGTTTGTACCTGATTCACATAAGAAACATTATCACGTTTTATTGTTACTCAACGGGGACACTTTCAATACACTGGGAGCGTATGATAGTAACAAAGGTACACTACGCCGCCTTATACGTGAGTCATGGATGAGTGCTGTCAGTTTCATATATCCCCCCGATAAAGAGTTAGTCCACATACCCAGGAATCCTTGTTATTACCTGAGTGCAAAGGATGGCAAGCAAAGTGAGTCATATTGCTCGCTGATTTACCGGACAAGTTACTTCGCAAAAGAGAAAAACAAATGCTTTACAGATGGTGAACGTAATTTTGGATGTAGCTTTAAATAATGGCATCACAAATCATCTATTTATCCATGAGTAAAACAGACCAGTACAGGGCTGTTCATGACTCATATCTGTACAGTATCAGGTAGCAAAACAATCCTGACTAAAATAATATCAATCCAAATAAAACCAATTTAGACCAATGGTCTGCCGGAGTATTCCAAATAGCAGATGAGTATCATATTCTTGGTCCTGCAGTATATCTGCCAGTAAAAATTAACATATGAGAGGTCGAATATGAGTGTTGGAGTTATAAAAGACAAAAAGGCTACTTACCCAGTAGAATACTTCCCTCAAATAATGCGGAATGCAATTGAATCTATAGTAAGGGATGTTCAGGCTCCTCCGGAGCTGGTGGGTAGCGCCATACTGGGTTTTGCATCACTTGCATTGCAGGGGTTAAAAAAAAATTCGTTATCCTGGCGGGCGAGTCAGGCCCATCTCCTTATATCTTACCGTGATTGCAGACTCAGGAGAGCGGAAAACTGCTGTATATAACCTGGTGGGTCAACCTGTCTTTGCATTTGAGAAAGCCTGCCGAAAGAAACATGAAATGCTAATAGTTGAATCGCCACGGATAATCTAGACACTTCCGAGCCGTTGATAATACTGGTTTTCATATTCTGTCGGTGACATCTGATCGCTGGAACCATGCCGACGCTTACTGTTATAAAACATTTCGATGTAATCAAAAATATCGCTGCGGGCTTCCTCCCGCGTTCCATAGATCTTTTTCTTTATCCGTTCGCGTTTCAACAACTGGAAAAAGCTTTCTGCAACCGCATTATCGTGGCAGTTACCGCGACGGCTCATGCTGCCCTCCAGGCCGTGTGATTTCAGGAACGACTGCCACTCATGGCTTGTGTACTGACTGCCCTGGACGCCCTTCTAAGTGTCAAGTCGTTATTTGAGTGCTGTTAATCTGCCGATTTTGATTGCGAAGCAGTGTGAAGACCTCGCGTGCGATATAACGTTTCAGGCAGCGCAGCGCTTCCATTTTTGAGTGCCCTTCCGCGACTCTTTTCGCGACATACTCCTGCGTTTTCGTATCTGTACGTAACCGGCCTATAGCGATGATATGCAGGGCGCTATTTGCTGCGCGATCTCCACCACGGTTCAGTCTGTGGCGATTTGTTTTTCCTGATGAGACGGGAACGGGACTGACTCCGCATAAGGCCGCGAAGCCAGGCTCAGACTGCAGCCGTTGAGGGTTATCACCCGCAGTGATGAGCAGCTGAGAAGCGGATTCATAGCCGATAGCGTTACGCTTGATCAGCTCAGGTGCCAGCTCATCAACGATTGACGCGATCATGATATCCAGGTCTGCTATTTCATCGTGAAGTTCAAGATATCGTCGAGCCAGCGATTTCAGGGCAATACGATAAGCATCCTGAACATTACGATACGCCGTCACATCCGGCCGCCATGCGGCCAGGGTTCGAATCAGCTGCATCCGGGTCAGATTACGTAATTGATCACGTAGTTCATCCGGAGATGAAACGATATTCATCTGGATCATTTGCAGCGCAATACGACGTGCTGCAACGGCTGTTTTTCGGCAGACTTTCAGAACGCGGAGTGCTTCAATCATCCCGCTTCGTGTTTTAGGTGTGACAGTGCGTATCAATGAGAAAGCTGCGTGGGCGGCACTTTCAGCATCAATTGTGTCACTTTTTCCACGCCTGCGGCGTTCCATTTTATCCGGAGCAGTCACTTCCAGCACGGTGATGCCGGCATTTTGCAGGTGGCGTAGCAAGCCAGCGCCGTAAGAACCGGTACATTCAACTCCGATGCGGGCAACCGTTCCAAAAGATGCCATCCATGTCAGCATCTGCCGATATCCCTGCCGGGTTGTCGCGAAAAAATCACTGCCTAAAACGCGGTTGTTTTCATCAACTACTGCAGCAACGTGCAGGTCCTTATGCGTATCAACGCCGCCCACGACAAACGGTGGGCGAACTGATTTAGTCTTCGCCATAGCCTAATCCTTTCTGGAACTTATCGTCATTTCTCCTGACGATAACCCGGACAGGACAGTAAGGAGACAAGACGTCAGGCCCTTCTTGAGTCACGCGCATCGGTGAGGAGAAGCCTCGCATGAAGTACTTTCCGTCAACCGACGGGTCCAGGGAAAGACACATTTCTGGTCGATCAGAGTGTGAGTCAGGTAGCCGGAAAGTCTTCACTGCATCAGTGATCTCACCGCGCGAACAAAACAGCAAGCATGATGATGAGAACTGACACAGACATTCTTACTATCCGAATGAACCAGCACCTGTTTTTGGGGATTACGCCGCCATACAGCCATCAGCAGTGCGTTCAGGACAATGTCCTTTGTCATCCGGGATTGCATGGACCAGCCGATAATTTTGCGTGAGAACAGATCAACAACCACGGCAAGATACAGCCAGCCTTCGTGGGTCCTGATATAGGTTATGTCGGTTACCCAACGCTCATCCGGAGCATCCGGATTGAACTGTCGCTGGAGCCTGTTGGGCGACACGATACTGGCCTCGCCTTTACGTGCCCGCGGGCTCCGGTATCCGACCTGAGCCTTTATCCCGACACGTTTCATCAGTCGCCAGACTCTGTTCACTCCGCACTGTTGCCCGCTGTCCCGCAGATCCAGATGGATCTTGCGATAACCATAGACGCATCCCGATTCCAGCCAGAACTGTTTAATCTGTCCTGTCAGTCTCAGGTCTGCCTGATGGCGTTGTGAATGCGGCTGCTGAAGCCAGGCGTAAAAGCCACTGGGATGAACATCCAGCACCCGACAGAGCAGGCGAACAGGCCAGCAACGGGCGTTGTCACGGATAAAGGCGAAGCAGGAAAATCGTCTTGAACGTCAGCTGCAGCAACTGAGTTATGCGCGGGTGCTTATCCTGGATGAAATAGGTTATCTGCCAATGAACCGTGAGGAGGCGAGTCTGTTCTTCCGGCTGCTGAACCGCCGGTATGAAAAAGCGAGCATCATCCTGACGTCAAACAAAGGGTTCGCCGACTGGGGTGAAATGTTCGGTGATAACGTGCTGGCGACGGCGATCCTGGATCGTCTTCTGCATCACTCAACGACGCTGAACATAAAAGGAGAAAGCTATCGGTTGAAAGAGAAACGCAAAGCCGGAGTGCTGGCAAAAAGCGCAACGCCAATCAGTGATGATGAAATGGTGGAAAGCGGACAACGTTAATGACCAACAGGGAGTGCGGGCAATGAAAATGGCGAAAAACGGTCAGTAATCTTGGCGTTGACACATCGGTTAAAACGGTTATAAAAGGTCTTCCTTGGGCCATATCGCTCAGGCAAATCGCGCCAGCAATGGCGCGAGGGAAAGCTGCTATTACCTTCTTCAGCGAGTCCTCAGCTACTTCCTGTGGCTTTCTATGCCGCTACCGTTGTTGAACCGGATCAAAGCGGTGCGTGGCTATAAAGCTTCATGCCGGATGGCTGGCAGACCTTCGGTCGTTGCCCCTAATCGTGTGCAGCGTGAATTTACCGTGGTAAAGCCCAATCAGGTCTGGGTGACTGATATCACCTACAGCGCGCCCGGATTTCAGGGCGGGTAACGTGTTTTACATACTGAGGATTGATAACTTTTACTTTATGTCCCTATTTTTCAGACTCATGCTGCCAGTAAAATGCCCCAGTGCTCGCTTCGACACTAATCAGGCAGACCGGAATCTTCGCCACCGCCTGGAGTAATTCTTTTCGACCAGTACGCTTTGAATAAACTGACTTACCCATGCCATTGTGATTTTAAACATCATTAAAATTATAGCCATTGGCGCATTGTAATTATAACCTCTAAAAATCAATGTGTTACTTTGCTTTATGTTATGTTTGACAAAAGTCAACATGTCTTTGATTGGAATTGCTGATTGTTTTTTGTCTATTAATAGGCGCTAATCCATAAAACAGTCTCAATCAAGTTGTAAAAGAATGTATGTTTAATTTCGAAATAGCATTCTTTGACGCCGACAGCCTCGACGAATTCTTTCATTGAATTCTTTCCTGACGCCTTAAATATTGCGGCCTCCGGTCAGTCGAAGTTTCTATTAACAGTTGCACAAGTGAGCATCGCAAATCGCTTCTGACTTTTGTGCGTATTAACTGTTTGCTCATTGATACTTAATTCACTCTGACAAGGAAATGGCAATGAAAAAGGTTCTTCTCTCTGCTGCAATGGCAACTGCGTTTTTTGGTATGGCTGCGGCAAATGCTGCTGATACCAATGTAGGCGGCGGTCAGGTTAATTTCTTCGGTAAAGTTACCGACGTATCTTGTACTGTTTCCGTAAACGGCCAGGGCAGCGATGCGAACGTTTATCTGTCACCAGTGACTTTAACGGAAGTTAAAGCTGCCGCGGCGGATACCTATCTGAAACCGAAATCTTTCACCATCGATGTTTCTGACTGCCAGGCGGCTGATGGCACCAAACAGGATGATGTGAGCAAACTGGGTGTGAACTGGACCGGCGGTAACCTGCTGGCGGGCGCAACCGCTAAACAGCAGGGCTACCTGGCTAACACCGAAGCCGCCGGCGCGCAGAATATCCAGCTGGTTCTCTCCACCGATAACGCCACCGCGCTGACCAACAAAATCATCCCGGGCGACAGCACCCAGCCTAAAGCGGCCGGTGATGCCTCTGCCGTTCAGGATGGCGCGCGCTTCACTTACTACGTCGGCTATGCGACCAGCACCCCGACCACGGTTACCACCGGTGTGGTTAACAGCTACGCGACTTACGAAATTACTTATCAGTAATATCGACTGAGAGATAAAGCCGCCTCGCGCCGGGGCGGTCTATACCCGTCATACTTCGAATGGCACAGGCGTTGGCGACGTTTGCTCACCCCAGTCACTCTCTGGCCGCCTTTCTGCAATTCGAATTATTCAGGGTATACAACAATAATAAAGCGGCCACTGCTGCCGCTTATTTTTTTATTCTGAGGTCAGCATGAAGCGTATTGCCCTTTTTTTCTGTTTCATTTTTAGTTTTGCGGCCCATGCCAATAATATTATTGTTAACGGTACCCGCTTTATTTATCCAGGAAATGAAAAAGAAATAACGGTGCAGCTCTCTAACACCGCCGACCGTCCGGCGCTGGCGCAAGCCTGGCTGGATAACGGTAATGCCGACGCGACGCCGGATACCATTACGACCCCCTTTATTATCACGCCGCCTATTTCCCGCGTTGATGCGAAAAGCGGTCAAACCCTGCGTATTAAGCTCGGCAGTAATGCAGGGCTGGCTAAAGATAAAGAGACGCTGTGGTGGCTGAACCTTCTGGAAATACCGCCGGTTGAGGCCAGCCAGAAAAACGAAGGGCAAAATATTCTGCAGCTGGCGATTCGTTCGCGCTTTAAGTTTATTTATCGCCCTGCCGGGCTAGGCAATCGCGACGCTGCGGCAGAAAAACTGGCGCTCTCCGCTAACGGCAGCAGCCTGTCCGTCAGTAACCCAACGCCCTTTTATATCACCGTAAGCCGTATCTCCCGTAACGGCGGCAAAGCGCTCAACAGCAAAACGGTCATGTTTGCCCCGCAGTCCAGCCAGACCATCGCCCTCTCTTCAGCGGTGAGCAAAGGCGAGACCCTGACCGTTAACAACATTAATGATTATGGTGCAGATGTCGCAGTGAAAGTTACCGTCAAATAAGGGAAACGATCATGAAGCAGAGGTCAATCTGCCCGGGAAGATTAAGCACGGCTATTGCGGTTGCGCTGTGCTGCTTTCCGCCATTTTCCAGCGGACAGGAAAACCCGGGAACGATCTATCAATTTAACGATGGTTTTATCGTCGGCAGTCGCGAAAAGGTCGACCTGTCGCGCTTCTCGACCAGCGCTATCAGCGAGGGCGTCTACTCCCTTGATGTCTATACCAACGGCGAATGGAAAGGGCGCTACGACCTGAAAATCACCGCCGGTAAAGACGGCAAAATGGGCGTCTGCTATACCAAAGCGATGCTGATGCAGTATGGGATTTCGCCGGAAAAATTAAATCCGCAGCTCAGCGAAAAAGAGGGCTTCTGCGGACGCCTGCAGGAGTGGCGTCACGAAGATAACGTCAAAGACACGCTGATTCAGTCCTCCCTGAGACTGGATATTGCCGTACCGCAAATCTACGAAGATCAGCGCCTGAAAAACTTTGTCAGCCCGCAATTCTGGGATAAAGGCGTTGCGGCGCTGAATTTAGGCTGGATGGCCAACGCCTGGAACAGCCATATCTCCTCGGCCAACGGTTCCGATAACAGCAGCGCGTATCTTGGCGTTAACGCGGGCCTGTCGTGGGACGGCTGGCTGCTCAAGCATATCGGTAACCTGAACTGGCAGCAGCAGCAGGGGAAAGCGCACTGGAACAGCAACCAGACCTATCTGCAGCGGCCGATTCCGCAGATTAACTCGATAGTCAGCGGCGGGCAGATTTTTACCAACGGCGAGTTCTTTGACACCATCGGCCTGCGCGGGGTTAACCTGGCGACCGATGACAATATGTTTCCCGACGGCATGCGCTCCTACGCCCCTGAAATTCGCGGCGTGGCGCAAAGCAACGCCCTGGTGACGGTGCGCCAGGGCAGCAATATTATCTATCAGACCACGGTGCCGCCGGGGCCGTTTACCCTGCAGGATGTCTATCCTTCCGGCTACGGTAGCGACCTTGAAGTGTCGGTTAAAGAGGGCGATGGTTCGGTCGAGGTATTCAGCGTACCTTACGCCTCGGTAGCGCAGCTGCTGCGTCCGGGGATGACCCGCTACGCGCTCTCCGCCGGTAAAGTCGACGATAGTTCGCTGCGTAATAAACCGATGCTCTACCAGGGAACCTGGCAGCATGGTTTAAATAACCTGTTTACCGGCTATACCGGCGTCACCGGATTTGATGACTATCAGGCGTTCCTGCTGGGGACCGGGATGAACACCGGCATCGGCGCGCTCTCCTTCGACGTGACTCACTCGCGGCTGAAGAGCGATACCCTTGACGAGCACGGTCAAAGCTATCGCGCCACCTTTAACCGCATGTTTACCGAAACCCAGACCAGCATCGTGCTGGCGGCGTATCGCTACTCCACCAAAGGCTACTACAACCTGAACGACGCCCTCTACGCCGTCGATCAGGAGAAGAACTACAACAGCAACTACACCGTGTGGCGCCAGAAAAACGGGATGACCTTTACCGTCAACCAGAACCTGCCGGACGGCTGGGGCGGTTTTTATCTGAGCGGTCGGGTGGCGGATTACTGGAACCGTTCGGGGACGGAAAAGCAGTATCAGTTTAGTTACAACAATATGTACGGTCGGCTCTCGTGGTCGGTCAGCGCCCAGCGCGTCTATACCCCGGATAGTTCCGGCCACCGCCGCGACGATCGCGTGTCTCTCAACTTTAGCTACCCGCTGTGGTTCGGTGAAAACCGCACCGCTAACCTGACATCGAATACCGCGTTTAACAATTCGCGTTTCGCCAGCTCGCAGATTGGCGTCAACGGTTCGCTGGATAGCGAAAACAACCTTAACTACGGCGTGTCGACGACCACCGCCACTGGCGGCCAGCACGATGTGGCGCTGAACGGCAGTTACCGTACCCCGTGGACGACGCTGAACGGCAGCTATAGCCAGGGCGAAGGCTATCGCCAGAGCGGCGTGGGCGCCAGCGGGACGCTAATCGCGCATCAGCACGGCGTCGTATTCTCGCCGGAAACCGGCACTACTATGGCGCTGATCGAAGCGAAAGATGCCGCGGGCGCGATGTTGCCCGGTTCGCCGGGTACCCGCATCGACAGCAACGGCTACGCCATTCTGCCGTATCTGCGGCCTTACCGGATAAATTCCGTTGAAATTGACCCGAAAGGCAGCAATGACGATGTCGCCTTCGGCAGTACCGTGGCGCAGGTGGTGCCGTGGGAAGGGAGCGTGGTCAAGGTCTCCTTCGATACCACGCTGCAGAACAACATCACTCTGCGGGCGCGCCAGGCTAATGGCCTGCCGTTACCGTTTGCCGCCACGATATTCGGTCCGTCCGGGAAAGAGATCGGCGTGGTGGGGCAGGGCAGCATGATGTTTATCAGCGACGCCAGCGCGCCGAAGGCCACGGTTAAGTGGAGCGGCGGACAGTGCTCGGTGGAATTAAGTCAGGAAAAAACAAAGGAAACGCTATGTCGCTAATGAAAAAACTGACGCTTTTTATTGGCTTAATGGCGCTGGGGACAACGTCAGCATGGGCATCATGTTGGCAATCTAATAGTGCCTATGAAATTAATATGGCTATGGGGCGCGTGGTTGTTAGCCCGGACTTACCAGTAGGGAGTGTCATTGCAACTAAAACATGGACAATGCCGGATAATAATACGATTTATGTTACATGTGATAGAATTACTACTCTGAAATCAGATGCGAAAGTTGTTGCTGCTGGTTTGGTTCAGGGGGCCAATAAAGTCTATTCAACTGCAATTCCTGGAATTGGTTTACGTTTCTCACGTAAAGGGGAGATCAGTATGATCTACCCTGATAGTTATACCACGACAGGTTCCTCCTTTAGACTCGCAGGTTCAACATTCACATTAGATATAATTAAGACCAGTACCACAACAGGGAGTGGAACCATAGCCAGTGGGCCGTATACAGAGTACGGACCAGGATTTACAATCCTTAAAACCAGCCTTAATGCTGATGCCATTACAATTGTTTCACCTTCTTGTACCATTTTAGGTGGCAAAAATATGAATGTCGATATAGGCACGATTAAACGAGCTGATTTAAAAGGGGTGGGGACCTGGGCTGGCGGTACACCATTTGATATTAAACTGGAGTGTAGTGGGGGAGTCAGTGTCAGTGGTTATGCAAATATTAACACCTCATTTTCTGGAACATTAGCTACAAATACATCAGCGAATCAAGGTGTTCTACTAAACGAAAAGACCGGAAATTCTGCTGCTAAGGGCGTTGGTGTGCAGGTTATAAAGGACAACACTCCTCTGGAATTCAACAAAAAATATAATATTGGTACATTACAAAACCAGGAAACTCGTTATATCACCCTGCCTCTCCATGCGCGCTTCTATCAATATGCGCCGACTACCAGTACCGGTGAAGTGGAGTCGCACCTGGTCTTTAACCTGACGTACGATTAATGCGGGAGGCGGGTATGAGTGATTCAGCAAAGTATAAAAATAGCACACGACTCATTCAGTTGGCCCTGATAAGCGGGACGCTTATTGCCTCCTCGGCGTGGGGATTCGAGACGAATTACGATCGTGGGCGGGTTGATTTTGCCGGACGGGTGACCGACATCTCCTGTAGCGTGGCGCTTAACGGCGGCAATAATGCAGGGAGTGGAAGCGTCTGGCTGGCGCCGGTCAGCCTGGCAGAAGTACACGATCGCGGGGCGGGGGCATTTATGAAACCACAGCCTTTCACGCTGGAACTCTCAAACTGCCAGCTTCGTCATGATGGCGGCGCGGCGGATAAAGATGAAGTTCGGATGGTGAATGTGCGCTGGATTGATGGGTTTATGGTTAATTCCGTCAGCAATGAAAACGCTGGTTATCTGGCGAATACGCGCGCGGATGGGGCCAGCCATATTTTCCTGGCGCTGTCGACTAACGACAATAATACTCTGGACAAGAGCAATAAAATTGTCCCGGCTGACCCGCAGCAAAACCGGGTGCCTCTGGTCGAAAAGGCGGTGGATGGCGGGATATTTACTTATTACATTGGCTACGTTACGCCAGCGCCGGAAAAAGCGACCAGCGGTCCGTTGACCAGCTGGGCGACCTGGGAGTTAGTTTATAATTGAGTGATTGATTGACTTTATTGCGCGAATGTTAATATTGATGCCGGAATGCTCCGGCATTTTTTTAAACCTTGATATCTTCTTTGACCAGTTGTTCAATACTGACTTCCTTCCAGTAGTGTCCCTGAATAGCAAACCACTCCATGCCCTGTAACCATTTCTTGTGCGCTTCGCTTTCTACGCCTTCAATAATCACATTATGGTGGTTACGGGAAAGAAAGGTGATCAGCGCATCCATCAATGGTCGGCCAGAATCTTTTTGCATTAAATGCCAGAAGAAGTCTTTATCGATTTTGACATAATCAAAATGGTAGCCTCGAATCGCGCTAATACCCGCATTGCCTGAGCCAAAATCATCGAGCCAGAGCGTCGTACTTCGCGGATCGCTCCAGGTTGCAAGAGCATTGTTCAATAATTTATTCGAGTTTTCTGTTACCTCAAAGTGAACGCAGCCAATGTGGCCAACGAGGTTTTTAATCTCTGGTCTTAGCAATATGTTGAGTATATGGTCATCAACATTGATTGTTGCAGAGATGCCGTTTTTATTAAACCACTGTTTATGTTTTTCAATAAGCGCCAGTTGCTCCATGAATATGCTCTCGCGCAATCCCGTATTGGCATAGCGGAAGAAGTTTTCTGGAGAGATAGACAGGCTATCGAAACGACTCAGGCACTCTACGGCGACGAGCGTACCTTTTGGGGAAAACATCTTTTGAAAGACATAACGAACGGATATATCGCTACGTGATAAATTATGATTGGAAAACAGAGTCGCGTTCATTATCTCTCGTCAAAAATCAGGTCGGAGGTAAAGAGAAGATAACTTTATTATAGGTCAGGTTTATGTCTATGGGAATGATTATTAAAGGCAGATTACCAATGAATTATCGGTTTTTGATTGGTCACCCACATATTTTTGGCTTTAGCACCGATACATATTGACTATCCTTTTATTCATTATCCGTGAGTTATTCATCCCCAGTTTCTTCATAATATGTACCTTATGACTGTGTACCGTTTTGTGATCAATATCGAGGAGTAATGCGATTCTTTTATTGTTGTTACAGGCAATGATTAGCTCCAGAACCTGAAGCTCCCTAGCGGTTAGCTTACGCCGGGTACATAACCGCTGGCAGCCATCGGCGGTCAAAGGTCTGTTGATGATGGCTGAGAAATCTGATAAAGAAGATTTTTCATTCAAAATCAATATATTATCAATATAAAGCAGCTCCCGGAACAGTCTGGAGAGGTCACTTTTTACAATTAAAACCAGCAAAGCGCAGTGCGTAAGACGCTTGCGCAGGGTATTAAGCAATGCGACCGTTGTGGCTGCAGAGATATCCTTATGGATAGTGTTGACAATAATGGTAGTGGTTGATGGCGCGCTGGTCCCCTTAACAATATCCTGGAAGTTAAGAGTGGTGATGTTTTTTTTGTTATCAATCATATAATCATGGATTGAGTGCCCGATGATATTGTCGTCAGTATAAAGTAATGTGTTTTTCAATGTGTTAAATTTTCCTGTTGACTATCGTTATCAAAAAATGTCTTGTGTGCTATTGAATTAATAGTGTTTTAGATTAAAGTGGTTGTGTTTTATTGAAATTATATTTCATCAAATGAATTAAACTAGGCTTCGCCTGTTTATTATTTTTCTATCAATTATCAATTTGACAATTATTTTTTCTATCTTCTCTTTTTTTTCTTCACTTTCGTAATAAAACATGCAAGATACTCTGAAGCTTGTTGCATCACATTGTTTGCGATTATTTTCCTCGGATATATGTTTTATCTTTAAATTAAAAAGGATTTGTCCGTACTCCCCAAGATTTAACACTGAATTTTCAAGTTCATTTCCATTTCTAATAAAACTATGCAAAGGTTCCAGGGATATAAACGAGCAACCACCTTCAGATATATCATTCAAGTGATATTTATAAATAGTGCCACTTCTGTATCTTCCAGAGCAATAAAACTGGCTTTCGTACCTAACGTTAATTCTTGGTGATGTCCTTCGTTGTAGTATTGATAATGATTCAGGGATAATGAAGCATAGAAGATTGTTTGAATTGCTTTTGTCAGTGATTCGATTGTTGGTTGTGAATTCTATTTTTCCTAATGGGCTGTGGATGATAAAATAAAAAATGCTCTCTTTAGGAAGGCCTGGATGAGAGGTAGATGGTTTTATATAGAAAAAATTTCCTTCTATTTTTTTTAGGGTTGACTGGTGTTTTATATCATTACAATAGAAGTACAATTTAGATTGAATCCTGAGTTCATCTCTCAGAATTGCAATGATTTCATATCTGGAATTTTTAGAAACTCCTTCAGACATATTGACTCCCTAATCCAAAAATAGACAGAATTTTAATTTATTATCCCATGTTTGAATCGTATTTTTCTTAAAAAAATGCCATTACAGCCTATTGTTTGATGTAAAAAAATAGGCTAATCCTATTGATCGATAGTTGACACTGTCGAATTTTCTTTATAGGTATTTGGTGGATTGGCCCCTATATTTCCAGACACTTTTTATCGCTTTACCCATTACTGGTTCGCCGCCGCAGATATTCCCGTGGCGAACGATATCCCAGTGCACTGTGCGGATGCCATTCGTTGTAATGTTCGAAGGCCTCCGCAAGGTTCTTTGCCGCTGTTAACCCGTCAGGTTTTGGCATGATGCTGATGTAGTCGCGCTTCATCGTTTTCACGAAACTCTCCGCCATTCCGTTGCTTTCTGGACTACGTACCGCCGTATGTTTTGGCTCCAGTCCTACCATTCTGGCGAACTGACGCGTCTGATGAGAACGGTAGGCTGAACCGTTGTCTGTCAGCCACTCAACGGGGGATGTCGGCAGCCTGTTACCGAAGCGACGCTCTACTGCACCCAGCATGACGTCCTGCACGGTTTCACTGTCATATCCACCGGTACTTGCCGCCCAGTGAAGTGCCTCGCGATCGCAACAGTCCAGTGCGAACGTGACCCGCAGTTTTTCACCGTTATCACAGCTGAACTCGAAGCCGTCGGAGCACCACCGCTGGTTACTTTCTCCAACGGCCACTTTCCCTCTATGCGCCCGCTTCGAGGGCGGTATTGCCGGTTTACGCTCAAGCAGCAGCGCATTCTGACGCATGATGCGGTATACGCGTTTGGCATTGATCACCGCCATGTCGTCAGTTTCTGATTGTCTGCGCAGCAGTGCCCATGCACGACGATAACCATAGGTGGGCAGATCGTCGATAACGGTATGGATACGAGCCAGCGCTTCAGTATCATCAGGCTTGCGCTTGCACCGACGATCCTGCCAGCCCTTCGACCGACGGGCCATGGCATGCAGTTGCGCACGTGAGACCCGGAGGCAACGACTGACAAGGCTTATTCGCCATCCTCCGGCAACAAGGGCACGTGCGCTATCCACTTTTTTTGTCGGCCATATTCAACGGCTTCTTTCAGCAGCTCGTTTTCCATGGTTTTTTTGCCCAGCAGGCGCTGTAACTCTTTAATTTGCTTCATTGCAGATGCCAGCTCCGACGCGGGTACAACCTGTTCACCCGCGGCAACCGCAGTGAGACTGCCTTCCTGATATTGCTTACGCCACAGGAACAGCTGACTGGCAGCAACGCCATGCTGACGGGCGACCAGCGACACGGTCATTCCGGGCTCAAAGCTCTGCTGAACAATGGCGATTTTTTCCTGAACGCTGCGCCGTCTGCGCTTCTCTGGACCTAGAACATCAATCATTCGGACTCCAACGACTAGTCTAAAACTAGTATTAAGACTATCACTAATTTAAGTGATACCAACTGTCTGGAGATTCATGGGGCCAGTCTAACCGCCGATGTTGCTAGTCAGTGTCGAGATATCGTCGAGTTGCTGTATCAGCGTTTCAATTTGAGCCAGCGCCGCGTTGCGTCCGGTGACGATACGTTCAATGCTGGTCGAGCAAATTACATCGGTATTGTCGGTTAACACTTCGGATTCGGTGAGAGTAAGTTCTGACATAGTTTATGTCCTTTATATAAAGCAAAACGCCAGTCGGTGAGGGCTGGCGTTTATGCGTGTGGTGAATACAGGGCTGTGATTATTCTGAGCGGATGTGTTGCAGAGACTGAGCATGTCGGAAGGAGAGACTACCAGTTGAAGGTGCTAAAACCCGGCAACAGGTCACCCGCTGCATCCAGATGTAGCATATCGATCCCGTAACGTCGTATCAGTGTGGTCACTAACCGACGGCAGCCCTTTGAAAGCCCCAATCTCTTTAGTTCCAGCACTGGGTATAAGCGAGCATTAAGTCTGAGCAGGTAACCGTAGCCGGTGCACAGTATCCAGTCACTGTTGCCGCCGTCGTGGCGTTGAAGAGTGACCTGGTCGAGAATAGCGTTATCCTCACACGTGATATGAGCGGTACTGCACTGGATCCCATTCAGACGGGCGGTACGTGGTAGCTGATCTTCAACAACCAACCTCCCTGGGGTATCAGCAACACGAAGCGAATACCCGTTATCACTGACCACATCAATCAGCGCAGCCAGCTCAATACCATCGATATCGACGGCGATCCGGCCCCCATTAAGGGCCAGTACATTAACGGTATCGGCTTCCACCGTCAGGGACAGCTTCATTGCTGCCCCCTGGATTACTGCCCACTGATGGCGCAAGTCACCGCCTTATAGCCGGTACGTTGCATCAGGCCGGTGGCCTTTCTGGCCCGGAGTATGTCAATAGCGCTGATGAACGGAGACTGATGCTGAATGGAGAAACCGGGGCGATCAATTCGTACCAGTTCAGATTTTTCAACGAGAAAATTGAGTGCATCTGCCAGTGAAATCCCGGCGTCAATATGCTGCTGGATCACATTGCCATCACCAAACTGTGTGTCGTTAAGCGAAAGGCCGTAATGCCTTTCCAGCAGATAAGTAAGAAGTTGCTGCCAGATTTCTACCGGCGACGGGTGTGACGATACCTTCCTCGTCGGGATGGTGGGTAAGGTTTGCATAAAGTTGATCTCTGTTAAATAAATAAGATGTTGATGGTCGGGGGGATTACGGTGAAGGGGGATGGTGAATTACGGTGTTTTTCAGGTAATCCACTTACTGTCTGATGGCGTCAAGTGCGGCCTCCAGTGTGAACCAGTTAATGCCCTGTTCTGCGTCGTGATGGCTGGCTGCATGGCATAATGCCGCTCTGGCCTCTTCTGTCGTAACAGACTCATCCACATTGTGTACATCGTCTTCGTACCAGAGTGAACACAATACGAAGTCGTCATTTTGATGTTGTTTCAGCAGTTCAATGACCTCGCTGATTTTACAGGCGTGTTGCATGGCTATTCTCCTCCGGGTTGTGCCGCAGGTGGCGTCGCATAAATCGCAAGATAAACGTACCCGCAGGAGCCGAGGGTGTCTGCCTCGCAGGTCAGTCCTTTTGCGTAGAGCGTGACGCCGTGCTGATGTCGGGGAGTGAGTTCACCGCTGGTGAGCATTAACTCAAGTTGTTTCAACAGCAGTGGAAATACCAGATTCAGATGGCGCAGGTCTGATTCGCTGAAGGTGCCGGTGATGCTGGCGCGATCAGCCAGGTAATGCAGCCGGTTGCCCTCCTGTACCAGTCGTGCGCCAAAACACGGGATAGCTGCAGGCTTAAGTCCCCACCAGGAGGCGGCAATATCGTGGTTTGCTACATTTGTTGAGCTTTGCATTTAAGTAATCCTTAACTATGTGTTAATTCAGGGTAACGCTGCGCAGGACAACATACGGGCCGTTGCGGTCCTGGCGGCGTTCAGCGAATACGGCGAGCACACCGCTGATATCCTGCACCTCCCGTCCGGCATAGTGGCAGATGCTGCCGGACCACTGGTATTTCCCTGTGCAGAAGCGGAACAGCCGGGACTGCGGATGCTGGCGGTATATCGCCATCGCCTGGCGTTTGCTGATAATCTTCATCACCGGTCTCCTTAAAGCCAGCCTCGTTCGGCAAAAGACACTATATCCATCCCGCCAACCACCAGGTGGTCCAGCAGGCGAATATCGACCAGCTCCAGCGTCTGCTTAAGACGTTCTGTGATCCGTCTGTCTGAATCGCTGGGCTCTGCGTGCCCTGAAGGATGGCAGTGCGCCACGAGCATGGCAGCAGCGTTATATTTCAGTGCAGCCTTTACCACCTCCCGTGGATAGACCTGCGTATGGTTGATGGTGCCGGTGAAGAGAGTTTCGTGCGCAATCAGCCGGTGCTGGTTATCGAGGAAGAGCGCGGTAAACTCTTCGCGCTCCAGTGTGGCAAGCTGCAGGCGCAGCCAGTCACGTACTGAGCTACTGGAGGTAAATGACGCACCGGGTTCGCGTAACTGACGCTCCAGCAGGGTTAGTGCCTCACGGATGGTGTGTTGTGCGGATGCCGGTAATTCGGCGGCAAACAGTGGTAACTGTGTTTCCATAGCGGGATCCTCAGTCAATGATGTGCATGATGGCGCTGCATTCCGCGTGGTTGAGCGCGTAGTCCCGCAGACGGTAATAGTGCTCCGTCATGGCGTCGCATTCGGTGCGCATGGCGTGGTGGCTGTAAGCCATCAGGCAGGCTGCTATGCCCGCGGCCTCTGCGCTCATTTCCACATCGTTGCCATTCATCGGGTTGAACAGCGTCCATTTTTCAACGTCATCACCATCGGGCTCCGGGGCTATAAAAGCACCGCCGTTGCTCAGCGTGTAAAACTGCCAGATACCCCCGCAATAGTCTGCACAGAAGAGGTCCATCCAGGCGAAGATATGCGGCTCAAGGGTCATCCACTGCGGGATGGAACCAAAGTGCTGTGGCCAGAAGCCGATACGCTGTTCATCGGGCAACAACGTGACGATGAGAGTGTTGGTATTTTCGAGGTCTGAAAGGGTTTGCAGATTTGTAGCGTTATTCATTGGTTATTCCTTTTGAAAGGTCATAAGTGCGACTCCGGTAAACGGGAGCCTGATGTGTGGAAAAGGTGATTTGAGGCGTGATGGTGAAGGAATGCGTTACTGGCAGGTAAGTTCAGCAGGTGATGTGGTCAGGAGTAGCTGTGGGCAGGACTGTGCATAGCCATCTGCATCGCATCGTGAGGGCCAGTGGCCCTCCGGGAGGATTAAGCGGCACAGGCTGAGTTCACCGGGACGATAAAGAAGGTGTGAGCACCAGGCGCACAGGTCGTCATCGGAGATGGAGCGGCTGCAGGGAGTGTTTTCCAGGGCGGTCGGATAAAGGGTTGCCTGGTGGGCGTTATCAGGTAGCGGTGGCATCAGCTCAGTGCCTGCTGTAGTTCTTCCGCCATTACCCAGAGGGCGCGGTTGAGCTTAACGTCTCCGTCTATGCTTTTAACCGCGCGGGTATGGCTGCGCTTGCCTTTGGCAGTACGTCCCGGCAGACCCCCTTTCAGCAGGTTCTCCTGACAACGATTGAAAACTGACCACAGATCGTCCTGACGGTCTTCATAGCGGCGGGGCGTCAGTATCTGGGATGCCGTCACCGGCTGGTGATCTTCACCAAAGCGGTACGTCAGCGCGGCTTTTGCAAAAGCCTGCTGTGCCGGTGGCGTGAGTAACAGTGACTGCATCGCATCCCGATTTTCTTCGACCCGGTCAAATATCCCCAGTACCTCATAAGCCCCTTCAATGACTTTCTCCACCACATTACCCTTATGCGGCACGCGCACCTCCCCAAAGGTTTCGCCACAGACAAGTCCGTTCTGGCAGACTGCACGAAACAACCCCGGCAGCATCTGGTATGAGCTGGAGCCGTCGTGACTGTTAAGCAGAATGATTTCGGGGACCTGTTTACCGGTAATCTGGCCTTCACGCCTGAGGCGCAGCATGTGCTTTGTGTGGTCGCGTTTATTCAGGTCACGCACGCGTGTCTGGCAGGCAAAGAACGGCTGGAAGCCTTCCCGCTGCAGGTTATCCAGCAGGGTGATGGTCGGGATGTACGTGTAACGTTCGCTGCGGGATTCATGTTTTTCTTCGCTGAAGACGCTGGGCACGTAGTGCGCCAGTTCATCGCGGGTTAATGGGCGGTCGCGGCGCACGAGGCTGGCAGCGCCAAAACGGCTGGCTAAGCGCATGGAAATTTCCTTTCTGAGAAATAAAAGAAAACGCCCCGCTCGGATGAGCAGGGCGTTGGTGGTGTGTAATACCTGTGTTGTGGCAGTTGTCAGGGCTGGTTCGTCTGTTCTGCCGCCTGGGCCGGAGCATGTTCACCCGGTGTTGTGGTGTTCCTGTGAATAATCTGGTGTTTCGCCAGCGCCTGCTGCATGTCATTGATGCAGTACGTGATGTAGAAGACGTTAAACAGCACGGTATAAAAGACGTTCATCTTCAGGTCAAAGCGAAACGTGTTCAGCGCAAAGTGACGCAGTGCGGTTCTGGCCTTGAAAGCCCAGACCACATACATCACACCACTGGCTATTGAGAGCAGCCCGCTGATGGCCAGCAGGATATCGCCGGTTGAGTCGTAACCGTACGGGTCAGGTGCTGCCATGGCACCCAACTGACGACTGAGCCCGAAACAGACGGTGAGCCAGATAATAAACAGATTGCCGTAAAGCGGGTAGCCCGTGGTCTCGCTGATGATATCCTGCTTTTTGTAGAGCCAGAGCAGGGGCCAGACGCCGCAGGTGACCATGCTGAGCAGGACAAAATGCAGCGTACGGGTATTCAGCCGCTGGCTGAGGGTATTAATCGTGATATCTGTCATGAACTAAATTCCTGTATTAAACGAGTGGGGGGAGTGTTTCCGTGAATTAACCGGCCGTATTTTCACAGTCGCTGATATTTTTCAGCTCCTGCTGTGTATTCCTGATCCCCGGGTTAAAACTGCCGGCTTTCCTGTCATTCACATACACATCAAAATGTGCAGCCTGTCCCAGAGCCGTAATAAACTGCGACCAGGCATTGTCCGCATTACGCCATCCCAGAGACGAAGGGAGCGGGAATTGTCGATCGTTTATTACCAGCGTGATGGCGGTATGGTCGTCATGTGAGTCTGCCCCGGAACCATCGGGAAAGGTGAGCATGACGTGATGCTGCAGGATGTTCTGCTCATCGGGGTTGCCTGTGCAATTGAGGTTAAACATCACATTTTCGGGGCTGGTGATGATGTATTCGGTCACTCCCATGCCGAAGCCGCTGGTCCACATATTGGGGATAGCGTGAGCGACGCCAGTGAATGCCAGTGTTGTTACCAGCAGAACGGCAGATAGTTTACGCATGAACGTTTCCTTAAATTATCTAAGAGGCGGGCAACTGTTGATGAATCCGCCGTGGGTGTTACATAAGCTGTTTGCCAACCGTTATCAGACCGGCCAGCCAGCCGATGCACTGAGGCCCCACAAGCCAGAACAAGCGGGCTTTGAGCAGCCCGGTCATACCTTCGCTGGTGTATACCGCATCCGGCATCAGCCACTGGCGCAGGAACGCGCCGATAGTCATACCGGCACCGGGGCCGAGCGTCATCCAGAACAGATACCCCATCCCCTGCCCGAAACTGCGGATTTCGCCCGTATTTCCGAACACGTTAAACAGGACAACCACAAGCGCGATGCCAAAGGCAATTGCGAAATACTTAATAACAAGCCCCATTCTGGTAAGTCCTTATTTTCTGCACTGCTGAGCGGCACTCAGCATGTTGTCCATAAAACGCGGGGGGACATAGCCGTACTGCTGGTTCATTTTCTCCAGTTCCCCGTGGGTATATTTCGTCTTCAGCTCATCCCAGATACAGCCGCAGACCGCGGTGGTTCCGCCACCGGACTTACAGCCCCGGATAAACTCTTGTTCGTTTTTGTCACCACAGCCGCTCACGGCCAGAGCTGACAGCAGAGTGACGGCCAGTAACGCGCCCCGGGAAGCCGTCGTCATTTTTAATTGCCTGTGAATCATTGTGTTAATATCCATTCGTTAAAACGCCTCTGCTCAGAGGCTGTCCGATTGCACCACGCCTTCCTGTGCAAGGGCATGGCTGATGTTGTTCACCACCGTGTTCGGGTCGAGCCGGATTTCCGCCAGATGCTGGCCCGACTCAGGTGTTCCCTTGTAAACGTCCAGGGACGCGAACGGTCTGCCTTCATCGTTTGTCCCGGCAGATACCTGGTATGAGGTGTCTCCGTTTCTGACTGTGAATTCCTGCAGACTGATTACCTGATTGCTCTGGTAAGCGTACGTGGTGGTGTTTGCCGGTACGGTGAGGTCCATTTCCTTATGTTCTGCGCCGGTCCTGCCGAATGAGTACGATACCGACGGGGTGATGATGCAAATCTCGACTTCCTTTTTGTGGTTAACGGTCTGCGCATAGAAGACGGGCTTTCCGCAACGCTGGTGGTATGCCTGTATAAGGGCATCGGGCGTAGCGGCATTTACGGCTGACAGCGATGCCAGCATCATTCCTGCGCTCAGCAGCAGGGCTGTACCGTGTTTCATGTTTTAACTCCTTTTGGTCTGGTGTGAGGTTCGGGAGAAAGCTCCCGGAAGGTATGAATGACGTTGCTGATAAAGTGAAAATGCGGAAGGGCATTGATGAAATCCGCGTCTACAATGAGTGCGCTGGTTTCACTGCGCCGGTGAAAAGAGCGTTCAGACAAGGAGACCGACGTTACCTCCTCAACCCTGAATACCCGTATCGCACCATACTGGCTGGCCACCAGATACCAGTCTGCATGTGAGAAAATTAGCCGGTAGGGCTCAAGGTGGTCGTGACGAATCCCCTTAACCAACAGGCTGACCAGACGGTGGTGGTAAATGCCTTCAGCAAGTCGCTCAAAGCAGTCCGGGAGGATCCCCGCGGGCTGCTGTGCATGGCCTATCAGGCATGGAGATGTGCCGTTTTCATCCATCAACAGCTGCATCAGATGGCGGCTCTGTGAGGGAATGAGACGGGCTATTCCGGTGTTGCGGGCAAACGCCAGCGCACCAGGAGTATGGTCGCGCATCGGGTTTGTTCGTAACCGCCAGCAGCCGTTATCGCCAGTCAGATCCAGATGCAGCAGACGCTGAGAGAAATCCCGGCGCAGGGTGCGTTCAGATACGCCAAATTCACCGGACAGCGCTTTTAGTGAAAGGGATTCACCAGCAAAAAGCCGGCTAATAATAACTGACAGCCTGAGTGCCAGCCTGTCGTGTCGGGGCGCAGGGTTCGTGGCGCGCATATGCCCTCCGTGAATGAAAAATACCGAGATAACTCATGCGGTTATTATGCAGGACGGTGTGGACAGGATATGACCAGCGATAAGACAGCGCGGCAGAAAAGATGCAATATTTTTCCCACGATAACTGTCTGAATTTACGATGATAATTTCACATCGCTTAGCTGGTGAGCGTTACGCGGTCATACTCTGTCATAAAGCCGGTCAGCAGGAGGCGTTGTCAGGGCTGAAGGTGGCTGTAGTATTGCGTTTTATTAATCTCGCCCTCAGTAAACGCAGTAAGAGGCGAAACAGAAGGATGAGAGCCCAACGGACGCTGTGGATCTCTTTCTCCGGCCAGCCTGCGCGCCGGCAGTAATCCAGGATCCTGTTAACCACCCGTCTTCGGATATAGCGCAGCAGCATGCGTAACAGGGACCATGTCAGTGTCCTGAGTATCATTTCCACCACCTCAAAAAAGTAAGTGCCACAGCGCAGAAGCGGCATTCACAATGCCGTCGCGGATCGTTCCCAGCGCTTCACGGACCGCCTTTGGCAGCGGAATGGCGTCCACTATCCGGCTGAATAACTCACCCAGCAGATCGCCGAAATCCTGTCGGGCGGTACTCTCTGCCTCCGTAGTCCGGTGCTCTTCCCTGACCTGACGAAAAACGCCGCTGCTGGCCTCCGGGGGCAGGGCAAATATCATGGTTTCGACCAGACGGGCCAGGTTGTAGCCTGTTTTGGCTGACACCGCATGAACCGGATAAGGACAGGAGAACTGCCGTGAGATGGCTGCGCTTCGGGTGGTCAGCGTCAGCAACTGGCCAGTGGAGGGCAGACACGCTTCCCTGTCCCATTCCAGCGAGGGTTCCGCCTTGTCGGCCTGGTTAATGACGAAGACAATGCTGCCCGGTGAGACGCCACAATTGAGCAGGAACCGGTGAAACGCTTCGTCGGTCGCACAGGCCCGGTCATCCGCTTTCATCACCCAGAGGATAAGATCCAGCGTCGGTAACTGATCTTTATATAGCTGCCGGTATTCACGGTCATAGTCCAGAGATTCACCGGCACCGGGTAAATCGACCAGCGTCATGCGACGCCCGCCAATATCGAGCGTGAAGCGAAGCGGTTCACGGGTACAGCCCTGCACATCGCTGACCGGGCTTAGGGGCTGCTGAAAGAGCGCATTACATAGAGAACTTTTCCCACTCCCTGTTTTACCCATAATGCCAACGACCGGCTCGTAATGGATGTGCTGGCGGATGCGATTTAGTATCGTACGGGAGAGTGTTTCGGGCAGGAGAGACAGCTGTTGCTTCAGGCCATCAAGACCCTGTTCAGTTTTATCTGACACATTAACCTCCGTGAGTGAAATAACAAAATGGCAGCATTTCTGCTGCCCTTCTCACACAGGTAATATAGGTCTGAAATTTTTTTGAATGTCATGTATGGGCTGTATTACTGCCTCCGCTCACCTTGTTTTTAGCTCAAAGTCCTCACTCACCACCACAGGTTTTTCGGTAATGGTCATTAATCAGAGTTTCCAGCATATCGCTGATGCGAACTCCGCTGCGTTCAGCCATAAAGTCGAGTCGCATTTTAGTTTCGTTCTTAAGGTACGTATTGAGTGCTTTTTTATCTGTGCGGGACTGACGTAGCTTCTGCTGATTCCAGGCTTTATTCAGATTAAGCAGGAATAGCCGTTTGGTATCCGGTGCGTCATCCCATAAATCAAGTGCGGCACGTAGCGCTAAATTTCGTTCAGCATGGCTCAGAGGGGTAAACCAGGTGCTCAGCCCCGGCGAAGAAAGCGTAAATGAAAGTCCGCCGGTGGGGGCGTTTCTTTCTTCCTGTAGCGATTTAAGACTGTTCCATGCCCACAGTACCGCCTCTTCCTCATCAGGTAACCATTTCAGCGGAGCAGGTTTGCTGTAAATATTTTTCCACTGGTCTTTGAGCCTGTCCATTACCTGGCTCTTAAGGTGATTAACTGGTGGGGCAGGAATAATTATCCAGTCAAAGAAATTGAAGAGAAGTTGCATTCTTTCCCGGTGGCTTGCCGGGGATTTATTGAGTTGAAGGAACTGATACCAGTTCTGACCGAAAGGGGCATCTCCTGAACGGAGAATACCAAGCTGATAGTCACTCGCTTCACAGAGATAACCCCACATCCAGAATGCGGCCCGCTCGTCGTTTTCAATCCAGTCAAATTTTTCTGCAGGTAAGATATTCTCGTCGCAGGCGGTATGCATATCTGCCAGGAGTCTGTCTTGCTGTTCTTTATCAGGATAGTACTTATTGAGGAGATGATTAACTGCCTGATGGCAGCTGCCTGCTTCCTGACGGTTAACCCCTTCTGCTCTGATGTTTTTGTTTATTTCTAACCAGGTAATATAAAAATTGCAGATTCGTATGTCACGATTTTTAACGGGTATTTGTCTGCCATTAATGTAATTTATTGCCATTATAAAAGGCTCCATAAAACAAACTACATAGTAGTGGTTTGTGTAGTGATTGTTGTGGGGATAAAGTAGCATGACAATGGTTTTATCGTCACTAAAAAACATATCTGGTAGTCATCGTGAAGTAAGATTGTGGTTTTATGTTGGTTTGATCACGGTTTTACCATGGTTTTAATGTTGCTGTTTTTAATGATTTATTTCTTTCTGTGCTCTGTTTTTAGGGATTCTTGTTCGCTTACCCACTACTCTTTAACTTTATCTTATTCCTCCGTTTGTTCTTCTGCATGCTCTCGTCTTCACCCCGTCATGATACCGGGTTCGCTTCAGAGGGAATTTCTGGCAGCAGGCAGGTTTACCCTAGTATATTTTCATTTCATTGCTCAGAATCAGGGAGATGGCTTCTGTGAGTTGTGTAAATTTGGGCGTTATAGTGGTTGAGGTTATTTGAGGCGGCAAAGTGTTTTTTTGGGGGGGTGTTGGTAAAGATAATTCCAGAGTGAACGTGCATGGCTTTTATCGCGTATAGACCAGGCCTGACGTAACCTGCTCTGGTATTGCAGTCAGGCCCGATGTGTTGGATTGGTATTAATATAATAAAGATAGCCCTTTCTTTATGGTTAAACAACAGTTAGTACAAGAACATTACTCAGAGGGATGAATGACAGCCTGGAAGAGAGTATCACTTGAAAGGCAATATTACAGTTGAAAAGGTAGTTGCCGATGATATCAACCGGCAGGTGAGGCTACTCGTCAGACAGTGCTTTCTCTCAGTCATTTCCCTTTATAAAGAGACAAGACGAGGCCATTACTTTGAGATAAGACTGCGTAAATGAGTAAATACGTTAGATATTAAACTTAGTGATATTATCTTTGGTGTGTAAATCTTCAGGGAGGGTAGTGCGGTCGATAATATTGCCGGAGGATGGACTGAGCGTATGGCAGCGTTGTGCGAAGTGTAAATACACGGTGGGTGCTACTGGTGTTAGCCTGTCTGTTTAACGTGTTATTACGAGGGTTGACTATAACAGGTAATGTGATAACCAATGGAAGCTGAAAGGATCGTGTTAATACGCTAAGTATGTGCAAGGGTATTGATTACATCAACGAACCATAAATCCGGGTATGTAGATTTTGTCGGGAGTAATAGTTCGGGCATGTACCGCAGGCCGGATAATGCAGGTAACATCGCGTATTGTTATGGCCAAATCTTTCAGTGTCTGAGAAACAATTAACGCATTATCGTAAGTTATCTGATAAACGGTTTGATGTTATAAACCTGAATGTTACTGAAGCTTTCTGTAAGCCCCTGTAATCGCATAAAAGATAACGCTAATGGAAATCTGTGGATGGTATGAATACGTTGAGCGTGATGCGTTACAGAGCGTTTTAACAGTAGTCCCGATAACGATTATTTATCGGGTTTATTGAACGAGGTAGTAATATCATGATGGCAGCGGGGGCTGGTACAGGGGCTCTTACCCCGGGTATATACATCCCGCCGGAGTCATATTCGCTTTTCAGGGTAACCACAGACCCTTTTTAAACCTGGTCAATACAAAACATCAAACGCTTAAGTAAATCTGGCAATGACTATCACATGGGCTGGTGGCTTCACCATATCGCGCTAAAATCCTGTGTTTTCAGACGATGACGGGTACGCTTGACATAAGCGGCGTCAACGAGTTCATCGGGTGGCAAACTACGGGTGATATTACAAATTGTCGCCAGCGCTGCATCTGAGAGTTTAAACGTTCGTGGTAAGGCGTAGTAATCCCCTGTTTTTTGCATACCGATGTTATCGAATAACGCTCTGAAGAAATCCGTCAGCGAAGGGCGGCGTGCATTAATTATCGCCTCCGTCGCTTCATCAGCAAATGTAACCTCAACCTCCTCCATATCCAGCGAATGAATAATCCCGGCAATGTCAGGCCAGTACTTAAGATCGAAACGGCTTTGTTGAATAAATCGAACTTTTGCTGAGTTGAAGGATCAGATCACGCATCCTCCCGACAACACAGACCATTCCGTGGCAAAGCAAAAGTTCAGAATCACCAACTGGTCCACCTACAACAAAGCTCTCATCAACCGTGGCTCCCTCACTTTCTGGCTGGATGATGAGGCGATTCAGGCCTGGTATGAGTCGGCAACGCCTTCATCACGAGGAAGGCCCCAGCGCTATTCTGATCTCGCCATCACCACCGTTCTGGTGATTAAACGCGTATTCCGGCTGACCCTGCGGGCTGCGCAGGGTTTTATTGATTCCATTTTTGCCCTGATGAACGTTCCGTTGCGCTGCCCGGATTACACCAGTGTCAGTAAGCGGGCAAAGTCGGTTAATGTCAGTTTCAAAACGTCCCCCCGGGGTGAAATCGCACACCTGGTGATTGATTCCACCGGGCTGAAGGTCTTTGGTGAAGGCGAATGGAAAGTCAGAAAGCACGGCAAAGAGCGCCGTCGTATCTGGCGAAAGTTGCATCTTGCTGTTGACAGCAACACACATGAAGTTGTCTGTGCAGACCTGTCGCTGAATAACGTCACGGACTCAGAAGCCTTCCCGGGCCTTATCCGGCAGACTCACAGAAAAATCAGGGCAGCCGCGGCAGACGGGGCTTACGATACCCGGCTCTGTCACGATGAACTGCGCCGCAAAAAAATCAGCGCGCTTATTCCTCCCCGAAAAGGAGCAGGTTACTGGCCCGGTGAGTACGCAGACCGCAACCGTGCCGTTGCTATTCAGCGGCTGAGCGGAAGCAATGCACGGTGGAAATGGACAACGGAATATAACCGTCGCTCGATAGCGGAAACGGCAATGTACAGAATGAAGCAGTTGTTGGGAGATTCACTGACGCTGCGTGACTACGATGGTCAGGTAGCGGAAGCTATGGCCATGGTGCGTGCGTTGAACAGGATGACAAAGGCTGGGATGCCAGAAAGCGTGCGTATTGCCTGAAAATCCAGCCAGCTACAGGGTCGTTCGCACGAAATCTTATTTATTCAACAAAGCCGATCGAAACTATTAAGCCGCTGCAGTTCTGGTTTAAGGTGAAGCTGATAATGATCGTTCTTCTCTCCGGCATCATCGATAAATTCGGTGAGTTTACGCATACGCTCGCAATGAAAGTGACCGTTCCCACTAAGCTCTGTACGTCGCTCCAGCATTTCAGCCAGTTTCTGGCTCATGGCGCTGATACTGTCATTCAGGGCCGTAAGCTCCTGATGATCAGCCCGTAGTTGTGCAAAGCGCTCATCGGTTCCAAAGCTACCGGCATGGATAATCTGCTCAAGCAGCACCCAGAGCTGTTGTCTGGAGAGACTGCTGGACGCTATCTCCCTGTATACCACCACCATCTCGTCATGACGTTCAACCAGCCGGTTAAATACAGGCCAGGTTGAGGGCCAGGATGGTGGAACGGTCTTTTACCAGTCGTGAAGTATTTCTTTCAACAGTGCCAGCGCGATCGCCGGGGTTTCCTCAACGTCAACAATCATCGTTATTTCCTCTGGTTATCTTCTTTCCATGTCCATTGTTCACTGTAGCCCTGGAGATGTCGGTAACGGGAAGACTGTTTTTTCGCAGTATTCGGGTCACCCTGCGCCAGAATCGTTGTTAATTCGTATTGACCTCATGGCTTCAGTCACTGTGCTGCTACCCGTTGCATATATCTCCCTGCCACCCCCGATATTTTATCGAATCCTGCCATCTCTGGGGACCTGCTTAGGGACCCGCTGAAGGCAAAAAGTTATTTTTTACGGCGCTGGTAATGGTTATGAACGATAACCCACCGGAGTCCATTTTAATGAGTTACACATACGACCCTTTCTGGCAGCAACGCATCGCCGATACCTTCAGTTGTGCGCTTAACGCTTACACCCGCTTACTGGCCCTGCGTGTTGACCTCCGTCTGCCGGATACGCCAGCGGCAAGCGATACAGCCGTTATCTCCCGTTTCACCGATTCCCTGAAAGCCCGAATTACAGCCCTTCAGGCGCGTCAACGTCGCGAGGGCAAACGCGTCTGGCCGACCACGCTGCGTTTTGTCTGGGCGCGGGAGTTTGGTGAAATCAAAGGGAAGAAGCATTACCACGCGGTGCTGTTGCTGAACCGCGATACGTGGTGCGGACCGGGGGATTACCAGGACCCGGATTCGCTCGCAGGTATGATTAAACAGGCGTGGTGCAGTGCTCTGAAGGTGGATGCACAGGCGCATGCCGTTCTGGCCCGCTTCCCGAAGAGCCCGGTGTCCTGGCTGACGCGCGGTAATACCACAGAGCTTCAACAGGCGCTGGCGCAGGCCGCTTATCTTGCCAAACGCGAAACCAAAGTCACCGGCGATGGTGAACGTAACTTCGGTTGCAGCCGCGGTTGAGCCAGGCATATATCGATTCACCAGGCCTGAACGTACGGGCCGGGTAATTTTTTACAACGTTTCCCTATCCTCTGAGGCGAACCGGTAACCCCATGATTCAACCACTACCGGACGTCTCCCGACAGCCATATCCTCAGAGGGAGAAAAATACCATGACCACGACGAATTCGAACATTAATGCCAGTCCTGACACACTGCTTTCAGCTCAGGACCCGCTTATCGACATGACTTTTATCACCACGTACACCGGTATGACGGACAAGTGGTTTTATAAACTGATTGGCGACGGTCTGTTTCCCAAACCCATTAAGCTGGGCCGCAGTTCGCGCTGGCGCAGAAGCGAGGTGGAAACCTGGATGCAGCAGCGTATCGCAGATTCCCGTGGCGCCTGAGCAGACGAGGTTTGTTGATGGAAAAACAACGCCGTACTAAACCACAGAACATCCCGGCGCGCTGTAAGTGTCCCCGTTGCCGCAGGCAGTATTGTGGTGCCAGACCCTGCCCCGTTTGTTTTCGCACCTCTGTAGCATCTGCACAACCGTAATCCCGGTGGGCTGCAGAGACTGAATACCAAGAATCATCTTCCGCTAACGCATAACTGACCCGCCATTCACGCAGCCATGCAGCCCATATCGGGACGGCTTACGCCTGCGTGTCGTCTGGCGGTAAGGAGTACCACGATGTACGCCAAATCTTTCATCGCCCTTGACGGTAATGGTCGTCTCACCGGAGCCAGAACAGCACAACGGTATCCGTATGACCGCTACACCTGCCACCTGTGCGGCAGTGCGCTGCGATACCATCCTGAATACAACACTGAGCGACCGTTCTTTGAACACCGGTCCGACATGTTGACAGATAACGGGCGACAGCATTGTCCGTATGTCAACCTGGAAGCGAAAGGGACCCGCCATATCCGGCAGCTGCAATGGTATGTACCGGATGCCCGTCCGCTGGTTTACCGCGCCGTCTGTCACTGCAGTGGTTGCGACAGTAATTATCACGGTGAGCGCTATTGCCTGACCTGCCGAACCGGTGAGTTCAGCAGGACGCTCTCTGATGCTGAAATCCGGACTGCAGAGGTAACGGCATGCGCGTACTGAAATGTTACCTGGCAAATGACCGTGAAGGTCACTTTGTGACGGCCGGTGAAGCCATGAGCGCACCGGGGCAGGTATGGAGCTGTGCTTCCTGTGGCTGTCGTCTGGTGCTGCATGCTGGCACCTTCAGCGACCCTGCGTGGTTTGAACACGATACGCGGACCGTGGCCCGGGATGTGCTGATGAACTGTGCCCATCTCGACCCGGAAGTGAAAGCCGGGGCCCGGCACAGGAAGCTGCGCAATATGCTCAACGGACTGGATGCTACGGTGATGACGCTGTCCTGGTACTGTGTGTGGTGCGGCGACCATTATCAGGGCGTGAAGCACTGTTACCGATGCCAGACCGGTATCTACAGCATCGAAGAAGTGAACTGGCAGAGAAACTACTGCTACAGTACCGGATAGTCCTCCCTCGCCTTTATGAACCAGATACCGCCGCACTGGCGGGGTCTTCCCTGATTTAACCCAAAGAGAGTCTGCATTGTGAATCATTCTTACACACGGGCTTCTGATGCTGTCAGCGCGTATGCCGTCAGTACGCGTGCATTTCTGCAACAGGCCGTTGACCATTACCCGCGACTGGCGGCATTCAGCTTTACGCTGAAATTGCCGTATCGAGAAACCATGAGCGAATACCGGTCATTGATTCTGCGTTTTCATACTGAAGTCTGGCAGCGCACCGGCGAATATTCGCGCCAGCGTCAGCAGGCGCGGCAGAGTTCACCGCCAACGATCCTGCGATGGATGTGGGAGTCTGCCAGTGCACCAGAGCGCAAAATACTGCTGCTGATTAATCTTGATACGCTGGGGGCCTTGCGCGATGGGGTCGTACAGCAGGACATGAGCAGGATACTCAGAGAGGCATGGTGTGCGGTGATACACACTGATAATAACGTTACCAGCATGTCATCTTTCATCATTAGTCGTTCAGATAAGAACGCTTTTACCGTGCCGTTTGGCCGGTTGAAGGCCGGAATGGATAACATGGTACCTCCCGTGATTACGGCCAGAACGGGTGTTATTTGCCCGTGAGCGTACTGGTTACCGTGATGATGTTCCGTCTGACCCCACACGATCACTTTTTGGTCTTTTCCGGTACCCTCAGCACCGATATAATTCCCTGATGAAAAGAACTCACGATACTCTACCTCCGGAACAAACCGTCGCTGAACTTGCACATTTTGCCTGGTGCGCCCTTGTCGCATTACGTACCGTGCAGCAGGATGGTCAGGCGCTGTCGCCACTCAGCATGCATTTTTGCTGCGCTGGCTGACTGTGGCGTATAAGCAAAAGCGGTTTCCGCATGCTATCGCATCCGATATTGAGAGTCTGATGACACTTGGGCGCCAGAAGGGCTTTGCTGCCAGCTTATTCACTCGTCTGGAATATCTCTGGTCTTCGTGCTCGGGGCCGGTGTCTGCTCAGTCGGATTTGTACCGGCTGACGTATGCAATTGAACAACTTAAATCGCAGGACTGGGTCAATGCAGTGGTGAGTGACGAGGACTGGGACAATGAAGCGCTTCTGGTCCAGGAATTCAGCGATACGGATGCATTGCTGGTAAGGAAGTCGGCACTGACCGGTGGATTTTCGGATGAGGGTAAACTGATTGCGCTGGTGGAATTTCTGGTGACGGGCAACCTGTCAACATGTGCAGAGGTTTTTCAGGCCCATGCCCTCCCGCCAGTCATGATGGCGTTGAACCGGATCGCATTACAACCTGAGCAATAGAACAAACATTCTCAACGCATTAGTCAGTCTGATCACAACCCATTCCCTGAATGGCAGATATCCGGGTCGTGCTTACTTTCTGGTATTGAGGCATGTGTAAAGGGCAGTCATGACATTTATTTTCTTCTGACGAAAACAAATAAGCACCGTTTAAGTGAATAATCAGAAATGATGAAAACCTGAAAATGTCGTCAATTTTTCACATGCTCAGTCACGTCCGGCTTCACATTTTTCGATAAAAATACAAAACCAGAGATTTCATGCGATTGGTGGTATTTCGCACAGATATGCACCCTAAGATAAACTGATCATTTGCCGCACATCCTTATCCCACAAGGCCTGAAGGGGTTATGCAAGAAAATTCTTATAAATCAGAAAGATGATCTTTAATTGTTAAAGCTTAGAAATGTAAAATATTATTACATTTTTTCATTTCCGATCTGGCAGGGAACGTTCCTATACTCCGGCTATTGGGTCTTATCCGAAATTTTCCATTTCAGGCAAATGCTCAAAAATACAGTGTCGGCATGCTGGTGGATGGAATGCGCCCGCTTTTTAGTTCCGGGGTTTTTATTTACGTCGGATGACGCGAACCGAAAAGTTGTTCTGGCAGGGTAATTTTTTCTTATTTATTTCTCACTGGCATTGACCGTTTCTATTACTTCATAGAACAGGGACAGCCATGTCTAACTCTTCCTTTCAGTCCGAAATCCCTAAAGTGCGTATTAATTTAAAACTTGATTTGCACACTGGTGGCGCGAGCAAGAAAACGGAGCTCCCCCTGAAATTGCTCGTGGCGGGCGACTTCAGTAATAGTCAGGAGTCTGCCCCCCTGTCTGAGCGCAAAAAAGTTGATTTGAATAAAAATAATTTCGACTCAGTGTTGTCCGAATATTCCCCAAACGTCAATCTGACCGTTAAAAACACGCTGGCTGATGACGGCAGCGAAGACAACATCAGCCTGACCTTCCGGAGCATGAAAGATTTCACCCCGGAGCAGGTTTCCCGGCAAATCCCTCAGTTGAAGGCCATGCTTTCCATGCGCAATTTACTCCGTGATCTCAAGTGTCAACAACGGGTAAAAAGTGATCCACTTACCGTCACCACCAACGGTCTAATATTGATCCACCTTGTTTACTCAGGATTAGCTTCCGCTATAACCCCGGCCTTTCGTTTCTGCTTCAGTCGATAGCTCTCTCCTTTTATCTGGACTACGTGTGAGTGATGTAAGATCCGGTCCAGCATTGCCGATGTCAGCGCTGCATCCCCGGCGAACGTCTGGTCCCATTGCCCGAACGGCAGGTTAGAGGTCAGGATCATCGCGCTCTTTTCGTAACGTTTGGCAATGACCTGGAAGAACAGCTTGGCTTCCTCCTGGCTGAACGGCAGATAGCCTATTTCGTCGATGATGAGCAGTTTGGGGGCCATGACACCACGATTGAGTGTCGCTTTGTAACGCCCCTGACGCTGGGAAGCCGATAGCTGTAACAGCAGGTCTGCTGCTGTTGTGAAGCGAACCTTGATGCCAGCCCGTACTGCCTCGTAGCCCATGGCTATCGCTAGGTGTGTTTTCCCCACGCCCGAGGGGCCCAGCAACACGATGTTTTCGTTACGTTCGATGAAGCTCAGGGAACGCAGCGACTGGATTTGCTTCTGAGGTGCGCCGGTGGCGAAGGTGAAGTCGTACTCCTCGAACGTCTTCACCGCCGGGAAGGCTGCCATCCGCGTGTACATCGCCTGTTTACGCTGATGCCGGGCCAGTTTCTCCTCATGTAGCAGGTGCTCCAGGAAGTCCATGTAGCTCCATTCCTGAACCACTGCCTGTTGCGACAGTGCCGGCGCCGCGCCGATAAGGCTGTCCAGCTGGAGCTGTTCAGCAAGCACCATCAGCCGTTGATGTTGTAGTTCGACCATCATGCGGCTCCTCTGCAGAACGTGTCATAGATGGACAGCGGATGATGCAACGGCTGCCTGTCGAAGGTCACCAGGCTTTCGTCAACCTGCACGTCATACTGTTTTTTCTCCGGTGGCAGTGCCAGCATGGATTGCTGTTCCTCCACCCAGCGATCACAGGGGCGGGTCTGGATAGTTTCATGCTTCCGCTGATTAGCCACATCGTACAGCCAGCGCAGACCGTAACGGTTTGCGGTCTCAACATCGACGGTTATCCCCATCGGGCGAAGACGCGTCATTAACGGGATGTAGAAGCTGTTGCGGGTGTACTGCACCATTCGCTCCACCTTACCTTTAGTCTGTGCCCTGAAGGGGCGACACAGCCGCGGAGAGAAGCCCATCTCTTTGCCGAACTGCCACAGGGAAGGATGGAACCGGTGCTGTCCGGCCTGGTAAGCATCTCGCTGGAGCACTACCGTTTTCATCTTGTCGTACAGAACTTCCCGCGGTACGCCGCCGAAGAAGCTGAACGCATTGCGGTGACAGGATTCCAGCGTGTCGTAGCGCATGTTGTCGGTGAACTCGATGTAAAGCATTCTGCTGTACCCCAGAACAGCAACGAACACATGCAGGGGAGACTTACCGTTTCGCATGGTCCCCCAGTCAACCTGCATCTGCCGTCCGGGCTCGGTTTCGAAGCGAACAACCGGCTCTGCCTGTACGGGGAGTGTCTGCGAACGGATGAACTCCCTCAGGATAGTCAGACCTCCACGATAGCCCAGCTCCATGATTTCCCTGGCAATAACGGTAGCCGGGATTTTGTAGGGATGCGCGTCGCTGATCCGCTTACAGATATAATCGCGGTATTCATCGAGCAGTGATGATGATGCCGGGCGTGGTGAATACTGCGGCTTTTCAGGATTGGCATTCAGGTGGCTGCGGACAGTATTGCGCGAAATACCCAGTTCTCTGGCGATGGCCCGGATACTCATTCCCCGCTTGTGCAGGACTTTAATTTTCATACGAATCTCAAAAGTGATCATAAGCTCCCCTGTATTCAGAGGAGCAGATTAACCCCTGGATCAATTTTCAACCGCTGGGGTGGATCAGTTTTGCACCGTTGGTAACAACTGAGTTCGTACCTGAAGAATAATGAATACTTGAGCCACTCATTGGTGGCTCAATTGGATACTTAATTACCAATTCTGTATGTGAGGCAGTTATCAGCATTTAAGTGGAGATTAAGCTTACCTGATGCAAGCTCATTCTCTGTGTTGGTTCCTGCAAAAGCAAAACCCTTCTTAATAAGATTAGTTGTATAGTACTTATTATACATGAATGCCCAAATAATCATGCCAATCATCGAGCCAATACCCATGGTGAGAAAAGCAAGGATAATCAGCACGATAAAAGTACCGATGAAGGTTATGAAGTCCTTTCTGAAAAGAGCTGGAAACGCTCCGAAAAACAATGTAGTCCAGGAAAAACCATAAAATCCTGTTACTGTCTCGCCAGTACGTGGATTCTCCATGCGAATTTTAGTAGCCATTACTTTTTACACCTATTTGTTAATTGATATTATGTTATTCATGGAATCATTCATTAACTTTTTAAAAACATCCATGCAATAACTACTCATTAATTATTCTTCACCAATATCTTTATAGAATGCTATTTCCTTATATTCCGCATTAGGTATACGTAGGAAAACAAAACAACGTTTTACATAATAACGATTAATGACGTTAGCAAAACCGTTCATATACTCAAATGATCCATCTCAATGAATTTTGCATAGGGTCTATTGATTAGGCTGTTTTTTCTACAAGCAACAAGAAAGAATAGACATTACTAATTTTGTAATGTTATTATTTTTAACGAACTAATTATCGCTCTAATTTTTTCGTGAGTAACGCTTTTAAATTGAAGTGCTAGTTTGTTTAGTGTATTACTATTTTTTAACCATATAGCTCATTACAATATGCTTAGAAAGCAATAGAACAGATTGAGTTGGCACTGAAATAGGCTAAAACCGACATACGTATCGGGGAAGAGAACAGAATTTTGTGAGGCGGCGTGAGGAATGAGGGCGTAGAAGATTATGATTAAGAAAACATTATGCAGCTTATTGCTGGCCGTACTTTGTGGCGGCATGGTTGGCCCCGCAGTGAGTACGGAGAATGACCATCGGTATATTAGTATTCGTAATACGGATAGCAGTTGGGTGCAGGGCGTGTGTTCTTTGGTATTCCGGCTGGATAACGGCGGTGATGGGACATTCAATAACCTGACAGTCAGCTTACAATTAACTGATAAATCGGGAGCCGTTCTGGAAAAAGGAACTCTTGATGTTCAGCCGTTTGGCGATAGCAGTGCAACTCGCTCAACCCTTTCGGCAACTGAATTCAGCTGTGATGCGGTTGAAAATACAGCCAACATCGTGATTACCGACGTTGAGGAAACGTCTTCGGATGGTTCAGTCCATGCTCTGCCACTGTCGATGTTTGATCCGCAATATTATCAACCATTAAAAATGAGCGTACAAAAAAGCGGATAGCTTTAGCTGCCTTCTATGGGGATGATAGATATACATCCCCATTACGACGAAATAAGCGTTTATGCTTTGTTGATTAAATCGATAATACGATCGCCTTCTGTATCTTCTTGCGCAAATCGGCTAAAGATGCTGCCATCGTTTTGTGTACCCACCTTGATAGGTTCCTTGCAATCTTTGTGGAAGATTCTTTTCCCTTTTTTTGTGACAACCACACCTGACATATCGCCGTGCTGCTCTTTATCGTAAACAATATATTCATAGGGGCCTTTGACGACACGTATCCAGTAAAGCGAGCCACCGGCGATCATCTGAGAATTATAGTAGGCGTTAACCCCCGGTTGATTAGTGACAAGATTCAGCTCAGCAGTCGGAGCAGACTGGGTTCCCAGGGCATATCCCGCGCTATCCTGCGCAATAAAGGCGCTGGCGTATTTATTATTGGTGAGCAGGCATTCCAGCGTTAATTGTTCCTGATCCTCCGCACTGTAAGACGCAGCTAAAGCTGTCTGGCTGAGTGACATACAGACAATGGTCAACGCCGCAATTCGTAGAGTTAATTTCACGTTCCTTACTCCTTTATAAACTGACATGTTTAAGATTAGTGGCCGTTCTTTACTTGTTTGCAGGTATCCAGCCAGCCAGCTGTATCAATTTTGCCGTTCGCTAGGTATTTTTGCTGATTCTGCCAATGAGCAGCGAGGAACGGCTTAAGACCGGAAAGACGTTTATTCAGCATCAGCATCTGATTGAACACGTTCACTTCGCCTTTTAGCCCTGCTTGCCCATACAGGGTGCCGGAATCCACCAGACTGCTGGCGTAGTAGCTCGTTAGCTGCTGTAGACGATCGGTTTGTTCCGCCAGCTTATTTTTGCGGATGGCACAGTTGGCATCGCTGCTGTCTTTATCTTTGCACAGCAGCTCATAATTGTGATTGAGGAAGTCAAGGAAACGACCATCGTCCTGTAATTTGGTACAGAGAAAAGAGCCCAGATTCAGGCTGGCGCGGATAGACTGTGCTCTTTCTTCTTGCTGCTGCTGGTTGCTGGCACGAAGTTGGTTTTCCAGATCTTTCAGCTTTTTCTTCAGCTCGCCGTCTTCAACGCCAGAAGCCAGGCTACCTAACGCTTTCGCCGTATCATTGGACCCGGATTTGCTGCTCTCTGCGCCCGTTTTATCATCACCGAGAGTCGACCAGTTTTTCTCAAGAAGTTTGACCCGGTCCGTTGAGGTAATTGCCTGGGAAACCAGCACCAACCGCAGGCCCATTGTTTTACTGGTAAAAGGCTGGGCATTATCGTAATAGTTAATTTCTTTACGGCTAGCGCTGCGGATATCCGACTCACTGGACATCACGCTGCCGCCACGCACCACAAAACCGCCAGCCTGGCCATGCAATCGATTAATTTTATTGAGGTAGAAGGGGGTAAACATCATCTCAGAGACGTTGCCTAACATATCGTACAGGCCGAGCGGGTTAGGATTTAACAGACCGATGAGCTGAAGTTTCCCGTTTGAGGACTGCGAACCGGAATACCACTCATAATTTTTGATGTCGTCCATCGGATAACGGGAATCACGAAACTGTGCGGTATCCACTTTCAGACCGCCGCGCGCGGCAAACTCCCACTCTACTTCGGTGGGCAGTCGTAAAAAACCTGGCTTGTTATCTTCTTTCGGCAGCTTGTCGAGCGCGTTTGCGCGTAACCACTGGTTATATTTATCGGAGAAATTAACGGCCTCAAACCAACTGATGCTGGTTTGAGGGAGGCTAAGTTTACGCGATGGTGTCGGGCAAGTATCGGAAGTTAATGCCTGATATTGCAATGCCGACAGCTCATATTTCGCCATTAAATAATAACGGCCTTTATTTTGGGGCGTTTCAGTAAAGCTACCGGCGATAAACGTGGGATAACTGTGTTCCACAAAGCCCCATTCACCGCCATCTTCCCCTAAGGTGATGGGAATATCATCCAGAGGACCGGCTACTGGAATTTCTACCCGACGAAATACCATCGAACCTTCGCAGGGCATAGGCAAAATCACGTCATCGCTATCTGGCTTCGGATTATAGGTTTTCTCTGCCCACGGTTCTGCCAGCGCGGGGGAGATCTTCACCAGCAGGGCTAGCGCCAGGCAGCGCGATAATGTGGAAGGAGTAAAGGCCATGAACGATCTCCGCTAAAATAGATGCTTAGGGCAAATTAAAAAAATAAGGGTTATGCCTCGCGCAGGCTCTGCGCAGGTTCAATATGGATCGCGCGCCAGGCACCGATACCGGCAACCAGCGTCGCCACAACCAGCGTCAGTAAGAGGGCGATAAGGCCGTGTAAGGGCGTTATCTTGCAAATCATCTGACCGGTGGCCTGGCTTGTGGACAGCGCCCGGTTAAATATCTGGCTGGCTAAAAAATAGATGCCAAAACCGCCGATATAGGCCATCAGGCTGAGCAAAGCGCCCTGACTAATGACGTAAACGCCTACGGCTGGTCGCGTGAAGCCCAGCAGACGAAGTACAGCAATATGCTTACGTTTACGATCGACATTGGCGATAAACGAGCCGATTAACGAGGCGATACAGCCAATGAGCGCGGTGATGGCGATCGTGTTAAAGATGATGCCCAACACACGGTTAATGCTTTTTACATTCTCAATATCCGCCAGCCGACTGGTGGTTTCGATGCGTTGGGCGCGCAAATCGCGTTCAAGGCTGGCGACATGGTCAATATCGCGTGCGTACAACCTTGCGCGGGCGTAGCGCGGCGCGTTACCGTTAAGCTGAGCGCCGCTGGCGACCCCTAACGCTGTTACCGCATAGCCATCGCGAAAATGTTCAAGAGCCATTAATAACGCGGGGCGGGTAAAGATAGCGGGGCGATTAAAATAGGTGGCTGGCAAAATCCCCACCACGGTCACGCGCTTACGTCCCCATTCGCGGCGTTCATCGAGCATACGACTCACGCGTAGCGTGAGCGTATCACCGGTTTTCACCGCCAGCTTGCGTGCCGCTTCCTGAGTAATAACAACTTCATGGTCATGATGGAGCACCTGCGTGCCGAGCAAAGGATCGCCAGCCTCTGTCGGAATGACTTCCGCATTTTCAATAAAATGTGTGCTGTCCGTCTGCAAGTCAGTCAGCGTATTGAGCGAGCGCGTTTGCCCGATGGCGAAGCCGACATCAGGCCGCTGCCGTAGCTGCGTGATCCAGTGCTGATCGTAGCTTCCGCTGCTCAACATGCGGATCTCCAGATTGCGGGGATCGTTGGCCAGATCGTTTTGTAACTGGTTCACAATGCCAAAGCGCAGGCCAAAAAGGAGCAGTAAAGGGGCGATGACCGCAACAAGAGAGGAGACGATGCAAAAAGAGATGATGCGATCGTGCCACAGGTCTTGCATTGCAAGGCGACCGAGCAGTCTTGCACGATTAAAGGACAAAGTAAGTACCTCCCCGTTCGCTCTGTGATGACGCCGTCAGCGATTCTGGCTGCGCAGCTAAACAGGGTAAATTGAAGTGTTTGACCAGAGGCCAGTCATGGCAAACGACCAGCGCCATCATGTCTTCCTGACGGACTAGTTCGATAAACAGGCTAAATAATTTCTGGGCATTGTAGGGATCGAGCGCCGCCGTCGGTTCATCTGCCAGTACCAGCGCCGGGCGATGTAATATCGCGCGCGCAAAAGCGGTGCGCTGCCGTTCGCCAAAGGAGAGCTGGGTAGGATATTTTGCCAGTAGTGGCGACAGTTTTAGCGTTTCGATGACCCTATCCAGCATGGTGCTGTCAGGGCGGGCTCCCAGCAGCTGGCACGGCAAGAGAATATTATCTTTGACGTTCAGGTAGGGAAGGAGGCCACCGTTTTGTAATACAAAGCCAAGTTCGCGTGCCCGAATCGCAGCGAGTGTATTATGTCGCTCGCCCAGAAGCAACGCGGCAATATCCTGCTGCTGTGTCCCTTTGCTGAGCGTGTAACGCCCAATTTTGCTGGGATGCAACACTAAACCAATGGCTTCCAGAAGCGTGCTTTTACCGCAGCCGCTTTCACCCGTTACCGCCACCACCTCGCCTGGCCGCAGCGAAAGCTGCGGCAGGTAAACACGGTGAGCCTGATGATCCTGACCACGAACCACGCACAAGTCTTCAATGTGCAGCATCAGGGCATCATTTCCAGTGGGATGGGATACACGCGATCGCGCGGATCGCTACCTTGCGCCAGCTCGACCCAGCGGTCGACATCTGCATTATATTTTTGATAGTGACGCAGCTTGGATGACAGTGTGCGGATAAATTTCTCCTGTGACAGCCCATCCCAGCTTTTCCACGTTTCTTCATCGAGATTCAGCACATCGCTTTTGTAGGGAAGATCGGCCAGATACTCGCCCAGCACGCCAAGATCGCCGATGCTCGCGCTGTCTTGCTGTTTCAACTGGTTAGGATCGGTCCCCATTGTTGCCGCAACGGTGCGCAGTTGTTCAAACATCTTAGTGGGCGAGATCATCCCTTCATTAGCGGCTTTCAGAATCTGGCTGACGGCATCGCTTAAATCGCTCAGCTGTCCCTTGGTTAAGAGCACGCGAACATCTGTTGTGGGGATGTTCTGCTTAATCAGATCGCGATCGCTAATCCAGGCCTGGAACACCAGCGGGGCCTGGGTGCTGTTGCGTTTGCCCAAATAGGCTAACTGCATCGCATGCCCGATTAACGCCGTATCCTGGAGCAATTTCTGCTCCGCCGTGAGCTTTTGCCCCTCATCTTTGGCATACAGCGCGCTGCCAATGGCGGCATCCCCCATATAGGCGGCTTTCACCTGTTCCGTAATGGCTGACGCCAGGGCATCAACCTGCTGACCGAACATTTTGATATCGCCTGCATTCACCGCCTGATAAAGGTTAGATTGCGTGCTATCAAAATTGGAGAGATCGCGGTACTGGCTCTCGGCTTTGGTATGGTTTGCTTTGCCGCTGGCGGTTTTCAGGTGCAACGTATAAATAGCAATGCCGCGGTTACCGGCTTCCAGACGGAGCTGGCTGGCATCAAGGCCGGTTCCTGAAAGTTTATTGCTGCCCTCAATCGCGCCAGCATCGGTAATCAGCACCATATAGCGGGCGCCGAATGGACTCCAGTCAATGTCATCAATAGCTGATAACACGCCGGAATAGGCATCCTCGTCGTATAAAGAGCTTGAGACCTTCGCTTCTTTAAGATCGGCGACTTTCTGCAGAAAATCCGCGCCGTCCTTGACCTGGTTAGGGTCGGCGAAAATGCGGGTGTTATATTCAAGTCCCGGTACGGCTTTGGTATTTGAACGATAAGAGACCAAACCAAACTTGACCTGCCCATCCAGATGCTCTTGTTTAATTTTGTCGTAGATCTTATTGACCGCCTCTTTAGTGCGCTCAATATACGGCCCCATTGAAATGGTTGAATCGATAACGAACACCACCGAAGCGTTAAAGCCTTTCAACTGGTTTACGTCGTTATCTTGTTTTGCCGCTGCGTTATCATCCGCCTTGCTGACGGAGGCCACGTTGAGCAGGCGCGTATAGAAGCCATCTTCGGTCATGACCTCTTCGCCGCTCAGGATTGGCAGCAGATAAAATTGCTTTTGCAGATCGACAAAATATTCCGGCTCCTGGGCCTGAATACCTTCAGCGTGGCCGTCACGCTTCAATTTGGCGCGCAGCGGCGCCACCAGAGAGACAGGATCGGGGGCAGAAAGAATGTTATCCAGACTTTCTTTCTCTTTGAAAAAGAGTAACCGATCGCGGTTGGCCGGGTTGGTAAACGCCAGCGTCAGCTGCATTTTCCAGTCTACGGTACAGGATTTCGGCAACCAGCCAAGGGTTTTGCCATAGCTATCCGGCCCGACTTTAAGCCAGCTTTGCCCCTTAGCCTCTTCCTTTTGATAAACATAAAGGCTGCTAAAGGCAGGCTGAAGCTGCCCATTTTCATCCCCGGCGTTGTCGCTAAGCTTACAGCCTGGCGTCGTCAGGATGCGCTGGTATAGCGTTTTCTTCCCTTCCTGAAGCAGCGGTTTATCGCCCTCGGCGGCAAAGAGGTGCCCGCTGAACAACAGGCCGCATAAGGGCAGCGCCAGACGGCAAAAAAAAGTCCGGGTCATTTTGCTAGCTCCTCAAGGCGCTGCTTAGCCGTTTGGTTCTCGGGTTCTGATTGCAGTACCGTTTCGTACCAATAGGCCGCGGTATCTTTATCCGCCTCTTTGAAACATTCGCTTGCCTGATGGTATTTCGGATCGTACTCACCGGCGTAAATCAGGGCGATTTTGGTATCGCCGCCCTGCGCGCGATTTGCGTACAGGCGCTGGGCGACGCCGCATTTCTTCGCCTCTTTCGCTGACTGGATAATGGCCAGCAGTTTATCGCTATCGAGTTTTTCCTGAACGCACGTCTGCACGAATTCAAGCTCGCTCAGCGTGTCTAAACTCTGTGCGGAACAGCCAGCCGGGGCTTTAGGCTCGGTGTTCGTCGCTTCAGGGGCGGCGGCTGCGGGGGCTTGCTGAGCTTGTACCGCCGGGACCACCTCCTGACCTTTGTCCCGGCCCATGAACCACCAAAGCGCGCCAGCAATCACCACTAAAAGCAGGATGGCGGCGAAGATGAGCGGGAGGCGGGAAGCCGCAGGTTTTTGTTGCGGCTGCGGCTCGGCATGAATGGTCGGCGCAATGGTTTCAGATTCTGCGACGGGCGCTTCTACGATGGCCGCTGGTGCGGAGTCGGTTTCTGGGGTTGCCAGCATACTGCTGCTGCTGTAATTACCCGTCGCGCCCCTGGCTTCAGAAGAGAGCAACTCATCACGCACCAATTGGAGGGTGGTATTGCGCACTTCTCCTGAAGCCAGCTTGATCTGAATCTGGACCTGGCTTGCGTTTGCCAGCAAAGGGTCAAGTAGAGTAGGGCCGATACGAAAGCCGCTGCCGTTGGCCAGGGAGTAACCGCCGTTGACAGTAAACCAGTGCTGTGCAGGGCTCCAGCTGCCATCGGGCTGCAGATAGTTCTGCTCGTTATTACAAAGCGTAAAGGTCAGATCGGGCAGCACCGCAGTTTCGCCGCGCAGGCGAACCATCAATTGTGCGGTACCCGGCTCTGCCGGTTGGCAGGCGATGATTTTAGCTAGCATGGCATGTTCTCTTGTTTCAATTGGCTGATAATTTGACCAAGTTGGCGATTATGTTCGACGGAAATATCGCGCGTGGCGCTATGACCAGCGTTATCAAGTACGACGCTCATCAGGGCGGATAGCCAGTCTCCCAGATAAGAGACACCCGGCTGCGGCGCAACGGCGGCGAGCTGCGGCAGCTCGTCGTTCATCAGCGGTTTCTGGCGCAGGAAGACTTTATTTTTCTCGCCAACATAGCTGTTGGGCACCTTTTCAGGCGGTAGAGTGAGATAACCAAACCAGGCGATAAAATCACGCATAGTCAGTTGGGCGCGCAGAACCTGGCGTGCCATAAGATGTTCACGCCGCGTACCCGCTTGCTCCTGACCCGCCAGCGCGCGTTTCAGCGTGCCTTCCAGATCTAGGCGCGTGGCTGCGGTGATCAATTCTTCGCTGAGATGATTAATCAGTTCGCTGTTCATCCCCAACTGACGCCACTGCGGCGCTTGCTGCGGCAGTTCACGCAAATGCGCGACCCAGGCTTTAAACGCCTGATGGGCGAAATCATCGTCCTGGCCGACTCTTTCCTGGGCAGTTGACGCTGGCGCGTCAACCACGGCGATTTCAGCCGGTGCGTCGGCGAAGGGATCGCTGCCAAACGGGTTATCACCGAAGGGGTTGTTGCCAAATGGGCTGGCGGTAAACGCGTTTGCCGCCAGGCTGTCGCCATCGTTTGACGGTTCCGGGTTGCGGTCGCGAATGCTTAAATAGATGTTATTAAGCTCCTGCGTCGGCAGATCCAGACGATTAATTAGCTCTCCCATACTGTGGGAGCAGGCGGACAGCCCCTGCCATAGCTCTTTCGCGATGGCCTGTTTTTTCACGAGCTGCCCGTCGCCGTCTTTTTCGTACCAGCGGCCCAGGCGGCGATTGCCGGTCTCCTCGCGACACTGCTCAAGTTGTTGCTGCAAACGTGCCAGCTTGAATTCCAGATGCGCGACGCCGCGCAGCGCTTTGGTTAAGCGTCCCATGCCGCCATCGTTGAGCTCGAGCATCGCGTGCCAGGCTTTGCTCGGCTCGGTGACGTGTTGCAGCACGTTTTTAGCGCTAATGAAGGTGCTGCCCATTTCGTCGAGCTTCTGGCGATAGCGCTCGGTGATGCACGCTTCCTTGTTTCGCTCCTGTTCTGTACCGTCTTTTAGGTCGATGAACGGATTATCCAGCCCCGGTTTTCGCACCAGGAAACAGTTATTAAACGCCTGGCCGGGCGCCCATTGCTGCAGCCAATCATATTGGGCGAAACGCTCCAGCAAGGTCATGTGCAGCATACCTTCCCAGCCTTCTTTTAACTGTTCGGTGGTGAGTTGCAGACTGCTGTTGATGCGCATATCGCACATGGTGATGGCCCAGAACAGCCCAGGGTTACGGCCCTGACGTTCTTCGGCGCTTTTACCCTGCGTTTTTTCTACCCAGCGGTTTAATACCGGACCAACGTCAGCAACATCGCTCTGTTTGGCGGAGCTGGCGCACACGACCAGCGCGTTCATCTCCTGATTATCGGTGTAACGTTCAAACAGATAGGCGACTTTACCGCGCAGCAGAAGCTGGCAAATGGGATTAAGCCCCTCTCTACCGGCCTCTTCCAGTGCGGTAATTTTAAGACGCCCGCGATACCCAGGGAAGTCAAGCAGATCGACCTGCTCCACGACGCTGTCGGCCTCGACTTCCGCTAACGGGAAGATAAGCTCGGTGGTTAACGCTGCCAGTTCCGCCTGGGTTAAGCTGGCGCTGCCGATTTGCTGCTCCTCTTTCCAGTAGCGGATCTCCACGTGGCGATCCTGGCTGGAGCCTAGCCGGTTAAGGCTGTCGACGTTCATAATGCTGCCATTACTGTGATCGATAAGCGTCTCCAGCGGGGCGAACACCGTCCGGGCATGATTGAGTTTGGTCAGCACATTGGCTAATGAACGATAGGTCTCGGTGAGGGCCGGCAGTTCTCCCCACAATAAAGAAAATAGCTCTGCGCGTTCACCAGGACTCAGCGCAGGGGCAATTTTCAACACCTGCGGCCAATAGGCGTGTTCAAGTTTTTCAACCGATTTTCTGAACGAGGCGTTCAGGTAATCCCATAAGGCAACCACATCTTCCTGGCTCACGCCGTTATAGCTTTTTGCTTGTGTGGCGCGTTGCAGGAAGGGGCGCAGTCGCTCTTCAACCCTGGCTTCATCAAGTTGAAAGCTCAGCTGCTCGTGGTTGAAATCATTAAACCAGGCGTTTGCCAGAATTTTGGCCAGATCGATTTCACTGAACAGGCGCAGAGGCACAGGATAGCCCGCAGGCGCGGCGGGGGCCTGGCGGGTGAAGCGGGTGACCAGGCCGGTGGCCTCTTTACCGCCGCCGACGGGATTCACTTCTTTGATAAAGTCGACGCGCCGTTCGCCATAAAGGGCTTCCAGTGAACCATTGCTGCCAGCTGCCAATGCGGAGATGAGATAGGATTTCCCGGCCTGAGAAATGCCGAAAAAACCGAAGGTCATTGGCGTTCTGGCGACCAGTGTCAGGCTATTGGCCTGGTTACGCGTGCGGAGCAAGCTAAGGTTGAGTTTATCCGCCTCGTTGTCGAGGCGACGTGAACCGGAACGCACTGCATCAACCCAGCCAAGTGCGTCCTGACAGCCCTGAGCGATAGCTGCCCAGCCCTGAGTGAGAGATTTTTGATCGCTATTCATTATTTTTTAACACTCCCGCTATCGAGCCAGTGTCGGCTATCAATGAGCCCCGTATCGGGCATAGTATTGAGTTCCAGATCTACATCACGCTTGCTGAATGACTTATCGGTGTTGCTGGTGATATCCGCAATCATCAGCCGATCGCTGATTAAGCCCAGTTGGCGCGCCCGTTTGCCTTTGTCGATAGCCAGTCTCACTTTCAGGTACGGTGAACCGTTATCCACGGAGAAGGCGGCGGAAAACTTCTTACGGCCTTCTTCGCTAAAACGTAAGGTATAAAGCGGTGCGGCGGCCCAACGTTCGGCATCCAGTTGACGATAACCCAGCCGCAAATCGCCACGCATGATGATACTTTGCGTGGTGTTCTCGCCATTTTCGTCGGTGAATGTCGGCAATTTTATCTGCCCGTTCTCCGATTCGATATGGCGATAAACGATATCGGCACTGCGAATCAGGTTATCCATATCAATGGTGCCAATATGGCGAATCGTTGAGTAAGGCTTCAGCGCCGAGGTACGGAAATGGAAGTTAGGAATGCTGTGATTTGCGCACAGTTGCGTGAGCATCGCGCCAACGGAGGCGGTGCTCTTCGGATCGTCGATATGGCCATTTTTATGGAACGGATACCAGGTGCCGGTCTGATAACCGTGCAGAGGTAAAATACGCCCCGGCGGCAACGGCAGGTTGCGACGGATAATTGCCTGAATGCCCGGCAGCTGCGAAGGGCGGCCCGTCAGCAGTAGCAGGTCGCAATGATAATAGCTCAGCACTTCGCACAGCGCGGTTAGCACTTTATCAATGTTGAACTTACCCGAGCACAAATCGTTATGCACTCTGGCGAGCGGCAGAGTGAGCATTACCTCCGCTAGTTTGAAATCGGTCGGACCACCAGCTTTTTGTACTTCGCGGCGAACAAAGCTCTCGACTTCATCACGCAGAGAACCTACCGGCAGTAGATCGCCGACACGTTGGTTAATCACGATATGCGTTTGCTCGTCCAGCGGATCGAATTGCTCGTATTTACCCAGAATGTGCAACGCGAGGGGAACGAAGAGTTGGAGGGTGAGCTGCTGGCGCAGCACGGATTCCGCCGCGCTAATATTTTGCGAGCCGCACAGTTGAGACATCAGCGTCTCAACGGATATGACCCCCGTTTCACGCAGCGCCTGCTCAAAGGCTGGAAGCACATAGGACTGGATGACATCCAGCAGAATATCGTCGCCGGCAATTTTAAAACTGTCGCGAAAACGCTGCTGCGGGATGATATGGACGTTAGCGCCGCCCCCACTATGACCATTGCGATCGAGATGATAATCGGTGATGACCAGATCGGTGGTGCCGCCGCCGATATCGATAGATGCGATGGATATTCTTTCACGTTGCGTGCTGTCGGGTCGGCTAAGGGCGTCGAAAAACGACTCCGGGTGACCGGCAAAGTTTTGGTTTATCTCGGTGTAGAGATAAACCAACTGCGCGCAGGACGCTTCATCCCACTCGACCCTGATTTTCGGCAGCGGAATTTTAATGTTTGTCTGACTATGATCTTCTTGCTCATCCTCATAAGGATCGTTTTCGCCGTTGTGCCAGCGTAGCGCTTTCCAGACTAAACCGACCGCCTGACGCATACGGTCATCCAGTACGCAACGTTCAGCCATCGGCATACCGGGCGGCACGGTCAGAATAATATGGCGTAGCTGACGCGGAATACCTGCGTGTCCCTGACGTATGCGTTGTTCCGGGCTATTAATCTGACTAATCGCCTGGGTTAATACTTCCGCGAGCATAAAGGTCATCAGCGAGCTGCGGGAATAGCGTGGCGTAAAGACCGGGATGCGATCCATCTCATCTTCGATGGTGTGTAACGCCTCGCCCCGTTCATCGATCAGATTCGCGAACGGCGCAGCGGTGGCGAGTGGATTACTGTCCTGCACGTAGCTACCGTTGAATCGCCAGCCCTGACCGTAATATTTTTCATCCCAAAGATAACGTTTAGGGCTGGAGAGGCCGGTTGAACCTTCGCTGCCTTTTCGGCGCGCCGCTAAACGACCCGCTTCTCCGCCGATACGAGCGATCGTCGGCCACTGGAAGGCATCGTGGCGGCCGCTACGCACCGAGCAGTGATCTTTGCCGAAGAAGGCCTGTGAAAATTCGACCCGGCTTTCAAAGGGTTCGGTATAAACATGTTCCGGCGCGCTAAGATCGCGCAATTTGAGCACATAGTTGTGCTGCATACCTGAACCTGATTGCCCATGATCTTCAATGAGAATACCGCAGGTGCGTGAGTTACCGACATCGAGGATCAAATCAACGGGAATAGGCTTGATAGCGTTAGTTTCCCGATTGGCGATGACCCTGAACTGCGGCAATTCAATGATGGGGGCGGTCTGACTTTGCAAACCTTCGACGGGAATCGCCATCAGTGAAAGAAGGTTAAGGTAGTGCGCCAGCGGATACTGCTGGTTAAGCTCCTGCTCGCGTTCGTCGATATCCCGGCCTTTGCTCGCCTCTTTAAATACCTCTTTCAGCCAGTCGACAATCCACTCTTGCGTGAGATACCAGTTGAGGGCATAGGTGGCTGTCGCCACCGCAAAGGTTGCCCCGGCATTGACATCTTCCTGGTTCGGGCTGAGGTCGGCGGCGGCCTGCTGTTTGGCCATTACGCGAGTATCGATAGCCAACGTCATTCGATGGCTATGCCCATCCATATCAGGCTTGTCCAGCTTGACGATACGAAAACGCGCCCAGTTTAGCGGCCCTTCCTGATAGACGTCAGGCGGGCTGAAACGGAGTAGGGGAAGCGGCAACCATGTCCCGTCAAACAGCTTAAGACTCTGCTCAACGGGAATATCGTACTGGCTTTTAGCCTTCTCGATATTTGCCGGGCTGGGCTGATAAAAATAGTAATCACGCTGTTCGTTGTAGATTAAACGGGTCAATACGCCATTGGCTAATTTAACAAATTCACCGGCGGGCAAACGTCCTGGAGACAAACCAAAATCCATAAACTGGATCCCGGAGTCGCCTACCAGGGTTACTTGACGATCAAAAGATACAATCTCGGGCAACATAGTTATCTCGTCCCTGTTCAGGAATTAGGTTGAAGCATACGAATCGGGAAGGTTTTTTCCCCATCGTTGCTGCCAATACAATCGGCATGACCCGCGGAAGGTGATTTGCACTCGATGGTCGGCACAATAAAGTTTGAGCCATCGCTGCAGGTCATTTGCTCAGGGTTGGTAATGTTGAGCGCCCCCTGCTGCACGTTACCGTTGGCTGGGCCACGGCACGTTACGCCGCTGGACTGGCGGATGCTGACGGTGCCGTTGCCCTGGTCAAAATTATATTGCAGCTGGAGCGGGCGTCCGGTGTGCTTGTCCTGAATACCGCCATTCACGCGCCATTCGCCGTTAAGAAACTTCGCCGGGCCGTCCGGCAGGGTGGCCGGGAGGGTTAACGGTTCGCCCTGCGGCGCAACGAGCGGCGGGGCGGTTACCGGAGTCACGCCCGGAGGCGTCTGCTCGTCGTGGGTATCCTGTACGCCGGGCGGCAGTGGCGGTTCTACGCTGGCTTCATTTGCGTTAGCCGGCGGCGGCGTCGCATCGCCGTCTACCGCTCTGTCAGATGTGTCGGCAGGCATCGCGGGCACCGTTGAATCCAGCGCAGGATGCGCGTCCGCGGTTGACCCTTCCACAATGCCGGGTACGGCGCGAGCGCCAACGGCGGTTTCTGACCCCCTGATCGCCACGTCATGGGTGCTGGTGGCCGGGTGCGTAGCCACAGGTTCAGCGGTGACCGTGGTTTTATCCGCAGAAAGACCAGGGAGGCCCGGCAGGGAAAGAGAAGGAGCGCAGCCGCGGAGCAGCCCTAACAGCAGCGCCAGCAGCAGTAACGCCAAAAGTAGCCATAGCAACCAACGCCAGCGCCAGCGGCGCGTTCGAACATCAACAAAGGGCGCGGGAGCGGGTTCGACGGTTTTTTCCGTGGCGCTGGCCTGCGGCGGAACGGCCGCGAGGGCGGCGGCGGGAACGGACGATGAACTCAGCCAATGCATCGGGTGACGTTGTTCCCCTTCCGGGTGGACAAACCCCCAAAAGGTGATCACCAGCGTTCCATTAACGAGATAGACAAACTCATAATCGGGGAAATGGGTTACAGATTTTAGCAACTGGGCAAAGACCCGACGATCGCCGCCGGTTCCGCTTTGCTCCGCGTTGAGCAACTGTTCGCTTAGTGACTGCACTGCCATTCGAAACGCATTAAATTGCTGGCGCGCCGATTCTCGCTCCGCTTCGCTTGCGCCGCTCCACGGGATAACATCGCCGGGAAAACTGCTGTACCAGTCGGTTCTGTCACCGCCCTGATCGTTTTGCGGGATAGCCAGATGACGGGCCAGATCGCGCCCTGCATCAAGACGATAGATGGCTTCGCGTAGCTGGAAGGCCATCTTGAAAACAGGATAGCCCGTTTCACCCAGCGCCTTGAATGAAGAGTTATTTCCGGTACGAAGTAGTGGTCCCTGAATCGAATTTCGCATTATCTAACCCTTAAAGGCTGTAATTTGACTAAAGCCACAGTGGTGCAGGCTAATTTTTGGTCGCGCCGGGCGTCCATTTGAAACCCCAGCCATAGTGCTTATCCATCGACTCGCGGTCGGGGAAGAAACGGTCAAGGCGTTCAACCTGAATATTGCCATCGACATTTTTGAGCCTGGCGATGGCGGCGACATTATTACGCTGGTCGCTATCCGTGAGCATGGATGTAATCGGCTGCTGTTCGGGGACATAGAGGGTGACGGAGGCGTTTGTCCCTTGCCAGTTATCGGTGCCAGCGTAAATGAAGCTATAAATCAGCACCTCATCAATGTCCTGCCAGTGGCTGCCGTTGACGAAAAGCCATTCGCCATCCACGTCATTGCCTTCACGCAGATCTTCCTGCAGCAGCAGATACGGTGGCTGGTCATAGTTGCCGGGCAAATGACTCAGCGCCTCAGCGCCGCTGATTTCACCGTTTTTTAAGCGCACAAAGGCGGCAATATCGAGATCGACAGGCTCTTTGTGGTCCCCCTGCTTCCACTGCAGATTGATTTTTATCCGGCCAAAATCCTGACGTTTCTCAAGCTTCACGCTGGGATTGGTGTCAGTTAATTCGGTATGGGTTGGTGTAACAACGGGGAGCGTCACGGCCGGGCGATGTGTAAACCACCACCAGACACCGACGAGTAGGAGCAGCAGTAGCAATAATGCCAGCCAAGGAAGAAAACCGCGGCACCAGGGGATAACCACTACCGTATGGAGGGGCGCCGCTGTGCTGGCTGTGGCCCAATTGACCAACACCGGTTCGCCGCCGACGCTATAGCCGTCGAGGTGGTGTGATTGGGTGAGTAGCGTTTGCAACGCATGTGCTGACTTATCTTCGCCGCGCGCGGCCAGCTGGCTGATTAACCCCGCCAGAATGTCCTGATATTGCTGACGTTTATTCTCAACAGTCAGCCGTTCGGCGTCATTCAGTGCGGAAAAAGGTTTAGCCAGCCCCTGACGTGCTGTCCACCACTCCAGGCGTCCTTCGGCATTGCGACGCGCGGTGGCATACAGCAGCGCCAGTGAAGGGGGAAGATGACGATGTATGATACCGACCGTCTCTTCATAGGTTGTCAGCGTTGCTTCATGAATCGGCGCGGCAGTTGTTAATCGTTGCATAAGCAAATCATTATTGTTGTGGGTGATATGCATGAGATGTGTATCATTGCATCTCAGACAGCCGGAACGTTTTCTGCGCTTTTAGCGGAGCGTATTTGCTTCTTCGAGAACTTTTATTTTGTGCTTGGCTTCGGCGACCTTTTTCTCAATCGCTGAAATTTCGCTGGCGCTCGTTGCCGTTTGTGACTGGCGCTGCAGCTCCTGCAATTTGGCAATTTCCTGCTGGCGTTCGCGGCTTTGAATCTTGCTTGATTTCAGTTTTGCGAGAGTCTGCGACAGATCCGAACGCACGGCATTTAGCCTTGCTTGTTCATCTGCCAGCTTTTGATTTAAGGTCTGCTGTCTGTTTTGGGTATAATCCTGCTGTTGCCTGGCCGATTCATTTTGATATTGGCTCAGGCGAACCTGCTGTTCTTTTTGATCAACCTGCTGACGATAACCACCCGACGTGGCGCAGCTCAGTTTGGTAATAAAGCTTGGATCTTGTGCGTGTAAATCACAGTCCTGGGGAGACGTAGTACAACCCGTAAGGACAAGGGCGGCAAGAAGTGCGTATTTTCTCATCAAATAATCCATCATTAGCGTCGAATAACGCTGCTTTAAGCAGTCTTAAACCGGCCGATAATGCTATCGGCCGAAAGGGTTAACCAAGGGAGATCGCCTGGCGCTGTTCATACAGCTCGTTGGTTTCTTGTTCCAGAGCAGCAATCTTGCTATTGAGATTGGCATATTCTTTGTTCAAATTTGCCAGCTTGCTTTTCTCTGCACTTGTGGTGGTCGTTTGACCTTGTAAAGCGACCTTATAGGCAGATTCTTTATCCTTCATGCCTTTCATGGTCTCTTTCATCTTGCTGATGTTGGCATCAATTTGCGCCAGCTGGGTTTTCGCACCGGCTTTATCAAATCCAGCTTTATCTTTTTGGATGCTGATTTTGGTTAAGGTGGCCTGGTTTTCGCTAATAACTTGTTTCATCGCCAGCGTCGATTTTTCAACCGCTGCGGTATCTTTGCTGATGTCGTTATCCATTGCCTGCAGACGATCGGCGGTGGAGGCATAATCTTTTTTCAGTCTGTCAAGATAGTAGTTAGCGGTCATACCTGCAGCACAGCCAGCAGCGCCACCAATTGCAGCGCCGGCAAGCGCTTTCTTCGAGTCACCTGCTAGCGCCCCTACTAACGCGCCGAGAGCTGCGCCGGATACGGCGCCTACGCCACAACCTTGTGCACCAGAAGCGCTAAAGAACTGTGATTGTTCTGTGGTGGTAAGGCGAGGATCCGGCTTTGTCCCAGACAGGAGAGAGCTTCCGGTATTGGCACAGCCTCCAAGTAACAATGCTGCGGAAATCACGATGCATGTGGTAGTTCGGTTAAATGTATTCACAATCTTTTTCCTTAAAAATAATTAAGTAACGACAAGCAAGCTGTATCAACTAAAAATTTAGAATTAGTAATGATTTTGTCCGACATTACTGATTATTGTATTAGTTATAAGATGTCAAAAGAGCTATTCAAAGAGTATTTAAATAATAAGCAATGAATTAATTGCAATGAGTTATTATGTGTTCGTAGGTATCCCGCACTGACAGCTTATGCAATTTTGATCTTGGCCCTCCATCTCCGAACAGCTTATGCAATTCTGTGTTTTCGTATCACTTTATGTTGGCCTTGCTGCTGAAACACATCTTTTTCAAAAATAATCGACATTTTCGAATTCGTAGGCCTTACCATGAAACATGGGAGGATATCTCCACATAAAATATACATTCCGTGAATATATCTCAACGTCGGTAATGACTTCAACTTACTGATAGTGTTTTATGTTTAGATAATGCCCGATGACTTTGTCATGCAGCTCCACCGATTTTGAGAACGACAGTGACTTCCGTCCCAGCCTTGCCAGATACTGCCTCAGATTCAGGTTATACCTCTCAATTCGCTGCGTATATCGCTTGCTGATAACGTGCAGCTTTCCCTTCAGGCGGGATTCATAAAGCGGCCATCCGTCCGTCATCCATACCACCACGTCAAAGGCCGATAGCAGGCTCAGAAGACGCTCCAGCGTGGACATTGTGCGTTCACCAAAAACGTGGGCCACGACCGTCCTGCGTACCCTGTCATACGCGTAAAACAGCCAGCGCTGGCGTGATTTAGCCCCGACGTAGCCCCACTGTTCGTCCATTTCCGCGCAGACGATGACGTCACTGCCCGGCTGTATGCGCGAGGTTACCGACTGCGGCCTGAGTTTTTTAAATGGCGGAAAATCGTGTTGAGGCCAACGCCCATAATGCGGGCGGTTGCCCGGCATCCAACGCCATTCATGGCCATATCAATGATTTTCTGGTGTGTACCGGGTTGAGAGGCGGTGTAAGTGAACTGTAGCTGCCATGTTTTACGGCAGTGAGAGCAGAGATAGCGCTGATGTCCGGCAGTACTTTTACCGTTACGCACCACGCCGTCAGTAGCTGAACAGGAGGGACAGCTGATAGAAACAGAAGCCACGCAAGCACCTTAAAATCACCATCATACACTAAATCAGTAAGTTGGCAGCATTACCCCCTGTACCTACGTAAAATAGTTCATCACAAGGACAGGCGGCAGCTTGCCATCACCCCCTCTGTGAATAAATGTATACAGGGAAAGAATAAGTAAACATTCTCCCGGCATTTCTGCCGGGAGAATAGATTATAATTGTTGTCTGGCGTAATCGAAAGGTGAGACCGGATTTTCACTATTCGCATCGAGAAAATCTGCCCACCATTGCAGCATCAATTTGCGTTCGTCTAAGAACTCAGCTTTATGAATGTAGGCCGCACGTACGCCATTACGCTCCTGATGGCTCATCTGACGTTCAACAGCATCCCTGGACCATAGACCAGATTCAATCAATGAACTGCATGCCATTGCCCTGAAGCCGTGGCCACAAACGTCAACTTTTGTATTGTAGCCGATCAGGCGTAACGCGTTATTCACCGTATTTTCACTCATAGGTTTCCATGGATTGTGGTCGCCAGTGAAAATTAGCTCGTGCTCACCGCTGATGACCTGGATTTGTTTGAGAATATCCAGTGCCTGAGTTGAGAGTGGAACCAGATGCTCTGTACGCATTTTGGAGCCACGATGCGAGTACTTGACCCCTTCAATAGGTTTTCGTTCAGGAGGAATGGTCCACATGGCTTTCTCGAAGTCGATCTCAGACCATCTTGCAAAGCGAAGCTCACTGGAACGAATGAAGATAAGCAGGGTAAGTTTAGTTGCCAGTCGGGTAAGAGGTTGTCCCCTGTAGGTATCCAGTCGTTCAAGGAGCTCTGAAATGCGATTTAAGGCGAGGGCAGGACGGTGCTGGCGTTTCACCGTCGTTAAAGCACCAGCCATATCCACGGCAGGGTTATAGCTGATAATGCCGGACTGGGCAGCATAGCGCATGATTGCAGTGATACGTTGCTGAAGGCGGGCAGCAATCTCATATATCTCTTTTGCTTCGGCTGCTTTAACGGGGATAAGTAAATCAGGAGTTCGGAGGGCGGTAATATCACGTGAGCCGATAAAGGGGAAAACATGAGTCTCAAGGCTTTTCAGTATCTTCTCACTATGTGCTTCGGACCATTTTTTGTTGCTCTTGTGCCACTGACGCGCAACAAGCTCGAACGTATTACTGGCCTCCGGTACTGCTTTCTTTACTCGCTTCTGTTCGCAAGGGTCGACACCATCAGAAATGAGTTTTCTCGCTGCATCGCGCTTTTCCCTTGCTTCTGATAATGAGACTTCAGGATAGACGCCCAGAGCGAGCGTTTTCTCTTTGCCCAGAAACCGATAGCGGAGCCGCCAGTAACGCGAGCCGTTAGGGTGAACGAGCAAAAACATGTTGCCGCTGTCAGCAAGTTTATAAGGTTTTTCATCCGGTTTAGCTGCACGGATTTTAGCGTCAGTGAGCGCCATTGGTGGGGTCTCCTGATAGTAAAAGGGGTATAAATTTTATCGAATCAGACTATACCCTCAGTTGTACCCTCGCAAGGCACTTGATGCGGGTTGAATTTGATTGAGTGGGGTGGAGTTAACGTGTTGTGGATGTGTTGATTTTAGCGGGATTAGAATGCAAAAACGGACCTCCGTAGAGGTCCGTTGATATGAATTTGGTGCCCGGACTCGGAATCGAACCAAGGACACGGGGATTTTCAATCCCCTGCTCTACCGACTGAGCTATCCGGGCAACGGGGCGCATTAAACCGTATTCACGTCTGCCAGTCAATCAAATTTCGGGAAAAGATGTTCAATCGCTTAATATTGCGGCAATCTGTGCAATTATGCCTGAAGTTTGCACAAAACTTCCAGGCAATTTACCTATCTGACCTTCTATATGAGCAAAGACTGACGAAAACATTACGCGGCCTGTATTACTCCCGCACACTACCGCAAGTTGTGCACAAACCTTTCCGACGTTTCCAGTAACTAACGGTGCAATTGCTGCGGCAGGACCCGCTGGTGTGTCGGGCGATGAGTTGGGCGGGCGTTTAACAGAGTATTTCGCACCACCGTGGCGATGGTGCGTTTTAGAGACTGATGGCGCTGTGTTTACTCATTTCGGCTTGGCGGGCATGCTTGCTTAAGTCAGCGCACCGCCCATACGGCACTGAGCAAAGCGCAGGATATCTTCAGCCAGACGGTGTGCCGTTTCGACATCAGCATGGCTACGATTCACCAGCATGCGGCTCAGACAGCCCTCCAGCACCAGTTCCATCTGTTTGGCAACCATTGCAGGGTCGTCAACTTCCAGCGTCGTCAGCAGCTCATGGGTGAAGTCATGTGCCGCCTGTTTTTGCTGATCGGCTAACTGATGGATCGGATGCCCGGGATCGGGGTAAAACGTACAGGCGGCGATAAACAGGCAGCCTGGATAGCGATTATTGCTCACGCATTCGGACAGCGCGGTGTAGCGTGCCAGTAATTTCTGTTCAGCGCTCAGGGTGTCATCCAGCAAAAGTTGACGCCGCCAGATATCCACCCGCTGGCTGAGGTAACGTAACGCATCGTACAGAATGGCCTCTTTGTCGGGCCAAAAGCGTTGTAGTTCATCAAGAGGATAATCGATACGTTCGGCCACCATTTCCAGTGTGGTATTGGCTATCCCTTGAACCTCAAGTAATTTCAGGGCTTCTCCCAGGACATCTTCACGTTGCACGGTATTCTCCTCCGTATTTCTTGTTGCAAGTGTCGCTCACGGTTGGCGATCGCGCAAATGTGCGCTGAAGGTCGCGGCATCCATAAAGCCGGTTACCCGAGCCTCCGGATGCTCTTTCCCCTCGGCGTCAAAGAACAAAATAGTCGGCAAACCTAAAACCTGTAGATGTTTCAGCAGAGCGACATCCTGGGCATTATTTGCAGTCACATCCGCCTGCAAAAGCACCGTGTCGCCTAGCGCTTGCTGAACCTGCTGATTGCTAAACGTATACTTCTCAAACTCCTTACAGGCCACGCACCAGTCAGCATACAGATCCAACATCACTGGCTTGCCTTTAGCTTGTGCCAGCGCCTGATTTAGCGCATCCACCGAAGCCACAGGCGTGAAGTTAAGGTGTGTCTGGGTTTGAGCATGCGGCACGCCGAACGCCCAGTCCTGCAATGGCCGTACGCTTACCAGCGCTGCAGCTAACAGGATAATTTGCACGATGCGCATCCAGGCGTGCTTTGCCTGCAGGCTGGTGATAAATGCCCAGCTAAAGAATGCGACGCCCAACAGCGACCACAGGCGAACGCCCCAGTCGTCGCCAATGATGCGTTCGAGTAAGAAGACGGGGAGCGCCAGAATGACAAAGCCAAAAGCGGTTTTGACATGTTCCATCCATGGGCCGCTTTTAGGTAACAGACGATTACCGAATACGGTAATTAGCATCAGAGGTAATCCCATCCCCAGCGCGTACAGATACAGCGTGCCGCCTCCCAGCCACATGTTCCCGCTCTGAGCGATATACAGCAAAATCGCGCTTAGCGGGGCCGTTGTACAAGGAGAACAGATGAGGCCGGCAATCGCCCCCATCGCAAAGACGCTACCGGGGGAACCGCCTTGCTGACGGTTACTCATCAATGTAAGGCGTGTTTGCAGCGATGAAGGGAGTTGCAGCGTGAACAAGCCAAACATCGAAAGGGCCAGCAGCGTAAAGACCACGGCAAGGCCAATCAGGACGTAAGGATGCTGTAGCGCAGCCTGGAACTGCAATCCAGCGGCCGCAACAACCAGACCCAGCGCGGTATAAGTGAGCGCCATTCCCTGGACGTAGATAAACGTCAGCAGCAGCGCGCGTCCGGTTGATAAGCGTTGTTTGCCGCCCAGCACGATACCGGAAATCAGCGGATACATCGGCAATACGCAAGGTGTAAACGCGATGCCAATTCCGATTAGCAATGCCCACAGCGCAGAGAAGGGAAGCTGGGTTGCGAGTTGTGGTCTCTCTTGCAAGGTATCGGTGGCAGGCACTGGCGCAGGTGTCGCCCTGGTATTGGCAGACACTTCACTTAATGGCACCGTTTTAGTTTCAGGCGGATAGCAAAAACCGGCGTCGGCACAGCCCTGGTATGTGACCGTTAATGTTGCGCCAGATTTAGCCTGATTGACCGTGACCGGGATAGTCAATTGTTTACGGTAAATCTCACTTTTGCCATAAAACTCATCTTCATGCCAGACGCCTGGCGGTAGTTTTACCTCGGCGATATCGGCCTGAGATGGCGTAATGCTTATCTGTTTGCGATACAGATAGTAGCCATCTTTAACCTGCCATGAGAGGTTCAGATCGTGTTGGTTTTGCTGAAAATCAAAAGCAAACGCCCGATCGGCAGGAACAAACTGCGAGCGGCCAGGCGCGTCAAATAATCCGGCAAAGGTAGATGTGCTGCACAGCAGCAGGATCAGCGTAAGGATGCGTTGAGCCATGAGCGGTAATCAAAGTCTCCGTGAGTGACGGGTAAAACCAGAAGTTCAGGCGTTTGGTATGGATGATGTGACTTCAGGCAATCGAGAAGGGCTTGCTGGTGTGTGACGGTGGTTTTTAAAATCATCTGGACTTCATATTCCTGCTCCAGTTTACCTTCCCAATAATAGAGGGAAGTCGCGCCAGGCAGCAGCGTCACGCAGGCAGCCAGCTTTTCCGCCAGCACTTTGGCGGCCAGATCCTGGGCGGTTGCTTCATCCGGGGCGGTACAGAGCACCACAACGGTATCGGGGATGGAAATATCCTGACTCTTTACATCAAGCATAAACACCTCGAAAGAACAGAGTAACCAGCTAAAGAGTGGTCACTATACAACGGACGAGGGAAGGATGTTAGTTAAAGCGGGATGAGGAGGAACTGCAGGGCGCGAAGGCACCCTGCAGTAAAGTTTTACAGCATGAAGCTGCCCAGCAAGAAGCCGAAGCAGACAGCCAAAAGCACGCCCAGAGTACCCGGGATGAAGAACGGATGGTTAAAGACGAATTTACCGATGCGGGTTGTACCGGTGTCATCCATCTGCACCGCCGCAACCAGAGTTGGGTAGGTTGGCAGAATGAACAGGCCAGAAACAGCTGCGAAAGACGCAACAGCAGTCAGTGGGGAAACGTTCAGAGCCAGAGCCATCGGCATCAGTGCTTTAGCAGTTGCAGCCTGAGAGTACAGCAGCGCAGAAGCAAAGAAGAAAATGACAGCCAGCAACCACGGATGACCCTGAATTACGCTACCTGCAGTATCTTTGATCCAGTCAATGTTGTGAGATACGAAGGTATCACCCAGCCATGCAACACCCAGGATACAAATACAGGCGCTCATACCCGCTTTAAAGGTGCTGGAGTTCAGGATGGAGTCAGTTTCAACGCGGCAGACGATCGTAGTCAGCGTCGCGACGCTCAGCATGATGATCAGGATTGCGTTGGTGGTGTTCATCAGCGGTTTAGCGACCAGGCCGAGGCTTGGGCTGTTGATGATGGCGTATACAACTACGCAAATCACGCCCAGCAGGAACAACCAAACGGAGGTTTTCGCGCCAGCTTTGATTTCAACTTGTCTTTCACCACGCAGTTCAACCAAACCTTCTTCCAGACGCTTACGATAAATCGGGTCGTCAGACAGTTTGGAGTTGAACAGCATCGTTACCAGGAAGGACATCACCAGAACGGCCAGCAGAGTGGACGGAATGACCACGGACAGCAGGTGAATGTAGCTGATGCCATGACCTTCCATTACGGAAGACATGTAAACCACGGCTGCGGAGATTGGCGACGCCGTAATCGCAATCTGTGCAGAAACCACTGCGGTAGAGAGCGGACGGCAAGGTTTGATACCTTGTTCCTTCGCGACTTCAGCGATAACCGGCAGAGTTGCCAGAGAGATGTTGCCGGTACCGGCAAAGATAGTCAGGAAATAGGTCACGATTGGTGCAAGGATCGTGATGTATTTCGGGTTTTTACGCAGCAGTTTTTCAGTTTGATGAACCAGATAGTCCAGACCACCGGCAATCTGCATGGCAGAGATGGCAGCGATAACCGCCATGATAATGGAAATAACATCGAACGGAATATTACCTGGTTTTACGCCAATAGCGGCAAGAACCAGAACACCCAGCCCACCTGCAAATCCAATACCGATACCCCCAAGTCTGGCACCTAAAAAGATTGCCAGCAAAACGATGATAAGTTCTAAAACTATCATATTAGCCTTCCTTGTTGTTTAACAAGTTGATATTAAATTGTTGTTTTTAAGTAACTTCGAGTAAGAAAAAAGGCACGTCATCATGACGTGCCTTCTCCGGTACTACCCTACACGATTACTGTTCGCTTTCATCAGTATAACGTTTTGCTTTATAAGCAGGGTGCATCAGGTTCTGTGCAGAGAAGATATCGTCCAGTTCAGACTCGGTCAACAGACCGCGTTCCAGGACAACTTCACGTACGCTCTTACCGGTTTCGGCACAAATTTTACCGACGATGTCGCCGTTGTGGTGACCGATGAACGGGTTGAGGTAAGTAACGATGCCGATGGAGTTGAATACAAACGCTTCACAGACTTCTTTGTTAGCAGTGATACCACTAACGCATTTTTCCAGCAGGTTGTAGCAAGCATTGCTCAGAATGTGAATGGATTCAAACATTGCCTGGCCAATGACCGGCTCCATTACGTTCAGCTGCAGCTGACCAGCTTCAGATGCCATAGTAACGGTGATGTCGTTACCGATGACTTTAAAGCAAACCTGGTTTACGACTTCTGGAACAACTGGGTTCACTTTTGCTGGCATGATAGAAGAACCAGCCTGCAGTTCCGGCAGGTTGATCTCGTTCAGACCAGCGCGTGGGCCAGAGGAGAGCAAACGCAGGTCGTTACAGATTTTGGACATCTTAACAGCCAGACGTTTCAGTGCGCCGTGAACCATAACGTATGCGCCGCAGTCAGAAGTTGCTTCAATCAGGTCTTCTGCCGGAACACAGGCGAAGCCAGTGACTTCAGCCAGTTTCTGTACTGCCAGCGGGGAGTATTCTTTCGGCGTGTTCAGACCAGTACCGATTGCAGTTGCACCGAGGTTAACTTCCAGCAGCAGCTCAGCGGTACGACTAATGTTTTTCACTTCTTCTTTCAACAGTACGCTGAAAGCATGGAATTCCTGACCGAGGGTCATCGGTACAGCATCCTGCAGCTGGGTACGGCCCATTTTCAGGATGTCCTGGAATTCAACAGCTTTTTGTTCGAAGCCTTCACGCAGCTGGTTCAGGGCATCGATCAGTTTGATGATGGATGCGTATACCGCGATACGGAAGCCAGTTGGGTAAGCGTCGTTGGTAGACTGACATTTGTTAACGTGGTCGTTCGGGTTCAGGTACTGATACTCACCTTTCTGGTGACCCATCAATTCCAGACCGATATTGGCCAGCACTTCGTTGGTGTTCATGTTGACGGAGGTACCCGCACCACCCTGGTAAACATCTACCGGGAATTGATCCATGCATTTTCCGTTATTCAGGACTTCATCACACGCCGCGATGATGGCATTTGCCACACTCTTAGGAATGGTTTGCAGCTCTTTGTTGGCCATTGCCGCTGCCTTTTTAACCATTACCATACCGCGAACAAATTCAGGAATGTCGCTGATTTTGTTGTTGCTAATGTAGAAGTTTTCAATCGCTCTCAGAGTGTGAACACCGTAGTAGGCGTCCGCTGGAACTTCCCTGGTACCCAACAAGTCTTCTTCGATACGAATGTTGTTTAACATGTGAACCTTCTTTTTCAAGCTGCCAATGATTTGACTAAACACACAGGATATATGTGATTTCGATTGTTTCTCGACCGACGATTATCCCCTGCATCGGTCTGATACTCGAGATCATATGCTGGTTCAGGATTTCTACCGTAATCTGGATCACTTAAAGCGTGGAATTTACCCCTTATTTATTATTCTGTGAAATGGATCACCCCTTTAGGATTAATACTAAAAATAAGTGTACAAGCGACTTGAAATTTTGCTAACCACCTCAACATCTAATTGATGCGAGTCACATAATTCATCGGGCAGGCGTTGAAAAAAACGACTGTTATTGACAGGAGAACCCTTTGCGCTGGATACCATTACTTGCCATTTTTCTCTATGTTTACATAGAGATATCTATTTTTATTCAGGTTGCCCATGTCCTGGGTGTCCTGATGACGCTGATTTTGGTTATTTTTACGTCGGTTATCGGTATGTCTCTGGTTCGTAACCAGGGATTTAAAAACTTTTTACTGATGCAACAAAAAATGGCGGCTGGTGAAAGTCCGGCTGCAGAAATGATCAAGAGCGTGTCGCTGATCATTGCTGGTCTGCTGTTGGTACTGCCCGGTTTTTTCACCGATTTCCTCGGTCTTCTTCTTTTATTACCCCCGGTGCAAAAACATCTGACAATGAAACTGCTGCCGCATTTGCGTTTTTCGCGTATGCCGGGCGGTGGTTTCAGCGCCGGAACCGGTGGCGGTGAGACCTTTGATGGCGAATTTCAGCGCAAAGACGACGATCGCAACCGTATTGATCATAAAGACGATCCTCGGGATTAAGCATCAGTATGCGGGCCGGATAAGCGTGAGCACCATCCGGCAAAATGCTTATCTGCCGGATGACGGCGTCAACGTCGCCTTATCCGGCCTGCGGGGTAAAAACAGCCACAGCCCTGCCAACATAATCAGTGCATACAGGCTCTTCCAGCCAACCATTGCCAACAGCAGCAGACACAGTAGACCGCCAATGACTGCCAGCATGCGATAATGCCCTTTCAGTAATCGACATCCCGCCAGCATGCACAGCAAATAAATCATAATAAAGATGCCGTTAGCATAGGTGATTAACGCATCGAGATTGATTTTCAGCATATAGATGCACAACGTACTGATCACGCAGCAGCCCAATACGGCGTTTAGCGCATTGCGCGGAAGGTGACGGGGAGACAGACGCGCCAGATGACTTTCCGGCTTATATTGCGCTTGCGACCAGACCAGCCGGGCGAAACTTTGAATATAAATGTTGAGACTGGCAAAACAGGCCAGATAACCAATGATGCAGGCGACCCACAGTGCCTGTACGCCAAATAACTGCACGACGATCTCTGGCAGTGAGGCCGCCGCCGCCATTTGCTCACCGTAGGCGCCAAAATGAAGCACGACGACGGTGCATGCCCAATAAACAGAGCCCGCAAGCAGCAGGCCGATCATCAGCGCGCGTGGGAAATCCCGCTCCGGGTTTTTGAATTCAGATGCCAGATGGGCAAACGCTTCAAGGCCAACAAAACACCAGAACATCACCGACAGCGCGGCGAACAGTCCGGGGAGCTCAATCTCGGTTATCGCAGGAAAGGGGATTTCGCCAGGTTTCACATCGCCCGCCCACCAGATGGCGACAATGAAGGCAACAATCAATCCGGCAATGACCGTTTGCAGATTAGCGCTAGAGCCGGCACCGTGGGAGCCGATATACCAAACCAATGCCAGCGTACCGAGCTCTGCCAACAGAAGCTGTTCGTCATGCCAGCCAAACATCGCCTGACCAAATCCGGCGGCAATATGTAATGCCGCAGGCAAGCCGACGGGAATCACCGACAAAAATAGCCATCCGGTGACGCGCTCCAGGCGTGAGCCAAAGGCCATACCAACAAAATGCGCCACGCCACCCGCGCTGGGAAAATGACGGCCCAGTACGGCAAAGACAATCGCCACGGGAAAGACTAAAACAATCAGCACCGGCCAGGCCCACAGGCTGTTGTTGCCAGCCACCAGCGCGGCTAGCGCAGGGACGGCGAAAACGCCTGTACCTAGCAATGATGTCGACAACAGGCCAATGCCCTGAGCCAGTCCCAGCTCTTGTTTCAGTCCGCTCATAAGTTGTTATCCGGTTATGCCCATTGACCGGGCTACAGCGCAGATTTTTGATGGTATCACAATCGTATTTGCTTATGACGACGTGACTGAAATCGTTATAAAATGTGATGCGCGTCGGCGTTTTGACGGAATTTTCTGCTGATATAAATTTTTTTTCGCTTGCCCCCTTGAAGGTACAAAGCCCCATCCCCATTTCTCTGGTCACTAGCCGGGAAACCGTTCACGGGCCGGCGTCACCCATAACTGATAAAGACTTTCTCAAAGGAGAGCTATCAATGAGTATTCGTCCGTTACATGATCGTGTGATCGTCAAACGTAAAGAAGTTGAATCTAAATCTGCTGGCGGCATCGTACTGACCGGTTCTGCAGCAGGTAAATCAACTCGTGGCGAAATCATCGCTGTCGGTAAGGGCCGCATCCTGGACAACGGTACCGTACAGCCGCTGGACGTTAAAGTCGGCGATATCGTTATTTTCAACGATGGCTACGGTGTTAAATCTGAGAAGATCGACAATGAAGAAGTGTTGATCATGTCTGAAAGTGACATCCTGGCAATTGTTGAAGCCTAATCCGCGAACGACACTGAACATACGAATTTAAGGGAAAGAGAAAATGGCAGCTAAAGACGTAAAATTCGGTAACGACGCTCGTGTGAAAATGCTGCGCGGCGTAAACGTACTGGCAGATGCAGTGAAAGTTACCCTCGGTCCAAAAGGCCGTAACGTAGTTCTGGATAAATCTTTCGGTGCACCGACCATCACTAAAGATGGTGTTTCCGTAGCCCGTGAAATCGAACTGGAAGACAAGTTCGAAAACATGGGGGCGCAGATGGTGAAAGAAGTTGCCTCTAAAGCGAACGACGCTGCAGGCGACGGTACCACCACCGCAACCGTACTGGCGCAGTCCATCATCACTGAAGGTCTGAAAGCCGTTGCTGCGGGCATGAACCCGATGGATCTGAAACGTGGTATCGACAAAGCTGTCGCTGCTGCCGTTGAAGAACTGAAAGCACTGTCCGTACCGTGCTCTGACTCTAAAGCGATTGCTCAGGTTGGTACTATCTCCGCTAACTCCGACGAAACCGTAGGTAAACTGATCGCTGAAGCGATGGACAAAGTCGGTAAAGAAGGCGTGATCACCGTTGAAGACGGTACCGGTCTGCAGGACGAACTGGACGTGGTTGAAGGTATGCAGTTCGACCGTGGTTACCTGTCTCCTTACTTCATCAACAAGCCGGAAACTGGCGCAGTAGAACTGGAAAGCCCGTTCATCCTGCTGGCTGACAAGAAAATCTCCAACATCCGCGAAATGCTGCCGGTGCTGGAAGCAGTAGCAAAAGCCGGTAAACCACTGCTGATCATCGCTGAAGATGTTGAAGGCGAAGCGCTGGCAACTCTGGTTGTTAACACCATGCGCGGTATCGTGAAAGTCGCGGCGGTTAAAGCGCCTGGCTTCGGCGACCGTCGTAAAGCGATGCTGCAAGATATCGCTACCCTGACCGGTGGTACCGTTATCTCTGAAGAGATCGGTATGGAGCTGGAAAAAGCAACTCTGGAAGATCTGGGTCAGGCGAAACGCGTTGTTATCAACAAAGACACCACCACCATCATTGATGGCGTGGGTGACGAAGCTGCAATCCAGGGTCGCGTGACTCAGATTCGTCAGCAGATCGAAGAAGCAACTTCCGACTACGACCGTGAAAAATTGCAGGAGCGCGTAGCGAAACTGGCAGGCGGCGTTGCGGTTATCAAAGTTGGTGCTGCGACTGAAGTTGAAATGAAAGAGAAGAAAGCCCGCGTTGAAGATGCCCTGCACGCGACTCGTGCTGCGGTAGAAGAAGGCGTGGTTGCTGGTGGTGGTGTTGCGCTGATTCGCGTAGCGTCTAAAATTGCCGGTCTGAAAGGTCAGAACGAAGACCAGAACGTAGGTATCAAAGTTGCGCTGCGCGCAATGGAATCTCCGCTGCGTCAAATCGTACTGAACTGCGGCGAAGAGCCGTCTGTAGTGGCTAACACCGTGAAAGCGGGTGACGGTAACTACGGTTACAACGCTGCAACTGAAGAATACGGTAACATGATCGACATGGGTATCCTGGATCCAACCAAAGTAACGCGTTCAGCTCTGCAGTACGCGGCTTCTGTTGCGGGTCTGATGATCACCACCGAGTGCATGGTTACTGACCTGCCGAAAGGCGATGCGCCTGACTTAGGTGCTGCTGGTGGTATGGGCGGCATGGGTGGAATGGGCGGCATGATGTAATTTAATCTTCATACTTCAAGCCGCAGGTTCATTGGCTGCGTTCGTTTACCCCAGTCACTTACTCATGTAAGCACTGGGGGATTCATGAACCTGCCGCCTGCCTGTAACTTGAATTATTTGATTAAATACGTATCTCGCGAAAAATGAGAAACCCTCGGGCAGAAATGTCCGGGGGTTTTTCTTTTGGTCATCTTTTTAGTATATGATTCAGCTACGGACATAACGTCCAGCTCATTGATTATGGGGAATGACATGCACGTGAAATATTTAGCAGGGATCGTTGGTGCCGCGCTACTGATGGCGGGTTGTAGCTCCAGCAACGAACTGAGTTCAGCCGGGCAAAGCGTACGCTTCGTCGAAGAGAAGCCTGGCGCAGAGTGTCAACTGATTGGCACTGCAACCGGTACGCAAAGCAACTGGCTTTCTGGCCAGCACGGCGAAGAGGGTGGCTCTATGCGTGGCGCAGCAAACGATCTGCGTAACCAGGCTGCGGCAATGGGTGGTAACGTGATTTATGGCGTCAGCAGCCCATCACAGGGAATGCTGTCCAGCTTTGTTCCTACTGCCAGTGAAATGACTGGGCAGGTTTATAAGTGCCCAAATTGATAAATGCTGTTGATGCCTGATGGAGACGCTACAACGTCTTATCAGGCCTACGATACAAATTCGTCGGCCTGATAAGCGCAGCGACATCAGGCATTTTGAGCGTTATGCACAGACTGAGCGCGTAAATGATGCAGCGCGCGCAGGCACTGATCCTGATTGAGCTTTTGCGCCTTATCACCCGTCAACGTTCTGACAAACACCTGGCACGGTACACCAGCAAGCTTTTTCAGCCGTGGGCTGAAATCGAGAAGACGGCGAGTAATGGCTTCGGCCTCTTTGCTGCCGGAAGTGGCGCGAGTTTTTACTACCGAACCACAGAACTGGGCTTTTCCTTGATCATCTGTATAGCGGTAAATAATCGCCAGATAATGATTAAACAGGCTTTGTTTCCATTCGGGGTGCGTATAAGAGTCGTATTCCAGATTGTCGTTTGCCTGGCAATCAACATCGTACAGCGGCAGGAAATCCAGCAGCGATGTAATTCGTAGCGCTAATTCCCGCATGCCAGCATTATTTATTGCATGAATAACAGCATGGACCAGCACCCGAATCTGTAGTTCATTAATCAGTAATTCACACGTTTGTCCATCATGCAGTGTCAGAGAAAATGTTAAGTTTTCGCCTTTGTCATCCACTAACATCAGCGAATTTATGCGACGATTAATGTCGGCATTTTTTAGCTCATCTTCCTGAATCAAAGGAATATTTTCGTGCATCTTTTTGCTGACTTTATCGCATTCCTTCCCATATTGCTCATGCTCTTCTTCGCTAAGCTGATGTTTGGCAGATAGCCTGCTTTCCAGGGCGATAAGCAGGTCTCTTAGCCCAAGCGGAGAAAGAAAAAATAACGACGTTTTATTCCTTGGTTCTTTTATCTTTAATGCTAAAGCAATAAATTCATTTTTTTGACGAATAACACCGGTATTGATGCCCTTAATACTTATAACCATAAAAGGTTCTCCCTAACCATATATTTATTAATATTCTGAATTTGGTTCTAATGATACAAATTATGAATTAATAATTTTATAGCGCTAATTAAAATAGCACAGATTAAAAGCGTGGCTCCACTTGTGAGGATTTAAATAATAAGTAATCGTGGTGAGTGTCCGGAATCGGACACTCAATAATGGTTATTGTTGGCGTAGTTGCAGATCCAATGGCGTTTTACTTGGCTCACCGCCAATTTCACGCGCCAGTTTGGGGACCATATAGCCGGAAACCAACGTCAGCAGTTCACGCATAATGTGACGTGCCTCATCGTCGCTGACCATAAAGTGGGCGGCACCTTGCACTTTGTCCAGTACGTGCAGGTAATAGGGCATCACCCCCGCATCAAACAGGGCGTTGCTCAGGTTCGCCAGCGTTTGTGCGTTATCGTTCACGCCACGTAGCAAAACGCTTTGGTTGAGTAGGGTGACGCCAGCGGTACGCAGTCGGACCATCGCCTGGTGAAACGCCTCATCGACCTCATTGGCGTGGTTAATGTGGTTGACTAGCAGAATCTGCAGGGAGGAGCGCGCAAAGCGCTGGACCAGTCCTTCAGTAATGCGCGCGGGGATCACAATCGGCAAACGGCTGTGAATGCGCAAACGCTTAATGTGCGGGATGGCTTCCAGTTGCGTGAGTAACCAGTCCAGTTCATGGTCTTTGGCCATTAGCGGATCACCACCGGAGAAGATAATCTCATCCAGCTCAGGATGCGCGCTAATGTAGTCCAGGGCGACCTGCCAGTTGCGCTTATTGCCCTGGTTTTCGGCATACGGGAAGTGTCGGCGGAAGCAATAGCGACAATTTACCGCGCAACCGCCTTTAACCAACAACAGCGCCCGATTGCGATATTTATGCAGCAAACCGGGGACCACGCTGTGCTGTTCTTCCAGCGGATCGGTCGAGTAGCCAGGTGCAGCAACAAACTCTTCCTGGGAAGTAAGTACCTGACGCAAAAGCGGATCGTCCGGATTGCCTTTTTCCATACGAGCAATAAACGCGCGCGGTACGCGCAGGGCGAAAAGTCGTCTCGCGTCGCGTCCGGCCAACAGTTTTTCATCTGCGTCTATATTCAAAAGATGCAGAAGTTCATCAGGATCGGTCACAACATCGGCAAGTTGCGATAACCAATCTTCTCTGGATGGGGTATTTAGGGTTACAATATGCGCCATTTTGTGGCTTAGCTACCAGTTAACAATTTTCAGAGGGCCTTATGGCAACGTACTATAGCAACGATTTTCGTGCTGGTCTTAAAATCATGTTGGACGGCGAACCTTATGCGGTTGAAGCCAGCGAATTCGTTAAACCAGGTAAAGGCCAGGCATTTGCGCGCGTTAAGCTGCGTCGCCTGCTGACCGGTACTCGCGTAGAGAAAACCTTCAAGTCTACCGATTCCGCTGAAGGCGCAGACGTAGCCGACATGAACCTGACCTTCCTGTATAGCGACGGTGAGTTCTGGCACTTTATGAATAACACCACTTTCGAACAGCTGGCTGCAGACGAGAAAGCGGTAGGCGATAACGCTAAATGGCTGCTGGACCAGGCTGAATGCATCGTGACCCTGTGGAACGGTCAGCCGATCTCCGTGACTCCGCCAAACTTCGTTGAGCTGGAAGTCGTTGAAACTGACCCAGGTCTGAAAGGCGATACCGCTGGTACTGGCGGCAAACCGGCTACTCTGTCTACTGGCGCAGTCGTTAAAGTTCCGCTGTTCGTACAGATCGGTGAAGTGATCAAAGTGGATACTCGCTCCGGCGAATACGTTTCTCGCGTAAAATAAGATATCTATTTGATCTTATGGCGCAGGTTGCTGCGCCATACTTTTTCCAGGGCAGGAATGATGAAACGTCTTCTCAGTCTTGTAATGCTCATCCTTTTCACCAGCACTCTCCTGGCGGGTTGTAATACCGCGCGCGGCTTCGGTGAAGACATCAAACATCTTGGCAATTCAATCTCTCACGCCGCCAGCTAACACTCTCTCATAGTCTTAAAAACGGTTGTTTATCCATCACACTTCCGGATCTTGTCTATTATTAATGAGCTATACACAAACAATATTGGCTAGAAAAGGAAGACGTTATGGTTAAAAAGACAATTGCAGCGATCTTTTCTGTGTTGGTTCTTTCTTCAGTATTGACTGCGTGCAATACCACGAAAGGTGTTGGGCAGGATATCTCTGAGGGCGGTAGCGCAATCTCTGGTGCAGCGACAAAAGCTCAACAATAATCATGAACGGTACGACGTCACGTCGTACCGTTAATTCCCCTTCCCGGGGAGTGAGAGAAACGGCGAGAAGCGGTTCCCCATGTGCAGTTTCATGCGGATATTCCGTTTATAGGTGTAGACCGTCTTGCCATGAATGCTGAGTGCGGCGGCTATCGCATTGTTACTCACACCATCCATCCACATCGACAATACTTTCTCCTCCTGCGGCGTAAGCAGCGGAGTCGCGTTTTCGGCTATTTCTAACGTGGGACGAAGCTGTAGCGCCTCCTGAATCGTGTGTGAGAGCGCGTTCAACGTGGTGTGCTTGGTTAAGACCGAATGGGCGACGGATTGAGAGGAAGCAATTGAGGCGTGCTGTCTTTCAACTGATTGCAGTAAAATCAGCGGGATGACGCCGCAGCTCATGAAAAAGGGTTTAATTGGCGGACTGGTATGCGTCTCGCTAATAAAACTGTATAAATCCGCGATCACCAGATGCGGCTTCCACTGCAAAATATGCTCTTTTGCTAACAGGAGATTATTGATCCCTGACACAAGAAATGAGGAGCTGAACCTGCCAGAATGATTAAGCAAGGCCTCAATCCCTGTGCGGGTAAAGTGGCACCGGTCAATCACTAAAATTTTAAGCATAACCTTTTCGCATTCAGAAGAGAGGCAATCGACTTTCCGGATTCAGAAAGCCCTTCATCATAGAGAACTCCGATGAGTGCCAAATGCGGGAACTACGCCGCTAATTATGCTTAATTCTTGCTTTTAGCGGGCAGCGAATAAAAAGGTTGAAATTCATTTTCTCTCGGGCAAAAATGCCATTTCACACATCAGCTTTGCAGGACGACCTGCAAACGCTTCTTTCACCGGGGACGGCCCCATTGTTCTGGAGCCTGATATGTCCTGGATCGTTTTATTAATTGCAGGTCTGCTCGAAGTTGTCTGGGCGATTGGCCTGAAATATACCCACGGTTTTACGCGTTTGACGCCAAGCATTATCACTATTGTGGCAATGATCGTCAGTATCGCCATGCTCTCCTGGGCAATGCGTACGTTGCCTGTAGGAACCGCCTATGCTGTATGGACCGGTATCGGCGCAGTCGGCGCGGCCATTACAGGGATTCTGCTGCTGGGTGAATCTGCCAGCCCGGCGCGGTTACTGAGCCTCGGGCTGATTGTGGCCGGTATTATTGGCCTCAAGCTGAGCACCCACTAAGCGCCAGGCTGTTTTACCCAAATCAGCTTATTCACCTCAAACCCTTCCCGGGTCGCGATGGCCAGCATTTGCTGTTTCATTTCATCTGAAATAGTAGGGGTCCGTGAAAGGATCCACAGGTAGTCGCGATCCGGCCCGCAAACCAGCGCGTGACGATATTCCCTGTCGAGGGCAATCACGTTATACCCGCCATAGAAGGGGCCAAAAAACGAGACCTTGAGCGCAGCGCGGTTTGGGTCGCCAGTGAAGTAGGCTTTCCCCTCCGTTTTCTGCCACATTCCTCTGTCCGGGTTATAGCCCTTGTTAATAACATTGATACCGCCGTCGTCGCGCAGGCTGTAGGTAGCAGTCACTTTTTCCAGTCCGCGCTCGAATCGATGGTCGAAACGCGCAATTTCATACCAGGTGCCCAGATAGCGTGTGGCATCAAAGTTATTTACTACGGTAACACCTTTCGGGGGGGTTGGGGTGCTGCAAGCGACAACCAGAAATGCAGCCGTAACTGCAGCAACGACGGGCAGAATGCGCATGGGATTTTCCTTGCTGGATTTTTGTTAAGTGTAGATGACAGCAGGAAAAAAAGAGAAAGAAAGGAAGCCCAATATCCTGGGCCTCCTTGTCCGTTACTGCAGTTTTTCAAGAATGCGCCAGGCGGCCTCGACGCGAACAGGGTTTGGGTAGCTCTTGTTTGCCAGCATCACGATGCCAAGGTTTTTTTCTGGAACGAAAGCAACATAGCTGCCGAATCCGCCAGTGGAGCCCGTTTTATGCACCCATGAGGCTTTCATGGCAGGCGCGGGCGGGTTTACCTCAACGGCAGGAAGCGCTGCCAGTGCCACTTTGCTGTCGCTACCGCTAATTATCGAGTCGGCCTTCACCGGCCAGTTCAGCATCTCCCAACCCAGGCCCTGGTACATATCGCCAACACGCCAGTAACGTGACTGCGCAAGCTCGATGCCCTGCTGGAGCGTTTTCTCCTGAAACTGGCTGGCGTCCATGTTGGCCTGAACCCAACGGGTCATATCGATAACGCTCGATTTCACCCCGTAGGCTTCAGCATCAAGTTGGCCAGGGGATACATGCACAGGTTTTCCTTCGCGATAACCCCAGGCATAATCTTTTTGTTCGCTCTGCGGAACCGTAATCCAGGTATGCGCCAGTTTTAAGGGGTGCAGGACGCGTTTGGTCATCGCCTCTTCGTAGCTCATGCCCGAGGGTTTCACCGCCAGGGCGCCAAACAGACCAATGCTGGAGTTAGCATAAAGACGTTTAGCGCCTGGGGCCCATTGCGGCTGCCAGTTTTGATAAAAGCGTAGTAACGCGGCTTTATCCGTAACGTCGTCCGGAACCTGAAGCGGCAGGCCGCCTGCCGTATAGGTGGCTAAGTGCAGCAGGCTGATACCCTGCCACTGCTTACCAGTCAGTTCAGGCCAGTACTGCGTGACCGGATCGCTGAGCTTAATTTCGCCGCGGGCGATAGCATCGCCGCCCAGCACGCCGTTGAACGTTTTACTGACCGATCCGAGTTCAAACAGCGTTTGTTGCGTGACTGGACGGTTATTGGCGATATCGGCTTTACCCCAGGTAAAGTAATAAGGTTTCCCCTGATAGATAATCGCAACGGCCATACCCGGAATTGCCTGCTCCTGCATCAGCGGTGTGATGGTGCGGTTAACGATATCGGCAATTTGTTGTTCTGTTTTTGCGGCGGCAAACGTGGCGAAAGAAGCTGTCAGCAGCAGCGCGCAGCATATCGATTTTTTCATCATGAAATCAGTTCCGTAATTAAAAGCGAAAGGGTGTCCGGGCCCGTCAGACGTAATCAGTGTGTTTGATTTGCGCCGTGTTGACAAACGGTTAAATTTAGCAGCAGATATAAGTTTTTCTAACAGGCCAGATAATGACGCGTAGCTATATCCCCCTTAACTCGCTGCGGGCTTTTGAAGCAGCGGCCAGACATCTCAGCTTTACCCGCGCTGCGATTGAGCTCAACGTGACGCATTCTGCAATAAGCCAGCATGTGAAAGCGCTGGAGCAACAGCTGAATTGTCAGCTTTTTGTACGTGGTTCTCGAGGGTTAATGTTGACGACTGAAGGGGAAAGTCTGTTACCTGTACTTAATGACTCTTTCGATCGTATGGCGGGGATGCTGGATCGTTTTGCCACTAAACAGACTCAGGAAAAACTAAAAATTGGCGTGGTGGGGACCTTTGCGGTCGGTTGTCTTTTCCCTCTGTTGAGCGACTTTAAGCGCCACTGTCCGCATATTGATTTGCATATTTCCACCCACAATAACCGTGTGGATCCCGCCGCCGAAGGGCTGGATTATACTATTCGCTACGGAGGAGGAGCCTGGCACGATACCGATGCGCAATATTTGTGTAGCGCGCTGATGTCTCCGCTGTGTTCACCGACATTGGCCTCGCAGATTAAAGCTCCTGTGGACATCCTGAAATTTCCGTTATTACGATCGTATCGGCGTGATGAATGGACGCTTTGGATGCAGGCCGCCGGAGAAGCGCCTCCGTCACCGACGCACAACGTGGTGGTGTTTGACTCGTCCGTCTCAATGCTGGAAGCCGCGCAGGCGGGGATTGGTGTAGCAATTGCGCCGGTTAGAATGTTCACGCATTTGCTCAGTAGTGAACGTATCGTGCAGCCTTTTTTAACGCAGATTGATCTGGGGAGTTACTGGATAACGCGTTTACAATCTCGTCCGGAGACGTCCGCGATGCGTGAGTTTTCCCGCTGGTTGACCGGGATGCTGCACTAATAAAAAGGCCCGCCATTGGCGGGCCTAATAATTAACGCATGCGATTAGATGGTCAGGATCCCAATAGCCGTTACAACGGTCAGGATAGCTGCCAGTCCGTAGAATACCCATTTGCCCGCAGGCACGTGGATTTTCAGGTCATGCATCGCGTGGTGCATACGGTGTAAACCGCACCACAGCGGCAGAACGATCATCAGGAACAGAAACGCACGTCCGATGAAGCTCTGAGCGAATGCCAGTACGCGTTCATAGCTGAAAGCATCAGGAACAAAGCCCAGCGGCAGCATAATGCCGACCAGCAGGATCATCACCGGCGCAATGATTGCGCTCCACATACCGCCTGCACCAAACAGGCCCCAGAATACGGGTTCGTCAGAGCGTTTTGGATTTGGATTAATCATTCCGGACTCCTTACCAGAACAGGGCAACAAACAGTATTACTACTGTCGCAACCACAGTAACTGCCCAGAGACCTTTGATGATCGGCTCTGGCCCCATTTTTTCGTCTTTTACGATGATGTTGGCAGCTTTTGGCGCCAGCTCAAACCAGGTTTTGGTATGCAGCAGCGCTGCTGCCAGGGCGATAATATTCAGGATCACCACCACCGGGTTTTGCAAAAAGGCGACAAAGCCCATCCAGGACTCTGCACCATGCTTGAGTGCAAACAGGCCGATAATCAGTTCAATGCTGAACCAGACTGCCGGAACCGCCGTGCCTTCGCGCAGCATGTAAAAACGATAAAATGGCAGCTTTTTCCACCAGGTGGACGTCATTGGTCGCACATAGGGTTTGCGTTTAGTCGTCATCGTGCACTCCTTAGCGTGGTTTCAGGGTAGCGATAAGAAAGTCTTTTGAACTTTCAACTTTACCCTGCTGAATGGCCGCAGCCGGATCGACGTGTTTCGGGCAGACTTCGGAGCAGTAGCCCACAAAAGTACAGGACCAGACGCCGTTCGGGCTGTTCAACTGAGCCATACGCTCCTTCTTACCGTGGTCGCGGCTATCTTCGTTGTAACGATGCGCCAGCGTAATCGCAGCCGGTCCAATGAACTCTGGGTTCAGGCCGAACTGCGGGCACGCGGCGTAGCACAGACCACAGTTGATGCAACCGGAGAACTGATGATACTTCGCCATCTGCGCCGGAGTCTGGGTGTTTGGACCCTGATCCGGTGTACGCGGGTTACCGATGATGTACGGTTTGATCGCTTCCAGGCTTTCGATAAAGTGCGTCATGTCGACGACCAGATCGCGCTCAATCGGGAAGTTGCCCAGCGCTTCAACCTTCATGCCGTTGGTGTAATCACGCAGGAAGGTTTTGCACGCCAGTTTAGGTACATTGTTGACCATCATGCCGCAGGAGCCGCAGATCGCCATACGGCAGGACCAGCGGTAGCTCAGGTCCGGTGCCAGGTTATCCTTGATGTAGCCCAACGCATCCAGCAATGACGTGGTTTCATCATAAGGAACTTCGTAGAAAGCACTGTGCGGCGCGGTATCGGTTTCCGGGTTATAGCGCACCACCTCAACTTTCAGGTTTTTCATCTCAGCCATTCGCCTTCTCCTTCTTATCGGCTGCTTCCGCTTCGCCACCGTAAACACGTTTAGCCGGTGGCAGAGTGGTGATTTTCACGTCGCTGTATTCCAGGCGAGTCGTGCCGTCAGCATCGCGGAAGGCGAGGGTGTGTTTGAGGAAGTTCACATCGTCACGCTCGGTGCAGCCTTCATCCAGACGCTGATGCGCGCCGCGGGATTCTTTACGCGCCAGAGCAGAGTGCGCCATACATTCAGCAACGTTCAGACCGTGACCCAGTTCGATGGTGTACAGCAGGTCGGTGTTGAAGACGCTGGAGGTATCAGTGATACGTACGCGCTTGAAGCGTTCCTGCAGCTCCGCCAGTTTATCAACGGTTTTCTGCATGAGTTCCGGTGTACGGTAGATACCGCAACCTTCTTCCATGGACAGGCCCATTTCGTCACGGATCTTAGACCAGTTTTCGTTACCTTCCTGGTTAACCAGATCTTTCAGGCGTTTTTCAACGCCAGCAACCTGCGCATCGAGCGCGGCACTGTTTGCAGCGCCAGCCGTTGCAGCACGTTCTGCAGCCTGTTCACCGGCCATACGACCGAAGACCACCAGTTCCGCCAGGGAGTTAGAACCCAGACGGTTAGCGCCATGCAGACCAACAGAGGAACATTCGCCCACAGCGAACAGACCTTTAATGCGGGTTTCACAGTGCTGATCGGTTTCGATACCGCCCATGGTGTAGTGCGCGGTAGGACGTACCGGGATCGGCTCTTTAACCGGATCGACACCCACGTAGGCTTTCGCCAGTTCGCAGATGAACGGTAAACGTTCGAGCAGTTTTTTCTCGCCGAGGTGACGCAGGTCGAGGTGAACCACATCGCCACGCGGGGTGGAAATGGTGTTGCCTTTACGCCATTCGTGCCAGAAAGCTTGAGAAACTTTGTCGCGCGGACCGAGTTCCATGTATTTGTTTTTCGGCTCGCCCAGCGGGGTTTCCGGACCCATGCCGTAGTCTTGCAGATAACGGTAGCCGTTTTTGTTGACCAGGATACCGCCTTCACCACGGCAGCCTTCGGTCATCAGGATGCCAGAGCCTGGCAGACCCGTCGGGTGATACTGAACGAATTCCATATCACGCAGCGGAACGCCGTGGCTCAGCGCCATGCCCATACCGTCGCCAGTTACGATGCCGCCGTTGGTGTTGTAACGGTAAACACGACCTGCGCCGCCCGTTGCCATCACAACAGCATTAGCACGGATCTGCATCAGCGTGCCTTCCATCATGTTCATGGCAACCAGGCCGCGAGCATGGCCATCATCAACCAGGATATCCAGAACGAAGTGTTCGTCAAAGCGCTGAATCTGCGGGAACTGCAAAGATGTTTGGAACAGCGTATGCAACATGTGGAAGCCGGTTTTATCCGCGGCAAACCAGGTACGCTCGATTTTCATACCGCCGAAGCGACGTACGTTGACGCTACCGTCTTCACGGCGGCTCCATGGGCAGCCCCATTGTTCCAGTTGCGTCATTTCAGTTGGGCAGTGGTGGACAAAGTAATCCACGACATCCTGCTCACACAGCCAGTCTCCGCCTGCTACCGTATCGTGAAAATGGTAGTCAAAGCTGTCATGATCCTGCGCGACAGCAGCAGAGCCGCCTTCGGCAGCAACGGTATGGCTGCGCATTGGGTACACTTTTGAGATCAGTGCGATTTTAGCGTTGGGATTTGCTTGTGCGGCAGCAATTGCAGCACGTAATCCCGCGCCACCGGCGCCTATAATGGCAAGATCGGCTTGAAAGGTTTGCACGACATTCCTCCAGATTGTTGTTATTTCATTCCTGCCTGAAATCAGATGCTTCATCGGCTTCAAACAGGTTATGAACGCGTTTCCACTGCTCCTTTATAGGTACAATAGTATAGTCTCAGGGATGTGCGGGAAATTTGACGTGTTCGATTTTTTTAGCGTGTCAAAGGGGGGAATTATCATTGAATTTGATTAATTTAATTACTAAACCACCCCATGTCGCTTTTTTTATCCAATTGCCAGTGTGGATTAGTGGCGCGCGAAATTTGTCTCGTTAACGCGATACGAGTAGACTTCGTGCCCTTGTCTTAAATCGGAGAAACAACCATGAGCGAAACGGCAACCTGGCAGCCGAGCGCGTCCATCCCCAATCTGTTAAAACGTGCAGCAATTATAGCGGAGATTCGCCGCTTTTTTGCCGATCGTGGCGTGCTTGAGGTTGAGACCCCTTGTATGAGTCAGGCAACGGTAACGGACATCCATTTGTTCCCGTTCGAAACGCGTTTCGTCGGCCCTGGACACTCCCAGGGAATGAATCTCTATTTAATGACCAGCCCGGAATACCATATGAAGCGCCTGCTGGTGGCAGGATGCGGTCCGGTGTATCAACTGTGCCGCAGCTTCCGTAATGAAGAGATGGGGCGTCATCATAACCCTGAATTCACCATGCTCGAGTGGTATCGTCCGCACTACGATATGTATCGCCTGATGAATGAAGTGGATGATTTGCTCCAGCAGGTGCTGGACTGCTCACCTGCGGAAAGTCTCTCTTACCAGCAAGCCTTCCAGCGCCATCTGGAGATAGACCCGCTGTCTGCGGATAAAACCCAACTGCGGGAAGTGGCGGCGAAATTGGATCTCAGCAATATCGCCGATACCGAAGAAGACCGGGACACCTTACTGCAGTTGCTGTTTACGATGGGCGTTGAGCCGCATATTGGCAAAGACAAACCGACGTTTGTGTATCATTTCCCGGCCAGCCAGGCATCACTGGCGCAAATCAGTACCGAAGATCACCGCGTGGCTGAACGTTTCGAGGTTTACTACAAAGGTATTGAGCTGGCGAATGGTTTCCATGAATTGACCGACGCGCGCGAACAGCAGCAGCGGTTTGAGCAGGATAACCGCAAACGTGCCGCACGTGGCTTGCCGCAGCAGCCTATCGACACCAACCTGCTTGAAGCGTTAAAAGTGGGTATGCCGGATTGCTCTGGCGTGGCGCTGGGCGTTGACCGTCTTGTGATGCTGGCATTGGGCGCAGAGAGCCTGGCCGAGGTTATCGCATTTACCGTCGATCGCGCGTAACGTACTCTCCTTCAATACAAAGTGGCGGTGAAATAGCCACTTTGTAGCATATTTTTTCATTTACCCTCTAATAGCCACAATTTACTCCTGGATATTTGATATCGTTCAGGTATCAATTCTGTGTTGATTTTTCTATCGCTGAACTCTGAAAAGAGGGCAGTGCCAACCGGTGAGTGGCGTTTGTTAAACGCTTGCCAGAGTAAGGGATGGTTTAATGACCCAAACAATAAAAAAGATGAGCCTTATAGGTCTCATCCTCATGATATTTACGTCTGTTTTCGGTTTTGCGAATAGCCCCTCCGCATTCTATTTAGAATAGCCCCTCCGCATTCTATTTAATGGGGTATAGCGCGATTCCGTGGTATATATTTTCTGCATTATTATTCTTTATCCCATTTGCTTTAATGATGGCGGAAATGGGGGCTGCCTATCGGAAAGAAGAGGGCGGAATCTATTCGTGGATGAATAATAGCGTTGGGCCACGCTATGCGTTTATCGGCACGTTTATGTGGTTTTCTTCCTATGTGATATGGATGGTAAGCACCGCAGCGAAAGTCTGGGTACCTTTTTCAACCTTCTTATTTGGCGCAGACATGACGCAGCACTGGCGTTTTGCGGGGCTTGAGCCTACGCAGGTCGTCGGGTTGCTCGCCGTCGGTTGGATGATTCTGGTAACCTGCGTGGCCTCCCGGGGGATTAATAAGATTGCTCGTATTACGGCTGTAGGCGGAATTGCCGTAATGTGTCTTAATTTAGTTCTGTTGTTAGTGAGTGTCGCTATTTTGTTATTAACTGGTGGTCACTTTGCGCAGGATATTAATTTCATCTCCTCACCTAATCCGGGATATCAGTCCGGTCTGGCCATGTTGTCATTTGTTGTGTTTGCCATTTTTGCATACGGCGGAATAGAAGCCGTGGGTGGATTAGTTGATAAAACAGAAAAGCCAGAAAAGAACTTTGCGAAAGGCATTGTCTTTGCCGCGATTGTCATTTCTGTCGGTTATTCACTGGCCATATTTTTATGGGGCGTTAGCACCAACTGGCAGCAAGTATTAAGCAATAGCTCGGTCAACCTCGGCAATATAACGTATATCCTGATGAAAAGCCTCGGGATGACGTTAGGTAACGCGCTGCATGTTTCTCCTGAAACCGCGATGGTGACGGGGGTGTGGTTCGCGCGTATCACCGGGCTTTCTATGTTTCTCGCCTATACCGGCGCTTTTTTCACGCTCAGCTATTCGCCACTAAAAGCGATTATTCAGGGAACGCCGAAGGCGCTGTGGCCAGCGCCGATGACCAAACTGAATGCCGTGGGGATGCCGACGACGGCAATGTGGTTGCAGTGCCTGCTGGTGAGCCTGTTTATCCTGCTGGTTTCGTTTGGCGGCGATACGGCTTCAGCGTTCTATAACAAACTGACGCTGATGGCGAACGTCTCGATGACGCTACCGTATCTGTTCCTCGCGCTGGCGTTTCCGTTCTTTAAAGCCCGTACGGGCCTGGAAAGACCGTTTGTTGTCTTTAAAACCCGAGCGGCGACGTTGCTGGCCACATCGGTGGTTGTGCTGGTGGTGACGTTTGCCAATGTGTTCACCATCATCCAGCCGGTGATTGAAGCTGGGGACTGGAACAGCGCATTGTGGATGACCGGAGGCCCGATCTTCTTCTCGCTGTTGGCAATGGCGATTTATCAGAACTACAGCCGCCGCACGGCCAACGAGCCTGAGTGGGCGGTGGAGTAAACTTCCTGCTGAATCCGGCCTACAAAAATGATTCTTCGTAGGCCGGATTCGGCGAAGCTGCCATTCGGCATCATTCTTGTTTACAAACTCCCCGCCGGGCGACTGCTTCTGCCCGCAGAACTTAAGGTTCTTCCCGTTTGATTACCGCCGAGGCTCTCCAGACGCATCTGGAAAGGTGGGAACGGCATATCGATACCGTGCTCACGGAAGCCAGCCAGAATCAGCTGGTGGATTTCGTGGCGCAGCGGCATACGATGCCCCATCTCAGCGGCATAAATACGCAGTTCGAAGATTTGAATCCCTTGCTGCAGGTCAACCAGGAAGACTTCTGGCGCCGGGTTATCGATAACCAGTGAGCAGCGTTGTGCGGCAGTAAGCAGGATCTGCGTAACCTCCTCGCTGTTAGCCTCCGACGGTGCCGGGATGGTTAATACCACACGGGTGACCGAATCCGATAACGACCAGTTGATAAACTGCTCGGTGATAAAGGCTTTGTTGGGGACGATGATCTCTTTGCGGTCCCAGTCGCTGATGGTCGTGGCGCGGGTATTAATTTTCGTCACGCTACCGGTAAGATCGCGAATCGTCACCGTGTCGCCAATGCGGATTGGTTTTTCAAACAGGATAATCAGGCCGGAAATAAAGTTGGCGAAGATCTCCTGCAAACCAAAGCCCAGACCGACACCGAGAGCCGCTACCAGCCATTGCAGTTTGGACCACTCAATACCGATCATTGAGAAGCCAACCAGACCGCCAATCAGCATCAGCAGGTACTTGGTGATGGTGGTGATGGCGTAACCGGTGCCGGGGGTTAAATCGAGATGTTGCAGCAGCGCTAGCTCCAGCAGCGCGGGCAGGTTGCGCACTAACTGGGTAGTGATGATAAACACCAGGATTGCGATAAGCACTGCACCCAGCGTTATCGGCTCTAAACTTTCCACACCCTGCACCGTGGAGGTGACATCCCACAACGAGATGTTTTCCAGGAAGCCGAAAGCAGAATGAATTTCTGACCACAGCACAATGACCGAGAGCAAGGCGATAAGCATCAGGATAGAGCGCACCAGGCGCAGTGATTGCGCGCTGATAGCATCCAGATCCACTTCGCTTTCATCAACATCAATCGTGCCTTCAAGGCTGGTAGAATGCGCTGGTTCTTCTTCACCCCGTGCGCGCTGCGCCAGCATTTCGGCACGTCGATGCTTGGCGCGGTCAAACGCCAGCCGGCGGCGCTGGATCAGCATCCAGCGGCGGATAACGTGATACACCACCAGTAACAAGAACCAGATAGCTACGGACGTTTCCAGACGCGCCAATAAAGCTTGCGACGTGGCGAGATAGCCCACTGCCGCAGCGAGAATGGCAATCAGCGGTGCGCCCATCAGCATATTCCACAGCATGCTGTTGACCATGTTATCGCTGTTGCCTTCTTTATCGAGGTACAGCGGTATCCCGGCGCGTTTCAGGCTCAGGGTCACGACCGCCAGCGCACCGCAAATCAGAATAAAGCACAGACGCCCCAGTGAGGCGGAGAATTCCCGGTCATTGAGATTATCGAACATAATCACCGCCATGATCAGTGGCACAATCAGCCCGATACTCATCAGGTAATAGTGCATGGCTTTCGCGACGCGGTTACGCGGCCAGCCAAAGTGGGCAATGAACAGACCGTTGGGGCGCGCAAAGGTGGCGCAAATCATTACTGCCCACAGCATGGGCACCGTGGCGGTAACGCCATCGCCGATAGCGACAGCTAATGGATAAGGCCAGGCTTCCTGCAATCCGTAACCGAGCGTTGCCCACAGCACCGGCAACGGAGAAGCGACGAGTATCGACCAGAACACCGTGCGTATCGTCAGCCAGAAGTGGTCCTGGGTGACTTTCCCGACCCGCGCAGATGAACGTTCCAGAAAACGGGTGAAGTGTTTGCGCGAAGAGAGGCTAAAGCCAACCAGCACCAATGCCGCGAAAAGCGGCAGCAGCGTTTCTTTGCTGGTCAGCATCATGATGCTGGCTTTGCCCAACTGATTAAACGTATCTAATGAGATCAGACGCCTCAGATCCTGGACGATGTCGACAGGCCAGGAGAGGGAGATGGGGCTAACGTCCGACGTCCAGAACAGATAGCGGTGCGTTGCTTCGTTGACCTCTTTTAGCGCATCTTCCAGTTGGCTGTTAGAGACTTTGAGCTTGGTCAGCTCAAGGATCAGCGTATCGCCGCCCTGTAACAAAGAGTTCAGCAGCTCACGTTGGGTGCGTAACTGGGCGTTGAGAATGCTGCTCTGTTCAGCGGTCAGCGGTTGTCCATCGGCCTGATGAATCTGACGCAACTGCGGCTGTTTGTTGAGGAGATCCTCATAGCGCATACGGTGCACACGAAGCTGCGCCATTTCGGTATCCAACTGCTGAGGCTTGGGCATTTCCGGTAAACGGGATACCTGCGCGCGCAGCGCTTCTCCCAGCATATTTGAGACCCCAAGCCACTGAGACTGCTCTCGCAGCGTATTCAATGCCTGGCGCACCTGCAGCGTTTGGCTGGCGGCTTGACGCTGTTGCGAGGCGACCAGGTCCATACGTTGCGCCTGCTGGTTTAATGCCTGAGACAGTTCGCGGTTAACCTTGAACTGGTCGACAATACCTTCCGGCAGTCCCGCGCTGTTTTCCGCCAACAGTTCGGTGCTTTCCAGCGCTCGCTCTGCCTCACGCTGACGTTGACTGTTGAGCTGGTTGCGCAAAGCCTGCAGGTAAGTATCGAGCTGCTGGCTCTGTTTTTCCGCCAGCTCTGAGCGCATACGCGCCAGCTCCTGGCGGTTATTAGCGGAAAGCTGCGCCAGCTCCAGTTCATCGACCAGGGCTTTGAGTTTGGCGGATTCAGCCTGCATCGCCTGATTCTGCGCGGGATTAGAGTTGGCGGTACCAATACGTCGCTCAAGCTCATTTAGCTGGCGGCGGGCATCGGTTTGCTGTTGAGGAAGCTGGCTTAACGAGTCTGCGATTTCCCGGGCGCGATCCTGCTCCTGCTGGGCCTGACGACTCTTTTCCAACAGTTGGCTGCTGACCTGGAGGATCTCCTGGTTTAACGCATCGGTGGTGAGTCCGGTTGGCACATTGCGCGGTTCGTCGCGCAGGTTGCTAAGCTGCGCGCGTAATGTTGCGGACAGCTTGGGGAAGTTATCAATAACCTGCTGATATTGCTGGGCACGCTCGAGAGAACCTTTACGCTCCTCGAGGGCATTCAGCGCGGACTGGAGAGCCTCGACGGTTTCTGGCTGAGCAGGTTTCGCCGCTTTTGCCTGCTCCAGTTCCTGGGTGAGTTGTTTGGCATCGGGGGCTGTCGCAGCGTACGCCCCCAGGCTGAGGCACCAGGCCATCAGAAAAGTGATAATCAGGCGCACAGCAGCGATTCCTATGTTTAACTTTCGTCTTTTTTGTCGTCAACCAGCGGGCTGGCGTCGTGTTCTGCTTCGATCTCTTCTTTCGCAAGCGGGGCAGGTTCTGCCTCTGGCGTCACGAATGTCTCGGTCGAGATGGCCATTGGCTGGCCGATTTTGGTCACTGAAAGGTCCTGCAACTGCTCAACCAGGTTAACTTTGCCTGGCGCGAACAGGTTGATAACGGTGGAACCGAGCTTAAAGCGGCCCATTTCCTGACCTTTCAACAGCGCCACCGACCCTTCGCTTTCGCCTTCCGGCCAGGTCCAGCGTTTGATGACGCCTTCACGCGGTGGGGTAATGGTGCCAGCCCATGCGGTTTCAATACTGCCGACGATGGTCGCGCCGACCAGAATCTGCACCATCGGGCCAAATTCGGTATCAAACAGACAGATTACGCGTTCGTTGCGTGCAAACAGGTTTGGAACGTTTTGCGCAGTCAGGATATTTACAGAGAAGAGATCGCCTGGCACGTACATCATTTCACGCAGGATACCGTTACACGGCATATGTACACGGTGGTAATCGCGTGGAGATAAGTAAGTGGTCACAAACGTACCGTTGCGGAATTTGTCCGCCATCTGGTAGTTGCCGGCCAGCAGTGCTTCAAGGGTATAGCTGTGCCCTTTGGCCTGCAGCAGTTTGTCTTCTTCGATGTTTCCTAACTGGTTAATCACGCCGTCAGCAGGCATGACCAGTACGTTTGGATCGGTGTTAATCGGGCGAACGTCGTCGCGCAGTGGGCGAACAAAGAAGTCGTTAAAGGTGCGATAGCTGGCGGTATCCGGCTTTTGCGCCTCTTTCATATCGACCTTGTAATATTTCACGAACAGATCGATAACCAGTTTAGTCAGCCATCCTGCTCGTTTGCTCGCACCCCAACCCGCCAGGCGAGTGAGCCATAGTTTCGGCAGAATGTATTGTAGCGAAAGCTTAAATGAGTTTAACAAGGTAGCCTCCAGGCCATAATTTGTTCCCGATCCGGCATACGGGCCGGATCCTGAAAAAAGGGGGACGATTCTAGCGATGCTTAGCTTAGTTGTCAGTTGTCTGTATCAGAAAAGTTTTTACGTGTTTTTACCTGCGTCATGCTTTCCAGGATGCGGTGATAATTTTCAAACCGAGTTTCGGCTATTGCCCCTTTTTCTACGGCCTCACGGATAGCGCAGCCTGGATCGGTATCATGCTTGCAGTCGCGGTATTTGCAGTGGCCCAGGTAGTCATGGAATTCGACAAAACCATGTGTGATTTGTTCCGGCTCCAGATGCCACAACCCGAACTCACGTACGCCAGGGGAGTCGATAACGTCGCCACCGTGCGGGAAATGATACAGGCGAGAGGCAGTGGTGGTGTGCTGTCCAAGGCCTGAGTTGTCGGAGACATCGTTGGTCAGGATCTCTTCCTGCAGGCCGAGAAGATTATTGAGCAGGCTAGATTTACCAACGCCCGACTGACCGGCAAAAATGCTGATGCGATCGGTTAATGCTTCTTCAAGCGGTTTCAGGCCGTCTTTCGTGCGGCTTGATACCATCAACACGCGATAGCCAATGTGGCGATAAATATCCATCTGTTCGTTAACAAAGGCCATGCCTTCGTCATCCAGCAGATCGATCTTATTCAAGACGATAATTGGTTCAACGTGTAGCGTTTCACAGGCTACCAGATACCGGTCGATAATATTGAGTGACAGCTCGGGTAAGATGGCTGAGACAATAACGATCTGGTTGATGTTGGCGGCAATGGGTTTTACCCCGTCGTAAAAGTCGGGACGTGTCAGTACCGAGGTACGCTCGTGTACCGCCTCAACGATGCCTTTGACATTCACGCCTTCTGCTGCTGCTTTTCCCGGGCGCCAGACAACGCGATCGCCGGTAACCAGCGAGCGAATTGTACGGCGGATGTTGCAGCGGTGAATCTCACCGTCAGCAGATTCCACGTCGGCATGCATACCAAAACGGCTGATAACGATGCCTTCAGCGGTTTCGCCAAACAGGTTGTCGTCGTAGTCTGGCTTCTCCGTGGACGTTTTCAGACGACGCTGGTGATTGGCGTTCACACGGCGCTGTTGGCCTTTGGAGAGTTTATTCTTACTCAATCGGACTGACTCCTGGTCGCCCATAATGGGCAAAACATTTATGATACACGCAATTTTAGATGAATATAGTCACACTGAATGTGACGCTGAAGGGTGGAAAATAGCATGAGTGCCAATGAAAACAACCTGATTTGGATCGATCTGGAGATGACAGGTCTGGATCCCGAGCGCGATCGCATAATTGAGATAGCCACGCTGGTGACGGATGCCAACCTGAATATTCTGGCTGAAGGACCGACAATTGCGGTGCACCAGTCCGACGAACAGCTGGCATTAATGGATGACTGGAACGTACGTACGCATACCGGTAGTGGGCTAGTGGATCGCGTGAAGGCGAGCACCATGGGGGATCGTGAAGCTGAACTGGCTACGCTGGCTTTTTTGAAAGAGTGGGTTCCAGAAGGGAAATCACCTATCTGCGGCAACAGCATCGGTCAGGATCGTCGTTTCCTGTTTAAATACATGCCGGAGCTGGAGGCGTATTTCCATTATCGCTATCTTGACGTCAGTACGTTGAAAGAGCTGGCGCGTCGTTGGAAGCCGGAAATTCTTGCTGGCTTCACCAAGCAGGGAACGCATCAGGCGATGGACGATATTCGTGAATCTGTTGCTGAGCTTGCTTACTATCGCGAACATTTTATTAAGCTTTGATTTTGTGGATGGTCGGGCGGCGCTGTGGCTTACCCGGCCTACGAATATCGTTCCTGCGTGCTTGCACTGAGGTAGGATTGTCGCTAAATTAGACGACTTGCCGATAAATTCAGCACTTAAACAGAAAAACGAAAAAATCGCTTTTAAGGGGGTTGCAGCTAAACGGATTTCTCGTATAATGCGCCTCCCGTAACGACAGAGAATTACACGTTACGGCAGCAGCAAAAGCAGTACAAATTTGCGGGAATAGCTCAGTTGGTAGAGCACGACCTTGCCAAGGTCGGGGTCGCGAGTTCGAGTCTCGTTTCCCGCTCCAAAATTTGAAAGTGCTTATGTCTACAAAGCACAGACACACCCAAGCGGGAATAGCTCAGTTGGTAGAGCACGACCTTGCCAAGGTCGGGGTCGCGAGTTCGAGTCTCGTTTCCCGCTCCAAATTCTTACCCCAATAAAAATATCCACAGCGAATAAATACGTTGGGGACGTTTTGTTTCGTCATTGACATACTCTTGTAAACAGACTTATCCACAGGTTCGGGTATTATTCCTGGATTGCAAAAAACTTAGTCGGGTGAATAGTATCATTTTAACCATTTGAAAATATTGAATTAATTATCATTTCAAATTGTTAATGCGATCACTTGACGATTTTTTCCCTCTTGAATATCAATGTGTTTTTATTTTTATACACAAGCTGTGGATGACTTAAGCGTCACGCGGCAGACCCTTTTCAATGACCCTGACCAAACGTTGTTTCTTCGGTAACTGCACTTCAACTACGCAGGCATTTCGCTTCTCGATTTGCTGAGCAACCGCCCACTCTATGTGTTCGTCGAGAAGTGGGTGCTCACCTCTGCGACTTTCCAGCGCGTGAATAACGGCTTCATCCCATGGGGCATTACCCAGCGCAACGGCGATATTTCGCAGCCAGCGCAGGTGACCAATACGACGAATAGCAGACCCCTCCGTGACTTTTAAAAACCACGCTTCGCTCCAGCTAAACAGCTCTATTAACTCTGGAGCATGAAGTTGTTTGCGTGGGTTGAAGTCATCCTCTGTCGTCAACTGCGAGTATCGGTTCCACGGGCAAATGAGCTGGCAATCATCGCAGCCGTAAATTCGATTCCCCAACAGGGGACGAAATTCTTCCGGGATCGCGCCTTCCAGTTCGATAGTGAGATAAGAGATACAGCGGCGCGCATCTACCGTGTAGGGTTCAACGATGGCCCCGGTGGGACAGATGGTCATACAGGCGACGCATTTCCCGCATCCTTCTTCTACTGGGTTGTCGACCGGCAGGGGCAAATCGATCAGTAATTCCCCGAGAAAGAAAAATGAACCAGCTTCGCGATTGAGGATAAGTGAGTGCTTACCTGTCCAGCCAAGCCCGGCTTTTTCCGCTAATGGACGCTCAAGAATGGGCGCAGAATCGACAAAAGGTCTAAAATTCAGCGAAACGCAGTGCTGTTGAATCCTCTCCCCCAGCTTTTTTAAGCGGTTACGCAGCAGTTTATGGTAGTCGCGCCCAAGCGCGTAACGGCTGACGTAACCCAGAGAGGGGTTTTTTAACGTGCTGGCAAAGGCCGCATTGGCAGGAAGATAGTTCATACGTACGCTGATGACACGTAACGTACCGGGTAATAATTCGTGAGGTCGGGCGCGCATCATGCCGTGACGGGCCATCCAGTCCATCTCGCCGTGATAGTGTTTATCCAGCCAGGCCTGCAGTTTGGGCTCCGCTTCGCTGAGGTCGGTATCGGCAATACCGACCTGCTGAAAGCCAAGCTCCAGCCCCCACTGCTTAATATTTTGCGCTAACTGATTGAGATCGAGGGGCTCTGACATGACGGACCATACAATGAAGAAAAACCCCGCAAGTATACCACACTCCATTTGGCACGCCGATGACATCAGGCGGATGGAGCGAGAGGCGGCAGACAGTTTAGGACTGACGTTGTACGAGCTGATGCAACGGGCGGGAGAGGCGGCGTTTCAGGTCACCCGCGAGACATATCCAAACGCTCAGCACTGGCTGGTGCTATGTGGCCATGGCAACAACGGTGGTGATGGTTACGTGGTGGCAAGGCTTGCCAAAGCTCAGGGGCTTGATATTACGTTGCTGGCGCAGGAGAGTGATAAAGCGCTCCCCGAGGAAGCACAGCAGGCACGCGACGCCTGGCTTAACGCCGGTGGCGTCATTCATGCTGCGGATATCAATTGGCCAGATCGCGTGGACGTCATTATCGATGCGCTGTCAGGCACGGGCTTAAAACACGCGCCGCGTGAGCCTCTCTCGGCATTGATCGAACGTGCCAATCACCATCCTGCCCCTGTCGTGGCGATAGACATTCCATCCGGCTTGCTGGCGCAGACGGGCGCGGCGCCGGGCGCGGTTATCAACGCGGCGCACACCGTGACCTTTATTGCGTTAAAGCCAGGTCTGCTAACCGGTAAAGCGCGCGATGTCACCGGACGCCTGCATGTTAACGCACTCGGTCTGGACGACTGGCTGGCGGGGCAGAACGCGCCGCTGCAACGGTTTGATGCTCAACAGCTTGTACACTGGTTAACGCCGCGTCGACCCACCTCGCACAAAGGCTCCCACGGTCGGCTGGTGATCATCGGTGGTGACCACGGCACGGCTGGCGCAATACGCATGGCCGGTGAAGCGGCGCTGCGTGCAGGAGCCGGGCTGGTTAAAGTGCTGACCCGTAGTGAAAATATTGCGCCTATTCTGACTGCCAGACCGGAACTGATGGTCGATACGCTGACGCCGCAGACTCTGGAGGAGAGCCTGGCGTGGGCGGATGTTGTGGTAATAGGACCAGGGCTTGGTCAGCAGGAATGGGGTAAAAAAGCGCTGCAAAAGGTAGAGAATTTTCGCAAACCGATGCTCTGGGATGCGGATGCGTTGAACCTGCTGGCAATCAACCCCGATAAACGTCACAATCGCGTGATCACGCCGCATCCTGGCGAAGCCGCGCGACTTCTGGGCTGTTCCATTGCAGAAATTGAAGACGATCGCTTACTTTGTGCACAACGTCTGGTAAAACGGTACGGAGGCGTAGTCGTGCTGAAAGGCGCGGGTACGGTTGTTGCTGCCGAACAGGCCGAATTGGGTATTATTGATACCGGCAATGCTGGAATGGCCAGCGGCGGAATGGGTGATGTGCTTTCCGGTATTATTGGCGCATTGCTCGGACAGAAGCTTACCCCGTATGATGCGGCATGTGCGGGATGTGTCGCGCACGGTGCGGCGGCGGATGTGCTGGCGGCGCGTTTTGGTACGCGCGGCATGCTGGCGACAGATCTCTTTACCACGCTACAGCGTATTGTTAACCCTGATGTGATTGACGTTTATCATGATGAATCGAGTAATTCCACTACCTGATGAGCAGGCGACTTTAGACCTGGGACTGCGGGTAGCCAAAGCCTGTGATGGCGCGACGGTAATTTATTTATACGGCGACCTGGGGGCGGGTAAAACCACTTTCAGCCGGGGATTCCTGCAGGCGTTAGGTCACAAAGGAAATGTAAAAAGCCCCACCTATACGCTGGTTGAACCCTATTCGCTCGATAATTTGATGGTATATCACTTCGATCTGTACCGACTTGCGGACCCAGAGGAGCTGGAATTTATGGGGATCCGCGATTATTTTGCCAATGACGCCATCTGCCTGGTGGAATGGCCGCAACAAGGTAAAGGTGTACTGCCAGACCCGGACGTCGAAATACACATTGAATATCAGGCGCAAGGTCGAGAGGCGCGCATAAGCGCAGTCTCCTCATCGGGTGATTTATTGCTGGCGCGTTTAGCCGATTAACCTTAAGGGTGGCGGGATGATTTATCGCATCAGAAACTGGCTGATGGCAACACTGGTCCTGCTGTGCGCGCAGGCAGGGGCCGCCAGCCTCTCCGATCTTCAGGTGTCCAATGGCGATCAACAAGCGCGGATTACGCTGAGCTTTATTGGCGATCCTGAATACGCAGTTTCGCAGGACGGGAAACGAACCGTCGCGTTGGATATTAAACAAACCGGTGTGATTCAGGGGTTACCGCTGCTGTTTAGCGGCAATAATCTGGTGAAATCTATCCGTTCCGGCACGCCAAAAGATGCGCAGTCTCTGCGCCTGGTGGTGGATTTAACCGAGAACGGCAAAGCCGAAGCCGTAAAACGCCAGAACGGCGGCAATTATACCGTCGTGTTTACCATCAAAGCTGATGCGCCACCGCCGCCTCCACCACTTCCAGTGGTTGCGAAGCGTGTTGAAGCGCCGGTTATCGCCCCGCGCCCTGCCGAGCCTGCGCGTAATCCGTTTAAAGCGGAAAACGATCGCACCACGATGGTAACCAACAGTAATACCTCCACACGACCTGCGGCGCGCGCCAGTACCAGTAACGGCGAAAAAGTAGTTATCGCCATTGATGCCGGACACGGCGGGCAGGATCCTGGCGCTATTGGTCCCGGTGGCACACGTGAGAAAAACGTCACGATTGCCGTGGCGCGTAAACTGCGCAGTTTGCTCAATGATGACCCGATGTTTAAAGGCGTACTCACCCGTGATGGCGATTACTTTATCTCGGTGATGGGGCGTTCAGACGTTGCGCGTAAACAAAACGCCAACTTCCTGGTCTCTATACATGCAGATGCCGCACCAAACCGGGATGCCACTGGTGCTTCCGTCTGGGTACTGTCAAACCGTCGGGCAAACAGTGAGATGGCCGGCTGGCTGGAACAGCACGAAAAGCAATCGGAACTGTTGGGTGGGGCGGGCGATGTTCTGGCAAACAGCCAGTCCGATCCTTATCTCAGCCAGGCCGTGTTGGATCTGCAGTTCGGTCATTCGCAACGCGTTGGGTATGATGTAGCGACCAGCATGATCGGCCAGTTAGAACGTATTGGCTCGATGCATAAGCGTCGTCCGGAACACGCCAGCCTTGGGGTATTACGTTCGCCTGATATCCCGTCAGTGCTGGTTGAAACTGGCTTTATCAGTAACAACAGCGAAGAGCGTCTGTTGGCGAGTGATGACTACCAGCAGCAGCTGGCCGAGGCAATTTACAAAGGATTGCGTAACTATTTCCAGGCGCACCCGATGCAAACCGGGCCTCAGGGCACACCGGCGCAAACCGCCAGTGCGGTATCGCCTGGTAACACGTTAACAAATTAAGGATTAGCCATGCCGATTCAGGTTCTACCGCCACAGCTGGCGAACCAGATTGCCGCAGGCGAGGTGGTAGAACGGCCTGCGTCAGTGGTGAAGGAGCTGGTGGAAAACAGTATCGATGCCGGTGCGACGCGCATTGATATTGATATTGAGCGCGGCGGCGCGAAGCTTATCCGTATTCGTGACAACGGCTGCGGGATTAAAAAAGACGAGCTGGCGCTGGCGCTGGCACGTCATGCCACCAGTAAAATTTCCTCGCTTGACGATCTCGAAGCCATCGTGAGCCTCGGGTTTCGCGGCGAAGCGCTGGCCAGTATCAGCTCCGTTTCTCGTTTAACCCTGACGTCGCGTACGCAAGAACAACCTGAAGCCTGGCAAGCCTATGCCGAAGGGCGCGACATGGATGTGACGGTTAAACCCGCTGCGCATCCGGTGGGAACCACGCTGGAGGTGTTAGATCTGTTCTACAACACCCCGGCGCGGCGCAAGTTTATGCGCACCGAGAAAACTGAATTTAATCATATCGACGAAATAATCCGCCGCATTGCGCTGGCACGTTTTGATGTGACGATTAATTTGTCGCACAACGGCAAAGTGGTGCGTCAGTACCGGGCAGTGGCTGCGGATGGGCAGCAAGAGCGCCGACTGGGCGCGATTTGCGGCACGCCGTTTCTGGAACATGCGCTGGCGATTGAATGGCAGCATGGCGATTTAACGCTGCGCGGCTGGGTGGCCGATCCTAACCACACAACGGCGGCGCTGGCGGAAATCCAGTACTGCTATGTGAATGGCCGGATGATGCGCGACCGGTTGATCAACCATGCTATTCGTCAGGCCTGTGAAGATAAGCTGGGAGCCGATCAGCAGCCCGCTTTTGTGCTGTATCTGGAAATCGACCCGCATCAGGTGGATGTTAACGTACATCCCGCCAAACATGAGGTCCGTTTTCATCAGTCCCGCCTGGTGCATGATTTTATTTACCAGGGCGTGTTGAGCGTCCTGCAACAGCAGCTTGAAACGCCGCTGCCGTTGGCTGATGACGACGAGCCCGCCCCAAGGCACATCCCGGAAAACCGCGTCGCGGCCGGGCGTAACCATTTTGCCGAACCGGCCCCGGCGCGTGAACCTGCGACGCCGCGTTACTCAGCATCTGCTGGCGCTGGCAGTAGTGGTGGCCGTCAGACGGGGGCCAGCTGGCCTCATGCCCAACCTGGATATCAAAAGCAGCAGGGTGAGATTTATCAGCAACTGCTACAGACGCCGGTTCCGCCGCGTAAAACGCCGGTTTCTGAAACGCCATCAGCACCTCTGACCGGCAACAGTCAGGGCTTTGGGCGGGTACTAACCATTGTCGGTACGGACTGCGCATTACTCGAATGCGATGGTCATATTCGGTTGCTGGCATTGCCGGTGGCGGAATGTTGGCTACGTCAGGCGCAGTTAACGCCGGACCAGGGCGTCGTATGCGCTCAGCCGTTACTGATCCCTTTACGTCTAAAAGTGACTGCTGATGAAAAAGCGGCGCTGCAAAAAGGGCAGAGCCAACTGGCTGAGTTGGGTATTGAATTTCAACTGGATGCACAGCATGTGACCATCCGGGCGGTGCCTTTACCCTTACGCCAACAAAATTTACAAATCTTGATTCCTGAACTGATAGGCTACCTGGCGCAGCAGTCCGAATTCGAACCGGGCAATATTGCACAGTGGATTGCACGTAATCTGATTAGCGAGCATCCGCAGTGGAGCATGGCTCAGGCGATTACGCTGTTAGCGGATGTTGAGCGGCTTTGCCCACAACTCGTGAAGGCGCCGCCGGGTGGTTTGTTACAACCTGTTGATTTACATTCGGTAATGAATGCCCTGAAACATGAGTGATACCCGTAAGGCGAGCCTGCCAAAGGCGATTTTTTTGATGGGGCCGACGGCCTCCGGTAAAACGGCACTGGCAATTGAATTGCGTAAAGTTTTGCCTGTAGAGTTGATAAGCGTTGATTCCGCCCTTATTTACAAGGGGATGGATATCGGTACAGCCAAGCCTGATGCAGATGAATTACAGGCCGCGCCGCACCGGTTGCTGGATATCCGCGATCCGTCCCAGGCGTACTCTGCTGCGGATTTTCGCCGCGATGCGTTAGCCGAGATGGCCGATATCACCGCCGCGGGGCGTATTCCGCTGCTGGTGGGCGGCACAATGTTATATTTCAAAGCCTTGCTTGAAGGGCTGTCGCCGTTACCGTCGGCAGATCCGGAAGTCAGGGCCAGAATTGAGCAGCAGGCGGCAGAGCATGGGTGGGACGCGTTACACCGACAGCTTCAGGAAATAGATCCGGTGGCTGCGGCGCGTATTCATCCAAATGATCCGCAAAGACTTTCCCGGGCACTGGAAGTTTTTTTCATTTCGGGTAAAACTTTAACGGAGCTGACGCAAACGTCAGGAGATGCTTTGCCGTATCAGGTGCATCAGTTTGCTATCGCCCCGGCGAGCCGTGAACTGCTCCATCAGCGAATTGAGCAGCGTTTTCATCAGATGTTGGCTTCAGGTTTTGAAGCAGAAGTCCGGGCGCTATTTGCCCGTGGAGATTTGCATACGGATTTGCCTTCCATTCGTTGTGTAGGGTATCGCCAGATGTGGTCATACATTGAAGGTGAAATTTCATACGATGAAATGGTTTATAGAGGTGTTTGCGCCACGAGGCAGTTGGCGAAGCGACAGGTAACCTGGTTGCGTGGTTGGGAAGGGGTGCACTGGCTTGACAGTGAAAAGCCTGACCAGGCGCGAAACGAAGTATTACAGGTTGTTGGTGCTATCGCGAACTGAATGTGTACAATTGAAACGTATCGTGCGCAATTTTTCAGAATCGAAAGGTTCAAAGTACAAATAAGCATATAAGGAAAAGAGAGAATGGCTAAGGGGCAATCTTTACAAGATCCGTTCCTGAACGCACTGCGTCGGGAACGTGTTCCAGTTTCTATTTATTTGGTGAATGGTATTAAGCTGCAAGGTCAAATCGAGTCTTTTGATCAGTTCGTGATCCTGTTGAAAAACACGGTCAGCCAGATGGTTTATAAGCACGCGATTTCTACTGTTGTCCCGTCTCGCCCGGTTTCTCATCACAGCAATAATGCCACCGGCGGCACTGGCAGCAACTACCATCACGGTAGCAACGCGCAAGGTTCATCTGCGCAACAGGACAGCGAAGAAACCGAATAAGGTTGTTAGCTGTTTTACACACGGGGAGCCAGCGATCCTGCGTTCCCCGTTGATATATATTAAGGGGTTGACGCTTGTTTGACCGTTATGATGCCGGTGAGCAGGCGGTACTGGTACACATCTATTTTTCGCAAGACAAAGATATGGAAGACCTCCAGGAGTTTGAATCTCTGGTTTCTTCCGCCGGTGTCGAAGCAATGCAGGTGATTACCGGGAGCCGTAAAGCACCGCACCCGAAGTATTTTGTTGGTGAAGGTAAGGCAATCGAAATTGCGGAAGCCGTAAAAGCGACTGGCGCTGCGGTGGTGATTTTTGATCATGCTCTAAGCCCCGCCCAGGAACGTAACCTGGAACAGTTGTGCCAGTGTCTTGTTATCGACAGGACAGGTCTTATTTTAGATATTTTTGCCCAGCGTGCGCGCACCCATGAGGGTAAGTTGCAGGTTGAGCTGGCGCAGTTGCGCCATATGGCTACTCGTCTGGTCCGTGGCTGGACCCACCTTGAAAGGCAAAAGGGCGGGATTGGTTTGCGCGGTCCGGGTGAAACCCAGCTCGAAACCGACCGTCGTTTGCTGCGTAATCGCATTTTGCAAATACAGTCGCGCCTGGAAAAAGTTGAAAAGCAACGTGAGCAGGGGCGACAGTCGCGCAAGAAAGCGGATGTCCCAACCGTATCACTGGTGGGATATACCAACGCCGGAAAATCCACCCTGTTCAACCAGATCACCGAAGCCCGGGTTTACGCAGCGGATCAGCTGTTTGCAACCCTGGACCCAACGCTGCGCCGTATAGACGTAGCGGACGTCGGTGAAACCGTGCTGGCGGATACCGTAGGGTTTATCCGTCATTTGCCGCACGACCTGGTGGCGGCGTTTAAAGCCACCCTGCAGGAAACGCGTCAGGCGACATTGCTGCTGCATGTTATTGATGCTGCAGATTTTCGTGTGCAGGAAAACATCGAGGCCGTCGACACGGTGCTCGAAGAGATCGATGCGCATGAGATCCCGACTCTGCTGGTGATGAATAAAATCGATATGCTGGATGATTTTGAACCACGTATCGACAGAGATGAAGAGAATAAACCCATTCGCGTTTGGGTTTCAGCGCAAACGGGAATAGGTATACCACAGCTTTTTCAGGCTTTGACTGAGCGACTTTCCGGTGAGGTGGCGCAGCATACGTTGCGTTTGCCGCCGCAGGAAGGGCGTCTGAGAAGCCGGTTTTACCAACTTCAGGCAATAGAAAGAGAGTGGATGGAGGAGGACGGCAGCGTGGGTCTGCAGGTTCGTATGCCGATCGTAGACTGGCGTCGCCTCTGTAAACAAGAACCGGCACTGGAAGACTATATTGTCTGACCTGACGGATATGGCCTGAAGATTTTTTCGCCTCTATACCTTGTGGGTTTTGTGCAGCATGAAGGTGGCAAGTCCTGAAATCTTCAGGAGCATAGTCAATTATGTGACTGAGATTAAGGGGCGTAGCCAACGCATCGGCAGCGCAAAATACGCAGGTATAGCATCGCATAACAAATATGGAGCACAAAAATGGCGTGGAATCAGCCCGGTAATAACGGACAAGACCGCGACCCGTGGGGAAGCAGCAAACCTGGCGGCAACCCTGAGGGAAATGGAAACAAAGGTGGTCGCGATCAGGGACCTCCCGATCTGGATGATATCTTCCGCAAACTGAGTAAAAAGCTCGGTGGTCTGGGTGGCGGTAAAGGTGCTGGTTCTGGCGGCGGTAGCTCATCGCAAGGCCCGCGTCCGCAATTGGGTGGTCGAGTCTTTACTATCGCAGCGGCAGCTATCGTCATTATCTGGGCGGCCAGCGGTTTCTACACCATTAAAGAAGCGGAACGCGGCGTGGTGACACGCTTCGGTAAATTCAGCCATTTGGTTGAGCCGGGTCTGAACTGGAAACCGACCTTTGTCGACGAAGTGACCCCGGTCAACGTGGAAGCCGTGCGTGAACTTGCCGCATCCGGCGTGATGCTGACCTCTGACGAAAACGTCGTACGCGTTGAAATGAACGTGCAGTACCGCGTGACGGATCCGCAGCGTTACCTGTTTAGCGTAACCAGCGCGGATGACAGTCTGCGTCAGGCAACCGACAGCGCCCTGCGTGGGGTTATCGGTAAATACACCATGGACCGTATCCTGACCGAAGGGCGTACCGTTATTCGTAGCGATACCCAGCGTGAACTGGAAGAAACGATCCGTCCGTACAACATGGGTATCACCCTGCTGGACGTCAACTTCCAGGCAGCACGTCCGCCGGAAGAAGTAAAAGCCGCGTTTGACGATGCCATTGCAGCACGTGAAAACGAGCAGCAGTACATCCGTGAAGCAGAAGCGTACACCAACGAAGTTCAGCCACGTGCTAACGGTCAGGCGCAGCGTATTCTGGAAGAAGCGCGTGCTTACAAAACGCGAACCATCCTGGAAGCACAGGGTGAAGTGGCTCGTTTCGCAAAAATTCTGCCGGAATATAAAGCCGCACCGCAAATTACTCGCGAGCGTCTGTATATCGAAACCATGGAAAAAGTGCTGAGCAATACCCGCAAAGTCCTGGTTAACGATAAGGGCAGCAATCTGATGGTTCTGCCGCTGGATCAAATGCTGAAAGGAGGTAGTGCGCCAGCAGCAAAGAGTGACAGCAGTTCAAACCTGCTGCGTCTGCCGCCAGCAACGACGTCCGGCACTGGAGCAAGCAATACCTCGTCCACCAGTCAGGGCGATATTATGGACCAACGCCGCGCGAATGCGCAGCGTAACGACTACCAGCGTCAGGGGGAATAACGATGCGTAAGTCAGTTATTGCGATTATCATCATCGTTCTGGTAGTTCTGTTCATGTCTGTCTTTGTGGTCAAAGAAGGCGAGCGCGGGATTACTCTGCGCTTTGGTAAAGTTCTGCGTGACGATGAAAACAAGCCGCTGGTTGTTGCACCAGGCCTGCACTTCAAGATTCCGTTTATTGAATCTGTGAAGATGCTGGATGCGCGTATTCAGACCATGGACAACCAGGCCGATCGCTTTGTTACCAAAGAGAAGAAAGACCTGATCGTTGACTCCTACATTAAGTGGCGCATCAGTGACTTTAGCCGTTACTACCTGGCAACGGGCGGTGGCGATGTTTCTCAGGCAGAAGTCCTGCTGAAACGTAAGTTCTCTGACCGTCTGCGTTCTGAAATTGGTCGTCTGGACGTGAAAGACATCGTTACCGATTCCCGCGGTCGTCTGACGCTGGAAGTTCGTGATGCGCTGAACTCCGGTTCTGCTGGCACGGAAGATGAAGTCGCGACACCGGCGGCAGATAGCGCGATTGCCGAAGCGGCTGAGCGTGTTCAGGCTGAAACAAACGGTAAAGTACCGGTCATCAACCCGAATAGTATGGCGGCATTGGGCATCGAAGTGGTTGACGTGCGTATCAAGCAAATCAACCTGCCTGCTGAAGTGTCTGAGGCTATCTACAACCGTATGCGCGCTGAGCGTGAAGCGGTAGCGCGTCGCCATCGTTCACAAGGTCAGGAAGAAGCGGAAAAACTGCGTGCCACGGCGGATTATGAAGTGACTAAAACGCTGGCAGAATCTGAGCGTCAGGGCCGCATCATGCGCGGTGAAGGCGATGCAGAAGCCGCTAAACTGTTTGCCGATGCGTTCAGCCAGGATCCTGACTTCTACGCCTTCATCCGTAGCCTGCGTGCTTACGAGAAGAGCTTCGAAGGCAACCAGGACGTGATGGTCATGAGCCCGGACAGCGATTTCTTCCGCTACATGAAGACACCGAGCACTACGACACGCTAATAAAGTTCCAGCGGTTTTAAACCAGCAAAACCACCGGCATCCCCAGGGATGCGGTGGTTTTCTTTTTATAAAAGGACGATGGATGAATTCAACAATTTTGCTGGCGCTCGCGCTGGTTTTGGTGCTGGAAGGCCTGGGCCCTATGCTTTATCCCCGCGCGTGGAAAAAAATGATTTCCGCAATGGCGCAACTTCCCGAAAATACTTTGCGTCGTTTTGGTGGAGGTCTTGTGGTTGCGGGCGTTGTGGTCTACTACATGTTGAGGAAAACGATTGGCTGATCAATAAGTAGCCTATTTTGCGGATTTTCGCATGCAAAAAGTGCTGTATATCTGAAAAAGCGGTGGTAGAATCCATTTTTAAGCAAACGGTGATTTTGAAAAATGGGTAACAACGTCGTCGTACTGGGCACCCAATGGGGTGACGAAGGTAAAGGGAAGATCGTCGATCTTCTGACTGAACGGGCTAAATATGTTGTGCGCTACCAGGGTGGTCACAACGCAGGCCATACTCTCGTAATCAACGGTGAAAAAACCGTCCTCCATCTTATTCCATCAGGTATTCTTCGCGAGAATGTCATCAGCATCATCGGTAACGGTGTTGTACTGTCTCCGTCCGCGCTGATGAAAGAAATGAAAGGACTGGAAGATCGTGGCATCCCGGTTCGCGAGCGCCTGCTGTTGTCTGAAGCTTGTCCGCTGATCCTTGATTATCACGTTGCGTTGGATAATGCTCGTGAGAAAGCGCGTGGCGAGAAAGCGATCGGTACTACCGGTCGTGGCATCGGTCCGGCTTATGAAGACAAAGTAGCTCGTCGCGGTCTGCGCGTTGGCGATCTGTTTGATAAAGCAACCTTCGCTGAAAAACTGAAAGAAGTGATGGAATATCACAACTTCCAGCTGGTGAATTTCTATAAAGTTGAAGCAGTTGACTACCAGAAAGTGCTGGATGATGTGATGGCGATTGCCGACATCCTGACCTCTATGGTTGTTGATGTTTCCGATCTGCTGGACCAGGCGCGTAAGCGTGGCGATTTCGTCATGTTCGAAGGCGCACAGGGTACCCTGCTGGATATCGACCACGGTACCTATCCGTACGTAACGTCTTCCAACACCACCGCAGGTGGCGTGGCGACCGGCTCCGGCCTGGGTCCACGTTATGTGGATTACGTTCTGGGTATCATCAAAGCTTACTCTACACGCGTAGGCGCGGGTCCGTTCCCGACTGAGCTGTTTGATGACGTTGGCGAGTTCCTGTGCAAACAAGGTAACGAGTATGGCGCGACCACCGGTCGTCGTCGTCGCACCGGTTGGCTGGACTCCGTTGCGGTACGCCGTGCAGTACAGATTAACTCCCTGTCTGGCTTCTGCCTGACCAAACTGGACGTACTGGACGGTTTGAAAGAGGTGAAAATCTGTGTCGCTTATCGTATGCCGGATGGCCGTGAAGTAACGACTACCCCGCTGGCTGCAGACGACTGGAAAGGTATCGAGCCGATCTACGAAACCATGCCGGGCTGGTCTGAATCCACCTTCGGTGTGAAGGAGCGTAGCGGTCTGCCGCAGGCAGCACTGAACTACATCAAGCGTATTGAAGAACTGACCGGTGTGCCGATTGATATTATCTCAACTGGCCCAGACCGTACTGAAACCATGATCCTGCGCGACCCGTTCGACGCATAATTCTGGTTATAGCGTGGCGTCGAATGGCGCTGCGCTTGCATTATCTTAGGCCGGATGAGGCACTTTGCATCATAATCCGGCTTAAAATCACGTAAGTTCCTCGCTTTTTTCCTTCCTGAACTGAAATAAATTAGCGACCTGGCTGGTGGCTGGTTTATCATCAATGTAATTAATACCACCAGGTTTATCCGTTTTATCCCTTTTCCTGAGGTTGATGTGCAGTTAACAAGTTTCACCGATTACGGATTACGTGCGCTAATCTACATGGCGTCACTTCCCGAAGGACGTATGACCAGTATTTCTGAGGTGACAGAAGTCTACGGCGTGTCCCGTAATCATATGGTCAAAATAATCAATCAACTTAGCCGTGCGGGCTTCGTTACTGCTATTCGAGGAAAAAATGGCGGTATCCGCCTGGGTAAACCAGCTAAGGATATTGGTATTGGTGATGTGGTTCGCGAGCTGGAACCACTATCGTTGGTCAATTGTAGCAGCGAGTTTTGCCACATTACCCCAGCCTGTCGACTTAAACAGGCGCTTTCTAAGGCAGTGCAAAGTTTTCTCACGGAACTGGACAACTACACACTTGCTGATTTGGTTGAAGAGAATCAACCGCTTTATAAATTATTGCTGGTGGAGTGACGAAAATCTTCATCAGAGCTGACAATGGAGGAACCTCGATGTCACAAGATCCTTTCCAGGAACGCGAAGCAGAAAAATACGCGAATCCTATCCCGAGCCGGGAATTTATCCTCGAACATTTAACTAAACGTGAAAAACCGGCCAACCGCGATGAGCTGGCCGCTGAACTCAACATTGAAGGTGAAGAGCAGCAAGAAGCGCTGCGTCGCCGCCTGCGCGCCATGGAACGTGACGGGCAACTGGTCTTCACTCGTCGTCAGTGCTATGCGCTGCCGGAGCGTCTTGACCTGCTGAAAGGTACCGTTATTGGCCACCGTGATGGCTACGGCTTTCTGCGCGTTGAAGGCCGCAAAGATGACCTGTACCTGTCCAGCGAGCAGATGAAAACCTGTATTCATGGCGATCAGGTGTTGGCACAGCCGCTGGGCGCGGACCGTAAAGGTCGTCGCGAAGCGCGTATTGTGCGCGTACTGGTACCGAAAACCAGCCAGATTGTCGGTCGCTACTTCACCGACGCTGGCGTTGGGTTTGTCGTCCCTGACGACAGCCGCCTGAGCTTTGATATCCTGATCCCGCCGGAAGAGGTGATGGGTGCTCGTATGGGCTTTGTGGTCGTGGTTGAGCTGACCCAGCGTCCGACGCGTCGCACTAAAGCGGTGGGTAAAATTGTTGAAGTCCTGGGCGACAACATGGGAACCAGCATGGCCGTTGATATGGCGCTGCGTACTCATGAAATCCCGTATATCTGGCCTCAGGCGGTCGAAAAACAGGTCGCCGGACTGAAAGAAGAAGTGCCGGAAGAAGCGAAAGCCGGGCGTGTCGATCTGCGCTCCCTGCCGCTGGTCACTATCGATGGTGAAGATGCGCGTGACTTCGATGATGCGGTTTACTGCGAGAAGAAGCGCGGCGGCGGCTGGCGTTTATGGGTGGCGATTGCTGACGTAAGCTATTACGTTCGCCCGCCGACTCCGCTGGACCAGGAAGCGCGCAGCCGTGGCACATCCGTCTACTTTCCATCGCAGGTTGTTCCGATGCTACCGGAAGTGCTGTCTAACGGATTGTGTTCGCTCAACCCGCAGGTGGACAGGCTGTGTATGGTCTGTGAAATGACCATTTCTTCGAAAGGCCGCTTAACAGGCTTTAAATTCTACGAAGCGGTTATGAGCTCCCATGCGCGTCTGACCTACACCAAGGTCTGGCACATGCTGCAGGGCGATCAGGAACTGCGTGAGCAGTACGCGCCGTTGGTTAAACACATTGAAGAGCTGCATAACCTCTACAAAGTGCTGGATAAAGCGCGTGAAGAGCGTGGCGGTATCTCGTTTGAAAGTGAAGAAGCGAAGTTTATCTTCAATGCTGAACGCCGTATTGAGCGTATTGAGCAGACGCAGCGTAATGACGCGCACAAACTGATTGAAGAGTGCATGATCATGGCGAACATCTCAGCGGCGCGATTCGTTGAGAAAGCCAAAGAGCCGGCACTGTTCCGTATTCACGATAAGCCGACGACCGAAGCGATTAATTCGTTCCGTTCGGTGTTGGCGGAGCTGGGGCTGGAGCTGCCCGGCGGTAATAAACCCGAGCCGCGTGATTACGCTGAACTGCTGGAGTCGATTGCTGACCGTCCTGACGCAGAAATGCTGCAAACTATGCTGCTGCGTTCAATGAAGCAGGCGATTTACGATCCGGAAAACCGCGGTCACTTTGGCCTTGCGTTGCAATCTTATGCACACTTCACCTCGCCGATCCGTCGTTACCCGGATCTCTCCTTGCACCGGGCGATTAAGTATCTGCTGGCGCAGGAGCAGGGCCATAAAGGCAACACCACGGAAACGGGTGGCTACCATTATTCGATGGAAGAGATGCTGCAGCTGGGTCAACACTGTTCGATGGCCGAGCGCCGTGCTGACGAAGCTACGCGCGACGTCTCTGACTGGCTGAAGTGCGACTTCATGCTGGATCAGGTAGGTAATGTCTTCAAAGGCGTGATCGCCAGCGTTACCGGGTTTGGTTTCTTCGTCCGTCTTGATGAGCTGTTTATCGACGGTCTGGTGCATGTCTCCTCCCTGGATAACGACTACTATCGTTTTGACCAGGTTGGGCAGCGTCTGACGGGAGAATCCAGCGGTCAAATGTATCGCCTGGGCGATCGCGTGGAAGTTCGCGTGGAAGCGGTCAACATGGACGAGCGTAAAATCGACTTCAGTTTGATCTCCAGCGAACGTGCACCGCGCAATGAAGGTAAAACCGCGCGTGAAAAAGCGAAAAAAAGCGATGTGGGTAAAAATACCGGTAAGCGTCGTCAGATGGGCAAAAAAGTAAATTTCGAGCCGGATAGCGCTTTCCGCGGCGAGAAGAAAGGCAGAGCCAAACCTCAGGCGGATAAAAAAACGGCTGAGAAGAAAGGCGATAAAAAAGCGAAAAAGCCATCGGCAAAAACGCTTAAAATCGCTGCCGCCACCAAAGCTAAACGCGCGACGAAAAAGAAAGTCGCGCAATAACAGCCATAAACAGTAAGTCGGGCAACCTCGCGTTGCCCGCGTTACGCATAAACTATTAACGAGTACATTCATGAGTGAAATGATTTACGGCATCCATGCGGTGCAGGCTCTGCTGGAACGTGCGCCTGAGCGCTTCCAGGACGTCTTTATTCTCAAAGGTCGTGAAGATAAACGCCTGCTGCCGCTGATCCACGCACTGGAAGCACAGGGTGTTGTCATTCAGCTGGCTAACCGCCAGTTCCTGGATGAGAAAAGCGAGGGTGCGGTACATCAGGGAATTATTGCTCGCGTGAAGCCGGGTCGTCAGTATCAGGAAAACGATCTGCCGGATCTGATTGCTACGCTCGATCAGCCGTTCTTTTTGATCCTCGATGGTGTTACCGATCCGCATAACCTGGGGGCATGCCTGCGTAGCGCCGATGCTGCTGGCGTCCATGCTGTTATCGTACCGAAGGATCGTTCTGCGCAGTTGAATGCAACGGCGAAAAAAGTGGCTTGCGGCGCGGCAGAAAGCGTACCGCTGATCCGTGTGACCAACCTGGCGCGCACTATGCGTATGCTGCAGGAAGAGAATATCTGGATCGTCGGAACCGCAGGTGAAGCTGACCATACTCTCTACCAGAGCAAAATGACCGGACGTCTGGCGCTGGTGATGGGCGCAGAGGGTGAAGGTATGCGTCGTTTGACCCGCGAACACTGTGACGAACTGATCAGCATCCCGATGGCTGGGAGCGTTTCGTCGCTGAACGTTTCAGTTGCGACGGGCATCTGCCTGTTTGAGGCTGTACGCCAGCGCGGCTAAACTATCTCCCTCATTTCTCTCTTATCTCAAGCCATCCTTCGGGATGGCTTTTTTGTGACCGTTGTCCCATGCGTGCTGCCTTCTGCCTGACCATACTTAAGGTGACGGCCATTGACGGAGGGAGACACAATGCACTGGCAAACGCATACCGTTTTTAACCAACCTGTACCGCTCAATAACAGCAACTTATATCTGTCCGATGGCGCGCTGTGTGAAGCGGTTATCCGTGAAGGCGCTGGCTGGGATAACGATCTTCTCGCCAGTATTGGTCAGCAGCTAGGGACTGCCGAGTCGCTCGAGCTTGGCCGTCTGGCCAATGCTTTTCCACCCGAGTTGTTGCGCTACGACTCGCAGGGTCAGCGGCTGGATGATGTGCGTTTTCATCCTGCCTGGCATTTACTGATGCAGGGATTGTGCGCCAATCGCGTACATAATCTGGCCTGGGAAGAAGACGCGAGGCAGGGAACATTTGTTGCCCGGGCGGCCCGTTTCATGCTGCATGCGCAGGTGGAAGCGGGCACGTTGTGTCCGGTTACCATGACTTTTGCCGCCACGCCGTTGTTACTTCAGATGTTACCTGCCCCCTTTCACGACTGGTTTACGCCGCTGCTAAGCGACCGTTATGACTCGCATTTACTGCCCGGAGGGCAAAAGCGTGGGTTATTGATCGGCATGGGAATGACCGAGAAGCAGGGGGGGTCAGATGTGCTAAGCAATACCACTCAGGCAGAACGTCTTACAGACGGCTCGTATCGGCTGGTGGGACATAAGTGGTTTTTCTCCGTGCCGCAAAGCGATGCCCATTTGGTACTGGCCCAGGCAAAGGGAGGCTTATCCTGCTTTTTTGTACCGCGATTTTTACCCGACGGGCAGCGTAATGCTATCCGTCTGGAGCGGCTGAAAGATAAGTTAGGCAATCGCTCCAACGCCAGCTGCGAGGTTGAATTCCACGATGCGATTGGCTGGCTATTGGGTGAAGAAGGGGAAGGTATACGTCATATCCTGAAAATGGGTGGGATGACGCGTTTTGACTGTGCGCTCGGTAGTCATGGCATGATGCGACGTGCTTTTTCTGTCGCGATTTACCATGCGCACCAGCGACAGGTTTTTGGCAAACCATTGATCGAACAACCGATGATGCGCCAGGTATTAGGTCGGATGGCGCTCCAACTGGAAGGTCAGACGGCGTTACTGTTCCGACTGGCGCGGGCCTGGGACCGTCGCGCTGATGCCAAAGAATCTCTGTGGGCCAGATTGTTCACACCAGCAGCGAAATTCTCTGTTTGCAAGGCCGGTATGCCGTTTGTTGCAGAGGCGATGGAAGTGCTCGGCGGGATTGGCTACTGCGAGGAGAGTGAGTTGCCGCGCCTGTATCGTGAGATGCCGGTAAACAGTATCTGGGAGGGCTCTGGCAACATTATGTGCCTCGATGTATTGCGGGTGCTGACAAAACAACCCGGCATATACGATATGCTCAGCGAAGCCTTTGCTGAGGTAAAAGGGCAAGACCGACATTACGATCGAATGGTACGTCAACTACAGCAGCGTTTACGTAAACCCAGTGAGGAGTTGGGACGGGAGATTACACAGCAGCTTTTCCTGCTCGGTTGCGGGGCGCAGATGTTGCGCTATGCCTCTCCGCCAGTGGCGCAGGCCTGGTGTCAAATGATGCTCGATACGCGTGGTGGACTACGATTGTCCGAGCAGGTGCTGAACGACTTGCTCCTGCGGGCAACGGGGGGATTACGGTAATAATATGCCTGATGGCGACGCTGGCGCGCCTTATCATGCCTACATTCAATGTAGGCCGGATAAGTTTACGCCATCCGGCAATCTGTTAAGCATAGAGTATGGCCTGTACGCGCCAGTTGTCGGGCTGCTGGTCTTCGTACATCTGAATGATCCGATACCATGAGGCACCCTGTTCATCCGCTTTTAACGCGACAACTCGTTCTACATCCTGCGGATTCCCTGCAATGTTACTGACAGATATCAGGCCAATTTCGTTCAGGCCTGTAACGCAGTCAGCACTGGCGAACTCGGCAGACTGCGCCGTAGTACCTACCAGTCCGGCAGAAAGCAGCAGTGAGGATAAGGCAAGTGATTGTTTCATCGTCAGCTCCATTATTCGTACCCCTACACACGGCAGGGCATTCCATCGCGATCATAAACCTCAAGCTTCCTGCTGTTGGTTTATTGTGCACAGGTAAACGCATAGCGGCGCAAAGCAATGTAAAGCTGACTAAATTCCAACCCAATGTTATTTACGATACAAAATAGCCTGTGAATACCATTGGCCTGTCACGATGGTTTCATCCACTAATAAAACCACGTAGTAATCAGCTCTAGCCGCGACGGCTTTGTCACGGATCTCTGCCAGCGCATCATCCGGAGAGCCTCTTACCAGCGCGCTGACCGTTCCTATTCGCTGTAACCCATTACTCTGGTCACGGCGGATCTCCTGCGGGTGGTCGGCAACGGGCGGTGCGGGTTGCGGCGTTCCCTGTAGCACGCTACAGGCGCTTAAAAGCATCACCAGCAATAAAGAGGCAAACCGACGCATAACTCTATCTCGTTTCCTGATAGCCATAGTGTAGTGCCTTATCAATTTCCCTTTAGGGGAATGTTCCCGAAGTGTTATCTCTCACGCGATTTTCGAATGAAAATGTTGCGAAAGCGTAACCCAGTTCTCAACATTATGAATCATTGCCGAACACATTCGCTTGCGTTAAGTATTGCTGCATGGCATACCAGAAAAAAAGAGGCGACAAATGATTGAAATTGAAACACGACAGTTGGCTGGTATCCCTGTCCTGCACGCCGTTCCGGCTGGTAAACGCGAGTGTTCACTCCCTTGCATTATTTTCTATCACGGGTTTACATCTTCAAGTCTGGTTTATAGCTATTTTGCCGTTGCTCTGGCTCAGGCCGGATTCCGGGTTGTCATGCCCGATGCGCCTGACCATGGTGCCCGCTTCAACGGTGATGCTCAGGAGCGAATGTTCCGCTTCTGGCATATATTGCAGCAAAACATGCAGGAGTTTACGACGTTACGTGCGGCGCTGGTGGCGGAAAATTGGCTATCAGATGAAAGACTTGCTGTTGCGGGGGCGTCGATGGGAGGCATGACGGCGTTGGGCATTATGGCCCGCCATCCCGAGGTTAAATGTGTAGCCAGCCTGATGGGTTCGGGCTATTTTACCCGTCTTGCACAAACGCTTTTTCCCCCTTTACGGGTCCAGACGCCAGAGCAGCAGGCAGAGTTCGATGCCGTTATCGCACCGCTCGCCGAATGGGACGTTACGCATCAACTACAACGCCTGGCCGACCGACCGTTGCTGTTGTGGCATGGACAGGAGGACGATGTGGTGCCCGCGGTTGAAACCTTCCGCTTACAGCAGGCGCTGATTCAGGCAGGGCTGGATAACAATTTAACCTGCCTGTGGGAAGCGGGCGTGCGCCACCGCATCACGCCAGAGGCGCTGGCTGCGACGGTAACGTTTTTTCGCCAGCACCTTTAAACGCGCATGATGCTTACGCCCTGAGCTTCAAGTTGTTGCAGAATCTCAGGGTTAGCGTTTTTGCCGGTAATGAGCATATCGATTTGATCGGCGCGACTGAACAGCATCCCCGCGCGTTCACCGACCTTACTGCTATCGACCAGCACCACCAGTTTACCCACTACGTTAAGCATCTTCTGCTCAGCCATCGCGGTTAGCATATCGGTTTTATACAGTCCGTCCGCGGTCAACCCTTTACCGCTGGTAAACATCCAGTGTCCGGCATACAGGCTATTTTCGCTGCCTTGCGGACTAAGCGTGATGGACTGGCTTTTGTTGTATTGCCCTCCCATGATGATCACGCTGTCATGTTCCTGGTCGATCAGATAGTTCGCCAGCGGCAGATAATTGGTGATGATCTGCACTGGCTTGCCACACATTTCACGACCAAGCAGGAAGGCGGTTGATCCACAGTTGATCACCACGCTTTCACCCGCATTTACAAGTTGGGATGCGGCCTTGGCAATGCGAACTTTTTCATCGTGGTTCTGCGCCTGATGCAGATTCATAGGTGTCCAGCGCGGACGTTGCTGGGTGATGGCTTCTGCGCCATTGCGGACTTTCTTGAGTTTGCCGCTTTCGTCGAGTTTATTGATGTCCCGGCGTGCTGTGGCTGGTGAAATCCCCAGACGCTCAATCACGTTCTCAACGGTAACAAAGCCCAACTGCGCCAGCATATCCAGCAATATTTGATGTCTTTGTGCTTCAGTCATGAGCTATTCCGATACAAATTGATTTGAAAAGATGATATTTGAAATAGCCTGGAAATACTAAAGTAAATGGGAAAAAATGCCGGAATAGCCCGGCATTTTGTAGGGGTCACAAGAAGGATTTAAACGGCAGATCCGGTTCAATCGTGAAGCAGTCATCAAAGCCGCGCGGATAGTGATATTCAAAGTTGTCTTTGTCCAGCGGCCAGGTGAACTTACCGCCCACCTGCCAGATAAACGGCTTAAAGCCATACTTCAGTCGATCTTTTTTCATCTCCCACAGTACGCGGATCTCCTGAGGGTCGGCCTGGAAGTTTGACCAGATGTCATGATGGAAAGGGATCACCACTTTCGTATTCAACGCTTCCGCCATGCGCAGCATGTCGGAGCTGGTCATTTTGTCCGTAATCCCGCGCGGATTCTCACCATAGGAGCCGAGCGCAACGTCGATCTGGTGCTCGTTGCCATGCTTTGCGTAGTAGTTAGAGTAGTGCGAGTCTCCGCTGTGGTACAGCGTACCGCCCGGTGTTTTGAACAGGTAGTTTACCGCACGGGCATCCATACCATCCGGCAGCACACCTGCCGCTTTTTGATCGGCAGGTAGCGTGATTAATGCCGTACGATCAAACGCGTCAAGCGCATGAATTTCAATATCTTTCACTTTCACCACATCGCCTGGTTTTACCACGATGCAGCGCTCTTTTGGCACACCCCAACCGACCCACAGATCCACACAGGTTTGCGGCCCGATAAATGGCACGTCATCGGCGCAGTTTTGCATGACGGCGGCCGCGACATTCACGTCGATGTGATCGTTATGATCGTGTGTCGCCAGCACCGCATCGATCTGTCGAATTGCAAACGGATCAAGAACAAACGGCGTGGTGCGCAGGTTTGGCTGCAGTTTCTTCACCCCAGCCATGCGTTGCATCTGGTGGCCGGTTTTCATTAGCGGGTTACCGTGACTCTGTTTACCTGTCCCGCACCAGAAATCGACGCAAATGTTCGTCCCGCCTTCCGACTTCAGCCAGATGCCGGTACAGCCAAGCCACCACATAGCGAATGTGCCCGGGGCGACCTGCTCCTGTTCGATCTCTTCATTCAGCCAACTTCCCCACTCCGGGAATGTGCTCAGGATCCATGATTCACGCGTGATGCTTTTTACTTTACTCATTGCATTTACCTTCATATTTATTCAGATTAAGTCAATTTATGATTTGTTTTGATTGATATTGACATCATTTTTTCAAGAAGGCAATGCGTTGATTTTTGGTGTTCAGCGGGAAAATGTGAGCGAATCACAGCGTGACAGGATGGTTTACTTGAGTGTTTGTTTTGTATTTTATTGTTTTAATAGAGTTTATTTTGGAAGCGATGAATTAGAAGTAAAGCCACTCTGCAAGTGTGTGAATTATTTGCGTACTGCATCACATTTAATCAAATTCAATCTTGTTGTGATTACTTTTGAAAATTAGAGTGAGGGCACAACATCCTGGGCATCTGTAATGAATGTTCAGCAACTTCGTCTACTGGAGATCGTTATGGAGATCCTCTACAACATCTTTACCGTCTTTTTTAATCAGGTTATGACCAACGCGCCCTTGCTGTTGGGTATTGTGACCTGTCTTGGTTACATCCTGCTGCGTAAAAGCGTCAGCGTTATTATCAAAGGCACGATCAAAACGATTATCGGTTTTATGTTGCTGCAAGCGGGATCGGGCATTCTGACCAGCACGTTTAAACCGGTGGTGGCGAAGATGTCCGAAGTTTACGGTATCAATGGTGCGATTTCCGATACCTATGCCTCCATGATGGCAACCATCGAACGTATGGGCGATGCCTATAGTTGGGTGGGTTATGCTGTGCTGTTGGCGCTGGCGCTGAATATTTGTTACGTACTGCTACGGCGTATTACCGGCATTCGCACCATCATGCTGACCGGCCACATAATGTTCCAGCAGGCGGGCCTGATTGCCGTCTCTCTCTACATCTTCGGTTACCCGATGTGGACCACCATCATCTGCACCGCGGTGCTGGTGTCCCTCTACTGGGGCATTACCTCCAATATGATGTACAAGCCGACGCAGGAAGTGACCGACGGCTGCGGTTTTTCCATCGGTCACCAGCAGCAGTTCGCTTCATGGATTGCCTACAAAGTCGCGCCTTATCTGGGTAAGAAAGAGGAGAGTGTTGAAGATCTGAAGCTGCCGGGCTGGCTGAATATCTTCCATGACAACATCGTTTCTACCGCGATTGTTATGACCCTCTTCTTCGGCGCGATCCTGCTCTCTTTCGGTATTGATGTGGTTCAGGCGATGGCGGGTAAAACCCACTGGACGGTCTATATCCTGCAGACCGGTTTTTCGTTTGCCGTCGCTATTTTCATCATCACTCAGGGCGTTCGTATGTTCGTTGCTGAGCTTTCAGAAGCGTTCAACGGTATCTCTCAACGTCTGATCCCGGGTGCAGTGCTGGCTATCGACTGCGCGGCGATTTATAGCTTTGCGCCCAACGCGGTGGTCTGGGGCTTTATGTGGGGCACCATCGGCCAACTGATTGCGGTGGGCATCCTGGTGGGTTGCGGCTCTTCTATTCTGATTATCCCTGGCTTTATTCCGATGTTCTTCTCGAACGCGACTATCGGCGTGTTTGCTAACCACTTTGGCGGCTGGCGTGCGGCACTCAAGATTTGCCTGGTGATGGGGATGATCGAAATCTTCGGCTGCGTCTGGGCGGTGAAGCTCACCGGTATGAGCGCCTGGATGGGCATGGCGGACTGGTCAATTCTGGCGCCGCCGATGATGCAGGGCTTTGCCTCCATCGGCATCGTGTTTATGGCCGTCATTATTCTGATTGCACTGGCTTATATGTTTTTCGCAGGACGCACCTTGCGCGCTGAGGAAGACGCAGAAAAACAACTGGCAGAACACTCTGCTTAATAAGGAGTTCCGATTATGACCGTACGTATTTTGGCTGTATGTGGCAATGGGCAGGGGAGTTCCATGATCATGAAGATGAAGGTGGATCAGTTTTTAACCCAGTCAAATATTGACCATACGGTAAACAGTTGCGCAGTAGGCGAATACAAAAGTGAACTGAGCGGCGCGGATATCATCATCGCTTCTACCCATATCGCCGGTGAGATTACCGTATCGGGCAATAAATATGTTGTTGGCGTACGCAATATGCTGTCTCCCGCCGATTTTGGACCAAAACTGCTGGAAGTGATCAACGCGCATTTCCCTCAGGACGTGAAGTAAGGAGGCGGCCTATGAAATTACGTGATTCGCTGGCAGACAATAACGCCATCCTTTTACAGGCCGAGGCCAGTTCCTGGCAGGAAGCGGTAAAGCTGAGCGTGGATCTGCTGGTTAAGGCTGATGTGGTTGAACCACGCTACTACCAGGCCATCCTCGACGGAGTCGAACAGTTCGGCCCGTATTTTGTGATTGCGCCCGGCCTGGCAATGCCGCACGGCCGTCCGGAGGAAGGGGTCAAGAAAACCGGTTTTGCGCTGGTGACGCTGAAAACACCGCTGGTGTTTAACCACGAAGATAACGACCCGGTCGACATCCTGATCACCATGGCGGCAGTAGACGCCAATACACATCAGGAAGTCGGCATCATGCAGATCGTGAATCTCTTTGACGACGAAGCCAATTTCGACCGTTTACGTGCCTGCCGTACCGCGCAGGAAGTGCTGGATTTAATTGATAACGCCACTGCGGCGGCTGTTTAAAAGGATACCAAAATGTCATTACCTATGTTGCAGGTTGCGCTGGATAACCAATCAATGTCTTCCGCCTATGAAACGACGCGTCTGATTGCCGAAGAGGTCGATATCATTGAGGTGGGCACGATTCTTTGCGTGGCAGAGGGGGTGCGCGCCGTACGCGATCTGAAGGCGCTTTATCCGCATAAAATTGTGCTGGCGGATGCCAAAATCGCCGACGCGGGTAAAATCCTCTCGCGCATGTGTTTCGAAGCCAACGCTGACTGGGTTACCGTCATCTGCTGTGCGGATATCAACACCACCAGGGGGGCGCTGGAGGTGGCGAAAGAATTTAACGGCGACGTGCAGATTGAACTGACTGGTTACTGGACCTGGGAGCAGGCACAGGAGTGGCGGGACGCGGGCATTGGGCAAGTGGTATATCACCGCAGCCGTGACGCGCAGGCAGCGGGTGTGGCGTGGGGAGAGGCAGATATCAGCGCCATCAAACGCCTTTCTGATATGGGCTTTAAAGTCACCGTCACCGGCGGCCTGGCGCTGGAGGATCTGCCGCTGTTCCAGGGGATCCCTATCCACGTTTTTATTGCCGGACGCAGCATTCGCGATGCCGCCTCTCCGGTAGACGCTGCGCGTCAGTTCAAACGTTCCATCGCCCAACTGTGGGGATAAGGAGCGATTATGCTGTCGAAACAGGTCCCGCTCGGTATCTATGAAAAAGCGCTCCCCGGCGGGGAGTGCTGGCTGGAACGCTTGCAGCTGGCGAAGGAACTGGGCTTTGATTTTATTGAAATATCTGTTGATGAGACCGACGATCGCCTGGCGCGTCTTGACTGGCGCCGCGAGCAGCGACTGGCGCTGGTGGCCGCTATCGCCGAGACAGGGATACGCGTACCGTCCATGTGCCTGAGCGCTCATCGTCGTTTCCCGCTTGGCAGTGAAGATGATGCGGTGCGCGAACAGGGGCTGGAGATCATGCGCAAAGCCATTCAGTTTGCGCAGGATATCGGTATTCGCGTTATTCAACTGGCGGGTTACGACGTCTATTACCAGCAGGCCAATAACGAAACGCGTCGTCGGTTTCGCGATGGGCTGAAAGAGAGCGTGGAGATGGCGAGCCGCGCGCAGGTGACGCTGGCGATGGAAATCATGGATTATCCGCTGATGAATTCGATCAGCAAGGCACTGGGTTATGCCCACTATCTCAACAATCCATGGTTCCAGTTGTATCCCGATATTGGCAATTTGTCGGCGTGGGATAACGACGTGCAGATGGAGCTGCAGGCTGGGATGGGTCATATCGTTGCCGTACACGTGAAGGATACCAAACCTGGTGTATTCAAAAATGTGCCGTTTGGTGAAGGGGTTGTTGAGTTCGAACGTTGTTTTGCGACGCTCAAACAGAGTGGGTACTGCGGACCATACCTGATTGAGATGTGGAGTGAAACGTCGGACGACCCGGCACGTGAAGTCGCGAAGGCGCGCGACTGGGTGAAGGCGCGAATGGCCAGCGCAGGTCTGGTGGAGGCGGTGTAATGCAAAAACTTAAACAGCAGGTTTTTGAGGCCAATATGGATTTGCCGCGCTACGGGCTGGTGACGTTCACTTGGGGGAACGTCAGCGCCATTGACCGCGAGCGCGCTCTGGTGGTGATTAAGCCTAGCGGCGTCGACTACCAAACGATGCAGATAGATGACATGGTGGTAGTGGATCTGGCCGGCAACGTAGTGGAAGGGCGCTATCGTCCTTCTTCTGATACCGCCACCCATCTGGAGCTGTATCGCCGCTATTCTTCTCTCGGCGGCGTGGTGCACACCCACTCAACGCACGCGACGGCATGGGCGCAGGCGGGTCTGGCAATTCCCTCGTTCGGCACGACGCATGCGGATTACTTCTTTGGCGATATTCCCTGCACCAGGGCGTTAACTGAAGCTGAAGTTCAGGGCGAGTATGAGCTAAATACCGGTAAGGTGATTGTCGAAACGCTGGGGGAGGTGGAACCTTTGCATACGCCTGGCGTAGTGGTGTACCAGCATGGCCCGTTTGCCTGGGGCAAGGATGCTCACGACGCGGTACATAACGCCGTGGTGATGGAGGAAGTGGCAAAAATGGCATGGATTGCGCGTGGCATTAATCCGGCTCTTAGCCCCATAGACAGTTATCTGATGAATAAGCATTTCATGCGTAAGCACGGCACAAACGCCTATTACGGACAGAAGTAACGACTAAGTGCTGGAGCCCAATCATTCAGGGGATGTTATTGATCTGGCTGTGGGACTTTGTTGCAAAAAAAGCCCCCTGTGATGGGGGCAAATTAAACTGCGGCAATGTTCTCGTTGGTTATTTCTGGTGCTAGCGGTAAATATCTGCACTGGCGTGCATATTTCCGTTACTACCGGGTTCCCTGGTGAGGATCACGTGGTAGTAGGTTGCGCCTTGCGCATCGGTCTCTTCATTCAGGGCCTGAGTGGCTTCACTTTCAGTGGCGAAGTTATGATTTATGTAAATGACGCCTAAGCTCTGCACATCATCCATATTCCTGGCCTGATGATTGTCAATTTTGATGGCTGCCGTTGCATTTGCACTAAGCAAAAGCATAGCCAGAAGGGTCAAAACACGGGCTCGCATATGTACCTCCTCGACTGCGGTCTCTGGTTGCCTCTCTCCTGTGAGTGATTAGCTTCTGATGTAATTTTAACCGTTACCGGCGCAGTCGATAGCGACCATTTCTGATGCAGTTGTTCAAAAAATTACCGCATAGCCATCTTTTCTTTTATTAACAGGCCGCTGGTGTGTACCGCGCGGTGAAAAATACCTGTCTTTCGCGCATAAGCACTTACCAAATAGTCAATTTAATCGGGTGAGTACGCCGTTTATAGTGAGCCGGATAATTAATATAACTTTATGATAATAAGGCAAAAACTTATGGATACTTCATTCATGGATTTCAGCTACTTTGTGATTATGTTTATGGTCGCGCTGGTGGCAGGCTTTATTAACGTGGTGTCGGGCGGCGGTGGTTTTCTCTCGATTGGCGCACTGTTAATTTCTGGTTTACCCCCGGCGAATGCGCTGGCAACCAATAAAATTCAGGCGCTGGGCAGCTCGCTGACCTCCGGGATTTATTTTTTACGCCGGGGGCATATCAACGTGCAGGAGCACAAGTATGTGTTTTTATCTGCCTTTATCGGTTCTGCGATGGGAACGACGCTTATCCAGTTCATTGAACCGGAGCTGCTGAAGAAACTGCTCCCGATCCTGATTATCGCGGTCGCTATCTACTTTATTTTTGCGCCAAATCTCAGCGAACCGAAAAGAAAGCAGCAGGTATCCCTGTTTCTCTTCTCGTTGATCGGCGGGGGATGCATTGGCTTTTATGACGGTTTTCTCGGTGCCGGGGCTGGCTCCTTTTATACCCTCAGCTATATCCTGCTGTGGGGATACAGCATCGATAAGGCGCAAATTCACTCGAATTTTATTAACCTGGCATCCAACATCGCCTCGATATTGTTCTTCATTTTTGGCGGTAAAATGATCTGGTCACTGGGGCTGGTGATGTTTGCCGGGCAGTCCCTCGGCGCACGTCTTGGCGCGACGGTCGTACTAACGCGCGGCAAGAAAGTTATCCGACCCATGATTGTCATTGTCTCCATTTGCATCAGCGTCAAAATGCTGCTGGATATGTATTAATGGCGACATGATAAATAATCGTACAATTACCTTGAGTTTAGTGGCAGGCGCCAGTATTATGACGCGTCAATTTTTCAGCCGACCTTTAACACGTTCCTTGCCTCCCCGGGCCTCGGCTGACCCAGACAGGAGGCTGAATAATCCGTAAGGAGCAATTCGATGCGTCATTACGAAATCGTTTTTATGGTCCATCCTGACCAGAGCGAACAGGTTCCGGGTATGATCGAACGCTACACTGCTGCCATCACTGGTGCAGAAGGCACGATCCACCGTCTGGAAGACTGGGGCCGCCGTCAGCTGGCTTACCCGATCAACAAACTGCACAAAGCTCACTACGTTCTGCTGAACGTTGAAGCGCCGCAGGAAGTGATCGATGAGCTGGAAACTACCTTCCGCTTCAACGATGCCGTTATCCGCAGCATGGTTATGCGTACTAAACACGCTGTTACCGAAGCATCTCCGATGGTTAAAGCGAAAGACGAGCGTCGTGAACGTCGCGATGATTTCGCTAACGAAACCGCAGATGATGCTGAAGCTGGGGATTCTGAAGAGTAATTTCTGATGACCAACCGTCTGGCGTTGTCCGGCACTGTGTGCAGGGCTCCCCTTCGAAAGGTCAGTCCATCAGGAATTCCTCATTGCCAGTTCGTGCTTGAGCATCGTTCTGTGCAGGAGGAAGCCGGGTTTCACCGGCAGGCGTGGTGCCAAATGCCCGTTATTATTAGCGGACACGAAAACCAGGCCATTACTCACAGTATAACGGTCGGTAGCGCAGTGACCGTTCAGGGGTTCATCTCTTGCCACAAGGCAAAGAACGGCCTGAGCAAAATGGTTCTGCATGCCGAGCAGATTGAATTGATAGATTCTGGAGACTAGCCATATGGCACGTTATTTCCGTCGTCGCAAGTTCTGCCGTTTCACCGCGGAAGGCGTTCAAGAGATCGACTATAAAGATATCGCTACGCTGAAAAACTACATCACCGAAAGCGGTAAGATTGTCCCAAGCCGTATCACCGGTACCCGTGCAAAATACCAGCGTCAGCTGGCTCGCGCTATCAAACGCGCTCGCTACCTGTCCCTGCTGCCGTACACTGATCGTCATCAGTAATCGGTCACGGTCCATTAATACGACTTTGAGAGGATAAGGTAATGCAAGTTATTCTGCTTGATAAAGTAGCAAACCTGGGTAGCCTGGGTGATCAGGTTAACGTTAAAGCGGGCTATGCTCGTAACTTCCTGGTACCACAGGGTAAAGCTGTTCCTGCTACCAAGAAAAACGTTGAATTTTTCGAAGCGCGTCGCGCTGAGCTGGAAGCTAAACTGGCTGACGTTCTGTCTGCTGCTGAAGCTCGTGCTGAGAAAATCAACGCACTGGAAACCGTAACCATCGCGTCTAAAGCTGGCGACGAAGGTAAACTGTTCGGTTCCATCGGTACTCGCGACATCGCTGACGCTGTAACTGCAGCTGGCGTTGAAGTAGCTAAGAGCGAAGTTCGTCTGCCGAACGGCGTTCTGCGTACCACTGGTGAGCACGAAGTGAGCTTCCAGGTTCACAGCGAAGTGTTTGCTAAGCTGACTGTAAACGTAGTTGCAGAATAAGTTTTTATTCTGATTACCGCGTAAAAGCGCCGGCCTTGTGTCGGCGTTTTGCTTTTCTGTTCCCTCCGCTTTTCGCTCTGGCTATTCTTTATCCTTTTCGGGATAATCATAAAAATAAAACATTATTTCAAAGTGGTGATGGAATGGAACCAACGCACCAACCTCTGTTTGCGCGTAAAAATGTTGTCTACCTGAGCGCAGCGTTCTGCTGTCTGCTGTGGGGGAGCGCCTATCCGGCGATCAAAAGCGGATATGAGATCTTCCAGATTGCCACGGATGACATTCCCTCAAAAATTGTCTTTGCCGGCTATCGCTTCCTGTTTGCTGGATTATTGCTGCTATTGCTGGCGGTGGCGCAGCGTAAACCGATTGGCCGGTTAAGCCCGCGTCAGTACGGTCAGCTCACGCTGTTGGGACTGACGCAAACCTCGCTGCAATACATCTTCTTCTATATTGGCCTGGCGTTCACGACGGGGGTCAAAGGGTCGATCATGAACGCGACCGGCACCTTCTTCAGCGTGCTGCTGGCCCATTTTATCTATCAGAACGACAAGCTGAGCTACAACAAAGTGCTGGGCTGTATCCTGGGTTTTACCGGCGTAATGGTGGTGAACTTTAGCAGCGGACTGGATTTTAGCTTCAGCCTGTTAGGGGACGGTTCAGTGGTGATGGCGGCCTTTATTCTTTCTGCCGCCACGTTATACGGTAAACGCATTTCTCAGACGGTAGACCCGACGGTAATGACAGGATATCAGTTGGGTGTCGGCGGTCTGGCGCTGGTTATCGGCGGCTACGCTTTTGGTGGCACGCTGACCGTACACGGCGCGTCTTCAGTGGCGATTCTGGGCTACCTGACGTTACTCTCTTCGGTCGCTTTTGCGTTATGGAGTATTCTGCTCAAGCATAACCGCGTGGGGATGATTGCGCCGTTTAACTTCCTGATCCCGGTTTCGGGGGCGGTTCTGTCGGCGATATTCCTCGGCGAAAACATTCTCGAATGGAAATATGCGCTGGCGCTGGTGCTGGTCTGTTCCGGGATCTGGTGGGTGAACAAGGTGAAGCGCTGACGCTTCACCTTGATGTCTGATGCGCTGTGTTTATCAGGTCTACAGGTGTGCTGGTTAACGGGCGCGAATAAAACTGCCGTTAGGTTGTCGAGTAAACAGTACCTGCTGACCATTACCGGTATCAATGGTTAATCCCGTTACCACGCCGTTGGCATTCTGCCTGATTTGTACCATCTGGCCGTCTTTCAGGTTGCTCAGCGGTTTTCCGGCACCTTCAACCTGCGCCATTGCGTATACATCGGTTGGCGGGAGGTTATGGTCACGGAATACCTGCGCCAGCGTTTTGCCCGAGTCTACGCGATAGGAGCGCCACTGCTGCTCAATTCCACTATCCTGTTGGAAAGGTTGCGTCTGCGGCTGAGATTGCTGAGCCTGCGGCTGCGCGTCTGGTTCTCCTTCCTGGATTGGCTCTGGGGCAAGCGGAGCGACCTGGCCCGGATCGTTTTGCGGGGCGACCAACTGTGCCTGCAGTTGAGCTTCGGTCGGTGGCTGCGACTGTGACTGTAAATCCAGCTGGGCAGTACGCGTAACCACAGGGGCATCGCTGGTGTCACTGGAGGGCAGCAGGAAGCCTATCACCAGCACGATAGCAGCAATTATAATGCCGCGTCGGTGCATAGGCGGTAGCGGATCCATAATGCGAAAATTGTCCGGTGCATGCCAGATTTTCGCCAGGGTTGGTTTTAATTCAAAGCGCCCGGGCATGGCTTTCCTCCTGCTCCGCGTCTCGTTCCTCGATCATAGAGTATAGATGGCTAATGCTATGATGTTCGTCATATTACCCGCTTTCGTGACGTCAACGCGGGGTATTCCTATTGTTTATGTTTCCTCGCGATTTGTCATCTGTTCCCGAGACAAAGTTTTACCGGATGCGGCATGGCTGATATGCTGCCCGCTACTTTACATCCGATGAAAGGAAATATGATGGCTAACCCGACTTTTGACACTATCGAAGCGCAAGCAAGCTACGGCATTGGTTTGCAGGTAGGACAACAGCTGAGTGAATCCGGACTGGAAGGACTGTTGCCTGAAGCGCTGGTAGCGGGTATCGCTGACGCGCTGGAAGGTAAGCACCCGGCAGTGCCGGTTGATGTTGTGCATCGCGCACTGCGTGAAATCCACGAACGCGCTGATGCAGTACGTCGCGAGCGTTTCCAGGCTATGGCGGCTGATGGCGTCAAATATCTGGAAGAAAACCGTGAGAAAGAGGGTGTGAACAGCACTGAATCCGGTTTGCAGTTCCGTGTTCTGACTCAGGGCGAAGGTGCTATTCCAGCGCGTACTGACCGCGTTCGCGTGCATTACACCGGTAAACTGATCGACGGTACCGTGTTTGACAGCTCTGTCGCACGCGGCGAACCGGCTGAATTCCCGGTTAACGGCGTGATCCCTGGCTGGATTGAAGCGCTGACCCTGATGCCGGTAGGTTCCAAATGGGAACTGACTATTCCTCAGGAACTGGCTTACGGCGAGCGTGGCGCTGGTGCGTCCATTCCTCCGTTCAGCACGCTGGTGTTCGACGTTGAGCTGCTTGAGATCCTGTAAGCAGTGACTTCTGTTCCCTCCGAGGCCGGGGGGAACAAAAAAATAGCGTGAAAAGCTATAGTTACGTGGTTGTCGATATTTTATTTTGCAAATGCCTCGTTAGCGTGTATTTTTGTGAGCTGATTCGCGCTATCAGAGTGATATGACACTCACTTTAAACATTAAATTAACATTATATCTAAATCTTAGTATTCATCCCGCCAATTCTTACCTAATATCGATGAGTCCTGATAATCAGGAACGTCGTATCATAGACACACTAAAGGCCGTAGAGCCTGAACAACACAGACAGGTACAGGAAGAAAAAACATGGTAGATCAGGTAAAAGTCGACGCCGCTGAAGAGGCTTCGTCTGAACAGTCGCTACGGCGCAATCTCACAAACCGTCATATTCAACTTATTGCCATTGGTGGCGCTATTGGTACCGGCCTGTTTATGGGCTCTGGTAAAACCATCAGCCTCGCCGGACCGTCGATCATCTTTGTGTATATGATCATCGGTTTTATGCTGTTTTTCGTGATGCGTGCAATGGGTGAATTGCTGCTCTCGAATCTGGAGTACAAATCTTTTAGTGATTTCGCCTCTGATCTGCTCGGGCCATGGGCCGGGTATTTTACCGGCTGGACTTACTGGTTCTGCTGGGTTGTTACCGGGATGGCAGACGTTGTCGCCATTACGGCGTATGCGCAATTCTGGTTCCCCGAACTTTCAGACTGGGTCGCCTCGCTGGCGGTGATCGTGCTGCTGCTGAGCCTCAACCTTGCCACTGTAAAAATGTTCGGTGAGATGGAGTTCTGGTTTGCGATGATCAAAATCGTCGCCATCATCGGCCTGATTGTCGTTGGTCTGGTGATGGTGCTGACGCACTTCCAGTCGCCAACCGGCGTTCAGGCATCGTTCACGCATCTGTGGAATGACGGTGGCTGGTTCCCGAAAGGTCTGAGCGGCTTCTTTGCTGGCTTCCAGATAGCCGTGTTCGCGTTTGTGGGTATTGAGCTGGTGGGAACGACCGCAGCGGAAACCAAGGACCCGGAGAAATCTCTGCCGCGCGCCATTAACTCGATTCCGATCCGTATCATCATGTTCTACGTTTTTGCGCTGATCGTGATTATGTCCGTAACACCGTGGAGCTCGGTAGTGCCAACCAAGAGCCCATTCGTTGAACTGTTTGTGCTGGTCGGTCTGCCTGCCGCGGCGAGCCTGATCAACTTTGTGGTGCTGACTTCAGCTGCTTCTTCCGCAAACAGTGGCGTGTTCTCTACCAGCCGTATGCTGTTCGGCCTGGCACAGGAAGGCGTAGCGCCTAAAGCGTTTGCCAAACTGTCTAAACGCGCAGTTCCGGCGAAAGGTTTAACCTTCTCCTGTATCTGTCTGCTGGGCGGCGTGGTGATGCTTTACGTGAACCCGAGCGTGATTGGCGCGTTCACCATGATCACTACCGTGTCGGCGATTCTGTTCATGTTCGTCTGGACCATCATTCTTTGCTCGTACCTGGTGTACCGCAAGCAGCGTCCGCACCTGCATGAAAAATCAATCTACAAGATGCCGCTAGGCAAGCTGATGTGCTGGGTATGTATGGCGTTCTTCGTCTTCGTACTGGTACTGCTGACGCTGGAAGATGATACCCGCCAGGCGCTGATCGTGACGCCGCTGTGGTTCATCGCGCTGGGTCTGGGTTGGTTGTTTATCGGTAAGAAACGTATGGCAGGTATGCGTTAATTTTAGTGCCCGGTAGCGCGATGCTTACCGGGCCTGAATTCCGTAGGCCGGATTCGCGTTAGCGCTATCCGGCGATATCTTTACTCCCCGGCGAGAGCTCGCGGGAACAACACATTATTTTCCAGACTAATGTGTTCCATCAAGTCGTCGATCATCTCGTTAATGCCGTTATACATGGCTTTCCAGGTGGTGCAGGCTTCTGGCGGCGGCGTCACGTTATGGGTGATGTGTTTGATCACTTCGACCAGTTCACCGGCATCGTCATGTTCGCTTTCCATCACGCTGATTGGTCCCATCGCCTGGCTACCCATGCCCTGTTTGATCATCGGGAACAGGATCTGCTCTTCTTTCATCATATGGCTGGACAGCTCTTCATGCAGCATGGTCAGGTTTTTCGCCAGACCGCGTGGTACGTTCGGTTTATCTGCGTGAACGCGTTCAACTTTCGTGGCCTGCAGAATCAGTTCCGGCAGCTGTTCGCGGTGTCTGTCGTGATAACGCACGATGATATGATCGATGATTTCAGCCAGTGCCACGGTACGCCAGTCTTTCTCCAGCGGCTGTTCAGCCAACTGCGCGAGCTGTGCCTCAATAACGTCTAAATCCAGCTCTTTACGCGCAGCAGCGCGTGCCAGCGTTTGCTTACCGCCGCAGCAGTAATCCATATCGTATTTACGAAACAGGGCCGAAGCGCGAGGAATAGAGAGCGCCAGTTCACCTAAAGGTTGATCGCGATAAGACATTGCCGTTACCTCATTCTCAATAATATAAGATGTATTTTAAATACAACTTATGGCGAAGGATATAACCCTTTCGGGGTGGGGTGTTTTGTGAGGAATGTCACGAAAATTTCTTGTTTCGTTAAGGTGCTGAATCTTATTAGAAAGGAGAGGGATGGCGAAAAAAGCCGCGCGACAGGATTAAATAAGCGCACGCCGCTGCCGATAGTTAGACCTCAGACAATACCTGCATAATAAAAGGCTACAGATGTTTAAACGAATCAAAGTGATAACCCTACTTATCACCGTGTTACTCGCCCTTGGCGCGATGCAGCTCATCTCCGCGGGCGTCTTTATTGGCGCGCTCAATAACGATAAGCAAAACTTTAACGTCTCTCAGCTTTCCAGCCAGAACGTGGCCGAGTTTACCGATGCGTGGATTAGCCTGAACCAGGCTCGCGTCACGCTCAACCGGGGCATGTTGCGTTTACAGGGAACGATGGCTAGCGAGATTAACGGCGGTCAGTTGAAGGAACTGGTGAACACGGCAAATCGCCTGTTGGCCGAATCGAAAGAGCATTACGATAAATACTACGCCCTGCCGGAAACGCCGGGGCTTGATGAACATCTGGCCGATCGACTGGAAGAGCAGTACGGCATCTATTCTGAGACGCTGGCTAAAATGAACGCGCTGCTGGCTGAAGGTAAGCTGGAAGAGATGTTCAAGCAGAATGCCGAGCAAAAGCAAACAGCCATGCAGGAAGTCTATCGGGAATGGCGTAGCGCGCAAACGGCGCTGGCCACTGCCGGGGTGCAGGACAATGAGAGTGATTACCAGAAGATAATCTGGCTGCTGTCTGCCGTGATGCTGATTGTCGTCACCGTGATTATCGCCAGCTGGCTGGCGATGCAGCGAGTGCTGCTCAAGCCTCTCCACGAAGTGATGGGGCATATTCGCCACATTGCTGCGGGTGATTTGACGCACAGCATCAACGCAGATGGCAGCAATGAGATGGCGCTGCTGGCAGTCAACGTTCGCGACATGCAGCAGGCGCTGGCGAACACAGTCAGCGTGGTGCGTGACGGGGCTGACACCATCTATACCGGCGCAGGTGAAATTGCCGCCGGCAGTAACGATCTCTCTTCACGTACCGAGCAGCAGGCCGCCTCTCTGGAAGAGACTGCTGCCAGCATGGAACAACTCACCGCTACCGTGAAGCAGAACGCGGATAACGCGCGTCAGGCGACCAGTCTGGCAAAAAATGCCTCACAGACGGCGCAGAAAGGCGGAACCGTGGTTGATGGCGTGGTGCGTACGATGGATGAAATCGCCACCAGTTCCAGCAAAATCGCGCAAATTACCAATGTTATCGACGGCATTGCCTTCCAGACCAATATTCTGGCGCTGAACGCGGCAGTAGAAGCGGCGCGTGCGGGCGAGCAGGGGCGCGGGTTTGCCGTGGTCGCTGGCGAGGTCCGTACACTGGCACAGCGTAGCGCTCAGGCGGCGAAAGAGATTAAGGCGCTGATTGATGACTCGGGGAATCGGGTGAATGCCGGTACGGCGCTGGTGCATGAAGCGGGTGAAACGATGGCGGAAATTGTGAGCGCCGTGACCCGTGTGACCGACATCATGGGCGAGATAGCCTCGGCCTCTGATGAACAGAGCCGGGGTATCGATCAGGTAGGTCAGGCGGTTGCCGAGATGGATCGCGTGACGCAGCAAAACGCCTCGCTGGTGGAGGAGTCCGCTTCCGCCGCCGCTGCGCTCGAAGAGCAGGCAGCACGACTGAATCAGACCGTAGCGGTGTTTAAAGTTTAACGTCTACTCCGACCTACAAAATAATATCTTGTAGGTCGGATTAGCGCAGCGCCGTCTGGGCCATTATGATTGTGGAACCACGACGACGCTTGGTTTCTGTGGTTTGGCTCTGACGGCTATCACCACCCCAACAATCAGCAGCGCAATGCCGCTTACCGTCAGCAGCGGTGGAAATTCCTGGCGCAGGATAAAGGTGTACACCAGGCCAGCCAGCGTTTCGAAGACAATCAGCGGGCCGAGGATCACCGTCGGCAATTTTTGGCTGGCGACGTTCCAGCACAGTGCGCCAACCCACGAACATAATACCGCAATCGCTATCATCAGGCCGATAAACACGCCCGGACGTGGGCCGAAGGGCAGGGCAAAGTCCGGCGTTTGCCCGTTCAGCCACAGGCAGGCTGCAATATAACCGAGCAGAGAAACAGGCAACGTTACCAGTGCCTGGGCCGTCGCCCACATCATCGGGTGCTTATCTGGATTCTCGCGCAGCCAGCGGGCATTACGCAGCGCATACCACGCCCAACACACTACCGAGATCAGCGCCAGCGCGATTCCAGAACCATAACGCCAGCCGCTAAAGTCGGGTAAGCCTTGATTCAGCTCCGAGATATTCACGCACAGCAGACCGATACCAATCAGCACCAGCGCAGGCGACAGACGCCACCATGATAATTTGCCGTCGCGCTGGCTGTAGAGCAGGTTAGCGAAGACCGGGATCACAACCGGCAATGTACCAATAATCATCGTTGAAACCGGCGCGCCAGTGCGCTGGATGGCGCTTGCCAGGCAAACGTAATAAATCAGATTACCCATCATCGTTAGCGCCAGCGCAGTGACCCAGTCTTTACGCGTCAACTGACGCAAGCGCACACGTCCCAGCCAGGCAATCGGCAACGCTATCAGCCCCAGCGCCAGATAGCGCCCCATCGACTGCAATACCGCCGGGTATTCCGGTACAATCAGCGGCCCAACAAAAATTAATCCCCACATCAGCCCAGCCAGCAGGGCATACAACACGCCGCTAATCATTTTTGACATCCACATCGCTTAACAATAAGTCGAGTGTAGGCAGGAAAAATGCAGCCGTATTGTATGAGATTGCTGTTCAACGCCGGACGACTTGTTTCTGATAACGTACCGGCGTAATACCGTAGCGATGGGTAAACGCGCGGGTGAGATGCGACTGGTCGGTGAGGCCGGTTGCGGCAGCGACCTCCGCGGCGGGCATTCCGTGAGTGAGAAAACCTTTGGCTCGCCACAGGCGGATCGCCATCAGCATCTGGTGCGGCGTGACGTGGAAATGAGATTTAAACTGGCGCTGAAAATGCCAGGGACTCAGCGCTGCAACCCGCGCCAGTTCGTCGAGCGTGACCGGGTGCATATAATTATCGTGCAAATACTCGCGTACCCGCTCAAAGCGATGCGCTCCCTCCGGTAATACCGGCGCATGGCGGGCCAGCGGCTGGAACGTGTCGATCAGATCGAGTAATAGCCCTTTTTGCGCCAGCGGATCCTCAGTGTTCCACAGGCCATGGATCAGCGAGCAGATCTGGCGCGAGCGTAGCGGATCGTGACGCGTTACGTCATGAAACCACCAGTGGCGGATCCCGGTGACTTCTTCCAGAAGCTCGGGCTCAAGATAGATCATCCGATAGCGCCAGCCGTCGGCGGTTTCCGCTTCGCCGGTATGTAGCTCATCGGGATTCATGGTGACGACGGAATGGGCGGGGGCCACGTACTGCGTGCCGCGATAGCGAAAACGTTCGGCTCCGGCTTCTATCGCGCCAATACCAAACGCTTCATGGGTGTGGGGTTCAAAGGCGTAACGCGAGATGTGCGCATGATACAGCTCAACGCCCGGCACCTGTGCCAGATGGCGAAAGCGGGCGCTGTCTTTCTCATCAATAAACTGCTCAGGTACACCTTGCACGTATTCTCTCCCCACGCATCATCATGTCATTATCAGAGAGGATGCGCGGGGATGCCACCACAATTAACTAATTTTTAACACTTACACGATGCCTTTGACGCTGTCTGCCAGCGACGTGGTTGGGCGACCAATCAGTTTGCTCAGCGTATGGCTGTCGTCGAAGAGGCCACCTTTAGAGGCACCAACGTCTGAGTCAGCCAGCATGTCCGCCAGTCCGGCAGGCAGACCTACACTTTTCAGCGCGGCGGCAAAATCAGCTTCGCTCAGGTTTTGATACACCACTTTTTTACCGCTCTGTTTTGCCAGTTCGGCCGCCAGCTGGCTCAGGGTCCAGCCTGCGTCGCCCGCCAGTTCATAGATTTTACCGGCATGACCGTCTTCACTGATGACGCGCGCAGCGGCAGCGGCATAGTCGGCACGGGTCGCCGAGGCGATTTTGCCTTCTCCCGCCGCCCCAATAAACACGCCGTGTTCCAGCGCGGCTGGTGCGCTGGCGAGATAGTTTTCGGTGTACCAACCGTTACGCAGCAGCGCGTACGCGATACCGGATTCAGCCAGCATCTTCTCGGTTGCGACATGCTCATCAGCCAGCCCCAGCGGGGAGCGATCGGCGTGCAGCAGGCTGGTGTAGGCGATAAATTTCACGTGGGCCGCTTTCGCCGCGTTAATCACGTTGCGATGCTGCGGGGCACGTTGTCCCACTTCGCTGGAGGAGATTAGCAGTAACTTGTCTATCCCCTGTAAGGCCGTGGTAAAGGCAGCTTCATCGCTGTAATCCGCCTGACGAACGGTAATGCCCTGCTGGCTAAGCGCCGTCGCTTTAGCAGGATTACGCACAATAGCCACAATCTGGCTGGCAGGAACGGTTTTCAGTAGCGTTTCAATAACGTGTTGGCCCAGTTGGCCAGTGGCACCAGTAATCGCGATCATAGGATAACTCCTTTGGTATTGGTCTTGTGTTTAATCACATTAACACCTAAGCTTACTTTTAGTAAGTACGCACAAAAAGGTTAGTATGAAAATGACAGCTTTGACGCTCTCCCAGCAATTACGTGATGGCAACTTGTTTGCCGAGCAGTGTCCCTCCCGCGAGGTGTTAAAACACGTCACCAGCCGCTGGGGTGTATTGATTCTGGTGGCGCTGCGCGACGGTACGCACCGTTTCAGCGATTTGCGCCGTAAGATGGGCGGCGTCAGTGAAAAAATGCTGGCGCAATCCCTGCAGGCGTTAGAACAGGACGGGTTTATCAATCGGGTGTCATATCCAGTGGTACCGCCGCATGTGGAGTATAGCCTGACACCGTTGGGTGAGCAGGTGAGCGAAAAAGTCGCAGCGCTGGCGGACTGGATAGAGGTGAATTTGCCGCAGGTTTTGGCAAATCATACCGTTAAGAACGAAGACGTCCCGGCATCAGCGTAAACGACCTGGTCGGGCTTGCCGGATGGCGCAGCGCCACCCGGCGTGGTCTTACTTACTCAAATCCAACTGATAAATGGCGAAGCCGATGTCATCGGTAGCGACTTTCTTCAGTGGATACTGGCCTTTCTCTTTGATAAACGCAGCGGCTTTATCAGACGGTGATGTTTCAAAGCGAATATCCAGTTGTGTCTCGCTGTGAATCGGCGCCAGACGCCAGTTGTTATCTGCCGCTGGATGAATTTCGCCTGCGCTCTTTGTCTGGGAACCTATCCATGCTGCCAGCACCGAGCGGTTTTCATCTGGTGATGCAAACGCGATGTGGCTGTCGCCGGTCCCGGCAAACTTACCGCCGTAGGCGCGGTAGTTGTTGGTCGCGACGAGGAAGGTTGCGTTCGGATCGATCGGTTTGCCGTTAAAGGTCAGATTTTTAATACGCTCCGCTTGCGGGTTAATCGTCTGGCATTCACCGTCATAGCGAGCGGGTTGTGAAACATCAATCTGATAATTCACGCCGTCAATCACGTCGAAGTTATAGGTACGGAAGCCATCCCAGTTAATTAACGACTGTGGTTTGCTGCTGTGGATATCAATCTGATTAAACTGCCCGGCGGAACATTCCAGCCACTCTTTCACCTCTTTACCGCTGGCTTTCACCACGACCAGGGTATTGGGATAGAGATACAAATCAGCGGCGTTACGGAAGGTAAGCTGACCTTTTTCGACTTCGACAAAGCTGGCCGGATCGTTCTTGCGTCCACCGACTTTAAACGGCGCAGCGGCGGAAAGTACCGGTAGTTTTGCCAGGTCCGGATCGCCCTGGATAAAATGTTCCACATAGGCTTTCTGCGCGTTATTCACCACCTGCACGGTCGGGTCGTCCTGAACCAGCGCCAGATAGCTGTACATGTTGTCGGCAGATTTACCGATTGGCTTGCTGACAAACTCACGCGTGGCATCGTGATCGGCTTTTAGGATCTCAACGATTTTTTGGTCTTCGCCAGCCAGTGATTTTTTGGCCGCGGCGTCATAAATCGGGCGCGCCTGCGCTTTCCCCTGCGTAACCTGCCATTTACCGCTGTCGTTATTCAGCACTAAATCCACCACCCCCAGGTGATCGCCCCACATGCCCGGCATCACCGCAGGAACGCCATTGAGCGTGCCTGTTGTGATATCTGCGCCTTTGATGTTGGCAAAGTCTTTCCCCGGGAAAACGGCGTGAGCGTGACCAAACATAATGGCATCCACGCCCGGAACTTCACTGAGGTAGTAAACGGAGTTTTCCGCCATCGCCTGGTATGGGTCGGCAGAAAGCCCGGAGTGAGCAACCACCACCACGACATCGGCACCTTTGGCTCGCATTTCCGGCACGTATTTACGTGCGGTTTCCGTAATGTCATTCACCGTCACTTTGCCGCTGAGGTTGGCTTTATCCCAGGTCATGATCTGCGGCGGCACAAAACCGATATAGCCAATTTTCAGCGTCTGCTTGTTTCCTTCCTGATCGACAACCTCAGTCTCTTTGATCAGATAAGGAGTAAACAGCGGCTTTTTGGTCTTAACGTCGATGATATTGGCGTTAACGTATGGGAACTTCGCCCCGGCTAGCGCGTTGTGCAGATACTCAAGACCGTAGTTAAATTCATGGTTGCCAAGGTTACCCACTGCGTAATCCAGCGTATTCAGTGCCTTATATACCGGATGCGTTTCGCCCGCTTTCAGCCCCTTGGCCGCCATATAATCCCCGAGCGGGCTGCCCTGAATCAGATCACCGTTATCAACCAGCACGCTGTTTTTGACTTCACCACGTGCTGCGTTGATCAGGCTTGCCGTACGAACCAGGCCAAATTTTTCAGTCGGCGTATCTTTGTAATAATCGAAATCCATCATATTGCTATGCAAATCAGTGGTTTCCATTATACGCAGATCGACGGTCGCGGCATTGACGCTGGCTGCAATCAGCGTGGCCAGAAACGTTGCACTAAACTTAATCATCAGGGGCATCCTTTTAAGATCTAAGCCACAAAAGAAAATGTATATAAATCTTCTTGCTTACAGAACTGTGAATCATGACATGAATATAGCGTTTAAAACCGCAGACGCTATCACAGTTGGCGGATCCTTTGGCGATCGGGTATAAGTAAAACAACGAGTTAACACCACGAAAGAAACGAGGTGGAGAATGTTAGAACATGTATGCCAGCTTGCACGGAATGCGGGCGATGCCATTATGCAGGTCTACGATGGAATCAAACCGATGGAGATTACCAGCAAGCAGGACGATTCTCCGGTCACGGCGGCGGATATCGCCGCGCATACGGTGATCCTCGAAGGATTACTGGCGCTGACGCCGGATATTCCGGTCCTGTCTGAAGAAGCGCCTCCTGGCTGGGATGTTCGCCAGCACTGGCAGCGCTACTGGCTGGTAGACCCGCTGGACGGTACCAAAGAGTTCATTAAGCGTAACGGTGAATTCACCGTCAATATTGCGCTTATCGAGCAAGGAAAGCCGGTACTGGGCGTGGTTTACGCGCCGGTGATGAAAGTGATGTACAGCGCGGCAGAAGGTAAAGCGTGGAAAGAAGAGTGCGGCGTGCGCAAACAAATCCATGTTCGTGACGCGCGTCCGCCGTTGGTGGTGATTAGCCGTTCGCATGCTGACAATGAGTTAAAAGAGTATCTGCAACAGTTGGGTGAGCACCAGACCACATCGATTGGCTCATCGCTGAAGTTCTGCCTGGTGGCGGAAGGGCAGGCACAGCTGTACCCACGTTTTGGGCCAACTAACGTATGGGACACTGCCGCTGGCCACGCCGTTGCTGCCGCAGCCGGGGCGCACGTTCACGACTGGCAGGGGAAATCTCTGGATTACACCCCACGTGAATCATTCCTCAACCCCGGCTTCCGCGTCGCTATTTACTGAGTAATTTGTGCAGCAGGGCAATAACCTGCTGCACCTCTTCCTGCGTCAACGCACCATCTTTTGCCCACTGAACGCGTCCGTCCTTATCAAGTACGGCGATAGCGGAGCTCTCTTCATCCAGTTGCCAGGCTTTACGCGCAATGCCATTGCTGTCGACAATAAATTGTGACCACGGGTAGAGCTTCTTATTGCTCTCCAGACTGCTGCGCACAAACATACCGGAGCCAGGAATAGCGTCATCGGTGTTGACGATCGTGGTGGTCTGGTATTTGTCGTGCGGCAGGTTGGCCGCTTTGATTGCCTCGATCAGCGTAGCATTTTTCTCTTTGGCGGAGGTGCGTCCGGCAATGTGTTGCACAATTCGCACTTTCCCTGGCAGCTGCGCGCTATTCCAGCTTTTGTAGCTAAACTTATCGTTATCGAGAATCAGTTCGCCACGATCGGCGATCCCCACCGGCGGTACGCGCTGGTTAGTCTCAAACGAATGCGCACAGGCAATCATCGGCAGCAGCAGGCACGACAGCGCCAGCAGTTTTTGTAAGGTCATAGGTTTTCCTTCTTTCTTTATTTTGCAGGTGATCCGACCACTTGGGTCTGGAATTTAATCATATGTGCGATTGATGCTTTTTCCCGCAAGCGCGATGCCAGTTTGCGGACGGGCGCACAAATCCTGCGAAAAATGAAGGCTTATACTGAAGACAGCGAAGCGTTGAAAAGATAATTCTGAATATTTGTAACCTGAAGGTAAATAAACTTATACACGCTGGAAACATGAGCGAGATAGTCTATAGTCATAGGGCATTAAAATTTGCGCCTGAGGATTGTCGGACCGATTGTGGTACCGCAAAGGCGTAATGCTCAGCAGGAGACAACAATGAAAATTTTCCAACGATACAACCCGCTGCAGGTGGCGAAGTACGTGAAGATCCTGTTTCGTGGACGGTTATATATCAAGGATGTAGGCGCTTTTGAATTTGATAAGGGTAAGATTCTTATCCCAAAAGTGAAGGACAAACTGCATTTTTCCGTGATGTCCGAAGTTAACCGTCAGGTCTTGCGTCTGCAAACTGAGATGGCTTGATCAAAGTGCTATGCGGTAGTTAAAAAAACGGCTCCTGGATGGGAGCCGTTGATGTTTCTGCAGGACGTTAAGACGCCTTTGCCTCTTCTTTTGCATCCGGCAGTTTCGGTACCAGTACGGTAGGTTTACTGTCCAGACGCGTCACCAGCAGCTGATCGATCTTGTAGTTATCGATATCCACCACTTCAAATTTGTAGCCTGAATACTTCACCGAGTCGGTGCGTTTCGGGATTTTACGCAGCATGAACATCATAAAGCCGCCGATGGTTTCATAGTTGCCGGACTGCGGGAACTCATCGATATCCAGGACGCGCATAACGTCATCAATCGGCGTACCGCCATCGACTAACCATGAGTTTTCATCGCGCGCCACGATCTGCTCTTCCAGACCCTGACCGACTAAATCGCCCATCAGCGTAGTCATAACGTCGTTGAGCGTGATAATCCCCACCACCAGCGCGTACTCGTTCATGATGACGGCAAAGTCTTCGCCTGCGGTTTTGAAGCTTTCCAGCGCTTCAGAGAGCGTCAGCGTATCCGGCACAATCAGCGTATTGCGGATCTGTACGCCACTGTTCAGCGCCATGCTTTGGTTCGCCAGTACGCGGTTGAGGAGATCCTTTGAATCGACATAGCCAATGATGTGGTCGATATCTTCGTTACACACCAGGAATTTGGAGTGTGGGTGTTCCGCCACCTTGTTCTTCAGGCTTTGCTCATCTTCGTGGAGATCGAACCAGATAATATTCTCGCGCGAGGTCATGGAAGACGGTACGGTACGGGATTCCAGTTCGAACACATTTTCAATCAGCTCATGTTCCTGCTTACGCAGAACCCCAGCTAACGCACCCGCTTCGACCACGGCGTAAATATCGTCCGAGGTGATGTCGTCTTTACGCACCATCGGGATCTTAAACAGACGGAAGATGTTATTTGCCAGACCGTTAAAGAACCACACCAGCGGGCGGAAGACGAGCAGGCAGAAGCGCATCGGGTTGATGATACGCAAAGCCACAGCTTCTGGCGCAATCATACCGATGCGTTTCGGAGTTAAATCCGCGAACAGGATGAACAGGCCAGTAACCAGCGAGAACGACAGAATAAAGCTTAACTGTTCGGACAGCTCTGGAGTGAAGTACTTCGAGAAAAGGCTGTAAAACGCCGGGGAGAAGGCCGCATCACCGACAATACCACCGAGAATTGCGACCGCGTTAAGGCCAATTTGCACGACGGTAAAAAACATGCCGGGGTTTTCCTGCATTTTCAAAACACGTTGTGCGTTTACGTTGCCTTCATCGGCAAGCAGTTTAAGTTTTATTTTGCGTGATGCAGCAAGCGAGATCTCGGATATCGAGAAAAACGCACTCACGGCGATCAGGCAGAGAATGACTAAAATACTGTTTAACATATCTTATCCGACCGTTAAGGCCAGATCCTCGGAAGGGATAAATTGATAAATCCGTGTGAAATACACATTGAAAACCGGTCCGAAGGGAGTGGACCGGCAATTTCAGGAGCTAGTATAGCGTAAGGTACTGTAAAGCCGCCAGAGGGTGGCGATTATCCTTGTGGCGGCAGACAAACGCCAATCCCGCCAATGCCACAGTACCCATAAGGATTTTTATGCAGATACTGCTGGTGGTCGTCCTCGGCATAGTAGAACGGGGTTGCGGTAGTGATTTCCGTTGTAATAGTGCGCTCGTCGCCAGCGGCGGTCATTGCTGCCTGAAAACGCTCAAGGCTTGCCTGTGCCGCGACGGTTTGCTCCGGCGTTAACGGGTAAATGGCGGAGCGATACTGCGTCCCCTGGTCGTTTCCCTGACGCATGCCCTGCGCCGGGTCGTGATTTTCCCAGAACACCTGCAGCAGTTGCTCGTAGCTGATAACATGCGGATCATAGACGACGCGTACCGCTTCGGCGTGTCCGGTATCGCCGGAACACACTTCCCGATAGGTTGGGTTAGGGGTGTAGCCGCCGGTATATCCGGCCGCTGTGCTGTATACCCCGGGTAATGACCAGAATAAACGTTCAACGCCCCAGAAACATCCCATGGCGAAAAAGGCTATCTCCATACCGTCGGGCACGTTGGTCATCGAATGTTGGTTAACCGCATGCAGCGTTGCCACTGGCATCGGGGTGTTGCGTCCAGGTAGGGCATCTGCTTGAGTAACAAGATGCTTTCTATCAAATAAACTCATGGCCGTTCTCCCGAAATCAGTCATTTGGGTTAAGGTTGTAACGAGACGCGTCTTTGCCCACAATAAACGGCGTGAATACGTCTAGAGTTAAACATAAGAAATATTTGGGTTGTCGTCTGTTTTTCAACTCTTATTGTTGATTTTTTGTTAAGCCGAGGAACGGCATAGTATTTTTTTCCAGGGGTGGGAAAAAAGGATATTCAGGAGAAAATGTGCCACATATCCGTCAGTTATGTTGGGTGGGATTACTGTGCTTAAGTGGCTCCGCCGCCGCAGCGAATGTTCGCTTACAGGTCGAAGGATTATCAGGACCGCTGGAGAAAAACGTCCGTGCGCAGCTATCCACGATTCAAAGTGATGAAGTCACTCCAGACCGACGCTTTCGTGCGCGCGTTGATGATGCCATCCGCGAAGGGCTAAAAGCGCTGGGCTACTTTGAGCCCACCATTGATTTTGAGCTGCGTCCGCCGCCGGCGAAAGGACGCCAGGTGCTGATTGCCAAAGTGACCCCTGGTGAGCCGGTGCTGATTGGCGGCACCGAAGTGATTCTGCGCGGTAGCGCACGTACGGATAAAGATTACCTGGATCTGCTGAAAACGCGACCGGCAATCGGCACCGTGCTGAATCAGGGAGACTATGATAACTTCAAAAAATCACTCACCAGCGTGGCGCTGCGCAAAGGCTATTTCGACAGTGAATTTAATAAAAGCCAGCTTGGGATAGCGCTCGAACGCCGCCAGGCATTCTGGGATATCGATTACAACAGCGGTGAACGCTATCGCTTTGGCCATGTCACTTTTGAAGGCTCGCAAATTCGCGATGAGTACCTGCAAAATCTGGTGCCCTTTAAAGAGGGTGAAGAGTACGAGTCGAAAGATTTGGGCGAACTGAACCGTCGTCTGTCGGCGACCGGATGGTTTAATTCCGTGGTCGTCGCACCGGAATTTGATAAAGCCCGTGAAACCAAAGTGCTGCCGCTGAAAGGTGTGGTGTCGCCGCGAACTGAAAATACCATCGAAACCGGGGTCGGTTACTCAACTGACGTCGGTCCACGGGTGAAGACCTCGTGGAAAAAGCCGTGGATGAACTCCTATGGCCACAGCCTGACCACCAGCGCCAGCATCTCTGCGCCAGAGCAGGTTCTTGATTTCAGTTATAAAATGCCGCTATTAAAGAACCCGCTGGAGCAGTATTACCTGGTGCAGGGGGGCTTTAAGCGTACCGATTTAAACGATACCGAGCAGGACTCCACTACGCTTGCGGTTTCCCGCTACTGGGATCTCTCCAGCGGCTGGCAGCGCGCGATCAACCTGCGCTGGAGCCTCGACCACTTTACCCAGGGTAACGTCACTAACACCACCATGCTGCTCTATCCGGGCGTGATGATCAGTCGGACGCGCTCGCGCGGCGGTCTGATGCCAGTCTGGGGCGACTCCCAACGTTATTCCATCGATTACTCCAACACGGCCTGGGGTTCAGACGTTGATTTCTCCGTCTTCCAGGCGCAAAACGTCTGGATCCGCACGCTGTACGATCGTCATCGCTTTGTGATGCGCGGCAACCTCGGCTGGATCGAAACCGGGGACTTCGACAAAGTACCGCCGGATCTGCGTTTCTTCGCCGGGGGCGATCGCAGCATTCGCGGCTACAAATACAAATCTATTTCGCCTGAAGGCAGCGACGGCAAGCTGAAAGGGGCCTCGAAGCTGGCGACCGGCTCGCTGGAATATCAGTACAACGTGACCGGAAAATGGTGGGGCGCGATGTTTGTCGATAGCGGCGAAGCGGTCAGCGATATCCGCAGAAGCGATTTCAAAACCGGTGCCGGGGTCGGTGTACGCTGGCAATCGCCAGTGGGACCCATCAAGCTCGACTTTGCTGTCCCTGTGGGCGACAAAGATGAACATGGTTTACAGTTTTACATCGGTCTGGGGCCTGAATTATGAGTTTATGGAAGAAGATAAGCCTCGGCGTGCTGATTTTTATCCTGCTGTTGTTAGGCACGGTGGCGTTCCTCGTCGGCACTACTTCGGGCCTGCATCTGATCTTCAAAGCGGCGAATCGTTGGGTTCCGGGGCTGGAGATTGGTCAGGTCACCGGCGGCTGGCGGGATTTATCGCTCAAAAATATTCGTTATGACCAGCCTGGCGTGGCGGTGAATGCTGGCGAAGTGCATCTGGCCGTGGGGCTTAACTGCCTGTGGGACAGCAGCCTGTGCGTCAACGATCTGTCGCTGAAAAATATCAACGTGGCGATCGACAGCAAAAAGATGCCGCCATCAGCGCCGGTTGAAGAGGAAGAGAGCGGTCCGCTTAACCTTTCCACACCTTACCCAATCACGCTTTCGCGCGTGGCGCTGAACAACATCAATATCAAAATCGATGACACCACGGTTTCGGTGCTGGAATTTACCTCCGGCCTGAACTGGCAGGAAAAAACGCTGACCCTGAAGCCAACGTCATTACAGGGGCTGCTGATTGCCCTGCCTAAAGTGGCGGAAGTGGCGCAGGAAGAGGTTGTCGAACCAAAGATTCAAAATCCGCAACCGGATGAAAAACCGCTCGGCGAAACGCTAAAAGATCTGTTCTCAAAGCCGGTGCTGCCGGAAATGACCGATGTCCATCTGCCGCTCAATCTCAACATTGAAGCGTTTCGCGGCGAGCAGTTGCGCGTGACCGGGGATACGGATTTAACGGTACATAACATGCTGCTGAAAGTGAGCAGCATTGACGGCAACATGAAACTCGATGCACTGGATATCGACTCGAATCAGGGGACGGTAAAAGCCAGCGGCACGGCGCAACTGACCGACACGTGGCCGGTCGATATTACGTTAAACAGCACGCTCAACGTGGACCCGTTAAAAGGCGAAAAGGTGAAGCTGAAGGTCGGCGGCGCGCTGCGTGAACAGCTGGAAGTCGGCGTAAATCTGTCTGGTCCGGTGGATATGGATCTGCGGGCGCAGGCGCGTCTGGCGGAAGCCGGATTGCCGCTCAACCTTGAGGTGGTGAGTAAGCAGGTTTACTGGCCGTTTACCGGCGACAAGCAGTTCCAGGCTGATGACATCAAGCTCAAACTGACCGGTAAGATGACCGACTATACGCTGTCGATGCGTACCGCTGTGAAAGGTCAGGATATTCCTCCGGCTACCATCACGCTGGACGCCAAAGGCAACGAACAGCAGATCAATCTCGACAAACTCAGCGTTGCGGCGCTGGAAGGGAAAACTGAGCTGAAAGCGCTGGTGGACTGGCAGCAGGCGATCAGCTGGCGCGGGGAGCTAACGCTGGATGGCATCAACACGGCGAAAGCGATCCCGGAGTGGCCATCAAAACTGAATGGCCTGGTGAAAACTCGCGGCAGTCTGTACGGCGGAAGCTGGCAGATGGAGGTGCCCGAGCTGAAGCTGACCGGCAACGTGAAGCAGAACAAGGTTAATGTGCACGGTTCGCTGAAGGGTAACAGCTACCTGCAGTGGACGATCCCGGGCCTGCATCTGGAACTGGGACGCAACAGCGCGGATGTGAAAGGGGAACTGGGAGTCAAAGACCTCAATCTCGACGCGACGATTGATGCCCCGAGCCTGGATAACGCGCTGCCTGGACTGGGCGGTACGGCGAAAGGGCTGGTAAAAGTTCGCGGTACGGTTGAAGCGCCACAGCTGCTGGCGGATATCACCGCCCGGGGTCTGCGCTGGCAGGAGCTGTCCGTCGCTCAGGTGCGCGTCGAAGGCGACGTGAAATCGGCAGAGCAAATCGCTGGTAATCTCAACGTTCGCGTAGAGCGGATTGTACAGCCTGACGTGAATATTGGCTTGGTGACGCTCAATGCCAAAGGTAGCGAAAAGCAGCATGAGCTGCAGCTGCGCATTCAGGGGGAACCGGTCTCCGGGCAGCTCTCCCTGGCAGGTAGCTTTGATCGCCAAGAGCAGCGCTGGAAAGGTGCGTTAAGCGATACCCGCTTCCAGACGCCGGTCGGTCCGTGGTCCCTTAACCGCCCTGTCGCGCTGGATTATCGCAATCAGGAACAGAAAATCAGCATTGGGCCGCACTGCTGGAACAACCCGAATGCGGAACTGTGCGTACCGCAAACCATTGATGCCGGTGCACAAGGACGCGCGGTGGTGAACCTTAACCGCTTTGACCTGGCGATGCTAAAACCGTTTATGCCGGATACAACCCAGGCCAGCGGTGTTTTCACTGGCAAAGCTGATGTTAGCTGGGACACCACCAAAGAGGGGCTGCCGCAGGGGCAGGTTACGCTGAGCGGACGTAACGTGAAGGTCACGCAAAGCGTGAACGATGCGCCGCTCCCTGTGGCGTTTGAAACGCTGAATCTGACCGCCGACCTGCACAATAACCGTGCCGAGCTGGGCTGGCTGATTCGCCTGACCAACAACGGGCAGTTTGACGGCCAGGTGCAGGTGACGGATCCGCAAGGACGCCGCAGTCTCGGCGGCAACGTCAACATCCGCAACTTTAATCTGGCGATGGTGAACCCCATTTTCTCGCGCGGTGAAAAAGCGGCAGGGGTGATCAACGCCAACCTACGTCTGGGCGGCGATGTGCAAAGCCCGCAGCTGCTCGGACAGCTGCAGCTGAGCGGTCTGGATATCGACGGTAACTTTATGCCGTTTGACATGCAGCCAAGCCAGTTAGCCGTTAACTTCACCGGAACACGCTCAACGCTGGCGGGCGTGGTGCGTACGCAGCAGGGCGAAATTAACCTGAGCGGCGATGCCGACTGGAGTCAGATAGACAACTGGCGGGCGCGCGTTGCGGCTAAAGGCAGCAGGGTTCGTATAACCGTGCCGCCGATGGTCCGCCTGGACGTATCGCCGGACGTGGTCTTTGAAGCCACGCCGAGCCTGTTTACCCTCGATGGCAACGTGGATGTGCCGTGGGCGCGTATCGTGGTACACGACCTGCCGGAGAGCGCGGTAGGGGTTTCCAGCGATATGGTCATGCTTAACAACAATCTGCAACCGGAGAAACCGCAGACAGCAGGTATTCCGATCAACAGCAACCTGAACATCCACGTCGGTAACAACGTGCGTATTGATGCCTTTGGTCTGAAAGCGCGTCTGACGGGCGATCTGAAAGTGGTGCAGGATAAGCAGGGGCTGGGGCTGAACGGACAAATTAATATTCCGAGCGGGCGTTTCCATGCCTATGGTCAGGATCTGATTGTGCGTAAGGGTGAGCTGTTGTTCTCCGGTCCGCCGGATCAGCCGTTACTCAACATCGAAGCAATTCGTAACCCAGAAGCCACCGAAGACGACGTGATCGCCGGGGTTCGCGTCACGGGCACTGCCGATGAACCGAAGGCGGAGATCTTCTCCGACCCGGCGATGTCGCAGCAAATGGCGCTTTCCTACCTGCTACGCGGACAAGGACTGGATAGCGAACAGAGCGACAGCGCGGCAATGACTTCAATGCTTATTGGTCTGGGGGTTGCACAAAGTGGTCAGGTTGTGGGTAAAATCGGGGAGACATTTGGCGTAAGCAATCTGGCACTGGACACACAAGGGGTGGGTGATTCATCTCAGGTGGTTGTCAGCGGATACGTACTGCCAGGTCTGCAGGTGAAATATGGTGTGGGTATATTTGACTCCTTAGCGACACTCACGCTACGTTATCGTCTGATGCCTAAGCTATATCTGGAAGCAGTGTCTGGCGTAGATCAGGCACTTGATTTGCTCTATCAGTTCGAGTTTTAGCAATGCGAATATTTGTCTACGGCAGTTTACGAACCAAACAAGGCAACAGCCACTGGATGACCAATGCCCTGTTGCTGGGAAATTTCAGTATCGACAACTACCAGTTGTATAGCCTGGGCCACTATCCAGGCGCCGTTCCAGGAGAGGGAACAGTACACGGGGAAGTTTATCGTATTGATAACGCCACGCTGGCAGAGCTTGACGCTCTGCGTACCCGCGGCGGTGAATACGCACGCCAGTTAATTCAAACGCCGTACGGAAGTGCATGGATGTACGTGTACCAACGTCCGGTTGATGGCTTAACGCTGATTGAAAGCGGTAACTGGTTAGACCGAGACCAGTACTGATATGAACACGCCACCCTCGGGTGGCGTTGTTTTATTCTGGATTTAAAACTCCACGCGCGCGCCGAGGTTATAGCGGCGTCCTTCCACCTGTGCGGATTCGTTCCACGCGGTTGTCAGTTTCGGATCTTCATCCAACACGTTGTAGACCCCAGCCATCAGTTGCGTGTGCTTATTGAGCTGATAACGTACGCCTACGTCCACCATCGTGTAGTCATCGTATTTATAGTTATTGCCGCTGTTGCGGTTACTGCTGCGATAATTCACCGTACTCCATACGTCCAGGCTTTGCGTTGCCGCCCAGTTCAGCGACAGATTCGCCATATGGCGCGGATAATCGTTGAGCGCGTAGCCTTTGTTAACGCCGCTTTTTTGTTCGCTGTGGTTCCAGGTGTAGTTAGCGTTGGCTTTTACATCGGCGGTAATCTGCCAGTCGGCATTCAGTTCTATACCGTATACATCCGCCTCGCTGACGTTGAAGTATTTACTGACGGAATCCGCGTTGTAGCCGTTGACGGAGCACTGGTTCGTCGACGTGGTTTCACAAATAGTTTGTTCAGCAATTTTGTCTTTGAACTGCGTATAGAAGACGGTGCTGTCGAGCGATAGCGCATCTCCCGTCCAGTAGAGGCCCAGTTCAGAGTTAACGCTTTGTTCAGGTTTCAGGTCGTCGTTACCAACGGTGAGGAAGGGATAAGGTACGGTTGAGCCGTAAGGGGTTACGAAGTTGCTGGACGTCGCGCGCAGCTCCGGTTTTTTATAGCCTGCGGAAACGCCGCCTTTCAGCGCCCAGTCATTGCTAAAGGCCCAGTTACCGTACATTTTCGGCGTAATATGTGTGCCAAAATTGTCATCCTGGTCCATCCTCGCTGACGTGGTCAGGATGAAATCGCCAATGCTCCAGCCGTCTTCAGCAAACAATGCCCAACCGTTACGGCTGATTTTGGTCACCGGGTCAGATCCGGGCAGCGTTTTGTTGGCCACATCAAAGCGGTCATTCAGCTCTTCGCGCGTGAAATTCGCCCCAACGGTCAGTTTATGGGTGTCGAGCGTGAAAGTGGTTTGCGAATTGGCGACGTAGTTCTCCATCTGCACATACTGCGGGGACTGTCCGTCATAAACGTACTTCGAACGGCCTTTTTCATAGTTTATGTAGTTGGTCGTCGCGATGGTGTCGTCTGCATACCAGCCGGTATGCGTCAGGGTGGCGGCGTTACGATCGAACAGCCATGACCACGGCGCACCGCGTTTCTGGGTACGGTTTTTTTCCTGCTCACCGGTGACCACGTTGAGATCGAACAGGTTATTTTCGCTGGCGGCCAGGCCCAATGTCATATCAACGGATTTACGATTGTGTTTGCCAAAATAGTTATTGCGATCGTCATCGCGACGGTCAAGCCAGTCGGCCGCCACGCTAAGGCCGAGAACATCGGGCACAATCGGCCCCATGGTAAACAAATTCATCTGGCTGGTATTACCTAAATACTGGTGTTCCTGCAGCCAGGTATTGGCAGCAATTGCCGTGGTCCACTCTTTTGCGCCGTACGGTTTTTTGGTAATGACGTTAACCACACCGCCGATGGCGTCTGAGCCGTACAGCGAGGACATCGGCCCACGGATAACTTCAATACGCTCAATGGCCTCCATTGGCGGTAAGAAGTTGGCTTCAGTACCAATATCATGTCCGTAAGGGCGAGATTCACCGGTATTTTGTTTGACGCTGTTGACCATAAAAGCGGTATAGGACGGGTCCATGCCGCGGATCATAATGCTGCCGGCGTTCATACCGCTGCTGTTGGTGACCGAGACGCCGGGAAGGTTTTTAATGGCTTCACCGATGCTACGGTCCGGCTGAATATCCAGCGTGTTACGATCGATAACTGAAATAGTGGCCGGCGCTTCGCGTTTTTGCTGCGAGAATCCGGATGCGGTGATCACCATTTCATCTTCGCTAGTGCGTGAGGTCTCGGTGAGTTCTTCTGCCTGGGTGGGGAAAATAACACCGCCTGAGAATGCAACGATCCCTGTCAGCGTAATAAGTTGACGCGTTTTCATAATATAGACACCTGAAAAGTAAAAAATAAAAACATCACCTTGCAGCCCAAAAAAGCTGCAAGGTGCAGATAATTTTTTAATTATTAATATTTAGAGAGATCGATTTTCAGCACGTAGTCGGGCTTCACACCTGTCATTTTTTCCGACTGTTTGACGCTGACGTACAGGGTGTTAGCATCTGCCGAGAGCGCCAGGCTGTTAGGTAATGCATTGGTTTCAATGCTTTGTTTTACCTGGTAGGTCTTGCTGTTCACAATGCTGATGCGTTTAGCATTACGGTGGGTGATATAAACTTCCTGGCGTTTTTCGTTATATATCACTGCCAGCGAGTTAATAACCTTAATTGGTGCAATAACCTTACCGGTATTAAGATCAACAACCAGTACGTCCGCTAAATCCGGATCGGTCAGGAATGCGCGGTTATTTTTTGCATCCAGGGCAATATTCAGGAAAAAATGTTTTTTATCTGGCTCAATGGTAAAGCGATTAATAATTTGATGGTTGTTGGTATCCAGCGTAATAAGCTCGTTTCGGCCATTCACAACATACAGGCGGTTCTTATTTGCATCCACGGCCATGCCGGTCGGGTACTGGCCCATGTTCTCGAGGGTGGCGATTTTCTCGCGCTTTTGTGTGTCCACCACCCAGACTATGCCCTTGTCAGCCACGCCGGAAACGTACAGACGGTGGTGCTGTTTATCGAGCACCATTTCACGCGTATGAACAATATCTTTCGGGTTTTTGGCTTCGCTCAGTTGCAGTATCGCCAGCTCTTTACCGCTGCGGGTATCGACTAGCGTTACTGAACCTTCCAGCGTGTTGCCGACATACAGCACCTGGTTTTCTTCATCCAGCGCGGTGGCAAAGGCACGACGACTGGTGTCGATGACTTCAGTCGTCGTGAGTTTCTCCAGATCGAGTTTGTAGATAAGCCCGCTAGTTTTATCTTTATCAAACGACGGCGACGAGGCGACAAAAAGTGCATTCTGCTGGCTATCAACCGCCAGCTCATACACGCCGTTACCGACATCGCGGGTCAGAAAATCTTTCTCAGGTAGCGTCTGCGCCACGCTGGACAGGCTGGTAAATAACAGCGCCGTGGTGAGTGCCACGCAGGAATAGCGTTTCAGGGACTTCACATTGTGGAGGTTCATTGACTTTTATTCACATTTATTTACATTATGAGAATGATAATGAGATCTAATCTCATTCGCAATTAAGATAAATGAAATGTGACTACCCAATCTGGTAGGTCAAAAAGAAAACAGCGAAGGGGAGAGGTGGTAGAACGTAGAAATTTAAAAACCCTTACTAACCAGAGACTGGCGTTCAGGGTTTTAAGCTAACGCGAACTTACTTCTTCGCGCGCTCGAAAGAAGCAACGATTTCAGCTTTAGCGGCTTCAGCGTTGTCCCAACCGTCAACTTTCACCCATTTGCCCGCTTCGAGATCTTTGTAGTGTTCGAAGAAGTGGGTGATCTGTGCTTTCAGCAGTTCCGGCAGGTCGGTCACATCTTTGATGTGATCGTATTCTTTGCTCAGCTTAGTGTGCGGAACCGCAACCAGTTTCGCATCTTCACCGGATTCGTCAGTCATTTTCAGCACGCCAACCGGACGGCAGCGGATCACTGAACCTGGCTCCAGCGGGTACGGAGTCGGGACAAGAACGTCTACCGGGTCACCGTCCAGAGACAGGGTGTGGTTGATGTAACCGTAGTTGCACGGATAGAACATCGCGGTGGACATGAAGCGGTCAACGAACAGGGCGCCGCTCTCTTTGTCAACTTCGTATTTGATCGGATCTGCGTTGGCAGGGATCTCGATAACAACGTAGATATCTTCCGGCAGATCTTTACCGGCAGGGACGTTGAGTAAGCTCATGTCTGTTTCCTTTAAATAAGCTATGGCAAACAAGTGGCGGGTATTATAGCCAACTCGCGCTGAATGTCTCCGCTTGTTTTCGCTTTCTCTGCGCTCATTTTCTTCTTTTTACCCCTCTCTCGTGACAGAAAAATCCATATCTTCAGCCGCATTTTTCATAGCGGGATGAAAGCGATTACAAAGTTGTGATTAACGTTTTATTTACTTTTTTGAAGTGTGATGTAACGCAATTCGTTACATGCTCAATTGTCTATAGTTTTTTCGCGACGGTTTATTAACCAACAATAATCACCCTACGAGGACGCACTTATGTGGAAGCGCTTACTTTTAGTCACAGCAGTTTCGGCAGCCATGTCGTCTATGGCAATGGCAGCCCCTTTAACCGTAGGATTTTCGCAAGTTGGCTCTGAATCCGGCTGGCGCGCCGCAGAAACCAACGTTGCGAAAAGCGAGGCTGAAAAGCGTGGTATTACGCTGAAAATCGCTGACGGCCAGCAAAAGCAGGAAAACCAGATTAAAGCAGTTCGCTCATTTGTTGCGCAGGGCGTTGACGCCATCTTTATTGCGCCGGTCGTGGCAACGGGTTGGGAACCGGTTTTAAAAGAAGCTAAAGATGCCGACATTCCGGTCTTTTTGCTCGATCGTTCCATCGATGTAAAAGACAAATCTCTCTATATGACCACGGTCACTGCCGACAACGTGCTGGAAGGTAAATTGATCGGCGACTGGTTGATTAAACAAGTGAACGGCAAGCCGTGTAACGTCGTTGAGCTGCAAGGGACCGTCGGGGCCAGCGTGGCCATCGATCGTAAAAAAGGGTTTGCTGAAGCCATCGCCAGCGCACCAAACATTAAGATTATCCGCTCACAGTCCGGCGACTTCACCCGCAGTAAAGGGAAAGAAGTGATGGAGAGCTTTATCAAAGCGGAAAACAATGGCAAGAACATCTGCATGGTTTACGCCCATAACGATGACATGGTGATCGGGGCAATCCAGGCGATTAAAGAAGCGGGCCTGAAACCCGGCAAAGATATTCTGACCGGTTCCATCGACGGCGTACCGGATATCTACAAAGCAATGATTGACGGTGAAGCCAACGCCAGCGTCGAGCTGACGCCGAATATGGCAGGCCCGGCATTCGACGCGCTGGAGAAATTCAAAAAAGACGGCACGATGCCTGAAAAGCTGACCATTACCAAGTCGATCCTCTATCTGCCGGATACGGCGAAAGAAGAGTTAGAGAAGAAGAAAAACATGGGCTACTAGTTTTGCTGCCGGTCTTCCGTAGGCCTGATGGCGTTGCGCTTATCAGGCCTACGAAAAGGCCGTGATTTCGTACCGGAGGAATGCCATGACCACCGACCCCCATCAGGAAATCCTCCGCACCGAAGGATTAAGCAAATTCTTTCCCGGCGTCAAAGCGCTGGATAACGTGGATTTCAGCTTGCGTCGCGGTGAGATTATGGCGCTGCTGGGAGAAAACGGAGCCGGTAAATCGACGCTAATCAAAGCGCTGACCGGTGTTTACCATGCCGATCGCGGCACGATCTGGCTCGAAGGCCAGCCTATCTCCCCCAAAAATACTGCCCATGCCCAGCAGTTGGGGATCGGTACCGTGTATCAGGAAGTGAACCTGCTGCCCAATATGTCGGTAGCGGATAACTTGTTTATTGGCCGTGAACCGCGGCGTTTTGGCCTGCTGCTGCGCAAGCAGATGGAAAAACGCGCGACGGAGTTGATGGCGTCATACGGTTTTTCCCTCGACGTGCGCGAGCCGCTGAACCGCTTTTCCGTGGCGATGCAGCAGATCGTCGCCATCTGTCGGGCGATCGATCTCTCCGCGAAAGTGCTGATCCTCGATGAGCCCACCGCCAGTCTTGATACCCAGGAGGTAGAAATGCTGTTCGGCCTGATGCGGCATCTGCGCGATCGGGGCGTCAGTCTGATCTTCGTTACCCACTTCCTCGATCAGGTCTATCAGGTCAGCGATCGCATTACCGTCCTGCGTAACGGCGGCTTCGTTGGCTGCCGTGAAACCTGCGAACTGCCACAGATCGAACTGGTCAAAATGATGCTGGGTCGCGAACTGGATACCCATGCGCTACAGCGTGCGGGCCGTACGTTGCTGAGTGATAAACCAGTGGCGGCCTTTAGCGACTTTGGCAAGAAAGGCACCATCGCGCCGTTTGATCTACAGGTGCGCCCTGGTGAGATCGTCGGTCTCGCTGGACTGCTGGGATCCGGGCGAACGGAAACGGCGGAGGTGATCTTCGGTATTAAACCCGCCGACAGCGGCAGTGCGCTGATCAAAGGCAAAGCGCAGACCTTGCGATCGCCGCATCAGGCTTCGTGTCTGGGGATCGGCTTCTGTCCGGAAGATCGCAAAACGGATGGTATTATCGCCGCCGCCTCGGTGCGGGAAAACATCATTCTGGCATTACAGGCGCAGCGTGGCTGGCTGCGGCCTATTCCGCGGAAAGAACAAAATGAGATTGCCGAGCGTTTTATCCGCCAGCTCGGAATTCGCACCCCCAACGCTGAACAGCCGATCGAATTCCTCTCCGGCGGCAATCAGCAAAAAGTATTGCTCTCGCGCTGGTTACTGACCAAACCGCAGTTCCTGATCCTCGATGAACCTACGCGTGGGATCGACGTCGGCGCGCATGCCGAGATCATCCGCCTGATCGAAACGCTGTGCGCGGATGGTCTGGCGCTGCTGGTGATTTCATCCGAACTGGAAGAGTTAGTGGGCTATGCCGATCGGGTCATTATTATGCGCGATCGCAAACAGGTGGCTGAGATCCCGCTGGCTGAACTGTCCGTGCCGGCGATCATGAACGCCATTGCGGCCTAAGGAGACTATGGTGATGCCTCAATCTCTCCCTCAATCCACTCCGCCGCAACGGCGATTCCGCTGGCCAAAGGGCATGCCACAACTGGTGGCGCTACTGCTGGTACTGCTGGTGGATAGCCTGGTCGCGCCGCACTTTTATCAGGTGATTTTGCAAGATGGTCGGCTGTTCGGTAGCCCGATTGATATTCTCAACCGTGCCGCCCCCGTGGCGCTGTTAGCGATTGGCATGACGCTGGTGATTGCCACCGGCGGCATCGACCTTTCCGTAGGCGCCGTCATGGCCATTGCCGGTGCCACCACCGCGGCGATGACGGTAGCCGGGCACAGTCTGCCAGTGGTGCTGCTTGCCGCCTTAGGCTCCGGCATTCTGGCAGGGTTATGGAACGGCATTCTGGTGGCAATCCTAAAAATCCAACCGTTCGTTGCCACGCTAATCCTGATGGTGGCCGGACGCGGAGTGGCGCAGCTTATCACCTCCGGGCAGATCGTCACCTTCAACTCGCCCGAACTGTCGTGGTTTGGCAGCGGCTCGCTCTTACTGTTCCCCACGCCAGTGATCATTGCCCTGCTAACGCTGGTGGTGTTCTGGCTACTGACGCGTAAAACGGCGCTGGGGATGTTTATTGAAGCGGTAGGCATCAACATTCGTGCGGCAAAAAACGCCGGGGTGAACACGCGCATTATCGTGATGCTCACCTATGTGCTGAGCGGTCTGTGTGCGGCTATCGCCGGCATTATCGTCACGGCGGATATCCGCGGGGCAGATGCCAATAACGCCGGATTGTGGCTGGAACTGGATGCCATCCTGGCGGTAGTCATCGGCGGCGGCTCGCTGATGGGCGGGCGCTTTAATCTGCTGCTGTCGGTGATCGGGGCATTGATTATTCAGGGCATGAACACCGGGATTTTACTGTCGGGCTTCCCGCCAGAACTAAATCAAGTGGTCAAAGCCGTGGTGGTGTTGTGTGTGCTGGTCGTGCAATCACAACGCTTTATCAGCCTGATAAAAGGAGTGCGTGGTCATGATAAAACGTAATTTACCGCTGATGATCACCCTCGGCGTGTTTGTGCTGGGTTACCTCTACTGCCTGACACAGTTTCCGGCTTTTGCTTCAACCAGAGTTATCTGCAATATCCTGACCGATAACGCTTTTCTGGGCATCATCGCCGTGGGCATGACCTTCGTGATTCTCTCTGGCGGGATCGACCTGTCCGTTGGCTCGGTGATCGCGTTTACCGGCGTATTTCTGGCGAAGGCCATTGGCTACTGGGGTATATCTCCGCTGTTGGCGTTTCCCCTGATTCTGCTGATGGGCTGTGCGTTTGGCGCGTTTATGGGGTTACTGATTGATGCGCTGAAGATCCCGGCATTCATTATTACCCTGGCGGGAATGTTCTTCCTGCGCGGCGTCAGCTATCTGGTGTCTGAAGAGTCGATCCCAATTAACCATCCGGTTTATGACATGCTCTCAAGCCTGGCATGGAAAATTCCCGGCGGCGGTCGCCTGAGTGCAATGGGATTGCTGATGCTGGCGGTAGTCGTCATTGGCATATTCCTGGCGCACCGTACGCGCTTTGGTAATCAGGTTTACGCGATTGGCGGCAACGCCACCTCTGCCAACCTGATGGGGATCTCAACCCGCAGCACGACCATCCGTATCTATATGCTGTCGACCGGGCTTGCGACGCTTGCTGGCATTGTCTTTTCAATTTACACCCAGGCGGGTTATGCGCTGGCGGGCGTCGGCGTTGAGCTGGATGCGATTGCCTCAGTCGTGATTGGCGGAACCCTGTTGAGCGGCGGGGTCGGTACGGTGTTAGGAACGTTGTTTGGTGTCGCCATTCAGGGGTTGATCCAGACCTACATTAATTTTGATGGCACATTAAGTTCCTGGTGGACGAAGATCGCGATTGGCATTTTATTGTTTATTTTTATTGCCTTACAGCGCGGCCTGACGGTACTTTGGGAAAATCGTCAAAGCTCGCCAGTAACCAGAGTGGGGACGGCGGCAACACCAAAGTAACATCCTGATTTTTCAATAAACATTTAAATACCTAAACTTTTTCCGGTTGTAGTCGATAGGTTCTGTACAGGTCTGTTTTAACCCTACAACCGGAAATATAACGATGCCAAAATCCCTTTCAATTCGATCAAGTTTGTTGGTGTTATTGTCTCTGCTGACGTTCCTTCTGTTGCTGACCGGCGGTATGGGGCTGTATGCCTCTACCCGTATCATTACTTCGTTGATTTACCACGGTATTATGAGTGCCTCGATGTTGGCTGCCCTCGCGTTGCTGGCGGTGATTTGGTTCATGTTGCGAAATAAGTTTATCAAGCCGCTGGATAATATGGTTGAGCAACTGGAACGCCTGGCGACGGGGGATTTGTCGCCGGTTACCTCGCTGTCGGCCAGCGCCGAATTCAACCGTCTGAACGCGGCAATGGATAAAATGCGCCATGCGCTGGGCGACTCGGTACAGCGTGTCCGTGATGCCAGTTTACAAATTGATATTGGTAGCCGTGAGCTGACGGCCGGGAACCAGCATCTGGCGCAACGTACTGAATCGACAGCCACTTCGCTGGAGCAGACCGCCGCCAGTATGGAAGAACTCACGGCGACCGTGAAACAGAATGCGCAAAACGCGGAACAGGCACACCAGTTGGCAAAATCGGTGTCGGATACCGCCGATCGCGGCAGTGAGATGGTGTGCTATGTGATTGAGAAAATGCGCGATATTTCCGGCAGTTCCAGCCGAATCGCCGACATCCTCAGCGTAATCGACGGTATTGCTTTCCAGACCAATATCCTGGCGCTCAATGCTTCTGTTGAAGCGGCGCGTGCCGGTGAGCAAGGGCGGGGCTTTGCGGTCGTTGCAGGTGAAGTGCGTAATCTGGCCAGCCGCAGCGCCGAGGCGGCAAAAGAGATCCGCACGTTAATCAGCGATTCACACACCCACGTGGGAGAAGGCAGCGAGCTGGCGCAGCAGGCGGGCGAAACCATGGATGAGATTGCCAATGAAGTGATGCGCATGACCAAACTGATGCGTGAAATTGCCAGCGCGTCGCAGGAACAGAGTCGCGGCATTGAGCAGGTGAATATCGCGGTGATTCAGATGGATGAAACGGCGCAGCAAAATGCGGCGCTGGTACAGCAATCTTCAGCGGCTACCCGCTCGCTGGAAGAGCAGTCACATGCGCTGCTCGAAGCAATGGCGGCGTTTAAAGTACAAACGGCGTAGGGGATAAATTTGCCGGATGATGGCGTTAACACGTCTCATCCGGCAAAGCGTATTACGCGTCCGGGAATTCGCGGATAAAGCGTTCTACATCTTCAACCATATGGTCGTTACCTACGAAGAAGGAGCGACGCTGGTGCAGGCTTTCCGGGGTGATATCCAGAATGCGTTCTTTACCATCGCTCGCTTTGCCGCCCGCCTGCTCGGCCAGGAAGGCCATCGGATTGCATTCGTACAGCAGACGCAGCTTCCCTTGCGGGTGGCTGGCGGTGCTTGGGTACAGGTAGATCCCGCCTTTGAGCAGATTACGATGGAAATCCGCAACCAGAGAGCCAATGTAGCGCGAGGTGTACGGGCGCTGAGTTGACTTATCTTCTTCCTGGCAGAATTTAATGTACTTCTTCACGCCGTTCGGGAATTTAATGTAGTTGCCTTCGTTAATGGAGTACGTGCTGCCTTTCGCCGGGAAGCGCATACGTTCCTGGCTGAGGCAGAATACGCCCAGAGAAGGATCGTAGGTGAAGGCGTGTACGCCACAGCCGGTGGTATACACCAGCATGGTGGAAGAACCATAAACAACGTAGCCCGCAGCAACCTGCTTGTTGCCTGGTTGCAGGAAATCCTCTTCCGTGACCGGCGTGCCGACTGGGGTTACGCGGCGATAAATAGAGAAAATCGTACCGACAGAGACGTTAACATCGATGTTGGATGAGCCATCCAGAGGATCCATCAGCACAACATATTTTGCGTGTTCACAGCCTTCAAAGACGACGATTTCATCTTCTTCTTCCGAGGCAATGCCCGCCACAATGTCGCGCGCCTTCAGTGCAGCTTTCAGTTTTTCGTTCGCGAACAGATCGAGTTTTTGCTGAACCTCTCCCTGCACGTTCTCAGCACCGCTGGCACCCAGGATATCGACCAGACCGGCCTTGTTGATATCGCGGTGGATGATCTTGGCGCCCAGCTTTATTGCCGACAACAAAGCAGTGAGTTCACCGGTAGCATGAGAAAACTCGTGCTGCTTTTCGACAATAAATTCACCTAACGTTTTCATAACACTTTCCCTGCAATTTATGTGGAGTAAAGCGACCGCAACAATATTAACAAATATTTCCATTGCCGCGCTTAGGTGAATCGCGCCAGCAAACTACGGAATATCCTGAAATGCGTTTCTCACTTGCCGGACATGTGCGTAAAATGGCCCCCAGATTAAAAAAGGATAGTGACGTATGCGCATTCATATTTTGGGAATTTGTGGCACTTTTATGGGCGGTCTGGCGATGCTGGCGCGCTCACTCGGTCATGAAGTAACCGGTTCGGACGCCAATGTGTATCCGCCGATGAGTACCTTACTTGAGAAGCAAGGCATTGATCTGATTCAGGGTTACGATGCCAGCCAGCTCGATCCGCAGCCGGACCTGGTGATCATTGGCAATGCCATGACCCGGGGTAATCCGTGTGTGGAAGCGGTGCTGGAAAAGAACATTCCGTACATGTCCGGCCCGCAGTGGCTGCATGACTTTGTACTGCGCGATCGTTGGGTACTGGCGGTTGCGGGGACGCACGGCAAAACCACCACCGCCGGAATGGCGACCTGGATCCTCGAAGCCTGCGGCTATAAGCCTGGCTTTGTGATCGGCGGAGTACCGGGTAACTTTGAGGTTTCCGCGCGCCTGGGTGAGAGCGACTTCTTCGTTATTGAAGCGGATGAGTACGATTGCGCCTTCTTCGATAAGCGTTCTAAATTCGTACATTACTGCCCGCGTACGCTGATCCTCAACAACCTTGAGTTCGATCACGCTGATATCTTTGACGATCTGAAAGCGATCCAGAAACAGTTCCACCACCTGGTGCGTATCGTGCCGGGCCAGGGACGCATTATCTACCCGGAAAACGACATCAATCTGAAACAGACGATGGCGATGGGCTGCTGGAGCGAACAAGAGCTGGTTGGTGAACAAGGTCACTGGCAGGCGAAAAAGCTGACCACTGATGCATCCGAATGGGAAGTGTGGCTGGACGGTGAAAATGTTGGCGTGGTGAAGTGGGGCCTGGTAGGCGAGCACAACATGCACAACGGTCTGATGGCGATTGCTGCCGCGCGCCATGTTGGCGTCGTGCCTGCAGATGCAGCCAATGCGCTGGGCTCGTTCATCAACGCCCGTCGTCGTCTTGAGCTGCGCGGCGAAGCCAATGGCGTGACGGTGTATGACGATTTCGCCCATCACCCAACGGCCATTCTGGCAACGCTTGCGGCGCTGCGCGGTAAAGTGGGTGGCACGGCGCGCATCATCGCGGTGCTGGAACCACGCTCGAACACCATGAAAATGGGCCTGTGCAAAGATGACCTGGCGCCGTCGCTAGGGCGTGCGGACGAAGTGTTCCTGCTGCAACCCCCGCATATTCCGTGGCAGGTAGCAGAAGTCGCTGAAGCCTGCGTTCAGCCTGCGCACTGGAGCGGCGATGTGGATGCGCTGGCAGATATGGTGGTGAAAACTGCACAGCCTGGCGATCACATCCTGGTGATGAGTAACGGCGGGTTTGGTGGCATCCATCAAAAACTGCTGGATGGCCTGGCGAAGAAAGCCCAGGCAGAAGAAGAGTAAAAAAAATGCCCGGTGGCGCTACGCTTACCGGGCTTACGATCCGTTGTGGGCCGGATAAGGTGTTTACACCGTTATCCGGCACTTTCTCAGGAGCACGATCTCCGTTGCCATCCGGCCTTCTGGTTACGCCATACTTCTCAACGGAATGGGAAGCCTCCATATGGAAATTTATAACTCAGATCGCAGAAATTAATTTCTAAATCATAAAATCTATTTCCGCTTTTCCCTTGCTAATATCCCCTCGAGAGCCAATGTGGCGTAAGTGCCACATAATAAAAGGTGCGCTCCATGCGAAAAAATTTAACCAATAATGAACTGCGAGTTTATAAATTCTGTCAGGAGAATCCTGCTGATGTTTATAAAATGAAAATTCATGAACTGGCAGATCGCGTTTATACTACCGCGCCATCTATTTCTAAGTTGGTAAAGAAATTAGGCTTTAATAATTTCCAGGAGTTTAAGGTCAACATTCGGGACGTATTCTCCAGATCGCAAAACTCGCAGCACCATAACGCGTTTGTTAGCGAATATATACAAGAAATGCAGGATGCTTTAACCAGAGTGTCTGAGAATAAAGTCAAAGTCTTTTGTGATTTTTTGTCCGACTGCAATACGATTATCACCTGGGGATACGGTACATCAGATAGCGTGGCGAACTATGTTAGCTATAATCTGATGGTGCTGGGCTTTAATATCCTCAATGAAACAGACTACACCAACTGTAATGTCCGCAGCCGCTTTCTGACCGCTAACGATTGTATGCTGATTGTTTCCAACAGCGGTGAGTCAGAAATGCTGGAAGAGATAATTTTTAATGCCAGAAAAAACGGCATCAAGGTGGCCGCGATTACCAGCCGGGAAAACTCTACGCTGGCGCTTAAGGCCGATGCAGTCTTGATCTACAAAAACGCCATTATTAAAGATACTGCTTTCGAAAATATAAGCTATCCGATCCAGATAGCCATCGTAGATATTATGCTTTTCCATTTATCCAATGTCAGAAAAGTGTCGTTGAAATTTAATTCAAAAGTAGAAGACTAATGAAAAAACTAAAACTCGTGGTGATTGGCGCGGGTAGCAGCTATACGCCAGAACTGATTGAAGGGGTAATTAAAAACTACCACCAGCTTCCCATCTCTCACATCGCTTTTGTCGACGTTGAAATGGGTAAAGAGAAAATGAACATCATTTTCGATCTCACCAAAAGAATGCTTGCCAAAGCAAATTTACCAATTGATGTCATCCAAACTTTTGACCGCAAAACAGCGCTGCTGGGTGCCGACTTCGTGGTGACTCAACTGCGCGTCGGTGGTATCGATGCCCGAATCGTTGATGAAAAACTGCCGAAGTCATACGGTTTTATTGGCCAGGAAACCAATGGCGCGGGCGGGATGTTCAAAGCTCTGCGCACCATTCCGGTCATCATTGAAATAGCGAATGAAATGAAGGCGATTTGTCCAAACGCCTGGCTGATTAACTTCACCAATCCAGCTTCCATGGTGACAGAAGCGGTACTCAAATACAGCCACAACAATCGGGTTATCGGCCTGTGCAATGGTCCTGTCAATATGACCCATCAGGTGGCCGGGCTGCTGAATGCCAACGTAGAGGATTTATACGTCGAGTTCAAAGGCTCCAACCATATGAACTTTATTACCAAAATTTTGCATAACGGCGTCGACCGTACCCGTGAAACCATCGAGATAATCAACGCCGCTGACGTCGATGCATTGAGCTTTAAAAACATCAGCAATGAGCAGTTTAATAAAGAGCTGCTGGCCGCCACCAATCTGATCCCCTCTTCCTATTTAAAATACTACCTCAAGACGACTGAAATGCTGGCCGAGCAGGAAGCAGCCGAGCAATCACGGGGTGAGATCGGCTTTGTTGAATAAATCGAACTTTTGCTGAGTTGAAGGATCAGATCACGTATCTTCCCGACAACGCAGACCGTTCCGTGGCAAAGCAAAAGTTCAAAATCACCAACTGGCCCACCTACAATAAAGCCCTCATCAACCGTGGCTCCATAACTTTCTGGCTGGATGATGAAGCTATTCAGGCCTGGTATGAGTCAGCAACACCTTCTTCACGAGGCAGACCTCAGCGCTATTCTGACCTTGCCATCACGACTGTGCTGGTCATTAAACGCGTATTCAGGCTGACCCTGCGCGCTGCGCAGGGCTTTATTGATTCCATTTTTTCTCTGATGAACGTTCCGCTACGCTGCCCGGATTACAGCTGTGTCAGCAGGCGGGCAAAGTCGGTTAATGTCAGTTTCAAAACGCCCACCCGGGGTGAAATCGCACACCTGGTAATTGATTCCACCGGGCTGAAGGTCTTCGGTGAAGGCGAGTGGAAAGTCAAAAAGCATGGCCAGGAACGCCGCCGTATCTGGCGTAAGCTGCATCTCGCCGTTGACAGTAAAACACATGAAATCATCTGCGCTGACCTGTCGCTGAACAACGTTACGGACTCAGAGGCCTTCCCCGGGTTAATCCGGCAAACCCACCGGAAAATCAGGTCAGCCGCCGCCGATGGCGCTTACGATACCCGGCTATGTCACGATGAACTGCGGCGTAAGAAAATCAGCGCGCTTATCCCTCCCCGAAAAGGTGCGGGTTACTGGCCCGGTGAATATGCAGACCGTAACCGTGCAGTGGCTAATCAGCGAATGACCGGGAGTAATGCGCGGTGGAAATGGACAACAGATTACAACCGTCGCTCGATAGCGGAAACGGCGATGTACCGGGTAAAACAGCTGTTCGGGGGTTCACTGACACTGCGTGACTACGATGGTCAGGTTGCAGAGGCTATGGCCCTGGTACGAGCGCTGAACAAAATGACGAAAGCAGGTATGCCTGAAAGCGTGCGTATTGCCTGAAAACACAACCCGCTACGGGGGAGACTTACCCGAAATCTGATTTATTCAACAAAGCCGGTGAGATCGTCAAAAATATCGAAGCCGAACTGTTTAAAAAATACAGCGACGTTACGCTTCAGGATAAGCCTAAAGAGCTGGAAGCCCGCGGCGGTGCGCTTTATTCCACCGCCGCGCTGAACGTTATTCGCGCTATTTACCTCGACGATAAGAGCATTCAAACCGTCAACGTTCGTAACGGCGGTGCTATCACTAATTTACCGGAAGAGGCGGTAGTTGAAGTGAACTGTGTGATTACCCGTAATGGCCCGATTCCGATATGTACTGGCGAGATCCCATCTCCTGCGAAAGGGATTGTTTCCATGATGAAAGACTATGAATCGCAGATCGTCAAAGCCGCCGCCACCGGCGATTATCAAGCGCTTATTTCTGGCTTTATTTTCAACCCATTATGCTCAAGCGACACTTCGGGTGTGGCGTTAGTCAAAGAGATGCTGCTGGCCAATAAAAAGTATCTTCCTTTATTCGCCAAAAAGATTGAATCACTTTAATAGCGAGAAGAAACGGATGAAATGTACAACGTTTGATACCAATGCCGCGCTGGCTGAACAGGTCGTTAGTGAGCTATCCGCGCTCAAACCACATTCTCGCGTGCTGATCCCCTCCGGTAGCACGCCTCACTGGATTTACGAAGCACTGGCAGCGACACCGTTTGCCGAACGCCTTACCTTCTTTGCGCTGGATGAGTGGGTCAACGTGCCCAGCGAATCAGATGGCAGCTGCCTGAACATGATTAATCAGGACTTTGTGCACAAATGTGCCTATCCGGTGCGGTTAGTCCATTTCAATCCGTTTGCCTCTACGGCACAAAATATTGCCCATTACCAAACTGCGCTCAACGGTGAAGAGTTTGACTATATAATTCTGGGCGTGGGAATGAACGGGCATATCGGCTTAAACGAGCCGGGCGTGCCGTTTGATGAGGATTATCTACAAACTCAACTGGATGACGTAACAATTAACGTCGCCAGCCATAAATACTTCTCCGGAGATGTCACCCTCACCGAGGGTATTACCGTCGGGCTGAATAAAATCATCAAAGCTGGAAAGGTGATTGTCATCATCAACCACGATACGAAAAAAGATATTTATCAGGAGATTGTTAACGGCGATGCGCACCACACTCAGGTTCCTGCCATCTATATCAAGCAGTTCCCGCAGGTTAATTATTACGTGACAAAAAACCTTATAGGGTAAGCGGGCATGAGCATAACCTCTTTACTCGAACAAAAGATGTTGCCACTGGCCGAGAAAATCTCGTCAAACATCTACCTGACCGCACTAAAAAATGCGTTTATTGCCCTGATTCCCTTTTTGATTGTCGGTTCATTTTTCGTATTGTTAACCAACTTTCCTGTTAACGGCTATCACGAGTTTATGAGTTCGCTGTTAGGGGAAGGCGTGCTGGATAAGCTCAATTACGGGATTAACGCCAGCTACGGATTAATGACGCTGATGGTGATTATCACCTTCTCAAAGGAGTTAGTTGAAAAGCTTAATCTCAGCCAAAGTTCCGCTATTTTACCGGTGGCGATCTTCTTCTTAATGTCGCCTGGTCATATTACGACAGGATCGGGAGAAATCGTCGCCGATGCTTACGCGCTGCTCGACTTTAGCTCTGAATCGATGTTCTTAGGGATTATCGTTACTGTGGTCACCATCAAGGTGGTTCAGTTTCTGGAAAACAGGGCTTTTACCATCAAGATGCCTGCGAGTGTCCCGCCAGAGATTGCCAGGTCGTTTAAATCGCTGGTACCTATCTTCTTGGTGCTACTGTTCTGGATTATCGTCAAGGTGCTGTTTGAGAACACGCCTTTTGGTACGCCGGGGAAATTTATCAGCGTCATGCTGCAACAGCCGTTGCTGTATCTGGGGAATTCCCTCTTATCGCAACAGCCGTTGCTGTATCTGGGGAATTCCCTCTTATCGCAACTGATTGCTGAGATGATGATCAGTTTCTTCTGGTTCTTTGGGATCCATGGCGACTCTATCATGACATCCGTAATGGGGCCTATCTGGCAAACGCTCAGTGCGCAGAACCTGGCGCAAACTCAGGCCGGGCTGGTAGCGACCAACATCATTACTCAGCAGTTCAGGGATGTCTATTTGATTGCCGGCGGTACGGGTTTTACCGGGGCACTGTTGATTAGCATCTTTATGGTTGCCAAAAGTACGCGATTAAAGCAGCTCTCACGGCTGGCGGCACCGGCGGCAATTTTTAACATTAATGAGCCGGTTATTTTTGGTTTGCCAATCGTGCTTAATCCGCTGATGCTTATCCCGTTTATCATTACCCCAATGGTGCTGTGTACGGTTACTTATGTGGTTATCGCATTCGGCTGGGTTCCCCCCACCTCTGGTATCTCCATTCCCTGGACAACGCCGATCTTTATTTCTGGTTTCCTCACCACCGGGATTTCAGGCATTGTTTTACAGGCCGTGAATCTGGTTATCGCCACCGCGATTTATACACCGTTCGTGAAGATTTTAGATAAGCAGTATCTGCATGAAGAGAGCCTGTCAGAGAACGCTATGGGCGAAATGCAGCCCCAGCAGTAAGAGCACAGAATCCAGGCCGGATGAAGTATTTACATCATCCGGCACTTTCTGCAGACGAAGAGATTAGATTTCGTTTTCCGCCAGTTCACGCAGATACTGGAAAATCTGACGTGCTGATTTCGGCGGCTTGTTGCCTTCTTGCTCTTTCTTCGCATTGCGAACCAGAGAACGAAGCTGCTGGCGATCGGCGTTTGGCCACAGATTCAGCACTTCCGCTACCGCATCATCACCTTCGGCGATCAGGCGATCGCGCAGTTGCTCAAGCTTGTGAAACAGTACAACCTGTTGGTTGTGACGGTTTTTCAGCTTGTCCAGCGCCTGACGGATAGGATCAACATCGCGCTGGCGCAACATTTTGCCAATCAGCTGCAGCTGGCGGCGGCGACCTTCCATCTTAATACGCTGGGCCAACTCAATCGCGGCACGTAAATCCGCGTCGAGCGGGATTTTATCCAGCGCGTTTTTCCCCAGTTTTACCAGTTCCACACCCAGGTGTTTTAACTCCTCGGCGTCACGTTTTATTTCACTTTTACTAACCCAGATAATTTCATCGTCTTCGTCTTCGATGTCATCACCGGGAACGTCGTCGAGCCAGTCTTCGGGCTGCTTAGTCATGTCAGGCTCCTTAAAAAAAGAGGCTAATGTTACCAGTTAAGATGCGCACTGAAAAACGGTTCTCTGTTAGACTTCAGAGAAACTCTCTCTACATTATGGCATTTGCGATGAAAGTAATCTCACAAGTTGAAGCGCAGCGTAAGATTCTGGAAGAAGCGGTCTCGACGGCACTGGAATTAGCGTCAGGTAAGTCGGATGGCGCGGAAGTCGCTGTGAGCAAGACCACGGGTATTAGCGTCAGCACCCGTTATGGTGAAGTGGAGAACGTAGAATTCAATAGCGATGGCGCGCTGGGGATTACGGTTTATCACCAAAACCGTAAGGGCAGCGCATCGTCCACCGATTTAAGCCCGCAGGCGATTGCACGTACCGTGCAGGCCGCGCTGGATATTGCACGTTACACCTCACCGGACCCGTGCGCGGGCGTGGCAGATAAAGAACTGCTGGCCTTTGATGCGCCCGATTTGGATCTGTTCCACCCGGCGGAAGTTTCCCCTGACGAAGCTATCGAACTGGCAGCCCGCGCTGAACAGGCGGCGCTACAGGCCGATAAGCGTATCACCAATACCGAGGGTGGCAGTTTTAACAGCCACTACGGCATCAAAGTGTTTGGTAACAGTCACGGGATGCTGCAGGGCTACTGCTCCACGCGTCATTCTCTTTCCAGCTGCGTCATCGCGGAAGAAAATGGCGATATGGAGCGTGATTACGCCTACACCATTGGCCGGGCGATGGGCGATCTGCAAACGCCGGAATGGGTGGGGGCAGATTGTGCTCGCCGCACCTTATCTCGCCTCTCTCCGCGTAAACTTTCCACCATGAAAGCGCCGGTGATTTTTGCCAACGAAGTGGCGACTGGGCTGTTCGGACATCTGGTCGGTGCGATTGCCGGTGGTTCGGTGTACCGTAAATCCACCTTCCTGCTCGACTCGCTGGGCAAACAAATTCTGCCGGAATGGCTGACTATTGAAGAACATCCGCACCTGCTGAAAGGGCTGGCGTCGTCGCCGTTCGACAGCGAAGGCGTACGGACCGAACGCCGTGACATTATTAAAGACGGCGTGCTGACCCAATGGCTGCTGACCAACTATTCCGCACGTAAGCTGGGACTGAAGAGCACCGGTCATGCGGGCGGGATCCACAACTGGCGAATTCCGGGACAGGGTCTAAGCTTCGAGCAGTTGCTCAAAGAGATGGGCACAGGTCTTGTGGTTACCGAGCTGATGGGGCAGGGCGTAAGCGGCATTACCGGCGATTACTCGCGCGGCGCGGCGGGTTTTTGGGTCGAAAACGGCGAAATTCAGTATCCGGTGAGTGAAATTACCATCGCCGGGAACTTAAAAGAGATGTGGCGCAATATTGTGACCGTAGGCAACGATATTGAAACGCGCAGTAATATTCAGTGTGGTTCGGTATTGTTACCGGAGATGAAAATCGCCGGGCAATGATACTCGTTAAGGCGTTAATTTTTTAATAATAAAAAAGGAAGTGAGCAATGCGTAAACACCTGTTAGCGATCGTCGCGGCTTCAACGCTGGTTCTTGGTTCTTCTGCGTTTGCAGCCGATCTCGAAGATGACATGGGGATCCTCAACGACAACCTGAAGATCGTCGAAAAAACGGACAATGCGACTGAACTGAAAGACGCGTTGACCAAAATGCGTGCAGCCGCGCTGGATGCTCAAAAGGGAACGCCACCGAAGCTGGAGAGCAAATCCCCGGACAGTGCGGAGATGAAAGATTTCCGCCACGGCTTTGACACGCTGATCGGTCAGATTGACGGCGCGCTTAAACTGGCGAACGAAGGTAAAGTCAAAGAGGCGAAAGCCGTTGCGGAAGACCTGAAAAAAACGCGCAACGAAAACCACAAGAAGTTCCGCTAATCTACTCTTTCCGGCCTGCATAACCGTAGGCCGGATAAGACGCTGCGCCCCTGCATCCCATAAGTAAACGCTATCCCCATCACATTTTTTCATTTTTATCGTCCATTCATTGTTCGCATTTCCTTCCATTTTGCTGCTCACTCTTGCGATCTCAATCACATTCTTCCAGTGATTAATCGTGGTCCCGGCCCTTTTTGCGGCACAGATCACTATCGCTGCGCCCCTTTCCACTTCGAAGTGGAAAACAACTCGCTACAAACTTTTAACCCCCGCCGCTAAGTTAACCTCAGAGCCACTAGTGGGGTAAGACGAGTGAATAACGGAGCTGTAATGAATGACATGGGGGAATCGGTGGAACTGGCCGACCGCATGCTGGCGCAGGTGTATGCCTTGCTGCGTGAACGCCACATTATTCCCAACGCTGTACAGGAACAGATGCTGACGTCGCATGTTCGCGCCATGGCGCACCGCTCGGTAACGGGTGAACCCTTACCAGAAGTCGATGCCAGCTTGTTTGATGAAATTTCTGCCGAATCAATGGCGCTTGCCCGTGACGTGGTCGCTGAGTTTGGCAATCTTCCTGAGGAAGAGGCCTGGCTGCTGTCGGTGCACTTCGAAGTCGCGAAAGACAACCTTTAAGGAGCAAAAGATGGAACAGATTACCGTAGTGATTGGCGATCGTCTGGGTAAAGGCCAGAAGGTGGCGGCAGGCGTTGAGAAAGCGGGCGGCCGTGCGGTTGTGGTGCCGGGCGTTGCGGCTGATATGAAGCTGGGTGACGTGATGAAAGCGGAAAACGCCACCTTTGGCATCTCGTTTTGCGGCAGTGGCGGCGCGGGTGCGATTACCGCGCAGACCAAATACGGCTACAAGGCGAAATACGGCATGCGCTCGGTTGATGAAGGGGTCACTGCCATCAACGAAGGTTGCAACGTGCTGGGGTTCGGTTTTATGGACAAAGAAGAACTCGGTGAGCGCCTGGTACAGGCGTGGCAAAAGAAACACGGCGCTTAAGCATGAAAGAACAATTCACCACCACGGTGAGAGTCACTGGCAAGGGCGAGGCCAAAGCGCGCGCCTTTGCCGATGCCCTGAACCACGTTCAGGCAGCGGTGATGAAAGCGTCGCCGCATATCTTACTGCGTATTGAGCCACAGGATGTGCAGGTTGTTCAAGCGCGTGAATCGGTGCGCAAAGAGGCATTTTTATTCCTCTTTTTGCGCCGGGAAAGACGCACCTTCAGCGTGGAGCTGGACGTGACCGTCAACGTGACTGCCATCAATCTCGACAAGGTGGATTTCGTTACGCAACGCTGATTCTTTATTAAAAGGCATAATTATGTTCCTGATAATATTAATAAAATCGCTCATCATCGGCGGCCTGGTTGGCGTCGGTGTCGGCGCTGGGGCTGCACGCATGTTTCATGCGCCTACCACTCAAGGGATGGGCGCGTTTCGTACTCTGGGAGAACTGAATTCCTGCGAAGGGGATCCGGCTTCTCACTTCTCGTTCGGCCTGGGCTTCTTCTTTAACGCCTGGGCTTCCTCCGTTGCGGCGGGGGCGTTCACTCAGGACGTCGACCATCGCATCATCCCCAACTGGGGCGCTGCTGCGCTGATGGTAAAAAACCGCAACGTCGGTGAAACGCTGCACGATCCCAAGCGCATGGCGATTGCCTGCGGCGTTATCGGGATGATCGTCGTGACCTTCCTGAACCTCACGGCGTCATCCGTACCGGAAGCGTTGCAGGTGACCGCCGTCAAGGTGCTGGTGCCTGCGGCTAACCTGCTGGTTAACACCGTGATGCCAGTGATCTTCTGGCTGGCCGCGATCGATGCCGGTAAAAAATCAGGCTTCTGGGCCACCGTCTTTGGCGGCGCGGCGCAGCTGATTATGGGCAACGCCGTTCCGGGTCTGGTCCTTGGCATTCTGATCGGTAAAGGCGTGGAAGAGAGCGGCTGGAACCACGTCACTAAAGTGATGATGGTGGCTATCGTCGCGCTGTTTGTCCTGAGCGGCTTCTTCCGCGGCTTCGACATGAAGATGATCGAATCCTTCCATCTGACCGTGCCTAACTGGCTCGAACTTATCCACAACTCGCTCAGCGGCAAATAACGGAGGCCATCATGGAACAGAATAAAGGTTTTTGGTTCGCTGACTGGTCGTTCCCGATCTTCGTTGGCCTGCTCTCCTCTGGCGTATTTGCCGGAACGCACATGTACTACCTGTACGGTATTGGCGCATTTAACGAAGTCGCTTTTGTGGCGATGCTGAAGGCGGGAATGGACACCGGCTCCTACGGGGCGGTGGCGGCATTTGGTGCAAGCTTCCTGTTTGCCCGCATCATTGAAGGTTCGCTGGTGGGGATTCTGGATATTGGCGGGGCTATTCAGACCGGGGTCGGGTTAGGTGTTCCGGCGCTGCTGCTGGGCGCAGGTATTATCTTCCCGGTTGCCAACTTCGCAGCGTCGCTGGTCACCGGTCTGGTGATTGGTCTGGCGATTGGCTACATCATTATTCTGGCGCGTAAGTTCACCATCAATCAGAGCGACTCGACCTACGGTGCGGATGTCATGATGGGGGCCGGTAACGCCTCCGGCCGCTTCCTCGGACCATTGATTATCCTCAGCGCGATGACGGCGTCTATCCCTATCGGCATCGGTTCACTGGCGGGCGCGCTGCTGTTTTACCTGTGGCAGAAACCGATCACCGGCGGGGCGATCCTTGGGGCGATGATCCTCGGGTCCATCTTCCCGATTGCCATTAGCTAACTGTTGATTTGTAGGCCGGATGAGGCGGTTGCGCCGCCATCCGGCAAAGGAGAGAGCGATGTTTGATTTACACCTGCGCCGTGCGCGCCTCGTTGACGATACGGTGAGCGATATTGCGCTCAAAGACGGCAAAATTGCAGCGTTGGGCGACGTTGCTGGCCCGGCGCTGAAAACCATCGAACTGGGCGGCGAGTACTACGTCAGCGCAGGTTGGATTGATTCCCACGTTCACTGCTACCCGAAATCCCCGATTTATCACGACCAGCCGGACAGCGTCGGTATAGCTACCGGCGTTACTACGGTGGTGGATGCGGGCAGTACCGGGGCGGATGATATCGATGATTTTTATACCCTGACCCGGGAAGCGACCACCGAAGTGTATGCGCTGCTGAATATTTCCCGCGTTGGGCTTATCGCCCAGAACGAGCTGGCTAATATGGCCAACATTGACGCTGATGCGGTGCGACAGGCGGTGAAGCGCCATCCTGATTTTATCGTCGGCCTGAAGGCGCGCATGAGCAGCAGCGTGGTCGGTGAAAACGGCATTACGCCGCTGGAGCGCGCCAAAGCGATGCAAGCGCAGAACGGAGACCTGCCGCTGATGGTGCACATCGGCAACAATCCGCCGGATCTGGATGAGATCGCCGAACGCCTGACCGCGGGCGACATCATTACCCACTGCTACAACGGTAAGCCGAACCGCATTCTGACGCCGCAAGGCGAGCTGCGGGCGTCAGTGACGCGGGCGATTTCACGCGGTGTGCGTCTGGACGTTGGGCATGGCACCGCCAGCCTGAGCTTTGCGGTGGCAAAACGCGCTATCGGTCTGGGGATTTTGCCGCACACCATCAGCTCCGATATTTATTGTCGCAACCGTATCAGCGGCCCGGTGTATTCCCTGGCGAATGTGATGTCGAAATTTCTCGCCATTGGGATGTCGCTCCCGCAGGTCATTGAGTGCGTTACTGCCAATGCCGCCGATGGTCTGCGCCTGAAACAGAAAGGGCGGCTGCAGGTTGGTCTGGATGCCGATTTAACCCTCTTTACGCTTAAGCGCCAGCCAACCGTGCTGGTAGATGCAGAAAACGACAGCCTGCAGGCTGAACAACTGCTGGTGCCGCTTGCCGCAATACGTGCGGGCAAGGGCTATATGACCGAACAAGGGAGCGCGGAACATGCCTTCGATTTTTGAGAAATACAATTTAAAACAGGTGATTAACACCTCAGGCCGCATGACGGCGCTCGGCGTTTCTACGCCACGACCAGAAGTGGTTCAGGCCGCAATGGCGGGGATGAATCAATATTTTGAGATGAAAGACCTTGTCAATAAGACCGGTGACTACATTGCGAAATTGCTGGAGGTGGAAGGGGCAACCGTCGTCTCCTGCGCTTCGGCCGGAATCGCCCTGTCAGTGGCTGGAGTGCTGGTTAAGGACAGCGACTGGCTGCTGGAGAACCTGCACGTCGCGCCGATCGAGAACAACGAAATCGTGCTGCCCAGAGGCCACAACGTCAACTTTGGCGCTCCGGTTGGCACCATGGTGGCGCTCGGCGGCGGCAAGCTAGTGGAAGCGGGTTATGCCAACGAATGTTCCGCCGCTCAGCTGGCGGCGGCCATTACGCCACGCACGGCGGCCATTCTGTATATCAAATCTCACCACTGCGTCCAGAAAAGCATGCTCAACGTGGAACAGGCTGCGGTGGTGGCGCGTACGCATAATCTGTCGCTAATCGTGGATGCGGCAGCGGAAGAGGATTTGCAGTGCTACTACCGGGTTGGTGCGGATCTGGTGATTTATAGCGGTGCGAAGGCGATTGAAGGGCCAACCAGCGGCCTGGTGATTGGCAAAACCCAATACGTTGAGTGGGTGAAGCGCCAGACCGCGGGGATTGGCCGGGCGATGAAGGTGGGCAAAGAGGGGATTCTTGGCCTGACCTGCGCCATCGAACTGTATCTGAACGCGCAGAAAGAGAGCGGCGCGGAGATGGTCGAGAAAATGACGCCGTTCATTAATGCGTTAAACCAGCTTCACGGCGTAAGCGCCCGCGTGGTGTGGGACAGTGCAGGGCGCGACATCGCGCGCACGGAAATTAAGTTTGACGAAGCGGCAACCGGCATCGCCACAGGTGAACTGGTCGACGCGCTCAAACAGGGAGAGTACGCGATTTACTTCCGTGGTTACAAAGCTAACGAAGGCATTATCGAAGCCGATGTGCGCAGCGTGGATCGCGCGCAACTGGAGATTGTGGCCCGTCGAATTGGTGAAGTGATTTTGCAGGAGAAAAAAGCATGAAACTGACCCCTAACTTTTATCGCGACCGCGTCTGCCTGAACGTGCTGGCGGGCTCCAAAGAAAATGCCCGGGATATTTACGCGGCGGCGGAAGGACACGTGCTGGTCGGTGTGTTGTCAAAAAATTACCCGGATGTCGCAAGCGCGGTCGCGGATATGCGTGAATACGCAGCGCTTATCGACAATGCCCTCTCCGTGGGGCTGGGGGCGGGCGATCCCAACCAGTCGGCGATGGTCAGTGAAATCTCCCGTCAGGTGCAGCCACAGCATGTTAATCAGGTCTTTACCGGCGTGGCGACCAGCCGCGCGCTGCTGGGTCAGCAGGAGACGGTGGTCAACGGTCTGGTCTCGCCAACTGGCACACCGGGCAGGGTGAAAATCTCCACCGGTCCGCTGAGCAGCCAGATGCCGGACGGCATTGTGCCGGTAGAAACCGCGATTGCGTTGCTCAAAGACATGGGGGGGAGCTCGATTAAATACTTCCCAATGGGCGGCCTGAAGTGCCGTGAGGAATACATTGCAGTTGCCCAGGCCTGCGCCCGCCATGACTTCTGGCTGGAGCCAACTGGCGGTATCGATCTGGATAATTTCACTGAAATTTTGCAGATCGCCCTGGATGCCGGAGTGAGCAAAATCATTCCTCACATCTATAGTTCGATTATTGATAAGGTGAGTGGTAACACCCGACCGGACGACGTGCGCCAGCTGATGGCGATGACCCGGGCCTGCGTAGGCTAACTGACTGATGAGGAAACTGACGTGCGATTCCCCAACCAACGTTTAGCGCAGCTGTTTGGCATGCTGCAAAACGAAGCGCTTCCACAGGACGAGCTGGCGCAGCGGTTGTCGGTTTCCACACGCACCGTACGAGCGGATATCACCGCGCTAAACGCGCTGCTCAGCCAGTACGGCGCGCAGTTTGTCCTCAGCCGGGGTAACGGTTATCAACTCAAAGTTGACGACCCGGTACGTTATCATGCCCTGCAAACGCAGCGACCAGACGCGTTGCTGCGCATCCCTCGCACCAGCCAGGAGCGGGTGCACTGGCTGGTGGTTCGTTTTCTGACGTCGGCCTTTTCGCTGAAGCTGGAGGATTTGGCTGATGAATGGTTTATCAGCCGCGCGACGCTGCAAAACGATATGGCTGAGGTGCGCGAGCATCTGCAACGTTATCATCTGACGCTGGAAACGCGCCCCCGTCACGGTATGAAGCTGTTTGGCAGCGAGATGGCGATCCGCGCCTGTTTGACCGATCTGCTATGGACGCTGGCACAGCAGGATCCACAGCACCCGCTAGTGACGCAAGAGGCACTAAATGCCGGGATCCCTGAACAGCTACAACCTGTTTTGCAGGATATTTTTGCCCGTTTTCACATTCGCCTGACCGATGAGGGTGAGCTGTTTTTGCGGTTGTACTGCGCGGTGGCGGTACGGCGGATTAGCGAAGGGTATCCCCTCCCGGAGTTTGCCGCAGAAGAAGCCGAGCAATCGGTGTGCCTGGCCACGCGGGAAATCGCAGCGGTATTGCACCGACTGGCGGATAAACCGCTTACCGTTTCCGAAGAGAACTGGCTGCAGGTGCATATCGCCGCCCGCCAGGTACAAGAGATCGCCCCCAGCGCCATCAATGCGGATGATGACGAAGCGCTGGTCAATTACATCCTGCGATTTATCAACAGTCAGTACAACTACAACCTGTTGAATGACAAACAGTTACATGCTGACCTGCTGACGCATATTAAGACGATGATCACCCGGGTGCGTTACCAGATAATGATCCCCAATCCGCTACTGGAAAATATTAAACAGCACTACCCGATGGCGTGGGACATGACGCTGGCCGCCATCTCGGGATGGGGAAAATATACGCCGTACACCATCAGTGAAAATGAGATTGGCTTCCTTGTGCTGCATATTGGCGTCGGGCTGGAGCGTAGTTACAACATCGGTTACCAGAGGCAACCGAAAGTTCTGCTGGTATGCGATGCTGGAAATGCGATGGTGCGGATGATTGAGGCGGTGCTGGCGCGTAAGTATCCGCAGATAGAAATCGTCGATACCGTGACGCTACGCGACTACGAACAGCGGGAAAGCATCAGCGAAGATTTCGTAATCTCTACCGCGCGGATTGGTGAAAAAGATAAGCCTGTGGTGATGATTGCACCGTTCCCTACCGATTATCAACTGGAGCAAATTGGCAAATTGGTGCTGGTCGACAGAACCCGTCCGTGGATGTTGAACAAATTCTTCGATGCTGCCCATTTTCGTGTGATCGACGAGCCAATGGATCAACAAACGTTGTTCAACGTTTTATGTCGCCAGTTGCAGGATGAAGGCTTTGTCGATGCGGAGTTTCTTGATTCGGTGGTTGAACGTGAGGCCATCGTCAGCACCATGCTGGGTGACAGCATTGCCCTGCCGCACGCCCTCGGTCTGCTGGCAAAGAAAACGGTGGTCTACACCATCCTCGCCCCGCGGGGTATCGCCTGGGGGGATGAAACGGCGCATGTGATCTTCCTGCTCGCCATCAGCAAAAGCGAATACGAAGAAGCGATGGCGATCTACGATATTTTCGTCACCTTCCTGCGCGAGCGCGCGATGACGCGGCTCTGCGCGTGCCGGAATTTCAGCGAGTTCAAAACGGTTGCAATGGAGTGTGTGAGCCGTTTTTGAGGGGCGGAAAACAGAACCTCTACTGCCGGAAATTAACGCAAGTGATGTACAACCTGATTACTGCTGCCGCGCCAGATTAGCGCCGGGTCTTTAAGATCCTGCACGTATTTGCCATCGACCAGCACGTTGATGAGATCGACAACCTGCATTTGCGCGGCATCGAGTTCATCGAGCTTGTAGCCGGTCCACACCCAGATGTCTTTTCCCGGACACTCAGCGCGAATGCGCTGCACCAGTTGCAGAATATCCGGCACGTTTTGTGGATGCAGCGGATCGCCGCCGGAGAGCGAGATCCCCTGACGGTGAATACGCGTGTCGTTCAGATCGGCAATGATCTTGTCTTCCATCTCTTTGCTAAACGGCTGGCCGGAATTGAGCCGCCAGGTGCTTTTGTTATAGCAACCGGGGCATTCATGCACGCATCCGGAAACAAACAGCGTGCAGCGGGTTCCGGGACCGTTAACGATGTCGACAGGGTAATACTGATGGTAATTCATTTGCGCTTCTCATCCGTTTATCAATTCGCGCCATAGCTGCGTTCGTGCGCCCGAGTCACTTACTTATGTAAGCTCCCCGGGACTTACTCATTTGCTGCCTTGCTATGACGTGAATTGCGTTGCGGAAATAATGGCCCGAAAAGCGTCGCATCGCCGGGCAATAAAATCGTCTAAATTAACCGATCTGCCCGTTCCCTAAATGCTTAACGCGGCGCTTCACTTCTTCCTGCTTACCGGCGTTAAACGGACGAGCGTCCGGGCTGCCTAAGTAACCGCAGACGCGGCGGGTGACCGATACGCGCGCGGCGTCGTGGTTACCACATTTCGGGCAGGTAAAGCCTTTGCTGGTGCACTCAAACTCACCAGTAAAGCCGCACTCGTAGCATTCATCGATTGGCGTGTTGGTCCCGTAATACGGCACGTGCTGATAGCTGTAATCCCAGACGTCTTCCAGCGCTTTCAGGTTGTGCTGAATATTCGGGTATTCGCCGTAGCAAATGAAGCCCCCGCTTGCCAGCGGCGGGTACGGCGCTTCGAAATCGATCTTGTCGTACGGGTTAACCTTCTTCTCCACGTCGAGGTGGAAGCTGTTGGTGTAGTAGCCTTTGTCGGTCACGCCTGGGACCACGCCAAATTCGGCGGTATCCAGACGGCAGAAACGGTCGCACAGGTTTTCACTTGGCGTGCTGTACAGGCTAAAGCCGTAGCCAGTTTCGTCTTTCCACTGATCGACCGCTTGGCGCAGGCGTTCCACAATGGCGATACCTTTGGCGCGCAGCTGCTCACTGTCATACACATGCTTGTCGCCAAACAGCGCATTGATGGTTTCGTGAATACCGATGTAGCCCAGAGAGATGGATGCGCGACCATTTTTAAAGATTTCTGACACGTCATCGTCCGCTTTCAGACGCACGCCGCAGGCCCCTTCCATATACAGAATGGGCGCCACGCGGGCCTTCACGCCTTCCAGGCGCGCAATGCGGGTCATCAGCGCTTTACGCGCCAGCACCAGACGATCGTCGAGCAGTTTCCAGAAGGTGGCTTCATCGCCATGTGCTTCCAGCGCGATACGCGGCAGGTTAAGGCTGATAACGCCGAGGTTGTTACGCCCGTCGTGAATCTGTTCGCCGTTCTCGTTTTCCCACACGCCGAGGAAGCTGCGACAGCCCATTGGCGTTTTGAACGAGCCGGTCACTTTGACCACCTGATCGTAGTTCAGGATGTCCGGATACATACGCTTGCTCGCGCACTCCAGTGCCAGCTGTTTGATGTCGTAGTTCGGATCGCCAAACTTGTGGTTCAGACCGTCACGAATCGCGAACACCAGTTTCGGGAACACTGCGGTTTTACGGTTTTTACCCAAGCCGGCAATACGGTTACGCAGAATGGACTGCTGGATCAAACGCGATTCCCAGCTGGTTCCCAAGCCAAAACCAAAGGTCACGAACGGCGTCTGACCGTTGGCGGTATGCAGGGTGTTCACTTCATACTCGAGAGACTGGAATGCGTCGTAGCACTCTTTCTCGGTACGGGAATGGGCATAACCGTCGGCGTCCGGGATCTGCCACTCTTCAGCGGTTTTACGATGTTTATTAAAGCTCTCGGTAACGAACGGCGCGAGAACTTCATCAATACGGTTAATGGTGGTGCCGCCATAAATATGGCTGGCGACCTGCGCGATAATTTGCGCGGTGACGGCGGTCGCGGTAGAGATGGATTTTGGCGGTTCAATCTCCGCGTTACCCATCTTAAAGCCCTGCGTCAGCATGCCTTTCAGGTCGATCAGCATGCAGTTAAACATTGGGAAGAACGGAGAGTAGTCGAGATCGTGATAGTGAATATCACCACGCTCGTGCGCCTGGACGACATCACGCGGCAGCAGGTGCTGACGCGCATAGTGTTTGGCAACGATACCGGCCAGCAGGTCGCGCTGGGTTGGGATCACTTTGCTGTCTTTGTTGGCATTTTCATTCAGCAGAGCAGAGTTGGTTTGCTCAACCAGACCACGAATTTCCTGGTTCAGACGGCCACGTTTTTCACGCTGGATATCACGGTCGTGGCGATATTCGATGTACGCACGGGCGAGTTGTTTGTACGGGCCAGACATTAACTGGTTTTCTACCGCTGTCTGGATCTCGTTGATATCGACCTTGCTGCGCTCATTCATCTGGCTACTAACGACTTCTGCGACGGTGGCACAGTAATCTGCGTCATCGACTCCCGCTGCTTTAGCTGCACGCAGAATGGCTTCTTTGATGCGCTCTGATTTAAACGGCACTTTACAGCCATCTCGTTTCATCACATGCGGTGTCATGATCACTCCATATTTATAAGAACAGGTTATCCACAGAGGTTGGGGAGGCCATCAGGGCTTTATTCATCTCTATTGCCAATGACTTCCCGCAATCCTGACCCACTTTATCCACAATTCCACCGTGAAGCGGTGCACTGTAGTTGTAGCAATTGTAGTCGATTAATACAACATATTGGGTCGGCGTGCATTTTAAGTTCTATATGTAGTGATTTGCATCAAGGATGTTTACGATTTATTTGATGTAGCGCAAAGTAAAAATCGGAGCGTACAGATGACGGGCACTACAGCCGATTGTAAATTGTGGGCAGAAAATTCTGATTAATTATTCAACAAAAACAGAAAGGTAAGCTGAGCGTATGCATCAAAGCCCGGCAGCGTTATGCGTACCGGGCCTGAACATAATTGCAAGCTATTTTTGCAACCACCAGACGGCTTCAAAAGGACGCAGCGTCATGTCTGTGGGTTGGCTGGCGACCTCGGCATAGTTGTGCATCAGCACCTGCCAGTTGCCGTCGGTCTGGGTCGGCTGCCAGCTCTGGAAGGTATCGCTCAGATTAGCAATGACCAGCAACCGCTGTCCTTGCCATTCACGTTGATAGCACCACAGATGCGGGCTGCCCGGTAGCAGATCCTGATAGTCGCCCCAGGTGATAACCGGCTCTGCTTTACGCAATGCGATCAGCTTCTGATAGGTATAGAACACCGAGTCGGTATCGCGCAGCGCTGCCGCCACGTTGATATCCGCTGCGTTGTCGCACAGATTGATCCACGGTTCACCCGCGGTGAAGCCCGCGTGTTTGCTGGCATCCCACTGCATCGGCGTGCGGCTGTTATCGCGCGATTTACTGGCGAGGATCGCCAGCAGCTCTTGCGCATCGCGCCCCTGGCCGTTCAGGGCGGCAAACATGTTATGGCTTTCCACATCGCGGTAATCGGTAATCTGGCGGAAGTGCGGATTGGTCATGCCGATCTCTTCACCCTGGTAGATGTAGGGCGTGCCCTGCATACCGTGCAGCACCATCGCCAGCATTTTTGCGGCCGGAACGCGGTATTTACCTTCATCGCCAAAACGCGACACGATGCGTGGCTGGTCGTGGTTACACCAGAACAGCGCGTTCCAGGCCTGATTGTGCATGCCTTGTTGCCAGCGGTGAAACAGGGTTTTGAGCGCCACATAGTCGGGTTTGGCTAACGTCCACTTCTCACCGTTGGGGTAATCCACTTTCAGGTGGTGGAAGTTGAAGGTCATTGACAGTTCGCTGCCATCGAGTGCGGCGTACTGCTGGCAGTTTTCCAGCGTGGTGGAGGACATTTCTCCGACCGTCATCAGGTCGCGGGGCGTGAAGACGTCGCGGTTCATTTCACGTAAAAACGCATGCGCGCGCGGGCCGTCGGTATAAAAACGCCGCCCATCGCCGTCGGGATCGCTCGGGAAGTCCTGATCTTTAGAGATAAGATTCACCACGTCGAGACGCAGCCCGTCCACGCCGCGATCGGCCCAGAACTCGCACACTTTTTTTAGCTCGGCGCGGACCGCCGGGTTCTCCCAGTTCAGGTCTGCCTGCTCCGGAGCAAAGAGGTGCAGATAGTACTGCTCGCTTTCGGCGTGCCAGCCCCAGGCGCTGCCGCCAAATTTGGAGCGCCAGTTATTCGGGAGACTGTCTGGCGTGCCGTCGCGCCAGAGGTAAAACTGACGATACGGGCTGTCTTTATCCAGCGCCTCACGAAACCAGGGGTGCTGGGTTGAAGTGTGGTTAAACACCATATCGAGAATAATACGGATGCCGCGCGCTTTCGCCTGCGCCACCAGTTCGTCAAAGTCTGCAAGCGTTCCGTAGGCCGGATCGACAGACATGTAATCCGCGACGTCGTAGCCGTTATCAACCTGCGGCGAAATATAGAACGGCGTTAGCCAGATGGCATCAACCCCCAGCGTTTGCAGATAGCCGAGACGCTGCGTCACGCCGCGTAAATCGCCGGTGCCGCTGCCGGTGGTGTCCTGAAAACTCTTGGGGTAAACCTGATAGATGACGCCGTTTTGCCACCAGTGGGGAATATTCATGGTTGTTTCCTGGAAATACGATGGGGCGCAACTGCGCCCCGAAGAAAAGTTAGACAATTTGTAGTGTGCCCATACGGTGTTTACGCTGATAAACGAATGAGGTCAGTACCATGGGGATAACAATCGCAATGACCATTGCCATGCCAAATACCTGCCAGTAAGTCGGCTGGATGGAGAGGATGCCCGGCAAACCGCCGACGCCAATTCCGTTCGCCAACACACCGTTCAGGCCGCACAGCAGTCCGGCGAGACCGGAACCGATCATCGCGCACAGCATCGGGAAGCGGTATTTCAGGTTGATCCCGTACATGGCCGGTTCAGTGACCCCGAGATAGGCGGAGATCGCGGCAGGAACGGAGATTTCACGTTCATTGTGTTTGCGACTGGAGATGATGATCCCGACTACCGCAGAGGCCTGAGCGATATTCGACAATGCGATCAGCGGCCATACCGGCGTACCGCCCATGCTCTGAATCATCTGCATGTCGATAGCCAGCGTGGTCTGATGCACGCCGGTTATCACCAGCGGGGCATACAGGAAGCCGAACAGCGCCGCGCCAATCGGGGCAAAGCTGCCGGTCAGCAGGTGACGGACCGCAAACGCGACACCGTCGCCGATCATGCGGCCAAACGGACCGATAAAGGCGTGCGCGAGGAACACCGCAAGGATCAACGAGCACACCGGGACGATCACCAGATACAGATAATCCGGGACGATGCGTTTCATGCGTGTTTCAATAAACCCGAGCGCCAGACCGGCCAGCAGTGCCGGAATAACCTGCGCCTGATAGCCCACTTTTTCAATGCTGAACAGGCCGAAGTTCCACACTTCCGGTACCTGTTGACCGAGTAGATAGGCGTTCATTAGCTGCGGTGAAACCAGGGTCACGCCCAGCACAATACCGAGGATCGGCGTACCGCCCATTTTCTTCACTGCTGACCAGCAGATCCCGACCGGCAGATAGAAGAAGATCGCTTCGCCAATTAGCCACAGGAAGTCGTAAAGGGTTTTCAGCGAAGGGTACATCTGCGCCAGCGTCTGCCCGTTGCTCATGGGCAGATCGCCAATCACATTACGGAACCCCAAGATCAAGCCGCCGCTAATCAGCGCTGGCAGCAGCGGGAAGAAGATCTCCGCAAAATGAGAAATCAGCTGTTCGTGCCATTTCATATTCTGCCGCGCGGCTTTTTTCGCCTGCTCTTTGTCGGCGCTGGCCTGACCGGTTGTCGCCAGCAGCGCTTTGTAGTAATCGCCCACTTCGGTGCCAATCACTACCTGAAACTGCCCGGCGTTGGTGAAGCAGCCTTTGACCATCGGCAACTGTTCGATCTCTTTTGGCCTGGCATTCGCAGGCTGATTCAGCACAAAACGCAGGCGAGTAATGCAGTGACTTACCGTGGCGATATTGTCGCGCCCGCCTACCAGCTCAATCAGCCGGTCGATGTCTGCTTGTTTTATTTTGCTCATGATGATGTGTGTTCCCCGTAGGCCGGATAAGACGTTTTAGCATCGCCATCTGGCAACTCTCTCGTTGCTGTGGCCAGAGTATATCGTCGATGATTTTTTAAAAATGGGAACGTTCCCGAAACGTAGCGAAGATCACAAATTAACGCTCAGAAAGCGATCAGGAGAGGGTGGAAGGAATAACGATTTGTCGTAGTTCGCTACGGCCGTTGATCTGCTCGATCAGCTGCGAGGCCGCTTGTCGTCCGGCTTCGGCATATCCTGGATCGACGGTGATAATTTCCGGATGGAGGAATTTCATCAGCGGCGTACTGCCCACGCTCGCCAGCTGTAGATTCTCAATTCGCTGCTCTTGCAGATATTTGCTGACACCAAGGGCGAGGGTGTCCGTCGCGCAGACTAAGGCAGTGGTTTCCGGGGTGATGACGTTGGCGGCCTGCTCATAACCCTGCTTCATGGCAAGACCCGGTAGCGCGGCTACAGGATGCAGTTTGTGTTTCTTACAGAACGCCAGGTAGGCTTCATGGCGACGCTTACCGGTGGTCACGTCGCTATGGGGAACGCCAAGAAAGCTGATATGGCGATGCTCGCGATCGTATAAACGCTGCATCAGGGTGCGAATGGCGCCTTCATCGTCATAGCAGACGGAGGCAAAGCCTTTGGCATCTCTTGCCAGCAGCACCAGCGAATCCTGCCAGGAGGCGAGCATGGATTCACTTATGCCGGTAAAACCAAACAGCACCACGCCGTCAATATTGCGGCGTCTGAGCATGCCGAGATGCTCTTCAACCAGCTCGGGCGAGAACTGGCTTTCCATCATGATCGGGTCGTAACCCTGCTCATAAAAGGCGGGCAGCATGGTTTGCACGGCGAGATTTTCCGAAAGCGAGTCCAGACGCGTGACGATGATCGCCACCACCTTGTCACTTTGTCCACGCATGGCGCGAGCGGAGCGGGAAGGGGAAAAACCGTGCTGATTCATCACCGCTTCAACGCGTTCGCGGGTGCGTTCGCTCACGCCGCTTTCATTGTTAAGCACACGGGAAACGGTTGATTTTCCCACACCGCTTAAGCGGGCGATGTCTTTAATTGTCAGCCGGTTTTGCATCCTGTTTTCCCGTGTTGCGTGTGAAGTTATGCCAAATAGAGAATAACTTTACTCAAGCGCAGCGCAATGGGCAAAGTCTGGTATACGTTTGGTTTAGTTTCCATGGTTTATCATACTGCCATAATTGCCACAAACCTTATGGTTTTCTGCGTATAATCCGCAGCGCAAATCATTCACTTACCGGAGGCTATATGGATCCCGATCCCACCCCTCTCCCGAGATGGAGAAACCCCCCTTTCCGGTAAGCCTGTCTTTCACTGTCTTACCGGAGCAGTAAGACAGTGACGTTCTGACGTCCCTGTTGTGATTTTAATATTGCCATCAGGTAAGGCTTTGCCACGCCTGAAGGATTTACTGCGCCTGTTGAGACTGGCGCAGAGGGACTGCCTATGTTCAAAAATATTACTCGCCAGCTATTTGCCCGGCTAAACCGCCATTTACCACACCGTCTGGTGCATCGCGATCCGTTGCCTAATGCCCAGACCGTTGCCAGCACGCCGATCCCGCCATCGCTGAGCGAACATTGTCTGAAAATGGCGCTGATGGACGAAGCCGCGCTGTGGAAAACGTTTGGCGCGCACCCGGAAGGATTAAACGCCGCAGAAGTGGAAAACGCTCGCGAATTACATGGCGAGAACCAACTGCCGGCGCAGAAGCCGTCGCCGTGGTGGGTGCATCTGTGGGTCTGCTACCGCAACCCGTTTAATATTTTGTTGACCATCCTCGGTGCGATTTCCTATGCCACCGAAGATCTGTTTGCTGCTGGCGTCATTGCTCTGATGGTCGTCATCTCTACGCTGCTGAATTTTGTGCAGGAGGCGCGTTCCACCAAAGCGGCAGATGCGCTGAAAGCGATGGTCAGTAACACCGCTACGGTGCTGCGCGTTATCAACGAGAAAGGAGAGAACGGCTGGGTTGAACTGCCGATCGACCAGTTAGTTCCCGGCGATATTATTAAGCTGGCGGCAGGGGATATGATCCCGGCCGATCTGCGTGTGGTGCAGGCTCGTGACCTGTTCGTGGCCCAGGCTTCGCTGACCGGTGAATCGCTGCCGGTGGAGAAAGTCGCAATCAGCCGCGACCCGCAGCAAAGCAACCCGCTCGAATGCGATACCCTGTGCTTTATGGGCACCAACGTGGTGAGCGGCACGGCGCAGGCCATCGTGATTGCGACCGGAGCCAATACCTGGTTCGGGCAACTGGCGGGGCGCGTCAGCGAGCAGGAAAGCGAGCAGAATGCTTTCCAGAAAGGGATCAGCCGCGTCAGCATGCTGCTGATCCGTTTTATGCTGGTGATGGCGCCGATTGTGCTCATCATCAACGGCTATACCAAAGGCGACTGGTGGGAAGCGGCGCTGTTTGCCCTGTCTGTCGCGGTGGGGCTGACCCCGGAAATGTTGCCGATGATCGTCACCTCGACGCTGGCGCGCGGGGCGGTGAAGCTGTCAAAACAAAAGGTCATCGTCAAACACCTCGACGCCATTCAGAACTTTGGCGCGATGGATATCCTGTGTACCGATAAAACGGGCACCCTGACACAAGACAAAATTGTACTTGAGAATCATACAGATATATCTGGTAAACCCAGCGAGCACGTCCTGCATTCTGCGTGGTTGAACAGTCATTACCAGACCGGGCTGAAGAATCTGCTGGATACGGCAGTGCTGGAAGGCGTGGACGAAGAATCAGCCCGCCAGCTCTCTACCCGCTGGCAGAAAATTGATGAGATCCCGTTTGACTTCGAACGCCGCCGCATGTCGGTGGTGGTCGCTGAAGAAACCGATGTGCATCAGCTGGTGTGCAAAGGCGCGCTGCAGGAGATCCTCAGCGTCTGCACCCAGGTGCGCTACAGCGGTGAGGTTGTCCCGTTAGATGACAACATGCTGCGTCGGGTGAAGCGCGTCACGGATACGCTGAATCGCCAGGGGCTGCGCGTGGTGGCGGTGGCGACGAAATACCTGCCTGCGCGTGAGGGCGATTACCAGCGTATTGATGAATCAGATCTGATCCTCGAAGGCTATATTGCGTTCCTCGATCCGCCGAAAGAGACCACCGCGCCAGCGCTCAAAGCGCTGAAAGCCAGCGGTATTACGGTGAAAATCCTGACTGGCGATAGCGAGCTGGTGGCGGCGAAAGTGTGTCACGAAGTGGGGCTGGATGCGGGCGATGTGGTTATCGGTAGCAACATTGAAGGGTTAAGCGACGATGAGCTGGCAACGCTGGCCCAGCGCACCACGCTGTTTGCTCGTCTGACGCCGATGCACAAAGAGCGCATTGTCACGCTGCTCAAGCGCGAAGGTCATGTGGTTGGCTTTATGGGGGATGGTATTAACGATGCCCCGGCGCTGCGCGCGGCGGACATTGGTATCTCCGTTGACGGCGCGGTTGATATTGCGCGTGAAGCGGCTGATATCATCCTGCTGGAAAAGAGTCTGATGGTGCTGGAAGAAGGGGTGATCGAAGGACGCCGTACTTTTTCTAACATGCTGAAGTATATCAAAATGACGGCCAGTTCTAACTTCGGTAACGTGTTTAGCGTGCTGGTGGCGAGCGCCTTCTTACCGTTCCTGCCGATGTTGCCGCTGCACTTACTGATTCAGAACCTGCTGTACGATGTATCCCAGGTGGCGATTCCGTTTGATAACGTCGACGAAGAGCAGATCAAAAAGCCGCAGCGCTGGAATCCCAGCGAGTTGGGGCGCTTTATGATCTTCTTTGGACCAATCAGCTCGATCTTCGACATTCTGACATTTTGCCTGATGTGGTTCGTCTTTCATGCGAATACGCCAGAACATCAGACGTTGTTCCAGTCTGGCTGGTTCGTGGTAGGCCTGTTGTCGCAAACGCTGATTGTGCATATGATCCGTACCCGCCGCGTGCCGTTCATCCAAAGCCGCGCCGCATGGCCGCTGATGCTGATGACGCTGGTGGTCATGGTGGTAGGCATTGCATTACCGTTCTCGCCGCTGGCCAACTATCTGCAATTGCAGGCGCTGCCGCTGAGCTACTTCCCGTGGCTGATTGCGATTCTGGCGGGCTACATGACATTAACCCAGCTCGTGAAAGGTTTTTATAGCCGCCGCTACGGCTGGCAGTAATCCTCAACTTCTTTGCAGGAGGGTGTTAATACTCTCCTGCATTTCTCTTTTTCATTCGAAAGATATTCTCCCGAAATATTGGTGTTTTATTTTTATTGAAATGCTAACGCGGGTAATTAGTATCAAATTGCCTTCTTTGCGTTGTTTTTTTATCAATAAAACGATCTGCGTTGCAAAAATGAAACAGTGTGCTAAAAATTATAAGCATCTGCGATTTTTTGTGAACGCAGTCATCGAAATAAATTGTTACACCAGTTAGTCTGCGCAGGTAACGTCGTTAAGAAAGTTTCTCGCTGCCCGTTTTTAATTCCGGCAGTCATTTGCTCTGCAAGCTATTCCTGTTAATGGATATTATGAACTTCTGGAGAAGGACAAATGAAACTGACAAAAAACCTGTTAAGTCTGTGTATTGGCGCGTCTGTATTACTGGCGAGTCATGCAACGCTGGCACAAACCTTTCGCGCCGCAGATGTGCATCCGGCTGATTACCCGAACGTTGTTGCAGTGAAACATATGGGGGAGAAACTTAGCGCCGCGACCGAAGGTCGTCTGGAGATCAAAACATTTCCTGGTGGTGTGTTAGGCGATGAAAAACAGATGATTGAACAGGCGCAATTAGGCGCCATTGATATTATTCGCGTCTCAATGACGCCAGTTGCCGCAATTCTCCCTGAAATAAACGTGTTTACCCTGCCATATATTTTCCGCGATGAGGACCATATGCATAAGGTTCTCGACGGCATGATTGGTCAGGAGATTGGCGACCGTCTGACAGCCAATACCAAATCACGACTGGTGTTCCTTGGCTGGATGGATGCGGGAACGCGCAACCTGATCACCAAGAATCCGGTAGTGAAACCGGAAGATTTGCACGGCATGAAAATCCGCGTTCAGGCCAGCCCGATAGCGCTGGATACCCTAAAAGCGATGGGCGCTAACTCCATTGTGATGGGCGTCAGTGAAGTATTTAGCGGCATGCAGACCGGCGTTATTGATGGTACGGAAAATAACCCGCCAACGTTTGTTGCGCATAACTATTTGCCGGTCGTGAAAAACTATACCTGGAGTAAACACTTTATTATTCCTGAGCTTTTTCTGTTCTCGAAAGCCAAATGGGATAAGTTAAAAAAAGAAGACCAGGAACTCATTATTAAACTCGCTAAAGAGGCCCAGGTAGAGCAACGTAAACTTTGGCAGGATTATAATGCGAAATCGCTGGAGACCATGAAAGCCAACGGTGTTCAGTTCCACGATATTGATACGGACTATTTCTATAAAGCCACGCAGTCAGTACGGGATAATTACGGTAAAGACCACCAGGATTTGATCAAACGTATTCAGGATGTGAAGTAATTCATCGGGTGGAGGATATCAATCCTCCGCCTGAGTCTTTTGATTAATTCGAGGTGATGATTATGGGTGAATGCTATTCATCGGTAATGGATTTTCTTTATCGAGTGTCAATGTGGATTGCCGGTATCGCATTATTGGTTATGGTCGCCATTATCCCCATTGGCATATTCGCGCGTTATGTCCTGAATAACGCCCTGTCATGGCCTGAGCCAGTCGCCATTCTTTGTATGGTGACATTCACCTTTATTGGCGCGGCGGTGAGCTATCGCGCAGGTTCGCATATCGCGGTAAGCATGGTGATTGACCGTCTGGGGGAATCTTCCCGCCGTTACTGCTCGGTAGTCGCAGACGTTATGTTAATGGCGATAAGCCTGTTCATTCTGTGGTACGGCTCCATGCTATGCCTCGAACTGTGGGAACAGCCCGTGGCGGAATTCCCAATTTTAAGCGCCGGGCAAAACTATCTCCCGTTGCCGATTGGCTCTGCTATTACGCTGCTGTTTATCGTTGAGAAGATCTGCCGTGGCTCGCAGTACCAACGTCCTGTTGTCATGCTGGGATCGACCAGCTAGTTACCGCCCCCATTTCAGAAAGGAAAGCAGATGGATGCATTTATTCTCGTCTTTACGCTCGGCATTATGCTGGCGATTGGGGTACCGGTAGCGTACGCGGTTGGTATTAGCGCCATCATTGGGGCCTGGTACATTGATATTCCGCTGGAAGCGGTGATGATCCAACTGACCAGTGGGGTGAACAAGTTTTCGCTACTGGCGATCCCGTTCTTTATTTTGGCCGGGGCTATTATGGCCGAAGGGGGCATTGCGCGGCGGCTGGTAAACTTTGCCTATATTTTCGTTGGCTTTATTCGCGGCGGTCTGTCGCTGGTCAACATTGTGGCCTCGACCTTTTTTGGCGCAATTTCTGGATCGTCGGTGGCCGATACCGCGTCTATCGGTTCGGTAATGATCCCGGAGATGGATAAAAAAGGTTATCCGCGCGACTTTGCTGCAGCGGTCACTGCCAGCGGCTCGGTGCAGGCGATCCTCACGCCGCCGAGCCATAACTCGGTTATCTACTCGCTGGCAACGGGCGGGACGGTGTCGATTGCCGCGCTGTTCATCGCCGGGATCCTACCGGGCCTGCTGTTAAGCTTCAGCCTGATGGTGATGTGCGTCGCTTTTGCGCACAAACGCGGTTATCCAAAAGGGGAGCGCGTACCGTTTCGCCAGGCGCTGAAGATATTCGTCGATACGCTGTGGGGCTTAATGACCGTTGTGATCATCATGGGCGGTATCTTGTCAGGTATCTTTACCGCGACGGAATCTGCGGCGATTGCCTGTCTGTGGGCCTTCTTTGTCACCATGTTTATCTATCGTGACTATAAATGGTCTGAACTGCCGAAGCTGATGTTCCGTACGGTGAAAACGGTCACTATCGTCATGATCCTGATAGGTTTTGCCGCCGCGTTCGGTGCCGTCATGACCTATATGCAGTTGCCGATGCGTATCACCGAAGCTTTCACCAGCATCTCGGACAACAAATACGTCATCCTGATGTGCATTAACATCATGCTGTTGCTGATCGGTACGCTGATGGATATGGCGCCGCTGATCCTGATTTTGACGCCGGTTTTGCTACCGGTAACCAACGCGCTCGGCATTGATCCGGTCCATTTTGGGATGATCATGCTGGTGAATTTAGGGATCGGCCTGATAACGCCACCGGTAGGGTCGGTGCTGTTTGTGGCCAGTGCGGTGAGTAAGCAGAAAATTGAGCAGGTGGTGAAGGCGATGCTGCCGTTCTACTTCGTGCTGTTCCTGGTGCTGATGATCGTCACGTACATTCCGGCGATTTCGCTGTTCCTGCCGAGACTGTTTGGTGTGATGTGATAAATGCCCGGTGGCGCTCGCGCTTACCGGGCCTGCAAACTATGCTTGCGTAGGCCGGACAAGGCGAAGCCGCCATCCGGCACAAAAAGACTTAGCGACGAACGGCGATCGCTTCAATCTCGATTTTCACGTCTTTCGGCAGACGGGCAACTTCCACGCAAGAACGCGCCGGGAAAGTGGCGTTGTGCTCGGTGAAGAACGCTTCGTAGGTCGCGTTTACGGTTGCGAAATCGTTCAGGTCTTTAACGAAGACGGTAGTTTTTACGATGTCGCCCACTTTCAGGCCTGCTGCTTCAACGATAGCTTGCACGTTTTCCAGCGACTGACGTGCCTGAGCGGACACGTCTTCCGATACGGCACCGGTTTTCGGATCGACCGGGATCTGACCGGAAGTGATTACCATGCTACCCAGGTCAACGCCCTGAACGTATGGGCCGATTGCTGCTGGTGCATTTTCCGTCGCGATAGTCTTGCTCATGATTTCTCCTGAATTACAGCGGTAATAGAATGTTCCCGGCCATTATAGGGAGCCGGGAAATCATTACCAACACCAATTAGTTGGCCAGCACCACATAATGCGAAAACTCTTTTTCACAGTATTTGCATTTGAGTGCGATGTCGTCAGCGCGCTTTTTCACTGAAAAACTGGACGATACTGGTTCAGCATGGCTGATGCAGTTGCTGTTCGGGCAAACCAGCACGTTATCGATACGTTCAGGCAAGCTCGGACGTGATTTACCCACCACGTCATAATCGTCAATGCGGTTTACCGTTGCCTGCGGAGCGTACAGGGAGAGCTGGTTTACCTGCTCGTCGGTCAGGAACGTATTTTCGATTTTAATCAGGTCTTTACGGCCCATCTCGCCAGACGGCAGGTTCAGCCCGATGGTGATACGCTGGTCGGTTTCAGTCAGTTTGAACAACGTCAGCAGCTTAAAACCAACCTGTGCGGGAATGTGGTCAATTACGGTGCCACGTTTGATGGCTTCAACCTGCAGTTTGTTATCGTGTGTCATCTCTTTTTCTCCCTTACAGTGCCAGTTCGCTATTCAGTACCAGTGCCAGTAACGCCTGGCGGGCGAAGATGCCGTTGCCAGCCTGCTGGAAATACCAGGCGTGCGGCGTCTTGTCGACGTCGGTGGTGATTTCATCGATGCGCGGCAGCGGATGCAGCACCTTCATGTTCGCTCTGGCACCGTTCAGATCGCTGGCACGCAGAACAAACTGTGCTTTCACATTGGCGTATTCGGACGGGTCCAGACGCTCTTTTTGTACGCGGGTCATGTAGAGGATATCGACCTCCGCCATTACCTCTTCGATAGTGCCATGCAGGCTCCAGGCGATACCTTTTTCATTCAGCATATCCAGAATGTATTGCGGCATGGCCAGCGCGTCCGGGGCGATGAAGTAGAAGCGGTTACCTTCGAACTTTGCCAGCGCCTGGGTCAGGGAGTGGACGGTGCGGCCATATTTCAGGTCACCCACCATGGCGATTTGCAGATTGTCCAGGCGACCCTGCGTTTCCTGAATGGTAAACAGATCCAGCAGCGTTTGGGTGGGATGCTGGTTGGAACCGTCGCCGGCGTTCAGTACCGGCACGTTACCGGAGAACTCTGTTGCCAGACGCGCGGCACCTTCCTGCGGATGACGCATCACGATGGCGTCGACATAGGTGCTAATGACGGAAATGGTGTCGGCCAGAGTTTCGCCTTTTTTGCCAAGCGACGTGTTGCTGCTGTCAGAGAAACCCACCACGCTGGCGCCCAGACGGTGCATGGAGGTTTCAAAAGATAAACGGGTGCGGGTTGACGCTTCAAAGAAGCAGCTGGCGATGACCTTATGTTTTAACAGCTCTGGCTGCGGGTTAGCTTTTAATTTCGCCGCCGTCGCGAGGACCAGATTAAGGTCATCGCGGCTGAGGTCGTTTATGGAAATGATGTGTTTTTGATAGAGCGGGTTAGCCATGTTTATCTCCTGACGCCTGGGCAAAAAAAAAGCCCCTCAATTGAGGGGCTCGGAATGGGTGATCAACGGAAAGAAAAACGGCAGGCCAGCGTCCTTTTTCAGACGCGGTAAGACAAAATGTCGTACACACTGAACCATACATCCTCCCGGCAAATTGTCCGCGATTATACTCAGCTCCGTTATGGGATCAAGCGAAAAATGCACTATTTATTCATCGCAAACGGTTCTTATGAATTTTAATTCATTTTGAATAGATAATTAATCTGCTTGTGGACCAGGCCCGTTCGCTGTACCACCCGCGGCGCGACCCAGACAATACTGCTACCGGCAATGACGCCGAGAATTTCTGGCAACGCGTGATAATCGAGGATTCTGGCTACGGCGCGACCATAGCCAGCCGCCGTGTGGATGAGGATAAACTCGCTATTGTGTTCCACGCTGACCACCATTTCAGCAATCGATCGGGCAGCATCAGGCGCGGGTCGTGATTGCGGATTTACAGAATAAATTTTTTGCCCTTTTGTATTTCTTATTTTTATAGCACCGAGTAGTTTCAGCAGACGAGATACCGTTGACTGGCTAATCCCGGTGAAACCATGGTGTTGTAGATCGCGGCGAAGCGCTTCCTGAGACAGGTAGCTTTTTTCGCTAATCAGGCGCTGACAAATCGCCAACTGTTTCTGCTCTTTGGTCGAGTAATCATCGAATTCCTTCATAAAAACACCCTAAATTTATCATTTGTATCAATGCGATGGCGAAATTCACCACATTTGCAGTATCAATAACGGCTCAAACGGGCGGTTGTGCAGAAAAACGAGAGCGCGCTCAAAAAAGCCGTCGGGATCCGACGGCCAACAGGACTACAGCATCGCGCCGATACTCAGAACAACCATGTTCAGCACCGTCAGAATTAGCAGCAGTGGTGCGACCCATTTCAGGTAGCGCACATAAGGAACACGAGCGATGGCCAATCCACCCATTACAACCGCTGAGGTGGGGGTAATCAGATTCACAATGCCGGAAGCGGATTGATACGCGGTGACGACCAGATCCCTTTGCACATGGGCGAAGTCAGCCAGCGGGGCCATAATGGGCATCGTGAGCACCGCCAGGCCAGACGAGGAAGGGACCAGGAAGGAGAGCAAGACTTCCAGCCAGTAAGTCACATTGATGAAAATGGTGGTGGACAGACCGGAGACTAAATTTTCGGCGCTGTGCAAAATGGTGTGGGTGATCATGCCGTTGTCCATCACCACGACGATACCGCGCGCAATGCCGATAATCAGCGCCACGCCGAGCAGATCCCGTGCCCCGTCAATGAAGGTACTGGTGAATGCTTCTTCACTCATGCGGGCAATCACGCCGACGATAATCGCAGATGCCAGAAAAACCCCAGATATTTCCGCCATCCACCAGCCGAGCACCGCGACGCCATAAATCATCACTGCAAAGGCGGCGGCGAATATCAGCAGGATCCACTTACGCGTAGCCGTGAATTCAAGATTGGTATTGGCGCGACTACCGAGAAAATGGGCACGGTTTTCCTCCATTTTATCGGCCACGATGGAAAGCTCAGGATGGCTGCGAACTTTCCGTGCATAGCGCATGACCCATACCACACAGATAACATAGCCGACGACCAGCAGCAGAATGCGCATCAGCATTCCCTGGGTGAAGGGGATCCCGGCGGCGTTAGCGGCAATAACCGTTGCGAAAGGGTTGATTGTTGAACCGAGGGTGCCGATGCCTGCGCCAAGCAAAACGGTTGCAGCAGCAACCAGTGGATCAAAGCGCGCAGCCATCATGACCGGAACCAATAAGGTGTAGAAAGGAAGTGATTCTTCCGCCATGCCGTAAATCGTGCCTCCGGCGGCGAAAAGTCCCATCAGGATGGGGATCATCCACTCTTCTTTGCCGTTCAGCCTGACCGTCACGCGTTCGATGCCGGCGTCGATGGCGCCCGTTTTGTTTACCACGCCGAGAAACCCGCCAATAATCAGGACAAACAACGCCACATCAATCGCGCCTGCGGTGTAGGTTTCGTGGTTATAAAGCCCGTCAATCGGAGCCAGCAGTACAGCCGTTAAACCTTGTGGATGCGCCTCTGTTGGGGCATAGGTACCGGCAACCGGCACTTCTTTGCCCAGGGTAGCATTCATCGCCATCTGGTATTTCCCGGCAGGGACAATCCAGGTCATAACGGCGACGAGCGCAATAAGAATAAACAGGATGGTATACGCGCTGGGAAATTTGAATTTGCCCATGATGTTCTCCGGATAGCTTGGGCATATGCCGCCAGGCGACACATGCCCGCTGGGGTTAGTCGCCGAGTGTCGCTACCATGACCGCTTTAATGGTATGCATCCGGTTTTCTGCTTCGTCGAAGACGATGGAATGCGCTGACTCAAATACCTCCTCCGTGACTTCAAGCCCTTTCAGGCCGTAAGCCGCTTCGATTTCACGGCCCACTTTGGTGTGCTCGTTATGGAAGGCGGGCAGGCAGTGCATGAATTTCACATTGGGATTGCCGGTCGCATCGATGACCTGCTGGTTAATTTGATAAGGCGTCATCAGGCTGACGCGTTCTGCCCACGCCTCTTTGGGTTCTCCCATCGAAACCCAGACATCGGTGTAGAGAAAGTTCACGTCGTAAACGCCTTCCTCAACATCCTCTGTGAGCGTAATGCGCGCGCCCGTCACGCTGGCGATTTCACGGCATTCGGCAACCAGCGCCTCGTCCGGCCAGAAGGATTTCGGTGCGACCAGACGAATATCCATCCCCATTTTCGCCGCGCCGACCATCAGCGAATTGCCCATGTTATTGCGGGCGTCACCGAGGTAAGCGAAGCTCAGTTCGGGTAAGGTTTTACCCGGGGCGTGTTCCAGCATGGTCATCAGATCCGCGAGGATCTGCGTAGGGTGGAATTCATTCGTCAGCCCGTTCCAGACCGGCACACCAGCGAACTGCCCCAGTTCTTCCACGATCTCCTGGCCGTAGCCGCGGTATTCAATACCGTCATACATGCGACCTAACACGCGGGCGGTATCTTTCATCGACTCTTTATGACCAATCTGCGAGCCGCTTGGGCCAAGGTAGGTCACCTGTGCGCCCTGATCGAAAGCGCCGACTTCAAAGGCGCAGCGGGTGCGAGTTGACGTTTTTTCGAAGATTAGCGCGATATTTTTACCGACCAGCGTTTGCCTTTCGCGCCCGGCTTTTTTCGCCGTTTTTAACTCGATAGCCAGATCGATCAGGTACTGGATTTCCGTTGGGGTGTAGTCCAGCAATTTGAGAAAATTGCGATTTTTCAGGTTAACAGTCATGAAAATATCCTTATGTAGGCTGGATAAGGCTTCGCTTTACCCAGCAAAAAAAGCCTTAAGCGTTAACATCAGTGGCTTCGCGCCGAATTAGCGTGCCTTTGTCACCAGCGAGAATGGCCGAACCGTCAGCCAACGAGCCGATGCCAGCAATCCCGTGACAGTGAGAGACAAATTCCGCGCAGGCGGTGACTTTGGGGCCCATTGAACCGGCGTCGAATTGCATTTCGCTGAGCCTTTCCGGCGTAACCTGGGCCAGCGGGCGCTGGGTAGGTTTGCCCCAATCGAGATACACCGCATCGGCATCGGTCAGGATCAGCAGCGCATCGGCGTGGATTTGTTTGGCGAGCAGGGCGGCGGAGAGATCTTTGTCGATCACCGCTTCAATACCGTGGTAGCCATCGGCTTTTTCCACCACCGGTACGCCGCCACCGCCGTTGCAGATAACCAGATGATCGCGGGCGATCAGTGTGCGAATGGCGTCACTTTCCACGATTCGTTTGGGTTGTGGAGAGGGCACAACACGGCGGAACGCTTTACCATCGGCTTTGAAAACCCAGCCTTTTTCCGCCTGTAACGCGTGGGCCTGGGGTTCGTCATAAATCGGCCCGATATATTTGGTGGGATTGCTGAAGGCCGGATCGTGGGCATCGACTTCAACCTGAGTCAGCAGGACACTAATTTCACGCTGTGGGAGCTGGTTTTTCAGGGCCTGTTGCAGCATATAGCCAATCATTCCCTGACTTTCTGCGCCGAGAATATCGAGCGGATAGGGGGTGACGTTGGCATAAGCACTGTTTTGTAACGCCAAAAGTCCAACCTGCGGGCCATTGCCGTGTACCAGAATTACGCGCCACTGCTGCGTGAGTTGAGCGAGAGTTCTTGCCGCCAGCTCAATATTCTTGCGTTGGATGTCGGCTTCCAGCGGTTCGCCGCGTTTGAGTAGCGCATTGCCGCCCAGCGCCACAACCAGGGTAGGTTTGTTTTCCATAACGTCTCCTTAAATACCGTCGCGTTCCAGCGGACAACTCATGCAGCGCGCACCGCCGCGCCCACGTCCCAGTTCGTCGCCAGGAATGGGTAAAACAGTGATGCCAGCTTTGTCGTATTTTTCGTTGGTCCAGATGTTGCGTTCGTAGCCCACCACGACCCCGGGGCGCAGCGTCAGAACATTGTTCGCGTCATTCCACTGTTCGCGTTCAGCTTCGAAGGCGTCGCCACCGGTGGTGATCAGATTGATCTGGTCGAGGCCAAGAGCTTTTTCGAGGGCATGTACCAGCGTACTTTCCTGGGTGCGTTTCAGGCCGCCGCGCCCGTCTGGTGTCAGGGTCCAGCACTGGACATCCGGGCGCACCACTTCCGGGTAGACGGAGAAGGTATCGATATCGATGTGGGTCATGACGGTATCGAGGTGCATACAGGAGCGATGTTTCGGCAGTTCGACTGCGATGACGCGTTCTGCCTGGCGATGCTTAAATAGCGACTGGGCAAGGAACTCAATGCCCTGCGGCGTGGTACGTTCCGACATACCGATGAGAACTGCGCCGCGACCAATGACCAGTACATCTCCACCTTCTAATGTGGCGTGGTCGTAATTAATATTTTCATCGCCGAAATATTTAATAAAATCACCATCGGCAAATTGTGGATGCCAACGGTAAATCGCCCGCAAGTTATTAGTTTCTCGTTGACGTGCAGTTTTTGCCATCGGATTAATGGATACGCCGTTATATATCCAGCATGAGGTGTCGCGGGTAAATAAGTGGTTTGGTAATGGCTTCATAATAAAGTCATTAATATCGTGAGTATCGACCACCATATTTTTGATTGAGGCAGGAATTTCTCCGTATGTCAGCCCACCGCTTAAATGTCGGGCGAGCTCCCGGTGCTGCATATCTGCAAGCCAGGCGCGAATATCCGTGGCGAAAGCGGGGCCAAGCCGATAATCAGAAATTTGTGTATCCAGTAGCCAGATTTTGGCATCGGGGATATCCAGAGTTTGTGTCAATAAATCAGTGAGTAACAGAACCTCAATTCCCTGTTGACGTAACGTGTTGGCGAAAATGTCATGCTCTTCTCCTGCACGTTCTACCGAAAGAACATCATCAAAAAGCAGTTCCTGGCAATTTGACGGCGTCAGCCTTTTTAGGCTGAGGTTAGGGCGATGTAGCATTACGCTACGTAATTGACCGATTTCAGACCCGACATAATGCTTTTCCATCATTATTCCTTTAATACGATTTTAAAAAATAAAGAGGAGGTGCCTGCAAATAATGTTTATTGCAGTCATGATTTTTCAGCTGATTTCAGAATCTATATTTAGATCTTATCTGATATAGAAACGTGATTCATTTCACAGTCGGGTCGATGTTTGGCATTTGTTGTTTAATTTATGAGATGGCTCTGAGAATTTAAAAAATAAAAACATGAATAATTGAATTACTACGCAGGAATATGTCTTGTTATTTAGCTGTGTTAATTTTATGTACATATCTAAATATTTAATAAATTAAATAGTGCTTTGATTTTTATATGTTTTTCTATATTTAATGAATTTTTATGCGAATCTATTATTTTATTATTTGTGCTGTAAGGTTTATTTCAAAATAAATATGACGATGAAGAAAGATAACGAAGGAGACGTAAACTGTGATCGATTGCTGGTTTTTATAACAAAGCTTTCTATAACAGTGAGTTAGTGACTGACTTGAAAAGTATGAGACGAAAGTTATGCAGAGTTTATGCATAACCTGTTGCTGGCTATTAGCAATTATTTAACATCATCAGCGATAAACATGCGTTGACGCAAAATATCGGCAAATAGCAGTGGTATGGCAGACCGTTTTTTCGTATAACAACTAAAATGAAACGATGTTTTAATTAAGGGGTTTGAAATGATTGTCGGCAATATTCACAACCTGGATGCCTGGCTGCCGGAAGAGCTGCGTCAGGCGATTGAGCACATTAAAGCGCACGTGACGGATGCGACGGAGAAGGGTAAGCACGACATCGACGGCGAACGTCTGTTCTATCTGATTGCTGAAGATATGACGGAGCCGTTTGCGCAGCGCCGCGCCGAATATCACGCTCGCTATCTGGATATTCAGATCCTGCTCAAAGGTCAGGAAGGCATGACTTTCAGCACGCAGCCTGCGGGCGCACCGGAAACTGACTGGTTGGCGGATAAAGATATCGCCTTCCTGCCGGAAGGCGAACAGGAGAAAACGGTGGTGCTGAACGAAGGTGACTTCGTCGTCTTTTATCCGGGCGAAGTGCATAAACCGCTGTGCGCGGTCGGCGCTCCTGCGCTGGTACGCAAAGCCGTGGTGAAAATGCGGGTAGCATAAACCAGTTTGCCGGGTGCGACTTACCCGGCCTACGGAAGTACGATGGTAGGCCGGATAGGGTGCGTCAGCATCGCCATCCGGCAATTCAATCACGCAATGCTATGATTTGGAAAGCGTCGCGACCATCACCGCTTTGATGGTGTGCATTCGGTTTTCCGCCTGATCAAATACGATACTGGCGGGTGACTCAAACACCTCGTCGGTCACTTCCATGCCGCCGTGCAGACCATATTCCTGCGCCATTTGTTTGCCAAGCGTGGTTTGATCGTCATGGAACGCAGGCAGGCAGTGCAGGAATTTCACCTGTGGATTGCCGGTCAACGCCATCATCGCGCTATTAACCTGGTACTTACGCAGTTGTGCAATACGTTCGGCCCATTTCTCTTTCGCTTCGCCCATCGATACCCAGACGTCGGTATAGATGAAGTCCGCGCCTTTCACGCCCGTGGCGACATCTTCGGTTAGCGTTATATTGCCGCCGTTTTTCTGTGCCAGCGCTTTGCACTCCGCAACGAGGCTTTCCTCCGGCCAGCAGGCCTGGGGCGCGACCAGACGCAGATCCAGTCCGGTTAACGCAGCGGCTTCCAGCATGGAATTGCCCATATTGTTGCGGGCATCGCCGGTGTAGACCAGCACCATCTCATTAAACGCTTTACCCGGCAGGTGTTCCTGCATCGTGAGTAAATCCGCCAGCAACTGGGTGGGGTGAAATTCGTTGGTTAATCCGTTCCAAACCGGAACTCCGGCATATTCCGCCAGCGTCTCGACAATTTCCTGACCGTGGCCCCGATACTGAATACCGTCGTACATACGACCGAGTACGCGGGCGGTGTCTTTGATCGACTCTTTATGACCAATCTGGCTGCCGCTCGGCCCGAGATACGTCACGCGCGCGCCCTGATCGTATGCGGCAACTTCGAAAGAGCAACGGGTGCGGGTTGAGTCTTTTTCGAAGATGAGCGCGATGTTTTTACCGGTGAGTTTAGCGACCTCGGTACCGTTTTTCTTATCCGTCTTGAGCTGCGCGGCGAGCTGGAGCAGTGACGTGAGTTCAGCAGAGGTGAAATCAAGCAGTTTCAAAAAATGTTTCTGATAAAACGCAGACATAGTTCCCTCACATGGCTTAGGCCATTTATTGAATTAAAATTCAATTTATATGGATGTTTATTCATTTGCAACCTTGTTTAACAAATCTTTCCTGGAAAGGTGGAGGCAATGACAGCGGTATGTGACAATAAGAGTATCGGCAGGACATTATGAGGAATGAGCCATGGCAAACCCGGAACTACTGGAAGAACAGCGTGAAGAAACGCGCTTGATTATTGAAGAGTTACTCGAAGATGGCAGCGATCCAGACGCGCTGTACACCATCGAGCATCACCTTTCCGCGGACGACTTTGAAACCCTGGAAAAAGCGGCAGTAGAAGCCTTCAAGCTGGGTTATGAAGTGACCGAGCCGGAAGAGCTGGAGGTGGAAGAGGGCGACACGGTTATTTGCTGTGACATCCTGAGCGAATGTGCTCTGAATGCCGAGTTGATCGACGCTCAGGTTGAGCAACTGATGAACCTGGCTGAAAAATTTGATGTGGAATACGACGGTTGGGGCACCTATTTTGAAGACCCGAACGGCGAAGAAGGTGAAGACGGCGACGATGAAGACCTCGTCGACGAAGATGATGACGGCGTGCGTCACTAAGTCATCTGCTGACCTACGGTAGCGTCTGCTGCCGTAGGCCAAGGATAACGTATGGATTACCTGCAAATACTCTCCCCGATCCACAACTTCCTGCACTGTAAAACGCCCCAGGCCTGGCTTGATAAAGCGCGAGCCCCGGCGAATCTCCCTCTGTTACTGACGGATCATCTCGTCTGCGAGCTAAAAGCGGCGCAAACGGCCATGCTGCTGGTGCGTAAGTATGTTGCAGATAAACAGGGATCGCAGGCGCTACTGGACTGGCTGAAACCCTATGAAGCGTATGCTTTCAGAGAAGGGGATGAACCGGATTTTATCGCGCTGAATAAACAGATAAGCAAAAGCGTAATGCCGCAAACTGACGACCCGTGGGGGCGCAAGCTGATCGACAGCATGGTTTTGCTGATCAAAGAAGAGCTGCACCACTTCTGGCAGGTGCGTGAGGCGATGATGAGCCGCAACATTCCCTATGTCAAAATTACCGCCAGCCGTTATGCCAAAGGCATGCTCAAAGAGGTGCGAACCCACGAGCCATTAACGCTAATCGACAAACTGATTTGCGGGGCTTACATTGAGGCGCGTTCTTGTGAACGGTTCGCCGCGCTGGCGCCGTATTTGGATGACGATTTACAGGCATTTTATCTTTCTCTGCTGCGATCCGAGGCGCGGCACTATCAGGACTATCTGGCTCTGGCACAGCAGGTTTCTGCCGACGATATCAGTAGTCGGGTGCGGTTCTTTGGCGAAGTAGAAGCCGCATTGATTACTTCTCCCGACGATGAATTCCGCTTCCACAGCGGCGTGCCAGCCTGACTCTCTTCTCTGACGCGCGGCGCTAATCGTCGCGCGGTTTTACCTTTCCTGTTTCCATTAGCAAAATCTGGTGGCTGGAAATCGCTCGCTGCTGCCGTAATAATCAAAACACACGAAGGGGAAATATATCCCCGCAACAGAGACTGTTTTGCATAAGGATGGTTAATGAACTGGGCACACGTATTGTTGGCGGGTTATATCGGGGCGGTGATTGCTATCGTCGTTGGCATGTTTCGCAAAAAAGGCTGGCTGGGAAAGATCTCCGGCGCGGTGGTTTTTGTGGTAGCGATTGTCGCGTGGAATCTGTTTGATGTGCACTACCTGATCCCGCACGAAAGCCCTGATTATGGGCTGACGGACGCGCAGAAATTTGAAAATGCGATGCTGGCAATGCCTGTTTATCAGGTACTTAAAGAGCAGGAACCCGCGTTATGGCAGAATATCCTCAACCAGGCAACGCAACTGAAAGAAGCTGGGAAAAGCGAGCAACAGATTATCGACGCTATTCAGCCGCAAATCCTGCAGGTACAGATGGCGCGTTTGCAGCAGGCACCCGATGCCAATGTGATTGAGTATATGAAAATTAACCTCGAGCAGATTGCTGCGGTGGCAAAAGTGGGCGATGACGAGTGTTTTCGCTTTCTGTTCCCGGCGGTGAAAGGCGGGATTAACCCGGTGCGTATTATTCCGCGGGAGCTGATGAATCGTCGTATGGCCAGCGACATGAGTATGATGCACGCGGCTTATGGCCCGAACAAACATACGGTTACGGCGCAAGAGAAACAGCTGGCGCTTCAGGATCTGCAATCCATCGGCCCGGGATTGGTACAGCGCTTTGGACCGGATATCCAGATTATGGCTGATCCGAGTAAAGGTGTGGGCAAAGAGAAAGTCGCTTGTGAAATGGTGCAGGATTTATGGTCACAGGTGCTGACGCTGCCAACCGCTCGCGCGGCTGGCGTCATTCGGCTGATGCTCTCCGCCGAAATGCAGTAACACAACCATTGCCCCTCCGGCTGAAGTCAGAGGGGTTTTAACATCCGCACTTCGCAATCCACGTGCCCGGTACAGCCCAGCGCTTCGCTGATATGCTCAAACCCTAAATGTTCATACAGGCGGATTGCCTCGGTCAGAAACGCCGTGGTCTCCAGATAGCACTGTTTGAAACCCTGTTCACGGGCATGTTCGAGGGCCATCAGCGCCAGCTTTTTCGCCAGCCCCTGACCGCGTGCGCTCGACAGGAAGTACATCTTTTGCAGTTCGCAAATGTCCGGTTCGCTACATCCTAACGGCGCAACGCCGCCGCCGCCCACGACTTCACCGTTTTGCTCAACCACCCAGTAGGCCGCGCCCGGCTGGCTGTAAACCTGGAATAGTTCATCCAGATTAGGGTCGGCAACGGTATAGCCCTTATCGGCAGTAAGCCCGTATTCAGCGGAAACATTGCGGATCACCGCAGCGATAGCGGCATTATCTGCTGCGGTGATTCGGCGCAGCGTCGCCGCGACGGAGGTAATGGCACTCATAGCGAACTCATGACATAAAAGTGAGACATATGCAGTTAATACCACTGCGGTAAGGGGAAGCGCAAGCGAGGATAATTCAACAAAAAGCCTCTGAGCATATGCGTCAGAGGCTTTTATCGTCTGCGGTGTTGGATGCGATACGCTTATCCGATAAACAGCTTTACAGCGCGGCGATGACCGCCTGCTGCTCAATCAGTTTCGCTTTCGCTTCCGCATAACCGTCCAGCTTCTCACGCTCTTTGGCGATAACTGCTTCCGGTGCGCGAGCAACGAAACCTTCGTTGGAAAGTTTGCCTTCGATACGGGCAATCTCACCTTCGATTTTCGCCACTTCTTTCGCCAGACGCGCCAGCTCATCTTCTTTATTGATGAGGCCAGCCATCGGGATCAGCAGCTCGGCGCCGTCGATGATTTTGGTCACGGAGACCGGACCTTTGTCATCGGCTGGCAGTACGGTGATGCTTTCCAGACGCGCCAGGGTCAGCAGGAAGCTGCGGTTATCGTTCACACGGCGCATCGCATCAGCGCTGCAACCGCGCAGCAACAGTTCGAGCGGTTTACCTGGGGCGATGTTCATTTCCGCACGGATGTTACGTACGGCAACGATCGCCTGCTTCAGCCATTCGGTATCAGCCAGCGCGGCTACATCAACCTGTGCGGCGTTATATTCCGGGAACGGCTGCAGCATGATGGTGTCGGCGGTAATACCGGAAATCACCTTCACGCGCTGCCAGATGGTCTCGGTGATGAACGGGATGATCGGATGCGCCAGGCGCAGCAGACCTTCCAGAACGGTGACCAGCGTATTGCGGGTGCCGCGCAGTTCAGACTCGGAACCGCCGTTCATTACCGGCTTGGTCAGCTCCAGATACCAGTCGCAGAACTGGTTCCAGGTGAATTCGTACAGAATGCCCGCGGCGATGTCGAAGCGGAAGTTGTCCAGCGCTTCGCGGTACGCTTTGATGGTCTGGTTGAATTCAGCAAGGATCCAGCGATCCGCCAGCGACAGGGTCATTTCGCCGCCGTTGAAGCCGCAATCCTGGTCTTCGGTGTTCATCAGCACGAAGCGGCTGGCGTTCCACAGCTTGTTACAGAAGTTACGGTAACCTTCCAGACGCTTCATATCCCAGTTGATGTCGCGACCGGTAGAGGCCAGCGCCGCCAGGGTGAAGCGCAGTGCGTCGGTGCCGTGCGGCTCGATGCCGTCCGGGAACTGCTTCTCGGTACGCTTGGCAATCTTCTCGGCCAGTTGCGGCTGCATCATGTTGCCGGTACGTTTCTCCAGCAGTTCTGCCAGGGAGATTCCGTCGACCATATCCAGCGGGTCAATGACGTTGCCCTTGGATTTGGACATCTTCTGGCCTTCGTCGTCGCGGATCAGACCGGTCATGTAGACGGTCTTAAACGGCACTTGCGGCTTGCCGTTTTCATCTTTGATGAAGTGCATGGTCATCATGATCATGCGGGCAATCCAGAAGAAGATGATGTCGAAACCGGAAACCATCACGCTGGTTGGGTGGAACTGACGCAGCGCGTCGGTGTTTTCCGGCCAGCCCAGGGTAGAGAAGGTCCACAGTGCGGAGGAGAACCAGGTATCGAGTACGTCTTCGTCCTGGCGAAGCTGAATGTCGGCACCGAGGTTGTTTTCCTGACGCACTTCGTCTTCGGTACGGCCAACGTAGACGTTGCCGTCGTTGTCATACCATGCCGGGATACGGTGACCCCACCACAGCTGACGGGAAATACACCAGTCCTGAATATCGCGCATCCAGGAGAAGTACATGTTTTCGTACTGCTTCGGTACGAACTGAATGTCGCCGTTTTCAACCGCTTCAACCGCCGGTTTCGCCAGCACGTCGGCACGGACGTACCACTGGTCGGTCAGCATCGGTTCAATAACCACGCCGCCACGGTCGCCGTAAGGTACGGTCAGGTCGTGCGGTTTAATTTCTTCCAGCAGGCCCAGCGCATCAACAGCGGCAACCACCGCTTTACGCGCGGCAAAGCGCTCCAGCTTCTGGAACTCAGCCGGGATTTCATTGGAATAAACGTCAGACTCTTCGCCTTTGGTGTCGTACACTTCCGCGGTTTCACGGATGTCGCCGTCAAAGGTCAGAATATTGATCATCGGCAGGCCGTGACGTTTCCCGACTTCGTAGTCGTTAAAGTCGTGCGCCGGGGTGATCTTCACGCAGCCGGTGCCTTTTTCCATATCAGCGTGTTCATCGCCGACGATGGGAATGCGGCGGTTAACCAGCGGCAGAACAACAAACTTGCCAATCAGATCTTTATAACGCGGATCTTCCGGGTTGACGGCCACGCCGGTATCGCCCAGTACGGTTTCCGGACGGGTGGTGGCGACGACCAGGTAATCTTTACCATCAGCGGTTTTCGCGCCGTCGGCCAGCGGATAGCGGATGTGCCACATTGAGCCTTTCGACTCGCGGTTTTCCACTTCCAGGTCGGAAATCGCGGTGCGCAGTTTCGGGTCCCAGTTCACCAGGCGCTTGCCACGGTAAATCAGGTCTTCTTTGTACAGGCGAACGAAGACTTCTTTCACGGCATTGGAAAGACCTTCGTCCATAGTGAAGCGCTCGCGCTCCCAGTCAACGGAGTTGCCGAGACGGCGCATCTGGCGGGTGATGGTGCCGCCGGATTCCGCTTTCCACTGCCAGATTTTGTCGATAAACGCTTCGCGACCGTAGTCGTGGCGGGTTTTACCTTCTTCAGCGGCAATCTTACGCTCAACCACCATCTGGGTTGCGATACCCGCGTGATCGGTACCTGCCTGCCACAGAGTGTTTTTACCCTGCATGCGCTGGTAGCGGATCATGGTATCCATGATGGTTTGCTGGAAAGCATGACCCATATGCAAACTGCCGGTGACGTTCGGCGGCGGGATCATGATGCAGAAGGACTCTTTGCTTTCATCGCCGTTAGGTTTGAAATAGCCCTGCTTTTCCCAGTGCTCGTAAAGCGGCTGTTCGATATCTTGTGGGTTGTATGTCTTTTCCATTATTTCCAGGTTGCCGTATTCAGGTTAAAACCAGCCACGCGGTAAGCTTTGTAGCGATCGCGTGCCGATTGTTTCAAAGAATCTTCGTAAGGGACGAAGTCTATCACTTCTGTGAAAGCGGTGGCAAAATCTGCAAAGCCAACGCGCAAACTGATAAGCAGGTCGCGCGGGCTGCTGTTGCGTTTCTCCGGCCAGGCAATTTCTACCGGTGCGCCGCCTCTGGGGCCTTCACCTGCCAGATTATGCGGAACAAAGCTTTCTGCCGGTCTTGCCCACAGGGCTTCATCCAGTCGAAGAGCCTGCTTTTCGTTTTCGCAGGCGATCAGCACGCGCTTGCCAGTACGCCAACGTTCTGCGGCAATTTCACACACCAACTGCTCGACGGCGCTTAAGCCATCGTGTTGCGTGTCATTGTCCAGAAGATAGAAAGTTGCGTTTCTCATATATGGGGCTTCTTCTGGTGAATTTAAATGCGTTGCCATGATGCACAACCGTAGGCCGGATGGCGTTGCGCTTATCCGGCCTACGGGTCTTATTGCTTGTGCTTACCGCCTTACTCTTCGCCGTTAAAACCGGCACGGTTGAGCAGGAACTGCGACAGCAGCGCCACCGGACGACCGGTTGCGCCTTTGGCTTTCCCTGAACGCCATGCGGTACCGGCGATATCGAGGTGCGCCCAGTTGTACTTACGGGTAAAGCGTGACAGGAAGCAGCCCGCGGTAATGGCGCCGCCAGGACGTCCGCCGATGTTCGCCATATCCGCAAAGTTGGACTCTAGCTGCTCCTGGTATTCATCACCCAGCGGTAAACGCCACGCGCGGTCGCCAGCCTGTTCGGACGCACCGATCAGCTCATGCGCCAGCGGGTTGTGGTTCGACATCAGTCCGGTGATGTGATGGCCCAGCGCAATCACGCACGCGCCGGTCAGGGTTGCGACGTCAATCACCGCTTCTGGCTCAAAGCGCTCGACGTAGGTTAATACGTCGCACAGGACCAGACGGCCTTCGGCATCGGTATTGAGAACTTCAACGGTCTGACCAGACATGGTGGTCAGCACGTCGCCTGGACGATACGCACGGCCACCCGGCATGTTTTCGCAGCCTGCCAGCACGCCGACGACATTGATTGGCAGCTGAAGCTCGGCCACCATGCGCATCACGCCATATACCGCTGCCGCGCCGCACATGTCGTATTTCATCTCATCCATGCCTTCGGCTGGTTTGATGGAGATACCGCCAGAGTCAAAGGTTAACCCTTTACCGACCAGCACGATCGGACGTGCGTCTTCGGACGGATTGCCTTTGTACTCGATGACCGACATCAGCGACTCATTCTGCGAGCCGTGACCGACGGCCAGATAAGAGTGCATGCCCAGCTCTTTCATCTGCTGCTCGCCGATCACGCGGGTTACAACATTTTTGCTGTAGCTGTCTGCCAGCTGGCGCGCCTGAGAGGCGAGGTAGGCGGCGTTACAGATGTTCGGCGGCATGTTGCCGAGATCTTTTGCTGCTTTAATGCCGGCGGCGATCGCCAGACCGTGCTGGATCGCACGCTCACCGCTGGTCAGTTCCCGGCGGGTCGGTACGTTGAAGACCATTTTACGCAGCGGACGACGCGGCTCGCTTTTGTTGGTCTTCAATTGATCAAAGCTGTACAGCGTTTCCTGTGCTGTCTCAACGGCCTGACGCACTTTCCAGTAGTTATTGCGCCCTTTGACGTGCAGCTCAGTCAGGAAGCAGACGGCTTCCATTGAGCCAGTATCATTCAGCGTATTGATGGTTTTCTGAATGACCTGCTTGTACTGGCGCTCATCAAGCTCGCGCTCTTTGCCACAACCAATGAGGAGAATTCGCTCAGACAGAACGTTAGGAACATGGTGCAGCAACAGGGTTTGACCTGGTTTGCCTTCCAGTTCGCCACGACGCAGCAGTGCGCTGATGTACCCGTCGCTGATCTTGTCGAGCTGCTCTGCAATCGGAGAGAGACGGCGTGGTTCAAAGACACCCACGACGATGCACGCACTCCGCTGTTTCTCCGGGCTACCGCTTTTTACACTGAACTCCATGCACTACGCTCCTGAATCTTAAAGACAACGGCGGTGGCTACGGATAGAATTGCAAGCTTTCGTAACTCATACCCGCTGTTGCGGTGACTTCGTGTTAATCTTAACGTTATTACGGCATTGGCACGTCAGAACAATTTCTGAGAGGTGGATCCGTTGAGTATAATGATCTTAGCGACGATTTCGACGACTCAAGAGAATAAATGACGTTTAAGCCATGAAACAAGCTAAATTCCGGCAAAAGACGGGTTTTTACGGGCGTATTTAAAGTGATAATCATAAGATATCTGGTTCGGGAAACGCTCAAAAGCCAACTTGCGATCCTATTCATCCTGCTTTTGATCTTCTTTTGTCAAAAGTTAGTCAGGATCCTTGGTGCGGCGGTTGACGGTGATATCCCGGCGAATCTGGTGCTCTCGCTGCTGGGGCTGGGCGTGCCAGAAATGGCGCAACTTATCTTGCCATTAAGCCTGTTCCTCGGGCTGCTGATGACGCTGGGCAAACTGTATACCGAAAGTGAAATTACGGTCATGCACGCCTGCGGGCTGAGCAAGGCTGTCTTAGTAAAAGCGGCGATGGTGCTGGCGCTGTTTACCAGTATTATTGCGGCGGTCAACGTGATGTGGGCCGGACCGTGGTCCTCCAGACATCAGGACGAAGTCCTGGCGGAGGCGAAAGCGAACCCCGGTATGGCGGCGCTTGCTCAGGGGCAATTCCAGCAGGCGACTAACGGCGGCTCGGTGCTGTTCATCGAAAGCGTTGACGGCAGTAACTTCAACGATGTGTTCCTCGCGCAAATCCGCCCGAAAGGTAACGCCCGGCCTTCGGTGGTGGTAGCGGACTCCGGTCATCTTACCCAATTGCGCGATGGCTCTCAGGTCGTGACGCTGAACCAGGGGACGCGTTTTGAAGGGACCGCGCTGCTGCGCGATTTCCGCATTACCGACTTCCAGAATTATCAGGCGATTATCGGTCATCAGGCCGTGGCGCTGGATCCAAACGATACCGACCAGATGACCATGCGTACGCTATGGACGACCGACACCGATCGCGCCCGTGCGGAGCTGACCTGGCGTATCACGTTAGTATTCACCGTATTTATGATGGCGCTGATGGTTGTACCGCTGAGCGTGGTTAACCCGCGTCAGGGTCGCGTACTGTCCATGCTGCCAGCAATGCTGCTTTATTTGCTGTTCTTCCTGGTTCAGACATCGCTGAAGTCGAACGGCGGCAAAGGTAAGCTGGATCCGGTGTTCTGGATGTGGACGGTTAACCTGGCGTATCTGGCGCTGGCGATTGTGCTTAACCTCTGGGATACGGTGCCGATGCGCCGCTTACGTGCCCGTTTTATGCGTAAAGGAGCGGTATAATGCAGCCTTTTGGTGTACTTGACCGCTATATCGGTAAAACCATTTTCACCACCATCATGATGACGTTGTTCATGCTGGTGTCGCTCTCCGGGATCATCAAGTTTGTCGACCAGCTGAAAAAAGCCGGGCAGGGGAGCTACGATGCGATGGGCGCCGGGCTGTATACCCTGCTCAGCGCGCCGAAAGATATCCAGATCTTCTTCCCGATGGCGGCGCTGCTGGGTGCTTTGCTGGGGCTGGGCATGCTGGCGCAGCGCAGTGAACTGGTGGTCATGCAGGCTTCTGGCTTTACCCGTATGCAGGTGGCGTTGTCGGTGATGAAAACCGCGATTCCGCTGGTGCTGCTGACGATGGCCATCGGCGAATGGGTGGCGCCGCAGGGCGAACAGATGGCGCGTAACTACCGTGCGCAGCAGATGTACGGCGGCTCGCTGCTCTCTACCCAGCAAGGTTTGTGGGCGAAAGATGGCGACAGCTTTGTCTACATTGAGCGGGTGAAAGGTGACGCCGAGTTAGGCGGAATTAGCATCTACTCCTTTAACGACAAGCGCCGTTTGCAGTCCGTCCGCTATGCCGCAAGTGCGACGTTTGACCCGGAGCAGAAGGTCTGGCGTTTGTCGCAGGTGGATGAATCCAACCTGACCGATCCGAAGCAAATCACCGGCTCGCAGACGGTGAGCGGTACCTGGAAAACCAACCTTACACCCGACAAGCTCGGCGTCGTGGCGTTGGATCCTGATGCGCTCTCGATTAGTGGTCTGCATAACTACGTGAAGTACCTGAAGTCGAGCGGCCAGGACGCCGGACGCTACCAGCTCAATATGTGGAGCAAAGTCTTCCAGCCGCTGTCTGTGGCGGTAATGATGCTGATGGCGCTGTCGTTTATCTTTGGTCCGCTGCGTAGCGTCCCGATGGGCGTGCGCGTGGTGACAGGGATTAGCTTCGGCTTTGTGTTCTATGTGCTGGACCAAATCTTTGGCCCGCTGACGCTGGTGTACGGCATTCCGCCGATTATCGGCGCGTTGCTGCCAAGCGCCAGCTTCTTCCTGATAAGCCTGTGGCTGATGCTGCGTAAGTCCTGATATTCGCCCCTCCCGCTGTGCGGGAGGGGCGCCTTCCTGCTAGCGTTTTCTCCCGCCCATCAAACTCCCCAACATGCCGCGGATTATCTGATTGGTGACCTGTCGCGCCGCGCTTTTCGCCACGCTTTGTACCACGCCATCGCGCTTGCCGCCGCGCGGTCCGGTGCTGCCAAACAGAATATCCTTCAATCCACCGAGAATACCGCCGTCCACATCGATCGCTTTACCGTTGGCGGGAGGTGTATTTTGCTGCTCGGTGCTGGCCTGCACGCCTTGCTGTAAACGCTCATAGGCGGACTCGCGGTCGACCTGTTCTTCATATTTACCGTACAGCGAGGAGTGATTAATCAGCCCGTTACGCTCGTCATCCATCACCGGTCCCATCCGCGAGCACGGCGCAATCACCATTGCTCGTTCAACCACAGACGGGCTGCCTTTAGCGTCCAGAAACGACACCAGCGCCTCGCCGGTTCCCAGTTCCTGAATGGCTTTTTCGGTATCAAATGCCGGGTTGGCGCGCATGGTTTGCGCGGCGGTTTTCACCGCTTTCTGATCCTTCGGTGTAAACGCGCGCAGGGCGTGCTGCACGCGGTTCCCCAACTGACCGAGCACGTTGTCTGGAATATCTGACGGGTTTTGCGAGACGAACCACACGCCGACCCCTTTCGAGCGGATCAGGCGGATCACCTGTTCGATTTTATCCAGCAGCACCTGCGGGGCGTCGTTGAACAGCAGGTGAGCTTCATCGAAGAAGAACACCAGTTTTGGCTTCTCCAGATCGCCTGCTTCCGGCAACTGTTCGTACAGTTCGGAGAGCATCCACAGCAGGCTGGCGGCGTACAGTTTGGGCATCTGGTAGAGCTTCTCTGCGCTGAGGATGTTGATCATCCCTTTGCCGCTGGCGTCAGTTCGCATCCAGTCTTTGATGTCCAGCATCGGTTCGCCAAAGAAGTGCGCCGCCCCCTGTTGCTCCAGCGACAGCAGTCCACGCTGAATTGCCCCGACCGAGGCGCTGCTGATATTGCCATATTGATTCTGGAAGGATTTGGCGTTATCGCCGATGTACTGGGTAATGGCTCGCAGGTCTTTGAAATCGAGCAGCAGCAGACCCTGGTCATCAGCAATGCGGAAGATAATATCCAGCACGCCGGACTGTACGTCGTTGAGGTTCAGCAAACGGGCCAGCAGCAGCGGGCCGAGGTCAGATACCGTGGCCCGCACGGGGTGACCTTTTTCGCCGAAGATATCCCACACCGTGACCGGATTAGCATGCGGTTGCCAGTCGGTAATGCCGATATTTTTCAGGCGGGCGAGCAGCTTTTCAGAGGCCTGCCCTTCCTCGGCCACGCCGGTTAAGTCGCCTTTCACATCGGCCATAAATACCGGTACGCCAATTTCAGACAGCGATTCGGCCAGCTTTTGTAGCGTGACGGTTTTACCGGTCCCGGTCGCGCCGGTAATCAGTCCGTGACGGTTGGCCATGCCTGGCAGTAAAAACAGTTCGGTGTCCGGCGTGCGGGCAATTAGCAGGGGTGTGCTCATTGAGATTTCCTCCATTTATCTTGCCTGGAGTATAGGCAATGTCCATCAAAGAGAGTATGCGATGGCCGGAGAAAATGACTTAAAGCGTATTGCCGTGATAAATCTGGTACCCCAAATCCACGGTGTTGTGGTTATGGTCGTTGTTCTTGATTTTGCTCAGCAACATCTGCGCTGCCATGCGGCCAATGTCAAAACGCGGGGTGATCACGCTGGCGAGGCTTGGGATCATCTGCCTGCCCATTTCCAGCCCGTGGAAACCGGCAATCGAGATCTGTTCCGGAACGGCCAGATCGCGCTCGCGGCACAGCAGCAGCGCGCCCATCGCAATATCGTCGTTGGTGCAAAAAACGCCGTCTAAATCCGGATGCGCGGCGAGCGCGTCCCGCATCATCTGGGTGCCGAGATGGATGGACGAAATAGAACGCGGATTGACGCGCAGCGGCGCCAGACCCCTGCGCGTCATGGCATCGCAATAGCCGCGATAGCGCTGTTCATCGCGGACGTCGTCTTTCGAACCGAGATAGAGGATTTTGCGCCGCTGGCGTTTATCCAGCATGGTGCTGACCATATCAAACGCCGCCTGACGGTTATCGAAGCCTACTTCCATGTCCAGACGATCGCCCTGAATATCCATCAGCTCCACCACCGGAATGTTGGCTGAACGCAAAAACTTCACCGTGCGCAGGGTGTGATATTTTTCGGACAGGATAATGCCGTCGATATTGTATGACAGCAGATTGATCACCGACTCTTCCTCGGATTCCCGGTCGTAATTGTAGTTGGCGATCAGCGTCTGATAGTTATGGTCCGAGGTGACCGACTCAATGCCGGCCAGAATGTCAGCGAACAGCTGGTTTTGAAACGAGGGGATCAGCACACCAAGCGTATAGCTTTGCGCATTCAGCAGCATCGCGGGCGCGCGGTTGGGGATGTAATTAATCTCCTCCATAATCTGCGCGATGCGTTCGCCGGTTTCTTTTGCGACCTTTTTTGGCGAGCGAATGTAGCGGCTCACCGTCATTTTGGTCACGCCCGCCAGCGTGGCGATGTCTTGCAAAGAAATTCTGTGGTTCCTCATTTTCTCTCCAGTGCCGGGGAGCGCGGATCTGTGCTCCCCGGTGATGACCGTCTTAATGCAGAATGGCGTTCAGCGCCAGAACCCCCAGCAGCCCCATAATGGAAATCAGCGTCTCCATTACCGTCCAGGTACGCAACGTTTCCCCGACGCTGAGATTAAAATAGCCTTTAAACAGCCAGAATCCCGGATCGTTAACGTGGGAGGCAATCACGCTGCCCGCGCCGGTAGCCAGCACCATCAGCGCCGGGTCGGCATGAGTGACGTTGATAATCGGCAGCACCACGCCTGCGGTGGTGATCGCCGCCACGGTGGCTGAACCGAGCGCGATACGCAGCAAGGCGGCGACCGTCCAGCACATCAGCAGCGGAGAAAGCGACGTGCCGGTCATCAGGTGCGAGATATATTGCCCCACGCCGCTGTCGACCAGAACCTGCTTAAACGCGCCGCCCCCGGCGATGATAAACACAATCATCGCAATCGCACCGATAGAGTCGCCAATGATATCCATAATTTGCTCGATCGTACGTCCGTTACGCCGACCAAGGGTAAAAATAGCGAGCACGATAGCGATAAACAACGCGACCGCAGGGTTACCGATAAACTCAAAGAACACCCGTACGCTGTTGGTTTTCGGCAGCGTGATTTCGCACACTGCGGCGACCGCCATCAGTATGACCGGGATTACTGCGGCAAAGATACTGTTCCAGAACGACGGCATCTCTTCTTCGGTGAACAGATGCGGGTTGAATAACCCTTCCGGCGGCGCTTTCTCAAAGCGGGTCAGCAGCTTAGAAAACAGCGGCCCGGCAACAATCACCGTCGGGATAGTAATAATAAAGCCGTACAGCAGGGTGGTGCCGAGATTAGCCTCGAAAATGGTGGCAATCGCGGTCGGCCCCGGATGCGGCGGCAGAAAACAGTGGGTCACGGACAGCGCAGCTACCATCGGGACGCCAACATACAGCAGCGGCAGGCCGGAAGAGGCCACCACCGTAAACACCAGCGGCAGCAGCAGAACAAAGCCGACTTCGAAAAACATCGCCAGACCTACCACCAGTCCGGTGATCACCAGCGCCCACTGCACGCGTTTCTTACCAAACGTGCCAATTAACGTGGTGGCGATGCGCTGAGCCGCGCCGGTATCGGAAATCAGCTTACCGAGCATTGCGCCGAAGCCAAGGATCATCGCCAGACCGCCGAGCGTCCCGCCGATCCCATTTTGTATTGAGTGCAAAACGGCCTGGGCATCCATCCCTTCGGCAAAACCGACGACCGCCGCAACCAGGACCAGAGCAATAAAGCCGTTAACTTTAAAACCAATCATCAGGACCAGGAGCAGCGCGACGCCTGCCGCAATTATTATTAATGGCATAATCGTTTCTCTTATATCCCCGTCATACTTCAAGTTGCAGGTGTGTTGGCTGCGCTCACTCACCCGAATCACTTACTCAAGTAAGCTCATCGGGTTCATTCACTTGCCGCCGTCCCGCAACTCGAATTATTTAGGGGTGGCCAAAAATGCAGCGCCTGGGCGCTGCGTGATGTTGCGTTGTGTTGCATCAGACGGCGACCAGCATGCCGCCATCGACAAACAACAGGTGCCCGTTAACAAAATCGGATGCTTTGGAAGAGAGGAAGACCGCTGCGCCAATCAGCTCCTGCGGATCGCCCCAGCGCGCGGCTGGCGTACGTTTGCACAGCCAGGCGGTGAAGGCTTCATCCTCGACCAGCGCTTTGGTCATCTCGGTTTTGAAGTAGCCCGGTGCGATACCGTTGACCTGGATATTGTGGCGCGCCAGCTCAACGCACATACCGCGGGTGAGCATTTTCACCGCGCCTTTCGAGGCGGCATACGGCGTGATGGTGTCGCGGCCCAGTTCGCTCTGCATGGAGCAGATGTTGATGACCTTCCCGGCCTGACGTTCCACCATCCGACGCGTTACTGCCTGCGAGACCAGGAACACCGCCGTCTGGTTAACGGCAATCACATCGTTCCAGTCCTGCTCCGGGAACTCGGTAAACGGATGGCGGCGCTGAATACCGGCGTTATTCACCAGCACATCGATTGGGCCAATGTCTTTTTCGATATGGTCGATGGCGGCATCAATGTCCTGTTTCTGCGTAACATTGAAGGGCGCGGCAACGGCGCGGATCCCTTCCTGTTGCAGTTTGGCGACGGCGGCCTCCGCGCGCTCCGGCGTAATATCATTGACGATAATCTGCGCGCCATATTTACCCAGCCCGGTCGCCAGTAAATAACCAATACCCTGGGCCGAACCGGTGATCAGAATATTTTTGCCATCCAGTGAAAAAAGATCGTTCATTATGCTCTTCCTTATTTTGTTTCAGCAAAAACGAGCTGGACTTTCGCCGCCTGGGTTTTATCCCCGGCAAAGATCAGCGCCTGTTCAAGCTCGGTAAACGGATATTCAGCGCTGAGTAACGGCAGTGGATCGATAACGTTATTCGCCAGCCACGACACCGCGGTGTTGAACTCGGTGGTAAAGCGGAACGAGCCTTTGAGCGCGATCTCTTTGCCGATCAGCATCATCATCGGGAAGTCCGGTACCGCACCGCCCATGCCGACCTGCACCATCACGCCTTTCGCGCGGGTGACCTCCAGGCAGGTGGTGATTGAGGACGGATGACCGGAGACTTCGAAGCTGACGTCGAAGTAGCCTTTTTCTTTTTTCCACTCATCGAGCGAGTCCTGCTGCGGGTTGATCAGCGTGTCAGCACCCATCTGCTGGGCAAGCGACAGCGAGCGCGGGCTGATATCAGCACAGACAATTTCTGCTGCGCCGAGCGTTTTCACTGCGCTGACGATCAGGCAGCCGATAGGCCCCACGCCGGAGATAAACACGCGTTTGCCCTGCAGGTCTCCTGCTTCATGCGCGGCGTGTATTGCGACTGCCAGCGGTTCGGCAAAGGCCATGACTTTTTCATCGGCGTGCTGGGGGTAGGGGATGCACTGCGCGGTATCGACGGTTTTAAATCGGCTAAAGCCGCCGTCAACGTGGGGAAAATACATGGCGCTGCCAAAAAAGTGCATTTCCGTGCACTGGTTTTCTTCGTGCTGCAGACAGTATTTACAGTGGCCACAGGGCTTCGACGGATTAATAGCCACCGACTGACCTTCATGTAATTCTTTTGAGTCGCTGTGCACCACTTTACCAATAACTTCATGGCCTAAAATCATCGGTGCTTTAACGGTAAAATTACCGACTTTTCCTTCCTGATAATAATGTAAGTCGGAACCACAAATTCCGCCGCGGGTAATTTGCACCAGCGTTCCTTTATTATTCCATTCAATATTTTGGTCGGTAATGGCAACAGTTTTCTTACCCGCGACAACGCAGGATTGGGTTTTAACTTGCATAAATGCCTCACTGGTCAGGTAGTAACCTCGGCAGCATTTAAACGGTTTTGATTGTTATTATTTGTGATAAAGATCACGCTGGAAAATTGTTACACTACAATGTTACGCATAACGTGATGCGCCTTGTAAATCTGCTCAGCCACGCCGAAAAAAGGTGAATTCTGCAATGTGGAAGGCGTAGTATCGCGCCATGGAATATGAATCTGGAGTTTTTTCAATGGCCGGGGAAAGTTATATTTTGATGGGCGTTTCGGGTAGCGGTAAATCTTTAATTGGCAGCAAAATTGCTGCAGTATTATCGGCCAAATTCATTGATGGTGACGATCTCCATCCGGCCAAAAATATTGATAAAATGTCTGAAGGTATTCCATTAACCGATGAAGACCGACTACCGTGGTTAGCGCGATTAAATGACGCTTCATACAGTTTATATAAAAAGAATGAGACCGGGTTTATTGTCTGCTCGTCATTAAAAAAACAGTATCGCGATATATTGCGGCAGGGCAGTCCGAATGTGCATTTTTTGTGGCTGGACGGCGATTACGAGACCATTCTGGCGCGCATGCAGCGTCGGGCAGGGCACTTTATGCCGGTGGGATTACTCAAAAGCCAGTTCGACGCGCTGGAGTGCCCGCAGGAGGACGAACGTGATATTGCCCGCATCGACGTGAACCATGACATCGAGCATGTGACGGAACAGTGCCGCCAGGCGGTGCTCGCGTTTCGTAACGGGCAATAAGCTCAGCCCCTTGCGGGACTGAGCCTTGCATCAGAAGTCGGCTTTCAGCACCACGCGGTAGCGGGCTTTGCCGTCACGCACGTGCTGGATAGCGTCGTTAATTCGCGACATCGGGTACAGTTCGGTGGTGGGCGACACCTTGCTGCGCCCGGCAAACTTCATCAGCTTGCGCAGTTCGAACGGCGTACCGGTTGCCGAACCGGAGATGCTGCGATCGCCGGCAATTAAGGTGAACGCTGGCACCGGCAGCGGCTTCAGCACCGCGCCGACGGTATGGAAGTTACCGCCGTAGGCCAGTGCTTCAAAATAAGGCTGCCAGTCGAGATCGACGTTAACCGTGTTAATAATGAGATCGAACTGGCCCGCCAGCGCTTTTAGTGCATCCGGATCGCGGCTGTTAACCACCTTATCCGCCCCCATCGCCAGCACTTCCTGCTCTTTCGCCGGATTGGAGCTGAACGCGGTCACTTCGCAACCCATCGCATGTAACAGCTTAATGGCGATATGCCCCAGGCCGCCGATGCCGATCACCCCAACGCGGCTGGTGGCGGTGATATGGTGCATCAGCAGCGGTTTGAACACCGTGATACCGCCGCACAGCAAGGGACCCGCCGCCGCCAGATCGATGCTTTCCGGCAGCGGGATCACCCATTGCCAGTCGGCCCGCAGCTTCTCGGCAAAGCCACCGCGATTGAGAATAGTGGGAACGGAACCTTCCAGGCAGTTAATCTGATTGCCGCTGATACAGGCGTCGCAATGCCCGCAGCTGCGCGCCGTCCAGCCAATGCCGACTCGCTGACCAACCTTCAGACCTTTATCTTGCGCCGCGCTGCCGAGCGCCGCCACGCGACCAATCACCTCATGCCCGGCAACCAGTGGATACTGAGAGAACCCCCATTCGTTGTCGATCATCGACAAATCGGAATGGCAGATACCGCAGTAATCGACCTGGACTTCGACATCTTCCGGCTTAAGCTCGCCCGCATCATATTCATAGAGTTCGAGTTCGCTGCCCGCCGCTTTTGCGGCGTAGCTTTTTATCATCGACATCGTGTTTCCCTCAGTGTGGTGTTGAACTGGAAGTGTAGAGCATGGGGAAACGGGACGCTTCGCAGAAGGGGGGATTAATAAGGGGGCAAACTGTGACGATGGTTACAGGTGAGAAAGGGAATGCTGAAATTTTCAACACTTAGCGAGTCAGGCACACGCTGGTGCTTGCATGGTGGCGCATGACAGGTATAATCCACAACGTTTTCCGCATCCCTTCCGTGCCGGAGTGGCGAAATCGGTAGACGCAGTTGATTCAAAATCAACCGTAGAAATACGTGCCGGTTCGAGTCCGGCCTTCGGCACCATTAGTACTTCCAAGACCATCCGAGAAAGTCCAATTATCCCTTAAAAATCAATGATTGCAGTGATTTTTACGTCCTGAGTCGTCCGAGGTTGTCCGTTGAAATCCGGATGCCATTGGGGGCATAATTGGGGGCATCTTAACTTCGATTAGAAATGTGCCCCCAAATGAAGCTCAACGCCAGACAGGTCGAGACTGTAAATAGACCCGTTTTAGTTCCATGCATTTTTTGAGATCCCGGCCAAATAATGGTGCTGTCGGTATTCCTCCGGTGTCATATTGTTCAGTGATTCATGCGGGCGTTCACAGTTATATTCTGACAACCATTTCTCCGTGATTTCCCGCACTTCATTCAGCGTTCTGAACAGATAAAAATCGAGTATTTCTGTACGGTATGTCCGGTTAAAGCGCTCAATGAAAGCGTTCTGCGTCGGCTTACCTGGCTGGATAAATTCCAGTTTTACTGCATGTTTCTCTGCCCATTCAGCCAGTGTCAGAGAGATAAATTCCGGGCCATTATCCATGCGCAGCATGACCGGATACCCGCGATTTGTCGCAATCCTGTCGAGTACACGGACCACTCGCTGAGCTGGCAGATTCAGATCGATTTCAATCGACAACGCCTCACGGTTAAAGTCATCAACGACATTGAACGTGCGAAAACGACGGCCACAGATCAGGGCATCATGCATAAAGTCGACAGACCAGCTCTGGTTCAGCGCTGCCGGTGTTGCCAGTGGCGAGGGATTACGCACCGGCAAGCGCTGTTTGCCCTTACGGCGAAAATTCAGTTTCAGCAGACAGTAAATACGGTGGATCCTTTTGTGATTCCACGGGTATCCCTGCCGCCGCAAAACCTGAAAAAGTTTCGGAAAACCGTATCGTGGGTATCGCTCTGCCACTGCCTGCAACGCGACAATAACGGGTTCGTCACGCGTGGTATCCGGACGGTAATGGTAAACCGTTCTGCTCAGGTTAAGACTCCGGCAGGCCTGACGGATACTGAGTCCAAATGTCGTTATCAGATGGGTGACCAGCTCACGCTTAAAGGCTGGTTTTAAAGCTTTTTTTCGATAACGTCTTTCAGCGCCCGGTTCTCAAGGCTCAGGTCGGCAAACATCTGTTTGAGACGCCGATTCTCGTCCTCAAGATCCTTGATCTTTTTAATATCAGAAGCCCCCATGCCGCCGTATCTGGACTTCCAGTTATAGTAGGTGGCTTCAGAGATACCGGCCTGCCGGCAGACATCTTTAACGGTTCGTCCAGCTTCAACCGACTTAATCACAGCGATGATCTGATGCTCAGTAAAACGGGCTTTACGCATAGCGATCTCCTTCGTTGGCAGATTGATTATGCCGGATGAGCTCTAAATGTGAATGGTACGATTATGCGGGATGTTTACATACTGAACTTCAGTAAATTTAAAACTCTATACTGAAATGGGTTTAGGGCTTGAAAATCAAAAAAATTTTCACGTATGGAACGGATGGGGGATTCAACTGAATCAGAAATTAAAAATCATAATTTATAGGTGGCAGGTTTTTATATTCCTGCATCATATCTCTGATACAGGAACAGTCACAGTGAATGGCTATAAATTATTAGTAAACAGAATATCTATCTCTCACCTGCATGGCGGTACTTATGAATAGGCTCACCTGTTTGGGCGTGCACAGCTAGAACAGGATAGACAAAGGGGCCGTGGCTGCTGGCGTCAGTAGCTTGTGCATATTCATCATCTGTTTTAGGCAGATTGTTTTCAGGGCATAAATAAAAAATCATTGGTGCACGAATGCTGAATTCAGATGGTTCAAGTATGTAGTCCCGCTTAATTACCTCTTGTTGCGCTTTGTTTAGTGTTGGATTGGCTATAAAACGCACGGGGATTACGACCTCCCATGCGGTATCTTTGCGCGGAGGGGGGGCGGCGGGAATAATCAGTTCCGGCGAGTCCAGAAATCGCGCCAAAACAAAGTCCTTAAACGCCGAACTACCCCAGTCATAGGCTCGCACATGCTGGCGCCCGTTAACGGTGATAATTACCGTAGGGCTTAGTGTACGGGATATGCCTTCCGGGTTTTCCATTGACGCATAAGTCACTTTTACTTGCCCCTTCTGTTCGATTGCTGACAAAAAAATTGCCAGCGTGTGGCTATGCACTGCGCGATGGATGAGTGGGATTTCCTGCGCGTGGGCCGCTTGCGGCGGTTGAAATTCTACCGTCGCACGCCAGACCAGATCGTTGTCTCCCAGCAAAACAGGCGAAAACGTCGTACTGGGGAAATACCCTTTTCGGCCGGCCCCCTTCTCAATAGCATTGCCTGGAGCGACCTCCATATAGGTTCTTACATCAGTACGAGCTTGTTGCGCCGAGACGCCAAACTCTTCAGCAATCATGCGCGAAGTGACTTTTCGTTCCCACAGTAGCTGGCGCTCAATATAGCGCAAGCGCAACCATTGTGCGTGGCTGAGGGGGGATTTGTGTTTATCAAGAAACATTGAGTAGTACATATCAGTTTTATTCTTATTTGCAGGTTAATCAATTGCGGTTTGATATACGGATTAAGTATAGAAGGCGAATGGCATCAAAACAAATAACATTGTTATCAAAGAAAATTAAGCAAAGTTTCTTTGTCTAATTGTGCAGGGAGTACTATAGTGACTTCCGTCTCAGAGGGAGAATGTTATGTCACTAGGTTTTTTGGAGCAGGCTCGTAATGAATCTATGGCACGCCGCGAGCTGACGATTCAATCTCACGCGTTGCTGGTAGTGCGGACGCTGGATTCAATATACAGCGCCCTACAGCGCAATCCGTTTGATGGCTTCGAGCTTGATGCACTGGCGGCAATTATGTATCTCTTTGACGCCATGCTTTATTATGCTGACCGCGAGCGCCAGCCAGGTATGACGCGTAAAGAAGCGGAGCTATGTCTGGTTGGGCACCTCAATGAAGCCTATCCGGGACAAGAAGCGTCCGACTACGCGCAAGTTGCCAGCAAGATTTTTGCGGCGATCAAAGACCCTTTCCGTCTTAGTTATTACGACTTCTCGCAACGAACGCATTCCGAAGAGCAGATAGTCCGTTTGGTACGCTATGACCAGCTATCCGGCTCAGATGATATTCTCTGGTCGCTGACTGATGAAGGAATGCTGTTCTATACCCTCCGTTTGGATGAAACGCCGATAGAACGCGCTGCGATTTTGGCCTGGCGCACGCTTAAAACCATCCGTCGCGGTGAGATCGACAAGGCAGTACACCAGATCCAATCAACGCAGCGGCAACTGGAGCAATATCTGATTGGGATGCGGATGAAAGTGCGTGCTGCCCAGTCTGGTGATTTGAGTGCATCTTATGCACACGATATCCGTCCCGTACTCAATGATTCCTTTGATAAAACCCGAGAGGTTTTGGAACATATCCAGAACTCAATGTCGGCCATTACCGAAATGTTGGTTGAAGGAAGTTCGAAATTAAACCCCGACAAATTAAATAAGCTACGTAAGGCACAGGAGATTTTTGCTGAGGTCTGCGCTTTTACGCAGCGCTATCAAGACTGCTTACTTGATGTTAACAAAGATTTTGAGCGAGCTCGTCTGAAACTCATTATTCCCAGAGATAATACCCTTTTCCGGGAAACGCTTGAAAAAGGTGTACTCAAGCCCCTGCTGTTTCATTCCCCCGATACTGTCGAAAAGGAAATCGATGGTCTCACCGCACGCCTGTTGGCTCCCCGAAGACAGGATGATGATCGGCACATTCTGTTTGACCTTGAGGCGCTGCTGAACCTTTATCTCGATAGATTTGAACAGGCGCTTCCACATGAGATACAGGACCTCACCGATCAGCCTGTAGCTATTGAAACTAACCTGCGAAGTATCCCTGAATCTGTCATTAAAAAATGCAGCAATTGGGTTAGTGACCGATTGAAGAATTGGGGTCATGTGAGCTTTAGAGATGTTTTTGACGCCTATGAGTGCGAAGAATTATCCGAACAAGAACAACAGGTTTGTTTACTTCATATTGGCAGCCTGGCAGCTAACAGCGATCCCGCAATAAAAGTGGAGATAGACGACGCTATCGAAACAACACTCTGGCGGGCTAACAATATCAAACTGTTAACGGTCGCTCCCTTACACCCCTTTGAGGAGTAGTTATGTACGACAACGCGCATCGACAAGCGAAACACTACGCCGAGATTGCCACGCAGGCAATTATGAATTCACTGGGATATAAAATGGGGGATGAGCTGATTCAACGTGCGCTTGATCTGCAAGGTGATGCCCTGTTCGCAGAGATTATCCGTGGCGTCGCGACAGGTATGAAATTGCGGTATCTGGGGATTCATGAGACCTACGGGGTATTACTGGCTGCAGATGGCCGAGGTCCGTTTTCCCCATCTTTGGGTTGGCTGAACAAACGCTTGCTACCTGAAACAATGGCTGAGCAACAGGGTAAGGAACGGAAAGAACAGCGCCTGTTTGCAGGCTTAACTCTGATTGCGTTGCTGGCTGATTTGTTTCCAACTCCAGACACCGTTCGTGTCGAGTTCGGTCAGAGTAACGCCATTAATGCCGCCTCGGTGGTAGCTAGGCTCAATAATGTTGCCGACCAGGTGATTGCCCTGCGCAAGGCCGAGGGTGACGATACCGTAGATGGCCTACTTATGGCGGCCAGGTTTGTGCAGGAAGAACGTATTCCCCGTATTCACGACGAAAAGGTAGGGCGTGTCTCAAGTATTCGCTCGCAAACAGAAATGGCAACGCGCTGGATACAACTACTGCAGGAGGAAGGATTTCTGGCCGAAGACAGCAGTCTGTCGGGAGATTCCGACTGGTATCCGACCCAAAAACTCAAACATTATCTGCGCCATACTGGCATCGAAGATACGGTGCGTTTTGTCATGAGCATCAGTCCAGCCGTAGAAGAACGGTCGTCCGTTTTAGCTGAAAGCGATATTGCAGCATTAGCAGATACCCTGGAGTTTCCTTCGCTCAATGAACGTCCAGTTACAACTGGAACCACAGAAACACAACGTTTGACGGAGATTTAAGCATGTGGTTGATTAAGCGGGTTTATATGGATGGCGCAGGCCATGAAGAAGCTTTCTACAAGGACCTAACACTGGACTATATTGGCCTGTCTCAAGCGGTCGGTAGCCCTGTTGTTGAAGGCCTGCGCTCGCCCGTCAGGAATGCGAAGGTGGTGACCAGTACTTATCAGCAGCTTGTGAATGGGGGCGGTAAATCAACCTACATCGCGCTGCTGTTATCGATTTTTGAGCCGTCCGTTAGTGACTTCACCCAATATCTGGCAAATCATCGCCAGAGTGAATACCACTACCGCAATTACTTCTATAAAGAACTCTCTGTTGTTTTGGTTGAGATGGTCAATGAATCAGGACAAACGTTATTACTGGGACATGCTCATCAGCGTAATGGAGATGATGTTGACCGCACACTGTTTATTTGTGATGCGCCCGACTCCTTGATGGGCGCGCCGTTTGATGAAGTCCCTTCTTATTCCCGCGCGGAACGCAATTCTGAGCTACGTCCCTATGCCAATAGCCTGCGCAGTTTTGATAGCTGGCTTAATCTCAAGGCCGGTAGTGAAGGCGGCATGCATTGGCGTAAAACCACCAGACAGAACGAGTGGCGCGCATTTTTGCTGGAACAACAAATTAACGTTGATCTTATCAAAACAATGGTGACCTTCAACTCCGAAGAAGGTGGCCTGACCCGTTTTATCGAATACAAAACTGAACATGATTTCCTTGGCGCGTTTTTCGCCTGCACCATGTCTAAAGATGCGGCTGAGCGGCTGCGGGAACTGGTAGAGCATGAAGTTGAACGTCAGGGAGAGTTAGAGGGGATCCGTCGTAACGAGTCCTTCCTGAAGGATGTGCTGGCTAACTGGCAGGCGTTTCTTGATCCGGCTAAACAGCTGGAAAGCATCCAGGCGCAGCAGCAACTGCTGGATGATGGCTTCCGAGAAGCAATGCGCGATCTCGCAGCCTTTGTCGGGGATGCTCAGGTTGAACAAACGCAGCTTGAAGATAACATGGATAGTTTGCAAACGCATATTGGCCAGGCGATGTCTCTGCGTGAGCAGTTAGGTAAGCGCAAAGCACTGCTTGAATATGATCTCGTGCAGCATCAGTTCGACAAACAAAAAGCGATAGTCGCTGCGCTTCAAGACGAAGCCGATACCAATCAGCGCCAGATTGAGATTACTCACGCTGCTATAGACTACAAAGCCTATGCTAAGGCCCTGAATGAGTACCGCCAGGCAGATGAGGATCTGAAGGTATTCCAAAGTGAAACGGAAAGGCCGCTACAGGTGATTTTCGAGCGTACTGCTGGCGAGGCCTTGGGTACATTAGAGTGGGCAATCAACAGACATCGTCAGCAGAAGGTTACGCTTGAGGAAGAATTAGGGCAGATTGATAGGGAAAATAATACCCTTAAAAAATCATACGACGAACTACAAAAAATGCTGGGTGGTCTGGAGGCGGATCGTGAGAGATATAAAAGAGACAAACGGCAGGGCGAATCGCAACGGAATGAATTATGTGAAGCTGGGTTGATCCAGAAGGATGAAACACCAGTAGCAGCCCAATACCGACTGGATTTAACCTTACGCGATGCACAGCAGAGTGAAGAACTGGCTAATACAATTTTTCATCAAAAAGAGCAGGCGCTGGAAGCACAGCTGAATGTTGTGCGGGAGGCATCAATTGAGAAAAGTGAGGCCCAGCAAAAACTCATTCTGGCTGAACAAAAACACCAGTCAGCTGTGGATAGTGCTTTAGTTTTAGCAAAAACCTATCAAAAACTGCCAACGTCAATGCAACATGATCTAGATATTGAAGACACTAGTTGGCACAGCGAGCTGTGTGGATTGCAGCTCGACAAAGTATTGAATGCGAACTCTCAAACGCTGAATGGAATGAAAGAGCGTTTACTGCAAGCCCGGCACGAACTGGACGAGTTAAGGATGACGGGACATGAACTGGTCGCTAAGCAGGTCAATGAGGCACTTGAAGTGTTTTATGCGGCGGGCATTGCACGGGATAAGCTCTGGACATTTCCACACTATTTGGCCTCTGTTTACAACGATGATGCACAAAAGATTGCTGCGGTGATCGATCAAAACCCTGGCCGCTACCTGAGCCTGGTCGCACTCGACAATGTAACGTTTGAACAGGTCCATAAAATTAGTGAGATCCTGCCCTGGAAGAAGGCACCTATTGCTATTTACTTGCTGGATGAAGCACAAGATCTCCGCCGAGAAACGTCTGAATTAGTACAGGTCGTCCTCTCAAACCCCGATAAGCACGGATATAGCCAAGCCGCTTACGAAGCCCGGCTGCAAGACCTGGAGAATATCGTAGCGTCGCAGGAAATCAGTGTGAAGGCTGCGGAGAGCGCCCTTAATGTACTGGAATCTTTCAGGAATAACTGGCGTCTGCATTACGAACAGTATGGTAAGCATTGGGCGGGACTGCTTGACCAACGGGAGCAGGCTCTCTTAATACTGGAAAATGCTGATGCAGCACTTAAGCAAGCTGAGCATGATGAGCAAACACTGCGTGCCGAGAAGAGAGATGTCCTGGTGCGGTTAAACAATGCCCGACAGCAGAAAATTCAGGCAGAAAAAGCACATGATAAACTGAGTCTTTTTGTAGAAACAGAATGGGCGAAGCGTGAAACGGCGAAAATGAAACTGGAGCAGTTAGCTGCACAGATTCAACGAAGCAAGGGCAATCTTTGCACCCAGAGAGAGAGACTGGAACGGCTGAGCGAGATCAAGGAGAACAAGCTCTCCGAGAAAACCCTTTTAAATATCCAGATGGGCAACTGGAGTAATCTGTGTAACGAGCCGTTCTATTCAGAGATTACGGCTACTGAAGGTATGGAAGGACGAAGCCCCGAAGATGCCCATGAGATGGCTGCTCAGGCGCACAAAAAATTGCTCGAAGCAGCCAACGGTGATCAAGTGACCGCTCTCAAGCAACAACTGAAAGATGCTGGAAAGGCACAACGTTACGCCTCTGAGCGTTTGACCGCTCAACCCACCTACAATATATATCCGGACGAAGTAAAAGCGGTGGCCATCAATGAGCTAACGGTAATTAATAACCGCATCGTACGCCTCAACGAACAGCAGAAGCAATTCACGCAAAATCTAATTAATTCTCAGGTAACTCTGCAAAATTTTTCCCAAAGCTGTGAGGAGGCTAGTAAAGCAATTGACGAGGATTTTGTCTGGGAAGAGAAGCCCATTGAGATAGAGACAATCCAAACGTCTCTGGCTGAAATCGTCAACAGCCTCCATGAAATTGAATACCAGCTAAAACTTCACCTGGAGCAAAAGAAGCTGCAGTTGCAAAAGATGGAAAATGTGAAAGAACGGCTGCAGAACGCCAAAACAGCTCAAGCGATGATCCAGCCCATTACGCCGACCTCTGCGGCGGGTCTACCTGGCAGGATCCAGAGCATCACTGAATATGCTGACAATCTGGCGACACAATGCCAAAAGTATGCCGGTCTAAATGAAACGCTAAAACAGCAAAATATATGCGTCTCTACGGTCTGGGGAAAATTCCGCAAACGGATCGAAGAAGAGTCGGCTAAGGATCCAGACGCTCAAGCCAGTCAGGAATACTTACGGCAGTTGGACTCAATCGCAACTTATCATGAAGTGCTGGGCGATTTGGACAGAGTCGGTACAGGGATCACGCAGGTATTCGAAGCTGTGCAGGACAGCCTGGAACAATTCCAGCGTTCGATTGATCTGACTGTCACCCATCTGACTGCTCATCTGGAGGGGGCGATTAAACTTCTCAAGCGCGCGATGTTGGTCAAAATTCCTGAGGATTGCCCTGTACTGCCTGGTCGGCCTATTATCAAAATGACCGATCGGCTGAATGATGTTGCCGCTGATCTAAGGGGTTTTGCCAGCAGCCGCCTGCAGCAGTGGATAGCCAAGGGACAGATACCCCGAGCGCCCAATCGAGACGCCTTGACAGCTGATTTGATACAGTCGGTATTTGGCGAAGGGGAGCTGGAGGTGCGTTTGCTGAAGACGAATGCCAGCCGTCCACAATGGACTCCTGTCACCCGACTTGAAGGTTCGGGTGGACAGCGCCTTACATCTGCCTTTTTACTGTTTGTGACGGTTGGTAAAGTACGAGAGTACGATACGGGTATTTCAAGTGCAGGATTTTTGTTAGCCGATAACCCGCTGGGTAAATCGAATGCCGATGATCTAATGCGAATTCAAACCCAAATGGCCAAAGCCTATAAAATCCAGCTCATCTACCTGACTGGTATTTCGGATGAGAACGCCCAATCAATGTTTGATAACCATCTCTTCCTGAATAAAGTTCAAAAACTGAGGCGGCGCGATTTGGTAACCGTTGATAAAGAACGCCATGCCCTGTGGGCGGCTTCTCTGGCTGCTAAGCCACAGTTCGATCCCGTCATTTAAGGTTGATATGAGATGAGTAGCGTAATGATCTGGTTATCCCGACTGGAGTCGACAGCCAATAAACATCGTCTTGCCGCTGGTAAGGCCGTCCGTACAGTGAAAGCTAATGCGGTGCTGGATGAGGTATTACGCGCGCACAACCAAGAGGCTTTGAGCCAGGAGGTGCCTGATTTGCTGAGTCAGGCTGTTACGCAAATGCTTGAGAGGGACTGGCGGGCTCAGCCTAAGCACAAAGCGAGTTGGCAGCGCTATTGGAGGGGTATGCGCCTGCCAGGTACTTTTGTTTACGAAGGTGCCATCGTTCCTACGAAGACAACATCAGAAATAGCCTGGCATCCTTGGTTGGCCCGACGTATTACAGGACAACTGACCCAGCCAATCAAGGCACGCTTACAACAGCTGAATACATATCTTTTTCGCCAAACCGAGGACGACAAGTCACTATTCCCGGGCTTGCTTGGGCATCGTGAGCGGTCTCTGCTTATATTTGGTGACGAAAAAGCGCTGGACTCCTTGCCACCTGATGGCTGGAAGCATGTCACTCTGACTTTGGCTGATATGGGCGCGTTTCGACGTGCACCGCCTTTACCGTATGAGTCATCATGTTGCCATGATCTTCCGGCTATCATTGTTGAAAACTCCGATGTGTATTATCGACTATGCCAACTTAATCGAGTTCAGACTCGCTGGTCACTGGTCATTTATGGCGCAGGTAACAAAGTGTCCGGCCAGGCGGAGTGCGTGTCACAACTCCTTGAGGTCGAACAGGTAAAACAGCTACTTTATTTTGGCGATCTGGATGTAGCGGGCTTAAAAATCGCCCATCAGTTGCAGTGTAAGCTGCTTAGTGATTACGGTATCAGCTTACATTTGGATGAATGGCTTTATAATGAACTGATCTTAAATGGTCTAATGACGCCAGAAGGGAACGCCAACAACGAACGGTTTGATTTTGAATTGCAGTGTAGATGGATGCCACAGTTTGTTTTACGAGAAATGAAGACTCTTGTGGCGATCCATCAGCGTCTACCTCAAGAAGGCGTGGCTTCTTTAGGTTTAGTCATATAGTTCGAATCCCAATGTGTTTTTTAGGGGATAGCCTACTTATAATACAGGTGGGCACTCCTATCGGAGAGTAACCTTTACTGCTGATTTATTATTCATCGTGACCGATGATATATATTTGCTAATCATATTGGCTCCATTTATTGAGAATAAAAATCCAACTTTGTGATCTTCCGCGCAGTATTCAATTTCATGTCCCATTTTTTGGGGAGGGCCAAATTAAAATCTAACAACCTGTTAATTTTCAAGGATTTAAACGAAAAAGGTGAATCCGGCCTTCCACCAAGAATGCAAGATTAAGCTACCTAAGGGTGGCTTTTTTTGTGTCATCTTTTTCAGCATCATATGCTCAACTTATATATTCCTCTGACAAAGCACCAAATCATAGGTGCTCCACCTTGTTGAATAAATTACTATAATTAAGTATGTTTAATTTATTGATTCTGAAGTGAATTAAATTTACAGGTCAATTTTTATTGTGATTATCTTCGCATTTTGAAAATGTAATGGGTGATTATTTTTGTGAAGGTTAATATTCTTATCTGTTTTGCTAGTTATTTTTATGAATTATTCCTGTCGGATCAGTCTGTTTATACAGTCAATTTGCAAGGAGCTTGCTTTGAGTCAGTCAGAATACACGTCGATCCTAAAGTGTACCCAGTGGCTAGCTAAATTCCTCACTCGTAGGGGATTGAGGCAACCAGACCATCGTCCGTTATATGAATATCAAGCAACGAGTGATGAATATGATGAATTGAAACAGCTGTTGCGAGCTATAGGGCTACCCGATGGTTACAAAAGTGATAAAGGGTACGCAGCCTGCTTCACGTTGTTCTGCTCTGAGTGGTACAGAAGGGATTACGAGCGATATTGTGGATGGACGTGGGAACCTGTTTATAAAGTTCTTGGTATATCGCTACCTTCTTCTGATATGGGGAATATAATCCCTAAAGGGCTGGATGGGTACTGGGGACGTCCAGTGCGGTTCTATGATACTGAAAGGCGGAATTTTTTAGGGTCCTTATTCAGTGAAGGCGGTTTACCTTTCAGGTTGCTAAAGGAATCTGATAGCCGTTTTCAGTCAATGTTTTCTCTCATTTTAAACCAATACGATCAGGCTAAATCTTCTAACATTTCCACGTACGCGTTGGTTCATGCAGCGGTAGAAAAATCATCCCTGCCAGTCGTTTTCAAAGAGGATACTTCAGTTGAGCTTATTAGTCGAATGGCAGAACAGTTAGTATCTCTTGTTCAAATTTATGATTTGAGTAATCATACCGAACCCGTAAAAGAACTTGAACGTGTTCATCCGAAGTGGCGGGACAGTTTCCCTGTTCCTCTCGATGATGATACGGGTACCAGTTTCCTTAATGGACTTTTACGAACAGCTTCTACTGAATCAAAACCCCGCCTACAAAAGAATAAAACAACTCTCTGTCAGTTTTTATGGTCAGAAAATCATCCTGAAGCCGTCCAGACTCTCATTTCTCTGCCTGAAGAGCTGAGCTTTTCAATTGTTAGTGAGCCTTCAACAACGCGCTTCGAGCTTGCTATCTATGAGGATGGTAGCGAAATCGCAAGCTTGGGACCTGCCTATGCAACACTAAGTAACTCCCAAGCAAAAATAAGAGTTCGTAAGCGCGAGATTAAATTTTACCGAAGAAATCCCTCAGTCAGTTTGTTTATTGTAGCGAGAGCTGGGGGAATGTTTGTCGGCTCTAATCTTTTAGAAGGCAGTGAAGTTGCCGTTGGCGATGTTCCATTGGTTTTTGTTTCTGATAAACATGAATGGCTGTTACAGGGACAAGCCTCTTGCAGCGTACGTGGCAGTCATGTGCTTATCGTACTACCAAAGGATGGCTGTCTGGCTTCAGTACATGAGGATTGTGACTCTAGCTTTTCGGCTTTGGGTTGCCGTACTCTGACCATCAAAGGTCGGCAGGAGATCATTATTGAAGGCGACGAAACGTACCGGATAAAGACAGGAAGAGATCAGATTATCCAGACTGGATTCTCTTTCCAGGGGAAGCGGTTAAATTGGACAAGTTACCCGGATGAACTCTTCCTCGGTGTTCCTGCGATAACTCAAAATTCTGAGAATCTATCAACGCGCCATTACAAGCGTTTTTTCAATGGAACATTTATAGAAAATTGTGATGTGCAAGAGAGAATGGGAGCACAGTTTATTTCGGTGCGTAACGAAAATAATGAAACGTTACTGCGTAAGAAAATAGGTATTCTCCCCAATGACTTTAGCCTGGAAATAAAAAACGGAGAACAGGCAAACGAAGGTTCTGTCATTATTACTACTCAGCATCCTTGTTTGTATAGTTTGAAGGAAAAAACACTTGAAGTTGGACGGGAGCGATTGCCTGGTAGTACAGAAATAATGATGAAGGCGGAGGGGATTCCTCCTGCATCGATTTTATTACAAATAACGCCAAACCTCACTGCGGACCCAATTGTTATTTGGTTACCATTTCCTGCACGAGGCTGTCTTGCGTTCGATAAAGACGAGAAGCCTCTACCTAAAAATTTAACGATTAACGATCTTCTGGGGGCCAGGGCATATCTTTTCGGAAAAAATGGTGAGCGTACGCGATACCAGCTTGAACTACGTTTACATTCCCGTAGTGGAATGCAGGCTAGGTATGAGTGGCACTATAGTGCAGGAGAAAGCCCGGTAGAGCTTACGTTATACAGCTTAAGGGATCATATTGATAATTTACTTTCACTGGAAGAAGGTATTGATCAGATAGTTGATATGCGTATAGAAGGAGGTGGTAGTTCTTTTACCTGGCAGATCCGACGTTACAAATATAGTCTGGACTATGATCGGGAAAGGCAGATTCTTTTCGCAAACTCAGTAAGTAATCGTACAGGACAGATCCCCTCGCCCGTAATTATGTTACTCAGCGAACCGGAGAGAAAACCCATACCTCTGATGTCAAGAATGAGCGAAGGTGTACCCGTTGGTGAATTTGAATTAAGTTCGACAGTACAGAACAGTGGTCCATGGCTGGTTCTGCCGAAACAAGGTGAAGAAGCTTCATTTCGGCCTTGCTACATTGCTGGCGAGTCGGTAATTCAAAGCGACACGACAACAATACAATCCTTGCAAAAAGCAACGCAGCTTTTTAATCCTCGCTCAGATGTCAATACCATTATGTTAGTTCTGGAACAAATGGCGAGCGACCCTGCACACTCGGGCTGGCAGTTTTTACGCAATTTATACGATCAGTTTGGATATTTACCTTTGGCTACCTTTGAGGTATGGCGGGCACTTGTTCAGCATCCGCAAGCGTTGGCGATGTCGCTATTCAAATTTGAAATGTCCATTGATTATCTCAGCCGTATTGAAAGCGAGTTTCCTGTTTTCTGGGAGTTTTTACCTATTACAGAAGTTAAACGTGCCGCTACACGTTTTCGTACTTTTTTGACTCATAAAGGTGCGCCGGAGGAAATGCAGAGAAGGTTGCTGGACAGAATGTATCAGCAACTGGGTACAGTGTTCCCGACTTATGCCAGTGAGGTGAAATTATGGTTGAGTCAAGGGAGATTACCACCGGTTTTTCCGGAATTGGTGATGAAAGGTATTATCCAAGGGTGGTATCAGGAACTTCTACGCGAACATGGTGAATCTCGCTGGCCAGAATTTGGTGGTCCGGGCCTTTTCCGTTGGTATATGTCGCAACAAAATCCAGTTATCGATATTTCACCTGATGCCAGTTACCGATATTCCGTCACCTTGCTCCCCGTATTTGCTGCTGCTGTTGCAAGCGGAAAAACAACATTTGGCAGTGTTTTTGAAAATAAGCCTGGTGCCGTATTTTTTTTGAGGCAGGTTAGAGATTTCGACTCGCGATGGTTTAACGCCATTTTCCAGTACTGCTTATTGCGTAATGTTACCGAAAAATAAAAAAGGGAAAAAATGACTACACGCTATTTTTCGTCACTTATTGAACAATCGTTGTCTCGTTCAACAGAAGCAACGCTGAGTATCATGGGGGTCACAAACCCGCAGTTGCGTGAACACCTCGCGCAGCAAATGGGTGCCGATTGTGGGGAGTCTGGCTCATTTCTTGCTGCACCGGTTTTCCAGCAAATGTTTGGCTGGAAAGAGTCAAATAACACGATGCGCAGCCTGACGGAAGGCAAGGGATTGCTAAGTAAAGCCGTTGTTGATTCGCTTGATGATCAGAACAATGGTCGCTACCGTTTTGGTGCTGACTGGAAACCTTTCACTCACCAGCTGGCCAGTTGGAAGGCTTTACTGGAAGAGAAACATTCTGTGGTGGTGACAAGTGGTACGGGTTCAGGCAAAACGGAATGTTTTATGGTGCCGGTGCTGGAAGATCTCTACCGGGAGCTGCATGAAAATGGCAACAATCCGCTGGTTGGTGTCAGAGCCCTTTTCCTCTATCCACTTAACGCCCTGATTAATTCACAACGTGAGCGCCTGGAAGCATGGACACGAGGTTTTGGCACCGGGATCCGATACTGCCTCTATAACGGTAATACTGAAAATCTCCACGCTGCGGTAAAAAGTGAGCAGGTGAAAAGGCCTAATGAAGTGCTCTCGCGTGAAAAGATGCGTGAAGAACCTGCTCCGATTCTGGTGACCAACGGCACAATGCTGGAATATATGATGGTACGCCAAATCGACGCCCCGATTATTCAGCAATCCAAAGCACAAAAGTCACTACGTTGGATAGTACTGGATGAAGCGCATACCTATGTCGGTTCGCAGGCCGCTGAACTGGCGCTACAGTTACGTCGCGTGATGACGGCATTTGGCGTGACGCCCGATGATGTGCGTTTCGTGGCAACCTCTGCAACTATTGCCGGAGGCGATGCCGAAAAACAGCTGAAAAAATTCCTCTCTGAATTATCCGGTATACCGCAGGAGCGTATTGACGTACTGGATGGAACCCGGGTGATTCCGAAACTAGAACCGTGCAAACACGTTTATATTCCGTTAGAAGAAATTGAGCAAATCCCTGATACAGACATGAAGGGCGTAAGCCCAGAGCGCTTTGATGCACTTACACATTCACCTGAAGCACATTACTTGCGTGAGATGTTAGTCACTCAGCCGGATCCAATGAAGCTGGATACGATGACGCAGCGGTTGAATACGCTGACCAGGCAACATTATAGCCAGCAGGATGTGCTGCGCTGGATCGATGTTTGCTCCGGCACTCAACCTAATACTAAAGATCCGGCATTTCTGAAGGTAAGAGCGCATATCTTCCAGCGCAACACCCAGGGTGTGTGGGCTTGCGTTGATAAAGACTGCAGAAAAAAGCATGGCACTCCGCTGGAAAAGGGCTGGCCCTTTGGCTATGTGTATGTGAATCAACGGCAAAATTGTGACTGCGGAAGCCCGGTCTACGAACTGGCATTCTGTAATGAATGTAACGAGCCACATCTTTTGGCGCGGGACAAAAAGGGCAAACTGGTCCAATGGGAAAATAAAGGCGGTGATGAGTTCTCTTTGCAGGATGATACGCATGTTGAATATGACGGCGTAGAAGATAAAGTCGAGAAAGAGAGTACTTTCCAGCCCCCGCTTATTATTGCCGCAGAAAAGACCAGTGAGATGGGGTATACCATCCAAAGGCTGGATCGCCAGACGCGTCGTATTGGCGTGGGTAGTAATGACAGTATCCCGTTGGTTATTAACGATATTGAGCAAGTTTGCAGCGCTAGTGGCTGTGGCTACAGAGGGACGAGCGGGAAACAACCCTTCCGTCGCGCTTTATTGGGGGGGCCATTTTATGTCACCAACATTGTGCCCACCGTTCTGGAGTATTGTCAGGACTTTATTAGTGAAGAAGGAAAAGAGGGCGTCGGACCTGATTCGCTACCAGGTCGAGGCCGTCGACTTATTACCTTTACCGATAGCCGGCAAGGAACGGCCCGAATGGCGGTGCGCATGCAGCAGGAAGCTGAGCGCAGTCGTTTACGCGGTAGCGTGGTGGAAATCCTGAGCTGGCATCAACGAACGCAGACTACCGTCACACCGAATGCCAATGCCGATCTTGAAAAGTTATCCGCGAGGGCAAAACAGGCCCGAAATGAGGCAGAAGAATATAGAAGCTGGGGAATGCCGGAACAAGCAAAACTGGCAGAAGCGCAAGCTGAACAGCTTGAACAGGCTATTCAGGTTGCGACCGGTGGCAAAGCAGCAACTGTTCTGCTGTCCCGGACCTGGACGGAAATGGTAAATGAACTTAAAGAGAAGGCCGATATTCGCGGTCCGATTCTGCAATATAACCACTACCTGAAGCCTGAAATTTTCAACGAAAATGGAGGGCCGCTGAAGCTTTCAGAAATGTTGCTTTTCCGGGAGTTCATGCGTCGTCCTAAACGAACTAACAGCCTGGAAACGCAAGGGCTGGTCCAGGTTGGTTATCAGGGGCTGGAGAGAATAATTAAACTCCCGGTGCACTGGCAGGAAAAAGGGCTGACGCTGGGCGACTGGCAGGATTTTCTTAAGGTTACGCTGGATTTATACGTTCGTGAAAGCAACTTCACGCAACTGGACGATGAATTGAAAAACTGGATTGGTAGTCGTTTTTCATCGAAATTCGTCCGTAACCCGGAAACGAAAGATCCTGAAGATAATCAGAACAAACGCTGGCCGCAAATCCGTAATGGCAACTTATCCCATCGTTTAGTGAAGTTGTTGATGTTGGGAGCGGGTTTCAAAACAGCAAATACGACGACGATTGATATTATCAACGCGTGGCTGAAAGAAGCATGGAATCAACTTACCGGACCACTTGCCGTACTGAAGCCGGATGGTAACCGTTTCTATCTTCCAAAAGAGCACCTGACTTTTTCTTTAATCACGGATGGCTGGATTTGCCCGGTAACCAACAAAATTCTGGATACCACCTTTAAAGGCTTAACCCCGTATCTGCCAACCCATATTTCGTTTGAACATCTTAGCCAGGTGCAGTTCGACACGTTTGTCGCGCAAAAGGTCACTATGCCGGAAATCTGGAAGCTGGACCGTTCGCAAGAAGACTACGCGGCAGGTCTGGCGAAAGTACGTGACTGGGTCAGCAAGGAGCCGCTGATCGCGCAATTACGTTCGGAAAACGTCTGGACGGATATCAACGATCGTGTTGTGGAAGGGGGCTTTTATTACCGCACGGCTGAGCACTCAGCCCAGCAATCGTCAGAACGTCTGCAAAGCTACGAAAAGATGTTCAAAAACGGGCAACTGAATGTTCTCAACTGTTCCACCACCATGGAAATGGGGGTTGATATTGGCGGTATTACTGCCGTGGTGATGAACAACGTACCGCCGCATCCGGCCAACTATTTACAGCGTGCAGGGCGGGCCGGGCGTAGTAAGGAATCGCGAGCGATCTCTTATACCCTATGTAAAGGGAACCCGCACGACCAGCAGGTTTTTGCCAATCCGCTGTGGCCGTTTGAAACCATGATCCCGGCCCCGATGGTGGCGATGAATTCTGCCCGGCTGGTACAACGCCACGTCAATGCATTATTACTGTCCGACTTCTTATGCAACGTTATTGGTGAAACGGAGAAAGAAAAAACCAGCCTCGACAGTCTCTGGTTTTTTGGTGAGGACGACGGGCAGTCAAAATGTGAACGCTTTAAAGTCTGGCTGGAGCGCCCGGTGCTTGATATCGACGCTGCGCTGGAACGGCTGGTGAAAGGTACGGCGCTACATGGTGCCAGACCTGACCTGCTGCGGGATAAAACCATTAACGCGATTACTTTCCTGCAACAGCGATGGCTTTCCGTCTATCGCGATCTTGTGGCTCAAGAGCGCGAATCACAGCCGCAAACGCCTTATCGCAAGCGCATAGAACTGGAGAAAAAACGGCACTGCGGCGAGTATTTGTTGCGCGATCTGGCAGCCAGAACCTTCCTGCCGGGTTATGGCTTCCCGACGGATGTGGTGACGTTTGATAACTTCACTATGGAGGACTATATCCGTGAAAAATCGCGGAAAAGCCGGGATAAAAAAGATCGCGAAGATAACGTGTCACGCTACAAAGGGCTGCCCTCCCGTAACCTGGGAGTCGCCATCCGGGAATATGCGCCAGGCGCAGAGATCATTCTTGATGGTCGGGTCTTCCGCTCCGCTGGTGTCTCGCTGCACTGGCACAATATTAACGCGGATACCAATGAGGCCCAGCGTCTGGATTGCGCCTGGCGCTGCCACAAATGCGGTACGATTGGCTATAAAGAGGGGATGAGCAACTCCGGGACGCTCTATTGCACCAACAGCGCGTGTGGTGAAAAAATTATCACTGAAAATCGCCGTCAGGTGCTGCAGCCTGCCGGATTTGTGACCGATGCGCATTCGCCGGTGACCAACAATATTGAAACCATGAAATTCATCCCGGTGGTCCCTGCCTGGGTATTTGTTAAAGCCGAACCGATGCCGCTGCCTAACCCAATAATGGGATATATGGCCTCTGGCGCTGACGGGCATGTCTTCCAGCAAAGCCTGGGAGAAGGTGGGCATGGTTACGCGTTATGTCTGAGCTGTGGCCGTGCAGAGTCGATGCTGAATGCCAACGACGCACCGAAGAGTATGGAAGCGCACTACCCACCGCGCCCGGGAAAAGCGGATCGCGATAGCCAGAATCAACGTCTAATTTGTCCCGGTTCGACGGCGCTTATGAAGAAGGTCACGCTGGGGGCTCTGGCGCGAACGGATGTCTTTGAAATGGTACTACGCAAGCCGCAAAACGGTGAATATCTGCCGGATAACACTGAAGAGGGGCGTGTTGTCGCCATGACCCTTGCAGTTGCGCTGCGTCAGGCGCTGGCGGGTGTTCTGGGTATCTCTGCCGCAGAGTTGGGCTACGCTGTGCGTCCGGTCAGGTTGGAGGACGGGCAATCGGTATTAGCTGTTCAGCTGTATGATGTGATCAGTGGTGGTGCTGGTTTTGCCTCCAGTGCGCCATTGCATATTGAGTCTATTCTGCAGGGAATGGTCAAACAGCTAGGGTGTCATCATTGTGATACCTCCTGCAGTGAATGCCTGCTCGACTCCCAGACTCGCCACGATCACGATTTACTGGACCGAAAAGCGGCACTGGCCTGGCTTGGGGATGACTTCGTCTACTATGTTGGTTTGCCGGATACGGAGACATTCTCGCTGCCGGCTGCCCGCTACTGCCCGGGAGCCATTAGCGATACCCTTCGCCGGGCGATTAACGAAGGGGCTGAAAAACTCACGTTGTGGATGAACGGGCCGCTCAATGAGTGGGATCTCTATGCCCGCCAGTTCCGGGCTGCTATACAGAACTACCGGGTAAAAGATAACGTTGCGGTTGATCTCGTCATCCCGGCTGGCGTCGATGACCCTGAATTGATGCACGAGCTTTCGCAGTTTACTGCTCTGGGTGTACGGTTGTGTCATAGCGAACAGGCTCCGGAACTGCCGATTGTGGCACAAATCGCCTTTGCCGATCGGGTGATGACGCTGGCTTCACGCAGCCAGCAGGCAACGATCCCGGGACCGGGCTGGCATCTGAATGACGAGCTGGTGGTTCGCAGCTTCGGTTATCAACCGGTAGCGCTGAACGAGTTTGTTCTGCCGGGGAAAGCCGCGAGCGCTGTTGAACGCGTCAAAGATATTGCGATCCATAAAGAGCTGAACGGCCCGCTTTCGCAGTTTGGAAAACGCTTCTGGAACGTGCTGTTTAACGATCACGAAGAGGCGAAGTCGCTGATGAAAAATCAGCGGATCATCGGCGTTCACTATACCGATCGTTATTTGCAAAACCCGGTTGCGCTGGTGCTGCTGGCAGGAATACTGCAATCGTTAAAACCGTTACTGACAGATGACGCAAAAATGGCAATTGATACCCTGTTCAAACCCAAGGACCGCCCCGGTAACCGCCCTTCCCACGACTGGATGAACGAAGCAGATTTTCAGGATTTCGCCGACCAGTGGTTTGCCGCGGCAATGGGCAGGACGGTAGCTCTGAGGGTATTCAACTCGCTGCGCGATATTCCCCACCACCGTAAACTGACGGTGACCTTTGAGAATGGTCAGGTATTAAAGATCCGTTTTGATCAGGGTATGGGTTACTGGCATATCAAATTTGCATCGAAATGGTATTACTTTGACTTCAGCGATGACGTTTCCTTCCAGTTAGGCAATATGGCGCTGGCCTGCCAGGAGGGCAACGTGCTTAACAGAGAAGAAAGCTGGGCAACGGATGTGCTGGTGGAGGTGATAGCAGCGTAAGGCACACCGCTCCCGACTCACTGTCGGGAGCGGTGTGCGTCAGGCGGTACGCTTGCCGGTAATCACGTCGATAAATTCCTGCACCTGCCGCTGCTTACGGGCGGACAGCTTGCACACCCTACGCAGCGATTGCAATAACGCGGGTTCTTCCGGCTCCGGCAGCTTAGTCGTTAGCACAATACAGCCGTTCATCACCTTCACATCCACCTCGGCACCGGTGGCAAAACCGGCGGCTTCCAGCCACTGGCCCTTCATGGTGAGCGCGGGGATGCGGGTATAATCCGGATAACGGCTCGCATAACTCACGGTCAGGTGACGGTTATTTGTTGGAGAGACTTCTGGATCGCACGGATCTGCAATAGAATGGGTATCAGTCATGACTGCTATTCTCCGATAATAGTGATTGTGATGAGCGATATGGCCGTGTTCCACCACGGCCATATCGCGATAAATACCTGTACATATCATCAGCAAATAAAAGAAAAGTCCAGCTGAAAACAAAACGTAATAAGCGCTATTTGGAATAAATAAGATATATTTTTGCGGATTATAAATGGACGTGAATAGATAAAAGCGCACGCTTCCGGTGCGCTTTTATAAGGATTATGCTTTTTTACGCGAGGCTTTTTTACCGCCACTGGCGGCGCGTTCAGCCTTAATTTTTTCCAGCAGCGCGGCAGCGCTGTTTTCACCGCTGATAAGATCCGGGTTTTCAGCACGCCACTGGGCGGTAAGCTCACCGCGGAAGGCTTTCGCCAGGATTGACTGGGTGAGGCTGTTGACGCGGGTCAGGGCGCTGTTGACCTGCTTTTCAATGGTGTCGGCGTAGGCGAAGAGTTGTTCAACGCGGCGGACGATTTCGTGTTGATCAGGGAGCGAATACACAGGTACATTGATTGATGAAATTTTAGATATACTTAGTGTGTAGAGCCCGGCTCCCGATGTAGCTTTGCTAACGATCTCTTCTTTCCCTTGTGGAGACATTAAGTAGAAAAGAAGAAAAGTAGGATATAAAATTTCTTTGTTAGCTCTTACTTTTATCAGATGGTTTTGATGTACACATTCTTGTATCTCTTCACGCCAAATAGCTGCTCGACCAATTTGATCAAGGCTACCATTTCCTTCTACTATTAATAGATCTTCATACTCCAATGAGACTCTACGTAGTTCATTAGGTTGAATGCCTATTTCTGTTACATCGTCTAGTTTCAACTCGTTTTCATAAACATTTGCGACACGAAGGTATGGTACTCTTTTTTCGAAATTGTTACGTTTTGAGTTTTTAGTTAAACCACCTATTACACATGCAATATCTTTTATTTTAAAATTATTAGCGGTAGGTAAATTTGTTAATTTTCCACTCATCGCTGTAGCCAGCACCGCCTGACGAAAACGTTTCAGGATTTGTGGAATTTGCTCAAGACGTGCTTTGGTGCTGTCTACCTGCGCCAGCAGCGTATCGAGTTTTTCGGCGATGATTTTTTGTTCATGTAATGACGGAAGATTTATATCATAATCCGTGAAATTACCCATTTTTATATAATTAGTCGCAGAGCCATATTGTTTTTTTTCATTCTCTATCTTCCATCGCCATTTTAAATGGTAATAAATAAATTTTGTAGAACATAGAAAATTATATAAAACATAAGTTCTCTGATAGGCTTCAGCTTTACCATTATAATAAAATACTTGGCCTACATTAGCTCCATTACCAGGAAGAATGATTAATTCACCTTCAAAACTAAATGTATCAGCTGCAAGAGGTTCTAACGCACAGGTGAAAAATTTATATTTGCCAAAAGCAGAAGCATGATTTGCATCAACTTTACCAGTTTTAACATCTGAAATATCAAGAAGATTGATTTTTGGCCAAATGTGCGTGTTTTGTAATAACATTATTTCACCTCACCAAACGCTTCTTCCAGCAACTGACGCTGCGCATCCGCTTCATCGCCCGCGCCCAGCTCGCGCATCAGCGCGTCCAGCTCGCCCAGCGCCTGCACCAATTCGCCCATCGCTTCTGCCGCCAGCACATCCGGCTCCGGCAGGCTGTCGGCGTCGATGCTGTCCTTATCCTTCAGCCAGGAGATATCCAGCGAATCGGATTTCGCCGTGCGGATCCACTCGCGGCTGAACTTACGCCAGCGGCTGGTGGCCTGATGCTGGTCGGTGTTTTTATTCTCTTCGCTGTCGGCGACTTCGCTCTCTTCGGCGTTAAAGCTCCATTCACCTTCTTTACGCGGGCTTAAGCCTTGCGGATCTTCGCCGTAGACGGTTTCAAACGGCTGCAGGTGCTGCTCGGTAAACGGCGTGCGCTTGCCGAAGCTCGGCATATTGGTTCGCAGGTCATATACCCACACGTCGTCGGTGCAGTTTTTATCCTGATTCGGATTTGCCACCGTGCCTTTGGTAAAGAACAGCACGTTGGTTTTAACGCCCTGAGCGTAAAAGATGCCGGTCGGCAGGCGCAGGATGGTGTGCAGATGGCATTTGTCCATCAGGTCGCGACGAATATCGGTACCCTTGCCGCCTTCAAACAGCACGTTATCCGGCACCACCACCGCCGCACGGCCGCCGGGGTGCAGGGTGTCGGTAATATGCTGCATAAAGCACAGCTGTTTGTTGCTGGTCGGGTGTACGAAGGTGCGGGTAATGTTGGTGCCCGCGGCGCTGCCAAACGGTGGGTTAGTGGCGACAATATGCGCCTTCGGCAGGTTTTCGCCGTCGCTGCCCAGCGTGTTGCCCAGACGGATAGCGCCGCCGTGGTCGAGGTTGCCTTCAATATCGTGCAGAAGACAGTTCATCAGCGCCAGACGACGGGTACCGGGCACCAGTTCGAGGCCGATAAACGCGCGGTGGATCTGGAAATCCTGGGTGTCGCCATCAAGATCATCCAGATCGTTGGTTTGTGACTTCACGTAGCGGTCGGCTTCAATCAAAAAGCCCGCCGTTCCCGCTGCCGGATCCTGCACCACTTCACGCGGCTGCGGCTTCAGCAGATGGATAATGGTTTTAATCAGCGGACGTGGGGTGAAGTACTGGCCCGCGCCGGATTTGGTTTCGTTAGCGTTCTTCTGCAGCAACCCTTCGTACATATCGCCGAAGTCGTCGCGGGACTTCCCGTGGTTGCCGTTGTACCAGTCCAGCGCATCCATATAGCTGACCAGTTCCGTCAACTGCTTGGGTTGCTCAATGGTGGTGCTGACATTATGGAACACCGCCTGCACCAGCTTTTTCTCATCAGACCCTAACTGAACCAGCAGGTTACGGTAGAACTGCATCTGATCCTGGCCAATGCGCGATTTCAGATCATCCCAGCGATAGCCTTCCGGCAGGTAGTCCGCTTCCTGGCCGGTCTCTTTACACATTTTCAAAAACAGCAGCGAGGCGAGTTCATTGACGTAGTTTTGATAGGAGACGCCGCCGTCGCGCAGGTTGTCGCACAGTTTCCATAATTTGGCGACCAGATCGTTATTGTTCATTGAAGATCCCATGTAAAACAGCGGCCCTTATCGGGGCCGCGGAAGAAGAAATTGCCGGGAATGATAACGCGTCAGGCAAGCTCGTCCCAGATATAATCGCTGAACTTATCCAGCACGCTGTCGAGGCTGTCGTCAAAGGTGCGCTGTAACATTGGCTTACCGCCGCGGCGATGGAAATTGCCGGTTTTGAAGACATCGTCGTCGAGCACCACTTTCTCTTTCAGCGCCTGCGCTAAACGGTCGAGCCAGCTTAGCTGCTCAGGGCTCCAGTCGTTCTCGCCTTTGATACGCGCCAGCGCGTGATCGACACGTTCGTCGAACGGTTTGAGCGCATCGCCCACCGCCGCGCGGCGGATGTGGCCGATCAGCCGGGCGGCGATATCCTGATTGCGCGTTGCTTTCCACGCGCTGCGCAGGGACGACTCTTCAAAATGCTGGCGGTCAAACCATTCCTGCAATTCCACCAGCCCTTTACGGGTAAGGTCGCGCGGGCGATTGATCACCGCCTGCAGCGCGGGCTGGGCGTTAGGGGCGTGCTGCACCAGCGCATCGAAGGCTTCGAGGAAATCCTGCGGCGTGTCGTAGTCGCCGTACAGCGATTTGACGCTCACCACCTCATCGTCAATATCGAGGAAGATAGGCGCATCGCGCAGGGCGTTGATATCGGTTTTCAGCCTTTCGAGCCGGGTGATAAAGCCGGGGAGCTTATTAAAAATCTCGGCGCTCCAGTGCGGCCCTTTTTCCCGCAAGCGAGAAGCCAGCCCGCCGAAGTTGACGCCTGCGGCATCCAGGCACAATTCGTCCAGACGGCGGACCTGCTTATCCACCGTTTCGCTGCGATCGCGGTTATAGGTGGCAAGACCGATGATCCGCTGCAGTTTAGCAACCAGTTGTTCATGGCTGTGTTCGGCAAAACTGCGGCCATCCGCTTCGATGGTTTTGTAGGTTTCTGAGTCGGTAATTTCGTTGACCAGCGTTTGCAGCTCCACCTGCGGACGCACAACCACAGGGCGCATGGTGTCGACGCTTTCCAGCGAGCTGTAGATATCAACACAGTCGAAAATCTTAAAGCTGGTTTTCCCCACCGATGGACACAGACGCGTGGCACGGCCCTTCATCTGCTCGTAGAGAATGCGGCTTTTGACTTTGCGCAGGAACACAATATTACAGATAGACGGAATATCCACGCCAGTGGTCAGCAGGTCGACGGTGACCACGATATTGGGCAGCCGCTCTTTGTTGAAGCGGACGATCATGCTTTGCACTTTCTTCGCGTCTTTATCGGCATCGCCGGTGATCTTGATGATCGCATCGTGCTCAAGCTGCGGGTACTTTTTCTTAAACGCGGTACGCAGCTCGTCCACCACCATATCGGCATGGGCGTTGGTGACGCAGAACACCAGCGTTTTTTGCTGCCCGGTGGGATCGAGATATTTGGTAAGCTCGGCGCATACCGCGCGGTTAAACGCCGGGATCACCAGGCCACGGTTAAAATCGGCAACCTCAAAATCCTGATCGTCAGCCAGCGTGTCGTTGATCAGCTCGCCCTGCGGGTTCAGGCGTTCCACCTGCTCGCCTTCGGATAGATAGACGCCATCCTGCGCGTTGCGGGTGACGATCTGAATGGGCGGATCCTGGTCGATCAGATAGCCGTCGATCACCGCCGTACGGTAGGTATAGCGATAAACCGGTTCGCCGAAAATATCGACCGTGTGCAGGGCTGGCGTGGCGGTCAGGGCAATTTTTACCGCGTCAAAATGATCGAGAATACGACGGTAGGCAGAAACGTAATCCAGCTGGCTGCGGAACTGCAGCTCGCCTTCAGTCTGCTCTTTATCCAAAATGTAGCCGCGGTGCGCTTCATCGACGACAATACAGTCGTAGCGGCCGACTGGCATAGGTTCATCGGATTGCAGCGTACGTTTGACCAGCGACTGAACCGTGGCGACGTGAATTTTGGTGCTGTCTTCCGGGAATTTATCGGTCAATCCTTTGATATCAAAAATACTGTTAAAGGTATCGCCGTTAATCCGTGTGTCTTCAAACGCCCCCAGCGCCTGCTCGCCAAGCGAGCGACGATCGACCAGAAACAGAACGCGTTTGAAACGCTGCGACTGTATCAGGCGGAACATCAGGGCAATGGCGGTACGGGTTTTACCGGTACCGGTCGCCATTGCCAGCAGGATCTCTTGCTGGCCATTAACGATAGCCTTCTCTACCGCGCGGACGGCATCTTCCTGGTAATAGCGCAGGCCGAGTTCGCTCATACCGGGGTTATCGGCAAACCACTGATTTTGTTTCTGCGGGTCGCTGCCCAGCATATCCAGGAGCTCTTCCGGACGATGCCATTCCGGCAGCGCTTTCGACATGTTGGTGGTGTGGCGGACGTCGCGATACCAGATGCCACTTTTGGTCTTCATCGCCGCGCGGTATTCACGCCCGTTGGTGGAGTAGCAGAAAGGGATTTTAAAGCGCTGTGTACCGCTGGTGTCCTGCCAGCTGATTTCATACTCTGGCACGGCTTCATGTACTTCGTCGGGAGCGTAGTGCTCCAGCAGCGTGTCGCGTAGGAAACCGTTATCGAAGTATTTACTGTAGCGATACGATTCGTTGAGTTTGCCGGGAACATCGATGTTTTTACGTTTTGCTTCGACCACTGCGATAGGCTTGAGGCCAACGAACAGTACGTAATCGGCAAAGCCTGTTTTACCCGTTTCATCTGTACCCGTCGGCCATTCGGCTATCGCTTTGTTGACGCCGGGTTCCGGGCGAGCGCCTTTAGCAAAGCGCAGCGTTTTGCTGTCGGCCTGCCAGCCCGCTTTACGTAACTGGGCGTCAATCAGGAAGCGACTCTCTTCTTCGCTGAGATTCAGCGTACGTTTGATCGCCTGATCGGTGATCTCTTTGTGATAGGCCTTACGTTCCTGCTCGGTCTGTTTTGCTAACTCGGCATTTTTGGCAGCGAGCTGTGCTTCCAGGGCAGCCACGCGGGCTTTGGTCTGGGCTTCGGTTTCCTGTTGCTTACCTTCGAGAACGGCAATGTAGCCATTGAGTGCAATTAAGCGTTGCTGCTGAGCTTCCAGCTCTGCCTGGCTGTGAACTTTTTCCTGTGCCTGCTGCTCCAGCTGCTGTTTGAGCGTGAGAACTTCGGCGTGGTAGCGATCATCGCCGTGCTCAGGCATCACAAAAGTTGGAACCGGGAAATCGTAATCTTTGGTCACCAGCCGGTAGTACCAAACGGCAAGACGGAATCCGAGGCGCAGACACATCTGGGCATCATCGAGATCGTTATGGTATTCGTGAACGGCCTGATTGCCGATACGGCGCAGCTTATGGAAAACGGAATCTATGGTCACTCCCGTTTTTGCAACACCGATTTTGACGACAAGTTGGCTTGCTTGAATCTATCCGGCGTCTGAATGGGATTTTATTCCCGCGCCTTGATGAGTTCCGCGCCTGATGAACCTCCAGAAAATATACGGCTTCAATGAGCCTTTCCGTTTTACAGGTTCCTCAACAGGCCGGTGGGCCGTTAGTATCATCAATATCAGTATTCGCAAAACCAGATCAGTAATTCTTTAAACCGGTGTATTTCTGCCGTTATGCTACATAAGTTTGCTGTCGTGCCGTTAGGGCCCAGGCTATTCTGGCCAGCTTGTTTGCCAGAGCACAAGTGACGACAAAGTTGCTTTTCCGGCACAGTAAATCCCTGACCCAATCGGCCAATTTGCCAGACTGGTGTTCCAGTTTTTGTATGAATACCCTGGCACATTGAACCAACAAAGTTCGGATCTTTTTATTACCTCGCTTACTAATTCCCAGCAATGTCGTCCTACCTCCCGTGCTGTACTGCCGAGGTACAAGCCCTGTTGCCGCCGCAAAGTCACGGCTGCTGGCGTACTGCTTCCCGTCGCCAATCTCAGTTGAAATAGTACTCGCTGTCAGTGTTCCGACGCAGGGAATGCTCAGCAAGCGCTGTCCAACCTCATCTTCGTCCAACTTTCGTTTCAACTGGGATTCCAAATCTTTAATCTGCTCAACAAGATAGTGATAATGCTGTTGTAATTTCAGCAATAACTGGCTGAGGTAAAGAGGCAAACTATTATCCTCAAGAATGGTACTCAGTCGGCTAATAACGGCAGCTCCTCGGGGAACGCTAATGCCAAATTCCAGCAGAAAAGCATGCATTTGATTGGTTGTTTTTACCTTATCCTGAACCAGGGATTCACGGACACGATGCAGAGCCCGCATTGCCTGCTGAGATTCCGTTCTGGGCTGCACAAAACGCATAGACGGACGCGATGCAGCTTCACAAATAGCTTCGGCGTCGACAAAGTCGTTTTTATTGCTTTTAACGAACGGGCGGACAAATTGTGGTGATATCAGCTTTGGGGAATGCCCCAACTCTTCCAACTTGCGTGCCATAAAGTGAGAACCGCCACAGGCTTCCATTGCGATGGTTGTAGCGGGGCATGTCGCCAAAAATTCGATCAACTTTGGCCGGGTAAATTTTTTACGGTAAACAGCCTTCCCGCGACGATCCTGGCAATGAATATGGAAAGAGTTTTTACCCAGATCGATACCAATGAGCGCAATGTTTTCCATGATAGTTCTCCGAATGAAAGCCTGTCCTCAGCATAGTACCGGGAAGGAGGGAGTGACCATCTCATTAAGAATGCTATCGTCAATGAAGGCGATTTTGCCCAGCTCACGCAGCAGGTCGTGCTGGTTTTCGCAGGGAGGAATATCCAGTAATAACCCCAGGTGTTTGGCCGTCGCTTCGCCAAACATGCGCATTTTTACCAGTGTCGTATTCGGGTCGTCGGGGTAGTTGTTTTCCGCCGCGCAGGCAATGGCGTAAGTGAAATCGTTTACGCCTTTCAGGAAATCGAAGTTGGATTTGTTCATGCACGTTCCGCGTTCAGGCCAGCCTTCGGGATGCTGACGTATTAGGATAATCCGTTAATGGAGGAGGCATCAGTGCATGCTACCTCTCTCCAGTTGTACATTCAATCGTCAGAATTTAATGTAACTCACTATTTTGTAAGTATGTTCTCAACTTCCCGTGCTACTTTTGTTCTGGTTTAACAGACAGTACTCACTTGTTCCTGTTTTGCGCTTTCTTCATTAAGGCTTTCAATGCCTCAATAGTGAGTGAGGGTTTTTGTCTGTGGAGCATGGCATGGCAATTGGGGCAGACAGGACGAAGGTCTTTTACGGGATCCAGTTTGTAACGCTCTCCAATATCAGACAGCGGTGTAATATGGTGGACGTGAATATAGTCCTTCCCGGTTTCACCATACGTTTCCTCAAAATCCATATTGCACACGCTGCACTGACAGCCGTAGTGATCTATGCATTTGTCTCTTGCCGTTTTACTACGTTCGTATTTGTTAACTTTGATTTGCTTTACGGCACCTTCGTAAAAGGTTTCCGGAACATCATCTGGATAATCGATATTCACTCGAGTGGAAAGCGATTCTGCCTTTTTGATGCCTTCAGGTGTGAGCTTCCAGATACCAAGGCCTGATTCTTTTGCATTGTGGAGATACTTGTAGTCAACAAGCTTTTTCCTCGCCCATTGGACCATGTTGTTCCATTGAGGGCGATTAGTATCATCGGGGAGTAACATGTTCATTTCTTCGTTGGTCAGGCCGAACTCCTTGCCCAACGGCTCGTAACATGAGGAGGAACTGACTTCTCCCCCTCTGGTGTAAATATTCAAAAGCAGGGGGATTTCTATCTCTTTATAACTGGGAAACGACATGTTGATCACCATCAATGGATTAATATTTTTATGTCCTGAAAACTTCTTGTTGATGCCACTCAATAAATTTGTCTTGAGGATAGTCCTCTTTATTTTTTGGAAGATGAATCTGAACTCCTGAAAAGTCCCAAAATAGCCTGGAGACAATATTACTGCCATTTACTGCAGACGAAATTCGTACTCGCATACTCTCATCCAGCCCAATCGAACCTTTATCAAAGGCTTTATGGTGGATTGCACACAGCGCCAGTCCGTTTGAAATCTCGCACGGGCCACCATGCTGTTTCCATTTGATATGGGCCGCTTCAAGCGCAACTGAAGTGCTGTCGTGGCGCATATTGAAGCCACAAATGGCGCATTCATAGTTATAAGCACGCAGAACCTGCTGGCGGAACAACGGGTCCCGCTGTTTGCGGATTTGCAGGATATCAAACCCCAGTTCATCCGCGATTTCTTCCTGAATGCTTTCGGTGAAGTGCGCTTCGAGGATTTGCTGGGCCAGGGCGTTGATGAGGTTCTTGTTCTTTTTCAGCAGGGCAAAATGTTGTTCATCAAAGCCTCCGGCAACGTTATGCGTCACCAGTTCTCCGGCAGGGGGCTGTTTACTGCTGCCGGATGTTGAGCACTGCTCGGCGTTTTGTAGCTCCCAGAACCCATCGCCCTGTAAGCGCCAGAAGGGCATATCCGGGCGGTACTGCGCGCGCTGTGGTCCAAATCGTTCCAGCAGGCTATGCAATGGGTCGCGAACTTCCGAACCGTAGTCAAACAGGCGACCGTGACCCTGCTGATAACCCGCCAGCACATGAAGCAGCAGCAAAGGTTTGTGCGGCGCACGCTGCTCGCCTTTACGCCAGATGGTGATGTCGGCAATTGCCTGTTGCAGGGTTTTACTGGAAGTCATTGATTTCATTATCAGGTAAATAATTGCGATGATGCTCGCAAAATATCACCTGATCAAGAGGGGCGAGGCCGATACACTATCGACTTCACTTTTTCGCTTGCCGTTATTTCAGAAAGCCTTGGGTTAAAGGAACCTGACTCATGAATGAACTACCTGACACGCTACCGCGCGAGTACATTATCAAGGCCATTCACGCCTATGACTCAGGCTTTTCGCATCGCTTCAAAGAGGCGCGGCTTTACGAGCTGGAATTTCAGGGACGTCGCTATCCGTCAAAAGCTATTGCCGGAATTGCGGCGACGCTTTTGACGGGCAAAACGTTTACCCCTCAGGATTTCTCCGGCGGTATCAGTTCGAAATGCGTCAGATTATTGACTGAGCAGGGTTTTCATATTGCTCAGGATAAAAACCGTGTTGCGGCGGTGAGCGGCACGATTTTCCCTGAAGAACTCGAGGCGCAAACGGAATATATAGAAGGGGCGGCGACTCAGGTGATCGTGAATCGCTATGAGCGTGACCGCAATGCCCGACAAGCAGCGCTTCGCCATCACGGCTGTCAGTGCAAAGTGTGTGGCATCGATATGTCAAAGGTCTACGGTAAGATTGCCGAAGGGTTTATCCATGTTCATCACCTGGTACCCTTATCGGTAATTAAAGAAGACTACCGCCTTGATCCCATCAATGACCTGATTCCCGTGTGTCCAAACTGTCATGCCATGCTGCACCGACGCATGCCGCCGTATACCCCAGAAGAGCTGAAAAATATGCTGTGCTAAAGGACCAAAAAAGGCGCCCACAGGCGCCTTTAGCAAGACCGTTACCCCTTCGACCCTTTCCCCGCAATCACCCCGATAAACTCCAGCACCTGCTTTTGCTTACGCGCGGAGAGCTTTTCCACGGCGCGCAGGGATTTCATCAGTTCTGACTCTTCGGGTTCGGGCGTGCGGGCGGTTAACACAATGCAGCCTTGCATGACGCGCACATCGACGCGGGTGCCGGTGTCGAATCCGGCGGCTTTAAGCCACTGGCCCTTCATCACGATGGACGGAAACTGGACATACTTCACCGGCAAACGGCTGTAATCAGGATAACCGCTCGCATAACCCACCTTCAGGCAACGGTTATCTGCGACGTACACTTCTGGATCAAATGAAACTGCAATACAATGCGTATCAGTCATGGTCGCTATTCCTCGATAATAGTTACTGTGATTAGCGATGCGGAGGTGTTGGCGCACCTTCGCATCGCGCTAATAAAACCCCTGTAAATTACCCCAGTAATTGGCGGGAAGTCCAGATGTAAATAAGATGAAATAAGCGCGATTAGCACGCTTTCGGAATAAATAGAAATCCTCTCTATCCCAATAAACATAGTATTATTCACCGTATAAATTCATTCCTGTCCCATCCTCCTGATACCTGCCATTTCCAGAAAATAACGCCCATCTGTATCAGGCCAAAAATGAGATCTAACTCACTGAAGCAAATAGCAAACTCTGAAACAACGCCGTTTTGTACACTTTGCTTTACACTTTTAGTGATGTGAATCACAAATATAAACCCGTGAAGTGATCCGACTCTCACAAAATGGGGTGTACTCATTCAGCAATACAGTATGAGCACAGACTGGAAAGTTAAGTTTTCAGTATTTCCCCTCTCCACGGGGGCACCATCGCAAATGGCAAATCAACACGCAAAAAAAAACTTGTTGAATATGAACGGGTAAAAAAATGACGTGTGATTTGCATCACCTACATTTACAGCTTTTTAAATTATTGCCAGTGATTAATGTTGACCAGGCTATTTCCATAATCAATTAAATCTTGCATAGTGCCTCCACATTATTTCTCCCCCTGACTCAGGAGGCGAATAGTTATATTTCATCAGACTTTATTGATGAACCAGGTATGCTTTACTTCACATTAATACGTACATGACCACTGTTACTGGAGAAACAAAATGAATTATCCGGCAGAACCCTTCCGTATTAAAAGCGTTGAAACTGTATCTATGATCCCGCGTGATGAACGCCTTAAGAAAATGCAAGAAGCGGGATACAATACTTTCCTGTTAAATTCGAAAGATATTTATATTGACCTGCTGACAGACAGTGGCACCAACGCAATGAGCGACAAGCAGTGGGCCGGAATGATGATGGGTGATGAAGCCTACGCGGGCAGCGAAAACTTCTATCATCTGGAAAGAACCGTGCAGGAACTGTTTGGCTTTAAACATATTGTTCCTACTCACCAGGGGCGCGGCGCAGAAAACCTGTTATCGCAGCTGGCAATTAAACCGGGGCAATATGTTGCCGGGAATATGTATTTCACTACCACCCGTTATCACCAGGAAAAAAATGGTGCGGTGTTTGTCGATATCGTTCGTGACGAAGCGCACGATGCCGGTCTGAATATTGCTTTTAAAGGTGATATCGATCTTAAAAAATTACAAAAACTGATTGATGAAAAAGGCGCCGAGAATATTGCCTATATTTGCCTGGCAGTCACGGTTAACCTCGCAGGCGGGCAGCCGGTCTCCATGGCTAACATGCGCGCGGTGCGTGAACTGACTGCAGCACACGGCATTAAAGTGTTCTACGACGCAACCCGCTGCGTAGAAAACGCCTACTTTATCAAAGAGCAAGAGCAGGGCTTTGAGAACAAGAGCATCGCAGAGATCGTGCATGAGATGTTCAGCTACGCCGACGGTTGTACCATGAGTGGTAAAAAAGACTGTCTGGTGAACATCGGCGGCTTCCTGTGCATGAACGATGACGAAATGTTCTCTTCTGCCAAAGAGTTAGTCGTTGTCTACGAAGGCATGCCATCTTACGGCGGCCTGGCCGGACGCGACATGGAAGCCATGGCGATTGGTCTGCGCGAAGCTATGCAGTATGAGTACATCGAGCACCGCGTGAAGCAGGTTCGCTATCTGGGCGACAAGCTGAAAGCCGCGGGTGTACCGATTGTTGAACCGGTGGGCGGTCACGCGGTATTCCTTGATGCGCGTCGCTTCTGCGAGCATCTGACGCAGGACGAGTTCCCGGCGCAAAGCCTGGCTGCTAGTATCTATGTGGAAACCGGCGTACGTAGTATGGAGCGCGGAATTATCTCTGCGGGCCGTAATAACGTGACTGGTGAACACCACAGGCCGAAACTGGAAACCGTGCGTCTGACTATTCCACGCCGCGTTTATACTTACGCGCATATGGATGTGGTGGCTGACGGTATTATTAAACTTTACCAGCACAAAGAAGATATTCGCGGGCTGAAGTTTATTTACGAGCCGAAGCAGCTCCGTTTCTTTACTGCACGCTTTGACTATATCTAAATAATAATTATGGCCCCATCTCAGGATGGGGCTTTTTTGTATTTCTTTTCCATGAACAGGAAGCCTTTGCGGTGCCCGTTACCGTGACATAACTACAAAAGTAAACCCTGACTCCGACATTTTTATTATCCGCATGATGTACAAATGACAGCTGTAATTATAACGAATAGTCTACAGGAACATTTATCATGGATATTAATGCCATTGAGCGACAGAGTAGTACCCCCGGACTGATTAGCGGAACCATGTTGGTTATCGCGACCGTAGTGGGTGGAGGGATGTTTTCCCTGCCGATTGCGATGGCTGGCGTATGGTTCCCCGGTGCGTCAGTTATTCTTCTGTTTATCGCCATCATGATGTTATTAACCGGTCTGATGCTGGTCGAAGTTAATCTGCATTATGGCGCCGGTGCCAGTTTTAATACCTTTACCCAGGATTTATTAGGCCGAAAGTGGAATATTGTGGTCGGTATCGCTTTCGGCTTTGTGCTGTATATTCTGACCTATGCCTATATATCTGGTTCGTCGGCGGTGATGGCGCAAACCGTGTTCAAATACAGCGGCGTGCGCTTTCCGGCGAATATCTCGGTGGTGATCGTCAGTATGCTGGTCGGGGCGATTGCCTGGTACAGCTCCTTGTTGGTTGGACGTATTACTACCGTGTTGATCATCGGTAAGTTTATCGCGTTCTTTGCCACCTTCTCTGGCCTGGTGGGTCATATCGAAGTGGCGAAACTCGTCGACAGCGTGGCGGTGGCGCTGCCCAATTCGCAGTACCTGCCGTATATCCTGATGACGCTGCCATTCTGCATTATCTCGTTTGGTTTTCACGGTAACGTGCCGAGCCTGGTGAAGCTGTATGGTACGAGCGGGATCTCGAATATTACGCGTTCGATTATCATCGGCACGCTGTTTGCCCTGCTGCTGTATATCTTCTGGCTGGGCGTCACGATGGGCAACATCAGTCGTTCCTCGTTCCCACCGATTATCGCCAAAGGCGGCAATATCGACGTGTTTGTCGAGGCTATCAGCGGGCTGTTCACCAGCCGTTATATGGATCTGATCCTGACCTTCTTCGGCAACTTTGCGGTAGCCAGTTCCCTGCTGGCGGCGACGCTTGGCCTGTTCGATTACATCGCCGACCTGTTTCACTTCCCGGATGACGGCATGGGTCGCCTGAAAACCGCGCTGGTGACCTACTTCCCGCCAGCCGCCGTGTGCTTCTTCTTCCCGAACGGGTTTGTGCACGCCATTGGTTACGCCGGTCTGGCCTTTACCATCTGGAGCGTGATCCTGCCGCCGTTCCTGGTGAAAGCGGCGCGGAAACGTTTTCCGACCGCCAGCTATACCGCGCCGTGTAATAACACCGTGCTCAATCTGGTTATTGTCTGTGGGGCGGTTGTCTATCTGACGGTTGTTCTGGACGTATTTGGTCTGCTGCCAACGTTTCGCTAGACGGAGTCAAAATGAAAAACGTGTTGTCTGTTCAGTCGTCAGTCGTTTATGGCTATGCCGGAAATAAAGCCGCCGTGTTGCCGATGCAGCTCTCGGGGATCGATGTCTGGCCGTTTTACACCGTACAGTTTTCCAACCACACCCAGTACGGGATGTGGCAGGGCATGGCGATGCCGCACGGCGAGCTGAGCGCCATTATCAGCGGGCTGGATGACCTGCAAAAACTGGCGCAATGCGATGCCGTGCTGTCCGGGTATCTCGGGGACAAACGCCATTGCGAAGAGGTGAAGCTCGCGGTCACCACCATTCGCCAGCGTAATCCGCAGGCGCTCTATTTTTGCGATCCGGTAATGGGCGACCCGCAAAAAGGCTGCATCGTCGCGCAGGGCGTGGAGTCCTTTTTTGTCGATGACGCCATTCAACTGGCCGATGTGATGGGGCCGAATCTCTATGAGCTGGGCGTGCTGACGGGCAGACAACTACGTAGTTTTGACGAGGTGGTGGAAGCGGCGCAGCAGTTGGTGGCGTGGGGCGTGAAGAAGGTGCTGGTGAAACATCTCGGCGACTGCTCGCGCGACAAACAGGCGTTTGAAATGCTGCTGGTGACGGCGGAACAGACGTTACACATCGCCCGGCCGCTGTATACCTTTGCCAAAATGGCGGTGGGCGTTGGGGATCTGATTTGCAGCGTGATGCTGGCTTCACTGCTCAACGGTTATGAGGACAAGCAGGCGCTGGAGCGGACCACCAGTGTCGTCGACGCGGTGATGCGGCTGACGAAAGAGCACGATTCGTATGAACTGAGGCTGATAGACGCGCGTCACCAGATAATGGAGCCGCAAATTCGCTATCAGGCAACGGTGCTGTAGCGCCGCAAGGAGGCTCTATGTTTCTGACACTGCTACGATTTCAGCATCCGCTGATCTACCGTTTTGCATGGCTTCGTCTGTGGGTCAGGGTGTTAAGAGCGTGCGGGCTGCGTAAGTGAAAGGGGAGAACATTTTCTCTGCTGCCGGATGCGGCGCTTGCGCCTTATCCGGCCTACAAATGAGCGTGAAACGTAGACCCGATAAGCGAAGCGCCATCAGGCATTAGCGCCAGGCATTACACGCGGAAGTAGCGTGGTGGGATCAACGCGGAAAAGGCGTCGAACTTCTTCACCATCTTTTTCCAGAACAACATAACAACAATCCTCGATTTGAAACATCGGCGCTATTTTAGTCAGCGCCGACAAATCGTAAAGCCAGTCGCTTCGTTTCGATCCTGAAGCGGTGTAAACCTTTTTGGTCACCGCGTCGTCAAATACGGTTGCCGTGAATTTGACGGGGTTGACAATGGATTACGCCATAAACCAGTAATAAAAGAGACCGACTTTCAGGCCGAGGATCACAATATAGGCGCAGCAGTATTTCATGGTGCCAGACATTATCTGGTTGGCCTGTCCGTCCATTTTGGTGGCTGAAACCGCAATGGCGATACTCTGCGGCGAAATCATTTTCCCTCCCGTTGCGCCAGAAGTATTCGCCGCCGCGAGCCAGTTGGGATCGATATGCAGTTTACTGGCGGCAATGGTTTGCAGTTTGCCGAACAAAATATTCGAGTTGGTATCGCTGCCGGTAACAAACGTGCCCAGCGCGCCAATCACCGGGGCGAGGAAGACGTAGGAACTGCCGGTCAGATCGACAATCGACTGGGCCAGCGTGGAGATAATCCCGCTGAGATCCATCACCGTGGCCAGCGCGACAATCGCCATAATCGCCACAATGGAATTTTTAAGCTGGAAAATGGTTTTGATAAACACTTCCAGCATCCCGCGTGCGGACGCTCCCTGAATAAAACCGCCGATAAGGGTCGCAAAGATAATCAGCATCCCCGGCGTGGTCACCCATTCAACTTTCAGCGCCAGCGTGTTGCCGTCGGCGAGCGTGAAATGCAGCACCGAGGCCAGTTGGGACGCCGCGCCTTTTATCGTCGGGAACAGCGGTGAGCACAGCAGGATAAAAACAAAAATAAACAGATATATAGAGCCTACGCGGAACAACACTTTTGCCGAGCGCGGCGTGGTTTCGCGGGTATGGCTGACCTCAATGCGCCACTCGGGATCGGTTTTCCCTTTGCGCAGGCGACTGACCATCGCCACGGCAAACAGGCTGACCAGGCTACCGGCAAAGGCGGGCAATTCCGCGCCAAGATGGATGGCGACAAAATATTGTGGAACCAGCGTGGTGATGCCGCAAATCAGCGTGATCAGAAATACGCCACGAATGGCTTTCAGGCCGCCGCCAATAATGCAGACAATGACAAACGGCAGCAGGATATTAAACAGCGCGAGCTGCAGAATAATGGTTCCGCCTAAGGTATACACCGGCAGATTAACCTGTTCCGCCAGAATAGAAACCGGGATCCCGACCGCGCCGAACGCGGTGGGAACGGTATTCGCCACGAGAGAAGCGATCGCCGCCTTCAGCGGGTTGAATCCCAGCGCAATGAGAATGCCGATCGGAATGGCGACCGCCGTGCCATAACCTGCCGCGGCTTCAAGGAATCCGCCGAAGCACCATGAAATCAGTAGCACCTGAATACGCTTATCTTCGCTAATGCTGGCGAGAATATCGCGCAGAATATCCAGCGCCTTGGTCGCCTGCATGACGTTATAACTGAAGATGGCGCCGAGGATCACAATCACAATCGGCCATAACCCCTTCAGGGCGCCATAGCCTATCGCGGCTTTCAGATTCTGTACGGGCATTTCCCAGAATATGGCCGACAGCGCGGCAGTGAATACCAAAGAGATCAACACGGAATAATGGATGGGCATTTTCAATTTCAATATTAAAAATACCATCAGTAGTAAAGGAGAGAGTGCCAGGGCAAACATAAAATATTCGTTCATTGCTATTCCTGATTGGTTCATTAAACCTGGTTTATATTTATGGTGGGGAGGCTACATTGCTGTGTTAATAAAGTATGTAAACTGAATCGCTTCAGTGAATAAAGTAATTATGATTTGTAGTTTTGTAACTATTGTAATCTTTTAATTAAAATCCAATGCCAGGTAAATATACTTAAGAGTAAGCTGAATACCTATAAATAGTTATATGATAACCTTTTTAATAATGCTGGTGATGAGAATAGTAAGCACCTGAAACTGTTTTTAAGGTGTTCATAACGCTGTGGTTTTAAATATAAAAATGTGAGCGAGACCGAAAGAAATAAACCTGGTTGTTGCATATGGGGGTTGATTAGGGGATTATTTGGTTTTGTCATACAAATGAAAATACAGACATATGCGACTGTCCTGACTTAAGAAGCGGAGAGTCGGCATCAAAGGAAAACGACCCGAGCATCACCATGAACCCAGGCATTAGTAAAAACAGCAAACAGAAAAACTGGGCGTGAAATACGGCTGAACCTTTGCTTGATATCGCGATATCAAGCGCAATAAACAGAAATGAAGCAATGGAGTAGTTATTGTGAATGTAAATTTCTTTGTTACCTGCATTGGTGACGCACTGAAATCACGGATGGCACGAGACTCCGTATTGCTGCTGGAAAAACTGGGTTGTCGCGTTAATTTCCCCGAGAAGCAAGGGTGTTGCGGTCAGCCAGCCATTAACAGCGGTTACATCAAAGAGGCGATCCCTGGGATGAAAAACCTGATCGCCGCCCTGGAAGACAACGACGATCCGATTATCTCGCCAGCAGGCTCCTGTACCTACGCGGTAAAAAGCTATCCGACGTATCTGGCCGATGAACCGGAATGGGCGCTGCGTGCCGAAAAGGTCGCCGCGCGTATGCAGGATCTCACCTCCTTTATCGTCAACAAGCTGGGCGTGGTGGACGTCGGCGCCAGCCTGCAGGGCCGCGCTGTCTATCATCCCTCTTGTAGCCTAACTCGAAAGCTGGGAGTGAAGGAAGAGCCGCTCACGCTGCTGAAAAACGTGCGCGGGCTGGAGCTGCTGACGTTTGCCGATCAGGACACTTGCTGCGGCTTTGGCGGGACGTTCTCGGTCAAAATGGCCGAGATATCCGGCGAGATGGTGAAAGAGAAAGTCTTACATTTGATGGATGCGCAGCCGGAATATTTGATTGGCGCAGACGTCAGTTGCCTGCTGAACATTGGCGGTCGACTGCAACGGGAAGGCCAGCCGGTCAAAGTGATGCATATTGCTGAAGTGCTGATGAGCCGCTGAGGGGAAAGAGATGTCGATAAAAACCAGCGATGTAGAATTTAAACTGCGTATTCGTCAGCAGATAGAAGATCCGATCATGCGCAAAGCCGTGGCCAATGCGCAGGAACGTATTGGCGCAAATCGACAAAAAATGGTCGATGAGTTAGGCCACTGGGAAGACTGGCGCGATCGTGCCAGCCAGATCCGCGATCACGTGCTGAGCAACCTCGACGCTTACCTGTATCAACTCTCCGAGAAAGTGACGCAAAACGGCGGCCACGTCTATTTCGCCAAAACCAAAGAAGAGGCCACCGCCTACATTCTGCAGGTCGCGCGCAGCAAAAACGCGAAGAAGGTGGTGAAGTCCAAGTCGATGGTGACCGAGGAGATCGGCGTCAACCATGTCCTGCAGGATGCGGGAATCCAGGTGATCGAAACCGATCTCGGGGAATACATCCTGCAATTGGATCAGGATCCGCCTTCGCACGTCGTGGTCCCGGCTATTCATAAAGATCGCTATCAGATCCGCCGCGTGCTGAACGAGCGTCTGGGGTATGACGGCCCGGAAACCCCGGAAGCTATGACCTTGTTCATTCGCCAGAAGATCCGCGAGGATTTCCTGAGTGCCGAAATCGGTATTACCGGCTGTAACTTTGCCGTGGCGGAAACCGGTTCAGTATGCCTGGTGACCAACGAAGGCAACGCGCGCATGTGCACCACGCTGCCGAAAACGCACATTGCGGTGATGGGCATGGAGCGTATCGCGCCAACCTTTGCTGATGTGGATGTGCTGATCACCATGCTGGCGCGCAGCGCCGTGGGCGCTCGTCTGACGGGCTATAACACCTGGCTGACCGGCCCGCGTGAGGCGGATAACGTGGACGGACCGGAAGAGTTCCATCTGGTGATTGTCGATAACGGTCGCTCGCAGGTGCTGGGCTCTGAGTTTCGCGATGTGCTGCGCTGCATCCGCTGCGGGGCCTGTATGAACACCTGCCCGGCGTATCGCCACATTGGCGGACACGGCTATGGCTCGATCTATCCTGGCCCTATTGGCGCGGTGATTTCTCCGCTGCTCGGCGGCTATAAAGATTTTAAAGACCTGCCGTACGCCTGTTCTTTATGCACGGCCTGTGACAGCGTCTGCCCGGTGCGTATTCCGCTGTCAAAACTGATCCTGCGTCATCGTCGGGTGATGGCCGAGGAGGGCATTACCCCGAAAGCCGAGCGACGGGCGATCAAAATGTTCGCTTATGCCAATAGCCATCCGGGGCTGTGGAAAGTCGGGATGATGGCGGGCGCGCATGCGGCAAGCTGGTTTATCAATGGCGGGAAAACCCCGCTCAAGGTTGGCGCGATTGGTGACTGGATGGAGGCGCGCGATCTGCCTGATGCTGACGGCGAAAGCTTCCGCAGCTGGTTTAAGAAACATCAGGCGCAGGAGAAAAAGAATGGATAACCGTACCGCGTTTTTAAACACCATCGCCCAGGCGCTGGGTCGCCCGCCGCGTTTCGAACCACAAGCGGATGCCGCGCCGGTTAACAATTATGCCAACGAGCGCCTGACCGAACTTAGCCCGCAGCAGCGCTGCGATGCGTTTATCCAGTTCGCCAGCGAAGTGATGCTGGCCCGCTGTGAACTGACTCGCGAGGACCAGGCCGCAGAAGCAGCGCTAAGCCTGTGTGAAGAATTGGGTCAGCCAGTAGTGCTGAGCGGCGACAGCCGACTGGTGGCGCTGGGCATTACCGAACGCTTGCAGCAGGAATGCAACGCCGTGGTCTGGGATCCGGCGCGAGGCAGCGAAAATATTACCGAGGCCGAGCAGGCGAAAGTCGGCGTGGTGTATGCCGAGTATGGCCTGACCGAGTCCGGCGGTGTGGTGTTGTTTTCCGCACCGGAGCGCGGGCGTTCTTTGAGCCTGTTGCCGGAGTCCTCGATTTTCGTGCTGCGTAAAAGCACCATCCTGCCGCGCGTGGCACAACTGGCAGAAAAACTGCATCAGAAAGCGCAGGCCGGTGAGCGTATGCCGTCGTGCATTAACATTATCAGTGGACCCAGCTCGACGGCGGATATTGAGCTTATCAAGGTGGTTGGGGTGCATGGCCCGGTGAAGGCGGTGTATCTGATTATTGAGGATTGTTAAGGCAGGAGAAAGAACCGCTCTGGCGCTGCGGGCCAGAGCGGTATCGATGTTATGCAATCATGCTGATGATCAACACGATAATCAGACCAACCACGGAGTTCACCAGCTCCAGCAGACCCCAGGTTTTCAGCGTATCCTTCACCGACAGGTCAAAGTAGCCTTTGAACAGCCAGAACGAGGCGTCGTTGATATGGGTCAGGGTGTTGGAGCCTGCCGCCGTCGCCAGTACCAGCAACGCCGGATCGACGCCCACCAGTTGACCGGTTGCCGGGTCGAGAATGGCTGCGCTGATAATCCCCGCTGCCGTCATGGCTGAGACCACGCCCTGACCGGTTGCCAGACGAATAAGCACGGTTATCAACCACGCCATGATGTACGGAGAAATATTGCCGTGCGACATCAGCATGCCGATGGTATCGCCGATGCCGGTATCGATAATGGTCTGCTTCAGTACGCCGCCCGCGCCGATGATCAGGATCACCATGGCGATGCTTTTCACCGCGTTTTCAAAGGCGTTCATCACCCACTGCATGTCGTGACCACGCGCGGTACCAAATAGCACGAAGGCGACAATCATGGCGATAAACATCGCAATTGGCGAGGAGCCTAAGAAGTTGACCACTTCCCACGCCTGCGTTTCTTTCACCAGCCAGATGTTGGCGATGGTGGTGGAGATCATGATGATCGCCGGGATCAGCGGAACCAGAATAGAGATGCCGAAAGACGGTAGATTGTTCTGGTCAACCGGTACGTCGGCCTTCATGAATGACGGCGTCGGGCGATCGAGGTTGCCGAGGAACTTCGGCAGGATAAGCCCGGCGCAGATCACGCTCGGAATAGTCACCAGAATACCGTAGATGTAGACCATACCCATGTCAGCGCCGTAGGCGTTAACCAGCGCGACCGGACCAGGCTGCGGCGGGAACAGAGAGTGGGCGGTGGTGGCGGCGGCAACGGCAGGAATCGCCAGCTTGAGGAACGGGATCTTCGCTTCTGCGGCAATGACGATCACCAGCGGCGCCAGCATAATAAACGCCACTTCATAGAACATCGCCAGGCCAAAAATCAGACCAATAATGATCACCGACAGCTGCACATAGCGCAGCCCGAGTCGCGCCAGCAGCGTATGAGCAATCTGATGCGCCGCTCCGGAATCGACCATCAGCTTACCGATGACTGCCCCGAATACCACGATAATCGCCAACTCACCCAGCGTGCTGCCAAAGCCGGATTTCATGGTGTGCAGCAGCGCCATTAAGTCCATACCCGCCAGCATGCCGACCGAGAGCGCCGCCAGCAGCAGGGCGACCATCGAGTTTATTTTGAATCTTAGATTGAGCACCAGCATCAGGCCGATGCCGAATACGACCCACAGAATATTGAGAACATGCATATAACGTCTACCTTTATTGGTTGAACTATTATGATTTTGGTTGAGATGTTATCCGTATTGGTTAACCATTGATGCGATGAATGTCACATTGCGTTACATGTTTACATCTTTACTGTGCTTCCTGGCAGTAAAATGGCGATCTAATCAGCAAAAATCGTGATTTGGTTAACCAATTTATCCCTTCTGGTTGACATGTCATACCAAAAGGAGGAATTTATGTGCCATATCGTCGAGTCCATAACGTAAATGAGGAATAAAAGATGGAACAGACATGGCGCTGGTATGGTCCTAACGATCCGGTCACCTTAGCGGATGTACGTCAGGCGGGTGCCACGGGCGTGGTCACCGCCTTGCACCATATCCCGAACGGGGAAGTGTGGACGGTTGATGAGATCCTAAAACGCAAAGCCATTATTGAGCAGGCGGGCCTGGTCTGGTCGGTCGTCGAAAGCGTACCGATCCACGAAGACATTAAAACCCGTTCTGGTAACTATCAGCAGTGGATCGCCAACTACCAGCAAAGCCTGCGTAACCTGGCCCAGTGCGGCATTCGTACCGTGTGCTACAACTTCATGCCGGTTCTCGACTGGACCCGTACCGACCTGGAATACGTCCTGCCGGACGGCTCCAAAGCGCTGCGTTTTGACCAGATTGAATTCGCCGCCTTTGAGCTGCACATCCTCAAACGTTCGGGCGCGGAAGCGGATTACACCGCCGAAGAGATTGCTCAGGCGAATGAACGCTTCGCCACCATGAGCGATGAAGACAAAGCGCGTCTGACCCGCAATATCATCGCCGGTCTGCCGGGCGCGGAAGAGGGCTATACGCTTGACCAGTTCCGCCAGCATCTTGCGCGTTATAAAGATATCGATAAAGCCGCACTGCGCGAGAACTTTGCCGTCTTCCTGAAAGCAATTATTCCTGTGGCGGAAGAAGCAGGCGTGCGGATGGCGGTACACCCGGACGATCCGCCGCGCCCAATCCTCGGCCTGCCGCGCATTGTTTCCACCGTGGAAGATATGCAATGGATGGTCGATACGGTTAACAGCATGGCGAACGGTTTTACCATGTGCACCGGCTCCTACGGCGTCCGGGCGGACAACGATCTGGTCGACATGATCAAACAGTTTGGCCCACGTATTTACTTCACCCACCTGCGCTCCACGCTGCGTGAAGATAACCCGAAAACCTTCCATGAAGCGGCGCATCTTAACGGCGACGTCGATATGTACGAAGTCGTGAAAGCGATCGTTGAGGAAGAGCAGCGCCGTAAAGCCGAGGGTAAAGAGGACCTGATCCCAATGCGTCCGGACCACGGCCATCAGATGCTTGACGATCTGAAAAAGAAAACCAACCCAGGCTACTCCGCGATTGGTCGCCTGAAAGGGCTGGCGGAAGTGCGTGGCGTTGAGATGGCTATCCAGCGCGCTTTCTTTAGCCGCTAAAGCGAGTTGCCGGTCACCTGTCTGGCCGGCTTTTTCTTTTCTCTTCCGTTGGTCATTCAACGGGTTCTGGAGTTCACGATGACAACGACAATTGCCAATAGCAACCTGCCGGTTGCTCGCCCTGCATGGGACAGCTCGCGCCTGCAATCCCGCATTGTTCACCTGGGATGCGGCGCATTTCACCGCGCGCATCAGGCGCTGTACACCCATCATCTGCTGGAAACCACCGACAGCGACTGGGGGATCTGTGAAGTTAACCTGATGCCGGGTAACGATCGCGTGCTGATTGAAAACCTGCGCAAACAGCAACTGCTGTATACCGTGGCGGAAAAAGGCGCGGACAACACCGTGCTGAAAGTGATTGGCTCGATGAAAGAAGCGTTGCACCCGGAGCTTGACGGCTGTGATGGTATTTTACAGGCTATGGCGCGCCCGCAGACGGCAATTGTCTCGCTGACGGTCACGGAAAAAGGTTACTGCACCGATGCTGCCAGCGGACAGTTAGATCTCAATAACCCGCTGATTAAACACGATCTGGCGAATCCAGGCGCGCCGAAATCGGCGATTGGTTACATCGTACAGGCGCTGCATCTGCGTCGTGAGCAAGGGCTTGCGGCCTTTACCGTGATGTCTTGCGATAACGTGCGTGAAAATGGTCATGTGGCGAAAGTCGCGGTGCTGGGTCTGGCGCAGGCGCGCGACCCGCAGCTGGCGCAGTGGATTGAGGCTAACGCCACTTTCCCGTGCACCATGGTCGACCGCATTGTTCCGGCGGCGACGCCAGAAACGTTGCAAGAGATTGCCGACCAGTTGGGCGTGTACGATCCGTGTGCTATCGCCTGTGAGCCATTCCGTCAGTGGGTTATCGAAGATAACTTTGTCAACGGTCGCCCTGACTGGGATAACGTTGGTGCGCAGTTCGTTGCCGATGTGGTGCCGTTTGAAATGATGAAACTGCGAATGCTCAACGGCAGCCACTCTTTCCTCGCGTATTTGGGCTATCTCGGCGGCTATGAAACTATCGCTGATACCATGACAAATCCGGCGTACCGCAAAGCGGCGTTCGCGCTGATGATGCAGGAGCAAGCGCCGACGCTGTCGATGCCGGAAGGCACCGATCTTAACGCCTATGCGACGCTGCTCATCGAACGTTTCAGCAACCCATCACTGCGTCACCGCACCTGGCAGATTGCGATGGACGGCAGCCAGAAATTGCCGCAGCGCCTGCTGGATCCGGTGCGTCTGCATCTGCAAAACGCCAGCGACTGGCGTCACCTGGCGCTGGGCGTGGCGGGCTGGATGCGCTACACCCGTGGCGTGGATGAACAGGGGCAGGCCATTGATGTTGTCGACCCCTTGCTGGCTGAGTTCCAGCGCATTAACCAACAGTTCCAGGGGGCCGAACGCGTGACGGCGCTGCTGGGGCTGAGCGGCATTTTTGGCCATGATCTGGCGGAAAACGCTGATTTTGTTGAGACAATTATCGCGACGTATCAACAGCTGTGTGAACACGGTGCACGCGAGTGCGTTGCGGCGTTAAGCGCTGACGCATAATCCCCGAAGTATGACGGGTCAATCAAAATGCTGATTTGGTTGACCCGTTTTCTGTTTTTGGCTTCCCGCAAATGCTATAGTTCAGGCGAAAAAATGTTTTTTGTAGGCTTGATAAGATGCGTCAGCGTCGCCATCAGCCAATGGCACAGGTGCCGGTTGGCAGCGCATGTGCCTTATCCGGCCTACGGATCTGAATTGACGCATCTGACGGACATAACACGATGAAATCGAACACTTCTCAACAAAGACCCTACCAGGAAGTGGGTGCAATGATCCGCGATCTGATTGTCCAGACGCCGTACCAGCCCGGGGAGCGTTTGCCGCCGGAACGTGAAATTGCTGAGATGCTCAACGTCACTCGCACGGTGGTTCGCGAAGCGTTAATTATGCTGGAAATTAAAGGTCTGGTGGACGTGCGTCGCGGCGCCGGGATCTACGTACTCGACAATGCAGATGCGCAGACCATCGACAGTACGGATGTCAATCATTGCAATGACGCGGGCCCGTTTGAGCTGCTGCAGGCGCGACAACTGCTGGAAAGCAATATCGCCGAATTCGCCGCGCTGCAGGCTACCCGTGAAGATATCGTTAAAATGCGCCAGGCGTTACAGCTGGAAGAGCGGGAGCTGGCCTCCAGCGAAGCGAACGGTTCTGAAAGCGGTGACATGCAGTTCCATCTCGCCATAGCCGAAGCCACGCATAACAGCATGCTGGTGGAGCTGTTTCGCCAGTCATGGCAGTGGCGTGAAAACAACCCGATGTGGATCCAGCTCCATAGCCACCTCGACGATACCCATTACCGTAAAGAGTGGATGGGCGACCACAAACAGATCCTGGCGGCATTAATCAAAAAGGATGCCCGCGCAGCCAAGCTGGCAATGTGGCAGCATCTGGAAAACGTCAAACAGCGCCTGCTGGAGTTTTCAAATGTTGATGACATCGACTTTGATGGTTATCTGTTTGATTCCTGGCCGCTGGATAAAGTTAACGCCTGATTTTCCTTCCTCTCCCATGCGGGCTGTTGCAGCCCGCGCGACACTTTTCAGCACAAAAGCTTATTGCATAACAATGCTTTTTTCTCGTCATGAACGTCACGTAAAAAAAGGTTTCCATCACCTCAGATGATGATTTTTCCTCCGTGGTTACGCGGTGAAAATTGATTTATATCAATTAAAAACAACTTATTTTTGCATGCGAAAAAATGCATTGTTTACCTTATTTTTACCTTTCCGTGCTTATTTTTAGACAAAACGGGCCTGTGTTAAGTGAGAATCAAACTGATTTACGCGGTGGTCAGAGCGAGGCAGCCCGGAATAACAGTGCATAAAAACAGGCGCTTCACGGAAATGTAGACATTAATAACGGCACGTAACTTATTGGCTGTAATGATGTTTTGATTTGAGGTCATGTTTATTGTCAATAGTTCTGGCTTTTTTAATCAAATGAATAAAAGTGAATATATGTAAAGTTAAAATTACACATTATTCTATAATCAAGTTATCTTTCATTTGAAATGCTGTTCCAGTTTTTTGTCCGTTATTAACAGTTTCATTACTATTGTCACTGTATTTTGCCGTTGACATGTTTTTACACTGACTGCATATTTCATCGCCATAAGCGTGTTTGCGTTCAGGAGATGATAATGCCCTCTCGAGATTACCCCGATATTAGAAAGGCCAGGGGTACCCGTTCAAAAGATATGGTTCTTTTAAGTGCCCGTGTCGATACCTCTCTGTGGGAATATGTTCGTACGCTGGCATTTGAAACCCGTAAAAGTAAACAAGATATTATTGCCGAAGCAATAATGTTATATCGCTCTGTTAATGAGAGCGTAAACGAAGAATCCAAGTAATTACTCTCTGTTCGGGTTTTATTTAACCCAAAATGATATGTGTCTTGCCACTTTATTATTACCTTCATTGGTGTGTTAGAGGTTTTCCCCTTTTCCATAGGGGGCTTTTTTATGCGGGTATTCTGCCTTCATAACAAAGTTGATAGCAAAATTCACAATTAAAAGTGAGTAATAACATGAAAAAGTCAGCAGTGGCATTAGCTGTAATGGTATTAGGGGTAACCTCCGTTCATGCAGCGGAAATTTATAATAAAGATGGCAACAAACTGGATCTGTACGGCAAAGTAAAAGCGGTCCATTCCTGGACTGGCGGCACCGATGCCGACGGTACATACGCGCGTCTGGGTTTTCGCGGTGAGACACAAATCAACGATCAACTGACCGGTTATGGCCAATTTGAAAGTCAGTTTGATGCCTCTAAAGCAGAAGGTTCTCAGAATGGCGTCAATACACGTCTGGCGTTTGCTGGCCTGGATTATGGCCATGACGTTAGCTTTGACTACGGTCGTAACTACGGTATTGCTTATGACGTGGGAGCTTACACTGACACTCTTTCAGAGTTCGGCGGCGACTCCTTTGAAGATACTGACCGCTTCCTTACTACACGTACTGCTGGCGTTGCAACACTCCGCACCAAAAATCTGTTTGGAGCCGTTGATGGTCTAAACATTGGCGCGCAATACCAGGGCCAGGATGACACTAACATTAGCCCGGCAAAACAGCATGGCAATGGCTATGGCTTCTCCCTGGGTTATGACAATATTGCGGATTCCGGCGTATCTGCGATTGCGGCCTACACCACCAGTGCGGTGACTGCTCTGCAGAAACGAAGCGGCTGGGATGGCGAAAACGCAGAGTTCTGGGGCGCGGGTCTGAAATATGATGCTAATGCCATCTACGTCGCGACCATGTACGGCGAGTCCCACAACCTGATTCAGGATGCGGATAAAGCTGAGCACTTTGAAGCAATGGCTGCGTATGTGTTTGATTTTGGTCTGCGTCCGAACGTGGGTTACGTTCACGCGCGTGACAACAACAATAATGACCTGACTGAATACGTAGCGTTGGGCACGGATTACTACTTCAACAAAAACATCGTGGCTGATGTGGGTTACAAAATTAACCTGCTCGACGGCAAAGACGACGACAACCAGGTTGTTGCAGGTCTGACCTATCAGTTCTAATTTGTTGTACTAGCATAAAAGGCGTCTTAGTTAAGACGCCTTTTTTAGCTCTGCAGTGTTTAAACTGGCTGACTCTCTTTCACCTGTCCACCGCTAAACAGCCATTGCCAGATGCCCACTTTTACCCATGCGACCACGCAGAGAATCAGGTAAAAAAGTGGATTATGCGTAATGGTAACGTACATGACCTCCATTAAATCCACATGCAAATTACCGGCAATTGCCATATTGATAACAAAAATTGAGGCTACCGCGCTGGCCAGTAAAATAAATACGGCCTGAAGCTGGGTTATCTCTGGTAACCTGCCAGAGGCCCATTGCCATAAAAATGTTGTTGTTAACAGGAATATAAGAAACAATCCTAACGCGCCAAACAAGCCAAAGTCTTTATAATCCTTTAGCGTGCCAATTAAACCCACCAAAATAATTAACCCCAGTAGTATTTTTTAAACCATGACATGTACTTTTCCCGAAGATAGTGTTGATGCTGAGTTAATATGTCCATTTTTACGCATTTTAAATTGAGTTTATAAATGAACAGCCGGGGATTATAAATTGTCTGGCGGGTAATTGCTGATTATTTGTTGTTTATTAAATGTTGACATTTGATTGCGGACTAATCCTAAGATACCTGTTTATAAGGTTGTCGATTATACCCTTTTGGGGGAGGCGAAACGCTGTTTGTATAATTGTGTGAGGCTGATCAGTGCCGCAATAAACAAGGCGACGGCACCGCATAGCGTGGCATTAACGATCGCTTGAGCGCCGCTTCCTAGCAGGCTGGTTAAGAGCGGCCCGAGTATTTGCCCAATGCCGTAAGTCAGGGTGACCAGGCCCAGCAGATTAATATTGCGCGGTACGCTAAGTTGACGGGCGAGAGGCATGACCAGCGAAGTGGTCCCCATAAACGTTGCGCCAAAACCCACGCTGCTTATCACCAGCAGCGGCAAGGAGTCGCTGGCGAGCGTCATGACCACGCAGGCGCTTTGGATCAGTAAATTCGCCGTCAGGCATTGCAATACCCCCCAGCGTCGGGCAGCCCACAGCCAGGCGAAACAACCCGGAATAATCGATATGCCGACCAACGACCAGAGATGGGCCGTCAGCAGCGGCGACCCGGCACTTTTCGCCATCAGTGGCAGGTATGTAGCGACAATGATGTAGCCAAATCCGGCTAACCCATACAGTAGCGCCAGCAGCCACCAGGACATAGGCTGATGCTCTGTTTTTACCGGTGTGGCGGCGGGAAGCGCATGGTCGCGAGATGGCAGGAGCATAACGAGTAGCACAAAGAACAGCGCGGAGGCTGCCGCTGCCCCCAGCCAGAGCGTGTGTGATGACAGCGCAAAATGCAGACCGCTGATGACATATTCATTGCCCAGCAAAATGCCTGCGCCAACGCCGGAGAACAATGCGGCGATCACGAAGGGATGCCGGGTATGATGCAGGACGATCATCGAACCAAAAATCATCATACCGGCACTGGCGACGCCTGCCAGAAAACGGATCAGCATCACCAGCGTGGGCTGCTTAACGCTTGCCATTGCCAGAATCAACGCTGCGGTAGCGAGCGCAGAAGTTAACAACATCGGGCGTAAACGTGAGGGAAGATGGAAGAGCCCGAAGGAGAAGAGCAGGCTTCCCGCCAGATATCCGGCGTAGTTGGCGCTGGCAATCCAGGAGAGCTGGTCAAACGTAAACTGACCTTCCGACAGCAGCACCGGGAGCATCGGCGTATACAGAAAGCGTCCAATTCCCATGCCCAGCGTTAAGACCAGCATGCCGAAGAGCGCGACGCTGATGGCATGACGATTTGAATCGGGGCTTCCCTCGGACATACGGACTCTCATTTCACGCTGTTAGTTTGATAATTGTTATATTACATGTGCAAATGATAATGAAAAGTAAAATAAAATGGGCGTTTTACTTTCTCCTTAAAAATTCGCCAGCGTCAGCAGGGAAGGAATTTGCGACAACAGATATAACACCAGCCCAATAGAACCGCCGACCAGCGTGCCGTTGATGCGGATAAACTGTAAATCTTTGCCGATGTTTAGCTCAATTTGCTGCGACATATCGCGCGCATCCCAGCTTTTCACCGTGTCGCTGATGTGGCGCGTCAGGAAGGTGGCGAACTCCGGCGCAACTTTATACGCGGCCTGCTCCAGATGCCCATTCAGTGAGGCGCGCAGGGCGCTATCGGCAACCAGTGTTTCGCCGAACCACTGTCCGGCGCTGGCGATGCGCTGCTTCACGCGCGAATCGTCAGCGTTAATGTCGGTTTTCACCCACTGGCGCAGGTCTGCCCACAGTTCGCCAAGATAACGGTTGAAGGCTTCGTCTTCCTTCAGATAGTTTTTCATGCTTTCGGCCCGCACGGCCATCTCCGGATCGTGTTTGAGCTTATCGATTAGCTTAAACGTGGCGCGATCGAAGGCGTGGCGGATCTGATGCGCCCGATCGTGGCTGATGTCATCCAGTAAGGAATTAACGGCATCAGACACCAGTTCGGCGCTGTGCTCGCCCAGCCATTCAGTCGGCAGGATCTTCGCTTTCAGCGGATGCTCGGTCTCCAGCCAGTGCACGATCTGTCGGGCGATAAACGCCCGCGAGCTGTCGCGCTGGAGCAGGGCGATAAGTTGGGCGATCAATGTGTCGAGCAACACCTGATGGCGATTGTTTTTGGTCATGCTTTCCAGCATCAGCGCGCTGGTACCGGAGAGATCGACCTTGTCGATGGCTTTGTGCACTGCCCGCTTGATCAGCCGCTGAATGCGGGCGTCGTCGGTGAGTTCGAGAAAACCGCTCATGATCTGCAGCAGATGCTGGCCAATTCGCTGGGCGTTTTCCGGTTGGCTGAACCAGTTACCAATCAACAACGCCGGTTCATGGCGGCGGATCAGGGCGATCAGGGACTGGGTGTCGAGAAATTTTTCCTGCACAAACTGACCGAGATTCTCCCCGATCCGATCCTTATTGCGTGGGATAATCGCCGTATGTTGCGAGATAAACGGGATTGGTACCCGTCGAAAAAGCGCCACCACGGCGAACCAGTCCGCCAGCGCGCCGACCATCGCCGCTTCGGCGATCGCTTTGATCCCGAGCACCCAGAAGTTAGGCGGCAGAAACAGCGTGATGACGAAGGTAGCGGCGGCAATCAGCAGCAATGAGAGCGCCAGTCGCTTGGCGCGTTTGAGTTCAGCAATTTTATTCATAGGCTTAAGGATAGAGCCAGACGGGGGGATCGCGCAAAAAATGTGGAGCGCCTCCCATTTTCAGACGAGCAAAGCTTACTCCGGGATCCAGTTGTCCCAGGCGGGTAAGGGGCCGAGTTCCGCCACCAGAAAATCGATAAACGATCGCACCTTCGGATTGCTGTACTTACTGGGAAAATAGAGCGCATACAGGGCGTGGGTTTCGCAGGTGATGGTGCCGTCGAGCATCAGCGGCGTTATCTCTTCTTTTTGAATATGATCGCCAATCAGATAGGTGGGCAAATATGCCACTCCCTGATCTTCTAACACCGATTTCAGCAATACCAGACTGCTGTTGGCCTGGATAGGCATATGCAGTTTTAACTGATGCAGACGATCCTGTTCATCCGCCACCTTCAGCACCGGCGTGAGACCTGGGTAAACCAGGCAATCATGATTGACCAGATCGCTACGACGCTGGGGCATGCCTTTTTTGGCAAGGTAGCCGGGTGAGGCGCAGTACGCCCAGCGGACAGGTACCAGCTTGCGCATTGCGTAGTTCTGCGGTGGTGCGGTGGAGATTCGCAGGGCGATGTCGAAATCCGTTTCGTTCAGATTCACGAAGTTATCGTTGAGATCGATATACAGATTCACATCTGGGAACTGGGAACGATATTTATCCACCAGGTTCACCAGCCGGGAATAACCAAACGCAATTGAGCAGGTTATGCGTAATTCACCTTGCGGGCTGTGGTAATAACCGGAGGTGGTATTCAGCGTTTCATCGAATTCTTTCAAAAGCTTATTGGCGCGGTTAAAGAGATATTGCCCGGCATCGGTCAGGGTAATACTGCGGGTGGTACGTTTAATTAATGTCGTGCCTAACGTATCTTCCATTGCCGCCAGGCTTTTGCTGACCGCAGATGGTGAGACGTTGAGCTGCGCCGCGGCTTCTGACAATCCTCCGCAGTCGACGATTTTAATGAAAAACTCCAGATGCTTGAGTGAAATCGGCGTACTCATAGTTTCCTTTTATTCACAAGTGATTTGCAAAAACGGTACGAATAGGCCGTTACATTCGCGTTTTAAACATGCAACTATTGAATCACAGGAAACAACTTGCTGGCAAAATGAAAAAATAACAACTTAGGTGAGTTACGTCACAAAATAAAAGGAGGCGAAACGGAAACTCATCACATTGTGAATTTAATCTCATTAAATATTATTCTAAAGGTACCGATTATGTGGTCACGACTCGAACCCTACAGATCGTCGATTATTTTATTAGTTGCTCTGGTGATTGGCGGCTTATTAGGTATTTATGCCCCCTCGTTTGCAAGTAAACTCCAGCCAATCGGCCAGATATTCTTAAATCTGCTATTTATGATTATTGTGCCGCTGGTGGGGATCAGCGTCATGTCTTCGATCGCCAGTATGACCGACCTGAAAAGGCTGGGGCGCATTATGGCGATTATCTTTATTGTTTCGATCGCAATGGCCTTTATTCCGGCTGCCGGGATCGTCGCGCTGGCGCTATGGTATAACCCGGCGCAGGGCGTCACTATCGATCTTTCGCAGTCGGTGCAGGCGGGCAGCGGTAAGATGGATTTTGTCAGCATGATCACGACCAGCGACTTTATCGGACTGTTTTCCAAGTCCAATATTCTGGCGCTGATTGTGATGGCGATTATTGCTGGTGTGGCGATTGGTCAATCGGATCAGGCCGGTAAGCGCATTGCGTCGCTGCTGGAAGATGCCAATACCGTGATCATGAAGATCGTCTCGATCATTATGAAGGTCGCACCGATTGGCCTGGGCTGCTATTTCGCTGCCACTATGGCCAGTCAGGACTCTGCACTGCTGCTGACCTTTGCTCGCGCCATCGGCCTGTTCATGGTGGCCACGCTGGTCTACTTTGTTTTTGGCTCGATTCTTTATTCGTATATTGGCGGCGGTATTCCGGCGGTCAAAGCCTTCTGGCGTAATGCGATTGAACCGTCTGCGACTGCGCTGGGAACCTGCTCTTCGCTGGGGACTCTCCCGGTAACGCTGCGTGCCGGTAAGGCGATGGGGATTAACCCGGAAATCGTTGATGTCTCCATTCCGCTACTGGTTAACCTGAACAAAGGTGGCGTGGCGATGATTGCCGCGCTGAAAATTGTCTTTATCTATTCCGTGCTGGGCATGGAGTTCACCACCGAGACCTTCTTCCTGACCATGCTGATTGCGGTGCTCTCCGCCATTATCGTCGGCGGCGTACCGGGCGGGGCATTCCTCGGTGAAATCTTTATCGTCACTACGCTGGGCCTGCCAATGGAAGCGATCCCGATGTTGGTAGTGCTGGGCACGATTACCGATGCGCCTGCCACACTGATTAACGTTATCCATGATTTGAATGCGGCGCAGATTGTTGAACGGTTCGCTGGAAAAAAGCAGACCAACACTGAAATAAACTCTACTGCTGCGGTGGTATAGGTTTCACACGGATTAAGAACAGGAGATGTTATGAAAGACGCAATGAAGCTTGAGACGCAATTAGTTGTTGCGGGTCGCGACAAACGCTACACCCAGGGAGCGGTGAATCCGGTTATCCAGCGCGCCTCTTCGCTGGTGTTTGATACCGTGAAAGACAAAAAATTCGCCACCGCCAATCGCGCAAATGGCGAGCTGTTTTACGGCCGTCGCGGAACCTACACCCACTTTGCCTTCCAGAAGGCAATGAGCGAACTGGAAGGCGGCGTTGGCTGCGCGCTTTACCCGTGCGGCGCTGCGGCGGTGACCAATGCGATTCTTGCGTTTGTTCAGGGTGGCGATCATATTTTGATGACGGGCGCGGCCTACGAGCCAACCCAGGATTTTTGCAATAAGATCCTGAGTAAATTCAATGTGGAAACAACGTATTACGATCCGTTGATTGGTGCTGGTATCGTTGATCTTCTGCGTCCGGAAACGAAAGTTGTATTCCTCGAATCGCCAAGTTCGATCACCATGGAAGTCCAGGATGTACCGGGGATGGTGAAAGCTATCCGCGCGGTTAATCCGGAGATTGTCATTATGATCGACAACACCTGGGCGGCGGGTGTGCTGTTCAAAGCGCTGGAATATGGCGTGGATATTTCCATTCAGGCGGGAACGAAGTACACCATCGGTCATTCGGACGGCATGCTGGGCACGGCGGTGTCCAACGCGCGTTGTTGGGATCGTCTGCGCGAGAACTCCTATTTGATGGGGCAAACGCTGGATGCCGATACGGCCTACAACGGCAGCCGTGGATTGCGCACCCTGGCGGTACGTCTTAAGCAGCATCAGGAGAGCAGCATCCATATTGCCCGCTGGCTGTCGGCAAGGCCGGAAGTGGCGCGGGTGAATCATCCGGCATTACCGGAATGTCCAGGGCACGAGTATTTTCAGCGTGACTTTGCCGGAAGCTCAGGCCTGTTCTCGTTTGTGCTGAAAAAGAGACTGACCGACGAGCAGATGGCGAATTTCCTCGATAACTTCTCGCTGTTCCATATGGCCTATTCGTGGGGCGGATTTGAGTCGCTTATTCTGGCGAATCAGCCGGAAGAGCTGAACAGCATTCGCCCAGCCGGAGAGGTGGATTTCAGCGGTACCCTGGTCAGGGTGCATATTGGCCTTGAGGATATTGGCGACCTGATTGCCGATCTGGAAGCAGGGTTTGCGCGCATTGCTTAAGACAATGTGATGGTTGCCGGATGCGGTGCAAGCGCCTTATCCGGCCTATCACTACGACATAGGCCGGATAAGCGTCAGTGCCATCCGGCTTGTTAGTTTTCAGTGGCTAACGTTGTTGTTTCATGCTGGCGAACCCGCTTCAGTAAGCCTGCCAGGGTAAAGACGACAGCAATACCCGCCGCAACCGCCAGCAGATGAAACGAAATCCTGCCGCCGTTAAACCACAGCCAACGTCCGATTTCGACAGAAACCGCCATCACCGTCAGGATGACCATATTCAGCGACGCCGAGACCGTACCCTTCGGTAAGTTGTTGGAAAACAGCGTAAAGCGGAACAGCGTCGGAAAGATCATACCAATGCCAAACGCATACAGGCTGGTTCCCAGCACCGACCACAGCCAGACGTGTGGCCACAGCAAATTGCCGGCAATCAGCACCGCCAGTCCGCTCAGTTGAATGGGTGCCGCCCGCCAGATAAAACGTGGCTGGGTTGGATCCTTCACAAAACGAACAACCACCATATTGGCGACGATCACCGCGCCAAACACCGGTGCCTGCGCCCAGGCGAACTCTGATGTGCTCATACCGCCAGCGTCGATCAGGATCACCGGCGAGACCGCCACCCAGCTCATCATCGGGATATAGCTTAGCGACAGCGTGGCTGCGCCAAACAAGAACACCCGGTTACGGAAAACGTCGCGGAAATCACGTAGTACGCCGCGTGCACTGAACGGCACCGCGCCGCGCTTAACGGTTTCCGGCATTGCTAACGCTAGCCCTATCAGGGCGATAAGCCCCATGGCGGCGATAATGGCGAACAGGACCTTCCAGTGTACAAAGTGCATCAGCGCTGCGCCGGAGAGCGGGCCGATAACTGGCGCAACCAGCACAATGGAGGTGATTATCGCCATTAACTTAATGGCCTTCGTTTGCCCAAACGCCTCCTGCACCGTGACATAGCCAACGGTAGCGATAAAGCAGATGCTGGTGCCCTGTACAAATCGGGCGACCAGAAATTGCGTCATTGAGGTGGTCAATAGCGTGGCAGCGCAGGCGAGCGTAAAGATTAATGCCCCCGCAATCAGCACCGGTCGACGGCCAATCCGGTCGGAAAGCGGTCCCAGCAGCCATTGCAGCGCCATGCCGCCAGCCAGATAGAGGCTCACCGCAGCGGGGGCCAGGCTGACGTCGGCGTTGAAATCACGCACCACATTGATGATGCCTGGCTGGATCAGGTCCGTCGACAGATAGGCGGCGAAGTCATATAAAATCAACGCGACAGGAAAAAATAGCGTCGTGGTGCGTTGGGAGAAAAACGCGAGAATCCGTTGCATAAAACAGCTCCTTTTCGGGAGAAAACCCTCAACGGGAATAGCGAAATTCAATACCGTCTTTGAGACGTCAGACCGATGACAGAAAAAAGCAGACTGCAAATGTACTGAATTTCATGTAATCAAAAACGCTGCCTGCGCGAGGCGCAAACAGGAGAAACGTTTTCAGACTCGGGTCAGAAAACGTAACGATTACAGGTAACAATCAGCACATCGCACCTCGGGAAGAATTGGTTGAATGGATAATAGCCACCCAAAGTGTAATGCGGATTGGATATTAATTAAACGAGTTTATCCGCTTTATTTGCAGAAAATTACCACGTTAATCAGGGTACGATGCTCTGCAAAAACCGCAGCGCGATTGCACAACCGAAGATGATCAACACGCCGCCGGCGATACGCTCGATCCACACGATCCCTCTGGTTAACCGCCGCTGGATCTGCGGTAAGCCGATGAACATCACGATCAGCAGATCCCAGAACAACACCACGCTGGTCATCCAGATCCCGCTCATGGTTTGTTGCAGCAGCGTCACCGACGGGCCGAGCAGGGCGGTCATCAGCGCCAGATAGAACAGCGCATTTTTTGGGTTGAGCAACGACGAACCTAATCCCAGCAGCAGCTGTTTGCCAAATCCTGGACAGGTAGACTGGGCGTCTGCTCCGGTCAGGGTTTGCGGGCGGCTGCGTATCAGTAGGCTGCCAATCCATAATAAATAGAGCGCGCCCAGCAGCTCAATAACCGTAAACAGCAGGGGAAGCTGGCGCAGGATCCCCCAACCAATAATCGCCAGCAGGATATACAGCCCGTTGCCGATAGCGATCCCCACGCACAGCCCGGCGCTGCCGCGCATTCGGTAACGTACGGCGTAACCGACCAGTAAAAAGAAGTCCGGCCCTGGGCTGAGTAGTGCAACAAAATGCGCCAGCGCCAGCGCGGGAAAAGCAGACGGAAAAAGTTCAGCAAGCAGCGACATAGCGACCTCAGAAAATGAAACAGAGATCAGCGTACGCCTGACGCAACGCTAATTATTGTCTGATATTGATCGTCCCAGTGCGTACTGGCGCGGTGTGGCTGCTGTGTAGCGAACAAAGGTGCGATGGAAATGGCTCTGGTCGGCAAACCCGCTCTGGTAGCCGACATCGACAATCTCGTCCCCGGCCCGTAGCCGCTGACGGGCATAGTCAATCCTCATGATGTTCAGATAATTTCCCGGCGTCAGCCCGGTGTCCTGCTTAAAGGTCCGAATCAGCGTCTCTTTACGCATGTGACACTCATTTGCCAGCTCATCCAGCGAGGGTGGGGAGAGCAAACTGGACTGCAACCGCTCGCGCAGATACTGGCTGGTGACGCTTAGGTTTTCCGGTGTTACCGACTGCAATGGCAGCGAGCGCAGCAATGCTTGCGCGGCATCAGTTATCTGCGTCGTTTGCCGTTGCGGCATGAGCGCCACAAGGTGCATGTAGCACTGGAATAATTGCGGATCGCGGATAACAGGAGTGCGCGTACAAAGCCGTTGATTGCTGTTCAGCGTAGGCAGATGGGCAAGACACCACCGGGCATCAAGATAAAGCATGTGATAGCTGCGAAATTTCCCGTTGACGGGATTACAGCTGTGAGGTGCCAGTGGTGGGATCACAATGAGATCGCCCACCTTCAGATGGTATTCCTTGTCATCGCACAGGCAGCAGGTTCCTCCCTCGAGAATTGCCCCAATCGAGAGCTGAGAGTGGTGATGGCGCTTATAGGCCTGCTGGCTGCGCCAGGTGCTGCGCAGCTCCAGCCACGGCAGTTGCTCATCACGCCAGAACGATTGTGGAATATCTCGGGTATGCGTCACATCGTGTCCTCCATGAAAGTGATGATTTGTTATAGCACAGGCCCTGCGGTGAAAAAGCGGGAATGTGCATTGAGGTCGTGATTCTGCGTGATGCGTTCCAGACAAATGCAGACGTTACAAAGGGGCGTTTTTATCCCGGAAATCGCCTCGCAAAGAGAGAAAGTTACAGGTGAGGGTGTGGTTTACCAGCGCTACAGTCACGGCATCTTATTTCCAGGTGATGGATCGCCATGAACAAAGCACCGACTTCCACCCCGCATGATGCGGTCTTTAAAACGTTTTTGCGCCACCCTGAGACAGCTCGGGATTTTCTACAAATACATCTTCCCGCTTCGCTGCGCGAACTTATGGGGCTGGTCGAGAAAATTGTTTCCCTGCTACTTACCGGACTGACTAATGACAGCCAGATAAAGACGCTGTTTAATTATATTTTACGAACTGGCGATGCACCTCGATTCAGTGAGTTTATTCGTGAGGTTGCCGAACGTTCACCGCAGCATAAGGAGCACTTGATGACGATCGCCGACAGATTGCATGAGGCAGGGCTACAAAAAGGCAGGCTGGAAGGGTTACAGGAAGGGCGACGTGATGAGGCGCTCCGTATTGCCCACACCATGCTGGCAGACGGTATTGATATCTGCACGGTACAAAAAATTACCCGGCTTTCCGCAGAAGATATTCAGGGTTTAAGTCATTAGATATGAGTTAAATCGCATAATCGTCTGGCCGAAATCACCGGGCGGTCCGGTTTACTCTATCGCCATCTTTACCGCCTCGCCGAGCTTTTGCATCACTTCCTGATGCTTCTCGTTTGGCGGCAACGCGCAGTTGATGCGTACGCAGTTGCGATACTTTCCGGATGCGGAGAACAGCGATCCCGGTGCGACCTGGATTTTCAGGCGACAGAGCTGCTTAGCGACGCAGACCATATCGACCTGGAGCGGCAGCTCGACCCACAGCATAAAGCCGCCTTTCGGTCGAGTGACGCAGATCCCGCAGGGAAAATATTCCCGTACCCAGCAGGTGTAGATCTCCATATTACGCTGATAAATCTGGCGCATACGCCGGATATGCCGATGGTAATGACCTTCGCGCACAAAGGAGGCTGCTGCCAGCTGCGTAGCGGGAACGTTAGTACCAATGACGGCGTACTTCATGTGTAGCAGTTTGTTGTAATAGCGACCGGGAACCACCCAACCCACGCGCAGTCCGGGGGCTACGGATTTTGTAAACGAACTGCAGAGTATTACCCGGCCGTCACTGTCCCAGGAGTGGATCGTACGCGGGCGCGGATACTCTGTGGCCAGTTCGCCATACACATCATCTTCAAAAATGACGATGTCGTGACGCTGGGCGAGGGCGAGCACCGCCCGCTTACGCGCATCCGGCATAATGAACCCGAGAGGGTTGTTGCAGTTGGGAACCAGCAGCACGCCTTTAATCGGCCACTGATCCAGCGCCAGCTCCAGCGCTTCAATGCTGATCCCGGTATCCGGATCGGTTGGGATCTCAATCACCTTGATCCCGAGGCCGCGCAGTAGCTGCATTGTGCCGTAGTAGGTGGGTGATTCAACGGCGACAATGTCCCCTGGCTGACAAACCGCCAGCAGCGCCAGCGACATTCCGCTCTGGCTCCCGTTGGTTATCACAATATCATCGGCGTTGAGGAGTGAACCGCTGTCCAGCATCAGACGGGCGATCTGCTGGCGCAGATCCTGGCTGCCGGGAAGCTTGTCGTACCCCAGCACTGCCTTCAGGTTATGCTGCATTACGCGGCTGAGTTCGCGCCAGAGCGGTTTCAGGCTCGGTTGACTGACATCTGGTGCGCCGCTGCTGAAGGGGATCACAGATTTATCGCTATGCCCTTTTAGCATATCCAGCACCAGATCCCACTGCGTTATCTCGACCGGACGCTGCACCGGGCGTGACATCGGCGGTACGGGCGGCAGCGCTTTTTGCGGCGCGACAAAATAACCGGAACGCGGCTGCGGGGTGATCAGTTGCCGCTGTTCCAGCATCTGATACGCCTGCTGGACGGTGCTGATACTGACCCCGTGCTCCTGACTCAGGTTACGTACCGAAGGCAGTTTTTCGCCATGGCGATACAACCCCTGCTCAATGCGTTCGGCCAGCAGATTGGCCAGATGTTGATAACGCGTCATGCTGTATCCCTCATGGGTATCATACAGATTAAAAAACCAGTACAGATTGGCGTGAAAAAAGCGATGCAGAACTCTTTTTAACCAATCTGTATGTTAAATAAAAGTACTTTGTGAGTCTGTATTGCTTAGGGCCAAATCCGTGAAGATAAAGCCTCAGACAAGGCGGGGAGGCAAGGTATGGAATTTCATGAGAATAAAGCAAAGCAGCCATTTATTGGGTTTGTTCTGATCTGGCGGGCATATAAGGCGTGGCGGTTACGGGCGCAAACGCGGCGCGTATTGCAACAGATGAGTAATGAGCGGCTGCGGGACGTCGGGCTGCGACGCGATCAGATCGAATAGCCGCGGATGGTGTTTCCTGAACGGCTTTGTGGCGACCTCGTTTGTGGTGGGGCGATGGAAGAGGAAGGACTGGGAGAAATTGCTCCTGGTTCTGCCAACGAAGGGAGTATTATTGAAGCACTTTTGCTTCATGGAAGGATTATTATCAGGATGAAAGCTACAGAAGCCCGATTACTCGATTTTCTCAAACGCTCACAGCAATTTGTTATTCCCATCTATCAACGAACCTATTCATGGTCTGAGCAGCAATGTCGTCAGCTTTGGGACGATATTCTCCGTGCCGGACAACGTGACGATATTTCGGCCCACTTTATTGGCTCCGTCGTTTATATTGAGCAAGGTTTGTATCAGGTTTCGGGGATTTCTCCGTTACTGGTTATTGATGGTCAACAGCGCCTGACGACGGCGATGTTACTCCTTGAGGCGTTATCCCGTCATCTTGGCGATGAAGAGTTGATTGATGGTTTCTCCGCCATGAAGTTGCGCAATTACTATTTGCTCAACCCTTACGAGTCCGGAGAGCGGGGATACAAGTTGTTGCTGACGGAGACGGATAAAGATAGCCTGCTGGCGCTGATTAAACAAAAGCCGCTGCCTGAAAACGGTTCGCAGCGGATTGAGGCCAATTTTAACTTCTTCGATGAACAAATCAGCAAATTAGGCGATGACTTGATTTCGCTGTGTCGTGGGCTATCAAAGCTATTGATTGTCGATGTGGCACTGAATCGCGGGCAGGATAATCCACAGCTAATTTTTGAAAGTATGAACTCAACGGGCAAAGCGCTCAGCCAGGCTGATTTGGTGCGTAATTATATCCTGATGGGGCTGGAGCCGGAACATCAGACGCGGCTGTATGACGACCACTGGCGACCGATGGAAATTGCTTTTGGTCAGAAAGGCTATAGCGAATATTTTGACAGCTTTATGCGTCATTATCTGACGGTCAAAACGGGGGATATTCCTAGGACCGATGAAGTTTATGAAGCATTTAAGTTACATGCGCGTAGCCAAGCTATTGCCGAAGAGGGTGTGGATGCGCTGGTAGCGGATATTCAGCGCTATGCGGAATATTTCTGTGCGATGGCGCTGGGGAAAGAGAGCGATAAGCAACTTGCTATAGCGTTTCAGGATTTACGGGAGTTAAAGGTTGATGTTGCTTATCCGTTCCTGCTGGTGCTGTACCACGATTACCGGGAGGGCAATTTATCACACGATGATTTTCTGAGTGCGATACGCCTGGTTGAGTCGTATGTTTTCCGCCGCGCGGTGTGCGCTATTCCCACCAACTCGCTGAACAAGACCTTCGCCACATTTTATAGAGTACTGGATAAAGAAAACTATCTGGAAAGTATTCAGGCGCATTTACTGGAACTGCCGAGCTATAGACGTTTCCCGGACAACGATGAATTTAGCCACAAGTTAAAAGAGCGCGATCTGTATAACTTCCGTAGCCGTAGTTACTGGCTACGCCGCCTGGAAAATTACGGGCGCAAAGAGCGCGTGGCGGTGGATGAATATACGATTGAACATATTATGCCGCAGAATGAAAATCTGTCGGCAAAATGGCGTGAAGAGCTGGGCAGCGACTGGCAGCGGGTACATAAAGAGCGGCTACATACGTTGGGAAACCTGACGTTAACCGGCTATAACTCCCGTTATAGCGATAAAGCCTTTGTGGAAAAACGCGATATTGATGGCGGCTTTAAAGAAAGCCCTTTGCATTTAAACGCCGGATTAGGGCAGTGCGAGAAGTGGGATGAAGCGGCGATGGATGCTCGGGCTGAGCGGCTGGCGAAGCGTGCCGTTCAGGTCTGGAGTGCTCCTGAGTTGGATGAAGATGTTCTTGATGGCTATCGTCAGCAGCCTGAAAAAGCGATGAACTACAGTCTGACGGATTTCCATCAACTGGAGGTCGGCTCACATAGCCGGATGCTATTTGACCAACTGGCACCAGAGATTTTAAAGCTGGATGCGAGTATCACACAGGAAGTGCTGAAGCTGTATATCGCCTTCAAGGCGGAGACCAATTTTGTGGATGTCGTACCGCAGAAAAGCCGGTTGCGCCTGTCGCTGAATATGCCGTTCCATGAACTGGTCGATCCGAAAGGGATGGCGAAAGACGTAACGGATCTTGGTCGTTGGGGCAATGGTGATGCAGAGGTCGGTTTCAGCGATATTGCCCAGCTACCGTATGTGATGGGGCTGATTCGCCAGGCATTTGAAAAACAGATGGATAGTGCGGTGGTATAGCCTCGGCGTAACACCGGCAGCATGGAGGCTGCCGGGGATAACGACTCGCATAAGTCACTATTGATAAGAAATATAAATCAGGCCGGATAAGCCATCCGGCAATGATCAAAACCTTAAGCAGGCAACGCGAAATGCCCCGTCGCCATATCAAACATCAGGCGGGCAAAGCCCTTAGCGCACTGCGGGTTCGATAAATACTGCAGCATAAATTCTTGTCGCGCTTCGTCACTGTCCATCACCGCGTCGTCTACCGCCTTGAAAAAACCGCCTAATATTGCCTGCTCGGGACTGTTATTCCTGATTTGTTTCATCACCGTTTCATTCTCAGTGATTTTATTAAACACGGTCATTGCGCTGCTGAGCATATCTTTATCCGTCAGATGGTCGGTGATAAACAGTTCATTCATTCGCGATAAAATATGCGACAGAAATTCCTCTTTCTTGTCTTTTGGTTTTGCCGTACCCACGTCGTTACTGGGATCAAGTGTATATTTCGCATCATCTTCTTGTAGTTTCAGATGTTGTTCGTGGATCTTTGATAAGCGATAGTGGCTTATCTCCACGTTACTGAGATCAATCTCGTCCTCTTCCAGATGTTGCTCATGCAACAGCGGGCGCAGATGGCGGGCAAACAGGCTTAGTTTCTCCAGATCTTTGTCATCGTACTCGACGATCTGCGACATAAACTCGTAGAAGCGAACAAAACTGCCAAGATCTTTCTTGAAAATCTCCAGACGATCTTTTTCCTGCTTGCAGGCGTTAAAGCTATTTTCCGCATTGGTAATTAATACCGTATCGCTTGTTTTTTTGGTGCGCTCAAACATCTCTTTTGCCATCAGGTAAGCATCGATTGCCAGGGCGTAGCGCTTTTTCCAGCGTTCGACCGCCGGTTTGCAAATATTGCTGATTGCCGCGTTGGATTTATTTTTGCTGAAGAATGCTATGCAGAATTGCTCCACTTCATTCCACTGGAAAATCTGCGTGGCACGCAGTTTTTCAAACAAATCTAACACTTACTGCGGACTGCTGACGTCGGTCAGTTCCGCCGTCTGGTAATAAGGCTGGAACACGATGAGGATCTTGTCCGGTCTGTGGGCGTAGGTTTTGAGACATGGTGGGGAATTGTAGGCCCGAAAGCTGCGCGCCATCGGGCAATCCAGAATGAGGGTTACTTCTTCAATCCCGCAAACGCGGCTCTGATCTCGTCTTCCGGCAGGTTAATGCCGATAAACACCAGCAGGCTGTGCGGTTGTTCGTCGCCCCACGGGCGATCCCAGTCGGCGCTGTACAGACGCTGAACGCCCTGGAAAAGCAGGCGGTTCGGCTCGCCGTCAATCCACAGCATGCCTTTGTAGCGCAGCAGCTTCTCGGCGGATTCCAGCAGCAGATTTTCCATTACCCGCGACACGTCACTGATGTTTACCGGGTAATCCAGCTCGACGACGATCGAGGAGATATCATTTTGCTTATCGGCGATAAAGTGGAAGCGTGGTTTGGCGCTGACCACGTTCTCCTCGAGCATGAAACCGTTGGTATCGAACAGCAAGGAGAGGTCGATATCACCATGCGTGACGGTATACACCGGGGCACGGGCGTTGATGCGCGCCAGGCGCTCACGCAGTTTCTCGCTTTCACCCGCCACGTCGGTTTTGGTCAGCAGGATGCGGTCAGCGTAGCCCACCTGCGACTGGGCTATGGTGAACTGGTTCATCTGCTCGTCGGCATGTACCGCGTCAACCAGCGCAATCACACCGTCTAACAGGTAGCGTTCGCAAATCACTTCATGGGAGAAAAAGGTCTGAATAATCGGGCCGGGGTCGGCCATGCCGGTGCACTCGATCACCAAACGGTCGAAATGGATGGCGCCTTTGTCGAGGTTGTCGAGCAGATCTAACAGTGCGTCTTCCAGCTCACTGGAGCGGGTACAGCAAATGCAGCCGTTGGTCAGGGTTTTGATCTGCGTGGCGCGGTCGCCAATCAGCTGATCGTCCACCGAGACTTCGCCGAATTCGTTTTCGATAACGGCAATCTTATAGCCGTGCTGCTCGTTGAGAATATGGCGCAGCAGGGTGGTTTTACCCGCGCCAAGAAAACCGGTGAGTAGGGTAACTGCAATCGGGGTCATTCATTTCTCCTTCTAACAGCAACTGCTTCCGCCGCTACCGTAGCGGGCTTCCTGGCGCTCGCGGAAGAATTCTTCGTAGGTCATGTACGGCTTATCGGGATGGTTGGTCTTCATGTGCTCGACGTAGTTGTCGTAGTCCGGAATGCCAATCAGCATCTTTGCCGCCTGACCGAGGTATTTTTTTGCCTGACCTAAAGTACCAAACATAAACAATCCTGATAAGCGAAAAGCCCCGCCGAAGCGGGGCTGAATACGGTTAGTGATGTGAAGAGGTCTTCACGCCGCCTTCCGGCACCGGTACATACGGCGTCTCTTTATCAGAGCGACCGTTGATGGCGCGGGCTTTCTGCCAGGTACGGAACCCGTAGAAAATGATGCTGTACACCACCACCAGGAACAGAATACTCAGGCCTGCGTTGGTGTAGTTGTTGACGACGATGTGGTTCATGTTGGCAATCTGCTGAGCGGTCAGTTCGCCGCCGTTAGCAATCTTCTCTTTGTACTGATTCGCCATGAAGAAGAAGCCTTCCATCTGCGGGTTGGTGCTGAACAGTTTCAGACCCAGCGCCCAGGTGGTGCAGATAAGCAGCCATACTGCCGGAACAACGGTAACCCAGATGTATTTGGTGCGCTGCATTTTAACCAGTACCACGGTGCCCAGAACCAGTGCCACGGCAGCCAGCATCTGGTTAGAGATACCGAACAGCGGCCACAGGCTCTTAACGCCGCCCAGCGGGTCAACAACGCCTTGATACAGCAGGTAACCCCACAGGCCTACGCAGCCCGCAGTACCGATGATACCCGCAACCAGAGAGTCGGTTTTTTTCAGGAACGGAACGAAGTTCCCCAGTAAATCCTGCAGCATAAAGCGGCCAGAACGGGTACCGGCATCCAGTGCGGTCAGGATGAACAGTGCTTCAAACAGAATACCGAAGTGGTACCAGAAGCCCATATCAGCCATCGGCAGCACTTTGTGGAACACGTGAGCGATACCAACGGCCAGCGTCGGCGCGCCACCTGCGCGGTTCAGAACGGACGGTTCACCGATGTCTTTCGCGGTCTGCAGGATCTGCTCAGGCGAAATGACGAAGCCCCAGGAGCTGACGGTCGCCGCCGCATGTGCGGTTACGTCTTTCAGCTGCGCCATAATCAGCGGGGCGTTCTCGCCGCTCATTTCATGCAGGTTCGGCATGGTGATGCCAAGGCCCGCAGGCGGGGTGTTCATTGCGAAGTACAGACCCGGTTCGATGATAGATGCAGCAACCAGCGCCATAATCGCCACGAAGGATTCCATCAGCATGGCGCCGTAACCGATAAAGCGCGCGTCGGTTTCACAGGCCAGCAGCTTCGGTGTGGTACCAGAAGCGATCAGCGCGTGGAAGCCAGATACCGCACCACACGCGATGGTGATGAACAGGAACGGGAACAGAGCGCCTTTCCACAGCGGACCAGTACCATCAACGTACTGAGTCATCGCCGGCATTTTCAGTTCCGGGTTGAGGATAACAATCCCCACCGCCAGACCGACGATAACGCCGATTTTCAGGAAGGTAGCCAGATAGTCGCGCGGCGCGAGGATCAGCCATACCGGCAGCAGCGCAGAGATAAACGCGTAGCCGATCAGGGTAAAGGTAATGGTGGTGTCTTTAAAGGTCAGCGCCGGGCCCCAGTACGGGTCGTGAGCAATCACGCCGCCGAAGTAGATAGACGCAACCAGCAGCACAATACCAATCACTGACACTTCGCCCACACGACCCGGTCGCAGGAATCGCATGTAGATCCCCATGAATAGCGCGATAGGTACGGTTGAGCAGACGGTGAACACACCCCACGGGCTTTCAGCCAGCGCTTTCACCACGATCAGCGCCAGTACCGCAAGGATGATGATCATGATTAAGAAGCAGCCGAACAGCGCAATGGTTCCCGGGATCGGGCCCATCTCTTCTTTGATCATCTCACCCAGAGATGCGCCGTTACGGCGTGAAGAGATAAACAGCACCATGAAGTCCTGCACCGCACCGGCCAGCACGACACCCGCCAGCAGCCACAGCGTACCGGGCAGATAGCCCATCTGCGCGGCCAGTACCGGCCCAACCAGCGGACCCGCACCTGCGATAGCGGCAAAGTGGTGGCCAAACAATACGTTACGGTTGGTTGGAACGTAGTTCAGACCGTCATTGTTGATGACCGCCGGCGTGGCACGCGTCGGGTCAAGTTTCATCACCTTTTGGGCGATGTACAGACTGTAGTAACGATAGGCCACCAGATAAACAGAAACTGAGGCGACCACGATCCACAGGGCACTGATGTGCTCACCCCGACGTAATGCCACTACCGAGAGGCAGAATGCACCGATGATTCCGAGAATCACCCAGGGTATGTGCTTGAATATCTTTTTCGTATCCATAGTAAAACCTGGTATCTAATTAATAATTGGCCGAAGCCGCGTGGGTTTGATCTTGTGTTTGAGGAGGTAAATTGACTGCTATGTTGGGGGGATCTTGCCAGAGAAGTACGCGCGTAAAGTAAGGTAAATAAGTGAGCGGTTGTATGTCAGCTTAAGCGGTCCCAAGTGTCAGTGAGCGGTAAGCAATGGGGGGGAGTGGGGGAATTTATGTGATTGAGATCACGGCATTATAGCGTTCGCCCATCTACATGCCGTGTTTTCTAACTGACGAAACAGCTCACTGAGGTACTTAGATTACGATATAACAGTAAGGCGTTTGTTCGATGTCTTTAAGCAACACATGTTTCTTACGTGATTTAGTCAGGTAATATTTTTCATCCAGATAATAGTCAATCAGTTCATCGAGGCGCTCTTTGTCTATGCGGGGCGTTACTCCTAACGTCCAGAAGCTACGTAGCTCTAATTCCGAACGTTTGATTTTTGCGCTTTTAACCAAATCCGCAATCATATTTCTGACGCAGCTTGTCGGATCCTGGTTCTGCTTGAGCTCAAGCGCAATGTAGCTGTCCTGCGTCCAGCCTTTTTTCCGCAATAAGAAATCTGCACGCACAGACAAACGCTGTGGATTTTTCCGCAGATCGCAAGCGAGGGTCTGTTCACGCCACCATTCATGACCCGTCGAAGCCAACAGATTGGCAAATTCTATCTGCATCCACACTTCCCAACCGGAGATGTTGTACTGATCGATGATATTGAGCTTTTGACGAACATCTTCACGTTCAAAAAAGTGGTGTGCGAGAGTGGATAGGTGATCAAAATCGCGATTCAACATAGAAGCATCCTTTCCTTAAAAAACGGGAATCCTACACCTAAGGTGCAACGGAACGACAAATTTTTTGCGTAATTTGTCATAGGGAACGAGATTTAATGTGAAAACGATAATTCTGTGGCAATTGCTGACACCATAAAGTTTTCTCTTTCCAGGCCGAAAACCAGAGTATCTGTCTAGCGGAAAGAGAAAACATGTTAAAACGAATGAAGATTGTTACCAGCTTACTGCTGGTATTGGCGCTATTTGGCCTTTTACAGCTCGCCTCCGGCGGCTTGTTTTTTAACTCACTTAAGAATGACAAAGAGAACTTTACCGTTCTGCAAACCATTCGCCAGCAACAGTCTGCGCTGAACGCCACCTGGGTTGAGCTGCTGCAAACGCGTAATACCCTGAACCGGGCGGGTATTCGCTACATGATGGATCAGAACAATATCGGCAGCGGTGCGACCGTTGCTGAGCTGATGCAGGTAGCCAGCACGGCGCTGAAACTGACGGAAAAAAACTGGGCGATTTACGAGTCGCTCCCGCGCGATCCGCGTCAAAGCGAAGCCGCGTTCCAGGAGATCAACCGCACCTATGACATCTATCACGGCGCGCTGGCGGAGCTGATCCAGTTACTGGGTGACGGGAAGATCAATGCGTTCTTTGATCAACCCACGCAGAGCTATCAGGATGGTTTTGAGAAGACATACATCAACTACATGCAGCAGAACGATCACCTGTATGACATTGCGGTAGCAGATAACAACAGCTCTTACAGCCAGGCGATGTGGGTACTGGTCTGCGTGCTGATTACCGTACTGGCGGCAATTATTGCGGTCTGGTTCGGCATCAAACTGACTCTTATCTCCCCAATGAACCGTCTGATCGACAGCATTCGTCATATCGCCAGCGGCGACCTGGTGAAGCGTATTGAGGTGGAAGGTTCCAACGAGATTGGCCAACTGGCGGAAAGTCTGCGTCATATGCAGGGTGAGCTGATGAACACCGTGGGTGATGTGCGTAACGGTGCCAACGCGATTTACAGCGGGGCCAGCGAGATTGCGATGGGCAACAACGATCTCTCCTCGCGTACCGAGCAGCAGGCTGCATCTCTGGAAGAAACCGCAGCCAGCATGGAACAACTGACGGCGACCGTGAAGCAGAACGCCGAAAACGCGCGTCAGGCTAGCCATCTGGCCCTGAGCGCTTCTGAAACCGCGCAGAAAGGCGGCAAAGTGGTGGATAACGTGGTGCAAACCATGCGCGACATCGCTTCCAGTTCGCAGAAAATCGCCGACATTATCAGCGTCATCGACGGCATTGCCTTCCAGACCAATATTCTGGCGCTCAACGCCGCGGTAGAAGCCGCGCGTGCGGGCGAGCAGGGTCGTGGTTTTGCAGTGGTTGCGGGTGAAGTTCGTAACCTGGCCCAGCGTAGTGCGCAGGCCGCGCGCGAGATCAAGAGCCTGATTGAAGACTCGGTCAGCCGTGTGGATGTGGGTTCAACGCTGGTAGAAAGCGCTGGTGAAACCATGGATGAGATCGTCAATGCGGTAACCCGCGTGACCGATATCATGGGTGAAATCGCCTCTGCTTCTGATGAACAGAGCCGCGGTATCGACCAGGTCGGTCTGGCCGTTGCAGAGATGGATCGTGTGACGCAGCAGAACGCCTCGCTGGTGGAAGAATCCGCCGCCGCCGCTGCGGCGCTGGAAGAGCAGGCCAGCCGTCTGACCCAGGCCGTTGCCGTGTTCCGTATTCAGCATGACCAACAGCGCGCGCGTGACGTTGTTGCTGCTAAACCAGTTTCAACGGTCCAGCCGCGTAAAGCTGCGGTAACGGATGCCGGGGATAACTGGGAAACGTTCTAAGTTGGTAATGCCCGATAAGGCGTAGCCGCCCGCGGGCAATTAACGCAGCATCAGGCGCATGGCGCAGCGTAGTTCGTACGTCTGCCCGTGCGCCGCTTCGTCTTCTCTTTTCTGGCGCAGCAGTGCAGGAAGCGTCTCGTCAGCCAGCATTTCAAACCCCAATCGTGCGTACAATGGCGCATTCCACGGCACATCGCGAAAGGTGGTCAGCGTGAGCGATGTATAACCTTTCTCGCGCGCCTGTTCGGCAACATAGCCAATCAATCTGCGACCAATACCTTTTCCCTGCCACTCCAGATGCAGTGAAAGTTCAGCAATAAACAGCGATGACCCCAGCGTTTCGGCAACTAAAAAACCGACCGGATGCTCGTCGACTTGCGCCAGCCAGCTCATGCCAGCAGCGGCAAATGCCCGATGCTGGTCAACTGATATAGTCTGGTCGTCAGCAATCCACGCCAGTTCGGGGATGAGTAAAAAACGTTGACCCGCAGATCGTTCGATGGCGGGAAGAGCGGCAGTTTCTGCCAGAGTGGTGGAGCGTAAGGTGATGTTCATTTGTCGAGCATAACATGCCCGATAAGCGCGGTGTTATCGGGCATCATGAGGATTAATCTTTACGCGGATCGCTGATGGGTTGGCGCACCAGGAAGATGTAGGCGAGGGCTCCCACCATGGTGACGCAGCCACAAATGATCAGCGCCAGACGGAAAGAGTTGGTGGTATCAACAATAAATCCGGTGACGATTGGTGCAAACGACGCGCAGATAAAGCTGGCAAAGTTCTGGATACTGCCCACGGAGGCGGTCATGCGTGAGGCGACGGCTACGTGGATCAGGCCCCAGCACGAGGTGCCGGCGAAGTGGATACAGAACAGCGCCATACCGATCAGTAAGACGGCGGCCATCGACGTTGTGGCCTGCGGCACGATGAAAGTGAAGGCCGCAGAACAGAACATCCCGGCGATAATACAAATCTTACGGCTCTTAATCGGTGCCATACCGCCTTTCACCAGCCAGTCGGTGACAAAACCGTTAATTAACATGCCGGCTGCGCCAAACAGGAATGGGATCGCCGCCATTAATCCGGTGCTTTTTAAATCCAGGTTGTAGGAGGTTTGCAGGTAGCCTGGCAGCCATGCCAGATATAACCATGCGGTGTAGTTGATGCCGCTAAAGCCCAGCATCATGCCCCACATAGTGCGGTTGCGGAACAGGCTGCGCCATTCGGCAAAGCTCAGCGGATCGCGGCGGGCATTGACGCTACCGGCGTTCAGATACGCTTGTTCAGTAGCGCTCAGCGCAATCTGCTCGCGGTTGCGATACAGCATGTACCAGCCGATGGCGAGGAAAATACCCAGCACGCCGATGGTAATAAACATCCAACGCCAGCCCATCACCAGCATCATGGCAGCCAGAATCGGTGGGCTAATGGCAACACCGATGGTGGAAGCGGCGTTGAATAATCCCATTGGGCGACCGCGCTCTTTGATGTTAAACCAGTCGTTGATGACCTTTACGCCGCACGGGTTCATGGGCGCTTCGCCGATCCCCATCCCGATACGCACGAGCACAAACTGAGTGAAGCTGTGAACCATGCCAGACATCGCCTGAAACAGCGACCAGAAGAACATCCCCAGCCCCAGCATAATGCGCGGACCTTTGCGATCCAGCAGCGGGCCGCAGGGCAACTGTGCAATACCGTAAGCGAGAGAAAACACTGACAGCAGTACGCCGATTTGCGTGGCGCTCAGCCCCAGTTCTTCACGAATCGTTAAGTTGGCGACCGACAGTGAACTGCGGTCGAGATAATTAATCACCGCAGCAAAAAATAATAAAATCATTGCTGTGGTCTGAATACGTTTTATTCGGCTACTGCGTTGCACCATGCCCTCAGGCGGAACGTTAATATCCGCAGATGACGACGTGCCAAACGAAGAACTCGGGTCGAGGGTAATATTATTTTTTTCCACGCCGGACTCCTGAACCTCAATAATTTATTTTCACACAGCCGGGCTGTGCAGTATTGAAAAATACCAGTGATGAATCAATTTGCTCATCACCGCTCACAAAAGTTTTTAATGCAGTCGACTTAGCGTGAGCATAGGCAAGCGGTATTTTTCCGGCGTTTTTATTTTTATAAAATCGTGCTCCCGGTAATGGTTTGCTGTTTTTTATCGGTACTTAATGAGCGGCGCTATGGCTTTGGTTGATGGAGCGAATCATCGATTGTTTGGCTGAATTCAAATGGTTACAGAGCGCCAGGGTGGCATCCAGGTCGCTGCGGCAAATCAGTGCGCTGAGGATGGTCATATGCTCATCAATGGCAATGATATTGCGCTGCTTGAGGTCGCTTTCATCCCACTGATAATGAAAGTGGAAAATCACGGAGATGATTTCAAGTGATTGATTAAAAAATATATTATCCGCTGCGGAGAGGAGTAAAGCATGAAACTCACGGTCTAACTGCGAGAACATACGAAAGCTGCTGCCGATGCTGTCGCGCAGGACCCGGTGACGCTCCAGCAGTGTTTTAGCCTGCAGCCAGCGCGGGTCATCGTCGGGCAGATTGAGAAAATGCTGCAGGGAATGGGTTTCCAGCATCTCTCTGAGTTCAAACAGCTGTTCCGCATAGGCCTGATCGAACTGCTTCATGCTCCAATGGCCGCGTTTTTCGTTTTTGATCAGATTGTAACGTTCGAATTTTAAAAGATATTCTCTCACCACCACCGGGCTGACCCCTGCAGCTCTGGCAAGCTGTAGTTCGGAGAAACTCTCCCCTGCGCGTAGCTGACGCTGGTTGATCATGGTGAAAAAAGCCTGCTCAAAAATCCGGTTTTGCTCAGTCATGGAGGCGGTGGTACAGGCAAAACCGTCGTCATGGTCGGGTTTACGTACGATGACATAGTGGCTGCCGACCTGGGTCAGCACGCCGCACTCGCCTAAGTGGCTCAGCATATGGCGCACGGTGGTGCGGCTGATGTTGTACATCTCCGCCAGCGCGCTTTGCGACGGGAGGGGGGAAGGGATATGACCACGCGCCATATCATCGATTATCTGGTTAATCACATTGTGGCGTAAGTTCTGTGAACGGCTCATGGCTTCTCCTTTTTGCGTATTAAAACCCGATTTAAAACATTTTTATGCGCTGGGATTCACAGATTGTGTTTCTGCTTTCTCCGGCTTTTTTATTTTCGTTGATATCTGAGGCAACAAAAAAACAGGAGAGCAGAATCATGTCTACGATGAATACGTTGATTTGCCAGGAACCTAAAAAATTAGTCTGGAAAGAGCGTGAAATACCTATTCCGGGTGAGGGTGAAGCATTAATAAAAATTAAATCAGTCGGGATTTGCGGTACCGATATTCATGCCTGGGGCGGCAATCAACCATTTTTCAGCTATCCACGTGTACTGGGTCATGAAATATGTGGGGAAATTGTCGGGCTGGGCAAAAATATACAGAATTTGAAAAATGGTCAGCAGGTGGCGGTTATTCCTTACGTGGCCTGCCAGCAGTGTCCGGCCTGTCTGAGCGGGCGCACTAACTGCTGCGAGAAGATTTCGGTGATTGGCGTGCATCAGGATGGCGGCTTCAGCGAATACCTGTCCGTACCGGTCACCAACCTGTTGGATGCGCAGGGAATTGATCCGCAGGCGGCGGCGCTGATTGAGCCTTATGCCATTAGCGCGCATGCGGTACGCCGGGCGGCGGTGGCTCCGGGTGAGCAGGTGCTGGTGGTCGGTGCCGGTCCGATTGGTCTGGGCGCGGCGGCGATTGCCAAAGCCGATGGCGCACAGGTGGTGGTCGCCGATACCAGTCCGGCTCGCCGGGAGCATGTGGTTTCCCGGTTGGGGCTCCCGGTTATCGATCCGTCTGCTGAAGATTTTGATGCGCAACTGCGTGACCAGTTTGGCGGTTCGCTGGCGCAAAAGGTTATTGATGCCACGGGCAATCAGCATGCGATGAACAACACGGTGAATTTGATTCGCCATGGCGGCAGCATTGTTTTCGTTGGGCTATTCAAAGGCGATTTGCAGTTCTCCGATCCGGAGTTCCACAAGAAAGAGACCACCATGATGGGCAGTCGCAACGCCACACCGGAAGATTTCGCCAAGGTGGGCCGCCTGATGTCGGAAGGCAAACTGACCGCCGACATGATGCTCACGCACCGTTACGCGTTTGCCACACTGGCGGAAATCTACGAACGGGATGTGATTAACAACCGTGAACTGATTAAAGGCGTGATCACGTTCTGAGAGGGTAAATGTGATGAAGACATTGAATCGACGTGATTTTCCGGGTGCCAGCTACCCAACGCGCGTGATCCAGTTTGGTGAAGGGAATTTCCTGCGGGCGTTTGTCGACTGGCAACTGGATATCCTCAACGAGCAAACCTTTCTGAACGCTGGCGTGACCATCGTTCGCCCGATCAATACCGATTTTCCACCGTCGCTGAATACTCAGGATGGGTTGTACACCACGCTTATTCGCGGGCTAAACGCGCAGGGCGAAGCGGTGAGCGAGGCGCGGCTTATCCGTTCCGTGAATAACGAAATCAATCCGTATCAGGACTTCGCGGCGTATCTGGCGCTGGCCCACAATGCGGATATTCGCTTTGTGTTTTCAAATACCACCGAAGCCGGAATTAGCTATCACGCGGCAGACCGGGTCGATGATGCGCCGCCGGTAAGCTTTCCGGCTAAACTGACGCGTCTGCTGCTGGAACGTTTTAATCATTTTGAGGGCGCAGTGGATAAGGGCTGGGTCATTATCCCGTGCGAGCTTATCGACTATAACGGTGAGGCGCTCAAAACGCTGGTACTGCAGTATGCGCAGGAGTGGCAGCTTCCCCCGGCGTTTGCCGACTGGGTGACGACGGCAAACACCTTCTGTTCCACGCTGGTCGACCGCATTGTCACCGGCTACCCGCGAGAAGAAGCCGCCGCGCTGGAAGCTACGCTTGGCTATCACGATGCGTTTCTCGATACCGCGGAGCATTTTTACCTGTTTGTGATTCAGGGGCCGCAGTGGCTGGCCGAGGAGCTGAATCTGGCGCAGTGCCCGCTGAACATTCGGGTAGTGAGCGATATTAAACCGTACAAAGAGCGTAAGGTCGCCATTCTCAATGGCGCGCATACGGCGTTGGTGCCGGTGGCCTGGCTGTGTGGTCTGGAGACCGTCGGCGAAGCGATGCAGGATGCCGATGTCCGCCATTTTGTCGAGCGGGCGATTAGCGAGGAAATTATACCGGTATTGGATCTCCCGGCGGATGAACTGCGTGAATTTGCCGACGCGGTGAGCGGGCGTTTTCAAAACCCCTACATCCGTCACCAGTTGCTTTCCATTGCGCTTAACGGGATGACCAAATTCCGTACCCGAATTTTGCCGCAACTGCTGGCGGGCCAGCAAAATGGGCGCTGGCCCGTGCGGTTAACGTTCGCCCTCGCCGCGCTGCTGGCGTTTTATCGCGCAGAGCGGGAGGGAGAACGCTATCCGATACAGGATGATGAGCAGTGGGTTAGCCTGTATGCCAGTCTGTGGCCGCGAGTTGGCAAAGATTTAACGCTGCGTGAACTGGTGGATACTGTGCTCGGCGATGCGGCGCACTGGGGTGAAGATTTGACGTTGCTGCCCGGGCTTGCCGGGCAGGTGACGGCAAACCTGGAAATGATTCTGGTGCAGGGTATGCGCCAGGCAGTGAAAAGTCTGGAATAAAGTTGCCATGCAGCGCCCGGTGTGGTGTTGGGCGCTGTTTTTTTTTCAGACAATAAATGCGGCTAGCTGTAAGACTGATAAGCGAAGCGCCATCAGCCATTTCATATTACGAGCCCTGAGCGACCACTTTGATTTCAACCATCCCGATCCCCAGTTTACGCGGCGAGTGGCCGAGAATATTGCCCTCGTTGGTGGCGACCGGATCGGGCGGGACAATCACCAGCGTATCGGCATCCGCCGGGTTATCAAAATGCAAGGTAGTGGTAGTGACATCATGGCCTAACACCAGCGTCTGTTCCTCGTGGCCAACGCGTACGGGAATAGGGCGATTGGCGTTGTCGCCGAAGGCTTTCGCTGTAATGACCAGATCGAATTTCTTCGGCAGCGGGGCCTTGTACTCGATGGTCACCTCTTTGCTGAGCTGCGCATTGGACCAGCGTCCCCAGGATTCGGGGCGTGAAATGCCGCTAAACTGTTTAACCTCTTCCGGCGCGCCCGCCACGTTGAAGACGAAGCTGTCGGCTTTGTAGCGAATGTCGTTATCGACAATTTTCAGCGTATCAACGTTACCTTTGTAGCGCTCCATGTCGATCACCGTGTCTTTAAACACGGTTTTACTTTTCCATTTGGCTTTGTCTACGTGCTGCACGATTTGCTGTCCGCCTAACTGGCCTTGCGATACGCACCAGTCAGTGGAGAGCGCCAGCTCCGGGGCCCATAGCTGCGCCATTTTGTAGCAGCGATCAACCCAGACAAAGTTATCTCGCGGCGCGAAATCTGCCAGTTGGAAGCGCAACGGGGCCGAGTATTCGCTTTCCGGCAGCGGCTCGACGCGTTTGTCCGATACGCGCAGCAACAACGGCAGGCGGAAATGGCTGCCGGAGAAAGAGATCATGTTTTTGTCCTGGTCGACGGTGAACTCTTTCATCTCTTTCGGAAAATTCCACAGGCGAATGATATCGGGCTTCCACGCCAGCATTTTTTCTTTGATGTTCAGGAACACTTCAGACACGGATTCGCTCGACAAACTGCTGCGGCCAAGACCGATAAAGTTATCGCCACCGAGAATATCCAGTACCGTTGCCCCGTTATCCATCGTGTTACGCTTCACCGCCAGCGTCTCCTGCTGTGGCTGGTCGCCGCGCAGCACGAAGAACAGGTTGTTGCGATCCTGCTTGTTCAGATACTTCCATGCGGTGTTGTTCATCGCCAGATGATCGGAAGAAACCACGATAACGGTATCTTTGAACCACGGTGAGGCTTTGATCTTATTGATAAATTCGGCAATGTTTTCCTGGCTGCAGCTGACCGCGCTGAAGGACTGGTTGGCCTTCCCGTCGATGTCATAACGTTTACGGTTGCAGCTACGTGAGATAAATCCATCTGGATGATGGGTATCCACGGTCAGCGTAAACAGTGAAAAGCGCTGGCCTGAACGCGAAAGCTCTTCGAATTTTTTCCACGCTTCATCCAGCACGGTATCGTCGTAGAAGCCCCAGTCGTTGCGATAGGCCGGGTCCGCAACCACGCTTTTTAACTCTTCCGCACCGTACAGATGATCAAAACCGTGAGATTTCAGGAACACGTCTTTGCCGGCAAAGCGCAGGTTGGCTCCCTGCACAAAGTAGTTTTGATAGCCGGAGTTTTTCAGGATATCGCCCAGACAGATATTGTTGGGGAAGAAGCTGGAGACCGATGCCGAGGCGTTACCTTCAAACGGCGCAAACAGCGGAATACCGCACTGGGAGGCGACCATGCCAGCGATGGTGTAATCGGTACCCGGCAGTTGCATGGTATTGCTGAAATCCAGCCCTTCGTTTTTCAACGCACCGAGTTCCGGGGTCAGATCCGGGAACGCGTCGTTGTTAAAATAGGTGCGCTCGAGGCTTTCGCCATAGATATAAACCAGATTCAGCTTCGGGTTGGGAATCGTTTTTGACGGCTCTTTATAATAGGTTGGGAAATCCGGATCGCCATCGCGCGACTGCGACTTTACCAGTTCGGTTATCTGGTGAAACGCCGGGCTGGCGTCTACGGAGGCCAGCGCCAGCAGCAGGGCCAGCAGACTGTAACCCACATGATGCGGATGATGGCGACGGCGGCGCAGAATCCAGCCGAGAGCGACAAAAACGGTCGTCAGGGCCAGCGCAATCCCGACGCCAGGTAAGATATATTTTCCAATTCCCGCGCCGGTCAGGCTATTGGTCAGCGTGTACAGAACCGCGTCATTGATACCGTCGCCGGTGAAATAGTCACTGGCATACAGCGTGATATTCAAGACAATAAAAATCCCCAGCACCGTTAACGTGGCAGCAAACCACCAGGTGTTGCGACCCGCTTTCCAGGCGTAAATCAGCACTGAAGCGAGAAACAGAGTAATGGAGATGAGTTCTGACAACGATCGATCCTCAGTAAACCGGGCAAACGCCTGGCAGGCTAATGATTTGGGGAAAGCACAATGTAATAGCGATGTTGCATTGCTGCAATTGTAGTGACATTAAATTACGTTGTTATTCAGAATTGGTTTAGATATGCGTGTTTTTTGCGGGGGATTTACTGATTATTTGACGTGTGAATTTTATGGGGAGCAGGTTGATGCCGCGCAGGGTATACGCGGCATGTCGTGCGTCAGGAAATGAAGTTCATACCCTGTTTTAACACCAGATCGCAGGCCTTGGTTTTTACCTGCTTCGCCAGCGAGCTGTTGCCAATTGTGTTCAGGTCCAGTTGTTGACCATCTTTGGCGTTGAGCAGCCCCTGAATGCCGTCCATATAGTTGGTGTCTTGTTTCTGCTCCGGAGCGCTGAGGCCCAGTTTATCCAGTACCTGGTTTTTGACGTTCTGCGTGTCGGTGACCGAGGCCAGTTTCTGTTTCGCGCAATATTCCAGGATTCCGGCGGCGTTATTCATGCTGCTGGAGGTCAGCGACTGATTGCTGCCATTCAGTAGACTGGTCAGGGAAGAGAGCGACGAGCCGCCCTGCGATCCGGAGCTTTGTTTGCTCAGTTCGCTGGCCGCGCTGGAGAGCGAATCCTGCCAGGAGGCGGCGAAAACGCTGGTCGAGATGAGCGTGCTGGCGGCAAGCGCACAGCACAGCAGACGTTTGGTTGTTTTCATCATTATATGCAACTCGTGTTATGCCTTTTCAGCGCAGTATAGCGCCGGCAGTCTTAGGAGTGGTCCTAATACGTTAATACTCTTTACCGGTTACCCGACTACGGTAGCTTTCCCAGTTAAAAATCACCCACAGGCTGTTGCCAAGGCGCATACGGTCCATTACCCGCTCGCCCAGCAGTTTGTTCATTTCATCCATATTGCTGTTGGTCAACATACCGGTCGGGCGTTTTGAAGACGAGCGGCGATCGACGATCTGGTTGATGATCACCTTTTCATAGCGGGATTCGGTCTGCACGCCGATTTCGTCGATCACCAGCAAATCGACATTGCTGAGATCGTTGAGTAGCTGTTCTTCGCTGGTTTCACGGTTGCTGAAGGTATCTTTCATGGCTGACATAATGTCCGCAACGGTGATAATCAGCACCGATTTGCCGCGCAGCAGCAGTTCGTTGCAGATAGCGGCGGCCAGATGGTTTTTGCCGGTGCCGGGCTTGCCAGAGAAAATAAAGCTGGCGATGTTGCCGTCAAACTCTTCAACGTACTGGCGAGCTTTGCTCAGGGCGTTCATCTGACCTTCGCATTCCACCCGATAGTTATCGAACGAACAGTTCTGATGCAGTGGACGAATACCGGAACGGTTGAATGTGCGCTGCATTTTCATAGCCCGGTTTTCACGGGCCAGCGCTGCGGCGCGAATTTCACCTTGCTCTTTTTGCCATGCCAGCAGCTCCTCGCCCGTTTTAAAGGCTGGCTCGACATTAGCCGGCATCATTTTTTGCAGACGTTTCATCAGGTCGCCAACGTTTTTCATCGTTATCCTCTAAAACCCGGTGGAATATGGTTGTCAGGCTCGCTGACACTGTTCACATCGCGCTTCGGCATTCCGCCATTGCTGGCCCGGCCAATCTGGATGCTGCGTGCCAGTTTTTGCTGCCACTGAATATGGTGAAAGACTTTGCCTTCGGCCTGCCAGTAGGCGACAAATGAGGCCAGTTCCTCGGCGGTGACCGGTTCTCTTAACGCCACGCCCCACAGGGCGGCCTGGCGCTGAAAGTCGGCATCGGGCTGCCAGTCAGCGTACATCGCAAATTTCCCCATTGGCACGACAACAGGAGCGGTTTGCGGCTCTTCATAAAATTGTGCATCCAGCGTCACATCGCTTCCCGGGCGTGACAGCTTCTCTTCAAGCGCCAACAACTCGGCCAGTCGTGCAGGCGTCACCGCGTAAAATGCTGGCGCGTTATTGGCGAATACGGCTACGGCGCCGCCCGCAGACCTGGCCAGCACCGTATGGTGATCGTGTAGTAAGGCGTCAATGCTAGTGACGTCCGGCGTCAAAATTTTGCTGGGCATAATGTTTCTCAATACTGAACAACAACCGAGAAGGGGACTGCTTTTATAGTAACACAGAGAAGAAGGAGAGCAGCAGATGAGGGGGCGATTCCCCTCTCTGCGAGGAGCTAAGAAAGCGTGCCGCTAAACGCGCGGGCGTTTGCGATACAGCCATAATCCCGGTACGGATAGCCCGATGGAGAGCGCTCCGACAATCGATGAGGCTTTCAGGAAATTGGTCAACAGCGTGATCATCAGCGCTTCGCTGTAACCAAAATGGCCGATTTTTACCGCCGAGATCATGGCGGTATAGGCAGAGATCCCAGGGAACATGGGGATAACTGCCGCAACGGTGAAGACTTTCGGATGCGCCAGATACCAGCGTGACCACTGGATCCCAATGCAGCCCACCAGTAGCGACGCCATAAAGGTTGACCATTCGATATTAAATCCTGCGCTCATCATCACCATTCGTGAACCGTGGCCGAGTGCGCCGAGTAACGCGCACCAGGGGAGCGCCCGATGTGGTACGTTAAATACCATGGCAAAACCAAGCGCAGGTATTGCCGACAGGATCATGTCCTGCATTAGCGCCAAAATGAAATCGATCACGCCCATCCGCGCAGCCCCCATAAGGTCATCGACATGACTACGCCAATGCAGGTCGCCAGCGTCAGCAGACTGGCAATAGCCCAGCGAGCGAGCCCAGTATTAATGTGTCCCTTAAACATATCCGCGACGGAGTTGATCAACGGAAAACCCGGAACCAACAGCAGCACGCTGGCGGCCATGGCGATGGTTGGAGTGTGGTTAAACGTCGGCAACGTTAGCAGCAGGCCAGAAATCGAGGTTGCCACAAACGCAGTAATGCAGAAGTTGATTTGCGGGTGCAAATGCCGGGACGCCAGAATCTGGCGAATATACATTGCCACCATACTGGCGAAAAAGGTGATCACCGCGCCATCCCATCCGCCATTATTGAGTTTACAAAAGCAGGCGCAGGACAAGCCGACCATAAAGGCGACCAACCATCTTGGATAGCGCAACGGCTTAATCTGGCTAAAGCGTTTCTCAACGCCTTTAACATCCAGCAGTTTGTGTTCCGCCAGAATAACGATGTGCTGCACCTCCGTCACGACGTGCATGTTAATTCCGCGATCCTGATTTTTTCGCGTTGAAGTCAGGCACTGCCCGTCTTTAATGGTGGTCAGGACGATGGCGTTAGAGGAGATAGCGCTTTCTACGCTATCCATGCCAAGCGCCAGCCCGAGGCGGGTGGATAGCTCGTCAACCAGCGCACTTTCTGCCCCATGCTGAAGTAAAAAAAGACCGCATTGAATACATAACCGTGTAACCGTTCGCTGTGACGACTGCTCTGTTTGCATGACTCGCTCTGACTGAAAAGGATCTCTTTGCGTGGCGGATGTCTTCTTTTTATCATGAAGCATGATCCTGTTGGCTCTGGCTAAGATCAATCTTTGCGTCGAAAAAAGATGCAGATCTTACGTCTGATGCGTTTGCACACCTCACTTGCTTATCAATAAAGACAGCGCTTATGAAAATGTAGTGTTATTTATCAGGATGGAAAATACGTAAGCAACGCTAACGATCTATTGTAGTTCTTTTAATTGTACAAAGAGTGTATTCATGAGTAATTATTGGCATGATGGTTCAATAGTTTGATGCTACTGGGATTGTAGCGGTATAACTTTGTTTATAAATAAAAGCCAAGGATAAACAATTCACCTCGTCTATTGTTTAGGGTTTCCTGTTAATTAATACTTTTAATTTATCAGGGGATTTTTAATAAGTGCGAATACGGACTGGTGAGTGTGGAGGAGATATGTTGCCAGGACGCTGCAAAAACGCAATTATTATTAGTAAATTACCGATCGTACAAACCGGACTTAAAGGTGTAATGCAGGGGCAGTTCGCTGATTATGAACTTACCTACTGCCGCTCCGTCGAAGAATTGACGTTGCTGCAGCTGCGTTGTGCCGATTTGGTGATTGCTGATTTATCCGGAGACTGTAATCATCCACGTTCAGTCTGCGAACAATATTATTCTTTATTATCTCAATACCGCGATATTCACTGGGTATTTCTCGTTTCTCGTGTTTTTTATCCGCTGGCCATTGAATTGCTGATGTGCCCTGTCAGTTCGCTGTTATCTGATGCCGAGACGATTGAAAGTTTGGTGAATGTTATTCACGCAGGAAATAGCCGTGCCGAGAGAATTAGCAAGTCTCTGCTCTCTCCGCCCCTGATGCCAGAATTAGCAGACCATAGCGCCCGCTCAATTGTACTTACCCTCTCGGAGAGGAAAGTGCTGAGACTCCTGGGAAAAGGTTGGGGAATTAATCAGATTGCGACATTGCTGAAGAAAAGCAATAAAACGATCAGCGCCCAAAAGAACAGCGCTATGCGTCGCTTGTCGATACATAGCAATGCAGAAATGTACGCCTGGATAAACAGTTCTCAAGGATCGCGAGAATTGAATTTACCTTCAGTTTATGGAGAAACCACGGAATGGAAAGCCGAAGCATCAAAAGAAACGTTGCGCTGGTAGAGAAGTGCGCGATGAGTAGCGTCGGTATTAAGAGCCTGTTTAATACCATGCCGGATAATCAATACGAACTTCATATCTTTTCGAGCCAGCCTGCATTTAGTCAGGTGATGTTAAAAACGTCGTTTTCGGCGGTTATTTTCTCCCTCTCTGCAATCAGAACCGATCGCAGGGCCGGGTTAGCTTATCTGACGGAACTGGCGGTAAATTTTCCGCGTATTCGCCGGGTGGTGATTGCTGATGATGACGCTGAAGCGCGGTTAATCGGCTCTTTGTCACCGTTGCCGTTAGATGGCGTTGTGAGCAAATCTTCTTCATTAACGGTACTGCAGGACGCGTTATTTACGGTATTGAACGGTCCCAACCGGGGAACCGAAGGTTCTAAAAACCATTGGTATATCAATCAAAGCCGTATGCTCAGTCCAACAGAACGAGAAATACTGCGCTTTATGTCGAATGGCTATTCAATGCCGCAGATCGCTGCTCAGTTAGAGCGGAATATTAAAACCATTCGGGCACATAAATTTAATGTGATGTCCAAGCTGGGCGTGAGCTCAGATGCCGGACTGCTGGATGCTGCAGATATCCTGCTGTACCTGCGTGCAGGTGAACCTGCACCTTTTCTACAGGCGGCTTCTTAGCGGGTAATGTTAGATCGTTTCGTGCCGGGTTTCGTTATCGGCGCGGAACGTGAATCATCCCTGACACACATCCACCCAGGTGGCGGAAGTCAGCTCAGCCATCCTTTCTGGCGTGATACGAACGGCGCTGTGGATGGCGCCTGCGGCGGGAAGCACTTCAGCGTAATGCTTCAACGAAACATCGCAGTACACCGAAATCGGCGTTTCCAGTCCGAAAGGGCAAACGCCGCCAACGGGATGGCCCGTCGCGTTCACTACTTCATCGCTACTCAACATACGGGCTTTGGCACCGAAAGTGCTCTTTAGCTTTTTGTTATCCAGTCGGGCATCACCTTTGGCGACGACCAGAATAATGTCGTTCTTGACCTTCAGCGAAAGCGTTTTCGCGATCTGGCCAGGTTCGACGTTATGGGCTTTCGCTGCCAGATCGACGGTAGCTGTGCTCTGATCAAATTCGATAATCTCAATATCTGGTGCATATTGCGCTAAAAATTGGCGTACAGATTGCAAACTCATTCTTCTCTCCAAATCGCCTACAGGCAGCTCCATCCAGCAGAAAACCGCATGGCGTAATTTGTCATAGGGGCAAGCTCGCTGTAAATATTTTAATGTAACAACATGGCAACATTGGCAGTTTTTCGATCGTCTTCACAATCAAAGAAACCGGTTACAGTAACCGGTTGCAGAATGCTCAAATGGCGATTAATACTGAAGTTGTCACTTCCTCTGTATTACATAATAAGAGCCATCTATGAAACTGAACTCAAAATGCAGTAGCGCTGGCGTTCCTCCCGGCACGGTTGCGAAAAGTAGTAATGGGCTTTACGTGGTGGTGTTGACACCAGCACGGTTGCAGGGTTTTGCACAACGGGAGAACGGCTATGTCTACTAATAATGCTGTGTTTAATGTGATTTTCCGCTTCGTTGAAAATTACGTCAGCCCTGTTGCCGGGCGCATCTCTTCACAACGTCATGTGATGGCTATCCGTGATGGGTTTATTTCGGCGATGCCCTTTATGATCGTAGGCTCGTTTCTGCTGGTTTTCGCCTATCCACCTTTTTCTCCGGATACCACCTGGGGGTTTGCACGTGCGTGGCTGGATATGGCGAAACAGTTTGAAGGCCAAATCCTCACACCGTTTGATATGACGATGGGGATCATGTCAGTCTACATATGTGCGGCTATCGCTTATAACCTGGGCAAGCACTATGTGAAGTCGCATCAGCTAGATCCCTTCATGTGCGCGATGCTATCGATCATGGCTTTTTTGCTGATTGCTGCACCGAAAACCAAAGGCACTATGCCGGTTGATAGCCTGGGCGGTACGGGGATTTTCACTGCCATCCTGGTGGCTATTTACTGCGTTGAAATGATGCGCTTCCTGAAGGCGCACAACATCGGCATTCGTTTACCCGATCAGGTGCCGCCGATGATCAAAAACTCCTTCGATCTGCTGATCCCTGTGCTGGTGGTGGTACTGACGCTGTACCCGCTGAGTCTGGTGATTCAGTCGCAGTTTGACATGCTGATCCCGCAGGCCATCATGGCCATCTTTAAACCACTGGTGTCTGCAGCGGATTCTCTGCCAGCGATACTGCTGGCGGTGCTGATCGGCCATCTGCTGTGGTTTGCGGGTATTCATGGCGCGGCAATTGTGTCGGGAATGCTGCAAATGTTCTGGCTCACCAATCTCGGGATGAACCAGTCGGCGCTGGCGCAGGGCGCGCCTTTACCGCATATCTTTATGGAAGCGTTCTGGACGTTCTTTATTGTGGTTGGAGGTTCCGGCGCGACGATGGGGCTGGTGATTTGCTATCTGCGTAGCCGTTCGGCCCATCTACGATCGATCGGGCGTTTGAGCATTGTCCCGAGCATTTTTAATATTAACGAACCGGTGATTTTCGGTACGCCGATTGTCATGAACCCAGTGTTCTTTATTCCCTTCCTGCTGGCCCCGATGGTGAACGCAGTGCTGGCCTGGGCGGCGATGAAGCTGGATTTAATTGGGCGGGTGATTTCAGTGGTTCCCTGGACGGCCCCGGCACCGGTTGGCGCGGCATGGGCGTTAGGCTGGGATTATCGTGCGGCCATTCTGGTTGTCCTGCTGGCACTGGTGTCTGCCGTCATCTACTTCCCATTCTTTAAGGTTTACGAAAAGCAGCTATTAGCGCAGGAAAAAGAAGAAGCACAGCGTATAGAAGAAGAAAATCAGCAGGTTGCATAACTGACGGGCGAGGGGCTACGGCTCCTCGCTTACTTCAGCGTGCAGTCACCGCATTGCTGGACATCGGGCAGGCGATAGCGCTGGCAGCAGGTTCTGCGCACTAACAGTCCCTCGCGCGGAACAACGGTACGCCACAGGGGATTATCCTGACCGCAGGAGAGTTGCTTCTCAAAAAAACAGGTCTGGCGCAGTGTGGTCAGCAGTTCTTCACCTAATAACGGCTTCATTTCCGTTAAATACCAGTGAATTAAATATCCGGTGTTGCTCCAGATAAGCTTCGCATTGATCTCGCCTGTCGCTTCCAGCGCCTGTACAACCGGCGTCAGCGCCGAGAGAATCAGCGTTTCCATGCGTTGCTGAGGAGACTGGGCCGTGACCTGGTGATCCTGATGCACGTCGATCCAGAAGCAGGCAGCACGGCCTGTTTCGTGGAATTCTACGTGCATGTGTTCAGGAGAGACATCGATGGCCTCTTTTTGCGTCAGCAGGGCCACCATGAGCGGAGGCATCATCAGGCCGATATACCACTGCGCCCAGAGAGAAATCAGCGGCTTATTTTCGCGTGGCAGCGTGGGCTGATTGCGATAAATATGGTCTGAATAGACAGCCAGCAATGAACTTAGCGTCGTTGATTGCGTCCATTCATGTAGCGTCATCGCACCTGGCACGGGCGTTTCGTCAAGACGAATGAAGTCCAGCAGGTGCTCACGGGTGTTGGCTATCGTTGCGCGTACGGCAGCAGCCAGCGAGGGCATCTTTGCAGGCAGAGGGCTACGCCAGATGACATCTTCAACGATCGGTGCGGAACGATAAGCCATGTCGATATAAGGATGTTAATCTTAATGATAATGATTGCTAATCCTATAATTGACGTTGAGCGATGGCAAGATCTTTGTCGCCATCCCGGGCCACACCACACAGATAGCTCAGGTAGAAGGGCAGTTTACCCGCAGGTCATCGCTGACCAGCGTACTGTTGCGCCCAAGGCTCTTGGCCTCATAAAGGGCTTTATCCGCTCGGGCAACAGCGGCATCAATATCCTGCTCGACCAGAGGCGCAATACCAATACTCACGGTTACGTTGGTTGCCACGCTCTCGTTAAACATGTGAGGAATTTTAAGGTCGTACACCTTCTGGCGAATACGTTCGGCGGCAGCCTGGGCCTGCTGGGGATCGACCGCGGTCAGCAAAACCATAAACTCTTCCCCACCAAAGCGCGCCACCACGTCCCGGGAGCGCACGGAGTCACGAATCGCGGCAGAGACGCGGATCAGCGCCTGATCTCCCATCATATGACCGTAGTGATCGTTATAGGCTTTGAAATGGTCGATATCCAGTAGCAAGACGTAGTGCTTCGCGTTGCTCAAGGCCAACAGCGTATCGAGTCGGTGTTGCAGCCCCCGACGATTGTACAAACCGGTTAGCGGGTCGAGCATGCTGAGCCCGTTCAGGGTTTCCCGTTCTTCCAGCAGTTTATACATCAGCTGCTGGGCGAAGCCATCGTAGCGCTTCTGTATCACATGCTGGATGGCGATCCCGGCCATGGGTAGCGCCATAAAATAGAAAATTCGCAAACCATGCTCGCTGCCATTCAGCCATAAACAGACGGCGACGGAAGGCAATGAGTGAAGCGTAAACGCGATGATATTATTGGCAAAAGCGATAGAACCAATAAACAGCACGCTGAGAAGCGCGATTAATAGAAAATAATAATCATTATGACCCAGAGCGTTATATTTCAGGAAAATATGTAATGCCCATAGCAAACCAAAAACGATTGAAATAAAAGGAAGATTAATTCTTTTATCCACATATTTCCTATGCCATGCCAACAACAATGTACTCATCACGAGAATCAGCAACGCCGGTACTGACAACGCTTTGACGGCAAACAGGGGAAAAAAAAGCGTAAACAGCGCGGAGACTGCGTTGAGCAGCAGAAATAATCGTAAAGAGAGTTGGTATTTTTTGGTGCGCAGAGCTCGCCAGGATTGTACTGTCATAGGTAAATATTGTTAGTTATCTGCAATGTACGAAGGTGTGTTGGTAAATAAAACAAATAACGAACGGGGTATCATTCGCAGAGGTTTTTATTGTTTTTAGTTGAAAAGCTAACCGGCGAGCAATTTATCACCTTAAATTATTCATGTCATCAATCGTTAAGTAAAACTCATATAATTGATAGTGCCTCCCAGCTGACAAATGAGAAAATTTATCATATGATATTGGTTATCATTATCAATGTCATAGGTGGTACCATGTTGCAACGTACGCTGGGCAGTGGATGGGGGGTTCTGCTGCCGGGAATACTGATTGCCGGGATGGCATTTAGCGACCTGTCGGTCTACGTATGGAAGGCGATGATTGTATTAGGATTACTGTTGACTTCACTCATGCTGTACCACAAGCGTTTGCGGCATTTTGTCCTGTTGCCTTCATGTGCGGCGCTGATCGGCGGCATTGTTCTGGTGATGATGAACGGGAATCAGGGATGAACAAAACAGGGAAGAAAATCGAGAGGGAAATAAGATAATTGGTGCGAGGGGGGGGACTCGAACCCCCACATCCTAAGGACACTAACACCTGAAGCTAGCGCGTCTACCAATTCCGCCACCTTCGCACAGTCATCTTATTTTTTGATATCGCCTCGTTGGTGCGAGGGGGGGGACTCGAACCCCCACATCCTAAGGACACTAACACCTGAAGCTAGCGCGTCTACCAATTCCGCCACCTTCGCCCAGTGCGAGCAATATCAACGTGGATTATGGTGCGAGGGGGGGGACTTGAACCCCCACGTCCGAAAGGACACTAACACCTGAAGCTAGCGCGTCTACCAATTCCGCCACCTTCGCATACCATCGACACTCAAAAAAGTATCGTTACCACGGAGGCGCATTCTAGTGGTTTTCAACTTTTCGTCAATAGTTAATTGCCCAGGACGCGCTTAATTGATGTAAAAATGGGCGCTAAACGCAGGCCGTGTAAACGAAGTGCCACCCCGCATTTAGCAAACCCTGCCGGATGGCCGTTCTACTTCTTCGCCTGACGCGTCATGATGGTGCGATAGACCTTGAAGCGACCGGTCTGCGCGATAACTTCGTGGAAGCCAAACACTTCATCCAGTACCTTCGGATAAGGCAGGAAGGCGTTCGCCACGATACGCAGTTCACCGCCGCTGTTGAGGTGGCGCACTGCACCGCGAATCAGCGTTTGCGCGGCATCGAGGCTGGTCTGCATCCCATCGTGGAACGGTGGGTTGGAGATGATCATATCAAAGCGACCCGTCACGTCAGAAAAGACGTTACTGGCGATTACGTCTCCTTCAATACCGTTGGCAGCAAGCGTTGCGCGGCTGGCTTCAACGGCGGCGGCACTAACATCGCACAGGGTTAAGCGCACTTTTGGCGAGTGGCTGGCTAAGGCGACGGAGAGTACACCTGCACCGCAGCCGACATCCAAAACTTTGCCTTTGGTGTGCGGCGTCAGCGTGGAGAGCAGTAGTTGGCTGCCAACATCCAGGCCGTCACGGCTGAATACGCCCGGCAGAGTTTTGATGGTCAGATTTTCGGTCTGGTATTCATCCCAGTATTTTTCTGCATCAAAGACCGGCTGTTTTTCCAGACGACCATGGTACAGGCCACAGCGACGCGCGCTGTCGACTTTGTTCAGCGGCGCGTATTCGGCCAGCATCTGCTCTGCGCTACGAACGCCGCTGCGGTTCTCACCAACAACAAAAATATCGGTGCCCACCGGTAACAGCGACAGAATGTTCATCAACTGGAACTGGGCTTCCGGCTTATTCTTCGGCCAGTAGTAGATCAGCGTATCGCTATCGGCAACGTCATCGGCCTGCGCGACGAGGCTAAAGCGAACGTTGTCGCCCATCTGGCGGTTAAGCACCTGCCAGTGGTGAAGCTGCTGAGTGTGCGCACGGCTGGCGGCGCATTCAAAATGGGCAGGCAGGTCATCCTGCAAATCACCGGCAAACAGAATACGGCTTTGTTCGAAATCATCACTGTGGCGCAGCAAGACTTCACTTGCCGGGGTAAAAGCAGACATGGAGTGCTCCTTAAATTGTACAGCGGGGGATTATAGTTGTTTGATGGCACGGATTCGACAAATTTGCTATATTTGCGCCCCTGATAGACAGGAGTGTTTCGCTATGACATCCCGACGAGACTGGCAGTTACAGCAACTGGGCATTACTCAGTGGTCATTGCGTCGTCCCGGCGCACTGCAGGGCGAGATCGCGATTTCAATTCCTGCGCACGTCCGTTTGGTGATGGTTGCTGCACAATTACCCGCACTAACCGAACCGTTGATGAGCGATATTTTACGCGCATTAACCGTCAGCCCGGATCAGGTTTTACAACTGACGCCTGACCGCGTCGCCATGCTGCCGCAGGGCACTCGCTGTAATAGCTGGCGGCTGGGAACCGAAGAGCCGCTGCTGCTGGAGGGCGCTCAGGTCGAGAGTCCTGCGTTTAATGAATTACGGGAAAACCCCGCGGCCCGCGCCGCGTTATGGCAACAAATCTGCGCATATGAACACGATTTCTTCCCTCGAACCGACTGATTTACCTGCAGCATTTCAGATTGAAAAACGCGCTCACGCTTTTCCGTGGAGTGAAAAAACATTTGCCAGCAACCAGGGCGATCGCTACCTCAATTTTCAGTTGAGGGTTGACGACGTAATGGCCGCCTTTGCGATTACACAGGTCGTGCTGGATGAAGCTACTCTGTTCAATATTGCCGTCGATCCTGACTTTCAGCGCCGGGGCCTGGGGCGTGAGCTACTGGAATACCTGATCGATGAGCTGGAAAAGCGTGGCATTTTGACACTGTGGCTTGAAGTACGCGCCTCAAATGCTGCCGCTATCGCGCTGTACGAAAGCCTGGGCTTTAACGAGGCGACGATCCGGCGCAATTACTATCCGACGGCCGATGGTCATGAAGACGCCATTATAATGGCATTGCCAATCAGTATGTAAGACAAGGTGTAATGATGAAGAAGTGGGACTGGATTTTCTTTGATGCCGACGAAACGCTGTTTACGTTTGACTCGTTTACCGGCTTACAGCGGATGTTTCTCGACTATAGCATTACCTTTACCGCTGAAGATTTTCAGGACTACCAGGCCGTAAATAAACCGCTGTGGGTGGATTATCAAAACGGTGCGATTACCTCATTACAACTCCAGCACGCTCGTTTTCAGAGCTGGGCTGAACGCCTGAAGGTTGAGCCAGGCCAGCTTAATGACGCCTTTATTAATGCGATGGCGGAGATTTGCTCGCCGTTGCCAGGGGCGGTTTCTCTGCTCAATGCGATTCGTGATAAAACAAAAATCGGTATTATTACTAACGGCTTTACGGCGTTGCAGCAAATCCGCCTTGAGCGGACGGGGCTGCGCGACTATTTTGACCTGCTGGTGATTTCTGAGCAGGTTGGCGTGGCAAAACCCGATCCCCGTATTTTTGACCATGCGCTGGAGCAGGCGGGCAATCCTGAGCGTTCTCGCGTACTGATGGTGGGCGACACCGCAGAGTCCGATATTCTTGGCGGCATTAACGCCGGGCTATCCACCTGCTGGCTAAATACGCACCACCGCGAGCAGCCAGCGGGCATTCAGCCGACCTGGACCGTAGCGTCATTAAGTGAACTGGAGCGGCTCCTGTGTAAACACTGATTGCCTCCCCCCCGTTGATGGGTAAAATAGCCGCAATTTTTCGTATTCAACTTGCACGGCCTGTTGCCGTGCTTACCTAAGAAGATTTGACTATGACGTTGTCTCCTTATTTGCAAGAGGTGGCCAAACGCCGCACTTTTGCCATTATTTCTCACCCGGATGCCGGTAAAACGACAATTACTGAAAAGGTACTGTTATTCGGACAGGCGATTCAGACCGCCGGTACGGTAAAAGGCCGTGGCTCCAGCCAGCATGCGAAATCTGACTGGATGGAAATGGAAAAACAGCGTGGTATCTCCATTACCACCTCTGTGATGCAGTTTCCATATCATGACTGCCTGGTAAACCTGCTGGACACCCCAGGGCACGAAGACTTCTCTGAAGATACATACCGTACTCTGACGGCGGTGGACTGCTGCCTGATGGTCATCGACGCCGCAAAAGGTGTTGAAGACCGGACCCGTAAGCTGATGGAAGTTACCCGTCTGCGTGATACCCCGATCCTGACCTTTATGAACAAACTCGACCGTGACATCCGCGATCCGATGGAGCTGCTGGATGAAGTCGAGAATGAACTGAAAATCGGCTGTGCGCCGATCACCTGGCCGATTGGCTGCGGTAAGTTGTTCAAAGGCGTCTATCACCTATATAAAGACGAAACTTACCTGTACCAGACGGGTAAAGGCCACACCATTCAGGAAGTGCGCATTGTTAAAGGTCTGAACAACCCGGAACTCGATGCCGCCGTGGGGGAAGACCTGGCGCAGCAGCTGCGCGACGAGCTGGAGCTGGTGCAGGGCGCGTCTAACGAGTTCGACCATGAGCTGTTCCTCGCGGGCGAAATCACCCCGGTATTCTTCGGTACCGCGCTCGGTAACTTCGGCGTTGATCATATGCTGGATGGCTTAGTGGAGTGGGCGCCTGCGCCGATGCCGCGTAAAACCGACACCCGCGTTGTTGAAGCCTCAGAAGAGAAGTTCACCGGCTTCGTGTTTAAAATTCAGGCCAACATGGACCCGAAACACCGTGACCGCGTGGCGTTTATGCGCGTGGTGTCCGGCAAGTACGAGAAAGGCATGAAAATGCGCCAGGTGCGCATTGGTAAAGACGTGGTTATCTCCGATGCGCTGACCTTTATGGCTGGTGACCGTTCTCACGTGGAAGAAGCGTATCCGGGCGATATTCTGGGTCTGCACAACCACGGCACTATCCAGATTGGCGATACCTTTACCCAAGGCGAAATGATGAAGTTCACTGGTATTCCGAACTTCGCGCCGGAGCTGTTCCGTCGTATTCGTCTGAAGGATCCGTTGAAGCAGAAACAGCTGCTGAAAGGGCTGGTTCAGCTGTCCGAAGAGGGCGCAGTGCAGGTTTTCCGTCCGATCGCTAATAACGATCTGATCGTGGGCGCTGTTGGTGTGCTGCAGTTCGACGTGGTGGTTTCACGCCTGAAGAGCGAATACAACGTTGAAGCGATTTATGAGTCGGTCAACGTAGCGACAGCACGCTGGGTAGAGTGTTCTGACGTGAAGAAATTCGAAGAATTCAAGCGTAAAAACGAAATTCAGCTGGCGCTGGATGGCGGCGATAACCTCACTTATATCGCGCCGACCATGGTTAACCTGAATCTCACCCAGGAACGTTACCCTGACGTTCAGTTCCGCAAAACGCGCGAACACTAATCGACCTTCAGGGCACGGTATCCGCCGTGCCCTACAACTTTTCCTGTCTTTTAAATCCCTTGCGGAATGTTCTTAAAACCTCTCGTTTTTCTTTTGTTTGCACGTTTTTTAGTCAATCTGGACTGCGATCACGAAATCCTGAACTATATTTAACAATGTGATGACATAAATGTCGGCGTTAAATGCTTTTTAGGCTGCCTGTTGCAGCTTCTATTGCTGATATTTATTCCACTTACAAGATTAGTTGCTGGCTCAAGCCGTTTACGGCAGAGCGCAGCTTTTAGCAAACATACAGGAATACATCGATGACAATGACAGGACTTAAGATTTCTAAAACGCTGCTGGCCGTGATGCTGACCTCCGCTGTTGCAACGGGTTCTGCTTATGCAGAAAACTCCACGACGGATAAAACGCAATCCGGCGTCGAAAGTGCGGGGCAGAAAGTCGATAGCTCCATGAACAAAGTCGGTAATTTCATGGATGACAGCACCATCACTGCGAAAGTAAAAGCCGCGCTGGTGGATCACGATAGCATTAAGAGCACCGACATTTCCGTTAAAACCGACCAGAAGGTGGTGACGCTAAGCGGGTTTGTTGAAAGCCAGGCACAGGCCGAAGAGGCAGTTAAAGTCGCCAAAGGCGTTGAGGGTGTGACCTCCGTTAGTGACAAACTGCACGTACGTGATAGCAAAGACACTTCTGTAAAAGGCTATGCGGGCGATACGGCAATCACCAGTGAGGTAAAAGCCAAGCTGCTGGCCGATGATATTGTCCCTTCCCGCAAAGTGAAAGTTGAAACCACCGATGGCGTGGTACAGCTTTCAGGAACCGTTGAATCACAGGCTCAAAGCGATCGCGCTGAGAGCATCGCCAAAGCGATTGATGGCGTGAAAAGCGTCAAAAACGATCTTAAAACTCACTAATTAAACTTAATTCGTCCTCCCGACGTTTGTCGGGAGGCGTGTTGTGCACCACACTGAAAATATCGCCGATGGGCAGCCTGAGTGCTCATATCAAGCGGTGACATTAACTATGGTAAAGGAGAAGCGCATGTTTCGATGGGGCATCATATTTCTGGTTATCGCGTTAATTGCCGCTGCACTGGGTTTTGGTGGACTGGCGGGTACCGCTGCTGGCGCAGCGAAAATTGTTTTTGTGGTGGGGATCATTCTGTTTCTGGTCAGCCTGTTTACAGGTCGTAAACGGCCCTAGCGACATCCTCTTTATTCTTCAAGTTAAAGGTGCGCTGGCTACGCGTGCTCGCCCGTATCACTTACCAGAGTAAGCAGATCGGGATTTACGCCCTTGCCGCCTTCTTGTGACTCGAATTATTTTGGGGATTAACCGTAAAGATAACTTGCTACTAAGCCAGTCCACCGGACTGGCTTTTACGGTTTTAGCATCAGGCAATTTGCGTTACTTTGTTGTTCTATTACAAAAACAACAGGAAGGCAGAGGTGGGGCAGAGAATACCCGTCACGCTCGGTAATATTGCGCCGTTATCGTTACGTCCGTTTCAACCAGGCAGTATGGCGCTGGTGTGTGAGGGCGGCGGACAAAGAGGCATCTTCACCTCTGGCGTACTGGATGAATTCATGCGCGCGCAGTTCAATCCTTTTGATCTCTTCTACGGGACATCCGCTGGCGCGCAAAACCTTTCAGCCTATCTTTGTAACCAGCCGGGTTACGGCCGTAAAGTCATCATGCGTTACACTACCCGACGTGAATTTTTTGACCCGGTGCGCTTTGTGCGCGGGGGAAATTTAATCGATCTCGATTGGCTGGTGGATTCGACTGCATCCCAGATGCCGCTGGCGATGGATAACGCCGAGCGCCTGTTTGCCGCAGGGAAATCGTTTTATATGTGCGCCTGTCGGGGCGATGACTACACGCCTGGCTATTTTTCGCCGAACCGGCAAAACTGGCTCGATCTTATTCGTGCCTCCAGCGCTATTCCCGGGTTCTACCGCGCAGGGGTTGCGCTGGATGGTGTGAATTATCTCGATGGGGGAGTCAGCGACGCCATCCCCGTGCAGGAAGCGGCGAAGCAGGGGGCAATAACGCTGGTGGTTATCCGCACCGTGCCTTCGCAAATGTATTACACCCCGCAGTGGTTCAAGCGTATGGAACGCTGGCTGGGCGAAAGCAGCCTGCAACCGCTGCTGAATCTGGTCCAGCACCATGAAGCCAGCTATCGCGCGATTCAGAGTTTTATTGAGAAACCGCCGGGCAAGCTGCGTATCTTTGAGATCTACCCGCCCAAACCGCTCCATAGCATGGCATTAGGAAGCCGTATTCCGGCGCTGCGGGAAGATTACAAGACCGGACGCCTGTGTGGTCGTTACTTCCTGGCAACCGTCGGCAAGCTGCTGGCGAAAAATGTGCCGCTGCCTCGTCAGACGCCGAAGATTGTGGTGCCGGGACCGGTCGTGGTTCCACCTGCGCCGGTGGCTAACGACGCTCACGCCCCCGTGGTGACCAATGCGCCTCAGGCTAACGACACGACGTTTAATAATGAGGATTTGGCGTGAGTTATCGTTTTATTGATACGCATTGTCACTTTGATTTTCCGCCGTTTACGGGCGATGAATCTGCCAGTATTCAGTGCGCGGCTGACGTCGGCGTGCAAAGCATTATCGTTCCGGCCACCCAGGCGGCAAATTTTTCCCGTGTACTGGCGTTAGCGGAAAATTACCCTCCATTGTTTGCCGCCCTGGGGCTGCATCCCATTGTTATTGAGCAACATAGCGATGACTGCCTGGAGCAGTTGCAGCAGGCGCTGGATAAGCGTCCGCAAAAGCTGGTGGCGGTAGGTGAGATTGGGCTGGATCTTTATCGGGACGATCCGCAATTCGATAAGCAAGAGCGGCTGCTGGAAGCGCAGCTTAAGCTGGCGAAGCGTTACGAACTGCCGGTGATCCTGCATTCGCGGCGCACTCATGACAAGCTGGCGATGCACCTGAAACGCCATGCTTTACCGCGAACCGGCGTGGTGCATGGATTTTCCGGGAGCGTGCAGCAGGCCGAACGTTTTGTGCAACTGGGCTACAAAATTGGCGTGGGCGGCACCATTACCTATCCGCGCGCTAGTAAAACCCGCGAGGTAATGGCGCAACTGCCGCTGGACTCACTGCTGCTGGAAACTGACGCGCCGGATATGCCGCTCAACGGCTTTCAGGGACAGCCGAATCGCCCGGAGCAGGTGATCAGAGTCTTTGATGTCCTCTGCGAGCTGCGCCCGGAACCTGCGGATGTTATCGCTGATGCGCTGTATCGCAATACGACGGCGTTATTTGATTTTTAATTGCCGGACGACGGATACGTCGCATCCGGCAATTACAGGTACAGCGCCGGGAAGATCAAATTATCCACTCCGCGCTCGCGCAATCCTTGCGCCAGTTGCTCCACATCCTCAGGCGTGGCGCTCGGCCAGTCCTTCGCTTCGCCGTACACCCCGTGCGCATGAAAGGCATTTAGCCGCACTGGTACATCACCTGAACGTTTGATAAACGCCGCCAGTGCATCGATATGCTGTAGATAATCCACGTGGCCAGGAATAACCAGCAGGCGCAGTTCCGCAAGTTTTCCCTGCCCGGACAAAAAGGTAATGCTTTGTTTAATCAGCGTGTTATCGCGGCCAGTCAACTGTCGATGACACGCGCTATCCCAGGCTTTTAAATCGAGCATTACGCCGTCGCATACCGGCAGTAGTTTTTGCCAGCCGGTTTCGCTCAGCATGCCGTTGCTGTCTACCATGCAGGTCAGGTGTTGCAGCAGCGGATCGGTTTTGATCGCGTTAAACAGCGCCACGATAAACGGCAACTGGGTGGTCGCTTCGCCGCCGCTGACCGTAATTCCTTCAATAAACAGCACCGCCTTGCGAATATGCTGCAGCACTTCATCAACGCTCAGGGTTTGCGCCATCGGCGTGGCCTGCTGTGGGCACATGAGCAGGCAGGTATCGCACTGCTGACATACGTCGGATTGCCATCTCACTTTCCCCGCACTCAGGCTCAGCGCTTCATGCGGGCAATGCAGGACACATTCCCCGCAGTCGTTGCAGCGCCCCATCGTCCACGGATTGTGGCAATTTTTACAGCGCAGGTTACATCCTTGCAGAAACAGAGCCAGGCGACTGCCCGGCCCGTCGACGCAGGAGAAAGGAATGATCTTACTTACTGAAGCGCATCTGCTGTTCATGGCTAATCACGCGAGGTTGTCGTTCCAGAATGCGCGTATTGCGCGCGGCTTCTTCGCCCAGCCAGGTGGTGTTGGTGCGTGAACCTTCGGCGCGATATTTTTCCAGATCCGACAGGCGTACCATATAGCCGGTGACGCGGACCAGATCGTTACCACTCACGTTGGCAGTAAACTCACGCATCCCAGCTTTAAAAGCCCCGAGGCACAATTGCACCAGCGCCTGAGGATTGCGCTTGATGGTTTCATCCAGCGTGAGAATGTCGCTGATCCCCGCGTGATAATACGCATGATGCGGCGCGACGGTTTGCAGGTGAGTGATCGGATCCGGCTCATCGCCGTAGGGCAGACGCGCGCCCGGCGTGGTGCCGATGTCAGAACTGATCCCTGACTGTGCGTGCAGCATTGCGCGCTGCTTCCAGCCAAATTTCACCGGGGTACTTTCTACAAACTCCGCCAGTTGGGCGCTGATGCGATAGCCGAGCTGATTGGCGACCTCGTCTTTTCCGTAGCGAGCATTCTGCCCCGCCTTATCGCACAGCAGATTCACCGCCTCCGCCAGGCCATACATGCCGAACATAGGGACAAAACGTTCGGGATCAATCAACCCTTCCTGCACCAGGAAGCTATTCTCAAAGAAATGTGATTTTTCATAGAGGAATTCACATCGTGAATCAATGATGGCGATTTGCTGCTGGCAATAGTGCGGTAGGGTGCGCGTAAAGAAGTCATCGACAGAGGTGCTGCGCTCTGCGATGGCTTTCAGATTGAGCCTGACCAGCGTGCTTCCACCCCCGGCGAGCGGCAACGAGTTGTAACAGCTGACGACGCCATACTGACCTTTTGTGAAAATTTTATCATTTTCGGGGCCGTTGGATATGTGCGGCTTACTGCACTCGCAGATATTTTGCGCCACGTTGAGCAGCAGGTCGTCAGGTGTAATTTGCGGATCATAAATGAACGTCAGATTAGGCGAAACCTGCTTTAACTCTGCGTCTGCGCGTAAAATTGCACGGGTGACAGGCGTATCTGCGGGGCCGATATTGGCATGCATAAATGCGTCTGGCAGGGTTCTGTCGAGATAACGCCAGAAACGTTTTATTCGAATATCGATCTCATATTGTGTTAGAATTCTAACATACGGTTGCAACAGAACGTCGAGCTGGCCGAGATAGACCGGTATCGAGGTGACTGACGGAACGTGGTGATACAGGATGGTGAGTAAGGATAACGCGTCATCAAGATCCCTGGCTCCTTCCAGTTCCAGCCATGAGGAACCGTTAGCCAGAAAACGCGCGTAGTCGGGTAAAACATAGCGCGGTTTGAACGGGGCATGACCTTCATACATATCGCAGATCACCCCGTCATCCAGCGCCTGGCGAGCCTCAGCAGGTAGTTGCGGGTAAGGCAGCGCGTTTTCAGCCTCCAGCGCCAGGAAGTGGCGTTTCTGCTCAGGGCTGAGCACCGGACTGGTCACGATTTGTTGGCAACGCTGTTGCAGCGCGAGTTCGCTTGAAGTGGGCATCGTTGATTCCTTTTAATCCCGAAGGTGTAACGCCATTGTAGAAAGCAACGCCGCCACAACCTTTGATCCGGATGCGCCTGATGCCACCGCATCCCTTCTTGAAAGGTGATTTATTTGAAGTAGATCTCATTAGAGTAATGCAAATCTGTATGTGGTTTTCATTAACTGTGATGTATATCGAAGTGTAATAGCGAGCGGATGTTAGAATACTAACAAACTCGCAAGGTGAAATTTTATACGGCGATGCCGTTGGAGAATGTTATGACCGATTTAACAGCAAGCAGCCTGCGTGCACTGAAACTGATGGACCTGACCACCCTGAATGACGACGACACCAATGAAAAAGTGATCGCGCTGTGTCATCAGGCGAAGACCCCGGTAGGCAACACTGCCGCTATTTGCATCTATCCGCGTTTCATCCCTATCGCGCGTAAGACGCTGAAAGAGCAAGGCACTCCGGACATCCGTATTGCAACCGTGACCAACTTCCCGCACGGCAACGACGACATCGAGATTGCGCTGGCTGAAACCCGCGCGGCGATTGCCTACGGCGCGGATGAAGTTGACGTGGTGTTCCCTTACCGTGCCCTGATCGCCGGTAACGAGCAGGTTGGTTTTGATCTGGTTAAAGCATGTAAAGATGCGTGTGCGGCGGCAAACGTGCTGCTGAAAGTGATCATCGAAACCGGTGAGCTGAAAGAAGAGAGTCTTATCCGTAAAGCGTCTGAAATCTCCATCAAAGCGGGTGCTGATTTCATCAAAACCTCTACCGGTAAAGTGCCGGTAAATGCGACGCCGGAAAGCGCACGCATCATGATGGAAGTGATCCGCGACATGGGCGTTTCTAAAACTGTAGGTTTCAAACCGGCAGGCGGCGTGCGTACTGCAGAAGATGCACAGCAGTTCCTGGCGATTGCTGACGAACTGTTTGGCGCTGACTGGGCCGATTCCCGTCACTATCGTTTTGGCGCATCCAGCCTGCTGGCGAGCCTGCTGAAAGCGCTGGGTCACGGCGATGGTAAGAGCGCAAGCAGCTACTAATTACTCGTCATACTGCAAGCCGCAGGTGCGTTAGCTGCACTCCCTCACCCCAGTCACTTACTGTAGTAAGCGCCTGGGGATGAGCTTCCTTGCCGCTTCCTGCGACTCGAATTGTTTAGAGTAATCATTCATTGCAGTGGGTTTTCCGCTGCATTTAACCTGATTTATCGGGGGTTACCATGTTTCTCGCACAAGAAATTATTCGTAAAAAACGTGATGGTCATGCGCTGAGCGATGAAGAGATTCGTTTCTTTATCAATGGGATTCGCGACAACACCATCTCTGAAGGGCAAATCGCCGCCCTGGCGATGACCATTTTCTTCCACGATATGACAATGCCTGAGCGTGTTTCGCTGACCATGGCAATGCGTGATTCAGGAACCGTGCTGGACTGGAAAAGCCTGCAACTGAACGGCCCGATTGTGGATAAACACTCTACCGGCGGCGTGGGTGACGTAACCTCACTGATGTTAGGCCCGATGGTCGCTGCATGCGGCGGCTATATTCCGATGATCTCCGGACGTGGTCTGGGGCATACCGGCGGTACGCTCGATAAACTGGAAGCCATCCCAGGGTTTGACATCTTCCCGGACGACGCGCGTTTCCGTGAAATTATTAAAGACGTGGGTGTGGCGATTATTGGGCAAACCAGCTCGCTCGCACCGGCGGATAAACGTTTTTATGCCACCCGCGATATTACCGCGACGGTGGATTCCATCCCGCTGATTACCGGCTCTATCCTGGCGAAAAAGCTGGCGGAAGGGCTGGATGCGCTGGTGATGGATGTGAAAGTCGGCAGCGGCGCCTTTATGCCGACCTATGAGCTTTCTGAAGCGCTTGCCGAAGCGATTGTCGGCGTGGCGAACGGGGCGGGTGTACGTACCACCGCGCTGTTAACCGATATGAACCAGGTACTGGCCTCCAGCGCAGGTAACGCGGTAGAAGTCCGCGAAGCGGTGCAGTTCCTGACAGGTGAATACCGCAATCCACGTCTGTTAGACGTCACGATGGCGCTGTGCGTGGAAATGCTGATCTCCGGCAATCTGGCGAAAGACGATGCCGAAGCCCGTGCAAAATTGCAGGCGGTGCTGGATAACGGCAAAGCGGCAGAGATTTTTGGTCGCATGGTTGCAGCGCAGAAAGGCCCGACCGATTTCGTCGAAAATTATGCGAAGTACCTGCCGACGGCAATGCTCAGCAAAGCGGTATATGCTGATACCGAAGGTTTTGTCAGCGCTATGGATACCCGTGCGCTGGGAATGGCGGTTGTTTCCATGGGCGGCGGTCGTCGTCAGGCTTCGGACACCATTGATTACAGCGTTGGCTTTAGCGACATGGCGCGTCTGGGCGACAGCGTAGACGGACAGCGTCCGCTGGCGGTGATCCACGCCAAAGACGAAGCCAGCTGGCAGGAAGCGGCGAAAGCGGTCAAAGCGGCAATTAGCCTTGACGATAAAGCGCCAGAAATTACACCGACAGTCTATCGTCGTATTACCGAATAACTGTATACTGATCTGATCGCTTTTTTGCGGCGCAGATGTTGGAGAACAAGATGAAACGTGCATTTATTATGGTGCTGGACTCCTTTGGTATTGGTGCGACTGAAGATGCGGATCGCTTTGGCGACGTAGGCTCAGACACTATGGGACACATTGCAGAAGCCTGTGCGAAAGGCGAAGCTGACAAGGGTCGCAAAGGTCCACTGAATCTGCCTAACCTGACCCGTCTGGGCCTGGTGAAAGCTCACGAAGGTTCTACCGGTAAAATTGCTGCTGGTATGGACGGTAACGCGGAAGTGATTGGTGCCTACGCCTGGGCGCATGAACTCTCTTCCGGGAAAGACACGCCGTCTGGCCACTGGGAAATCGCGGGTGTTCCGGTTCTGTTTGACTGGGGTTATTTCTCCGATCATGACAACAGCTTCCCGCAGGAACTGCTGGATAAACTGGTCAAACGTGCCAACCTGCCGGGCTACCTCGGCAACTGCCACTCTTCCGGTACCGTGATCCTGGATCAACTGGGTGAAGAGCATATGAAAACCGGCAAGCCGATTTTCTATACTTCCGCAGACTCCGTGTTCCAGATTGCCTGTCACGAAGAGACTTTTGGCCTGGATAAACTCTACGAACTGTGTGAAATCGCTCGTGAAGAACTGACCGAAGGTGGTTACAACATCGGTCGTGTTATCGCGCGTCCGTTTATCGGTGATAAAGCGGGTAATTTCCAGCGCACCGGTAACCGTCACGATCTGGCCGTTGAGCCGCCAGCACCGACTGTGCTGCAGAAACTGGTCGACGAGAAAGACGGTCACGTGGTTTCCGTCGGTAAAATCGCGGATATCTACGCTAACTGTGGCATCACCAAAAAAGTGAAAGCTACCGGCCTGGACGCGCTGTTCGACGCCACCATCAAAGAGATGAAAGAAGCGGGTGATAAGACCATTGTCTTCACTAACTTCGTTGATTTCGACTCTTCCTGGGGACATCGTCGCGATATCGCTGGTTACGCTGCAGGTCTGGAACTGTTCGACCGCCGTTTGCCTGAACTGATGGAACTGGTGGGTGAAGATGACATTCTGATCCTGACCGCTGACCACGGCTGTGACCCGAGCTGGACCGGCACTGACCACACCCGTGAGCACATTCCGGTGCTGGTTTACGGCCCGAAAGTGAAACCAGGCTCTTTAGGTCACCGTGAAACTTTCGCGGATATTGGCCAGACGCTGGCGAGCTACTTTGGTACATCGCCGATGGACTACGGTAAAAACATGCTGTGATACCCGTTGTCTTTCGCGCTGTAGATGCGTTGACTTCATTCGCTCACCCCGGTCACATAGGTAATCTATGCTCCCGGGGGTTCCGAATTCGTCGCCTTCCAACAACGCGAAATCCTTAGGGTATTTGAATTCGTTTTGTCGGTTGGGTAAGGCATTGCTACCCCCTCGACAAAAACAATAAATCAAAAGGGAACTGAAGATGGCAACTCCACATATTAATGCAGAAATGGGTGATTTCGCTGACGTCGTATTGATGCCGGGCGACCCGCTGCGCGCAAAGCATATTGCTGAAACTTTCCTCGAAGATGTTCGTGAAGTGAACAACGTTCGCGGCATGTTAGGTTTCACCGGTACTTACAAAGGCCGTAAGATCTCCGTTATGGGTCACGGGATGGGTATCCCGTCCTGCTCTATCTACACCAAAGAGCTGATCACCGATTTTGGCGTGAAGAAAATCATTCGCGTAGGCTCCTGCGGCGCTGTGCGTATGGACGTTAAACTGCGTGACGTGGTTATCGGTATGGGCGCCTGCACCGACTCCAAAGTAAACCGTATCCGTTTTAAAGATCATGACTTCGCAGCTATCGCTGACTTCGACATGGTGCGTAATGCAGTTGATGCGGCAAAAGCGCTGGGCGTAGACGCGCGCGTGGGCAACCTGTTCTCCGCTGACCTGTTCTACTCTCCGGACGGCGAAATGTTCGACGTAATGGAAAAATACGGCGTGCTGGGCGTGGAAATGGAAGCGGCGGGTATCTACGGCGTTGCGGCTGAGTTTGGTGCGAAAGCGCTGACCATCTGCACCGTGTCCGACCATATCCGTACTCACGAGCAGACCACTGCCGCTGAACGTCAGACGACCTTCAACGACATGATCAAAATCGCACTGGAATCCGTTCTGCTGGGCGATAAAGAGTAAGTGTTGTGATGCCCGGTAGCGCTGCGCTTACCGGGCATACAATCGATGTATGCCGGACCGCCATCCGGCATTTTCAGGCCAGCGTTTAGCTCACTGCACTGGCAATCCACGCTGACAGTTCGCGTAACTCTTTCTCCTGCTGTGGGAAATCAACCAGCAGCGCTTCGCACTCCTGTTGCAGCATATCCGCACGGTACAAACACCCCTGCAGACGACCCGCCAGCGCTTCTAACGGCGCGGGATTGAGGCTGTCGGTAAAGACCTGCGTACGGGTGATATGACCTTTTTCCACGTCGAAATGCAGCTCAACGCCGCCCCAGGTGAAACGCTCGTCCAGAAGGTGCGAGAACGCAGGCGCCTGACCAAAATTCCACTCCCAACTGCTCTGACGGGCAAAGGTTTCGGCAAAGTTCGGCAGATCCGGGGTTTTGTCCGGCGAGATAATTTCCGCTTCGACACGTTCGCCGTAGTGGGCAAAAAAGGCTTCCGTGATAGCCTGACAGACCTGTTGATGGGTGATGCCCGGCAACAGCTCCGTTAGATTCGCTACGCGTGAGCGAACCGAGGTGATGCCTTTGGCGGCGAGTTTCTTTTTATCCGGATTGAGATAGTTTGCCAGGCGGCTGAGATCGGCGTTCAACAACAGCGTGCCGTGGTGGAATCCGCGGTCTTTCGTTTCCCGATAAGCAGAGCCGGAAACTTTGCGATCGCCGTCTGGCGTTTTCACGACCAGATCGTTACGCCCGGAGGCGTCGGCGTCTACGCCCAGCGCGTTCAGGGCATGGAGGACAATAGCGGTAGAGATGGTTTTGTCGTACTCCGGTTTACCGGCCATAAAGGTAAAGCAGGTATTGCCTAAGTCATGGAACACCGCGCCGCCGCCGCTGCTGCGACGGGCGAGCCGCACGTTGTCTTCTTCCATACGGCGGGTATTACACTCTTTCCACGGGTTTTGCGCCCGGCCAATCACTACCGTATCGGCGTTACGCCACAAGAACAGGACGCGCTGCGTGGCGGGCATCTGGCGAAAAATGCACTCTTCGACCGCGAGGTTAAACCACGGATCGTAAGAGTCTGAGATAAGCAGGCGTAGTGTCGTCATGGTCGATTTCCTTTCTGTTATTACTCTTTCTTCTCGTTGTCTTCTTCCTGTACCGGTTTGTTGGCGGTCAGCAGGAAAGGGGATTGCTGCCAGCGGGTGCGCTTGCCTTGCAATAAGGTACGGGTGAGCACCACGCCAATTGCCAGTGACAGAAGCAGCATTAGGCGTAAGATGTTGGTGGTGTTATCCACCTGCTTGGCTTCGGTGGCGAGCGTGTGGGTATCCAGCGTCAGGCGTAGATAGCCCAGCGGACCATTTCTTCCCTGAATGGGCTCGACAATCTGCTGGTTAAAATAGCCCCCGGCTTTTTTGCCGTCCAACGCCAGTCGGTCTCGAACGTTGACGCTCTCACCGGTGCGTGTAATCAGGTCTCCCTGTTCATCGTAGACGCCCGCATCCAGAATACGGCTACTTTCCGTGAGCTGCGAGAGTACCGCTTTAATGCGCTTTTCATCCGGTGTTTCGGTACGCATCAGCGGGGCGACGTTCAAGGAGACCTGGCGAGCCAGCGTGCGCGCCAGCTCTTCGAGCTGCGGATTACGCTGCTGTTGGTGGCTTTGACTAAACCAGGACGCGCCCTGCATCAGAGCAACGAGCAGCGCAAGGCAGGACAATACAATCACTGCACGATGAAGTCGGAATTTCAGTTTTGTGCGAGCCATATTCCACCTGCTGAAAATTTGAGACTTAATGTTGCCAGAAGCGCTGGTTACAGGGTAGCCTCATGCGTTATTTTCCCCTGATGATTCCGACCCGAACGATTTTACAGGAGCTTTAATGCCTAACATTACCTGGTGCGATCTACCTGAAGATGTTTCTCTGTGGCCAGGTCTGCCTCTCTCTTTAAGCGGTGATGAAGTCATGCCGCTGGATTACCACGCGGGCCGCAGTGGCTGGCTGCTGTACGGTCGTGGGCTGGATAAACAACGGTTAACGCAATACCAGAGCAAACTGGGTGCGGCGATGGTGATCGTGGCGGCGTGGTGCGTTGAGGATTATCAGGTGATTCGTCTGGCGGGCTCGTTAACGCCGCGTGCGGCAAAACTGGCGCATGATGCCAAACTGGATGTTGCGCCACTGGGTAAAATTCCGCATTTGCGCACGCCGGGTTTGCTGGTGATGGACATGGATTCAACGGCTATCCAGATCGAGTGTATCGATGAAATTGCCAAACTGGCGGGAACCGGCGAAATGGTTGCGGAAGTCACCGAACGCGCGATGCGCGGCGAGCTGGACTTTACCGCCAGCTTGCGCAGCCGCGTGGCGACGTTGAAGGGCGCTGATGCCAATATTTTGCACCAGGTGCGCGAAACGCTACCACTGATGCCTGGCCTGACTCAGCTGGTGTTAAAACTGGAAACGCTCGGCTGGAAAGTGGCAATTGCCTCCGGCGGTTTTACCTTCTTTGCCGATTATCTGCGTAACAAACTACGTCTGACGGCGGCTGTGGCAAACGAGCTGGAGATCATGGACGGTAAATTCACCGGCAACGTGATCGGCGATATCGTCGATGCGCAGTACAAAGCCAACACCCTGACCCGCCTGGCGCAGGAGTATGAGATCCCGATGGCGCAGACGGTGGCGATCGGCGATGGCGCCAACGATCTACCGATGATCAAAACGGCTGGACTGGGTATAGCGTATCATGCCAAACCCAAAGTGAATGAAAAGACGGAGATTACGATCCGTCACGCTGACCTGATGGGCGTGTTCTGCATTCTCTCTGGCAGCATGAACCAGAAATGATTTAATTGCCTGATGGCAAAGTGACCGTAGGCCGGATAAGCGCCCACGCTGTCCGGTAAACGCGCTAACGAAAGAGGTAAAACGTGGCCAAAGCTCCAAAACGCGCCTTTGTTTGTAACGAATGCGGGGCCGATTACCCGCGCTGGCAAGGGCAATGCAGCGCCTGTCAGGCCTGGAACACCATTACCGAGGTACGCCTTGCCGCGTCACCAACGGTGGCGCGTAACGAGCGGCTCAGCGGCTATGCCGGGAATGCGGGCGTCGCAAAAGTGCAGAAGCTGTCTGATATCAGCCTTGAAGAGTTGCCGCGTTTTTCCACCGGATTTAAAGAGTTTGACCGCGTGCTGGGCGGCGGTGTGGTGCCCGGCAGCGCCATCCTGATTGGCGGTAACCCCGGCGCAGGGAAATCAACGCTGCTGCTGCAAACGCTGTGCAAGCTCGCTGAGCAGATGAAAACCCTGTACGTCACCGGCGAAGAGTCTTTGCAACAGGTGGCGATGCGCGCGCATCGACTCGGTCTGCCGACGGCGAATCTGAACATGCTGTCGGAAACCAGTATCGAACAAATTTGCCTGATTGCCGAAGAAGAACAGCCGAGGCTGATGGTTATCGACTCCATTCAGGTGATGCACATGGCGGACATTCAGTCTTCGCCGGGCAGCGTGGCACAGGTGCGCGAAACCGCGGCTTACCTGACCCGCTTTGCCAAAACGCGCGGCGTGGCGATTGTCATGGTCGGCCACGTCACCAAAGACGGCTCGCTGGCCGGTCCAAAGGTGCTGGAGCACTGTATTGACTGCTCGGTTCTGCTCGACGGCGACGCCGATTCTCGTTTTCGTACTCTGCGTAGCCATAAAAACCGCTTTGGCGCGGTGAATGAACTGGGCGTCTTTGCCATGACCGAACAGGGGCTGCGTGAAGTTAGCAACCCTTCCGCTATCTTCTTAAGCCGTGGCGATGAAGTCACCTCCGGCAGTTCAGTGATGGTGGTCTGGGAAGGCACACGCCCGTTGCTGGTGGAGATTCAGGCGCTGGTCGACCATTCGATGATGGCGAATCCGCGTCGTGTGGCGGTCGGTCTGGAGCAGAACCGTCTGGCGATTCTGCTGGCCGTGCTGCATCGTCACGGCGGCTTGCAGATGGCGGATCAGGACGTGTTCGTCAACGTGGTCGGCGGTGTGAAGGTTACCGAAACCAGCGCCGATCTGGCACTGCTACTGGCAATGGTTTCCAGCCTGCGCGACCGACCGCTGCCGCAGGACTTAGTGGTCTTTGGCGAAGTGGGACTGGCGGGCGAAATCCGTCCGGTACCCAGCGGCCAGGAGCGTATTTCCGAAGCGGCGAAGCACGGCTTTCGTCGGGCGATTGTTCCTGCCGCCAACGTGCCGAAAAAAGTGCCGGAAGGGATGCAGGTCTTTGGCGTTAAGAAGCTTACGGATGCTTTAAGCGTGTTTGACGACCTATAATAAAATACCCGCCGTCTTTCCGGCGGTATTGGGTATTACGTTTATTTTTACAGCAGGAGGCTCTTGTGTCATTTGATTATCTGAAAACTGCCATTAAGCAAAAGGGCTGTACCCTGCAACAGGTGGCAGATGCCAGTGGCATGACCAAGGGATATTTAAGTCAACTGCTGAATGCCAAAATTAAAAGCCCCAGCGCGCAAAAGCTGGAGGCGTTGCACCGGTTTCTCGGGCTGGAGTTTCCGCGCCAGCAGAAGAATATCGGTGTGGTATTCGGTAAGTTTTATCCGCTGCATACCGGCCATATCTATCTTATCCAGCGCGCGTGTAGTCAGGTCGATGAACTGCATATCATCATGGGGTATGACGACACGCGCGATCGCAGCCTGTTTGAAGACAGCGCTATGTCGCAACAGCCCACGGTGCCCGATCGTCTACGCTGGCTGCTGCAAACCTTTAAGTATCAGAAAAATATCCGTATTCATGCCTTCAACGAAGAGGGGATGGAGCCGTACCCACACGGTTGGGATGTGTGGAGCAACGGGATCAAAACGTTTATGCAGGAGAAAGGGATCCAGCCTAACTGGATTTACACTTCTGAAGAGTCAGATGCCCCGCAGTATCTGGAACATCTGGGGATCGAAACCGTGCTGGTGGATCCCAAACGAACGTTTATGAACATCAGCGGCGGGCAAATCCGTGAGAACCCGTTTCGCTACTGGGAGTATATTCCTACAGAAGTGAAGCCGTTTTTCGTGCGCACTGTGGCGATCCTCGGCGGAGAGTCGAGCGGAAAATCGACGCTGGTGAACAAGCTCGCCAATATCTTTAACACTACCAGTGCGTGGGAATATGGGCGTGATTACGTCTTCTCCCATTTGGGCGGTGATGAGATGGCGTTGCAGTATTCCGACTACGATAAAATCGCCTTGGGACAAGCCCAATACATTGATTTTGCTGTCAAGTATGCCAATAAAGTGGCGTTTATCGACACCGATTTCGTTACCACTCAGGCCTTCTGCAAAAAGTATGAAGGGCGTGAACACCCGTTTGTGCAGGCCCTGATTGACGAGTATCGCTTTGACCTGGTGATCCTGCTGGAGAACAATACTCCATGGGTGGCGGATGGCTTACGCAGTCTCGGCAGTTCGGTTGACAGAAAAGCGTTTCAGTCGCTGCTGGTCGAGATGCTGCAGGAAAACAATATCAATTTTGTGCACGTTCAGGAGCCCGACTATGACGGTCGATTTCTGCGCTGCGTGGAGTTGGTGAAAGAGTTGATGGGCGAGCAGAGATAGCGTAAATACCGGATGGCGTTGCGCTTATCCGGCCTACAAGTCGCACTAACCTCGTAGGCCGGATGAGGCGTAACGCCGCCATCCGGCGCTTAACGGTAATTACTTCGAAATACGCTTGTACTTAATACGCTTCGGCTCCAGCGCATCTGCGCCCAGCGTGCGTTTCTTGTACTCTTCGTATTCGGTAAAGTTACCTTCGAAGAACTCAACTTTACCTTCATCCTGGTAATCCAGAATGTGGGTCGCGATACGGTCGAGGAACCAACGGTCGTGCGAGATGACCATCGCACAGCCCGGGAACTCCAGCAGGGCGTTTTCCAGCGCGCGCAGGGTTTCGATATCCAGGTCGTTGGTTGGTTCATCAAGCAGCAGCATGTTGCCGCCAACCTGCAGCAGCTTCGCCAGGTGCAGACGACCGCGCTCACCGCCGGAGAGTTCGCCTACGCGTTTACCCTGATCAACACCTTTAAAGTTGAAGCGGCCTACGTAGGCGCGGCTTGGCATCTCGGTGTTGCCGATCTTCATGATATCCAGCCCGCCGGAAACTTCTTCCCACACGGTTTTGCTGTTGTCCATGGCGTCACGGAACTGGTCAACGGAAGCTAGCTTGACGGTTTCACCCAGCGTGATGGTGCCGCTGTCTGGCTGTTCCTGACCGGACATCATACGGAACAGGGTAGATTTACCCGCGCCGTTCGGACCGATGATGCCGACGATAGCGCCTTTCGGTACGGAGAAGCTCAGGTCGTCAATCAGAACGCGATCGCCGTAGGATTTACGCAGATTGGTTACTTCAACGACTTTATCACCCAGACGTGCTCCTGGTGGGATAAACAGTTCGTTGGTTTCGTTACGCTTCTGGTATTCGGTGTTGTTCAGCTCTTCAAAGCGTGCCAGACGGGCTTTACCCTTAGACTGACGGCCTTTAGCGCCCTGACGCACCCACTCCAGCTCTTTCTCAATGGATTTACGGCGAGCCGCTTCCTGAGACGCTTCCTGCGCCAGACGCTGATCTTTCTGCTCCAGCCAGGAGGAGTAGTTGCCTTCCCATGGAATACCTTCGCCGCGGTCAAGCTCCAGAATCCAGCCCGCAACGTTGTCGAGGAAGTAACGGTCGTGGGTAATCGCCACCACGGTGCCTTCGAAGTCGTGCAGGAAGCGTTCCAGCCACGCAACGGATTCGGCGTCCAGGTGGTTAGTCGGTTCGTCGAGCAGCAGCATGTCTGGTTTTTCCAGCAGCAGGCGGCACAGCGCGACGCGGCGGCGTTCACCACCAGAGAGGTTCTCAATTTTAGCGTCCCAGTCCGGCAGACGCAGGGCGTCAGCGGCACGCTCAAGCTGCACGTTCAGGTTATGACCGTCGTGCGCCTGAATGATCTCTTCAAACTTGCCCTGTTGCGCAGCGAGTTTATCGAAGTCGGCGTCCGGCTCGGCGTACTTTGCGTACACTTCATCCAGACCTTTCAGCGCGTTAACCACTTCGGCAACCGCTTCTTCCACGGATTCACGAACAGTATGTTCCGGGTTCAGTTTTGGTTCCTGCGGCAGGTAACCGATTTTAATGCCAGGCTGTGGGCGAGCTTCACCTTCGATATCGGTATCAATGCCGGCCATGATGCGCAGCAGGGTCGATTTACCCGCGCCGTTCAGACCAAGTACACCGATTTTGGCGCCAGGGAAGAAGCTCAGTGAGATGTTTTTAAGAATATGACGTTTCGGCGGAACGACTTTGCCGACACGATGCATGGTATAAACAAATTGGGCCACGTTGGACTCGCCTCTTTATTTATCCCGTCATACTTCAAGCCGCAGATGCGTTGGCTGTGAGTTACTCGGCTCATCCATGAGCCTCGCCCTTGCGGGCCGCTGCTCCGCAGCGTTCAAATCTGCTCCTGACAGATTTGTCGTTCTCCCCAGTCACGCACTATGTACGCTCAGGGGATTTACTCCCTCGCCGCCTTGCTGCAACTTGAATTATTTAGGGCTAATTATTGGTAAATAGTTATCAAAGGCGAAGTGTAGCCTTTTTCATTGCCCAATCCCAGCCAGCAGATCTCACTCGCAACAAAAGTAAAAAAGTGTCCGTGACGTGGCGCATTCTGCAATGTCTGGTTAGCATGAACTAATTAAGCGGCATGATGCTGCACAGACGTAACATGAGAAGAGGAAGAGCTTGTGGACAAAGCCAATCAATTTACCTGGCGCCTGCTGGCGGCCAGCGTATGTCTGCTGACGGTCAGTCAAGTGGCGCGAGCCGATTCCCTGGATGAGCAGCGCAGTCGCTATGCGCAAATTAAACAGGCCTGGGATAACCGACAGATGGATGTCGTAGAGCAGATGATGCCCGGCCTGAAGAATTATCCTCTGTATCCTTATCTGGAATATCGTCAGATTACTGACGATCTGATGAATCAGCCCACCATTACCGTTACCAATTTTGTGCGCGCCAACCCGACGCTGCCCCCCGCGCGTACTCTGCAATCACGTTTCGTGAATGAACTGGCGCGACGGGAGGACTGGCGTGGACTACTGGCGTTCAGCCCAGAAAAACCGGGTACCACGGAAGCGCAATGCAACTATTACTTTGCGAAATGGAGCACCGGGCAAACCGAAGAGGCCTGGCAGGGCGCGAAAGAACTGTGGTTGAGTGGGAAAAGCCAGCCGAACGCCTGTGACAAATTATTCGGCGTATGGCGCGCCTCAGGAACTCAGGATCCGCTGGCGTATCTGGAGCGTATTCGTCTGGCGATGAAAGCCGGGAATACCGGTCTGGTCACGGCGTTGGCTGGACAAATGCCCGCGCAATACCAAACTATCGCTTCGGCGATCATCGCGCTGGCCAACGATCCGAATTCGGTGATGACCTTTGCACGCACCACTGGCGCGACGGATTTCACCCGACAGATGGCGGCGGTGGCTTTTTCCAGCGTGGCGCGTCAGGATGCGGAAAATGCCCGCCTGATGATCCCGTCTCTGGCGCAGGCGCAACAGCTGAATGACGAGCAAACCCAGGAGCTGCGCGACATCGTCGCCTGGCGTCTGATGGGCAATGACGTTACCGATGAGCAGGCCAAATGGCGCGATGACGCCATTATGCGCTCGAATTCCACCTCGCTTGTGGAACGCCGTGTGCGCATGGCGCTGGGAACCGGCGATCGTCGTGGTCTGAATACCTGGCTGGCGCGTCTGCCAATGGAAGCAAAAGAGAAAGATGAGTGGCGTTACTGGCAGGCGGATCTGCTGCTTGAGCGCGGGCGTGAGGCGGAAGCCAAAGAGATTCTGCATCAGCTCATGCAGCAGCGCGGTTTCTATCCGATGGTGGCGGCACAGCGTCTGGGTGAAGAGTACGAGCTGAAAGTGGATAAAGCCCCGGCAAACGTTGACTCTGCGCTGACTCAGGGACCGGAAATGGCACGTGTGCGCGAGCTAATGTACTGGAACCTGGACAATACCGCGCGCAGTGAATGGGCGAATCTGGTCACCAGTCGCACGAAGTCTGAGCAGGCTCAGCTGGCGCGTTACGCGTTCAACAATCACTGGTGGGATCTGAGCGTACAAGCGACGATCGCCGGTAAGCTGTGGGATCATCTGGAAGAGCGTTTCCCACTGGCCTACAAGGATCTGTTTACACGCTACACCAGCGGCAAGGATATTCCGCCAAGCTATGCGATGGCGATAGCGCGTCAGGAAAGCGCCTGGAACCCGAAAGTAAAATCGCCGGTTGGTGCCAGCGGGCTGATGCAGATTATGCCGGGTACGGCGACGCATACGGTGAAAATGTTCTCGATTCCAGGTTACAGCAGCCCGAGCCAACTACTGGATCCTGATACCAACATCAACATTGGTACCAGCTATTTACAGTATGTCTATCAGCAATTCGGCAATAACCGCATTTTTGCGTCGGCGGCCTATAACGCCGGACCGGGGCGCGTTCGCACCTGGCTTGGCAACAGCGCGGGTCGTATCGATGCTGTCGCGTTTGTCGAAAGCATTCCATTCTCTGAGACGCGTGGCTACGTGAAGAACGTGCTGGCTTACGATGCGTACTATCGCTATTTCCTTGGTGATAAGCCGGAGTTGATGAGCGACGCAGAATGGCAACGTCGTTACTGATCGTGTCGGTTGTGTTATGCTATCGTACTCGTTAAAGAGTACAAAAGGGGGAAGCAAGCACGCTTCCCCCGCAACGATGGCGATAACTTATGACTCAGCAATCACCCTATTCGGCAGAGATGGCAGAACAGCGTCACCAGGAGTGGTTACGTTTTGTCGATCTGCTTAAACACGCCTATGAACAAGACTTACACCTGCCCTTGCTCAATTTGATGTTAACGCCGGATGAGCGCGAAGCGCTGGGCACGCGCGTGCGTATCATTGAAGAGCTGCTGCGCGGCGAGATGAGTCAGCGCGAGCTTAAAAACGAGCTCGGGGCGGGGATCGCCACCATTACACGGGGGTCGAACAGCCTTAAATCTGCACCGGTGGATCTGCGTCATTGGCTGGAGCAGGTGCTGCTAAAAAATGCCTGATGGCACTTCGCTTATCAGGCCTAAGGATGTGGCGCGGTTGTGGCCGGATAAGGCGAAGCCGCCATCCGGCACAACGCTATAAATACACTGCGTTATGAAACGGGCTGAGCGCCAGAATCACCGCCTGGTGGTATACGCTTGAGCGCGTCAGCTTGCCCGCGGTAAAGACGCCGATTGCGCCCTCTTTACGGCCAATCTCATCAATACCCGTGTAGTCCGACATCACCGGACCGAGCGCTTCGCCTTGACGGACTCTGTCGAGAATGACAGCTGGCAATGGCAGCGTGGCTGAACGGGCTTCGCCGCGCTGGACGCCATTATCAATCACCACCCAACTGAAGGTCGCATCGTCGTCAATTCCCGCTTCAATAGCGACCCAGAAATCAGCCTGCGGGTGCAGACGGCGCGCATTATCAACGCGATTTCGTGCGCCAGTGCGCGTTTCCTTGTTTCCGAAAGGTTGTTCCGGCACGCCACTCTCGACGGCGACGGGTTCAATATGGCAGGATCCTTCCCCGAAAATCTCTTCAAATGCCCGCAGAATTGCCTGAATTTTGGCAGGATTGGTGGTCGCAGAGATAACCTTGTGCATAATTAAGCTCAGTTTGAAAATTCATCGCATCGCAGTATAACGGAAAAAAAGCATGTTACAGGTATACCTTGTTCGCCATGGCGAAACGCAGTGGAACGCCGAGCGACGTATTCAAGGCCAGTCAGACAGCCCACTGACCGCTAAAGGTGAACAGCAAGCCATGCAGGTGGGCGAACGCGCCCGCACGTTTGGTATTACGCATGTCATCAGCAGCGATTTAGGTCGTACACGACGCACCGCAGAAATCATCGCCCAGGCCTGTGGCTGTGATATCACCTATGACTCACGTTTGCGCGAGCTGAATATGGGCGTGCTGGAGCAACGCCATATCGATACGCTGACGTCGGAAGAAGAGGGCTGGCGTCGCCAGTTGGTGAACGGTACGGTGGAGGGGCGTATTCCTGAAGGGGAATCGATGCAGGAACTGAGCGATCGCGTCCACGCGGCGCTGGCATCCTGTCTGGAACTGCCGCCGGGGAGTCGTCCGCTGCTGGTCAGTCACGGTATTGCACTGGGTTGTCTGGTGAGTACGATTCTGGGATTACCGGCATGGGCTGAACGTCGCCTGCGTTTGCGCAACTGTTCTATTTCTCGCGTCGATTACCAGGAAAGTTTGTGGCTGGCGCCGGGATGGGTAGTTGAAACGGCAGGGGACATCTCACATCTGGACGCCCCTGCGTTAGACGAACTGCAGCGCTAGCGGCGAATCGGAATCAGGAATTCGCAGCGCAGGTTGATCGGGCGATCTCCCGCTTTGGCATCTTCTGCCGGGTAGTATCGCTCGATATCCTGCCCTTTACGGCGCGTCAGGTTCAGCATTGGCATGCATGTGCCGTAAACCGTCAGGATAAACTCCTGTACACCGGTCCCCAGCCCTTCATAGGTAAACATCACATACTCGCCGCCCTGTAGCAGGATAGGCTGTGCCGACGGCACATAACCATTGGCCTGTTCCGGCGTCAGTGCTGTGGTGTAAAACACTTCCTGCTCATCATCTTTTTCGAGGCTCGGACGCGTTTCGTTCAGCCCGTACAGCACTGGTGGGATCGCAGGAGCCTGGCTAAGGAAGTCGCGCCAGAACTGAATTCGCATTTCATGACGGAAATCTGAAATCTGCTCCAGCGAGCAGGAATAGCTTTGCGTGGTGCCAAGCAGTTGCGTATCTTCCAGCGTGACAAACTCGTGCGCAGGCATGGCAAATTCACCCAGTCGCATAGGCGGGCGAATACCAAACGCGCTCCATTCCGGCGAACGGCGATACAGCGCAGGCGTTTGGGAAAACTGTTTCTTGAACGCGCGGGTAAAGGTTTGTTGAGAGTCAAAGCGATATTGCAGCGCAATATCCAGAATTGGGCGTGCAGTCAGGCGCAGCGCCACTGCGGATTTCGATAAACGACGGGCGCGGATATAGGCGCCAATAGCATGGCCCGTCACGTCCTTAAACATTCTCTGCAGGTGCCACTTGGAATAGCCTGCTTTTGCCGCCACATTGTCAAGCGACAAAGGCTGATCCAGATGACCTTCCAGCCAGATTAATAGGTCGCGAATAATGCCAGCCTGATCCATAAAATATCCTCATCCTTTCAACAACGAGTACCTGACGTCAGGTATGAGGATAATAGCATTTTTTGCTGTTTTAGCATTCAGTGTTTTTTTTGCTCATAAATGCTTTTTTCGATCATTCGAAAGCGTGATTATTGTAATCCTGTGATCTGTATACGTTTTATCTTAGAATGTCGAATAATTACACAGAGTAACTTTTAAAAATGGTAACAATATGAAATATAAGAGCTTAATCATTTCCTCAATTCTGCTGATGTTGGCGCAGGTCGCCCATGCGGAGCAGATTGGATCTGTCGATACAGTGTTCAAAATGTTTGGGCCGGATCATAAAATTGTGGTCGAAGCGTTTGACGATCCTGATGTTACCAACGTGACCTGCTACGTGAGCCGGGCGAAGACCGGCGGCATCAAAGGTGGGCTGGGGCTGGCGGAAGATACCTCCGATGCCGCCATTTCCTGTCAGCAGGTGGGGCCGGTAGAACTGAGCGACAGAATCAAGAACGGCAAAGCGCAGGGCGAAGTGGTATTTAAAAAACGTACCTCGCTGGTGTTTAAATCCTTACAGGTCGTGCGTTTTTACGACGCGAAACGTAATGCACTGGCCTATCTGGCCTATTCAGATAAAGTGGTCGATGGATCGCCCAAAAATGCCATCAGCGCGGTGCCCATCATGCCGTGGCGGGAATAACAAGGAAGCAAAATGCAACAACCGTTGATCTGGTTGGTTGAGGATGAGCAGGGCATTGCCGATACGCTCATCTACATGCTGCAGCAGGAAGGTTTTAGCGTGGAAGCGTTTGAGCGCGGGTTACCTGCGCTGGAGAAATCTCGCCAGCGTTGTCCTGATGCAATCATTCTGGATGTCGGACTACCGGATATCAGCGGTTTTGAACTGTGTCGACGCCTGCTGGAGCGGCATCCAGCGTTGCCGATCCTGTTTCTGACCGCGCGTAGCGATGAGGTGGATCGCCTGCTGGGGCTGGAAATTGGCGCGGATGACTATGTTGCCAAGCCTTTCTCACCGCGCGAGGTGTGCGCCCGCGTGCGTACGCTGCTGCGGCGGGTGCAGAAATTCTCTGCTCCTTCATCGACGACGCGTTGCGGCGATTTTGAACTTAATGAGCTGGCCGCGCAGATTACCTGGTTCGGCAAGCCGTTAAACCTGACGCGCTATGAATTTCTGTTGCTGAAAACGTTGCTGTTGTCGCCGGGGCGCATTTACTCACGTCAGCAGTTGATGGATTTAGTCTGGGCCGATGCACAGGACACCTTTGACAGAACGGTCGATACTCACATCAAAACGCTGCGCGCCAAGTTGAGGGCTATCAACCCTGAGCTTTCCCCCATCAATACGCATCGCGGTATGGGATATAGCCTGAGGAGCGTCTGATGCGCATTGGCATGCGTTTGTTGCTCGGCTATTTTCTGATTGTTGCCGTCGCCGCCTGGTTCGTTTTGTCGATCTTTGTGCAGGAAATTAAACCAGGCGTCCGCCGGGCGACCGAAGGCACTTTGATTGATACCGCCACGCTGCTGGCCGCGCTGGCGCGCGATGACTTGCTCTCTGACTCTCCCGCCAACGGCAAGCTGGCGCAGGCATTTTCGCAACTGCATAACCGCCCATTCAGCGCCAATATCAGCGGCATTAACAAAGTCCGTAATGAATACCATGTCTACATGACGGACGCGCAGGGTAAAGTGTTGTTTGATTCCGCAAACCAGGCTGTCGGTCAGGACTATTCTCGCTGGAACGACGTGTGGTTAACCCTGCGTGGGCAATATGGCGCCCGCAGCACGCCGCAAAACCCGAACGATCCGGAAAGTTCAGTGATGTACGTGGCCGCGCCGATCGTAGACGGCGGACGTATTATCGGAGTGCTTAGCGTCGGTAAACCGAATGCGGCGATGGCGCCGGTGATTAAACGCAGTGAACGGCGGATGCTGTGGGCCAGCGCCGTATTGCTGGGCATTGCCTTAGTGATTGGCATCGGGATGGTATGGTGGATAAACCGCTCCATCGCCCGGCTGGCGCGCTATGCCGACTCCGTTACCGAGAATCGCCCCGTCCCATTGCCTGATTTAGGTAGCAGCGAGCTACGTAAACTGGCGCAGGCGCTGGAAAGTATGCGACTGAAGCTGGAGGGCAAAAACTACATTGAGCAGTATGTTTATGCGTTAACGCATGAACTGAAAAGTCCGCTGGCGGCCATTCGCGGCGCGGCTGAGATTTTGCGCGAAGGTCCGCCGCCGAACGTGGTTGCGCGCTTTACCGATAATATCCTGACGCAAAATGCGCGCATGCAGGCGCTGGTTGAAACCCTGTTACGCCAGGCGCGACTGGAGAATCGACAGGACATTACGTTGACGCCAGTGGCGGTAGATGCGCTGTTTGCTCAGCTCAAAGAGGCGCGTAGCGTGCAACTGGCGGCAAAAAACATCACGCTTACCATTATGCTTTCATCGCTTAGCGTCGCCGCCGAGCCTGCGTTACTGGAGCAGGCATTGGGGAATTTGCTCGACAACGCTATCGACTTCACGCCACAGGACGGGACGATTACGCTGAGCGCGCATCAGCAGGATGAACTGGTCACGTTGCAGATAATCGACAGCGGCAGCGGGATCCCCGACTTCGCGTTGCCGCGTATTTTTGAGCGTTTCTATTCGCTGCCCCGTGAAAATGGGCATAAGAGCAGCGGTTTAGGGCTGGCGTTTGTCAGTGAGGTTGCGCGACTGCACGAGGGGACGGTGACATTGTGCAACCGACCACAAGGCGGCGCACAGGCCTCGTTTACGCTTCACGCTCACTTCACATAACTTCAAATTCTCCGCACAAAGCTGTTCTACCTTGCTGATATTGCAAAGGAGAACGCTATGTTTAAATCACCCCTGTTTTGGAAAATAGTCACCTTAGGTGGCGCAATACTGCTGCTGTTAATCCCGCTGACGATGGTCAGGCAGATCATCGTGGAGCGATCGGATTACCGTGATGAAGTCGAAGATGCTATCCGACAGAGCACCAGCGGGCCGCAAAAGATGGTAGGACCGTTGATAGCCATTCCGCTAACGGAACTTTACACCTCACTGGAGGATGGCAAAGAAATCCAGCGTAAGCGTAGCTATATCCATTTCTGGCTGCCGGAGTCGTTGGTAGTTGAGGGGAATCAGAACGTTGAAGCGCGTAAAATCGGTATTTATGAGGGCCAGGTCTGGCACAATGATGTTTCGGTGAAGGCTGAGTTTAACGCCGAACGGTTGAGTGATTTAAATCATCCAAATATCAGCATCGGTAAACCGTTTATTGTGGTTGGCGTGGGGGACGCGCGTGGGATTGGCGTGGTAAAAGCGCCGCAGGTCAATGGAGCGTCGCTGGCCGTTGAGCCTGGGACGGGGCTGGATGGACGTGCACAGGGGATCCACATTCCACTACCCGATGCGAGCTGGGCTGAGCAAAATCTGAGCATGGCGTTGTCGCTTAATTTGAGCGGAACCGGCGATTTCTCCGTCGTTCCGGTTGGACGTAACAGTGAAATGACCTTAACCAGCAACTGGCCGCATCCCAACTTTCTTGGGGACTTCCTCCCGGCTAAGCGCGAAATTAGCGAATCAGGATTCAAGGCTAAGTGGCAAAGCAGCTGGTTTGCGAACAACCTCGGCGAGCGCTTTAACGACGAAAAGATTGGTTGGCAGGGCATGCCAGCGTTTAGCGTCGCCGTCGCCACGCCTGCAGATCAGTATCAGTTAACGGATAGGGCGACAAAGTATGCCATCCTGCTGATTGTGCTGACCTTTATGTCTTTCTTCGTCCTTGAAAGTATGACCAATCTGCGCCTGCACCCGATGCAGTATCTGCTGGTGGGGCTATCGCTGGTAATGTTTTATCTGCTGCTGCTGGCACTGTCAGAACACATCGGTTTTACGGCGGCGTGGATAACGGCAAGTCTGGTGGGGGCGTTGATGAACGGTGTGTATCTGCAGGCGATATTGCAGGGCTGGCGGAGCAGTATTTTGTTCACCGTGGCGCTGCTGGGGCTGGATGGTGTGATGTGGGTGCTGCTACGTTCACAGGATAGCTCTTTACTGCTGGGAACCGGCGTGCTGTTGTTCGCGCTTTGTGGGGTAATGTTCCTGACGCGTCATCTTGACTGGCACTCGCTGGCACAGCCAAAAACAAAGCCAAAATCTACAGAACTTCCAGAGCTTCAGCCTGCGCAGAGCGACGAATTTCGCTTGTGGAAATAGGGCAGTTGGGGAAATGAAAAACGGCGCATAAAGCGCCGTTTTTATACCAGTGAGGATTGAATTAATCCTGCAGGTCGCCGCAGAAACGGTAGCCTTCACCGTGAATGGTGGCGATGATTTCTGGCGTATCCGGCGTTGATTCGAAATGCTTACGAATGCGGCGGATCGTCACGTCAACGGTACGGTCATGCGGCTTCAGTTCGCGACCGGTCATTTTTTTCAACAGTTCTGCGCGAGACTGGATTTTGCCCGGATTCTCACAGAAGTGAAGCATGGCGCGGAATTCGCTGCGTGGCAGTTTATACTGCTCACCGTCAGGACCAATCAGAGAGCGGCTGTTGATGTCCAGCTCCCAGCCATTGAACTTGTAGCTTTCGACGCTACGGCGTTCTTCGCTGACAGTACCCAGGTTCATGGTACGGGACAGCAGGTTACGAGCACGGATAGTCAGTTCGCGCGGGTTAAACGGCTTGGTGATGTAATCGTCTGCGCCGATTTCGAGGCCGAGAATTTTATCGACTTCGTTATCACGGCCCGTCAGGAACATCAGCGCAACGTTAGCTTGTTCGCGAAGTTCGCGCGCTAACAGCAGGCCATTTTTCCCAGGCAGATTGATATCCATAATCACAAGGTTGATATCATATTCAGAGAGAATCTGATGCATTTCCGCGCCATCTGTCGCTTCGAATACATCATAGCCTTCTGCTTCGAAAATGCTTTTCAACGTGTTGCGTGTTACTAACTCGTCTTCAACGATAAGAATGTGCGGGGTCTGCATGTTTGCTACCTAAATTGCCAACTAAATCGAAACAGGAAGTACAAAAGTCCCTGACCTGCCTGATGCATGCCGTAAATTAACATGATCGGCGTAACATGACTAAAGTACGTAATTGCGTTCTTGATGCACTTTCCATCAACGTCAACAACATCATTAGCTTGGTCGTGGGTAGTTTCCCTCTGGACCCGACAGTGTCAAAAACGGCTGTCATCCTAACCATTTTAACAGCAACATAACAGGCTAAGACATGCCGGACACCCAATAAAACTACGCTTCGTTGACATATATCAAGTTCAATTGTAGCACGTTAACAGTTTGATGAAATCAACGTATCCAAATGTTTGCTTTCATCACAAAATTGCAATATTACAACTAGTTGCACGAGCAAATTAATAAATGTAATGAATCCAACCAGTGCGATCCATTTTAAATTAAATTATCATGGATAAACAGAGGGATATGCAACTTTTGTTAACATAAAAAGCAATAGTACACCCGGGAAATAGTTTAGCATTTTTTAATGGATGCGAAATGCTTTTTCAGTGATTTCTGTTAAAAATATGTAAATTCGCTCTGCATAATATGTTGAAGCACGTCACATTTTTCCTTGCAGACTGGCCAAAAAGAGTATCGAAATGCGTTTAACAATTATTCTGGTTGCCCCCGCCAGAGCGGAAAATATAGGTGCGGCTGCCCGCGCGATGAAGACCATGGGGTTCACCCAATTACGCATCGTTGACAGCGAAGCCCACCTGGAACCCGCCACGCGATGGGTCGCGCATGGTTCTGGCGATATTATTGATAATATTAGTGTTTTTTCAACGTTGGCGGAGGCGCTGCACGACGTAGATTTTACCGTCGCGACCACTGCGCGTAGTCGGGCGAAGTTCCATTACTACGCTATGCCGGTCGAACTGGTTCCTCTGCTGCAGGAAAAATCAACGTGGATGGATCATGCCGCGCTGGTTTTTGGTCGTGAAGATTCAGGGCTGACCAACGAAGAATTGGCCCTGGCGGATGTACTCACCGGTGTACCTATGGTGGCTGACTATCCTTCACTCAATTTGGGGCAGGCGGTGATGGTGTATTGCTATCAATTAGCAGGTTTAATACAACAACCCGTCAAAAACATTGAGGTGACGGATGAGCTTCAGCTACAGGCATTGCGCGCGCGCGTTTTGCGTTTATTAGCCACGCTGAACGTTTCTGACGACATCAAGTTGACGGACTGGCTGCAACAGCGAATGGGTCTGTTAGGGCAGCGAGATACGGCAATGTTGCACCGTTTTTTACATGATATAGAAAAAAGCATCACGAAATAAAATATCGACATACATTTGTTGTGTGGTGTTTTGTTCTGGATTCAAGTAGGGGGGACATACTGTATTGGTCGAAACTAAAAGGGCAAGCAGTCGCTCGTGAACAAGTTTCGGAATGTGACCAATTTAAAAATTTATTGACTTAGGTCAGCAGATACTTTAACCCTAAAAGAATACAGGACAGATAATAAATAATTACAGAGCACACAACATCATGAAACGCATCAGCATCACTATTACCACAACCATCACCATTACCACAGGTAACGGTGCGGGCTGACGCGTACAGGAAACACAAGAAAAAGCCCGCACCTAAACAGTGCGGGCTTTTTTTTCGACCAAAGGCAATGAGGTAAACCATGCGAGTGTTGAAGTTCGGCGGTACATCAGTGGCAAATGCAGAGCGCTTTCTGCGGGTTGCCGATATTCTGGAAAGCAATGCCAGACAGGGGCAGGTCGCGACCGTTCTCTCTGCCCCCGCAAAAATTACCAACCATCTGGTGGCGATGATTGAGAAGACCATCGGTGGTCAGGATGCTTTAGCCAATATCAGCGACGCCGAACGCATTTTCTCTGAGCTGTTGGTGGGTCTTGCCGCCGCGCAACCGGGTTTCCCGCAGGCTCCGCTCAAAGCCTTTGTTGAACAAGAGTTTGCACAGATTAAGCACGTCCTGCACGGTATCAGCCTGCTGGGTCAGTGCCCGGACAGCATCAATGCCGCGCTTATTTGCCGTGGTGAAAAAATGTCGATCGCCATCATGGCTGGCCTGCTGGAAGCGCGCGGGCACAACGTGACGGTCATCGACCCGGTAGAGAAATTGCTGGCGGTAGGCAATTACCTCGAATCTACCGTTGATATTGCCGAATCTACGCGCCGCATTGCCGCCAGCCGTATTCCTGCGGACCATATGGTTCTGATGGCAGGATTTACCGCCGGGAATGAGAAAGGAGAGTTAGTGGTGCTGGGGCGTAATGGCTCTGACTACTCTGCCGCCGTACTGGCCGCCTGTTTGCGCGCCGATTGTTGTGAGATCTGGACCGATGTCGATGGCGTATATACCTGCGATCCGCGCCAGGTACCCGACGCCCGACTGCTGAAGTCGATGTCTTATCAGGAAGCGATGGAGCTTTCTTACTTCGGCGCTAAAGTGCTGCACCCGCGCACCATTACCCCTATTGCCCAGTTCCAGATCCCGTGCCTGATTAAAAATACCGGCAATCCACAAGCGCCCGGCACGCTTATCGGTGCCAGCAGTGATGATGACGATTTGCCGGTAAAAGGGATTTCTAACCTCAATAACATGGCGATGTTTAGCGTCTCCGGCCCTGGGATGAAAGGCATGGTGGGGATGGCGGCGCGTGTTTTTGCCGTGATGTCGCGCGCAGGCATCTCGGTGGTGCTGATCACCCAATCCTCTTCTGAATACAGCATCAGCTTCTGCGTCCCGCAGGGCGACTGCGCGCGTGCGCAACGCGCCATGCAGGATGAATTCTATCTCGAACTGAAAGAAGGCTTGCTGGAGCCGCTGGCGGTGACTGAGCGTTTGGCGATCATCTCGGTCGTTGGCGATGGTATGCGCACGTTGCGTGGCATCTCGGCGAAATTTTTTGCCGCGCTGGCTCGCGCGAACATTAATATCGTGGCAATCGCCCAGGGCTCGTCTGAGCGTTCCATTTCGGTAGTGGTGAATAACGACGACGCGACCACTGGCGTGCGTGTGACCCATCAGATGCTGTTCAACACCGATCAGGTGATTGAAGTATTTGTCATTGGCGTTGGCGGCGTGGGCGGTGCGCTGCTGGAGCAGCTTAAACGTCAGCAAACCTGGCTTAAAAAGAAGCATATCGATCTGCGCGTGTGCGGCGTGGCGAACTCGAAGGCCCTGCTGACCAACGTCCATGGTCTGAATCTGGAAAACTGGCAGTCGGAGCTGGAAAGCGCGAAAGAGCCTTTCAACCTGGGGCGCTTAATTCGTCTGGTGAAAGAATATCATCTGCTCAATCCGGTGATTGTCGACTGTACGTCAAGTCAGGCGGTCGCGGATCAGTATGCGGATTTCCTGCGCGAAGGCTTCCATGTGGTCACGCCGAACAAAAAGGCCAACACGTCGTCGATGGATTACTACCATCAGCTGCGTTTTGCTGCGGCGAAGTCTCGTCGTAAATTCCTGTACGACACCAACGTAGGCGCGGGCTTGCCGGTAATTGAGAACTTGCAAAATCTGCTCAGCGCGGGCGATGAACTGCAACGTTTCTCCGGTATTCTTTCTGGTTCGCTGTCGTTTATTTTCGGCAAGCTGGATGAAGGAATGAGCTTCTCCGAGGCCACCACCATGGCGCGTGAGCTGGGCTATACCGAACCCGATCCACGTGACGATCTATCCGGTACGGACGTGGCGCGTAAGCTGCTGATCCTGGCCCGTGAAACCGGTCGTGAGCTGGAGCTTTCTGACATTGTCATTGAGCCGGTCCTGCCAAAAGAGTTTGATGATTCCGGTGATGTTTCCGCGTTTATGGCGAAATTGTCGCAGCTGGATGACGCCTTTGCCGCGCGTGTGGCGAAAGCCCGTGATGAGGGGAAAGTATTACGCTATGTTGGCAATATTGAAGAGGATGGCGTCTGTCGCGTGAAAATAGAAGCAGTAGACGGCAACGATCCGCTGTTCAAAGTGAAAAACGGTGAAAACGCGTTGGCGTTTTACAGCCATTATTATCAGCCGCTACCGTTGGTTCTGCGCGGATACGGCGCGGGTAACGATGTGACGGCGGCGGGCGTATTTGCCGACCTGCTACGTACCCTTTCATGGAAGTTAGGAGTCTGACATGGTGAGAGTTTATGCCCCGGCTTCCAGCGCCAATATGAGCGTCGGGTTTGATGTGCTCGGAGCAGCGGTAACTCCGGTGGACGGTTCGCTGTTAGGCGATGTGGTATCCGTTGAGGCGGCTGACCATTTCAGCTTGAACAACCTCGGTCGCTTTGCCAATAAGCTGCCGCCTGAGCCGCGAGAAAATATTGTCTACCAGTGCTGGGAGCGATTCTGTCAGGAGCTGGGTAAAAGCGTTCCGGTGGCGATGACGCTGGAAAAAAATATGCCGATTGGCTCCGGGTTAGGCTCCAGCGCTTGTTCCGTTGTAGCGGCGCTGGTCGCCATGAACGAGCATTGCGGTAAACCGCTCAACGATACGCGCCTGTTGGCGATAATGGGTGAGCTGGAAGGGCGTATCTCCGGCAGTATTCATTACGATAACGTCGCCCCGTGCTTTTTGGGCGGCATGCAGTTAATGATCGAAGAAAACGGCATTATCAGCCAGCAGGTGCCAGGCTTTGATGAGTGGCTGTGGGTCCTCGCGTATCCGGGGATTAAAGTGTCGACGGCAGAAGCGCGGGCGATTTTACCTGCGCAGTATCGCCGTCAGGACTGTATCGCCCACGGGCGGCATCTGGCTGGGTTTATCCATGCCTGCTATTCCCGGCAGCCAGGGCTTGCCGCGAAGCTGATGAAAGATGTCATTGCTGAGCCATATCGTACCCGCCTGCTGCCAGGCTTTAGCCTGGCGCGTCAGGCGGTAGCGGAAATCGGGGCGCTGGCCAGCGGTATCTCCGGTTCGGGGCCGACGCTGTTCGCTTTGTGCGACAAGCCGGATACGGCGCAGCGTGTAGCAGACTGGCTGGGTAAAAATTATCTGCAAAATCAGGAAGGCTTTGTTCATATTTGCCGGTTGGACACGGCGGGCGCACGGGTACTGGGATAATCAATGAAACTGTATAATCTGAAAGATCATAACGAACAGGTCAGCTTTGCACAGGCCGTCACGCAAGGGCTTGGCAAGAATCAGGGATTGTTTTTTCCGCACGATTTGCCGGAATTCAATCTGTCAGAAGTCGATGAGATGTTGAACCAGGATTTCGTTAGCCGCAGTGCGAAGATCCTTTCCGCATTTATCGGTGATGAAATCCCACAGGAGATTCTGGAACAGCGCGTGCGTGCGGCGTTTGCCTTCCCGGCACCGGTTGCTCAGGTTGCCGCGGATATCGGCTGTCTGGAGCTGTTCCACGGCCCAACGCTTGCATTTAAAGACTTTGGCGGGCGCTTTATGGCGCAGATGCTGACGCATATCAGCGGCGACAAACCGGTCACCATTCTGACGGCGACCTCTGGAGACACTGGTGCGGCAGTCGCACATGCCTTTTATGGTCTGAAAAATGTGCGCGTGGTGATCCTTTATCCGAACGGCAAGATTAGCCCATTACAGGAAAAACTGTTCTGTACACTGGGTGGCAATATTGAAACCGTGGCGATTGATGGCGATTTTGATGCCTGTCAGGCGCTGGTGAAACAGGCGTTTGATGACGAAGAGTTGAAGGTGGCTTTGGGGCTGAATTCGGCTAACTCAATCAACATTAGCCGTCTGCTGGCGCAAATCTGTTACTACTTTGAGGCCGTGGCTCAACTGCCGCAAGAGGCGCGTAATCAACTGGTTATTTCCGTTCCCAGCGGCAACTTTGGCGATCTGACTGCCGGGCTGCTGGCAAAATCACTGGGCTTGCCGGTGAAGCGTTTTATCGCGGCGACCAACGTCAACGATACGGTTCCACGCTTTCTTGCACAAGGTGAGTGGGCGCCGAAAGCGACACAGGCGACGTTGTCGAATGCGATGGATGTCAGCCAGCCAAATAACTGGCCGCGGGTGGAAGAACTGTTCCGCCGTAAAATCTGGCGTCTGAATGAGCTGGGTTATGCCGCTGTTGACGATGCCACTACTCAGGACACGATGCGTGAGCTGCATGAGATGGGGTACACCTCAGAACCGCATGCGGCGGTGGCTTACCGTGCGCTGCGTGACCAACTGAACCCTGGCGAGTACGGCCTGTTCCTCGGCACTGCGCATCCGGCCAAGTTTAAAGAAAGCGTTGAAGAGATTCTTGACCTGACGCTGGCGCTGCCAAAAGCGCTGGCGGAACGCGCGGACCTGCCGCTGCTTTCTCATCACCTGCCTGCTGATTTTGCTGAACTGCGCAAGCTGATGATGGCCCGCGGTTAACGGTTGTGCCCGCTGGCGCTTTGCTTAGCGGGCCTACAAAACCTGTCGGCCGGATCGGGCGTTCGCCGCCATCCGGCCTTTTTACTACTGCTCCTGGCGCTTAAACACCAGTTCGCCATTTCCTGACGCTTCTTCATCAAAGAAATAGCCTTCGCTGTTAAAGGCGGTCAGCTGTTCTGGCTGCGTTAAGCGGTTCTCAATAATGTAGCGACTCATCAGGCCGCGCGCTTTTTTGGCATAGAAGCTGATGACTTTGAACTTACCGTTCTTCTCGTCGAGGAAGACCGGTTTGATAAGCTCCGCATTGAGCTTTTTCGGCTTCACGGATTTAAAATACTCATCCGAGGCGAGGTTAATCACTACGCTGTCGCCTTGCGCTTCCAGCGCTTCGTTAAGTTTATCGGTGATGGTATCTCCCCAGAACTGGTAGAGATCTTTACCTTTCGCATTGGCCAGACGAATACCCATCTCCAGACGGTAAGGCTGCATCAAATCCAGCGGACGCAAAACGCCGTACAGCCCGGACAACATCCGTAAGTGTTGCTGAGCGAAGTCGAAATCCGCTTCGCTGAAGGTTTCAGCCTGCAGTCCGGTATACACGTCGCCTTTAAACGCCAGAATGGCCTGGCGCGCGTTTTCCGGCGTGAAATCAGGCTGCCAGTCATGGAAACGCGTGGCGTTCAGATCCGCCAGCTTGTCGCTAATTCCCATCAGCTTGCCAATTTGCGGAGCAGAGAGTTGGCGCGCCACGTGAATAAGCTGCTGAGAGTGATCCAGCAGTTCGGGCAATGTATGACGTGTCGTTGCCAGCGGACTTTGGTAGTCGAGCGTTTTTGCAGGTGAAATCAGAATCAGCATATCCAGTCCTTGCAGGAAATTTACTGCGACTTTAGCAAAAAAAACGACAGAATTGATCGATGGTTGCGATTGCCGCGCTATCCGCGCGGCGTCTCATCCCAGCTTTCGGGCGCAAGTTGTTGTCTGATATCAGGATAACGGCGCGGATCGAATTCTGGGCGCACCCCGAGTTTGCGTTGGCGTAGATAGTCGCAGGCGATAGTCTGCACAACCGGTGAAAGCAGCAGAATCGCCGTCAGGTTAGTGATGGCCATACACGCCATAATGATGTCCGCCAACTGCCAGATCAGCGGAACGCTGACTAACGTTCCGCCGATAACGGTGCTAACGGTGGCGATCCGTAATAGCCAGATGACGCGGATATTGTCCAGCTTCAGGAAAACGAGGTTGTTTTCCGCATAGATATAGTTGGCCACGATAGAGCTAAAGGCAAACAGAATCACAATTAACGCCACGAATCCGGCACCCCATTCTCCCGTCACTGAAACCATCGCTTTCTGGAGTAACTGGATGCCTTCCATCGGTACATAGCTGGCGTCATTACCAGCCAACAGAACAATCATCGCGCTGGCCGTACAGAGAATCAGCGTATCAACTAATACTCCGATCATTTGCACAATGCCTTGTGCCGCAGGATGCGGAGGCCAGGATGCTGCTGACGCGGCCGCGTTCGGAGTTGATCCCATTCCGGCCTCATTAGAAAACATACCGCGTTGAAAGCCGCTGGCAATGGCCTGGCTTAGTGTATACCCGGCGGCACCGGCTGCGGCTTCCTGCCAGCCAAAGGCACTTTTTATAATGGTCATGATAATGCCGGGGAGCTGTCCGAAATGCCACAGACAGATGACGATGCTGCAACCGACCCACAACAGCGCCATCATCGGAACGAACCATTGCATCAGGCGGGCAACGCCTTTAATGCCGCCAACGATTGCCAATAATGACACTATTGCCAGTGCGATACCGGTGAAGAGGGGAGGGATATCAAAAGCAAAGGTCAGCGCATGAGAGACCGAATTAGCCTGAACGCTGTTAAAAATCAGACCATAAGCAATGAGTAAAAAGATGGCAAAAAGAACGCCCATCCAGCGCATGCCCAGCCCACGCTCCATATACCACGCAGGACCGCCGCGAAACTGTCCCTTGCTGTCGCGCTCTTTATACAGTTGGGCAAGAGAGCTCTCGGCAAATGACGTCGCCATACCAATGATCGCCGAGACCCACATCCAGAACACGGCTCCCGCGCCGCCAGCGGCAATCGCCAACGCCACGCCCGCCAGATTTCCGCTACCGATACGTGCGGCAAGACTGGTGCATAAAGCCTGAAAGGAAGTTAAACCGCCCGGCTGCGGGCTGATGCTGTTTTTAAGACTTTTGCCAAACTGGCGAATATAGCGAAACTGAATAAACCCTGTACGCCAGGTGAACCAACATCCTGCGCCAAGCAGGAGGTAGATCATCACCGATCCCCAGAGTATTTCATTAATAAATGAGAAAAAATCAGGCATTAACATCCCTCTTGTTGATGCCGGTAAGCGCGAATATTCCCATGTAAGCGCTACCAATAATCGACCAGTATATACCTTATAGGGTGATTGATTGCGGGAGTTTATCATAACAATCGTTATATCCCTTAATTGCGCATCACAGGCTTGGCGATGCGTAATCAGGGCTGAGCGGCTGGTCGGACAATCCAGGCGGTTGCGCTGAGAGTGCGTCGTGCTATCATCAGGGAAGATCGGTTACATCCCCCTAACAAGCTGTTTAAAGAGAATCGCTATCATGACGGACAAATTGACCTCCCTTCGTCAGTTCACCACAGTAGTGGCCGACACCGGAGACATCGCGGCAATGAAGCTGTATCAGCCTCAGGATGCCACAACTAACCCTTCTCTCATTCTTAACGCAGCGCAGATCCCGGAATACCGCAAGCTGATTGATGACGCTGTAGCCTGGGCTAAGCAGCAGAGCAACGACCGTGCGCAGCAGGTCGTCGACGCGACCGACAAGCTGGCAGTAAATATCGGTCTGGAGATCCTGAAACTGGTCCCAGGTCGTATCTCCACTGAAGTTGACGCTCGTCTGTCCTACGACACCGACGCGTCCATCGCTAAAGCAAAACGCCTGATCAAAATGTACAACGATGCTGGCATCAGCAACGATCGCATCCTGATTAAACTGGCTTCAACCTGGCAGGGCATCCGTGCCGCTGAGCAGCTGGAAAAAGAAGGCATCAACTGTAACCTGACTCTGCTGTTCTCCTTCGCGCAGGCGCGTGCATGTGCAGAAGCTGGCGTATATCTGATTTCTCCGTTCGTTGGCCGTATTCTTGACTGGTACAAAGCCAATACCGACAAGAAAGAGTATGCACCGGCAGAAGATCCGGGTGTGGTTTCCGTAACGGAAATCTACGAGTACTACAAACAGCACGGTTACGAAACCGTAGTTATGGGTGCGAGCTTCCGTAACATCGGCGAAATCATTGAGCTGGCAGGCTGCGATCGTCTGACGATTGCTCCGGCACTGCTGAAAGAACTGGCGGAAAGCGAAGGTGCTATCGAACGTAAACTGTCTTTCTCCGGCGAAGTGAAAGCGCGCCCTGCACGCATCACCGAAGCTGAGTTCCTGTGGCAGCATAACCAGGATCCGATGGCTGTAGACAAACTGGCGGACGGTATCCGTAAGTTTGCTGTAGACCAGGGTAAACTGGAAAAAATGATCGGCGATCTGCTGTAATCATTAGTGCGTGGCCCTGATATGGGTCACGCTACCTCTTCTGAAACCTGTCTGTCCTTCCCTTCGCAGTGTATCATTCTGTTTAACGAGACTGTTTAAACGGAATAATCATGAATAATTTACGCATTGGCCTGGTTTCCATTTCTGACCGTGCTTCCAGCGGCGTTTACCAGGATAAAGGTATCCCGGCCCTTGAAGAGTGGCTGGCGTCAGCCCTTACCACCCCTTTTGAGCTGCAAACGCGATTGATCCCGGATGAACAGGCGATCATCGAACAGACCTTATGCGAGCTGGTAGACGAAATGAGTTGTCATCTGGTGCTGACTACCGGCGGAACGGGTCCGGCCCGTCGTGACGTAACGCCTGATGCGACACTTGCCGTAGCCGACCGTCAGATGCCGGGCTTTGGTGAACAGATGCGCCAGATAAGCCTGCACTTTGTGCCAACGGCGATTCTTTCCCGTCAGGTTGGCGTGATTCGCAAGCAGGCGTTGATCCTGAATCTGCCTGGGCAGCCAAAATCGATCAAAGAGACGCTGGAAGGCGTGAAAGATGCCGACGGTAAGGTTATCGTGCCGGGTATTTTTGCAAGTGTACCGTATTGTATACAGCTATTGGATGGGCCGTATGTGGAAACCGCACCGACTGTTGTAGCATCTTTTCGTCCTAAAAGCGCAATACGCGAAACAAATACCTGAAAGTAGCCCGATCGTGGCATAAGTACCAATGACAGTGGAGTATTGAATTGTTTACGATATAGTAATTTTTGCTTTACATATATCAACGAACAGATTCAATTACTTCACTGACTCATGGTTTGCTATGTCACAACACACTCGACCGCTGAATCGCCAGGATTATAAAACCCTTACGCTTGCTGCCCTTGGTGGTGCGCTTGAGTTTTATGATTTCATTATCTTTGTCTTCTTTGCCGCTGTTGTTGGCGAGCTCTTCTTCCCCGCAGACATCCCTGAATGGCTACGTCAGGTGCAAACCTTCGGCATTTTTGCCGCCGGCTATCTGGCGCGTCCGCTGGGGGGCATCATCATGGCGCACTTTGGCGATCTGGTCGGACGCAAGAAAATGTTCACCCTGAGCATTTTACTGATGGCGATACCGACGCTGGCGATTGGTCTGTTGCCTACCTACGCCTCAATGGGGATCCTCGCGCCGCTGCTGTTACTTCTGATGCGTATTTTGCAAGGCGCTGCCATCGGCGGAGAAGTTCCGGGCGCGTGGGTGTTCGTGGCGGAGCATGTACCGGAGCGTCGCATCGGCATTGCCTGCGGAACGCTGACTGCCGGCCTGACGGTGGGAATTCTGCTGGGGTCGGTGGTTGCGACGCTGGTGAACACCAGCCTGACGCAGCAGGCGGTGCATGATTACGGCTGGCGTATTCCTTTCCTGCTGGGGGGCGTGTTTGGGCTGGTGGCGATGTACCTGCGTCGCTGGCTGCAGGAGACGCCCATATTTCTCGAAATGCAGCAGCGTAAAGCGTTGGCGCAAGAGCTACCGGTGAAGTCAGTGGTGAGCAAACATAAAAAAGCGGTGGTTATTTCAATGCTGCTGACCTGGCTGCTATCGGCTGGGATTGTGGTGGTGATCCTGATGTCACCAGTCTGGTTGCAGAAGCAGTATGGCTTTGCGCCGGCGCTAACGTTGCAAGCCAACAGTGTCGCTACCATTATGCTGTGCGTCGGTTGTCTGCTGGCCGGGTTTATTGTCGATCGGGTCGGCGCCAGCAAAACCTTTATTGTCGGCAGCCTGATGCTGGCCTGTTCAAGCTGGTTTTTCTATCACCTGACCGGCAGCCATCCCCAGCATTTGTTCCTGTTATACGGGCTGGTGGGGTTATGCGTTGGCGTGGTGGGGGCTGTGCCTTATGTGATGGTGCGCGCGTTTCCGGCGGAAGTCCGCTTTACCGGAATATCCTTTTCTTACAACGTGTCGTACGCCATTTTTGGTGGTCTGACGCCAATCGCCGTCACGATGTTAATGAGCGTGTCGCCGATGGCTCCGGCCTGGTATGTGCTGGCGTTATCGCTGGTAGGGCTAGGTTTGGGGATTTGGCTGCGACAGGATCTTTATCATCGCGATTCGAGCGTACAGGCAGAGTTACAGCGCTTGTAAGGAATATCCCCCCGTCAGGGGGGATAGCGTCAGATTAGTGCGCTTCACCAATTGGCAGGATGGTACGGCCAAACTGTTCGTTCAGCACTTCACCCATCGCCAGGTAAATGGCGCTTGCGCCACACACTAAGCCTACCCAGCCAGCAACGTGAATGATCGCTTCGTTACCCGCAATGTTGCCCACGGCCAGCAGGGCGAACAGCACTGTCAGGCTCAGGAACACGAACTGCAGCATGCGCGCCGCTTTCAGCGTACCGAAGAACATGAACAGAGTGAACACGCCCCACAGACCGAGGTAAGCGCCCAGGAACTGACTATTGGTTGCATCCGCCAGGCCCATTTTCGGCATCAGCAGGATCGCAACCAGCGTCAGCCAGAACGAACCGTAGGAGGTAAAGGCGGTTAAACCGAAGGTGTTGCCTTTTTTATATTCCAGCAGTCCGGCAAAAATTTGCGCGATACCGCCGTAGAAAATGCCCATCGCCAGAATAATAACGTCCAGAGCGAAGAAACCCGCGTTGTGCAGGTTAAGCAGAATGGTGGTCATGCCAAAGCCCATCAGGCCCAGCGGTGCCGGATTAGCCAACTTAGTGTTGCCCATAATTCCTCAAAATCATCATTGATTGAATGGTGAAATAGTTTCCCCGAATAACGATCGCTGTCTTCGGGGCGCGGCATAATAATCAGGGGAGAGGGCACTGTCTATGATCTAACGAAGGGTAAATGAATTATTTTCCCTGTGATGGGCATCACGCTAGCCAGTTACGGCGGTGCTGCTCAGCAGAAGGCCCATAAGCAGGCTGGCGGAAAGGGTTAACACGGATTTCATGGAGTTTCTCTTTGACGGCTGCAAAAGTGTGTGACTTCAGACCATATTACCGTCGTCATAAAAACGATTCATGCTCGTAATCTTTTCTTTTTATTGCAATTTTTATGTGAATGGCTTTCCTGATTTAATTGGTTGTATGAATTAATTCTGGTTGGCGACTATTCATTTTTATCTCTTTTTGCCTTTTTTCTGCGAATTTATTGCCACAAGGCTAAAAAAATTTTTCATGCCCCCCTTGATGACGTGGGTTACGACCCCATCTTGTAGACAACCGCAGTGGTGAGTCTGAAAAAAAACGATTCAGGGTAGTTGAAACCGCACGTTTCGCCCTTATTACAGATTCACAACCACATGATGACCGAATTTTTAGTGGAGACGTTTAGATGGGTAAAATTATTGGTATCGACCTGGGTACTACCAACTCTTGTGTAGCGATTATGGATGGCACTACTGCACGTGTGCTGGAGAACGCCGAGGGCGATCGCACCACGCCTTCTATCATTGCTTATACCCAGGATGGTGAAACTCTGGTTGGTCAGCCGGCTAAACGTCAGGCAGTGACAAACCCGCAAAACACCCTGTTTGCGATTAAACGCCTGATTGGCCGCCGCTTCCAGGACGAAGAAGTGCAGCGTGATGAAGCCATCATGCCGTACAAAATCATCGGTGCTGACAACGGTGATGCATGGATTGACGTAAAAGGTCAGAAAATGGCACCGCCGCAGATTTCTGCTGAAGTGCTGAAAAAAATGAAGAAAACGGCTGAAGATTACTTGGGTGAACCGGTAACTGAAGCAGTTATCACCGTACCTGCATATTTTAACGATGCTCAGCGTCAGGCAACCAAAGACGCCGGCCGTATCGCAGGTCTGGAAGTAAAACGTATCATCAACGAACCAACCGCAGCTGCACTGGCTTATGGTCTGGATAAAGAAGTCGGCAACCGTACTATCGCGGTTTATGACCTGGGTGGTGGTACTTTCGATATCTCTATTATCGAAATCGACGAAGTTGACGGTGAAAAAACCTTCGAAGTTCTGGCAACCAACGGTGATACCCACCTGGGTGGTGAAGACTTCGATAGCCGTATGATCAACTACCTGGTTGACGAATTTAAGAAAGATCAGGGTATCGACCTGCGTAACGACCCGCTGGCGATGCAGCGTCTGAAAGAAGCCGCTGAGAAAGCGAAGATCGAACTGTCTTCCGCTCAGCAGACCGACGTGAACCTGCCGTACATCACTGCAGACGCGACTGGTCCGAAACACATGAACATCAAGGTGACCCGTGCGAAACTGGAAAGCCTGGTTGAAGACCTGGTTAACCGTTCTATCGAGCCGCTGAAAGTTGCTCTGCAGGATGCTGGTCTGTCTGTTTCCGACGTTCAGGACGTTATCCTGGTCGGTGGCCAGACTCGTATGCCGATGGTGCAGAAGAAAGTTGCTGAGTTCTTCGGTAAAGAGCCGCGTAAAGACGTTAACCCGGACGAAGCTGTGGCAATCGGTGCTGCCGTTCAGGGTGGTGTATTGACCGGTGATGTGAAAGACGTGCTGCTGCTGGACGTTACCCCGCTGTCTCTGGGTATCGAAACCATGGGCGGCGTGATGACTGCACTGATCGCGAAAAACACCACTATCCCGACCAAGCACAGCCAGGTGTTCTCTACTGCTGAAGACAACCAGTCTGCGGTAACCATCCATGTGCTGCAGGGTGAACGTAAACGTGCCGCTGATAACAAAGATCTGGGTCAATTTAACCTGGATGGCATCAGCCCGGCTCCGCGCGGTATGCCGCAGATCGAAGTTACTTTTGACATCGATGCCGACGGTATCCTGCACGTTTCCGCGAAAGACAAAAATAGCGGTAAAGAGCAGAAGATTACCATCAAGGCTTCTTCTGGTCTGAACGAAGAAGAAATTCAGAAAATGGTTCGTGAAGCAGAAGCGAACGCAGAATCTGACCGTAAGTTTGAAGAGCTGGTTCAGACCCGTAACCAGGGTGACCATCTGCTGCACAGCACTCGCAAGCAGGTTGAAGAAGCAGGCGACAAACTGCCGGCTGATGACAAAACTGCCATCGAGTCTGCACTGACCGCGCTGGAAACTTCTCTGAAAGGCGAAGACAAAGCGGATATCGAAGCGAAAATGCAGGCGCTGGCACAGGTTTCCCAGAAACTGATGGAAATCGCTCAGCAGCAGCACGCACAGCAGCAGGCTGGCGCAGCAGGTGCTGATGCTTCTGCAAACAACGCGAAAGATGACGACGTTGTCGACGCTGAGTTTGAAGAAGTGAAAGACAAAAAATAATCGCCCTTTGAACGGGTAATTACTGGCACGGGCGAAGAGGTTTCCTCTCCGCCCGTGCACGCATGTTAGGGGCAGATAAAAAGAGATGGCTAAGCAAGACTATTACGAGATTTTAGGCGTTTCCAAATCAGCGGAAGAGCGTGAAATCAAAAAGGCCTACAAGCGCCTGGCCATGAAATATCACCCGGACCGCAACCAGGGTGATAAAGAGGCCGAAGCCAAGTTTAAAGAGATCAAAGAAGCGTACGAGATCCTCACCGATGCGCAAAAACGTGCGGCTTATGATCAGTACGGCCATGCAGCGTTTGAGCAAGGCGGTATGGGCGGCGGCGGCGGCTTTGGCGGCGGGGCCGACTTCAGCGATATCTTTGGTGACGTGTTTGGCGATATCTTTGGCGGCGGTCGCGGTCGTCAGCGCGCCTCACGTGGTGCTGATTTACGTTACAACATGGATCTCACTCTGGAAGAAGCCGTGCGTGGCGTCACCAAAGAGATCCGTATTCCGACGCTGGAAGAGTGTGATGTTTGCCACGGCAGCGGTGCGAAGGCGGGCACGCAACCCCAGACCTGTCCAACCTGTCACGGTTCTGGTCAGGTGCAGATGCGCCAGGGCTTTTTTGCCGTACAGCAGACCTGTCCACACTGTCAGGGCCGCGGTACGTTGATTAAAGACCCGTGCAACAAATGCCATGGTCATGGTCGCGTTGAGAAGAGCAAAACGCTGTCCGTTAAGATCCCGGCTGGGGTTGATACTGGCGACCGTATTCGTTTAGCGGGTGAAGGTGAAGCCGGTGAACATGGCGCGCCAGCAGGCGATTTGTACGTTCAGGTGCAGGTAAAACAGCACCCAATTTTCGAACGAGAAGGCAATAACCTGTACTGCGAAGTGCCGATTAACTTTGCGATGGCAGCGCTGGGCGGCGAGATTGAAGTGCCGACGCTGGATGGTCGCGTGAAGTTAAAAATCCCGGGCGAAACGCAAACCGGCAAACTGTTCCGCATGCGTGGTAAAGGCGTTAAGTCAGTACGCGGTGGCGCACAGGGCGATCTGCTGTGCCGTGTGGTGGTTGAAACCCCGGTAGGCCTCAACGACAAGCAGAAGCAGTTGCTGAAAGATCTGCAGGACAGCTTTGGCGGCCCGACCGGCGAGCAAAACAGTCCGCGCTCTAAAAGCTTCTTCGACGGTGTGAAGAAATTTTTTGACGATTTGACGCGCTAATTTACAGCTGTCTTATTAATTAAAAGGCCTTGGATTGAAGAATCCTGGGCTTTTTATTTTTGTATCGAATACAAAAATAATGAGTTAGATATAAAGAATAAATATTCAGGAAAGATGATGAGAAATGATTTTTTAAAATAAAGATTTTCTTCTATTTTTTTTGCTCAGTTAATAGAAGAAAAGGTGAATGAAATGCTTGTGCGCGAAAATGATTTTGACTTCAATTTAATTAAGATATTTAATGCCGTTGTGGAATCCGGCAATGCTTCTCGAGCTTCCGAGAGATTATCCATAACACCAGCTGCTGTTTCTCAGGCGTTAAGTCGATTACAGAATATTTATTCATTTAAGCTCTTTGAACGAACCCGAAAAGGGTTGACGCCTACGAAAAAAGGATTGGAACTCCATAAGGCCTATAGCCATGTTGTGAATGTAATCAACGCTACATATTCACTTTCAAAGAATAACTACGATCCTCCAGCAATAACTTTATTAGGGAGTGATATTGTAGAGAATTATTATCTCCATCATTTTATTAGGAATGATGAATTAATTGAAAAGTATGAAATAAATCATTATGCAGTAAATAAAAATAGCGAAGATACTTTGGCTGAAATGTTACTTTCTGGAGTGGGTGATATTTTAATTAATCTTTCACCACCAAAAAACTTTGATATTGAAGTCCATCTTATTGACGTTTTTAGGCAATATGTTTGTATTTGTGGCAACAACAATCCACTATCAATCTTAGAGCAAATCTCACTACACCATTTTTATACTTTTTCACATGCGGTATATCAATCTGATATGTTCTCTCCGGAAGTAATGGTTTATACCAATAGCGTTGATCATAGAACAGAACGTAAAATAGGTTATCGCAGCGATTCTATGTTAGGGGTAGTCAATATAGTAGAAACAACAAATATGATCTGCATTGTACCTCTTGAGTTGGCTTCATTTTTTAAATATACCAGAGGGTATAATATTAAAATATTATCACTGCCTGATGAGTTATTTTTTAAAACAATCCCTGTTTATGCTTCTTTATATAAAAAAAGCAAATATTATGTTGTGCTTAGAGAGTGGATAGTGATACTGCAATCTAAATATTCATCTATAAATGATCGGGATAATTTATGTCAGTGATAATAAGTTCAGAACCTGCCTTAAAGTATATTATAGAGCTAGAGACTATTCTTGCGATTATTATCGTGAGTGCTTGGGGGGGAGTCGTTAGCTATCTCATGAGAGAAGCCCGGGGACGAAAGAAAAAAAATATAGCAGGATGTTTAAAACAAGTCATTATTTCATGTTTTACAGGTTTTTTACTCTCTGGCATTGCTCTTGATAAAGGTGCTGGTATAAATATGATACTCATATTGTCAGGGCTGGGAGGGGTTTTTGCTGGGCCCGTACTGAAAATGTTGAAAGATAAGCTGGCACAGGTTTTTGCTAAGTGAACTGTATTGCCCGTCCATGGGCATTACCATACTTAAAGTAAGTAAAATCTTAGTGTGATATATAGAATTATTGTAATAAATAAAATCATTGCATAATAATACAGAAACGGTTTCTGCAGGAAATGATGTTTGCTATTTAAGCATTTTATTTCTATGTTTTCATTAATCTGTACTCCTTGACGTGGAATTGTAATGAACAAATTGTCAATGCCAAAAATTCTCAGGTCTTTTCTGACCAGATAGAGTAGTTGAGTCAGATTAGCATCGCTTATAAATGTACTCCTGTCCTCCCATAATGCTTCCGCAATATGATTTTTCCTTATCACCAGTTCTTGCGCATGAGTTAGGATGAAATTTAAACATTTAGAACGCATATGAGTAAGTTTTATTGTTCGCTTCCCATCTTTACTTTTTAATTCATGGCTGGCGTTATCATACATACAACTATTTTTAATAATGTAAATGGTCATTTATATACCATGGTTAGTTTAATGTGTTCAGAAATATTAAATACAAATTTTCTGTTATTCAATACATATGCATACCTGTTGCATGTAAAAACGATACGTGTCACATAAGTTATGATATTTTTAGTTTGTATTAATTTTAAATTAAATAGGAGTTATTTATTTAATTGGCCATTAGGGGGGTAGGGAGGCATTATTGAGTTTTTTGACATAGGCTGAATGGCAATTTATAGACTTTTATTTGGGGATATATGGCATAGCATATTAATAGATGATTTTATAGTCACATAATTTTTTGTTTCTTCATAAAGATGTTTTTTTAGATTATTTTATTACTAGTTATTTGTACGAATACTACGGTTCTGTTTATCTTACCAGCTATCGGGATTATATAGCCGATTGAAAACGAAAACTTTTAGTTAAAGGATAGAGATATGCAAATTAATAAATTACAAATTAGTCAACCAGAACCTCGTACGCCAGTTAACCAGAAAATTGATGTTGATAACGCAACGGTGCTTTCGCATAATGCAATCTATCAAACACTCCTCTCTACAGTGATGGAAACTAATGATTATGATAATGCCATAGTTACGTTAGATCCTTATAGTACGGCACCTTTAAGCCTGTATCTGGGTATTTGGGGGAAATTGAATGAAGATATCAAAATTAATGTGCAGGATAGCAAGGGGATAACGGTAGCTGTATCCTGGACCTACAGCATGCAGACCGGTGCAAACCTGATTCCAGTTTCGGGTCTGGTTGCCGGGGAGGATAACGTCGTTACCTTAATCTCAGGTGCGCAGATTGTTGGGCAATACACGGTTACCCCATCAGCATTGCCGCCATCGGATTCTGCTGATATCAGTCTTGGCTTCCCTGTCATCACTGTGACAAAGTCAGTTGACGATTCCTCATTAGTTGCAGATGGCCTTTATTTTTCAACATATTTTGATCGCTATAATCTTGCTTTTGATCAAAATGGCATCGTTCGTTGGTATGTCTCTCAGGCAATTCCTTCCTATAATTTTGTCCGAACAGACAGCGGGCATTTCCTGGCTACGTCACAAGGAATTAATCACTGCCTGGATATGTACGAATTTGACGTAATGGGCAGAGTATATGCAGTCTATCTCCTTGATAATGAGTTTCATCACTCTATTCTGCCATTAGAGAACAATCTGGCTATTGCCCCCTCGGAATATACTAATGGACGTCCAGATGATTACTCAACAGGTAAAGATGGTGTTTCCATTATCGATCTCACTTCAGGGCTTGAGGTTGCTTATTATGACATGTTAAAAGTGATGGACTATTCTCGTTCGCCACGTCCATCAGGAAGTGCACCGGGTCAATCGGCTACGATGGATGACTGGCTGCATATCAACCAGAGCTATATTAATACAACCAATAATGTGCTGGTTTCATCAGGGCGTCACCAAAGTGCCATCTTCGGTGTTGATGTCGACTCGGGCCAACTGCGTTTTATTATGGCCGATCATGAAGACTGGGCCTCCGACTTTGAGGAATACTTGCTGACACCAGTCGATGAGTCAGGTAATCCGCTGTTTGATTTTTCTACTCAAGATGGAATTGATTTAGCGAACAGTAATTTCTGGACATGGGGGCAGCATAATATCGTAGAGATTCCAAATGCTGAGATCGGTATTCTGGAGTTTATAGTTTTTGACAATGGAAATTATCGTTCTCGAGACGATGCCAGGAGCTTGTTGCCAAAGGATAACTTTAGCCGGGTAGTTCAGTTTAGAATTGATCTAAACACGATGACGGTAACACGCTCGTATGAATATGGTAAAGATGAGGTTGGTAGCAGGGGCTACAGCAGCTTCGTAAGTGCCAAGCATTTATTGAGCAATGGTAATCTGGTCATCCATTTTGGTGCAAGCACCATGGATGAAAATGGTCGTCCTCTATCTGCCCAACCGGGATACAGTGATATTGTGGATCCGCAAGATGGAAGTCAGGCGCTGGGGATGTTGGTATTACAAGAGGTCAATAAGCAGACGAAACAGCTTCTTTTTGAGGCGACGGTAACGTCAGGTTATTATAAAAATGCTGAAGTAAATGGTGATGATTATCGTTATGATATTTCTGCTTTCAGAGTTTATAAACTGCCATTATTTTGATAAGTAAAAATGAATGCGGCCATGATTGTGGCCGCATTATGTATTAAATGATCTTACTAAAAAATCATTTGCTAATATCGTCAACACGCATTGTGTGATCAGGAACAATGTTCTTCACATGCTCCATGTAATCGATTATTGCCTGAGCGGTTTGTAATCCCTTAATGTATTTAAAATTTTTACTATTGGTGAAACTAAATCCACCACCGCCTTTCCCGATAAAAGAATCCAGAGCAATAGTATAAAATTGACTGTCTTCTACCGGTTTTCCTTTAATATTAAACGAAACAATACGCTGCCCCAACGGTTTTGTGCTGTCGTATTTAAACTGTACTGTTTTTGACGCGTGTAGCGTCCCATTTTTCAAATCTGCGGCATGAGACATAATTGACCTGAGATCTTTACCGCTGATCTCCACACTCATTACATCATTAGTGAATGGATACATGCTCAATACATCACCATATGTAATGTTGCCTTTGGGTAATTCGGAACGAATACCGCCAGCATTATAGAATGAGGCATCGGCGTAAGGTACCTTATACATCAAAGCATCAGTAATTAAATTACCTGTAGTAGCAGATTCACCATAAGAACGGGTCAAAATCTCAGGTGAGTAGGCGACGACTCTGTCGGTAATTTTCTTAACTTTATTGTTCCACTCATCGATTTTTGCCTGTGTTTGCGGATCAGGCTTATAGGTATCTGCGTACATCGTGATTAGCTTACCATTGTAGCTATCCACTTTTTTGGTTTCAGGGTTCCAGTCGAGGACTAACTTGCCTAACTCAATCGTGTAGGCATTAGTTGAAACCACCAACGTATCGCCGACTTTAATGGGTTCTGGAGTACCTTTATGGGCATGGCCGGTGATCAGTACGTTCAACCCGTAGCCTTCAAGCGTTTTAGCCATTTCAACGTCAGCTTTCAGCGCACGGGCAACGTCTTCATCACCACCGCTGGATTGACGACCCGGTACACCTTCATGCGCGAGCAGTACTGTCAGGTCAACTTTCCCTTTCAATTCTTCCAGTTGTTTCTTCACATACGGTACGGGATCCTGGCAGTCAACACCTTCACGGACGCCAGCGGCAATTGCTTCATAAAATGCCGAAACGCCGTGCATCCCAATAACACCAATTTTCAAACCATTTTTTTCGACGATGGTATAAGGTGTTTTAATTAATGGTTTATCACTATTGCTGTAAAACACGTTGTTGAGCAGTACCGGAAATTTAAGTTTACTCAGTTGTGTGACTAGATTTTCATGTCCATGATCAAACTCATGATTTCCTACTGAAACGGCATCATAGGGCATGGTATTCAAAATATCGATAATGGCTTCACCTTTTGTCAAGGTGCTGATATAAGGGCCAGTAAAATAGTCACCTGCATCAAAGAAAAAAACATCTTTATATTTTTCTTTGGCATCCTTAACTATTTTAGAGATAGGAGCAAATCCTCCTACCTCACGTGTCTTCGACACAGAAGGAATAATCCCAGGTGTAACGTGAGCATGCAAATCATTTGTGTAGTAAATGGTAATGTCTCTGGCATCTGCGGTAAAGGTTATAGCAGATGATAAACCAATACATAAAGACAAGAGGGACAACGAGAATTTATTATTCATATTCATATTCATATTCATATTCCATTTATTCGATATATTGACAATTACACTTCACCCCATCTGATATATCGGATGCAGAGTTTCAAACTGGGTTATTACTTTTTATTTATTTTGATAGTAATCAGAACTCGAAGCCAATCATATAATTCATGCGGTCACCATAATCTTTATAACCTAATTTATTATTAAAGTAACGATAGGATACCGATGCAGTCCAGCTAGGTATAAATTTCCATGTGAAAGTCACAGCGCCATTCAGGCCAGTATGTCCACCTTGTTGCTCTGCATAGGCATCATTACGATCCATTTCAATTTCATTCCAGTTGGAAACAGCAAATTTTTCGTTAAACATTTCAAAATTATATGCCGCAACCCAACCAAGTACATATCCGTTAAAGCCAGTAGCCTGACCGTATTTTTTTGACGTATAGTCGTTGGATAAATTGTGTATAGCCACATAGGGTTTAATGAACCATGATTTTTCTACCAGACCAAGGTAGCCGACCCCATACATCATATTCAATTCATCACCAAACGTGTTCTCCATCGACATATAGAGTTTGGTCATCAACGTAAAATCAGAACCTTCTATCGGACGATAATGTCCGAGAAACTGAGTAACGTGGTTCCGTCCTTCGACTGGATGGTTGAGAACGTTCATTTCGTAAAATGAAGCAAATTCACCTCTGTCGAAAACGGCGCCAAAATCAGCCACCGCTTTCCACACTTCACCACGATCGACGTTTACGAAACCTTTATTCCAGTCACCATACCCGAGACTAATTTTCCCATATACGCGTTTTAGTTCAGCTGAATGACCATTAAAACAGGCTAAGATAAGGCATGCACCAAGTAGACTATTAATGTATTTTTTGTTCATGCTCAGCTCCGTGAGGTAAAGAAAATAATAAAGTGTAATGCTTTTGAAAAAAAGGAAGTCTATTGGTTGATGTTTTGTTTGTGAGTGATAGGTGTCGCAAAAATACCAGTGTTCGAATATTAATTTGAGAAAGTGTCGGGAGGTGTTGTTTTTTTTATGCTAACTTTATGTTTTTTTGAATATAAGGTGTGTTACCGGAGTGACGCGAATCTTTTTTTATCGATGCTTTTGATATTCTTTTTGTATGACTTATTCGCTATTAGCAACTTAGTGCCGAGAAAACAACATATGCTGACATTAACGAGACATAGAGAGGGTCAGGGAGGTGTTTGGGATCTTCGTCACTTGTTATTGTGCAGTTTTTTAATAGAATTTTCTGGTAAGTTTATATAAATAAAAGTGATATTTTAATTATTAATATAGCGCCTGTGAATGTATTTGTTTCTTTATTTTTTTCAATCACTCTTTATTGCATGCTGATGTAATAGTGAGTGCCAGAAATCAACCGAAAATATTAAGCCTTTTGGCAAGTTTATTGCGTAATTGGTGATGTGATAATTCAAAGGAGTTGAAATGAAAAGAACTGTTGTTGCCAGTATGATCGGACTGGCCTTATGTGCCGGAAGCGTATCGTCAACCGCGCAGGCTGCTACGGATAAACGTCCTAACTTAGTCATCATTCTTGCTGACGATTTAGGCTATGGCGATCTCGCGACTTATGGCCATCAAATCGTCAAAACCCCTAATATCGACAAGCTGGCGCAGGAAGGGGTGAAATTTACCGACTACTATGCACCTGCGCCGCTGTGTTCTCCTTCTCGTGCTGGTTTATTAACGGGGCGTATGCCGTTTCGTACCGGGATACGCTCATGGATCCCTGAAGGGAAAGACGTCGCATTAGGGCGCAATGAATTGACGATTGCTAATCTGCTGAAAGAGCAGGGCTACGACACGGCGATAATGGGCAAATTACACCTGAATGCCGGAGGAGATCGCACCGATCAGCCGCAAGCGAACGATATGGGATTCGATTACACTCTGGTGAATGCTGCCGGGTTCGTAACGGACTCAACTTTAGATACCGCAACAGAGCGCCCGCGTCATGGCATGGTACATCCAACCGGTTTTGTGCGTAATGGCAAGCCGATTGGCAGAGCGGAGACCTTCAGTGGAGAATTAGTAAGCTCTGAAGTCGTGAACTGGTTGGACAATAAGAAAGATGATAAGCCGTTTTTCTTATACGTCGCCTTCACAGAAGTTCATAGCCCACTGGCATCGCCGAAAAAGTATCTCGATATGTATTCACAAAACATGAGCGACTACCAGAAACAGCATCCGGATCTGTTCTACGGAGATTGGGCTGATAAACCGTGGCGCGGCACGGGAGAATATTACGCCAATATCAGCTATATGGATGCGCAGGTCGGTAAAGTAATGGATAAGATTAAGGCAATGGGTGAAGAAGATAACACCATTGTCATTTTTACCAGCGATAACGGACCGGTCACACGCGAGGCTCGCAAAGTGTATGAACTGAACCTGGCGGGCGAAACGGATGGGCTTCGCGGTCGTAAAGACAATTTGTGGGAAGGCGGCATCCGTGTTCCTGCAATCATCAAGTATGGTAAACATATTCCGCAGGGGATGGTAACGGATACGCCGGTTTATGGTCTCGACTGGATGCCGACGCTGGCAAATATGATGGATTTTAAACTGCCAACAGATCGTACCTACGATGGGCAGTCTCTGGTGCCATTACTGGAACAGAAAACGTTAGCGCGTCAGAAGCCACTCATTTTTGGTATTGATATGCCATTCCAGGATGATCCAACGGATGAGTGGGCTATTCGCGATGGTGACTGGAAAATGATCATCAATCGCGAAAATAAACCTAAATACCTCTACAACCTGAAAAAAGATCGTTTTGAAACCCTTAATCAGATTGGCAAGCAGCCTGATATCGAAAAACAGCTGTACGGTAAGTTCCTGAAGTACAAAAAGGATATTGATAACGATTCCTTAATGAAAGCCCGAGGTGAAAAACCGACGCCGGTAACCTGGGGTTAATCGGATAACAACAAAAAAATAGAGTATGCCACTTAGGGCTATGCCCGCCTGGCTCAGTATTTTTATGCTGAGCCGGGTTCTTTTATTTATGGACCTCCGTGATGCAAAGGAAAAGTTGTCAGGTAATGGTTAAGCCGACAGGATCAGTATGCAATCTGGACTGCAAATACTGTTTTTACCTGGAAAAAGAGAAGCTCTATCCAGACAGAAAAGCAAATTTCAAAATGTCAGATGAAATGCTTGAATTATTCATCAAGCAACACATTGCCGCACAGGATGTGGATGACGTCATTTTTGCATGGCAAGGTGGAGAACCGACTCTGATGGGGCGCGCGTTTTACCAGCGGGCGATTGAACTTCAGCAGCGTTACGCTGAGGGGAGAACCATAGTAAATACCTTTCAGACTAATGGTGTTTTGATCGACGAAGAATGGGCTGAGTTTTTCAAGAAGAATGATTTTCTGGTGGGGATTTCTGTTGACGGTGACGCCGCGCTACATGATGAATGGCGTGTTACTCGTTCGGGTAAACCAACACATGAGAAAGTGGAGCAGGCCATTAAACGCCTGGTACGTCACGGGGTTGAGTTTAATACGCTGACGGTGGTTAACCACACTAATATGTCTCATCCACTGCAGGTTTACCAATATCTGAAAAGCATTGGTAGCCAGTATATGCAGTTTATTCCATTAGTAGAGAGGCGTAGTGACAACAGCGATGCCGAGTTGGCTGCACCCTGTGATAAACAAACGAAAATGATGCCGTGGTCCGTTGACTCACTTGAATTCGGCCATTTTCTCAATGCTATTTTTGATATCTGGATCCGTGAGGATATTGGTAATATTGGCATACAGATATTTGAGCAGACGCTGGCTGCCTGGTGCGGATTACCTCCGCATGTGTGCGTGTTTTCTCCAACGTGCGGCAGTGCATTCGCAATGGAAATGAATGGTGATGTTTATAACTGCGATCACTTTGTCTATCCGCAGTACAAACTAGGGAATATTCAGCATACAACGGTGCGTGCGATGAACAATAGTGAGCAAAATCGGCAATTCGGCAATGATAAAAGCCGTACCATGGCGCAAGAATGTTACTCCTGTCAGTGGCGGTTTGCTTGCAATGGGGGATGTCCTAAACACCGATTTCTCCCCTCAGTCTCAGGAGTATCGAATCAGAACTTTTTATGTGCTGGTTATCAGTTGTTTTTTTCCCATACTGCACTAGCGATGGGGGCGATGAAAACGCTCTATGAAAATAATATTTCGCCAGCAGAGATAAAAACAATATTTGTGTGATAGTAATATTCGCAGGGAGTGAATATGTTTTCTCGAATCAATGTTGATGCCTGTAAAACACCTACTTGTAAAAATATGGGTATATTAAATAGTCCGGATTATTTAACCCAAGGGAAGGAGATTCTGTGTAGAGAATGTGGATTTTTGTTCCCCATCATTTCTGAGTACTCGCTCAATCTCTTCCGTCAGTCGGCAAACCAGGCCTGGAAGGGATTGATTAAAGCTTGTCCTAGCTGCGGTAGTTCATCACTGAAAAAATATGGATTTTCCGCTCAAAGAGAGGCGCGACTATACTGCCTTGAGTGCCACAAAACGTTCGTTTCCCCAGGAGAACATAAGGCAGATATCCGTCAGGAAAACCTTGCCAGACTTATCCAGGAAGGCGCTTCGTTGTCTGATATTAGAGCGACACTTTCATTAGACAGCACGGGTCTAAACCGTGCGCTACAAAAATTATCCCGCAAGGTAAATGAGGCTGAACGAGAGTTCGTTTTTCCTGCGTTTGATCTGGCGATGAGTACGTGCGCTTTTCGGGTTAAATTTAATGGCGGCGACAACAGTTTGTATGCTCTGGTTACGGCAGAAGAGAGCAGTGGCAGGGTTATCGCTGTGACAACTAATTATTCCACGCAGCCTGTCGAAAACGAATATCAGTACATTTCTGAATACGAGGAACGTCTGCCGCCTGGGACGTTAGCGCATCTTGTCCAACGCAAAGAACTCATGACGATGCGGCGAAATACCCTATTTGATATCGACTATGGTCCCGCCACGCTTTACAAAAACGATCCCGGGATGTTGGTAAAACCGGTTCTTCCCGCGTACCGGCATTTTGAGCTGGTCAAAGAGCTTACGGATGAGCACTCCCTCAATGTTCAGCACGACATCGATCATGAGTGTTTTATATTAGGAGGATGTATGATGGCTAATCTGCAATCTGTGCGGCAAGGTCGTTGTCATATATCATTTGTAAGAGAAATGGGGGTTTCACCTCCGGATAAAGACTTTCCTTATCGAGTGTTCCTTAGTGGCGGAATACGTAATAATGTCTGGCGAGCCTTCTCAACACGCGGTTACTCTAAAGCCGTATGTAACCTCACAGGAAATAAAAAAACGAGTATGCTACGCTACGCTACCTTAACGGGCAGCACTAAATTTATTCAGTTTTTGCATACGCATCCGTTTTTCTTTCAGCTTAGCCGCCTGTCTCCTGCCAATGTTACGGTCGTACTGAATTATTTAAAATTTGAATATAATAAAAATATAATGCGATAACGGAATATTTTTATTGATATTAATTGATACTTTTTGATTGCCTGATTGATACATCCCCAGTGTATTTATTTTGTTGTTCCGCTGTGGAACGATGAAATGAATAAATTGGACACGCATAATGAAAAAGATTATTTCCCCCGATATTAAGTTGCCTACACCTCGTCCCGCTGTTAATCAGGAGATTGACAGCAATAATGAGATGGTTCTCAGTCATACAGCTGTTTATCAAGATTGTCTGGCTCGGATCACTGATGAGAATACGTTGGAAAATGCGGTCATTGTTCTAAACCCTTATGGTACAGCCCCTTTAAGTGCATATGCCGGTGTTTGGAGTGCTGAAGAACGTACTGTAACGCTGAAAATTCAGGATCTGGCGCAAAGCGCGATACAAGTCGTGCAAGATTTTACGTTGAATGTGGGGGCGAATCTGCTGCCTGTACTTGGCCTAGTGGCAGATGTCGATAACCAACTGGCTATTTTGGTTGATGAAGTCGTTATCGCCACTTATACGATAGCAACCCAACCTTTACCTGCAACGGATTCTGCAGATGTGCAGTTAGGGTTTCCTGTTATCAATGTGACTCAACCAGTGACTGACGCCGACCTGATTGCGCCGGGCTGCTATTTCATTACGCATTTCGACCGCTATAACTATGCTCTGGATCAGGATGGTGTGGTGCGTTGGTACGTGACACAGGACTTCCCGTCATTCAATTTGGTGCGCATTGATAACGGTCATTTCTTGGCTACATCAGAAGCTAAAAACACCTACCTTGAGATGTATGAGTTCGACATGATGGGACGGCTGTATACTTTTTATATTCTGGATAACCAATTCCACCACTCAATTTGGCAATGGGACAGTAATACCATCGTCGCGCCTTCCGAATATACCTCGGGCAGACCAGATTCACTGAAGACTAATGAAGATGGCGTCTCAGTTGTGGATTTATCTACCGGGCTGGAAATTGCCTATTACGACATGGCCGCTATTCTTGATACCTCACGTACAGCGAGACCAACGGGGACGGCACCTGGTGAAGATCCGACCGCTCAGGACTGGCTGCATATCAACCAAAGCTATGTTAATGAAACGAATAGTTTGCTGATCGCTTCAGGGCGTCATCAGAGCGCTGTTTTTGGCATCAGCCTCGAGACTGAATCGCTGCAGTTTATTATGTCCACGCATGAAGATTGGAGCGAGGAGTATAAGCCTTACCTTCTGACTCCGGTCGACAGTGATGGTGTCCCTCTTTATGACTTCAGCAATCAGGATGATGTGGATGCGGCAAACCGTGATTTTTGGTCGTGGGGACAACACAATGTGACTGAAGTGGCTAATGACGAACCAGGAATGGTCGAATTTATGGTATTCGACAATGGTAACTATCGCTCTCGTGTTGATAGTAAAAGCCTGCTTCCACCAGATAATTACAGCCGGGTTGTACACTTTATCGTTGATTTGAACGCAATGACGGTAATGCGCCCTTTTGAATACGGTAAGGAGTTGGGAGCTCGCGGTTATAGTAGTTGTGTAAGCGCCAAAGAGGTGTTGCAGAATGGCAACATCGTTGTGCATTTCGGCGATTGCACATTTGACGAAAATGGCCGAGCTATCTCTTGCCAGCCGGGGGATAGCGACATTATTGACCCGCAGGAAGGAAATGAAGCATTGGGGAATTTGCTTCTGCAAGAAATTGAACCGGTAACCAAGTCGGTGCTTTTTGAGGCGACAATGACCTCTGGTTACTATAAAAACGAGGAAGTGAATGGCGTAGGCTATCGCTATGACATCACCAGTTTCCGCGTTTATAAAATGGGACTGTATGCCTGATTAGGTCTCAGTGTTTTGCGCTCTATGCCCGACATCTGTTCGGGCTTTTTTATTCGTAAAAACCGATCTATTCATCATGAATAATCTAATTTTAACGAGCTTTCTGAAGGTGTAAGATAGTATTTACGAAGTATTCACCCAATAGAGAGAATAAAAGTGAAACATCTGCATCGTTTTTTTAGTAGTGACGCCTCGGGGGGCATCATTCTGATCATCGCTGCCGTGGTTGCTATGCTGATGGCAAATATCGGGGTTACCAGTGGATGGTACCACGCCTTCCTGGAAACGCCCGTTCAACTGCGGGTTGGCGCGCTTGAGATCAACAAAAATATGCTGCTGTGGATCAATGACGCGTTGATGGCGGTGTTCTTCCTGTTGATCGGTTTGGAAGTGAAGCGTGAGTTAATGCAAGGTTCGCTGGCCAGTCTGCGCCAGGCGGCGTTTCCGATCATTGCCGCTATCGGGGGCATGATTGTCCCGGCGCTGCTGTATCTGGCATTCAACTATGCTGACCCTATCACCCGTGAGGGTTGGGCGATCCCGGCGGCAACGGATATCGCTTTTGCATTAGGCGTGCTGGCGCTGTTGGGCAGCCGTGTCCCGCTGGCGTTGAAAATCTTCCTGATGGCGCTGGCGATAATCGATGACCTCGGCGCTATTGTGATCATCGCGTTGTTCTACACCAGCGATCTCTCGCTGTTGTCGCTGGGCGTTGCCGCGTGCGCGATCCTTGTCCTGGCAGCATTGAATCTGTGCGGTGTAAGACGTACCGGTATTTATATTCTGGTTGGCGTAGTGCTGTGGACGGCCGTACTGAAGTCTGGCGTGCATGCAACTCTGGCGGGTGTGATCGTCGGTTTCTTCATTCCGTTGAAGGAAAAACACGGGCGTTCACCGGCGAAGCGTCTGGAGCATGTTCTGCACCCGTGGGTGGCATACCTGATCCTACCGTTGTTTGCCTTCGCTAACGCGGGTGTCTCACTGCAGGGCGTCACCATTGATGGACTGACCTCGGTGTTACCGCTGGGGATCATTGCTGGCCTGTTAATCGGGAAACCACTGGGTATCAGCCTCTTTTGCTGGCTGGCGTTACGCTTCAGGATGGCGCAATTGCCGGAGGGAACGAATTTCCAGCAAATTATGGCGGTCGGCATTCTGTGCGGCATTGGCTTTACGATGTCGATTTTCATCGCCAGCCTGGCGTTTGGGACCGTCGATCCTGAGCTGATTAACTGGGCGAAACTGGGGATCCTGATCGGTTCTTTGCTGTCGGCGATAATAGGTTACTGCTGGTTACGCACCCGGTTGAACGCAGCAGCCTGACGGGATAACCCTTTCGTGACAATTTTCAGGGAGAGAGTATGTCTCATATAAACTACAACCACCTGTACTACTTTTGGCATGTATATAAAGAAGGATCGGTGGTTGGTGCAGCAGAGGCGCTTTATCTGACACCGCAGACCATTACCGGGCAGATTAAAGCGCTTGAGGAACGCTTACAGGGAAAGTTGTTCAAGCGGAAGGGGCGTGGACTGGAGCCCAGCGAATTAGGCGAATTGGTTTTTCGTTATGCGGATAAGATGTTCACGTTAAGCCAGGAAATGCTGGATATCGTGAACTATCGCAAAGAGTCGAATTTACTGTTCGATGTCGGCGTGGCGGATGCGTTGTCCAAACAGCTGGTCAGCAGCGTGCTGAATGCCGCAGTCGTTGAAGATGAACAAATCCATCTGCGTTGTTTTGAATCAACGCACGAGATGCTGCTGGATCAGCTCAGCCAGCATAAACTGGATATGATTATCTCCGACTGCCCGATCGATTCTACGCAGCAGGAAGGGTTGTTCTCAGTGCGGATTGGCGAATGCAGCGTGAGCTTTTGGTGCACCCAGCCATTGCCTGAGAAACCATTTCCGGCCTGCCTCGAAGAGCGTCGATTGCTGATCCCAGGGCGCCGTTCGATGCTCGGGCGTAAGCTGCTGAACTGGATTAACTCACAAGGGCTGAACGTTGAGATCCTTGGCGAGTTTGATGACGCCGCGCTGATGAAAGCGTTCGGCGCAACGCATAACGCTATTTTTGTTGCGCCTACGCTTTACTCCCACAATTTCTATGCCGATGATTCAATTGTTGAAATTGGACGCGTAGAGAATGTGATGGAGGAGTATCACGCCATATTTGCAGAAAGAATGATCCAGCATCCAGCGGTGCAGCGTATTTGCAATGCGGACTACTCGGCATTATTTAAGCTGCAATCAGCCTGATCGTCGTAATGCTTCCGGCTGCGGTGGTTGCCTACAGCCGGAAGGATTCTACTGCTTTAATAAATTCCGGTACTGACCACCTTCGCGGATAAATACCGGAATTCTGTTCCGTGGCCAGCCGTTTTCACGCATCTCCCGATACCTCTTGGTGCGGTTATCCACCTTCGGCCAGACAGAGATTATCAGCTCAATGCCTAGTGAATGACGGTTGCTGTCGAATCCGACTGCAAACGACGGGCATAAAAAAACCCGCTTGCGCGGGTTTTTTCACAAAGCGACAACAAGCAGGCGATTAAGCCAGTTTGTTGATCTGTGCAGTCAGGTTTGCTTTATGACGTGCAGCTTTGTTTTTGTGGATCAGACCTTTAGCAGCCTGACGGTCCACGATCGGTTGCATTTCGTTAAATGCTTTCAGTGCAGTAGCTTTGTCGCCAGCTTCGATAGCTGCGTATACTTTCTTGATGAAAGTACGCATCATAGAGCGACGGCTAGCGTTGTGCTTGCGGGCCTTTTCAGACTGAACGGCGCGCTTCTTAGCTGATTTGATATTAGCCAAGGTCCAACTCCCAAATGTGTTCTATATGGACAATTCAAAGGCCGAGGAATATGCCCTTTTAGCCTTCTTTTGTCAATGGATTTGTGCAAATAAGCGCCGTTTAAATTGCAGCACTCGTTGCGTAGTGATGGCGCAGGATTCTACCAGCTTGCGGGGCGTGAATACAGCCTTTCCACGAGAAAAATTGCATTGGTGTGCCCGTGAAGGGCGTCAATTTGTTTCATAACGATGAAAACCATCCTCTTTCTGTTTCGTAGAAACAATCGCCGGTTAACGTTGAACGCGGTACAGGGTATACTTTCACGATTTTCACTGTTTTGAGCCAGACATGAAGCTGATACGAGGCATACATAATCTCAGTCAGGCCCCGCATGGGTGTGTGCTGACTATTGGTAATTTCGACGGCGTGCACCGTGGCCATCGTGCGTTGCTGCAGGGCTTACGGGAAGAAGGGCGCAAACGCAATTTACCGGTGATGGTGATGATTTTCGAGCCGCAGCCGCTGGAGCTGTTTGCGACGGACAAGTCACCTGCGCGCCTCACCCGTCTGCGGGAAAAACTGCGTTATCTGGCGGAGTGCGGTGTTGATTACGTGCTGTGTGTGCGTTTTGACAGGCGCTTCGCGGCATTAACGGCGCAGACCTTCATCAGCGATCTGCTGGTGAAGCGCCTTGGTGTACAATTTCTTGCCGTTGGTGATGATTTCCGCTTTGGCGCTAGCCGTGCGGGCGATTTCTTGTTATTACAGGAAGCGGGCGCTGAGTATGGTTTTGATATCACCAGCACCCAAACCTTCTGTGAAGGCGGTGTGCGCATCAGCAGCACCGCGGTACGTCAGGCGCTGGCGGAAGATAACCTGCAACTGGCCGAAAGCCTGCTTGGGCATCCTTTTACTATCTCAGGACGCGTAGTTCACGGTGACGAGTTAGGGCGCACTATCGGTTTTCCGACGGCAAACTTACCGCTTCGTCGCCAGGTTTCTCCGGTGAAAGGGGTTTATGCGGTTGAAGTAATGGGGCTGGGTGACAAACCTTTCCCCGGCGTCGCCAACATCGGCACACGCCCGACGGTAGCAGGCGTACGCCAACAGTTGGAAGTGCATCTATTGGACGTTGTAATGGACCTGTATGGTCGCCATATAGATGTAGTACTGCGTAAAAAAATACGCAGCGAACAGCGATTTGCCTCGCTGGATGAACTAAAAGCGCAGATTGCGCGTGATGAGTTGACTGCCCGTGAATTTTTTGGGCTAACAAAACCGGCTTAATGCCTATACGAGTTTTAAATACGGAACCGAGAATCTGATGAGTGACTATAAATCAACCCTGAATTTGCCGGAAACAGGGTTCCCGATGCGCGGCGATCTCGCCAAGCGTGAACCGGGAATGCTGGCGCGTTGGACTGATGATGACCTGTACGGCATCATTCGTGCGGCCAAAAAAGGCAAAAAAACCTTCATTCTGCATGATGGCCCTCCTTATGCGAATGGCAGCATTCATATTGGTCACTCGGTTAACAAGATTCTGAAAGACATTATCGTGAAGTCCAAAGGACTCACGGGATTCGACTCGCCTTACGTTCCGGGCTGGGACTGCCACGGCCTGCCTATCGAGCTGAAAGTAGAGCAGGAATACGGCAAGCCGGGCGAGAAGTTCACTGCCGCTGAGTTCCGCGCCAAATGCCGTGAATACGCAGCGACGCAGGTTGACGGTCAGCGTAAAGACTTTATCCGTCTTGGCGTGCTGGGCGACTGGTTGCATCCGTACCTGACCATGGACTTCAAAACTGAAGCCAACATTATTCGTGCGCTGGGTAAAATCATCGGTAACGGTCACCTGCACAAAGGTGCGAAGCCGGTGCACTGGTGCGTTGATTGCCGTTCCGCGCTGGCGGAAGCGGAAGTTGAGTATTATGACAAAACCTCCCCGTCCATCGACGTTGCGTTCCACGCCGCCGATCAGGACGCGGTAAAAGCGAAATTTGGCGTTTCTGACGTCAATGGCCCGATCTCACTGGTTATCTGGACTACCACCCCGTGGACGTTACCTGCGAACCGCGCAATCTCTCTGGCGCCTGATTTTGACTATGCGCTGGTGCAGATTGACGGGCAGGCTGTGATTCTGGCGAAGGATCTGGTTGAAAGCGTCATGCAGCGTATTGGTGCGGCTGAATACACTATTCTGGGCACCGTAAAAGGCGCCGAGCTGGAACTGCTGCGCTTTACCCATCCGTTTATGGGCTTTGACGTGCCGGCTATTCTTGGCGATCACGTTACGCTGGATGCGGGTACCGGTGCGGTCCATACCGCCGGCGGCCACGGTCCGGATGACTACGTCATTAGCCAGAAATACGGTCTGGAAATCGCTAACCCGGTTGGCCCGGACGGCGCATATCTGGCGGGTACCTATCCGGATCTGGACGGTGTGAACGTCTTTAAAGCCAACGACAAAATCGTTGCGCTGCTGAGCGATAAAGGCGCTCTACTGCACGTTGAGAAGATGCAGCACAGCTACCCGTGCTGCTGGCGCCACAAATCGCCGATCATCTTCCGTGCGACTCCGCAGTGGTTCGTCAGCATGGATCAGAAAGGTCTGCGCGCGCAGTCGCTAAAAGAGATCAAAGGCGTGCAATGGATCCCGGATTGGGGTCAGGCACGTATTGAATCGATGGTTGCCAACCGTCCTGACTGGTGTATCTCCCGTCAGCGTACGTGGGGTGTGCCGATGTCTCTGTTTGTTCACAAAGACACCGAAGAGCTGCATCCGCGTGCTATCGAACTGATGGAAGAAGTGGCCAAACGCGTTGAAGTTGACGGCATCCAGGCGTGGTGGGATCTCGACCCGAAAGATATCCTTGGCGATGAAGCTGACCAGTATGTCAAAGTCCCGGATACGCTGGACGTGTGGTTCGACTCCGGTTCAACCCACTCATCCGTTGTGGACGTGCGTCCTGAGTTTGCAGGCCATGCGGCAGATATGTATCTGGAAGGTTCTGACCAGCACCGCGGCTGGTTCATGTCTTCTCTGATGATCTCCACTGCAATGAAGGGCAAAGCGCCATACCGTCAGGTACTGACCCACGGTTTCACCGTTGATGGTCAGGGTCGTAAAATGTCCAAGTCTATCGGTAACACCGTAAGCCCGCAGGACGTAATGAACAAACTGGGCGCGGATATTCTGCGTCTGTGGGTCGCTTCTACCGACTATACCGGCGAAATGGCCGTTTCTGACGAAATCCTGAAACGTGCTGCCGACAGCTATCGTCGTATCCGTAACACCGCGCGCTTCCTGCTGGCGAACCTGAATGGGTTCGATCCAGTAAAAGATATGGTGAAACCGGAAGAGATGGTGGTGCTGGATCGCTGGGCGGTAGGTTGTGCACAAGCGGCGCAGGAAGAGATCCTGAAAGCTTATGAAGCCTATGACTTCCACGAAGTAGTACAGCGCCTGATGCGCTTCTGCTCCGTAGAAATGGGTTCGTTCTACCTCGACATCATCAAAGACCGTCAGTACACCGCGAAAGCGGACAGCGTGGCGCGTCGTAGTTGCCAGACTGCGCTGTTCCATATTGCAGAAGCGCTGGTACGCTGGATGGCACCGATCATGTCCTTCACCGCCGATGAAATCTGGGGTTACCTGCCGGGCGATCGTGAGAAGTACGTCTTTACCGGTGAATGGTACGAAGGTCTGTTTGGCTTAGGCGAAACCGAAGCGATGAACGATGCCTACTGGGACGAGTTGCTGAAAGTGCGCGGCGAAGTGAACAAGGTCATCGAGCAGGCGCGTGCGGATAAGAAAGTCGGTGGTTCGCTGGAAGCGGCGGTTACTCTGTACGCTGAACCAGAGCTGGCGGCGAAACTGACCGCGCTGGGCGAAGAGTTGCGCTTTGTTTTGCTGACCTCCGGTGCGACGGTTGCGGATTATGCAGCGGCTCCTGCTGATGCTCAGCAGAGCGAACTGCTCAAAGGTCTGAAAATCGTACTAAGCAAAGCCGAAGGTGAGAAATGTCCGCGCTGCTGGCATTACACTACCGATGTCGGCCAGGTGGCGGAACATGCAGATATCTGCGGACGCTGTGTCAGCAACATCGCCGGTAATGGCGAACAACGTAAGTTTGCCTGATGAGTAAGCCTCTTTGTTCAACAGGACTACGCTGGCTGTGGCTGGTGGTAGTCGTGCTGATTATCGATTTAGGCAGCAAATACCTGATCCTCCAGAACTTTGCTCTGGGGGATACGGTGTCGCTGTTCCCGTCGCTTAATCTGCACTATGCGCGTAACTATGGTGCGGCGTTTAGCTTCTTAGCCGACAGCGGTGGCTGGCAACGTTGGTTCTTTGCCGGTATCGCCATTGGTATCTGCGTTATCCTGATGGTGATGATGTATCGCTCGAAGGCGACGCAAAAGCTGAACAACATCGCGTATGCGTTAATCATTGGCGGTGCGCTGGGCAACCTGTTCGACCGCCTGTGGCACGGCTTCGTGGTTGATATGATTGACTTTTACGTCGGTGACTGGCATTTCGCGACATTCAACCTTGCTGATACGGCGATCTGTATCGGTGCGGCATTGATTGTCCTCGAAGGCTTCTTACCGTCGAAAGAGAAAAAAGCCGCATAAAAAAATGCCGGATGGCGCTATGCTAATCCGGCCTACAATATACTGCGATTCTTGTGGGCCCGGTAAGCGTAGCGCTATCGGGCAAACAGGCGGCAGCAATTTTAAAGAGCAACCTGCATGTCTAAATCAGTACAGAGTAACAGTGCGGTGCTGGTGCACTTCACCCTTAAGCTCGACGATGGCTCCACCGCAGAGTCAACTCGCAATAACGGCAAGCCTGCGCTGTTTCGCCTGGGCGACGGTTCTCTGTCTGAAGGACTGGAACAACACCTGCTGGGGTTAAAAGAAGGTGATAAAACCACTTTTGCTCTGGAGCCGGATGCCGCCTTCGGCGTGTCAAGCCCGGACTTGATTCAGTATTTCTCGCGTCGGGAATTTATGGACGCGGGCGAGCCAGAAATTGGCGCTATCATGCTCTTTACCGCAATGGACGGCAGTGAGATGCCTGGTGTGATCCGCGAAATCAACGGTGACTCGATCACGGTTGATTTCAACCATCCGCTGGCCGGGCATACCGTTCATTTTGATATTGAAGTGCTGGAAGTCGAACCGGCACTGGAGGCGTAAAATGCAGATCCTGTTGGCCAACCCGCGCGGTTTTTGCGCTGGCGTAGACCGCGCTATCAGCATTGTGGAAAACGCGCTGGCTATTTACGGCGCACCGATTTATGTCCGTCATGAAGTGGTGCATAACCGCTATGTGGTGGATAGCCTGCGCGAGCGCGGCGCTATTTTTATTGAGCAAATCAGCGAAGTACCGGATGGCGCGATCCTGATTTTCTCCGCTCATGGCGTGTCTCAGGCGGTGCGTAACGAAGCCAAAGGCCGCGACCTCACGGTTTTTGATGCGACCTGCCCGCTGGTAACTAAAGTGCATATGGAAGTTGCCCGCGCCAGCCGTCGCGGTGAAGAGTCAATTTTAATTGGTCACGCCGGGCATCCGGAAGTTGAAGGCACGATGGGCCAGTACAGTAACCCGCAGGGGGGAATGTATCTGGTCGAATCACCTGAAGATGTGCTGAAACTGAATGTAAAAAATGAAGGCAAATTGTCCTTCATGACGCAGACTACTCTCTCCGTTGATGACACCTCTGACGTTATTGACGCGCTGCGAAGCCGTTTCCCGAAAATTGTCGGGCCGCGCAAAGACGATATCTGTTATGCCACGACCAACCGTCAGGAAGCGGTCCGTGCGCTGGCAGAGCAGGCGGATGTTGTGCTGGTGGTCGGCTCGAAAAACTCTTCTAACTCCAACCGTCTTGCTGAACTGGCCCAACGAATGGGGAAAGCGGCGTATCTGATTGACGATGCGACCGATATCCAGGAAGCGTGGGTGAAAGAAGCCAGGTGCGTGGGCGTGACGGCCGGTGCCTCGGCGCCTGATATCCTGGTGCAAAACGTGATTGCTCGCCTGCAGGAGCTTGGTGGTGGGGAAGCTATTCCGCTGGCAGGGCGTGAAGAAAACATCGTTTTCGAAGTACCGAAAGAGCTGCGTGTGGATGTTCGTGAAGTAGAGTAAGTCTTTCCGGCTACGATTATGAGAAGATGCCAGACTTAACGTCTGGCATTTTTTTATGGAGAAACCATGCGCTTACCGATCATTCTTGATACCGATCCCGGCATTGATGATGCTGCCGCTATTGCCGCCGCGCTGTTTGCCCCTGAGCTGGAGCTGCAACTGATGACCACGGTAGCAGGTAATGTGTCGGTGGAAAAAACCACCCGTAATGCCTTGCAACTGCTGCACTTCTGGAATGCGGATATTCCACTGGCGCAGGGGGCATCGATGCCGCTGGTGAGACCGCTGCGAGATGCCGCTTCCGTACACGGTGAATCAGGTATGGAAGGGTATGAATTTGTCGAACACGACCGCCAGGTGATGGCAAAACCCGCCTTCCAGGCCATTCGCGATGCGTTGATGCATGCCCCGCAGCCTGTGACGCTGGTGGCAATTGGCCCCCTGACCAACATTGCGCTGCTGCTGACTCATTATCCTGAATGCATATTCAACATTCACCGTCTGGTGATTATGGGCGGTTCTGCCGGGCGCGGGAACTTCACGCCAAACGCGGAGTTTAATATTGCTATTGATCCCGAGGCCGCCGCAAAAGTCTTCCAGAGCGGGCTGGAGATTGTGATGTGTGGGCTGGATGTCACTAATCAGGCCATGCTCACCCCTGACTATCTGGCGACGTTGCCGCAGCTTAACCAGACGGGAAAAATGCTGCACGCGCTGTTTAGCCATTACCGTAGCGGCAGTATGAATACGGGGCTACGAATGCACGACCTGTGCGCTATTGCCTGGCTGGTGCGCCCGGAACTGTTTACCCTGCAGCCGTGCTTCGTGGCGGTTGAAACCCAGGGTGAATATACCTCGGGTACGACGGTAGTGGACATTGAAGGGCGTTTAGGGCATCCGGCAAATGCCCTGGTCGCGCTGGGGCTGGACGTTGAGGGGTTCCAGCAGTGGGTGGCAGAGGTACTGACGCTGGCACCTTGAGGCTGTGATCCGGCCCGCAATATGCAGATAGCGATAGCAGGTTAATCGATTAATCTGCTAATCTGATCCTGTTGTTCTCCTCGGGCCGGAGACACATATGAACCTTTCTTTTATCCAGCCACCGCAGGTGGCGTGGGCAAGCGGCGCTTTAGCTGATGGCCTGTTATTGCGTAAATCCACCCGTATTGAGGATCTTCCAGACGTTTTTGCCGATGAACACACCCGTCAACAGCTGGCTGGCGAGCAGGTCGTGTATGACGTCGAGATGCTGGATACCTCTCCCGCTGAAGGTGAACTCTACACCGGTGTTACCCATCTTTACCCTGGCCGGGTCGGCTGTGAGTATTTTATGACCCGCGGGCATTTCCATGCGCGCCGCGAACAGGGGGAAGTCTATTTTGGTCTGCGTGGCACCGGTTTGCTGCTGTTGCAAACTGAGCAGGGCGACGCGAGGCTGGAAAAAGTGTTCGCGGGATCTGTCCACATTATCCCCGGCTTTACCGCGCATCGGTTAATCAACACCGGGGAAGAGGTTCTGTCGGCGCTCGCCGTATGGCCAGGGATTGCGGGTCATGATTATGCAGCGCTCGCCAGCGGCTTCAGAATAAGGGTCTTTGAGGAAAATAAGACGGTTCAGGCGAAGGAGGTACAGAATGGGTGACTTAGCGCATTCTTACGGCCTGGATATGACGGTCCATCATCATCCGCTTGGTTTTAGCTATGGGGATGAGGTTACCGGGCCGATGCCGGAGATTCGTCAACTTGACCAGATTCGCGCCTCGCTGCGCGATCCGCACTGTGAAGGGCCGCAAGAGGTGTATGCCATAGCGATGGATGTGGCGCGAATGCAGGATCGCGAAGAGTTGAAAAAGCGGATGCTGTTGTTTGGTGTGGTGACCTATGCGGCGGGACGGCTGGGGGAAGAGCCGGTGCGTAGTCAGGGACATATTCATCGTATTAGTCAGCACAGCGGCTGGTCTCCGCCGGAGCTTTATGAAATCTGGCAGGGAAAAGCGATCATTTATATGCAGGAATATGTTGAGGACGACCCAGGCCGCTGTTTTGCTGTAATTGCCGGACCCGGTGAGAAAGTGTTGGTACCACCCGGTTGGGGGCATGCGACTATATCCGCAGACCCGGATGTACCGTTAACCTTTGGCGCGTGGTGCGATCGTGAATATGGTTTTGAGTACGACGCTGTGCGTGCGCATAAAGGACTGGCATGGTATCCGCTGCTGCAGGGCAACAACGTTATCTGGCAGCATAATCCGCGTTACATCCCTGGACGACTGCAGGCCGTTACGCCCAGACAATATACGGAATTCTCGATTACCTCCGCACCTGTTTATCAACAATTCATCGAGGACCCGGCGCGTTTCCAATTTATCTCACGCCCGGACAAGCACCCCGAGCTATGGCAAAACTTTCATCCATAAAAAAACCGGGGCATAGCCCCGGTTGTACCGTTTTCTGTGTGTTATCCCGCAAACAGGCCCGTGGCGACGCCGAGGGCGGCCAGTATCAACAGTAAAATCATCGCTTTCACTGGTGATACACCGCGCTTGGCCATCAGATACCAGGTACCAAGCACCACAATCAGCGGCAGTAACTGCGGGAAGATACCGTCCAGCATCTGTTGAACATGGATATTCACCCCATCTTTGGTAATAAACTCCAGTCCGGTGCCAAGTTTAACGTAGCTGGCCGCCACGCCCCCCATGACAAACACACCCAGCAGCGATAACGCTTCACGCAGACGGGCAGACTTGCTGCTCACCAGCATTTCCACCGAGCCAGAACCCATTTTGTAGCCTTTCAGGAACAAGAACCACGAGCCGGGAATGATGATGGCCAGCCAGGCAACGGTATAAAACAGCGGCCCGAGAATGTTACCGCCGGCCGCCAGGGCCATGCCGATGCTGAGCAGGATAGGGATCAGCATGCCAGGGATCATTGAATCGCCGATCCCGGCAATAGGGCCCATCAGGCCAACCTTCAGGGTATTGATGGTCTCCCCATCGATCGGTTCACCGTTCGCTTTTTTCTCCTCCAGCCCCAGCACCATGCCGTTTACGATCGCGCCTATCTGGGGTTCCGTATTATAGAACGAGGCATGACGGCGCAGCATTTCAGTACGTTGGGCTGCGTCGGGATAGAGCTTTTTCGCCACCGGAAGCATACTCAGACAAAAGCCAAAAGATTCCAGACGTTCAAAACTCATCGATGACAAGTTGTGCATCATCCATGCGCGCCAGCAGCGGCGAAGATCTTTACGCGTAAGTGTACGTTCTTCCATCAGAATTCATCCTCATCATCATCGGCTACTGACTTTGCATTCGCGGCCTGCGGCGGTTCCGGTTTGTAGTTGTAATGGATCAACGCCAACAGCGAACCGACGATCACCAGCGCGACCATGTTGAGTTTTAAAAATACGATGCAGACAAAACCGACGAGGAAGTAGATCAGCATGGTGTAGTTTTTGATGATCTGCTTTAGCAAAATCGCGATCCCGACGGCGGGTAAAATGCCGCCCAGTACGTTCATCGTTGACAGAACTATTTTCGGCAAGCTGTCCATAAAACCGCTGATGTATTGCGCGCCGAAGTAAACCGCAATAAAAGTCGGTACAAAACGCAGGACAAAGTTTGTCACCTGTGGCCAGATGGCGCTATTCAGGTAAATACCGCGTTCGTCGCCCCGTTCCAGCGCCACATCTGCCCGGTGATTCCAGAAAGAGTTCAGTACCATCATCGCGTTAAACAAAATGGTTCCGGCGATACCGATGGTCGCAGCCAGCGCGACCGCGACCTCGGGGCCTTTTCCTGAAAGGATCCCTAGGGCGATTGCGGGGTAAGCAACAAAGTTGAGATCGGCCGGCATCGAACCGCCAGGCGTTACCATCGCGATATACACCGCCTGAACCGCGACGCCAATCATGATCCCGGTTTTAATGTCGCCAAGAATTATCCCGACCAGCATTCCGGAAATCAGCGGGCGGGTGATCAGATACCAGCCGCCGGTCAGCCCCAGAAGCCAGGGACTGCTGAGGGCGCCGAGATAGCAAAGTATGCCAATCAACGTAGCTTCGATAATCATCGTGCGCTCCTTATTTCAGCTTCTGACGTGCGTCCTGCCAGCTGTAGCAACTGGCATCAGGAACCAGGCGAAACTCAACCAGGTGCCCATGTTGCGTCAGCCAGTCAAAGGCGGCAATTTCATCCCCGTTGACCGACTGATTCGGGCCGATGGTGGTGGTATCAGCACGCGCGCTCATCGGACCCACATTAATCTTGCCGTTGTCATTTTTCAGGCTGATACCTGCTTCTTCAATGCGTTTGAGCGTGACGGGGGATTTGCCAATGACGAAATAACGTTTCTCGCTGGCAATGACTTTTGGCAATTTTTCAATCGCGGTGGCCGTATCAAACAACCAAACTTTGGTGTCCTGTACGGCGCCTTTCATCACCGAAGAGAGCAAAGGGTCGGCCGCGACGGCGTCGTCTATAGCGACGATCCCATCACAGGGCAGCTCTTTGGCCCAACGTGTCACGAGCTGCCCATGGATTACGCGGTCATCGATACGTACAAAAGAAATACTCATAGTGGTTTCCTTTAAAAATCGTCGGACTGAACGGATAAAACCGGGGCGGCTTTAATCAGCGTGGGTATCGTCAGCGCCAACAGCTCGACGGCTGCGGCGTGAACATCCGTTAAATGGCAAATCTCCTCGCTTTGTAACAGCATCGGGAAATTGACCCCCGCTACGACGGCAACGGGAGGAACCGTTTGTGAAGAAAAAGCATGATGGCAGGCGACATTCCACGGCGTACCGCTTTGCATGTCACACAGCACCAGTACGCCGTCAGCGTCTTTTCCGGCACTGGTGAGAACCTGTGAGAACGTCGCTTTAAACCCTTCGATACCTGCCTGTTCACTCAGCGTGACGGGGTAAACATGCGGTAATTCTCCATAAACCATACGACCGCTGGCGAGAAGCGCGTCCGCCAGGGGACCATGGGTGGCAACAATTACGTTAATCATGCGCTTATCCTCTAACCCAGGCTTTAATCGTGGCGAGCTGTTGACCGACGCCTTTGCCAAACGGCGAAATACGATATTCTCCGACGGCGGCAGGGATGATAAAGGTCTCTGCATAGTTGACGACAAACGGGGGAAACGCGCCGCTCGGGCTTTCAACAACGGCCTGCGCACCTTCGACCAGGTTCAGGACGTTGACGCCGCCATGGGTATGGTGAGTGACCGGTGCCGTAAACCAATGGCGACGCGTTTCGATAAATTCGCGTTCGTGCATTCCGGTTCTTTCTTCCCGCCAACCCTCTCCTTCAGCCAGGGGGTCAATACGGTTGACGAGGTTGTCGTGCACCCATTGCGTGTCGCGCTGCCAGTCAATAACCTGCTGACCGTGATCCAGATGCACCGGACGCGGTAAGCCGTCTAACCCTAAGCGGCCCCAATCCCACAGCTTGAAGGTGAAGATATAGGGCGTTGCACTGATCTCCAGCACCATGGTTCCTGCACCCGAGCAGTGTACGGTTCCGGCGGGGATCAGGAAGTGATCGTGTTTATGTGCGGGGATCTGGTTAACGAATCGTTCATCATCAAAGGTTTTTTCGCCACGACCCGCAGCCCGGAGGTCGTCGAGCATATCCTGCGGTGCGATCCCGGTTTTGGTCCCGAGATACACCACGGCGTCCGGCTCGGCTTCGAGAATGTAATAGCTCTCATCCTGGGTATAGTGCATACCAAACTGCTGTTGAATGTACTCTGTGAGCGGATGAACCTGAAAACTCAAATTCTGGCCGCCAATAGTGTCGAGGAAGTCAAAACGGATCGGGAATTCCGCGCCAAAGCGCGCGTGAACTTTTTCACCCAGCAGGGGGCGGGGACAGGTCAGCACCAGATCCTGAGAGGGGATCTCGATCCGCACGTTGCCAAAACGCAGTAACAGGCTGTTTTCCTCGGGCACGCAATCAAAACACCACGCGTAATTGGGGGCTGAGGGATCGAGATCGAAGCGTTGTTTCATCCATTGCCCGCCCCAGACGCCTGGGTCAAAGAAAGGGGCAACGCGAAACGGTTGTTCGGTGGTTTGTTGCAGACCGGCGCGTAACGCGTCGCCGCTGACCATCGCGGGACTATTTTCTACCGTGGTATCGAGCAAATAATCGGCGCGTTTGAGTAACGGCGTTTTATGTTTGTCGAATACCCGCCATTCAATGAAAAAAGCACGTTTGTAACGACGAAGAATATCTTCATCCTGGTTTTCTGCACCCCAGTTACCCAGCCCGTTATGACGCATACGCTGTTGAATTTCCCAGCGCGGAAGATCGGCATAAACCAGTACGTCACCAGGGTGTGCCAGCGCAGCGCCTGAGCCGTACACGACAACCAGCCCTGAGGTAACGGCATCAATCTGTTGGCGGAGTTGGCTGAGTTTGTCGCTATCAAAAAATTCATCCAGGTGATGACAGGAGAGAACGCCGAATACGCGATCGTCGGTAAGGTTACGCGCCAGTAAATCATGCAGGGCCTGCTCATCGCGGCGGGCGGATTCAATATTCAGCACCAGTGCGGTATCTAATGTCGTAACAAGCTGTTGCTCCAGCTCGTCAAGCCGCACGCCCGGATAGCAATCCACGATCAATACGGTTTTGGCGGCGGTAGAAACCCTGGTGTTAAGCACTGAATGAATTGACGACCAACCCTGCCAGGCGTGGTTGTCATAGCCCTGAACGTTAACCTCAGGGAATTTATTATAGGTTGTACGCATATTCTGTCTCCGTGTTGGCTTATTTAAGATTAATCGATTAACCTTATTTTCATAGTGTGGTTAACGCGATTAACCCGCCATAATCAGAATCCAGTGCGGTGAAATGCACGTTAGCGTGATGTGAATCACACGTAAAAAGGCAATATTTCGGTTATTCGATTAACCTTCGAAATAAACAGGAGAGGTCATGACTACAGTCACGCTGGCGCAGGTTGCTGAACGCGCGGGAGTCTCCACGGCAACCGTTTCAATGGTGTTGCGTAACCGGGGGCGCATTTCTCAGGCCACACGTGACAGGGTGCTCAAAGCGCTGGACGATGCCGGCTATGTTTATAATCAAACCGCCGCCAACCTGCGTAACCGGAGCAGTAATCAGGTCGGATTGTTGTTACACGATATCACTAACCCTTTTTACGGTGAGATGACTGCAGGGCTAAGCCATGAGATGGAGCGGCATGACCTGCTTCTGTTTCTGGCAAACAGTGAAGAGTCAGGGGAGCGGCAGCAAAAATTTGTCGACTCGTTGATGCGCAATAATGCCTGCGGCATGGTGCTCTGCGCGGCGCGCGAAACACCGACCTCCTTCTTCGAGGCGCTGAAAAGGCGCAATATTCCCGCCATCATGGTGGTTCGCCCTCTTAGCGACCCTGATTTTGATTTTGTGGGAACCGATAACTTTCTCGGTACGCAAATGGCCACCACCCATTTAGTCAAAATGGGGCATAAGAATATTGCGTTTATCGGTGGTAGCCCAAGTTCCGGGAGCCGGGCACAGCGTATCGGTGGATTCACCAGCACGTTGCTGGAGCAGGGAATATCGCCGAATCCGCAATGGATAGTGGCGACGCAGGCCAGCCAGATTGACGGCGCAAAAGTGGCAGAGTCGCTTCTTATGCGATTCCCGGAAATTACCGCCGCCGTTTGTTATCAGGATATTGTGGCGCTTGGGGTTATGCAGGCATTACGCAAAATGGGGCGTGAACCAGGGCGCGATTTTGCGCTGGTGGGGTTCGATGACATCACCGAAGCGGCGCTGGTACAACCTGCGCTCACCACCGTGTCGGTGGCCGCAAAAGAGATAGGTCGCAAGGCTGGGGAGCTACTTTATAGTCGCATTCAGGGAAATGACGAACCTCCGAAACGCATTATTCTGCCACCTGCGCTGGTGGTCAGAGAATCATGTGGTTTTCGCTGATCGTCATGCCTTTTACTGATATCTCTGCCTGTTTATCATTAAATTCTAATTATCGACGTTTTCGGCTGGCGGCGCAGCGATGTGCTGGTTAATCTGAAAACGATTTACGTAAAATTAACAAAAGAGAATAGCTATGCATGATGCACAAATCCGCGTTGCCATCGCGGGAGCCGGAGGGCGCATGGGGCGTCAGTTGATTCAGGCCACTCTTGGCATGGATGGCGTACAGCTCGGCGCGGCGCTGGAGCGCGAAGGTTCTTCTTTGCTGGGAAGCGATGCCGGAGAATTAGCGGGAGCCGGTAAAACGGGCGTTACCGTGCAAAGTAGTCTTGAGGCGGTGAAAGATGATTTTGATGTTTTCATCGATTTTACTCGCCCGGAAGGCACGCTGGCGCATCTGGCGTTTTGCCGCCAGCACGGTAAAGGGATGGTGATTGGCACCACTGGCTTTGATGACGCGGGCAAACAGGCTATTCGTGATGCTGCGCAGGACATTGCTATCGTTTTCGCCGCGAACTTTAGCGTTGGCGTTAACGTCATGCTTAAGCTGCTGGAGAAGGCGGCGAAAGTGATGGGTGATTACACCGATATTGAGATTATTGAAGCCCATCACCGTCATAAAGTGGATGCGCCGTCAGGCACTGCGCTGGCGATGGGGGAGGCGATTGCCGGGGCGCTGGATAAAGATTTAAAAGAGTGTGCCGTCTATTCGCGTGAAGGTTACACCGGTGAGCGCGTACCCGGTACGATCGGTTTTGCCACGGTGCGGGCGGGAGATATCGTTGGTGAGCATACCGCGATGTTTGCCGATATTGGCGAGCGCATTGAGATCACGCATAAAGCCTCCAGCCGGATGACCTTTGCCAATGGCGCAGTACGATCGGCAATTTGGCTGAAATCAAAGTCAAACGGTCTTTTTGATATGAAAGATGTGCTTGATTTACGCAGTTTATAACTTTTATTACCCTTCGTGATGTGGTTATTGTAATCATAACTATTTGATTACATAGGGCAATATTTTATTGCCCTTTTATTTTTCGCTTTTTAATTTGATTTTTTATTTAATGACCTATTTGTTGATGTTTTGCAGGGTTATTTTGTTATTTCAATGTAAATTTTGACCAAATGGTCCACTTTTATCTATCGCGCTTCCTGTTTTTACACTCTTTATCTTCCGCAAGCGTTTTCCACCCCAAGTTAGCTGATCTTTTTGCCTGTTAAATCGTGTGTTTTATCCCAGTGGCGTAAAATAATAATAAAAAATGCCCTTTTGGGTAGACTTTTACGTGGGCTATCTCTAGAATGCCGCCGTTTGCCAGAAATCCATAGGTAAGCAAATTTGCATTGATTCATGAGGTGTTAATGAATTAATATGCAAATAAAGTGAGTGAATATTCTCTGGAGGGTGTTTTGATTAAGTCAGCGCTATTGGTTCTGGAAGACGGAACCCAGTTTCACGGTCGGGCCATAGGGGCAACAGGTTCGGCGGTTGGGGAAGTCGTTTTCAATACTTCAATGACCGGTTATCAAGAAATCCTCACTGATCCTTCCTATTCCCGCCAAATCGTCACTCTTACTTATCCTCATATCGGTAATGTCGGCACCAATGAAGCCGATGCAGAATCTTCTCAAGTACATGCGCAAGGCCTGGTCATCCGCGACCTGCCGCTGATTGCCAGCAACTTCCGCGATACCGAAGACCTCTCTTCTTACCTCAAACGCCATAATATTGTGGCAATTGCCGATATCGATACCCGTAAGCTGACGCGTTTGCTGCGTGAAAAGGGCGCACAGAACGGCTGCATTATCGCGGGTGATAACCCGGATGCGGCGCTGGCGCTGGAAAAAGCCAAAGCCTTCCCGGGTCTGAACGGCATGGATCTGGCGAAAGAAGTGACCACCGCGGAGCCTTATAGCTGGACGCAAGGTAGCTGGACTCTGGCCGGTGACCTGCCGGAAGCTAAATCCGCCGATGAACTGCCGTTCCACGTAGTGGCCTACGATTTCGGCGCTAAACGTAACATTCTGCGTATGTTAGCGGATCGCGGCTGCCGCCTGACGGTTGTGCCGGCGAAAACCTCTGCTGAAGATGTGCTGAAGATGAATCCGGACGGTATCTTCCTGTCCAACGGCCCTGGCGACCCGGCGCCGTGCGACTACGCGATTACCGCGATTCAGAAATTCCTCGAAACCGATATTCCGGTATTTGGCATCTGCCTCGGCCATCAACTACTGGCGCTGGCAAGCGGTGCGAAGACTATTAAGATGAAGTTTGGCCACCACGGCGGCAACCATCCGGTAAAAGATATTGATAACAACACCGTGATGATCACCGCTCAGAACCACGGTTTTGCGGTCGATGAGGCCTCCATGCCTGCCAACCTGCGCGTGACCCACAAGTCGCTGTTCGACGGCACCCTGCAGGGGATTCATCGTACCGACAAACCGGCGTTCAGCTTCCAGGGGCACCCTGAAGCAAGCCCGGGTCCACACGACGCTGCGCCGCTGTTCGACCACTTTATCGAGTTAATTGAGCAATACCGTCAGTCCGCGAAATAATCAGGAGTAAAAGAGCCATGCCAAAACGTACAGACATAAAAAGTATCCTGATTCTGGGCGCGGGTCCGATCGTTATCGGTCAGGCGTGTGAGTTTGACTATTCCGGCGCGCAGGCGTGTAAAGCCCTGCGTGAAGAGGGTTACCGCGTTATTCTGGTGAACTCCAACCCGGCGACCATCATGACCGACCCGGAAATGGCCGATGCCACCTACATCGAGCCGATTCACTGGGAAGTGGTACGCAAAATCATTGAGAAAGAGCGCCCGGATGCGGTGCTGCCAACCATGGGCGGTCAGACGGCGCTGAACTGTGCGCTGGAGCTGGAACGTCAGGGCGTACTGGCTGAGTTCGGCGTGACCATGATTGGCGCGACGGCGGATGCCATTGATAAAGCGGAAGACCGTCGTCGCTTCGACATCGCGATGAAAAAAATCGGTCTCGATACCGCACGTTCAGGCATCGCTCACACCATGGAGGAAGCGCTGGCGGTTGCCGCTGACGTCGGCTTCCCGTGCATTATCCGTCCGTCCTTCACCATGGGTGGCACCGGCGGCGGTATCGCCTACAACCGCGAAGAGTTTGAAGAAATTTGCGAACGCGGTCTGGATCTTTCCCCAACTAACGAACTGCTGATTGATGAATCGCTGATTGGCTGGAAAGAGTACGAGATGGAAGTGGTACGTGATAAAAACGACAACTGCATCATCGTCTGCTCCATCGAAAACTTCGACGCGATGGGCATCCATACCGGTGACTCCATCACCGTTGCGCCAGCCCAGACGCTGACCGACAAAGAATATCAAATCATGCGAAACGCCTCGATGGCGGTACTGCGTGAAATCGGCGTTGAAACCGGTGGTTCTAACGTCCAGTTTGCGGTAAACCCGAAAAACGGCCGTCTGATTGTTATCGAGATGAACCCGCGCGTCTCCCGCTCCTCGGCGCTGGCGTCCAAAGCAACCGGCTTCCCGATTGCTAAAGTCGCAGCCAAGCTGGCGGTAGGTTACACCCTCGACGAACTGATGAACGACATCACCGGCGGGCGGACTCCGGCTTCGTTTGAGCCGTCCATCGACTACGTTGTGACGAAAATTCCACGCTTCAACTTCGAGAAATTTGTTGGCGCTAACGACCGTCTGACCACCCAGATGAAATCTGTCGGTGAAGTGATGGCGATTGGCCGCACCCAGCAGGAGTCTCTGCAAAAAGCGCTGCGCGGTCTGGAAGTGGGCGCGACCGGCTTCGACCCGAAAGTAAGTCTGGATGACCCGGAAGCGCTGACCAAAATCCGCCGCGAGCTGAAAGACGCGGGCGCCGAGCGTATCTGGTACATCGCCGATGCTTTCCGTGCTGGCCTGTCCGTCGATGGCGTGTTCAACCTGACCAACATCGACCGCTGGTTCCTGGTGCAGATTGAAGAACTGGTGCGCCTGGAAGAAAAAGTCACAGACCTTGGCATCAACGGCCTCGACGCTGACTTCTTGCGCGTACTGAAGCGCAAAGGTTTCGCCGATGCGCGTCTGGCGAAACTGGCCGGCGTACGCGAAGCGGAAATCCGCAAGCTGCGTGACCAATATAACCTGCACCCGGTCTACAAGCGCGTGGATACCTGCGCGGCAGAATTTGCCACCGACACCGCTTACATGTACTCCACTTATGAAGACGAGTGCGAAGCGAATCCAACTCAGGATCGCGACAAGATTATGGTGCTGGGCGGTGGTCCAAACCGTATCGGTCAGGGCATTGAATTCGACTACTGCTGCGTACACGCCTCGCTGGCGCTGCGCGAAGACGGTTACGAGACCATCATGGTCAACTGTAACCCAGAAACCGTTTCTACCGACTACGATACCTCCGACCGTCTGTACTTCGAGCCGGTAACGCTGGAAGACGTGCTGGAAATCGTGCGCATCGAGAAGCCGAAAGGCGTTATCGTGCAGTACGGCGGCCAGACTCCGCTGAAGCTGGCGCGCGCGCTGGAAGCGGCAGGCGTGCCGGTTATCGGCACCAGCCCGGATGCTATCGACCGTGCGGAAGATCGTGAACGCTTCCAGCAGGCGGTTGACCGTCTGAAGCTGAAACAACCGGCTAACGCCACCGTGACCGCCATTGAAATGGCGGTTGAGAAGGCGAAAGAGATTGGTTACCCGCTGGTGGTGCGTCCGTCCTACGTTCTCGGCGGCCGCGCGATGGAAATCGTCTACGACGAAGCCGACCTGCGTCGCTACTTCCAGACCGCGGTCAGCGTTTCTAACGATGCGCCGGTACTGCTGGACCGTTTCCTTGATGACGCGGTGGAAGTGGACGTGGACGCCATCTGCGACGGCGAGATGGTGCTGATTGGCGGTATTATGGAGCACATCGAACAGGCGGGCGTGCACTCCGGTGACTCCGCATGTTCTCTGCCTGCGTATACCCTGAGCCAGGAAATTCAGGATGTGATGCGCCAGCAGGTGCAGAAACTGGCCTTCGAACTGCAGGTTCGCGGTCTGATGAACGTCCAGTTTGCGGTGAAGAATAACGAAGTTTACCTGATTGAAGTGAACCCGCGTGCGGCGCGTACCGTTCCGTTCGTCTCCAAGGCAACGGGCGTACCGCTGGCGAAAGTCGCGGCGCGCGTGATGGCCGGGAAAACGCTGGCACAGCAGGGCGTCACCAAAGAAGTTATCCCGCCGTACTACTCGGTAAAAGAAGTGGTGCTGCCGTTCAACAAGTTCCCGGGCGTTGATCCGCTGTTAGGGCCAGAAATGCGCTCTACTGGTGAGGTGATGGGCGTGGGCCGTACCTTCGCGGAAGCGTTCGCCAAGGCACAGCTCGGCAGCAGCTCCACCATGAAAAAACAGGGTCGTGCGCTGCTCTCCGTTCGCGAAGGCGATAAAGAGCGCGTGGTTGACCTGGCGGCGAAGCTGCTGAAGTTTGGTTTCGAGTTGGATGCGACGCACGGCACCGCGATTGTGCTGGGCGAAGCCGGTATCAATCCACGTCTGGTGAACAAGGTGCATGAAGGCCGTCCGCACATTCAGGACCGTATCAAGAATGGCGAGTACACTTACATCATCAACACTACCGAAGGCCGTCAGGCGATTGAAGACTCCAAGCTGATTCGCCGCAGCGCACTACAGTACAAAGTGCATTATGACACCACCCTGAACGGCGGTTTCGCAACGGCGATGGCGCTGAATGCCGATGCTACCGAGAAGGTGACCTCGGTTCAGGAAATGCACGCGCAGATCAAAAAGTCATAAAAAAAGGGTCCGGTGATAATTGCGCTAACCGGGTCTGCAATATAATTGGGAAAGGGTTTCTGTAAAGAAACCCTTTTTTTATCTCTCATAAGGTCATTCCTGGCCAACCGTGCTTTCATAACCACATTTTCAATGTAATAAGCACGATGTTGCTCACACTAATCAACATTCAAGTCGCATACTATCCATTATATCCACAATTTTAATATGGCTTAGTTTTTATTAATTTGGACAGGCCGTAGCCAGATTTTTAATTTGTGAAATGGTGTGCTTATGTGTGAAAAATATGTTGAAAGACCGCTTTATTTGTTAATTGCTGACTGGATGATGGCTGAAGATCGTTGGATCACAGCAAAGGAAATTTCCCGCCATTTTGATATTGAACACTGCAAAGCAATTAATACGCTCTCTTATATTCTGTCGGAAGTGGGAGAAATTGTTTGTGAAGTTAAGATGATCCCTAATCAAATTGCAGGCCGCGGCTGCCAGTGCCAGCGTTTGGTGAAAGTCATCAGTATTGATTCTCATCTCTACAGACGCTTGAATCACAATTTGCAGGAAAAAAAGGTGAGTGTGGCGAAAACGCCGCGACTGCCAGCGGTTCCCCCAACAGAGCTTAACCGTGAGCAGAAATGGCAGATGATGCTCTCCAAGAGCATGCGTCGATAATGGTGATTTGCCGGATCGGCGTGAGCGCTTCTCCGGCATAAATTACCGTGCTGATTTTGGCTTTACGTCCGTCGTGCCTTTCAGGCGCGGTCGGTTTTTTTCGACCTGCGTTAATGGCAAGGTTTCGTGTAGTCCTGTTTGGCAGCGGATTGCAAGGTCCTGATATTCTTTGGTGTTCAGCCGTTTCCAGTACAGCTCCTGGTCCGTGACTTCACGCAGTACGCGAACCGGTGAACCAACCAGCATCTGCCTTGCCTCACCCTGAAATCCGGCTTTGACAAAGCTCATGGCGGCGACAATGCTCTCTTCGCCAATCACCGCACCGTCCATAATCACGCTGTTCATGCCAATCAGCGCATCTCTGCCCACCACGCAGCCGTGCAGGATTGCGCCATGGCCGATGTGTCCATTCTCATGCACGATAGTGTCGGTGTCGCAGTAGCCGTGCATGATGCAGCTATCCTGCAGGTTAGAACCGGCTTCCAGAATCAGGCGACCATAGTCACCGCGCAATGAGGCGTGTGGACCAATATAAACCCCGGCCCCCACAATGACATCGCCAATCAGCACAGCGCTGGGATGGACATAGGCATCCGGATGTACCACCGGAATCAGGCCCTCAAAGGCGTAATAGCTCATTGTCTTATCTCGGTTTTATTGCCGGATTGCGGCGTAAATACCTTATCCGGCATAGGCACATTAACGACCTTTCCATACCGGATCGCGTTTTTCCGCAAATGCCTGTGGTCCTTCGAGTGCATCTTCCGAGTGCAGCACCGATGGATAGTGCTTCAGCACACCGCTGCGGATGTACCGGTAGCCTTCTTCCACCGGCATTTCGCTGGTTGCACGGTAAATCTCTTTCAGCGCGGCGATAGCCAGCGGGGCGCTATTCACCAACTGCTGTGCCAGTTCGCGCGCGCTATCCATCAGGTCGCTCTGGCTGACAACGCGGTTGACGATGCCCCAGCGCAGTGCTTCTTCGGCGCTCATTCGTCTGCCGGTCATCACCATTTCGTTGACGATAGCCGGTGGCAGCAGTTTAGGTAGACGCAGTACACCGCCGCTGTCAGGCACGATCCCGAGTTTTGCTTCCGGCAGCGCGAAGCTGGCATTTTCCGCACAGACGATAAAATCCGCCGCCAGCGCCAGCTCAAAACCGCCGCCAAACGCGTAGCCGTTTACCGCGGCGATGACCGGCTTATCGAGGTCGAAAATTTCGGTTAAACCGGCGAAGCCGCCTGGGCCAAAATCGGCATCTGGCGCTTCACCTTCGGCCGCCGCTTTTAAGTCCCAGCCCGCAGAAAAGAATTTCTCTCCGCCGCCGGTGATAATTGCTACGCGTAATTCCGGGTCATCACGAAAATTAAGAAAAGCTTCCCCCATTGCAAAGCTGGTTTTAGCGTCAATGGCATTGGCTTTAGGCCGGTCAAGGGTAATTTCCAGGATCGGGCCGTTACGGGTCAGATGTAATGATTCACTCATAGTTCATCTCCAGATAATTAGGTTTCCCGGCCGGAGGAATTCCGACCGGAAGGGTTATTTCAGATTTTTTTTGATTATTTTTCCTGAACAATTGCGCGGCAGGTCGGTTCTTATCTCCATAAAAGAAGGAACCTTGAATTTCGCCATATTGTTTTCGCAGAAGCTGAAGAACTCAGCTTCGCTTAATGTTTCACCCTCATTAAGGACGATAAAAGCTTTAATGGCTTCATCACGGATCGAGTCTTTAATACCGACAATCACAATGTCCTGAATTTTCGGATGCGCAGAAATAATATTTTCCAGCTCGACGCAGGAGACATTTTCCCCACCGCGTTTAATCATGTTGCAGCGTCTGTCGACGAAATAAAAAAAACCGTCCGCATCCTGGTAACCCGAATCACCGGTATGCAACCACCCTTCAGGTTCCAGCGCTTTGGCAGTAGCGTCGGGTTGCGCGTAGTACTCTTTGAAGATTGTTTTTCCCGGCACGCCTTTAATGCAGATTTCGCCAATTTCTCCGGCGGGCAGGGGACGGTTGTGATCGTCACGGATTTCGGCTTCATAGCTAAAACCCACGCGACCAATAGAGGGCCAGCGCCGTTTGTCTCCGGGGCGATCGCCAATAATGCCCACGATGGTTTCGGTCATGCCGTAGGAGGTCAGCAGTCTGACGCCAAAGCGGTCGATAAAGGCATCTTTTTCCTGTTCGGATAAATTGAGATAGAACATCACTTCGCGCAGGTGATGCTGTCTGTCCGTTGGGGCCGCGGGTTGGACCATCAGCGTTCTGATCATCATCGGGATGCATTCGGTGACCGTCGCCTGATATCTACGCACCTGATCCCAGAACGCCCTGGCGCTGTACTTCTCCACCAGCACAAAGGTGCTGCCTGCGGAGAAGGCGGCCATGGCAGCCGTACACTGACAGTCGATATGAAAAGCGGGCATCACCGTCATATAGACGTCATCATCGCGCAGAGCGATTTGCCAGGAGGTGTAGTAGCCCGCAAAGCGCAGGTTGTAGTGGGTAATCACCACCCCTTTAGGCCGCGAGGTGGTGCCTGAGGTAAACAGAATTTCCGCCGTATCGTCAGTGGATAACGCAGGCGTATAGCACAGATTAGTCGACTGGCGGGCTTGCAGTTGGGTAAAGTGGCTCACGCCGTCGTCAACCGGAAGCTGCTCGCCAATCAGACAGATATGATTTAGCGGAGTGGTATTTTCCAGCCGTATCTGGCGGTACATAGGATAAAACTCGGCACTGGTGACCAGCAGGCTCACCTGGCTGTTTTGCAGGATCCAGGCGCTCTCTTCGCCCAGCAAGCGGGCATTAATCGGCACCATAATGGCGCCAATTTTTGCCAGTCCAAACCAGCAAAAGATAAATTCCGGACAGTTATCCAGATGCAATGCGACCTTGTCGCCCTTGCGGATCCCTAAGGAATGGAAAAGGTTCGCCGTGCGGTTTATCTCTTCATTGAGCGAGGCATAGCTATACTGCCGAACGATTCCTTCGCAGGATTCGAAAATTAACGCCGTTTTATCTCCGTACACCCCGGCCAGGTCGTCCCACATCTGACGTAAGTTTTGTCCGCCAACGATATCCATAATGCTTTATCCACTGAAATCAGGCGTGAGCGCTAACCAACCAGCAGGTCAGCGCGTCGCGTTTATTCCTCAACTCTGGCCAGGCCTTTGCCGACCAGCTCATTTATGTCTGCTTCGCTATAACCAATGTTTTTCAGAATGGCGGCGGTATCCATGCCGTGTGACGGCATGCCACGCCAGATTTTCCCCGGGTTGTTTTTAAATTTCGGCATGATGTTCGGCCCTTTGCAGGTGCGGCCGTCCATCGTTTGCCACTGAGTAATGGATTCACGGGCAACGTACTGCGGGTTGCCTTCCAGTTCAGGAATGGTCAGTACCTTCGCGCAGGCGATATTCAGCTCAGCAAAGCGCGCCTGGACTTCGGCGATGGTGTGCGTTGCCAGCCAGGCGTCCAGTTTCTCTTCCACGAGCGGGCCGTAAGGGCATTCCACGCGATGGATAAGCTGGGTACCTTCCGGGACTTCCGGTGTGCCAAGAATGTGGGCGAGGCCAATATCCTTAAAGCACTCGTTGATTTGCGTGATGCCGACCAGCTCCATGACGATATAGCCATCGGCGCATTTATAGAGACCGCAGCCAGCGTAATACGGGTCTTTGCCTTTGGTCATGCGTGGACAAATTTCGCCGCCGTTGAAGTAGTCCATCATGAAGTACTGACCCATACGCAGCATCACTTCGTACATGGCGATATCAATGCTTTCACCCTTACCCGTTTCGCGTACTTTGTGCAGGGCTGCCAGCGCTGCTGTCGTTGCGGTCATCCCGGAGAAGTAATCGGCGGTGTACGGGAAGGCCGGCATCGGCTGATCAACATCACCGTTTTGGATCAGATAGCCGCTGAACGCCTGCGCGATGGTGTTATATGCCGGAAGATTGGTGTACTCCTCGGTACCAAACTGGCCGAAGCCGGAAAGGTGGGCGATAACCAGTTTTGGGTTATGTTCCCACAGCACGTCATCGGTAATGCCGCGGCGAGCAAAGGCCGGGCCTTTACTGGCTTCAATGAAAATATCGGTGGTTTCCATGAGCTTCAGAAACGCTTCCCGGCCTTCATCTTTGAAAATATTCAGCGACAGGGCGTGCAGGTTGCGGCGTGAGAGCTGTGGATAGTTAGGTTGCACGCGGATGGTATCGGCCCATGCGACGTTTTCAATCCAGATAACCTCAGCACCCCATTCGGCGAACATTTGTCCGGCGAACGGGCCGGCAATTTCGATCCCTGAAAAAACCACGCGTACCCCGGCAAGTGGGCCAAAGGTTGGCATTGGTAAATGATTCATAATTTTGCTCCTGGCATTTTTTGTAGGCCCGGTAGGCGCAGCGCCACCGGGCATGTTGCCGGATGGCGGCGTAAACGCCTTATCCGGCCTACGAATCGTGCTGAATTAGCGGTATTGCTTGAGTACCGCACGACCCAACGTCAGGATCTGCATTTCATCAGAGCCACCAGAAACACGGTCAACGCGCAGATCGCGCCAGAAACGCGTGATGCGATGGTTACCCGCGATACCTACACCCCCCAGCACCTGCATGGCGGTATCGACCACTTCAAACGCAGCGTTGGCGCAGAAGTATTTGCACATTGCCGCATCGCCCGAAGTAATGGTGCCGTTATCCGCTTTCCATGCCGCTTCAAGCAGCATGTTTTTCATGGAATTCAGTTTGATCGCCATATGCGCGAACTTCTCCTGAATCAGCTGGAAGCGGCCGATCGTTTCGCCAAACTGCACGCGCTGATTGGCGTAGCGCGCGGCGTCTTCAAAAGCGCACATTGCCGTACCGTAGTTGGTCAGCGCGACGAGAAAACGTTCATGATCGAACTCTTCTTTCACGCGGTTGAAACCATTACCTTCCCGACCGAACATGTCTTTCTCGTCCAGTTCAACGTCGTCAAAGGTGATTTCACAGCAGCTATCCATGCGCAGACCGAGTTTCTCCAGCTTGTTGACCTTGATACCCGCTTTGCTCATGTCAACGAACCACTCGGTGTAAACAGGTTTATCCGGCGATGCACCATCTCTCGCCATAACCACGATGTACGGGGTATAGGCGCTACTGGTGATAAAGCACTTACTGCCATTAAGATAAACCTTACCATTTTTACGTGTATAAGTGGTTTTCAGGCTGCCAACATCCGATCCCGCTCCCGGTTCGGTGATGGCTGAGTTCCACATCTGCTTACCGGTTCCCTGGAACGCCATGATTTTATCGATTTGCTCCTGAGTCCCTTCACGCAGGAACGTGTTAAAACCGCCCGGTAACTGGTACAGCACGTAGGTTGGTGCGCCCAGGCGTCCGAGTTCCATCCAGACTGCAGCCACGGTGACAAATCCTGCTTCCAGTCCACCGTGTTCTTCCGGGATCAACAGACTATCAATGCCCATATCCGCCAGTGCTTTAACAAAACGCTCAGGGTAGACGCTGTCGCGATCGCACTCGGCAAAATAAGCTTCCCAGTTCTCACTGGCCATCAGTTCACGAATACCGGCGACAAACAGCTCCTGCTCGTCATTTAAGTTGAAATCCATCTTTCAGCCTCTTGATCAATTGGGTTAATAAGAATTACTTGTCTTTCCAGTGCACTTTGGCGTCTTTAATAAAGGACAGCGTCACCATGATGTTGACGAAGAACAGCGGGCATCCTCCGGCGATAATCGCGGTCTGAATCGGCTTCAGCCCACCCAGCGCCAGCAGAACGATACCGATGATGCCGACCAGAACGGACCAGCCGATACGCACTAACAGCGGCGGTTCTTCACCATCGCGGACTTCACGACAGGTGGACATCGCCAGGGTGTAAGAGCAGGCGTTAATCAGCGTCACCGTGGCAATAAAGCAGAGGATGAAGAATCCCCACATGGTGGCGGTGCTGAGCGGTAAAGCAGCCCAGGTTTCGATAATGGCGCGCGCCACGCCGTGTTGTTCAATCAGCTGCGGGATGTTGAGAATGTTTTTATCCATCAGCAGCAGCGTGTTGCTGCCAAGGACTGTCCACAGGATCCAGGTCGACGCGGTCAGGCCCAGCACCATCCCGAAGCACAGTTCACGGACGGTACGACCACGCGAAATACGGGCCAGGAAGATACTCATCTGGATGGCGTAAATGACCCACCACGCCCAGTAGAAGACGGTCCAGCCCTGTGGGAAGCCGCCTTTACCGATGGCATCGGTATAGAACAGCATCCGCGGCAGATACATCAACAGCATGCCGACGGAGTCGGTGAAGTAGTTCATGATGAAGCTGGCGCCGCTGACGATAAACACCCAGCCCAGCATCAGGAAGCTCAGATAGCTACGCACGTCGCTGGCGATCTTGACCCCTTTTTGCAGGCCGCAGGCCACGCAAATGGCGTTCAATATGATCCAGCAGGTAATGATGATTGCGTCGAGTTGCAGCGTATGCGGAATACCGAACAGATACTGCATGCACTCGGTTACCAGCGGAGTGGCCAGACCGAGGCTGGTACCCATCGCGAAGATCAGCGCCACCAGATAGAAATTATCGACGATGGTGCCGAACAGCCCTTTCGCATGCTTCTCGCCCACTAACGGTACCAGCGTGGAGCTGGGACGGATGACGTCCATCTTGCGCACAAAGAAGAAGTAGGCGAAAGCCACAGAAAGGAAACTGTAGGTTGCCCACGGCAATGGTCCCCAGTGGAACAGGCTGTACGCCAGGCCCAGCTCTTTCGCGCCCGTGGAGTTAGGCGCGAGAGCAAACGGCGGGGTGGAGATGTAGTAGTAGATCTCGATGGAACCCCAGAACAGCACCGCGGCGGATGTACAGGAAGCGAACATCATAAAAATCCAGCTGGTGGTACTAAACTCTGGTTTTTCGTCGCCTAATTTCTTTTTGGCATACGGGCCAAAGACCAACCAGAACCAGCCGAAGAGCATGACGACCATATACCATTCAAATGCCCAGCCCCAGACATTGGTGACATAACTGAATACCGCATTAATAACGACGTTAGCGGCATTGAGATCTCTTACAGTTAGCCAACAAAGTATCCCAACTATTATTAATGGCGGAAAAAAAACCTTCGGTTCAATTCCCGATTTTCTCTTTTCATTTTTCATAAGTGAATTCCAGTGTGAAAACGAAACTTATTTAGCGTGCCCGTGCATGATCGTTTGTTTATTTATTATTAATGATTTGTTGATAACTTTTTAACCTCTGGGAGCGCCTCAGTGAGTAACCCATAATGAGTATTCATATCGGGTGGTTCTGTTATCTTTGTCACACTTTTTTATGCTGAGTAATTCGCTTAAAAATTTGATGTTTTTTGTTTTTAATCAATTAGTTGGTTGTGGTTTTTTAACTTTTTTAAGTGACTGGCGTTCAATATTGTTGAACCCGCAGACAATATTGAAAATTTTCATATTTGACGTGATTCTTTCAATATTGGTGATGTGCATAACACTATTGAAAGTTACGAATTTCAATGTGTGACATTTTCAATATTGGTGATTAAGGTTTTATTTCCGAATTAAAGAGCGTGATATCTGTATTTAACACTGCCGATATAAATACGTTTCCTTCATGATTTCTGGAGATGCAATGAAGATAATTACTTGCTACAAATGCGTACCTGATGAACAGGATATTGCGATTAATAATGCTGATGGCTCACTCGATTTCAGCAAAGCGGATGGCAAAATAAGCCAGTATGATCTGAATGCGATCGAAGCGGCTTGTCAGTTGAAACAACAGTCAGGAGAGGCCCTGGTTGTGGCCATGAGCGTCGGCGGCAAAGCGCTGACCAATGCAAAAGGGCGAAAAGATGTGCTTTCCCGTGGCCCAGATGAACTGATTGTTGTTATTGACGAGCAATTTGAGCAGGCGCTGCCGCAACAAACTGCCAGCGCGCTGGCAGCCGCCGCGCAAAAAGCAGGTTTCGATCTGCTTATTTGCGGTGACGGTTCTTCCGATCTTTATGCTCAGCAGGTTGGTCTGCTGGTGGGCGAAGCGCTGAACGTTCCGGCGATTAACGGCGTGAGTAAAATCCTCTCTCTTACCGACAGCACTCTGACGGTAGAGCGTGAACTGGAAGATGAAGTCGAAACTCTGAGCATTCCGCTTCCGGCGGTGATCGCGGTCTCAACAGACATCAACACCCCACAAATCCCTTCCATGAAAGCCATTCTTGGCGCGGCGAAAAAACCGGTTCAGGTCTGGTCGCCGGCAGACATTGGCCTGAGCAGCACGCAGGTATATTCCGAACAACACGTTGCTGCACCGAAGCAGCGTGAGCGTCAGCGTGTTGTAATTGAAGGTGACGGTGAAGAACAGATTGCCGCGTTTGTCGAGAATCTTCGCAAAATCATTTAATTATCAGGGGATGTTATGAACAAATTTTCCAGTATCTGGGTATTCAGCGATACCCCTTCTCGTCTGCCGGAACTGATGAATGGTGCGCAGGCTTTAGGTGAAAAAGTTAACACGTTTGTGCTGAGTGAAGCGGACTGCGCGACGGCATGCCATTTAGGCGCAGATGATGTCTGGTTACTCAGCGGTAAACCAGAAGACCGTATGGTCGAAGACTACGCTGATGTGATGGCCGAAACTATTCGTCAGCACAGCGAGGGCGGGGCGGTGCTGCTGCCGAATACGCGTCGCGGCAAGCTGTTAGCGGCAAAACTGGGTTTTCGCTTGTCGGCAGCGGTCTCCAACGACGCCAGTGCAGTCGCCGTGCAGGACGGAAAAGCGGCGGTAAAACATATGGTCTACGGCGGCCTGGCTATGGGGGCAGAAACAATCGCTTCACCGTTCGCAGTGATAACGCTCAGCAGTGGAACGTTTGACGCGCAGCAACCGGATACCGCCCGCAGCGGCGAGGTGCACAGTGTGTCATGGCAGGCTCCGGCTATAGCCGTTACTCGTACGGCAACTCAGGCACGTCAGAGCAACAGCGTCGACCTCGACAAAGCCCGTCTGGTGGTTAGCGTGGGACGCGGGATCGGCAGCAAAGAAAATATCTCGCTGGTGGAGGCGCTGTGCCAGACGATTGGCGCCGAGCTGGCGTGCTCCCGACCGGTGGCGGAAAACGAGAAGTGGATGGAACACGAACGCTACGTCGGCATCTCCAACCTGATGCTCAAGCCGGAACTGTATCTGGCCGTGGGGATATCCGGGCAGATCCAACATATGGTCGGCGCCAACGGCGCGCAGACGATTTTCGCCATCAACAAAGATAAAAATGCGCCGATCTTCCAGTATGCGGATTTTGGCATCGTTGGCGATGCGCTGAAGATCCTGCCTGCGCTGACGGCTGCTTTAGCGCGTTAAACCATTTCGGGCAGGATGCGAAGGTGTCCTGCCGCTGACAGGAGTACGTATGTCCGAAGATATCTTTGATGCCATCATCGTGGGTGCAGGTCTGGCGGGTTCGGTTGCGGCGCTGGTGCTGGCTCGGGAGGGCGCACAGGTGCTGGTTATCGAGCGCGGCAATTCTGCTGGCGCGAAGAATGTCACCGGTGGGCGCATGTATGCGCATAGCCTGGAGAATATCATTCCCGGTTTTGCTGAGCAGGCCCCCATTGAACGCATCATCACCCACGAAAAACTCGCCTTTATGACCGACAAAGGGGCGATGACCATCGACTATTGCAACGGCGAAGACGCCAAATCGTCGCAGGTTTCTTACTCTGTCTTACGCAGTAAATTTGACGCCTGGCTGATGGAACAGGCCGAAGAGGCGGGCGCTCAGCTCATCACCGGTATCCGCGTGGATAACGTTGTGCAGCGCGAGGGCAAAGTCGTGGGCGTGGAAGCCGATGGCGATATTCTGGAAGCCAAAGTGGTGATCCTTGCCGACGGAGTGAATTCTCTGTTGGCTGAAAAGTTGGGTATGGCAAAGCGCGTCGAGGCATCGCATGTTGCCGTCGGCGTAAAAGAGCTGATCGAGTTGCCGAAATCGGTAATTGAAGATCGTTTCCAGTTACAAGGGAACGAAGGGGCTGCCTGTCTGTTTGCCGGATCGCCCACCGATGGGTTGATGGGTGGTGGCTTTCTCTATACGAATGAAACGACCCTTTCTCTGGGACTGGTCTGCGGCCTTCATCATCTGAAAGATGCGAAAAAATCGGTTCCGCAAATGCTGGAAGATTTCAAACAGCATCCGGCGGTTGCCCCGCTGATCGCCGGTGGCAAGCTGGTGGAATATGCCGCGCACGTCGTACCGGAAGCCGGTATCAACATGCAGCCAGAACTGGTGGGGGACGGCGTATTGATTGCTGGTGACGCTGCTGGAATGTGTATGAACCTCGGCTTTACCATTCGCGGTATGGATCTCGCCATATCCGCAGGTGAAGCGGCGGCAAAAACGGTGCTTTCCGCAATGAAGCGCGACGATTTTAGCAAGCAGTCGCTGGGGGAATACCGTCAGCATCTGGACGAAGGCCCGATGCGCGATATGCGCATGTATCAAAAGCTACCCGCTTTTCTTGATAACCCACGCATGTTTACCGCTTATCCGGAAATGGCGGTCAGTATTGCGCGCGACCTGTTCACCGTGGATGGTTCGGCACCGGTGCCAATGCGTAAAAAAATCCTGCGCCATGCGAAGAAAGTGGGCTTCATCAACCTGATGAAAGATGGCCTGAAAGGAGTGACCGTATTATGACATCTCCCGTCAACGTGGACGTCAAACTGGGCGTCAATAAGTTCAATGTGGATGAAGACAGTCCGCATATCATTCTCAAAACCGATCCTGATAAACAGGTGCTGGAGGTGCTGATTAAGGCCTGTCCGGCTGGCCTGTATAAAAAGCAGGATGACGGTAGCGTACGTTTTGATTATGCCGGATGCCTGGAATGCGGAACGTGCCGCATTCTCGGACTGGATACAGCGCTGGAAAAATGGGAATACCCGCGTGGGACGTTTGGCGTGGAGTTCCGCTACGGCTAAACCTGGTGCCGGATGGCGGCTTCGCCTTATCCGGCCTACAGGAACAATGCGTAGGCCTGATAAGCGTAACGTCATCAGGCATTAAGTTAAAATAAAACAGGACATAACCATGCAGCAGCCCAGGAACTTTGATGACATCAAATTCACCTCTATTCACCGCCGGATAATGCTGTGGGGAAGCGGTGGGCCGTTTCTGGATGGTTATGTGCTGGTGATGATTGGCGTGGCATTGGAACAGCTCACGCCAGCATTGAAACTGGATGCGCAGTGGATTGGTCTGCTGGGCGCCGGTACGCTCGCGGGTCTGTTTGTGGGGACGTCGCTGTTTGGCTACATTTCCGACAAGGTCGGGCGGCGCAAAATGTTCATTATCGATATTATCGCCATTGGCGTGATATCGGCGGCAACCATGTTTGTCTCCTCGCCCGTTGAGTTGTTGGTAATGCGCGTGCTGATCGGCATTGTGATTGGTGCCGACTACCCGATCGCCACCTCGATGATCACCGAGTTTTCCAATACCCGCCAACGCGCTTTCTCCATCGGTTTTATCGCCGCTATGTGGTATGTCGGCGCCACCTGTGCCGATCTGGTCGGCTACTGGTTGTATGATGTTGAGGGCGGATGGCGTTGGATGTTGGGCAGCGCGGTGATCCCCTGCATTTTGATCCTGATTGGGCGTTTCGATCTTCCTGAATCGCCGCGCTGGCTGCTGCGTAAAGGTCGGGTGAAAGAGTGTGAGGAGATGATGATCAAACTGTTCGGCGAACCGGTGGTGTTCGACGAAGAAGCGCCGCAGGAGACGCGCTTTCTTCAGCTATTTAATCGCCGTCATTTCCCGTTTGTGCTGTTTGTCGCCGCTATCTGGACTTGTCAGGTGATCCCGATGTTTGCCATTTATACCTTTGGTCCGCAGATTGTGGGGCTGCTGGGGCTTGGTGCCGGGAAAAGCGCCGCGTTGGGAAATGTGGTAATCAGCTTATGCTTTATGTTGGGATGCATTCCTCCCATGTTCTGGCTCAATAGCGCGGGCCGACGACCGCTGTTAATTGGCAGCTTCATTATGATGACGCTGGCGCTGACCGTGCTGGGGTTAATCCCTGATATGGGCGCGTGGCTGGTGGTGCTGGCGTTTGCCGTATACGCGTTTTTCTCTGGGGGACCCGGAAACCTGCAATGGCTATACCCTAACGAACTGTTTCCCACCGATATTCGTGCGTCTGCCGTCGGGGTGATAATGTCCTTAAGCCGTATCGGCACCATTGTTTCAACCTGGGCGCTGCCGGTGTTCATCACCAAATACGGGATCAGTAATGTCATGCTGATGGGGGCGGGAATTTCGCTGATCGGCCTGCTCGTGTCCATCGCTTTCGCCCCGGAAACGCGAGGTCTGACGCTGGCGCAAACCAGCCAAATGACGATCCGCAGTAAGCCCGTGACCAGGGCGGGTTATTAGGAGTGTTCTGTATTTTCCCTGCAACTCAGTCAGTTAGCCTACAGTTAACGGGTATATCACTGAAAACGACTGAAAAGCAGGGAGAACACCATGCAAAAACATATTCTGATCACCTCTATTTTTACCGCAGCAGCACTGTTCACCGTAGCCGGTTGCTCCTCGAACCAGGCGGTTAAAACTACCGATGGCAAAACAATCGTGACCGACGGCAAACCGCAAGTCGATGATGATACAGGCCTGGTGTCGTACAAAAATGCGCAAACGGGTAAGACGGAACAAATTAACCGCGATCAGGTTAAAGATATGAGCGAACTGGATAACTAGTTCAGTTTTCTCCATTCAACTACTCAATAATATTGACTGTTAGCCTGCGGATTAACTGACTAAACTCACTGTTATTACAATAATGCAGTGAAACAGGCTAATCATGATCCTCATCATTTATGCGCATCCCTATCCGCAGCACTCGCATGCGAATAAGCGGATGCTTGAACAGGCAAGGATGCTGGAGGGTGTGGAGATCCGCTCGCTCTACCAGCTCTACCCCGACTTCAATATCGATATTGCCGCAGAACAGGATGCGCTGGCGCGCGCTGATTTGATTATCTGGCAGCATCCTATGCAATGGTATAGCACTCCTCCCTTACTCAAGCTGTGGATGGATAAGGTCCTTTCGCACGGTTGGGCGTATGGCCACGGCGGGACAGCGCTCCACGGTAAACATCTGCTGTGGGCAGTGACGACCGGCGGCGGCGAAAACCACTTTGATATTGGCTCCCATCCCGGATTTGATGTGCTTTCCCAGCCCTTACAGGCAACGGCGCTCTACTGTGGCCTCAAATGGCTGCCGCCGTTTGCGATGCACTGTACGTTTATCTGTGATGATGAAACTCTGCAGGCGCAGGCGCGTCATTACAAACAGCGTCTGTTGGAGTGGCAGGAGGTTCATCATGGATAACCATACGCTAATACAGGCGCTGATTTATCTCGGATCGGCGGCGCTGATTGTCCCCATTGCCGTGCGACTGGGGCTAGGATCAGTGCTGGGGTATCTCATCGCAGGGTGCATTATTGGACCCTGGGGCCTGAGGATGGTGACCGACGCTGAATCAATCCTGCATTTTGCCGAGATCGGCGTGGTGTTGATGCTGTTTGTCATCGGTCTGGAGCTGGATCCGCAACGTTTGTGGAAACTGCGGGCCTCGGTGTTCGGTGGTGGTGCGCTGCAGATGGTGGTTTGCGGCGGTCTGATTGGTTTGTTCTGTATGTTCCTCGGTCTGCGCTGGCAGGTAGCGGAACTGATCGGCATGACGCTGGCGCTTTCCTCCACGGCTATTGCTATGCAGGCGATGAATGAACGGAACCTGATGGTTTCGCAAATGGGACGCAGCGCATTTGCCGTGCTGCTGTTCCAGGATATCGCCGCTATTCCTCTGGTGGCGATGATCCCATTACTTGCGGCGAGTGGCGCATCGACAACGCTTGGGGCGTTTGCGCTCTCCGCCCTTAAAGTGGCGAGCGCCCTGGTGCTGGTGGTGTTGCTGGGGCGTTATGTGACGCGTCCGGCCTTGCGTTTTGTCGCTCGTTCTGGCCTGCGGGAAGTATTCAGTGCCGTTGCGCTGTTCCTCGTTTTTGGCTTCGGTCTGCTGTTGGAAGAGGTTGGACTGTCGATGGCGATGGGCGCGTTCCTGGCCGGTGTGCTGCTGGCAAGCTCTGAGTATCGTCACGCGCTGGAAAGCGATATCGAGCCATTTAAAGGGCTGCTGCTGGGACTGTTTTTCATCGGCGTCGGGATGTCTATCGACTTTGGTACGCTGATTGATAATCCCTTGCGCATTATCATTCTGTTGGTCGGTTTCCTGGTTATCAAAACCGTTATGCTGTGGCTGATAGCGAAACCCTTACAGGTGCCGAACAAGCAGCGCAGATGGTTTGCCGTGTTATTAGGGCAGGGCAGTGAGTTTGCCTTTGTGGTGTTTGGCGCGGCGCAAATGGCAAATGTGCTTGATCCTGATTGGGCGAAATCTCTGACGCTGGCAGTGGCGCTGTCGATGGCGGCGACGCCGATTTTACTGGTAATTCTGACGCGTCTGGAAAAATCGGCGACCGGTGAAGAGCGGGAAGCAGATGAAATCGACGAGGAACAACCTCGGGTGATCATCGCCGGGTTTGGGCGATTTGGTCAGATAACCGGTCGTCTGTTGTTGTCGAGCGGGGTCAAAATGGTGGTTCTTGATCATGACCCGGACCATATCGAAACGCTGCGTAAATTCGGCATGAAGGTTTTCTATGGCGATGCGACGCGGATGGATCTGCTGGAGTCTGCCGGGGCGGCTAAAGCTGAAGTTATTATTAACGCCATTGACGATCCGCAAACCAGCCTGCAACTGACTGAAATGGTGAAACAGTATTTCCCGCATCTGCAAATTATTGCCCGTGCGCGCGACGTGGATCATTACATCCGCCTGCGCCAGGCTGGCGTGGAGATGCCGGAACGTGAAACCTTTGAGGGCGCGCTCAAGACCGGACGTCAGGCACTGGAAGGTCTTGGGCTTGGACGCTATGAAGCGCGTGAGCGGGCCGATGTATTCCGCCGCTTCAACACGCTGATGGTTGAGGAGATGGTGAAAGGGGAAAATGACGCAACGTCCCGCGCGGCGGTATATAAACGCACCAGCGAAATGCTGAGTGAAATTATTGCGGAAGATCGTCAGCACTTATCATTAATTCAACGCCATGGCTGGCAAGGCACGGATGAAGGTAAGCATACGGGCGACGTCGCCGATGAGCCGGAAGTGAAACCGTCAGCATAGGGTAAAAAATGTGATGTTCTGCAAACTTTACTGCTAATTGGCTGTTTTTGAACTACTGTAATGCTGGCGTACCACCTTAAATAGGTCGGTTCGCCAGCAGAACGGAAAATTTTCATGCTCATCCTCTTTCCGCCAGTCGACGAAAGATTGCGCTTTCCGTATAGTGGCGACAATTTTTTTGTATCCGGGAAACATTCAATGATCAGTCTGATTGCGGCGTTAGCGGTAGATCGCGTCATCGGTATGGAAAATGCCATGCCATGGAACCTACCTGCCGATCTCGCCTGGTTTAAACGTAATACCTTAAACAAGCCGGTTGTCATGGGACGCCACACGTGGGAATCCATCGGGCGACCGTTGCCAGGGCGTAAAAATATCGTCATCAGCAGCAAGCCTGGCACCGACGATCGCGTGCAGTGGGTGAAGTCTGTTGAGGAAGCGATCGCGGCCTGTGGCGATGAACCTGAAATCATGGTTATTGGCGGTGGGCGTGTGTATGAGCAGTTCCTGCCGAAAGCGCAGAAACTGTATCTGACACACATTGATGCGGAAGTTGAAGGGGATACGCATTTCCCGGACTACGAACCGGATGACTGGGAATCGGTGTTCAGTGAATTCCACGATGCTGACGCGCAAAACTCCCACAGCTACTGCTTCGAGATTTTGGAACGTCGTTAATGTGGATGCCTGATGGCGTTGCGCTAATCAGGCCTACAGATTGCACATTCGTTTGCCGGATAAGGTGTAAGCACCGCCATCCGGCAGACGACTATCAGGCGTTGACGGCCTCGCCGGGATCCAGATTCAGATGGCGATTTGATGGCTGTACAAAGTACTGTTTGTCTTCCCAGCGCAGACAGGTGAGATCCCCGCCCCAGCAACACCCCGTATCTAACGCGTAAATACCTTCTGGCGTGCCTTTGCCCTCCAGCGATGCCCAGTGCCCGAATGCAATGCTATAGGCTTCACTGACCGGTCCAGGAATGGCAAACCACGGTTTCAGCGGGGCAGGCGCATCTTCTGGCGACTCTTTGCTGTACATGTCCAACTGACCGTTGGGGAAGCAGTAACGCATGCGGGTAAACGCGTTGGTAATAAAACGCAGGCGCGCCAGCCCCGTCAGTTCCGGGGTCCAGTTATTTGGCATGTCGCCGTACATGGCATCAAGAAAGAATGGATAAGAGTCGCTCGACAGCACGGCTTCAACGTCGCGAGCACAGTCCTTCGCCGTCTGCAGATCCCACTGTGGGGTAATCCCTGCATGCGCCATGACCAGTTTCTTCTCTTCATCAACCTGCAACAGCGGCTGGCGACGTAGCCAGTTAAGCAGCGTGTCAGCATCCGGTGCCTCAAGCAGCGGCGTGAGCCGGTCTTTCGGTTTATTACGGCTGATGCCAGCAAACACGGCCAGCAGGTGTAAATCGTGATTACCGAGGACTAACCGTACGCTGTCGCCAAGCGATTTAACGTAGCGCAAAACGTCTAACGACCCTGGCCCACGCGCGACCAGATCGCCGGTGAGCCATAAGGTGTCTTGTTCTGGATTAAAGTCAACCTGGTGCAGCAAGGCTACCAGTTCATCGTAACAACCGTGAACGTCGCCAATGAGGTATGTTGCCATAGCTATTGTTTTAATGAATGAGTGTAGGAACGGCGAGTCGGAACACGGGAATGTCGATGGTAAAGGCGATCCCTTGCTCATCGATCATTTCGTAATGACCCTGCATGGTGCCCAGCGGTGTTTCAATCACCGCACCGCTGGTGTACTGGTACTCTTCGCCAGGTTCGATGTGGGGCTGAACGCCAACCACGCCTTCGCCCTGAACTTCGGTTTCACGGCCATGACCATTGGTGATCAACCAATAACGCCCCAACAGCTGCACAGGCGCTCGCCCCAAATTGCGGATAGTCACGGTATAAGCAAAAACGTAACGTTCATCATCAGGTGAGGATTGCGCCTCAATGTAGACGCTTTGTACCTGAATGCACACTCGGGGCGAATTGATCATGTTTAACTCTCCTTCGATGGCGCGTTTTCTGACAGATAGTTAGCCATCCGGCAGTATTGCGCGACAGAGATATTTTCCGCTCGCATCGCCGGATCAACGCCCAGCTCTGTTAGTACTTCAACGCTAAACAGGTTACCAAGACTATTACGTACCGTTTTGCGACGCTGATTAAACGCTTCAGTGGTAATACGGCTCAGCACACGAACATCTTTAACGGGGTACGGCATTGTCGCGTGAGGGACCAGACGCACCACGGCGGAATCGACTTTAGGCGCAGGCGTAAATGCGGATGGCGGCACTTCAAGTACCGGGATCACATTGCAGTAATACTGCGCCATGACGCTTAATCGACCATACGCTTTACTGTTTGGCCCTGCAACCAGACGGTTGACCACCTCTTTTTGCAACATGAAATGCATGTCGGCGATGGCATCAGTATAGGAAAAAAGATGGAACATGAGCGGCGTGGAGATGTTATACGGCAGGTTGCCGAATACGCGCAGCGGCTGACCCATCGTTTGTGCGAGTTCGCCGAAGTTCATGGTCATGGCATCTTGCTGATAAATCGTCAGCTTCGGCCCTAAAAACGGGTGTGTTTGCAGGCGGGCGGCGAGATCGCGGTCCAGCTCTATGACCGTGAGCTTGTCCAGGCGTTCGCCTACAGGTTCGGTCAACGCTGCCAGGCCCGGGCCGATTTCGACCATAGCCTGACCTTTCTGCGGGTTGATAGCAGAGACAATACTTTCGATCACAAACTGATCGTTGAGGAAGTTTTGCCCGAAACGTTTACGGGCTAAGTGGCCCTGATGGACTCGATTATTCATTGGTATTAACAATCATTTTGATGGCGAGATTAAGCGCCGTAATAAAACTGCCGACATCTGCTTGCCCACGACCCGCAAGTTCAAGCGCGGTGCCGTGATCGACGGATGTGCGAATAAAGGGCAGGCCCAGCGTGATATTCACACCGCGACCAAATCCCTGGTATTTTAGCACGGGGAGACCCTGATCGTGGTACATTGCCAGCACGGCATCCGCGTGGTCGAGATATTTGGGCTGAAACAGCGTATCTGCGGGCAGCGGGCCGTTTAATTTCATCCCCTGCGCACGCAGTTCATCAAGGACCGGAATGAGGGTGTCTATCTCTTCCGTTCCCATATGACCACCTTCACCGGCATGCGGGTTAAGACCGCACACCAGAATATGCGGATCGGCAATGCCAAACTTGGTGCGCAAATCATGATGCAAAATACCGATCACTTCCTTAAGCAGAGCAGGCGTAATGGCATCGGCAACGGCTCTGAGCGGCAAATGAGTGGTTGCCAGGGCAACGCGCAGCGTTTCAGTCGCCAGCATCATGACGACTTTCTTCGCCTGTGAGCGCTCTTCAAAAAACTCGGTATGTCCGGTAAACGGGACGCCTGCGTCATTGATTACGCCCTTGTGTACCGGACCGGTAATCAGCGCCGCAAACTCACCTTGCAGACAACCATCGCAGGCGCGAGCCAGCGTATCCACCACATATTGTCCGTTCTCTACCGCCAACTGACCCGCGATAACAGGCGCCCGCAGAGCAATCGGCAACAGCGTCAACGTACCTGCTGATTGCGGTCTGGCTGGGGTATCTGGAGAGTATGGGAGGAGTGAAAGCGGTAAACCGAGCATTGCTGCCCGGTCACTGAGGAGTGCGGCATCCGCACAGACAACGAGTTCTACAGGCCACTCACGTTGGGCGAGCTGAACCACCAGGTCCGGGCCAATCCCGGCGGGTTCGCCGGGAGTGATCACAACGCGTTGAATACGAGTCATTAGTTGCTCAGAACTTTAACGTAGGCGCTGGCGCGCTGTTCCTGCATCCAGGTCGCAGCTTCTTCCGAGAATTTACGGTTCATCAGCATACGATAAGCTCTGTCTTTCTGCGCCGCATCAGTTTTATCAACGTTACGCGTGTCCAGCAGCTCGATCAGATGCCACCCGAAAGAGGAGTGCACCGGGGTACTCATCTGGCCTTTGTGAAGTTTGGTCAGCGCATCGCGGAAAGCGGGATCGAAAATATCCGCCGCAGCCCAGCCCAGATCTCCGCCCTGGTTGGCAGAACCCGGATCCTGAGAAAACTCTTTAGCCGCTGCCGCGAAGGTTGTTTTACCGCTCTTAATATCAGCTGCGATTTGTTCCAGCTTCAGACGCGCCTGTTGATCGGTCATGATCGGCGATGGCTTGAGCAGAATATGGCGGGCATGAACTTCAGTCACGGAGATGCTCTGGCTTTGACCACGCATATCGTTGACTTTCAGGATGTGGAAGCCGACACCAGAACGAATTGGGCCAATGATATCGCCTTTTTTCGCGGTGCTTAGCGCCTGGGCAAAGATGCCTGGCAGCTCCTGAATACGTCCCCAACCCATCTGGCCGCCTTTCAGCGCCTGCTGGTCAGCGGAATAGGTGATAGCCAGTTTGCCGAAATCACTACCGTTACGCGCTTCATCAACAACAGAGCGCGCCTGACTTTCAGCCGCGTTAACCTGGTCAGAAGTTGGGTTTTCTGGTAATGGGATCAGAATGTGACTCAGGTTCAGCTCGGTGCTGGCATCGTTTTGGTTGCCGACCTGCTGCGCCAGGGCATCCACTTCCTGAGGCAGGATAGTAACGCGACGGCGAACTTCGTTGTTACGCACTTCAGAGATGGTCATCTCTTTGCGGATCTGACTACGATAGGTCGAATAGCTTAAGCCATCCTGTGCCAGACGGCTGCGCATCTGATCCAGCGTCATGTTGTTTTGCTTGGCGATGTTGGCAATCGCCTGATCCAGTTGCTCGTCAGAGATTTTAACACCCATCTTCTGACCCATCTGCAGGAGGATTTGATCCATGATCAAACGTTCCAGGATCTGATGACGCAGCGTGGCGTCGTCCGGTAATTGTTGACCAGCCTGACCCGCATTAAGTTTTACTGACTGCATTAAGCCATCGACGTCGCTTTCCAGAACGACGCCGTTATTGACGACGGCTGCGACTTTATCGACTACCTGTGGGGCAGCGAAACTGGTATTCGCGATCATGGCGATACCGAGAAGCAGCGTTTTCCAGTTCTTCATACTTTTTCCATTTCAATTAACCGCAAAGCGGATTACGTTGTAAATCAATCAGATCATAAAGAGCTTTGATACGGTAAAATGTTCGAACGCAACATTTGGTTGGTGCCGAGACCGTAGTTGGAACTCAGGCCGCGTAGTTCGATATTAAAGCCGATCGTGTTGTCATAAATCGCGTGCTGCTGTTTGTCATCCCAGCCGTTCAGCTTACGTTCGTAGCCGAAGCGAATGGCGTAACAGCAGGAGTTGTACTGCAGGCCCAGCATGGAATCTGCTTCTTTGTTCACGTTGGTATCAAAGTAGTAAGCCCCGACAATCGACCAGCGATCGGCGATCGGGAAGCTTGCTACCGCGCCTACCTGTGAAATCCCGTTTTCATATTGTGGTTTAGTCACATCACGGGAAGGCACTGCAGCCTGAATATACTCCGGGCTGGCATAACGGTAGTTCAGCTGCAGCATACGGTTTTCGTCGCGACGATATTCGATGCTGCTGTTGCTGGTTGCGATGCTGTCCAGACGGGTATCGTACTGGATCCCACTGCGTAAACCCCAGCGATCGGAGATGCGCCAGTAGGTGTCACCTGCCCATACCAATGAGCCTGTTTTGTCGTCATTCTCCCATTCGATATGGTCATCGCCGGTGCGAGACTCGGTGAAATAGTAGATTTGACCCACAGAAATATTAAAACGTTCAACGGCAGCGTCATCATAAACGCGAGATGTGACCCCGGTCGTTACCTGGTTGGCAGACGCGATTCGGTCCAGACCGCCATAGGTACGATCACGGAACAGGCCGCTGTAGTCAGATTGCAGCAGGGACGAGTCATAGTTATAGATATGACTTTGGTCGCGATACGGTACATACAGGTACTGCGCACGGGGCTCCAGCGTTTGGGTATAGCCCGGCGCTAACATGTTCATATCGCGCTCGAAGATCATCTTGCCGTCAACTTTAAACTGCGGCATGACGCGGTTGGCTGAATCATCAAGCTTGTTAACGTTACGCGGGTTGCTGTTGTACCAATCAAGGTTAGTCTGCTGATAGTGCGTTGCCAGCAGTTTCGCTTCGGTATTGATACTTCCCCAGTTATTCGACAACGGCAGATTAATTGTTGGTTCAAGGTGAACACGCGTCGCTTCCGGCATATTATCCGTGGTGTTCACAAAATGAACCGCCTGACCATAGATACGGGTATCAAACGGACCGACGTCGTTCTGGTAAAAGTTAACGTCTAACTGCGGTTCGGCGGAATAACTACTTTTGTTCTGGTCATCAAAGACCTGGAACTGCTTGGTCGAAACCGTCGCATCAAAGTTTTGTACCGCATAGCCGACGCTGAATTTTTGCGTGGCGTAGCCGTCAGTACTGGAACCATACTTGTTGTCAAAGTCGTTAAAGTAGCTGGAATCGCTGACCTTGGTGTAGTCGACGTTAAAACGCCACACCTGATCCATTACACCAGCGTGTTGCCAGTAAAACAGCCAGCGGCGTGAATTGTCATCCTTCTGATTTTCATCCTCGTACACTTTATCGGAATTCAGGTAGTCGAACTCCATCAGACCTGCGCCCGCCTGGGTGAGGTAGCGGAATTCGTTCTCCCACATGATACCGCCACGACGGTGCATATAATGCGGCGTGATGGTGGCGTCCATATTGGGCGCAATGTTCCAATAATATGGGAGATAGAACTCAAAATAGTTATTGGTAGAGTATTTTGCGTTCGGGATCAGGAAACCAGAGCGACGCTTATCGCCGACGGGTAACTGTAAATAAGGACTGTAAAAGACCGGAACCGGACCCAGTTTAAAACGGGCGTTCCAGATCTCTGCGACCTGTTCTTCACGGTCGTGAATGACTTCGCTACCGACGACGCTCCAGGTATTGGAACCTGGCAGACAGGAGGTGAAGCTACCGTTTTCCAGAATGGTATAGCGGTTTTCCCCACGCTGCTTCATCAGATCGGCTTTTCCGCGCCCCTGACGACCTACCATCTGATAATCACCTTCCCAGATGTTGGTATCTTTGGTATTCAGATTAGACCAGCCCTTCGGCCCCTTCAGAATAACCTGATTGTCATCATAATGGACATTGCCCAGCGCATCGACGGTACGAACTGGCTCCGGCTGGCCCTCTGCCTGCTTCTGATGAAGCTGCACTTCGTCGGCCTGCAGGCGGCTGTTACCCTGTGCGATGTCCACATTGCCGGTAAACACCGCGTCATCTGGGTAATTCCCTTTCGCGTTGTCGGCAGTGATGGTGACGGGTAATTCATTAGTCTCGCCCTGTACCAGAGGACGGTCATAGCTTGGCACGCCCAGCATACACTGTGAGGCGAGATCGGCTGCCAGACCCTGATGGCTATAGAGGGCGCTGGCAATCATGGTGGCCAGAAGAGTGGGAATACGTTTTTTCATACGTTGTATTTATTGTTCCATCATCAGTAGCGTCGCGCGTGACAAACGGTCACAGCCTAACTTATCTCATCTTCACTTCGCTAGTATTAATCCTGCCCATTTTATCCCGCCACCTTTCAAGCTGCATCTTCGTTCCAGACGAATTGGTCACTGCGTTGCCGCCTTGTTGCAACTCGAAATCCAACGGGTATAGCGTTTGTGGTGTTAGGCACGGCATAGAATGACAGGTATGATAATGCAAATTATAGGCGATGTCCCACAATTGACCGCAGCCGTAAATCGGTAAAAGCACCTTATATTGTGGGACATATCCTGGCTGAGAGCAGAAAGATTTGGGGAGTCTATGCAGTATTGGGGAAAGATAATTGGTGTCGCCGTGGCCTTAATGATGGGCGGCGGCTTCTGGGGTGTGGTTCTGGGCCTGTTAGTTGGTCACATGTTCGACAAAGCCCGCATGCGCAAAATGGCGTGGTTTGCCAACCAGCGTGAACGCCAGGCGCTGTTTTTTGCCACCACTTTTGAGGTGATGGGGCACCTGACCAAATCCAAAGGTCGCGTCACGGAAGCCGATATCCATATCGCCAGTCAATTGATGGATCGAATGAATTTGCACGGTGACTCGCGTACCGCCGCGCAACATGCCTTCCGGGTGGGAAAATCGGACAATTACCCATTACGTGAAAAAATGCGTCAGTTTCGCAGCGTCTGTTTTGGTCGCTTCGATCTGATCCGCATGTTTCTGGAGATTCAGATCCAGGCGGCTTTTGCCGATGGGTCGTTGCATCCGAATGAGCGTGAAGTGCTGTATGTGATTGCTGAAGAGTTGGGGATCTCACGTACCCAGTTTGATCAGTTTCTGCGCATGATGCAGGGCGGCGCCCAGTTTGGCGGCGGATATCAGCAACAGTCCGGTGGCGGTGGCTGGCAGCAGACGCAACGCGGTCCGACGCTGGAAGACGCCTGCAATGTGCTGGGTGTGAAAGCGACCGATGATGCGACCACCATTAAGCGCGCATACCGTAAGCTGATGAGCGAGCACCATCCGGACAAACTGGTGGCGAAAGGCCTGCCGCCAGAAATGATGGAAATGGCGAAGCAAAAAGCGCAGGAAATTCAAAAAGCTTACGAGCTAATTAAAGAACAGAAAGGTTTTAAATAATCGTTATGCCGGGTGGCAGCTAGCGCCTTATCCGGCCTACGTTAATGACTGTAGGCCGGGCAAGCGAAGCCCACCGGCCTAAATGGGACCTGCGTTTAAAAATCTGCCGGAACTTTAAACGTCATACTGTTGCCGTATTCGGGATGCGTGATAGTTAACATCTCTGCGTGCAGCAGCAGGCGCGGCGCTAACGCCAGGGCCTGTGGCGGGGCGTAGAAGCGGTCGCCCAGGATCGGATGCCCTAATGCCAGCATATGCACACGCAACTGGTGGGAGCGTCCGGTAATGGGTTTGAGCACGACCCGGGCGGTGTTATCTTCCGCAAACTCCACCACTTCATACTCGGTCTGCGCCGATTTTCCGGTCTCATAACACACTTTCTGCTTTGGCCGATTCGGCCAGTCGCAAATCAGCGGTAAATCAACCAGCCCCTCGGCCGGAGCGGGATGTCCCCAGACGCGTGCGACATACTGTTTCTTCGGCTCGCGTTCGCGAAACTGGCGCTTTAGCTCGCGCTCTGCCGCTTTAGTTAGCGCCACTACAATCACGCCGCTGGTTGCCATATCCAGACGATGTACGGATTCAGCCTGAGGATAATCGCGCTGAATACGCGTCATCACGCTGTCTTTGTGTTCATCCAGACGACCCGGCACGGACAACAAGCCGCTCGGCTTGTTGACCACCATAATGTGCTCATCCTGATACAGGATAACCAGCCAGGGTTCCTGCGGCGGATTATAGTTTTCCATCCCCATGTCAGGCTCCGTTATTGATGCGTCACGACGATCAGGCGCAGGGCATCCAGACGCCATCCCGCCTGATCCAGGCTTTCCATCACCTGCTGACGATTGCTTTCAATGGCGCTGAGTTCGTCATCACGGATGTTCGGGTTAACGGCACGCAGCGCTTCCAGACGGGAGAGTTCAGCCGTCAGTTTCTCGTCCGCTTCTTTGCGTGCCGCGTCGATCAGCGCGCGGGCCGATTTTTCTACCTGCGCTTCACCGAGTTGCAGAATGGCATGAACATCCTGCTGAACGGCGTTGACCAGTTTACTGCCGGTGTGGCGGTTAACGGCGCTGAGCTGACGGTTAAAGGTTTCGAATTCAACCTGCGCGGCAAGGTTGTTGCCGTTTTTGTCCAGCAGCATGCGTACCGGCGTTGGCGGCAGGAAGCGGTTTAACTGCAGCTGTTTTGGCGCTTGCGCTTCAACGACGTAGACCAGTTCAACCAGCAGAGTACCGACCGGTAATGCTTTGTTTTTCAGCAAAGAAATGGTGCTGCTTCCGGTGTCGCCGGAGAGGATCAGATCCAGACCATTACGGATCAGCGGATGCTCCCAGGTAATAAACTGCGCGTCTTCACGCGACAGGGCAACATCACGCTCAAACGTAATGGTACAGCCATCTTCCGGCAGCCCAGGGAAATCCGGCACCAGCATATGATCGGACGGTGTCAGCACGATCAAATTGTCGCCACGGTCATCCTGATTAATACCAACGATATCAAACAGGTTCATGGCGAAGGCGATCAGGCTGGTATCGTCGTCCTGTTCTTCAATACTCTCAGCCAGCGCCAGCGCTTTTTCGCCGCCGTTAGAGTGGATCTCCAGCAGGCGATCGCGACCTTGCTCCAGCTGTGCTTTCAGCGCGTCATGCTGTTCGCGACAGGTTTTGATCAGATCGTCAAAGCCATCGGTGTTTTCTGGCTCAGCTAGGTAGCCGATCAGATTGTTATATACCGTGTCATAGATGGTACGTCCGGTCGGGCAAGTGTGTTCGAACGCATCCAGACCTTCGTGGTACCAACGCACCAGCACGGATTGCGCGGTTTTTTCCAGGTATGGAACGTGGATCTGGATATCATGCACCTGACCAATACGGTCCAGACGGCCAATACGCTGTTCCAGCAGGTCCGGATTGAACGGCAGATCAAACATCACCAGATGGCTGGCGAACTGGAAGTTACGCCCTTCGGAGCCGATTTCAGAGCACAGCATCACCTGGGCGCCGCTATCTTCTTCGCTAAACCAGGCCGCAGCGCGGTCACGTTCAATGATCGACATCCCTTCATGGAATACGGCGGCGCGGATACCTTCGCGCTCGCGCAGAACCTGCTCCAGCTGAAGCGCAGTGGTGGCTTTCGCGCAGATAACCAGAACTTTTTGCGAGCGGTGGCTGGTCAGGTAGCCCATCAGCCATTCCACGCGCGGGTCAAAGTTCCACCAGGTGCCGGTGTCGCCTTCGAATTCCTGATAAATCTGCTCCGGGTAGAGCATGTCGCGCGCGCGGTCTTCCGCGCTCTTACGCGCGCCCATAATGCCGGAGACTTTAATGGCCGTCTGGTATTGGGTTGGCAACGGCAATTTGATGGTATGCAGCTCGCGTTTAGGAAAGCCTTTCACACCGTTACGGGTATTTCGGAACAGCACGCGGCTGGTGCCGTGGCGGTCCATCAGCATTGAAACCAGCTCCTGACGCGCGCTCTGGGCGTCTTCGCTGTCGCTGTTTGCCGCCTGCAATAACGGCTCAATGTCCTGTTCGCCAATCATGTCACCTAACATGTTCAGCTCATTGTTACTCAGCTTGTTGCCAGCCAGTAACATGGCGACGGCATCGGCGACCGGACGGTAATTTTTCTGTTCTTCAACAAACTGGGCGAAATCGTGGAAGCGGCTTGGATCCAGTAGACGCAGGCGCGCAAAGTGGCTTTCCAGGCCCAGCTGTTCCGGCGTTGCGGTCAGCAGCAGGATGCCTGGTACGCGCTCTGCCAGCTGCTCAACGGCCATATATTCACGGCTGGGCGCGTCTTCGCTCCACACCAGGTGATGGGCTTCATCGACAATCAGCAGATCCCATTCGGCATCACACAGGTGCTCCAGACGCTGTTTACTGCGACGTGCAAAGTCCAGCGAACAGATAACCAACTGTTCGGTTTCAAACGGGTTGTAGGCATCGTGCTGCGCTTCTGCATAACGCTCATCATCAAACAGCGCAAAGCGCAGGTTGAAACGACGCAGCATTTCGACCAGCCACTGGTGCTGTAACGTCTCCGGGACGATGATCAGCACGCGCTCCGCGGCGCCTGACAGCAGCTGTTGATGCAGGATCATCCCTGCTTCAATGGTTTTACCTAAACCCACTTCGTCTGCCAGCAACACGCGAGGGGCATGACGACGGCCGACATCATGGGCAATGTTGAGCTGGTGGGGGATCAGGCTGGTACGTTGACCACGCAAGCCACTCCACGGCATACGGTACTGCTCGCTCTGAAATTTACGTGCGCGATAGCGCAGCGCAAAGCGGTCCATACGATCAATCTGGCCGGCAAACAGGCGATCCTGGGGTTTACTGAAAACCAGTTTGCTGTCGAGCAGCACTTCACGCAGCGTTACACCGGTTTCTTCGGTATCAAGGCGGGTTCCGATATAGGCAAGCAGGCCGTTTTCTTCTTTTACTTCATCGACATGCAGTTGCCAGCCTTCATGGCTCGTTATCGTGTCGCCAGGGTTGAACATCACGCGGGTCACGGGGGAATCACTGCGCGCATACAGACGGTTTTCACCCGTCGATGAGAAAAGTAAAGTGACGGTTCGCGCATCCATGGCGACAACAGTACCAAGTCCCAATTCGCTTTCTGTATCGCTGATCCAGCGTTGACCAAGTGTAAAAGGCATATATGTTCGGCTCTATATCTTTAATTGCAGGCAATACTCGTCATTTTCCGGGCTAGTCCCCGTTATTGAGAGCATACGACCCCGCTACCAGGCTAATAAATCAGTGGTAGGGGTGTTAAATGGGTCCAGGAATGGAAAGGGCGCTATGGTACTGGATGGCGGCGGTTTCGTCACGCGTCAAAATAACCCCAGTTGTCCTGTGAGTAGTGTAGCAAAATTATCGTCAATAAAGGGAAGAATTCCCTCGGCAACCGGCTGGATCTGGCGGGTCAGATAATGCTCGTAATCAAGTGCAGATAGCTGATAATCAACAGGTTCAGGTCCATTTATCGTCCAGACATATTTAATCGTGCCACGATTCTGATACTGCTGCGGACGCCCCAGTTTGACGTTCTGCTCATCGGCGAGCCGCGCGGCGCGAACGTGCGGCGGAACATTCCGCTGGTATTCGCTCAACGGGCGGCGCAGGCGTTTGCGGTACACCAGGTGTTCATCCAGTTCACCCGCCATCAGACGGTCGATAGTCTCGCGAACAAACTCTTGATAAGGCTCGTTACGAAAAATTCGCAGGTACAGCTCCTGCTGAAACTGCTGGGCCAGCGGCGTCCAGTCGGTGCGTACCGTTTCCAGACCTTTAAAGACCATGCGTTGCTCAGCACCTGACTGAATCATTCCGGCGTAGCGTTTTTTGCTGCCGGTATCTGCACCGCGAATGGTCGGCATCAGAAAGCGACAAAAGTGGGTTTCAAATTCCAGCTCCAGCGCGCTGGTCAGGTTTTGCTGCTTCAGCGATTGCGCCCACCAGTTGTTGACATAGCTCACCAGCTCCCGACCAATTCGGGCCGCATCGTCTTCCGAGTGCGCCTTTTTAAGCCAGACAAAGGTGGAGTCGGTGTCGCCATAGATGACGTCGTAACCCTGAGCCTCAATCAGCGCTTTGGTCTGACGCATGATCGCGTGACCGCGCATGGTGATAGACGAAGCCAGCCTCGGGTCGAAAAAGCGGCAGGCGGTGGTGCCAAGCACGCCGTAAAACGCGTTCATGATGATTTTCAGCGCCGGTGAAAGCGGCTTATTGCCGCGGCGTTTGGCTTCATCGCGCCCATGCCAGATCTGGGTAACAATTTCCGGCAGACAGTGCTTTTCGCGTGAGAACCAGGCGTCAAGGAACCCCTCGGTACTGTGTTCCCGATCCGGCTGTGCCATCCCTTCGATAAGTCCCACTGGATCGATCAAAAAAGTACGAATAATTGACGGGTACAGGCTTTTGTAATCCAGCACCAGCACGGAGTCGTACAAACCTGGGCGCGAGTCCATCACGTAGCCACCGGGGCTGGCGTGCGCGGGAACTTCCCCCAGATTCGGTGCCACATAGCCCGCCCGGTGCATTCGCGGTAGGTAGAGATGGCCGAAGGCGGCAACGGAACCGCCATGCCGGTCGACCGGCAGGCCGTTTACCGTCGATCGTTCCAGCAAAAATGGCATGATCTCGGTTTTATGAAAAATACGCGTGACCAGCTCACAGTCTTTGAGATTGTAGGTGGCGAGTGCGGGCTTATCCTGGGCAAACCGGCGATCTATTTCGTCCATCCTGTCCCAGGGATTATCTATCGACTTCCCTTCGCCCAGCAGCTCCTGTGACACCGTTTCCAGTGAAAAGGATGAGAAATTCCAGAATGCGGATTTAAGCGCCTCAATGCCGTCGATAATCAGGCGACCTTTAGCCTGCGCGAAGAATACGCCGTTTTTGAAGCCATGTTCGCGCCACTCCAGCTCGCTATTGTCACGGCCAAAACGCAGGGGAATGTGGTAACGTTCGGCATGCTTTTGCAGGATGCGTAAATCGAATTGCACGACGTTCCAGCCGATTACCACATCAGGATCGTGACGGGCAATCCAGTCGTTGAGCTTTTCCAGTAACTGCGGGCGGCTTGCGACATATTCAAGTTCAAAATCCAGCGCTGAGGCATCGCCGTTTGCCGGGCCGAGCATGTAGACAATACGCTGCCCACAGCCTTCAAGGCCGATACAGTAGAGTTCGCCGTGGCGCGTGGTTTCGATATCCAGCGAGACCCATTTCAGCGGCGGTCGATAGTCAGGGTTCGGCTTCAACCGGGCATTAACCAGCGTACCGTTGTGTCTGTCGCCTTCAACCCAAACAGGTGAGGTGATAAAACGCTCCATCAGATACCGTTCCGGCGGACGCACGTCGGCCTCGTAGACGGTAATTGCGTTTTCACGCAGCAGCTTTTCCAGCCGCATGAGCTGGCGATGTGAGCGGCAATACAGGCCGGAAACGGGCTGGCGGTGGAAGTCTTGCAATTGCAGCGGCGTCAGACGATAGCCGTTTTCATTGCGTAATAATGACGCTACGCGAGGAACCTGACTGACAGGAATAAACGCGACCGACTCCTGAGGCGCGAGCGTGACCTGTAGCGGCCCGTCGTCTGTAGCCAGCCAGAATGTGACCTCAGTTCCCTGCGGAGTGTCCCGCCAGTGCCGGGTTAAAATAAAGCCTGCCTGCGCCACGCTGCGTACCCATTAAAAAACCAGGCATTATTATAGCCTGGTTTACACGATTGTACTGTTATTTTGTACAGTTAAAAATGAGAACTGTAGGAAGTTATTGTGACAGTAACAGTAAAATGCCCTCCGCAGTAAAAGTGTTACAGGATAGGGTTTGGTATTTAATAAATGAATGCCTTAATTGAAAACTCTTCCTTGAATTATTTTATTGGCCTGTCATGGCTATTTTTATTTATTATTGTTTTGTAATTATGTTTGTTTCATTAATTGGAAGTCCGTTTCAGGATTTTTATGTCATTTTCGGAATCGTGCTCGTACGGTTTTGTTACTCATCCCTCGGTTCAGGAAAAATGGTTCTTTTTTTTATTTGTTTTTATTCATGGTTAGTGTAACTATTTTAATCAAACACTCGGGTTACCAGATTGAAAATAATATATTTTTATGGCTTGCTATTGTCTGGATAAAAACGGATTTTCGGTTCGATTTCGTCGGGAATATCTCTCTGTATAATTTGATTTTTATCGCTGAATATAATTTTATTCATCTGATAGCTCGGGTGTTTTATATCAATAGCTTGGGTGCGTAGTGTTATGGAGGCCTATTATGGATATTTATACTCAGGCGTTACAGGTAGGATATGATCACTATTTATTTGTTAATACTCAGTTATCTAACCCTACAATTAAATCAGTAAGTCAATATATTGAGTATAGAACGTGGTCAGGTCAAATTTGGCGTACTGAGGTTATTGAACGTGGGAATGCTTTCTTTCACTGGCAAGGGCATGACAGAATAAATGGTCATCGTGATACGGTGATTAATTATCTGTTGAATGGACAGCGCTGGCAGTCAACGATTACAGATTACATTTTCTTTCATTCACTGGATGGTGAAGAGGCGCAGGGACATTATGACAACGTGATTAAATACGTTTGTGCTAATAACTGTGTGTATCGAAGTGCGTTTGCGGAATATATAAAGGAATAACCAGAGAGCGCGCCACCGAGATTTCGGGCGCGCTCAGATTGTTTTCACTGGCCGTAGTAGGCTTTTGCGCCGTGTTTACGCAGGTAGTGTTTATCTAACAGGGTTTGCTGCATATCCGGCAATTGCGGCGCGAGCTGGCGACAGAAGATCCCCATGTAGGCGACTTCTTCCAGCACGATGGCGTTGTGTACCGCATCTTCGGCGTTTTTTCCCCACGCAAACGGACCGTGAGAGTGCACCAGCACGCCAGGCATCTGCGAAGCGTCAATACCTTGTTTCTCAAAGGTTTCAACGATCACATTACCGGTTTCCCACTCATATTCGCCGTTGATTTCTTCCTCGGTCATTTTCCGTGTGCAGGGAATCGATCCGTAGAAATAGTCCGCATGAGTGGTACCCGTGGCTGGAATTGACTGGCCCGCCTGCGCCCAGATGGTTGCATGACGCGAATGGGTATGAACAATGCCGCCAATGGTCGGGAATGCCTGATACAGCAGACGGTGCGTTGGGGTATCGGAGGAGGGTTTCTTCGTACCTTCTACAACCTCACCGGTGGCGATACTGACTACGACCATATCTTCTGCGGTCATAACGCTGTAATCGACCCCGGATGGTTTAATCACAAACACGCCGCGCTCGCGATCGACGGCACTCACGTTCCCCCAGGTCAAGGTGACCAGGTGGTGCTTAGGCAACGCCAGATTGGCTTCCAGCACCTGACGTTTGAGATCTTCTAACATGTTGATTCCTCTGTGCCGGATGGCGGGCAAACGCAGAGCCATCCGGCAGCAACATAATTAACGTTTAAAACCGTAATAGACGTCGTTCCAGCGCAGCGCGTCCTTAAAGGCCGGCAGGCGGGTATCGTTGTCGATCACGGCGATCTCGATATCGTGCATTTCAGCAAACTGGCGCATATCGTTCAGATCCAGCGCGTGGCTGAAGACGGTGTGGTGCGCGCCACCGGCCAGGATCCAGGCTTCAGATGCGGTCGGCAGATCAGGCTGGGCTTTCCACAATGCGTTAGCCACCGGCAGTTTCGGCAGGGAGTGCGGTGTTTGAACTGTGTCGATGCAGTTAACCAGCAGGCGATAGCGATCGCCAAGATCGATCAGGCTGGCAACGACTGCCGGGCCAGTTTTGGTGTTGAAGATCAGACGAGCGGGATCGTCTTTACCACCAATGCCGAGATGCTGAACATCGAGGATCGGTTTATCTTCCACCGCGATGGACGGGCACACTTCCAGCATGTGCGAGCCGAGCACCAGATCGTTGCCTTTCTCGAAGTGGTAGGTGTAATCCTCCATAAATGAGGTGCCGCCCTGCAGACCGGTTGACATCACCTTCATGATGCGAAGCAGAGCGGCGGTTTTCCAGTCGCCTTCGCCCGCAAAGCCGTAGCCTTGCTGCATCAGACGCTGTACGGCCAGACCCGGGAGCTGTTTCAGGCCGTGTAAATCTTCAAATGTCGTGGTAAAGGCGTGGAATCCGCCTTGTTCCAGGAAGCGCTTCATCCCCAGTTCAATACGGGCCGCTTCCAGTACGTTCTGACGTTTCTCACCGTGGACTTGCGTTGCCGCCGTCATGGTGTAGGTGCTTTCATACTCATCGATTAGCGCGTTGATTTCGCCGTCGTTAATGGAGTTCACTACCTGCACCAGATCGCCTACGGCCCAGGTATTTACCGAGAAGCCGAATTTGATCTGCGCAGCGACTTTATCGCCATCGGTGACCGCGACTTCACGCATGTTGTCGCCAAAACGGCAGACTTTCAGATGGCGGGTATCCTGTTTGGACACGGCCTGGCGCATCCAGGAGCCGATGCGTTCGTGCGCTTGTTTGTCCTGCCAGTGACCGGTGACCACGGCGTGCTGCTGACGCATACGTGCGCCGATGAAGCCGAACTCACGGCCGCCGTGCGCGGTCTGGTTCAGGTTCATAAAGTCCATATCAATGCTGTCCCACGGCAGGGCGGCGTTGAACTGGGTATGGAATTGCATCAGCGGCTTGTTGAGGATTGTCAGACCGTTAATCCACATTTTGGCCGGAGAGAAAGTGTGCAGCCAGACCACCAGACCTGCGCAGCGATCGTCGTAGTTAGCGTCACGACAAATAGCGGTAATCTCGTCAGGTGAAGTACCCAGCGGTTTTAAAACCAGTTTGCAGGGCAGTTTAGCTTCAGTATTCAGCGCGTTAACGACGTGCTCGGCATGTTGGGTTACCTGACGCAGGGTTTCAGGGCCATACAGATGCTGGCTACCAATCACAAACCACACTTCATAGTTATCAAAAATCGTCATTGTCGTGTCCTTAATGTGTCAGGGTTGCCTGGTCTACCGGGGTTTGTTGCGCCGGAGCGGCAGTCGGAAGGTATTGTTGTTCAGCGCTTATCGCCCACTGCTGGTAGCGGCGGTAAAGCTGTTCAAAACGTTGAGCCTGCTCTGGTCGAGGTTGCAGCGTGTTTTCCACGGCGCTTGCCATCTGTTGCTGAGCGGCTGGGATATCGGTGTGTACTTTCGCGGCAACGGCGGCAAAGATAGCCGCACCGAGTGCGCAGCACTGGTCTGAAGCGACAATCTGTAGCGGACGGTTGAGCACGTCACAACAGGCTTGCATGATGACCGGATTTTTACGGGCGATGCCGCCTAGCGCCATTACGTTGTTAACCGCAATGCCTTGTTCGGTGAAGCATTCCATGATGGCGCGTGCACCAAAGGCGGTGGCGGCAATCAGACCGCCGAACAGCGCTGGCGCGTCGGTTGCCAGATTCAGATCGGTAATCACTCCTTTCAAACGCTGGTTGGCATTGGGCGTACGGCGACCGTTGAACCAGTCGAGCACCACCGGCAGGTGATCCAGCGACGGATTTCTCGCCCAGGCTTCGGTTAGCGCTGGTAGCAGCTGTTTTTGGCTGGCTTTAATCTGGGTCTTCAGCTCCGGGTGCTGCGTGGCAAGCTGCTCCAGCGGCCAGCTCAGCACACGGCTAAACCAGGCATAGATATCGCCGAACGCGGACTGGCCTGCCTCGAGGCCAATAAAATGCGGCACCACGCTGCCATCAACCTGGCCGCAAATGCCTTTCACCGCGCGCTCGCCGACGCTGTGTTTGTCAGCAATCAGAATGTCGCAGGTCGACGTGCCAATGACTTTCACCAGCGTATTGGGCTGTGCGCCCGCGCCGACCGCGCCCATATGGCAGTCAAAAGCGCCGCCTGCAATCACCACGCTTTCCGGTAGTCCCAGACGCTGCGCCCACTCGGCGCACAGGGTGCCAACCGGCAGGTCGGCTGTGAAGGTATCGGTAAACATCGGGTATTGCAGATGGCGGTTGAGGATGGGGTCGAGTTCGTCAAAGAAACTGGCTGGCGGTAGACCACCCCAGCTTTCATGCCACAGGGATTTATGCCCGGCGCTGCAGCGACCGCGACGAATATCCTGTGGACGTACGGTATTAGAGAGCAGGGCCGGAACCCAGTCGCACAGTTCAATCCACGAAACCGCAGCCTCGGCAACCGCGTGGTCCTGACGGGTCACATGCAGGATTTTGGCCCAGAACCATTCGCTGGAATAAATACCGCCGATATAGCGGGAGTAATCGATCTTGCCCGGTGTGTGGCACAGACGGGTAATTTCTTCAGCTTCTTCTACTGAGGTGTGATCTTTCCACAGGACAAACATTGCATTTGGGTTTTCAGCGAACTCCGGACGCAACGCCAGTACATTGCCGTCGGCATCGATGGGGGCCGGGGTTGAACCGGTGCTGTCAACGCCAATCCCGACCACTTCCGCACGCTGTTTAACGCTCAGTTCGGCCAGCACGGTTTTCAGCGCCGCTTCCATTGATTCAATGTAGTCGCGTGGATGATGGCGAAACTGGTTGTTTGGGCCATCGCAATACTGTCCTTCCTGCCAACGTGGGTACCACTCTACGCTGGTGGCGATTTCTTCACCGGTGGCACATTCCACTGCCAAAGCGCGTACTGAATCACTGCCAAAATCGAGGCCAATTGCAATCGCCATCGTCTTACTCCATCCAAAAATACGGGTATGGATAAACAGTAGTTAGTAGGGATAAAAACCGTCAGGCAGGATTCGCTAATCTTATGGACTAAAATGCTGTGGCATCACAAAGTGTGACGCCGTGCAAATAATCAATGTGGACATTTCTGCCGTAGTTATAGACACTTTTGTTAGCCGATTTTAACGTTGGCGCAGTACATGTTTTTTACAAAGTGCTTTTCACAAGCGGGGTTGATGGTCCATTACCGCAAACACAGCGGCCCGCAGGGGCGACGGCAATGATGTCTGGCGTAATATGGACAAATTGTTTCTTAGCAGAACATAGGGAGTATTGAAATTATGGCTGAAACGCAAAACGATCCCCTGCTGCCAGGCTATTCGTTTAACGCGCATTTGGTGGCCGGATTAACCCCCATCGAGGCGAACGGATACCTGGATTTTTTTATCGACAGGCCGCTGGGTATGAAGGGCTATATCCTCAATCTCACTATCCGTGGCGAAGGGGTTATCAATAATCAGGGCAAACAATTTGTCTGCCGGCCTGGCGATATTTTGCTGTTTCCGCCCGGAGAAATTCACCACTACGGACGCCATCCTGATGCCAGCGAGTGGTATCACCAGTGGGTTTACTTTCGCCCACGCGCCTACTGGCAGGAGTGGCTGACCTGGCCGGCCATTTTTGCCCAGACTGGATTCTTTCGCCCGGATGAAGCACATCAGCCGCATTTTAACGAACTGTTTGGGCAGATAATCAACGCCGGGCAGGGAGAAGGTCGCTATTCCGAACTGCTGGCGATTAATTTACTGGAGCAGTTATTGCTCCGACGTATGGAAGCCATTAATGAATCGCTGCATCCCCCCATGGACAACCGCGTGCGCGACGCCTGCCAGTACATCAGCGATCACCTGGCGGACAGTAATTTTGATATTGCCAGCGTCGCACAGCACGTCTGCCTGTCGCCTTCCCGTTTGTCGCATCTGTTCCGTCAGCAGTTGGGTATCAGCGTATTAAGCTGGCGCGAGGATCAGCGTATCAGCCAGGCCAAGCTATTGCTGAGTACCACTCGTATGCCCATTGCTACGGTGGGGCGCAATGTTGGCTTTGACGATCAGCTCTATTTTTCTCGCGTTTTCAAAAAATGTACTGGCGCCAGTCCGAGCGAGTTTCGCGCTGGATGTGAATAAAAAGTGAATGATGTGTCCTGAAAGTTGTCATAACTCGCAATCTATTCAGACAATTGATGGCTTGACGAAGTTGAGACGGGTTATCAAAATCCCTGCTTCGTAAATCTGACGGACACATTATGCAAGCATTGCTGGAACACTTTATTCTTCAGTCCGCCCTGTACTCCCTGATCGCCGTACTGCTGGTGGCCTTTCTGGAGTCACTGGCGCTGGTTGGTCTGATTCTGCCCGGTACCGTGATGATGGCGGGGCTGGGGGCGCTGATTGGCAGTGGCGAACTGAACTTCTGGCATGCCTGGCTTGCGGGCATCATGGGTTGCCTGTTGGGGGACTGGATCTCTTTCTGGTTGGGCTGGCGCTTTAAAAAGCCGCTGCACCGTTGGTCGTTCATGAAAAAGAACAAGGCGTTGCTGGATAAAACCGAGCACGCGCTGCATCAGCACAGCATGTTTACCATTCTGGTGGGGCGTTTTGTGGGACCGACGCGTCCGCTGGTGCCAATGGTGGCGGGCATGCTGGATCTGCCTGTCGCTAAATTTATCGTCCCGAATATTATTGGCTGCGTGCTGTGGCCGCCGTTCTACTTCCTGCCGGGGATCCTGGCGGGGGCGGCAATTGATATTCCTTCTGAGATGCAGAGCGGGGATTTTAAATGGTTGCTGCTGGCGACGGCGCTGTTGCTATGGGTAGGGGGCTGGTTTTGCTGGCGACTGTGGCGTAGCGGCAAAGCGGCAGTCGATCGCTTAACCGCGTATTTCCCCCGCAGCCGTTTACTGTATCTGGCGCCGTTGACGCTTGGGATCGGCGTGGTCGCGCTGGTGGCGTTACTGCGCCATCCGCTGATGCCGGTGTATATTGATATTCTGCGTAAAGTCGTGGGTTTCTGACGATTCTTTTGCCGGATGGCGCTGACGCTTATCCGGCCTGGGAAATCAATCACTCGGCTTTGATGCCCAAGAGCGTCGAGGCGCTGGCCTGACCGCTTAATAACTCATCCGTTTTGCCCTGCCAGGCGATGCGCCCGTCGGCGACCACAATCGAACGGGACGCAATTCGCGCCGCATCTTCTACACTGTGGGACACCATCAGTAAGGTAAGCTGTTTATCGCGACAGACTTCAGCAACCAGCGTTAACATCTCCTGGCGCAGGGCGGGATCGAGCGCAGAGAACGGTTCATCAAGCAGCAAAATGGGTTGTTCCCGCACCAGGCAACGCGCCAGCGCTACGCGCTGTCGCTGACCGCCGGAAAGCTCACCGGGGAGGCGCTCCAGCAGTGAGTCAATCCCCATTTGCTGGGCGATGTGATGCATTTTCTCCCGCTGCGATGCGTTCAGCTTCAATCCCGGGTTAAGGCCCAGGCCGATGTTTTGCTGCACGCTCAGGTGGCTGAACAGGTTATTTTCCTGAAACAGCATCGAAACGGGGCGACGTGATGGAGGCGTGGCGGTGTGATCTTCACCTTCAATCAACATGGTACCGCTGGCAGGCGTGAGAAAGCCGGCGATCAGATTCAGCAGCGTACTTTTCCCGGCGCCGCTGGGCCCGAGGATCGCGACCTGCTCACCGCGTGCGATCGACAGCGTAAAGCGCATCGGCAAATGGTGATAAAGCCATGTGATATCAATCAGTTTTAACATTTCGACCCGGCAATTTCTCAATAACAGTAAACAGCGTAAAGCACAGGATCAGCAGCAATAACGCCGTAACTGCGCCATCCTGACTGCGATAAGAGCCAATCTGCTGATATAAATAAAACGGCAGGGTGCGGAAATCCTCATTACCAAATAGCGCAACCACGCCAAAATCGCCAATCGACAGCACGCAGGCAAAAGCCATCGCCTGCGCCAGCGGGCGCTTCAGGGCGCGCAGTTCAACCACTTTCAGGCGCGACCATCCCTCAATTCCCAACGACTGGCACAACATACTGTAGCGGGTGGTGACGTCCCGCATTGGGTTTTCCAGCACCTTCAGCGCGTAAGGGATCGCCATCAGCGCATTGGTAAAAATGACAATGCCGTCGGCTGATTCGGGGAGTCCAATGGTGTTATTGAGCAGCAGAAAGAAGCCGGTTGCCAGCACGATGCCCGGCATGGCGAGGATCATCATGCCGCTAAGTTCCAGCATCTGACCCGCCAGCACCTGCTGTCGGGCACGCAGTTCACGACTGCTCCATAACAGCATCATGGTGAGAACTACGCACAACGCACCTGCCGCCAGCGCAATGCGCAGCGAGGTTCCCAGTGCGTGCCACAGTACAGGTTGCTTAAGAACATCCAGCATATGGCGGTTAATACCATCGACAATTACCGCCAGCAGCGGCGGCAGCAGTAGCAGCAGGGCCAGAATAATCAGCAGTGCGTCTGCCAGGCGGCTGTGCAGATGATCGTCGGGATCGCGCCAGCCCTGAACCAACGTGGTACCGGGGGCGATGGCGCGGCTCAGACGTTGGCTGAAGAGCACCAGCGCTAAACAACAAACCATCTGGATCAACGCCAGCATGGCGGCGCGGGCGGGATCGTAATCAAAGTTCAGCGCCTGATAAATCGCCAGCTCGATGGTTGTGGCCTGCGGTCCACCGCCCAGTGACAAAACAGTGGCGAAGCTGGCGAAACAGAGCATAAAGATGAGCGCCGCGACGGGAAGAATTTGCCGACGCAGCCACGGCCATTCAACAAAGCGGAAGAAATGCCAGCCGCGCAGACCCAACTGAGCGGCTAACTGTCGCTGTTCGCCGGGAATATTCTCCAGCGACTGCAACAGCAGACGACTGGCCATCGGCAGATTGAAAAAGACGTGCGCCAGCAGAATGCCCTGCAGACCGTACGGCGAAAACGTCCATTCCAGCCCGAATGTATGCCAGATCGAGGCCAGCCAGCCCTGACGACCGTACACGCTAAGAATACCGAAGACCGCGACCAGCACTGGCAGGATTAACGTCATCGCGCACAGGCGCAGCAGCGCCAGTCGTCCTGGAAAACGGCGGCGATAGAGCGCTCTGGCAAGGAAAATCGCCGGGATGACCGACAACACTGCGGATAAAAAAGCCTGCCAGAAAGAAAAGCGCACCACGTGCCACAGGTAGTCGTCTTGCCACAGTGAGAGCCACTCCCCCCGTGGGGCGTTAAACCACAGCGCCAGAAACGCGGCCAGGGCAACGGCCACCATCAGCGTGGCGGCGGTAAGCCCTGGAACCAGCCAGCCGGAAATTAACGGCTGACGGCGCGTTGCCATTCGCTAATCCATGCCTGGCGTTGAGCCGCAACCTGCTGCGGCGTAAATTCCAGCGCGGTGGCTGGCTTATTCAGTTGCTCGAATCCAGACGGCAGGGCGACCTGGGTTACCGGATACATCCAGTTACCGGTCGGAATCGCGTTCTGGAAGGCCGGAGACACCATAAACTTGAGGAATTTCTCGGCCAGTTCCGGCTGTTTGCTGGCCGCAGTACGGGCGGCGACTTCTACCTGCAAATAGTGGCCTTCGCTAAAGTTGGCTGCGACGTAGTTGTCTTTTTTCTCGGCGATGATGTGATAGGCCGGAGAGGTGGTGTAGCTGAGTACCAGGTCGCTTTCGCCTTTCAGGAACAGGCCGTAGGCTTCACTCCAGCCCTTGGTGACCGTGACGGTTTTTGCCGAAAGCGCGCGCCAGGCCTCCGGCGCCTTATCGCCATAGACTTTTTGCATCCATAGCAGCAGGCCCAGCCCCGGCGTGCTGGTACGCGGGTCCTGATAAATGACGCGCCATTTTTGATCGCTCTCTACCAGTTCTTTCAGGCTTTTGGGCGGATTCTTCAGCTTGTTCTTATCATAAACGAAGGCGAAATAGCCGTAATCAAACGGAACGAAGGTATCGTTTTTCCAGCCGCCGGGCACGTTTACGGCTTCACTTGCTACACCGCTTTTGGCAAACAGTTTAGTTTGGGTGGCGGCTTCCAGAAGGTTGTTATCGAGGCCCAGTACGACGTCAGCTTTACTGTTTTTTCCTTCCATGCGCAGGCGGTTAAGCAGCGAGACACCATCTTCCAGCGCGACCAGTTTCAGTTCACAGTTGCAGTCAGCTTCAAAGGTTTTTTTTATTGTCGGGCCCGGGCCCCAGTCAGCTGCGAACGAGTCGTAGGTATAAACGGTCAGTACAGGTTTGGCGAAAGCAGGCGCTGCGCACAGCAGTAAAAGCGGAAGACATTTTTTAAACACTTTGCACCTCATAAAGTTGGGTGGCAAAGGACTTGAGTTGCAGCCTCAAATCCCTTCGCCGGCATTATCCGGATCAGGTTCGACGGGTATCTCTCAGCCCATACACTTCATCATTCACGCTGCCTCTGTGTTGGCTGCGTTACTCGGCCCATCTCCGGGCCTCGCCCCTTCGGGGCCGCTGCAAGCAGCGTTCAAATCTGCTCCCGGCAGATTTGTCGCTCACCCCAGTCACATAGTTATCTATGCTCCTGGGGACTCACTCGCTTGCCGCCTTGATGCAGCGTGAATGATTCTGTGTATGTTTTTATTTAGCACCCCGTTGAGAACGGCGTTAGTGTAATGATTTTGTTGCTATGCGGCAATCAAGAGCCGGATCTAAGGATCCGGTGGTGCAAACCACGCTGATTTAAAATCAAACCAGCCGAGGGTATTCATGCGTAACCCGCGCATACTGCGCTGTCCCTGAATGATCAGCCAGTGGTGGATTAATGGCACAATGGCCTTTGTGGCGAGCAGTTGTTGGCACCATGCCGCCAGGCTCATTTCGCCGGTTCGCCAGCGGGCCGCATCGTTTTCCCAGTCCCGCGAGATACAGTTTTGCAGCAACGGGACTTCGCACAAATGGGCGAACAGCGAGAAATCCAGCGGTAGGGTAAAGTTGGCGCTGTTGAGCCAGATATCGCTGACGATTTCACCCGCATGCCATTGATCGTAGTCGATCTCCTGAATATTTAACTGTACCTGATGCTCTGCCAGCAACGTCTTCATGATCTGCGCGATAATCCGATGTTCGATGTGATCGCGATAGTAGGTGATCGTCAGCGTTTCCAGTCCGGCGGGTTTTTCACCATGGCCGGGTTTGGCATGGTGCCAGCGGGGGAGCAAACCGTAGGCGGGAAACCACAGTCGCTGGAACTGTTCGTCGGCGTGGCAGATGAGATGGGTTGGTGAAAGAACGCGGCTAACCCAATCGCGAACCTCCTGATTAGCGCCACGGTGGGTGCGCGCATCAAACAGCAGGTAGTAGCATCCTTCCTCGAGGCGGCTTTCGATCGCCTTTTCATCCTCGGTGGGGCCTTTTAGCGTCAACCCACCGCCAGGCTCTTCACCGATATCGGGTAATACCCAAACGTTAACTTCGTCGATCAGCGCCCGGTAGCCAAAGTAATCATCAAATGCATGAATTTTCAGCTGGTTATTGGTATTGCGCATCACCGCATAGGGACCAGTGCCAATTGGGTGGCTGGAGAAGTTGCTGAGCGTCTCCCATTCTCGCGGCAGGATCATGGCGGGGACTTGCCCCAATAGCCAGGGAAGCCAGCGGTCGGGTTGGGCGAGATGGATATCCAGCGTCCAGGCCGTGGGAGAAACGATCTGCGTGATGTGCGAGTACAGCGGCAGGGCGTTAATGCGCATCAGCGAGGTGATGACATCTTCCATTTCCAGTTCGCGGCCATGATGAAAATGAATCCCCGGACGCAGGAAGAATCGCCAGTGTAAAGGTGAAATCTGCTGCCAGTGATGGGCGATGTCCGCTTCCAGTTCCCCATTTTCCTCATTTACCCGAATTAAGGCGCTGAAGATTTGCCGGGCGATATGAGTTTCTGAACGGCGTAGCGCCGTACCGGGAAGCAGGTTGTGCATGGGACGATAATAGAGAACGCGCATGATGTGCCGCCCCTGGCGAAAACTGCGCCCCAGGTGAGAAACCAGCATCTGTCGTACGGCCGTTTTGTCACCGACCAACTGCACCAGTTGATCGATGCGATCCTGTTCCAGCAGGTCTTCTGCCCGCTGCTGCTGGAGTGCCAGCCCGGTATAGAGGAAAGTCAGGCGCGAGCGTTTACCTCGCCCTACTTCGGCTTCCCACGTTAACCAGCCGCGTTCTTGCATGGTATTGAGCAGGGTACGCATATGGCGGCGCGAACAACTCAGCAGCTCCGCCAGCTCGTTCAGCGTCGTGTCTTGCGTTTTGCCGTCACAGCATTGCCACAGACGGATGAACTGTTGTTGCAGACGACCAGAAGACATAAAAGGGGAACTCCTGCGAAAAACTCAGCAATTTTATTATCCCTATATTAAGCCAATAATAGATTCCGATGAAGCGATGAGACAACGAAGGGGTCATCTATGCGTCAGTTCTGGTTGAAATACTTTACCGCGACAGAAAAATCGTCCTGGTTGGCTTGCCTGAGCGCACCGCAGCGCTTAAAGATGCTCGAAGAACTGATGCAGTGGGAGGTGACAGCCTGACTCCTGAATTGGGAATTGCAGACATCATGTGTGACTGAGTATTGGTGTTAATCGCCGCGCCAGCAGATAATCACTGCTGGCTTTTTTTGTTTCTGCTGCGCTAAAAGGAACTGTAATGCTCTGGATTATGACCATGGGACGGCGCCTCAACGGCGTTTACGCGGCATTTATGCTGGTCGCTTTTATGATGGGCGTAGCAGGTGCATTGCAGGCACCCACGCTGAGCTTGTTCCTGAGCCGTGAAGTCGGGGCGCAGCCGTTTTGGGTCGGGCTGTTTTATACCGTCAATGCGATTGTCGGGATTGTTGTCAGCCTTGCCCTCGCGAAACGATCCGACAGCCAGGGCGACAGGCGCAAGCTGATCATGTTCTGCTGTCTGATGGCAATCGGAAACGCGCTGCTGTTTGCGTTTAATCGCCACTATCTTACGCTTATCACCTGCGGTGTGCTGCTGGCCTCGCTGGCGAATACCGCCATGCCGCAGCTGTTTGCGCTGGCGCGGGAATACGCTGATAACTCCGCGCGTGAAGTGGTGATGTTTAGCTCGGTGATGCGTGCGCAGCTTTCGCTGGCCTGGGTAATTGGACCGCCGCTGGCCTTCATGCTGGCGCTGAATTACGGCTTTACGGCGATGTTTTCCATTGCCGCAGGGATTTTCGCCATTAGCCTGGTGCTGATTGCGCTGATACTGCCGTCAGTCACGCGGGTGGAGCAACCTGTTGACGTACCGCTGGAACAGACCGGCGGTTGGCAGGACAAAAATGTGCGCATGTTGTTTATTGCCTCCACGCTGATGTGGACATGCAATACCATGTACATCATCGATATGCCGCTGTGGATAAGCCTTGAGCTGGGGTTACCGGACAAGCTGGCCGGTATCCTGATGGGGACGGCGGCTGGGCTGGAAATTCCGGCGATGATCCTGGCGGGCTACTATGTGAAGCGCTTTGGTAAACGGCGAATGATGATCGCGGCCGTCGCGGCGGGCGTACTGTTTTATCTTGGTTTGATCTTCTTTCACAGCCGCACGGCGCTGCTGGTGCTGCAACTATTTAATGCAGTATTTATCGGTATCATCGCCGGGATAGGAATGCTGTGGTTTCAGGATCTTATGCCAGGGCGTGCGGGGTCAGCGACCACATTATTTACCAACAGTATTTCAACGGGGGTCATTCTCGCGGGAGTGATTCAGGGGGCTGTTGCGCAAAGCTACGGTCACTTTGCCGTCTATTGGGTGATTGCGGCGATTTCTGTGGTCACGCTGGTGATGACCGGGCGGGTAAAGGACGTTTGATTTTTGTAGTGCCGGATGGCAGCTTACGCCTTATCCGGCACCACAAGGACTAGCGCATAAACGCTGGCTGCTTGTCTTCGTACTCGGTGATGGCCGCTTCATGCTGCAGCGTCAGCCCGATGCTGTCCAGACCGTTCAGCATGCAGTGGCGGCGGAAGTCGTCGATTTTAAAGCTGTAGGACTTATCGCCCGCTTTCACCACCTGCGCTTCCAGATCCACTTCAAATTTAATGCCCGGATTGGCTTTCACCAGGGCGAAGATTTCATCTACCTGCGCGTCGCTCAAGGTCACCGGCAGCAGTTGGTTATTGAAGCTGTTGCCGTAGAAGATGTCAGCGAAGCTTGGCGCGATCACTACTTTAAAGCCGTAATCGGTCAGCGCCCATGGCGCATGTTCACGGGAAGAGCCGCAGCCAAAGTTTTCCCGCGCCAGCAGAATTGACGCGCCTTTATATTCCGGGAAGTTCAGTACGAACTCTGGGTTAGGCTGTTGCCCTTTTTCATCCAGAAAACGCCAGTCGTTAAACAGATGAGCGCCAAAACCGGTGCGCGTAACCTTCTGCAAAAACTGTTTGGGAATAATCGCGTCGGTATCCACGTTGGCGGCATCCAGTGGGACAACCAGGCCGGTATGTTGGGTAAATTTCTCTGCCATGGTAGTTTCCTTATTTGATGCTGCGAATGTCGGCAAAATGACCGGTAACGGCGGCAGCGGCGGCCATGGCCGGGCTGACTAAATGCGTGCGACCACCGCGGCCCTGGCGGCCTTCAAAGTTACGGTTGCTGGTGGATGCACAGCGCTCGCCTGGGTTCAGGCGGTCATTGTTCATGGCCAGACACATGGAACAGCCCGGTAAACGCCATTCAAACCCGGCTTCGATGAAGATCTTGTCCAGACCTTCCGCTTCAGCCTGCGCTTTCACCGGACCAGAACCCGGCACAACCAGCGCCTGTACGCCTGGCGCAACTTTGCGTCCTTTGGCGATTTGGGCCGCAGCGCGTAAATCTTCAATACGCGAGTTGGTACAGGAACCGATAAACACTTTATCAATAGCCACTTCTGTTAACGGAATACCCGGTTTCAGCCCCATATATGCCAGCGCTTTTTCAGCCGATGCGCGCTCAACGGGATCGGAAAATGACGCCGGGTCGGGAATATTATCGTTCACCGAGATGACCTGACCCGGGTTCGTACCCCAAGTGACCTGCGGTGCGATCTCTTCTGCCTGCAGGGTAACGACGGTATCAAACGTCGCGTTGTCGTCGGTTTTCAGCGTTTTCCAGTACGCAACCGCGTTGGTAAAATCCTCACCCTTCGGTGCGTGTAAACGCCCCTGCACATAGTTAAAGGTGGTTTCATCCGGTGCGACCAGACCCGCTTTGGCGCCCATTTCAATGGCCATGTTGCACAGGGTCATACGGCCTTCCATGCTCAGCGCACGGATGGCTTCGCCACAAAATTCAACGACGTGCCCGGTACCGCCTGCACTACCGGTTTTACCGATAATCGCCAGCACGATATCTTTGGCGGTAATGCCAGGTGCTGCCGTGCCGTTAACTTCAATCTTCATGGTTTTGGCACGCCCCTGTTTCAGGGTCTGCGTCGCCAGAACGTGTTCAACTTCAGAGGTGCCAATACCAAAGGCCAGCGCGCCAAACGCGCCGTGTGTGGCGGTGTGGGAGTCGCCGCAAACGATGGTCATACCCGGCAACGTTACGCCTTGCTCAGGCCCCATCACGTGAACGATCCCCTGGTACGGGTGGTTCAGGTCGTACAGTTCGACGCCAAACTCATTGCAGTTTTTGATCAATTCCTGCATCTGAATGCGCGCCATTTCGCCGGAAGCGTTAATGTCTTTGGTTTGCGTGGAGACGTTATGGTCCATGGTGGCAAAGGTTTTACCCGGCTGGCGCACCTGACGGCCATGCGCACGCAGGCCATCAAACGCCTGCGGAGAGGTCACTTCATGCACCAGATGTCTGTCGATATACAACAGCGGGGTTTCGTTTTGCGCTTCGTAGACGACGTGCGCATCGAACAATTTTTCGTATAACGTTTTGGCCATGATTACACCCCTTCTGCGACGTAACGGGCAATAATGTCACCCATTTCATCGGTACCGACTGCGGCAGCGCCACGGGCTAAGTCACCGGTGCGAATGCCTTCTTCTAATGCGCGGTTGATGGCGCTCTCAATTGCGGTTGCCGCATCATTGGCATCCAGGCTGTAGCGCAGCAGCAGCGCCAGCGAAAGGATTTGGGCGATAGGGTTAGCAATGTTTTTCCCGGCGATATCCGGAGCGGACCCGCCAGCGGGCTCGTACAGACCAAAGCCCTGCTCATTCAGGCTGGCGGACGGTAACATCCCCATTGATCCGGTAATCATGGCGCATTCGTCAGACAGAATGTCGCCAAACAAGTTGGAGCACAGCAGCACGTCGAACTGGGATGGATCTTTGATCAACTGCATCGTCGCGTTGTCGATGTACATATGCGCCAGCTCAACATCCGGATATTCATTAGCAATTTCATTGACGATTTGGCGCCACAGAATAGACGTTTGCAGTACGTTGGCTTTATCAATCGACGTGACTTTGCGGCGACGCTGGCGAGCAGATTCAAACGCGATACGTGCGATACGCTCGATCTCGAAACGGTGATAAACCTCGGTATCAAAGGCTTTTTCATGTTGTCCGCTGCCTTCGCGGCCTTTTGGCTGACCGAAGTAGATACCGCCAGTCAGTTCGCGCACGCACAGGATGTCGAAACCGTTCGCGGCAATATCTGCGCGCAGAGGGCAAAATGCTTCCAGACCCTGGTACAGCTTAGCCGGGCGCAGGTTGCTGAATAATTTGAAGTGTTTACGCAACGGCAGCAGCGCGCCGCGTTCAGGCTGCTGGTTTGGTGGCAGATTTTCCCATTTCGGGCCGCCAACGGAGCCAAACAGAATGGCGTCGGCTTGCTCACAGCCTTCAACCGTCGCAGGCGGCAGCGGCTGACCATGGTTATCGATAGCGGCACCCCCCACGTCGTAGTGGCTGGTGGTAATGCGCATGTTAAAACGGTTGCGGATTGCGTCCAGTACCTTCAGGGCTTGCGCCATCACTTCCGGGCCAATACCGTCGCCCGGCAAAACAGCAATATGATAATTCTTCGACATCACACGGTTTCCTTGTTGTTCTCGTTGTTCTGAGCTTTGCGTTGCAATTCTTTTTCGACTTCTTCGGCGCGCCAAATGTTGTTCAGCACATGAACCATCGCTTTCGCGGACGATTCGACGATATCTGTTGCCAGACCGACGCCGTGGAAGCGGCGACCGTTATAATTAGCAACGATATCCACCTGGCCCAGCGCATCTTTACCGTGCCCTTTGGCGGTCAGGCTGTATTTCACCAGTTCGATGTTGTACTCGGTCACACGGTTGATGGCCTGATAAATGGCATCGACCGGACCGTTACCGTTCGCCGCTTCGGCTTTGACTTCTTCACCGCAGGCCAGCTTGACGGAGGCGGTGGCGATGTCATTTGAGCCGGACTGCACGCTGAAGTAATCCAGACGGAAATGCTCCGGCTCTTCCTGCTGTTTATTAATAAAGGCCAGCGCTTCCAGGTCGTAATCAAATACCTGACCTTTTTTATCCGCCAGCTTCAGGAATGCGTCGTACAGGTTGTCCAGGTTGTATTCGTTCTCTTTATATCCCATCTCGTCCATACGGTGTTTCACTGCGGCGCGTCCGGAACGGGAAGTCAGGTTCAACTGCACCTGGTTCAGACCGATGGATTCAGGCGTCATGATTTCGTAGTTTTCACGATTTTTCAGTACGCCGTCCTGATGGATGCCAGAGGAGTGGGCAAAGGCGCCGCTACCGACAATGGCTTTGTTGGCCGGAATGGGCATGTTGCAGATTTGGCTGACTAACTGACTGGTACGCCAGATTTCCTGGTGATTAATGCGGGTCTGTACGTTCAGGATATCTTTGCGCACTTTGATCGCCATGATCACTTCTTCCAGTGAGCAGTTACCGGCGCGTTCGCCGATACCGTTCATCGCGCCTTCCACCTGGCGAGCACCGGCGTGGACGGCCGCCAACGCGTTGCCAACGCCCAGACCTAAATCATCATGGGTGTGCACGGAGATGATGGCTTTATCGATATTCGGTACGCGTTCATACAGACCAGAAATGATTGCTCCGAATTCGAAAGGCATGGTGTAGCCAACGGTATCGGGGATATTGATGGTTTTGGCACCCGCATTAATCGCGGCTTCGACCACGCGGGCCAGATCGGCAATAGGGGTACGGCCAGCATCCTCGCATGAGAACTCCACGTCATCCGTATAATTACGCGCACGCTTCACCATGTAGACTGCTCGCTCGATCACTTCATCCAACGTGCTACGTAATTTCGTCGCGATATGCATCGGCGAGGTGGCGATGAACGTATGAATACGGAAGGCCTCTGCGACCTTCAGAGATTCTGCGGCAACGTCGATATCTTTTTCTACGCAGCGGGCTAAGGCGCAAACGCGGCTGTTCTTAACCTGACGAGCGATGGTTTGTACGGACTCAAAGTCACCCGGTGAAGAGACCGGAAAACCGACCTCCATCACGTCAACGCCCATACGCTCGAGGGCCAGCGCAATCTGCAGTTTTTCTTTCACACTCAGGCTCGCCTGTAACGCCTGTTCACCGTCACGTAAGGTGGTATCGAAAATAATGACTTGCTGGCTCATGGTTTAGGTCCTTGGTCTTTAGGGCGCCTTGCTTCGAGCATAAAAAAACCCGCGCAACGGCGCGGGTTTTTTGTCTTAACTGGAGCTGACTTAATGCTGAATGTCGTCCACCAGTCTACCGCGCAATGAGAATGCGTTTAGTAGTAGTAGACCGATAAAACGAGCAATGTAAGTCATCAATCAAGCTCCAGGCGAATGCGATATGCTTTTAGTGGTACTGGATATGAAGACTGATGTCAACCCCATTCCCTGCAAATGCTCCCGTTAAGGGGGAAAGTTTCTGATAAACTTAAGCGAATTGTGCTGAATTTCTCAGGGTATATAAAATTAATCATCTGATCGTTGAACATATTTTTCACGGTTTGACATATTTAAGCATATTTATTTGCATTTATGGTAACGAAGAACTAAAGATAACGCCTCATTTGGGATTTCATATCTTTATGATTTATCAGCTTTTATATTCATTCTGAATGGATGAAACCAATGTGTTACCCAATAATTGATAAATTAATGTTAACTTTTAATGTGTTAATAATAGAAATGTTTAATTAAAACTTAAATACGTACTCACTGTGCGTATGATTGTGTATTCGCCACGCTTATGGTTATATTGTTTTCGAAATTTAAACATATGAATCATCGCGCAGTGACATCTGCCGCACTACGCTTGTGGTGTTCTTTTGTACATTTAGATTTGTGCCTTTATGTTTTCCTAATTTTAATGTTTTTCCTTTTTCTTATTTTATATGCATGGTAAATCATATTAACGGAGATTATTTCTGCACTCCGTCTGGGAAAAGGGAGTTTAGAGTGACAGTGGAGTTAAATATGCCAGAAGTAAAAATAATAGATAAATCTAATCTCATAGAGATGGGGAAGCCACAGCTTCGCATGGTTGATCTTAATTTATTAACTGTTTTTGATGCGGTGATGCAGGAACAAAATATTACGCGTGCTGCACATACGCTGGGGATGTCGCAACCCGCTGTCAGTAATGCGGTCGCACGCCTGAAAGTCATGTTTAACGATGAGCTTTTTGTTCGTTATGGCCGTGGAATCCAGCCGACAGCAAGAGCCTTCCAGCTGTTTGGCTCCGTTCGTCAGGCATTGCAATTAGTGCAGAATGAACTGCCTGGTTCCGGCTTTGAACCTACCAGCAGCGAGCGTGTATTCAATCTTTGCGTATGCAGTCCATTGGATAATATTCTTACTTCGTTGATTTATAATCGAGTTGAACAAGTCGCGCCGAACATTAATGTCGTTTTTAAATCTTCACTAAATCTAAATACCGAGCACCAATTACGTTATCAGGAAACTGAGTTTGTTATTAGCTATGAAGAATTCCGTCGTCCGGAATTTACCAGTGTTCCGTTATTCAATGACGAAATGGTGTTAGTGGCAAGCAAAAAACATCCGCGCATTAGTGGCCCATTGCTGGAAAGCAATCTCTATCATGAACAGCATGCCGTGGTTTCGCTCGATCGCTTCGCCTCATTCAGCCAGCCGTGGTATGACACACCGGATAAACAATCCTGCGTGGCTTATCAGGGAATGGCATTAATCAGCGTGCTTAATATTGTGTCGCAAACGCACCTGGTCTCTATTGCGCCGCGTTGGTTGGCGGAAGAGTTCGCCGATTCTTTAGAACTGCAGATATTGCCTTTACCTTTAAAATTGAATAGCCGCACATGTTATCTTTCCTGGCATGAGGCTGCGGGGCGCGATAAAGGACATCAATGGATGGAAGAACTGTTGGTCTCCGTCTGTAAGAAGTAGCCGCTGGCAGAATAAATCGGGGAATACATCTGGTTTATTCTGCTTTTGTCTTTATATCTAAAATTTTGTGCTGAACTCGACTTTTTACGTATGTCCGAAAGTGTAAAAAAATAGACTAATTGCTGTAAGTCCCCCTTTTTAAGCGATTATTTATCATATCAATTGCTTATGCTGGTTTAATTCTCCATTTATTCAATTCTTACCTCCGTTTTATTCTTATTTACTCCAGTGCCACCCCTTCGGAGTCAATTGCCATGCGTCATCGTCAGCGGTTAATGTGTTGTTAAACCGTAATTCATTATAAGAGTGAGGCAAGCCATGGAGATGTTGTCTGGAGCCGAGATGGTCGTCCGATCGCTTATCGATCAGGGTGTGAAGCAGGTATTCGGTTATCCCGGGGGGGCCGTCCTCGATATTTATGATGCATTGCATACGGTCGGCGGTATTGATCATGTGTTAGTCCGTCATGAGCAAGCCGCGGTACATATGGCTGATGGCCTGGCGCGTGCCACAGGAGAAGTGGGCGTCGTTTTGGTCACTTCCGGACCAGGAGCAACCAATGCGATCACCGGGATTGCAACGGCATATATGGATTCCATTCCGTTGGTGATCCTCTCCGGCCAGGTCGCCACCTCCCTGATTGGCTACGATGCCTTCCAGGAGTGCGACATGGTGGGTATATCCCGCCCGGTGGTAAAACACAGTTTTCTGGTTAAACAAACGGAAGATATCCCGCAGGTGCTGAAAAAAGCCTTCTGGCTGGCGGCAAGCGGTCGTCCGGGGCCGGTGGTGGTGGATTTGCCGAAAGATATTCTGAATCCGGCGAAAAAACTGCCTTATAGCTGGCCGGACTCGGTGAGTATGCGTTCGTATAACCCGACAACGACCGGGCACAAAGGACAGATAAAACGTGCTTTGCAGACGCTGGTAGCGGCGAAGAAACCGGTTGTCTATGTTGGTGGTGGCGCGGTGAATGCCGCCTGTCACGAACAACTGGGGCAAATTGCCGAAGCACTTAATCTGCCGGTTGTCTCCTCGCTGATGGGGTTAGGCGCGTTTCCGGCCACGCATCGCCAGGCGCTGGGAATGTTGGGCATGCATGGTACTTACGAAGCGAATATGACCATGCATCATTCTGATGTGATCTTTGCCGTCGGCGTTCGTTTTGACGATCGAACGACCAATAACCTGGCAAAATATTGCCCGAATGCGACCGTGCTGCATATCGACATCGATCCGACCTCAATTTCAAAAACCGTCACTGCGGATATTCCGATTGTGGGCGATGCTCGCCTGGTGCTGGATCAGATGCTTGAACTGCTGCCGCAGGAGAAATCGCAGCAGCCGCTGGATGATAACCGTGACTGGTGGCAACAGATCGAACACTGGCGCGCTCGTCAGTGCCTGAAATACGACACGCAAAGTGAAAGTATTAAACCGCAGGCGGTGATTGAAACCATCTGGCGTCTGACGAAAGGGGATGCATACGTGACCTCTGACGTTGGTCAGCATCAAATGTTTGCCGCACTTTACTATCCGTTCGATAAACCACGCCGCTGGATTAACTCAGGCGGCCTCGGCACCATGGGATTCGGTTTACCCGCGGCGTTAGGGGTGAAAATGGCGCTGCCGGATGAAACAGTGGTGTGCGTTACCGGGGATGGCAGCATTCAGATGAACATCCAGGAACTGTCGACGGCGCTGCAATATGAGCTACCGGTACTGGTGCTCAACCTTAACAACCGCTATCTCGGCATGGTCAAACAGTGGCAGGACATGATTTACTCCGGGCGTCACTCCCAGTCTTACATGCAGTCGCTACCTGATTTTGTGCGCCTTGCTGAAGCTTATGGGCATATCGGTATCCAGATTAATGATCCAGGCGAACTGGAGAGCAAGCTGGGCGAAGCGCTGGAACATGTGCGTAATCATCGCCTGGTGTTTGTTGATGTCACCGTCGACGGCAGTGAGCATGTCTACCCGATGCAGATTCGTGGGGGCGGGATGGACGAAATGTGGTTAAGTAAAACGGAGAGGACCTGATTATGCGCCGGATATTATCAGTATTGCTGGAAAACGAGTCGGGTGCATTGTCACGTGTGATTGGCCTCTTCGCCCAGCGCGGATACAACATTGAAAGCCTGACCGTCGCGCCGACTGACGACCCGACCTTATCGCGGATGACGATTCAAACGGTAGGGGATGAGAAAGTCCTGGAGCAGATCGAAAAGCAGCTACACAAACTGGTGGATGTTCTGCGCGTCAGCGAACTGGGGCAGGGCGCCCACGTTGAACGAGAAATCATGCTGGTGAAAATCCAGGCCAGCGGCTATGGCCGGGAAGAGGTGAAACGCAACACGGAGATATTCCGTGGGCAAATCATCGATGTTACGCCGTCGATCTACACCGTACAGCTGGCGGGCACCAGCGATAAGCTGGATGCGTTTCTGGCAACGCTACGGGAAGTCGCCAAAATCGTGGAAGTTGCCCGTTCCGGCGTGGTGGGGCTTTCCCGCGGCGATAAAATTATGCGCTAACGCTTACCTGACCTACGCGAGATGCATTGGCTACTGGTTGCTTTTTTTTGCGAAATCAGCAGTAACCAGAGACAAAAGCGGTTGCCGCAGTCATTATTCTGCGCTTAGATGTTAAGAAGTTTAACCCATGCCATCTCAAAGGTTATGGTTTGTACATTTTACGCAAGGGGCAATTGTGAAACTGGATGAAATCGCTCGGTTGGCCGGCGTTTCGCGAACGACTGCAAGCTACGTTATTAACGGCAAAGCAAAGCAATACCGCGTAAGCGACAAAACGGTTGAAAAAGTCATGGCGGTGGTGCGTGAGCATAATTACCACCCGAATGCCGTGGCGGCCGGGCTGCGTGCTGGACGCACACGTTCTATCGGGCTGGTGATCCCGGATCTCGAGAACACGAGCTATACCCGGATCGCAAACTATCTGGAGCGCCAGGCGCGTCAGCGCGGATATCAACTACTGATTGCCTGCTCTGAAGATCAGCCTGATAACGAAATGCGCTGTATTGAGCATCTTTTACAACGTCAGGTTGATGCCATTATCGTTTCGACTTCCTTGCCGCCTGAACATCCGTTTTATCAGCGCTGGGCGAACAGTTCATTCCCGATTGTGGCGCTGGATCGCGCGCTGGATCGTGAACATTTCACCAGCGTGGTGGGCGCAGACCAGGATGATGCGCAGATGCTGGCGGAGGAGTTACGTAAATTCCCTGCTGAAACCGTGCTCTATCTGGGGGCGCTTCCTGAATTGTCCGTCAGTTTCCTGCGCGAACAGGGTTTCCGTACCGCGTGGAAGGACGATCCGCGTGAAGTGCATTTTCTCTATGCCAACAGCTATGAGCGGGAGGCGGCCGCGCAGTTATTTGATAAATGGCTGGAAATGCATCCAATGCCTCAGGCGCTGTTTACCACGTCGTTTGCCCTGTTGCAGGGGGTGATGGATGTGACCCTGCGCCGCGACGGGCAGTTACCGTCTGATTTAGCGATTGCGACTTTTGGCGACCACGAGCTGCTCGACTTCCTGCAGTGCCCGGTTCTGGCGGTGGCGCAGCGCCATCGAGATGTCGCGGAACGCGTGCTGGAGATTGTGTTGGCAAGCCTGGATGAGCCGCGTAAACCCAAACCAGGTTTAACGCGTATACGGCGTAATCTGTACCGTCGCGGTATTCTAAGCCGTAACTAAGTTGCCTCAATTGATGATGTCGGCGGATAAGCCTCTGACATCATCAATTATCCCGTTCTCGGAAATAACCGCATTATAATTAAGAATATTCTTTAGAATTATCTGAAATTGATTCTTCTATTATGCCGAATTAAAAATGCAACTATCCATTTTTGGGTAATTGAGACGTAACGATGCGTTACGGTTGTATTATTTTGTTACAAGCATGTAGGGATTTGCCGAATTAACAAACACTTTACTGGTGTGTTGCGACAATCTCGCCCTTATCTCGCTCCTGTGCGGCGTACAGACTGATTAACTGGTACTGTTATCTCGCTGCATATTGTCCTAAAATGCCGCTCGCGTCGCAAACTGACACTTTATATTTTTCTTTTGATGATATTCAGTTGTTTTAAACAATCATGAGTTGTTGGATTTTTTTCTTACAAATATTCATGACGTTAATTTGCTTCGTTTGCTGTACGGAATTTGTTCAACGCTGATATTAGCCGTAAACAATGGGTTTTTTGCTCCGCTAAGCGCCGTGACTTGCTTGACAAGGTTTTCCTCCGCTCCGTAAACTCCTTTAAGTGGGAATTTGTGGGATAAAGTGGTAATCGGGGGTGAGGCTGGCATGTTCCGGGGAGCAACGTTAGTTAATCTCGACAGTAAAGGGCGCTTATCTGTGCCTACCCGTTATCGGGATCAACTGCTCGAGAGCGCTACCGGTCAAATGGTTTGCACCATTGACATCCATCACCCGTGCCTGCTGCTGTACCCCCTGCCTGAATGGGAAATTATCGAGCAGAAGTTATCGCGTCTGTCGAGCATGAATCCAGTTGAGCGTCGCGTACAGCGCCTGTTGTTGGGTCATGCTAGCGAATGTCAGATGGATAGCGCTGGCCGATTATTGATAGCGCCCATTCTGCGGCAACACGCAGGGCTAACGAAAGAAGTGATGCTGGTTGGGCAGTTCAATAAGTTTGAGCTGTGGGATGAAACGACCTGGTATCAACAGGTCAAGGAAGATATCGACGCTGAGCAGTCTGTTACCGGCGCGCTGTCGGAACGATTGCAGGATTTGTCTCTATAAAATGATGGAAAATTATAAACATACAACGGTGTTGCTGGATGAAGCCGTAAACGGCCTGAATATTCGTCCAGACGGCATCTACATTGACGGGACATTTGGTCGCGGTGGTCACTCACGTCTGATCCTCTCGCAACTTGGCGAAGAGGGGCGTTTACTGGCCATCGATCGCGATCCGCAGGCGATTGCCGTTGCAAAGACGATTACCGATCCCCGTTTTTCCATCGTCCATGGTCCTTTTTCTGCGCTGGCTGATTATGTCGCCGAGCGCGGACTTACCGGTAAGATCGACGGGATTCTTCTTGATCTTGGGGTGTCTTCTCCACAGCTTGATGATGCTGAGCGCGGATTCTCATTTATGCGTGACGGTCCGTTAGATATGCGTATGGACCCTACACGCGGTCAGTCAGCGGCCGAATGGCTGCAAACCGCCGATGAAGCAGACATTGCCTGGGTGATTAAAACCTTTGGCGAAGAGCGCTTCGGCAAACGTATTGCTCGCGCCATCGTAGAGCGCAACCGCATCGAACCGATGACCCGCACTAAAGAGCTGGCGGAAGTGATTGCGGCGGCAATGCCGGTGAAAGACAAATTCAAACATCCCGCGACCCGTACCTTCCAGGCGGTGCGCATTTGGGTGAACAGTGAACTGGAGGAGATAGAGCAGGCGCTAAAAAGCTCGCTCAGCGTGCTGGCACCAGGTGGTCGCCTTTCGGTAATCAGTTTCCATTCGCTTGAAGATCGCATTGTGAAACGCTTTATGCGCGAACAAAGCCGTGGTCCTCAGGTTCCGGCTGGAATACCGATGACCGAAGCGCAGATCAAAAAGCTGGGCGGCCGTGAGTTAAGAGCACTAGGCAAGATGATGCCGGGTGAAGAAGAGGTAGCTGAAAATCCTCGTGCCCGTAGTTCAGTTCTGCGTATTGCAGAGAGGACGAACGCATGATCAGCAGAGTGACAGAAGCCCTCAGCAAAGTTAAAGGATCGATAGGAAGCAACGAGCGCCATGCCTTGCCTGGCGTGATCGGTGACGATCTTTTGCGGTATGGGAAGCTGCCACTCTGCCTGTTCATTTGCATTATTTTGACGGCGGTTACCGTCGTGACAACAGCACACCATACGCGGTTACTGACCGCGCAGCGTGAGCAGCTGGTTCTGGAGCGAGATGCGTTGGATATCGAATGGCGCAACTTGATCCTTGAGGAGAACGCGCTCGGCGACCATAGCCGTGTTGAACGGATCGCAACGGAAAAGCTGCAAATGCAGCATGTTGATCCCTCACAAGAAAATATCGTAGTACAAAAATAAGGATAAACGCGACGCATGAAAGCAGCGGCAAAAACGCACAAGCCAAAACGCCAGGAAGAACAAGCCAACTTTATCAGTTGGCGTTTTGCGTTACTGTGCGGCTGTATTTTGCTGGCACTGGGTTTTCTGCTGGGGCGCGTTGCCTGGCTGCAAATCATCGCGCCGGACATGCTGGTGCGTCAGGGCGACATGCGCTCTCTGCGCGTACAGGAAGTGTCCACATCGCGCGGGATGATTACCGACCGTTCAGGTCGTCCGCTGGCGGTGAGCGTTCCGGTTAAGGCGATTTGGGCCGACCCCAAAGAGGTGCATGACGCAGGCGGCGTAAGCGTTGGTGAACGCTGGAGAGCGCTGTCGACCGCGCTGAATCTCCCGCTCGATCAACTGGCTTCCCGCATTAACGCCAACCCGAAAGGGCGCTTTATCTATCTGGCGCGTCAGGTAAACCCTGACATGGCTGACTACATCAAAAAACTGAAGCTGCCAGGCATTCACCTGCGCGAAGAATCCCGCCGTTACTATCCTTCCGGAGAAGTGACCGCTCACCTTATCGGCTTTACTAACGTCGACAGCCAGGGGATTGAAGGCGTTGAGAAGAGCTTCGACAAATGGCTCACCGGGCAACCGGGCGAACGTATTGTACGTAAAGACCGTTATGGCCGCGTCATTGAGGATATTTCCTCTACCGACAGCCAGGCGGCGCATAACCTTGCGCTAAGTATCGATGAGCGTTTACAGGCGCTGGTCTACCGCGAACTGAATAACGCCGTGGCGTTTAACAAGGCGGAGTCAGGAAGTGCGGTACTGGTGGATGTGAACACCGGTGAAGTGCTGGCGATGGCCAACAGCCCGTCCTACAACCCGAACAATCTCACCGGTACGCCGAAGGATGCGATGCGTAACCGTACGATTACCGACGTGTTTGAACCGGGTTCCACCGTCAAACCGATGGTGGTGATGACGGCGCTGCAGCGTGGCGTGGTTCGCGAAAATACCGTACTTAACACTATCCCTTACCGAATTAATGGCCACGAAATTAAAGACGTGGCGCGTTATAGCGAATTGACCCTCACCGGGGTTTTGCAGAAGTCGAGTAACGTCGGTGTTTCCAAGCTGGCGTTAGCGATGCCGTCCTCAGCGTTAGTAGACACTTACTCACGTTTTGGGCTGGGAAAAGCGACCAATTTGGGGTTGGTCGGAGAACGCAGTGGCTTATATCCTCAAAAACAACGGTGGTCTGACATAGAGAGGGCCACCTTCTCTTTCGGCTATGGGCTAATGGTAACGCCGTTACAGTTAGCGCGAGTCTATGCAACGATCGGCAGCTATGGCGTTTATCGGCCACTGTCGATCACCAAAGTTGACCCTCCTGTTCCGGGCGAGCGTATCTTCCCGGAATCAACCGTGCGTACCGTAGTGCACATGATGGAAAGCGTGGCGCTGCCCGGCGGCGGCGGCGTGAAGGCGGCGATTAAAGGCTATCGTATCGCCATTAAAACCGGTACGGCGAAGAAAGTAGGGCCGGATGGCCGCTACATCAACAAATACATTGCTTATACCGCAGGCGTTGCGCCTGCGAGTCAGCCGCGCTTCGCGCTGGTTGTTGTTATCAACGATCCGCAGGCGGGTAAATACTACGGTGGCGCCGTTTCCGCGCCGGTCTTTGGTGCCATCATGGGCGGCGTACTGCGCACCATGAACATCGAACCGGATGCGCTGACAACGGGCGATAAAAATGAATTTGTGAATAATCAAGGCGAGGCAACAGGTGGCAGATCGTAATTTGCGCGACCTTCTTGCTCCATGGGTGCCGGGTGCACCGGAGCGAGCACTGCGGGAGATGACGCTCGACAGCCGTATGGCTGCATCGGGCGATCTCTTTGTCGCAGTATTGGGTCATCAGGCGGACGGGCGTCGGTATATCCCGCAGGCGATAGCGCAAGGTGTGGCTGCCATTATTGCAGAAGCAAAAGATGAAGCTACTGACGGTGAAATCCGTGAAATGCACGGCGTTCCAGTTATCTATCTCAGTCAGCTTAACGAACGTTTATCTGCACTGGCGGGCCGCTTTTACCACGAGCCTTCTGAAAAAATGCGACTGGTCGGCGTGACCGGGACCAACGGTAAAACCACCACCACCCAATTGCTGGCACAGTGGAGCCAACTGCTTGGCGAAACCAGCGCGGTGATGGGAACAGTCGGCAATGGCCTGCTGGGCAAAGTGATCCCGACGGAAAATACCACCGGTTCAGCCGTTGATGTCCAGCATGTGCTGGCAGGGCTGGTTGCACAAGGCGCAACGGTTGGCGCGATGGAAGTGTCTTCACACGGTCTGGTTCAGCATCGCGTGGCGGCGCTGAAGTTTGCCGCATCAGTATTTACTAACTTAAGCCGTGACCATCTTGATTACCACGGCGACATGGAACATTACGAAGCCGCGAAATGGCTGCTGTATTCCACGCACCATTGCGGCCTGGCCATCGTTAATGCGGATGATGAAGTCGGTCGTCGCTGGTTGGCCAAACTTCCGGATGCGGTTGCCGTATCGATGGAAGACCACATCAACCCGAACTGTCACGGTCGTTGGTTAAAGGCGATTGACGTGAATTATCACGACAGCGGGGCAACAATTCGTTTTACCTCCTCATGGGGTGACGGCGAAATTGAAAGTCGCCTGATGGGCGCGTTTAACGTCAGCAATCTGCTGTTGGCGCTGGCAACGCTGCTGGCGTTGGGATATCCGTTAGCTGATTTACTGAAAACGGCGACACAATTACAGCCAGTTTGTGGGCGCATGGAAGTGTTCAGCGCGCCGGGTAAAACCACCGTTGTGGTTGATTATGCCCATACGCCAGATGCGCTGGAAAAAGCGCTGCAGGCGGCACGTCTGCACTGTACTGGCAAACTGTGGTGCGTCTTTGGCTGCGGCGGCGATCGCGACAAAGGTAAACGTCCGTTGATGGGCGCGATTGCCGAGCAGTTTGCTGATGTTGTCGTGGTGACCGATGACAACCCGCGTACCGAAGAGCCGCGCGCCATTATTAACGACATTCTGGCGGGTATGCTGGATGCCGGACAGGTGAAAGTGATGGAAGGTCGCGCAGAGGCTGTGACAAACGCCATTATGCAGGCGAAAGAAAACGACGTGGTGCTGGTGGCCGGGAAAGGTCACGAAGACTACCAGATCGTTGGCTCGCAGCGCCTCGACTATTCTGACCGCGTCACGGCAGCGCGTCTGCTGGGAGTAATCGCATGATTAGCGTAACGCTCAGCCAACTGGCGGAGATCCTCCGTGGCGAACTGAAAGGAGCCGATCTGACTCTTGATGCGGTGACAACCGATACGCGTAAAGTTACGCCGGGCTGCCTGTTTGTCGCGCTGAAAGGCGAACGCTTTGATGCCCACGATTTTGCAGACAAGGCGCAAGAGAGCGGGGCGGGTGCGCTGCTGGTCAGCCGTCCGTTGGACACCAACCTGCCGCAGCTGATTGTTAAAGATACACGTCTGGCGTTTGGTGAACTGGCGGCATGGGTACGCGCTCAGGTTCCGGCGCGCGTTATCGCGCTGACCGGCTCTTCCGGTAAAACGTCTGTCAAAGAGATGACCGCATCCATTCTGAGTCAGTGTGGCAACACCTTATATACCGCGGGCAACCTGAATAACGACATCGGCGTACCGATGACGCTGTTGCGCTTAAACAACGATTACGACTATGCCGTGATTGAGCTTGGCGCTAATCATCAGGGCGAAATCGCCTGGACCGTTGGCCTGACGCGTCCGGAAGCGGCGCTGGTGAACAACCTGGCAGCCGCGCATCTGGAAGGCTTTGGTTCACTGGCGGGCGTTGCGAAGGCAAAAGGTGAGATTTTTACCGGCCTGCCAGCGAACGGAATCGCCATTATGAATGCCGACAATAACGACTGGCTGAACTGGCAGAGCATTATCGGCGATCGCAAAGTCTGGCGCTTCTCCCCGAATGCGGCCAACAGCGACTTTTCGGCGGCCAATGTTCATGTGACTTCACACGGCACAGAGTTTTCTCTGCAAACGCCAACCGGAAGCATTGATGTTCTGCTGCCGCTGCCGGGTCGTCACAACATTGCTAACGCCCTGGCGGCGGCTGCGCTCTCTATGGCGGTAGGCGCGACGCACGAAGCGATTAAAGCGGGTCTGAAGGAGCTGCAAGCGGTACCGGGGCGTCTGTTCCCGATTCAACTGGCAGAAAATCAGCTACTGCTGGATGACTCCTATAACGCAAATGTCGGGTCAATGACCGCAGCGGTAAACGTGCTGTCCGAAATGCCGGGCTACCGCGTGCTGGTCGTTGGCGATATGGCAGAGCTTGGCGCGGAAAGCGAAGCATGCCACGTGCAGGTGGGTGACGCTGCGAAGGCTGCAGGTATCGACCGTGTGCTGAGTACAGGGAAACTGAGTCAGGCAATTAGCCATGCCAGCGGTGTGGGTGAGCATTTTGCGGATAAAACCGCGTTGACCGCGCATCTTAAGGCGCTGATTGCAGAACATCAGATTATGACGATTTTAGTGAAGGGTTCACGTAGTGCCGCCATGGAAGAGGTAGTACGCGCATTACAGGAGAATGGGACATGTTAGTTTGGCTGGCCGAACATTTGGTCAAATATTATTCCGGCTTTAACGTCTTTTCCTATCTGACGTTTCGCGCCATCGTCAGCCTGCTGACCGCGCTGTTCATCTCTTTGTGGATGGGCCCGCGCATGATCGCCCGCTTGCAAAAAATGTCCTTTGGACAGGTCGTGCGTAACGACGGTCCGGAATCACACTTCAGTAAACGCGGTACGCCGACTATGGGCGGGATTATGATCCTCACCGCGATTGTTATCTCCGTACTGCTGTGGGCATACCCGTCGAACCCGTACGTATGGTGCGTGCTGGTGGTATTGGTCGGTTACGGCATTATCGGTTTTGTCGATGACTACCGCAAAGTGGTACGCAAAGACACCAAGGGCCTGATCGCGCGCTGGAAATACTTCTGGATGTCGGTGATTGCGCTGGGCGTGGCCTTTGCCCTGTATCTGGCTGGTAAAGATACCCCGGCCACTGAGCTGGTGGTGCCGTTCTTTAAAGACGTGATGCCGCAGTTGGGGCTGTTCTACGTGCTGCTGGCGTACTTCGTGATTGTGGGTACTGGCAACGCGGTCAACCTCACCGATGGTCTGGATGGTCTGGCGATTATGCCGACCGTCTTTGTGGCCGCAGGTTTTGCGTTGGTAGCGTGGGCGACCGGTAACATGAACTTCGCCAACTATCTACATATTCCCTATTTACGTCATGCCGGCGAATTGGTGATCGTTTGTACGGCAATTGTTGGCGCGGGTTTAGGCTTCTTGTGGTTTAACACTTATCCGGCGCAGGTCTTTATGGGCGACGTCGGATCGCTGGCGCTTGGCGGCGCGCTGGGCATTATTGCCGTGCTCCTGCGTCAGGAGTTCCTGCTGGTGATCATGGGCGGTGTATTCGTCGTAGAAACACTGTCGGTCATTTTGCAGGTTGGCTCCTTTAAGCTGCGCGGACAGCGCATCTTCCGTATGGCGCCGATCCACCATCACTATGAACTGAAAGGCTGGCCGGAACCGCGCGTAATTGTACGCTTCTGGATTATTTCGCTGATGCTGGTGCTGATTGGCCTGGCAACGCTGAAGGTACGTTAATCATGGCTGATTACCAGGGTAAAAAAGTCGTCATTATCGGTCTGGGTTTGACCGGGCTGTCCTGCGTGGATTTCTTCCTGGCGCGTGGCGTGACGCCGCGCGTAATGGATACACGCGCGACGCCGCCGGGCCTGGACAAATTACCGGAAGCGGTTGAGCGTCATGTTGGCAGTCTGAATGATGACTGGCTGCTGGCCGCTGATCTTATTGTCGCCAGCCCTGGTATTGCCCTGGCGCATCCTTCGTTGAGCGCCGCCGCCGATGCGGGAATTGAAATTGTCGGCGACATTGAGCTGTTCTGTCGTGAAGCACAGGCACCGATCGTCGCGATCACCGGTTCCAACGGGAAAAGCACAGTCACTACGCTGGTAGGTGAGATGGCGAAAGCGGCCGGTGTGAACGTGGGGGTTGGCGGTAATATTGGCCTGCCCGCGCTGATGCTGCTGGATGACGAACGTGAGCTGTATGTTCTGGAACTGTCGAGCTTCCAACTGGAAACGACCTCCAGCTTACAAGCCGTAGCCGCTACCATTTTGAATGTCACCGAAGACCATATGGACAGATATCCGTTTGGCTTGCAGCAGTACCGTGCGGCCAAACTGCGCGTCTATGAAAACGCGAAAGTGTGTGTGGTCAACGCTGATGATGCGCTGACCATGCCGGTTCGCGGGGCGGATGAGCGTTGCGTGAGCTTTGGCATCAACATGGGTGACTATCACCTGAACCGTCAGCAGGGCGAAACCTGGCTGCGAGTGAAGGGTGAAAAAGTTCTTAACGTGAAAGAGATGACGCTTTCCGGTCAGCATAACTATACCAACGCCCTGGCTGCGCTGGCGCTGGCGGATGCTGCGGGTCTGCCGCGGGCGTCGAGCCTTAAAGCACTGACCACGTTTACCGGTCTGGCGCACCGTTTCCAGACTGTGCTTGAGCACAACGGCGTGCGCTGGATTAACGATTCTAAAGCCACCAACGTCGGCAGCACTGAAGCCGCGCTGAATGGCCTGCACGTTGACGGTACGTTGCACCTGTTGCTGGGGGGAGACGGGAAATCCGCTGACTTTACGCCGCTGCAACGATACCTGACCGGCGACAACATTCGTCTGTATTGCTTTGGTCGCGATGGCGCGCAGCTTGCCGCTCTGCGACCTGACGTTACGGAACAAACTGAAACCATGGAGCAGGCAATGCGTCTGCTCGCACCGCACGTGAAGACGGGCGATATGGTGCTGCTGTCGCCCGCCTGCGCCAGCCTTGACCAGTTCAAGAACTTTGAGCAACGCGGTGACGTCTTTACCCGCCTGGCGAAGGAGTTGGGTTGATGCGCTTATCTCTCCCTCGTCTGAGAATGCCGCGCTTACCGGGACTGGGTATCCTGGCGTGGGTCTTCGCGGCACTTAAAGGCTGGGTGATGGCTTCGCGTGATAAAGACGCGGACAGCCTGATCATGTATGACCGCATGCTGCTGTGGTTGACCTTTGGTCTGGCAGCGATCGGTTTTGTGATGGTGACATCGGCATCGATGCCCGTAGGGCAACGCCTGGCGGGCGATCCTTTCCTGTTTGCTAAGCGTGACGCACTGTACATCTTCCTCGCCTTCTGTCTGGCGATGGTGACGCTGCGTCTGCCGATGGAGTTCTGGCAAAAGTACAGTACGACGATGCTGATAGCCTCGATCATCATGCTGCTGATTGTGCTGGTGGTGGGTAGCTCCGTTAACGGGGCGTCGCGCTGGATTGCGCTGGGGCCGCTGCGTATTCAGCCTGCGGAATTTACCAAGCTGTCGCTGTTCTGTTACCTCGCCAACTACCTGGTGCGTAAAGTTGATGAAGTGCGTAACAACCTGCGCGGTTTCTTAAAACCGATGGGCGTAATTCTGGTGCTGGCTATTTTACTGCTGGCACAGCCTGACCTTGGTACGGTGGTGGTGCTGTTCGTCACTACCCTGGCGATGCTGTTTCTCGCCGGAGCGAAACTGTGGCAGTTCATCGCCATCATCGGCATGGGGATTTCGGCGGTCGTGCTGCTGATCCTTGCCGAACCGTATCGTATTCGCCGCGTAACCTCCTTCTGGAACCCATGGGAAGATCCGTTCGGCAGTGGCTACCAGCTGACGCAATCCCTGATGGCCTTTGGTCGCGGTGAGGTTTGGGGGCAGGGCTTAGGTAATTCAGTCCAAAAACTGGAGTATTTACCAGAAGCGCACACCGACTTCATCTTCGCCATCATTGGGGAAGAGCTGGGTTATATCGGTGTGGTATTGGCACTTTTAATGGTATTCTTCGTCGCTTTTCGCGCGATGTCGATTGGCCGTAAGGCGTTGGAAATTGACCACCGTTTTTCAGGCTTTTTAGCCTGCTCAATCGGGATCTGGTTTAGCTTCCAGGCACTGGTAAACGTCGGTGCGGCGGCGGGTATGCTGCCAACCAAAGGTCTGACGCTGCCGCTGATCAGTTATGGTGGTTCAAGTTTGTTGATTATGTCGACGGCCATCATGTTTTTGTTACGTATTGATTATGAAACGCGTCTGGAAAAAGCCCAGGCGTTTACACGAGGTGCACGATGAGTGGTCAACCGAAGCGGTTAATGGTGATGGCAGGCGGTACCGGCGGGCATGTGTTCCCGGGGCTGGCGGTCGCGCACCATTTAATGGCCCAGGGCTGGCAGGTTCGTTGGCTGGGCACCGCCGATCGTATGGAAGCGGACTTAGTGCCGAAACACGGCATTGAAATTGACTTTATTCGTATCTCCGGTTTGCGTGGTAAAGGCGTCAATGCGCTGCTTGCCGCACCTGTGCGTATTTTTAATGCCTGGCGTCAGGCGCGCGCCATCATGAAGCAGTTTAAACCCGATGTGGTGCTGGGTATGGGCGGCTACGTGTCTGGCCCTGGCGGTCTGGCGGCCTGGTCATTAGGTATTCCGGTTGTACTGCATGAGCAGAACGGCATTGCGGGATTAACTAACAAATGGCTGGCGAAGATTGCCACTACGGTGATGCAGGCTTTTCCTGGTGCTTTCCCGAATGCGGAAGTGGTAGGTAACCCGGTGCGCACTGACGTGCTGGCGCTGCCGTTGCCAAAAGTGCGTCTGGCCGGGCGTGAAGGTCCGGTTCGTGTATTGGTCGTCGGGGGATCTCAGGGCGCACGCGTACTGAACCAGACGATGCCGCAGGTTGCCGCAAAGCTTGGCGGCGCGGTGACTATCTGGCATCAGAGCGGCAAAGGCGCGCAGCAGACCGTTGAACAGGCGTATGCCGACGCGGGACAACCGCAGCACAAGGTCACTGAGTTTATTGATGATATGGCAGCGGCCTACGCGTGGGCTGATGTCGTGGTTTGTCGCTCAGGCGCGCTGACGGTGAGCGAAATTGCCGCCGCAGGTTTGCCTGCGCTGTTTGTGCCGTTCCAGCACAAAGACAGACAGCAGTATTGGAATGCGCTGCCGCTGGAGAAAGCGGGCGCCGCCAAAATTCTGGAGCAGCCGCAGTTTACTGTGGATGCCGTCGCCAGCACCCTTGCCGGGTGGTCGCGAGAAACGTTATTAACCATGGCAGAACGTGCGCGCGCCGCATCCATACCGGATGCCACAGAGCGCGTTGCAAATGAAGTGAGCCGGGCTGCCCGGGCGTAATTGTGGTGATGCCTTTTGCATCGCATGAACTAAGAAGTTAATGGCTAAAGAATGAATACACAACAACTGGCAAAACTGCGTTCCATCGTGCCCGAAATGCGTCGCGTTCGGCACATTCACTTTGTCGGCATCGGTGGTGCTGGTATGGGCGGTATTGCCGAAGTTTTGGCCAATGAAGGTTATCAGATCAGCGGTTCTGACTTAGCGCCGAATCCTGTGACGCAGCAGTTGACGAATCTGGGTGCCACGATTTTCTTCAACCATCGCCCGGAAAACGTGCGCGATGCGAGCGTGGTGGTGGTATCCAGCGCTATTTCTGCGGATAACCCGGAAATTGTTGCAGCGCATGAAGCACGTATTCCGGTGATTCGTCGTGCTGAAATGCTGGCGGAGTTAATGCGTTTTCGTCACGGTATTGCTATTGCCGGGACGCACGGTAAAACCACGACTACGGCAATGGTCTCCAGCATCTACGCGGAAGCGGGTCTGGATCCCACTTTTGTCAACGGCGGTCTGGTGAAGGCCGCAGGCGTGCATGCGCGCCTGGGTCATAGCCGTTATTTGATTGCCGAAGCAGACGAGAGCGACGCGTCGTTCCTGCATTTGCAGCCAATGGTGGCGATTGTCACCAATATCGAAGCCGATCATATGGATACCTACCATGGCGACTTCGAAAATTTAAAGCAGACGTTTATTAATTTCCTGCATAACTTGCCGTTTTATGGTCGTGCGGTGATGTGCGTTGACGATCCGGTTATCCGCGAACTGTTACCGCGAGTTGGCCGTCAAACCACAACCTATGGTTTCAGTGATGATGCCGATGTGCGCGTTGAAGATTACCAGCAGATTGGTCCACAAGGACACTTCACGCTGGTGCGTCAGGGGATAGCCGATTTACGTGTTACGTTAAACGCGCCGGGTCGTCACAATGCACTGAACGCGGCGGCGGCAGTGGCGGTCGCGACGGAAGAAGGTATTGAAGACGACGCTATTCTGCGCGCGCTGGAAAGTTTCCAGGGTACCGGACGTCGTTTTGACTTCCTCGGCGAATTCCCGCTTGAGCCGGTGAACGGTAAAGCCGGGACCGCGATGCTGGTTGATGATTATGGCCACCACCCAACGGAAGTGGACGCTACGATTAAAGCCGCGCGCGCGGGTTGGCCGGACAAAAACCTGGTGATGCTGTTCCAGCCGCACCGGTTTACGCGTACTCGCGATCTGTACGACGACTTTGCCAACGTGCTGACCCAGGTCGATGCGCTGTTGATGCTGGATGTGTATGCCGCGGGCGAAGCCGCGATTCCGGGGGCCGACAGCCGCTCGTTGTGCCGTACGATTCGTGGCCGCGGTAAGATCGATCCGATTCTGGTATCCGATCCGGCCCAGGTGGCAGAAATGCTGGCACCCGTATTAACCGGCAACGATCTGATTTTGGTGCAGGGCGCTGGAAATATCGGCAAAATCGCGCGTTCCTTAGCTGAAATCAAACTGAAGCCGCAAAACCCGGAGGAAGAACAACATGGCTGATAAAATCGCGGTCCTGTTAGGGGGAACCTCCGCTGAACGTGAAGTATCGCTGAATTCAGGCGCGGCCGTATTGGCAGGGTTACGCGAAGGTGGTGTAGATGCCCATCCGGTTGACCCTAAAGAGGTCGATGTCACTCTTTTGAAATCTATGGGGTTTCAGAAGGTGTTTATTGCGCTGCATGGTCGTGGCGGTGAAGATGGCACATTGCAGGGCATGCTGGAGCTGATTGGCCTGCCGTATACCGGCAGCGGCGTCATGGCTTCCGCGATTTCCATGGACAAACTGCGCAGCAAGCTGCTGTGGCAGGGCGCAGGTTTACCCGTCGCCCCATGGGTTGCGCTGACCCGCGCTGAGTTCGAAAAAGGTCTTAGCGATGAAGCAGTTACAAAAATTTCTGCGTTAGGCTTGCCGCTGATTGTAAAGCCAAGCCGTGAAGGTTCCAGCGTAGGGATGTCAAAAGTTGAAGAAGAAAATGCTTTGCAGGGTGCATTAGCATTGGCTTTTCAGCATGATGAAGAAGTACTGATTGAAAAATGGCTCAGTGGCCCGGAATTTACAGTTGCGATACTTGGCGAAGAAATTTTACCGTCAATACGTATCCAACCCGCGGGAACCTTCTATGATTATGAGGCGAAGTATCTCTCTGATGAGACACAATATTTCTGCCCTGCTGGTCTGGAAGTCGAACAAGAAGCCTTTTTACAGGAATTAGTCCTGAAAGCGTGGACTGCATTGGGCTGTAAAGGTTGGGGTCGCATTGACGTCATGCTGGACAGCGATGGCCAGTTTTATCTGCTGGAAGCGAATACCTCTCCGGGTATGACCAGTCACAGTCTGGTGCCGATGGCGGCGCGTCAGGCGGGCCTGAGCTTCTCGCAGTTGGTGGTAAGAATTCTGGAGTTGGCGGACTGATATGTCGCAGGCTGCGCTGAACACGCGAAACGGTGATGAAGACGAAGTAAACTCCTCACGCCGCAATAATGGAACGCGTCTTGCAGGAATACTGTTCCTGCTGACAGTGCTGTGCACCGTGTTTGTCAGCGGCTGGGTAGTGTTGGGATGGATGGAAGATGCGCAGCGCCTGCCATTGTCAAAACTGGTGTTAACCGGTGAACGGCATTACACACGCAATGATGATATCCGTCAGTCCATCCTGGCGCTGGGCGCTCCGGGAACATTTATGACTCAGGATGTGAACATCATCCAGAGCCAGATTGAACGCCTCCCCTGGATCAAACAGGCGAGCGTTAGAAAGCAATGGCCTGATGAATTGAAGATTCATCTGGTTGAATATGTGCCAATAGCGCGTTGGAATGACCAACATATGGTGGATGCCGAAGGAAATACCTTCAGTGTCCCAACCGGTCGGGCCAATAAGCAGGTATTACCTATGTTGTACGGACCGGAAGGCAGCGCAAGTGAAGTGCTGCAAGGGTTCCGCGATATGGGGCAGGTGCTGGCTAAGGACAGATTCACCCTGAAGGAAGCGGCAATGACCGCTCGTCGTTCCTGGCAGTTGACGCTGAATAACGATATTAAGCTGAATCTGGGCAGGGGCGATACGATAAAACGTTTGGCTCGCTTTGTGGAACTCTACCCGGTTTTACAGCAGCAGGCGCAAACCGATGGCAAACGGATTAGCTACGTTGATTTGCGTTATGACTCAGGGGCGGCAGTAGGCTGGGTTCCCTTGCCTACTGAGGAATCTAATCAGCAACAGAATCAGGCACAGGCAGAACAACAATGATCAAGGCGACGGACAGAAAACTGGTAGTTGGACTGGAGATTGGCACCGCGAAGGTAGCCGCTTTAGTAGGGGAAGTTCTGCCCGACGGTATGGTCAATATCATTGGCGTGGGCAGTTGCCCATCGCGAGGTATGGATAAAGGCGGGGTGAATGACCTTGAGTCAGTGGTGAAGTGCGTACAGCGCGCCATTGACCAGGCTGAACTGATGGCAGATTGCCAGATCTCTTCAGTGTATCTGGCGCTTTCCGGTAAACATATTAGCTGTCAGAATGAAATTGGTATGGTGCCCATTTCCGAAGAGGAAGTGACGCAGGAAGATGTGGAAAACGTGGTACATACGGCAAAATCCGTACGCGTTCGCGATGAACATCGTGTTCTGCACGTCATCCCGCAGGAATACGCCATCGACTACCAGGAAGGTATCAAAAATCCGGTCGGTCTTTCCGGTGTGCGTATGCAGGCAAAAGTCCATCTTATTACCTGCCACAACGACATGGCGAAGAATATTGTCAAAGCCGTTGAACGTTGTGGTCTGAAAGTTGACCAACTGATTTTTGCCGGGTTGGCAGCCAGTTATTCCGTATTGACGGAAGATGAACGTGAACTGGGTGTCTGCGTGGTGGATATTGGTGGTGGTACAATGGACATCGCCGTTTATACTGGCGGGGCGTTGCGCCACACTAAAGTTATCCCTTATGCAGGGAATGTCGTGACCAGCGATATCGCGTATGCCTTTGGTACGCCGCCGAGCGATGCTGAAGCCATCAAAGTGCGTCATGGCTGCGCACTGGGTTCCATCGTGGGTAAAGACGAGAGCGTTGAAGTGCCAAGCGTTGGTGGTCGTCCGCCGCGTAGCCTGCAACGTCAGACTCTGGCAGAGGTCATTGAGCCGCGTTATACCGAGCTGCTCAACCTGGTCAACGAAGAAATTTTGCAATTACAAGAACAGCTTCGTCAGCAGGGTGTGAAACATCATCTGGCGGCGGGGATTGTGTTAACCGGCGGTGCTGCGCAAATTGAAGGTCTTGCGGCCTGCGCACAGCGCGTGTTCCATACACAAGTACGTATTGGCGCACCGCTGAATATTACCGGTCTGACGGATTATGCCCAGGAGCCGTATTATTCAACGGCGGTAGGGCTGCTGCACTACGGGAAAGAATCCCATTTAAGTGGTGAGGCTGAAGTGGAAAAGCGCGTAACTGCCTCGGTCGGATCGTGGATCAAGCGACTGAATAGCTGGTTACGTAAAGAGTTTTAATTTTTAAAGAGACCGACGCAAATTAACGGTCTCAGGCGACAGGCACTACACAAAGTCATTCAAGTTGCATCGCGGCGGCAACTGAGCGAATCTCCTGGAGCATAGTTTACTATGTCACGGGAGTGAGTGAAGGCAGCCAACAAAGAGGCGGCTTGAAGGATGAAGTGTAAAACGGAGAGAGAAACTATGTTTGAACCTATGGAACTAACCAACGACGCGGTGATTAAAGTCATCGGCGTCGGTGGCGGCGGCGGTAATGCCGTTGAACACATGGTGCGTGAGCGCATCGAAGGTGTTGAATTCTTCGCGGTGAATACCGACGCTCAGGCGTTGCGTAAAACGGCGGTTGGACAGACCATTCAGATTGGTAGCGGCATCACCAAAGGTCTGGGCGCGGGTGCAAACCCGGAAGTCGGTCGTAATGCGGCAGACGAAGATCGCGAAGCTCTGCGCGCAGCGCTTGACGGCGCAGACATGGTGTTTATCGCAGCTGGCATGGGCGGCGGTACCGGTACCGGTGCAGCGCCAGTGGTAGCTGAAGTCGCAAAAGATTTAGGTATCCTGACCGTTGCTGTCGTGACTAAGCCTTTCAACTTTGAAGGCAAGAAGCGTATGGCATTCGCGGAGCAGGGTATCACCGAGCTGTCCAAACACGTGGACTCTCTGATCACTATCCCGAACGACAAGCTGCTGAAAGTACTGGGCCGTGGTATCTCCCTGCTGGATGCATTTGGCGCAGCGAACGACGTGCTGAAAGGCGCAGTCCAGGGTATCGCTGAACTGATTACTCGTCCGGGCCTGATGAACGTCGACTTTGCAGACGTACGCACCGTGATGTCCGAAATGGGCTACGCGATGATGGGTTCTGGCGTGGCGAGTGGTGAAGACCGTGCAGAAGAAGCGGCTGAAATGGCTATCTCTTCTCCGCTGCTGGAAGATATCGATCTGTCCGGCGCACGCGGCGTGCTGGTTAACATTACTGCGGGCTTCGACCTGCGTCTGGATGAGTTCGAAACCGTGGGTAACACGATTCGTGCCTTTGCATCGGATAACGCAACTGTGGTTATCGGTACCTCTCTGGACCCGGATATGAACGACGAATTGCGCGTGACCGTTGTTGCGACTGGAATTGGTATGGACAAGCGTCCTGAAATCACTCTGGTGACCAACAAACAGGTACAGCAGCCGGTAATGGATCGTTACCAGCAGCACGGTATGGCGCCGTTGACGCAAGAGCAGAAACCGGTAGCGAAAGTGGTTAACGACAATACGCCGCAAACCACGAAAGAGCCGGATTATTTGGATATCCCTGCATTCCTGCGTAAGCAAGCTGATTAAGAATTAGCTGGAATTTGGGAATTGTGGCTCTTTGTGCTAAACTGGCCCACCGAATGTATAGTACACTTCGGTTGGATAGGTAATTTGGCGAGATTATACGATGATCAAACAAAGGACTCTTAAACGTATCGTTCAGGCGACTGGCGTCGGTTTGCATACCGGCAAAAAAGTCACCCTGACATTACGCCCTGCGCCGGCCAACACCGGGGTCATCTATCGTCGCACCGACTTGAATCCTCCGGTAGATTTCCCGGCCGATGCCAAATCTGTGCGTGATACCATGCTCTGTACGTGTCTGGTCAATGAGCATGATGTGCGGATTTCAACCGTAGAGCACCTTAATGCTGCTCTGGCGGGCTTAGGTATCGATAACATCGTTATTGAAGTTAACGCCCCGGAAATCCCGATTATGGATGGCAGTGCCGCTCCGTTCGTTTACTTGCTGCTTGATGCAGGTATTGAAGAACTGAGCAGCGCCAAAAAATTTGTTCGCATCAAAGAGACCGTTCGTGTCGAAGATGGCGATAAGTGGGCTGAGTTTAAGCCGTATAATGGTTTTACGTTGGATTTCACCATCGACTTTAACCATCCGGCGATCGACTCCAGCACGCAGCGCTACGCGATGAACTTCTCTGCGGATGCGTTCATGCGCCAGATCAGCCGCGCGCGTACTTTCGGCTTCATGCGTGATATCGAATATCTGCAGTCCCGCGGCCTGTGCCTGGGCGGCAGCTTCGATTGTGCCATCGTTGTTGACGATTATCGCGTATTGAACGAAGACGGCCTGCGTTTTGAAGACGAATTCGTTCGTCACAAAATGCTCGACGCGATTGGTGACTTGTTCATGTGTGGTCACAATATTATTGGTGCATTCACCGCGTATAAATCCGGTCATGCACTGAATAACAAACTATTGCAGGCAGTCCTGGCAAAACAGGAAGCCTGGGAATATGTGACCTTCCAGGACGATGCAGAACTGCCGTTGGCGTTCAAAGCACCTTCGACTGTACTGGCATAACGACATACGCTGTCGCATAAATTCGACTGGTAAATCTGGCACTCTCTCCGGCCAGGTGAGCCAGTCGTTTTTTTATCTTTCGATTGCAAAACCACCTTATCTGAAGCGACTTTTTTCCCACCGACAGATTAAAACACCGTTCGATCGCTGCTTTCTTAAGCATATTTACCCGCGACTTGCTGTCATTACTGCTGTGGAGCGTACGCTTTAATGGTAATATTTATGCGCAAAAAAATGGTTTTGCATTTGTAACCCCAAACGCAGGGTATATCAGGTGGCAATAACGTGAGTGGAATACTGACGCGTTGGCGACAGTTAGGCAGACGGTACTTCTGGCCGCATCTCCTGTTGGGGATGGTCGCGGCTAGTTTTGGCCTGCCTGCGCTCGGTAATGCTGCTGAACCTAATACTCCCGCGAAGGCGACCGCCAGCAATCACGATCAATCTGCCAAAGTTAACTTTAGCCAGCTTGCTTTGCTGGAGGCGACCAATCGCCGCCCGAATTTTACCGTTGACTACTGGCATCAGCATGCCATTCGTACAGTCATTCGCCATCTTTCTTTTGCCATGGCTCCTCAGGCGCTGCCTGTTGCCGAAGAGCCGTTGCCAATCCAGGCGCACCATCTTGCGTTACTGAATACGCTCAGCGCGATGCTGACGCAAGAAGGCAGACCGCCCGCGACCGTGAGTCGCGTGACATATGCTCATTTTACCTCTCAGGCCGCATTTAGCGTTCCGGTCTGGATCAGCCAGCTGCAGGGTATCCGTGCTGGCCCTCAACGCCTCAGCTAAAAAAGAACCTTCCAACTTATAATTTTTGACTCCGCACCGCGGGGCGTTTGAGATTTTATTATGCTAATCAAATTATTAACAAAAGTATTCGGTAGCCGTAACGAGCGTACGCTGCGTCGTATGCGTAAAGTGGTCAATGTCATCAATGCAATGGAACCGGAGATGGAAAAACTCTCCGATGATGAACTGAAAGCGAAGACCGCTGAATTCCGCGCCCGTCTGGAAAAAGGCGCCAGCGTTGAAAGCCTGATCCCGGAAGCGTTCGCGGTGGTCCGCGAAGCGAGTAAGCGTGTGTTCGGCATGCGTCATTTCGACGTACAGCTGCTGGGTGGTATGGTGCTTAACGATCGCTGCATCGCGGAAATGCGTACCGGTGAAGGTAAAACCCTTACCGCAACGCTGCCAGCCTACCTCAACGCCTTAAGCGGGAAAGGTGTACACGTGGTTACCGTGAACGACTACCTGGCTCAGCGTGACGCCGAAAATAACCGCCCGCTGTTTGAATTCCTCGGCATGACCGTGGGTATCAACATGTCTGGCCTGCCTGCGCCAGCCAAGCGTGAAGCCTACAATGCCGATATTACTTACGGTACCAACAACGAATACGGCTTTGACTACCTGCGCGACAACATGGCGTTTAGCCCGGAAGAGCGCGTTCAGCGTAAACTGCACTATGCGCTGGTCGATGAAGTCGACTCCATCCTGATCGATGAAGCGCGTACGCCGCTGATCATTTCCGGTCCGGCTGAAGACAGCTCGGAAATGTATAAAAAAGTGAATAAAATCATCCCGCACCTGATTCGTCAGGAGAAGGACGATTCCGACACGTTCCAGGGGGAAGGCCACTTCTCTGTTGATGAGAAAGCGCGCCAGGTCAACCTGACCGAACGTGGTCTGGTACTGATTGAAGAGCTGTTGGTTAACGAAGGCATTATGGATGAGGGCGAGTCGCTGTACTCTCCGGGCAACATTATGCTGATGCACCACGTGACTGCTGCACTGCGCGCGCACGTGTTGTTTACCCGCGACGTTGACTATATCGTGAAAGACGGCGAAGTTATCATCGTTGACGAACACACCGGTCGTACTATGCAGGGCCGCCGCTGGTCCGATGGTCTGCACCAGGCTGTTGAAGCCAAAGAAGGCGTAGATATCCAAAACGAGAACCAGACGCTGGCATCTATTACCTTCCAGAACTACTTCCGTTTGTACGAAAAACTGGCCGGTATGACCGGTACAGCAGACACTGAAGCCTTTGAATTCAGCTCCATCTACAAACTGGATACCGTGGTTGTGCCGACCAACCGCCCGATGATCCGTAAGGATTTACCGGATCTGGTGTACATGACTGAAGCGGAAAAAATTCAGGCGATCATTGAAGATATTAAAGAGCGTACCGCAAATGGCCAGCCGGTGCTGGTTGGTACTATCTCTATTGAAAAATCGGAAGTGGTTTCTAATGAGCTGAACAAGGCGGGTATCAAACACAACGTTCTGAACGCCAAGTTCCACGCCAACGAAGCCGCAATCGTCGCCCAGGCGGGTTATCCGTCCGCCGTGACTATCGCGACAAACATGGCGGGTCGTGGTACCGATATCGTGCTGGGTGGTAGCTGGCAGGCGGAAATTGCCGAGCTGGAGGACCCGACTCCAGAACAAATCGCGCAGATCAAAGCCGAGTGGCAGGTTCGCCATGATGCGGTGTTAGCTGCAGGCGGTTTACATATTATCGGTACCGAGCGTCACGAATCTCGTCGTATAGATAACCAGCTGCGTGGTCGTTCTGGTCGTCAGGGGGATGCGGGGTCTTCTCGTTTCTATCTGTCGATGGAAGATGCGCTGATGCGTATTTTTGCTTCTGACCGCGTGTCCGGCATGATGCGTAAACTGGGCATGAAGCCTGGTGAAGCGATTGAACACCCGTGGGTGACTAAAGCGATTGCAAACGCGCAGCGTAAAGTAGAAAGCCGCAACTTCGATATTCGTAAGCAACTGCTGGAATATGATGACGTTGCCAATGACCAGCGTCGCGCAATCTACACCCAGCGTAACGAACTGCTGGACGTAACTGACGTTAGCGAAACCATTAATAGCATCCGTGAGGATGTCTTCAAAGCGACAATTGATGCCTATATTCCGCCGCAGTCTCTGGAAGAAATGTGGGATATCCCGGGTCTGCAGGAACGTCTGAAAAACGACTTCGATCTGGAAATGCCTATTTCAGAGTGGCTGGATAAAGAGCCTGAGCTGCATGAGGAAACGCTGCGCGAACGTATTCTGGCAAACGCCATCGAAGTTTATCAGCGTAAAGAAGAAGTTGTGGGCGCGGAGATGATGCGTCACTTCGAAAAAGGCGTGATGCTGCAAACTCTCGATTCTCTGTGGAAAGAGCACCTTGCGGCGATGGACTACCTGCGTCAGGGTATCCACCTGCGTGGTTATGCGCAAAAAGATCCGAAGCAGGAATACAAGCGTGAATCCTTCTCTATGTTTGCATCAATGCTGGAATCACTGAAGTACGAAGTGATCAGCACCCTGAGCAAAGTTCAGGTACGTATGCCTGAAGAAGTAGAAGCGATGGAGCAGCAACGTCGTGAAGACGCTGAACGTTTAGCGCAGATGCAGCAGTTGAGCCATAAAGGTGACGATTCTGCCGCGGCAGAAGAGCTGGCAGCACAAACTGGCGATCGTAAAGTGGGTCGTAACGATCCGTGTCCTTGCGGTTCCGGCAAAAAGTACAAACAGTGCCATGGCCGCCTGAGTTAAGAAAATAACTTACTGAAAAGGCGCAGAATTCTGCGCCTTTTTTATGGACGATAAAGATGAAAATACTGCAGATCGCCGTCGGGATTATTCGCAACCAGCACCATGAAATTTTTATTACCCAGCGTGCGGCTGATGCCCACATGGCAAATAAGCTGGAGTTCCCCGGCGGGAAAATTGAAGCGGGCGAAATGCCGGAGCAGGCGCTGATTCGCGAGTTACAGGAAGAAGTAGGCATTACGCCGACTCAAAGCTCACTGTTCGAAAAGCTGGAGTACCAGTTTCCGGACCGGCATATCACTCTGTGGTTCTGGCTGGTTGAAAGCTGGGAAGGCGAACCGTGGGGGAAAGAGGGGCAACCGGCGCAGTGGATTGCGCAAGATGCTCTGAATACAGAAGATTTTCCGCCTGCGAATGCGCCGGTAATTGAAAAGCTGATTGCTGGATAAAGGTGTTCGTAGGCCGGATTAGGCAACCCACCATCCGGCAAATTAGGGCGGGGTCGCTACGCTTGCCCGCCCTACGTTTTAGCTGAATTACTTCTGCTCTTCACTCCAGTCGTCGTTTTCCGACAGATCACCAGAGCTTGGGATACGTTTCTCTTCTGCGGCCCACTCACCCAGATCGATTAACTGGCAGCGCTTGCTGCAGAATGGGCGAAACGGGCTGATTTCACCCCACACTACGGGTTTGCCGCAGGTTGGGCAGTTGACGATGGTTTGTTCAGACATGTTGACTCCTTAACAGCACGCCAGATCAAAATCGAGACGCTCAGGCACCTGGCCATTCTCGCTATCCAGCGGCATAAAGCGAATAGCAAAGCGGCTCTTATGACCAGAAATTTGCGGATAAAGCTGCGAATCAAGCGGCAGCTGCAAGCGAAGCAGATCGGCATCTTCGCCGTTGTCCTGATAAAAACCATTCAAGCTGGTTTGCTTACGGAATGGCGCAGAGTTGCGAATTAAATCCAGCACCAGCGACAGTGCCTGATTGAGCGGATTCAGACTTGCAAGCCATGTTTCAACCTGCGCGTCGCGATGCGACTGCGGTAGATGTAACCAAATATGCAGGGTCGGCAGATCGAAGCTGCAGCATCCGCCAGGAATGCTTAAACGCTGACGTACAAGGCCAATCAGACGATCTTCGCGCAGCGTCTGTCCAATACGCGGAGCCGAAATCAGAATGCTGCCCGCGCTTTTTAACTGCTGGCGCAATGCGTCGATCCTGTTTTGATCGACGCCGGGAACTTCAACCCAGGCCTGGAGTTTACGCTGTTGTCTTTCCAGCTCTTTGAGGAGTTCGGTACGGACTTCGCCGCGTTCAAATACATCCAGTAAGTCCCCGATGTTGCGGAAAAAATGCAGTGCGCCTGCATGGTCCGCTATGGGTACATTAACGGAGAGCTGTTGGATTAAAAACTCTATGCGCAGCCATGTACGCATCTTCTCATTGAGAGGGTGTTCAAAAAGGACCTGGGTGTGCATTACGGTTTTTCCTGTGAGACAAACTGCAACGCGCATTGCAGATAGAGCGCGTGCAGGCGGGCGACATCCGAGGCGATGGCCTCCGGTGCGCCATTATTATCAATAACATCGTCTGCCACGGCCAGACGCGCTTCGCGCGTTGCCTGGGCAGCAAGAATTTGTTCAACATGCTCACGCGTGACGTCATCGCGCTGCATAGTGCGTCTGAGCTGTGTCTCGGGAGTAACATCCACCACGAGTACGCGGTTGGCTTTTTTATACAGCGAATTTTCCACCAGCAAAGGTACAACCCACAACAGATAAGGGGAGGTTGCTTGCTGAAACTGGCGCTGCGTTTCCTGCTGAATAAGCGGATGGAGCAGGGCATTCAGCCAGCTTTTCTCCTCAGGACTGGAAAAAATGCGTTCGCGTAAAATGCGTCGCTGCAACGATCCGTCGGTAGCTATAACTTCGGTACCAAAATGTTCTTCGATCGCCTTAAGGGCTGGGGTACCGGGTTCAACCACCTGGCGCGCAATAATATCTGCATCAATGACGTTTATTCCGAGGTCTGCGAACGCATTTGCAACGGTACTTTTACCACTGCCAATGCCACCGGTTAAGGCTACCGTATACCTCATAGATGCAGATCCTGGAGTTTAAGTTTGATTATCAAACAGTTAAAAGTTAAGCGTGCGACGGCGAGGTTGCTGCAGGATTAACCTACTATTCGCCAGGTAAATTTATGGGATTGTAGCGTAAAAAAAGAGAATTTCGCAGTCTTGCGCGGCATTGATTAGTGCGTATGATAGCGTCACTGGAGTTGTGAGTTTCGATTTTTCGCCATTAACCCCAGGAATCCGCACATGCGTATCGAAGAAGATCTGAAGTTAGGTTTCAAAGACGTTCTTATCCGCCCTAAGCGTTCTACTCTCAAAAGCCGTTCCGATGTTGAGCTGGAACGTCAATTTACCTTTAAGCACTCAGGTCAGACCTGGTCCGGCGTACCCATTATTGCCGCGAACATGGACACTGTCGGGACGTTTGCCATGGCAACGGCGCTGGCATCCTTCGACATCCTGACTGCGGTACACAAACACTATTCTGTTGAAGACTGGGCTGCTTTCATCGCAGAGAGCTCTGCTGATGTGCTCAAACACGTAATGGTTTCAACCGGCACCTCTGACGCAGATTTCGAAAAAACCAAACAGATTCTGGCGCTCAACCCGGCGCTGAACTTTATCTGCATTGATGTGGCAAATGGCTACTCAGAGCATTTTGTTCAGTTTGTGTCGAAAGCGCGTGAAGCATGGCCGACAAAAACAATTTGTGCGGGCAATGTGGTTACTGGAGAAATGTGTGAAGAGCTGGTACTTTCCGGCGCGGACATTGTTAAAGTCGGCATTGGCCCGGGTTCTGTATGTACCACACGTGTAAAAACCGGCGTTGGCTACCCACAGCTTTCTGCGGTTATTGAATGTGCCGATGCAGCTCACGGTCTGGGCGGCATGATTGTCAGTGACGGCGGCTGCACAATGCCGGGTGACGTGGCAAAAGCGTTCGGCGGTGGCGCGGACTTCGTTATGCTCGGCGGTATGTTGGCCGGTCATGAAGAAAGCGGCGGCAAAATTGTTGAAGAAAACGGTGAGAAATTCATGCTGTTCTACGGCATGAGCTCTGAATCAGCCATGACGCGTCACGTCGGTGGTGTTGCACAATACCGCGCTGCGGAAGGTAAAACAGTTAAGTTGCCTCTGCGTGGCCCGGTTGATAATACTGCACGCGATATCCTTGGCGGCCTGCGTTCTGCCTGTACCTATGTCGGTGCATCTCGCCTGAAAGAACTGACCAAACGTACAACGTTTATTCGTGTACAGGAACAAGAAAACCGCGTTTTCAATAGCCTGTAAGAACAGGTAGTACTATGACATGCCGGATAAGCTGTGCGCCATCCGGCATTTGAATTTATCCCACCCCGCTCATCGCATCTCCTAAATGAAAAATCGGCAAATACATCGCAACGACCAGCGTACCGATTATCAGCCCCGTAATGACCAGTAACGCAGGCTCGAGTAGCGCAGCCAGATTCTCTGCCTGAGACAATGTTTTCTCGCCGTGGTGATGGGCGAGATTACGCAGCATTGTATCCAGCGAGCCGGAAGCCTCACCTGTTCTGACCAACTGTATGCACAATGGGCTGAATTCACCGCAATTTTTTAGCGCTAACCAGACCGGTTTTCCGGCGCTGATATCTTGATGTACCTGCGCTAAGCGTTGTGACCAGAAAGGGTTGGCCAGCGTTTCAGTGACGCTCTCAAGACCTTGCAGAAAAGGAATACCTGCATTTTGCGTTAACGCCAGAACAGTGAAGATCTGCGTGAGTTTTTGCCCTCTCACCATCGGCCCTATGACCGGGAAGCCGAGCAGCAATTTCTGGCGCAGAGTGAGCCAGTATGGCTGCTGCTTCATCAGGTGATATGCTGCAACCGCTATCAGGCTGAATGCTCCCGCCAGCCATCCCCATTGGCTGCTAAAATGCGCGATGGCAATAATCCACTGAGTGAGTACTGGTAGCGGGGTGTTAAACGTCTGGTAAATGGCGGCAAACTCAGGGAGTACAAACTGCAGCATCGCGAATACCACCATCACTGCCATCGTGATGATGAATATCGGATAGCGTAGGGATTTTTTAACTTTATCCGCCAGTTGCTGTTGATTCTTCTGCTGGCGAGCGAGTTCAAAGCAGCAGTCGTCCAGCTTACCCGTAAGCTCTCCGGTACGGATCATTGCCTGATAAAGAGGCGGAAAAACGTGTTGCCACTGAGATAGCGAGGTGGAGAGAGAAATACCCTGTTCCATATCGTGAGCCAGCGTGCGCAGTAGCGCTTGCCATTGGCTGCTGGGATGCTGTTCAGCCAGCAAAGCTAAACTTGCCGAGAGTGTTAGCCCTGCTTTCAGCAACGTCGCCAGTTGATGTATGGTTTCAGCGCTTTTTTCACGGCTCCAGTGTGAGGCTTTGACACGCATACGATTAATGCGCAGCGGCGTGATATGCCGTTGCTCGAGAGCAAGCATCAATGAGGGGCGGGTATCGGCCCAAAGTACGCCTTCCAGTGGATTACCTTCGTTGCTAATACCTTGCCAGCGCCAAAGCAGTTTAGCTGACATGGGGTATGCCCAGTACGCGTACCAACTCTTCAAATGTTGTTAACCCTTGTTCGACGGCCTTGCAACCATTTTCGAAAAGCGTGCTCATCCCCAGTTGCTGAGCATTCGATTCCACTCCGTCTACGGACGTACCGTTGGCGATGCTCTGGCGCAATGCAGGTGTAACGGGGAGAACTTCAAACAATGCCGTACGGCCATAAAATCCGTGATAGCAATGTTGGCAGCCCGGAGCCTGCCAACGAGGCAGTGGCGTAGGCCAGATCGCTTCCGGGAGCATGATCGGCGTTTCCAGACGTTGTCGGCAATGGGGACACAATTTTCTCACCAACCGCTGCGCAATGACGAGCGTCAGCGCGGAGGCGATCATCCAGCGTGCAACCCCCATTTGCTGCAAGCGTATTAGTGTTTCTGTGGTGGAATTGGTATGTAGTGTTGATAGAACCAGATGACCGGTTTGTGCGGCTTTAAGGGCTATTTCAGCCGTTTCGCCATCACGGATTTCACCCACCATGATAATGTCGGGATCCTGACGCAGCAGCGCGCGCAATACTCCCTGAAAAGTGAGACCGGCACGTGGATGAATTTGTGTCTGGTTAAGACCTGCGATCGGGATCTCGACTGGATCTTCCACGCTACAGAGGTTAACGTCCGGGGTGTTTCGGGTCTGCAGCGCACTGTACAGCGTGACCGTTTTACCGCTTCCGGTCGGTCCGGTGACCAGAATCAGCCCCTGAGGCTGCTGCAACGCTTGTGAAAATGCTGCCAGCTGCGCGTCCTGCATTCCCAGCGCGGTGATTTCCAGCGCTTGATCGACCTGATGCAGTAGCCGTAGCACCACTTTTTCGCCAAAGCGACAGGGCAAGGTGGCGATGCGAAACGAGACCGGCTCTCCTGAAATATCAACGGTAAATTGGCCGTCTTGCGCAAGTCGGTGCTCGGCAATATCCAGACTGCCTAAAACTTTTAGTCTGGCAGTGATGGCGATACCCATCTCGGTCGTGACGTCCGGTAAAGCATGCAGTACGCCATCCACACGTAATCTGATTCGATAGTGATTTTCCGCTGGCTCAAAATGAATATCAGAAGCCCGTTGCACCAGAGCGGATTGAAACGTCTGATTCAGCAAATCTGCTGCGCTGGCGCTGCTTTTCGTGACCACTGCCGGGAGCATTTTCTGTGGCGTATGCGTGTGGCCTTCCATTTGTTGACGCGTCCAGCAGACGATGTCGATACGTCGGGTGGTGGCAAAATGCAGTGCGTCCAGCAATTCGTGGGACGGAGCGTCCACGACGGCGATGTGCACCACTTCATTGTCTGCATCCAGTAATATTCCCTGATGACGTTGGCACAGCGCCGTAAGTTGGGTGGTATTCATCTCTTTTCCTTAATTGATATCGAAACGGAAAACGTCTTCACAGGCATGTTGCAATGCGCTGTCATTCTGGATAACGCAGTTACGACTCCAGCCGGTAATACCGTTGGCATTGTCCCAACCCGGCGTCATGGTGATGCTTAACCCGTTCAGGCTTTCTTGTCCGCTGAGGCTGACCACTCCTTTTTCAACGCTCATGGCGGAGACATAACGGGTGGTGGCTGGAGAAGGGATGCCATTCGTTCCGGCATCACAGGTTGTTGTTCCGCCATGCTCCAGCGCACAGAGCTCAACCGCCGTGCGATAGGGAACAAAGGTTTGCAGCATGTCTGTTAACGCGGCTTTGCGTAGATAGTTTTGATAAGCCGGAATACCGATGGCGCTAAGGATGGCAATAATGCCAATGACCACCATGAGTTCGATAAGTGTGAAGCCTCGTTGCTTGTCCATCGTTCGCTCCTTGAGTTAGCTGGCGCTACTTTGGCAAACGCTCAGGGTCACGGCGAGAGGCAAAAAACAGAACGGGAAGGCAGGTTCCGAGGATTTTTATGAAATTACAGAGTCAGACACCGTATTTGCGAAGAGGCTCCAAGAAACAGCCGTATGGCGGCGGAAACGCTTTATCCGGCCGATAGAAAAACCGACGTGATGGGCCCGATAAGTGAAAGTACTATCGGGCTACACCATCAGTAATTAGCGAAAACGCATAGAGAGATCGAGCGCGCGAACATGCTTGGTCAGCGCGCCAACAGAGATGAAATCCACGCCGGTTTCGGCAAATTCGCGCAGAGTTTCATGAGTGACGTTACCCGACACTTCCAGACGCGCCTGGCCGTTGGTGCGTTTTACCGCTTCCCGCATTTGGTCAGTTTCGAAGTTATCGAGCATGATGATGTCGGCCCCTGCTTTCAGCGCGTCGTCCAGTTCATCCAGGCTTTCTACTTCGACTTCAACCGGCACATCCGGGTGCAGCCAGAAGGCTTTTTCAACGGCCTGACGTACCGAACCTGAAGCAATAATGTGGTTTTCTTTAATCAGGAAAGCGTCAGAAAGGCCCAGACGATGATTCGCGCCGCCGCCGCATAATACGGCGTATTTCAGCGCGGTACGCAGCCCCGGCAGAGTTTTACGTGTATCCAGCAGTTGGGTTTTTGTTCCCGCCAGCAGGTCGACATATTTACGCACCTCGCTCGCCACACCCGAAAGCGTCTGTACAAAATTAAGCGCGGTACGTTCGCCGGTTAGCAGCACGCGGGAAGGGCCGTCCAGTTCAAATAGCGGCTGATTGGCCTTAATGCTGTCGCCATCTTCGACATGCCAGGTGATGTTGACATCATCGCCAGCCAGTTGAATAAAGACCTCTTCCACCCAACGTTTTCCACAAAAAATGCCATCTTCGCGGGTGATCACGGTGGCGTGGGAGCGCATCTCCGCGGGTAAAAGTTGTGCGGTGATATCGTTATTGGCATCAACTTCTCCGCCTAAATCTTCACGCAGCGCCTGAGCTACAGCGGCAGGGATATCCAGATTTATGCGTTCCAACAGCGCGTCACGTCGGTAGTCAGGGTTATAGCGGCGAGGCGGCATGATAAAACTCCAAATTGCTAACGAATCATAAGGTGGAAACATGCTACCCTGAACCTGATATGAGCACCACCAATAAGGAGATTCTGCATGTTGTTAGACGAGGGCTGGCTGGCAGAGGCGCGACGCGTTCCCTCTCCTCATTACGATTGCCGCCCGGATGACGAAAACCCTTCTCTGCTGGTGGTGCATAATATCAGCCTGCCGCCTGGCGAGTTTGGCGGCCCGTGGGTCGATGCGCTGTTTACGGGCACGATTGATCCCAATGCCCATCCTTATTTTGCCGGGATCGCCCATTTGCGCGTTTCGGCACATTGTTTAATTCGCCGTGACGGTGAAATCGTGCAGTATGTCCCCTTTGATAAACGCGCCTGGCATGCTGGCGTGTCGAACTATCAAGGCCGCGAACGCTGTAATGATTTCTCAATTGGTATTGAGCTGGAAGGGACGGATACGCTGGCTTATACCGATGCGCAGTATCAGCAACTGGCAGCCGTGACGAATGCCCTGATTACGCGTTATCCGGCCATTGCCAACAACATGACAGGACATTGCAATATTGCGCCCGAGCGTAAGACCGATCCCGGGCCCTCTTTTGACTGGGCAAGGTTTCGCGCCCTGGTCACCCCCTCGTCGCACAAGGAGATGACATGACGCTGTTTACAACATTACTGGTGTTGATTGTTGAACGCCTGTTTAAGCTGGGTGAGCACTGGCAGCTTGATCACCGGGTTGAAGCTTTTTTCCGCCGGGTGAAGCATTTTTCGATGATGCGTACGGTAGGCATGGCCCTTATTGCGATGGGGGTGACGTTCCTGCTGCTGCGCGCACTTCAAGGCCTGTTGTTTAACGTGCCTTTGCTGGTGGCGTGGATCTTAATTGGTTTGCTGTGCATCGGCGCTGGCAAGACGCGTCTTCATTATCATGCCTATCTGAACGCGGCTGCTCGCGATGACGCTCACGCCCGTGAAGCGATGGCCAGCGAGCTGACCCTGATTCATGGGATTCCGCCTGAGTGCGATGAGCGTGAGTTCTTGCGCGAACTGCAGAACGCGCTGTTATGGAACAACTTTCGCTTTTATCTTGCGCCGTTATTCTGGCTGATTGTCGGTGGCCCGTGGGGACCGGTGACGCTGGTGGGTTATGCCTTTCTACGTGCCTGGCAGTCCTGGCTGGCGCGCTATCAGACGCCACACCAGCGTTTGCAATCAGGTATCGATGCGATCCTGCATGTGCTGGATTGGATCCCGGTGCGCCTGGCGGGTGTCGTCTATGCGCTGCTGGGGCACGGCGAGAAGGCGTTGCCTGCCTGGTTTGCGTCGCTGGCGGATCTGCATACTTCGCAATATCAGGTGCTTACTCGCCTTGCGCAGTTTTCTTTAGCGCGTGAACCACATACCGATAAAGTCGCAACGCCAAAAGCCGCGGTTTCGATGGCGAAGAAGACCTCGTTTGTGGTGGTGGTGGTCATTGCCGTGTTGACCATTTATGGAACATTAATTTAAGCCATTATTATTGGTGGATGGCGCTGCGCTTATCCGTCGAGGAAAAAAATTGGCCCGGTCGCTTTGTGCTTGCGGGCCAATCTTTCAAAGCGTATCAGCAGGTGGGATGCCAAAATCTGGCATCCCGTTTTCGTTCCAGCGCACCAGCTTCAGACGAGTGTGGCGGTTTGGGTCGTACAGCGGATCGCCCTCGATTTCAGTGTAATTTCTCGCGTGGTACACCAGCACATCTTCACCTTCCGGCGTTTGCGTAAAGCTGTTGTGCCCCGGCCCGTATTGGCGGTTTTCGTAGCTGGTGGTAAAGACCGGGTGCGGCGATTTGTGCCAGTTCTGCGGGTTGAGCGGATCGGCATTGAGATCAATCCACAATAATCCCATACAGTAGTTCTCATCGGTGGCGCTGGCGGAATAGCTGATAAACAGCTTATCGCCGTGAACCATGACGGCCGGGCCTTCGTTGACCCAAAAACCCCGGCATTCCCAGTCATACTCTGGATGACTGAGCATTACCGGCTCGCCTTTAATCGTCCATGGATTTTCCAGTTCGGCGAGATAGATATTGGAGTTTCCGGCGATATCGGGGGATTTCTGCGCCCACAGATACCACTGTTTTCCCTGATGGTTAAAGGTGGTGGCATCGAGCGCGAAGGTATCAAACTGCGTTTTAATCTGCCCTTTCTCTGTCCATTGGCCGGTCAGCGGATCGGCGTCTGCACATTCGAGCGCAAACATACGGTGCTGGAACATCCCCAGCTTGTCGAGCGCCTGTGTGTGGGCGGCGGCAAAATAGATGTACCACTTGCCTGCCAGACGATGGATCTCAGGTGCCCAGATCAGCTGGCTCATGGGGCCGTTTTCTGGTTTGCGCCAGACGACAACCGGGACGGCGGTGCGTAACCCTTCCAGCGAGTCCGCCCGGCGGATCTCCAGACGATCGTATTCGGGCACTGAAGCAATGAAATAGTAGTGGCTACCGTCACGTAAAATAAACGGGTCGGCACGCTGTTCAATAAAGGGATTTGGCCACTGATTCATTAGGCTTTCCTTACGTTTTCAGTCGTTTTTATATCGTGGTACTCATTCAGTTCACGGTAGTTGGCGCGGCGCTTTTCTAAATCTGTCTGGATTTGTTGCATAAACTCGCGGTCAACTTTCAGCAGACGAACTACGCCTGCGGTAATCAGGTAGCCTACACCCGGTATGATGGTAAACAGCAGCATAATACCGTTAATGGCGGAGTCGCTTTGCGCTTTCGCCCCTGCGTCGTAGCCGTACCAGGAGAGCAGGAAACCAACCATCGCTCCGGCAATCGCCAGGCCCAGTTTCAGGAAGAACAGGTTGCCGGAGAAGCTGATTCCGGTGATACGTTTACCGGTTTTCCACTCGCCGTAGTCATCGACATCTGCCATCAGCGACCAGTGCAGTGGGGATGGGATCTGATGCAGAATGTTGAGCAGGAAGTAAAGCACCATAATCATCATGGTGGCTTTAGGATCGAAGAAGTAAAACGCGCCGGAGAAAATCGCCAGGATGATATTGGTCCAGAAGAAGACTTTCAGTTTGCACCAGCGATCGGTCAACACCTTCGCCAGCATGCTGCCGATCATCATGCCCACAACGCCAAGGCTGATAAACAACGTTGCGAACTGCGTGCTTTGCTGCATAACCCAGGTTACGTAGTACATGGTGGCAGCCATGCGAATAAAGCCCGGACAGACGTTGCACAGGGTTAACAGCAGGATTTTTACCCACTGATCGTTCTTCCATACGTCTTTCAGGTCGGCTTTTAAATCGTCGTTAGTCGGGACGGCAGGACGTACGCGCTCACGGACGGTTGCAAAGCAAAACAGGAACATACACATGCCGATGAAGGCCAGCACTGCCATCGCCATCTGATAGCCTTTAGCTTTATCTTCCCCGCCAAACCAGTCCGCCATTGGCAGCAAGGTGAGGGAGAGCAGCAGGGTTGCAATTCCTACCAACACAAAGCGATATGACTGGCAGGCGACACGTTCCTTTGGATCGTTAGTGATGACGCTGCCGAGCGAGCAGTAAGGGATGTTGATCGCCGTATAGGTGATAGAGAGCAGGAAGTAGGTGACGAACGCATAGATTACTTTGCTGTTATACGTCCACTCAGGGGTGGTAAACATGAGTACGCTAAATAATGCGTATGGGAAAGCCATCCACAAAAGCCATGGACGAAATCGACCATATTTGCTGCGGGTGCGGTCGGCCATCGCGCCCATAATAGGGTCGGTAACGGCATCTATAACGCGTACTGAGAGCAGTAACACGCCGACCAGGGCCGGTGCCAGACCAAAAATATCTGTGTAAAAATAGTTAACAAACAACATGATGGCGCCAAAGATGATGTTGCATCCGGCGTCGCCCATTCCATAGCCGATCTTTTCTTTCACCGTGAGCTTACTGGTTTCCATCAACTGCACTCCATTAATAAGATATGGAGATAATTATTGTCTGGCAGAGGTGTTTTTGCGTTGCAGGATAACGCCAGTGATATGGACGAAACAGTCGTGAGTGGGAAAGTGTGAGGCAGGTAACAACCCCCACCTGATGCAGGTGGGGGAGGGAGAATTAATGCGCTTTAGCTACTTTGGCGGTTTTCTGTTTGCACAAATAGCCGATGCCAAGAATGGCAATCCATACCGGGATTAAGTACACCGAAATCGCCATGCCCGGCGTCATCAGCATAATCACCAGCACTGCAGCCATGAAAATCAGACATACCCAGTTACCAAGCGGATAGAGCAGCGCCGGGAAACGGGTGGTAACGCCTTGCTGCTGTTTGGCTTTGCGGAACTTCATGTGCGCCAGGCTAATCATTGCCCAGTTGATCACCAGTGCGGAAACCACCAGCGCCATCAGCAGGCCAAAGGCGGATTCCGGTGCCAGATAGTTGATCAGTACACACAGAGCCGTAACCAGCGCGGAGACCAGAATGGTGTTCACCGGTACGCCGCGTTTGTCGACGTTCATTAGCGCTTTTGGCGCGTTACCCTGCTGTGCCAGACCGAACAGCATACGGCTGTTGCAGTATACGCAGCTGTTATAGACAGAAAGGGCAGCGGTCAGCACTACGATGTTCAGTGCATTGGCAACAAAGGTGTCGCCCAGCTCGTGGAAAATAAGGACAAACGGGCTGGTATCAGCCGTGACACGCGTCCACGGCATCAGGGAAAGCAGAACAGCCAGCGAACCTACATAGAAAATGAGGATACGGTAGATAACCTGGTTGGTTGCTTTGGGAATGCTTTGCTCCGGGTTATCGGCTTCTGCTGCGGTGATCCCGACCAGCTCCAGCCCACCGAAAGAGAACATAATAATAGCCATCATCATCACCAGACCGGTGAAGCCGTGCGGCAGGAAGCCACCCTGACTCCACAGGTTACTGACGCTGGCCTGCGGGCCGCCGTTGCCGCTAAACAGCAACCAGCCGCCGAACAGAATCATCGCAACCACGGCAATGACTTTGATAATGGCGAACCAGAACTCCATTTCCCCAAACACTTTCACGTTGGTCAGGTTGATGGCGTTGATCAGCACGAAGAAGGCTGCAGCAGAAACCCAGGTGGGGATCTCCGGATACCAGAACTGGATGTATTTACCTACGGCAGTCAGTTCAGCCATGGCAACCAGGACGTACAGTACCCAATAGTTCCAGCCAGAAGAGAAGCCCGCAAAACCGCCCCAGTATTTATAAGCAAAGTGGCTAAAGGAGCCTGCAACCGGCTCTTCAACCACCATTTCACCTAACTGACGCATAATCAAAAAGGCGATAAAGCCGGCAATTGCGTAACCCAGAATAATACCCGGTCCTGCAGACTGGATAACGGATGCGCTACCGAGGAATAACCCGGTACCAATCGCGCCACCCAGCGCGATTAGCTGTATATGGCGGTTCTTAAGACCGCGCTTGAGCTGATCGCCATGCTGTTGACTTTCCATCATTAAACCTCGTGTGTGGTTTTACTCTTCATATTTCGAGTACTTATTTTTTGAACTACGCAGCAATGCGTGTGTAAGTTTGCAATTCCGTTTGTTGTATTTATTTGTTTACAGATGCTTTATATAAAATGTTGCCTCAATGCTTTTGTCTTGATCAGAATAATGATATGCGAGCGCGAATGCACCTGCTTTATGCGGGCAAGATGACGAGTTGAATAAAAAGAAACCATTTGTAAATGCGAGTTTATCTACCACAAAATTTCCATTTTGAATTTTTATTCACTAATTGTGGCTAATGTGTCGATAAATAATCAGGTGAATCGGTTCAGATGAGATATTTTTTCGTTTCAATTCCGTTAAAACTACCCCGTGGTGGGTAAATTTAACATTTGTGCATAGTTACATGTTTGAAACGTTATTTCTGTAATGTTGTTAAAATATGCCCCCTTTACTGATTTCAATCAAAACCTGTATGGACAGAAGGTGAATACTTTGTTACTTTAGCGTCAAGAACATGAAATTGGTAAGACCAATTGACTCCGGGCAAATGGCTTAAGACAGGAAATCATGGCCTACAGCAAAATCCGCCAACCAAAACTCTCCGATGTGATTGAGCAGCAGCTGGAGTTTTTAATTCTTGAGGGGACACTTCGCCCCGGAGAAAAACTCCCACCGGAACGCGAGCTGGCAAAACAGTTCGACGTCTCCCGCCCCTCCTTACGCGAGGCGATCCAACGCCTTGAAGCGAAGGGGTTACTGCTTCGTCGTCAGGGCGGTGGCACTTTTGTTCAGAGCAGCCTGTGGCAGAGCTTTAGCGACCCACTGGTAGAGCTGCTCTCCGACCATCCTGAATCCCAGTTTGACCTGCTTGAGACGCGCCATGCGCTGGAAGGTATTGCAGCCTATTACGCTGCACTGCGCAGCACGGATGAAGACAAAACGCGTATCCGTGAACTCCACCATGCGATCGAGCTTGCTCAACAGTCCGGCGATCTTGACGGCGAATCTGACGCGGTACTCCAGTATCAAATTGCTGTCACCGAAGCGGCACATAATGTGGTGCTGCTCCATTTGCTAAGGTGTATGGAGCCGATGCTGGCCCAGAACGTTCGGCAAAACTTCGAATTGCTGTATGCGCGTCGCGAGATGCTGCCGCTGGTGAGCAGTCACCGTACCCGCATCTTTGAAGCAATTATCGCCGGGAAGCCTGAAGAAGCGCGTGAAGCGTCTCACCGTCACCTGGCGTTTATCGAAGAGATTCTGCTGGACAGAAGCCGTGAGGAAAGCCGTCGTGAACGCGCCTTACGCCGTCTGGAGCAACGAAAGAATTAGTGATTTTTCTGGCAGAACGTTAACCAGAAGATGTTGTAAATCAAGCGCTATCGAAAGGCGCGGCAACTAAACGCAGAACCTGTCTTATTACGCTCTCTGGTGAGAACGTAATGGGACAGGTTCCAGATAACTCAACGTATTAGATAGATAAGGAATACCCCCATGTCAGAACGTTTCCCAAATGACGTGGATCCGATCGAAACTCGCGACTGGCTACAGGCGATCGAATCGGTCATCCGTGAAGAAGGTGTTGAGCGTGCTCAGTATCTGATCGACCAACTGCTTTCAGAAGCTCGCAAAGGCGGCGTGAAAGTAGCGGCAGGTGCTGGGGCCAGCAATTATGTAAACACTATTGCCGTTGAAGATGAACCGGAATACCCGGGCAATCTGGAGCTGGAGCGTCGTATTCGTTCTGCTATCCGCTGGAACGCCATCATGACCGTACTGCGCGCGTCTAAAAAGGACCTCGAGCTGGGTGGCCACATGGCATCCTTCCAGTCCTCCGCAACGGTGTATGATGTTTGCTTCAACCACTTCTTCCGTGCACGCAACGAGCAGGATGGCGGCGATCTGGTTTACTTCCAGGGCCACATCTCTCCGGGCATCTACGCTCGCGCATTCCTGGAAGGTCGTCTGACTGAAGAGCAGATGAACAACTTCCGTCAGGAAGTACATGGCAAAGGCCTGTCTTCCTACCCGCACCCGAAACTGATGCCGGAATTCTGGCAGTTCCCGACCGTATCTATGGGTCTGGGCCCAATCGGTGCAATCTACCAGGCTAAGTTCCTGAAATATCTGGAACACCGTGGACTGAAAGATACCTCTAAACAAACCGTTTACGCCTTCCTGGGCGACGGCGAAATGGATGAGCCAGAATCTAAGGGTGCTATCACCATCGCGACCCGTGAGAAACTGGACAACCTGGTCTTTGTTATCAACTGTAACCTGCAGCGTCTTGACGGTCCGGTCACCGGTAACGGCAAGATTGTTAACGAACTGGAAGGCATCTTCGCGGGCGCTGGCTGGAACGTTATCAAAGTCATGTGGGGCGGTCGTTGGGATGAACTGCTGCGTAAAGATACCAGCGGTAAACTGATCCAACTGATGAACGAAACCGTTGACGGCGACTACCAGACCTTTAAATCCAAAGATGGCGCATACGTACGTGAGCACTTCTTCGGTAAATACCCGGAAACCGCAGCTCTGGTTGCTGACTGGACTGACGAGCAGATTTGGGCTCTGAACCGTGGTGGTCACGATCCGAAGAAAGTCTACGCTGCACTGAAGAAAGCGCAGGAAACCAAAGGCAAAGCCACTGTAATCCTGGCCCATACCATCAAAGGTTACGGCATGGGTGACACCGCCGAAGGTAAAAACATCGCTCACCAGGTTAAGAAAATGAACATGGACGGCGTGCGTTATATCCGCGACCGTTTCAACGTTCCTGTGACCGATGAGCAGGTTGAAAACCTGTCTTACATCACCTTCCCGGAAGGTTCTGAAGAGCACACTTATCTGCACGCTCAGCGTCAGAAACTGCACGGCTATCTGCCTGCTCGTCAGCCGAACTTCACCGAGAAGCTGGAACTGCCTGCTCTGGAAGACTTCGGTGCGCTGCTGGAAGAGCAGAACAAAGAAATCTCCACCACTATCGCTTTCGTTCGTGCCCTGAACGTAATGCTGAAGAACAAGTCGATTAAAGATCGTCTGGTTCCGATCATCGCTGACGAAGCGCGTACTTTCGGTATGGAAGGTCTGTTCCGTCAGATCGGTATCTACAGCCCGAACGGTCAGCAGTACACCCCGCAGGACCGTGAGCAGGTTGCTTACTATAAAGAAGACGAGAAAGGTCAGATCCTGCAGGAAGGCATCAACGAACTGGGTGCTGGCGCATCCTGGCTGGCTGCTGCGACCTCCTACAGCACCAACGATCTGCCGATGATTCCGTTCTACATCTACTACTCCATGTTCGGGTTCCAGCGTATCGGTGACCTGTGCTGGCAGGCAGGCGACCAACAGGCTCGCGGCTTCCTGGTAGGGGGAACTTCTGGTCGTACGACGCTGAACGGCGAAGGTCTGCAGCACGAAGATGGTCACAGCCATATTCAGTCTCTGACTATCCCGAACTGTATCTCTTACGATCCGTCTTACGCGTACGAAGTTGCGGTCATCATGCACGATGGTCTGGAGCGTATGTACGGTGAGAAACAAGAGAACGTTTACTACTACATCACCACGCTGAACGAAAACTACCACATGCCGGCAATGCCAGCAGGTGCCGAGGAAGGTATCCGTAAAGGTATCTACAAACTCGAAACCCTCGAAGGTAAGAAAGGTAAAGTTCAGCTGCTGGGCTCCGGTTCTATCCTGCGTCACGTGCGTGAAGCAGCACAGATCCTGGCGAACGACTACGGTGTAGGTTCTGACGTTTACAGCGTAACCTCCTTCACTGAACTGGCGCGTGATGGCCAGGATTGTGAACGCTGGAACATGCTGCACCCGATGGAAACTCCGCGCGTTCCGTACATCGCTCAGGTGATGAACGACGCTCCGGCAGTGGCATCTACTGACTATATGAAACTGTTTGCCGAACAGGTTCGTACTTATGTACCGGCTGATGATTATCGCGTACTGGGTACTGACGGCTTCGGTCGCTCTGACAGCCGTGAAAACCTGCGTCACCACTTCGAAGTTGATGCTTCTTATGTGGTTGTAGCGGCCCTGGGCGAACTGGCTAAACGTGGCGAAATCGATAAGAAAGTGGTTGCTGACGCAATCATCAAATTCAACATCGATGCAGATAAAGTTAACCCGCGTCTGGCGTAAGAGGTAAAAGAATAATGGCTATCGAAATCAATGTACCGGACATCGGGGCTGATGAAGTTGAAATCACCGAGATCCTGGTCAAAGTAGGCGACAAAGTTGAAGCTGAACAGTCGCTGATCACCGTAGAAGGCGACAAAGCCTCTATGGAAGTTCCGTCTCCTCAGGCAGGTATCGTTAAAGAGATCAAAGTCTCTGTTGGCGACAAAACTGAGACCGGCAAACTGATCATGATTTTCGATTCCGCCGATGGTGCAGCAGCCGCTGCACCTGCTCCGGCAGAAGAGAAGAAAGAAGCAGCTCCGGCAGCAGCACCTGCTGCGGCAGCGGCGAAAGAAGTACACGTACCGGACATCGGCGGTGACGAAGTCGAAGTTACCGAGGTTATGGTTAAAGTGGGCGACACCGTTGCGGCTGAACAGTCTCTGATCACCGTTGAAGGCGATAAAGCGTCGATGGAAGTTCCGGCGCCGTTCGCGGGCACCGTTAAAGAGATCAAAATCAACACGGGCGACAAAGTGTCTACCGGTTCTCTGATTATGGTCTTCGAAGTTGCAGGCGCAGCGCCTGCTGCAGCACCGGCTCAGGCGGCAGCTCCAGCAGCAGCGGCGGCTCCGGCAGCTTCTGGCTCGAAAGAGGTTAACGTTCCGGATATCGGCGGTGACGAAGTTGAAGTCACTGAAGTGATGGTTAAAGTGGGCGATAAAATTGCCGCTGAGCAGTCACTGATTACCGTTGAAGGCGATAAAGCGTCGATGGAAGTTCCGGCACCGTTCGCGGGCACCGTGAAAGAAATCAAAATCAGCACCGGCGACAAAGTCAAAACCGGTTCTCTGATTATGATCTTCGAAGTTGAAGGCGCAGCATCTGCTGCCGCTCCAGCTGCCGCGGCTGCTCCAGCCTCTGCAGCTGCACCGGCTCAGGCTGCTAAACCAGCCGCAGCTCCGGCCGCGAAAGCGGAAGGTAAATCTGAGTTCGCTGAGAACGACGCTTACGTTCATGCAACACCGCTGATTCGTCGCCTGGCGCGCGAGTTCGGTGTAAACCTGGCGAAAGTGAAAGGTTCTGGCCGTAAAGGTCGTATCCTGCGTGAAGACGTTCAGGCTTACGTGAAAGACGCTATCAAGCGTGCTGAAGCTGCTCCGGCAGCAGCAGGCGGCGGTATTCCGGGCATGCTGCCTTGGCCGAAAGTGGACTTCAGCAAGTTTGGTGAAATCGAAGAAGTGGAACTGGGTCGTATCCAGAAAATCTCTGGTGCTAACCTGAGCCGTAACTGGGTGATGATCCCGCACGTTACTCACTTCGACAAGACCGATATCACCGATCTGGAAGCGTTCCGTAAACAGCAGAACGCCGAAGCTGAAAAACGTAAACTGGATGTGAAATTCACGCCAGTGGTCTTCATCATGAAAGCCGTTGCCGCCGCTCTGGAACAGATGCCGCGCTTCAACAGCTCTCTGTCTGAAGACGGTCAGCGTCTGACCCTGAAAAAATACATCAACATCGGTGTCGCGGTGGATACGCCGAATGGTCTGGTTGTTCCGGTCTTCAAAGACGTGAACAAGAAGAGCATTACCGAGCTGTCTCGTGAACTGACCACCATCTCCAAGAAAGCGCGTGATGGCAAGCTGACCGCTGGCGAAATGCAGGGCGGTTGCTTCACCATCTCCAGCATCGGTGGCCTGGGTACGACCCACTTCGCGCCGATTGTGAACGCGCCGGAAGTGGCTATCCTCGGTGTCTCCAAGTCCTCTATGGAGCCAGTGTGGAACGGTAAAGAGTTTATGCCGCGTCTGATGATGCCGATTTCGCTCTCCTTCGACCACCGCGTAATCGACGGTGCTGATGGTGCGCGCTTTATCACCATCATCAACAACATGCTGTCTGACATTCGCCGCCTGGTGATGTAAGCGAAAAAGCCGGCCCGACGGCCGGCTTTTTTCTGGTAATCTCATGAAGTCAGTGAGGTTATTGTGCGAAAGACAAATCGGTTGCCGTTTGTTGTTTCAAAATTGTTAACAATTTTGTAAAATACGGGCGGATAGAACGACCCGGTGGACGACGGGTATAAATTAAGAGGTCATGATGAGCACTGAAATCAAAACTCAGGTCGTGGTACTTGGGGCAGGCCCTGCAGGTTACTCTGCTGCCTTCCGTTGCGCAGATTTAGGTCTGGAGACCGTCATCGTAGAACGTTACAGCACCCTCGGTGGTGTTTGTCTGAACGTCGGCTGTATCCCTTCTAAAGCGCTGCTGCACGTAGCAAAAGTTATCGAAGAAGCCAAAGCGCTGGCTGAACACGGTATCGTTTTTGGCGAGCCGAAAACCGATATCGACAAGATTCGTACCTGGAAAGAAAAAGTTATCACTCAACTGACCGGCGGTCTGGCGGGTATGGCCAAAGGCCGTAAAGTGAAAGTGGTTAACGGTCTGGGTAAATTTACCGGGGCGAACACCCTGGAAGTTGAAGGTGAAAACGGCAAAACCGTGATCAACTTTGACAACGCGATCATCGCGGCGGGTTCCCGTCCGATCGAACTGCCATTCATTCCGCATGAAGATCCGCGCGTGTGGGATTCCACCGATGCACTGGAACTGAAAACTGTTCCTAAGCGCCTGCTGGTAATGGGCGGCGGTATCATCGGTCTGGAAATGGGTACCGTGTACCATGCGCTGGGTTCAGAGATCGACGTGGTTGAAATGTTCGACCAGGTTATCCCGGCTGCCGATAAAGACGTGGTTAAAGTCTTTACCAAACGCATCAGCAAGAAATTCAACCTGATGCTGGAAACCAAAGTAACTGCCGTTGAAGCGAAAGAAGACGGTATCTACGTTTCCATGGAAGGCAAAAAAGCGCCTGCTGAAGCTCAGCGTTACGATGCAGTGCTGGTGGCTATCGGTCGTGTACCGAACGGCAAAAACCTCGACGCGGGCAAAGCTGGCGTGGAAGTTGATGACCGTGGCTTCATCCGCGTTGACAAACAGCTGCGTACCAACGTGCCGCACATCTTTGCTATCGGCGATATCGTCGGTCAGCCGATGCTGGCGCACAAAGGTGTTCACGAAGGTCACGTTGCCGCTGAAGTTATCGCCGGTAAGAAACACTACTTCGATCCGAAAGTTATCCCATCCATCGCATACACTGAACCAGAAGTTGCATGGGTTGGCCTGACTGAGAAAGAAGCGAAAGAGAAAGGCATCAGCTACGAAACCGCCACCTTCCCGTGGGCTGCTTCTGGTCGTGCTATCGCTTCCGACTGCGCAGACGGTATGACTAAACTGATTTTCGACAAAGAATCTCACCGTGTTATCGGTGGTGCGATTGTCGGTACCAACGGCGGCGAGCTGCTGGGTGAAATCGGTCTGGCGATCGAAATGGGTTGTGATGCTGAAGACATCGCGCTGACCATCCACGCGCACCCGACTCTGCATGAGTCTGTGGGCCTGGCGGCAGAAGTGTTCGAAGGTAGCATCACCGACCTGCCAAACCCGAAAGCGAAGAAAAAGTAATCTTCCCGCTTTTGTGAAAACGCCTCTTCGGAGGCGTTTTTTTTGCCTGAAAGCTACCAGTTCTGGTAGTCATCTTATTGATATTTCCACTAAAAAAAATTGCGCAACTGCCGATACTTTTTTCGCCATTGTGTGGCTACTGGCCGCGCGGTTAAGAGGCTCTGGATTCTCTATTACACGAAAAAAGGAAATAACATGTCTTTAAAAAAAATCGCGGTTGTTGGCATGGTTGTCGCGACAATGACGCTGACTGGTTGTGGCGCGATGACCACCGCCGTTAAAAAACGTAATCTCGAAGTGAAAACGCAGATGAGTGAAACCATCTGGCTGGAGCCTTCCAGCGAGAAGACCGTCTACATTCAAGTAAAAAACACTTCTGATAAAGACATGAGCAACCTGCAAACCCTGCTGGCAAACGACCTGTCTGCGAAGGGCTATAAAGTGACCAGTTCACCAGACAGCGCTTACTACTGGGTGCAGGCGAACGTACTGAAAGCGGACAAAATGGATCTGCGTGAAGCTCAGGGCTTCCTGAAGACCGGCTATGAAGGGGCAGCGGTGGGTGCTGCGTTGGGAGCGGGGATCACTGCCTATAACAGCAACTCCTCCGGCGCGGCGCTGGGCGTTGGCCTGGCGGCGGGGCTGATCGGTATGGCCGCGGATGCCATGGTAGAAGACGTGAACTACACCATGGTCACTGACCTGCAAATCTCTGAGCGCAGCAAAGCGAAAGTGACAACGGATAACGTTGCCGCACTGCGCCAGGGCACGTCCGGTATCAAGCTGCAAACCAGCAGCGCGCAGGGCGATCGCGCAAAATACCAGACCCGCGTCGTGTCTAATGCCAACAAAGTGAACCTGAAGTTCGAAGAAGCGAAACCGGTTCTGGAAGCGCAGCTGGCGAAATCCGTCGCTAACATCCTGTAATCTCTCGTGAGTTGGCCGGAGGGGGGGCGCTTCCCCGGCCAAATCACTATTTGACTGGCATTCAGGGCGCTACGGGCTGCCAGTTTTTATCCAGATGATATACGGTTAACGCCTGGGCTTTCTGCTGTGCATCAGCGCCGAGATCGGCCTGATAGACTTTATCATCACCGTTAATCATAAAACTCATAACACCAGTGTGATCGTAGCTGACGGGCCAGGCAACCATCGCAAAGCCGCTGGTTTTATCGGGAAGGATACGGAAACGATAGCCGTGATAGCCCGTTCCAGGCTCCTGCGGACTAAAGGCCGGGCCAAGCGGGCTTGGCGCTTCGCCGGGCGAAACAGGCCAGTACAGACCATCTTTTTTCCCTTCAGAACTGACAATCTTTTGCGCGTATTTTTGGTTCATCGCAAAGTAGCTTTGCTGAGCATCTACATAGGCGTGTAATGCTTCAATAGCCGCAAGTTCGTTGCGCCCAATCTCACGGGTCAGGATCTCTTCAGCCGCTTCCTTGATATCAAATTGCCAGCCGGAAGCACTTTTAACAACCGGGATCGGCAGTTGCCAGTCGCTGTCCCCGACCACCAGGTGCGCGGTATTGCCGTCGATGACGGTATTATGGCGGACCTTCCAGTCGCGCAGGAAGCGATCAACCGCATCAGGATCGACGCCTTCCGGTGGCAGAAACTCGCGCCAGTTTTCCCCGAGCAGGTTGTTCATCGCGCTTTCATTCTGCTCGCTTATCGCGGTTGCAAGGGCATCGGTCGCCTGGTCTGGTGTGCTGAAGGATTGCTGTGCCATCGCGGTGGTCGAAACCATGAATAACACCATTCCACTGAGTAGTTTATTTTTCATGTCGCTTCCCTTAACGATGACGGAATTCACGGTGTTCAGCACGGTCGCCGGATAGCTGGCGAGATGGCTGGTTGCGGGCGACCTGCCTGCTTTGAGCCCCTCGCTGCTGCTGCGCCTGCCAACTGGCGGAGCGACTGTCGTTGCCGCTCAGCGCATTGGCCCGCGGTTGGCTGGTCCGTTGTTGAAGATTGCGCTGCTGCACGTTGCGTTGCTGCGCTGGTTGCGTGACCCGTTTCTCTTGTCGCTGAGTGGCGGCCTGGCGATGTTCATGTTGCTGAGCGTTTGCCCGTTTTGCCGTTTGCGGTTTGCTATCGTAACCACGGTAGTTATTACGCTGGGAAATTTGCTTTAGTTGTTGGCTGGATGCCTGACGCTGGGCGTCTTTCGTTCCCGTACGCGCCGTCTGGGGGAAGGTTTTCCCCGTTGATTTTTCCATCTGGCTCAACGCGGCCTGACGCTGGCTATCACGGTTGACCGGTCTTTGCTGGGTTGAGCTTAGGCCCGTAGCCGTGTTAGTGGAGTGGAAGCGGTTATTGAGCTGGCTATTAGGGTACGGCACCCCTTCGCGATAGGCCGGGTTGTGCTGCCAGGTACGGTTGGCATCCGTCAGACGCTGTCCACTGATTTTATTGAAGTTATCAACGTTGATATTGATGTTGTTATCACCGTTGCGGTTATAGCCGCCATGGTTATCCCAGTCATCGTTATGATGGTGATCCCAGTCATCGTCGTCATCCCAGTCAATATTGCTGAAAATGGCATAAGTTGTGGCGACGCCGAGGCTGAAGCCTAAACCGTTAACGAAGCTGTTGCCAAACTGCTCGCCGGGCGTTGGCGGTAGATAGGTTGGCGGATAGGCGGTGTTCGGCCAGGTACCGTAAACCGTATTTGGGTTATAGGTGGGAACGTAAACTACCTGCGGGTCGGCGGATTCAATTTTGATTACCGTTGGGCTTGCTGAAGCAGCGGTCGTGGCTGTTGTGGTTGTTGACTCGCTGGTGACGGTTTTAGCCGGTGCTGCTTTGGTCACGGTGGTAACGGTCTGCTGCGGTGTTGATTGCAATGCTCCGGTCTGTTGCGCCAGCGCACGCAGGCGTTGAACGGAATCCATAACCTCTTTCGGCTGCGCAAGGAATGCATCGCCCAGGCTCTGTACCCACGGCGGATTTTCACCCATCAGCGACATCAGCTGTGGAAACGCCACCAGCGATTTCACGCTGGGATCCCAGGGTTGGCTGGCAACGGCCTGAATGGCGGCATCACCCTGCATTTTGGGATTGTCTTTTGACCACTGCGCGGCCTGGATGACGTTGGCCGGGTAGGTTGAGGCCATCAAAATTTGCGACAGCAGTGAATCCGGATAGAGCGCGATAGGCGCAACCCACTGATCGATTTGTGCCGATGTGTACGTAGGGGCTGCGGTGGGCGCTGGTTGGTCCGCCGGGGCAGGGGCCGCTATGGGAGCCGGGGCAGGGGCCGCTACGGGAGCCGGGGCGGACGGTTGCTGTGCGACGGGGGCTGGAGCTGCTGGCTCCGTTGCGCGACTTTTAACGAACATCACGCCAGAGGCGGCAAACAGCCCGGCACTGCACAGAAGGACAAGCAGATGTGGCTTAAAGGGCAACTTCATAAAATGACTCCAACGAGACGAGCGCTGTGCCGTGAGGCGTTCTGTTGCCGCGAGTATTATTCACCCGTGTTAGATAGTTTTGACTTTTATTGGGGATTCACCCGGCAGGTCCGGAAAAAGAGTGTGAAGATTTATTACACAATTATATCTGATGGCTGAAAAATCGCTGGAATATTCAGCATGTCACGCTTGAAAATTAACCGTTTTACATCGTTTTTAGGGAGCCTAAATTACGCCCCGCCTTGTCGCTACACCATTCTTAACGATTCAGCCAATTTTTTATGTTGCTTTTTTGTAAACGGATTAACACTTAATGAAAATCCTGTTATTGTGCCTTACGCGGTACCGGGCATTTACCCTACTAACTACTGTCTCACAGGAGCGTGAAGAGAATCGCCCATCTACAAAAGCGCCGCATTATGACAATGAGAGCGAGGAGATATCGTCGTGCTAGAAGAATACCGTAAGCACGTAGCTGAGCGTGCTGCCCAGGGGATTGTGCCAAAACCGTTAGACGCAACCCAAATGGCCGCACTTGTCGAGCTGCTGAAGACCCCGCCTGTGGGCGAAGAAGAATTCCTGTTAGACCTGTTGATCAACCGCGTTCCTCCTGGCGTAGATGAAGCCGCTTATGTTAAAGCGGGTTTTCTCGCTGCCGTCGCGAAAGGCGACACCACCTCCCCGCTGGTGACTCCAGAAAAAGCCATTGAACTGCTGGGCACCATGCAGGGTGGTTACAACATTCATCCGCTGATCGACGCGCTTGACGAAGCAAAACTGGCGCCGATTGCCGCCAAAGCGCTCTCCTCAACGCTGCTGATGTTCGATAACTTCTACGATGTAGAAGAAAAAGCCAAAGCGGGCAACGAATACGCGAAGCAGGTAATGCAGTCCTGGGCCGATGCCGAATGGTTCCTGAACCGTCCAGCTCTGGCTGAAAAAATCACCGTTACCGTGTTTAAAGTGACGGGTGAAACTAACACCGATGACCTCTCTCCGGCACCGGACGCATGGTCTCGCCCGGATATCCCTCTGCACGCGCTGGCGATGCTGAAAAACGCCCGTGAAGGTATCGAACCGGACCAGCCGGGCGCGGTAGGCCCGATCAAACAGATTGAAGAACTGCAGAAAAAAGGCTACCCGCTGGCGTATGTGGGTGACGTTGTTGGTACCGGCTCTTCGCGTAAATCTGCAACCAACTCCGTACTGTGGTTCATGGGCGATGATATCCCTCATGTACCGAACAAGCGCGGCGGCGGTCTGTGTCTCGGCGGCAAAATTGCACCGATCTTCTTCAATACCATGGAAGATGCGGGCGCACTGCCAATCGAAGTGGACGTCTCGAACATGAACATGGGCGACGTGATTGACGTTTACCCGTTCAAAGGAGAAGTGCGTAACCATGAAACCGGCGAATTGCTGGCAAGCTTTGAGCTGAAAACTGATGTGCTGATCGACGAAGTGCGCGCTGGTGGCCGTATTCCGCTGATCATCGGTCGTGGCCTGACCACCAAAGCGCGCGAAGCGCTGGGACTGCCGCACAGCGACGTATTCCGTCAGGCGAAAGACGTGGCGGAAAGCAGCCGCGGCTTCTCTCTGGCTCAGAAAATGGTGGGCCGCGCCTGCGGCGTGAAAGGTATCCGTCCGGGCGCGTACTGCGAACCGAAGATGACCTCTGTGGGTTCTCAGGATACCACCGGCCCGATGACCCGTGATGAACTGAAAGACCTGGCGTGCCTGGGCTTCTCTGCTGACCTGGTGATGCAGTCCTTCTGTCACACAGCGGCGTATCCAAAGCCGGTTGACGTGACCACGCACCACACTCTGCCGGACTTCATCATGAACCGTGGCGGCGTGTCGCTGCGTCCGGGCGATGGCGTAATCCACTCCTGGCTGAACCGCATGCTGTTGCCGGATACCGTCGGCACCGGCGGTGACTCCCATACTCGTTTCCCGATTGGCATCTCCTTCCCGGCGGGTTCTGGCCTGGTGGCGTTTGCTGCTGCGACCGGCGTGATGCCGCTGGATATGCCGGAATCCGTTCTGGTGCGTTTCAAAGGCAAAATGCAGCCGGGGATTACCCTGCGCGATCTGGTACACGCCATTCCGCTGTACGCGATCAAACAGGGTCTGCTGACCGTTGAGAAGAAAGGTAAGAAAAACATCTTCTCTGGCCGCATCCTCGAAATCGAAGGTCTGCCGGATCTGAAAGTGGAGCAGGCGTTCGAACTGACCGATGCCTCCGCTGAACGTTCCGCTGCCGGTTGTACCATCAAACTGAACAAAGAGCCGATCGTTGAGTATCTGAACTCTAACATCGTTCTGCTGAAGTGGATGATCGCTGAAGGTTACGGCGATCGCCGTACGCTGGAGCGTCGTGTGCAGGGGATGGAAAAATGGCTGGCGGATCCGCAATTGCTGGAAGCCGACGCTGACGCAGAATACGCGGCGGTGATCGACATCGATCTGGCGGATATCAAAGAGCCAATCCTTTGTGCACCGAACGATCCGGACGACGCGCGTCTACTGTCTGACGTGCAGGGCGAGAAGATCGATGAAGTCTTCATCGGCTCCTGCATGACTAACATCGGCCACTTCCGTGCGGCGGGTAAACTGCTGGATGCACACAAAGGCCAGTTGCCGACGCGTCTGTGGGTGGCTCCGCCAACCCGTATGGATGCGGCGCAGCTGACCGAAGAAGGCTACTACAGCGTGTTTGGTAAGAGCGGTGCGCGTATTGAGATCCCAGGCTGTTCGCTGTGCATGGGTAACCAGGCGCGTGTGGCTGACGGCGCAACGGTGGTTTCGACCTCTACCCGTAACTTCCCGAACCGTTTAGGTACCGGGGCGAACGTCTACCTGGCTTCTGCGGAGCTGGCGGCGGTTGCGGCGCTGATTGGCAAACTGCCGACGGCGGAAGAATATCAGACCTATGTGGCGCAGGTTGATAAGACGGCGGTGGATACTTACCGTTATCTGAACTTCGACCAGCTGTCTCAGTATACTGAGAAAGCCGATGGTGTGATTTTCCAGACCGCGGTGTAATACGCTAACGCGATTTGTGTAAAAACGCATCAATGCCCGGAGAAGTCTGCTTCTCCGGGCATTTTTATTTCTATTCCTTATACCCGCTACGCTTTTTTTCTGCCGCGCTGCTGCGATAATTACAGCAAGGCGCAATGCGGTATTGGCGCATTGCCGGGAGCAGAGGAAGACATTATGGATTACGAATTTCTGCGCGATATTACCGGAGTGGTAAAAGTGCGTATGTCCATGGGCCACGAGGTGGTGGGGCACTGGTTTAACGAAGAAGTGAAAGAGAACCTGGCCTTACTTGATGAAGTGGAACAGGCGGCGCATGCGGTGAAGGGCAGTGAGCGCTCCTGGCAGCGAGCAGGGCATGAATACACGCTCTGGCTGGATGGTGAAGAGGTGATGGTGCGCGCCAATCAGCTGGAATTCTCCGGAGATGAAATGGAAGAGGGGATGAGCTACTACGACGAAGAGAGCTTTTCACTTTGCGGCGTAGAGGACTTTCTTCAGGTCGTGGCGGCGTACCGCGAGTTTGTACAACAACGCTAATCAACGCGGAGCCACTCGGCTCCGCATTACTATCGGGTGAGCGCTGTGCGCACCCGATAGCCGAGCACTTTTTCGCAGGCCCGTTATCGGGTGTATTCACTGGTAAAAGTAAGGTGAAATAACCTTGCGGTCATCTTTTGGTTCAGAAAAACGCAGGCACCTGACGACTGGAGTATAGGCTGGCAGCGCGACTGTTCGGCCTGGGGATACACGCAGGTGATAGTGGCGAGTTGCGCGAGAGGGACGGTCATCGCTCCTTGTTCGCTGTCCATACGCCATACCGCGAGCCACGCCTCATGCTCGTTACGCAGGCCAAAGGCCAACCACGGTGAGGATAATGTGGGCATACCCAACGGCCAGAAAGGCTGTAGATGCGGAATTTTCTCGCGAAACGTTTTATACAGCGCAATCCCTTCCTGAACCAGCGCAAAACGTTCTTCACTCAACTCCGCCAGATGACCACTCTGATGCACCCGCAGCAGCATGCTGTTAACCATATTCATCACCACTTCTTCCCGATCCCCCTCGCGCAGTGGATAAGACCAGATAGCAGCTTGCTCAGGAGTGACCGCTGACGCTGCGGCGGCAGCGATAGCCGCCATGAGCCGATAGTCGGTTTGATCGGTAACGGATTGAATACTGTGCTGTTGCAGCATCGCGTAATCCATCCGTAAACCACCGCTGCCGCAGTTCTCGATCACCAGTTGTGGGTAGCGTTGCATTGTTTTCTGCAGCCAGGCTAGATAGGCACGGTTATGCTGCAACAGGCCATCGCCGCTGCTGTCGGCCTGGTAGTCAGTACCGCTGCCTGCATTGATGTTGTAATCCATTTTGATATAGCTAACACCGTAATCCTCGACCAGGCGCGTGATGATCCGTTCGGCATGTTCTTGTACCAATGGGTGGCGGAAATCGAGCTGATAGCGCTGATGGTCGATAACCCGTTTGCCATGTCGCTGGAAAAAACACTCATCGGGCAGCTTTTGCGCCAGCGGACAAGCTATGCCCATGACCTCAAGCTCTAACCACAGACCTGATTTCATCCCTTTGGCGGCAATATACTCAAGCGGTTCGTGGATCCCGCCAGGGAAACGCGCGGATGAAGGCAGCCATTCACCAACGCCATCCCACCATTCACCGTCCGAATACCAACCGCAATCAATGCAGAAATATTCGCAGCCAGCCTTTGCGGCTGCATCAATCAACGGCAGCAACTTTTCAGTTGTAGGGTCACCTGAGAGGCAGTTCATATAATCATTGAAGATCACTGGTAGCTGCACATTATCCTGTGAAGGGCGCATTATTCGTCGACGATAGCGCGTTATCTCTTGTAGCGCCTCTTGCAGCCCGCCGTGTACCTGGCTTACGGCAACAGGCACGGAGGTAAAGGTTTCACCGGGTAGTAGTTGTTTCCACCAGTGATTTTCGTTTTCCGTTGGCCCGCTAGCCTGCAAATAGAGACGATTACGGAAATCACCGATCTCCCATTGCCACGAACCGTTATGCTCAATTTGCCAGAGCAGTGTTGTGCCTGCCGCCGTGTCTTCAAATGCCGCCATAGGAAGATAGCCAATACTGGACCAGGTTCCTGTGTTTTCGATAGCGATACGATTAAGGGAGAAGACATTCACCTTATCCAGCCCAAGCTCAGGTGGTGTGGCGCTTTTCCACTGTGCTTCGCCGTACCAGTTATTATGCGGTAGATGCAGGACGCTATTTTTTTGCCAGGGCAGGCTGTCGATGGCGAACAACGTCAGCGAACTGACATACTCCAGGCCGATAGTATCGGCGCTGGCGTTACGGATATCACACCAGACGCGGCCCGCCTGTAGCCCACGAAAATGCTGTAGATGCCAGCGGGCGTGAACCGCTGGGCTATGTAGATCTATCTCCAGTTTTTTCCCCTGCGCATTTTCGCTTTCCCGATGGGCGTGATAGCGCAGAGAGGAGCCTGGTTCGCTACCGGTATGCTTACGGGCGTGGTGATCGTTTTGATTATGGCCACTGACATGCACCTGAATAAGAGGGAATGCACCCTGTACATCACTCTTTCCGACAAGTAAAAACTGGCTGATATAAATTTGTTGTTCTTCATTTAACTCGAAGGAAATATGAAAGTTATCTTCTTTAAAGTCTATAAAGCTCATCTTGTCGCACCCTTGTATTATTGTCCGATATTTCGCAGTTTTTTTCCTGCCATCAGGTTTTGCTCAATGCGCTCCAGTGAAATATTTTTTGTTTCAGGCACAAAAAGATAGATGATCACGAGGGCGACAATATTCAGTAGCGCATATAAATAAAATGTATGGGCGCTACCTAAACTATTTAGCAATGACAGGAAGGTTGCACTGACAATCATCCCGGCGATGTGACAGGTAAAAGTAGAGCAGGTGATACCAAATTCTCGGCCTTTCAGCGGTTGAATCTCAGAGCACAATAACCAGATAAGCGGCCCGGCAGACATGGAGAAGCCGACGATAAACAGCAACAGCATGGTAACCGTGATACCTTTCTCCAGCGCTGATAACGCATCACCGCCCAGCAACGTCCCTACGATGCTCATAGCGAAACCCATCGTGATAAAACCAGCGTACAGCATTGGTTTTCGTCCCCAGCGATCGACGAAGCCGACGGCAATAAAGGTGGCGAGCGTCATCACGAAGCCCACAATAACCGTGCCCCACATCTGCTCGGCTGTTGAAGTGAAGCCAATTTCATGGAATATACGCGGCGCGTAATACATCATCACATTTACGCCAGAGAACTGCTGCATGATTTGCAAAATAATTCCCAGGCTAACACTGCGACGAAAATTCCTGTTTTCTTTGAATAAATTCCAACCTTGTTGCTTAACGTTGAGCTGTTCTTTAATTTCGCTAAGCTCATTCTCCACCTCTTCACGGCTATTACGCAGGCGGATTAACACTATCCGAGCCTCCTCTTCACGGCCATGCATCATGAGCCAGCGCGGGCTGCGCGGCAGGAATAGCGCCCCGAACAGAAAGACCAGTGAAGGGATGGCGACAACCAGCAGCATACCGCGCCAGTTGCCGCTGTAGCTAAAGGCGGTATTGGTCAGAAAAACCAGCAAGATGCCTAGCGCAATCATCAATTGATAGGCTGATATCATTGCACCGCGAATGTTTTTTGGCGTTATTTCAGAAAGATAGAGTGGTGTCGCATAAGATGCGACACCCAGACCGACGCCGAGGATCAGCCGTCCGACGATGAGCATCCCTGGGCCAACTGCGCAGGTACAAATAATCGCTCCTAAGCAAAAGGAGGCCGCGGCGATTAATAAAGCGTATTTACGGCCCAGGCGATAGGCCAGAAAACCGCTACACAGAGTTGCGACGGCGGCGCCGACCATCATTGAACTGACCACCCACTCCTGCTGGCTATCCAGCAGTTGATACTCTTTAGCGATCAGCGGTAGTGCGCCGGAAATGACGCCGATATCCAGGCCAAATAACAGCCCTGCGAGCGCAGCCAACAGGCAAATCCAGATGACTTGGGGGCGCGTTTTATGTTTTTTGGCCGCAGCTGGAAGCGTACTATCTAATGTCATGATATAAGTACCTTTGTTTGTATGATTATTTTTAGGGCTTTTTGTTTTAATACTTAATCGATTTCGTATTGTTTTATGCTAGATCTGAAAAATAATGATTTCAATGGTTTTAACTGCATAATTGTGATCGTTGCTACACAATAAAGTCGTGTCGAAATGTTTTTTATTGTCACGTAAAAACTAATCAGTTAAATTGGCAGGAATATCCTTGTTCAGAGCTATTTAGTCCATAATAAATATGAATATAAAAGAGCTGGCGGCGTATCTTAATCTTTCGACAGCGACGGTTTCGAAAGCGCTAAATAATAAAAGCGATATCAGTAACCACACCCGTAAAAAGGTACTGGAAGCGGCGGATAAACTGGGTTACCGGCCAAATGCATCAGCCCGCTATTTGCGTAGTGGTAAAACAGGGGTCGTGGCTCTGCTGCTGCCTGCAGCGGATGATGGCAATATCCATACCGCCTCGTTCTTTATGGCTATCGCCAGGGGGCTACAGGCTAGTTTAAAAGAGAGTGCCATCGATCCGGTCATCCATATTTCTACCGATCGCGAAAGTGAGCTACAACTGCTGCATAAAATTGTTGAGCAGAATCGTGCTGACGCGATTATCCTGACAGACACTCGTATTGATGATGAACGGATCCTTCTGCTTGATGAACTAAAGTTTCCCTTTGTGACGATGGGGCAAAGCCGCTCGCTGGGCGGGAACTTCAATTGGGTCGATTTTCATCATGAGGAGATGGGGAAACAATGCGTACGTGCGGCACTGCGTCGCGGAGCGCAACGTATTGCCATTGCGACGCTTGGCCCGGACAGTATGCATGGCCGTCAGTTCTTGACCGGCTGTTTGCAGGCGTTGGCGGTGCAAGGGATTCATTACCATGACGGGTTGGTTTTCTTTGGCAGCGTAGCTGAATCTTCCGGTGAAGAGGCCGCGCGGCAATTTCTACAGCAGCCAGAGCGGCCTGATTTCATTATTTTCATCAACGACTTTTTACTGATGGGGGCGAGTCACTATCTGGCCTCGTTACCCGAGTGCGGACTCAATGAAAAAAACATGCTGTGCGCCACGGCAAGCAGCGATTTTTCTGTGCGAGTGGTGTCGTCGAGTTGTCTCTTTACCGTCGATCACGAAGAGGTTGGGCGGCAACTGGGGCTGGCGATATTGAGAGTCACTAAAGGGGAAAACCAGGCAAAATCAGTGTTGCTGACGTTGCCGGTAAAAGAGTAAGCGAAGCTTGCTGGTTCCGCAGCGCGGCTATTTAACGTAAGCCAACAGGCTCAGGGAGTCACGTGCCAGCGCTTTGCATTTCTTGGCCGTTGGGATGCCTATACCGCTGAGGTCGCGGTAGCTGTCTTCACCCAACGCTTTCATATTGAAGGTGTCGTAATTACTCAGGTCCCACTGGTTTTGCTGGGCAAAAAAGACCAGTGCGCGACGAATCTGCCCATTTGGCAAATTCTGGTATCCACAGTCATTTTTCAGAAAAACAAAAACTGCCGTTAAATCGGCCATATCTTCGGCTTCGGACTCACTAAGCGCGTAGCTGTTTGCGCATACGGCCATCAGGCTGCCGAACAAAACGGTTCTGAAAAACGTCTTCATTGCTTCTACCACTGCATCACGGAATTTAAACGTTAGCACACTGCGAGCGAAGCGACGACCTTTATTATTAGCCGTTTACTTGACCTTCCCGTAAGGGGAAGGCTTATGCTTAAAAGATAGCCTGCTTAAGCTGCTGAATATAAGGAAGTGATTATGCAACGTCGTGACTTTTTAAAGTACTCCGTGGCGCTGGGCGTCGCGTCAGCGTTACCTCTGTGGAGCCGGAGCGTATTTGCTGCAGACCGTCCCGCATTACCCATTCCAGACCTGTTAACCGCAGATGCCTCTAACCGTATGCAGCTGATCGTGCAAGCCGGACAGTCGAGTTTTGCCGGTAAAACAGCCACGACCTGGGGATATAACGGTAGTTTGCTCGGGCCGGCGGTCAAGCTGAGTAAAGGGCAATCGGTGACGGTGGATATCCATAACCAGCTTGCCGAAGAGACGACGTTGCACTGGCACGGGCTGGAAATCCCCGGTGAAGTCGACGGTGGCCCGCAAGGTATTATTCCGGCGGGTGGGAAACGTTCTGTGACCTTCACACCGGATCAGCGCGCGGCAACCTGCTGGTTCCACCCGCATCAGCATGGGAAGACTGGTCATCAGGTGGCGATGGGCCTAGCCGGACTGGTGCTGATTGAAGATGAAGAGATTCGCAAGCTGCTGCTGCCTAAGCAGTGGGGCATTGATGATGTGCCGGTGATTATTCAGGATAAACAGTTCTCTGCTGATGGTCAGGTTAACTATCAACTGGACATCATGACCGCTGCCGTCGGTTGGTTTGGCGATACGCTGCTGACCAATGGGGCGATTTATCCTCAGCATGCTGCACCGCGCGGTTGGTTGCGCCTGCGTCTGCTAAATGGTTGTAACGCACGCTCACTGAATATCGCGGCCAGCGACAATCGTCCTTTGTACGTTATTGCCAGCGACGGCGGACTGTTGGCGGAGCCAGTAAAAGTAACCGAACTTCCTATGCTGATGGGCGAACGCTTTGAAGTGCTGGTGGATGTGAGCGACGGTAAAGCGTTTGATCTGGTCACTCTGCCTGTGGGTCAGATGGGCATGGCGATTGCGCCATTTGATAAGCTGCATCCGGTGATGCGCGTTCAGCCGCTGCTGATTACCGCTTCCGGCACGTTGCCGGATACGCTGACATCCATGCCGGCGCTGCCATCTCTTGAGGGGCTGACGGTGCGCAAACTGCAATTATCGATGGACCCAATGCTCGACATGATGGGCATGCAAATGTTGATGAAGAAGTACGGCGCTCAGGCTATGGCGGGTATGGATCATGGCAAGATGATGGGCCATATGAATAATGACAATATGGGCCACGGGAACATGAAGCATGGCAATATGAACCACGGTGAGATGGGGAATATGCAGCATGGCGACATGGGCAACATGAAGCATGGAACATTCGATTTCCATAATGCCAACCGGATTAATGGTCAGGCGTTTGATATGAATAAACCGATGTTTGCCGCGGCGAAAGGTCAACACGAACGCTGGGTGATTTCCGGGCAGGGCGACATGATGCTGCATCCGTTCCACATTCACGGCACGCAGTTCCGTATTCTGTCTGAAAATGGCAAAGCGCCTGCTGCGCACCGCGCGGGATGGAAAGATACGGTGCGGGTAGAGGGCGGCGTGAGCGAGGTGCTGGTGAAATTTGACCACGACGCGCCAAAGGAACATGCCTATATGGCGCACTGCCATTTGTTAGAGCATGAGGATACCGGGATGATGCTCGGGTTTACCGTATAAACAGCGGCGGATAGCGGTGGCGCTATCCGCTAAATGTTTATTCCAAAAACGGATTATTACTCTATCGTCGAGTAAAGGCATTCATATACTGATGAGGTTAATCACTCATCACGAGGTATTCATGACCCTTTTGCGTAAAGTACTGACGGCATCTTTTATTATGCTTCTGGCGGTTTCGGCACAGGCTGCGATGAAGATGGAACGCCAACAGATTTCAAAACTGAATTTAAGTCTCGAAATTCCGCAGACGCTCACGCCGATGCCGGACGAAATGGCAAAAATCAAATACCCTTCTGAAAACCGTCCACAGGTGATTTACGGTGACGAACGCGGTAAAGCGTCTCTAGGTATTACCGCCGGGCGCAACGCGTTGCCTGCCGCTCAGTTGGATATGGCAAAGGATGCGACGCTGAAGATGCTGACCAACTTCAAGCCGCAGGCGGAACCTGTCACGGTTGATGGACATAAAGCGTGGCTGATTACTTTCCGTTCTCAAGCGCCGGATACTGAAATTCTCAATATGCTGCTGATTACCTCGCAAAACGAGAAAGCGGTGCAGGTCTCCTTCAATATGACCAAAGATCTTGTGGCTCAGTATCAGGAAGCCGCAAAAGCGTCGTTACTGTCACTGAAGTTTGAATAAAAAAACGCCCGCTGATTAGCGGGCGTTTTCCATTTTACTTCGCGTCGTCCGGCAACGCGTATGCCACGATATAATCGCCCATCTTGGTGCCAAATGAGCCGTGGCCCCCGGCTGATATCACCACATACTGCTTACCGTTAACTTCATACGTCATCGGCGTTGCCTGGCCGCCTGCCGGAAGCCGACCCTGCCACAGTTTTTCACCGTTGCTCATGTTGTATGCGCGCAGATAGTTATCGGCAGTCGCGGCTATAAACAGCACGTTACCCGCGGTGGAGATAGGTCCACCCAGCATCGGCATCCCCATATTGAACGGCACCGGAACCGGCATTGGGAATGGCATGCTGTCCTGTGGCGTGCCAATGCGTTTTTTCCATACCACTTGATTGGTTTTCAGATCTACGGCGGAAATGTAGCCCCATGCTGGCTGTTTACACGGCAGGCCAAATGGTGAAAGGAATGGATTAAGCGTTACGCCGAATGGTACGCCGTACTGCGGCTGAATACCGGACTCTGTGCCAGTACCTTTGGCATCTTTCGGCGGCTCCATCGGATTGCCGGGACCGCGTGGGATCAGCTTAGAAACGAACGGCAGCGCCATCGGGTTGGCAATGGCTACCTGACGGTTGGGATCAACGGAAATGCCGCCCCATTCGAACATGCCGAGGTTACCCGGGAACACCAGAGTGCCTTGCTCTGAAGGCGGGGTAAAAATGCCTTCATAGCGCAGCTGGTGGAACATTACGCGGCACACCAACTGGTCAAACATGGTTGCGCCCCACATATCCGCACCACTGAGATCTTTTTGCGGACGGAAACTGAGATCGGAGAACGGCTGGATTTTGCTGACATAATCACCTTTGGCTGCACCTTGCGGCACCGGTTTTTCCGGGGCAGGCACCACCAGTTCACCATTACGGCGATCGAGCACAAAGATATTACCGGTTTTTGCCGGGGCATAAATGACCGGGATTTTCTCTCCATTGACGTTGATATCCGCCAGGGTTGGCTGTGCCGGTAAGTCCATATCCCACAGATCGTGGTGAACGGTCTGATAGCTCCAGGCCAATTTCCCGGTCGTGGCATTTAACGCCAGAATGGCGCTGGCGTAACGTTCCTGTTCCGGTGTGCGGTTACCGCCCCAGATATCCGGCGTGGTAACGCCCATGGGCAGATACACCAGATCCAGCTTAGCGTCGTAGGCCGCAGGCGCCCAAGAGTTGGGTGAGTTAAAGGTGAAGGTATGTTCATCTGACGGGATGAAATTAGGATCCTTGGCACCGGGATCAAACGCCCACAGAAGCTTGCCGTTATTGACGTCAAAACCACGTATCACCCCGGATGTTTCGCGGGTTGAGTAGTTATCGGTTACCGACCCGGCAATAACGATAGTTTTATCGGTGATTATCGGGGGAGACGTCGGTTCGTACAGGCCCGGTGAGGTATCCGGCATATTGGTCTGCAGATTCAAAATACCTTTATTGGCGAAGGTTTCGCACAGCTTGCCGGTCTCGGCATTCAAGGCAAACAGTCGACCATCATTGACCGGCAAAAGGATGCGGCGCGGACAGTCGGCCATCACCTCTGCAGAAGCTGTATCCGGTCTGGCTTCATGATAAGAAACGCCGCGACAGGTTACGTGCTGGAAGCTGGTATTGGTATTGAGTTGGGGATCGAAATGCCACTTCTCTTTCCCGCTGGCCGCATCCAGGGCGAACAGCCGCTGGTGGGCGGTACACAGATAAAGAGTATCCCCTACTTTTATTGGCGTGACTTCATTGGTGATTTCACCGGGATCGTTGGGTTGTTTTAAATCCCCGGTACGAAATACCCAGGCTTCTTTCAACTGATGAACGTTGTCAGCGTTAATTTGTTTTAACGGTGAGTAGCGCTGACCTTCCTGATTGCGACCGTAAGCCGGCCAATCCTCGTCGGCAACCGCTGAGATTGCATCGGCCTGAGAGGTATCTGCACTCAGCGTGCCGTGAACCTCTTGTGGGTCGTTGAAGCCAGCCCAGGTCAGGATACCGCCGCTAATCAGCAGGGCCACCACCAGCGCCGCTACTGCGCCACTGGAAGGGATAATCAGGCGATGCCAGACGAAAGGCAGGATAAGCCAGATACCAAAGAAGACCAGGATGTCGCTACGCGGCGTCAGCGCCCAGAAATCAAAGCCGACTTCCCAGACGCCCCAAATCATGGTGGCGAGAAGCAGGGCGGCATACAGCCAAAGGGCGGATCGGTTACTGCGCCACAGCAGGAGAGCCACACCGAGCATGGCAAGGCCCGCGATCGGGTAATACCAGGAGCCACCGATGGCGACCAGCCAGCCTCCACCAATCAGGAGATATAGTCCACAAAGTGCCGCAAACAGGGCGCTCAGGGTCACGATAAGCCGTTGAGAACGTACGTTGTTATTTGCCATAAAAAATACCATCACAGGTGTTATTTCTTTAATAGCAGTTAATTATAGGAGCTAAAACGCGTGATAAACGTCACATTATGAACTTTATCAACAGATGCCGCGTATGAATGCTTTTGCTGGTATACTGCGTGCCTTGCGCTTAGATGCTGGCTTATTAAAAGTCAGCATTGAGTGATTTGTTTTTAAATCATATGGTTAGAGATATGAAACATACTGTTGAAGTCATGATCCCGGAAGCGGAGATCAAAGCGCGTATTGCTGAACTGGGACGTCAGATTAACGAACGTTACAAGGACAGCGGCAGCGATATGGTGCTGGTTGGTCTGTTACGCGGCTCATTTATGTTTATGGCCGACCTGTGCCGTGAAGTGCATGTCTCCCACGAAGTCGATTTCATGACTGCTTCCAGCTATGGCAGCGGAATGTCCACCACGCGCGATGTTAAAATCCTGAAAGACCTGGATGAAGACATTCGTGGCAAGGACGTGCTGATTGTCGAAGACATCATCGACTCCGGTAACACGTTGTCCAAAGTGCGTGAGATTCTGAGCCTGCGCGAGCCGAAATCCCTGGCTATTTGTACGCTGCTGGACAAACCTACCCGTCGCGAAGTGGATGTTCCGGTTGAGTTTATCGGATTCTCTATCCCAGATGAGTTTGTTGTCGGCTATGGCATTGACTATGCCCAGCGTTATCGCCATCTGCCGTATGTTGGTAAAGTGGTACTGCTGGACGAGTAATGTCGGGAGCGCCTGATGGCGCTTTGCTTATTCGGCCTGCACGATACTTCCCCGCAGGCCGAAAAGCGACTTAAGCGTCGCTGCCGCTTGTTGGTATCTGCTTGTGATTGGTATGTTTCTGGCTGAGGTTAGACAGCCCCTGGCGATAGCGCTGCTCCAGCGTCTCGCGACTGGTGGCGGTGACGTCCAGATCGCGCAGCAGGCCATCATGAATACCGTAAGCCCAGCCGTGAATGGTAACTTTTTGACCGCGCTTCCAGGCTGAACGCATGATGGTTGAGTGGCCCAAGTTGTAGACCTGCTCCATTACATTCAGTTCGCACAGGGTGTCAATGCGACGTTCCTGCGGCATTTCGCCCAGCAGTGAACTGTGTTTAAACCAGATATCGCGAATATGCAGTAACCAGTTATCAATCAGCCCCTGTTCTTTATTTTCAATAGCTGCCTGTACGCCACCACATCCATAGTGGCCGCAAATAATAATATGTTCCACTTCCAGCACATCCACCGCATACTGAACCACTGAGAGACAGTTCAGGTCGGTGTGAATAACCAGATTGGCAACATTACGGTGAACAAATAATTCACCCGGCTCAAGACCGGTTAAACGTTCTGCGGGAACGCGACTGTCGGAACATCCAATCCATAAAAAGCGCGGATTTTGTGCGTGAGTCAGCGTTTCAAAAAATCCGGGATCCTCTTCTACCAGCATCTTTGACCATAGCGCGTTGTTGCTGATGAGTGTATCTATGTCTTTCATGGAGGCTGTAACCAATTGAATTGCGTTGCGCTAATATAGGGTAACTCCTGATTTATTAAAACCAAATATCAAGCATTAGAATGTAAGGTAAGTAAAAAACCATGACCATTGCTCTGGAACTTCAACAACTTAAAAAAACCTATCCCGGTGGCGTTCAGGCGTTACGCGGAATAGATTTGCAAGTCGAAGCGGGGGATTTTTATGCGCTTTTGGGACCGAATGGCGCAGGCAAGTCCACCACCATCGGGATAATCAGCTCGCTGGTGAATAAAACCTCTGGGCGGGTGAGCGTCTTCGGATACGATCTTGAAAAAGATACCGTTAATGCGAAACGCCAGCTTGGTCTGGTACCGCAGGAGTTTAACTTTAACCCGTTTGAAACCGTGCAGCAGATCGTAGTCAACCAGGCGGGTTATTACGGCGTTGAGTATAAAGAGGCGGTCAAACGCAGCGAATTATATTTAAAGCAGCTCGATTTATGGGAAAAGCGTAACGAGCGCGCGCGCATGCTCTCCGGCGGGATGAAACGCCGTCTGATGATTGCCCGCGCACTAATGCACGAGCCTAAATTACTTATCCTTGATGAACCGACGGCGGGGGTCGACATTGAGCTGCGTCGTTCAATGTGGGGTTTTTTAAAGGATTTAAACGACAAAGGCACCACGATTATTCTGACCACTCACTATCTCGAAGAAGCGGAAATGCTGTGTCGCAACATCGGTATTATTCAGCATGGCGAGCTGGTGGAAAACACCTCGATGAAGAGCCTGCTCTCTAAGCTGAAATCCGAGACCTTTATTCTCGATCTGGCGCCGAAAAGCCCGCTGCCAAAACTGGAGGGCTATCAATACCGGCTGGTGGATACCTCCACGCTGGAAGTGGAAGTCCTGCGTGAACAGGGGGTCAACAGCGTGTTCTCACAACTGAGCGCCCAGGGCATTCAGGTATTGAGTATGCGAAACAAAGCGAACCGACTGGAAGAACTGTTTGTTTCTCTGGTGCATGAAAAACAAGGAGATCGCGCATGATGCAACTTTATTGGGTTGCGCTGAAAAGCATCTGGGCGAAAGAGATCCACCGCTTTATGCGTATCTGGGTCCAGACTCTGGTTCCTCCCGTCATTACTATGACGCTCTATTTTATTATCTTTGGTAACCTGATCGGCTCGCGTATCGGCGAAATGCATGGTTTTAGCTACATGCAGTTTATCGTGCCAGGGCTGATTATGATGGCGGTAATTACCAACTCGTACGCTAACGTGGCATCGTCATTCTTCAGCGCCAAGTTTCAACGCAACATTGAAGAGTTACTGGTCGCTCCGGTACCGACGCACGTGATCATCGCCGGCTTTGTTGGCGGCGGCGTGGCGCGTGGCCTGTGCGTAGGGATCCTGGTAACAGCGATTTCGCTGTTCTTTGTGCCGTTCCAGGTGCATTCCTGGGTCTTTGTGGCGCTTACGCTGGTGTTAACAGCGGTGCTGTTTTCGCTGGCCGGTCTGTTGAACGCGGTTTTCGCTAAAACCTTTGACGATATCAGCCTGATCCCAACCTTCGTGCTGACTCCGCTGACCTATCTGGGCGGCGTTTTCTATTCGTTAACGTTGCTGCCGCCGTTCTGGCAGGGACTGTCGCATCTGAACCCGATTGTCTACATGATTAGCGGTTTCCGTTACGGCTTCCTGGGGATCCACGATGTTCCGCTGGTCACCACCTTTGGCGTGCTGGTGGTGTTTATCGCGGCGTTTTATTTGCTGTGCTGGTACCTGATTCAGCGCGGACGCGGCCTGCGCAGCTAAGTCTTTCTTCCTCTCCTTACCCGGGAGAGGAAGACTTTTGATGCTTATCACCATTACGGATTTATCACCCTGATAAACTACTTGCCTGCTAAGGAGGTAGGCAATGCTAGGTTGGGTAATTACCTGTCATGATGATAAGGCACAGGATATGCTGCATCGTCTGGAGAAAAAGTACGGCCCGTTGGTTCAATGCCAGGCGGTGAGTTTTTGGCGTGGGCTTAGCTCGAATATGCTAAGCCGCATGATGTGCCATGCCCTGCATGCTACAGACTCTGGCGAGGGTGTGATATTCCTGACGGATATGGCCGGGGCCGCGCCTTACCGCGTGGCTTCGTTAATGAGCCATAAACATCCCCAGTGTGAAGTGATTTCAGGTATCAGTTATCCATTGCTTGAGCGAATGCTTTCGTCGCGGGAATCGATGAGCAGTTCTGCTTTTCGTGATAGCATCGTTACGCTTGGCGGGCCCGAAGTCTCTAGCCTCTGGCATCAACAACAGAAAAATCCCCCCTTCGTGTTGAAGCATGATTTGTATGAGTATTAATCATTGGTATTGATGGCGCTTTTGCTACAATAGCCGGGGTTTCTCGCCTCGGTTATCTCATATGGTGATGCGCGTTCTGCTTGTTTTATTGCTCCTGTTTTCTGGCAGCATAGCTGCGGCTTTGCCTGCTCGCTACATGCAAACCACCGAAGCAGCCGCCGTGTGGGCGCAGATTGGCAACAAGATGGTGACGGTAGGAAATATTCGTGCCGGGCAGATCCTCGCCGTTGAGCCAATTGCGGCAGACTATTACGAATTTACCTTTGGTTTTGGTACCGGGTTTATTGATAAAGGGCATCTGGAGCCTGTGCAGGGGCGGCAGAAAGTCGACGATGGTCTGGGCGATCTCAATAAACCCCTCAGCAACCAAAGCCTGATCACCTGGAAAGATACGCCGGTTTATAACGCTCCGGATGTTGGTAGCGCCCCGTTTGGCGTGCTGGCGGATAATCTGCGTTATCCGGTTATCAGCAAGCTTAAAGACCGTCTCAACCAAACCTGGTACCAGATCCGTATTGGCGGCAGACTGGCCTATATCAGCGCTCTGGATGCGCAGGAAGACAACGGTATCCCGGTGTTAACCTATCACCATATTCTGCGCGATGAAGAGAATACCCGTTTTCGCCACACCTCCACGACAACCTCCGTACGCGCCTTCAGCAACCAGATGGCCTGGCTACAGGACCGCGGCTACACCACGTTGACGATGTACCAACTGGAAGGCTATGTTCGCAACAATATGAATCTCCCGGCGCGGGCAGTGGTGCTGACTTTTGATGATGGTCTGAAGTCGGTGAGTCGTTATGCTTACCCGATTCTGAAGCAGCACGGCATGAAGGCAACGGCGTTTATTATCTCCTCACGTATCAAGCGCCACCCGCAGAAGTGGGATCCGAAATCACTGCAGTTTATGAGCATCGCGGAACTGAATGAGATCAGGGACGTGTTCGACTTCCAGTCGCATACCCATTTTTTACATCGGGTTGATGCGAATCACCGGCCAATCCTGCTGAGCCGCAGCTATCACAATATTCTGTTTGATTTTGCCCGTTCGCGTCGGGCGTTGTCCCAGTTTAACCCTCACGTTCTTTATCTTTCGTATCCGTTTGGCGGCTATAACGCCACGGCAGTAAAAGCGGCAGGCGACGCGGGATTCCACATGGCGGTCACCACGGTGAGAGGGAAGGTTAAACCGGGGGATAATCCGTTCTTATTGAAAAGACTTTATATTTTAAGAACGGATTCGCTGGAGACGATGTCGCGGCTGATAAGTAATCAGCCGCAGGGGTAAGGGCTGTCAGGCAACCTGTACCGGAATGGCTTTCGCGGTGCGCTTCATTTCGTTGTCGCCTTCAAAATAGGCCACTTTCGGACGCCAGGTGCGGGCTTCTTCATCAGACATGGTGACGAAGCTGGCGATAATCACAATGTCGCCGACTTCAGCACAGTGTGCCGCTGCGCCGTTCACCGAGATGATTCTGGAGCCGCGTTCAGCCGCAATCGCATAGGTTGAGAAACGTTTACCGTTGGTCACGTTCCAGATATCAATAGCTTCGTTTTCCAGAATACCAGAGGCATCGAGAAAATCCTGGTCGATGGCGCAGGAGCCTTCGTAGTGCAGGTCCGCCTGCGTGACTTTGACGCGGTGGAGCTTGCCTTGCAGCATGGTGCGAATCATAACTTCTATACCCTGTCGTTTACCTTGGCTAAGCAGGCGCTACTGGCCTGCTTTGAGAAATTCTCAGGCAGTATTGCCTGATTTTTAACCCCTGTCTACTGGGCTAATGTAACGCTTTGATTATCGATCAGACGTGCCTGACCCAGCCAGGCGGCGGCCAGAATCACCGCGCGTTTACTGGTTTCCGTCAGCTCCAGCAGCGTGTCGGCATCACGAATCTGAATATCGTCGGCACGGAAGCCTTTTTCATTCAGTTCCTGCTCGGCAATGGCAATAATCTCTTCCTGGTCACGATGGCCGGCAAGCAGCTTTTCAGCGATGCCGTTCATCACTTTGTGCAGACCCGGCGCAATTTTTCGCTGCTCTGCGGTCAGATAACCGTTACGTGAGCTAAGCGCCAGACCGTCTTTGGCGCGAATAATCGGCACGCCAACGATCTCAATGTCATAACCCAGATCCGCCACCATTTTGCGGATCAGTGCGAGCTGCTGGAAATCTTTCTCGCCAAAGCAGGCGATATCTGGCTGGATCAGGTTAAACAGCTTGCTGACGATAGTGGAAACGCCACGGAAGTGGCCTGGACGGCTGGCGCCTTCCAGCATGGTGGAGAGACCGGGAACTTCAACGAACGTCTGGCCTTCCAGCCCCTGCGGGTAGATTTCCTCAACGGCAGGCGCAAAAACGTAATCGACTTTACGCTTGTTCAGCTTTTCACAATCTTCCTGCAGCGTGCGCGGATAGCGCACCAGATCGTCCGGTCGGTCAAACTGCATCGGGTTGACGAAAATGCTGACGATCACCACATCAGCCCGCGCTTTTGCCTCATCGACCAGCTTCATATGGCCGTCGTGCAGGTTGCCCATGGTGGGAACCAGAGCGACGCGTTTGCCTTCCTGACGCAGACGACGAATATGCTGGCGCAGCAGCGGCAGGGTTTCAATGATTAACACGACAAGACTCCTTGAGTTGCCTGAGGAACCGTAGGCCGGATAAGGCGTTTACGCCGCCATCCGGCAACATGCAGCGAACCGCCTGATGGCGCTACGCTTTTCAGGCCGATATATGGCCTGAAAAATTAGTGGAAACTGTGTTCTTCGCCCGGAAAAACGCCGGACTCCACTTCAGCCATATACTGCCGCACTGCGGCGCGCATGTCGCCTGCTTCATTGAGGAAATTCTTCGCAAATTTCGGGATGTGGCCACCGGTAATACCAAAGGCATCGTGCATGACGAGGATTTGTCCATCGGTGACGTTACCAGCGCCGATTCCGATAACCGGAATCGACAGCGCTTCGGTGACACGCTTCGCCAGCTCAACCGGCACGCACTCCAGCACCAGCAACTGAGCGCCAGCGGCTTCTAAGGCCAGCGCGTCATCCAGCAATACCTGCCCGGCGTCGCCGCGGCCCTGAATTTTATAGCCGCCGAAAATATTCACCGACTGCGGTGTTAATCCCAGATGACCGCAAACCGGTACGGCGCGTTCGGTGAGCATTTTTACCGTATCCACCAGCCAGGCGCCGCCTTCAATTTTGACCATATTAGCGCCCGCCCGCATCACCACCGCGGCGTTTTCAAATGCTTGTTCCGGCGTGGCGTAAGCCATAAATGGCAGGTCGGAGAGCAGCAGACAGTTGGGAGCGCCACGACGTACGGCACGAGTGTGGTAAGCAATATCTTCAACGGTGACCGGTAGGGTGGAGTCATGCCCCTGAATCGTCATGCCCAGCGAGTCGCCAACCAGCATCACATTAATGCCTTCGTCGGCAAATAACTTAGCGAAGCTGTAGTCGTAGGCGGTAATGGTCGCGAAGCGTTTTTTCTCTTGCTTGCATTTCTGCAGCAGTGAAATGGTGGTGGGTTTCATAACATTTCCTGATGATGAAAGTCATATTTATCGGCATTCTAACAGTCACATTCAGGGGGGCAATTGTTTTAAGCAACCGTTTGGCACTAAAGTAGTAAACGCTGAAGGGGAGAGGATACTTTACCAGTGTGCAGGTTTTGCGGCACCAAGATGGGTGAGGTGCTGATGCAGGCTGATACCCTCCGGGAAGATAAGCTCAGGTGCGATTTCAGCGAGCGGCCACAGCATAAAACCACGGTTTTTCATGTCGTAGTGCGGCACGGTCAGACGTTCGGTGTTAATCACTTCATCGCCAAACAGCATAATATCGAGGTCCAGAGTGCGCGGCCCCCAGCGTTCGGCTTTACGTACGCGTCCCTGTTGCAGCTCTATGCGTTGGGTATGATTAAGCAATTCTTCGGGAGCGAGAGTGGTTTCCAGCGCCACGGCAGCGTTCAGGTAATCTGGCTGATCCTGTGGGCCTAATGGCGGTGTGCGGTAAAAGGAGGAAACAGCGACGATACGGCTGTCGGGAATGTCGCCAATCGCTTTTACGGCAGCATTAACCTGCTCCAGAGGAGAGGCCAGATTACTGCCGAGAGCGATATAGGCGATGGTCACGCGGAACCTTCACGGCGCGGGGCGCGTTTACGCGGGCGACGATGACGACGGCGTTCTGGTTCTTCGTCGAGTTCGTTGAGCATGCCTTTTTGTTCCGGCGGTGCTGAAACCTGGAATTCTCCCCACCACTGCGCCAGACGCTGCAGCTCAGCGTTGTTTTCCACTTCGGCACGCAGGGCCAGCAGATCGTAAGCGGCGCGGAACTTCGGATGCTCCATCAGCTTCCAGGCGCGTTTGCCCTGGCGACGAGACATGCGTAGCTGCAACTGCCAGATATCACGGGTCAGCGAGGTCAGACGTTTCGGGATTGCCAGCGAGCGGCAGGCTTCATCCAGTACGTCGTTCATCGCCAGTGCGAAGGCATCGTAATAAGCCAGACCGCTTTCCTGGGCAATTTTCTGCGCAGCTTCCAGTAACGGATACCAGAACATGGCGGCGAACAAGAACGCCGGGTTAACGCGCATATCATTGTGGATGCGGTTATCGGTATTCTTCAGCACCTGAGCGATGATGCGTTCCATTGGGCTGTCACCGTCTTCGGTGAAATAGCGCGTAATGGTGGGGAACAGCGGCTGGAACAGGCTGTACTCACGCAGTTTTTTATAGGTTTCATACCCATAGCCCGCCTGTAACAGTTTGAGTGCTTCTTCAAACAGGCGTGCGGGGGGAATATCGTTAAGCAGTGTTGCCAGACGCGGGATTGGCTCAGCGGTTTCCGGGCTGATACGCATGTCGAGCTTGGCGGCAAAGCGCACGGCTCGCAGCATACGTACAGGGTCTTCGCGGTAGCGCGTTTCCGGATTACCGATCAGGCGAACGATGCCCTCTTCGAGATCCTGCATGCCACCAACGTAATCACGCACGGTGAAATCAGCCACGCTGTAATACAGGCTGTTAATTGTGAAGTCGCGACGCTGGGCATCTTCTTCGATGGAGCCGAAGATGTTGTCGCGCAGCAGCATACCGTTTTGTCCGCGCTGTGAGGTTGTGCGATCGGACTCGCTGCCTTCATGATGACCACGGAAAGTTGCCACTTCGATAATTTCCGGGCCAAACATGACATGGGCCAGACGGAAACGGCGACCAACCAGACGACAGTTACGAAACAGTTTTCGTACCTGATCTGGCGTGGCGTTAGTCGTGACATCAAAATCTTTCGGCTTTTTGCCCAGCAAAAGATCGCGTACGCCTCCGCCAACCAGCCATGCCTCGTATCCGGCCTTATTGAGCCTGTACATTACCTTCAGGGCATTTTCACTGATATCTTTGCGGGAGATAGAGTGCTGCTCACGCGGGATTACCGTCATATGTGGACGGGCGACGGCGAGCTCGGCCTCGCGCTCCTCGCGGCTTAGCACCTTGCGGCAAAAATTAGCGACTCGGGTAAAAATAGTGCACCTCGGTAGTGTCAAACTTCAATCAGAACAAGTGTTGCTGTGTAAAAATAGCGGCTAATCATAGCTCAGCATGATGCATTTGAGAATGGCGGATTTACGATCGCCGATTCTGGCACCGCTGTCAGACTCCAGTTTTCAATGGCAAACGTGAGAATCTGATCCACGCGCATCTCCTGCCACGGGATATCGGAGTGCTGGCCGAGAAAGCGCAGCGCAGCAACAATCACCGGGCGTGGATCGCCTTGCGGCAGAGCAGGTGCATGATTTTGTTTTGAAAGTTTAGCGCCTTGTTCGTTGAGCGCCAGCGGCAGATGAATATAGTCCGGCGCTTGCCAGCCGAACTGTTGATACAACGAAATTTGCCGTACCGTCGGTTCGATAAGATCGGCACCGCGCACAATTTCCGTCACGCCCTGGAAGTGGTCGTCTACCACCACCGCGAGGTTATAGGCAAACAGCCCGTCGCGACGGTGAATAATAAAATCTTCCCTTGCAAGCCGCGGATCAGCCTGAATCACACCGCGCAGTTGGTCCGTAAACTGCATCACCGGATGGCGTTGCTTAATGCGGACCGCCGCCTGTTCAGGCCCGTGGCGTAGTTCACGGCAATGACCGTCGTAAATACCGCCGACGCTTTGAATACGCGCGCGTGTACAGGTGCAGTAATAGCTCAGATCCTGCTGATGCAGCCAGGCCAGCGCCTCGCGGTAGGCGTCATGACGCTGGGATTGCCATAAAATATCGCCATCCCAGTGCAGCCCGTAATGTTCCAGCTGACGCAGAATCGTGTCTGCAGCACCGGGAACTTCACGAGGGGGGTCAATATCTTCAATGCGTACCCGCCAGATTCCGCGACGAGCACGGGCCTGCAGGTAACTCCCGAGGGCGGCAATCAGTGAACCAAAATGGAGTTCGCCAGAGGGGGAAGGGGCGAAGCGGCCAATATAATGTGAATCGCTCATTTTGCGGGCTAACAAATAATAAGGCGGGAGAAGCTCCCGCCTGTAGTAAACGTGGTAAAAATGACCGGAATTAACCTGCCATTTGTTTTTCGCGGATTTCTGCCAGCGTTTTACAGTCGATGCACAGATCGGCTGTCGGACGCGCTTCCAGACGGCGAATACCAATTTCTACGCCGCATGATTCGCAGTAGCCGAAATCTTCGTCTTCTACTTTCTTCAGCGTCTTCTCGATCTTTTTGATCAGTTTGCGCTCACGATCACGGTTACGCAGCTCAAGGCTGAATTCTTCTTCCTGTGCGGCGCGGTCCACCGGATCAGGGAAGTTAGCCGCTTCGTCTTGCATATGAGATACGGTGCGATCAACTTCATCCCTAAGTTGATTACGCCATGCCTCAAGAATACGCCTGAAGTGCGACAGCTGGGCTTCGTTCATATACTCTTCGCCCGGTTTCTCCTGGTACGGCTCCACCCCAGCGATGGCGAGAATACTCAGGGACGATGTTTTACGGTTTTGCCCTTCTTGCATGTTGCTTCTCCTTAACACGCACTATCGATCCCCATGTTCGGGGGAAAAATCAGGTCGCTATAAATAGCAGATGCTTTTCCGGATAGCAATTATCTAAACGTAACACTTGACAACCCTGTGAGGAAAAGCGTATTTGCCCATGCGCCCAGAATACTAATTAACCGAATGTTTACACCATTACAAGGTAATGGGCAACGGCTCTTTAAGAGTCATACCATGGGCAGAAAGTTCCGCTTTATAAACCAGAATTTCTACCCCCTTAAGCTGTGCTTCAACTAATAATTGCGCATATTTTGCATCGATATGGCGCGCGGGTGAAAACCGTGTAATGGCTGAATGCAACACCGCGAAAAATATCACCGCGCGCTTGCCTTCGGCCGCTACGCTCATCAATTCCCGAAGATGTTTCTGACCTCGTTCAGTGATGGCATCGGGAAAATAACCCTGATCTTTTTCCGCCAACGTGACTGATTTCACTTCAATATAGCAGTCAGGTCGGGAATCCGCCTGTAACAAAAAGTCGATGCGGCTCCCTTCGGCGCCGTATTTTACTTCACTTTTCAAGGTGCTGTAGTCTGAAACTTCCGAAATTAACGAACGCTGAATAGCCTCTTTCGTTAATCTATTGGCCCACAGCGTGTTAACACAAATAAGTGCACCGGATTGGGTTTGCGTTAATTCCCAGGTATGTGGATATTTTCGTTTAGTATTTTCTGATGTCGAATACCAGACAGTATCTCCCGGCGTTGCGCAGCCGGTCATGGCTCCCGTATTGGGGCAGTGTAGCGTTAACGTTGTACCATCCGGTGTGATCACATCCGCTAAAAAACGCTTATAGCGCTGAATGAGCGTTGCTGGTTGTAAAGGTGGAGAAAATTGCATGAACAGTTCCTTTGATTATTCAGTCAGCGTCCAGCGTTGCAACTGCGTGTAACGCGTGCGTCCTCGCATGAATGAGGAGGAATAAAGCCCAAACTCCGTTACCGGAAACGACCAGCCAAACCCTGGCGGAGGGATAGATACCGCGTGACCGGCGTCACGCAGCAGCGTGATATGCGGATGAAACGGCTGCGGGCTCTGGTGGCACCCACTGCGTGCGGCTTGTGCCCGCAACATGTTCGCCAACTGCAGCAGCCCGCGCGGCGGCTGACGCATTCCCAACCACACGACTCGCGAGCGCAGCCATTGCCCGGCATCGTCGAGTTTGAGCGTAAAACCCGGCTGGCGAATACGCCCTGCAAGCTGCGTTAACGCATGCTGCTTCTCAGCGCTGACGTCGCCCAAAAAGGCGAGCGTCAGATGCAGATTATCGGCGGCGACGGGACGACCCGCTTCAGGGGGGAACTGCGCGGCCCGCCAGTGGATTAACTGCCCCCGAACCTCGCCAGGCAATTCAATCGCAAAGAACAGCCTTTTTGGCTCAGACATGATGGATACTCGGTTATGAATTAACGCGATGCTACAATGCAGCGCGAAGAATGTTAACCCTCTGGAGTCATTTGTGACGTCGTTGCCCGTTGCCGCCGTAGTGCCTGAACTACTTACCGCCCTTGATGCCTCGTCGCAGGTTTTGCTGACGGCGCCGACCGGTGCCGGGAAATCAACCTGGCTGCCGTTGCGACTCCTTGAACATCGCGGTATCAAGGGACGGATTATTTTGCTGGAGCCGCGGCGTCTGGCAGCACGCAATGTGGCGCAGCGGTTGGCGGAATTGCTGAATGAAAAGCCTGGCGAGACCGTGGGGTATCGCATGCGTGCGCAAAGCTGCGTAGGGCCGCAGACCCGCCTTGAGGTGGTGACGGAGGGGGTTCTGACGCGCATGATCCAGCGCGACCCCGAATTGACGGGCGTTGGGCTGATCATCCTCGACGAATTTCACGAGCGGAGTTTGCAGGCCGACCTGGCGCTGGCGCTGTTGCTGGATGTGCAGCAAGGGCTGCGTGACGATCTGAAACTGTTGATCATGTCCGCCACTTTGGACAACGGACGTTTGCAGCAGATGTTGCCCGATGCGCCGACGATCGTTTCTGAAGGCCGCGCTTTTCCCGTTGATCGACGATATCAGCCGTTGGCGGCGCATCTGCGTTTTGCTGAAGCGGTAGCGGTAGCGACGGCAGAACTCCTGCGCCATGAAAGCGGGTCGCTGCTGCTGTTTTTACCGGGTGTAGGGGAAATCCAGCGCGTGCAGGAGCAACTGGCAACGCGTGTGGGCAGCGATGTGTTGTTGTGCCCACTGTACGGCGCGCTGACGCTTGCCGAACAGCGTCAGGCGATTTTGCCCGCGCCGCAAGGCAAGCGCAAAGTGGTGCTGGCGACCAATATTGCCGAAACCAGCTTAACTATCGAAGGCATCCGATTGGTGGTGGACAGCGCCCAGGAGCGCGTGGCGCGCTATGATGCGCGTACCGGTTTAACGCGACTGATTACCCAACGCATAAGCCAGGCCTCGATGACCCAGCGAGCGGGACGCGCGGGCCGTCTGGAACCCGGTATCTGCCTACATTTGCTTGCCAAAGAGCAGGCGGAAAGAGCGGCGGCGCAGGGAGAACCGGAGATTTTACAGAGCGACCTGTCCGGACTGCTGATGGAGTTGCTGCAATGGGGATGCACCGACCCTGAGCAACTGAACTGGCTGGATACCCCGCCCGCCATCAACCTGCAGGCGGCAAAGCGGCTGCTGCAGATGCTGGGGGCGCTTGAGGGTGACAGGCTCAGCGCCATTGGGCAGAAAATGGCGACGTTGGGTAACGACCCCCGTTTAGCGGCTATGCTGGTTAGCGCCAACAATGACAATGAAGCGGCAACGGCGGCAAAACTGGCTGCGATTCTGGAAGAGCCGCCGCGCGGTGGCAGTACCGATCTGGCTGTAGCGTTTTCACGAAATCAGCCCGCCTGGCAGCAGCGCAGTCAACAATTACTGAAACGGCTTAACGTTCGCAGCGGACAGCCGGACAGCGCGCTGCTCCCCTCATTACTGGCGCAGGCGTTTGCCGATCGGATCGCGCGTCGGCGCGGGCAGGAAGGGCGCTATCAACTGGCGAATGGCATGGGGGCAATGCTGGATGCCGATGACGCCTCCGGACGCCATGAATGGCTGATTGTGCCGCTGTTACTGCAGGGCAGCGCTTCGCCGGATGCGCGTATTCTGCTGGCTCTGCCGCTGGATATCGAGGTGCTGATACAGGCATGCCCTGAACTGCTACAACAATCTGACACCATCGAATGGGATGAAACTCAGGGAACGTTAAAAGCATTGCGTCGGTCGCGCATTGGCCAGCTAACGGTAAAAGTACAGGCGCTGGCCAAACCCTCGGAAGAGGAGTTACACCTGGCGATGTTGAACGGCATTCGCGATAAAGGGCTAAGTGTGCTCAACTGGACGCCGGAAGCCGAGCAGTTTCGCCTGCGTCTGCAATGTGCGGCAAACTGGTTGCCAGAGTATAACTGGCCCGCGGTAGATGAGGATTCTCTGCTGGCGACGCTGGAGAGCTGGCTGCTGCCGCACATGAGCGGTGTGCACTCGTTACGCGCGTTAAAAGCGCTAAATGTGGGTCAGGCGTTGCGCGGTTTGCTGGATTGGTCAATGCTGCAACGTCTGGATAGTGAACTGCCAGCGCATTACACTGTGCCGACGGGAAGCCGGATTGCCATTCGCTATCATGAGGATAACCCTCCGGTATTGGCGGTTCGGATGCAGGAAATGTTTGGTGAGGCGAAGACCCCAACCATCGCCGAGGGGCGCGTGCCGCTGGTGCTGGAACTGCTGTCTCCGGCCCAACGACCACTACAGGTAACGAGCGATTTGAGCGCGTTCTGGCAGGGATCGTACCGTGAGGTGCAAAAAGAGATGAAAGGGCGCTATCCCAAACATGTCTGGCCGGACGATCCGGCGAATACCGCGCCAACGCGGCGAACAAAGAAGTATTCGTAATGAAACTGTAGGCCGGATAAAGCGAAATCGTCACCCGGTATAAACACGGCAGTAAATTGAGAGATTTCTTCTTCTGTTAACTGACGGAAGAACAGAGAATCGGGCCTTTGCGCCTGAATGTTGCGGAGAAAAAGCATGGCGGGGAATGACCGCGAGCCAATTGGACGTAAAGGGAAAGCCTCGCGTCCGGTGAAACAAAAGGTGAGCCGTCGTCAACTCAGAGATGAAGAGTATGACGACGATTATGATGATGATGACTATGAGGATGAAGAACCGATGCCGCGTAAGGGTAAAGGCAAAGGGCGTAAGCCTCGTGGTAAACGCGGCTGGTTCTGGCTGCTGGTAAAACTGTCGATTGTTTTTTTGGTGCTGATCGCCATTTACGGCGTTTATCTGGACCAAAAAATTCGCAGCCGTATAGATGGTAAAGTCTGGCAGCTTCCTGCGGCAGTATATGGCCGTATGGTTAACCTTGAGCCAGAAATGCCGATCGGCAAGAACGAGATGGTGAAACTGCTGGAGGCTACGCAGTATCGTCAGGTGACGAAAATGACGCGCCCTGGCGAATTCACCGTGCAGGCGAAAAGCATCGAGATGATCCGTCGTCCGTTTGATTTTCCGGACAGTAAAGAAGGGCAGGTGCGCGCGCGTCTGACCTTTGATGGCGACCATCTGGATACCATCGAGAATATGGATAACAACCGCCAGTTTGGTTTCTTCCGTCTCGATCCGCGACTGATTACCATGCTCTCTTCGCCTAACGGTGAGCAGCGCCTGTTTGTCCCGCGCAGTGGATTCCCGGATCTGCTGGTGGACACGCTGCTGGCGACCGAAGATCGTCACTTCTATGAGCATGACGGTATCAGCCTCTATTCCATTGGCCGTGCGGTGCTGGCGAACCTGACGGCGGGGCGCACGGTACAAGGGGCCAGTACGCTGACCCAGCAACTGGTGAAAAACCTGTTCCTGTCCAGCGAACGTTCCTACTGGCGTAAGGCCAACGAAGCCTATATGGCGCTGATCATGGATGCGCGTTACAGCAAAGACCGCATTCTTGAGCTGTACATGAACGAAGTCTATCTCGGTCAAAGCGGTGACAATGAGATCCGCGGCTTCCCGCTGGCGAGTCTCTACTACTTTGGCCGTCCGGTGGAAGAGCTGAGCCTCGACCAGCAGGCGCTGCTGGTAGGGATGGTTAAAGGGGCGTCAATCTATAACCCGTGGCGTAACCCGAAGCTGGCACTGGAGCGTCGTAACCTGGTGCTGCGTTTGCTGCAGCAGCAGCAGATTATCGACCAGGATCTTTATGACATGCTGAGCGCGCGTCCGTTAGGCGTACAGCCGCGTGGTGGGGTGATCTCACCGCAACCCGCCTTTATGCAGATGGTGCGCCAGGAGCTACAGGCAAAGCTGGGCGATAAAGTTAAAGACCTCTCCGGCGTGAAGATTTTCACCACCTTTGATTCCGTGGCGCAGGACGCTGCAGAAAAAGCGGCGGTGGAAGGTATTCCGGTGCTGAAGAAACAACGTAAGCTGAGCGATCTGGAAACCGCGATTGTGGTGGTCGACCGCTTCAGCGGCGAAGTGCGTGCCATGGTCGGGGGGGCAGAACCGCAGTTCGCTGGTTATAACCGTGCGATGCAGGCACGTCGTTCGATTGGTTCTTTGGCTAAACCAGCGACCTATCTGACCGCGCTCAGCCAGCCGAAGCTGTATCGTCTGAATACCTGGATTGCCGATGCCCCGATTGCGCTGCGCCAGCCTAACGGCCAGGTGTGGTCGCCGCAGAACGATGACCGTCGCTATAGCGAAAGCGGAAAAGTGATGCTGGTGGATGCGTTAACGCGCTCAATGAACGTGCCAACGGTAAATCTGGGGATGGCGCTGGGCCTGCCTGCCGTCACCGATACCTGGCTGAAGCTGGGTGCGCCGAAAGATCAGCTTAACCCGGTTCCGGCCATGCTGCTGGGGGCGTTGAACCTGACGCCGATCGAAGTGGCACAGGCGTTCCAGACTATCGCCAGCGGCGGGAACCGCGCGCCGTTGTCGGCGCTGCGTTCGGTGATTGCCGAAGATGGTACGGTGCTGTATCAGAGCTTCCCGCAGGCCGAGCGTGCCGTTCCGGCGCAGGCGGCGTATATGACGCTGTGGACCATGCAACAGGTGGTTCAGCGTGGTACGGGCCGCCAGCTTGGCGCGAAATATCCTGGGCTTCATCTGGCAGGGAAAACCGGGACCACTAACAACAACGTGGATACTTGGTTTGCCGGGATCGACGGCAGCCAGGTAACCATCACCTGGGTGGGCCGTGATAACAACCAGCCAACCAAGCTGTACGGTGCCAGCGGTGCGATGTCGATTTATCAGCGTTATCTTGCCAACCAGACGCCAACACCGCTGGTGCTGACGCCGCCGGAAGATGTGGTGGATATGGGCGTGGACTACGACGGTAACTTCGTTTGTAGCGGGGGGATGCGTACGCTTCCGGTATGGACTACCGATCCTGATTCACTGTGTCAGCAGGGTGAAATGATGCAACAGCCGACCGGGAATCCGTTCGATCAGTCAACGCCGCAGCAGCAGCCTCAACAGCAGCAGCAACAACCGGCGCAGCAGGAAAAGAAAGATAGCGACGGTGTCGCTGGCTGGATAAAGGATATGTTCGGCAGTAACTGATATTGCTCAAAACCCGCTTCGGCGGGTTTTTCTTCTTTGGTCCATTCTCAGGGCCGAATAACATTCCAGCCTAATTTATTAACCCTTTCTTTTCATCTGGTTGTTTCTTAACCCCTCAGTTTTAGTAGGGACGCGTATTGCTTGCTATCTCGCCAGAGTTTCGAATATTATGCTGCCGTTATAATAATAATTCTCGTTTACGTTATCATTCACTTTCATCAGAGAAATACCAATGGCGCGTCTTAAAACTGCTCAGCCAAGTTCATCGCTGCGTAAAATCGCAGTAGTGGTAGCCACAGCGGTTAGCGGCATGTCTGTCTATGCACAGGCGGCGGTTGACCCGAAAGAAGAAACCATCACCGTAACTGCTGCTCCTGCCGCACAAGAAAGCGCATGGGGGCCAGCGGCAACCATCGCCGCACGACAGTCTGCTACGGCGACCAAAACTGACACCCCGATTCAAAAAGTTCCTCAGTCTATTTCAGTGGTCACCGCCGAAGAGATGGCGTTGCATCAGCCGAAATCAGTTAAAGAGGCGCTCAGCTACACGCCAGGCGTAGCCGTAGGCACCCGCGGCGCGTCTAACACCTATGACTATCTGATTATTCGCGGATTTGCCGCCGACGGCCAAAGTCAGAATAACTATCTGAATGGCCTGAAGATGCAGGGGAACTTCTACAACGATGCGGTAATCGACCCGTATATGCTGGAACGCGCTGAAGTGATGCGCGGTCCGGTTTCTGTTCTTTACGGAAAGAGTAACCCTGGCGGCTTGTTGAACATGGTCAGCAAACGCCCGACCACAGAGCCGTTAAAAGAAATTCAGTTCAAGATGGGCACTGACAGCCTGTTCCAGACCGGTTTTGACTTCAGCGATGCGCTGGATGACGATGGTGTGTACTCATACCGCCTGACCGGCCTGGCGCGTTCCGCGAATGCGCAGCAGCAGGGCGCGGAAGAACAACGCTACGCCATCGCGCCATCTTTCACATGGCGTCCGGATGATAAAACGAACTTCACCTTCCTCTCCTACTTCCAGAACGAGCCAGAAACTGGCTATTACGGCTGGTTGCCGAAAGAGGGGACGGTGACTGAGCTGCCGAACGGCAAGCGTCTGCCTACCGATTTCAACGAAGGTGCGAACAACAATACCTACTCTCGTAACGAGAAGATGGTGGGCTACAGCTTCGACCACGAATTTAACGACACCTTTACCGTGCGTCAGAACCTGCGTTACGCGCAAAACAAGGTTTCGCAGAACAGCGTATATGGCTACGGTATGTGCTCTGATCCGCTCTATACAAAAGATCCGGCTAACAGTCCTTGCGCCAGCGTTCCTCAGTCCGAGTGGGCTCACACGCTGACTCGTCAGTATGTTGACGATAATGAGAAATTGCAGAACTTCGCTGTTGATACCCAGTTGCAGAGCAAATTCGCTACCGGTTCCGTGGATCACACATTGCTGACCGGCGTTGACTATATGCGGATGCGTAACGATATCAACTCCTGGTTTGGTTGGGCTGGTTCGGTAGCGCCTTCAGATATTTATAACCTTGATCGCAGCGACTTTGATTTTGGGGCACATACTGGACCGGGCGCTGCCTACCGAGTTCTGAATAAACAGGAACAAACGGGCCTGTACGCTCAGGATCAGATGCAGTGGGATAAGGTGCTGGTCACTCTGGGCGGTCGTTACGACTGGGCTAAGCAGGACTCACTGAACCGCGTTTCTGGCGTGCTGGATTCCCGTGATGACAGACAGTTCACCTGGCGTGGCGGTGTTAACTACCTGTTCGACAACGGTGTGACTCCGTATTTCAGCTACAGCGAATCGTTTGAACCTAGTTCTCAGGTCGGGGAAAGCGGTAATATCTTTACTCCATCTAAAGGTAAGCAGTACGAAGCGGGCGTGAAGTATGTGCCGAGCGATCGTCCGATCGTGATCACCGGTGCTGTTTACCAGTTGACCAAAACCAACAACCTGATGGCCGACCCGAACGGATCATTCTGGTCAGTTGAAGGCGGTGAAATTCGCTCACGTGGTGTGGAAATTGAAGCGAAAGCGGCGCTGTCAGCCAGCGTTAACGTGGTCGGTTCTTATACCTATACCGATGCGGAATACACCACTGACACCAACTACAAAGGTAACACGCCTGCTCAGGTGCCAAAACATATGGCATCACTGTGGGGGGATTACACCCTTTATGACGGCGCGCTTTCCGGGCTGACGTTGGGTACGGGTGTTCGTTATACTGGTTCCAGCTATGGCGATCCGGCAAACTCCTTCAAAGTGGGAAGCTATACGCTGGTGGATGCGTTAGTACGTTACGATCTGGCCCGCGTCGGCATGGCGGGTTCCAACGTGGCGCTGCATGTGAATAACCTGTTTGACCGTGAGTACGTCGCCAGCTGCTTCAATACCTATGGCTGCTTCTGGGGCGCAGAACGTCAGGTCGTTGCAACCGCAACCTTCCGTTTCTAATTTCTTTTTGGGCACGCTTTGCGTGCCCGTTTTACAAGTTGGCTGCTATGCAGGAAAACAGATCCCATCCCGACACCACTTTCGCGTTGCGTAATGTCTCCTTTCGTGTGCCTGGCCGCACGCTTTTGCATCCTCTCTCATTAACTTTTCCGGTGGGGAAAGTAACCGGCCTTATCGGCCACAACGGGTCCGGAAAATCGACGTTATTGAAAATGCTGGGACGTCATCAGCCGCCGTCGGAAGGTGAAATCCTGCTCGACGAACAGCCGCTGGAGAACTGGAGCAGTAAAGCGTTTGCCCGCAAGGTCGCCTATCTGCCGCAGCAGTTGCCTCAGGCCGAAGGGATGACGGTGCGTGAACTGGTGGCGATTGGCCGCTATCCGTGGCACGGGGCGCTGGGACGTTTTGGCGTTGCCGACAGAGAGAAAGTAGAAGAAGCTATTTCGTTGGTCGGCTTAAAACCGCTGGCGCACCGCCTGGTGGATAGCCTGTCCGGCGGAGAACGCCAGCGTGCGTGGATTGCCATGCTGGTGGCGCAGGACAGCCGCTGTCTGCTGCTTGATGAGCCGACTTCCGCGCTGGATATCGCTCATCAGGTTGACGTGCTGGCGCTGGTGCATCGCTTAAGCCAGCAGCGTGGGCTAACGGTGATTGCGGTGCTGCATGACATCAACATGGCGGCCCGCTACTGCGATTACTTAGTTGCGCTGCGCGGTGGTGAAATGATTGCGCAAGGAACGCCTGCTGAACTGATGCGCAGTGAAACTCTGGAACAGATTTACGGTATCCCGATGGGCATTTTGCCGCATCCGGCTGGTGCCGCACCCGTGAGTTTTGTCTATTAATGATTGAATTACATCATATTACCCGTCGGCGTCTGCTTACGGCGATGGCGCTCTCGCCGCTGCTGTGGCGGATGAATACGGCGTCCGCCGCGGCGATTGATCCGCAGCGTATTGTGGCGCTGGAATGGCTGCCGGTAGAGCTGTTGCTGGCGCTGGGTATTACGCCGTATGGCATTGCGGATATCCCTAACTACAAGCTGTGGGTCAGTGAGCCACCTCTACCGGACTCGGTGATTGATGTCGGGCTACGCACGGAACCCAATCTCGAACTGCTGACCGAAATGAAACCCTCGTTTCTGCTCTGGTCGGCAGGCTATGGTCCTTCCCCTGAAAAGCTGGCACGTATTGCACCTGGTCGGGGATTTAACTTCAGCGACGGTAAAAAACCGCTGGTCGTTGCGCGACAATCGCTGCAGGAAATGGCGCAATTGTTCAATCTGCAGGACTCTGCTGAACGCCATCTGACTGAGTATGAGCGTTTTATTGCCAGCCTGAAGCCGCGCTTCATTCAACGCGGTGCGCGCCCTGTGCTTCTCACCTCCCTGCTTGATTCGCGGCATATGCTGGTGTTTGGCCCAAACAGCCTGTTTCAGGACGTGCTGGACGAATATGGGATCCCCAACGCCTGGCAGGGAGAGACAAACTTTTGGGGCAGCACTGCCGTGAGTATTGACCGTCTGGCTGCTTTTCAGGATGTCGATGTATTGTGCTTTGAGCACGGCAACGATAAAGAGATGGCTGCACTGATGTCTACGCCGTTGTGGCAGGCTATGCCCTTTGTTCGCAGCGGACGTTTTCAGCGCGTGCCGGCCGTCTGGTTCTATGGCGCAACGCTATCAGCCATGCATTTTGCCCGCATTCTGGATAATGCGCTGGGAGGCAAAGCGTGAGTAAACGTATCGCGCTGTTCCCCATTCTCCTGCTGACGGTTCTGTTTGTTGCTGCCTGCTGGCTCACATGGGTTAACTTCTCCGTTGCGCTACCGCGCAACCAGTGGCAACAGGCTATCTGGTCACCGGATATCGATGCCATTAAACAGATGGTTTTCCACTACAGCCTGCTGCCGAGGCTGGCGATTTCGCTGTTGGTCGGTTCCGGGCTGGGACTGGTCGGCGTATTGTTTCAGCAGGTGCTGCGTAACCCACTGGCGGAGCCAACCACGCTAGGCGTTGCGACCGGTGCGCAGTTGGGCATTACCGTCACGACGCTGTGGGCTATTCCCGGTGCGCTTACCACGCAATTTGCTGCGCTGGCAGGTGCTTGTGTCGTTGGGGCGCTGGTGTTTGGCGTCGCCTGGGGCAAACGTCTTTCACCGGTGACGTTAATCCTCGCCGGACTGGTGGTCAGCCTGTACTGCGGGGCGATTAACCAGTTGATGGTTATCTTCCATCACGATCAACTGCAAAGCATGTTTTTGTGGAGCAGCGGCACGCTAACCCAAACCGACTGGAGCGGCGTACAGCGACTGTGGCCACAGCTGCTGGGCGGCGTGATGCTGACTCTGCTGCTGTTGCGTCCAATGACACTGATGGGACTGGATGACGGCGTGGCGCGTAACCTCGGTCTGGCGTTGTCGCTGGCGCGCCTGGCGGCCTTATCGCTGGCGATTGTCATCAGCGCCTTGCTGGTTAACGCGGTTGGGATTATCGGCTTTATTGGCCTCTTTGCACCGCTGCTGGCGAAAATGCTCGGCGCGCGGCGTCTGTTGGCGCGTCTGATGCTGGCCCCGCTGATTGGTGCGTTGATCCTCTGGCTCTCTGACCAAATCATTCTGTGGCTGACCCGCGTATGGATGGAGGTCTCCACCGGTTCGGTGACGGCGCTGATTGGCGCGCCATTGCTGCTGTGGTTGTTGCCGCGCCTTAGAAGTATGAGCGCACCGGATATGAATGCCAGCAACCGTATCGCCGCGGAGCGTCAGAATGTACTGATGTTTGCGCTGGCGGGCGGGGTGGTTTTGCTGCTGACTCTGGTGGTGGCGCTGTCGTTTGGCCGCGATGCGCACGGCTGGACATGGGCCAGCGGCGCGATGCTGGATGAACTGATGCCCTGGCGCTGGCCACGTATTCTGGCGGCGTTGATTGCCGGGGTGATGCTGGCGGTAGCGGGCTGTATTATTCAGCGTCTGACCGGAAACCCAATGGCTAGCCCGGAAGTTCTGGGCATAAGCTCCGGCGCGGCATTTGGCGTGGTGTTAATGCTGTTTCTGGTCCCCGGAAATGCCTTTGGCTGGCTGCTGCCCGCAGGGAGCCTCGGGGCTGCGGTCACCTTGCTTATCATTATGATTGCCGCCGGGCGCGGTGGTTTTTCGCCGCACCGTATGCTGCTGGCAGGGATGGCGCTCAGTACGGCGTTTACTATGTTGTTGATGATGCTGCAGGCCAGCGGCGATCCGCGTATGGCGGGCGTGCTGACCTGGATCTCCGGCTCAACCTATAACGCGACGGGCGAACAGGTACTGCGCACCGGGATTGTGATGGTTATCCTGCTGGCGCTGACGCCGCTGTGCCGTCGTTGGCTGACGATTTTACCGCTCGGCGGCGATACGGCGCGTGCGGTGGGTATGGCGATCACGCCGTCACGCGTGGGGTTACTGCTGTTGGCTGCGGGGCTAACGGCGACAGCAACCATGACCATTGGACCGTTGAGTTTTGTCGGGCTGATGGCTCCGCATATTGCCCGAATGATGGGTTTTCGTCGCGCGATGCCGCATATGCTGATTTCGGCGCTGGCGGGAGGTGTGCTGCTGGTCTTTGCTGACTGGTGCGGCAGGATGGTGCTGTTTCCGTATCAGATCCCGGCAGGATTACTGTCGACGTTTATTGGCGCGCCGTACTTTATCTATCTGCTACGTAAGCAGAGTCGCTGAGGTTAATCTCTTCCATTTAGGCTGCGTCGCCATCCGGCAATAAAAAAGCCGGGTGGCGGCTTCGCCTTACCCGGCCTACGTTATTTCTGGACGTTCTCTTTTACAATTTCGCAAACACCCGGCGCGCGGCGTCGATGGTGTTATTGATATCGTCTTCACTGTGCGCGACGGACATAAAGCCCGCTTCGAAGGCGGACGGCGCCAGGTAAATTCCTTCATCCAGCATCATGTGGAAGAAACGCTTGAAGCGTTCAACGTCGCATGCCATCACATCCTGATAGCAGGTCACGGTTTCTGCATCGGTGAAGAAAATCCCGAACATCCCGCCCACATGGTTAACCACCAGCGGAATATTCGTTTCTGCAGCGGCTTCCAGCAGACCTTCCGCCAGACGCGTCGTCAGTTCATTCAGCGTTTCATGAATACCCGGCTGGGCCACTTCGTTCAGACAAGCAAAACCTGCCGCCATCGCAATCGGGTTACCTGAAAGCGTACCCGCCTGATAAACCGGACCGGTTGGCGCCAGCGCGTCCATCACATCACGGCGACCGCCGAATGCGCCAACGGGCATCCCGCCACCGATGATTTTGCCAAGGCAGGTCAGATCCGGAACGACGCCGTAATAATCCTGCGCACCGGCCAGTGCCACGCGGAAACCGGTCATGACTTCATCGATGATCAACAGCGCGCCAAACTCATCACACAGGGCACGCAGGCCCGGCAGGAATTCTGGCAGCGGCGGGATGCAGTTCATGTTGCCTGCGACCGGCTCAACGATAATGCAGGCGATCTCCTGCGGATACTGTTCGAATGCTGCACGAACTGAAGAGAGATCGTTGTAGGTGCAGGTCAGGGTGTGTTTCGCGAAATCGGCCGGAACGCCCGGGGAGTTTGGCTGACCCAGCGTTAACGCGCCGGAACCAGCTTTAACCAGCAGGCAGTCGGCATGACCGTGATAGCAACCTTCAAATTTGATGATCTTATCGCGACCGGTGAAACCGCGCGCCAGACGGATTGCGCTCATCGTCGCTTCCGTACCGGAGTTCACCATACGCACCATATCCATGGTCGGCACAAGTTCAGTGACCAGCTCCGCCATTTTCACTTCCATCTCGGTCGGCGCGCCGAAGCTTAAACCGCGCTCTGCGGCTTCAATCACCGCATTGCGAATTGCCGGGTGGTTATGGCCCAGTACCATCGGTCCCCAGGAACCGACGTAATCGACATAGGCTTTACCATCGACATCGTACAGATACGCGCCGTCCGCTTTTTCGATAAACAGCGGAGTACCACCCACGCCAGTAAAGGCGCGAACGGGGGAGTTAACGCCGCCAGGGATAAGTTCGCGTGCTGCGCTGTAGAGATTTTCAGACTTACTCATGGATGGGGTCCTGGTTCGTAGAAAAAGTAAATGCCCGCTATTCTAGTTATTCAGAGAAGGTTATGAAAGTTTTACGCATTTGAAACAATGCGATTTGCAGGGGATTTTCGTGAAATGTGCGAGTAGAATGCCGATTCCGTATTTGTATTACCAATTAATGATCATCTGATGAAGACTGACTCTCCCTCTTTTGAAGCACAACAAATTGTGCGTTTACGCCGCAGGGATCAAATCCGTCGACTCCTGGAACGCGACAAAACGCCGTTGGCGATCCTGTTGATGGCCGCCGTTGTCGGTACCGTGACGGGGCTTGTTGGCGTGGCATTTGAGAAAGCGGTGACCTGGGTGCAAAATCAGCGCATTGGCACCCTGGCCCAGGTTGCGGACCATGCCATTCTGCTGTGGCCGCTGGCGTTTATTCTCTCTGCATTGCTGGCGATGGTCGGCTATTTTCTGGTTCGTAAATTTGCGCCGGAAGCGGGAGGCTCGGGGATCCCTGAGATTGAAGGCGCGCTGGAAGAGCTACGACCTGTGCGCTGGTGGCGCGTTCTGCCGGTGAAATTTATTGGCGGCATGGGCACGCTGGGAGCCGGTATGGTGCTCGGGCGAGAAGGGCCGACCGTACAGATAGGCGGGAACATTGGGCGCATGGTGCTGGATATTTTCCGCATGCGCAGCGCTGAAGCGCGACATACCCTGCTGGCCACCGGTGCGGCTGCGGGTTTGTCGGCGGCGTTTAATGCGCCTCTGGCGGGGATCCTGTTCATTATTGAAGAGATGCGCCCGCAGTTTCGCTATAACCTCGTCTCGATCAAAGCCGTGTTTACCGGCGTTATTATGTCGAGCATCGTGTTTCGTGTGTTCAACGGTGAAGCACCGATTATTGAAGTCGGGAAGCTGTCTAATGCACCGGTAAATACGCTGTGGCTGTATCTTGTACTCGGGCTTATTTTTGGCTGTGTCGGGCCGTTGTTCAACACGATGGTGTTGCGTACCCAGGATATGTTCCAGCGCTTCCACGGCGGTGAAATTAAAAAATGGGTGCTGATGGGTGGCGCGATTGGTGGCCTGTGCGGGATCCTGGGATTAATTAAACCGGAAGCGGCAGGCGGCGGGTTTAACCTGATTCCTATCGCCGCGGCGGGTAATTTTAGCGTCGGTTTACTGCTGTTTATATTTATTACCCGGGTGATCACTACGCTGTTGTGCTTCTCGTCCGGCGCGCCCGGTGGGATTTTTGCCCCGATGCTGGCGTTGGGCACATTACTTGGCACTGCGTTCGGTATGGCCGCGGCGGCCTCTTTTCCACAGTATCATCTGGAGGCCGGAACCTTTGCCATTGCCGGAATGGGGGCTTTGCTGGCGGCTTCGGTACGTGCACCGCTAACCGGTATTGTACTGGTGCTGGAGATGACCGATAACTATCAGCTCATTTTGCCAATGATTATTACCTGTCTTGGCGCAACACTATTAGCCCAATTTATGGGTGGAAAGCCGCTATACTCGACTATCCTTGCCCGCACGCTGGCAAAACAGGAAGCGGAGCAGGCGGCAAAAAGCCAGAGTACCGCCGCTGGCGAGAATACTTGAACGAAATACCAGGGTATTAGATAATGGCCTTAACCATTGGGTTATAATTTGCCCAATTGCCAATGTCGTTTGGAGCAAAATATGAGTGATGACGTAGCGCTGCCACTGCAATTTACTGAAGCAGCAGCCAATAAAGTAAAAAGCCTGATCGCTGACGAAGATAACCCGAATCTGAAATTACGCGTGTATATCACCGGCGGTGGTTGCAGCGGTTTCCAGTACGGTTTCACCTTTGATGATCAGGTGAACGATGGTGATATGACCATTGAGAAACAAGGTGTGGGTCTGGTGGTTGATCCGATGAGCCTGCAATATCTGGTGGGCGGCGCGGTTGACTATACCGAAGGTCTGGAAGGTTCCCGCTTCGTTGTGACTAACCCCAATGCGAAAAGCACCTGCGGGTGTGGTTCTTCTTTCAGCATCTGATTGCTGTCTGTAATACCGATGGTCTGATGGTGTAGGCCCGGTAAGCGTAGCGCCACCGGGCAATGTGCCGGTTGGCGACGTAAACGCCTTATCCGGCCTACATGTTCTGCATCATCACATCAACGCCCGTTATCATCCAGAGCAAACGTCGGCAATTTCAAATGCCAGCGAATGGCGGCAAGCCTAATCAGCAGGGTGACGATCATCCCCATCATACTGGCGTTTTCCAGCGATACATTAAAGGTATAAAACGCTGTCGCATGCACGATCCCGCCGATAATACATGCCGTGGCGTAGATTTCGGTGCGCAGAATCATCGGGACTTCACGAGCTAACACATCGCGAATGATCCCGCCGCCGACGCCGGTAATCACCCCCATACAAATCGCCACCAGGGGGCCCGTCCCTGCGAGAAATGCTTTATTGACGCCAATCCCCACGAACACAGCCAGGCCAACGGCATCCAGCACCGGAAGGATCCACTTCGGTAAACGTCGTGGCTGACGTACCAGCAGGATTGTCAGCATGCTGGTGATCATTGCCACCACCAGATCGGTGGGATCCTTAACCCAAAATACCGGCCCATGATCCAGCGCCATATCGCGGATCGTTCCGCCGCCAACGGCGGTAACCACCCCGAGGACCAGGACGCCAAACGGGTCCATTCGCAATTTTCCGGCCAGTAAGACGCCAGAGATAGCAAATACCGCGGTGCCGACAATATCCAGCCAATAGACGAGCATTTTTAAATCCTCACAACAGACCTGGTGGGGGCAGGCGCTAATTTATCTGTGAAAGCGCATTACAGAGTTGTTTTGCGGCGAGGATAATACGCGGGCTCGCGCGTTCGAACCAGTCACTATTAAGTGTAATAATGGGTATTTTTAGCTGGTTTCCCCAGTATTGTTCAATTTTCAAAGTTTCGCCTGGTCCTCCGGTTGCAACAATAGCCTGGGGCGCTCGTGCCAGGACCTGCTCACGGCTAACCTGTGGCCAGGGAACCCGACTGCCGGCAAAGATGTTTTCTCCACCGCATACCTCAAGAACTTCGTGCTGAATGGAGCCTTTTCCACTGGTAAACAGAGGATTTGCGCCAAACTGGAGAAACACGCGTTTTTTCGGTTTGTTGGCATACCGAGATTTTAGTAAAGCATAGTCATCAAGCATGGTTTGCGCCGCCTGTTTGGCCTGCTCAGGCTTTGGGCTCCACGCTGCCAGCTGGCGGAGCGCATCGGCGACCTGCTCGATGGTAACGGCGTCCACCCAGATGACCTTAATTCCCAGGGCGGTCAGTTGATTCACCTGCCGCTCAGCATTTCCCCCGCGCCAGGCGACGACTAAATCCGGTTTAAGCGCCACAATGCGTTCAAGGTTCATACCTTGCCAGGTGGAAACCTCCTCGATATTTTTGGCCGCTGGCGGGTAGTTTGAGTAGCTACTGACGCCTACGGGTGTAATGCCGGCGGCAAAGGCGAGTTCGGTATTGGCTGGAGAAAGCGTCACAACACGCGGTGCGGCATACAGGAACGCCGGAAGAGTGAATAGCAGGGCGACCAGCGCCCTGGAGAGTAATTTAGCCATGCGCCAGTTTCTGTACCAGCGTTTCAACCATCAGGCTTGACTGTTTCGCGGCAACAACCAGGAACTCGTCAAAGCTGAGATGGGACTGCTGATCGGCGACGTCAGAGATGGCGCGAACCACGACAAACGGCACATTGAAGTTATGGCAAACATGCGCAATCGCGGTCGCTTCCATCTCAACGGCAATGGCCTGCGGGAAGTTATGCTTAATTTTAGCCAGACCCACGGAGCCATTAATGAAGGCATCGCCGCTGACGATAAGTCCGCGAACGGCGTTCAGATTGAGTTGCGCAATGCAGGATTCTGCTGCAGCAATCAGCGCAGGATCGGCTTTAAAACCAGCCGGGCAGCCCGGTAACTGACCAAATTCATAGCCAAAGGCGGTAACGTCGGCATCGTGATAGCGCGCTTCGTCAGAAACCACAATATCGCCGACTTTCAGCGTAGAGGCCAGGCCGCCCGCGGAACCGGTGTTAATGATGGCATCCGGCTTGCAGCGTTCAAGCAGCAGCGTAGCGCCCAGCGCCGCCGCCACTTTACCGATACCTGATTTCAGTAGCGCAACCTCTGTACCGTTCAGTTGGCCGGTGTAAATTTCACAACCGCCGAGAGAGAGGGTCTGACGGTTTTCGATTTTGTCACGCAGCAGCGTAACTTCTTCTTCCATTGCACCAATGATGCCGATTTTCATAGATTTACTCGCGATAAGCCAGATTTGAGGGCATAGTCTATCATGCGCTTAAGGGGTAGCGCATTTCTCAGGCGGGAGAGGATATGGTACAGATCGATTTCCGAAAAAAAATAAACTGGCATCGTCGTTACCGTTCGCCGCAGGGCGTGAAGACGGAGCATGAGATCCTGCGTATTTTCGAAAGTGATCGTGGACGTATTATCAATTCTCCGGCTATTCGCCGACTGCAACAAAAAACCCAGGTTTTTCCGCTGGAGCGTAACGCGGCGGTGCGCACGCGCCTGACGCACTCGATGGAAGTTCAGCAAGTTGGGCGCTATATCGCTAAAGAGATCCTCAGCCGACTGAAAGAACTAAAACTGCTGGAGCAGTATGGTCTGGATGAACTGACGGGACCGTTTGAGAGTATTGTCGAAATGTCGTGCCTGATGCATGACATCGGCAATCCGCCGTTTGGTCATTTTGGTGAAGCGGCGATTAATGACTGGTTCCGCCAGCGGCTGTATCCCGCCGACGCGGAAAGTCAGCCCCTCAGCGATGACCGCTGCCTGGTGGCGGCGTTACGTTTGCGCGAAGGCGAAGAGTCGCTGAATGATATTCGCCGTAAGGTGCGCCAGGACCTGTGCCATTTTGAAGGTAATGCCCAGGGGATTCGTCTGGTGCATACTTTGATGCGTATGAATCTTACCTGGGCCCAGGTTGGTGGTATTTTAAAATATACCCGTCCGGCGTGGTGGCGTGGAAGTACGCCTACGACGCATAACTATTTAATGAAGAAACCGGGCTATTACCTTTCTGAAGAACCGTATATTGAACGGTTACGTAAAGAATTATCATTAGCGCCCTACAGTCGCTTTCCATTAACCTGGATAATGGAAGCTGCCGATGATATCTCTTATTGCGTGGCCGACCTGGAAGATGCCGTTGAGAAAAGAATCTTTAGCGTCGAACAACTTTATCACCATCTGCATGAGGCGTGGGGGCATCACGAAAAAGGTTCCCTGTTTAGTCAGGTTGTTGAGAATGCCTGGGAGAAATCACGTTCAAATACATTAAGCCGGAGCACGGAAGATCAGTTCTTTATGTATTTACGCGTCAATACGCTGAATAAACTGGTGCCGTATGCAGCCCAGCGGTTTATTGATAATTTACCGCAGGTTTTTGACGGCAGCTTTAATCACGCGCTGTTAGAAGATGCCAGTAGCTTTAGTCAGTTGCTGGGGGTCTATAAAAATGTGGCGGTAAAACACGTATTTAGTCATCCGGACGTTGAGCAGTTGGAATTGCAGGGGTATCGGGTGATCAGCGGGTTGCTGGAGATCTATCAGCCTTTATTAAAAATGTCCCAGTCAGATTTTACTGAGCTGGTCGACAATGAAAGAGTTAAACGTTTTCCTATCGAATCACGATTATTTCAGAAGTTGTCTACTCGCCATCGCCTTGCTTATGTCGAGGCGGTTAGTAAAATATCAACGGGTTGCGCTGAGTTTTCGGTAATGGAATATTATTATCGCTGCCGGCTGATTCAGGATTATATCAGCGGGATGACCGATCTGTATGCCTGGGATGAATATCGTCGCTTGATGGCTGTAGAGCAATAAATACTCATTTGTAAAGACGGCCAATAAAATTTTACTTTTTCCTTAAACTCAATTCTGGAACTTAGCGCTATAAAACGACTCTGACGTATACAGCAATTTTGCGTTACCTGTTAATCGAGAACGAAACACATGAAAAAAACCACATTAGCAATGAGTGCACTGGCTCTGAGTTTAGGTTTGGCGTTGTCCCCCCTGTCTGCCACAGCGGCTGAGACGTCGTCTTCAGCAATGACCGCCCAACAGATGCCAAGCCTGGCCCCGATGCTCGAAAAAGTGATGCCATCGGTGGTAAGCATTAACGTCGAGGGGAGCACGACGGTAAATACGCCGCGTATGCCGCGTAATTTCCAGCAGTTCTTCGGTGATAATTCACCATTCTGCCAGGACGGTTCGCCGTTCCAGAGTTCACCGTTCTGCCAGGGCGGCGCGCCGGGCGCTGACAACGGCGGCGGCCAGCAGCAGAAATTTATGGCGCTGGGTTCCGGCGTAATTATTGATGCCGCGAAAGGGTATGTCGTGACCAACAACCACGTGGTGGATAACGCCACGGTGATTAAGGTTCAGTTGAGCGATGGCCGTAAATTTGATGCGAAGATCGTGGGTAAAGATCCGCGCTCCGATATCGCGCTGATCCAAATTCAGGATCCGAAAAACCTGACGGCGATTAAGCTGGCTGATTCCGACGCGCTGCGTGTGGGTGATTACACCGTAGCAATTGGTAACCCGTTTGGCCTCGGTGAGACCGTGACCTCCGGTATTGTTTCTGCGCTGGGCCGTAGCGGCCTGAACGCGGAAAACTACGAAAACTTTATTCAGACGGATGCCGCGATCAACCGGGGTAACTCCGGTGGCGCACTGGTTAACCTGAATGGTGAGCTGATCGGTATTAACACCGCGATCCTTGCGCCGGACGGCGGCAACATCGGTATCGGCTTTGCAATCCCGAGCAACATGGTGAAAAACCTGACGTCGCAGATGGTTGAGTTTGGTCAGGTTAAACGCGGTGAGCTGGGTATTATGGGTACCGAGCTGAGCTCTGAGCTGGCGAAAGCGATGAAAGTTGATGCTCAGCGTGGCGCATTTGTCAGCCAGGTGATGCCGAACTCTTCCGCAGCGAAAGCAGGTATTAAAGCCGGGGATGTGATTACCTCCCTGAACGGTAAACCGATCAGCAGCTTCGCCGCCCTGCGTGCGCAGGTGGGTACGATGCCGGTAGGCAGCAAAATTAACCTTGGCCTGTTGCGTGACGGTAAGCCGGTCACTGTGAATCTGGAACTGCAGCAGAGCAGCCAGACTCAGGTTGATTCCAGCTCTATCTTCAAAGGCATTGAAGGGGCTGATATGAGCAACAAAGGCCAGGACAAAGGGGTCGTGGTCAGCGAGGTGAAAGCGAATTCTCCGGCTGCACGGATTGGCCTGAAGAAAGGGGATGTGATTATCGGTGCGAACCAGCAGCCGGTGAAAAATATCGCCGAACTGCGCAAAATCCTCGACAGCAAACCGGCTGTACTGGCGCTGAACATTCAGCGTGGTGACAGCTCTATCTATCTGTTGATGCAGTAATCTCTCTCAACCCCTTCCTGCACAGGAAGGGGTTTCTTTTTGTGATACTTCCCACAACTCCATACTTCTCCCTCTCGCTTTGTGCAGTTGCACAATGCCGCCGCTTATTATCTTCCCTATGCTTGAGCTCTGCTCACAGGAGGGGTTTATGGCTGGCTGGCATCTTGATACCAAAATGGCGCAGGATATTGTAGCGCGAACCATGCGCATCATTGATACCAATATCAACGTAATGGATGCCCGCGGGCGGATCATTGGCAGCGGCGATCGCGAACGAATTGGTGAATTGCACGAAGGCGCGCTGCTGGTGCTTTCACAAGGTCGGGTGGTCGATATTGACGATGCGGTAGCCCGGCATTTACACGGTGTGCGTCAGGGGATAAACCTGCCGCTGCGTCTGGAAGGCGAAATCGTTGGCGTTATCGGTCTTACCGGCGAGCCGGAACATCTGCGCAAGTATGGCGAACTGGTGTGCATGACCGCCGAAATGATGCTGGAACAGTCGCGTCTGATGCATCTGTTAGCGCAGGATAGCCGTCTGCGTGAAGAGCTGGTGATGAACCTGATTCAGGCTGAAGAGAATACCCCGGCGCTGATGGAATGGGCACAGCGATTGGGCATTGATTTGAACCAGCCGCGTGTGGTGGCGGTAGTGGAGGTCGACAGCGGTCAGCTTGGCGTTGATAGTGCGATGGCGGAGCTACAGCAATTGCAGAACGCGTTGACTACACCCGAACGTAATAATCTGATTGCGATTGTTTCTCTGACCGAGATGGTGGTGCTGAAACCAGCGCTCAATCAGTTTGGCCGCTGGGACGCTGAAGATCATCGCAAGCGCGTTGAGCAACTGATTGCCCGCATGAAAGAGAATGGACAACTGCGTTTTCGCGTGTCGCTGGGCAACTATTTTACCGGGCCCGGCAGCATTGCCCGTTCGTATCGTACGGCGCGCACCACCATGATGGTCGGCAAGCAGCGGATGCCGGAAAGCCGGAGCTATTTCTATCAGGACTTGATGCTGCCGGTGCTGCTGGACAGCCTGCGCGGCGGCTGGCAGGCCAATGAGCTGGCGCGCCCGCTGGTAAGGCTGAAAGCGATGGATAACAACGGTTTGCTGCGTCGAACATTATCAGCATGGTTTCGACATAACGTTCAGCCGCTAGCGACCTCAAAAGCATTGTTTATTCACCGCAATACGCTGGAGTATCGCCTGAACCGTATCTCAGAGCTGACCGGGCTGGATCTGGGGAATTTTGACGATCGACTGCTGCTGTATGTGGCGTTGCAGCTGGATGAGCAGCATTGATTAATTGCCTGATAAGCGTAGCGCTATCAGGCAACAATCTACTTATTTGCGCGTCAGTTTTTCCAGATCGGCTTCAATCTCGCTGATCTTGTTGGTCACGACGCTTTCCAGATGACGTAAATCATCGAGGATCTTGCGTTTAAGATCGACTTCGCTGCGATCTCGCTGGCAGATCTGATCCAGTTCGTCGATCACGTAGCGCAGGTTGGGACTGATCTCCTGCACTTCTTTGTAACCCTGGCCGACGCCATCGGCGACAACCGTTTTACGCTGACGGGGATATTTGAACTTCACGCTCTTGGCAAAAAACTCGCCTTTATCCTTCTGGAAATAGATTTTCAGGATATCGTTGTTGGCTTCTTGCCGCAGGCTGTAACGATCGATCTCTTCAGGATTAGTAATGCCCAGACTTTTCAGATTGTCATACATAGCGGTACCCTTAAGCTCACTATAACCATTGAATAATTAACGAAAAGCCTTGTTTATGCCACTCGCAGATGTAAAAAAAGCGGGCTAAGCCCGCTTTTTCAAATCGCTGTTAGTCGATGGTGCGTAACAGTTCGTTGATTCCCACTTTGCCACGCGTTTTGGCATCGACTTTCTTCACAATCACCGCGCAGTACAGGCTGTATTTGCCATCTTTCGACGGCAGGTTGCCGGAGACGACCACGGAGCCCGCTGGAACGCGGCCGTAATGCACTTCGCCGGTTTCGCGATCGTAAATACGGGTGCTCTGGCCGATATACACACCCATGGAAATGACAGAGCCTTCTTCGACGATCACGCCTTCAACCACTTCAGAGCGCGCGCCGATGAAGCAGTTGTCTTCGATGATGGTCGGGTTAGCCTGCAACGGTTCCAGTACGCCACCAATACCAACGCCACCGGACAGGTGTACGTTCTTACCGATTTGCGCACAGGAACCCACGGTCGCCCAGGTATCAACCATCGTACCTTCATCAACATAAGCGCCGATGTTCACGTAAGACGGCATCAGCACGGTGTTACGGGCGATAAACGCGCCCTGACGCACTGCCGCAGGCGGAACCACGCGGAAACCTTCTTTCTGGAAGCGCGCTTCGTCGTAGTTGGCGAATTTCATCGGCACTTTATCGAAGTAACGGCTTTCCGCACCTTCGATAACCTGATTATCGTTAATACGGAAAGAGAGCAGGACCGCCTTTTTCAGCCACTGATGCGTGACCCACTGACCCTCAATCTTTTCTGCGACGCGCAGTGCACCGGAATCCAGTAAAGAAATAACCTGATTCACCGCTTCGCGGGTTACGGTATCTACATTTGCCGGAGTAATGTCGGCACGGCGCTCGAAAGCGGACTCAATAACGTTCTGTAACTGCTGCATTGTTAAACTCTTTCCATAATAAATAAAAACATTACCCTTTATCGTTTGGATTGAGGGCCTCTGTCAACCGTTGATGCACTTCCTGCTGCAGCTCATTATTAAGGGCGCGCCGGTCGGCGGTGGCGATTATGAATAAATCTTCTACTCGCTCGCCAATAGTTGTAATTCGGGCGCCATGCAGCGAAATTCCCAGATCGGCAAAAATCTGCCCGACCCGCGCCAGCAGTCCTGGCTGGTCGAGAGCGATAAGCTCAAGAAATGATTTTCGGTCGGTATGGGTCGGCAGAAAAGTGACCTCGGTATCGACGGTAAAGTGACGTAATTTTGCCGGCTGGCGACGCGGTTGCGGCGGCTGCCAGCTACGCTGGGTGATCGCCTGTTCAAGCCCAAAACGGATCGCTTCGTGTCGGTCTGACGACAGCGGGCTACCGTCTGGTTCCAGCACAATGAACGTATCCATCGCCATCCCATCGCGGGTGGTGAAAATCTGCGCATCGTGGACGCTAAGGTTGCGCCTGTCCAGTTCGGCGCAGACGGCAGCAAACAGATAAGGGCGGTCAGGGCTCCAGATGAAAATTTCCGTCCCGCCTCGCGTGGCCTGCGGGCTGAGCAGGATCAGCGGCTTGCTGAGATCGTGTTGCAGCAGATGACGTGCATGCCAGGCCAGCTGATTTGGGCTGTGACGTACGAAATAGTTGGCGCGACAGCGCGACCAGATATGGTGTAGCGCTTCTTCATCAATGTTGTCCATGCGCAGTAGCGCCAGCGCCTGAAGCTGATGATGGCGTACGCGCTCACGCATATCCGGCGTGTTTTGCATCCCGCGGCGTAACTGTTTTTCCGTCGCGAAGTACAGCTCGCGCAGCAGGCTTTGCTTCCAGCTATTCCACAGCGTTTCGTTGGTGGCGCAAATATCTGCGACGGTCAGGCACACCAAAAAGCGCAGACGATGTTCCGTTTGCACCTCTTCGGCGAATTGCTTAATGACTTCGGGATCCTGAATATCGCGGCGTTGAGCGGTAACCGACATCAGCAAATGCTGGCGCACCAGCCACACGATCAGTTGCGTTTCGCGGGAGTTCAGACCGTGCAGTTCGGCGAATTTGAGCACATCCTGGGCGCCGAGAACCGAGTGATCGCCGCCGCGACCTTTGGCGATATCGTGGAACAGCGCGGCAATCAGAATCAGCTCCGGCTGTCGCAGACGCGGCCACAGATCCACGCACAGCGGATGGCGCTGACGGGTCTCTTCGTTAGCAAAACTTTCCAGCTTAAGCATTACGCGAATAGTGTGTTCATCCACCGTATATGCATGAAACAGGTCAAACTGCATTTGGCCGACAATATGCGACCATTGCGGCATATAGGCCCACAACACGCTGTGGCGATGCATAGGCAGCAGGCCGCGACTCACCGCGCCCGGATGGCGCAACATACTGAGAAACAGCGAACGCGCTTCCGGGATGTAGCACAGCGGCTGCGTTAAATGACGGCGGGCATGACGCAAATGGCGCAGCGTAGTGGAGTAAATTCCGCTGATCGCGCTATTACGCACCATGATGTAAAACATCCGCAATATCGCTTCGGGTTTGCGAATAAACAGGTCGTCGTCGCGCAGATCAATCAACGTGCCGCGCAGTTGAAAGTCGTCATCAATCGGACGTGGTTTTTCATCGGCGGGCAGGGCGAGGATCGCCTCGTCGAACAGTTGCAACAGCATGTGGTTCAGTTCGCTGACCCGTCGTGTGACGCGGAAATAGTCTTTCATCATCCGCTCGATAGGCTCGTTGCCTTCACCGCCGTAGTTCAGGCGTTGCGCCACGCTGAGCTGACGATCAAACAGCAGACGGTTGTCGTAACGACTAACGACCAGATGCAGGGCAAAGCGAATGCGCCACAGGATATGCAAACATTCATTCAGCTCGGCACGTTCTGCCTGCGTCAAAAAGCCGAAACCGACCATTTCATCCAGTGAGGTGGCGCCAAAATGGCGGCGGGCCACCCATTGCAGGGTATGAATATCGCGCAGGCCGCCGGGACTACTTTTGATATCCGGCTCCAGGTTGTAGCTGGTGCCGTGATAGCGCTGGTGGCGCTGATTCTGCTCTTCAACTTTGGCTGCGTAAAACTTATCGGATGGCCAGAAACCTTCGCTAAAAATATGCTTTTGTAGCTCAAGAAACAGCGCCACATCACCAATCAGCAGGCGTGTTTCAATCAGGTTGGTGGCGACGGTTAAATCTGACAATCCTTCCAGCAGACACTCTTCCAGCGTGCGCACGCTGTGCCCAACCTCGAGCCTCACGTCCCATAGCAGCGTTAACAGTTCGCCAACTTTTTCGGCCTGCGCGTCTGGTAGCTTTTTACGACTCAGGATCAGCAGGTCAATATCGGAAAGCGGATGCAGTTCGCCGCGCCCGTAACCGCCAACGGCAACTAGCGCCAGGTCGGCAATTTGACCGAAACCGGCTTCAATCCACAGACGTTGCAGTAACTGGTCAATAAACTCGGTGCGGGCCTCAATCAGCTGCTCTGCGGAAATCCCGCTGTCAAACGCGTCACCTAACCAGTGCTGGAAAGTGTCGATATGCGCTTTAATGCCGGGGCAATTGAGATCTTGCTGCGGCCAGGTTCCGGGGTTCTGCGGTTGGCCTGGCAGGGTGGGGAGGGCAGTATTTGCGTGTTGTTCAGGAAGAGTATTCATTATGCGCCACCCATTAAAAAAGCCGGATGACGGCGTGAACGCCTTACCCGGCCTACGAAGTAGTACAATTTGTAGGCCTGATAAGATGCGGGTGCATCGCCATCAGGCAAAACATTATTCGTCGTGTGTGATGATCGCCGGGATGGTGTCATCCTTGCGTAATGTCAGAATTTCACAGCCTTTTTCCGTCACCACAATAGTATGCTCGTACTGAGCAGACAAGCTCCGATCTTTAGTTTTCACCGTCCATCCGTCTTTCATGGTGCGGATGCGGTAATCACCGGCATTCAGCATGGGTTCTACGGTGAAGGTCATGCCCGGCTGCAGTACCACACCGCCGTCGTCTGCATCGTAGTGCAGAACCTGCGGCTCTTCATGGAAGCCGCGACCGATGCCGTGACCGCAATATTCACGGACCACAGAGAAGCCTTCGCCTTCCGCGTATTTTTGAATCGCAGCGCCCAGCGTGCGCAGGCGAATACCCGGTTTTACCATCCGCAGCGCCAGATACAGGCTTTCCTGCGTGACGCGGCACAAACGCTCGCCCAGAATGGTTGGTTTGCCGACGATGAACATTTTCGAGGTATCACCGTGGAACTCGTCTTTAATCACGGTTACGTCGATGTTGACGATATCGCCGTCTTTCAGGAGCTTGGCGTCGTCCGGGATCCCATGGCACACCACTTCATTAATAGAGATGCACACGGACTTCGGATAACCGTGATAGCCCAGGCAGGCGGAAATGGCCTGCTGCTCATTCACGATGTAGTCATTACAGATGCGATCCAGTTCGCCGGTGCTGACGCCTGGCTTAACAAACGGTTCGATCATTTCCAGTACATCGGCGGCCAGACGGCCAGCGATGCGCATTTTTTCGATTTCTTCAGGGGTCTTGATTGAGATAGCCATGAATTCTGTCCATCAGTGCCGATGATATCGGCAATAATTGTTTAAGTGGTGCCAATGGTATCAGTCCGGCATACATGCTGCCAAATTGAGAATCATTCTGAACTTCGCCTTTCGTGCCACAGGTGTGTTGGCTGAAATTTTTCACTCCAGTCGCTCACTGCATGTAAGCGCCCGGAGATGCAAAAAATTGGCTGCCTCCCTGTAACACGAAATTCATCGTTCATTCAGCACGCACCGCCAACAATTATTGGTGTCGGTAGCGTATTTGTGGTATAAAGCGCGCCGGACTTCCGATCCATTTGAAGACTACACACGATGGACGGGAGCGACAAATCTCACTTTGTGTAACAACACACACGTATCGGCACATATTCCGGGGTGCCCTTTGGGGTCGGTAATATGGGATGCGTGGAGGCTTAACCCCAACTTTTATATATAGAGGTTTTAATCATGGCAACTGTTTCCATGCGCGACATGCTCAAGGCTGGTGTTCACTTCGGTCACCAGACCCGTTACTGGAACCCGAAAATGAAGCCGTTCATCTTCGGTGCGCGTAACAAAGTTCACATCATCAACCTTGAGAAAACTGTACCGATGTTCAACGAAGCTCTGGCTGAACTGAACAAGATCTCTGCTCGTAAAGGTAAAATCCTTTTCGTTGGTACTAAACGCGCTGCAAGCGAAGCGGTGAAAGAAGCTGCTAACAACTGCGACCAGTTCTTCGTGAACCATCGCTGGTTGGGCGGCATGCTGACTAACTGGAAAACCGTTCGTCAGTCCATCAAACGTCTGAAAGATCTGGAAACTCAGTCTCAGGACGGTACTTTCGAAAAGCTGACCAAGAAAGAAGCGCTGATGCGTACTCGTGAGCTTGAGAAACTGGAAAACAGCCTGGGCGGTATCAAAGACATGGGCGGTCTGCCGGACGCTCTGTTCGTAATCGATGCTGACCACGAGCACATTGCTATCAAAGAAGCAAACAACCTGGGTATCCCAGTATTTGCTATCGTTGATACCAACTCTGATCCGGACGGTGTTGACTTCGTTATCCCGGGTAACGACGACGCAATCCGTGCTGTGACCCTGTACCTGGGCGCTGTAGCTACTACCGTTCGTGAAGGCCGTTCTCAGGATCTGGCTTCCCAGGCGGAAGAAAGCTTCGTAGAAGCTGAATAATAAGGCACGCTCGTTCGAGCCCCCTTATAAACCAGGTAGTATCACGTTTGGTTAGGGGCCCTTTAGGCCCCTTTTTCACTTTTAAATCTGTGCGGTTTCATGCCGGGCAGATCAAATCTTCCGAGGATTTTAGAATGGCTGAAATTACCGCATCCCTGGTAAAAGAGCTGCGTGAGCGTACTGGCGCAGGCATGATGGATTGCAAAAAAGCACTGACTGAAGCTAATGGCGACATCGAGCTGGCAATCGAAAACATGCGTAAGTCCGGCGCAATCAAAGCGGCGAAAAAAGCAGGCAACGTTGCTGCTGACGGCGTAATCAAAACCAAAATCGACGGCAACATCGCTTTCATTCTGGAAGTTAACTGCCAGACTGACTTCGTTGCTAAAGATGCTGGTTTCCAGGCATTTGCTGACAAAGTACTGGACGCTGCCGTTGCTGGCAAAATCACTGACGTTGAAGTTCTGAAAGCGCAGTTCGAAGAAGAACGTGTTGCTCTGGTTGCTAAAATCGGTGAGAACATCAACATCCGTCGCGTTGCTTCCCTGGAAGGCGAAGTTTTGGGTAACTACCAGCACGGTGCTCGTATCGGTGTTCTGGTTGCTGCAACTGGCGCTGACGAAGAGCTGGTTAAACAGCTGGCAATGCACGTTGCTGCAAGCAAGCCAGAATTCGTTAAGCCGGAAGACGTTTCTGCTGAAGTGGTAGAGAAAGAATACCAGGTTCAACTGGACATCGCGATGCAGTCTGGTAAGCCGAAAGAAATCGCAGAGAAAATGGTTGAAGGCCGTATGAAGAAATTCACCGGCGAAGTTTCTCTGACTGGTCAGCCTTTCGTTATGGAGCCGAGCAAATCTGTTGGTCAGTTGCTGAAAGAGCACAACGCTGATGTAACAGGCTTCATCCGCTTTGAAGTGGGTGAAGGTATCGAGAAAGTTGAGACTGACTTTGCAGCAGAAGTTGCTGCGATGTCCAAGCAGTCTTAATTTTTAAAGGAGCCGCCTGAGGGCGGCTTCTTTTTGTGTCTGGCTTGTAAATTCAGCGAACCGCTATAGTGGTCATGCTGAAAAGCGACATACAATGTCGCCGGAATTAATTCATCTCATTCGTTGACAGTCTCAGGAAAGAAACATGGCTACCAATGCAAAACCCGTCTACAAACGTATTCTGCTTAAGTTAAGTGGCGAAGCTCTGCAAGGTTCAGAAGGCTTCGGTATTGATGCAAGCATCCTTGACCGTATGGCTCAGGAAATCAAAGAGCTGGTTGAGCTGGGTATCCAGGTTGGCGTAGTGATTGGTGGTGGTAACCTGTTCCGTGGCGCTGGTCTGGCGAAAGCAGGGATGAACCGCGTTGTGGGCGACCACATGGGCATGTTAGCCACCGTCATGAACGGTCTGGCGATGCGCGATGCGCTTCACCGCGCCTATGTGAACGCTCGCTTGATGTCCGCAATTCCTCTGAATGGCGTGTGTGATAACTACAGTTGGGCGGAAGCAATCAGCCTGCTGCGTAACAACCGCGTTGTTATTTTGTCTGCGGGTACTGGCAATCCGTTCTTCACTACCGACTCTGCGGCTTGCCTGCGTGGTATTGAAATTGAAGCGGATGTGGTACTGAAAGCCACCAAAGTCGATGGCGTATTTACGGCTGACCCGGCTAAAGATCCAACGGCGACTATGTACGAACAGTTGACCTATGCTGAAGTACTGGATAAAGAGCTGAAAGTGATGGATCTTGCGGCGTTTACGCTGGCTCGTGACCACAAATTACCGATTCGTGTCTTTAACATGAACAAACCGGGTGCGCTGCGCCGTGTTGTTATGGGTGAAAAAGAAGGCACGTTAATCACGGAATAATTCCCGTTGCGGCTAAATGCAGGTAATATTCCGCTTTAATGTCGCGGGATACGTCCCTCAAAATTAATCAAGACTATACTTGTCACATCTTGCGTGGTGGGTATGGTCTGACTGAAACAAGCTTTCAAGGATTCGTAACGTGATCAACGATATCAGAAAAGATGCTGAAGTACGCATGGACAAATGCGTCGAAGCGTTCAAAAACCAAATCAGCAAAATTCGCACGGGCCGTGCTTCTCCTAGCCTGCTGGATGGTATTGTCGTGGAATATTACGGCACACCGACCCCGCTGCGCCAGCTGGCAAGCGTAACGGTTGAAGATTCCCGTACCCTGAAAATCAACGTGTTTGACCGTTCTATGGGGCCAGCCGTTGAGAAAGCAATTATGGCTTCCGACCTCGGTCTGAATCCAAGTTCTGCGGGTTCCGACATCCGCGTTCCGCTGCCGCCGCTGACTGAAGAACGTCGTAAAGATCTGACTAAGATCGTGCGTGGCGAAGCTGAAGGCGCGCGCGTTGCCGTACGTAACGTACGCCGTGATGCCAACGACAAAGTGAAAGCGTTGTTGAAAGAAAAAGAGATCAGCGAAGATGACGATCGCCGTTCTCAGGACGACGTACAGAAACTGACTGACGCAGCTATCAAGAAAGTTGATGCGGCGCTGGCAGAGAAAGAAACGGAACTGATGCAGTTCTGATTCGCCTGTACGCTAAAAACGCCGCTTAGAAGGCCTGAGAAGGCTGGATGGCGGCGTTTTGCTTTTTTCTGTCTATATACTCTAAATAATTCGAGTTGCAGGAAGGCGGCGACGCAGGGCATCCCCGGGAGCGTACACCCGTGCGTGACAGGGGTGAACGAGGAGAGCCAACGTACATGCAACTTGAAGTATGACGAGTAAAATTCTTCTGGATGTCTGATGAAGCAATTAACCATCCTGGGATCAACCGGTTCCATTGGTTGCAGTACGCTGGATGTAGTACGCCATAACCCGGAAAAATTTCGTGTTGCTGCGTTGGTGGCGGGTAAAAATGTCGTCCGTATGGTTGAGCAATGTCTGGAATTTTCTCCTCGCTATGCGGTAATGGACGATGAAAAAAGCGCTGCGTTGGTAAAAGCAGCTCTGCTGGAGCAGGGCAGTCGTACTGAGGTTATGAGCGGGCAGCAGGCTGCCTGTGATATGGCTGCGCTGGATGATGTTGATCAGGTTATGGCGGCGATTGTCGGCGCGGCGGGCTTGCTACCGACGCTGGCGGCAATCCGCGCGGGCAAAAGCATTTTGCTGGCGAATAAAGAGTCTCTGGTGACCTGCGGGCGTCTGTTTATGGACGACGTGCAACGCCACAAAGCACAGCTTTTGCCGGTAGATAGCGAACATAACGCGATTTTTCAGAGTTTACCGCAACCTATCCAACACAATCTGGGATACGCTGACCTTGAGCAAAATGGCGTCATATCAGTTTTGCTTACCGGGTCTGGTGGCCCTTTCCGTGAAACGCCATTGCGCGATCTGGTTTCTAGGACCCCCGATCAGGCATGTCGTCATCCGAATTGGTCGATGGGACGAAAAATCTCTGTCGATTCAGCCACCATGATGAATAAAGGTCTGGAATACATTGAAGCGCGTTGGTTATTTAATGCCAATGCAAGCCAGATGGAAGTGCTGATTCACCCGCAGTCGGTTATTCATTCGATGGTTCGTTATCAGGATGGTAGCGTTCTGGCGCAGTTGGGGGAACCTGATATGCGTACACCTATTGCTCATACGATGGCATGGCCAGAACGAGTGACGTCCGGCGTTAAGCCTGTCGACTTTTGCAAGCTCAGTGCGTTGACGTTTTCCGCACCTGATTACCAGCGTTATCCATGCCTGAAACTGGCGATGGACGCGTTTGAGCAAGGGCAGGCGGCGACGACCGCTTTGAACGCAGCGAATGAAATTACCGTTGCCGCATTCCTGGCGCAGCAGATCCGATTTACCGATATTGCTGACCTGAATTTATCCGTACTGGATAAGATGGATTTGCAGGAGCCACAGAGCGTTGATGACGTGCTGAAGGTTGATGCTATCGCGCGGGAAGTCGCCAGAAAAGAAGTGATGCGACGCTCAAGCTGATGATAATCCCTCCTCGGAGAATCGCGCTATTTGTTAGCGTTGGGCTTCAGTGATATAGTCTGCGCCACTCGATCGCGGGTATTTGTTTTTTTTCGGTCGGGTAAGCCGTGGTTTGACACGGCTTTTTTGTGGATGCACAAAATCATTCAGGTTGCATCAAGGTGGCAAGTGGATTAGTCCCCTGGAGCATACAAAGAGTATGTGACTTGGGCGAAGATCACAGCCGACGAAGGAGCAGCCTGAAGGATGAAGCGCAAAAGGCTTCAGTATTCCTGAGTACCGTATAATCCTTTCAGGGACTAAAAACGCGTTATGTTGTCTGCAACTAAACCATTAAGCGAAAATTTGCCAGCACATGGTTGTCGCCATGTAGCAATTATCATGGATGGCAATGGCCGCTGGGCGAAAAAGCAAGGGAAGATTCGCGCCTTTGGACATAAGGCCGGAGCAAAGTCCGTCCGCCGGGCTGTCTCTTTTGCTGCCAATAACGGTATTGATGCGTTAACGCTGTATGCCTTTAGCAGTGAGAACTGGAACCGACCTGCGCAGGAAGTGAGCGCGTTAATGGAGCTGTTTGTGTGGGCGCTTGATAGCGAAGTGAAAAACCTGCACCGCCATAACGTACGTCTGCGTATTATCGGGGATATCAGTCGATTTAACTCACGTTTGCAAGAACGGATTCGCAAATCAGAAGCGATTACCGCCCAGAATACCGGGTTGACGCTAAATATTGCAGCGAATTACGGTGGACGGTGGGATATAGTCCAGGGAGTCAGACAACTGGCACAACAGGTGCAGGATGGTCTGCTGCGTCCAGAGCAAATCGATGAAGAGATGCTGGGGCAGCAAATTTGTATGCATGAACTGGCTCCTGTGGATTTAGTGATAAGGACTGGGGGAGAGCATCGAATTAGTAATTTTCTGTTGTGGCAAATTGCTTATGCCGAACTTTACTTTACGGATGTTCTCTGGCCCGATTTCGATGAACAAGACTTTGAAGGTGCGCTGCATGCCTTTGCTAATCGTGAGCGTCGTTTCGGCGGCACCGAGCCCGGTGATGAAAAAGCCTGATGGGGGTCGCTTTTGCTGAAGTATCGCCTGATTTCTGCTTTTGTTTTAATACCCGTTGTCATCGCGGCGCTGTTTTTGCTGCCGCCGGTGGGGTTCGCCATTGTTACGCTGGCCGTCTGTATGCTGGCCGCCTGGGAATGGGGACAGTTAAGCGGTTTTACCACGCGTACGCAGCGAGTCTGGCTGGCTGTTTTGTGCGGGCTATTGCTGGCACTGATGCTATTTTTGTTGCCGGAATACCATCGCAATATTCATCAGCCGCTGGTTGAAGTATCGCTGTGGGCGTCGCTGGGCTGGTGGGGCGTGGCGCTGTTACTGGTGCTGTTTTATCCCGGCTCTGCGTCGGTCTGGCGTAATTCCAAAACATTACGCATAATTTTCGGCGTGTTAACCATAGTCCCTTTCTTTTGGGGAATGCTGGCGCTACGTGCATGGCACTATGATGAGAATCATTATAGTGGCGCGTTATGGCTGCTGTATGTCATGATCCTCGTCTGGGGAGCGGACTCGGGTGCCTATATGTTTGGTAAGCTATTTGGCAAACATAAGCTGGCGCCGAAGGTTTCTCCTGGTAAAACCTGGCAGGGTTTTATTGGCGGACTCGCCACTGCGGCCGTGATCTCATGGGGTTATGGCATGTGGGCGAATCTTGAGGTTGCGCCTGTCACCTTGCTTATTTGCTCCATCGTAGCAGCCCTGGCCTCCGTGCTGGGTGACCTGACCGAGAGTATGTTTAAGCGTGAAGCAGGTATTAAGGACAGTGGTCACTTAATACCAGGACACGGCGGTATTTTGGATCGTATTGATAGCCTGACGGCTGCGGTACCGGTCTTTGCCTGCCTGTTGTTACTGGTATTCAGGACGCTCTAACGGATGGTCTTATGCTGAGTATTCTCTGGAATCTGGCTGCATTCATCGTTGCACTTGGTGTGCTTATCACCGTGCATGAATTTGGTCATTTCTGGGTTGCACGGCGCTGCGGAGTCCGCGTCGAACGCTTTTCCATTGGCTTTGGAAAAGCGCTTTGGCGGCGTACCGATAAATCAGGTACGGAATACGTCATCGCCCTGATTCCCCTCGGCGGTTACGTCAAGATGCTGGATGAGCGCGCTGAACCGGTCGCACCGGAGCTGCGCCATTACGCTTTCAACAATAAAACGGTTGGACAACGCGCAGCCATCATCGCCGCCGGTCCGATTGCCAACTTCCTTTTTGCTATTTTCGCGTATTGGCTGGTGTTTATCATCGGTGTCCCTGGCGTTCGTCCGGTTGTTGGTGAAATAACACCCAACTCGATTGCCGCACAGGCGCAAATTCAGCCGGGTACGGAACTAAAAGCGGTTGATGGTATCGAAACCCCTGATTGGGATGCCGTGCGATTACAACTGGTATCAAAAATTGGCGATGAACATACGACTCTCAGCGTGGCGCAGTTTGGCAGCAACCAGCGGCAGGACAAAACGCTGGATTTACGCCATTGGGCATTTGAGCCAGACAAAGAGGATCCTGTTTCCAGTTTAGGGATTCGCCCGCGCGGTCCGCAGATTGAATCGGTGCTGTCAGAAGTGCAGGTAAACTCCGCTGCAAGTAAGGCGGGTTTGCAAGCTGGCGACAGGATCGTTAAAGTCAATGGTCAGCCGCTGACGCAATGGATGACGTTCGTGACGCTGGTGCGCGATAATCCGGATAAGCCGTTAGCGCTAGATATTGAAAGACAAGGAAGTTCCTTGTCTTTAACGTTAATCCCAGATTCAAAACAGGTTAACGGGAAGGCTGAGGGTTTTGCGGGCGTGGTGCCTAAAGTTATTCCTCTGCCTGATGAGTATAAGACTGTACGCCAGTATGGGCCATTCAGCGCCATCCTCGAAGCCTCGGATAAAACGTGGCAGTTGATGAAGCTGACGGTCAGTATGCTGGGAAAATTGATTACCGGTGATGTAAAACTGAACAACCTCAGTGGGCCGATTTCTATCGCCCAGGGGGCTGGGATGTCAGCGGAGTTCGGGGTTATTTATTACCTGATGTTCCTTGCGCTTATCAGCGTGAACTTAGGGATAATCAACCTGTTTCCGTTGCCCGTTCTTGACGGGGGGCATCTGCTGTTCCTGGCGATTGAAAAGCTGAAGGGCGGTCCGGTATCCGAGCGGGTTCAAGACTTTAGTTATCGCATTGGCTCTATCTTGCTGGTGTTGTTAATGGGGCTTGCACTTTTCAATGATTTCTCTCGGTTGTAAGAGAGTGTTAGGAAGAACGCATAATAACGATGGCGATGAAAAAGTTGCTCATAGCGTCGCTGCTGTTTAGCAGCGCCACCGTATACGGTGCTGAAGGGTTCGTAGTGAAGGACATTCATTTCGAAGGCCTACAGCGAGTCGCCGTTGGTGCGGCTCTCCTCAGTATGCCGGTGCGCACAGGCGACACGGTTAATGATGAAGACATCAGTAATACCATTCGTGCTCTGTTCGCCACCGGTAACTTTGAGGATGTCCGCGTCCTGCGCGATGGTGATACCCTTCTGGTTCAGGTAAAAGAACGTCCGACGATTGCCAGCATTACTTTCTCCGGTAACAAATCGGTGAAAGATGACATGCTCAAGCAAAACCTCGAGGCTTCTGGTGTGCGTGTTGGCGAGTCTCTGGATCGCACCACGCTAGCCGATATCGAAAAAGGGCTGGAAGATTTCTACTATAGCGTCGGTAAGTACAGCGCCAGTGTGAAAGCGGTGGTAACGCCGTTGCCGCGTAACCGCGTTGACCTCAAGCTGGTCTTCCAGGAAGGCGTTTCGGCGAAGATCCAACAGATCAATATCGTCGGCAACCATGCTTTCTCGACCGACGAACTGATCTCTCACTTCCAACTGCGTGATGAAGTGCCGTGGTGGAACGTGGTGGGCGATCGTAAATACCAGAAACAGAAACTGGCGGGCGATCTTGAAACCTTGCGCAGCTACTATCTGGATCGCGGTTATGCTCGCTTCAATATCGATTCCACCCAGGTTAGCCTGACGCCGGATAAAAAAGGTATCTACATTACCGTTAACATCACTGAAGGCGATCAATACAAGCTTTCAGGGGTACAGGTGAGCGGTAACCTGGCTGGGCACTCCGCCGAAATTGAGACCCTGACCAAAATCGAGCCAGGCGAACTCTATAACGGCACCAAAGTGACCAAAATGGAAGATGATATCAAGAAGCTTCTGGGTCGCTATGGCTATGCCTATCCGCGCGTACAGTCGCAACCTGAAATCAACGACGCCGACAAAACCGTTAAATTACGCGTAAACGTAGATGCAGGTAACCGTTTCTACGTGCGTAAGATTCGTTTTGAAGGTAACGACACCTCTAAAGATTCCGTTCTGCGTCGCGAAATGCGCCAGATGGAAGGTGCCTGGTTGGGTAGTGATCTGGTTGATCAGGGTAAAGAGCGTCTGAACCGTCTGGGTTACTTTGAAACTGTCGATACCGATACTCAGCGTGTACCGGGTAGGCCGGATCAGGTTGATGTGGTCTATAAGGTTAAAGAGCGTAACACCGGTAGCTTTAACTTCGGCGTTGGTTACGGTACTGAAAGCGGCGTGAGCTTCCAGGCTGGCGTTCAGCAAGATAACTGGTTAGGTACCGGTTATTCAGTCGGGATCAACGGCACCAAAAACGACTATCAGACCTATACTGAGTTGTCTGTCACCAACCCATATTTCACCGTTGATGGGGTGAGCCTTGGTGGTCGCGTTTTCTACAATGACTTTAAAGCGGATGATGCAGACCTGTCCGACTATACCAACAAAAGTTATGGTACTGACGCAACGCTCGGCTTCCCGATCAACGAATACAACACCTTGCGTGCGGGTGTGGGTTATGTGCATAACTCCTTGTCTAACATGGATCCACAGGTTGCAATGCAACGTTATCTGGTTTCAATGGGTAAGGATCCTGACGCTGATAGCTTTAAATCAGACGATTTCACCTTCAACTATGGGTGGACATATAACAAGCTGGACCGTGGGTACTTCCCAACGGAAGGTACGCGTGTCAACCTGAACGGTAAAGTAACCATTCCGGGTTCTGACAACGAATACTACAAAGCGACGTTGGATACCGCGACCTATGTGCCGATCGATGACGATCACAAATGGGTTGTTCTGGGTCGCACGAAGTGGGGCTATGGTGACGGCATCGGCAGCAAAGAGATGCCGTTCTACGAGAACTTCTATGCGGGTGGTTCCAGCACCGTGCGTGGTTTCCAGTCCAACACCATCGGTCCAAAGGCTGTCTATTTACCGGCTAATCGTTATAACAACGATAGCGATTACGATAACGAATGTGACGCCACCAATACTTCACCGTGTAAATCGGATGATGCGGTGGGCGGTAACGCCATGGCTGTCGCCAGCCTGGAATTTATTACCCCGACGCCGTTTATCAGCGACAAGTATGCCAACTCGGTCCGTACCTCATTCTTCTGGGATATGGGTACCGTTTGGGATACGAACTGGGATTCAGCTAAGTACTCTGGTTATCCGGACTACAGCGATCCGAACAATATCCGTATGTCAGCGGGTATCGCTTTACAATGGATGTCCCCATTGGGGCCGTTGGTTTTCTCCTACGCCCAGCCGTTCAAGAAGTACGATGGAGACAAAGCGGAACAGTTCCAGTTTAACATTGGTAAAACCTGGTAATTGTTCTTCGCAAAGGAATGTAGTGGTAGTGTAGCGATGACTTTAGGCGATCTTGCATGGGATCGCCTGGCCACGCAAAGAACTGTACCTTCGGGTGCAAATGGGATGGTAAGGAGTTAATTGTGAAAAAGTGGTTATTAGCTGCAGGTCTCGGTTTAGCGATGGCAACGTCCGCACAGGCTGCTGACAAAATTGCAATCGTCAACATGGGTAGCTTGTTCCAACAGGTTGCACAGAAGACGGGCGTTTCTGCTACGCTGGAAAACGAGTTCAAAGGCCGTGCCAGCGAACTGCAGCGTATGGAATCTGATCTGCAATCTAAAATGCAGCGTCTGCAATCCATGAAAGCGGGTAGCGATCGTACCAAGCTGGAAAAAGACGTCATGGCTCAGCGTCAGACTTTCTCTCAGAAAGCTCAGGCTTTTGAGCAGGATCGTGCGCGTCGTTCCAACGAAGAACGTGGCAAACTGGTTACTCGTATCCAGACAGCTGTGAAATCTGTTGCTAACAGTCAGAGCATCGATCTGGTTGTTGACGCAAACACCGTTGCATACAACAGCAGCGATGTAAAAGACATCACCGCTGACGTACTGAAACAGGTTAAATAAGTAATGCCTTCAATTCGACTGGCTGATTTAGCAGAGCAGTTGGATGCAGAATTACACGGTGATGGCGATATCGTCATCACCGGCGTAGCGTCCATGCAATCTGCGCAAACTGGCAATATCACGTTCATGGTGAATCCTAAGTACCGTGAACACTTAGGCGTATGCCAGGCCTCTGCCGTTGTGATGACGCAGGACGATCTTCCTTTTGCTAAGAGTGCTGCGCTGGTAGTGAAGAATCCCTACCTGACCTATGCACGTATGGCGCAAATCTTAGATACCACGCCGCAGCCCGCACAAAACATTGCACCGAGTGCAGTGATCGATGCGACGGCGAAGCTGGGTAATAATGTTTCTGTGGGCGCAAATGCGGTCATTGAGTCTGGCGTAGAACTGGGCGATAACGTCGTTATCGGCGCAGGCTGCTTCGTCGGAAAAAATACTAAAATCGGCGCAGGTTCACGCTTGTGGGCGAATGTGACGATTTACCACGACATTCAGATCGGTGAGAATTGCCTGATCCAGTCCAGCACTGTCGTCGGATCTGATGGATTTGGTTACGCGAACGATCGCGGTAACTGGGTGAAGATCCCGCAGCTTGGTCGCGTGATTATCGGCGATCGCGTCGAGATCGGCGCTTGTACCACCATTGACCGTGGTGCGCTGGACGATACTGTGATCGGTAATGGTGTTATCATTGATAACCAGTGCCAGATTGCGCATAACGTTGTGATTGGCGACAATACGGCGGTAGCCGGTGGCGTCATTATGGCGGGTAGCCTGAAGATTGGCCGTTACTGCATGATTGGCGGCGCCAGCGTGATCAATGGGCATATGGAAATATGCGATAAAGTCACGGTTACTGGCATGGGTATGGTGATGCGTCCTATCACCGAATCTGGCGTCTATTCCTCAGGCATTCCGCTACAACCCAATAAGGTATGGCGTAAAACAGCTGCACTGGTGATGAATATTGATGATATGAGCAAGCGTCTCAAAGCGATTGAGCGCAAGGTTAATCAACAAGACTAAAGCACCGTTTTTGCATGTCTGACTTTTCGGCCTGTCCCATTCATACGATTGCGACAGGCCGTGTTATTATTGCCTTTTAGTATATTTTGACAGGAAGAGTATTTTGACTACTAACACTCATACTCTGCATATTGAAGAGATTTTAGAACTTCTGCCGCACCGTTTTCCGTTTCTGCTGGTTGACCGCGTGCTGGATTTTGAAGAAGGTCGCTTTCTGCGCGCAGTGAAAAATGTATCTGTTAACGAGCCTTTCTTCCAGGGCCACTTCCCGGGTAAACCTATTTTCCCAGGCGTACTGATTCTGGAAGCAATGGCGCAGGCCACTGGTATCCTCGCGTTTAAAAGCGTAGGGAAACTGGAACCAGGTGAACTGTACTATTTTGCGGGTATTGACGAAGCGCGCTTTAAGCGTCCTGTCGTGCCAGGCGATCAGATGATCATGGAAGTGACTTTCGAGAAAACGCGCCGCGGCCTGACCCGTTTTAAAGGGGTTGCGCTGGTCGACGGTAAAGTTGTGTGCGAAGCAACGATGATGTGTGCCCGTAGCCGGGAGGCCTGATACGTGATTGATAAATCCGCCTTTATTCACCCAACCGCCATTGTGGAAGAAGGCGCCAGCATTGGCGCTAACGCTCACATTGGCCCATTTTGTATTGTTGGACCCCATGTTGAAATTGGTGAGGGTACCGTACTGAAGTCTCACGTTGTCGTGAATGGCCATACAAAAATTGGTCGCGATAACGAGATCTATCAGTTTGCCTCCATCGGTGAAGTTAACCAGGATCTGAAATATGCTGGCGAACCGACCCGCGTGGAAATTGGCGATCGCAACCGCATCCGCGAAAGCGTCACCATTCATCGTGGCACAGTGCAGGGCGGTGGAGTGACGAAGGTGGGCAGCGATAACTTACTGATGATTAATGCGCACGTCGCGCATGATTGTACGGTAGGCAACCGCTGTATTCTGGCGAATAACGCCACGCTTGCCGGGCATGTGTCGCTGGATGATTTTGTTATCATCGGCGGTATGACTGCGGTGCATCAGTTCTGCATCATCGGCGCGCATGTGATGGTTGGTGGCTGTTCTGGCGTTGCTCAGGACGTGCCTCCATACGTTATCGCCCAAGGCAACCACGCAACGCCATTTGGCGTCAATATCGAAGGTCTGAAGCGTCGTGGATTCACCCGCGAAGCGATTACCGCGATTCGTAATGCCTACAAAGCGTTGTACCGTAGCGGTAAAACGCTGGAAGAAGTGAAACCGGAAATCGCGGAACTGGCGAAACAGTACCCTGAAGTTCAGGCTTTCAGCGACTTCTTTGAGCGCTCAACGCGTGGTCTGATTCGTTAATGACTGAGCAGCGTCCTTTAACGATTGCCCTCGTCGCCGGAGAAACCTCCGGCGATATTCTTGGTGCAGGGTTAATTCGTGCACTCAAGGCTCGCGTTCCCAATGCGCGTTTTGTTGGCGTGGCGGGTCCGCTGATGCAGGCCGAAGGCTGTGAAGCCTGGTACGAAATGGAAGAGCTGGCGGTAATGGGCATTGTTGAAGTGCTCGGACGCCTGCGCCGTTTACTGCAAATACGCGCCGATCTCACTCGCCGATTTACCGACTTAAAGCCGGATGTTTTCGTCGGTATTGATGCGCCTGATTTCAATATTACCCTCGAAGGGAATTTGAAAAAGCAGGGCATTAAAACCATTCATTACGTCAGCCCCTCTGTGTGGGCCTGGCGACAGAAACGCGTTTTCAAAATAGGCAGATCCACCAATATGGTGCTGGCCTTTCTGCCTTTCGAAAAAGCGTTTTATGACAAATTTAACGTCCCGTGCCGCTTTATCGGTCATACCATGGCAGATGCCATGCCGTTGGACCCGGATAAAAACGCGGCTCGCGATGTTCTGGGTATTCCCCATGACGCTCACTGCCTGGCGCTATTGCCAGGAAGCCGTGGCGCAGAAGTGGAGATGCTCAGCGCCGATTTTCTGAAAACGGCGCAGTTGTTACGCCAGCATTATCCAGATCTCGAAGTGGTAGTGCCGTTGGTGAATGCCAAACGTCGCGAGCAGTTTGAGCGCATTAAAGCTGAAGTTGCACCGGAGCTTTCCGTACATCTGCTTAATGGGATGGGACGTGAAGCGATGGTTGCCAGCGATGCCGCACTGCTGGCTTCTGGCACCGCTGCGCTGGAATGTATGCTGGCAAAATGCCCGATGGTGGTTGGCTATCGTATGAAACCTTTCACCTTTTGGCTGGCAAAGCGTCTGGTGAAGACCGATTACGTTTCGCTACCTAACCTGCTGGCGGGAAGAGAACTGGTTAAAGAGCTGTTGCAGGAAGAGTGCGAACCGCAGGCGCTGTCGCAAGCGCTGTTGCCGTTGCTGGCGAATGGCAAAACCAGCCATGCAATGCACGACACATTCCGTGAACTGCATCAGCAGATCCGTTGCAACGCTGATGAGCAGGCGGCGGATGCGGTCCTGGAGTTAGCGCAATGATTGAATTTGTATATCCGCATACGCATTTAGTGGCGGGTGTAGATGAAGTTGGACGTGGTCCTTTAGTCGGCGCGGTCGTCACTGCCGCCGTCATTCTGGATCCGGCTCGCCCTATTATCGGTCTTAACGACTCAAAAAAACTGTCGGAAAAACGTCGCCTGGCGCTATTCGATGAGATTAAAGAAAAAGCGTTAAGCTGGAGCCTGGGGCGTGCTGAACCACATGAAATCGACGAGTTGAATATTTTACATGCCACTATGCTGGCCATGCAGCGTGCGGTTGCGGGTCTGCATATAGCGCCGGAATACGTACTGATCGACGGCAATCGTTGCCCGGCATTACCGGTGCCATCGCTGGCGGTGGTAAAAGGTGATAGCCGTGTGGCGGAGATTAGCGCGGCGTCGATACTGGCAAAAGTCACTCGTGATGCTGAAATGGCGGCCCTGGATACGGTGTTCCCGCAGTATGGCTTTGCACAGCACAAAGGCTATCCAACCGCTTTTCATCTGGAAAAGTTGGCAATGCATGGCGCAACAGAGCACCATCGCCGTAGTTTTGGCCCCGTCAAACGCGCACTGGGACTCACGTCCTGATTCTTGTGTCGAAGGAATCTGAAGATGTCTGAACCTCGTTTCGTCCACCTGCGGGTGCACAGCGACTACTCCATGATCGATGGGCTGGCGAAAACCGGGCCGCTGGTGAAAAAGGCGGCCGCGTTAGGCATGCCTGCGCTGGCGATCACCGATTTTACCAACCTGTGTGGTCTGGTGAAGTTTTACGGAGCGGGTCACGGTGCGGGTATCAAGCCGATAGTTGGCGCAGATTTTCATGTCCGTAGCGAGCTGCTGGGCGATGAACTCACGCAGCTCACCGTGCTGGCCGCAAACAATACCGGCTATCAGAACCTGACGTTGTTGATATCGAAAGCCTATCAGCGAGGTTATGGCGCAGAAGGGCCGGTCATCGACCGGGATTGGCTGGCCGAGTTAAAAGAAGGTTTGATTTTGCTCTCCGGCGGCCGCATGGGCGACGTCGGGCGCAGCCTGCTGCGCGGTAATAACGCGCTGGTTGATGAGTGCGTAGCGTTTTACGAAGAACATTTTCCAAATTGCTATTTCCTCGAGCTTATCCGTACCGGCAGACAAGATGAAGAAAATTATCTGCATGCAGCGGTAGAGCTGGCAGAAAGGTGTGGTCTTCCGGTGGTGGCGACCAACGATGTTCGTTTCCTTGAAACCGGTGATTTTGACGCGCATGAAATCCGCGTGGCAATCCACGACGGGTTCACCCTTGACGACCCGAAACGCCCGCGTAATTATTCGCCGCAGCAGTACATGCGTAGCGAAGATGAGATGTGCGAGCTGTTTTCCGATATTCCGGAAGCGCTGCAAAACACCGTTGAGATAGCTAAGCGCTGTAACGTGACGGTACGTCTGGGTGAGTATTTCCTGCCACAGTTCCCGACCGGTGATATGACCACCGAGGATTTCCTCGTGGCGAAATCGCGCGAAGGTCTGGAAGAGCGTCTGGCGTTTTTGTTCCCGGACCCTGAAGTTCGCGCCCAGAAGCGCCCGCCTTATGACGAACGTCTGGAAGTTGAACTTAAAGTTATCAACCAGATGGGATTTCCTGGCTACTTCCTGATCGTGATGGAATTTATCCAGTGGTCGAAAGATAACGGCGTACCGGTAGGCCCTGGACGTGGTTCCGGTGCCGGCTCGCTTGTCGCCTATGCGCTGAAAATTACCGACCTGGATCCGCTGGAATTTGACCTGCTGTTCGAACGATTCCTGAACCCGGAACGTGTCTCAATGCCCGACTTCGACGTTGACTTCTGTATGGAGAAACGCGACCGGGTAATTGAACACGTGGCGGAAATGTACGGTCGTGATGCGGTTTCGCAGATTATTACCTTCGGTACGATGGCGGCCAAAGCGGTTATCCGCGACGTGGGGCGCGTGCTGGGACACCCGTACGGCTTCGTTGACCGTATTTCGAAACTGGTGCCGCCCGATCCGGGCATGACGCTGGCAAAAGCCTTTGAAGCCGAACCCCAACTGCCGGAAATTTATGAGGCAGATGAAGAGGTTAAAGCGCTGATCGATATGGCGCGTAAGCTGGAAGGCGTCACGCGTAACGCCGGTAAACACGCCGGTGGTGTAGTTATCGCGCCGACCAAAATTACAGATTTTGCGCCGCTGTACTGCGATGAACAGGGGCTGCACCCGGTTACTCAGTTTGATAAGAACGACGTGGAATATGCCGGCCTTGTGAAGTTCGACTTCCTCGGCCTGCGTACGCTCACCATCATCAACTGGGCGCTGGAAATGATTAACGCGCGCCGTGAAAAGAACGGCGAGCCGCCGCTGGATATCGCCGCTATCCCGCTGGATGACAAGAAAAGCTTCGACATGCTGCAACGCTCGGAGACCACGGCGGTCTTCCAGCTTGAATCCCGCGGCATGAAAGATCTTATCAAACGTCTGCAGCCTGACTGCTTCGAAGATATGATCGCCCTGGTGGCCCTGTTCCGTCCTGGTCCGCTACAGTCGGGGATGGTAGATAACTTTATCGACCGTAAGCATGGTCGCGAAGAGATTTCCTACCCGGACGTACAATGGCAGCATGAGTGTCTGAAACCGGTACTGGAGCCGACCTACGGCATTATCCTGTATCAGGAACAGGTTATGCAGATTGCTCAGGAGCTGTCCGGATATACCCTTGGCGGTGCGGACATGTTGCGTCGTGCGATGGGTAAGAAAAAGCCGGAAGAGATGGCTAAGCAGCGCGGCACCTTTGAAGAAGGGGCGAAAAAGCGCGGCGTCGACGGCGAACTGGCGATGAAAATCTTTGACCTGGTGGAGAAATTCGCCGGTTACGGATTTAACAAATCGCACTCCGCTGCCTATGCGCTGGTCTCTTACCAGACGCTATGGCTGAAGGCGCATTACCCCGCCGAGTTTATGGCGGCGGTAATGACCGCCGATATGGATAACACCGAGAAAGTGGTCGGGCTGGTGGATGAATGCTGGCGTATGGGGCTCAAAATCCTGCCGCCGGATATCAACTCCGGGCTTTATCATTTTCACGTGAATGATGATGGCGAAATTGTCTATGGCATCGGCGCGATAAAAGGCGTGGGTGAAGGGCCAATTGAAGCTATTATTGAGGCGCGCAACGAAGGCGGTTACTTCCGCGAGCTGTTTGATCTCTGTGCGCGCACGGACATCAAAAAACTCAACCGCCGGGTGCTGGAAAAGTTAATCATGTCCGGGGCGTTTGACCGCCTTGGTCCGCATCGTGCGGCGCTGATGAATTCGCTCAACGATGCGCTAAAAGCCGCCGATCAGCATGCGAAAGCCGAGGCAACGGGTCAGGCGGACATGTTTGGCGTGCTGGCTGAAGAGCCGGAACAAATTGAACAGTCTTATGCTAACTGTACACCGTGGCCGGAGCAGGTGGTATTAGAAGGGGAACGTGAAACGTTAGGGCTTTACCTGACGGGACACCCCATCAACCAGTATTTAAAAGAAATTGAGCGCTATGTTGGAGGCCACAGGCTGAAAGACATGCATCCGACAGAACGTGGTAAAGTCACCATGGCTGCGGGGCTCGTCATTGCTGCGCGGGTAATGGTCACCAAGCGCGGCAATCGTATCGGCATCTGTACCCTGGATGACCGTTCCGGGCGTCTGGAAGTTATGTTGTTTACCGACGCCCTGGATAAATACCAGCAATTGCTGGAAAAAGACCGCATACTTATCGTCAGCGGACAGGTCAGCTTTGATGACTTCAGCGGCGGGCTTAAAATGATGGCCCGTGAAGTCATGGATATTGACGAAGCCCGGGAAAAATATGCTCGCGGGCTTGCTATCTCGCTGACGGACAGGCAAATTGATGACCAGCTTTTAAACCGACTCCGTCAGTCTCTGGAACCCCACCGCTCGGGGACAATTCCAGTACATCTCTACTATCAGAGGGCGGATGCACGTGCGCGATTGCGTTTTGGCGCAACGTGGCGTGTCTCTCCGAGCGATCGTTTGCTAAACGATCTCCGTGGCCTTATTGGTTCGGAGCAGGTGGAACTGGAGTTTGACTAATACAGGAATACTATGAGTCTGAATTTCCTTGATTTTGAACAGCCGATTGCAGAGCTGGAAGCAAAAATCGATTCTCTGACTGCGGTTAGCCGTCAGGATGAGAAACTGGATATTAACATCGATGAAGAAGTGCATCGTCTGCGTGAAAAAAGCGTAGAGCTGACGCGTAAAATCTTCGCCGATCTTGGCGCATGGCAGGTAGCCCAACTGGCGCGCCATCCACAGCGTCCGTACACCCTGGATTATGTCCGCCTGGCATTTGATGAATTTGATGAGCTGGCGGGCGATCGTGCCTATGCGGATGATAAAGCTATTGTCGGCGGCATCGCGCGTCTGGATGGTCGTCCGGTGATGATCATTGGTCATCAGAAAGGCCGTGAGACCAAAGAAAAAATTCGTCGTAATTTCGGCATGCCGGCACCGGAAGGCTATCGCAAAGCGCTGCGTCTGATGGAAATGGCCGAGCGTTTCAATATGCCGATCATTACCTTCATCGACACCCCAGGGGCTTATCCGGGCGTGGGCGCGGAAGAACGTGGTCAGTCTGAAGCGATTGCGCGCAACCTGCGTGAAATGTCGCGTCTGAGCGTACCGGTAATCTGCACCGTTATTGGTGAAGGTGGTTCCGGCGGCGCGCTGGCGATCGGCGTAGGCGATAAAGTGAATATGCTGCAATACAGCACCTATTCCGTTATCTCCCCGGAAGGCTGTGCCTCCATTCTGTGGAAAAGCGCCGACAAAGCGCCGCTGGCCGCAGAAGCGATGGGGATTATCGCGCCGCGTCTGAAAGAGCTGAAGCTTATCGACTCTATCATCCCGGAACCGCTGGGCGGCGCGCACCGCAACCCGGAAGTGATGGCTGCGTCCCTGAAAGCACAGCTGCTGGCCGATCTCGCCGATCTCGACGTGTTAAGCAAAGATGATTTGAAAAACCGTCGTTACCAGCGTCTGATGAGCTACGGTTACGCGTAAACTGCATTAATTCTGAAAAGGGCCACAACGCTGTGGCCCTTTTTTTTACCTGTGGTTTCACCAGGCTATGATTAACTAAGGTTTTTCCAGGAGGAACGCATGAATATCATTGCCATCATGGGACCGCATGGCGTCTTTTATAAAGATGAGCCCATCAAGGAACTTGAGCGTGCGCTGCAACAGCAGGGGTTTCAGATTATCTGGCCGCAGAATAGCGTCGACCTGCTTAAGTTTATCGAACATAACCCACGAATTTGCGGTGTCATTTTTGACTGGGATGAATACAGTCTGGATCTGTGCAGTGACATCAACCAGCTCAACGAGTATCTCCCGCTCTACGCCTTTATTAATACTCATTCGACGATGGATGTCAGCGCACACGACCTGCGCATGGCGCTGTGGTTTTTTGAGTATGCGCTGGGCCAGTCTGAAGATATTGCAACCCGCATCCGTCAGTACACCAGCGAATACCTCGATAACATCACGCCTCCTTTCACCAAGGCGTTGTTTACCTATGTGAAGGAAGGAAAGTACACCTTCTGCACGCCCGGACATATGGCGGGAACGGCGTATCAGAAAAGCCCGGTAGGCTGCCTGTTCTATGATTTCTTTGGCGGCAATACGCTGAAGGCCGACGTGTCTATTTCCGTGACTGAACTCGGATCGCTGCTGGATCATACTGGCCCGCATCTGGAAGCGGAGGAGTATATCGCGCGCACCTTTGGCGCCGAGCAGAGCTATATGGTGACCAACGGCACCTCGACGTCGAACAAGATTGTCGGCATGTATGCCGCGCCTTCAGGCAGTACGCTACTGATTGATCGCAACTGCCATAAGTCGCTGGCGCATTTGCTCATGATGAGCGATGTGGTGCCAATCTGGCTGAAGCCTACGCGCAATGCGCTGGGGATCCTCGGCGGTATACCTCGTCGGGAATTCACCCGCGCAAGCATTGAACGCAAGGTAGAAGAGACCCCTCAGGCGCTATGGCCGGTACACGCGGTGATCACCAACTCCACCTATGACGGCCTGTTGTATAACACTAACTGGATCAAGCAAACCCTGGATGTGCCCTCCATTCATTTTGATTCTGCCTGGGTGCCGTATACCCATTTTCACCCGATCTATCAGGGGAAAAGCGGGATGAGCGGCGAACGGGTGCCGGGGAAAGTGATTTTTGAAACCCAGTCAACCCACAAGATGCTGGCGGCACTATCACAGGCTTCTCTGATCCACATTAAGGGCGACTACGACGAAGAGACGTTCAACGAAGCCTTTATGATGCACACTTCCACTTCCCCGAGCTACCCGATTGTCGCGTCGATAGAAACGGCGGCGGCAATGCTGCGTGGCAATTCAGGCAAGCGGTTGATCAATCGTTCGGTGGAGCGGGCGCTGCATTTCCGTAAAGAAGTGCAGCGGCTACGCGAAGAGTCGGATGGCTGGTTCTTTGATATCTGGCAGCCGGAAAGGGTAGATGAAGCGGAGTGCTGGCCGGTAGCGCCTGGTGAAGACTGGCACGGATTTGTTGATGCTGACGCCGACCATATGTTCCTCGACCCGGTGAAGGTCACCATTCTTACGCCGGGAATGGATGAACAGGGAAATATGAGTGAAGAGGGGATCCCTGCGGCGCTGGTGGCGAAATTCCTTGATGAGCGCGGCGTCGTTGTCGAGAAAACGGGACCGTATAATCTGTTGTTCCTTTTCAGTATTGGCATTGATAAAACCCGGGCGATGGGGCTACTGCGCGGCCTGACGGAATTTAAACGCTCGTACGATCTGAATTTACGCGTGAAAAATATGCTGCCGGATCTGTATGCCGAGGATCCCGATTTCTATCGTAATATGCGTATTCAGGATCTGGCGCAGGGGATCCATAAGCTGATCCGCCAGCACGATCTCTCCGGGCTGATGCTGCGGGCATTTGATACCTTACCGGAAATGAAAATGACCCCGCACCAGGCCTGGCAGCGGCAGATCAAAGGTGAGGTCGAAACGGTGGCGCTCGATCAACTGGTGGGGCGCATTTCTGCCAATATGATTCTGCCTTATCCTCCCGGTGTGCCGCTCTTGATGCCCGGGGAAATGATCACGGCCAAAAGTCGGGCTGTACTCGATTTTCTGCTGATGTTGTGTTCAGTGGGCCATCACTATCCTGGATTTGAAACCGATATCCATGGCGCTAAACTGGGTGAAGATGGCGTGTATCGCGTGCGAGTCCTAAAAATGGCATGACGACTTGCGTGAACCCATTACGCACGAGTAACGTGCTGGCAGAAAAACGAAAGAGGTGATGACGCTATGCTGGGATTAAAACAGGTTCACCATATTGCCATTATTGCGACGGACTACGCGGCGAGTAAGGCATTTTACTGTGATGTGCTGGGCTTTACGCTAATCAGCGAAGCCTACCGGGAAGAACGTGACTCGTGGAAGGGGGATCTGGCATTGAACGGTCAGTATGTGATTGAGCTTTTTTCTTTTCCATTTCCGCCTTGCCGTCCGAGTCGACCGGAAGCCTGCGGTTTACGCCATCTGGCGTTCAGCGTAGATGACGTGGAAAAAGCGATCGCGCATCTGGAAGCTCACCACGTGAAGTGCGAATCCGTGCGTATCGATCCGTTTACCGGCAAACGCTTTACGTTTTTTAACGATCCGGACGGATTACCGCTCGAACTGTACGAGCTGTAAGTCTTATCATTGTGGCATTAGTCCGGCAATGTGCCGGGCAATGCCATTGTAAGTAACCATCATGACGACACTCACGCTGAACACTTCACTGCTAAATTCTCAATCGATTCTGGTCGCCTTTAGCGGCGGGCTGGACTCCACCGTGCTGCTGCATCAACTGGTACTGTGGCGAGCGCAAAATCCTGAGGTTGCCTTGCGCGCAATCCATATTCATCACGGATTAAGCCCGCAGGCAGACAGTTGGGTGCAACACTGTGAGTCGGTATGCGCACAGTGGCAGGTGCCGCTGGTGGTTGAACGGGTCCATCTTGAGGATGATGGTTTGGGCATCGAAGCTCAGGCGCGACGCGCGCGCTATCAGGCATTTGCGCAGACCTTACTACCGGGTGAAGTGCTGATGACCGCCCAGCATCTCGACGACCAGTGTGAAACCTTTCTACTGGCGCTTAAGCGCGGCAGTGGTCCTGCCGGGCTTTCCGCCATGGGCGAAAGCTCACCATTTGCCGGAACCAAACTGATTCGACCGCTGCTGGCGCAAACGCGAGAGGCGCTTGAAGCATGGGCGCGACAGCATGAATTATGCTGGATCGAAGATGAAAGTAATCAGGATGATGCCTACGATCGCAATTTTCTCAGATTGCGCGTTACCCCGTTGCTCCAACAACGATGGCCGCACTTCGCGCAAGCCGTAGCCCGTAGCGCCGCGCTGTGCGCCGAGCAGGAGAGTTTACTGGATGAACTGCTGGCCAATGATTTAGCCGACTGCGTGACTGCCCAAGGCACACTGTTACTGGCACCGTTAATGATGATGAGTGGCGTGCGGCGTGCCGCTCTGCTTCGTCGCTGGTTGGCGGGGGTAAATGCACCGATGCCTTCCCGGGACGGGCTGGAACGTATCTGGCAGGAAGTGGCGTTGGCGCGAGAAGATGCTTCCCCCTGTTTTCGTCTAGGAGAATATGAGGTCCGTCGCTATCAGTCACAGCTATGGTGGGTTAAATCGGTCGACGGGCAAAGCGAAACAGTCATCCCGTGGTCATGCCGGGAAACGCCGTTGACGCTGCCAGCTGGGTTAGGCTCGGTGCAGCTAATCTCTGCTGGCGAATTGCGCATGCCGCAAGCAGGTGAAGCCGTCAGTATTCGTTTTAAAGCGCCAGGCGTATTGCATATTGTCGGGCGTAACGGTGGACGTAAATTAAAGAAAATCTGGCAGGAGCAGGGGATCCCGCCCTGGCGACGAGATACCACGCCGTTGTTGTTTTACGGTGAAACGTTGATTGCGGCTGCGGGTGTTTTTGTGACGCGTGAGGGTGCGGCGGTAGATGAAGAAGGTATGAGTCTGATTTGGCATGCCTGATGGCGGTGCGATTATCAGGCCTGGTCATTTAGGCCTGATAAGGTGCAAGAAAAGTTAAGATTCGCTGACGACCACGGTACCGATTTGCGGGTGGCTGAAGCTGGCAATTTTATCGAGACGAAGCTCCCGGATTTCACCTGCGACATCTGCGACCAGATACTCCACGTTTTTGCGTGAAACCAGGTCATTCGCTTTCGCCTGCAAAACTTCGCCATCTTTTAGCGCCAGCGTCAGTAACAAATGGTTCTGGCAGGCGAGTTCAAGATTGTCGTAATCATCACAATTGATGGGTTGATACGTTTCATTCATTGACATAATCGCTCACCAGTAAGTTGGCGGCAGCATAGGCCGCTTTTTCCCTGACCGACTCTGGAAGGGCGCTGTCTGCCGCCACTTCATTAAGCACCTTCAATACGCAACCCAGCGCATCCGGGATATACCCTAAGTCTCCGCTGGCGATTTCCGCGTACCGCTTGCGTATTAACTCACAATATTTTTCCACATGCCCTCCTGTCAGCACTCTGACTTAACCGTGGATGCAAGTCTAAGCCTACGAAGATAAACTCTGTTTAGCAAGGTGACTATACCATACTCATTCAAGCAATATCAGCGCCTTGATTGAGGAGCTGTTAGCAGCCTTTTGCCGCGGTTTTCGCTACAATGAGCGCCTGATTCGAAAGGAGTTCTCTCATGGCGCTTAAAGCGACAATTTATAAAGCCGTCGTCAACGTAGCGGATCTCGACCGCAACCAGTTCCTTGACGCGGCCTTGACGCTGGCGCGTCATCCCTCTGAAACCCAGGAGCGCATGATGCTGCGCCTGCTGGCCTGGATTAAATATGCCGATGAACGGCTGCAGTTCACGCGTGGCCTGAGTGCTGAAGACGAGCCTGAAGCATGGCTGCGTAACGACCATCTGGGCATCGATCTCTGGATTGAACTGGGTCTGCCGGATGAGCGTCGTATTAAAAAAGCCTGTACCCAGTCTGGTGAGGTTGCTCTGTTTACTTACAACAGCCGTGCGGCCCAGATCTGGTGGCAGCAAAACCAGAACAAGTGTGCGCAGTTTAAAAATCTCACCGTGTGGTATCTGGATGATGAACAGTTGGCGCAACTGAGTGATTTTGCTGGTCGTACAATGGCGCTGCAGGCAACTATCCAGGATGGCGCTATCTGGCTGTCTGATTCTCAGAACAATCTGGAAATTCATCTGACCGCGTGGCAGCCGCGTTCATGATTGTTATCTCCCGAAACGTCTCTATCCCTGACAGTGAGCTGGAAATCACGGCGATTCGGGCACAGGGCGCGGGCGGTCAGCACGTTAACAAGACCTCCACGGCTATCCATTTGCGCTTTGACATTCGGGCCTCAGGCCTGCCAGAGTATTACAAGGAACGTCTGCTGGCCGCCAGCCATCATCTGATTAGCAGCGATGGCGTTATTATCATTAAGGCGCAGGAATACCGTAGCCAGGAGCTAAATCGGGAAGCGGCAATCTCCCGACTGGTGGCGGTGATAAAAGAATTAACCGCGGTGCAAAAAAGCCGACAGGCAACACGTCCAACGCGCGCCTCGAAAGAGCGCAGGTTGTCATCGAAGGCGCAAAAATCCACAGTGAAAGCACTGCGTGGGAGAGTTCGTCGAACGCAAGACTGACGAGCGGGAATAAAAAATTATAAGGAATTCATAGTGAAAACAGCAATATTGTCCGTGGTCGCTGCATGCACGCTTTTTTCCTTGATCGGCTGTAACAACCGTACTGAAGTCGATGTACTACAGCCGACGCGGGCGGCAGAATTAAAACCGATGCAGCAAAGCTGGCGTGGCATTTTGCCTTGCGCGGACTGCGAAGGAATTGAAACCTCTCTGTTCCTGGAAAAAGACGGCACATGGGTGATGAACGAACGCTATCAGGGCGTGCGGGATGAACCGTCCTCCTTTGCCTCTTATGGTACATGGGCGCGCACTGCCGATAAGCTGGTGCTGACTGACAGCAAAGGTGAAAAGTCGTACTACCGGGCAAAAGGTGAAGCGCTGGAGATGCTCGATCGTGAAGGTAACCCGATTGAGTCACAGTTCAACTACACGCTTGAGCCAGTTTCCGCCAGCTTACCGGTGACGCCAATGCCGATGCGGGGGATGTACTTCTATATGGCTGACGCGGCAACCTTCACTGATTGTGCGACGGGTAAAAGAGTCTCTGTCGCGAACAATGCACAACTGGAGCGAGATTATCTGACTGCGCGTGGTGCAACGGATAAGGCAGTTCTGCTTACTGTGGAAGGGCACTTCACGATGGAAGAAAATCCTGATACGGGCACACCAGTGAAAACCTTAAGAGCGGATAAAGAAATTAAGTTTATCCCTGGCCAGAGTTGCGATGATTAATCTGCAGCTTATAAAAACTGTCCGGCGATCGCCCGGACAGTTTTTCCTTATCGGATCAATCCAACAAAACGGCTGGTTTTGATATAAATCCCTAACTTCAGGTGGCCGATATACTGTAGCTGCGTTTCAGACTTAAACGCGGAAATGTCACCTTCGCGCATATGCATCAGGTCGGAAGGGCTAATCCAACCCGGCTGCGCCATTGTTAGCGGGTGCCCGGCTGTGGCAAACGCATCGGTTACGAATTCGGAGCAAAACCACGCCTTCTTTTCTCCTTCACTGGTATTGTTCAACTGTGCTTTTGCCAGCCCGCTGACGCATTGCTGGCGAAAATCCTCTGAGAAAGGATTCAATGAACATATTTGCCGGGTCACCATAAACGGAATAAATTCGACGATGCCGCGGTAGTTATAGCCGCTATCTTTGATTTTATAAGCGAATGTTTTGATTTCTTCGGCCTGCTGCGGTGTGAGGTTGGGGACCCGCAGAGCAAAAAGCTTATCGCTGTGATTTTCAGCCTTTTTGAGCGAAATGATTTGTACTCCCGCCCCGGTCGCTTCGGCAACTTCATTATCGCCAAGGTAAACGGCGACATGGCTGACAGAAGAGGTGCTGAACGCGCGAATACCAAATGAGGTCACCCCAAGACTAGAGGAAAACAGCAGGTCGCCCGGCCTGAGGTCGGTATCCGTAATTTCATGCAGCGCTTGATCGGTAAATGAGCTTTGATGCTGGAGTTTTACCTCCCATTTCTTTGCCTGGGCATCAACAGCCGTTGCTGATGAATTTTGCTGACTGACGTCAATCGTGCAGGCTGAAAGCAGAAGACCGAAGGGGAGGAGCAGGCGGTAATACGCCGTTGATTTAGCCATTTTATACAATCCATGTAAAAAAGGCCCTGATCCTCAGGGCCTTATGCTGGTATTAGCCTTTAATAGCTTTGACCAGGTAGTCGACGATGTCGCCGGTTTTAATCAGCTCTTTCTCGCCGTTACGACGGTATTTGTATTCGATATCGTCGTTGTCGAGGTTACGATCGCCCAGCACGATGGTATGCGGAATACCGATGAGCTCCATATCAGCAAACATCACGCCTGGACGCTCTTTACGATCGTCCATCAGCACTTCAATACCCTGCGCGCGCAGCTCCGCGTACAGCTTTTCAGCCAGCTCCTGCACACGGTAGGATTTGTGCATGTTCATCGGCAGAATAGCAACCTGGAACGGGGCAATGGCGTCTGGCCATACAATGCCGCGATCGTCGTAGTTCTGTTCAATCGCAGCAGCCACAACGCGAGTGACCCCGATACCGTAGCAGCCCATGGTCAGCGTCTGGTTACGACCATCTTCTCCCTGAACGGCGGCTTTCATCGCTTCAGAGTACTTGGTACCCAACTGGAAGATGTGGCCCACTTCGATACCGCGTTTGATCATCAGCGTACCTTTGCCATCCGGGCTTGGATCGCCGGCGACCACGTTACGAATGTCAGCCACTTCCGGGGTGGCCACATCGCGATCCCAGTTGATACCGAAATAGTGTTTACCGTCGATGTTGGCACCGGCAGCAAAATCGCTCATTACCGCAACGGTACGGTCGATAACCACCGGAATCGGCATGTTCACCGGACCCAGAGATCCTGGACCTGCTTTAACCAGCGCACGAATTTCTTCTTCGGTGGCGAAGGTCAGCGGGCTGGCAACCTGCGGCAGTTTTTCCGCCTTGACTTCGTTCAGCTCGTGATCGCCACGAACCAGCAGCGCAACCAGCGGGTAGCTGCTGCCTTCAACCGCTTTCACCAGCAGTGTTTTCACGGTTTTCTCGATAGGCAGGTTGAATTGTTCAACCAGCTCGGCGATGGTTTTAGCGTTCGGCGTATCAACCAGCGTCATTTCCTGCGTTGCAGCGGCGCGCGGTTCTTTCGGTGCAACAGCTTCGGCAAACTCGATGTTTGCCGCATAGTCGGAAGAGTCAGAGAAGATCACATCGTCTTCACCGCTCTGCGCCAGCACCTGGAATTCGTGAGAGGCGCTGCCGCCGATAGAACCGGTATCCGCTTGTACCGCACGGAAATCCAGCCCCATACGGCTGAAGATTTTGCTGTACGCAGCGTACATCGCGTCGTAGGTTTCCTGCAGAGATTCCTGAGAAGTGTGGAAAGAGTAGGCATCTTTCATCAGGAATTCACGGGAACGCATCACGCCGAAGCGCGGACGTACTTCGTCACGGAATTTGGTCTGGATCTGATAGAAGTTCAGCGGCAGCTGTTTGTAAGAGCTCAGCTCATTACGGATCAGGTCGGTGATCACTTCTTCATGCGTTGGGCCGAGTACGAACGAACGATCGCCACGGTCAGCAATACGCAGCAGTTCCGGGCCGTATTGTTCCCAACGGCCGCTCTCTTCCCACAGTTCAGAAGGCTGAACGACCGGCATCAACACCTCGATCGCACCGGCGTTGTTCATCTCTTCACGCACGATGTTTTCGACTTTTTTCAGGACGCGCACGCCGGTCGGCAGCCAGGTATATAACCCGGAGGCCAGCTTGCGGATCATCCCGGCGCGCAGCATCAGCTGGTGGCTGATGACCTCGGCGTCGGCAGGTGTCTCCTTCAGAGTGGAGAGCAGATATTGGCTAGTACGCATGTTGTTACGGTTCCAGTTGAACGATCGAACAGGCTCAAAATGAGCCTGGCACAAAACAAAAGTGGTTTAGTTTACCAGCGAGAAGGGGATGTCAAAAGAGTACGCGATGCAAATTAGCGGGCTTCCAGAGCAAAGACCTCAAATCCTGACGGCGTCACGCGCCAGCGGACGTTAAAGTCCAGCAACCAGACGGCATAGGTTTTGCCTTCTTCCTCGTTTTTACGGTAGGCAGGACGCGGATCCTGCGCCAGCACTTCGGCAATAAACTGACGAAGATGCGGGTAACGCTGTTCGAGCTTTGGTAGTTGCTCAGCGAGCTCTTCACTGAACGTCACGTCTACACTGGCCTGCGGCGCGTCCTGAGCATAGCTGGCGCGAGCATCAGGCAGCGATTCGGCAAACGGCAGATACGGTTTTATATCCACTACCGGCGTGCCATCAACAAGATCCAGCCCGCCGAGCTCAAGGATTACGTGCTCTTTATGGCAACGTATGCCCCGCAGCTCAACCAACGACATGCCAACAGGGTTCGGACGAAACGTTGAACGCGTGGCAAAGACGCCCATTCTGGCGTTGCCGCCAAGACGGGGAGGGCGCACGGTTGGACGCCATCCACCTTCCATTGTCTGGTGAAAAACAAAAATCACCCACAAATGGCTGAAGGCTTCCAGGCCGCGAACGGCATCGGCCTGGTTATAAGGTGCGAGCAAATGCAGTTCACCGCTGGCACTTTTCACCAGACCTGGCTGGCGTGGAACGGCGAACTTTTCTTTATAAGGTGAGCGGATAACGCCTATTTGCTCGAACTGAAAATGGCTCATTTCGCCGAAATGTTCAGTGCAGAACCGATGCAAACCGCCTGGCGATAGCAACCCGGCGTTCCGCTGGTTACTTCACAACTGTGCAGCAATACCGCATTTGCTTTCATTTTAGATGCGTTAATCTGCATGCGTTTGCGTGCGGTTGGAATGCTCGGCGGTGAATCCTGGTTGGATGCCTGGCAGGATTCGCCGCTGACTTCGCCGAGATCGCGGAACGGTTTGCCAACTAAATCTTCAGCGTTAGTAATGATTCTTACCGGCGCCGCGCGCGGTGCTTTGGGTTTTTCCGGCTCCGCTTTAGGCGGGGTAGCGGTGCTTTGAACGGGTTCAACAGGGGATCTGCTTAACATAGAACAGCCGCTCAGCATGAGTGCTACTAAACAGATCGGTAAAGCACGCATAATATTTCCTCAATGAATGATCTAAACGTCAGATATTGAATCAGGTGCTTGCATAAATGACAAGACGGGCAAGCGCCCGTCCTGATGATATTACAGATTCTGGAAACAGCCTAAAATTACCAGCCCTTAACAGCACCGCCGTTGAAGACTTTGTTTGCTGCTTCGTACACTTCGTCAGACTGGTATGCCTGAACGAATTTCTTCACATTCTCAGCATCTTTATTGTCTTCACGAGTCACGATCAGGTTTACGTACGGAGAATCTTTATCTTCAACAAAGATACCGTCTTTAGCCGGGGTCAGGCCGATCTGGCTGGCGTAGGTCGTGTTGATGACCGCCAGTGCGATTTGTGCATCGTCCAGGGAACGCGGCAGCTGCGGCGCTTCCAGTTCAACCAGCTTCAGGTTTTTCGGGTTTTCAATCACGTCCAGCGCGGTCGGCAGCAGACCAACACCGTCTTTCAGTTTGATTAAGCCCACTTTTTGCAGCAGCAGCAGGGAGCGGCCAAGGTTAGTCGGATCGTTTGGAATCGCGACCTGAGAGCCTTCCTGCAACTCATCCAGTGACTTGATTTTTTTAGAGTAGCCCGCAATCGGGTAAACAAAAGTATTACCTGCGGCAACCAGTTTGTAGCCGCGATCTTTGATCTGTTGATCCAGATACGGTTTGTGCTGGAAGGCGTTAGCATCAATATCGCCTTTGCTCAGTGCTTCATTAGGCAGGACGTAATCGTTAAATGTGACCAGCTCAACATCCAGACCGTATTTTTCTTTAGCCACTTTCTGCGCGACTTCTGCGACCTGCTGCTCTGCGCCAACAATAACGCCCACTTTGATGTGGTTAGGATCTTTTTCATCCTGACCGCAACCCACAAGTGCCAGAGAACCGATCAGGGCTCCAACTGCCGCAAAGGTTTTGAATTTGAACGCCATGCTTATTTCCTTTTCTTAATGAGTTTTTAGTGTTGTGTGCAACGTTATTTGTGCGTGACAGCCCGGACGATGCGATCACCGGATAACTGAATTAAATAAACCAGAATGACGAGCAATACCAGCACTGTATTCATGACGGTAGCGTTGTAGCCAATATAACCGTACTGATAACCAATCTGGCCAAGGCCACCGGCACCGACGGCACCGCCCATCGCGGAATACCCCACCAGCGTGATAAGGGTGATGGTGGCCGCATTGACCAGTCCAGGCAGTGCTTCTGGAAGTAATACCTTACGTACAATTTGCAGCGGCGTGGCGCCCATTGCACGGGAGGCTTCAATCAGCCCGGTCGGGATTTCGAGCAGCGCGTTTTCCACCATACGGGCGATAAACGGCGCGGCGCCGACGGTCAGCGGGACGATAGCGGCCTGCAGCCCAATAGAGGTGCCAACGATCATGCGGGTGAACGGAATCATCCACACCAGCAAGATAATGAACGGGATGGAACGGAAAATATTCACCAGTGCAGAGAGCGTGCGGTAGAGCTTCGCGTTCTCAATGATTTGCCCCGGCCGCGTTACGTACAGCAACACGCCAACCGGCAGGCCAATCACAAAACCAAAAAAACCGGACACAAAGGTCATTGCCAGCGTTTCCCATACGCCGCGAACCAGCAGCCACATCATCGGCTCAGACATAACCCAGTACCTCTACTTTTACATGGTGTTCCTGCAACCAGTTAATGGCTGCTTGTGTATCTTCCTGTGTGCCGTGCATTTCAGTCAGCATGATGCCGAACTTCACGCCGCCGGCGTAATCCATCTGCGCGCTAATAATGTTGTTATTCACGTTAAAGCGACGGGCCGTCTCAGAAAGTAATGGCGCATCAACCGAATGACCGGTGAATTCCATGCGCAGCATTGGCACGCTGTCGGCTTCTGGCTTTGCTTTTAAACGTTCCAGATAATCTTCCGGGATATCCAGGTGTAGCGTGGACTGGATAAATTTCTGTGCCAGCGGCGTTTTCGGGTGGGAGAACACTTCGCTGACGGTGTCCTGCTCAATCAGCTCACCATTACTGATGACCGCCACACAGTCACAAATGCGTTTTACAACGTCCATCTCATGGGTAATCAGCAGAATGGTGAGTCCCAAACGACGGTTAATGTCTTTCAATAATTCCAGAATCGAGCGGGTTGTTGCCGGATCAAGTGCGCTGGTGGCTTCATCACACAGCAACACTTTTGGATTGCTGGCCAGCGCACGCGCAATCGCCACTCGCTGTTTTTGTCCGCCGGAAAGGTTGGCCGGGTAGCTGTCGTGCTTGTCGCCAAGGCCGACTAAATCCAGCAGTTCTGTTACACGGCGTTTGATCTCTTCCTTTGGCGTGTTATCCAGTTCCAGCGGCAGCGCGACGTTGCCAAACACGGTACGGGAAGAGAGCAGGTTAAAGTGTTGGAAAATCATGCCGATTTGACGGCGAGCTTTAGTCAGCTCGGATTCAGAAAGCGTCGTCAGCTCCTGACCGCCAACCTGAACACTGCCTTCGGTTGGGCGTTCAAGTAAGTTAACGCAGCGAATGAGCGTACTTTTACCGGCACCGGAGGCGCCAATGACGCCATAAATCTGCCCGGCAGGAACGTGCAGGCTGACTTTATTTAGCGCCTGAATGGTGCGAGTCCCCTGCTGGAACACTTTGGTGATATTCGAAAGTTTAATCATTGGTTATTTATTATCGTAATTAAGTTAGCCGTGGCATTTTCGTCTGTCTGGGACGGTCGAAGCCGTCAACAAGATGGATGTTAAGGCATCCAGACGTCTAAATCAATCTAGCTTTGCACGATGAGCACTTTCTTGCCCGCCGAAACATGCGATACTAGAGCCACATGCCTTATTCAGGAGCTATAAAAGGTGGCAAAATCTGTACCCGCAATTTTTCTCGACCGCGACGGCACCATTAATGTGGACCACGGTTACGTACATGAGATTGACGAGTTCGAGTTTATCGACGGCGTTATTGATGCCATGCGTGAACTTAAAAATATGGGTTACGCGCTCATTATCGTGACAAACCAGTCTGGTATCGCTCGTGGCAAATTTACTGAGGCACAGTTTGAAACGTTGACCGAATGGATGGACTGGTCGCTGGCCGATCGCGACGTTGATTTGGATGGTATCTACTATTGCCCGCATCATCCGCAGGGCACAGTAGAAGAGTATCGTCAGGTCTGCGACTGTCGTAAACCGCATCCTGGAATGTTGATCTCCGCCCGAGACTTCCTGCATATCGATATGGCCGCTTCCTATATGGTAGGCGACAAGATAGAAGATATGCAGGCAGCGGCAGCGGCGAATGTTGGAACGAAGGTTCTGGTGCGCACGGGCAAACCTGTTACGCCGGAAGCAGAAAATGCGGCAGATTTGGTCATAAATAGTCTGGCAGACCTGCCAATGGCGATAAAAAAGCAGCAAAAGTAAGCGTAATGGATAAAAGATGAGCGGTTGAAACAAAAATGCATTTTACCGCTTGTCTTCCTGAGTCGACTCCCTATAATGCGCCTCCATCGACACGGCGGATGTGAATCACTTCACACAAACAGCCGGTTCGGTTGAAGAGAAAAACCTGAAAATGAGGGTTGACTCTGAAAGAGGAAAGCGTAATATACGCCACCTCGCGACAGAGCGCTAAAGCGCGTCGCAACTGCTCTTTAACAATTTATCAGACAATCTGTGTGGGCACTCGAAGATACGGATTCTTAACGTCGCAAGACGAAAAATGAATACCAAGTCTCTGAGTGAACACGTAATTCATTACGAAGTTTAATTCACGAGCATCAAACTTAAATTGAAGAGTTTGATCATGGCTCAGATTGAACGCTGGCGGCAGGCCTAACACATGCAAGTCGAACGGTAGCACAGAGGAGCTTGCTCCTTGGGTGACGAGTGGCGGACGGGTGAGTAATGTCTGGGAAACTGCCCGATGGAGGGGGATAACTACTGGAAACGGTAGCTAATACCGCATAACGTCGCAAGACCAAAGAGGGGGACCTTCGGGCCTCTTGCCATCGGATGTGCCCAGATGGGATTAGCTAGTAGGTGGGGTAACGGCTCACCTAGGCGACGATCCCTAGCTGGTCTGAGAGGATGACCAGCCACACTGGAACTGAGACACGGTCCAGACTCCTACGGGAGGCAGCAGTGGGGAATATTGCACAATGGGCGCAAGCCTGATGCAGCCATGCCGCGTGTATGAAGAAGGCCTTCGGGTTGTAAAGTACTTTCAGCGAGGAGGAAGGTGTTGTGGTTAATAACCGCAGCAATTGACGTTACTCGCAGAAGAAGCACCGGCTAACTCCGTGCCAGCAGCCGCGGTAATACGGAGGGTGCAAGCGTTAATCGGAATTACTGGGCGTAAAGCGCACGCAGGCGGTCTGTCAAGTCGGATGTGAAATCCCCGGGCTCAACCTGGGAACTGCATCCGAAACTGGCAGGCTAGAGTCTTGTAGAGGGGGGTAGAATTCCAGGTGTAGCGGTGAAATGCGTAGAGATCTGGAGGAATACCGGTGGCGAAGGCGGCCCCCTGGACAAAGACTGACGCTCAGGTGCGAAAGCGTGGGGAGCAAACAGGATTAGATACCCTGGTAGTCCACGCCGTAAACGATGTCGACTTGGAGGTTGTGCCCTTGAGGCGTGGCTTCCGGAGCTAACGCGTTAAGTCGACCGCCTGGGGAGTACGGCCGCAAGGTTAAAACTCAAATGAATTGACGGGGGCCCGCACAAGCGGTGGAGCATGTGGTTTAATTCGATGCAACGCGAAGAACCTTACCTACTCTTGACATCCACGGAACTTGGCAGAGATGCCTTGGTGCCTTCGGGAACCGTGAGACAGGTGCTGCATGGCTGTCGTCAGCTCGTGTTGTGAAATGTTGGGTTAAGTCCCGCAACGAGCGCAACCCTTATCCTTTGTTGCCAGCGATTCGGTCGGGAACTCAAAGGAGACTGCCAGTGATAAACTGGAGGAAGGTGGGGATGACGTCAAGTCATCATGGCCCTTACGAGTAGGGCTACACACGTGCTACAATGGCATATACAAAGAGAAGCGACCTCGCGAGAGCAAGCGGACCTCATAAAGTATGTCGTAGTCCGGATTGGAGTCTGCAACTCGACTCCATGAAGTCGGAATCGCTAGTAATCGTGGATCAGAATGCCACGGTGAATACGTTCCCGGGCCTTGTACACACCGCCCGTCACACCATGGGAGTGGGTTGCAAAAGAAGTAGGTAGCTTAACCTTCGGGAGGGCGCTTACCACTTTGTGATTCATGACTGGGGTGAAGTCGTAACAAGGTAACCGTAGGGGAACCTGCGGTTGGATCACCTCCTTACCTTAAAGAAACGTTCTTTGTAGTGCTCACACAGATTGTCTGATGAAAAGTAAATAGCAAGGCGTCTTTCGATTGAGACTTCAGTGTCCCCTTCGTCTAGAGGCCCAGGACACCGCCCTTTCACGGCGGTAACAGGGGTTCGAATCCCCTAGGGGACGCCACTTGCTGGTATGTGTGAGTGAAAGTCGCCGACCGAAGTATCTCAAAACAGACTTTCGAGTCTCGTTTGAGATATTTGCTCTTTAAAAATCTGGATCAAGCTGAAAATTGAAACGACACACTGTTTCATTTCTCCGTAATAAGAAATGAAAAGCGGTGTGTCCGAGTCTCTCAAATTTTCGCAACACTGAAGTGTTTTACGAAACATCTTCGGGTTGTGAGGTTAAGCGACTAAGCGTACACGGTGGATGCCCTGGCAGTCAGAGGCGATGAAGGACGTGCTAATCTGCGATAAGCGTCGGTAAGGTGATATGAACCGTTATAACCGGCGATTTCCGAATGGGGAAACCCAGTGTGATTCGTCACACTATCATTACGTGAATACATAGCGTAATGAAGCGAACCGGGGGAACTGAAACATCTAAGTACCCCGAGGAAAAGAAATCAACCGAGATTCCCCCAGTAGCGGCGAGCGAACGGGGAGCAGCCCAGAGTCTGAATCAGCATGTGTGGTAGTGGAACGGTCTGGAAAGTCCGGCGATACAGGGTGACAGCCCCGTACACAAAAGTGCATGTGTTGTGAACTCGAAGAGTAGGGCGGGACACGTGGTATCCTGTCTGAATATGGGGGGACCATCCTCCAAGGCTAAATACTCCTGACTGACCGATAGTGAACCAGTACCGTGAGGGAAAGGCGAAAAGAACCCCGGCGAGGGGAGTGAAAAAGAACCTGAAACCGTGTACGTACAAGCAGTGGGAGCCTCTTTATGGGGTGACTGCGTACCTTTTGTATAATGGGTCAGCGACTTATATTCTGTAGCAAGGTTAACCGAATAGGGGAGCCGAAGGGAAACCGAGTCTTAACTGGGCGTTAAGTTGCAGGGTATAGACCCGAAACCCGGTGATCTAGCCATGGGCAGGTTGAAGGTTGGGTAACACTAACTGGAGGACCGAACCGACTAATGTTGAAAAATTAGCGGATGACTTGTGGCTGGGGGTGAAAGGCCAATCAAACCGGGAGATAGCTGGTTCTCCCCGAAAGCTATTTAGGTAGCGCCTCGTGAATTCATCTTCGGGGGTAGAGCACTGTTTCGGCTAGGGGGTCATCCCGACTTACCAACCCGATGCAAACTGCGAATACCGAAGAATGTTATCACGGGAGACACACGGCGGGTGCTAACGTCCGTCGTGAAGAGGGAAACAACCCAGACCGCCAGCTAAGGTCCCAAAGTCATGGTTAAGTGGGAAACGATGTGGGAAGGCACAGACAGCCAGGATGTTGGCTTAGAAGCAGCCATCATTTAAAGAAAGCGTAATAGCTCACTGGTCGAGTCGGCCTGCGCGGAAGATGTAACGGGGCTAAACCATGCACCGAAGCTGCGGCAGCGACACTATGTGTTGTTGGGTAGGGGAGCGTTCTGTAAGCCGTTGAAGGTGTGCTGTGAGGCATGCTGGAGGTATCAGAAGTGCGAATGCTGACATAAGTAACGATAATGCGGGTGAAAAACCCGCACGCCGGAAGACCAAGGGTTCCTGTCCAACGTTAATCGGGGCAGGGTGAGTCGACCCCTAAGGCGAGGCCGAAAGGCGTAGTCGATGGGAAACAGGTTAATATTCCTGTACTTGGTGTTACTGCGAAGGGGGGACGGAGAAGGCTATGTTAGCCGGGCGACGGTTGTCCCGGTTTAAGCATGTAGGCGGAGATTCCAGGTAAATCCGGAGTCTTGTTAACGCTGAGGTGTGATGACGAGGCACTACGGTGCTGAAGTAACAAATGCCCTGCTTCCAGGAAAAGCCTCTAAGCATCAGGTAACACAAAATCGTACCCCAAACCGACACAGGTGGTCAGGTAGAGAATACCAAGGCGCTTGAGAGAACTCGGGTGAAGGAACTAGGCAAAATGGTGCCGTAACTTCGGGAGAAGGCACGCTGATATGTAGGTGAAGTGATTTACTCATGGAGCTGAAATCAGTCGAAGATACCAGCTGGCTGCAACTGTTTATTAAAAACACAGCACTGTGCAAACACGAAAGTGGACGTATACGGTGTGACGCCTGCCCGGTGCCGGAAGGTTAATTGATGGGGTTATCCGTAAGGAGAAGCTCTTGATCGAAGCCCCGGTAAACGGCGGCCGTAACTATAACGGTCCTAAGGTAGCGAAATTCCTTGTCGGGTAAGTTCCGACCTGCACGAATGGCGTAATGATGGCCAGGCTGTCTCCACCCGAGACTCAGTGAAATTGAACTCGCTGTGAAGATGCAGTGTACCCGCGGCAAGACGGAAAGACCCCGTGAACCTTTACTATAGCTTGACACTGAACACTGGTCCTTGATGTGTAGGATAGGTGGGAGGCTTTGAAGTGTGGACGCCAGTCTGCATGGAGCCAACCTTGAAATACCACCCTTTAATGGCTGGTGTTCTAACGTAGACCCGTAATCCGGGTTGCGGACAGTGTCTGGTGGGTAGTTTGACTGGGGCGGTCTCCTCCTAAAGAGTAACGGAGGAGCACGAAGGTTAGCTAATCCTGGTCGGACATCAGGAGGTTAGTGCAAAGGCATAAGCTAGCTTGACTGCGAGAGTGACGGCTCGAGCAGGTGCGAAAGCAGGTCTTAGTGATCCGGTGGTTCTGAATGGAAGGGCCATCGCTCAACGGATAAAAGGTACTCCGGGGATAACAGGCTGATACCGCCCAAGAGTTCATATCGACGGCGGTGTTTGGCACCTCGATGTCGGCTCATCACATCCTGGGGCTGAAGTAGGTCCCAAGGGTATGGCTGTTCGCCATTTAAAGTGGTACGCGAGCTGGGTTTAGAACGTCGTGAGACAGTTCGGTCCCTATCTGCCGTGGGCGCTGGAGAATTGAGGGGGGCTGCTCCTAGTACGAGAGGACCGGAGTGGACGCATCACTGGTGTTCGGGTTGTCATGCCAATGGCATTGCCCGGTAGCTAAATGCGGAAGAGATAAGTGCTGAAAGCATCTAAGCACGAAACTTGCCCCGAGATGAGTTCTCCCTGACCCTTTAAGGGTCCTGAAGGAACGTTGAAGACGACGACGTTGATAGGTCGGGTGTGTAAGCGTAGCGATACGTTGAGCTAACCGATACTAATGAACCGTGAGGCTTAACCTTACAACGCCGAAGGTGTTTTGGCGAAAGAGACATCGAAATTCAGCTTGATTACAGATTATATCGACAGACCCGAGAGGTGTGTTGATAGACAGAATTTGCCTGGCGGCTGTAGCGCGGTGGTCCCACCTGACCCCATGCCGAACTCAGAAGTGAAACGCCGTAGCGCCGATGGTAGTGTGGGGTCTCCCCATGCGAGAGTAGGGAACTGCCAGGCATCAAATTGCAGTAAACCGGGATGAATAATCCGGGTAGTGACAAAGAAATTCGGTGGAGCGGTAGTTCAGTTGGTTAGAATACCTGCCTGTCACGCAGGGGGTCGCGGGTTCGAGTCCCGTCCGTTCCGCCACTTATTAAGAGCCCTGAGCTAACGCTCAGGGCTTTTTCTTTTCCAGCGATTTAATTATTGCTGAATCCGCAAAAATCCTCTGCATTTTTCACTCTTTTTCGGCAAAGAACTGATGGTCATAATCCTCTCAGTTAACGAACATAGTGATTAAAAAGAGGAATTCTATGACTATCCCTGCATTTGGTTTAGGTACGTTTCGCCTGAAAGACGACGTGGTTATCGCTTCTGTCAAAACGGCGCTTGAGCTGGGCTACCGTGCTGTCGACACTGCGCAAATCTATGAAAATGAAGCGGCTGTTGGTCAGGCAATTGCCGAAAGTGGCGTACCGCGTAACGAGTTGTACATCACCACCAAGATCTGGATTGAAAATCTCAGCAAAGACAAACTGATCCCAAGTCTGAAAGAAAGTCTGAAGAAACTGCGTACGGATTATGTTGATTTGACGCTGATCCACTGGCCATCTCCGGGCGATGCGGTATCCGTTGAAGAGTTTATGCAGGCGCTGCTTGAAGCGAAAGAGCAGGGGCTGACTCGCGAAATTGGTATCTCAAACTTCACTATTCCGCTGATGGAAAAAGCCATTGCTACAGTCGGTGCAGACAATATCGCGACCAACCAGATTGAGCTGTCTCCGTATCTGCAGAGTCGTAAGGTGGTTGACTGGGCTAAAGCGCACGGTATCCACATCACCTCTTACATGACGCTGGCTTACGGTAAGGCGCTAAAAGATGAAGTGATTGCACGCATTGCCGCTAAACATAACGCGACCCCGGCGCAGGTTATTCTGGCATGGGCAATGGATGAAGGTTACTCCGTGATCCCTTCATCTACCAAGCGTGAAAACCTGGCAAGCAACCTGCTGGCGCTGGACCTGCATCTGGATACTGAAGATAAAAAAGCGATCGCGGCACTGGACTGCAACGATCGTCTGGTCAGCCCGGAAGGCCTGGCCCCTGATTGGGATTAATTGCCCGACCCTCTGTACCTTTAACCCTCTTTCACAGCTCCTTCGGGAGCTGTTCTTATATACTCACTTAAAAAGTCTATAAATGCCCGAATGCGTGTACTGACCGCACGATCGCTGTAGTAAACGGCGCTGAAAGGCATTTCTACCGGCAGACGTTTATCGGCCAGCAGCTCCACCAGTTCTCCCCGCGCGATCTCTTTATCAATCATATAATCTGAAAGACATGCGATACCATTGCCGCTCAGGCAAAGCTGTTTTAACGTTTCCCCGCTGTTGGAAGAAATCCCACATTCGACCTCATGGAGCTGTCCGTCGCTACGGGCAATCGGCCAGGTATTGAGTGAAACGGGTTCGGAAAACCCCAGACACAGATGCTGCTTTAACTGTTCGACGGTCTCGGGCTTGCCAAAACGGGCAATATAGTCCGGTGAGGCAATAATCTTACGATAGCTGGTAAACAACGGACGCGCACGCAGGCTTGAGTCAGTCAGCGTACCTGCTCGTATCGCGACATCCACTTTTCGTTCAATAAGATTGATGAACGTTTCTGAGGAGACAAGAGACAATGTCATCTCAGGATATCGCTCACGGAACGGTCTGATTAGCGGCATCAGGAAATGCAGCATCACCGGCGTTGCCGCGTCGATACGCAGCAGGCCGCGCGGGGTATTGCGTGACTCCATGATTTCCGTTTCTGCTGCTGCCATCTCTTGCAGTATCTGCTGCACACGCCTGAAGTAGCGTTCTCCTTCTTCTGTCAGGCTTAGCTGTCGGGTAGTTCGATTAAGCAGACTCACACCCAATTTCATCTCCAGCTTTTTTACTGCCCGACTGACTGCGGAATTAGCCTGACCGAGTTGTTCTGCCGCCCGGCTGAAGCTGCCGCTTTCCACAACGGCCACAAAAATCGCAAGTTCTTCAGAGGTTGCTTTCATTTTTGCACCTGACGCAAAATTATATTGAGATTTTGAATATTTTTGTTATTAAAACATCCCGGCATACTGCGTGTCATCTGATTACTGATGTTACGGAGTTATTTATGCCTCTCGCATTATTTGCACTAACAATAAGTGCCTTCGCTATTGGCACGACTGAGTTTGTGATTGTTGGCCTGGTGCCGACCATCGCTCAACAACTGGCAATCTCGTTACCTTCAGCCGGGATGCTGGTTTCAATCTATGCGCTGGGTGTGGCGATTGGCGCACCGGTACTGACCGCTCTGACCGGAAGCCTGCCACGTAAAAAGTTGCTTGTCGCGCTGATGGTCCTGTTTACGGCGGGGAATTTACTGGCATGGCAGGCACCCGGGTATATGACACTTATTGTCGCCCGTCTGCTGACGGGGCTGGCTCACGGCGTATTCTTCTCGATTGGTTCCACTATCGCGACAAGTCTGGTGCCAAAAGAAAAAGCAGCTTCCGCCATCGCTATTATGTTCGGTGGCTTAACGGTGGCACTGGTCACGGGCGTGCCGCTGGGTACGTTTATCGGCCAGCACTTTGGCTGGCGTGAGACTTTCCTGGCAGTATCAATGTTAGGCGTGATTGCGCTGATTAGTAGCCAACTGCTGATCCCGGCTAACATTCCTGGTCGAGCGGCCGCCAGCATTCGCGACCAGGTGAAAGTGCTGACTCATCCTCGTCTGTTGCTGATTTACGCCATTACGGCATTGGGCTACGGTGGTGTGTTCACGGCTTTCACCTTCTTGGCACCGATGATGCAGGATCTGGCGGGCTTCTCCCCGGCAGCGGTGAGCTGGATCTTACTGGGTTACGGGGTATCAGTTGCTATCGGCAATATCTGGGGTGGTAAGCTGGCGGATAAGCATGGTGCGGTTCCTGCATTGAAATTCATTTTTGCCGCGCTGTTTGTTCTGCTGATGGTCTTCCAACTGACGGCTTCCACGCAGTACGCCGCGCTGGCTACCATTCTGGTGATGGGGATCTTTGCCTTCGGTAACGTACCAGGATTGCAGGTCTACGTGGTACAGAAAGCGGAACAATTTACGCCCAATGCTGTTGATGTGGCGTCAGGGCTGAACATTGCAGCGTTTAATATTGGTATTGCACTGGGTTCCGTGATTGGCGGACAAACGGTCGAGCATTATGGGTTGGCGCAGACACCGTGGATTGGGGCACTTATTGTTCTGGTGGCTTTCCTGCTGATGGGGCTGAGTGGCCGTCTTGATAAGTCCACACGCGTTGCTCTGGGGTAAATCATTGATGTAAGCGCCTACTTACAAAACAAACTGCAATTGTTCGTTGAAAGTGAGTGCTAAAATCCCTATAACAGAAGAACCAGTCCGGCTGCGGACTGGTTGACGTTACAGAGGTTTGAAAGTCTAAAGTGCGAAAAAACACCTATGCCATGCGTTATGTTGCCGGACAACCCGTCGAGCGGATTTTACCGCCGGGCTCGTTTGCGCATATTGGCCAGGCATTACCCGCAGGCGTACCGTTAAGCAGTGAAGATCGCATTCGCGTGCTGGTATGGAATATTTTTAAACAGCAGCGAGCAGAATGGCAGTCGGTGCTGAAGAATTTTGGTAAAGACGCGCATCTGGTGTTATTGCAGGAAGCGCAAACCACACCAGAATTGGTGCAGTTTGCGACCACTAACTATCTCGCTGCCGACCAGGTTCCCGCCTTTGTGCTGCCTCAGCACCCCTCTGGCGTTATGACACTCTCCTCCGCCCATCCAGTTTACTGCTGCCCATTGCGCGAGCGAGAGCCTATTTTACGGCTGGCGAAATCGGCGCTGGTGACGGTGTACCCGTTGCCTGACACTCGGTTGTTAATGGTGGTGAATATCCACGCGGTTAACTTTAGCCTTGGCGTTGATGTCTATAGTAAGCAGTTACTTCCCATTGGCGATCAGATTGCTCATCACAGCGGTCCGGTGATTATGGCCGGCGATTTTAATGCCTGGAGCCGTCGACGGATGAATGCGCTGTACCGCTTTGCGCGTGAAATGTCGCTGCGCCAGGTGCGCTTTACCGACGATCAGCGCCGCCGCGCGTTTGGTCGTCCTCTCGATTTTGTGTTCTATCGCGGTCTGAACGTGAGTGAGGCCTCTGTGCTGGTCACCCGCGCCTCCGACCACAACCCGCTACTCGTTGAATTCAGTCCCGGCAAACCTGAACAATAACGGTGTGTCAGGTCTGCCGTAGGGCAGGCCTGTGATGGTTGCCCTTCATATTTCACAACAACCGAAGGACAACACAATGACAACACGCTCTCATCATGACAACGTCGAAAAACAGTTTGGCTCTCAGGCTAATGCCTACTTAACCAGTGCGGTGCACGCCTCTGGTCGTGACTTGCAACGTCTGGGGGAAAGGTTGCTGGCATTTCCGCAGGCCCGCGTGTTGGATATGGGATGCGGAGCGGGGCACGCCAGCTTTGTGGCCGCGCAATACGTAAAGCAGGTAGTGGCATATGATTTATCGTCGCAGATGCTTGACGTGGTCACTGAAGCGGCAAAGGACAGAGGTCTGGAGAATATCGCCACACGGCAGGGTTATGCTGAAAGCCTGCCGTTTGAAGATAACGTATTTGACGTGGTGATTAGCCGCTATTCCGCGCATCACTGGCATGATGTCGGGCGTGCGTTGCGAGAGGTGAACCGCATTCTGAGGCCCGGCGGCGTGTTGATTGTGATGGATGTGATGTCGCCAGGCCATCCTGTACGTGACATCTGGTTGCAAACTGTGGAGGCGTTACGCGATACCTCGCACGTACGCAACTATTCCAGCGGAGAATGGCTGTCGTTAATCAATGACGCCAATCTGATTGCCGATACCTTGTTAACCGATCGTCTGCCGCTGGAGTTCAGTTCGTGGGTGGCGCGGATGCGCACGCCTGCAGCGTTGAGCGACGCGATCCGTGTATACCAACAAAGTGCTTCTGCGGAAGTGAAAGCCTATTTTGCGTTACAGGAAGATGGCTCGTTTACCAGCGACACGATAATGGTTGAAGCACATAAAGCGGGATAAAAAAAAAGGCACTGGGGGGAAACCAGTGCCTTCATTTCTACAATGCTATCAGGAGTCCGGCATACCGCTGTTTTTCACAAACAACGTTAGCTGATCGCCTGGCTGCAGATTGTTCGTATCGCTGTTCCAGCGCATCACATCCTTGATGTTAACCCCGTGGCGTTTGGCAATGCTCGAGAGCGAGTCGCCTTTACGCACACGATAGGTGATGCTATCGCTGTTGTTCGCCAGTCGCTGTGCGCTGGTACCAGCGCCCACCGTCAGATTTTGGCCTACTTTCAGCGATGACCCGCGCAGATTATTCCACTGCTTAAGGTCATTGGTGCTCACGCCAAGACGTGAAGCGACGCCAGAAAGCGTATCGCCAGAGCGAACTTTGTAGCTACGGCTGTTCAGCGGCGTGTTATCCGCAACCAACGTTGACTGCACGGCTGCAATTTCGCCTGAGGCCAGAGACTCACGCAGCTTCTCTGCATGCTTCTTTGGCACCATCACATATTGCGGACCACTGGCACCCAACGTGGAGCCTTTCACGCCTGCATTGAAGGTTTTCAGCTTGCTGACGGAAATACCTGCCATATCGGCAACCTGAGCCATTTCAACCGGGCTACTCAGGCGAACACGTGCCAACGCGCGGCTTTCGTCTGTTGTTGGCAGACGCACGCCATAGCGTTTGCTGTTTTTGAGTATATCGCTCAATGCCAGCATTTTTGGCACATATAGCTTCGTTTCCTGAGGCAATGGCAACGACCAGAAGTCAGTGGGTTTACCACGGGCTTTGTTCGTTTTAATTGCCTTCATGACACGACCTTCACCGCTATTATAAGCAGCAACGGTCAGCAGCCAGTCGCCATCAAACATTTTGTTCAGACGCTGCATCATGTCCAGTGCGGCGGTGGTGGAAGCCACAACGTCGCGACGTGCATCATAATTGCGGGTCTGTTTTAAACCATAATTGCGCCCCGTGCTCGGAATGATCTGCCAAATACCTGCGGCATTGGCGCCAGACGTTGCGTGAGGATCAAAAGCGCTCTCCACTATGGGTAGTAGTACCAGTTCCATTGGCATGTTACGTTTCTTAACCTGCCCGGCTATCCAGTACATATACGGCTCTGCCCGTAAAGTTACATCGTGGAGATAGCTCTTATTGCGTAAATACTTCTGTTTCTGTTCGCGAATCCGGTTGTTTTCCGGAATTCCCATCTTTAGCTCGTCACCAATGAAAGCCCACAAATCTTGATCAGCAGCGATAGATGTTCCGTCGTCCATCCATCGCGCCTGACTTGTAAACTTTCCTGCTTCCCCTTGACCAGCTGCAGAAAGGCTCTGTGCGTGTTGTTGGACGTTACCAGTATTCTGGCACCCAACAAGCAGGACAGAGGCGAGTAATATCGCTTTTGCCTTCATGTGTGTGTCAATAGTTGCTTAAAAGACGACCGATCATAACGGCGAAGTTTTCAAAAGGCAACCCGCAATTGTCAGAACGTATCTTTCTTTGACCTTAACCAGGCAAAACGCTCTTCAGGTTGTTGCAATATTGTTTTTTTATTTATTTCATTAATTAAATCAATGTCTTCCGTTCTTAAAAAAAGATTATTTCGTCGCTCATTTTTCAGAATTACGGGCAGTGTCATTTGTTTTTTTACGCGTAACTCATTAACTTTACGATAATATTCATTTATGAACGGATCGTGCGGTAGAATGCTTAAGGCAAACTTCATGTTTGCTAATGTGTACTCATGTGCGCAACAAATCAATGTATCGTCAGGAAGTGCGTTTAGTTTTTTAAGTGATTGATACATTTGAGATGCTGTGCCTTCAAAAAGCCGACCGCAGCCACCGGAGAAGAGCGTGTCGCCGCAAAACAGGTAAGGGTGGCTAAAGTAACAGATATGTCCTAAAGTGTGACCCGGCGTAGCAATTACCGTAAATTCATGCCCCAAAACGAGTGCAATATCGCCATCTTCGACTATATGCGTCGTTCCCTTATCTTGCGTTTCAGCCGGTCCGTATACCGCTATTTGTGGGAAATGTTGCAGAAGTTCTTTCACGCCGCCCACGTGATCCTGATGATGATGTGTCAGCAGAATGGCCTCGGGAACCCAGTTATGTTCTGCAATAGCTTTCAGAACAGGTTCTGCTTCACCCGGGTCCACAATCAGACAATGTTTGTCATTATTCGACAGGACCCAGATGTAATTGTCCTGAAATGCAGGAATACTGTTAAGATTCATAGATTACCTCTCAATGCGTAACGGAAGGTTGTGATGAAACCGGCAAGGATCCCTCAAACTGTCGTAGCGCCCGTTAGTTGGGATGATTTGCCCTGGGGCGAACACTATCGTCAGGCGCTGGAGCATCAGCTTAACCCGTGGTTCGCAAAAATGTACGGATTTCATCTGCTTAAGATTGGTAATTTAAGCGCAGAAATCAATTCCGAAGCGTGCGCGGTTTCTCATCAGGTAAATGTTTCTTTGCAAGGCGCTCCCATGCAGGTGACTGCCGATCCTTTACATCTGCCCTTTGCCGATAAGTCCGTGGATGTTTGTTTGTTGGCTCATACGCTGCCGTGGTGTTCCGATCCACATCGCTTACTGCATGAAGCCGATCGCGTGCTTATTGATGACGGTTGGTTGATTCTGAGCGGCTTTAACCCGGTAAGTCTGATGGGATTGCGTAAACTGGTGCCCGTATTGCGTAAAACATCGCCCTACAACAGCCGGATGTTTACCCTCATGCGGCAGTTGGACTGGCTCTCATTGCTGAATTTTGAAGTACTGCACTATAGCCGTTTTCATGTCCTGCCCTGGAACAAGAAGGGCGGGAAAATGTTAAGCGCCCATATCCCTGCGCTGGGCTGTTTGCAACTGGTGGTTGCGCGTAAGCGAACCATTCCGCTTACGCTCAACCCGATGAAACAAAATAAAAGCAAAACGCCTATCCGCCAGGCCGTTGGTGCAACCCGGCAATACCGTAAACCGGACGCTTAAGCCTCCGCCTGATACCCAATATCATCCTGAGTGGGACGCATTGCTGCGGCGCGCGCAAGCTCATCACAGCGTTCGTTTTCCGGATGGCCCGCATGGCCTTTAACCCATTCCCATTTGATTTGATGCGGCCCCAGCGCGGTATCCAGACGTTTCCACAGATCGACGTTCTTCACTGGTTTTTTATCTGCTGTTTTCCAGCCGCGCTTCTTCCAGTTGTGGATCCACTGCGTAATGCCCTGGCGCACATACTGGCTGTCCGTGCTGAGTATCACTTCACACTGTTCTTTCAGGGCTTCCAGCGCAACGATTGCCGCCATCAGCTCCATGCGATTATTGGTGGTGAGGTTGTAGCCTTCGCTAAAGGTTTTTTCGCGCCCGCGATAGCGTAAAATCGCCCCATAACCACCTGGCCCTGGATTTCCCAGGCAAGAACCATCGGTGAAAATCTCTACCTGTTTAAGCATCTCTGGTAGACTTCCTGTTTTAGCAAATCGAAATCAAACGATAAGTCTGACATAAATGACCGTTATGAGCACTGGAATTACACGACAGATCGTCCTCGATACCGAAACCACCGGTATGAACCAGATTGGCGCCCACTACGAAGGCCACAAGATCATTGAGATCGGTGCGGTTGAAGTGGTGAACCGCCGCCTGACCGGGAATAACTTCCACGTTTACCTGAAACCGGATCGGCTGGTGGACCCGGAAGCGTTTGGTGTACACGGAATCGCAGACGAATTCCTGCTTGATAAACCTACGTTTGCCGATGTGGCCGATGAGTTTCTCGACTACATCCGCGGTGCGGAGCTGGTCATCCATAACGCATCGTTTGATATCGGCTTTATGGATTACGAATTCGCTAAGCTCAGGCGGGATATTCCGAAGACAAACGAATTCTGCAAAATTACCGATAGCCTGGCGCTGGCGAGGAAAATGTTTCCTGGCAAGCGCAACAGCCTTGATGCGTTATGCTCACGCTATGAAATAGACAACAGTAAGCGAACCCTGCACGGCGCATTGCTCGATGCCCAGATTCTGGCCGACGTTTATCTGATGATGACCGGTGGGCAGACCACGATGGCGTTCTCAATGGAAGGTGACAGCCAGCAGCAGAATGACACGGGGATCCAGCGTATTGTGCGACAGTCCAGCAAACTACGCGTTGTTTTCGCCACTGATGAAGAGTTAGCGGCCCATGAGTCGCGCCTTGACCTGGTGCAGAAGAAAGGCGGAAGTTGCCTCTGGCGGGCATAGTTTGTACGTTTTCCGTATGGAAATGACCATTCGGGTGATTTTTGCAGCAAACGATTAAAAAACGTGAGAAAAAGCGTTGACGAGGCGTGAGGCAATCCGTAATATTCGCTTCGTTCCCAAGTGGAACACAACGCGGAGTGGTAGTTCAGTTGGTTAGAATACCTGCCTGTCACGCAGGGGGTCGCGGGTTCGAGTCCCGTCCATTCCGCCACTATTCAGAAAGCCTGAATCAGAAATGATTCAGGCTTTCGTCGTTTTAGCCCGCCAACAATAATAATCTCATCATCACACTTTATCGACCACGTCCGTGCTATCGGGCAGGCAACACATCAGGTCATCCTTAACCCGACGCATATCCAGGGGCAGATCAACCTGCGAAGTGATTCATCACGCAGGCGAAGCGGGGTGAAAAGTTATCGCCGATAAGCACCGTTTCTTCATTCAAGTGCTTTAGCATATACAGCTTGTCGGCACGTTCGTAAGCGTCGAAGAAGAGATAATCGACAGCATCCGTTGCTTCATCATCGGGGGATTTTTCACGTCCGTTGGGAGTGAGCATGAAAACACCAGCAGTATGGCCGAGTGGTCGGGCATAGCGAAAGAACAGTTTTCGGTTCACAGCAAACTCGCCATCATCACTTTTGAGTTTCCCTTGTACTGACAATGAAAGGTGTCCGGAGTTGTAGCTGGTAATCAGCATTATTCCATGGAGTACCTTTTTTGTATCCTGGATGTCGAGTATCGACGTGAATTCCGAGGAGCAGGAAAAACTGATTTCTTGTTTTTTCGCATTCCCGGCGATAATAAAAAAAGCGATAGCCGCCAGCCCAAAAATGGCAATCACGACTGACCATAGTAAAGGAGAGTGATCGCTTTCTTGCTTCATATCATTCCTCATGATGGCGATACTGGCTGATGCAATGGTAATAGCCGAGGTTCAGCCCGCATTCAGCGGCAAACGACCACTCAACCAGATTATGGTTGCTCGCCCAGGTATTGAGATACAGATCTTTTGGGTACGAACAGTCGGGGTTAATGCCCACGGACTTGAAAATATCCAGCGCTTTCTTTTCGGTTATGGTATCGGTGAGGGCGTTTCCTAATATATGTACACGGCATTGTTCATAGTCGATAGTCCGCAGGATAGTCGCGTCCGTCATGGCGATTTCATTGGGTATCCATGTTAACCACGCTGTCGCCAGCACGGCGATACCGGTAATTAACGCGGTTATCGCCACAGGCCAACGGCTTTGTTTCTTTTTGTTGAGCGTCGATGCAACATTGGCAATTCTGGCGGGAGCTTGCGCTTCTTCCAGTTGCTGAATATTGATATTAGCGTCGCCCATCCGAAATCCCATCCGCGGAATTGTGACGATGAGCTCTGCAGGATGACCCGTAGACGTTATTGCTTTGCGCAGAAATGAAATGTGCTGATTGAGATTCGCATCCGTCGCTCTGGCGCCATTATGCTGAAAAACATTCAGCAGAATTTCATCACGCGAGGATATCTCTTTACCATTTTGCAACAAATAGAGCAGTAATTGTGTTGCCACATTATTCAATGTGGCCATTTCACCAGATGCCAGGTCTTTTAGGGTATTTTTATGTGGTCTGAAAACTAAGCCATCACCAATAATTACGGATTTAATTTTGTTTATTGGTATATGAGAAATCACTGATGTCTCCTTTAAAGCAGGATATCTCGCATTCGAGTGGGTGAAGCAATAGCATAACATAATTCATTTATAAAAAATGGTTGTACCATAGATCGCTTTATTAATATTTATATAACAATATTTTAATATCTCTTATAGAATCCTCTTTTCTCCTTCCTCTCTTTCACTATCTTATTGTCATTACTCGCTTTTGATATCCAATTTCATTTTTACAAAAATTTCATAAATACATTTTGCCTGTTGTTCTGGCTAAATAAAAAAATAGTTGATAGATAAAAACTCTATAAAAATGCTAAATGATAGATACTAACACTGGCTAAGTCGTGATTTTTGGCGGTTTTTTAGGTAAACGATCGCTGTGCAGACAGTGTTACAACATGATTCCCTGAGTTTGATTAATACCGGATTTTTGCATTGTGTCATTTTCCCGTCGACTTAATATAAGCCCCGAAACAGCGTAAACAACTGTGGACGGTATTTCGGATGGAATACCAATGAAGTTCAAAATACGGGGCGGCTTGAGATGGATTGTTTGCAAGGATATGCGCTACCGCCACCTGCAGATCAGGATTTTCCGGACATAAATTATCTGCGGAAATAGATCTTCGGAATAACTAAAAAACAGATATAAGGTTAAGTAGTAATATGAAAATGAAAAACGTGGCTGTGGCCTGTGCGCTGATGGCGGGAATGACTTTTACTGCCTCTTCTGCTTTTGCTGCAAAAAATGTCGAACCGACTAACGGTAAAATTCACTTCACCGGTTCTCTGGTTAATTCCGCATGCGGTCTGGCACCAGAATCCAGCCCGGTACAGGTTAATTTTGGTGAGATCCCAACTTCTCAGTTAAAAGACAACCAACGTGCTGGCGTTAAGCATGCCAAAATCGTTCTGCAGGGCTGTGATACGACCGTCGCGAAAACGGCCACTGTGACCTATACCCCGGCAACGATTGATACAGACAACAACGCGCTGGCTGCATTCACCTCTGGTACTGCAAAGGGCGCGGGCATCGGTATGATTGACAGTGGCAACCAGGACGTGGAATGGGGTCAAGCCGCCTCTCAGGTCAACATTACCGATGGTGAAACCGACATTGATTTCGTCGCTTACCTGCAGGCAAACAACGCATCTGCCGCGGTAACTCCAGGTGATTTCGAATCTACCGTTAATTTCCAGATCGACTACCAGTAACGATCTGCAGCAGGCGCATTAACGCGCCTGCTTAACCCTTCCTGCGAATAACTGAAAGGAAATGCGGTGATGCCTGGATGGCGAATTTTACTGCTTTTTATCTTCATATCGCCTGCATGGGTTTTGGCTGACACCAATCGTCTTGTCAGTACGCCCGGCAAAATGCGCATGCGCGGAAATATTATTGAGGCTGCCTGTTATGTCGATCCACGCGACCGGTCGCTACTGGTTGAATTTGATGATCTCTCAGCCAGAGATATTTCCGGAAAACCAGAGAAAGTATCAGCGCATGATTTCAGCATTCATTTGTTGGGATGTTCATTAGGGGATTCTCAACACCCCGGGAATCTGTTTCAACGCGCCAATATTACCTTTTCTGGCGCACCGGATAGTGACAATCCTGATTATCTAAGCGTGCAATCGGAAACTGAAAATTTAGCGATAGAAATATATGACAGCAACGGACAGCAAATTCATCTGGGTGAGCCATCACCGGACTATGTGCTTAATCCAGGGAAAAACACGCTCAATTTTACGGCTTATTTGATCTCCCGCGACGGAAGAATGACATCTGGCGAATTTACTGCGGTCACGCATTTTGTTGTGAATTATCTCTGAGCTGCACTGCAATTCGGGTATCTGAAGGTTTGCGAACGAAAATGATCACGCTGAAAACAGATAAAAAACGTCTGGCGCTTTTTATTGCTCTGGTCTGTGCCTCTTCATGGGCTGAAGCGGATGAGGCCATTGAATTTAATACCGACGTACTGGATGCCAGCGACAGGCACAATGTCGATTTGCAGCGTTTTTCCGAAGGCAACTTTGTGACTCCCGGAGAATATCTGCTGGATGTTCGTATTAACAGCCAGGAGATTCCACAGCAGTCGATCCGTTATATCGTCGATCCTGCCAACCCGCATAAATCCATGGCATGTCTGACCCCGCAACAACTCGAATTACTGGCGCTCAAAGAAGAGGCGCTGGTCTATATTCATCCGATTAGCGCGACCTGCTATGACATTTCCCGCCTGCCGGGTGTGGCGCTGAATAATAGCGCAGGCGTACTGGACATTATCGTGCCTCAGGCGTGGATGAAATATACCGATCCAGACTGGACGCCACCGGAGCGCTGGGATAACGGCGTCGCGGGGCTGATTTTTGACTACAGCGTCTCGGGCCAGGCCACACATTATGAACAGGGCGGCGATCGTTATCGCTCTCTGTCTGGCTATGGGCAGACAGGTTTTAACCTCGGCGCGTGGCGATTTCGTGGCCAGTATCAGGCCAATTACGCTTCGGATGATAATCGCGGCCGTATCGACTGGGATCAGATCTATGCCTATCGACCGTTGCCGATGCAGGCTGCAAAACTGACGGTCGGCGAAATCTACCTGAATTCCCAGGTTTTTGATTCGGTGCGTTTCACCGGGGCTAACCTCGCTAGCGACGAGCGTATGTTGCCACCGAATTTGCAGGGCTACGCGCCTGAAGTGCACGGCATCGCCCGCAGCAATGCGAAGGTTACCGTCAGTCAGCAGGGCCGTGTTATCTATCAAACCACCGTTCCTGCAGGGCCATTTAATATTCAGGATCTGCACGGTTCGGTACGCGGCACGCTGGATGTTCGCGTCGAGGAGCAGGATGGCAGCGTACACACTTTTCAGGTCAATACGGCCGATATTCCTTATCTGACGCGCCCAGGCTATGTGCGCTACAACGCCGCGGTCGGGAAGCCATCGCGTTATAACCACGACGTTCAGGGGCCTGCGTTTTATAGCGGTGATTTTTCATGGGGGGTCAGCAATGCATGGTCGCTGTACGGCGGCGCGCTGCTGACTGGCGATCGCTATAACGCCTGGTCGATGGGGATTGGGCGGGACTTGAGCTGGCTGGGGGCGCTGTCGGCTGATGCGACGCAATCCGTGAGTCGGGTAAAGCATCAGGCTGAACAAAAAGGTATGTCTTTTAAGCTCAGCTACGCCAAAACTTTTGATGAGTACAACAGCGCCATCACCTTTGCCGGTTACCGCTTCTCACAGCGTAACTTCCGCACTTTCTCGCAGTTTCTCGACGAGCAGTATGAAAATAACAACAGTGCCGGCAACGAAAAAGAGATGTACACCATCACCGGCAACAAAACCTTCTTTGCTGACGATCCACTATTAGCGACCACGCTGTACCTGACCTATACCCACCAGAACTATTGGGATCGCGGTTCCCAGGATCGTTACGGATTATCGATGGGGCACAGCTTTTCATTTGCTGGCATCCAGGGGATCAGCGCCAACGTTGCGGCTTACCGCTCTGAGTATCAGGGCAAACGAGACGACAGTCTTTCGCTTTCAATCTCGGTGCCATGGAGCGATGGCCGCTCTATGGATTACGAATTGCAGAACAGCGGCAACCAGACCAGCCAGATGGTTTCGTATTCCGATAACCGCGACCGTAACAATCCGTGGCGTTTGCGCACAGGGGTTTCCGGTGAAGGGCGTACGGCGTTTGATGGCTATTACAAGCACCGCAGCATGATGGCGGAACTGGAATCTAACGTCAGCTGGCAGCAATCACGTTATTTCTCCGTTGGCGGCACGATGCGCGGCGGCTTTACCGCGACGCGTCACGGTGCGGCGCTGCACAACAGCCAGGCGTCGATGAATACCGCTAGAGTGATGGTTGATACCGACGGGGTGGCGAACGTGCCGCTGAACGGCGAACAGGCGCACTCAAACCGCTTCGGTATTGCCGTCGTACCGGACGTCGTTAGCTATCACAGCTTTGATACCCGTATCGATGTGGACGCAATGGACGAGGACATTTCCGCGACTAAAGCCATCGTGACCAACACCCTGACGGAAGGTGCGATTGGCTACCAGCATTTTGCCGTGGCGCAGGGGCAAAAAATGATGGCGCTGCTGCGCCTGAAGGATGGCTCGGTACCGCCGTTTGGCGCCGAAGTGTTTAACGCTAACGGCGTTAGCGTCGCCATGGTAATGGAAAACGGTATGGCCTGGATTGCGGGTGTGAATCCGGCTGAGCGTCTTTCCGTTGCCTGGGCTGGCCGTGCGCAGTGCCACTTACAGGTGCCACAACAAATCAACCCAGAAGGTAACGTGCTGTTGCCTTGTGAATAATTTCAATAACCTGAATGAATTTTGTCATGAATAATCAAGCTTTTTACTCCGTGCAGCGTTGGCTTAAACCCGTGGCCTGTGGCCTGCTTTTGATTGCAGAGATCAACACCTCATGGGCGGGTATTGCGCTCGACCGTACCCGCATGATCATCACTGGTGATGCGCGCTCAGTCAGTGCGAACTTAACCAATACCAGCCCGAGCATTCCGTTTCTGGCTCAGTCGTGGGTGGAAGATGCCAACGGAACAAAAATTACCTCGCCGCTGATGGTCTTACCGCCGCTGCAACGAATTAACGGTGGGCAAAAGGGAATTGCCCGCGTGACGAAAACCAGCGGGATCAACGCCCTGCCGCAGGATCGCGAGAGCTTGTTCTACCTGAACGTACGTGAAATTCCGCCTAAACCGGATAAGCCGAACGTGCTGCAACTGGCGATGCAGTCGCGCATCAAATTGTTCTACCGTCCGGCCGCCATTGTGCCGGAAACGCCGGGCGCCGTGTGGCAAAACCAACTGGTCTTTCACAAGCAGGGCCAGCGCTGGAGTGTGGATAACCCAACGCCTTACTTCGTCACCTTAATCGGCTTAAGCCGCAAGCCAGAAGCGCAGGGAGGCGGCAGATTGACCGACTTCCCCGGCGTTATGGTCTCACCAAAATCCTCTCTCGATTTCAGCGTCACGGACGGCAGCGTCAGCCAGTTCAGCATGATGTACGTGAACGATTTTGGCGGTCATCCCGAACTGAAATTCAGCTGCACAGGCAATGTATGTAAAGCATTGCCGATGGAGCAACAGCCCCGGTAACAGGAATCGTAAATGAAAAAGATGCTTTGCGCCCTGCTGATGGCGGGCATGGCCTGGCAGGTTCAGGCCACCAGCGGCCGCCAGGATATGAGCAACGTGTCCGGTGAGTATGGCAACGTCCGCTTTCACGGCCGGGTCTACGTGTCGCCGTGCGTGCTGGATATGGCCTCACGCGATCAGACCATCAATCTTGGTGATATTTCCGCCAGTCGGTTTCGCCAGGGCGGCGATCGCAGCGAACCGGTGTTGGTCACGCTGTACCTGAACGGCTGCTTAAAGGGCTCTGGTCATACCCTGAGGGATTTCCCCGGGCAGACCAGCGAAATGCCCGAGCTGGCGCACAGCACGGTGGAACGTGGCGTTTCGATGACGCTGATGGCCGAAGGCGCGCCGGAAAACAGTGACCTGGGGCGTATTCGTGGTGATGTGCGCGGCGCGGGCATTCGGCTACTGACCGAGCGTAATCAGCTGATCCATCTGAACCAACCGCAACGTATGTGGATCCTCAAACCAGGCGATAACGCCATTCACTTTCTGGCCACGCTGGAATCTTTTGGGCCAGAGGTGACTGCCGGAGAATTTAACGGCCTGGTGAGACTTAAGCTGGAGTATCTATGAGCGTATTACGCAAAGCGCTGTTGTGGGTTGCCCTGGCTGGCTGTCCACTGGCCGGGCAGGCATTTACACAGGGGGAAGGTGAGCCGGAGGGCGGGTCGCCGCATCAGTACGATATCGAATTGAGCTCGCTGGATGTCAGTAAAAACCACGTGGGTGGCAGAACGGATCCGTTTACCTGGAATCTGGGCAGTTGGTATGTGGTGAATTTCTATTGCGAGCAGGCTGACATCTCCCGGTCGCCGATTTACTACACCACCACGACTACGATGCCGCCTTCAAATCAGGGGGCGAACCGTTTTCGGCTAAATGAGTATCTGGATGTGGAAGTGCAGGTGTGGGTTGCCGGGGGCTATAAACAGTATGTTCAGGCGCCTTTTACCAACGTTTCAAACCGCAACAGCAATAACACTTGCAAAAAGCGCAAGGGCTACACGCGCGCCACTAACGTTGAAAGTGGTTCAAAAGGGAAAGTGACGTTTATTGTCACTAAACCCATTATCAACGGCATCAATATCACTTCCCAGTCTCTGGTGGAGGTTGCCGGGCGCATGGGGAGCGCGGGACCTACGCCCACTACGGCGATTTCCCGTGTGGTGATTAAATCCGGGCTGATTACCGTACCGGACAAATGCACCTTCAACCGGGGAGACAAAATCAGCATTGAGTTTGGCGATCTGCCAGGATCCGCTGCCCGGCTCAATGGCACTAACTACAGCAAGTCGATCCCCATTCATGTTGTTTGTGAAGGCGGCAGCTTCGATCAGGGCGCGCTGAACATTAATCTTGGCGTACAAACTACCACGGCGTCAGGCACGGCGGGGTTCAACGATCATCTCCTCGGCACGCTGAGCGGCGGACAAAAGCGCGACGATCTCGGCATTATGCTTAAAGACGAGAGCGGTGGCACCGTCGTGCCCAATCAATTCTATAACGTGAAAGGTTTTTACCAGAATCAGGGCGACTGGAATCTCACCGCTGCACCGGTGGCAAAGCCGGGCGTGGGAAGCGTTAAGGAAGGTGAGTTTGAAGCCTCTGCCACCGTTGTTGCGCAGTTTCAGTAGGGGGATGCCATGAGATTTTCGGCGTTATTCGCGATCGGCGTGTTACTGCTTGGCGGCATGGCGCAGGCCGACACCAAACTGGTCGGCGGCGATATGTATTTTCACGGCACTATCAGAGCGCTGGCCTGCAGCCTGGCACCTGGAGGCGACAAAATCGAGGTCGATTTCGGGCAAATCGCAACGCAGGATCTCTATCTTTCGGGGCGCAGTAAGCCGGAAAAATTCAGCATTCAGCTACGCGACTGCAACCCAGAGGTTTTTCGCGGGATCTCGGTCACTTTCAGTGGTAGTGAGGATGCTGAGCTTGCCGATCATCTTGCGCTGGATAGCAGTGAACAGGGCGGCGCGACAGGGATCGGTATTGGGATGAGTGAAGAGGACGGCACGGCAATTCGCCTTGATGAGAGCACGTCAGTCAAAGAGATAACTGCAGGCTCGATGACGCTAAATTTTTGGGCGTGGGTCGCAGCAGAGCCGTCGGCGATAAAAAATCAGTCTCTCGAATACGGTCCGTTCAGCGCCAGCGGAACCTGGACACTGAACTACCAGTAGCATGATGAACGCACTGAATCGTATTGCGCCGCTGCCTGCGCAGAAATTATTGCTCGTTATTAGTCTGTTTTTCTGGTGTGGGGTAATGCATCTCTACTGGCCGAATAACGGCGGCAGCGGTCTGTCGTTGCCGCTTAATATTACGAGCTGGATTTATGCCGTTGTGCTGGCTGCAAGCGCATCAGTGCTGGTGCCTCGTCAACACTGGCGCATCACTGTCCCTGCCACGGTTTTTTCGATGGGGGCGCTCATCCTGACGCTGCTTTGTCTGCTGACGCCTGGCGTCTGGCAGTTCGAGGCGCAGCTGGTCGCAGGGGCGCTGCTGGGAGGCGTGCTCGTCTATCTGGTGACATTACAGATTCCGCTTGCGGCAAACACCCTGACGGTACTGCTGACCCTGCTATGGGGCGCGTGCGTCATCGAATGTCTGGCGTTTTTGTATCAGTACTGGCATTTGCCGGGTGTTGATTACTGGGAGTTTGCCTGGCGACGCGGTACGCGGCCCTACGGTATTTTTCAGCAGGTCAATCTGATGGCCAGCTTCACTGCATCTGGTGTGCTGCTGTCAGCTCCGCTCTTTGTACGGCTACGCGACAGATATCGAATTGTCATCGGGATTGCCCTGGTGATGATGGGCTTTGTGCTGCATGAATCCCAGTCGCAAACCGGCTATGTGTCTGTGGTGGTAGGTGAAGTCTTGCTGCTGGTGGTTTTCCCGGCGCAACGCCGTATGTTGTTGCTACTTCTGTTGCCGCTGGCGTTAGGCATGGTGGCGGGCACGCTCGCTCGCCATTTTTTGTCCGTTGCTACAGTCGATCACTTGACCACTTCCCAGGTGCGCTGGACGGTGCTTAAAACGTCACTGGCATTATTTGCCGAACGCCCGTGGACGGGGTGGGGCGTGGGCAGTTTTGCCGCCGTGTTTCTCGAACGTGCGGGGCCGTTGGGGCTGAGCAGCATCTCGCATCCGCACAATGAGCTGGTGCTGTGGCTGGTGGAGGGCGGCCTGGTTGGGCTGGCGGGGACGCTGTGCTTTATTACGGGAGGCTTCTGGCTGTGGATGCACGGAAATCGCTGGCGTCGCGCCTGTCTGGTGGCGGCGCTGCCGGTGGTTATTCATATGTTGACGGAATACCCCGTCAGGCAGTCAACACCACACTGGTTACTGCTGATCCTGCTGCTTCGTTGTGCAGATAGCCCGCTAAAAGGGGCTCGCCTGACGCTTACGTCGACGTCGCTGATTCGTGCGCTGGCATTGATCTCGTTTTTGACCTTCACGCCATTGTTGCTTCTCTCACTGCACACGCAACAGCAGTTGACGCTGGCGGAGCGACAGTCAGCGCAGTGGCGTCTGGCCGAGTCGCTCCCGGTAGGAGGCTGGCTCCTTGCCCCTCGCTACCGGTTTGATGTTCAGATGGGGTATCTGCAACGGTATCAGCGTTCCCGGGACGCTCGCTGGCTGGAAGCGGTTCGCCGCTGGGCGCCTGACTATGTGCGTGTTCACCCAGACCCGAATGTCTCCTTCACGCAAATCTTGCTGGCGTTACAGCAGCGCGACCTACCTGAGGCGCATCGTCTGGCGACGCGCTTTTACCTGACATACCCGAACGATCGCCGTATCCCGTGGCTGCAGGATGCACGACGTCCTTTCAATCAAAAAATGGAATGATATGAACAGATTCAGCGAACAGACCCGCCCTGGGCCAGAGCTTCCCCGCAACGCCGAGCTGCTGCGGATCACCGGGATCCGTTTGCAGCGTATCCATTTTTTTGATGATGCATCGCTGGATGTCTGCGAGGTGTTAAGTCAGGTACGCACGCCGCTACCGCTCGATCTTTTTTTCAAGCACCTTTCCATCACCGCAAAACAGCAGCTATTTCTGTGGCAAATGCGGCAGGTACTGGCACTCTCAGGAAGTTATTCGCTGAATTTATCCGTCAGGATGCTGACCTGTCTGTCGTGGATTGCGCAGCTCGCCCGGCAGGCGCATCAGGGGCGGATTGTTATCGAAATACAGGATCCTGGCACCATGATGCGACTGGAAAAGGCAGAACAGCAGGCCGTATGCATTGCCGTTAAAACCCTGGTGCGTCACGGGTTTCGCGTGTGGCTGGATGATGTTTCGCCTGAGCTATTTTTTGTCTGGCGACTGTCTGGCATCCGTTTCGATGCCATCAAAATTGAAAGCGGAATGTTTCATCAGTTCAGGACGTCGGATTGGCAGTTAAGGGTACTGGTCAATCAATTTCGCGGGCTGGGAGAACGGGTTGTGATCGAGGGGGTGGAAACGCCGCAGGATTATGCCATTTGCCGTATGAGCGGCGCAGATGCTGTGCAGGGATTTTTGTTCGAGCAGGAAGTATTACCGAAAAGCCTGAATCATTGCTGATTCAGGCCATGGTCATTATTCGCTCAGCGTCTGTGCGATATCTTTTTGCACCTGCTGGCGCTGTTCTGGGGTCAGTACTTTGTTCAGGTCGAAATAGTATTTCACGCGGTAATAACGCGCCTGCTGTTCGATATTGCTGAAGGCGGAAAGCTGTTTTTTGACGGCGGCTTCATCCCATTTCCCGGACTTGATGACGTCAATCAACGCGCCGTCTTTATCATCCTTCACCGATATCTGGCTAACGTTGGTTTCAAGCTGCTGGTGCAGCTTTTTAATCTGCGCAACCTGGTCAGTGCTCAGTTTAAGGTGCTGAACTACCGGGTCCTGAGCTGGTGCGGGTACATTGGATACGTTTGCTGCAAGCGTGCTAAAAGAAGCGCCAGCCACGGTTGCCGCCAGCAAAGTCATGCGTACGAAGTTCTTCATTTCGGGATCCTGATAAGGGAATTATTAACATTGTCTGTCACTCGCTGGAGACGAGTGATTATCCTTTGCAGAATACGATGCCCGAAACACGTCGCCACGCGAATTTGTTTTGCGGTTGGTTACGGAGTGAAACAATCCCGCTACGGAAAACGTTGTGCAGCGGGAGGGAAGGCGATATCTACAGCGTGAACGGGTCAGCGTCCTGCCAGGCGGGGAATTTCTCGCGGTACTCGCGCAGCGCCGAGAGTGACAGTTCAGCGTCAATGCGCGTAGCCTGATGCGGCTCGGCGGTGGCAATAATCTCCCCCTGCGGATTAATCACCCGGCTGTCACCGCGATAATGATGGCCGTTACCGTCAGTACCCACGCGGTTACATCCTGCTACATAAGCCTGGTTCTCAATTGCCCGCGCGGTGAGCAGAACCTGCCAGTGTAGCGAACGCGGCGCCGGCCAGTTGGCGACATACAATGCCAGGTCGTAATCGTTGCGGTTGCGCGACCATACCGGAAAACGCAGGTCATAACAGACCAACGGCAGAATGCGCCAGCCGCGCCATTCAAAAATAACCCGCGCGTCACCCGCCTGATAATGTTGATGTTCATCCGCCATGCGGAACAGATGGCGCTTGTCATAGAAATGGACATTACCTTCGGGTTCGACCAGCAAAAAGCGGTTTACCGAGCCACGTTCAGACAAGAGAGCGGCGCTGCCGGCAATCAGAGCCTGTGTCTGCTGCGCTTTTACTCGCATCCACTGGATCACCTCTTCCTGCGCGAGTGACTGAACGGCGGCCTCCATAGCAAATCCGGTAGTAAACATCTCGGGCAGGACGATCACGTCGCGTCCGGTGAGTGTTTCCAGCAGCCGATCAAAGTGGCGCAGGTTAGCCGGACCATCCATCCAGACTAAAGATTGTTGCAAGAGAGTAATCTTCAAACCAGACACAGTACCAAACTCCTCGTTGTGGGCTTAAGTTAACTCTAACATCTTATTCGCGGAGTGTGTGGGTGGGGGACATATTGAAAGGCCATTTTCCAGAAACCGCTGATTTGCATTTATCAGTATCTCCAACCACCATTTATAGGCAGAATAATGCGGGGATCGGCCAAGGAGGAAAAATGCTAAAGATATTAACCACTATCGCTACGATGGTCGTGGCAACAGGTGCAATGGCGCAAAGCGATATTAACCTGAGCACTCTGGCGAAAGATGATGCGACAAAAGCAGCGTACAGCCAAATGGTGGAAGGGAATAAATTGCCCGCATGGATCAATAAAGGGGGAACATCTTCCCCGACGCAGACGGTGAAGCTGGGTGGCGAATCATACCAGGTTCTGAGCGCGTGCAAACCGCATGATTGCAGTGCAGAACGTATTGCGGTGCTGTGGTCAGAAAAGTCACAGCAGATGATGGGGGTGTTCTCAACGGTTGATGAGAAAACCTCACGAGAGAAACTAACGTGGCTGAACGTGAGCGACGAGCTGTCAATCGACGGTAAAACGGTACTGTTCGCTGCGCTGAGCGGGAGCCTGCAAAATCATCCTGATGCGTTTAACTACAACTAATGTGTAAGCAAAAAAGCGGAGCTTCAGCTCCGCTTTTTATTTCGCCGATATTCAGGCCGCTTCGATTTTACGCACTTTCTCTGGCAGCTTTACCGGCTGAGTCGCCAGCGCCTCGGGTTCAAAGTCATCCACGTTGATGCTACGCAGACGGCTCGCTTCGGCTTTCACCAGAATTGCGGCTTCGTCTTTATCAATCAGCCCTTTAGCCAGCGCATTGTGCGCCAGTTCATCCAGGCGGGTAAACGGCAGGTTTTTACCCAGCTCTTTGCAGATCCGCTGGTGGATAGGGTCGGCTGCAATCACATCCAGCAAAGTCTCTTCCAGCAAACCTACCGGGTTATGCTCGCTCGGCGTCAGGTATTGACCGCGGCCAAGGCGAGAACGGGTGGCGCTCGGAACCTGCAGAATCTTCGCGACTTTATGATCCAGCTTGTCAGACGGTGCATGGTAGTGGCGACCGGTAGGGAAGATAACCACATTCAGCAAGCCCGCGACCAGTCGGTTCGGGAAGTTTTTCAGCAGGTCGTCCATCGCCTGTTCCGCTTTGTACAACGCATCCTGAACGCCCCAGTGAACCAACGGCAGGTCTGCTTCATTACGGCCTTCATCGTCATAACGCTTCAGTACCGCAGAGGCCAGATACAGCTGACTTAATACATCGCCCAGACGCGCGGAGATACGTTCACGGCGCTTCAGGCTACCGCCCAGTACGGCCATGGAAACATCTGAAAGCAGTGCCAGGTTAGCGCTCAGACGGTTCAGATGCTGGTAGTAACGTTTGGTCGCATCGCCGGTTGGCGTGCTGCTGGTTAAGCCACGCGTCAGGCCCAGCCAGAAGCTGCGCACTTTGTTACTGCCGACGTGGCCGATGTGTTTGAACAGCAGCTTGTCGAACGCATTCACATCGTTACTCTGTGCCGCAGCCATCTCTTCCAGAACGTACGGATGGCAGCGAATCGCCCCCTGACCGAAGATCATCATGCTCCGGGTCAGAATGTTGGCACCTTCAACGGTAATGGCGATAGGCGCGCCCTGATAAGCACGGGCGAGGAAGTTGCTTTCGCCAAGCATAATGCCTTTACCGCCAGTAATATCCATTGCATCGATGATTGACTGCTGTCCACGGTGGGTACAGTGATACTTCACGATGGCCGACAGCACCGCCGGTTTTTCACCCAGCATAATACCGTAGGTAATCAGCGACGCTGCTGCATCCATCACGTACGCGTTACCCGCAATACGTGCCAACGGCTCTTCAATACCTTCCATCTTACCGATAGAGATTTTGAACTGGCGACGAATGTGCGCATACGCGCCGGTTGCCATTGCCACCGATTTCACGCCGCCCGTCGAGTTAGACGGCAGGGTAATACCGCGTCCCACGGACAGACATTCCACCAGCATGCGCCAGCCCTGACCGGCCATTTTTGGGCCACCGATGATGTAATCAATCGGCACGAAGACATCTTTACCCAGCGTCGGACCGTTCTGGAACGGCACGTTCAGCGGGAAGTGTCGACGCCCAATTTGTACGCCTGGGGTTGACGTTGGGATCAGCGCACAGGTAATGCCAAGATCTTCTTCACCACCCAGCAGTTTTTCCGGGTCGGAGAGTTTAAATGCCAGACCCAGTACGGTAGCGATAGGCGCCAGAGTGATATAACGCTTATTCCAGGTCAGGCGCATACCCAGCACCTGCTGGCCCTGCCAGTCGCCCATACAAACCACGCCGGTATCAGGGATCGCGCCTGCGTCGGAACCCGCTTCCGGGCTGGTCAGAGCAAAGCAGGGGATCTCCTGACCACGTGCCAGACGCGGCAGGTAATGATTCTTCTGCTCTTCGGTGCCGTAATGCTGCAGCAGTTCGCCAGGGCCTAAGGAGTTAGGTACGCCAACGGTGATCGCCAGGATCCCGGAAACGCCGGAGAGTTTCTGCAGAACGCGAGCCTGAGCATACGCGGAGAATTCCAGCCCGCCGTACTCTTTCTTAATGATCATCGCGAAGAAGCGGTGTTCTTTCAGATACGCCCACAGTTCCGGCGGCAGATCCGCGAGTTCATGGGTGATCTGGAAGTCGTTCGCCATGCGGCAGGCTTCTTCCACCGGGCCGTCAATAAACGCTTGTTCTTCAGCTGTCAGATGCGGCTGAGGATAGTTATGCAGTTTTTTCCAGTCTGGCTTGCCCTGGAACAGGTCGCCTTCCCACCAGGTTGTACCGGCATCAATCGCCTCTTTCTCAGTACGCGACATCGGCGGCATGACTTTACGGAAACCGCGGAACACTGGCGCAGAGATCATGGATTTGCGCATTGGAGTAAAGTTAAACGGTACGAGGAGAATGGCCAGAGGAACCAGCAGCCAGATTGACCACAGGCCAACCACGCCAAGCGCAGCTGTCCAGGCGAGCAAAATTAAGCTGCTGAGGAATAAGCTCACGCGGTGATAAAACAGAACGCTGAGCAGAACAACCGTAGCGATAATACTCAAAATCATCATAACGAAAAGCTCCCTTGCTTGTAGGAGGTCTGACCACTTGTGATGATATGGTTGTAGTGGATGTAAATTCTTTTAGCAATGTGTTTACAAAATAATTACAACAAAGCTCACATTGTTGCTGTTTTAACCGGCACAAAAAATCAAAAGCCGCAGCCATTCCTGTGGCTTGTACTTCTCGCTGGTAGCGCTATCCGGTACACTGCATCTTGTCATTTACATTCATGCTGAAGGATATCCTCATGTACCAGGATCTTATTCGTAACGAACTGAGCGAAGCGGCGGAAACGCTGGCTAATTTTCTTAAAGATGACGCCAATATTCACGCCATTCAGCGCGCGGCGGTCCTGTTGGCAGACAGCTTTAAAGCTGGCGGTAAGGTACTTTCTTGCGGTAACGGCGGTTCCCATTGCGACGCGATGCACTTCGCCGAAGAGCTGACCGGACGTTATCGCGAAAACCGCCCAGGCTACCCGGCGATCGCTATCTCTGATGTCAGCCATATCTCCTGCGTCAGCAACGATTTCGGTTACGATTATGTCTTCTCCCGCTACGTTGAAGCCGTGGGTCGCGAAGGCGATGTCCTGTTAGGCATCTCTACTTCAGGGAATTCCGCTAACGTGATTAAAGCGATTGCCGCAGCGCGCGAGAAAGGGATGAAAGTCATCACCCTGACTGGTAAAGATGGCGGCAAAATGGCGGGTAGTGCGGATATCGAAATTCGCGTGCCGCACTTTGGCTATGCTGACCGCATTCAGGAAATTCATATCAAAGTGATCCATATCCTGATCCAGTTGATCGAAAAAGAGATGGTGAAGTAAGAAGGCTATTTTATTTGCCATTTTGAATCCGGGCAGTGCCCGAAATCCTCACGTACTACGTGTACGCTCCGGTTTCTGCGCGCTGTCCGAATCTAAACTGGCTGCAACAATTACGCCTTCCCGCTTAAAGGCGTTTGTGGAGGTGATGTATGTGCGAACTGCTCGGGATGAGCGCCAATGTGCCAACCGATATCTGCTTTAGCTTCACCGGGCTGGTTCAGCGCGGCGGAGGTACCGGGCCGCACAAAGACGGCTGGGGTATTACGTTTTATGAAGGTAAGGGCTGCCGTACGTTTAAAGATCCGCAACCCAGCTTTAATTCGCCTATCGCCAAACTGGTACAAGACTATCCCATCAAATCCTGTTCCGTGATTGCCCATATTCGTCAGGCGAATCGTGGCGAAGTGGCATTGGAAAACACCCATCCATTTACGCGTGAACTGTGGGGACGTAACTGGACGTACGCTCATAATGGACAGCTCAGCGGCTATAAATCGCTGGAAACCGGTAATTTCCGCCCGGTCGGGGAAACCGACAGCGAAAAAGCTTTCTGCTGGCTGCTCCACAAGCTGACTGAACGGTATCCGCGTACGCCTGGCAATATGACGGCAGTGTTTAAATATATCGCGATGCTGGCAGGAGAATTGCGTGAGAAGGGCGTCTTCAACATGCTGTTGTCTGACGGGCGTTATGTGATGGCTTTCTGCTCGACCAACCTGTTTTGGATTACCCGTCGTGCGCCGTTTGGCGTGGCGACACTGCTGGATCAGGATGTGGAAATCGATTTTAGCTCAGAGACCACACCCAATGATGTGGTCACCGTGATTGCCACTCAGCCGCTAACCGGCAATGAAACCTGGCAAAAGATTATGCCAGGCGAGTGGGCGTTATTTTGTCTCGGGGAGCGTATAGTTTGATGCCAGTTGCGGCTGAACCACTTCGTGACTCAACGGCTTGCTGATAACGTAACGGCCATCGACGACGGAAACGGTCGGTGGCTTACGCGTTTGTTCAAAGTAATCGTAGCCAGGCTTTAGCTGCGCCCAGAATTCTTTGTAATACGAGAACTTATGGCGCTGCATGTTGGCATCGGTCATGCGGAATGGATAAATGCTAACCTGCACGCTGGACTGCCCAAACACCAGTGCGCCGGTGACAAACTGGAAAATCTCATCAATGCCGTTGTCGGTCATTGCGTAGCAGCCGACGGAAACGCAGGCGCCGTGGATCATCAGGTATTTACCTTCATAACCGTGTGCGCGGTCGTAGGCGTTAGGGAAACCAATGTTAATCGCTTTATAAAAGCGGCTATCCGGTTTCAGCTGTCCGCGCTGTACGCTGTAAAACCCTTCCGGGCTTTTGAAATCGCCCTGACGCTGTTTCGGACCTAAGCCGCCGGAATAATTGCAGATCTTATAGCTGTCGAGCAATTGATACTGTTCGCCCATCTTGACGTACAGATCCAGCGTTCGCTCTTCTTTGAAGATCTGGATATAGACGGGGGAGCCCATTAATTGCTGCTTATATTCTTTGCTGACAGGCGTAGTCGGGCTGCTGCTGCTCAGCAAACCGGCAAATGAAACGCACGGCAATAAAAGCATCGCAAGAAAAAATGCGATTTTACGCATACTGCTTATTCCTTGATAAAACGATTACACACGCCAGGACGGCAAAAAGAGTTCCCAAATCGGATAAATCTGGATCTGGAGCGCTCACATTATCACCCAGAGAGTTTTTCGCAAGTCTCTCGTGCGGCGTTTACACTTTAGATTTTCTTTATACGGAAAATTGTGCTTAAAGGCAGTCAGACACTGACGTATTTTGCGGGTTAGCGCACGTCATTAAGTCTTCTGAGTGCAGAATTCCTAATATATTGAATTTAAAAAATTAATAATTTAATAATCGAATATTAAAATGGAATGCCCGGCAATAGCGGTAGACTGCGGCGAACGTGTTTGATTAGGTAGTGTTGTTTTCATGTCTTTTGTCTCTGCGCCCCGACGCTTTTTGCCGGGTCTGCTGTCTTTGTGTGTTGTGTTGTCCTCGCCGTCTGTCGCCAAAGTTCAGCCCCTCTTATCTGACGCCCATTTAAGCTATGCGGCGCAATTACGCATGCGTAACCGCGCCCGGCTGCTGAAGCAGTACCACGCGCAGGTAAAAAAGCAGGCAAGTTATGTGGTGGAAGGTAATGCGCAAAGTAAAAGCGCGCTGCGCCAGCAAAACAGGACGCTGATTAAACAGCACCCGGAGTGGTTCCCGGGGCCACTAAAAGCGAGCGATCAACGCTGGCAGGAGCTGGCTGAGAATGACCATTTTCTCAGTAGCGATCATCTGCACAACATAACCGAAGTGGCAATCCACCGTCTTGAGCAGCAGTTAGGTAAACCCTATTTGTGGGGCGGGACCAGCCCGGAACAAGGCTTTGACTGTAGCGGGCTGATCTTTTATGCCTACAACAAAATTCTGGCAGCAAAATTGCCACGTACGGCGAATGAAATGTATCACTATCGGCGGGCGACCATCGTCGCTAATCGCGACCTTCGTCGTGGTGATTTATTGTTCTTTCATATTCACAGTCGGGATATTGCCGATCATATGGGCGTCTATTTGGGGCAGGGACAATTTATTGAATCGCCGCGTACGGGAGAAACGATTCGGGTGAGCAATTTATCCGATGACTTCTGGCAGGATCATTATCTCGGCGCTCGTCGTATTCTGACGGAAAATACCATTCTGTAATCAAAAAGGCGGTGCGAATGGCACCGCCTCGTCAGGGGTTAACTCAACGCCCCCATGATCTTTAATTCCAGCTCATCCGGAACTTCGTTATATGACAACACCTGTAAGCCTGGTGCAAACAGGCGCGCATAGCGCGCAAGCAGAGGACGTAGCTGCGGTGCGACCAGCAGTACCGGCTCTTTACCCGCGGCTTTCATCTGTTCTTTAATCTGCGGCATATTGGTCTGGAACTGATTCAGCATATTAGGATCGACCGGTACGCTATCGAGCACCACTTTTCCACTTTGCTGAGCCTGATTCACTACATTAGCCAGCAGATTCTCCAGCTCATTATTCAGCGTGTAGACCGCCAGCTCATCTTTGCGCACAAACGGATGGGTAATGCTGCGACGGAGCGCCAGACGCACATCTGCCGTCAACAGAATATGATCTTTAGTGACGGCGCTACTGGCGACCAGTACGGTGGCAATGGTAACGATATCGCGCAGCGGCACGCCTTCGACCAGTAGCGCCCGATAAACTTTCAAGAGCTGGCTGTAATTCAGCGCCGCGCTCAGATCTTCCGCCAGACGGGGGGCCATCGAAGAGAGGCGGTTATGCAGTTGGGTAATATCATCGTAGTTAAACAGGTCGGGAATAAAGTTGCGAATGACCTTATTCACATGCGTCGCAATGACGCTGGCACTATCAATGACCTGATACCCCATATTTAGCGCTTTGGCTTTTTGCGCCGGGACAATCCACGTCACCGGCATACCGTAGGCCGGATCGTGGCCTAAAACACCATCGATCTCGCCATACGTTTCACTGGAGGGCAGCGCCATCAACTTATCTGAGGGAATATCAGCCTCATCAGCCTTGATCCCATTGATAAAAATGGCGTACTGGGTCGGTTTTAGACGGAAGTTTTCGCGGATGCGAATTTCCGGGAGCAGCACGCCGTTAGTGTCTGAGATAACCTGCCGTACACCGCGAATACGTTGAGTGAGCGGATTCCCTTTGGATTTGTCTACCAGCGACACCAGCTTGTACCCCAGGCTCAGGCTGATTGGCTCGATCAAAGGAATAGTTTCCCAACTGACCTGTTGCTCAGTGGTTTCAACGATAGTTTTGGTCAGCGTCTCAAGATTTTTCTCTTCAGTTTCAGCCACCTTCGGGCGCTTGCTCATACGCCAGGCGGTGAAACCCATCAGGGCGCTGAACACCAGAAACGGGAAATGCGGCATTCCCGGTACCACCGCCAGTACAAACATAATGCTGGTGGCGGTATAGAGTACGGAGGGGCTGGCCAGCAACTGGCTACGCACGTCTGTGGCGATATCACCGCTGTCGCTCACGCGAGTAACGATAATCGCCGCCGCCGTCGACAGCAGCAGAGACGGGATCTGGGCGACCAGACCGTCGCCGATGGTCATCAGTACGTATTGCTGGAATGCGGCTTCGGCGCTTAAATCGTATTTGAAAATACCGATACAGACGCCGCCTATCAGGTTGATGGCCAGGATCATCATCCCGGCGATGGCATCACCGCGCACGAACTTCGACGCACCGTCCATTGCGCCATAGAAATCCGCTTCGCCCGCCACATCTTTACGTCGCGCCTGCGCCTGTGCCTGATTAATCAGGCCTGCGTTCAGATCGGCATCGATCGCCATCTGCTTCCCGGGCATGGCGTCCAGCGTAAAGCGGGCTGAAACCTCGGAGATACGCTCGGCACCCTTGGTAACCACGATAAAGTTGATGATCATCAGGATGATGAACACCACAAAACCGACGACAAAGTTACCGCCGATCACCACCTGACCAAAGGACTCAATCACCTTACCGGCAGCGCCTGCGCCCATATGGCCGTGCAGTAACACCACGCGCGTTGATGCTACGTTCAGCGTCAAGCGCATTAAGGTGGTGATCAGCAAAATGGTCGGGAACAGGCTGAATTCGAGCGGGCGTTTCGCGGAAACGGCCACCAACAGCACCATCACCGCCAGCACGATGTTAAAGGTGAACAGAATATCCAGCACGGCCGGTGGTAATGGCAGGATCACCATCGCCAGGATAGACAGTATGACCAGCGGAATGCCGATGTTACCGTTACGCAGCAGCGCGAGGAATTGTTTAGTTGTTTTCGGCATCCAGTTTAAGAACCTCTTTTGGAATGGAAATATGTCTGTTCAGCGAAGGGCGTGATTGTGAACCGTCACGCCAGTGTTTCATTTGCAGTACATAGGTCAGGACGTGTGCTATCGCCCGATAAAGTTGAAATGGGATCTGTTGATTGACCTGGGTGGTGTAATAAACGGAGCGCGCCAGCTTAGGAAATTCAACAATCTCAATATTGCTCTCCGCCGCCACCTGACGGATATACAGCGCGATTTCATCGGTGCCTTTGGCGACAACGAAGGGCGCGGCGGCGCGCGACTGGTCATACTGTAGCGCCACGGCATAGTGGGTTGGGTTGGTGATCACCACATCGGCTTTTGGCACCACCTTGCGAATTTGCCCCATCGCCATTTGCCGTTGCAGGCGACGGATCCTGGCCCGTACCTCCGGCTTACCTTCCTGATTTTTATACTCTTCCTTCACTTCCTGTTTGGTCATCTTCAACCCTTTGGTGAACATTTTCTTCGCCAGAGGAACATCGATCACCGCGAAAAAGACAAACAGGATGACAAAGTTGCGCATGATGCTGCTGTACAGCGCCAGGCCATCGCTGACGGCCTGCTTGAAATACAGCTCCTGCAGTCCCAGGAAGGCGGCAACATTATTGCGCACGCTAATCCACAGCATCACCAGCAGCACAATCGCTTTGAGCGTCATCTTGCCGGTGTCCACCAGATGGTCGGTGGAAAACAGACGGCCAATTCCTTTGAGCGGGCTTAATTTGCTAAAGTCCGGCAAAATTTTCTTTGGCAGGAATAACCAGCCTCCGGGAATCAGCGAGGCAAACAACGCGGCGACCGGCATGGGTAACAGTGTCAGGATGAATTTGGCTAAAATCAGCAGATGGTGCTCAAGGAACTGGCCGATAATGTCCGGATCATTAATGTTCTGCGCATACTGATGCACACTGATAAAGCTTTCGCGGACAAAATCTTCATACCAGGGGAAGCTGCTGGAGATCACCATAAACGCGGCAAACAGACTGGCGGCAAGCCCCATATCTTTTGAGCGCGGAATTTGCCCCTCTTGCCTGGCTTTGCGAAGTTTTTGCGCCGAGGGTTTTTCTGTTTTTTCTTCGCTGCTGCTATCCGCCATAGTGCCCCTTGAGCGCGTCAAGTTGCTGCAAGACGAAATTTGCCAGGTGCAAATAGTGGTCGGGCAGGTTGTAAAGCAGAGTCGCAAAGCAGACAAGACCCGCCAGCATGTTGATCGGAAAACCTAACGAGTACAGGTTGAGCGGAGGCGCAATGCGGTTCAACAGGCCAAAGCAGCCCTGGACAATCAACATGATAAAGGTTGTCGGTAGCGCCAGCAGGGTGGCCGCGGCAAACACCCAGCCCAGCCCCAAGGAAATGGTGCGCAAAGATTGTGGATGCAGCGCATTACCAATCGGCCAGTAAGTAAAGCCTTTGAATAAAATGCTCACCAGCAGCAAATGCCCATCCATCGCAAAGAACAGGATCACCGCGTAGATGTTGATCATCTCCGCCAGCACCGTCGTTGATGCGCCGCTGCTGGGGTCATTCATCACCGCCATGCTCATCCCCATATTGAAAGAGAGGATCTGGCCGGCCAGCTGCAGCGCTAAAAATAAAAACTGCAGCATCAGGCCGAAAAGCATGCCCCACAGAAACTGCTCTGCGGTCAAAATAATGCTGTTGATCGACAGCAGGCTGTCAGGAACCGGATGGGGAATAAGCGGCGTAATGATAAAGGCCAGCGCCAGGGACAAAATTATGCGTATTCGCACCGTGAGCGCCGCGTTATCCAGTACCGGCGCGTAGTGAATAAACGCCATAATGCGCACGAATGGAAACCACATGCCCAGTATCAGGTTACTTAACTGTGTAACGTCTGTTTCGCGCATGTCAGTGCACCAGAATGGCGGCCTGAGTGAACAGATGCACGCAGAGATCGCTTAACTGGACGATCATCCATTTTCCGCTAATGCCCAAAACTGCGAGGGTGACGATAAGCCTGGGCAAAAAGCTGAGCGTTTGTTCGTTAATCTGCGTAACGGCCTGAAAAATGCTGACCAGCATCCCCACCAGCAGGCTGGGAACGACCAACACGCAGACTAAAATGATCACGACTTTTATGCCGCTGGCGACGATATCTGCCGCTACATCAATGGTTAACATATCCGATCTCCGTTAGCCCAGTCCCAGACCGCGAATACTGGAGGTCAGCGTACCGACGGTCAGCGCCCAGCCGTCAATAAGCACAAACAGCATCAGCTTAAAGGGGAGGGAAACGATCAGCGGTGACAGCATCATCATCCCCATCGCCATCAGCACGCTGGCGACGATCAGGTCGATCACCAGGAACGGGATGTAAATCATGAAGCCTATCTGGAAGGCGGTTTTAAGTTCGCTCAGCACATACGCCGGGACGATAATGGAGAGATCCTGATCGGCTGCATTACCTTTCGCGTTGGCGATCGTCATGATCTGCGCAATCGCTTTTTTGTTGGTCTGCGCCAGCATAAAGCGCTTCAGGGGCGAGGCGGCAGTACTCAGGGCGTCAGGGAGTGTGATTTGATCGTTTTCAAAAGGCACAACCGCGTGGTCGTAAATGTTGATCCAGACCGGACGCATCACCAGCATGGTTAACGACAGCGCAATGCCTATCAGTATGCGGTTGGGTGGCGTTTGCTGTAGCCCCAACGCCTGGCGCAGCAGGGAGAGAACAATAATAAAACGCGTAAAGCAGGTCATCATCAGCACCAGGGTTGGCAGAATGCCCACCAGGGTCATCAGGATCAGGACCTGGATTTTTACGCTGTATTCCTGGCTATTACCGTGTGAAATCACATTCAGCAACGGGATATCTCCCCCTTGCGCGCAGGCAAAGGGAGAAAGGATGAGTAATGAGATACCCAGTATGAGCGTGAGGGTTGGTGCGCGTTTCATGGTGCCAGGTCGTTGATTTCATGCGTGTTGAATTCAAGGACGCGCAGGCCATATTTTTCATTGACCACCACCACTTCAGCCTTGCCCAGCAGGATGTTATTAACCTTAATATCCAGCGGTTCACCGGCAAGCTTGTCCATCTCAATGACGGTGTCGTCATCAATGTTCAGCAGATCGGACAGCATCACTTCCACGGATGACACTTCCAGCGTTAGCGTGACCGGAATACGTTTGAGTAATGACATCGACTCGGAAAAGCGGTCTTCTAAACGCGCCACCAACGTTTCTGTTGCCGACGGTGCCGTTGGCGTGGTTGTTTCGGGCGCTAACTCGAAACCTTGCTCTAAAATATCTTCTGGCTTACTCATAGGATTTCTCCGTCTTGCTCGTTAATTCGGATAAAAACAGTTTGTCTTTGTCCTCTACGATCAGGGCATTAAATAATTCGGATTTCCCAATATAAACAGGGAAAGTTTCAGGCATTGCGATAGGTAAAATATCCCCGGGTTTAATTGTCGTCAGGTCGGCGACATTGAGGGGAATTTCTGCAATCTTGACGTTCATGGTCAGCGGCAGCGTATGAATGATTTCTTTAATCAGCGTTTTTTTACGCATCTCAACGTTGGCTTTATCAACCTGCTTTTTCTTCTCGCCGTGCTCGCTACGGCGGATTAAATTCAGAATGTAATCGGTATGGGAATCGTCCAGTAAGATGCGGAAACTGCAATTCTCCTCATCACCTAAAACAAAAGTGAGCTGATAAGCCCAATGTGTTTGTACGGTACTGCTGTCAGGTTTAAGCGTCAGCGGAATGCCTGATATATTTTTATTAAAAATGATATTGCTAATATCCAGCGCCAGCCTGCTTCTCAGCCGGGTTTCCGTCTTGGTTGGTAAATCATCTTCTGAATTTTCGTCTGCAAGCGATGAAGTCAGGCCATAAAAGTTACCTAATAACATTAACAATAACGCGCGATCGATATCAAAAGCCAAATGTCCAACCTGCGAGACTAATAACTCAGCGCTTTTATTGATAACGTCCATCTCACATTGTATTTTTCTGAGTGTTATATTTGTGCGATGTTTTTTCAGAAAATAGTTTCCGAGATGTGATTCAATTGTATCAAAATTACCCGTAAACATAGTCGGCAGACGATGATAAGGACGCCCAAGCCGGTTGCCTTCAAGTTTAAAGATTCCGGGCGTTTGACTATATTTCAGCATGGTACGCTTTCTCAGCTGTAATTTTTGGGGCGGATGAGTTGATATCAAATCCCGCGGTTATAAAAGAAAATACTACTCCATTTAATTTATGGTTCATCCTTGACGCTTTCTCATATTGTTGAAGTCCATTAGATATGAAATGCAGTACCTACTCTCGTCTCTGATGTAGGGCTGGACATTAGATATTTTACCTCTCTCCTCTGCAAGTTATTAATGGTGTCAGGTTATAATTAAAAAATAATTAATTACATATACGTGATGCTCCCCGCTAATCCTCTTACCTTGGCAAGGCACGTCTTGTGTGCCTTGGTTTCATATCTCTACATCCATAACTTGTTGTTTTTTATGGAATAATAATTTTATTATCTTTTAATTTAAGATTGTTAAAGGCACCGGTGTTACTATTTTTTTAGGAAAAACCCTATTTTGAAATAGTCTTCGATAGGGCTGCCCTTTGATGGGGCGGTAAAACATGAGCAAGGATGGGATTAAAACATGGCACGGGCGATATCTATTATTCGATGATTGTGCTTTGGAATGATTTGTGTATTTCTCGTAACGGATGTTAACTTTACTTCTAAGTGTAAAATAATCATGTTTGAACTTATTGCCGAAGCAGCCTCCAGTATCAATGTTTTTTCAATGGCAAGGCGTATTGCTGCGTTTAATGTTCCAGTGCTTATCCATGGTGAAACCGGTACTGGTAAAGAATGTATCGCCAAATTTATCCATTCAATTACGTTTGCGCAGGAGCCACAGGCCCCCTATATCGGGGTGAACTGTGCCGCTATCCCTGAAAATATGCTCGAAGCCACGTTGTTTGGTTATGATAAAGGGGCATTCACCGGAGCAGTGGCGACCGTGCCGGGGAAAATGGAATTAGCCAATAACGGTACATTATTACTGGATGAGATTGGCGATATGCCTTTAGCGCTACAGGCTAAAATATTGCGTGTATTGCAGGAGCAACAGGTTGAGCGCTTAGGCAGTAACCGTTTAATCAAACTGAACTTCCGTTTAATTGCCTGTACCAATAAAAATCTTGAAGAAGAAGTGGCTGCAGGACGCTTCAGAGAAGATCTCTATTATCGGTTGTCAGTTATTCCGTTGACGATGCCGCCGCTGCGCGAGCGTATGGAAGACATTATTCCGCTGGCGGAGTCCTTTATCAAAAAATACTCCACGGTACTGGTTAAAAATATCAAGCTTTCTGAATCGTCACGCCGGGCGTTACTCAGCTACGAATGGCCGGGGAACGTGCGTCAACTTGAGAACGCTATCCAACGGGGAATGATCCTGAATCGTGATGGTGTCATTTATCCCGATACCTTAGGTCTGCCATCCATTGAATCTGATTCCTGGAGCGAACCGCAATGGCAGCCAAAGCCCAGTATGCCAATAACGACCAGCGATAATCTGGGTCAGCATGGCCGTAGCGCGCAGTATCAATATATCGCTGACCTGATGCGTAAATATCAGGGTAATAAAACCAAAATTGCTGATTTATTAGGCATTACCCCACGCGCGCTTCGTTATCGTCTGGCGTCAATGCGAAAACAGGGAATAGAGATCTTTTCCTGAATCAGTCTGTGGTAGCGAGAACGCTTTTTTAATTTTAAGAGTAGGTCATGAGCATAAATACGATAGCCCCAGCCAGTACGATGCAGACGCAAATGATGCAGGACATGCAGCAGATGAAAGCGGTCGCTCAGGCGCCTGTCCTTTCGCCAATGCAGATTAACGCCGTGGGCGCCCAGTCGGCATCATCTCCGGTCTCGTTCGACCACGTCATGCAAGGCGCACTGAATCATGTTGATCAATTTCAGCAGGTCGCGGAGCAAAAACAAACGGCCATTGAGATGGGGAAAAGCGACGACCTGGCGGGGGCCATGATTGCCAGTCAGCAGGCATCGTTATCGTTTTCTGCTCTGGTTCAGGTCAGAAATAAAGTCGCTTCCGGATTCAATGACCTGATGAGCATGTCAGTCTAACGCTATGAATGAATTAATAAAAAAACTCACTCAGTTTTTACCCTCGTTCTCTTTTCGCCTGGATGGTAATAAACGTCTGGCGTTACTGGCGGCAGCGGCCATTGCGGCGACAGCCATTATTGTCAGCGTGCTGTGGAACAGCAATCACGGCTATGTTTCGCTGTACGGTAGTCAGGAACATCTCCCGGTTTCACAAATAGTCACCGTGCTGGATGGTGAAAAGCTGGAATATCGTATCGACCCGCAAAGCGGGCAAATTCTGGTTCCGGAAGAGGCGCTGTCGAAAACGCGGATGACGCTGGCGGCGAAAGGCGTGCAAGCCATGCTGCCCAGCGGCTACGAGCTGATGGATAAAGACGAAGTGCTGGGCGCCAGTCAGTTTGTGCAGAACGTCCGCTATAAGCGGAGCCTGGAAGGTGAACTGGCGCAGAGCATCATGACGCTGGACGCCGTTGAGAGTGCCCGCGTGCATCTGGCGCTGAATGAAGAGAGTTCATTTGTCGTCAGCGATGAGCCACAAAACAGCGCTTCAGTAGTAGTGCGTCTGCATTATGGCAGCAAGCTGGACATGGACCAGGTAAATGCCATTGTGCATCTGGTGTCCGGCAGTGTGCCTAATTTGAATGCGTCGAAGGTTAGCGTTGTCGACCAGGCGGGGAATTTACTGTCCGACGGCATTGGCGCGGGAGAAGCCGTTTCTGCGGCGACGCGTAAGCGCGACCAGATCCTCAAAGATATTCAGGATAAGACCCGCGCCAGTCTCGCAAATGTCCTCGACTCGCTGGTCGGAACCGGCAATTACCGCGTGAGCGTGATGCCGGATCTCGATCTGAGCAATATCGATGAAACCCAGGAGCACTACGGTGACACGCCGAAGGTTAATCGTGAAGAAACGGTACTCGATAGTGATACCAACCAAATCGCCATGGGGATCCCCGGCTCGCTGAGCAATCGTCCTCCGTTGGCGGCAAACCAGGTGGGAAATGGCGCCGCAGGGACGACGCCTGAGGATTCTCGCCAGCCAGCCGCGCTGTCAAAACATAGCGAGAACAAACGCGACTACTCCTGGGACCGTAGCGTTGAACATATCCAGCACCCTGGATTCGACATCAAACGTTTAAATGTGGCCATAGTCCTCAACCAGAGCGCGCCGGCATTAAAGAACTGGAAACCGGAACAAACCACGCAGCTGACGGCGCTGTTGAATAACGCTGCCGGGATTGATGCAAAGCGTGGCGACAATCTGTCCTTATCCCTGCTCAACTTTGTGCCGCAGTCGATCCCCGTCGAGCCGACGCTGCCTTTATGGAAGGATGACAGCATTCTGGCCTGGGTTCGCTTAATTGGCTGTGGCCTGCTGGCGTTACTGCTGCTGCTGTTTGTCGTGCGCCCGGTCATGAAACGTTTGACTGTCGAGCGCCGTCGGACCTCTACGCCTGAACTGGCGCTGGACGCCGCACCGATCGCGATCCCTGCGGACAAGCCCCATTTTGCGGCTGCTGAAGATGAACGCAAAAATATCGAACTGCCTTCTTTCCCTGGTGACGACAGCTTGCCTTCGCAGAGTTCCGGCCTGGAAGTGAAGCTGGAGTTCCTGCAAAAACTGGCGATGAGCGACACCGATCGCGTAGCTGAAGTTCTCAGACAATGGATTACCAGCAATGAGCGAATTGACAATAAATAACGGCAGTAACAACAGCTACCTGGAACAGGCCGCAATTTTATTGCTGTGTCTGGGCGAGGAGGCGGCAGCCACGGTGATGCAAAAGCTCAGCCGTGAAGAGGTGGTTCGTCTGAGTGAAAATATGGCGCGTCTGTCTGGCGTGAAAACCAGCATGGCGAAAAAAGTGATCAATAACTTTTTTGATGAGTTCCGCGAGCAGAGCGGCATCAACGGTGCCTCGCGTTCCATGCTGCAAGGGATCCTCAATAAAGCGTTGGGAACAGAAATCGCCAGCAGCGTGATCAACGGCATTTATGGTGATGAGATCCGCTCGCGGATGGCGCGTTTACAGTGGGTGGAACCGCGCCAGTTGGCGATACTGATCTCAGAAGAACATTTGCAATTGCAGGCCGTCTTCCTTGCCTTCCTGACGCCGGAGATCTCGGCCACGGTACTGTCTTACATGAATGAGTCGGTGCAAAACGAGATCCTCTATCGGGTTGCCAAGCTCAACGATGTGAATCGCGATGTTGTGGATGAGCTGGATCGGTTGATCGAACGTGGGCTGTCGGTGCTGTCCGAACATGGTTCGAAAGTGAAGGGAATCAAGCAGGCCGCGGATATCGTTAACCGCTTCCAGGGTAACCAACAGGTGATCCTCGATCAGCTGCGTGAACGCGATGAAGATGTTCTTGAGCAGTTGCAGGACGAAATGTACGACTTCTTTATCCTGAGCCGCCAAAGTGATGAGGTGCGCCGTCGTCTCCTTGATGAAGTACCGATGGAAGACTGGGCTGTGGCGCTGAAAGGTACCGAAGCGCTGTTGCGCCGGTCGATTTATGCCGTGATGCCTAAGCGTCAGGTACAACAGCTGGAGGCGATAACGTCGCGCCTGGGTCCGGTTCCGGTGAGCCGTATTGAACAGATCCGCCGAGAAATCATGGGGATTGCCCGCGAGCTTGAGGAAGCGGGTGAAATTCAGCTTCAGCTGTTTGCTGAACAGACGGCGGAGTAACACATGGCGATTGAAACCATTCGTGGTCGTTACCGACTGCACCGCTTTCCTCCTCGCCAGCGCCATTTGCAGGCTGAACAGCTCACGCCGGGGATCACGCCTGCGGATTATCAGCGCCAACTGATGGACGGCTTCCAGGAAGGCCTGCAAAAAGGCTTTGAACAGGGGATGACGGAAGGTCAGGAGCAGGGCTTTCAGGAAGGTCATCAGAAGGGGCACGATGAAGGCCGTCGTCAGGGATACACTGAAGGCAGCCTGGCCGGGCAACAGGAAGGGCGTAAGCAGTTTGAGCAAGCAGCGCAACCGCTGGAAGCCATCACTGGCAAAGTGAACGACTACCTGGCGCACATTCAGCGTAAACAGCGGGAAGACCTGCTGCAACTGGTTGAAAAGGTCACTCGCCAGGTGATTCGTTGCGAGTTGGCGCTGCAACCGACGCAGTTACTGTCGCTGGTTGAAGAGGCGATTTCGGCCTTTCCTGCGATGCCTGAGTCGCTACAGGTCCTGCTAAGTCATGAAGAATTTAACCGCATTAAAGATGCAGCCCCGGAGAAGGTCACTGAATGGGGGCTGACCCCATCACCCGATCTGCAGGCGGGCGAGTGTCGGGTGATTACCGATAAATCCGAGCTGGATATTGGCTGCGAACATCGACTCGACCAGTGTATGTCGGCGCTCAAAGAGTCGCTTCTGCCGGAGCCGACGGGTGAGTGACCTGTCCAGCGTTGACAACGCGCTGCGTTCCATTGAGTCGATCCCTTTAGCCCGGGTTGCCGGGCGACTGGTGCGCGTAAACGGCATTTTGCTGGAGAGCGTGGGCTGTCCGCTGGCGACCGGCCAGCTGTGCCGCGTCGAAAGCGCCGACCATACGTTGATCGACGCGCAGGCGGTGGGGTTTAACCGCGATATCACCTACCTGATGCCCTTCAAGCATCCCGTCGGACTGATGGCGGGTGCGCGCGTTTTCCCCGAAGAAAAAACCCAGGAGATCCTGATCAGCGAAAGCTGGCTGGGGCGGGTAGTCAATGGCCTGGGCGAACCGCTGGATGCCAAAGGGCGTCTGACGGGCAATGACGTATTGCCGCCTCAGGCACCTTCCATTAACCCCCTCACGCGTCGGTCGGTGAACCAACCGCTGGATGTTGGCGTTAAAGCAATCAACGGTCTGCTAACTATCGGCAAAGGCCAGCGCGTGGGCTTGATGGCCGGCAGCGGCGTGGGAAAAAGCGTACTGCTGGGGATGATCACCCGCCAGACCAAGGCCGACATCGTGGTGGTGGGGTTAATTGGCGAGCGTGGCCGCGAGGTGAAGGAGTTTATCGATCACGCTCTGGGCGCGGAAGGGTTGGCAAAATCAATTATCGTGGCGGCGCCTGCGGATGAGTCGCCGTTAATGCGTTTGAAAGCCACCGAGCTTTGCCACTCTATTGCCGCCTGGTTTCGCGATCGCGGACATCACGTTTTACTGCTGGTGGATTCGTTAACCCGTTATGCCATGGCGCAGCGCGAGATTGCGTTATCACTGGGTGAACCTCCGGCGACGAAAGGCTATCCACCGTCGGCGTTTGGCATGATCCCAAAGCTTGTGGAAAGCGCTGGCAACAGTGAAAGCGATGGGTCAATGACCGCCATTTATACGGTGTTGGCGGAAGGAGACGATCAGCAGGATCCGATCGTCGACTGCGCGCGTGCGGTGCTGGACGGGCACATCGTTCTGACCCGTAAGCTGGCGGAGGCCGGACATTATCCGGCTATTGATATCGGGCAGTCGATCAGTCGATGCATGACCCAGGTAACGCCCCAGGCGCATCAGCAGTCGGCCCGCCTGCTCAAACAGAACTATGCCGCCTATATGGAAATTAAGCCGCTGATCCCGTTGGGCGGATATGTTGCAGGAGCCGATCCCGGCGTGGATAAGGCCGTCAAAGTGTTCCCCGCCATTGAGCGTTTTCTGCGCCAGGAAGTCAGTGAACCGGCCTCTCTGGAGCTGGTGCAAAGCCGCTTACAGGCCCTTTTCCCGCAGGCAAAGAAAACGGAAGGTAAATAATCATGCGGCAAATTATCGATACCCTGGCGCAACTGCAGCGCCTGCGGGATAAATCAGTCAAAGACATGACGGTACAGCTGGCTAAACAGCAACAAGTTTGCATCGGTTTTGACAATAACATCAAAGCGCTGGGCTACCTGATTCAAAAAACCGGCACTGGCGTGGAGGTGCCTTGCGTTGAATCACTCAAAAATGTGACCGGATACAAAGGCACGCTGCGCACGGTTATTGCCTGGCAAGAGCAGGAGAAAACGCTGGCTAAAATCAAAGAGCAGCGTATTCAGAAAAACCTGGTGTCAGCGGCATGTGAAGAGAAAATTGTCGCCATGACGCTCGATGATAAGCGCGATGAACTGAGCAATGAGGCACTGGTTAAAGAGCAAAAAGCCGTAGATGAAATTGCCGCACAATGCTGGCTAAGACAGAAGACGCTGGGAGTAGTATGAAAACGATCATTACTTTCGGCACCTTTGATGTTTTTCATATCGGGCATTTGCGTATTCTGCAACGTGCCGGACAGTTGGGGGAGCGACTGATCGTCGGTATCTCTTCAGATGCGCTAAATATGCAGAAAAAAGGCCGGATGCCGGTTTACAGCCAAAGCGATCGCATGGGGATTGTTGCCGGGCTGAAATGTGTGGACAGCGTGTTTCTCGAAGAGTCGCTGGAGAAAAAAGCGGACTATATTCGCCAGTTTAACGCCGATACGCTGGTGATGGGCGATGACTGGGCAGGGCGTTTTGATAGTTTGTCGTACCTGTGCGAAGTGGTCTATTTTCCCAGAACGCCATCGATATCCACCACCTCGATTATTGAGGTGGTGAAAGGATACAAGTGAAGTGTGAGTGGATTTTGTTATTTTGCCGGGTGCACCTGACTTTTATTTTTTATCCAGGTATCCAGTTGCGTTTTCATGTCATGTAGATTTTGTGCGATAAGCGGTACCATTTCTGCTGAGAAAAAATGTTGCATATGTGGATGGATCCCGCCAGTACGTTGTCTGTGCGCTTTCTCAAGATCAAGGTATGCTTCCCCTGATTTTTTATATTTGATTAACGGTAATATATCAAAATGATTTGTCGGGTCAGCCTTCCATAAAAACATCTTCAGTTGATCATCAATTTTCATTACATGGAAGTGCTCGGAAGTGATGGCATACCCTTTCCTGAGGGGGCTTCCGTCGTGCTGACTTTTCTGCTGGGCAAATAAATTGCGGCTATAACAAAAACGGCGTTGTGGCGTTAATGCGAAAGTGTGGGGTTCAGTCTTTTTCGCCACAGCTATATCAAGGAGGGTCAGTACCGTATTATAGATATCAACCATGCTAACCATATGGTTTAAATCAACGGCTTTCATTCCTGGACAAAAAATAAACGCAGGCGTATGTACTAATGGCGTGTAGGGTTCAATACCATGCGTATAGCCACCATTAAATCCGTGCCCCCAAAAGTCATCGCCATGATCGCCAAAGGCGACGATCATTGTATTATCAAGTTTTTTGGCTTCCAGCAGCATTTTAATGGTCTGTCCGACCATAAAATCCATGCTTTGGTAGCCACGCTGCCAGCGTTCGAGGCTGTTAGCGCCACCTTTTTTAATGTCATCGTAATAACAAAGGTGGCTACTGAGGTTCCACAGATAGAGCGCAAAGGGTTCCGGCCGGGAAACGACCTGCTGCATTTCTGCCAGCATTTTTTTCGACGTGTCGTACCAGTTAAAGGTATCCGTTTCACTCCAGATAGCATCGACATTTGCCCAGTTTTTTGGGTATCCCATGCCCGCAGTGGTGTATCCGTGCTGCTTTAAAACATCGAAAAGTGCAGGGTTGTGGCGATGGATGGAGATGTTCTCCTCAAGATGGGTGTTATGCTCTAACGTATTGTCGTCCCCATGTAAAAGGTCGCTTAATGCCATCAGTGAGGAGGTTGCACTAGAGATAAAATTATTGAATCGCAGTGATTGGTTATAGATCTTATTAGTGAAAGGAAACCACTGGCGATGGTTAAAAATCGTGTGGTTCAGACTTTCAAGGTGCAAAAATATAATATTCTTCTTCATATTATTCACAAATTAATAGTTCGAGCATGCTGATGTCGAATACGGGAATAGTAGTAACAGAGTAAACTTCTTGCCTTTCACGAAAACTGTCATCGATAAATATGGCGTCAGCCTCGTGAATATAATCACTTTTCTTATCGTCTTTACCCAAGTGGGTGATGGTGTCAAAGAAATTGTTAATCCGCCGTTTCGCCAGTTCAGTATAAATATCACCGGTATGACGCGTGATTAGATGGATTTTTATCCCGTGATTCAGACACTGGCAGAGAAAGGTAAAAACCGGTACGCAGAGTTTATCTTTGAGCACTACGGTATCGTCGTAGTCGATGTAGACATGCCGGTACGTAAAACGATGCGTATAGTGATTGGTTAAACTACGGGTAATTTGCAGGTTTTCACTGAGCGGGCGCAACGTGACGTTAACGCGCATACTTTCGTACAATGTCAGCATGGCGAAATTGATACCATTGACGCGATTGAGCGCCATAGTTCCAGCGATACGTGGAGCAACTTCCAGTAAGGTCAAAATTCCCGAGGTAGAACGCTTTAACTGAAAAAACCATGCGCCGTATAACTGTAATCGCTGTGAAATAGCGTGTGCGTAAGTTTCAACTTCCGGCAGGCTAACTAACGTTGAGGTCATCGCAATACCGGCACGTATCCGCGAGCGTACGCGTGGTTGGCAAAACAGCAACCCCTGCGTGCGATCGGAAAAACAGTCCACGGTAAACTCTTCTCCGTTTAAATATTCACAAATAATCAGGTCATCCCTCTCCGCCAGGATTGATGCCAGTCTCTCCGGGGAATCAACGCGCGAAGCTCCTTGTGCCCCTTGCCCACGGTCGGGTTTGGCAAATACAGGCCAGTGGCTTATCTCACTGAGATCATTGAATATAACGGGAAGAGGGACTGTCCCCTTAAGTGCCTGGTAGGTTTTACTTTTAAACCGCGTGATGCGGCATGCTTCCTGCGACGGGCAGAGTACCGTGGCGGAAAGAGCATCCCGGTTTTCAGACAGAAAAAGAAGAACCTCATCATGAGCCGGAAAAATATAATCAATACTTTCTTGTACCAGTAATGTCTGCAAGGCGGGTAGCCCATCCTGATGCGAAACGTCAGGCACGATATGGTATCCGCAAGCATAATGGCGAGCATGGCTATCGTAGTCGGCACCGGCCAAAACCAGGTTAATGTTTTTCTCGTTGCGCAGAGACAGGTAAATCTCGCGACCAATCTCGGTTCCCGCCGGGAAGATAAGTACATTGATCATGCGGTAATGAGCTCAATAATGGTGCTGAGTTCAGCGGATGTCATATCTGGATAAATCGGCAGGCACAGCACCTGTTCAGCGATTTGGTTTGCTACAGGCAGCGTCTCTTTATTGGCGCCAGACATGTTTTTGTACATGTTGAGATTAGAGAGCAGGGGGTAAAAATAACGACGCGTTAAGATGTTATGGCTTTTCAGATGATCGTATAACGCATCTCGTGACATTTTATAGTCAGGACCCACGAGGATCGGGAAATAGCTGTAGTTACTCTTATGATTAGCGTTGCCTGCAGGAATGAAAATTCCTTGCGTATTGGCTAACTGCTCACGATAACACTTATCGATTTTTTGGCGTTTCGCTATCGCCTCATCCACATACTTTAATTGCAAGAGACCAAAAGCGGACTGAACCTCATTCATTTTTCCATTGATGCCAGGCGCGACAACGGTTAATTCGTCAGCAATACCAAAGTTCTTCAGATAATCGATGCGTTGTTTTGTTTTTTTATCGTAGCTAACGATGGCACCGCCTTCAAAGGTGTTGAACACTTTGGTGGCATGGAAGCTCAGTACGGAAAGATCGCCATGGCGTAGAATGCTTCCGCTACAATCTTCTACTGCAAAAGCATGTGCTGCATCGTAAATAACCGGAATACCGTAATTATTGGATATGTTCTCAATTTCAGCGGTATTGCAGGTTTGTCCGTAGACATGTACCGGCATGATCAATCCCGTTTTGGCGGTAATCGCCGATTCAATCAGGTGCGGGTTGATGTTAAAGCTATGTGGATCAATATCAACAAATACCGGTGTTAACTGGTTCCAGAGAATACTGTGCGTAGTAGCGACAAAAGAATAGGGGGTAGTAATAACCTCGCCCTTAATTCGCAGTGTTTGCATCGCGGCAATTAAAGCGATAGTGGCATTACAAAACAACGAGATATATGGAACGTTCAAATAAGATGCTAATTTTTCCTCTAATAATTGATGCATAACGCCATTATTTGTTAATTGCTTACTTGACCAGATCTCTTGCAGATAGGGCATAAACTCTTCCAGCGGAGGCAGGACGGGTTTAGTGACAGTGATAAGGTTATGTTCTGCTTGTTTCATTGCTAAAGGTCCTGAGTGAATTGTTCACTAATCTGTTGATAATGTTCTGGTAATCTGGTCTTGAGACTAGTAAGAAGCGTGCTTTTTATTTTGCTGTCAGCAATGCTTTTTAACGCCGCAAAATACAATTGAGGTAATATCTCCAGACGAACGTCACAATAGATGATGGCTTGCATAATATGATATTGCGCTTTGTTGACTTCTTTATTGTGAATGGCCGCAATAAACCCCTGGAAATGCAACAAAGGGTCGGTTGGACTTTCAATCAACAGATCGTCAATATCTTGTTTGGCCAGCGTATGATCGGGATGGGCATATTGTTTCCAGCGGCTGTTCATCGCTTCTACCCAGGCGTCTTCATGTTTCCATTGATTCAGGATCATCATCCTGTTTCGGTACATTAATTTGCTGTTATCTCTTCTGTACCAGGTGTTATTGTCATGTCGACGGTAGTAAGCCACTAAACGCCGAGTTGAAATAAAATGCCCCTGCCGGGAAAGTTTCAGAAACATGTCCCAGTCTTCCTGCACCAGATGTGGATCGGAACGCTCAATCTTTAGGTAAGCCTCGCGGCGGATTAACGAGCCGATATAGAGACTAAGATTCCCGGAAACCAGCAGATGATGAAAAACGTCGCCATCAAGAAATAGATCGCTGTAGGGAAAACGCGAACCGTCAGGCATGATGACCTGAATGGCGCTATAGCACATTACACAGTGTGGGTTTTTCTCTAAAACATTAACCTGATGAGAGATTTTGGTAGGAACAATGAGATCATCCGAGTCGACCACGGCAATATATTTTCCCGCAGCCATGTTCATGGCTTCGATGATGGGTTTGTCGCCGGTTTTATCCTTCTGCGAATAATAGTTGGTCTCCCGCAGGATCGTTTTGCAATGATATTTCTGCTGGTATTTTTTTATGATATCGACGGACCGGTCGGTAGACGCATCATCAACGATAATGACTTCGGTATTTTTCCATGTCTGGTTAAAGACGCTATCCAGCGCCTCTTCGAGGAAAGCGCTGTGGTTATAACTGGTAACGATAATACTCACTAAAGGCGTTGGCATAGCGTAATCTCTGGCGAAAATTATTGTGTTATCAACTAAATAACTTCTGTTGCAGACTAAGCAGTAACGTATTGCTCTGCTGTTGGGACGACGCATCGATGAGCTCTACGATCTCCTGAGCCGCCCGTTTCCCCGCCTGACCATCCCTAAACGCATCGCAATAATGGTGGCGAATCTCCTCCAATGGCGCTTCCAGACCAGCCCAGTCAAATGCGGATGACAGGGCGTGGCGCAACGTCTGTATATCCTGTGCCACCGGGAGAACATCGCGAATACGCTGATCAGCGCTGTCAGGGTTAGAGAAACTTTGTTGACCATCCAGCAGCAAGGGCATCTCTGGCCAGCTCAGTAAAATGACGCGTTTATTCATATGAATGGCGTCAAAAATAAAGCCGCTGCTGTCCGTCAGGACGTAATCCGCCTGCGCGATAAGCGCCAGCAGATGCTGTGGATCGTCAATTCGGTTTTTTAAATAGCGCTGCGCCAGCGCCAGAGAGGTGGCTTCTTCCGGTCTGTGCAGGGTGCCATGATGTAGTTTGGTGACGACATTGTATTCATGACTTAACCGGCTGAGCTGTTCCGCCCAGTGAGGGAGAGAGCTTAGCGCGCCATAGGTTGGCGCATACAGGATGGTCTGCTTTTTCGCATTCAGCTTCAGGCTTTTTGGCAGCGCAGTATCGTAAGTGTGATTATGCCACTCATCGAAACGGGGATTGCCCACCACTTTGGCGCTGCCACCGATATCAAGCGCGTGCTGGCTATAGTGGCTGTAACACAGGATGCGGTGATAAAAGGCGTTCCACCAGGCATGATTCCACTCTTCTTTCGCCAGGCCATACAGGGTGCGTACATGGGTATCCGCCAGCCCGTTCAGCAGTGGCGTGTAGTAAGGGCTGACCAGGCACCGGAAGCGCTGACGGTTCTCAATGACCGCTGAAAGACGCGTACCGCCGAGCGCAGGGTCGTTGATGGCTTTAATCGTCGCGGTCATCTCATCCAGAAACGATTTAGGTATTTTGTCACTGACCAGCAGCGAGCAGGTATGGCCCATCGCCTGAAGCGAGGTAATGATAGGGCGGTAGACCGCGTAGTGCAGCGAGGTTTCCATATAGAAGCCAATGGCATCTATCTGCGTGGATGCCGTAGGAAGCGGGTTGCTTACCAGCGTGCTGACGGTGGCGGGCTTCTTATTGATTTTGTTGAAGTAGTAACCGATGTTATCGGTTTCTTTATTCTCAATATCGCTGTATCCCGCGCGCTGATAGCAGATGCTCGGATAACAGGAGAGCCATTTCCCTTCACGCAGCAGCGGCTGCCATTGCCCTTCGGGCGTATCTGAGAGGTCATGCTCCATCTGCTGAGCCAGCACCGGGTAATAGCTGCTGTTGACCAGATAGGCGCAAACCTTATTGCAGTCGCGGGCATGGATCATGCCATTGAGGCTTTTGAGTTCACGGCCTTGTTTAATTTCTCCGCCGAGGATAACCACTTCCCATGGGAAGCCAGGCAACGCGTTCAGAAGCGAGTTGAGTACCCGGATATGCTTTTCCTGCTTCAGGATCACGCTATCGTCTTCAAGTAGCAGGTAGTTTTTCCAGCCGTTACGCTGTGCCAGTCGCAGCGCCTGCAGATGGGACTGGCGGCGACCAGCCTGGCCGTTAGTGGCAACGGACGCCGCAAGGCGGGTGATCTTTTGCGCCGGGAAATTGAGAAACGCCAGCTCTTGCTGGATGTGTGCTAAACGATCCGGGCGTGAGTCCAGATTCACGATCACCACCTGATCGATGTAATCCCACTGGATCGGCTGATGATGGGTGGCGTTATGCAGACTTTGATACCAGTTTTTCAGCATCGGGTCTGTAATCGCCTGTGCCAGCGAGGTTTCCAGCGGCTCGCTGCTGCCCAGCACAAAGTCTTTATCGAACGTATTTTGGCTGTGCGAGATACAAATAATGGTGCGCTCGCCCGGCAATTGCAGCGGGTTCGCGGTGAATTGATTAGTGAATCCTTCCTCTTCGCCTAAGTTACATTCATCATCGTAACGGTGCTTTTTTAAATAGTTGCGGTGGTAGCAAAAGGTGCCGTTGAGAATGTTCTGCGGGCCAAAGCTGCGGCTTTTGAACACGCGGTTGATATGGCTATACCAGATGGGGATCTGATCGGAACCTGAAATCAACGCCCGGTGGCGCTGCATCATGTCGATAGTGTAGGAGATCTTATCCGCCGGATAATAATCATCGTCATCCATACAGAGAATATATTCGCCTAACGCCAGCGCATTGAGCATGTTGCGCTTTTTTCCCAGCGTCAGTTTTTCCGCATGGTAGATATAACGAATATTGAATTTCTCCGGGTGATTCTGCGTCAGCCTGTCAATGATTGACTGATGGCTTTGTGGGGAATCATCCAGGATCACCAGCTCCCGGCGGTCGGCAGGGTAGTCCTGATAGCGGAACATATACAGCAAATAGGGTAAGAAAGCGCCGCGGTTCCACGTGGGAGTAATGACGCTGACAAACGGTTTTTCGCGACCAGTGTCGAGCGTTTTAACGATGCCGGTCAGGGCGGAACGTGCTTTGGAGGATTCAGACATGGTGATGTGTATTCGCGATTCGAAAAAGGACCGGGTATGTACCCGGCCAACAGGCGCTAACGTGTAATCAGGGAGAACGCCGAGAGCAGAGGATCTCCCGGCAACATATCCAGAATATGCTGACGCAACGAGCGGGCATTCTCGCTGTTGCGCCACGCTTCAAACAGCGCGAAAAGGGCGTAGATTTCGTCATGGCTCAGCGTGGAATCATCCATTGTCCACAGGCAAAATAGGGTGCGAAGCATAAAGATGTCAGCCACCAGCCAGAAGAAGCGCAACAGCGCGCTTTCACTCTCGTGCTGGGGGAAGGTATCGTGATACAGGCGATAAATCAGATAGTTACTGAATATCCATGCGTCATGGGCAAAGTAGCGCTCATAGGTATTTAACCACTGATCCTGCAACTGCTGCTGAAGCATAGCTTCACTGTTTGCATCCTGGAGCATCAGCAGACTTACCTGCAGAGGTAAGGTCAGCTTGCGCGTGCTTTCCGGCAACAGATCCCAATTGAACTCACAACTGCCCATTTGGGTGATCAGCTCCCGCTGCAGCTGGGGCAGGCTGGGCAGTTGCGCGAACTGCTCCTGCAGTTTTCCGCTTTGCGCATGGGCGGCCAGAACCTGCGGCAGCGAGGCCAATTTATCAAGCATAGGATCGCTGTCGCCAGGGCATTTCTCGGAAAAAGAGAGCATGATGCCCAGCGCATACAAGCGCAGTTCCGGCGACAAACCGGGGAGCGTGATGGTATGCAGAGCAGATTGATTAAGTACCTGATCGCGTGGAGATAACGCCGGGCTGTCCGCATCGGCTGCACATTGCGAGGTATGCAGCACAAAGGCGTTGGGATCGCCTAACGCAGCCTGACAGCTGGCCGGATCGGTTAATACCAGACTCTGTCGTACTTCCGTTTTCCAGCGCATTTCGGCCAGCAAAGCGGAATCCGGATGGTGGGATAAAAACAACCGGACAAAGTCAGGTTCATAACAATCAATCATACTCATAATGTGTTCTCAGCAATCCCTAAATTCATAATCTGGCTACATCTGCAATATCCATGCCTGAATTTTTATTGTCTTTATATCAATTAGTTAGGGCATGCGCGGAAAGTCGTTTTCCGCGTCAGGGAAGGAAGGTTTAGCGCTGGTAAATAAAATCCGGCTCGGTGCCTAAAAAAGTCTGAATAAATTCATACTGGCGGATCAGCAACTCGCCGTTTTTTTCGTTGTACGTCTTGCAGCGTTTCGCTTTTTGCTCAAGGCTCTGCCACCAACTCTTTGCGGCATTTTTCTGTAAGCCCGGCAACCAGCTAAATACCTGTTCCATCCCTGCACGATCGACGCTTACGCCCAGCAATTGCAGGATTGAGCGGCGCTGCTGGCTGCTGTTTTGCAACTGCTCATAATGCTGTTGAATCGTCTCATTGACCGCCAACAGCTCTTCACTGGCGCGACGGATCATGCACAGACGTTGTTGTTCCAACTGGTGTCTGAGCGCGTCATATCGCGTCCCGTCCTCCCGGATACCCTGAAGCAGCGTTTTCACCTGCTGTAGCCTGGTACTCACAATTTTGGCCTCTTATTTCTGGAAAAAGCTGAGCATGTCACCAGCCAGTTGCTGGGTATCAACCTGCATGTCGCCTGCGGCCAGCATGGCCTGCATTTGCGCCACTTTGTCGTAATCAACGTCGCTTTGCGGATCGCTGTTCAGCGTTTGCTGCGCCGTTTGCAATCCCGCCTGAGTAATATCGTCAGCGGAAAGCGTCGCGGCGCTGGAGGTAGTGGTCTGCGTGCTGCTCTTGTCTGAACGCGTCTGCCCGGTTGTAGATGCAGGGCGATCGCCTGGCAGAGTCGGGGTAATTTTCATAGCAACCTCGTACATATTTCGTTGGGTTGGTTATCTGTTATTGGCTAAAAGCGACGGTAAGAGAGGAAAACTTTAATCCCATCACAAAAAATCCCTTCACTGCTCAGCCGTCAGTGTGGTGACCACGCCGATATCGTCCACCATCCCGCTAATGATCCGCTGGCTGCTGCTGTTGCGAATTTTTATCACATCCCCTTTGCGCCCGTTCTTCAACGCCACGCCCGGCATCGAGGCGGTAATTCCGGCCGTATGGGAGACGATCATCACCGGTTGGTCGCGTTTGACCAGCACCGGTTGAACCAGTTCGCTCCGGGTAATCGGTTTGCCCGGTTGCAGGGCGCGCTTGCTGGTGAGACCAATCGCCTCATCCATATTTGTCATTAACCCTTCCCGCTGGTTGCTGATATTGAATTTTTTAAGCTGCAGGTCGTTGGCCGTAATTACCGTATCCCGGGCAATCAACGACTTTGGCATCACTACCGGCACCGACACGTCGGGGCGTACCGCAACGTTAAATTGCCAGCCCGCGCTGCCCGGACAACTGACCACAAAGTTCATTCGCGTCAGGGCCATTCCTGGGGATGTGCTGGAGGTGACCTGGGGCGCTGTTGCGCATAGCGCGCTGGTGCTCACCGTTGAGGGAATATAGACGTTGAACGTGTAGCGATAGTCCTGCCACTGCTGTTTTTTCGCCAGCGCGTCAATTTCATGACCGGCGGCAGTTATGACCCGCGCGTTGATCTGTTCCCGGGCGCTGTGCTGAATGGGATGGACGGCGGCATGTACGGGTAAGACACAGCATAACGCCAGCATTATTTCCGCGGCAAAGGGGAAAGAAGGCTTCCTTATGTCGAAGGGGAATTTCATAAAGTCATTTCTCATCAATCACTTAAAAGTTGGCATACATATTGCTAATAACAGCGATATCTACGCAGGAGTGATGTAAGAAATGGGAATCAGTTTTCAGCAGGCATTGGGTGTACATCCGCAGGCAGTGAAGTTGCGTCTTGAGAGGACCGAGCTACTGACTGCGAATCTGGCAAACGTCGATACACCAAATTTCAAAGCTAAAGATATTGATTTTGCCGCTGAGATGCAACGGGCAAGTCGCACAAATGTGCTGCCCGAGGCTGACGTGAAATACCGTGTGCCGATGCAGCCCTCAGAGGATGGCAATACCGTAGAGCTGAATACCGAGCAGGCCCGGTTTTCACAAAATAGTATGGATTATCAAAGCAGTCTGACCTTTTTGAACCTGCAACTTAGCGGTATCAAAGAGGCCATCGAAGGGAAATAACCATGTCGTTTACTGATATTTACCAGATTTCCGGCTCGGCGATGACGGCGCAAACCATCCGTCTGAATACCGTCGCCAGCAACATGGCGAATGCGGAATCTCCCGCCAGCAGCGAGGCGCAGGCCTATAAGGCGCGCAGCCCGGTTTTTGCCGCGGTTTACCACAATAGCCTGATGGGAGGGCATAACCGCCATGCCATTGATGGTGCCAGCGTACAGGTACAGGACGTCATGCAAAGCGGCGGGGCGGTGAAGCGTTATGAGCCACACCATCCTATGGCGGACCAGAACGGTTTCGTCTGGTATCCGGATGTCAATGTGGTCGAGCAAATGGCCGACATGATGTCCGCCTCACGTGATTTTGAAACCGACGTTGATGTGCTGAATAACGTCAAAAGTATGCAGCAAAGCTTACTCAAACTGGGAGAAGTGTAATGAATACCCTGACTCTGTATGCCCAATCTCAGGCGCAGGCTCCTTCTTCGGAGAATACGGCGGTGGCTGAAAATAACGTCGGCGCCACGGCGCAAAGCAGCAATCTGGGAGACAGCAGTTCTTCCTCAACGTCGTCAACAACGAATACCAGCGGGACAAGCGGTACTCCAACCACGACAACGTCCACCGAAACGTCCGCGGTTGATACGTTTTTGACGCTGTTCGTGGCTGAAATTGAAAACCAGGACCCGACCGATCCAACCGATCCTACGGCCTATATCGATCAGCTCTCCTCCATGGCGCAGGTTGCCATGATGGAAGAGATGAGCGTCCAGGCGAACACCAATGCCGTACTGATGAGCAACATTCAGGTGATGGCGCTGGGGAATATGGTCGGCGACGACATCATGGTGCAAACCACCTCGCTGGATATCGAAGACAACAGCCAAGAGATCCAGGGACGCGTGACGCTGGATGACAGTTGTACCGATGTGGATCTGCACTTTACCGATGAAGCCGGTAATGACTACACCGTGTCGCTGATCCCGGAAGGTGGAACCTCCGTCGGGCCCGGCCAGGTTGATTTCGACATCAATCCTGCGGATTACGGCATCCCGCCGGGCGATTACAGCGTATCCGTGGTGACCAATACCGGGGAAGAGGAAGTGCCGATTGAGGTGACGGGAACGGTGGAAGATGTGCGTATTCCGCTCGATGGCAGCACGCCAGTGCTCAACGTTGACGGCGTTGGCGAAGTGCCTTTCACCATGATCACCCAGTTTGGCGTTCCGGACAGCACTGATGACATCACGCCGCCGGATACTGACGACGGCGGCGATAACGCCGACAGCAACACCGTGATCTGATCTCGTTTACATTACAGGAAGAAACAATGAGTTATGAAATTGCAGCGACGGGACTGAACGCCGTCAACGAACAGCTTGATGGCATCAGTAACAACATCGCAAACTCCGGGACGGTCGGGTATAAATCGATGACCACCCAGTTCTCCGCCATGTATGCCGGAACGCAGGCGATGGGCGTGAGCGTGGCGGGTTCGGCACAAAGCATCTCCACCGGCGGCTCTATGGTTTCAACCGGTAATGCGCTGGATCTGGCGATCAACGACGATGGTTTTTTTGTTATGTGCGATAGCGCCGGGAACATCTCCTATACCCGCGCGGGTTCCTTCGTGACGGACAAAAACGGCTATATCGTCAATGCGTCCGGCGATTACCTGCAAGGCTATCCGGTTGATGACAGCGGCACGCTGCAAACCGGCACCGTTACCGATATCCAGATTAAAACCGGCAACATCCCGGCGCAGGCTACGGACAGCATGACCTTCACGGCAAACTTTGACGCCAGTGATGAAACGATCGATCGCGCAACCGTGCCGTTTGATGCCAACAACAGCGATACCTACACCGACAGCTACACCACCACCGTGTATGACTCGCTGGGTAATGAGCACTCGGTTAGCCAGTACTTTACTAAAACGGCGGATAACACCTGGGAAGTGCAATACACCTTTGATGGTGAAGCGCAGAGCGGTGTACCGCCGACTACGCTGACCTTCGACCCAAATACCGGCAAGCTGACGGCTCCAACCACGCCGCAAACCATCACCTTCACCACCGATGAAGCCGCACCGATTTCAATGACGATTGACTACTCCGATTGTACTCAGTACGGCTCTGATTTCTCGGTCACCACCAACGCCGCCACCGGTTATGCCTCTGCGACACAAAACGGCGTGCAGGTGGATGACGACGGTAAAGTGTACGCCACCTACAGCAACGGTGAGCGCATGCTGCAGGGCCAGGTTGTACTCGCCACCTTCCCGGATGAGAACGGACTGGAAGCAGTGAGCGGTACTGGCTGGGTACAGACGGGCGAATCCGGTACGCCGCTGATAGGCACGCCCGGCTCCGGCTCCTGCGGCACGCTCTCCTCCGGCATGCTCGAAAGCTCTAACGTGGATATCACCAACGAACTGGTCAATCTCATGACCGCCCAGCGTAACTACCAGGCGAACACCAAGGTGATTTCCACCAGTACGCAGTTGGATCAGGCTCTCTTCCAGGCGATGTAAGGCTAAGAAATGGATCGGTTGATTTATACCGCGCTGAGCGGCGCCACCCAGACGTTGCAAGAGCAGCAAATTAGCGCCAACAACCTCGCCAACGTCAACACCAATGGTTTTCGCGCGGATATGGCGATGGCGAGTAATGACAAAGTGAAGGGCGGTGGTTTTGATACGCGTTTTATGGCGAAGGAAAGTCCCAGCGGCGTCAATGACAGCACCGGCGTGGCGGAAAAAACCGAGCGCCCGCTGGACGTCGCCATTCAGGGGACGGGCTATATCGCCGTGCAGGATAAAGCCGGAAACGAGGTCTATACCCGCAACGGCAATATTCAGCAAGACGATCAGGGTCAGCTGACCATCGACGGTAACGTGGTGCTCGGAGATAACGGCCCGATTATTTTGCCGCCGAACGCGATTGCCTCTTTCGGCAGCGACGGCACGCTCTCGGTTACGCCTGACGACGGTGATGTTACCGCCACGATGGATATCGATCGGCTGAAGCTGGTGGATATCCCGGTCGCCAATCTGGCGAAAAACAGCGAGGGAATGCTGGTGACGGCGGATGGCGTACCGGCCCAGCGCGATGAAAACATCAAAGTAAGCGGCGGCTTTCTGGAAGGCAGTAACGTGTCTGCGGTGAGCGAAATGATGTCGTCCATTGCGATGAACCGCCAGTTTGAAGCGCAAATCAAGATGATGAAAACCGCTGAAGATCTCAGCGACTCCGGCAACAGGCTGCTACGCGGCTCCTGAGTCGTAGCCTTTAATCAGGGATAAAGTTTTATGAACGCAGCGTTATGGATCAGTAAAACCGGCCTGTCGGCGCAGGATGCTGAGATGAGTGCGATTGCCAACAACATCGCCAACGTCAACACCACGGGCTTTAAGCGTGACCGCGTGATGTTCCAGGATCTGTTTTATCAGACTCAGGAAGCGCCGGGCGCCATGCTCGATCAAAACAACATCATGCCGACCGGAATGCAGTTCGGTAGCGGTGTGCGCATCGTTGGAACCCAAAAAACCTTCACCGAAGGGAATGTGGAAACCACCGACAATGCGATGAACGTGGCCATCATGGGGCAGGGGTTCTGGCAGGTGCAAAAGGCCAACGGGGATATTGCGTATACCCGTGACGGCAATATGCAGATTAACGCCGACGGCGTGCTAACCAACGCCCAGGGGTTGCCTCTGCAACCGGAAATTGATGTTCCCGCAGGCGCGACCAACGTGGCATTTGGCGAAGATGGCACCGTGACGGCGATCCTGCCCGGCGACAGCGATCCGACCGAACTGGGGCAACTGACGCTGGTGAATTTCGCCAACCCGGCGGGGCTTTCAGCCGAAGGCGACAACCTGTATCTGGAAACGGCAGCCAGCGGTCAACCGACGGAAGGTATTCCGGGGGAAGATGGTCTGGGCACCTTGCAGGACAGCGCGCTGGAAGGCTCGAATGTGGATATTGTCAACGAAATGGTGGCGATGATTAACGTGCAGCGCGCCTATGAGATGAACGCCAAAATGGTCTCTGCGGCAGACGATATGCTGCAGTTTATTAGTCAGACGCTGTAATTCAAGAATGTGAAATGCCGGATAGCGGCTTCGCCTTATCCGGCAAATTTAAAGTAAACAGGCAGAACGTGAAAAATTATCTCTGGCTGGTGGTACTGCTGTCCCTGTTAAGCGGGTGCGAATCGCAGGCCCTCCTGGTCAAAAAAAATGACGAATTCTTTGCTCCTCCCAAAACCGAGTTGCCGCCAACGGCGGATGGTCGCGCGGGAGGAGTGTTCGAAACGGGTTACAAGTGGTCGCTGACGGCAGACCGCCGCGCCTATCGGGTGGGCGACATCCTGACCGTGATGCTGGAAGAATCCACCCAGTCGAGCAAACAGGCGAAAACCAATTTCGGCAAGAACAATACCGTTGATATCGGCGCACCGACTCTTTTTGGGCATACCAAAGATAATCTTTCCGCTTCCGTGGACGCCAATCGCGACTTCAACGGGACGGCGACCTCGCAGCAGCAAAACAGTTTACGTGGCGAAATTACGGTGTCGGTGCACTCGGTACAGTCGAACGGCATTCTGGAAATTCGCGGTGAAAAATGGCTCACCCTCAACCAGGGGGATGAGTACATTCGCCTGAGTGGTCTGGTGCGCGCTGATGATATTCAAAACGACAACTCCGTCTCATCGCAGCGCATTGCCGATGCGCGTATCTCCTATGCGGGCCGTGGCGCATTGAGCGATGCCAATGCGGCGGGCTGGCTGACGCGTCTGTTTAACCATCCTCTCTTCCCGATCTAATGCAGGATTTTAATATGCAACACATAAGCGGGCGCTGGATGAAGGCGTTAAACGGCATCGTTATCGCCCTGAGCCTGGTGCTGCCCGGCACCACGCAGGCGCAATCTCTGGAGTCGCTGGTCAACGTCCAGGGGATCAGGGAAAACCAACTTGTTGGCTACAGCCTGGTGGTGGGGCTGGACGGAACCGGGGATAAAAACCAGGTCAAATTCACGAACCAAACTATTACTAACATGCTGCGCCAGTTCGGGGTACAACTGCCGGGTAAAATCGATCCGAAGGTGAAAAACGTCGCGGCGGTAGCGGTCAGCGCGATGCTGCCGCCAATGTACTCGCGTGGGCAGACCATTGATGTCACGGTCTCGTCGATTGGCGATGCCAAAAGCCTGCGCGGCGGTACGTTATTGCTCACCCAGCTACATGGCGCAGATGGGGAGGTTTATGCCCTCGCACAAGGGAGCGTGGTGGTGGGAGGGATGAACGCGACCGGGGCTAGCGGCTCCAGCGTGACCGTGAATACCCCCACTGCCGGACTGATACCGAATGGCGCGTCGGTCGAACGTGAAATTCCCAGCGACTTCCAGATGGGTGACACCATTACGCTTAATCTGAAACGTCCCTCCTTTAAAGATGCCAATAATATTGCGGCGGCGATCAACGCCTCGTTTGGCGGCATTGCTACGGCACAAAGCTCGACCAACGTCAGCGTCCGCGCGCCAACCAGCCCAGGGGCGCGCGTTGCCTTTATGTCTCAGTTAGATGACGTCCAGGTTCAGGCAGAAAAAGTACGCGCCCGCGTGGTGTTTAACTCGCGTACCGGCACGGTGGTGATGGGGGATGGTATTGCCCTGCACGCGGCGGCGGTATCGCATGGCAGCCTGACGGTTTCCATCAATGAAAGCAGCAACGTCAGCCAGCCGAATGCCTTTGCCGGCGGTCGTACGGCGGTGACGCCGCAGAGCAATATTTCGGTGAATCACGCCCGACCGGGGATGATTACGCTGCCTGAATCCAGCAGTCTGAAAACGCTGGTTAATGCGCTCAACAGCCTCGGGGCCACGCCGGACGACATTATGTCTATTTTACAGGCCCTGCATGAAGCTGGGGCACTGGATGCCGATTTGGAGGTCATTTAATGGCCGATATCAAAGTGAATCATAGCGGGGGCATTGACGGTAGCGATGCGTTAATGGGCCCGAAAATTAAAGATAACGATTTGCAGAAAGCCGCCCAGCAGTTTGAAGCCATTTTCTTACGCAACATGCTGAAAGAGATGCGTAAAACCAATGAGATCTTCGACTCCAAAGATAACCCGTTTAACAGCGACTCGGTGCGCATGATGCAGGGGTTTTACGACGATCAGTTATGTAACAGCCTGGCCCAGCAGCACGGTATTGGGATTGCGGCGATGATCGTTAAACAGCTCTCCCCGCATCACAAAGGATAAAGGTTGCGCGGCGGCTTAAGAACTGAGGTTTTTTCGCCGCTTTTAATCGGCAAGGTTGTTAACGACAGACCGGGGAACTGACCGGCGAGGACTCTTTGATGGACATGATTAACATTGGCTACAGCGGCGCATCTACTGCGCAGGTGGAGCTTAACGTAACCGCGCAAAACACGGCGAACGCCATGACCGACGGTTATACCCGGCAGGTGGCCGTCACCAGTACCATTGGCGCCAGCTCAGGCTCGGCGAACAGTGCGGGTAACGGTGTGCAGGTGGACAGTATTCGCCGGGTATCCAACCAGTATCAGGTGAACCAGGTCTGGTATGCCGCCAGCGATTACGGCTATTACAACACCCAGCAGACGTATTTAACTCAACTGGAAACCGTGCTCAGTGATGATAACAGCAGCCTGAGCGGCGGATTTGACAACTTTTTTGCCGCGCTAAACGAAGCCACCACCAGCCCGGATGACTCTGCTCTGCGTGAGCAGGTGATCAGCGAGTCCGGCGCGCTGGCGCTGCGCGTGGATAACACCCTCGATTATATCGATTCGCAAAGCAGTGAAATCGTTAGTCAGGAGCAGGCGATGGTGGCGCAGGTGAATACGCTGACCAGCGGTATTGCCAGCTATAACCAGCAGATCACTGAAGCCGAAGCCAACGGGGATAACGCGTCTGCGCTCTACGATGCCCGCGACCAGATGGTGGAAGAACTGAGCGGCATCATGGATGTTCAGGTCAATATTGATGATGAAGGTAACTACAACGTCACGCTGCAAAACGGTCAGCCGTTGGTGAGCGGGCAAGAGAGTTCCACCCTCGAACTGGAAACCAACGCCGACGGCACGCAGAGCATGTCGCTGACGTTCGCCGGAACCACGTCATCCATGAACACTGATACCGGCGGCTCGCTGGGCGCGCTGTTTGATTATCAGAATGAGGTACTGACGCCATTGACGGGGACGATTAACAGCATGGCAGAGCAGTTTGCCGATGCGGTTAACACCCAACTGGCGCAGGGCTACGACCTGAACGGAAATCCCGGCGAGCCGCTGTTTATTTATGACGAAAACTCCTCGGATGGCCCGCTGGAAGTGAACCCCGATATCACCGCCGATGAGCTGGCGTTTTCCAGTTCGCCGGATGAAAGCGGCAACAGCGATAACCTGCAGGCGCTGATCAACCTCTCAACCGAACCGTTAGATATCGAGGGGCTTGGTAGCGTAACCGTAGGCGAAGCCTGTTCATCAATCATCAGTAACATCGGTATTTACAGCCAGCAAAACCAGACGGAAGCGCAAGCGGCGGCGAACGTGTACTCCGAAGCACAGAACCAGCAGAGCAGCGTCAGCGGCGTCAGCATGGATGAAGAAGCGGTGAACCTCATTACCTACCAGCAAATTTACGAGGCCAACCTCAAAGTTATCTCAACGGGCGCAGATATTTTCGACTCTGTGCTGGAAATGTGTAGTTAATCTGGAGGGCTATTATCATGCGCGTGTCTACCCAACAATCCTATGTGTCTATGACGCAGAGTTTTAACGACCTTTCCAGCGATCTTTCCCACGTTGTCACGCAGATGGCGACAGGGAAAAGTATTCTGCTGCCGTCAGACGATCCTATCGCTGCGACACGAATCACCCAGCTTAACCGCCAGCAATCGGCTCTCGATCAGTATCAAACTAATATTGATTCCGCCTCGGCGGGGATGAGCCAACAGGAGTCTATTCTGGATGGAGTGAATAACGATCTGTTAGCGATTCGCGACGATCTGCTGGAGGCCGCCAACGGCACCAACACCGCCGAGTCGTTATCCAGCCTGGGGCAGGATATTCAGTCGATGACCGAAGCGATGGTCTCGGCGCTGAATTATCAGGATGAAGACGGTCACTATGTGTTTGGCGGGACGGTGAACGATCAACCGTCCATTGTCGCGGTAGATGCGGACGGTGACGGGGTGACCGACAGTTATACCTATCAGGGTAACGACGATCATCGCCAGACCACGGTGTCCAATGGCGTTGAGGTTGATACCAATGTGGCAGTCAGCGATTTCTTCGGCGATAGCCTCGACGTTCTGAACACTCTGACGTCGCTGTCGAAAGAGTTACAGGATCCGTCGGTTGACCCTGCCGATCCGCAGGTGCAAAGCGATATTCAAAATGCCATTGATACGGTGGATGTGGCCTCTGACGCGCTCAACGCCTCTATAGCCACCATTGGTGAAACGCAGAATACGATGAGCATGCTGAGCAGTGCTCAGACGGATATCACTACCTCCAACGATCAGCTTATCAGTCAGTTGAGCGATCTGGATTATGGCCCAGCCTCCATTACCTTTACCGGTCTGGAAATGGCGATGGAAGCCACCTTAAAAACCTACTCCAAAGTGAGTGAGTTAAACCTTTTCAGTGTGATTTAACAGTTAGCAGTAGCTCAGGAATAGTATGCAGGTCGGTTTAAATACAACATCACTCTCCGGTAGCGGAGCGCTTAATCCTTCTGTGCAGCAGCATACCGTTGCGCAGAATGCCCCTGTCCGTCAAAAGTTACCCGCAACGGCGAGTGATTACCCGGCCTCACCCCTTATTACTACCCGGCCTCAACGCTACAGCGTGCAGCTTAACGATCAGCTCACCACGCTGCAGCAGGCTGACCACTACCTGGGTCAACTGGAGCAGCATTTGCTGGACTTTCGTCACGCTTCTCGCCGCGGCGGACAGGCGCTGCAGCAGAAGGGGGCAGAACTTACCCAGTGGCTGGAAAAACGGCCAACATTGTCCGGTGATGCGGTCGACAGGCAGTTGCGTCCGGTTTTACAGGGTGAGGCACGCGTAACTTTTCACTCGCCTGAACTGGCGCAGATGCTGCAAAAAAACGCGATAAGTTCACGCATGTTCAGTGTTTCTGACGGGCGGCAGACGCAGCACTCTGCGGTGGTGGTAGGCGAGGACCTGGATCCTGGTCAATACAAAATGATGATGAGCAACGCGCTGCGCCGTGTCGGTGTACAGGTGCACGATCAGCAGGGGGCGCTGAGCTTTTCCACGACGGAGAAGCAATGGCAGCAGATCCAACAAACCCTGAGCGTACGTGATGTTGACGCGAAGTCCTCGGCGTTTACTCTGCTAAAGACATTTGCCGATCCCTCTCGTTCAGATGAGCTTCTGCAACATATCGCGAAGGGCAGTTCCCGCACTCAGGATGGGTTACAGCAGGCGCTAGATGCGATTGGCGATCAGCGCGCGCAAATGGCCGCGCAGCAGGAGAAGGCCCGGCAGCTGATTGACGGTATGGCGCGTTTTCCACAGGCAGAAAGTGCGGTTAAAGCATCTGAATCACTGGGCGGGGTACTGGATCATGCTAATCACAATTATCAGGTTTTAGCCCAGGCGGTCAACGGACAAGCCCGGCTTTCCAGCCAGACTGTCCGTAGCTTATTAAGTTAATTCTGCTGACAAGATGTTGTCGAAAAGGTAAATGCCGAGGGGTCTGTGATTAACAGGCCTCCTACATCCTGAGTGAAGAGCAAATTTTGCTGCGGGTTTAAATGAATCCACCACGTATGAAGGTTATGCTCAACAATAAAGGAACTGAAATTGGATAAGCGGAGATCGTTATTATCCGCTTTCGCATCGCTAAAATGAAGCTCACCTTGTTGAGATGATTCTGTAGAACGATTAAGGCAAGTGGAGATCTCGAATACTGAAGGAACCTGGTTATTATGTTCCAAAGGGATGAGCGTAAGGGCCGTATCCTTGTGTTGTGGGCTCAGAATAAGTTGGTAATGTGCATTCCTTCCGGCGTTAAGATCATAATAGGCAATAACCGTGTGCTCAATGTGGGCATGGGCCAGAAAACTAAAAAATAGGGAGGAAATAGCCAGGATATAAAAAGCGTAATCATTTGCATTTTGGCATTTCATTTAACATTTTCTCCACTTCTTTAATTAAAATACCATTCATTTCGTTATCTTTATTTAGCCAGTTATCAAAGCTTAGTGCTAACTGCCAGCTATCATTGCATTGATTGCTCATCACAATATCAAGTGCGAGTTTGTTCAACGAGACCCGATAATAAAGGGTCATCGAGGCGCTATGCGCGACCAACAGTTGATTGATTTGCTCTATACCAGGAAGAATATGTTTTGAAACAAGCGATAACGATTTCTTATTCTCACCTGGATCGTAAAGATGATAGACCGTAATACGGTTGGCATTTTCAAGCGTTTCTTTAACCAGTTGTGGGGTTTCTTCCGTTTTAGTGGATGACGGCGCTTTAAAATATGAGATCAGTGCAAACAGCGACAGAGCGACAACGATAACGGGCAAGGTAATCAGAACAGCCCGATAAGGATGATGTTTGGTTGCCAGTTTTTTCTTGCTGACTTCATGTAATGAGCTGTTATTTAAAGATATTTTTTCTATTGTTGATGGTAGTTGCTCCTCAGATGCGAGGGTTTCAACTACCTCAGCATTCTCTTCGGTTACCTCACTGGCGCGGTCATTAACCTTATTTTCATTAGGAGCAATGATTTCAGTTAGATAGAGTTTATTAAACAAATACCCTTTTTTTGGTATGGTTTTTATAATTTCTTGTTGTTTACCATCATCATCAATAGCGACGCGCAGGGCATGAACGGCTGTCGGCAGACTATTTCCACCGACGATGCGATTCTTCCAGACAGCGGTCATTAAAAATGAACGAGATAAAACAACATCGGCATTTTTAGCTAATGTCTCTAACAGAATAAAATGGTATTCGCCCAGGCGACGTATCTCACCTGTTTCACAGTGGATTAGCGCATTAAGCGAAGAGTCCATCCGCCAATTGTTGACTACAATACTCATGGTTTATTATACCCGCGCAAGATTTTTATATCCCTGGTGTCACACCGTTAAAAATCAGTGCATTAAAATTCTGGAGAAATTGAGATGTCTTCTGCCTGAGAAACAGCAGGTAAATCGGTATTGAGTGTTTTTTATGCTGTGCAAAAGAGGATTGGAAATGTAGCGAAAGTGTCTGAGACTCACAATATAAAAATACAGGGCATTTGCAACCAAATGTAAAATAAAGTTATAACCAGTCGCTTTAAAACATTTTAATCTAAGTATAATCTTATCTTTATCATAATGTTAACATGGAAGGTGCGTAATCGATCGGGTCGTTATTAGATATTTCTAATAATCTTTTAATTAAATCTTGATTGAGATCTTCCTTATGCATTGATTGTTTGGGGGCGGAGCACGGAAAGCTAAAATAGAGGTGAGAGACGTTTTATCTCTCGCGTTAACGATGTTGTACAAGGCGTAAAAAATTTTTCTGTCGCGCTTTAAGTTTTCCGAAGGGGTGGTCGTTTTTACAGAGTATCGAAACGAAAACGATTATTCCCAAGGAGCAGTACCATGTTATCGATTAATACTAATACCGCATCAATGTCTGCTGTTAATGCTATCAACAAAAGTAACGCATCACTGTCTACTTCTATGGAACGTCTGGCGACAGGTAACCGTATTAACTCTTCTGCAGATGATGCTGCGGGCAAACAGATTGCCAGCCGCCTGACTGCGCAGTCCAGCGGTATGGGCGTTGCGCTGAGCAACATCAACGATGCTACTGCCATGCTGCAGACTGCAGACAGCATGTTTGACGAAATGACCGATGTACTGGGCCGTATGAAAGACCTGTCCACTCAGGCAGCGAACGGAACCTACAACGACGAAGATCTGCAGGCGATGCAGGACGAATACGACGAACTGGGTCAGCAAATGTCCGATATGCTGCAGAACACCACTTACGGCGGCACCAACCTGTTCGGTGTTTCCGGTACCAGCAACACCGGCAAAGACGGTCTGTTCCAGGGGGCGGTAACCTTCCAGGTTGGTGCTGAATCTTCTGACACCATGACCGTTGATATCTCCAGCCAACTGGGCGATCTGGTTAATGCGCTGGATGGTGTTAGCAAATCGTTCTCTGCTGACCAGACTGCGGGTAGCACGGGCATTTCCGGTGGTACTGAGCTGACCGCTTCTGGTTCTGCAAACCAGATGATCACTACTATCCAGACTGCAATGGACGACGTGTCTAAGATCCAGTCCAAATTGGGTGCATCTATCAACCGTCTGAACGATACCGCCGCTAACCTGACCAGCATGCAGGACAACACTGAAGTGGCGATCGGTAACATTATGGATACCGACTACGCGACGGAAGCGTCCAACATGACCCAGCAACAGGTGCTGATGCAAACCGGCATCACCATGCTGAAGCAGTCCAACAGCATGTCCAGCATGGTTTCCAGCCTGCTGCAGTAATTCCTGACTTAACGTCATTTCCAACACCGCCACCCGGCGGTGTTGTGCTTTCAGCGACCTGGCTTTTACCTGGAAACCTTCCTGGGGAAGGGAAAATTCATTTCCGACTCTAAGTTAACTTACTGAATTTTAATTATAAAAATTATTGGCATGCATTTTGCTTTTACATAAATAACGTTGCATGGAGTTATTGATAATGAGCTTTACGAGTCCGATCCAAAAATTAGCACAACAATTTGCCTACGCCGATATTGCCACCCAGGCGACGAATTTGCAGAACCAACAGAACGAGTTGAATGCTGAGAGCAGCGGTCTGGACTCGCTCAGTAGCGCGCTGACTGATTTTCAGACGGCAATCGATGCGCTGGACAGCGACACCGACGGCCCACTGACGTTTTCCGCCACCTCAAATAATGAGTCGAATACGGTGTCGGCAAACTCGCAGGCACAGGCGGGGACCTACTCATTTTATGTTTCGCAGTTAGCGCAGGCGCAACAAACCACGTTCAGCATGAGCGACGATACTTACGCCGCGACGGGTTCATTTGAGATAACCATGGATGACGGCACAACCATGGATATTGACCTGTCTACGGTCGATGAGGATGGCGATAACTGTGTTGATGCCAGTGAACTGGTTGATGCGATTAATAACTCGGACGATAACCCAGGCGTGTCGGCGGCATTGGTTAAGACCGACGGTACGACCACCATCATGTTGACCTCTAATACCACCGGTGAGCAAAGCGGTTTTTCGGTGAGCGTTTCGGGTAACACCGATCTGGCTACGGCGGAATCCTCCAGTGAACAACCGATAACGCAAGCGCAGGACGCCATTATTCACCTCGGTAACGAGGATGGTCCTGCGATCACCAGCAGCAGCAATACCTTCGATGATGTGATCCCCGGCGTGACGATGACTTTTTCTGAGGTTAGCGATCCTGATGATCCTAACGATGTGACCACTTTTACCGTCGCGGAAGACTCCAGCGGATCGCAGGCCAAAGTGCAGACCTTTGTTGATGCCTACAACACCTTGATTGACACCATCGATTCACTGACCAGCTATGGCGATGACGACACGGCGTCCGGGGTTTTTGCGGGTGACGCCGGGATGAATTCGCTGGCAAATCAGATGGATGATATTGCTCACGCGTCTTACGGTGGCGTGTCGATTGTTGATTATGGCATCACGCTGGATTCCGACGGTCACTTACAAATTGACTCCACTCAGTTCAGCGAAGCAATGGAAGAAAACCCGGACGGTTTGACCGCTATTTTTGTCGGGGAGGACAGCATGGTCGCGCAGATGGACGACCTGATGGAAAGCTATCTGGATTCCAGCAACGGCATCATCGCCCTGCGCCAGGAAAACATTGATGACCAGCAGAGCAAAATTCAGGACGAAAGCGATCAGCTGACTGAAACCTATAACACCAACTACGAGCGCTATGTGGAAGAGTACACCAATACGCTGGTGGAAACGTACTCCATGAAAATGAGTATGGCCGCGTTTATGTAACCGGCTGATTTAACAGAAGGATTAAAAATTAAATGTACGACACGCAGGATGGTTATTCGCAATACAAAGAGATGGATCTTGCTGCGCGTACCGCAGCAGCATCGCCATTAGAGCTGGTGCTGGTGCTGTTTTCGGGGCTGATGGACGAGCTGGAACGCGCCAAAAGCCACATTGAGAACAAACGCTATGAGCGCAAGGCGCAAAGCATCAACAAATGCATCGATATTCTCAACGCCTTAACCAGCTCGCTGGAGTTTGAAACGGGCGGCGAGTTGGTAGTGAATTTGTCCCGGCTGTATGACCACTGCGTCTACCGCCTGTATGAAGCCAGCGGCGAATTGTCGCTGGAAAAAATTGATGAAGTGATCCTCATCCTGACCAATCTACGCACAGGCTGGGAAGGTCTGTCGGCAAAGCTGGGATAAGACGATGGAAAGAGAGCGTCAGCAACAGCAGCTTTATGCCCTGGTAAAAGAGATGAACGAGGCGCTGGATCGAAAGCGTTGGCGCCGATTACCCGGCCTGCATCAGCAGGTGATGCGCGTTTTTCATGACTATGCCGCCTGGGAAACCGATGCCACCGCGTTGCGAGAGGTCAAAGACACCCTGCATGCGGCGTTTGAGGTGCTGATTGCCCGACGAACGCAGCGTGCGGAAGAACTCAAAGCGCGCATGGATCAACATCAGCAAAATCAGGAAGGAATGTTGGCGTACTCAATGGTTAATTTAATTTCGGAGAAGGCATGAATCCTGTATTACTGGCCTCGGCCAGTGCGTTGGCAGAGGCCACACCGGAAAAGGCGGCTATTTCGGCCCCAACAACGTCAACGAGCGGCAGCACGTTTTCTTTACCGCAGGCCGGGCTTAACGCGGTGGCTGAACGTTTGATCGGCACAAAAATAAACCAACAGCAGGCGTCGTTGCCTGAGCATCAACGCGATGATGCAGATCCTGCGGCCATGCAGGCATTGCTGGCGATGTTACTGGCGCAACCGGCACAGCCGTTAACGCCTGCGGCGGCGCAGAAGCAGCCTGACGGTGAGATGCTGAAAATGCTGACGCAGGCGCAAACTACGGGGGCGGGGTCTGCGCTTTTGCGCCAACTGGCGAGCGCGATGGCCGGGCAAGGAAAACAATCCATGCCGTCGGCTGAGCAGCACGCCACGGATTTATCGTCACTGTCGCCAAAGCTGCAAACGTTACTGGCATCGATCACCGAGAATTTGCCCCAGGCAACCCCGGAGCAGCAGGCCAAACTGGCGACATTCTCCGCCCAGGATCTGCGCGCGATCGCGCCTGAACCTGTCTCGCTTTCGACCTCACAGCAAATTTCCACCCGGGTGAAGTCAGCGGATCACGCCGTTCCTCGCCCGATGGCGGTGAGAAAAACGGATAGCGTAACGGTTAACCCATCGCTTGCGTCGCAAAGTTTGCTCAATACGGCGGCGCAGGGAACTCAGCCGGTAAATGCCCTGAGCGACCACAACGTGGTGTCGACGCAAGTTTCCGCGCCTACCACGTTGTCAACAGAGGAGCTCGGCGAGAAGCTCACCGCGCTGCTCAAAGAAAGAATTCAGTTCCAGTTGGGTCAGCAACAGCAGGTGTCGACCATTCGTCTAGACCCGCCATCGCTGGGCAAACTGGAAATTGCCGTGCAGCTGGACGCAGGAAAGCTGATGGTGCACATCGGCGCAAATCAGAGCGATGTCTGCCGCTCGTTGCAGCAATTTAGCGAGAACTTACGCCAGCACCTCACGGCGCAGAACTTCATGGAAGTGAATGTTCAGGTCTCTTCCGAGGGACAATCGCAACAGCAACAACAGCAGTCAGGTCATCAACAGGACGAGGTGACGTCGGCGCTAACGCTTAACGACGAACCTCAATTTCAACAGAACGAATCCGTTCTGATCAAAGTGTAAAAGCAAGATGAAGAAAATTGTTATTGCGTGTGTGATCAGCTCTGTCGTTGCTCTGGGTATTGCTGGTGGGGCTGGATGGGGTATTTATCATTTTATGAATAAAGGTGCGACAGCTAAGGCAGCAAAACCCGCTGAGATACCCGAAGAAAATCAGGATGAGAGCAGCAGCATTTTTGTCTCTCTGCCGGAAACGGTGGTTACGCTTCATGATAGTGAAGGGACAGACCGATACATGGTGGCAGAGCTGGTAATGGTCGTTGATTCAGAGAAAGACGCTGAAAAAATTAAGAAAGACGAACCGCTCTATCAAAGTATTACGGTAGATGAACTCTCGAATATGAAATATGAAGAGATTCGGGCGCTGAAGATCTCCGATATCAGAAAGAAAGTTTTTGAAAATCTGAAAATTGAATTAGCGAAACGCAAAATGGCGACACCGTATAAGGACATATTGGTGAAAAAAGTCGTGTTTCAATAAGCGACAAGCCAGGAAATAACATGATCCAGGATGCTTACGAGTCAGAAGATTTTAATGCGACGCCCGTGCTAACGCCAAAGCAAGAGAGCCATTATTTACAGGCTTATCTTCCTTTGGTGCGCAAAGTGGTGCGTCAACTTGCGCCGCAATGTACCTGCGTTATGGACAGGCAGGATATGGAGCAAACGGCGCTGATGGGATTGCTGAATGCGATTCGCCGCTATGGTCAACCGGATGAGGGCTTTGCCGGTTATGCCGTCCATCGTATCCGCGGAGCCATACTCGATGAGCTGCGCAGCCTCGACTGGCGGCCTCGTCAGCTACGACAAAAATACCATCAGATTAAAGATTTGATTCGTGATGCGCGTACTCAGCTCGGGCATGAACCCTCATGGGAAGAGCTTTCCCGGTTGGGTTTGTCGTCTGAAGATTATCAGGAATATCAACAGCTGGAAGGTGCTGAATCGCTGGCCAGCCTGGATGAATTACTGAATGGCGATATACCGATTGCGCCGCTCGAAGGGCGGGGGCTTGAAGAACAATTCGTCACGCAGGAAATGCTGGGTTATGCCCTGAGCCAACTCAGCGAAAAGGAGAGACTGGTGCTCTCAATGTATTACCAGCACGATATGAATTTAAAAGAAATCGCGCTGGTATTAGGGCTGACTGAAGCTCGAATTTGTCAAATGAATAAAAAAATCACGCACAAGATTCGTGATTGTTTATATCCAGATTAACAATTCCGAATCAACATGCGGAGGACGTAATGCAAAAGATTTTTGGTTTATTGGTGGTTTTAGGCTGCGTATTTGGTGGCTACTTTGAGGCTGGCGGACAGTTAATTGCTATCTGGCAGCCGGCAGAAATTATTATTATCGTGGGGGCCGGTCTGGGGGCGATGATTATCGGTAACCCAATGCATGTGCTTAAAGAGATTGCTCACCAGATCAAAGGCGTGGTCAGCAAAAAGAAAATGGGGCCGGAGTTCCAGCGTCAGTTGCTGATGTGCCTGTATGAACTGCTGGAAATGGTGCAGAACGGCGGTCTGCGTATGTTGGATCAGCATATCGAACAGCCGGAAGAGAGTACCATTTTCCAGAAATACCCGCTGGTACTGACCCAGAAACGACTGGTGACCTTTATCGCCGATAATTTCCGTCTGATGGCGATGGGGAAAATTGATGCCCATGAGCTGGAAGGGATCCTCGATCAGGAACTGGATACCGCGGAAGAATCGCTGTTAACCCCTTCGCGTTCCCTGCAGCGTACCGCCGAGGCGATGCCTGGCTTCGGCATTTGCGCGGCGGTGCTGGGTATCATCATCACCATGCAGTCAATCGATGGTTCCATTGCGCTTATCGGCCTGAAAGTGGCGGCGGCGCTGGTGGGGACATTCTTAGGGGTCTTCATCTGTTATTGCGTGATGGATCCGCTGGCAAACGCCATGGAACAGCAGGCGCGGGCGGAACATTCGCTACTCGAATGTGTACGTACCGTGCTGGTGGCGCAGGCGGGCGGTAAGCCGACGCTGCTGGCGGTTGATGCAGGACGTAAACTTCTTCATCTGGCTTCCAAACCCACATTCGCCAATCTGGATGCGTGGGTGAATGCGATGCTGGAGCAAGAATAAGCATGAGGAAGGGGCCAAATCGTCGCGATCGCGGCGCGAAAACCACCATTATCCGCCGACAAATCAAAAAGAATCATGCAGGTCATCATGGGGGAGCATGGAAGGTGGCATTTGCTGACTTTACGCTGGCGATGATGGCGTTGTTTATGACGTTGTGGATTGTGAACAGCGTCAGTAAAGCTGACCGCGAAAATATCGTGGCGGCGCTGCATGGTCAGTCAATCTTTAACGGTGGCGGTATGGCGCCGTTAAATAAGCTGGGCAAGCAACCGATAGCGCCGGGAGCGCAGAAGAAAAACGTCACGCGCAACAAACTCGATAAAACCGTCAACCCGCAGGAGACGGCGAAAATTACGGAAGAGAACGCGAAAAAGGCGCTGGATGTGAATGAAAAAGCGGTGCTGCTGAAACAAAAATCAGCCCGCGAATTGGGCGAACTGGCGACCGACATTAACGTTATTGCCCGCAATGCGCATATGGAAACTAACCTTGAAATGGAGATAGTTCCTCAGGGGCTGCGCGTACTGATTAAAGATGACCAGAATCGCAATATGTTTGAACGCGGTAGCGCCAGGATTATGCCGTTCTTTAAATCGCTGCTGGTTGAACTGACCCCCGTGTTTGACTCGCTGGATAACAAGATAATCATCACCGGGCATACAGACGCGATGAGCTATAAGAGTAACATTTACAACAACTGGAACCTCTCCGGCGACCGCGCTTTGTCGGCGCGACGCGTGCTGGAAGATGCCGGAATGCCGCAGAATAAAGTCATGCAGGTCAGCGCGATGGCGGACCAAATGCTGCTGGATGCGAAAAACCCGGAAAGTGCCGGGAACCGTCGCATTGAGATCATGGTGCTGACGCAAAGCGCTTCCGATACGTTGTATCAATATTTTGGCCAGCAGGGAGAGAAGGTTGTGCAACCGCTGGTGGATAAGCTGGACAAGCAAAAGCAGGTGACTTCTTTACGTCAACAATCTGCTCCCGTCACTCATTAATTCTGTTCCCGTCCCCCACGCAACGTGGGGGCAATTTATTCCTCAGGAAGGCAATGTGATAGATGTAACCCATATTATTCCATTGGAGATTCATACTGATAACGTCACCGATGTAGCCTGTCAGGGGGCGCATTTCGACAAGGTTTCAGGTATCTGGTACACCGAACCCCACGAGCTAAACGGGGCGCTTCGTGACTATGTCTACGACACCGACAATTTTAATATTGTCGCGCCGTACTATCTGGTGATTACCTCGAAGATGCACTGCTGGAGCTGCCACCAAATTACCCGCATCCATGGCGTGATGTTTACCCGCTTTATTAAGAAAAATCAGGATGGTCAGGGCTGGCAGTCGGTCAGGCGTAACAGCTTTTTGTTCCACATTAATTCTCTGCCTGAAGAGATAAAAAAGAACATCAAAGCCAGCAATTACTACCTCGATAAAAGTAAAACCACCGGGCTACGTTACTGGATGAATCACTGTGAAATTTGTGGTGAACGTTTAGGCGACTACGAACTTTTCTGCGTTGAAAATGATGCCTTCCGCCTGATGACAATCGAAAAACTGCTGCGGGCAAATGTTCGCAAAGTGAATAAACTGTTTGTCAGTACGGCGGGTAATCCCGCAGAACATACGAAAAAGGATATTGTGCGTTACCTGTGCGATGCCCGCTTCGTCATGAATGGTCCGGCGTAAGGAATAATCATACTTCTCACACTATAAAAATACTGTATACTTAAACAGTGTTGTGGGAGGCGAGTGATGCGCAAAATCATACATGTTGATATGGACTGCTTTTTCGCAGCGGTGGAAATGCGCGATAACCCCGCTCTGCGTGACATTCCCATTGCCATCGGCGGCAGCCGGGAGCGCCGGGGGGTTATCAGTACAGCCAATTACCCGGCGCGCAAATTTGGCGTGCGTAGCGCGATGCCAACGGGAATGGCGTTAAAGCTATGCCCGCATCTTACCTTATTACCCGGTCGCTACGAGGCCTACAAAGAAGCCTCCCGCCAGATTCAGGCGATTTTCTCCCGCTATACCTCGCTGATTGAACCCCTGTCGCTGGATGAAGCCTATCTGGATGTAACCGACAGCACCTACTGCCACGGTTCTGCCACGCTGATCGCCCAGGAGATCCGCCAGACGATTTTTAACGAGCTGCAGCTAACCGCCTCCGCCGGGATTGCGCCGGTTAAATTTCTGGCAAAAATAGCCTCCGATCTCAACAAGCCCAACGGGCAATATGTGATTACCCCTGCCGATGTTCCTGAATTTCTCAAAATGTTACCGCTCGGCAAAATTCCCGGCGTCGGCAAAGTCTCCGCCGCGAAGCTGGAATCAATGGGATTGCGTACCTGCGAGGATGTTCAAAAATACGACCTGGCAATGCTGCTCAAACGTTTTGGTAAGTTTGGTCGCGTGCTGTGGGAGCGAAGCCAGGGCATTGACGAGCGGGACGTTAACAACGACAGACTGCGCAAATCCGTCGGCGTGGAGCGCACGCTGGCGGAAGATATTCATGAGTGGTCAGAATGCGAGACGATTATTGAGCGGCTTTATCCCGAACTGGAACGGCGTCTGGCCAAGGTAAAGCCGGATCTCCTTATCGCTCGCCAGGGGATAAAACTCAAGTTTAATGATTTTCAGCAGACCACGCAGGAGCACGTCTGGCCGCGCTTAAATAAAGATGACTTAATTGCGACGGCGCGTAAAACCTGGGAAGAACGTCGGGGAGGGCGAGGCGTGAGGCTGGTGGGATTACACGTTACGCTACTGGATCCCCAACTGGAAAGACAGCTGCTGTTGGGGCTGTGACTCTGATGGATTGCCGGATAAGCGTAGCGCTATCCGGCATTTAGCGCAGAATCTTACTTCGCCGGAATCGACTTCAGCAGTTCAGTCAGCAGCGTCCAGTAGTGACCAACGCTTTCGATATGAACCTGCTCATCCGGGGAGTGCGGACCGGTGATGGTTGGCCCGATGGAAACCATGTCCATTTCCGGATACGGTTTCTTGAACAGGCCACATTCCAGACCGGCGTGAATGATCTGGATGTTTGGCGTTTTGTTGAACAGACGCTGGTAGGTTTCGCGAACCAGGTGCATAACCGGAGAGTTAGCATCCGGCTGCCAGCCAGGATATCCGCCTTTGGCCTGGGTTTTCGCGCCAGCCAGTTTACCCAGTGAATCCAGCATGCTTACCACGTAGTCTTTACCGCTGTCGATCAGGGAACGGATCAGGCAGTGAATTTCAACGTTGTCGTCAGTCATGGTTACAACGCCGACGTTCAGGGAGGTTTCTACCACGCCTTTGGCTACGTCGGAATTGCGGATAACACCGTTCGGGGTGGCGTTCAGCAGACGTACGAAGCTGTCGCGAGACTGAGTGGTCAGCGCGGCTTTGTCGTGAGTAACGGCATCCAGCAGCAGAGCCAGGTTCTTCTCTTTGGCTTCCAGTTCGTTTTTCAGGATTTCCTGGTAGGTGTTGACCAGCGCTTTTAACGCATCAACTTTATCTGCCGCCACGGCGAGGGTGGCAAAGGCTTCACGCGGAATTGCGTTGCGCAGCGTACCGCCGTTGAAATCAACCAGACGCAGATCCAGCTCTTCAGCGTGACCCGCCAGGAAGCGTACCAGCAGCTTATTAGCGTTACCGAGACCCACGTGGATTTCGCCACCGGAGTGACCGCCTTTCAGGCCTTTCAACGTCAGCTTAAAGCTCTGGAAGCCAGCCGGGATTGCTTCACGGGACAGCGGCAGGTTAGAGGTAAAGTCGATACCGCCTGCGCAACCCATATAGATCTCACCTTCTTCTTCAGAGTCGGTGTTGATCAGGATATCTGCCTGCAGCCAGTTAGCCTGCAGACCAAACGCGCCATCCATACCTGCTTCTTCGGTCATGGTCAGCAGCACTTCGAGCGGACCGTGTACCACGTTGTCATCAGCCAGAACGGCCAGTGCGGACGCCATACCGATGCCGTTATCCGCACCCAACGTGGTGCCACGGGCTTTTACCCATTCGCCGTCAATATAAGGCTGGATAGGATCTTTAGTGAAGTCATGCACGGTGTCGTTATTTTTCTGCGGGACCATATCCAGGTGCGCTTGCAGAACGACCGGCTTGCGGTTTTCCATTCCTGCGGTAGCGGGTTTGCGAATCAGGATATTACCGACCTGATCGCGCTCGACGTGGAAACCTTTCTCTTGGGCCCAGCTCAGAATGTGTTCAGCGAGCTGCTCTTCATGGTAGGACGGATGAGGAATAGAACAGATTTTGGCAAAAATATCCCACAGCGGTTGCGGGGATAACTGAGACAGTTCAGACACGTTGAGTCTCCTTGGCGATGTCCTACAAAACTTGCTTGCAGGCCACAGGGTTAGCAGAATTAAAAACATCACAAGTCAGGCTTGCGCGATGCGATTGAGAATACCACTTTCTCCGCTGACGGCTAGCATAAAGCATGCAAAAAGAGGCGCGGATTCCGCGAAACACTGGTTTTTAGTGCGTCAGATCTCTATAATCTCGCGCAACCTATTTCCCCCTCGAACACTTTTTAAGCCGTAGATAAACAGGCTGGGACACTTCACATGAGCGAAAAATACGTCGTCACCTGGGACATGTTGCAGATCCATGCACGTAAACTGGCAAGCCGCCTGATGCCTTCTGAACAATGGAAAGGCATTATTGCCGTTAGCCGTGGTGGTCTGGTGCCGGGCGCATTGCTGGCGCGTGAATTGGGTATTCGTCATGTCGATACCGTATGCATCTCCAGCTACGATCACGACAACCAGCGCGAACTGAAAGTGCTGAAGCGTGCCGAAGGCGACGGTGAAGGTTTCATCGTAATTGATGACCTGGTTGACACCGGTGGTACCGCCGTAGCGATCCGCGAAATGTACCCTAAAGCGCATTTCGTCACTATTTTCGCTAAGCCGGCAGGTCGCCCGCTGGTGAATGATTATGTTGTTGATATCCCTCAGGATACCTGGATTGAGCAGCCGTGGGATATGGGCGTAGTGTTCGTTCCGCCGATCTCGGGTCGCTAATCTAAAAAGTTTTCAACGCCCGCACTGTCGGGCGTTGTTCTTTTTGTGCTGTGTCAGGTTACACTATGCCTTAGTGAGTACTCATGGAGGCTGCAATCATGTCACAGGCTAACCTCAGCGAAGTCCTGTTTAAACCCCGCTTCAAACACCCTGAAACGTCAACGCTGGTTCGTCGTTTTAATCACGGCGCGCAGCCGTCCGTACAATCGACCCTGGATGGCAAAACCATCCCGCACTGGTACCGCATGGTGAACCGCCTGATGTGGATCTGGCGTGGCGTCGATCCGCGCGAAATCCTCGAAGTGCAGGCGCGTATCGTCATGAGCGAAGCCGAACGCACCGATAAAGAGCTTTACGACACGGTTATCGGCTATCGCGGCGGAAACTGGATTTACGAGTGGGCGAAGCAGGCGATGGACTGGCAACAGAAAGCCTCTATGGAAGAGGATCCGCAGGTGAGCGGACGCCACTGGCTGCATGCTTCCACGCTCTACAACATCGCTGCTTATCCGCACTTAAAAGGCGATGAGCTGGCAGAGCAGGCGCAGGCTCTGGCCAATCGCGCCTATGAAGAGGCCGCACAGCGTCTGCCGGGCACGCTGCGTGAGATGGAATTTGCCGTTACCGGCGGCGCGCCGATTACCGGCTTCCTGCATATGCCAAAAGGCGACGGTCCGTTCCCGACGGTGCTGATGTGCGGTGGCCTCGATTCCATGCAAACAGATTATTACACTCTGTATGAGCGCTACTTTGCCCCGCGCGGTATTGCCATGCTGACGCTGGATATGCCGTCGGTCGGGTTCTCGTCAAAATGGAAACTGACCCAGGACTCCAGCCTGCTGCACCAGCACGTATTAAAAGCGCTGCCGAATGTTCCGTGGGTGGATCACACTCGTGTGGCGGCCTTCGGCTTCCGCTTTGGCGCCAACGTGGCGGTACGCCTTGCGTATCTGGAATCATCACGTCTGAAGGCGGTGGCCTGTTTAGGGCCGGTGGTTCATGCGCTGCTTAGCGACCCGCAGCGCCAGGCAAGCGTCCCGGAAATGTACCTTGACGTTCTGGCCAGTCGTTTGGGGATGCACGACGCATCCGATGAAGCGTTGCGCGTTGAGCTTAATCGCTATTCATTAAAAGTGCAGGGCCTGCTGGGCCGACGCTGCCCGACGCCAATGCTGTCGGGGTTCTGGAAAAACGATCCGTTTAGCCCGGAAGAGGAGTCGCGTTTAATCACATCTTCATCTTCTGACGGTAAGCTGCTGGAGATTCCATTCAACCCGGTGTATCGCAATTTTGACAAAGGGCTGCAGGAAATAACCGGTTGGATCAATCAGAGATTGTGTTAAAAGTTTGCTAAATTTTATCGATTTGGTAAAACAGGTGCTTCACCTAAGGAGATCGTAATGACGTTACCGAGTGGGCATCCGAAAAGTAGATTGATCAAGAAATTCACCGCGCTTGGCCCGTACATCCGGGAAGGGCAGTGCGAAGATAATCGGTTTTTTTTCGATTGTCTGGCTGTTTGCGTCAATGTGAAACCCGCCCCAGAGAAACGCGAGTTTTGGGGCTGGTGGATGGAACTGGAGGCGCAGGAAAAACGCTTCACGTACAGCTACCAGTTTGGCTTGTTCGATAAAGACGGGAACTGGACTGCGGTGCCGGTGAAAGAGACTGAAGTGGTAGAGCGACTGGAATACACCTTACGTGAATTTCATGAAAAATTACGTGGGTTGTTAACGTCGCTGAATCTGGCGCTGGAGCCTGCTGACGATTTTAACGATGAACCGGTTAAATTAACGGCATAATGAACAGTAAAATGCCGGATGGCGGCGCAACCCCATCCGGCATTTTTTTATGCTATACCCTAAATAACTCGAGTTGCAGGCAAGCCAACGCGCATGCAGTTTGAAGTATGACGGGTATAATCAGAACTGATAAACCATACCGACAGCAACGATATCATCATTGTTGATGCCCAGTTTATTGTCGCTATCGAGCTGGTTGATTTTATAATCGACAAACGCGGACATATTTTTGTTGAAATAGTACGTTGCGCCAACGTCGATATAATTGACCAGATCCTCATTGCCTACGCCTTCAATATCTTTCCCTTTTGACAGCACATAACCCAGTGACGGACGCAGACCAAAGTCAAACTGGTACTGAACTACCGCTTCGAAGTTCTGTGTTTTATTGGCGAAGCCACCGGAAATTGGCGTCATATTGCGCGTTTCAGAATAGAACGTCGCAATATAAATATCGTTAGCATCATATTTTAAACCGGTCGCCCAGGCTTCTGCTTTATCGCCAGTCCCACGCGTTTGCAGATTCTGCTGGTTGGTACGATCGGAGTTGGTATACGCACCGCTCACCGCGAAATCGCTGCCGCCAAAATCATAGGTAACGGAAGTACCAAAACCGTCGCCGTTTTGTTTTTTCACATCGCGGTCCTGATTTTTCCCCTGGTATTGCAGGGTGAGATCCAGACCATCCACGACGCCGAAGAAGTCGGTGTTACGGTAGGTCGCCAGGCCGCTGGCGCGTTTGGTCATAAAGTTATCGGTCTGCGCGGAGGAGTCGCCGCCGAATTCCGGGAACATATCGGTCCACGCTTCCACGTCGTACAGCGCGCCGAGGTTACGACCGTAATCAAACGAGCCAAGGTTTTTTAATTTCAGACCGGCAAAGGCCAGACGGGTTTTTTGCTGGTTAGAGTCGCTTTCGGCTTTATTGCCGGCGAACTCTGCTTCCCAGCGGCCATATCCCGTCAGTTCATCGTTAATTTGCGTTTCGCCTTTAAAACCTAAACGGATATAGCTCTGGTCGCCGTCTTTGCTGTCATAATCCGTCATGTAATGCATGGCTTTTACTTTGCCGTACAGGTCCAGTTTATTACCGTTCTTGTTATACACTTCCGCTGCCTGTACGGATGCCGACGCAGTAATACCCATCACCACTAATGCCAGAGTGCTCTTTTTCATTTTCATTCCTGATTAAAAGTACGCGCTAATATTCACTGGGTGTGATCCCCGTTAAAAGACAGGAGGGTTTTTAACGTCTGGTAATGAACGTTTTATGACAAAGTAAGAATATTTTTAAAAAAGGATGTTTTTTTGTTTCTGTAATAAATGCGTCAAAATCTGCCGCTACGCTTGCTGATCCTGCGCAATAAAATTTCATGCTTTGTGCGCTGGTTGTTGGCAACCGGGGCCAGTCCTGCTAAAACGTTCGTTTGATATCATTTTCCCCAATTTTGAATGGCAGAGAATCATGAGTGACAGCCAGACGCTGGTGGTAAAACTTGGCACCAGTGTGTTAACGGGCGGATCGCGCCGCCTGAACCGCGCCCACATCGTAGAACTGGTTCGCCAGTGTGCGCAGCTCCATGCCGCAGGGCATCGTATTGTTATCGTTACCTCGGGCGCGATTGCCGCCGGACGTGAGCATCTGGGTTACCCTGAGCTCCCGGCAACGATAGCCTCGAAACAGCTGTTGGCGGCGGTAGGGCAGAGCCGATTGATTCAACTGTGGGAACAGTTGTTCTCGATTTACGGTATTCACATCGGACAGATGCTGCTAACGCGTGCGGATATGGAAGACAGAGAGCGCTTCCTTAACGCCCGCGATACGCTACGCGCGCTGCTGGATAACAACATCGTTCCTGTCATTAATGAGAACGACGCCGTAGCGACCGCCGAAATTAAAGTCGGTGATAACGACAACCTTTCAGCGCTGGCGGCGATTCTGGCCGGGGCCGATAAGCTGCTGCTGCTGACCGATCAGCAAGGGCTGTTTACCGCCGATCCGCGCACCAACCCGCAGGCTGAGCTGATCAAAGACGTTCACGGTATTGATGATGCGCTGCGCGCCATTGCCGGTGATAGCGTCTCGGGTCTGGGAACCGGCGGTATGGGGACTAAACTGCAGGCCGCTGATGTTGCATGCCGCGCCGGGATTGACACCATTATTGCCGCAGGCAGCAAGCCGGGCGTAATTGGCGACGTGATGGAAGGCGTTTCCGTTGGGACGCGTTTCCATGCACAGGCCTCTCCGCTGGAGAACCGTAAACGCTGGATCTTCGGCGCACCGCCTGCCGGGGAAATTACCGTTGATGAGGGTGCGACCGCAGCGATTCTGGAGCGTGGCAGTTCATTACTGCCAAAAGGCATTAAAAGCGTGACAGGCAACTTCTCTCGTGGTGAAGTGATCCGCATCTGCAATCTCGAAGGGCGCGATATTGCCCACGGCGTTACCCGCTATAACAGCGATGCGCTGCGCCGTATTGCTGGACATCACTCACAACAGATCGACACCATCCTGGGCTACGAATACGGTCCGGTTGCTGTCCATCGCGACGACATGATTACCCGTTAAGGAACAGGCATATGCTGGAACAAATGGGCATTGCTGCCAAAGCTGCGTCATACAAGCTGGCGCTGCTCTCCAGTCGCGAAAAAAACCGCGTACTGGAAACGATTGCTGATGAGCTGGAAGCGCAAACGGAAAGCATCCTCAGCGCGAACGTACAAGATGTTGAGCAAGCGCGAGCCAACGGCCTGAGCGAAGCGATGCTCGACCGCCTGGCGCTGACTCCGGCGCGTCTGAAAGCGATTGCCGACGATGTGCGTCAGGTATGTAATCTCGCCGACCCGGTCGGGCAGGTGATTGACGGCGGTCTGCTGGATAGCGGCCTGCGTCTCGAACGTCGTCGCGTTCCGCTGGGCGTGATTGGCGTGATTTATGAAGCGCGTCCAAATGTCACCGTTGACGTGGCTTCCCTGTGCCTGAAAACCGGTAATGCGGCGATCCTGCGCGGTGGGAAAGAGACGTACCGGACGAATGCGGCAACCGTGGCGGTTATCCAAAAGGCGCTGGAAGCCTGTGGTTTACCCGCTGCAGCCGTGCAGTCGATAGATAACCCGGACCGAGCGCTGGTCGCTGAAATGCTGCGTATGGATAAGTACATTGATATGCTGATCCCTCGCGGTGGCGCGGGTCTGCATAAGCTGTGCCGTGAGCAGTCGACTATCCCGGTCATCACCGGCGGCATTGGGGTTTGTCATATTTATGTTGATGATAGCGCGGAGATCGACCCGGCGCTGAAGATTATCGTCAACGCCAAAACCCAGCGTCCGAGCACCTGTAACACCGTAGAAACCCTGCTGGTGCATCAGGATATCGCTGCGCGTTTTCTGCCTGCGCTGAGCCAGCAGATGGCACAAAGCGGCGTCACGCTGCATGCCGACGACACCGCGCTGGCCACATTGCAGGCAGGGCCCGCTAACGTGGTTGCGGTGAAAGCCGAAGAGTATGACGACGAGTTTCTGTCGTTGGATCTGAACGTTAAAATCGTTACCGATCTGGACGATGCTATCACCCACATTCGCGAGCATGGGACCCAGCATTCCGATGCCATCCTGACGCGCACCCTGCGTAACGCCGATCGTTTCGTGAATGAAGTGGACTCTTCTGCCGTGTACGTTAACGCCTCTACTCGTTTTACCGATGGCGGCCAATTCGGACTGGGGGCGGAAGTGGCTGTGAGTACGCAAAAACTGCACGCGCGTGGCCCAATGGGTCTGGAAGCACTGACCACCTATAAGTGGGTTGGCTTCGGTGACGACACGATTCGTGCGTAATTGAAAACGGGCGATGCCATAATAGGCCTATGATTTTAAAGTCTATTAAGGCATTGCCCGGTTAATTCTACCCTTTACCCCGCTACCGTATTTGTTTTCTATCCTGCGTTTTATCATCATCCGCATCAGTCTGTTTTTTACCCATGCGCTCCCTGGCGTTGAAAGACGACGTATCACAGAATTTTCCCTGCCAGCATGAATTTTCTGGGTCTGTAGCTCACGTATTGTTCCCATGGTTCGATCTATTAGAATCAGTCTCATTTTTATGAGGAGTTGTTGCGTGAAATCGGATATTCACAAACATAGCATTCCTGTTGTGCCGCTCGGCAACCCGTTTCCCCCCCGCCATTGTTCACTGTGTCCAAAGGGCGCGGCGATTGATCGTGATAATCAATACCGATTAATAGACAAAAGAAGGAAGTTTAAAGCGGGGGAGATACTCGCCCGGCAGGATGAAGCCGCAGACATGCTTTTTGTGATTCACGAGGGGTACTGCACGTCCAGCGTGGAATGTGGTGATAACGATTTTATCAGTCGCTTTTATTTTCCGGGAGACATCATGGCGCTGGATGCTGTTGAAGGGGGAACGTATCTGACAACGATCAAGGCTGCAACGGCTGCGGAGGTATGTCATATCGATATTGCGCGGTTGTTCAAGGCAGCAGAAAAGGAGCCGTCGGTTGCAGCGGCAGTCATCAAGTTTCTCTGCAGGGACAATGGATTCATTGTTGAAAAACTACGGCGTTATGCCAATAAACATGCTGAGGCCAGAATCGCTGCTTTCCTCGTGGAGTTTTACGAAATGCATTTACGTATTGGCAGGCCAGAAACGACGCTTCGCTTGCCATTCTCGCGGGAGGAAATTGCCAGTTATCTCGATCTTAAAATTGAAACCGTTAGCCGCTCATTAAAATCCCTCGAACAACAAAAGTTGATTAGCTTACATCGGGTTCGTACGGTAACAATTAATAGTTACTTGGGGTTAAAAGGTTTCAGCTAACGCTATCTTTGCCGTGCGTTATTTATCTCTTGATATTCCAGGAATATTCATTTTATATGGAAAATTCCTGGTTTTATTTATGTGAAATAATTATCAATTCGAATAATAATCCTACAGGTCAGCGCTATTTTTATAAGAATATTCCCCCTTAACTAAATATTTCATGAGAATTTTCTTGTGAAGTTAAAAAATTAGCATAATTGCAACAAATAATAAGCATTATAGAGAGAATATGGAGATGTTAATTATCTTTATGTTTTGTAAGGGTTTTGCTCTGATGTTATTTGTATGATCTTTTTGATATTTATCAAAAACATAAAAAAGATGAATTGTTTGATTTTGCTTATCTGGGTGGGTAATGATTCTGAAAATGGATATGTTTTAAGTGATTGTGTCTTAGGAAACTTCTTAGACAATGTTTTTTGCGGGAAAATTCTTAGTTTTTTGTAATTTTTGCGTTTCAGGGTTTGTTGAGATGTTACTTAATTCAAATGATAATTTTTTGGCGCGGCAATTCTGGCTCGCAATTAATGGAACCGCTGGAGTGACTTAATAATAAGACTCGGTGGTGAGTTTGTTCTTAGGAGAAGATAAAATGAAAAAATTATTATTAGTAACCTCTCTGGCTTCTGTATTTGTTACAGCAAATGCAATGGCAGATGTTACTGCTTCTGCAACTGCCTCGTGGGATGCGACGGCAACAAAAGATACCACCAGCATGTTGGTTGTCACCCCGCTGAACTCTTTAACTTTCCAGTATGCTGAAGGGCTGAATGCCTTCAACTCTCAGGACGGTGCTTTTGATGTGACGATTCAGGGTCAGGAGACGGCAACTGATTTTGAGCTGACTGCTCAGATTATTAGCAACACTCTGACCAACGCCAGTGGTGATGCTTCTACCCTGAACGTAGGGGTGGCATGGAATGGCACTGCGCTGACTAATTCATCAGATACTGTCCTTGTTAACTCCAGCTCCACTTCTGGTCTTGAAAGCCTGATGGCAGATGGCGCTTATAACGGTGCCGCTCGTGTCAGCGATCAATCCAACTTCAAATTCACCATCGCGTCAGCGACTTCTGATGGTAGTCAGACAGTAGCAGATTACTCTGCACTGCCAGACGGCTATTGGACTGGCGATGTAAAAGTACAGTTCAATGCAACCTGGACGACTCCGTCTGCCTAAGTAATAAAAAATTCGGGAGAATTTGTTCTCCCGAATTTATCAGGAATGGTGTCATGAAAAAATATTTACCGGCAGCGATGTTGGTAGGGTTAGTAGCATCTTTTCCCGGATGGGCAATTAATGTTGGTGAAATTACATCGATCATGACTTCTGCTGAGAGTTCATTATCGAAAGAAATTATCAATACGACAGATGCGGCGCGTTATGTCAGTGTTTCGGTAAAACAATTGTCATCACCTTTGGCCGGGGGAGTCGAAATAAAGCCCGTTAATTCCGGAGAATTACTCTCTACACCTGCCAATCTTATTCTTCCTGGCCAGGCGAAGGATGTTTTTCGTTTCTTTTATAAAGGACCTGCAGATGATATCGAACGTTATTATCGTCTGCAATGGATAGATGAGCCGGTCACCGAGAGCGCGGAAACCCGGGCGAATAAAATGGCTGTTGCAACAGCGTCGGCTGAAATTGGCACTATTCTGGTAGTCGCGCCGCGCAAGGAACGTTTTGAATATAGCCGAAATGGCGATGTTATTACCAATACCGGCAATGTTTCATTTCGTGTGATCGCTTATGGGGCTTGTAAAGATAAGGCTCGCGAGCGGGGACGAGGCTGTCGCGAACGTTATTACATTATGCCGGGTACAAAAATAAAATTACAGTTTACCGACATTAGTAATAGCCGTTCACGCATCGGTATCTGGCACGGTAAGCAGTTTATTACAGTGAAGTGATGGTCAATAGCAGCCATCTGTACGGGATAAATAAAATTACCGGAATGTAAGGATGCATATGACAACAACAAATATTGTCGGCGGTAGCATTTGTCTTTTTCTTGCGCTGACACCAGGATTTTCACATGCAGCCCCAGTAAAAGTGGGTAATTACGTTATTCCCAGCGCTTTCGCCCGTTCACTGGAGCAGGGAATGACGGTGCCGGTATATATTCGTTACAACGAGACTGACGAGAAAAGTCAGCAAAAAGTTGCCGATGCGGTGATTTCCCTTGTTGATGGCAATATTACAGTTAAAGCCCTGACTCTTGCTGAATTGCCCAATAATGCCGTGTTATCTGGAAAAACCCGCGCGTTGGTGGAAAAAATTCGTGATGTGAAGTTTCACGATAACACCAATATCGAGCTATCGGATGATGCACGCCTGCAACTCAACGTCTCCTCATTTCACCTGGAGATGATTGTCAGCAAAGATGCGTTAACTGAAGCGATTGTCGCACGCAGCAGCCTGCTTGGACCTTCCAGCGTGGAGACTCTCTCTAACGTCCTGAACTATAACTTTGGCACCTACTACAACGATTATCATAACGGCAGCAGTACCCGCAGCTATCTGACGATGGACAATACAACATCGCTGCGTGAACACCATGTCAACATTAACGGTTCGTTTTACGGCATAGGCGACAGCAACAGCACCAGTAAACTCTATCGCGCGATGTATGAGCGTGATTATGACGGGTATCGACTGGCGCTCGGGATGCTCGACACCTGGAATGTCCAGTCTATTGCCAGCCTGAATGCGCTGAATGGTGGGAAAATTTACGGCGTAAGCTACGGAAACAAAGGAAGTACGGTTGTTGAGAATACCTCGCTTTCGCTCACGCCAATTACCGTATTTTTGCCAGCCGCTGGCGAGGTTCATGTATTCAGGGACGGGCGTTTGCTCAGCGTACAGAACTTTAATATGGGCAGTTATGAAATTGATACCAGTCGTTTTCCGTATGGTGTTTATGATGTCACGGTAGATATCGTGGTCAATGGCCGGACAATTAATAGTCGTATCAGTCGGGTTAATAAAATCTTTGCCCGCCAACAGGCAGCCGGAATTGATCAGCTCTCATGGCAACTGTTTGGTGGCTCACTGGATTATGACCGTGTGAGTTATAAGCGAAACCACTATCAGGATTTAGGCAATGAGCAGACCTGGATTGCCGGCGGTGCCGCATCGGTGACGCTGGCGATATTGTCGGGGCTGGGCCTGAAATCTACGCTCTACGGTTTTGGCAACAATGCGGTTAATGAAACGGATGTCACGCTCAATGTGAATGAATACGTAAGCATTGGCAATCAGACGCTGGTAGCGAATGATTCGTCATGGCGAAACATCAGTAATATCAATCTCAATGTCCCCGAGGGATATGGTTCCCTTTGGGCATCTCGTGAAGACAGTAAAATTGGCAACCGTCTGCCCATGCAGGAGCGTGACAATTATTCCATTGGTGGCACTCTTAACCTCGGGAAGTTTATTCCTCATGGCGGCTCGCTTACCGTGAGTCAGACGGAGAATCGCTACTCGGGAAATAAATACCGTAACCTGGACTACAGCACGACCCTTTATTCAGGCAGGTATGCCACGGTTGGGCTGCGCGCAGGTATTCAGCGTTATTACTACAATAACCGGAATGACGATGGGCGACAGGAACGTTATGTCAGCCTGGATTTATCGTTGCCGTTGGCGTCCTGGTTGAGCATGGGCGTCTCCCGGGATCGCTATGGCAGCACTCAGGGTAATCTCAGCGCGCGCAAGCAGTATGCTGAAGGCCCCATTAAATCGGTCGGATTATCGGCTTCGACACGCCTGAGTGGCGAGCAGTATTACGACAATAATTATTCGGTAAACGGCAATCTGAGTTATGACACGAAATATAACGCTGGCACCGTATCGGTAACGCGTTCCGCGGACAACTCCACCAATATGAACTTCTCTTCTCAAGGTTCCCTGGCGTGGGCAGGAAAAGATTTCGGTCTGAGTAAAGAGAGGCAAAGGTCAGGCATTATTGTGAAAACCGATTTGACCGGCGAAGGGAAACTGGCTGCGAAGATTAATAACCGAAATTATCTTCTCAGCGGTAAATCAAATTTCATTGCACTGCCGCCTTATGCTCAGTACAAGCTGGAGATCCTCAATGATAAAAACTCTGAAGACAGCTTTGATATTGTTTCAGGGCGCAAACAGGAACTGACGCTATATCCGGGTAACGTGGGTGTTATCAACCCTGAAGTGAAAAGTATGGTCACCGTATTCGGGCGCATTCGTTATCCCGATGGGCAGTTGGCTGCAAACACCGATATTCATAATCACATCGGTAAAACGCGTACGGATGAAAAAGGGGAGTTTGCTATCGATATCGATAAGAAATATCCGGTCATCACGTTAATTTCAGCCAATGGCAGCCTATGCGAAGCCGATCTCGATTTGGAAAAAGCACGCGGCGCAGCGTGGGTTGGTGATGTGAAATGTGCCACGCAAACCACGATGGCGCAGAGGTAATAAAATGAAAGTATTAATTAAATTAGCTACTGTAATCTGTGCTGTGGGGAGTTTTGCGCCTGCGCCTGCGTTGGCTTTGAATGCAATATCTTCCGGCTCAGTCAGTAATAACTATTTGTTTATTGAAAATGCCATTGATAGTGAATACTTTATTACCCCCTCGGCACTCGATCCGCGTTTCAGCGGGTCAAACACGTGGATAAAATACGGTACTTCTCAGGTGAGTCTCGGGTATTTAGGTTTTGTCGGCTGGACTGCGCCAGGAAATTATTATCAGGACATGTGGATTGATAATTCCCCGATTAACGGCCCTTTTCGGGGGATTCGCTGTTATAGCGGCAGCCAGTGTCCATCAACTGGGTTTATCGCCGGGCAAGGCACTGACAATAACGGTTTTTATCATGCGCAGGTAGGATCTGTCGCTGGCGTTATTGGTGGCGCCTACGGATTCGCTTCCCTGACGGATACTGCCTATGAGTACTTTCGCAATGTGCCTACCGGTAGCAGCGAAACCTATGTGTTCAACCGTTGTTATACTTCCGTGAATTATGATTATTCTTCCGGGCAACGCTGCAAAGATCAATCAACAGGATTATGGAATTACGTCAATTATACGTTAACCAAACGCGGTCATCTGTCACTGGTATCGACTAATGCATTTCAGGAACTTTGGGTTGCCAGCGATGGTACGCCGAGCATCACCAAAGACTCTGGTTATTGTGAGCTTGGCGTGGTGGGCGGCGCTGACGGCGTGATTTGCAAAATGGTGAGTTATAACCTGCAACAAACCGCCAATCTGACCGCCTCCCTGACGTTTCGCGCTTATGTCGACACGGCGATGCTTGGTTTTACGCCTGGACCGGCCACCGTGAGATACTCCGGGAATGGTTCAAACTGGTATAACTATGGTACTTCAACTGCTTATTACAACGTTTTCACGACCTCTGGAGAGTACATATATATTTTTCTGTCAAAAGCATTCCTGAAAAATCTCGTCGATTCAGGAATCAGCATTACTAACAGTCAACCGTTTACCTTCGGTTTTTATAATGGCTTAACACCAGAGTCAGGGCACTACCAGTTTACGCCTTCGCTACAGCTCAATATTGTGCCGAAGGAGTATGGGATCAGTATCGTCTCTTCAGACAACACCGCTTCTGCGAGCGGCAGTGGCACGATTGGCGACGCCGCTCCTATAGAAATGGATTACACCGTGACAGTCTCCGGTCCTCGTCAGGCTGATAGCATTACCGCGCAAGTTATCGGGGAAAGTACGACGATAAACAGTGTGCCTTACTGTCTGTTTACCTCCCCTCAAGGCGGGCTGTCAGTCCCAATCCCTGCCTTTCTGCAGTACAACAGTCAGTCGGGGGGCGTGGTACAGAAACGAAATAGCTGTAGTGAAGCAGCAATTAATATGAGCGATGCGCAGTGGCAACAGATGCCCTGGGACGCAAATAACAATGATGATGGAAGCTATTATGCTACTGATTTGAAATTGCTTTTCCCAATGAATGATTCACGTTCGATGTTAACTGTTTCCGGTACAGATTGGGAAGGTGTCGTCAGTGCCAGTGGAGAGATAAAAGTCACGGCGAATTGGGTGGGAGTGACGCCATGAACCGCTGCCGTTTGGTGTTTAGATGGGTATTTATCTTACTTTCCGGGCTGACTGTATTCTCCGCACAGGCTGTCTACCTGGAGTCGACCATTTATGAGATGCCATCGGATAAATCATTTATCAGCAAACGGATCTATAACGATAGCCAGAAACAGAATTTGTACAGTATTGGCGCAGTAAAAATTGATAAGCCGGGACCGGGAGGAGAAAACAGAAGTGCCATTGCTGAAGGCGAACTTCTGTTTACGCCACTGAATTTTTCACTGGCTCCGCAGGCGAGTGAGTTTTTTAAGATTTTCTACCGTGGACCGCAGGATGATAAAGAACGCTATTACCGAATTCTGTTTCGTGAAATGCCGATAACGCTGTTTACCGAGCGTAATCAAGGGAAAGGTGGGCAGGCTCTCCCGGTGATTGCTATGGACACCATATTGGTTGTTCGCCCGAGAAAAATGAATCTGGCCTACACCATTGATGAGGCAAACGGAACACTGAAAAACACCGGGAATACTTTTTTTAAAATCATCGTACACCAGGGGTGCAACTCCACCGATGATGACGCCACCATGCGTTATGTGTTGCCGGGTGAAACCTGGCGTAGTAGCGAATTGAAATCAAAAAACCGAAAATTTATCGTTGCATTGCAGAAATACATACCAGTAGGTCAGGGGTGCTTCAAACTCAATCAATAGTAAGTATTAAGTCTGATCCGATATGTCATGGTTAGATATCGAACCTATACTGTAACTGTCTTTATACAATGCAGTATCCAGCTCGGCACAGATGAAACTTTGGTCATTTGTACTCAACATCACGGTATTTAAGAGTCAGGTAGTATGAAAAGTATAATTAATGATCAGGTTGAGTATGATTCCACCAGAAAAAGCCTGAAACATCGCGATACTACAATAATTCTTTCGGCGTCTACCGCGAGACTACTTGAGCTATTCATTGCCCATAAAAATCAACAAGTCCACCGCGAGTTTATCATTGAAGAAGTGTGGAAAAAGCATGGCATGGCCCCATCGGGTCATAGCCTTAATAAAAGTATCAGTATTTTGCGAAAAGCATTTAGTGAGCTGGGGGCGGGTAATCCCATTGAAACCCTGCCCCGGCAGGGATTTTTGTTCCATGCTTCGATCAGCGATGAATCTTCATCTTCCTGTGTAGATGAACCCGTGCGTTCGGTAACTGAGACGGTAAACTCATCCGTAAGACCAAAACGTAAAAATATTATTCTGTTCATTTTATTATTTGCATTTCTTGGTAGCGCTATTTTTATATTTTTAGCTCTTAATTCAAGCTCCAAAAATTTCATTTATATCAGGGCAATAGGTGATTGTGAACTTTATACTGCCGATGACAATAATGCTGGTAAAACGAAAGCATTTTTATCTTCTGATATGTGGCGAAAAGTAAATGCGGCTTGTCATGATGGCAAGAAAACAATTGTTTTTTATGATGATAATAATTTATCAGCCGACAATGATCTTAGAGAGAATTTCCTGGGGATTTGTACCTTAGAGAAAGGAGGGGTTGCCCGTGAATGTGAAAATTTTGTTTATTAGTGGGGCAATCTTTCTTGCAGCGATAACAGCATATTTTTTATATCGCCATCAAGAACCTGAGACGCTGACCTGCTCAGCCAAAAATTACCTGCACCTGGAGGCGCAAACTCAGGGTGTAAAAATTGAAGGTGAAGTTCTGCTGGTTTTTCGTATTTCTTCTGCTACCGAAGGGCGGGTATCTCAGGTAGGAAGCCTCAATATTCAGGGTAAACATTATGCTGTAGATCGTAATGTTGTCCTGAATTTTATTGGTAAAGATCGTGATGGTTACCTACAGACTCGTCGTGTAGCTATTGTTAAAAATAAAAATGACAATGTTCCTGATGAAGTTACCGAACAACTCATGTCGCGACAGGATATTTTCTATTATAAGGTCATCCATATCACCGAAAATGTTTATGCGATCAGAGATCTGCGACGTACGCTAATGGTTTGTCGGGCAGCTTGAGAAGCTATAATGTGTTATTCTTATGGTTTTAGTGGCTGTATATTTTGTCGTTGCAAGTGTTTGTGGTTTTTTGTTTTGTCTTGCAGTGAAAATAAGTAAAAGGATTTGTACTGGTGAAGAATTAGGAGTTTTCCTTTTTCAATATTTAAAATGGCCTTAACATTTAATGGTAATACTCATATGGATAATCGTGATTATAAATTCTGAAACTACGTGATATGACTTACGGATAAAGTTAATTCGCGGACCGCATTGTAATTGTTGGAGGCTAAAGGTGTTGTATATTCTCTCGTGTATAAAACGAGGGACCTGCTATGCCATAAATTTAAGTTGGTGGTAACTATGAATACGAAAAAGGTTTTTCTGCTCAGTTGTGATATTTTTCTTTTCTCAGGGATAAAAGCGTGGTTGCCAAATCTGGTGTTAGTCGATGCGCGGACATTTATTTCTGGTTCACAGTCAATTATTCCACGGTACCCATCCTGTTTACTGGTGATCGATAACCGGTTACCTTTATTCCTGGTCAGGAAGTGGTTTCAGAGAAATAGCACGCAGTTTATCAATATAAACTGTATTGTTCTTCGGATGAATGAAACCCGTTCTGTTAATCGGGGGTACGAGGAGTATGCATTTATTAATGGACGGGAACTATCGGATCAGCTGATTTCTCAGTTGAGAGCCAATCTAATGGCACCCAATGAGGTTGTGGAAGTCACTAAAGGTTCAACGGTTTTTACGTTTCATTTGACTGAGTTTGAAGAGGAAATGCTGTATGCATCTTTCACAAAGGAAAAACTGCACGATTTTTGTATTGCTAACTCGATAACAATTAAGTCAGTGTATCGATATCGGGAACGAATTACCGCTCGTCTGGGATTTACTCATTTTAATGAAACTATCATTTTTTTAACCAGGAATAATCTATTGCATGAAAGTTCCCCGACGAATAGTCATTCTGGTGAAAATGTAATATACGGCGAAGCATATGATCTCTCAGATTCTGGTCGACTGAGTATGGCAATAAGGAATGAAGAAATCATTCCTTATTTTCAACCCATCGTAAATATCAACGGAGACGTCTGTGGTGTTGAGGTTTTGGCTCGTTGGCCACAGGGGCATAATTATGCTATTTCTCAGCGTGAGTTTATACCGCTGGCTGAAAAAAGTGGTTTAATGAATGAGTTAACGAGCTATTTAATGAACACCGTCGCGCGTAATCTGGTCGACGGAAGCGAGGATTTCAATAAAACTTTATTCGTCTCCTTTAATGTGAGCCCATCAGGTTTAAGTAACCCCGTCTTTTATTGGGAGTGTCTTAATTTTATGGAAATAACGCAAAGGCTACCGATAAAATTGATGATTGAAATAACTGAAAACCAGACTCTCACTATTACTCCTGCAATCAAAGAGCTGATACGATCGTTGCGAAACAGAGGGGTTCTGTTTGCTTTAGATGATTTTGGGACGGGATACGCTAACCTTTGTTATCTCAATGAGTTAGACCTGGATGTTATAAAAATTGATAAAACGTTTATCAAAGCTATTAAAGAAGTTGAGCAACATATCCCTATGCTCGAGTCAATCATTCACCTTTCCGGACTCCTGGGGTTACGCATGGTGGCGGAGGGCGTTGAATATGGCTATCAGCAGCAATGGTTAGGGAAAAATAATGTTGATTACCTGCAGGGTTATCAATTTTTACCGCCAGTGACGTTTGATGATTTTATGCGTTATTACAAGCAGTCTTTAGATTTTTTTGAATCAGCGTCGGATTCTACTTTCTCAACGTAAAGCCTTTCGGGAACATCAGGGGCGGATGCCTCTGATGCTGGTATTTTTGTCGAGGTGAGTACGACAACTCCCGCCTGTCTGGTGAAGTCGATAGCCTGTTGTGAGTGAGGCATCGTTTGTTTATGTATCTAATACGGGGTATTTATAGCGGTATCAGCGTTAATTAAACCGATGCCGAGGTGAGTTCCTGGCCATGCGTCATTTCCTGACAAAATTAAGAGTCTGGTTTCCGCCGCCTCTTATCTTAGTACTTTTTCTCGTTGCGGATGTGCTGACGGCGAGTCCGCGCTTCACATTCGGCGGGGTGAATATCGTGATATGCGCATTGCTGGCCGGCGTCAGTCTGTTGGTGATATTGCATACCGCGTGGCAGATGCGGATGAAACGTACGACCCTGAATCCGCTGCATGCACATAAATCGACCACGCTTGTTACCGACGGATGTTACGCCTGGAGCCGCAACCCGATCTACCTTGGTATGAGTGGAATCCAGTTGGCCTTTGCTCTTTACATCGGTAGCCTGACTGGAGTACTGGCTGTACCGGTGTTTATGCTGGCGGTTGCCAGATTACATATTGATTTTGAAGAGGAACAACTGCGAAAACATTTCGGGCTGGAATGGGAGCGCTATGAACAACACGTTCGCCGCTGGTTATAGTAATACCCGACCGCGTATAAGCATGCCTGTAACGACACGATTCGTGCGTAATTGAAACCGGATGATGCAAAAATAGGCGTTTGATTCGCAAGGCCATTGACGCATCGTCCGGTTAGTTTTAACCTTCTACCCCGTGCTCACATTCGTGGACATGTCCTTTTCAGGGCCGATATAGCTCAGTTGGTAGAGCAGCGCATTCGTAATGCGAAGGTCGTAGGTTCGACTCCTATTATCGGCACCATTAAAATCAAATTGTTACGTAAGATCTTATCATTCTCCCACCAAAAAATTATCTTAATGTAACAGCTGGTGTAAGTAAATTCTATCAACGAAGATCAATCTTATCTACTGACCAAAAAGGCCTGATAGGGCTTCGCTCACTATACATCCTTGGCTGCAGGTTTAGTTGTACACTACTCCTAAATTTAATGTGTTGGCAATGTGTTCAATAAAGCTCGAACAAATTAGCTCATTATGATCGGTTAATACTTCAACTTCTGGTTGCATGATTGTTTGTCCGTAAAAAGATAACGCGCCTGCCGGGTAGTAGCAGGCGCATTACGCAATAGGTAAACAAGGGAGGAAGTTCAGAAATGTAAATCGGGAAGGTTGTACGCAATGTTCATCGTACTACGTTGTTACGGCTTTGCCGCAACAAGCCAGTTGCCTGCCGTGCTCGCAGAATGTCTACAGCCCGGAGATAAGGGGATTGTTCCTGCCAGTTAAATCCCTTCCTGTCGATACGCACCAGTTCGTATTTTTCCACCAGAAAATTCACGGCATCGGCTAGGGTGATACCGGCATCGATGTGTTCCTTAATCACAGCCTCATTGCAGAATGGCGTGTCGTTTATTGTCAGACCATAGTGCTGTTCCAGCAGACGTGTCAGTAACATTTGCCAGACAGCCACGGGTGACAGGCAGGGCTTCGCCGCCCGCTGAGTTGTTGCAGGTAAAGTTTTCATGTTTACTCTCGTGAAGGTAATTAACTCTGAGTGGGGTAAATGGCGATGTATACGTAGCCGCAACTGCCAAGAGTATCGGCTTCGCAGGTGAAACCGTTGTGGTACAGGGTGACGCAGTGGGCGTGTTGGGGACTGAGTTCACCGGTGGTTAGCATCGACTCCATATGGCGGATAAAGTGCGGGCATGTTTCATCCAGCTTCCGGCATTCGGTGTCACTGAACCTGCCGGTGATGCTGGCCCTGTCAGCCAGATAGTGCAGTCGGTTACCCTCCTGCACCAGACGGGCTCCCAGGCGCGGCGTGATAGCCCGCTGCAGGCCCCTGGTAGGGTTGCTCATTACAGTTCTCCACTATTGCCAGTTCAGGGTGATGCTCATCAGGCAGGTATAGGGCCCATTGCGGTCCTGGCGGCGTTCGGCGTATACCGCGAGGACTCCGGCGATATCCGGAACGTCCCTGCCGGTGTAATGACAGACGCTACCGTGCCACTGGTATTTGCCGGTGCAGTAGCGAAAGATCCGGGACTCAGGATGCTGGCGGTATATCGTCATTGCCCGGCGTTTACTGATAATTTTCATGTCATACCTCACAACAGACCGTGTTCTGCGAACGAATAGATTTGCCTGCCACCGACAATCAGATGGTCAGGGACACGGATATCCACCAGCTGAAGCACCTGAACCAGTCGCTGCGTGAGGGTTTTGTCGGCCTGGCTAGGTGTCGTCTCGCCGGAAGGATGGTTATGCGCGAGTATCACCGCCGCCGCGTTGAAGTGCAGAGCACGTTTGACCACCTCCCGGGGATGCACCTCGGTGCGGTTAATCGTGCCGGTGAAGAGCGTTTCATGGGCAATCAACTGATTCTGGTTGTCCAGATACAACACCCGGAACTCTTCCCGCTCAAGCGCGGCCATATGCAGTCGCAGCCATTCACGTACGGCGTGGGTAGAGGTGAAGGCTACGCCGGGCTCATGCAGGTGGCGGTCCAGAGCCCTGAGCGCTCGCTGAATGAGACGCCGGTCCTGTGGCGTCATCTCGCCGGGTAAAAAGGAAAGCTGTTTCATCTGTTGCTCCTTCGGTCAGTCGATAATACGCAGAATGGCGTGAGCCTCTGGATGTTGCATGGCATACTCCCGCAGGCGGTAATAGTGTGCGGTCATCGCGTCACATTCTGTACGGCAGGCATGGTGGCTATACGCAATCAGGCAGACAGCAATACCTGCTGCTTCTGCACTCATTTGGGCATCGTTACCGTTCAGGCAGTTAAACAGACGCCATGTCTCATCGTTGTCAGGCTCGGGGGACATAAATGCGCCGCCATTGCTGAGGGTGTAGAACGACCAGATACCACCGCTGTAGCCCTCACAGAAGCGGTCCATCCAGGCGAAGATATGCGGCTCCAGGAGTAGCCACTGCGGGATAGCGCCAAAGTACTGTGGCCAGAAATCGATACGCTGTTCATCGGGGACCGGCGTGACGGTCAGTTCAAATTCGGGTTGGTTAGCGGGTGCGAGGTCGTGCTGCGTCTGTGTTGTCATGGGTATGTCTCCGTCAATAAAAACGCCAGCGGCGATGGCTGGCGTATGGGGATATAAAGTGTGTTCGGGGAGGTGAATGCGGGTAAATGCTTCGCGATCAGCGGGTGGCCGTGTCTGTACGGATGCCTGAGGTGCGGATATAGCGGTTAAGACCTTCACCGGCATCCGGCTCAAAGTTCCATGCCCGCCAGACCATCCGGCCTTCAGTATCACGAACCACCAGACGGAAGTGACTGCCCTGGTCGTCTTCGAGTGTGATATTGCTGTACGTGGTAGTGACCGCTTGCGCTTGTCTCCGGGTGAAAGGCCCCGGTGGCAGCAACACGGATTGGGTCATTTTCGGGCTCCTGATAAAAGAAAACCCCGGCAGCCTGCTAGCTGTCGGGGTGGATTTGCTGGGGAAGATACTACTATCAGTCGTTGCTGCAGTCTCCGAGAGTGGACAGAACTTTCTCAGCGTTCTTCCGGTCCGCAGTGAAGGTCCCTGCTTTGTGGTCATTGACGTAGACGTCGAACTGCCCGGCCTCAGAGATATTGCTGATGAAGTCAAACCAGGCGTTATCGCCGTTACGCCAGCCCAGGCTGGACGGAATAATGTACTGCTGGTGATCCATCACTACGGTGATAGTAGTGTCGTCATCGTGCGAACTGACCATCTTGTCATCGGCAAGGGTAAGAAAGACTGAATGCTGATAGAAACCATTCTGGTCCGGGTTCCCTGTGCAGTTGATGGTAAACGTCTTTCCGCTGGCTTCGGTCACGCTGTATTCCGTATTGCCCTGACCGTAACCCTGCTGCCAGAACCCCGGGATAGCAGAGGCATTAAAGCTCGCGAGCAGTACACCCGCCAGCATAAACCGACTTAGTGAAAGTATTGTCATTCTTGTCTCCTTTGTCGTTGTTTTATTCCTGGTTCTCAGGGTTTGAGGGTATCAGCAGTCGCCCCATCAGTTTGCCGTCATGGGCGTACTCAAAGTATTTTTCTTTGGTATACGGGTCCGTCACCTCCTGGTATTCCAGTTTGATGTTATCGGCAATACACAGCGCATTCATCAGTGGCTGGACGGTTTTTTCCTGCATATCCACGAGGTAGTAGTAACTGCCATCCTCGCAGCCATCGGGCGACTGGCGGGTACGTAAAACCTGCAAGGTGGGACCGGATAAGTAGTCAACCTGTGACCATTCTTCGCTGACATCATCCTGGTGGCTGACCACATCACTGAAACGCGGTGGGGTGAGGTCCTTAAATTTACTGATGGCCTTCAGGTCATCACTTCTGTCATCGCATGCGATGAGAAACAGAGTGGTGGCAACCAGCGCCAGCAGAGGCAGTGTTTTACGTTTCATTATTTTTTTCCTGAAATCAGACGAACCACTTTGGCAAAGACATAAATGCCCACGAAAATACCCACCGGCACGCCGACGAACGGTGTCAGTGCGACACTGGCCGCACCGGCTGCCCCTCCGCCCGTCAGCAGTGCGGCAACGGTGGCAAGGGTCAGGGCCGTGAGGCTGTCGGACACCCCGGTTTTGTTCAGAATGATGACGATGACAACAATGGCGATAATGGCAATAAATGGCATAGGCTCTCCCTGCGGATGAGTTGAGATAGACCTGCACTATTCCGGTGGGCTGTCGGCCGGAACAAACGCAAGCAGCGACTGCTGGATAAAGCGAAAATGGGGTAAGGCCTGAATAAACACCGGGTCTTCAACCAGACTGCACAGACTGTCGTTGCGGCGAAAAGACTCCTGCAGGGGCTGAACCAGATGGATTTCATTCAGGGTGAATACGGCGATATGTCCGTCGTGCTCTGCCACCAGATACCAGGCCTGCTGGTGGATGAGTAACCGGCAGGGAGCCAGCCGCTCACAGCGCTGCCCCTCGGCAATCAGCGTCACCCGCCTGCGCCCGGTAATGGCCTGAATCAGTCGCCAGAAAGACAATGCGCCTGATGGCGAAGGAGCCGGACTGGCGGGTGCGATTACGCAGGGAGACTCATCGCACATCAGCAGTGCGTTTACCAGACGACGGTCAAAGCCAGGGAAAAGACCGGCCATCCCGCTGCGGTGGGCAAAGATAAGCACGTCGGGCACCATCTGCGTCTCACTGCCCGCAGTACGTAAGCGGCAATATCCGGACTGATACTCCAGGTCCAGATACATCAGCCGCTCACGAAAATCACGCCGCAGCGTGCGCACCGACACACCAAACTCAGCGGCCAGCTTACGCACACTCAGTGTTTCCCCTGCCACCAGACGGCTGATTATCAGTGACAGCCTGACAGCCAGCCGGTCATGGCGGCGTTCTGCCTGTGTCATGAGACGTTCTCCGTGAAAGTTAACTGACTGAAAATGATGTGATTACTTTAAAGAGGGGGTCGGACAGGGTATGGACATCACAGAAACTATTTTTCATTTCTGCAAAAGCCAGAGGCAGCGGGGGTTACAGGCCATTCACTCAGTGAGTGAGGACCGCCAGCACGGTGCGATGCGGACAGGTGGTGTCCGATATTAACAAGGCGGCAACATTAAACGGTCACTGCAGTTGCGTGAGCATCGCTTCCGCCATCACCCACAGTGCCCGGTTAAGTTTCACGTCCCCGTCGATACCGCGAACGGCACGGGTATGTGACCGTCCTCCTTTGGCATTACGGCCACTGAGCCCGCCCTTAATCAGGTTCTCCTGAATACGCTGGTACGTGGTCCACAGGTCATTGCTCTCATCCTGCCAGCGGCGAGGGGAGAGGATCTGCGATTCAGTCACCGGCTGGTGGTCTTCACCAAAGCGGTATGTGAGGGCGGCTTTTGCCAGTGCCTGCTGTGCCGGGGGTGGCAACAGCAACGACTGCATGGCATCCCGTTTCTCCTCCACCCGGTCAAAAATCCCCAGCACCTCATACGCGCCTTCAATCACCTGACTCACCACGTCCCCCTTGTGTGGCACCCGCACCTCGCCAAACGACTCACCGCAGACGAGCCCGTTCTGACAAACCGCACGAAATAGTCCCGGCAGCATCTGGTACGAACTGCTGCCATCGTGAGAGTTGAGCAGGATTATTTCCGGCACCTGCTTACCGGTTATCTGTCCCTCACGCCGTAGACGCAGCATATGCTTGGTGTGTTCGCGACGCTCCGGATCACGCACACGGGTCTGACAGGCAAAGAATGGCTGGAAGCCTTCTCGCTGCAGGCTGTCCAGCAAGGAGATGGTGGGTATATAGGTGTAGCGTTCACTACGGGACTCGTGTTTGTCCTCGCTGAACACACTGGGCACCACGCGAAACAGCTCCTCGCGGGTTAACGGACGGTCACGACGAATAATGTTTGCAGCGCCAAAGCGCGAAGCCAGACGGGTCATAAGCAGACTCCTCATAACGGGAAAACAAATAAAGGGGATCCCCGTCGCATCGGCGACAGGGTCAGGGAAATAACAGGGATGGATTAAATACTCAGAAGAAGAAATCCCAGACGGCGCGGGCCACAGAGACCACGGTGGTGCGCACGGCCTGAATGACAGCCCGTACCGGGGCGGGTATCAGGGGAAAGGCACTGATGCTATCGAGTACGGCCCCGACGGTTTCACCAAAATCGCTACGAGCCTGTTCCCGGACTACCGTCGTGCGAAAGGAAGACTGGAGTTGCGACACCACCGGGCTGGTGGCCTCACGTGGCAGGCACTTAATCATTCGCTCGGCCATCACCCGCAGTCCCCACTGAAGACGGACCGACACGGCACACACCGGATGTACGGGCTGGAACAGCTCATGCAGCAGACAGATTTTACGGCTGATATTCTGCTTCTGCGCCGTGGACAACGGTCCCCCACCGCTGGTGGGTTCGGCCTTATCCGACTGGCTGATAACAAACAGCACCTTATGCCGGTATACCTCTCCAATCACCTGATGATAAAAATGTTCATCCACCGCCAGCGCCCGGTCATCGGCCTTAATCAGCCACAGAACCAGGTCGAGCCGGGGGAGTTGTTCGCGGTACATCGCAGCATACTCGGTATCGCGAGCACCACTTTCGCCCACGCCTGGCAGGTCCACCAGCGTCATATAGCGGTCGCCGACTTGCAGGCGAAAGCGCAGTGGCTCACGGGTACATGCAGCCACATCGCTGACCGGTGATATATCTCCGGCAAACAGGGCATTGCACAGACTGCTCTTCCCAACACCGGTTTTACCCATAATGCCGATCACTGGCTCGTAGCGGGTTAACTGATTTATCTGCTGCAATATACGTTCAGACACCCACTGTGGCAGACCAGCGAGCGATTGCTGAAACGGCTTCAATCCTTCAGAATTGTTCATTACTACTCCTCTGAAAAATAATACAAAAACGGCAGAATCGTGAGATTTCACCGTTAATCTGGTATGTTCAAAGGGATGATATATATCTGAAAATTATTAACTTGATCTACTTTTTGTCTTTTTTACGTGATGAAACAGCCTGCTGCCAAGCATGCTTCATTTTCTGAATAAAGAAATATTTTTCTTCAACTCCAGTGTCCCAACTATCCATGCATGCAATGATCATCTGTATTCTCATTGCAGTGTTATATGGTTTTAAATAAAAGGGGGTCATATTTTTATTTCTCAGATACTCCCAGCAATAGATAGCTTGCTTTTCATCTTTTTTATCTAGCCAGTCATAATCAGTAAGGAATGTATTATATTGCTCTAGCCATTTATCATGCAACTTACTAGACTGGCCCCCTGAATCTCCAGACAGTTGGTATCACTTAAGTTAGTGATAGTCTTAATACTAGTTTTTAGACTAGTCGTTGGAGTCCGAATGATTGATGTTTTAGGTCCAGAGAAGCGCAGACGGCGAAGTGTTCAGGAAAAAATCGCCATTGTTCAGCAGAGTTTTGAGCCCGGAATGACCGTGTCGCTGGTCGCCCGTCAGCATGGCGTTGCTGCCAGTCAGCTGTTCCTGTGGCGTAAGCAGTATCAGGAAGGCAGCCTTACAGCCGTTGCCGCAGGAGAACAGGTTGTGCCCGCGTCGGAGCTGGCATCTGCGATGAAGCAAATTAAAGAGCTGCAGCGCCTGTTGGGCAAGAAAACCATGGAAAACGAGCTGCTAAAAGAAGCCGTTGAATATGGCCGACAAAAAAAGTGGATAGCGCACGTGCCCTTGTTGCCGGAGGATGGCGAATAAGCCTTGTCAGTCGTTGCCTCCGGGTCTCACGTGCGCAACTGCATGCCATGGCCCGTCGGTCGAAGGACTGGCAGGATCGTCGGTGCAAGCGCAAGCCTGATGATACTGACGCGCTGGCCCGTATCCATACCGTTATCGGCGATCTGCCCACCTATGGTTATCGTCGGGTATGGGCACTGCTGCGCAGACAATCAGAAACTGACGACATGGCGGTGATCAATGCCAAACGCGTATACCGCATCATGCGTCAGAATGCGCTGCTGCTTGAGCGTAAACCGGAAATACCGCCATCGAAGCGGGCGCATACAGGGAAAGTGGCCGTTGGAGAAAGTAACCAGCGGTGGTGCTCTGACGGCTTCGAGTTCAGCTGTGATAACGGTGAAAAACTGCGGGTCACGTTCGCTCTGGACTGTTGCGATCGCGAGGCACTTTACTGGGCGGCCAGTAACGGTGGATATGACAGTGAAACCGTGCAGGACGTCATGCTGGGTGCCGTGGAGCGTCGCTTCGGTAACAGCCTGCCGACATCCCCAGTTGAGTGGCTGACAGACAACGGTTCAGCCTACCGTTCTTATCAGACGCGTCAGTTCGCCAGAATGGTAGGACTGGAGCCTAAACATACGGCGGTACGTAGCCCGGAAAGCAACGGGATGGCAGAGAGCTTCGTGAAAACGATGAAGCGCGATTACATCAGCATCATGCCGAAACCCGACGGGTTAACAGCGGTAAAGAACCTTGCGGAGGCCTTCGAACATTACAACGAATGGCATCCGCATAGTGCACTGGGGTATCGTTCGCCACGGGAATATCTGCGGCGACGAACCAGTCATGGGTTAAGTGATAAAAAGTGTATGGAAATATAGGGGCCAATCCACTTACGAAAATAAGAAATTTTCTGACTTAAACTTACAGGAGCTAAATCAATAAACCTCATCAAAGTACAAATGCGTTCTTGTTCGGATGTTGTATTCGGGCTGTAGTTGTCGGGATCTGCGCCAGATGTTAAATAAAATCTACGCGAGTATTTTTCAGGTGTATCTCTATTTTTTTCTTTATTGCTAGGGGAGATTCCCATCTGCATTTCGGCTTGTACTTCATCAAGTGAGAAATTTTTAATTTCATCAATGTTTTCAAATTCAAAAAAGGATGCAGGAGTTGAGTTCGGGTTGTAAATATTATCTTGTGCAAAGATATTCACGCTCGAGGAGGTTTCAGGACTGATTCTGTTGTTATATATATACATTAAGGCAAACCACGATCCTCTATCAGAACCTTTGAAACAATCGAACTTCTCTTTGTCAATGATTTTGTAATGGAACTGTTTTTTCAAGTAAGTACGCGCACTTTGTATTGCTTCATTATTGAATAGGAATTTAGTGTTCAATATATGATTAATGAGTTTTTGAAATTCCTCAGGCGTGTCGAAATTACTCGCCTGCTTAATGTAATCTTCGTTGTAATACAGACTCAGAACGTAAAGGGAAAAGAACTCCTCTCTCACTTCGTCATACCTAAGCATGTACCCTCCAGTGTGATATCACATCTGTCCGATGCTTTCAAAAGTATAAATGAACCATGATGATTTGGCATCTGCAAGGTGACTGTTGACTGGTTTTTTGGGCTTTGTTGAATAAATCGAACTTTTGCTGAGTTGAAGGATCAGATCACGTATCTTCCCGACAACGCAGACCGTTCCGTGGCAAAGCAAAAGTTCAAAATCACCAACTGGCCCACCTACAATAAAGCCCTCATCAACCGTGGCTCCATAACTTTCTGGCTGGATGATGAAGCTATTCAGGCCTGGTATGAGTCAGCAACACCTTCTTCACGAGGCAGACCTCAGCGCTATTCTGACCTTGCCATCACGACTGTGCTGGTCATTAAACGCGTATTCAGGCTGACCCTGCGCGCTGCGCAGGGCTTTATTGATTCCATTTTTTCTCTGATGAACGTTCCGCTACGCTGCCCGGATTACAGCTGTGTCAGCAGGCGGGCAAAGTCGGTTAATGTCAGTTTCAAAACGCCCACCCGGGGTGAAATCGCACACCTGGTAATTGATTCCACCGGGCTGAAGGTCTTCGGTGAAGGCGAGTGGAAAGTCAAAAAGCATGGCCAGGAACGCCGCCGTATCTGGCGTAAGCTGCATCTCGCCGTTGACAGTAAAACACATGAAATCATCTGCGCTGACCTGTCGCTGAACAACGTTACGGACTCAGAGGCCTTCCCCGGGTTAATCCGGCAAACCCACCGGAAAATCAGGTCAGCCGCCGCCGATGGCGCTTACGATACCCGGCTATGTCACGATGAACTGCGGCGTAAGAAAATCAGCGCGCTTATCCCTCCCCGAAAAGGTGCGGGTTACTGGCCCGGTGAATATGCAGACCGTAACCGTGCAGTGGCTAATCAGCGAATGACCGGGAGTAATGCGCGGTGGAAATGGACAACAGATTACAACCGTCGCTCGATAGCGGAAACGGCGATGTACCGGGTAAAACAGCTGTTCGGGGGTTCACTGACACTGCGTGACTACGATGGTCAGGTTGCAGAGGCTATGGCCCTGGTACGAGCGCTGAACAAAATGACGAAAGCAGGTATGCCTGAAAGCGTGCGTATTGCCTGAAAACACAACCCGCTACGGGGGAGACTTACCCGAAATCTGATTTATTCAACAAAGCCGGTTTTTTGCTGATTTTTTAATGATAAAGTAGTGATTACTAACTGATTAGTAAGTGATTAATGGCTGGTTGCCTCCTGTGATTTTTCTGCCTCTGGTAAATTGGGGGAGAGTACTGATCAACTCACCACTCTGAATAATTTTCATGATTGCACTCTACAAAGTTTCGACATCCGTCAAATTGTAACGGTCAGAGAACAGCGTTACACGAGGTTTTCCGTATCTATGCATTCTTAGTTGGGTAGCTCAACTGCTCCTTCCAGATCTTTTTTTACGTCACACCCCATTCATGTGGAGGAGAAGGCGTGAACAATTAGTTATCGCCTGCTCCGGTGCTCTTCTCGCAATGGGACACTCAGCATGAAAACTAAACCTGCACTAATGGAAGATGAGTTCATCGATATGAAGTTTATCACACGCCTTACTGGCCTGAGTGATAAATGGTTCTATAAGTTGATACAGGAAGGGGTATTTCCGAAACCCATTAAGATGGGTAGAGCTTCTCGCTGGTTAAAAAGCGACCTGGAGGAGTGGTTGCAGGCTAAAATTAATGATTCCAGAAATTAAATATTTTGGACTGTGTTTATCAAATTCCATGCCCTTTTTGCTGCTTAATTTTAAATGACACTCTGATCATGCACCGTGATTGAAATAAGTTATAGCCACCCCTTAATCATTTTTTTCAGACGACATTAACTTCGGAGTAAATAATTTAACACAATGAAATATCAAACCGTATCTGGCCTGAATGTTGAGTATTAATACGTGACGGATTGTTAATATATATCAGTACATAAACCCCAATATTCCAGTAATACACACCTACGCAATACACACCAAGCAATTTAGTCAGCATCACCCAACTAACATCCAACACAAACTCAATAAGCCAGATTTGATACCACCTAATTACCTCAACCATCGCGGGTAAGGTTCCGTCCTGCCCGATATTCAGATCACAGGAATCTATTATGCTTAATGATATTTATCTTGACCAACGTCATGCCCCATTCAATACAACGTATTTGCAACGGATGCTGGGTGTAATTGATAACGCTATAGCACAACACCCAAGGACAATGGCTGTCCGTGTCGATCTACGTCTGCCTGATGACAACTGTAATAGGAATAGTGGTCTGATATCCCGTTTCATTGAATCGCTTAATGCAAAAATCGATGCTCGGTACCGAAATAAAATAAAGAATGGCATCAGGAGCTACCCATGCCAGTTGCGTTACGCCTGGGTTCGGGAAGTGGGAGAAATAAACGAGAAGTCCCATTACCACATGGTACTTTTCGTGAACAAAGACACATTCAATGGACTTGGGAGCTATGGAGAAGGGGGAACGGGATTAGCCAGCCTGATACGTGAAGCCTGGCTGAGCGCTTTGCAACTAGGCCCTTACCCCGAATACCGAACGTTGGTCCACATCCCAGATAATCCCCTGTATTATCTGGATGCCAACGCCACAGACTATCGTGCGGTTTACGATAAGCTCACTTTCCGTCTGAGCTACTTTGCGAAGGAGCGCACCAAGTCATACTGATCCTACCCACGTAATATGGACACAGGCCTAAGCGAGGTTCTTGTTTTCAAATTGTTCCGGACTGAGGCCGCCACACCAACTGTGCCGCCGCCACCGATTGTAATCACATTCGATATAATTAAACACCGTTGCCCGCATTATTTCCCGGCTGATAAAGTGTTCTCCATGGATACATTCCACTTTCAGCGAATGAAAGAAGCTTTCCACGCAGGCATTATCGTAGCAGCAACCTTTTGCGCTCATACTTCCACGCAGATTATGCCGCTTCAGTTGCGCCTGATAATCTGCTGAACAGTACTGGCCTCCACGGTCCGTGTGAACGATAACGTTCCGGGGCCTCTTACGCCGCCACAGCGCCATCTGCAGGGCATCGCAGGCCAGTTGCGCCGTCATGCGTGGCGACATTGACCAGCCAATAACGGCACGTGACCACAGGTCAATGACCACTGCCAGATACAGCCAGCCTTCATCTGTACGTAAGTACGTGATGTCTCCTGCCCACTTCTGGTTCGGGCCACTGGCGTAAAAATCCTGCTCCAACAGATTTTCTGACACAGGCAGGCCGTGTGCGCGGTAGCTGACCGGGCTGAACTTCCGGGAGGCCTTTGCCCTCAGTCCCTGACGGCGCAGGCTTGCCGCCACGGTTTTTACGTTAAAGGGGTAACCCTGAGCACGCAGTTCATCCGTCAGGCGTGGGGCACCGTAACGCTGTTTTGACCGGGTAAAAGCCGCGAGGACAACGCTGTCGCAGTGTTGGCGGAACTGCTGACGCGTGCTTATCCTTGTCCGCCGCTGACACCACGTATACCAGCCGCTGCGGGCCACCCGGAGCACGCGGCACATTGCTTTGATGCTGAACTCAGCCTGATGTTTTTCAATAAAGACATACTTCATTTCAGGCGCTTCGCGAAGTATGTCGCGGCCTTTTGGAGGATAGCCAGCTCTTCATCCCGTTCTGCCAGCTGGCGTTTGAGACGTGCAATCTCGGTAGACATCTCCAGTTCACGTTCAGAAGACGTCTGCTGATTTTGCTGTTTACTGCGCCAGTTGTAGAGCTGTGATTCATACAGGCTGAGTTCACGGGCTGCGGCAGTAACACCGATGCGTTCAGCAAGCTTCAGGGCTTCACTGCGAAATTCAGGCGAATGCTGTTTACGGGGTTTTTTACTGGTTGATACTGTTTTTGTCATGTGAGTCACCTCTGACTGAGAGTTTACTCACTTAGCCGCGTGTCCACTATTGCTGGGTAAGATCATACAGCCGAGATGAACGCTCGTTTGGCTGCAGTCAGTCCTGAGGCAAAACAAACTAAGTCTATAAAGATTTTTTCAGCCTGGCTCTAATCGACTGAATCTCAGCATACTCCGCTTTTGAAGCCTTGACACGTCAGTTGTTCTTTCACCTCTGAGTGGCTACTCGCGACTGCCTGCAGGAGACTGATTATGTTATTGACCGCAAAATCCATTAACTGACTTTTCGACTTAATCTCCTTAAGTTATGTGAGAAATTTGCCGATATGAAAACATGATCCTCCAGTCGCTACTGACATGCCCTGTCAGTAGCAACTGGTAATCTCAAGGAAAAATTACAAGGAGAACGCGCATGAGCGGGCATGAGGTAATGGTACAAAGAATGACCGCTATTATTGCAGAACTTTACCAGTACGGTTTTGTATCACGTAAGAAGATGATGGACGAATTCAACATCAGTGAGCGTACTTTGTATCGTGATCTTAATCGTCTGGGCGACAGAATCGTCCCCGATGGTGATGGTATTTACAGGCTGGCTCCCGCTTACGCTAAACCTCAGGCTCTAAAAGAACAACAAAATCTCGGCCATGTTTATTATGGCGATCAGCGCCTGGTATTTACTGCGCGGACGGGAGCGCGATGTCGCATTACGCTCGTTTGCCATCGGTTCCGTCTTCGGTACTCTGGCGATTATTGGCACGCTGCAACTCGGAGACAGTTCTGCGTATGAAGTCGCGCAAGTACAACCGGTAAAACTGGCGGCGATGGAAGGGGAGTGGCAAACGGAACCTGCACCTGCACCGTTCCATGTGGTTGCCTGGCCGGAACAGGATCAAGAGCGTAACGCCTTTGCCATCAAAATTCCCGCGCTGCTAGGGATCCTCGCCACTCACTCATTAGATAAACCCGTGCCGGGTCTGAAGAATTTGATGGCTGAAACCTACCCACGCTTGCAACGCGGACGTATGGTCTGGCTGTTAATGCAGGAAATATCGCAAGGCAATCGTGAGCCGCATGTGTTGCAGGCATTCCGGGAACTGGAAGGTGACCTGGGCTACGGCATGTTGCTCTCCCGCTATGCGCCGGATATGAATCATGTCACAGCCGCACAGTACCAGGCGGCGATGCGTGGTGCAATACCTCAGGTTGCGCCGGTATTCTGGAGTTTCCGCATCATGGTGGGCTGTGGTTCCCTGCTGCTACTGGTGATGCTGATTGCGCTTGTCCAGACGCTGCGTGGCAAAATCGACCAGCATCGCTGGGTGCTGAAAATGGCGCTCTGGAGTTTGCCGTTGCCGTGGATTGCGATTGAAGCCGGGTGGTTTATGACCGAGTTTGGTCGTCAGCCGTGGGCGATACAGGACATCTTACCGACATACTCCGCGCACTCCGCCTTAACCACAGGACAACTGGCTTTCTCACTGATCATGATCGTAGGGCTTTACACCCTGTTCTTAATCGCCGAAGTCTACCTGATGCAGAAATATGCCCGTCTGGGGCCGAGCGCGATGCAGAGTGAACAACCGACGCAGCAACAGGGGTAAAGGAGAAAATCATGTTTGATTATGAAACATTGCGCTTCATCTGGTGGCTGCTGATTGGCGTGATCCTGGTGGTCTTTATGATCTCCGACGGATTTGACATGGGGATCGGCTGTTTGCTGCCGCTGGTGGCGCGTAATGATGATGAACGCCGGATAGTGATTAATAGCGTTGGTGCGCACTGGGAAGGCAATCAGGTCTGGTTGATCCTCGCAGGTGGGGCATTATTTGCCGCCTGGCCCAGAGTGTATGCAGCGGCGTTTTCCGGCTTTTATGTGGCGATGATCCTGGTGCTGTGCTCGCTGTTCTTCCGCCCGCTGGCCTTTGATTATCGCGGAAAAATCGCCGATGCACGCTGGCGTAAAATGTGGGATGCCGGTCTGGTCATCGGCAGTCTGGTGCCGCCGGTAGTCTTCGGTATCGCCTTCGGCAACTTGTTGCTCGGCGTGCCGTTTGCCTTCACACCGCAATTACGCGTGGAGTATCTCGACAGCTTCTGGCAACTGCTGACGCCATTCCCTTTATTGTGCGGATTGCTCAGCCTTGGGATGGTGATTTTGCAAGGTGGCGTCTGGTTACAACTGAAAACTGTTGGTGTGATTCATCTGCGTTCACAGCTGGCGACTAAACGCGCTGCACTGTTGGTGATGCTGTGCTTTTTGCTGGCGGGTTACTGGCTGTGGGTCGGTATTGATGGCTTTGTACTGCTCGCCCAGGATGCTAACGGTCCTTCCAATCCGTTAATGAAACTGGTGGCAGTGCTACCTGGTGCCTGGATGAATAATTTTGTCGAGTCGCCCGTTTTGTTGATCTTCCCGCTACTGGGGTTCTTCTGCCCATTGCTGACGGTGATGGCGATTTATCGTGGTCGCCCGGGTTGGGGATTTTTGATGGCATCATTGATGCAATTTGGCGTGATTTTCACGGCAGGTATCACGCTGTTCCCCTTTGTCATGCCGTCAAGCGTGAGTCCAATCTCCAGCCTGACGTTGTGGGACAGCACTTCCAGTCAGCTGACGCTGAGTATTATGTTGGTAATCGTGCTGATATTTTTGCCCATTGTGTTGCTCTACACTCTCTGGAGCTACTACAAAATGTGGGGGCGCATGACGACAGAAACTCTCCGCCGTAACGAAAACGAGCTGTACTAAGGAGCAGGAACAATGTGGTATTTACTTTGGTTCGTCGGCATTTTGTTGATGTGTTCGCTCTCCACCCTTGTGTTGGTATGGCTGGACCCGCGATTGAAAAGTTAACGAACGTAAGTCTGATGCGGCGCATTAGCGTCGTATCAGGCAATCAATAATGTCGGATATGAAAAGCGGAAACATATCGATGAAAGCGATCTTGATCCCATTTTTATCTCTTCTGATTCCGTTAACCCCGCAATCTGCATTCGCTCAGAGTGAGCCGGAGCTGAAGCTGGAAAGTGTGGTGATTGTCAGTCGTCATGGTGTGCGTGCCCCAACTAAGGCCACGCAACTGATGCAGGATGTCACCCCAGACGCATGGCCAACCTGGCCGGTAAAACTGGGTTGGCTGACACCGCGCGGTGGTGAGCTAATCGCTTATCTCGGACATTACCAACGCCAGCGTCTGGTAGCCGACGGATTGCTGACGAAAAAGGGCTGCCCGCAGCCTGGTCAGGTCGCGATTATTGCTGATGTCGACGAGCGTACCCGTAAAACAGGCGAAGCCTTCGCCGCCGGGCTGGCACCTGACTGTGCAATAACCGTACATACCCAGGCAGATACGTCCAGTCCCGATCCGTTATTTAATCCTCTAAAAACTGGCGTTTGCCAACTGGATAACGCGAACGTGACTGACGCGATCCTCAGCAGGGCAGGAGGGTCAATTGCTGACTTTACCGGGCATCGGCAAACGGCGTTTCGCGAACTGGAACGGGTGCTTAATTTTCCGCAATCAAACTTGTGCCTTAACCGTGAGAAACAGGACGAAAGCTGTTCATTAACGCAGGCATTACCATCGGAACTCAAGGTGAGCGCCGACAATGTCTCATTAACCGGTGCGGTAAGCCTCGCATCAATGCTGACGGAGATATTTCTCCTGCAACAGGCACAGGGAATGCCGGAGCCGGGGTGGGGAAGGATCACTGATTCACACCAGTGGAACACGTTGCTAAGTTTGCATAACGCGCAATTTTATTTACTACAACGCACGCCGGAGGTTGCCCGCAGCCGCGCCACCCCGTTGTTGGATTTGATCATGACAGCGTTGACGCCCCATCCACCGCAAAAACAGGCGTATGGTGTGATATTACCCACTTCAGTGCTGTTTATCGCCGGACACGATACTAATCTGGCAAATCTCGGCGGCGCACTGGAGCTCAACTGGACGCTTCCAGGTCAGCCGGATAACACGCCGCCAGGTGGTGAACTGGTGTTTGAACGCTGGCGTCGGCTAAGCGATAACAGCCAGTGGATTCAGGTTTCGCTGGTCTTCCAGACTTTACAGCAGATGCGTGATAAAACGCCGCTGTCATTAAATACGCCGCCCGGAGAGGTGAAACTGACCCTGGCAGGATGTGAAGAGCGAAATGCGCAGGGCATGTGTTCGTTGGCCGGTTTTACGCAAATCGTGAATGAAGCACGCATACCGGCGTGCAGTTTGTAATGCATAAAAAAGAGCATTCAGCTACCTGAATGCTCTGAGGCTGATGACAAACGAAGAACTGTCTAATGCGTAGACCGGAAAAGGAGTTCACGCCGCATCCGGTCACTTTACCTTCAGTTTTACTCTTTCTCGGAGTAACTATAACCGTAATAGTTATAGCCGTAACTGTAAGCGGTGCTGGCGCGTTTAATCACACCATTGAGGATAGCGCCTTTAATATTGACGCCTGCCTGTTCCAGACGCTGCATTGACAAGCTCACCTCTTTGGCGGTGTTCAGGCCAAAACGCGCAACCAGCAGGCTGGTGCCGACAGAGCGCCCCACGACCGCAGCATCGCTCACCGCCAGCATCGGCGGCGTATCGACAATCACCAGATCGTAATGGTCGTTCGCCCATTCCAGTAATTGACGCATCCGATCGCGCATCAGCAGTTCAGACGGGTTAGGTGGCATCTGACCGCGAGTAATCACATCAAAGCCTCCTTTGCCAAAATGCTGGATCACTTTGTTGAGCTCATCTTTACCTGCCAGATATTCCGACAAGCCATGTGCATTACTCACGGTAAACAGGTTATGCGAATAACCATGGCGTAAGTCGGCATCAATAAATAACACTTTTTGATCGGACTGGGCGATCACCGCTGCCAGAGTTGAACTGACAAATGTTTTACCACTGTCTGGCGTCGCACCGGTGATCATCAGAATGTTATTCTCAGTCTCCATCATAGCGAAATGCAGACTGGTTCGTAGCGCACGTACGGCTTCCACAGCAGAATCCGCCGGGTTATCCACCGCCAGGAAGGGGATATTTTTAGGGAAGGTGCGAATAAGCGGGGAAATTCTTCTCGGCTGACTCAGTCATTTCATTTCTTCATGTTTGAGCCGATTTTTTCTCCCGTAAATGCCTTGAATCAGCCTATTTAGACCGTTTCTTCGCCATTTAAGGCGTTATCCCCAGTTTTTAGTGAGATCTCTCCCACTGACGTATCATTTGGTCCGCCCGAAACAGGTTGGCCAGCGTGAATAACATCGCCAGTTGGTTATCGTTTTTCAGCAGCCCCTTGTATCTGGCTTTCACGAAGCCGAACTGCCGCTTGATGATGCGAAACGGGTGCTCCACCCTGGCACGGATGCTGGCTTTCATGTATTCGATGTTGATGGCCGTTTTGTTATTGCGCGGATGCTGCTTCAAGGTTTTTACCCTGCCGGGACGCTCGGCGATCAGCCAGTCCACATCCACCTCGGCCAGCTCCTCGCGCTGTGGCGCTCCTTGGTAGCCGGCATCGGCTGAGACAAATTGCTCCTCTCCATGAAGCAGATTACCCAGCTGATTGAGGTCATGCTCGTTGGCCGCGGTGGTGACTAGGCTGTGGGTCAGGCCACTCTTGGCATCGACACCAATGTGGGCCTTCATGCCAAAGTGCCACTGATTGCCTTTCTTGGTCTGATGCATCTCCGGATCGCGTTGCTGCTCTTTGTTCTTGGTAGAGCTGGGTGCCTCAATGATGGTGGCATCCACCAAAGTGCCTTGGGTCATCATGACGCCTGCTTCGGCCAGCCAGCGATTGATGGTCTTGAACAATTGACGGGCCAGTTGATGCAGCTCGAGCAGGTGGCGGAAATTCATGATGGTGGTGCGATCCGGCAGGGCGCTATCCAGGGATAATCGGGCAAACAGGCGCATGGAGGCGATTTCGTACAGGGCATCTTCCATGGCACCGTCGCTCAGGTTGTACCAATGCTGCATGCGGTGAATACGCAGCATGGTCTCCAGCGGATAGGGCCGTCGGCCATTGCCCGCCTTGGGATAAAACGGCTCGATGACAGCGGTCATATTCTGCCATGGCAGAATCTGCTCCATGCGGGAGAGGAAAATCTCTTTTCGGGTCTGACGGCGCTTAGTGCTGAATTCACTATCGGCGAAGGTGAGTTGATGGCTCATGATGTCCATCTGGGATGTGCTCCGGATGAATATGATGATCTCATATCAGGAACTTGTTCGCACCTTCCTTAACAAAATTTTGGGACTGACCGAAACAAAAAGGCCAGCCCCGGAGGGCTGGCTATTCAGTACAGGGCAATGACAGGTTTCTTGATGCCGCAGGCGTGAGCGTAGCGGGTCAGTGTGTCGATGCTGGCTTTGGTGATGTTGTTTTCCAGGCGAGAAATAACCGGAGGTGTAACCCCCATGCGTTCAGCAACCTGCGCTTTTGTCAGGTTGTCATGCTTGCGCCATTCAGCAAGCAGCTCCCTGAGCTTTTCCTTACGTTCTTCTTCCTGCCATGCAGCGCGATATTCATCGTCCTGCATCCACTCGTTATGCAGTTCTTTATGGCTTACCAGTTTCATTAAGTACCTCCGCTAACCGCTTTTTGGCGAGATCGATTTCTTTCGCTGGCGTTTTCTGTGACTTCTTGATGAAAACACGGAGCATGATGATGGTATTGCCTTTGTGGTATACCCAGATTCCCCTGGCTATGTCCGTCCCCATCGTGCGGATCTCAAAAAGTCCATCGCCCAGGGGCTTCGTGTCCGGCTCCCGCAGTAATCGGGCGTCATACTCCAGTTTGCCGATGAGACGGTCAAACTTCACCCTGATTTTTACGGGTAATGCTGTGGCTTCTTCCCTGGCTTCCGGGTGATAAACAACGCTAAACATGTGACCTCCCATTTCTATTAATATTAACCTATAGGCTAATTTCAGACAAGGTAGAATTAACCTATAAGCTAATTTTGTTGGCAGTTATCGTGGCTACCCGGTCACTACCCTGTTAGCGTGAGTTTTCGTTCCACTGAGGAACGGGGATTTATGCGCGTTAGCGCATGTAAGGCGGCAGGATGAAATGACAGGTAGCACCGAGGGTTAGCCGCCGATACCAGTGAGGGATCGAAAGGGATCGCCTATCCATCCCTTCACCCTGCAAAGCCATATTCCGCTAAAAGCGGCTCAGAGGCTTTTGTGCGCGGTCGGAGTGGTCACAACAAGGCGAAGCCGCAGTTGGGGCGTATCTCCTCGTTAGCGGGTCGTAAGAGCCGCTTACGAGCGTGTAAGCTAATTCTTCAGCGATATTTGCTGACGTATCCGGCGTGGCCGGATTTGTCCAATCCCTCGATGGCTAACAGGCGAGCTGTTAGCCATCGAGGGATTCCGTTCTGAATGCCCCGCGCTTTAGCGTGGGGAGCTACTTTTGAGGCGCTCGCGCCGATGCTGTTCGGTTATCCACTTTTTAAAGGGGATAACAGTAATGTCTTTTATTTTTTTTGGTTTATCTTTTAATACGTAAGTAATTAAAAGATAAACCAAAAGAGTATTTGCGCCATCTCGTTTGCACTTCATTATCACTTACCCACAAGCTATACAGCAGTTGTGGTGGGTCTACGCCGGAACCGCCGAAAAATCCGTCATTCCTGTAGGCGGGATGGGTTGGATTTCGAAAATTATTGTACTATAAGGGCTTCCCCGGCGTGTCAACGCCGGTGTTTATGGTTTCTGTCTGCTCTTCAGTAAAAATAAAGGGGAGAGACTGCGGTACTATAAACGGCCATGATGAATCGTCATCGATTCGGACCCTGATGAAAGACGCGCGTGAGGTTCTTGTTCGTTAAGCGGATACGTATATCCTGTACAATAGCCAGATAGGCCTCACGGGGTCTAACCCTTTATCATCAACGAATTGCAGGTCAGATGGTTATTTTGTTTCGTGCTTTAGCTGGCTGAGTACAGCCTGAAATCATCACCGTAATGCAATGATGCCCAGCACAGCCTTGCGTTTTTGGCGGCGATGGCTACAACGGCACGCCAGTATCCTCTGCGATCGACCAGTGAACAGACCCAACGACTGAATAAATCAGTCCTTTTCTCGGCACCAATCAGAACCGAACGAGCCCCCTGAACCAGTAGCGTTCGCAGATACGAATCGCCAGCTTTAGTTATCCTGCCAAGCTTTGATTTCCCACCACTGCTGTACTGCGATGGCGTTAGTCCCAGCCAGGCTGCCAGTTGTCGCCCATTTTTAAAATCGTGTGCATTACCGATACTGGCGACCAGCGCACAGGCCGTTGTGGGACCAATCCCTTTCAGTTCCATCAATCGCTGGCTGCGGTGATCTGTTTTTGCCATGCGGGACAAAATCCGGTCATATTCAGTAATATTATCTTCAATACGATCAATGTGTTCCAGCAGGTCATTAACACATTGTTGAACCTGAAGTGGCAAAGAACTCTTCTGCTCAGAAACCATGTGACGCAGGGCATCTGTACTTTGTGGGGCGATGACACCGAATTCCGATATCAAACCTCTCAATCGGTTATATGTTGCTGTTTTCTCTTCGATAAAACCCTGTCTGATACGGTGTAGGCATTGCATCGCCTGCTGGCTCTCATCCTTCACTGGTACAAACCGCATATGCGGGCGACGAACTGCTTCACAGATAGCCTGAGCATCAGCTGCATCATTTTTGCCTGATTTACCGGCCATGCGGTAAGGAGATACAAATTTAGCAGCCATCAGCCGTGGTTCATGACCATATTGCCGAAACAACCTTGCCCAGTAGTGAGCCCCGGAGCATGCCTCCATCCCGATAACACAGGGAGGTAAACTGGCAATCAGCTCAGGAAGGGCAGCACGCGATACTTTGGGTTTAACCAGAACAGTTTTACCGTGTTGGTCAACGCAGTGAACAGCGAACACATTTTTAGCAAGAGCGATACCGACAGTCGTGATGGTCATAACGAATCCCTCCGGGGCTATGTTTACCCCATGATTGCACAAGAGTTAATCAGGCGCATATCCAGGGGAAGTCCCTTCCATTCGTTAAGGCTGTTTTTTGTACTGAGGTTTATTGCAGACGTGCAGAATCCCCGCCAGCTAAGGCGGTAGTAGGCGGGGATCAGGCAAAGGTTAGGGAGTAGTATTCCTGTTTGCGCTGGCGAGCCACTTCACGCTTCGCTTTCATCCTGGCTAACCCGGCAGCGGCCTTACGCGTCCAGTTCTCAACCTTGATAGCGATTAACCGGACATCCCCGGAGGATATGATTTCTTCCGGGTTGGCCTTAAGCAGCCTGGCGCGTTCCCGGTAAACCTGTTTTAGCGGGATGCCGAGAATGGCGAAGAAATCCTCTGGGCACTGTTGCAAAGTTAGCGATGAGGCAGCCTTTTGTCTTATTCAAAGGCCTTACATTTCAAAAACTCTGCTTACCAGGCGCATTTCGCCCAGGGGATCACCATAATAAAATGCTGAGGCCTGGCCTTTGCGTAGTGCACGCATCACCTCAATACCTTTGATGGTGGCGTAAGCCGTCTTCATGGATTTAAATCCCAGCGTGGCGCCGATTATCCGTTTCAGTTTGCCATGATCGCATTCAATCACGTTGTTCCGGTACTTAATCTGTCGGTGTTCAACGTCAGACGGGCACCGGCCTTCGCGTTTGAGCAGAGCAAGCGCGCGACCATAGGCGGGCGCTTTATCCGTGTTGATGAATCGCGGGATCTGCCACTTCTTCACGTTGTTGAGGATTTTACCCAGAAACCGGTATGCAGCTTTGCTGTTACGACGGGAGGAGAGATAAAAATCGACAGTGCGGCCCCGGCTGTCGACGGCCCGGTACAGATACGCCCAGCGGCCATTGACCTTCACGTAGGTTTCATCCATGTGCCACGGGCAAAGATCGGAAGGGTTACGCCAGTACCAGCGCAGCCGTTTTTCCATTTCAGGCGCATAACGCTGAACCCAGCGGTAAATCGTGGAGTGATCGACATTCACTCCGCGTTCAGCCAGCATCTCCTGCAGCTCACGGTAACTGATGCCGTATTTGCAGTACCAGCGTACGGCCCACAGAATGATGTCACGCTGAAAATGCCGGCCTTTGAATGGGTTCATGTGCAGCTCCATCAGCAAAAGGGGATGATAAGTTTATCACCACCGACTATTTGCAACAGTGCCGTTAAAGTTTACCGGACTGTTGCCGATAATCTTATTAACGTTGTGATCTACGCAACGGTAGACCCCATAGACATTGTCAGATTTCAGACCAGCCCTCACCGTCTGGTCTTTTTTGGCAGGACGCTTCGGGGTATTAAGTGGTCGTGTCTGACATACTCCATTCAGGCACACTGATACCGATAACAGATCTCGTTAATCAAAATATGATTCCTCATAAATAAGTCTGGAGGCACCAGTTATTTGTCAGGGACACCGGGGTCCGAAATAACCAGCTTCATTCACGGGTAATAAAATGAAAATCAAAGACTTTAGTGTGGGTATCAGGCTGGCTGGCAGCTTCAGCCTAATTCTGGTTCTTATCATGATCATGACAGTGACCGGAGTGGGGTACCTGAACTCTATGCTCACTTCCACCGAACGCGTGATGAATAATTATCTTCTGCAGGAGCGTATGGCGAATGAATGGCAGACCGGTATTGAATCAAACGGTGCGCTTGGACTGGTTCTGCTGACGTCGGGGGACCCGGATATCAGGACATATGCACAGCAGCGGATAGAGAAAACCCGTGCTCGCGTGGATATACTGCAGGATAAATTTAACAGGGAGCTTACTTCAGAGCAGGGTATTAAGCTGCTGAAAACCATTGGTGAAAAGCGTCAGGTGTATGCAGATACCCTGGTAAAAGCTCTTCAGATCAGTGAGCAGGGGGACCGTGAAGCCCTGAACCGCTTCATTCGGTCACAGCAATTACCGATCATAAATGACTACATGGCCAGTCTGCAGGCACTGGTGGAATACGAAAAAACAAGCATAGATAAAGCGGGTGAAGTTATCGCTGATAATGGTACGGCAGCCATACTGACACTGATCATCACTGGGTGTATGGCGCTTCTTCTGGGAGGTGTGCTGGCATGGCTGATCACCAGAAGCATTACCAGTCCGTTGATTTCAGCCGTCCGGATTGCCCGGGAAGTGGCGGAAGGTAACCTGTGTGTGGAGATTAAAGTGGACTCACAGGACCAGCTGGGGCAACTGATGCAGGCACTGCGTGATATGTGCGGGAGTCTGAGTAACACCGTCCGGGAAGTACGTCAGGGAGCGGACAATATTGCGCTGACTGCAGCAGAAATCAGCAGTGGTAATACAGACCTGTCAGCCCGCACCGAAGAGCAGGCTGCCGGTGTGGAACAGACGGCGGCCACTCTGGAACAACTGACGGCCACCATAAACAATACTGCCGGCAATACAGCACAGGTTTACCAGTTTGTGACAGAAACAACGGCCATTGTGAAACAGAATGGAGTGGTCATGAGTGAGGTGTCTTCCCGGATGCAGGAGATTTACGACACCTCGTCTGAAATGACAGCCATCATCCAGGTCATCGACGGGATTGCCTTCCAGACCAACATTCTCGCGCTTAATGCTGCCGTGGAAGCCGCACGCGCCGGCGAGTCCGGCCGTGGATTTGCGGTTGTGGCCGGAGAGGTTCGTAATCTGGCTCAGCGCAGTGCTTCTGCCGCGCGGGAAATAAAAGAGCTCATTGATGACTCCGTTTCCCGCATTGCATCCGGCCGTACCCTGGTTGAAAAAGCAGACAGGGAAATGGAGGATATCATCAGTAACGTCCAGAGCATGGAAGGGCTGATTGAGGAAATAGCCAAGGCCAGTCGTGAGCAGGGAGATGGTATTGCCCAGATTAACAGCGCCATGGGCCAGATAGACAGCACCACCCAACAAAATGCAGCTCTGGTGGAACAGTCTGCAGCCACTGCCGCTTCGTTGCAGAATCAGTCACGGATTCTGCAGGAGAAGGTGAGCGTATTTCGTCTCCGTGATAATAAAAAACGCGATGCTGAACGAAAAAATACCATAGTACCGACAATCAGCAACACCAGCCCGCAGAGTAAGGTTAAAGCGGTAAAGTCCGTTCGTGAAACGGAACAACACGCCAGCGAGAACTGGGAAACCTTCTGACCCCCGACAACAGCGGGATCCTGTCGTTCCCGTTTTGTCAGCCATAATCTCCCGGCATGGTGTTCGCACTGTGCCGGTTATTTACAGGCGACAGTAATAATGAGTGAAATAAATCCCCGTCAGGCTAAATATGCAGACATACATGCGAAACTGACCGACCGGATGCAGTCTGTCAGGGTCATCCTTGAACAGATGGAAGGACACGAGTACGCCGCAATCAGCACCTACATGAATAACATGGAAGCGATTGCCTGCTTTTACGAGGAGGCAGGGGAAAGTCTCAGTGAGCCAGACTTCCTGAACTACCTGAAACAAAACGACCTTAACCTGTTTATTGAAATTCTCTCTGTGGGACGCGCCATTTCACTGATGAAAAACCTGCTGGTGAATATAAGGTGGCTTGTAGTGGCACAGTAAATTTGGCCACCTGATTAAAGGTGATATTCTCACCTCAACACAAAACAGGTGACTTAATGAACAAGAAAACCAAACGTAGTTTCACCCCTGAGTTCAGGCTGGAATGTGCACAGCTGATTGTTGATAAGGGCTACTCATATCGACAGGCCAGTGAAGCGATGAATGTGGGTTCTACTACGCTTGAGAGCTGGGTACGCCAGCTCAGGAGAGAGCGCCAGGGGATTACGCCCTCTGCCACACCCATTACTCCAGACCAGCAACGTATCCGCGAGCTGGAAAAGCAGGTTCGCCGTCTGGAGGAGCAAAATACGATATTAAAAAAGGCTACTGTAGATTCAATTGGTCAACGCAACAGTTATGTGAAAACATGGGGTTGCGGAGGTTTTTTGAATGAGACGAACATTTACAGCAGAGGAAAAAGCCTCTGTTTTTGAACTATGGAAGAACGGAACAGGCTTCAGTGAAATAGCGAATATCCTGGGTTCAAAACCCGGAACGATCTTCACTATGTTAAGGGATACTGGCGGCATAAAACCCCATGAGCGTAAGCGGGCTGTAGCTCACCTGACACTGTCTGAGCGCGAGGAGATACGAGCTGGTTTGTCAGCCAAAATGAGCATTCGTGCGATAGCTACTGCGCTGAATCGCAGTCCTTCGACGATCTCACGTGAAGTTCAGCGTAATCGGGGCAGACGCTATTACAAAGCTGTTGATGCTAATAACCGAGCCAACAGAATGGCGAAAAGGCCAAAACCGTGCTTACTGGATCAAAATTTACCATTGCGAAAGCTTGTTCTGGAAAAGCTGGAGATGAAATGGTCTCCAGAGCAAATATCAGGATGGTTAAGGCGAACAAAACCACGTCAAAAAACGCTGCGAATATCACCTGAGACAATTTATAAAACGCTGTACTTTCGTAGCCGTGAAGCGCTACACCACCTGAATATACAGCATCTGCGACGGTCGCATAGCCTTCGCCATGGCAGGCGTCATACCCGCAAAGGCGAAAGAGGTACGATTAACATAGTGAACGGAACACCAATTCACGAACGTTCCCGAAATATCGATAACAGACGCTCTCTGGGGCATTGGGAGGGCGATTTAGTCTCAGGTACAAAAAACTCTCATATAGCCACACTTGTAGACCGAAAATCACGTTATACGATCATCCTCAGACTCAGGGGCAAAGATTCTGTCTCAGTAAATCAGGCTCTTACCGACAAATTCCTGAGTTTACCGTCAGAACTCAGAAAATCACTGACATGGGACAGAGGAATGGAACTGGCCAGACATCTAGAATTTACTGTCAGCACCGGCGTTAAAGTTTACTTCTGCGATCCTCAGAGTCCTTGGCAGCGGGGAACAAATGAGAACACAAATGGGCTAATTCGGCAGTACTTTCCTAAAAAGACATGTCTTGCCCAATATACTCAACATGAACTAGATCTGGTTGCTGCTCAGCTAAACAACAGACCGAGAAAGACACTGAAGTTCAAAACACCGAAAGAGATAATTGAAAGGGGTGTTGCATTGACAGATTGAATCTACAACCGCGCTCTTGATGTCAGACTCCCTGAACAGTTCTCGATAATCGGGAAACTCAGAGCGCATTATCCTGTGGCCACACTCTGCCATGTGTTCGGGGTTCATCGCAGCAGCTACAGATACTGGAAAAACCGTCCTGAAAAACCAGACGGCAGACGGGCTGTATTACGCAGTCAGGTACTTGAGCTACATGGCATCAGCCACGGTTCGGCCGGAGGAAGAAGCATTGCCACAATGGCAACCCGGAGAGGCTACCAGATGGGACGCTGGCTTGCTGGCAGGCTCATGAAAGAGCTGGGGCTGGTCAGCTGTCAGCAGCCGACTCACCGGTATAAACGTGGTGGTCATGAACATGTTGCTATCCCTAACTACCTTGAACGGCAGTTCGCCGTGACCGAGCCAAATCAGGTGTGGTGCGGTGATGTGACCTATAGTGTGCCCGGAGTTCAGGGCGGGCATGGATGCTTAAATGAACCGCGAGTCTGTCTGGAATATTGAACCGGTAACTCACGATGAGAAACCCAACAATCCCACCGGGTGTGACGGTGGAGAACCTGAGCGGCAGTGACCTGCGGCATGCCCGCAGGGTGATGTAACCCGCTGACAACGGGGATTGAGGCGAGATCACTAAGCCGAGATGATCCTCAAGGTTAAGTACTGAAAGGCTGAAGAACATGAACCCGTTAATCCGCCTCTGTGGGTTGAAAACGTCACCACGGCCTACGTGATCTGACAGGCCGTGCAGGAGGAACTGGCAGTGATACGTAAGCACTGCCGGTCGAAGGTGTTTTGACATGTATGCGAAACACCGGGGCAGCAGCGTCTATCACGCTTGCGTTGCTGACCTCTGCCAACTTGCGGCAAGCAAGGATAAAGAGTGCGACGGGCAGCCTCCTCAGTATGCCTGAGTCCAGGCAGGTAAACCGGGGAAGGTCAGCGACGGATGTTAAGGGGGCATGGCTCCGATGACGCGCTGGCTGGCGGAGCTTCCGTAGTAGTCCGCGATGGGGAAAGCCCATTACATGGCGAAGGGAAGCAGTTTGAATGTGTTTGCGACGTGAATTAACTGACCTAACGAGGTGAAGACCTTTGATAATCAGCGAAATGCAACGCAAGCTTGCCACATGGGCAGTCACCGATCCGTCCCTACGGATTCAACGGCTGCTGCGTCTGATAACACAACCAGAATGGCTGGCTGAAGCGGCGCGGATCACGCTTTCATCAAAGGGGGCCCATACCCCCGGCGTTGATGGCGTGAACAAAACAATGCTACAGGCCAGACTGGCTGTTGAGCTGCAAATCCTCAGGGATGAATTACTCTCAGGCCACTACCAGCCCTTGCCCGCCAGACGGGTTTACATCCCTAAAAGCAACGGCAAACTGCGACCACTGGGTATCCCCGCGTTGCGGGATCGTATTGTTCAGCGGGCCATGCTGATGGCGATGGAGCCGATATGGGAGAGTGATTTTCATACGCTCTCATATGGCTTCCGGCCTGAGCGCAGTGTCCACCACGCGATCCGCACGGTGAAATTACAGCTCACAGACTGTGGTGAAACCCGGGGACGCTGGGTGATTGAAGGCGACCTGTCCAGTTACTTCGACACCGTACATCATCGACTGCTGATGAAGGCTGTACGCCGCAGGATCAGTGACGCACGTTTCATGACTCTGCTGTGGAAAACCATCAAGGCGGGACATATCGATGTCGGTCTCTTTCGGGCGGCCAGTGAAGGTGTGCCACAGGGCGGTGTTATATCGCCGCTATTATCGAACATCATGCTGAATGAGTTCGATCAATACCTGCATGAGCGCTACCTGAGCGGGAAAGCCAGAAAAGATCGGTGGTACTGGAATAACAGTATCCAACGGGGCCGAAGTACGGCGGTCAGAGAAAACTGGCAGTGGAAACCCGCGGTGGCGTACTGCCGCTATGCCGATGATTTTGTCCTCATCGTCAAAGGCACCAAAGCACAGGCGGAAGCCATCAGGGAGGAGTGTCGGGGTGTGCTCGAAGGCAGTCTGAAACTCAGGCTGAACATGGATAAGACTAAAATCACCCATGTTAATGACGGCTTTATCTTTCTGGGGCACAGGATCATTCGCAAACGCAGTCGTTATGGCGAGATGCGAGTGGTCTCAACGATCCCGCAGGAGAAAGCCAGAAACTTCGCCGCATCGCTGACAGCACTGTTATCAGGCAACTACAGTGAAAGCAAAGTCGATATGGCTGAACAACTCAACCGAAAACTGAAAGGCTGGGCCATGTTCTATCAGTTCGTTGATTTTAAGGCCAAAGTCTTCAGTTATATCGACCGTGTCGTGTTCTGGAAGCTGGCTCACTGGCTGGCCCGCAAATACCGTACAGGTATCGCTTCCCTGATGAGGTGGTGGTGTAAATCACCGAAACCGGGTCAGAGCAAAACGTGGGTTTTATTTGGTAAAACCAATCACGGCAAGCTCAGCGGCGAAATACTGTACCGGTTGGTGGGGCAAGGCAAGAAGCTGTTCCGCTGGCGGCTACCCGAAGGTAATCCCTATCTGAGGACGGAGACCAGAAACACGTATACATCGCGCTTTACAGAAGTGGCAATGGCGTTCGCCAGCATTTAAATGGAGAGCCGGATGCGCTGAAAGGTGCACGTCCGGTTCGGGGAGGAGAGGCAGGGAAATAGTCCGACTACGCCCTGCCTCTTACTCTACTCTGGACAGGCAAGCGTTGGGCTTACCTTGCTGTTGTTCTCGATCTGTTCGCAAGGAAACCTGAGGGTTGGGCAATGTCATTCTCACCGGACAGCAAGCTGACATCAAAGCGCTGGAAATTGCGTGGGAAGCTTGCGGTAAACCCGCCGGAGTGATGTTCCACAGTGACAGTAATAATGCCGGTGTCAGTCTTTACCACCACTCAGTTTGCCGTTTAACCCGATTGGTGTGATTACTGATGCAGTGAAGACCTTTCCGCATCACATCACTACAAATATTGATTTTTGATTGTTGGATTCGCACCAGATTTCACCTCTGTAGGGTATTCAAAAATGCTCAGTTATTACTGATGCCTAAACTGCAGCGTTGCGGGCAGGTAGCGTTGTAGCGTTTCGGGCGTATCGCCCTCGATCAATTGGCTTATCAGATCATAGCAGTGCCAGGCCAACTGGCGGTTATCCTGCTGTACGGTATCGATACGCAGCGACAGCGAATCATAAAGATAGTGATCGTCAAAGCTCGTCAGATGGATATCTGAGTCGAGTAAATGGTGCTGGCTCATATAGCGCAGTACCCCTTCGAGCAGTCCACAGGCGGCAGTGAACAGCGCCTTAGGCGGCCGCCCAAGTCGCGCGCAGAGTGCGGCGAACATCTCATAGCCTGAGCTCGGGTGGTAGTTACCGTTAATCACCCATTCCGGGCGCAGTGCAATACCCGCCTGAGCCAAACCCTGCGTGAAGCCGGTCAGACGATCGCGTGAAGGCGACAGACGCGACTGACCGCCTAAAAACCAGAACTCATCGCTATGCTTAGGTGCAATGCGGGAAATCAGTTCCGCCGTTGGGGTAATCGAATCAGTCATCACCAGCGGCAGCAGGCTTTCATTAGGACAACGGTCAAACAGCACTACTGGCAGTTGTTGGCTGAGCTTAAGATAGTCGGCATCGTTGTGCATACATGAAGCGACGATCAGACCGTCAACCTGGCGGGAAATCATGTTATTGACCACCACGCTCTCCTGACCGGGGTTTTCATCAGTACAAGAGATCAATAGCTGGACGCCTGCTTCGCGGCACAGCATTTCCAGCTCATGTGAAAAGACCGCAAAGCCGTGGTTGGTGATCTCCGGCACCACCAGTCCGATGGTGTGGCTGCGGTTGTCGCGCAGCGAGCGGGCGTGAATGCTTGGCTGATAGTGCTGCTCACGGGCAATCGCCAGTACTCGCTCACGCGTTTCCTGCGCCACACGCAGCTCCTTACCACGACCGTTCAGTACTAGGCTGGCGGTCGCTTTTGAGACGCCAGCCTGTTCGGCGATATCTTTAATGGTTACGCGTTTAGTTTTCATTACGACGCCATGAGCTTGAGGCAAAACGCTTATTCTACCATGCAAGTTCGCAGCGGCCAGTAGCAGAATGCGTCCGGTGTGATGCCAGAGAACATTAGCTGCCCTGAACAGGCCGGGAAGTAGCGGCAGCTCATCACTCCTTCGCCGCCGTTGATGAAAATCTCCACGCTAGACTGGTCGATGAAAATATGCAGCGAGCGGACGTCTCCGCGCCAGTAACGATAATGCTTCTCGTCGCTGGCCAGACTGGGTCGGGCCAGGCGGATCCCGCTGGCATCGCGTTCAAGGATTAATGCGCCGTCAAAATCGAGGCTCAAAATATCGTCCCCAGTGGTTTGTAGAACGATTTCCATCGGTGCCAGCGGCAGGGAGTTCCCTGCCCAGCCGTGCGCTTCGCCGCGCAGGGCGCTCAGCTCTCGTAGAGGACGTTGGTATAGCTGACCATCGATAAACTCCAGCTCACGCAGGCAGGTCATCTGATGGATCCAGCCGTTGGTGAGGGTCGGTTGAAGCATCTCTTCGCCCTCCGGCACGCCCATCCAGCCGACCAGCAGACGGCGGCCATCACTGGTAAGCATGGTTTGCGGGGCGTAGAACTCAAACCCTGCGTCCAATTCGTGCAGTTCGCCATGCTCGAAGGCCGCGCGGTGGTAGTCGAAATCGCCGCTCATCCACACTGCCGGGTAGGTGTTGAGATAGCGCTCTTTCTCACGAGGCACGCCCTGCGGGCAGCAAATCAGGACATGCTGGTCGCCGAGGGCAAACAGGTCCGGGCATTCCCACATATAGCCCGCGTCGTCCAGGCCATTGATGCCATAACCGGCGATTTCGCCCTGACTCGTCCACTCATGAAGGTCCGCTGAGCTGAATAACAACACCTTGCCACGCTTTTGCAAATCCTGTGCGCCCAGCACCATGTACCAGCGACCTTCGTGCTGCCAGACTTTCGGGTCACGCACGTGGCCGGTATAGCCCTCCGGCAGCGGTAATACCGGGCCGAGTTTGGTAAACGTGCCGTCGGCATTTTCCGTCGCCAGGCACTGCCACGCGGTTCGGCTGCCGTCGTCAAATTTTACGTTGCCGGTATAGCACAGGGTGAGCGTGCCCTGACTATCCACGGCGCTTCCGGAGTAGCAGCCGTTGCGGTCATACTCTTCATCCGGCATGAGCGCGATCGGCTCATGTTGCCAGTGCAGCAGGTCGGCAGAGCTCCAGTGCCCCCAGCACTTGAACTTATGATCGCAGGCGAGCGGGTTCCACTGATAAAACAGGTGATAACGTCCGGCAAATTCAATAAAGCCGTTGGGATCGTTCATCAGCCCGGTCACCGGCGCATGGTGCCAGCGGGGATAGTGGCTGTCGGCCAGCGCGCGCGGCTGGCCCTGCATAACAGCCTGCAAAATCGCAGGCAGGCGTGATGGATGTGACATTATTCAGCGTCCGTTTTGTATTTCAGTACCAGGGAGACGACAAAGGCGACGCCAAAGGCGATAACCATCCCGATAATGTAGTTCAGCAGCGAGCTGGCCTGCACGATAGCCATGCCAGGGATAGCCGTCAGGCCCACCGCGGTCATGTAAACATGCATGGATACCACCCACGCGCCGCCCACCGCGCCGCCAATCAGGGCTGCGATAAACGGTTTTACAAAGCGTAAGTTAATACCAAAAATCGCCGCTTCGGTGATGCCGAGCATGGCAGAAAACGCCGAGGGCAGGGTAATGGCTTTGATTTTGGCATCTTTCGTTTTGAACCACACCGCCAGACAAGCACCGCCCTGAGCGACGTTGGCCATCGCCCAAATCGGCAGCAGGAAGTTGACGCCGATGGATGGGTTGCCCAGCAGTCCCGCTTCGATGGCGTGGAAGCTGTGGTGAATACCGGTAATGACGATAACCGAATAGAGACCGCCAAACAGCAGTCCGGCCAGCCAACCGGCGTGGGTAATCAGGGTGCTAAGGACAAACGAAATACCGTCGCCAAGCGCGCGACCAGCCGGGCCGATAATCAGCAGGGCGATAAAACCGGAAATGATCACCGTCAGGAACGGCGTCAGGATCAGATCCAGTGCATCGGGGATCACGCGACGCAGCTGTTTCTCAACGATGCTCATAAACCACACCGCCAGCAGCACCGGGAACACCGTGCCCTGATAGCCGATCATGGCAATCTCAAGGCCGAAGAAGTTCATGGTGTGGAAACCGGCGGCCACACCCCAGGCGTTGGTGAGCGCCGGGTGAGTCAGGATGCCGCCAAGCGTCGCGCCAAGATAAGGATTACCACCGAACTCGCGGGCGGCGGTGAAGCCAATCAGGATCGGCAGAATAATAAACGCCGCTGAGCTGCACATATCCAGCATGATGTAGATGGCGTTACCCGGGTCGACCCAGCCGTACGTTTTAACCATCCCCAGAAGGCCCATCAACAGGCCGGAGGCGACGATAGCCGGGATGATCGGCACAAAGATGTTCGACAACAGGCGGGCAATGCGCTGGAAAGGATTCAGTTTTTTCGCCGCAATGTCGGCAGCTTCCGATTTGCTGGATTCGCCAATCCCTGCCGCCTGGATAAAGGCGGCGTAGACTTTGTTCACCACCCCGGTGCCGAAGATAATCTGCATCTGTCCGGCGTTACGGAAACAGCCCTTCACCCCATCAATTTTGCCGATGGCCTGCTGATCGGCCAGTGAGTCATCGACCAGCACCAGGCGCAGGCGTGTGGCACAGTGCGCGGCGCTGGCGATATTTTCCTTGCCTCCCAGAAGCGGAAGTAGCGAGCGGGAAATCTGTTCAAAATCCATAGTACCCTCTGAATGCGTATTGATTTTCGAGTTGTCGTCCCGTGGTAGCCGGAGCGCATTCTCTTCGTTGTTATTGTGTCCGGGGCGACGAAACGTATTTTGTCGCCCCGGCGGTTACTGTCGCCAGGTGTTAACCATCAAAACCAGGTTTCCATCTGCATCCCGAACGACCATTCGCCGCCCGATTTAAAACCACTGCTGCCCAGCGCGTCATCGCTGGCGTAATTATTGAGTTTTTTGCTCCAGTCCATCCACGAGGTGTAAAGACGGATTTCAGGACGGCTGAAGAAATCGCCGATGTCGCCAACCTTAAAGGTCGGGGCGAAGGTGAGCTTGTAGAAGCTGCCGTTTACCGCATGGCGATCGTTATAACCTTCAGGTTTGAGATCCATATACTGGTAACTGCCTTCATAAGCGAGGGCGAAGTTTTGATTGATCTCCTGGATCAGACGCATGTTGAGGGTTGCCCACTGGTAGCTGTCGCCATCGACATAACGGTCTTTACTGGTTTGTGCCAGTATCGCCGGGGCGATAAACCAGTTCTTGCTCAGTGGCGTGGTGCCGTAGCTGGCGAAGCGCCAGGTGTTAGCCCCCGAGCGTAACGCGCCGTCAGAGCCGACACCTTTAACTTCGGCACCCAGTCCGTGACCGTAGAGCAGGGCGGTTTTGCTGGCACCTTCACGCAGGCCGTAAAAACTGTCGTTGTGCAACCCGAGCAGCGCATGTACACCGGTATTTGCCGCATCGCCTTTGACCGGATTACCGTTGGTATCCTGGCGTTCGTCGTTGTCTTTTGCCCGCATCCCGCTGACCATCATCTGCACCGGCCCGATGAAATTGTTCATGCTGACGATGTAGTTCTGCACACTGTTGCTGGTATCAGCAATATCGCCGAAGTTACGCCCGTAAAGAGAGAAGTTGCTGCGAACGCTGTCGTTCCACCTGACATCGTAAATACCGCCGCCGGTACCGGCGAGGAACACGACATCCGAGTCGATCCAGTGAATGTCAAAGTTATCCCGGTCAAAGCGTTTCCCGGCCCACAGGGTGGAGCCTTTAAACGGCCCGTCGAAGGTGGGCAAGTTGCCCAGTTCAACAAAGGCCTGACGCACGTTCAAATCACTGGTGCTCGCCGTCCAGTCGTTATAAGTGGTTTGACCGTCGGCGACCATGACTTTGAAGCGGGTCGTTGCCCCGTTATCCAGGGTCTGCTTATGTTCAAGATTCATTTCAACATAGGTATCGGCCTGGTTTCCCAGGCGGCCAATAGCCCCACCGGTTTCCCCTGCTGGCGTCATGTAGGCTCCGGATTTGGTGCTGGCGCCGGAGTCATTCATTATCACGCCGGAGCGGGCGTAGCCGTGGAACTCAAACCCGCTTTTCTCATCGGCTTTTTTCTCCAGTTTGGCGGTACGCTGAGCCACTTCCTGAGTGCTGTCCTGGGTTTTTTGTTGCTGTGTCGTGAGCTGCTGTACTTTCTTCTCTGCCGACTCTGCGCGGGTTTCTGCCGTTTGCGCTCTGTTTTCGGCATCCTGTAAGCGTTTTTCCAGCGCAATTAAACGGGCTTCGATACTGCTGAGATCCGTTTGTGCATGGGCTGAGGCGGCGCCGGTTAGCAAAGCGATAAGAACCGCGAGTGTGCTTTTTCTGAACATATTGATTGCATCCCAAAAGGAAAATAAAAAATTGTGTGTTTTTACTAAACCGGTTTAGTTGCAATGTTAAGCACGACATTTAACATTTTGAAATTGATTTTGCTAAACCGGTTTAATAAGTGTGATGGATGCAACAAAGTGGACCGCGTACGACGGTATTTAGGATCAAATCTGGCGGTGTAGATCGCGCTGGTATGGCAGGGCAGTCATCGCGCCTTTCGCCAGGGTTGCCAGGGCACCGCAGGTTTGCGCCAGAGCGAGCGTTGGCTCCAGGGCATTGATATCCGCCGGCATCCCGTTGGCAGCAAGGCTGGCAAGCAGTCCGGCGACAAACGCATCGCCCGCACCGGTGGTATCCACGCTGACAACCGGTTTAGCGCTGAAATGGATAAACTGCTGCTGGAATGCGGCGATGACGCCCGCTTTACCCTGAGTCACCAGCAGTAATTCAGGCTGATAACGCTCAGTGATGCTGGCGATCCCCTGCGCGATATCATTACTCCCGCTGATGAGTATCAGCTCTTCTTCGGACAGTTTCACCACGTTCGCCAGACGCAGGGCGCGGTCGAGACAGGCGTGCAACAGGTTCTGATCTTGCCAGAGATCCAGGCGGATATTAGGGTCAAAGCTCACCCGGCCACCGGCACGTTTGATGTTCTCCATAGCCGCGAAGGTAGCACTGCGGCTGGGCTCGGCGCTGAGCGCGATGGAGCAGATGTGCAACCACTGTCCGGCGGCAAACTGTGGCAGGTCTTCTTCAGCCAGGAACAGGTCAGCGCTGGGGCGTACCATAAAGGTAAAGGTGCGTTCACCTTGGTCATCAAGGTCGACCACCACAGTGGACGTGCGGTGATGATCGTCAAGATACATATGGCTGACGTCGACCTGCTCCTGTTGCAGGGTATGACGCATGTAGCGGCCAAACGGGTCACCGCCGACGCGGCCGATAAATCCGCTGTTGCCGCCAAGGCGGGCAACCCCTACCGCCACGTTAGCCGGCGCGCCTCCAGGGCACTGTAGCAAGCGCCCTTCACTCTCCGGTAGCAGGTCCACCACTGCGTCGCCCAGAACCCAAACTTTTGCTTTCATGCTAAAACCCTCCAAGGCTAAACTTAATTAAACCGGTTTAGCATATTAAATCACAGTGAATGAGTGGGGGAAAGTTCCAGCCGGAAAAGCACTGCTCAGGGCATAAAAACGTGAGCCGCCTTACGAAATAGAATTGATTCGACAGCTGTGAAGACTTACGTCCTGGACACAAATGGATCCTGGATAAATTACCATGCAACTTGATGAAATTATCATGTTTTATCTTATTTACAGATAAATCAAAGGGCTTTTAACACCACACTTCTTGGCATAATGGTTAAGTGTAGTAATGCTCGCTCTGGATGGGTTTGCTTCTATGCTGCGCAGGTATTTGTAAGAAATACCCATTCTACTGGCGAGTTGTTGTCGCATCAGGCCAGCGAAACTGCGCAATTTCATCAGCGTTTCTGGAGGGTTTCCTTTAAAACTTCATCGACAAAACCGCTTTTTACCGTAGATACAGTAAGTGCCTCTTCTCTGCCATTATCCCAGCATCCAAGGTTACCGGGTTCTGATGTAGTCTGCCGATATGCAAGAAATGCAACGGCATCATGCTGGTTATGATGCTGTTTAATCTTCATTGTCACATGGACTATTCAGGGAGCGACAAGCGCTCCCACATGAAAACAGAACCACTCGTTTCATTTACGTGCTTCCTCAAAAGTAATCTCATACCCAATACTTCTGATTTAGTAGGGTTCTGATCATATCATGCAGCTCGATTGCGCTCAATTTGACGGTTTTCATCTTTACACAATGCTCGGTTATGATACTTTGTGATAGGCATGACAAGATCTGGCCGTAATTTTTTAGAAGTGAGTTTGCCCGCCACTTCACGGGACAGCATACATCCGGATAAAACCGGTAACAGGAAAGGCTCCACGCTGCATACGGAGGAAACAGAATTAATGAATGATAAATTGCCGCCCTGCGCTGATACCAGGGTGGAACGTGTCCGTCTTAAAGATGGGGATTACTTTTTCCCTGCTGAACCCGCCATAAAAGCGGATTCTTTGCGGACAAAATCGCTCCTTCATCGTTTTAACCACACCGATCCTGCTCATATTGATTCCCGCCTGCTACTGATGAAAGAGTTGCTGCCTGAATGTGGGGAAGGGGTATCTGTCACCACGTCTTTCCACTGCAGCAGGGGGTATAACATTCGTAAGCGTCGTCTCAGCACCGTCTGGCAGATCCTGAAATTCCTGAGAGGATAGTGGACACCAAATATGGTGGACACTATCCATGAAATCATTAACCACAGTGCGTAAAAAAAGCCCTAATTATCCCGTTGAGTTCAAAATCAAAATGGTTGAACTCTCGCATCGACCAGATATCCGAGTCTTTGCGTTTGCCAGCGAGGATAAGGAGTACCAACCGTTACTCGATGATATTCTGGATGGTCCAATGGTTGGGCGTTTTGATACTGAGGAAGCCGGAAAGGCTTTGATCGATGGTGGATTGATTGAGCGTTTGATGTCAACTATCATGCCCTTTATCACTTCAGAGGCCCCTCTACCCGATACGCATCTACGTCGGGAAACAACCTGGTATTATCCACTGGAAGCTATTCGCGAAACTGTTGTAAATGCACTGGCTCATCGTGACTGGACACGCTTTGTTGAGATAGAGATTGGCTTGTATAGCAATCGATTTGAAGTTATTAGCCCAGGGGCGCTGAATAATTCGATGTCGATTGAAAAGATGGTTACAGGTCAGCGATCACCACGCAATACGATTATTATGGAAGTCTTACGTGATTATGGTTACGTTGATTTCAGGGGGATGGGAGTCAGGACAAAGATTATTCCACTAACACAGGCCATGAGTGGCCAACTCCCTGAGTTTACTGCAACAGATGATTACTTGAAAACAATACTTTATCGCTCACCATCTTCTTGATATATAAGGTCTGGCCTTTCCATCCATAAGAAAGGCCATTGCTGTAAAAAATAAATTACCCGCGACTGCAGCCGAAGCTACGGTCGCCATCTCCATATGCTTTTGTATCGAGTTTAGCTAGGTAGTCGAGACGATTCAGTAATTTATTGTATTCTCCTTCAAAGTTAAAATCATTGACGTCTAAAATATAACGACAATTTTCAGGGTAGTGAACCAATCCCGGATAATCATCCAGTTCCAATCCCAGTGCGCTATACCATGCTCTTACAATCATCATCCTTAAATTTCTTTCAGCCTCATAATCACCTAAATGGTAATAAGCATCTTTATTAAAAAAAAGACCAAGGTGAAAGTGACATTTTCCTTCTTCGGAAAACTCCCGTGCCCAAACATGACGAACACGGTTTGGATATATTCTTTTGCCGTTAGCTGCTCTGGTTCTCTCATTGGCCTCCAACATGGCATTTAATGCATTACGGAAACGGGATATGGCACCAGGCTCTAGATTAGGAAAACAGCAAACAGTGTCACCTCTGTCTAAAATGGGTGGATAATGAACATCAACACGTAACGCCATTGTTCTGGGGAATTCACTGATAGCATCATTGACGACTCGTTCAATATGTTTTTTATAGGCGAGCACATGCTCACCATGGGAACCATGATATAATTCCATGTTTCGATCCTGTCGTTAGCCCTACGGCTTTGGATAGCCGTATATAGTAATATGATCAGACATAGCTGAATGTCTGTGGTTAGTTATATTAATTAACTATTAATAGTAATGACTGTTATATAATACCTTTCCAACAATAAAACTTGTTATCAACCCATTACCCATGCAGTAAAATAATTAAAAAGCAACTCTGCAATTATAATCACCCAAAGATGCCGTTATCCCAGTGTCTTTTTACCGTGGAAATACTTATTCCTAAGATCTTTGCCACCTTGGATTGAGAGTAATGCTTAGCCTTCTCACTCTGAATTAAATGGGAATATTTACTTCCTTCAGGCCTTCCTAGAATTTTCTTTGATTTTGCTTTGTTAGTAGGCATCTTTTACCCTCATCAAGCTATTAGGTACTAACTCCATACTGTCGAGATGTATGCAACTAAGTGGTTATGCTTAACATTGGTATCAGAAAGTATGGCTTACTTCACCGTTAAAGGGGTTAATAATGATGGCATCTCCTCCTTTCATCGCCTTTTGAGGTGTATCGCCTTCGGCAATCACAGGGACCATTACCGCTAGATCATTTGTGTAATAAATTGGTATCCAGCAATAGCATGATTGTTTAGGGGGAGTTTTATTTCTTTTCAATACTGCTTCAACTCCAAATGTAATAAGTTCAAAGATTGGCATAATCACAATGCTGCTCAAATCAAAAAAACAACCATCGTAGACTGTTTCCTTTATCAGTATGATATTAGATAACCCTCCTGCAATGAGATGTTTGTGGTTCACGCGCCGATCTGTGTAAATAAAAATTGCTTTTTTTACATTGAAACTTTTTATAATGTATGAGAGCTTTTCATGAATTAATTTTTTTTCGCTCTTACCCATCTTATCATGAGGTATTTTGTGCGCATAAAAATCTTGATCGACAACCTCGTTCCGGTGTCGAATGTGAGTGTTCCAGACGGAATGAAAAAACTCTTCGTAAGTTAATTTTGGCTCCCCCCGTGCTATTGACGGGACCTTCTCTTCAAAAATACAGCCTAATGTTGACTCCAAAGTTTGAGCTATATGATATTGCGATGTTATTTTATTCAATGCTGGGACTGTGGCGTTTAATAAAAATGATATCACCTCTGACCTGGAGTATCCTTTTGCATTGCTATAGTCGTCAATTGCATCAATAGTAGAACTATTGTTTACGCTGAAAGTGATGCGTTTTTTCATATGTGACCTTGAATTTTGTTAATGTGAGATGTGATAAATAGTATTAATCTCCCCCCATTGTTAATGGAAGGTTTGTATTAACTAACCCGGCTATTCTTTAGAATAGCCGGGGGAGGCCTCTATTAGTTACTATATACTGAGAAGGTTAATAGGTATCTATCAATGTCTTTACGTGACCAATAGTGTCGGTTTTTAATTTTCTTCGGTCGCGGTAAACCATTAGGCAGTTTGTCTTTGCAAAGCCAAGCTCGAATAGTTTGTACTTCATAGCCAATAATATTAGCTAACTCGCGGGTAGAAATTAGTTGTGACTGAGAGGGTTTTTGATGTTTGATATCGCTCATTTCATCACCCCAACATTTGATATGTGGGCAAATAAGACGATCATTGTTTTTAACAGAGATGAAAGAATGAAATGAAAAGGGGTGAATATGGGGTCTCTATCGGGATCGGGGTCGCTACTACTACCATCCGATGAAGATGATGATGAGTTTTTTGATGACGTTGTTGAACTTCGGCGTGAGCGGGAAGTATTCCCCTTTGGTGGAAAAAGGCATGTTATAGTATTGACTACATTCCTAATAGCAACTAAAAGTTTTGAAACACGGTGCCAAAGAGGTAGTATTCGGTCAGTACTACTATTATTAAAACGCTGAATTGTTGTTTCCCAAAAATTAGAACTTTTGTTTTTAGTCGGATGTAAACCCCATCTCGCTCTGATTTCCGCACTTCGGTCTTCTCTTGATACAGTTATTGGGTTAGTCACTGTAGTTAATCTCCTGCTTAGTGAGTGAATGTAGTTAGCAGTAATAAAAGATAACTGAAAAAAAATTTCTGTCAACACATGTGATTTTATGTAAGTTGTTGATATTTGATAAAATCAACGCTTATCAACGTTGTTTTTTATTTTTGCTTCTTCTAAGATCCATAATTCAACTTTTTCATGCCATTTTCTTAGCAAATCTAATGGACGGCGGCGATAGTGCTTTTCAGCAAGAGCGCTAGGCTTATGGCCCATAATCTGCGCAACAATACCTGTTGGTACTTCGACCCATTCAGCGAGGGTCCCAAAACTACGGCGCAATCCGTGCAAGCTGATATGTGGTAACTCCGCGCGAGTTAATGCTCTATTATGTGCTGAACGCGGTTCAATAATTTTGCCACTTTTGCTGTTACTTCTGAAAACCCAATTCTCCTCGTTTGTACCACGATTGGGGATCTCCATCAGTGAGCGTAACAAGTCAGAAACATAGGGAGTGAGGGGGATAATTCGCTCGCCTTCGATCTTGTCTTTAATTCTCATGCTTGACCATTTGAAATCTATGTCAGACCAGCGAAGTGAGGAAATTTCTTCACGCCGTGCACCGGTGAGCAAAAGCACTTGGAGATAGGCTGATGCAATGGGATTATTGAGGCTACGCACGGCACTGAACCAGCTTTTGAGCTGTTCTTTTTGTAAGCAATCTCCCGCTTTGCTCGCTGATATTGGAACCATTTTTCTCACGTTATGATCTTGTGCAAGATCGCCATCGATTATTCCCTGATATTTTTTCTGGTAATTAGCCCATTTGATGAATGCACGCAACAGACGGTAGGCATGAGCAGTGACGGTAGGCCGATTTTGTCTCTCTGTACTTAGCCATTCGGCAATGTTCTCTGGTGTTAGTTCTGATAATGGTCGGTCGAGCAGGCTAGCCAGTGGCCCAGGTGAGGTTGGGCCCCGGCCTCTTTTTTTACTTTCGCCTCCACGACTGGACAAGTTAACGTGATCGGCAATGTAGCGTGCAGAGTAGGGGCGTTTAGTTTTTGCGCTGATTCCGGTTCTCAATTCATCAAGATAATCTTCCCAAGCGCTTGAAAAGGTTGCCTTCGTTTTACGAGATTCAGCCTGCTGTGATTCCGCTTCAGCAATTTTTTCCGCCTTAGCTATACGCGGATCTATCCCAGTATCGATTAATGTTTGCAGTCGCCTGGCTTCGGCCCTCGCATCATCAATCCTCCAATCGTTAATGTTGCCAATGGTCATGCGAAGGGTTTTTCCCGCATACAGGCTTTGGAATACAAAGGCTTTTGCTCCACGAGTTGCTCGACATGCCAAGCTTGTTACGTCCGTATCCCAAAGGAAAACTTGGTTTTTCCCTTCAGGTAAAGTAAATCTTCGAATTCGTTCGAAGGTTAGTTTTTGTCTTGAAAGCGCCATTTTTAGGGTTCCTGTTGGGGATTACGGTTTACAGTAATGTAACGGCTGGTGTAAGTAAATTGAAAGGATAAACATCAACACTCATCAATTTACATCAACAGGTTTTTTGTTTTAATATTATGATTTAAAATGATAAATTTGTGATTTCTGATGGTTGTTCAAGCAGTTAAAATATAAAAACTTCGCATTCGTAATGCGAAGGTCGTAGGTTCGACTCCTATTATCGGCACCATTTCAAACTCCTCCCAGGTCTACCGAACTCAATTAAAAGCCCGTATACTGAGGTTCCTAGCCCGTATCTTATCTCCTGTTATCAACTGTACTCAACCAGAATCAAGTCACAGTTGGGGGCATAAGTGGGGGCATTCTGTGTTCGGTCCAGGGAGATGCCCCCAATGAAGCTAAATGCGCGACAGGTAGATGCAGCTAAACCCAGAGAGAAAGCCTATAAGCTGGCAGATGGTGCTGGTTTGTATCTTGAAGTCGTTCCCTCTGGTTCTCGATACTGGCGGATGAAATATCGCTTCAATGGAAAAGAGAAGCGTATGGCTTTCGGTGTTTATCCAGCAGTGTCTCTTGCACAAGCGAGGGCACTACGTGATGAAGTCAAGAAAAAACTGGCCGAAGGTATCGATCCATCGTTTGCCAAGAAAGAAGAAAAGCTGGTTCGGGATGTGCAGCTCAATAATACGTTTCAGGCAGTGGCGCTTGAATGGCACGGAACGAAGGTGAGCCGCTGGTCAGAAGGTTATGCCTCGGACATTATCGAAGCCTTCAATAAAGATATTTTCCCCTATATTGGCCAACAGCCGGTGAATGAAATCAAACCGCTGGTTCTGCTTAATGTGCTGCGTCGTATGGAAAGCCGTGGCGCGACAGAGAAGGCCAAGAAGGTTCGCCAGCGCTGCAGCGAAGTCTTTCGTTACGCCATAGTTACCGGTCGTGCGGAATACAATCCTGCAGCGGATCTTACTAGCGCGATGTCAGGGCATGAATCGAAGCATTACCCCTTCCTGACTGTTGAAGAGTTACCAGACTTCTTTAAAGCCCTATCCAGCTATACAGGAAGCCCGTTAGTTGTTCTTGCCGCACGCTTGCTAATCCTTACGGGAGTTCGTACCGGCGAGCTTCGGGGGGCTTTCTGGAGTGAGTTTGATCTTGAGAAAGCGGTGTGGGAAAGTAAGCGTCGTCTGAGTACCGTCTGGTCCCGAATCCAGGATCCTGTAACTTAAGCACCCACTTATTTTGCAGGTGGACACCTCATGCGCGCTAAAGAAAGACTTCCCCGGAAACACTATTCCCCTGAATTCAAAATGGAACTGGTCAGGCTGGCTCTTGAAGAAGAAGGCAGTATTGCCGCACTGGCCCGGAAACATGACGTCAATGATAACCTGCTCTTTAAATGGATAAGGCTCTGGCAGCGTGAAGGGCGGGTCTGTCGGCCCCGAAAAAACTCATCGTCGCTTCCTGCCCTGATACCCGTGCAGCTTCAGGCGGGCTCTTCTCTCCCAACCTTCGAACTACCATCCTGCTCTCCTCCCGCTACCTGCCACATAAAATGTCGGGGAGGAGAAATAACACTGACTCATCCCTCTGCTGAACTCATGAGCACTGTCCTGCGCGAACTGATGCGGGGGCCGGTATGATAAATCTTCCCGCAGGCACAAAAATCTGGCTGGTTGCCGGTATCACCGATATGCGCAACGGCTTCAATGGCCTCGCCGCAAAGGTGCAGACCGCGCTGAAAGATGACCCGATGTCCGGCCACGTCTTCATCTTCCGGGGACGCAGCGGCAGTCAGGTAAAACTGCTCTGGTCCACCGGCGATGGTCTGTGCCTGCTGACAAAGCGACTGGAACGTGGTCGCTTCGCCTGGCCCTCAGCCCGCGATGGCAAAGTGTTCCTGACGCCGGCGCAACTGGCGATGCTGATGGAAGGTATCGACTGGCGACAGCCAAAGCGGTTACTGACATCCCTGACCATGTTGTAGCGCTCTTTATCCTGGTTGTCGCAGAATAAGCCTGGTAAAATACAGGCTTATGAACGATACCTCTTCTGACGACATCCTTCTGCTGAAACAGCGCCTGGCCGAACAGGAAGCGTTGATCCACGCCCTGCAGGAAAAGCTGAGCAACCGGGAACGCGAAATAGACCATCTGCAGGCGCAACTGGATAAGCTGCGCCGGATGAACTTCGGCAGTCGTTCCGAAAAGGTATCCCGCCGTATCGCGCAAATGGAAGCTGACCTGAACCTGCTGCAGCAGGAAAGCGATACGCTGACCGGCCGGGTGGATGACCCGGCAGTGCAGCGCCCGCTGCGTCAGACCCGCACCCGCAAACCGTTCCCTGAGTCACTCCCACGGGATGAGAAGCGGCTGCTGCCGACTGAGCCGTGTTGCCCGGAGTGCGGTGGTTCGCTGAGTTACCTGGGTGAGGATGCCGCCGAACAGCTGGAGCTGATGCGCAGCGCCTTCCGGGTTATCCGGACAGTCCGTGAAAAGCATGCCTGCCGTCGGTGCGATCGCATCGTTCAGGCCCCGGCTCCTTCGCGCCCCATCGAACGGGGGATCGCCGGACCGGGGCTGCTGGCCCGAGTGCTGACCTCAAAGTATGCAGAGCACACACCGCTGTATCGCCAGTCGGAGATCTATGCCCGCCAGGGTGTAGTGTTGAGTCGTTCTGTACTGTCGGGCTGGGTGGATGCGTGTTGTCGTCTGCTGGCACCGCTGGATGAAGCCCTTCAGCACTATGTCCTGACCGACGGCAAACTCCATGCTGACGATACGCCTGTCCCGGTGCTGTTGCCGGGCAATAAGAAGACGAAGACCGGGCGCTTATGGACGTACGTTCGAGACGACCGCAACGCCGGATCAGCGCTGGCCCCCGCAGTGTGGTTCGCTTACAGCCCGGACAGAAAAGGTATCCACCCTCAGACCCATCTTGCAGGCTTCAGTGGCGTACTGCAGGCTGATGCCTACGCCGGGTTCAACGAGCTCTACCGCGACGGCCATATAAAGGAAGCCGCGTGCTGGGCCCATGCCCGCCGAAAAATCCACGATGTTCACGTCCGTACCCCGTCAGTCCTGACGGAGGAGGCGCTGAAACGGATCGGCGAGCTGTATGCCATCGAGTCGGAGATCAGAGGTAAAAGAGCAGAGGAACGGCAGGCAGTCCGGCACCAAAAAGTGCTGCCGCTGCTGGCGTCACTGGAGGGGTGGCTGCGGGAGAAACAGAAAACCCTCTCAAGGCACTCAGAACTGGCGAAGGCGTTCGGGTATGCGCTGAACCAGTGGCCGGCGCTGATCCGCTATGCAGAAGATGGCTGGGTGGAGGTGGATAATAACATTGCCGAAAACGCCCTACGACGGGTCAGTCTGGGGAGAAAAAACTGGCTGTTCTTCGGCTCGGATCATGGTGGTGAGCGCGGTGCGTCACTGTACAGTCTTATCGGGACGTGCAAATTAAACGGCGTGGATCCGGAACGCTATCTGCATTATGTACTTGATGTCATCGCCGACTGGCCTGTGAACCGGGTGGGTGCTCTGCTCCCGTGGCGGGTTACTCTGCCTGCCTGACCAGCTTCACTTCGTCAATACGGTTCTCACTGCACGCTTACGTGGGAAATACCTGCAGAGCGAATGAAGATGAAACGGCCTCACCTTGTCCCCCTCTCTACCCAAGCGCTGGAAATTGTACAGCAGCTCAAAGTGATGTCTGGACAATATCCTCTGGTATTCCCAGGGCGGAATGATCCCCGCAAAACGATGAGCGAAGCGAGTATTAATCAGGTGTTTAAGCGGATTGGATATACGGGGAAGGTTACTGGACATGGTTTTAGGCACACGATGAGAACAATTTTGCATGAGGAAGGGTTTAATACGGCATGGATTGAAACCCAGCTTGCGCATGTTGATAAGAATGCGATTCGTGGGACGTACAACCATGCGTTGTATCTGGAAGGGCGGAGGGAGATGATGCAGTGGTATGGAGATTATGTGGATGGGTTTGAACATAGTACGACTTCTATTCTGACAAAAATAGTGTCAGGCGTCTAAGGGGATATAGGCCGGTTTTATCCCGGCCTTCATGTAAATAGATTCTAACTTTTAACCTCTTTCTTCTAAACAATTTAACAAAAAGATGTTGTGTTTTAATAATTTGTAAATGTAAATAGAATCGTCAGCAAGCACCAAGTGTAGGCTTTGGGTTAATAATTTAAGACAATCATTACATATCACTAAATTAAAATTTAAACCAGTTATGAGGTGTTCTTTTACTCATGATAAATTATACTAACCGTACTATCAACAATTTAAGTCCAAGAGGGTTTCGATGAGTTTCGAAGATTTTTTTAAGGCCTGGGATAAGTTATCATCAATTAAACCAGATTTTATTTTATTTATAGGGTTTGTTTTTTTTGTATTTAAATTTAAGGATGTAATAGATTGTTATCATAAAATTAAACGCCATCATTCTGAGCAGTTAAAAGAAGCTAAATTATTATTAGAGTTATCAGGGAATTCAAGCTCTCATGACATGGATATTATCAACAACCGACTTCGTGGGGCTGCATTATCTTTAGCAACAAACGGTGTAAAAGATAGATATAGAGCGCTATGTTACTATTTAATGCATCTGTCGGCTAAAGAGGAGTTACATATCGATGATTCGATATTCAAATGTATCCGTTTTATTGATGTCGGTGAAAATAAACTAATATTTAATAAGAAAGCTTATGAGTCCTGGCTGCGTATGTGCATATGTATATTCGTTGTAGGTGGTTTTCTTTTGTTATTTCTAGGAAGTAATGGATGGGGTTATACCGCTGGTCAGTTTAATATCGCATGGTTAATGAACGTCATAACGACATTGTTTATGGTTTTATCAGGGTACGTGTTTTTATTCTTAAAACCGGATTCTAGTGATATAAAAGTAGTTAATGTATTACTATCAAAATCATCTGCTTCTCAATTCAATGAATTTAAGAAAGATCAATTGATTTCAATAACATGCTCTCAAGAACTCAACGAGTAAAACATGATGATATCAAAATTGAATAGAAGGCTATGATAAGGCTTAATATATGATTTCATGTGTATGATAAGAAATGATATTTAACATAAAGATTAACTTAATATAAATTAACATTCTGATTATCCATGTTAATAAAACTCCATCGCATTTAACCATTGAAACTACTAGATAATAAAATAATAGGGTGAATAATCAGAAGTTTGATCTAAATCAATTAAATAATAATGATTTATGCCAAATGTAAATTTTTCTGCCTAGGGCAGCAGTACAACGATTGCGATGTTGCAAGATCACCAACACCTCTTTAGCATGTCAGTGAGAATTTTGGCGTGTTCTTAAATGAACATATATAAACAACGAAACTAAGAACTTGAATGAATTGACATAAATATGATACGGCAAGAACTTTTACAAAGAACCATCTCTCTACTGGGGCGTTTTGCTCACGAGGTGAAGGTCTCAAATGCAATGGGTTTATTTGACATAAACACCCTCGCGGAAGATTTTCTAATTCCTGTATTCTCAGTGGCTTATGATTGTCCTGATTTGTGCAATCAAAACCGTATTCAAATGAATTTTCCAGCAGTAGACTTAGGTTGTAAAACAAGCAGAACATCAATTCAAATAACATCAGACCCCTCGAGTAGTAAGGTGTGTGAAACACTGAAAAAATTTGATTCTCACAACCTCCATAACGATTTCGACAGACTCTACGTGTATGTCATTTCTGAGAAGCAAAATTCGTACACTTCTAAAAGCTTGGCATTACTAGTAAGTAAACTCTCAATTGATTTTGATACATCTTACAACATTCTCGATTTTCGAGACTTGGCGAAGAAATTTGAAGAACTCACTATCGAGAAAATTAAAAATATCAATGACTATCTTGAAGAGGGATTCCGAACAGCAGATTCAAAATTAAAATTTCACGCCAATTTGGTTGAATTTATGGAGGTTAGCCAGAAAAAAATAGAAGATGAAAAATTAACAAAAAAATATATACCTTCGATCTTTGTAGAAACGTCGGAAACAAAGGAAGAAATGCGGTATTTCGCAAATCCAATGTTTTTTTACAGAAAAATTGATGATGATCTTCGAAATATTAACTTAACTAAATTAAATGAATTGTTGATAATGGCAAAAATAATGCCCATTACCGATGATTTATATAAAATATCAAACCTAAAAAAGCCCACAGATCTATATGATATTAGGACGCGTTTTTTAGAGCAATACGATTTAATTAATGAGATTCATAAATTTGTATCCCCATTTTCATGGTATGGTGAACAGGCTGAAAGGTATGAATCAAGTGAGGATTCAAGTGATTATTGGGAGGTGTTTAGATTAGGAATCCAGTCTGGCGGAAGTGGTATATATCGCGCGCTTGAAAATATCTTGAAAAAAATTATTATTGCTCAGGCAAAGATTTTTTTGATCACCGGCATGGCAGGGCAAGGAAAAACAAACTTCATTTGTGATTTAGTTGAGCATCAGTTTAGAGCATTTGAAATTCCCACAATATTCATTCCTGCACGCTCATTGAATGACTATGCTGGACCAAATCGTATTTTGTCATACATAACAAATAATAGATTCGCTCCAAGCATTTCACACATACACGATCTATTTAATTTGCTTAATAGTGTTGCTGAAGAGTGTAAAAAACCATTTATAATAGCTATAGATGGAATAAATGAAATTGGGGATTTGAACGGATTTGTTGCTGAGTTAAGAGTATTTTTGGAAGCGTTAGTTCAGTATGATTTTGTAAAAATATTAATAACTTGTAGAAATGAATTTTTTGATCACAAATTTTCTGATGTTTTTGAACCGCAATTTTCCACGTATCTTTATCGAGTAAAAAATCTTCGAAAGGAAATGTCAGAAAATAATAAGTCGAGATTACTAAAATCTTATATTGAACATTTTAAAATTAAATCTAAACTTTCCGGTCATGCAAAAGATTTTTTGAAAAACGATCTTATCTTACTGCGAATTTTCTGCGAGATTAACCAAGGGAAAAATATTGGTTATGTGTCTGATATCTATAAAGGGGATATGTTTGAGCAGTATTTGATTATGAAGCTTAAAGAATTCCCAAATGTTTCGCAGCAAAAAGCTTTAAGGTCAATATATAAAATTTGCTCTCAAATGCTGAATAGTAAAAACTTTTCCCAGGTATCGATAGAACGCTTTGATGAATCGGAAAAACAAATTGTTGAAAAATTAATAGGGGAAGACATTATTCTACGCAGAGAAGTCCCTTCCATCGGACTCTCATCCATAGGGATTGAAAATATCTCGTTTACATATGATGAATTGCGGGATTTTTTATTGGCTTACTATGTTGTTTCTGAGTTGGCAGTATCACATGCAGAAAAAGTAAATGAAATAATGGGGGAAGTATCAGGTTGGCCTATCTATGAAGGTTTTTTCCGTTATGTCTATTTATTGGCAAGAAAGCAAAAAAATGAATGTATTCAATCTGCTTGTGAAAAATTTGATGATTTCAAAACTCATTATTTAAATAACCTTCATCTTCTATCGGCAGATATTCAGACGCATCAGGATGTAGCGCGGTTGGAAGCTGTGTTAATGGGCGAGTCTACAGATAGAGAACTTCGGCAGGTTTTCTGGTTTCTTTTCAAAAAAAGAGATGAATCTGAGTGTTTGAATGTAAGTATATTACTTCACTGCCTTAATAAGCTAAATGAATCAGAGTCAGGGGTTTTCATTAAATCAATATTCTCGGGTTCTTTTGGTTATAGTAGTGAAAGTTGGCGAAGTAGCGTTAGCAGTTTTCTCTCTGGTTTTCTAAATCTAAGTGAAGAAAAAAAACTGCAATTGGGAGCTCCATCTCTGTCACTTGTATTGTTTTTCTTACCATATGCACTTTGGTCTGAAAGTGAGGCGGTAACTAATTTTTTCGTGAGGTTTAAAAATGAAAAAGAGATTATTGCTGCTATGAATACGTGTACAAATGCAGTATCAGTTAAAGTACAGAACTGTTTGAAAGAAATATTTAAAGGAGAGTTAGGCTATGAAGGATGAGGTAAAATTAGTCCTTCCTACTTCGTGGAAGCCCGATCTAAAAGATTTCCTTTCAGCATTGGGAGTGACTAATGGCGGGCTTGGCGAACAGTTATTCGGCCCCGTCTATGATGCTTTATTCCTATCATCTATTGAAATCAAAGACGAGTTCCATCGGTACTATTCTGTAGAATATGCACATTTAGCTGAATATGTGGAAATTCGTTACGGTGAAGTTTTGAGCGAACGTGATATAGACGCTGACCGAATATTCATTGTGACTTGGCTTCCGCAGGTCATTGACAAGGCATATGAAGATAACAAGTTAGATGCTGTAATTGAATGTATTACAAAATTAGGAGGAGAACAAAGTGAAGCTTAAACTTGACTTCGTTTCGAATAGCTCATCAACGTCATTTGTATACATTTCGGACGATGAATTGACTGAAGAAGTTTTTCTTCGCGCTGCAGGTGTAGATAGAGATGGTCCTGTGGGGGATTTATTTAGTCAGATGTTTTACGAAATAAGTACGTCGCTCCAACAATATGGGGAGCAGATTACGACTAAAATTGCAGCTGATAAATTTTCAGGATCGCACGAATTCACCCCAGAAGTTATTGAAAAAATGAAGGTTGCAATTGATCAGGGAAAGCGCGTCATCACTTCAACGTTAAGCAGTGATGGCTCTTTAGCGGAATCAGTACTATGCATGGCTATGTTTGAGATCGATTCAGACCATTTCTATATCAATGCTTACAATAATTATTGGTAGCCATATGCTAAAAGCCATTCAGTACAAATCATTGGGATATGCAACTTTTTTTAATCCAGATACTGGATTCTTTGCTCGTGTGCCTGAAAAGGGCAAACCCGAGCCATTCTGGTCTCCTCACGGACCAGAGTTGATGGATATATCTATAACCAACTGGTGCGATAAAGGATGCTCTTTTTGTTATAAATCATCGACTATTCGTGGTGAGCATATGGATGTTTGTGATTACAAGAAGATAATTGACCAGGCTGCAGCAATGGGAACCTTTCAAGTAGCTTTAGGTGGAGGAAATCCAAATCAACACCCTGATTTCATCGAGATACTCGAATATACAGCATCCAAGGGAGTTGTCCCAAACTTCACAACTAATGGACGTGGATTGAGTGATGAAATACTTGAGGCAACGCGAAAGTTCTGTGGCGCGGTAGCTGTTTCAGCATATCCTCCCTATCACGAAGCTGCTAAAACGATCGCCAAACTCGTTGCAAAAAATATCAAAGTCAACGTACATTTTATTTTAGACGCAACAAGCATTAATACTGCGATTGAATGGCTCACCGAACCACCAGAATTTCTTTCTAACATCAATGCTATTATTTTTTTAAATTACAAACCATCTGGCCGAAAAATATTTGAAAAAAGAATGTTACGTAATAGTTCGAGATTAGATGAGTTTTTTAAATTAGCGACATCTTCACGGAGAAAACTTAAGGTTGGTTTTGATGCTTGTTGCGTAAGTGGTGTATTTGCAAGAACAAATGCTAACTCCTTAATGGTAGACGCGTGTGATGCAGGCCGATTCTCCATGTATGTTTCTGAGGACCTTAAGGTATACCCTTGCTCTTTTCAGAGTGGTTTGGCCACCGGGGATTTATTTGATAATAAATCTTCACTTTTGGATATTTGGACTAATTCTCTGAATATGCAAGCATTTCGCAATTATTTTAGTTCAGATCGTTGTGGTCCATGTGGTCATAAATCGACATGCATGAATGGATGTCCTTTGTTTGATAAAATTGCCGTTTGTGGACATCGATGAATTTGTTCCTATAATTGCAGCTTAATTGACCCTGCTCCTGAATATGTGTTCGTTAGGGGAAGGGTCTGATTAAGATAAAGGCATGTTATTGTTAGCAACATCTTCATCAATGTGTAGCAGGTCGTTTGGATTCTTGCTTTCTAATCAACGTCCATTGGGTACCAGTGGAGTGATGACTCAATGCAGTGTCTATACCTGGTAGCAATCTGCTGCGGGGTAAGGCGAATGTATTGTTCGGCTACCTTTCGAGATTCACCAGAAAGTTTTTTGAGGTATTCGACAACTTGTTCGGCTGTAGGAATTATATCCATCTTATTGAATTTAGGAGGGAGACCAGTCCATATTACATGATCCAAATTGTTGGCTTGTGCCCATTCCGAAAGGGTTGGAATCAATTTTGGGGACGGTTGACCAGTTGACCATCTACCAATGTGCTTGTCCGCGTTTTTTGGCGGGATTCCTTCACGTACGACTAAAGCTTCAATGGCAGAGGGGAGATCCTGTGTTTTCATTAATGCCCATAAGGAATGAACCAAGCATTCGGTTTCAACCAGCACAAGTGTAATCCGTCCATTATTCGATTGTCTTGCGAATTCAACGGATATCAGTGGACCTTCATTGAACCACTTTCCCTGTACAGGTAAGTCCTTTGGCTCCCAAATTAGGGAACCCCACCCAAGACAAGCAATGCGAGCCATTATGTCTCCGTTAACTTTTAAATATTAATGAAATGATGTCTAGCTCATCAGATTATGTACATCTTCGTTCGGGAACAACCCAAGACCTGTTATAGCAGCATGCGCAGTAACTGGATCATCCGCGAAGAAAACCACTGCCAAATCCTTACCTGCACGAGAACAGCAAACGTACAGCAAGCGCCGTGTACGGTCTAGAATGCTCTCTTTCCCCCCACTCCGATTGTCTTCATCAGTATCAGATAATGGCGTAATACCGAAGAGTTTCCCATAACAGAACTGGTTATGACGGCCTTCCTCATCATCGAGAACTATTAATACGCGGCTAAACTCAGCACCCTTAACACCCTGATGAGTCTCGAAGGGGGATAGTTCCTCAATGTAGGTTCGATAGCCCCAAAGTTGCTTCATCCCCATGTTCAGTCGGTGAACCGGATGAATTGTACTCGTTCATAGCCGTTAGAAGGCGATCATCCAACTTGTACATCCCTCCATCCCGAAGATGTGTCAAGGCCTCGTAAGCAACAACTGTAGAGGAGGGACCACACGAGGAGGTCATTTCGTTAACACGCATGTCCAAGTCCTTTAGGATTGATGGTAATGCGTTCGTGCGAACATGCTGACGTTGAAGTGAAGGTGCGAACCGACGTAATAGATTCATTACCTCAAACTGATTACCAATTTCTTTTGCGATAACAAGTGGCATTAGAAGTTTCAAAAATGGTTGCATAGACCAATGTGAGCCATCATCAAAACAACTCTTCATTACTTCTGATGTTTTGTCGTGGAAGGCCTCATAGATACAGCCAAAGCCTAAACGATTAGCGGCCATACGGTGAGCAATCACTAATACTTTTACGTCGGCTTCAGGTTCGTCGCTCAGCCAGAGAGGGTCCGCATGTTTTTCGGATAGCCATTGGCGTGCAGCGCTTAAACGACTGCTTCGGTCATCCTTGGGAACAATGAGAAGTTTTGCTGTACCCTGAACGGGCTTTCTCCCTTCACCATCAATGAATTCAGTTTTTCCGCCGGTTTGGACCAGATCGTCACCACCAGCCCTGATATTATTGATGACGTTTAGAACCGCTGAAGGGCACCGAAAATTTTCTGGTTTCCCTATATTGCTCCATCCTGTGAGCGGTTCGATCGCACCTGCACCAGCAGTGTAAATTTTCTGCATTGGGTCGCCTATAAACCCTAAGCAGAACTTAGAACCTAGCACTTCTGAAATTGTTTTGAACGCCGTGACTATATCAGGAGACGTGTCTTGGCTTTCATCAACGAAAAGGAATGGGAATTTCTGTCCGACGACCTTAGCAATGAGAGGAGAAGTGCGAATTAGTTCAGTGGATAAACTAATTATATCGTTATGTCCCAAGATCCCTTTTGAGTAATTACTACCAACGCCGTAGGTAAAACGTACAACGTTGCTGACCTCCAATTTCTGCTTACGGAAGCGCTCAATATCAGCATCAGCCTGAATCCGCGTCTTTTGATGTGTGCGACTTGAGAATGCAGTGATTTTTGCTTCGGTGTCAGTAATTTTTTGATCAAGCCGTAGGTCGACCCAGTTTGCAATGTCCGTCTGAAAAGGTTTTAGAACTGCCCAGAGAAAGCTGTGAATGGTTGAAACATGAAAAAGAGGATCGTTTCCGACGTCTCCCCATATCTCGCCAACAGCGACCTCTGTGTAAGTAATACAAGCAATCTTCTTTGCCCGTTGACGAAGAAAGAGCCCCCGTGTTTTACGAAGGTGATCTAGTGCCTTGACAATCGATGTGGTTTTCCCTGACCCCGCACCAGCAACCATGACAAATCCAGTAGTAGCATCATCGTCGAGAAGAGCCCGAAGTTCAATATCAGCCGGTGTATCCGGTTTGTCTGCTCGATTAGTCATTTTTTTCCTCAACAGCTGTAAGAGCTGCATCAGGAGAATGTTCAAGCATAGCATCTACAGGTTCGGTATCACCGACAGTGACATGCGTTGCTAGCCAATTTAACCCCTCTAGGATATAGGTTGGAACAAGCCAGTCTTTATCGCTGCTGGCAAGAAGCCCAAGTGCGAAGTTCGTCTTCTTGAAACCTTCGCCTTTAACCCGTTTGTGGATTTTGGATGCAAGAGTTTCAAGTGACATCGTGGATGATTTGGACCAGCGTAGCCCAACATCTCGGTTGTCCTTTTTTTGACACCATGCGAGATTCTCATAAGCGAAGGCTTCCTCAAGCGTGCGGCTTTTAAGCTCGAGTGTTTCCGTTCCCCATGTGGCATTTATTGGACACTGATATGTAACCATCACATGTGCGCCACCATCATCCGTAGGTTGCTGAAGTTTCTCCTCTATTGATGCAGCTAGCAGTTCTTCGACCAATGACTTGCCAGGAAGCCATTGACACAAGGTCTGGTTCGCAGAAATCGCTCCAGGGGTGCTAGCGGGGCATTTTGACCTTGGTTTAGGTTTCTTCACACCATCGGAATCTTGACCCCCATTGTCTTCGTCTTCATCTTCGTCTTCGCTTTGATCATCTTCATAATCAGAGTCCTCCGTCGCTTCGACGGTCGCGCTGTCTTCAGCTGTAGCGGTATTGTCTTTCTTAGGTAATGCTGGATACACACTGTCAAGGTCAGTCACGATCAGTGTAGGCAGTCCGAGAAACTCGATCAGTTTACGGAAGCGGAAGGCGAAAGCTCCACCCACTTCAAGAATACTTAAATAGGAAGAGCTGAGCCTCTTGGAGCCTCGTGCAATCATCAGTGGGAGGAGGAGGCGCTCAACGTTTCCTTCAACCAGAATGGCCGCATCTGCGAAAAAGAGGTCGCAATGAGTCAATTTCATATAGCGCTGGAGGAAATCTCGATCTGGCTCGTTATTATCGTAGAAAATCGACAGATTGAATACGGTTGAGCTTTGCTTCGAACCACTTTCCGATGAGCGCCTGAAGTAACGAATGGGCTGGAAACCCCGCTCATAAAGGATGTGCGGTGAGTGTGTCGAGATCACAAATTGTGTCATAAAGCCGTTATCCCCCATGGGGGAGATCAAATCTGTAAGTTTACGAACAAATGCCTGTTGGAGCTGGGCGTGCATGTGCGCCTCTGGCTCCTCGATGAATACTAGGTGGATCGGCTGTCGCTTCTCCTCCTCACCTTCCTCCGTGGTGGACCAAGCCGAGTGAAGATCTAGTAGTTCAACGCCCATGTAAATAAGGTTCTTGAAGCCAAGCCCGTTATAGCTATCAGGGAGTGCAAGAGCTTCAACTTCAGCAGTCGCCTCTTCCAGAAGATAGTGTACTTTCGCCTGTTGGTCGCCCATGAGGCGTCCCAAATTGAGTGCTGCTCGAATCTCGAGTGCAGGGTTTGCTAATCCCGGATAGCCAAGTTTACGTAGCGACTTAAAGGTGTCGCTGAATACATCGGCAAAGTGTTTGGTTAGTTCTTCTTCAGAGAGGGCAAGTGCTCTCAAAGCACTGTGATTATCTTCTCGTTGTTTCTGATTTCGAGTGTAAAACCGGCTCAGTCGTTTCGAGAGGTCTTCTGTTCTGGCCTGAGCGTTCCCATCGCTCAGATGGCGCTGCGCGCTAAGAAAATCTACTTTAATAAGCGAGTTGATTATGGTGTGCCCAGAGCGCTCAGTATCACCGATAAACTCTTTAGGCGTGCTGGTCGCACCGGCTCTCTCCGTCTTGAGCTGAGCCTCATCCAAAATGAAGTAGCGTAAACCATATTCGTTCTTCATCTCTCGAGAAAGGTAGTCACGCATGTTGCGCGGCCAAGGCCTGTAGTCCTGCCCATCTTCTTCTTTGGTCTTCGTAAATTTGGCAGCTATGGCCTGACCCTGAACGATACGCCGTTCTGTAATGAAACCGTTATACAGGAACATATCGATGCCGGTATCACTCTGGCTAATGCCGTTAACTTTCTGGTGGAAAAGTATGAGTTAGTACGTCTCGATCGCACAGGATTTACCTCACAGGAACAAGCGCCATATTTGACCGTGACAGATATCCTTCATGCCAGGAGAGCATGCGGATTAATGAACAGTTGTTCGTATCGGGAAGTAAGTAATATTGTTCTTAGCCGATCGCGGCAGTGAGGAGGGCTCCAGGAGCCTAGAAGGTTTGCACAGTCTGTGAAGAAATTAGTGAGATTGGCGACTCGATGAAAGATTCATTGAGTCCCATGAAAAACAAGATGGGGGCACAAAAGGGGGCATTTGTAAAGATGAAACAAAGAAATATGTATATTTATCAATGGTTATGTAGGGTTTGTTATGTTCCTATTATCTCTCAAGCAGTTATAATCCAGTCTCTTCAGTAAAACTCTCTGATTTTCTTCTCGCGTACTTGTTTAGCATTCTATAACCTCTCGTTTCCTTTCCGCTCTTCGAACCCTTCCATTGCAGCACCACTCTGCGGTTTATAGATAAGCTTGGTGCTAACCAGGGGTTGGGTACAGCCATGCTGCTTTTGTGTGAACGAATAAAGATTCCCCGAATAAACAAGGGAGCCAGGAAGCGTAACGCACGAGCAGGGCTATTTCTGCCGTGACTCAAGCCAGACCAGCGCCATCGTGGAGAGCGTGCACATCAGCAGAATGCCGACAAACCAAAACAGATACCACATCGTACAGTCCTCCCTAATAAAGTTCGTGGTTGTGGCGGCGGATAGTTTCTACGTTGATTCGTCCCAGCATCTTGTAATAACTCCACAAGGTATAAAGCAGAACTATCGGTAGGAAAATCAGCACGATAACCAGCATGATACTGAGCGTCATCTGGCTGGAGGTACTGTCCCACACCGTCAGGCTAGAGAGTGGATATGCGCTGGATGGCATCACAAATGGAAACAGGGTGATTCCAGCGGTGAAGATCACGCAGGTCTGGGTCAATGAAGCAAACAGAAATCCCCACACGGCCCGACGTTGCCCGCAGGCATAGATCGCGAGCATTGGAAAAATCATGCCCAACAGCGGAATAACCAACAGTAGTGGTGAATTTTCAAAGTGCGCCATCCACGCCCCCGGTGCGGTCGTTACTGCCTTTAATAGCGGGTTGGACGGACCATTAGGATCCTGGCTAAGCAGCACATAGCCGTCGATCCCCGTCCACAGCCAGTACCCGGCTAACAGGAAGCAGAGCACCACTAACATCGCGCTGCGGCGGGTGGCAGACAGCGCGCGCAGGTGAAGAAGGCCGTCGGTTTTCAACTGGAGCCAAACGCCCCCCTGCATAATGACCAACATCAGGCTTAATGCGCCGCACAGTAGGGCAAAAGGAGAGAGCAAATCCCAGAAAGTGCCCAGATATTGCACGTGTAATTGTGGTGTGAACACAAAAGGCACCCCCAGGAACAGATTGCCGAAGGCGACGCCGAAGATAACCGGTGGCACCAGGCTGCCGATAACCAACCCGGTGTCCCACATGGCGCGCCAGCGTGCATTCGCTATTTTACCGCGATAATCAAAGGCCAACGGACGAAAGAAAAGGGCGCACAGCACCAGAATCATCGCCACATAAAACCCCGAAAATGCGGCAGCATAGACGCGCGGCCAGGCTGCGAATAATGCGCCGCCCGCCAGAATGAGCCACACCTGGTTACCTTCCCAGTGCGCCCCTACGCTATTGATTAACACCCGACGTTCATCATCGTTGTGCGCGATCAGCGGTAACAGGCAGCCGACCCCCATATCAAACCCGTCAGTGACCATAAAGGCCACCAGAATAATGCCAATCAGCAGCCACCAAATGAGCCGCAACGTTTCATAATCCAACATGATGCTCTCCTTTATTCCTGTTGTTGTGCCGGTTGTTGACGTTGCATCGCATCTGGACCAAGACGCGCGTATTTTTGCATCAGGTAGACTTCGGCAATTAAAAACAGGGTGTAAAGTGTGAGGATTAGCCCCATGGAGAAGGCCAGTTGGCCCGCGCTCAGCGCAGAGTGGGCGTACCAGGTCGGCAAAATATCCTGAATCGCCCACGGCTGGCGGCCAAACTCCGTCATAAACCAGCCTGCTTCAATGGCAATCCACGGTAGCGGCAGGCTCCACAGCGTTATGTGCAGTACCCAGCGATGCTGGTCGATACGCCAGCGTAAGGTCTGTATCAGCGCAATCGCCATCACCAGCAGCAGAAGGGAACCGCATCCAATCATGATGCGAAAGCTCCAGAACACGGGGGCGACTTGCGGAATAGCGCCGCGTTGTGCGGCCTGATATTGCGCTGGCGTGACATGGTTCATGTCAGGGGCGTAGTTGGCCAACAGGATGCCGTAACCCAGATCTTTTTCCACGGCGTGAAAAGCGTGCAGTAGCTGAGGCGTGCGGTTACCTTTGGCGATTTCCTGCATCAGCAACCATGCTTCCCGGCCCCGCTGCAGGCGGGGTAGCGCGTCTGCCATCAGGTTCTTCAGCCCCGGAACTGGCGTATCTAAAGAGTGAGTCGCCAGGATACCCAGCAGGGCCGGTATCTTCACGGAAAAGGCGTTACGCTCTTGCTCCTGCTGCGGCCAGGCTATCACATGAAAGGGCGCAGGTGCCGGTTCGGTTTGCCATTCCCCTTCCATTGCCGCCAGTTTTACCGGTTGGCGTTGGGCGACCTCATAGGCTGAGCTATCTCCCAGTTGCACAGTGCCGAGGATAGCCAGTGTGCCAAAGACGGAACCTACCGCGAAGGAGCGCAGGGCGAACTCGCGAGCGCGACCACGCAGCAGATACCAGGCGCTGATGGACATCACAAACATGGCGCCTGTGACATAACCGGACATCACGGTATGCACAAATTTCACCTGGCTGATGGGGTTAAAAACCAGCTCGCTAAAGCTGCTCATCTCCATGCGCAGGGTATCAATATTAAAGTGAGCGCCTGTTGGATATTGCATCCAGCCGTTGGCGTTGAGGATCCACAGGGCCGAGATATTGGAGCCAAACGCTACCAGCCAGGTCACCAATAAATGCTGGTACTTGTTTAAGTGCTGCCAGCCGAAGAAGAACAGCCCCACGAATGTGGATTCAAGAAAGAAAGCCATCAAGGCTTCCATCGCCAGCGGAGCACCGAAAATATCGCCCACATAGTTGGAATAGAGCGACCAGTTAGTCCCGAACTGAAACTCCATGGTCAGGCCGGTCGCCACACCGAGCGCAAAGTTAATACCGAATAACTTTCCCCAGAAACGCGTCATGTCGCGGTAGACTGTTTTGCCCGTCACCACGAACAGGGTTTCCATGATGGCCAGCAAAAAAATCAGCCCCAGCGTCAGGGGAACAAACAGAAAATGGTACAGCGCGGTCAGCGCAAACTGCCAGCGCGATAAGTCAATGACGTCCCACATGCGAACTCCATCAGGCATTAGAGAGTGAATAGATAAGGAAGAAAACGCCAGACCCGCAGCAGAAAAGTATGCGGGTCGGGAGAAGGGATCAGGCCGGCGGGCCGGATGCCAGCCAGCTACAGACTTCATCCAGGCGCTGGAGCGAGTCGAGCAGATCCTCTGGAGCAGCCAGTACCAGTTCCGGTAATGGACAGATCTCATAACTCTCGAGCAGAAGCCCTTTCAGGGTATCCAGACAGCGCAGATGCCAGACATGGCGCAGCGCCGTGGCGTCGATTTGGCTCTCGCCGTAGCCGATGGTACGGATCTGAATACTCCCTTCGCCACACAGGCGGGAGAGGAACTGGCGATCCGCATCACTAACCGGGAGTTGGGTGAGGTTAATGCTATGAGGTTGTGTGGCCGGATCGCGCACGTGCGCCAGCAGTTCCTGAGCCAGCGTCAGGCCATTCATCAACCCATCGACGGGCGGAGGCAACAGGCTATCGTCTGGCAGCGTCGTGATTGTTGCTGCCTGCCACAGCGCCCGTGGCGCACTGCCTGCCTCCAGATGCTCCTCCCATTGACCCAAGTCATTCTGGCAACGCACCCGCCAGATTCCGCAGAAAATAGACTCCTGAATCTCGCTCGCCCTGCCGTCAGCCTGCTGGATACGCACGGAAACTTCGCCTTCGCCGAGCAGCGTATTCAAAAACGTGAGGTCGTCTGCGTTGAGCGTGGATAAATCCCATCCCAGCACGTCCTGTTTTGCGGGAATTTTCTGGCTTAGCTGGTGGCGCACGTCGGCTAACAATGCCATCACCGCCGGGCTGTGCGGACAGTTTTCCAGCCTCGCCATGCTGGGGCTGCTGTTGACCTGGCAGGTGAGGGGCAAGGGATTCATGCTGAAGCTGTCATCGCCCGGCTGGGTTCCCGGTCCCAGCAGATGAAAAAAGGTATCACTCATCTTGCAGGCTCCGGGGGATGTGTTCTTCAACGAGGGGGGGCATCAGGTTGAGCAGGTCGGCCCACGGGTGGATGCCGCTGAGAATGCCGCGCAGCTCGCCGTGGATAAATACCAGCGTGGCCGGGAAGCGGAATACGCCAAAACGATCGCCGATAGCCTCGCTGTGCTCGAGATCCGCCATAGCGATTTGCCAGTCAAACTGGGGAAACTCGCGAAGCAACTCGGCAATCATTACCGGGTTATCGCTGACTTCTGGCGTGCGGCGGGGATCGCTACTGAGCAGCACCACGCCATCACGCACACGCGTTACCCAGTCATCCAGTTCAGATGCGGTCAGCGGTTGCCAGCCGCGCGCCAGCATGCGTTGCCATAGCGCAGAAAATGGTTTGTCATTCAACATGTTGCTTATCTCTCCAGCGTTACACGATACTGGCGAATACGCACGCCTTCATAGTTTTCCAGCGACAGGCATTCATAGTTCAGGCAACGCGTTTCATCGATTGTCTGTGGCGCGATGCCCCACGCGGCCAGTTGCCTTAGCGCGGCTTGTTCTGCCGCCGGGAGCTGAGCGCGCGCGATGTCGGTCAGGCTGCCGCCATAGTCGTCCAGCTGCACCGGCTGTAGTCCTACGAGGGCGATGTGGGCGGGCAGATGACCGCGAATCTCCGCCAGAGCAAGCACTTCGGAGAAGCTGTTCTGATGCAGACTCATTTTTTTGGCGCTGAGGTAACTGGGGACTTGTTCACCGGCGTAGGATTGCAAAGTGCCTGGCGTGAGTCCGTAGTCGATGGCGTCCAGCAGCAACAAATGGCTGGCCTGCTCAACGTAGCCCAGCAGATTCAGCCCTTGCGTGCCGCCGTCGACAATCTCTACCCATTCCGGCCAGTGATAGTGGGCGTACAGGCGTTCGGCAACGCGAATGCCAAATCCTTCATCTGCCCACAGCAGGTTGCCTAAGCCCATCACGATGACGTTAGGTTCGCTCATGACGCCTCCTTATCGCGCTGGCGTTTGGCAAATTTGTGGCTACGGTAGCCGTTGATCATGGTTGAGATGACGGTATCGTCAGACATGATGTCCTCGCGGATAGCCATATACACATGACCGATGATGAAGGCTGCGATGAACCACATCCCCAACCGATGCCAGCTGTGGATATCGAGAGAGTTACCGCCGGTCCAGTAGAAAAACTCCGTCACATAGCGGAAGGGGGTAAAAATGGCGTACTGGCTATGCTCGCTGTATAAGGCAAAACCGGTGAGGATCATAAAAACTGAGAGCAGGAAATAACCGAACATCGCCGCCTGCGCGACGGGGTTATGGCCGATATCTTCTCCCGGTTTTTTTTCCAGAAACAGATACCAGCGCACCACCGAAAAGGCACCCTGCCACCAACTGCGACGCCAGACAGGCACGATAAACAGCTCGCGTGAATAGCGATTGCCGACGAAGGCCCAGTAAATGCGACCCAGCAGTATCACCGTAAACACCATGGCTGCGGCGAAATGCACTAACCGGATGTCGCCCATGTAGAACAGGTAAGTGGCCTCGCCGTTGACCGACGGCAGTGGTCGGCCAATGAAGTATCCGGTTACCATCAAAACCAACATGCAGCCCACTGTCAGCCAGTGCCACAAGCGTACGGGCGCTTCAAACACATAGTGGCTGACGGCGGTATCACGCGCCTCCCCGACGCGTGGGGATATCTTTCCAGTCATCGTTCCGTTCCTTAACGCTTAGCGAACCTGGACTGCGATAAGTTCGCTGCCGTCGTCGCCGAGGACGTGGGTTGAACATGCCAGGCAGGGGTCGAAGCTGTGCAAGGTGCGCAGGATCTCCAGTGGTTGATCCGGTATCGCCATTTGGGTGCCCATCAACGCCGCCTCGTAGGCGCCAATTTGCCCCTTCGGATCGCGCGGGCTGGCATTCCAGGTGGTCGGCACTACGCACTGATACACGTCGATCTTCTGGTCGCGAATCGACGCCCAGTGACCGAGTGCTCCGCGCGGCGCCTCGGTAAAACCGATCCCACGGCACTGCTGCGGCCAGCTTGCAGGCTCCCATTTTTCGGTATTCGCCGTAGCCAGATTGCCGTTTTTCAGGTTGGTCATCAGCTTGTCGAAGAAATATTGCAGCTTGCTCACGGCCCACTGCGCCTCGTGCGCGCGGCACAAAATACGCCCCAGCGTCGACTGCATACCCGACAGCGGCAGTTTGAGTGCGGACATCATGCGATCGACGGATTCAATCGTGGCGGCATCCCCTTTGTGATAGGCAATCAGCGTACGCGCCAACGGTCCAACTTCCATGGCGTGTCCGCGCCAGCGCGGGGCTTTAATCCACGAGTAGCGTTCCTGTTCGTTGAGCTGCTGGATATCGGTATCGCTGCCTTTGACATCGCCGGGGTTGTACCAGGGTTCAGTAATCCCCTCGAACGGGTGACGACCTAATTGATCGTCCGGATAACGGTACCAGGCATGATCGACAAACTCCTGAATTTGCTGCTGATCGGCCAGATCCACCGGCATGACGTTGTTAAAATCACCGTTAATGACCGCGCCGCCAGGCATCAACAGGCTCTTCGCGCTGAAGTCGTTGGCAATATCCGGGAACGCGCCGTAGCTTAAGACGCACTTATCAGACAGCCCGGTGCCAATCTGGCTCCAGGGTTTGTTGAACTGGCCGATAGCCAGCGCGTCAGGAACCATGACGTTGTTGATGAAGTCGGCGGTGCGGGTGATGATCGACTGTACCAGGTTAAGGCGTTCCATATCGACCGCGCCAACCGCGCCGCTCTGATCGATATTGATAGCGCATGGCATGCCGCCGACAATCCAGTTAGGATGCGGATTCTTGCCGCCAAACACCGTATGGATTTTGATAATCTCGCGCTGAAAATCGAGCGCTTCCAGATAATGGGCAAAGCCCATCAGGTTAGCCTCTGGCGACAGTTTGTACTGCGGATGTCCCCAATAACCGTTGCGGAAAATCCCCAACTGACCGCCGTCGACAAATTTCTTCAGGCGGTTTTGTACGTCAAAGAAGTAGCCCGGGGAGGACATCGGCCAGGCTGAAAGGCTTTGTGCCAACTGTGATGTTGCGCGTGGGTCGGCTTTAAGGGCATTCAGAACGTCAATCCAGTCCATTCCGGCTAGCTGGTAAAAGTGGACCAGGTGGTCGTGGCACCACAGCGTCGCCAGCATAATATTGCGAATGATGTTGGCGTTGTCGGGCACCTTGATGCCAATGGCATCTTCAATGGCATAGACCGATGCGAGCGCATGTACGCCAGTGCACACCCCGCAAATTCGTTCGACAAACGCCCAGGCATCGCGCGGGTCGCGCCCTTGCAGAATAATTTCCAGTCCACGGAACATGGTGCCGCAGGACACCGCGTTGGTGATGATGTTCTGCTCATCAATGTTCACCTCACAACGCATATGGCCTTCAATGCGCGTAATGGGGTCGACAACCAGGCGCCGGCCGGCATTATTGACCGTATATCCCTGGGTTTGATACGAATTGCTCATGCCTGTTTATCCTCATTGTCTGGCGACTGTTGTCCGGCGTCGGCTAATTGCTGTTTGTGGCGGTTATGTTGATTGACGGCGCTGGCGACTGCGTGGACACCGACGCTGGCGGCCACCACGCCAAGCGCGGTGAGGCCCACGGTATCGGCGGTTGAATGCGTCCCCATCTGCGGGATATCCACCACGCGGCTGTAGAACGAACCGCGATCCCAGAAGCCGTTCTCTGAACATCCCAGACACCCATGACCGGACTGGATGGGGAAAGAAACGCCGCCATTCCAGCGGGTGGTGGAGCAGGCGTTATAAGTGGTAGGCCCTTTGCAGCCCATTTTGTACAGGCAATAGCCTTTTCGGGCAGCGTCATCGTCCCAACTCTCAACGAACTCCCCGGCGTCAAAGTGGGCGCGGCGGTAGCATTTGTCGTGAATACGCTGACCATAGAACATCAGCGGACGCCCCAAACGATCGAGTTCAGGCAGACGATCAAACGTCACCATATAGGTAATGATGGCGCTCATCACATCCGGAATCGGCGGGCAGCCGGGCACTTTCACGATTGGTTTATCGGTGATCACCTTATCGATCGGCGTTGCCTGGGTTGGATTAGGCCGGGCGGCCTGCACGCAGCCCCAGGAGGCACAGGTTCCCCAGGCGATAATCGCGCTGGCGCCTGCCGCGGCTCTTTTTAGCTTTTCAATAAACGGTCGCCCGCCGCTGATGCAGAACATTCCTTGTTCACCCAGCGGAGGATTGCCCTCGACGGCCAGAATGTATCGGCCGTGGTAGCGGCTCAGAATGTCTTCAAATACCTCTTCGGCCTGCGTTCCGGCGGCGGCCATCAGGGTGTCGTCGTAATCAAGAGAAATCAGGGAGAGGATGACGTCTTTGGCGAGTGGGTGAGAGGAGCGGATAAATGATTCGGTGCAACAGGTGCATTCCAGCCCGTGGATCCAGACGACCGGGATCCGGGGTTTGTTTTCCAGCGCCCAGGCTATTCTGGGCGTCATTGCGGCTCCCAGCCCAAGCGATGTTGCTGCGAGGCTGCAATATTTGAGAAAACTGCGTCGACTCACCCCTTTGCGGCGCATCGCCTGATAAAAGGTCTCCTCGTTATTCGTATTCATAACACGCGTTTCTTCCCCCGTTGAGTTCTGGCCACGTCGCCAGCGATAATCTAAAAAAGCCTATCCGATCAGCAGGGAGAAACAATGCAAAGTGTAGGGTTATGTCCTATTGCGATATTTTCGTGCCCGTTACCTGTTTTTCACTGTCCGGGAATAAAAAAACGCACAGGGGAGACCGCCCTGTGCGTCGGGTTTATTGCGGAAGAACTTAAACCCCAAGGCGATCGCGTAAGCTGTAATATGCCGCCCCCATGGCGGTAAACGGAATGCGCAGGCTGCGCCCCCCCGGGAACGGGTAGTGCGGCAGTTTGGCGAAAGCGTCAAAGCGCTCGGCATCCCCGCGCAGCAGTTCAGAAATCAGACGTCCTGCCAGGTGGGTACAGGTCACGCCGTGGCCGCTGTAGCCCTGCATATAGTAAATGTTGGTATCAAGACGGCCGAACTGCGGCATGCGAGATAGCGTTAACAGGAAATTACCGGTCCAGCGGTAATCAATTTTTACCCCCTGCAATTGCGGGAAGGTTTTCAGCAGTTTCGGCATTACCAGACGTTCAATATCGTCTGGATCGCGGGCGCCGTAGACCACGCCGCCGCCGTACAACAGGCGGTTATCGCCGGTCAGACGTTAGTAATCCAGCAAATAGTTACAATCTTCTACACAGTAGTTTTTTGGAATCAGCGAGCGTGCCATCTCCGCAGACAACGGTTCGGTGGTTAACACCTGTGTGCCGCATGGCATGCTGCTTTTTGCCAGCGCAGGCTCGAGTTTGTCGCCGAGGTAGGCGTTGCCCGCGACGATCACAAAGCGGGCCGTAACCTGACCTTTTTCGGTGCTGACCACCGCCGGGCTGGTGTGCTGGATACGGGTGACCGGCGACTGTTCGAAGACGCGCCCGCCGTTCAGACGAATGGCGTTAGCTTCGCCAATCGCCAGGTTCAGCGGATGAATATGACCACCGCTGTGGTCGAGCAGCGCGCCGACATAACGATCGCTGCTGACTTCGCGACGAATTTCGCTGCTGTCTAACAGTTCAAGCTGCGTGTTGCCGTAGCGTTCCCAGTTCGACTTCTGCTCTTCCAGCGTTTCCATCTGCTTGTGGTTCAGCGCCACAAACAGTCCGCCGGGGCGATAGTCGCATTCGATCTGATAACGCTTGATACGTTCGCGGATGATATTACCGCCTTCAAACATCATGCTGCCAAGCATTTTGGCGGCGTCCGGGCCATAGGTGCGCTCGATGACGTCGATATCGCGACTGTAGGAGTTCACCAACTGACCGCCGTTACGTCCGCTGGCCCCAAAGCCGATACGCGCGGATTCCAGTAGCACTACGTCGTAACCCATCTCCGCTAAGTGCAGGGCGGAGGAGAGACCGGTATATCCACCGCCCACGACGCAAACATCACAGCTAACCGACTCGCTAAGGGTGGGAAACGGTTCGTACTGATTGGCGCTTGCGGCGTAATAACTGCTGGTATGTTCAGTCATGATTAAGGCTCCAGGGAGATCCAAATGGTTTTCAGTTCGCTAAATTTTTCCAGCGCATGCAGGGACTTATCGCGCCCGTTGCCGCTTTGCTTATAACCGCCGAACGGCACAGTCATATCACCGTCGTTGTAGTTATTAACGAAGACCGAACCGGCCTTCAGGCGACGACTCATGCGGTGGGCGCGCGACAGATCGCGGGTCCAGACCGCGGCCCCCAGGCCGTAGTCACTGTCGTTGGCCAGCGCCAGGGCTTCGGCTTCGCTGCTAAAACGGGTGACGACCAGTACCGGGCCGAAAATCTCATCGCGGCTGACGTGGGCTTGCGGGGCTGTATCGACAAAAATAGTCGGGCCGATAGCCGCTGGGTGTACATGGCTGCGACCATCCAGCGCCAGCGTGCCTTGCGCTTCACCGTCGCGAATAAAACCATGCACGGTGTCGGCATGCGCGTTGTCGATAAGCGTGCCCATCGTGGTTTCCGGATCCAGCGGGTTGCCCGGCTGCCAGTTTTTCGCCTGCTCTTTCAGCAGGGCGATGAACTCGTCGGCAATACTCTCTTCCAGTAACAGACGCGTACCGGCGATACAGACCTGACCCTGGTTATAGAAGATGCCTGCTGCAGCATTGGCGGCGGCTTTCGGCAGATCCGGGCAGTCGGCAAAAACGATGTTGGCACTTTTACCACCAGCCTCCAGCCAGACGCGTTTCATATTGCTGTCGCCAGCGTCTTTGAGCAGTTGCTTGCCGGTGCGGGTCGAGCCGGTAAAGGTGATCACATCAACATCCGGATGCTGCGACAACGCCTGGCCCGCTTCGTGGCCATATCCGCTCACCACGCTGAGAACGCCATCTGGCAAACCTGCTTTTTTTGCCAACGCAGCAAGGCGAATGGCGGTCAGCGGTGATTTTTCTGAAGGTTTGAGGATCACGCTGTTGCCTGCAGCCAGTGCCGGGCCAAGTTTCCAGCAGGCCAGCAGCAGGGGAAAATTCCACGGCACGATGGCCGCAATGACGCCCACCGGCTCGCGCACAATCAGCGCCAGATCGTTCACCGAGGTGGTGGCCACTTCGCCATAGACTTTATCTATTGCTTCGGCGTACCAACGGATGGCGCGTGCCGCGCCTGGAATATCATCACGCAGGCTATGGCGAATCGGTTTACCGGTGTCGAGCGTTTCCAGTAGCGCCAGCTCCTCGTGATGCTGCTCCATTAAATCGGCGAACTTGTGCAGGACTGCCTTGCGCTCTGCGGGTGATGCTTGCGACCAGTCTCCGCGTTCAAACACGGTGCGGGCTGCGGTGACCGCGCGGTCTACATCCGCTTTTTTGCCGCGGGCGACTTTGGCGAGCGGACGTTGTCCTGCCGGATCCTGCGTAATAAAGGTTTCGTTATCGGCGGCTGCGCAATATTCGCCGTTAATAAATAAACGGGTCTCCGGCGAATAATGGCTGGCTTTTTCACGCCAATATTTAAGATTCTGAAAGTTCATAGCTACTCCTTTTATATCAATAAGATAAAGTTCGTTGCTGATCTTTTCAGGCAAAATCAGGCTGCACGATGCCCCAGGGATGTACCCTGTTAATGCGCGTTATTTAAGAAGGCCTGAGAAACTCAGGCCGCTACTTATTAGAAAGTGGTAGGAGTGTGGGCACTGATGATGCGGCAGATCCCTGCCGAGGTGTTGCTGAAGCTGTGTGGTATACCGGTGTTAATGGCATAACTTTGCCCTGCAACAAGATGATACGTTTGACCGTTGATGGTCAGTATCACTTCACCTTCAAGTATTGTCCCAATCTCTTCACCCTGGTGTTTAATTCTCTCCCCGGTTGTCGTACCTGGCTGATAGGTTTCAAACATCATGGCCAGCGTACGATTCGGATTTCCGTTGTGTACCAGCTTCATGGATACTCCCTGACTCCCGATCTCAATCAAATCATCCTGATTGATAACCACCTGCGGTTCGTCAGGCTTTTCCGGTTCCGCGAAGAACTCGGAGAGCGACAGCCCATAAACTTTCAATAGCTTCTGCAGCGTACTGATGGCAGGACTGACTTTATCCTGCTCTATGGTGCTGATGGCGCTATGCGTTAACCCAGACAGTTCGGCGGCACGACGCTGTGAAAGACCCAATTGCTGGCGGATCTCTGACAAACGTTTACCCGGCGCCAGGCCGTCATCGCTCATAATTGCATTTCCTTAACTGTAGTGGTCAGAGTCGCTGTTTTTCAGCGAGGTGGTTCTGACAAGCGGTGATAAAACCTTCAAGTAACAAACGCGACAGGGCGTATTCGCTACTGTTCCATTCCGGGTGCCATTGCACGCCGAGCGCGAAAGGATGGTCGTGAACGCTGGCTGCTTCCACTAATCCATCCTGCGAGCGTGCTTCCACGCGCAGTTGCGGGCCAAGGGTTTTTGCGCCCTGACCATGCAAGGAGTTAACCCAAAACGTGCTGCAACCTGGTATTAGCTGAGATAGCAATCCTCCCTGTTGAACCTGGACTTCATGAGATGGCGCATATTGCTGCTCCACCGGGAGTTCCGCATCTTCACGATGTTCCAGGAACTGTGAGTGATCGCACAGGCGACGATACAGAGTCCCGCCAGTGGCGACAACTAATTCCTGTAAGCCCCGGCAGATGGCGAAAATGGGAATGCGCCTTTCGAGCCCGGCGGTAATTAGCGCCATGCTCAGAAGATCACGCCCGGGATCGGCGTCAGACTCATCGCCATTTTCACCATAAAGGTGCGGCTGCACATTGCTTGGGCTTCCTGGCAGGAAGATACCATCCAGTTTCGGTAACAGCGCGTTCAGTAATTCGGGTTCCGCAAGCGCATGGGGAATCGCTATCGGTAATCCACCGGCGTTCAATACTGCATTCAGGTACTTTTCTTGCAGAGTCTGGGTCTCGTGACCCTTAAGCCTGTTCCTACACATCACTACACCAATAACTGGCTTGTCAAATATATTGCCCATGATCGACCTCACGTTTTGGAATAAATTATTGCCAAACGGTTCCTTGTTATGCCATTCCGTTCATTATTTTCTCAATCTAGCAGTGGAATAACCTTCTAGCAAACTTAATTTAACATTTGACAAACAATTTGTTTGCATCCAGAGTCGAAGGGTGGACATTATATTTAACAGTCAAATCACAGAACAGCTTACAGGCCAACGGCGGTGAATCATGGAAACCAATATCGTAGAAGTTGAGAATTTTGTTCAGCATTCTGAAGAGAGACGAAGTAGCGCGTTTGCGCGTGAAGTTAAGCAGTATCTGGAGCGCTACCCCAACACGCAGTTCGTGGATGTGCTGTTAACCGACCTGAATGGTTGCTTTCGTGGTAAACGCATTCCCGTTGCAGGGTTACACAAGTTAGAGAAAGGCTGCTATTTCCCGGCATCCGTTTTCGCGATGGATATTCTTGGCAATGTGGTCGAAGAGGCGGGATTAGGCCAGGAGCTTGGCGAACCGGATCGGACCTGTGTCCCGGTGCCTGGCACGTTAACACCTTCGGCCGCCGATCCGGAATGTATTGCGCAGATGATGCTGACGATGCTGGATGAAGATGGCGCTCCCTTTGACGTTGAGCCGCGGAACGTACTTAACCGACTCTGGCAGAAACTTCGCCAGCGCGGTCTGTTCCCCGTCGTAGCGGTAGAGCTGGAGTTCTATTTACTCGATCGTAAGCGCGATCCCGAAGGTTATCTGCAGCCGCCGTGCGCGCCGGGAACGGACGATCGGAATACGCAAAGTCAGGTTTACTCGGTTGATAACCTGAACCACTTTGCTGATGTGCTAAACGATATCGATGAACTGGCCCGTTTGCAGCTGATCCCGGCTGACGGCGCGGTGGCTGAAGCCTCCCCTGGGCAGTTTGAAATCAACCTCTACCATACCGATAACGTACTCGACGCCTGCGACGACGCGCTGGCGCTGAAACGGCTGGTACGGCTGGTGGCGGAGAAACATAAGATGCATGCCACGTTTATGGCAAAACCTTATGAGGAGCATGCCGGTAGCGGAATGCATATCCACATCAGCATTATGAATAATAAAGGCGAGAACGTGCTGGCCGATGCGAATGGCGATGATTCCGCGTTACTTAAACGTGCGCTTGCCGGGATGATTGATCTGATGCCCGCGTCAATGGCGCTGCTGGCGCCGAATGTGAACTCTTATCGCCGCTTCCAGCCGGGGATGTATGTTCCGACCCAGGCTTCCTGGGGGCACAACAACCGTACGGTGGCGCTGCGCATTCCCTGCGGCGATCGTGATAACCATCGGGTTGAATATCGCGTGGCGGGGGCTGACGCCAACCCGTATCTGGTGATGTCGACCATTCTGGCGGGGATCCTGCATGGGCTGGATAACGAGCTGCCGTTGCAGGAAGAGGTGGAAGGCAACGGCCTGGAGCAGGAAGGGCTACCGTTCCCGATCCGCCAGAGCGATGCGCTGTGGGAGTTCATGCAAAATGACAGTCTGCGTGAGTTGCTCGGGGAGCGTTTTAGCCATGTGTATCACGCCTGTAAACACGATGAACTGATCCAGTTTGAACGCCTGATTACCGACACTGAAATTGAGTGGATGCTGAAAAACGCCTGACAGGAAAGTGGCCCGGCGGCGGAATGTTTGTCGGGCCTGTCGCATTGTTTAGTCATTGAAAAAAGAAGTCGCATCATGCGGTCTGAGCGGAGCCAGCCCGTCAATATTGCAGGATCACCTGCCATTTCCCGGATGTCGCGTAATGGAGCGGCTTGCGACAACGGGTCTTCAGATAACCGACAGAGTTTGTGACGAGGAAATGTGATGATGCCAATGTTTAAAAACCCGCCCCGCGTGAGCATCCATGGCTCCCGCAGTAAGTACGGACCGCATCTGTGCCGTGCAACATTGACGCCTTTCTTTTGGCTTTCCACCCCGACACGACCCAGGTCTGCTGTACCCACGTTTCGAACGCAGATCTTGGCCCGTGGCGGGGAGGAAAGCTATGTCGACTAATTCTTCTGTGGATCTCGCGGCCCAGCCGGGCAAAGCACAGTTGCGTAAATCCCTCAAGCTGTGGCAGGTGGTGGTGATGGGGCTGGCCTATCTCACACCGATGACGGTATTTGACACCTTTGGTATTGTTTCGGGAATCAGCAATGGCCATGTTCCGGCCTCCTATCTGCTGGCCCTGGCGGGCGTGCTGTTTACCGCCATCAGTTACGGAAAGCTGGTACGCCAGTTTCCACAAGCCGGTTCTGCCTACACCTATGCGCAAAAAGCAATCAACCCGCATGTGGGGTTTATGGTCGGCTGGTCGTCACTGCTTGATTACCTGTTCCTGCCGATGATTAACGTCCTGCTGGCGAAAATTTACCTTTCCGCGCTGTTCCCGGGCGTTGCGCCATGGATTTGGGTGGTGATGTTTGTAGCGATCCTCACCGCGGCCAATTTGAAAAGCGTTAATCTGGTGGCGAACTTCAATGCGCTGTTTGTACTGGTGCAGGTCGCGATAATCGTGGTGTTCATTGTTCTCGTGGTGCAGGGGCTGCACAAAGGCGAAGGGGTTGGGACCGTCTGGTCGCTACAACCGTTTATCAGCCAGAATGCGCATTTGATCCCGATTATCACCGGGGCGACCATCGTCTGCTTCTCGTTTCTAGGTTTTGATGCGGTAACCACGCTCTCTGAAGAGACACCGGATGCCGCGCGTACCATTCCAAAAGCAATTTTCCTTACCGCGCTTTACGGCGGACTGATCTTCATTGCTGCCTCGTTCTTTATGCAGCTGTTTTTTCCAGATATTAGCCGATTTAAAGACCCGGACGCGGCGCTGCCGGAGATTGCGCTGTACGTTGGCGGCAAACTGTTCCAGTCTATTTTTTTGTGTACGACCTTTGTGAATACGCTGGCGTCAGGTCTGGCGTCCCATGCCAGCGTTTCGCGTCTGCTGTACGTGATGGGCCGCGATAACGTCTTCCCGGAGAAGTACTTCGGCTATGTCCATCCGAAATGGCGTACACCCGCGCTGAACGTCATTATGGTCGGGATTGTGGCACTCTCGGCCCTGTTTTTTGACCTGGTGACCGCCACGGCGTTGATTAACTTTGGCGCGCTGGTGGCCTTTACGTTCGTTAATTTGTCCGTGTTTAACCACTTCTGGCGTCGTGAAGGACGTAAGCATACCTGGCAGGAAAAGTTGCACTACCTGGTATTGCCAATGGTCGGCGCCGCCACCGTTGCCGTACTGTGGGTGAACCTGGAGGTGACATCGCTGACGCTGGGACTGGTATGGGCTGGCGTGGGGTTGGTGTATCTCGCCTACCTGACCGGACGTTTCCGCAAGCCGCCGCCGCAGTTTGACGCCGCGAAATCTGAGCAGGCCTGGGAGTGACTTTTTCCAAAGGGTGAGTTATCAACCAACTTGTGAACTCTGTTAGTCACTAAAGGGGCGAACTGCCAGGGTACGCCCCTTTTATTCATGTGCGTTTAATCAGAATGAAATCAATGATCACTTTTAATTTGCTTACATGTATCCAACCATCTGGTTGCATCAATTTTCCCGTTTGCCAGATATTGTTGCTGGTTCTGCCAGTGCGCGGCGAGGAATGGCTTAAGGCCTGCAAGACGTTTGTTCAGTGTGAGCATTTGATCGAAAACCATCACTTCATGTTTCAGACCTTCCTGACCATAAAGCGTGGCTGAATCAACCAGACTACTGGCGTAGTAACTCGTCAGCTGTTGCAGGCGATCTGTTTGCTCACCAAGTTTTGTTTTTCGGATCGCGCAATTTTTATCACTGTCATCTTTATCCTTACACAGCAATTCATAGTTGTGATTGAGGAAGTCAAGAAAGCGGCCATCATCCTGCAATTTTGTGCAAAGGAAGGAACCGAGGTTAAGGCTGGCGCGGATCGATTGTGCCCGTTCTTCCTGTTGTTGCTGATTACTGGCGCGGAGCTGATTTTCCAGATCCTTCAGTTTCTTTTTCAGCTCTGTGTCTTCAATGCCTGATGCCAGGCTTCCCAGCGCTTTTGCGGTGTCTGTGGGGACTTCTTTGCTCTTATCTATACCTGGTTTATCTGCGCCGAGAGCAGCCCAATTTTTCTCCAGCTGTTTCACTCGGTCTGTTGATGTAATGGTCGGAGAGACCAGTACCAGACGCAGGCCGGTGGTTTTGCTGGTGAAAGGATGGGCTTCATCGTAGTAGTTAATTTCTTTACGGGTCGCGCTACGGATCTCTGATTCATTCGAGATGACGCTGCCTCCGCGAACCACAAAACCACCAGCCTGGCCGTGAAGTCTGTTGATTTTATTGAGATAAAATGGGGTGAACATCATCTCAGAGACGTTACCCAGCATATCGTGTAGGCCGAGGGGGTTAGGGTTCAACAGCCCAATGAGCTGTACTTTGCCGTTAGAGGACTGCGACCCGGAATACCACTCGTAATTTTTCATGTCATCCATCGGATAGTGGGAATCACGGAATTCCGCACTGTTTACCTTGAGGCCGCCGCGTGCTGCAAATTCCCATTCTACTTCAGTGGGCAGACGTAAAAATCCAGGGTTGCCATCCTCTTTCGGTAATTTGTCGAGAGCATTCGTGCGTAACCACTGGTTATATTTATCGGCAAAATTTACTGCATCGAACCAACTGATATTGGTTTCTGCGATGCTTAACTTACGTGATGGCGTGGGACAGGTACCGCTGGTTAATGCCTGGTATTGCAATGCTGTCAGTTCATATTTGGCCATCAAATAGTAACGACCTTTGTTTTTTTTGCTTTCGGTAAAGCTACCGGCGATGAAGGTTGGATAACTGTGTTCAACAAAACCCCATTCTCCGCCATCTTCTCCTAAGGTGATCGGCATATCATCCAGAGGACCTGAGACCGGGATTTCTACCTGACGGAAAACCATGGAGCCTTCACAGGGCATGGGCAAAATAATATCTTCGCTATCCGGCTTGGGGTTATAGATTTTCTCTGCCCACGGTTCGGCCAGCACGGGTGACATCTTCACCAGCAGAGTCAGCGCCAGCCAGCGTGATAATGTGGAAGGGGTAAGGGTCATGGACGTTCTCCGCAAATGATAAATGCCTTGGGCAAGTAGGAATAAGAGTTATGCCTCGCGCAGGCTCTGCGCCGGTTCAATATTAATTGCGCGCCAGGCACCAATGCCGGCGACCAGTGTCGCCACGATGATGGTGAGTATCAGAGCGACGAGGCCGTGCAACGGGGTGATCTTACAAATCATCTGACCTGTTGCCTGACTGCCCGCTAACGCCTGGTTAAAGACCTGACTGGCTAAGAGGTAGATCGCAAAGCCGCCGATATAAGCCACCAGACTAAGCAGACAGCCTTGAAAAATCACATAGGCACCCACTGCCGGACGGGTAAAACCGAGCAGGCGGAGGACAGCAATATGTTTACGTTTGCGGTCAACATTCGCGATAAATGAGCCAATAAGTGAGGAAATACAGCCAACCAGTGCAGTGGCGGCAATGGTATTAAAAATAATGCCCAAAACCCGATTGATGCTTTTCACATTTTCTATATCAGCCAGACGGCTGGTGGTTTCGATGCGCTGCTCCCGGAGATCGCGCTCAAGGCTGGCAACCTGATCAATATCGCGGGCGTATAATCTGGCGCGTGCGTAGAGCGGTGGTTTACCGTCAAGCTGCGCACCGCTGGTCATCCCCAACCCAGTTACCGCATAGCCATCGCGGAAATGTTCAAGCGCAAGCAATAACGAAGGCTGGGTAAAGATTGCGGCACGATTAAAATAGGTCGCAGGCAAAATCCCCACGACGGTAACGCTTTTTCGTCCCCATTCCCGGCGTTCATCAAGCATTCTGCCTACTCGCAAAGAGAGCGAATCACCAACACTGACCGCTAATTTACGTGCGGCTTCTTGGGTAATGACAACCTCGTTTTCCTGATGGAGTTCAAGGGACTTGAGTAAAGGGTCCCCTGAGTCTGTTGGAATAACTTCAGCATTCTCAATGAAATGTGTGCTGTCTGTTTGCAGGTCAGCAAGCGTATTTAGTGAACGCGTTTGTCCGATGGCGAAACCCACATCGGGTCGCTGCCGTAACTTTTCGATCCAGTTTTGGTTGTAGCTGCCGCTACTCAGCATACGGATTTCCAGGTTACGAGGGTCACTGGCCAGATCTTCTTGCAGCTGGTTCACAATCCCAAAACGCAAACCGAAAAGAAGTAATAAAGGTGCGATAACAGCGACGAGAGAAGAGACGATGCAAAAAGAAATGATGCGATCGTGCCACAGGTCTTGCATAGCCAGGCGGCCCAGCAGTCTGGCTCGGTTAAAGGACAAAATAGGTTCCTCCCTGTTCGTGATTCGACGATGCCACTAACGGTTCAGGCTGGGCAGTTAAACAGGGTAAATTGAAATGTTGTACCAGTGGCCAGTCATGGCAAACAATCAGCGCCATCATGCCTTCCTGGCGGACCAGTTCAATAAACAGGCTAAATAATTTCTTTGCGTTGTAAGGATCAAGTGCGGCTGTTGGTTCATCCGCCAGTACCAGTTTTGGACGGTGCAATATCGCACGTGCGAAAGCGGTTCTCTGTCGTTCACCAAACGACAACTGCGTTGGATATTTGGCCAATAATGGCGCAAGTTTGAGAGCATCGATTACTCTATCCAGCAGCGCGTTGTCGGGGCGTAATCCCAGCAATTGACACGGCAGAAGGATGTTATCTTTGACGCTCAGATAGGGGAGCAACCCCCCATTTTGTAACACAAAGCCAAGCTGACGGGCGCGAATACCCGCTAGTTTATTATGTTGTTCATCCTTTATCAGCGTTGCGATATCAAATTGCTGTGCACCTTCTTCCAGCTCGAAGCACCCGATTTTACTGGGCTGCAGTAATAAGCCGATGGCTTCCAGTAGCGTGCTTTTACCACATCCACTTTCACCTGTGACCGCGACCACCTGGCCTGACCGCAGCGTGAACTGCGGCAGGTAAACCCGGTGAGCATGACTGCCCTGACCACGAACAACGCACAACTCTTCTATGCGCAGCATCAGGGCATCATTTCCAGTGGGATGGGATAAACGCGATCGCGTGGATCGCTTCCTTTTGCCAGCTCAACCCAGCGATCAGCATCGGCGTTATATTTTTGGTAATGACGCAGTTTGGATGACAGCGTGCGGATAAATTTCTCCTGTGACAATCCATCCCAGCTTTTCCAGGTCTCTTCGTCGAGGTTCAGGACATCGCTCTTATAGGGAAGATCGGCCAGATATTCTCCCAGTACACCCAGATCGCCAATGCGGGTATTGTCCTGTTGTTTCAGCTGGTTAGGATCAGCGCCCATTGTTGCTGCAACAGTACGCAGTTGCTCAAACATTTTGGTCGGTGAGATCATCCCCTCATTTGCTGCTTTAAGGATCTGGCTGACAGCATCGCTTAAGTCACTTAGCTGACCTTTGGTCAAGAGAACACGAACGTCGGTGGTAGGAATGTTTTGCTTAATCAGGTCGCGGTCGCTAATCCATGCCTGAAAGACTAACGGGGCTTGTGTGCTGTTACGCTTACCCAGATAGGCCAACTGCATGGCATGTCCAATTAATGCCGTATCCTGAAGCAGCTTTTGCTCCGGTGTCAGTTTCTGTCCATCGTCTTTCGCGTAAAGCGCACTACCAATCGCAGCATCACCCATGTAAGCAGATTTAACCTGCTCAGTAATGGCGGAAGCTAGCGCATCTACCTGCTGGCCAAACATCTTAAGATCACCGGCATTTACGGCCTGGTAAAGGTTGGATTGGGTACTGTCAAAATTGGAGAGATCGCGGTACTGGCTTTCGGCTTTGGCATGGTTATCTTTGCCGACTGATGTTTTTAGGTGCAGCGTATAGATAGCAATACCGCGGTTACCCGCCTCAAGGCGAAGCTGGCTGGCATCCAGACCGGTACCTGACAGTTTGTTGCTGCCGTCAATAGCACCTGCATCGGTAATCAGGACCATGTAACGTGCGCCAAACGGGCTCCAGTCAATGTCATCAATAGCTGATAGCACGCCGGAATACGCATCCTCGTCATACAAAGAACTGGAGACTTTCGCTTCTTTTAAATCAGCGACCTTCTTCAGGAAATCCGCACCATCTTTCACATGGCTAGGATCTGCGTAAATCTTTGTGCGGTACTCAAGGCCCGGAACGGCTTTGGTGTTTGAACGAAATGAGATCAGCCCAAACTTAACCTGCCCATCCAGATGCTCTTGTTTGATCTTGCCATAGATCTTATTAACCGCTTCTTTGGTACGTTCAATGTAAGGCCCCATTGAAATGGTTGAGTCAATAACGAAGACCACCGAGGCGTTAAACCCTTTCAATTGATTTACGTTATCTTCTTGTTTTTTAGCCGTTTCAGCTTTACTGACGGAGGCTACGTTAAGCAGACGAGTATAGAAGCCATCTTCAGTCATGACCTCTTCGCCGCTCAGGATTGGCAGCAGATAAAACTGCTTTTGCAGATCGACAAAATACTCGGGCTCTTCAGCCTGAATACCCTCGGCATGGCCGTCCCGTTTTAACCTGGCGCGAAGCGGGGCAATCAGCGATACGGGATCGGGGGCAGAGAGAATATCATCAAGGCTTTTTCTCTCTTTAAAGAACAGCAAACGGTCACGGTTTGCCGGGTTGGTAAATGCCAATGTGAGCTGCATTTTCCAGTCGACGGTACATGACTTTGGCAACCAGCCAATAGTTTTACCAAAGCTATCCGGCCCGACCTTAAGCCAGCTCTGGCCGTTTGCATCTTCTTTTTGATAAACATACAGGCTGCTGAAGGCTGGCTGTAGCTGACCTTTATCATCACCTGCGGTAGTCCCAAGTTTGCAACCCGGGGTAGTGAGAACACGTTGATATAACGTTTTCTTACCTTCCTGGAGCAGAGGTTTGTCGCCATCAGCGGCAAATACATGCCCGCTGAGCAACAGGCCACATAATGGCAGAGCCAGACGACTCATCAGATTCCAGGTCATTTTCCTAGCTCCTTAAGGCGCTGTTTGGCCGTTTGGTTGTCAGGCTCCGTTTGCAGAACCGTTTCGTACCAATATGCTGCAGTATCTTTATCTGGCGCTTTGAAACATTCACTTGGCTGGTGGTATTTCGGGTCGTATTCACCTGCGTACACGAGCGCGATTTTGGTATCGCCACCCTGGGCACGGTTAGCATACAGACGCTGTGCAACACCACATTTTTTAGCCTCTTTTGCGGCCTGGATAATGGTCAGCAGTTTGTCACTGTCGAGCTTTTCCTGAACACAGCTCTGGACGAAATCAAGCTCGTTCTGGCTGTTCAAACCCTGTGCAGAACAGGTACTATGAGCGACAGGCTCTGGTGCGGAAGCGGGTGCAGACGCCGGTGTTTCTTGCTGTGCTTGTTCAACGGGGGTGACTTCCGGTGATTTATCCCGCCCTAAAAACCACCACAGCGCACCGGCAATCACGACTAATGCCAGTATTGCCGCTCCAATGACAGGAAGACGGGAGGGCCCTGATTTCGCCGGAGTTCTCACTTCAGTATGAATAACCGGCTCTACAGGTTCAGGGGCAACAACGGTTTCTGTCGCAATGACGGGCTCAGAAGGAACTTCTGGAGTAGCCAGCATGCTGCTGCCGCTATAGTTGCCTGTTTCACCTCTTGCTTCAGAAGAGAACAGTTCGTCGCGCGCCAGCTGTAACGTGGTATTGCGTGTTTCTCCAGAATCCAACTTGATCTGAATTTGTACCTGGCTTGCTGTCGCCAGCAATGGGTCAAGCAATGTTGGGCCAATACGAAAACCGCTACCATTATTCAACGCATAACCACCGTTCATGGAAAACCAGTGTTGTGCCGGGCTCCAACTGCCATCGGGTTGTAGGTAGTTCTGCTCGTTATTGCACAGAGTAAAGGTCAGATTAGTCAATATTGCGGTTTCACCACGCAGGCGGACCATTAGTTGTGCAGTACCTGGCTCTGCCGGCTGGCAGGCGATGATTTTAGCTAGCATGGCATGTTCTCTTGTTTCAATTGGCTGATAATCTGACCAAGTTGACGATTCTGTTCGAAGGAAATATCCCGTGTGGCGCTATGACCCGCATTGTCCAGGATGACGCTCATCAAAGCAGAAAGCCAGTCACCCAGATAGGATACGCCGGGCTGTGGTGCGACGGCGGCGAGTTGTGGCAACTCATCGTTAGCGAGCTGCTTCTGACGCAGAAACACTTTATTTTTCTCGCCAACATAGCTGTTGGGTACCTTTTCTGCTGGCAGCGTGAGATAACCAAACCAGGCAATAAAATCACGTATGGTCAGTTGAGCACGTAAAACCTGACGTGCTCGCATGTGTACGCGGGTTGTTTCAGCCTGCTCTTGACCCGCCAGGGCATGTTTCAATGTCCCTTCCAGATCCAAACGTGTGGCGGCGGTGATTAGCTCTTCGCTGAGTTGATTCATCAGCTCAATGCTCATGCCCAGTTGACGCCACTGCAACGGTTGCTGCGGCAACTCCCGTAGGTGGGCTACCCAGGCTTTAAAGGCCTGATGCGCGAAATCATCATCCTGGCCTACACGTTCCGTTGCGGCAGTTGCTGGCACATCAACAACGGCGGTTTCAACAGGTGTAGTCGCAAAGGGATCGCTGGCAAAGGGGTTTTCAGCGAAAGGATTACCACCAAACGGGCTGGTTGCGAAAGCATTGATGGTCGGGCTTTCGCCTTCGGTTTGCGGCGCCTGGTCGAGGTCGCGAATACTCAAATAAATGTTGTTGAGCTCCTGAGTCGGCAGAACCAAGCGTTCGATAAGCTCCCCCATATTGTGGGAACATGCAGACAAGCCCTGCCATAACTCTTTGGCAATTGCTTGTTTTTTCACAATCTGCCCATCACCGTCTTTTTCGTACCACCGACCAAGGCGTTGATCGCCGGTTTCCATGCGACATTGCAGCAGTTGTTGCTGTAAACGTTTTAACTTGAAGTCGAGATGGGCGACGCCGCGTAGTGCTTTAGTCAGGCGCGACATTCCACCGTCGTTGAGTTCGAGCATTGCCTGCCAGGCTGCTTTCGGTTCTGCAACGTGCATATTCACATTTTTTCCGCAGACGAAGGTACTGCCCATGGTATCGAGTACATCATGGTAACGATCGCTGATACCCACTTCCAGGAGTCGCTCCTGTCCGGCATCCCCTTCAAGCCTCAGGAAGGGGTTATCGAGCCCGGGTTTGCGTACCAGGAAACAGTTGTTGAAAGGCTGGTTGGGTGCCCATTGTGGAAGCCATTCATAGTGCGAGAAACGCTCCAGTAAAGTCATGTGCATCATACCTTCCCAGCCTTCTTTTAACTGGCTTTCGGTATGTTGCAGGCTGTTGACGATTCGCATATCACACATGGTGATTGCCCAGAACAGACCCGGGTTGCGGCCTCCGCGCTCTTCGGCACTCTTACCCTGGGTTTTCTCTACCCAGCGGTTTAATACCGGACCCACATCAGCAACGTCGCTCTGTTTGGCTGAGCTGGCGCATACGACAAGCGCATTCATTTCCTGGTTATCGGTATAGCGTTCGAACAGGTAAGCAACTTTTCCGCGAAGCAGGAGCTGCGAAATTGCGTTAAGTCCATCCCGGCCAGCCTGTTCAAGTGCAGTGATCTTGAGACGACCGCGATAGCCAGGGAAGTCGAGCAGATCAACCTGTTCCACAACGCTGTCGGTTTCAACTTCTGCCAGAGGAAAAATCAGCTCTGTGGTTAAGGCCGCCAGTTCCGCCTGCGTTAAGTTGGCGCTACCAATTTGTTGTTCTTCTTTCCAATAACGGATCTCAACGTTGCGATCCTGGCTGGAGCCCAGCCTGTTCAGGCTATCAACGTTCATGATACTGCCGCTGCTATGGTCAGTCAGCGTTTCCAGTGGGGCAAATACCATCCGGGTATGGTTCAGTTTCGCCAGTACATTGGCTAATGAACGGTAGGTTTCTGTGAGGGCTGGCTGTTCTCCCCACAACAGGGAAAAGAGCTCTGCACGATCATTTGGGCTCAACGTCGGGGCAATTTTCAACACCTGCGGCCACCAGGCGTGTTCAAGCTTCTCAACTGACTTTTTAAAGGAAGCGTTAAGGTAATCCCACAAGGCGACGACATCTTCCTGGCTGACGCCGTTATATTCCTGTACCTGCACAGCCCGCTGCAGGAATGGGCGCAGGCGCTCTTCAACCCGGCTTTGGTCAAGCTGATAGCTCAATTGCTCATGGTTGAAGTCGTTAAACCACGCGTTGGCCAGAATCTTAGCCAAATCGATTTCACTGAACAGGCGCAACGGCACTGGGTATCCAGCCGGTGCGGCGGGCGCCTGACGGGTAAAGCGAGTGACCAACCCCGTCGCTTCTTTACCTCCGCCGACAGGGTTAACCTCTTTGATAAAGTCAACACGCCTTTCGCCGTAGAGTGCTTCCAGCGACCCATTGCTACCAGCGGCGAGCGCTGAAATGAGGTACGATTTCCCTGCCTGAGAAATACCGAAAAAACCGACGGTCATCGGTGTTTTGGCAACCTGAGTCAGGCTATTGGCCAGGTTTCTCGTACGCAGCAAACTCAAGTTGAGTTTGTCTGCTTCGTTGTCTAAACGACGTGAACCGGGGCGTACGTTGTCGACCCATCCGAGTGCGTCCAGGCATCCCTGAGCGATAGCAGCCCAACCCTGAGTGAGAGATTTTTGTTCGCTATTCATTATTTTTTAACACTCCCGCTATCGAGCCAGTGACGGCTATCAATGAGCCCTCTATCGGGCATCGTATTGAGTTCCAGATCCAAATCACGTTTGCTAAATGACTTATCGGTGTTGCTGCTGACATCGGCGATCGTCAGGCGATCGCTAATCAGTCCAAGTTGACGAGCTCGTTTACCCTTATCGATCGCCAGTCTGACTTTGAGATACGGGGAGCCGTTATCCGTGGACTGAGCCGAAGAGAATTTTTTACGTCCTTCTTCGCTAAAACGTAGGGTATACAGCGGTGCAGCAGTCCAGCGTTCTGCATTCAACTGGCGATAGCCTAAGCGCAGGTCGCCACGCATAACGATGCTTTGTGTGGTTTTCTCGCCATTTTCCTCGGTGATAGCCGGAAGCTTGATCTGCCCGTTTTCAGACTCGATATGTTGATAAACGATGTCGGCATCGCGAATCAGGTTATCCATATCAATGGTGCCGATATGGCGAATCGTTGAATACGGTTTCAGCTCTGAGGTGCGGAAATGGAAGTTAGGAATGCTATGGTTTGCACACAATTGCGTGAGCATGGCACCCACTGAAGCCGTACTTTTCGGATCGTCGATATGACCGTTTTTATGGAACGGATACCAGGTACCAGTCTGATAACCATGTAACGGCAGAATACGCCCTGGCGGTAACGGAAGGTTGCGACGAATAATCGCCTGAATCCCAGGTAACTGAGACGGCCGGCCGGTGAGTAGCAGCAGATCGCAATGATAATAAGACAGCACTTCACAGAGTGCGGTCAGGACTTTATCGATGCTGAACTTACCTGCACAGAGATCGCCATGGAGTTTGGCGAGTGGCAGATTAAGCATGATATCCGCGAGCTTAAAGTCGGTCGGACCTCCCGCTTTCTGAACTTCTCGGCGCACGAATCCTTCGACTTCATCACGAATACAACCGACTGGTAGCAAATCGCCGACACGTTGGTTAATCTGGGTATGCGTTTGTTCATCAAGCGGATCATAATGTTCGTATGTTCCCAGGATATGTAATGCGAGCGGGACGAACAGCTGCAGGCTTAGCTGTTGGCGAAGCACGGCTTCGGCAGCACTAATATTCTGCGATCCGCACAACTGGGACATCAATGTTTCAGTGGACATCACACCGACTTCACGCAGGGCTTGCTCAAAAGCGGGGAGAACGTATGACTGAATAACATCCAGCAAAATGTCATCACCTGCGATCTTAAAACTGTCGCGAAAGCGCTGGTTGGGGATGATATGTACGTTAGTACCACCACCTGTGTGCCCATTATGATCGAGGCGGTAATCGGTGATCACCAGATCGGTGGTCCCGCCGCCAATGTCAATTGACGCGATAGTGATACTTTCACGATCGGTACGGTCTGGTCGGCCAATTGCGTCGAAAAACTCTTCCGGATGACCGGCAAAGTTCTGATTAATCTCGGTGTACAGGTAAACCAACTGTGCACAGGAGGCTTCGTCCCACTCTACCCTGATTTTAGGTAATGGGATCTTGATGTTAGCTTCCGTATGCTCTTCTTGTACGTCTTTGTACGGATCGTTCTCGCCGTTGTGCCAGCGTAACGATTTCCACACCAAGCTGACAGCCTGACGCATGCGTTCATCCAGCACACAGCGTTCAGCCATGGGCATACCTGGTGGAACCGTCAGAATAATATGGCGTAGCTGACGCGGGATCCCGGCGTGTCCCTGACGAATACGCTGCTCCGGGCTGTTAATCTGGCTAATGGCCTGGGTCAGAACTTCAGCCAGCATAAAGGTCATCAGCGAACTGCGTGAGTAGCGTGGCGTAAAGACGGGGATGCGATCCATCTCATCTTCAATGGTGTGCAGGGCTTCGCCTCTTTCATCGATCAGGTTGGCAAACGGTGCCGCCGTTGCCAATGGATTGCTGTCCTGCACATAGCTGCCATTAAAACGCCAACCCTGGCCATAAAACTTCTCATCCCACAAATAGCGTTTAGGGCTGGATAGACCCGTTGAACCTTCGCTGCCTTTACGACGAGCCGCCAGACGACTGGCTTCACCACCAATACGTGCGATAGTTGGCCACTGGAACGCGTCGTGGCGGCCGCTGCGTACAGAGCAGTGATCTTTGCCGAAGAAGGCTTGCGAAAACTCGACCCTGCTTTCAAAAGGATCGGTATAGATATGTTCGGGGGCGCTGAGATCACGTAGTTTCAGCACATAGTTGTGCCTCATGCCTGAACCTGATTGCCCATGATCTTCAATAAGAATGCCACAGGTGCGCGAGTTGCCCACGTCGAGTATCAGGTCGACGGCGATGGGTTTAATCGCATTGGTTTCCTGATTGGCGATCACTCTGAACTGCGGCAGTTCAATGACGGGTTCAGTCTGGATTTGCAGACCTTCGACTGGAATAGCCATCAATGATAGAAGGTTCAGGTAATGTGCCAGCGGGTATTGCTGTGCAAGTTCCTGCTCACGCTCGTCGATATCCCGGCCTTTGCTCGCTTCTTTGAATACTTCTTTGAGCCAGTCGGTTATCCAGTCCTGCGTCAGGTACCAATTTAGGGCATAGGTTGCTGTCGCGACGGCGAAGGTTGCCCCAGCATTCACATCTTCCTGGTTCGGACTGAGATCAGCGGCAGCCTGCTGTTTAGCCATAATACGGGTGTCGATCGCCAGCGTCATGCGATGGCTGTGACCATCTAAATCGGGTTCTGGTAGTTTGACTAAACGAAAACGAGCCCAGTTTAGCGGTCCCTCCTGGTACACATTCGGTGGGCTAAAGCGAAACAAAGGAAGCGGTAACCAGATGCCGTCGAACAACTTCAGGCTCTGTTCGACAGGGATATCGTACTGGCTTTTTGCCTTCTCGATGTTATCGGGGGTCGGCTGATAGAAATAGTAATCGCGCTGCTCGTTGTAAATTAAACGGGTGAGTACACCGTTTGCTAATTTGACAAATTCGCCAGCAGGCAGGCGGCCAAGTGACAATCCGAAATCCATAAACTGGATCCCAGAGTCACCCACGAGGGTAATTTGACGATCGAAAGATACAATCTCAGGCAACATAGTTATCTCGTCCCTGTTCAGGAATTAGGTTGAAGCATGCGAATAGGGAATGTTTTTTCCCCATCATTACTGCCAATACAATCAGCGTGGCCAGCAGCGGCTGATTTGCACTCGATTGTCGGTACAATAAAGTTTGAACCGTCGCTACATTTCATCTGCTCAGGATTGGTGATACTTAGCGCCCCTTGCTGCACATTGCCGCTGGCAGGGCCACGGCAGGTCACACCGCTGGACTGGCGTATGCTGACGGTGCCATTACCCTGGGCAAAGTTATATTGCAGTTGCAACGGTCGCCCGGTGAGCTTGTCCTGAATACCACCATTCACGCGCCATTCTCCGTTAAGAAACTGCGCCGGGCCATCGGGAAGGGCCGGAGGAAACGTCAGCGGTGTGCCCTGTGCTGGGATGACTGGCTGCGTGGTGACTGGTTGAACTGTGGGGGGCGTTTGAGCGTCTGCGGCGCCAGGTACAGCAGGAGGTGCTGGAATAGTCGACGCATCAGCGTTGGCATCACTTGCAGGAACAACTGGGGGAATTGTGTCGTCACCGACCTGCGTGGTTGCTGTCGCTGCCGGAACGGCTGGCGATGTTGGTTCCAGAGCTTGCTGCGCATCGACTGCAGTACCCTCAGATATACCAGGGATGACAGCTGAACCCACGACGGTTTCTGAACCTGTGCGGGAAACCTGCGTTGTTACATCGGAAACGCCTACGGCTGGACGTTCGATGGCAGGAGCCGCATCGATCGCCGTTTTATCCGTGGCGATGGCTGGGAGTCCCGGAATGGAGAGTGATGGTACGCATCCGCGTAGTAGACCTAACAATAATGCCAGCAGCAGCAATGCAAGTAGCAACCAGAGTAACCAACGCCAGCTCCAGCGTCTGCGCACTACGGTATATACATCAGGTGTAACAGCTGGGGTTACAGCGGCGTCTACAGGAGCCAGAGGGGTTGAGGCCGCGTGAGGGGGGGCTGGTAGTAATGCTGGACTCAGCCAATGCATAGGGTTACGTTGTTCGCCTTCCGGATGGACAAATCCCCAAAAGGTAATCACCAGGATCCCGTTTACGAGGTACACAAATTCATAATCCGGGAAATGTGTGACTGACTTCAGCAACTGTGCGAAGACGCGGCGATCGCCCCCAGTCCTGTTTTGCTCAGCATTGAGTAACTGTTCACTTAACGCCTGCACTGACATTTGAAACGCATTAAATTGCTGGCGTGCTGATTCCCGCTCCGCTTCACTCGCACCGCTCCAGGGGATGACATCGCCAGGGAAGCTGCTGTACCAATCGGTTCTGTCACCACCCTGATCGTTTTGTGGGATAGCTAAATGACGAGCCAAATCGCGCCCTGCGTCAAGACGGTAGATTGCTTCACGTAACTGGAACGCCATCTTAAAAACGGGATAGCCCGTTTCACCCAGAGCCTTAAATGAGGAATTATGCCCGGTACGCAGCAGTGGTCCCTGAATCGAATTTCGCATTGTCTAAACCTTGTAAGGCTGTGATTTAACAAAAGCCACAGTGATGCAGGCTATTTTTTACTCGCGCCAGGCGTCCATTCAAAACCCCAGCCATAGTGCTTATCCAGCGACTTCCGGTCAGGGAAGAAACGGTCCAGACGCTCAACCGTGATATTGCCATCGACGTTTTTGAGTCTGGCTATCGCCGCAACGTTATTGCGCTGATTGCTGTCAGTCAGTGTGGATATAATGGGGGGTTGATCGGGTACATAAATCGTGATGGTGGCATTGGTCCCTTGCCAGTTATCGGCACCGCCGTAAATGAAGCTATAAATCAGCACCTCATCAATATCCTGCCAGTGGCTACCATTAATGAAGAGCCATTCACCCTCTTGATTGTTACCTTCACGAAGATCTTGTTGCAGCAACAGATAAGGCGGTTTGTCATAGTTTCCCAGGAACTTACTCAACGCTTCGGCACCACTGATCTTGCCATTTTTAAAACGAATAAAGGCGGCGATATCGAGGTCGATAGGCTCTTTATGGCTTCCCTGTTGCCAGGTCAGGTTAATTTTAATCCGCCCAAAATCTTTGCGTTTCTCCAGATTTATGCTGGGGTTTGCCTGGGTTAAGTTCGTGCTGGCTGGGGCTACAGCAGGCGCAGCGGTAGGCACATCGTGATGCAACGGAGGAGAGGGCGAGGTTAAGGAATTTTTATGCCACCACCACCCGGCACAGGCGATCAGCAGCAACAAGAGCAGCAATAATAGCCATGGCAGGAAGCGTCGCCACCACGGGATAACGACCACGGGAAGTGGGGGCGCTTCACTGATAATGACCCAGTTAATCAGCACAGGTTCGCCACCTACGCTATAGCAGTTAAGATCGCGCGAATGCGTTAACAGCCTTTGTAAGGCATGTGCTGAATGTTCTTCGCCGCGTGCGAGTAACTGCTCGATCAAACCGGCCAGAACATCATGGTACTGCTGGCGTTTACTCTGGACGGAGGCTTGTTCCGCCTCGCTTAGCGCAGAAAAGGGCTTTGCCAGCCCCTGGCGCTCAGTCCACCATTCCAGATGTCCTTGTGAACCACGGCGAGCGGTGGCGTAGAGTAGCGCCAAAGATGGCGGAAGATGACGGTGTATGATCGCAACCGTCTCCTCGTAGATTGTCAGAGTCGCTTCATCAATAGGCGCAGCAGTTGTTAATCGTTGCATAACCGAAATCATTATTGTTGTGAGTTATATGCGTGGTATGCATACAGTTGCATATCAGCAAGCCAGAGCCGTTTTCTTCAGCAGCAGAAAAAGTGGCCAGGGGATTTGCGCCACTTTTAGGGCATCCTTAGCGAAGGGTATTTGCTTCCTCCAGGACTTTGATTTTCTGCTTGGCTTCTGCGACTTTTTTTTCAATTGCAGCAATTTCACTTGCGCCACTGGCATGCTGAGACTGCCGTTGCAAGTCCTGCAATTGTTGAATTTCCTTCTGGCGTTCACTGCTTTTTATTTTGCTGGACTTCAGCTGTGCAAGGGTCTGTGACAGGTCTGAACGCACGGTATTTAACCTTGCTTGTTCATCGGCCAGCTTCTGATTGACGTTCTGCTGTCGGTTTTGGGTATAAGCCTGCTGTTGCTTCGCCGACTCATTTTCATACTGGCTGAGTCGAACCTGCTGCTCTTTTTGATCAACCTGCTGACGATAACCGCCGGATGTGGCGCAGCTTAGTTTGGTAATAAAACTCGGATCTTGTGCGTGTAAATCACAGTCCTGTGGCGATGTGGTACAGCCGGTAAGCACAATTGCGGCGAGAAGCAGATATTTTCTCATCAAATAATCCATAAATTGAGTCAAATAACAACACGTTACATTTCAAAACGGCCCCAAAAAGGCCGATAATCCTATCGGCCTAAAGCTTTTAGCCCAGAGAAATAGCCTGGCGTTGTTCGTAAAACTCGTTCGTTTCTTTTTCCAGGTCGCTAATCTTGCTATTCAGGCTACTGTACTCTTTGTTTAAATTAGCAAGCTTGGTTTTCTCTGCAGATGTGGTAGTAGTTTGTCCTTGCAAAGCGACCTTGTAGGCAGACTCTTTGTCTTTCATACCTTTCACGGTCTCTTTCATCTTGCTGATGTTGGCGTCGATTTGTGCTAATTGTGTTTTGGCTCCTGCTTTATCAAAGCCAGCCTTATCTTTTTGGATGCTAATTTTGGTTAAGGTTGCCTGGTTTTCACTGATAACCTGTTTCATAGCAAGGGTAGATTTTTCTACTGCAGCGGTATCTTTGCTGATATCCGTATCCATTGCCTGCAGGCGATCGGCTGTGGAGGCATAATCTTTTTTCAGACCATCAAGATAGTAGTTAGCCGTCATACCCGCAGCGCACCCAGCAGCACCACCAATGGCAGCACCTGCAATTGCTTTCTTGGTGTCGCCAGCCAGAGCACCAACCACAGCGCCAAGCGCAGCACCTGATACCGCACCAATGCCACAACCTTGCGCGCCAGAAGCACTAAAAAACTGGGATTGCTCGGTGGTTGTCAGACGTGGATCCGGTTTTGCTCCTGACAGCAGAGTGCTTCCAGTATTGGCGCAACCGCTCAGCAGTAATGTTGCGGAAATTAGCAGACAAGCAGTATTTCGGTTAAAAGAGTTCACTTTTTTTTCCTTAAATCATAAATTAGCAACGATAAAAAGCTGTATGGTGATTAAATTTCGCATAAGTAGCGATTTCATATAGGGCAAAATTAAATTCTGTATTTTTTATGACGTGATAACTTTTACCCCGGTAATACAATAGAATCAAAATACTAAGTGGTGTATTAATTTCGTGTTGTTACTATTTGTGGCGAAATAAAAAACATCCACTTTGTTTTATAATTTTTTTAATGTGAACTATTTGTTTTTAAATGATTTATGCTGTTTACGTAAACGAAGTTGTTGAGCCTTCATACGGAGTAAGCCATGGTGAAATGATCAACAGTGCGGTTACCAGAGGGGCCCTTCTCACAGAACATAAAAAATTCGTTATGAGTATACCTGATTTATTCGCGATGTGAATTTATCTTAATTTAATATGCTATGTTTTCATAGAGGGTTGAATGTTGTTCATGTAGATTGATCTAAGTCAATAATAAAATGACTATTATGATTGGTAGTTGCGATAAGTGTTATCCGTGGGAACTCGATAACTTACCTGAGGCTGAACTGAACGGCCTTTCTTTTTTAAAGCATATTAAAGCAGAATTTTTCACTTATGTGATGTGAGTATTATCTTGTGATGACTTTGTTTTTCTTTATTCGAAATATCTAATTTTCGGATAATGAAAGTATACTTTTATTTCTCTTTTCCGAAATTATCTTCAGGCAGGAAAGAATAATTGATGATAAGAGTTGTATCCTGTTTGCATTTACCTCACGTCGTGAGGTTGCAAAACAGAATACATCCGGTAGGTACGCTATCTCTGTTTTACATGTAATCCGCCAGAATCCCTGCTAGCATAATCAACCACTAACGAGGCTGTTGCTGCGTCGCGCAGTGAATGCCACCGCCGGCAGCTGCAATGCCATCAATATTCAGTTGAATAATCTCATGCTCGGCAAACAGCTCCTGCAAAATAGCGTAGGTGCTGCGGTCAGTGCGCTTATCGCCAAATTGTGGTGCAATCACGGCGTTATTACAGAGATAAAAGTTGATGTAGCCCGCGGCGAAATTATCACTTGCATATGTCTGACGGATGGTGGTCGGCCCTTCAAGCGTCACCAACTCCAGGGCTTTGTTGAATAAATCGAACTTTTGCTGAGTTGAAGGATCAGATCACGTATCTTCCCGACAACGCAGACCGTTCCGTGGCAAAGCAAAAGTTCAAAATCACCAACTGGCCCACCTACAATAAAGCCCTCATCAACCGTGGCTCCATAACTTTCTGGCTGGATGATGAAGCTATTCAGGCCTGGTATGAGTCAGCAACACCTTCTTCACGAGGCAGACCTCAGCGCTATTCTGACCTTGCCATCACGACTGTGCTGGTCATTAAACGCGTATTCAGGCTGACCCTGCGCGCTGCGCAGGGCTTTATTGATTCCATTTTTTCTCTGATGAACGTTCCGCTACGCTGCCCGGATTACAGCTGTGTCAGCAGGCGGGCAAAGTCGGTTAATGTCAGTTTCAAAACGCCCACCCGGGGTGAAATCGCACACCTGGTAATTGATTCCACCGGGCTGAAGGTCTTCGGTGAAGGCGAGTGGAAAGTCAAAAAGCATGGCCAGGAACGCCGCCGTATCTGGCGTAAGCTGCATCTCGCCGTTGACAGTAAAACACATGAAATCATCTGCGCTGACCTGTCGCTGAACAACGTTACGGACTCAGAGGCCTTCCCCGGGTTAATCCGGCAAACCCACCGGAAAATCAGGTCAGCCGCCGCCGATGGCGCTTACGATACCCGGCTATGTCACGATGAACTGCGGCGTAAGAAAATCAGCGCGCTTATCCCTCCCCGAAAAGGTGCGGGTTACTGGCCCGGTGAATATGCAGACCGTAACCGTGCAGTGGCTAATCAGCGAATGACCGGGAGTAATGCGCGGTGGAAATGGACAACAGATTACAACCGTCGCTCGATAGCGGAAACGGCGATGTACCGGGTAAAACAGCTGTTCGGGGGTTCACTGACACTGCGTGACTACGATGGTCAGGTTGCAGAGGCTATGGCCCTGGTACGAGCGCTGAACAAAATGACGAAAGCAGGTATGCCTGAAAGCGTGCGTATTGCCTGAAAACACAACCCGCTACGGGGGAGACTTACCCGAAATCTGATTTATTCAACAAAGCCTCGCTGAACATGACGTTACGGGTGCCATGCCCTGCCGAATAATCAGTAAAGTCGTATCCGGCTGTCAGCTTCAGGTCGGTTGCTTCAGCCGGGAGAGAAGCCGTGCTGAGTATCAACGATACAAATAAAGTCCTTTTCATTATTCTTCACCTACGAGACAGGAGATCTCTTGTTTGAGGATATATTTACCTTTTGGCAGGTTTTGCTCGATGGTTATCCGTGGGCCAATTGTGCTTTCAGCTGCGATATATCGGCCTGGTAAAATAATGACCTGAACACCAAGCCGCGCACCGGGACCGATATAACACCCTAATTTTTCGCAGCCTGTATCAATGTCTTCATCGTCCAGCCTGACATGCACGGTTTTACCATCGAGGCGATGATTGCTGGTTCTTACCTGCGCGCCCAGGTAAGCGCCTTTGCCAATAACCGAGTCAGAAATAAAGCATTGGGGACCGATGGTGGTCGTCGATTCCAATACTGCGTTTTTGATTTCGGTGCCATAGCCAATACGTACTTGATTGCCAATTAAGCAACCCGGTCGAATAAAGGCGTAATTACCAATAATGCAATCGGCCCCAATTACGACAGGCCCCTGAATAACTGCACCATGACAAATTTTACTGCCAGCACCGATCGTCACCGCTCCCGCGCTTTCATCAATAACAACGCCAGGTGCAATGGATACTGACTTATTATTCTGTTCGCTAAGCTTTAGATAGTTCTTCACCACCGCGGGTAGCTGTGGGGGGGTTATTGTTTGGCGCATCCACCACCGCGGTATAGCGTGTGGGTTTGTCACGTAGGGGTTCACGTCCAGTAAAAAAGGCAATAAGTCCATATACAATCCAAATTAAATAAGCCAGAAGTACGTAAAAAACAGAAAAAGGCGCAAGGAAAATAAGTTTCCAGCATCGGTGATACCAGGCACTAAATGCTCCAATTGAGCAAACCACTCCAACCCAAATAATGGGAAATAAGGAAAGCACAATCGCATGTGGGCCGATAGTGAGCGTGATGTGCTGCCATGTAATGAGATAGATTGCTACGCCATACAACACGACCAGCACCATTGGGAGTATGCTGAAGATGCCGAATCTGCTGAGGATGAGTGATTTATGCAGACGCATGCAAACGGCATAGCCCACGATCCAGCGCCGCCATCGTTTCCATTCATCGCCCAAGGTATTGCACTCCTGAGGATAAACAATGCAGCGGTTTGCCTGACGGATACAATAACCATTCGCGACCAGGGTCCAGGTTAAATCGAGATCCTCCACCTTGGTACGATCGGAAAAACCAAATTTGCGCAGCACATCAGTACGAAACATGCCGCAGGCTCCGCTAATAATAAAAGGCGCACCGCCGAGCAACTGCTGTAATGTCCGCTTCATGACGATCATCGGAAGTTTTACCGTTGCACGGATATGTGGCAGCAATCCAGCACCAGGCAGATGTGTTGAGGGGATTCCACCAACGGCATCGGCGCCATTTTCTATTTCTGCTAACATGAATCCCATACCGTCACCATCAGGAGGGACATAGGTGTCAGCATCGCTTAAAAAAACCTGCTCACAGGTAGCATAGTTTAATCCATTCATTAAGGCGCCACCTTTCCCGGTATTCTTTTGCGTCACGGTAATCAGGCGTTCTCCCCATTTTTCTTTCACCTTATGCATAATGATTTCGGTATCATCAGTGGAACCATCGTTTACACATATGACTCGATGAAAATAGGGATTTAATAACAAGTTTTCCAGCGATTGTGCCAGGCAAGGACCTTCGTTATAGGCCGGAATAATAGCGTCAATACTGTCGTTACGTAAACTAGGTTTTCGTTTTAAGGTTGTGAGGAACCAAAGTAATATACATAGGCTCATCATAATAAAAAATATTGTTTTCATATAATTAGAGAATCATTTTGTGAACAACAAAACCTTCAGATAATTCACATCCGGCCTGTTGCCCTCGGAATTGAGCTACGGTACGCAGACGTTCTGTACGCATATAATCACGTTGCTGCTGGCTTTGGTGAAATGAAAGCGCACGAAGTTTTTGAATGAAACAGTTTTCACTGACCTTTTCAAAAACTTGGGGAACAAACGTCAGCCAGGTACTGGGGGTTTCATAACCGAGAACCTGGGGAATATTTCGGCAGGCAACGATAGAAGCCTTATGTACCGCGCGATGATCCTGATGCCGGTCAGAATCATGCATAGTATAAGTTCGCACGATGTTGATTTGTGCGGGAATGTGATTTGTGATGACGTCTTCAAGTGATTTGATCATCGTATCAACAAAGTACGGTGTGCGTGTGTCCTCAAAATGAAAATGAAAAATCTGATGGCAGCCTAATGATGTTAATGCCGATTGAGATTCTGCGTGTCGGTCGGCTTTTAAAACGCACCCTTCAGCCCCTGCGGTCATGACGACGGCAGTAACGTGATAGCCTTCTTTTATTAAGCGGGATAACGAGGCACCACATCCGAGTTCAATATCGTCCGGATGGGCACCGATTGCTAATATCCCTTTTTGGTATGATGTAACCATGAGCAAATCCTTCACTTTTCTATGAGAGTGTTATTTGGGTGTTCAATGAATATAAACACAATATCTGTTTTGCAGATATTTAAAGCTCTTGTTGGAAAGACGGGATGGATTAGTGTTTGTCGTAATAAAGATATTACAATGTGTAATTTGATTAGTCAAAAAATAATATTTATTGAAAGTTAGGATGTTTTTTCTTAATCAATAAGAAAAATGAATGCATTAATTTTTTTTACTGGTTTTATTTTTCTGAGTGATTGGTTTTTTATAATTAGATGATGAAGTTATTAAATTGTACTGTAACTATACCTTCAAATAGAAGAATGGAATACATATGTCATTTTAGTATTCATTTACGAATAATTGATATTGATTGTAATGATGAACTTCAGAGGGGATATTACTTTCAGAATGAATCATAAACAGCAAGACGCTGAGCGCTGGTACTCGTTAGAATCTTTAGGCTGGCGATAACAGGCCGGATGGTTTACGCCACCCGGCATGGCACAATAAAGTTAGCGCAGGATTTTTTTCTCAGCCAGATCCAGTGCGAAGTAGCTGAAGATCAGATCCGCGCCAGCGCGTTTGATCGAGCCTAAGCTTTCCAGCACCACTTTCTCTTCATCTATGGCACCCGCGAGGGCTGCAAACTTGATCATCGCGTATTCACCGCTGACCTGATAAGCGCCAATCGGCAGCTCGGTGCGCTCGCGGATATCGCGCAGAATATCGAGGTATGCGCCAGCCGGTTTGACCATGAGGCAGTCTGCGCCCTGGGCTTCATCCAGCAGCGATTCGCGGATCGCTTCCCGACGGTTCATCGGGTTCATCTGATAGGTTTTACGATCGCCCTTCAGCGCGGTACCTGCGGCTTCACGGAATGGGCCATAGAAAGAAGAGGCAAATTTGGTGGAGTAGGACATGATCGCGGTATCGGTAAAGCCCGCGGCATCCAGCGCCTGGCGAATCGCCTGCACCTGGCCGTCCATTGCGGCGGAAGGGGCGATGAAATCTGCGCCCGCAGCGGCGGCAACGACCGCCTGTTTGCCGAGATTGGCAAGGGTTAAATCGTTATCAACGCCGTGCTCGCATAATACGCCGCAGTGACCGTGCGAGGTGTATTCACAGAAGCAGGTGTCGGACATGACGATCATCTCCGGTACGGTCTGCTTACAGATACGCGACATGCGCGCCACCAGACCGTCTTCTTTCCAGGCATCGCTGCCGGTGTCATCGGTGTGATGAGAAATGCCGAATGTCATGACCGAGCGGATGCCTGCATTAGCAATGCGTTCAATTTCGCGCGCCAGATGCTTCTCTGGAATGCGCATCACGCCGGGCATGGCCTCGATAGCTTTGTAATCGTCGAGTTCTTCTTCAACAAAGATCGGCAACACCAGGTCATTTAAGCTGAGTATTGTCTCTTCAAACATTGCGCGCAGCGCAGGTGATTTGCGCAGGCGGCGAGGGCGTTGGATTAGGTCTGTCATGGTATGCCTGATGTTTGTGGAATCGAAGGCCGTAGTATACCCGAACCTGAGGGTGGGTGGTTTACGAAAGTTGGCGTTATATCTGGATTTTCCATCGTGGAAGGCTGAATCATTAGAGCAATTTATTCACATTTATGGCAAGTTATTTATATTCATTATTTTGCTTGTTTCTATTTTTATTATTTTAAATATCGATGCGTTTATTTGTGTAGGGCTGGTGATAATTCCTCTTTATTTATTGTTTATTTGTTTGGGTGTGTGGTGAGTTATTTGTTAATTATATGGTTTAGAGATGTGTTGTGCGGTATTTCATTGAAAGAATGAGTTTTTTTGTTTTTTGTGTCAGATGTGAGGATATTCGTAGTGTTGTCCGGTTTCGGACGACTAGCAAAGAATAATTGAACCTTTACTTTGTGAAACCGCATAATCGTCCCCGCGAAACATAAAATGTTTTCTTTGCATTGATAATTGATGGATCAACTATATTACGTCCCTGAGGAGGGATGACAAATGCACACTTGGAAAAAGAAACTAGTAGTCTCACAATTAGCATTAGCCTGTACTTTGGCAATCACTTCTCAGGCGAATGCTTCTACTGATATTTCTGGAACCACATACACAACGTTCACCCATTATAATGACGCATCACATGTTGATGACGTTTACTTCGATGGATATGTCGGTTGGAACAATTACGGCACTGATAGTATTTATAATGGTGATATTTATCCGGTAATCAATAACGCTACTGTCAACGGCGTTATTTCTACTTATTATCTGGATGATGGACTGTCAACTAACGGCAATTATAACAGCCTGACGATTAAAAACAGTACCATTCACGGAATGGTGACATCCGAATGTATGACCACGGATTGTACTAACCGTACGGGTACCGACTATTACTACGACCGTCTGGCAATGAACGTCATCAACTCCACTATCGATGACAACTACGAACATTATACCTACAACGGTACCTATAATGACGTGGCTGATACGCACGTTGTCGACGTTTATAACCTGGGTACGGCTATCACTCTGGATCAAGAAGTTGATCTGTCTATCACCAACAACTCTCACGTTGCGGGTATTACCCTGACTCAAGGTTATGAGTGGGAAGATATTGACGATAATACCGTCATCACCGGCGTAAACAGCGGCGAAGTGTTTAACAACACTATCGCTGTTACCGACTCTACCCTGACCTCTGGTTCCTGGTCTGATGAAGGAAGATCCGGCTGGTTTGGTAACACCAGCAATGCGAGCGACTACAACGGTAACGGTTGGAACGCGAATGATATCGCATTGGCGGTTATTGCTAATCCCAATGCAGATAACGCGATGCAGACCACCGCCACGTTTGATAACGCTACGCTGATGGGCGATGTGCTGTTCTCCAGCAACTTTGATGAGAACTTCTTCCCGAACGGCGCTGATACTTACCGCGATACCGATGCCGATCTGGATACCAACGGCTGGGATGGTACTGACCGTCTGGATCTGACCCTGAACCACGGCAGCAAGTGGGTTGGTGCGGCAATGTCCGTCCATCAGGTTGACGTTGATGGTGATGGCGTTTACGAAAGCTATGCTGAGGGCACTGAAGCCACTCCTACGCTGATTGATATCGCTGCCAACAGCCTGTGGCCTTCTTCAACCTACGGTATCGATAGCAACACATCCTCTTATGACGAAAATGGTCATGTGGTTGGCAATACCGTTTATCAGAGCGGTCTGTTCAACGTGACGCTGAACGGCGCTTCCCAGTGGGATACTACCAAAACTTCTCTGATTGACACCCTGAGCATCAACAGCGGTTCCGTTGTCAACGTGGGCGATTCTGCGCTGGTTTCTGACTCCATCTCTCTGACCGGTGCTTCCGCACTGAACATCAATGAAGATGGTCGTGTTGCGACTAATACGCTGTCTATTGACAACAGTACCGTAACGATTGCTGATGATGTCTCTGCTGGCTGGAATGTGCTTAATGCCGCGCTGTATGCCAATACCATTAACGTCACCAACAACGGCGTTCTGGATGTGGGCAACAGCACCGGTAACGCGCTGCAGGTTGATACCCTGAATCTGACCAGCTACACCGACGCTTACAACCATGTTAATGCGGGTGTTTTCGACATCAACAGCGCTAACTATGTGTTGAATGCTGACCTGACCAACGATCGTACTAACGATACGCGCCAGGCTAACTACGGTTATGGCGTGATCGCGATGAACTCTGATGGTCATCTGACTATCAACGGTAACGGTGATTCCGACACCTCAGGCGATCAGTCTGAAGTTGATAACTACGGTGATCACGTAGCAGCGGCAACCGGTAACTATAAAGTTCGCATCGATAACGCCACTGGCGCAGGTTCTGTTACCGATTACAAGGGTAACGAGCTGATCTACGTTAACGACAAGAACAGCACCGCAACCTTCTCTGCAGCCAACAAAGCAGACCTGGGTGCTTACACCTATCAGGCTCAGCAGCAGGGTAACACCGTTGTTCTGCAGCAGATGGAGCTGACCGACTACGCGAACATGGCGCTGAGTATTCCGTCTGCCAACACCAATATCTGGAACCTGGAGCAAGACACCATTGGTACTCGTCTGACTAACGCGCGTCATGGTCTGGTAGATAACGGTGGTGCATGGGTGAGCTACTTCGGCGGCAGCTTCGATGCGGATAACGGCAACATTAACTATGATCAGGATGTTAACGGCATCATGGTCGGTGTTGATTCCAAAATCGATGGTAACAACGCTAAGTGGATTGTCGGTGCTGCGGCAGGCTTCGCGAAAGGTGACATGAGTGATCGTACCGGTCAGGTAGATCAGGATAGCCAGACTGCCTATATCTACTCTTCTGCTCGTTTTGCGAACAACATCTTTGTTGACAGTAACTTAAGCTACTCCCACTTCAACAACGATCTGTCTGCCAGCATGAGCAACGGTCAGTATGTTGATGGCAGCACCTCTTCTGATGCCTGGGGCTTTGGCTTGAAACTGGGTTATGACCTGAAGCTGGGTGACGCAGGTTACGTAACCCCTTACGGTAGCGTATCCGGTCTGTTCCAGTCTGGTGATGACTATAAGCTGAGCAACGACATGAAAGTTGACGGTCAGTCTTATGACAGCATGCGTTATGAACTTGGTGTAGATGCGGGTTATACCTTCGCCTACAGCGATGACCAGGCGCTGACCCCGTACTTCAAACTGGCCTACGTTTACGACGACTCTAACAACGATTCTGATGTAAACGGTGATTCTATCGACAACGGCGTAGAAGGTTCTGCGGTACGCGTTGGGCTGGGTACTCAGTTCAGCTTCACCAAGAACTTCAGCGCGTACACCGATGCTAATTACCTCGGTGGCGGTGATGTCGATCAAGACTGGTCTGCAAACGTTGGTGTTAAATATACCTGGTAACAACTTTCTTGCAGAGAAATAAAAGGTAATTTTATTTAGAAATAATGCCCGTCACGGATTTGACGGGCATTTCTTGCAAGGAATACGCACATGCTATCTTCAAATAAACCTCTTCTTGAGTTTGGTAAGCTTGATAAATGTTTAGCGAAATATGGTAAACACTTTGAGTGTGATAACGACAAAGAAATAATTTTTTCCAGCGATATTAATAGTGACGATACTTTTGTTATTTTAAGTGGTGTTGTTTCCCTGCGTAGAGGAGAAAGCGTGCTGGTCGGGATTGCACAGGCGCCTTTTATTATGGGCCTTTCTGATGGCGTGATAAAAACAGATGTACAATACAGATTAATAACCGAAAGTAATTGTACGGGATACCACCTGCCTGCTTCGCAAACGATAAATATAATTGAACAATGCCAGCTTTGGCGTGAAGCCTTTTGCTGGTTAGCATGGCAAAATTCCATGTTTGAGTTGCGCGATCTGCAGCTGATCGGCAATAACTCCTACGTTCAGATCCGCGCGACGCTGATATCCATGATGAAATGGGACGACGTACTGCGTTCGCGTATCGGCGTCATGAACTATATTCACCAACGCACGCGAATTTCACGCTCAGTTGTCGCTGAGGTTCTCGCGGCATTGCGTAAAGGTGGTTACATTGAAATGAATAAAGGCAAACTGGTGAGCATTAACCGTTTGCCTTTTGAGTATTAAGTCAGGATGCAGGAATAACCTGCGGTTTGTTCCCGCTCAGCTCTGCAACCAGATCGTTGATACCGTCGCTCATATTGGTAAAGCGGGTTAGCGGAGAGCGGGTCACCACGATAAATGCCCCGACGTTTTGCTGTGGGATCATCGCCATATAGGTAATGAAGCCGCCGCCGCCACCGGTTTTTTGAATAATTCCTGGTCGCCCATTCTTCGGCGCCATATAGACCCAGCCCAAACCCAGCGCATCGGCTCTACCCGGAACATCCATCCCTATCACTTTGGTTAACTGCGTACGCTGATAAATCAGCGTCTGCATACGGTCGGCCTGCTGGCTACGATGGTAAAAATCAGATGAGAGATACTGCTGCATCCAGCGCATCATATCGCCGGGCGTTGAATAAACACCGCCGCTGCCCATTGCCGCCAGGGTATTGTTGCAAGGACTGGCGCCTTTTTCCGCGACCATCAGGCGTCTGCATTGATCGGGGGATGGGGTAAAGGTGGTGTCTTTCATCCCCAGCGGGCGGGTGATTTTTTCTTCAAACAGCTGTGGATAAGGCTTTCCGGATGCGGTTCCCAGCGCATCGGCCAGCAGGTCAAACGCCAGGTTGGAATAAGAAGCCTGCGAACCCGGTGCGGCTTTAAGCGTGGCGGTTGAGAGATAGCTCCAGCGCTGTTCACGGGTTGGCCAGACAAACACCGGGCGCTTCGCCGCGCCGCCAGGCTGTTCGCGCGGCAGCGCGCTGGTATGCGTCGCCAGATTCACCAGCGTAATCGGCGTGCCCTGATAAGTCGGCACGCGCGCGCCAGGCGGCGCATATTTGCTCAATGGATCGTTGAGTTTAACCGTACCCTGATCGAGTAATTTCACCAGCATTTCGCTGGTCATTAATTTAGTAATAGAGGCAATTCGAATAACGGAATCCAGCTGCGGATGAACGTTATTGCCAGGGCGTGTTTCGCCGAAGCTGCGAAATACGCGCTGGTTGCCATCAATCACCACGAGCGCCATCCCCGTAGCACCGCTGCCGTAAAATATATGGTCGGCATAACGATCGACGATATCAGAGGCGAAGACCGGATCGGTTATAGGCTGTGCCGCCTGGACAGATGTCAATGACGCCGCACACAGCGCGGCAGAAAAAAGCAGACTACGTTTCAACGGTGGTGTCCATGAGTTAGAGAAAGTGAAAAAGGATGTCGTGCGTATGCGTATTTATACTACTCATCGGCGTATTGCAAAGCGCTTATCAGCCAATGATAGTGTGAAAAACGTAACGATGAGTAAACGCGAGCGTTTCCCGGATTACGGATGTTCGCTTTTGTGATCTCACGCTGTGATAATCTGCACTTGCTGGAACGTTGTCGAGTGTGAAAATCACAGAAACAATTCTTCATACCCGGGTGCGAACTAAGTGCCGCGGTTTTGGTCACACTTGTCGGTTTCAGCTTGTGTTTTTGGGCGTGAGCCGTCTGGCCGCCGCACTCCACGGTGGCAAATACACAGCAGTCGTCATAACGATAAGAAGTTAGCAGGAGAGCACTATGTTTAAGTCTTTTTTCCCAAAGCCGGGGCCGTTCTTTATTTCGGCATTTATTTGGGCACTGGTCGCCGTTGTATTCTGGCAAGGAGGTGGGGGAGCCTGGGTTGCACATATTACCGGCGCGTCGGGAGACGTACCGATTAGCGCGGCCCGATTCTGGTCACTGGATTACCTGATTTTTTATGCGTATTACATTCTTTGTGTTGGGGTGTTCGCGCTGTTCTGGTTTATCTACAGCCCGCACCGCTGGCAGTACTGGTCCATACTGGGCACGTCGCTGATTATTTTCGTGACCTGGTTTCTGGTTGAAGTTGGCGTCGCCGTCAACGCCTGGTATGCGCCATTCTATGATCTGATTCAGTCCGCGTTGAGTGCGCCGCATAAGGTGAAGATTGAGCAGTTCTATCATGAAGTAGGCATCTTTCTTGGCATTGCGCTGATTGCCGTGGTCATTGGGGTGATGAACAACTTCTTCGTTAGCCACTATGTATTCCGCTGGCGTACCGCAATGAACGAACACTATATGGCGCACTGGCAGCATCTGCGTCATATCGAAGGCGCGGCGCAGCGTGTGCAGGAAGATACCATGCGTTTTGCCTCCACGCTTGAAGATATGGGGGTCAGCTTTATCAATGCGATTATGACGCTGATTGCCTTCTTACCTGTACTGGTCACACTCTCAGCCCATGTGCCGGACCTGCCAATTATTGGACATGTTCCTTATGGGCTGGTGATTGCCGCGATTGTCTGGTCGTTGATGGGAACCGGCTTGCTGGCGGTAGTCGGCATCAAACTTCCGGGGCTGGAGTTTAAAAACCAGCGCGTGGAAGCGGCCTACCGTAAAGAACTGGTTTACGGCGAAGATGACGCTAATCGTGCGACCCCGCCGACGGTGCGTGAACTGTTCCATGCGGTGCGCCAGAACTATTTCCGCCTCTATTTTCACTATATGTACTTCAATATCGCCCGTATTCTATACCTGCAGGTTGATAACGTTTTCGGCTTGTTCCTGCTGTTTCCGTCGATTGTTGCCGGTACGATTACGCTCGGCCTGATGACACAAATCACCAACGTGTTTGGCCAGGTGCGCGGCTCGTTCCAGTATTTGATTAACTCCTGGACAACGTTAGTCGAACTGATGTCTATTTATAAGCGTCTGCGCAGCTTTGAACGTGAGCTTGATGGCCAGGATATTCAGGAAGTTACCCATACGCTTAGTTAATAAAAAAGGAGATGTTATGTCGACGGTTTCCCGTCTTTACCCCTTGTCCGGTCTGGCCGCTCTGGTGCTGGTGGGATGTAGTAGCCAACCCGCGCAGCCGCTAAAAAAAGGGGAGAAAGCCGTCGATGTGGCGAGCGTGGTGCGCCAGAAAATGCCCGCCAGCGTGAAAAACCGGGACGCATGGGCGCAGGATTTAGCGAAGACGTTTGAAAGCCAGAAGCTGGCGCCGACGGTTGAAAATATCTGTTCGGTGCTAGCGGTTGCGCAACAGGAGTCAAACTATCAGGCGGATCCGGCCGTTCCAAACTTAAGTAAAATCGCCTGGAAAGAGATCGACCGGCGCGCCGAGCGTATGCATATCCCGCAGTTTGTGGTGCATACCGCACTGAAGATTAACTCGCCAACGGGGAAAAGCTACAGCGAGCGTCTGGATACGGTGAAAACGGAAAAACAGCTTAGCGCCATTTTTGATGATTTTATCAATATGGCCCCGATGGGGCAGACGCTGTTTGGTTCGCTTAATCCGGTACATACCGGTGGGCCAATGCAGGTCAGTATCGCGTTTGCCGAGCAGCACGCCGACGGGTATCCGTGGAAAATGGCGGGAACAGTACGTCAGGAAGTGTTCAGCCGCCGCGGTGGGCTGTGGTTCGGTACGTATCATCTGCTTAACTACCCGGCGAATTACAGCGCGCCAATCTTCCGTTTCGCCGATTTCAATGCGGGATGGTATGCCAGCCGCAATGCAGCTTTCCAGAATGCGGTCAGTAAAGCCAGCGGAGTGAAGCTGGCGATGGATGGTGACTTGATTCTCTACGGCAGCAGCGAGCCGGGCAAAACCGAGCTGGCGGTACGTAAACTGGCCGGGAAGCTGGGGATGAGCGAGAGTGAGATCCACCGCCAACTGCAAAAAGGTGACAGTCTGGCTTTTGAAGATACCGCGCTGTACGAGAAGGTCTATAAGCTGGCGGAAGCGAAGAGCGGGAAAGCGCTACCCCGTGAAATGCTGCCAGGCATTCAGCTGGAAAGCCCGAAGATTACACGTAATCTGACCACCGCGTGGTTTGCGAAACGGGTGGACGATCGTCGGGCGAAATGTATGGGTCAGTCATCATTATGATGACGGCGGCGCCAGCGCACGAATGCCGCGATGGCGCCAAGAATCAGACTTCCGGCAAGGAAAGGGACCAGCCCAAAAAGGGTACCGACGCCTAAGCCAATTTCAACTCGTGGGCGTCCTGTCTCTTGCATTTGCAACTGCATCAGCTGTTCATAGATGCCGGGAGCGTGGGCCAACAGATTTAAAACCTGCGCGCCTGCCCAAAAGCAAAACAGCACAAATACGGCATACGCAATGTTGCCGGGCAGGGAGGAGGTATCCCGATGCTTGCCCTTAAACAGGGATTTTGAGAGCGTAAAATCAGCCATAAAGACCTCCGGAAATAACCTGCTTTTTTTGACGTGATGCCTGGAACTGACAGTGAGTCTGACAGGTGATCGGCAATGTCAATATCAGAATGATGGTAATTTCAGGTAGAGATTATTCCTGGATCTCGGTTTTTTGCTGGTTGTCACAATTATGTAACCTTAAGTGAAATCAAGTTACATTTCAGAAATTCCGCACAGGCCACAGACGTCTATGAGGAAATGTGCGAGGATGTGCTATCACGTTGTATTTCCACCGGAGCCGTTATGAACCTGCCTGTTAAAATCCGCCGAGACTGGCATTACTATGCCTTCGCTATTGGGCTTATCTTTATTCTGAACGGTGTGGTGGGCTTACTGGGTTTTGAAGCGCAGGGATGGCAGACCTATGCGGTGGGGTTGGTAACGTGGGTGATTAGCTTTTGGCTGTCCGGATTAATTATCCGTCGCCGCGTGGAAGATGAAGAAGAAGCAAAGGATGCCCAATAGCTCTCGATCAGGCATCCAGGCGGGTTTACATACTGGTTTTCAACGCGCTATCCGCCGCATGACGTTCCAGCGCCAGTTCGATCAGGCGAGTGATCAAATCGGTATAGCCTAAGCCGCTCGCCTGCCACAGTTTTGGATACATGCTGATGTTGGTAAAGCCCGGCAGCGTGTTGATCTCATTGATCACAACATCGTTCTCTGCGGTTAAGAAAACGTCCACGCGCGCCATACCGGCGCAGCCCAGCGTCTGATAAGCCTGAATAGCAATGTCGCGGATCTTATCGTTAACTTCCGGTGCGATCGCTGCCGGAACAACCACTTTGGCACCGTTATCGTCAATGTATTTGGTGTCGTAAGCGTAAAAATCACTGTTCAGCACGATCTCGCCACAGGTACTGGCCTGCGGTTGATCGTTGCCCAGCACCGCGCATTCGATCTCGCGGCCCTTAATCCCTTGTTCCACCACGACTTTATGGTCGAATTCAAATGCCAGCGCGACGGCCTGATTGTATTGCGCTTCGCTGGTCACTTTACTGACGCCAACGGACGAGCCCTGGTTGGCTGGTTTCACAAACAGCGGCAGGCCAAGGCGGGATTCCACCTCGGCAAAGCTGATGCGGTTGCGATTGGCGCGAGTGAGCGTAATAAATGGCGCGATGTTTAATCCGGCATCGCGCAGTAGACGTTTGGTCACGTCTTTATCCATACAGGCCGCAGAACCCAGGACATCAGAACCGACGAACGGCAGATTCGCCACGCGCAGCATACCCTGCAGAGAGCCATCTTCACCCAACGTGCCGTGTACGATCGGGAAAATAACATCGACCGTTGGCAGTGGCTGACCGTTATGCGCATCGATCAACTGGTGCTCTTGTTTACCCGGGACCTGAGCCAGGCTGGTCGCGGAAGGACGCAGCGCAATATGCGCTGGATCATCTGAATTGAGCAGATAGTTACTGGCATCGCTAATGTGCCATTGCCCTTGCTTATCAATACCTAACAGCACAACGTCAAAGCGAGTCTTGTCGATGGCATCGACAATATTTTTTGCCGATTGCAATGACACTTCATGTTCCGCTGATTTACCACCAAATACGATTCCTACCCGCAACTTTGCCATCTTAAAAACCCATTCCATGAATGCAAAGCACATACATTACCACGACAAAACGCAGGTTTCCTCGGCTTCTGGCAGATTGTTTTGGTGGGCAACAGAGGAACAGATAAGCGCAAACGCGCAGAACGGACGCGGAGCATAAACCCCTGCTGATATTGTGGGGTTGATGTGAGGTATATCACAAATATGATGAGCGGGAAGATAAAGTCCTAAACTGTGATATATCGCACCTGTGGACCCTTATTTGGCTAAGTAATTTGTTAAGCTACTCACAGTTTTCAGCTACTTATCGCTATGAGTCCCTATGGAATCCTGGAGAGTCAACCTCATTTCCGTATGGTTCGGTTGCTTTTTCACCGGCCTGGCAATCAGCCAAATCTTACCTTTTTTACCGCTCTATATCTCCCAACTGGGGGTGAGTTCCCATGAAGCACTCTCAATGTGGTCCGGCTTAACGTTTAGCGTCACCTTCCTGATTTCAGCCATTGTCTCTCCGATGTGGGGGAGTTTAGCCGACCGTAAAGGACGCAAGCTGATGCTGCTGCGGGCCTCTTTGGGTATGGCGATTGCGATTTTACTGCAGGCCTTTGCCACTAACGTCTGGCAGCTTTTTCTGCTGCGTGGGGTCATGGGGTTAACGTCTGGCTATATTCCCAATGCGATGGCGCTGGTAGCCTCACAGGTTCCGCGCGAACGCAGCGGGTGGGCGCTGAGTACGCTCTCGACGGCGCAAATTAGCGGCGTTATTGGCGGGCCGCTGATGGGGGGCTTTATTGCCGACCACGTTGGCTTACGGGCGGTATTCTGTATTACCGCGGCTTTGCTGGTAGTGAGTTTTCTGGTCACGCTGTTCTTTATCAAAGAAGGTGTGCGCCCGACAATCAAAAAAAGCGAACGCCTGAGCGGGAAGGCCGTCTTTGCCTCGCTGCCTTATCCGGCGCTGGTGATCAGCCTGTTTTTTACTACGATGGTGATCCAGTTATGTAACGGCTCAATTGGGCCGATTCTGGCGCTGTTTATTAAATCAATGGTCCCAGACAGTTCTAATATTGCTTTTCTCAGCGGGCTGATTGCTTCGGTTCCGGGCATCTCGGCGCTGATTTCTGCGCCCCGGCTAGGGAAGGTGCGAATAAGCAGGTCATTTCTTCCCAAGCTGACTCGCTGATTAAAATTTCGCGGATCTGGGCCGATTTTTTTCCCGCAAACACATCGAATCAGCCTATTTAGGCTATTTTTTCCACCATTTCTGGCGTTATTTCCGGTTTTTACTGAGATCTCTCCCACTGACGTATCATTTGGTCCACCCGAAACAGGTTGGCCAGGGTGAATAACATCGCCAGTTGGTTATCGTTTTTCAGCAGCCCCTTGTATCTGGCTTTCACGAAGCCGAACTGCCGCTTGATGATGCGAAACGGGTGCTCCACCTTGGCACGGATGCTGGCTTTCATGTATTCGATGTTGATGGCCGTTTTGTTCTTGCGCGGATGCTGCTTCAAGGTTTTTACCTTGCCGGGACGCTCGGCGATCAGCCAGTCCACATCCACCTCGGCCAGCTCCTCGCGCTGTGGCGCTCCTTGGTAGCCGGCATCGGCTGAGACAAATTGCTCCTCTCCATGAAGCAGATTACCCAGCTGATTGAGGTCATGCTCGTTGGCCGCGGTGGTGACTAGGCTGTGGGTCAGGCCACTCTTGGCATCGACACCAATGTGGGCCTTCATGCCAAAGTGCCACTGATTGCCTTTCTTGGTCTGATGCATCTCCGGATCGCGTTGCTGCTCTTTGTTCTTGGTAGAGCTGGGTGCCTCAATGATGGTGGCATCCACCAAAGTGCCTTGGGTCATCATGACGCCTGCTTCGGCCAGCCAGCGATTGATGGTCTTGAACAATTGACGGGCCAGTTGATGCTGCTCGAGCAGGTGGCGGAAATTCATGATGGTGGTGCGATCCGGCAGGGCGCTATCCAGGGATAATCGGGCAAACAGGCGCATGGAGGCGATTTCGTACAGGGCATCTTCCATGGCACCGTCGCTCAGGTTGTACCAATGCTGCATGCAGTGAATACGCAGCATGGTCTCCAGCGGATAGGGCCGTCGGCCATTGCCCGCCTTGGGATAAAACGGCTCGATGACAGCGGTCATATTCTGCCATGGCAGAATCTGCTCCATGCGGGAGAGGAAAATCTCTTTTCGGGTCTGACGGCGCTTAGTGCTGAATTCACTATCGGCGAAGGTGAGTTGATGGCTCATGATGTCCCTCTGGGATGCGCTCCGGATGAATATGATGATCTCATATCAGGAACTTGTTCGCACCTTCCCTAGGCAGTTGTGAGTCTTAATGATAACGTGGCCTATATTTGGTTAAGGGAATACGTAAATGAAAAATCTCGTTACTGAGTTGTTACTTAAGCTCGCCCAAAAAGAAGAAGAGTCGCAAGAACTGACGGCGCAGGTTGAAACGCTGGAGCAGGTAATCATCGAAATGCTGCGCAATATGACGTGTAACGATCGGCAAATATTTATTCGCCAAATTGAGGGGGCTTTGGCTGGAGAAGGCCGTATGCCTGCGTTTCTGACCAACGTTCATAACGCTGGCGAGAGTGTGCCAAAAGCGTTTTGAGTAATCCGTGGTGCGTCATCCACAAATTATCATAAAAGTGTCACATCAAATACTTATAGTCGCTTTGTTTTAATTTTACCGTATTTATACATGGAGAAAATAAAGTGAAACAAAGCGCACTCGCTATTGCCCTGTTACCTTTGCTGTTTACCCCGGTTATTAATGCAGAAACCTCTGCCATCGCGGTTATGGATAATCGTGCCGCTCAGGGTGATATCACCACGCCGGGCGGCGCCCGCCGATTGTCTGCCGATCAAACGGCGGCTCTGCGCGAATCTCTGAGCGATAAACCGGCCAAAAATATTATTTTATTGATTGGCGATGGGATGGGTGACTCAGAAATAACGGCCGCGCGAAATTATGCCGAAGGCGCAGGCGGCTTTTTTAAAGGGATTGATGCTTTACCGTTGACCGGACAATACACGCACTATGCGTTGGATAAGAAAACGGGTAAACCCGATTATGTGACGGATTCTGCGGCATCCGCGACGGCGTGGACCACCGGTGTGAAAACCTATAATGGCGCGCTGGGCGTTGATATTCATGAAAAAGATCACGCCACAATTCTTGAAATGGCAAAAGCGGCGGGGCTGGCAACGGGCAACGTTTCTACCGCTGAATTGCAGGATGCTACCCCGGCGGCGCTGGTTGCCCATGTGACTTCGCGTAAGTGCTATGGCCCAGGCGTGACACGTGAAAAATGTCCAACCAATGCGCTGGAAAAAGGCGGTAAAGGGTCAATCACCGAACAATTACTGAATGCCCGGGCTGACGTTACGCTGGGCGGCGGGGCCAAAACGTTTGCGGAAACCGCTGCGGCAGGCGAGTGGCAGGGTAAAACGTTGCGTGAACAAGCCCTGGCCCGTGGTTATCAGATGGTGAGTGATACCGCGACGCTGGCGGCGATTACCGAAGCTAATCAGGATAAACCGCTGCTGGGCCTGTTCTCTGACGGCAATATGCCCGTGCGCTGGGAAGGTCCGAAAGCGTCTTATCATGGCAATCTGGATAAGCCGGTTGTGACCTGTACGCCAAATCCAAAGCGTGACGACAGCGTGCCAACGCTGGCGCAGATGACGGATAAAGCGATTGAGCTGTTAAGCAAAAATGAGAAAGGCTTCTTCCTGCAAGTGGAAGGGGCGTCAATCGATAAACAGGACCATGCCGCCAACCCGTGCGGACAGATTGGTGAAACGGTCGATCTGGACGAAGCGGTACAGCGCGCGCTTGCCTTTGCGAAGAAAGATGGCAACACCCTGGTGGTGGTAACCGCTGACCACGCACATGCCAGCCAGATTGTCGCGCCGGATACCAAAGCACCAGGCCTGACCCAGGCGCTGAATACCAAAGATGGCGCGGTCATGGTCATCAGCTACGGCAACTCTGAAGAGGAATCTCAGGAGCACACCGGCAGCCAGCTGCGAATTGCAGCCTATGGCCCGCATGCGGCGAATGTGGTCGGTCTGACCGATCAAACCGACCTGTTTTACACCATGAAAGCGGCGTTAGGACTGAAATAACCCGACACCCGGCGGCAATACTTTTGCCGGCGGGTGGTATTTTTATCGTTAGCAGCCAAACTTACCTGTGTGTTGTCGTTCAGAAAAGAAGGATGCTATGAAAATTACATTATTAATGACGCTGCTTTTTGGTCTGATTTTTTTAACTACCGTCGGTGCTGCCGAGAAGACTTTAACCCCGCAACAACAGCGTATGACCACCTGCAATCAGCAGGCAACGGCGCAGACCTTAAAAGGGGATGCGCGTAAGACATATATGAGTGATTGCCTGAAAAACAGTAAATCTGCGCCGGAGGAAAAGAGCCTGACGCCGCAGCAGCAAAAAATGCGTGAATGTAACGTTAAGGCGACGGAGCAGTCTCTGAAAGGTGATGATCGTAATAAATTTATGAGCGCTTGCCTGAAGAAATCTGCGTAGCACTTACGGGTGAGCAGGTAAAATCGCTCACCCGAAATATCATACTTCCGCCACCAGACCCCTTCCTATAATTTGGGAAATTTGTTTCAGAATATTCCCAAATACAATGAATGATGAAAACTTTTATCAAAAGAAGGTCGTCCCGAATGAAGCATTTTTATCGCTTCATCAAAATGACCACCAACGTTCCGGTCTGCGATTCGCCCGACGAATCAGGCTGCCGCGAGCGGTGGGATTGGGGGGAATGTTTTTCCCTATCGCGTCGGTATTAGTTGCTCAGCCCATTACCGGTGGCTGGTGGCTATTACTGGTGGGATGGGCGTTTGTCTGGCCGCATTTGGCCTGGCAGTTGGCCAGCAAAGCCGACGATCCTCTGCATAGCGAATTTACCAACTTAAAAGCCGATGCCATTCTTGCCGGTATGTGGATAGGGATTATGGGCGTAAACCTGTTGCCATCCACGGCGCTGCTGATGATTATCTGCATCAACCTGATGGGCGCAGGCGGGATGCGAATATTCATCGCAGGCGCCGTTTTGATGATGGTTTCATGCCTGGTGACGTTACAGTTAACCGATATCTCCGTCACTTTTAGCAGTACTCAACTTAGCGTGCTATTGACGCTGCCGGTGCTGGTGATTTATCCGCTGCTGTTTGCCTGGGTCAGCTACCAGACGGTCATCAAGCTGGCGGAACATAAACGCCGTTTACAGGTGATGAGTACGCGAGATGGCATGACTGGGGTGTACAACCGCCGCCATTGGGAACTGTTACTGCGTAATGAATTTGATAATTGCCGCCGCTACCAGCGTGACGCCACGTTACTTATTATCGATATCGACCATTTTAAGAGCATCAATGATACCTGGGGTCATGACGTTGGGGACCAGGCGATTGTCGCGCTGACCCGCCAGTTGCAGATGACCTTACGCGGTAGCGACGTGATCGGGCGCTTTGGCGGTGATGAGTTTGCGGTGATTATGTGCGGCACGCCGGCAACCAGCGCGATTGCGGCGATGTCTCGCGTTCACGAACGACTTGGCCAACTGCGTTTATCCTGCGCGCCGCAGGTTGCTCTGCGGATCAGCGTGGGCGTTGCGCCGCTGACCGCAGAAACCGAGCATTATCGAGAATGGTTAAAGTCGGCGGATATGGCGCTCTACAAAGCAAAGAATTCCGGACGTAACCGCACTGAGGCGGCGGCCTGACGTCCGGCGGTGTTAACTCAGGAGCGGCTGAGTTTTTCCGACTGCTCCATGCACTTAATCATCGCTTCAATCACTGATGAACGGAAACCACGTTCTTCCAGGACGCGTACCGCTTCAATGGTGGTTCCGCCAGGCGAGCACACCATATCCTTCAGTTCTCCGGGATGTTTACCCGTATCCAGCACCATCTTTGCCGACCCCATTACTGCCTGCGCCGCGAATTTATAAGCTTGCGCGCGAGGCATGCCACCCTGCACGGCGGCGTCCGCCATCGCTTCAATAAACATAAACACATAGGCCGGTGCTGAACCACTGACGCCAACGACCGGATGAATCATTGCCTCCGCAATGACTTCCGCTTCGCCAAAGCAGCGGAAGATATTCAGCACGTCGGCCGTGTCTTCTGGCGTGACTAAGGCGTTCGGTGTGACGGAGGTCATTCCGGCATTCACCAGTGACGGCGTGTTTGGCATCGCGCGAATGATTTTACGGTCATGGCCCAGCGCGCGGGCGAGCTGATCGAGGGTGACGCCAGCGGCAATCGAGACGACCAGGGAGTCTTTGTTCAGGCTGGAGGTAATTTCGCTCAGCACTTTAATCATTATGCCTGGTTTTACGGCCCCAAAAACAATGTCAGCGATTTGCGCGACCTCTTGCGCAGACTGCGCCGCATTAATACCGTACTGGTCGTGCAATGCAGCGACTTTATCGGGGGAAGGGGTGTAGACCCAGATTTGTCCGGGGAGAACCTGGCCGCTGGCGATCATGCCGCCAAGTATCGCTTTGCCCATATTACCGCAGCCGATAAAACCGATTTTCTTGTCCATTTTGTCACTCCCTATGCGTGATATTCATTGTTTTACCTGGGAAAGCTAAGCTTAGCGCGGATTGAATATGTGCAGAAGGATAAACAGCACTTTGCCTGCAAGTAAAAGCACGCGACAATGTGCAACTGCACATCAGTGGGGAGAAATTATGACAATATGGGTGGATGCCGATGCGTGTCCGAATGTGATTAAAGATATTTTGTACCGCGCTTCTGAGCGCATGCAGATGCCGCTTATTTTGGTAGCCAACCAAAGTTTGCGCGTCCCGTCTTCGCGGTTTATCCGCACATTACGTGTTCCCGCCGGGTTTGACGTGGCGGATAACGAGATTGTACGTCAGTGTAGTGCCGGTGATTTAGTGATAACAGCGGATATCCCGCTGGCGGCGGAAGTCATTGAAAAAGGTGCGGCGGCGCTTAATCCGCGCGGTGAACGTTATACCGAAGCCACGATCCGTGAGCGTCTGATGATGCGTGATTTTATGGATACGCTACGCGCCAGCGGTATTCAGACCGGCGGGCCGGACAGCCTTTCACCACGAGACAGGCAGCATTTTGCTGCTGAGCTTGATAAGTGGTGGCTGGAAGTACAGCGTAGAAAATAAAGCGTGTAATTTATTATTTACACTTTATTCATGGTGAATTCTTGTTATAGTAGGGGTTAATAGGTACAGCTACCCTATATGTAATTTTTTCTTTACGTTTTGGCGATGTACTAGTTTGGTGATATGATTATATCTTTAACCGCATCAGATCCCGCTCGCTCGCGGCTCCCTGGGGAATTTCTGTAATGACGCAACCTCTTTATCTTGTCGGCCCCCGGGGGTGTGGTAAGACAACTACCGGTATGGCGCTGGCGAAGGCTATCGATTTCCAGTTTGTCGATACCGATCGCTGGTTGCAATCGCACGTGCAGATGACCGTGGCGGAGATTGTCGAAAGGGAAGGATGGGAAGGGTTTCGTGCCCAGGAGACGAGCGCTCTGCAGGCCGTCACGGCCCCGGCAACGGTTGTTGCGACCGGCGGCGGTATCATTCTTACCGAATTTAATCGTCATTACATGCGCAGCCACGGCGTGGTTATCTATTTAAGCGCACCGGTATCAGTACTGGTTGATCGTCTGGAGGCCGCGCCTGAAGAGGGATTGCGCCCAACCTTAACCGGTAAGCCGTTGACTGAAGAGGTGCAGGAAGTGCTCGCTCAGCGCGATGTTCTGTACCGTGAAGCTGCGCACTACATCGTTGATGCCACCCATAAACCTGCGCAGGTGGTGGAAGACATTCTTGAGATACTGGCGCAGGCAGCGCCACGGTTACAGGGCGGTGTCTATACTTAATGTTCATCCAGTAAAAAGGAAGAACTATGCCGACAAAACCACCTTACCCACGTCAAGCGAACATTGTTACGGTTGAAAAGGGGACGCCAGGCCAGACGGTAACCTGGTATCAACTTCGAGCCGATCACCCTAAACCGAATACGTTGATCAGTGAGCATCCTTCTGCGCAGGAAGCCATGGATGCCAAAAAACGCTACGAAGACCCCGATAAAACCTGATATTAAGCACCGTCCTGGCACGAGTCTGAAAAGTGCCACGACGGGCGTTCATCACATTTTCTTAAATTTCGCCGTATACCGTTAAAATTGAAAATTAAGCAATAACAATCCAGTACCGGAATGATTGGGAATCTTTACACAATACACCGTCGATCAGCTGCTACGCTTTTGAGCATTTGTAGCGCAGGTCAGCGCCCGGCACTTGCCCGGGATTTCACAGCAAAGTAAGAAGATGGTGGAGCAACAAATGAGTGCGTCGTTGGCTATCCTCACGATTGGCGTGGTGCCGATGTGTGAGGTGTTACCGCTCCTGACGGAATATATCGATGAACAGCACATTACTCACCACAGTCTGCTTGGACAGATGCGGCGAGAAGATGTGATGGCTGAGTACGGCGTTTCGCCCGGTGACGAGCCTTTATTAACGCTGCTCAGCGACCACCAACTTGCGCATGTCTCACGCCAGAAGGTTGAGCGCTCGCTGCAAAGTATCGTGGAGGTGCTGGATAACCAGGGCTTTGACGTGATCCTGCTGATGAGTACCGCCTCAATCGCTCGCCTGACCGCCCGCAATAGCATTCTGCTGGAGCCGTTGCGTATTATCCCCCCGCTGGTGGCCTCGATTGTCGATGGGCATCAGGTCGGGGTTATTGTCCCCGTCACCGAATTGCTCAAAGCCCAGACGCAAAAATGGCAGGTGTTACAAACTCCACCAGTGTATGCCGTGGCGAATCCGATCGAAGGTACCGAACAACAATTGATTGATGCCGGGAAAGAACTGCTGGAGCAAGGCGCGGATGTGATCATGCTGGATTGTCTGGGGTTCAATCAACGCCATCGCGATTTACTGCAAAAATCGCTGGATGTCCCGGTTCTTCTGTCTAATGTGTTGATTGCCCGACTGGCTTCGGAGCTGTTGGCGTAATTTTGCGTGACAGGTGGAACGTCAGCCCCCTATATTGGTTCTCAACTTAATCACGAGATGGGGCCAGTTGTATGCTTCAAAGTAATGAATACTTTTCCGGCAAAGTAAAATCGATCGGTTTTACCAGCAGCAGTACTGGCCGCGCCAGTGTTGGCGTGATGGCTGAAGGCGAATATACCTTTAGTACTGCGGCGCCTGAAGAGATGACTGTCGTTAGCGGCGCACTGAACGTGCTGCTGCCGGGGGAAACTGAGTGGAAGGTGTATGCCGCAGGGGACGTGTTCAACGTACCGGGCAACAGTGAGTTTCATCTGCAGGTGGCAGAGCCAACATCCTATCTTTGCCGCTATCTGTAAGCATAGAAATGACGAATGGCGACATTATGCCGCCATTCGGTAAGTACGGCTTAACGTTGCGCTTCGCCGCCTAATCCTTCCACCAGACTTTTAATCAGCGCCGCCAGTTCACCCGTCATCAGGATGAAATCGGCATCAAAACGCTGAGCATAATCTTCGCGGTCAATATCTTCGTTCTGATCGCGCAGCTCGTCGCTAAACTTCAAACGCTTAATAGAGCCGTCGTCACACATCACGAACTGAATGCGCTGCTGCCAGTCAAGGGCCAGCTTGGTGACCAGTTTGCCCGCTTCGATATGCACGGCGATTTCGTCGCAGACCAGATCCTGCTTTTTCGCGCGGATCACGCCGCCGTCTTCAAGGATCGCTTTTAGTTCGGCTTCATCCAGTAACTGGAATCCCTGTGCCGTTGTACCGGAACGAACCCATTCGGTCAGCGTCAGCTCAATGGGGTTTTCCATCGTCAGCGGAACGACCGGCAGCGAACCGAGACTCTTACGCAGAAGCGCCAGCGTATCTTCGGCTTTCTTCGCACTCGCGCAATCAACCATGATCAGATCGTTGACGGTATCGATCCACATCATCGTCTGGCTGAAACGGCTAAAGGCGCGCGGCAGCAATGAGTGCAGAACTTCATCTTTCAGCGAGTCTTTTTCGGTCTTCTTGAGTTTGCGACCTTGCTCAGCTTCCAGTTTGAAAATTTTGGCTTCCAGCGCCTGTTTGATAACCGGCGACGGCAGAATTTTTTCTTCTTTGCGGGCGCAGATAATAATTTGGCCATTGGCGGTATGCGTTAATGCATCGCTGTGCGATCCCATCGGCGGAACCCAGCCCATTTTTGCCATATCCTGGCTACCGCAAGGGGTGAACGTCATTGATGCCAGCTGTTTTTCCATCTCTTCGGCACGCAAAGAAACATCGCGGCTAAGACGGTAAACCATTAAATTTTTGAACCACAGCATGATAATTTCCACGGCCTTGTCGTTAAATCCAGCGGGCATGATAGCGAATTGTCGCTATGCTTGCATTGTTAATCGGGAAGAGGAGCAAACAGTGCGTATAGGTATCGATTTAGGCGGTACGAAAACGGAAGTTATCGCGCTTGGCGATGCAGGCGAACAGCTTTTTCGCCATCGCCTGCCCACGCCGCGTGATGATTATCGGCAAACGATAGAAACCATCGCCGCGCTGGTGGAGATGGCGGAAAAGGCCACCGGGCAGTCGGGAACCGTCGGGATGGGCATTCCCGGTTCAATTTCGCCCTACACCGGAGTGGTGAAGAATGCCAACTCGACCTGGCTTAACGGGCAACCTTTTGACAAAGACCTAAGTACGCGTCTGAATCGCGAAGTGCGGCTGGCAAATGATGCCAACTGCCTGGCGGTTTCTGAAGCCGTTGATGGTGCAGCGGCGGGGGCGCAAACCGTGTTTGCGGTGATTATCGGTACAGGATGTGGCGCTGGAGTGGCGCTGAACGGCCGGGCGCACACGGGCGGCAACGGTACTGCGGGCGAGTGGGGGCATAATCCGCTGCCGTGGATGGACGAAGACGAACTGCGTTATCGGCAGGAAGTGCCCTGCTATTGCGGCAAGCAAGGCTGCATTGAAACCTTCATTTCCGGAACCGGTTTTGCCACCGACTACCAGCGTCTGAGCGGTAAGCCGCTCAAGGGCAGTGAAATTATCAGTCTTGTTAATGCCCGGGATGCCCAGGCGGAACAGGCGTTGAGTCGGTACGAGCTGCGTCTGGCGAAATCACTGGCACATGTGGTGAATATTCTCGATCCGGACGTAATCGTGCTGGGCGGCGGAATGAGCAATGTCGACCGACTGTATCAAAACGTGCCAACGTTGATTAAACAGTTTGTCTTTGGCGGCGAGTGCGAAACGCCTCTACGCAAGGCGCTGCACGGTGACTCCAGCGGCGTGCGCGGCGCGGCCTGGTTGTGGCCGCAGGAGTAATGTTCGCGTTGCCGGGTAGCGCAGAGGCTATCCGGCAGCGGGAGTCATCCGGGATACGCTGCGCTTCAGGCGACCGTAGAGCAGCAGCGACGACATTGCAGAAAACGACAGCAGCGCCGCCGGCAACGTCACGTAGTTGTAGGCAAAGCCCAGCGTCAGCATCATACCACCGCACCAGGCGCCAATTGCGCTGCCGAGATTAAAGGCAATTTGCCCTCCTGCCGCACCCAGCAGCTCACCCCCTTTAGCATTTTGCAGCAGCAAAATTTGCAGCGGCGCCGACAGGGCAAACAGGCCCGCGCAGCAAATAAAGGCGAAGATCAGCGACGCGGCTTTGATCCCGCCAAAGGCAAAGAGCAGCAGCAGAGCCAGCACAATTACAAAGTCGGTTATTACCGCAATACGCAGCGGCGTATAGCGGCCAGAAAGGCGACCGCTCAGCAGATTTCCCAACACCATCCCCAATCCCACCAGCATCATGATGAAGGTCATCAGCGCTTCGGAAAAGCCGGAGATGAACATCATGTACGGTTTGACGTAGCTGAACCAGGCGAAAACCCCGGCGTTACCAAACATGGTGGCGGAAAAGATGAGCCACGGGGCGGGGGTTTTCAAAAAGTGAAATTGTTCGCGCAGTTTCCCTTTTGCTTCATCGCTGATGTTGGGTACCCAAAAAGTTATCGAGACCATCACGGCGATATTAAAGACGGCTATCAGCAGAAACGTGTAGCGCCAGCTAAATTCCTGGCTCAGCCAGGTGCCGATGGGAATGCCAATCAGATTAGCAACGGTCATACCCGAAACCATGCCCGCGACGGCGGCGGTGACTTTTCCCGGACGGGCCAGCTTCGACAGGATAATCGCGCCAACGCCAAAAAACGCGCCGTGTGGAAAGCCGGAAACCAGCCTGCCCACCGCCAACATTAAATATGAGGAGGAGAGGGTGAAGATGGCGTTGCCGATCACGCACAGCGTGACCAGAAACAGCAGAATGTGCTTGAGAGAAAAGCGGTTGGAAAAGAACGCAATAATAGGCGCGCCCAGCACCACGCCAAAGGCGTAAAACGAAATCATATGGCCAGCGGCAGGGATGGAAATTCCCACGTCCCGCGCCAGCTCGGTGAGTACACCCATGATGCCAAACTCGGCCATGCCCAGCCCAAATGTCCCCAGAGCTAAAGAGAAAATGACTTTTTTCATACCACCTGCCAACAAGAAAGACGCACGATGTGCGCCATAGCGGCGAACGTTCGCCGCCAATAGAGATAGCTTGCGGATAAGCGAAGTGGAATGCCATTTCATATCCGTCTTTGTGTATTCACGATCGTGCTATGTGCCGTGCCGGATAGCGCTGGCGCATATCCGGCCTTCTGGAGCTGAGCTGCTATCAGGCATCAACTGCAAATATTTTATCGAGTTTGCTGTAGCCCAGTCCGTTGATTTTTTTGACCTTGATCTGTACCGGAATGCGTTCTTTCATCGCTTCAACGTGGCTGATGACACCAATGGTTTTGCCAGTGGCGTTGAGCGCATCGAGCGCATCCAGGGCGGTATCCAGCGTTTCGCTGTCCAACGTGCCGAAACCTTCGTCGAGGAACAGGGAGTCAATTCGCGTTTTGTGGCTGACCAGATCGGACAACGCCAGCGCCAGCGCCAGACTCACGAGGAAGCTCTCGCCGCCGGAAAGCGTACGCGTGTCACGCACGGCATCGGCCTGCCAGGTATCAACCACTTCCAGCTCCAGCGCTTCGCTGGCCTTGCGCTGCAACAGATAGCGACCGTGCAGACGGGTCAACTGGTTGTTGGCAAGCCAGACCAGATTATCCAGCGTCAGCCCCTGGGCAAACTTGCGGAATTTATCTCCCTCTTTCGAGCCGATCAGCGCGTTCAGATAGCCCCAGTCTTCGACCTGCTGTGCGACTTTCGCAATCTCGAGCATCAGCGCCTGCTGCTGCTGGCGGTTTTCTCCATCCTGCTTGAGCTGCTGGCGAATTTCGCCCTGACGAGTGGTGTTCTCCCGTAGCTGCTGGGTGAGTTGCGCCAGCGCGTCGTGAAGATGTTGCACGGTGAGCGTGAGATCCACCCCGGTTGGTCGCTGTTGTTGATGAGTCGCCAGCGCCTGCTGCGCCTGATTAAGCAGCGTTTGCGCCTGCTGTCGCTGGCCTTCCAGTGATTGCTTCAATTGTTCAAGGCGGTTAAAGGTCTCTTCATCCAGCAGGGCGGCAATAAAGGCGTCGCGATCGGCAAAGATGCTGGCCTGCAATGCGGTATCAAACTGCGCCTGAATTTCTGCAGCGCGCTGAACGTCCTGCGCCTCCTGCTGCTGTAAGGTTTGCCACTGCCCCTGTAAAGAGAGGCAATCGTCGTGCACCTGCCGCCAGTTTTCCAGCGACAGATTCTCAATGTTTTCACCAAGCGCATCGGTTTCAGGCAGCGTTTCCAGCACCGGCGCAAGCTGGGCGATTCGAGCCTGTAATTCAGCCAGTTCGTTCTGGCGCAGCTGCCACATTTGCGCTTCGTTCGCCCGCTCGCTCAGCCATGAGGCGACTTCACCCTCGGCCGGAAGGGACAGACCATGACGGGCCAGCTCGGCGGTTAACGTTGCCTGACGCTGGTCAATATGCTGCTGGAGCTGAGTAATCTGCTCTGTGTGTGCGGTGATTTGCGCCTGCAGGGTATGACGCAGACTCAACTGGTGAAGCTGCTGCTCGTGCTCTTCCTGGGCGGCAAGCCACGGGGCGATGTCATCCTGCGGTTGCAGCGTCACGTTGAGGCTGGCGGTGACTGTCTGCCACTCTTGAGTAAGTGCTTGCTCTTCCAGAGAAAGCGTTTGTACGTCGCGTTCATCGCGCTGAAGTTGCTGGGTTATCGCCTCAAGTTGACCGCGTAGCGTTGAACCCTCATCGGCCAGCGTTTTGACCTCTTTTTCCAGCGCTTCACGCCGTGTCTGATTCACACTCAGTTCGAGCGTTTGATAGCGCTCAATCGCCGGGTGCGTGGTGGAGCCGCAAAGTGGGCAAGGCATGCCGGATTGCAATAATGCCCGCTGGCTTTCCAGATCTTTGATGCGGGCTTCCTGCTCGCAAATGATTCTCACATCGGCAAGCTGCTGATTTTTATCTTTATAGCGCTGACGCTTTTCTGTAAGCACCGCATTGCGCTGGGCCAGCTCCTGCTGACGCTGCACAAGCGTGGCGCGTAGCTGCGCCAGTTGCTTTTGCTTCGGGGCGATTTGCCCGTGCAGATTACTCAGCCGCTGGCGTAACGGACGAAGCTGCACATGTTGCGCCAGCGCTTCCGTTACCTGTTGTACCGAAAGGGTCAGCGTGGGAAGCGCCAGCGCATCGAGCTTGCGCATGTCGTTCTCCCGCAACTGCTGCCACTGGCGCAGTTGGGCGCTGGCGTCGGACTGTTGGGCCAGCAGCGCTTTCCATCCTGCCAGTTCGCTACTCCACAAACGGAAGCGGTCATGTTCTTTCAGCCAGTCGGTTAACGTTTGCTGTCCGGCGAGCATAGCGGCTGACTGCGTTTGTGCCTGCTGACGAATACGTCCGCGCAGCGCTAAGCTGCTTTGTAAGCGAGCATTCACTTCCTGAATCTTCTGTCGCGTACGGTCAATCGTAGCCGTTTGTTCCTGGATTCGCTCCCAGTGTGGGCGTAACGCTCTGGCTGGGAGTGCCAGACTCAGCGCCGCCAGTTGCGGCTGCGCGTCTTCCTGCGCCTGAAGTGCCGCCTGTAATGCCTGCTGGTGACGGTTTATCTCCGCCTGTAGCTCATTTTGCCGCATGAGCCAGTTGAGGTGCTGCTGCTGGGCTTGTTGGCAGGTAAGATATTGTTTTTCTTCGTCAGTAAGTACCTGCAAACTTTCTGTCAGGGATTGCAATTGCTCTGGCGTTAACAGCGCAACACCGCTGGCCTGGGCCTGCAATTTTTCCAGTTCCGTACGCGCTGATTTGTGCTTTTCAAATACCATGGCGGAGATTTGGCCGTAGATCTCAGTGCCGGTCAGCTCTTCCAGCAGCTCGGCGCGTTCTTTCGGTTTGGCATTAAGAAATGCGGCAAACTGCCCCTGAGACAGCAGCATCGAACGGGTAAAACGTCCGTAATCCAGCCCGGTAAGCTCGGCGGTCATCTCCAGCTTATCTTTGACCTTATCGGCGAGGATTTTACCGTCGGAGCAGCGGGCCAGCTCTACGCGAGGGACCTGCAGATTGCCCTCCGGCTGATTGCGTGCCCGGTTCTGGCTCCAGAATGCGCGGTAGGCTTCGCCCCGCACCTCAAACTCGACCTCGGCCAGACACTCCGCGGTGTCGCGGGTCATCAGGTCGTTTTGCGACTGTGACACGGTATTCAGGCGCGGCGTTTCGTGGTACAGCGCAAGGCAAATTGCGTCCAGCAGGGTCGTTTTCCCCGCGCCCGTTGGCCCGGTGATAGCGAACAACCCGTTGCTGGCAAACGGTTCTGCCGTAAAATCGACTTTCCATTCTCCCTTCAGGGAGTTGAGGTTTTTCAGGCGCAGGCTGAGAATTTTCATGCTTCAGCCTCCCCGGCAAGCGTTTGTAAGGTTGCGCTAAACAGCTGGTTAAGCCGCTCACGCTGCGGTTCTTCGAGTTCTTCCAGCGCCAGGCGGCGGTCAAAAACCTCTGCCACGCTCAGCTCGCTTAACGTTTCACGTCGTTCATTGGCCATAATGCGTTCGCGCTGTTCACGACTGCGGCGCACCAGTAGCACTTCTACCGGTAAATCTTCGGTTAAGGCCTGGATCTTACGTTGCATATCATGCAGGTAGTCGTCGGTGGTGATTTCAATATCCAGCCACACCGGTGGCTCTTGCTGCACGCCGCGCCACTGCTCAAGCTGAGTAGTAATGGCGGCTAAATCGCCTTTCAGTACCGCAAGCTGCTGCGTAACCGGCACGGTGAGATTTTCAACGGCGCTGAGTTTCCCCGCGTCAAAGCTCACCAGATGTACACATTTGCTTTTGCCGCACTCGTCAAAACTGAGGGCAATCGGCGAGCCGCAGTAGCGAATATGTTCCGTGCCGCCGATAATCTGCGCCCGGTGAATATGTCCCAGCGCGATGTAGTCTGCCGGTGGGAAGTTTTGCGCCGGGAAGGCGTCCAGCGTACCGATATAAATGTCACGTACGGCGTCGCTTTTACTGGCTCCAACGGTGGTCAAATGCCCGGTCGCAATGATGGGGAGATTGTGGTCGCCGCGCAGCGTGCAGGCATCCTGATACTGCTGCTGATAGTAGTCGGTGATTGCGCCCAGTAAATGCTGTTGTTTTTCTTGTCCTGTCAGCCCGGCCTGGCTGGTGATGATGTCGCGCGGACGTAAAAAAGGCACCGGACACAGGATCGCCCCCGGCGTACCGTCGCGTAGCGGCAGTATCTGCGGCCCATGACCAGCGCTGGCAACCACCGTGGTGTTGAGAAACGCCAGAATATCTCGGGATTCATTGAGTGTGGCGACGGAGTCGTGGTTGCCTGCCAGCACCACCAGATGACAGCCGGTTTGCTGCAGATTGACGACAAAACGGTTATACAGCTCACGGGCATAGCTAGGCGGTGAGCCGGTATCGAAAATATCGCCTGCCACAATAATGGCATCCACCTGCTGGGATTGTGCCGTTTCCAGCAGCCAGTCGAGAAAGGCCTGATGCTCGGCGGCGCGGCTCTTGCTGTAGAAGTTTTGGCCCAGATGCCAGTCAGACGTGTGAAGGATGCGCATAAGAGTTCCATGACGATAAAACAATGGCGGGGATTATAACCCTTCACGAGTGGGAATATCTTGTCTCCGGGCTGTCATAATTCGCCGGGCTGCGTTAAACCTGGACTATCTTTTCATAAATCTGTCATAAAACTGACGCATAATGGCACTGTATTGATGGCAAACGATTTAATTACAAACAGGGCAAATCATGGCGAGACGTATTCTGGTCGTAGAAGATGAAGCTCCAATTCGTGAAATGGTCTGCTTCGTGCTCGAGCAAAACGGATTTCAACCCGTTGAAGCCGAAGACTATGACAGTGCTGTGAACCAACTCAATGAACCCTGGCCGGATCTCGTCCTGCTTGACTGGATGCTTCCAGGCGGCTCGGGTCTACAGTTTATTAAACATCTCAAGCGCGAAGCGATGACGCGGGATATCCCGGTGATGATGCTGACGGCGAGGGGGGAAGAGGAAGATCGCGTCCGGGTGCTGGAAACCGGCGCGGATGATTATATTACCAAGCCCTTTTCTCCCAAGGAACTGGTGGCGCGTATTAAAGCAGTTCTGCGTCGTATTTCACCGATGGCGGTGGAAGAGGTTATAGAAATGCAGGGGCTAAGCCTTGATCCCACCTCGCATCGTGTGATGACCGGCGAGGATCCGCTGGATATGGGGCCGACCGAATTCAAACTGTTGCACTTCTTTATGACTCATCCCGAGCGTGTCTACAGTCGCGAGCAACTCCTCAATCATGTCTGGGGTACCAATGTGTACGTGGAAGACAGGACTGTGGATGTGCACATCCGCCGCTTACGTAAGGCGCTGGAGCACAGCGGACACGATCGTATGGTGCAGACGGTTCGCGGGACGGGATATCGTTTTTCAACCCGCTTCTGACTGACAAGAATCAGGGCCTGAAGGATTAGGCCGTATAGGGAGTAAGACGTTTGCTAGAACGATTGTCATGGAAAAGGTTGGTACTGGAGCTGATCCTGTGCTGCATACCGGCATTTATCCTTAGCGCTTTTTTCGGTTACCTGCCCTGGTTTTTACTGGCGTCGGTAACGGGCCTGCTTATCTGGCATTTCTGGAATTTATTACGTTTGTCCTGGTGGCTATGGGTCGACAGAAGCATGACGCCGCCGCCGGGGCGAGGCAGTTGGGAGCCGTTGCTGTACGGGCTGCATCAAATGCAACTGCGCAACAAAAAGCGCCGTCGTGAACTGGGTAATCTGATTAAACGTTTTCGCAGCGGGGCGGAATCGCTACCCGACGCGGTGGTGCTGACCACTGAAGAAGGCGGTATCTTCTGGTGTAACGGACTGGCCCAGCAGGTTCTGGGACTGCGCTGGCCGGACGATAGCGGGCAAAATATTCTTAACTTGTTGCGCTACCCGGAATTTACACAATATCTGAAAACGCGCGATTTTAGCCGACCGATCAATCTGGTACTCAATACCGGACGGCATCTGGAAATTCGCGTGATGCCCTATACCGATAAGCAACTGCTGATGGTGGCGCGCGACGTTACCCAGATGCATCAACTGGAAGGTTCACGACGTAACTTTTTCGCCAACGCCAGCCATGAACTGCGTACGCCTCTGACGGTGTTACAAGGGTACCTGGAAATGATGCAGGAGCATCCGCTGGAAGGGACGACGCGTGAAAAAGCGCTACATACCATGCGTGAACAAACGTATCGCATGGAAGGGCTGGTGAAACAGCTGCTGACGCTGTCAAAAATTGAGGCTGCGCCGACGCTACTGCTCAATGAGAAGGTCGATGTGCCCATGATGCTGCGCGTGCTCGAACACGAAGCGCAAACGCTGAGCCAGCAAAAACATACGTTTACCTTTGATGTTGATAACAGCCTGAACGTGCGGGGTAACGAGGAGCAGTTGCGTAGCGCTATCTCGAATCTCGTCTACAACGCGGTGAACCATACGCCAGCGGGAACGCACATTACCGTACGCTGGCAGCATGTGGCGTCGGGGGCGGAGTTTTGCGTGGAAGACAACGGTCCAGGCATTGCCGCCGAGCATATTCCACGATTAACCGAACGTTTTTATCGTGTGGATAAGGCGCGATCACGGCAAACGGGCGGCAGCGGACTTGGTCTGGCCATCGTTAAGCATGCGCTGCATCATCACGACAGTCGCTTGAGTATCGAAAGCGAACCAGGCGTTGGGACGCGATTTAGTTTCGTGATCCCGGAACGTTTAATTGCCAAAATTAACGGTTAAGGCGCATTCGTAAGATAATCTTTCCAAAAGCCAGCGCAAGCTGGCTTTTTCTATGCGGTCAATATAACCATCCTGAATTTTACGACGTTTGGTTGTTTTTTGTTCGAACTATTACCCATACCTTTTTCCATGAAATGGTGTTTTGTGCTAACCCCATTTTTCATATCGCTATATTGTTCTGGTTTTTGGATCCCACCTTGCTTTAAAACGTTATAAGCGTTTAAATTGCGCTCCAGGTGCTGTCATACCGACTGCATTTACGCGGTAAATCGAAAAACTATTCTTCGCCGCGCCAGTCTGGGAGTGTTTCCCGCTGGAATTGAGCAAAAATGCCGCTGTATTGTCCCCCAGGGAAAGGCAAAAATTTATTATTTTCAACACCACATCCACAGGCAGTAAGACTTTATGACCCATCAGTTAAAATCGCGCGATATTATCGCTTTGGGATTTATGACATTTGCACTGTTCGTTGGTGCAGGTAACATCATCTTCCCCCCAATGGTTGGTTTGCAGGCAGGTGAACACGTCTGGACTGCGGCTTTTGGCTTTTTGATTACCGCCGTTGGCCTGCCGGTACTTACCGTTGTCGCGCTGGCGAAAGTCGGTGGTGGTGTGGACCGACTGAGCACGCCTATCGGTAAAGTCGCTGGTTTGCTGCTGGCGACCGTGTGCTACCTGGCTGTTGGACCGTTATTTGCTACGCCGCGTACCGCGACGGTCTCTTTCGAAGTCGGGATTGCACCGCTGACCGGTGACTCCGCGCTGCCACTGCTTATCTACAGCGTGGTCTATTTCGCGATTGTGATTCTGGTTTCGCTGTATCCGGGCAAACTGCTGGATACGGTTGGTAATTTCCTGGCTCCGCTGAAAATCCTGGCGCTGGTGGTCCTGTCTGTCGCCGCAATCGTCTGGCCAGCAGGCCCGATCAGCAATGCGATGGAAGCCTATCAAACTGCGGCGTTTTCTAATGGCTTCGTGAACGGGTATCTGACCATGGATACGCTGGGCGCGATGGTATTTGGTATTGTTATCGTCAACGCCGCTCGCTCGCGTGGTGTTACTGAAGCGCGTCTGCTGACCCGTTATACCGTTTGGGCGGGTTTGATGGCGGGTGTGGGCTTAACGCTGCTGTATCTCGCGTTGTTCCGTCTGGGTTCAGATAGCGCAATTCTGGTCGATCAATCTGCTAACGGCGCGGCAATTCTGCATGCGTATGTTCAGCACACCTTTGGTGGCGCAGGGAGCTTCCTGCTGGCGGCGTTGATTTTCATCGCCTGTCTGGTCACCGCGGTTGGCCTGACCTGCGCGTGCGCAGAGTTCTTTGCCCAGTACGTTCCACTGTCTTATCGTACGCTGGTATTTATCCTCGGCGGCTTCTCGATGGTGGTCTCTAACCTGGGTCTGAGCCATCTGATTCAGATCTCTATTCCGGTGCTGACGGCTATCTATCCGCCATGTATCGCACTGGTTGTATTAAGTTTTACCCGCTCATGGTGGCATAATTCTTCCCGCGTCATTGCACCTGCGATGTTTATCAGCCTGATTTTTGGTATCCTTGATGGCATTAAAGCTTCTGCAATTGGCGACGTGTTACCGGCCTGGACCCAGCGTTTACCGCTGGCGGAGCAGGGGCTGGCGTGGTTGATGCCAACAGTCGTGATGGTGGTCCTGGCAGTTATCTGGGATCGTGCAGCGGGTCGACAAGTGACCTCCAGCGCACACTAATATCACTGACAATAAGTTTTAACCACGGGGCTATTAACATGGCCCCGTGGTTTTTTATTGTGTTAACAGGTTAGGAATCGATGGAAAGTAATAACAAGCTAAAGCGTGGGCTGAGCACCCGGCACATTCGCTTTATGGCATTAGGTTCAGCAATTGGTACCGGGCTGTTCTACGGCTCGGCCGATGCCATCAAAATGGCGGGGCCAAGCGTGTTGCTGGCCTATATTATCGGCGGCGTAGCGGCGTATATCATTATGCGCGCGCTGGGCGAAATGTCCGTTCATAACCCTGCAGCCAGCTCCTTCTCGCGCTATGCGCAGGAAAACCTCGGACCGCTGGCAGGCTACATAACCGGCTGGACCTACTGTTTTGAAATCCTGATTGTCGCCATTGCCGATGTGACTGCCTTTGGTATTTACATGGGCGTCTGGTTCCCGGCCGTACCGCACTGGATTTGGGTACTCAGCGTGGTATTGATTATCTGCGCCATCAATCTGATGAGCGTGAAGGTGTTTGGCGAGCTGGAATTTTGGTTCTCGTTCTTTAAAGTCGCCACCATTATCATCATGATTGTCGCTGGTTTTGGCATCATCATTTGGGGGATTGGTAACGGCGGACAGCCTACCGGTATCCATAATCTGTGGAGCAACGGCGGTTTCTTCAGCAACGGCTGGCTCGGCATGGTGATGTCGCTACAAATGGTGATGTTCGCCTACGGCGGGATTGAGATTATCGGGATTACCGCTGGCGAAGCCAAAGACCCGGAAAAATCTATTCCGCGCGCCATCAATTCCGTACCGATGCGTATCCTCGTGTTTTACGTGGGGACGCTGTTCGTCATCATGTCTATTTACCCGTGGAACCAGGTCGGCACTGACGGTAGCCCGTTCGTTCTGACGTTCCAGCATATGGGGATTACCTTTGCCGCCGGGATCCTCAACTTCGTAGTCCTGACCGCGTCGCTGTCGGCCATCAACTCTGACGTCTTTGGCGTGGGGCGTATGCTGCACGGTATGGCGGAGCAGGGCAGCGCGCCAAAAATGTTCGCCAAGACGTCGCGTCGTGGCGTGCCATGGGTGACGGTGATGGTGATGACCATCGCGCTGCTGTTTGCGGTGTATCTTAACTACATCATGCCGGAAAACGTCTTCCTGGTGATCGCCTCTCTGGCGACCTTCGCAACGGTATGGGTGTGGATTATGATCCTGCTGTCACAAATTGCCTTCCGTCGTCGTCTGCCGCCGGAAGAGGTTAAGGCGCTGAAATTTAAAGTGCCGGGTGGGGTTGTGACGACCGTCATTGGCCTGATTTTCCTGGTCTTTATCATCGCGCTTATCGGCTATCATCCGGATACCCGCATTTCGCTATACGTCGGCTTTGCGTGGATTATCCTGCTGCTTGCCGGCTGGGTTTTCAAGCGCCGTCGCGAGCGCCAACTGGCTGAAGCGCAGTAATATTTTTGCCGGGTAGCTTAATGTTACCCGGCAATTTTCTCCTCCCCCGCACTCCTCCCCCAATAAACGTTAAGATGATGAGTGATCCTGCACTTCGCTATGGCAAGGTGACGTCATTATCATCAAAGGGGATACGTGATGTTGAACGCCTGGCACCTTCCGGTTGCCCCATTTGTTAAGCAAAACAAAGATCAACTGACGATTACATTATGGCTGGCGGGGGAAAATCCACCCCAGCGGGTGACGCTACGCGCAGAAAACGATAACGAAGAGATTTCGCTGGGTATGCACAAGCAACGCAGCCAGCCACAGCCGGGCGTGACCGCGTGGAGAGCGGCGATCGATCTCTCCAGCGGACAGCCTCGTCGACGCTATAGCTTTAAATTACTTTGGCTCGATCGTCAGCTGTGGTTTACCCCGCAGGGATTCAGCCGTTTTCCGCCTGCGCGTCTGGAGCAGTTTGCTGTTGATGTGCCGGATAACGGTCCGCAGTGGGCCGCCGATCAGATTTTTTACCAAATTTTCCCGGACCGTTTTGCCCGCAGCCAGTCGCGTGAAGCGACTCAGGATAACGTCTATTACCACCACGCTGCCGGACACGATATTGTGCGGCGCGAGTGGGATGAACCGCTTACGGCCCAGGCCGGTGGCTCCACGTTTTATGGCGGCGATTTGGACGGCATCAGCGAAAAGCTGCCGTATCTGAAAACGTTAGGCGTCACGGCGCTGTACCTGAATCCGGTATTTACCGCGCCGAGCGTGCATAAATACGATACCGAAGATTACCGTCATGTTGATCCGCAGTTTGGCGGCGACAGGGCGCTGCTGCGCCTGCGTCACACCACCCAACAGCAGGGGATGCGCCTGATTCTCGACGGTGTTTTTAACCATAGCGGCGATTCACACGCCTGGTTTGACCGACATAATCGGGGAACGGATGGCGCGTGCCATAATCCGCAATCCCCCTGGCGCGACTGGTATCATTTCTCAGCCGACGGCGTCGCGCTCGATTGGCTGGGGTATTCCAGCCTGCCCAAGCTGGACTTTTCCTCTGAAAGCCTGGTGAATGAAATTTATCGCGGCGAAGACAGTATCGTTCGCCACTGGCTGAAAGCGCCGTGGAGTATGGACGGCTGGCGTCTTGACGTGGTGCATATGCTGGGAGAGGCCGGTGGTGCGCACAACAACCTGCAGCACGTGGCCGGAATTACGCAGGCGGCGAAAGAGACCCAGTCAGAGGCGTATGTGGTGGGCGAGCATTTTGGCGACGCGCGCCAATGGTTGCAGGCCGACGCGGAAGATGCCGCCATGAACTATCGCGGTTTTACCTTTCCGATATGGGGATTTCTCGCCAATACCGATATTTCATACGATCCGCAATTCATTGACGCCCAGACCTGTATGGCGTGGATGGATAACTATCGCGCGGGTTTGTCGCATCAGCAGCAGTTGCGGATGTTCAACCAGCTCGACAGCCACGATACCGCCCGTTTTAAATCTCTGCTCGGTAAAGACGTCGCACGTTTACCGTTGGCGGTGGTGTGGCTGTTTACCTGGCCTGGTGTGCCCTGTATTTACTACGGTGACGAAGTGGGACTGGATGGGAACAACGATCCGTTTTGTCGCAAACCATTCCCGTGGCAGCCTGAAAAACAGGACGCTAACCTGCTGGCGTTGTATCAGCGGCTGGCAACATTACGCCACCAGAGCCAGGCGCTGCGCCATGGTGGTTGTCAGGTGATTTACGCCGAGGATAACGTGGTGGTGTTTGTACGCGTGCTAAACCGCCAGCGTGTATTGGTGGCGATTAACCGTGGCCACGCCTGTGAAGTGGTCCTGCCAGCCTCGCCATTACTGAGCGTCAGCCAATGGCAGCACCAGGAGGGCAAAGGCGTGCTTGCCGAGGATATCCTGACGCTGCCGGCGATTTCCGCTTCGGTGTGGATGGGTCATTGATATAAGCGCGTAACATCCGGGCTTGCCAGCAGCGTTTCCCGCCACCAGCGCTGCGCCAGTCCATCGCGGTTATTGCGCCAGGCCATATAGGCCACGTCTTTTTGGCGAAATGAGATGACCGTTTTTTCCACCAGCTCGCCCGTGGCAAGCCACGGGTTAGCAATATGGCGGGGGAGAAATCCGCAGCCCAAGCCGGCCCGCAGTAGCATCACCTTACTGTGGAAATCATCAACGCGAATCTGCGCCTGCTCCTCCATCAGATTGGTTTGTAACGGATGACAAAAGCGGGCGCTGTCGCTAATGACAATCGCCCGGTGCAGGCACAGCTGTTCGTTAGTCAGGCCATCCGGTGCTGCGGCCAGCGGATGCTCAGGCGCAACGACAAACACATTGTCCAGCGTGCCGAGCATTTTGTAGGACCAGGCCGCTGACGTAGGCGGTTCATTAATCGCCCCCAAAATAATATCTGCTCCATTATGCGTCAGCTCCTCCCAGGAGCCCGCCAGCGTATGGTGGGTGAAGTTAAGGCGGGTTTGCTTATTCAGCGCGTGAAATTCATCGATAATGGGCAACAGCGAGGCGAAAGGGAAGGAGTCGTCCAGCGCAATCGCCAGCTCTTTTTCCCAGCCTGAACTCAGCTGCACCGCCTGCTTTTCGAGATCTTTTGCCGCACTCAGCAGCAAACGTCCCTTTTCCAGCATCATCTGACCGGTGTCGGTAAATTTTGCTCGGTGACCGGAACGGTCAAGCAACTCGATATTCAAATCACTTTCCAGCTTTTGAATCATATAGCTGAGTGCTGCAGGGGTTTTAAACAGCGATTCCGCCGCCGCGGCAAATGAACCCTGTTTATCAAGTGCGTCGAGAATTAGCAAAACATCCAGATTGATGCGCATAAGCAGAAAATATCCTGAAAATTAAACCCCTCTGTTGTACCGAATGGAGAAAAACAATGCCAGTGAATAAATTAGATGAGTCATGCGCATTTTTTTGATGTTGTTTAGGATATATCGCAACACAAAATTAATAGTTTCACTGGATGGTAAGTTTTCTTTAATAACTCGTTAGAAATTTCCCGCTATACTCAACAAGCTTTCTGATTCAGGATCCTTCTGCTGACGGCAGATACAGACCGTTGCCTTTTAACTTATTGATTAAGAAGGTGTGCTATGTCTATTCGGGAACTGATTGACCCTCAAAACTCAACGCTTATTTTTATTGATCATCAGCCGCAAATGTCATTTGGTGTGGCGAATATTGACCGCCAGACTTTGAAAAATAATACCGTGGCATTAGCGAAGGCCGGGAAAATATTTAATGTTCCGGTGATTTATACTTCTGTGGAAACGAAAAGTTTTAGCGGTTATATCTGGCCGGAATTGTTAGCGGTTCATCCTGATGTGAAACCAATTGAACGCACCTCGATGAACTCCTGGGAAGATGCGGCGTTTGTGAAAGCCGTGGAAGCGACCGGGCGTAAAAAATTGATTATCTCCGCGCTGTGGACCGAAGTATGCCTGACTTTCCCGGCGCTGATGGCGCTGGAAGCGGGTTACGAAGTTTATGTGGTAACTGACACTTCCGGCGGCACGTCCGTGGATGCCCATGAGCGTTCTATCGACCGCATGGTACAGGCGGGTGCCGTACCTGTGACCTGGCAACAGGTTCTTCTCGAGTACCAGCGCGACTGGTCCCGCAAAGAAACCTACGACGCCGTCATGGATCTGGTACGTGAGCACAGCGGCGCCTACGGTATGGGCGTGGATTACGCCTACACCATGGTGCATGGCGCGCCGGAACGTAAAGCCTAAATACACCTCATCCTTCATGTTGCCTCTTTGTAGGCTTCGTTTGCGTACCCCGGTCACTCACTTTGTCAGCTTCCGGGGATACACAATCTTGCCGCTTCGATGCGCCATGAATGATTTTGTGTATTGCTTCCGTGGCCTAAGCGGGCCTGTTTCCTCTCCACAAGGAACCCTTTATGGCGCAGAACAAACATGTGACGTTGGTGATTTCCCACACCCTGCTGCCTGAACAAGCGCAGCGGTATGAGCAGTGGCTGGGGAAAATCATGCCGGTGGCGGCCGAGTTTCCCGGTCATCTGGGGGCGAATGTGATTCGTCCTGCAGATAGCAACAATCTGTGGAACATCATTATCCGCTTCGACACGCTGGAGCATCTGTATAACTGGACCCAGTCCGATACGCGCCGCGTGCTGGTCGAAGAGATTGCCCCGCTGCTGGCGGAGGGGGATAAAACCGAAATCCGCACCGAAGCAGCGTTCTGGTTTACGCCGCCCGCGCCCCATGTACGTCAGCCCAGGCGCTGGAAACAGTTTCTGATAACTCTGCTGGTGATTTTTCCCAGCACCAATTTGGTGCCGTGGTTGACCGGCATTGTGCTGCCTGCCATGAAGGGCTCGTTACTCCTGCATCTGATCAATGATGCCTGTGTGGTTGCGCTGGTGGTCTGGTTCTGGATGCCCATCGTAACCCGTCTGTTTGCCGGATGGCTGAAAAAAGCCTGACCGGTTTCTCAGGAGATTGTTATGTCTCAAACTGCCACACTGATTCTGACTCACGGAAAAATTCATACTCTCGAAAGACAAAACCCGCAGGTGGAGGCGGTGGCGATCGCCAATGGTAAGATCCTGGCGACCGGTAGCCACGATCGCATCATGAGTTTTGCCACCGACGGGACGCAGGTTGTCGATCTGCAAGGGCATACGGTGATCCCGGGCCTGAACGATTCGCACCTGCACCTCATTCGCGGCGGTCTGAATTACAACCTGGAATTGCGTTGGGAAGGCGTACCGTCGCTGGCGGACGCGCTACGCATGCTCAAAGAACAGGCTGACAGAACGCCATCGCCGCAATGGGTGCGCGTGGTGGGCGGCTGGAGCGAATTCCAGTTTGCCGAACGTCGCATGCCAACCCTCGAAGAACTGAATGAAGCTGCCCCGGATACCCCAGTTTTTGTTCTGCACCTCTACGACAGAGCTTTGCTGAACCGTGCCGCACTGAAAGCAGTCGGCTACACCAAAGCGACGCCGGACCCGGCGGGTGGTGAGATTGTGCGTGATAGCAACGGTAACCCAACCGGGATGCTGATCGCCAAACCCAACGCCATGATCCTTTATTCGACGCTGGCAAAAGGACCAAAACTGCCGCTGGAAATGCAGGTCAACTCGACCCGGCAGTTTATGCGCGAGCTGAACCGTCTCGGGCTGACCAGCGCCATCGATGCAGGCGGTGGTTTTCAGAACTACCCGGAAGATTACGAGATAATTGAGCAGCTATACGCCAACAAACAGATGACGGTGCGCATCGCCTACAACTTGTTTACCCAGCGTCCGCAGCAGGAACTGGAAGACTTTGAGCGCTGGACCGATATGCTCAAACCAGGGCAGGGGACCGACTTCTACCGTGCCAATGGGGCAGGGGAAATGCTGGTCTTCTCGGCCGCGGATTTTGAAGACTTCCTCCAGCCACGCCCGGATCTGCCGGAAGGTATGGAAGATGAGCTGGAGCGCGTGGTGCGCCACCTCGTGGAGCACCGCTGGCCGTTCCGGCTGCACGCCACCTACGATGAATCCATCAGCCGAATGCTCGACGTATTCGAGAAGGTGAATCGCGATATCCCGTTCAATGGCCTGCACTGGTTCTTCGATCACGCTGAAACGATTACCGAACGGAATATCGAGCGCGTAAAAGCGCTGGGGGGCGGGATCGCTGTTCAGCACCGTATGGCGTTCCAGGGCGAATATTTTGTCGATCGCTATGGCAAAGATGCGGTCAAACATACCCCGCCAGTGGCGAAAATGCTGGCGGCTGACGTTCCGGTAGGGCTGGGGACTGATGCCACCCGCGTGGCCAGCTACAACCCGTGGACAGCGCTCTACTGGCTGGTTTCGGGCCGTACTGTGGGAGGGATGGCGATGTACGATGATAACAATCGCCTGCCGCGCGATGTGGCGCTGGAACTGTGGACGGCCGGTAGCGCCTGGTTCTCCAGCGAACAGGGTAAGAAAGGGCGCATCGAGAAAGAGCAACTGGCCGACCTGGTGGTGCTGTCTAAAGATTACTTCAGTGTGCCGGAAGAGGAGATCAAAGGCATAGAGTCGGTGATGACCATTGTCGATGGCAAAGTGGTGTATGCGGCCGGGCATTTCACTCCGCTGGCGCCGCCAGCCATCCCAGTTGTACCTGACTGGTCGCCGGTGGTAAAAGTGCCGGGGCACTATCGCTCAGCGCCGCCTGCTACGGCGAAAATTGGCGCAATGGTGCAGATGCACCAGTGCTGCGGCAGCTGCGGCGTACACGGTCATCAGCATGATATAGCGCGTAAATCGGCAATTCCGGTGTCAGATGACCGGGCTTTCTGGGGCGCGCTTGGCTGCTCCTGTTTCGCGTTTTAATCCCTCATCACAGCCCCTGGCCAAACGCAGGGGCTGATTGTCTATTCTGAAAAGCGATTCATCGTGTTAACCGATATGGCGCAACTGCAACAATTTGTGTCATTCTGGTCTGTCTTTATACAGTGAAGGTGGAAACATGGATGAGCTGCTAACCCTTGGCTGCATTGTATTATTCTTCGCGCTGGTAGTGGTTCCTGGCCTCGCGATCGTGGCATTCAGACGCAGTGCGGCTGTACGTTCTGAGCTGATGGTCTTGCGCCGTCGGGTAGAGGAGCTGGAGCTGCGCGGTGTGGCGCAGACCAGCGCCGTTGAGCCAACGGCAGCAAAAGATATTGTTCCTGCCGATGCGCCAACGGCTGCGATGAGCAGCGTATCGCCGGAGCCTGTAACTGAGCCGCCGCCTGAGCCCGTTAACCCGTGGGCTTCACAGCCGAAGCCGGATAATGCGGCGGTATCTACGCCCGACGTCGAGCGGCCTTCTGCTTTTGGCGGGGTAATGTCATCGCTGGTGCGCTGGTTTATGCAGGGTAACCCGTTGGCAAAGCTCGGTATTTTGCTCCTGTTTTTGGGGCTTTCTTTCCTGCTGCGTTATACGGTCGAACATTCTCTGTTTCCGCTGGAGCTGCGTCTGGTGGCGGCCGCGCTGTTCGCTATTGTGCTGTTGGCGTTGGGCTGGCGGTTGCGGCATAAGCAACCGATTTATGCGCTGATATTACAGGGGGGAGCTACCGGAGCACTCTATCTCACCGTCTTTGGCGCGTTCCGGCTGTGGCAAATGCTGCCAATGACGCTGGCATTTGCGCTGCTGGTGGTGATTTGTGCGGCGAGTGTGGGGCTGGCTATTCTGCAAAAGGCGCTCAGCCTGGCGATGCTGGCAAGTCTTGGCGGTTATCTCGCGCCGCTGTTGCTTTCCACCGGCGGCGGCAGTCATGTCGCGCTCTTCTCTTTCTATCTTCTGCTCTCGGTCGGCATTCTCGCCATCAGCATCTGGCAGCACTGGCGGGAGCTTAATCTGCTCGGCCTGCTGTTCACCTTCGGCGTTGGCGGGGTGTGGGGCCTGGAGGGCTATCGACCAGAGTATTACCTGAGTTGCCAACTGTTCCTGATCGCCAACACGATTATTTTTGGCGTGCTGAGCGTGGCGTTGTCGCTCCGGGCGCAGGAAAAAGGCAAACAGATTATTGACGGCGTACTGCTGTTTGCCCCACCGCTGATCGGTTTTGGAATGCAGTATGCCATTACCCGGCATATGGCTTATGGTCCGGCGCTTAGTGCGCTGGGCTACGGTGGTTTCTATCTGGTGTTAGCAAAGTTTGCGTTGCGGCGTTCCTCTTCTCTGGGGAGACCTCTGGTATTGTCCGCCCTGGCGCTCGGTGGTGCGTTTACCACTCTTGCTATCCCGTTGGCGCTTTCAGCCCGTTGGACGGCGATGGCCTGGTCGCTGGAAGGGCTTGGGATCCTCTGGCTGGGCGTGCAACAACAGCAACGACGCATGAGTTATAGCGGTACGGCGCTGCTCGTGCTGGCCGTGGGCAGCGCGCTATGGGCGCTGGCGAACGGAACAACCGCGCTCTCAGTCATGCTGATTTTTGCCGTGCTCAGCCTCAGTTGGCTGGTTGCTGCATGGCTATGGCGCAACATTTGGATGCCGGGCAGTTGGGCGCTACTCGCTGGTGGTTTGGTTTTCTGGATTGTTGCGCTCGTTGCGGCATCGCAACTCGTTCTGAAACAGGAGCGGTGGGTACTGTCTGGCGTGCTGGCATTAATGGCGGTATCGAGCTGGGGCTGGCGAAGTATCGCGGGTCGCCTGGCGTGGCGGGAGCTGGATGCCAGTAAATGGCTGCTGTGGCCGATGATGCTGGTGATGCTGATGTATCAGATCGCTGTACAGCAGATTTTTGCGGCGGGCTGGCCGAATCTGGCCTGGTGCGCGGCGCTAATTGTTGCGGTAGCGCTGCTCTGGCGTGACGCACAAATATTACCGCCAATGCTTTCCAGACTGGCGCATTTATCGTTCTTCTGGATGATTTTACTGGCGCTCGCGGTTGAGCTGTTCTGGTTCGCGCAGGGGCTGCCGTGGGGAAGGGCCGCGTGGGGTAGCGGCCTGATGATGGCGGCTGGCGGGCTGCTTATTTTCCTGATTTATCAGTCTGTTCATCGACAAATCTGGCCGTTTCGCATCTGGCCTACCCTCTATTCTGTTCAGGCGATGGTTCCCGTTGTGCTGGTGCTGGTCGGTCTGCTCGTGCTGACCAATTTACAAGATGGCGTGGTTTATCGTCAGACTTATCTGCCGTTGCTCAACCCGCTGGAAGAGGGCGCAGCTTTTGCCCTGCTGGGCTTGGTGGTGTTTTATCGCGCGTCTGAACGCTATTTCCCGGCGCAGCTTTCGGTATGTCGCCCATGGCCGGTTGTGGCGCTGATGGCGCTCAGCTTTTGGTGGCTCAATGGTGTGCTGCTGCGCGCATTGTCCTGGTATGGCGAGGTTGCGTGGCGTGTAGACACACTATGGGATTCACGGCTGATTCAAACCTGTTTTGCTCTGTTCTGGATGCTGGCGGCATTGGTGGTGATGCTGCGGGCGACCCGGCGCCGCTCGCGTCGGGAATGGCTGTGTGGCGCGGTATTGTTGGGGATAGTCATTGTGAAACTGATGCTGGTGGACAGCGCAGGAGGCGGCGGCCTGGCGCGCGCGGTTGCGTTTATCGGCGTGGCCATTCTGGTGTTGATTATCGGGTATTTTTCACCATTACCGCCCAAAGCTGGAGAAGAAAAATGAAATGGATGAAAGCGGTGTTATGCAGCGTACTGCTGGGCGCGACAGGCGCGGCGGTAAGCAGCGATGAAGTGAAAGAGTCTCCGGCGGACTACGTAACGGGGGTGACGCTGGAAACTACGGGCACATCGCCGTGGTATCGCCTTTCGCTACCTCCGGCGGTGTATCCGGGTACCGCCTGGGCGGATTTGCGCGATGTCCGGGTCTTTAACCATCTGGGGGAGACGGTGCCGTTTACTCTGGTGGCGCAGAAAACCCAGCCCGTTACGCCAGAGGCAGTGGCGCTGCGTTTTTTCCCGCTTGATATGTCACCGGTTGCGCCGCGTGAGGAGGGGCAACGAGGCGGAGACGCTATTGTTTTACGCTCGAAGAGCGGCATTGAAATTCATTTGCAAAGTGATGATGTCAAAGCGCTCGGCCAGAGCTATTTACTGACGCTCCCGGAAGAGACGAAAGATGCCTTTTCACTGGCGCAGTTACGCCTGAACTGGGACTCGCAGGCGGGCAACTGGCAGGGGAAAGCCTCGGTTTATGCAAGCAGTGATTTGCGCTACTGGCGACCCGTGCAGGAAGATGCGCCGTTAATGGATCTGACGCGTGATAACGATCGCCTGAAAATGGACACCATCAGCGCCAGCCTCACGCTCTCGGTGGAGGCGACTCGCTACCTGCTTGTGATCCTCGACTCGCAAAGTCCGGCGCTGACGTTAAACAGCGTGAGCGCGATAGCGGCCAGCAGCGAGCCGGAATCCGAGCGTATCGTGATTGAAGCCCAGGGGAATAAGGTTTCGGATGACGAAGCCGTCTGGCGATGGGCGCAGCCCCAGCCGCTGACCTCGCTTCGCATCGATCTGGAAAGTGAAGGTGTTTTACCGGTGGAACTGGCCTGGCGCAGCGCTGAAAAAGAGCCCTGGCAGCCGCTGACAAAAACCATGCTTTACAATCTGGACTGGAGGAGTGCGGAAGATATTCATCTTTCCGGTCAGTTGGTTGAGGCCGTCCGGATGACGACCATTAACGCCCGCTTGCCAGAGAGGCTGCCTGAGTTGAGCGGCATGCGCGACAGTTATCAACTGGTGTTTAATACGCAGGGCAAAGGGCCTTATATGCTGGCGTGGGGAAACCGGGCGGCGAAAAAGGCAGATGTTGGTCTCGATATGCTGATCCCGGCGTCGCTGCGTAAATCGCAGGAGATAGATTATCTACCGTGGGCGACTCTTCAGGAGAGCGTGGCGCTTGGTGGTGAAGCGCGATTGACGGCAACGTCAGTAGCTGAGCAACAAAGCCAGTGGAAAACGTTGTTGGTGTGGGGGGCGTTAATTCTTGGGGTCGCCGTACTGGCGCTTATGGCGTGGCGAATCTGGCGTGAAGTGAAAAAGGATAATCCGACATAGACCAATAAAAAAGGCCCGCATTTGCGGGCCTCTTACGATTCATGCCAATTACAGGCTGGAAACGTTCTCGGTCAGGTATTTTGCCACGCCGTCCGGAGACGCGTTCATACCTTCTTTACCTTTTTCCCACTGTGCCGGGCAAACGTCGCCGTGCTCTTCGTGGAACTGCAGCGCGTCAACCATGCGCAGCATTTCGTCGATGTTACGACCCAGCGGCAGATCGTTAACCACCTGGTGGCGAACAACGCCGTTAGCGTCGATCAGGAAAGAACCGCGCAGAGCAACGCCCGCTTCCGGGTGCTCGATGCCGTAGGCTTTCTGGATTTCGCGTTTGATGTCAGCAACCATTGCGTATTTCACTGCACCGATGCCGCCTTTGTCGACAGGGGTGTTACGCCATGCGTTGTGGACAAATTCAGAGTCGAAGGAAACGCCAACAACTTCCACGCCGCGCTTCTGGAATTCTTCGTAACGTTTGTCGAAAGCGATCAGTTCAGACGGGCAAACGAAGGTGAAGTCCATCGGCCAGAAGAACAGAACGGTAGTTTTACCGTTGGTATGCTGTTTGAAGTTGAAGTTTTCAACGATCTCACCGCTACCCAGTACCGCAGCTGCTGTGAAATCCGGAGCCTGACGAGTTACCAGTACCATATAATTCTCCTGCAATGTTAAGGGTTTTTTGGAACGCAACGCGGGCCAGTATAGAGAGTGTTCGCGAATAAGACAAAGAGGCGCTGGCAATCAATGAGACAGGTTTTGTCTATCAATCTTTTGCCGAATGGCGGCTACTGCTTATCCGGCGGCTAATACGGGCTGTAGTCAAAGGGTTTTACGCTGCGCCTGTTCCATCATTTGCGGATAAAACTGCCAGAACCGTTCCTCTAACGCATCGTAATGCGTATCCAGGTCATACCATGAGTCACGCAGGGCATCGAGTCGTGGGCGGCGGCTGGCCATGCCATTCAGGACGTTCTGGATAAAATCCATGTCCCGATAGCGCTCAAGCCATTTCTCTGACCACATATAGTTGTTTAAATTGATAAAGCGCGGTGGCGATTCAGGCAAAATAGTGGTCACCTGGGTGCGAGCATAGCGCACAAAGTCCGCCAGCGGGAAGTCGGGGGATATTTCCGACCAGTGGCGCGACAGAAAATGATCCCACATTACGTCCAGCGTAATCGGCGCGACACGGCGCGTTTCGCTGCGAAACCACTCTTTGGCTTCACGCACCTGCGGCAGGTTATCGGTCATCACGTCGATACGACGGTGCATGAAGATGCCTTCCACCACGTCAGGCGAATAGTGCGTTTCCGGATTGCCCCGGACAAAGTCGGCCAACAAATTGCCGGAAAGCGAGCTGTCGGCGAGGTGAGCCAGATGCAAATGTGCAAGAAAATTCATATCCACTTCATCCTTCAAACTGCCTCTTTGTTGGCTGTCTTCACTCACCCCAGTCACTTACTTGAGTAAGCTCCCGGGGACTCATTCAGTTGCCGCCTCGATGCATCTTGAATGATTTTGTGTATAGATTATGTCTCTTAACTTGAGGGGTAAAGGTTGCAGGGAGGACGCCCCGGCACTAGACTACCCGCCTCTTATTTTAGTCTGAGTCAGTGTCATGCGCGTTACCGATTTCACCTTTGAACTACCCGAATCCCTGATTGCCCACTATCCGCAAGCTGAGCGCAGTAGTTGCCGCTTGCTGTCTTTGGACGGGCCGACGGGCGCGCTGACGCACGGTACTTTCACCGATTTGCTCGATAAGCTCAACCCTGGCGATTTGCTGGTCTTTAACAACACCCGCGTTATTCCGGCGCGTCTGTTTGGCCGTAAAGCCAGCGGCGGCAAGATCGAAGTGCTGGTCGAGCGTATGTTGGATGACAAACGTATTCTGGCGCATATTCGCGCCTCGAAAGCGCCAAAGCCGGGGGCCGAGCTGCTGCTGGGCGACGACGAAAGTATTAAAGCAACGATGGTGGCACGCCATGACGCGCTGTTTGAAGTCGAGTTTAACGACGAGCGCAGCGTGCTGGATATCCTTAACGCCATCGGCCATATGCCGCTGCCACCGTATATTGACCGTCCGGATGAAGACGCCGATCGCGAGCTGTATCAGACCGTGTATAGCGAAAAACCCGGTGCGGTCGCCGCGCCGACTGCGGGTCTGCACTTTGACGATCCGCTGCTGGCTAAGCTGCGCGATAAAGGCATTGAAATGGCGTTCGTCACGCTGCACGTGGGCGCGGGGACTTTCCAGCCGGTGCGCGTAGACACCATCGAAGATCACATCATGCACTCCGAATATGCGGAAGTGCCGCAGGATGTCGTTGATGCTGTGCTGGCGGCAAAAGCGCGCGGCAACCGCGTGATTGCGGTGGGCACCACCTCCGTACGTTCACTGGAAAGCGCGGCACAGGCGGCCAAAAACGACCTTATCGAGCCGTTTTTCGGCGATACGCAAATATTCATTTATCCTGGCTATAAATATCAGGTGATTGATGCCCTGGTAACCAACTTCCACCTGCCGGAATCAACGCTGATCATGCTGGTTTCCGCGTTTGCTGGTTATAAAAACACCATGCACGCCTATCATGAAGCGGTAAAAGCGGAATATCGCTTTTTTAGTTACGGTGATGCGATGTTTATCACGTACAATCCGCAGGCTATTTCTGAGCGTGTCGGGGAATAAATCCGCGATATGAGTATTTAAAACGTCGGACTGTTTTTCTGACGCAGGAGTTAAGATGAAATTTGAACTGGATACCACAGACGGTCGCGCTCGCCGCGGCCGCCTGGTTTTTGATCGTGGCGTAGTAGAAACACCTGCTTTTATGCCGGTCGGTACTTACGGCACCGTGAAAGGCATGACGCCGGAAGAAGTTGAAGCAACTGGCGCGCAGATTATCCTCGGTAACACCTTCCACCTGTGGCTGCGCCCGGGGCAGGAAATCATGAAACTGCATGGCGATCTGCACGATTTTATGCAGTGGAAAGGGCCAATCCTCACCGATTCCGGCGGCTTCCAGGTTTTCAGCCTGGGTGATATCCGTAAGATTACCGAGCAGGGCGTGCATTTCCGTAACCCGATCAACGGCGATCCGATTTTCCTCGATCCCGAGAAATCAATGGAGATTCAATACGATCTCGGTTCCGATATCGTCATGATCTTCGACGAATGTACACCGTATCCGGCCGACTGGGACTATGCTAAACGCTCGATGGAGATGTCTCTGCGTTGGGCGAAGCGCAGTCGGGATCGTTTTGATAGCCTCGGCAACAAAAATGCGCTTTTTGGCATTATTCAGGGCAGTGTTTACGAAGATTTACGTGATATCTCCGTTAAAGGTCTGGTAGACATCGGTTTTGATGGCTACGCTGTCGGCGGTTTGGCTGTCGGTGAGCCGAAGGAAGATATGCACCGCATCCTGGAGCATGTATGCCCACAGATTCCGGCAGATAAACCTCGTTACCTGATGGGCGTCGGCAAACCAGAAGATCTGGTTGAAGGCGTACGTCGCGGTATCGATATGTTTGACTGCGTGATGCCAACGCGAAATGCCCGTAATGGTCATTTGTTTGTGACTGACGGCGTGGTAAAAATTCGTAACGCGAAACATAAAAGCGACACCAGTCCGCTCGATGCTGAGTGTGATTGCTACACCTGTCGCAATTATTCGCGCGCTTACTTGCATCATCTCGACCGTTGCAACGAAATATTGGGCGCGCGACTCAACACGATTCATAACCTTCGCTACTACCAGCGTTTGATGGCGGGTTTACGCAAGGCTATTGAAGAGGGTAAATTAGAGAGCTTCGTGACCGATTTTTACCAACGTCAGGGTAGACCAGTTCCACCTGTGAACGTTGATTAATTTTAATAATGAGGGAATTTGAATGAGCTTTTTTATTTCTGATGCGGTAGCGGCAACAGGTGCTCCGGCGCAGGGCAGCCCGATGTCTCTGATTCTGATGCTGGTGGTGTTTGGTCTGATTTTCTACTTCATGATCCTGCGCCCGCAGCAAAAGCGCACCAAAGAACACAAAAATCTGATGAACTCCATTGCGAAAGGCGATGAAGTGCTGACTAACGGTGGTCTGGTGGGTCGCGTGACCAAAGTAGCAGAATCTGGCTACATCGCTATCGCGCTGAACGACACCACTGAAGTGGTTATTAAACGTGATTTCGTAGCTGCCGTTCTGCCGAAAGGCACCATGAAGGCGCTGTAATTTATTGTTTTCCCAAAGGGAACTGCCGTGTTAAACCGTTATCCTTTGTGGAAGTATGTCATGCTGATCGTCGTTATTGTCGTCGGTCTGCTCTATGCGCTTCCCAACCTGTATGGTGAGGATCCGGCTGTTCAAATCACTGGCGTGCGCGGTGCCGCCGCCAGTGAGCAAACGCTGATCCAGGTCCAGAAAACGTTACAAGAAGATAAAATCACACCTAAGTCTGTGGCTCTGGAAGAGGGTGCTATTCTTGCGCGCTTCGACTCCACTGATACCCAACTGCGCGCTCGTGAAGTGTTAATGGGCGTATTGGGCGATCAATACGTCGTGGCGCTTAACCTTGCACCGGCAACTCCACGCTGGCTGGCAGCCATTCACGCAGAACCGATGAAACTCGGTCTTGACCTGCGTGGCGGCGTTCACTTCCTGATGGAAGTGGATATGGACACCGCGCTGAGTAAGTTGCAGGAACAAAATATCGATAGCCTGCGCAGCGATCTGCGTGAAAAAGGCATTCCTTATACTACCGTTCGCAAAGAAGATAACTACGGTCTGAGCATCACCTTCCGTGATAGCAGCGCTCGTGATGAAGCTATCTCTTACCTGAGCAAGCGTCACCAGGATCTGGTTATTTCCAGCCAGGGCAGCAATGCTCTGCGTGCGGTGATGACCGATGCGCGCCTGAGTGAAGCCCGTGAATACGCGGTACAGCAGAACATCAACATTCTGCGTAATCGTGTTAACCAACTGGGTGTTGCTGAGCCGGTGGTCCAACGTCAGGGTGCTGACCGCATTGTGGTCGAACTGCCAGGCATTCAGGATACCGCGCGTGCGAAAGAAATTCTGGGCGCTACCGCGACGCTGGAATTCCGTCTGGTGAACACCAACGTTGACCAGTCTGCTGCGGCATCCGGGCGTGTACCGGGTGATTCGGAAGTGAAACAGTCTCGTGAAGGTCAGCCGGTTGTGCTGTACAAACGCGTGATCCTGACCGGTGATCATATCACCGACTCCACTTCCAGCCAGGACGAATACAATCAGCCGCAGGTTAACATCTCGCTGGATAGCGCGGGTGGTAACATCATGTCCAACTTCACCAAGGACAACATCGGTAAGCCGATGGCGACCCTGTTCGTGGAGTACAAAGACAGCGGTAAAAAAGATGCCAACGGTCGCGCAGTGCTGGTGAAACAGGAAGAGGTGATTAACATCGCCAACATCCAGTCTCGCCTGGGCAACAGCTTCCGTATCACCGGTATTAACAACCCGAACGAAGCGCGTCAGCTTTCTCTGCTGTTACGTGCCGGTGCGTTGATTGCGCCGATTCAGATTGTTGAAGAACGTACCATCGGTCCTACCCTGGGTATGCAGAACATTAAACAGGGTCTGGAAGCGTGTCTGGCCGGTCTGGTGGTGTCTATCCTGTTCATGATCTTCTTCTATAAGAAGTTCGGTCTGATTGCGACCAGTGCGCTGATTGCTAACCTGGTACTGATTGTCGGTATTATGTCGCTGCTGCCGGGCGCTACGCTGAGTATGCCGGGGATTGCGGGGATCGTCTTAACCCTTGCTGTCGCGGTCGATGCGAACGTACTGATTAACGAACGTATCAAAGAAGAGTTGAGTAACGGGCGTTCGGTGCAGCAGGCCATCAATGAAGGTTATGCGGGCGCATTTAGCTCCATCTTTGATGCGAACATTACGACGCTGATTAAGGTCATTATCCTGTACGCAGTTGGCACCGGGGCAATTAAAGGGTTCGCGATTACTACCGGTATTGGTGTGGCGACGTCGATGTTTACCGCGATTGTCGGTACACGTGCCATCGTAAACCTGTTGTATGGCGGCAAGCGCGTCAAAAAGCTGTCAATCTGAGGAGTGCGAAGTGGCACAGGAATATACTGTTGAACAATTGAACCACGGCCGTAAAGTCTGGGACTTTATGCGCTGGGACTACTGGGCTTTCGGCATTTCAGGTTTCCTGCTGATTGCGGCCATCGTGGTGATGGGCGTACGCGGGTTTAACTGGGGTCTCGATTTCACCGGTGGTACGGTAATTGAAATTACGCTGGAAAAACCGGCCGATATGGACGTGATGCGCGATGCGCTGGAGAAAGCGGGCTTTGTTGATCCGCTTCTGCAGAACTTCGGCAGCAGCCACGACATTATGGTGCGTATGCCGCCAACTGAAGGCGCAGACGGCGGTCAGGTACTGGGCAGCAAAGTGTTGAGTGTGATTAACGAATCCACCAACCAAAACGCCGCGGTGAAGCGAATTGAATTCGTGGGTCCGAGCGTGGGTGCAGACCTGGCGCAAACCGGTGCAATGGCGCTGATGGCGGCGTTAATATCCATCCTGGTGTACGTCGGTTTCCGCTTTGAGTGGCGACTGGCGGCAGGGGTAGTTATCGCTCTGGCGCACGACGTGATTATCACACTTGGGATCCTGTCGTTGTTCCATATCGAGATTGATCTGACTATCGTCGCATCGTTGATGTCGGTAATCGGTTACTCGCTGAACGACAGTATCGTCGTATCTGACCGTATTCGTGAAAACTTCCGCAAAATTCGTCGCGGTACGCCTTACGAAATCTTTAACGTGTCATTGACTCAGACGCTGCACCGTACGTTGATTACGTCCGGTACGACGTTGATGGTTATTCTGATGCTGTTCCTGTTCGGTGGTCCGGTACTGGAAGGCTTCTCGCTGACGATGCTGATCGGTGTTTCCATCGGTACTGCATCTTCTATCTACGTAGCATCGGCGCTGGCGCTGAAGCTGGGTATGAAGCGTGAGCACATGCTGCAGCAGAAGGTTGAGAAAGAAGGGGCGGATCAACCGTCAATTCTGCCTTAAACTATTAAGAGTGAAGATACTGGAATCCCGATCGCAAGGTCGGGATTTTTTTTGCCTGTGATTTGGTAGCAGTCCATTATCTTTTCCGGTCGCCATACTACTGACAGTATGCTGTCAGTAGCCCTGTCTTATAGTCCTTCTGAGATTACCCACACAGGCAGGAGGAAGTATGAATAACGTAATTAGCTGGTTTGAAATCCCCGTGGCACAAATGGAGCGCGCCATTGCTTTTTATGAGCCAGTGATGCAGGTTTCTTTGCGTCGTGAGAATATGGACAGCGCGGAGCTGGCCGTATTTCCACATCAGGATCCCGCTCCCGGCGGGGCGCTGGCTAAATTTGACGGTATTACGCCTTCAGCGCAGGGCGCTATTATTTATCTGCATACGGACGATTTGGCTGCAACGCTTAAACGCGTCGCCACCGCTGGCGGTCAGTGCGTGTTTGGTCCGCTCGAACTGGGGCAGGATATTGGCACTATTGCGCTGTTTACTGACAGCGAAGGCAATCGTGTTGGTTTACATCAACCCGCGTAATATTTTCAGGACTGAGGATTAAAATGACCAGACGCGCCGACCGCTTGTTTCAGATTGTACAAATCCTGCGTGGCAGGCGAGTGACAACGGCGGCGCTGCTGGCAGAACGTCTTGAGGTTTCTGAACGGACGATTTATCGCGATATCCGCGATCTCTCTTTATCCGGCGTGCCTATTGAAGGAGAAGTGGGCAGTGGATACCGCTTAATGGCGGGGTTTGATCTGCCGCCGTTGATGTTAACGCATCGCGAATCAGAAGCGTTAATGGTAGCGATTCGGTTGCTGAAAACATGGGGCGGGGATTCACTCTCACAGGCGCTGGAATCCGCGCAGGAAAAAGTGCTGGCGATATTGCCGCCAGAGTGTCGGCGCAGAGCCGAGCAAACGCGGGTTTTCGCGCCAGATTTTGGCAATCAGCCGCATTCACGCAGTGCTTTTGATCTCATACATCGCGCGGTTTCGGCGCAGCAGGTGCTGGCGCTGCATTATCGCGACGAGTCCGGGAATCTCTCCTGGCGCGACGTTCAGCCGTTGGGGTTATTTTTCTGGGGTGAGCACTGGTTGCTGGTTGCCTGGTGCGAGAAACGTAACGATTATCGCTGCTTTCGCGTTGATCGGTGTCTGAAGATCACGCCGCTCGACAGACATTTTCGTGAATCTGCAGATCGCTCGCTAAGTGATTTTTTACGTAAAGTACGCTGTGAAGACCAGCTATAAAAAAGCCAGCGGTTAAGCTGGCTTGTCTGCGATAAATTGGCAGGATTAGAAGTTGTAACCTACGACCAGGTAACCACCCCAACCGGTAGATTTCGCGCTGAAGTCGCCTTCGCCCCAGTTCAGAGTATCTCCACCTTTCCACTGGCCGCCGTTATGGAAGTAACGCGCTACTACGGAGTAGTGCCAGTGATCGTAGTTCAGCGCCAGGACGTGGCTGGAAGCGATAGAGTTGCTGGTGCGGTTCGGATCATCACCCAAATCGGAGCCCCAGTCGAAGTTGGTGAAGCCGATGTAGGTCAGTTGGCCGCCCCAAACCTGGGTGATCGGCACAAAGTATTTCACTTTGAAACGGTAGCCATCCCACTCGTTTTCGTTGGATGCGCCATAGTTCTGCCACTGGTATTTAGCATACACGTTCAGGGACAGACCCATCGGCAGACCGGTATCGATATCGGTACCCAGACCCATATACCAGGTGCTCTGGCGGCTGGCTTTGTTATCACCCATATCGTAGATGTAGTTGTTGGCGAAATACCACTCTTTGAACGGACCAAAGCTCAGGTCAGCACCGGTCAGTTTATCGATGGAGAAACGCGGTTCGATTTCCATAAACAGCGGGGAACCGTCAGACCAGATGCCTTTATCGTTGCCGTTACCCCAGTCGAAGGTTTTCGGAATATCGATGTAGCCATAGAAGTCAAACCAGTCTTTTTTGGCAAACGCTTCGTATTCCAGATAAACGTCGTTGTTCAGTTTCGGGGAGAAACGGGTGTGGTAGCTTCCCACTACGTTGACGCTCTGGTGCCACCAGTCGGACAGATATTGCGGTTTGTCATTTTCTGCAGCGTTGGCAGTAAAAGACGAGGAGAGCGCCAGCACTGCACCGGCTGCAAGTAATGTTTTTTTCATATGTATGCCACTGTTTGAAATCCCTTTCGGGAGTGAAAAAGGCGCAAATTGCGTTTCTAAATATTTCGTGTTTCTTCGGAGCCTATTATAAAAATCATTGTTCACAAAAATATGTGTTGTTTCACAGTTCTATCATTTACGTAATCGATTGCGTTCACGTTTGCTTACTTTAGGCGGCGAATTGTACTGGCTCCCATGAATGTTGCCAAGTTTTACCAGAAATATCGGTTATGTCAGGTGAGTAACAAAACGGGCCGGAGTGATGTTGCGGAACGCACAAAACGTCCCGCAAAAAAGTTTATTGATTAACAGGCTGGATGTCGTGGATACGAACAAATCCTAACTGGTCCGGAGAGAGGCCATTTATCTGCAGCGGAATGTCTACGTCGCTGGGAGCAAGGATACTTACCGGGGCCGTTACCAATTGGTTCTGAACGTTCGCTTCCTGATAGTTATCCGTGGTGCCCTGAATTTGTCCATACTCGACGGTAGCGCTAAAGGCGGGTAAAGGCGTAGTGGATTCACCCTGAATACGTAATGTAAGCCGCGTGCCGTCGGCGTTCGGCGCAATATTGACAAGTGACATCCGTAACATGCCAATCTGGCTGTCCAGTCGGGCTGGTGTATTGGAACCCGGCAGCAGATAGGCTCCGCTGGTTGATTTGGCATTCAACATATTTTGTTGTGTAATTTTTACCGTTTCCTGATTTAGCTGTGTCATCTCTTTATTCAATGTGCTAACGCTTTGATGCATCTGGCGTACTTCGCTTTGCTGTGCGCATGCGCTAAGACTAAAGAGACTTCCCACCAGGAGAATTCTTAGGTAACGTCTTGTCATTGTGATTACTTCCTTCATTGTCGCGATAGCATAATGGTAGTGCGCACCGAGCACGAAGGCATCGATCCTTTGTCTCAAAAGCGCTGCGCCTTTGTTGTCACGCCAGTTCAGGGTAAAATAGATTTCTGTTAACCACTGAGGACAGGACGCCGTATGCATTGCCCATTCTGTTTCGCCGTAGACACTAAGGTAATTGACTCTCGTCTTGTAGGCGAGGGCTCCTCAGTACGCCGCCGTCGGCAGTGTCTGGTCTGTAACGAACGTTTCACCACTTTTGAAGTGGCTGAACTTGTCATGCCACGCGTTGTGAAAAGCAACGATGTGCGTGAACCCTTTAATGAAGATAAGCTGCGCAGCGGCATGCTCAGAGCGCTTGAGAAACGTCCGGTCAGCTCAGATGACGTCGAAATGGCGTTGAACCATATCAAATCACAACTGCGTGCGACTGGCGAGCGTGAGGTGCCGAGCAAGATGATCGGCAACCTGGTGATGGAGCAGTTGAAAAAACTCGATAAAGTCGCCTACATCCGCTTTGCCTCGGTTTACCGGAGTTTCGAAGATATCAAAGAATTTGGCGAAGAGATTGCTCGCCTACAGGACTAAGCCATGCAGGATGAATTGTACATGGCGCGCGCGCTGAAGCTTGCTGCGCGCGGACGTTTTACCACTCACCCCAATCCCAACGTGGGCTGCGTGATTGTCAAAGATGGGGAGATCGTCGGTGAAGGGTATCATCACCGCGCGGGCGAACCGCATGCCGAAGTCCACGCTCTGCGCATGGCTGGAGAAAAAGCGCAAGGGGCGACTGCCTATGTAACGCTTGAACCCTGCAGCCATCATGGTCGTACCCCCCCGTGCTGCGATGCGCTGATTGCCGCAGGCGTGTCACGTGTGGTTGCAGCGATGCAGGATCCCAATCCGCAGGTAGCAGGTCGTGGTCTCTACCGTTTGCAACAGGCGGGCATTGACGTCAGTCACGGGCTGATGATGAGCGAGGTTGAGCAGCTTAATAAAGGCTTTCTCAAGCGTATGCGTACGGGATTCCCCTACGTGCAGCTTAAACTTGGTGCGTCGCTTGATGGGCGTACGGCGATGGCCAGTGGTGAAAGCCAGTGGATAACCTCGCCACAGGCGCGTCGCGATGTGCAACGATTACGGGCGCAAAGCCACGCCATCTTAACCAGCAGCGCTACGGTGTTGGCTGACGACCCTCAGCTTACCGTGCGTTGGTCGGAACTTGGGGAGTCAACCCAGGCGAGTTACCCGCAGGAAAATCTGCGCCAGCCTATCCGCATTGTTGTTGATAGCCAGAATCAGGTCACGCCGGAACACCGTATTGTGCAACAGCCTGGAGAAACCTGGATTGCCCGGACAAAAGATGATCCTCGTAGTTGGCCGGAGACGGTGCGCAGCCTGAAGGTGCCGGAACATAACGGGCACCTGGATCTGGTGGTGCTGATGATGCAACTGGGCAAGCAGCAAATTAACAGCATTTGGGTTGAAGCAGGTCCAACGCTTGCGGGCGCGTTATTACAGGCCGGACTGGTCGATGAGCTAATCGTGTATGTTGCGCCTAAACTGTTAGGCAGCGATGCACGAGGATTATGTGTGCTTCCAGGCCTTGAGAAACTGGCTGACGCCCCCCATTTCAAATTCAACGAAATACGCCATGTAGGTCCGGACCTTTGCCTGCATTTAGTGGGCGCATGATCTCCCGGTTCGAAAGGGAAGCAGCGCACAGATTATTATGATAAAATCCGCCCCCCTGCGGGGTCTAGTGAATCCGAAGGAAGAATATGAACATTATTGAAGCTAACGTTGCTACCCCGGACGCTCGCGTCGCCATCACCATTGCGCGTTTCAACAACTTTATCAATGACAGCCTGCTGGAAGGTGCGATCGACGCCCTGAAACGTATTGGTCAGGTTAAAGATGAAAACATTACCGTCGTTTGGGTTCCGGGCGCGTATGAGCTGCCGCTGGCAGCCTCAGTACTTGCAAAATCCGGTAAATACGACGCGGTGATTGCGTTAGGTACGGTGATTCGTGGTGGCACCGCGCACTTCGAATATGTGGCTGGCGGTGCAAGCAATGGCCTGGCGCATGTCGCTCAGGACAGTGGCATTCCGGTAGCCTTCGGTGTTCTGACCACCGAAAGTATTGAACAAGCCATCGAACGTGCTGGCACTAAAGCTGGCAACAAAGGCGCAGAAGCTGCACTGACTGCACTTGAAATGATTAATGTATTGAAAGCCATCAAGGCCTGATTTTTGTAAGGGGAAATCCGTGAAACCTGCTGCTCGTCGCCGCGCCCGTGAGTGTGCCGTCCAGGCGCTCTACTCCTGGCAGTTGTCCCAGAACGACATCGCTGATGTTGAATACCAGTTCCTGGCGGAACAGGACGTAAAAGATGTCGACGTTCTGTATTTCCGTGAACTGCTGTCCGGGGTGGCGACTAACAGCGCGTACCTGGATGGATTAATGAAGCCTTATCTGTCTCGTCTGTTGGAAGAGCTGGGTCAGGTAGAAAAAGCCGTGCTGCGTATTGCGCTGTTTGAACTGTCTAAACGTAGTGATGTGCCGTACAAAGTGGCCATCAACGAAGCGATTGAATTGGCGAAAACCTTCGGCGCTGAAGACAGCCATAAATTCGTGAACGGCGTACTGGATAAAGCAGCACCTGTGATTCGCCCCAACAAAAAGTAATCCCGAGGCCGGCTGGATGGTGGAACTTGTTTCCGCTGCCCCCGGCTTTTTCTTTTTTTTCTGCTGAGGCATAACGTATGGCATGCGGCGAATTTTCCCTGATTGCCCGTTATTTTGACCGCGTAAGAACGTCTCGTCTTGATGTCGAAACCGGTATTGGTGACGATTGCGCACTTCTGAACATCCCTGAAAAACAAACGCTGGCGATCAGCACTGATACGCTGGTGGCAGGCAACCACTTCCTCCCCGACATTGATCCCACCGATCTCGCCTGGAAAGCGCTGGCGGTGAATTTGAGCGATCTGGCGGCGATGGGAGCCGATCCTGCGTGGCTGACGCTGGCGCTCACGCTGCCTGACGTCGATGAAGCCTGGCTTGAAGCCTTCAGCGATGGCCTGTTTGAACTCCTCAATTACTATGATATGCAGCTGATAGGTGGTGACACCACGCGTGGGCCACTGTCGATGACGCTGGGTATCCACGGCTACGTCCCTGTTGGACGGGCCTTAAAACGCTCCGGTGCGAAACCGGGGGACTGGATTTATGTGACCGGTACGCCGGGCGACAGCGCGGCCGGGCTGGCGATTTTGCAGGATCGCTTGCAGGTGGCAGATGCAAAAGACGCAGACTATCTGCTTAAACGTCATCTGCGTCCAACGCCGCGTATTTTGCAGGGACAAGCCCTGCGCGATCTGGCCAGTGCGGCTATCGATATTTCCGACGGCCTGATTTCCGATCTGGGGCATATCGTCAATGCCTGCGGCTGTGGGGCGCGGGTTAACGTCGATGCGTTGCCATACTCCACGGCATTTGCCCAACACGTTGAGCCGGAACAAGCCCTGCGCTGGGCGCTTTCGGGTGGTGAAGATTATGAGTTATGCTTTACCGTACCGGAAATTAACCGTGGCGCACTGGACGTGGCGCTGGGGAATCTCGGCGCATCGTTTACCTGCATTGGGCAGATGAGCGCGGACGTGGAAGGCATTCACTTTACGCGCGACGGAAAACCCGTCACGTTCGACTGGAAAGGATATGACCATTTTGCCGCGCCTTAAAAAAGATGTCGCCAAAAGTCGCCTGAGTATGCGCAATCCGTGGCACCTGTTGGCCACCGGTTTTGGCAGCGGGCTGAGCCCAATTGTTCCAGGCACGATGGGATCGCTGGCGGCGATCCCTTTTTGGTATTTAATGACGTTTCTGCCGTGGCAGCTGTATTCACTGGTGGTCATGTTGTCTATCTGTATCGGCGTTTATCTGTGCCATCAAACGGCGAAAGATATGGGCGTGCACGATCACGGTAGTATTGTCTGGGACGAGTTTGTCGGGATGTGGATAACCCTGATGGCGCTGCCGACCCACGACTGGCAGTGGGTCGCCGCCGGATTTGTGATTTTCCGTATTCTGGATATGTGGAAGCCGTGGCCGATCCGTTGGTTCGATCGCAACGTGCATGGCGGTACGGGGATCATGATTGATGATATTGTGGCCGGAATACTCTCCGCCGGAATTTTGTATTTTATCGGCCATCACTGGCCGGTAGGTATCATTTAAATAGGTTTGCCGGATGGCAGCGTAAACGCCTTATCCGGCCTGGAAACACGATGTCGGTTTCGTAGGCCCGATAAGCGCAGCGCCATCGGGCAATGCCAGATTATTTAAATCCGACCACCGGATGCTGTTTGTACGGCGTTTCCAGCTCGGCAATCTGCTCCGGCTTCAGCGTCAAATCCACCGCATTAAGTAACTCATCCAGCTGTTCCTCGCGCGAAGTGCCGATAATCGGCGCTGCCACCCCCGGTTTGCTCAGCAGCCAGGCCAGCGCAACCTGCGCACGCGTTACGCCTAATTCCTCACTGATACCGGTCAGCCGCGCGGCAATTTGCGCGTCGTTTTCATCGCTCTCAGAGTATAAATTTTTACCGACTTCATCAGAAACCAGACGTGCAGTCGTTTCTCCCCAGGGGCGCGTCAGGCGACCACGCGCCAGCGGACTCCAAGGGATCACCGCGACGCCTTCCTGATAGCAAAGCGGCAGCATTTCGCGTTCTTCCTCACGGTAGATCAGGTTGTAGTGATCCTGCATGCTAACGAACTGCGCCCAGCCGTGTTGTTTCTGTAAAGCCAGCGCCTGAGCAAACTGAGACGCGTGCATGGATGAGGCGCCAATATAGCGAGCTTTACCGGCTTTCACTACGTCGTTAAGGGCTTCCAGCGTTTCTTCGATAGGCGTATTGTAATCCCAGCGGTGAATTTGCAGGATGTCCACATAGTCCATACCCAGGCGTCTGAGGCTATCGTCGATTGAGCGCAAGATTTGTGCGCGGGATAATCCTTCCGCTAAATCATCAACCTGGTGAAAAACCTTGGTGGCGACCACGACCTCTTCGCGGCGGGCGAAATCACGCAGCGCGCGGCCGACAATCTCTTCGCTGCTACCAGCGGAGTAGCTGTTGGCGGTATCAAAAAAGTTAATGCCGCCTTCAATAGCGTGTTTGATTATCGGGCGGCTGCTTTCTTCAGGTAGCGTCCAGGCGTGATTGCCGCGATTGGGCTCGCCAAACGTCATGCAACCCAGGCAAAGGCGGGAGACCCGTAGGTCGGTTTTTCCTAAGGTGTTGTATTTCATTAATCCACTCCTGCTATGCTCGTGATGAGTTAAGCATAGCAGGAGCGGGGAGGGGATTATGCCAGCCAGGCCTTGATTTTGGCCTCAATTCCGGTGGCATTAAGTCCCAGTTCGGCGCGAGCCTCGTCCTGAGTCCCCTGCGGGATGAAGAAGTCAGGCAGGCCAATGTTCAGCACCGGAACAGGCTTGCGATGGGCCATCAGCACTTCGTTTACGCCGCTACCAGCGCCGCCCATAATGGCATTCTCTTCGAGGGTGACCAGCACCTCGTGTTGGGCTGCCATTTCGAGGATCAACGTTTCATCCAGCGGTTTCACAAAGCGCATATCAACCAGCGTGGCGTTCAGTGACTCTGCGACCTGAGCGGCTTCCGGCATTAGGGTGCCGAAGTTGAGAATCGCCACTTTCTCCCCGTGACGCTTCACGATGCCTTTGCCGATTGGCAGATGTTCCAGCGGCGCCAGCTCAACACCCACCGCGTTACCGCGCGGATAACGTACGACCGTTGGACCGTCGTTGTAATGATAGCCGGTGAACAGCATCTGGCGACATTCGTTCTCATCGCTTGGGGTCATAATGACCATTTCCGGGATACAGCGCAGGAAAGAGAGGTCGAACGCCCCTTGGTGGGTTTGTCCATCTGCGCCAACGATACCTGCCCGGTCGACGGCGAACAGGACCGGCAGTTTCTGGATGGCGACATCATGCAGTACCTGATCGTAAGCGCGTTGCAGGAAGGTGGAGTAAATAGCCACGACCGGCTTATAACCGCCAATCGCCAGACCGGCCGCAAACGTCACCGCGTGCTGCTCGGCAATCGCCACATCAAAGTAGCGGTCCGGGAACTTACGTGAGAACTCCACCATACCGGAGCCTTCGCGCATCGCCGGGGTGATCGCCATCAGCTTATTGTCTTTCGCCGCGGTCTCACACAGCCAGTCACCGAAGATTTTTGAATAGCTCGGCAGGCCGCCGCTGCTTTTCGGCAGGCATCCGCTGGATGGATCGAATTTGGGTACCGCGTGGAATGTAATCGGATCTTTTTCCGCCGGCTCGTAGCCACGACCTTTTTTGGTCATGATGTGCAGGAACTGTGGACCTTTGAGATCGCGCATGTTCTTAAGCGTGGTGATAAGCCCCAGCACGTCGTGACCGTCCACCGGACCAATATAGTTAAAGCCCAGCTCTTCAAACAGCGTACCCGGTACAACCATGCCTTTGATGTGCTCTTCGGTACGTTTGAGCAGTTCTTTAATCGGTGGTACACCGGAGAACACTTTCTTCCCGCCTTCGCGCAGCGAGGAGTAGAGTTTGCCTGAGAGCAGTTGCGCCAGGTGATTGTTCAGCGCGCCGACGTTCTCTGAAATCGACATTTCGTTGTCGTTGAGGATAACCAGCATGTCGGGCTTAATATCACCCGCGTGGTTCATCGCTTCAAATGCCATGCCTGCGGTGATTGCACCGTCCCCAATCACACAAACGGTACGGCGTTCCTTGCCTTCTTTCTCGGCGGCAACCGCAATACCGATACCTGCGCTGATGGAGGTTGAGGAGTGCCCAACGCTCAGTACGTCATATTCGCTCTCACCGCGCCATGGGAATGGATGCAAACCGCCTTTCTGCCGAATGGTGCCGATTTTATCGCGGCGGCCGGTCAGAATTTTGTGCGGGTAAGCCTGATGTCCCACATCCCAGATTAACTGGTCAAACGGGGTGTTGTAGACGTAGTGCAGCGCTACGGTGAGTTCCACCGTGCCCAGACCAGAGGCGAAGTGCCCGCTGGAACGGCTTACGCTGTCGAGCAAATAGCGGCGCAGTTCGTCGCAAAGCTTTGGCAGGCTCTCTTTTGGCAGCAGGCGTAACTCCTGAGTGGAGTCGACCAGCGCCAGGGTCGGGTATTTGGCTATATCAAAACTCATCGCAAGCTCATGGGATATGTTGGTTTATTTATCACGCTGGATTATGTAGTCCGCTAGCGCTTCCAGTGCCGAGGTATCGAGTGACTGTGCGGCCAGCAAACTTAGCGACTGGCGGGCATCCTCAATTAAATCCCGGGCTTTATTCTGGGCTTGCTCAAGACCCAGAAGTGCAGGATAGGTACTTTTGCCAAGCTGCTGGTCAGCACCCTGACGTTTACCCAATGTTGCAGTATCGCCTACCACATCCAGGATGTCATCCTGAACCTGGAAGGCCAGACCGATGCTTTCTGCGTACTTGTCGAGTATTGCCAGGCATTCTCGCCCTTTATCGCCTGCGCTTAACGCACCCAGACGCACGGCGGCGCGAATCAATGCCCCGGTTTTATGGCGGTGAATACGCTCCAGCGCATCCAATTCTACCTGATGGCCTTCAGCGTCCAGATCCAACGCCTGACCGCCGCACATACCGGCGATACCGCTGGCCTGGGCCAGTTCAGAGATCATCGCGATGCGGTCACGGTCAGAAACTTCCGGCATCGGGGCGTCGCTGATAATGGAGAACGCCAGCGTCTGTAGCGCATCTCCAGCCAGGATCGCATTAGCCTCGCCAAATTTTACGTGGCAGGTCGGCAGACCGCGGCGCAGGTCATCGTCGTCCATCGCGGGTAAGTCATCGTGCATCAGCGAATAGGCATGGATACACTCGACGGCGGCAGCGGGAGCATCAAGCGTACTCAGGCTGACGCCAAACATCTGACCGGTCGCATACACCAGAAACGGGCGCAGACGTTTACCGCCTAATAATGCGCCATATTGCATGGTTTCGACCACGGGAGTGTTCTGAAAGGGCAATGGCGCGATAAAACGGCTCAGTGCCTGGTTGGCCTGCTCAACGCAAGCCTGTAGCTGCTGCGTAAAATCCATTTACTCATTATCCGGTGTGAAAGGCGTAAGGGCGGCGTCTTCAGTATCTGACAGCAGGATTTGTACGCGCTGTTCAGCCTGTTGCAACTTGACCTGTCCCTGACGTGCTAACTGTACGCCACGTTCAAATTCGTTCAGCGCTTCTTCCAGCGGCAGGTCGCCGCTTTCCAGACGGGTAACAATCTGTTCCAGGTCGCTCAGCGCTGTTTCAAAACTGGCTGGCGCTTCATTTTTCTTCGGCATAATGAATGTCTGACTCTCTGTATTGGCAGCACAAGGCTATGGTAACGGACTCGCACTGATAAGCAAATAACGCACAATGGTAAGGCGATGTGCACAGGATGACCATGATGGTGGTATACTTGCGCGCCTGGATGCAGCCGCAGGGTATGGGCTGCTGTATTTTTTTCCATTACAAGTCATTCAGACTTGCCAAAGAACCATTGCCGCCATGAAGTTTATCATTAAATTGTTCCCAGAAATCACCATCAAAAGCCAATCTGTGCGTTTGCGCTTTATAAAAATTCTGACAGGGAACATTCGTAACGTTTTAAAGCACTATGATGAAGACCTTGCCGTTGTCCGCCACTGGGATCACGTTGAGGTTCGCGCTAAAGATGAAAGCCAGCGCCTGGATATTCGCGACGCGCTGACCCGTATTCCGGGGATCCACCATATTCTCGAAGTTGAAGACGTGCCGTTTACCGATATGCACGATATTTTCGAGAAAGCGCTGGTGCAGTATCGCGATCAACTGGAAGGCAAAACCTTCTGCGTACGCGTTAAGCGTCGCGGTAAGCATGAGTTTAGCTCTATTGAGGTGGAACGCTATGTTGGCGGTGGACTGAACCAGCATATTGAATCCGCGCGCGTGAAGCTGACGAAGCCGGACGTGACGGTTAATCTTGAAATCGAAAACGACCGTCTGCTGCTGGTTAAAGGCCGCTATGAAGGTATTGGCGGTTTCCCGATCGGGACGCAGGAAGATGTACTGTCGCTGATTTCCGGTGGTTTCGACTCCGGCGTGTCCAGCTATATGCTGATGCGTCGCGGCTGCCGCGTGCACTACTGCTTCTTTAATCTCGGCGGCGCAGCGCATGAAATCGGCGTTCGCCAGGTGGCGCATTATCTGTGGAACCGCTTTGGTAGCTCGCATCGCGTGCGTTTTGTCGCGATCAACTTTGAGCCGGTGGTTGGCGAGATCCTGGAGAAAGTCGACGACGGTCAGATGGGCGTGGTCCTTAAACGTATGATGGTTCGTGCAGCGTCGAAAGTCGCTGAGCGCTACGGCGTACAGGCGCTGGTAACCGGTGAAGCGCTGGGCCAGGTGTCCAGCCAGACGCTGACCAACCTGCGCCTGATCGATAACGTTTCTGACACTCTGATCCTGCGCCCGCTTATCTCCCATGATAAGGAGCACATCATTAATCTGGCGCGTGAAATTGGTACTGAGGACTTTGCCCGTACCATGCCGGAATACTGCGGTGTGATTTCAAAAAGCCCGACGGTGAAAGCGATTAAAGCGAAGATTGAGGCCGAAGAAGAAAACTTCGATTTCTCTATCCTCGATAAAGTGGTTGAAGAAGCGAACAATATCGATATTCGTGATATCGCCCAGCAGACGCAGCAGACCGTGGTGGAAGTGGAAACCGTGAGCGGCTTCGGCCCGAACGATGTGATTCTGGATATCCGCTCTGTGGATGAACAGGATGACAAACCGCTGAAGGTTGACGGTGTGGACGTCGTTTCTCTGCCGTTCTACAAACTGAGCACCAAATTCGGCGATCTGGACCAGAGTAAAACCTGGCTGCTGTGGTGTGAACGCGGGGTGATGAGCCGTCTGCAGGCGCTGTATCTGCGCGAGCAGGGCTTTGAAAACGTGAAGGTATATCGCCCGTAGTGACTTTTGCCTGAGGGTGCTGCGCTTATCAGGCCTGCAAGCGGTATGTTTTGTAGGCCTGATAAATTGTTCACGCTGCCATCCGGCAATATAACAATATTATTCAAAACGGATGGGGAGCTTTTTCCCGTTCGACTCCCAGACACCCTGATAGACGCCGTCTTTTAACTCCAGCGTTATCTTCTCTTCCGATTGTTCAGCGGCAGAGGTCTTCAGTACATAATGTTGATTGTCGGCTGTGTCGCATTTACCGTTTAATTCAATCGGTGCACCAAATTTCTGGTAAAAGTAAGCCCCTTCAAAAAAATCACCGTATTTGCAGTCCACCTTCAACACAATACGCATGCTTTTTCCCAATGTGCCGTACATGACCTTGCCGTCAATGCCGGGCGCTGGCGAAACCGGTGTAGTTCTCTTTGCGGTAGTCAGATACTGGCCGTAAGGCGTGAGCTGATTATGCAGTTCAACGGTCGGGATTTTCGTGGTGAAATCGCCCAGTTCGTCACCCGCGCGATTGGCGTGGTTGCTACAACGTCCATTCAGGAAAGCCAGATGGTCTTTTTGCAGGGAGAGTTTGTCGATGTAGTACAGACCGTCGGTGTAGGTTGCACACGATGCGTAGAATTCGGCAAAGCCAGAATCTCCACCGTCTTCTTTTATTTGCTCCGGCTTTTGTGATTTCTGTGCGGCAACAAAGGTATCAATTTGGCTGCGGATATCTTTTCTGATGCGGGTGTTCAACTCGGTCATCGTGGAGCGGGAAAAGAGGTTGTTAAGGGTAATTGTCGCGCCGTTGGCTAAATCGAAGCTGATCGGTACATTGTACGACTCGCAATACGCCCCGCAGCCTTCGACAAACATGTTGAGGGTCAACACTTTGGCGTCGCGATACTCAACCGTGTAGTCAAGGTTTGCGGTGGGATTCATCTCTGATTTCGCAAACTGATTCACGGTCGCTCGTGGATTATTTCCCGGTAGCTGATTGATAAAGCTTGTGAAAATATAATCGTTAATGCGTTTTGCAACCTGTGGGTTATCCGTTGAGGTAAACCACGGCACGCGATATTGCATCTCAGTGCTTGCGGGATAGCGATACTCAAGGCTCTCAATTTCAAGTTGAGTCGCACTGGCGTAGCCGGAAAGGAGCAGTAAAGCCACTCCGCTCAGATATCCTTTCATCATAATTCCTTGAATGCGAGTGGCCTGAAGATTACTCGTAGTAGTTATAAATACCCGCAGCCATCACCAGTTGTGATGCCACTTCGTAAGCTTTTTCGCGACTCACCAGGAGATCAATGATTTTTAAACCGAAATCGATTGAGGTTCCCGGGCCCTGGCTGGTTAACAGATTGACGCGCGGATCCCATACGACGCGCTTATCCTGCCACTGGTCAGTGGGAATATTGTCTTTCAGCGCCGGAAAACCGGTCATGTTACCGATGGGAAAAATATCGTGTGGGACGAGGACTGTGGCGGCAGCGGCGCAAATTGCCGCGACAATGCGCCCGGAGCGATGAAACTGTTTCACGGTTTCGACAAGCAGAGGGCTGTCGCGAAAACACTCGGCGCCTTTAATACCGCCGGGCAGCACGATAATGTCGAAATCCCCGTCAGCAACTTCCACTAATGGCGCATCCGCCAGTAGTTTTACGCCGCGTGAGCACACGATCGTCAGGCCGCCATCGCTGGCAACGCTGGCGGTCGTGACCTTAATTCCGCCGCGAACCAGCAGATCGATAGTGGTGACCGCTTCGGTCTCTTCACTACCAGGGGCGAGACATACCAGTGCTTGAGCGCTCATACTCACTTTCCTTTCTCTTAACCATTTCAAACAGGCGGGCATTTTCCGGGACGGCGATGCCGTGCGCGCGGGCGCGTTTTAACAAATAACCGGTAATGTAGTCGATCTCAGTATGGCGCAGGGCATGTATGTCTTGCAGCATTGATGAGATATTTTCCGCCGTACTGTCAATCACTTGCTCAACATAATAGCGTAAATCATCTGCTGATGTGTGGTGGCCTTCGCGTTCAATGACCGCCGCTACCTCCTCGCAGATGAGCGCTATTTTTTCAGGATGATGGCGTAACTCTCCATTTGAGCAATCCCATAATGCGGTCAGCGGGTTAATGACGCAGTTGACGGCCAGCTTGCGCCACAACTCAGCGCGAATATTGTTGTGCCAGGCGACGTCCGGCAGCACCTCTTGCAGGACTTCAGCCAGATAACTGAAATCACCGTCTTGTTCACGCGCCGGACCAATCCTTGTTGTTCCCTGAGCGACATGAATGATCACGTTCCCGTCACGGCGTGCCGCGTGGGTTGTGGTGCCCATCAATAGAGGTTGCTTAATGTTATGCAACTCTTCAATCGTCCCCATACCGTTGTGAATCAGCAGAATGGGAGTGGTGTCAGGCAGAATGGCGGCCAGGCCTTTGACCGCATCAGAAACCTGCCAGGCTTTCAGAGTGACAAGCAGCAGGTCGCTTTTCGCCAAAAAATCGGGGTCGTTTGCCGTCAGGGATTCATTGAATACTGACCCATCCGTGTCGATCAGGTTAACGCTGCAATAGGGTTGCGGTACGCGTAGCCACCCCTGAACCTCATGTCCATGTTTGCACAGCGTGGTTAGCCAAAGCTGTCCTAACGCTCCACATCCCAGTACGGTAATTTTCATTCTTCCTCCTCACCTGCAACATCACCAGGTGTTAATCCATATCGGCCGTACCCCATTATTGTTCGCAGGTATCAGTACCACGTACAATTAAAGGATACAGCCTAGTATAGCGCTGTCTGTTGTGTAACTTTGCAGGTATTATGCTTCGCATCAAAAATGAAGGGAGAGGAAAAGATGCCATCTTTCGATATTGTTTCTGAAGTTGATCTTCAGGAAGCCCGTAACGCGGTAGATAACGCCAGCCGCGAAGTGGAGTCACGCTTTGATTTTCGTGGCGTTGAAGCGACTTTTGAGCTGAACGAGTCGAATAAGACGATTAAGGTGCTAAGCGAGTCTGATTTCCAGGTCAATCAGTTGCTGGATATTTTACGTGCCAAGCTGCTGAAACGTGGTATTGAAGGCACTTCGTTGGACGTACCAGAAACCTTCGTGCACAGCGGTAAAACCTGGTTTGTTGAAGCTAAGCTGAAACAGGGCATTGAAAGCGCGGTGCAAAAGAAAATCGTTAAGCTGATCAAAGACAGCAAACTGAAGGTGCAGGCGCAAATTCAGGGCGAAGAAATCCGCGTGACTGGCAAGGCGCGTGACGATCTGCAATCCGTTATGGCGCTGGTTCGCGGCGGCGATCTCGGCCAGCCGTTCCAGTTTAAGAACTTCCGCGATTAAGTCGTAATGCCTGATGGCGCTACGCTTATCCGGCCTACAGGTTGCACACGCTATTTGTAGGCTGGATCAAACGATAGTCGCCATCTGGCACTCTTCACGCCTGGCTGATGGCCTGTTCAACCTCAAATCGATTCGTCACTTTGCTGTCGATTTTCACGTAAGCCGAATGCTCTTTCGCAACAATTAACACTTCGCTTATCCCTTCTTTAGCCAGCAGACGCTGCTTAAGGGTGTCATCTGCGGCAATCTCAGGTGGGATTTCCACTCGCAGGCTGCTGACATACGGCGGCTCTTTCATTGTGCTTGCCACCAACAACCAAACCGCCGCCAGAAGCGCGCCGGCCAGGAATACCGCCTGACCATCAAACATTTCGACCACCCAACCGCCGAGCGAACCGCCAATCGCCACGCCAAGAAACTGGCTGGTGGAGTAAACGCCCATCGCCGTGCCTTTATAGCCAGCCGGAGACTCTTTGCTGATAAGCGAGGGGAGGAGGGCCTCCATCAGGTTGAAGGCGAGGAAGAATATCTGAACGCCTGCAATCAGCCCCCAAAAACGCACGTTAGCGCTCCACAATACAATCTCTGCGATAAGGATCAGTAACACGCAGGCGAGGAATACGCGCTTCATCCGCCGCTTCACTTCTGCGTAAATGATGAACGGCACCACGGAAACAAAGGACAGCAGCATCGTCACCAGATAAATTTTCCAGTGCTCTGCGGCGGGGAAACCGGCTTTCGCCAGTTGGCCCGGTAAGGCGACGAAAGTGGACATCAACAAAATGTGCAGACACATGATGCCAAAGTTGAGCTTGAGCAGTTTGGGCTCAGCCAGCACTTTGCTGAAGCTGCCTTTTACCATGCCAGATTCGCGGTTCAGCACGTGGCTGGTGCTATTGGGAACGACCCAAATAGTCAGCACAATGCCGGTGGTTGCAAGAGCTGCAATCATCCAGAACAGCGCGTGTAGCCCCAGCGCATGGGTAACGATCGGTCCTAGCACCATCGCAATGGCGAAGGTGATACCAAAGCTGACGCCGATAAACGCCATCGCTTTAGTACGGTTTTGCTCACGGGTTAAGTCGGAAAGCAGCGCCATCACGGCGGCGGCAATCGCGCCAGAGCCTTGCAAAGCGCGACCGAGAATAATGCCCCAGATTGAATCGGAGAGTGCGGCAATCACGCTGCCGAGAACGAACACCGCCAGCCCGCCGACGATAAGCGGCTTACGACCGATGCGGTCTGAAAGCAGACCAAAGGGGATCTGGAAAACGGCTTGCGCCAGACCATAAATGCCAATGGCAAGGCCAATTAGCGCTTCACTGGCACCCTGTAGCGCCATACCGTACGTGGTCAGAACCGGCAGAACCATAAACATGCCAAGCATGCGCAACGAGAATACGGTCCCTAAACCCCAGGTGGCGCGCAACTCACCGGGCGTCATTTTGTAATCGTTCATTCCCACCTCTGTATTAATTTCGCGCCTAGTGTAAAGCGGGGAAGGAGTGCGGTAAACCTCTACGATATGTGGAATTGTGTAGTGGGAAAATTGAAATAATTACAGTTGCAACTAATTTACTTGCGATAATTACAGGTGTAGTCTTTTTGTGGTTATTTCTAATGGAAAGAGGGAAAAGGAAAATGGCGATTCCGGGCAATATGTGGATTTATGACGATGGTGGTGCGCTGATTAAGGGCGGGTGTGATGTAGAGGGAAGAGAATACAGTATTGAATTTAAAGGCTTTCATCACAATTTGTCTATTCCCACTGATAACGGTACAGGCAAGCCAACAGGCACACGCCAACATTCACCGATGATGATCGTCAAAGAGTTTGACTACTCCAGCCCGTATTTATACAAAGCTGTCGCTTCTGGTCAGAATCTTAAGTCTGCTGAGATTCGTTGGTACAAAATCAATGATGCCGGTCAGGAAGTTGAATACTTCAATATGTTTCTGGAAGGGGTGCGGATTGTCTCCGTTTCTCCCTCGATGGCTGGTCCAGAGGACATGAATAATAACCATCTTGAAACCATAGAATTACGCTACGAAAAAATCACCTGGAAGCATTGCGACGGGAACATTATCTATACCGACGCATGGAATGACCGGCAGACGGCATAATGGGGGATTGAATGGACACAACTGAAGAGGCGAATGGAACCTATTGGTATCATGGTCACAGCAATCTGTCCGCTGGCGAATTGTTCGATCTCATCTTTCTGGAACAGTTTTGTGATGAGTTAGGAATTGGCATTGAATCGGGAGCCGCTATTCTGGCTGGTCAACCCTGGTTAAAGACAAGGCAAAAACCACGAGACGCGACTAAAGGAACAAGTGTTGCCTCAAAGTACGCAAGAATTATACTGAGAGATATGCGATTACCTTTTGGCCTCAGAGTTAAAACACCAGTTGGTTTTACCATGAAGAAAACTAACAAGGTTGCTGCTGTGATTGGGCGTTATTGCCCTTGGTTAGGATGGGTGGCGTTAACCAACGCTATTTACCAGATCTCACGGCGTATACAGAATAAATACAATCTGATTGTCCGCCCAAAAGATCGCATACAGTGGACATCTTTCTAATGAGCATACAAAATGAAGTGTTGAAGCTATTCAGGAAGGAGATACCTGGATACGACGATAAAGACGGAAATGAGATCCCATTAGAATTGGACACAGATTTATTCGATGAGCCACGAGATGACCTCTCAGATGCAGTAGAAGAGTTTCAGAAAGCATTCAATGTAGATTTATCGAATGTTGACTGGACCCGCTATTTTCCTTGGGAAAACACGCCTCTTCTGACTCGGTGGTTCAAAGCTAACCGGGAAGAAGTGGAAGCAACACGCATACCGCTAACCGTAAGGATGTTTGCTGAGTCGGCTGAAGCGGGGAAATGGCTTTATGACTGAATAACATCCCTGCCAATAAAAAAGGGTGCCGGAGGCACCCTTTTCGTATCAGCAGATCGTTACCAGACGTAAGTCAGCAGGTTCTGCGAATTTGGCACCATAAAGTCAACGGACATCATCACGGAAAGCGCGGTAATGGCGATGATGGAGAAACCGAACAGCTTGCGCGCCCAGACCCTGTCATCTTCCACTTTATAACCGCGCAGCGCCATGCCCAACCACCAGACACTCACCGCCGCAGCAACAATCAGGTATTTATAACCAGCATAGCCGCCCAGGGTGAGCATCAGCGTGGCGATAGCAAACGCCACGATGTACAGCGTGATATGGTTCTTCGCGACCGAAATACCTTTCACCACCGGCAGTACCGGGATGTTGGCTGCCTGATAATCCTTAAAGCGGAAAATCGCAATCGCGTAAGAGTGCGGCATCTGCCACAGGCTGAAAATAGCCAGCAGAATCAGCGCACCGCTATCGAACTCACCGGTTACGGCGCAGTAGCCAATCACCGGCGGCGCAGCGCCGGAGAGTGAGCCAATCAGCGTGCCATAAACGGAATGGCGCTTCATGTACAGGCTATAGACGCCCACATAGACCACGAAGCCCATTACCCCCAGCCAGCAGGCCAGAGGGTTCGCGCCAAACCACAGCAGCATAAAGCCAGCAATACCCAGCAGGGTGGCGTATACCAGCGAGACCGCAGGGGAAATCAGACCTTTAACCAGCACGCGGTTTTTGGTCCTCTCCATCTTCCTGTCGATATCCCTGTCGATGTAGTTGTTAAATACACAACCCGACGCCACAACCAGTGACACCCCAACCAACGTGTAGATAAACAGGGGATAATCAATGCTGCCTTTCGAGGCCAGCAGGAATCCCCCAATCACCGAGATCAGGTTGCCAAAGATGATGCCTGGTTTTGTTACTTGCAGGTATTGCTTAAACATCATAATCGCCGCTCTTAGTGCATCATCATGTTGTAGTTAAGGTTCCACATAATCCAGATGGAGCCCACAACCAGGATGGCGATGATTAGCACAGTAAAGACAAAGGCTGTCATGTTCCAACCTTCATCAGATTTGCTATTCATGTGCAGGAAGCACACCAGGTGCACCAGAATCTGTACCACTGCCATTGCCAGAATAGTTCCCAGAATGACGGCAGGAGAGGCAGAACCTGTCATGACCATCCAGAACGGAATAACCGTCAGGATTATCGACAGGATAAAACCTGTCATGTAGGTTTTTACGCTGCCATGGGATGCGCCGCCGCTCTCGTTAGAATGACTCATTACATCGCCCCCATCAGATAAACAACAGTGAACACACAGATCCACACCACATCCAGGAAGTGCCAGAACAGGCTCAGGCACATGATGCGGGTACGGTTAGTACTGGTCAGGCCGCGACGAGCAACTTGCACCATCAGCACCGCCATCCAGATAAGACCGGAGGTGACGTGCAGACCGTGCGTGCCGACCAGCGCGAAGAACGCAGACAGGAAGCCGCTGCGATCCGGGCCCATACCGTTAACAATCAGGTGATGGAATTCATAGAGTTCCATCCCGATGAATCCGGCACCGAACAAGAAGGTCAACGCCAGCCAGGAGATAACCTGGCTCTTGTTGTTCTTGTACATGGCGATCGCCGCCATGCCGTAAGTAATAGAGCTGAATAACAGCAGGAATGTTTCAACCAGAACGAACGGCAGTTCAAAAATGTCCTTACCTGTTGGGCCACCTGCGGTGCCGTTCACCAGAACGGCATAGGTTGCAAACAGAATAGAGAACAGAATGCAGTCGCTCATCAGGTAGACCCAAAATCCGAAGATCTTGGTCTGGCCTGCATCGTGGTGCCCGTGTTCGTGCGCGTGGGCAGTCGCGTGCGTTAAAGTATCAGTTGCCATTTTTCAGCCCTGCCTTAGTAATCTCATCGAAATGCTGGTTTTCCAGTTTTTCGACTTCCGGGACCGGCACGTAGTAATCCACGTCTTCATCAAAGCTTTTCACAATCCAGCTGATGATCATGCCTGCGAAGCTTGCAATCGCCAGCCACCAGATATGCCAGATCATGGCGAAACCAAACAGTGTTGCGAAAGCGGTAATGACGATACCGGCACCGCTGTTTTTCGGCATATGAATTTCTTCATAGTGCGCAGGCTGCTTGTACGCTTCACCTTTTTCTTTCATTTCCCAGAAGGCATCACGCTCGTGAACGTGCGGCACAACGGCAAAGTTGTAGAACGGAGGCGGGGAAGAGGTTGCCCACTCCAGCGTACGACCACCCCATGGGTCACCGGTCAGGTCGCGGTTCTGCTCGCGGTCGCGAATAGAAACGAAGATCTGAATCAGCTGGCACAGGATACCCAATGCAATCAGCGCGGCACCGCAGGCGGCAACGACCAGCATCGGATGGAACTGCGGGTCAATCTGCTGGCTGAGGCGACGGGTCATCCCCATAAAGCCCAGCACATACAGCGGCATAAACGCCACGAAGAAGCCGATGATCCAGAACCAGAATGCGCGTTTACCCCAGGTTTCGTTCAGCGTGAAGCCAAACGCTTTTGGCCACCAGTAGGTCATACCTGCGAAGCATCCAAATACGACGCCGCCGATGATAACGTTATGGAAGTGCGCAATCAGGAACAGACTGTTGTGCAGCACGAAGTCCGCACCCGGAACCGCCAACAGTACGCCGGTCATGCCGCCGACTGAGAAGGTAACGATAAAGCCAATCGTCCACAGCATCGCTGAGTGGAATACGATACGACCCTGGTACATGGTGAACAGCCAGTTGAAGATCTTCACCCCGGTCGGGATGGCGATAATCATGGTGGTAATACCGAAGAAGGCGTTTACGTTAGCGCCTGCACCCATGGTGAAGAAGTGGTGCAGCCAAACAACGAACGACAGAACGGTGATACAGACGGTTGCCCACACCAGTGAGGTGTAACCAAACAGACGTTTACGTGAGAAGGTTGCAGCGATTTCGGAGAACACACCGAAGACCGGCAGAACCAGAATGTACACTTCCGGATGGCCCCAGGCCCAAATCAGGTTGATGTACATCATCATGTTGCCGCCCATATCGTTGGTAAAGAAATGGGTGCCCAGATAGCGATCCAGGGTCAGCAACGCGACGGTAACCGTCAGGATTGGGAAAGACGCGATAATCAGGATGTTCGCACACAGCGATGCCCAGCTAAATACCGGCATCTTGAACATGGTCATTCCTGGCGCACGCATCTTAATGATGGTCACAAAGAAGTTGATCCCGGTTAGGGTTGTACCAATACCGGACAACTGGACTGCCCATATCCAATAATCGACCCCGACGCTTGGACTGTACTCTATTCCCGAGAGTGGCGGGTACGCCAGCCAACCGGTCTGTGCGAATTCACCCACGCCCAGAGACAGGTTAACCAGGATTACGCCGACAACGGTGAACCAGAAGCTCAGGTTGTTCAGGAACGGGAATGCAACGTCACGTGCGCCGATCTGCAGCGGAACCACCAGGTTCATCAGACCGATAACAAATGGCATTGCCACGAAGAAGATCATAATCACGCCGTGAGCCGTGAAGATCTGGTCGTAGTGGTGAGGTGGCAGGAAGCCCGCTTCACCTGCAGAAGCCAGCGCTTGCTGACTACGCATCATGATGGCGTCGGCAAAGCCACGAATCAACATGACGATTGCGACAATGACATACATGATGCCAAGGCGTTTGTGGTCAACCGAAGTTAGCCACTCTTTCCACAGGTAGGTCCACTTACCGAAGTAAGTGATTAGGCCCAGTAAGGCCGCACCACCGATGATAATGGCAGCGATCGTAACCATGACAATTGGTTCATGGAACGGCACTGCATCCAGCGTCAATTTTCCGAACATCGTATTCTTCCTCGGCCCCTTAGTGAGCGGATTCCGCGTGGCTCATGTCCATGCCTTCCATTCCTTCGTGTGCGCTGTGCTCACCTTCGGGTTGGGTCATGTCCATGCTCTTACCGTGAGCCATAAATTTGTTAATAACGTCTTTAAACAAATCTGGTTTCACGTTGGAGAAGTATTCCACCTGGTTGTATTCGCTTGGCACAGCCACTTTTTCGAACGCAGCCATGTCGCTCATGGTGTTCGTGGACTGTTTAGCTTTAGCAACCCATTGGTCGAATTCGGCGCGGTCCTTTGTTGCGATAGCCTTGAACTTCATACCGGAGAAGCCTGGTCCGCTATAGCTTGCGGAGATACCATCATAAGTACCGACTTCGTTGGCGATCAGATGCAGTCGAGTCTGCATACCGGCCATGGCATAAATCTGGCTACCCAGACGCGGGATAAAGAAGGAGTTCATCACGGAGTTGGACGTCACTTTGAACTCAACCGGAGTATTCGCCGGGAAGGCGATTTCATTCACGGTAGCGATACCTTGTTCCGGATAGATGAAGAACCATTTCCAGTCCATGGAAACCACTTCAATGGTAATGGGCTTCTCGTCATGCGCCAGCGGTTTGCTTGGCTCAAGAGCGTGAGTGGTTTTCCAGGTCAGTACGGCAAGGAAAATGATGATTAAGATCGGCACCGTCCAGACCACAGCTTCCACTTTATTGGAGTGTGACCAGTTCGGGCTGTACTTCGCATCTTTATTGCTTGCACGATACTTCCAGGCGAAACCAACAGCCATCAAGATGGCAGGAATAACGACAATCAACATCAGGCCAAATGCCGTCAGTATCAGTGAACGTTGTTCCAGTCCAATCTGTCCTTTAGGGTCAAGCAGCGCAGAATTACAGCCACTGAGTAATGCAGTGCCTGCAATTAATGACAACCATCCCAAACTTTTATTGTATTTCCTGAGTCTCATTTAACGACCTCAATTCCACGGGACCGGGTGGCGTTTAAAGTGTGAGGGCATTTTACGGGAAGGTTACATTACTGTAAACATCCTTGGATCTGTGTTACTGGGTTCTGCCGGGCATGTCACATATGTTGCAATATATGTCGTTTTGACTTTAAGAACCTGTTGCAACATCACGTTATAACGAAAGCGGGCAAGCGGGAGACGTGCTGAGGGCAATTGGTATAACCAATACGAAAATAAAACAATTGTTTAACAATTGATTATCAATAAAAAGACAATTGAAGAACAAAAAATAAATCTGTAGTGGCTGAATCGAGTAAGGGAAATAGTATATATAAAAGGCGTCAATAATTTCCAAATTCTTTGGCGCACAAAATAACAAATAATATTTTTAGTAATTGTTGTTTATTTAGCCGTTATAATTACGCAGGGTGATTACAACGGCGATATTAATGTGGATTTTTACGCCAGGCGGGTTTTGCGCAGTGCCAGATAATCCAGCAATCCACCAAAAACGACCCCGCAGACCGCGACCACCACCGAGATTTCCAGCAGTTCCGGCAGGAAGGAGAAGTGGGTGTAATCCAGCGCGTTCATGGTTAACAGCAGCAGCCAAACCACCAGCAGCCCGCAGCCCGCAACCAACGTCATTAATGCCAGGCTGTACGCGCCACGAAATTCCGTGCGCGGAATGAAGCTCTCATTTTGCCAGCTATGTTCCAGAGTCTGACGACAAACCAGCAGCAGTATGAGGCCGGGGATAGCGGCAAACACAGAGAACAAATAAAACGTTGGCCACCCGTGCGCTTCAACAAACCAACCTGCTACCGGGCCAACGTAAACGCGACCAACGGCTGAAAGCGCGGAGAGCAGAGCGAACTGGGTCGCTGAGAAGGACTTATTGCACAGCGTCATTAATAAGGCGACAAACGCTGCCGTACCCATGCCACCACACAGGTTTTCAAAGAAGACGGCGGCGGCCATACTGAACATGTGTTTGTCAGTGATGGACAATAACCAGTAGCCCGCATTCGACGCCCCCTGCAGGATGCCGAAAATCAGCAATGCGCGAAACAGCGAAAGGCGTTGCATCAGGATCCCGCCGTACAGCGCGCCAACGATGGTTGCCAGCAGTCCGAGCGTTTTATTCACCACGCCAACTTCACCCGCATCAAATCCGACGCCGCGGATTAAAAAGGTTGTAGTCAGGCTCATGGCAAAGGCATCCCCGAGCTTATACAGAACGATAAGCAGCAGAATTAGCCAGGCGTTGTTACGACCAAAGAAGTCGCGCAGCGGGGCCACAACCGCTTGCTCCAGCGTTTTGGGCACCGGAATGGCATCAGTCGGTTCGGGCGCTAGCAGGGTAGCGATGATGCAAGGTATCAGCAGCGCCGCCATCAGCCAGTACATTCCTTGCCAGCCCAGCCAGCGGTCGGCCATCCACAGAGCCAGCCCACCGGAAACCAGCATCCCTAAACGATAGCCCAGCACGCTGATAGCCGCGCCGGTACCGCGTTCTTCGGCGGGTAGCACGTCGGTTTTCCATGCGTCAAAGACGATATCCTGCGATGCCGAGCAAAACGCGATCACCACCGCAAGCGCGGCCATCCAGCGTAGCTGCGTGCCAGGCTCCAGAAAGCCCATCGCGGCGATAGAAATCAGTAACAGCACCTGAGTTGCCAACAGCCAACCACGGCGTCGACCTAAAAACGGCGGCGTGTAGCGGTCCATTAGCGGAGACCAGAGGAACTTAAACACGTAGGCCTGGCCGACCAGAGAAAAGAAACCGATGGTTTTAAGATCGATATTCTCGACTGTCATCCATGCCTGAAGCGTACCCGAGGTCAGTGCGAGTGGTAAACCGGAGGCGAATCCCAGTATGAGCAGGATAGCTGAACGTGGTTGCTGAAAAATACGTAAGTAATGACTGGACATGGGCTTCTATAGGCCCGACGAACGCCGGGCCATATGGGCAGAAATTAACGAGCGTTCTGCTTGATGAAATCGTGAACGCTGGTGTCCTGAGACATATCAGCGATGGTATCGGTCAGCACGCTGTTAACGGCGTCAGCGATATTTTTGTTAGAGGCCTGTAGTGCGCCTTCAACAGAATAGCTTGCGCGGTAGTTTTTGGTCATCTTGTTGCCGTTAGCAGCGGTCGCAATGATGGCGATGTCTGCCTTGGTGGCGATGTTATAGCGCACGCTACCCTGGGACACGTCTGCATACAGCTGGCTAACAATGATTTGCAGGTTAACAGCACCGTTTGGCCCAATCATATAACCGCGTGCGGTCATCTGTTTTTCCAGTACTTCTTGCAGCAGGAAGCGCAGATCGCGGGACGCGGTCAGGGTAACAAGCTGGTTGTCACGGGTAACTTTTGCCAGTGCCTGATCCTGACGCTGGTCGGCACCGTTGATGCTAACGGTCACACCCATCAGGCTCGGGTCCTGCTGTGGCAGGGTAATTTTCGGGGAAACTTCAATAGTGGTCGGCGGCGTTGCGCATCCAGCTAACATAAACAGCGCGACAAACGGGACGAGGATTTTTTTAAACATGCCAGGGCTCTCAGCGAATCTAAATTGTATGGTTGGAGAAAATTCCCGCCATCATAACATCGCCAACGATGAGGGGAAGTGGGTAACGCATGTAAATTCATTGTGTTGTCAGTTTTATGTCTTTGTGGAGACCATAAACGGACTTTTTGCAATAAATCGAAGTGAGGATTTAGTGAACTTCATCCATTTGGCTGAGAAAATCAGACAAACGCTAATTTTTTGTTGCTAAGGTGTAATGAAAGCGGTAAAAGCGGCTAGTATTTAAAGGGATGGGTGACATCTCAGCGTTGTCGGAGGAAAAACTTCATGATGATTCGTGAGCAAATAGAAGAAAAATTAAGGGCAGCGTTCCAACCCGTGTTCCTCGAAGTTGTGGATGAAAGCTATCGTCACAATGTCCCGGCAGGTTCTGAAAGCCACTTTAAGGTTGTGCTGGTTAGCGATCGCTTTACAGGTGAGCGTTTTCTGAATCGTCATCGGATGATTTACAGCACCTTAACGGTGGAGCTTTCCACAACCGTTCATGCACTTGCCCTGCATACCTACACCATTAAGGAGTGGGAAGCGTTGCAGGATACGATTTTTGCATCGCCTCCGTGTCGTGGGGCGGGAAGCATCGCGTAAAAACGGATTTGCAACAACCGACGTTTTTCCAGTATGTTGCTACAGATTATGTGAAAACGGCCTGCGGGCCGTTTTGTTTTGTCTGAATTCTGGGGCAGTCGTACAGTATTCAGACAAAAATTAGCCGGGAATTGTGAAAAAAGCCGCAGCAACGCGCGATAACCGTTCTCGACTCATAAAAGTGATGCCGCTATAATGCGCGTCTTATTTTTCGGAATGTCTTCGGGATGATTCTGACGACAGGGAATGTGATTGCTTATGAGAACATCCCAGTTCCGCGAAGCCAACAACCTGTGCTTGCGGAGAAGAGTTGACCGAGCACTGTGATTTTTTGAGGTAACAAGATGCAAGTTTCAGTTGAAACCACTCAAGGCCTTGGCCGCCGTGTAACGATTACTATCGCTGCTGACAGCATCGAGACCGCTGTGAAAAGCGAGCTGGTCAACGTAGCGAAGAAAGTGCGTATTGACGGTTTCCGCAAAGGAAAAGTACCGATGAATGTTGTTGCTCAGCGTTATGGCGCGTCTGTTCGCCAGGACGTTCTGGGCGACCTGATGAGCCGCAACTTCGTTGACGCGATCATCAAAGAAAAAATCAATCCGGCTGGCGCACCGAACTACGTTCCGGGCGAATACAAACTGGGTGAAGATTTTACTTACGCGGTAGAGTTCGAAGTTTACCCGGAAGTTGAGCTGACTGGCCTGGAAGCAATCGAAGTTGAAAAACCGGTTGTTGAAGTCACCGACGCTGACGTTGACGTGATGCTGGACACCCTGCGTAAGCAGCAGGCTACCTGGAAAGACAAAGACGGCGCTGCTGATGCAGAAGACCGTGTAACCATCGACTTCACCGGCTCTGTAGACGGCGAAGAGTTCGAAGGCGGCAAAGCGTCTGACTTCGTACTGGCGATGGGCCAGGGTCGTATGATCCCAGGCTTTGAAGAAGGCGTTAAAGGCCACAAAGCTGGCGAAGAGTTCACTATCGATGTGACCTTCCCGGAAGAGTACCACGCTGAAAACCTGAAAGGTAAAGCCGCTAAGTTCGTTATCAACCTGAAGAAAGTTGAAGAGCGCGAACTGCCGGAACTGACTGAAGAATTCATCAAACGTTTCGGCGTTGAAGATGGTTCCGTAGCGGGTCTGCGCGCTGAAGTACGTAAAAACATGGAACGCGAGCTGAAAGGCGCTGTGCGTAACCGCGTTAAGTCTCAGGCGATCGAAGGTCTGGTAAAAGCTAACGACATCGACGTTCCGGCTGCTCTGATCGACAGCGAAATCGACGTTCTGCGTCGTCAGGCTGCACAGCGTTTTGGCGGCAACGAAAAACAAGCTCTGGAACTGCCGCGTGAACTGTTCGAAGAACAGGCTAAGCGTCGCGTAGTTGTAGGTCTGCTGCTGGGCGAAGTGATTCGTACCAACGAGCTGAAAGCTGACGAAGATCGCGTTAAAGGCCTGATCGAAGAGATGGCTTCTGCTTACGAAGATCCGAAAGAAGTTGTTGAGTTCTACAGCAAAAATAAAGAGTTGATGGACAACATGCGTAACGTCGCTCTGGAAGAGCAGGCTGTTGAAGCTGTTCTGGCGAAAGCGAAAGTGACTGAAAAAGCCACTTCCTTCAACGAGCTGATGAACCAGCAGGCGTAATTCGTCGCTTATTTAGCACGAATTTCGTACGCAAGCCCGTCACCTTTTGGTGGCGGGTTTTTTTTTGTCACGGATTTTGCATGGGAAGAGTGCGAAAACAGCGTTTCAGTGTTAGCGTTACAACAAAAGATTGTTATGCTTGAATTATGGCGATGTCGTACCCATTACTGAGGGACTAGCTGATAATCCGTCCATAAGGTTACAATCAGCACAGCAGGTTTTTTCAAATTTTATCCAGGAGACGGAAATGTCATACAGCGGCGAACGAGATAACTTTGCACCCCATATGGCGCTGGTGCCGATGGTCATTGAACAGACCTCACGTGGTGAGCGCTCTTTTGATATCTATTCTCGTCTACTTAAGGAACGCGTCATTTTTCTGACCGGCCAGGTCGAAGACCATATGGCTAACCTGATCGTGGCGCAGATGCTGTTCCTGGAAGCAGAAAACCCAGAAAAAGATATCTACCTGTACATCAACTCCCCTGGTGGAGTGATCACTGCCGGGATGTCTATCTATGACACCATGCAGTTTATTAAGCCGGACGTCAGCACCATTTGTATGGGCCAGGCGGCCTCAATGGGCGCGTTCCTACTGACTGCCGGGGCGAAAGGTAAACGTTTTTGCCTGCCTAACTCTCGCGTCATGATCCACCAGCCTCTGGGCGGTTACCAGGGCCAGGCAACGGATATTGAAATTCATGCCCGTGAAATCCTGAAGGTAAAAGGGCGCATGAACGAACTTATGGCGCATCATACGGGTCAATCTCTTGAGCAGATTGAACGTGATACCGAGCGCGATCGCTTCCTCTCCGCTTCTGAAGCGGTAGAGTACGGTCTGGTCGACTCGATTTTGACCCATCGTAATTAATGCCCAGCGCGCAGGTGTACCGCTATAATTACCTGGAGCGGCACAACGCTGACTAGCGTCTTGCGCCTGAGAATGGCATTTGCGTCGTCGTGTGCGGCACAAAGAACAAAGAAGAGGTTTTGACCCATGACAGATAAACGCAAAGATGGCTCGGGCAAATTGTTGTACTGCTCTTTTTGCGGCAAAAGCCAGCATGAAGTGCGTAAGCTGATTGCCGGACCATCCGTGTATATCTGCGACGAATGTGTTGATTTATGTAACGACATCATTCGCGAAGAGATTAAGGAAGTAGCACCGCACCGTGAACGCAGTGCGCTGCCGACGCCGCATGAAATTCGCAACCACCTGGACGATTACGTTATCGGTCAGGAGCAGGCGAAGAAAGTGCTGGCGGTCGCGGTATACAACCATTACAAACGTCTGCGCAACGGCGACACCAGCAATGGCGTCGAGTTGGGCAAAAGTAACATCCTGCTGATTGGCCCGACGGGTTCCGGTAAAACGCTGCTGGCTGAAACGCTGGCACGCCTGCTGGACGTTCCGTTCACTATGGCCGATGCCACCACGCTGACCGAAGCTGGTTATGTGGGTGAAGATGTTGAAAATATTATTCAGAAACTACTGCAGAAGTGCGATTACGACGTGCAGAAAGCACAGCGCGGGATCGTCTATATCGATGAAATCGACAAGATTTCTCGTAAGTCTGACAACCCGTCCATTACCCGTGACGTTTCCGGCGAAGGCGTACAGCAGGCGCTGTTGAAACTGATCGAAGGTACGGTTGCTGCCGTTCCACCGCAGGGGGGGCGTAAACATCCTCAGCAGGAATTCCTGCAGGTTGATACCTCCAAGATCCTGTTTATCTGCGGCGGTGCCTTTGCCGGTCTGGATAAAGTCATTGCTAACCGTGTTGAAACGGGCTCCGGCATTGGTTTTGGCGCAACGGTAAAAGCGCAGTCTGATAAAGCCAGCGAAGGTGAACTGCTGTCGCAGGTGGAGCCGGAAGATCTGATCAAATTTGGTCTGATCCCTGAGTTCATCGGGCGTCTGCCGGTTGTAGCGACGCTGAGCGAACTGAGCGAAGAAGCGCTGATCCAGATCCTGAAAGAGCCGAAAAACGCCCTGACCAAGCAGTACCAGGCGCTGTTCAATCTTGAAGGTGTTGATCTGGAATTCCGTGAGGAAGCGCTGGATGCGATCGCCAAAAAAGCGATGGCACGTAAAACCGGTGCTCGTGGTCTGCGTTCTATCGTCGAAGCCGCGCTGCTTGACACCATGTACGATCTGCCTTCTATGGAAGACGTCGAAAAAGTGGTGATCGATGAGTCGGTGATTGGCGGCCAGAGCAAGCCATTGCTGATTTATGGTAAGCCGGAAGCGCAGCAGGCATCTGGCGAATAATTCATCAATTCATACAGACATTTAATTAATAAGGGGGGATTTTATCTCCCCTTTTATTTTTCCGTAAACATGGCGTTGAATGTGTGGGAAACATCCCCATATACTGACATACATGTTAAAGGTGGTGTGGAGCACAGTCGTACCACCTGATTACCTGGCGGAAACTAAACTAAGAGAGAGCTCTATGAATCCTGAGCGTTCTGAACGCATTGAAATCCCCGTATTGCCGTTGCGCGATGTGGTGGTTTATCCGCACATGGTCATACCCTTATTTGTAGGGCGGGAAAAATCTATCCGTTGTCTGGAAGCGGCTATGGACCATGATAAAAAAATCATGCTGGTTGCTCAGAAAGAAGCGTCAACGGATGAGCCGGGTGTAAACGATCTTTTCACCGTCGGGACCGTGGCCTCTATTTTGCAGATGCTGAAACTGCCTGACGGCACCGTAAAAGTGCTGGTCGAGGGGTTACAGCGCGCGCGTATTTCAGCGCTGTCTGACAACGGCGAGCACTTCTCTGCGAAAGCGGAGTACCTTGACTCGCCTGCTATTGATGAGCGCGAACAGGAAGTGCTGGTGCGTACCGCTATCAGCCAGTTCGAAGGCTATATCAAGCTGAACAAGAAAATCCCGCCCGAAGTGCTGACGTCGCTGAACAGCATTGACGATCCTGCACGTCTGGCGGACACCATCGCTGCGCACATGCCGCTGAAGCTTGCTGACAAGCAGTCCGTACTGGAGATGTCCGACGTTAACGAACGTCTGGAATATCTGATGGCGATGATGGAATCTGAAATCGATCTGCTGCAGGTTGAGAAACGCATTCGCAACCGCGTGAAAAAGCAGATGGAAAAATCCCAGCGTGAGTACTATCTGAACGAGCAGATGAAAGCCATTCAGAAAGAGCTCGGCGAGATGGACGATGCGCCGGACGAAAACGAAGCGTTGAAGCGTAAAATCGACGCGGCGAAAATGCCGAAAGAGGCAAAAGAGAAAGCGGAAGCAGAACTGCAGAAGCTGAAAATGATGTCTCCGATGTCAGCGGAAGCGACCGTAGTCCGTGGCTACATCGACTGGATGGTTCAGGTGCCGTGGAATGCGCGTAGCAAGGTCAAAAAAGATCTGCGTCAGGCTCAGGAAATCCTCGATACTGACCATTACGGTCTGGAACGCGTCAAAGACCGTATTCTTGAGTATCTCGCGGTTCAAAGCCGTGTGAATAAAATCAAGGGGCCGATCCTGTGCCTGGTTGGGCCGCCGGGGGTAGGTAAAACTTCTCTGGGACAGTCCATCGCTAAAGCAACCGGACGTAAATACATCCGTATGGCGCTGGGCGGCGTGCGTGATGAAGCTGAAATTCGCGGTCACCGCCGGACCTATATTGGTTCGATGCCGGGTAAACTGATCCAGAAAATGGCTAAAGTGGGCGTTAAAAACCCGCTGTTCCTGCTTGATGAGATCGACAAAATGTCTTCCGACATGCGTGGCGATCCGGCTTCCGCACTGCTTGAGGTGCTGGATCCAGAGCAGAACGTGGCGTTCAGCGATCATTACCTGGAAGTGGACTACGATCTCAGCGACGTGATGTTCGTTGCGACCTCTAACTCTATGAATATTCCCGCACCGTTGCTGGATCGTATGGAAGTGATCCGTCTGTCCGGGTATACCGAAGACGAGAAGCTGAACATTGCTAAACGTCACCTGTTGCCGAAACAGATTGAGCGTAACGCGCTGAAAAAAGGCGAGCTGACGGTCGACGATAGCGCCATTGTGGGCATTATTCGTTATTACACCCGTGAAGCTGGCGTGCGTAGTCTGGAGCGTGAAATTTCCAAACTGTGCCGTAAAGCGGTGAAACAGCTGCTGCTCGACAAGTCGCTGAAACATATTGAGATCAATGGCGACAACCTGCACGACTACCTGGGCGTACAGCGCTTTGACTATGGCCGCGCGGACAACGAAAACCGCGTTGGTCAGGTAACCGGTCTGGCATGGACGGAAGTGGGCGGCGATCTGCTGACCATCGAAACCGCTTGCGTACCGGGTAAAGGCAAGCTGACCTACACCGGTTCTCTGGGTGAAGTCATGCAGGAATCCATTCAGGCTGCGCTGACCGTGGTGCGCGCGCGTGCGGAAAAACTGGGCATTAATCCGGACTTTTACGAAAAACGCGACATCCACGTTCACGTACCTGAAGGGGCGACGCCGAAAGACGGTCCAAGTGCGGGTATTGCCATGTGTACCGCGCTGGTTTCTTGTCTGACCGGTAACCCGGTTCGCGCCGACGTGGCGATGACCGGCGAGATCACCCTGCGTGGCCAGGTTCTGCCTATTGGTGGTTTGAAAGAAAAACTGCTGGCAGCACACCGTGGTGGTATTAAAACGGTCTTAATTCCAGACGAAAACAAACGTGACCTGGAAGAGATTCCGGACAACGTAATTGCCGATCTGGACATCCATCCGGTGAAACGCATTGAGGAGGTTCTGACGCTCGCGTTGCAAAATGAGCCCTCCGGAATGCAGGTTGTGACCGCAAAATAGTGACCTCGCGCAAAGAGCACTAATAAAAACAGGGCTGGCAGGCCATTTCGGACTTGCCAGCCTTTTTTTGTATAGCTAATTTAGATGACGGATTGGGCTTGCCATCATTAACGGGTGTTGTAAGGGCATGGCAGGCCTGATATAACTGCTGCGCGTTCGCACTTTGAAGGATTCAGGTGCGATATAAATTATAAAGAGGAAGAGAAGAGTGAATAAATCTCAACTGATCGACAAAATTGCTGCAGGGGCTGATATCTCTAAAGCTGCGGCTGGACGTGCGTTAGATGCAATTATTGCTTCTGTTACCGAATCTCTGAAAGAAGGTGATGACGTAGCGCTGGTAGGTTTTGGTACTTTTGCCGTTAAAGAGCGTGCTGCCCGTACTGGTCGCAACCCGCAAACAGGTAAAGAGATCACCATCGCCGCGGCTAAAGTACCGGGCTTCCGTGCAGGTAAAGCACTGAAAGACGCGGTAAACTAAGTGATTTCCCCTTTGGGGATGTGACGAAGTACAAGGGCGCATCGACTGATGTGCCTTTTTTATTTGTAATTCCGGTACTTTCTACGCGTTGTGGGCTGACAATTGCCCCTGTTTCTTGTCACAATAGGCCTTTGTACGCAGCGTTCAGGAAACGCTATGCTGCGTGAAGCATATATACTCAAAATCCTTGCCGCCGCTGTGGTGACAACGCGCAGGCGGCTTGAGAGATAACGCGTATAGTCATCTACAGCGGAGTGTGGTTACACCATGATGGACAGCTTACGCACGGCTGCTAACAGTCTCGTGCTCAAGATTATTTTCGGTATCATTATCGTGTCGTTCATTTTGACCGGCGTGAGTGGTTACCTGATTGGCGGGGGCAATAACTTCGCCGCCAAAGTGAATGGCCAGGAGATTAGCCGCGGGCAGTTCGAGAATGCGTTCAACAGCGAACGTAACCGCATGCAGCAACAGCTGGGCGATCAATACTCCGAACTGGCTGCGAACGAAGGCTACATGAAAACGCTGCGTCAGCAGGTGCTGAATCGTCTTATTGACGAAGCGCTGCTGGATCAGTACTCCCGCGAGCTTAATCTCAACATCAGCGACGATCAGGTTAAACAGGCTATTTTCGCCACGCCTGCGTTCCAGGTGGACGGTAAATTTGATAACAATCGCTACAACGCGATTGTTAATCAGATGGGAATGACCGCAGACCAGTACGCTCAGGCATTACGTAATCAGCTTACTACCCAGCAACTGATTAACGGCGTTGCCGGTACGGACTTCATGCTGAAAGGCGAAACGGACGAGCTGGCGGCGCTGGTCGCACAGCAGCGTATCGTTCGCGAGGCGACAATTGACGTTAACGCACTGGCCGCCAAGCAGTCTGTTACCGAGCAGGAAGTTGCCAGCTACTACGAGCAGAATAAAAACAACTTTATGACGCCGGAACAGTTCCGCGTGAGCTACATCAAGCTGGATGCTGCTGCTATGCAGGAGACGGCCAGCGATGCTGATATTCAGGCTTATTATGACCAGCATCAGGATCAGTTCACTCAGCCGCAGCGTAACCGCTACAGCATCATTCAGACCAAAACGGAAGATGAAGCCAAAGCGGTACTGGACGAGCTGAAAAAAGGCGGTGATTTCGCTGCGCTGGCAAAAGAAAAATCTGCTGACATCATCTCTGCCCGTAAAGGCGGTGATATGGGATGGCTGGAAGATTCCACCACCCCGGATGAGCTGAAGAATGCCGGTCTGAAAGAGAAAGGTCAGCTGTCAGGTGTGATTAAGTCTTCCGTTGGTTTCCTCGTTGCGCGTCTTGACGACGTACAGCCTGCGCAGGTTAAACCGCTGAGCGAAGCCCGTGACGACATTGCGGCGAAAGTGAAGCAGGAAAAAGCGCTGGATGCCTACTATGCGCTGCAGCAGAAAGTGAGCGATGCCGCCAGCAACGATAACGAATCCCTGGCGGGCGCGGAGCAGGCGGCGGGTATGAAAGCGGTTGAAACGGGCTGGTTTAGCCGTGACAGCCTGCCGGAAGAGCTGAACTTCAAACCGGTCGCTGACATCATTTTCAATGGTGGTTTGGTTGGTGAGAACGGTACGCCTGGCAGTAACTCTGACATCATCACCGTGGATGGCGATCGCGCGTTTGTACTGCGTATTGCAGAGCACAAAGCTGAAGCCATTAAACCACTGGCTGAAGTGAAAGATCAGGTAACTGCGCTTGTTAAGCACAATAAAGCAGAGCAGCAGGCGAAGCTTGATGCCGATAAACTGCTGGCGGATCTGAAAGCTGGTAAAGGCGATGAAGCCATGAAAGCGGCGGGTCTGAGCTTTGGCGAGGCGAAAACGCTGAGCCGTACGGGTCAGGATCCGCTGAGTCAGGCGGCCTTTGGCCTGAGCCTGCCGGCGAAAGACAAACCGAGCTACGGCGTGGCGAACGACATGCAGGGTAACGTTGTACTGCTGGCGCTGGACGAGGTGAAAGCCGGTTCTATGCCTGAAGAGCAGAAGAAAGCGATGGTTCAGGGGATTACCCAGAACAATGCGCAGATTGTCTTTGAAGCGCTGATGAGCAACCTGCGTAAAGCCGCAAAAATTAAAGTCGGTGACGCACTGGAACAGCAGCAATAACCGAGGCTACTCGCAAAAAATTGCAAAAAGTTGTATCAACCAAAGGCCGCTTTCGCGGCCTTTTCCATTTCTGATATTTGCCGTTTGTCTGCCGTTCTGCACCTCGCTATCGTGATTCCACTGTTAACAAACAAGGAGAAAACAGTATGAAACATGGAATCAAAGCCCTGCTTATTACCCTTTCATTGACCTGTACCGGTATGGCTCAAAGCGCACTGGCTGCAGAGCCAGTCGCCAAAAGCCAGGCGACTCAAGCCAAAGTGGATGCTACGGGGGTAGCACAAAGCAAAGCCACGCAACCGGCTAAAGCGAGCGATGATGAAGGCACCAGGGTAAGCATCAACAGCGCTTCTGCGGAGGATTTAGCGCGAGTCATGAATGGCGTAGGTCTGAAGAAAGCACAGGCGATTGTGAGCTATCGTGAGGAGTACGGGCCGTTTAAAACGGTGGAGGACTTAAAGCAGGTGCCGGGCATGGGGAGTTCGCTGGTAGAGCGCAATCTGGCAGTTTTAACACTTTAATAACTTGCAGAGTGCTGAAAGTTTGCCAGACTGTAGAGGTCATACCAGTTATGACCTCTTACCCTGAAGTGTGTTCCTATAAAAACAACGTAAGGCTCCTGCGCTATGCAAACACAAATCAAAGTTCGTGGTTTTCATCTTGATGTCTATCAGCACGTTAACAATGCTCGCTATCTTGAGTTTCTGGAAGAAGCCCGCTGGGATGGCCTGGAAAACAGCGACAGCTTTCAGTGGATGACCGCACACAACATCGCTTTTGTGGTCGTGAATATTAACATTAACTACCGCCGCCCTGCGGTGCTGAGCGACCTGCTGACCATTACCAGTCAGGTGCAACAGCTAAATGGCAAAAGCGGTGTGTTGAACCAGACTATCACCCTGGAGCCGGAAGGACAGGTGGTGGCAGACGCGTTGATTACCTTCGTCTGTATTGATTTGAAAACGCAAAAGGCGCTACCGCTGGAAGGGGAGTTGCGCGAAAAACTGGAGCAGATGGTGAAGTGATGGAAGGAAGCCTGACGGCGCTTCGCTTATCAGGCTTACGGGCGATATTGACCACGGTGAATGTCGAAAGCCGGATAAGGTGCGTGCACCGCCATCCGGCAAAACGATCACTTTAGTCCTGTTTTCTGCTTCATTGCCGCCATCACTGCCGGTTTATCTGCCAGATAATGGTTCAGGCCGTTGGCGCGCAGATTACAGGCCGCGCAGTGACCGCAACCGTCACCTTTGATGCCGTTATAACAGGTCAGCGTTTCTTCGCGTACCAGGTCCAGCTTGCCCCAGTAATCGGCCAGTGCCCAGGTTTCGGCTTTATCGATCCACATCAGCGGGGTTTCAAAGCGGATATCTTTCGCCATTCCCAGGCTTACGGCATGGTTCAGGGCTTTGACGAACTCATCGCGGCAGTCCGGATATCCAGAGAAATCCGTTTCACAAACGCCGGTAATGACCGCCTCCGCCTGCACCTGATACGCGTAAATCGCCGCCAACGTTAAAAACAGAATATTGCGTCCTGGCACAAAGGTATTAGGAATGCCGTTCGCATCCGGTTCGTAATCGGGTACCGGAATGTTATCGCGGGTCAGGCTGCTGACGGCCAGTTCGCTGAGCAGCGTTACATCAAGTACCTTGTGCGCACGCGCGCCAAGTTTTAAGGCCAGGTCACGTGCGACATCAATCTCAGCGCGATGGCGCTGACCATAATCAAAGGTCACGCAGTGCACTTCATCATACTGATGCAGCGCTTGCGCCAGACAGGTTGTGGAGTCCTGACCCCCACTGAATACAACAACGGCACGTTTCATGGTTTTTCCTGACAAATAACGAAACCCTTATGGTAGCGCCTGGGCGTGTCGCCGACCAGCTTCTTCACGCTGACGGGGGCGGTAGCCAGGCTTCGGTAAATTCAAACCAGCCGCGAGGATTCAGGCGTACGCCGTTCACGCCCGGCGGAGCGCTAATACGATAGTGATAATTGAACAGCGGTGTCAGGGTCGCGTCATGCATCAGCGAGGCGAAAACGTGTTGTAAAGCCGCATGACGATCGTCCTCATCGGCCTGAATTTGCAGGGCATCCAGGGTGGTTTGCAGATGAGTATATGCCGGTGAGCTCAATACATGTGACCAGAGCTGATCGCAGCGCAGCCACTGTTCGAGGGTATATTCAGGTGCTTCGCCAATCAGCCTGTCTCCCATCATCAGGTCGGCCTGGGCTAAAGGATGGTCGCCATCCCAGTTTTTAGCATTATGAAAAATAAGCGTTAATTCACAGTCGAGTAGCGCCAGCGCCTGGCGAAGCTGTTCAGCCATGGCGTGCAACTCTACCGGCAGGTGATAGGCCAGCGTAAGTTTTTCCGGTAGCGGTACGTCGTCCAGTTCATCCCATTGGGGGATCGTCCATCCCGGCAGCAGCGCATTGCTTGGCGTGATCAGGTTTTCATCCACGTCAAGCGTTTGTAGCAGGGAAGAGCGGTGGATAATATTGACCAGGCGACGGGCCTGCTGCGTATTCAGCCGCGCGCTTTTTCTGAGCGTGAGATAGCAGAAACCGAGGCTGATCCCGCTGCTTACCTGGCTTAGCATGGGAAGCTCTTCGGGTTTACCAATTGCAATTTGAACCGGATGGCGACAGCTGGTGCCCAAATCCTGGGAGAAAAGCTGCGGGGTTATCCAGTATTCAATGGCTTTTAGTAGCGGATGACTCAGGTGGTAGTGATCGTGACTCTCGATGCGCACCAGGTCTGGGGTAAACAGCGTCAACCGAAACGGACCGGTACCAACAAACGGGAGTTCGGGATGTGCCAGGTGACTGCTGTAGCTTGCCAGACGATGCGCCAGCCAGAAGTCGGGGCGATGCAAAATAAAGGTTAGGCACTGGGGATGCGTCACCTCAATGCGCTTTACGCTGATAAACAGCTTATTTAACGCGGGTAGCTCTAACAGCTTCAGCAACTGTTGATGTAGCTGTGTGCTGCTGACCGCATCGCCGTTATGCCAGTACAGGGTGGAACGAATATAGAAATCCCAGCGCTGGCCGTCGGCGGAGATATTCCAGTGGTGGGCTAAATCTCCGCAGGGGCGTTGCGTAATACTGTCGAACCGGGTCAGGCCCGAGAATATTTGTCCGGCGAGGTGTTGCTCTGCGCGACCGGGGAGAAATCCAGGGTGCAAAGGGTCGAGCTGGCGGTAATAGGGGATGCGCAGGGTTGGCGTGTCGTTTTGCCACTGCCCGCCCATAAACGGCTGGAGCAGCGTTCTTAATTCTCCCGGCGCCAGCTGAGCCAGCTCAAGTACGCTAAGTTGCTCCCCCTTTTGCAGCGCTTGCTCCATCATAATGCTGCGTAGCGAATCTGGCGTCACCAAAAAGCGCAGCTGCCCGCGTTTCCCACGCCCCGACTGGGCGTGCCACTCCAGCCAGCCAGCATCCTGCGCTTGCTTCAGCAGGGTACGCACGTGGCGCTCGCTGCAAAAACAGCGTTCTGCCAGCTCCCCGACGGTCACCGACTGCGGTTCTCCCGCCGACGGCTGCCACAGGCGTTGGTACTGATTCAGGCGATTCAACAATCTCATATACACGTCATCCTTCAAGCTGCCTCTTTGTTGGCGGCGTTAATTCATCCCAGCCACTGCATGCTCCTGGACGTTCATTCACTTGCCGCCTGGATGCAACTTGAATGATTTTGTGTAATAAACCCGGAACAATTCATTTTATCTATTCACTATTACTTCCGTATATCTCAGGTGATACTGAATCACAAGTTAACCGCGTCACAGTGTGGAGAAAGAAATGGCTCGTCTGGCTGCATTTGATATGGATGGCACCCTTTTGATGCCGAATCACCATTTAGGTGACGAAACGCTTTCAACGCTGGCGCGCCTGCGTGAACGCGAGATCACCCTGACATTTGCCACCGGCCGCCATGTGCTGGAGATGCGCCATATTTTGGGTTCTATCTCACTGGACGCCTTTTTGATCACGGGTAACGGCACGCGCATTCACTCTGTTGAGGGCGATGTATTGCACCGTCGGGATCTGGATCCGACTGTGGCGGATATCGTGTTACATCAGAAGTGGGATACTACAGCCAGCATGCATGTCTTTAATGACAACGGTTGGTTCACCGGACAAGAGATCCCATCGCTGCTACAGGCGCATGTGTATAGCGGATTTCGCTACCAGATCGTCGATGTGAAACGTATTCCGGCTCATCAGGTAACGAAAGTCTGTTTCTGTGGGGATCATGACTCCCTGATCCAATTACGCATTCAACTGAATGAGGCGCTGGGTGAGCAGGCAAATCTCTGTTTTTCCGCGGTTGATTGCCTTGAGGTGCTGCCGGTGGGCTGTAACAAAGGATCGGCGCTGGCGGTACTAAGCGACCACTTAGGTTATTCAATGGCCGAATGTATGGCATTTGGCGATGCCATGAACGATCGCGAAATGTTAGGCAGCGTTGGGCGCGGCCTGATTATGGGCAACGCGATGCCACAACTGATTGCTGAACTGCCGCATTTGTCGGTGATTGGGCATTGCCGCAATCAGGCGGTGTCACACTTTTTGACGCATTGGCTGGACAATCCGCATCTACCTTATTCCCCCGAATGAGAGATCCCTTCCAGCAAGCCAGACTTCGCGTCTGGCTTTTTTTTATCCCATTAATGGGTGTTCAGAAGCCGGGTGAGTTCCGCTTTCCACGGCGTTAAATCACCGATGTGCGTGTCGATCCACTGCGGGTTGTAGTAGGTTTCAAGATAGCGTTCGCCGCTGTCGCACAGCAGCGTGACCAGTGAACCGCTTTCTCCGGCATCGCGCATACGGGCGGCAAGTTGCAGCGTTCCCCACATGTTGGTGCCGGTTGAAGCGCCGACTTTGCGGCCCAACTGCGTTTCCAGCCAGTGTGCGGTGGCCACGCTTGCGGCATCCGGCACGCGCAGCATTTCATCGACTACGTCAGGAATGAAGGAGGGTTCGACACGTGGGCGGCCGATGCCTTCGATTTTGCTTCCTACCGGGCTGCGTAACGTTGCATCGCGATCCTGCCAGAAGGGCAGAAAGACTGAGTTTTCCGGATCCACCACCATCAGGCGGGTGTCGTAGCCCTGACAGCGAATATAGCGGCCAATGGTTGCAGAGGTGCCGCCGGTTCCGGCGCTCATTACAATATGGCGGGGGACAGGGTTGGGCTCGCACTGCATCTGACGGAAGATGCTGTCAGCAATATTGTTATTGCCACGCCAGTCGGTAGCGCGCTCAGCATAAGTGAACTGGTCCATGTAATGACCGTTCAGCTCACGCGCCAGCTGTTCAGAGGCCGCATAGATTTCACAGGCGCTTTCCACGAAATGACAGCGACCACCGTAAAACTCAATCTGTTCAATTTTACGCTTCGCCGTACAGGAAGGCATGACGGCAATAAACGGCAGCCCTAACAGTCGGGCGAAATAAGCCTCAGAGACCGCCGTTGAACCGGACGATGATTCAATGATGGTGGTGCCTTCTTTAATCCAGCCATTGCACAATCCGTACAGAAACAGTGAACGCGCCAGACGATGCTTCAGGCTCCCGGTGGGATGCGTGCTCTCATCTTTTAAATAGATCTGAATGCCCGGGAACGCCGGTAGCGACAGACGAATGAGATGCGTATCCGCAGAACGCTGATAATCCGCGTTGATTTCATTGATGGCGTTTTTAACCCAGGAGCTATTCATCATTAATAGATATCCATTTGTCATTTTGTGCCAAGAATAGCGAAAAGCACGGAAAAAATTGTTGCCATTTAGCCTTTAAAATAGAATGTAAGGAGAAAATTCTTCTCTGTGGAGTGGATATGTTAGACAAAATTGACCGTAAGCTGCTTAGCCTACTGCAACAGGACTGCACCCTTTCTTTGCAGGCGTTAGCAGATGCCGTTAATCTGACTACCACCCCCTGCTGGAAACGCCTCAAACGGCTTGAAGATGACGGTATCCTGCTGGGTAGAGTCGCCCTGTTAGATCCAGAAAAACTGGGGCTGGGGCTGACCGCGTTTGTGCTGATTAAGACTCAGCATCACAGCAGTGAATGGTATTGCCGCTTTGTCACCGAAGTCACCGGTATGCCGGAGGTTCTGGGGTTCTGGCGTATGGCAGGGGAGTATGATTACCTGATGCGAGTGCAGGTCGCCGATATGAAAAGCTACGATGAATTTTATAAGCGCCTGGTGAACAGCGTACCGGGCCTGTCTGACGTCACCTCCAGCTTTGCGATGGAACAGATTAAATACACAACTGCTCTCCCTATTGAATAACTCTCCCGGCGCTTATTGCCGGAAATCTTGTCAGGACATAACGCGTGCGATTATTTGCTCAATTAAGCTGGTACTTCCGCCGGGAGTGGCGTCGCTACCTCGGGGCGGTGGCCCTGCTTATCATCATCGCTATCCTTCAGCTTATTCCGCCGAAAGTGGTCGGGATCATTGTGGATGGCGTGACGACTCAACGCTTCACCACCGAGTGGCTGCTGATGTGGGTGGGAACAATTGCCCTGATTGCAGTGGTGGTTTATTTGTTGCGCTATGTCTGGCGCGTGCTGCTGTTTGGCGCATCCTACCAACTGGCGGTTGAGCTGCGGGAAGATTATTACCGTCAGTTGAGTCGCCAGCATCCAGAATTTTATCTGCGTCACCGAACGGGCGATCTGATGGCGCGTGCGACCAACGATGTTGATCGGGTCGTATTTGCCGCCGGAGAAGGCGTGCTGACGCTGGTAGATTCGCTGGTAATGGGATGTGCGGTGCTGATCGTGATGTCAACGCAGATAAGCTGGCAGTTGACGTTAATTGCGCTGCTGCCGATGCCGGTGATGGCGTTGATGATCAAACGTTACGGCGATCGACTCCATAACCGCTTTAAGCTGGCGCAGGCGGCGTTTTCCAGTCTCAACGACCGTACTCAGGAAAGCCTGACCAGTATTCGCATGATCAAGGCCTTCGGTCTGGAGGATCGGCAATCGGCATTATTTGCCGCCGATGCCGAAGATACCGGTAAGAAAAACCTGCGCGTGGCGCGCATTGACGCCCGCTTTGATCCCACGATTTATATCGCCATTGGCATGGCTAACCTACTGGCGATTGCTGGGGGAAGCTGGATGGTGGTGCACGGCTCGCTGACGCTCGGCCAGCTCACCAGCTTTATGATGTATCTCGGTTTGATGATTTGGCCGATGCTGGCGCTGGCATGGATGTTTAACATCGTCGAACGTGGCAGCGCGGCGTACAGCCGTATTCGCGCCATGCTGTCTGAAGCGCCGGTGGTGGATGACGGCACTGAACCGGTACCGGAAGGGCGTGGGGAGCTGGCGGTGGCGATTCGTGAATTTTGCTACCCGCAAACGGCACATCCGGCGCTGGAAAATGTGAACTTCCAGCTTAAACCTGGGCAGATGTTGGGCATTTGTGGGTCTACCGGCGCGGGGAAAAGTACGGTGCTGTCGCTGATTCAGCGTCATTTTGATATCACCCACGGCGATGTGCGCTTTCATGATATCCCCTTAACGCGATTACAACTGGATAGCTGGCGCAGCCGGCTGGCAGTTGTCAGCCAGACGCCATTCCTGTTTTCGGATACCGTTGGCAATAACATCGCGTTAGGACGCCCTCAGGCCACGCAGGAAGAGATCGAGTATGTGGCACGCCTTGCCAGCGTTCATGAGGATATTTTACGTCTTCCGCAGGGCTACGACACCGAAGTGGGCGAACGTGGGGTGATGCTGTCTGGTGGGCAAAAACAGCGTATTTCTATCGCTCGAGCGCTACTCCTGAACGCTGAAATCCTGATTCTGGATGATGCGCTGTCGGCGGTAGATGGTCGTACCGAGCATCAGATCCTGCATAACCTGCGCCAGTGGGGCGAAGGCAGAACCGTCATTATTAGCGCCCACCGTTTATCGGCCCTGACGGAAGCCAGCGAGATTATCGTGATGCAGCATGGGCATATTGCCCAGCGCGGTGAGCATGATGCGTTAGTGCAGCAGCCTGGCTGGTATCGCGATATGTACCGCTATCAGCAACTGGAAGCGGCGCTGACTGATGCACCAGAGATAAACGAGGAGGCGGCTAATGCGTAGTTTTGGGCAATTATGGCCGACCCTGAAAAGATTGCTGGCGTATGGCTCTCCATGGCGAAAACAGCTGGCTATTGCGGTAGTCATGCTGTGGGTGGCGGCTGCGGCGGAAGTCAGCGGTCCGCTGCTGATTAGCTATTTTATCGATAACATGGTGGCGAAGAATAATCTGCCGCTGGCGATGGTCGCCGGGCTGGTTGCGGCATATATCGGTCTGCAACTGCTGGCGGCTGGCCTGCATTACGCGCAGTCATTGCTGTTTAACCAGGCGGCAGTTGGCGTAGTACAACAGTTGCGCACCGACGTAATGGACGCTGCGCTGCGCCAGCCGCTCAGCGCCTTTGATACTCAACCCGTCGGGCAGCTAATCTCCCGCGTGACCAACGACACCGAAGTTATTCGCGACCTGTACGTGACGGTGGTAGCAACGGTCCTGCGCAGCGCGGCATTAATTGGCGCCATGCTGGTAGCGATGTTCAGCCTTGAGTGGCGTATGGCGTTAGTGGCGATGGCCATTTTCCCGGCCGTGCTGGTGGTGATGGTGATTTATCAACGCTATAGCACCCCGATTGTGCGCCGGGTTCGCGCTTATCTGGCGGATATTAACGATGGCTTTAACGAAGTCATCAACGGCATGAGTGTTATCCAGCAGTTCCGCCAGCAGGCGCGATTTGGCGAGAGAATGGGCGAAGCAAGCCGCTCGCACTATATGGCGCGTATGCAGACCCTGCGACTGGATGGTTTTTTGTTGCGCCCGCTGCTTAGCCTTTTCTCGGCGCTGATCCTCTGCGGATTGCTGATGCTGTTCAGTTTTACCTCTGGCAGCTCGATCGAGGTTGGCGTGCTGTACGCGTTTATCAGCTACCTCGGCCGTTTGAACGAACCGCTGATCGAGTTGACCACTCAGCAATCAATGTTGCAGCAGGCGGTTGTCGCCGGTGAGCGAGTGTTCGAACTGATGGATGGGCCACGTCAGCGCTATGGTGAAGATGAGCGACCGCTAAAGAGCGGGGACATTGAAGTGGATAACGTTTCATTTGCCTATCGCGACGACAATCTGGTGCTGAAAAATATCAGTCTGTCCGTGCCTTCGCGCAGCTTTGTGGCTTTGGTCGGGCACACCGGCAGTGGTAAAAGCACGCTCGCCAGCCTGCTGATGGGTTACTACCCGCTGACGCAGGGGGAAATCCGCCTTGATGGACGGCCGCTGTCTTCACTGAGCCACGGTGCGTTACGTCAGGGCATCGCCATGGTGCAGCAGGATCCGGTGGTGATGGCAGATACCTTCCTGGCGAACGTTACGCTGGGCCGCGATATCTCAGAAGAGCGGGTATGGCAGGCGCTGGAGACCGTGCAACTGGCAGAACTGGCGCGAGGTCTGAGCGAGGGGATTCATACCCGACTGGGCGAGCAGGGCAATAATCTCTCCGTTGGTCAAAAACAGCTGCTGGCGTTGGCGCGGGTGTTGGTTGAAACGCCACAGGTGTTGATCCTCGACGAAGCGACGGCCAGTATTGACTCCGGTACTGAACAGGCCATTCAGCAAGCTCTGGCGGCGGTACGTGAACACACCACGCTGGTGGTGATTGCGCATCGATTATCGACGATTGTCGATGCGGACACCATTCTGGTGCTGCATCGCGGTCAGGCGGTTGAGCGTGGTACGCACCAGCAATTACTCGCGGCGCAAGGCCGTTACTGGCAGATGTATCAGCTGCAACTGGCGGGTGAAGAGTTAGCCGCCAGTACGCAAGACGATTCTGTTATCGCCTGATGGCGCGGCGCTTACCCGGTCTGCGGCCAGCGCGGTCTCGTAGGCCGGATAAGGCGTTTACGCTGCCATCCGGCAATCAACAATCTGGTGCAAAAATGTAACGCACTATGCACCGTTATAGTGCGTTTTTTCTTTTTCTCTCCCGGAAGTACCCTGAGAACCTGAATCATCCCGCCTTTTTCATTTCTGGCACATCCCTTGCAATATCCCTCTCGTGTATCTGCAGCCACTACTGAATTCTGACTGGAGGGGATCTATGAAGCTGGTTACCGTGGTAATCAAACCGTTCAAACTGGAAGACGTCCGTGAAGCATTGTCGTCTATTGGTATTCAGGGGCTGACCGTCACCGAAGTGAAGGGGTTTGGCCGACAGAAAGGTCATGCTGAGCTGTACCGTGGGGCTGAATATAGCGTCAATTTTCTGCCGAAGGTGAAGATTGATGTGGCGATTGCCGACGATCAACTGGATGGCGTGATTGATGTCATCAGTAAGGCGGCATACACCGGGAAAATTGGCGACGGCAAAATCTTCGTCGCCGAGCTGCAACGTGTGATTCGTATTCGTACCGGCGAAGCCGACGAAGCCGCACTGTAACGTCTGGCACACAGTGATAGGAAACCAAAAAATGAAGATAGCAACGATGAAAACAGGTATTGCTTCACTGGCGCTGTTGCCGGGACTGGCGATGGCGGCACCGGCGGTTGCGGATAAAGCGGATAACGCTTTTATGATGATCTGTACCGCGCTAGTGCTGTTTATGACCATCCCTGGCATTGCGCTGTTCTACGGCGGTTTGATTCGCGGTAAGAACGTGCTGTCGATGCTGACTCAGGTTACGGTGACATTTGCTCTGGTTTGTATTTTATGGGTGGTTTATGGCTACTCACTGGCCTTTGGCGAAGGAAATAATTTCTTCGGCAACTTCAACTGGGTATTGCTGAAGAATATTGCGCTAACGGCGGTAACGGGGAGCTTCTACCAGTACATTCACGTTGCTTTTCAGGGCTCTTTCGCCTGCATCACCGTTGGGCTAATCGTCGGTGCGCTGGCTGAACGTATTCGCTTCTCCGCGGTGCTGATTTTTGTGGTGGTATGGTTAACGCTGTCGTACATCCCCATTGCGCATATGGTCTGGGGCGGCGGCTTGCTGGCTTCCCACGGCGCGCTGGATTTTGCCGGCGGAACGGTTGTACACATCAACGCGGCGATTGCCGGTCTGGTAGGCGCGTATCTGATTGGCAAACGTGTCGGTTTTGGCAAAGAAGCTTTTAAACCGCATAACCTGCCGATGGTCTTCACCGGTACCGCTATTCTCTACATTGGTTGGTTTGGCTTTAACGCTGGTTCAGCGGGTACGGCAAATGAAATCGCCGCACTGGCCTTCGTCAATACCGTGGTCGCCACCGCTGCAGCCATCCTCGGATGGATCTTCGGTGAATGGGCGCTGCGTGGTAAACCGTCTCTGCTGGGCGCCTGCTCTGGTGCCATTGCGGGTCTGGTGGGCGTAACACCTGCATGTGGCTATATCGGTGTCGGCGGCGCGCTGATTATCGGTGTCGTTGCGGGTCTGGCAGGCCTGTGGGGCGTGACCATGCTGAAGCGTTTTCTGCGTGTGGACGATCCGTGTGACGTGTTTGGCGTTCACGGCGTGTGCGGCATTGTCGGCTGTATCCTGACCGGAGTTTTCGCTGCCAGCTCTTTGGGAGGCGTGGGCTTTGCCGAGGGCGTGACCATGGGGCATCAGCTGCTGGTGCAACTGGAAAGCGTGGCGATCACCATCGTCTGGTCTGGCGTGGTGGCTTTCATTGGCTATAAGCTGGCGGATATGACGGTTGGTTTGCGCGTACCGGAAGAGCAGGAGCGCGAAGGTCTGGATGTAAACAGTCACGGCGAGAACGCTTACAACGCCTGATTCTCAATTTGCCGGATGGCAACGCTTTTGCGCCACCATCCGGTAATTCTCAATTGCGATTACGCATTACCCCTTCCTGTACGGTAGAAGCGACCAGCACGCCATCCTGGGTATAAAACTCTCCGCGTACAAAGCCCCGGGCACCGGATGCCGAAGTACTCTCGACGTTATACAGCAGCCATTCATTGATATTAAACGGACGGTGGAACCACATGGAATGGTCAATGGTGGCGATCTGAATCCCTTTTTCCAGGAAGCCAATCCCATACGGTTGCAGCGCAACAGGCAGGAAGTTCAGGTCTGAGGCATAACCCAGCAGATACTGATGGACGCGCAGATCGTCCTGCAGCACGCCGTTAGCTCGGATCCATACCTGGCGCGTCGGAGGTGCGACGTGACCTTTTAGGGGGTTATGAAACTCGACAGGGCGTACTTCCAACGGACGATCGTTGATAAATTTTTCTTTCAACAGCGGCGGCAGCAAATGCGCCACTGAGCGGGCAATTTCCGTTTCTGATTTCAGCTCATCGGGACCCGGCGCATCTGGCATGGTTTTCTGATGTTCAAATCCGTCTTCCGGTGCCTGAAAAGAGGCAGTCATGTAAAAAATGGGTTTACCATTCTGGATCGCGGCAACGCGGCGCGCGCTGAAGCTGTTACCATCACGCAGGACTTCCACATCATAGATGATGGGCTTTTGGCTATCGCCGGGGCGTAAAAAGTAGCTGTGAAAAGAGTGTACCAGACGCTCTTCCGGTACGGTTTCTTTTGCGGCATATAGCGCCTGACCGACAACCTGTCCCCCAAAAACCTGACGTAACCCTAAGTCTTCACTTTGGCCCCGAAAGAGTCCTTCTTCAATTTTTTCCAGATTTAACAATGTCAGCAAATTTTTCAGTGCCAGACTCATACGTGCTCTCCAGGTGATATCGATGTCGCAGCGAGGTAGGCAGAGTATAACGCAATTTTAAAAGTGGTCCGATGGGTGCAATTGTCTGAATTACTGGCCTATTACAGGCAAAAATAGCTGTCTTGTGCCACACTTAGTCACGTTATGTTTTTGTTAACCACTCTTCTGGCGAGGAAAGTTCTCGCTGGTGCATAGATGATAAGGAGAATTTAATGAAACTCGTGCACATGGTAAGTGGTTTAGCGGTTGCAGTCGCTCTGGCGGCCTGTGCCGATAAAAGCGCTGATATTCAGACACCTGCGCCAAGCCCTAATACGTCAATTTCTGACACACAGTCTAAAATTCAGCAGCCAAATGTCTCCGGTACAGTATGGATCCGTCAGAAAGTGGCCTTGCCACCCGATGCGGTGCTAACCGTTACGCTGTCAGATGCTTCACTGGCCGATGCGCCGTCAAAAGTGCTGTCGCAAAAAGCGGTTCGTACTGAAGGTAAACAAGCGCCATTCAGCTTTGTATTACCGTTCAACCCGGCAGATATTCAACCTAACGCCCGTATTCTGCTGAGTGCGGCTATTACGGTAAATGATAAACTGGTCTTTATTACTGATACCGTTCAGACGGTCATCAATCAGGGTGGGACTAAAGCCGACCTGACGCTGGTCCCTGTACAGCAAACAGCAGTACCGGTTCAGGCGAGCGGTGGGGCTACTACCACGGTTCCGTCTACTTCACCAACCCAGGTGAATCCATCATCTGCGGTTCCTGCTCCCACGCAGTACTAAGGTCGTTGTAACCCTCTCCGCCTGGAGAGGGTTAGTACACCCAGCGATAGCGCTGTAAATCGATCTGTCCGCTTCCTGAAACCACTATTCCTTCTGCCAGCAACGCCTGACGTTGTCGTTGCAGGTCGGGACCCGTCAGCGAAATGGCCCCGTGGCGATTGACCACCCGATGCCAGGGCAGGGCGCTGCCTTCGGGGAGACGCTTAAGCACGCCGCCTACCTGACGCGCAGCGCGCGGCGATCCCGCAAGCCGGGCAACATCGCCATACGTGGTGACGAAACCTTCGGGGATTGAAGCGACAATTTGCCAGACGCGTTGGGGGAAAGAGTCCTGTATATCCATCATTTATTCCTGCGCTAATCCTCCAGCATAATGCCGAATGGCGAAGGAGTGAAGCCGCATTGCACAAGAAAACAGCATCCGATGCTGGATGGGTTGCAATTACAGGGTGCAGCAGTGATAATGCGCCTGCGCGTTGGTTAACAACGCTCTCAATGGGGGCTCTGTTGGTTCTCCCGCAACACTACTCTGTTTACCAGGTCAGGTCCGGAAGGAAGCAGCCAAGGCAGATGACGTGTGTGCCGGGATGTAGCTGGCAGGGCCCCCACCCAATTCTACCGTCCGGCAATTTCTCTTCTGTTTATCTTCTTTTCTTTGTCATCGTATCGTCATTTTATTGTCATCAAATACTGTCACTGTGTTTTGGGGATGTTATTTGAGCTTTTGCCGCCGCCATTGCGCTGTAATGACATGGTCTTACATCCGGTGTGTTGTGGCTGACCACAAGGATTTTCTACGATGTCGACCGCTGTATTGAATGTCAAAGTTGATGAGACGCTAAAAGAAAAGCTTCGCCATTATGCTGAAGTGCATAATGAAAATTTGAGTATCGCCACGGAAAAACTGCTACTGATCGCGTTTTCCGCCATTGAAGAGGTGGGAGTCTCCGCTGAGGATATCGATAGCCAGCATACGGAAGAATCCGTAGTTGACGCACTGACTCCTAAAGAAATCAAAGCATTGCGAAGATTACTGAAGAAGAAAAAATGAAACAACAATCGCTCTCAACCGCCTGTAATTATGGCGAAGCCTGTGAAATGCTACGCTCCGATTATGTGAAACACGTTCGTCTGAGCTGGAATGTCGGCAGCGATGAGTTCTTCCGTATTGCCTCCGACTGGTGTGATGCCGGGGCAAAAATTAAGAAAGACGGTGAGAATTTCGTGATTTCCCTGAAGGGTTTTCCGGTTCCTCCTCAGCGGTAGTATTGCCAGGACCTCCTCGTCCATCACGGCATTCAAGAGCGGGTCCTTTAACTCGTCGTTTAGATTATTTTACGCATTTTCCCGCCGCTGGCCTGCAAACGCAGGCTATCCCAAATAGGTTGCAACACTCTGAAGGCGGCACATGCTGTGTCATCCGGCAACGTGAAGGGCATACGCAAAAAGCGGTCGAATGCGCCATCAAGGCCGAACCGCGTACCGGTTCCCAACTGAATGCCTGCACTTTCGGCGCGCGTGGCAAAGAGCGTCGCCAGCGTATCAGGCAGTTCAACCCAGAAAGAGAGTCCTCCTTGTGGCTGGGTAAATTGCCATTCCGGAAAATGTGAGTTCATCAGGCGCGAGCACAGGTCTCGCTGTGATGTGAGCCGGCGTCTTCTGTCAGGAAGAAAGTCCTCAGCGTTATCCAGCAGCCAACTGGTGGCGAGTTGTTCAAGCACCGGGGAGCCCAAATCGAAGGTGTCGCGGGTTTGGACCAGCGCGGCAATGGTACGCGCCGACGCCCGAATCCAGCCCAGACGTAATCCGCCCCAAAAGCTTTTCCCTGCTGAACCGAGCAGGATGATCGGGGCATCGCGATTGAATGCGGCAAGCGGCGGTGGCGGTGGGGCGTCATACCACAGGTTCACCATGGTCTCATCGACCACCAACGTCGTGCGGGTTCTTTCAGCAATATCCGCCACGACCTGGCGAGTAGCGGTGTCCATACAGCGCCCGGTCGGGTTGTGAAAATCCGGCATCAGATAGGCCATTCTCGGTGCAGTTTGCGCGATGGTGGCGACCAGACCCGCCGTATCCCAACCGTGCTCGGGCAGCGACACGCCGACGGGTCGACATGACGCCCCTTGTATTGCTGCAATGGCCAGCGGATAAGTGGGGTGATCTACCACTACGCGATCGCCGGGGCCGGTGAGTAAACGCAGGATCAACGCCAGACCGCTGACCGCGCCGTTCACGACCATTATTTCGTCGGGCTGCGTCGGGAGTCCGCGTTCGCAATAATGCCGGGCGATGGATTCACGCAAAACCGACAGTCCCTGCGGTAGATACCCGGAGCTCAGCAGATGCTGCGGCATTGCGAACAGAGCCTGCTGGTAAGCCTGATGAATTTCAGGACCGGCACTCAGCGCTGCCGTGGACAAATCAAGCGCTGTGCCAGTGCTGGTCCGCGTTGGCACATGGCGAATGTGTTCCGGCAGGATCACCCGTGAACCGCTACCATGTCGGCTTTCCAGATATCCCTCCTCACGCAGTTGCGCCATGGCGCTGGCGACGGTGGTTCGGCTGACTTGCAGAACGGCAGCGAGTTCGCGTTCACCGGGCAAGCGGCTATCCAGCGCCAGTCGCCCATCGAGGATCAGCAAACGTAACGCTTCTGCCAACTGTCGCCAGATGGGCGTTCGCGAGGGACTTTCCTGCCAGTGTCCGAGCAGGCGTTGCAAAGACTGGCTTCCGTAACGGCGAGATGACATAGCAGTCCACTTTTTGAAAACTGGACATTAATCATAGTGCCAATTGCGGTGAAGATGAAAGTTATCTGAGAGTAAGAGGGGAAGAACATGCTGCGTCGTTTACTTCAGCTGTTTATCGGGCTGACGCTGTATGGTGTGTCGACGGCGATGTTTGTCCGTGCCGATTTAGGGGCCGATCCGTGGAACGTGTTTCACCTGGGGGTGGCAAATTTACTGTCGATGAATATCGGCGTGGTGATTATTGCCGTGGGTGTGTTGGTGCTTCTGGCGTGGATACCGTTACGCCAGCGCCCAGGGTTTGGCACGTTGAGTAACGTGATTATGATTGGGCTGGCGGCAGATGTCGCGCTGCTGGTGATTCCGGGATTTGAATCCCTACTGGCGCGCAGCGGGCTGCTGGTGTCAGCGGTGATACTGAATGCGTTAGCAACCGCTCTGTACATTGGTGCCGGTTTTGGCGCGGGCCCGCGTGACGGTCTGATGACTGGAATTCACGCGCGTACCGGCTGGCCAGTACGACGAATTCGAACCGCAATCGAAGTGTCCGTGTTGCTTATTGGTTGGCTGCTGGGGGGAACCGTTGGGTTTGGAACGGTGCTGTATGCACTGGCTATTGGGCCGCTGATTCAAATTTGCCTGCCATGGTTTTGCCATCAGCCGCAGGCGCGTATTCGTATCAGGAATGCGCCTGGGGCACGATCGCCTGCTGGCGACTAAACTTAACCTCGACTGACGCGGCCGGAATCGGCTTGCCGCGCAGTACACTTCGGAGGTTTTTCTCATGAAGTATGTTGATGGCTTTGTGGTTGCCGTACCCGCTGAAAACAAGGAGGCGTACATTGCGATGGCGGCAAAAGCAGCTCCGCTTTTCAAGGAGTTCGGTGCATTGCGCGTGGTGGAGTGCTGGGCAGATGATGTCCCCGACGGCAAACTGACCGATTTTCGCATGGCTGTGAAAGCGCAGGATCATGAAGAAGTGGTATTCAGCTGGATTGAATACCCTTCCAAAGAGGTCCGCGATGCGGCGAATCAGAAGATGATGTCCGATCCCCGTATGAAGGAATTCGGTGAATCTATGCCATTTGATGGCAAGCGAATGATCTACGGTGGATTTGCGCCCATTATGGAAGAGTGATGTGACTGGCTGTGCGGCGTGCCGCCAGCCATCTCACCATCAACAGCCATGCTAAAGCCGTTTTTCTGCCCACAGAATAAATTCCGCTTTCGGCAGCGCTTTACTGTAGAGCCAGCCCTGACCGTACTGCACGCCGTGCTGGCGTAGCCAGGCTTCCTGATTCTCGGTTTCAATACCTTCTGCCACCATCTCCAGCTTCAGCGTTTTCGCGATCTCGATGATATGCGGCGTGACGTTGTTGTACTCCAGCGCATCGACGAACGATTTGTCGATCTTCAAGATATCCACATCCAGATCCTGCAAATAGCTAAGACTTGAATAGCCGGTACCAAAGTCATCAATATAGATCGAATGGCCTGCCTGTCGGTATTTAGCAATAAACGGCGCGCTGTTTTTTGGGTCGGCAAATTCGCGTTCGGTCAGTTCCAGCGCGATTTGTGCAGGCTTAAGTTGCCAGTGGTTCACCTTCTGGCTTAACAGAGCAGGAAGCGTTTCGGAGGTCAGATCGGCTGACTCAAGGTTAATGGATATATGCTGGTGGGGATATTGACGCAACCATTTTCCTAAATCGTCAAATACGCTTTCAATAATCAAACGGGTGAGCGGCTCTGAAAGCCCGGTCTCTTGCGCCAGTGCGACGAAAATCTCAGGCGACAGATAGCTCCCGTCGGCCTGTGGCCAGCGAGCCAGCGCCTCTGCCCCGACCACTTTCCCCGTTTTGAGCGAGATAATCGGTTGGTAGTAGACCTTGATATCCCGATGCTGGATAGCGTCCTGCAACTGGTGATGAGGGGACTGCAAACGGCGCAAAATACGCAGAATAAAGGCTGCGGTGAGTAAGCCGAGAAGGATCCCTGCCGGCAGCCAGATTAGCGCTTGTCGGTGCCAGCTTTTTTGCAAAGGTACAGTGGATGCCCAGGTTACAACCGTAATGCCCAGTTCGGGGAAGGGGCGGGCGTTATAAATACTGCCGTCTTTCTGCAGATGGGTAATCGAATGTTCTAGTTGCACATGTTGTAAAACATCCGGTGGCAGATCGGTGCTACTGGCTACCACCGTGTTACGCGCGGTACCAATGATAGCGACTTCAATCGGCCATGAGCCAAACGGGATGACATCAATAAAAGAACCGGGATCGATCATCACGACGTAATGCTTGCTACCTAATGCCGCCATAAAACGCTTGATGCCCAAATCGTTTTGCATGGTCAACCATGCGTGGTAGCCATCGGGCGTGATTTTCATTGCTGGAGGAAACGCGGCTGCCCGGCTTCTTTTTTCCAGGGATGAGCATTGTGGAACGTTATCTTTGAGGTACAGCACTTCCTGAATATAGCGATAGCTATATGACAAACGACGCATTTCAAGCAGATGCTCTTCACTACAAGGTTCACCCTGAAAAGCTTCAATATGGCGCAACGCTTTTTTGGCCTGTTCACCTACGCGTTCCGTACGTAATGCGACTCGGGTTGAGAACATATCGAGTTCATCGATAAATTTCGTTTCGACCTGACGATGCGCCAGCCACAGGCTTAAACCTACGGGCGCGAGGATGGAAAGAAACAGCACCCCAGTCACCAGGCTTATCAGATGTCGTGTTATCACAGTGATATCCTTATTAACACAGCGTAGGGAAAGTATATCCGAAAGCCGAAAAAGCTATTCGATTGGCATCATATATTTACGGCCACTTATCATCCCGTTTAACTCTTAATCGCGTAAACCAGGTTGTGATTTATACAAGAGTGGTGTATTTTGGTTGTTATGTTATAACGTAACGAATTGAGGTTGCCATGAAGCCGGATATTCATCCTTTTTACCGTACTGTGGTGTTTCACGATACCAGCGCCAATGAATTTTTTAAGGTCGGCTCGACCATTAAAACGGAACGTGAGATTGAGTTTGAGGGGAAAATGTATCCGTACGTGACCCTGGATATCTCTTCCAAATCGCATCCGTACTATACCGGGAAACAAAAAACCTTTGATAACGAAGGCAGTGCAGCACGTTTCCAGAAACGTTTTGGTCATTTTATTGGCACTAAGCGAGGTTAAGATGCAGGTACTCAATTCACTTCGTAGTGCAAAACAGCGTCATCCTGACTGCCAGATAGTGAAACGCAAAGGGCGTTTGTACGTAATCTGTAAAACGAATCCGCGCTTTAAAGCTGTTCAGGGGCGTAAAAAAAGACGTTAGTTTCTTTACCAACATTTCAGGGATTAAAGTGCGTTTCCTTCACCGGGACGCACTTTTTTTATCTGCGTTGAGATGTGGTTACTGGCTGGTCTGGGGACGGGTTAGCGTAAAGACATCGTAGAACGAGAGTTCTCCCTTACGCGATATCATCTTTTGCAGCTGCGCTTTATGTTCGCTATCGACGGAAGGTGAGTGCAGGATGGTATCGATGAGTGAAGGGGGGACAAAGCGCGTGTTATACCATTCCCCGTTATAGCAAACTCTGAAATCCAGTACGTCGATATCTTCAAAGCGGTATCGCGGCGCAACGTCGAAAAAGAAAAACGCGTTGAGTATGACGAACAGAACCACCAGCAGCCATACTGAATCGACTAACGTTTCTGACTGCAGCATCACCGCCAGCGTGGCAAACCACGCAACATACATGCCGATGAACAGGCCGGGATGTTTGCGAATAAAGCTGATGCTAAAGCGCGGTTTGTTGTCGCGCTTTTCGCGAATATTTAAGTCGTCGATGGTTTCGGTAAGCAGGCGCTGTATTTCTGTCATCTCTTGCCTTTGTAGTGTCTGCGATATTCAGATGCGATCGCCCTATTTTAAAAGGGGATACCTTTTGAATAAAGTAACAGATTAACCACAATTTAGCATAACAGTTACATTTAAGATCACAGCGTTTTGATAATCCTGGCGGGATTGCCCCCAACCACGCAGTTTGCCGGAACGCTTTTCGTGACCACCGCGCCTGAGGCCACAACCACGTTATCACCCAACGTTACGCCAGGGTTTATCACTGCGCGTCCACCTATCCAGACGTTGTTGCCAATAGTCACGGGTTTGCCGAGCTCCATGCCACTGTTTCGCTCGGTGGCATCCAGCGGGTGGGTGGCGGTATAAATATGGACTCCTGGGGCTAACATGCAGTTGTCGCCAATATGGATCGGGCAGACGTCGAGCATAACGCAGTCGAAGTTGGCGTAAAATTCTTTACCGAGATAAATGTTATAGCCGTAATCACAACGAAAAGAGGGTTCAATGTAAGCCCCTTCGCTCTGGCCCAACAGCTCATGCAGGATAGCTTGTCGCGCATTTTTTTCATCGGGAGCGGTGAGATTGTAGCGATGGGTCAACTGACGAGCGCGTAGTCGGTCGTGGCGCAATGTTTCATCCGCCGGGCGATAAAGTTCACCGGCGATCATTTTTTGCTTTTCATTACTCATTACGAATTTCCTGTGTACTGGAGGTCATTTCAACACAGTAAAACGCAATGCAAACAAGGGGAACGTTCCCACTTCTTCGCTGTGATCGTAGTCACGTGATTTGATTTAAATAACCATTGTAAATACGAAAATGGTCAGCCAGACAAATGTACCGCTATACCTGACTTAACCCGTGAGCAATTAGCGAATGAATTTCCAAACAGAAGTTGGAATCTTGTCGTAGAGCTTATTCATAGTCAATTCAGCAAGGCGGTGATCTGCTGCTGAGTAAAATACAGCCAGTTCGTTGTCGGACAATTCATATTTATTTTTTTCAATAACGCGCTCAAGTGTGTCAATTGTCTGACAACGTCGCAGGCGCATCAAATAATCAGTTTTAGTTAATGGTTTATCGGACATAAATCTTACCTATGATTGTAATAATTTTTAACAAGACAAACTAACAGGATTAGCCCTGGTGGCATTGACAAAACAGCGAAACAGTCGATTACCTGACTTCCGCCATTTCTGCAGATCCTGCGTATTAATACCATAACTGCTGAACAACATAAAAGTGTCATCCAGGTATTCATCTATCTGCGCGATCAGCTTATTGTCCTCATTGTACTTAATTTTATAATTAAGTGCGAAGGTTGCAATATGCTCTATCAGTTCATTGAGCTGCAAGCTGGTGGCAGAGGTAGGGTCATTAACCCAGCCATGGTTACTTTGTTCAAGGTTTGCAAGACAGTCATGATACAGGGTTTCGCAGAGAAATTTAAGCTGCGCGATATCATGTCTTTTGGGTGAGTATTCATCCATAACGCATCCCCTTCTTCGTGGCTTAAACTAACCGAACACCTTCGGGATGGATACAACAGACTACCTGGAACTTGCCCGCGACTCCTGATGATTTAACTATAATCTAGTCTAAAAAAGATTTCATCGTCATATCACGAAAAATTACAATTATGCAAACTTATGATGTCAGGTCATTTTTACATTTTAACAGATAAATGCGGTTATTCGGAATCGGACAATTTCTTTATTCTTCGGGCAATCATCGAGTTATCTTGATTAGGTTTAGCAACGAAAGGTAACAATCGACAATGTGAACCGCTTACCAGGAATAATCTTAATATTTATTAAAGTAAATAAGAACTCTCAATGATTTTTAAGAATAGCCTTTAAGGCTACAGGGATTATATCGCTTATTTACCCTGGAGAAAATAAACGAAATAGCAATAAGTGATTTTTATGATTTTTCCAGAAAAAAGGCCGCTTGCGCGGCCTTATCTTTAGAGATCTATCAGTGATGGTCTACTGAGTGGCTATGCTCAAGATCTTCACTTTTGCGGCTAAAGCGGCGGCGTACCACCACAAAGAACACCGGAACAAAGAAGATAGCCAACACGGTTGCCGTCACCATCCCGCCCATTACGCCAGTACCAACGGCGTTCTGCGCGCCGGAGCCTGCGCCGGAGCTGATAACCAGCGGCATTACGCCCAGAATAAAGGCCAGCGATGTCATCAGGATCGGACGTAAACGCATGCGGACCGCATCCAGCGTCGCCTCTATCAGACCTTTACCCTCTTTATCCATCAAGTCTTTGGCGAATTCGACGATAAGTATCGCGTTCTTCGCTGACAACCCAATGGTTGTCAGCAGGCCTACCTGGAAGTAAACGTCGTTGGTCAGGCCGCGGAACGTTGCCGCCAGCAATGCACCGATAACACCTAACGGTACCACCAGCATGACGGAGAACGGAATTGACCAGCTCTCGTACAATGCCGCCAGACACAGGAATACGACAATCAGTGAAATGGCATACAGAGCAGGGGCCTGGTTGCCGGACAGTCGTTCCTGGTAGGACATACCGGTCCAGTCATAGCCGATACCGGATGGCAGTTTGCTGGCCAGTTCCTCCATCATTGCCATGGCTTCACCGGTACTTTTACCCGGTGCGGCCTGGCCTAAGATTTCCATGGAAGGCAGACCGTTATAGCGTTCCAGACGCGGTGAACCATATTCCCAACGTGAGGTAGAGAAGGCGGAGAACGGTACCATCTGTCCATCGCTGCCGCGGACATACCAGTTTCCAATATCTTCCGGCAACATACGGTATTTCGCTTCAGACATGATGTAAACTTTCTTCACACGACCACGGTCGATGAAGTCATTTACGTAGCTTCCGCCCCATGCTGCACCCAGCGTTGTATTAATATCACTAATGGATACACCCAGAGCCTGCGCTTTTTCCTGATCGATATCGATCTTGAACTGCGGCGTGTCTTCCAGACCGTTAGGACGTACGCCGACTAACAGATCAGGATGTTTCGCAACTTCACCAAACAGCTGGTTACGCGCCTGAGTCAGCTTCTCATGACCTAAACCTGCCTGGTCAATCAGCTGGAAGTCGAAACCGGTCGCGGTCCCTAACTCCACAATCGCTGGCAGGTTAAAAGCGAAGACCATCGCGTCTTTAATCTGCGAGAATGCGCCCATCGCACGTTGAGTAATTGCCTCAACCTTGTTCTCCTCGCCTGGACGTTCACTCCAGTCTTTCAGAGACACGAACGCGATACCGGTGTTCTGACCACGTCCTGCAAAACCGAAGCCGTTAACGGCAAACACCGATTCAACGTTCGCTTTTTCTTTGGTCAGATAGTAATCCGTCATTTCGTCCAGCACCTTCTGGGTACGCTCTTGCGTTGCACCCGCTGGCAGCTGAGCCATTGACAGGAATACCCCTTGGTCTTCATCCGGCAGGAACGAGCTTGGCAGACGAACGAACAGATAGGCCATACCCACGACGATGATCAGATACAGCGCCAGATAACGACCGGTGCTGCGCAGAATTCCGCCCACGCTGTCGGTGTAATGGTGCGTGCTCTTATCGAACATGCGGTTAAACCAGCCGAAGAAACCTTTTTTGCCTTCTCCGTGATCGCCTTTAGCAACCGGTTTGAGCATGGTCGCACACAGGGCAGGGGTCAGAATCAATGCCACCAGGACTGATAACGCCATCGCCGAAACAATGGTGATGGAGAACTGACGGTAAATTGCACCGGTAGATCCCCCGAAGAAGGCCATCGGAATAAATACCGCTGACAGCACCATAGCGATACCAACCAGTGCGCCCTGAATCTGGCCCATCGATTTACGTGTTGCTTCCTTCGGCGGTAGCCCTTCCTCAGCCATTACACGTTCAACGTTCTCGACCACAACGATGGCGTCATCCACCAACAGGCCGATGGCGAGCACCATCCCGAACATCGTCAGCGTGTTTATCGAGAAGCCGAAAATCGCAAGGACGGCAAACGTACCCAATAGCACCACCGGCACGGCGATAGTCGGAATCAGCGTCGCGCGGAAGTTCTGCAGGAACAGATACATTACCAGGAACACGAGGATGATGGCTTCCGCCAGCGTTTTCACTACTTCGTGAATAGAGATTTTCACGAACGGCGTGGTGTCATACGGGTAAACGATCTTCAGACCTGACGGGAAGAACGGTTCCATCTTCTTCAGTTCATCGCGGATAGCGTTTGCGGTGTCCAGGGCGTTAGCGCCTGTCGCCAGCTTGATACCCAGACCGGATGCCGGTTTACCGTTGAACTTCGCAATGATGTCGTAGTTCTCACCACCCAGTTCGACTTTCGCTACGTCACGCAGACGCACCTGGGAACCGTCCTGATTCACTTTCAGCAGAATTTTGCTGAACTCATCGGCGGAGGTCAGACGGGTTTGCGCGATGATCGAAGCGTTAAGCTGCTGGCCTTTCACCGGCGGCGTACCGCCTAACTGACCGGCTGCAACCTGGGCGTTCTGCGCTTTGATGGCGCTGATCACATCAACCGGCGTCAGCTGGAAGTTATTCAGTTTGTTCGGATCCATCCAGATGCGCATCGCGTACTGGGAACCGAACAGCTGAACATCACCCACACCTGAAGTACGGCTGATGGCATCCTTCATGTTGGCGCCCACGTAGTCGGAAATATCCTCCTGCGTCATGGTGCCGTTGGTGTTGATTACGCCGACAACCATCAGGAAGCTACTGGATGATTTCTCAACGCTCACACCCTGTTGTTGTACTTCCTGCGGCAGAAGCGGCATTGCCAGCTGCAGTTTGTTCTGCACCTGTACCTGCGCGATATCCGCATCAGTACCAGACTGAAAGGTAAGCGTGATCTGCACGGTACCCGTGGAGTCACTGTTTGAGGACATGTACATCAGGTTATCGATACCGTTCATATTCTGTTCGATAACCTGCGTAACAGTATCCTGTACTGTTTTGGCATCAGCGCCAGGGTAGGTCGCGGAGATCGTCACTGCTGGCGGTGCAATAGTCGGATATTGCGCTACCGGCAATTTGAGGATCGCGAGCCCCCCTGCCAACATGATGATAATGGCGATCACCCACGCAAATATTGGGCGATCGATAAAGAAATTAGGCATGTCTTAACGGCTCCTGTTTAAGTTAAGACTTGGACTGTTCAGGCTGGCTACCGCTTGCACCTTGCTGGTTGTTATCAGCGGTGACTTCCTGCGCTTTTACCTGCGCGCCAGGACGTACTTTTTGCAGCCCAGTGACAATCACGCGGTCGCCCGGTTTAAGTCCATCAGTGACTAACCATTTGTCGCCAATCGCTTGTGCGGCGACAATTTGACGGGTTTCAACTTTGTTGTCTGCACCGATAACCAATGCACTGGCATCGCCACGCGGTGTGCGGGTAACGCCTTGCTGTGGAACCAGTAATGCAGTTGGGTTAGTCCCTTCTTCCAGACGAGCACGGACGAACATACCCGGCAGTAAGGTGTGATCCGGGTTAGGGAAGATTGCGCGCAACGTAATCGACCCGGTGGTTTGATCTACCGTGACATCAGAAAATTCCAGCGTACCGGACTGCGGGAATTTAATGCCGTCATTGGTCACCAGTTCGACTTTCGCTTTACCGTTTTCTTGCTTCAGCGTGCCGTTGGCCAACTCTTGTTTCAGGCGCAGGAAATCGTTGCTTGACTGCGTCACGTCCACATAGATGGGATCCAACTGCTGAACGGTTGCCAGTGCGGTTGCCTGACCGTTTTGCACCAGAGCGCCTTCAGTAACGGATGATTTACCAATGCGGCCGCTGATCGGCGACGTCACTTTGGTATAAGCCAGATTGATGCGTGCAGTTTCTACCGCGGCTTTCGCGGCGACAACGGAGGCGTTCGCCTGCTGTGCGTCTGCCAGTGCACTATCGTAATCCTGTTGACTGATGTACTTAGTACCCAACAGTTTCTGATAACGTTTGACCGTCAGTTGAGCGATATTTGCTGCGGCTTGTGCTTTTGCCAGATCGCCTTTTGCGCTTTCATAAGCGGCCTGGTAAGTAGCAGGATCAATCTGATAGAGAGATACACCCGCTTCGATGTCACCACCTTCCGTGAAATTACGCTTCAGGATAATACCGCTAACCTGAGGACGAACTTCTGCAATGCGATACGCACTGGTGCGACCCGGGAGTTCGGTTGTTATCTGTAGAGGTTCAGTTTTGAGCGTAACAACTCCAACCTCTGGCATCTGCTGGCCCCCTTGTTGGGCCTGTTTGTCGTCACATCCTGTTAGCGCTAAGCTGCCTGAGAGCATCAGAACGACTGCCAGAGGCGTTAACCCTCTGTTTTTGTTCATATGTAAACCTCGAGTGTCCGATTTCAAATTGATCAATGGCTGAAAGCCCATAAACCCATTGCTGCGTTTATATTATCGTCGTGCTATGGTACATACATTCACAAATGTATGTAAATCTAACGCCTGTAAATTCACTGACCTATGGCACGAAAAACCAAACAACAAGCACAGGAAACTCGACAGCACATTCTCGATGTCGCTCTGCGTTTGTTTTCGCAACAAGGGGTATCATCCACCTCGCTTGCGGAGATCGCAGCAGCCGCTGGTGTCACGCGCGGCGCGATCTATTGGCATTTCAAAAACAAATCGGATTTATTCAGTGAAATCTGGGAGCTAGCAAAACCTAACATTGATGAGTTAGAGACTGAGTATCAGGCAAAATTCCCCGACAATCCACTATCAGTATTAAGAGAAATTTTAATTTACGTTCTTGAAGCTACCGTGACAGAAGAACGTCGGCGTTTATTGTTGGAAATTATATTCCACAAATGCGAATTTGTCGGGGAAATGGCCTCAGTTCAGCTAGCTCAACGTAGTCTGTGTATTGAAAATTACGACCGTATCGAACAAACATTGCGGCACTGCATGAACGCCAACATGCTGCCGGAAAATCTGAACACGCGTCGCGTGGCGGTACTGCTGCGTAGTTATGTTACCGGAATTATCGAGAACTGGTTATTTGCCCCTGAATCTTTTGATCTGAAAAAAGAGGCACGGGAATACGTCGCCGTGCTGCTTGAGATGTGTCTTCTCTGCCCAACCTTGCGGGTTAACGTAACGGAAACCTGTTAACTCTCTGGGTCCGCACCAGGAATTCTCCTGGTCATTTTGCCTCCTGCTATTCTGCCGGTCACAGCCGTGATATTCTTGCCGCTTGACTATTTTCGGTCACTTTTCCGGTTCAGAAACCTTCATTCTCATGACTATGTTGCAGCTCTATAAACGTTCACAGCATCTTATTGCTATTACCATTCTTTTCTTCATTCTTTTGCTATCCTGCCAGTCATCTGCATTTGCGCGGGCGCAACAGAGTGGTGAACTGCCGACGAAAGCGGATATTCAGAGCCAGTTAGACACGCTGAATAAACAAAAAGATCTCTCCGCACAGGATAAGCTGGTTCAACAGGATCTCATCGATACCATTGCCACGCTGGATAAAATCGATCGTGTGAAGGATGAAACCGTACAGCTTCGGCAAAAAGTTGCCCAGGCGCCGGAGAAAATGCGTCAGGCGACGGATGCGCTAAATTCGCTTAGCGATGTTGATAATGACGATGAAACGCGAAAAACGCTGAGTACGCTCTCCTTGCGACAGCTTGAGTCGCGCGTGTCGCAGGTCCTGGATGACCTGCAAAGCTCGCAAAACGATCTGGCCGCTTACAACAGCCAACTGGTATCGCTGCAGACACAGCCAGAGCGTGTACAAAATGCGATGTACACCGCGTCGCAACAGATGCAGCAAATCCGCAATCGACTCGATGGCACCACTGTGGGAGAGGCGGCTTTACGCCCCAGCCAGCAGGTGCTGCTGCAGGCGCAGCAAGCGTTGCTGAACGCGCAGATCGACCAGCAGCGTAAGAGCCTCGAAGGGAATACCGTTTTGCAGGATACCCTGCAAAAACAACGCGATTATGTGACGGCGCATAGTAACCGCCTTGAACACCAGCTCCAGCTCCTGCAAGAGGCGGTGAACAGCAAACGACTGACGTTAACCGAAAAGACGGCACAGGAAGCGGTAACGCCGGACGAAGCCGAGCGTATTCAGTCCAATCCGTTAGTGAAGCAGGAACTTGATGTTAACCATCAGCTCAGCCAGCGCCTGATTGCCGCGACTGAAAACGGCAACAGCCTGATGCAGCAAAATATCAAGGTCAAAAACTGGCTTGACCGCGCGCTGCAATCCGAACGCAACATTAAAGAGCAGATCGCCGTCCTGAAAGGCAGTCTGCTGCTGTCGCGCATTTTATATCAGCAACAACAAACGCTGCCGTCGGCGGATGAGCTTGCCGATATGACCAACCGGATCGCCGATTTGCGTCTGGAGCAGTTCGAAGTCAACCAGCAGCGCGATACGTTGTTCCAGAATGATGCGTTTGTCGCCAAACTGGAAGAAGGACACAGCAACGACGTTAACCCTGAAGTCCATGATGCCCTGCTGCAGGTCGTGGATATGCGTCGTGAACTGTTGGATCAGCTAAATAAGCAGCTGGGCAACCAGTTGATGATGGCGATTAATCTGCAAATCAACCAGCAGCAGTTAATGAGCGTGTCGAAAAACCTGAAAGAGATCCTCACGCAGCAAATCTTCTGGGTTAACAGTAACCGTCCGATGGACTGGGACTGGATCAAAGCCTTCCCGCAAACCCTAAAAGACCAGTTTAAGTCGATGAAAATCACAGTGAACTGGGAAAAAGCCTGGCCCGCCGTGTTTATTGCGTTCCTGGCAGGGCTGCCGTTGCTGCTTATCGCCGGGTTAATCCGCTGGCGTTTGAAGTGGCTGAAGGATTATCAGGCAAAATTAGCCGCCGCGGTGGGGAACCTGCGCAATGACAGTCAGCTTAATACGCCAAAAGCGATTCTGATCGATCTCATCAGAGCCTTGCCGGCGTGTCTGATTATCCTCGCGGTGGGTCTGATTCTGCTGACTATGCAGCTGAATATTAGCGACCTGCTGTGGGCGTTCAGTAAGAAGATGACCATCTTCTGGCTGGTGTTTGGTCTGTGCTGGAAGGTGCTGGAAAAAGATGGCGTGGCGATACGTCATTTTGGCATGCCAGCGAAGCAGACCAGCCACTGGCGTCGCCAGATTGTGCGTATTAGCCTTGCGCTGTTGCCGCTTAACTTCTGGTCGGTCATTGCTGAGCTGTCGCCGCTTAATTTGATGGACGATGTGCTTGGCCAGGTGGTCATTTTCCTCAACCTGCTGCTGATCGCCTTCTTGGTATGGCCAATGTGCCGCGAAAGCTGGCGTGACAAAGAGTCGCATGGTCTGCGTCTGGTCACCATTACCGTGCTGTCTATTATTCCGATTGCATTAATGGTGCTGACGGCGACAGGGTATTTCTACACCACGCTGCGCCTGGCGGGCCGCTGGATTGAAACGGTCTATCTGGTTATCCTCTGGAATCTGCTGTACCAGACGGTGCTGCGAGGGTTGAGCGTAGCGGCACGCCGTATCGCCTGGCGTCGAGCGTTAGCGCGTCGTCAGAACCTGGTGAAAGAAGGGGCCGAAGGCGCAGAGCCGCAGGAAGAACCGACTATTGCGCTGGAGCAGGTTAACCAGCAAACGCTGCGTATAACCATGCTGGTGATGGTTGCCCTGTTTGGTGTTCTGTTCTGGGCCATTTGGTCTGATTTGATCACCGTGTTCAGCTATCTCGACAGCATAACGCTCTGGCATTACAACGGCACCGAAGCGGGTGCGGCAGTGGTGAAAGACGTCACCATGGGCAGCCTGTTGTTTGCGATTATTGCGTCAATGGTCGCGTGGGCGCTGATCCGCAACTTACCCGGCCTGCTGGAAGTGCTGGTGCTCTCGCGACTGAAGATGCGCCAGGGGGCTTCTTATGCGATCACCACGATCCTGAATTACGCCATCATCGCCATCGGTGCGATGACGGTCTTCGGATCGCTCGGCGTTTCGTGGGATAAGCTACAGTGGCTGGCCGCTGCTCTCTCGGTTGGTCTTGGTTTCGGCTTGCAGGAAATTTTCGGTAACTTTGTTTCCGGTCTGATTATTCTGTTTGAACGCCCGGTACGCATCGGCGATACCGTGACCATCGGTACGTTCTCCGGAACGGTCAGCAAGATCCGCATCCGTGCCACCACCATTACTGACTTCGATCGTAAAGAGGTGATCATCCCGAACAAAGCATTCGTGACGGAGCGTTTGATCAACTGGTCGCTCTCCGATACCACCACGCGTCTGGTGATCCGCATTGGCGTGGCCTATGGTTCGGATCTGGACAAAGTGAAGAAGGTGCTGTTGCAGGCGGCGACAGAACACCCGAAAGTGATGCACGATCCGGAGCCTGCAGTGTTCTTTACCGCCTTCGGTGCCAGCACGCTGGATCATGAGCTGCGTTTATACGTGCGTGAATTGCGCGATCGTAGCCACACGGTTGATGAACTTAACCGGGCGGTCGATCGTTTGTGCCGTGAAAATGACATTGATATCGCCTTTAACCAGCTCGAAGTTCACCTGCATAACGCGAAAGGTGACACCGTGACCGAGGTAAAACGTGACATCATTAAAGGTGACGATCCGACGCCTTCGGTAGGTTAACAGAAATAATCATCAGGCCTGCGAGCTTCGATTCATTCGTAGGCCTGATAAGTGCAACGCCATCAGGTTTTCAGTTACAGCTCTTTTTTAGATAAAGAGAGCAGTTTCTTCTCGTAATCCTGCTTCACAATCTCCAGTGCTTTCAGAACTGTTTCAGGCTCCATCTGATTCTCTTCAAGCAGGACAATCAAATCGACGGCCAGTTTGACTTCATCTGGGGCGTTCTCTAATGACATAAATTCTCCGGGGATTAGCGGGTTAAACGCGCCAGCACGTTATCTATTCTTGCCAGTGCATGACGACAGCGTGCCAGTCGTGCTTCGAATGCCTCTACTTCGCGATGCAGTTTTTGCTGTTCTTCAAAGCCCGTAACCTGTGCCAGGCGTTCTTTACGTTCACGCGTCATTTCAACCAGGCGGCGCTCAAACTCCTGGTGTTGAACTCGCTTACGCTGCCAGCGTGCCAGGCCAGGAGAGGCGCTGTCCCACTCCCGGAGCGACCAACTGGCGGTTTCACGTGAAATCGCCTCTAACTGTGAGGCAAGGTGTTCCGTAAGCCAGGTAATTTGTGGTAGTTGTTGCTGTTCAACTGCGCGACGTAGAGCAGTGAGATTATCATCAGCTTCATCCAGACAGGCCTGTAGCAACGTGCTGCGGGTGTGAAACAGATGCCTGTCAAAGCGGGCGCTAAGCGTGGCATGGTGTGCCAGTGGGGCACAACGCTGCCGCAAGCGGTTAAGCTGGTTTTCGAGCGTCTGAAGCAGCATGACGGTTTTCACGACAACACTCCGATGAAAATGAGAACTGTTATGATAAAGTAGCGATTCTCTGTGTTAAGTATTCATATTATGCAACGCATTATTCTAATCATCATAGGCTGGATAGCGGTAGTGTTAGGAACGCTGGGCGTTGTATTGCCTCTGTTGCCGACAACGCCGTTTATCTTGCTGGCCGCCTGGTGTTTTGCTCGCTCGTCGCCGCGTTTTCACGACTGGTTGCTGTACCGTTCGTGGTTCGGCGGGTATCTGCGCCACTGGCAAAAACACCGCGCGATGCCGCCGGGAGCAAAGCCGCGCGCTATTTTGTTGATCCTGGTAACGTTTAGTATTTCACTGTGGCTGGTCAATATGATGTGGGTACGCGGCCTGCTGCTGGTTATTCTCGCCTGTTTACTGATTTTTATGTGGCGGATCCCGGTGATTGATGAAAAACAACAAAAGCAGTAAAGCGCAATAAACGCTGTTGCAATTGTCTCTCACAGCCAGTAAATTCGACCGTTTTCGAGCACAGGCGCAGGTGGTCAAAGGTTAAGCAAATATAACCTTGGCTCTTATACAGACACAAAATCATTCAAGATACGTCGAGGATGAAGTGTATAGTGCGCCGTGAAGTAATACTGTATTAATCAGGCACAAACTTATGACCGCGACTGCACAGCAGCTTGAGTTTCTCAAAAATAGCATCAAAAGCATCCACGATTACCCAAAACCGGGCATTCTTTTTCGTGATGTCACCAGTTTACTGGAAGACCCGAAAGCCTACGCCCTCAGTATTGAATTGCTGGTTGAACGCTACAAAAATGCGGGTATCACTAAAGTGGTTGGTACCGAAGCGCGTGGCTTCCTGTTTGGCGCGCCGGTAGCGTTGGGTCTGGGCGTTGGTTTTGTTCCGGTACGTAAACCCCGTAAGCTTCCGCGTGAAGTTATTGCTGAGAGCTATGAGCTGGAATACGGCACCGATCAACTGGAAATCCACGTAGATGCCATCAAACCTGGTGATAAAGTTCTGGTTGTGGACGACCTGCTGGCAACCGGCGGCACAATTGAAGCGACCGTGAAACTGATCCGCCGTCTGGGTGGTGAAGTGACCGATGCTGCATTTATCATTAACCTGTTTGATCTTGGCGGCGAGCAGCGTCTGGAAAAGCAGGGGCTGACCTGTTATAGCCTGGTTCCATTCCCGGGCCACTAATTTCGGGCTATCTTATCTCGGCAGATTAATACCGAGACACACAACCTCGCCGTCGCTGCGAGGTTGTGTTAGCATTATCTCCCTGTGAATCCACCCTCCAGCCTTTCAGAGCCTGCCAATGAGTTATCAGGTCTTAGCCCGAAAATGGCGCCCACAAACCTTTGCTGACGTCGTCGGCCAGGAACATGTGCTGACGGCACTGGCGAACGGCTTGTCGTTAGGGCGTATTCATCATGCTTATTTGTTTTCCGGCACCCGTGGCGTCGGGAAAACGTCAATCGCCCGTTTGCTGGCGAAGGGATTAAACTGTGAAACCGGCATCACCGCTACGCCGTGCGGCGTGTGTGATAACTGCCGTGAAATCGAGCAGGGGCGCTTTGTCGATCTGATTGAAATCGACGCCGCGTCACGCACCAAAGTCGAAGACACCCGTGACCTGCTGGATAACGTCCAGTACGCGCCAGCGCGCGGTCGCTTTAAGGTCTATTTGATTGACGAAGTGCACATGCTGTCGCGCCACAGTTTTAACGCCTTGCTGAAAACGCTCGAAGAGCCGCCCGCACACGTTAAGTTCCTGCTGGCGACCACCGATCCGCAGAAGCTGCCGGTGACTATCCTGTCGCGCTGTCTGCAATTCCATCTTAAAGCGTTGGATGTCGAACAGATTCGCCATCAGCTTGAGCATATCCTCAAAGAAGAGCATATCGCCCATGAGCCACGTGCGTTGCAACTGCTGGCTCGCGCCGCGGACGGCAGCCTGCGCGATGCGCTGAGCCTGACCGATCAAGCGATCGCCAGCGGCGATGGTCAGGTCTCGACCGACGCGGTCAGCACCATGCTTGGTACGCTGGACGACGACCAGGCGCTTTCGCTGGTTGAAGCGGTTGTGGCTGCGGACGGCGAACGCGTTATGACGCTGGTGAACGATGCCGCCGCGCGCGGTATTGAATGGGAAGCGCTACTGGTTGAGATGTCGGCTCTGCTGCATCGTATTGCCATGGTTCAGCTTTCACCTGCCGCGCTCGGCAGCGATATGGCCGCCATTGAACAGCGTATGCGCGAACTGGCGCGAATCGTCCCGCCAACCGATGTGCAGCTTTACTACCAGACCCTGTTAATCGGGCGCAAAGAACTGCCGTATGCGCCGGACAGGCGAATGGGCGTTGAAATGACGCTGCTACGTGCGCTGGCTTTTCATCCGCGCATGCCGCTCCCGGAACCTGAAGCCCCGCGACAGTCTTTTGCCCCGGTCGCCCCCACTGCGGTGATGAACCCGACGCAGGTGCCGCAGCAGCCTGCGGCAGCGCAACAGCAACAGAATGTACCGCTCTCCGATGCTACCAGCCAGGTGCTGGCGGCACGCAGCCAGCTGCAACGCGCTCAGGGAGCAACCAAACCAAAAAAGAGTGAACCGGCAGCCGCTTCCCGCGCGCGGCCGGTGAATAATGCTGCGCTGGAAAGACTGGCTTCGGTGTCGGAACGTGTTCAGGCGCGTCCAGCGGTCTCTGCGCTGGAAAAAGCGCCAGCGAAGAAAGAAGCGTATCGCTGGAAAGCGACCAATCCTGTTGCAGAAGTCAAAGAGGTCGTCGCTACGCCGAAAGCGCTGAAAAAAGCGCTTGAGCATGAAAAAACGCCAGAACTGGCGGCAAAGCTGGCGGCTGAGGCCATCGAACGCGACCCGTGGGCTGCACAGGTAAGCCAGCTCTCGCTGCCTAAACTGGTGGAGCAGGTGGCGCTTAATGCCTGGAAAGAAGAGAATGGCAACGTGGTTTGCCTGCACCTGCGTTCCACGCAGCGACACCTTAACTCCAGCGGCGCGCAGCAAAAACTGGCCGAAGCATTGAGTTCCTTAACGGGGTCAACGGTTGAATTGACCATCGTTGAAGATGATAATCCAGCGGTGCGCACGCCGCTGGAGTGGCGTCAGGCCATTTATGAAGAGAAACTCGCGCAGGCGCGTGAGTCGATTATTGCGGATAATAACATTCAGACGCTGCGTCGTTTTTTCGATGCGGACCTGGACGAAGAGAGTATTCGCCCCATTTGATCGTCAGCCATTACGGTTTGACGGTCGTCATCCCTTAACGTGATTGAGAGAGAAGCCTATGTTTGGTAAAGGCGGTCTGGGTAACCTGATGAAACAGGCCCAGCAGATGCAAGAAAAAATGCAGCAGATGCAGGAAGAAGTCGCCAAGCTGGAAGTGACCGGCGAATCTGGCGCGGGTCTGGTAAAAGTAACCATCAACGGCGCGCATAACTGCCGTCGTGTGGAGATCGATCCAAGCCTGCTGGAAGACGACAAAGAGATGCTGGAAGACTTGGTTGCTGCGGCATTCAACGACGCCGCGCGCCGTATTGAAGAGACGCAGAAAGAGAAGATGGCCTCTGTTTCCTCCGGAATGCAGCTGCCGCCTGGCTTTAAGATGCCGTTCTGATGCAAACCAGCCCGCTGTTAACTCAGCTTATGGAAGCTCTGCGCTGTCTGCCGGGCGTTGGCCCGAAGTCTGCGCAGCGCATGGCGTTCACGCTGCTTCAGCGCGATCGCAGCGGCGGGATGCGTCTGGCGCAGGCGTTAACGAAGGCGATGTCGGAAATCGGCCACTGTGCCGATTGCCGCACATTCACAGAACAAGACGTCTGCAACATCTGCTCGAACCCGCGTCGCCAGGAAAACGGTCAGATTTGCGTGGTGGAGAGTCCGGCGGACATCTACGCCATTGAGCAAACCGGGCAATTTTCCGGACGTTACTTCGTGCTGATGGGACACCTGTCGCCGCTGGACGGTATTGGTCCTGATGATATTGGGCTGGATCGTCTTGAGCAGCGGCTGGCATCTGAGCAAATCAGCGAACTGATCCTGGCGACCAATCCCACGGTCGAAGGAGAGGCGACCGCCAACTATATTGCTGAGCTTTGCATGCAATATGACGTTGAAGCCAGCCGTATCGCCCATGGCGTTCCGGTTGGTGGCGAGCTGGAAATGGTCGATGGCACCACGCTGTCGCACTCTCTGGCAGGACGACACAAGATTAAATTCTGAACAAACGGAGGCCGCGACGGCGGCTTCCGCTTGAAATCCTTCCCGCTTGTCCCCATTTCACCCTCAACCTGTTTTTACCATTGAAAATGGCATTGTTGAGGTAGACCTACATGAAAGGACAAGAAACTCGTGGTTTTCAGTCAGAAGTAAAACAGCTTCTGCACCTGATGATCCATTCTCTGTATTCCAATAAAGAAATCTTCCTGCGTGAGCTTATCTCTAACGCCTCGGATGCGGCAGACAAGCTGCGTTTTCGCGCACTGTCTAACCCGGACCTGTATGAAGGTGACGGTGAGCTGCGTGTGCGTGTTTCCTTCGATAAAGATAAGCGTACGTTGACCATTGCCGATAACGGCGTGGGGATGAACCGTGATGACGTTATCGATCATCTGGGGACCATTGCGAAATCCGGTACTAAATCTTTCCTTGAATCCATGGGATCCGATCAGGCGAAAGACAGCCAGTTGATCGGCCAGTTCGGGGTTGGCTTCTACTCTGCGTTCATCGTGGCGGATAAAGTCACCGTGCGTACCCGCGCAGCGGGCGATAAACCGGAAAATGGTGTGTTCTGGGAATCTGCGGGTGAAGGTGAGTACACCGTTGCCGACATCACCAAAGACGATCGCGGCACCGAAATCACGCTGCATCTGCGCGAAGGCGAAGACGAGTTCCTTGATGACTGGCGCGTACGTTCCATCATCAGCAAATATTCCGACCATATCGCGCTGCCGGTAGAGATCGAAAAATCCGAAGAGAAAGACGGCGAGACCGTGGTTTCCTGGGAAAAGATCAACAAGGCGCAGGCGCTGTGGACCCGTAACAAGTCGGAAATCAAAGACGACGAGTACAACGAATTCTACAAACATATCGCGCACGACTTCACTGATCCGCTGACCTGGAGTCATAACCGTGTGGAAGGTAAGCAGGAGTACACAAGCCTGCTGTACATCCCGTCTCAGGCTCCGTGGGATATGTGGAACCGCGATCACAAGCATGGTCTGAAACTGTACGTTCAGCGCGTGTTCATTATGGACGACGCCGAGCAGTTCATGCCGAATTATCTGCGCTTTGTGCGTGGCCTGATAGATTCTAACGATCTGCCGCTGAACGTTTCTCGTGAGATCCTGCAGGACAGCACCGTCACCCGTAACCTGCGTAGCGCGCTGACCAAACGCGTACTGCAGATGCTGGAAAAACTGGCAAAAGACGACGCGGAAAAATACCAGACCTTCTGGAAACAGTTCGGCCTGGTGCTGAAAGAAGGCCCAGCGGAAGACAACGCTAACCAGGAAACGATCGCTAAGCTGATGCGCTTCGCGTCCACGCACACTGACTCCTCCGCACAAACCGTGTCGCTGGAAGACTACGTGTCGCGTATGAAAGAAGGGCAGGAGAAAATCTACTACATCACCGCAGACAGCTATGCGGCGGCGAAGAGCAGCCCGCACCTGGAACTGTTGCGTAAGAAAGGCATCGAAGTGCTGCTGCTTTCTGACCGTATCGATGAGTGGATGATGAACTACCTGACCGAGTTCGACGGTAAGGCATTCCAGTCCGTAGCCAAAGCTGACGAGTCCATCGACAAGCTGGCGGATGACGTTGACGAATCGGCAAAAGAAGCGGAAAAAGCGCTGACGCCGTTCGTTGAGCGCGTGAAAACCCTGCTGGGCGATCGCGTAAAAGAAGTGCGTCTGACTCACCGTCTGACCGACACGCCGGCCATCGTTACCACTGATGCGGACGAAATGAGCACCCAGATGGCGAAACTGTTCGCTGCTGCCGGCCAGGCCGTACCGGAAGTGAAATATATCTTTGAACTCAACCCGGACCACGTGCTGGTCAAACGCACGGCGGATACCCAGGACGAAGCGCAGTTCAAAGAGTGGGTTGAACTGCTGCTGGATCAGGCGCTGTTTGCTGAACGCGGCACGCTGGAAGATCCGAACCAGTTCATTCGTCGTATGAACCAGTTGCTGGTGTCCTGATAGCCGTAAGGTAATGCCGGATGATGCTAACGCGTGTCCGGCTTACACCATCTCGTCGATCCCTGGCCGGATACGGTGTTTACACCGCGATCCGGCATTTTCTCTCCTCATTTTTAATTTTCCCACCGTTAACCGTTTCAGCGTCGGGCGTCTTCCTTGAGCCAATTGCGTGATGGTGGTATCGTTTAGCGCTTTTTAAAAAATATCGACAACCTTTAAGGGGATTTTCGTAATGCGTATCATTCTGCTTGGCGCTCCGGGCGCGGGTAAAGGAACTCAGGCTCAGTTCATCATGGAGAAGTATGGTATTCCGCAAATCTCCACCGGTGATATGCTGCGTGCTGCCGTGAAATCTGGCTCCGAGCTGGGCAAACAAGCGAAAGACATCATGGACGCCGGTAAGCTGGTGACTGATGAGCTGGTGATCGCGCTGGTAAAAGAGCGTATTGCTCAGGAAGACTGCCGTAATGGTTTCCTGCTTGATGGCTTCCCGCGTACTATTCCGCAGGCTGATGCCATGAAAGAAGCAGGCATCAACGTGGACTACGTTCTTGAATTCGACGTTCCGGACGAGCTGATCGTTGACCGTATCGTGGGTCGTCGCGTACACGCTGCTTCTGGCCGCGTTTACCACATCAAATTCAACCCGCCTAAGGTTGAAGGCAAAGACGACGTGACCGGCGAAGAGCTGACCACCCGTAAAGACGATCAGGAAGAGACCGTACGTAAGCGCCTGGTGGAATACCATCAGATGACCGCTCCGCTGATCGGCTACTACTCTAAAGAAGCGCAGGCGGGTAACACCAAATACGCGAAAGTTGACGGCACCCAGGCTGTGGCTGACGTTCGCGCAGCGCTGGAAAAAATCCTCGGTTAAGTTTTAGCGCAGTCAATGCCGGATGGCGGTGTAAACACCTTATCCGGCCTACGATTTTATGTAGGCCTGATAAGCGCAGCGCCATCAGGCAAATTCTCGTCTTACCTTTCACAGCAATTAGTTCTTCTTTATCGCTTTTCCGCTACAATTATCAACAATTTGAATCGATAAGAGGCGGTAATGCGTCAGACGAAAACCGGTATCCTGCTGGCAAACCTCGGCACTCCCGATGCCCCAACCCCCGAAGCCGTTAAGCGCTACCTGCGCCAGTTTTTAAGCGATCAACGCGTAGTCGATACGTCACCTGCGCTGTGGTGGCCGCTGCTGCGTGGTGTGATTTTGCCGCTGCGTGCGCCACGAGTGGCAAAGCTGTACCAGTCAATCTGGATGGAAGACGGTTCCCCGCTGATGGTCTACAGCAAGGCGCAACAGCAGGCGCTGGCACAACGTCTGCCAAATACGCCTGTCGCGCTGGGGATGAGCTACGGTTCACCGTCGCTTGAAAGCGCGGTCGATGAACTGCTGGCAAGCGGAGTTGAACACATGGTGGTGTTACCGCTGTACCCGCAATATTCCTGTTCTACCGTGGCGGCGGTCTGGGACGAACTAGCGCGAATCTTAGCGCGTAAACGCAGTATTCCTGGCATCTCATTTATTCGTGATTACGCCGATGACAGCAGCTACATTGATGCGCTGGCCAAGAGCGCCCGTGATTCATTTGCTCAACATGGTGAACCCGATTTGCTGCTGCTTTCCTACCACGGCATTCCGCAGCGCTACGCCGATGAAGGCGATGACTACCCGCAGCGCTGTCGCGATACGACTCGTGAGCTGGTTTCTGCGCTTGGCTTGCCGCCGGAAAAAGTGATGATGACCTTCCAGTCTCGTTTTGGCCGTGAACCGTGGTTGACGCCATATACCGATGAAACGTTAAAAATGCTGGCGGAGAAAGGGACCCGACATATCCAGGTCATGTGTCCGGGCTTCGCGGCTGATTGTCTCGAAACGCTGGAAGAGATAGCGGTGCAAAACCGGGAGATTTTCCTTGAGGCAGGCGGTAAGCAATATGAGTATATTCCGGCGCTGAATTCCACACCGGAACATATCGAAATGATGGTTAAACTGACCGCAGCCTACCGTTAAAGCTGCGCTCTGAAGTAACGCGCGCCCTCCCGTAACGCATCGTCGGCGGTTTTCATCATCCGCGAATAGTGCAGGAAGGCGTGCAACGTGCCGGGGTACATTTTGTACTGGCAGGGCTGCTGATGCGCCTGTAGCGTCTGGAACAATAAGCGGTTATCGTCAATCAACGGATCAAACTCCGCACCGGCGATAAAACACGGCGGCACGTCGCGCGTCAGGTCGTTATTAAACAGGCAATAGTATGGTGATTCGCGATCGTCGGCGCTACGCAGGTACGCGTTTTCGTACATCAGCAGATCCTCGCGAGTTAAACCATCCCAGGCTCCGCCCATTAGCCGTCGGCTCAGTGAATCCTGCAGGCCGTAAAGCCCATACCACAACAGCACGCCAGCCACCTTGCCGCAGGCAATTTGTTTATCCCGCAACCACAACGCGCTGGCAAGCGCCAGCATGGCCCCGGCGGAATCGCCCGCAAAACCAATATGATTCACATTAAGGGAATAATCGCCAGGGTGCTGATAAAAGTACTGACACACGGCGACAATCTCTTCGATGGCTTGCGGGTAGCGGGCCTCTGGCGCAAGCGAATAGTCGATGCCAATGATCGTGCACTGCGTATAGCGCGCCAGTAAACGCATAATGCGATCGTGGGTATCCAGATTACCGAGAATAAAACCGCCGCCGTGCAGGTAATATAGCGTCGCCTGGCTATGAGGCTGCGGAGCGTAAATTCGTGTGGCAACGGGGCCGCATGCGGTGGAAATAACACATTCTCAGGTATTCATCTGTGGGGCATCGGCATTCCACAACTGCCGTTCATGAATGTAGTGTTTACGCTGGGCCACGAAGTCATCGGCAGCAGGCCACGGCGGCAAATCTTCGCGATGAAAATTCACTACACTTTTCATTTCATCCGAAATGTTGTCGAGTACGGGGATCTTGTTTTCCGGCTTCATAAAGCGCTCCTTGTGAAGGTGAGTTATTGTAGAAATTCATCCCGGATAAACTGCGATCTCACCGTCCGATATTGAAACTCAGCGCCGCATCGCATGCGCAGCGGGGAATGTGCTACCATGCATCGCTCAGCTAACCACCCGTAAAATCGACCATGAAATTTCCCGGTAAACGTAAATCCAAACACTATTTCCCCGTCAGCGCGCGCGATCCGTTGCTGCAACAAATTCAGCCAGAAAATGAAACCAGCGCAGCCTGGGTGGTGGGTATTGACCAGACGCTGGTGGATATTGAAGCCAAAGTTGATGATAACTTTGTAAAACGTTATGGATTAAGCGCCGGGCACTCTCTGGTGATTGCAGATGATGTCGCTGAAGCGCTCTACCAGGAACTGGTACGTGAAAATTTGATCACCCATCAGTTTGCGGGCGGTACTATCGGTAATACGATGCACAACTACTCCGTGCTGGCGGATGACCGCTCGGTGCTGCTGGGTGTGATGTGCAGCAATATCGAGATTGGCAGCTATGCGTACCGCTATTTATGCAATACCTCCAGTCGTACAGATCTGAACTACCTGCAGGGCGTAGATGGACCGATTGGTCGCTGCTTTACGCTGATTGGCGAGTCCGGTGAGCGTACCTTTGCAATCAGCCCTGGGCATATGAACAAGCTGCGGGGGGATAGCATCCCTGAATCAGTGATTGCCGGAGCGTCCGCGCTGGTGCTGACATCCTATCTGGTGCGCTGCGAGCCGGGCGAGCCAATGCCGGAAGCGACCATGAAGGCGATCGAATTTGCTAAAAAACACAATGTACCGGTGGTACTGACGCTGGGCACCAAATTTGTCATTGCCGATAATCCGCAGTGGTGGCAGGCATTCCTGAAAGAGCATGTCTCAATTCTGGCGATGAATGAAGAAGAGGCCGAAGCGCTGACCGGCGAAAACGATCCGCTGCTGGCGTCCGACAAGGCGCTGGATTGGGTGGATCTGGTGCTGTGCACAGCGGGTCCGGCGGGTCTTTATATGGCGGGCTTTACGGAAGAAGAAGTCAAACGTAAAACCCAGCATCCGCTGCTGCCTGGGGCCATTGCCGAATTCAACCAGTACGAGTTTAGCCGCGCCATGCGCCATAAAGATTGTACCAATCCGCTGCGTGTGTATTCGCACATCGCACCGTATATGGGCGGTCCAGAGAAGATCATGAATACCAACGGCGCTGGCGACGGCGCGCTGGCGGCATTGCTGCATGATATTACCGCTAACAGCTATCACCGCAGCAACGTGCCTAACTCCAGCAAGCACAAGTTCACCTGGCTGACCTATTCGTCGTTAGCCCAGGTGTGTAAATATGCGAATCGCGTGAGTTATCAGGTGCTGAACCAGCATTCCCCGCGCCTGACGCGCGGTTTGCCGGAACGCGAAGATAGCCTCGAAGAGTCGTACTGGGATCGTTAAATCATGCACATGCCGGATAAGCGATAGCGCCATCCGGCAACGACATCAGCCTGTAACGACCACCTCACCTGCAGGCGGCGTTTCAATCAGCTCCAGCATGGTACGGGCGATTTCACGCTCACCCATGACGACCTGATTGGCGCCGCGTTCGGTAATGTATTCCACCTCGTCGTCATAATGCGCGCGGGCGATAATTTCAATCGACGGGCACTTCTCGCGTGCTGAAGCGACAATTTCACCCGCTTCATAGCCATTGGGAATGGTCAGCAGCAGCCAGCGTGCGCAATCCAGATGCGCCAGATTCATAATTTCTTCGTTGGCGGCATTTCCCAGCACCGCGCGGATGCCGCGCTCGCGCAGTTCATCCACTCGGGTGCGTGAGGTTTCGATAACTACCAACGGGATCCCCGCAGCCATCAATTTCTCGCCCAGCAGGCTACCGACGCGCCCAAAGCCAACCAGCAGGGCGTGATTGCAGATATCCACCGGAATTTGCTTCTCTTCTTCAATAGCCTCTTCCAGCGTCTGTTCTTCCAGCGTTTCTGTTTTGGCGAGATATTTTTCTAACACCGCGAACAGCACCGGGTTAAGCATGATAGACAGGATCGCCCCCGCCAGCACCAGATTCTGTCCGGCCTGCGGCAGCAGGTTTAACGCCATGCCCAGACCCGCCAGGATAAAGGCAAATTCACCAATCTGCGCCAGGCTGGTGGCAATGGTGAGCGCTGTGCGTTGGGAGTGACCAAACAGGCGCACCAGGAAATAGGCGGCAAGGGATTTACCAAAGATGATAATCGCCAGCGTGCCCAGCACCGCCAGCGGTTGCTGAATCAGAATCATGGGATCAAAGAGCATCCCGACGGAAACAAAGAACAGTACGGCGAACGCATCGCGCAGCGGTAGGGTGTCATGCGCCGCACGGTGACTCAGTTCAGATTCGTTCAGCACCATGCCGGCGAAGAATGCCCCCAGTGCAAAGGAGACATCGAACAGCTCCACTGCGCCAAATGCAATACCTAATGCGAGGGCGAGGACTGACAGGGTAAACAGTTCGCGTGAGCCGGTTGCGGCGCTGCGGGCCATAATCCACGGCACCAGGCGACGACCAACCAGCATCATAATTGCGATAAACGCCACCACCTTACCGATGGTAATGCCCATATCTACGGCCAGCGAGGCAAAGCCGACATCTTCTTTTTCCAGCATTCCAGCGACGGCTGGCAGGAGAACCAGCGTCAGTACCATCATCAGGTCTTCGACAATCAGCCAGCCAATGGCGATTTGCCCGCGCTGACTGTCAATGAGCTGCCTTTCTTCAAGCGCACGCAATAGCACCACGGTACTGGCGGTTGAAAGACACAGACCAAACACGATCCCTACCATCAGCGACCAGCCCATCACTGCTGAAAGCGCCATGCCCAGCAGCGTTGCCACCGCTATCTGGGCAATCGCGCCGGGAATGGCGATAGACTTTACCGCCATCAAATCCTTCAGCGAAAAGTGCAGCCCCACGCCGAACATCAGCAGGATTACGCCAAGCTCGGCCAGTTCAGGCGCTAGCTTGGTATCAGCAACAAAACCAGGTGTAAATGGACCGGCCAGAACGCCCGCTAACAGATATCCCACCAGAGGAGAAATACGTAGTTTATTGGCAATCATGCCTAATATAAAAGCGAGCACAAGGCCGCCGACAATGGTGGTGATAAGCGGGGTGGCGTGATGCATTCCGTCTCCTTTGGTTGCTGTGATAATCCTGAAAACTCAAACGACGAGTAATAGTTTATGACAATTTTGATGTTTTTGTTTGTGAATAATTATTGAATTTTGATGAAAATAGGATTTTAGACGTAAAAAAGCACGGATCGGAAAAGTACAGCGGTATGTGAGAGGCAAAGGCTGATGGCTACTGTAAGTCTGACGGCCAAAATTTACTTTTGGCCGTCAGGAAATCACGCTTTATGTCGGTTATCAGGTAAGAATATGGTCAGTATCCCCAGTAGTGGCAGGAAAGCACATATTTTGTAGACCAAATCGATGCTGGTATGGTCGGCAATCAGCCCTAACACCGCGGCTCCCAAGCCGCCCATGCCGAAGGCAAAACCGAAAAATAGCCCAGAAACCATGCCGATACGGCCAGGAAGCAGCTCCTGCGCGTAGACCAGAATGGCAGAAAACGCCGATGCGAGGATAAAACCAATGATCACGGTTAAAATCCCGGTCCATTCCAGCGTTGCGTAGGGTAAAAAGAGGGTAAAGGGTGCTACGCCGAGGATAGAGCCCCAAATAACATATTTTCTGCCAATTTTATCGCCCAATGGTCCACCAATCACCGTCCCGGCTGCGACGGCAAACAGGAAGGCAAACAAGTGAAACTGGGCATTTTGTACCGATAATCCGAATTTTTGCATCAGATAAAAGGTGTAATAGCTGCTGATGCTCGCCATATAGAAGTATTTGGAGAAAATCAGCACCAACAGGATGCTTACCGCCAACACCACTTTATTCCGTGGTAACGGATTCACGATGGCGACTTTCGGTTTTCCTTTACTCATCCGGTGCTGCGCGGCATACCAACGGCTGATTTGCGCCAGAACGACAATCGCTAATAACGCAGCCAGCACAAACCAGGCCACATTACCCTTACCATATGGCGCGATGATGACAGCCGCCAGTAACGGTCCCAGAGAGCTACCAAAGTTGCCACCAACCTGGAAAATTGACTGGGCAAGACCGTGACGACCGCCGGAGGCCATTCGCGCCACGCGGGATGATTCCGGGTGAAATACCGAAGAGCCGGTACCAACCAGCGCTGCGGCGAGCAGGACCATATGGAAACTGCCGGCCATGGCCAGCAAAACAAGCCCACTCAGCGTGAAGCACATCCCAATGGGCAGCGACCACGGCATCGGGTATTTATCCGTCCAGTAACCCACAACCGGTTGCAGCAGTGAGGAAGCAAGCTGGAAGGTCAGGGTAATCATCCCTATCTGCATAAACGTCAGCGAGAACTCTGACTGCAATAGCGGATAAATCGCCAGGATCAGCGACTGGATCATATCGTTTAGCAGATGGGAGAGGCTGATTGCCCCTAAAATGCCAAATGAGGTGCGTGCTTTAGCAACCGACGCTGACGCGCCAGCCACTGGCTGGGTTGGTTCACTTATTGCCATAGAAAGTCACTTCTGTTTGGGTTGCGATTATGAGGGTAATCTAATTTGTTATTATTACCTGACTAACATACCTGCGGAAGGTGTTTGAAGGAAGTCTCATTTCTGAAAACATTTTCGGCTATTATTTTCAGTAGCTGTAATTTTATGCCCGAACTAATTCGACTTACAGGTAGGCGGCAAACGCGAGAGTCCCAGGAGCTTACTGCATAAGCGACAGGGGGAAGTGAGCGCAGCCAACGCACATGTAATTTGAAGGATAACGGGTATGGCGGTTGATATTGAGTCAGGGAGTGAAATATGAAGTTTTTAAAACGGGGCGTGGCGCTGGCGTTATTAGCCGCATTTGCGCTGGCAGGTCAACCTGCACAGGCGTACGAAAAAGATAAAACCTACAAAATTACCATTCTGCATACCAACGATCATCACGGTCACTTCTGGCGCAGCGAATACGGTGAATACGGGCTGGCGGCACAAAAAACGCTGGTGGACGGTATTCGTAAAGAGGTGGCTGAGGAAGGGGGCAGTGTACTGCTGCTTTCCGGTGGCGACATTAATACCGGCGTACCGGAGTCCGATCTGCAGGATGCGGAACCTGATTTTCGCGGAATGAACCTGATTGGCTATGATGCGATGGCGGTCGGAAACCACGAGTTTGATAATCCGCTTAGCGTATTGCGCCAGCAGGAAAAATGGTCCAAATTCCCGTTTCTCTCGGCCAATATCTATCAGAAAAGCACCGGCGAGCGTTTGTTTAAGCCGTGGGCCATCTTTAAGCGTCAGGATTTAAAAATTGCCGTACTCGGTTTAACCACTGACGATACGGCGAAAATTGGCAACCCAGAGTTCTTTACCGATATTGAGTTCCGTAAACCTGCTGATGAAGCCAAACTGGTTATCCAGGAACTGAATATGGGGGAAAAGCCGGACATCATTATTGCGACCACCCATATGGGACATTATGACAATGGCAATCACGGCTCGAACGCGCCTGGCGACGTAGAAATGGCGCGCAGCCTGCCGGCGGGATCGCTGGCAATGATTGTGGGTGGTCACTCGCAGGATCCGGTATGTATGGCCGCGGAAAACAAGAAGCAGGTTGATTACGTACCGGGTACGCCGTGTGCGCCAGACAAGCAAAACGGGATCTGGATTGTGCAGGCGCATGAGTGGGGGAAATACGTGGGGCGGGCGGACTTTGAGTTCCGCAATGGCGAAATGAAAATGGTTAACTACCAGCTCATCCCCGTCAACCTGAAGAAAAAAGTGACCTGGGACAACGGTAAAAGTGAGCGCGTACTCTACACCCCGGAAATTGCTGAAAATCAGCAAATGCTTTCACTGCTGACGCCGTTCCAGAATAAAGGTAAAGCGCAGCTCGACGTGAAAATTGGTAGCGTCAATGCGCGCCTCGAAGGCGACCGTAGCAAAGTCCGTTTCGTGCAGACCAACATGGGGCATTTACTGCTGGCTGCGCAAATGGCGCGAACCAGCGCTGATTTTGGCGTGATGAGCGGCGGCGGTATCCGTGACTCCATCGAAGGCGGTGATATCACCTATAAGAGCGTGCTGAAAGTGCAGCCGTTCGGTAACATCGTGGTGTACGCCGACATGAGCGGGAAAGAGGTGATTGACTATCTGACCGCCGTGGCGCAAATGAAGCCGGATTCCGGGGCCTATCCGCAGTTTGCCAACGTCAGCTTCGTGGCGAAAGACGGCAAACTTAACGATTTGAAAATTAAAGGCGAACCCGTTGAACCAGCCAAAACCTATCGCATGGCAACGCTGAGCTTCAATGCCACCGGCGGCGATGGCTATCCGCGAATTGATAACAAGCCTGGCTATGTGAATACCGGGTTTATTGATGCGGAAGTGCTGAAAGAGTACGTACAGAAGAACTCACCGCTCGATGCTGGTGCGTATGAGCCGAAGGGCGAGGTAAGCTGGCAGTAACAGGGCAATTTTGGGCATCATTTTATCCGCTCCTCCGGGCCGCCCTTCATGGCGGCCCAATAATCCTACTTATTACCTCTATGCTCCGGTTCCTGCACGCTGGCCGAACCCAAACTGTCTTCACCAATCACACCCTGTAATCGCAGTAGGCTCAATCGCCGTATCACCGGGCAAAAGACAATTAATCACGGCGTGCGATATCGGCGAATTTCGCATCCAGAATTTTCGCTAAATCGCCCGCTGCCAGTTCAATATCCAGCCCTCGTTTGCCGCCGGACACATAAATGGTGTCAAACGTCTGGGCGGGAGCGTCGATGAGCGTCGGCAATCTTTTTTTCTGCCCCAGCGGGCTGATGCCGCCTACCAGATACCCGGTGGTTCGCTGCGCGATCATCGGATCGGCCATATCGACCTTTTTGGCTCCCAACGCCCTGGCGACCTTTTTGAGATCCAGTTGACCGGCTACCGGCGTAACGGCAACCGCCAGGTGCTTCATATCGCCATTCACGGCAACCAGTAGCGTTTTGTAGACCTGGTCCGCATTCAGACCTAACTTGCGTACCACTTCGTCACCAAAGTTCGTCTCGGACGGATCGTGATCGTAGGTGTGGATCTGGAAAGAAATTTTGTTTTTTTCGAGTAATTTAACGGCGGGTGTCATAGCAATTTTCCTGGCCCAGACAAAATACGACACAAGCATACGCCTGATGTCTGTCTAAAAAATAGTACCATCTTGCGCAATAGTGTTGGCAGGATGATGACTTTGAGCGACAATCGAACTACACCGATGCTTTAAGCGTCGGGATCATAATAATGATGAAATTCCTCTTTGACGGGCCAATAGCAATATTGGCCATTTTTTTACCGTAACATCTCCGGCAAATTTCCTTCTCCATACAAATGCAGCGCACCAACGGCCACGACATAGTGACCGGCGGGCATCGCCCTGAGTCGATCGCGCCAGGCCGCATTACGCTGATGCATCAAAACGTCATACAGCGACTGGCTAAAAGTATTGGGTAGATTGAGTTCGCTATTGCGTGGCGGCGTTTTAAGCCACCAGCCCATCATCTGTTGTAGCAGTCTGGCATTGGTATGCCAGTGCGTCAGGGTATCGTCCAGCAGAGCCAGTCCGTTATCGGGTAACTGACATAACAGCTCGATTTGGCTGGATGCGCCTTCCAGCTCGATTATGGGTTTATGCACCTGTTTTGCCGCATTCAGTAGTTGGTAATCAATGCCGTATTCCGCCCGTAACCCCAACTGCTGCGCCTGCGTTGCCTGCAAGACCATGGCGATTTGCCACAGCGGCTGGGTAGACAGCAGGGAAGAGGAAATACCCAGCTCGTCGGTGACTTTGTGCAGATTATCTAGCAGCTCTGGGCTGATGCGCTCTTCCAGTGCGGCAAAGGTCGGAAGGTTGGCAAACGGCGCGTCGTCGCCGGAAACATCGGCTTCGACAATGAGCGCATCGGCACGCTGGAGCTTTTTGAGTAATTTGGCAGGCAGAGGCGCCATATCGCGGCTGCCCATGTGAATACTGCCAATCAGATGAAAATGGCGGTTTCCGGGCAAGGAGATGTCGATGGCAGGCCAGGTATAGTGGTTGCCGCGTAGCGCGGTGAAAAATGATTTTACCCGGTACAACAGATCCATACGGCCTCCCTAAGTAGACTTCCATGCTAGCGCGTGGTCCTGGAAGGTGCAAATACACTTCATCATTCGCTCAGCCTCTTTATTGGCAGCGAGCAAAAACCCCAGTCACATAGTTGGCTATGCTCCTGGGGTTTTTATACTTGCCGCCTTGAGGCAACGCGAATGATTTGGGGCTCCGTTCAGAGCGCCATCCGGTAAAGGCTTACTCTTTAGGTTTGAAGCGCAGCAGTCGATTAGCGTTGCTCACCACGGTAATGGAGGAGAGCGCCATCGCCGCCCCGGCAACGACCGGGTTGAGCAGTGTTCCGGTGAACGGCCACAAAATCCCGGCGGCAACGGGGATACCGATGCTGTTATAGATAAACGCGCCGAGCAGGTTCTGCTTCATATTGCGCAGCGTTGCCCGGGAGATAGACAGCGCATCGGCAACGCCCATCAGGCTATGGCGCATCAGCGTAATCGCGGCGGTTTCAATCGCCACATCGCTGCCGCCACCCATGGCAATCCCTACGTCAGCCTGAGCCAGTGCAGGCGCATCGTTGATACCGTCACCGACCATGGCAACCTGACGCCCCTGGCTCTGCAGACGTTTAATTGCCTCGGCTTTACCGTCAGGCAGAACGCCAGCAATCACCTCATCAATACCCGCCTCTTTGGCAATGGCGTTGGCGGTCGTTGGGTTGTCGCCGGTGAGCATCACCAGACGATACCCGGCGCGGTGCAGACGCTGGAGTGCTGCCACGCTGTCGCTACGCAGAGGATCACGTACCGCTAACAGCGCTGCTGCTTTACCGTCAATCGCTAACAGTACCGGGGTTGAGCCTTGGGAAGCCTGAGCGGTGATTTCAGCCTCCATTTCAGTGGTATCTACCTGCTGTTCATTAAGCAGCGCCTGGTTTCCCAGCAGCAGCGAATGACCTTCCGTTTCGCCACTGACGCCTAAACCGCGCAGCGTACGGAAACCGTTGACCTGCGGCAGCGTGACATCACCTGCTTTGTCCAGAATCGCCCTGGCTAACGGGTGGCTGGAACCCTGTTCAAGGGCCGCTGCCAGACGAATTGCCAGCGCTTCGTCGGTATTGCCAAACGTTTTGATGGCGACAACCTGTGGTTTGCCTTCAGTTAGCGTCCCGGTTTTATCAAACACGATGGTATCGAGCGTGCTGGCGCGCTGCAGCGCATCGGCATCACGTACCAGCACCCCAAATTCAGCGGCACGCCCGACGCCGGAAATAATCGACATCGGCGTTGCCAGACCCAGCGCACAAGGGCAGGCAATAATCAGGACGGTGGTGGCGATTACCAGCGTATAGACAATCTGCGGCGCCGGTCCAAAGAAATACCAGATAGCCGCACTGACCAGCGCAATGGCGACCACGACCGGAACGAACACCGACGAGATGCGGTCGGCCAGTTTGCCAATCTCCGGTTTGCTGCTTTGCGCCTGGCGCACCATACGAATAATGCGCGACAGCGTGGTGTGACTGCCAACAGCGCTGGCGCGGAACAGCACGCTACCGTCCTGTACGACCGTACCGGCGTGGACGCTATCGCCTGCACCTTTTTGCTGTGGAATCGGCTCACCGGTCAGCATGGCCTCATCCAGCCAGGCTTCACCCTGAGTGATTTCGCCATCAACCGGAACGCGGTCACCGGTGGTCAGGCGCAGCAACATTCCAGCCTGCACCTCTGCCAGCGGCACGTTCTTTTCACCTTCGTCAGTGACGACGCGTGCGGTCGGCGGTGTCAGATCGAGCAGTTTTTCCAGTGCTTTAGACGAGCGTTGGCGAGCCCGCGCTTCCAGCATGTGTCCGAGGTTAATCAGACCGATAATCATGGCACTGGCTTCATAATAGAGGTGTCGCGCTTCCATCGGGAACCATTGCGGCCAGAGGTTGACGCTCATGGAATAGAGCCATGCCACCCCCGTACCCAGCGCCACCAGCGTATCCATGGTCGCGGTGCCGTTCATCAGGCTTTTCCACGCATTGCGGTAAAAGTGACCGCCCGCGAAAACCATCACGGCAAGCGTTGCCAGACCAATCATCAGCCACAGGCTGCGGTTGTCGTCGCTCACCATCATGTTGTCGCCAATCATGCCCCATACCATCACCGGGATACCCAGGAGCAGCGCGACGGCTGCCTGCCAGCGAAAACGTTTCATGGTTGCCACGGCGGTTTCTTGCTGACGTTCGCGACGCTTAGCATCATCTTCAATCGCTTCTGCGCCGTAGCCCGCTTTTTCAACCGCCTGTACTAAATCTGCGGCGGAGGCACTGCCCATTACCAGCGCAGTGCGTTCCGCCAGGTTTACCCGTGCCTGCGTGACGCCCGGTACACTTTGCAATGCATTTTGTACGCGGGTCACACAACTGGCGCAGCTCATGCCGTTTAACAGCAACTGTTGGCTGTCATCATCAGCCGTAGCTGCCGGAAGCTCGGAAGGGACCGCTGCCAGTGCTTCCGACGGGATTGATGACTCCGTCAGCGGTTTAGCCTTTGGGTGGCTTAACTCCGCGCCGTAACCGGCTTGTTTGATGGTTTCAATCAGCGCTTCTGCGCTGGCGCTCCCGGTAACATGCGCTTCTGTCACGGTGACATCCGCTTGCTCAACGTCCGGACGTTGTTCCAGACTTTCTTTAACGCGTTTTACGCAGTGACCACAGGACAGGCCGTCCAGGGTTAGATCGATTGTTTGAGACATAACCAACTCCTTTTTTGCAGGATTAACTGACTGTGATAAAGGTTAAACCTTCCAGCAAGGGGAAGGTCAAGGGCGTTTTTAGAAAAGGTGAAAAAAGGGTGTAAAGGGAGAAAAACGGGAACGCCACGTCAGGGGTTCCCGGTCTGTTATTGATTGAGGACGATAATCGGCGTTCGATGCTCCGGTTCATTTATGACCGTGAGATCGGCACCGTACAGCGCGTTCAGCGACCGTTGCTTCAGAACATCCTGCGGATATCCGTTATCAACTATCTTGCCGCGTTCCATCAATACCACACGGTCGGCATAGCGCGCCGCGAGGTTGAGATCGTGCAGGACGCAGCAGACGTTAAACTGCCGTTCACGCACCAGACGACGTAGCAGACGAAAAAGGTGCTGCTGGTGGTGAATATCCAGCGCGGAGGTGGGTTCATCAAGAAACAGCCATTTCGGCCCAGGCTCGGGCTCCCAAAGCTGAACCAGCAGGCGCGCCAGCTGTACCCGTTGTTGTTCTCCTCCCGACAGATGCCGGTAATCGCGTGCGGCCAGCGTCTGGCAATCACACAATGCCATGATGTGCTCCGTTTCATCGCCCGTGTTGCGCGTACGATACGGATGTCTGCCCATGCGAATGACCTCCTGAACGCTAAACGGGAAGGCCATATGACTATTCTGGCGCATCACGGCACGGGTTTTTGCCAGCTCGGTGATTGACCACTTGTCCAGCGGCTTGCCAAACATGCTACAACGCCCACTGTGGGGCTGCAGATATCCCGTAAGCTGGCGTAGCAGCGTCGATTTCCCGGCTCCGTTCGGGCCAAGAATCGCGATGATCTCTCCATCAGGTAGCGTCAGGGAAACGTCGTCGGTCAGTCGTCTTCCCTGAATGTGGTAGACCAGATTTTCAGCGACGATCATGACACTCTCCGGCTACGCAGTATTAACCACAGGAAATACGGTCCACCGATCAGGCTGGTTAACAGGCCAACGGGCATTTCGGCTGGCTGAACAAGTGTGCGGGCCAACGTGTCGGCAATCAGGAGTAAACAGGCACCGGCCAGCGTAGAGCAGGGAATCAACCAGCGATGATCGGCGCCGGTCGTCATTCTGATCAGATGTGGGATCACCAGGCCAATAAAACCAATTACGCCGCTGACGGAAACCGCAGCGCCGACCAGGAGCGAACTGAGCAACAGTAACTGCTGACGCTTACGTTTGACGTTTACGCCGAGGTAATGCGCCTCTTCATCACCCAACTGCAGTAAATTAAGCGTTCCCGCCATGCAGATGGTTACAACAATGGCTGGAAGAACAAACGTGCTGGCAACCAACAGCGTTGGCCACTGGGCCTGGCCGAGATTACCCATCATCCACAATGTAAGTTGACGTAGCTGCTGCTCGTCGCCCACATAGCTCAGTACGCCAATAGCCGAACCGCACAGGGCATTGATAGCGATACCGGCTAACAGCAGTTGCATCATTCCACCGTGGTTATGACGCTGGCTTATCAGGAAAATAATTGTGCAGACCACCATGCTGCCTGCGACGGCAAAAATCATCTGCTCATACAGCACCAGCACTACGGGGAACGAAAATGGGATAACTATCGCGATGCCGACCATCAGCGAGGAGCCGCTGCTGACGCCAAGCAGGCCAGGATCGGCCATCGGATTGCGAAAAAGTCCCTGCATGATGACCCCTGCCGTCGCCAGCGCAGCACCGACCAGAACGGCCAGCAGCACGCGAGGCAGGCGGATGTTTAACCAGATATCACGATATTCGTCGTTGAACAGAGCGCTGAAGCTAATGTTCAGCGCCCCCTGGCTGGCACCGAAGAGCATCAGAGCAACCAGCAAAAGAGAAAGACCCGTCAGGATGCTGACGGAAGAAAGCGAGTCCTTAAGCACGTAACGCTCCATAACGTCTTTGCGGCGCGGAATTCCCGCGCCGTGAGGGGTTTACGCGGGTTTCAGTCCCGGCTCAACCAAACTGTAAATCTGGTTATTAAGTGCTGGCGCAGTGGCCAGTTCGTGAATATGCTTCGCAACATCTGCACGCATTACAAAGCCGTGACACTCCTGAGCCTGTATTCGTTGTGCCTGGCCGGTGGCTGCACCGTTTAGCAAACCGCCGGGGCGGAGAATGGCGTAGTCCAGTCGACTGGTTTGTAGCCAGCTTTCAGCCAGCGATTTTTCCCGTACAGCCTGACCAAATGCGGCCTTTGCGCGTGAAGAAAGAAAAGGCCAACTGTCACCGCAGCCGAGTGAGGTCACCAGAATCATGCGCTTGATCTCCGCTTTTTCTGCTTCATCAATGACGGTTCTGTGCGCCAGATAATCCTGGGCGCCGCCCATGGAGGAGATCACCGTGGCATGTTGACCCGCTGCGCGACAGGCACAGGCGGTGACCTGACTATCGCAGGCGTCGCCGATGAAGACCTGCACACCTTTTTCCTGCAACCCAGCAGCGACCTGTGCGTTGCGAACGACGGCAATCACCGGACGTTGTTCCGCCAGTGCGAGTTCAAGCGTTTTCGCGCCTACGCCGCTACCACCCGCACCAAAAATGAGCCATGGAGCCATCAGGCATGTTCCTTTAAAGATGAAGACAACGCGTGAAAGGCGCTGACCTGTTCGGCCAGTAGCTGTCGATGTTCATCCCGACCGAGGAAAATTTTGAACATTGCGCTACCCGCCTGGTTAAAGAAGAGAATGGACGCGGTGTCCATTCCCATAAATTTGCGTTCAATCAGGGCAATATGCGTACAGTTTTCTGCCTTGATATGACCGGTCATGCCTTTTTTGCCGCGCAGGTTGAAGTAGCCATGACGGTGGAATCCGGAAGGTAATTCACCGGTGAATTCCAGAATGACATCAGCAGTATGGACCAGGGTGGTGACTTTGCCCCATTCGCTGACGGTTTCCCAGACGGTATCAAATTGATCGCCGGAAACCAGCGTCGGGGAGGGGAGGTTTTTCACCACCTCCAGCAGCGTGGTGTTGTACTGGGCAGCGATAGCTTCCAGCGTACCGTCCGGTTCAGTTTTCAAAAAATCCTGTAAAGAGACATGGCTCATAATTCACTCCTGGTATGGTTGTTCTACCGCAATGCGCGGCGCGTTAAGTGCCTGAATAAGTTCATCAAGAGACTGCAAAATATTGCTTGCCCAAAAACGCCCTTCATTGGTCAGGCGCACGCAGGTGCTGGCATCTCGCGTCAGTCCTGCGTGATGCCATTGGGTCAGTAGCGGGGTTAGTTTTTGTGCATGAGGCGTCAGTTCATCCAGCGGAACGCGGGCCGTTTCAATGCCCGCCTGGAGAGTGTGTCGCCACTGGAAACCACGCTCGGCGGTACGCATCATCATCATTAGCGGTTTTTTCCCGGCGGCGATAGATTCATGCCATGTCGTCAGATTGCGCTCGACCATCCAGGAATAGCCATTGACTGATCCCCCGGCGCCTGAGCCGAATGCCAGACAGTCCGCTCCCTGTTTAATCAGCAGGTTGTACAGATTGCGTTCACGCGTGGTACGCGCCCAGTGGCTGTTGCTGATGCAGCGCCAGCCCGCGCTGTCCATGAAATCGCAACCCTGAAGATAGAGATCGCGACGTTCGGCGGGAGAGGGAACGGTTGTGCGCCCGGTTTCAACTGCTTTGCCAAGCGGTGTATTGGGGATCAGGTTCAGCGCATAAAGATCTACGCCGTCGAGGCCGATGTCACGGGCAATCGCCAGATCGTCGCCCCACAGTTTTGCATCTTGTCCTGGCAGACCAAACAACAGATCGCATACCACGGCGGCACGATCCCGTTTTACCAGCCCCTGCATAAAGGCAATTGCGGTCGGGCCGTCTGAGGTGCGCGCCATTTTCTTGCGGATCCGGCTGTTAAAAGATTGAATACCGATCGAAAACCGATTGGCGCCAGCGTCAAGGCAGGCATCAATTCGCGCATCGTCAAAATTGAGCACTCGTCCCTCAATGGTAATTTCGCAGTCCGGTGCCAGCGGTAACTTTTCACGCAGCGCGGTGATGATTCTGCCCAGATCCCGTGCTGACAGCGCTGAAGGCGTACCGCCGCCAAAATAGACGGCGTGAATTGGGGCTGACTGATGTAATGCGCTATCGGCTTCCATCTCGATTTCGCGCAACAGCGCGTTGGTGTAGCGGGCGCAGTGATCTTCTTCGAACCGGTTTTGATAAAAACCACAGAAAGTACAATGCGTTGCACAAAAAGGGATATGCAAGTACACCAGCCGTTTACGCGGCGGGGTAGGCTGGCTGATAACATCCTGCCAGGTTTGTGACAATAGCTCTTTGGCAATCGGGATCGCCCCGCGCCATGGCATTGTGGCGTGGCGATCCTTAAAGGGCTGACTTCCCTCAAGCGCAAAATGCGCGGTGAGATCCAGCGAGTGTTCAGTTTTCATTCTTTTTTATAAATCCAGTTAGTGAGGCCAGAATTGCTGGTGCAGGGCTTCAACCGCATCGGCGACGCGAGGTCCCATTCCCAGAATCAGCGCCTGGTCTACCGCCACAATGCGCTGATTTTTCCAGGCCGCAGTGTGGGTAATACCGGCAATCGCGCTCAGACGAGCTAGATCGCCATCCACCATTTGCGACGTCACCACGATCACCTCCGGGTTGGCGGCGATCAGCGACTCCGCGCTGTAACTTTTATACTGCGCGTGGGTGGCGACATTTTGTGCGCCCGCAAGGGTCATAATGGCATCTGCAACGCTGCCCTTGCCGGCGACCTGCGGCGCGCTGCCGCCAGCGGAGAGAATGAACATGGCTTTGACCGGCGCATTCTTCGCCGCCACGCTGTGCTGAACACGATCCAGACGTTGATGCAGGCGATTGACCAGCGCTTCACCTTGTTCAGGAATGCGCAGCGTTTGAGCCAGCTCCCGAATGTTGGCGTACATCTGCTCGACGGTGGCCGGTACGCGCGGCAATGTAACGACGTTAACTTTCTGCGCCCGGAGCTGATCCAAAACGATTTGAGGGCCTGCATCCTGCCAGGTGATAAAGCTGTCTGGGTGCAGCGATAAAATGCCCTCGCTGCTTAACTGCTTCCAGTAGCCGATATGCGGGAGTGCGGCAGTTTCAGGTGGGTATGAGGTGGTTTCATCGACGCCAACCACCCGGTTGCCGACGCCCATGGCGTAAATCAGTTCGCTAAGCGAACCGCCCGCCACCACCAGGCGGTCAGCGGACTGGGCGCTGAAAACACAGGCGAGGCTCAGTAAGCCAATCATGAGTTTTTTCATCGTCAGAAATTCCACGCAAAGCCAACAGCGGCATTGAAACCAGCGTCTGGGATAGATTCATGCGCGGTTCTGTAACGCTTGTCGGTCAGGTTGTTGAGCGCGAGGTTGACCTGATACTGGTCCTGCGGACCAAACTCAGTGTTGAATGCGAGGTTAAGCGTGGCCCAGCCTGGGTAGTTTATTTCCGTGGTGCCGGTATTATCTTTGGCGCGGGACGCCGCGCGAATAAAGACATCGGACGTCACGTTAGCGACATTCATCAACCAGGTATGTTTCAGGCCAACGCGCCCGGTCAGCGTGGGTTCGCCGGTATCCCAGGTTTTTATGGTGTTGCCTTCGTATTGACGGCGAATGAGATTACCGCTCAGGTAGGGTGAAACCGCCCAGCCGTTGTATTCTGCGGTTAATTCCATGCCCCAGGTTTTGGCACGATCGATGTTGTCGTAGTAGTAATAGCCGCCGCGGGAAGAGGTGGTGTTGCCGTTGCAAACGGGTTGGCCTGAACAGGCCAGACTGGCGATATAGTCTTTGGCTTCGGAGTAATAAATAGCACCGTCAATCAGCCACATATTCCCTTTATACCGCGCGCCCAACTCATAGTTATTCGAGTGTTCAGCTTTCAGGTTTGGGTTGCCGTAGGTAACGCTGCCGCCGGCGGATGTCTGCATGAACAACTGAGTAAGCGTGGGGAAGACATAGCCCTGGGCGTATGCAGCCCGGAGTTCAAGATCTTCAAAGCCGGAATAGCGCAGGCTGGTCGAGGTCACCAGTTCATCATCGTGAACGGAATTTCCCCCGGTGGATTGCCAGGTGGTGCCGCTGCTTTGGATAGTTTGCGTATCGTTGCGATTGAGTTTCGAAGACAGCCAGTACTGGCGTGCGCCCACGGTCCACGTCCAGTCATCGGCAAAGCGCCAGTCGTTTTGCGCGAACAGTGAGGTGTTGCTTTGTTCCGCTTCGTTATATGACAGGGTACGGGTTTGCGTATCAAAGAAGCCGGTAGCCGCGGTCTGGCGCGTACTGCCGTCCGTGTCCTGTTTTATTTTGTCATGCTGATACTGAGTGCCAATCACCAGCGTGTTGTTTGCCGGAAGGGAGATATTGCCCTGCAGCGTTACACCCTGGGTATATTGTTTGTCGTTGGTATTGGTTTGATTGCTTACCGTCAGCGCTTTAATCATCGGGCTGGGGATAATCTGGGTCGTTTTGACCCGGTTTTCAAATTTACGCTCTATTGTCTGGGTGTATGCGTCAAAATGGATGTTCTTCAGGTAATCCCCGTCGGCCGCGTAGTCGTAGAAAAGACCGATTTTCTCGCGTTCCAGCTTAGGAATTTTGACGCTAAAGTCGTCGAACTGACCTTCGGGATCGTCAAACCAGGTTTGAGTGGATAGCTTATAACGGTCGAGTGAGAGTCCAATTTTGTGGCGATCGAGGTTGTAGCCAAGCCACACTCCCTGGCCGTTATTACGGAAGTTGGTGTCGGGCAATCTTCCGTCAGGTGTATCGCGATCCCCCTGGTCGGAATAGCTGCCATTGATACGGTAGTCAAAGTTACCGATGCTTCCCCAGGCTGCCGCTGACTCTTCCCATCCTGCCGTTGCGGAGTTATAAACAGCCTTAACGCTACCACCCAGAGGCTTATCGCCGCCTTTTTTGGTAATAAAGTTCACGACGCCGCCAATTGCCTGCGAACCGTAGAGGACAGAATAAGGGCCTTTGACCACTTCAATGCGTTCCAGCGCGGATTCGTCAATAAGTAAACCGGCTCCGTAGTTTTGTCCGGCACGTTGGTAGCTGACGACCTGGCCGTCTATCAAAATCAGCACCCGCGAAGAAGCTTCGCCACGGATACGAATTTGTTTCCGACCTGCGAGAGCGTTATCGGTAACTTCGACGCCGGGGATATCTTGTAAATCATCAGCAAGAGAAACGCTGGTGGAGTTTTGTAGCGTCTGGCGATCGATAACCTGAATGGTTGCCGGGCTATCCCAGAGACTACTTTCTGTGCGGTTAGCCGTAACGATCACCGTATCTTCGTCGGACGTTGAACCGTGTGTTGGAGAGGTCGCTGCAAAAGTAGCGCCGGACATGCATAATGTCAGGGCTGAAAGAATAAATGGCCTTTGGTTAATCCGTGGCAACATAAGAGAACCTTTATTGAATGTAAATGATCATCATTATCATTCGCGTTTGTATATAAAATTGTTTCCCTTTGTTCAAGATGAAAGGTGCAGAACCGATACATCTTTTGATTTGAGTCAATTTTGCGTGGTCAATAAATGCTGAAATGTGATCTGAATCGGATATAACAATGTGAATTAAAAGGATTTGTGCATCGCTGTGATGGTGGAAGATGCGCGGGGTTCTTGGGTAAAGGATTACGGCAATGTGGGCTATAATGTGGCTCAGTACCAACAAGATCAGCGGGGGAAATGTGAATATTAGCGATGTTGCGAAAAAAACCGGTTTAACCAGCAAAGCGATACGCTTTTACGAAGAAAAGGGGTTAGTGACGCCGCCGCTGCGTAGCGAAAATGGCTATCGCACATACAACCAACAGCATCTGAATGAGCTTACGCTGTTACGACAGGCACGACAGGTTGGTTTTAACCTGGAAGAGTGCGGCGAGTTGGTGAACCTGTTTAACGATCCGGCGCGTCACAGCGCAGATGTGAAAAAGCGTACGTTAGAAAAGGTGGCGGACATTGAGCGTCATATCAGCGAGCTGCAGGCTATGCGCTTGCATTTGTTGGCGCTGGCGGAGAGTTGCCCTGGCGATGACAGCGCCGAATGCCCGATTATTGATAATCTCTCCGGCTGCTGCCACCATAAAGCGAAGGCTTAACGAAGTGGCGGATTAAGCATAAACACCACCGTGCCGCGGTACCACGGTGATTTCTCAAGTTGCGCTTCAGCCTGCGGGTCGCGGCTACCGTTTTGTACCAGCCCCAGCTTAAATGGAATGCGCAGAAGACTGAGGGCGGGCAGATACGCCTGATAATTCGGTACCGTGTGACGTCCCTGATAGCTCTGGACCACCAGTTCATCGACCGCCAGCGCGTTCAGCGTGGCGACGTCGCCCGTTTTTGCCCAATCCAGTAGTCCGGTTACGCCAAGTGCAAACTCGGTCGGTAGCCGTTGGCGTAACTGCTGCAGAAAGTAGGCGTAATCGGCAAGCTGATGGGTCGCCGCGTCAAAATCAACCTGCAGGCCGATGACGTGATTTCCGGCCGCCTGCCAGCGTTGCATCAAGCGTATGATGCGCGCCGGAATCTCCTCCGGTACGTCGAGAGTGGTAAAGCGCACGGTCAACCAGATAGAGGGGAAAGTCAGGCGATTAACAGGCAGTCCGAGACGCTGGAACACCACGTTACCTGAACGTACCAGTACCTCGCCCTGATGCAGATAGACCGTTTGTGCGTTTTTCAGCTCGTCACTGGCCTTCACTCCGGACCATAGCCAGAAGGCCGGATGTTCACGGGCGGCGACGATCTCCGCCGCCTGTGCCTGGCCGAGCAGTAGCGCAGTTACCAGTAGTATTTGAGTTTTTGCGCCCACGGACTTCCCGGATACTGCGTTTTCAGTTGGGTGAACCAGCCTTTACGCTGTAGTTTATCTACTTCCTCACCGCCGCACTCGTTAGAGCCTGACGGCGCATAGCACATGATGGCGCGATACAGCGCAAAGCTCTTATCTTCAACCTCTGCTTTTGGCGATGTGATCACCTGCTGGTAGTAGCTTTGCCTGTCGAACTGGCCGAACGGTTTCTTGCGCGAGATTGCTGATTCAAGCACATCGTTGCCGGAACTGTTTTTCCATAAATCAACGTGGGTTTGCGTAGTGCGGAAAAATTCGCCTAAGCAGTTCAGGGCGTGGGCATCATGCGCTTGTTTGCTCAGAACCGTTACCGTTTCATTGAGGCTGCGACAGGTATAACCGCTCTCGGCAGAGTCGCCGTTCCAGTCGAAAATACTCAGATTAACGTCATCAAACGCTTCGCCAATGACCGGCGGCGTAATGGCGCTGGCCAGTTTTCTGTCATTCAGCCAGTCGTCAAAGCGATGCTCAGTGAGATCCCGCACCAGCAGCGTATGCAGGGCGATGGTACGCTCTTCGTTATTAGGACCATGGACGGCTTGCTGGCGCAGTAGTTCAGGCGTGGCCTGGGTTTTCAGCACCTGCGAGCGAAAGCGCAGGTTGGTTACTGCGCTTTCTGGGGCGAAAATTGCCGCCACGTCGCCGCTATAAACCAGCGTCGCGGCTAGCTTAGCCTGCACATACTGCTGCTGTTCGTTGTCCTGGCTGAGCTTCAGCAATGTCTGCCAGAAATCACGTGCCGTGGTCCATTTCTTCTGGCCCATCAGCGCTTCGCCGTACAGCACTTGTTCGCTGAAGGCCAGCGTATCGTGGGCCGGAAGTTTCTGCGCCGGGGTAACTGCCGAAATAATCGCCGCGTAGTTGCCCGTTGCCAGCCACAGATTCAGCTGCAGATCGCGCCATAGCGGCAGTTTTTGGCTCTGCTCAAACACCGGTTTGCTGGCGTCAAGCTGGGCCTGCGTCAGCGTTGGTTTGTTGTTGTTATTCAGGCGCAACGCGCGCAGCAGTTCGATATAGCTGACAAGCGGCGCATCGGGGAAAGCCTCCACCACGGACTGTTCGTAGAACGCCATGCCGTAGACATTATCGTATTCGATGACGATCTCACGCAGTTGCTGTGCGTCAGCCGATTGCTGAAGCGTCTGCTCATACAGCCCCGCCAATTGCGGCCACGCCTGTAAATACCAGTTTATACGACGCAGCATACCGTGCGAGGAAGCGGCGTACAGGCCTTGCGGGTAGTGTTGCAGATAGGCTTGCGCCAGCGTCTGAGCCTGAGAAGCGTCCTCGCGGTTAATTTTTGCGATATCAAAATCGCCGTACTCGCCCACGCTGTTCTGGCTGCTTTTGTTCAACGCCGCACGTATCAGCATGTATTGCGCGGTCTCAGCCAGCCACGGACGATCGCTTTTGGCTAGCTGAGCGAAATCCAGTTCGGCGCTGGCATAATCACCGGCATAAAAACTGGCGGCCGCTGCCAGATAGCTTTTGTAGGACTGAGCTGGAGAATCTGCCGGGAGAGTGGCAAGCGATGACTCAATTTGCTCGCGGGTTGCCCCGGATAACAGTCCTGTACGCGCCTGGGCAAGGGCCTGACGCTGATTTGCCGTTAACGTTGAGTCGGCCAGCAGTGCGGCAAAAAACGCGCTGACGCTCGCGGTATTGTTCGAAACATGACGGTTCTCAAGCTCAGCGTCGTTGACGTTTATTTCGTCTGCGCTAATGTTCAGTTCGGCTATCTGTCGGGACAGGGGGCTGTCTTCGGCAGATACCTGCGCTGCGGCTGGCTGCGGGGCAATGTCATCCCACTGCGGATGATACGCAAAATAGAAATCGCGGGAGCGGGTGATGTCCGCCGGCATCGACTGCACCGGCAGAGCAAATGATTTCTCCTGGCTCAGCAGCCGCAGCAGGTTATCGCGGCTGTCGTTTTCCGGATTGAAGGTGGGCGTGCCTTTCAGCAGGCAGCTGTCGTCGCTCCATTTGCAGTCTTCCATATCGAAAGAGGCGAATACCTGCGGGGCGGCGACCAATAATGAGCAAAGGGCAAAGGCAAGGGGTGTCTTCCTGACCATAGTCTTATTTCCTGTCTTTTTAGTGTGATACCGCTGTAATAATCAGGGTAATTCCCTCAACGGCAATAACTTCAACCTGCGTTCCGGCGCTCAAATCGTCGCGGGCGCTGACGGGCCATGAGCTGTCGCCGACGCGCATGTGTCCGCGGCCATTGACCAGGGCGGTTTCCAGAATAAATCGACGGCCAACCAACTGCTGCCCGCGCTGGTTAAGATGGCTGTCGGCGGGTTTCTGATCTTGTACACGCCTTGCCAGCCACTTCCACCACAGCCAGGCCGCCAGCAGGGTGAGTACGGCGAACATCGCCCCCTGCCACGCCCAGTCAAGCGGGATGAGCCACACCACCAGGCCGGTAATCACCGCCGCCACGCCGCTCCACAGCAGATAGCCGTTACCGCCCAGCATCTCGGCGGCGAGTAGCAGACCGCCGAGGCTGAGCCAGAAGATGTGCGGGTGCACCAGAATCATCGCTATCATGATTTTTTCCGTTCGCTGGCGCTGTCTTTCACCAGTTCGGCTATCCCGGCAATGGACCCCATCAGGCTGCTGGCATCCAGCGGCATCATCACCACTTTGCTGTTATTCGACGAACCGATGTGCTGCAGCGCTTCGGTGTATTTCTGCGCCACGAAGTAGTTCACGGCCTGAATATCCCCGGCGGCAATTGCCTCCGAAACCATCTGCGTCGCGCGGGCCTCGGCTTCTGCGGAACGTTCACGCGCTTCAGCCTGTAAAAATGCCGACTGGCGTTCACCTTCCGCTTTGAGGATTTTCGACTGTTTCTCACCTTCGGCCTTGACGATTTCTGCCTGACGGATCCCTTCCGCTTCAAGAATATAGGCGCGCTTGGTTCGTTCGGCTTTCATCTGCGCGTTCATGGCGTCGATAAGTTCTGCTGGGGGACGCACATCGCGGATTTCAATACGGGTGATTTTGATGCCCCAGGGATTCGTGGCCTCGTCAACGATATGCAGCAGGCGCGTGTTGATGTTGTCGCGCTGGGAGAGCATTTCATCGAGTTCCATCGAGCCGAGAACGGTACGAATGTTGGTCATGGTCAGGTTGATGATCGCCAGTTCCAGGTTGCTGACCTCATAAGCCGCTTTTGGCGCGTCGATCACCTGAATAAAGCAGACGGCATCAATCGCGACGTTGGCGTTGTCTTTGGAGATGACTTCCTGAGAGGGGATATCAAGCACCTGTTCCATCATGTTGATCTTACGACCGATGCGGTCCATGAACGGTACAACAAGGTTTAAACCCGGTTGCAGGGTTTTGGTGTAACGGCCAAAACGCTCGACCGTCCACTGATATCCCTGCGGGACGATTTTGACGCCAGCACCGACGATGACCAGCGCGACAAAAATGAGAATAGGAATAAAAATGAGCATTGATGAAACCTCCTGTTGTGTTGTCCTTTACTGCCTCATTAGTCAAATTATACCCGATTTATCAGGGTGGGCTCCCCTATAATAAATTACAGGGATAGACTGTCTGCACGAAAGAGGTAAAAAAGGGATTGGTAATGGAAGAAAGCAGCATTCTGCTTCAGTTAAAAAATGTCGCATGGCAGGCAGGGGCGACGCAGGTTCTCAATAACATCTGTTTTAATCTCCGGGCCGGAGAATTTAAGCTGATTACCGGCCAGTCTGGTTGCGGTAAAAGTACGTTACTCAAGATTGTGGCGTCATTAATCAGCCCGACTGCCGGTGAAATTCTCTTTGAGGGCAAGGAGATAAACACTCTTAAGCCTGAAACATATCGCCAGCAGGTTTCTTATTGTGCGCAAACGCCCGCGTTGTTTGGTGACACCGTTTACGACAACCTCATTTTCCCCTGGCAAATCCGCGATAAACGTCCGGATCCGGATGTGTTTCTTGCCGATCTGGCCCGTTTTGAGCTACCCGAAACGATCCTCAAAAAAAACATCAATGAGCTGTCTGGCGGCGAAAAGCAACGCGTCTCGTTAATTCGTAATTTACAGTTTCTGCCAAAAATCCTGCTGCTTGATGAAATTACCAGCGCGCTGGATGAAGCCAATAAACGGAATGTGAACGAATTAATTCACCACTATGTTCGCGATAAGAATATTGCTGTGTTGTGGGTGACGCACGACAAAGATGAAATTAATCATGCGGATAATGTCATAACCCTTCAACCGCACGCCGGGGAAATGCAGGAAGTAAGCAATGAACGAGCATAATATTACCAATGAATCACTGGCGTTAGCGATGATGCTGGTGGTGGTCGCGATACTAATCAGCAACAAAGAAAAACTGGCGCTGGAAAAAGATATTCTCTGGAGCGTTTGCCGGGCGGTGGTTCAGCTTATTATCGTTGGCTATGTGCTGAAATATATTTTCGGCGTTAACCACAGCATTCTGACCTTATTGATGGTGCTGTTTATCTGTTTCAACGCGGCCTATAACGCGCAAAAGCGCAGCAAATATATTGATAAAGCTTTTCTCTCGTCATTTATCGCCATCACGGCGGGGGCGGGGTTAACGCTGGCGGTGTTGGTTCTGTCAGGCTCTATCGAATTTACCCCAATGCAGGTGATCCCAATTTCCGGCATGATTGCAGGCAATGCGATGGTTGCGGTAGGGCTGTGTTACAACAACCTGGGGCAGCGGTTTAACAGCGAACAGCAGCAAATTCAGGAAAAACTCAGCCTCGGTGCGACGCCGAAAGTGGCCTCCGCGCCGCTGATTCGCGACAGTATTCGCGCTTCGCTGATCCCGACGATCGATTCAGCGAAGACCGTGGGACTGGTGAGTTTACCGGGGATGATGTCCGGGTTGATCTTTGCAGGTATTGATCCGGTAAAAGCGATTAAGTATCAGATTATGGTGACGTTTATGCTGCTTTCGACCGCCAGTCTGTCAACCATTATCGCCTGCTACCTGACCTATCGGAAGTTCTATAATTCACGTCACCAACTGGTGGTGACGCATTTGAAAAAAAACTAATGGAGTACCGGATGGCGCGGGCCTACGGGAAGATTGTAGGCCCGATTAGCGCAAGCGCCATCAGGCACATGCAGCGGATTAGTACAACAGCGCGTACAGCTGGCGGCGGTATTTCGAGGCCAGCGCATCGCCGGTGCCCAGTGCGGCAAGGATCTCCTGAAAGGTTTTACGCGCCTGACCGTCGGCTGCAGTGAGATCTTTCTTCAGGTGACTGAACAGCAATTCCAGCGATTCCTCGTTACGTCCGACCTGGTGTAACTGAATGGCCAGTTGAGTTGCCAGCGCCGCATCCTGTGGATTGCTGGCGACCTGCTGCTGCAACTGTTGGATTTCAGGTGTATCAGCTGCCTGCTTCAGCAGTTCGATCTGTGCCACCAGGCCCTGATAACGGGTGTCCTGATCCTGCAATGGGATAGTTTTCAGCACCGCTTCAGCTTCGTCTGAACGGTTCAGGGCGATTTGCGTTTCCGCCAACAGCAGGCCAATTTCGCTGCTCTGGTTGGAGATCTGCCAGGCTTCTTTCAGCAGCGGCAGCGCATCAGCGTGATTGCCGGCTTCGATGAACTCGATCGCCTGGCGCGCTTTCAGCTCTTCCTCGCTCGGTAACACTTTCTCCAGCAGCGCGCGAATAACCTCTTCCGGCTGCGGGCCCTGGAATCCATCTACCGGCTGACCGTTCTGGAACAGATAAACCGTGGGGATCGCGCGCAGACCAAACTGGGAGGCGATCATCTGCTCGGCGTCGCAATCTAACTTGGCGAGAATAAACTGACCGTTGTACTGAGCAACAAGGCTCTCCAGTACCGGCGTTAATTGCAGACAATGCTGGCTGCGCTCAGACCAAAAATAGAACAGGACCGGCGTGGTCATCGACTGTTCAAGGGTCTGCTGGAGGTTCGATTCGTTAATGTTAACAATATTCTGTGTGGACATGGAGTTACTCTCTTTTGTCGATTTCTTGTTACATGGGGGCTGACGCGCGTGCTTCAACTCAACCGTGTAAAATTTTGTCCATTATGCGGCCTGGCAACAGGCGCTTCAGTAGCATAACTGCCCAGGTCACCAGCGTAACCGGATAACGCAGCTTGGGTTTGTCGCTCTCAAACGCATGACGCACTTTGGCGACAACCGCTTGTGGCCCCAGCGTAAAACGCGCGGCAATTCCGGGGTTTTCCACGGGAGCATCGCTCTGGGTCTGGTTGACGTTTTCGGTAAAGCGGGTGCGAATAGGGCCTGGCTCAATCAGGCTGACCTTAATCCCGCTGTGGCGCAGCTCCATACGCAGCGCGTCGGACCAGGCTTCCAGCGCATATTTGCTGGCGGCATAGGCCCCGCGCCCCGGCGTTGAGATCAATCCCATTACCGACGAGGTCATCACAATTCGTCCTTCGCCGTGGGGTAGCATAGCGGGTAACAGGCGCATGGTAAGCTGATGTGCGCCAAAGAAGTTGGCGGAAAACTGCTGTTCCATCTGCTCGCGGCTGATGGTGGGCAGTGGGCCATAGACGCCGTATCCGGCGTTGTTAAAGATCCCATACAAACGATTTTCGGTCAGAGCGATCACCTCATCAGCCGCGCGATCTACGCTCTCGGGTGAATCCAGATCCAGCAATATGCCGGTGAATCCCATGCTGTTCATACGCGCCACATCGTCAGGTTTGCGACAGCCTGCCAGAATTTGAAAATCCTGGCGCTTTAGCTCAAGCGCGCTTTCCAGACCGATTCCGCTGGAACATCCTGTTATTAAGACCGATTTTTGCATAACTTTACCTGTCAGGATCTCCGTTGTTTTACGAGTCGTGATTTACTAGAGGAGTGAGATGTTGCGCCATCCAGTCGGCAATAAACGGCTGGGCGTCACGGTTAGGATGAATACCATCATCCTGCATCCACTGGGGTTTCAGATAAACCTCTTCCATAAAAAAGGGCAGCAGAGGTATATCAAACTCTTTGGCGAGTTTTGGATAAATCGCGCTAAAGCTTTCATTATAACGGCGACCGTAGTTTGCCGGCAGACGAATTTGCATCAGCAGCGGTTCGGCATTTGCTGCTTTCACATCCTGCAGAATCGTGCGCAGGGTTTGTTCGGTTTGCGCAGGCGCAAAACCGCGCAGACCGTCGTTGCCGCCAAGTTCGACCAGCACCCAGCGCGGCTGGTGCTGCTTCAGTAATGCAGGCAGACGGGCCAGACCCTGCTGCGAGGTGTCGCCGCTAATACTGGCATTCACCACCGGCGTTTTGGTTTGCCATTTATCATTAAGTAGCGCAGGCCACGCGGCGCTGGCGGACATACGGTATCCGGCGCTCAGGCTGTCACCCAGAATTAATAACGTGTCCGCTGCGGCGGCGCGGAAAGTTAACAGGACCAGGAACAGGAAAGGCCAATGCCAGCGGAAAACATTGTTGAAGTTCATCATCTTAAGAAATCCGTCGGTCAGGGTGATCATGAGCTATCCATCCTTACCGGAGTTGAACTGGTTGTCAAACGCGCCGAGACCATTGCGCTGATTGGCGAGTCGGGTTCAGGAAAATCCACACTGCTGGCGATCCTCGCCGGGCTGGACGATGGCACCAGCGGTGAAGTCAGCCTGGTGGGGCAGGCGCTACACACCATGGATGAAGAAGCCCGGGCACAGCTGCGGGCGCGACACGTGGGTTTTGTCTTCCAGTCATTCATGTTAATTCCGACCCTTAACGCGCTGGAAAACGTCGAGTTGCCCGCGTTGTTGCGCGGCGAAAACAGCGGAAAAAGTCGCGACGGGGCAAAAACGTTGCTGGAGCAACTGGGGCTGGGAAAACGTCTTGATCATCTTCCGGCCCAGCTTTCCGGCGGGGAGCAGCAGCGCGTGGCGCTGGCGCGGGCGTTTAACGGTCGTCCTGACGTGCTGTTTGCCGATGAACCGACGGGCAATCTGGACCGCCAGACCGGAGACAAAATCGCCGACCTGCTGTTTTCTCTGAACCGGGAACATGGCACCACCCTGATTCTGGTGACCCATGATTCTCAACTGGCGGCGCGTTGCGATCGGCGTTTACGCCTGGTGAACGGACAGTTGCAGGAGGAGGCATGATTGCACGCTGGTTCTGGCGCGAATGGCGCTCGCCTTCATTACTGATTGTCTGGCTGGCGCTGAGTCTGGCCGTGGCCTGCGTGCTGGCGCTGGGCAATATCAGCGATCGTATGGAAAAAGGGCTGAGCCAGCAAAGCCGTGAGTTTATGGCGGGAGATCGGTCGCTGCAAAGTTCGCGTACCGTGCCGAAAGCGTGGATTGACGAGGCGCGACAGCGTGGCCTGAAAGTGGGCGAACAGCTGACCTTTGCCACTATGACCTTTGCCCGGGATACGCCGCAGTTGGCGAACGTCAAAGCGGTGGATGATGTGTATCCGATGTATGGCACGTTGCAAACCAATCCGCCGGGACTGAAACCTCAGCCTGGCTCGGTGCTGCTGGCTCCGCGTCTGATGGCGTTGCTGAACTTAAAAATCGGTGATTCCATCGACGTGGGTGATGCCACGCTGCGCATCGCCGGGGAAGTGGTGCAGGAGCCGGATGCCGGTTTTAATCCGTTCCAGATAGCGCCGCGCCTGATGATGAACATGGCGGATGTCGAAAAAACGGCGGCGGTCCAGCCGGGAAGCCGGGTGACCTGGCGCTATAAATTTGGCGGGACACCGCAGCAACTGGAAGCCTATGAAAAATGGCTGCTCCCGCAGTTAAAGCCTGAACAGCGCTGGTATGGGCTGGAGCAGGATGAAGGGGCGCTGGGGAAATCACTGGAGCGTTCGCAACAGTTCCTGCTGCTGTCGGCGCTGCTAACCCTGCTGCTGGCGGTCGCTGCGGTTGCCGTGGCGATGAGCCATTACTGCCGCAGTCGTTACGATCTGGTGGCTATTCTGAAAACCCTTGGCGCGGGCAGAGCACAGTTGCGCAGGCTAATTGTTGGTCAATGGCTGATGGTGCTGGTGCTGTCTGGCGTGACCGGAGGGTTATTCGGGCTGTTGTTTGAACGCGTGCTGGTGGTATTACTTAAGCCGGTACTGCCCGGCGAACTGCCGCCTGCCAGTCCCTGGCCGTGGCTATGGGCATTAGGCACCATGACGGTCATTTCTCTGCTGGTGGGGTTACGCCCTTACCGTTTGCTGCTGGCGACTCAGCCACTGCGGGTACTGCGCCGTGACGTGGTGGCAAACGTCTGGCCGCTGAAGTTTTATTTGCCGGTGGTATTGATAGTCGTGATTGCCCTGCTCGCCGGACTGATGGGCGGAAGTCCGCTGCTGTGGGCCGTGCTGGCCGGAGCGGTAGTGCTGGCGCTTTTGTGCGGGGTGCTCGGCTGGATGCTGCTCAACGTGCTGCGTGGCCTGACGCTCACCTCGCTGCCGCTGCGTTTAGCGGTCAGTCGGCTGTTGCGCCAGCCGTGGTCAACGCTCAGTCAGCTGTCGGCATTTTCGCTTTCCTTTATGTTGCTGGCGCTGCTGCTGGTACTGCGTGGCGACCTGCTCGACCGCTGGCAGCAGCAAATGCCGCCGGAAAGCCCGAACTATTTTCTCATCAACATTGCCACCGAACAGGTGGTTCCACTCAAGGCTTTCCTGGCTGAGCATCAGGTGATCCCGGAATCGTTCTATCCGATTGTGCGGGCGCGTCTGACGGCGATCAATGAGAAGCCGACCGAAGGCAATCACGATGAGGCGCTGAACCGTGAGCTTAATCTGACCTGGCAGGATACCCGACCGGATCATAACCCGATCGTTGCCGGAAGCTGGCCGCCAAAAGCGGGCGAAGTCTCGATGGAAGAGGGGCTGGCGAAACGGCTGAACGTCAAGCTTGGCGATCGGGTGACCTTTATGGGCGATACCCAGGATTTCAGCGCCACGGTCAGCAGTCTGCGCAAAGTGGACTGGGAAAGCCTGCGCCCCAACTTCTTCTTTATCTTTCCCTCCGGCGCGCTGGACGCTCAGCCGCAAAGCTGGTTAACCAGCTTTCGCTGGGAGAACGGCAACGGCATGCTGACGCAGCTTAACCGCGAATTCCCGACTATCAGCCTGCTGGATATTGGCGCAATCCTCAAACAGGTGAGCCAGGTGCTGGAGCAGGTGAGCCGGGCACTGGAGGTGATGGTGGTGCTGGTTACCGCTTGCGGTATGTTGCTGCTATTGGCGCAGGTCCAGGTCGGAATGCGTCAGCGTCATCAGGAACTGGTGGTCTGGCGCACGCTGGGCGCGGGTAAGAAGCTATTGCGTACCACGCTATGGTGCGAGTTCGCCATGCTCGGAATGGTCGCCGGACTGGTGGCTGCCATCGGCGCGGAAACCGCACTGGCGGTGCTGCAAACCCGAGTGTTTGATTTTCCGTGGGAGCCAGACTGGCGACTGTGGGTCGTGTTGCCGCTTTGTGGGGCATTGTTGCTCTCATTATGCGGCGGATGGCTCGGTTCACGTCTGCTAAAAGGCAAAGCGCTGTTCCGTCAATTCAGTAGTTAATTCATATCCGTGATGATTACGCACCGGTTTTTTAAATCGGTGCGTTTTTTATCTATGTAGCACAAATTGATAACTCATTGATATTTAACAGCACAGAACAATAAAAACCCGACAACACGAGTGTATTAATAAACGTTAATATTTGTATGCTGAATAATTGGCAGGCTATCTATCAAGGTACAAATAATGACTATAAAAAAAACGGCGCTGGCGGTATCGATCGGCGCAGCAGTGGCATTAACGACGTTCGCCTCCCAGGCGGAAATCACGGTCCTGAAACAAGATCCACAGGCGGGCAACCCGCTGAGCCGTCTTAACTTCACCGTCGGCGGGAGTATTCGTCCGCAGTTCCAGAATATGGCCGGTGATGATGGTAAGAATGGCTACAAACGTAATGGTTTCGACGGCGGGACGCGTTTCCGCTTCGCCGCTGATTACTATCTGTTTGATGACATCAGCTGGGTGAGTTATTACGAGCTGGGCGTAAACTTCCCGGCAATGTTCAACTGGGATAATCACTATGCTAACGGCGCCAACGATACCACGCGTCGTATGTTGTACACCGGTCTGAAGAGCGCGACCTGGGGTACGCTGACCTTCGGTCAACAGAACAGCATTTACTATGATGTGGTTGGTGCGAAAACGGATATCTGGGACTACGACATGATCGGTCAGGCACCAGGTAACGGTATCAATGGCGACTATGATGGTTCCTATCGTACGCGTAAATCACTGAAGTATAAGAAAACGGTTGGCGATGTTGATCTCTACGCATCTTATCTGTTCAGCGATGATTACAACCCGAACAACGGTCTGCGCTACAAGCGTAAAGGCGGTGGCTCGCTGGGTGTGGATTATCACATCACCGATGACCTGACCTGGGGTACGGCGTGGAACTACACCCGCGCGGAAATGCGTGGCGACGGCAGCAAAACCTACGATCAAAACATCGTCGGTACCGCGCTGAGCTGGAAACCGGACAATTGGACCTTCTCGATGGGCGGCGGTTGGTATCAAAACTTCATGACCACCAAAAAAGTCTCTGTTAACGATTACTTTGCCGGTGATGCCTGGGGTCTGGAATATTTCGCGGGTTATACCTTCCCGGTTGGTCAGTATGCGCTGAAATCCGTTCAACCCTACGTTATGGGCGACCGTATTGAATACGTGAATGGTCGTAACTACCTGCGTACCGACAATGGTGTGGGTATCAGCTTCCAGCTGGACTACGGTTTCCGTGTGGATTACGAACACGTCTTCACCTCCAGCACCGACGATCTGGGTGATATGAACCTGGTTCGTCTGCGTTACGACTTCTAAGTCAATTTCCCTGCCAAAACCGGGTAACCAGAAGGTTATCCGGTTTTTTACTATCCTTTGCTGAAAAACACATTAGTACCTTCAGCGTACATTCAACGACATATCCCGCAACATCATGAAATAATTTCAAGGACAGCAGGTTGTGATCTGTGTCATGTTAACAATCAGCCTGTTAACAGGCCAACAAGAACAACGCCGCAAGAACGGCGTGAGACATGACACCACAACGTTAAAATGGAGAAATTATGGGATTGCGTCAGAGTTTACGCGTCGCGACCGGAGCGCTGTTACTTGCCTGTGGATTACAACTTGCTCATGCGAACAGTGACCCGCATACCATCGTGTTTGGCGTCGCACCTGGTCCGTACGGCGATATGGTGAAACAGGCCATTGCCCCTACGCTGAAAGAGAAAGGCTATAAGGTAGTGGTGCGCGAATTCAGCGACTACGTGCAGCCGAACATGGCGCTTTCCAACGGCAGTATTGATGCCAACTTGTTCCAGCACTCGCTCTACTTTGACAAATTCACCGCTGATAAAGGACTGAAGCTGAGCAAGCTGATTGTGGTCCCGACGGCCGGGATGGGTTTTTACTCACATAAAATCAAAAGCCTGGATGAGTTAAAAAAAGGGGATGTGATCACGCTTTCCAATGATCCAACCAATCTGGCTCGCGGTCTGCGTTTCCTGCAGTCTATTGGCCTTATTACCATCAAAGACACTATCGATCCGACTAAAGCCTCTGAGCGCGATATCGCCAGCAACCCGAAAGGGCTGGTGTTTAAACCGCTGGAAGCGGCGCAGCTGCCGCGTACCCTGGACGGTGTGACCGGCGCGCTGGTCAACGGTAACTTTGCCGTGGCGGCAAAACTGGATCTCGCCAGCGCCATCAAGCAAGAGCATCTGGACGAAAATCTGAAAAATATCATAGCGGTACGCAGTGAAGATGCGGATAAACCGTTCGCGAAAGATATTGTGGCGGCGGTGAAATCTCCGGCGTATCGCGCGGTGATCGACGATCCGCAAAATATCTACAGCGCCTTCCAGAAACCGGAATGGATGTCGGCAGCCCAATAATCGCTGCGCACAAGGTTAACAGGGGCAGCGGCGACTGCCCTTTTCGCATTTCTGAGGTGGCTATGATTGAGATAGAAAAGGTTTGCGTGGATTTTAGCGCAGGCCGTGGACCATCAACCCGGGCGGTTGATGACGTCAGCTTGCGCATAGGCGCAGGCGAGATATTTGGCATTGTCGGGACCAGCGGCGCGGGGAAAAGTACGCTGCTGCGCACCCTGAACGCCTTAACGCGACCAGGCCTGGGAAGCGTAAAGGTTAACGGCGTAGAAATTTCCGCGCTGGAAGGGGCGCAACTACGTAAAGCCCGTCAGCGTATTGGGATGATTTTTCAGCATTTTAATCTGATGCATACCCGTACCGTGGCGCAAAACGTCGCTTTCAGCCTGAAGGCTGCCGGATGGGAGCGCAGTAAAATTGGCCCACGCGTCAGCGAAATCCTGACGCTGGTGGGGCTGTCTGACAAGGCAAACCGCTTTCCTGTGCAGCTCAGCGGCGGGCAAAAGCAGCGCGTTGGTATTGCCCGTGCGATTGCCAATCACCCCGATGTGCTGCTGTGTGATGAACCGACCTCTGCGCTGGATCTGGAAACGTCGGCCACTATTCTGGCATTGCTTAAGCAGATCAACCAACAGTTGGGGATCACGATCGTGCTGATCACTCACGAGATGAACGTGATCAAATCGATTTGCGATCGTGTGGCGGTGATGTCCGGCGGCAAGGTGGTGGAGTCCGGTGAGGTGTTTGACGTTTTCGCTCACCCGCAGCACGCTTTCACGCAGCAACTGGTGTCGCATACCCTCAATCTGACGCTACCCGAACGCTTGCGTCAACATTTGCCTGGCCAGTTGCTGAAAATTCTGTTCATCGGCGATTCAGCGGAACAGCCGGTGTTGTCAGAAGTCGCGGTTAAATTTGGTGTGGCGGTGAACATTCTGCACGGCAAAATTGAATATATCGGCGAGCGTGCGCTGGGGATTCTGGTGGTGCAACTGACCGCGACGCATAACCCTTCTGCGGTGGATGTCGCCGTGGAACATATTCGTCAACGCACGGCACAGGTGGAGGTGATTCGTGGATGATTTATTGCCTGATTTGACGCTGGCGTTTAATGAAACCTTTCAGATGCTAAGTATCTCTACGGTGCTGGCGATTATTGGCGGTCTGCCGCTCGGTTTTCTTATTTTCGTCACCGACCGGCATTTATTCTGGCAAAACCGTTTTGTGTATCTGCTCAGCTCCGTGCTGGTGAATATCATCCGTTCGGTGCCGTTTGTGATCCTGCTGGTGCTGCTGCTGCCGCTCACACAGTTTTTACTCGGAAATACCATTGGGCCGATTGCGGCGTCGGTCCCGCTCTCGGTGGCGGCAATCGCTTTTTATGCCCGTCTGGTCGACAGCGCACTGCGTGAAGTCGATAAAGGCATTATTGAAGCGGCGGAAGCCTTTGGCGCCAGCCCGATGCGTATCATCTGCACCGTTCTGTTACCTGAAGCGAGCGCGGGTCTGCTGCGTGGGTTGACGATAACGCTGGTGAGTCTGATCAGTTACTCCGCGATGGCCGGAATCGTTGGTGGCGGTGGGGTAGGCGACCTGGCGATTCGCTTTGGTTATTACCGCTATGAAACCCAGGTCATGATCGTCACCGTGGTGGCGCTGATTATTCTGGTGCAGGTCGTTCAGGTGCTGGGCGACTGGCTGGCGAAACGCGCGGATAAGCGCGACAGACACTGATCACTGTGCGTTAAGCCAGTCGGCAACGTCCTGCCATGTGCCGCGAAAGACGACTTTCGCGGCTTTCTTTTCCAGTTGATAACGATACATCGGGTCGTAATACTCGTTGAGCAACGGTACCAGCCAGCCCATATGGGCGTCGGTACTGCCCGTCGCTTGCTGTTCGCGCAGAGCCACGTCGAGCAGGGCGGTCAGCTCGGCAAAACGTTGTAAACCCAGACGGCGGCGAATAGCAAACAGGCCGTGGTGCAGATACTCGCTATACTCCTGCCAGCCCTGACTCTCGCCATAAGCATGGGTAAAATCGTGGTGCATCCGCACGAAATACTCTTCGCGCAGTCGCTCCAGACGACGCTCAAAAGGATCGTCCACCACTGCAATAGATGCCTGGGTCATGCGTTCACGCAGGCACTCAGGCAGATGATTAGCCCCGATCATGCGGCCTTCATCTTCCAGTACCCACAGACGCAGATCCTGACGGCTGTCGGTTCTGAGCATTTCGACCGCCAGCAGGTTTTCAAAACTCGCCTGACTCAGCTGCGGTTCAACGGTGCGACCAAACGAGGAACCGCGATGGTGCGCCAGATCTTCGAGATCCACGCCGTTCGGCTGCTGTTGCACCAGCTGCGTTTTACCGTTCCCGGTACAGCCGCCAATTAAGACGATCGGCTTTTGCACTAATTCTTCAGTCAGTTGAATCGCCGCCTGACGCAGGGCTTTGTAGCCGCCGTGTATCAGCGGGTAGTCAATCCCGGACTCGTGCAGCCACTGCTGCACAATGTGCGAACGCTGACCGCCGCGCGCGCAGCATAAATAACCCGCAGGATTTTGACGACAGGCATCCAGCCAGGCCTTCATACGTTGTTGGCGAGTCTCGCCGCAGACCAGTTGATGGCCGAGCGTGAGGGCTGCCTCGGGTCCCTGACGTTTATAACAGGTACCCACGGCGGCACGTTCGTCATCGTTCATCAGGGGAAGGTTGATTGCGCCCGGCATTGCGCCTTGCAGAAATTCGACGGGGGCGCGTACATCGATTATAGGCGTACCAGCGAGCAAAATTGCGCGATAGTCCGTTCCATCGTTCATGTGTGATCCTGAAAATACAAAAACAGCAATGGAGGGGATTTTACGCGCCAGAGGAGGGGCCGGGGAAGGATAAAATCAAATCCCCGGCATTAATGGCTTATTTCAGCGTTGACTGCGCCCAGATAATACCGCTGGCATATTCCGGCGGCAGCAGGGGGATAAGCGCTTCCAGCGTCGCGCTAAGACGCGCGGTATCGCTGTCGCTCAGGTTCAGGTGTCCCACCTTACGCCCTTCACGCACCTCTTTGTCATACCAGTGCAGATGCACCAGCGGAAGCTTCAGCCAGTCATAGTTCAGGTCGCTACCAATCAGATTGACCATCACCGAAGGAGTGTTCACTACCGGCGTGGGTAACGGCAGGTTGGTAATGGCGCGCAGGTGCAGCTCAAACTGGCTGATGCTGGCACCGTTTTGCGTCCAGTGCCCGCTGTTGTGCACGCGTGGAGCCAGTTCGTTAATCAGCAGACCTTCCGGGGTGATGAAACATTCCATCGCCATCACGCCGACATAGCCCAGCTCCTGCATGATGGCAGAGAGCATCGCTTCGGCCTGTTTCTGCTGTTTGCCGTTAGCCTGCGGGAAGACCACGCTGGTGCGCAGAATGCCGTCCTGGTGCAGGTTATGGGTCAGCGGATAGAAGACGGTGCTACCGTCGTGCGCACGAGCGCCAACCAGTGAGACTTCACCAGAGAAGTTGATTCCCCGCTCAACGATGCACTCGCCGTAGCAGTCGTCCGGCAGTTGTTCGGTTTCATTTGCGCGCAAACGCCACTGCCCACGACCGTCGTAACCGCCGACGCGACGTTTCACGATCGCAAGCTCACCGAGTTTGTCGAATACTGCAGGCCATTCGCTTTTATCCGCCAGCAGTTGCCACGGCGCAGTTGCCAGGCCGAGCTTGTCAAAAAGCTGCTTTTGCGTCAGACGGTCGGCAATAATCGGGAAAACGTCGCGGTTGACAAATGCCGGGTGGCGCGCGAGCTCGCGGGTGAGCGCCGTTTCCGGCCAGCGCTCAATCTCAGCGGTGATCACGCTTTGCTGAAAAGGGACCGCTGCTGGTTCGGCATCCAGCCCGACGGGCCAGACCGCAATGCCCAGCGGCTCACCGGCCTGGCGCAGCATGCGCCCTAGCTGACCGTTACCGAGTACGCAGACCTGCTTCATGCCGCACCTCGCGGGTCCGGATTCTCCAGCACCTCGTCGGTTTGTGCTTTGCGCCAGTCGTTCAGACGCTGGTGTAATGCTTTGTCGTGTGTTGCCAGAATTTGTGCTGCCAGCAGGGCCGCATTTGCCGCGCCCGCTTTGCCGATAGCCAGCGTTCCGACCGGAATACCGCGCGGCATCTGTACGATGGAGTAAAGGCTATCTACGCCGCTCAGCGCCGCGCTTTGCACCGGGACGCCTAAAACAGGCACCAGCGTTTTCGCCGCAATCATGCCCGGCAGATGTGCAGCGCCACCCGCACCGGCAATGATCACCTGATAGCCGTTCTCTTCTGCGCTTTCGGCGAAGCTAAACAGCTTGTCAGGGGTGCGGTGGGCGGAGACGACTTCAACATGATGCGGCACGTTCAGAATTTCGAAGATTTCGGCGGCGAACTGCATGGTAGCCCAGTCGCTTTTGGACCCCATCACGATGGCGACACGCGCCGGGTTATTGCGGGAAGACATGCGTCTGAAAACTCCTGTGATGCACTACACTCGACTTTTGAGGCCACAGAGAATAGCATAATTCGCCGTCAAGGAAAACGATTGCGCGCTTTACACTTCACCCTTCAGGCAGCCTCTGTAGTTGGCTACATCTCAATGAGTTTTGTGTAAAGAGGAACTGGATATCTGCGGAATTAAAACGGAAATGCGATCAGTTCAACGTCATCTGGCGTGACTTTGATCATCGACCCTTCGGTGTGCCATGCGCCTAATACCACGCGGAAAGCGGGTTGCTCATTGGCCGTAAGCTCGTGGACTGCCGGGCGGTGGGTGTGGCCGTGAATTAACCACTGGACCTGATGCTTTTCCATCTCGGTGATGACGGCCTGCGGATTCACATCCATGATCGCCAGTGACTTGCTGCTGTTGGACGCTTTGCTGTTGGCGCGCATTTTCGCGGCGATACGTTGGCGAACGAACAGAGGTAGGGAGAGGAACAGCTTCTGTAGCCAGGGTTGATGTACTTTGGCGCGAAACGCCTGATAGCCTGCATCGTCGGTGCACAAAGTGTCGCCATGCATGATCAATACCTTGCGGCCATACAGGTTGAGTACTTTTTTCTCAGGCAGCAAGCTCATGCCGCTTTCACGGGCAAAACGTTTGCCGAGCAGAAAATCTCGGTTGCCGTGAATAAAAAAGCAGGGAACGCCAGAATCAACCAGTGATTTTATCGCCGCGGCTATTTCATGATGCAGTGGGTTTTGGTCGTCGTCGCCAATCCAGGCTTCAAACAGGTCGCCGAGAATGTACAGTGCATCAGCTTTTCGCGCATCACCGGCTAAAAAACGCAGAAAACCGGCGGTGATCGCCGGTTCTTCTGTGCAGAGGTGAAGATCTGCAATAAACAGTGTCGTCACGATTACTCGCTGACGGTCACGTTTTCGATGATGACGTCTTCTTTTGGCACATCCTGGTGCATACCGCTGCGACCAGTGGAAACGCCTTTGATTTTATCAACCACGTCCATGCCTTCAACAACTTCAGCAAACACGCAATAACCCCAACCCTGCATGCTTTCGCCGGAGAAGTTCAGGAAGTCGTTGTCTGCAACGTTGATGAAGAACTGTGCGGTTGCGGAGTGCGGAGCCTGAGTACGCGCCATCGCCAGCGTACCACGGGTGTTTTTCAGACCGTTGTTCGCTTCGTTTTTGATCGCTTCTTTCGTGGCTTTTTGCTTCATGCCCGGTTCAAAACCGCCGCCCTGGATCATGAAACCGTTAATAACACGGTGGAAAATGGTGTTGTTGTAAAAACCTTCGCGGCAGTAGTCCAGGAAGTTTTTAACTGTTTCAGGCGCTTTATCATCAAACGTTTTGATTACGATATCGCCGTGATTAGTGTGGAAAGTAACCATTTTTGCATCCTGTTCCGATAGATTGGTGCTTCGACCCCGTGGAGGGTCAGAGTTAGGGGTGTGTTATAGCATAACCGCAAGCTGCGATCACCTCGCAAAGTGTGCTGCTTCCGGTCTAAATTATGGGTATTATACAGACTTTACTATCCACACACGTCTACACGGAATCTTCGATGTTAAAAATCTTTAATACACTGACGCGCCAAAAAGAGGAATTCAAACCTATTCATGCCGGGGAAGTCGGCATGTACGTGTGTGGTATTACCGTTTACGATCTCTGTCATATTGGCCACGGACGTACCTTCGTTTCTTTCGACGTTGTCGCGCGCTATCTGCGCTTCCTCGGCTATAAGCTGAAGTATGTGCGCAACATTACTGATATTGATGACAAAATTATCAAGCGCGCGAATGAAAACGGCGAGAGCTTTGTGGCGTTGGTCGACAGAATGATTGCGGAAATGCATAGCGATTTCGACGCGCTGAATATTCTGCGCCCGGATCTGGAGCCGCGCGCTACGCATCATATCGCTGAGATTATTGAAATCACCGAACAGCTGATTGCCAAAGGTCACGCTTATGTCGCTGATAACGGCGACGTGATGTTCGACGTGCCGACTGACCCGAACTATGGTCAGCTGTCACGCCAGGATCTGGATCAGCTGCAGGCGGGCGCACGCGTTGATGTGGTTGATGTGAAGCGCAACCCGATGGACTTCGTGCTGTGGAAAATGTCCAAAGAAGGCGAGCCGAGCTGGCCGTCTCCGTGGGGCGCGGGTCGTCCTGGCTGGCACATCGAATGTTCGGCGATGAACTGCAAACAGTTGGGCAACCATTTTGATATTCATGGCGGTGGTTCGGATCTGATGTTCCCGCACCATGAAAACGAAATCGCTCAATCTACCTGTGCGCATGACGGTGAATACGTTAATTACTGGATGCACTCCGGGATGGTGATGGTTGACCGGGAGAAAATGTCCAAATCGTTGGGCAACTTCTTTACCGTGCGTGACGTGCTGAAATACTACGACGCCGAAACCATTCGCTACTTCCTGATGTCTGGTCATTACCGTAGCCAGTTAAACTACAGCGAAGAGAACCTGAAGCAGGCGCGCTCTGCGCTGGAGCGTCTGTATACCGCGCTGCGCGGCACCGATAAGTCCGTTGCCCCAGCCGGTGGCGAAGCCTTTGAAGCACGCTTCATTGAAGCGATGGACGATGACTTCAATACGCCGGAAGCCTACTCCGTGCTGTTTGATATGGCGCGTGAGGTTAACCGCCTGAAGGGTGAAGATATGGCGGCGGCTAACGGTATGGCTTCGCATCTGCGTAAGCTTTCCAGCGTGCTGGGCCTGCTGGAACAGGAGCCCGAAGCATTCCTGCAAAGCGGTGCGCAGGCGGATGACGGTGAAGTTGCTGAAATTGAAGCGTTAATCCAGCAGCGTCTGGATGCTCGTAAAGCCAAAGACTGGGCGGCAGCTGACGCCGCGCGTGACCGTCTCAATGAGATGGGTATCGTGCTGGAAGATGGCCCGCAGGGCACTACCTGGCGCCGTAAGTAATGATATTGATTGCCGGATGGCGGCTCTCGCCCTGTCCGGCAATCAATGTACGAATGTCGGTCGGATAAGACGCTTGTCGTATCCGGCAAATTAATATTTCCGATACCACCACAGCACACCCATCATCATAACTCCCGGTAGCCATACCCATATCAACTCCGAAATTATCACCTGGTGCCCGTATGGTGTGGCGTAGCGTGATAGCGCAAACGGGGCGACTTTAATCACCTGCCACGGTGCAAAGAAGCGTTCATCCGACCACGGCCACAGCCAGCCGACGCCTTTGCCGCCAGTGGTGACCGAATCCAACAGGCTGTGCGACAGCAGTGAAACCGTCAGGAATAGCCAGCAGCGAATTAAGCCTGCCTTAAACCATCGTCGACCCATCCATACGCAGAGCAGCGGTACCACGAAGGCGAACAGCAGCGAATGGGTAAAACCGCGGTGACCAAACACGTTGCCGTAGGCGACGCCAAGCTTAAATGACAGTACGTCGGCATCCGGCAACATAGCCAGAATGACGCCAGTAAACAGGAATTGCGGGGGGATGACTTTACGCCCGAGACCTAATCCTAAACAGAGTGGAACGGCAGCGTGGGTAACGATTGTTGGCATGATGATCGCTTCGTGTGGAAAAACAACATGCTAACAGTTCACTGTGAAGTGGTGATGAAGTCATTATCTGAAAAGGAGAGAGGAAGTGGCCGGACAGGGGTTAACCTCATCCGGCACTTGGGATCACGCCACGACGTTAATGCTGTGGCCTTCAAAGCTGACGGTCTGTCCGGCAACGATTTTGCAGCGTTTACGCGTTTCTACCGCACCATCGACCTTCACTAACCCTTCGCCAATAGCAATTTTTGCCTGGGCGCCGCTTTCGCTCCAGCCTTCCAGCTTCAGTAAATCGCAGAGTTCAACGTGTGGGTGTTTACCCAGTGAAAATGTGGCCATCTTAAACGTCCTTTACATCATGATATTCAACACACGCCTGCAGCGTGTTTTCGATAAGTGTGGCGACCGTCATTGGGCCTACGCCGCCGGGTACCGGCGTGATATATGACGCGCGTGCGGCAGCATCTTCAAAGGCCACATCGCCAACAACCTTACCATTCTCCAGACGGTTGATGCCGACATCAATCACAATCGCACCTTCTTTGATCCACTCGCCGGGAATAAAGCCAGGTTTGCCGACGGCAACAATCAGCAGGTCTGCATGCTCTACATGGCGACGCAGATCTTTGGTGAACCGGTGGGTGACGGTGGTGGTGCAGCCAGCCAGCAGCAGCTCCATGCTCATCGGGCGGCCAACAATATTCGACGCGCCAATAACGACCGCATTCAGACCGTAGGTGTCGATATTGTAACGCTCAAGCAGAGTCACAATACCGCGCGGAGTACACGGGCGCAGGCGCGGCGCACGCTGGCACAGGCGACCAACGTTATACGGGTGGAAACCGTCAACGTCTTTATCCGGCGCAATACGCTCGAGAACTTTAACGTTGTCGATACCCGCAGGTAACGGTAGCTGGACCAGAATACCGTCGATGGTGGTATCTGCATTGAGCGTATCGATCAGCTCGAGCAGCTCCGCCTCGCTGGTGGTTTCAGGCAGGTCATAGGAGCGGGAGACAAACCCCACCTCGTCACAGGCTTTGCGTTTACTCGCGACATAAATCTGCGAAGCCGGGTTGCTACCTACCAGCACAACAGCCAGGCCTGGGGCGCGTAATCCAGCCGCTAAACGCGCCTGAACTTTTTGAGCAACCTCAGAGCGCACCTGCTGCGCAATCGTTTTACCGTCAATAATCTTTGCTGCCATCAGAGAGAGGATTCCGTCTGTTACGTTAAATCGAAGGGGATGCCGCTATTTTGTCAGAAGCGGGACGTGCTGTCAGTTTTCGTTTGCATTTTTACGTGCGCCAGGGGGCGTCACGATCTGCGAATGGGATCAGGACAAAGGCATAAGCCTTGCGGATAATTAATGAGCATGCTAATTAAAATTAACGTGAATGAAACAACTCATCACCCTGGTATATTCAGGGGTAATGCGCCACAAACCAGTCTGTTACGGTTAATTATGAGGGATTTTACCTCATTCCCACCAAGATTTTTCCTAGGTCCCATTAAGAATTAGCTAGGGTCATTAAAAGGATTTGCAGGTATTTTTCATTAATTGAAATGTTTAATTTATCGCTGTGACGAATAGTCATATTCGCGAGGAATAATTAGTGAATCAAATACTCAGGAGAATTGGGGTAAAAGGTTAGCTAATTCTCATGCGATATATATCTTTACAGGATGCAGAGATAATTAGCCTGACATTTAATGTCGATAATGATTCAAACGGATCCCGCAGGATGCTGGAGCCGGATGTGTGTAATTCAAGGGAAATCCATGAAACGTAAATTAATGACCTCTTCTGTTATTGCCAGCCTGATGTTAGTCGCCGGTGCAGCGGTTGCAGCCGATCCGGTAAGCGTTAGCGGCGGTACTGTGCATTTTGAAGGTGAACTGGTCAATGCAGCCTGTGCAGTCAGTACTCAGTCATCCGATCAGGTTGTGACGTTAGGCCAGTATCGTACTGCCAGTTTTGCCGCAGTGGGTGACACTACAGCACAAATTCCGTTCTCTATCGTGCTGAACGACTGTGACCCGAACGTTGCCGCAACTGCAGCCGTTGCTTTCTCTGGCCAGTCCGATAATACCAATAACAACCTGCTGGCCGTCTCTTCTGCAGACAACGGTACAACTGCGGGCGGTGTTGGGATTGAAATTCTGGACAATACGTCCACCGCGCTGAAGCCGGATGGCGCAACCTTCTCTACCGCTCAGGCGCTGGTAGAAGGGACCAACACCCTGCGTTTCTCTGCACGTTACAAAGCCACTGCCGCAAGTGCAACGCCGGGTCAGGCAAATGCCGACGCGACATTCATCATGAAGTACGAATAAGCCGTTTTGATTTGCGCAAGGATGACGTTCGCCTCAATGGATGAGGCAATATCCGGGGATGATGAAGGATGCGGCAGATGATAGGGAAAGGCGTGGCGCTGGCGGGAATGCTGTGCGTAATGCCTGTGCTTTCACATACGGTAATACTGGAAAGTGGCCGCGTTCACTTACGGGGGCAGCTCGTCAACGGCGCCTGTACGGTCGCCACTGACAGTCAGGATATGCGGGTGCAAATGGGGCAGTATCGCACCAATGCTTTCTCTGGGACGGGAAGCTTCGCCTCTACCAGCGTACCGTTTTCACTGCGCTTAACGTCGTGCAGCTCCGATGTTTATGACCATGTTGGGATTGCGTTTGCGGGCGTGACGCCAGCGGAAGATCCGCAGGTTTTTCTTGCCAGCGGTGATGCGTCTGCGGCTTCGGGGATTGGTCTGGCGTTATTTGACGAGCGCCAACGGCAAATTATACCGAATGCCCTGCCGCTTCATTATGCGCCGATTATAACGCAAGAGATGACGTTTCATTTCACTGCCCGCTATCGGGCTGTCTCGGAAAATATAACACCGGGAACGCTTCGCTCAGACGTGTGGTTTACGTTGGTTTATCCCTGATTTATTTCCCAACGATAATCGCATCAAAGGTATTTTTAGCTATGTTTAATTATCTAAAATCAGGTTTTATCCTTTTACTGGCCTTATTTTCTGCTGCCAGTGTTCAGGCTGCCGGAGGCATTGCATTAGGCGCCACTCGCGTTATTTATCCGGCCGATGCCAAACAAACGTCCCTGTCTATTAGCAATAGCGATACCAAAGAACGTTACCTGGTTAATTCATGGATTGAGAATAGCGCAGGCGCTAAAGAAAAATCGTTTGTGGTTACGCCTCCGCTGTTTGTTAGTGAACCCAAAAGCGAAAACACGCTGCGTATCATCTATGCCGGTGAACCGTTGCCCAAAGACCGTGAGTCGCTGTTCTGGATGAACGTCAAAGCCATTCCGTCAGTCAATAAAAACAGCCTTGAGGGCAAAAACGTTCTGCAACTGGCGATTCTGTCACGCATCAAACTTTTCGTTCGTCCGAATAATCTGCCGCAAATCCCGGAAGATGCACCAGGAATGCTGACCTTTTCCCGCTCCGGCAACCACCTGAAAATCAACAATCCGTCAGCGTACTACGTCACGTTGGTCAATCTCAATGTGGGGAAAACGAAGGTCGATAACGTGATGGTTGCGCCGAAAAGCGATGCGCAGGTCCTGCTACCCACGGGCGTTCAGGGCAACGTCACGTTCCAGACGGTCAATGATTATGGCGCTGTGACCCCGGCCAAAACGGTTAGTGTGCGTTGAGATAACGATGAATAAGACAACGTATTTTCCTGGCCTGTTACCGGGGGTTACGCCACCGCTGGCGGGGGTGGCGTTGTCCACGCTGGCGGCGCTCTTTCCCTCTCTAAGCTATGGGGAAAGCTATTTTAATCCGGCCTTTTTATCTGCGGATACGGCAACCGTGGCGGATTTATCACGTTTTGAAAAAGGCAATCACCAGCCTGAAGGCGTTTATCGCGTGGATATCTGGCGCAACGATGAGTTTGTTGCCACTCAGGATATTCGTTTTACTACCAGTGCGGCAAAAGCCGGGGAGAAGTCCGGTGGGCTGATGCCGTGCTTTGGACTCGACTGGGTGAAGCGCCTTGGCGTCAATATCGCCGCGTTTCCGGCACTCAGTAAGGATCCGAACGATACCTGTATCAATCTACCTGAGGCGATTCCCGGCAGCGAGATTGCGTTTGATTTTTCTACCCTGCGCTTAAACGTCAGCCTGCCACAGGCGTCAATGTTAAACAGCGCGCGCGGCTATATTCCACCGGAAGAGTGGGATGAAGGGATCCCGGCCGCGCTGGTTAACTACAGCTTTACCGGCAGCCGCGGCAGTGATACTGACAGCTATTTCCTCAGTATGCTCAGTGGTCTGAACTATGGCCCCTGGCGGCTGAGAAACAACGGTGCGTGGAGCTACTCCAAGGGCGACGGATACCACTCACAAAGCTGGAAAAACATCGGTACATGGCTTCAGCGCGCAATTATCCCGCTGAAGGGCGAACTGGTGATGGGCGACAGCAACACTGGCAACGACGTTTTTGACAGCGTCGGGTTTCGCGGTGCGCGGCTCTATTCCTCAGACAGTATGTATCCCGACAGCTTACAGGGCTACGCGCCTACCGTTCGCGGCATTGCGCGTACCGCAGCGAAACTGACCATTCGTCAGAATGGCTATGTGATTTATCAAAGCTATGTTTCACCCGGCGCTTTCTCGATAACCGATCTCAACCCAACGTCATCCAGCGGTGATCTTGAGGTCACGGTGGATGAGAAGGACGGCAGCCAGCAACGCTATACGGTGCCGTACTCCACCGTTCCCTTATTACAACGAGAAGGGCGTTTTAAATATGACGTTGTCGCCGGGGATTTTCGCAGCGGCAATAGCCAGCAATCTTCACCGTTCTTTTTTCAGGGAACATTAATTGCCGGGTTACCAGAGGGCTATACCGCATACGGTGGTACGCAGTTGGCCTCACGTTACACCGCGGTGGTTTTAGGCACCGGTCGAAACCTGGGGGACTGGGGGGCGGTTTCTGTCGATCTCACCCATGCGCGCAGCCAACTGGCGGATGACAGTACGCACCAGGGGCAGTCTCTACGTTTCTTGTATGCGAAATCGCTGAACAATTTTGGCACTAACTTCCAGCTGTTGGGGTATCGCTACTCAACGCGTGGCTTCTATACCCTCGACGATGTGGCGTATCGCAGTATGGAAGGCTATGAGTACGAATACGACAGTGAGGGCAATCGCCACGACGTGCCCAATGTGACGAGTTACCACAACCTGAGCTACAGCAAAAAGGGCCGTTTCCAGATCAACATTTCGCAGAATCTGGGGGATTACGGATCGCTGTATATCTCGGGTAGTCAGCAGACGTACTGGAATACTTCAGACACCAATACCTGGTATCAACTGGGCTATGCCAGCGGCTGGCAGGGGATTAGCTATTCACTCTCCTGGTCGTGGAATGAATCGGTTGGCATCTCCGACACCGACCGTATTCTGGCGTTCAATATGTCAGTACCGTTCAGCCTGCTGAGCGGACGGCGTTACTCGCGTGATAACGCCCTCGATCGCACCTACGCCACCTTTAATGCCAACCGTAATAGCAACGGACAGAACAGCTGGCAGAGCGGGATCGGCGGTACGTTGCTGGATGGGCGCAACCTGAGCTACAGCGTGAATCAGGGGCACAGCAGCACCAATGGCTATAGCGGAAATGCCAGCGCCAACTGGCAGGCGGCCTACGGTACGCTGGGCGTGGGTTACAACTACGACCGTGACCAGCATGACTACAACTGGCAGCTCTCCGGCGGCGTAGTGGGGCATGCGGACGGCATTACGCTCAGTCAGCCTCTGGGCGATACCAACGTGCTGATTAAAGCGCCGGGCGCGCAGGGTGTACGGATAGAGAACCAGACCGGCGTTCAAACCGACTGGCGCGGATACGCGGTGATGCCATATGCCACCGTCTATCGCTATAACCGCGTCGCGTTAGACACCAATTCCATGAACAACAATACCGATGTGGAGAATAACGTCAGTAGCGTAGTGCCAACGCAAGGGGCGCTGGTGCGGGCGGTGTTTGATACACGAATCGGTGTGCGGGCGCTGATTACCGCCAAACATGCCGGTAAACCAGTGCCGTTTGGCTCCGTCGTGCGTGAAAACACCAGCGGCGTGACCAGCATGGTGGGTGAAGACGGGCAAATCTACCTGAGCGGCCTGCCGCTAAAAGGCGAGTTGTTGATCCAATGGGGGGAAGGCGCAAACGCGCGCTGCGTGGCGCGCTATGCCTTGCCAGAGGAGAGCCTGAAACAAGCGGTAACGCTCACGAACGTGACGTGCGAATCTCCGTCAGCACGACAGGAATAATACGATGAAACGACAAACGGGTTTGTTACTGGGAAGCGCTTTACTGCTGATGGCCCATTCGTCCTGGGCGACGGTCTGCCAAAACTCGAATGGCACGCCAACGGATGTTTTTTACGATCTGTCGAATGTCTTCAACAGTAGTAACAACCAGCCGGGACAGGTGGTGACGTTACCGGAAAAATCTGGCTGGGTTGGCGTGAATGCCACCTGTCCGGCCGGGACAACGGTAAATTACACCTATCGAAGCTATGTCACTGAACTTCCGGTTCAAAGTACCGAAGGCGGCTTCCAGTATCTGAAGCTCAATGACTACCTGCTGGGGGCCATGAGCATAACCGATAGTTATGCCGGGTTATTTTATCCCCCGCGTAATTACATTCGCATGGGGACTCACCCAAACGTACCTAAGCAGCAGCCTTTTGGCGTGATGGATTCAAAGCTGGTGTTTAAGCTCAAAGTAATCCGCCCGTTTATTAACATGGTGCCGATTCCGCGGCAGACGATGTTCAGCGTCTATGTCACGACCAGTACCGGAGATGCGCTAAGCGTGCCGGTTTATACCATCAGCTACAGCGGCAAAGTGGAGGTTCCACAAAACTGCGAAGTAAACGCCGGGCAGATTGTTGAGTTTGATTTTGGTGATATTGGCGCATCGCTGTTTAGCAAGGCAGGTGCGGGAAACCGGCCTGAAGGCATCAATCCGCAGACCAAAACTGTAGCGATAAAATGCACCAACGTCGCTGCACAGGCCTACTTAACCATGCGTGTAGAGGCCGAGAAAGCCACCGGGCAAATGATGGTATCTGACAATCCCGATTTAGGTTTTATTGTCGCCGACAGCAGCGGTAAACCGCTGACGCCCAATAATCTGTCCAGCACTATCCCGTTTCAACTGGATGATAACGCCGCGGCGAGCGTGGGTATTCGAACATGGCCGGTTAGCGTAACGGGCAATAAGCCTACCGAAGGACCTTTTACAGCCCGTGGCTATCTGCGAGTGGATTATGACTAACAAGCAAACGCCAGCCGCAGGGACACTTCTGGCAATGGTGTGCCTGCTGACATTCAGCTCGTTGTGCCATGCCGCTTCGTCGCTGGGGGAAATCAATATTGAACTGCGCGGAAACGTGGTGGACTTTACCTGCGCGGTAATTGCCAGCGACAGCAATAAGTCGGTGGAGCTAGGCACCTGGCCGACCAAGCAGCTTCAGACCAGCGGAGATACTACTCAACCGGTCGCGTTTACGCTGAAGCTAGAAGGCTGCCCGCCGGGTTCCGCTTCGATAACGTTTTCCGGAACTCCGGCCCCGGGCACGACGTTGCTGGCGCTTGATGATGCGGTGATGGCGCAAAAGGTGGCGATCGAACTACACGACAGCGACCGTACGCGATTGCCGCTCGAACAGGCCAGCCAGACGGTGGGGATTGATGAGAACGGCAATGCCACGCTGACCTTTTTCGCAAACTATATCGCGTTAGCTGCTGGGGTTCAGCCTGGCATTGCCAGGGCTGATGCCACGTTCATGATTAACTATAACTAATCAATGCGCTAACAAAACACTCCCGAACGAAATCTCGCCGGGAGTGTTATTACATTAATTCATGCATTTTTGCGTAATCGATCAGCTCAACGATGGTGTGCAACCCGAGCTTGGAGTAGATATTAGCCTTGTGAGCGCTAATCGTTTTATTGCTGAGTAACAACTGCTCAGCAATTTCCTTATTGGATAGCCCGTTTGCCAGATAACGCAAAACGGTAACTTCACGGTTAGAGAGCGGCATGTCATGTAAGACGCCTTTTTGTGCATTTATATTGTTAATGAAATTAAGGGTATCCGAAGGGAAAAAGGAATATCCCGATAAAATCATTTTTACCGCATTGTAGATATCATTGAGATCCTTTCGTTTACTGACAAACCCATTTGCACCGGCCCGGATAGCACGCCCGGCATAAAACGACTCGGATTTTGAGGACAGAAACAGTACCCGAGTTTTCTCCTGCAATGACTTTATTCTTTTGAGTAATGTAAACCCATCAGAACCAGGCAGTTCAATATCCAGGATGACAAGATCGACCGGGTACGTGCGCAGATGTTCTATTGCCGTACGGCTGTCATCGGTTTTCAACACTACCTGAATATTACTGTTTTTCTCGAGTAGTACTTCTATCGACATTCTGACAATAGGGTGTTCGTCCATAATGATAACGGATGCTGGTTTCATTGTTGTATGCCTCAAACTGTTTGCGTATCTTGCGAATTTGATAAAACATCAGGCGTTATAATATTGTCAAATAGCCAAGAATTGTTCTGAGGGAGAGCCGAATAAATATTATTTCATCCTTGTTTATTCGGTTGTTCTTCTGCAGAACAATGAATTTGTGGAAAATCCATTTCACACCGGGAAAACTAACAATTAATCAGGAAACTGTGGGGATTATACCTGCTCTGCTCATTCGGAAAAGACTTACAACATCCTGGTTGTTAATGTCAGTTAGGATATTCTGAAAGATCCAGATGTGTTAATGACTATTGGTATTATTTATCTGTGGTTCGAATTATGGCAGATTGAAAATTTTTTTTAAACAGTAAAAACGACACAATAAACCAATTGTTTAGGTTTTGTTAAGGCTGCAATAGGACTATTTTTTATTGAAATGCACAGGATCAGTAAGGTTAAGTGTGAGTGTGCCTCCAGGCATAATACCAGGAATAGTTGTAAATATTAAATATTTGTAAAAATTAGATCTTTTTTCTTATTCAATAATAAGTAATTTCCTAAAAAATCTTATAGCACAATGAGTTATGGTGTTAAATTAAATGGGGAGAGGTAACGTTGAGGCGGTGTATCAGATGCAAAAAGCGCTGCCTGCTGGGTAATCCAAGGCGCGTAATCAACTGGTTCAGGCGATAGATGATGCGGTGGTAGGGTTGTGCCTGTAACAATGCAATCTTTTTTAAGGAGTTACCCTGCAATAGTAAGGTAATCAGCTCCCAGTCGAGCTGATTTATACGCCTGGAATGAATATAGTTAAGAACCGGAGATAATAAGGCATGGCGCATCTCGGGGAGGCGCAAATTGCGTGGCAAGATATAAAATGGACCGGACAGTGAAATAAATGTAGTGAGGTCTTCATCGCGACTGGAAAGCATTATGAAGATTTGGATGTCATTATGCTTCTTAATTAGCTGGCGCAGGCTTTCAAGTATATCGAAATAAGGGATTGTTAAGCTTTCAATGTCAATCACTAACTGGCTAATTACCGGCTCTTGCATGCTGAGCAAAGTCGATTCAACGCTCTGGAAGATCGCCGTGCGAGTACCTGAGAATAAATGTCGACTCAGCGCATAGGCCAGATAGTAGTCTGTCGTAATTATCGCCTGAGATATAGTGCCGTCCGGTAAGGTGTATTCGAGTTTTTGCGCCAGATACTCGATCCGGTCAAATACCTGTGAGGTACAGTGGGGAAATTGCCAGCTACAGTTAGCGTTTCGTATACGGCGATAGCGGTCCCGGCGTTTTGCACTGTGCATCCTTTTCCATTCCATTTCTGTTGCGGCAGGTCTGGATAAATTGCTGACTACAGGCATCCCTGAACCAAACTTTTGTCAGCGCAAAGGTGAGTTGACTTGTGCCGTTGGGTTTCAGTGCTTCAACAATCATCAGACTGGCAATTGCGTACTCCATCAGAATAATCTGCCGGAAGTTTTCTGATGTCTTACTCAATGCCCAAAAGACCGTTTTATCCAGTTCAACCTCTCTCTGAGATTAGATAAAATATTACCGGGTGTGTCTTTCTGTTGCCCCGGAAATAGTATGACCGGATTATTCTCGCAGCCTGAAGCCAGGTACAGTAGGAGCCGATGCTTAATCCATGATGAGATATTTCTCAATAAAAATTAGGCAGAGATACCCCGTCTAATTTTGCAGAAAGTTCAGATGTGCGCGGATGTATCTTAAGAATTGCTGATCGTTTTTCACATGCAGCTTTTTCATAATGCTGCGGCGGGTCGATTTGGCCTGGATATCACTGACTGAGAGCAGATGAGCCGTTTCGGCTAACGTATACCCGCTGGCGAGAAACATTAAGAACTGGCGTTCTTCGATAGAAAAGTTGCGGGTGGTGCAGTAATGGCAGATAGTCGCGGGCACGCTAGTGCGCAGTGCGCGTTTTTGCAGGATGAGGACCAGTTTTTTGGTTATCTCGTCGACGTCATCTTCCCGATAAATCAGTGGCAACATGTACAGGCAGGGGCGGAACATCAGCTTATCTTTGTCGTTTTTGCTACAGATGACCACCCGGTGTTGGCACCTGGTGTGGACAGGAACCATGTAACAATCGGCGCTGAGCCAATCTTCATCCAGTGAGATAAACGCGATTTCAGCGCGATCGATATCTTCGACAGGTAAAAAGCTAATCTCCTGATGCCACTGATTTGCCAGATGGGAGATGATGATTTTCAGTCCATGTTCGAAGTGACTGTTTTCTTCCTTGATGGCGATACTTAACATTAAAGAGTTCCTGACCACTGGAGAGGGGATAAAGGAATGTTAAGCAAAATCATAAATATTCTAAATACATGTATCCCTAAATCTGACGTTTTGCGGGCTGAGTTGTTACCAGGTGATTTCCTGGATACCTTTGAACGAGCAGAAAAAATCAACATTCGTACACTTCGCCAGCAACCGAAACAAAAGGCATTGACTCAGCAAGCGCTGACCGTATAATTCACGCGTTTCATCTGCATGAAGTAATCACTTCGCAATGCGCCCTTAGCTCAGTTGGATAGAGCAACGGCCTTCTAAGCCGTAGGTCGTAGGTTCGAATCCTACAGGGCGTACCATTTCAACGTCACTTCTGATGTTCAGCTTCGGCTAATCGCGACAAATTTTCTTTTGCCAACCACATTTCCACTTCTGTAAGACTTAGTTGTACTTCCTCTCTGAGTGAAAAATCAGCTAGCGGCTGCTGTTCAAGCGCTGCGCACATCCTGCTGGCAGAACGCATCCCCATGCTGGCGCAGCTGCTTTTTAGTTGATGTGCCAGACGTTTTATCTTCTCGTACTCACATGCTGCGCGCGCTGCGTCAATCTCATCTAATACAGGAAGGGTGTGTTGCTTAAAGAGCGCTAACCATTCGTGCACCTTTTGCCATCCCATTAGCTGGATATCCCCGGCTAATTGCTGGGTATTTAACCGTTGGTTGTCATTTTCTAATGCAACCGGGAGAGGGGCGTTACCGTGCAGATAATGGGTAATGAGCCGACTGAGTTCATCCTGGGGAACCGGTTTTTGAATAACGCCGAGAAACAGGGTGCTGGTTCTTTGGCTTAGCGTTTCGTCGATGACGTGTGCGCTAAAGCCTATTAGCTTTAACGTCGGAAACTCGCGGGTTAACTGTTGCGCCAGCGTGATGCCGTCGATATCCGGAAGATCAAAATCAACCAGCGCGGCATTATACTGGGCGTCTTGCTGCAGTATGGTGAGCGCCGCAGCCGCACTGTCTGCAGCGGTGACCTGGGCGCCATTGAGGGTGAGCATTTCTGTACTGATGCGCTGCGTGAGGGGGTTATCCTCGATTAGCAGTAAGCGTAAACCCTGTAACGATATGGCACGTGGAACGGATTTAGCTACCGGCATCGCGCCAGCCCGTAATGGCAGACGCAGACGAAAGCAGCTTCCGACTCCCGGCGTACTGGTGACGCTCAGTTCTCCCTGCATCGCCTGCGCAAGGCTGGCACTGATAGTGAGTCCAAGCCCGGTCCCCCCACGTTTACCGCTAACCTGAACAAACGGCTGAAAAATATCGCGCTGATGGACAGGATCAATCCCGCATCCCGTGTCCTCAACCTCAATATACCAGTTCTGGTCTTTACATCGGCTACGCAGGGTGATGTGTCCGCGATCGGTAAAGCGCAGCGCGTTGTTTAATAGGTTAGTTATGATTTGCCGAATGCGGCGCGGATCGCCGCGTAGGGAGTCGGGGACATCGTCGGCAAAATCCGTAACTAGCACGACCGGGCGACCCACAACGCGACCGTGCATGAGCTGAAGCGTACTTTCCAGCAAGGGTCTGGGCTCAAAAGGTTCATCGCCGATCGCCACATTTTTTCCGCCCGCTTCGATGGCGGAATAGTCCAGGATATCGTTGAGGATGGTCAGCAGAGACTCGCCAGAGTCGGTGATTGCGCGCAGATTCTCCTGATGCTGCGCCAGAGCGGGATTGTCTGAGAGCAACTGCGCAGTTCCGAGGATCCCATACAGCGGGGTGCGTATTTCATGGCTCATGGCGGCCAGAAACGCCGATTTTGCCTGGTTGGCTTTTTCGGCTTCTGCCCGCGCCTGACGGTGTTCAGACACCATAGAACGCAGCTCGGCGGTGCGAGCTTTTACCTGAGCGGCCAGATGTTCGCGATGGCTATTAAGGGCGTGAACGCTGCCGCGAAAGGCGTCCATTAACCGCCCGATGGTATCCAGTTCGCGAACGCCCGCTGTTTCCGGAAATGGGGAGTCAATATCACCTTCAAGCAGACGCTGTAACGCCTGGGTTTGCTGCGCCAACGGACGCGTGACCGAGCGGTAAACTACGCGCCAAAGAATGAGAATTAACAAGCACAATGACACCGCACCTAACAGCAGCAGCAGCGTTTGCCCGCGCTGGCTGGCCTGTTTGAGATGCGCCAGCCCGGTCTGATTGCGTTGGCCAATGATTTCTACCAACTGACTCACTTCGCTACTGAAACGGGTAAATTGCTCGATATTGTTCTGCGATAAGATCTGTAAGCGGGTGGTGATGTCATTATCCTGACGATACAGGGCCAGCAGATCGACATAACGGCTTATCGAATTTACAGCGCCGGCAACCTGAGTGCGTACCACCGGATCTTCAATGCGTATTTGTCGGCGGTGAAGCACTCTGACGGCGGCATTAAGCTGGGTTTCCAGCGCTGCAAGGTTATTCTGCGCCTGGTTATTTCCCAGATTCATCACCATTTGCTGCACGCGTAGCGCGCTCAGGCGCAGTTCATTCATCTGGTTATAATATTCCAGATCGATATCGATAAGCCTGTCGAGAGCGTGTTCCGCCGCCTGCCCCTGATGGCTCTCAATCAAGTCATAAATGCTTGCCTGCGTAGCGCCCGCCGAGGTGGCGGCATTACTGGCCTGACCGCGCGCCATTTCGGCAACGTCGGCGGTAGCCTCAACAATATGTTGGCTGAGCTGTTGCTGCCGATTGCGCAGTTTCAGACGTTCGCCAACCAACTCCCCCTGATGGCTTAACGACTGGGCGATCTCTTTTTCCTGTTGTTCAATGGCCGACGTGTCAAAGCCCTGCTCGCGCAGGGTTTTTAGTAAAGCGGTTATTTTCAGGCTTTGGGCGGTTAACATACGCCCCTGAGCCAGCCACATATTTTCATTATCTGCGGTGGTCAGATTCTGCGCGGAAAACAGTTCCCAGGCGCTGGCTTCGCTGAGCTGGCGCGCCATGTCCATGGTCGGGATCAGCGCCTGGGTATTGGCCTGCTCAACCTGGCTGACAAAACGCAGGTTATACCAGCCTACCAGCGTACTAATGAGGGTCAGTGCCGCCATCAGCCCGAAGCCTATCCACAGTCGTTTGGTCAGAGATAAATTCACTGTCGGGTCGCCACAGATTAAAAAGGTTGAGTCCAAAAGAGGAAAGCAACTAGGGAAGGTGCGAATAAGCAGGTCATTTCTTCCCAAGCTGACTCGCTGATTAAAATTTCGCGGATCTGGGCCGATTTTTTTCCCGCAAACACATCGAATCAGCCTATTTAGGCTATTTTTTCCACCATTTCTGGCGTTATTTCCGGTTTTTACTGAGATCTCTCCCACTGACGTATCATTTGGTCCACCCGAAACAGGTTGGCCAGGGTGAATAACATCGCCAGTTGGTTATCGTTTTTCAGCAGCCCCTTGTATCTGGCTTTCACGAAGCCGAACTGCCGCTTGATGATGCGAAACGGGTGCTCCACCTTGGCACGGATGCTGGCTTTCATGTATTCGATGTTGATGGCCGTTTTGTTCTTGCGCGGATGCTGCTTCAAGGTTTTTACCTTGCCGGGACGCTCGGCGATCAGCCAGTCCACATCCACCTCGGCCAGCTCCTCGCGCTGTGGCGCTCCTTGGTAGCCGGCATCGGCTGAGACAAATTGCTCCTCTCCATGAAGCAGATTACCCAGCTGATTGAGGTCATGCTCGTTGGCCGCGGTGGTGACTAGGCTGTGGGTCAGGCCACTCTTGGCATCGACACCAATGTGGGCCTTCATGCCAAAGTGCCACTGATTGCCTTTCTTGGTCTGATGCATCTCCGGATCGCGTTGCTGCTCTTTGTTCTTGGTAGAGCTGGGTGCCTCAATGATGGTGGCATCCACCAAAGTGCCTTGGGTCATCATGACGCCTGCTTCGGCCAGCCAGCGATTGATGGTCTTGAACAATTGACGGGCCAGTTGATGCAGCTCGAGCAGGTGGCGGAAATTCATGATGGTGGTGCGATCCGGCAGGGCGCTATCCAGGGATAATCGGGCAAACAGGCGCATGGAGGCGATTTCGTACAGGGCATCTTCCATGGCACCGTCGCTCAGGTTGTACCAATGCTGCATGCGGTGAATACGCAGCATGGTCTCCAGCGGATAGGGCCGTCGGCCATTGCCCGCCTTGGGATAAAACGGCTCGATGACAGCGGTCATATTCTGCCATGGCAGAATCTGCTCCATGCGGGAGAGGAAAATCTCTTTTCGGGTCTGACGGCGCTTAGTGCTGAATTCACTATCGGCGAAGGTGAGTTGATGGCTCATGATGTCCCTCTGGGATGCGCTCCGGATGAATATGATGATCTCATATCAGGAACTTGTTCGCACCTTCCCTAATTTATATTAATGGTGAGGGTGTGGGGGCTGTAATATGCAACATTACAAGCAGGTGAATTACGTGTTTTATACAAGTGAGATAAAGCGCTTAATTATATTTACTTTTTAATGAAGTGTTTAAAGAAATATTAATATTGACATTAACGGCAGGAACGCAGGCTTGTAAATGTACAGGCCTGCGTGGCGCGTTTTGTCCGCAATATTCATACATAGTGTATTGATGGACATTTTATTCAACACAGGACAACGTTACCCTTGCGCGGGGATCTGTGCACGGTGCTGCCTGGCCTGAACCTCATGAGCATATGAATGACCGTTATTCACTGACTGATGAACGACCATCGCTTTTTCATGTTTATTCATTTGTGAAAAGGGGCGTGCCTGGGATGGCGTTGACGTTGAATTATTCGTCTGCGCGACGTGTTCTTGTGCCATTTGTTGATGTGCAGGGGCACTGCTGTTATTCATCATTTCATGGGCTGCTGCGGCCTGCTGATGCATTTTGGGGGTGTCTGCCGCATTAACGCCAGCTGAAATAAAAAACGCGATAGCGAAAAAAGAAGATATCTTATTCATCATATTTCTCCTGTTTGGGTTTACGGAAGAAATTATAATTGATGAGGGCTGTCAGCGGCGTGACAGGACTATGACGGTTATGTCAGAGAATCGGTGATGATATATATATCGGTCATACTACAAGCTGCATATGCGTTGGCTGCGCTCGTTCACCCCAGTCATTTACTTAAGTAAGTGACCGGGGATTCCCTCTCTTGCCGCCTTCCTGCAACTCGAATTGTTTAAGGTATCAACGTCATTATCATAAATTACATCGCATGCTTGGGCAGCGTCAGAATAAAACGGGTGGCAAGCTGATCGGATGTCACCGAGACTTTCCCCTGATGGGCGATAACAATCGATTTCACAATCGCCAGGCCAATACCGCTGCCTTCGCCTTTACGCTGTCGCGAAGGGTCAACCCGATAAAAACGATCAAATAGCCGCGATAGATGCTGTGGGGGAATGGGGGGGCCGGGATTTTCCACGACTATCTGGACCAGGCCATCCGCCTCTTTCACCCGCACGGTTACCGACTCGCCTTTTGGCGTGTAGCGCATGGCATTTGAAAGCAGATTACTCATTGCCCGGCGTAGCATTAACGGATCGCCTGAAACCCAGCATGCGCGTCCTTCAAAACGTAAGCCCACCTCGCGCTCTTCTGCCCAGGCTTCGAAAAAGTCGAACACTTTACCAACCTCATCGGCCAGATTAAGCGCTGTCTTTTCCGGGATAAGCTGATTGTTGTCTGCCTGCGCCAGAAACAGCATGTCGCTTACCATTTTCGACATACGACCAAACTCTTCAAGATTGGAATACAGCACGTCTTCCAGCTCTTTTTGGCTACGGGTTTGGCTGAGCGCAATTTCCGTTTGTGTGACCAGGTTGGTTATTGGCGTGCGGATCTCATGGGCAATATCCGCCGAGAAGTTCGACTGACGTTTAAATACATCCTCAATGCGTTCGATCATGTGATTAAACGAACTTACCAGCTGTTCCAGTTCAATAGGGACCGCTTGCGGATCGAGGCGCACATCAAGATCTTTTGAGGTGATATTTTGGATGCGCCGACTGACATTACGGATCGGTTCATGGCCTTTATACACAGCGAACAGCACGATAAATACAATCATCATGCTAATCAGCGATGCCGTCATAATCAGTTTGTTTTTCAGGTCGTTAATATAGTGCAGATGAAAATCGATCGATAACGCCAGATACAACGTATACGCCGCTTTTCCATCAGTCAGCTTTCCTACCGGTAGGCGAATCATTCGCCAGTTAGACGACGTTTTTTGTCCGTGAATATGTTTGGACGTTTGCAGTGTTGGGCCGGATATAATAAAAACATCGCTGGCATGGGCATTTTTATCCGGTCTTGCGCTGGCGATAAATTGCCGGAGATCCGGCGCATTTGGCGAATGAAAAATGGCTTTCTGCTTACTGTCTTCCAGAGAAATAATGACGTTCGAGTAGCCCTCAACCACGTTTTTTAGCGTTTCCAGACGGCGTGATTCCGGCTCGTTGGGTTGGTTAATAATCCTCTCCAGCGTGGCGCTGATCTCTTGTAAATCATTGATGTCCTGCTCGGCGAAATGGACCTTCACGGAGTGGATCATTATCCATGCAAAGGCGAAAAATGAAGCGATCGTCGCCAGACTGATAAAAAAGGTCAGTCGTGTTGCCAGCGAAAAAGGGCGCCGCCATCGTTTACTGGGCATCAGGAACCTCAAGCATATATCCCACGCCGCGTACGGTCTGAATCAGTTTCGGCTCAAAATCGTTATCAATTTTGGCGCGCAGACGCTTAACGGCGACGTCGATGGCATTGGTATCGCTGTCAAAATTCATATCCCAGACCTGGGAAGCGATCAGCGAGCGGGGTAAAACTTCCCCTTGATGACGCAGGAAAAACTCAAGCAGCGTAAACTCTTTGCTGGTCAGAGTAATACGCGTCCCGCTGCGGGTGACTTTTCTGCTGACCAGATCGACCATTAAATCCGCGACCTGAAACTGGCTTTCGACAATCACCGCCGCCCCGCGGCGCAGCAGCGTTCTGACCCGCGCCAGCAGTTCGGCGAAGGCGAACGGTTTGACCAGATAATCATCAGCGCCTAATTCCAGACCCTTAACCCGATGTTCGATGGTACCCAGCGCGGTGAGGAGAAGAATGGGCATCCCTTTGTTAGCGGAACGCAGCATCCGTACGATATCCCAGCCGTTTACATCCGGCAGCATGATGTCGAGTATGAGCAGGTCGTAATCGCCGGTCATCGCCAGGTGGTACCCGTTCAGGCCGTTATCAGCTAAATCCACGACAAAACCCGCTTCCGTCAGGCCTTTCGTCAGGTATTCACCGGTTTTTTTCTCATCTTCGACTATCAACACCTTCATCGCATTCTCCTTCTCACACGGGTTGTGCGGACTTTCAATTCTAGGGAAGCGGGATCGGATAGCAATCGGTTATTGGGAAAATGACAGTTTTGTCATTTTCCTGTCACCGCTTAAACAGAGTCACTTCGTTAAAGTACAACACTATAAATTCCTACATTTTTTAGGGCCATCAGTCCGGTCAGGACGAGAAGAACTATGAGCAAATTTAAGCTTCTTACCCTCAGCGCTGTATTCGTTCTCGCCGGTTGTTCATTGGCGCCGGACTATCAGCGTCCGACATTGCCTGTACCGCAGCAATTCTCCTTAAGCCAGAACGCCTTGGTTTCTGCACCGGTGGGATATCAGGACACGGGCTGGCGGAGCTTCTTCGTTGACTCTCAGGTAAAGGCGCTGATTGGCGAGGCGCTGGTCAATAACCGCGATTTACGTATGGCAGTGCTAAAAGTTCAGGAAGCGAGAGCGCAATATGGCGTCACGGACGCTGACCGCTATCCGCAAATCACGGCAGGTTCCAGCGGTACTTACAGCGGCAAATTAAAAGGCGATAGCAGCACCGATCGTGAATTCGAAGCTGGACTCAATCTCAGTTTCGATCTGGACTTCTTTGGTCGGCTGAAAAATATGAGTGAAGCTGAGCGACAGAATTTCTTTGCCAGCGAAGAGGCGCGTCGGGCGGTACACATCTCATTAATCTCCAACGTATCGCAAAGTTATTTCAATCAGCGTCTGGCTTATGCACAACTGCAAATTGCCGAAGAAACGCTGCAAAACTATCAGCGTTCTTACGCTTTTGTTGAGAAGCAGTTGCTGACCGGAAGCACCAACGTACTGGCGCTGGAACAGGCGCGGGGCGTGATTGAAAGCACGCGCAGCGAAATCGCGAAGCGTAAAGGTGAACTGGCGCAGGCGAACAACGCGCTGCAACTGTTGCTGGGTACGTACGGGAAATTACCCAACGACCAGATGCGCAGCAGCGGGGATATCAAACCAGTAACGCTGCCGCCATCGCTCTCGTCGCAAATCCTGTTGCAGCGCCCGGATATTTTGGAAGCTGAACACGGATTAATGGCGGCGAATGCCAATATCGGCGCCGCACGAGCAGCGTTTTTCCCGTCGATTACCTTGACCAGTTCGGTTTCCAGCAGCAGCAGCGATCTCTCCAGCTTATTTAATGCGACCAGCGGCATGTGGAATTTTGTCCCCAAAATAGATATTCCCATTTTTAACGCCGGACGTAATCAGTCCAATCTCGACCTCGCTGAAATTCGCCAACAGCAGTCGGTGGTGAATTACGAACAAAAAATTCAGAACGCGTTTAAAGAGGTGGCGGATGCGCTGGTGTTGCGCCAAAGCATTGCCGATCAAATTAGCGGTCAGCAGCGCTACCTGACGTCATTGCAAATCACCTTACAACGCGCCAGAGCGCTTTATCAAAATGGTGCGGTTAGCTACATCGAGGTACTGGACGCCGAACGTTCTTTATTCGCTACGCAGCAATCGCTGCTCGATCTTAATTACGCCCAACAGGTTAATGAAATTAAGCTGTTTGCTGCCTTAGGCGGCGGTTGGGTGGAGTAATCCTTAATATTAACTTTTCAGGAGCATCAAGTATGAATACTACCGCCAAAGCCGTGTTGTTTAGCTTTTTCTCTGTGGTCATGTTTAACGCTCAGGCCAATGAGCATCAGCATGGCGAGATGATGAACATGCAGCCAGCGGCCCAACAGGAAGACGTCATTAGCGCCACCGGGGTGATTGAAGCTATTGATAAAGAAAGTAAAAAAATCACGATCAAGCATGATCCCATTGCCGCGGTGAACTGGCCTGCCATGACGATGCGTTTTACGCGGGTTGCCGACACCAAGGCTGACGATATTAAACCCGGCGATAAGGTTGCGTTTACGTTTGTTCAGCAGGGAAATCTCTCTGTGTTACGCGATATTCACATCAGTAAATAACGTTCTCGCTGGTCTCTTTTATTCTTGCCCGGATTCTTCGAAATGCGGGTGAGACTATCGCGCAATGGAAATCACTATGGCGTCTTTAAATATTAAAAATACCGCGCTTATTCTCGCTGGCATGATTGCCGGTGGGGTTATTTCTGTCGGTATTTATACTTATTATTCATCAGCAAACGTAACGGCTGAAACCGGGCAGGCTTCGCAAAAAGAAGCCAGAAAAGTGTTGTTCTGGTATGACCCCATGTACCCGAACACGCGCTTTGATAAGCCGGGTAAATCACCGTTTATGGATATGGATCTGATCCCCAAATATGCCGATGAAGAGACCGCGAGCGCGTCAGCGCCTGGCGTGCGTATCGATCCTACTCAGACCCAAAATTTGGGTCTGAAAACAGAACCTGTGCGCCGTGGCCCGCTGCACTATGCGCAAACTTTCCCGGCTAACGTTAGCTATAACGAATACCAGTTTGTTATTGTCCAGGCTCGCTCCGCAGGCTTTATCGAGAAGGTTTACCCGCTAACCGTGGGCGACAAAATTAAGCAAGGTGCGCCGCTTATCGATCTGACGATTCCCGACTGGGTTGAGGCGCAGAGCGAATATTTGTTACTGCGGGAGACTGGCGGCAGTGCGACGCAGGTGGAAGGGATTCTGGAGAGATTACGTCTGGCCGGTATGCCGGAAGCGGATATTCAGCGCTTAAAATCGACGCGTAAAATTCAGACCCGCTTTACCCTGAAAGCTCCTATTGATGGGGTGATTACCGCATTCGATTTGCGTACTGGCATGAACATTTCCAAAGACAATGTGGTCGCGAAAATTCAGGGGATGGACCCGGTATGGGTCAGCGCGTCGGTCCCGGAATCTATCGCCTGGCTGATCAAAGACGCCTCGCAATTTACCATCACCGTGCCCGCCTGGCCGGATAAGCCTTTCACCATTAGCAAGTGGAATATCTTACCTAGTGTCGATGCCTCCACGCGTACGCTGCAGATCCGTTTGCAGGTCAATAACCCTGATGAGGCGCTCAAGCCGGGGATGAATGCTTACCTGCAACTGAAAACGCAAAGTGAACCGATGCTGCTGATCCCCTCAAAGGCGTTGATTGATACAGGCACCGAGCAACGGGTGATCACCGTCGATAACGAAGGTCGATTTGTACCGAAGCAGGTTGCGGTATTCCATGAATCTCAAGGGCTGACGGCTATCCGCTCAGGCCTGACTGAAGGTGAAAAAGTGGTGTCCAGTGGTCTGTTCCTGATTGATTCCGAGGCGAATATCTCTGGCGCACTGGACCGTATGCGCGCGCAGAACAGTGGTGCGCAAGACGCATCCGCAAAGCCAGCCCAGGCGACCCATTCACACTGAGGACATGATAAATGATTGAATGGATTATCCGCCGTTCGGTGGCAAACCGTTTTCTGGTGATGATGGGGGCGCTGTTTCTCAGTATCTGGGGAACCTGGACCATCATCAATACCCCGGTTGATGCGTTGCCCGATCTCTCTGATGTTCAGGTGATCGTCAAAACCAGCTATCCAGGGCAGGCACCGCAAATCGTTGAAAATCAGGTGACTTACCCGCTGACCACCACCATGCTGTCGGTACCGGGCGCGAAGACCGTGCGTGGTTTCTCGCAGTTTGGTGATTCCTATGTGTACGTCATTTTCGAAGATGGCACCGATCCTTACTGGGCGCGCTCGCGCGTACTGGAGTATCTCAACCAGGTTCAGGGGAAATTACCGGCAGGGGTTAGCGCGGAGATGGGACCGGACGCCACGGGCGTCGGCTGGATCTTTGAATATGCGCTGGTCGATCGCAGCGGTAAACACGATCTGGCAGAGTTACGAACTCTTCAGGACTGGTTTTTAAAGTATGAGTTAAAAACGATTCCGAACGTGGCAGAGGTGGCCTCGGTAGGCGGCGTGGTTAAACAGTACCAGGTTGTTATCGACCCGATGAAGCTGACGCAATATGGCATCAGCCTGGCGGAGGTGAAATCTGCACTGGATACGTCGAATCAGGAGGCGGGCGGCTCGTCTGTTGAGATGGCTGAAGCGGAATATATGGTCCGCGCCAGTGGGTATCTACAAACGCTTGATGACTTCAATAATATCGTCCTGAAAACAGGGGCCGACGGTGTACCTGTTTACCTGCGCGATGTCGCGCGTGTGCAAATTGGGCCGGAAATGCGCCGTGGGATCGCCGAACTGAATGGTGAAGGCGAAGTGGCGGGCGGGGTGGTAATTCTGCGTTCCGGTAAAAATGCGCGTGAAGTGATCTCCGCCGTTAAAGCCAAACTCGACACGCTGAAAAGCAGCCTGCCGGAAGGCGTTGAGATAGTTACAACATACGATCGCAGTCAGCTCATCGATCGCGCTATTGATAACCTGAGCTATAAGCTGCTGGAAGAGTTTATCGTTGTTGCGCTGGTATGCGCGCTGTTCCTGTGGCATCTGCGTTCGGCGCTGGTAGCGATTATTTCCCTGCCGCTGGGACTGTGTATCGCGTTTATCGTGATGCATTTCCAGGGGCTGAACGCCAATATCATGTCGCTTGGGGGCATTGCCATTGCCGTCGGGGCGATGGTCGATGCCGCGATCGTGATGATTGAAAACGCCCATAAGCGGCTCGAAGAGTGGGGACATCAGCATCCGGATGAAAAACTGGATAACGCAACGCGCTGGAAGGTTATTACCGATGCCTCGGTAGAGGTCGGCCCGGCATTGTTCATCAGCTTGCTGATTATCACCCTGTCGTTTATCCCTATTTTCACGCTCGAGGGGCAAGAGGGGCGACTGTTCGGCCCGCTGGCGTTCACCAAAACGTATGCCATGGCAGGCGCGGCGTTTCTGGCTATTGTCGTCATTCCGATCCTGATGGGATTCTGGATCCGTGGCAAAATTCCGGCGGAAAGCAGTAACCCGCTTAACCGTTTCCTGATCCGTATTTATCATCCGCTGTTGTTGAAGGTGCTGCATTGGCCTAAAACCACCCTGCTGGTGGCGGTACTTTCAATACTGACGGTTATATACCCGCTGAATAAAGTCGGTGGTGAATTCCTGCCGCAGATTAACGAAGGCGATCTACTGTATATGCCGTCAACCCTGCCGGGGATTTCGGCGGCGCAGGCGGCGGATATGCTGCAAAAAACCGACAAGCTGATCATGACCGTTCCGGAAGTGGCGCGTGTGTTTGGTAAAACCGGTAAGGCGGAAACCGCAACGGATTCCGCGCCGCTGGAAATGGTCGAAACAACGATCCAACTGAAGCCGCAGGATCAGTGGCGTCCGGGGATGACGATGGACAAAATCATCGCCGAACTCGACAAAACCGTGCGCTTGCCAGGGCTGGCGAATCTGTGGGTTCCGCCTATTCGTAACCGTATCGACATGCTTTCTACCGGCATCAAAAGCCCGATTGGGATAAAGGTGTCAGGTAACGTTCTGGCTGATATCGACGCCACGGCGGAACAAATCGAAGAGGTAGCCAGAACCGTGCCGGGCGTCGCTTCGGCGCTGGCTGAGCGGCTGGTGGGCGGGCGCTATATTAATGTGGACATTAATCGGGAGAAAGCAGCCCGCTACGGTATGACCGTTGGCGCGGTACAGTTGTTTGTCACCTCCGCGGTCGGAGGCGCGATGGTGGGCGAAACGGTGGAAGGGATTGCACGTTATCCGATTAACCTTCGCTATGCGCAGAGCTATCGTGATAGCCCGGAAGCGCTGCGTAATCTGCCTATTCTGACGCCCATGAAGCAGCAAATCACGCTGGCTGATGTTGCAGATGTGACAGTGGTTTCTGGTCCGTCGATGTTGAAAACCGAAGATGCACGACCCACCAGCTGGATTTATATCGACGCCCGCGACCGTGACATGGTTTCGGTGGTGAACGATCTGAAAAAAGCGATCGCTGAAAACGTACAGTTAAAGCCGGGGACCAGCGTGGCGTTTTCCGGGCAGTTCGAGCTGCTTGAACGCGCCAGCCATAAGCTCAAACTGATGGTGCCGATGACGCTGATGATTATCTTTGTCCTGCTTTATCTGGCTTTCCGTCGCTTTGGTGAAGCGTTGCTGATTATTACCAGCGTGCCCTTTGCGCTGGTAGGGGGGATCTGGTTCCTCTACTGGATGGGGTTCCATATGTCGGTTGCGACCGGAACCGGGTTTATCGCCCTGGCTGGCGTTGCCGCGGAGTTTGGCGTAGTGATGCTGATGTACTTGCGCCATGCTATTGAAGCCGAGCCTGCGCTGGAAAATCCGCAAACCTTTACGGCGGATAAGCTGGATGAAGCGTTGTATCACGGCGCGGTGCTGCGCGTACGTCCGAAAGCGATGACCGTGGCGGTGATTATCGCGGGCCTGTTGCCAATCTTGTGGGGGACAGGGGCGGGCTCAGAAGTGATGAGCCGCATTGCCGCGCCGATGATTGGCGGCATGATTACCGCGCCATTGCTGTCGCTGTTTATTATTCCGGCAGCTTATAAGCTGATGTGGCTGCACAGGCATCGTAGCCAAAAGTAATGCCTTGAAGCGCTCGCCTGCGTCGGTTTTGTTGCCGAAGCAGGCGGTGCGTTATGCCGCCAACGCTTTCACGCGTTTGCGGTACTCGCCCGGCGTGCAGCCAAATCCTCGTAAAAAGACTTTGTGAAACGACGATTCGCTGGCGTAACCCACCGACTCGGCAATAACGATCAACGGCTGCGATCCGCGTGACAGCATCTGGGCGGCGAATTGCAGGCGTAGCTCGGTCAACACCGCCAGCGGCGTGGAGTTTGAGACTTCACGAAATAGCTGCGCAAAGCTGGCCCGCGACATATGGGCACGCTTTGCCAGTTCTTCGACAGTCCAGGGAAAAGCCGGTGACTCCAGCATCATGAAGACAACGGCCCCAAGCCTTGGGTGCAGCAGTAAATTCAGCACATTTTTAGCGGGTGTCGGCTGGGCTAGCCACTCGCGAACGGCTAACGCGAACAGCGTAGCGCATTGCTGGCTGCAAACGATGTTGGAGCCAGGCAGATCGTTGATGTATTCCTGCTGCATCAGCGCAATCATGGCTTTCAGCCAGTGGCTAATGGGACTGTTATCTTCTGGTGCCAGTATTAATACTTCCGGAAGGGCAGTTAAAAAATAGCGTGAAGATGCCTGCAATCGCAGGCTTCCGCAGACAATATGCGTTTGTTCTTCCCCTGTCTGGCACAGCCGATGCGCGGAGTTTTGAGGCAGAATGACTATTGTTCCTGGGCGTAACGTAGAAGACGTTCCGTCTGGCATATCCAGTTGAGCAAACCCCTGGGTTACCGTATGCCAGCGGATAACGGACAGCTCACCCGCCGCGTGCGGCAGTTGCCAGTCCCTGCTCAGCAGGCAGTTTTGATCAATCGAGCCCTGCGGGTCGTTAAGCATAAGTAATCGGCTAAGTGCATCCATAAAGACTCCTGAGCAGTTCTTGTTGATGCTTGTCGAGATAAAGTAACGCTGTTACTCATTATTTATTAAATAAATTTATGGTGTTAGTTTATTTCCTCGATGGGTTGAGTGGAAGAGAGATCGTAGTGATTTAGACGATTTGACAGTAATTTGCGCGATATGGATACATTGTTCATGCATCGTTAAACCTATACTTCAGTTCAACAAACGAACAGTGACATGGTGGAGAGACAGCATGAATCAGTATCAGGCGATTATTATCGGATTTGGCAAAGCGGGTAAAACGCTGGCGGCTACCCTGGCGAAAACGGGCTGGCGAGTGGCGATTATTGAACAGTCAAACACCATGTATGGCGGGACATGTATCAATATCGGCTGCATTCCCACCAAAACCCTGGTACACGATGCTGAACTTCAGCATGACTTTGCTGCGGCGATGCAGCGCAAGGCCTCCGTTGTCAGCTTTCTGCGTGATAAAAACTTCCATAATCTTGCCGATCTGGAAAATGTAGATGTGATTGAAGGTCGTGCTGAATTTATTGATAACCATACGGTGCGGGTCGTGCAGCCAACAGGCGAGATTGAACTAAGCGGCGAAAAGATCTTTATTAATACCGGCGCACAGGCAACGATGCCAAACGTGGCAGGGTTAATGACTACACCGGGCGTGTTTGACAGCACCGGGTTGTTAAATTTGACGCAACGTCCGGAACGTTTGGGGATTTTGGGCGGCGGTTATATTGGTGTTGAATTCGCATCAATGTTTGCCAACTTTGGCAGTAAGGTCACCATTTATGAAGCCGCCCCACTGTTTTTAGCCCGCGAAGATCGGGATATTGCCGACGCTATCGCCAACATTTTACGCGACAAAGGGGTTGAGATTATCCTCAATGCCAGGGTGCAGGCGGTTTCGTCCCATGACGGCGCGGTACAGGTGCAAATGCCGCAAGGCGTCCAGACTGTGAATGCGCTACTGGTGGCATCGGGTCGCAAACCGGCAACTGAAAATCTGCAGTTGCAGAATGCGGGTGTGGATGTCAACGAGCGCGGTGCCATTGTAGTGAATAAATATCTGCGTACTTCGGCAGACAATATCTGGGCCATGGGCGATGTGACGGGGGGGTTACAATTTACCTATATCTCGCTGGATGACTTCCGTATTGTGCGCGACAACCTGTTAGGCGAGGGATTACGTAACACCGGCGATCGCCAAAACGTACCGTATTCTGTTTTTATGACGCCGCCGCTTTCCCGCGTGGGGATGACAGAAGAACAAGCTCGCGCCAGCGGCGCGGCGGTCCAGGTTGTCACCCTGCCTGTCGCGGCTATCCCGCGTGCCCGGGTGATGAATGACACGCGTGGCGTACTTAAAGCGGTGGTAAATCGCGAAACGAAACAGATATTAGGCGTATCGCTGCTGTGCGTGGATTCTCATGAGATGATTAATATCATTAAAACCGTTATGGATGCTGGTTTACCTTACACGACATTGCGCGATCAAATATTTACTCATCCGAGTATGAGCGAATCACTAAACGATCTCTTCTCTCTTATAAAATAATAATATAGTCTGCATGATTGCCCCACCTGTGTGGGGCTTTTTTTTATCATATACAAAGAAATACTCATGAACAGTTATTCTGGCGTTATGGAGGAAATAAGATAAGCAACAATGTTTTATTCTATTACGAGTGAAATCACTTGTTAATGGAAATAGAAATGAACATGCTTAAAACTTCATTATTGTTGACTGCTTTACTGACTGCGCCGGTGACATTTTCTGCACTGGCACAACAGCCGGTCGAAGTAGCCCGCGTCAGCGTGTCGGCAATTGCCGCTGCACCTTCTGTTGTTGAACATGCAATCGCCAGGCTGGCGCAGGAAAAAAAGGCAACTTCCTGGAAAATCACCTCAATGCGCATTGATAGCAGCACTCACGCAACCGCAATTTTGTACAAGTGAGGAGAGTCTGAATGGAAAAATATCTGCGTTTACTCAGCAAGGGCGATAGAATTGGATTAACATTGATTCGCCTGAGTATTGCCATTGTTTTTATCTGGATTGGCTTATTGAAATTTGTACCTTACGAAGCCGATAGTATTACGCCATTTGTTGCCAATAGTCCGGTAATGTCATTTTTTTATGAACATCCAGAAGAATATAAGCAGCATTTAACCCACGAAGGTGAGTTTAAACCGCAGGAGCGGGAATGGCAGAAGGCGAATAACACCTATACGTTCTCCAATGGTCTGGGCGTAGTCGAAGTGCTGATCGCATTGCTGGTGCTGGCTAATCCTGTTAGCCGTTGGTTGGGATTAATTGGTGGCGTACTGGCATTTGCTACTCCGATTGTGACGTTATCATTTTTAATTACCACACCGGAAGCATGGGTGATGCCACTGGGCGATTTGCACCACGGTTTTCCGTACTTGTCAGGAGCCGGGCGTCTGGTGTTGAAAGACACATTAATGCTGGCGGGAGCGGTGATGATCATCGCAGATTCATCGCGATCAATTATTAAGCAAAAGTATTGAATTTTTAACGTTGTACCCTCTGTAAGACAGTAAGCCTCTATAGTTCGATTCGGTAATTACCGGGCCAGCAGGATGCTGGCCTTTTTTCTGCCCTAAGGTAAATTCATTTTACAGGTGAATTATAATTATTCACTTTTTCATAATAACTAGTCGGAGCTATATTCCTGGTTAATGATATAGTGCCGTAAGCATTTTCTCTTCTTCTTGCGATAGCACGCCAGTCCGCATACTGCGTGGTCCTTCCATCAAAACCCATTCATTTCCCTCTATTTTTTTTCTGTGTAGTTCTTGCTATTTGTTATCTCAAAATGACATCTCAAAAAAATTTATTATTCTCTTTTGTTATAGTTAGCCAACAACTTCATGTGGTTTTAGGCATGGCTTCAGCTAGAATTAACTTTGATTAAATGTTTTTACGTATCAATAAATGGCTAAAGATAGTTAAAAACTTAATTTTTAACCAACTGTTCGACATGGAATCCACTATGGTAATTAAGCACCAGGGGTGGATGCTGATCTTGCGTTTTGTGAGTAACCACAAGCGAGACATATCTTAAATATGGAAATAAGGGTTTTAGAATGAGCTTTGGATTAGCAAAGGACAACAAGTTTGAAATCATCGCTACCCTTCGTGAAGAGTTGCACAAGAAAACGAAACTGGAAGTGTTATGTGAAAACCATAGTGTTATCACGCAGTTAGAGAAGATTGATTTCGAGCGGTTTGTCATCTCCGGACACGAAGATATTGTTCCTGAAAAGGTCCAGTACTTTATCCTGCACAGTGAAAGTGGGATTGTAAAATTTAGTGCCAGATTCGAACAAACCTTATCAGCAGGTGCACAAGCAGGATTATCCTACTTCATCCCAGATATGATTTTCTTTGCCCAGCAGCGACAAAATCAGCGTTTTTCCTTCCTGAAGGGTTACGACTTTTTCTGTTTTGGTCGTTACAAAAACGGAGAAAACTACTCTCTGAAGATTAAAAACATCTCGCAGGGCGGTTGTGCATTAATTGTTAAAGATGTGAACTCCCGTTTTCTCTATAAAGATGCGGTGATTAAAAATGCCGCGCTGGATTTTGATACGTTTGGCAGTTTACAGCTGGATTTGAAAGTGATCGATGTCGTCATGATCAATGAATTTGATGAGGATAATCAATTGTATGCCTGTCATCAGATCTCATGTGAGTTCGATTTTAAAAATCGTCGTGAAGAGGCTGAGGTCGAAAAGATTATTATTAAATTTTTAATGAGTAACAAGATTTGATGCTGATAAGGAGCGATGAACAGGATGTTGATGTGTGGCAGTGATAATTTTGTGGGCAACGGTTTGTTCGCCTACCTGACAAGCAAACATGTACCGATACAAACATTCCAGTTTGAGGATATGTTGCATCAGTCATCATTATGCCAGCATCAAACCATGGTTTTTAATATCATTGATAACGAACAACCATGTTCAGCTATCGTGCAGTTTTTGAATAAAAACCGCTTCAAGTTTTATAATAATGTCGTGGTAATTATTGCTGATAGTTTGGTGGCGAAATTATGTGTAGAGTTATTATATGTTGAAAAAACGATAGTTTTGACGGAGAAATCTTCACTGCGCGATTTCGGTCAACTGGCGTCGTTAACGGCCGGGAAATGGAATCCCCGGCTGTATCGTTCACAGAAAAGATTAACCGAGAGAGAGCAGCAGATTCTGAATTTATTGGTAAACGGATATACCGCCAGAGAAATTTCAGAGTTAGTCAGCCTGAATTATAAAACTATCCAGGCGCATAAAATGAGGGTCGTCACCAAGCTGGGACTGACCAATACCTCGGAATTAAATAAATTAATTGTCAGATTTACCCATCGTATGTCTTTTTTACCCTAACCTGGCCATTCTATTCTGATGTAACACACCTAATAGTAGATACAATTCGGGAGTGATATTGACTGGTTTTTAATTTTTATGATTTGTTGAGGGAGAGAGAAATGTTTAATTCTAGTGAGGTGTTAACCGCGCTTGAAAAGGCATTGAATACCAGTCAGCTTTATATGGTTTATCAACCAATTTTTAATTTGCGTAATCAGCGTATTAGCGGGTTTGAAGCATTAATGCGTTGGAATAGCCCCCAGATGGGGATGATCTCTCCCGATGTTTTTATTACCTTGCTGGAAGACAGCGGCAATATCATGTCAATTGAAGATATGGTTACCCACACTCCCTGGGATGTGGCAACCCGTTGGCCAGAGCCCCTTGTATTGTCCGTCAATATTTCCGCGCTTGAATTCTGCGATCCGCTGTTACCCCAACGCGTCAGAAAAAACCTTACTGTATGTGGTCTCCCGCCCCATCGATGCCAGATAGAGGTCACGGAAACGTCGCCGCTATGCGACAGTCAGGTCGCGGCTAAAAATATGACGGAGCTGAAGGCGATAGGGGTCAAAATTGCCCTTGATGATTTTGGAACCGGCCACGCCAATCTTAACTATCTGTTGAAATATCCTTTTGATACCTTAAAAATTGATAAGGAATTTATCGCCGGCATTGAACCCGATACCCGCTCAACAAAGATTGTTGAGGGTATAATTTCACTGGCGCACAATTTTGGTATTGAAGTTCTTGCTGAAGGGGTGGAAACCCAGTCCGAACTGGACCGGCTGATGCAGATTGGTTGTGACAAAATTCAAGGCTTTTTCATTTCTCCCCCGGTGTTGGCAGAAGAGATCCCGTTACTCCTGACGCAGTATAATCCTTAATCTTCTCCCTCTCTGTTGTTCCCCTGAACCTCGATTGTTTCGCGTTGCCAGAGGGCCGCTCCCGCGCTTTTCCTGCCTATAAAAATAAGTCCGTAGGCCTGATACGTTAAGCGCATCAGGTAGCTTTGTATCCGGGACAGGCAAAAAAAAGCCCCCTGTTAAACAGAGGGCTAGCGAGTTTATGTCAGCTTAGAACGATTTCTTAAAGCCAATTGAGGCATTAACCGGCGCTTCAACCTGCGACTTACTGCCACCGTTGCTAAATTGCGTACCCAGTTCTCCGTAAACCTGCAGGTTTCTGTCGATAGACCATGACAGACCGGCTGCAACTTCAGTGCTGGAGTACTGTTGTGAAGACTCAAGCGTGGTGGTGGCTACCGCATTGCTAAAGTGCGTTTTGTCTTTTGAACCCAGACCCTGCCAGACGTTGACCCTGCCGTAAGGCTGGAATTTGCCATGGTTGGTGTCATAGTCAGCGACCAGACGCACGCCCAGACGGGCGGTAAAGGAATCCGCGGTATCCATTTTCACTTTCGTTTGGGTCACACCATCAAGCCGCCCGTTATCAAAGTCGCTGTATTGATAGATTAACTGAGCCTGAGGTTCCAGACTCCATGCGCTGGCGCCTAAACGGAACGATTTACCCACTTCTGTTGACGCCGTCAGCGTGTTGCCTCTGACGGTATACGAGCCGTTGTTACCGGTCGCCGCCAGGCGGGATTTATGGTTACCGTATTGCAGGACGTTATCAACATACATCCCATCGCCCGAGAACCAGGTGGCGTAGCCGCCGACATAAAACGCGTTGTCGTCGATGTTGCCGCCTTTGCCGTCGCTGCCTGTCTTCGTGCCTTTCACGTTGCTGTCGATATCAAGAATGCTGGTATACATCCCGGCTTTCCAGCTTTCGTTGGCATACATATCGACGCCAACCTGAATCCCCATGGTATGGGAGCTGGTTTGCGTTCCAGCCGCATCATCCAGTTTGGTTTTACCGGAGTAGCCAATCATTCTTGCCCAGGCGCGATTGTCTTCATCAATACCCGGTTTTACCTCGTCACCCATACGCTGGTGCATGTTGCCTAACAGGCTGATGTCGCCCTGACGAACGACGCTGGCGAGACCAGAATACAGCATAGTTTCTGGACGATATTCGCTTCTCAGATACCAGTTTTCACCCTGACCCTGAGCGTTACCCGCATGCAGTTGATACTCAAATGCGCCTGCAGCCATACGATCGGCGGCAAGATGGAAGGCGTCTCGTGACGTTTGTGCCGTAGTGGTTGCGCCATTGAGCGCGGTTACCACTTCGATACCATCACCAATAGTTGGTGCGCCGAGACCAGAACCATCGACATCCAATAGCGTACTACCGCTGGCTTTACCGCCATCGATAATCAGACGGTCGGCAATGCCTGCGCCGCTGCCATTTTGTGTGGCCGCCATGTTGATAGTTCCTTTTTCGCCGGTGTAATCCCCTTTGACGGTTAACGTTGTGCCAGTCTGCTGGCCGATGAGTGAAACATCGCCGCCGTTGCTCAGTCCCGCTACCGTCTGGTTGTAACCTTGCGTGTTGAGGGTGGTGTCAGCGACAACGTAGTGGTGTGATGCGCTACTCAGAGTGTTGGTATTACCCGCCTGCAGTACACCGTTGGCAATCAGCGTTGCGCCGCTGTAGCTGTTTTCACCAAGCAACTCCGTAACACCGCTGCCGGTTTGATGCAGCTGGCCTTCGCCGCTGATATTACCGGTCAGCGCCAGGGTATCGCCACGATTGACGTTGAGTACGCCGTTATCAACGATATCCCCCTGAATGCTGCCGATATCACCGCCGTTACCCAGCTGTAAAACGCCTTGTTCGATGGTGGTGCCACCGGTGTAGGTGTTATCCAGCGTCAGGGTGAGGGAGCCTTTACCAGTTTTGGTCAACTGACCGTTACCTTCGACTTCCGTCAGCAGAGAAACGTTATGTCCGTTGGTGTCGAATGTCCCGCCGCCGGATTCCAGAGTCACCTGACGAGCGGTATCAAACGCTTCACCATATTTCAGCGTACCACCATTAAAGGTAATTCCCGTCTCTGGTGCGCCAAGGTTGGTATCACCCGCCACCTGCAGCGTACCTGAGGTGATGGTGGTTCCACCGCTGTAAGTATTGTCGCCAGTGAGGATGAGCGTACCGAGGTCGCCTTTATTCAAGCCGCCGGTGCCGCGGATCACGCTGTCGATAGTCGCGGTGTAGTTAGCGCCGTCTACTGTGCCATCGCCGACGCGAATCAGCGTATTAGCCGTATCGGTGGTAATGGCTTCCCCGCCCACGCGATAACCATCGGTGGCGAACTGTGCGCCACTGATGATGACGTCGCCTTTGCTGTTATCGACGGTTACATTGCCCGCTTCACCCTGGAAGACGGCGAACGCAGCATCGGTAAACGGTGCATTCAGCGCGCCTTCTGGCGTTGATTCATCCGTAGTCCAGTTGTCATTACCCTGGCTGGATTGCCAGATACCGTCGCCGCCGTTGATGACGCCGTTGTTTTTCAGCTCGCCATTCTCACCGCCGGTGCCGTCCCAGAAGCGCAGCGTCAGCCCGGCATGGTTAACCAGGTTAACCTGGTTATTAACCGAGGTTTGTACGTACAGGCTGTCCGCAGCTTCCGGCGCGTCGGCAATGTCCATCACATTGTTGGTTAGTGTGCCGGTGTAGTTGATGACGCGGTAAACACCAACATCAAAGCTTCCGCCTGGAGAGGTCTGGATATTGAGCTTACCGTCGAGCGTCAGATCGCCATTGACATCAATCAGGTCATTGAAGGCTCCGCCTGGGGTATAGGCCTGACCAAACTGGTAATCAAGCTGTGCGTTATCGCTGAGCGTCAGTGAACCGGTAGTCAGTTTACCCACGCTGTTGATGGCCGCACCCGCGGTAATATGGCCGTCATCCAGTACATCAACAGCGCCGCCGATAATACCGTTCCCGCCGAGCGTTGCCCCAGATTTCACCGTCACCTGACCGGTCGCGGCAGACTGATTACCGTTGACCAGCAGTACGCCTTCATTGACGTCCGTGGTGCCGGTCCAGGTGTTATCGCCGGTCAGCGTTAACGTGCCGTCACCGATTTTCACCAGGCTGCCGTCGTTGCCGCTGATAATGCCGCTGATGGTGTCATCAAGATGCAGATTACCCAGCGACAATTCTTTATTGCCCAGTTCGACATTCCCCGCGCCGGACAACGAGCCGATAGATGTTGCGCTGTCGACTGCGCTGATATCGACCTTGCCGCCCGCCAGGTTTTTAACGACGGTATTCTCTGCTAACGCCTGGTCCGCAAAGGTCATCAGTCCGCTGTTATTCACGCTAGCAGTACCACCGCTGGCATTTTCTTCCAGCGCCAACGTACTGTCTTTTGACACGTTAACCGTCGCCTCGCCCGCGGTGGCGTTATCGGTTAACAGGGCTTTCGCTGTGCCCGTCAGGTTCAGTTTTGCGCTCGCGGCGGTGACGTTATCCGCCAGTGTTAACAGGCTGTCGGCGATGTTCATGGTCAGGGATTTCAGGCTGGTCTCTGTTCCGCTGACATTGAGCGTTGCCCCGTTATTGACGTTCACGGTGCTGCTTTCATTGCTACCAAAGGCCCCGGTTTTGCTGACGTTGACCGTCACATTGTTGGCATTTCCGGTACCGGCAATTTCTGTGTCGCCTTTATAGCTGTTCGCGCGATTGAGCGACAGAGTACTGCCCGCATCGCTTGAGCTGCTGGTGACTTTCAGTTTACCGTCGCCGGTAATCTCACCGGTTGGCGTGAAGTTATGTGAATTGAGGTCAAACACCGCCGCGTTATCATTCGCGCCCAGCGCAATGGTGCGATTGCTGGTTAGGTCCGCGCCCATCTGCAGCGTGGAGCCGTTGTTGATAGCCAGGTCGGTTCCGCTCTGACCGAGGTTGCTGTCGGCGGAAATCTGCAACGTACCGCCATCAATGCGTGTGCCGCCGCGATACGCGTTATCACCGCTGAGGATCAGACGACCAAGGTCGGTTTTCACCAGCGTCAGCTTGTCAGTCGTGCTGGCTTCGCGGATGACGGACTCAATGGTCGCGGTATAGTTTTGCCCCGCGCCACCAGCGCCAACGCGCAGCAGCAGTTCACCGGTTCCCGGCGTCTGGCCTGCGTGAGTCGCGTTTTCCGTGGTGGCATAAGCGTTAAGTGCGTCGCCTTTAACGACATAGCCATCGGCGTCAAACTGTGCCCCGGAGAAGTTAACTTCTCCCGCGGCGTTATCCACGGTAACGGTGCCACCTTTGGTGGTGAAGACGGCAAAGGACTTCTGCGCCCAAGGTGCGTTACCTTCGCCCGTTGCCGTGGTCCAGTTGTTATCACCCTGACTGCCGATCGCCATCCATTTGCCATTGCCACCGTCAATTTTGCTGTCGCCCTCAATGCCCGACGCGCCGTGGCTCTGACTTACCGTCGCCCCGTCCCAGAATTGCAGGGTAACGCCGTTGGCGTTCACCAGGTTGACCTGTTTGTCGATAGAGGTCTGGACAAAAATATTGCTCTTATCCTGACTGTCCGGTATTGCGCCCAGCTCCAGCGTCTGGTTATCCAGCGTACCGCCGTAATTATAGATACGGTACACGCCCGGTCCGAAGTTACCGCCTTGCGACGTGGTAACATCCAGGGTCCCGTCCAGTTGCAGATCGCCTGCCACGTTCACCAGATCGTTTAGCGCACCGCCTGGCGTAAAGGCCTGGCCCAGTTCGAAAGCGGAGGTCGTTTTGCTGCCAAGCTGCAGATTACCGTTAACAGATAGCGTACCCGCACCGCCGTCACCGGCGCTGATGGTTGTGGCATCGTTCATCAGCACGTTACCGCCGATAATGCCCTTACCGCCCAGTGTGGACGTGCCGCTGACGGTGGTGACGCCGCGCGCCGCGCTTTGATCGCCATTCACCAGCAACGTGCCGTTGGTAACGGTGGTGTTACCGGTATAGGTATTGTTACCGTTCAGACGGGTAATGCCGCCGCCGATTTGCTGTAGCGCGCCGATACCGGAGATCACACCGTTGAGCAGCACGGTGTTGGCGCGATTAATCGCCAACACGCCGTTGTCGATGATGTCAGAGACGGCGCTCACTTCGCCTTCATTTCCACCGTCACCTAACTGCAGCGTACCGGTTTGATCAATGGTGGTAGAGCCGGTGTAGCTATTGTTGGCGGTAAACACCGTGGTGCCGCCCGCCGCACGTTCAAATTTCCCGTCGCCGCTGATGATGCCGCGATAGATCTGTGCTGTTGAGGTATCTCCTTGAGTATCGAAGATAACTTTGCTGTCTGCGCCCTGGGTGGTGACATTGTAATCGCCAATGCTTGCGGCAGTGCTGGTTGGTTCGACGTGGTCGCCGGTACGCAGCGTGGCGCCATTGTTTACAGCAAGGGTTTCGCTCGCCAGATTCAGGTTTTCAACGATGCGTACATCTGCATTTGACCCGCTGATGGTCAGTGAATCCCAGCCGGTGCCAATGTTGGTACCGGTATTCAGGTTGTCGCTAGCCAGCGTACCAATCTTCGCATCTTTTGTATCAGTGAAGGTGAGGGCGTTGCCCGTACCCGCTGCGGTAAGGATGTGGCGCGTTTTATCCAGCGTCACATTGCCGATGTTGGCTTTATTGTTACCGCCAGTACCCGCGAAATTCACTTCGCCAGCATAAGAGCCGCTACGCCAGTTGAAGGTATCCGTACCTTCGCCGGTGTTGATTACGCCGCTGGTCACACCGCCGCTGATATCGATGGTGTCATTGCCTTTACCAGACTGAATTGCCACGGCCGAGTCGTTGATGGCCTGCAGGGTTCCCGTGTTGGTAATGGCTTTACTGCTGTCGCCGCTGGCGTCTATTACCGGTGAGGTGGTACTGGCAGAGATAATCTTGCCGCTGTTGGTCAATGCGCTAACGTTTTTCGCGATGATTGCTGAACCACCTGCGCTGTCATGCACGTTGATGTCGGCATTGGTGGTGATACGACCGTCCGTATTGGCGCGAATACCGCTGCCTTCGCTGTTTAGTACCTCAATGGTATAGCCTTTGCCGATGGTTAGATTGCCCGTCACCGCGTCGCCATTTCGTTGTTCAAAGGCGAAGCCGGTACCTTTACCGTTGACGTTGAGGATGTTGTTCAGCCCATCGTTCATGGTCAGCGCCACGCTGGTGCGGATCCCTGGGCCATCGTTGGAGTCGATGGTGACATCACGCAGCGTGATATTGGTGTTGTTGGCATCGTTTTGAATACCGGCACCGGTACCATCAGCGCGGATCATCACGCTTTGCGCGGCCAGAGCGCCAGCGCCTTCGGCCAGGCGAATACCGTCCGCGGAGCCATCGGTGGTAATGCTGTCACCAGTCATGCCGTTAATCAGCAGGCTTGCCCCTTGGGTTAACAGAACGCCAGCGGTGCCATCATCAACCTGAATTTTGCCCAGCTTATTAATCTGCGCGCTGGAGCCTGAGGCGCGTACGCCGATGCCGTTGCTGACATGCAGGGCGAGGGAGGAGTTATTGGTTAAGCTACCGCCTTTTTGAACATCGACACCGATACTGTCGACGCTGGCCAGATCGATAATCGATTTGGTATCGAGGATCAGGTTGCCCAGATTCCTCGCCACATAGGCGATTACCTTGTTGCCGCTGGCTTCAGAGGTGATCTTCGCGTTTGAGGTCAGGGTCGTGCTCGTGGCATTGCCCTGCGTATTACCATTCAACTGATGCGCCTGACCATCCACAACCCCGGCAACGGTTCTTTCACCGGTTAAATTGATGGTGGTTTTATCGCTGATGGTCCCTTTCGCGCCGCCTTCGATAACCAGCGCCGCAGAGTCAGTACCCTTAACGGTGAACGTTGCTTCACCGGTATCTACGTTACTGCCTGCGCCGGTGGCGAGTACGCCCACGGAATTGTTACCGCTGAGAGTCAAATCCAGGTTGGAGGTGGACTGATCTTTCGGGTTAGTGGTATTACCGGCCAGCAATGCGCCATTGGCGATACGGAAAATGGTGGTGCGATCCTGACCGTTGTCATTCATCACCGCCTGACCAATATTGGCGGTCGCGCCCTTACCATACAGGTAATAACCAATCTGATCGGTGCTGTTAAATGAGGGGCTACTTAAGCTGTCAACGTTAGCGATGGCGTTATCACGCACGTGGACGCCGATGTTACCGGCTTTATCCAGCGTAATATTGGAATAGACGTTAACCACTGCCTGACCGTTGGCGCCACCTTCCGCCCAGATGGCGTAGTTACGGTTACCGACGCCGCCTTCACCGTCCACCACGATAGCGCCTGCAGCGCTGGTGGTGACTTCGGCATTTTTGTTATTGGCGCTAACGTGGATCCCTACGTTGTTGGTGCCATTCACGTTAATCTTGCCGTCGTTACGGATTTCCTGATTATTTTCTGCGCCGCTGTCGTGTACGGAGATGCCGTAGTTTTTACTGCTGCCCCCTTTAGAACCGCCATTGATCACGATATTGCCGGTATTGAGGACGTTGCCCGTGGCATTTCCGACCAAAATCCCCGCGGCGTTACGGACGCCGGTTCCCAGCGTGATAAGGCCGTTGTTAATCACCTCTTTGGTGCTCTTGATCATAATACCGGCGCTCAGGCTGGAACCGCCTGCCATGGTGACATCTTTAGACGGATCGCTTGCGTCGCGACCAAGATAAATAGAGGCATTCTGAGCGTTGGTAAAGGTGGCATTCCCGGCGACTTCTACGCCATAAGCGGTGCCGCTGGCAAAGGATGTACCGCTTTTACGTCCGTCTACGACGTTAATATCGCCGTTGTTGACCCCTTGCGCATCGTCAGACAATTGCATACCAATCGCCAGCGTCAGCGAAGAAGCGGGGACGTTTTTGCTCCAGGGATCGGCTGCCGAAGCGGTACCAAAGTTATCGGTGGTGATTGCCTGGTTGATGATGCCGTTGTTAGCGATCTGGCTGGTGCCTTGACCTTGCATACCAAATGCGCCATAGCTGTTGACGTTTTGGTTGCCGTCTTTATCGATAAACAGCCCGGAGTTGATCATCCCGTTGTTGGTTGCCGTCGCGTCTTTTGCCAGCATGCCAATCGCCAGGCTCTGCCCGGTAGACGTTCGTAATGCGTTCAGTTCGCCAAAGTTTGTGATAACCCCGCTATCAACGGCTTTCATGACGCCATTAATACTGCCGTCAACGGCAAGAATCGCATCTTTGTTCAGGGTGCCGGAGGTGCCTGCGCCGTTGGCGTAAATAGCATGCAGTTCACCGCGGTCAGCGGTCGCGTTATTGGCATGCGATAAGCCGTCTGTCCAGACGTCGTAATCCCAACTGAGCACGTCTGAGGGCTTGCTGGAATTGATCAGACCATCAATCAGCTCGGCATACTTCGTTTGTGCTGCGGTGACGGTAGTGACTTCATTCGCTTCCAGCCACAGTTGGATTTGGCTGACTTTTTCGCCTTCCGGGTTTTCCGCCGCGTCGCTGCTATTGCCCAACAGCCAGTCGTTAAATTCGGCCAACTCCTGCGTGTTGGTGATGTTAAATGTGCGCTTACCCGTTTCGACGACTTTGCCGTCCGTATCATAGCCGTAGGTCATGAGCGTGACATCATCGCCAAACACGGAGGTTTGCGCTGAGCCGGCGAAGGTTTTTTCAGGAATAACCGGGGCGGCGTTAAATTTTATAAAGTTATCGGATTGCCAGTAAACCTGGCTACCCGCGTCCTGAGCCTCCAGTAAGGAGGAGTCTTTGGCCAGTAATTCGATGGTATTGGCTTTGGCGCGTACATTGAGCGTGTCGTCGCCAATATTCAGATTGGCCGTGGAGCCGTTTGTCGCCAGCGCGATGCCAAATTGTTTGTAGATTTTAGACTGCGTCGGATCGTAAGTGTTTAATGCCGAATCGCCAATCTGTGATTCGGTAAGAAAGTTACTTAACGCATTGGTATCAAAGACTTTAATGGTTGTTTTTTCGCCGGGGAACGCCGGGTCGTTAATCTCAAATTCTGTGCTCTGCGAAGGCGTTGATGATTGGTTATAAGTCAGGTATTCCGCCAGTTCCTCGGCAGTAGTAATCGTTTTTACGCCCTGGGCAGGGCTGGTGGCCTGCAGGGTGATTTTACCGGTTTGCAGTAGCTCTCTGATGGTCGTTGATTCAACAACGCCACTTTGACCCGGACTGATGGTTGGGATCGCGCCGCTGATATTGAGCGCCTCACCAGCAGTGATATCTTCATATAAGAATCCGTAGTCGTGGACACCCTCATAATCCCCAACAGAAATACCTGTCTGGTAGTCGGTGAAAATATTATGTCCACCGATATCGATAATCGGAGTTGCTGAAGCTTGCATTGAAGCGGCGCTTAATGCGCCGGCCGCGAGTACGGCTACAGTTTTACGCGAGCTGCTTTTTTTCTTTCCTTTGGTTAATTCGGAAACGACCACCCAGATACCGAGCGCCGCGTTCCAAATAATGCTGTAAACTTTGTTCATATATAACCCTCGTCTACATTCCTGTTATGTGTATTGTTAATACATTGAGTTGTTGGCTATGGTTGGCACGCGGATGTGCTACCCGGTAATAGATTTTTGGAAATAGGATTCCCTTCCGTGCGATGCGGAATTAAAAAGTGAGCCGAAAGGAAATCTTTTAAATAATAACCGTGATAATTGTCCTTAAATAAGTCAGTTACGGCTGGCTATAGTGAGAAATGGTGTACTTGAGCCGGGAGTTATTTTTCCCGAGTTTTCTGGCAATGTTGCTTTTGTACGCCCCGATGGTTTTTTCACTTTTATGTGATGCCCCAGCGATTTGAGTCAATGACCAACCCCGGGCAAGCATCATCATTACGTTAAATTCGTTTGCTGTGATTTTGTTATTTATTTATTTGATATTAATTGGTTTTTTGTTTTTTGATATGCACGTCACGGCATGCAGTAACCGATCAAGGCTGGCGTCTTGATCGAGGAACAGCATGTTTTTCCCGCAAACGGTTTGAAAAATAGAAAAAGTAGCTTCATCTGCCAAAACAATAATTTTTGTGGCAGGGCGTAAAGCCATGTTGCGGATAATCCTGGCATATTTTAAAAAATCTGAGTTGTCAGGATTAATAATGATGCAATCCATTTCATAAGGGATTATGTTGACGGCAGAAAGCGTCTGAGAGGAGTAGTACGCGATATCAATATATAATGATGAACCTCGTAGAATTTCACGCATGCCTAGCCAGGGATAAATTGATTCACCCAAAAAAATAGCCTTAGACATAACGATCTCCTTGAAATTTTGGTGCAGGCGGTCGCCTCTTTTTTTAGGCTAAAAAAGAGTTTCTTGCGACGCATGAAATGTTAATTAAATCTCGTATGACGTTCTTTGGTGTGAACGCATCCTTATTTATTGCAGATTCAACAGATATTTTCTGTATTAATTTGAATCATTAACTATTCTTAAAGTAGATATTACACTTTGTTAAAATTTAAGATAAATCGTTTATTTCAGCTCTGAGTAAATGATTGATAGATTTCGCTTATGGATCACGTAAATAATGTTTCAGCCATTTCTATAAAGACAGGGTATTCCTATTTGTACTGGAGGGGATTTATATGAAAAATCTTATATTTCAAACAGATAATCATTCTTCTTAATGGGACTATTGGCAGGTAGGAGAATTCTTAATCAAGGCCAGGATAAAGAGAGAGGGAGAGCGGTGGGAGAGAGAAATATTGTCTTATTTGCAGTTATCGACCTAAAATTCGAGTATTTAAGTTGATAACTCTGACTTATCTTAATAACTAAGCATTTTGTGCTATTTTTATCATTTGGTGCTTAATCTTCAGATCTCGCTTGAAGATGTTATATTTTCTGCTCGCTATCGCTGATAGCGCTTAGCCCGCCAACAGCTCCTGCTCAACCTGTTGCACCTGTTGTTCCAGCGTATTGCGGATTTCCGTAAGCGCCCGTTGTTGATCGGAGAAGTAAGCCTCTTTATCCGTCACGGAGGTGGCAAGGCGCCAGGCGTTCTCAGCTTCCAGTTCGGTAATCTCTTTGAGCAGTGCGTTAATTTGTTCTCTGAGCTGCTGTATTTTGCTGCGTAAATGCTGCAGATCGTTCAATCGGTCACTCGCCATCATCGGTTCGAGGCCGCTTTGCAATTGAGTCAGTAGCGCCCGAACGGCAGCAAGGTCGGCATTCTGGCGCGCCTGGTTAAGCTGCACCATCATCTGATGCGCTTTCTCTTTCAGATCGTCTGCCACTACGTCCGGATGACAAAGACGGCTGGCCTGACGCCACAGGCGTTTTAACTCATTACGCTCTTCAGAAGAAAGTCGTTGGTCCCGGCTAAAACGATGTTGCGCATCCTGCTGCTGCTCCTGATATTCATCATATTCATGGCTGGCTTCTTCCTGTGCCTGACGGGCTGCGCTGTCGTCCTGGCGAGAAAAGTCGTTTTCCAGCTCACGAATCTCCGCCAGCAGGGCGGTAATAAGCTCCGTTTGTTGCTGAATTCGTTGACGTGTTTCCACCGATTCGCGCGAATCTGAATTCTGGTTCATCCAGAGCTGCTTAAGCCTGGCCAGTTGATCAACGGCCTGGGAAATATAGTGCTGGCAGGATTGATAGTCTTGTTCCCGGCGTTTTCGCTCCGCTTCCTGTTTGCGCTGGGCGCTGGCGGCGAGCTGTTTACGCAACTCGAGGATCCGGCTCATCAGAGGCCCAAGGCGAAGATGATACAGATCGTTGAAATCATCGAGGATTTGAATGCGCGTGTTGCGCTTATCGATCAGGTCACGCAGCTGTGTTTCGAGCGCTTTTAGTTCCAGTTTACTGGCGGCAATGGCAGGATCCTGCCACGTTGAGACTGCCCGTTGAGATTGCAGCCAGGCCGTGATTTCACGTAGGGCGTCACTAAAGCGCCGTGCTTCGAGCGCCTGAACGATGGCGCCAGGCAAGACTGACATAGGCTCATTTTTCAGATGATCTACCTGCTGGAAAATAATCTCCTCATCTTCCAGTTCAATAGCGCTTTTGACGATTTCCAGTCGTTTGATGATCTTATTCATGACAGTCGTTGCCTGGCCTGGCTCAAAAACGAGTGGCTGAAACACAGCGGGTTCACCCGTTTGAAAATGTTAGAAAAACAGTAAAGCGCATTCTGTGGCCTGCGATGCCTTTTCGTCCAGAATAATTCACTGTAATTATGAACAAACGCAATGCCACGGGCACAGCGGGTCCTTATTGCGCCTTGCGACAACCAGGTTGAAATGTTAAAAGAAGCCCCTTCAATAAAAACGACACAGGGGAAGGGCGTGAAAAACGCGTCAACTGCATCTGACACCAGCGTGTCTGATGCCGCGTCAACGAATGAGCCGACGCTTCAGCGGGGGTTGCAAAACCGCCATATTCAATTAATTGCGCTGGGCGGCGCAATTGGTACCGGCCTGTTTTTGGGCATTGGCCCGGCTATTCAGATGGCGGGACCTGCGGTGTTACTGGGTTACGGCGTTGCCGGGATCATCGCTTTTTTGATTATGCGTCAACTGGGCGAAATGGTGGTGGAAGAACCCGTTTCCGGATCGTTTGCCCATTTTGCCTATAAATACTGGGGACCGTTCGCGGGATTTCTGTCCGGCTGGAACTACTGGGTGATGTTTGTGCTGGTTGGCATGGCGGAACTGACCGCGGCTGGGATCTACATGCAGTACTGGCTGCCCGATGTCCCGACCTGGATTTGGGCCGCGGCATTCTTCGTGATCATCAACGCGGTTAACCTGGTCAACGTACGTCTGTATGGCGAAACGGAATTCTGGTTTGCGCTGATTAAAGTGCTGGCCATTATCGGCATGATTGGTTTTGGCGTGTGGATGCTGTTTTCCGGTCACGGCGGGGAACATGCCAGCATTGATAACCTGTGGCGTTACAACGGCTTTTTTGCCACCGGCTGGAACGGGTTGATCCTGTCGCTGGCGGTGATTATGTTCTCCTTTGGCGGACTTGAGCTTATCGGGATTACTGCCGCAGAAGCGCAGGATCCGCAGAAAAGCATTCCAAAGGCTGTAAACCAGGTGGTGTACCGTATTCTGCTGTTTTACATCGGTTCTCTGGTGGTGCTGCTGGCGCTGTACCCGTGGGTGGAAGTGAAATCCAACAGCAGCCCGTTTGTGATGATCTTCCATAATCTTGATAGCAACGTGGTGGCTTCAGCGCTGAACTTTGTCATTCTGGTGGCTTCGCTGTCGGTGTATAACAGTGGCGTCTACTCTAACAGCCGTATGCTGTTTGGTCTCTCTGTCCAGGGGAACGCGCCGAAGTTCTTAACCCGCGTCAGCCGTCGCGGTGTACCGGTGAATTCACTGATCCTCTCCGGTGCTATTACGTCTCTGGTCGTACTGATCAACTATGTCCTGCCACAAAAGGCCTTTAGCCTGCTGATGGCGCTGGTTGTGGCGACGCTGTTGTTGAACTGGATTATGATCTGCCTGGCCCATCTGCGATTCCGGGCGGCGATGCGTCGTAAGGGACGTGACACGCAGTTCAAAGCGCTGCTGTACCCGGCAGGGAACTACCTGTGTATTGCTTTCCTTGGCATGATTCTGGTGCTGATGTGTACGATGGACGATATGCGCCTGTCAGCTATCCTCCTGCCGGTGTGGATCCTGTTCCTGTTCGTTGCCTTCAAACTGCTGTGTCGTAAGTCCCGCTAAGTTTCTACCGATCCCATCGTCAGGATGGGATCGGATCTTCTCTCAATGTTTATCGTGACCGCTCTCGCAATTTTGCCTTTGCTGGCAGGATCTTTATTTTGTAATCGATTACTTTTCTATTGAATCTATTTTGTAATCGATTACTTTTTAAAGGTGAGGCAAAAAATGGTGTCAACAACCGAAAGTAGTGGAAAACAGAGCGTACAGTACCGGCTGCTGGTACCCCGGCTGTCGCTAATGATGTTCTTACAGTTCTTTATCTGGGGAAGTTGGTCCGTCACGCTGGGGCTGGTGATGAGCCAGCACAACATGTCGCTGCTGATTGGCGATGCGTTTTCAGCCGGGCCCATTGCTTCTATTCTGTCGCCGTTCGTCTTAGGGATGCTGGTAGACCGCTTCTTTGCCTCGCAAAAGGTGATGGCGGTGATGCACCTTGCAGGCGCGGCGATCCTCTGGTTTGTTCCGCAGGCATTGGTGGCGCAAAACGGTGCGCTGTTGATTGGTCTGCTGTTTGGCTACACGTTGTGCTACATGCCAACGCTGGCGCTTACCAACAACATTGCTTTTCATAGCCTGTCGGATAAAGACAAAACTTTCCCGGTGGTGCGGGTGTTTGGCACCATTGGCTGGATTGTCGCGGGGATTTTTATCGGCGTAACCGGAATCTCGGATACTACCGGCATCTTTACGCTGGCGGCGGTTATTTCTGTGATTCTGGCGCTCTACAGCCTGACGTTGCCCAACACGCCCGCACCAGCGAAAGGACTGCCGGTAAAAGTGCGCGATCTGTTTTGTGCGGATGCTTTCGCCTTACTCAAGGTTCGTCATTTTTTTGTCTTCTCGCTCTGCGCGATGCTTATTTCTGTACCGTTGGGAACCTATTACGCATATACCGCGTCGTTTCTGGCTGATGCGGGCGTTGGCGATGTCAGTACGGCGATGTCGTTTGGTCAGATGTCTGAAATTTTCTTCATGCTGGTGATCCCGTTCCTGTTCAGACGTCTGGGCGTGAAATACATGTTGTTAATCGGGATGTGCGCCTGGTTTGTGCGCTACGCATTCTTTGCCCTCGGCATCAGCGAAGAGGGCCGATTCCTGCTGTATCTCGGCATTCTGCTGCACGGCGTGTGCTACGACTTCTTCTTCGTGGTCGGCTTTATTTACACCGATCGTATTGCCGGGGAGAAAGTAAAAGGCCAGGCGCAAAGCATGATCGTTATGTTTACCTATGGGATCGGTATGCTGCTTGGTTCGCAAATTTCAGGCGCACTTTACAACCGTCTGGTGGCGGGACAAACGGTGCCTCAGGCGTGGACCACATTCTGGTGGATTCCGGCAGTGGCTGCCGCAGTGATTGCCGTGATTTTCCTTTTCTCTTTCAAGTATGACGACAAAGAGCAGGCGTAATTTTCAGGAGGGGTTATGAAAACCATCAAGGGGCCTGGCATTTTTCTGGCGCAATTTATCGGGGATCGTCCCCCATTTAACACCCTGGAAGGCGTGGCAAAGTGGGCGGCGGAGCTGGGCTATAAGGCATTACAAATCCCGTGTAATCACAAGTCTTTGTTTGATGTCGAACAAGCAGCCATAAGTCAGGCCTATTGTGATGATATTCGTGGGATGCTGGCCGGGCATGGGCTGGTGATTAGCGAACTATCTACCCATCTTGAAGGCCAACTGGTTGCCGTCCATCCGGCTTACGATGACGCTTTTGACGGATTTGCTCTGCCATCTGTACGCGCTAATCCGCAGGCCAGGCAGGCGTGGGCCATCGAAACCCTCCACCAGGCCGCTGCGGCTTCGCAAAGGCTGGGGCTGACGGCGCATGCTACGTTTTCAGGTTCGCTCGCCTGGCCCTTCTTTTATCCGTGGCCACCGCATAACCGTCAGCGCTTTGAAGAGGCTTTTCTGGAGCTGGCGCGCCGCTGGAGGCCCATTCTCGATCGCTTTGATCATCATGGGGTGGATGTTTGCTTTGAGATCCATCCCGGTGAAGATCTGCACGATGGCGTAACGTTTGAGCGCTTTCTGGCGCTGGTTAATCATCATCCTCGCTGCAACATTCTCTATGACCCGAGCCATCTGTTATTGCAGCAGATGGATTACCTTGGGTTTATCGATGTTTACCACTCGCGCATTAAAGCGTTTCACGTCAAGGACGCTGAGTACCACGCCAGTAGCCGCAGTGGTGTCTATGGCGGTTATCAGCCGTGGCTCGATCGCGCTGGGCGTTTCCGTTCCCTGGGGGACGGTCAGGTCGATTTCAAAACCATCTTCAGCAAGCTCACACAATATGATTTCCCTGGCTGGGCGGTACTGGAATGGGAGTGTTGCCTGAAAGACGCGCAAACCGGGGCGCGTGAGGGGAGCGATTTTATACGCCGCCACATTATTCCGGTTTCTTCACGCGCATTTGATGATTTCGCCGCTGGCGATGAGGTACGCAAATGATACAGGTTGGCATTATTGGCAGCGGTTTTATTGGGCCTGCACATATCGAGGCGTTGCGTCGACTCGGCGGTGTGAACGTGGTGGCGCTCTGTGATAGCTCGCTGGCGGTTGCTCAGGAACGTGCAGATGCTCTTCATATTCCTCAGGCGTACGGCAGCGTTGAGGCGCTGCTGGCGCATCCCGGACTGCAGGTGGTGCATAACTGTACGCCGAATCATCTGCATGCCGACATCAATCGGCAGATTTTACGCGCGGGTCTGCACGTGTTTTCAGAAAAGCCGCTGTGTATGACGCCTGATGAGGCTCGTGAACTGGAAACGCTGGCGGAGCTGGTAGGAGTGGTGCACGGCGTGAGCTTTGTCTATCGTCAGTTTGCGATGGTACAACAGGCTGCCAGCATGGTCAGGCGCGGTAGCGTGGGGCGTCTGTTTGCCGTCCAGGGGAGCTATTTGCAGGACTGGATGCTGCTGGAGACTGACTACAACTGGCGGGTCGATGCCAAACAGGGCGGCAACTCACGGGCGGTTGCGGATATCGGTTCCCACTGGTGTGACACGGTGCAATTCGTCACTGGAAAACGTATTGTCGAGGTGATGGCCGATCTGGCTATCGTCTGGCCGGTACGAAAAGCCAGCATCGCCAGTAACGCTACGTTTGGCCAGCAAACGGCTGACCTGCAATTTGAGGATAAAGCGGTGACGACGGAAGATTGTGGATCGGTGCTGGTACGTTTTGACGATGGTAGCAAAGGCTGCTTTAGCGTTTCACAGGTGAGTGCCGGGCGCAAGAATCACCTGAGCTTTGAAATTAACGGTAGCCAGAGTTCACTGCACTGGGATCAGGAAACGCCGCAACAGCTTTGGATCGGGCACCGTCAGCAGGCGAACCAGATCCTGACCGATGACCCAGGATTGATGAATGCGGATGTTGCTGCCAGTGCGCACTTTCCGGGTGGGCATATTGAGGGCTGGCCGGATGCGTTCAAGAATATGATGCAACAGTTCTATCAGGCGGTGCAGGCTGGCAAAATGCCCGCGACGGCGGAGCGTCGATTTGCGTCATTTTCTGATGGTGCGGATGTGATGTATATCATTGATGCGATTATAAAAAGCCATCAGCAGCAGCGCTGGGTATCAGTGCAGCGCTAAACACGCACCCGGTTCGCCGGGCAGTGATTTTATGGTAGCCTCAACGTAAAGCCTAAACCGCAGGACTTGTCGTCGTTATGTCTATTCAAAAAATCGCCCAGCTTGCCGGTGTGTCGGTGGCGACGGTATCGCGTGTGCTGAATCACAGTGATACCGTCAAAGCCAAAAATCGCGAGCGCGTGCTACAGGCTATTAAAGAAAGCAATTATCAGCCCAACCTGCTGGCTCGTCAGCTGCGTACGGCACGCAGTTCGATGATTCTGGTGATGGTTTCCAACATTGCCAACCCTTTTTGTGCAGAGGTTGTTAAAGGCATTGAAGAAGAGGCGGAAAAGAATGGCTATCGCATTTTGCTGTGTAATTCCGGCTCGGATACCGCCCGCTCAAAATCGGCGCTAAAGCTGCTGTCGGGGAAAATCGTTGATGGCATTATCACCATGGATGCATTCTCAAAATTACCGGAACTGACCACGCTGATTGGCGACGCTCCCTGGGTTCAGTGCGCGGAATATGCTGATAAAGGCGCGGTTTCCTGCGTAGGGATTAACGATGTTGACGCTGCGCAGTCTGTAATATCTCACCTGGTGGAAAAGGGCTATCGACGCATTGCGCTAATCAATCATGATCTGAGTTATAAATACGCCCGGTTGCGCGAACGTGGCTATAAAGCGGCGCTGCATGCGCTGTCGCTTGAGTATCAGGCCGTAGAATACGCCAGCGAATTAAGTTCCAGCGCAGGAATTGCGGCGATGAAAACATTGCTTGCCGCAGAGGTGAAACCCGACGCGGTGTTTGCCGTATCGGACACGCTGGCCGCTGGCGCGATGCGTGCTATTCTCAATGCCGGATTACAGATCCCGCAGGATATCGCCGTCGTGGGATTCGACGGTACGGAACTGGCAGAAATGGTTTCCCCACAGCTTTCGACCATTGAGCAGCCCTCGCGGGATATAGGCCGCAAAGCGGTAGGATTGCTGCTGAATAAAATAGAAAATCCTGACGCGCAGACGGAAAGGGTGATGATGGACTGGCGCTATATTTCACGCGCCAGTACCTGAGCGTTAGCGTTGAAACGCGCCTGACAGCGCGCGAATATCATTTCCGGTGGGTGACTGATGAATGCGCAAGCCAAATTCTTCGATCACGGCGAATATATGGTCGAAAATATCAGCCTGAATACTTTCATATTCCAGCCAGACCACCGTATTGGTAAAGGCATAAATTTCGATCGGTAAGCCGTGATCGTCTGGCGCAAGCTGGCGCACCATTAACGTCATATCTTTGCGAATCCGCGGATGATGACGCAAATACTCGTTCAGATAGGCGCGGAAGGTGCCAATATTCGTCATCCGACGGTGGTTTAATACCGATTCAGGCGCATCTAACTGCTGATTCCACTCGTCAATTTCCTGATGGCGCGTGGTCAAATACGGTTTCAGCAGGTGCGCTTTATGCAGCCGCTGACGCTCATCCTCATCAAGAAAATGAATGCTGGTAGCATCAATGCTGATGCTGCGTTTAATGCGTCTCCCACCGGAAGCCGACATCCCACTCCAGTTTTTAAAAGAGTCCGATACCAGTGACCAGGTTGGGATAGTGGTGATGGTGTTATCCCAGTTGCGCACTTTTACGGTGGTTAAGCCAATATCAATCACCGCGCCATCTGCGCCGTATTTAGGCATTTCCAGCCAGTCACCCAACTTCAACATATCGTTGGCTGAAAGCTGTATTCCGGCCACCAGCCCGAGGATCGGATCTTTAAACACCAGCATTAACACGGCGGCCATGGCACCCAGACCGCTTATCAATATTGCCGGTGACTGACCAATCAGCAGGGAAATCATCAATATTCCGACGACAATAGCGCTGATGAGCTTGATGCCCTGAAATATGCCTTTTAGCGGCAATTGCGATGCGGCAGGGAATTTTTGCGACAGATTGAGAATGACGTCCAGCAGGGAAAACAAGGACAACAGGGCGTACATCATGATCCACAGCTGTGCGCAGGTTACTAATATTTCTGCTGCTTCACTGCCTTTCTGTAACCAGAGTGCGGCCTGTATATTGACAATGATACCCTGCAGGGTGAATGCCAGCCGGTGAAATAACTTGTTCTGCGTGATGATTTGTAGCCACAGGCGGGAGCTGGCGTTGGCGCGCTTTTCAAATGCGCGTAATACCACCCAGTGCAAAATAACGTGAACAATAATGGCGGTGATAAAAATAATGCCAAAAATCATCACCAGTGAGGTGGTGTGATTTATTTCAATGCCGAGTTCTTCTACCTGAGATATCAATTCCTGCATAACGTCTCCTTAATAAACAGCGGTCTATGATGACCGCTGTGTAGAGCTTATGCAAATGCGGGGATTAAACTTCCGTCAGTGTTGTTTCCAGCGGCAGACGAGATTTTGGCAGCGCGGCGTTGAAATCTTCTACGCTGTGATGACCCACCGGGACCACAACTACGCTGGTGAATCCTTTTTCTTTCAGGCCAAATTCTGCATCCATCACCGCCGCATCGAAGCCTTCGATCGGCACCGCATCCAGACCCATCGCCGCCACGCCCAGCAGGAAGTTACCGACGTTCAGATACACCTGTTTTGCCATCCAGTGGTTGTCATCTTTCAGCTCTTTGCGATGCATGTCGGCAAAGAAGGTACGGCCTTTGTGGTTTGCGGCTTTGGCTTCAGGGGTGGCGAAACGGCCATCGCGCTCTTCTTGATCCACCACGCGCTCCAGCCAGGCATCGTCCATCGCCGTTTTGGCGCAGAACACCACGACGTGGGAAGCATCCAGCATTTTACGTTCGTTGAATACAAAACCGCCGGCTGCGGATTTCGCCACGCGCGCTTTACCTTCGTCAGTGCTGGCAACGATAAAGTGCCACGGCTGAGAGTTGGTGCTGGACGGACTAAACTGCAGCAGCATTTTTAATTTTTCGGCCTGCTCAGCGGTCAGTTTTTTATTCGGATCGAATGCCTTAGTGGAGTAACGTTTTAAGGCGACAGAAACAATATCCATAACTACTCCTGGTGATTTTTTATACCCTGCGGGTGCGTTTTGTTTCAGCAGGGTACAGGGTTAGCAAGAAAAAGATAAGACAGGAAAATGCAAAAACACTTATCGGAGTTAACGATAAATCAACCTGGACGCAGGCGTTTTTGATCCCGCTTCGCCAGGCCGTCTACGACGCGATGCCATGAATCATTTACCAACTCCGTCAGTAATGACTCGGTAATGTCGTCGCCTGGGTAGACCGATATCCAGTGCTTTTTATTCATGTGATAGCCGGGTTCAATGCTGGGGTAGATCTGCTGGTTTAACAGTGACTTTTGCGGATCGGCTTTCAGGTTAACCAGCGGGCGTCCGCGAAGCTCTGAGACCAGCATAAAAATTTTGCCGCCGACTTTGAAGACATCGTATTCCGGGCCGAATGGCCAGCAGTGCTCGGTAAAAGGCAGTTCGAGCGCAAGGCGCTTTGCACAGGCATGTAAGGTCTGGCCGTCCATTATTTTTCCTCACGGGTGAGTGCGCGCCACATCGCCTCAAATCCCATCGAAATATATTCTTTTGCGCGAGCCGCGTCGCGGGCGGCGAACTCCATGGTGGTCTCTGCCAGAGAAAGAAATAGCGCGTCGCCAAAGGCGCGATACTCATCAGACATAAACTCAGGTCGTACGGAGCGATGACAAAGATCGCGCAGTTCCGGGAACATATCGTCAGCCCGCTGTTCCGTTTCTTTGCTGATTTTCTCGCTGACGGCCAACTGGCGAATCGTGCGATGCCCGCAGGTATGGTTCAGGCCCCAGCTAATGTAGCTGTTCCAGATGTAGTGAGTCATGGTTTTGGCATCGGTCACCGATCGATCCAAATTTGCCATCATCGACTGACAAAGGTCTTGCTTCAAAAAGAGGTAAAGCTCGTTGATCAAATCATCTTTGGTCGCGAAATAGCGAAACAACGTCCCCTCCGCAACCCCTGCATTGCGGGCTATCACGGCGGTAGATGCCGCAATGCCTGATTGTGCAAATGCTGTGGTTGCAGCTTCCAGTAATGCCAGTTTTTTGTCTTCACTCTTCGGACGAGCCACTACACTTTACCCTTAAGTCTGTAAAAAACATGATTGAATCACGGCCTTTGCAGCACCGCAACGGCGAATGTCAAAGATTGAAAATCATCTTGACGGCGAACTTTCGATTTCTATAATGAGTGCTTACTCACTCATAATCAAGAGTCAGTCGCGCAAACCAGCGGAAAGGGGCGCGTTTAAGGTCAGGATATGAAGCGTCTCACAGTTTGTGTGGTTGTTATTATGCTTATTGCCGCAGCTGCAAGTTTACCGTTTGTACTCAATGCCGGGTTTGGTCAGGCCCCGCAAGGGGCACAACTGAGTTTGGTTGAACAGTCACCTCACTATCGTGATGGACAGTTTCATAACCAGGTGCCGACACCGGGCTATACCGGCAACAAAGGCATGCTGGCGGCCTGGTGGGAGTTTCTGGTCGCTAAGCGTGATAATGCGCGCCCGGCGCAGCCGTTACCGCTGGTGGCAACCGATCTCGCCGGACTTTCGCCACAGCAGGATACTCTGGTCTGGCTGGGCCACTCCTCATGGTATTTGCAGCTGGCGGGTCAACGTATCCTGATTGATCCGGTATTTAGCAATTATGCCGCACCGTTTTCATTCCTGAACAAAGCCTTTGCCGGGGATTATCCGTGGACTGCGCAGACGATGCCGGAGATCGATCTGCTCATTATCTCGCACGATCACTATGACCATCTGGATCTCGCCACTATCAAGGCGTTAATGCCGAAAATTAAGCGGGTGATTACGCCGCTCGGCGTAGGGTCGCATCTGCGTTACTGGGGGATGCGCAGCGAGATAATCGAAGAGCGGGACTGGAATCAGTCCGTCAGAGTGACGGATTCGCTGATCGTTCATGTGCTGCCTGCTCGTCATTTTTCGGGGCGCGGTATCAAGCGCAACCAGACGCTATGGGCGAGCTTCATGTTCGAAACGCCGGAGCAGAACGTTTATTACAGCGGAGATTCCGGCTATGGACCGCATTTTAAAGCCATCGGTGAGCAGTTTGGCTCGGTTGATTTGGCGATTATGGAGAACGGTCAATATGACCAGGACTGGAAGTTTATTCACATGATGCCTGAAGAGACGGCGCAGGCCGCGGCCGATCTGCATGCGAAAGCCGTGTTGCCAGGGCATGCCGGCCGTTTCGTTCTGGCGAAACATACCTGGGATGATCCCTACAAACGACTGGCGCTTGCCAGCCGTCGTCAGGATTACCGACTACTGACGCCAATGCTGGGTGAACCGGTAATACTGTCCGAACCGGACCAACCGTTTACGGCCTGGTGGCAACAGGCGACTCAATGAATACAGGGGAGAGCATGATGACGATTTCTGCTCAGGTCATTGATACGATTGTTGAATGGATTGATGATAATTTGAATCAGCCATTGCGCATTGATGATATTGCACGCCATGCGGGATATTCCAAATGGCACCTGCAGCGTCTTTTTATGCAGTACAAAGGCGAAAGCCTCGGGCGCTACATCCGCGAGCGTAAGCTGCTATTGGCGGCGCGCGATCTACGCGATACCGACCAGAAAGTGTATGACATCTGTTTGAAATACGGATTCGATTCGCAGCAGACCTTTACGCGAATTTTCACCCGTACGTTCAGCCAGCCGCCGGGCGCGTATCGCAAAGAAAATCATAGCCGAACGCATTAACGGCAAAGGGTTCTCGCGGGCCTAATCCGCCAGCGAGAACCAGCGCCGCCAGATAAAACGCAGTACAAAATATTCAATCACCCCCAGCAGTAAAAACCACAGACAAAACAGCAAAGTATAAAATTGGTTGAGATCCATTAGATGAAAGGTGGCGACGAGTTTTTGCGCCAGCACAATGCCCAGTGAGGGGGCGGGCAGCAGCAGGCAAGACAAAAAAGCCAGCAGCAGGATCCCTGCGGCGGTCATCAGTGATTCAAGCGGGTGTTTCATGGCATTGTTAAACTTGAGTTAAAAAGCCATTGTCCGGGATCTCTGTGGGCAACGCAAACGCCACGCTTACAGCCCGGCCCAAATCTCACAATGTTTTTTCACCAGACCACTTAGTGATCCGCCGTCGGCGACGAAATCACGCATGCTCTGCGCTTCATCATGACCATTTTTAACCTGCAGGCGTAAGGATTCGATCGCGCTGGTCGCGCCTACTTTGTCCGCAGAAGCGGCGACATTCTCCAGTAGCCGTAGCGTGTCATCTGACAGGCGGTGCCCATCGCCGGTATTGACGTCGGTGATAATTCCCGCCATGCCAAAGCGGCAGGCCTGAAAACGGTTAAATTTATACAGCAGGTAATCACGCTCCTGGTGCTTGAATGGCCGTTTAGTGAGCAACCAGTGGGCGGTAGCCTGAATAAGTCCCGCCATATTGACTGCGTGTTCAAGGGTTAGCGGAGTGTCCATGACGCGAACCTCTACGGTACCAAAGTGCGGGCTGGGGCGGATATCCCAGTGTAAATCTTTAATGCTATCAATCATGCTGGTGTAAGCCAGTCGACGAAATAACCCCTCAAATTCCTGCCAGTTATTCACCCACGGCATCGGGCCATTATCGGGAAATCCAGAGAAAATATTCAGCCGCGCGCAGGCAAACCGCGTGTCGGACGTTTGCATATAAGGTGAGGCGGCAGAGAGCGCAATAAAATGGGGAACAAATCGCGACAGGCCGTGCAGGAGGTAAATAGCATCATCGCCGTTTGCACAGCCGATGTGCACATGTTGGCCGAATACCGTCGCCTGCTGAATAAGATAGCCAAAATTTTCCAGGTTGCGCCGATAGCGTTCGTCATCGCAGACTTCCTGACGTTGCCATTTTTGAAACGGATGCGTACCGCCGCCACAGATGGCGAGGTGATGCTCGGCAGCAACCCGTGAGATTATCTGCTGCATGGCGGATAATTCAGCACTCGCCTGGTCGATATTGCGACAAACCCCGGTCGCCATCTCCAGCATACTTTCAGTGATATCGTGCTTTACTTCTCCGGCGGTGAGCTGCGGCTTTACGGCGTCAATCAGTCGGGAAGAGTCCTGGCTCAGGTCGTAGCCCGGAGGATTGACCACCTGCATTTCCAGTTCAATGCCTAACGTAAAAGGGTCTGAAACATGAAAATCGGGTAGGGACATAGTGTTCTCTTCAGCGTTGATTTTTAATCAGTATAGACGCGTCATCTTGCAAGCTGCATATAGAAGGGCCGCTGATTTTCTGTTCGTTGTCAGAAATCCCCCCGCGATGCTTTGAAGGCGAAATGGCCGGTGTTATAACTATTTTTTACTTCGCAACAGGGGTTGAATCGTGCCGGAAATTAATCTTTACGGACAGACCGTCGGCGATATTGTGCCTGACTGGAATGGTGCCGCCGTACTGCCGCGGGAAGAACTTGCAGGGCAATATTGTCGACTGGTTCCCCTGGATGCCGACAGCCATGCCGCCGATCTTTTTGATGCTTACGCGCAGGCGCCAGACGATCGCGACTGGACCTGGCTTGCAAGTTCTCGCCCCACGAGCGTTGAGGCCACAGCTTGCTGGGTAGAGGGCAAATCCACGGATGCATCTCTGGTTCCCTATGCTGTCATTGAACAGCGTTCCGGTCGTGCGGTGTGACTGGTGTGCTTTATGGCGATCGAACGGGAGCATGGTTCGGTTGAAATTGGTCATGTAACCTGGTCACCGCGCATGAAAAATACGGTACTCGGCACCGAAAGCATCTGGCTGTTGCTGCGCCAGGCGTTTGCGTTGGGCTATCGTCGCGTGGAGTGGAAATGTGACTCTCTGAACACGGCTTCCCGTCGGGCGGCGGAGCGCCTTGGGTTTATCTTCGAAGGACGTTTTCGCCAGAAGATTGTGCGCAAGGGGCGTAATCGCGACAGCGACTGGTTATCGATGATTGATAGTGAATGGCCCCAGTGCGACGCTGTTTTGCAGCGCTGGCTGGCTGCCGACAACTTCGATGAAAAAGGGCAGCAACGCCGATCTCTGGCGGCGTGTCAGCCGCAGTAGCTCGCTTTTGAAGAATTAACAGTGCGCCCACAGTCAGTTATGGCTGCGGGCGCATTTATCATTAGCGTTGATTTATTAACGGGTTTGCCAACGGGTGCGTTCGACGGCTCCTTGCCATTCATGCCAGCGTTTTTGCAATCTCCCATGGCGCGCCATGTTTGGCTGGAACGATACGTGATCGGGCAGATAATCTCGCAACTGGCTGGTAGATGCACCTTGCAGCTTCTTGCGTGCCAGCAATCCGGCACCGATAGCGGAAAGTTCAGGGATATCGCTGCGCATCACCGGACAGCCCAATAAATCGGCTTGATACTGCATTAGCCAGTCATTTTTTGTTGGCCCGCCATCAACCATTAACGCGCTGAGTCGAAAACCGTTGTGCTGGCGCATCGCTAAAACAACATCGGCAATCTGATAGGTAATCGACTCCAGGGCAGCACGTACCAGATGTGCGCGTTTCACTCCGCGGCTGAGACCGTGAATCAACCCCCGGGCATCTTCATCCCACCAGGGCGCGCCCAGCCCGGTAAGGGCCGGAACAAAATAGACGCCCAGTGTGGAGTCAACCGTGGCGGGCAGCGTATTGAGCTCATGAAGCAGTTGCTCTTCCGGTAATTCGCTAAGACCTGTGCTATCGGCCATCCATGCGACGGCATCTCCCGTATGCGGAATATTACCTTCCAGTCCGTAGACCAGGGTGTCAGCGTCATGCCAGGCAATGGTCGTTGCCAGCGCGCTCACCTCGGACTGCGCCGAGAATACGGGTGCCATAATGGAAGATCCGGTGCCATAGGTCGCTTTGACGCAGCCTTCCATACCCAACCCATGGGCAAAAAGCGCAGCATGAGAGTCGCCAATCATCGCCAGAATAGGGATTCCATCAGGTATCCTCTCCAGACCTTTTGTTACGCCAAAATGGTGGCTGGAAGGGCAAACTTCGGGCAACGCCTGCTGCGGAATACCGAATAGAGCCAACATCTTGTTATCCCATTGTCCGCTGTTGAGATTGAGCAACTGCGTGCGTGAAGCGTTGGAGATGTCGCAACGAAATTCCTCGCCGTGCGTTAAGTTCCACAGTAACCAGCTATCGATGGTCCCGAGACATATTTCCCCTTGCTGTGCGAGCGTCATACCGTTGGGAACTGACTCCAGCAGCCAGCGCATTTTAGAGGCGGAAAAGAGTGGGGCAACGGGTAATCCGGTGATGGATTTTATGTACGCCTCGTGCCCCTGTTCACGTAATGCACGGCAAAAATCGGCCGTGCGCGAACATTGCCAGGTGATAGCAGGGCCGAGAGGGCGACCGCTGGCACGATACCAGCCTATCGCCGTTTCACGTTGATTGCTGATCGCCAGCGCTGCGACGCGTTGTGCGCCGACGCAGGCAATGGCTTGTGCCACAACATCCAGCGATGCGTCCAGAAGTGCATCACCTGACTGTTCAACCCAGCCTTCACGGGGCGTGTGGATCGCCAGCGCGCGGGAGAACTTCGCGACTACGTTTCCCTGACCATCCAGCGCTACGGCTTTGGCATTGGTGGTGCCTTCATCAAGCGCAATAATAATGTCTTTTTGTGCTGACATTGTTTTCTCCAGCCCTTCGGTTTCCCTGAGTATTAGCGATGGAAAAAGGTATCCACCCCGAGATAGCGGGTGAAAGCTTCATGCAGCACCTCTGCGCTGGCGGAATGGTTCATTGCCACGTGATGCTCAAAGCCATTACGACAAATCCAGGCCAGTAGATTCTCCAGATGAGGCACCTGGATTACCGCTCGGCAGCCGACAGTGTCCAGCGGATCGTCAACCGATAGTCCTTCGCCGACGTAGGCTTTGATTTCGCCGGTTAAATCGTCGGTACTCAGGCGGAAGTAGGTCAAGGCACCGCTTTTCATACGACCATGAACTGCACCGCAGGTGTTCTCTTTACCGACGGTGGTACCGATGATATCCGCCGTCCCCATCTTCGGGCTGTCCAGACTGGCTGATGCGAAATTACCGCAGTGAAAAAGAACGCATTTATCACGATCGTCGCCGAAATTATTGTTCCAGTCGGCAATGGATGCTGGACTTAAGTTGCTGCTGGTGAGGGCGTACATTGACAACGCGCCCATCACATCCACTTCGCAGGCACTGGGCATTAACTGCCCGGACATCACGCTCATGATTGAGCACACGTTGATGCCTAAATTTTCCTGCAGCGATGTCCAGCACTGGATGGCAGTCGTATCAATATCATTAGCGATGACCCATTCGCTGATAACGACAAACAGTTTTGCCATGGTGACCAGTTTGTCGGCTGGAATGGCGCTGGCGTCGGCGTTATCCATCAACAGGCGGCGTTTTTCATCCACCCGGATATCGTCGTCGCGCAGTCGTTTGATGCGGGTAAAGACTTCAGACAGATCCAGTGTTTCGACGGCAATACCCAGTCTTTCGAGCAATTTTTCGCTGTAACGGACGGTATTAAACCCGGCTGGACGTGCGCCGATAGCGCCGACGCGAACTCCGCGCATGCTGGCGACCACGCGACAGATTTGTTCGAAACGTTTCAGGTCTTGTGCAAACACCTCGCCTGACAGGTCGCAGACATGCTGGGTGGTTAGCGTAAACGGAATACCGTACTGGCGCATGTTATTGCACAGGGAGATCTTGCCGCAGAAGCTGTCACGGCGAGTGGCAAGCCCCATTTTATCCAGGTTGTCTTCCTGCGCCTGGATCAGAACCGGGACATCTAAACCGGAAAGTCGCAGCGTTTCCGCTATCGCTTTTTCATCGCCAAAGTTCGGCAGTAGTACCACCACACCGTGAATCTTGTCGCGGTGAGCGCGGAAAAGTTCAGCACAAACTTTCGCATCCTGACGGGTTTCAACACCGCCGAGTTCTGTCTGCGTTTCGTTGAGCATTATGGTGTTAATGCCCAGCCGCTCAAAGAGCACGCTGGCTTGTTCGCGGGCTTCAGCAACCAGATAGCTCGGGAAAAATCCCCGATTGCCAATAATCACCGCCATGGTCAACTGATGAGGAATTCGTGACATCGCTTTCTCCAGTAAGTGTTCTGTTGTTGTTATTGTTTTATCGTGTTGCCAGCAACAGTGCGGTGGCGTTTTTCACGACACCCGCCGCGTCAATTTCATGGCGTGCGCGCGTTGCTGCACGATCGGCTGCGATTGCATATTGGCCATCGGCAATCCCCAATCTACGCAGTGGAATAGCACAGCCAGCTTCTGCCAGCACTTCAGCCACCAGACTTCCCACGCCGCCATTAATGTTATGTTCTTCCACGCTAACCACTGCCTTGCAGTGGGTTAAAGCTGCCAGTAACTGTTGGGTATTGCAGGGACGAATTGACGGTACACTGATTACGCTGGCGTCAATACCCGCCTGTTCCAGCACTGTGGCAGCCTCGACAATTTCATGCACAGTTGAGCCCATTGCCACCAGTGCGACATCTTTTCCTTTTCGCAAAATATCGATATTACCCGGCGCGAACTGGTAGTTTTCGTCGTGTAATTCGGGTAAGGCTTTGCCATCCAGGCGAATATAAACCGGACCTATGTGGCTTAAGGCGTAGTCGAGAATCTGTCGGCATTCCACCGGACAGGACGGGGCGTAAATCTCAATATTGCCAAAACCGCGTAGCACGGAAATATCATCAATGCTGTGGTGCGTACTGGCGAGCGGTCCGTAGCTGGCCCCTGCGTTCAGGCCAATCAACTTCACGTTGGTATTGTTGTAGCAAATGTCGACTTTAATTTGCTCATTGGCCCGTGAAATCAAGAAGGGCGCAGCGTTACAGGTGACGGCGATTTTACCGCCCAGCGCCAGTCCGGCAGCAGCACCGACCAACGTCTGTTCGGCAATACCCACGTTGACCAGACGACCGGGAAATTCCTTCATAAATGGGGCGATTTTTGCTGTTGATGTTGAGTCAGCCACCACCGGCACAACATCCATTCCACGTTTGACCGCGGCAATTAACGTGTTCACCATGACGGTGGCGAGGTGTTCGCTATTACGCATCTTTCAGTTCCTCCAGCGCCAGTTCAACTTCTTCTCCTTTTGGCACGCGGTGGTGCCATTCCGGGCGGCCCTGGATAAAAGAGATCCCGGCTCCTTTGGTGGTGTGTGCAATGACGACATATGGCTTGCCTTCAGGGGTTAATCCTTCCAGCGTGCGCACCACATCGCTCATATCGTTCCCGCGACACTCTGTGACTTGCATACCGAAGGCTCGCCATTTTTCATCCAGCGGATCGGTGTTCATGATCTCTTTGGTTGATCCGGCAAGCTGGAGGTTATTTTTGTCGTTGATGATAATCAGGTTATCCAGTTTATAGTGGGCAGCGACCAGTGCTGCTTCCCAGTTGCTGCCTTCGGCCAATTCACCATCACCGGTGACGACAAACACCCGGCGTTTGCTGTTGCTGCGTTTAGCCGCCAGCGCAATCCCTACTGCAACCGGCAGACCGTGACCAAGAGCTCCGGTATTCAATTCAATTCCTGGCGTTTTATGTTTTACCGGATGCCCAGGCAGATGCGAATCTGCGTGTTGATAGGTCGCCAGCCAGTCCACAGGAATAAAACCGGCTTCTGCCAAGACACAGTAGTAACCGCCCACTGCGTGACCTTTTGACTGGATGTAGATATCGCGCTCGTCGCTCTCTTTAATCTCCGGGGAGCAATTCAGGATGCGAAAATAGAGTGCTGTCAGCAGTTCAACCTGCGACAGGTCTGCGCCAGTGTGCCCGCCAGCCGGGCTTTCAGCATTCAACACGATAATGCGGCGACGCACGGCACGTGCTTTCTTTTCTAGCTCAGGTATTGAGAGCGAAAACGGATTCATAAGACACCTCTTGAATGTTTAATCTTGAATGAATAAATATTCCATGTGAGTGCAGTAGTGCAACTGTCTCTCTACCCACCACGTAATCTGCAGATAAAACAGTCAGTCGTTATTGGTTAGAATAAATATTCACTAATGATTTATTATTCATAATTAAAGATATGCCTTGTCTGGCGGTTTGTCTACGGCTTGTGCCACCAAATTTTGGAGAAAAGAGAAAAGGATCACACTAACGTGATAACTGGAAAGGTACTGATGACTTGTTATCTATTCAGGTATGAATAAAAATAACAGGCAGTTTATCAGGGGGAATGCCATGTCAAAGCAGGATGAACAGCGGTTGCTGGTTAAGATTGCCACGCTTTACTACGCCGAAAATAAAAAACAGTCTGAAATCGCCACGCTGCTGCATTTGTCGCAGTCCTTTGTCTCCCGTGCTTTAACGCGTTGTCAGAAAGAAGGGCTGGTGAAAATCACCGTCGTACAGCCGACCAATATCTTTGTGGCGCTGGAAAAAGCCATTGAAGAGCAGTTTGGTATTCGTCAGGCGATTGTCGTGGATGTCGGTGACAACCCCAGCAATACGCAAATTAAGCATGCAATTGGCAGTGCGGCGGCGCATTACGTTGAAACCCGCTTGCGAGCCGAGGACCTGGTTGGAATTTCCTCCTGGAGTAGCACCATTCGCTGTATGGTCGATGAGATGCACCCGCAAAATATCCGTGCGGCGGGGGTGATCCAACTGCTGGGCGGCGTAGGGCCGAATGGTAACGTGCAGGCCACGATTCTTACGCAACAGTTGGCAGCGCACCTTGGCTGTCCGGCCTGGCTGCTGCCTTCACAAAGTATTGAGCATTCGGTTGAAGAGCGTACACGGTTGGTTAACAGCCCTGACGTTGCCGCGGTGGTTGAAAAGTTTGCTGAAGTGGATGTGGCAATTGTCGGTATTGGCGAACTGGAGCCTTCTCAATTGCTGAAAAACTCAGGCAACTACTACAACGAAGAAATGTTGCGACTGCTCGCCGAGCGCGGCGCAGTAGGCGATATCTGTCTGCATTATTACGATGCAGCAGGTAACCCGGTACTCAGCCATGAGGAAGACCCGGTCATCGGAATGGAGCTTTCGCAGATCCGGGAGTGTAACCACGTGATTGCTTTGGCTGGTGGTGTGGAAAAACAGAATGCGATACGCGGGGCATTGCAGGGGAATTATATTGACGTATTGATCACCGACTACCCGACAGCCCGCAGTCTGGTGAAAGGGTGATGTCACGGTGAGTTAAACAATTGACAGCCCCAGGAGGCCCCTGGAGCTGTCTGGTTGTGCATATCAGACTTTTCAGAGGGGATTACTGACTTTCCATCGCCGCCTTTTGTGCTACCACCGCGGCTTTTTGCTGCATCCGGTTTTGCATCTGGTCGATGATGACCGCGACGATAATCACGATACCTTTAATCACCATTTGCCAGAACTCGCTGACGCCCATCATCACCAGACCATCGGCCAGAAAACCGATAACGAAAGCGCCAATCAGCGTGCCTAAAATCGTGCCCCGTCCACCGGCCAGTGACGTACCGCCGAGAACCACTGCGGCAATGGCGTTCATCTCAAATGCCGTACCGTTGGCCGGATGGCTGGCGGAAAGCTGTGCCGAGACCACAATTCCAGCAATCGCGGCACACAGTCCGGATAGGGTATACACCCAGATTTTCACCTGTTTTACTTTTACCCCTGACAGCTCAGCAGCGCGTTCGTTATCCCCGATGGCGTAAACGTGGCGACCAAAAGGTAGACGACGAGCGACGTAAGCAATGACCAGTGCCAGCACAATCATCATCCAGATGGCCCACGGAATCCCAAACAGTGTACCGGCACCAATCTCATCAAAACCGGTATTGCCGAGCTGCGGATTGCCGGAAAGCCCGGGAAAGGTTTGCCCATCGGAGGTCAGCATCGCCGCCCCGCGCAAAACGTACATGGTTCCGAGCGTACAAATAAACGGTGCGACGTTATAGTGGGTGATGATCCAACCATTCGCCGCGCCAATCAGCCCACCAATCAACAAGACGACAGGCACAATCACCCAGACGCTGGGGAAAATTGCGATGCCGAACATTGGCAATACAATGCCTTTAGTGATTAGCCATCCTGCGACCATGCCGCACAGCCCAAGCGTAGCGCCAATTGAGAGATCAATCCCGGCGGTAATAATGACAAACGTGATCCCCAGCGCCAGAAAGGCGTTAATGGCGATATGCTTGATCATAATGACCATGCTGCCGCCAGAGAGAAATCCCGGTACGGTGAAGGCAAAGAACCCGACGATTAAAAACAGTGCAATAAAAGTGCGCAGTTTTAGGATTAGTAGCAGGATATTTTCCCGAGAGAAGGCGACTGTGGAGCGAGGCGCGATGGCGGCAGATTGTAGTGTTTTCATATCAGAACCCCTGAGCACTTGCGGTTACCAGCGCCGATTCTTCGGCACGATCGCGGGCGATATCGGCAGTTAGCTTGCCGCCGGACATCACCAGAATGCGGTCAGAAACCGCCATAATTTCTTTTAAATCTGAGGTGGAGAAGACCACAGCAATACCTTGCTGGGAAAGCTGGACCATCATGCGGAACACATCGGCTTTCGCCCCGACATCGATGCCGCGTGTGGGTTCGTCAAGAAATAGAATTTTTGGATTGGTGAGCAGAGAGCGACCAATCACCACTTTTTGCTGGTTCCCCCCGCTCAGCGCCTGAATTTCAACCTCTGGCGAGGAGACTTTTATCGACAGATTGCCAATTGTGCTGGCGACCACGGCCTCTTCATCTTTGCGGGCAATGGCAAAGCCACGTTGCAGACGCCGCCAAAGGCTGGCAATGGTCAGATTGGTGGCGACGGATGAAATGGGGAAAATCCCTGTGCGCTTGCGATCCTCCGGCACCAGACTCATTCCCATACGGATGCGATCGGCGGTGGTTAAGCGCTGCGGGACCGGTTTGCTGTCGAGCCACAGTTTTCCGAGGTAGTTGCGCTCAGTACCTAACAAGCACTCGAACAATTCGGTTCGCCCAGCCCCCATAAGTCCATAGATACCGACAATTTCACCGGCATGAACGTTAAAGGTGACGTCATTGACGACTGCGCTGCCAGCGGTATTCACGCAGGTGATATGTTCTGCTTCCAGAACCGGAGCTCCAAACGTGCGGCCGGGTTCGAGAAAGTTGCTTACCGGATCACTGCCCAACATCTCGCGCACAATCCACGGGACATCGATGTCGCTAACCTTGGCTTCGGCTTGAAATTTACCATCGCGTAAAATAGTGATCACATCGCCAATTGCCATCAATTCTTCGAGACGATGGGAGATATAGATTATCGACACGCCCTGGCGAGTAAGTTCACGGATCACGCGAAACAGAATCTCGACTTCAGTTTTACTGAGCGCTGAGGTGGGTTCATCAAGAATCAGGATATCTGCATCTTCAGCCAGTGCTTTGGCGATTTCGACCAGCTGTTGCTGCCCTACTTTGAGATTGCCAACCAGGTCGCGCGGTGATATCGGCTGATCGAGCCGGGTTAATAATTCCGCGGTGCGTTTTTCTTGCTCGGCCTCATTAATGGGGGCCATGCCTTTTTGAATCTCCCGACCGAGGAAAATGTTTTCCGCGACGGTGAGGTTCTCAAACAGGTTTAACTCCTGATGCACCATACCAATTCCATGTGCCGCAGCATCCCGGGTGCTGGCAAAGCGCACGGGATTTCCATTGAGCGACATCTCACCGCTACTGGGTTGCTGAACGCCAGCGAGGATCTTCATCAACGTCGATTTCCCCGCACCATTCTCACCAATAATCACATTCACCTTGCCACGCCAGACCTGATAATCGACGCTGTCCAGTGCAATTGTGCCGGGAAACAGCATTGAAATGGCATGCGTGCGCAGGATGATGTCATCAGCTGAGGTATTGCGCATTAGTGAGCCTCCTGTTCCAGCGTCAGTGCTGCTGCGTTTTCCGCTTTTCCAGCATTCAACGTCACGGCAAACAGCACCGTGGCAGTTTTCCCTTGCCAGCTAGTGTCTACGGCGGGTAACTGTTTCGCCGCTTCACGGTTATAAGCCCGTGACAGTTGGGCAAACTGAACCTGGTTAGTAAAATCTTCAAACTTGAAACCACTGGCATCGCGAATAGCATTGCCACGCATTACCGGGCCAATCTGAATCGTGACGGGCATATCATTGACCCTCACCACGATGGTGTGCTCTCGCCCATTGGTGGTGTCGACGCTATCAATCTGGCTGGTCAGGCGTACAAACACGCTTTCAGGAGCGGGTGAGGGGGCCTTCAGGCGAGTGGTCAGCGCTGAAGCATCCAGAACATGTTGCTGTGCCGCTTCCAGGACGCGGGATTGCCAGGTTTGTTGCGCGATCTGATCGGGAGTCTGGTTGTCGAAACTGGCTTTGGCCTGAGGATCGGCCGGGATAATTGGTTTGCCGTTTTCGTCGAGGTCAACTACCGTACAGGCCGTCAGCAACAGGGTGGCGCATCCAACCAGCGCGGCACCCCATTGTGTTAACGACATAGTGCCTCCGCTTAGTGGCTCAGGTTGAACTTGTTCAGCTTGCTGGCATTGGTTTCGTCAATCAGCACGCAATCCATGAGCTGTTTTTCTTCTTTCTGGGCTTTGCCGTTTTTCAGATAGTAATCCGCCTGCTCAACAGCCATTTGTGCCTGCTGCCAGCCGGGCTGCAGTACTGTCGCTTTAATATTGCTTTTATTAATGATTGAATCGCGGGTGTAGTCGCTGCCATCAAAACCGACCACGATGACATTATTTTTCCCCGCCGCTTTTAGTGCGGCTTCTGCACCCAGCGCCATAGTGTCGTTACCTGAGATCACGCCTACGATATCTGGGTTGGTTTGTAGAATGGCTTCCATTCGGGTAAAGGCTTCGGTTTGGCTCCAGTTTGCCGTCTGCTGGGCTACCATTTTCATGTCCGGATAGTCATCGAGTACATCGTGATACCCCTGCGAGCGTACATGGGCGTTGGTGTCGGATTGACGTCCCAGCAGTTCAACGTACTTCCCTTTTCCGTCCAGTAACCTGGCGAACTTCTCTGCGCCGAGCTGTGCGCCTTGATAGTTATTCGACACGATTTGCGCGACCGCGATGCCGGTTTTATTGATTTCGCGATCGATCAGAAAAGCAGCTACACCCGCTGCTTTGGCTTTTTCCAGCGGCCCTACGGTGGCATCTGCACCCGCATTATCGAGAATGATCGCTTTCGCTTTACGAGCAATAGCAGTCTCAATCAGTTGGTTTTGTTTATTGACGTCATCATCATGAGAGGCAACCAGCGTGGCGTATCCCAACTCTTTTGCTTTGGCGACTGCACCGTCGGCTTCGGCTTTAAAAAACGGGTTATCGTGAGAAGGGGTAATAATCGCAATCAGTCCGTTGTCGGCAGCATACAGCGAACCCGATGTGGTAAGGATCGAGGCCAGTAATACGGATTTAATCAAGGTCTTGTTCATCTCTTTCTCCACTTTGAATATTTATTCAAATATGATTTATTATTCAAGTTAACGATAAGTCGAGATAATCGAACTGTCTACGATTTGCGCAGCTAATTTCTTAAAAAGAGAAAAGGATCACGATCCTGATGGTGAGGATGGAAATAGCGTCACGATATTTTTATCACGCTGAAACCAATGAACGTTAACTTCTTGATTGCCGAGGTTTGCCGAAAATGACGGCATGATTTGTAATGTTAATTGCTGAGTCGTGAGTGCGGTGATTTTTGCGCTGGTGAAACCTGGTAGCCCCGATGCCTGATTGGAAAACGCCTTATACAGGCTCTCCTTTGCACTGAATACCAGGGTTAAGGCGAGCGGAAAGGGCAGGCAGGTATGCTGCAAAATCTGATGTTCGTGGTTATCAATAATGCCATCAGCCAGCTCAACTGCGGTTTGTGGTGTAAAAATAGCTTCTATATCCAGCCCAATGGGATGCGTTGATACGACCGCCAGCGCCGTTGTTGCGCTATGGCTGATGCTGCCAAACAGATCCTGCGGCCACAACGGTTGGCGTTGCACACCGATGCCGGGCACGGTTTTGTGGCCAAATTCACGCAGTGCGTGGACTGCGGCAATACGCCCCGCTAAGTGCTCAGCTTTACGCTTACGCCCACTGGAGTGGATCTGAGTGTGGTGGGGAAGCCAGAGCAGGTCGTGCTCATGGAAAGTGTCGGGATCAAATTCGACAATGTGCAGCGTATGATCTGCGAAAGGGAGCGGGATGTGCGTTGTGTGCATGATTTCTTACGCTTTCCCTCTCCCCGTAACGAGGAGAGGGAAAAACATTATCAGAAGTGTGTGTTAACGCTCATGAACCACGTCCGGCCCGGTTCGTTATAGGTGTACGCGCCAGCGCCCGCCATGTAATAGCCAGTTTTGTTGTCGCTGGTGGTTTGGGCATTACCTTCACGCCACAGACGTTTGTCGAAGACGTTATCCACGCCGCCGGTCAGGCTGACGTTTTTCGTCACATCCCAGGTCGCACTCAGGCCGACAATGCTGTACGGACTCACTTCCTGGGCTGAACTGCCGGTCACCGGTTTCCCCTGGTAATCGTATTTTTTCGGCTGCTGTTTGCCGTACCAGGTGAAGGTGGATTGCAATGACAGATCTTCGCGTGCCTGCCAGCTCAGGGTTGAGTTCAGCGTGTATTCAGGAATAATCGACAGGCGTTCGCCGGTCTCTTTATTCTTACTTTGCAGCATGTAGGTAATGTTGTTGGTCCAGGTTACGGTCTCGCTAACCGGCACGTTCAACGTCCCTTCCAGACCTTCCACCACCGCTTTAGGCACGTTTTCCCACTGATAGATATCGGTGTAGGTTGTTGTTGTTTTACCTGTGGTCGGGTTTTTCTGGGTAATCGATGTTCTGCTTAACGGTACGGTTCCTGCTTCAATCTTGTTGCGATAATCGTTGCGGAACCAGGTTACCCCGGCCAGCCAGCCATCACGTTTGAACTCCAGACCAATCTCTTTGTTGATACTGGTTTCGGCCTTCAGATCATCGTTGCCCATCATGTAGCAACCAATACCGGTCGCTGAGCCAGTGGCGTAGCAACCCTGACCTTTACTGTACAGAATGTAGTTCGGGTTGAGCTGATACAGGCTTGGCGCTTTATAGGCGCGCGCAATCCCCATCTTCAGGGTGAAGTCATCGCCCAGACCTTGGGACAGGTTCAGGGACGGACTCCAGTTATCGCCCACAATGCTGTGATGATCGAAACGCAAACCTGGCGTCAGCATGGTGCTGTCGGTCAGTTCCATGTTGTTTTCAGCAAACAGAGAGAAAATCTCTGCGTCTGAGTACGGGCTGCGGTTGGTGCTGCTGGACCCAGGAATATTACCGCCCATAAAGGTCTGAGTATTGGAACTCATGTCCTTCATGCGCTGCTGGTTCCATTCGGTACCGAGCGTCAGATTTTGGTTAACCAACAGGTCGAATGGAATGCTAATTTCGCTGTGCAGGGTGACATCCGCCAGGTCAGTGTCGGTAAAATGATTACTGTTAAATAGCCCTTCAAGACCTCCTGCCAGACCTTCACCCAAACGGGAGTTGCGGGTATGTTCGTATTGCGCCCAGTTGCTGGTGGTAATGCCATTGTCCCAGCCGCCGTTCCACGTCAGCGCATAGTTCTGACGGTACATACGGTTGGTTTCTTTACCGTAGTATTTTTTTACCAGTCCGTTGGTTTTGTTATCGTTGTTGGTGTTCTGGGTGTCGCCAGCGTATAGATTGCCCTGGCGGCTGTAGCCGGCTTCAAACTCCAGCGATTGCATTGGCGCAAAATCCCACCGCAGTTGGCCGTTGATATCTTTGTTTTTTACCCCTTCACGACCCGCTGGCATGGTATCTGCGTAGTCGCCCGTACGTGCAGACTGGTGACCATCGTTAATGTCCCACGCGTCGGCCTGGGTTTTGTCGAGGTTACCGTTCAGGCGGAAGCTGAAATCCCCGCCCAGCGGGCCATTCAAACTAAAGTTGGTGCGTTTGGTCGAGCCTTCTTCTTTGTGTTCCGGGGCGTTGAAATAGGTATTCCAGGAGCCATGCCACTCATCGCCGCCTTTCTTGGTGATGATATTCACCACGCCGCCAGCCGCACCGTTGCCATAGCGTGCCGCGGCAGGACCACGCAGCACTTCAATACGTTCGATCATTTCCGGAGCAACCCATGCGGTATCGCCGCGGGTATCACGCTCGCCGCGCCAGCCCTGACGCACAGAGTTACGGCTGGTTACCGGTTTGCCGTCGATCAGAATCAGGGTGTTTTCCGGCCCCATGCCGCGAATATCGATTTGGCGGTTGTTGCCGCGTTGACCGCTGGTTGAGTTACCGGTCAGGTTGACGCCTGGCATGGTACGGATGATTTCCGACACATCGCGAGCGGGAGGATTCTTACGAATTTCATCAGCGGTAATGGTTGAAACGCCCGGTGCCTGCAGGTTCTGCTGGGCGGCGGTAACCACGATGGTGTCTTCATGAGAGACAGCGGCGCTATCGGTTTGATCTTCTGCCATCGCTGGCAGGGCTACCCCGTAAATCCCTAAATTGACCAATAAGGCCAGTGAATGAATCTTGTTGTTCATTGTATGTCCTGCTGTTCTTTTAGCCACGAGTACCAATGTGCCGTGGTGCGGCATTTGGTCTGATGTCGCCCGCATCCGCGTAAACCCTCCCTTCCAGAAAAAGTACGCAGCGCCAGGCCGGTTTATAAGTGGTGAAAAACTGTGCGCGCTTCCCACAGCGCGACAATACGCTATTGCAAATGCAAATAGTTATCAATAATATTATCAATATATTTCACGCTAGATCATAAAATTTGACAATAAACATGGGGTTATGGCGGTGACGACGTTAAAGATGGGAAGCGAGGCGTGGTGGCAGTCAAAAAAAGGCCCGGAGTGGGAGCGTGAAGACAACGGAAATTATCGGGTAACCTTCTGGTGGCGCGACCCGCAGGGAACGGAAAAAGAGTCAGCCATTCATCGCGTATGGGTCTATATCACCGGCGTCACCGACCACCATCAAAATGCCACCCCGCAGTCGATGCAACGCATTGACGGAACAAATGTTTGGTGCTGGAGTGTTTCCCTCAGCGCCAACTGGCGCGGCAGTTACTGTTTCATCCCAACAGAACGAAATGATATTTTTGCCGCGCAGACGCCGGGCGAAGCGCCTGACCGAACCGTGCTGCGTGAAGGCTGGCGGCTATTGTTGCCGCAGGCCATTGCCGATCCCCTCAATCCGCAGAGCTGGCAGGGCGGTCGTGGCCATGCGGTGTCTGCGCTGGAAATGCCTGATGCACCCGTACAACCGGGATGGGATCGACCTGAAAACCCCGACTCGCCCGCAGTTTGCCTGCAATGGCGTAGCGCCAGGCTCGGCAATACACGCCGCGTGTGGGTGTTTACCACTGGTGAAGCCCAGCCGGAAGCGCGTCCCCTGGCCATCCTTCTGGATGGACAGTTTTGGGCACAAAGTATGCCGGTCTGGCCTGCGCTGACTTCACTCACCCATCGCGGACACCTCCCGCCCGCCGTTTATCTCCTGATTGATACCATCGACACTGCTCACCGCAGCCGCGAACTGCCGTGTAATGCGGATTTTTGGTTGGCAGTACAGCAGGAGTTATTGCCGCTGGTGAAGACCACGACCGCATTCAGTGACGACCCGCAGCGTACCGTCGTCGCCGGGCAAAGTTTTGGCGGGCTGTCATCGCTGTATGCCGGGCTTAACTGGCCCGCGCGCTTTGGCTGTGTGCTCAGCCAGTCGGGCTCTTATTGGTGGCCGCATCGTGGTGGTCATCAGGATGGGGCGATCGTTGAGCAACTGAAGAGCGGAAAGATAAGCGCCCAGGGGCTGCGTATTGTCCTGGAAGCCGGGATCCGCGAGCCCATTATTTATCGCGCAAATCAGGCGCTTTATGCCCAGTTACCCTCTGCACCACAGTCTATTTTCTGGCGTCAGGTTGATGGTGGACACGATGCGCTTTGCTGGCGCGGCGGACTCATGCAAGGGTTGATCACGCTCTGGCAACCGCTTACCGACACGATTTAACCGGACGATGTTCCACGACAGGAGTTGAGTATGGAATTCAGTAACCCCTTCGATAATCCGCAGGGCCAGTTTTACATTCTGCAAAATCCCCAACGTCAGTTTAGCCTTTGGCCGCAGCAATGCTCACTTCCTGTTGGCTGGACGGTCGCGTGCGAACCCCAATCACAGGAAGCCTGCCAGCAATGGCTGGATGCAAACTGGACCACGCTGACGCCAGCGAACTACGTCGATGTGCAGGAGGCTCCATGACTCAACGTTTACCGTTAGTTGCGGCTCAGCCGGGGATCTGGATGGCGGAAAAACTCTCCACATTGCCCTCAGCGTGGAGCGTGGCGCACTACGTAGAATTAACCGGCGAACTGGACGCACCGTTGCTGGCGAAAGCGGTAGTGGCGGGTCTGCAGCAGGCCGATACCCTACGGATGCGGTTTAGCGAAGATAACGGCGAGGTCTGGCAATGGGTAGACTCTGCGCTTGCCTTTGCGCCACCAGAAATTATCGATCTGCGCGAAAAATCCGATCCGCATGCGGCAGCGCGCGCCTTGATGCAGGCAGACCTGCAGCAGGACATCCGTGCTGATGGCACTAAGCCGCTGGTTTTTCACCTGCTCATTCAGGTGGGAGAAAAGCGTTGGTATTGGTATCAGCGTTACCATCATCTGCTGGTTGATGGCTTCAGTTTCCCGGCCATTACCCGCCAGATAGCCGCGATTTACCGCGCATGGCTGCATGGCGAGCCCACGCCGGAATCACCTTTTACGCCATTTTCTGAGGTGGTGGAAGAGTATCAACAGTATCGGCAAAGCGATGCCTGGCAACGCGACGCCGCCTTCTGGACCGAGCAGCGAAAGCAACTCCCACCTCCGGCTTCGCTGTCTAACAAACCCCTGCCAGGGCGGTCGGCCAGTGCGGATATTATTCGTCTGAAGTTAACCGCGCCTGAAGGGGAGTTTCGCCGGCTTGCGGCACGTATGCCAGACGTTCAGCGTGCGGATCTGGCCCTTGCGCTGGTGGCGCTGTGGCTCGGACGTTTATGCAGCCGAATGGAATATGCCGCCGGGTTTATCTTTATGCGGCGTATGGGGTCGGCGGCGCTCACGTCCACCGGACCGGTTTTAAACGTCCTGCCATTTGGCGTGCAGTTGAATGCGGCAGAAAGCTTGCCTGCACTTGCCCAACGACTGGCCGCACAGTTGAAGAAAATGCGCCGACATCAGCGATATGATGCTGAGCAAATTGTTCGCGACAGCGGGCGCGCAGTCGGTGCCGAACCGCTGTTTGGCCCGGTACTGAACGTGAAAATATTCGACTATCAGCTGAATATTCCCGGCGTTCAGGCGCAAACCCATACGTTGGCGACAGGTCCGGTGAACGATCTGGAGCTGGCGCTGTTCCCGGATGAAAACGGCGGGCTGAGTATTGAAATCCTGGCCAATAAACAGCGCTACGATGCCGCGACGCTGGCGCAACAAGCATCGCGTTTAACCGCGCTTATCGCGCAGTTTGCCGACAATCCGTCGCTATGCTGCGGCGATGCCGGGATGCTGTTGCCGACAGAACATGAGCGGCTGGCGAAGATTAACGATACGACCGTGGCGATCCCGTCCACCACGCTGAGCGCGCTGGTGGTACAGCAGGCCGATAAAACGCCGGATGCCCCGGCGCTGGCTGATGCCCGCTATCAGTTTAGCTATCGTGAAATGCGCCAACAGGTTGTGGCGCTGGCGCGCCGCCTGCGCGAACGTGGCGTACAGCCTGGTGACAGCGTTGCCGTGGCATTACCGCGTTCCGTGTTCCTCACGCTGGCGCTGCACGGTATTGTTGAGGCGGGAGCCGCCTGGCTGCCATTGGATACCGGATACCCGGACGATCGCCTGCGGATGATGCTCGAAGACGCGAAGCCAAAATTGTTGATCGCGACCGAAGAGCAACTGACGCGCTTTAGCGATATTCCGGAGCTGGAAAGTCTGTGCTACAACGCGCCGCTGCCAGAAGAGGATGCTGCACCGCTGGCGCTATCTCAACCTAATCATACGGCCTATATTATTTTTACTTCCGGTTCTACCGGCAGACCAAAAGGGGTGATGGTTGGGCAAACCGCCATCGTTAACCGTTTGCTGTGGATGCAAAATCACTATCCACTGACCGCCGATGATGTGGTGGCGCAAAAAACGCCGTGCAGTTTTGACGTCTCGGTATGGGAGTTTTTCTGGCCGTTTATTGCCGGGGCAAAACTGGTCATGGCAGAACCTGAAGCGCACCGCGATCCGCTGGCGATGCAGCAGTTCTTTGCGCAGTCAGGGGTGACGACCACGCACTTTGTTCCCTCTATGCTGGCCGCTTTTGTTGCTTCACTGACGCCGGAAACCGCACGGGAGAGCTGTGCCTCGCTGAAACGGGTATTCTGCAGCGGCGAAGCCTTACCTGCAGATTTATGCCGCGAATGGGAACAGTTGACTCATGCGCCACTGCACAATTTATACGGGCCAACGGAAGCGGCAGTCGATGTGAGCTGGTATCCGGCCTGGGGGGACGATCTCGCTGCCGTAACGGGCAATAGCGTGCCGATTGGCTATCCGGTATGGAATACCGGTTTACGGATCCTGGACGCCATGATGCGCCCGGTGCCCTTTGGCGTGGCAGGTGATCTCTATCTGACGGGGATCCAACTGGCGCAAGGATACCTGGGGCGAGCGGATCTAACCGCGAGCCGCTTTATCGCCGATCCATTTAACCCTGGTGAACGCATGTACCGTACCGGGGATGTGGCGCGCTGGCTGGAGAATGGCGCAGTGGAATACCTCGGGCGCAGCGATGACCAGCTTAAAATTCGCGGACAGCGCATTGAGCTCGGTGAGATTGATCGGGTGATGCAGCAGCTGCCAGATGTCGAACATGCCGTTGCCCACGCCTGCGTATTCAACCAGGCGGCGGCGACAGGTGGCGATGCACGACAGTTGGTGGGGTATCTGGTGTCGCAATCGGGGTTACCGCTGGATACGTCTGCATTGCGGGAAACTCTGCGTGAAAAACTGCCTGCGCATATGGTGCCGACGGTATTGTTGCAACTGGCGGAGCTGCCGCTGAGTGCAAACGGTAAACTGGATCGTAAAGCGCTGCCGATGCCGCAGTTGACGTCGCGTACGTCAGGACGTGCGCCGCGAGCAGGGACTGAAACCGCCATCGCGCAGTCTTTTGCGGCTTTGCTGGATTGCGAGGTTAATGACGTAGAGGCTGACTTCTTTGCGCTTGGCGGACATTCGCTGCTGGCGATGAAACTGGCAGCGCAGTTGAGCCGGATTTTTGAGCGTCAGGTAACGCCTGGGCAGATAATGGTGGCTTCTACTGTTGAACAACTGAGTGCACTGCTGGAGAGCAATGATGATGAACAGTCGCAGCGTCTGGGATTCGAAACGCTGCTGCCGCTGCGTGAAAGTCATGGCCCAACGCTGTTTTGCTTCCATCCGGCGTCGGGTTTCGCCTGGCAGTTTAGCGTGCTGTCGCGTTACCTCAGCCCGCAGTGGTCGATTATTGGCATTCAGTCGCCGCGACCGGATGGCCCTATGCAGACGGCGGAAAACCTTGATGCGGTATGCGAACATCACCTGGCAACGCTGCTCAGCCAGCAGCCTCATGGTCCCTATTATTTATTAGGCTACTCGCTGGGGGGGACGTTGGCGCAGGGAATCGCCGCACGCTTACATGCCAGAGGAGAGACAGTTGCATTTCTGGGACTGCTGGATACCTGGCCGCCGGAAACGCAAAACTGGCAGGAAAAGGAGGCTAATGGGTTGGATCCCGCGGTACTGGCCGAGATCGAGCGTGAACGTGAAGCGTTTCTGGCAGCGCAGCAGGGGAATGCGTCAGAGGCCTTATTTAATGCTATCGAAGGTAACTACGCCGATGCGGTTCGCCTGCTCACCACGGCACACAGCGCGCCGTTTGCTGGTCACGCCACGCTGTTCGTTGCTGAGCGCACCTTAGTGCCGGGGGTCAGTCCTGAACGCAGTTGGTCACCGTGGATATCCAGTCTGGATGTATATCGTCAGGATTGCGCGCATGTCGATATTATCTCTCCCAGCTCGTTTGAGGCGATAGGGCCAATAATAAACACCTTGATCAATAATTCGGTGTAACAAAGCGAATCTTACTATCGCGACGATCAAATAACCCCATGATGTAATAATTATGTTATGGGGTTGATCTTTTTTAGTGTGATGAGGGCGATTAAAAGGGTGAATAAATTCCGAATATAATTTTTGGTAGGGCTTCGAGCACAAAGAGTGTTTCGGAAAATCTTACTAACTGGTAGACTTCTCTTTCGGAAATGTTCTTCTTTGGGTACGGATCTCAGGTCACACACATGTCATCATTAAATATTAAGCAAGATAACGTTTCGGATTTTACTGCATATCCTCAGCCAGCGGTAAATGCTAATGAAATCGATTTAGTTAATCTTATCGAAATCTTATGGCGCGCCAGGACGAAAATTATGGCGACCGTTTTCGCCTTTGCCTGTGTGGGTATTCTGGTCTCTTTTCTACTACCGCAAAAATGGACCAGTCAGGCCATCGTGACGCCGGCCGAGCCCGTCCAGTGGCAGAACCTCGAAAATACGTTGACCAAATTGCGCGTGCTGGATATGGATATTAACGTTAGCCGTGGTGAAGTATTTAATCTGTTTATCAAAAAATTTCAGTCGCCCTCATTGTTGGAAGAGTATCTGCGTTCTTCTCCTTACGTGATGGAACAACTGAAAGGCGCGGATATCGATGAAATGGACCTGCATCGGGCAATTGTCAGGCTCAGTGAAAAAATGAACGCCATTGACAGCAATGTGGGAAAAAAGAATGAGACTTCGCTGTATACCGCATGGACGCTAAGCTTTACCGCGCCCCAGGCTGAAGAAGCCCAGTCTGTGCTGAAGGGCTATATCCAGTATATTTCTGATGCTGTGGTGAAAGAAACGCTGGAAGATATTCGCAATAAACTGTCCATCAAAACCAGCTTTGAGAAAGAAAGACTGGAGATGGATCGCATCAGGCTTAAGAATCAACTGGACGCCAAAATCCAGCGACTGCATTATTCACTGGAAATTGCGAATGCCGCTGGGATTAAAAAACCAGTCTACAGTAATGGCCAGGCGGTGAAAGATGACCCTGATTTCTCTATTTCACTGGGCGCTGACGGCATTGCACGTAAATTAGAAATAGAAAAGTCGGTAACGGATGTTGCTGAAATTAACGGTGAATTACGTAACCGCCAATATCACGTTGAACAGCTGTTAGCTATGAATGTGAATGATGTAAAATTTACGCCATTTAAATATCAACTTTCACCTTCGCTGCCAGTGCATAAAGATGGTCCGGCAAAATCGATGATCGTTATTTTGGCTGCTTTGCTGGGTGGCATGGTGGCGTGTGGTGGTGTTCTGCTGAATTACGCCATGGTGGCGCGTAAGCAAAAAATGACGTTTATTGACCAACAACTGGTGTGATGACTTTTCGTCTGGCGGCGAGCAGTCCGCCAGACGGTAAATCTTGCTATTTATTGCGCCCAAGCGGCACCACTAACGGCGTTCCGGCAACCGGATCGTCGATAATCATACAGCGCAGACCATAGATTTTTTCAATAAGCTGCGCTGTGACGATCTCCTTCGGCGCACCCTCGGCAACAATTTTTCCGTCACGCAGCGCAATCAGATGCGTTGCATAGCGACACGCCTGATTAAGATCGTGCAGAACGGCGGCCAGCGTATACCCTTTCTCCCGGTTTAGCTCACTCAGCAGCTCCAGCAGATCGATCTGATGGCTGATATCCAGCCAGGTGGTAGGTTCATCGAGCAGCATAATCGACGTTTCCTGCGCCAGCACCATCGCAATCCATGCGCGCTGGCGTTGTCCACCGGAAAGGGTATCCACACTTTGTGACGCAAGATGAGTGATTCCCGTCGCCTGCATTGCGTTTGAGACCGCGATTTCATCCTCATTTCGCCAACGGGTAAACAATGGCTGGTGCGGGTAGCGCCCACGGGCAACCAGCTCCTGTACCGTAATATCACCTGGCGTGGTGGCGTTCTGCGCCAACAAACCTATTCTGCGAGCAACCTCTTTGCTGGCATAGTGCTGGATATGCTCGCCGTCGAGCCAGACCTTACCGTGCGCGGGCGTCATCAGACGACTAAGCGTGCGCAGTAGTGTTGATTTTCCGCAGCCGTTTGGCCCGATAATTGCGGTGAAGTGACCGTCTGGAATCGACACATTGAGGTTTTCCGCTACGGCAAATTTGCCATAACCCAGCGTTAACTGGTCGCCACGCAAACGGGCTACTGATTCGATCATTTTTTGCGGGACTCCTGAATTAACAAGACGATAAGATAAATACCGCCGAGGCTTACTGTGACAACGCCCACCGGAAGCTGATAAGGCATAAACAGCTGTTGGGCGCATAAATCCGCCATCAACAGCAGCAACGCGCCACACAGCGCCGACAGGGTTAATCCCCAGCGCGATGTGCCGCTAATCCGCCGCGCGATATGTGGGGCGACAAGGGCAATAAACGAGATAGGGCCAGCCAGCGCGGTGGCGGCAGCGGTCAGTACAACCGCAACCAGCATCATCATCAGACGTGAGCGCTCTACGCTGACGCCAAGCGCACAGGCGCTGTCATCACCCATTTCCAGTAAACGCATCCGGCGCACCAGCAGCGTGGCGCACACCAGCATAAGGATAATCAGTGGGGCAGAAGGCCAGGTTTTGGCCCAGGTCAGGCCATTGAGCGATCCGGCGTTCCACAGTCCGGCGGTCAGCGCGGTTTCTAATGATGCCTTCAGCAGTAGCCAGGTGTTGAACGCAACCAGCATGGCGCGTATGCCGATCCCAATAATAATCAGCCGGAAGGTGTCGATACCATTGCGCCAGGCGAGCGCCCAGACCACCAGAGACGTCAGGACCCCGCCAACCATGGCCGCAAGCGCGATAGCGGTGAGATGCTGTCCGAACAGCACCATTGCCACCAGCACACCGCTCCAGGCACCGGTATTGAAACCCATCACATCCGGGCTGCCCAGCGGGTTGCGCATCAGCGACTGGAATATTGCACCGCTCACGCCGAGCGCCGCGCCAATCAATAGCGCCATCAGCACGCGTGGCAAACGCCATTCGGTCACCACCAGCGTAATACTGCGCGGCGCATCGCCAAGCAGAGCGGCAATAATTTGCTGGGTTTCCAGCGTCACGACGCCGCTACGCAGGCTCCACAAGCCAACGGCGAGACAACCTACAACCAGCAGCAGGCTGCTGACTATCAGGCGGCGGGAGAGGTGCATCATGCGCCACCCCCGCGCGGTTTCCGGCGTACCAGAAAGATAAGCACCGGCGCGCCGATAAATGCGCTGACCACTGAAACGCGCAGCTCGCCGGGGACAATCAGGCGACCGATGATATCGGCAATTAGCAACAGAGAGGGGGTTGCCAGCAGGGTAACGGGCAGCGACCAACGGTGATCTGCCCCCACCAGCCAGCGCGCCATATGCGGCATCATCAGGCCGATAAAGGCGATAGGGCCAACAATCGCGGTCGCACTGCCGCACAGTACGGTAATCACCAACAGGCCAATAAACTGCGTGCGAGCGACTTTGCTGCCAAGCGCGGTGGCGGTGTCGCTCCCGAGGCTCAGGCTATTCAGAGCACGGCTAAGGAACAACGCGATAGCCGCGGCAATCAGTACCGGCACCAGGACGACCTTCAGCGTTTGCAGGCTGCGGATATCCAATGAACCGGCCTGCCAGAAACGCAACTGATCGTAGACATCCGGGTTGAGCAGGGCGATTCCGGTGGATAATCCTTCCAGTACCGCGCCCAGCGCAACGCCCGCCAGCGTCAGACGCACCGGGCTTAACTGCCCGCCGCCCTGGCTGCCGGTAAATGCCACTATAAGCGACGCGGCCAGCGCCCCGGAAAAGGCCATCAGCAGTTGCTCTTGCGCAGAGGAAAAACCGAACAGCGCGGCTCCCAGCACAATAGCGAAGCTGGCACCGGAGTTAACGCCCAGAATGCCGGGATCGGCGAGAGGGTTACGCGTGAGCGTTTGCATTAATGCACCAGCCAGACCCAGCGCCCCACCGGCGAGAAGCCCCGCCAGCGTGCGCGGCAGTCGCGCGTCCAGCACGATGGTGCAATCAGCGCTTTGACAACTGCTGGTAAGTGCATCCAGCACCACGGAGGCAGGTAGCGACTTGGCGCCAATAACCAGACTTAATACCGTGGTGAGAACAAGTAATAACAATAGTCCGGGCACGGCGAAGGCACGTGTCGCGGAAACAGAGCATGACATATCAACTTCCCTGATAATGATAGTAATTATCGTTATCGATCTTATTTGGATATGTTAGCATGTGCAGCCATCGAATGGATATTGAAAAAGTACCTGGTAAGGCTCTGTAATGAATCGACAATCCTGGCTGCTCAATCTCAGCCTGTTAAAGACCCACCCTGCATTTCGCGCCGTCTTCCTCGCCCGTTTTATTTCCATTGTCTCTCTGGGGCTACTCGGCGTGGCGGTTCCGGTACAGATCCAGATGATGACGCAGTCGACCTGGCAGGTAGGTTTGTCAGTGACGTTGACCGGCAGCGCAATGTTTATTGGTCTGATGGTGGGCGGGGTGCTGGCCGACCGCTATGAGCGTAAAAAAGTGATCCTGTTGGCTCGTGGAACCTGCGGAATCGGCTTTATTGGTCTGTGTCTGAATGCGCTGCTGCCCGAACCGTCTTTACTGGCGATTTATTTGCTTGGCTTATGGGACGGTTTCTTTGCCTCGCTGGGCGTGACCGCGTTGCTGGCGGCAACACCGGCGCTGGTTGGGCGGGAGAATTTGATGCAGGCCGGGGCGATTACCATGCTGACGGTACGTCTGGGTTCGGTTATTTCGCCGATGCTTGGCGGGGTATTGCTCGCGACCGGTGGCGTGGCGTGGAACTACGGTCTGGCGGCGGCGGGCACTTTCATTACCTTGCTGCCGTTGCTGAGCCTTCCTGCGCTACCGCCTCCGCCGCAGCCGCGCGAGCATCCGCTAAAATCGCTGCTGGCAGCATTTCGCTTTCTGCTTGCCAGCCCGCTGATTGGCGGCATTGCGCTGCTTGGCGGTCTGTTGACTATGGCGAGCGCCGTGCGCGTGTTGTATCCCGCGTTGGCGATTAACTGGCAAATGTCGAGTGCGCAAATAGGTCTGCTGTATGCGGCCATTCCTCTTGGCGCGGCGGTGGGCGCGTTGACCAGCGGGCAACTGGCGCACAGCATGCGTCCGGGACTGATCATGCTGGTATCGACCGTGGCTTCGTTCCTGGCTATTGGTCTGTTTGGGTTGATGCCGGTCTGGGAGCTTGGCGTTGTCTGCCTGGCGCTGTTCGGCTGGCTGAGTGCGGTCAGCTCTTTGTTGCAGTACACCCTGTTACAGACGCAGACGCCAGAAGCGATGCTCGGGCGAATTAACGGTTTGTGGACTGCGCAGAACGTTACAGGAGATGCGATCGGCGCGGCGCTGTTAGGGGGATTGGGGGCGATGATGACACCGGTTGCTTCGGCAAGCGTAAGTGGGTTTGGGCTGGTGATTGTCGGTCTGCTACTGCTGCTGTTGCTGGGAGAAGTGCGCCGATTCCGACAAACGCCTGTGAATGCCGGATAGCGTTGTCTTCTACGGTTTGTAGGCCGGATAAGGCGTTAGCCGTATCCGGTGCTGGCGATTAAAAGAGAGCTGACAGACGTTGCAGCAGCAAGGTCGCGCTGTAGTAGTCGAGACGGAAGGTTTCCGTACCCAGGGCGTAAACACGTTTATTCTGCACGGCCGGCAGATGTGCCAGCAGCGGATTAGCATAAATGGCGTCGGCATCTTTGTTGTCGCCAGCGAACAGGAACAGCGCTTCGCCGTTCAGGCCAGCCGCCAGGTTCTCACCGCCAAGCTGGATGATATCGTGGCGTTTGCCCTGACTCTGGCTGGTGTGTAATCCGGCAGGCAGCGGTGCCAGGGTGAAACCTAACTGCTCCATCAGCTTGCCCTGCGCCGACTCAGGCGTCCACAGGTTGGCGCTGTGCGCTGCAGCGGTGTACACCAGCGCGCTGACCGGTTGCGGCGGTAGGGTAATACGCTGCTTGACCGCCTGCAGTTGCTTATCAAACTCGGCAATACGCGCAGCAGCCTGTTGCTCCTGACCGGTAATTTCACCTAACTGCGTCAGCAGAGACTGCCAGCTTTTGTCGTCGTAATTAATGATGAGCGTTGGCGCAATGGTGGACAGCTGATCGTATAGCGCGAGGGCTGAATCTCCCCCGGTGGCGCTGATCAGAATCAGATCCGGCATTTGCGCCGCCACGGCCTCAGCGCTCGGTTCGCCGATATACAGGCGGCTCAGTTTGCGCGCCTTTGCCACTTCGCTCCACTGGCGTAAAAAGCCCTGTGCATCGCCGATGCGATTGTTCGGCGTAGTAGCGCCGCTGGCGATGACCGGGGCATCAATTGCCAGCAGCGAGCCGGTGAGGGTGACGCTGGTGGAGACAATTCGCTGCGGCTTATGTTCCAGCGTATGCGTACCACGACTGTCGGTAACCTGACGCGGCCAGTCGGCGGCATAACCTGAAGAAATTCCTGAAATAGACAAACCTGCCAGTAAGAGCACGGTGCGGCAAAAAGAGGGGAGACTCACGAATCAGCATCCTGTTATCAGTATAAGTAATGCTTCTCATTTTCATTGTTAGTGGACAAGGATGCAAGCCAAAGTCGCACATTGTGCTGCCACAAGAGTTGACATACCGCCGCTTTGCTTTTAGGTTAGCGACCGAAAATATAAATGATAATCATTATTAGAGCTTTTATCATTTTTGGAGGATGATATGGAAACGTCACTGGCCGAGGAAAAAACGCAGACTATGCCGACGCTCGCTCCCGACAGTTTTTTCTTTATGTCGCCGTACCGTAGTTTTACGACGTCAGGATGCTTCGCCCGCTATGCGGAACCGGCAATTGATGGCGATTCGCCAGACAGCCCTTTCCAACAAAAAATGCATGCACTGTTTGCTGATGCCAAAGCGCAGGGTATCGCTAACCCCATCATGGTCGGGGCGATTCCTTTTGACACCCGCCAGCCGTCATCGCTGTTTATTCCCCAGTCATGGCAGACGTTCTCCCGAACGGCGAAGCAGCAATCATCTCGTTACTTTAACGCGCATCAGTCGCTGAACGTTGTTGAACGTAAATCGATCCCGGAACAGAACTTCTTTGAAGATATGGTCGCTCGCGCGGCTGCGCTGACGGCAACCCCGGAAGTCGACAAAGTGGTGTTGTCACGCCTGATCGATATCACCGCTGATGCCAATATTGACAGCGGGGCGCTGCTGGAGCGCCTGGTGGCGCAAAATCCGGCGAGCTACAACTTCCACGTCCCCCTTGAAGACGGTGGCGTATTGATTGGCGCCAGTCCGGAACTGCTGTTACGCAAAGAAGGCGATCGTTTCAGCTCATTACCGCTGGCAGGCTCGGCACGTCGTCAACCGGACGATGTGCTGGACCGTGAGGCGGGCATCCGCCTGCTGGCGTCCGAAAAGGATCGCCATGAGCACGAACTGGTGACGCAGGCCATGAAAAATGTCCTGCGCGATCGCAGCCGTGAACTGCAACTCCCTTCTTCTCCGCAACTGGTCACCACGCCTACGCTCTGGCACCTCGGCACGCCGTTTGAGGGTAAAGCCAACGCGCAAGAAAACGCCCTGACGCTCGCGTGCCTGCTGCATCCGACGCCTGCGCTGAGCGGTTTCCCGCATCAGGTTGCGCGCAAACTTATCGCCGAGCTGGAGCCGTTCGATCGCGAACTGTTCGGTGGCATTGTCGGCTGGTGTGATGCCCAAGGCAACGGCGAATGGGTGGTGACGATCCGTTGTGCGAAGCTGCTGCGTAATCAGGTACGTTTCTTTGCCGGTGCCGGGATTGTTCCGGCTTCGTCCCCGGTTGCTGAATGGCGTGAAACGGGAGCCAAACTCTCCACGATGTTGAATGTTTTTGGACTGCATTAAGAGCCTTATTGACCAGGCCTCTAAGGAGCGATAATGAGTATTCCTTTCACCCGTTGGCCGGAGGAGTTTGCCCGCCGCTATCGTGAAAAAGGTTACTGGCAGGATTTGCCGCTGACCGACATTCTGACCCGTCACGCCGACAGCGACCATACGGCGGTGATCGATGGCGAACGCCACCTGAGCTATCGCCAACTGAATCAGGCCACTGACAATCTCGCCTGCAGCCTGCGCCGTCAGGGGATCAAACCCGGCGAAACCGCGCTGGTGCAACTGGGCAACGTGGCTGAGTTGTATATCACTTTCTTTGCGCTGCTCAAGCTGGGTGTAGCTCCGGTGCTGGCATTATTCAGCCATCAGCGAAACGAGCTTAACGCCTATGCCAAACAGATTGAACCGGCGCTGCTGATTGCCGATCGTCAGCATGCGCTGTTTAGCGGGGACGATTTTCTTAACGCTTTTGTGGCTGAACACAATTCAGTGCGCGTGGTGCAACTGCGCAATGATGAAGGTGAACACAATCTGCAAACGGCGATAAGCCAGCCTGCGACTGATTTTTCCGCCACGCCATCGCCTGCTGATGAGGTGGCCTATTTCCAGCTTTCTGGCGGGACTACCGGGACGCCAAAGCTGATTCCTCGTACCCATAACGATTACTACTACAGCGTGCGTCGCAGCAATGAGATTTGCCGCTTCACCGGGGAAACGCGTTATTTATGCGCGATCCCGGCGGCGCATAACTACGCGATGAGTTCGCCAGGCGCGTTGGGGGTATTCCTGGCTGGCGGCACCGTCGTGCTGGCGGCTGACCCGAGCGCCACCCTGTGCTTCCCTCTGATTGAACAGCATCAGGTTAACGTCACGGCGCTGGTGCCGCCAGCGGTGAGCCTGTGGCTGCAGGCAATTGCGGAGTGGGGGAGCAATGCGCAATTGGCTTCGCTGACGCTGTTACAGGTCGGTGGGGCACGGCTTTCCGCCTCGCTTGCGGCGCGTATTCCGGCGGAGATTGGCTGCCAGCTGCAGCAGGTCTTCGGCATGGCGGAAGGGCTGGTGAACTACACTCGTCTGGACGACAGTCCTGAACGCATCATCAATACCCAGGGCCGCCCGATGTGTCCCGATGATGAAGTCTGGGTAGCAGACGCTGACGGCAACCCTTTAGCCGAGGGAGAAACCGGGCGCCTGATGACGCGTGGCCCATACACCTTCCGCGGCTACTTCAACAGTCCTGAGCACAATGCCAGCGCCTTTGACGCCAACGGTTTTTACTGCTCCGGCGATCTGATCGCCATCGATCGAGATGGCTACATCACCGTCCAGGGACGCGAGAAGGATCAGATCAACCGCGGTGGGGAGAAGATCGCTGCAGAAGAGATTGAAAACCTGCTGCTGCGCCACCCGATGGTGATCCATGCCGCGCTGGTCAGTATGGATGACGAACTGATGGGCGAGAAAAGCTGTGCCTGGTTGGTGGTAAAAGAGCCGCTGCGAGCGGTGCAGGTGCGTCGTTTTCTACGCGAACAGGGCGTAGCGGAATTTAAATTACCTGACCGCGTGGAGTGCGTTGATTCGTTACCGCTGACTCCGGTTGGGAAAGTAGATAAAAAACAATTACGTCAGTGGCTGGCATCACGTTCACTGGCCTGAAGGAGAATAAGAGATGGCAATTCCTAAACTGCAGGCTTATGCGCTACCCACGGCGCTTGATGTTCCGGTGAACAAAGTGGACTGGGCGTTTGACCCCGAACGCGCCGCGCTGCTGATCCACGACATGCAGGACTATTTTATCGGTTTTTGGGGCGATAACTGCCCGATGATGGAGCAGGTCGTCGCTAACATCGCCGCACTGCGTCAGTACTGCAAAGAGCATAACATTCCGGTGTATTACACCGCTCAGCCGAAAGAACAGAGTGATGAAGACCGCGCTCTGCTCAATGATATGTGGGGACCGGGACTGACGCGTTCACCGGAACAGCAGAAAATCGTAGAGGCGCTGGCGCCGGATGAAGCGGATACCATTCTGGTGAAATGGCGTTACAGCGCATTTCATCGCTCCCCGCTGGAACAGATGCTTAAGGAAACCGGACGTAATCAACTGATCATTACCGGCGTGTATGCGCATATTGGCTGTATGACCACCGCAACAGACGCCTTTATGCGCGACATCAAGCCGTTTATGGTTGCCGATGCGTTGGCAGACTTTAGCCGTGACGAACATCTGATGTCGCTGAAATACGTGGCGGGACGCTCCGGGCGTGTGGTGATGACTCAGGAATTATTACCGACGCCGGTACCGGCCAGCAAAGATGCGTTACGCAGCATTATTCTGCCGCTGCTGGATGAGTCCGAAGAGCCGATGGATGACGAAAACCTGATCGACTACGGACTGGATTCCGTGCGCATGATGGCGCTGGCGGCGCGCTGGCGTAAGGTTCATGGCGATATTGACTTCGTGATGCTGGCGAAAAACCCGACCATTGACGCCTGGTGGACGCTGCTCTCTCGCGAGGTGAAGTAATGTCTGGATTTGACTTCGCAGGGAAAACCGTCTGGGTAACCGGCGCGGGAAAAGGGATTGGCTACACCACCGCGCTGGCGTTTGTGAAAGCGGGTGCTGAGGTGACAGGATTCGATCGTGAATTTTCTCAGGATAACTACCCGTTTGCCACCGAAGTGCTGGATGTGGCGAATGCTGAACAGGTGGCTGAGGTGTGTCAGCGCGTCCTGCAAACGCGCGAGCGGTTGGATGTGTTGGTCAATGCGGCGGGTATTTTGCGTATGGGGGCCACCGATGCGCTGAGTATTGAGGAGTGGCAGCAGACGTTTGCGGTTAACGTTGGTGGGGCGTTCAATCTGTTTCAGCAGACGATGGCGCAGTTTCGTCGCCAGCAGGGCGGCGCAATCGTGACCGTCGCGTCGGATGCGGCGCACACGCCGCGTATCGGTATGAGCGCATACGGTGCGTCAAAAGCCGCGCTGAAAAACCTGGCACTGACCGTCGGACTTGAACTGGCTGGCAGCGGTGTGCGTTGCAATGTGGTTTCGCCAGGCTCGACCGATACCGACATGCAGCGTACGTTGTGGGTCAGCGATGATGCGGAGCAACAGCGCATTCGTGGGTTTGGCGAGCAGTTTAAGCTCGGCATTCCACTGGGGAAAATCGCTCGTCCACAGGAAATCGCTAACACGATTTTATTCCTCGCTTCCGATCTGGCGAGCCACATTACGCTTCAGGATATCGTGGTGGACGGCGGCTCCACGCTGGGGGCATGACGATGATCTGGAAACGTCATTTAACGCTGGATGAACTGAATGCCACCAGTCAGAATACGATGGTGGCGCATTTAGGCATGGTCTATACCCGACTGGGGGATGATGTGCTGGAAGCCGAAATGCCGGTGGATAGCCGGACGCATCAGCCGTTTGGTCTGCTGCACGGCGGCGCGTCGGCGGCCCTGGCGGAAACATTGGGTTCGATGGCGGGTTATCTGATGACTCGCGACGGGCAGTGTGTGGTGGGTACGGAACTGAACGCCACGCACCATCGGGCGGTTGCGCAGGGGAAAGTGCGCGGCGTTTGCCAGCCGCTGCACCTCGGGCGTCAGAGTCAAAGCTGGGAAATCGTCATCTTTGATGAGCAGGGACGACGCTGTTGCACCTGTCGTTTAGGCACTGCGGTGATGGGGTGAGTCGCCCGACAAAGTAAAATGAAATTGCAGGGTTAACGGCTAAATGAAGTGATCCAGTTAACAATGCAATGTAAATACTCAGTGATACTTCGGGTTTACATGGTTGTCAGGTTGTTAAATTCAGAAAAGATGTTATAGAAACAAAATGTAACATCTCTCTGACCAGGACAACGGAAAACCAAGTATGAATAAATCAGGGAAGTACCTCGTCTGGACAGTGCTCTCCGTTATGGGAGCATTTGCCCTCGGCTATATCGCATTAAATCGTGGCGAACAGATCAACGCGTTGTGGATAGTCGTGGCGTCGGTCTGTGTCTACCTTATCGCTTACCGTTTCTACGGCCTGTACATCGCGAAAAATGTACTGGCGCTGGACCCGACGCGTATGACGCCAGCTGTGCGTCATAACGATGGTCTGGACTATGTTCCTACCGATAAAAAAGTGCTGTTTGGCCACCATTTCGCGGCGATTGCTGGAGCGGGTCCATTAGTTGGACCGGTGCTGGCGGCGCAAATGGGCTATCTGCCGGGTATGATCTGGCTGCTTGCCGGGGTGGTACTGGCGGGGGCGGTGCAGGACTTTATGGTGCTGTTTGTTTCTACCCGTCGCGATGGTCGTTCCCTTGGCGAACTGGTGAAAGAAGAGATGGGCCCAACGGCGGGCGTCATTGCGCTGGTGGCCTGTTTTATGATCATGGTGATTATCCTCGCGGTACTGGCGATGATCGTCGTGAAAGCGCTGACCCACAGCCCGTGGGGAACCTACACCGTCGCCTTTACTATCCCGCTGGCGATCTTCATGGGGATTTACCTGCGTTATCTGCGCCCGGGCCGCATTGGTGAAGTGTCGGTCATCGGTCTGGTATTCCTGGTGTTTGCTATTATTTCCGGCGGCTGGGTGGCTGAAAGCCCGACCTGGGCACCGTACTTTGACTTTACCGGCGTACAGTTGACCTGGATGCTGGTGGGATACGGCTTTGTCGCCGCCGTACTGCCGGTGTGGCTGCTGCTGGCGCCGCGTGATTATCTCTCTACCTTCCTGAAAATCGGTACCATTGTTGGTCTGGCGGTAGGGATTCTGATCATGCGTCCGACGCTGACCATGCCTGCGCTGACCAAGTTTGTTGACGGTACAGGCCCGGTCTGGAGCGGTAACCTGTTCCCGTTCCTGTTTATTACCATCGCCTGCGGTGCGGTCTCTGGTTTCCACGCGCTGATTGCCTCCGGCACCACGCCGAAGATGCTGGCGAATGAAGGTCAGGCCTGTTTTATTGGCTACGGCGGGATGCTGATGGAATCCTTTGTCGCCATTATGGCGCTGGTGGCGGCCTGCGTTATCGACCCGGGCGTCTACTTTGCGATGAACAGCCCGATGGCTGTACTGGCACCTGCCGGAACCACCGATGTGGTTGCGTCAGCGGCACAGGTTGTGAGCAGTTGGGGCTTTGTTATCACGCCTGATACGCTGCATCAGATTGCGAACGATGTCGGCGAACAATCCATTATCTCCCGCGCAGGCGGTGCGCCGACGCTGGCGGTGGGCATGGCGTATATTCTGCATGGTGCACTGGGCGGAATGATGGATGTGGCGTTCTGGTATCACTTCGCCATTCTGTTTGAAGCCCTGTTTATTCTGACGGCGGTAGACGCCGGTACGCGTGCCGCACGCTTTATGCTGCAGGATCTGCTGGGCGTGGTGTCACCGGGTCTGAAACGTACCGATTCGCTGCCTGCGAACCTGCTGGCAACGGCGCTGTGTGTGCTGGCCTGGGGTTACTTCTTGCACCAGGGCGTGGTGGATCCATTGGGTGGTATTAATACCCTGTGGCCACTGTTTGGTATCGCCAACCAGATGCTGGCCGGTATGGCGTTGATGCTTTGCGCGGTGGTGCTGTTCAAGATGAAACGTCAGCGCTACGCGTGGGTGGCGCTGGTACCAACGGCCTGGCTGCTGATTTGTACCCTGACCGCCGGCTGGCAGAAAGCGTTTAGCCCGGATGCGAAAATTGGCTTCCTCGCCATCGCTAACAAGTTCCAGGCGATGATCGACAGCGGTAATATTCCGGCGCAGTACACTCAGTCGCAGCTGACGCAGTTGGTGTTTAACAACCGCCTGGATGCGGGTCTCACTATCTTCTTCATGGTAGTCGTTGTGGTGCTGGGTCTGTTCTCCATCAAAACTGCACTGGCAGCACTGAAAGAGGACAAACCTACGTCGAAAGAAACGCCATACGAACCGATGCCTGAGAATGTCGAAGAGATTGTGGCGCAGGCGAAAGGCGCGCACTAATATTCTCTTAACCAACGAGCCCTCTCCTGAATGGGGAGGGCGTTTGTTCGACAGGGAACCACTATGTTTGAAACGCTCTCTAAAGCCGGGAAGTATTTGGGTCAAACCGCCCGATTAATGATAGGTGTGCCGGATTACGACAACTATGTTGAGCATATGCGCGTCACGCATCCGGACCTGACACCAATGACCTACGAAGAATTTTTCCGCGAACGCCAGGATGCGCGCTACGGGGGGAAAGGCGGCGCACGCTGCTGTTAATGTTCTTCATCATTCAAGCTGCAGGCGTGTTCACCCTGGTCACTTATCTTTGTAAGCTCCAGGGGGTTCGCTGCGTTGCCGCCATCAGGCATCCCACACCATAATCACACCGTAAACGATTCTACTTTTTCGAACGCTGCGCGCAGCGTCTGTGGCGTTAACGTTACCGGCAGCGCATGAATGGACTCCACCGGGCGCAGGGTGTGCGCAATCACGTTGTCGATTTCGGCGCGGTTGTTGATGTCCACTTCCAGTTGAGCCAACCGGGTTGGCAGGTTGAAGCGCTGATAGGCGGTAATTAACTGCGCCAGCACATCATCTTGTCCCAGCAGCGCGCTTTGCACCAGTATGCCGTACGCCACTTTGGTGCCATGTAAAAACTTCTCCGTTTGCGGGAGCACGGTCAGGCCATTATGTACCGAATGCGCCGCCGCCACGCGGGTGTAGCGCTCACCCAGACCGCCGACCATGCCGCCTCCGGCAATAATTGCATCCACCACATCGCAAAACGTGCGGCTTAACGTGCCTTGTTGCTTATCGACCAGCGCCTGCTCGCTGCTTTCCAACAGGACGTCGCGGATCGTCTGCGCAGCATGGATACCCAAACGTACGGTCAGAGGCAGGTTTTCCGGCTCAGGCGCGAGCACGACGGCCTCGTACCATTTCGCCAGCGTGTCGCCGATCCCCGCCAGTAAGTATTCTTCAGGCGCATTGAGAACGATCTCTGGCTCGACTAGCACGAGGAAATTGGCGTCAGCGAAAATTTCGAAATGCAGCGCCTGGCCTGCATCGTTGTACCAGACGGAGAGCGGTGTCCATGCGGCGCAGGTCGCTGCGATAGTCGGAATACCGACAAAAGGCAGACCCAGACGACGAGCCAGCGCTTTGGCTGTGTCGAGCAATGTCCCGCCGCCCACACCAATCACCACGCTGCGATTGTCTCCTGACTCTTTTGCCAGTTGAGTAACATCGGTTTCGCTGCAATGTCCCGTAAACAGCAGGTGCCTGGCATCGGCAAGATGAAATGCCTCAGGCAGATAAGGGCGGGCCGCGTCGATGGCGCGTTCACCGTAAACCCAGACGGCGCGTGAGAGTTGCTCTGCGGTGAAAAAATCGTTGAGTCTTGACAGGCTGCCGGGATGGGAAAAATAGTTGGCCGGGCCGGTGACGACGCGAATCTCGGTATTACTCATGTTGTGTTGTCCTTTTGGCTGTCCTGTCAATGCAGGTTATTTTTATATAGACGTCTGAACGTCTTGATTGCCAAATACTAGCATCGTGCTATAGTGGCTTCAACCACAACATCACCCGCTGGGATAACAATAATGAGTAATAACCCGCTGATTCCGCAAAGCAAACTGCCTAATCTTGGCACCACTATTTTCACGCAAATGAGCGCGCTGGCGCAGCAGCATCAGGCCATTAACCTCTCGCAGGGATTTCCTGATTTTGACGGGCCACTCTTTTTGCAGGAACGTCTGGCGTATCACGTCGCGCATGGCGCAAACCAGTATGCGCCGATGACGGGCGTACAGCCGCTGCGCGAAGCCATTGCGGATAAAACCGCGCAGTTGTACGGCTATAAACCTGATGCGAATAGTGAAGTGACCGTGACGGCGGGGGCCACAGAAGCGCTGTTCGCCGCAATTACGGCGCTGGTGCGTCCTGGCGATGAGGTGATTTGTTTTGACCCGAGCTACGACAGCTATGCGCCCGCGGTCGAATTATCCGGCGGCGTAGTTAAACGTATCGCGCTGCAACCGCCGTCTTTTCGCGTCGACTGGCAGGAATTTAGCGCTGTACTCAGCGAACGTACCCGACTGGTGATCCTTAACACGCCGCACAATCCTTCCGCCACCGTATGGCATCACGCCGATTTTGATGCTCTGTGGCAGGCAATTAAAGAACGCGAGATCTTTGTCATCAGCGACGAAGTTTATGAGCACATTTGCTTCGCCGGACAAGGACATGCCAGCGTGCTGGCGCATTCACAGCTGCGCGAACGCGCCGTTGCCGTTTCATCGTTTGGGAAGACCTACCATATGACCGGCTGGAAAGTCGGCTACTGCGTTGCGCCTGCCGCCATTAGCGCTGAATTACGCAAGGTACACCAGTATCTGACGTTCTCAGTGAATACGCCGGCTCAGCTGGCGCTGGCGGATATGCTGCGGAAGGATCCAACACACTATCGTGAGTTGCCAGCCTTTTATCAGAAAAAACGCGATGTGTTGGTGAACGCGCTGCGTGACAGCCGGCTGGAAATTTTGCCGTGTGAAGGCACCTATTTTCTGCTGGTCGATTACAGTGCCGTCTCCACGCTTAACGACGTGGAGTTTTGCCAGTGGCTGACCAAAGAAGTGGGCGTTGCCGCGATCCCGTTGTCGGTTTTCTGCGCCGATCCTTTCCCGCATAAGCTGATTCGCCTATGTTTTGCCAAGCAAGAATCGACGCTGCTGGCGGCAGCCGAACGTCTGGTTGCGCTGTAGTTATTTTACTGTCCAGGCTTTGGAGAAGCGACGGTCGGCAAATAACTCTTGCAGACCGTTAATTTGTTTCAGACGTAAAACCTCATCGTCGTCCATACCTAACTCTTTACTGATTTTCTCTTCGCTCCATCCCAGTAGCGATAATTCACGAACGATTTCCGACATGGCATGAATTTTATGCCGCCCACGGGCACGGTTATGACGAATTGTCGCTGCCATGCGTTCATGGCGCTCACGCTGTAAACAGGTGACCGGCAGGTAGCCATGCAGGCGTGATTTCAGCGACGGTTTGCTTTTACCTAGCTCATGACGGTGGAAACCATCGACAATTTCGTATTCTTCCTCCGTGGAGTGAACTACCACGATGGGCTGCGTGAATCCGTCTGCTTCGAGGGATTTCTGCAGCAGCTTTTTCTCCGGAGGCGCAACGTTATTAGGGTTATAGTCATTGGGTGAGATATGCTCGTTTTTAATCCATAGTACACAATCTACTGGCTCTTCACGAAAAGGGCTGACGCTGTGGATAGCCATTCTGAATTGGTTGATTGCTTCAATTCGCTCTTCTTCTGACAGCCCAGAAAGAAAACCAGTGAGTTCTTGAGTTAGTCGGTGTTGCATAAGATTCCCCATTGCTGGCGTTTTATTTTCATGCGTTCATTATAACGTTGGTAGTTTTTAGGTTTTGTGGGGCTGAATGACAGCGCCCGGCACCAGTAGTCGTTATTCAGCAGGACTTTACAGATACGCCGCCACGACGGAATATCCGCTGAGCCAATATCTTTTTCCTGAGTTTGTGGGATATTGTCCATGCCCTTTTTCTTATACCACTGCAAATAGATGGCGATTTTATTGCGATAATGCTCAGCGGTCGTTTCCGGCATGCTGTTGAGTAGCAGCATGGCGTATTCCTGCCAGTTTAAATGTTCGGGTTTCAATATTTTGCGGTGCCCGTAAAAATGGTTGTCGTGACCGGCATAAATTCCGCCACTTTTTACACCGCTGACACGGGCGCACATGGCTGCCCAGCGCTCGGGTTCAATGACGTGATATAGCCATAATCCCTGACGCTGTTCCGGGCCAAAGGGCTCACAAATACGCATGTAACGTGTTGGGACACCGGCCTGATACATGAGATTGTATAAGGGATTGCACGACATTCTGGTTTTTGCGAACCAGGTCCAAATATCGGCAGTTTTCCAGTCATAAATCGGGTAAATATACCAGGTATGCCCGCCGGGGGCGCTGGTGGTCCAGGGTTTATCATCGGCAAAGCGCTGCTTTTGCGAATTGGCAATGGCGACAAAACGATTATATGACTCATCGGCGCGGATCCCGACCATCATGCCGGCTGGACGTTTCTCTGAATACCAGTCAGCGAACTCGCGAACAAATTGTTCAAAGGTCATGCCGGGTTGATAGAAGGAGAAATACTCTGGATCGGTTATGGCATCCGTGGGAGGCTGGCGAACCCACGGAGTACCTGGTTCCCAACACTGCCATTCTGGCTGAAATTGAGAGAGGGAATTCTGGGTGGTGAGCGGTAAAGCCACCCAATAAAAGCGCTCGATGACATCAGAATAACGTGCACGAAGCGCCTCAACATAATCAATAGTGCAGGAAAACTGGGCTTCCCAGTCGATAAATACTACGTCAATTTTTTTATGCAGTTGGCGTGCAAGCATAGCTGTCAGATGTAACATCAGTCCTGAATCTTTCCCGCCGGAGAAAGAGACACAAACCCGAGGCAGAGTTTCCAGCGCCCAGGTTATGCGCTCCAGAGCGGCGTCCAGCACGTTTTGATCAAGCGGGATTTTATAAATAGACATATTAAACTCATATCAGAATTATTATTTAAAACAATAACAAATGCTGACAATAAGATATGCTAATTTTTTTCATGTGCAACGTTTTAATACATTCATAATTGTTTTGAATTGCCTTCATTCATAAAAATACAAAATGAATAGGTAAGCTCTATTTGTTAGTCCTTTGGTCATTTTTATCATTTATTTTATTGATTAAATTAACGAAACCAGTATTGTTGAGTGATGCTCTGTTATACATCATAAATAAATTTATTTTGGGTAATGGGATATCGATACAGATCTCTTTTAAATTAAATGAGCCGGTATATTGTTCGTAAACATCTCTTGGTAACAGACCTATGATATCTGTATTTGAAATAATGTTAATGATCGTTATTAATGAGTCGCTGCGGAAGCCAACATCTCGATTAGCCAGCAATGTGCTGGTTTGTTGCCAGTATTCCTTAACACCTGTATCTTCAGAAATAAGTTGCGTGAACTGTTCTTTTAATATTGTTTCAAGCGTACTTTCTCCATTAATTCTCGGATGGTTATTGTTGCAAACTAATATTGTTTCGACAGTTTTAAATGGCGAGCATATTATCGAGCGATTACTCACTGGAGCGGTAGCAATGACTAAATCTGCTTTTCTGTAAGCCAACAGATTTTCCGTACTTTCAGCAGTGATCAGTATGTTATGGTGCTCAATTTCGACATGAGATTCTTCTCTGACAAAATGAATAATTTCCTCGATGTTGATAATTGTTGGTAGTTGTGGACAGTAAATAATGAATTTTTTCTTTAGACTGGAGTTATTCATGATATTTATTGTCTGCTCCAGACTGTTGAGATTTTTCTCAAGATGATGATGGAGGTTAATCCCCATAATCGTTGGTGTTATGCCTTTTCCGGAGCGGATAAACAGTGGGTCATTAAATTGTGTGCGTAGCCGTTGCAGTGACTGGCTAACAGCAGAGGGGGTGATATACAAAGTTTCGGCAGCTTTAGTGATACTCAAATGTTGATAAATACACTCAAAGATAACCAATAGATTGAGATCGAACTTTTTAAGGTCATAGAGGTTAGCCATACATACCTTCCTGTGATGGTCATGTTTTGAAAAATTTAATTCTGAAATATTTTAAGTTGTGAATATTCTTGTGGTTTATGTTTGTGTGCTTAATGAATTATTAATTTAAACTAAAAATAGCACATGTTGCGTAATTTTGACCAAAAAAGTTAATTTAAATGAGTGATTGACATGGGAATGATAACAACCACTCATTTTTTCACATTTATTTATTACCCATGATAATGTTTAATTTCTCCTTATCCGGTAAGCCGATTTCCTGTTGTAACGTATCGTCTTTACTCATGTAATAGATAGCCGGCGTGACGTTGGCGCCTAAATCATCCATCAACTTTTGATTGATATTCAATACCTTCATCTGCTCCGGTGAGACGGAGGTCGGGATTTGTAGCTTCATTTTCCCACCGGATGCCTCATAGTCATGCCAGGTCTTGGCCGGATCTTTTGCGGCCAGAATCGCTGCGGCGGTAGCCGGGCTTTCGGGTTTAATTACGCCAACCAGTAATGTGCGCAACTGAACTTTACCTGAGTCCACCCACGGGCGAGCCTGCTGCCAGAACTGTTTGCAATAGGGACAGAAGGGATCGGCAAACACGTAAACAATGACCGGAGCCTCTTTTTTCCCGTCCAGAATCCAGGATGCTTTTTCCATTCGCTGCCACATTTCGCGCCCGGCAGGGGCGTAGATCTCTTTTTCTATCAGCGAATTACTGAGGTTTTCGCCTTTTTCGTTATACATATAACCGGAAATGGCGTGTTTACCGTCAGGCGTAACATAAATAGTAACGCCCATATCCTGGTATTTTCCCAGGTAGCCCTTCATTCCACCGGGCGCGTCGAAGGGTTTCAGAATAGTAATGCCCTGTTTCTCAATAGCTTTAACGGGGGCAGGAAGTTCTTCGGCGTGCACCACGGCAGGAAGCAGGGTTAAGAGTAAGGTACGTTTAAACATTGATTTTCCTTATAAAATCAGAAGGAAAGGGGGCTAAGTTGCAAAACCTATCGCAGCCATAGGTAAGATCGACCGTCTGTCGATTGCCCTTTCTTGAGTTGGGTGATGTAATCCCAATCGCTGTTACGACCTTTGTTAAGGTAATGTAGAGCGCAACACATAGCCAGCCCTGCTGGCACTGACGTTACCTGCGGGTAGCTCGGGTAATGAGGCTCCCTGCAAAGGGGGCCTTTTTTACTTTTATCTTTAGGTTCACAACATGAGTTTGAGTGGGTTGTTAGTTAACGCTTATTGATTTGATAAAGGAAACGCATTAGCCCTGCGAAGAGATTTTCGTTAACTTATCTCTCAACGAAAACACGGAGGAAGTACAGATGTCTTTGATTAATACCAAAATTAAACCTTTCAAAAACCAGGCGTTCAAAAACGGTGAGTTCATCGAAGTAACCGAGAAAGATACCGAAGGTCGCTGGAGCGTCTTCTTCTTCTACCCGGCTGACTTTACTTTCGTTTGCCCGACCGAGCTGGGTGATGTGGCTGACCACTACGAAGAACTGCAGAAACTGGGCGTAGATGTCTATTCCGTATCTACTGACACCCACTTCACCCACAAAGCATGGCACAGCAGCTCTGACACCATCGCGAAAATCAAATACGCGATGATCGGCGACCCGACTGGCGCCCTGACCCGTAACTTCGACAACATGCGTGAAGATGAAGGTCTGGCTGACCGCGCAACCTTCGTTGTAGACCCGCAGGGTATCATCCAGGCAATCGAAGTTACCGCTGAAGGTATCGGCCGTGATGCGTCTGACCTGCTGCGTAAAATTAAAGCCGCACAGTACGTTGCCTCTCACCCAGGTGAAGTTTGCCCGGCGAAATGGAAAGAAGGCGAAGCGACCCTGGCTCCATCCTTAGATCTGGTCGGTAAGATTTAAGTCGCATAATTTGTAGGCCGGATAAACGCAGTGCATCCGGCCATTCCACAGGCGCAGTTTGCGCCTGTTTCATTCCAGCACCATGACGCAAGTTGCATTAATGCAGTCCCGCAAAGTCGGCTTGCATGATGATGTTTTCAGAGAGGGAAGAAGAATGCTCGACACAAATATGAAAACCCAGCTCAAGGCTTATCTTGAGAAACTGACCAAACCTGTTGAGCTGATTGCTACGCTGGATGACAGCGCTAAATCGGCAGAAATCAAGGAACTGCTGACTGAAATTGCTGAACTGTCAGAAAAAGTCACCTTTAAAGAAGACAATACTCTGGCGGTACGCAAGCCATCGTTCCTGATTACCAATCCAGGTTCTCACCAGGGGCCGCGCTTTGCCGGTTCTCCGCTGGGCCATGAGTTTACCTCCCTGGTGTTGGCGCTGCTGTGGACCGGTGGTCATCCGTCAAAAGAGGCGCAGGCGTTGCTGGAGCAGATCCGCGATCTTGACGGTGATTTTGAGTTTGAAACCTATTATTCGCTTTCCTGTCATAACTGTCCGGACGTGGTACAGGCGCTGAACCTGATGTCGGTACTGAATCCACGCATCAAGCATACGGCGATTGACGGCGGTACATTCCAGAACGAAATTACCGATCGCAACGTGATGGGCGTTCCGGCGGTGTATATGAACGGCAAAGAGTTCGGTCAGGGGCGTATGACGCTGACTGAGATCGTGGCGAAAGTAGATAGCGGCGCAGAAAAACGTGCTGCACAAGAGCTGAATAAACGTGATGCTTATGACGTGCTGATTGTCGGTTCTGGTCCTGCGGGGGCGGCAGCGGCAGTGTACTCTGCACGTAAAGGTATTCGCACTGGTCTGATGGGCGAACGTTTTGGCGGTCAGGTTCTTGATACCGTTGATATTGAAAACTACATCTCGGTACCGAAAACCGAAGGCCAGAAACTGGCGGGCGCGCTGAAAGCACACGTTGATGACTATGATGTTGATGTGATCGACAGCCAGAGCGCAAGTAAACTGGTTCCGGCGGCGCAGGAAGGCGGTTTGCATCAGATTGAAACGGCATCCGGTGCGGTGCTGAAAGCACGCAGCATTATCATTGCCACCGGTGCGAAATGGCGCAACATGAACGTTCCGGGTGAAGATCAGTATCGCACCAAAGGCGTAACCTACTGCCCGCACTGCGATGGCCCGCTGTTTAAAGGCAAGCGCGTTGCGGTGATTGGTGGCGGCAACTCCGGTGTTGAAGCTGCTATTGACCTGGCAGGCATTGTTGAACATGTGACGCTGCTGGAGTTCGCACCTGAAATGAAGGCTGACCAGGTGCTGCAGAATAAGCTTCGCAGTCTGAAAAACGTCGATATTATTCTGAATGCGCAAACGACAGAAGTGAAAGGCGATGGCAGCAAAGTCACCGGCCTGGAGTATCGCGACCGCGTGAGTGGCGATGTTCACAGTGTGGAACTGGCGGGTATCTTTGTACAGATAGGTCTGCTGCCAAACACCAACTGGCTGGAAGGTGCCGTCGAGCGTAATCGCATGGGTGAAATCATCATTGATGCCAAGTGCGAAACCAGCGTGAAGGGGGTTTTCGCCGCTGGTGACTGCACTACCGTACCGTATAAGCAGATCATCATCGCGACCGGTGAAGGCGCGAAGGCCTCATTGAGTTCGTTTGATTATCTGATTCGCACGACAGTAGCATAAAAAAAGTAAGATACACCTGCAATGCCAAAACCGTCAGCCATCCGCTGGCGGTTTTTTATTTCCACGCTTTCAGATTGTCAATTCTTGAAACAATAAACCGCGTAACACATTTATTTAATGAGTCTGACCATTAGTTTCATCAAAGAAAGATGAGGCGTTTTCTTTATTATATCAACCTGCAGTACGTTTTCATGGTCACCCCTGTCAGGCGTTAACCTGGCAGGGGTTTTCTTTAGCAAATTAGAGGCTATTAACGTACAACCAGCACTGGCAGAGTAGCGTGGCGAACAACGCTGGAAGCGTTTGAGCCGAGCAGATGAGTGCTGATTGATGGGTTGCGCGATCCAATGACGACCACATCCGCATTCAACTCTTCACCCAACTCGTTGACGACGTCACGTACGCTGCCAAAGCGGACGTGTTGTTTAATACGGGAAGGATCGATGCTGAAGTGACCGACCATCGTTTGCAGACGGGTTTCCGCTTCGTGTTGTAGATGCTCTTCAAAACGACGGACATCGGCTGCAAAGCGGTGCAGGCTTAAGCTTGCTGAGCCTGGCAGCACATGCAGCAGATGAATAACCCCGTTTTCCTGTGCCAGAAATTCTGCATGGCGAATAGCCTTGTCGCTCAGTTCCATTTCGAATACATCAACAGGCATTATGATTGTGTTGTACATAAACATTCTCCTTGTCATTACATGAACACATATCAGCATAGTATTAAAAATGATTCTGTCAGTCACGACACAGATTTATGTTTTGCGAACAGGAGATAAGGTGAGAGTCAGGAACTGGGGACTAACCGGAAAGAGGATGCGGATGCATCCCCTGTAAGATAAAGCGAGTGGCTTTGATAAGACAGAGTTAGCGCAGGTAGTCGCCTGCAGCTTCAGGTTGGTACTCAAGCTCGATGACTTCGAGGTGTGTTGAGGTCCCGCCTGGTAGTTCCCAGTGAATAGTGTCGCCAACGCGCAGACCCAGAAGTGCCGCGCCAACAGGTGCCATTACCGAAAGCTGTGTGCTGCTGTCAGTCATATTGGCCGGATACACCAGGGTACGCACACGGACTTCGCCATCACTCAGATTGCGGAATTTCACGCGGCTGTTCATGGTCACGACATCGTGCGGCATGGTTTCTGGTGAACACATTTGGGCACGATCCAGCTCGGCGTTCAGGGCGTCGGCAATCGGTAAACCAGCAAACGCAGGTTGCTCCAACAGGCGGTCAATGCGTTCCGCATCGAGGTCGTTAATGATGATAGTTGGTCTGGACATTTGTTACTCCATGTCGTCGATACTGCGGGTGCGCAGGTAAATAATCCCAAAAGAAAACCCTCACCGTCAGGCGGCAAGGGTTTAGCTTTTATGATGATACTGAGACTTACCCCTGGTTTGAAGTGATTTAGTTCACATTCAGGCAAATCATCAATATTGTTGCGTATGGTGTGATTTTAGCCGAAAAACGCGATCGTTCTCCAATTTGCATTATGCTTTTTAAGCGCTCGCTGCGGGCGCGTCAAACAACTCAGTGTTCCGCGACAGGAGATCTCATGAGCCAGTACGACAAACTTACCTTGAAAGACGGCAGCTATTTGCATTTTAAAGATTGGGGAAGTGGGCAGCCTATCGTCTTTAGCCATGGCTGGCCGCTGACGGCAGATGCGTTTGAGGATCAGATGCTGTTCCTCGGGTCGAAAGGATTTCGGGTGATCGCCCATGACAGGCGCGGGCATGGGCGTTCAGCCCAACCCTGGGATGGTCACAATATGGATCAGTATGCTGACGATCTGGCTGAACTTACCGCGTATCTCAATCTTAAAGATGCCGTACATGTCGGACACTCTACCGGGGGCGGGGAAGTGGCGAGGTACATTGGTCGCCATGGAACGCAGCGGGTAGCCAAAGCGGTGTTAATCGGCGCGGTGACGCCCATAATGATCAAGACCGACTTTAACCCAAATGGTGTGCCGAAAGAGGTGTTTGATGGCATCCGTGAGGGAGTGATAAACGATCGCGCTGCCTTCTTCTATGAACTGACCGCTGCATTCTATGGCTACAACCGCCCGGGCGTAAATGCGTCGAAAGCCGTTCGTGAAAGCTTTGTTGAACAGGGCTTACAAGGTTCCATCAAAGCGTTGTACGACTGTATTCACGCGTTTTCAGAAACTGACCTGCGTGAGGATCTCAAAAAGATGACTATCCCGACGCTGGTGATCCATGGTGATGACGATCAGATTGTCCCGTTTGAAACCTGCGGAAAGGTTGCGGCGGAAATACTGCCTGACGCGCAGTTGAAGGTGTATGTTGGCGGTTCGCATGGCATTTGCACTACCCATAAACAACAGATCAACGGCGATCTGCTCAACTTTATTCAATCGTAATCTTTAGCGGATTGTTCTACGCTGATCTTCTTTTTCCAGGGAGATGAGCGAAGCATAATTTGTGCTGCGCTGATGTTAACTTCAACAGAGAACGCTATGTATTTCTATCAACCATCACAAGGACACGGCTTACCGCATGACCCGCTGAATGCCATCATTGGACCGCGCCCTATTGGCTGGATTGCATCCCGTGACAGCGACGGTCGGCATAATCTTGCACCGTACAGTTTCTTTAACTGCTTTAATTATCATCCGCCGATTATCGGTTTCGCCAGCAGCGGCTGGAAAGATAGCGTGCAGAATATTATCGACACCGGTGAGTTTGTCTGGAATCTGACGACTCTTGAGCTGGCCAGCGCGATGAACGAAACGTCAGCCAGCTTGCCTCACGGCGAGGATGAGTTTTTTGCCGCCGGGCTAAGCAAAGCAGATAGTCGGATAGTCAGCGTGCCGCGCGTGGCGCAAAGCCCGGTCAATTTTGAGTGTCGCTTATCGCAAAGTCTGCAACTGACCACCGCTGATGGTTCGCCTGTTGAAACCTGGCTGGTGCTGGGAGAAGTGGTGGGTATCCATATTGATGAAACGCTACTGGAAGGCGGCATCTACCAGACGGCGAAAGCAAAACCGGTACTGCGTGCGGGCGGGCCAACGGCGTATTATTCGATCAGTGAAACACACCGCTTTGATTTAATTCGCCCGGATGCCCGTTCAAAACGCTAACCATATGGACCGACGCCAGCTTGCCGCGCCGGTCGTTATTTTCAGTATCCCACTTTGTCGATAATAAACTGTTTACCGCAGTTACCCGGATGCGGTTGCGGTAAGAATGACTGTGCGGATAACGTCTGGTTAATGGTGTCGGCTTTCAGTGACAACTGGATTTCTGTGAGATAGGCCGGATTGCCGTGGCAGCTTAGCTTCACGGCTTTGACGTTCTCTCTGCCCCAGCTTTTAGCGACGGCGGCGTCAAATGCGCTGCGGCTGACGGTTTTGCCGTAGTTTTCCGCGAGGAATTTGCCAGCCTCGCTGTTCTTAACCTCATTATTCATCCGTACCATCGTGCCGAAGTATGCGTCGGGATCAAAACCGAAACAGGCGCCATGTTTGGCATATTCGTAACGTTCCAGACAGGATCTCCCGCCGGCACCGGGCATTACGGCACTGAGTTTTGCCGCGCTTTCCAGCGACAGGCCCGTTTCGGGAGCCGCGCATTTACGGCTGGCGCGCGCTTCAGGCAGGTTGGGAATAGGGCGAGTCGCGCAGCCAAAGCGCATCCAGCGGCGGTTGTCTACTCCACGGGCGGCGATGGATTTTGGCAGGCTGGGCCATAAACCGTGAACGGTCAGGAAATCTGCTTTATCCGCGCTCTCTTTTTGCAGACGACATTCGTCGGGCTCTTGACGATTTCTCTCGTGTTGGCTCTGACAAAATCCGGTTTGCCAGGAGAGGGCCAGCACGTAGCTGTCAAAATCAGCGTACTGTTTTGCCTGAAGTTCGTCGGCCTGAGCTACAGAAACTGGGAGCAGAAGTGCTGCCAGCAGCGAAGAATAACGCCATGTTGATGTCATGATGATTTCGGATACTTATATCAATTCTGAATATCATCTATTTAATCATAAAAAATGCCAGTCAGGTTTAGCTGACTGGCATCATTTTCATCAGGCGGGAACCCGAATGATTAGCTCCACATTGCCAGAATCGGCCAGCCGACCAGCAAAAGCATAGAGATGTAGATAACGCCGAAGATAGCACCCAGACGCCAGTAGTCTTTGGACTTCACATAACCGCAGCCGTAAATAATAACGCCAGGGCCAGTTGCATACGGAGTCAGACAGCCCATGATACCGATGGACAGTACCAGCAGGATACACAGGTGTTCCATCGGAACGCCCGGGATGCCTTTGCCGACGGCCAGAATAACCGGCAGCATGGTGGCGGTGTGTGCGGAAAGGCTGGCAAACAGGTAGTGAGCAAAATAGAACACCAGCACCAGAACGATCACGGTCGCGTTAGGCGAGAAGCCTTCCAGGTGCGAGCTCATCGTGTTGGCGAACCAGTCGATGAAGCCTGAACGGGTTAAACCATTCGCCATAACGACCAGCGTGGCGAGGTTAACCAGGGTGTTCCATGCGCTGTTATAACGGGTGATGTCTTTCCACGGGACAACGTGCAGAGCCAGCATCAGCGAGACTGCCAGTAGACCCACAGCGGTCGCATCAATCAGTTTACCGCCAAAGACCCACAGACCCAGGCTGAGCAGAACCAGACCGATCAGGGTCAGCTCTTTACGCGTCAGTTTACCCATGGTTTTCAGTTCATCACCAGCCCACGCGGCAACTTCAGCACTGTGAGTAACTTCTGGCTTGTAAAGAACATAGGACAGCCACGGAGCAACGATCAGCAAAATAATACCAACCGGCAGGAAGCTGAGGAACCATTGCAACCAGCTGATTTGAATACCAGCAATTTTATTGACGAATTCCAGACCCAGCACGTTAGGTGCAGCACCGGTAACGAACATAGAGGAGCTCAGGCTGGTACTGATTACCATCATCCACATCAGATATCCGCCGATACGGCGCGCGGACGGATCGTTCGGGAATGATTTAAACAGCGGCGGCAGGTTTTTGATAACCGGGAATACGGTACCACCGGTACGCGCGGTGTTGGATGGTGTAAACGGCGCCAGCAGAATGTCGATGATGACAATCGCGTAGCCCAGCGTCAGGGTGCGTTTACCCATGAATTTTACCAGGAACAGCGCGATACGACGACCCAGACCGGTGACTTCATAGCCCAGCGCGAAGATAAACGCGCCAAACACCAACCACACGGTAGTGCTGGAGAAGCCTGCCAGACCCCATTTCAGCGCTTGCTTACCCGCTTTAAACGCCGGGTCGGCCAGCTCTGAAGCATCAAACAGCAGATAGTTGCTGCCGATGACACAGATCGTTACGGCGATAAAGCTTATCGCTGTTGCCGGGATTGGCTCCAGGATCATCCCAACAATCATTGCCACGAAAACGGCAAAATAGTGCCAGGCCTGCGGGGGCATTCCATCAGGGACAGGGATAAGAAACATGACGCCCATTACGACCAATGGGGCCAGTAATTTCCATATTTTATCTTTTGCTAAAGACATGTGTGTGATTCTCCGGAAAGGATCTTTAATTGTGATAATGATGAACTTGTGAAATCTGAGCTAAGAACCAGGTGACGATCAGCAGGTCGGCGCAGCCTCCTGGGCTGAGGTTGCGTTCAATGCACTGTTGGTCGAACTGGCGCAGGTATTCGAGATCGGCAGGGGTGCGAATCCCCCCTTGCTGCAATAGAGTTGTGGCCTGCTGCTGTAGCCAGCGCAGACCTTCTGCGCCGCCACGTGAAGCCACGTTGGTGTCGCCATTGATAGACATCAGCAGCAATAACGTGTCGAGTAGCGCCAGTTCAGGATCGCGGCCCTGAGTCAGCAGTGCGCGGTAGTGCGGCAGGGCATGCTTGATGACTAGCGGGTATCCTGCTTCGGCTTCGCCCCGTGCGCCGGTTAATCCCAGTTGCTGATAAAGACGTTGGCCAGCCGTGAGTTGTTGATTGTTCTGGCGCAGTTCGCGCTCGGTCAGGCCACGGCAAAATGTTGCTGCCGTAGAGCAAAGGGTTTCAGCGGTAACAGTCAGTTGGAGCTGGTGCAGGCGGCCAATGGCGGCACACAGCAGCCCCAGTGAAAAGATGCTCCCTTTATGGGTGTTTACCCCCTCGGTGGCGCGAAACATATCGGCTTCGCAGGCCATACCCAGTGGGCGCAGTCCTTTCAACACATCTTCAGGCGACAGCTGTGCGCTAAACGCCCCATATTCAATAAAACGCGGCAGCCAGGCCTGAATTGCCTCAGCGCTGCGATGAAAATCTTCCAGCGCCATATCTTTATGTGCGCCGTTGTTAATACGATCCACCAGACCCGGTTTGGGCGACAGGTTGACTTCAGTCAACATGGCCCGCCAGGCAAGCGTTGCGTAAGCGTCAGGCAGATCCAGAGGAAGGACTGCGTTATTGGTTGATGTTGCGGGAATCGGCATCATGCAGCAGTGCCTCCATCTGAGAGAGTAAGTCGGAAAGCGCGTGGGTTTTACCCCGCGCGCATTCGGCAGCGCTTTGCTCGCACAGCAGACAGCGGCGGGCAGGGAGTGCGAAATGACGTCGGGACAGAATTTCCCCATCAGGGGTCAGGACATCGATGTCCCATAACCGTCCCAGCGGATGTGAATGCTCAAGTTCAATCGTGGCGAGCTTGAGGTCGTGGGCCGGGGCCTCAATAGACAAAAGACCTTCCGGACCGCTGGCAGAAACCAGCGCCGTTTGCTCTCTGATAATCCAGGTGGATTTTTCCGCCAGCGCGAGCAGGGCGGTGACGCCGTGATTAAAGATGCGACGGGTTAATGCGCTGTCTTTAATCGGACCCGGTACGACCACGGTAAATGAGACCAGTGGCGCGTGATGACGCGTCAGCCAGGCATGTTGCCTTGCTTGTCTCTCATCCCGGCTGGCGAGCAGCTCGGGAATCGAAACCGCGTGTTGGGTGGCGTGTTCAGGGAGCAGGCGCATGGCTTATTCCTTCACCTGATGCACAACGTCAATCACCGAGCCATCGCGGTAACGCACAACGGCAATCACGCGGTCGGTGAATTCGATAGCGCGTGGCTGACCGGTGAGCTGCTGTGCACGTTCGCGCAGCCATTCAATGGACACCACTTTCATACCGGCTTCTTTCAGACGTTCAGCCAGTTCCGGACGCGCAGGGTTAACGGCGATACCGTGGTCAGTGACCAGGATGTCTACGCTGGAGCCTGGGGTTACGCAGGTCAGGACGTTATCAACCAGCGTCGGGATGCGTCCGCGAACCAGCGGAGCGACAATGATGGAAAGCGCAGCGGCAACCGCAGTATCGCAGTGACCGCCGGATGCGCCGCGCAGTACGCCGTCAGAACCGGTCAGTACGTTAACGTTGAAGCTGGTATCAACTTCCAGCGCACTCAGCACCACGACGTCCAGACGATCGACGGAGGCGCCTTTTGAGCCCCAGTTGGCATACTGGTTGGCACTGATCTCAATGTGGTTTGGATTGCGGGCCAGCGACTCAGCCGCGTTACGGTCAAAGCTCTGTACGTCCAGCAGTTTGCGAATCAGGCCTTTTTCGTGCAGGTCAACGATGGTAGCGGTGATGCCGCCCAGCGCGAAGTCAGCACGGATATCGCGGCTGCGCATCTTGTCTTCCAGGAAACGAGTAACGGCCAGAGAAGCGCCGCCGGTTCCTGTCTGCAGTGAGAAGCCTTCATTGAAGTAACCGGAGTTAGCAATGACGTCTGCCGCGCTACGGGCGATTAACAGTTCTCGCGGGTTGGTGGTCATGCGTGTCGCATCAGCACCGATTTTGTCCGCATCGCCGACCTGATCGATCTGTACAATCAGATCCACCTGATCCTGCGTAATGCTGGCCGGGTTATGCGGATAGGTCAGCAGCTGTTCAGTCAGCAGGACAACCTGTTTTGCATTTTCGGCATCGACGCGGGCATAGCCCAGTGAACCACAGCACGCTTTACCGGTATAGCCGTTAGCGTTACCAAACTGGTCGCAGGACGGTACGCCGAGGAACGCCACATCAATACTGAGTTCGCCACTTTGCACCAGGTGTACACGGCCGCCATGGGAGTGGACCTGCACAGGCTCGGCCAGCAGGCCACGCGAGATCTCTTCCGCCAGCGGGCCACGCAGCCCGGAGGTGTAAATACGGCTGACCACGCCCTGACGGATGTGCTCAACCAGCGGAGCATGGCAGTCGCTCAGGGAGCTGGAGGCCAGCGTCAGATTTTTAAAGCCCATTCTGGCGATGGCGTCCATCACCAGGTTAATCGTCAGATCGCCACCGCGAAAAGCGTGGTGGAAAGAGATGGTCATGCCATCCTGTAAACCTGAACGACGAATGGCGTCTTCCAGGTTAGCGCACAGCTTCTTGTCGCGCGGTTTTTGCGCCTGTAATTCTACTTTTGCGGTGCTCTGATAAGCGGAAAGCTCACTTTCTGCATGACGGCTCCAGGTCGCCACGCGATCCTGGCGTTGAGACTGTTCGATTTTCTGCGTCATTTTTTTGCCTTATTCTTCGCGAATGCCGGAAAGTTCTGCACGGGAGATAACCAGAAGGGCGCGCTCGATAACCGGGCTGTCGACCATTTTGCCGTTCAGGGAAACTACGCCACGGCCTTCGCGAGCGGCGGCTTCAGCGGCTTCCACGACCAGGCGCGCGTGAGCCAGCTCTTTGCGTGTCGGCGCGTACAGGTTGTGCAGGAGCTCGATCTGGCGCGGGTTGATGAGCGACTTACCGTCAAAACCCAGTTGCTTGATGTGTGCGGCTTCATGCAGGAAACCCGCTTCGTTGTTGGCATCGGAATAAACGGTGTCGAACGCCTGAATGCCGGCAGAGCGTGCCGCCTGCAAAATAGAGCAGCGGGCAAACAGCAGTTCAGTCCCTTCCGGAGAGCGCTCAGTGCGCAGGTTACGCACATAATCTTCCGCACCCAGTGCAATACCGATCAGGCGCTCGGAAGCGTGGGCAATTTCTACCGCACGGGTAATGCCTAACGGCGATTCGATGGCAGCTAACAGACCGGTACTGCCGGGCTCACGGCCACAGGCTTTCTCGATACGCAGGATTTCGCTTTCGATGTCGATGACGTCCTGCGCGGTATCGGTCTTCGGTAAACGCACGATGTCAGCGCCGCCGCGTACCACGGCTTCGAGATCGTTAATGCCCCATTCGGAGTCGAGGGCGTTTACGCGCACGATAGTTTCAACGTCGTGATACAGCGGATGCTGCAGCGCGTGGTACACCATACGGCGAGCTGTATCTTTCTCGCGCAGCGCGACGGAGTCTTCCAGGTCGAACATCAGCGCATCTGCCGGATAGATGAACGAGTTGCTGACCATGGCGGCATTGGCGCCCGGTACGAACAGCATGCTGCGGCGGGTACGGGGTTTACGTTGCTGCAAAGATTCACTAATCACTGGCAATCCTCCCATGGCAGTGCAGGAATACCGCCAGCGCGGGCCAGTAGTGCTTCCAGTCGCGCACGTAAAATGCAGTCCAGTGCGCCTTTATCATCAACATTTAATTGCACGCCGCGTACGTTGTAGCGGGACAGAACGTCCAGAATGGTGGCCCGGATGGCATCACCGAACTGCTTTTCGACGCTACTGTTAACCTGCAGGTCAATATCCTGCGAATCGAGTGGGGCGATGCGAATCATCACATCACCGGACTCGAGTGTGCCTGCGACGGCTGCCTGGTTTATTTTCATTTTTCACCTGTTGCTAATGCGGGGGTATTTTGGCGGACTGCCGCACCCGATGAGGCCCGCTCAACCATGCTTTGCAGATAGTGCAGCGTGGCGTCAGGGACCAGGGATGCGATAGCCGTGAGATCTTTTTTAACCAGCAGCTTGCGCACCCAGGAGGCAGAAATCGGCATCTCCTGGAAGCACAGCCGCTCAATTTCCACCAGTTCAATCGGTGGGGCGGGAAGCGTTGGGGTCTCCAGCCAGTAGCGCATATCGTTGTTGTACTGGGAGGTGACGGTGCAATACGGCTCGGTACCGACGAAGCGGTGCGTGACGCCGAGAGCCGGGGCCAGATACTGGCGGAAGATTTTCAGGTCTATTTCGGTATAGCAGTGGTTAATAACGCTCTGCTCTTTGATGAAGTAGCACGGGAATGTGGCGCGGGAAATGATGTATTCCGAACCGCGATGAACGGTTAAACGTGGAATGTCTTTTGTCCCTTTAAGCACCAGATCCAGTCGGTCTTCATACGGAAAACGCGAGGTATCTTCTTTCACCAAAAACAGATGCAGCCAGTCACATTGCGCGGCTGCTTGTTGGATCAGAAAACGATGTCCGTTGGTGAAGGGGTTGGCGTTCATGACGATACAGCCAATTTTTTTCCCTTCATGGCGCTGTTTCGCCAGTGATTCAGCGTAGCGTTTCAGACGTGTAGTGCTGTTTTCCATCAGCACCATAATGCCGGGAACGCTGGTCAGCGTAGAAAAACCGCACTGCTTAAACAGCGACTCGTACTCGGTTTTGGTATAGATGAAGAGGTGCGTACAGTGGCGCTCATAGGCGAGGTTGATTAACTCGGTCGCCAGCGTCAGCGCTAAGCCTTCACCCCTTACGGATTCGCAGATGGCGACGCACTTTATGATATTGCCGGCAATGCCGCCGCAGGCAATCAGGCGGTCATCACGGGTGACGGTGATAAATACTTCGACAGTTGTATCAACGCTCAAATCATTCTCTTTCAGAAATTGCGCGATAGCCGCCATCTTTTTATTTTCTGAGCGTTTAACTTGCGTGAATATATTATTACCGAACATAGTGAATAGAGCCCCGATGCTATATTTGTTACTGGGTTTCTGTTTTTGTTGCTCTGTTTAGCAACCTGATAACTTCTTGTTTGCAATTGAAGGGAATGTTTTTTTATTACGGAGTATTTCTTTTTTTCCCTGCTGCATACATCGTAAGGAGTATTTTGGAGGTAATTTTTGATTTATTTCACAATAAGTTAGAAGGTTTTAATGTGTTTTATGGTTTTAAGTTTTTTAATTAATTTAACTCCGAAATAGCGTGTGGTTTTAATTTGTTTAATTGATTTAAGGTGGGGAATCTGCAACGATCCTGTTTTATACCGCGACTTGCAAATAAAACATTTTTATTACAACTACAATGAGAAATAAGTTTCGGGTATCGTCGCTGAGGAAGAAATATGGCAGAGCAGAAAAATAAAACACGGTTTCCTTTTTTTCGCAGTCTGGCGTTTCCATTGCGTATCTTTCTGCTTATTTTGGTCGTTTCTGTTTTTATTATCGCCGCGTTAGCACAATACTTTACCGCCAGTTTTGAAGATTATCTGGCAACGCATGTCCGCGATATGGCGATGAACCAGGCCAAAATCATCGCCTCTAACGACAGTATCATCGCGGCGGTGAAGCATCGTGATTACAAGCGTCTGGCGACCATTGCCGACAAACTGCAGAGCGGGACTGACTTCGACTATGTGGTGATCGGGGATACCAACTCTGTCCGCCTTTACCACCCAAATCCGGAAAAAATTGGCTACCCGATGCAGTTCACCAAACCCGGCGCGCTGGAAAGAGGGGAAAGTTACTTTATTACCGGCAAAGGGTCCATTGGGATGGCGATGCGCGCCAAAACGCCAATCTTTGATGACGATGGCAAAATCATTGGCGTGGTCTCAATTGGCTATCTGATCAGTAAAATCGATAGCTGGCGATCGGACTTTTTACTCCCAATGGCAGGGGTGTTTATCCTGCTGTTGCTGGTACTTATGCTGCTCTCTTGGTTATTTGCTGCCCATATTCGCCGACAGATGTTGGGGATGGAACCTAAGCAAATTGCGCGGGTAGTGCGTCAGCAGGAAGCGCTATTCAGCTCGGTATATGAAGGTTTGATCGCCGTGGACCCTGATGGGTATATCACCGCAATAAACCGCAGCGCGAGGAAAATGCTGGGGCTGTCTTCGCCTGGACGAAAGTGGCTTGGAAAACCGGTTAGTGAGGTGGTTCAGCCGACTGACTTTTTCACCCAGCAGATTGCGGAAAAACGACAGGACGCGATGGTGAACTTTAATGGCCTGAGCGTTATCGCTAACCGTGAGGCGATTCGCTCCGGCGATGAACTGCTTGGGGCAATCATCAGTTTTCGTAGTAAAGATGAAATTGCTACTCTTAATGCGCAATTAACGCAGATCAAACAGTATGTAGAGAGCCTGAGAACGCTGCGTCATGAACACCTTAACTGGATGTCGACCATTAATGGCCTGCTGCAAATGAAAGAGTATGACCGGGTGCTGGCAATGGTGCAGGGGGAATCGCAGGCGCAACAGCAACTGATTGACAGCCTGCGCGGCGCGTTTGCCGATCGTCAGGTAGCCGGTCTGTTGTTTGGCAAGGTGCAGCGTGCGCGTGAACTGGGCCTCACTATGACTATCGTTCCTGGCAGTCAACTGCATCAACTCCCTGAGGGGCTGGATAGCACAGAGTTTGCAGCAATTGTTGGCAATCTGCTTGATAATGCATTTGAAGCGAGCTTGCGCACCCAGCAAGGCAACAAGATCGTCGAACTCTATTTGAGCGATGAAGGGGATGACGTGATCATCGAAGTTGCCGATCAGGGATGCGGTGTACCGGAAGCATTGCGTGAAAAAATATTTGAACAGGGTGTGAGCACCCGTACCGATGAACCAGGTGAACATGGCATCGGTTTGTATCTGATTGCAAGTTATGTGAGGCGCTGTAACGGGGTGATTACACTCGAAGATAACTCCCCCTGCGGCACCTTATTTTCTTTATTTCTTCCGAAAGTGAAAAAAAATAATGACGGAACCATTAACGCTATTGATCGTTGAGGATGAAACGCTACTGGCGGAAATGCATGCTGAATATATCCGCCATATACCCGGCTTCAGCCAGATTTGGCTGGCGGGTAATCTTGCGCAAGCGAGGATGATGATTGAGCGTTTTAAGCCCGGTTTGATTCTGCTCGATAACTACTTGCCGGACGGCAAGGGAATTACGTTGTTGCATGAGCTAACCCAGACGCGTTATCCGGGGGGCGTGGTGTTTACCACGGCGGCCAGCGACATGGAAACGGTCTCCGAGGCCGTGCGCAGCGGCGCGTTTGATTATCTGGTCAAACCCATTGCCTACGAGCGCCTGGGACAGACGCTGACGCGTTATCAACAGCGCAGACGCATGTTGGCCGGTAATGACAGCGCCAGTCAAAAGCAGATTGATGAAATGTTTAATGCTTATGCGCGCGGCGAACCGAAAGGCGATTTGCCGACCGGAATTGATGCGTTAACGCTGAATGCGGTGTTGAAATTATTTGCCGATCCGACGGTACATCATACTGCGGAAACGATCGCCCAGGCACTCACTATCAGCCGTACCACCTCCAGGCGCTACCTGGAGTACTGTGCCAGCCGTCATTTGATTATTGCGGAGATTATTCACGGTAAGGTGGGGAGGCCGCAGCGTATTTATCACGGCGGCTAATTCACGTCATCCTTGAAGCTGCCTCTTTGTGGGCTGCGTGAAGAAACCCCAGTCACATAGTTATCTATGGTACTGGGGATGTCTTCACTTGCCGCTTTGAGGCAGCTTAAATGATTTTGCGTATCAAGGTCAGATGCTGACAGTTATCGTTAACCGCCAATCAGGGCGGACGTCGCCGGCACCATCACTTCAGTTGCGATAATCACAACCAGCAGTCCAACCAGAACCGGAACCGAGGTACGTTTCACTACTTCGAACGGAGAGATCTTTGCCATCCCTGCGACAGCAACAACCACACCGGAGACCGGAGAGATTGTGCGTCCAAGGTTTGATGCCTGCAGCATCGGGATAGCCAGGTAAGCTGGGTTAATACCAGAAGAGTGCGCCAGTTTCGGGATCATCTCAACGAAAGCATAGAAAGGTGCGTTACCGGACCCCGTGGTCATTGCCGCCAGCATAGTCAGGATCACCAGTACCAGCATCAGAATAATGCTCGCGGAGCCAAACGAGGTGGCGATAGAAATCAGACTCTGAATAAAGCCGATTGTGCTCAGACCCTGGGCAAAAACGCCCGCCGCGACTAACAGCATCACCACGTTAGCAAAGGCATCCGCCATACCACGGTAGGCGACTTCCAGACCCGAGAAAACCTTCTGGGTGTTGAATCCTCGTACGAACTCCAGTACAGCAGCGATGAGCATGCACAGCACCAGAATCGTAATGATATGCAGCTGTGGGCCCCATTTTCCATCGAAAATCAGGACGCCAACGATAGGGGTAAATGGCAAGATGGCGTAAAACGACGGGGCGGTAGTGGTAATTTCAGCCACATCTAACATTTCATGAGAAATGTTCTCTTTTTTATCCAGATAACGCTGCCAGAAAAAGTGGGCAATCGCCATAGCAATGATGGCGGCAATGGAAATTGGCAGCGTGGTTTTAAACGCGAAATCGATCAGTGGCATTTCCGCGGCTTTTGCAGCCAGCACTACATCACCGGATGTTGGCGAAAGAATAATAGCGGCTGGGGAGGCGCAAATGGCCGCTGCGGCGCCACGGCTAATCCCAACGTTAACCATGACCGGGAACAATGTCGCCATCAGCAATACGCCCAGACCGGTTGCTGAAGAGACCGCCAGGGACATCAGGCAGGCGACAAAATAGGCGGCAATCATAAGCAGATAAGGTGAATTGATATACTGCAGCGGCTTAGAGGCCAGCTTAACCACCATATCATTCGCGCCAATATGAGTCATGTAGGCGGCAAAACCACACAGCATCATAATCATCATGCCGAGATCGCCGCCACGGCTCATCAGCAAAATTTTAATATATTCAACAATGTCTGTTGCCGTATAGCCCGTCGTTGCTGCGCTAGACGGCAAAACTTTATGGCCCATCAACGCACTGATAATCAGCAAAACCAGACCGCCGACAAACAGTACGCCTGTCGCGGAATAACCTTTAATGATGTAGCGCGCTACACCCACAATAACCACAACCCCAATAAGGAGTTCAATAAATGTCAACATTGTTTCCCCTGTCGCATTGCTGCCCAGAAAGTTAAAAAACTAAAAAAAGTAAAAAGTGGTGACAGAATGTGCCTAATAAACCGATAACTCTTGCTGATTGAAATCAATAAAAATACGGATTCAAGCGATGGCTAAGCCGTTTTTTCAGCATCGCGATTAAAAAAAGAATATCACAATAAAAAACTGTGAAGCGCAGCGTTGGTGTGTGTGTTTTGTGGTGATATTGATGCTTTATTGTTAATTTATTGTGATGTTATTTAACTCTCGCCGCAGGAAAGCACAATTTATTGGCAATAAAGAGAAAATAGTTCCTATGAAATGGCTCAGTAAATAAAGGGATAGGTTATAGGCTGAGGAATATTCTGATTTTTTATTTGCGCATTTTTGTTAAGCTGACATTAAGGTTGGGTTTGCTAAAATTAATATTAAATCCCAGGATGGTAATTAAGTTGTGATTTTCGCTAAACGATATTTTCTCATTTTTTCATTTATTTTTATTCAGGTAGCTTTCACTTCCCTGGCGGCTGCTGAAGATAAAGGCTGGTTTGCTACTTTTAAAGATAATGTCAGTGAAACCTGGCAGCAGCCGGAACATTATGATCTGTATGTACCTGCTATTACCTGGCATGCGCGTTTTGCCTACGATAAAGAAAAAACGGATCGCTACAATGAACGGCCGTGGGGTGCAGGATTTGGTCAATCCCGTTGGGATGATAAAGGTAACTGGCACGGACTTTATATCATGGCGTTTAAGGATTCCTACAATAAATGGGAACCCATTGGCGGCTATGGCTGGGAAAAAACCTGGCGACCGCTGGCTGATGAAAACTTCCATACAGGTCTCGGCTTTACCGCCGGTTTCACCGCGCGTGATAACTGGAACTACATTCCGGTACCGGTGCTGTTACCGCTGGCATCAATTGGTTATGGCCCGGCAACGTTTCAGATGACCTACATTCCTGGAACGTATAACAACGGCAACGTCTACTTTGCGTGGATGCGGTTCCAGTTTTGATGGACTACCTGTATTGTCAGGTGGTTTATTGAAAAGTCTTTTAAAAACATAGTGATAGGAAGTTTAACTGAAAAATAACGCGACATTTATCACTTTTTGATAAAGTTCGACTGGACAAAGTGCACCACAATTGTTGTACTGATACCCGACACAGCATTTGTGTCTATTTTTCATGTAAAGGTAATTTTGATGTCTAAGATTAAAGGTAACGTTAAGTGGTTTAATGAGTCCAAAGGATTCGGTTTCATTACTCCGGAAGATGGCAGCAAAGATGTGTTCGTACACTTCTCTGCAATCCAGACCAATGGTTTTAAAACTCTGGCTGAAGGTCAGCGTGTAGAGTTCGAAATCACTAACGGTGCCAAAGGCCCTTCTGCTGCAAACGTAATCGCTCTGTAAGCATACGACAGCAAGCATTCAAAACCCGCTTAATTGCGGGTTTTTTTCGCTTCAATGTGCGGGAGAGGCAGATACCAACCAGAATGCCAGGGCGGTCATCGCGAATGATCCCAACAGATTAACCAGTACATTCACCATAGCCCAACCAAAGCGTCCTTCCTGCAGTAAAAACACTACCTCAGCAGAGAAGGTGGAAAACGTTGTCAGTCCCCCGCAAAAGCCAGTAGTAATCAGCACTTTCCACATTGGGTCAATATTTGTCATGCGATTAAACCATGCCAGACCCATACCAATGATAAATGCGCCAAGTAAGTTTGCAGCCAGCGTACCGAATGGAATGGCCTGATGCAGCGGGTTAAACCGCATACTCAACATCCATCTTGCTACGCTACCTGTGCCACCACCGATAAAAACCGCTAAAAGGAGTTGTAACACTGCGTAATCCTGCTATTTGATTGTATAGAGGGTGAGTGTAACGCTGAATAATTGTTGTTGGCGAGCTTAACAAAGTTTTCTGGAGGGAATATGTTCGTTGCAGCAGGGCAATTTGCCGTGGGACCTTCATGGGAAAAAAATGCAGAAACCTGCGCCTTACTGATGTCTCAGGCTGCTGGAGAGGGGGCGTCGCTACTGGTATTACCGGAGGCATTGTTGGCGCGTGACGATTTAGACCCTGACCTGTCAGTGAAATCAGCTCAGCTTTTGGAAGGCGGGTTTCTGACGCATTTGTTGCGAGAAAGCGCACAAAATGAGATGACGACAATCCTGACGATTCATGTTCCCTCTGTGCCAGGCCGGGCATTTAACATGCTGGTGGCGCTACGGGCTGGTCGGGTAGTGGCCCATTACGCTAAATTACATCTCTATGACGCCTTTTCGATTCAGGAGTCACGTAATGTCGATGCAGGGGACGCCATAGCGCCGCTGCTGGACGTAGGCGGATTAAAAGTAGGGCTAATGACCTGCTATGACCTGCGCTTCCCTGAGCTGGCGCTGGCGCATGCGTTGCAGGGGGCTGAGATTCTCGTTTTACCTGCGGCTTGGGTGCGGGGATCGTTAAAAGAGCATCATTGGGCCACGCTTTTGGCGGCAAGAGCGCTGGATGCCACGTGTTATCTGGTTGCGGCTGGAGAATGCGGTAACAAGAATATCGGCCAAAGCCGGGTCATCGATCCCTTTGGCGTGACTATTGCGGCGGCGGCTGAAACGCCCGCGCTCATTATGGCCGAGGTTTCCGCCGAGCGGGTAAGGCAGGTCAGGGCACAACTTCCGGTGTTAAGTAACCGACGCTTTGCGCCACCGCAATTATTATGACGTTTTTTTAAACAAGGCTTGATTCACCTTGTTACAGATTGCTATTGTGTGCGCGCGTCGAAAGGCCGTTAATATTCTCAGGTTAATATGGCGCTTTATGTAGCCTGGTTTAAGTCAAGAAGGTATCTATGGGTGAGATTAGTATTACCAAACTGCTGGTGGTTGCCGCACTGGTTGTTCTGCTGTTTGGTACCAAGAAGTTACGTACTCTGGGTGGAGACCTGGGGACGGCAATCAAGGGCTTCAAGAAAGCAATGAACGACGATAATGCCGATGCCAAGAAAGAGGCTGATGGTAGCGTTCAGGCTGAGAAGCTTTCTCATAAAGAGTAATACTGCAAACTCTGCATGAAAAAAAACCGGCGATTTGCCGGTTTTTTATTGCTGATATGTAAGTGAGTATTACACGATTACTTCACTTCCAGCCCTTTGGCCTGCATGTCAGCATGGTATGAAGAGCGCACGAATGGACCGCAAGCAGCGTGGGTAAAGCCCATAGCCATGGCTTCTGCTTTCATCTCATCGAACTCATCCGGGCTTACATAGCGTTGAACCGGGAGGTGATGGCGGCTTGGCTGTAAATACTGCCCCAGCGTCAGCATGGTCACGCCATGGCTACGCAGGTCGCGCATGACCTCAATGATTTCAGCATTGGTTTCACCCAGACCCACCATCAGACCCGATTTGGTCGGAATCTCCGGGTGCGCTTCCTTGAAGCGTTCCAGAAGCTTCAGCGACCAGTTGTAGTCAGCCCCAGGGCGTACATTACGATAAATACGCGGTACGTTTTCGAGGTTGTGGTTAAACACGTCCGGCGGCGTGGCTGTGAGGATATCCAGCGCGCGATCCATACGGCCACGGAAGTCAGGCACCAGCGTTTCGATTTTAATCGACGGGCTTTTCTCACGAATCGCGGTGATGCAGTCAGCAAAGTGCTGAGCGCCGCCGTCACGCAGATCGTCGCGGTCAACGGAGGTAATCACGACATAGCGCAGCGCCATGTCCGCAATCGTCTGAGCCAGTTTTAACGGCTCGTTGGCGTCAGGAGCAACCGGACGGCCATGGGCAACGTCACAGAATGGGCAACGGCGAGTACAGATTGCGCCGAGGATCATAAAGGTTGCTGTTCCGTGATTGAAACATTCAGCCAAGTTAGGGCAGGAAGCTTCTTCGCAGACAGAGTGCAGGCCATTTTTGCGCATTGCCGCTTTGATGCCCTGGATGCGAGTGGAGTCAGCTGGCAGTTTTATTTTCATCCATTCCGGTTTACGCAGCAGGGCTTCACGCTCTGTTGCCATATTTTTTACCGGGATAAGAGCCATCTTATCGGCATCGCGGTATTTAACACCGCGTTCCATCACAATGGGTTTACTCATAGCTTGCGTGTTCCAGTTGCGAATTACGAAGGAAAGCGTTTCAATTCAAGGGAATGTTGCATTTATCAACTATTTTTGAATTAGTGATACGCAGTATATCATTGAAACGGGCCAGAAAGCAGCCTGACAGGCTGGCAAAATGTAAAATAGTTGTTGTTTTGTGCCATTTGCCACAACATATGCCGTGGCAAAGTATGACCGTATTTTCAGTCCGCAATGTACTCGTGCGGTGGGTTACCCAACAGCGCGAAGATGTTGGCCAGCAGGCGGGGGCGAATGCTCTCGGTCGTGGCTGTGCTATCCCACTGCGATACTTTCGCCATCTCCATTCCGGCATAACCGCAAGGATTGATACGCAGGAAAGGCGACAAGTCCATATCCACGTTGAGCGCTAAGCCGTGAAATGAACATCCTTTACGGATACGTAATCCCAAAGAACAGATTTTCTTCTCACCCACGTATACGCCAGGCGCATCGGCTCGCGGGTGGGCGTCAATGCCGATTTCCGCAAGGGTATTCACGACGGTTTGCTCCAGCAGCGTAACCAGTTCGCGCACGCCAAGTTTACGACGCTTCAGGTTCAACAGCACATACATAACCTGTTGGCCTGGCCCGTGGTAGGTCACCTGACCGCCACGATCGCTCTGGATCACCGGAATATCTCCCGGCATCAATACGTGCTCAGCTTTACCTGCCTGACCCTGGGTGAAGACAGGATAATGCTCTACCAGCCAGATTTCATCATGACTGTTTTCATCACGGGTATCGGTAAATTCATGCATGGCCAGAGAGACTGGCTCGTAAGGTTGAAGACCGAGCTGGCGGACCAGAATTTTATCCTGATACAAAACGGCATCTCCGTAGAGAATGTTAAAGAGGGGAAAAGTATATCACAGGGGGAGGGGTTACCCGAGCGGGGATGCAGCGGGTAACCGACAGGTTTTTACAGCACCATGCGTACGATATCGATATTGCCTAATTCTTCGTACAGCGTTTCAACCTGCTCAATGTGTGTAGCAGTGATGGTGATTGAGACCGAGTGGTAGTTGCCTTTGCTGCTCGGTTTTACCGTCGGAGAGTAATCACCTGGCGCATGGCGCTGTACCACTTCAACCACCTGATCAACCAGCTCAGGCAACGCCTGCCCCATTACTTTGTAAGTAAATGGAGTAGGGAATTCAAGCAGTTCGTTAAGTTTGGTTTTCATGTCAGCTCCGGCGTTACATCAAAAAATAATAACTCCCACTGCGCGTGGGAGTTATCTGGATACCTAGTATATGGGGACGTAAATCACACTTTCAAGTGTTCGATTTTTAGCCAAACCAGTGATGGAACATTAATTTAATGTAATCAATGATTTTCCCAAAGAAGTTGCCTTCAGGGATTTCCTGCAGCACCACCAGTGGACGCTGTTCAATGGTTTTGCCATCTAACTGGAAGTTGATAGTGCCGACAACCTGGTTTTTCTGCAGCGGGGCGTGCAGTTCAGTGGTGTTCAACACATAGCTGGCTTTCAGGTCTTTCATGCGGCCGCGCGGAATGGTCAGGTAGACGTCTTTATCAACGCCTAACGACGCACGATCGGTGTTACCAAACCAGGCAGGTTCTGAGGCAAATTCTTTACCCACTTTCAACGGGTTCACGGTTTCGAAGAAACGGAAGCCCCAGGTCAGCAGTTTTTTACTTTCGGTTTCTCGGCCTTTATAGGTGCGACCACCCATAACGGCGGAGATCAGACGCATCTGGCCTTCGGTTGCGGATGCAACGAGGTTATAGCCAGCCTTATCGGTGTGACCGGTTTTGATACCGTCGACATTCAGGCTGTTATCCCACAGCAGGCCGTTACGGTTTAACTGACGAATGCCGTTAAAGGTGAACTCTTTTTCTTTATAGATAGAGTATTCGTTAGGCACGTCGCGAATCAGAGCCTGACCAATCATCGCCATGTCGCGAGCCGAGCTGTACTGACCGTCAGCATCGAGACCATGAACGGTCTGGAAGTGGGTGTTTTTCAGGCCCAGCGCATTCACATAGCTGTTCATCAGGCCGACGAAAGCATCCTGGCTACCGGCTGCGAAGTCTGCCATCGCCACGCACGCGTCGTTTCCGGATTGCAGGTTAATACCACGGATCAGCTGAGAAACAGGAACCTGCATGCCTGGCTTGAGGAACATCAGCGATGAACCTTTGAAGACCGGGTTGCCCGTAGCCCATGCGTCATTGCCGACGGTGACCAGATCGGTTTCTTTGAATTTCCCGGCTTTCATCGCCTGGCCGATGACGTAGCTGGTCATCATTTTGGTCAGACTGGCGGGGTCGCGGCGAGTGTCTGCGTTCTGTTCTGCCAGAACTTTACCTGAATTGTAATCAATCAGGATATACGACTCCGCATCGATCTGCGGAACACCCGGGATCATGGTTTTAATATTCAGGTCATCGGCATGGGCAGCAGAGAGAGAGGCTGCGCAGAGAGCCGCGGTGAGCGCCATACGCTGCACGAAACGAGCGGAAAAAGTGGTCTTCATGGTCTGAACTACGACGTCCGTGATGAAATTAAAAAAAGTGCCCTACTATAGCAAATGCATAACTGGCAGGCATCTGACTTTCCGCGTGACTTTGTTAATGTCATTTACAGAAACTGACAGTTCAGATACCTGATTTACGTTATTACACGCCGGTGATGAAGGACTGTAATTGCGCCTCGGATTGAAGACGCTGCTGCAATGTGGAGGCTTCAGCTTTGCTGGCAAACGGCCCCATCTGGATACGCCAGACTGCGCCGTTTTGTACCACCCGGCCAGGGACGCCAAACTGCTGGCTTAAACGCTTTTGATACTGCTGCGCGCGCGACTGCTCGCTGACTGCGCCAACCTGAACCACATAGCGTCCGTTGGCAGTTGCCGCAGGCGCAGGGGCTGTGACGGCTGCTGGTGTTGTTGCCGGCGCGGTTGACGTGACCGGTGCGGTGGTTGTCGATTGCGGCACCGGAGTCGGCTCGCTGCTTTCCAGCACGCCTGATGCGAGCGTGGTTGGCGCACCGAGGAATCCACTGCTGTTTACTGGCGCACCGGTTGGATCATCGCTTTTCAGCGTGGAATTGCTGATCGGACGAATATCGCCTTGCGGCTGACCTGCATCCGATGGCGAAGGCATGCTTCCCATATTGCCGCCACCGCTTAAATCAGGACGCGCAGGCAAGGCATAAGTTTGTTTCGCGACAGTGGTACAAGCCATACCCGGTCCGGACAATGAACCATCCTGGGCGACGATGATTGGGTCGATACGCACTTTAGTGTTGTTGGAGGTGTTCAGACGATCGGCTGCGGCGCGCGAAAGTGAAATCACGCGATCGTTGCCATAAGGCCCGCGATCGTTAATGCGCACGACGATCATCCTGCCGTTCGCCAGATTGGTAATTCTGGCATAGCTGGGGACTGGCAGCGTCGGATGCGCAGCGGTCAACTGCATCGGATCGAACGCTTCGCCAGACGCGGTTAAGTTACTTCCTGGTTCCGCATCATAGATAGCGGCAAGTCCGGCCTGGCTAAAGCGGGAGGGATCCTGCACGATTTTGTAGCTTTTACCATCACGCTGGTAGTCCTGATTCGCCGTTGGGTTCAGAGGTTCAAAGCGCGGAGCGGCCCCGCTGATTTCAACAATCGGACCATTACACACCGCAGGCTGCGGTGCGACAGCAACCTGTTGCTGACCATCATCACTCGAACACGCCGCGAGCATTCCTGCTGCGATGCAGATACCAAGCCACTGCTTACGCATTGCGTACCCCTTACACGCTTTTCGACAACATTTTTCTATGGGTGTGGATCGACATAACAATCCCGAACCCCGCCATCAGCACGATAAGTGCCGAGCCTCCGTAACTGACCAGTGGGAGTGGAACCCCAACCACGGGCAGAATACCGCTCACCATACCAATATTTACGAAGACATAAACGAATAATATCAACATTAAGCCACCCGCCATGACGCGACCAAAGGTGGTTTGCGCGCGGGCAGCGATCCATAATCCGCGCATAATCAGCAAAATGTAGAGCGTCAACAGAATCAAGATCCCCACCAGACCCAGCTCTTCCGCTAAGACTGCAAAGATAAAGTCGGTGTGGCGTTCGGGTAAAAACTCAAGCTGCGACTGTGTACCATGCAGCCAGCCTTTACCGCGTAACCCGCCGGAGCCAATAGCAATTTTAGACTGAATTATGTGATAACCCGCGCCCAGCGGATCGGTTTCCGGGTCGAGCAGCATCATGACGCGCTGACGCTGGTAATCATGCATCAGGAAGAACCACAGTATCGGGATAAACGCCGCGACCAGAACCACCGCAACGCCGATTAAGCGCCAGCTCAAACCAGAAAGGAACAAGACAAACAGACCGGAAAGGGCGACCAGAATTGAGGTGCCGAGGTCAGGTTGGGCGGCGACCAGCAGCGTGGGCATAAAAATCAGCACCAGCGCAATGGCGGTATTTTTTAGCGATGGTGGGCAAACGTCACGGTTAATAAAGCGCGCAACCATCAGCGGCACGGCGATTTTGGCAATTTCAGAAGGCTGAAAACGCACGATACCCAAATCCAGCCAGCGCTGCGCACCTTTGGAAATGGCGCCGAAGGCGTCTACCGCCACCAACAGAATGATGCAAAAGATATAGAGATAGGGCGCCCAGCCCTCATACACCCGGGGGGGAATTTGCGCCATCACTACCATGATGACCAGGCCCATTGCGATCTGGCCGACTTTGCGCTCCATCATGCCAATATCCTGGCCGCTGGCGCTCCAGATGACCAGTGAGCTGTAAACCAGCAGAGCCAGCAAAATAAGCAACATTGTGGGATCGATGTGGATTTTGTCCCAGAATGTTTTTTTGTTCGGATTATCCGTCACGATTATTGGTCCTCCGCTGCTGCAACCGCTGGGTTTTCCGCGGGCAGATTGGTGTTGTTGTCGCCCAACATAATATGGTCAAGGATCTGGCGCATAATGGTACCCACTGCCGGACCCGCACCGCCGTTTTCAAGGATCATGGCGACAGCGACCTGGGGTTTATCATAGGGGGCGAAGGCCGTCATCAGCTTGTGGTCACGTAAACGCTCGGCGATCTTATGCGCGTTATAGGTTTCATTAGCTTTCAGGCCAAAGACCTGCGCGGTACCGGATTTCGCCGCAATTTTGTAAGGCGCGCCAGCAAAATACTTATGCGCAGTTCCGTTAGGGCGGTTCGCAACACCGTACATACCGTCTTTCGCGATTTCCCAGTAACCAGAATGAATATCGCCAACGGGTGGTTCGTGTGGCTGTACCCACGGCACCTGCTTGCCGTTTTCTGCCGTGCTCATCAGCAGATGCGGGACTTTTATCAAACCGTCGTTGATAAGGATCATCAGCGCTTTACTCATCTGGATTGGGGTTGCTGTCCAATAACCCTGGCCGATGCCGACGGGAATGGTATCACCCTGATACCATGGCTTTTTAAACCGTTTTTGCTTCCACTCGCGGGTTGGCATATTGCCGGAGCGCTCTTCGGCAAGATCGATGCCCGTATATTTGCCGTAGCCAAATTTGCTCATCCACTCGGAAAGCCGGTCAATCCCCATATCATAGGCGATTTGATAGAAAAACGTATCCGCGGACTCTTCCAGAGAGCGGGTGATGTTCAGATGGCCGTGCCCCCACTTTTTCCAGTCGCGGTAACGTTTTTCAGAGCCCGGTAGCTGCCACCAGCCCGGATCGAACAGGCCGGTATTGCGGGTGATAACGCCTGCGCTTAACGCAGAAACCGCAACGTAAGGTTTAACCGTCGAAGCAGGGGGGTAAACACCCTGTGTGGCGCGGTTAACCAAGGGGGTGTTCGGGTCATTGAGCAACCCGGAGTAATCTTTACTGGAGATACCATCCACGAACAGATTCGGGTCATAGCTCGGCATAGATACCAGCGCCAGAACGCCACCGGTACGCGGGTCGGTAACCACCACGGCGGCACGACTGCCCGCCAGCAGCGTTTCAATATACTGCTGGAGTTTCAAATCAAGGGTGAGATAGATATCGTGCCCGGCCTGCGGCGCTACTTCTTTCAGCTGGCGAATGACGCGGCCGCGGTTGTTCACTTCAACTTCTTCATACCCGGTTTGGCCGTGAAGCACGTCCTCATAATAACGTTCAATACCCAGCTTGCCGATGTCATGCGTTGCCGCGTAGTTAGCCAGTTTGCCGTCTTTGTCCAGGCGGTCTACGTCTTTATCGTTGATCTTCGATACGTAGCCAATTACGTGGGTCAGCGCAGAGCCGTATGGGTAATAGCGGCGTTTATAGCCTTTAACTTCGACCCCAGGAAAGCGATATTGATTCACGGCAAAGCGTGCAACCTGAACTTCAGTCAGGTTGGTTTTTACCGGAATTGAGGTGAAACGGTGTGAACGGGCGCGCTCTTTTTTAAAGGCAGCAATATCGTCGTCCGTCAGGTCTACGACGTTACGCAGCGCGTCGAGGGTATCCTGAATGTTGTCTACCTTTTCCGGCATCATTTCTATCTGATAAATGGTGCGGTTAAGGGCTAGAGGAATTCCGTTGCGGTCATAAATGATGCCGCGACTCGGCGCGATAGGCACCAGTTTGATGCGGTTTTCGTTCGAACGGGTCTGATAATCAGTGAAGCGAACGATTTGCAGATTATAAAGGTTGGCGATCAGCACGCCGGTTAGCAGCAAAATCCCCAAAAAAGCGACCAGCGCCCGGCGCACAAACAGCGCGGACTCAGCCGAATAGTCGCGAAAAGAATTCTGTAGTTTCATCCGCTGCTTAATCTACTCAAGAATCAATGATCACTCACGGTGATAAGGATGGTTGGTGGTAATGCTCCACGCCCTGTACAGACTCTCCGCAACCAGAACCCGAACAAGAGGGTGTGGAAGGGTTAATGCAGAGAGTGACCAGCTTTGTTCCGCTGCCGCTTTACAGGCAGGAGAGAGACCTTCAGGCCCGCCAATTAACAGGCTGACGTCACGACCGTCCAGTTTCCAGCGCTCCAGTTCGGTCGCCAGCTGCGGCGTGTCCCAGGGTTTACCCGGGATATCAAGGGTGACGATGCGGTTTTTGCCTGCGGCAGCCAGCATCTGCTCACCCTCTTTGTCGAGAATGCGTTTAATGTCCGCGTTCTTGCCGCGCTTTCCTGCCGGGATTTCGATCAGCTCAAAGGGCATATCTTTCGGAAACCGACGGAGATACTCGGTAAATCCGGTTTGTACCCAGTCAGGCATTTTCGTACCCACAGCGACAAGTTGCAGCTTCACGCATTAACTCCAGAGTTTTTCCAGTTCATACAGGCGACGACTCTCTTCCTGCATCACGTGGACAATCACATCGCCGAGGTCAACGACGATCCAGTCAGCGACATTCTCGCCTTCCACGCCGAGCGGCAGCAGGCCAGCAGTGCGGGACTCCTGAACCACATGGTCTGCAATAGACATAACGTGACGGCTGGAGGTACCGGTGCAGATAATCATGCAATCAGTGATGCTGGATTTGCCCTGAACGTCTAAGGCGATGATGTCTTGACCTTTCAGGTCATCAATTTTGTCGATTACAAAATCCTGGAGTGCTTTACCCTGCAAGTGTTCCCCCTGGGTGAAAAGAGTTAAAAACGTCTGTTAGTATACCTGAACCAGAGGCGATATCGGGACAAATGTCTCCGAATGCGCTTGTGAAGTGCGCTATCATCCCACCCCACGCCACAGAATGCATCGCCATTTTTGTAAAACAATTTCTGCAAAGCTCTGAAGGGCGGGAAAAGTCAGGCTGCGGAGAATAACAGCCTGTCATGGGGTGTCAATGGGAGAGAGGCCCTTCGGCATAAAAAACAGCGCTTTCACTCCCCGTCGCGCCATACGGCCCGGCTGTTAAGCACTTTCAGAACCGCAAAATCGTCACAAAAATCAATTGCGCTCCAGCAGCCTTGTTCGACGCGGAAATGCCACATTGCCGCAGCGGGCATGGACAGCAGACGGGCGATCAACACGCTCAGCACGCCTTGATGACTCACCACCAGCAGATTTTGGCTCGCTTTATAATCAGCAAGCTGGGCAATGAAACGTTCCACTCGCTGGGAAAACTCCTGAAAACCTTCGCCATTGGTGGGCGTCGCATTCTGCCAGTCGTTACACCATACGGCGTAATTTTCGGCGTCTTCGCGCGCCAGATCGCGATGGTGACGCATTTCCCAGTCACCAAAAAACATCTCATTAAGCTCAGGCATGTTGCGCACAGGAACTTCACGTTCTGCCAGAATCAACTGCGTTGTATGGCGGGCGCGTTCCAGTTCGCTGCACAGAACGTTGTCGACAGGGACATTGCGTAACAGCGTACCCAGCGTTTGTGCCTGAGCGATCCCCCGTTCCGTTAGCGGTGTGGGGGCGTGGCCGCTATATAAACCAGCGACATTGGCTTCGGTTTCGCCATGACGTACTAACCAGAGTCTCATGTTTTCCTCGTGAGGCTATTCGCACAAAATATGATGTTTGCCCTGATTGCGCAGTGATTTTTCACTAAAATACCCTTTTTTACGTGGAGCGGCACGATGTCTTTATTGAAGAGCGCACATGGCGGTAACACCCGAGAAGCCGCCGAATTGTTGGGCATCTTGCCTGAACAGTTGCTGGATTTTAGCGCGAATATTAACCCGCTGGGTATGCCGGTAAGTTTAAAGCGGGCGATTATCGACAATCTGGACTGCACGGAGCGTTACCCGGATGTCGATTACGCGCAACTGCATGCCGCGCTGGCGGAGCATCATCAAATTCCGTCCTCGTGGATCCTGGCCGGGAACGGTGAAACCGAATCCATTTTTACCCTGGTGCATGGCCTGAAGCCACGCCACGCGATGATCGTGACGCCCGGGTTTGCGGAATATCGTCGGGCGCTGCAATGGGGAGATTGTACGATCCATGAGTTTGCGCTGTGCGAAGACGATGGCTGGCAGCTTACCGATGCGATCCTCGATGCGTTAACGCCTGAGCTGGACTGCCTGTTTCTCTGTACGCCCAATAATCCCACCGGGTTGTTGCCCGAAACCCGCCTGCTGCGTGAAATTGCCACGCGTTGTGAGTCGCTGGGGATCGCCCTGATCCTTGATGAAGCGTTTATCGATTTTATTGCCAAGGAGTCGGGGTTTATCCCGTTACTGCACGAGAACCCGCATATTTGGGTGCTGCGTTCGCTCACCAAGTTTTATGCGATCCCGGGACTGCGCCTGGGGTATCTGGTCAACAGTAACGAACAGGCGGTTGCACAGATGCGCAGCCAACAAATGCCGTGGTCAATTAATGCGTTTGCTGCCCTGGCAGGCGAGATTATCTTACGCGATAGCGCGTATCAGCGGGCGACGTGGAAATGGCTGGAACAAGAGGGGGAGCGGTTTGATCAACAACTGCAAGATCTGCCCGGCCTGACGGCGTATCCCGGCCGGGCAAATTATCGTTTATTACGCTGCGATCGTGCGGATATTGATCTGCAACTTGCGTTGCTGAAACAGCATGTCTTGATTCGCAGTTGCGCCAATTATCCGGGGCTGGATGCGCGCTATTATCGGGTAGCCGTTCGCAGCCAGGAAGAGAATAACCGCCTGCTGACGGCCTTACGCAAGGCGCTTAGCGGTACAGTCCCTGTTGATTGATATAGTCAAGCACCGCGTCTGGCATCAGGTCGTCGCACGGCTCGCCCTTTTCCAGGCGCTCACGGATGAGCGTGGCGGAGATGTTAAACCACGGCGTTTCGGCCAGGTAAATCTTCCCGCAAGGCAGGTTGTGCAGGTCATCTGCTGAATGGGTCAGATGATCCTCCAGCCATTGCTGGTGTTTTTCCTGCGCCATTTCGAGTGGATAGCCCGGACGTCGGCACACGATGAGGTGGGTATTACCCAGAATCGTGTGGTAGTCATGCCAGGAAGGGAAGGTAAGCAGCGAATCCTGACCAATGATAAACGCTAACGGCACGTTCGGGCCTTGCTCCTCGCGCCACTCTTTTAGCGTTTGCGCGGTGTAGGAGGCGGTATCGCGTTTCAGCTCGCGTTCATCCAGGGAAAACAGCGGCTTATCAGCAATGGCCAGTTCAACCATACGCTTACGTTGCTCAGCGGACGCTTCGGGCTGCGCACGATGTGGCGGCACGTTATTGGGCATGATGATGACCCGGGAAAGGCCAATCAGATTCGCCAGAATTTCAACCGGTTTAAGATGACCGTAATGCACCGGATCAAAGGTGCCACCGAACAAAGCCTGCAATGATTTCATATCAACCATCAATAAAAACATCTGCCAGCGATTTATGACAGAGCAAAAGGGAAAGCCCCTCAAGTTCCGCCCACACTGACTGACCATAGTCTTGTTTAAGCGTAATTTCCGTACGCGTTAAAAGCGTCACAGCCTGACGCAGTTGCGCCGGGTTCAGCCGGTTTAGCGCATCTCCCATCATGCCCCGGCGATTTTGCCACACCCGGTGTTTGTCAAACAACGTGCGCAAAGGCGTATGGGTCGACTGCCGTTTTAAGTTAACCAGCAACAGCAACTCACGCTGTATCGTACGCAGCAAAATAACCGGCTCGCTACCTTCCAGGCGTAGCTGCTGCAGAATGTGCAGCGCGCGTTTGCTTTTGCCCATCAGCAGCGCGTCTACCCAGTGGAATGGGGTAAAGTGCGCGGCATCGTTAACCGCTTTCTCCACGCGAGGCAGCGTTAGCTTGCCGTCAGGCCAAAGCAACGCTAATCGTTCCAGCGCTTGCGCCAGTGCTAACAAATTACCTTCATAGCAATAGCACAAAAGCTGATTGGCTGCGTCATCCAGTTGCAGGTTGTTAAGTTTCGCCCTGGCGGCAACCCAGCGAGGAAGCTGTGCTTGTTCCGGCGTCTGGCAGCTTACCTGAACCGCGTTATTTGCAAGCCCCGTATACCATGCGGCGTTTTCCTGTGCCCTGGTGAGTTTGTTGCCGCGAACCATCAGTAGCAGATCGTCATGTAACAGAGTGACGAGTGACGCGAGCTGTTCATTAATGGCGGCATTAGGGCCATTTTCAGGCAACTGCAGAAGCAGGGTTTGACGGCTGGCAAACAGGCTCATCGCCTGGCAGAGTGAAAATATCTCTCCCCAGTCGGTGCTGTTGTCCAGAGTGAAGGCGTGGTGTTCTTCGAATCCTTGCGTTGCGGCAGCCTGACGGATGGCATCCTGGCTTTCCTGCAATAAGAGGGGATCGTTGCCCAAGAGTAAATACGCCGCGCGCAGCCCTTCATTGAGCTGTGCGCGGAGTTGTTCAGGGTACAACTTGAGCATCAGTTACCCAGCGTGGTGGAGACACGCGCCGGAGATGACGCAGGCGTCTCGGCTTTATTCACCGTAGGATCAGCATCAGCCTTGGATGACTGAGTATCGGCCAGATGTACGCTTGGCAGCTTACGAATTAACTGTTCAGCCGCTTTGTCATACATCTCTTTGATGATCATGTCCTGCTCGTTATCTTTCGCCAGTGCTGCTTGAGAGTTATCAAAGAACGAACGATAAACTTTGGCGCTGATAGGGTAAATATCATGACCTGGAATTAGCACAGTAGCTCTTACAGACATTACCATTTGGTATTCAGCCGTTTGACCGTTCTGGAATACCGATGCCGTATCCTTTGAGAGACTCACAGCGCCAAGTCGTAAGGACGTCACATCTTTACGCATGGTACCGTCTTCAAGCAGCGTAACACCGTTCAGACGCAGCTGATTACGCACCGCACGGCTTAACGGGCCGTTCGGATCGCCAGAGTTCAGGATCATGGTTTTCATTGAGGGTGGAACCTGCGTAGTACTACGCAGATGCCAGCCACACCCGGCGGTGACAAGCACCGCCAGCGATAACAACAATGTTGTCAGAAGTCGCACGCTTCCTCCCGCGCTTAGCCAACGACCAGATTGAGGAGTTTACCCGGTACATAAATCACTTTACGTACGGTAACGCCATCAAGATATTTTGCCACCAGATGCTCCTGGCCAGCACGTTCACGAACCTGCTCTTCAGTGGCGTTTACCGGAACGGTGATTTTGCCACGTACTTTGCCGTTTACCTGAACCACAACCAGCGTTGAGTCTTCAACCATTGCTGCTTCGTCCGCCACCGGCCACGGCGCGTTGTCGATATCGCCTTCGCCTTTCAGCGCCTGCCACAGGGTGAAGCAAACGTGTGGGGTGAACGGGTTAAGCATGCGTACAACAGCCAGCAATGCTTCCTGCATCAGGGCTCTGTCCTGCTCGTCTGCCTGCGGTGCTTTCGCCAGCTTGTTCATCAGCTCCATAATCGCCGCAATCGCGGTGTTAAAGGTCTGACGACGACCGATATCATCGGTGACTTTAGCAATGGTTTTATGCACGTCGCGACGCAGCGCTTTTTGATCTTCGCTCAACACATCAACGTTCAGGGCAGCAACATCTCCCTGGGACGTATGTTCGTAAACCAGTTTCCAGACACGTTTCAGGAAGCGGTTCGCCCCTTCAACGCCGGACTCCTGCCATTCCAGCGTCATATCAGCCGGAGAAGCGAACATCATGAACAGACGTACGGTGTCGGCGCCGTAGCGTTCAACCATGACCTGCGGGTCGATACCGTTATTTTTCGACTTGGACATCTTGCTCATGCCGGTATACACCAGTTCATGGCCTTCTGCGTCCTTAGCCTTAACGATGCGACCTTTTTCGTCACGCTCAACGATGGCATCAACCGGAGAAACCCAGTTACGTTCGCCGTTGGCGCCAACGTAGTAGAACGCATCGGCCAGAACCATCCCCTGACACAGCAGCTGTTTAGCTGGTTCATCAGAGTTGACCATGCCTGCGTCGCGCATCAGTTTGTGGAAGAAGCGGAAGTAGAGCAGGTGCATGATGGCGTGTTCAATACCGCCAATGTAGATATCAACCGGCAGCCAGTAGTTCGCCGCGTCGGAATCCAGCATACCTTCCTGATACTGCGGGCAGGTGTAGCGCGCGTAGTACCAGGACGACTCCATAAAGGTATCGAAGGTGTCAGTTTCACGCAGCGCAGGCATACCGTTAACGGTGGTTTTCGCCCACTCCGGATCGGCTTTGATTGGGCTGGTAATGCCGTCCATGACTACGTCTTCCGGCAAAATAACCGGCAGTTGGTCTTCTGGCGTTGGCAGGACGGTACCGTCTTCCAGCGTCACCATCGGAATCGGCGCGCCCCAGTAACGCTGACGGGAAACACCCCAGTCACGCAGACGATAGTTAACTTTACGCTCACCCACGCCTTTAGCTACCAGCTTGTCAGCAATAGCGTTGAAGGCCGCTTCGAAGTCGAGGCCGTCAAACTCACCGGAGTTAAACAGCACGCCTTTTTCGGTCAGCGCTTGTTCAGACAGATCCGGCTCTGCGCCTTCAGCGGTCAGAATTACCGGCTTGATGGTCAGGCCATATTTGGTCGCAAATTCGTAATCGCGCTGATCGTGACCCGGAACGGCCATAACTGCGCCTGTACCGTATTCCATCAGCACGAAGTTTGCCGCCCAAACCGGGATCTCTTCGCCAGTCAGCGGGTGAACGGCTTTGAAACCAGTGTCGACGCCTTTCTTCTCCATGGTCGCCATTTCGGCTTCAGCAACCTTGGTGTTGCGGCATTCGTCAATGAAGGCAGCCAGTTCTGGGTTATTTTCAGCGGCTTTCTGCGCCAGCGGATGACCTGCAGCAACCGCCAGGTAGGTCGCACCCATAAAGGTGTCCGGGCGTGTGGTGTAGACGGTCAGCGTGTTGTCGTAATCGTTCACATCGAAGGTGATTTCCACGCCTTCAGAACGGCCAATCCAGTTGCGCTGCATCGTTTTCACGGTGTCAGGCCAGTGATCCAGATTATCCAGATCGCGCAACAGTTCGTCAGCGTAAGCGGTGATTTTGATGAACCACTGCGGGATCTCTTTACGCTCAACTTTGGTGTCGCAACGCCAGCAGCAGCCGTCGATAACCTGTTCGTTCGCCAGTACGGTCTGGTCGTTCGGGCACCAGTTAACGGCTGACGTTTTCTTGTACACCAGCCCTTTTTTGTACAGCTCGGTGAAGAACTTCTGTTCCCAGCGGTAGTATTCCGGGGTGCAGGTTGCCAGCTCACGGCTCCAGTCGTAACCGAAACCCAGCATTTTGAGCTGGTTTTTCATGTAAGCGATGTTGTCGTACGTCCAAGGCGCGGGGGCGGTATTGTTTTTGACCGCTGCACCTTCCGCCGGCAGACCGAACGCATCCCAGCCGATTGGCTGTAATACGTTTTTGCCCAGCATGCGCTGATAGCGGGCAATCACGTCGCCGATGGTGTAGTTACGGACGTGGCCCATGTGTAGTCGACCAGAAGGATAGGGAAGCATAGACAGGCAGTAATACTTCTCTTTGCTCTCGTCTTCGGTAACTTCAAATGTGCGCTTCTCATCCCAGTGAAGCTGTACTTTGGATTCTATCTCTTCCGGGCGGTATTGCTCTTGCATGGCAGCCAGTGGTCCTGTTTTCAATACAGCTACAAACGTAGCTCTAGATGTGGTGTTTTAGATCCGCATAGCATAGCCCAAACGCCCGCGCCAAAACAGCCTTTCGCGCATTCAACGTTGAATTCCCGTAAGGATAATTCTTGCACGAATTTACACACTCTGTGGACAGTCTTGCAAAGCGTAGCGTAAATAACGTCTATTATTATAGACAGTTAACGACCCAGGAGGCGAAGCGATGAACAAGGTTGCTCAATATTACCGTGAACTGGTGGCTTCACTGAGTGAACGCCTGCGTAATGGCGAACGCGATATTGATGCGTTGGTGGAACAGGCGCGTCAGCGCGTTATGCAGACCGGGGAGTTAACGCGCACCGAGGTGGAAGAGCTCACCCGGGCCGTCAGACGCGACCTGGAAGAGTTTGCTCTGAGCTATGAAGAAAGCCTCGATGAGGAGACCGACAGCGTCTTTATGCGGGTTATCAAAGAGAGTATCTGGCAGGAACTGGCCGATATTACCGATAAAACGCAGCTCGAATGGCGCGAAGTGTTCCAGGACCTCAGCCATCACGGGGTTTATCACAGCGGCGAGGTGGTCGGGTTGGGCAATCTGGTCTGCGAGAAGTGCCACTTCCATTTAGCGGTGTACACTCCTGACGTGCTACCGCTATGCCCGAAATGCGGACACGATCAGTTCCAGCGTCGACCGTTTGAGCCGTGATTTTCACCTGAGAGCCGCTAACGCGGCTCTGTGAGGGATTGCGAATGTGTTACGCCACAACGCGTTGATTCCACGCATCCGTATAGATGATATTTCCATCGCAATGCTTCCATGTGATGCTTTCATAGTGTAGCAGAATGGTTTCAAGATGTGTCCCGGTTGAAGCTCCAGGATAAAGATCTGCGGTAATGGATGTGATTTTCACATTGTTTAGAATGATATGAAAATACTCCTTTTCCATTCCAGCTTCGGTGAGCGTGTACATTTTTATCGTTGCGCATTTAAGTGTCGCACCTTCGCTTTGAGCCTTATATAGCAGGGGAGTTACACGATCAAATTCTTTCTGAAATTGGATTGGAGCATGAATGCGCGTACCTGTTAGCCGCCCTGTATTACCATCTGTTGGAATATTTACATTATGGGTAAGGGATTTTATTTCTATAGCGCCTACTCGATCAGAGACCAGAGACGAACCTACAAGCGGGGAACCATTAGTATCAACTAACCAAAGGTAAGCTGGATTAGACATTATAAATTCCTTTTATGTATTGGCTTAATAAATATATAATATTGGGCTATTTGAATTTTTCGAATTTTTCTGTAATGAACGGATAAAACCAAAAAATAACAATAATACTGATTAGCATTAGCTCCCACCAGTATTCAGGAAATAAATATAACCAGAGTACGGCAAAAAAAATCAAGATTGCTGGGAGTACAAGATTATAGAGTACAACTGATATTAGACTCTTAAACATCGAATCTTTCCATGATTTCGTCGGCAAGCTGATCGAGGTTAGAATAGATACCAGCATGAACTTTCTGTATTATTTCTGAAAGAGCTGGCTCAACGAAGTAATAGAGCATCTCCAGCTTTGCTTGGTAAAGAATCCAATAATAACTTGGATCTATTGCTTTCAGTGCCCGGGCTGCTATAGCTGCTTTTTGCTGAAACCCATAGACCTGCAGAAGATAAATGCCAACTGGCATTTTACCAGCCAGTTTTTGCGCAACGGCTTTTGACAGAAACTCTGACTGTGCAATAGCTTCCGCCATAGCTGAGGCTACAGCAAATCGCGTACCACTTGCCACTGTTATACGAGCAGCAAGGTTTGCTGCGTTGCGAACCATCTTTTGGGCAGATCCTTCTTTGTTACCTTCTTTAACATCTTTGCTCACGGTCAGAAAATATAAATACAGCATATATGTAATAACATCACGGTATCTGAATATAGACATGATGGAATAAACAGTCCTTATCTCTTCAGATTTCAATTCCTGACATACATCATTATATCTTGGGATTAAACAGCTCGAATACCAGCTAGCTATTTCTATTCCTGAATAAATATCAGATGCGATACCTTTTGCGGCCTGTATCGTATTTGTGAATCCATTCTCAATATATATGGATAACTGCCAGTCATTCTGAAACCTTACCCTGAGATAATCTGAAGAATTCATTCAATGTTCCTCTGGTTTGTTATGCCGGATGTTGCATGATACATTAATCTGCTGGGGGATTTATTCAGTATTACCTGACAAATTAATGAAGTAACGCAGTATTCACGTTCGCTATTAGCTAACAGTAAAATCGCTATGATTCAACATAGCGATCTTACTCAATGATAAATTTCAGGCGTAAAATTTCAAACGCTCCGCTAGCAGATCGACAAAACCTTCGCGATCCACGTCCACCATTACGGTGGCGTTTGGCTTATTGCCGCTCAGGAAGTAGTAGTCAACCACGGTCATTCCCTGGGTGTATTTGCCCTGAGTTTCCACACCAACCCAGCGTTCAACGGTGGTAAACAGTTCAGGTTTCAGCAGCCAGGCAATGGTGCATGGATCGTGCAGCGGCGCGCCAATGAATCCCCATTTTTCATCTTTGTGATATTCAAAGAAGAAGTCGAGTAGTTCAGCAACGATTGTCGAAATGGGATTGCCGATAACGCGGAACCGTTCGGTATCTTCACGATGTATTTGCGCTTTATGCGTGACATCCAGTCCAGCCATCACCACCGGAATGCCCGACTGGAACACGATCTCAGCGGCTTCTGGATCCACGAAGATGTTGAACTCGGCGGCGGGCGTCCAGTTTCCGAGGCCCATTGCACCACCCATGATCACGATACGGGCAATTTTGGTGTGCAGTTCAGGATGGCTATTCAGTAGCAATGCCACGTTAGTATGCGGCCCGGTGGAGACAATCGTCACCGGTTCCTGACTGTTACGCAGGGTTTTCGCCATCAATTCCACGGCGGTGCAGTCCTGTGGAGCAAAAGCGGGTTCAGGCAGCGCCGGGCCATCAAGCCCGCTCTCACCGTGGACGTTATCGGCAATTATCAGGTCGCGCATCAGCGGTTTGACTGCGCCACCGGCCACTGGGATATCCGTACGGTTGAGCAACGTTAACATACGCAATACGTTCCGCAGCGTTTTGTCGGGGGTCTGGTTACCAGCAGAGGAGGTTATCGCTTTCACATCCAGTTCAGATGAAGCGAGGGCGAGAACAATTGCGATAGCGTCGTCATGACCTGGATCGCAATCAAACAGGATAGGAAGTGCCATTGTTGCTCCTTGTAAGTGGGACTTTGTGACAAGGTTAACGCTGGGCTGTGCCTGTTTCGAGAAGTGAAGAGATAAATCGTGAGGTGGCGCGCACATGGAGGTGCGCGCCAGCAAGATTAGTGCAGGATTTTCGCGAGGAAGTCTTTGGCACGGTCAGATTTTGGATTAGCGAAGAACTCTTCTTTCGGTGAGTCTTCAACAATCTTCCCTTCATCCATGAAGATCACCCGGTTCGCCACTTTACGCGCAAAGCCCATTTCGTGGGTAACTACCATCATGGTCATCCCTTCATTGGCCAGTTCAACCATGACGTCCAGTACTTCGTTGATCATTTCTGGGTCGAGTGCTGACGTCGGTTCGTCAAACAGCATAGCGATAGGATCCATGCACAGCGCCCGGGCGATGGCGACACGCTGTTGCTGGCCCCCGGAGAGCTGAGCTGGAAACTTCTCGGCATGCGCTGACAGACCAACGCGTTCCAGTAACTTTTGCGCTTTGTCGCGGGCCGGCTTTTTATCGCGTTTAAGCACTTTTACCTGCGCCAGAGTCAGGTTCTCAATAATCGACAGATGCGGGAACAGTTCAAAGTGCTGGAACACCATGCCAACGCGGGAGCGCAGTTTGGCCAGATCGGTCTTTTTATCATTCACCACGGTACCATCAACGGTGATGACGCCCTGTTGTACCGGCTCCAGCCCGTTCACCGTTTTGATAAGTGTTGATTTACCTGAACCTGACGGGCCGCAGACCACCACCACTTCACCTTTTTTCACTTCCGTGGAGCAGTCGGTCAGCACCTGAAAGTGACCATACCATTTAGAAACATTTTTCAGGGTAATCATTAAACTGTCCTTTTCTTCAAATAGCTGACCAACAACGATGCGCTCAGACTGAATACAAAATAAACGGCGCCAGCAAACAGGATCATTTCAACCTGCGTGCCGTCACGCTCGCCAATGGTGGAGGCGGTACGGAAGAAGTCTGCCAGACTCAATACATAGACCAGCGAGGTATCCTGGAAGAGTACGATGCCCTGGGTAAGCAGCAGCGGCACCATCGCGCGAAATGCCTGCGGCAGAATGATGAGCTTCATCGACTGCCAATGGGTCATCCCCAGCGCCAGCGCGGCACTGGACTGCCCGCGAGAAATACTCTGGATACCGGCGCGGATAATCTCGGAATAGTACGCGGCTTCAAACATCGAAAATGCGACCATCGCTGAGATCAGGCGAATATCGGTTTTTGGCGACAGACCCAGCACGTTTTGCAGGAAGCCGGGCACAATCAGGTAGAACCACAGCAGCACCATCACCAGCGGAATGGAGCGGAATACGTTGACGTAGCCCTTCGCAAACCAGGCAATCGGCGCGAAGCTGGACAGACGCATTACTGCAAGGATGGTCCCCCAGACGATACCAATGACGACTGCCGTGACGGTGATTTTCAGCGTGATGATCAGCCCATCCAGCAGATACGGCAGGGAAGGGACGATAGAACTCCAGTCAAATTCGTACATTATTTGCCTCCCAAATTGCCAGGCAGGCGGATTTTGCGTTCGACGAGATTCATCACCAGCATGATGACGGCGTTAATCAGTACGTAGGCCAGAGTGATGGCCGTAAACGATTCCCATGCGTGGGCGGAGTAATCCAGTAGTTTACCTGCTTGCGCAGCCATATCGACCAGGCCGATAGTGGAGGCGATCGCGGAGTTCTTTACCAGGTTCATCATCTCCGAGGTCATTGGCGGAACAATCACGCGGTAAGCGTTTGGCAGCAGAACATAGCGGTAGGCCTGCGGCAACGTCAGTCCCATCGCCAGCGCGGCATTTTTCTGTCCGCGAGGCAGAGACTGAATAGCAGCACGAACCTGTTCGCAGACTCGCGCAGCGGTAAACAGCCCCAGACAAAGCATGGATGAGAGGAAGAACTGAATGTTGGGATCCAGTTCTGACTTAAACCACATCCCAATGTGTTCCGGCAGCAGTTCAGGAATGACCAGATACCAGGTAAAAAACTGGACGATGAGCGGAACGTTACGAAACAGCTCGACGTACAGCGTGCCGATCCCGGAAAGGAAACGATTTGGTACGGTACGTAAGATGCCGAATAAAGAGCCGATGAGGAAAGCGATAACCCAGGCGGTGATAGATAACGCGACAGTGACCTGGAAACCACTCCAGAGCCAGCCGAGATAGGTGGTGTTGCCGAACGGGGCTTGTTGTAAAAAAATACCCCAGTTCCAGTCTATAGACATAAATCTACTCCAGAAAAAAAAGGGTAGCAGCGCTACCCCCGAAGATTGTTATTCAGCGTTTTGCGGTTTTCAGGCCTGATGGGGAACGACCATCAGGCTTATAGTCTGTCCGTGCTGAGTAGCAATCGAGAGGGAGGGGAAGCCTCCCTGATTACACTTCATCCTTCAAGATATCTCGTTGTTGGCTGCCTTTATTCATCCCGGTCACATACTCATGTAAGCGCCCGGGAATTCGCTCAGTTGCCGCCTCGATATAACTTGAAAGGTTTTGTGTACTCTTCTAATTAATTAGTTAAGCGCTTTATCATTCGGTTCTTTGAACAGGGCTTTCATCTCGTCTGACAGTTCGAAATTCATGTTCAGGTTCTTCGGTGGAATTGGATTTTTAAACCACTTATCAAACCATTTCTCAGCTTCGCCTGAGGTCTGCGCCTTGGCGATAGTGTCATCCATCAGCTTTTTGAACTGAGGGTCATCTTTACGCAGCATGCAGCCGTAAGCTTCCTGAGACTGCGGCTTGCCGACGATCTCCCAGTTCTCTGGTTTCTTCGCCTTCGCGCGCTCGCCAGCCAGCAGGGCGTCATCCATCATAAAGGCAACGGCGCGGCCGCTTTCCAGAGTACGGAAAGAGTCACCGTGGTCTTTCGCGCTGATGATGCGCATATCCATTTTTTGTTCTTCATTCAGCTTGTGCAGCAGCACCTCTGAGGTGGTACCCGAAGTCACGACTACGGCTTTACCTTTCAGATCGGCGAAATCTTTGACGTCACCGCCTTTTTTCGCCAGCAGACGAGTACCGACAACGAAAATGGTGTCAGAGAAAGCCGCTTGTTTTTGGCGCTCGACGTTGTTGGTGGTGGAGCCACATTCAAAGTCGAAGGTGCCGTTTTGCAGCAGCGGGATACGGTTTTGTGAAGTAATCGGGATCAGTTTCACCTGCAGGTCAGGCTTGTTCAGCTTTTTCTTCACGGCTTCAACGATCGCGTTGGAGTAATCCTGTGAATAACCGACCACTTTTTGTTGATTATCGTAGTAAGAAAACGGTACCGATGATTCACGGTGGCCGACCACAATCACGCCGTTTTTGGCGATCTTGTCCAGCGTGCTGCCTGCCGCTGGTGCTGCGTCTTCTGCGTGCGCCAGACCGGCGGACATTCCCATGACCAGCATGGCAGTGGCGAGCTTACGTAATTGCATATCCAACTCCTTTATCGTCTGCGCCAGGGACGCATTGATACCCATTGTGATGTTGTTATTGTTTGCTACTAAAACGTGCAGTCTTGTATATGTTTGTTAACATTTAGTTTGGATGAATGTAAAGAATTTGCTGTTTTATTGTTTATTTTTGCGAGGTGCGCCGCACCATTTGGGGGCAAAAATATCTTGTTGCACTTTTCAGGTGCTACCGGCGCTCAACGTTGGTGCGACCAGGTTGCACATTCAGCCAAAACTGCATTTGTCTTGTTGAACAAAGCAATAGACGTGCCAGAATGGGGAGCGGGAAATGTTTTGTGGGCCGGATAAGCGAAACGTTATCCGGCCGGGAAAGGAAGGTTACTTACGACGTTGGCGCAGGCTCATTACCACCGCACCAAAGCCAAACAGCGCGGTAAGCAGCCAGAGCGGCCAGTTACCGGTACGGGCATAAGGAGTTAAGCCCGTCGTTGGCGTCACGCTGGTGGTCAGGACCTGGCGGGTAAACTGCGGGATCATCGCCTGAATCTCACCCTGTGGACCAATCACCGCCGTAATACCGTTGTTGGTGCTACGCAGCAGAGGGCGCGCCAGCTCGAGGGAACGCATACGTGCCATCTGGAAGTGCTGCCACGGGCCGATGGATTTACCAAACCAGGCATCGTTGGAAATCGTCAGCAGGTAGTCCGTATCCGGGCGGAAATTATCCCGTACCTGTTCGCCAAGAATGATTTCATAGCAGATGGCAGCCGTCAGCTTAAAGCCGTGCGCATGCAGCTGTGGCTGCACATAAGGCCCACGGCTGAAAGACGACATTGGCAAGTCAAAGAACGGCGCTAACGGGCGCAGGATCGATTCCAGCGGGACGAACTCGCCAAACGGTACCAGATGGTTTTTGTTGTAGCGGTTGCTGGAGTCGTAACTGTACGGGCTGTCTTTACCCAGCGTGATGATGGTGTTGTAGGTGTCGTAACGATTCTGCTTGTTCAGACGTGCGTCAACGATACCGGTAATCAGCGTGCTGTTTTTCGATCTCAGCAGGTCATCCATCATGCCCAGAAAACGCTGCTGATTAATTTCCAGGTCCGGAATAGCGGATTCTGGCCAGATGATTAGCTGTGATTCGCCCATCTCAGGCTGGGTGGCGTCGAGATAAATCTTCAGGGTGTTGAGTAACTGACCTTCATCCCATTTGAGCGACTGCGGAATGTCACCTTGCACCATCGAAACCTGAGTGGTTTTTTCCGGCTCAAGCGTGTACCACTGGATATAGCGCAGCGGAAAGGGCAGAGCAAAGAGCACTAGCGCGGCAATCAGCGGCTTCCAGTTACGCGTCACCAGCGCCAGCGCCAGCAGGCCACTAACCACCATCAGCAGGAAGTTAATCGCCTCAACGCCCATCACCGGAGCCAGCCCTTTTAACGGACCGTCGATCTGACTGTAGCCGAACTGTAGCCACGGGAAGCCGGTCAGTACCCAGCCGCGCAGGAATTCGGTTATTTGCCAGACGACTGGCGCGGCAATCGCCACGCGTATCCAGGTGGTTTTCGGCCACAGACGCGCCAACACGCCGGCAAACAGGCCGGTGTAGAGGGAAAGGTATGCGGCAAGCAGAACCACGAGGAACACATTAATGGGGCCTGGCATACCGCCAAACTGCGCGATGCTGACGTAAACCCAGTTGATGCCGGAGCCAAACAGCCCCAATCCCCAGAAGTAGCCGATTGCGGCAGACTGGAGCGGACGGCGATTGAAGGTAAGAGCCTGCAGGCCCATCAGCGAAACGATCGCAGCGGGCCAGATGTCATACGGAGAGAAAGCCAGCGTCCCGCAGGCACCGAATAATAACGCCAGCAGCAGGCGAATGCGCTGGCGTTCAATTAATGGGGCAAATGCCATGTAGTCTTAGATCCAGTTTCGGGTTTATTCGTCCAGTTTGGGCTGGGGTGAGTCGTCCGGAATTCTGACATGAACCTGAATAATACGACGGCTGTCGGCCATTGCCACTTTGAACTGGTAACCATCAATGTCGATAGTCTCCCCGCGCGCGGGCAGATGACCAAAGGCCTGCATGACCAGCCCGCCGATGGTATCTACTTCTTCGTCGCTAAAATGGGTACCGAAAGCGTCGTTGAAGTCTTCAATCGGCGCCAGAGCGCGAATGGTCCAGGTGTGGCGACTGAGCTGACGGAAATCGATATCGTCTTCTTCGTCGTACTCATCTTCAATTTCACCCACGATCAGTTCAAGGATGTCCTCAATGGTCACCAGACCTGAGACACCGCCGAATTCGTCGATGACGATAGCCATATGATAACGCTGGGAGCGGAACTCTTTCAGCATGCGGTCAACTCGCTTGCTTTCAGGTACGACAACCGCCTGGCGTAACACTTTCTCCATGCTGAAGGCTTCGGCATCGCTGCGCATAAACGGCAGCAGATCTTTGGCCATCAGAATCCCTTCAATGTGATCTTTGTCTTCGCTGATCACCGGGAAACGCGAGTGGGCAGACTCGATAATGACATCGAGACATTCGTCCAGGGTCTGGTTGCGTTTCAGGGTAATCATCTGAGAGCGAGGGATCATGATGTCGCGCACGCGTTGGTCCGCAATATCCATCACCCCTTCGAGCATATCGCGCGTATCTTCATCGATAAGGTCGTTTTGCCCGGAATCACGGATCAGCTCCAACAGTTCGTCGCGGTTTTTTGGTTCACCGTGGAAAAGTTGGCTCAGTAACAGGGAGAAAAATCCCTTTTTGCTGTTTAAGGTGTCACTACTGTGTGAATTGTCGTCGCTCATGGCGTCGTATGGGTTCTCATGTTAGTTAATACAAAGCTCGTCATGCGTATATTCAGCTGTTGACGGCATGTCTCTTCATCGTACTTCAAACCAGGTAAGCCGGATAAGGCGCAATACCTGATGGCGGCTGCGCCTTATCAGGCTTACAAGATTTCGAAATGCTTATTCTTTCTCGGCAATGTACGGATCCTCATAGCCCAGAGCAAGCATAATCTCTGTTTCTAGGGATTCCATCTCTTCCGCTTCATCGTCTTCGATATGGTCGTAACCGAGTAAATGCAGGCTACCGTGCACCACCATGTGCGCCCAGTGGGCCTCAAGCGGTTTGCCTTGTTCCTGCGCTTCTTTCTCGACTACCTGACGGCAGATGATCAAATCGCCCAGCAGCGGCATTTCAATGCCCGGCGGGGCTTCAAACGGGAAAGAGAGTACGTTGGTTGATTTATCTTTCCCGCGATAGGTCAGGTTCAGCTCGTGGCTTTCCGCGTCATCGACCAGACGAATGGTAACTTCAGACTCTTCCTGAAACTGTGGGATCACCGCATCCAGCCAACCTTGAAACTGACTTTCTGTTGGTAAACCGGATTCGTCTTCACATGCCAGCTGTAAATCGAGAATAACCTGACTCATTTTTGTTCCTGCTCCTGAGCTTCGCGCTTGCGTTCTGCAGCCAGCTCGGCTTTGCGTTTCTGTTCTGCTTCTTCCCAGGCTTCATACGCCGTGACGATACGGGCGACCACCGGGTGGCGAACCACGTCTTCGCTATGGAAGAAATTAAAACTAATTTCGTCGACTTCTGCCAGTACTTCAATGGCATGACGCAGACCGGATTTGGTGCTTCGCGGCAGGTCAATCTGGGTGATATCGCCGGTGATAACCGCTTTAGAGTTAAAGCCGATACGGGTCAGGAACATTTTCATCTGTTCGATGGTGGTGTTCTGGCTCTCATCAAGAATGATGAACGCATCGTTTAACGTACGACCACGCATGTAGGCCAGCGGCGCAACTTCAATGACGTTACGCTCAATCAGCTTTTCGACCTTCTCAAACCCGAGCATTTCGAACAGTGCGTCATACAGCGGTCGTAAGTAGGGATCGACTTTCTGGCTGAGGTCACCCGGCAGGAAGCCGAGTTTTTCGCCCGCTTCCACTGCCGGGCGGGTCAGCAGAATTCGACGGATCTCCTGACGCTCAAGCGCATCAACCGCAGCGGCAACCGCAAGATACGTTTTACCCGTACCTGCAGGGCCAACGCCAAAGGTGATGTCGTGGTCGAGGATATTCGCAATGTATTGTGCCTGGTTCGGCGTACGCGGCTTAATTACCCCGCGCTTGGTTTTGATGTTCACCGCTTTGCCAAATTCCGGCACGCTGTCTGCGCTTTGCTCAAGCACTCGCGCTTCTTTAATTGCCAGATGAATTTGTTCAGGCTCAATGTCCTGCGTCTGACCACGCATTGGGGCAGTATCGACGTACAGGCTACGTAAAATATCTGCCGCCGCGGTGACGCAAATTGGGCGACCGGTCAGCTTAAAGTGGTTATCACGGCGGTTAATTTCGATGCCGAGGCGACGTTCCAGCTGCTTGATGTTGTCATCAAATGGGCCGCAAAGGCTCAACAGGCGGGCATTGTCTGCGGGTTCAAGGGTGATTTCACGAGTGTCTATGTTCAAACTGTTCCTCTTTTGCATGTCTTGCCGGACGCTGAACATTTACCGGCATCTAAGGAAATTATTCACGCCATGGGGGAAAGGCGCAAGCATTGCGATAAATATGGGGATGATGAGGTAGATTACAAGGCCCGCCGGGGCAGCGAGCCCAGAAGAGTAAGCCCGATAAGCGTAGCGCCATCGGGCATTGAAGATTAAGGCTGATAAATACCGACGCCCAGATCGTTTTCTTTGCGGGTACGCGCAATAACTGACTCAGGGGATTCAGCGATGCGCAGACCCATTTCGTCTTCGGTGCGCACCACTTTACCGCGCAGGGAGTTCGTCCAGACATCGGTAATTTCTACATCCACGAACTTACCGACCATTTCCGGGTTGCCTTCAAAGTTCACCACTCGGTTATTTTCGGTACGGCCAGACAGTTCCATGATGCTTTTACGCGATGTGCCTTCAACCAGAATGCGCTGGGTCGTGCCGACCATGCGACGGCTCCAGGCCATGGCTTGCTGGTTAATACGCTCTTGCAGAATATACAGGCGCTGTTTTTTCTCTTCTTCCGGCACGTCGTCAACCATATCGGCGGCAGGGGTGCCAGGACGCGCAGAGAAGATAAAGCTGTAGCTCATGTCAAAATTGACGTCTGCAATCAACTTCATGGTCTGCTCGAAATCCTGCGTGGTTTCGCCTGGGAAGCCAACGATGAAGTCGGAGCTAATCTGGATATCCGGACGCGCTGCGCGCAGTTTGCGGATGATCGCTTTATATTCCAGCGCGGTATGGGTGCGTCCCATCAGGTTCAGTACGCGATCTGAACCGCTCTGTACCGGCAGGTGCAGGAAGCTCACCAGTTCTGGCGTGTCACGATACACTTCAATGATATCATCGGTGAATTCGATCGGATGGCTGGTGGTGAAGCGGATACGGTCAATGCCATCGATCGCCGCGACCAGCCGCAGCAGATCGGCAAAAGATCCGATCGTGCCGTCGTAGTTCTCACCGCGCCAGGCGTTCACGTTTTGTCCCAGCAGGTTCACTTCACGCACGCCTTGCGCCGCAAGCTGGGCGATTTCAAACAGGATGTCGTCCGCCGGACGGCTTACTTCCTCACCGCGGGTGTATGGCACCACGCAGTAAGTACAATATTTATTACAACCTTCCATGATTGACACGAAAGCGCTTGGACCTTCAGCACGCGGTTCCGGTAGGCGGTCGAATTTTTCGATCTCCGGGAAACTGATATCAACCACCGGGCTACGGGTGGTACTTCCACGCACTTTGTTAATCATTTCCGGCAGACGATGCAGGGTTTGCGGCCCAAAAATAATATCGACATAGTGCGCGCGTTGGCGAATATGGTCGCCTTCCTGAGACGCAACACAGCCACCGACACCGATGATCAGCTTGGGGTTTTTCTCTTTTAACAGCTTCCAGCGGCCCAATTGATGGAAGACTTTTTCCTGAGCCTTCTCACGGATAGAGCAGGTATTCAGCAGCAGCACATCCGCTTCTTCGGCCACGTCGGTCAGTTGATACCCATGGGTGGCATCCAGCAGATCGGCCATCTTCGATGAATCGTATTCGTTCATCTGACAGCCCCAGGTTTTAATATGGAGTTTTTTGGTCATCGACTTGCTCTTGCGAAATTGTGGCTGAAATGCAGGGCGCATAGTGTACTGCTTTGGCGCGGTTGTGACCAGTATGACGGATGTCAGCCTCAAGGGGTAAAAAATCCTGTAAACTTACACAATACATGTAACAGGATAATTGACCATGACAAATCAACCAACGGAAATTGCCATTGTCGGTGGGGGGATGGTCGGCGGCGCGCTGGCGCTAGGACTGGCGCAGCATGGATTTACGGTAACGGTCATTGAACATGCCGTTCCCGCGCCGTTTGTGGCTGACGGACAGCCAGATGTCAGAATTTCGGCCATCAGCTCCGCCTCCGTGTCGTTGCTAAAAGGGCTGGGCGTCTGGGATACGGTTCAGGGGATGCGCAGCCACCCTTACCGTCGTCTGGAAACGTGGGAATGGGAAAATGCCCATGTGATGTTTGATGCCGCCGAGCTTAAGCTGCCCTTACTGGGCTATATGGTGGAAAACACGGTCCTGCAACAGGCGCTCTGGCAGGCTCTGGACGTTCACCCCAAAGTCACGCTGCGCGTGCCTGCGTCGCTGATCTCTCTGCATCAACATAACGATCGGCATGAGCTTGAGCTGGCTGGTGGCGAAAAAATCAGCGCGAAGCTGGTCATTGGCGCCGATGGCGCAAATTCTCAGGTGCGGAAAATGGCCGGGATTGGTATCCATGCCTGGCAATATGCGCAGTCCTGTATGTTGATAATCGTACAATGCGAGAATTCGCCGGGAGACAGCACCTGGCAGCAATTCACCCCTGACGGTCCGCGCGCATTTTTACCGCTGTTTGATAACTGGGCCTCGCTGGTGTGGTACGACTCACCGGCGCGTATCCGTCAGTTGCAAGGTTTGAACATGTCGCAACTGCAGGCGGAGATCGCCAAACATTTCCCATCGCGACTCGGTAACGTTACGCCTGTGGCAGCGGGGGCATTCCCGCTAACGCGCCGTCACGCGCTGCAATATGTGCAGCCAGGACTGGCGCTGGTGGGTGACGCCGCGCATACCATTCATCCGCTGGCGGGGCAGGGCGTTAATTTGGGGTTCCGTGATGTGGATGCGCTGATTGACGTGCTGGTGAATGCGCGCAGCTACGGTGAGTCCTGGGCAAGTCAGCCGGTGCTGAAGCGCTATCAGAACCGTCGTATGACTGACAATTTCATCATGCAAAGCGGCATGGATCTGTTCTACGCAGGATTTAGCAACAACCTGCAGCCGCTGCGTATCATGCGTAATCTTGGGCTAATGGCCGCAGAGCGCGCCGGCGTGCTGAAACGCCAGGTACTCAAGTACGCGTTAGGATTGTAATTCAGACAGGCCTACAGAGAACGTTGTAGGCCTGGTAAGCGTAGTGCCATCAGATAATAAATGCACAAAAGCAAAAAGCTCGCCGAAGCGAGCTTTTTTAATATGGCTGGGGTACGAGGATTCGAACCTCGGAATGCTGGTATCAGAAACCAGAGCCTTACCGCTTGGCGATACCCCAACGGGTGCATCCACAGAATGGACGGCTTTTTGAAATTGGCTGGGGTACGAGGATTCGAACCTCGGAATGCTGGTATCAGAAACCAGAGCCTTACCGCTTGGCGATACCCCAACAATTTTTTGGATTTACCGAACGAATCGATACGTCCTTAATATGGTGGCTACGACGGGATTCGAACCTGTGACCCCATCATTATGAGTGATGTGCTCTAACCAGCTGAGCTACGTAGCCAGATACTATCATATTCTTCGATGGCTGGGGTACCTGGATTCGAACCAGGGAATGCCGGTATCAAAAACCGGTGCCTTACCGCTTGGCGATACCCCAATGACCGTTGCGGTGAACCGCTACATCGAAGAAAAAATGGCTGGGGTACCTGGATTCGAACCAGGGAATGCCGGTATCAAAAACCGGTGCCTTACCGCTTGGCGATACCCCATCCGTGCAACGCTTACGGGTGAATGGTGCGGGAGGCGAGACTTGAACTCGCACACCTTGCGGCGCCAGAACCTAAATCTGGTGCGTCTACCAATTTCGCCACTCCCGCAAAAAAGATGGTGGCTACGACGGGATTCGAACCTGTGACCCCATCATTATGAGTGATGTGCTCTAACCAGCTGAGCTACGTAGCCATCTTTTTTTCGCGTAACCTTATCGGCGTTGCGGGGCGCATTATGCGTATTGAGCCTTGAAGCGTCAACCCCTTTTTCATTGAAAATAGCTGGAATGTGACTGTTTGGTTAGGTTGCGAACAGCATGACGCAATATTCGGCAATTATTAGTTATTAATTGTTTTTTTGCACAGAAAATAGACATAGAAAAGGGCCCTGCAGGGCCCTTTTCTAAGGATTAACTTATTTATAAGCGGACTGATGTACGCCAACCGCACGACCAGAAGGATCGTTCATGGTTTTAAACGCCTCATCCCATTCGATTGCTTTGGCAGAAGAACAGGCAACAGACGGCCCGCCAGGTACACATTCCGCAGCGCTCGCAACCGGGAACAGCTCTTCGAAAATCTCACGGTACAAATACGCTTCTTTAGAAGATGGCGTGTTGTAAGGGAAACGGAAGCTGGCGGTTTCCAGTTGTTGGTCAGAAACTTGCTCAGCGGCCACCTCTTTCAGGGTATCAATCCAGCTGTAACCGACACCATCGGAGAACTGCTCTTTCTGACGCCATGCAACGCTTGCTGGCAGGTAGGATTCAAAACATTCACGCAGAACATGTTTTTCCATTTTGCCGTTGCCGCACATTTTGTCCTGCGGGTTGATGCGCATCGCCACATCAAGGAATTTCTTATCCAGGAAGGGCACGCGAGCTTCCACTCCCCAGGCCGACATAGCTTTGTTGGCACGGGCACAGTCGAACATATGCAGCGCCTGCAGCTTACGCACGGTCTCTTCGTGCAGCTCTTTTGCATCTGGTGCTTTGTGGAAATAGAGATAGCCGCCAAATACTTCGTCAGAACCTTCGCCCGACAGCACCATTTTAATGCCCATCGCTTTAATTTTACGCGACATTAAGTACATCGGGGTCGAGGCGCGAATCGTCGTAACATCGTAAGTTTCGATGTGATAAATCACGTCGCGGATAGCATCCAAACCTTCCTGCACGGTGAAGTGGATCTCATGGTGTACAGTACCCAGATGGTTCGCCACCTCTTGCGCGGCTTTCAGGTCCGGGGCGCCTTCCAGGCCTACGGCGAAGGAGTGCAACTGCGGCCACCAGGCTTCGCTACGCTCCTGATCTTCAACACGACGCGCGGCGTATTTTTTGGTGATTGCGGAAATGACGGATGAATCCAGACCGCCGGACAGCAATACACCATAAGGAACATCTGACATCAGGTGGCTTTTCACTGCATCTTCCAGTGCCTGACGCAACTCGTTTTTATCGGTAACGTTGTCTTTTACCGCATCGTATTCAAACCAGTCGCGCTGATAGTACTGACGAATTTCGCCGTCTTTACTCCATAAATAGCTACCGGCCGGGAATTCTTTGATCGTGCGACACACGGGAACCAGAGCTTTCATTTCAGACGCAACGTAGAAGTTACCGTGCTCGTCGTAACCCATATACAGCGGGATGATCCCGATATGATCGCGACCGATCAGATAAGCGTCCTGCTCGCTGTCGTACAGAGCAAAAGCAAACATGCCTTGCAGGTCATCCAGAAACTCTGGGCCTTTTTCCTGATACAGAGCAAGGATAACTTCGCAGTCGGAACCGGTCTGGAACTGATAGCGATCGCCGTATTCAGCGCGCAGCGCCTGATGGTTATAAATTTCACCGTTAACCGCCAGGATATGCGTTTTCTTCACGTTGTACAGCGGCTGAGCACCGGCGTTGACGTCGACGATGGACAGACGTTCGTGCGCCAGAATGGCGTTATCACTGGCGTAAATACCCGACCAGTCCGGGCCGCGATGGCGCATCAGACGAGACAATTCCAGGGCTTTTTTACGCAGTTCAACTGCGTCAGTTTTAATATCGAATACGCCAAAAATAGAACACATAACCTTCTCCGTTAACCTGTTGCGTGATGCTTTTTATGTTTGCTTGATAAAGAAAATGCCGCAAAGCTGGAGAGGGCGCAAGTGAATTACGGGTCAGAAAATAAAAAACGCAATGGTCATTGCGGATTGGTGAAAAAAGATTACGGAATAGACGGGTTTATTAATGAATCGATAATTTTATGGCGGTTTTATTAAATGGAAGGATTTCTTCTGGCCGGATATGACGCGGGGGCGTCTTATCCGGCTTACGCATCAAATCACATCAATTTCCGCAACGGACGGGTAAATCCAGCTTGGTCTGAACGGCATGCGGTCAATGTCGTCGAGCGTCGAAACGCCAGACAATACCAGGATGGTTTCGAGACCCGCCTGGAAGCCCGCCAGAATATCGGTACGCAGGTTGTCGCCAACGATAACGGTCTCTTCCGAATGCGCCTGCATTTTGTTGAGCGCCGCGCGAATAATCCACGGGCTGGGTTTGCCCACATAAAACGGCTTGCGGCCAGAGATTTTTTCGATACCGGCGCACAGCGCACCACAGGCGGGATAAAAGCCGCGTCCGTGAGTATCCGGGTTTGTGGCGATGAAACGCGCGCCGTTGGCCACAAAATATGCTGCTTTATGCATCATGTCCCAGTTATAGGATCGCGTCTCGCCAACAATCACAAAATCGGGGTTCACGTCAGTAATAGTAAACCCTGCTTTATACAGCTCGTGAATTAACGCACCTTCACCTACCACGTAGGCCTTTTTCCCTTCCTGGCGGCGAAGAAAATCAGCGGTAGCCATGGCGGAAGTATAAAAGACGCTATCAGGGACATTCACACCCGCGGTGGCGAAGCGGTTTGCCAAATCCTGCCCGGTCTGTGAAGGATAGTTAGTCAGCAAAACTAACGGCAGGCCTTTTTCCAGGATCCCAGTCAGAAATTCTGCCGCACCCGGTACGGCAACATTGTCGTGCATCAGCACGCCGTCGATATCACAAATTACATTCTTAATGGCCATGGACAATCCGACATCAAAAAAAGAAGGCATTACTATACACAAAATACACTAAATCATTCGAGTTGCATCAAGGTGGCAAGTCTGAGAACCCCGGGAGCTTACTGAAGTAAGTGACTGGGGTGAGCAGATGCAGCTCACGCAGAGGCTGCTTGGTATTAGCTTTCCAGCAAACGTTGCAGCAATGTACCGTTGAGCATCGCACGCTTCACCAGCGCAAAGGCGCCAATGGCTGAACGGTGATCCAGCGTGGAACGAACCACCGGTAAATTGTGGCGAAACGCTTTCAACGCCTGCGTGTTGATACAGCTTTCTATAGCAGGCAGCAGCACTTTATCAGCCTCGGTAATCTCGCCCGCAATGACGATTTTTTGTGGGTTAAACAGGTTGATGGCGATGGCGATGGTTTTACCCAGGTGACGACCAACGTGCTCAATGACTTCTGATGCCAGGTTATCGCCTTTATTAGCCGCCTTACAGATGGCTTTAATGCCGCAATCATCCAGCGTGAGTCGGCTTGGATAACCCTGTTTCAATAAGTTCTGCACGCGGTGTTCAATAGAGGCATTGGCGGCAATTGTTTCCAGACAGCCGAAATTACCGCAGTGACAGCGTTCACCCAGCGGCTCTACCTGAATATGGCCAATCTCACCCACGTTGCCATTGCGACCAATAAAAATTCGGCCATTGGAGATGATTCCCGCTCCGGTTCCGCGGTGAACACGCACCAAAATGGAGTCTTCGCAATCCTGGCTTGCCCCGAAATAGTGCTCGGCCAGCGCCAGACTGCGAATATCGTGACCGACAAAGCAGGTGACCTTAAAGCGTTTTTCGAGTGCTTCGACCAGCCCCCAGTTTTCGACCTGAATGTGCGGCATATAGCGGATGACGCCGCTTTCAGGATCAACAAGGCCTGGCAGAATGACGGAAATCGCAACCAGCTCGCGGATTTTCCGCTGGCAGTTCTCAATAAAGGTGGCAATGGTGTTGAGCAGCGCATACTCGAGCGTTTCCTGGGTGCGCTCCGGGAGGGGATAATGCTCTTCAGCGACCACTTTACTGCTCATATCATAGAGCGTGAGCGTAGTATCGTGGCGGCCCAGGCGTACGCCAATCGCGTGGAAATTGCGGGTTTCGGTGACGATAGAGATAGCGCGGCGGCCCCCGGTGGAGGCCTGCTGATCGACTTCTTTGATTAGCCCGCGTTCAATCAGTTGACGCGTAATTTTCGTTACGCTGGCGGGGGCAAGCTGGCTTTGCTCGGCAATTTGAATTCGCGAGATTGGCCCATGCTGGTCAATCAGGCGATAAACCGCCGCGCTGTTAAGCTGTTTTACGAGATCAACATTACCTATTTGAGCTTGTCCGCCTGGTGTCATTCTTTCTCTTACTCAGTAACGACCTCGTTGCCATTAACGATGGTCTTGATAATTTTAAAGTCGTGCGTGAACGCAGTCAGGTTGGCTACTTTGCCTGGCGCGATGCTGCCGAGTTGTTTGTCGACGCCAATGGCGCGAGCAGGGTAGAGCGTTGCCATACGTAAGACTTCGTCGAGAGCGATATTCGCATGTTCGACCAGATTGCGTACGCCTTCAATCATGGTTAATGATGAGCCGCTCAGTGTACCGTTCTCATCAACGCACAATCCATTACGGTAGTATATTGTTTTACCAGCGAAAATGAACTGTTCAATGTTTGCACCTGCTGGTGCGGTTGCGTCGGTGACCAGGCACAGCTTGTCGCCTTTCAGGCGTTTGGCATTACGAATGTTAACGTAATCAACGTGGAGGCCATCAGCGATGATACCGCAGTAGATATCGGCTTCATCAAGAATAGCGCCCGCCAGACCAGGTTCGCGACCGGTAATGTAAGGCATCGCGTTGAACAGATGTGTCGCAAAGGTGATGCCTGCGCGGAACCCGATTTTTGCTTCTTTTACCGTTGCATTTGAGTGACCCGCAGAAACCACAATACCCGCATTCACCAGTTTGGTAATGACCTCTACCGGGACCATTTCTGGCGCCAGCGTTACTTTGGTGATCACATCGGCATTATTGCACAGGAAATCAACCAGCGCAGCGTCCGGTTGACGGACAAATCCCGGATTATGGGTGCCTTTTTTCACCAGATTCAGCCACGGACCTTCCAGATGAAGCCCTAGTGCCTGATTCGGGTGTTTCGCCAGGTATTCACGCATGACGCGAACGCCTTGTTTCATCAGGTCATCGCTGGTGGTGATAAGCGTTGGCAGGTAGCTGGTGCAGCCAGATTTTTCATTGGCTTTCTGCATGATTTCCAGCGTTTCAACGGTCACGGCTTCTGCCGTATCGTTAAATTGTACGCCGCCGCAGCCGTTTAGCTGTACATCGATAAAACCGGGGGAAACAATGGCCCCATTCAGTGAGCGCTGTTCAATTCCTGACGGTAACTCAGTCAGTGGGCAAACGCTGTCAATCAGGCCATTGGCGACAACAATCGCATGGTCATCAAGAATTTCGTGACCGGTAAAAATCCGGCCCTGGGTTAAAGCATACATTCCGACCCCCGATTTCAAAAAATGCCGCCCTGCAACTTATCGACAGGGCGGAGACATCAATTACAGACCTTTAATATTTTCCGCTTCTAACTCGTTAAAGTATTTCAGCGTCTTCACTTTCAGTTCCATGGTGGAAGGCTCATCGCAGACCACAACGGCTTTCGGATGCAGCTGCAGACAGCTGATGGTCCACATATGGTTAACGTTGCCTTCAACGGCGGCTTGCAGCGCCTGCGCTTTCTGGTGGCCCAGTACCAGGATCATCACTTCTTCGGCATCCAGCAGGGTGCCCACGCCAACGGTCAGCGCATATTTAGGCACCTGGCTGACGTCGCCGTCAAAGAAGCGTGAGTTCGCAACACGCGTGTCGTGAGTCAGCGTTTTGATGCGGGTACGGGAAGCCAAAGAAGAGGCTGGTTCGTTGAACGCGATGTGACCATCGTTGCCTACGCCGCCCATAAACAGGTGGATTTTACCGTAAGAACGGATTTTCTCTTCATACTGACGGCATTCTGCATCAATATCCGGTGCGTTACCATTGAGGAGGTTGATGTTTTCTGCTGGAATATCAACGTGATCAAAGAAGTTGCGATGCATGAAGCTATGGTAGCTTTCCGGATGCTCTTTCGGCAGGCCAACATATTCGTCCATATTGAACGTTACAACATGCTTGAAGCTTACCTGGCCCGCTTTGTGCATTTCAACCAATGCTTTGTAGGCTGTCAGCGGAGTACCGCCAGTCGGCAGGCCCAAAACGAACGGACGATCAGCCGTTGGTTTGAACGCGTTAATACGGTTAACGATATGGCGAGCAGCCCATTTGCCGACTTGTTCAGCGGTATTCAGGGGGATCAGTCTCATTCTTCACCTCAAAAGTAAATGTAAGCAATTGGCGGATTGAGTCTCTGTGCAGTATTAAGCGTAACCTGGTTTTGCATCGGTAAGGATCAATCCGTTTCGATTTTTTGAATGATAAAATAAGTTTTCGTAGTTAGCCAGTGGAAGGGAGGGTTAATAACGATATTTGGTGACTGGAATCACAAAAAACACGCATTTAATTTGCGATACGAATTAAATTTTCACACACTCTGAATGTAGATGAATGGTTAATATTGTTGTTCCAGAATCTTGCTGTCAGGAATGGTCGCACAATAAAAATATGGCTTCAAAGAAGCCTAATCGGGGTCTCGTAGGGGGAATAAAATGAATATTTTAGGTTTTTTCCAGCGGCTGGGTAGGGCGTTACAGCTCCCCATCGCTGTGCTGCCAGTCGCGGCACTGCTGCTGCGATTCGGCCAACCAGATTTACTTAACGTACCCTTCATCGCGCAAGCGGGTGGGGCCATCTTTGATAACCTGGCGTTAATTTTCGCTATCGGTGTGGCTTCCAGCTGGTCAAAAGACAGCGCGGGTGCTGCAGCGCTGGCGGGTGCGGTTGGTTATTTCATATTGACCAAAGCAATGGTTACCATTAACCCGGCCATCAACATGGGCGTGCTGGCAGGTATCATCACTGGTCTGGTCGGCGGTGCAGTGTATAACCGTTGGTCTGGTATCAAATTACCTGACTTCCTGAGCTTCTTTGGCGGCAAACGCTTCGTGCCGATCGCCACTGGCTTCTTCTGTCTGGTGCTGGCTGCTATCTTCGGCTACGTGTGGCCGCCGGTGCAGAACGCCATCCATGCGGGAGGTGAGTGGATCGTAGGCGCTGGCGCGTTGGGTTCCGGTATCTTTGGTTTTATCAACCGTCTGCTGATCCCAACCGGTCTGCATCAGGTGCTGAACACCATCGCCTGGTTCCAGATTGGTGAATTCACTAACGCTGCAGGTACCGTATTCCACGGTGACATCAACCGCTTCTACGCGGGTGACGGCACTGCGGGTATGTTCATGTCTGGCTTCTTCCCGATCATGATGTTTGGTCTGCCGGGTGCGGCGCTGGCAATGTACTTCGCCGCTCCGAAAGCACGTCGTCCGATGGTTGGCGGTATGCTGTTGTCCGTTGCGATCACCGCGTTCCTGACCGGTGTTACCGAGCCGCTGGAATTCCTGTTCATGTTCCTGGCGCCATTGCTGTACCTCCTGCACGCACTGTTAACGGGTATCAGCCTGTTCGTTGCAACACTGCTGGGGATCCACGCGGGCTTCTCCTTCTCCGCAGGTGCTATCGACTACGTGTTGATGTACAACCTGCCGGCGGCGAGTCAGAACGTCTGGATGCTGGTCGTGATGGGCCTGGTGTTCTTCGTCATTTACTTTGTGTTGTTCAGCGCGGTTATTCGTATGTTTAACCTGAAAACGCCGGGCCGTGAAGATAAAGAAGACGATATCGTTACTGAAGAAGCGAACAGCAACACTGAAGAAGGTCTGGCTCAACTGGCAACCAACTACATTGCAGCAGTTGGCGGTACCGATAACCTGAAAGCGATTGATGCCTGTATCACTCGTCTGCGTCTGACCGTTGCCGACTCCGGTCGCGTAAATGATGCGATGTGTAAACGTTTAGGCGCATCTGGAGTGGTTAAGCTGAACAAGCAAACTATCCAGGTCATCGTGGGTGCGAAGGCCGAATCTATCGGCGACGAAATGAAGAAAGTTGTCGCGCGTGGCCCGGTGGCTGCAGCGTCTGGTGAAAGTGCGCCAGCAGCAGCGGCTCCGGTTGCTAAACCGCAAGCTGTAGCGAACGCTGTAACCGTTGAAACTTTAGTTTCTCCGATTACCGGTGACGTGGTTGCGCTGGAGCAGGTGCCTGATGAAGCCTTCGCCAGCAAAGCTGTAGGCGACGGCGTGGCGGTGAAGCCAACGGATAAAATCGTGGTTGCTCCGGCTGCCGGCACCATCGTGAAAATCTTCAACACTAACCATGCGTTCTGCCTGGAAACCGTTAAAGGCGCGGAAATCGTGGTCCACATGGGCATCGATACAGTAGCGCTGGAAGGTAAAGGCTTTAAGCGTCTGGTTGAAGAAGGTGCGGAAGTGACTGCAGGTCAACCGATTCTGGAAATGGATCTGGAGTTCCTGAACGCCAACGCACGTTCCATGATTAGCCCGGTTGTGTGCAGCAACAGCGATGATTTCGGTGCTCTGGTCATTAAAGCCGAAGGTCATGTGGTTGCTGGTCAAACACCACTGTATGAGATTAAAGGTAAATAACTGCTCCTGAGTAAAGTGAGTTAAGTACCTTGAGCGGCGGGGGATATTCCTCCGCCGCTTTTTTTTGCAGCAAATACCCTCATATATCCTGTTGAAACACCTTTTTTGTGCAACTAATAGTTGTCTCCTGACGTCGCTTATAAGATCATGTTCCGTTATACGTTGTTTACGCTTTGAGGAATCCACGATGAGTGAGGCTGAAGCCCGCCCGAGTAACTTTATTCGTCAGATCATCGATGAAGATCTGGCCAGTGGTAAGCACACCACTATCCATACACGTTTTCCGCCGGAGCCAAATGGCTATCTGCACATTGGCCACGCGAAATCCATTTGTCTGAACTTTGGCATTGCGCAAGATTACCAGGGCCAGTGCAACCTGCGTTTTGATGATACGAACCCGGTTAAAGAAGATATCGAGTACGTTGAGTCGATTAAAAACGACGTTGAATGGTTAGGTTTCCACTGGACTGGCGATATTCGCTACTCTTCGGATTACTTCGATCAGCTTCACGCCTATGCGGTAGAGCTTATTAATAAAGGCCTGGCGTACGTTGATGAACTGTCAGCGGAGGAGATCCGCGAATACCGCGGCACTCTGACGCAGCCAGGTAAAAACAGCCCGTTCCGCGATCGTAGCGTCGAAGAGAACCTGGCACTGTTCGAAAAAATGCGTACTGGTGGTTTTGAAGAAGGTAAAGCCTGCCTGCGCGCGAAAATCGATATGGCTTCGCCGTTTATCGTGATGCGTGATCCGGTGCTGTACCGTATTAAGTTCGCCGAACACCACCAGACCGGCAACAAGTGGTGCATCTACCCGATGTACGATTTTACCCACTGCATCAGCGATGCGCTGGAAGGCATTACGCATTCACTGTGTACGCTGGAGTTCCAGGATAACCGTCGTTTGTACGACTGGGTGCTGGACAACATCACCATTCCGGTTCACCCGCGCCAGTACGAATTCTCGCGCCTGAATCTGGAATACACCGTGATGTCCAAACGCAAGCTGAACCTGCTGGTGACCGACAAGCACGTTGAAGGCTGGGACGATCCGCGTATGCCGACGATTTCTGGCCTGCGCCGCCGTGGTTATACTGCTGCCGCTATTCGTGAGTTCTGCAAACGCATTGGCGTGACCAAGCAGGATAACACCATTGAGATCGCTTCTCTGGAGTCCTGCATTCGCGAAGATCTGAACGAAAACGCCCCGCGCGCGATGGCAGTTATCGATCCGGTGAAACTGGTTATCGAAAACTACCCGCAGGGCGAAAGCGAGCTGGTTACCATGCCTAACCATCCGAACAAACCGGAAATGGGCAGCCGTGAAGTGCCGTTTAGCGGTGAAATTTGGATCGATCGCGCAGACTTCCGCGAAGAAGCGAACAAGCAGTACAAGCGTCTGGTGATGGGCAAAGAAGTACGTCTGCGCAATGCTTACGTGATCAAGGCTGAACGTGTGGAGAAAGATGCAGAAGGGAATATCACCACCATTTTCTGCACCTACGATGCCGACACCCTGAGCAAAGATCCGGCTGATGGTCGTAAAGTAAAAGGTGTTATTCACTGGGTGAGCGCGTCCCATGCGCTGCCGATTGAAATCCGTTTGTACGATCGTCTGTTTAGCGTGCCAAACCCAGGTGCGGCGGAAGACTTCCTGTCCGTTATCAACCCGGAATCGCTGGTCATTAAGCAGGGCTACGGTGAGCCGTCACTGCAGGCTGCGATTGCAGGTAAAGCGTTCCAGTTTGAGCGTGAAGGCTATTTCTGCCTGGACAGCCGCTATGCAACGGCTGACAAGCTGGTATTTAACCGCACTGTAGGTCTGCGCGATACGTGGGCTAAAGTCGGCGAGTAATTCCTGCCACACTGCCTCAAACGCCGCCAACGCGACGTTTGAGGCGGATTTTTCTGTTTTACTTATGCTGCATTAACGCCTGAACCCGCTGCTGGCTGCGTTCCAGCACCACCGATGTCTCCTGCTTACCCACCGTCGCCTGATTGACCATTTCACTGAGGATCATGGAGCCGGTAATATCCCCCATCCGCGTAAAGTTCTTCTCGCCGACCGATCCAAAGACCTGCATATTCGGGTACTGGGCAATCAGCTGTTCAGGGAGAGTTCCAAAGACTTTGACGGCAGGGTTGTCCTTCCAGCTGACGTTTTGCGCGGCGGCCTTCGTCACCGGCAGCATCGCCCCCGGCGACATCAATACCCAGTCAGCCGCGTTCTGCGCCTGTCCCATAAAGCTGACAAATTTTTCGGCGGCTTTCGTCTCTGCCTCAGTCTGACCGGTCGTGAGCGTTAATGATGTGATAACGCCAAATACGGCAGGTGATTTTTCGCTCGGCACGACAAAGCCTAAATCCGCCAGTGAACCATCCTGATAAATCGCTGGCAGGATGTAGGTCGAATAGACCGCCATCGGCGCGGTGCCGTTCATAAAGGCGTCTTTGATCTCTGTTACGTTGTTCGAGCCAGGCATGGTATAGCGGGCCAGTTCGCGATAATAGTTCAGCGAGGCCTGCATTTCCGCTGAGTTAACCGTGATGTCGCCGTTTGCGTTGAACACATTGGCACCGTTTGAAAGTGCGAACTGGGAGAAGGTTTGTTCGCTCATGACGCTTTCAGCCGTCGGCAGCGCGATGCCATATTTTTTACTGGCGCTGTCGGTCAGCCTGCGTGCCGCTTCCAGCAGCTGCGTCCAGTTTTTGGGTTCGTCGATTCCCGCTTTAGCCAGTACCGATTTCCGATACCAGACTCCCTGCAGCCAGGCGCTGATCGGCACGCCGGTATAGGCTGTTCCGTCTTCGGTTCGAACAATGCGCAGCACGCCGTCGTAGAAGGCGCTTTCACCTTGCCTGTCGATCAGCGTTTTCACCGCTTTGTGGTCGATAAGCTGCTCTTTATCCATGACTTTGGCATAGTCATGGCTGACCTCGACGACCTCCGGCAGTGACCCTGAGCGGGCGAGGGTAATGATTTTAGTATTATAGGCATCCTCTTCTACGGGAACCTGCTTCACAATAATATCCGGATTCTCTTGCTGAAAGCGGTTAATGATCCCAGCAATGACAGTCTGGCGCTCCTGCTCAACGGCGGAGTGCATAAATTCGATGCTCACCTGCTGCGGTTTATCCTCACAGCCTGAAAGCAAAACGGCGGTCATCAGCGCCAGCATTGTTTTTGATATGTTCATTTTTAATCCCTTGTTGTCGTCCATTTCCGTTGATTAACAACTGGCGCTGATATGGATAGCGTCCGTCGACAGCGCACCCGCACAAATCAGTAAACCGATCCCGCCATCCATCAAGGCTTCGCGTTCAGCGTCCTCCACGCGCAGCGTTTTACCGTCAACGGTCGCGGAGATAATCTGCCCGTTGACGCTGATATCGAACGACACAGGGCGCTCGTACACGTCGGACAACGCCGCTTCTGCCAGAACTTTGGTACTGGTGTCGCGCACGCGGACGATCTGTAATTTTCCGTCGCGCAGGATGCGTGCGGCGTAATAGCGCCTCATCCCCTGCACCCGAAAAGCCAGACCGCCGTACTCCCCTGAATGCAGCGTAATGTCACTCTGAACGCGGTAGTTATCCCACTGCCGCGTTCCGTGAATAATCAATCCCTCGTCGTACTCTTTGGAGATGCGAAAGCTGGTGGGATAGTGGCGTGAAAAGAGATCCACGCCGTTTACCCAGGCTCGCCACCAAAAATTAGTTTCCCCTGTGGGTTTACGCAGGGTCAGCTCAGGTGCGCCGTCCCAGCGCATACTGTCGATGAGCAGGCGACCGCGGGCAACGCGGGCATCGGTGCTGATTGTTACGCCAATCTCGCCGATCGGTTGGCCCTGGCAGTCCGGGAGATCCAACGCCAGCGTTAGCGATTCACCCGGGGCTATACTCTGCGCGTCGCCGTACTGGGGCGTCAGCTGATTGTTGTCATCATAAACCCGGTAGCAGAGCCGCACGTTTAACGCGGCGGTGTTATCCGGCGGGGCTATCAGGGTGGCCTGAAGACGCTGGCCTGGGTAGATAAGTGGGGTAGCCATTAAATCGTAGCTGCGCATTTCCACGATTTCAGGCGGGGTAAAGGTTTGCGTGGTCACGCTGGCGTGAAGTCCGGGCGCAAGATGGCGATAGTGCAGACTCAACATTTGCCGCCCCAGGTGCGCCTCATTCTTAACATCAACCGCGGCCGCATTTTCTTCATTAAGCCAGCGGAAACCCTGCACGCTGCCCGGTAGTGAGAAATGGTACTGCGCGCCGGATTTTTTGGCTTCAGGGCGCGGCAGACCGGCAATCTGGTGTCCCAGCCCGACCAGGTAATCGGTGATCCGCACGGCGTTGTTTATGGAGAACCCCCCGTCGGCTGAGGAGATCAGCATTCTGTCCGCCAGCGGCCCGCGCCAGTCCGGGCCTGCGTCAATACCCTGGAGTCCCAGCATAATGCCGGACAGACAGCCGACATTCCCCGCATTGCAGTCAGTGTCCCATCCTGACGTATTGACAATGCACTGGGCCTGCTGGAAGTCGTCCGGCGCGTAAAGGAGCGCCATAATCATCAGCGCATGATTAGGGATGATGTGACAATTGCTGGGATATTTGTGATAGCCATAGTTGTTGTCGATTCGCTGGCGGGTCGTCTGCCAGTCGTTATCTTCCCGTCGCCAGCGACGGATATCGCCAACCAGCTGGGCTATTTGCGACTCTGCCGGGATCACGGATAGTCCAACGTCAATAAGCTGTTCGATCTCCTGGCAAATAAAGGCCTGTGATTCCATCGCCGCCCAGAGCATAGCGGCATACACCGCTTCACCGTCATGGCTCACGCTGGCGGCATTTTTGGCAAGTTCTGCCGCCAGACGGGGTTGTCCCGGTGCGACAAGCGCCCAGCTATCAATAAAGATTTGTGCGCCAATCTGTTCGGCAATCGTTTTCCCGTTGGTCGCAATGGCTCCGCTTAGCGGAGCCGGAATGCCTTTTTTGAGATTCAGCCAGGCGGTGTGTTCCGTCGAATTACCGTTGCCGCCCCACCAGAGAATGGTGCGCTTATCAATGATGTAATTAAGCCAGCAGTGACCCATCTGTTCCGCGCTCAGATCCGGCGGCAGGGCATAATCTTCCAGTGCGCGGATAAAGGTAAAGGTTCCGGCGACATCATCGTCGGTGACAACCAGCGGACGGTTAAATTTTTCGTGGACGTAATACTGAATCGGCCCCAGCTCCTGCATAATTTTTTCGTAGGTCCACCCTTCGAAAGGGCGGCCAAGGTAGACGCCGATTAGCTTCCCCAATACCCCTGCATAAACGCGCGACTCATAATCTGAAGGCAATTCCATCTGTTTGATCCTTGTGTGGTGTTTTATCAGCCGTTCAGGCGGATTCTCTTTTTACCAGGCCCCAGGGCATTTCTGTGGTGCTGCCCTGGAGCGGCGCGGTGATATCAGTTTGCGCCAGGAGGAGGGCGGCCGCTTTTTGCCCAAGCTGCTCCGGGTACTGGGCGATAGTGGTCAGGGAAGGGGTCACCAGCCCGGCGGCGGGAATATCATCGAAACCCATCACCGCAAGCTGCTCCGGGATCGTGATGCCTTTCTCCCTTGCGGCACGCATCACGCCGATAGCCATTAAATCGTTGGCGGCGAAAATCGCATCCGGGAGCGTACCGTCATTAATCAGCTGCATCGCGATCTGATAGCCGCTCTGTTCGTTAAAACCTGGCAGAATTTTGATGCGCGGAAGGCGGCCGGCCTGGGTCATCGCCTGGCGATATCCTTCCACTCTGGCAGGCTCAGGACCGCCAGCGCTGGCGATCATCGTGATATTTCGGTGCCCCTGTGCCAGCAGATATTCGACGGCACTGCGCGCGGCAGCGGCGTTGTCGATATAAACATTATGCAGCGGTAGCGGGCCGTTTTTTTTCATTCTGGCTTCAATTCGTGCAATCGGGATCCCTGCCTGAAGATACGGGGCAAAATCTTTCATCCCGACGTTAAAAAATGTCCCCACCACGGCGTCGACCCGCCCCTGCGCTGACCAGCGCAAAAAATGCAGCTCTCTTTCCCGTAATCCATCGGTGCTGGCCACGATCGCATCGTAGTGATACCTATCCGTCACCGATTGAACACCACGGACGAGCGAGGCATAAAAAGGGTTGGCGATATCCGGCACGATGCAGGCGATCGACATGGTTTTATTGGTTTTCAGCGCTTGTGCAAAACGGTTCGGTATATATCCCAGCTGATTAGCCGCTTGCTCAACCCGGCTCACTGTCTCCTGTGGATAGGTGTGATTTCCTTTGGTGAGTACCACGGATACCACCGCCTGTGAAACGCCAGCCAGGGCCGCAACGTCTTTCTGCGTGATGCGTTTTGTCATTTATTTATCAACTTATACGTATAACCTGCATCTTTGAATAATGGGACACCCGGTAGCTGTCAATAAAAACCTTATAAAGTGAGTGTATTTGTGTGGAAAATCCGAGGACGGTCACATCAACGATGGAGAGTGAATTCAGGAGTTCAAACGTTCTGTTTGCAGAGCGAATTAATGACGCTCGAGAATTAATTTGTTTTGCGAATGCAAAGACAATTATTAGGGGTGGAATTATATATATAATAATAAAATTGAAGATATCTATATGTATATAAAGTGTTTTTTCTTGTTTTTGTGACTTTTTTTACTCCCAAAGCAAAATGTAACAGAAAACAAGAAAATATGTGCGGTTGCTCATACTATTACATACTCGTTACAGAAAGAGATTGATAATTCGCGTCGCGAAAAATAGTCTATTCATTGTAGTCACTGAGGTTTTCTCAGCGCTACTTTTTTAATTTTTGTTTTTTCGCTGTCCGCTTTTGTCGGCAGCATTTTATACCCAATGGATTTCGAGTTGCATCAAGGCGGAGACGCAGCGCGTGCGCTGTCCCCGAAGGGGCGAGGCCAAAGGCCGAGTAAAGCCAACACCGATGCAGCTTGAAAAACGAAGGGTTATACGTCAAAGAGGATTAACATATGCGTACGTTTAGTGGCAAACGTAGTACGCTGGCGCTGGCTATCGCCGGTATCACAGCAATGTCGGGTTTCGTTGTCGCTCCCCAGGTACACGCCGAAGGGTTTATTGATGACTCAACCTTAACCGGCGGCATCTATTACTGGCAGCGTGAGCGTGACCGTAAAGATGTGACCGATCACGACAAATACAAAACCAACCTTTCTCACTCCACCTGGAACGCTAACCTCGACTTCCAGTCCGGTTATGCGGCTGATATGTTTGGTATTGATATCGCAGCATTTACCGCTATTGAAATGAACGAAAGTAGCGAAAGCGGCCATCCAAACGAAATTGCATTCTCGTCAAAAAATAAAGGCTATGATGAAGATTACTCCGGCGATAAGAGCGGAATTAGCCTTTATAAAGCAGCAGCCAAATTTAAATTCGGCCCAACCTGGGCGCGCGCCGGTTACATTCAACCAACCGGACAGACTCTGTTGGCTCCGCACTGGAGCTTTATGCCAGGTACCTATCAGGGTGCTGAAGCCGGAGCCAACTTCGACTATGGTGATGCTGGTGCACTGAGCTTCTCCTATATGTGGGCCAACGAATATAAAGCACCATGGCACACTGAAGTCGATAAATTCTATCAGGCTGATAAAAAGACCAGCGTAGATTATCTGCACTCAATCGGCGCGAAATATGACTTCAAAAATAACCTGTTGCTGGAAGCCGCATTTGGTCAGTCTGAAGGCTACGTCGATCAGTACTTTGCAAAAGCCAGCTATAAATTCGATTTAGGCGGTAACCCGTTTACCACCAGCTACCAGTTCTACGGCGCGCGCGACAAAGTTGATGATCGCACCGTGAACGATATTTATGACGGTACGGCCTGGCTGCAGGCGCTGACCTTTGGCTACAAAGTGGCGGAAGTGGTTGACCTGCGTCTGGAAGGGACCTGGGTTAAAGCGGACGGGCAGCAGGGGTACTTCCTGCAGCGTATGACCCCGACCTACGCCTCATCAAACGGTCGCCTGGATATCTGGTGGGATAACCGTTCCGACTTCAACGCCAACGGCGAAAAGGCTGTCTTCTTCGGCGCAATGTATGACCTGAAGAACTGGAATTTGCCGGGCTGGGCAGTGGGCGCGTCCTACGTTTACGCATGGGATGCCAAGCCATCAACCTGGCAGATCAATCCGGATGCGTACTACGACAAAAACCGGACTATCGAAGAATCTTCTTACAGCCTGGATGCGGTCTATACCCTGCAAGAGGGGCGTGCGAAGGGCACCATGTTTAAACTGCACTTCACCCAGTACGACAACCATTCAGACATTCCGAGCTGGGGCGGTGGTTACGGCAACATCTTCCAGGATGAGCGCGACGTGAAATTCATCGTTATTGCTCCGTTCACCATCTTCTAATGCCAACAGCGGCAGGCCGGGCGCCTGCCGCATCGTTGAGGAAAGTGCTATGAAAAAACTGATACTCATCGCTGTTATGGCATCCGGGCTGGTGGCTTGCGCGCAATCCCCGGCACCAAAAGAAGACAGTCGTCTGAAAGAAGCCTACAGCGCGTGCATTACTACCGCGCAAGGATCGCCGGAGAAAATCGAAGCCTGCCAAAGTGTGTTGAATGTGCTGAAGAAAGAAAAGCAGCATCAGCAGTTTGCCAATGAAGAAAGCGTACGCGTACTGGATTATCAGCAATGCATCCAGGCTACGCGCACGGGTAATGGTCAGTCCGTTAATGCTGATTGCGACAAGGTCTGGCAGGAAATTCGTAGCAAGAATACTGCGCAGTAAATTGAAAAATGAAACAGACAACGGGCGGAGAGTTTTCCGCCCGTTTGCATTTCAGGGTTTATATTCCACCGGTTGATAACTCCGACTCAGCCGGACAAACAGCATTGCCGTGGCGGCGAGCCCGCAAAGTGCCGCACACATCAGCCACCACCCCGGTGAGCTTTTATCCCCGGTTAGCTGGACCAGCGCTGTGGATATGACTGGCGTAAGGCCGCCAAAAATCGCCGTGGCAAGACTGAATGCCAGTGAAAAACCCACCGTACGCACATAGACAGGCATCACCTCGGTGAGTGCAGCGACCATTGCCCCGTTGTACATACCAAAAAAGAACGAGAACCAAAGCAGGACCAGCGTCATGCGCGTGAAATCTGGCGCGGCGGTGAGCCAGTGCATAACCGGCCAGGTGGTGATCAGTGCAAGGATGGTAATCCCCATCAACACCGGACGACGACCAATTCGGTCAGAAATCGCCCCGCCAATCGGCAGCCAGATAAAATTAGAAATACCGACCAGCATGGTGACGATCAGGCTGTCGCGAGCGCTCAGGTGAAGTACAGCTCTACCATAGGTCGGTGTGTAGACGGTAATAAAGTAGAACGTCGTTGTGGTCATCGCCACCAGCAGCGTACCCGCAGCGATGAGACGCCAGTTTTTGATGATGGTAGTAAAAATTTCCCTGGTGTCGGGACGGTGCGTACGTTGTAAAAAGGCGTCTGTTTCCTGAAGCGAGCGGCGGAGCACGAAGATCAAAGGAATAATCATGCAGCCAATAAAGAATGGAATACGCCAGCCCCATTCAGAGATCTCATCGTGTCCCAGGGTGGCGTTCAGGCCGTAACCAATCAGAGCCGCCACCACAATGGCGACCTGTTGACTGGCGGACTGCCAGCTGGTGTAGAAGCCTTTATTGCCAGGGGTGGCGATTTCAGAAAGATAAACCGAGACGCCGCCCAGTTCCACCCCTGCAGAAAAGCCCTGTAATAATCGGCCGAGTAATACCAGGACAGGGGCCAGCAGACCAATACTGTGATAACCGGGTACCAGGGCAATCAGTAGGGTACCGCAGCCCATAATCGCTAGCGTCACCATCAGTCCTTTACGGCGACCAATTCTGTCGATATAAGCACCCAGCACAATTGCGCCAACAGGCCGCATTAAGAAACCTGAACCAAACACGGCGAAAGTTAACATTAGCCCGGCAAATTCACTCTCTGCAGGAAAGAAGGTCTTTGCGATATAGGTGGCGTAAAAACCGAACAGAAAAAAGTCAAACTGTTCGAGGAAATTACCGCTGGTTACCCGCAGTATTGCGCCGAAAGTTCCGGCGCGCGATGGTTGTTGTGTCATTGGGTTTGCTCCACTGTCTTATCATAATATTTATAGAGGTAAGAGTTTGCGGGTTAGTCGCCTGCGACCCCCGCCTGTTTGCCGCGCCGTTTCTCAATCGCCCACTTGAGTAAGGCTGCGCAGCGGTAAAATCCGTGGGCAAATTTTCCATAAGGAATGGTCAGAAAGAGCGCCATGACCACGCCGAGGTGAATGGCGAGCCAAATAGCCATCCAGGAGGTGTCTCTTCCCGCCAGCAGCGCTAAACCTGTCAGACTGGTCAGGAGCAGCAGCAAAATAAAACCGCGATCCATCGGTTTTTGCCGAGCGTCGCCATGCAGCGGTGAGCGCTTAAAATTGAGCCATAGTAAGCCAGCTGGGCCGACAACCAGGCCAATGCCGCCCAACGTGCCCAGCATTACCGGAACGCTGAAGAACGGATAGGGCGCTTCTATACCTGCAAAGTAGTGATAGCCCGTTGCCACCACGGTGGCGGCAAAGCAGAGCATAAAACCGTAGAAGGTGAAGTGATGGAAACGGCGGCGCATCAGGGTGAAGGCATCATCTGCTTCGTTACAACCTTTGCCATGCCCACCATCGAGATACTTCAGCGTCAGCGCATTGTGTGAGGCTTCAGCAATTTCGGCGGAACGCGGCACACCCGGAGAGATTTCGCGCCAGAAGCGCAGAACGCCCGCCATCAGCAGACCTATCGCCAGAATAAATACCGAACCAAACATCCATGCGAGCAGGTTATGCGGGAAAATCTGATAAAAATCCCCGGCTAACGGAGGATGGAATAACGAGCCCTTTAAACTCATGGCGAGGAGTAAAAACAGGATCAGACCGAAAACCAGCGCCAGCGTCACAGTGATGCCTGCGCGACGATAAAGCGCGCCAAAGGCGGCGGGTTGCGCGTAGTGCTGATAGGTTTCGAGCCGCACTTCCGCCATCGCCTTCGGTACGTTGATGGCAAATTCATGAGGTGGGGCATACTGACACGCGTGCAGGCAGGCGCCGCAGTTATGGCACAAGTTAGCCAGATAATTGATATCCGCTTTACCGAATTCCAGGCGCTGAGTCATTGCCGGGAACACGGCGCAAAAACCTTCACAATAGCGGCAGGCGTTACAGACCTGCATCACACGTTCAACTTCTGCTTCCGGCTCGGTGATAATTTGTGCTTCGATGATCAGTTTCTCAAGCTGCTTCATGACGTGCCTCCTTTCGTGCTGCCAGCGCGGCTTCTTTTCCGGCAATGCGGCCAAAGGTTGTCCCGATCGACATGCCCACGCCAGCGGTGTAACCCTTGCCCAACACGTTGCCCGCCATCATCTCTCCGGCGACGAACAGGTTGCGGCTTGGCTGCCCGGCAAAGTGTACGGCAGCGCGTTCGTTCACTTTTAACCCAAGATAGGTGAAGGTGATCCCTGGTCGCAGGGCATAGCCGTAGTAAGGTGGCTGGTCCAGCGGTCGCGCCCAGTGTGTTTTCGCGGGGGATAACTTCTTCGTCGCGCAGTTGTCCAGGACGGTATGGTCGAACTGACCTGGCTGGCAGGCGTTGTTGTACGCCGTCACGGTGTGGGTAAAGCGTTCGGCATCCAGCCCCAACTGATGCGCCAACTCCGCCAGCGTATTCGCCTGTGCGCCGGGGAATACCGGTGGCATAAAGTGGCCGATGGCTTTACTGTCGATAATGGAATAGCCAATCTGTCCTGGCTGTTGGGCGACCAGGCGTCCCCAGATGGCGTAGCGTTTGGGCCAGAAATCTTCGCCTTCATCATAAAAACGTTCTGCGTCACGGTTGACTACTATGCCGAGTGAAACGCAGTCCACGCGGGTGCAAATTCCGCCGTCATATAATGGCGCTCTGGCATCAATGGCGACGCAGTGTGACTGGGAGGGTTCGCCGATGATGTCCGCCCCAGCATCCATCATAAATTTAAGCAGTACGCCCTGATTAAAGCGCGTGCCGCGAATCAGGAAGTTATCCGCAGGCCACTCGCCGCGGGCGTTCTCTCCCCAGGCTTCGCGCAGCCATTCGCGGTTTGACTCAAATCCGCCTGCGGCAAGCACGCAGGACTTAGCGGTTATGCGCTCTTCGCCTGCCAGCGCTGCCACAAACTCACCGTTATGCAGTTCAAGCGCCTGCACCGGTGTGTTATAGCGGATTTGCACGCCTAACTTTTCTGCGCTGCGATAATAGGCATTCACGAGGGCTTTCCCGCCCCCCATAAAAAAGGCGTTGGTTCGCGCTACGTGTAAAGCACCGGAGAGAGGAGGTTGAAAATTAACGCCGTGTTGGCGCATCCAGTCGCGGCATTGTGAAGAGGTGCGGATCACCAGACGCGCCAGGGCTTCGTTAGTATTTCCCTCGGTGACGCGCCGCAGATCCTGCCAGAACTCCTCTTCAGGATAGCTTTCCACCAGTACATCCTGCGGCGCGTCATGCATACAGCGCAGATTACGCGTGTGTTGAGAATTTCCCCCGCGCCATTCCCGTGGAGCCGCTTCGAGAAGGAGTACCGAAGCTCCTTGCTCCCGGGCGGTTAGGGCAGCACATAACGCGGCATTGCCACCGCCAATCACCAGAACATCAACCATCGTATACTCCATTACCATTTAACTAATTGTTAAATTTGTAATTGAAATGTATACGCACAGCTTGTGCGGGCGCTATGACGAAGTGCTAAAGAGGGCTTTAGTTATTGTAAAGAATGGCGCCTGGCCAGCTTCCTGCTTCCACCAGTTGATGCATCACTTTCGTTAGCACCACGCGGGCGGCGAGGCCCGCGGGGGTTAGCTCATCGTCCGAGAGGCTGACCAGAAAGTTGGGGCGACTCAGTATTGGATTATGGACGCCGATCACTCTTAGCGTCTCTTTATCGAGATGGGAAATCGCCGCGCCGGGCTGGAGAGTAGCGCCGATTCCACTGCGAACGGCGCGCATTAGCAGCGCCAGACCATCAATTTCTGTGGCGATCTCAATGCGCAGCGCGTGTTCCTGACAAATTGCTTCCAGCCTGCCGCGCAGACCGTGGCCTGGGCTGGGCATTATCAATGGGATACTTGCCAACTGGGCTGGCGCAATATTGTCATCGGCAATATCGGCCAGTAAGGCATGAGTCCCAATCAAAAACAGGCGCTCTTCGAGAATCGGTCTGGCGCTCCAGCGCAGGAGCTTTTCTTTTTGAAATACCACGGCCAGATCAATCTGGCGGGTATTAATCATCCGTTCCAGGTTGCCAGAGAGGCTTTCCACCACATGCAGGCGGACATCACTATAGCTTTCCCGCATGGCGTTAATAAAAGGCATGCCGAGAACGGAAGCGGTACTGGGGGCCATACCGACGCTGACGTGCCCGGAAAGCCGGGACTCTCGCGCGGCGAGGATTGCATCGTCTGCGTGGCGGAGCGCCAGCTGCGCCTGGGAGTAAAAAGCCAGTCCGGCGCTGGTGGGCGTCACGCCACGCGAGGTGCGCTGCAGCAGGCGAATAGCGAGTTCGTTTTCCAGGCGGGACATTTGCTGGCTGAGTGCCGAAACCCCAATATTGAGATCGAGCGCCGCGCTACCCATGCTGCCGGTTTCTACAATGCGAACAAAATAGCGTAGCTGGCGAAGTTCCATTTCGACTCTCCGGGAAGGGACTATTGATTTTACATTAAAGCAACACAGGAGTGGAGGGAAGGGGAAAAGGGGTGATAACGCCCATAAAAAAAGCCAACCGAATGGTTGGCTTTTCAGAAAGCATCACATTATTTACCGTCGTGAGCATGCTCATCTTCGCGGCAATCGCCTTCGGCGCAGTGACCGTAAAGATAGAGGCTATGGTTGGTTAAACGAATACCATGTTTAGCCGCAATCTCACGCTGGCGCGCCTCGATGGAATCATCGCTGAACTCGACCACTTTGCCGCAGTCGAGGCAGATGAGGTGATCGTGATGATGCTGTTGAGTCAGTTCGAAGACGGATTTACCACCTTCAAAATTATGGCGGGTCACGATACCGGCATCATCAAACTGGTTCAGCACGCGATACACGGTCGCCAGACCAATTTCTTCACCCATATCGATCAGACGTTTGTATAAGTCTTCCGCACTGACGTGATGGTTATCCGGTTCCTGAAGAACTTCCAGAATTTTTAAACGAGGAAGCGTTACTTTCAGGCCAGCCTTCTTTAATGCGGTATTGTTGTCAGTCATGCGGAATCTGTCCTGTAGCTAAACGATTCACTTCATTAACAGAAGTGACAGAAATTGCACTTGAGATAATGCGATTCATTATAGAACTGCCATGGCTAAATGAAAACTGCAAGTCTCTGGCATATATTGTTAATCAAAACGTGGTATCGCCGACAAACACACTGTGCAATACCCGATTGGCATCCGGCCATTGTACAGGGTCAGACGAAAAAGTTACAAATTTGTAGCAATTATTTTGATTGGTTTTATCTATTGATGTGGCGCAGATGGAAATCTGCGCCACACAAAATCAGGCATTGATGATTTCGTCGAGGTGCAGCTCCTCAGAGATCTGCTTAACCCATTTTTCTACGCGTTCGGCGGTCAATTCAGGCTGGCGATCTTCATCAATGGCCAGACCCACAAAGTGGTCGTCGTCAGCCAAGCCTTTGGACGCTTCAAAGTGATAACCCGCCGTTGGCCAGTGACCGACGATGGTTGCGCCGCGCGGTTCGATGATGTCGCGAATTGTACCCAACGCATCGCAGAAATATTCTGCGTAATCTTCCTGGTCGCCGCAGCCGAACAATGCAACCAGCTTGCCGTTAAAATCAATGTCTTCGAGGGTAGGGAAGAAATCGTCCCAGTCACACTGTGCTTCACCGTAGTACCAGGTTGGAATGCCGAGCAGCAAAATGTCATACCCTTCGAGGTCTTCTTTGCTGCTTTTTGCAATGTCATGTACATCGGCAACGTCTTTACCAAGCTGTTTTTGAATCATTTTTGCGATGTTTTCGGTGTTACCGGTGTCGCTGCCGAAAAAGATGCCAGTGATTGCCATGAGTAAAATAACCTCTTGAAACTTATTGAAATGGTGGTGGCGCATTGCCCACGGATAAGGGCAATCATAGCAGAACAGTCAGGCATGCGGAAACAGCAAACACGCAGGACTGCACTCTGTGCTACACGATTTATGATTTAGAGCAGAAATTCAGACTAAGCCTGACCGCGCAATGCGCTGAGTTGGTTCATCAGCATCTCTTCGATGAGTTCACTGCGACTCATGTTGCGCGCCTCGGCCAGCTCGTTCAGAGCGTCAACGGCATCAGCGTTCAGTTTCAGTTCGACACGCTTAAGCCCGCGAACTTTATCGCGTTTAAGCTGATTACGTTTGTTAATACGTAACTGTTCATCACGCGAGAGCGGATTAGTTTTGGGTCGTCCCGGGCGACGCTCCTGCGCGAACAGATCTAATGTCGTACGGTCCGTTTGTTCTTTGGCCATGATCTTGGTGACTTCGGGGAAACAATCAGCCAGGCGTCTGCCCGGATGGATAGCCCGCCATAATACATCAGCAGGGGAGACACGCCAACGCCCACGCGCGTAATCACGCGCAGACGCTGAGTTTTTAATCAGTTAACCTGTTCGCTCAGATAACGACGGATGGCGCGCAGTACCGCCTCCGGTTTTTCGGCATGCACCCAATGGCCCGCGCCTGCAATAACGTGCGCCCGAGCCTGCGGGAATTGCGCCAGCAGTTGTTCGCGATACGCTTCGGTTACATAAGGTGAGTTGCCTCCGGGGATAAACAGCGCCGGGTGTTCCCACGCCGGGATGGTCTCCCAGCCGACAATATGAGGATATTGCTCCCACAGCACGGGAACATTAAAGCGCCATTCGCCGTCCACGAAGGATTTGAGCAGAAACTGGATCACGCCTTCCTCTTGTAGATGCTGGCGCATGACGCTCGCCGCCTGCTGACGCGAAGAGGACTGCGCGTCAGTTACTGCGTTAATGGCAGCAAAAATCTCATCGTGACGGCGAACATGATAGTCAACGGGAGCAATGTCGATGGCTACCAACCGTTCGACACGTTCAGGGGCCAGCGCAGTTAACGCCATGACGGCTTTGCCCCCCATCGAGTGACCAATAAAGATCGCTTTTTCGATCTGTTGATCGTCCAGCGTATCCAGCAGATCTTGCGCCATGGCCGGATAATTCATCTCAGGTGAACGCGGGGAGAGGCCATGATTTCGCATATCAACCTGGATGATATCGTGATCGGCCACCAGATCGCGCGCCAGGATCCCCAGGTTATCCAGACTGCCAAACAGGCCGTGCACCAGGACGATGGGAGAATTATTGTGCAGGTTTTGCGCAGATTGCGCTCGGATATTCAATTTCATGGCAAAGTTCTTTTTTTCACACTCACGGGTTAGGGTATCATGTTGACCATTCTGCCACATGGCTGCAACAACTACGGTTACTCTGAGTTTTGCCAGCCACCAGGCTTGACGCTATCCGCTGTTGGGATTTGCCTTTACACTACGCGTGTTGACCCCAACAACTTGTATTCAGCTAAACACTGCACTGGATTAAGATGAAAACGATTGAAGTTGATGATGAACTCTATAGCTATATTGCCAGCCACACCAAGCATATCGGCGAGAGCGCATCCGACATTTTACGGCGTATGTTGAAGTTTTCCGCCGCATCACAGCCTGTCACTCCGGTAGTAAAAGAAGTCCGCGCTGTGCAAGCTGTCGTGGAAGCTAAGCCGGTTAACCCCGTAAAAGATAAAGTGCGCGCGATGCGTGAACTGCTGCTGTCCGACGAATATGCGGAGCAGAAGAAAGCAGTAAATCGCTTTATGCTGGTGCTGTCTACACTCTATTCACTGGATCAAAACGCGTTCGCCGAAGCAACGGAATCGTTGCATGGTCGTACGCGCGTTTATTTTGCAGCAGATGAACAGACGCTGCTGAAAAATGGTAATCAAACCAAACCGAAACACGTGCCAGGCACGCCGTACTGGGTGATCACCAATACCAATACCGGCCGTAAATGCAGCATGGTTGAGCACATCATGCAGTCAATGCAATTCCCTGCGGAATTGATTGAAAAGGTTTGCGGAACAATTTAATCCTTGCATTAGAAGGACCAGGCAATGGCAATCCACAACCGTGCAGGTCAACCTGCGCAACAGAGTGATTTGATTAACGTCGCCCAACTGACGGCACAGTACTATGTACTGAAACCAACAGCAGGGAACGCTGAGCACGCCGTCAAGTTCGGTACGTCCGGACATCGCGGCAGTGCAGGTCGTCATAGTTTTAACGAGCCGCATATTCTGGCTATCGCTCAGGCGATTGCTGAAGAACGTGCGAAAAACGGGATCACTGGCCCGTGCTACGTGGGCAAGGATACCCACGCGCTGTCTGAACCGGCTTTTATCTCTGTACTGGAAGTGCTGGCAGCGAACGGCGTGGACGTCATCGTGCAGGAAAATAACGGCTTTACGCCAACCCCTGCCGTGTCGAATGCTATCCTGGTCCACAACAAAAAAGGCGGCCCGCTGGCTGACGGCATTGTGATCACGCCATCCCACAACCCGCCGGAAGATGGTGGCATTAAATACAACCCGCCAAACGGTGGTCCGGCAGATACTAACGTTACCAAAGTGGTGGAAGACAGGGCTAACGCTCTGCTGGCTGACGGTCTGCAAGGCGTGAAGCGTATGTCGCTGGATGCTGCGCTGGCATCTGGTCATGTAAAAGAGCAGGACCTGGTTCAGCCGTTTGTTGAAGGACTGGCCGACATCGTCGACATGGCGGCGATCCAGAAAGCGGGCCTGACGCTGGGCGTCGATCCGCTTGGCGGTTCCGGTATCGAATACTGGAAGCGTATTGCCAAGCACTACAACCTGAACCTGACTATCGTTAACGATCACGTTGATCAGACTTTCCGCTTTATGCATCTCGACAAAGATGGCGCAATCCGTATGGACTGCTCCTCTGAGTGCGCGATGGCGGGACTGTTGGCGCTGCGTGACAAGTTCGATCTGGCCTTTGCCAACGATCCGGACTATGACCGTCACGGTATCGTCACCCCGGCTGGCCTGATGAATCCGAACCACTACCTGGCAGTGGCGATCAATTACCTGTTCCAGCATCGTCCGCAGTGGGGCAAAGACGTTGCCGTCGGTAAGACGCTGGTCTCTTCGGCGATGATTGACCGCGTAGTGAATGATTTAGGGCGTAAACTGGTCGAAGTTCCGGTTGGCTTTAAGTGGTTCGTTGACGGTCTGTTTGACGGCAGCTTTGGCTTTGGTGGTGAAGAGAGCGCGGGCGCTTCTTTCCTGCGCTTTGACGGTACACCGTGGTCGACCGACAAAGACGGCATCATCATGTGCCTGCTGGCGGCAGAAATTACCGCAGTGACCGGTAAGAATCCGCAAGAGCACTACAACGAACTGGCAGCCCGCTTCGGCGCGCCAAGCTACAACCGCCTGCAGGCAAGCGCGACCTCCGCGCAGAAAGCGGCGCTGTCTAAGCTGTCTCCGGAAATGGTGAGTGCCAGCACGCTGGCGGGCGACCCGATCACGGCACGTCTGACGGCGGCACCGGGTAACGGTGCTTCTATCGGCGGTCTGAAGGTGATGACTGATAACGGCTGGTTTGCTGCGCGTCCGTCAGGTACTGAAGACGCCTATAAAATCTACTGTGAGAGCTTCCTTGGTGAAGAACATCGCAAGCAGATCGAAAAAGAAGCCGTTGAGATTGTCAGCGAAGTGCTGAAAAACGCATAAGTCTTGTTTGTACTGACGCGTTTTGTAGGCCCGGTAAGCGTTAGCGCTACCGGGCTTTTTTATGCCAGGATTTAACTATGCTTATTTTTCAGTTCAAAACGCGGTGATACCAGGCCATACAGCGTCCAGCCGAGGAAGGTCACGATAGAACCATAAAGCATTGCTTCTTCGCCAGAGGAGTAGAGCGCATAGAAGCTGTACAATGCGCCAACAAACGCCACGAAGTTCGCCGGTTTCGCTTTTGACGACGGAACATTCGCCATTTTTTGAATAATTACCAGCGCGGAAAAATGAACAAAGATTCACGGCATAAACCGATAGCCAATTCCGGTTTCGGTCAGAAAATGACGCGGACGGGCCGGGTCCAGTTCCAGCTTCTGGCGCAGGTGTCCCATATAAATACGTAGATAATGACTGTGTTCGACGGCGTTTGGTCCCCAAACCTGATTTAACAACTGGCGTTGCGTCAGTACCTTCCCGGCATTATTTAGCAGAACCGCTAACAGACGAAACTCAATCGGCGTCAAATGAATTTCCTCGTCACCACGGTGAACGAGGCGTGCGGCAATATCCACTTTGACGTTGGAAAAATGTACCACCGGTTCGGGAGACGCGCCGCTGGCGTGGCGACGCAATGCTACGCGCAATCTCGCCTGTAGCTCGCCAATACCAAAGGGTTTACTGAGGTAGTCATCGGCACCGGCATCCAGCGCAGCAATTTTATCGCTTTCCTCACTGCGGGCTGAAAGCACAATCACCGGAATCGCGCTCCATTGTCGCAGGTCGCGAATAAAATCAATGCCGTCGCCGTCCGGCAGGCCGAGATCGAGAATGATGAGATCGGGTTTTCGCGTGGCGGCTTCCAACAGACCACGTTGCAGCGTTTCCGCTTCATATACACGAAGGCCATCGGCTTCCAGCGCGGTGCGCAGAAAGCGGCGAATGGCATGTTCATCTTCAACAATCAGTACGTTCGTCACATATCCTCATGAAAATCTTCAAGTTCAGGGGGGATTTCCTGGGGCAGTGTAACACGAAAACAGGCTCCTCCCTGCGCGCGATTGTGGACCGAAATAGTACCGCCGTGCACATCCACAATAGCCTGACAAATTGCCAGCCCCAGCCCAACGCCGGGCACCGATGACTCTTTATTTCCCCGGGAAAATTTGTCAAAAACGCGCTGTTCCATACCCGACGGAATACCCGGCCCATTATCCCAGACGTCCAGTTGCAGATGTGCGCCATCGACGCTGGCATCAATACCGATTTGCGCCTGTGGACCCGCGTATTTGACGGCGTTTTCCAACAGGTTAATCAGCACCCGTTCAAAGAGTGGACCATCGACGTGAATCAGTGTTAACGGTTCAGGTAACGACAGATTTATCGGGGCAGAGAGACCGGGCTCCAGCATCTGCAGGGCGCTGCCGACCACCTCTTCCAGCGTTAACCACTCCTTCTTAAGATTAAAGCCGCCAGACTGAATTCGCGCCATATCCAGCAGGTTATTAACCAGTCGGGTAGTATTCAGAACGTGCTGGCGAATCTCACTGGCCTGGCGCGCGTGCGGCGATCCCTCGCTGGCCAGATCCAGCGTTAAGATTTCCGCCTGACCGAACAACACCGTCAACGGCGTGCGCAAATCGTGGGACAGAGCAGCGAGCAGGGCGTTGCGAATGCTTTCGCGCTCGCTGGCAAACCGGGCCTGCTCTTCGCTGGCGGTCAGCGTCAGGCGCTCCAGCGCACTGGCTACCAGTAGAGTGAAGGTTTCCAGCAGGCGTTGCTGTTCGGGGATCATAAGCTGGCGTAAATTTCCTGGTTCGACCACCAGCAGCCCATGCGTTTTATCGGCGCTTTTTAACGGTAAAATCTGATACGGCACGCCCGGTAACGTGTCGGTGCCTGCACCGGCCGGTTGCCCTTTGTCAAAGCTCCATTGGGCAATGGCGTCATCCCACGGCGTCATGCCCTGTTGATGGGTGAGCGGGGCCAGCTTGCCGTTCTCACCGGGTAGTAAAACCTGGCTGCGGGCCTGAAACGTTGAAGCGATAAACTGTTCACTGGTGGCGGCGATATTCGTCTGACTCCGACCGACTGCCAGCGCTTTCGACATCTCATACAAATGACGCGTACGCTGTTCACGATAACGCGCTACCCGCGCCTGATAACGCACCCCGGCGGTCAGATTACCAATAACCAGCCCTACCGTTAGCATTACGGCAAAGGTGAGCAGGTACTGAACGTCTGAAACGGCCAGCGTCCCGCGTGGGGCAATAAAGAAGAGATCGAAGCTGGCGACGTTAATAAAGGTTGCCAGCACTGACGGCCAGCGTCCGTAAAAGAGTGCGATAACCACCACACCCAATAAATAGATCATCACCAGGTTGGCGGCGTCAAAGGCCATTAGCCACTGCATGGCGATTAGCGTAATGATGGCGCACAGCGCAACGGCAACCACACAACCCTGAATTTGTACCCGCCATTTATCCTTAAAGGTGCGACTATCAGCCGTTTGCAGCACAGGGCGTGAAGGGGGCTCATCGAGCGCAACAATCATCAGGTCGAGATCCGGTGCGCGATGAGCGAGTTTGTCGGCAAAGGAATCGCTACGCCACCAGCGACGCGTAGTCGGACGCCCGAGCACAATTTTTCCCAGATTATGCTCACGGGCATAGTGGATGACCGCTTTGTCTTCGGCGGGGTCGGAAAGGGTGGCTGTTTCTGCGCCTAACTCCTGAGCCAGCCGCAGAGCGCTTAAAATTGCGCGGCGTTGTTTTTCGGGCAGTCGGTGCAGCGCTGGCGTTTCGACATACACCGCATGCCAGACGCTGCCGAGACGCGCCGCCAGACGTGCGGCGGCGCGTACCAGTTTTTCGCTGCCGGTATTGTGCCCAATGCACAGTAAAATAGCGTCGCGGGTATGCCAGACTTTCTCCTCTCCCGGACGTCCTCGCCAGGCGCGCATCTGATCGTCTACTCGATCAGCCGTGCGGCGCAGGGCAAGTTCACGTAGCGCGATCAGATTACCTTTGCGAAAGAAATGCTCAATTGCTCTTTCTGCCTGACCGGCGATATAAACCTTGCCTTCGTTCAGGCGCTGGCGCAAATCGTCGGGGGGGAGATCGACCAGCACCACATCGTCGGCGGCATCGAAAAAAGGGTCGGGTACGGTTTCACGAACCTGAATGCCGGTAACGCCGCTGACCACGTCATTGAGACTTTCCAGATGCTGCACGTTAACGGTAGTAAAGACATCAATCCCGGCTTCCAGCAGCTCTTCAATGTCCTGCCAGCGCTTAGGATGCCGTGAGCCTGGCGCATTACTGTGCGCCAGTTCATCCATCAAAATGAGCGCCGGACGGCGGGCCAGCGCCGCGTCGAGATCGAACTCATTGATATGGCGACCGTGACGCGCCTGTCGCTTTAGCGGCAGGATGCTGAGGCCGTCCAACAGCGCGGCGGTCTCTTTGCGTCCATGGGTTTCCACCACGCCAATCATCACATCTAACCCTTGCGCCCGCAGTCGCTGGGCCTCTGCTAACATGGCCCAGGTTTTGCCGACGCCAGCACAGGCACCGAAGAAAATTTTCAGTTTTCCCCGGTGAGGGGCCGTGGTCTGCTCCAGCAGGCGATCGGGGTCGGGGCGTAAGGGTTCGTTATGCATGTCCTTTTTCTCAGTGCTTATCCAGCGCTAAATTAAGTTCCACCAGGTTCACCACCGGCTGACCGATAAAACTGACCAACGGCTTGTGCGTATATTGTGCAACCAACCGCGTAACCTCTTCAACGCTGAGGTTGCGAGCCTGCGCCACGCGGGGAATTTGCCAGGCCACCGCGGCTGGCGTCAGGTTGTTATCCAGCCCGCTGGAAGAAGCCGTTACCAGCTCTACTGGGACGGCTGGACTTGCCTGCGGGTTGGCGGTACGCAGTGCGGCAATCCGGCTTTGCAGCTGTTTATCCAGTTCCGGGTTGCTGGCTGCCAGATTACTGCCGCCTGAAGCCATTGGATTATAGGGCATTTCAGCTGTGGCAGACGGACGCCCCTGAAAATAACCGGCAGCGGTAAAATGTTGCCCGATGAACTCAGAGCCGCGAACAACCTGACCTTCGCTAAGAAGCGAACCGTTAGCCTGGTGGGGAAACCACCACTGCCCCAGCGCGGTCGTCAGCAACGGGTAAGCCCCGCCGGTGATAAGCATCAGGAAAATCAATGTTGATAATGCAGGACGTAATCCACTCATCTGAAACCTCACACCAGACCCAGCAGGGTCAGCAGTAAATCAATCGCTTTGATACCGATAAACGGCACAACCAAACCGCCCAGACCATAGATCCACAAATTGCGGCGCAACATCGCGGATGCGGACAAAGGTTTGTAGCTCACGCCTTTTAGCGCCAGCGGGATTAGAAAGACGATAACCAGCGCGTTAAAGATAACCGCGCTGAGGATCGCCGAGTCTGGCGAATGCAGTCCCATCACGTTCAGCGCATTGAGCTGCGGATAGGTGGCGGCGAATGCGGCCGGGATAATAGCGAAATACTTCGCGACGTCGTTGGCAATACTGAAAGTGGTCAGCGAACCGCGCGTCATCAGCATTTGTTTACCAATGTGCACTACTTCAATCAGTTTGGTGGGGTTGGAGTCGAGATCCACCATGTTACCTGCTTCTTTCGCTGCCTGAGTTCCCGAGTTCATGGCGACCGCAACGTCGGCCTGCGCCAGGGCAGGAGCGTCATTGGTTCCGTCGCCGGTCATCGCCACCAGACGACCTTCCGCTTGATACTGACGAATCAGCGCCAGCTTGGCTTCCGGCGTGGCTTCAGCTAAGAAGTCATCCACTCCGGCCTCAGCGGCGATCGCGGCAGCGGTCAGGCGGTTATCGCCGGTGATCATCACCGTTTTAATCCCCATTTTGCGCAGTTGGGCAAAACGTTCTTTGATCCCGCCTTTCACAATATCTTTCAGCGCAATTACGCCCAGTACGCGGGAGCCTTCGGCAACCACCAGCGGCGTTGCGCCAAGGCGAGCGACGCTTTCGACCTTCTGCTCCACATCGGCGGGAAAGTGGCCGCCGTTGGCTTCAACGTGCCGACGAATGGCATCGACCGACCCTTTGCGGATCATTCGGTTGTCGATGTTGATGCCGCTCATCCGGCTTTGGGCGGTAAACGGCACAAAGGTAGCGTGCAGCGATTGCACGTCGCGAATACGCAGATTAAAGCGCTGTTTTGCCAGGATCACGATGCTGCGGCCTTCCGGCGTTTCATCGGCCAGCGATGAAAGCTGTGCGGCGTCGGCCAGCGTTTTTTCGTCCACGCCGTGGGCGGGCAGAAAATCTGAAGCCTGACGGTTACCCAGCGTAATGGTGCCTGTTTTATCCAGCAGCAGTACGTCTACGTCACCTGCCGCCTCTACTGCACGTCCGCTGGTAGCGATGACATTCGCGCCCAGCATGCGGCTCATCCCGGCGACGCCAATCGCTGAGAGCAGTCCGCCTATCGTTGTAGGGATCAAGCACACAAGCAAGGCAACCAGCACCGTGATGCTGACCGCACTACCACCCCAGGCGGAAAACGGCCATAGCGTGGCGGTCGCCAGCAAAAAGATAATGGTCAGGGCAATCAGCAGGATCGTCAGGGCGATTTCATTGGGCGTTTTACGCCGCTGCGCGCCTTCAACCATGGCGATCATCCGGTCGAGGAACGTTTCACCGGGGTTTACGCTGCATTCGATAACCAGCCAGTCGGAGAGGATGCGGGTCCCGCCGGTGACGGAGGCGAAATCGCCACCGGATTCACGAATCACAGGCGCGGATTCACCGGTAATGGCACTTTCATCTACTGATGCGCCACCTTCAATGACCTCGCCGTCACACGGGATAATATCGCCAGCTTCCACCAGCACGATATCCCCTTTCCGTAAATCATCGGCAGGAACGTGATCCATTGCCGCGCCGTATTTGGGTTCGCGAAGTTTACGGGCAAAGGCGGTTTTTTTGACTCCCTTTAGGCTGTTAGCCTGAGCTTTACTGCGACCTTCTGCCAGCGCCTCAGCGAAGTTGGCGAACAGAACGGTAATCCACAGCCACAGACTTATCGCGCCGGTAAACCACGGGCTGCCCTGCATATGACCTGTTGCCATCGCCACCGTTAACAGGGTTGTTAACAAACTGCCCAGCCAGACGATGAACATCACCGGGTTACGCCACTGGGTATGTGGGCTTAATTTTTTCACGGCGTCCATCAGCGCCTGTGCGACCAGAGAGGGTTCGAACAGCGCCAGTTGCTTGCGACTCATAGTAATGTGCTCCGCATCACTCAGTGTAATGACAGGTATTCTGCGACCGGGCCAAGCGCCAGGGCAGGAACAAAGGTGAGAGCGCCAACCAGTAACACCGTACCGATTAACAACCCGACAAACAGCGCGCCGTGGGTAGGTAGCGTGCCTGGGCTTGCTGGCTGGATCTTTTTACTGACCAGCGACCCGGCAATAGCCATCACGGGGATGATCACGCCGAAGCGACCGAAGAACATGCACAGGGCCAGCAGGCAGTTCCAGAACGGGCTATTGGCGCTTAATCCGGCAAAGGCGCTACCGTTGTTGTTCGAGGCTGACGACACGGCATACAGGACTTCACTAAAGCCGTGAGGACCTGGATTAAGCATGGCGCTGCGCCCGGCATCGCTCATCATGGCGATCGCTGTCCCGAGCAGGACCAGCGTAGGGGTGACCAGAATCGCCAGCGCGGTCATTTTCATTTCGCGCACGTCGATTTTCTTACCCAGATACTCCGGCGTACGGCCAATCATTAACCCGGCGATAAATACCGCCAGCAGCACGAACAGCAGCATGCCGTACAGACCTGAACCCACACCGCCGAAGACCACTTCACCAATCTGCATCAGCCACATAGGTACCATGCCGCCCAGTGCGGTAAAGGAGTCATGCATCGCATCGACAGCCCCGCAGGATGCTGCTGTGGTGACGACGGAAAAGAGACTCGTGGCCAGCACGCCAAAGCGGCTCTCCTTGCCCTCCATGTTGATATTGCTGTCGGCACCGAATGCCATCAGGTGCGGGTTGCCCTGAACTTCGGCCCACATCACGACGGCAACGCAGACTGCAAAAATCAGTGACATGGCCCACAGTAAGGTCCGCCCCTGACGACGATCGCCCACTACATCACCAAAGGCAAAACACAGCGCGGTGGGAATTAAGAAAATAGCCAGCATCTGTACCAGATTGGTCAGTGCGGTTGGGTTTTCAAACGGATGCGATGAGTTAGCGTTAAAGAATCCCCCTCCGTTAGTGCCGAGCATCTTAATCGCTTCCTGTGAGGCGACTGGCCCCATTGGCAGCAGCTGTTTCACCCCTTCAAGGGTGGTGATGGGCTGATAAGGCAATATGTTTTGCAACGTACCTTGCTGAATGAAGAACAGGGCAATGAGCAACGCAATAGGGACGAGGATCCACAGCGTAATGCGAACCAGATCGACCCAGGCGTTGCCCAGCGTGTTCATACTCTGGCGTGTGAAAGCGCGGGTCAGGGCAAAAATCACCGCAATTCCGGTCGCCGCAGACAGGAAATTCTGCACGGTCAACCCGGCCATCTGGCTGAAATAGCTTAAGGTGGTTTCGCCAGCATAGGATTGCCAGTTGGTATTAGTGACAAAACTCACCGCCGTATTGAGCGCCAGATCCCACGAAAGCCCTGGTAGTTGCTGGGGATTTAGCGGCAGCAGGTTTTGCGCCATCAGCATCGAAAACAGGACCAGCAGGCCCAGCGCATTGAGAGCGAGGATAGCCAGCAGATACTGCCGCCAGTTCATCTCCTGCTGCGAGATGCCCAGACCGCGCCAGAGTAAATGCTCCGCGCCAACCAGACCCGGCAGGGGCGTATTGTTGATCAGTCGAGCCAGCCCAAATCCCAACGGTCTGGCGATGACAAATAGCACCAGCAAGAAACTGGCAATGAGTAAAAATCCTTGGGCTGCCATCAGAACGCCTCCGCATTGATCAGGGCATAGACCAGGTAACCTAATAATAAAAAGACCAGCACAATGCCGGTTATCACGCCTGCACTCACAGTGCACCTCCAGTGGCATAAATGTGATAACCAGAGCGTAGGTTTTTGCTTGCAAAGATTTCGCAAAAATCAGCGGGTGGGGTGTAAAAAAAGTATAAAAATGGCAAAAACCATTATTTAACTAATGGTTAGTATTAATTTAACCTTTATGTAACTTAATTACGGTTTTATGCTAAACGGAGCATCAATAGATAAAAATAAGTGGTCGGATGAGTAGCAAAATTACACACAAGGCGGTATTATTTTCATCAGTTAACCAAATTTATTTTTCCGGTGCTATTCACCGAACAGATATATGGGAGAGGATTATGGACTTTTATAAAGAATATCCAGCACACATTGTTTTCTTGCGCCGTACCTTTGCCGTAGTGGCGGGCGTGCTGGCGCTACCGGTCATGCTGTTCTGGAAAGACCGCGCTCGTTTTTACAGCTACCTGCACCGCGTCTGGTCTAAAACCAGTGATAAACCGGTGTGGATGGAGCAGGCTGAAAAAGCCACCTGCGATTTCTACTAAGTTATCGTTCTTGCTCAAGAAAACCGCTCACAGTAATGTGGCGGTTTTTTTTATGCGCCGACGTCTACACTTGTCGGTGTAATAGATAACGAGTGGCAATGATTAATTTATATCCGGGAGTATTATGACCACCCATCTGGTCTGGTTTCGACGTGATTTACGTCTGCATGACAACCTCGCGCTGGCGGCGGCTTGTCGGGATCGTACTGCGCAGGTCATCGCGCTATATATCTCTACTCCTGAGCAGTGGAAGGCGCACGAAATGGCCCCACGTCAGGCGGCATTTGTGAGTGCGCAGTTGAATGCGTTGCAGGCGGCGCTGGCGGAAAAAGGCATCCCGCTTCTGTTTGATGAAGTTGCAGATTTTGCGACCAGCGTGGAAACCGTCAAAAACGTCTGCGCACAGCATAGCGTCAGCCGATTGTTTTATAACTATCAATACGAAATAAACGAACGTCAGCGTGATGTCGCCGTTGAGAAGGTACTACCCCATGTGGTGTGTGAAGGGTTTGACGATAGCGTGATCCTGCCTCCAGGGGCGGTCATGACCGGCAATCACGAGATGTATAAAGTCTTTACACCGTTTAAAAATGCCTGGCTGAAGCGGATTAAAGAGGGTGTTCCAGAATGCGTTAGTGCGCCGAAGGTGAGAGAAAGCGGCGCTCTTGACGCTCCGTTAACATCAATAACTCTGAGCTATCCGCAGCAAGATTTTGATACGCAGCGGTTTGTGGCAGAAGAAAAACTGGCTATCGCGCAATTACGCCAGTTTTGCCAACAGGCCGCGAGAGAATATGAGCAACGGCGTGATTTCCCAGCGGTTGACGGTACCAGTCGATTATCCGCGAGCCTGGCGACAGGGGGATTGTCGCCGCGCCAGTGCCTGAATCGACTGCTCGCGGAGCAGCCGCTGGCGCTTGAAGGAGGGGAAGGCAGCGTCTGGCTGAACGAACTTATCTGGCGTGAATTTTATCGTCATCTGATGACTTACCATCCGGCGCTGTGTCGGCATCAACCGTTTATCCGTTGGACCGATCGCGTGCAATGGCAGAATAATCCGGCACATTTGCATGCCTGGCAAACAGGGAACACGGGATACCCGATTGTGGATGCGGCGATGCGTCAGCTCAACGCCACGGGCTGGATGCATAATCGATTACGCATGATTACGGCCAGTTTTTTAGTGAAAGATCTGCTGATCGACTGGCGTAAAGGCGAGCAATATTTTATGTCGCAACTGATCGATGGCGATCTGGCGGCCAATAACGGCGGCTGGCAGTGGGCGGCCTCAACCGGGACCGACGCCGCACCGTATTTCCGTATCTTTAACCCCACGACTCAGGGCGAAAAATTTGACCGCGACGGCGAGTTTATCCGCCAGTGGCTGCCGGAACTGCGCGATGTGCCGGGTAAAGCCATTCATGATCCGTGGACGTGGGCTGAAAAAGCGCAGGTTACGCTTAACTATCCTCGTCCGATTGTCGATCATAAACAAGCAAGACTGGCGACGCTGGCGGCCTATGAGGCGGCGCGCAAGGGATAAGTATGTGACGGATTTCTGCGTAATGCCTTCCAGCAGAATGAACATGTTGCAGTCGGGAGCTATTAGCGCTGAAACGTGCTCTCAGTACCGTGAATACCCTGCTGCATAAGTTTTCCCTCAGCAGTAAATTTCCGTCATCTTCATTCAGATGACGGAAATTAATGACAACGCCAACGCCAACGCCAACGACATCCACACCGCACGATGCGGTGTTTAAAACGTTTTTACATCATCCCGAAACTGCGCGGGATTTTCTCGACATTCACCTGCCAGCTGAACTGCGGACACTTTGCGATTTGAATTCGCTGAAGCTGGAGTCAGAAAGCTTTATTGAAGCGGATTTACGTTCGCGCTACTCCGACGTGCTTTGGTCTTTGCACACACGCGACGGCGACGGTTATGTCTATGTGGTTTTAGAGCATCAAAGTTCAGCCGAGCCGCATATGGCTTTTCGTCTGTTGCGTTATGCGATGGCGGCGATGCAGCGCCATCTGGACGCAGGGCATAAGGAACTGCCGCTGGTGATACCGATGCTGTTTTATCATGGCTGCCGAAGCCCCTATCCGTACTCGTTGTGCTGGCTGGATGCCTTTGCCGACTCCGTGGCGGCAAGACAACTTTATTCCAGCGCATTTCCGTTGGTGGACATAACGGTGGTACCCGATGATGAGATCATGGCTCACAGGCGAATGGCGCTGCTGGAATTAATGCAAAAACATATCCGTCGGCGGGATTTGATGGGACTGGTAGAGCAACTGACCACGCTGCTACTTACTGGATGCGCTAATGACACGCAATTACAAGCGATGTTTAATTACATTCTACAATCTGGCGATGAATCTCGCTTTAATGAGTTTATGCAAGAGATGGCACAACGGATCCCCCAACACAAGGAGAGGCTAATGACTATTGCAGAGCGGTTACGGTTAGATGGATTACAGGAAGGACTACAACAAGGACTACAACAAGGAAAACAAGAAGCGGCATTACGTATAGCGCAAACCATGTTGGAGCAGGGAATAGAACGCGAAATGGTAAAACTGGTGACTGGTGTTTCAGAAGCGGATTTGGCTGTAAACCATGCATAATCTCCAGAAAAACAGGCCCGAATCTTATTACATCATCGGGCCTGTAAACTCAGGACTCTACCGCCAGCGGACGATTTCTGAACTTCAGCGACTGGTACAGCCAAATCAGCAGCACCAGCACCACACAGGCCAGCGCGCCCCAGGTTATTTCGCTAAAGACATCTATATATGCATTGATGGAATAGTTGATAGCGCCCGCTGAGTCAAACGAACCTTGTGAGGTCTGATCGGCGATAACGCCGGCCAGGTAGTTGGCGATGGCTCCGGAAAGCAGCATGTAAATACCCGTTAATACGCCGGTCACTCCTGGGATCTCAATACGTGTAAGCTGAGACATAGCCACCGGATCGATAAACAGCTCGGCAAAGCCCATGACCGCCAGCCCCAATACCATCAGCGGCATGGAAGAGTGACCGTAAGCCGCGGACCAGCGGGCGCTCAAGGTCAGAATACAAAATCCGGCGCTCATTAAACCGAGGCCAAGGGCAAATTTACCCCAGATACGTACGGTACGATTACCGCTAACGCTTTCTTTGACCACCCAGGCCAGCACGATACCGCACAGCATAACGGCAAAGGCGTTAACCGACTGGAACATCGCGGTAGGGACGGAATATCCCAGAATATCGCGATTAACGAAGCGGTCGATATACAGGCTAATCGAACTGCCGCCCTGTTGAGCAAAGGCCCAGAACAACAGACTGAAGAAGGTCAGCGTAACGATAAGCCCCAGTTCTTTACGCTGTTTCTGGGTCTGCGCCTGGCGGTAAATCTTCGCCAGAACCGCCAGACCAATAACAGTAGCAACGATCAGTGCGTAAACGGACCACTCTTTCCAGAACAGAACGGTAATCAGCAGCGGTGCTGCAACCAGCAGAACTAATAACCAGGCCCAGTTTGGCAGCATATATTTTTTCGCACACAGAACGGCCTTGTTGACGCCGGTGGTATGGGCGAAATGGCGATTACCGCATACGAAAATCACCAGCCCCGCCAGCATGCCAATCGCCGCCAGCGCAAAGCCCATTGCCCAGCTGTACTCTTCCTGCACGTAGCCGCAGGCAATGGGCGCGATGATTGAACCAATATTACCGGCAGCGTAGAGCAGAGAGAATCCACCGTCACGGCGAGGGTCTTCAGGCTGATACAACTCGCCTAACAGGCAACTGATGTTGGATTTAAACAGACCGTAGCCACAGACAATAATCGCCAGCGACAAATAAAGGAACGCCGGGGCCATTTCGCTGGCGCCCAATACCAGATGCCCCACTGCCATTAAAAATGCGCCGATCATCACCGCCATTCGATTGCCGAGCACTTTATCGGCCAGGTATCCCCCAAGAATGGGCGTGACGTAGACCAGCGAGCAGTAGGCGCTGAACAGTTCATATGCGTGATTATCGTCGTACTTAAGCTGGTTAGTGAGATACAGGATCAGCAATGCACGCATGCCGTAAAAACTGAAGTATTCCCAAATTTGTAGCGCAACGACGTAATAAATCGCCCGTGGTTGAGATGCTTGTTTATTCATTATTTTCTCGAAGTAAATGCCTCGCGACAGGCTGAACGTGCTGCGCGAGTGTGTTTCCTTAAAGTTTTAACTTTGATACAGATCTGATTATTTTTGCAATATGCTGTCTGATTGCATAAATATACATGAATTAGATCGCGTGGGGGTAAGCAAATTGCGTTCAAATCGGGTGTGATTGTTTCTTGATGTGTCAGTGAAATGTCTATCGACGAACGCAAGCGGGAACGCTATTTTAACCTAAGCTGTGTTGCTGATTGGGCAGGCAGAATTTATGACTACGAGGACGATGATGAAAAACACCGAACTGGAACAACTGATCAACGACAAACTGAACAGCGCCGCCATTAGCGACTATGCGCCGAATGGTTTGCAGGTTGAGGGCAAAGAGACGGTGCATAAAATCGTGACCGGCGTGACCGCAAGTCAGGCGTTACTGGACGAGGCGGTACGCCTGCAGGCGGATGCGGTCATCGTTCATCACGGTTATTTCTGGAAAGGCGAATCTCCGGTTATTCGCGGTATGAAGCGCCATCGTCTGAAGACGCTGTTGGAAAATGATATCAACCTGTATGGCTGGCACCTGCCGCTGGATGCTCACCCGGAACTGGGTAATAACGCGCAGCTGGCAGCGCTGTTGGGGATCACCGTCATGGGTGAAATCGAGCCGCTGGTGCCATGGGGAGAACTCTCCATGCCGGTTCCGGGGCTGGAGCTGGCATCGTGGATTGAAGCGCGTTTAGGCCGTAAACCGTTATGGTGTGGTGATACCGGGCCGGAAAAAGTTCAGCGCGTCGCCTGGTGTACAGGGGGCGGTCAGAGTTTCATTGATAGCGCAGCCCGGTTTGGTGTCGATGCCTTTATCACCGGTGAAGTTTCAGAGCAAACCATTCACTCAGCCCGCGAGCAAGGGTTGCATTTTTATGCTGCTGGTCACCATGCGACCGAACGCGGCGGCATTCGCGCATTGAGCGAATGGCTGAATGAAAATACCGATCTGGACGTAACCTTTATCGATATTCCTAATCCAGCGTAATAAAGAGGGACGAAAGTGCAGCGAGCGCGTTGTTATCTGTTAGGTGAAAGTGCGGTGGTTCTTGAGCTGGAACCTCCCATTACGCTGGCGACTCAGAAACGCATCTGGCGTCTGGCCCAGCGTCTGGTTGATGCCCCGAATGTGCTGGAAGCTATTCCGGGAATGAACAATATCACGGTTACCCTGCGCGACCCGAAAACGCTGGCGCTGGATGCGATTGAACGCCTGCAGCGCTGGTGGGAAGAGAGTGAGGCGTTGGAGCCGGACTCGCGCTTTATTGAAATTCCCGTGACCTATGGCGGTGAGTTCGGCCCCGATCTGGCAGAGGTCGCCCGGCACAGTGGATTAAGCGACAAGCAGGTCGTCGAACTTCATGCGTCGGTTGATTATGTGGTGTGGTTTATCGGTTTTCAGCCGGGATTTCCCTATCTCGGGAGCTTACCTGAACCGCTCCATACTCCGAGGCGTGCGGAACCGCGTCTGCTTGTTCCGGCAGGTTCTGTCGGTATTGGCGGATCCCAAACGGGGGTCTATCCGCTTTCCACGCCAGGCGGATGGCAATTGATTGGCCGTACCTCCGTTGCGTTATTTGATCCAAAACGGCAGGAGCCGATTCTGTTAAGGGCTGGCGATACCGTGCGTTTTGTCCCGCAGAAGGAGGGGATATGTTAAACATCATTCGCGCTGGCATGTACACCTCAGTACAGGACGGGGGACGCCATAGTTTTCGTCAATCCGGAATCAGTCACTGTGGCGCGCTGGATAAACCGGCGCTGAACGTTGCTAACCTGCTGGTGGGTAATGATGCGAATGCCGCTGCGCTGGAAATCACACTGGGGCAACTGGTGGTGGAATTTGAAAACGATGGCTGGTTTGCCCTGACCGGTGCGGGATGTGAAGCGCACCTGGATCGTACTCCCGTATGGAGCGGATGGCGGCTGCCGGTGAAAGCCGGGCAGCGTCTGACGCTAAAACGTCCACATCACGGCATGCGCAGCTATCTGGCGGTAGCGGGCGGTTTTGATGTGCCCGAAGTAATGGGCTCGCGCAGTACCGATCTCAAAGTCGGAATTGGCGGGCTGGAAGGGCGTCTGCTGCGCGATGGCGATCGGCTGCCAATTGGCGCACCGACCCGGCAATTCAGCGGGCCGCAGGGCGTAAAACAGCTGATGTGGGGCAACCACATTCGTGCGCTCCCCGGGCCTGAATACCAGGAGTTTGACGAAGTATCGCAGGCTTCTTTCTGGCGCTCCCCGTGGCAACTGAGTCCGCAAAGCAACCGTATGGGGTATCGCTTGCAGGGGCAGTCGCTGACGCGCACGACCGATCGCGAGCTATTGTCGCATGGTTTGCTCCCTGGCGTAGTGCAGGTTCCGCATAATGGTCAGCCCATCGTGCTGATGAACGATGCTCAGACGACGGGCGGCTATCCGCGTATCGCCTGTATCATCGAAGCGGATATGTATCATCTGGCGCAGATCCCGCTCGGCCAGCCGATTCATTTTGTGCAGTGTTCGCTGGAGGAAGCGCTTAAGGCGCGCCAGGATCGGCAGCGTTATCTGGAACAGTTAACATGGCGACTTAACAATGAAAATTGATCTCAACGCAGACCTCGGTGAGGGATGCCCTAACGATGCAGCGCTGCTGCAACTGGTGTCATCAGCCAACATCGCCTGTGGGTTTCACGCCGGTGATGCGCAGACGATGCTTTTAAGCGTGCGCGAAGCGCTAAAAAATGGCGTAGCGATAGGCGCGCATCCGAGTTTTCCGGATCGGGAAAATTTTGGCCGTAGCGCCATGACCCTGCCTGTGGAAACGGTGTATGCGCAGACGCTGTATCAAATTGGTGCGCTGGCTGCCATCACGCGTGCGCAGGGCGGCGTAATGCGTCATGTTAAACCGCACGGTATGCTTTATAACCAGGCGGCGAAAGATCCTCAGTTGGCGGATGCTATTGCTAAAGCGGTGTATGCCTGCGATTCGTCGCTGGTTCTGGTAGGGCTGGCGGGAAGCGAACTGATTCGTGCCGGAGAACGCTATGGTCTGGTAACACGTCAGGAGGTTTTTGCCGATCGGGGTTATCAGGCGGATGGCAGTCTGGTGCCGCGCAGCCAGCCGGGCGCATTGATTGAGGATGAAGAGCAGGCGCTGGCGCAAACGCTAGAAATGGTGCAATCCGGCAGAGTAAAAAGCCAGAGTGGAACGTGGGCGAGCGTGACAGTCCAGACGGTATGCATTCACGGGGATGGTGAGCACGCACTCGCTTTTGCCCGTCGCTTGCGAGCCGCATTCAATGCATGCAATATTCAAATTAGCGCATAAATTTATTCATACAAAACAATAATATATTACACAACAACATATACAGGACTGAATTATGGGAGAGGTAATTTCTCTCTGGCCATTGACGGGGATCGCCGTCATCGTGGTCGGATTTCTTTTACGTTTTAACCCGGTATTGGTGGTCATTATTGCCGGGATCGTCACGGGGCTGGCGGCGCATATGCCGGTAGCCACTATCCTTGAGAAGCTGGGTGAAGGTTTTCTTAACACCCGCAACCTGCCATTTATCCTGCTGATCCCGCTGGCGGTTATTGGCCTGCTGGAACGCCACGGACTCAAAGAGCGTGCTCAGGCGTGGATTGCAAAAATCCGCAGCGCCACCAGTGGCCGTCTGCTTATTGTCTATCTGTTCATTCGCGAAGCGACCGCTGCGTTAGGGCTGACCAGTCTGGGGGGGCATCCGCAGATGGTGCGTCCGCTGCTGGCGCCGATGGCGGAAGGAGCCGCAGAGAAAAATCACGGCGAGATACCTGGGGCGGTACGCTATCGTCTGCGCGCCATGTCAGCTGCGACCGATAACGTCGGACTGTTCTTCGGTGAAGATATCTTTGTTGCCTTCGGCGCCATCATTTTTATGCACAACTTTATGCTGGAGTCTGGTGGGATCCAGACCGAACCGCTGCATATTGCCTTGTGGGGGATCCCTACGGCAATTTGTGCATTCCTGATCCACGGTACGCGTCTGTGGCGTCTGGATAGCTATTTGCAACGTGAGGTGGCGAAAGCGAATGCCGCAGCGAAAGGGGAAGCGAAATGAATTTTCAACAAAGCTATCTCTACTGGCTGGCGGGAGCGGTATTACTGATTGTGGCGCTGATGTCCTGGCAGGACAAAGCGAACCCGCGTCGCTTCACCACCGGCCTGTTTTGGGGCATATACGGCGTACTGTTTCTGCTTGGCGACTGGACATATTCGCTGTTTGGCGACAAACGCACGGTGCATATTGCCGTTGGCGTTGCGGTGGTCGTGCTGGCCCTGATCGCCGGTTTTGGCGGCGTGAAGCTGGGAAGCTACCATCAACGAACGCAGCAACAGCGCGAAGAAAGCGCCAGTCGTCTGGGTAACCGCCTGTTTTTCCCGGCGCTGGCAATTCCGGTGGTAACGGTTATTGGCGTGCTGATGTTCAACCATATTCCGGGCTTACAGGATGCGCTGTTTGGGCCGGGTAATCACGCCACGCTGGTGACGCTCTTTTCTATGACCGCAGGCTCGTTGATTGGTCTGGCGATGGCAATAAAAATGACCCATGAGCGGGTTCATCAACCGATTCAGGAGGCGCGCCGTCTGCTGGACTCCATCGGCTGGGCGTTCATCCTGCCGCAGATTTTGGCCACGCTCGGGCTGTTGTTTACGGCAGCGGGCGTAGGCAGCGGTATTTCCTGGCTAACGCAAGAATACCTGGCGGTGGATAGCCGCTTTATCGCAGTGGCGGTGTACACCCTCGGCATGGCATTGCTGACGATGGTCATGGGCAATGCGTTTGCCGCTTTCCCGATCGTGACCGCTGGAATTGGGATTCCGATCCTCGTGCTGCAGCACGGCGGCAATCCGGCAGTAATGGCGGCAATTGGTATGTTCTCTGGCTATTGCGGGACGTTAATGACGCCGATGGCGGCAAACTTTAACATTGTTCCTGCAGCGCTGCTGGAGCTGCCGGATAAAAACGCGGTGATTAAAGCGCAGGTGCCAACCGGCATACTGCTGTTGCTGGTCAACGTGTTCCTGATGTATTTCCTGATGTTCTTGTAAGGTGACAGGATGAAAACAGTACTCATCACGGGATTTGAACCCTTTGGCGGCGAGTCAGTTAACCCTTCCTGGGAAGTGGTCTCGGGCCTCGACAATGCTATCATCGGCGGATGCCGCGTCGTTGCCCGCCAACTGCCGTGCGTCTTTGGCGAGTCTCTTGCCGTACTCAATGGTGCGATTGACGCGCTGTCGCCATCACTGGTGCTGGCGGTGGGGCAGGCGGGTGGGCGCGCGGATGTCACCGTGGAGCGCGTGGCGATCAACGTTGACGATGCGCGTATTGCGGATAATCAGGGTCAACAGCCGGTAGATGTGCCGATTGTGGCCGATGGTCCGGCGGCGTGGTTTAGTTCGTTGCCGATCAAAGCGATGGTTGTTGCCATGCGCAACGCGGGAATTCCGGCTTCGGTTTCCCAGACCGCGGGCACTTTCGTGTGTAACCACGTGATGTATGGCCTGCTGCATAAACTACGTGACGTTCCGGCGGTAAAGGGAGGATTTATTCATATCCCTTATTTGCCGCAACAGGCTGCACAGCACCCCGGGGCGCCAAGTATGGCAGCGGACACAGTGCGCCGGGCGCTGGAAGTTGCGATTGCCACCGCGTTGCAGGTGGAGAGTGATATCGCAGTGACGGGCGGTGCAACACATTAAAAAAGGACAGTATTATGCCTGAAGGCCCGGAGATCCGCCGCGCGGCGGATAACCTGGAGGCGGCAGTCAAAGGCAAACCCCTGACCGATGTCTGGTTTGCCTTTGAGCAGCTAAAACCGTATCAATCTCAACTGATTGGGCAGAGTGTTACCCAGCTTGAAACGCGGGGTAAAGCATTGCTGACCCATTTTTCTAATGGATTGACGCTGTACAGCCACAATCAGCTCTATGGCGTGTGGCGAGTGGTGGATACCGGCAAAATACCGCAGACTTCGCGGGTACTGCGTGTCAGGTTGCAAACACATGACAAAACTATTCTGCTCTATAGCGCCTCTGATATCGACATGCTGACGCCGGAACAGCTCGCTACCCATCCGTTCCTGCAACGGGTTGGGCCGGACGTTCTGGATTTACGTTTAACGCCCGATGACGTGAAAGCGCGTCTGTTATCCCCGCGTTTTCGCAATCGCCAGTTTTCTGGCCTGCTGTTGGACCAGGCGTTTCTGGCGGGATTAGGTAACTACCTGCGGGTAGAGATTCTCTGGCAGGTAGGGCTGACCGGGCAGCATAAAGCGTCGACGCTCGGAGATGAACAGTTGGATGCGCTGGCGCATGCGCTGCTTGATATTCCTCGTTTGTCCTATAACACCCGCGGGCTGGTGGATGAGAATAAACATCACGGCGCGCTGTTTCGCTTTAAGGCCTTTCACCGGGATGGTGAAGCCTGTGAGCGCTGTGGCGGAATCATCGAAAAAACGACGCTCTCTTCACGACCCTTTTACTGGTGTCCAGGATGTCAGCACTAAGCGGGATGCTTTGGCGCGTGTACTGAAATAAACCGCGCCACCGCCGGGCCAGTCAATAAAATACTGAATAGCCGCAGGGTTTGCATCGCCATGATCAGCGCCATATCGGCGTGACTCCCCGCGGCAATCACCGCAACAGAATCCACGCCGCCTGGACTGGTCGCCAGATAGGCGGTAAGAAAATCTATCTGCATGTAATGCGCCAGTCCCCAGGCCATAGCGGCGCAGATCGCCATCAGTGAAAAAATGGACAAGAGGATTTGCGGTAAGGGGCGCAACGCCATTAAAAAGATCTGCTTGTCAAAGCCCAGGCCAATTTGCCAGCCGATGGCCATATAGGCAATCGCCAGCAACCATTCCGGCAGTTCGATCACCATCACGCCACCGGCATTCAGCAATGCGCCTGCCAGCATCGGTAGCAACATGACGCCAGAGGGGATACGCAATAGACGCCCGGCCGTACCGGCAACGGCGGCCAGCGCCAGGGTACTGAACAGATTGCTGCTCAGCGGCGGAAACCAGACGATTTGCTCACTGACCGTTTGGGCCTGGTCGCCCATCATCACTCGGGTGACCAGTGCCGCCGCACCAACCACCAACAGTACGCGCAGATACTGCATAAACGCCACCAGCCGGATGTCGGCACCATATTCCTGCGCCATTGCCACCATTGCCGCCGCACCGCCAGGTGACGAGCCCCATGCACCGGTGTTTCCCGGTAGGTTACTGTAGCGAACCAGCAGCCAGCCGATTACCGCGCTGCTGATAAGGGTCGCCAGCAGGATGATAATCACCATCGGCCAGTGGGCCGTAAGGGTCGTTAAGATTGAGCCCGTCAGGTTTTGGGCAATCATGCAGCCGAGAATCGCCTGCGCGCCAAGAAATGTGCAGCGGGGAGGGGGCAGTGAGATGCCGCGCATACTGAATATGATGCCGACGATCATCGAACCGAGTAGCAGCGGTCCTGGAAGGTGTATAAACAAAAAGAACAGGGAAAGAAGGAGCGATAGCAGAAACAACAGGCTCCACTGCAAAACAGGCATCCCATGCTCCTGAGTGAAATGACGGAAATCTCAGTAAATCATAGAGAAAGCATGATGAGAATAAAATAATATGCATCAAAAAAACAGGTCGGATTCTGGCTCCAATGCCTTGTCCGACCCGGGAGAATTAATGGCTGTAAGCCGGACAGGCGCTGGCGCCATCCGGCAGACAATTAACGCTTAATATCAGACTTAAAATCGCGCTTATCGTAGCCGGTGTACAGCTGACGCGGACGAGCGATTTTCATGCCGTCGGTGTGCATTTCGTTCCAGTGTGCAATCCAGCCCACGGTACGCGCCATGGCGAAGATAACGGTGAACATGGAGGACGGAATACCCATCGCTTTCAGGATGATGCCGGAGTAGAAATCTACGTTCGGGTAGAGTTTCTTCTCGATGAAGTACGGGTCGTTGAGCGCAATGTGTTCAAGTTCCATCGCCACTTCCAGCAGATCATCTTTGGTGCCCAGTTCTTTCAGTACTTCATGGCAGGTTTCACGCATGACGGTGGCGCGCGGGTCATAGTTTTTATAAACACGGTGACCAAAGCCCATCAGGCGGAAGGAATCATTCTTGTCTTTCGCGCGGCGAACAAATTCCGGAATGTGTTTAACAGAGCTGATTTCTTCCAGCATTTTCAGCGCAGCTTCGTTTGCGCCGCCGTGTGCTGGTCCCCACAGGGAAGCAATACCGGCCGCGATGCAGGCAAACGGGTTAGCGCCAGAAGAACCGGCGGTACGAACGGTAGAGGTTGAAGCGTTCTGTTCGTGGTCAGCGTGCAGGATCAGGATACGGTCCATTGCGCGTTCCAGAATCGGATTCACTTCGTATTTTTCGCACGGCGTGGAGAACATCATGTTCAGGAAGTTACCGGCGTAGGAGAGGTCATTACGCGGGTACACGAACGGCTGTCCGATGGAATATTTGTAGCACATCGCTGCCATGGTCGGCATTTTGGATAGCAGACGGAAGGCGGCGATTTCACGGTGACGCGGATTATTCACATCCAGCGAGTCGTGGTAGAACGCAGCCAGCGCCCCGGTAACACCACACATAACGGCCATCGGGTGAGAGTCGCGGCGGAAACCGTGGAACAGGCGGGTGATCTGTTCGTGGATCATGGTATGGCGAGTGACTGTGGTTTTGAACTCGTCGTACTCCTCCTGCGTCGGTTTTTCGCCGTACAGCAGGATATAACACACTTCCAGATAGTTTGACTCGGTCGCCAACTGATCAATCGGGAAGCCGCGATGCAGCAAAATACCTTCGTCACCGTCGATGAAAGTAATTTTGGATTCGCAGGATGCGGTAGAGGTGAAACCTGGGTCAAAAGTAAACATCCCTTTTGAGCCAAGACTACGAATATCAATAACATCTTGACCGAGCGTACCTTTCAGCACATCCAGTTCAATAGCAGAGTCACCATTTAGAGTGATTTTTGCTTTAGTATCAGCCATTTACGGTCTCCTTAGCGCCTTATTGCTTAAGACTGCTGGAACTCACATTTGCCTTCGTACATCAATGAACCGTTACCAGTTTGTTATTTGGCTCGCCGCTCTGCGAAAGAGGGGATAACCTGGGTACAGAGCTATGGGCGCTTGCAGGTAAAACGGTCTTTTCATGGCGAATAAACTGCAAATCAAGAACTTAGCAATCCGAATTATTAAACCTGTCTATCACTAATAACTGTCCTGACTGTATTGGTCAATACTTCCACACTGTTACATAACTAAATGTCCGGTGAAAGAGTGACCCCATAACTTTTACGCATTATATGCTTTTTCTGGTGTTGTTTGTAACAACTTTGTTTAATGATTGTCAAATTAGATGGTTAAAAATTAAAATAATGTTGTTATCGTGACCTATGTCACTGTTCGGGATAAAACCCGACAAACTATATGTAGGTTAATTGTAATGATTTTGTGAACGTCCTATACTGCCGCCAGGTCTCCGGAATACCCTGCAATCCCGAGCCAACCAGCGTTGTAACGTGTCGTTTTAGCATCTGGAAGCAGTGTTTTATATGACGCGTAGTTATAGTAAGGACGCTGTCTGACCCGCACGCAGACCGGAGGAAGGAAATCCCGTCGTCTTTCAGGCTACAGGTGTCTTCATCTTCTGTACCCGAAGTCCAAAGGGAATAATAAGAACAGCATGTGGGCGTTATTCATGATAAGAAATGTGAAAAAACAAAGACCTGTCAATCTGGATCTACAAACGATCCGGTTCCCAATCACGGCGATAGCGTCCATTCTCCATCGCGTATCCGGAGTGATCACCTTCGTGGCGGTCGGGATTCTGTTGTGGTTATTGGGTACCAGCCTTTCCTCCCCTGAAGGTTTCCTCGCGGCGTCATCCATTATGAATAACTTCTTTGTGGAGTTAATTCTGTGGGGGATCCTGATTGCGCTGGCATATCACGCCGTAATGGGCATTCGCCATCTGTTGATGGATTTTGGCTATATCGAAGAAACCCTCGAAGCAGGGACACGTTCCGCCAAAATTTGTTTCGTTATCATTGTCGTGCTTTCACTTCTCGCAGGAGTCCTCGTATGGTAAGCAACGCCTCCGCATTAGGACGCAACGGCGTACATGACTTCATTCTGGTCCGTGCTACCGCTATCGTTCTGACGTTATACATCATCTATATGGTCGGCTTCTTCGCCACCAGCGGCGAACTGACGTTTGAAGTCTGGACCGGTTTTTTCTCATCGGCATTCACCAAAGTCTTCACCCTGCTGGCTCTTTTCTCCATCTTGATTCATGCCTGGATCGGCATGTGGCAGGTGTTGACCGACTACGTTAAACCGCTGGCCGTGCGCCTGATTCTGCAACTGGCTATCGTCGTTGCGCTGGTGGTTTACGTCATTTATGGATTTGTTGTGGTGTGGGGTGTGTAATGAAACTGCCAGTCAGAGAATTTGATGCTGTTGTGATTGGTGCCGGCGGCGCAGGTATGCGCGCGGCGCTGCAAATTTCCCAGAGCGGTCAGACCTGTGCGCTGCTCTCCAAAGTGTTCCCAACCCGTTCCCATACCGTATCTGCGCAAGGTGGCATCACCGTTGCGCTCGGTAATACCCATGAAGATAACTGGGAATGGCACATGTACGACACCGTCAAAGGGTCGGACTACATTGGTGACCAGGACGCTATTGAATATATGTGTAAAACCGGTCCGGAAGCGATTCTGGAGCTGGACCACATGGGGCTGCCGTTCTCTCGCCTCGATAATGGCACAATTTATCAACGTCCGTTTGGCGGCCAGTCGAAGAATTTCGGCGGCGAGCAGGCGGCACGTACCGCGGCAGCGGCAGACCGTACCGGCCATGCGCTGTTGCACACGCTGTATCAGCAGAACCTGAAAAACCACACCACCATCTTCTCCGAGTGGTACGCGCTGGATCTGGTCAAAAATGCCGATGGCGCGATTGTTGGTTGTACCGCGCTGTGTATTGAAACCGGTGAAGTGGTTTACTTCAAAGCCCGCGCAACCGTGCTGGCAACCGGCGGTGCCGGCCGTATTTATCAGTCCACCACCAACGCCCACATCAACACCGGTGACGGCGTCGGTATGGCTATCCGCGCTGGCGTGCCGGTGCAGGATATGGAGATGTGGCAGTTCCACCCAACCGGTATCGCTGGCGCGGGTGTTCTGGTAACAGAAGGCTGTCGTGGTGAAGGTGGCTACCTGCTGAACAAACACGGTGAGCGCTTCATGGAGCGTTATGCCCCGAATGCGAAAGACCTGGCGGGTCGTGACGTGGTGGCGCGTTCCATCATGATCGAAATCCGCGAAGGTCGCGGCTGCGACGGTCCGTGGGGGCCGCACGCCAAACTGAAACTCGACCACCTGGGTAAAGAAGTGCTGGAGTCCCGTCTGCCGGGTATTCTCGAACTGTCCCGTACCTTTGCTCACGTTGACCCGGTGAAAGAGCCGATCCCGGTTATCCCAACCTGCCACTATATGATGGGCGGTATTCCGACCAAAGTCACCGGCCAGGCGCTGACCGTGAATGAGCAGGGCGAAGATGTGGTGATCCCAGGGCTGTTTGCCGTCGGTGAAATCGCCTGCGTATCGGTTCACGGTGCTAACCGTTTGGGCGGCAACTCACTGCTTGACCTGGTGGTATTTGGTCGTGCTGTGGGTCTGCATCTGCAGGAATCTATCGCAGAGCAGGGTGACCTGCTGGATGCAACCGAAGATGAAATCGACGCTTCTCTGGCGCGTCTGAATCGCTGGAACGGTAACCGTAACGGTGAAGACCCGGTGGCAATTCGTAAAGCGCTGCAAGAATGTATGCAGCATAACTTCTCGGTATTCCGCGAAGGCGATGCGATGGCGAAGGGCCTGGAAGAGCTGAAAGCGATTCGCGAACGCCTGAAAAATGCCCGTCTGGACGATACCTCCAGCGAGTTCAACACCCAGCGCGTTGAGTGTCTGGAGCTGGATAACCTGATGGAGACCGCGTACGCCACTGCAGTATCTGCAAACTTCCGTACCGAAAGCCGTGGCGCGCATAGCCGCTTCGACTTCCCGGAACGTGATGACGAAAACTGGCTGTGCCATTCCCTGTACCTGCCAGAGTCGGAATCCATGACGCGACGTCAAGTCAATATGGAACCGAAGCTGCGCCCGGCATTCCCGCCGAAGATTCGTACTTATTAATGCGGAGACAGGACAATGAAACTCGAGTTTTCAGTTTATCGCTATAACCCGGATGTTGATGACGCTCCGCGCATGCAGGATTACACCCTGGAGGCGGAAGAAGGGCGCGACATGATGCTGCTGGATGCGTTGATGCAGCTGAAAGAAAAAGATCCGTCGCTGTCGTTTCGTCGCTCATGCCGTGAAGGGGTTTGCGGCTCCGACGGTCTGAACATGAACGGCAAAAATGGACTGGCCTGTATCACACCTATTTCTGCGCTGAATCAGCCGGGCAAGAAAATTGTCATTCGCCCGCTGCCAGGTTTACCGGTTGTGCGCGATTTGGTGGTAGACATGGGGCAATTCTACGCACAGTATGAGAAGATTAAGCCTTACTTGTTGAATAATGGGAAAAATCCTCCGGCTCGTGAGCATTTACAAATGCCAGAGCAGCGTGAGAAGCTCGATGGGCTGTATGAATGTATTTTGTGTGCATGCTGCTCAACGTCCTGCCCATCATTCTGGTGGAACCCGGACAAGTTTATTGGCCCGGCAGGCCTGTTGGCCGCGTATCGCTTCTTAATTGATAGCCGCGATACCGAGACCGACAGCCGTCTGGAAGGGTTAAGTGACGCTTTCAGCGTATTCCGCTGTCATAGCATCATGAACTGCGTCAGCGTATGTCCTAAAGGGCTGAACCCGACGCGCGCCATCGGTCATATTAAGTCGATGCTGCTCAAACGTAGTGCATAAGTAGTTGTAGTTGCCGGGGAAGAGATTCCCCGGCCGTGCAGGGAAACCTCTAAAAACTGCCACATTGATAGCAATAATCGCAGCCTGAACGACGACGATTATTAGACAGTTTTTAAAGGTTCCTTAGCGGACGCAGATGACACGACAGTCCGCAACAAGTGAACCCCGGCACGCACATCGGTGTGCGTGGTAGTATCCACGGCGAAATAAGCATACAAATGCTTAAGGGATCACGATGCAGAACAGCGCTTTGAAAGCCTGGTTGGACTCTTCTTACCTCTCTGGTTCTAACCAGAGCTGGATAGAACAGCTCTATGAAGACTTCTTAACCGACCCTGACTCGGTAGATGCTAACTGGCGTTCGACGTTCCAGCAGTTACCTGGTACCGGAGTCAAACCGGATCAACTCCACTCAAAAACACGTGATTATTTCCGTCGACAGGCGTTGATTACCCCACGTTACTCTTCTTCTATTTCCGACCCTGATGCCAATGTGAAGCAGGTTAAAGTCCTGCAGCTCATTAACGCCTATCGTTTCCGCGGTCATCAGCATGCGAATCTCGATCCGCTGGGACTGTGGCAGCAAGAAAATGTGGCCGATCTGGATCCCTCCTTCCACGATCTGACCGATGCGGATTTCCAGGAAAGCTTTAACGTGGGTTCTTTTGCCGGTGGCAAAGACACGATGAAGCTGAGCGACCTGGTTGTCGCGCTGAAACAAACCTACTGCGGCCCGATTGGCGCCGAGTATATGCACATCACCAGCACCGAAGAAAAACGCTGGCTTCAGCAGCGTATCGAGTCTGGTCGTACTGCGTTCAGTAGTGAAGAGAAGAAACGCTTCCTCAGCGAACTGACCGCAGCGGAAGGTCTGGAACGCTACCTGGGCGCGAAGTTCCCGGGCGCGAAACGCTTCTCACTGGAAGGCGGTGATGCGTTAATCCCAATGCTCAAAGAGATGATCCGCCACGCCGGTAACAGCGGTACCCGTGAAGTGGTACTGGGTATGGCGCACCGTGGTCGTCTGAACGTCCTGGTTAACGTGCTGGGTAAAAAGCCGCAGGATCTATTCGACGAATTTGCGGGCAAACATAAAGAACACCTCGGTACCGGTGACGTGAAGTACCACATGGGCTTCTCATCAGATATCGAAACCGAAGGCGGTCTGGTGCATCTGGCGCTGGCGTTTAACCCGTCGCACCTGGAAATCGTCAGCCCGGTGGTTATCGGTTCCGTACGTGCACGCTTGGATCGTCTGGACGAGCCGAGCAGCAATAAAGTGCTGCCAATCACTATTCATGGTGATGCGGCAGTAACCGGGCAAGGCGTGGTTCAGGAAACCCTGAACATGTCGAAAGCGCGTGGTTACGAAGTGGGCGGTACCGTTCGCATCGTTATCAACAACCAGGTGGGCTTCACCACCTCTAACCCGCTAGATGCACGTTCTACACCATACTGCACCGACATCGGTAAGATGGTTCAGGCGCCGATTTTCCACGTGAACGCGGATGATCCGGAAGCGGTCGCTTTCGTAACGCGTCTGGCACTGGATTTCCGTAATACCTTTAAACGCGATGTCTTCATCGATCTGGTGTGCTACCGCCGTCACGGCCACAACGAAGCCGACGAGCCAAGCGCAACCCAGCCGTTGATGTATCAGAAAATCAAAAAGCATCCGACCCCGCGCAAAATCTACGCTGACAAGCTGGAAGCGGACAACGTCGCTACGCTGGAAGATGCGACCGAAATGGTCAATCTGTATCGTGACGCGCTGGACGCAGGCGAATGCGTGGTGAAAGAGTGGCGTCCAATGAATATGCACTCCTTCACCTGGTCGCCGTACCTCAACCACGAGTGGGATGAAAACTACCCGAACAAAGTTGAGATGAAGCGTCTGCAGGAGCTGGCAAAACGCATCAGCACCGTGCCTGAAGCGGTGGAAATGCAGTCGCGTGTTGCCAAAATTTACGGCGACCGTCAGGCCATGGCCGCAGGCGAGAAGCTGTTCGACTGGGGTGGCGCAGAGAATCTGGCTTACGCCACGCTGGTTGATGAAGGTATTCCGGTACGTCTGTCGGGTGAAGACTCTGGCCGCGGAACTTTCTTCCACCGTCATGCGGTGATTCATAACCAGGCGAATGGTTCAACGTACACTCCGCTGCAGCATGTGCATAACGGCCAGGGCACGTTCCGCGTATGGGACTCCGTGCTGTCTGAAGAAGCGGTGCTGGCATTCGAGTACGGTTATGCCACGGCAGAACCGCGCACCCTGACTATCTGGGAAGCGCAGTTCGGTGACTTCGCCAACGGTGCGCAGGTGGTTATCGACCAGTTCATCTCTTCCGGCGAGCAGAAATGGGGCCGTATGTGCGGTCTGGTTATGCTGCTGCCACACGGCTATGAAGGTCAGGGCCCGGAGCACTCCTCCGCGCGTCTGGAACGTTATCTGCAACTTTGCGCTGAGCAAAACATGCAGGTTTGCGTCCCGTCTACCCCGGCACAGGTTTACCACATGCTGCGTCGTCAGGCGCTGCGCGGAATGCGTCGTCCGCTGGTAGTGATGTCACCGAAGTCGCTGCTGCGTCATCCGCTGGCGGTGTCCACGCTGGACGAACTGGCAAATGGCACCTTCCTGCCAGCCATTGGCGAAGTAGATGAACTTGATCCTAAAGGCGTGAAGCGTGTCGTGATGTGTTCTGGTAAGGTTTATTACGACCTGTTGGAGCAACGCCGCAAGAACGACCAAAAAGATGTCGCCATTGTGCGTATCGAACAGCTCTATCCGTTCCCGCATAAAGCGGTGCAGGAAGCGCTGAAACCGTTTGCTCATGTACATGATTTTGTCTGGTGCCAGGAAGAACCGCTCAACCAGGGCGCATGGTACTGCAGCCAGCATCATTTCCGTGAAGTAATTCCATTTGGGTCAGCTCTGCGTTATGCAGGTCGCCCGGCCTCTGCCTCTCCGGCAGTAGGATATATGTCCGTTCACCAGAAGCAGCAACAAGATCTGGTTAATGACGCGCTGAACGTCGATTAAATAAAGGATAAATAATGAGTAGCGTAGATATTCTTGTTCCCGACCTGCCTGAATCCGTAGCGGATGCAACGGTTGCAACCTGGCACAAAAAACCGGGCGATGCAGTACGTCGTGATGAAGTACTGGTAGAAATCGAAACTGACAAAGTGGTACTGGAAGTACCGGCATCAGCGGACGGTATTCTTGATGCGGTTCTGGAAGATGAAGGGACAACCGTCACTTCTCGCCAGATCCTCGGTCGCCTGCGTGAAGGCAACAGCTCTGGCAAAGAGACCAGCGCCAAGTCTGAAGAGAAAGATTCTACTCCGGCACAACGCCAGCAGGCGTCTCTTGCTGAACAGAACAACGATGCCCTGAGCCCGGCGATCCGCCGCCTGCTGGGTGAGCATAACCTCGAAGCCAGCGCCATCAATGGCACCGGCGTCGGTGGTCGTATCACGCGTGAAGATGTTGAAAAGCATCTGGCCAAAGCGCCGGCTGCGAAAGCAGAAGCCAAAGCGCCGGCCGCCGCGCCTGCACCACAGGCTCAACTGGGCGCTCGTGGCGAAAAACGTGTTCCGATGACCCGTCTGCGCAAACGCGTAGCTGAGCGTCTGCTGGAAGCGAAAAACTCCACCGCCATGCTGACCACGTTCAACGAAGTCAACATGAAGCCAATCATGGATCTGCGTAAGCAGTACGGTGACGCGTTCGAGAAACGTCACGGTATCCGTCTGGGCTTTATGTCTTTCTACGTGAAAGCGGTTGTTGAAGCGCTGAAACGCTATCCGGAAGTGAACGCGTCCATCGACGGTGATGACGTGGTTTACCACAACTACTTTGATGTCAGCATGGCGGTCTCCACGCCGCGTGGCCTGGTCACGCCGGTCCTGCGTGATGTGGATCTGCTGGGTATGGCTGACATCGAGAAAAATATTAAAGAGCTGGCAGTTAAAGGTCGCGACGGCAAGCTGACGGTCGACGATCTGACGGGCGGTAACTTCACCATCACTAACGGTGGCGTGTTCGGTTCCCTGATGTCTACCCCGATCATCAACCCACCGCAGAGCGCCATCCTGGGTATGCATGCCATCAAAGATCGTCCGATGGCCGTAGACGGCAAGGTTGAAATCCTGCCGATGATGTATCTGGCGCTGTCTTATGACCACCGTTTGATCGATGGTCGTGAGTCAGTAGGCTTCCTGGTAACCATTAAAGAGTTGCTGGAAGATCCGACGCGTCTGCTGCTGGACGTGTAGTAAATAAGAGTATCACCTGCCCCGTAGGTCTGGAGGCTTATCAGGCCTACGGGTAAAAGATAACGATTACCTGAAGGATGGACAGAACACATGAACTTACATGAATATCAGGCAAAACAACTTTTTGCCCGCTATGGCTTACCGGCACCGGTGGGTTATGCCTGTACTACTCCGCGTGAAGCTGAAGAAGCTGCATCTAAAATCGGCGCAGGCCCGTGGGTAGTGAAATGTCAGGTTCACGCTGGTGGCCGTGGTAAAGCGGGCGGTGTGAAGGTTGTGAACAGCAAAGAAGACATTCGTGCTTTTGCTGAACACTGGCTGGGTAAACGTCTGGTCACTTACCAGACAGACGCCCATGGTCAACCGGTAAATCAGATTCTGGTTGAAGCAGCGACCGACATTGGTAAAGAACTTTACCTCGGCGCAGTTGTTGACCGTAGTTCCCGTCGCGTGGTCTTCATGGCCTCTACCGAAGGCGGCGTGGAAATTGAAAAAGTGGCTGAAGAAACGCCGCACCTGATCCACAAAGTAGCGCTCGATCCGCTGGCCGGTCCGATGCCTTATCAGGGTCGTGAACTGGCGTTCAAACTGGGTCTGGAAGGTAAACAGGTTCAGCAGTTCACCAAGATCTTCATGGGTCTGGCGACTATCTTCCTTGAGCGCGATCTGGCGCTGATCGAAATCAACCCGCTGGTGGTGACCAAGCAGGGTGATCTGATCTGCCTCGACGGCAAACTGGGCGCTGACGGCAACGCGCTGTTCCGCCAGGCTGACTTGCGTGAAATGCGCGATCAGTCTCAGGAAGATCCGCGTGAAGCACAGGCTGCACAGTGGGAACTGAACTACGTCGCTCTGGACGGCAACATCGGTTGTATGGTTAACGGCGCGGGCCTGGCAATGGGCACCATGGACATCGTTAAACTGCACGGCGGCGAACCGGCTAACTTCCTTGACGTTGGCGGCGGTGCGACCAAAGAGCGTGTAACCGAAGCGTTCAAAATTATCCTCTCTGACGACAATGTTAAAGCCGTACTGGTTAACATCTTCGGCGGTATCGTACGCTGCGACCTGATCGCGGACGGTATCATCGGCGCGGTAGCAGAAGTGGGCGTTAACGTTCCGGTCGTGGTACGTCTTGAAGGTAACAACGCTGAACTCGGCGCGAAAAAATTGGCTGATAGCGGCCTGAATATTATTGCAGCGAAAAGTCTGACGGATGCAGCTCAGCAGGTTGTTGCCGCAGTGGAGGGGAAATAATGTCAGTTTTAATTAATAAAGATACCAAGGTTATCTGCCAGGGCTTCACCGGTAGCCAGGGGACATTCCACTCTGAACAAGCGATTGCTTACGGTACGCAAATGGTCGGCGGTGTTACGCCGGGCAAAGGCGGCACCACGCATCTGGGTCTGCCGGTGTTCAACACCGTACGTGAAGCAGTAGAAGCGACCGGCGCAACCGCCACCGTTATCTACGTTCCGGCTCCGTTCTGCAAAGACTCCATCCTGGAAGCTATTGATGCAGGCATCAAGCTTATCATCACCATCACCGAAGGTATCCCAACGCTGGATATGCTGACCGTGAAAGTGAAGCTGGATGAAGCGGGCGTGCGCATGATCGGCCCGAACTGCCCAGGTGTTATCACCCCTGGCGAATGTAAAATCGGCATCATGCCGGGTCATATTCACAAGCCTGGTAAAGTCGGTATCGTTTCTCGTTCTGGTACGCTGACCTATGAAGCGGTTAAGCAGACCACCGACTACGGTTTTGGTCAGTCTACCTGTGTGGGTATCGGCGGCGACCCGATCCCTGGCTCTAACTTCATCGATATCCTGAAGCTGTTCCAGGAAGATCCGCAGACCGAAGCGATCGTCATGATCGGTGAGATCGGCGGTAGCGCGGAAGAAGAAGCGGCGGCGTACATTAAAGATCATGTGACCAAGCCGGTTGTGGGTTACATCGCGGGTGTGACTGCGCCGAAAGGTAAACGTATGGGTCATGCTGGTGCGATCATCGCAGGTGGTAAAGGTACGGCGGATGAGAAATTCGCTGCGCTGGAAGCCGCTGGCGTGAAAACCGTTCGTAGCCTGGCCGATATCGGCGAAGCGCTGAAAACAGTGATTAAGTAAGAAAAAAAACAGCCCTGACTCTCTGCATAGTCAAGGGCTGGTCCCGTTTCGACATGGTTGGCCATCTGATGATGGCCTTTTTTTGGCCTGTAATTCAGCTTTCAGCCAGTGTTTTCAACCAGCGAATTCCGCTTTCCGGCGAGGTCATTACCGGCACCGGCGGGGAAGGGAGCTGCTGTAAAACGCGCGCCATCGAGGCCTGCGCCAGCATCACAACATCTGCCTGGGTAAAGGCGCTCTGTAACCCTTCACTGACGATACGGTCATGGGTATCCATATCTCCCGCCAGCAGCGCGTGGAATGCCTCCTCCATTAATATAGGCGTGATGGTTCGCGATTTACCGCTCTGCTGCACTTTGCGCTGTACGTAATCCAGCGTTGGCTTCAGCGTGGTTGCCACTGTCGCCAGTACGGCGATCCGCTCACCTTTTTCAATCGCCTCTTCCACCATTGCGCAATCAATGCGCACGAGCTGCAGTGGGGTCATAAACTGGCATTGCTCCACCGCAGTACCAATTGAGGAGCAGGCGGTAATAAAAATATCGCAGTCCGCCTTTTCGGCAATATGCACATAGTCGGCGATGCGGGCGGCAATATTGGGCGTCACGCCCTGGGCCTTCATTACCTGCTTGATCATGGATTCTTCCACCAGGTGCATGACTTCAACATCCGGCATGATGTCGGCAATCAGCTGTTGCATCATCGTAAGCGTGGCGGCACTGGTATGCAGCATGGCGACCTTTTTCATTGGGCAATCTCCTTAAGTAACGTTTCCGCGACGGCCAGCGCCGCATCATGATCTTCCTGCGCGGATAAACCGCCTACCGCGACGGCCCCAAGGCATTTTCCTTGGTGCAGAATCGGGATACCGCCCGGCAGTGCCGTAAACAGCGGGTCGGCAAAATAACCGATATCCAGTTGCTCTTTCTGCAGGCGCTGTAAAAATGCCTGCGTGGTGCAGCCCAGACGGCTACTGGTGCGTGCTTTGCGCTGGGTTAACTCGATGGTTAACAGTTTGGCGTTATCCATCCGCGCAAAGCTGAGTAGTTCGCCATTGGCATCGCATACGGCCACGCTTAACGGGCGTTTTGCGTAACATGTTTCGGCAAGGTCGAGCGCAGAGGCCACGGCGCGCAGGGCATGCCCCAGAGTGAGAGTTGTCATCGTGATTATCCTTTTGACAGATTTTCGCAAGCGGGTTGAACGGGATCTTTGGCTGCGGCGGCCTGCGCCTGTCTGGCGTCTTTCTTGCGCCAGTAGTTCGCGAGCAGCGAGCCGCTGACGTTACCAAGCGGAGTCATCACCGCCGAGGCCAGGCCAACCGTTGCCAGTTTGCCCATCGCTGCGGCAAGCCCGGACGCCATGCCGCCGTTTTGCAGGCCGACTTCAAAGGCTACGGTGCGGGCAGACTGTACGTCCATGCGGAAGATCCAGCGGCTCATCAGATAGCCAATCAGGAAGCCGCCGAGGTTATGCATCAACATGGCGAAGCAGAGCAGGAAGCCGACCTGCACCAGGTTCTCGCGCCCGGCTGCGGCTGCGGTGGTCGTAAAGAAAATGATCCCCATCATTGAGATGGTCGGCATGATTTTCTTCACGCCCGCCACGCGGCCATACAGCCAGTTGTAGAACAATGCCCAGACGAGACCGCCTGCCACGAAGTTGAGCACCACCGCGTACATTTGCGCATCGGCGCTGGCGTGACCAAACAGCGTGTCCCAGCCGCCAGCAATCATATACAGCAGCCAAAGAGCGCCGATCCCGGCCAGCATCTGGACGACACGGCGTCCGCGCACGCCCGCATAGGTTTTCAGATAGTCATGCAGAATTGCCGCGCCGATGGGGATCAATACGATTTTCACCACATCCATTACCATCGCGGTGAGCTGGATATCGATCATCGACCCCGCCAGCAGATTAACCCACAGCGGCGTCATCACCGTCGCCGCCAGCGTTGAGACTGCGGCGATCGAGACCGCCAGCGCCAGGTTGGCGTTCGCGATATAGACCATGACGGTAGAGGAGAGTCCGCTTGGGCAGGCGCCAATCAGCAGAATCCCGACCGCCACCTCAGGCGGAAAGTTAAAGATAAGCGTAATGCTCAGGCCGAGCAGAGGCATGATAACGAAGTGGCAGAAGGTGCCAATAAACACCGCCCACGGCATTTTGGCGACGTCAATAAAATCCTGGATCGTTAGCTTAGTGCCCATGCTAAACATGGTGGCCTGAATGACGAGGAATACGATCCATTTATGGGTGATATTGAAACCGCCCCAGACGATCAGATCCGTAGACCAGGTCATGGCGGCGACAAACCCGGCGATGATCCATAGCGTAAACTGATAGCTGCGTAGACCCGGCCAGTAGCCTGCACCGGCGGCGAATCCGGCGGTGAACATCACCAGCCCTGGCTGCCAGAGCGCCGCGGACTGGATTAGCGCACCGATAATCGCCAGCGCCGCGCCCGCAACGCTGATACCGAGTCCGGTTTTGTGAATAACAGTGGTCATAGTCATGTTGAAATGTCCTTGCTGTTGTTATTGCTGCCGGGATGGAATAGATAACATGTGCCGCGCAATTTCTGGCGTGGCGACTTTTTTATCCATGCTGCGAATGAGCGTGGCGAGTTTGGCAACCTGCTGGTAATTATGCTGTGCTTTTTCTTCAGCACTTAAATAATAGCTATCCTCAAAGCCGATTCGTACTTCACTGGCCCCCATGCCGACGGCGGCGGCAATAATATCGAAGTTCTTTCTGCCAAAATGAGTAATACCCCATAAGGCATCGCGCGGGATCATGCTACGCAGAGCAATTAAAGCATCAATGGTTGCTGGCGTACTGCCGCGATGGCCGAGGACGATATTAAAGAGCATGGGTTTTTGGAATTTTATTTTATCTTCAAGGTTCAGGATGTTATTAATCATGCCAATTTCAAAAACTTCAAATTCTGGAATAATATTGCGCTCAACTATTTGCCGGGAGCAATATTCCACGTCCGGACCGGGATTAAAGTACACCGCATCTCCGAGGTTGACGGAACCGACGTTCAGCGAAGCCATCTCTACGCCGGGACAGGAGAGTGGCGCGCAGCGTTCGGCGATGGACATTGAAGAGACGCCGCCGGTAGACGCCTGAATAATCAGGTCTGAATGGCGCATGACGTTATCAATGGTCGCCTGAAAATCGGTGGTATCCGGCGTCAGGCGACCCTGTTTATCGCGAACGTGTAAATGCACGATGGACGCGCCATGCTCTACGCTGGCGAGTATTTCCTGCGCCAGTTCTGCGGGTATAACTCTGGGGCAATCCGCGGCAACGGGTGCCAGCGAAATAATAACAGTATCCGACATATTTTCCTCCGGTACAGAGATATTTAAATTATAGGTAAGGCGTTATCCAGTTTAATGAGTCGGGCCCTGACGTTGACGGTTGATATTCACAGCCAATCCAGCCCTGGTAATTCATTTTTCTAATAAAATCGAATAGCCATGCTTCATTTAATTCACCTGTTCCCGGTTCATGGCGATAGGGGACAGAAGCAATTTGAAAATGTTTAATTAAGGTGAAGTAGCGTTCAATATTTTTTGCCACATTGCCATGAATTTTCTGACAGTGGTAAATATCAAACTGTAAACCTATGTTTTTCTTGCCAACCTCTTGAATAATAGATTCGGCCAACGGAAAGCTGTCAATAAAATAACCGGGCATATCCTGCGAATTTAACGGTTCAATCAGCACATCGATTTCCGCTTCAGCCATCATATCGCAGGCGATACGCAGCCGGTTGGTCAGGAGAGTGCGCTGAGCGTGAAGCGTCAGATCGTCGCAGCGCGAACCGGCCATAACGTGAATCCGACGACAGCCCAGCGCCGTGGCGTAATCACGCGCCACGTTGAGGCTATGGTGAAATTCCTGGTCTCGACCGGGCTGCGCGGCCAGTCCCCGCTCACCTTGTGCCCAGTTACCCGCCGGTGCGTTCATCAGCACCACCGGCAGGGATGTTTCCCGCTGTGCAGCATGCAAATGCGCCAGCGGGTGCTGCCAGAGAAATAGCCCTTCAACGCCGCGAAAACCAGCCGCCTGCGCCGCAGCAAATCGCGCCGCTATCGGTAAATCTGTAAACAACCAGTCGAGGTTAGCCGCTAACTTCAGCATGGCGCGCACCCTCCCGGTTATCAACCAGATGCAGCTTAACGCCCTGGCTGGCAAGCGTTTGCTGGGCGTTTTCCGGTAACCGGTTATCAGAAATAATGTCGGTTAACTGTTCCAGCCCACAGATATGGAACATGCCGTATTTGCCAAACTTACTGCTGTCGCAGACCAGCACCCGACGCCGGGAAACGGTGAGTACCGCTTCTTTAACCGAGGCTTTCCCTTCGCTCGGCGTCGACATGCCGCGTTCGGTATCCCACGATGAGGAGCTCAGAAACGCCACGTCAATATTAATGGTGCGCAGAAAACTGGCGGCGCTTTTTCCAAGGCATGAGCGGTTACGCTGATCCACCAGACCACCGGTGTGATAGAGCGTTATGTGCGGCATATCCATCAGATAGTGGCTGATGGAAAAATCGTTGGTTACTACCGTCAGATTGAAACAATGGCTGGCGGCGACCGCTTTTGCCACTTCAAACAACGACGTTCCGGCATCCAGATACAGCGTTTGTCCGGGCTCAATGAGCATGGCGGCGAGCTGGCCCATTTTACGTTTCACGTCATGATTCAACTCGGCTTTTTCCCGCCATGGCAGCTCGGATTTCAGCAGGTTATTGAGCTTCACTCCGCCGTTAATGGCGATAACTTTGCCTTCTTCTTCCAGCAACTGGATGTCGCGACGCACGGTCATATGCGATACGCTCATCAAATCTGCCAGTTCATTAAATGAGGCGGCATTTTTTTCGTGCACGTAGCGGTAGATAAAATCACGTCGTTGCTCGGGGATCATTATGTCACCTCACGCTTGCCGGGAATGTTCAAGTTCGGCCACCGCTTCTTCTGAGAGCGGAACATAGCCAAGCGGTTTTAATGTCAGCCAGATGCGGGCGCTGTCTTCCAGTTCTTCGGCGTTAAACACCGCCTCACGCAGCGAGCGACCGCTTACTACCGGCCCGTGATTGGCCAGCAGCGCGGCCGTATGGTCTGCCGCGATTTCACTCAGTGCGCTGGCAATGCCTTCATGGCCAGGCTTGAAATAGGGCAGCAGCGGTAACTGCCCGACGCGCATCACATAGTACGGCGTTAACGGCGGCAGGCAGTTTTTCGGCGTGGCGCACGGCAGGCAGGAGAGCGCGGTCAGCCATGGAGAATGCAGGTGCACGACCGCGCCGCAGGATGGCCGATGTCGATACCACGCCAGATGCATGGGCACCTCTTTTGAGGGTTTGTCACCGCTAAGATGAACGCCGTTGGCATCCAGCCGACTTAGCGTGGCAGGATCAAGCTCGCCCAGACAAGAGTTGGTTGGGGTCACCAGATAGCCGCCATCCGGCATTTTGACGCTAAGATTGCCGGAACCGCCGCTGCTGTAACCGCGCATAAACAGGGAACGGCCATAGTGGACGAGTAGTTCGCGCAGTTGGTGTTCACTCACCGAATTCATAATGCGTACTCCTGGGCAGTAAAAAAGAAATCATCGTCACCAAAGTTGCCTGACTTCAGCGCCAGCGCCAGACCGGAGGAAAATACCCACGGCACGCCTGGCGCAATGGCTTTGCCGACGGACAGACGCTTCACCTGCAAGGCTTCCACAACGGTGCCGGAGGTTTCTCCGCCCGCGACGATAAAGGTGTTTACACCCGCAGTTCGTAGCTTTGTGCTCAGCCGGGCAAAAGCGTGTTCGATTGCCTGGCTGGCGACCTGTTCGCCGTGCTCCTGTTGAATACGTTTGAGTACGTCTGGCGGCTGGGTGGCGTATATCAGTGGCGCTAATGGGTCGCTGATATGCGTCATCGCCCAGGCGCTCAGTTCATCGGTGTAGCGTTCGGCATCAGACAGGCAGCGGGACACATCAAGCAAACGAGACGCTGCCGCGGCCTTATAGCGATTAACCTGACGATTGCTCATTGCCGAACAGCTACCGGAGAACACCACCGTTTTGGCAGGCAGTGGAAAAGAGTCCGGCGGCATGGATTGCTGGCCTCCGCTGTAGGCGGCCAGCGCGCCGCCGAGCCCGGAGCCCCCGGCTAACAGAGGGCTGGCATGGAGAGCTTGCGCCAGCGTGTTGAGATCTGCTTCATCCAGCGTATCGACGATAACGTGACGCGTACCTTCAGCCTGAAGTTGGGCCAGGGCGTAAGTGACCGCTTCCACACCTTGACGTAGGGTCGTGAGGTTGATGCAACCAACCGCGCCTGGCGTTTGCGCGCTCAGCAGGCGCGGCAGGCTGGCATCGTTCATTGGATTGAGCGGATGCTTTTCCATCCCGGATTCGTTAAGCAGTACACCGTGTACAAAAAGATGACCATGCACCACCGTGCGTCCGTTTTGCGGCAGAGCGGGGCAGTGGACGATCAGCGGAACCTGCAGGTCGTTCATCAATGCATCGCTGACCGGGCCAATATTGCCTGTTGGCGTGGAGTCAAACGTCGAACAATATTTAAAATAAATCTGGCGGACACCTGCATTTTGTTTCAGCCAGCGGGCACAGGACAGGGATTGGGCGACGGCCTGTTCTGCGGGTAATGAGCGGCTTTTCAGCGAGATGACGATAGCGTCAACCTCTTCATTCCAGCATTGCGCGGTATCGGGCATACCGGGCAGAAGCGCGACGCGCCACCCCTGCTGCGCCATAAAGCTTGCAATGTCCGTTGCGCCGGTAAAATCGTCGGCGATAACGCCTGTGGTGACGGCCATGGATCAACTCCGTTCAGATTGTTTGCTAACTGAACATATTATTCAGGAGGGCCTTTCACATTCACATGATGATTATCACAAATAAACACATCATCGATTCACATTAAAAACGGGTAATTTGTTGAAAATAATGAAGTTAGGTGTTGAGTGTTGCGAAAAGAGTCTCACAAGAGAGTGTGAAGATTCGTTAATCTTTGAGAAAGCGAAGTTGCGGTGTGCTGCAGAGTATTATCGTGGTCGCTATAATTTTCTTGCCAATTGATCATAATCATCTGCACAAATGAGATTATTTTTTGCGGTGAGCATCATTCTTTCCTGAGGCTAATTTTTGCATATTAGCGGCCTTAATATTATTAATGCCGGAGGATAACGTGCCGCTGAAAATCCAGGATGACTATTTACACCGTTTTTTCTCTATCGCAGAACTCTTCTCCCGAGCCACTGGGTTAGCCACAGTCGTCGTTGATATTAACGGTATAGCGTTGTCTAAATGTCATAATTTTAATTCGTTTTGCACATTAATGCGTGCGGATGAGCGCTATCGAGCAGGTTGCCAAAAGTGCGACAAGTACTGTGCTTTTGAGGCATTAAAACAGCTTAAACCCAGAATACTCACCTGTCATGCAGGGCTAAGCCTGTTCTCGATGCCATTAATTCATGAGGGACACCTTTACGGTTTTATTATTTGCGGGCAGGTGCGGGTAAAATATCAGGAATATGAAACTATCGCTATTGATAACAAAAACTCATGGATTAATAACCCCGAAATTAAAGCTGAGTGGGGCCAGTCTGCGATGGTGGATAATAATGTGCTGGTGGCGTCGGCAAATTTGTTAAGTTTTATTGTTGATAATTTTGAGAAAGAACAATTGATCTCTGAGAAGATTGTAGTTCCGGCAACCCGATACGCTCATCATTATTTCACTGAGCCTTCACGTCACGAGAAAAAACTTATGGCGGCGCTGCGTTATATTGACGAGAATTTGTATGGTGAATTGTCTTTGGATTCTGTCGCGGCTCATGTGTGCTTAAGCGCGAACTATTTCAGCCGTTTTTTCAAGAAACGCCAGGGTGTTAATTTTAAAACCTGGGTGAGTCAGAAAAAAATGCAAAAAGCAGGGGAGTTATTACACGATCCGGATCATTCCATAGACAGTATTGCCAGGAAACTGCAATACGCGCAAACCAGTTACTTTTGCCGCGTTTTCCGGGCGGCGCATCAAACGTCGCCCCAGTCTTTTCGTCACGCCAGACTTTCGCAGTAAAGATTGTCTGGCAGCGTGATGGCTTCAGGTATAAAAGAGAGCCGATCGCTCAGGGTCACCACATCTCCGATTACAATCAGCGCCGGTGGAACAATATTAGCTTCCTGCGCCTTGCTCAATAATGAACCGAGCGTGCAGGTCAGGCGGCGTTGATTTTCCCGGGTCGCAGACATAATTAGCGCGGCGGGCGTGTCTGCTGATTTTCCGCCCATCAACAGCTCTTCACAGATAAACGCCAGATTGGCGATACCCATGACGATGACCAACGTGCCGTTAAGTTTCGCCAGTTGACGCCAGTCCTGCTGCTGATTGCCTTCCCGCGTGTGGCCAGTCACCACGTGAAAGCCGGAGGCAAAATCGCGATGCGTCACCGGGATACCGGCATAGGTCAGGCCGCCAATCGTAGAACTAATACCCGGTACAACTTCAAAAGGGATGCCCATTTCAACCAGATCCTCAACTTCTTCAGCCCCACGGCCAAATACATACGGATCGCCACCTTTGAGGCGCACAATGTTGTGGTGTGTTTGGGCATACTGGACCAGTAGTGCGTTGATTTCATCCTGGGGAACGCAATGGAAGCCTGGATTTTTGCCGACATTGATAAGCAGGCAGTCAGGTAATGCCCATTCCAAAATTTTAGGATTGACCAGCCGATCGTAAATAATGACGTCGGCCTGTTTAATGCACATCATTGCTTTGAGGGTCAGTAATGAAATATCACCAGGACCTGCTCCAACGAGCCAGACCTTTCCGAAAGTTTTCACAATGTGTCCTTTATCACGTCTGTCAAAAAATGGCACAAACGACATCAATAAATGATTAAAAGCAGTCGTTTGCCCGTAAGTTATAACGTGAAATTATCCAGGATTAGCGCATGGATAATATTGATTAATCTCGCAAAGTTTTTTCTGCAATAAACAAGAAGACTTGAAAAATTATTAAGAACTTATTGGCACTATTTACTTAGGTTTAACCTTATTTAAATTGTGTTTATTGTTGTGCTTGAGTATTATTGGTTAATATTTATCCGCCATCAGTGTGAGCAAATCATGGATTGGATCAATGACATCAATGGAGAAAATAAAATATAACTCTCGGTGCTTATCTGGGTGCCTTGAATTATTTTTTATAAATTAAACTATTTTTGTACGCTGCATATGGAAGAGGTTATGAGAGGAAAAATACCCAAGACGGAGTTGCTGGTAACTTTTGAAGTGGTTGCGCGTCACGAAAGTTATACCCGGGCAGCTGAAGAGTTGGCGTTAACACAAAGTGCTGTTTTCCGCCAGGTGAATGCACTGGAGGATTTTCTTAATACCGCGCTATTTAATCATGCCAAAAAACGTATTTTTTTAAATGCGGCCGGCAAACATTATTTAAGTATCGTTAAAGAAACGTTAAATAAACTCGAGCGCGATACGACCACAATAATGACCTGGCAACCGACCGTACAGGTTATTGAGCTGGCGGTAAATCCGACGTTCAGTACGCATTGGTTGATCCCCAACCTGCGCGAGTTTAACAAACTCAATCCTGATATTATCGTGAACATCCATTCGCTGGCGAATATCGGTGATTTTCTTAATCGTGAGTATGATGCGGCAATTATGCGCGAAGATTTCTACTCACCGTGGTCAGAGGTTGAGTACCTGTTTGAAGAGGAAATTCTGCCAGTTTGCAGCCGCTGTCTGCTGGCCGAACCGGAACGGAAACTGTCAGTCCACGAACTGCTGAACGAATACCCGCTGTTGCACCAGAGTACGCGAATCAAAGGCTGGCAGGAATGGTTTGCGCTGTCCAACGTCAGCAGCCCGCTGGTAAATAAAGGCCCGAGATTTGATCTGTTGTCGATGTTGATTGCGGCGGTCCGTTCTAATCTGGGGGTTGCGCTGCTTCCTCGTTTTGCCATTCAGCACGATCTGGACAATGGAGATATGGTCATTCCTTGCGATGTTCCGATGCGCACCGGGAACCGTTTCATTATGACGTGGCGTGAAGAGAAATCGGAGTCTGCGCATTTACAGACATTTCGTAACTGGTTGCTCAGTAAGTCCGTGGTGTCGGCTGCCTGATGGTGGTTTGCGCTTTATCAGGCCTACAACGATTGGTAGGCCGGATAAGACGCGTTAGCATCGTTATCCGGCAAAAGAACGGCTACCAGTCGATTCCAATCTGTGCCTGAATCCCGCGGTCAAACGCGTGCTTGACCGGGCGAATTTCACTGACCGTATCGGCCAGTTCCAGTAGCAGCGCATGGCATCCGCGCCCGGTCACGATGACGCTTTGCTCCGCAGGGCGATTTTCGATGGCGCTGATAACCTCCTGGGTGTCCAGATAGTGGTAAGCCAGCATGTAAGTAAGCTCATCCAACACCACCAGATCGTACTGCGGATCAGCCAGCATGCGCTTACTTTCCTGCCAGACTAACGTTGCCGCCTCGATATCCGCTTGCCGATTTTGGGTTTCCCAGGTAAATCCGGTGCCCATAATATGAAATTCGACACCGAGCGGTTGCAGCGTGTTGTACTCGCCATTATCCCACTGGCCTTTAATAAACTGCGCGATGCCAACGGTTTTTCCGTGACCAACCGCGCGCGTTGCCGTACCAAGGGCTGCGGTGGATTTTCCTTTACCGTTGCCGGTGAAGACAATCAGGATCCCTTTCTTCTCCGTTGCTGCCGCCACGCGGGTATCAACCTGTTCTTTCAGTTTCTGCTGACGCTGGCGGTGTCTGTCATTATTGGCTCGCGCTTCCATGGTGACTCCTTAATGTCCTGCCGGACAGGTTGCGCAGCGATGCTGCTGCTCAAACTGGCTAAAGAAGTTATTGCCTTTGTCATCCACTAATACGAAGGCCGGCATATTTTTAACTTCCATCATCCACACCGCTTCCATTCCCAGCTCGGGATATTCAAGGCAGTGCAGGCTCTTCACGTACTGCTGCGCCAACAAGGCTGCGGCGCCGCCAATGCTGCCGAGGTTAAAACCACCATGTTTGCGACACGCATCCGTGACTTGCGCGCTGCGGTTGCCTTTCGACAACATGATCAGACTGCCGCCCGCGGCCTGGAAAGCATCGACGTAACCGTCCATGCGCCCGCCGGTTGTAGGACCGAGCGAACCGCAGGCCAGATTACTGGGGGTTTTAGCCGGGCCCGCGTAATAGACGATATGGTTTTTCATGTAATCTGGCATCGGTTCGCCGTTATCCAGGCGCTCTTTGATTTTGGCATGCGCGATATCGCGAGCCACAACAATCGGGCCGTTTAACGATAAACGCGTCCCAATTGGCAGAGTGGTGAGATCCTGCAGGATCTCGCGCAGCGGACGATTCAGATCCAGTTGTACGGTCTGAGCGCCATTTTCCACCCGCTGCGAATCGGGAATAAATTTGCCCGGATTATGCTCGAGTTTTTCCAGCCAGATTCCGTGTTTGTTGATTTTGGCCTTGATGTTGCGGTCGGCTGAGCAGGAGAGAGCCATGGCGATAGGGCAGGAGCCGCCGTGGCGTGGCAGGCGGATCACCCGGATATCGTGGGCAAAGTATTTGCCGCCAAACTGCGCACCGATGCCAAACTCGCGGCTGGCGTTAAGCAGCTCGGCTTCCAGCGCCGTATCGCGGAATGCCTGACCCAGTTCGTTCCCGCTGGTGGGCAGGTTATCGTAATATTTAGTTGAAGCCAGTTTAGCAACTTTCAGCGTCTGGTCGGCGGACAAGCCTCCAACGACGAAAGCGATGTGATACGGCGGGCAGGCGGCTGTACCCAGTGATTTCATTTTTTCGATCAGAAACGCGGTGAGCTTTTCCGGCTGCAGAATAGATTTGGTTTCCTGGAACAGCGCCGCTTTGTTAGCAGAGCCGCCGCCTTTGTTGACGAACAGGAAACGGTATTCGTTACCCGGCGTGGCGCTGATGTCGATTTGCGCCGGCAGGTTAGTCTGGGTATTGACCTCGGTATACATGTCCAGCGGGGCATTTTGCGAGTAACGCAGGTTGTTTTCGGTGAAGGTGGTGTACACGCCTTTGCTTAATGCTTCTGCGTCATCGCCGCCAGTCCAGACATGCTGTCCTTTGCAGGCCACAATGGTTGCCGTCCCGGTATCCTGGCAGTTGGGCAGGACGCCTTTGGCCGAAACCTCAGCATTGCGTAGCAGTTGCAATGCGACGTACTTATCGTTACTGCTGGCCTGCGGATCGTGCAGAATGCTGGCTATCTGTTTTAAATGTCCGGCGCGCAGGAAAAATGAAGCCTCATAAAATGCCTGCTGGGCTAATAAGGTTAGCGCTTCTGGCGCAACCTTAATCACTTCCTCTCCGTCTAACTCCGTTACCGCAACGTGCTGGTTACTCAGTAATTCATATTCGGTATTATCTTTACTCTGAACAAAGAGTTCCTGCCAGACAAATGGTTTAGACATGTTTACATCTCACCTTTTAGTTAATATGTCGGATGGCGCTCACGCCATCCGTAATTGCTTAATGCGCTAAAAAGACATTGGCTTTTGTCGCTTCGGCGACATATTCGATCGTTTTCTGGGCGCGAACGCTGTTACCGGCTTCATCCAGCGGCGGAGAATAGACGGCAATCGCATATTCGCCCGGGACAACGGCGACCATGCCGCCGCCGACGCCGCTTTTTGCCGGGATGCCCACGGTGTAGAGCCATTTACCGCTGCCGTCGTATAGTCCGGCAATCGCCATTTCTGCCAGCACCTGCGGAACATATTTTTCATTCAGCAACTGCTTGCCGTTGAATGGAGATTTGCCTTTGTTCGCCAGTACCGCCCCCATTTTGGCCAGTTGCTCAACGGTGATATCCACCGAGCACTGACGGGTATAAATTTCGACAGCTTCGTCGGTATTGCCATAGAAGCTGTTATAGGACTCCATCAGCTTCGCCAGTGCCTGATTGTGCTGGTTGGTTTCCATCTCGGATTTAAAGACCGGCTCATTAACCGTGAGCGTGGCGTCGGCCCAGACGTTCAGGTTGTCGAGGATTTTGTTCCAGCGATCGGTTTTGTCTTTGGCTTCAATCAGGCTAACGGTGCTCATCGCCCCGGCGTTTACCAGCGGGTTCTCAGGTGCGCCTTTGGTCAGCTCAACCGCTAAACCGGAGTTGAAGGGCATGCCAGTGGCATTGGCCCCGAGTTTGTCCAGCACCACCTGAGGGCCGTGCTGTTCCATGGCGAGCGCCATGGTGAAGACTTTGCTCAGGGATTCCATGGGGAAGGGTTTGTTAACATCGCCAACCTGGTAGATCTTGCCGTCCACCGTGGCAATGGTTATGGCAAAGTTATTCGGACTGTAGGTCGCCAGAGCAGGGATGTAGTCGGCGACTTTTCCATCGTGGTTACTTTTATATTTTTGATGTGCCTGGTCGATAAGCTTTGCGTAATCCGGCGTGGTTTGCGCGAGAGTCGTTGCGCTGAACAAAACGCTGAAGGAAAAAATACTCACGCCGAGAAGAGTTTTAGTCATGGTGCAATCCTGTTGGTGTACTCATCATGGTGCCGGATGGCGGTGTACCGCCTTATCCGGCCAACGGATAGTGAAACGTTATGCAGGCCGGATAAGCGCAAGCGCCATCCGGCAATAACGTCGTATCAGGACAACGCGACTTCTGTTTCGGTAACCGGACGTTCTTGTTCCGGGGTCTTCACTGGTGCAGTGCCACGACAACCCTGGCCGAAGTGTTCACCTTCCCAGCGACCTACAATGGCAGCACCCATTGCGTTACTCATGACGTTGGTAGCAGAACGACCCATATCGAGGAACGGATCGACGCCCATCAACAGGATCAGACCGGCTTCAGGAATGTTGAACTGGTTCAGGGTTGCGGCGATAACCACCATTGATGCACGCGGTACGCCCGCCATCCCTTTAGAGGTCAGCATCAGGATTAACAGCATGGTAATTTGCTCGCCCATGCTCAGCTCAATGTTGCACGCCTGAGCAATAAAGACGGTGGCAAATGAGCAGTACGCCATGGAGCCGACCAGGTTAAAGGAGTAACCGATAGGCAGAACGAAGCTGGCGATTTTTGAAGAAACGCCGAATTTTTCCAGCTTGTCCAGGGTGCCAGGGAAGGCGGCTTCTGAGCTGGAGGTAGTAAAGGCCAGCAGTGCAGGCTCGAGGATTGATTTGGTCAAACGCGCGATGCAAGGCCCGACTATCATGGTTGACAGGCCAATCAGGATTGCCCACAGCATACCCAGGGTCAGATAGAATTCACCCATGAAGATCCCGGCGCTGACCATTACACCCAGACCACGTTCGGCAATCAGACCAGAAATAGCGGCAAAAACGGTCAATGGTGCAAACAGCATGACGTAGCCCGTCAGCTTCAGCATCACGTGTACCAGTGAATCCAGAACCTTCACGATAGGCTCGGCTTTTTCACCAATCGCGGCCAGGCTGCAACCGAGGAAAATTGAGAACACCACGATCTGCAGAATTTCGTTACGCGCCATCGCATCGACAATACTGGTCGGTACCGCGTGCGAGATAAACACTTTCAGCGTGAATGGCTCTGACTTAACGGCGGCAACAGCCCCGACGTCATGTGGCACGAAGTTGATCCCCGCGCCTGGCTGGAAGATGTTAACGATAACCAGACCCAGTGCAATTGACACCAGAGAGGCGCAAATAAACAGGAAGAAGGTTTTCGAAAATATACGTCCCAGCGTTTTGGCATCGCCCATTTTGGCAATACCAACAACCAGAGTTGAAATAACCAATGGCGCGATAATCATTTTTACCATGCGTAAGAATATGGTGGTAAAAATAGAAATATCTGCTGCATAGGATTTTGCGGTTTCAGCCGCGGCCATATTATTTATGGCCACCCCGGCAATCATGCCGAGTATCAGGCCTAATATGATCATCTTCGTTAAACTTATTTTCTTCATGTGTACTCCATCGGATAAAGGCTGGTAATTGGAATTGTGTAGGGTGGCGTGCGCCTGAGCCTGGACAGCAGCTCAGACGCACGCCTGTTGTGACCAACCGCATGAATAATTCGAAGCACTGTGATACCGCTGAATTCTGTGCTCCAATGGTTGTTATTGTGTTTTTTGTTACAAGTCGAACTCAATACTTAATAATGGAGCGTGTTGCTGAGCACCATAAACATCATTATCACCGACGTTGCCGGAAATAATATCGCGCGGCATGACGATTTTTACGGCATTCGCCGGATCGAACCACACGATATTGTGAATGAAGTCAGGTTCAACATTATATAAACTGGCAATGAGCTGCGGTGTTAATTGCTCGCAGGCTTTTACCCGCTGATAGTCTTCCCTGGTTTTAAATAAAATATCTAAAACCAGTTCGTACGGTCCGGCGTTTTTGGAGCGAATAACCTGCGCCAGTGAACAAATTGAGTATTTCATGCCTGAACTCCTTCTGGCGTCACCTGTTCAATGTGGAAATCAAATCGCAGCGCATCGCTCGCTTCAATCAGGTGATAGATCGAGAACTCATACACCGGTCCACTTTGAATATCAGATGGCGAGAACGGGAAGGCGAGGTTGCCCGCAGTCGCAATGCGATTTTCATAGCCGTAGTGCAGCAGGGTAGAGCGTACCAGCGAGCAAACGCTGTTGGCGATATCCTGCGTCGGCGCAACGACATCCAGTAAAATCCCCAGCTCATGACCGGCGGTTTTCATCGGTTCATGGTTGCCCATCACACCGTTCTTACCATACAGGTGGAACGTCATGCGGATACTGTCGTCATTCAGTGAGAGGTTACGCGCCACGCTTGCCTGTACCTCTTCGAGAATGGTGTCAATCCCGGCAATCATAATTGGGTCGCGCGTTCCGGCGATGGTCAGGCAACGGAAGCCAACCTGACGCGCGCCTTCCAGTTTCAACGCATACGGTGTTTCTTCATGACGTGAACCACTGACATACACTTCGCCCTCGTTAACCTGGGTAAAGGTGCACGCTTTCAGGTTCAGCACGCCGCCTGGTCCTGGCAGGAAGTACGGATCGGACTTCTCATACAGGGTGTGCGCCGCAGCGGAAGTTTCAGTGAACTTACGCTTGGGATTGAACGCCTTCAGCGTAAAGCCGTTGTCATCAATGATCCCCATCGCACAATCTGAGCCGGAGCCAGGGGTGGCGGCAATGGCAGCACACTCAAGGATCTTCCCGCAATGGAGTGCCAGACCTTCATCAAAGCCCTGCATTATTGGCAGCGCGGCGAAGCAGGCCGGATCGTAGGCACGTCCGCCCAGAACCACCTGCGCGCCAGCTTCGAGCGCACGCTGAAAAGGCTCGACGCCCATCTGCGCGACAATGTAGGTGCTCTCTTCAATTGCATCGTGAGTCAGTTCAGGCACAAAATCGAGCGCGGTGATTTTGCCGTTATCCAGCGCCTGATGAACGATTTCTTTGTCGACATCAGACGGGATTAACGCCATTGAGAAGGACAGTTTTTCTTCCTGTGCGATCTCATGGATTATCTGGCGACACCACTCCAGATGTGGAGCTGCGCCAGAACCACCGGCCGTGCCGATCACTACCGGGATGTTGTTCTTCACGCCTGCCACGATCATATAGCGCAGATCGCGTTTCACACCGGCCCGGTCGGTAAAGGGTTTACCCGCCCCCAGATAGTGGGGGCCTGGATCGGAGGAACCTGCGTCAACAGCAATAAGATCCGGTGACTCTTCCATGGCTTTACGAAAACTTTCTTCCGGGAAGCCATAACCCAGGATAGCCGTAGGCGATAAGATCTTAAATGTGCGTGCCATCTCTTAATCCTTAGTTTGCAACAGCGCGATGGTGCGGTTCATTTCGTTAAACACGATGTTGAGACCTTCATCGAAACCCATACCCGGCTTGATCAGCATGCGCATTGGACGCGCAGCCAGCGCGACGTGTACGCAGGTACGCGCACTGATTTCCGTTTCGTTACAGGTACCGCCCTGATAGGCTTCCATTCCGTGTTTGTTGCAATACAGCACCGCATCGACGATGTTGTGAATACCGCCCAGATCCGGGGTCTTGATCTGCACCATGTGGCAACTGCCCGCGTCGGTGAAGTCCACGATATCCTGATAGGTGTTACACCATTCATCCGCAACAATTTTCACGCCGGAACCCAGACGGGTAAGCTCCTGAGTGATCTCGGTGAGCATGCGGATCTGATCCGGCTTGTTACCGGCATCTACCGGGCCTTCAATGTACAGCGGCAGGCCTTGAGCTTCGGCTTCCAGGCTGGCGATGTATTCGGCGCAACGCACCGGATCCATATCGAAGATCAGACCGATGGTGCCGTAGACATCAATATGCAGCGTCGGGTGATAGGTTTCGTTGGTGCGCAGGCTCAGGATGCGGTTTGATAACCAGCGGACGTACTCACGCAGTTTTTCGCCTTTGAAGCCCAGCTTCTCTTCTACGTTATTGATCAGCGCATGCGGCAGGACGTCCACACCTTTGAGGATCATCTTGTCGACGGCGATATAACGGTCGTCGCCGCTCTGGCCAAATAATGGAATGGCTTCCGGGACGCACGGCAGTTGCCATTCATCACAAACCACTTCTGCTTTCAGACGACCGGTAGCCAGTGCCGCCGCGTCGAGCAGCGCCTGAGACAGACCATAACGTACGGCGGTATGCAGCAGATGGCCGTCAATACGCAGTTCGTCAAAGAAACGGGCGTTGGTCAGGAACGAATCAACGTCGCGGCCTTCCAGCAGCGGTTTGATGTGATCGTTAAGGAACGGAATGAAGTTTTCAGCCAGGAACAGCGGATCGCGTCCACCTGCACCTGAATATTGCACTGCTGCACAATCGCCCACCGCTACCGCGCCGTTTTCCAGAATCAGCTGTACGGATACGCATTCACCCGCCTGACGAACAGACGTAAATCCAGGCGTTACCGGAGCGCCGGTATAGATAAACCCGTCATGACCGGCGCCGTTTTTGATGGCCTGCTGATCGTCAAAATAAAATGAGGAGTAGCCAGCTGTGAAAAGGGCCTGTTTAATTTTCATTATGGTCTTCCTATTAATTTACTGTGGGATACGGCGTTGATGTCATCAATGACCATCTGGAAAGAAGGCTTGCGGCCTTCGAAATGCGCGCGCTCTGCGACGTAGTCGTGGTGCAGGGCGAGAATGTCTTTCGGCAGCGGAACGGAGCCGGCTTCGAGAATACGGATGGCGCCTGTGTTATCGCGAACAGGCAGGATCTTACCGGCGTTACAGGCGGCAGGCGCGAAAGGTACATCCAGTACGCCTGCTTCAAAGGCCAGCACCGTACCGCGCGCAATGTCGCCATTGCCCAGTTCGAAGACTTTCTTCAGCACCGCGCGGACTTCGCTCTTAATCAGATCAACTTCCTGCTCCACGGCAGCGCACTGCGGGAATTTCTGGTCGCTGACCATGTTGAGCATCTGGCGCGAAGCTTTCAGACCCTGGGCGTTCGCTGCCGCCGTTGGGATACCGAACGCTTCGTGCGGGCTTTTGGTGATCACTTTGGTGGCACCTGACATACCGGCAACCGCTGCGCCCCAGGCGATAACGGAGAAGGCTTTTGCTTCATCTTCCGGGAATCCGCCCATCCACTGGTGGAAAACGGTACTCAGTTCATAATCGTCAAAGCCGTGGTTATGGAAATATTCGTGGGAAAGTTCGCGCAGCGCCTGAATCGCTGCAATATCCTGCGTTAGGCTACCGACCTGGCCGTAGCCAACGGTAATTGACTTCACGCCTTGTTCCAGAGCCAAAAGACCTTCGATAATCGCCACCGAGTGGGACATAAATGGCGGGATCAGGGTGCCGGTCAGTGGGCCAAATGGTTCACGGTTGATACGAATACCGTTCTCTTCGTACAGGCCCATCAGGCGGTCGCAGTACTGCCAGTCGCGGATGGATTTTTCCAGAGTGACACGTTTAGCGTAAGGAATGTTGTAGGAGATGCCGCCGCCTTCGTAGCTGGTAAAGCCACTGGCCATGGCGATTTCTGCCAGCAGGCGCGCATCCGGCGTGCCGTGACGAACCTGGATCGGTTTTTCCAGCGCTTCAGTCATACGACGGCAGGCAGCAACCCCGTGATTGACGACCGGTAAACCATTCAGCTTGGAAGTACCTGCTTCGATAGATTTCTGGATCCCGACAGCGGCTTCTTCATAGCGGTTCAGACGGGTATAGGCATCGATCGTACTCGGCAGGAGGTCGCACTCTTCCTGCAATGTTTTGAGCAGCGCAATATGCTCATCCATTAATGCTACGCCTGCGCGCGGCTGGCTCAGGGTTTTCCCTTCCTGATCGGCCTTCAGCAGAGCAAGGGAGAAGCGCTTTTTATCCGGAATTGATTGCTGGTACTTCACGCCATCTTCGAAGTTCTCTACGTCTTTGCCGGTTTCCCAGGTTTGTAATACCTGATGCCTTTCGGTCATGAATTCGTCATGGGTCAATTTTTTATTTCGAAGTTCCATTCGTAGCTGCCTTAAGTTTTATAGGGTTAAACACTGAATGCTGGTGCGAGCAGCGGCTTGCGGGTACAGCCTGGCGACGTTTGCCAGTAGCGGGAGCAGGCCATTTGAATCGCGGTAATACTCAAACTGATTCGGTAACAAAATTCTTTTACCCTGGTCGTCCAGCTCCCGGTATTTGAGCCAGTTATGGATATCGAACTGGCTGGCGCGAGAGAGCCATCCCCCTGAACCGACGACTTTGCGTACGGTGGTGAGATCGCGACCCATCTGTAAATCCACGTTACCCACGCAGGTGCAAACCTGCTTTTTAGTGCCCGCGTGGCGCTCAGCGGCATAGCCCACGCACAAACCTGCCAGCAGGGTGTCGAAATACTTCTCCTCCTCGCTGAGCGGCAGGTAATCCGGTTGCCCAACCAGATGACGCAGGTAGCGGTAAAACGCTTCCTCGCGCTGCGGTTGTTGGGCGAAGATGACTTTCACCATATCCTGCGTGCTTTCTCCCACCACGACGGCGGAAACGCGCATTCCCAGGTCGCCTTCAACGGTACGTTTGACGAACGGTTCAGGAACACCATGCAGGACGGTATCGGGGGAGAGGGTATTCGCGCTGGCCGAATAGACATCCGTGGTGGCTCCGCCCATATCAATCAGCATGAATTCCTTCCATGCGCTGTCGTAATCGCTAATGGCTTTGACTAACTCATATACCGTCCATGGCGTCGGCATTGGCTCTTCGCCGGTTTCGCCGACGATGACGTCCAGACCTTTACCTTTGACAATGCGTGACAAGAACACATCGCAAATCGCCTGGCGCGCGGCAAACGGATTCGGGTGATCGAGGTCAGGCAGAATGTTGTCTACCGTGGTCAGATCTTTATGTCCCAGAATCGTTTGTATTTCGTCCTGAATGTCCCGGTTTCCGGCGTAGATAATGGCGCAATCAAGCGTTGAGCCTGCCAGCGCATGCGCATTCGCCAGGCCGTAGCTTTCTTCGCCACCGTCTGTACCACCGGTAAACAACAGAATGTCTGGCGGTGATGATTCCAGCTCCTGGATGTCATGCCGGTTCAGTTTGTACGAATAATATTGCGCGATTTTCGCTCCTGCCGAATGGGCTGTAACTTTTGCTGATTCCAGCGTAATGGAAGGCACCAGCCCCATTGCTGCAACGGCGAGTCCACCCTTGGCCGAGGAGGAGTATTTCAACTGCACTTCACCACTTTTCAGTAACGGGCGAGCATCGGCAACGTTCAGCACCTGATTCAGGCTGGCAAAAAAACCGTCTGCCAGATGATGTGTGGTGGTTGGGGTCAGGACATGGTTTACCAGGGTTAATTCCTCGCCTTCATGGGCAAAGAGGGCAGCCTTGGTCCATGTCGAGCCGATATCGACAGAAACTGTTTGCATCAGACAGCCTCTTCCAGGCAACGCTGCTCGAGGCCATTGTGTTGGCGAATATCATTGGTGATAAGCGCGCAGACATCTTCCAGGTCGTGGCTCGGTGCGAAGACGCGGTTAAAACCCATCTCCTTAAACTTCACTTCCACATCGCCGAAGTCATGTTTACCAACTACCAGGTTGCCACCGACGTACAGCAGAATGTCGCCGAGGCCGCGTTCGATGCAGCGCTCACGTAACCCGAGGCAGTCAATGTCGCCATGACCGTAGATAGAGGACACCACGATGGCATCGGCGCCTGTTTCAATCGCGGCATCAATATATTCATCCTGGCTCACCATCACCCCGAGGTTGATTACGTGAAAATCATGAGCAGTAAAAACGCGATCCAGAACTTTATTACCTACTGCATGGCAGTCAGCACCGATGACGCCAATAACAAGTGTAGATTTCTTCATGGGTAATCCTCTGTAGGGCTGATGGTCAATAAGTGAAAATTATTTTCTAATATTTAGAACATGGTTTGTGACAACCTCTTAATAGGGTCGGAGTTTCTGTGTAAGCGGAAAAGGAAGCAATTGATCTATTTTCAAAATATCCTGCGCAAAATGATTGTTATATTTTTTATTTGTAAAAACCCTTGTTTATCAGGTTGTTGCGTTTTGTCTTTGCGGCTTTTTTTAATTTACCAGGAAAATGACGAATAAATGACTTGCCATGTTTGTGATCGAAATCTTATTTTGTTGTGCGCCTCATTTATGCGTCATTTTTAATAATTTAAAAAATTATCTTTACTAAATAACTTGTGAACGGGATAACGGTTTTTTATTTTTTAATCTTATATGACATAATTATATTTTGTTAAATTTAAGATAAAAATGATAATGAATTGTTTGTGGCATATTTAAACGTTGCCACATAAGAGAAAAAGAGAAGTGAGTGATAACTTTCAGTGATGCTTTAAGCGAAACGCCTGCGCTGTGCTGAGGACGTCAAACCCAATGCGTCTGTCAATGAGGGACGCTTTCGCTTCCATTTGAGATAGTTACATCTTGGTGTTAATTATAAGTAAAATTTAAATGAATAATTTGTATGGAATAACAATTCCATGACTTGCTAAACAAAAAACTGTGAGCTACCCAGCAATAGTGACTCTTTATCTGCTGGCAATTCTGTCAATCGGGCGGGTTAAAAGATCGTGTAGATTTAAATAAATATCCTATCATTTGTAGTAACGGCAATTACTCATTGAAAAACATACCGTTAACATGGCGTTCACTAGTCGCCTGACTGTTAAACACTATTAACATTAAATTTGAAAATTGATTTAAATCAATGTTTAAAACTTGGTAAACAGCCTCAAAAGAGGTTAAATTGCTGCAGATCAAATTTGTCTGAAAGTGATAAATTAGCTATAAATTGATCACTATCGAAAAATGCAAATTTACCTCGATAAAAACCTGTTTATTGTAAGGATTTTACGGCGTAATATAATTGCGGGATCAATTTGAGTGTTTTATTAACATGTTTGTAACCTTTCATCATTGTCCTTTCTTCAATTGAGAAGAAAGAGCAGCGGCGGAGGGAAGCAGATAAATTTGTATTGGGGCATGCGTGTGACCCTTTCTAACGGGGTTCACTCTCGGAGTCTTCATGCGATGAGCAAGGAGTCATGATGTTAGATATAGTCGAACTGTCGCGCTTACAGTTTGCCTTGACCGCGATGTACCACTTCCTGTTTGTGCCACTGACGCTAGGTATGGCGTTCTTGCTGGCCATCATGGAAACGGTCTACGTCCTTTCCGGCAAACAGATTTATAAAGATATGACCAAGTTCTGGGGCAAGTTGTTTGGTATCAACTTCGCTCTGGGTGTGGCAACCGGTCTGACCATGGAGTTCCAGTTCGGGACTAACTGGTCTTACTACTCCCACTATGTAGGGGATATTTTCGGTGCGCCGCTGGCGATCGAAGGTTTGATGGCCTTCTTCCTCGAATCCACCTTTGTAGGTCTGTTCTTCTTCGGCTGGGACCGTTTGGGTAAAGTCCAGCATATGTGCGTCACCTGGCTGGTGGCTCTGGGTTCTAACCTGTCCGCACTGTGGATTCTGGTTGCGAACGGCTGGATGCAAAACCCAATCGCCGCGGATTTCAACTTTGAAACCATGCGCATGGAGATGCTGAGCTTCTCTGAACTGGTGCTCAACCCGGTAGCACAGGTGAAATTTGTTCACACTGTGGCATCTGGTTATGTTTGTGGCGCGATGTTCGTTCTGGGGATCAGCTCCTACTATATGCTGCGCGGTCGTGACTTCGCGTTTGCTAAACGTTCTTTTGCAATCGCCGCCAGCTTTGGTATGGCTGCTATTCTGTCTGTTATCGTTCTGGGTGATGAATCCGGTTACGAAATGGGCGACGTGCAGAAAACCAAACTCGCTGCTATTGAAGCGGAATGGGAAACGCAGCCTGCACCGGCTTCCTTTACCCTGTTCGGTATTCCGGACCAGGATGCGCAGGAAAACCATTTTGCGATTCAAATTCCTTATGCGCTGGGCATCATTGCCACCCGCTCTGTTGATACACCGGTCATTGGTCTGAAAGACCTGATGGTGCAGCACGAAGAGCGCATCCGTAACGGGATGAAGGCGTATCAACTGCTGGAAGAACTGCGTGCAGGAACTACCGATCAGGCCGTTCGCGACCAGTTCAACAGCATGAAGAAAGACCTGGGTTATGGTCTGCTGCTGAAACGCTATACGGATAACGTCACCGACGCGACCGAAGCGCAAATTCAGCAGGCAACGAAAGATTCTATTCCTCGCGTTGCGCCGCTCTACTTCGCTTTCCGTATTATGGTGGCGTGCGGCATTCTGATGCTGGCAATCATCGCAGTGTCCTTCTGGACCGTGATTCGTAACCGTATCGGTGAGAAAAAATGGCTGCTGCGCACCGCGCTGTATGCGATTCCTCTACCGTGGATTGCCATTGAATCCGGTTGGTTTGTTGCAGAGTATGGCCGCCAACCGTGGGCGATTGGTGAAGTGTTACCAACAGCCGTAGCGAACTCTTCGCTGACCGCTGGCGACCTCATCTTCTCGATGCTGTTGATTTGCGGCCTGTATACCCTGTTCCTGGTGGCTGAACTGTATCTGATGTTCAAGTTCGCACGCCTTGGGCCGAGTAGCCTGAAAACCGGTCGTTATCACTACGAGCAGTCCACTGTGACTTCTCAGCCGGCACGCTAAGACAGGAGTCGTCAAATGATCGATTATGAAGTATTGCGTTTTATCTGGTGGCTGCTGGTTGGCATTCTGCTGATTGGTTTCGCGGTCACTGATGGCTTCGACATGGGGGTGGGCATGCTCACCCGTTTCCTCGGTCGTAATGATACCGAGCGTCGAATTATGATTAACTCCATCGCCCCGCACTGGGACGGTAACCAGGTTTGGCTCATCACCGCGGGTGGCGCACTGTTCGCTGCCTGGCCGATGGTGTATGCCGCTGCGTTCTCCGGTTTCTATGTGGCGATGATCCTGGTACTGGCGTCTTTGTTCTTCCGTCCGGTCGGTTTTGATTACCGCTCCAAGATTGAAGACATGCGCTGGCGCAACATGTGGGACTGGGGCATCTTCATTGGTAGCTTCGTTCCACCGCTGGTTATTGGCGTGGCGTTCGGCAACCTGCTGCAAGGGGTTCCGTTCCACGTAGACGACTACATGCGTTTGTACTACACCGGTAACTTCTTCCAGTTGCTGAATCCGTTTGGTCTGCTGGCGGGTGTCGTGAGTGTTGGGATGATCATCACCCAGGGCGCGACCTATCTGCAGATGCGTACGGTAGGTGAACTGCATCTACGTGCGCGTGCAACGTCGCAGGTTGCGGCACTGGTCACTATGGTCTGCTTCGCGCTGGCTGGTGTGTGGGTGATTTACGGTATTGACGGTTATGTTGTGACCTCAGCACTGGATCATCATGCCGCCTCTAACCCGCTGACCAAAGAAGTGGCTCGCGTGGCTGGCGCATGGATGGTGAACTTTAACAATGCACCTATTCTGTGGCTGGTTCCTGCACTGGGCGTGGTTCTGCCGCTGTTGACCATCCTGACTTCTCGTATGGAGAAAGGGGCATGGGCGTTCGTCTTCTCTTCACTGACGTTAGCCTGCATCATCCTGACGGCTGGTATCGCAATGTTCCCGTTTGTGATGCCATCCAGCACCATGATGAACGCAAGTCTGACCATGTGGGATGCAACGTCCAGCCAGCTGACGCTGAATCTGATGACGTATGTAGCTTGTGTGTTCGTTCCGATCATTCTGCTGTACACCGGCTGGTGTTACTGGAAGATGTTCGGTCGCATCACCAAAGAAGATATTGAAAGCAACACCCACTCTCTGTACTAAGTAAGGAGCTTAAAATGTGGTATTTCGCATGGATTTTGGGAACGCTTCTTGCCTGTGCATTTGGGATAATCACAGCGCTGGCGCTTGAGCACGTTGAATCAGGCAAAGCCGGACAAGAAGATAGCTGATGACCAACATTATCGCGATGCAGTATAACGCGATGGATAAGCGCCCCTTGCGGGCGCTTTCCTTTGTGCTGGCAATCGTGTTGGCTGGCTGCATATTCTGGGATCCGTCACGTTTCGCGGCCAAAACCAGTGAGCTGGAAATCTGGCATGGTCTCCTGCTGATGTGGGCGGTCTGCGCAGGCATCATTCACGGCGTTGGTTTTCGTCCTCGCGCCGTACACTGGCAGGGCATTTTCTGCCCGCTAATCGCAGATATCGTCCTGGTTGTTGGTCTGATTTTCTTCTTCTTTTGAATAAGAAACATCCTTAAATATTTATGGGCTTGCATAAGCCCATAAATTTTTACTCTCCGTTTACTTTCCCCCATTCCAAACCACCATTCCCGCGCGTATAGTAGCGAAGTTTGAAAGCATTAACCTAAGGTTGTGCCCTGGAGTTGTGTGCGGTGGCGACACTGGACCATCAGGACGCAACTTAATTGCATTACCGGGATGTAAAGTGAATACAGCGCGATATACAACGACATTCTTGAAGCATCGCGGCGGCAAGAACGCGAGTCACCAGGCGCTTACAAAGTTAAGCGACCGGTGTGAGTGGGCGAAGCCAACAAAGAGGCAGTAAGAATGAACAAGTATATGTTTCGATGGCCGGTTCGTGTCTACTATGAAGACACCGATGCCGGAGGGGTGGTTTACCACGCCAGCTACGTCGCTTTTTACGAAAGAGCACGCACAGAAATGCTGCGTCATCATCACTTCAGTCAGCAGGTCCTGTTGGCCGAACGTGTAGCCTTTGTGGTGCGCAAGATGATGCTGGAGTATTTTGCGCCTGCCCGGCTCGACGATATGCTCGAAGTCCAAACCGAAATTACGTCAATGCGTGGCACCTCATTGGTTTTCACGCAACGCATTGTCAACGCAGAGAACACCGTGCTGAATGAAGCCGAAGTTCTGATTGTTTGCGTTGATCCACTCAAAATGAAGCCTCGTGCGCTTCCCAAGTCTATTGTCGCGGAGTTTAAGCAGTGACTGACATGAATATCCTTGATTTGTTCCTGAAGGCAAGCCTTCTGGTTAAACTTATCATGTTGATTTTGATTGGTTTCTCAATCGCATCCTGGGCCATTATTATCCAGCGGACCCGTATTCTTAATGCTGCTTCACGTGAAGCCGAAGCATTTGAAGACAAGTTCTGGTCCGGTATTGAATTGTCGCGCCTGTATCAGGAAAGCCAGGGGCGTCGTGATAACCTGGTGGGTTCGGAACAAATTTTCTACAGCGGATTCAAAGAGTTTGCGCGTCTGCATCGGGCGAATAGTCATGCGCCGGAAGCGGTCGTTGAGGGGGCATCCCGTGCGATGCGTATCTCGATGAACCGTGAACTGGAAACGCTGGAAACGCATATTCCATTCCTCGGCACCGTCGGCTCCATCAGCCCGTATATCGGTCTGTTCGGTACCGTTTGGGGGATCATGCACGCATTTATCGCGTTAGGCGCGGTAAAACAGGCAACGCTGCAAATGGTCGCACCGGGTATCGCGGAAGCGTTGATTGCAACGGCTATCGGTCTGTTTGCGGCAATCCCGGCGGTTATGGCTTACAACCGACTGAATCAGCGCGTGAACAAGCTGGAACTGAATTACGACAACTTTATGGAAGAGTTCACCGCGATTCTGCACCGCCAGGCGTTTACCGTTAGCGAGAGCAACAAGGGGTAAGCCATGGCCAGAACGCGTGGACGAGGTCGTCGCGAACTCAAGTCCGAAATCAATATTGTACCGCTGCTCGACGTACTACTGGTGCTGTTGCTGATCTTTATGGCAACCGCGCCGATTATTACGCAGAGTGTGGAAGTCGACCTGCCGGATGCGACCGAATCGCAAGCTGTCAGTAGTAACGACGAACCGCCGGTCATTATTGAAGTTTCCGGGATAGGGCAATACAGCGTGGTCGTTGAGAAAGATCGTATGGATCAACTGCCGCCGGAGCAGGTTATCGCGGAAGCGAAAAGTCGCCTGCAGACCAATCCGAAAACGGTCTTTTTAATCGGTGGTGCGAAAGACGTGCCTTATGATGAAATAATTAAAGCGCTGAACTTGTTACACAGTGCAGGCGTAAAATCGGTTGGCTTGATGACGCAGCCAATCTGATGACTACGTTTTGCTGGCTTGAAAGATAGCGCGTAACAGGCGAACAGTTTTTTGGGAACCGAGAGTGTCAAAGGCAACCGAACAAAACGACAAGCTCAAAAGGGCGATAATTATTTCAGCGGTGCTGCATGTCATTTTATTTGCAGCGCTGATCTGGAGTTCGTTCGATGAGCACATTGATGCTTCAGCCGGCGGCGGTGGCGGTTCGTCCATCGACGCCGTTATGGTCGATCCTGGCGCCGTTGTGCAACAGTACGACAGGCAGCAGCAACAGCAGGCAAGTGCTAAACGTGCAGAAGAGCAGCGTGAAAAACAGGCGCAGCAGCAAGCTGAGGAGCTTCGCGAGAAGCAGGCGGCCGAGCAAGAGCGACTGAAGCAACTTGAAAAAGAACGTTTAGCCGCGCAGGAAAAAGTGCGCGAACAGGCGGAACAGCAGAAACAGGCCGAAGCCGCCGCCGCGAAAGCGCAAGAGCAACAGAAACAGGCTGAAGAAGCTGCGGCGAAGGCTGCTGCAGACGCGAAGGCCAAAGCTGATGCTCAGGCGAAACAAGCGGCAGATGCCGCGAAGAAAGCCGCTGCGGACGCACAGAAAAAAGCAGAGGCTGAAGCCGCTAAAGCCGCTGCTGATGCGAAGAAAATTGCCGAAGCACAAGCTGCTAAGGCTGCCGCAGACGCTGCGAAGAAAGCTCAGGCTGAAGCCGCCAAGCAAGCAGCAGCCGAGAAAGCTGCTGCGGAGAAAGCAGAAAAAGCCGCTGCCGCGAAAGCTGCCGCTGCTGAAAAGGCTGCGGCTGATAAGAAAGCTGCAGCGGAAAAAGCAGCAGCAGATAAAAAAGCTGCAGCCGAGAAAGCCGCTGCCGATAAGAAAGCTGCGGCAGATAAAGCGGCGGCTGCGAAAAAGGCTGCGGCCGAAAAAGCAGCTGCAGCCTCTGGCGTTGACGACTTGTTGGGCGACTTAAGCTCCGGTAAGAATGCACCGAAATCAGGTGGTGGAGCGAAAGGAAACGGTCAACCGGCGAAAGATAGTGGTACAAGTGGTGCAAATGGCGGTGCATCTGGCGCTGATATCAGTGCTTACGCATCTCAAATTCGTAATGCGATCCAGAGCCGCCTGTATGGTGCCGATTTGTATGCGGGTAAATCTTGCGTATTACATATCAAGTTAGCACCCGATGGTCTGTTACTGGATGTGACCGAAGAGGGCGGAGATCCGGCATTGTGTCAGGCTGCGCTGACGGCTGCGAAAACAGCCAGAATTCCTAAACCGCCTAGCCAGGCTGTTTATGAAAAAGTAAAAGATGCCAAGCTGGACTTTAAACTGTAATAACGTCCCTGAGAATTCAGGGGAAACGGTCTAAGGTTGAGACAGCGTTCTGGTAGTTTTGTGTATTTGAGTTTGTTAACATTCTGCTAAATTATCGTGGGCTTTCCGTCCAGATAAGGGAGATATGATGAAGCAGGCATTACGAGTAGCATTTGGTTTTCTGATGCTGTGGGCAGCGGTGCTGCACGCAGAAGTACGTATCGAGATCACCCAGGGGGTGGACTCGGCACGCCCGATTGGTGTTGTCCCCTTCCAGTGGGCAGGGCCGGGTGCTGCACCTGAAGATATCGGTGGTATCGTAGGTGCCGACCTGCGTAACAGCGGTAAATTTAATCCGTTAGACCGTTCTCGTCTGCCGCAGCAGCCGGGTACCGCACAGGAAGTTCAACCTGCCGCATGGTCTGCGCTGGGTATTGATGCCGTGGTAGTAGGTCAGGTTACGCCAAATCCGGATGGTTCCTACAGCGTTGCTTATCAACTGGTAGATACCGGTGGCGCACCGGGTACCGTACTGGCACAGAACACCTATAAAGTGAACAAGCAGTGGTTGCGTTACGCGGGACATACTGCAAGTGACGAAGTGTTTGAAAAACTGACCGGTATTAAAGGTGCATTCCGTACCCGTATCGCTTATGTTGTTCAGACGAACGGCGGCCAGTTCCCGTACGAATTACGTGTATCCGACTACGATGGCTACAACCAGTTCGTGGTACACCGTTCTCCGCAGCCGCTGATGTCTCCGGCATGGTCTCCGGACGGTTCAAAGCTGGCATACGTCACTTTCGAAAGCGGTCGTTCTGCGCTGGTTATTCAGACGTTGTCTAATGGCGCGGTTCGTCAGGTAGCGTCGTTCCCACGTCACAACGGTGCACCTGCGTTTTCTCCGGATGGCAGCAAACTGGCGTTTGCCCTGTCTAAAACCGGTAGCCTGAACCTGTATGTCATGGACATTGGTTCCGGTCAGATCCGTCAGGTGACGGATGGTCGCAGCAACAACACGGAACCTACCTGGTTCCCGGACAGCCAAAACCTGGCCTTTACCTCTGACCAGGCCGGTCGTCCGCAGGTATATAAAGTTAACGTCAACGGCGGTGCTCCGCAGCGTATTACCTGGGAAGGTTCGCAAAACCAGGATGCGGATGTGAGCAGCGACGGTAAGTTTATGGTAATGGTAAGCTCAGCCAATGGTCAGCAACACATTGCCAAACAAGATCTGGTAGCGGGTGGCGTACAAGTCCTGTCGTCAACGTTCCTGGATGAAACGCCAAGTCTGGCACCTAACGGCACTATGGTAATCTACAGCTCTTCTCAGGGGATGGGATCCGTGCTGAATTTGGTTTCTACAGATGGGCGTTTCAAAGCGCGTCTTCCGGCAACTGATGGTCAGGTTAAATTCCCTGCCTGGTCGCCGTATCTGTGATAATAAATAATTGATTAATAAAGGAATCATTGAAATGCAACTGAACAAAGTGCTGAAAGGGCTGATGATTGCTCTGCCTGTTATGGCTATTGCAGCGTGTTCTTCTAACAAGAACGCCAGCAATGACGGCAGCGAAGGCATGCTGGGTGCCGGCACTGGTATGGATGCAAACGGCAGCGGCAACATGTCTTCTGAAGAGCAAGCGCGTCTTCAGATGCAACAGCTGCAGCAGAACAACATCGTTTACTTCGATCTGGACAAGTACGATATCCGTTCTGACTTCGCTGCAATGCTGGATGCTCACGCTAACTTCCTGCGTAGCAACCCGTCTTACAAAGTCACCGTAGAAGGTCATGCGGACGAACGTGGTACTCCTGAGTACAACATCTCCCTGGGTGAGCGTCGTGCGAACGCCGTTAAGATGTACCTGCAGGGTAAAGGCGTTTCTGCTGACCAGATCTCCATCGTTTCTTACGGTAAAGAAAAACCTGCAGTACTGGGTCATGACGAAGCGGCTTACGCCAAAAACCGTCGCGCCGTACTGGTTTACTAAGAGAATTGCATGAGCAGTAACTTCAGACATCACCTGTTGAGTCTGTCGTTACTGGTTGGCATAGCGGCCCCCTGGGCCGCTTTTGCACAGGCGCCAATCAGTAGTGTCGGCTCAGGCTCGGTCGAAGACCGTGTCACTCAACTCGAGCGTATTTCTAACGCTCACAGTCAGCTTTTAACCCAACTCCAGCAACAACTCTCCGATAATCAGTCCGATATCGATTCCCTGCGTGGTCAAATTCAGGAAAATCAATATCAACTGAATCAGGTTGTTGAGCGACAGAAGCAGATATTGCTGCAGATGAATAATCTTGGCAGCGGTAGTGCGCCTGCGGCACAGTCTACAGGTGGCGATCAGAGTGGGGCGGCAACCCCTGCACCTGATGCGGGAGCTGCAGCAACGTCAGGGGCTCCCGTGCAAACTGGCGATGCGAATACCGATTACAATGCAGCGATTGCTCTGGTGCAGGATAAATCCCGCCAGGATGACGCAATTGAAGCATTTCAGAACTTCATCAAAAAGTACCCGGACTCTACTTACCTGCCCAATGCGAATTACTGGCTGGGTCAGTTGAATTACAACAAGGGTAAAAAAGATGATGCTGCGTTCTATTTTGCTTCGGTAGTTAAAAACTTCCCAAAATCACCTAAGGCTGCAGACGCGATGTATAAAGTCGGCGTCATCATGCAGGACAAAGGTGACACAGCAAAAGCTAAAGCGGTTTATCAGCAGGTTATCACTAAATATCCTGGCACTGATGGCGCGAAACAAGCGCAAAAACGCCTTGGCGCGATGTAATGACCACCATGCGACCAGAAATCGTGTTATTTCTGGTCGTGTCGTGTGATTCCTAAGCAGTTGAGTTATTTACATCGAAATTTTTGTTGCGCTAAAATCTGAAATCAGTAATATATGCCGCCGTTGCCAAGGGATATCAAACAGCCCGAAAGCGGCGAAAAAAGTGGGGCGTTAGCTCAGTTGGTAGAGCAGTTGACTTTTAATCAATTGGTCGCAGGTTCGAATCCTGCACGCCCCACCACTTAATGCAGTATCCAGCGTAGTATCGGGTGATTAGCTCAGCTGGGAGAGCACCTCCCTTACAAGGAGGGGGTCGGCGGTTCGATCCCGTCATCACCCACCACTCGGGGCGTTAGCTCAGTTGGTAGAGCAGTTGACTTTTAATCAATTGGTCGCAGGTTCGAATCCTGCACGCCCCACCAACTTTAACATTGTACTCAGGTGTTAAACGTGAAGGATAACGTTGCTTTAGCAACGGCCCGTTAGGGCGAGACGAAGTCGAGTCATCCTGCACGCCCCACCAATTCTTATATTGGTGTCGAGTAAAGAATTTTTCAGGTGACATCCGAGCGGGTCGTTAGCTCAGTTGGTAGAGCAGTTGACTTTTAATCAATTGGTCGCAGGTTCGAATCCTGCACGACCCACCATCCTGAATAATTGAAGCAGTAAACCCCATACGGGGGCGTTAGCTCAGTTGGTAGAGCAGTTGACTTTTAATCAATTGGTCGCAGGTTCGAATCCTGCACGCCCCACCAGTGTAAAAAGGCGCCCTAAAGGCGCCTTTTTGCTATCTGCGATTTATAAGATTGCCTGATGTCCTTTGCTTTTCAGCCTACAGACGACACTACTCCTGTAGGCCGGATAAGACGTCAGACGCCATCCGGCATTCATCACACGCAATTATTGTGACTTTTCTGCGCCAATCCGCTATCTTGTTTAGCATACAAAACAAATCAAACCGAATATGGCGTGCGTCACGCTTTTAATCGGTTATTTCGTTAAGCCAGTGAAACGAGAAAGCAAGATGAGCGTGATGTTTGATCCAGAAGCAGCAATTTATCCGTTTCCGCCGAAGCCAGTACCGCTAAGTGTGGATGAAAAGCAATTTTATCGTGAAAAAATCAAGCGCCTGCTGAAAGAGCGTGATGCCGTTATGGTCGCGCATTATTACACCGATCCTGAAATTCAGCAGTTAGCGGAAGAGACCGGGGGCTGTATTTCTGATTCTCTGGAGATGGCGCGGTTCGGTGCAAAGCATTCTGCCTCTACGCTGCTGGTTGCGGGCGTGAGGTTTATGGGAGAAACTGCCAAAATTCTCAGCCCGGAAAAGACCATCCTGATGCCGACCTTACAGGCGGAATGTTCATTAGATCTGGGCTGTCCGATTGACGCGTTCAGCGCATTTTGCGACGCGCATCCGGATCGTACCGTGGTGGTTTACGCCAATACCTCTTCTGCCGTTAAAGCACGTGCGGACTGGGTCGTGACTTCCAGTATCGCGGTTGAGCTTATTGAGCATCTTGATAGTTTAGGTGAAAAAATCATCTGGGCTCCGGACAGACATCTGGGCAACTACGTGCAAAAACAGACCGGCGCAGACGTGCTCTGTTGGCAGGGCGCCTGCATCGTCCACGACGAGTTTAAAACCCAGGCCTTAACACGCATGAAAGGGCTTTACCCTGATGCCGCGGTGCTGGTGCACCCGGAGTCCCCTCAGTCTATCGTTGATATGGCAGATGCGGTTGGCTCAACCAGCCAGCTCATCAACGCGGCTAAATCGTTACCGCATAAGCAGTTGATTGTGGCGACTGACCGGGGCATTTTTTACAAAATGCAGCAGGCCGTTCCGGATAAAGAGCTGCTTGAAGCTCCGACGGCTGGCGAGGGGGCAACCTGTCGCAGCTGTGCGCATTGTCCGTGGATGGCGATGAATGGCCTGAAAGCGATTGCTGAGGGCCTGGAACATGGCGGCGCGGCTCATGAGATACATGTTGAGGACTCGCTGAGAGAAGGGGCGCTTTTGCCGTTAAACCGTATGTTGGAATTTGCGGCTACACTTCGAGCGTAATTATTTATTTTTGCTCTGGGGGAAAAGATGGACTTTTTTAGCACGCAGAACATTCTGGTACATATTCCGATTGGCGCGGGTGGTTACGATTTGTCGTGGATCGAAGCCGTGGGAACGATCGCCGGGTTGCTGTGTATTGGCCTGGCGAGCCTTGAGAAAATCAGCAATTACTTCTTCGGTCTGATAAACGTCACGCTGTTTGCAATTATCTTCTTTCAGATCCAGCTCTATGCCAGCTTGTTGCTGCAAGTTTTCTTCTTTGCCGCAAATATCTACGGCTGGTATGCCTGGTCCCGGCAAACCAACCAGCATGAAGCGGAACTGAAAATTCGCTGGCTACCGCTTCCAAAAGCGATCGGCTGGCTGGCGGCTTGCGTGGTGGCGATCGGCCTGATGTCGATCTATATCGATCCGGTCTTTGCGTTCCTGACAGGCATTGCGGTGAATATTATGCAGGCATTGGGATTACAGGTTGTTGTGCCTGAACTACAACCCGATGCATTCCCGTTCTGGGACTCCTGCATGATGGTGCTGTCGATTGCGGCGATGATCCTGATGACGCGCAAATACGTTGAAAACTGGCTGCTGTGGGTGATCATTAACGTCATTAGCGTGGTGATCTTTGCCCTGCAAGGCGTATATGCCATGTCGCTGGAATATATGATCCTGACGGTTATCGCCCTGAACGGTAGCAGGATGTGGATTAACAGCGCGCGTGAGCGGGGTTCCCACGCGCTTTCTCATTAATGGTGATGATGTGAATGGCCGGACACGCCCTGATACAGGTGACAGTCCGGCCCATTGCACGGCTGATACTCCATCTGGATTGTGGCGTGTTCAATCTGGTAGTGATGGATAAGGAAATGCTGAATACGCTCCAGCAACGCATCGTGATCGTGTGGCGGGATCACCTGAACATGCAGTGTCATTACCGGTTTTTCGCCCACCATCCAGACATGGACATGGTGAACGTTGCGGACTTCAGGAATATCCCGGCTGAGATGGCGCTGCAGTGCGGCGATATCCAGCGTCAGCGGGGCACCTTCCAGTAATTCATTAACGCTATCTTTTAGCAATCGCCAGGCGCTACGCAGCACCAGCACGGAAACCAGAATCGAGAGAATTGGGTCCGCGGGTGTCCAGCCCGTCCAGATAATAATCAGCGCAGCGATGATTGCCCCGACCGAGCCGAGTAAATCGCCCATCACATGCAGCGCCGCGGCGCGGACGTTCAGATTTTTCTCTTCACTGCCGCGATGTAAAACCCAAAAAGCGAGCACGTTGGCCAGTAGACCCGCGACAGCAATAACCATCATCATGCCGCCAGCCACGGGGCGAGGCGTCTGGAAGCGCTCAATCGCCTCCCAGACGATTAAAATGGTGATAACGACCAATGCGATGGCATTAACAAATGCGGCCAGCGTCGTGAGCCTCAGCCAGCCGAAGGTGTGTCGTATTGTGGGCGGGCGACGGGAAAACCGGACGGCCAGCAGCGCGAAAAGCAGCGCCGCAGCATCCGTGAGCATATGCCCGGCGTCGGCCAGCAAGGCCAGTGAACCAGAAAGTATGCCACCCACCACTTCAACCAACATAAATCCGGCTGTAATGCAGAATGCGAACATCAGTCGGCGGGCATTATTGTCCTTGGGTTGTTCAGAGGAAGTATGAGTATGTGCGTGCGCCATTATGCCATCCCTTTGTTATTCTCATCTTTACTGTATGCCATCATACCGTTTTTGGGATGATAAAATTAAAAAGGAGAGCTATTGCTCTCCCGTTATTAGCTTTAATTTCAGCGTTACTGCGTGGTGCCATCAGTTTTTGTGTCAACATCATTGTTGATGCCGTTTCCGGTCTCAACCTTCTTATTCACATCAGGGCAGCGACCGTCCTTACACATCGTGTTTTTGTGCATCTCATCTTTGGTCATCCCTTCATGGTTCATTGATGAACCGTCCGGGTGCAGCATTGTGCCACCTGAATTCACGTTACTGTTGTCGACATTATTTGGCGCCACGTTTTCGCGGGCGTCTGGGGCGACTTGTCCTGCATCAGCCGAGGAATTTGCCTGACCGTTATTGGACTGCGCGTTGCTTTCAGCAGCCAGTGCCGCGCCGCTGGCGAGGCTGAGTGTAGCGGTAAGGAAGAGTGAAGCCAGCTTTGTCATATGCATAATATGCTCCTGTTAAGGTCGATATGTCGGATAACGTCTTCCAACAGTGCATGTGCCAGTTACATCATTAATATGTGGTTAATCGTTTTGCTATGGAAATTAAAACCAGCATAGAATCTTGAAATCTATGAAAATTAAAGTTGTTACAGTTAGAAATTGTAGTTTGGATCTCGTTTTTCGCTACTTTATTGCGTTTTTTTGGCCAATTCCAGGATTAATCCGTCCAAAGTGTAAAACCCCGTTTACACTTTATGACTGAAGATATAGATTGGAGGGATTGCATTCATTTATATAAGTATGGCAACGCTGGAATAATCATGAATTATCAGAACGACGATTTACGCATTAAAGAGATCAACGAGTTATTACCACCAGTCGCACTGCTGGAAAAATTCCCCGCTACTGAAAATGCCGCCAATACGGTGGCTCATGCCCGTAAGGCGATTCATAAAATTCTGAAAGGGAGCGACGATCGCCTTCTGGTGGTGATTGGGCCGTGCTCTATTCATGATCCGGCAGCTGCCAAAGAGTATGCCACTCGTCTGCTGGCGCTGCGCGAAGCGTTAAAAGGTGAGCTTGAAATCGTCATGCGCGTCTATTTTGAAAAACCGCGTACCACCGTTGGCTGGAAAGGGCTTATCAACGATCCGCACATGGACAATAGCTTCCAGATCAATGATGGGCTGCGCATTGCGCGTAAACTGCTGCTGGATATCAACGACAGCGGATTGCCGACTGCGGGTGAATTCCTCGATATGATCACCCCACAATATCTCGCCGATCTGATGAGCTGGGGCGCAATTGGGGCACGTACAACAGAATCTCAGGTGCACCGCGAGCTAGCATCGGGTCTGTCCTGCCCGGTTGGTTTTAAAAACGGTACCGATGGCACCATCAAAGTGGCGATTGATGCAATCAACGCTGCAGGGGCACCGCACTGCTTCCTGTCTGTCACCAAATGGGGTCATTCAGCGATCGTGAATACCAGTGGTAATGGCGATTGCCATATCATTCTGCGCGGTGGCAAAGAGCCGAACTACAGCGCTCAGCACGTTGCGGACGTGAAAGAAGGTCTGGTCAAAGCAGGACTCTCTGCGCAAGTGATGATCGACTTCAGCCATGCCAACTCCAGCAAGCAGTTCAAAAAGCAGATGGATGTTGCGAAAGATGTTTGCGGACAAGTCGCCGGTGGCGAAAAAGCAATTATTGGCGTGATGATCGAAAGCCATTTGGTGGAAGGTAATCAGAATCCGGATAGCGGTGAGCCGCTGACCTACGGTAAGAGCATCACCGACGCCTGCATTGGTTGGGAAGATACCGATGCGGTGTTGCGTCAACTGGCGGATGCGGTAAAAGCGCGTCGCGGTTAACCAAGTCCCGTAGGCCTGAGAAGCGTAGCGCCATCAGGCATTCCGTTGCAGACTGCCGGATGGGGCGATGTCTTATCCGGCCTACATTTTCTGGTCGTGCCGAAATAAAAAAGCGTGGAGGAATCCACGCTTTGTCTTTAACTTACCGCGAAAATTACTTCGCTTTACCCTGGTTCGCAACGGCCGCCGCTTTTGCTGCGATCTCGTCAGCGTTACCCAGATAGTAGTGTTTGATCGGCTTGAAGTTTTCGTCGAACTCATACACCAGCGGTACGCCGGTCGGGATGTTCAGTTCAAGGATCTCATCTTCGCCCATGTTATCCAGGTATTTAACCAGCGCACGCAGAGAGTTACCGTGAGCGGCGATAATTACGCGCTCACCGCTTTTCATGCGCGGCAGAATGGTTTCATTCCAGTAAGGGATAACGCGATCGATAGTCAGCGCCAGGCTTTCGGTAACTGGTAACTCTTTGTCGGTCAGCTTCGCATAACGCGGATCGTGACCCGGGTAACGCTCGTCGTCTTTGGTCAGTTCCGGCGGGGTAACCGCAAAGCCGCGACGCCACTGCTTAACCTGCTCATCACCGTATTTTTCAGCGGTTTCTGCTTTGTTCAAACCCTGCAGCGCACCGTAATGGCGTTCGTTCAGTTTCCAGGATTTCTCAACCGGCAGCCAGGCCTGATCCAGTTCGTCCAGTACGTTCCACAGGGTGTGGATGGCACGTTTCAGCACAGAGGTATAAGCAAAATCAAAGCTGTAGCCTTCCTCTTTCAGCAGTTTTCCTGCCGCTTTTGCTTCGCCCACGCCTTTCTCGGACAGATCAACATCATACCAACCGGTAAAACGGTTTTCGTTGTTCCACTGACTTTCACCGTGACGTACCAGAACCAGCTTAGTTACAGCCATACATTCACTCCTATAAATCATATCGAATGATAATAATTCTCATTATATTGCCGTAATGTGTAAGCGGCAATGCTTACGCATAACCATAGCGAAAATAGCGCTACAGTGTAAGGTTCTTGTGAACTCAAGGTTGCGATTTTGTCTTTGAGTGGTGGGGATTTGAGCGGTTCTACTGTGATTAACAAGCACCAGGCCCGAAAAGATATGTCATCGGGCCTGGGAGGGGAAACGATCAAGCTGGAATAAACTGATATTCCGTCACGCTGGCATACTCTTCACCCGGACGCAGGAAGCAATCTGCCTGTGGCCACTCGGGGTGGTTCGGGCTGTCCGGCAGAAATTCACTTTCCAGCGCCAGGCCTTGCCAGTCTTCGTAGGCCTCTGGCCCGCGGGAAGGCGTACCACCGAGGAAATTACCGGAGTAAAACTGCAATGCCGGGGCCGAGGTGTAGACCACCATCTGCAGTTTTTCATCCTGTGACCACAACTGAGCGACCGGCGTACGCGCGTTGCCCTGTGCCTGAAGCAGGAAGGCGTGATCGTAACCTTTCACCTTGCGCTGATCGTCATCGGCCAGAAATTCACTACTGATGATTTTAGGGGTGCGGAAATCGAACGTGCTACCGGCGACGGATTTCAGTCCATCATGCGGGATACCCATTTCGTCAACCGGTAAGTACTCGTCCGCCAGAATTTGCAGCTTATGCTGGCGCACATCCGTTTTATCGCCGTCGAGGTTAAAATAGACGTGATTTGTCAGATTCACCGGGCAGGGTTTATCGACCGTGGCACGATAAGTTATCGAAATACGATTATCATCAGTCAGGCGATACTGCACGGTGGCGCAAAGATGGCCTGGGAAGCCCTGATCGCCATCGTCAGACGTTAAGGCGAACAGCACCTGACGGTCATTCTGATTGACTATCTGCCAGCGACGTTTGTCGAAACCGTCTGGTCCGCCGTGCAGTTGGTTATTGCCCTGACTTGGCAGTAATTCAACGGTTTCGCCAGCAAAGGTATAGCGGCTGTTGGCGATACGGTTCGCGTAGCGGCCAATCGAAGCCCCCAGAAATGCAGCCTGTTCCGGGTATTGTTCCGGACTGGCGCAGCCGAGTAATGCTTCGCGCACGCTACCATCGCTAAGCGGAATACGCGCAGAGAGCAGGGTCGCGCCCCAGTCCATGAGCGTGACTACCATCCCTGCGTCATTGCGCAGGGTGAGCAGGCGAAACGGTTGACCGTCCGGAGCCTGCACAGGGATTTCGTTTAACATTGTCCGGCTCCTTGTGAAGGTTTGCAGACGTAGAATGTTTCTTTAATACCGGTTTTTGCCTCGTACTGTGTGGCGACAGCCTGCTGTACGGCAGGAACCAAATCTTGCGGGATCAGCGCCACGATGCAGCCGCCGAAGCCGCCGCCGGTCATCCGCACACCGCCTTTATCACCGATGGTCGCTTTGACAATCTCTACCAGTGTATCAATTTGCGGCACCGTGATTTCAAAGTCATCGCGCATTGAGGCGTGAGATTCCGCCATCAGCTGGCCCATGCGCAGCAGGTCGCCTTTTTCCAGTGCCTGTGCGGCTTCAACGGTACGCGCATTTTCCGTGATGACGTGGCGCACGCGTTTGGCAACAATCGGATCCAGCTCGTGGGCGACAGCGTTAAACGCTTCGAGGCTGACATCACGCAGCGCTGGCTGCTGGAAGAAACGCGCGCCAGTTTCACACTGTTCGCGACGGGTGTTGTATTCGCTACCGACCAGCGTGCGTTTAAAGTTGCTGTTGATGATCACCACCGCTACACCCTCAGGCATAGAAACGGCTTTGGTGCCCAGCGTACGGCAGTCGATCAGCAGCGCATGATCTTTCTTGCCAAGTGCGGAGATCAGTTGATCCATGATGCCGCAGTTACAACCGACAAACTGGTTTTCAGCTTCCTGGCCATTCAGGGCAATCTGCGCGCCGTCGAGCGGCAGATGATAGAGCTGCTGGAATACCGTACCAACAGCGACTTCCAGTGAGGCAGAAGAGCTTAAGCCCGCACCCTGCGGGACGTTACCGCTGATCACCAGATCCGCGCCGCCAAAGGCGTTATTGCGCTTTTGCAGATGTTTTACCACGCCACGCACGTAGTTTGACCACTGCTGGCTATCGTGGGCGATAATCGGCGCATCGAGAGAGAACTCATCAACCTGATTGTCGTAATCAGCGGCGATGACGCGTACTTTTCGATCGTCGCGCGCCGCGCAGCTGATGACGGTTTGATAGTCGATGGCGCAGGGCAAAACGAAGCCGTCGTTATAATCGGTATGTTCGCCGATCAGGTTTACACGACCCGGTGCCTGAATAGTATGGGTGGCAGGGTAGCCAAACGTTTCTGTAAACAGAGATTGTGTTTTTTCTTTCAGACTCATTATTTACACTCCGGATTCGCGAAAATGGATGTCGCTGACCGCACGCAGTCGCTCAGCCGCTTGTTCTGCGGTCAGATCTCGCTGGGTTTCTGCCAGCATTTCATAACCGACCATAAATTTACGCACGGTCGCGGAACGCAGCAGCGGCGGGTAAAAGTGCGCGTGCAACTGCCAGTGTTCGTTTTCTTCACCGTTAAACGGCGCGCCGTGCCAGCCCATGGAGTAGGGGAATGAGCACTGGAACAGGTTGTCGTAACGACTGGTCAGTTTTTTCAACGCCAGCGCCAGGTCAGCACGCTGCTCGTTGGTCAAATCGGTAATACGCAGCACATGCGCTTTCGGCAGCAGCAGCGTTTCGAACGGCCACGCGGCCCAGTAAGGGACAACCGCCAGCCAGTGCTCAGTTTCAACGACCGTACGGCTGCCGTCTGCCAGTTCACGCTGGACGTAATCAACGAGCATCGGCGCGCCCTGTTCGGCGAAGTATGCTTTCTGTAGGCGATTTTCACGTTCAGCTTCGTTGGGCAAAAAGCTGTTGGCCCAAATTTGACCGTGCGGGTGCGGGTTCGAGCACCCCATCGCCGCGCCTTTATTCTCAAATACCTGCACCCAGGGATAGGTTTTCCCTAAGTCTTCGGTCTGCTCCTGCCACGTTTTTACGATTTCTGTCAGCGCAGGGACGCTGAGTTCTGGCAGCGTTTTGCTGTGATCTGGCGAGAAGCAAATTACGCGGCTGGTACCGCGCGCGCTCTGGCAACGCATCAACGGATCGTGACTGTCCGGCGCGTCCGGGGTATCGGACATCAGCGCCGCAAAATCATTGGTAAAAACATAGGTTCCGGTGTAATCCGGATTTACATCACCGGTAACGCGCGTATTGCCAGCACACAGGAAACAGTCCGGGTCATGTGCAGGCAGTACCTGCTTAGACGGGGTTTCCTGCGCCCCTTGCCACGGGCGTTTGGCGCGATGCGGTGATACGAGGATCCACTGCCCGGTGAGCGGGTTAAAACGGCGATGTGGATGATCGACAGGATTGAATTGCGTCATGATTGGTCCTTAATCCGAATATCCTTGCGGGTGGCGTGACTGCCAGTGCCAGGTGTCTTGTGCCATTTCATCCAGTGTGCGGGTCACGCGCCAGTTAAGCTCGCGATCGGCTTTGCTGGCATCTGCCCAGTAAGCCGGAAGATCGCCATCACGGCGCGGGGCGAAATGGTAATTAATGGGTTTACCGCAGGCTTTGCTGAAGGCGTTGACCACGTCCAGTACGCTGCTGCCGATGCCTGCTCCGAGGTTGTAAATATGCACACCCCGTTTGCCCGCCAGTTTTTCCATCGCGACGACGTGGCCGTCGGCGAGATCCATCACGTGGATGTAGTCGCGAACGCCGGTACCATCTTCAGTTGGGTAGTCGTTGCCAAATATGGCAAGGGACTCGCGGCGGCCCACGGCAACTTGTGCGATGTAAGGCATCAGGTTGTTGGGAATACCTTGCGGATCTTCCCCCATATCGCCCGACGGATGAGCACCAACCGGGTTAAAGTAGCGCAGTAAAGCGATACTCCAGTCGGGTTGTGCTTTTTGCAGGTCGGTCAGGATTTGTTCTACCATCAGCTTGCTTTTGCCGTACGGACTTTGCGGCGTGCCGGTAGGGAAGCTTTCAACGTAAGGAATTTGCGGCTGATCGCCATAGACGGTCGCGGAGGAGCTGAAAATGAAGTTTTTCACGTTGGCGGCGCGCATTGCATTCACCAGACGCAGGGTGCCATTGACGTTGTTGTCATAGTACTCCAACGGCTTGGCAACGGATTCTCCAACGGCTTTTAAACCCGCAAAATGAATGACCGTGTCAATGGCATGATCGTGTAGAATTTCGGTTATCAGCGCTTCGTTACGGATATCCCCTTCCACGAAGGTCGGCTGCTTGCCACCTAAACGCTCAATGACGGGCAAAACGCTGCGTTTGCTGTTGCAGAGATTGTCCAGGATCACCACCTCGTGACCGTTTTTCAACAACTGCACGCAAGTGTGGCTTCCAATGTAACCGCTACCACCTGTAACCAATACTCTCATAATTCGCTCCGTTAAGCCTATGGTATGCAATAACCATAGCATAACAAAGATACGAAAAGTGTGACATGGAATAAATTAGTGGAATCGTTTACACTCCATAAGTTTCACGCATTTTTAATGGTTATTTTATTTTAAATCATTATGTTAGGTTGTTATTTCAGCGTTTGTCTGAAAAAAAGCAGAAAAAAAGGGCGTGATAAACGCCCTGCAATGAAAACTAACGCAGAGACGTTAGTCGATAGGCGTAGATGTCGTTCTCGGGCACAAACTCCAGTCGATGGGTAATGCAGGCTGGGGCATCTTCGGCGTGGTGAGAGACGAACAGCAGTTGAGTTTCACCTTCACCGATTAGCACATCCACAAAACGGCGAATCAGTTGGCGATTGAGCGGATCTAACCCTTGCAAAGGCTCGTCAAGGATCAACAACGTCGGGTGTTTAACCAGCGCGCGAACAATCAGTGCCAGCCGCTGCTGTCCCCAGGAAAGACTATGAAATGGCGCATCCGCGATACGTTTATCGAAGCCAAGGATATCCAGCCACTGTTGCACCAGCTTTTGCTGCCTGTCGGAAACGGCCTGATAGATGCCGATTGAATCAAAATAACCAGAGAGAATAACGTTGCGAACTGTGGTACTCACCCGGTAATCCAGATGCAGACCGCTGCTGACGTAGCCGATGTGTTTTTTGATATCCCAGATAGTTTCACCGCTGCCACGGCGACGGCCAAACAGGGTCAGGTCGTTGCTGTAACCCTGGGGGTGATCGCCGGTGATTAAACTGAGCAGGGTTGATTTCCCCGCTCCGTTGGGGCCGACGATTTGCCAGTGTTCCCCCGGATTTACCTGCCAGCTCAAATGGTGAAGGATAGGGCGATCATTATACGAGACCGTGCCATCGTTAAGCACAATTCGCGGCTCATTATCTGACAACGTACGGCGCACCGAAGGCTCGTCCGGTTCAGGTAACTGAATTCCTTCCAGCCGCTCGCTATGGGCAAGCTGAGCGATTAATGCCTGTTGCAGAAGTTCGGTTTTTGCGCCGGTTTCTGTCAGTGTGCAATCGGCAAGTACGCCAGCAAACTGCACGAACTCGGGTATTTCATCAAAGCGGTTAAGTACCAGCACCAGCGTAAAGCCGGCCTGATGCAACTCCGCGAGCAGTTCTGCTAACTGACGGCGTGACGCTACGTCCAGCCCGTCAAAGGGCTCATCAAGGATCAGTAAATCCGGCGCGGACATTAACGCCTGACAGAGCAGGGTTTTACGTGTTTCACCGGTGGAAAGGTATTTGAAACGCCTGTTGAGCAGGGAAGAGATGCCAAACTGCTGCGCCAACGCAGCGCAGCGGGCGGGATCGTTGACCTCATCCTGGATGATTTCGGCGGTGGTGCGCCCGGTGTCGTCTTCACCGGGACTAAGAAGATCGGTGTTGTTTCGCTGCCACTCGTCGCTGACTAGCTTTTGTAGCTGCTCAAAGGAGAGTCGGGTAATACGCGTGAACTGACAGTGGCGCTCGCCTTTCAGAAGCGGCAGCTCTCCCGCCAGTGCGCGGGCCAGCGCGGATTTCCCGCTCCCGTTAGCGCCAACAAACGCCCAGCTATCACCCGCGTTTAACGTCAACGCATCTAACTGGAGCGTTTTTGTGTCGCTAAGACGAAACGTGCCTTGCGAAATTTGCAACGATGACATTTTGTATCCCATTATTTGCAGCGATTAATAACAGGGATACGTGTTCTTCAGGCTGATGTCAATCTACTCAGCACAGCGTGGCGATAATCACTCTGTCAGCATTAAACCAGGCGGTGACGCTAGCGCCTTCTTGCAGCGTTGCGGCGTCTTGGGCCGGAACGATGGCGCACAGCGTCTGGCCGTCTGGCAACGTCATCAGCACTTCACACTGTTCCGCTCCACGTTCAATATGGCTAATCGTGCCCTGCAACTGGTTATCGGCGGCCTGAGCGATGGCGTCATCCTGAGTGATTCCTACCCACGGCGCTTTCAGCAGAATCAGTACTTCTTTGCCTTCCTCAAGACCCAGACGCTCGCCGCTTTGCGCAGTGATCGCCACTTTCAGGCGCGTTTCGCCATCGGCCAGCAGGACGTCGACATGCTGCTGGACCTGATCGTGGTCGCGGGCGGTGATTGTGCCAAACCATTGGTTACGGGCGCTGGTTTGCAGTGAAAATCGAGAGATAGCCGCCAGCAGGCTATTGAGCGGTAGCGCATCGTCATCGCTCAAAACATCAAAGGCTTTTTGTTGGATCTGCGCCAGCAAATCATACAACTGGATTAAGCGTTGGCCGTAGCGCGTTAATACCGCGCCGCCGCCGCCTTTGCCGCCGGTGGCGCGCTCAACCAGCGTCTGCTCGCTTAGTTGGTTCATTTCGTTAATCGCATCCCAGGCGCTTTTGTAGCTAATACCTGCATCCTTCGCGCCCTGACTGATAGAGCCGGAAAGCGCAATATGCTTAAGCAGAGAAATGCGACGGGGATCGGCAAACAGTTTTTGCTGAAGTTTCAGCGTAAGAAGGATTTCGGCCTGCATCACAAGCTCCTAGCAAAAAAGGGTATTGTGACGGAAAACCGTGCCTGAGCAAAGCCGACCGCACAAAAGGGGAGTGCTTTTCTGCGTTATGTGGTTAGAATACAGCTAAGGACTACATCTGGAGTTGACCATGTTAGAGTTATTGAAAAGTCTGGTATTCGCCGTAATCATGGTACCTGTGGTAATGGCCATCATTCTGGGTCTGATTTACGGACTGGGTGAAGTGTTCAACATTTTCTCCGGTATCGGTCAAAAAGACCAGTCCAGACAGAATCATTGATTCCCCAAACGCCCGCTCAGTCGGGCGTTTATATTTTTTACGCCTTCCAACCCGTTTTCTCAGTCTACCGTTTCTCAAGATCCTGCTTTCCCTGCCGATATTTTCTTCGTGTAACCTCAAATTGGTATCAATAACCACTGGGAAAATCCTGGTTTACTCGTTATATTTGCGACTACATAACGAAACTCAAAGGAGTTACAGATGGCACGTACATGGTTACGCTTGTTTGCCGGGGCAACACTTTCTCTTACTGTTGCCGGGCATGCGCTGGCGGATGAAGGAAAGATTACTGTTTTCGCAGCGGCTTCACTGACTAACGCGATGCAGGATATTGCGACGCAATACAAAAAAGAGAAGAACGTTGACGTTGTCTCTTCTTTTGCGTCTTCTTCCACGCTGGCGCGCCAGATTGAAGCAGGCGCTCCGGCCGATCTGTTTATCTCTGCCGATCAGAAATGGATGGATTACGCAGTAGACAAAAAGTCGATTGATACCGCCACGCGTGAAACGCTGTTGGGTAACAGCCTGGTGGTTGTCGCACCGAAAGACAGTGCGCAGAAAGACTTCACCATCGACAGCAAAACCAACTGGACCCGTTTGTTAAATGGTGGGCGTCTGGCCGTTGGCGATCCGGAACATGTTCCGGCGGGCATTTATGCTAAAGAAGCGCTGCAAAAATTGGGGGCATGGGATACCCTGGCCCCGAAACTGGCACCTGCCGAAGATGTGCGCGGTGCGCTGGCGCTGGTAGAGCGTAACGAAGCGCCGCTGGGGATCGTTTATGGTTCCGATGCTGTCGCCAGCAAGGGCGTAAAAGTTGTTGCGACTTTCCCGGAAGATTCACACAAAAAAGTGGAATACCCTATCGCAATTGTTGATGGGCACAAAAACGCAACGGTCAGCGCGTTCTATGATTACCTGAAAGGACCGCAGGCTGCTGAAATCTTTAAACGTTATGGATTTACGACCAAGTAATGATACTGACCGATCCTGAATGGCAGGCCGTTATACTGAGCCTGAAAGTTTCTTCCCTGGCTGTGTTGTTTAGTCTGCCGTTTGGGATCTTCTTTGCCTGGCTGCTTGTGCGATGCAAGTTCCCGGGCAAAGCGCTGCTCGACAGCGTTCTGCATTTGCCGCTGGTACTGCCGCCGGTTGTGGTGGGCTATCTGCTGTTGGTTGCCATGGGACGCCGCGGATTCATTGGCGAATGGCTGTATGACTGGTTTGGCATTACCTTTGCCTTTAGCTGGCGCGGTGCGGTACTGGCTGCGGCGGTGATGTCTTTCCCGCTTATGGTACGGGCTATTCGTCTGGCGCTGGAAGGTGTCGATGTCAAGCTGGAGCAGGCGGCCCGCACGCTGGGCGCTGGACGCTGGCGCGTATTTGTGACGATTACTTTACCGCTGATGCTACCCGGCATTATTGTCGGTACGGTGCTGGCGTTCGCGCGTTCCCTCGGGGAATTTGGCGCAACGATTACCTTTGTCTCCAATATTCCTGGCGAAACCCGCACTATCCCGTCGGCGATGTATACCCTGATCCAGACCCCTGGCGGCGAAAGCGCGGCGGCAAGGTTATGTATCATTTCTATTGTGTTAGCGCTGATTTCACTGCTGATTTCTGAATGGCTGGCGCGTATTAGCCGTGAACGGACGGGGCGGTAATCATGCTGGAACTTAATTTCTCCCAGACGCTGGGGACGCATTGCCTGACGCTCAACGAAACGCTGCCAGCCAGTGGGATCACAGCTATTTTTGGCGTTTCCGGTGCGGGTAAAACCTCGCTGATTAACGCCATCAGCGGCCTGACGCAGCCGCAGTCCGGGCGCATCGTGCTTAACGGACGGGTTTTGAACGACGTCGAGAACGGTATCTGTTTAACGCCCGAAAAACGCCGGGTGGGCTATGTTTTCCAGGATGCGCGCCTGTTTCCACATTATAAAGTGCGCGGCAACCTGCGTTACGGTATGGCGAAAAGTATGGCCGGACAGTTTGATAAGCTGGTGGCCCTGTTGGGCATTGAATCGCTGCTTGACCGTCTGCCCGGCGGGCTTTCTGGCGGTGAAAAACAGCGCGTAGCCATCGGTCGGGCGCTGCTTACCGCGCCGGAACTGTTGTTGCTTGATGAGCCGTTAGCCTCGCTGGATATCCCGCGTAAGCGTGAACTGTTGCCTTACCTGCAACGCCTGGCGCGTGAAATTAATATTCCGATGCTGTACGTCAGCCACTCGCTCGATGAAATCTTGCACCTGGCTGACAAAGTGATGGTGCTGGAAAACGGGCAGGTTAAAGCGTTCGGTTCGCTGGAAGATGTCTGGGGCAGCAGCGTGATGCACCCGTGGCTACCAAAGGAACAGCAAAGCAGCATTCTGAAAGTCAGCGTGCTGGAACATCATCCACATTACGCAATGACTGCACTGGCGCTTGGCGATCAGCATCTATGGGTCAATAAGCTGGATCAACCGCTGCAAACTGCGCTGCGTATTCGTATTCAGGCATCTGATGTTTCGCTGGTGCTCCAACCACCGCAGCAGACCAGTATTCGTAACGTGCTGCGGGCGAAAGTCGCGCAGTGCTATGACGATAATGGTCAGGTGGAGGTTCAGCTTGAAGTGGGCGGTAAAACGCTGTGGGCGAGGATCAGCCCGTGGGCCAGGGATGAACTGGGTATCAAACCTGGCCTGTGGCTGTACGCGCAAATTAAGAGCGTGTCGATTACCGCGTGATTACAGCAGGTGGGAGTAAATAAATTTCGCGATGCTGTCGGTGGTGTTGTCACCAATTACGATGTTGGCGCGGGCTTTGACCGCGTCGTCCGCATTACCCATCGCCACGCCGGTACCTGCGGCTTCCAGCATGCTGATATCGTTAAAGTTGTCACCAAAGGCAATGACGTTTTCCATTGACCCGCCCTGTGCTTCAATCCACTGGGTAAGGCGTCGTCCTTTGCTGTTGCCTTTACGGGCAATGTCGACCTGATCGTGCCAGGACCATTCACACTCCAGCCCCAACAGCTGTTCAACATGCTTACCAAACTGCTGCAGTTTCGGAATATCTTCGTCGGTGAGGGCAAATTTCCAGACGGCGTTAACGTCATGTGCGGCCTGCGCCAGCGAAGGGACCTGGGTGAAGGTAGGGCGCTGTTCCGGCGGCAGGGTTTGCGCCCAGTTAGCGGTACGCACCACATGCCCGGTTGGGCGCTCATACAGCATGGCCTCATCCACATACATCAGCCCGTGGATCTGATGTTCATCCAGCATTTCGATCAGCTGTAATGCCTGGTTTACCGGAAGGGGATCGGATTCCAGTACCGTTTTTGCCTGATAATCATACAAGTAGGTGCCGTTGCAGCAAATTGCAGGTGTATCCAGCGCCAGTGCCTGATAAAAAGGATGAATAGCAACGTGATGGCGACCTGTGACAATGATAAGTTGGTATCCTGCTTCTCTGGCGCGCGCGAGCGCTTCAAGAGAGGATGGCAGCAAGGTTTTTTTCGGGGTCAACAGGGTACCGTCTAAATCCAGGGCAATCACGCGTGCGGTCATAGTTATTTCCAGATTAAGGTTGAGAATTTTGTCTGCTGGAATGGTACACCGAGACGGGAGCCGGACAAAATTCTGCGCCTTAATTAAGCATTCACCGTTAAAAGCGTCTACCTTAGGCGTGTGTCAGGCAATTGCAGCCACCTGCCAAAAAGCAAAGGAGTATTCATGAAGCAAACCGTTTATACCGCCAGCCCTGAAAGTCAGCAAATCCACGTCTGGAGCCTGAATCATGATGGTTCTTTGACGCTGACGCAGGTGGTTGATGTGCCGGGTCAGGTACAGCCGATGGTCGTCAGCCCGGATAAGCGCTACCTCTATGTTGGCGTGCGCCCGGAGTTTCGCGTGTTGGCTTACCGCATTGCGCCTGATGACGGTGCGCTGACCTTCGCGGCGGAGTCTGCGCTGCCGGGTAGCCCGACGCATATTTCTACCGATCATCAGGGACGTTTCGTGTTTGTCGGCTCTTATAACGCCGGGAGCGTGAGCGTCACGCGTCTGGAAGATGGCCTGCCGGTGGAACAGGTTGACGTGGTTGAAGGTCTGGACGGCTGCCACTCGGCCAACATCTCACCGGATAACCGTATCCTGTGGGTTCCGGCGTTGAAACAGGATCGTATCTGTCTGTTTGAGGTAAGCGATGATGGACATCTGGTGGCGCAGGAACCGGCTGAAGTGACCACCGTTGAAGGTGCTGGCCCGCGTCATATGACGTTCCATCCGAATAAGCAATTTGCCTACTGTGTGAATGAGCTGAACAGCTCCGTTGACGTCTGGGCGCTGAAAGATCCGTACGGCAAGATTGAGTGTGTGCAGACGCTGGATATGATGCCGGCTGATTTCACTGATACCCGTTGGGCAGCGGATATTCACATTACACCGGATGGTCGTCATCTGTACGCCTGTGACCGCACCGCCAGCCTGATTACGATCTTTAGCGTGTCTGAAGATGGCAGCGTGCTGACCAAAGAGGGTTTCCAGCCTACTGAAACTCAGCCGCGCGGGTTTAATATCGATCACAGCGGTAAATACCTGATTGCTGCCGGGCAAAAATCGCACCATATCGCGGTGTATGAGATTGCTGGCGAGCAGGGGCTGCTGGCAGAGAAGGGGCGTTATGCAGTGGGGCAGGGACCGATGTGGGTCGTGGTGAACGCCTACTAACGCCATCAGTCAGAGCAGGAAAAGCCTGTTCAAAGATAAAAAGCGAGGTTTACATCCGTGTGAACCTCGCGGGGAAACTAAGTGATTTATAACGTTTATGGGGAACGATTTATTGTCACGGTCCCGGATAGCGACAGGTAGCGACGGCCCATGGAATACAGTTAAGATCCGTTTTGCTGAAATCAACAGCAATCCCTGTATTTTCAGGCCTCTCCCATTCAATGCGTTCGCTATTATATTTAAGAGTGACATCAAGAATATCAATCTTTTCGAAATCGACTTCCTCGCCACCGCCATGAATATTGGAGTCACCTGCATCCCAATACCCCCCTGTATTATTGTTTGGGGTTGATGAAGGAAAACCACCTGCATGTTCACTATTTACAAATACCTCCATTCCCGACGAGGCATTTTTATCCGTTCTTAATATTTTCATTTTCTTCCCATTCCCTTTGGGGACATATTTTACGGCCATAACAGGGAATGTCCAAAATTCGTGAGTGGCAGCATTTACGGGGCCTCCAATGTCATGCTGGAACCCGATGACCTCAATGACGAGATATTCCAGATCGTTACTTGAGATAGTTATGCTTTGAGGGGTTTGCTTTCCATCCTGACCACCACAAAATTTGCCCGCATCATCACATAGATCGTCTGACTGGGTGAAAAAGACCGAGGAAAGTCGAACATTAGGATCATCAACTGGTTTAGGACCAGGAGGAAGAGCACTGCCGCTGTCTCCACTATTCCACTGGGCGCCACTAAAACGATGCTCAAAGAACCGTGTCACCCTGTTCCATTTATCGGGGACCTTGCCTGTTATATTATAACTGTTCATGACGCCATTATAAGTCCAAACCAAACCTTCAAGATGCTCTGATGACCCTCTATCTCCAAGTTTTCCTTTACTGCTATCACACTGTATTTCGCGGCTAAATGAACAACGCGGCAAATTTGGGGAGACAGCGGTAGGAATATTACGGCCTTTATCCTGATCGTATCCTTTTGTTTTCCAGTACACATTCACGCCAAAAGTCTGATAGGCATCTACGCTGAATGACATCCTTCCCCCGTTATTAAAACCAAAGACCGACGATACCCGAACGGTAAAATAATGTGGCCCCAGTGAGGCCGGCGTGCGTGTCAGAAAACCAAAATTTGCGCTGACGTCTTTTCCTGAATTGGGAGCATTATTCGAAGATATTGCACTTGTGCTAAAAAGCAGCATTGCCGAGATCAGCCCTGCCGATAAAACAGTCCTTTTCATTTGTCACTCCCTCTTTATGCGACGGAAATAATCTGATATTTACCACTGCGCAACAGCACGACCTGATAGTCGCCAAACACCATACTACCTGGTGCCACGGTGCGCGTTTTGTTGTTAAACCGGACGGTAATCCGGGTTCCGCCCGGTCCCTGAGAAACCAGCACCACCCGAGGCTGAGCGTCGGATTTTTCTTCCGTGGACGCCCGCCCGGCGCGCGCCAGCATCGGGGTGTTGTTCAGCAAGGGCTGCGGGTCGAGCGCCACGCCCCGCCAGGCAATTTCCAGATGCAGATGCGGACCGGTGCTAAAACCGCTGCTGCCGGATGCGGCGATCTCTTCGCCCGCCGTCAGCTTTTCGCCCTTACGCACCCGCGCAGAGGCGAGATGAAAATAGCGGCTCAGCCAGCCGTCCGCATGACGGAGAGTGATAAAGTACCCGGCGCCGCGATCGTAGCCGCTCTCCACCACTTCGCCGTCGGCAATTGCATGCACGCTGCTGCCGAATGGCACAGGAATATCCATGCCTTTATGCTGCATCATGCGCCCCAGCACAGGGTGCAGGCGTTGTCCAAATCCTGAGCTGATCTGGCGTTTTGCCACGGGCCAGATAAAGCGTACCGGCGCGTTATTATCAATCACCTCTGCAGCGCTGGGCGATATCTGCAGGTTCTCTTCTGACCACACTTGCGCCGCCTGTAATGACGGAACGAAAGCCTGCTGCCAGGCCTGCTCGCAGCTGGTCGTCGCCAGCGGCGCTATTGTCAGCCATATGCTCCATATCAGACACGACACGATCGACCCCCGTCAGAGCAGAAGTAAAAACGCGACCAGCGCGATAGCCGGACCGAACGGAATATAAAAGCGATGTTTGTCATCCTCTTGCGCATAAAATAACCGCACGCAGGCGTAAAACAGCAGCCCGGTCAGCGCCGAAAAACAGAGTAATTCCGGCAGGCGCTGCCAGCCAAGCCATGCCCCGCAGGCGGCGTAGAGCTTGACGTCGCCGTAGCCCAGACCGTCGCGTTTGCAGAACATCTCCCACAGCTTCATTACGCCCCACAGCAATAGCCAGGCGATGGCGACGCCATAAACCGCGTCCTTCACTCGCACCATGGAGTAGCCCGATGCGGCAAGCAGTAGCCCGCCCCAGAGCACGGTGAAGACCAGCGCGTCCGGCAGAATCAGATGTTTAAAATCGATAACCGCCGCGCTGTAGAGCACCATAAACAACAGCGCATATGCCAGCGCGAGCTGAGGAGACCATTGCGGCAGGTAAAACCAGGCCAGCGCCCCCCATACCAGCCCCATCGCCAGTTCAGAAACCGGATAAATAACCGGGATCGCAATGCCGCACTGGCGGCATTTGCCCTTCAGTAACAGCCAACTGAGAATCGGAATATTATCCCAGGGCTTAATATCCGATTTACAGGCAGGGCAGTGCGACGGCGGCCACCACAAATTAACCGCCGCCCCTTCTGAATCATTCTCATCTATTACGCCAAGCATCAGCGGCAGACGATAAATAATCACGTTGGCTAAGCTGCCAAACAGCAATCCAAGTGGGATAAAAATAGCCACCATCCATGGCATTAACAGTTCCATGATTTAATTTTCCTAAAAAGAACCGCTGGCGCCCATCGCCGCCAGCTTGTCGCTGAGCGCAAACAACGCGGCAAAAACCCAAATAACGCAACCGCCTAATATCAGCGTGGAGAGCGCTCTTAATAACCCGGAAAGTTTAGTGATATATTCCCGAATGTGTTCACGTGATTTATTCGATACCGCCAGCAGCACCTCATTAAACGAAGGTAGCGCGGCGTAAAGGCTGATATTGAGCAGCGTTTCCGTGTTCAGTAAACCCGAGTTGAGCGCTTCTCCATAGCTGACGCCCGCCGCCATTTTCTTCTGCATCCCGGCCAGGTGCCAGCGCAGCCAGCGGCTGGAGTTCAGGCTAATAATGCTGAGCGCATCGTTGAGCGGAATGCCGTTTTTTAACATCAGCGCCAGGTTGTTGAGAAAAATAGAGGCGGTCAACTGCTTATACGTTGAGAACGGCATAATTCGGTCAAGAAACTGATTACGAATATTCCCGGTCATTTTGCCCATCGCTATTTTGATCACGGTAACCAGAGCAATAAAACCAATGAGGATATATATCCACAGCCCTTTACACAGTGCCATCCCAAAAATATAGAGCGCGCTGGTGACGCCAGGCCATTTCTCAACGGGTACAACGCTTTCAAAAGCCGGGAACACCTTATAGGCATAACCCGCAATTACCACCAGCGACAGGACCAGCATAATGAGCGGGAAGGTGATGGCACCGACGATTTTCTTGCGCAGTTCGTCGTTATAATTAATCACGTTTACCAGAGTGATAAAACCGTCAGCCAGGCTGCCGCTGCGCTCCGCCGCGTTAATCACGCTCAGTTCAGATTCAGGGACCAGCCCCTCGAAAACCATCGCAATGGAGGTGGTTTTCGCCATTTTGCTTGTCAGCTCTTCCAGACGTTTAGCAAATCCTTTGCCGAGCAGTTTTTCCCCTTCCGCGCGTAATTTTTGCAACGCGTCATATAGCGGAAGCTCAGCGTTAATCATATCTGCGCAAAACTGATAAAGATAAATACGCTGTTTCTTACCAAATTTTTTCAACTATTACCTCCAGTTCTTCCTGAACGACTTGCCCAAATTCCATTTGAAACCAGGTCGCGCACACGCGTCCCTGAAGTACTGCCGCCATCGTTTTTTCTTTAATTTCGAATCCTTCGCTCAGGCCGGTCTGTTTTAATCGCTTCGCGCGCCAGACGGTATAAACTTTAAGCCATTTCTGTTCAGCAATGGCCTCCAGCTCGTCATACACCGGCAGCAAATACTCCATCACCAACTGGCGTCCACCAATACCGGTGTGTTTGCAGGCCGGACAGCCTTCAGCATTTTTTTCATAAAGCTGGAACTCGCGTCCCTTAATGGTGGTGGTCCGTAACGACGTTTTACACTGCGGGCACAGTACAGGTATTAGCTTCTGGCACTGTAAGCCCGCAATAAAGCCCGGCGTTGAAAGCTTATCGCTAGTAATCCCGAGCGCGGATAAGCGTTGCAATAACGAAACGATGTTGCCTGCGTGCACGGTGGTAAAACAGTAGTGACCACTTTCCACCGCCCCGGCCAGCGCGTTAGAAGAGATATTGTCGCGAATTTCCCCTACCATCAGTACGTCCGGGTCGCGACGCAGCGAGGATTTTATCGCCGAATGGAATCCTCCGGATTCGCCGCTTAATACCGAACTTTGCGTCGCGCCATAGATCTGATATTCGACCGGATCCTCTACGGTCAGAAAACAGCCGCGATTGTCATAGCGGTTGATCTGCATCCACTCCATCAGATTTTTCAGGGTGGTGGATTTTCCCGAACCGGTTGTTCCGGCAATAATATAAGCGCCGTAGGGGTTACTCAGGATCCTTTTGAGGTCGCTAATTTCTTCATCGGAAACGCCAAGCTTATCCAGGCTCGCGACGCTGGCTCTGTCCAGACCCGAGGGAATAATTCGCAATACCGCGTGATAGCAATCGCTGGTCTCGCCAAATATCGGATAGTGCGCATAGCGGAAGCGGTAGCTTTTCCCCGCCAGCGAATAGAGGATATTGGCGTTTTGCGCAATATTGCGGTTCCAGGTGGTGTCGCGGGTGCTTGCCTCAACGTTATAGAGCACGAACACCAACTCATCGCAGCGTGACGCCTTCATCTGTATAAACGGACAAAGCACACCGTTAATGCGCAGCTCAATATTCGCCACCATATCATTACGGGTGATATGCAGGTCGCTGGCCTTCAACGCCACGGCCTTTTTTAGCATCTCTTCCAGCGCAAGCTGTGTGTTACTGCTTTCCTGCTCAAGCAGCTTATTTCCTGCCGACAGTAGCTGTTCAACGATCAGGTAATAATTTTTCTCAGTAACCTGCGCTATTCCCTTAACCTGAATATTATGGGAAACCTGCAGGCGGTGGCACACCGCCTGCATTGGCGCCAGATTATCAATCAAAGGCGTGGATACCAGTAACCAGGCTTCATCCGCATGTTCAGCAACCAGAATATCGCCGTCATACTCCTGGAATTGCCACTCCTGAGAATGAATGTTTTCCTCGTTAAACTGGATATAATCGATCACTTACCCACAACCTCGAACGTCACGTCATTTGCCTGGTTATGACGCGCAATATAGTCATAACCGCCGTAGCTAAAACGCTGATTCAGCGGCACCATCTTCACGCCGCCTTCGGCTCCGGCAATCGCCACGCGTTTTTGACCCGCGATTTCGGAAATCAGCAGCGGCCGCAACCCAGGCGCAGATTCTGACGTTGCTCCCGGGGAGGCGCTAATATAATCCATTGTGCTGGCGGTACTCACCGGCATAACCGCTGCGCTATCCGCCTTTTTCTCATCGCGCAGCTTACGCAGCTCGCTGCGGACCTTTTCCAGCGCAAGCTGATTCACCAGCTCGCGGTACTGGCTCTCGAAGTTGAAATCTTTTTCTATCATCTCAACAACGTGATCCTGCATCGGCGATACGTCGCTTAACGGCGGCGTGCCTTCCGCTTGCACAACCTCCTGCGCGGGGATGATTTCTGCCGTATCTGCGGCGTAAAGAGCAGGTGAAAGCGTCAACACTATTCCCGCAATAATTAATTTCCCTTTTTGCATGCCAGTCCTCCGGTAACAAGCGTTGAGTTTTCAGTGAATACGATTGATTTGATAATAAACGCGTCGGCAAAGGGTTGCTTATTCAACACCAGCGACACGCCCGAGATATCCATTTGGGTCGGTGAAGTGATCGTCCAGCCAGCGAACAGCATGCCGAATGACGTTACCGCGCTTTTCAGCGCGCTTTCATTTTGCCCGACGGCAGAGGAGGGCATCCCCGTTAATACCAGTTCGGTATTTCGTCCGCCTAATGAGTTCCAGGAGCTGATATAACTTAATACATCGGTACAGACCGGCAGATTGACCGTATTTTTGCTCTGCCAGGCGCTGAACCACGGATGTTTATTCATCCCGGACTCAACGCCCGTATAGTCCAGCGTGTTTTTTGAAAAACTGGGCGACCAGGTTTTGCCCCAGAGATTAATATCGGCCACGCTAAATATCCGCCCTGGATTCAGCGCATAGCTGAGTGAACAGCTCGTACTGGTACATTCAATACTTTTTGGTGCAAAGCCCACCTGCGACAGTTTTTTATTCGCCAGCAAGAGCTGCTCCAGCAGTAGGCTGGCATCAGAAATGCTGCCGCCCGTGAGCGAGTTGCGATAAAAATCTTCGATAGCTTTGATTTTTTGCTGGCGGGCAGCCTGTTCAGCCTGGACTCTGGCCAATCGTTCCTGCTCCGGTTTCCAGATAAAATAGTAATAGCCCGCCCCGCCGCCGCCAGCTAATAAAATCAGTAGCGTAACGACCCAGACGATAATATTACCTCCTCGCCCGGTAGAACCGCCCCCTATAATATTACGACGTTTCCAGAAATAGATATTTTCAGAGACCGCCACGTTCTCATCCTTTTATAAATAATTTCAGCAGTGTCATAAACACCAGTAAAAATACGATGCCGCCTGCTATCAGAGCGCCGATCATCATCTGTCGCCGCTTTTTCTGCCGCCGCTGATGTCCAGTACAGCCTTCAATCACCGCCTCAATGTGCTGTTCCGTTAACTGAATTAACGGTAGCTCTGCATACTGTGGCGATTCTTTCAGTTGCTCTTTCAGCTTCATCCAGAAGCGTCTGGAGACCAGACGATCGCTGCCAGAAACGGGAACACCGTGCGAGATAATCAGGAAATAGCAGCTTTCCGCCTGCTCAAAATAATAAATACCGTCACCGTACAGGGCTTTCATCCACAGGGCGAAAGGCTCATATAAGGTGGAGTGTTTGGTACAGAAACCCGTAACCATTTCCCCTTCATCAGACTGGCCCGTTAACTGGCGATGGGTTCGCCGCAAATGTGATAGCCAGTCAAGATAATAAGGCTCGTGAGAGGCAGGCTCGTAGCTCCAAACCAGATCAATTAATACCCGATTTTCTGATAAGTGCTTAAGCATGATGCCCTCATCGGGTCTGCGTTGGAGCACGGTAATTATCAATACCGACAACCATAACCACAGTTTCGACATGATCGTTGTTGGTAACCGAGCCTGCCAGCACTGACCATCCCTGACCGTCAGAATCCTCTTTCGCTTCGTATTTGATGACCAGCAGCAGGCTACCTGGCGTAATTGTGGAAATGTTAAACATTTCCGTCGTGCTTACCGACGGCAACTGAACTTCATCAAAGGTATCTATTGAGTTGAGATAGCGCTTGGTAAAGCCGCTGGCCACTTCAATTCGCCCGTCGGTTAAAATACGCGGGGTAAGAATAAAGCTGGTGCCGGTGACCAGTTCCGTGGTTTCCACCTCCGTACTGACGTCTCCTGTATTGGAATCTTGTTCCCTGGTACGACTGGAGACATAATATTGCGATGTGGTCATGTTGAGTGGAATAGGGATGTTATTGCGGGTAATAAACGAACCGCTCTGGATCACCTTACTGCCGGTGAGTTCGTACAGGGCATCCAACTGAGAGCTGATATTCATATGCTGATTGGTCCAGCCTGCGGTTAAGCCGCCGGAGAGCTTCATCAGCATTTCTGAGCTGTCGATACCAAAAGAGGAGGTCCCGTCGTTGAAGGTCATATTGACCCCACCGCCCAGCTCTTTCGTTTTGCGCTTATCAAGGGTAAATATTTTGTAAGTCACGACAAACTGACGGGTATTATCCGCCTGGAATTTCTTCAGCGACTCATTCAGCGCGTGATACTCTGAAGGACGCGCGGTGATCGTCAGAATCGAGGCGTCTTTAAAAATGCTGTAAACGCCGCTGGAGACAAATTTTTCCGCCATATCCTCAACGTCGTCCCAGAAGCTGGATGAAAATTTGGTCTCGGCTTTGCCTTTCAGACCGCCGCTGGAAGTGGCTTCATTACCGGACAGATCGAGACTGGTTTCAAATTTGTTCTCTTCGCCGTAAAAATCGAGCTTCAGCACATAGTTCTGGAAATAAGAGACGACCAGCACGCCGTTGTTATCCAGCACTGGGTTCACGTCATATAGCGCGGAAATATAGCGGGTAAATTCCTCAAACGTTCCGTTGAACTTAACGCTACGGAACTCCGGTTCCCCCGCATCCGATTTTCCACCGGGAATGGAAGTATTAATACGGTAGCTAATACCGGTTTGCGCGGTCACCGCCTCAAGAATTGTCGCCAGATCGGTAGGCTCGTAAGACTGAATACTCACCTGCTTACGCAGCAGCGCCTGTTTACGGGAGTTATATTCAACCTTTTTGCCCAGATAAGGCTCGTTATATTTCATATAACCGGTCGTTTTCATCTCATCCGGAGTGGTCGGGTTGCCGGTTTCCTGCGGGACAATACTTTTATCGTACTTGGTATCAATAGACGTACAACCCTGAAGAGCCAGCGTCAACGCCAGAAGCGAAACTTTAATTTTCATAGCATTATTCCCTTGCTTAATTACTGCTCATCAATGATCAGTACGTTATTCGCCTGGTAGTCTTTAATCACCAGCCCGTAGTTTTCTGACGTAAATACTTGTCCAAGTTTAACCAGCACATCTTGTATTGATTTACCCTGCAAATGAATTGCTTTGTAAATAACAAAATCAGTTGAGCTGTTCCAGAGCAGCTTATAGCCATTTTGCTGCGCCCATTTTGTGAGCTGCTGGCTTAATAACTCCTCTTCCAGTAAATCAATTTTTATTTCCACCACTGGTGCACTGACTGGCGCGACGCTTTTCACCGTATCATCCCCGGAAAAGGGATTTCGCGGCGTGGTTGTACTTTCTTTCACTGGCGTGGTGGTTAACATACCTGCGTCAATTTTTTGCCCAGCTGGTGCGCTGGCGGCAAAACTTCCCTGGCTGCCTAATAATGCGGACACGGCAGCCCCAATTATCCATGTTTTTTTCATCTTACTCTTCCAATGATTAATAGGTGATTCTTTCATGGTCCGGAATATCAAGTTCATTACCGTTTTCTTTGTAAAACTTAAGATCGTTATCTTCCGCAACAAGAGAATGGAGCACATACTTATTCGGTACCGCCTCACTCCAGGCGTAACCTTCGGATGAAATCATTCCCCCTTGCGGGATCGTGCTGCACCACTGGTTAATCACCACTGAGAGAGACTGCGGATTCATTTTATTGATACCATCACCATCGGGATTAATCATTGCTGAGGTGGCACTGATTAACCAGAAGGGGGCGGGGTCGTCCTTGGTACCTGCACCTTTGAACCAGTCTTCCGCGATCCAGTCCTCAAAGGTTCCGTTTTTGTCCCTTTTCACCGGATCGTGGGCAGGGGCTGCTGTATCTTTGTTAACCACTATATTGGCCTGGATCGCAACACCCGCTACCGCCCCCACTTTGTTGCGGGTTTTAACGGTATTCAAACGCGTTGCCCCCTGCTGGGTGTAGTCAGTATAACCAGTGTCTGTTTCACCAGTGTCTGTTTTACCATTCTGATCTGCCGCGACCGATGATATGGCGACCGACAGGCGGGGATAGAGGCTTCGCAGCGTGGTGTTACCGTCTTTATCGATACCGGTGACTTTAGGACACGTTTGCAACGGTAAACGAATTACGCCCGGCTCACTTAAGAGACCAGCGTAATTTGTACTCTTATTTGCCTCTTTATAAATATCATCAGCCCCTGTCGGACCTTCACCCCGCGGATAATCGTTTTTAAATGACTGATAAAAAGTGGTGGTGGGCGTCACCAGCTCATACTGACCACTGAAGGCATCAGAAAATACGCGTTCGGCATTATCACCACCCTGTTTGCCATCCTTAAGCGCATTCGCCTCTGCTTGATCGTAAGCCACATGCCATTTTTCCGGATGCTTGCGCGAGGTATTTTCCATCACGATATTGGCGTACAGCGTGCCGGTGGTGCCTTTGAGTGAACTCGGCGAAGCCGGTTCTGCCTCGCTACCGTCTGTTTTATCCGCGCTGGTACGCAGATGCAGAATGCGATCGTCCGGGTTATCCGTGCCAGGATTGACGCCGTTGCTGTTCATTGCCGCCAGGCACAGCGTGCTCTTGTTTTGCTCTCTGCTCCAGCACATCGCCGGTTCGTTTTTATCTTTGCCTTCCGCATCGCTGCTGGTAATCAGCAGGCGGTCTTCATCAATCGCCGTAATACACGGTCCGGCTTCGTCTTTTGCATCGTTCCAGCACAGTTTGGCAGTTGGAATGGAACCATCGGCTGCAATATCTTCACTGCTTTTGTCTAAGCTTAAGCGAATGCCGTAACGTTTATTCGTATTGAGCCTGTCCATATGATTGGGAACGTCCCCCATCTGCAGCGGTTGGCCTGCGGCCGTTGTTACCAGGCTAAAATTACCGTTACCCTCGATTTCAAACACCACAGCCTGCAGATAGCCGAGATCGACGCTTTTCAGCGCTTTTTCCAGCGGCTTAATAAATCCGGCAAAATGGAGACCTTCGTTCTCGGCCTCTGTCTGGTAGGTGAGGTAGAAATCGACACGTTCAATACCTGGCCCGCTGGTGCCGGCTTGCCGAATGTTGTTGACGAAGTCCACGCGTTCCAGCATCAGATCCAGCGATTCGGCGCCAGGGCGCAGTTCACACGGCAGCATGGACTCCGCAAGGGCGAAGGGCAGTTTCCCTTTATTTTTACATTCACTACCCAGAAACAGATAGCGAGAACCCCGGGTGGGCGATACCTGGGTTTGCGTTGATACACCAACAGACCAGCCGGAATAAAACTTGTCTGTATCCGTATTGGGATAGGGTTGATCCTGTAATGTTTTATTGGTGACGCGATTATCATAATTCGCGATGGCGACGTTAGTATTTTTCGTCCCGAATAGTGGGTTGGCTTCTTCACCGCCCCCCAGAACATTCAATTTATTTTGCGCAATAAAGCGCATTACGCCAGAAATATCACGGACGATCATATCAGCGACAATAAGCTGGTGACTTTGCTGTGCTTCTTTTCGTTTATAATTTGCATAAGTCATCAGACACATGCCGATAATGGCAAGCACAAGAATCATTTCAAGAAGGGTGACACCTGCCTGCGGGCGAACGTTTTTTTTGAGGTATTTGTACGACATTTTTCCGTCCGTGGTATAAACAATGCCCCCGTATACATGGGGGCAATTTATTAGAAAATAACGCTATAAATTAACGGCTACCGAGGATGACTGCGTTAGCAGAACCAGCGTCTGTACAGACAGTAGAACCCGTAATCATGTCCGGAGAGATGATATCACCAGCCAGTGTTTTAATGATCGGTGCAGCAGGCCCTACACCCATCAACAACTTCGCTTCTACAGCAACACCAGCTTGAGTAGGAGGTGCTACAGCATAGGTACTCTGACTTCCAGCAGCAACGACCGCAGTTGCGACATAATCCCAGTTGCTAGCTGTCTGAGAAAGGAGATTACGACACTCTTCCTGACTTAAACCATTCACGGAAATATAGAAGCCTTTTGCTTTAGTATCAGTAGCATTAGCACCAATGCTTGCAGGCCCAATTTCAAATGGTTCATTGGAGAAACCGTTAAAAGCCTCACCCGTGGTCAGTTTACCCATTTTCAGCATGGTCATAACTGGCCCCTTATACGTTGGGTCAGCTTTCAGTTTATCTGCATCCAACATAGCTTTAGTGATACCAGTCAGATCAGTAGACCCTGGATAACCGTTCGCATCACGATATACCTCAGTCATCGATACGCGAACTGTGTTGGTATTATCAACAACATCGGTCATGTCCTGTGCAGCAAACGCACGCTGTGCCAAAATTACCACGCCCGCAGCAATAATACCGATAATGCCCAGAACGATAATAATTTCAAGTAGCGTTACGCCTTTCTGCTTTTTCAGCTCACGATACTGAGCCGCCTTTTTTTTCCATGAATGAATCATGCTTTTCATGTCTATCAATCCTTAGATATTACTGGTTACTGAAAAATTAAAAAATTAACCTTGCACACATTGTGCCAAAACATTATATGCGGCATTTTTCGTAAATCACCAGAAGCTAAAGGTTGTGACGGGATAATTAGGAAAAAGGGTGGCTGGTCAGATGAGTTGTTTTTGAATCATTTTTTCCATATATATATTTTATATATAACAAATATCATAAGGTTTTTTTTGAGTTGTTTTTAGATAACGTTACGGTAATTTCCCTTTTCCAGAGAGTAAAATATATTGATGGGGTTAATATATTAAAATTAATATGAATTGGCTTTTATCTATTTTGGGTTAAAAATTGAGTTTAGCGGCTGGATAATATTTATCCAGTTAAGCGTTTCTGTAACTGACTTATGTAAGCGCCTGGGCTTGCCTTCATACAACTCGAATTATTTTGGCTATAAATAGATTGATTCACGCGATCAATTTAAACCTGCGCTGGTGAAAATATTACCTGTGTGAAGAAAAGACGTTGAAAGCGGTGAAGGGGGCTGGCGGGAGTGTTCCCGCCAGCGGTTTGATGGCTGTGATTACTGCTTCGGTTCGGCAACCACTTTGCTACCGATACCGCGGTTGTTGTATTCCCACATGCGGTTAAAGTTGGTGTCGTTCAGGTTGCGCTGGATTTCACCTTTGTCATCTTGTACACCGGTATTACCGGCAAAAGGACGCTTCGAGATAACGCTGTCAGCCCATGGTTTTGCCATGTTAAAGCCTTCGTTGATCACGCTGTCGCGGATAACGACCTGACCGTTAGTGTTCGAATCGACATCCAGCGAGCGGCCCAACTGTGCCACGCCATCACCACTCGCCGTGAAGCGGCTATTTGTGGCGAGGAAGCCGTAGTAGATGTTTGACAGCGTCGCTGGTGCAAACACATAGGCTTCCTGCTGCGTACGGGAGTTCACAACGCGGAAATCGGTGTTATCGAACACCACGGCGCCGCGACCGGAAACAATATCCACATCCCCTTCAATGTAGCTGTTGGTTACCAAAGTACGCGGTTGACGATCGTTTTCCAGACGGTTTTGTACGCCGCTGTTAGTCACGAAAAACGTATTCTGGCGACCGAGGATGTTGACCTTATTGATCTGCACTTTATCGCCATCGGTACGTAGCGCAACGGCCGGGTGATTACCCGCATCAACGCTGTCACCCAGATTGTTTTCGATGGTCAGGTTCTGCAATTGCAGACCGTTATTTTGCGACCAGACGACGGCAGAACACATCACGCCAATATTTGTGCCGCGCTTGTTCTGGCAATTATCAAACATATACCACGCCGGTTTACCCGGCATGTATTTACCGCCCGGGTTCACCGTACGACGCCAGTCTGCGGTGCTCATGTCACCATCAATAGCCTGGCCAATTTTTACATCCAGCGGTTTTTCGCCCATGCCGTACAGCGTCAGACTTCCCGTTGCTGCCGGGATATATACCGTGCCCTGATACTCGCCCGGCATAATCGCGATGTACTGACGTTTGTTAGTACGCTTGATGATTGCCGCATCAACCGCAGCCTGAATGCTGCTATGGGTGACGCCCTGAGTCCCAGCCGGGCCAACCACGAAGTCAGGCTGTGCAGGCAGAGAAATAGCAGAAGGGCTCCACGGCGCGGTGTTTGGCGTCAGCGCGGAAAAATAGTGCGCAGCAACGAAGTTATTCGCTTCATTGGCCGACAAGATCGGGCGCGAAGAGGTACCTGGCGCGGTCTGATCGGAAGGAATTTGATCGGGCGGCGTAGAGCTACAGGCGGTCAGCGTCACGCCAAAAGCCATTGCCAGCGCCAGACGGGAAACTGATGATATGTTCACAGGTTGCTCCGGGCTTTGAAAGTTATCCATTGAAGCCTGCTTTTTTATACTAAGTTGAGCGAAACGGGAAGGTTAAAAGGTAAAAAGTTGTTTTTATCGCCGTAATGCCCGGCGCGGAGAGTCCGTATATCACAAATACATAACAATTACGGTCCTTCAGGTTGACAACATCCGTATAATCAAAAATAAATGTCTATACAACCTATGACAAGTGGTGAGTCGAATGCAGCAATTCTTCCCTGATGATGTTATCTGGCGCAATGTTCGTCTGGCGACCATGGATCCCGAACGTAACACCCCGTATGGGCTGGTGGAGGGTCATGCGCTGATCGTCCGCCAGGGGAAGATTCGCGATATCGTCCCGGAGTCATCGCTCTATCTCACACATGACAATACCTTTGATATGCAGGGCAGGCTAATTACACCAGGCCTGATTGACTGTCATACGCATCTGGTCTTTGGTGGAAACCGTGCAGGTGAATGGGAGCAGCGGCTAAACGGTGTCTCCTACCAGCAGATAAGCGCCCAGGGCGGGGGTATCAATGCCACCGTATCAGCAACCCGCAGCGCCAGTGATGAGCAACTCTTACATCTAGCGCATCAGCGTATGGAACAGCTGATCAAAGAAGGCGTTACCTTGCTGGAAATAAAATCCGGTTACGGCCTGGATTTGCAGACAGAAGAGAAAATATTGCGTGTGGCAGCGGCGCTGGCGGCGGAGAATATCATTGAAATAAGCCCCACGCTGTTGGCTGCCCATGCGACTCCAGCAGAATACCGGGATGATCCTGACGGCTATATTACGCTGGTGTGCGAGACCATTTTGCCGCAGCTGTGGGAACAAGGGCTGTTCGAGACCGTCGATCTGTTTTGTGAAAGCGTGGGTTTTTCGTTGACGCAGAGCGAGCGGGTGTTTCAGGCCGCGCAGGCGTTGGGCATCCCGATTAAAGGCCATGTTGAACAACTGTCATTGCTGGGGGGCGCACAGCTGGTAAGCCGCTACCACGGGTTATCCGCCGATCATATTGAATATCTCGATGAAGCGGGCGTAGCGGCGATGAGCCAAAGCGGTACGGTCGGCGTGCTGCTGCCCGGCGCATTCTATTTCCTTAAAGAGCAACAGCGTCCGCCGGTGGCGTTGCTGCGTCAGTATCAGGTACCGATGGCGGTGGCGACAGATTTTAACCCAGGTACCAGCCCGTTTATCAGCCTGCACTGGGCGATGAATATGGCCTGCGTTCAGTTTGGCTTAACGCCGGAAGAAGCATGGGCGGGCGTCACCCGTCATGCGGCCCGGGCGCTGGGACGTCATGCCACTCATGGTCAATTGAAGGCCGGGTTTGTGGCCGATTTTGTGGTGTGGGATGCAACTCTCCCGGTCGAGATCCTGTATGAACCGGGGCGTAACCCGATCTACCAACGCGTATTCAAAGGACAAATAGTATGACTCACTGGCAACCTGTTTCACCTGCGCTGTGGCAGGGACGTGATGACCGCGCCGAATCGCCGAATGCGCTGCGCCTGTTTCAGACTATCACGCTGAGCCCGACATTTAGCCCAGAAATGTATCGCGAGCAGATAGCGCTGCTTGGGTTTGCCTGCGACGAAGGCGTGAAACGTAATCAGGGCCGGACGGGAGCCGCCGGAGCGCCTGATGTGCTGCGCAAGGCGCTGGCGAATTTAGCCAGCCACGATGGGCATCATCGGCTGGTGGATCTGGGAAATATTGTGGCCCAGGCCCCCGACCTTGAGGGCGCGCAGCAGGCGCTACGCAATGCGGTGCAGCGCTGTCAGCAGGAGAATATACGTACCTTTGTTCTGGGAGGAGGACACGAAACCGCATTTGCGCACGGCGCAGGCGTGCTGGATGCGTTCCCGCAGGCGAAAGTGGGGATCGTCAACTTCGATGCGCACCTCGATTTGCGCCATGCCGATCAGGCTACTTCCGGCACACCGTTTCGCCAACTGGCGCAGCTTTGCGATGAACAGCAGCGGGAATTTCACTATGCCTGTATCGGTGTCAGTCGGGCGGCAAACACCCAGGCGTTATGGGATGAGGCGCAGCGGCTTGGTGTGACCGTGGTGGAGGATCTGTACTGTGCAACGGCGAAGGCGCAGTTAGCGCAGTTTGTCGCCAACCTGGATGTTATCTATCTGACTATCGATCTCGACGTGCTGCCGGTGTGGGAAATGCCCGGCGTGTCGGCGCCCGCTGCGCTGGGCGTACCGTTGGCGACGCTGCTGAGTCTGATTGAACCCCTGTGTCGTAGCAGTAAACTGCAGGCGGTGGATATGGTTGAATTTAATCCACGCTTTGACGATGATGGCAGAGCGGCGCGCGTTGCGGCGCGATTAGGTTGGCAAATCGCGCACTGGTGGCACTGATATACCTGATGGCGTTGCGCTTATCAGGTTCGGGTAATGCCTGTAAACTGTACCCACTCACATTCTCAGCTTAAGGAAGGCTTACGCATGCTCCCATCCCGTTCTGCTCCGGCACCTTTTTACGAAAAGGTCAAACAGGAGATCAGCGAAAAGATTGCCAGCGGTATCTGGCAACCTCACGATCGCATTCCCTCTGAGGCGGAGCTGGTGGCGCAGTATGGTTTCAGCCGCATGACCATCAACCGGGCGCTGCGGGAGTTAACGGATGAAGGGTTACTGGTTCGCTTGCAGGGCGTAGGGACGTTTGTCGCCGAGCCGAAGGGCCAGTCTGCGCTGTTTGAAATTCGCAGCATCGCGGATGAAATCAACGCCCGTCAGCATCACCACCGCTGCGAGGTGATCACGCTGGAACGAACCCAGGCAAGCGCGCAGCAGGCTTTGGTGTTAAACGTCAAAGAAGGCACCTCCATTTTTCACTCTGTCATGGTGCACTACGAGAACGAACTGCCGGTGCAGATTGAAGATCGCTGCGTGAATGCCGAAATTGTGCCAGCGTATCTGGCGCAGGATTACAGCCAGACTACGCCGCATGCGTATCTGTCGCTGATAGCCCCTTTAACGGAAGGCGAGCATATTGTTGAAGCGGTACGCGCCAGTGCCGAAGAGTGCGCGCTGCTGAATATCAAAGAACACGATCCCTGTCTGCTGATCCGCCGTAAAACCTGGTCTGCGTCATCCATTGTCTCTCATGCCCGTTTGCTCTTCCCGGGGTCCCGCTATCGCCTGCAAGGGCGGTTTATGTCCTGAAAAGCGTGATTGCTGCCGCAGTATAATAAAATTGTATCTTTTTTGTTAAAAGCACGCTTGCGATAACTTGTATAGACAAGTATATGTTACTTATCTGTCCGATCGTTCGCGAGGAGTGCTCTACCATGTCTCATAGCAAGTACCGTCAGCAGGATATTCGTGCCCCACGCGGCACCACCTTAACGGCCAAAAGCTGGCTGACCGAAGCGCCGCTGCGCATGTTAATGAACAACCTGGATCCCGATGTGGCGGAAAATCCGCATGAGCTGGTGGTATACGGCGGGATTGGTCGCGCCGCGCGGGACTGGGAATGTTATGACGCCATCGTCAACGCGCTGACCAAACTGGAGACCGATGAGACCCTGCTGGTCCAGTCCGGTAAACCGGTTGGCGTTTTCAAAACCCATGACAATGCGCCGCGCGTGCTGATTGCCAACTCCAACCTGGTGCCACATTGGGCTACCTGGGAACACTTCAACGAGCTGGACGCCAAAGGGCTGGCGATGTATGGCCAGATGACCGCCGGGAGCTGGATCTACATCGGCAGCCAGGGCATCGTGCAGGGGACTTATGAAACCTTCGTTGAGGCCGGGCGTCAGCATTATCAGGGTAACCTGAGCGGACGCTGGGTGTTGACCGCCGGGCTGGGCGGCATGGGAGGGGCGCAACCGTTAGCCGCAACGCTGGCAGGTGCTTGCTCGCTGAATATTGAGTGCCAGCAAAGCCGGATCGATTTCCGTCTGCGTACCCGCTACGTGGATGAGCAAGCGACATCGCTTGACGACGCGCTGGCGCGTATCGAAAAGTACACCCGCGAGGGTAAAGCGGTCTCCATTGCGCTATGCGCTAACGCCGCCGACGTTGTGCCGGAACTGGTGAGGCGCGGTGTGCGCCCGGATATGGTCACTGACCAGACCAGCGCCCACGATCCGCTGCATGGTTATCTGCCGTCCGGCTGGAGCTGGGAAGCGTATCAGGCGAAAGCGGTGTCCGATCCGCAGGGCACGGTACAGGCGGCGAAACGCTCAATGGCAACACACGTTGAGGCAATGCTGGCGTTCAGCAAAATGGGCGTGCCGACGTTTGATTACGGCAACAACATTCGCCAGATGGCCAAAGAGATGGGCGTGGAAAACGCCTTTGATTTCCCCGGTTTCGTCCCTGCTTATATTCGCCCTCTGTTCTGCCGCGGCATTGGCCCGTTCCGTTGGGTGGCGCTTTCCGGCGATCCGCAGGATATTTATAAAACGGATGCCAAAGTGAAAGAGATCGTGGCTGACGATAAGCATCTGCACCACTGGCTGGATATGGCGCGTGAGCGGATTAACTTCCAGGGATTACCGGCGCGTATCTGCTGGGTCGGTCTGGAATGGCGTCAAAAACTGGGGCTGGCGTTTAATGAAATGGTGCGCAGCGGCGAAGTGTCTGCGCCGATTGTTATTGGCCGTGATCATCTGGATTCCGGCTCCGTCGCCAGCCCGAACCGCGAAACCGAAGCTATGCGCGACGGTTCTGATGCAGTATCCGACTGGCCGCTGCTGAACGCGCTGCTTAACACCGCCAGCGGTGCAACCTGGGTGTCACTGCATCACGGTGGCGGGGTAGGAATGGGCTTCTCCCAGCATGCCGGGATGGTGATTGTTTGCGATGGCACTGATGAAGCCGCAGCGCGTATCGCCCGGGTATTACATAACGATCCGGCTACCGGGGTGATGCGCCACGCCGACGCCGGGTATGACATTGCGGTGGAATGCGCCGTCGAAGAAGGGCTGAATTTGCCGATGGTCGCGGCGACGCAGGAGAAACGTTGATATGAACACCATGACATTAACGCCGGGTCATCTGAGCTTTGCGCAACTGCGCGACATCTGGCAGCAGCCGGTCAAACTGAGCTTGGATGCCGGGGCGATTGATGCGATCAACGCAAGCGTCGCCTGCGTCAATAATATTGTCGCTGAAGGCCGTACGGCGTATGGCATTAATACCGGCTTTGGCCTGCTGGCTCAGACCCGTATCGCCACGGAAGATTTGCAGAATTTACAGCGTTCGCTGGTGCTTTCCCATGCGGCAGGCGTTGGTGAGGCGCTCGATGACGCGATGGTTCGCCTGATTATGGTGCTGAAAATCAACAGCCTGGCGCGGGGTTTTTCGGGTATTCGTCTCAGCGTGATTGAAGCGCTGATTGCGCTGGTGAATGCCGGGGTGTATCCACTGATCCCGGCGAAAGGGTCAGTGGGCGCATCGGGCGACCTGGCACCGCTGGCGCATATGTCTCTGACGCTGCTGGGCGAAGGTAAAGCGCGCTGGCAGGGGGAATGGCTTCCGGCGACCGAAGCGCTGAAAAAGGCCGGGCTGGAGCCGATTACGCTGGAGGCGAAAGAAGGGCTTGCGCTGCTCAACGGTACCCAGGCTTCCACAGCCTTTGCGCTGCGCGGGTTAATTGAAGCCCAGGAGCTGTTCGCGTCTGCGACGGTGTGTGGGGCGCTGACCACCGAAGCGGTATTGGGCTCTCGTCGTCCGTTTGATGCCCGTATTCATGCTGCACGAGGACAGCGTGGGCAGATTGATGCCGCAACGCTGTACCGCCACGTGTTGACCGACACCAGCGAGCTTTCTCAGTCGCATCATAACTGTGAAAAAGTGCAGGATCCGTATTCTTTGCGCTGTCAGCCGCAGGTGATGGGGGCGTGCCTGACGCAAATGCGTCAGGTAATGGAGGTCCTGCTGGTAGAAGCCAACGCGGTTTCCGACAACCCTCTGGTGTTTGCCGAAGAGGGCGATGTCATTTCCGGCGGCAACTTCCATGCTGAACCGGTGGCGATGGCGGCAGATAACCTGGCGCTGGCGATTGCGGAAATCGGGGCGTTATCAGAGCGACGCATTGCGCTGATGATGGACAAACATATGTCGCAGTTGCCGCCGTTCCTGGTGAAAAACGGCGGGGTGAACTCCGGCTTTATGATTGCTCAGGTAACCGCGGCCGCGCTGGCGAGCGAGAACAAAGCGCTGGCGCATCCGCACAGCGTGGACAGCTTGCCGACCTCCGCCAACCAGGAAGATCATGTGTCTATGGCGCCGGCAGCGGGCCGCAGGTTGTGGGAGATGGCAGCGAATACGCGCGGCGTGATTGCCGTGGAGTGGCTGGCGGCGTGTCAGGGGATTGACCTGCGTGAAGGGTTAACCTCAAGCCCGCTGCTGGAGCAGGCGCGCCAGGCTCTGCGCGAGCAGGTTGCCCACTATACGCAGGATCGCTTTTTTGCTCCGGATATTGAATGTGCAACCGAACTGTTAGCCCAGGGGACATTGTTGAAATTGTTGCCTGAATTTCTGTAGAGAAGCCTTGTTTAGTAGGCCGGATGCGGCGAAGCCGACATCCGGCACAACACAGCTTAACTGAACATCGCCGTAATCGAGGCGCTGGCGAGCGAGTGGAAGTGAACGTTAAAGCCAACCATCGCGCCGCTGGCGTCCTCATCGACATCAATACGCTCCACATCCAGCGCGTGAACCGTAAAGATATAGCGATGGGTTTCACCCTTCGGCGGCGCAGCACCGCCATAACCTGCTTTCCCAAAATCCGTACGGGTCTGAATCACCCCATCCGGCAGCGCAACCAGCCCGGAGCCGAAGCCTTGCGTGAGTACGCGGGTATCTGCTGGCAGATTTACCACCACCCAGTGCCACCAGCCGGAGCCGGTTGGCGCATCAGGATCGTAGCAGGTCACGACAAAGCTTTTGGTCCCTGCGGGCACGTCATCCCACGCCAGATGCGGGGAAATATTATCCCCGTCATACCCCATGCCGTTAAAGACGTGGCGATGCGCAAGCTTTTCGCCATCGCGCAGATCGTTACTGATTAGTTTCATGCTGACTCCTCTCGTTAGCCAAAAAGTGTAGCCAGAAACCGTAGAGCTTACCGCTGATTACTCGCTAAAAAATGTTGCACTGCGCACAGCCTCGTTTACGGCCTGGGTCAGACGACGCAACTGATCGGGCTGAATAATGTACGGCGGCATCAGATAGATCAATTTGCCAAACGGTCGTACCCACACACCCTGTTCAACAAAGAACTTCTGTAACGCCGCCATATTCACCGGATGCGTGGTTTCGATCACGCCGATGGCGCCGAGTACGCGCACGTCGGCTACCCAACTCGAGTCTGCCGCCGGGGCGAGTTCTGTCCGCAGTTGCGCTTCAATAGCCGCTACCTGTGGGCGCCACTCACCGGTTTCGAGTAACGACAGGCTGGCGGAGGCGACGGCGCAGGCCAGCGGATTACCCATAAAGGTTGGACCGTGCATGAAGCATCCGGCTTCACCGTTGCTAATGGTTTCCGCGACCTGACGCGTGGTCAGGGTGGCGGAAAGGGTCATGGTTCCGCCGGTTAAGGCTTTGCCCAGACACAAAATGTCCGGGGTTATGTTGGCGTGTTCACAGGCAAAAAGCTTGCCTGTACGACCAAATCCGGTGGCGATTTCATCGGCAATCAGCAGGATCCCTTCACGGTCGCACATCTTACGGATGCGCTTTAACCATTCGGGATGATACATGCGCATGCCGCCAGCGCCCTGCACAATCGGCTCAAGGATCACCGCCGCAATCTCGTGGCGATGCGCGGCCATCAGGCGGGCAAAAGGCACCATATCCAGTTCGTCCCACTTGCCGTCCATGCGGCTTTGCGGGGCGGGCGCAAACAGGTTCTCCGGCAGATAACCCTTCCACAGACTGTGCATCGAGTTGTCGGGATCGCAGACCGACATCGCGCCGAAGGTATCGCCGTGATAACCGTTTCGAAATGTCAGGAGACGCTGACGGGATTCGCCTTTGGCTTGCCAGTATTGCAGCGCCATTTTCATTGCTACTTCTACGGCGACCGAACCTGAATCCGCGAGAAAAACGCACTCCAGCGCCTCTGGCGTCATCGCCACCAACTGGCGGCACAGCGCAATGGCCGGGGCATGGGTAATGCCGCCAAACATCACATGTGACATGGCATCAATCTGCGTTTTCATCGCGGCGTTCAGCTGTGGGTGATTGTAACCGTGGATTGCCGCCCACCAGGACGACATGCCGTCTATCAGCCTCTCACCGCTGGCTAAAATCAGTTCGCAACCTTCGGCACGCGCCACCGGATAAACCGGTAACGGGGAGGTCATGGAGGTGTAAGGGTGCCAGATATGGCGTTGGTCAAACGCAAGATCGTCCGTTGTCATAATCGACTTGTAAACCAAATTAAAAAGATTTAGGTTTACGAGTCTACACCAAACTCATAACGAAACGTATACCAATATGGCTCATTCTTCTCGCTGGACAATGTCGCAAGTCACCGAATTATTTGAAAAACCGCTGCTGGACCTGCTGTTTGAAGCGCAGCAGGTTCACCGTCAGCACTTTGATCCGCGGCAGGTTCAGGTCAGTACGCTGCTGTCGATTAAGACCGGTGCCTGCCCGGAAGACTGCAAATACTGCCCGCAAAGCTCCCGCTATAAAACCGGTCTGGAAACGGAACGTTTGATGGAGGTTGAACAGGTACTGGACTCTGCGCGTAAAGCGAAACAGGCCGGTTCAACGCGGTTTTGCATGGGCGCGGCGTGGAAGAATCCACACGAACGCGACATGCCGTACCTGGAACAGATGGTTCAGGGCGTCAAAGAACTGGGGCTGGAAGCGTGTATGACGCTGGGTACGCTGAACGAAAATCAGGCCCAGCGGCTGGCCAATGCGGGTCTGGACTACTACAACCATAACCTCGACACCTCGCCGGAATTCTACGGCAATATCATCACAACCCGTTCGTACCAGGAGCGCCTGGATACGCTGGATAAAGTGCGTGAGGCGGGCATTAAAGTCTGCTCCGGCGGGATTGTGGGACTGGGGGAAACGGTGACCGACCGCGCGGGTCTGTTGCTGCAATTAGCTAATCTGCCAACGCCGCCAGAAAGCGTGCCGATCAACATGCTGGTGAAAGTGAAAGGCACGCCGCTTGCCGATAACGACGATGTGGATGCTTTTGATTTTATTCGTACTATCGCCGTGGCGCGGATCATGATGCCGACTTCATATGTCCGTCTTTCAGCCGGACGCGAGCAAATGAACGAACAAACCCAGGCGATGTGCTTTATGGCCGGGGCTAACTCGATTTTCTACGGCTGCAAACTGCTGACCACGCCGAACCCGAACGAAGATAAGGATTTGCTGTTGTTTCGCAAACTGGGCCTCAATCCGCAGCAAACGGCGGTGCTGGCGGGTGATAACGAACAGCAGCAACGCCTGGAGCAGGCGCTGCGTACCCCAGATACCGACGAATACTACAACGCGGCAACCGTATGACCTGGCAGCAAAAAATAGACGATGCGTTAACGGCGCGTCGTCGTGCTGATGCGTTGCGTCGGCGCTATGCGGTGACGCAGGGCGCCGGTCGCTGGCTGCAGGCCGACGGTCGCCAGTATCTGAACTTTTCCAGCAACGACTACCTTGGCTTAAGCCACCATCCGCATATTATCTGCGCGTGGCAGCAAGGCGCTGAGCGTTTTGGCGTCGGTAGCGGCGGCTCGGGTCATGTCAGCGGTTATTCCGTTGCTCATCAGGCGCTGGAAGATGAGCTGGCGCAATGGCTCGGCTATTCCCGGGCGCTGTTGTTTATCTCCGGTTTTGCCGCTAATCAGGCGGTCATTGCCGCGCTGATGGGCAAAGAGGACCGGATTGTTGCTGACCGGCTCAGCCACGCCTCACTGCTGGAAGCTGCCAGCCTTAGCCCTGCCGTGCTACGTCGCTTTACCCATAACGATCCCCAACATCTGGAACGTCTGCTGACCACCCCCTGTCCGGGGCAACAACTCGTGGTCACTGAAGGGGTGTTCAGCATGGATGGCGATAGCGCACCGCTGGCGGAAATTCACGCGGTGGCAGAGCAGCAGGGCGCGTGGTTGCTGGTGGATGATGCGCACGGGATTGGCGTGAGCGGTGAGGAAGGGCGCGGTTCGTGCTCCCGACAGCAGGTGAAACCCGAGCTGTTAGTGGTGACGTTTGGCAAAGGGTTTGGCGTCAGCGGCGCGGCAATCTTGTGCTCAGACAGCGTGGCCGATTATCTGCTGCAGTTTGCCCGTCATCTGATCTACAGCACCAGTATGCCTCCGGCGCAGGCCCAGGCCTTGCGCGCCGCGCTGGAGGTGATCCGCAGCCGCGAAGGCGATGAGCGCAGAGAAAAACTGGCGATGCTGATCCAGCGTTTTCGCGCTGGGGTGAATATGCCGGACTTAACGCTGGCGCAGTCAGACAGCGCCATTCAGCCACTGATCGTGGGCGACAATCATAAAGCCTTGCAACTGGCGGAGGCATTACGTCAACAGGGATGCTGGGTGACGGCTATTCGCCCACCGACGGTGCCGGTTGGTACGGCCAGGCTGCGGCTTACGCTGACCCAGGCGCATGAAGTCCAGGATATCGATCGCTTACTGGAGGTGCTGCATGGCGCAGGTCAATAAGCAGGCGATTGCTGCCGCGTTTGGTCGCGCGGCTACTCACTATGAGCAACACGCGGAACTCCAGCGTCAGAGCGCCGATGCGTTACTGGCACGACTCGATGGTCGGGCATTCTCTCAGGTTTTAGATGCGGGCTGCGGGCCTGGGCGTATGAGCCGTTACTGGCGGGAGCAAGGGAGCGAGGTCTGCGCGCTGGATCTGTCGGCGCAAATGCTGACTGAAGCACAGCGTCACGATGTCGCCCACCGCTATTTGCTGGCGGATATTGAAGCCATTCCGCAGGCTGCTGCTACTTTCGACCTGGCCTGGAGCAATCTGGCCGTACAGTGGTGCAGTGACCTGCGCGGCGCGTTACGTGAGCTTTACCGGGTGGTGCGTCCTGGCGGGACGGTGGCGTTTAGTACCCTGGCGCAGGGGTCAATGCCGGAACTTCGTCAGGCGTGGCGAGCGGTTGATGAGCGGGAGCACGCCAATCGTTTTTTGCCCGTGGATCAACTGGAAAACGCCCTGCATGGGTGGGACGTTGAATACCAGTCTCATGCCGTCACGCTGTGGTTTGACGATGCGCTGAGCGCCATGCGATCGCTGAAGGGCATTGGCGCGACGCATTTGCATGATGGCCGCGAGCCGAGCGTCCTCACCCGCTCACAGTTGCGCCAGCTACAGCTAGCCTGGCCCTGCCAGCAGGGGAAATATCCGCTGACCTATCATCTATTTTTGGGAGTGATTCAACGTGACTAACACTTTTTTTGTCACCGGGACGGATACCGAAGTGGGGAAAACTATCGCCAGCTGCGCGTTGCTGCAGGCGGCGGGGCAGAGGGGATTGCGAACCGTCGGCTATAAGCCAGTGGCGTCGGGCAGTGAAATGACGGTTGAAGGTCTGCGCAATAGCGATGCCCTGGCATTACAGCTCAACAGCGTTGTGACGGTGGACTATGCGGCTATCAACCCCTATACCTTCGCGGAACCTACCTCACCGCATATCATCAGCGCGGACGAAGGTCGCCCTATTCAGGCCTCTGTAATGTCTGCGGGTTTACGCGCGCTGGAACAACAGGCTGACTGGGTGCTGGTGGAAGGTGCCGGCGGGTGGTTTACGCCGCTTTCGCCAACGCTGAGTTTTGCTGACTGGGTGAAAACAGAGCAGCTGCCGGTTATTCTGGTGGTTGGCGTTAAGCTCGGCTGCATCAACCACGCTGTGCTGACCGCCCAGGCGGTGCAGCAGGCCGGACTGACGCTTGCCGGATGGGTCGCCAATGATGTGACGCCACCTGGCAAGCGTCATGCTGAATATATGGCAACGCTCAGGCGTGTGCTTGCGGCTCCGCTGCTGGGGGAAATTCCCTGGCTGGCAGAAGAGCCGGAGCGGGCATCGACAGGACGTTATATCGATCTTAGCGTTTTGTCTGTGGCGTCACCCAATCGGTGATTTGCGGGTTGCTGAGCTGTGTGATTTGCCCCTGAGCCACGTTGCGCCCACGGTGTAACAGGCAGTAGCAGTCAGCGACCCGACGAATAAACGGCAGGCTCTGCTCCGCGAGCATTATGGCGATGCCGAGCTCCTGGCTTAACCTTACCACCAGGTTCCCCAGCTTGTGGATATATGCCTGGCCACTTCCCCGCGTGGGCTCATCGAGGATCAGCAGGCGCGGGCGTGTGACCAGCGCGCTGGCGAGCGCAAGCTGGTGCTGATCATCTTCCGATAATGCCGCCCCTTTGGCCTGACGCAGTACGAACAACTGTGGAAACAGGCGGTAAATATCACTGCTGTTCATCGTTTCGCTTTCCTCAACCGCCTGGCGCGCAATATGCAGATTTTCCTCTACCGTCAATTGCGAAAAAATCCGTCTCTCTTGTGAAACGTAGTTAATGCCCAGCGCGATGCGATTTGCCGCCGGAATGGGGCTCAGGTCGCGCGGCGGCGCGCCAGCCTGATGCCAGAACATGGTGCCGCTTTCGATCGGTAAATTGCCGATAATGCAATTGGTCAGCGTAGTCTTTCCCATCCCTGGAAGCCCCAGCACACCGGTACATTTACCGGGCAGCAGGTCGAGATCCACATCCCATAGGGAGTGTTGATTACCGTAATAATGATTCACTGCGCGAAGACTCAACATAGATTCCTCCAGCATGATGCTATCCGCCCCACGTACAGGTCGTCGGAAGAAAATTGCAATTCTCTTGCCAGAAGAGGGGTTGGGGTCAAAAAACAGCAGGAGAGTGTGCCGCGCAGGCGGTAACGTCTGGCTGGCCGGAGGGCTGGCGTTGTTTTGTGCACATTGCCAGTGCCTGTCGGTGTCGTAATGGTGCAGGCAAGAAAATGATGAAAATGCGAGCAAGATCCCGGCCATTCCAGGCCGCTTCGTTAGCTGATAAATATCAAAAAATAGCGATAAATTTTTTTTATCCCTCCTGAAAAGGGAGTGAGGGCGTTTTTGCCAGGCTACAGTCCATACGGGCTGGAGGCAGTTATCCACTATTCCTGTGGATAACCTTGTGTATTAGAGTTAGAAAACACAATGTAAGCGAGAGAAGACGCGGCCTGCGACTAAATTGATGCGAAAGACGGCTCGGGATAATAGTCATTAAATTACAGAATGTTAGATAAAATCAATGGCTGTCGCAGAAGTGTCATGCGTTGCCACAAAACTTTCATCGGGCAGCTTGACAAATGTTAAAAAAGTCATTGCTTTGGGGATAACACGTTTTTGCTGGTGTTTTATCTTGTCTGAGGCCAAATTTTAGCCTGCGGTCACGGTCATTCTGATGGCGTATCAGAAATATTCTGGTGCGTTACTGTTTTTTCATCCAGTATATTTTACTGGCAAAATATACGACTGCGAGTAAAATTACACACCTGCCCGCCCATTGCTTCAGGTAGCTGCTCATGAGTAAACCGTTCAAACTAAATTCCGCTTTTAAACCCTCTGGCGATCAGCCTGAGGCTATTCGCCGTCTGGAAGAAGGGCTGGAGGATGGTCTGGCGCATCAGACGCTGCTGGGGGTGACGGGCTCGGGGAAGACATTCACCATCGCTAACGTAATTGCGGACTTGCAGCGGCCTACCATGGTGCTGGCTCCCAATAAGACGCTGGCCGCGCAGTTGTACGGTGAGATGAAAGAGTTCTTCCCGGATAACGCGGTGGAGTATTTCGTCTCCTACTACGACTATTATCAACCGGAAGCCTACGTACCAAGTTCTGACACCTTCATCGAGAAGGATGCCTCGGTTAACGAACATATTGAGCAAATGCGTCTGTCAGCGACCAAAGCGCTGCTGGAACGTCGGGATGTCGTCGTCGTCGCGTCAGTTTCCGCTATCTATGGTTTGGGCGATCCGGATCTGTATCTGAAAATGATGCTGCATCTGACGGTAGGGATGATTATCGACCAGCGTGCGATCCTGCGCCGCCTGGCGGAACTGCAATATACCCGCAACGATCAGGCATTTCAGCGCGGAACCTTCCGCGTGCGTGGTGAAGTGATCGACATTTTCCCGGCTGAATCCGACGATATCGCGCTGCGCGTGGAACTGTTTGATGAAGAGGTCGAACGTTTATCGCTGTTTGACCCGCTTACCGGGCAGGTTGAATCCACGATTTCGCGCTACACCATCTATCCTAAAACGCACTACGTGACGCCGCGCGAACGTATCGTGCAGGCGATGGAAGAAATCAAAGTTGAGCTGGCAGAGCGGCGCAAGGTCCTGCTGGCAAATAACAAACTGCTGGAAGAACAGCGGCTAAGTCAGCGTACGCAGTTCGATCTGGAAATGATGAATGAGCTGGGTTACTGCTCGGGGATTGAAAACTACTCCCGCTATCTGTCCGGGCGTGGCCCCGGCGAGCCGCCGCCGACGCTGTTTGATTACCTGCCTGCCGACGGCCTGCTGGTGGTGGATGAATCCCACGTCACTATCCCGCAAATTGGCGGTATGTATCGTGGTGACCGGGCGCGTAAAGAGACTCTGGTCGAATACGGATTCCGTCTACCGTCGGCGCTGGATAACCGTCCGCTTAAATTTGAAGAGTTTGAAGCGCTGGCCCCGCAGACCATCTACGTCTCAGCGACGCCGGGTAACTATGAGCTGGAGAAATCCGGTGATGATGTCGTCGATCAGGTAGTACGACCGACCGGCCTGCTGGATCCAATCATTGAGGTACGCCCGGTGGCGACGCAGGTTGACGATCTGCTGTCTGAGATCCGCATCCGTGCGGCGATTAACGAACGTGTGCTGGTCACTACGCTCACGAAACGGATGGCAGAGGATCTCACCGAATACCTCGAAGAGCACGGTGAGCGGGTGCGCTATCTGCACTCAGACATCGATACCGTGGAACGTATGGAAATCATTCGTGACCTGCGTCTGGGCGAGTTTGACGTGCTGGTGGGTATCAACCTGTTACGTGAGGGTCTGGACATGCCTGAGGTCTCACTGGTGGCGATTCTGGACGCAGACAAAGAAGGGTTCCTGCGTTCGGAACGTTCGCTTATTCAGACCATCGGTCGTGCGGCGCGTAATATCAACGGGAAGGCTATTCTCTACGGCGACAAAATTACCGCCTCAATGGCTAAGGCGATAGGTGAAACTGAACGCCGTCGTGAGAAACAGCAGCTCTACAACGAAGAACACGGTATTACGCCGCAGGGGCTGAACAAGAAAGTGGTCGATATTCTGGCGCTGGGTCAGAATATTGCGAAGACTAAGGCGAAAGGCAAAGGGAAGTCACGCGCAGGCGCGAAGTCTGAAATTGTCGAACTGGATATGACGCCAAAAGCGCTGCAGCAGAAGATTCATGAGCTGGAAGGGCAGATGATGCAGCATGCGCAGAATCTTGAATTTGAAGAGGCTGCGACAATCCGCGACCAGTTGCATCAGTTGCGCGAGTTGTTTATCGCGGCATCGTAAGATTGTGCCGGAGGCGGGGGAACCCCCTCATCCGGCCTGTGGGAGTAGATCGCGTTTGTAGGCCTGATAAGCGCAGCCCATCAGGTAATTCCACTTACCCCAGCGCCTGTACCGCTTTCTCCAGCGCGTAATGCAATAGCTGGCGGTCATGGCGGTAGGGAATGTCGCTGGCTTCCAGCACTTCCTGAATAACAACGCGGTCGGTAACGGTGGATACATCCACTTTCGGGCCCACAACCACCGCATCAATTACTTTCCTGCCAACGTACTGTTCAATGATTGCCAGCTTATCGTTAAGCGTCAGGCTGGCTGCTGGCAGGCTTAATTCACGACCCAGATTGCCGATGTAGACCATCGGGGCAGGTGTGCGACGTAATGCCTGCGCCAATTCGTCGAGCAGCAGGAGCGGCATCAGGCTGGTGTAAAAACTGCCGGGTCCTATCAAAATCAAATCCGCTTCGGCGATAGCTTCAACTGCCTCCCGCGTGGTGGGGACTTTTGGCGACAGCATCAGTTCCTGAGGCGGGATGGTGAGCTGATCGATATTCACTTCGCCATAGACTTCATGTCCCTGATCGTCGATAGCCATCAGGTCCACCGGCAGCTCCGACATCGGAATTAAATGCGCGTCAACTTTCAGCAGACTACGAATTAAATTGATGGCTTCCAGAGGCCGCACGCTGAGGTGATCGAGCGCCTTTAACATCAGATTTCCGAGGTTATGCCCGGAAAGCTCACCATTACCGCCAAAACGATACTCAAACATGGCGGATGCAACGCTGGGTTGAGTAATTAACTGGTTCAGACAGTTACGCATGTCTCCCCAGGCAATTCCTCCTTCAGAGCGACGAATACGACCTGTCGACCCGCCGTTATCGGTCGTGGTGACGATCCCCGTCAGGCGTGAACCTAAAGGGGAAAGAGAGGAGAGAACGCGTCCCAGTCCATGCCCTCCGCCGAGAGCGACAACGCGGTCCAGATCTGCCAGCGTGCGAGTGCGCATATATTTTCCTGATATCAATTGATCGGCGCTACAGTAACGTAAATAGTGTGTTTTCAGCAATTATCCAGGCGGAATCTGGCGTAATTTTTTTCTGCGATCTACTCCTTTCTGACGAGATTCACCTGCCGGCAAGATGATGTATATCAATGCAAAACTGTGGTTTTTGCTTATTCTGTAGCGAAATTGCACGATCATGTCGCTATGTATGTATTTATACAGCGAAAGTGTACATGGCAAAAGCGTCATTTACACGCTAGTATCGGCATAACCACAATGTACTCTGAATAATTTGAGTTGCAGGAAGGCAGTGAGGGAGAGAATCCCCCGTAAGCGGACATAAGTACGTGACTGGGGTGAATGAACAAAGCCCACGCTTCTGCAATTTGAAGTATGACGAGAATAAACACTCTAGCCTCTGCACCTGGGTCAAATGATACGGTGCTTTGGCCGTGACAATACTTGAATAGGTTTGTCACCAGGGCGTAGGAAGAAATGACTACGTCTCCCGTATTTGGAAAGGTGTACATGGGCTCTCAACTTACCGATGCTTTCGCACGTAAGTTTTACTACTTACGTTTGTCGATTACCGATGTGTGTAACTTTCGTTGCACCTACTGCCTGCCGGATGGCTATAAGCCCGGCGGTGTCACCAATAACGGCTTTTTGACCGTTGATGAAATTCGCCGCGTCACGCGCGCGTTCGCCAGTCTGGGAACGGAAAAAGTGCGTCTGACAGGGGGCGAACCTTCATTGCGTCGCGACTTTACCGACATTATCGCCGCCGTGCGCGAAAACCACGCCATCCGTCAGATTGCGGTGACCACTAATGGTTATCGTCTGGCGCGTGATGCCGCTGCCTGGCGCGATGCTGGACTGACCGCACTTAACGTCAGCGTCGACAGCCTCGATGCCCGTCAGTTTCACGCCATTACCGGGCAGGACAAATTTCAGCAGGTGATGGCAGGCATTGACGCCGCCTTCGATGCGGGTTTTGAAAAAGTGAAAGTCAATACCGTGCTGATGCGCGACGTAAACCATCATCAACTGGACACCTTCCTGGCGTGGGTTCAGCCCCGTCCTATCCAACTACGCTTTATTGAACTGATGGAAACGGGCGAGGGCAGCTCTCTCTTCCGTAAACACCACATCTCAGGCCAGGTCCTGCGCGATGAGCTGCTGCGTCGCGGCTGGATCCACCAGATCCGACAGCGCAGCGACGGCCCGGCTCAGGTTTTCTGTCATCCTGACTATGCTGGTGAAATTGGTCTGATCATGCCTTATGAGAAAGACTTCTGCGCCACCTGCAACCGTCTGCGCGTTTCCTCTGTCGGCAAGCTGCATCTGTGTTTATTTGGTGAAGGCGGCGTAAGCCTGCGTGATTTGCTGGAAGATGACGCTCAGCAGTCGGCGCTGGAAGAACGCATTTCAGCCGCGCTGCTGGAGAAAAAGCAGACTCATTTCCTGCATCAGAACAATACCGGTATTACGCAAAACTTATCTTACATTGGCGGCTGATCGCTAAAAGGAGTTTTTCATGAGTCAGGTAAGCGCTGAATTTATCCCGACACGCATTGCTATTCTTACTGTTTCCAACCGTCGCGGCGAAGAAGATGACACCTCCGGCCATTATCTGCGTGACTCGGCGCAAGAGGCGGGTCATCAGATTGTCGACAAGGCGATTGTCAAAGAGAACCGCTACGCCATTCGCGCCCAGGTTTCTGCATGGATTGCCAGTGAGGATGTGCAGGTTGTGCTCATTACAGGCGGCACGGGCTTAACCGAAGGGGACCAGGCGCCAGAAGCGCTGCAACCGCTGTTCGACAGAGAAGTCGAAGGGTTTGGTGAAGTATTCCGTATGCTGTCGTTTGAAGAGATTGGCACCGCGACGCTGCAATCCCGGGCGATTGCCGGAGTGGCCAACAAAACGCTGATTTTCGCCATGCCGGGGTCGACTAAGGCGTGTCGTACCGCATGGGAAAATATCATTGTGCCGCAGCTCGATGCCCGTACGCGTCCGTGTAATTTCCACCCACATTTGAAGAAATAAGTATGTCGCAACTGACTCATATTAACGCCGCTGGCGAAGCGCATATGGTGGATGTCTCCGCCAAAGCGGAAACCGTACGCGAGGCGCGTGCAGAAGCATTCGTGACCATGCGTAGCGAAACGCTGTCGATGATTATCGACGGCAGCCACCATAAGGGCGACGTTTTCGCCACGGCGCGTATTGCCGGTATTCAGGCCGCCAAACGGACCTGGGATCTTATCCCGCTGTGCCATCCGCTGATGTTGAGCAAGGTTGAAGTTAATCTGCACGCCGAGCCGGAACACAACCGCGTACGCATTGAAACGCTGTGTCGCCTGACCGGGAAAACCGGCGTCGAAATGGAAGCGTTAACGGCGGCCTCCGTGGCAGCGTTGACCATCTACGATATGTGCAAAGCGGTGCAAAAGGATATGGTAATTGGTCCGGTGCGTTTGCTGGCTAAAAGCGGCGGCAAATCGGGAGATTTTAAGGTAGATGCGCATGATTAAGGTTCTTTTCTTTGCTCAGGTACGGGAATTGGTGAACACGGATGCGATAGAAGTCGCCGCTGAGTTTGCAACGGTAGAAGCGCTGCGCCGGAGTCTTGCGGCAAAAAGCGATCGCTGGGCGTTGGCGCTGGAAGACGGCAAGCTGCTGGCCGCGGTAAATCAGACGCTGGTCAGTTTTGACCATCCCCTTAATGCGGGTGACGAAGTGGCTTTCTTCCCACCGGTAACCGGAGGCTAAGATGGCTGAAACGCGAATTGTTGTTGGTCATGCGCCGTTCAGCGTCGGGGATGAGTATCCCTGGCTGGCCGAACGCGATGAAGATGGCGCGGTGGTCACTTTCACCGGTAAAGTCCGCAATCACAATCTCGGCGATAGCGTGCAAGCGTTAACGCTGGAACACTATCCGGGAATGACCGAAAAAGCGCTGGCGGAGATTGTCGACGAAGCGCGTGCGCGCTGGCCGCTGGGACGAGTAACGGTCATTCATCGCATTGGCGAACTGTGGCCGGGTGACGAAATCGTTTTTGTTGGCGTGACCAGTGCGCATCGCAGCAGCGCGTTTGATGCCGGGCAGTTCATTATGGATTATCTGAAAACCCGCGCACCATTCTGGAAGCGCGAGGCCACGCCAGAAGGTGAGCGCTGGGTTGATGCCCGCGACAGCGATAAGCTAGCAGCAAAACGCTGGTAGAGTACAATTGGTGTAGGCTCATACTGATTCAGGAGATTGTCATGGACCGATTCCCACGATCCGATTCTATTGTACAGGCCCGTTCCGGCCTGCAAACGTATATGGCGCAGGTGTACGGCTGGATGACCTGCGGATTGTTGCTGACGGCGTTTATCGCCTGGTATGCGGCAAATACGCCCGCGGTGATGATGTTTGTCTTCTCCAGCAAAATCACCTTCTTTGGACTGATCATCGCCCAGCTAGCGCTGGTGTTCGTCCTGTCCGGCATGGTGCAAAGGCTCAGCGCGGGAATGGCGACCACGCTGTTTATGCTCTATTCGGCATTAACCGGGCTGACGCTATCAAGCATTTTTATCGTCTATACCTACTCGTCTATCGCCAGCACCTTTGTGGTCACCGGCGGGATGTTCGGGATCATGAGTTTGTACGGCTACACCACCAAACGCGATCTCAGCGGCTTCGGCAATATGCTGTTTATGGCGCTGATCGGTATTGTGCTGGCCTCGCTGGTTAACTTCTGGTTGAAGAGCGAAGCGCTGATGTGGGCGGTGACCTATATTGGGGTGATTGTGTTTGTCGGCCTGACCGCTTATGACACGCAGAAGCTGAAAAACATTGGTGAGCAGATCGACCTGCGTGACAGCTCCAATCTGCGTAAATACGCAATTCTTGGGGCCTTAACGCTGTATCTGGACTTCATCAACCTGTTCCTGATGCTGCTGCGTATCTTCGGCAATCGTCGTTAATTCTCTGTTGCCGGATGGCGTAAGCCGCCATCCGGTGAATCATTTCGCCATCGCCTTCTCGTTTTTTACCCGCAACTTTTTCGCCCGACTCTCCAGCAGCAAATAGCACATCAGCGCCAGCAGCAGCGGAATAAAATAGTACAGCACGCGATATGCGAGCAGGGCGGCAATGATTGTCCCCTGAGAGGTGTTCTCTCCCGCCAGCAGCGCCATAAAGACCGCCTCCAGCACGCCAATCCCCGCCGGAATATGCACGATAACACCGGCAATACTGCTCACCAGCAGCACGCCCAGCACGAAGAAATAGTTGATATTCTGACCCAGCAACAGCCAGATAATCGCCCCCATTACCATCCAGTTAGTACCGGATATCGCCATTTGCGCGAGGGCAAATTTCCAGGAGGGCAGTACCAGTTTTTGGCCCTTGATGGTGATGTGGCGATGTTTAGCGAAAGCGCAAAACCACAGATAAACAACAATCATCAGCAGCAGCGCAATGCCTAAGAGGCGTAGCGTACCTTCATCGATATACCAGTGTGCGGGCAGTTCAACGACGCCGAAGGTGAAAATAAAACCGCCCAGCAGAATATAGCCCAGCCAGTTGGTGGTAATGCTCAGTGAAAAAATTCGCGTAATTGTGCTCCCCGGTAATCCGAGACGCGAGTAGAGACGATAACGCATCCCAATACCGCCCACCCAAGTGCTTAACGTCAGGTTGAAGGCGTAACAGATAAACGACACCAGCATGACCTGGCGTTTTGCCAGCTTGTGCCCGCAGTAGTAGCGCCCGAGCAAGTCATAGCAGCCGTAAAGTAAATAACTGACGATCACCAGCCCTACGGCGCTGAGCAGGGCGATCCGATTGTAATCGCGAATTACCGTCCATACTTCCTGCCAGTTGACCTTACTGGCATAAACGACCAGCAATACGATGACTGCAATAAAAAATAGCCATGTGAGGATCTTTTTCGCTAAGCGCCAGCGTCGGTGGTTTTTTGGCATCAGGTTTCCCCTCCTGCATCCTCAGTTGGAATACGATCCTGGGTTTCCAGAGTTGGCTGTGCGGGTGGTTCTACCTCGGCCAGATGCGGGGTATGCGCCGGTAGCCAGCCGACCAGCGCCGGGAAGTGGCGTAAAAAGTGGAAGGCCAGCACGCTTTTGGTCAGGTTCCACCAGGTGCGTTTTGGCAGCATTGATTCATCAACTCGCTTGCAGTCCTGCGCAATAATGGGGTTCAGGTTGTCACGCAGGGTCTGGTTAAACGTGCGGTCATGAATAATAAGATTTGCCTCCAGATTGAGCGACAGACTGAGCGGGTCGAGATTGCTGGAACCTACCGTCGCCCAATGATCGTCCATCAGCGCGACTTTACCATGCAGGGGCTTACGCCGGTATTCATAGACATGGACGCCGCCTTTAACCAGATAGTTATACAGCAGGCGGGCACCCACTTTCACAATCGGCATATCCGGTTCACCCTGGACGATGAGTTTTACCCGAACGCCGCGTCGCGCAGCTTTTCGTAGGGCATGCAGCAGGCGATAACCCGGAAAGAAATAGGCATTGGCAATGATCACTTCCCGCCGGGCCTGGGTCAGCATTTTCAAATAGTGGCGTTCAATATCATCGCGATGCTCTTCGTTATCGCGCCAGACAAACAGCGCCTGCGCTTCGCCTGGCCGATGATTTTCAATTGCCCGGTGATGACGTCGCCACCAGCGTCGTACGGCGCTCTGTCCCGGTAAGTTATCCAGCACGAATTTCAGGATGTCGGCCACGACAGGACCTTCCACGCGAACGGCATAATCCTGCTTGGCCTCGGGACCGTAATCAGACATGTGCTCAGCGGAATAATTGATGCCGCCGACAAAGGCAACACGGTCATCAATGACCACAATTTTGCGATGCATACGGCGAAAGAGATTGGTGCGCATACCGAACAGACGCGGGCGCGGATCGTAGTAGCGGAAAACAACGCCTGCTACGGTCAACTCTTCGACAAAACTGTCGCTAAGATCCGGCGAACCGTAACCGTCCAGCAGCACCTCTGCTTTGATTCCGCGCTGGGCGGCTCCGAGCAAGGCGGCATGCAGCTGTTTTCCGACCGCATCTTCAAACCAGATAAAAGTCTCAAGGATAATTTTTTGCTGTGCCTGTTCAATGGCGTCAAAGACGGCGGGATAGTATTGATCGCCGTTTTCCAGCAGTTGAATTTGATTGCCTTCACGCCAGCCATTTTTCATAAATGAATCTCCGCACTCAGGGGGGCATGATCGGACAAATGTCGCCAGTGACGCAGCGCCAGCGTCGTTGGAGTACTGGCATTCGCGTTTTTCACATAGATCCTGTCCAGACGCAGCAGGGGAAACTGCACCGGAAACGTCCGCGCCGGGCGACCGTGGGCGCGGGTAAAAATCTCGTCAAGGCCGGCCCTGGCTTTCAACGGGTGATTGGCCGTTTGCCGCCAGTCGTTAAAATCTCCGGCGATCACCACGGGCTCCGCGTCGGGTAGGGCATTGACCCAGTCAGCCAGCATAGCGAGCTGGGCCTGGCGGTGTGCTTCACGCAAACCGAGATGCACGCACATGACATGAATTGGGTGCGAGAGCATTGGCGGCACGATGCGGCAGTAGAGGACCCCGCGCTTTTCACTCGCGCCGACGGACACATCGCGATTTTCATAATGTTCAATGGGATAACGCGACAACACCGCGTTACCGTGATGCCCTTGTGGGTATACGGCGTTACGCCCGTAGGCGAAGTCGCTCCACATGGTGTCCGCCAGAAATTCGTAGTGGGTGGTATCCGGCCAGTTCTCAATCTGCAGCGAGTGAGCATCGTGCGCGCCCATGACTTCCTGCAGGCAGACAATATCTGCACCGACCGTTCTGACAGCCTCCCGTAGCTCAGGCAAAATAAAACGCCGGTTGAAGGCGGTGAACCCTTTGTGAGTATTAATGGTGAGCACATTGAATGAAAATTGAACTCCCGATCCGCTCATGAGCCTCCCGTTGGCGTTACTTCCTAAATAAAATAGTGTAGTCGTCGTCACAAAAAGATGCGGTGTTGCGGAATTTTCCGTAAAGTCCGGTACTCTGAATAATTAGTTGAAAATCCTTCAGGAGAAAAGCCATGAGGTGGCAACAACGTGTTCGTGTCGCAACGGGTCTAAGTTGCTGGCAGATTGTGTTGCATTTACTGGTAGTGGCGTTGCTGGTAATGGGCTGGATGAGCGGTACGCTGGTGCGCGTCGGCCTGGGATTATGCGTCGTTTACGGCGTAACGGTTTTATTAATGCTGGCCTTGCAACGTCACCATGAACAGCGCTGGCGCGACGTAGCTGATGTGCTGGAAGAACTGACTACCACGTGGTATTTCGGTGCCGCGATGATCGTACTGTGGTTGTTGTCGCGCGTGCTGCAAAACAACGTCTTGCTGGCCCTGGCGGGGCTGGTGATCCTTGCCGGACCCGCCGTGGTCTCGCTGTTGGCGAAAGACAAAAAGCTACATCACCTTGCGTCTAAACATCGCATACGCCGCTGAGCCGGTCGTGGCCGCTATCACCAACAGCGGCCACAAACTTCCCCACACAATCTGCAGACTCGCATCCTTCAGGTAAATCTGTTTCGTGATGTCCGTAAAATGGCGGATTGGGTTTATCCACGTCAGATTCTGTAGCCAGACCGGCATATTTTCGACCGGCGAGACGTAGCCTGAAAGTAAAATCGCCGGCATCATAAACACAAATACGCCGATAAACGCCTGCTGCTGAGTGGCGCACAGTGATGAAATCAGCAGACCAAAGCCGACCAGCGACAGCCCGTAAATCACCATCGTGAAATAGAACAGCCACAGTGAACCGGCAAACGGGATGTGATAAGCCCAGATGCCGATCGCCAGCACAATGGTGGCCTGAAACGTTGCCACAATTAACGCGGGCACCGCTTTACCGATGAATATCTGCCAGGTGGTAAGCGGGGAGACCAGCAGCTGATCCAGCGTGCCTTGCTCGCGCTCGCGGGCAACCGAGAGCGAAGTGACGATCATGACGCCGATGGTGGTGATCATGGCGATCAGCGACGGAACCACAAACCATTTGTAATCCAGATTCGGGTTATACCAGTTACGCACCACCAGCTCGCTGTTGTTCGGTTTCGGCTTGCCGTCCATCAGCTCCTGCTGATACTCCTTAACGATTTGTTGCAGGTAATTCGCGGCAATTTGCGCACTGTTAGAGTTACGCCCGTCGAGAATAATCTGCATGGGAGCCTGCTGGAAGGTATCCAGATTACGCGAAAAGTTGGCCGGGAAGCGCACCAGCAACAGGGCTTTTTGCGTGTCGATGGTGGGCTGGATCTCCTGCGGGCTTTTCAGCAGCAGAACGTGCGTAAAGGCGCTGGCGCGAGCGAAGCGCTGGGTTAGTTCCACCGAATGTTTACCGTTGTCTTCGTTATAGATAGCGATTGTGGCGTTGGTGACTTCCAGCGTGGCCGCGAACGGGAACAGAATAACCTGAATTAGCACCGGTAAAATCAGAATGGCTCGCGTCTGCGGTTCACGTAACAGCGATTGCAGCTCTTTACGAATTAATGTCCATAAGCGATGAAACATGCCCGTCCCCTTAATCCAGCCGACGTTTGGTTTTAAGCCACGTCAGGCCAATAAACATCACCGCCGAAGCGATTAAAAACAGCACGTTGATAATCAGCACCACCGGAATATTTCCCGCCAGAAACAGGCTTTGTAGGGTGCTGACGAAATAACGAGCCGGAATAATATAGGTTACTGCCCGGATAATCGCCGGCATGCTGTCTATCTGGAAGATAAAACCCGACAGCATAATCGAGGGCAGGAAGGCGGCGTTTAGCGCGACCTGCGCGGCGTTAAACTGATTGCGGGTGATGGTGGAGATAAGCAACCCCATGCCGAGCGTGCTGAGCAGAAACAGACTGGTAATGAAAAACAGGATCAGCAACGAACCGCGATAGGGCACGCCGAGAATAAACACCGACACCAGCATACACAGCAGCATCGCCAGCATGCCCAGAAAGTAATAGGGGATCAGTTTGCACAGCAGCAGTTCGACGCGGGTGACTTCGGTAGACAACAGCGCTTCCATGGTTCCGCGCTCCCATTCGCGCGCCACCACTAATGAGGTGAGGATAGCGCCAATAACCGTCATGATGATGGTTACTGCCCCGGGAATAATAAAATGTTGGCTGATGGCCGCCGGGTTAAACCAGTAGCGGGTCTGCACGTCGATCAAAGGTTCAAATGATTCTCCGCGATCTTCCGCCCGCTGTTGTTGCCAAATCTGCCAGATGCCTTCGACATAACCCTGCACAAAGTTAGCGGTATTTGGTTCACTGCCGTCGGTGATCACCTGGATCGGCGCCACGTCGTTGGGTCGCGCCATCTGCTGGGCGAAATCCACCGGGATCACCACCAGCCCGCGAATGCGCCCGGCCTGCATTTTCTCAATCAATTCCTGACGGTTATCGCTGATGGTGGCGTCAATATACGGTGAACCGGTCATGGTATGGGTAAAATCCAGCGCCTCTTCGCTTTGCTGTTCGAGCAAAATCCCTACCCGCAGCTTGCTGGAGTCGAGGTTGATCCCGTAGCCGAAGATAAACAACAGCAGCAGCGGGATCACCACCGCAATCAGCCAACTGCTGGGATCGCGGACGATCTGGCGCGTCTCTTTCACGCACAGCGCGCGTACGCGACGCCAGGAGAGAACGGAGTTACTCATGCGTATGCTCCTTATCCCAGTCATTGATTAGCGTGATAAACGCCTGTTCCATGGTCGGGTCTGGCGTCTCACTGTCAGCAGCCTGAGCTTTCAGGTCGTCCGGCGTACCGCTGGCAATCAATTTGCCGCGATACACCAGCCCGATGCGATCGCAGTATTCTGCCTCATCCATAAAGTGGGTGGTCACCATCACCGTGACGCCTTTTTCCACCATGCTGTTGATATGTAACCAGAACTCCCGACGGGTGAGCGGATCGACCCCGGAAGTGGGTTCATCGAGGAACAGAATGTCGGGTTCATGCATCAGCGAACAGGCCAGCGCCAGGCGCTGTTTAAAGCCCAGCGGCAGTTCGTCGGTGGCGTGGGAGGCGATACTCTTCAGGCCGAATGCCTCGCTCATCCGCTCGATTTTCTCCTTCTGCGCCCGACCGCGCAGGCCGTAGACGCCGGAGAAAAAGCGCAGATTCTGTTCAACCGTCAGGTTGCCATACAGGGAGAATTTCTGCGCCATATAGCCCAGATGCTGGCGCGCTTTACCGGAGCTGACCTTCAGGTCCATGTCCAGCACCAGCGCTTTACCCGAGGTGGGGACCAGCAGGCCGCACATCATTTTAAAGGTGGTGGATTTGCCCGCGCCGTTGGGGCCTAACAAACCAAAAATCTCGCCGCGCTGCACGGCAAAGTCTACGTGGTCGGTAGCGGCAAAATCGCCAAATTTTTTGGTCAGCGCTTTGGCTTCGATCACCGTTTCACCTGGCGTGCCTTCCACGGTATGCAGGATAGCGCCCAGCGGTGACTCCGATGTTCCGGCCCCGCCGAGTAAATCGATAAAGGCATCCTCGAAGCGGGGGGCGGTTTCGTTGATGGTTATCTCCGGCATGCCGTCAGCGTTTTGAATCTGCTGGGCCGTCGCTTCTTTTTTCAGGATTAAGCGGACGGATTTCCCCTGAATCATCCCGTCGCTAATCTGCGGCAGTTTTAACGTGCGTTGCAGCAGTCGGCGGTTATTTTCCTGCGAACTGCTCATCAGGAAGCTGCGACCCGACATGGTTTGCGTAAGCTGAGTGGGATCGCCCTGATACAGCAATTCACCTTCGTTCATCAGCAGCACATCACGGCATTGTTCAGCTTCATCCAGATACGACGTGCTCCAGAGGATCAGCATGCCGTCCCCGGCCAGCTCATGAACCATTTGCCACAGTTCGCGACGGGAAATAGGGTCGACGCCTACGCCAGGCTCATCCAGCAGTAACACGCTGGGTTCACCGACCAGCGTACAGGCAAGTCCGAGCTTCTGTTTCATGCCGCCGGAAAGCTTGCCGGCCAGTCGTCCGGTAAACGGCCCCAGCGAGGTAAATTCCAGTAGCCGGGCAAAGGTTTTTTCTCGCGCTTCACCGGTAACGCTACGTAAATCTGCATAGAGATTGAGGTTCTCCATGACGGTCAAATCTTCATACAGACCAAATTTCTGCGGCATGTAACCCAGTACCGCATGCAGCGCGCTGTCGTCTTTGATGGGATCAAAACCAATTACCGTTGCGCTACCGGCGTCGGGTTTCAACAGCCCTGCCAGCATTCGCATCAGCGTGGTTTTGCCAGCACCATCCGGCCCGACCAGCCCGGTCACGTAGCCCGCATGAACGGTACAGTCGAGCGGGGCGACGGCCGGTTTATCCATTCCGGCAAAGTTTTTCGTCAGTCCATTCAGCGTAATGACGGCGTCATTCATGCCGTGCCTCATCGCTGAACTTTATCGTTACCGGCATTCCCTGGCGCAGCGCATCGTCCGCGTCGGTCACCACAATACGCAGGCGATAAACCAGGTCGGTGCGCAGGTCAGGGGTCTCGACTGTTTTTGGGGTAAACTCGGCGGTGGGCGACACGAAGCCGATTTTACCGTGATACGGTTTGTCCGGACGGCCATCGGTGTAAAGCAGGATTTCGCGTCCTGGCTGCGCCTGGCTCAGATTTCGTTCATCAACGTAGGCGCGAACCCATACCGGACGCGTGAGTGACAGCGTCAGTACCGTGCCCCCTTCGTTCAGCATGCTGCCGGGTTCGACCGCACGGGTGAGTAACGTGCCGTCAGACGGCGAGGTCAGCGTGGTGTCATGCAAATTAAGCTCTGCCTGGGCCAGCTCGGCCTGAGCTTGTTCGAGCGTGGCTTTCGCCTGCTCGATGTCCTGCACACGATTACCGCTGCGGTATTGGCTGAGTTTATCCTGTGCGGATTTCAGAGAGGCCAGCGCCTGATCGCGTGATGAACGGGCGTTTTCCAGATCGTTGGCGGAGATAGTGCGGCTTTTCCACAATCCCACCTGCCGATTGTAAAAGTTTTGCGCGTAATCATAGGCTGCCTGCGCCTGTTTGACTGCCGCTGCGGTTTGCGCGATCTCCTCTTCACGATATCCTGCCAGCATCAGATCGTATTGCGCCTGCGCGGCGGCAACATTCGCTTTTGCTTGCATTAATGCGTTTTCGTACGGCGCACGGTCCAGTTCGCCCAGCACCTGACCGGCGGTAATGGCATCGCCTTCGTCAACCGCCAGCGAGGCCAGCCTGCCGCCGACGCGAAAACTCAGGTTGACGCTACGGATATCGACATTGCCGTACAGCGTCAGACCGTTATCTTGCCGACTTTGATACCACCACGTTCCACCGGCAATCACGGCAACGAGGGCCGCGATGACCAGCCCGAGAACGACAGGTTTTTTCATGACTCCAGACTCCTTTGCGTTAAACCTTGCAGAATAAGATCGATGTGACAGGTGATCGTTTGGTCAATCAGCGCGGTTTTATCCTCATCAAATTGTGACCAGCCCGTACGCAACAGAATGGTTTCTTTCCCCAGACGAAAGGCCAGTACCTCGCCGAGTAGGGCGTGGGTGTGCAGGATCATTTGGGTATCGTTGGCATCGCCGCCGGTGTAGGCAGCAATCAGGCGCGTCAGGTGAGTATGTAGCGGATTGATAACCTGGTCGTGCACCAGTTGATAAGCCGCGGTGGGGGAAAGCTGTTCGCGCGAAATAAATTTGCTCAGGTTAACGGTATCGTCCTGGGTTAACAGCATGATCATATTTTTGCAGGCGCGGAGGATCAGTTCGCGCATCGCGCCACGATCCGGTTCCGGCTGAGCAAACAGACGCTCGGCTTCTTCAGCATGCGGGCGAAACTGTGAGCCGATAAAATCCGCAATCCACTGGGCGCAGGCGAGATATAAATCCTCTTTTGAGCCAAAATAGTAGGTGATGGCAGCAATATTTTGCCCGGCCTGCGCGGCGATATCGCGAGTAGTGGCGTGCAGACCATACTCACCAAACTGCGCCAGCGCGGCGGCAATGAGCTGATTTTTCGCCTGTTCACCTTTGGTTGTCATGGTGGGTGTATTCATAGCACGACTCAGATCTTAATCAATCGATTGATTAAGATTATGACTGATGTGTAACCTTGTCCAGTCCGGACCGTTATTTTTCAGCGCAGGGATAATTTATGCGGCACATCACAAAAACTGCTACACTCCGCCCCTTCATGACATTGTGGTTTTTGTCATCTTTATTATATGTATCTCCCTGAAAACGACACCGGTAACGGTCAGGGTGGTTCGGAGTTGTTATGTCTTTTGATTCCCTTGGTTTAAACCCTGATATTTTACGTGCCGTTGCCGAGCAGGGTTACCGTGAACCTACCCCTATTCAGCAGCAGGCGATCCCTGCCGTGCTGGAAGGCCGCGATCTGATGGCTAGCGCCCAGACCGGTACGGGGAAAACGGCAGGTTTTACCCTGCCGCTGTTGCAGCACCTGATTACCCATCAGCCGCATGGCAAAAGCCGTCGTCCGGTGCGTGCGCTGATCCTTACGCCAACCCGCGAACTGGCGGCCCAGATTGGCGAAAACGTACGTGATTACAGTAAATATCTGAATATTCGCTCGCTGGTGGTCTTCGGCGGCGTGAGCATTAACCCGCAGATGATGAAGCTGCGCGGCGGTGTGGATGTGCTGATCGCCACGCCTGGTCGTTTGCTCGATCTGGAACACCAGAATGCGGTGAAACTGGATCAGGTTGAGATTCTGGTACTGGATGAAGCTGACCGCATGCTGGATATGGGCTTTATTCATGATATCCGTCGCGTTCTGGCGAAACTGCCGGCAAAACGCCAGAACCTGCTGTTCTCAGCAACGTTCTCTGATGATATTAAGTCGCTGGCCGAAAAGCTGCTGCACAATCCGCTGGAAATCGAAGTGGCGCGCCGTAATACCGCGTCAGAGCAGGTGACTCAGCACGTTCATTTCGTTGATAAAAAGCGTAAACGTGAACTGTTGTCGCAGATGATCGGTCAGGGCAACTGGCAGCAGGTGCTGGTGTTTACCCGTACCAAACATGGTGCAAACCATCTGGCGGAACAGCTGAATAAAGACGGCATTCGCAGCGCGGCGATCCACGGTAATAAATCTCAGGGGGCGCGTACGCGTGCGCTGGCTGATTTTAAATCCGGTGATATTCGTGTGCTGGTGGCGACCGATATTGCTGCGCGTGGTCTGGATATTGAAGAGCTGCCGCATGTGGTGAACTACGAGCTGCCAAACGTCCCGGAAGATTACGTGCACCGTATTGGTCGTACCGGTCGTGCGGCCGCTACCGGCGAAGCGTTGTCTCTGGTGTGCGTTGATGAACACAAGCTGCTGCGTGACATCGAGAAGCTGCTGAAAAAAGAGGTCCCGCGAATTGCGATGCCAGGCTACGAGCCAGACCCGTCCATCAAAGCCGAGCCGATCCAGAATGGTCGCCAGCAGCGTGGCGGCGGTGGTCGTGGTCAGGGTGGAGCAGGGCGTGGTCAGCAGCCGCGTCGTCAGGATGGCGGTGCGCCAAAAGCGAAACCGCGTAGCGGCGAAGGCAAACCGGCGGGCGATAAGCCTCGTCCACCGCGCCGTCCGCGCAAACCGTCTTCAGCGCAGTAATTGCGAGCCCGGCCGAAAGGTCGGGCTTTTCTTTTTGCGACACGTATCAGAAAGTGCCACAATAGTGGCTGTTTATACAGTATTTCAGGTTTTCTCATGGCACTAACGGCTGCGCTAAAAGCGCAAATTGCCGCCTGGTATAAGGCGCTTCAGGAACAGATCCCCGACTTTATTCCCCGTGCGCCGCAGCGGCAGATGATTGCTGACGTCGCGAAAACGCTCACTGGGGAAGAAGGGCGGCATCTGGCGATTGAAGCGCCGACCGGGGTGGGGAAAACGCTGTCGTACCTGATTCCCGGTATTGCCATAGCGCGTGAAGAACAAAAAACGCTGGTGGTCAGTACCGCCAACGTTGCTTTACAGGCTCAGATCTACAGCAAAGATTTACCACTGCTGCGCAAAATTATCCCCGATCTGCGTTTTACCGCCGCGTTTGGTCGCGGGCGTTACGTCTGCCCGCGTAATTTAGCGGCGCTGGCCAGTAGCGAACCCAATCAGCAGGATCTGTTGGCCTTTCTCGACGATGACCTGACGCCCAACAACCAGGAAGAACAAAAGCGCTGCGCCAGGCTAAAAGGCGATCTCGACAGCTACAAGTGGGACGGGCTGCGCGATCACACGGATATCGCTATCGACGACGGACTCTGGCAGCGCCTGAGCACTGATAAAGCCAGCTGTTTGAATCGTAACTGTCACTACTATCGTGAATGCCCCTTTTTTGTCGCCCGCCGTGAGATTCAGGAAGCCGAAGTGGTGGTGGCTAACCACGCGCTGGTGATGGCGGCCATGGAAAGCGAAGCTGTTTTGCCGGAGCCGAAGAACCTGCTGCTGGTCCTTGATGAAGGTCACCATTTGCCGGACGTCGCGCGCGATGCGCTGGAGATGAGCGCAGAAATCAGCGCCCCCTGGTATCGGCTGCAGTTGGATCTGTTTTGCAAATTAGTAGCCACCTGCCTCGAACAGTTTCGTCCAAAAACCACGCCGCCGCTGGCGAATGCCGAGCGTCTGAACGGTCACTGTGAGGAACTGTATGAGCTGATTTCATCGCTCAATAACATTCTTAATCTGTACATGCCTGCGACCCAGGAGGCGGAACACCGCTTCGCGATGGGCGAACTGCCTGCGGAAGTGATGGAGATTTGTCAGCGTCTGGCGAAGCTAACAGAAATGCTGCGCGGTCTGGCGGAACTGTTCCTCAACGATCTCAGCGAAAAAACCGGCACCCACGATATTGTGCGTCTGCATCGGGTTATTTTGCAGATGAATCGGGCGCTGGGCATGTTTGAGGCGCAAAGCAAACTGTGGCGGCTGGCTTCGCTCGCGCAGTCGTCAGGCGCGCCGGTGAGTAAATGGGCGACGCGCGAAGTGCGTGACGGGCAGATCCACGTCTGGTTCCACTGTGTGGGGATCCGTGTGAGCGATCAGCTTGAACGACTGCTGTGGCGCAGCGTACCGCATATTATCGTGACCTCCGCCACGCTGCGTTCGCTCAACAGCTTCTCGCGTTTGCAGGAGATGAGCGGGCTGAAAGAAAAAGCAGGGGACCGGTTTATCGCGCTGGATTCACCGTTTAATCACGTTGAGCAAGGCAAAATCGTCATTCCGCAGATGCGCTACGAACCGTCAATTGATAACGAAGAGCAGCATATCGCGGAAATGGCCGCCTATTTCCGCGAACAGCTGGAAAGTAAAAAGCATCAGGGCATGCTGGTACTCTTTGCCAGCGGTCGGGCAATGCAGCGTTTTCTTGAGCACGTTACCGATCTGCGTCTGCTGTTGCTGGTACAGGGCGACCAGCCGCGCTATCGACTGGTGGAGCTGCACCGCAAGCGGGTGACCAACGGCGAGCGTAGCGTACTGATTGGGCTGCAATCTTTTGCCGAAGGTCTGGATTTGAAAGGCGACTTGCTGACCCAGGTGCATATTCACAAAATTGCTTTTCCGCCTATCGACAGCCCGGTGGTGATCACCGAGGGCGAGTGGCTGAAAAGCCTGAACCGCTACCCCTTTGAGGTGCAGAGCTTGCCCGCGGCGTCATTCAATTTGATCCAGCAGGTTGGGCGACTCATTCGTAGCCACGGCTGCTGGGGAGAAGTGGTTATTTATGACAAGCGTTTATTGACCAAAAGCTATGGCAAGCGTTTACTGAACGCATTACCCATATTTCCGATAGAGCAACCTGCTGTGCCATACGTTATAGTAAAACCAAAAGAAAAAGCGAAACCCACGCGTCGCCGTCGGCGTTAACGATGCGAGCAACAGGCAAGGAGTTATCGATGGATTACCGCAAAATCATCAAAGAGATTGGGCGAGGAAAAAATCACGCGCGTGACCTGGATAAGGATACCGCTCGCGGACTGTATACCCATATGATGAACGGCGAGGTGCCCGATCTTGAGATGGGCGGTGTACTGATTGCGCTGCGCATTAAAGGCGAAGGCGAAGCGGAGATGCTGGGCTTTTACGAAGCGATGCAGAACCACACCATTCGCCTGACTCCGCCAGTGGCCAAACCCATGCCGATTGTCATTCCCAGCTACAATGGCGCGCGCAAGCAGGCAAATTTGACTCCGCTGCTGGCGATTTTACTGCATAAACTGGGCTTCCCGGTGGTGGTGCACGGTGTCAGCGAGGATCCAACCCGCGTGCTGACTGAAACCATTTTCGAAATGATGGGGATTGCGCCGACGCTGCATGCCGGACAGGCACAGGCAAAGCTGGATGGTCATGAGCCGGTGTTTATCCCGGTGAGTGCGCTGTGTCCTCCGCTGGAAAAACAGCTGGCGATGCGCTGGCGAATGGGCGTGCGTAACAGTGCGCATACGCTGGCTAAATTAGCCACGCCGTTTGCCGAAGATGCCGCGCTGCGTCTTTCCAGCGTTTCCCACCCGGAATACGTATCGCGCGTGGCGAAATTTTTCGGCGATATCGGTGGGCGTGCCCTGTTGATGCACGGTACCGAGGGTGAAGTGTACGCCAACCCGCAGCGCTGCCCGCAGATAAGCCTGATAGATTCGTCCGGCGTGCGAGTGCTACAGGACCGGCAGAGCGAGATGCCCGATGAGCCGGTCCCACTGCCGGTGGCTAAAGACCCGGAAACTACCGCGCGCTGGATTGAGCGTTGTCTGGCGGGCAGTGAGCCGGTTCCGGCATCGCTGAAAATCCAGATGGCCTGCTGTCTGGTAGCAACCGGTGAATCCGCGACGCTGGCTGAAGGACTTGGCCGCGTCGAGCAAAGCTTCTGATTTTTCTTTCTCTCGACGGGTCATTTGCCTGGCCCGTCGCTTCACGCCTTCCGGCAACGTGAAATTTCTGCACGTTTATTGATCTCCTGAGCGCTGTGGCGCAGCATAGTTTGTTGAAAAATAAGAACCACAATCAACACGCGACACAACAGGAGATAACAATGAACAGTGGACATCGCTTCCATGTGCCAACGCTGCACGCCTTTATCCAGGCCGTTTTTCACCAGATGGGAAGCAATGAACTGGAGGCGCGGCTGGTGGCCGATCATCTGATAGCCTCTAACCTCGCCGGCCACGACTCCCACGGTATCGGCATGATCCCAAGCTATATTCGCTCATTTTCGCAGGGACACCTGCAGATCAACCGCCATGCCAAAGTGGTCAACGATGCGGGAGCTGTGATTACGCTTGACGGCGACTGCGCATTTGGTCAGGTGGCGGCCCACGAGGCAATTACGCTTGGGATCGAAAAAGCGCGCCAGTACGGTATCGCTGCCGTGGCATTACATAATTCGCACCATATTGGACGCATTGGCTACTGGGCGGAGCAATGTGCGGCGGCGGGTTTTGTTTCGGTGCACTTTGTGAATGTGGTAGGGATCCCGATGGTCGCACCGTTTCATGGCCGCGATAGTCGATTTGGCACTAACCCCTTCTGCGTGGTGTTCCCGCGTAAAAATACGTTCCCGTTGTTGCTGGACTATGCAACCAGCGCCATCGCGTTTGGCAAAACCCGCGTGGCATGGCACAAGGGTGAGCCGGTGGCTCCGGGATGCCTGATTGATGCTAATGGGGTACCCACAACCGATCCTGCCGTAATGCAGGTCTCTCCGCTGGGGTCGTTGCTGACCTTCGCCCAACACAAGGGTTATGCGCTGGCGGCAATGTGCGAAATTATGGGGGGGGCGCTTTCTGGTGGTAAAACCACACATGAAGAGAGTCTGCAGACCAGCGCGGACGCCATCATTAACTGTATGACGACCATCATTATGAATCCGGAACTGTTTGGCGCGCCGGACTGCGACAACCAGGTCGCGGCCTTTGCTAAGTGGGTGAAAGCGTCCCCCCATGCTGAAGATGCCCCGATCCTGTTGCCAGGGGAGTGGGAGGTGAATACTCGTGAAGAACGGCTGGAGCAAGGTATTCCGCTGGATGCCGGAAGCTGGCAGGCGATTTGCGAGGCGGCGTTGCAAATAGGGATGCCAGACGCCGTGTTGCAGGAATTCCGTCAACGACTGGAACACTAAGCAAAAAAAAGCCCGTCCAGTGGCGGACGGGCAAACAAAGGGTAACAAACAGGGTCAATGAGGGTTGGAGCATTGGGTCGTACAGGTAATCTTTCGGTTATTTATAGATAACCGCGGTGCCGCTCATTTTGTCTTTGCCGATAGCAGAAGTGATGCTGTAACCCGTTGCGCCAGCAGCAGTCGCTTTTTCAGCCAGTTTTGCTTCCAGGCCGTCCAGCGTGGTGGCGCCGTCAGCAGATACCACACCAATTTTGTTCATGTTTTGCGCCTGAGTAGAGGAAACTGGCTCGGCAGCAAAAACGCCAAATGACAGGGTAGACAGAGCGATGGCGGCAACAGCAAATTTGATATTTTTCATGATTAATTTCTCGCAGGTTTGTTCTGTTAGTCAGTGTTCTTTAAGAAGACGTTGTTTCGTCGATGTGAGAAGTATCACGTTTTTTTATGCGAGATAAAATCGAATAGAATTGACGACATCAATCAAAAAAATTGAATGATAAATAACTTATTGAATATTAATAAATTCGAAAGAGGGATTTACAGTTCTTGTCATTGCGCTTTACAGAGAAACCGACAACGGCACATTTTGCTACACAGAGTGCAAAAAAGCGTGCTCGTAAAGGAAATCGTATGCGCTGAAACTTTCGGTAAAGATAAGTCAACGTAGCTGGCTGTCTTTCGAACCTCTGCGATTATATCCTGAAAATGCTGCGTTATTTGAATCTTTATCCTGCTGGCATGTGATGCACAAGCGTACGCCGGGCACGGCCTCCCGTCTGGCCTGAGGGATTGGATTACCACATTCTTCGCATTCATACAGACTTTCCCCCGTCGGTAACTCACCGCGGGCGCGGGCAACAGCATCTTCAATAGTATTGTTGATCTGTTCGTTAACAGCGTCGTCATTTGCCCATCCGGATGCCATACCTACCTCCTGCTGATGTCTAAAGAATAAGTATAGCGAATGTGATGGCTGAAAAACGACCACGCGTCAGCGGTATCAGATTTCAGACCATTCGCGCAGCAGGTTATGGTAGAGATTGAGAAGCGACAGGATCTCGCTACTCTCCCCATGACGTGTCTTCAGGGACTGGATGTTTTTATCCAGTTCAAAAAGCATGGCGCGATTTTTATCGTCCCGGATCATCGACTGGATCCACATAAAGGATGCCACCCGAACCCCACGGGTCACCGGCGTAACGCAGTGCAGGCTGCTGGAAGGGTAAAGTACCAGATCGCCTGCCGGAAGTTTTACCGCATGCTGGCCGTAGGTGTCATTGACCAGCAGCTCTCCTCCCTCATAATCGTCAGGATTACTCAGGAATAAGGTGGCGGAAAGATCTGTGCGCATCCAGCCGTTTTCCGGATGACTACGCACCGCGCCGTCAACGTGAAAACCGTAGGTCTCGTTGTCCTGGTAGCGATTGAACAGCGGTGTGGAGAGCGTTTTCGGTAATGCAGCGGCGAAGAATAACGCGCTGTTGTTCACCGCGTTTTGTACCGCCTGTTGTAAAACGCCGTAACGCTCACTTTGCGTATCCACCTGCTGGTTGTTTTTAACCTGCGCACCCTGAGTGCCGGTGGTTGCGCGGCCATCAACCCAGTCGGCAGCGTCCAGCTGTTCGCGAAACAAGGCGACATCCTGCGCCGACAGAATGCCGGGAATGTGATACATCATCAGTGTTTCTCCTGAAAGTGGGGCTTACGCCCCACGTAAAAGATCAGAAATGCATATTTGCCGTGAGCAGGAAGGTTCTTGGCTCACCCGGATGGTAACGGTATCCGCTCTTGTTAATGGAGGATACATAATCGGTGTCGAACAGGTTATAGACGTTCAACTGGAAATCGAGATTGCGATTCACGCGATACCCCAGTTTTGCGTCGGCGACCCAGTAACCTTCGGTGTAGGATGGCGTACCCACGGCCCCGTCGGAACCGCGATGCATACTGCCCACGTAGCGAGCGCCCGCGCCAACAGAGATATCATCGGTAGCCTGATACTGGTTCCACAGCGTGAACGCATGTTCTGGCGTATACGGCAGGGATGAAGAACCATCCTGAGCAACGTTTTTGCCGCTGTGGATCGTCGCGCGCTGCTGGGTGTAACCCCCAATAACCTGCCATGCGGGAGTGATGTTCCCTGCTACCGAGAGTTCGTAACCTTCAACGCGCTTCTCCCCGTACTGGGAATATGTGCCGTCGTCGTTCTGCTCAACTTCGTTCTCAATATCCGTACGGAAAATCGCGGCAGTTAACAGCAGGCGCTTATCCAGCACCTCCCATTTGGTGCCGATCTCGCTGGTTTTTGCTTTCTGCGGTTTGAAATCGGTACGGTTCGCACTGTTACCGCTTCCGCCCTGAGCGAGGGCAAAGTTGCTGCCGCCCGGCGGTTGCTGAGAAACGGCGTAGTTAATGTAAACGTTACCGTTATCGGTCAGGTGATACAGCGCGCCCGCTTTCCAGTTCACCAGATTGCCTGATTTGGCAGTATCCACGGTGGTGACCGGAGAACCTTTCGCCACGCCTGTCGGACACGCGACCGCGCCGCGACCAGAAGCGCCGCAAGCGGTGGCGCTGTCATATTCTGTGCGGTAATTGTCGAGGCGAATACCACCGTTTAGTTCAAACTCACGGGTAATCTGTAGCGTATCAAAGGCGTATACACCGAAGGTATCGGTTTGCCCGTTAGCATTAGCGCCGTTACGAGACAGTCCGCCGATATTCACATTGCTGTCGGGATGATAGATATTTACCGGCGGCGGGGTGATCGGGTTTACACCATAGTTGGTTTGCGTTTCACGCGTTAGCTCCACGCCGGTGCTGATATCGTGACCGATGGATCCCGTGTAAAATTTTGAGGTCAGGTTGGTCTGGTTGGTCAGGATCTTATTGCTGACATCTTTGGTATTTGCCAGGCGTGACCAGGTCCAGGTGTCGACGCTGCTGGTGGGTTGAGTGATGTTAGTCGCGCCGCCCATCACCGCCGTCATCAGATAATCCTGCTTAATGCGTGACCAGCGGGTGGTGTTGCGAATAGTGGTGCTGTCGTTCAGGTCATGTTCAAAACGCATCGTTGCGGTATCGGTCGTTGAATCGTCGTAATCCGAGTTGGTACCGTAGAAGTTATGCGTATCCACTTTTCCTGACTGATTCAGTGCAGCAGTCCCCGCGGAAGGCGCGGAATATCCCGGCAGACCGATGGTGGGGACACCGCCATCCGGAGTGTTGTGCTGGGTGACATGCAGATAGTTCAGATACAGTCGGTTCTCAGTGCCTAAGCCAAAGGCGAGAGAGGGGGCCACACCATAACGTTCATTCTTAACGTTATCGCGACCGGCATCATGCGTTTTTTCACCCATCAGGTTTAACCGTGCAGCGGTGGTCTCACCGATGACCTGGTTAATGTCCAGCGTACCACGGCGGAACCAGGCGCTACCGACGCTGGCCGAGGCATCGATCCCTGAGTCGGTGCGCGGCTGTTTGCTGATCATATTGATGGAGCCCGTTGGCGCGCTACGGCCATAGTCGGTGCCGGAGGGGCCTTTGATCACTTCAACCTGTTCGGTATTGAAAGTGTCGCGCGTAACGCTGCCAATATCACGGATACCGTCGATATAAATACTGTTCGAGGTATCCGCACCACGCATGTATACCGCGTCACCGGTAGTGGAGTTGCCGTTCTCACCGGCGAAAAACGCGCCAACGCCCGGTACGTTTTTCAGCGCATCGGTCAGATTGGTTGCACCTTGATCCTTAATCACCTGCTCAGAAATCACTGTCATGGTGCGGGTTGTATCCGCTAGCGGGCGGGAGAACTTAGGGTCGGCAGACTGCGTTGGGGCGTATAACGAAGGTTTGGCCGCTTCAACAACCAACGTATCTTCTTGTTTTTTATCTTGATCGCCCGCGGCGACAGCCTGAGCTACCGGAGACAGGCCAATACACAGACCGGCAAAAAAAGTCAGTGAATGAAAACTACTGGCAGGCAAATTGCGATTTTTATCCATGTTAGTGAGTGACTTATTATTTTTTGAGTAGACGGTTTCACTCGCGCGAAGGGATATCTCTGTGGATGTTATACCCTGCAGGCCTCGCGGGAGTGAATGTGTAATTGATAATGATTTTGATAAGCATTACTAATCAGTGCGACGTTTTAGCATTCATTAATTCAAAAATAAATACATTTATTTACATTGGATTCAAAATTGCTACACGATGATTACAATTTGAGCGGTGAACGACGTGAACAGTAGGTAGCAAACTGCATTCGGGGTGAATGCAGTTGGGCTAAGGTGAGGGACTACTTATAGATAGTTGCGCTGCCGTACATCTGGTTTTTACCGCCCGCAGAATTGACGACAAAGCCTTTTGCGCCTTGTTCTTTCGCTTTCTCTGCCAGCTTGTCTTCGAGATCGCTCAGGTTAGAGGCTCCGGTAGCGAAAACAGTGCCGGAAGCTTGTAGCTGGCCGGTTTGAGGGCTGGTGTAGGGCTGTGCAGCAAAGGACGCAAATGTCATGCCGGTCAGTACGGTAGCGGCAAGGAATGTGAGGCATTTCTTCATGGTGATATCCTCTGAGAAACAACAGGTCGTGCCTGATAAGTTTAGGCCGTCAGCGGATGACATTTACCGCAAAAAACTGGTGATGAGGTGTCTGTTTTTTGAACAATCAGCAAGCCATCAAATAGGTATAAAAAAAGCAAATTTCCTTGCTGTGTGTTTACCGCGTGGCGTTATGCGGGTATCTTACGCCGCTGTTAAAAGGAGAATGCTATGCCCCCCCAGAAACCGGGATTACACCCACGCAACCGCCACAATGGCCGTTATGATCTTGCGACTTTATGCCAGGTTACACCCGAGTTGACGCAATTTCTCACCCTCACGCCAGGCGGCGAGCAGAGTGTTGATTTCGCGAATCCGCAGGCAGTGAAGGCGCTCAATAAAGCACTGCTGGCGCATTTTTATGCGGTGAAAAACTGGGATATTCCAGACGGTTTTCTGTGCCCGCCGGTTCCTGGTCGCGCTGACTACATTCACCATCTGGCCGACCTGTTAGGTGAAACCAGCGGAACCATTCCGGCAAATGCGAGCGTGCTGGACGTGGGAGTTGGGGCAAACTGTATTTATCCGCTGATCGGCGTGCATGAATACGGCTGGCGATTCACCGGTAGTGAGACCAGTAGCGAAGCGTTTAACAGCGCTCAGGCGATCGTAAACGCCAATCCGGGGTTAACCCGTGCTATTCGTCTGCGTCGCCAGAAAGATGCTACGGCAATCTTCAACGGTATCATTCACAAGAATGAGCAATATGAAGCCACATTGTGTAACCCGCCATTCCATGATTCTGCGGCTTCAGCCCGCGCCGGAAGCGAGCGCAAACGTCGTAATCTGGGGCAGGATAAAGATGATGCGCTGAACTTTGGCGGGCAGCAGCAGGAGCTGTGGTGTGAAGGCGGTGAAGTGGCGTTCATCAAAAAAATGATCGCCGAAAGCCAGGCCTTTGGCCGTCAGGTGATGTGGTTCACCACGCTGGTTTCGCGCGGTGAGAATTTGCCACCGCTGTACCACGCGTTAACGGATGCGGGCGCGGTGAAAGTGGTTAAGAAAGAGATGGCCCAGGGGCAAAAGCAGAGTCGCTTTATTGCCTGGACCTTTATGGATAACGATCAGCGTCGCCGTTTTATGGCGCGTAAACGCTAAAGCGTTGGCTCGGTTGGCGGCAGCGATTCGCTTGCTGCCGACGCAGGGCCATTCACCGGTGCAGGCAAGACCTGATAGGTCTGTACCGGCGCGCGTACGTTGGCCAGATCGAAGTATTTCTTCACCTGGCTGTCGAGCGCGAAACGTACCGTCCACTGTTTCAGCGGTAATGTGGTAAATGAGACCCGTAGCGTGAAGGCCGTATTGGTTAACCCCACAATCCCGGCAAACGACGGCTCGCCAATAATCAGCCCGCGAATATCGTCCTGTTCCATCACTGCAGCCACAGCGTCTTTCAACGCCTGATTCGCTTTATCTGCATCCTCATGGCGGTCTACGTCGTAATTGGCGACGACCGATCCAATCCCGCGCACAAAGTTGGCGAAGGTCGTTATCGATGACCAGGGAATGATATGGTACGCCCCGGTGTCCTGACGGACGCCCACAGAGCGGATGGACATCCGTTCAACCGTACCGGTGAGTGGACCGATGGTCACCAGGTCGCCGGTGTTCATGCCATTTTCGAACTGAATAAAGATCCCGGTAATAATATCTTTTACCAGCGTTTGCGAGCCGAAAGAGATAGCCAGCCCCAGCGCCCCGGCCCCGGCCAGTAAGGGCGCGATATTGACGCCAATTTCGGATAGCACAATCATGATGGTGATCGTGCTGATGATCACCGCCAGCGCGTTGCGAAACAGCGTCAGCAGGGTGCGGGTACGGGCGCTGGGGAGCGGGCGACCGTGAATATCGGAAGCCAGACGATTTTCAATCAGGCTGGCAAGGATCGTCCAGCCGATGGCGGAGAAGAATAAAATCAGCGCGATACGGATCAGGATATCCACCGTTTTTTCTCCTGCGCCGTAATGCAGCCAGTTCCAGAAGTCGAACAATCCCCAGGCATTCAGTAGCAGCATTACCGCGACGCACACCGTCAGGATCCTGGCCACGCTTAACGCCGTCGACAGCCAGCCATTCAGCCGCTTTTGTAGTTCCGGATAGCTGCGCTGGGTGTGTGGCGAAAGGGTAATAGTTTTGGCTATCCAGCGGGAAAACATGCCGGAAACAAAGGCGGCAATTCCAATGATTACCAGACTGCGCAGCGTAGCGCCCATCATGAATTTCAGGCTGTTGCCAGGATCAAACAGCGAGAAGAAAAACAGCACAATGAAGTAGGCGCTGGCCAGCCAATGCCATACCAGCGCAAAGGCGCGGATAAACAGGCTGAAAAACGCTAACGATCTTTCCGCCAGATTCAGCAAATGCTGCGTTATCTCTTTCTTGTTTCTGAAAATCAGGTACAGCGCCCATAGGGTGATACACAGCATGATGATGACGTTGGCCATCGCGCCGACCTGCACGTTGACCTGATTCGAGATAATGGGAACGGCAACGATAAGTCCGTATCCAATCAGGCTGCTCAATGAACTTAAACGGCGATTCCAGTAGCGCGCACCGGCATCCTGAATGTTAAACGGGCGCAGTTCGGCCACCGTTGGGCAAAATATCAGGCGTAGAATGGCTTTGAAGAACTCAATCAGCGCAAAGGCATTGAGAAACAGACTTTGCTGAAAGGCGATAGTGCGGCTACCGGCGTTCATTCTGTCGCTCAGTATCTGCCCGACAAACAAAGTCAGCGCCAACAGAAGCAAATCGATAATGAATGCGCCGACGATCATCGCCGGAAGCTGGAGCCAGTTGCTGCGTTCGCGGTTTTTCCGTCGTGCCCATTGCCCCATTTTGCGATACAGCGGCAGCGCGCACAGGCGAAGCAGCCAGAAAAAACCGAACACTGACGCCGCCAGCATTAAAAAATGGGTCAGGGCATTGGTGAACGTTTGCGGGTTGAAGGTCTTGTGTGGTGCATCGGTAATATTGCGGTAAAGCTGAGCAAAGCGGCTGGAGAGCGCCTCACCGTAGTGGCGGGTGACATCCGTGACGTTTTCCAGCACCGTTTTTTCTTCCGTTAACGTGGGCGGAACAATGGTTGGCACCGGCTCGGCAGGGGGCGCTGTCGCCACTTTGCGTAACTGACCGATCAGTTCCTGGCGCGAAGCGTCATTTTCCAGCACATCAGCCAGTGCGCCGTAGGCCGCTTTCTTCTGTTCAACATCCGGCTCTTTCGCCGGCGCGGTTTGCGCGTTGGTTGACGTTGGCGTAGTGACGCCAGGTATCGTCACCGCCTGAGTCGGGAGACTCACCAGACAAACAAAGATGAACAGGATCCAGCGCATGACTCCTCCCATGAGAAAATAAATTCAAAAGGATAAGTATAGATGTCAGGGCGGGGGAGAAATGAAATGAGAGGATTCTGGTGAAAAACCTCCCTTCAGGCGAAGGGAGGGAGAGCTATCAGGAAACGTGCTGCAAGAATTCCTGTAAACGTTGGCTGGGCGGATTTTCAATCAGGGCCTGCGGATTACCGTCTTCGGCAATACGTCCCTTATCGATGAAAATCAGGCGTGAAGCCACTTTTTCGGCAAAGCCGATTTCGTGGGTCACAATGACCATGGTCATCCCTTCCTCCGCCAGATCCTGCATAACTTTCAGAACTTCGTGGCGCAGTTCCGGGTCCAGCGCTGAGGTTGGCTCATCAAACAGCATCATTTTCGGCTTCACCGCCAGCGCACGGGCGATCGCCACACGCTGCTGTTGACCGCCAGACAGCTCAGAAGGGTAGTGATGCGCACGCTCGGCCAGACCTACTTTCGCCAGCAGCTCTTTAGCCAGTTTCTCGGCCTGTTCTTTATTCGCCCCGCGTACGCGCTGCGGTCCGAACATGACGTTTTCCAGCGCCGTCAGATGCGGGAACAGGTAGAACTGCTGAAACACCATCCCGGCTTCCTGGCGGATTAACCGCTCGTCTACCTTTGGATCGTTTACCTTCAGACCGTCGACGATCAGATCGCCAGAGGTTATCTCTTCCAGTTTGTTAATGCAGCGCAGCAGGGTTGATTTACCGGACCCGGATGGCCCGATAATTACCACCACTTCGCCCTGCTGAATGTTCAGGTCAATATTGTGCAGCACCTGGGTTGGGCCAAAGTGCTTAGAAACGTTTTTAAATTCAATCACAGGATTTTCATCCTTCTTTCCAGACGACGCAGAATGAAGCTCAGCACCAGCGTAATGATCAGATAGAACACCGCAACGGCGCTCCAGATTTCCAGTGCGCGGAAGTTACCGGCAATGATTTCCTGGCCCTGACGGGTCAGTTCAGCGACGCCAATGACAATAAACAGCGAGGTATCTTTAATGCTGATGATCCACTGGTTGCCCAGCGGTGGCAGCATACGACGCAGCGCGAGAGGTAAAATAACGTGGCGGATAGTCTCTGTACGTGAAAGCCCAAGCGCCAGTCCGGCTTCACTGAATCCTTTATGGATTGAGAGCACCGCGCCGCGGGTGATTTCCGCAATATAGGCGCCGGAGTTGATCATGATGGTGACAACGGCGGCGCTAAAGGGATCAATGCGTAAATCGTTAAATGCCATTGGCAGGGCAAAGTAAATAAACATCACCTGCACAACGATTGGCGTACCGCGAATGACTTCGATAAACACCAGCGCTACGTGGTTGGCTATCCAACCGCCGAAAGTACGCGCAAACCCTGCTGCAAGCCCGATTATCAGACCGCCTGCCAGACCGAGGACCGAGATCCACAGGGTCATTTTGGCGCCTTCAATCAAAAGCGGGATGGCGGGCCAGATGGCACTCCAGTCAAACTGCATATTTCGTTCCTGTTACCGTGGTGAGAAAAGTAATGAGCCATAACGCGATGACTCAAAATTGCAGGCCCGGCGGCGCTGGCGCTACCGGGCGTTACAGAACGTTCTTGTTATTTAGGTTCGGTACCGAACCATTTTTTGTAGATTTCGTTGTATGTGCCGTTCTCTTTCAGCGTTTTCAGCGCGCCGTTCACTTTCTCACGCAGTTCATCGCTGCCTTTCGGGAAGGCGATACCGTACTGCTGGGCTTCCAGGGATTCGCCTACAGCTTTGAACTGACCGTTGCCAGCGGTTTTGATGAAGTAAAGAATGTTTGGCGTGTCGTGCAGCACGGCGTCTGCGCGGTTGGTGCCCAGTTCCATATATGCGTTATCGATATTCGGGAACTGACGCAGATCTTTGGTTTTGATGTTAGCTTTCGCGTAATCAACGGAACCCGTGCCGCTCTTCACAGCGACGACTTTACCATCCAGATCTTTCACGCTTTTCACGTCGTTATTATTCGCTTTGACCATCACTAACAGACCGCTTTTGTAGTAGCCGTCAGAAAAGTCGATCGCTTTTTTACGCTCATCAGTGATGGTGATACCCGCCAGCGCCAGGTCGATATTCTTGGTTTGCAGAGCCGGGATGATGCCGCTGAAATCCATTGGTTTCAGTTCATAATCCAGCTTCAGTTCTTTGGCCACGGCAGCCCACAGATCCACATCAAAACCAACGTATTTGTCACCCTGTTTGAATTCGAACGGTACAAATGCGGTGTCGGTTGCGACAACCAGTTTCTTATCTGCGGCATGGGAGGACACCGCAAAAGCCAGGGTAAGTGCAGCCAGTGAGACTTTTAATACAGACTTCATAGGATTTCCTTTTATATCCACGGGGCGATCCCCTGCGAGAACATATGGCTTAATGAAAAAATCGTGCCAGTTTTGCAACTCATTGTTTTAACAAGAGGGTGTCTCGTTTCTCTGCACAATAAGTAGGGCAAAGTGGGTAATCTGCACTGTTTTGGGGCACCCATTTGGTGCGTACCTGACACAGTGCAAACGGTATGACTATTTAGCGTAAAAATTGTTGATAAAACAATCTTTCGTTAACGATTGTGTGAAGTGATTATTACAAATAATTTACTTTGGAGTGACGAACGATCAATGTCATGCACCATAGATGTGCAAAACCCCCGCCAGGGCGAGGGTTATATAGGTAATTCTTATGTCTGCTGTTATTCAATGTTGGCTTCGATAAACCACAGGAATTTGTCGAGGTCGCGTGAAGCGGCGGTGAAGATATCTGCTGTATCTTCGTCTTTTGCTTCGCTAATGGCTTTACGGACGCTGTTAGCGACGACGGCATAACGATCGGCCAGCTCTTTTAAGTGGTCCTGTACGCTATGGATATCCAGCGGATAGCTTTTCAGAGGCGTTTTGCTGTTAATAACCTGGGTGGTACCCAATGCCACACCGCCTAACTGTACGGCGCGCTCAGCCATGGTATCGAGGTGGTCGGTCAGGGCAGTACGGAAGCCATCGAGCATTTCATGCACAGCAATGAAGTTCGCGCCGCGCATGTTCCAGTGAGCCTGTTTGGTGATCAAAGACAGGTCGATGAACTGGATCACTTGCTGATTCAGCAGCTCTACGGTCGCTTTCTTTTCGCTATCTGTTACATCGTTGCGGGTATAAAGGAGGGCAGATGCTTTTGTTTTTACCAGTTTTGCGGTACTCATATTTTCATATCCTCTTGATAATTATGTCCCAGCTCTTCAACGGGAATAAGTATAGCGTGAATTTTGGATTTATTTTTCTGGTGTTACCTATCACTTTAATAGCGAAGAGAGGGGTGGATATGAAATAACTAATAAAATCATATAGATATAGTGGTTATTAATGGAGGTATGTTATTTTTATGTTAATGTAAAAAATTTCAAGAAATATGCAGATGAGAAAATTATATTTATTAGAATAATTATCACGCAGATTTACAATTGAATATTCTGCATGATTATGCAAACCATGCAGAATATTAAGTAGTTAATTCACGTCAACTTGCTTAATTTGTGGTTCTTTGCGAATAGTGAGCGTCGAACCCATTGATGCGACAATAATGGCGCCCAGAGCGAGCGTCTGGACAAGCGTCAGCGTTTCACCGAGGAAGATCATTCCTGAAACCGCAGCCAGTGCAGGTTCCATACTCATCAGAGTACCAAAAGTGCGCGTTGGCAGCCGCGTCAACGCAATCATCTCCAGCGAGTAGGGAAGCGCAGTGGAGAGGACCGCAATGGCCAGGCCTAACGGCAGAATGGACCAGTGCCACAAGGCATCCCCAGCCTGGAGTGCGCCGATGGGTACAAAAATCAGCGCCGCAATTAATGACCCTACCGCAACGGTCGCCGGACCATGTTCCGCGCCGGCACGCTGCCCGGTAAGAATATAGATTGCCCAGCAGGCGCCAGCGCCCAGCGCCAACGCAGCACCGGTTAAATCCACGTGAGAAACGTCCTGACCTAACGGCAGCAGGAACCAAAGCCCGAGTACAGCCAGTGCAACCCAAATGAAATCCACCGGACGTCGGGATGAAAACAGTGCTACCGCGAGCGGGCCGGTGAACTCCAGCGCTACGGCAATTCCCAGCGGGACGGTCTGGATTGACAGATAGAAGAGATAGTTCATCCCGCCCAGAGACAGACCATAAAACAGCAGCGGCAGGCGTTGTTCTTTGGCGAATCGCAAACGCCAGGGTTTAAAGAAGGCAATAAGGATGAGGGTGCCCAGCGCAAGGCGCAATGCGGTAACGCCCGGCGCACCGACGAGTGGGAATAGCGATTTTGCCAGAGATGCTCCGCTTTGAATGGAGGACATAGCAATAAGCAAAACCAAAATAGGCAACCAGACTGGCGCTTTACGTGACGACCCCGGCATCCTTTCTCCTGTCAAATGATAATTACACGCCTTCATCTGCGTGACGTTGCAAATTTGCTACGACACGGATGACGTGATGTATAGAAAAGTAAAACAGCGAGTGTAATGGAAATACGCACCGCTGGTTGAGTATTCGTTGAAAAAAAAATTGCTCAGTTCCGTACAATGGCATGAAAGTGATGGATTAATAATCTGTGTGATTAGGAATATTCTGGATGAATGTGCCATATTGTGCGCGCAATAATGGCATTTTAGGTTAGAAAAGTGATGTTAATTGAAAGAGATAGCGGGTTTCTGAAACGTTCTGTTACATGAAAGACCCCGTTAGACATCGCGAATCGCAAAGAGTTTCCCATCAATTTTTGGTATATTTAAAACTTAGGATTTACTTGAAGCACATTTGAGGTGGTTATGAAAAAAATTGCATGTCTTTCAGCACTGGCCGCTGTTCTGGCTTTCTCCGCAGGTACTGCTGTAGCTGCGACTTCTACCGTTACCGGTGGTTACGCTCAGAGCGATGCTCAGGGCGCAGCGAACAAAATGAACGGTTTTAACCTGAAGTATCGCTACGAGCAGGACAGCAACCCGCTGGGTGTAATCGGTTCCTTCACTTACACTGAAAAAGATCGTACCGATGCGTCTGGCGACTACAACAAAACCCAGTACTACGGCATCACTGCTGGCCCGGCTTACCGTCTGAACGACTGGGCAAGCATCTACGGTGTAGTGGGTGTTGGCTACGGTAAATTCCAGAACGCAGCATCCCCGGCTGATAACCACACCACCAGTGACTACGGTTTCTCTTACGGTGCTGGTCTGCAGTTCAACCCGATCGAAAACGTTGCTCTGGACTTCTCCTACGAGCAGAGCCGTATTCGTAGCGTTGACGTTGGCACCTGGATCGCTGGCGTGGGTTACCGCTTCTAATCACTTCGGTGATACAAAAAATCCGCCTCTCGGGGCGGATTTTTTTTGTGCGCAATTCAGAGATTAACGAGATTTGATCTCAAAGATGTCGGTACCCAGATGGTTGTAGTCCACCTTCTGCAATTTGAAGTTGGTGATGTACACCGGGCCAGCCTTTTTCTCTGAAATAAAGCGATAGCTGTTGGTGATTTCCTTCGCGCTTATACCCGTCCACTGCGAGAAAAAGCTGAGGAAATCATTGGCGGAGCGACGGGCTTTAATCACCCGGTGCGCTTTATCATCGCTCGACAGCACCATAAATGGTACCTGGAAATTCTGCTGGAACTGATCGTCATGCGCCAGGTACTGCACCTCTTTCCCCCGCTCTTTAAACGCGAGGCCATGATCGGAGAAATAGACCATCGAGAAGCTGTTACCGCTGTTACGTAACTGATCGTAAAGCTGGCGCAGCAGGTCATCCGTCTGCGTCATGGTGTACAGATAGCAAGATGTCTCTTTCGACTGGACGAAAGTCTCGTATTTACCCTGCGTACGGTCGCAGGCCTGCGGATGCGAGCCCATTAAATGCAGCACGATAAGCTGTGGCTGAGTGCGCTCGGTTGCCAGCACCTGGGCGGTCATCTTCAACAACGCTTCGTCACGGGTATTTTTATCCGCTTCGAAATCACCGCTTTTGAGGAACTGAACTTCATCAGCTCGCTTCGCAATGCTGGCGATAGCCGTATCGTATTCACCAATCTGTCCCTGATTGGAGAACCACCACGTCTGGAATCCCGCGCGGTTGGCCAGAGTGACAAAGTTATCCTGGAACTGGGGTTTATTGTCGACCACCCGATTTAGCGTCAGGCCGAGTGATTTTTGTGTCGAACCGCTTGCCGCAATGTAATCCGCGAAGATGTAGCCGTTAACGGAACTGGCAAACGGGGTGTTATCCCTGTGACCGCCAAAAGCGCCTAACGCATCGCGGCGGGCGCTTTCGCCGATGACCACCACGTAGGTATGATACTTCGGCTTCACGGCGGTTACCGTCCAGCTGTCTTTCACGCTCGCCAGCTTCGCCATACGCTCTTGTTCGTCGAGCACTTCGTTGTTATTAACGATAACGTCCTTGGCAAAGCGGAAAACCGGATAGCCGGTGTCTTTCAGCTTGAACACGCCGCCCCAGGCCAGGTTTTGCACCGGGGTTACAAAGAACGCGACTATGCTGAACAGCAAACAAATGCTGTCGAACTTATTCCAGCTACGCTGCGGCACCTCTTTTTTACGGCGTACGGCGATAACACCGAGGGCGAAAATAAACACCCCAACCAGATAACTGTACCAGGGGAAGATGGTCAGAATTTCAGTAGACTCTTCCATATTGGTTGAGTGCAGCGCCAGCAAGGTATTGAAGTTCGGCGAACCGTAAGCCTGGCCAAACGGGAAGTACATTGCCGCTACCAGCGAGCAAATGCCAATCAGCACTTTCTGCGCACGCGGCGCGCTGCGCCACAGCAGCATCAATATACAGGTGAAAGCAACGCTATAGAGCAGGCTAAGCGGATAGCCCAGCGCAAGGTTGATCAGCAGAGACTGTAAGAAATAGAGGCCAGTCCACGGACTAATCGCCCGGCTACGAGCAATGATTGAATCTTTGAGGGTTAAATTCATATGCCACTGTTACAAAAACGCCATGTGCTTACCCTGGCGCTAAGGGTCATTGCCTGCCTGAGAGAGCGAGAAGGGGGATAGGGTCCGCATCCGCGAGCCGCAATATATGCAGGGCTGCGAAAAGATAGAGTGTGTGCAAGAGAAGGTCAACTACTACTAAGAAATTGTTTTGCGAGGGGCGTGGCAAAACTGACAAAAAGAAGGGTTATTGGCACGAAAACGATCACCGTATCCGAGTTACGGCAGGAAAATGAAGCGGCGTACCGCGACGCCGCATTATTTATCTGCAGGTTTATCCTGCTCTGGTTTGCTGTTAATCATGTCGCACAGCATAGAGATCAGCATTAACCGTACTTTAAAGGGAGAGTGGCTAAACACGCGTATACACCTCTTAAATTCATTCATATAAACCTCCTGACTTCACGATCCCATCAGTCCTTGAGGGATGTCTTTATTATATACAGATATAGCACAGGCTATATTATATAGCTATTGCTAAAACGTTAATTTTTTGTGCCCACGCAACTCTGGTTTACAATGAGCGTTCTCTAATCAGATGCCGTTAACGCGTCACAGTAACGAGGAAGCAGAATGAGTCGTCGCGCAGGTATGCCAACAACAAAAAAAGTGACGCAATTGGTGAATGTCGAAGAACACGTTGAAGGATTTCGTCAGGTCCGGGAGGCACATCGCCGTGAGCTGATTGATGACTACGTAGAGCTGATTTCCGATCTCATTATTGAGGTGGGTGAAGCGCGCCAGGTAGATATGGCAGCACGGCTTGGGGTTTCCCAGCCGACGGTTGCTAAAATGCTTAAGCGTCTTGCTTCAGTTGGGTTGATTGAAATGATCCCCTGGCGGGGCGTGTTTTTAACCGCAGAAGGTGAACGACTGGCTCAGGAGAGTCGGGAGCGTCACCAGATTGTGGAGAATTTCCTGCTGATGTTAGGTATCAGCCCGGAAATTGCCCGTCGCGACGCGGAGGGAATGGAGCATCACGTCAGTAAGGAAACGCTGGAGGCTTTTAGTCGGTTTACGCAACAGCAAGGCACAGGCTCTGAATGAGTTTCCCTTTACTACGCGCCTTACAGCGCGATCGCTTTTTTCAGCTGTTAATCATCGTCGGGGGTGTACTGAGCCTGTTCGTGCCATTTACGCCACGGTCGTGGCCGGGGGCGATAGACTGGCACACGATTATTACGCTTAGCGGCCTGATGTTACTGACCAAAGGCGTGGAGCTAAGCGGTTACTTCGATGTGTTAGGGCGCAAGATGACCCGGCGCTTTAACACCGAACGTCAATTGGCGATATTTATGGTGCTGGCGGCAGCGCTGCTGTCGACGTTTCTGACTAACGATGTTGCGCTGTTTATTGTTGTTCCGCTGACGATCACCCTGAAAAAATTGTGCGCCATTCCTGTAAATCGCCTGATTATCTTTGAGGCTCTGGCGGTAAACGCCGGATCGTTGCTCACGCCAATAGGTAATCCGCAAAACATTCTGATGTGGGGACGCTCCGGCTTATCGTTTACCGCGTTTACCTGGCAGATGGCGCCGCTTGCGGGGACCATGATGCTGACGCTGGTGGTGCTTTGCTGGTTCAGTTTCCCGCATAAAGCATTGCATTATCATACCGGTACGCGCGCGCCTGACTGGCAACCGCGCCTGGTGTGGAGCTGTCTGGGGCTGTATATCATCTTCCTGGCGGCACTGGAGTTAAAACAAGAGCTGTGGGGCCTCGCGATCGTTGCGGCAGGATTCATGGTGCTGGCTCGCCGCGTGATCCTCAGCGTGGATTGGACACTGCTGTTGGTGTTTATGGCGATGTTCATTGATGTGCACTTGCTGACGCAACTCCCGGCCTTGCAGGAGATTACCCACCAGATTGGCACGCTTTCAGCGCCGGGGCTTTGGTTGACGGCCATTGGCCTGTCGCAGTTTATCAGTAATGTGCCCAGTACGATTTTGCTGCTGAACTACGTCCCGCCAACGCTGCTGCTGGCCTGGGCGGTCAATGTGGGCGGTTTTGGGTTGTTGCCGGGATCGCTGGCGAATCTTATTGCTTTACGGATGGCAAACGATCGACGGATCTGGTGGCGTTTTCATTGGTATTCGGTGCCGATGCTGATATGGGCGGCGCTGGTAGGGTATGGTTTATTGCAGGTGATGTGAGGATTGTGCCCGATGGGGCTGGCGCTTATCGGGCCTACAGGTTAAGTAGGCCCGATAAGGCGAAAGGGCAGTATTGATGCTTAGTTCAGACGAACCGGCATACCTGAACGGTTCTGTACCGCCTGCTCAACGACGGCCTGATCGACGTCAGACTGACCGGTGATGCTGGTAATGCTCTTGTTCAGCGTAATCGGTACGATTTCCCCGCCTTCGAACTGTGCTTCAGTGGTAGACAGTGGGTTGTGTACCTCGATGTAACGGCTGCCGTCTGGTTCAGTCGTGGCTTTTACCGGCTCATCGATAAACTGTACGCGGGTGCCGACCGGCACATTTTCAAACAGGAATTTGATGTCGTCGTTACGCAGACGCACGCAACCGTGGCTGACGCGTAAGCCGACGCCGAAGTTAGCATTGGTGCCGTGGATGGCGTACAGGCGACCGATATACAGCGCGTACAGGCCCATCGGGTTATCAGGACCTGCCGGAACAACAGCTGGCAGCGGTTCGCCCGCAGCGCGGTATTCCGCATGCATTTTTGCCGTTGGCGTCCAGGTTGGGCCCGCTTTTTTACGTTCTACTTTGGTGGTCCAGTTGATGGGCGTGTCTTTGCCCAACTGACCAATACCGATCGGCAGAACAATAACGGTGTTGGTGCCTTTCGGGTAGTAGTACAGACGCATTTCAGCGCTGTTAATAACAATACCTTCATGCACGGTATCCGGCAGGATCAATTGCTGAGGTATGTTCAGGACGGTGCCGCCCTTCGGCAGGAAGGTATCCACGCCCGGGTTGGCTTCCAGCATATTAGACAGACCCATCTGATACTCCGCCGCAAAATACTCCAGCGGTTGGGTGTTGCCTTCAGGAATAGTGATGACCTGGTTTTGGCCGATCAAACGGCTGCCATCGGTAGGCAGCGGGTACGTGACGGCAGAAGCGGTGTTACAAAAACCAACTATTGCGAGTGCCGCCGCGAAAAGCGTTGTTAATTTCATATTCATGTTCATGTATGCGAGATTCAGTGCCAGGCAGGCTAGTGGGTTGAGATTTATGTAGTGTTGGGCACGCATTATATGTGCAATCTGAGCAACAAGGAATTCGGATGTGTACTAAATCACATTTTTTTCCTTTTGCTTTCACTTTATCCCTTCAGCATCAAGGCGCGATCTTATTGCAGACTTATGGCATAATAAGCGGTTCGTCACATATTTCTTTCTCTTTCAGGATACGCCAGTGTTAGTTTCCAGCAACGTCACCATGCAGTTCGGCAGTAAGCCGCTGTTTGAAAATATTTCCGTCAAATTTGGCGGCGGCAACCGTTACGGCCTGATTGGCGCGAACGGTAGCGGTAAATCCACTTTTATGAAAATTCTCGGCGGCGACCTCGAACCGACGCTGGGCAACGTTTCCCTCGATCCGAACGAGCGTATTGGTAAGCTGCGTCAGGATCAGTTCGCCTTTGAAGAGTTCACCGTGCTTGACACTGTGATCATGGGTCACGGTGAACTGTGGGAAGTAAAGCAGGAGCGCGATCGCATTTACGCCCTGGCCGAAATGAGCGAAGAAGACGGCTATAAAGTTGCTGACCTTGAAGTTCAGTATGGCGAAATGGACGGCTACTCTGCGGAAGCGCGTGCGGGTGAATTGCTGCTGGGCGTAGGTATTCCGGTAGAACAGCATTATGGCCCGATGAGCGAAGTCGCCCCCGGCTGGAAGCTGCGTGTGCTTCTGGCACAGGCGCTGTTCTCTAACCCGGACATTCTGCTGCTCGACGAACCAACGAACAACCTGGATATCGACACCATCCGCTGGCTGGAGCAGACGCTGAACGAGCGTGACAGCACCATGATCATCATTTCGCACGACCGTCACTTCCTGAACATGGTCTGTACGCACATGGCTGATCTGGACTACGGCGAACTGCGTGTTTATCCGGGTAACTACGACGAATATATGACGGCGGCAACCCAGGCGCGTGAACGTCTGCTGGCCGATAACGCCAAGAAGAAAGCGCAGATTGCCGATCTGCAATCCTTCGTCAGCCGCTTTAGCGCCAACGCATCTAAATCTCGTCAGGCGACTTCTCGTGCGCGTCAGATTGATAAGATCAAGCTTGACGAAGTGAAGGCGTCCAGCCGTCAGAACCCGTTCATCCGCTTCGAACAGGATAAGAAACTGTTCCGTAACGCGCTGGAAGTGGAAGCGCTGACGAAAGGGTTTGATGAAGGTCCGTTGTTTAAAAACTTTAACCTGCTGCTGGAAGTTGGCGAGAAAATTGCCATTCTTGGTGCCAACGGCGTGGGTAAATCAACCATGCTGAAAACGCTGGTCGGCGAATTACAGCCGGATAACGGTACCGTGAAATGGTCTGAAAACGCCCAGGTTGGTTACTACGCTCAGGATCATGAGTACGAATTCGAAAACGATTTGACGGTCTTCGAGTGGATGAGTCAGTGGAAACAGGAAGGCGATGATGAGCAGGTAGTACGTAGCTTCCTTGGTCGCTTGCTGTTCAGTCAGGACGATATCAAGAAACCTGCTAAAGTGCTGTCCGGTGGTGAAAAAGGACGAATGCTGTTCGGTAAGCTGATGATGCAGAAACCGAATATTCTGGTAATGGATGAACCGACCAACCACCTGGATATGGAATCTATCGAGTCGCTGAATATGGCGCTGGAAATGTACCAGGGCACGCTGATCTTCGTTTCTCACGACCGTGAGTTCGTCAGTTCGTTGGCAACCCGCGTGATTGAAATTACGCCGGAACGCGTAATCGACTTCACCGGTAACTACGAAGATTACCTGCGTAGCAAGGGCGTCGAATAATTTTCCCGTCGTCTTTCGTGTTACAGGTGTGTTGGCTGCACCTGTACACCCCGGTCACTTACTTGTGTAAGCTTGCGGGGATTTACAGGCTGGCCGCCTTCCTGTAACGCGAAATACTTAGGGAAACTTGTGTAAGTTACAAATTAAATAATCCCCAGCGCACGCTTGCCATGGATATTCAAATCATCCAGCGTGAAGCGTCCTTCCCAGTGAGTTTCATAATCCTCGCGTGGGAAATCACCCGGCGATACGCCTTTTTCCAGCGCGGCCTTCACTTTATGGGCGTAGGCCAGATTCTTTTCGCACATCGGTGCGGCAGGGATGTACATCACGTTGCCCCAACCCTGCTGATTTTCTACCGGCGCGACGGAGTGGATCACATCGCAATGCCACCAGACGGAGTCTCCGGCGTCCAGTTGCGGAATGCTGGTTAACGCTTCAATCAGCAGCGGATGCCATTGCGCAGAAATCGGCAGAACTCTGCCGGGTGCTACGCCGCAAAGTTCATCTTCCGGCACATCGTCAAGCAATGGACGTAACAGTACCCAGGCCATCGCTTCAGGGATAGGGACCACGTGCAACAACCCCTGACCTGGCAGCATATCAGAGAGTGCAGTCCAGCCCTGGAAGGTACGGAATACTGAACATTTGGTGGTGTTATCCACCGTGTACTCTTCTACTTCAGTGCGATGCGCGGCCTGCCACGGGTCGTAATCTTCCAGCTTACCATTGAAAACATTAGCAAAGACCTGCTGATATGCCGGTAGAAGCCAGCGTTCCAGCGCACCGGAATCCGTATGCGCTCCCAGCCCTTTGGACGTCGTTCCCGGTGGACGACGGCGTATGCGGTCGGGGTAGATAACGCTGACATCCGGGTTAAACCATTGCTTACCTTCGCCTGCAAATGTCCAAAGACGGTTGAGAAATGACTGCGCATTTGCCATTTCTTCACTCTGACGGGCCTGCATCTGCGCCTGAGACCAGTAGATGGGGTAGATTTCAGGCCGCGATGCGCTCAGGGTACCAAAGAAATTATCGCCCGGTCCTTGGTAAACGTCGTCAAAATGGTTGCGGTCCAGATAGTCCAGCATTGACCTATCCCAATCGAGGGCTTGTTCGCGAGAGAAATGGCCTTTAATGACCGCGCATCCGCGACGCTTAATTTCTTCACGCTGCTCAGCACTCACGCGACCCGCCTTGATATCCGCATAGGACAACACAGGCCATACCGGAGAGCCTTGCGCTTTGAGGGCATTGATTTCCGCCACGCGATTAGCAATGGCCTCGCTCAACTGATTGAAAATCAACTGAACATCTCCAAGCTGTTCACGCAATTGCTTTTTCATCTGCCGGATTGCCGCTTTGTGATCGGTGGGCAACGTGTCGCTGGTAAAAGTAAAAGCCATATCCACCTCGCATTAACTTTCATTCGAAACTTATTTAACTTACAGGTGATAATATAAGTTAAAATTTAGTTAACGCAAGTTTAAAATTTGATGGTGTGAGAAACATGAAAAAGCGTGGAAACCGGGGCAAGGGGATACCCCGGTTGGGCAGGATTAGCAATTAAAAGGGGAAGTGTTATCCAGCACCGCCTGAATCACGTTCAGCGCGCCCTGATGGTTATTGTCGTCGGTCTGATAGCGGGCAATCGATTTGATACTCTCTGCCGCGTTGGCCATGGCGAAAGAGTAGCGCGCCATTTTCAGCATTTCTGCGTCATTGCCGCTATCGCCAATGGCGACCACGTTTTGCGGGGATAGGTTCCAGCACTTTAGCAGACGGCTGATTCCGTTGGCTTTATGCAAGCCTGGAATGATCAGGTCAATAAACCCAAAGCCGCTGGTGACGGGTTTCATTATACCGTCAAGGGCAGAATGAAGGTGATCGATCACTAATGGGATTTGTTGGTCCGGTAAATTCAGCGAGAACTTGAACAGCACATCATCGATGTCCTGATAATCCTTCACGGGTTTCAGGCGATGGTAGTGTTTTGACATCAATGCGACAAAGGACTCGGGGGCATTTTCGCTAACGTAGGCGCTTTGCAGGCCGCAAGCCACAAAGTTGAGATGCGTATCTTTGAGCAGTTCGCCAATGACAATGCGGGATTCGTGGCGGGTCAGCTCACCGTGAAACAGCTGTTTGCCATGTTCAAAGACTAACGCCCCGTTCTCGGCAACAAAAGAGATCTCATCTTTGAGTTCCGGGAAAAAGGAGATCAGTTGGTAATACTGATTGCCGCTGGCCACGACAAATTCAATATCTCGTTTTTTCAGTTCCTGATACTGCGCCATAAAACGTGCATGATCGTATTTTTTGGCGTCGTCGAGAAAAGTTCCGTCCATATCGGTGACGATAACTTTGATGGTCATACTTGCTCCTGGCTCATAACTGCGACCAGAAACATTTTAATAACAATGTGAGCTAAAGCACAAATTTATTTCATTCGAAAGAAGAATACCCGGCAAGCGAAATGCCGCCGGGTAAGGGGGATTACAGCATATGTTCAGTACGTGCGATGATATCGTCCTGCGCATCTGGAGACAGCGCGGTGAAGAAGGCCGAATAACCTGCTACACGGACCACCAGGTCACGATACTGATCCGGGTGCTTTTTGGCTTCCAGCAGCGTTTCACGGGAGACAATGTTGTACTGAATATGCCAGCCTTTGTGCTCTTCAAAGAAGGTACGCAGCAGGATCATCAGCTTCTGCTTATCGGATTCATTCTCCAGCGTGGCCGGGTTCAGCTTCTGGTTTAACAACACGCCGCCGAGGATTGAACCGGTCGGCAGTTTACCCACCGAGCCAATTACCGCTGTTGGGCCGAGATGGTCCGTTCCGGAAGCCGGGCTTGCGCCTTCTGCCAGCGGAGTGTGCGCCTTACGACCATCCGGTGTGGCCATCGTTGCCGCGCCAAACGGTACGTTTGCGGAGATCGATGAGGTACCCGCGTAGTAATTGCCGCCAACCGGGCCACGTCCATAACGCGGATTATGATACTGTTTCAACTCATTGATATAGGTCTGATAAGCACGAGCCAGCAGCGTATCAACGCTATCGTCATCGTTGCCGTATTTCGGTGCGCCGTTGATCAGCCGCTGGCGTAATTGTTCGTGGCTCAGACCGTCAAAATCGTCGGCCAGCGCGGCGGCCAGTTGCTGCTGACCGATAGCGCCTTGTTCAAAGACCAGTTTCTTCACCGCAGCCAGGCTGTTGCCGAGGTTGGCAATACCCACCTGCAAACCCGATACCCAGTCGTATTTCGCACCGCCTTGCTTAATGCTTTTCGCGCGTTCAATACAGTCATCTACCAGCGCAGAGCACAGAATATCGTGTACGTTCTCTTCCAGCATGGTGTCGACAACATACTCAATTTCGATAGATTTACGCGTGTAGTAGCGAATCTGCGCATCCCAGGCATCCATCACTTCGTCGAAATTGTTGAAGTTACCAGCCGAGAGCGCTTTTTCCTGTGGCAGAAATACTTTACCGCTGGTGGCATCGCGACCACCTTCCAGCGCTGCCAGCATCACGCGGGCAAAGTTAATAAAGCTCATTCCGGTACAGCGGTAGCCCCATTTGCCGCCAACGGCGGTTTCGATGCAACCAATGGCCGCATAGTCATAGGCGTCCTGCGGTTCAATGCCAAGCTTAATGAATTCAGGTATGACGATTTCGTCGTTATTAAAGGCAGGCATCCCGAAGCCGCAGCGGATCACCTGTACACAGGCATCCAGGAAATCATTACTCATCCCTGCATGATAACGCACGCTCAGGTTTGGCTGAGTAGAACGCAGGCGACCGCAGGATTCCAGAATAGCGTAGGAGAGCGGATTGACAGCATCCATTGCCTGACCGTTAACCAGGTTTTGGCCACCAATGGTCACGTTCTGATACAGCGGGCTACCCGCCGAGGCTTTCGAATGGGAGCCGGAGCGGATTTTGTTCACTTCCAACAGTTTCAGCCAGCAGCTGTGCAGCAGCTCAATGGCGTGCTCACGATCGAGGCTCTGGTTCAGTTCTACGTCACGACGGTAGAACGGATAGAGGTACTGATCCATGCGACCAAACGACACCGAGTGACCATTTGATTCAATTTGCAGGATCAACTGGATGAAATAGCACAACTGTAGCGCTTGCCAGAACGTTTTTGGCGGCTCATGGGCGATAACATCGCAGTTGTCCGCCATGGTCAGCAGTTCATCACGACGACTGGCGCGAGTTTCCGTGGCCGCCATTTTACGTGCCAGCGCGGCAAAGCGCTCAATGTGCAGACTGACGGCCTCCAGCACGATATCAATCGCTTTCAGAAACTGATCGCCATGGAGGTCTTCCAGACATGTCAGATTGATGCGGGAACGACGTTCATCAACTTTGTGGCGCAGGCCGTCGAGACCTTTTTCCAGCAGCAGCGGGAAGTTTACCGCCAGGTGTGCGTCACCGGAGGTCATGTTACCTTCGGCTTTGATAATGCCGGTTTCCAGCAGCCCTTTCTGCTCGTCCGTAAACATCCCGTAGCAGCGATCCTGCACGGTCTGACCACGCCACCATGGACACACCTCGTGCAATACGCGTTTGTTCTCTTCGCTTACCGCAAAGCCCGCGCCCGGTCTGTCGGCAAGGTCATCGATCTCTTTTTCAATCCACGACACGGTGTATTCAGGGAAGATTGGCGCGGCACGCACTTCGCTTGCCTGGTTACCAATGATCAGTTCGTCATGCTTGATCCAGATGGTGCGTTCCGCCAGATGATGGGCCAGCGCCAGCGCGCGGCGAACCGGAATAGGTTTATCCAGATGCTGTTGGTACATCTCGGTATAGTGCTGGGCGCGCTCGGTACAAACCGGCGGCTTCACGATGTGGATCAGGGCCGTTTTATGCGCTTTGATACGGTCGCTGAGTGTGTCCAGTTTCAGAGTGGTCATGGCGATTATCCTCGTAGGGTCGCGGTTAAACCTTTCAGGCTGGCGTACTGCTGGGCAAATTCGAGCAGCGCAGGCGCATCAAGCGGTTTATCCGGTGCGTTGTAGGGTTGACTGAGTAAGTGGTATTTGTTGATGCCCAGCGTGTGGTAGGGCAAAAAATGGATCTCATCGACGTGAAGCTCGTCGGCAGCAAAGTCGGTAATGGCCTGAATAGCGGCTTCGTCAGCGTTGAACCCCTGAATCAGGGGGACGCGGATAACCATTTTTTTACCGGCGGCGGCCAGTTTTTTCAGATTTTCCAGTACGCGAGAGGCGCTGCCATCGGTCCACTGTTTAAACGGCGCGTCGGCGACATGTTTTAAATCGGCCAGGAACAGGTCGACGTCAGGTAATGACGGTTCAATATACTTCCACGGGACATGCAGACAGGTTTCAACCGCTGTATGAATACCTGCATCGTGGCTGGCTTTGAGCAGCGCTGCCGCCAGTTCTGGCTGCATAAAGGGTTCACCGCCAGACAGGGTGAGACCCCCGCCGCTGCGATCGTAAAACGGTTTATCACGCACTACGGTCGCCATGATGTCGTCCACGCTTTTTTCCTCTCCGCAGACGGTCAGCGCCTGGGTTGGACAGCAGTGGGTCAGCGCCGTGAGCGCATCATCGGTCAGTTTTTCGCGATGAATCAGCAATCCACTCAGCGCGCGTTCAATCACCTTCGGTGCGGCCTGAGCACAGAGATCGCAACCGTCGAGGCACAAACGCGCGTCATTGAGCAGATCCTGCGTGCGGGCGCGGCTTTCCGGATTCTGGCACCACCGACAGCCCAGAGAGCATCCCTTAAGGAACACCACGGTACGGATACCGGGACCATCATGTGTGGAATAGCGCTGGATATTGAAAATCATAAGCGGCCTCTCATCTTTCGTATAAAGATTAAATTACTTTCGAATGAAAGTTATATTGACGTACGTCAACTAACCGTGAGGTTTCGCCGTGCTACCTTTTATTCATGCTAATTATTCGTTTGAGGAAAGGTTATGGAACTCTATTTAGATACGTCTGACGTTGACGCGGTAAAAGCTCTGGCGCGGGTTTTTCCGCTGGCAGGAGTGACCACTAACCCAAGCATTGTGGCGGCAGGTAAGCAGACGCTGGACGTGTTACTGCCGCAACTGCAGGAAGCGATGGGAGGGCAAGGACGCCTGTTTGCTCAGGTAATGGCGACCACCGCCGAAGGCATGGTCAGCGATGCGCGTAAGCTGCGGGCAATCATTGCGGATATCGTGGTCAAAGTGCCGGTCACGGCAGAAGGTCTGACGGCCATTAAATTGCTGAAAGAAGAAGGGATCCCGACGTTGGGTACCGCGGTATACGGCGCTGCTCAAGGGCTATTAGCTGCGCTTGCGGGGGCCGAATACGTTGCGCCATACGTTAACCGTGTGGATGCGCAGGGGGGGGACGGCATTCAGACGGTGACCGATCTGCAGACCTTACTGAAAATGCATGCCCCGCACGCCAAAGTACTGGCCGCCAGTTTTAAAACGCCGCGTCAGGCGCTGGATTGCCTGCTGGCAGGCTGCGAGTCCATCACGCTGCCGCTGGATGTCGCTCAGCAGATGATTAGCTCTCCGGCCGTTGATGCTGCCGTAGCGAAGTTCGAACACGACTGGCAGAGCGCATTTGGACGCACTTCTCTGTAAGTCTGTTTTGCCGGATGGCGGCTGACACCTTATCCGGCCTACACAATGCGCTGTTGTAGGCCTGATTGGAGGCATTAGCATCGCCCTCTGGCAATAGTGTGGTGCCGACGATTTCTCTGCTAACTCCCGCAGACCTCACAGGTGGGATTGCGCATCAGCTTCATTTCGCGAAACTGGCAGGTCATGGCGTCGTACATGACGATTTTTCCTGACGCCGGTTTACCGTAGTTAGCCAGCAGCTTAATGGCTTCCATCGCCTGTAACGAGCCGATCACGCCGATCAGCGGGGCCATCACTCCGGCCTCTACGCAGGTCAGGGCGTTTTCACCGAACAGACGGCTCAGGCAACGGTAGCAGGGCTCTCCTTCCTGGTAGGTAAATACGGTAATTTGTCCTTCCATGCGAATTGCCGCACCGGAAACCAGCGGAACCCTGGCGGCGAAGCATCCGGCATTCAACTGATTGCGGATGCTGACATTATCCGTACAGTCCAGCACCAAATCGTGTTCGGTAATAAGCGTGTGAATGTCGCTCTCGTTCAGCAGCGAATTCACCGGCGTAATGGCGATATAAGGGTTAATCCGCGCCAGTGCGTCACGGGCGGATAACACTTTTGGTTGTCCAACGGTCGCATCGCTGTGCAGCGTCTGGCGCTGGAGGTTCGACACGGAGACTGTGTCAAAGTCGAGCAAGGTTAAATGCCCGACGCCAGCGCCTGCAAGGTACTGAGTTGCTGCGCATCCCAGCCCCCCCACACCAACGACCAGTACCCGCGCCTCCTTGAGCGCTTCCTGACCTTCGAAATCGAAGCCGCGCAGAATGATTTGCCGGTTATAGCGCATCATCTCCTGGTCGCTGAGTTCTGCCATTACAGGCCTCCAAACAGTGCGTTAAACGGCTCGACCTCAACCCATTCGCCGGCTTCGACGTTACCGCGATCGCGCTCCAGCACGATAAAACAGTTACCCTGGCTAAAAGAGCTAAAAATATGCGAGCCCTGGTGCCCGGTAGTGGTGACTTCCAGTTCGCCTTCAGCGGTACGCTGCAATACGCCGCGCTGAAAATCCAGACGGCCAGGTGTTTTCTTCAGGCGTGAGGCGGTGCGCACGCGCTGGCGAGGCGGTAGTCCACAGGCGGTGTTGCCGCTGAGTTTCGCCAGGAGCGGTTGTACCAGTTGATAGAAGGTGAGGGCCGCAGACACTGGATTACCCGGCAGACCGCAAAACCAGCTGTTGCTCAGTTTGCCAAACGCGAACGGTTTGCCCGGTTTGATGGCCAGCTTCCAGAAGGCAATTTCTCCCAGCTCTTCCAGAATAGTTTTAGTGTAATCCGCTTCGCCTACTGAAACGCCGCCGGAACTGATGACGACATCGGCCTGGCTGTCGGCTTCGATAAACGCGGCACGCAGCGCGTTGGGATCGTCGCGAATAATCCCCAGGTTGATCACTTCGCAGCCCAACTGTTGCAGCATCAGGTGAACGGTCAGACGGTTAGTGTCATAAATCTGCCCGTCTCCCAGCGGCTGACCTGGTAACTGCAGTTCATCACCGGTAGAGAACAGCGCCACGCGGACTTTGCGTACAACGGGAGCATCGGCAACACCGAGCGAAGCCAGAACGGGAAGCTCGCCGGTTGTCAGGCGAGTCCCGGCGGGAAACACCACCGCGCCGTTTGCAATATCTTCACCGCGCAGACGAATATTTTGCCCGCGGCGGACTTCGGCGGTAAAACGCACCCCGTCGTCAGTTTGTTCCGTTTGCTCCTGCATCACCACCGCTTCACTACCAGCAGGCACCGGGGCGCCGGTCATAATACGGATGCAGGTTCCCGCAGGCCACTCGCCATGGAAAGGCTGACCGGCAAAGGCTTTACCCGCCACCGCAAGCGGCTGATCAGATTGTAAATCGGCTAATCGTACCGCATAGCCATCCATTGCCGAGTTATCGAATCCCGGTACATCAATGGGGGAGACAACGTCGGTGGCCAGAATGCGGCCAAAGCATTGAACCAGCGGCAGCGTTTCGACGGCGGTGAGAGGGGTAATACGCGAAAGCATCTGAGAGAGAGCCGTTTCAAGCGGCATCAGTCCGGCGGTAAATTCCATGAGAAGACTCCTGCGGGGCAAAATCGAATCTGCTCATTATGTCAGAAAATGGACGCGGGCAGTATGCTACCTCAGGCTTAGAATCAGATCTGGTAAAGGTTTTGTGCCAGGGATAGCGCTGCAGGAAGAATGCAGTATAGACTCAATATTTCAGCTCATTTTTCCCTGGGGGCTAAATGGCTAATATTATTCCAGACGCAATTCGACGACAGGTGGAGGCAGCCAGTGCGTGCATCCGCCAGATTTTCGAGGGGAATCTCATTGCCCTTCATTTGTATGGCTCTGCGGTTGAAGGCGGCTTAAAACCCCAAAGCGACATTGATTTATTGGTCACCCTGCGTGAACCAATAAATGCCCGACAAAGAGAAAAACTGATGCAGGATTTGCTGACCATTTCAGCGCCTCCCGGCACCTCCGGGCCATATCGTGCGCTGGAAGTGACCGTTGTTCTGCACTCGCAGATCGTGCCGTGGCGATTCCCACCGGCGAGAGAAATGCAGTTTGGTGAATGGCTGCGTGATGATATTCGCGCTGGCGTGTTTGAACCGGCAATGGTGGATCCTGATCTTTCTATTCTGCTGACCCAGGCCCGGCGCGCCAGCGTACCGCTGTTCGGTGAACCGGCTGAGACGTTATTTAACGTCATTCCGTTTAGCGATGTATTGCAAACATTTCGGCATATCCTTGAGATGTGGCAGAAACCGGCTGATTTAGAGGGGGACGAGCGTAATATCATTCTTGCTCTGGCACGTATCTGGTATAGCGTGGTTACGGGTAATATTGTCGCTAAAGATGAGGCCGCATCCTGGCTTCTGCCGCAATTACCCGCTGAGCATGCTGATTTGCTGCAAGCAGCGCGTGCGGAATATCTGGGGTTAACCAAACATAACTGGGCAGCGTGTATGCCGTCTGTAGAACGCTTTGTGTTTTATGCAAAAAAACAGATTACCGATCGGCTTGAATAATTTAGCACCAACGTCGAGAGATCTCCTTTCCGTTAAACACATCTGAATGACCTGATGAGACGGGGTGTGAGGTGCGGGCCTTTACCTTTACATGACGTCTGCATCTTTCTATATTCAAAAATCGAATCAATAAGTCACCGAAATTCTGATATTTATAACCCCCCGGTACCCGCCACCTAATGGACGAATAAAATGGGTAAAGCAGTCATTGCAATTCACGGCGGCGCAGGGGCTATCACCCGCGCGTTACTGAGCCAGGAGCAAGAATTGCGTTATATACAAGCGCTGTCGGATATCGTTGAAACCGGCCAGCGGATGCTTGAAGACGGTCGTAGCGCACTGGATGTGGTCACCGAAGCCGTGCGTTTGTTGGAAGAGTGTCCGTTGTTTAATGCCGGAATTGGCGCGGTGTATACCCGTGATGAAACCCATGAACTGGACGCCTGTGTGATGGACGGTAATACGCTAAACGCGGGAGCCGTCGCCGGGGTTAGCCATCTGCGCAATCCAATTCTCGCGGCTCGCCTGGTGATGGAGCACAGCCCCCACGTCATGATGATAGGTGAAGGGGCTGAAAACTTTGCCATTGCGCAGGGTATGGAGCGCGTTTCGGCGGATATTTTCTCGACGCCAGAACGCTACGCTCAACTGCTGGCAGCGCAATCGGCGGGTGAAACGGTGCTGGATCATAGCGCGACCCCGCTGGATGAAAACAACAAAATGGGTACTGTGGGTGCGGTCGCGCTGGATATGTTTGGCAATCTGGCGGCGGCAACATCGACCGGCGGAATGACCAACAAATTACCGGGGCGGGTTGGTGACAGTCCGCTGGTTGGCGCAGGCTGTTATGCCAATAACGCAAGTGTGGCCGTTTCCTGCACCGGAACCGGTGAAGTCTTTATTCGTGCGCTGGCGGCGTATGACATTGCGGCGTTGATGGACTATGGCGGCCTGAGTTTATCGGAGGCGTGCGAACGCGTAGTAATGGAAAAATTACCGGCGCTCGGCGGTAGCGGCGGTTTAATTGCCGTCGATCACGAGGGCAACGTCGCCTTGCCGTTTAACAGCGAAGGCATGTACCGTGCCTGGGGATATGCAGGCGATACGCCAACCACCGGTATTTATCGGGAAAAAGGAGATACCGTTGCCACACAGTGATGAGCTTGACGCCAGCGACGTGCTGGCAGTCAGCAACCTGAACATTGTCTTTGAGCAGGAGCAGCAGCGCATCAGTGCGGTGCGTAATCTGTCATTTCGCCTGAAGCGTGGTGAAACGCTGGCGATAGTGGGCGAATCCGGTTCAGGAAAGTCGGTAACAGCCTTGTCGCTGATGCGTTTGATTGAACAGTCAGGCGGCGAGGTGAGCTGCGATGAAATGCTCCTTCGACGCCGTAACCGACAGGTTATTGAGCTGGGTGAACAGAGCGCGTCGCGGATGCGTCACGTGCGTGGCGCGGATATCGCCATGATCTTCCAGGAGCCCATGACATCGCTTAATCCGGTATTTACCGTGGGTGAGCAGATTGCTGAGTCAATCCGTTTGCATCAGGGGGCCAGCCACGAAGAGGCGATGGTGGAAGCGAAACGGATGCTCGACCAGGTGCGTATTCCTGAGGCGAAGGCTATTTTATCGCGCTATCCGCACCAGCTTTCTGGCGGCATGCGCCAGCGGGTAATGATCGCCATGGCGCTATCGTGTCGCCCTGCGGTTTTAATTGCCGATGAACCGACTACCGCGCTGGATGTCACTATTCAGGCACAGATCCTGCAACTGATAAAAGTGCTGCAGCAGGATATGTCGATGGGAGTGATCTTTATTACCCACGATATGGGCGTCGTGGCGGATATTGCCGATCGCGTGCTGGTGATGTATCAGGGCGAGGCGGTAGAAACCGGCAGCGTTGAGCAGATTTTTCACGCTCCCCAGCATCCTTACACCAAAGCGCTGCTGGCAGCCGTGCCGCAGCTTGGGGCGATGACCGGACAAGCGTACCCGCGCCGGTTTCCACTCATTTCGCTACACGATCCCAGTCATGTAGAACCACAGACTGAACAGGATACCGTGGTTGAAGGCGAGCCTATTTTGCAGGTACGTAATCTGGTGACGCGTTTTCCGCTGCGCAGCGGCATTCTTAATCGGGTGACCCGCGAGGTGCATGCGGTGGAAAACGTTAGCTTTGACCTGTGGCCTGGAGAGACGCTCTCGCTGGTGGGGGAGTCAGGCTGTGGGAAATCTACCACCGGTCGGGCGCTGCTACGTCTGGTAGAGTCTCAACGCGGGGAGATTGTTTTCAACGGACAGCGTATCGATACCCTGGCTGCCAGTAAGCTACAGCCGCTGCGTCGGGATATTCAATTTATCTTCCAGGACCCCTATGCTTCGCTCGATCCGCGTCAGACCGTGGGATATTCCATTTTAGAACCGCTGCGGGTGCATGGGCTACTGCAAGGCGATGCGGCGGCAAAACGGGTTGCATGGCTGCTGGAACGCGTAGGATTGCACCCTGAGCATGCTTGGCGCTATCCGCATGAGTTTTCCGGTGGTCAGCGTCAGCGTATCTGTATTGCCCGGGCGCTGGCGCTCAATCCCAAGGTGATTATTGCCGATGAGTCAGTCTCGGCGCTGGATGTCTCAATTCGCGGGCAAATTATCAACCTGTTGCTCGACCTCCAACGAGAAATGGGGATTGCGTACCTGTTTATTTCCCACGATATGGCGGTGGTGGAGCGGATCAGTCATCGGGTGGCGGTGATGTACCTTGGGCAAATCGTCGAGATTGGCACCCGACGCGCGGTGTTTGAAAATCCGCAGCATCCGTACACCCGCAAACTGATGGCGGCAGTCCCGGTCGCCGATCCCTCACATCACCGGCCCCAGCGCGTGCTGCTGTCGGATGATATCCCCAGTAATATCCGCAAACGCGGTGAAGAGATTTCCCCCGTTTCACTCCAGCAAGTTGGCCCGGGGCATTATGTTGCGCGTCCGCAACCAGAAAATGCGCTTTCGCGTTTATAACAGGCAGGCAGGGTTTAAGGAGAATAACATGACAAAAATTGTTGCTCGAAAATGGCTGGTTGCTGTGGGAGTAGCCTCTGCGCTGGCCGCCACACCTGGCTGGGCCGCCAAAGATGTAGTAGTGGCGGTAGGATCCAATTTCACCACCCTCGATCCCTACGACGCAAACGACACGTTGTCGCAGGCGGTAGCGAAGTCGTTTTACCAGGGGCTGTTTGGCCTTGATAAAGAGATGAAGCTGAAAAATGTGCTGGCGGAGAGTTATACGGTTTCTGATGATGGCCTGACTTATACCCTTAAGCTGCGACAGGGCGTGAAGTTTCAGGACGGCACCGACTTCAACGCCGATGCGGTTAAAGCTAACCTCGACCGGGCCAGCAACCCGGAAAACCATCTGAAACGCTACAACCTGTATAAGAATATCGATAAAACCGAGGTCGTCGATCCGTCGACGGTGAAGATAACGCTGAAGCAGCCGTTCTCTGCATTTATCAATATTCTGGCGCACCCGGCTACGGCGATGATCTCTCCCGCCGCGCTGGAGAAATACGGCAAGGAGATCGGTTTCCATCCCGTGGGGACCGGGCCGTATCAGCTTGAGACCTGGAATCAGACGGATTTTGTAAAGGTTAAGAAGTTCGCGGGTTACTGGCAGCAAGGGCTGCCAAAGCTGGATACGATTACCTGGCGTCCGGTGACCGACAACAACACGCGTGCGGCAATGCTGCAGACCGGGGAAGCGCAGTTTGCCTTCCCGATCCCTTACGAACAGGCGGCGCTACTGGCGAAGAATAAAAACCTGGAACTGGTGGCCAGTCCGTCTATTATGCAGCGTTACATCAGCATGAACGTCACGCAAAAACCGTTCGATAACCCGAAGGTGCGTGAAGCGCTGAATTATGCCATCAACCGTCAGGCGCTGGTGAAAGTGGCGTTTGCCGGTTACGCGACGCCAGCAACCGGCGTTCTCCCACCGTCGATCGCCTATGCGCAAAGCTATACGCCATGGCCATACGACCCGGCAAAAGCGCGCGAACTGCTGAAAGAAGCGGGTTATCCGAACGGTTTTACCACCACGCTATGGTCTTCTCATAACCATAGTACCGCGCAAAAAGTGCTGCAATTTACCCAGCAGCAACTGGCGCAGGTGGGCGTTAAGGCTCAGGTGACGGCGATGGATGCCGGTCAGCGCGCGGCGCAAGTCGAAGGTAAAGCGCAGAAAGAGAGCGGGGTACGCATGTTCTACACCGGCTGGTCTGCCTCTACGGGTGAAGCAGACTGGGCGCTGTCACCGCTGTTTGCATCTCAAAACTGGCCGCCAACGCTGTTTAATACGGCGTTCTACAGCAATAAGCAGGTGGACAGTGATTTAGCGGCAGCGTTGCAAACCAACGATCCGGCCCAGAAAGCGAAGCTGTACAAGGATGCGCAGGATATTATCTGGAAAGAGTCGCCGTGGATCCCACTGGTAGTGGAACAACTGATTTCGGCGCACAACACCAGATTGACCGGGTTCTGGATCATGCCGGATACCGGATTTAGCTTTGATGATGCGGATTTAAAATAAGCTATTCATCCGGCCCCGCCACGCAGGGGCCGGCGAAGGGAGTGTGATGCTTAACTATGTTTTCAAGCGCCTGCTGGGGTTGATTCCAACTCTGTTGATCGTAGCGGTGCTGGTATTTTTATTTGTTCACCTGCTACCAGGCGATCCGGCCCGGCTGATTGCCGGACCGGAGGCTGATGCTGAGGTGATCGAACTGGTGCGTCAGCAGTTGGGTCTGGACCAGCCGCTGCATATTCAGTTCTGGCATTACATTACTAACGTGTTGCAAGGCGATTTTGGAACCTCAATGGTTTCTCGTCGCCCGGTTTCCGAAGAGATAGCCAGTCGTTTTATGCCATCGCTCTGGCTGACCATTGCCAGCATGGCGTGGGCGGTGTTATTCGGCATGACGGCAGGGATCATTGCTGCTGTATGGCGTAATCGTTGGCCGGACAGATTGAGTATGACGCTCGCCGTCACCGGGATCTCTTTCCCGGCGTTTGCGCTCGGCATGCTGCTCATGCAGATATTCTCCGTTGAGCTTGGCTGGTTACCCACCGTTGGCGCTGATACCTGGCGGCACTATATCCTCCCGTCTATTACCCTGGGTGCGGCGGTGGCTGCGGTGTTAGCCCGGTTTACCCGCGCTTCGTTTGTCGATGTGCTCAGTGAAGACTATATGCGTACCGCGCGGGCCAAAGGGGTGAGTGAAACCTGGGTGGTGTTAAAACATGGTTTGCGTAATGCGATGATCCCGGTGGTCACCATGATGGGGCTACAGTTTGGCTTTTTGCTTGGCGGCTCAATTGTCGTTGAGAAGGTGTTTAACTGGCCAGGGCTTGGGCGGCTGTTGGTGGACTCAGTCGAAATGCGCGACTACCCGGTGATTCAGGCCGAGGTGCTGTTGTTTTCTCTGGAGTTTATTCTTATTAACTTAGTGGTGGATGTGCTCTATGCCGCCATTAATCCGGCTATCAGGTACAAGTAAGGATGCGATTTTTTAACTGGCGCCGACAGGCGATTTTAAATGCGATGCCCCTTGTTAAGCCTGAGCAGATACGCACGCCGTGGCATGAATTCTGGCGTCGTTTCCGTCGCCAGCGCATGGCGATGTTAGCGGGGTTATTTGTCGTGCTGTTGATAATGGTGGCGATTTTTGCTCGCTGGTTAACGCCATTTGATGCCGAGAATTACTTCGATTATGACCGTCTGAATGACGGACCGTCGATGCTGCACTGGTTCGGCGTTGACTCGCTGGGGCGGGATATTTTTAGCCGCGTGCTGGTGGGGGCGCAAATCTCGCTGGCGGCGGGGGTCTTTGCCGTATTTATTGGCGCAGCGATTGGCACCGTGCTGGGTCTGCTGGCGGGATACTACGAAGGCTGGTGGGATCGACTGATTATGCGTATCTGCGATGTGCTGTTCGCCTTTCCGGGCATTTTGCTGGCGATAGCCGTGGTCGCCGTACTGGGCAGCGGCATTGCAAACGTGATTATTGCCGTGGCCATTTTCTCCATTCCGGCCTTCGCGCGGCTGGTGCGCGCAAATACGCTGGTGCTAAAGCAGCAGACCTTTATTGAATCCGCGCGCAGTATTGGCGCCAGCGATGCGACCATCATCTTCAACCATATCTTGCCGGGTACGGTTTCATCGATCGTGGTCTTTTTTACCATGCGTATTGGCACGTCGATTATCTCTGCCGCGAGCCTGTCATTTCTGGGATTGGGTGCGCAGCCGCCGACCCCGGAGTGGGGGGCAATGCTCAATGAAGCCCGCGCTGATATGGTGATCGCGCCGCACGTGGCGATTTTCCCGGCGGTGGCGATATTCCTGACGGTGCTGGCGTTTAACTTACTCGGAGATGGTCTGCGCGACGCGCTGGACCCGAAAATTAAAGGATAAATCACAGGCCGGATAAGACGTAACGCTTATCCGGCCTACAGTTGGGTTGCGCTTATTTAAACGCGGGTGCCCCACAGATCGTATTCATCAGCGTTTTCGACCTTCACGCGAATGATATCGCCAGGTTTCACCTTGGTTTCGCCATTCAGGTATACCGCGCCGTCGATTTCCGGGGCGTCAGCCATGCTGCGGCCAATCGCGCCTTCTTCGTCAACTTCATCAACGATAACCAGAATTTCGCGGCCCACTTTCTCATGCAAACGTTCAGCAGAGATTTGCTGTTGCAATTGCATAAAGCGGTTCCAGCGTTCCTCTTTCACCTCTTCCGGGATTTGGTCCGGCAGGTCATTGGCGCCAGCGCCTTCTACCGGGCTGTATTTAAAGCAGCCCACGCGGTCCAGACGCGCTTCCTTCAGGAAGTCGAGCAGCATCTGGAAGTCTTCTTCCGTTTCACCCGGGAAACCGACAATGAAGGTTGAGCGCAGCGTCAGTTCAGGGCAGATTTCACGCCACTGCTTGATGCGTGCCAGTTGTCTGTCCACGGAGCCTGGGCGTTTCATCAGCTTAAGAATACGCGGGCTGGCATGCTGCAGCGGGATGTCCAGATACGGCAGGATTTTCCCTTCCGCCATCAGTGGGATCACGTCATCAACGTGCGGGTAGGGATAGACGTAATGCAGACGAGTCCAGATCCCCAGTTTTGATAACTGCTCGCACAGATCAACCATGCTGGTTTTGACCGGCTCGCCGTTATGGAAACCGGTGCGATGCTTCACATCCACGCCGTACGCGGAAGTATCCTGAGAAATAACCAGTATCTCTTTTACGCCCGCATCCACCAGACGTTTGGCTTCGCTGAGGACATCGCCAATCGGACGGCTCACCAGATCGCCACGCATTGACGGAATAATGCAGAACGTGCAGCGGTGGTTGCAGCCTTCAGAAATTTTCAGATAGGCATAATGACGCGGAGTGAGCTTGACGCCCTGTTCAGGAACCAGGCTCAGGAACGGGTTGTGCTTTGGTTTGGGCACATAGTGGTGAACGTGCTCCAGAACCTGTTCGTAGCTATGCGGCCCGGTGATTTCCAGCACCTTCGGGTGGACTTCACGGATCTGATCGACTTTCGCGCCCAGACAGCCGGTGACGATCACCTTGCCGTTTTCGTTCAGCGCTTCGCCGATTGCTTCCAGCGACTCCTGAACCGCGCTGTCGATAAAGCCACAGGTGTTAACGATAACCATATCCGCGTCGTCATAGCTTGGCACAACATCATAGCCTTCGGTACGAAGTTCGGTCAGGATGCGTTCAGAATCGACGAGGTTTTTCGGGCAGCCTAAAGATACAAAACCAATTTTGCTCATTTTATGTACGAATCATTGCTCAGGAAAACGCGGAGTATACAACATGCCTCAACCTTACAGCTATATCCTATGGTGATCTGATCGTCAATAAAATGGAACCACGGAATAAAGGCAGTTAACCGCATCTAGAGCGTATGCCACTAAACATAACCTAGATATGGTTGAAATTATTGAGCCTGGTGTCTCAGCATTTCGTGGAAAGAACCGGTCTGGCAAACTCGGAGACTTTATTGATGCGGTGAAAAGTCATGCATAGCTTCGGATTCATGGATTTTCTGCGAGTATTTGGACCGGCTGAGTCGTGATCAGGTTGATGAAGCCCTACGCTTATTCCTTGAATTGATAGGTCTAGGTCTAACTGTAAGCACACCCGTTTTAGTTCCATGCATTTTTTGAGATCCCGGCCAAATAATGGTGCTGTCGGTATTCCTCCGGTGTCATATTGTTCAGTGATTCATGCGGGCGTTCACAGTTATATTCTGACAACCATTTCTCCGTGATTTCCCGCACTTCATTCAGCGTTCTGAACAGATAAAAATCGAGTATTTCTGTACGGTATGTCCGGTTAAAGCGCTCAATGAAAGCGTTCTGCGTCGGCTTACCTGGCTGGATAAATTCCAGTTTTACTGCATGTTTCTCTGCCCATTCAGCCAGTGTCAGAGAGATAAATTCCGGGCCATTATCCATGCGCAGCATGACCGGATACCCGCGATTTGTCGCAATCCTGTCGAGTACACGGACCACTCGCTGAGCTGGCAGATTCAGATCGATTTCAATCGACAACGCCTCACGGTTAAAGTCATCAACGACATTGAACGTGCGAAAACGACGGCCACAGATCAGGGCATCATGCATAAAGTCGACAGACCAGCTCTGGTTCAGCGCTGCCGGTGTTGCCAGTGGCGAGGGATTACGCACCGGCAAGCGCTGTTTGCCCTTACGGCGAAAATTCAGTTTCAGCAGACAGTAAATACGGTGGATCCTTTTGTGATTCCACGGGTATCCCTGCCGCCGCAAAACCTGAAAAAGTTTCGGAAAACCGTATCGTGGGTATCGCTCTGCCACTGCCTGCAACGCGACAATAACGGGTTCGTCACGCGTGGTATCCGGACGGTAATGGTAAACCGTTCTGCTCAGGTTAAGACTCCGGCAGGCCTGACGGATACTGAGTCCAAATGTCGTTATCAGATGGGTGACCAGCTCACGCTTAAAGGCTGGTTTTAAAGCTTTTTTTCGATAACGTCTTTCAGCGCCCGGTTCTCAAGGCTCAGGTCGGCAAACATCTGTTTGAGACGCCGATTCTCGTCCTCAAGATCCTTGATCTTTTTAATATCAGAAGCCCCCATGCCGCCGTATCTGGACTTCCAGTTATAGTAGGTGGCTTCAGAGATACCGGCCTGCCGGCAGACATCTTTAACGGTTCGTCCAGCTTCAACCGACTTAATCACAGCGATGATCTGATGCTCAGTAAAACGGGCTTTACGCATAGCGATCTCCTTCGTTGGCAGATTGATTATGCCGGATGAGCTCTAAATGTGAATGGTACGATTATGCGGGATGTTTACAATAGGAATAAAGATGAAATAGATAAAACATTATATGAGTTGGGTAAAATGGATTTTGAACAACTACCAGAGTACACGGAAGTATTAGATGAAGACGAACAAACAGAAATTGAAGACACTATTCTCGAAAGCATAGAAGACAATCCAGCCTCCGAAGATTCAGAATATAAGTGATTTTGTAAAGGACGTAATGGTATTTCAAGATGGGCCGAGTGCACTTACACTCATCATTGCCTATAACTGGTTAATCGTACCAGTACTAAACTATTTTGGAATCGTCGTGAACCAAGTATCTATGGGGCAACTCCTACAGATACTTTTGACTATGGTTGGTGGAAGCTAATAGGAAGCCCCTTATGGGGCTTTTTTTATTGTTGTAATTATTGTAATAGTTTCATCATTTTCGGTAAATATCGAATGGCTTTCTTTTTCTATTCTTCTTACTTTAGATTTTGCTCCATGCTTATGCTTCAAGTAAGCAGATGCAATCATTCCTAATACAAGTAAAATTAAAGTTCCAATAATAGTTACTTGTTCACGCATCTCTAAACTACTTTCATCTACTTTACATACTAATGATATAATGGATGTGATTGCTACAGCAATGCTGAATACTAATAATAAATCTACAGGTGGCTTGTTGGGTCTTTCAAAAGATGTGATATTTTTAATAAAATCAAAACCAGATAGAACTGTAAGTATTAAAGCTATTACTGTTAGGGATATGTTTACGTTGAATTGATTTGCCGCAAAAAAGTAAAGTAAAGCAAAAATAATTGATAATAATAAAGTTGCAATGAATGGAAGGTTTTTTAAAGGACACTTTTTCATAAATACCCCAAAGTTTTTGAAAGGGGTATTTTATGGCAAGAGTTACAAAAAAGGAATCTACGAATCATAATAGGGTGATGGAGTTAGTACATTCTGATAAGAAGCTAACACAGGATGATAAGGAATTATGTTTCAAAAATTACAAAGGTGATGGTATCGGTAGACTCAGCTACTACCAGTACTTAAGGCACAAACTCACTCACATCACGTGTGTTGAGCTAAATCCAGAGTATGTACTTATAGGGAAGAGGATATTACCAGAGGCAGAATGGATTACTGGTGATGCACTTCAGTACCCTCCAGACCGTTTCTATCGTGTTGCATATGGCAATCCACCATCAGCAAGATCAACACATCACAGGAGTATACAGGTCGTTATACGTGGTCAGAATTTGAGTACAAGGTGATAGATCACGCGAGTAAGTCTGCATCTATGTAGGTCTGGATAGTACCCTAAAGTTCAGCGGGATTTGTGTACTCAGGTGCTCAGTACTACGACCGAGAGAAACGCCAAAGTACGTTAAGCTTCACAACCAGACCGGGTACACACTTCAACCCGGTGTAGGTATTGATACATCGATCTATAGGGATGATTGGAACGGAACAAAGGTCATCTGTGAGTCTGTGATTGTCTATTATGACTGTACAAATTTATGAAATTCGTGTGTTCTGATTCTGTTTTAGTACGGAGTTCATTAGTTTATTTCTTGATTTTTCGGGCAGCCCAGGGAGACAAAGCCGATTTTCGGCTGGTGGGTTACATTGCTCATAGCGTAAAAATTGTTCAGTTATTGGAATATTCAGGGCACGGATTCTACAGAGTTCTGAATAAAAATTGTATCGCAATCTCATACCATCAGTCGCCACGCCCAGCGTGGAATTAAAGATTATTTGTAAATTATGTTAATTTTAGGTGATGGATTGATCCTGGACACGACTTTGTTCAAAAAACGACCATACTATTAAGTTGCACCATAGTTGGAAAGAGGAGGAACAAAGTATGGTTGTTGACAGACTGAGAACCGATCTTCTCAACAAATTGATAAACGCCCGTGTCGAACTTGCCGCTTATCTGCTGTTGAGAAAAGCGAAAGGCTACATGTCAGTCAGCGAGAGCGATCGTCTGCGTGATAATTTTTTTGTACTGAATCGCGAATTGCACGAGCAATCACAGCTTCACGGTATGCATCTTGATCAGGAAGAGTGGAATGCCCTTCATCGTGCTGAAGGGGCGTTAGCCGCCGCCGCTGTTTGTCTTATGAGTGGACATCACGATTGTCCAACCTTTATCGCCGTTAACGCAGAGAAACTGGAAAACTGCCTGACAACGCTGACGCTAAGTATCCAGTGTTTGCAATCTTATCCAACGCTGGAACACGTCTGAATCAGGGGGAGGGCGCTCCCCCTTTTCGTTAAGATTATGTAAATGTGGCGGGATAATTCCCCTTGCTGGCTACGCTTTATGCAGAGCCATTAAGGAGGTGTTATGCGTCGACTCTTTCTCTGTGCTGTCCCACTCGCGCTATTTTCCTCTTATGCCGCCGCGGTAGAGGTGGAAGTGCTGCAAACGAAACTCGATCATCCGTGGTCGCTGGCGTTTTTACCCGACAATCGCGGTATGCTCATTACGCTCAAAGGCGGCCAGCTTCGACTTTGGCAGTCTGGAAAGGGGCTTTCCGACCCGCTAACCGGCGTACCCAAAGTCTGGGCGAATGGTCAGGGGGGATTGCTTGATGTGGCATTAGCACCGGATTTTAAACAATCCCGCCGGGTGTGGCTTAGCTTTGCTGAAGCTGACAGTGAAGGTAACGCCGGGACAGCGGTTGGTTACGGACGACTGAGCGACGATCTCAAACATCTGCAAGGGTTCCAGACCATTTTTCGCCAACAGCCTAAGCTCTCCAGCGGAAACCATTTTGGCGGACGTATGGTTTTTGATGGCAACGGTTATCTGTTTATTGGTCTTGGTGAAAATAATCAACGTTCTACCGCACAGGATCTGGATAAGCTGCAGGGCAAGGTCGTACGACTGACCGATGAGGGAAAAATTCCGCCGGATAATCCGTTTGTGAAGAGGGCAGGAGCGCGGGCAGAGATTTGGTCATATGGTATCCGCAACCCGCAGGGGATGGCGATGAATCCCTGGAGCGATACGCTGTGGCTCAATGAGCATGGTCCACGCGGGGGCGATGAAATCAATATCCCGGAGAAAGGGAAAAACTACGGCTGGCCGCTTGCGACCTGGGGCGTTAACTACAGTGGTCTTAAAATCCCCGAAGCAAAAGGCCCAATTGTTGCTGGAACAGAGCAACCCATCTTTTACTGGGAAAAGTCACCGGCGGTCAGCGGAATGGCTTTTTATAATAGCGATACCTTCCCACAGTGGCGGCAGAAGTTGTTCATTGGCGCGTTGAAAGATAAAGAAGTGATCGTGTTGAGCGTCAAAGGGAATGCCGTCACCGAAGAGGGTCGTCTGGTGCAGGAAAGGGGACAACGGATCCGTGATGTGCGCGTCGGACCAGACGGGTACTTATACGTACTAACCGACGAGTCCGACGGGGAATTACTGAAAGTGAGTCCCTGATTGAGTTAGCTGACCGGGATCATTACGACTTTTTGAAACGCCGGACGTTCGGTCAGTTGCTGATACCAGTTCTCCAGATGTGGGCGCGGGGTCCAGCTCAGGCCAACGTTGAACAGGTTATAGATGAACGGCGCAACGGCGATATCGGCAGTGCCAAATTCAGCCCCGGAGAACCATGGCTGGTCCGCCAGCGCGTTATCCAGAATAGCAAACAGGTTATCGCACACCTGACTACCCGCCTCGATTGCCGCCATGTCGCGTTTCTCGGCAGGGGTTCTGACCAGGCCAAACAAGATAACCCGATGCGCAGGACTTAGCGTCTGGTTTGCCCAGTCCATCCATTTTTCACCGACGGCGCGCGCGGCCGGGGCGTCAATCCACAAACGCTTTTGTCCGTACTGAGCTGCCAGATAGCGGACAATGGTATTGGATTCCCACAGAACAACGTCCGTTTCATCATCACGTAGCAGCGGGACCAGTCCGTTCGGGTTGAGTGCCAGATAGTCGGCATCGCGGTTACCGCCATGCTGTCCGCCCGCCAGAATTTGGTTATACGGCAGTTCCAGTTCCTCGAGCGTCCACAATACTTTTTTTACGTTGGTCGAGTTATTGCGACCCCACAGTGTAATCATAGTAACCCCGCAAATTAATTGAGCAGCTTTATGGCTGCAGATGCCATCTGACTAGCCCACATGGTGGGGTAAACCTAATATTTACGCAACAAAGTCTAAAAAAATCGTGCCAGGAGCAGCGCAGCGCGGTGTTATTGCATAAACTTTAAAAACTTTACCAACTTACGGTTTCTTTAAGCTCGTTAGTGCGTTATTACTCACCGCACTTATTTTACACGTCATCCATCAGACCTTTTCTGCATGGGTTGGCCAGGGTCGCCTGGCTGGTTTTGTGTAAACACGGTGTGGTATGACGTGGTTTTTTGGAATGGATACTCGGGTGGCATTTATGACGCAATACTTCTCTTCACTTCGCAGCTTTGCTGCAGGTTCTGCACTCTTAATCCTTTTGGCGCCGAGCGTACAGGCGGCGGAGCAACCAACGGCCCCACCGAGCGTCGACGCGCGCGCGTGGATCCTAATGGATTACGCCAGCGGTAAGGTACTGGCGGAAGGTAATGCTGATGAGAAACTGGATCCTGCCAGTCTGACCAAGATCATGACCAGCTATGTAGTCGGTCAGGCGCTGAAGGCCGGGAAAATTAACCTCAACGACATGGTTACCGTGGGCAAAGACGCCTGGGCGACCGGTAATCCGGCCCTGCGCGGTTCGTCGGTTATGTTCCTCAAGCCCGGCGATCAGGTGGCAGTGTCCGATCTGAACAAAGGCGTTATCATCCAGTCTGGTAACGATGCCTGTATCGCACTGGCTGATTACGTTGCCGGCAGCCAGGAATCCTTCATTGGTCTGATGAACGGCTACGCGAAAAAACTGGGGCTGACCAATACCACTTTCCAGACCGTGCATGGCCTGGATGCGGCAGGACAGTTCAGTACCGCACGTGATATGGCCCTGCTCGGGAAAGCGCTAATCCACGATGTACCGGAAGAGTACGCTATCCACAAAGAGAAAGAATTTACCTTTAATAAAATCCGCCAGCCGAACCGCAACCGTTTGTTGTGGAGCACCAACCTGAACGTGGACGGTATGAAAACCGGTACTACGGCTGGGGCGGGATACAACCTGGTCGCTTCTGCGACCCAGGGGGATATGCGCCTGATCTCCGTGGTGTTGGGGGCGAAAACCGACCGCATTCGTTTTAATGAGTCAGAAAAGTTGCTGACCTGGGGCTTCCGCTTCTTTGAAACTGTTACGCCGATTAAACCGGATGCCACTTTCGTGACGCAGCGCGTCTGGTTTGGCGATAAGAGTGAAGTTAATTTGGGCGCCGGAGAAGCGGGCTCGGTGACTATCCCGCGTGGTCAGCTCAAAAACCTGAAGGCCAGCTTTACCCTGACCGAACCACAGTTAACCGCGCCGCTGAAGAAAGGCCAGGTTGTGGGGACTATCGACTTCCAGTTGAACGGGAAATCCATCGAGCAGCGTCCACTGATGGTGATGGAGGCCGTGGAAGAGGGGGGATTCTTTAGTCGCATGTGGGACTTTGTGATGATGAAATTCCACCAGTGGTTTGGCGGCTGGTTCTCTTAATCTTAGCGTTTGCCGGATGACGCTATCGCCATCCGGCAGTATCGCTTAATACATCAGCTTGATACGTTGCGCTTTCGCGTACTCAATAAACGCCTCGTCAGGGCGGCTATCGCTGACGATGGTATTAAAGCGTTTTACTTCACCCATCCGCGCAGGACGCACCTTACCAAATTTGCTGTGATCGACCACCAGCACGTGATGCTGCGCCATCGACATCGCCCAGTGTTTCACCGGTAGCTCTTCCAGGTTAAAACAGGTCGCGCCTTTCTCAATATGAATGCCAGCTGCGGAATAAAAAGCGATATCCGGGCACAGGTTGTTCAGCGTTTCCTGGAAATCAAGCGGTTTGAAAATTGCGTTGCTGGCATGGAATTCGCCACCACACAGAATGACGCGGCACTGCGGTTTTTCCTGCAGCACCAGAAACGTATTCAGCGAGTAGCAGATTGCGGTGAAAGGCAATTCATTGTCGATAGCCTCAATGATCCACGGCGTGGTGGTACCACAGTCGAAAAAGATAGTCTGATGTGCCTGCACGAGGCTTGCCGCCATCTGGGCGGCACGGCGCTTTTCATCAACCAGTCGGGATTTTTGATCGCTGATTAAATAGTGATTGGCGCTGCGGGGTTCCAGAACAATATAGCCCCCGAGCAAGACGACGGGAGCATCGTGATTATTCAGGTCGCGACGAATGGTCATCTCAGATACGCCCAGCAGCGTCGCGGCTTCTTTGAGGTGTAATTTATCGCTGCGTTTCAGCGCCTGCAGTAATTGACCAATACGCTCGTCGCGTCGAGTTTCCATAGTTCCCCTGGAGAGTAGAATAAGTGCTCAGTATCGCGCTTAATACTACTCTTTTTACCGTGGGTTAGTCACGCACCCAGCCTTTACGGATGGGCAGAGCGAAGCAGGCGCGATAGCAATTTTGCAAGCCGAGGTACAGGGGCGTGCCAAACCGCTGCCAGATCATCTGAGCGCTCAGGCAGCCAATCAGCCCGGCGAGTAATCCTCCCAGCATATCCAGCGGCCAGTGTACGCCAAGGTAGACCCGCGACCAGGCAATCGCCACAGCAACGACCATCAGCAGAGCGCCCGTCCACAGGCGATGCCAGAACAGGAAAGCCAGTGCAAAGGTAAAGATAACCGTACCGTGATCGCTCGGGAAAGAGTCATCCGCCGCATGATGCAGGAAGTTGTAACCGATGTGGTTAACAAACGGACGATCGTGAGGGAACAGATGCCCCATCAGCCATGAAATCGTCAGACCGACGATCAGCGCAATCGCCATTTTTATAACTAACTGGCGCTGGAGAGTAACCTGGGCCCGCGGCCCCCAAAGCCAAAGCACAACGGCTAACAGCGGTACGATGTTAATCAGGTCTTTGGCAATAAAAATGGCAAGCGATATCATCCATTGCGCAGAGTCCGGCGTGGCATTGATGAGATAAAAAAGTGAGTTGTTCAGATTTTCCAGCATAACGTCCAGACTCAGTGTAATCGTTAAAAAGGCCCAAGAGGGGAGAGCATAAAATTGCTTTCACGGGATAAAAAGCGGTCTTGTCTTATTTGTCTGTTAAATGACTATTTTTCAGACAATTAATGAGACTTATTGAACATGATAGCGGTCTCAACTTAAATTAACCTTAACGCAAAATGTTCCTGAGCAAATGAGTGTAAAAATGTGCGCAATTTGCTTTCAAATCACATAATTCACTATCACCAGTACGGCGCATTTATTACACTTTGCGCGATTTTCCTATAGTTAAGAGACTGCATGCAGAACCGTTTATCTTCAGGCGCCCGTTTGGGGCGTCAGGCATTACTTTTCCCTCTCTGTCTGGTGCTTTACGAATTCTCTACTTATATCGGCAACGATATGATCCAGCCCGGAATGTTGGCGGTGGTGGAGCAATATAATGCCGGATTAGATTGGGTGCCCACATCCATGACCGCCTATCTGGCTGGCGGCATGTTTTTGCAGTGGTTATTAGGACCGCTGTCGGATCGAATTGGACGTCGCCCGGTGATGTTAACCGGCGTGCTCTGGTTCATTGTGACCTGCCTTGCAACCCTGCTTGCGCAGAATATTGAGCAATTTACCTTCCTGCGTTTTTTACAAGGGATAAGCCTGTGCTTTATTGGCGCGGTGGGTTACGCCGCAATTCAGGAATCCTTTGAAGAAGCGGTGTGCATAAAAATTACCGCGCTGATGGCAAACGTAGCGTTGATTGCGCCCCTGCTGGGGCCGTTGGTCGGTGCAGCCTGGGTACATGTTCTGCCGTGGGAAGGGATGTTTATCCTGTTTGCCGCCCTGGCCGCCATCTCTTTTTATGGTCTGCAACGCGCGATGCCGGAGACGGCAACCCGGCTTGGTGAAAAGCTGTCGATTAAAGAGCTGAGCAAAGATTATAAGCTGGTGCTGAGGAACGTGCGCTTTGTTGCAGGCGCGCTGGCATTGGGTTTTGTCAGCCTGCCGTTACTGGCGTGGATTGCGCAGTCCCCGATTATTATCATCAGCGGTGAACATCTCAGCAGCTACGAATATGGCCTGTTGCAGGTGCCGATTTTTGGCGCGTTGATTGCCGGTAACCTGGTACTGGCGCGCCTGACCTCGCGAAAAACCGTACGTTCGCTGATTATCATGGGCGGCTGGCCAATCGCCGTCGGGCTGGTGATTGCCGCTGCGGCCACGGTGGTGTCATCCCATGCTTATCTATGGATGACGGCGGGTTTAAGCATCTATGCGTTTGGTATTGGCGTGGCGAATGCGGGACTGGTACGTCTGACGCTGTTTGCCAGTGAAATGAGTAAGGGCACGGTTTCTGCCGCCATGGGTATGTTGCAGATGCTGATTTTTACCGTCGGTATTGAGCTGAGTAAACACGCTTATCTGCTCGGAGGAAACGGCTTGTTCAGCCTGTTCAATCTGGCAAGCGGCGTACTGTGGGTGATTTTGATGGTTATCTTCCTGAAAGATAAACGGGTAGGGGATTCACGTGAAGGTTAAAGCCCGGTTGCCCGGGCCAGGCAAAAACTTAGTGGTGATCGTCAATCTGGTGTTCGATGATCATTCCTTCACCGACGCTTGCAACATGTCGCGCATAAGGATGTGCGCGATAGACAGGGGCCGGGGCAGGCGCCGGAGCAACATACACCGTTTGTGGCGCGGTGGTGACGCTGACCGCCTGCGGAACGCTGACGGAAGAGGGCACTACCACCACCTTATAACCGCTTGGTACATCAACGGTAACGCTTTGCGCAAATGTTGTCCCCGCAAAACCCAGCAACAATGTCGCTATCAGTACACTTTTCTTCATAATCCGCTCGTCTGAATATTCACTGGAGGTAATAATCCAGCGGGTTAATTTGAGGCGGATTATGAATAGATCATGCCATCATTTTGTTGCCGTCTGTGCTGAGACGTTATTGCGTAAACGGTGCTTCATTCTTTAACACGCGGTCGATAATATCCAGCACGCCCTCTTCGTTGTTCGACCCTGCGCGATATTTTGCCGCCTGGATAACCGGCTCATGGGCGTTCGCCATTGCAAAACTAAATCCTGCCTGACGTAGCATCTCAATATCATTGCCGCCATCGCCAAACACAACAACTTCATCGTCGGTAATATTCCAGCGTTGTTGCAGCAGACGCAGCCCGTTTGCCTTATGCACACCGGGTATAATTAAATCGATGCTGCCGTAGCCGGTATGTACCGGCACCATAATGTCGCCAATCGCCTCATGGAGGTCAGCCTGCACCTGGGGGATACGATCGTCTGAAATATTTAGCCCGAACTTGAAGAAAATGTCGTTGAGGTTGTCAAAATTATCCACAAATTCAAGATGATGATAATACATGGCGGAGACAGTCTTATGCTCATCGCTGTACCGCTTCAGGGTATAGGCGCTATTTTTACCGCAGGCGATAATGTCGATGTCCGTACGGGTCAGCAGATGTTCCACGATGGCCTGGAAATCGTCTTTTGCCAACTCACCGTTAAAGACATCTTCCCCTTCACTGACCACCCATCCGCCGTTTTCGGCAACAAATGAGATTTCACTGGCCAGTTCAGGGAAAAAGGAGATGAGCTGGTAATACTGGTTGCCGCTGGCGACCACAAAGCGGATCCCTTGTTCTTTCATCTGGCGGTATTGCGCCATAAAGCGCTCACGATTATAGGTTTTTTGGTCGCTTAAAAATGTGCCGTCCATGTCGACTGCAATCAGTTTGATACGCATTAGCTGTTCTCCATCACAGTGGTGTTTTTGAGATCCGGTTTTGCCACCGCTTTCGCGACGATGGCGGCGACAAGCACCAGCGCCAGCACCACCAGCATAGCGCTACGCAGGCCGTAGTGTTCACCCAGGTAGCCCAGCAGCGGTGGTCCAACCAGGAATGCCAGATAGCCGGTAGTGGCGACAACGCTGACGCGGGTTGGCGCATCGGGGCCGGTGTCGCTGGCAGCCGAAATGGTCAGTGGGAAGCCCAGTGATGCGCCGAGTCCCCACAAAATAACGGAAACACCCGCCACCCAAGTGCTGTCGACAAAAATAATCAGGCTAATCCCAAGAGCACCCATTAGCGCACTGGCGCGCACTACCGCGACGCGGCTGTAGCGGTCGATGAACCAGCCGCCAGTAAATCGTCCAACGGTCATGCCCAGCGTAAATCCGGCATAAATCAGCGAGCCTGATGTCGGGCTAAATCCATGTCCGTCCACCATCAGCAGCGGAAGCCAGTCGTTGGCGGAACCTTCAGCAAATGCCATTGCGAGCACCACGACGCCAATCAGCAATAGCTGAATATCGCGATAAAAAGGCAGTCCTTTTTCGCCGGAGCGAGACCCGTCAGCGGCATTTTTACCCGTGCCGTCAGGAATGGCTTTGATGGCGATGAAGATAGGGGTGATAGCCACCATCGCCGCCAGCAAGATATGCGCGGTCGCCGGTACGCTGAAGGCGGTAAGCATCATCCCGACTCCGGCACCCGCCAGCGTTCCCAGGCTGTAAAAACCGTGCATCATCGGCAGTACGGTTTTATTCATTTCGCGCTCAACAGCCGCACCTTCGACGTTGATGGCAACTTCTGCTGCGCCAAAGCTGGCGCCGAACACGCCCAGACCAAATGCGAAAAGCCATGCGGAATGCAGCCAGAGCGCCACGCTGAGGATTGCCATTCCGAGGACTGCGCAAGACATGGTGGTGCGGATCACTTTACGCGTGCCAAATCGTTTCACCAGCCAGGCCGAACAAAGAATGCCACTCATCGAACCAATTGAGAGTCCAAACAACACCGCGCCCATTTCGGCGGTTGAGATGGAGAGGATATCTCTGATGGCAGGGGTACGCGTTGCCCAGGAGGCCATTAATAATCCTGGTAAAAAGAAGAACGTGAACAGTGCCCAGGTGCGACGTCTTAAGGCTTTGCGTGATGAGATGCCAGTCATGAATTCGAGCCGAAGAAAAGAGGAAAGAAGACAACCTTAGCAAGGTTGTGTACATTTGTACACAAATGCAAGAAGAGGTAATGCAGTGCGACGTGCGAACGATCCGCAGCGGCGGGAAAAAATAGTTCAGGCGACTCTGGATGCGGTAATAGCCCATGGTATTCATGCGGTTACACATCGGAAGATTGCGACAATTGCTCAGGTGCCCTTGGGTTCTATGACCTATTACTTTTCGGGAATTGATGAGCTTTTAATGGAGGCGTTTGAGCGTTTTACTGACAGGATGATGCTGCAGTATCAGGCTTTTTTTGCCGACGTTGCGGATGCGTCGCAGGCTTGCCATGCGATTACCGATATGATTTACAGCTCCCAGGTCACGACACCCGATAACATGGAACTCATGTATCAGCTATATGCATTCGCCAGCCGTAAACCGGCACTAAAAACGGTGATGCAAAACTGGATGTTACGCAGCCAACAAACGCTGGAGCAGTGGTTTGCTCCGGTTACGGCGCGGGCGCTGGATGCGTTTATTGAAGGGATGACGCTGCATTTTGTCACGGACAAAAAACCACTGCGGCGAGAAGATATCTTGCTGATGGTGGAGCGTATTGCGGGGTTGCCCGCGACGGTCAGTTGCGCGTAGCGCCGCCGGTAATATTCACCACCGTTGCGGTGATTGCTCCGGCATGGTCTGAAGCCAGAAAGGTCATTACCTCAGCGATTTGTGCAAGCGTAGGCAGACGCCCAAGCATGGTACTTTGCGCCGCACCAGCTAACCATTGTGCGACGGTAATACCCATTGACTGCGCTTTAGCGGTAAAAATCTCCCCGGTATAGGAACCGGCCTGAACGGCATCCACAATCGCATGCGAGCGCACGCCGACGACCCGAATATTCGCCGGCCCCAGTTCGCTGGCAAGCGCTTTAATAAAGGCCTCTGTTCCCGCACAGCCGACGATGTGTCCCAGATGTCCAGGCATCGCCATCGGGGCTGCGGGCGCGACAACGGTGAGAATGACGCCCGCACGATTGCCACCCATGTGTGGTGTTACGGCTTTTGCGATATTGAACTGCGCCGAGAGGAAAGGGGTGATACCGCTCATAAACTCAGAAAGGGATAACGCCTCGATGCGTTTGCCCTGTTCATGCATAAAGCCGGTTGCGTTAACCACCACATCCATTCCACCGGTTTGCTGCGCAAGGTGAGTAACTAGTTTTGAGGTGCCGTATTCGTCGAGTACATCGGTGACAAAGGTTTCGACTGTACCGCCCGCGGTTCGAATGCTACTGGCCGCCCAATCCAGCTTTTCCTGACTACGCGCGCCCAGATACACATGGGCGCCTTCACGCGCCATAGCATGCGCAACTGCACTGCCTATAGCGCCGCTGCCTCCGAAGATTACCGCGACTTTGCCTGCGAGTAACATAGCAACCACCTATTACCATTTAGCTCTGACTAAAAGTATGTGTCATAACCAGCATGCTGCAAATGTGAGAGAGTTTCGGGGGGAGGGAGTCAGCGAACGCAAAATTCAGGCAACAAAAAACCCATCAACCTTGAACCAAAACGGCGGGGTTGATGGGCTCCACAAATTGGGGACATCAAAGAAAAGCAGTGGCAATAGTTATGACTGACGTCTTGAAGAAAAGTTCTGCTTACCTGCAAAAAATTTTCGTTTAAGAGTAAATTTCAGCGCTAACCAAGCCCAGGCCAGACAATGACGATGAGTGTCCCCGCTAATGTCAGCAGTACGTTGGCAATTGCGTAGGTCCCGGCATAGCCTAATGCGGGGATGTTGCTGCGTGCCGTATCGCTGATGATTTCCATTGCCGGAGCGCAGGTACGCGCGCCCATCATGGCGCCAAAAAGCAGGGCGCGGTTCATGCGCAATACGTAAGCACCGAATAAGAAACAGATGACAACCGGCACCAGGCTGACAACCAGGCCGGCAATCAGCATTTGACCACCCACGGCGCCAAGGCCATTGCCAATGCCGCTGCCCGCGCTTAAACCGACGCCTGCCATAAATACCATCAGGCCAAACTCTTTGACCATGTTCAGCGCCCCCTGTGGGATATAGCCAAACGTTGGATGGTTGGCACGCAGGAAGCCCAGCATGATCCCAGCGAACAGCAGTCCAGCCGCATTCCCGATGCCGAAGCTGAAATTACTGAACTGGAAGGTGATCATCCCGATCATCAGACCGATGATAAAGAAGGCGCAGAAGGCCAGCAGATCGGTCACCTGACTGTGAATGGAAATGAAGCCGATACGATCGGCAATGGTTTTGACGCGGCGAGCATCCCCACTGACCTGCAGCACGTCGCCTTTATTAAGCACGACGTTGTCATCGATAGGCATTTCAATCTGGCTACGGATCACGCGGTTGAGAAAACAGCCGTGATCGGTCAGCTTCAACTGGGCCAGGCGGCGGCCAACGGCATTGTGATTTTTCACCACAATCTCTTCAGTGACGATGCGCATATCGAGCAGATCGCGATCGAACACCTCTTTACCATTACGGAAGCTGGGATCGAGGCGGGCATGCGCATCCGGATAACCCACCAGGGCTATCTCATCGCCCATTTGCAGTACCGCGTCGCCATCCGGGTTGGCCAGGATGCCGTTGCGACGGATGCGTTCAATGTAACAACCGGTCTGGCGATAGATACCCAGCTCGCGCAGATTTTTGCCATCGGCCCATGCCACCAGTTCCGGGCCAACGCGATAGGCACGAATTACCGGCAGATAAACCTTACGGTTGGCATCAGTGTCCAGACCTCGTTCACGTGCGATTTGTTGGGCGCTGGTTTGCAGATCCTGATGCTGAAGTTTCGGCAGGTAGCGCGCGCCAACAATCAGACTGACCAAACCAATCAAATAGGTGAGCGCATAACCGAGGCTCAGGTTATCGAGGGCGGTTGAAAGCGATGTCCCCGACATTCCGGAATGGCGCAAGGTGTCACCCGCGCCGACCAGCACCGGCGTTGAGGTCATCGAACCGGCCAGCATACCTGCCGTCAGGCCGATGTCCCAGCCAAATAGCTTACCCAGCCCCAGGGCGATCAGCATGGCGCTGCCGACCATCACCAGAGCAAGCATTAGATAATTTTTCCCATCGCGAAAAAAAATCGAAAAAAAGTTGGGACCGGCTTCGACGCCGACACAAAAAATAAACAGCATAAAGCCGAGATTTAATGCATCGGTGTTAATACTAAAGTGCTGTTGACCTAATAATAGGGACACCACTAAAACGCCAATGGAATTACCGAGTTGGACTGAACCCAGACGTAATTTACCCAGACACAGGCCCAGTGCCAGGACCACAAATAATAACAGGATGTAATTCCCATTTAACAAATCTGCGACGTTTATATTCACGGAGACTAACTTCTTGTTTACTAGTAAGCTATTGAAAGAAATGGCAATTTACGCTAATGTTTTTGCCAGAAATTAAGGGGCGACAGCTTCGTACACAGCCCCGAATAATGCAGCATAACAATATATGCGGTTAGTTTAATCTCATTACGTATCAACGGCTATAAGAATCGTGTGAGTGTGTTTTTGGCATGGAATGCCAGGTTACTTTATCTGACTGGACGCCTGCGGGCGAAAAGAGTGTTCGATAGAGAATGTGTCAGGAGGAACAATTGAAACATAAGCAAAGTTGGGCGGGTGCGGTCTGCTGCTTTGTGCTCTTTATTGTGGTGTGTCTTTCATTAACGCTGAACGTGAAAGGGGCATTCAGAGCGGCAGGGCATCCTGAGGTCGGATTGTTGTTTTTTATCCTGCCTGGTGCTGCAGCAAGCTTTTTCTCCCATCGTCGGGAGGTGCTCAAACCCCTTCTTGGTGCCATGTTGGCGGCGCCGTGCTGTCTGTTACTGATGCGGTTCGTTTTTATGCCGACGCGTTCGTTGTGGCAAGAGCTGGCGTGGTTGTTTAGTGCGGTGTTTTGGTGCGCGCTTGGCGCATTGTGTTTTTTGTTTATCAGCAACTTGTTCAATCAGCATCATCGACGGAAAAAGAACTGAAGACGCCCTCCAGCGGAGGGCGTAGAAACGGCTATCAGGCGAACAGATTCATGTTCTCTTTTGCCCACGCTTCAAAATCCGTGCAGCCGCCGATGTGTTTTTGATCAACAAAAATCTGCGGAACGGTTTCAACTGGCTTACCTACCGTCTTTTCCAGATCGGCTTTCGTAATACCTTCGGCATGGATATCAATGTAGCGGAAGTTAAAATCGTCATGCTCATTGCTTAATTTTTCTGCTAATTCTTTTGCGCGCACGCAATACGGGCACCCTGGACGACCAAAAATAACGGCAAACATCTCTCTCTCCTCGAACTTATCAGGCCGGATGGCAATACTTGTTATGATGCCGCGATTTGTGACGGATGAAAAGCAGGTTCAGCCTGTTGCTTTGATATCCTCAAGCTATAACTGTTAAACACGACAAGCCGGAACGTTTTATAATGAAAGCCATTTCGCCGGGAGGCCGCTTATGCGCGCAATTGGTGCATTACCCAAAAGCGTATTGATGCTGGAAATAATCGGGATGGTTTTGTTATCGCTGGCGCTGCTGTCGCTTAGCGATTACCTCACTTTACCCGCACCGCTTGGCAGTCCGTTAGCCTGCGTGGTGATGATATTTCTGGGTGTGCTGCTGATGCTTCCCGCCGCGGTGGTATTAACGTGGCGTATTGCTCAACTGGTTGCGCCGCAGCTGATGTCACGAACCCCCGGTGATTCTTCACGTTCAGACAGAGAAAAAAGAGATGACGCCAACCATTGATTTACTTCGTAGCCACCGTTCCATTCGCCATTTCACCGATGATGCCATTTCGGATGCGCAGCGGGAGGCGATTATTGCCGCCGCTCAGGGGACCTCAAGCTCCAGTTTTTTACAATGCACAACCATCGTTCGCATAACGGATAACGCCCTGCGTGAATCACTGGCTACTTTATCCGGCGGACAAAAACATGTGGCGCAGGCCGCCGAGTTCTGGGTGTTTTGCGCTGACTTTAATCGCCATTTGCAGATTTGCCCTGACGCGCAACTCGGGCTGGCGGAACAACTGCTACTGGGCGTTGTTGATACCGCGATGATGGCGCAAAATGCGCTGACGGCGGCAGAGTCTTTGGGGCTTGGCGGCGTGTTTATTGGCGGTCTGCGAAATAACATTGAGCCGGTCACTGAACTGCTGAAGCTTCCGCAACATGTTCTGCCGTTGTTTGGGCTATGCCTCGGCTGGCCTGCTGATAACCCGGATATCAAGCCGCGACTGCCAGCGTCGCTTGTGGTGCACGAAAATCAGTATCAGCCACTCAACAAAGACGTTTTGTCGCAATATGATGAGCAGCTCGCGCAGTACTATCTGACCCGCGGGAGCAATACGCGTCGTGACACCTGGAGCGACCATATTCGCCGCACCATCATTAAAGAAAGTCGTCCCTTTATCCTGGAATATTTGCATAAACAGGGATGGGCTACGCGCTAAAGATTTTAACGCAGTGTATGATACGCCAGCTTTTACCAGGTCATTCAGAGAGGTGCAGGGTGAAAATTGCCATTTTGTCCCGGGACGGAACGCTCTATTCTTGTAAGCGCCTGCGTGAAGCGGCGATGCAGCGTGGTCACCTGGTTGAAATTATCGATCCCCTTTCTTGCTATATGAACATCAGCCCGGCGGCGTCCTCTATTCATTACAAGGGCCGCCAGCTTCCTCATTTCGATGCAGTGATCCCAAGGATTGGTTCAGCGATTACCTTTTACGGTACTGCGGCGTTGCGCCAGTTTGAGATGCTGGGTAGCTATCCGCTGAATGAGTCGGTAGCGATTACGCGTGCGCGCGATAAGCTGCGTTCGCTGCAGTTGCTGGCGCGTCAGGGAATCGATTTACCCATCACCGGGATTGCTCACTCTCCGGACGATACCAGCGACATGATTGACATGGTTGGCGGCGCGCCGCTGGTGGTAAAACTGGTTGAAGGTACGCAGGGGATCGGCGTGGTACTGGCGGAAACGCGGCAGGCCGCAGAAAGCGTGGTGGATGCCTTTCGTGGGTTGAATGCCCATATACTGGTTCAGGAATATATCAAAGAAGCGAAAGGGCGAGATATTCGCTGTTTCGTGGTCGGTGACGAGGTGGTGGCCGCCATTGAGCGCCGGGCCAAAGAAGGTGATTTTCGTTCTAACCTCCATCGCGGTGGGGTTGCCACTATTGCGAATATCACGCCGCGCGAAAGGGAAATTGCGCTCAAAGCCGCTCAGACAATGGGTCTGGACGTTGCTGGCGTTGATATTCTGCGTGCTGAACGTGGGCCGCTGGTCATGGAGGTCAACGCTTCTCCTGGCCTGGAGGGGGTGGAGAAAACCACCGGAATAGACATTGCCGGCAAGATGATCCAGTGGATTGAGCGTCACGCTACGCCTGAATTTTGCCTTAAAATCGGCGGCTAAGCACAATATCGATTGCGATCGTAGTATGACACGCTCTTTTTGCGTAAGCTGTGCCGGTATTTTTTTCATCAATAGAGGTCGCACATTATTATGACATCACTGGTCGTTCCCACTCTGGATACGTTGCGTCAATGGCTCGACGACCTGGGCATGAGTTTTTTTGAATGCGATACCTGTCAGGCGCTGCATTTGCCGCACATGCAGAATTTTGACGGCATCTTTGATGCAAAAGTTGATTTGGTCGATAACGTCATTCTGTTTTCCGCGATGGCAGAAGTCAGACCTTCTGCACTACTGCCGCTGGCCGCCGATCTGTCTGCGATTAACGCCAGTTCACTGACGGTGAAAGCCTTTCTGGATATGCAGGATGATAATCTGCCAAAGCTGGTGGTCTGCCAGTCTTTATCCGTTATCCCGGGCGTGACGTTTGAGCAGTTCGAATATTTTGTTCGCCAGAGCGAAGAGCAAATATCGATGGTGATCCTCGAGGCCGGTGCGCATCAGCTGTTATTTAACGCTGAAGAAGATGCGCAAAACAGCAACGCCGAAGTTCATTTCCTCCATTAATTCTTCCTGAATCTGGACATATATTGCGCAGCCGCTGCCAAAGCGGTTGCGTATTGCCTGTTTTTATTCTGCATTTAACCGTTCATTAAAGAATTATTCACCTCCATTCAGCGCCTTCCGCTGTATGTCATAGACAATTCATGCATAAAAAATTGATAAAAGACGTTTTTTAATCTGGGCTATATCCACAAATCCTGGCTAAAGTTATTCTTGCGAAGCTTATCAACGTCATCATTCAAACAGCCCCTTGTGGCCTGACCTGTGGCCACAATGCATATTGAATGCATGGGCGGATAACAGCGCGCAATAGCGGCGTGAGGAGAGTCCTCTCTTTTCATGGGGGCCGCTTGAAAGAATATGCACGTTTCTTGCATATCATTAGAGTGTGACATTTTTGTTCGTTTGTTAACGAACTTTCAGAAGGAAAGAGATTATGACCGCCTTAAATAAACGATGGTTACCAGGCCTGGTTGCGGGTGCTCTGATGGCCATCTCTGCTGGCACGCTCGCTGCTGAACAAAAAACGCTGCATATTTATAACTGGTCTGATTATATTGCCCCAGATACGGTGGCTAATTTTGAAAAAGAGACCGGAATTAAAGTTATCTATGACGTATTTGATTCCAATGAAGTGCTGGAAGGTAAGCTCATGGCTGGCAGTACCGGCTTTGACCTTGTCGTTCCATCCGCCAGTTTCCTTGAGCGTCAACTGACCGCGGGCGTCTTCCAGCCGCTGGATAAGAGCAAATTGCCTGGCTGGAAAAACCTCGATCCTGAATTGCTGAAGCTGGTGGGTAAACACGATCCGGACAACAAGTTTGCGATGCCGTATATGTGGGCAACAACCGGTATTGGCTATAACGTGGATAAAGTGAAAGCGGTACTGGGGCCGGATGCGCCGGTTAATAGCTGGGATCTGATCCTCAAGCCAGAAAATCTGGAAAAACTCAAAAGCTGCGGCGTCTCTTTCCTCGACGCGCCCGAAGAAGTGTTTGCCACCGTGCTGAATTATTTGGGTAAAGATCCAAACAGTACCAAAGCGGATGATTACACCGGACCGGCAACCGATCTGCTGTTGAAACTGCGCCCGAACATTCGCTACTTCCACTCCTCGCAGTACATTAACGACCTGGCAAACGGTGATACCTGCGTGGCGATTGGCTGGGCCGGGGATGTATGGCAGGCGGCAAACCGGGCGAAAGAAGCGAAAAATGGCGTCAATATTTCCTTCTCAATTCCTAAGGAAGGTGCGATGGCCTTCTTTGATGTGTTCGCGATGCCTGCCGATGCGAAAAACAAAGACGAAGCCTATCAGTTCCTCAACTACCTGCTGCGCCCTGATGTAATTGCGCATATTTCTGACCACGTGTTCTATGCCAATGCCAACAAAGAAGCGACAGCACTGGTCAGCCAGGACGTGCGCGACAACCCGGGCATTTACCCGCCTGCCGATGTCCGCGCCAAGCTGTTCACGCTGAAAGTACAGGATCCGAAGATCGACCGTGTACGTACTCGCGCCTGGACGAAGGTAAAAAGCGGGAAATAACCCGATGTACGGGACGTGACCCGGCAGGATTTACGCCTGCCGGGCAGTGTTGAACCCGGACACATATAACCCGGCAATACGCACCACCGTGGTGCGTTATTTGCACCGTTTCTTTGTTTTATGCCGGAGAGCGCCTAATTGAATGATGCAACCCCACGCCCACAAGCGAAAATCCGCAAGGCGCTGACCCCGCTGCTTGAAATTCGCAACCTGACCAAGTCCTTTGACGGTCAGCACGCCGTTGATGACGTCAATCTTACTATCTACAAAGGTGAAATATTTGCTCTGCTCGGTGCGTCCGGCTGCGGTAAATCGACCCTGTTGCGGATGCTGGCGGGATTTGAACAGCCAACAACCGGGCAAATTATGCTTGATGGCGTCGATTTAGCGCATGTCCCGCCTTATCTGCGTCCGATTAATATGATGTTTCAGTCCTATGCACTGTTTCCGCACATGACGGTAGAGCAGAACATTGCCTTTGGCCTCAAGCAGGACAAGCTGCCGAAGGCTGAAATCGCCAGCCGGGTGAGTGAGATGCTAGGCCTCGTGCATATGCAGGAGTTCGCCAAACGTAAGCCGCATCAGCTTTCTGGCGGTCAGCGTCAGCGCGTGGCGTTGGCGCGTAGCCTGGCGAAACGCCCGAAGCTGCTGCTGCTGGATGAGCCGATGGGGGCGCTGGATAAAAAGCTCCGTGACCGCATGCAACTGGAAGTGGTGGATATCCTTGAACGTGTCGGCGTGACCTGCGTGATGGTGACGCACGATCAGGAAGAAGCCATGACGATGGCGGGCCGCATTGCGATCATGAACCGTGGCAAATTTGTCCAGATCGGCGAGCCTGAAGAGATCTACGAGCATCCGACTACGCGTTACAGTGCAGAATTTATCGGTTCGGTTAACGTCTTTGAGGGGCTTCTGAAAGAACGTCAGGAAGATGGTCTGGTTATTGAGTCTCCAGGATTGGTACATCCGCTGAAAGTGGACGCAGACGCTTCCGTTGTCGATAACGTCCCGGTGTATGTTGCGCTGCGCCCAGAAAAAATCATGCTCTGCGAAGCCCCTCCGCCAGAGGGATATAACTTCGCGGTAGGCGAAGTGGTGCACATTGCCTATCTGGGTGATTTGTCGGTGTACCACGTACGCTTGAAAAGTGGCCAGATGCTGAGCGCTCAGTTACAAAATGAACATCGTTATCGCAAGGGATTACCAACCTGGGGTGACGAAGTCCGTTTATGTTGGGATGCGGACAGCTGTGTGGTGTTGACGGTTTAAGGAGCGAAGATGAGTACACTTGAACCTCCGGCGCGCGTGGATAACGTGGGGCGTTTCACGCTGTTTATGTCGCGGCTGCAAATGAAGCACGGGCGCAAGTTGGTCATCGCGCTGCCGTATGTGTGGCTGATGCTCCTGTTTCTGCTGCCATTTCTGATCGTCTTCAAAATCAGTTTGGCTGAAATGGCGCGGGCTATTCCGCCGTATACTGACCTTATTTCATGGGCTGACGACCAGTTATCCATCACCCTCAATTTAGGCAATTTCCTGCAACTGACGGACGATCCGCTCTATTTTGATGCGTACCTGCAATCTTTGCAGGTAGCGGGGGTTTCGACTGTCTGTTGCCTGCTGTTGGGATATCCGCTGGCATGGGCGGTCGCGCACAGCAAACCCTCGACACGCAATATTCTGTTGCTGCTGGTGATCCTGCCGTCCTGGACGTCATTTTTGATTCGCGTATACGCCTGGATGGGGATCCTGAAAAATAACGGTGTCCTGAACAACGTTCTGATGTGGCTGGGCGTTATCGACCAACCGTTGACGATTCTGCACACCAATCTGGCGGTCTATATCGGTATTGTTTACGCCTATTTGCCCTTTATGGTGCTGCCGATTTATACCGCGCTGACGCGTATTGATTACTCGCTGGTGGAAGCGGCACTGGATTTAGGCGCCCGACCGTTAAAAACCTTCTTTAGCGTGATCGTGCCGTTGACCAAGGGCGGGATTATCGCCGGGTCAATGCTGGTGTTTATCCCGGCGGTTGGGGAGTTTGTGATCCCGGAACTGCTGGGCGGCCCGGACAGCATCATGATTGGGCGTGTGCTTTGGCAGGAGTTTTTCAATAACCGTGACTGGCCGGTGGCTTCTGCCGTCGCCATTATTATGCTGCTGTTACTGATTGTGCCGATCATGTGGTTTCATAAATATCAGCAAAAAAGCGTGGGGGAACACGGATGAATAACTTACCGGTCGTTCGCTCGCCGTGGCGTATTTTTATCCTGGTACTGGGTTTTACCTTCCTGTACGCGCCGATGCTGATGTTGGTTATCTATTCGTTTAACAGCTCCAAGCTGGTGACGGTCTGGGCGGGGTGGTCAACGCGTTGGTATGGTGAGCTTTTCCACGATAGCGCGATGATAAGCGCCGTGGGTATGAGCTTAACGATTGCCGCCTGTGCTGCGACGATGGCGGTAATTCTCGGTACCATCGCCGCCGTGGTGATGGTGCGCTTTGGTCGTTTTCGTGGATCAAATGGTTTCGCCTTTATGATCACCGCACCGCTGGTGATGCCGGATGTCATTACCGGTTTGTCGCTGCTGCTGCTGTTTGTGGCTTTGGCGCACGCCATCGGCTGGCCAGCGGATCGCGGTATGTTGACCATCTGGCTGGCGCACGTCACATTCTGTACAGCGTACGTGGCGGTAGTGATTTCCTCGCGTTTACGCGAACTGGATCACTCCATTGAGGAAGCGGCGATGGATCTTGGTGCCACGCCGCTGAAGGTTTTTTTCGTCATCACGCTGCCGATGATTATGCCGGCGGTGATCTCAGGGTGGTTACTGGCCTTTACGCTGTCGCTCGATGACCTGGTCATTGCCAGTTTTGTCTCTGGTCCTGGCGCCACAACGTTACCCATGCTGGTGTTCTCCAGCGTACGTATGGGGGTCAATCCGGAGATCAACGCGCTGGCGACGTTGATACTTGGCGTAGTAGGAATTATCGGATTTATCGCGTGGTATCTGATGGCGCGAACAGAAAAACAACGGATTCGCGATATCCAACGTGCAAGACGCGGCTGAAAAAACTAAAATCTGCCAACCTGTCTATACGGCGCAGCTGCGGTGGCTGCGCCGTTTTCATGGAAGACGACGCGTTGGGATTTTTTAAGAAATCATCCACATCACATGCCCGTTTAAACGTCCCTACTTTAGTGCAGGTGGCGGCGCTGGCTATTATCATGATCCGCTGTCTCGATCTGTTGATGATTTTTAATACGCTCGGGTTTCGCGGAACCAGCGAGTTTATTCATCGCAGCGTCCAGACCTGGAATTTGACGCTGGTGTTTCTGGGTAGCCTGGTGCTGCTGTTTATCGAAATTTACTGCGCATTTTCGCTGGTTAAAGGTCGGAACTGGGCACGCTGGGTCTATCTACTGACCCAGATTATCGCCAGCGTCTATCTGTGGGCGGCCTCATTGGGCTATGGATATCCGGAACTGTTCAGTATTGCGGGAGAGTCCAGACGTGAAATCCTGCATACGCTGGTGATGCAAAAATTACCGGATATGCTGGTGTTGCTACTGCTGTTTGTTCCTGCGTCCAGCAGGCGGTTCTTCCGCTTGCAATAACGTGTATAATCTTCGCCCCCTGTTAATTTGTAGGTTTTTGTATGCAGTGCGCACTTTATGACGCCGAACGCTGCCGCTCTTGTCAGTGGATAACGCAGCCTGTCGCCGATCAACTCTTCGCCAAAACAGCCGATCTGCAGAATCTGCTGGCCGATTATCCGGTCGGAGAATGGTGCGCGCCGGTCAGCGGCCCGGAGAGCGCTTTTCGTAATAAAGCTAAAATGGTGGTCAGCGGCAGCGTGGAAAAACCGCTGCTGGGGATGCTGCATCGTGACGGTACGCCGGAGGATTTGTGCGAGTGTCCGCTCTATCCTGAGTCTTTTGCGCCGGTGTTTGCCGCACTTAAACCGTTTATCGCCCGTGCGGGGTTGACGCCCTATAACGTGGCGCGCAAACGCGGGGAGCTGAAATATCTGCTGTTAACGGAAAGCCGGTTTGATGGCGATATGATGCTGCGTTTTGTTCTGCGCTCCGATGCGAAACTGGCACAACTGCGTACGGCGCTGCCATGGTTACAGGCGCAGCTTCCGCAGTTAAAAGTGATCACCGCCAATATTCAACCTGTGCATATGGCGATTATGGAAGGGGAGAGCGAAATCTTCCTGACGGAACAACAGGCGCTGGCTGAACGCTTTAACGATGTGCCATTGTGGATACGCCCACAGAGCTTCTTCCAGACCAACCCCGTGGTGGCTGGGTATTTATATGCCACGGCGCGCGACTGGGTGCGACAGCTTCCGGTTAATCACATGTGGGATCTGTTTTGCGGCGTCGGGGGTTTTGGTTTGCACTGCGCCACGCCGCAGATGAAACTGACGGGTATTGAAATTGCGCCAGAGGCCATTACCTGTGCGAAACAGTCGGCGCAGGAGCTTGGGTTGCAGAATCTGCATTTTCAGGCGCTGGATTCAACCCAGTTTGCTACCGCACAGGGAGAAGTGCCGGACCTGGTGCTGGTGAATCCGCCTCGTCGGGGGATTGGGAAGCCGCTGTGCGATTTTCTCTCCCGCATGGCGCCGCGTTTTATCGTTTACTCCAGCTGTAATGCACAAACCATGGCAAAGGATATCCGCGAGTTGCCTGGGTATCGCATTGAACGCGTCCAACTTTTTGATATGTTCCCACATACCGCGCATTACGAAGTGTTAACTCTGCTCAGCCGACAATAACCGACATGCCTGATGGCGTGATGCTTATCAGGCTACGCCGAGATGTTGAAATGTAGGCCCGATAAGGCGCATGCGCTGCATCCGGCAAATGCAACATGCGAAAAAAAAGCCCGTACTTGCGTACGAGCTCTTTCTCGAATATGGCGGTGAGGGGGGGATTCGAACCCCCGATACGTTGCCGTATACACACTTTCCAGGCGTGCTCCTTCAGCCACTCGGACACCTCACCATATTGTATTGCTGCCTGACCGCTTGGGGGGCAACGGGGCGCTACTATAGGGAGTTGCGCTAAAACGGTCAAGCAGAATTTACGTGTTAACTCTCGTTTGGTTACGCAATGTACATATTCCTCCGCCCGGACAGGCGCGGAGAATATGATTAGCGCTGCGAGTCCAGTTTTTCGCCGTTGGTCACGACTTCCTGGGCCTTGCTATAGCTCTCGATCAGCAACTGATAAGCCGGGAAGATTTTGGTATACACTTCCGCCCATTCAGCGGCGTCTTCACGGTTCCATGTCCCCTGAATTTCAGAAGCGACGGCGGCGGTATCCATCGGTATCACGCCAGCCTGAACAACACGTGCCAGGGTGATTTCCTGCGCCATTTTGCTGTAAGTACCGGAAGCGTCGATCACTGCGAAGACCTTGTAGCCCTCCTCAACCGCGCTGATGGCCGGGAAAGCCATGCACACGCTGGTGATCGTACCGGCGATAATCAGCGTCTTACGACCCGTAGCTTTGACCGCTTTCACGAAGTCTTCGTTATCCCAGGCGTTGATTTCGCCTTTACGTGCTACGTATTGGGCATGTGGCGCATTGGCATGGATCTCTGGGATCAACGGGCCGTTAGGCCCCTGCGGTACCGACGCCGTGGTAATTACCGGCATCTTCGCCAGGGTTGCAATTTTAGCCAGCGCGGCGGCACGCGCACGCAGTTCCGGCATTGGCATATCGCCGACGGTCTGGAACAGCCCACTCTGATGATCGATAAGCAGCATGACGGAATCATTCACATCGATGACCGGACGTGAACCATTAAAGTTTGCAGGACTGGACATATTCTTCTCCTTCGATTCAGATTTGGCCAAAGCGGCCGGAGTTAAAATCGCGGACGGCTTCAGCGATTTCTTGTTTCGTATTCATCACAAACGGACCGTAACCTACAATCGGCTCGTTCAATGGTTCGCCAGACAGCAGCAGCACGCTGGCGTCGCTGGTGGCTTCAATGTGTAGCGTTTTCCCCTGCTGGCTTAGCACTACCAGTTGTGCTTCGCCGGCAGGCGTGGTGCCGTTTACGGTGATATTCCCTTTTAATACCACCAGAGCGGTGCTCCACCCTTCAGACTGGGACAACGTCAGCGGATGATTACGTTGCAGGCGCATATCCCAGACGTTCAGCGGTGAAAAGGTGTGTGCCGGGCCTTTCGTATCCTGATAGCTGCCCGCGATCACGCGAACGCTGCCTGCATCATCGGGCAAGGCGACGGTGGGAATAACATCGCTGCTGATGCCCTGATAACCCGGTACGGCCATTTTGTCTTTTGCCGGCAGATTGACCCACAGTTGCACCATTTCCAGTTCACCGCCTTGACGGGTAAATTCCGGGGAGTGGAACTCTTCGTGTAATATTCCTGCACCAGCGGTCATCCACTGCACATCGCCAGGGCCGATAATGCCGCCGCGACCGGTTGAATCACGGTGTTCAACTTCGCCGCTGTAAACGATAGTCACCGTCTCAAAACCGCGGTGAGGGTGTTCACCTACGCCGCGTTTTTCGTTACCCGGCGTGAACGTATGCGGACCTGCGTAATCAAGCAGCAGGAACGGGCTTAATTGCTCAGCATGAGACTGGTAAGAGAACATCGAGCGAACCGGAAATCCATCGCCAACCCAGTGTGGGCGAGGTGCGGTGTAGACGCCTGTTACTTGTTTCATATGTGTCTCCTCAGTGGCGTTGTTTTGATGTGAATAAGCTTATATTCATGACAGCGAGCTGAGTAGTAGCTAAAATAGCTCTCACTGTCTCAAAAATAGGACAATGAAATGGCAAGGCCGGATCTCAATGATTTTGCATGGTTTGTGCATGTTGTAGAGGAAGGGGGATTCGCGGCGGCGGGTCGGGCGCTTGATGAACCAAAATCAAAACTCAGCCGACGGATAGCGCAACTCGAAGAGAGGCTGGGGGTACGACTGATTCAGCGAACCACCCGGCAATTTAACGTGACTGAAGTCGGGCAAACCTTTTACGAACACTGTAAGGCGATGCTGGTGGAGGCGCAGGCGGCGCAGGATGCCATTGCCGCGTTACAGGTCGAACCGCGTGGCGTTGTGAAGCTGACTTGTCCTGTTACGTTGCTGCATGTGCATATCGGGCCAATGCTTGCCCGTTTTATGGCACGTTATCCTGACGTATCAGTACAACTGGAGGCCACTAACCGTCGTGTTGACGTCGTTGGAGAAGGTCTGGATGTGGCGATTCGCGTCAGACCTCGGCCATTTGAGGATAGCGACCTGGTGATGCGCGTCCTGGCGGACAGAGGACATCGCTTGTATGCCAGCCCACAGTTAATTGAGCAGATGGGGGCGCTACACTCTCCGGCAGAGCTGACCCGTTGGCCAGGTTTGAGTCTGGCCTCTGGTAAACATGTGCATCGTTGGGAATTATTCGGCCCGCAGGGCGCGCGGGCGGAGGTGCATTTCACGCCGCGTATGATCACCACCGATATGCTGGCGTTACGCGAAGCCGCAGTCGCCGGCGTAGGTGTTGTTCAACTTCCACAGTTAATGGTAAAAGATCAATTAGCTGCGGGTGAGTTGGTGGCGTTGCTCGACGGTTGGGAACCTAAGCGAGAAATTATTCACGCAGTCTTTCCATCACGCAGGGGATTATTACCGTCAGTGCGCGCATTAGTGGATTTCTTAACGGAAGAATATGCGCGGATGATTGAGGATTAAATACCAGGCTTCAGCCCACAAAAAAGGCCGGTTAAACCGACCTTTTATTATCTGGACGCCATTCGGGCGTTAAAAACAATCAGCGACTACGGAAGACAATGCGGCCTTTGCTCAGGTCGTACGGGGTCAGCTCAACAGTCACTTTGTCGCCCGTCAGGATGCGGATATAGTTTTTACGCATTTTACCGGAGATGTGTGCAGTAACCACGTGACCGTTTTCTAACTCTACGCGGAACATGGTATTAGGTAACGTATCGAGAACGGTACCCTGCATTTCAATATTGTCTTCTTTGGCCATCTAATCCTCTGGGGTATCACTACCGTAATTTGAACCGGCAAGATAATGCCGAAGTTCTTTTAATAAGTAAAGATTTGTGCGTTTAAAACACAGCAAATCGGGTTTGGCGCATTACTCTATCCACACACGGCAAAGCCGCACTTAAAGCGCAACGTGTAAGGGAACGAGGAGATAAACGATAGGCGTTGCCTGACGCGAACTGTTCCTTAACGGCGGCGGGGTAATGGGCTAAACCAACTCTGCGCGACAATTATAACACCCCGACAAAAAATGTGCCGAAAACATTCACTCCTGAGGTGAAAATAACATCCTGGGAATCCAGAAATGGCTCGGTAGCCGCTGCTGGCGCAGTCTGCTCAGGTGCTCAAGGTACTCCCGACGCGGTGTTTCGACGGCGCCCAGCGAGGCTGTGTGGCTATTTAATACCTGGCAGTCGATTAATTTTCCGCCCTGACGGATAAATTCAGCGCAAAAAACAAGCAGTGCGGTTTTGGACGCATTTTCCTGACGGCTGAACATCGATTCGCCACAAAACAGCGTACCTTGCGCCACGCCATACATACCGCCCACTAATTCATTTTGTCGCCACACCTCAATTGAGTGGGCATGCCCCAGTTCGTGCAGCCGATGGTAAGCATCCACCACATCATGCGTTATCCAGGTGCCTTCTTCCCGGTCATTCGCGCAGCCTTCAATCACCTGACCAAACGCGTAATTGAGCGTCACGCGATAAGGCGAATTTTTATGAAAGCGTTTCATGCTGCGGCTGAGGTGAAATTTCTCGGGCCAAAGAATGGCGCGCGGATCGGGCGACCACCAAAGGATGGGGTCGCCAGGTGAAAACCATGGGAAAATACCGCGCTGATAGGCCATCAGCAGGCGGGCAGGGCTGAGATCGCCGCCAAGCGCCAATAAACCGTTAGGCTCGCGTAAAGCGCCTTCCGGTGACGGGAAGGCTATGGAATGGCGGGACAGTTGCACCAGGCGCATGACAGCGAAACTCCACTACGCGAGTTTGATCGTTCAATAATAGCTTACAGACGTTGCTTAAACTGGTAATAACGCCCCTGCCTGGCTAACAGATCTGCGTGATTACCTTGCTCAATAATTTGTCCGTTGTCCATTACTATTATTTGATCAAAACGTGACAGCCCACGCAGACGATGTGTAACCATTAATACGGTTTTATTGCGCATGACATCGCTAATTAATTCAAGCATTTGACTTTCCGTTGTGGCATCCAACCCTTCGGTGGGTTCATCCAGCAGCATCAGCGGAGCATCGTGCAATAAGGCGCGGGCGATAGCCAGACGACGGAGCTCGCCGCCAGAAAGCTGACGACCGCCTTCGCCAAGCCAGGCGTTGAGTCCATCATCCTCAAGCAGTTTGTCCAGACCGACGCGGCACAACATCGCGGCTAATGCGTCATCGCCGGCGTGCGGTGCCGCCAGCAACAGGTTATCGCGAAGCGTAGCGCTGAACAGATGCACGCGCTGTGGCACGACGCTGATACTCTGGCGCAGCGTGGCTTCACTAAGGGTCGCAATCGGCTGTTCGTTAATCAGGATCTCGCCACTCTGCGGATCCCATGCGCGGGTTAACAATTGCAATAACGTTGACTTACCACAGCCGGTGCGACCGAGAATCGCAATGTGTTCACCGGGGTTGGCCTGCAGGGAAAGTGTATCGAGCGCCTTTTGCGCCTGTCCTGGATAGCTGAATGATACATCGCGTAGCGTAAGGGTTACCTGCTCTGAAACCGAGGAACCCGCATCCGGGAAGGTCACTTCTGGCTGCTGTTCGGTCAGTTCGGTGATGCGCAGCGCAGAGGCAATAACCTGGCCGAGATGCTGAAACGCGCCGGTGACAGGCGCTAGCGCTTCGAACGCGGCTAGTGCACAGAAGACAAACAGCGCGATCAGTGCGCCTGGCTGGGTGTTACCGCCCACGCCGCCTGAGGCCATCCATAGCATCATAATTACCGCCAGCGCGCCAACTAACAGCATGACCGCCTGCGACAACGCCGTTAATTCAGACTGGCGCCTCTGGGCTTCGTGCCATTGCAGCTCGGTGGCTTCCATTTGAGCACGGTAGCGTTCACTGGCGCCAAAAATGGTCAATTCAGCCTGGCCCTGTAGCCAGGAGGTTAACTGCTGACGATATTGCCCACGCAGATGCGTCAGACTTTGTCCGGTGCTTTTGCCTGCCTGATAAAAGAGTGGGGGCAGAATAAATAAGGTCAGCAGCATAATACCGCCGAGGGTGATAGCCAGCGTGAAATCGAGAACGCTTAGACCCAGCGTGACCACCATGATGACGACAAAAGCCCCTACCAGCGGGGAGATCACGCGCAAGTACAGATGATCGAGCGTGTCGACATCAGCCACCACGCGGTTAAGTAATTCACCCTGTCCATAACGGGACAGGCCCGCAGGGGAGAGTGGCAGCAGTTTGCTGAAGGTATAAATACGCAAATGCTGCAGCACACGGAACGTTGCGTCATGGCTGACTAGTCGTTCGAAATAACGCCCCGCGGTGCGGGTGATCGCTGCGCCGCGTACGCCTGCGGCAGGGAGCATATAGTTAAAGCTGTAAATTCCGGTGACGCCAACCACTGCAGAAGCCGACAGGAACCACCCTGAAAGCGTCAGCAAACCAATACTTGCCAGCAGCGTGACGATCGCCAGAACGATCCCCAGCGTTAACATCCATTTGTGACGTTTATACAGCGTCAGATAAGGTAGCAAAGCGCGCATTTAGATGTCCTCCTGACGATGAGCCAGTAATGTCGCAAAAGCCCCGTTGGCTGAGCTAAGTTCGGTCCAGGTACCTTGTTCAACGATCTGTCCATCCTGCATCACCCAGATAGCGTCCCAGTCGGCAAGATCTTCCAACTGGTGCGTCACCATCAACGTGGTCTGGCGGCGAGATGCCGCGTTCAACGCCTGCATCACGCGTTGTTCGCTGTGCGCATCAAGGCTGGCGGCGGGTTCGTCCAGCAGCAGTAACTGACAAGGATTGAGTAAGGCGCGAGCGACGGCAACGCGCTGCGCTTGCCCGACGGAAAGTCGGGCCGCCTGATCGCCGACTGGCGTATCCACGCCCTGCGGCAGCAGCGGTAAAAACTCGCTGACCCAGGCGCTGTCGAGTGCGGCTTGTAGCTGTTCTTCGCTGGCATCGGGGCGAGCCAGCAGAACGTTTTCGCGTAACGTGGCGGCAGGAAGCTGCGGATTTTGCCCGACCCATGACAGCTGTTTACGCCAGGAATCAGGTGACAGGTCGCGAAGTTCAAAGCCGTTAATTCGCAGCGATCCCCGATAAGAGAGGAAACCGGACAGGACATTAAGCAGCGAACTTTTACCGGAACCGCTGCGTCCAACCAGCACCGCGCGTTGACCGGCTGCCAGGGTAAAGTTGAGCGGGCCGGCCAGCACTTTACCTTCCGGCGAAGTGATAATCAGATCGTGTGCCTCAATTGAAACGGCGTCTTTCGTCGCCAGCTCAATGTCGCCACGCTCTGGATGAGCCAGCGGGGTTTCCATGAAGGTTTTCAGACTATCAGCTGCACCAACGGCTTGCGCTTTGGCGTGATAAAACGTGCCCAGATCGCGCAGGGGCTGGAAAAACTCCGGCGCCAGAATGAGCGCGAGGAAGCCTGCTGCCAGCGTGACGCCTGTCCCGTAGTGGCCGAAATCGAGTTCTCCGAGGTAGGAAAAACCGAAGTAAACCGCCACCAGCGCAATAGACAGAGAGGTAAAGAACTCAAGGACACCGGATGACAGGAACGCCAGGCGCAGGACTTCCATGGTGCGCTGGCGGAAATCTTGCGACGCAGCGCGGATGCTTTCCGTTTCGGCTTCACCGCGACCAAATATTCTTAGCGTTTCCATGCCCCGCAGACGATCGAGGAAATGACCGCTGAGGCGGGCAAGAGCCTGAAAATTGCGGCGGTTAGCATCGGCAGCGCCCATACCGACCATTGCCATAAATAACGGGATCAGCGGGGCTGTTCCGAGCAGAATAAGGGCGGCTACCCAGTTTGACGGGAATACCGCCGCTACAATCAATAATGGGACGCATACGGCCAGCGCCATTTGCGGCAGATAACGTGCATAGTAATCATGCATATCGTCAATCTGCTCCAGGATCAGCGTGGCCCAGCTCCCGGCCGGTTTGCCCTGTATCCAGGCCGGACCAGCCTGTTGCAGACGGTCAAGCACCTGGCGGCGAATTTCAAAACGAATATGTTGCCCTGCGTGAAACCCGACCCGTTCGCGTAACCAGACGACCCATGCCCGCAGGATGAAAATCAATACCAGCACGATGAACGGAAGCAGCAGCGCCTCTCGGGGAATATTGGCCATGATCATATGGTCCAGAATGCGGGCCATGAGCCAGGCCTGAGCGACGATTAACAGACCACTCACGAACCCCAACAGGCGTGAAATGTTCAGCCATCGTTGGGAAATTACACTTTGCTGTTTTAACCAGCGGGTCAGCTCTTTTTGACGGGTTTTATTCATTGCACGCTTAGCAGGTGAGTTATTGGAATTTTTGGGCAGGGCAATGTTACAACGAGGCAAAAATAAAGGCGACTTATAGTCGCCTTTTTTACTTTTGTTACTGATTTGTAAAACTTATTTGCAAGCGTCCGCCAGACCGTCGAGATAACGTTCTGCATCAAGCGCGGCCATACAGCCTGTGCCCGCAGAGGTGATCGCCTGGCGATAAATATGATCCATCACGTCACCGGCTGCGAAGACCCCCGGAATGCTGGTTTGTGTGGCATTACCGTGAATACCGGACTGAACTTTGATGTAGCCGTTTTCCAGTTCAAGCTGACCGTCGAAAATGGCAGTATTCGGGCTGTGACCGATAGCGACAAACAATCCGGCAACGTCAAGTGACTCCACATTGTCAGTGTTTTGCGTATCGCGCAGGCGCAGCCCAGTTACGCCCATTTGATCACCGGTTACTTCTTCCAGCGTGCGGTGGGTGTGCAGCACGATGTTGCCGTTTTCAACTTTATCCATTAAACGCTTGATGAGGATTTTCTCAGCGCGGAAACTGTCGCGACGGTGAATCAAATGCACTTCAGATGCGATATTCGCCAGATACAGTGCTTCTTCAACCGCAGTGTTGCCACCGCCAATCACCGCAACTTTTTGGTTACGGTAGAAGAAACCGTCGCAGGTCGCGCAGGCGGAAACGCCGCGGCCTTTGAATGCTTCTTCTGAAGGCAAGCCCAGGTAACGTGCTGAAGCGCCGGTAGCGATGATCAGTGCGTCACAGGTGTACTCTCCGCTATCGCCGGTCAGACGGAAAGGGCGGTTTTGCAGATCAACTTTGCTGATGTGATCAAAAATGATTTCTGTATCAAATTTGGTCGCATGTTCGTGCATACGCTCCATCAGCAGCGGGCCAGTGAGATCGTGCGGATCGCCAGGCCAGTTTTCCACTTCTGTTGTTGTGGTCAGTTGACCACCTTTTTCCATACCGGTAATCAGTACCGGTTGCAGGTTAGCGCGTGCAGCGTAGACCGCAGCGGTATATCCCGCAGGGCCTGAGCCCAGAATAAGAAGTTTACTGTGTTTGGTTGCGCCCATGAGATCCCCATAGTTGTTGGCAGGCAATGAGCAGGATTGTAGGGAATTTACAGGCGTAAAAAAAGAGTATGGCGATTTTGTTAACAATTTGTGTAATAGCAGAAACCGATGAGCGGGGGAATAAGTCGTAATACTATAACGATTTCTACTAAAAATCGGTCAGTTATAAGGTGATAAAATGACGATTTTCCATCACTGCGAATGAATAACTGGCATGTTGTACTAAAAATCGATGTTTTACTTTGACAATCACCTGCTGTTTTGCGAAAACAGTCAAGGAAGAAAAAAAATGTGTCATGTATGTGCTGCATAATCATGCATGTAGTTACCATGTTTACCGTGTTAGCGAAATCTACGCATGGTGTGGACAGATGCCATTCGTGATGTCGATAGCCGCCGACAGGCAACGGTCTTCTCACCATAAGCCCAGGCATTACAAACCGAAAATCCCTCTGGGTTGCGGTTTATTTTGATGGGTAGCGACTCTGAACAGTGATGTTGGTAGAGTCAGGCAGGAGTAGGGAAGGAATACAGAGAGACAATAATAATGGTAGATAGTAAGAAGCGCCCTGGCAAAGATCTCGACCGTATCGATCGTAACATTCTTAATGAGCTGCAAAAGGATGGGCGTATTTCTAACGTCGAGCTTTCTAAACGTGTGGGACTTTCACCAACGCCCTGCCTTGAGCGTGTGCGTCGGTTGGAAAGACAGGGTTTTATTCAGGGCTATACAGCGCTGTTAAACCCGCATTATCTGGATGCATCACTTCTGGTTTTTGTTGAGATTACTCTGAATCGTGGCGCCCCGGATGTGTTTGAGCAATTTAACTCTGCAGTACAAAAACTTGAAGAAATTCAAGAGTGTCATTTGGTTTCCGGTGATTTCGACTATTTGTTGAAAACACGCGTACCGGATATGTCGGCGTACCGTAAGCTGTTGGGGGAAACCCTGCTGCGTCTGCCTGGCGTGAATGACACACGTACTTATGTCGTAATGGAAGAAGTCAAACAGAGCAATCGTCTGGTAATTAAGACGCGCTAACACGGAACAGGTGCAAAATCGACGCAGTTTGATTACACTCCTGTTAATCCATACAGCAACAGTGCCGGGGCAACCCGGTGCTGTTGTCCGTTTTAGCATCGGGCAGGAAAAGCCTGAAACCTGGAGAGCCGTTTTTGAGCCAGGAATACACTGAAGACAAAGACGTCACATTGACGAAGTTAAGCAGCGGGCGCCGACTCCTGGAAGCGCTACTGATCCTTATTGCCCTTTTTGCCGTCTGGTTGATGGCTGCCTTACTCAGCTTTAACCCTTCGGATCCCAGCTGGTCGCAAACCGCGTGGCACGAACCTATCCATAATCTGGGGGGAATACCCGGAGCATGGCTGGCAGACACACTGTTCTTTATTTTTGGCGTCATGGCCTACACCATTCCCGTCATCATTGTCGGCGGCTGCTGGTTTGCATGGCGACACCAGGCCAGCGACGAATACGTCGATTATTTTGCCGTTTCGCTGCGTATTATTGGCGTTTTGGCGCTGATCCTTACCTCCTGCGGGCTTGCCGCAATCAATGCCGATGACATCTGGTATTTCGCCTCTGGCGGCGTGATCGGCAGCCTGCTCAGCACCACGTTGCAACCATTACTGCACAGTAGCGGCGGTACGCTGACGCTATTGTGCATTTGGGCTGCGGGATTAACGCTATTTACCGGCTGGTCATGGGTGAGCATTGCGGAAAAACTGGGCGGCTGGTTACTCAATATCCTGACGTTTGCCAGCAACCGTACCCGTCGCGACGATACCTGGGTCGATGACGAAGAATATGAAGATGAAGATGAGTCTTTCGACGCCGCTGATGGCAAACCTCATGAATCGCGTCGGGCGCGTATTCTGCGCGGTGCGTTAGCGCGCCGTAAGCGTCTGGCGGAGAAATTTACCAACCCGCTTGGCCGTCATACTGATGCCGCGCTGTTTTCCGGCAAACGCATGGATGATGAAGACGAAATTGAATACAGCGCTCGTGGCGTGGTTGCAGATCCTAACGATGTGCTGTTCTCCGGTAATCGTGCGACGTTGCCTGAATATGACGAACTTGACCCACTGCTGAATGGTCATTCGGTGACAGAGCCAGTTGCCGCCGCAGCTGCAGCGACAACGGCAGCTCAGGCCTGGAGCGCACCGGTTGATCCGCTGCTGCAAACATCGCCAGTGACCAATACCGTTATGGAGCAACCGGCCCCAGCCGTAGCCTGGCAAGCCGTGCCTGGTCCGCAAACCGGTGATGCGGTGATTGCGCCAGCGCCTGAGGGTTATCCTCAGCCAGCCCACTACGCTCAGCCACCGGTGCAGCAGCAGTATGAACCATGGCAGCAGCCGGTAGTGGAGGAGAGTCCGCAGCCGCAGGGATTTACCGCGGAGCACAACTGGCAGCCGGAACCTGCATATCAGCCGGAGCCCGTGCAGCAACCTGTTTATCAGCCGGAATCAACCTTTCAACAAAACGCCGCGTTCCAGCAGCCTGCGGTTGAACAACCGCCTGTAGTGGAACCTGAGCCGGTGGTTGAAGAGGTTAAACCGACTCGTCCGCCACTCTACTATTTTGAAGAAGTTGAAGAGAAACGTGCACGTGAGCGCGAGCAACTGGCTGCCTGGTATCAGCCGATTCCAGAGCCTGCTCAGGAGCCTGAACGTGTTAAGCCGTCTATGCCGACGGCAGCATCCATACCGCCCGTTGAGTCAGTTGCTGCCGTTGCGCCGCTGGCCGCCGGGGTGAAAAACGCCGCTTTAGGGGCGGGTGCGGCTGCCGCAGCACCTGTCTTTAGTCTTGCGGGTAGCGGTGCGCCGCGTCCACAGGTGAAAGAGGGGATTGGTCCGCAGTTACCGCGTCCGAATCGTGTGCGCGTGCCTACTCGTCGGGAGCTGGCGTCGTATGGCATAAAACTGCCGTCACAACGTATGGCTGAAGAGAAAGCGCGCGAAGAGCATCTTGATACAGATGCGTACAGTGACGAAGAAATTGACGCAATGCAGCAAGATGAGCTGGCGCGTCAGTTCGCCCAGTCGCAGCAGCACCGCTATGGCGAGGAGTATCAGGATGATGCCAGTCAGACTGATGATGATTCAGCCGCAGAAGCAGAACTGGCTCGCCAGTTTGCCTCTTCCCAGCAGCAGCGCTATTCCGGTGAACAGCCTGCCGGAGCGAATCCGTTCTCGCTTGAGGACTTTGAATTTTCGCCAATGAAAACGCTGGTGGATGATGGTCCGCATGAGCCGCTATTTACTCCAGGCGTAATGCCGGAGCCTGCGCCGCAGTACCAGCAGCCTGTCGCACCGCAGCAGCATTACCAGCAGCCAGCGCAGCCTGTCGCACCACAACAGCATTACCAGCAACCGGCGCAGCCTGTCGCACCACAGCAGCATTATCAGCAGCCAGCGCAGCCAGTCGCACCGCAGCAGCATTATCAGCAGCCGGCGCAACCAGTCGCACCACAACAGCATTACCAGCAACCGGCGCAGCCTGTCGCACCGCAGCAGCATTATCAGCAACCGGCGCAGCCTGTTACACCACCGCCGCAGGATAGTCTGATCCATCCGCTCCTGATGCGTAATGGCGACAGTCGTCCGGCGCACCGTCCAAGTACGCCGTTGCCATCGTTGGATCTGCTCACGCCGCCGCCGAGTGAGGTTGAGCCGATAGATACTTTCGCTCTGGAGCAAATGGCTCGTCTGGTGGAGGCTCGTCTGGCGGACTTCCGCATTAAAGCCGATGTGGTGAACTACTCACCTGGTCCGGTTATTACCCGCTTTGAGCTTAATCTTGCTCCTGGAGTTAAAGCGGCGCGTATTTCCAACCTGTCGCGAGATCTGGCGCGTTCATTGTCGACCGCAGCGGTACGCGTGGTCGAGGTCATTCCGGGCAAACCGTATGTCGGGCTGGAGTTACCCAACAAAAAACGTCAAACCGTTTATCTGCGCGAAGTGTTGGATAACGCCAAATTCCGTGATAACTCATCTCCGCTGACCGTGGTACTGGGTAAAGATATTGCGGGCGAACCGGTGGTTGCCGATCTGGCGAAAATGCCGCACCTGCTGGTGGCAGGGACAACCGGTTCCGGTAAGTCGGTTGGGGTGAACGCCATGATCCTCAGCATGTTATACAAGGCACAGCCGGAAGACGTTCGCTTTATCATGATTGACCCGAAAATGCTGGAACTGTCGGTTTATGAAGGCATTCCGCATTTGCTGACTGAAGTTGTGACCGACATGAAAGATGCCGCCAACGCCCTGCGCTGGAGCGTCAATGAAATGGAACGTCGCTACAAGCTGATGTCGGCGCTTGGTGTGCGTAACCTTGCCGGTTATAACGAAAAAATTGCTGAAGCCGCCCGTATGGGGCGTCCGATTCCGGACCCGTACTGGAAGCCGGGCGACAGTATGGATGTTCAGCATCCGGTGCTGGAAAAACTGCCGTATATCGTTGTGCTGGTGGATGAATTCGCCGACCTGATGATGACCGTGGGTAAAAAGGTGGAAGAACTGATTGCTCGTCTGGCGCAAAAAGCGCGTGCGGCGGGGATCCACCTGGTGCTGGCGACCCAGCGACCGTCGGTTGACGTTATCACTGGTCTGATTAAAGCGAACATCCCAACGCGTATCGCCTTTACTGTGTCCAGTAAAATTGACTCGCGTACCATCCTTGACCAGGGCGGCGCGGAATCGCTGTTGGGTATGGGTGACATGCTGTATTCCGCACCAAACTCAACGATCCCTGTGCGTGTACACGGCGCCTTTGTACGTGATGAAGAAGTTCACGCTGTGGTTCAGGACTGGAAAGCGCGCGGTCGTCCACAATACGTTGACGGCATAACGTCTGACAGCGAAAGCGAAGGCGGCGGTGGCGGCTTTGATGGTGGCGAAGAGTTGGATCCGCTGTTCGATCAGGCGGTAAACTTTGTTACCCAGAAACGCAAAGCCTCAATCTCCGGCGTCCAGCGTCAGTTCCGTATCGGTTACAACCGAGCGGCGCGTATCATCGAACAGATGGAAGCGCAGGGAATTGTCAGCGAGCAAGGGCATAATGGTAATCGTGAAGTGCTGGCTCCGCCGCCCTTCGAATGATTGCAAAGTTAAGTAATTCAGTATTTTCTACTTTCCTCATGCTGATTTTTGGCCTGAAATGGATAGCAGAGGGATCTCCCCGTTGGGAGTGACGTATTTTGAGGAATAACGATGAAAAGAATCGCAATCACCTGTGCATTATTGTCGAGCTTTGTGGTGAGCAGCGTCTGGGCAGATGCTGCCAGCGACCTGAAAAGCCGCCTGGATAAAGTCAGTAGCTTCCATGCCAGCTTTACTCAGAAGGTCACGGACGGTAGCGGTGCGGCGGTGCAGGAAGGTCAGGGTGACTTATGGGTTAAACGTCCTAATCTGTTTAACTGGCATATGACGCAGCCTGACGAGAGCATCCTGGTTTCCGATGGTAAAACGCTGTGGTTCTTTAATCCGTTTGTTGAGCAGGCGACTGCGACATGGCTGAAAGACGCCACGGGCAACACGCCGTTTATGCTGATTGCACGTAACCAGGCCAGCGACTGGCAGCAGTACAATATTAAGCAAAATGGCGATGATTTCGTGCTGACGCCAAAAACCAGCAGCGGTAACCTTAAGCAGTTTACTATCAATGTTGGGCGTGACGGGACGATCCACCAGTTCAGCGCCGTTGAACAAGACCATCAGCGCAGCAGCTATCAGCTGAAATCTCAGCAGAATGGTGCGATTGAACCCTCTAAATTCACCTTTACCCCGCCGCAAGGTGTAACGGTTGACGATCAACGTAAGTAGAGGCGTGTGAGTGAGCAATCTGTCGCTCGACTTTTCTGATAATACTTTTCAGCCGCTGGCCGCGCGTATGCGGCCAGAAAATTTAGCGCAGTATATCGGCCAGCAGCATCTGCTGGCTGCGGGCAAACCCTTGCCGCGCGCCATTGAGGCCGGGCATCTGCACTCCATGATTTTATGGGGACCGCCGGGGACCGGGAAAACGACGCTTGCCGAAGTTATTGCCCGTTACGCCAACGCTGATGTCGAACGAATTTCGGCAGTTACGTCTGGCGTGAAAGAAATTCGTGAAGCGATTGAGCGTGCGCGTCAGAACCGTAACGCGGGGCGACGCACGATCCTGTTCGTGGACGAAGTTCACCGTTTTAATAAAAGCCAACAGGATGCGTTCTTACCGCATATTGAAGACGGTACCATTACGTTTATTGGCGCTACCACTGAAAACCCCTCGTTTGAGCTCAACTCGGCGCTGTTGTCGCGTGCACGCGTTTATCTACTGAAATCGTTAACTTCCGACGACATTGAACAGGTACTGGACCAGGCGATGTCAGACAAAGCTCGTGGTTATGGCGGCCAGGATATTGTTCTGCCGCCAGAGACGCGTCGGGCTATTGCCGAACTGGTTAATGGTGACGCGCGGCGGGCGCTGAATACGCTGGAAATGATGGCCGATATGGCCGAAGTTGATGATTCCGGCAAGCGCGTATTGAAACCAGAATTGCTCACCGAAATTGCCGGTGAACGTAGTGCGCGTTTCGATAATAAAGGCGATCGTTTTTACGATCTCATCTCCGCATTACACAAGTCGGTACGTGGAAGCGCCCCAGATGCGGCGCTTTATTGGTATGCGCGAATTATTACCGCTGGTGGCGATCCGCTGTACGTTGCCCGTCGCTGTCTGGCGATTGCCTCAGAAGATGTCGGCAATGCCGATCCCCGCGCCATGCAGGTGGCGATTTCCGCATGGGACTGTTTTACCCGCGTGGGACCCGCGGAAGGCGAACGCGCGATTGCTCAGGCGATTGTTTATCTGGCCTGTGCGCCGAAGAGTAATGCGGTTTACACCGCCTTCAAAGCCGCGTTGTCTGATGCCCGCGAACGTCCGGATTACGACGTGCCGGTTCACCTGCGCAATGCGCCGACTAAGCTGATGAAAGAGATGGGCTACGGTCAGGAGTATCGTTATGCCCATGATGAGCCTAATGCCTATGCCGCCGGAGAAGAGTACTTCCCGCAGGAAATGGCACAAACGCGCTATTATCGCCCCACAAACAGAGGTCTTGAAGGCAAGATTGGCGAAAAGCTCGCCTGGCTCGCCGGACAGGATCAAAATAGCCCTATAAAACGCTACCGTTAGTGTTATCGTTGCGGTAATGTTGTCTCTGTATCCCTGTGACCGCAGGCTGTGGTCACTTTCTCCTATTTTAATTCGATAAGCACAGGATAAGCATGCTCGATCCCAATCTGCTGCGTAATGAGCCAGACGCAGTCGCAGAAAAACTGGCAAGCCGGGGCTTTAAGCTGGATGTAGATAAGCTGCGCGCTCTTGAAGAGCGTCGTAAAGTTCTGCAGGTACAAACTGAAAACCTGCAGGCAGAGCGTAACTCGCGATCGAAATCCATCGGCCAGGCAAAAGCGCGCGGGGAAGATATCGAGTCTTTACGTCTGGAAGTGAACAAACTGGGCGAAGAGCTGGATGCCGCGAAAGCTGAACTTGATACCTTACAGGCCGAGATCCGCGACATTGCGCTGACTATTCCTAACCTGCCAGCGGACGACGTTCCGGTGGGTAAAGATGAAAATGACAACGTCGAAGTCAGCCGCTGGGGTACTCCGCGTGAGTTTGATTTCGAAGTGCGCGATCACGTTACCCTGGGTGAAATGCACACGGGTCTTGATTTCGCCGCTGCGGTTAAGCTGACCGGCTCTCGTTTCGTGGTCATGAAAGGGCAGATTGCGCGTATGCACCGTGCGCTGTCTCAGTTCATGCTGGATCTGCATACTGAGCAGCATGGCTATAGCGAAAACTACGTCCCGTATTTGGTTAACCATGACACGCTGTACGGTACAGGCCAACTGCCGAAATTCGCTGGCGATCTGTTCCATACCCGTCCGCTGGATGAAGAAGCTGACAGCAGCAACTATGCGCTGATCCCAACAGCAGAAGTTCCGCTGACCAACCTGGTGCGCGACGAGATCATCGATGAAGATGCGCTGCCGATCAAAATGACTGCGCATACGCCGTGCTTCCGTTCTGAAGCAGGTTCTTACGGTCGTGACACGCGTGGTCTGATCCGTATGCACCAGTTCGATAAAGTTGAGATGGTGCAGATTGTTCGCCCGGAAGATTCGATGGACGCGCTGGAAGAGATGACCGGCCATGCCGAGAAGGTCCTGCAACTGCTGGGTCTGCCGTATCGCAAAATCATCCTGTGCACTGGCGACATGGGCTTCGGCGCATGCAAAACTTACGATCTGGAAGTGTGGATCCCGGCGCAGAACACCTATCGCGAAATCTCCTCTTGCTCCAACGTGTGGGATTTCCAGGCTCGTCGTATGCAGGCGCGTTGCCGCAGCAAATCCGACAAAAAGACCCGTTTAGTGCATACTCTGAATGGTTCCGGTCTGGCGGTTGGGCGTACGCTGGTTGCGGTAATGGAAAACTATCAGCAGGCTGATGGCCGCATTCAGGTTCCGGAAGTATTACGTCCGTACATGAATGGCCTGGAATTCATCGGTTAAGTTACCTTTCTCTGCTAAAAAAGCGCCTCAGGGCGCTTTTTTTATGCCCGTTTGACGTCGGACAATAACGACTACTCCCATAGGGGTAATACTGACTTCGAATGAAAGTCAGTATTTTTCTCTGTCTTTTAGCAAATTCAGTTTCTACCAGCCCGTATATCGATATTAACGTTATATAAAAAACTATACATCGAATATTTGTATTTTGTTTATTGTGAGCAGCAGAGTGAGCCACTATGAAAACTAAGATCCCCGATGCCGTGCTGGCAGCTGAGGTTACTCGCCGCGGTTTGGTGAAAACGACTGCGATAGGCGGACTGGCGGTGGCCAGTAGCGCGTTTACCCTGCCATTTACCCGTATTGCAAATGCTGCAGAAGCCCTTAATCCGACACCGATTAATGAGAAAGTGATCTGGAGCGCGTGTACGGTGAACTGCGGCAGCCGCTGCCCGCTGCGTATGCATGTGGTCGACGGTGAAATAAAGTATGTCGAAACCGACAACACCGGCGATGACAACTATGACGGTCTGCACCAGGTACGCGCCTGTCTGCGTGGTCGATCCATGCGTCGCCGAGTCTATAATCCCGATCGTCTGAAATACCCGATGAAACGCGTTGGTAAGCGTGGCGAAGGAAAATTTGAGCGCATCAGTTGGGATGAAGCCTACGACATCATTGCAAGCAATATGCAGCGTCTTATCAAAGACTACGGCAATGAGTCTATCTACCTGAACTACGGTACCGGTACGCTGGGTGGCACCATGACGCGCTCGTGGCCGCCGGGTAAAACGCTGGTGGCACGGTTGATGAACTGCTGCGGCGGCTATCTTAATCACTACGGTGACTACTCTTCAGCGCAAATCGCTGCCGGGTTGAACTATACCTACGGCGGCTGGGCTGACGGTAACAGCCCGTCCGACATTGAAAACAGCAAGCTGGTGGTTCTGTTCGGTAATAACCCTGGTGAAACCCGTATGAGCGGGGGTGGGGTAACCTATTACCTTGAACAGGCGCGACAGAAATCCAATGCCCGCATGATCATTATCGATCCCCGTTATACGGATACCGGTGCGGGGCGTGAAGATGAATGGATCCCGATCCGTCCTGGTACTGATGCGGCGCTGGTCAATGGTCTGGCGTATGTCCTGATCACCGAAAACATGGTTGACCAACCGTTCCTCGACAAATACTGCGTGGGTTACGACGAGAAAACCTTACCGGCCGACGCACCGAAGAATGGTCACTATAAGGCGTATATTCTTGGGCAGGGTAAGGACGGCATTGCCAAGACCCCGGAGTGGGCGGCGCAGATTACCGGTATTCCCGCTGAACGTATCGTCAAACTGGCGCGTGAAATAGGTAGCGCTAAACCGGCATACATCAGCCAGGGGTGGGGACCGCAGCGTCATGCTAACGGTGAAATAGCGACCCGCGCCATTTCTATGCTCGCTATCCTGACCGGTAACGTTGGGATCAACGGCGGCAACAGCGGGGCGCGTGAGGGCTCATACAGTTTGCCGTTTGAGCGTATGCCAACGCTGGAAAACCCTGTTGAAACCAGCATCTCGATGTTCATGTGGACGGACGCGATTGAGCGAGGCCCGGAGATGACGGCCCTGCGTGACGGCGTACGCGGCAAAGACAAGCTCGATGTTCCTATTAAGATGATCTGGAACTATGCCGGTAACTGTCTGATTAACCAACACTCTGATATTAACCGCACGCATGAAATCCTCCAGGACGAGAAGAAGTGCGAGATGATCGTCGTCATCGACTGTCATATGACTTCCTCGGCGAAATACGCGGACATTTTGCTGCCGGACTGCACCGCCTCTGAACAGATGGATTTTGCGCTGGATGCCTCATGCGGGAACATGTCCTATGTGATTTTCACCGATCAGGCGATCAAACCACGCTTCGAATGCAAGACTATCTACCAGATGACCAGCGAGCTGGCGAAGCGCCTTGGCGTTGAGCAGCAGTTTACAGAAGGTCGTACTCAGGAAGAGTGGATGCGCCATCTGTATGAGCAGTCGCGCAAAGCGATTCCTGAACTGCCTACATTTGAAGAATTCCGTCAGCAAGGGATCTTTAAACAGCGCGATCCGCAAGGACATCATGTGGCGTACAAGGCATTCCGTGAGGATCCTAAAGCCAATCCGCTGACCACGCCGTCAGGTAAGATCGAAATTTATTCGCAGCAGCTTGCCGAGATCGCGGCAACCTGGGAACTGCCGGAAGGTGATGTAATTGATCCGCTACCGATTTATACCCCAGGCTTTGAAAGCTTAAACGATCCGCTGGTGGAGAAATTCCCTTTGCAGCTGACCGGCTTCCACTATAAGTCTCGCGTTCACTCGACCTATGGCAACGTCGATGTCCTGAAAGCATCCTGCCGCCAGGAAATGTGGATCAACCCGATGGATGCGCAGCGACGCGGTATTAACAACGGCGACAAGGTACGTATCTTTAACGATCGTGGTGAAGTGCATATCGAGGCGAAAGTGACGCCACGTATGATGCCCGGCGTGGTGGCATTGGGCGAAGGGGCCTGGTATGACCCGGATGCAAAACGCGTGGATCAGGGCGGTTGTATTAACGTCCTGACGACCCAGCGTCCGTCTCCTCTCGCAAAGGGAAATCCGTCACACACGAACCTTGTTCAGGTTGAAAAGGCGTAAGGAGTAACCGATGACAACCCAGTATGGATTTTTTATTGATTCCAGCCGTTGCACCGGTTGCAAAACCTGCGAACTGGCCTGCAAAGATTTCAAAAATTTAACCCCGGAAGTCAGCTTCCGCCGCATTTATGAATACGCAGGCGGCGACTGGCAGGAGGACAACGGCGTCTGGCATCAGAACGTCTTTGCTTATTACCTCTCCATTGCGTGTAACCACTGTGAAGATCCAGCCTGTACCAAGGTTTGTCCGAGCGGCGCGATGCACAAACGTGAAGATGGTTTTGTCGTTGTCGACGAAGATGTTTGCATTGGCTGCCGGTATTGCCACATGGCCTGTCCTTACGGCGCGCCGCAGTACAATGCTGAAAAAGGTCATATGACTAAATGTGATGGCTGCCATGAGCGCGTCGCTGAAGGCAAGAAACCTATCTGCGTGGAGTCCTGCCCACTGCGTGCGCTGGATTTTGGTCCGATTGAAGAGCTGCGCAAAAAACACGGTACTTTGGCTGCGGTAGCGCCACTGCCGGGCGCGCACTTTACCAAACCAAGTATTGTCATCAAACCTAACGCCAATAGCCGCCCGACCGGGGATACTACAGGTTATCTGGCCAATCCGAAGGAGGTGTAAGATGGGAAGTGGATGGCATGAATGGCCGCTGATGATCTTCACTGTCTTCGGACAGTGTGTAGTTGGTGGCTTTATCGTTCTGGCGCTGGCATTGATGAAAGGGGACTTACGCCCTGAATCGCAGCAGCGCGTGATTGCCTGCATGTTCGGGCTGTGGGTATTAATGGGCATTGGCTTTATTGCTTCCATGCTCCACCTGGGCTCACCGATGCGCGCCTTTAACTCACTCAATCGTGTAGGATCTTCTGCGTTGAGTAATGAAATTGCCAGCGGCTCAATCTTCTTTGCCGTTGGCGGCATCGGCTGGCTGCTGGCAACGTTGAAAAAAATGTCGCCCGTATTACGCAATCTGTGGTTAGTTGTCACCATGGTACTGGGCGTGGTTTTTGTCTGGATGATGGTGCGCGTGTATAGCACCATCGATACCGTGCCGACCTGGTACAGCATCTGGACGCCGCTGGGCTTCTTCCTGACGATGTTTATGGGCGGTCCGCTGCTGGGATATCTGTTGCTGAGAATTGCTGGCGTGGACGGTTGGGCGATGCGCCTGTTGCCGGCAATTTCTGTGCTTGCTCTGGTCGTGAGCGCCATCACGTCTGTAATGCAGGGGGCTGAACTGGCGACGATCCACAGTTCCATTCAACAGGCGTCTGCGCTGGTTCCGGATTACGGCTCGCTGATGGCGTGGCGGATTGTCGCTCTGGCATTAGCGCTGTGCTGTTGGATTGTACCGCAAGTGAAAGGCTACCAGCCTGCAGTTCCGCTGCTTTCCGTCGCGTTTATTCTGCTGTTAGTCGGCGAGTTGATTGGTCGTGGCGTGTTCTACGGGCTGCATATGACCGTCGGTATGGCGGTTGCCAGCTAAATGACAAACCGGGGCATAGCCCCGGTTTTTTTACTTCTGTTTAGTTAACGTGTCGTAGCTGGTCATCAGATTGCGATAATCAGGAATGTGATTAGAGAACAGCGTTGCCAGACCTTCGATATCGTTGCGCCAGTCGCGATGCAACTCACATGCGACACCAAACCACGTCATCAGTTGAGCACCGGCCTGGGACATCCGATCCCATGCTGAATGGCGAGTAATTTCATTAAATGTACCCGACGCATCGGTTACGACAAAGACATCAAAACCTTCTTCAATAGCCGAGAGCGCAGGGAAAGCAACGCAAACTTCCGTCACGACACCGGCAATAATCAGCTGTTTTTTACCGGTCGCTTTCACTGCTTTCACGAAATCTTCGTTATCCCACGCGTTAATGTTTCCGGGGCGAGCAATATAAGGCGCATCGGGAAATTGAGCTTTCAGTTCCGGTACCAGTGGCCCGTTTGGTCCTGTCTCGAAACTGGTTGTCAGAATGGTTGGGAGTTTGAAGTATTTTGCTAAGTCGCCGAGGGCAAGCACGTTGTTTTTAAATTTATCGGGATCGATATCCCGAACCAGAGAGAGCAGGCCAGCCTGATGGTCGACCAGCAGTACTGCCGCATTATCTTTATCAAGTCTTACGTAAGGTTTAGTCATGATATTTCTCCTGTTCTGCATCAGTGGGGGAAATTTGATGAGTTTAAGTCTACAGAAAGAACGATATATGGATTAGATACCTAAATAAGAACTCACTGTTCTATTTTGAAGACAATGCAGATCTGCATCCCGCATAGAGTTTAGTAAGAAATAAAAGTAAGGGGAGTCCATGAAATTTTTCGACTGAACGCAACGCGAGATTTTTGTTTTAGATCAATAAAAACAAGCAGATGTGTTTTTGTGTTTTTTATCTATTCACATTAAGAATCAGTAATGCAAATCGATCGTCCGGAAAGCGCCTCAGCCCTTTGATTGCGCCGATTGACAATGTTTTTGGCAGTGGCATGATGCGCATGAAATTTGAACTTCCTCACGGTTTTTATTCATGTCCATCTATACCCGTCCCGTCATGCTGTTGCTGTGCGGGCTGCTTCTGCTGACCCTGGCGATCGCCGTGTTAAACACGCTCGTCCCGCTTTGGCTCGCCCATGAAAATTTGCCCACCTGGCAGGTAGGTGTGGTGAGTTCTTCCTACTTTACCGGCAATCTGGTAGGGACGTTGCTGACCGGGTATTTAATAAAACACCTTGGTTTTAATCGCAGCTATTACATTGCCTCGCTTATTTTTGCCGCGGGCTGTATCGGCCTGGGGGTTATGGTGGGATTCTGGAGCTGGATGACCTGGCGTTTTATCGCCGGTGTTGGCTGCGCCATGATTTGGGTGGTAGTGGAAAGTGCGCTGATGTGCAGCGGGAATTCGCGTAATCGCGGACGCTTGCTTGCCGCCTATATGATGATCTATTACGTGGGGACGTTTTTAGGCCAGCTACTGGTTAGTAAAGTATCAACAGAATTGATGAACGTCCTGCCGTGGGTGACGGGTACGATCCTGGCTGGTGTTTTGCCATTGCTCTTTACGCGCATTGCCAATCAGCAGGGTGATGAACAGCAGTCTACTCCTATTACCTCCATGCTGAGGCTGCGGCAGGCGCGTCTGGGCGTTAACGGCTGTATTATTTCCGGGATTGTTCTGGGGTCTTTGTATGGCCTGATGCCGCTGTATCTCAACCATCAAGGGGTGAGCAACGCCAGCATTGGTTTCTGGATGGCGGTTCTGGTTAGCGCCGGTATTCTGGGGCAATGGCCGATTGGCCGCCTGGCAGACAAGCTGGGACGCCTGCTGGTTTTACGCGTCCAGGTCTTCGTGGTTATCGTCGGAAGTATCGCCATGCTGAATCAGGCGGCGATGGCGCCTGCGTTGTTTATGTTGGGTGCGGCAGGTTTTACCCTCTATCCGGTGGCGATGGCCTGGGCCTGTGAAAAGGTTGAACACCATCAGCTGGTCGCCATGAATCAGGCATTGTTATTAAGCTATACCGTTGGCAGCCTGCTTGGTCCTTCATTCACCGCAATGCTGATGCAGAATTATTCCGATAATCTGTTATTCATTATGATTGCCAGCGTATCGTTTATTTATCTGCTGATGTTGTTGCGTAGCGCCAGACATACACCGACTCCGGTGGCTCACGTATAAAGCGCGCCAGACGGTATGCAAGGCAAAATGTTTGCATACCGTGACTCATTTTCCCATTGCGGGTATGCCGGAAGTTGCGAGGTATTCGCATGCTTTCAGCGTGCAGTGAAGTTGCGCCTGACTGGTCATACTCGTCAGCTGTTGTAAATGCTCCCCTTCATCCAGCCAGCAAACCAGTTTTTGAATCATTTCAATATGTCGGGTGCTGCTGGCAGCCGCCAGGACAATAATTAACCGCACATCTGGATGCCCTGGAAAAGGCACCGCCTCTTTCAGACACAAGAGCGACAAATGTGTCTCACTGCTTATCACTCCTTCTTCCGGACGAGCGTGCGGCAGGGCAAACTCAGGGCTTAAGATGTACCACGGACCCAGTTGTTCTGTTTCACGGATGATTGCCTGTGCGTAGGCGGACGTAATCGCGCCCAGTTCTTCCAGAGGCTGGCAAGCCAGCGTCACGGCCTCCTGCCAGGAGCGGCATTGTTCACGAAACTGACAGGCAGAAAATAGCGCAGATGTCATTGTGTTCTCCTTATTTCAGAGCAGCAGACCGCATTGCGGTCTGCCAACCCGAACTATCTCAGGACTTCAAAGAGTGCGGTCGCCGAAATACCGTATTTCTCTTTCAACTGGCGGCTATTGCCTGATTCCGTAAACGTATCTTGTGTCCCCAGTCGGATTAATCTCGTGGTTAATCCTTCCTCCGCCAATACTTCAGCAACCTGTCCGCCAAGTCCACCGGTGATCGTGTGATTTTCAATCGTTGCGATCTGCGGGCAACTGACAATCAGTTGCAGGAAGCGCTGGCGGTTAAACGGTTTTAGCATGGCGACGTGAATCAGCTTGCCACGTTTTCCCTGGGCGCATAGCTGCACATAACCTGCGCTTGCCTGCTCCAGAACGGTCCCTTCATAGAGAATGGCGAAGTCATTGCCTGAGTCCTCCACGGCGGCGATATCGGTCACTCGCGGAACGGCAGATTTATCGCGCACGGGCATCGGTTCTCGGGCTACGCGAATATAGACCGGACCGGGAATGTTTACTGCCTGTTCAAATGCGGCCTCAACTTCTTCAGCGTCGGCAGGCGTTAGAATTGTGAGCCCCGGCAGTACGCGCGTCAGGGCCAGATCTTCCAGCGCATGATGCGATGCGCCGTCAGGTCCATCATCCATTCCTGGGTGGCTACCAACTAATTTAATGTTAGCTTTGGCGTAGCACGCCTGGCGCAGTTGAGTCCAGGCGGTGCCTGTCACAAACATCGCAAAGTTAACGTAGAACGGAATATTTCCTTCCAACGCCTGGCCAGTGGCAAAGCTCATTGCCGATCCTTCCGCAATACCCATTTCAAAGAAAGCGTCTGGATAGACGGCCTGGAACTGGTCAGTGCGGGTGGAGCTGGCTAAATCACTATCAATGGCGACAATGGGATAGCCCTTTTTTTTCAGGGCAATGAGTGCGTTACCAATTTCATCACGTGGGGCTTTCATCACTGCAACTCCTCCATAGCCTGCTGATATTGTTCGGTGGTTGGGGTTTTTGAATGCCAGTCACCGTTATTTTCCATATAGCTAACGCCACTGCCTTTGGTGGTATGCGCAATAATGGCGACAGGTTTTCCTTTCAGATGGCGTGAGAGCATCAGCGTGTCGGCAACCTGATGCATATCGTTACCGTTATGGAGTTCGAGTACGTGCCAGCCGAAAAGACGCACTTTGTCGGCCAGAGGTTCCAGATTCACCACTTGATTAACGGGGTCGTGGGAGGAAAAACCGTTGTAGTCAATAATCGCCACCAGGTTATCCATCTTCATATGGCCTGCCTGTTGTAGCGTCTCCCAGATTTGCCCTTCGTGCATTTCGCCATCGCCAATGATGGCGAAAACGCGCTGTGATTCCCCCCGCTGTTTTTTGGCCGCCGCCATACCAAGGGCAATGGATAATCCCTGGCCCAGCAGGCCGGTTGTTGCATCGACTTCGGGCAGAGATTTGATGCTAGGGTGCCCCTGTAAACGTGAGTTAATTTGTCGAAAAGTATTAAATTCGCTGCGCTCAATTTTGCCTTTTTGATGCAACATGGCGTACTGAGCAGCAACCGCATGACCTTTGCTCATGACCACGCGAGCGCGAGGGGTGCAGGAGAAGTCCACCTCTTGATCGTAAATCCAGGTCAGAATGTCGATGATGGACAATGCACCGCCAGGATGGCCAATGCCTGATTCATAAATCATGGTGACAATATCCCGGCGAGCAGCTAGCGCATGGGATTTCAATTCATCAATATTCATGTTCATTCCTTATCAGGGCAACATTTTGCCGATGTAATAAACCACTAAACCGAGGGCGACAAAATCTGTCTCCGGGAAGCTAGTACCGGACAATCCCACCGATTCCATGATGGGATAGATGAGTGCCGGGCCAATACCAATTAATATGCCAGTGACAAAGCTACCGGCGATGGCCCCTTTCCAGCCTCCTGACGCGTTACCGAAGACGGCGGCGGTAGCACCAATGAAGAAGTAGGGGATGGCGACGGGGATAATGACCGTTTGCCCAATTGATGCGAGTACCCCCATAACCACCAATCCACCCACAAAGGAAGAGATGAAACCTAAAACGGTGGCGGTTGGGGCGTACGGAAAGACGACTGGGCAATCCAGTGCGGGTTTGGCGTTAGGGATAAATTTTTCAGAGATGCCCAGAAATGCCGGGACTATTTCTGACAACAGCAAGCGAACGCCGGTGATGATGATATAAAGCGATGCGGTAAACGTGAGTGACTGGAATAGCGGATAAACCAGCCAATGCATTCCACCGGCGGCGGCCGTTACCGCTTCTTCGCCTGCGGCAAGCGCCGCGATGTAATAGAAAATACTGACAGAGATGGACACGGAGACGATGTAGTCTTTAAAAATCCCCAACCATCCGGGAAGATTTAGCTTTTCTGTTGACTGCTTAGGATCGCCCACTTTCGAACCGATCCATCCCGATAGCGCGTAGGCCAGAGTAACGTAATGACCCATCGCGATTTCATCATTACCGGTAATCTTACGCATCCACGGCTGAGCGATAGCTGGATAGACACAGGCCGCAAGCCCCAGCAGTATGGAACCGACGATGATTGTTGTCACATCGCTGTAGCCAAGCGCCTTAAGCGTAACGGTTAAGAGGGCAGACAGATACAGATTATGTTGACCCGTCAGGAAGATGTATTTGAACGGTGTTACGCGGGCAAAAAACAAGTTCCAGCCGAAACCAACGACCATGATGAGTGAAACGCACATGGCAAACTTGGTTTGTGCCAGCCCAGTTAACGCTTCGGCTAACGGCATCACACCTTTCAGACCGAATCCATCGCTGAATAAGGTCTGAAAATTACCTAAGGATGTCACCGCAATCCCTGCTCCGCCGGCAAATACCAGAAATCCGACGATGGTTTTAAAGGTACCAGAGAGCACTTTTTCGATGGGCTTACGCTGGATAAGCAAACCAATTAGCGCAATAAAGCCAACTAAAAGTGGGGTTACACCCAAAATGTCGAATACAATGAACTTTAGGAGATCCATATTTCCCCCGGAGAGGTTAGTTGTTTTGAACAACGCTGGTGAGCGCAGATTCCATTTCTTCGCTGTTCATCAGATCGGTGATACCGATTGCTCTGAACCCGGCGGCTTCTACCTCATCGGTCAGGTCGCTCATGGTGATCACGAAGTCGATGTTTTGCCAGGTTCGTAGCCCTGACAGGACATCGTGTTCAAGATCGATATCCCAGCCATGTTTATCGATGACTTTTTGGGCTTTGATTTTCAGCATTAGCGAACTGCCCATACCGGTACGACAGACGATCAGACCTTTCATTAGACGTTCTCCTGTTTGTAAAAATAATTATTTTTAATTATCATTGGTGCGATAAAAATTATTATCGCAAAGCCGGGCAAAGTATGTGACAGCATTTGCATTTTGTGCAAAAAGGCGAAAAATGAGTCAGATAGATACTAATTTATTGATTAACATAAGAAATGGGGCTTCAGAGCTTAGTCCGATCCTGGAAAAGGTAGGGCGTTTTATCACTGAAAATCCTGATTTTGTGATGCGGCATACGATAACCGAGCTGGCCGATTCTATTGATACCAGTGAGGGGAGCATCACTCGTTTTTGCCGTGCCTTTGGTTTTAAGGGGTTTTCTGATTTCAGAACGGCTCTTGCACTGGAGCAAGGAGCTGCACGGCCGAATGATGGAGGAAGTGAGGAGACGGCGGCGGTACTGGCGAGCGTTTGTGACAGTAATGCCATCATCGACAGCAAAGAGTTGCAGGCGGTTGCGACCTGGTTAAATCAGCTCAGTAATATTGCAATTTATTCGGTAGGTACTGCGGTGCCGGTGGCGTTATTCCTGCAAATCAATCTGGTGCAGATGGGGAAAATAGCCAGTTATATCGACCGATTTTATCCGGCGGCTATCTCTCCGTTGGCGGACAGCCAAAAAACAGGGATTATCGTTATTCATACAGAACAAGTCTCTACCGATATGATGCAGTCGCTGACGCTAGCGAAGGAACAAGGCATAAAAATTCTCTCGTTAACTCGCGGATCGTTTGCGCCATTAAATCGGCTTTCTGACTGGAATTTGCAGGCGGCGGTTGCGTTACAGGGGGAGGGTGAGTCTGGTTTTGCTGAAATTGCTGGTGCGATGATGGTGGCAGATCGCATACTCAGTGCTCTGGAAGAGCAGGATGAGCGTTACGTGCAGTGTCGTAAAGCACACCAGAAACGTATTTTCTCTATTGAAAGCGTGACCAATAAACTTTCAGAATATTTTATGTCGTAGGCATCGAACGTTGGCGTCGCGCTACTCAAGCAGAGCGCTGCGACGCCGTGGTCGTCATTAGTACATCACTTTATGACCATACTGCTCAAGAATGCCTTTCACGCGCTCCATGGTCTCTTTCTTCGGTGGCTTAACACCGTCAAGTTTGTACTCTTCACCCATTGCCACCCATTTGTGTTTGCCCAGCTCATGGTATGGCAGCAGTTCGATTTTCTCTACGTTGCCCATATCGCGGGTAAACTCGCCCAGGCGGTGCGCGGAGTCGTCATCGTCAGACCAGCCAGGCACAACGACGTAGCGGATCCACACCTTGATGTCTTTATTGGACAGGTAACGTGCAAACTCAAGCGTGCGATGGTTAGATACGCCCACCAGATTCTGATGGATTTCATCATTCATCTGTTTGAGATCGAGCATCACCAGGTCAGTGACTTCCAGCAATTCATCGATCACCGGATCGTAGCGGCGAACAAAACCGTTGGTATCCAGACAGGTATGAATACCTTCTTTTTTACAGGCACGAAACCAGTCGCGTACAAATTCAGCTTGCAGGATAGCTTCGCCACCGGACGCTGTCACACCGCCACCGGAGGCGTTCATAAAGTGGCGGTAGGTCACGACCTCTTTCATTAACTCGTCGACGGTGACTTCTTTGCCGCCGTGCGTATCCCATGTGTCACGGTTATGACAATACAGGCAGCGCATCAGGCAGCCCTGGAAGAAGGTAATAAAACGGATGCCCGGGCCATCAACAGTGCCACAGGATTCAAAGGAGTGAATGCGACCAATAACTGACATTGCGGTGTTTCTCCAGGTGTGGCCCATCCGGGGCCAGTGTTAGTGCACAGTTATTAACTGTGTCGAGTCTGTTTTGGCTGCTATCCATAAGTATAGATAGCTGACAAAGCAGGCTATTAAAAAGGCCCCACTTACGTGGAGCCTTTATTGTACGCTTTTTAAAGTACGATTTCAGTCAAAACCAATTACATGGTCTGAGTGAAGGTACGAGTAATAACGTCCTGCTGCTGTTCTTTAGTCAGGGAGTTAAAACGTACTGCGTAGCCAGAAACACGGATGGTCAGCTGCGGATATTTTTCCGGATGTTCCATCGCATCCAGCAGCATTTCACGGTTCATGACGTTCACGTTCAGGTGCTGACCACCTTCGATGGACGCTTCGTGGTGGAAGTAACCATCCATCAGACCAGCCAGGTTGGTCTTACGAACTTCGTCGTCTTTACCCAGTGCGTTCGGAACGATAGAGAAGGTGTAAGAGATACCATCTTTAGCGTAAGCAAACGGCAGTTTAGCAACGGAGGTCAGAGAGGCAACTGCACCTTTCTGGTCACGACCGTGCATTGGGTTAGCACCCGGTCCGAACGGCGCGCCAGCACGACGACCATCTGGGGTGTTACCGGTTTTCTTACCATAAACCACGTTAGAGGTGATGGTCAGAACAGACTGAGTCGGGATAGCGTTACGATAAGTAGTCAGTTTCTGAATTTTCTTCATGAAACGTTCTACCAGGTCAACCGCCATGTCATCAACGCGAGAGTCGTTGTTACCAAACTGCGGGTATTCGCCTTCGATTTCGAAGTCGACAGCCAGACCGTCTTCGTCACGAATCGGTTTAACTTTCGCATATTTGATTGCAGACAGGGAGTCAGCAGCAACGGACAGACCAGCGATACCACACGCCATGGTGCGGATAACGTCACGGTCGTGCAGTGCCATCAGAGAGGCTTCGTAGCTGTACTTGTCGTGCATGTAGTGGATAACGTTCAGTGCAGTGACGTACTGTTTAGCCAGCCAGTCCATGAAGTGATCCATGCGCTCCATAACTTCGTCGAAGTTCAGAACGTCGCCTTTGATCGGTTCAGATTTAGGACCAACCTGCATTTTCAGTTTTTCATCAACGCCGCCGTTGATTGCGTAAAGCATGGTTTTCGCCAGGTTTGCACGCGCACCGAAGAACTGCATTTGTTTACCAACAACCATCGGGCTTACGCAGCAAGCGATAGCGTAGTCGTCGTTGTTGAAGTCCGGACGCATCAGGTCATCGTTCTCGTACTGCAGAGAAGAGGTGTCGATGGACACTTTAGCGGCGAATTTCTTGAAGTTCAGAGGCAGTTTTTCAGACCACAGAACGGTGATGTTCGGCTCCGGAGAAGGACCCATGGTGTACAGGGTGTTCAGGAAGCGGAAGCTGTTTTTGGTAACCAGAGTACGGCCATCAACGCCCATACCACCGATAGATTCAGTTGCCCAAATCGGGTCACCGGAGAACAGTTCATCATATTCAGGGGTACGCAGGAAACGAACCATACGCAGTTTCATGACCAAGTGGTCAATCATTTCCTGAGCGTCTTGCTCGGTGATTTTGCCTGCTTTGATATCACGTTCGATGTAGGCATCCAGGAAGGTGGATACGCGACCGAAGGACATTGCTGCGCCGTTCTGAGATTTAACCGCGGCCAAGTAGCCGAAGTAAGTCCACTGGATAGCTTCCTGAGCGTTGGTTGCCGGACCAGAGATATCGCAGCCATATTTAGCAGCCATTTCTTTGATCTGACCCAGTGCGCGGTGCTGTTCAGCAATTTCTTCACGCAGACGAATAGTGGCTTCCAGGTTTACGCCGTTTTCCAGATCGGACTGCAGAGAGACGAACTGAGCGTATTTGTCTTTCATCAGGTAGTCGATACCGTACAGCGCAACGCGACGGTAGTCACCGATGATACGGCCACGGCCATAGGCATCTGGCAGACCAGTCAGAACACCGGATTTACGGCAGTTCAGAATGTCTTTGGTGTAAACATCGAATACGCCCTGGTTGTGGGTTTTGCGGTATTCGGTGAAGATTTTTTTCAGCATCGGGTCCAGTTCGCGATTGTACGCTTTGCAGGAACCTTCAACCATTTTGATGCCGCCAAACGGAATGATCGCACGTTTCAGCGGAGCTTCAGTCTGCAGACCAACAATTTTCTCGAGCGCTTTGTTGATGTAGCCAGCGTCGTGAGAAGTGATGGTAGAAGCAACGGAGGTGTCAAAGTCAACAGGCGCGTGAGTGCGGTTTTCCTGTTTAACGCCTTCCATCACGCTGTCCCACAGTGCAGTGGTCGCATCAGTTGCGCCAGCCAGGAAGGACTCGTCACCCTCATACGGAGTGTAGTTTTTCTGAATGAAGTCACGGACGTTTACTTCATTCTGCCAATCACCTTTGGTAAAACCTTCCCAGGCTGTGGCTAACTTTTCATTAAGCTCGGACATGTAACACCTACCTTCTTAAGTGGATTTTTTATTTACTGCGTGTAATGGGCATCATCAGATTAATGATGATCGTTACCACGCAGATAAATGACCCAGTATGTCAACCCGACCAACAAACCGCCGCCGATAATGTTGCCGATCGTAACCGGAATCAGGTTATCGGTGATGAAATTCATCACGGTCAGGTGAGAAAAATTCTCCGGAGAAGACCCAACAGCGGTCCAGAATTCCGGGGTGGCGAAATCGCGAATTACAATACCCATAGGGATCATAAACATGTTTGCGATACTGTGCTCAAAACCGCTGGCAACAAACATTGCGACCGGTAATACCATGATAAACGCTTTGTCCATCAGGCTGCGACCCGAATAGCTCATCCATACTGCCAGACACACCATCAGGTTCGCCAGGATGCCAAGACTTACCGCCTCAACAAAAGTATGGTGCACTTTGTGGTCGGCTGTTTGCAGGACGTTGAGACCCCACGCGCCGTTAGCGGTCATATACTCGCCAGAAAGCCACATGAGTAACACGAAGATCAGGGCGCCAATCAGGTTGCCGACATAAACGTTAAGCCAGTTTTTAGCCAATTGGCCCCAAGTGATGCGACCACTGGCTTTCGCTACGACAATCAGTACGGTTGAGGTGAAGAGGTCTGCACCGCAGACAACGCAGAGAATCAGCCCCAGGGAAAAGCAGATACCACCTACTAGCTTCGCCATGCCGAAAGGCATTGTGCCGGTACCGGTTGTGGCGGTGATATAGAAAACAAAGGCAATTGAAATGAATACACCGGCAGTAATTGCCAGATAGAACGTCTTAAGCGGATGTTTCGTTGCTTTATAGACGCCTGCTTCTTCGGCAACTTTGGCCATTGCAGCAGGAAGAATAAGATCAAAAGGGTTGTCAGCTTTCACACTAACTCTCTCTTTATTAAGTCGGCGACGAGATACTAACAAAGCATTATAGATGAGAATTTGATATAGATCATATCTCGCCTGGCTTATAGGCCCGTAAGGCGCATGGTTTTTATGCGATTACGGTGTAACTTGTTGATTATCCAAATAAAAATAAATTTTAAAAATTATAAAGTGAGTTGAATTTTTTCTTTCTGTCTCCTCTGGGGCGGTTAATTAAAATGGAGTAATTGAGATAAAAAACCACATTAATAAGCTAATTTTCTTAATATCAACTACTAATATTTAACCTTGTTTTTACATTTTTTTTGATTTGACCAAAATAAAAAACAGGGCGCATTAAGCGCCCCGTAATATAGCCCAGACAATACCTTTAGCCTACTCAGCGCAGGCTGATTGTCACTATTTTGACCAATGTGCTGCTTTCGCGCGCTGCAGTTTTTCGTAGGCTTTCAGCAGAGACTGATGCGCCGGGAAAGCCTGCAGATCGCTATCAACAGTTTGAAGTCCGTAGAACGGCGCTTCGCCACTTAATGCTGCACTTGCGGCTTCAACCGCCTCGGCACCGTACATGCGAACAAACGCGTTCAGATATTGTAGCGGCTGACGATCTTCTTCCTGAGATAGCAGCAGCAGCGTTTGCAGACAGCGGTAGTAGTTGGCACGTTCAGCGCTAAAGACAGAGGCGTTGAATTCCATCGTCCATTCTGTCCAGACCAGCGCCTGCTCCAGGTCGCCGCCGGCCAGCGCCAGCATCACTTTAAGCTCGCCAATGCGCAGGGTGTACCAACCGTTATCCGCACCGGTTGCCAGACCGAGCAGCTCGCGTACGCGGGTGAAGTCGTCAAAGCCTTCTTCATCCAGTTGTTCGATCAGATTGAGATAGTCTTCTTTATCCCATTCACTGCCCGGGAGCGAGAGAATAGTGTCACGCAGATGGGCGCCCATGGCGTTGTTGGCTAACCACAGATCTTCAGCCGGATAGATGTCAGACATTCCCGGAACAATAATGCGGCACGCGTAAACGCTCAGGTGCTCGTAGTCGGCGATATACACTTCTTTATCTTCAGCATTGAAGATGGCCATCAGAGTGGCGAACTCTTCTTCGGTGGTACCGGAGAAATTCCAGTCAACGAACGGATAGTCAGCATCCTGCTTGAACAGATCCCAGGAGATCAGGCCGCTGGAATCGATGAAGTGGGTTTCAAGGTTAGTGTGTTCAGCTACTTCTTCGTCGTCAAAGGTCGGTGGGGTAAAGACATCAAGATCTTTCAGACCACGGCCCTGCAGCAGTTCAGTGACGGTACGCTCCAGCGCAACGCCGAAATCCGGGTGCGCACCGAAGGAGGCAAAGCAGGTACCATTGGCCGGGTTGAACAGGACAACGCAAATCACCGGATACTTGCCGCCCAGCGAGCCATCGTAGGCGAAAATTGGGAAACCTTCCGCTTCCATTTTGACGATGGACTCCACCACTGCCGGGTAGCGCGCCATGACTTCGGCCGGGATTTCCGGCAGGCTGATGCTTTCCGCAATAATACGGTTCTTCACATGACGCTCAAAGACTTCAGACAGGCCCTGAACGCGCGCTTCGTTTCGGGTGTTACCCGCAGACATGCCGTTAGAAACGTACAGGTTGCCAATAATGTTCATCGGAATATAGACGGTCTGGTTATCCGACTGACGGGTAAACGGTAGGCCGCAGACCCCACGTTCTTCATTACCGGATTGCAGATCGATAAGCATGCTGCCAGTCAGTTCGTTGTCTGGATCGTAAAACGCACGCAGACGAGCATCCAGTAGACCTTCTGGTACGTCGTCTTCTTCAGTCAACGGGAACCATTTTTCGTTCGGATAATGCACGAATGGGCCATTGGCGATGGTTTCACCCAGCCAGAAATCCGCAAAGAAATAGTTAGTCGACAGACGCTCAAAATATTCGCCCAGCGCGGAAGCCAGCGCCGCTTTTTTCGTCGCGCCTTTACCGTTGGTGAAGCACAGCGCGCATTCTTTGTCGCGAATATGTACAGACCAGACGTTAGGGACGGGATTCAACCACGAGGCTTCTTCAATTTGAAAACCAAGGTCGAGCAATTTTTGCTGGAAGCGAGCGATGGAGTCTTCTAGAGCGGCATCTTTGCCGGGGATAAATGTTTGCGTCATGAAAATCACTTTTGTCGTACGGAAAGCGCGCAATGATACGGGTTTTAAATGAATGGCGCTATCGTCGCCGGAGTTCAGACGTAAATAAAAGTATTAGCTATGCTTTCCTACAGCCAACCACGTTTAGAGCATAATAATGAAAGCTTTCGATTTACACCGAATGGTACTGGATAAGGTGCCCATGGATTTTCTGGGAGAAGTTGCTCTGCGCAGCCTCTATACCTTTATATTGGTTTTTCTGTTTTTAAAAATCACCGGACGTCGCGGCGTACGCCAGATGTCGCTTTTTGAAGTGCTGATCATCCTTACGCTGGGGTCCGCGGCGGGAGACGTGGCATTTTATGATGATGTCCCGATGCTGCCGGTGCTGGTGGTCTTTATTACGCTTGCTGTGCTGTATCGGCTGGTTATGTGGCTGATGGCGCATAGCGAGAAAATGGAGGATTTGCTGGAGGGCAAGCCCGTTGTGATCATTGAGGACGGCGAGCTGGCATGGTCGAAGCTCAATAGCGCCAATATGACGGAATTCGAATTCTTTATGGAGTTGCGTTTGAACGGTGTGGAGCAATTGGGACAGGTGAGACTGGCCATCCTGGAGACAAATGGGCAAATCAGCGTCTATTTCTTTGCCGATGAAGACGTAAAGCCGGGGCTCAGTATTTTGCCTAAACGCTGTACACAGCGATTTAAAGTGATACCTGAAGCTGGGGACTATGCCTGTATACGGTGTAGTGAAGTGGTGCAAATGAACGCCGGAGATCATCAATTATGTCCACGCTGTGCAAATCCAGAATGGTCGAAGGCCAGTCGGGCAAAACGGGTCACCTGACAGCGAAAATCTCGGTTTTTACCCGTCAATCCGATAGATTCTGTTGTGTGGCCAATGACACATTTTTACCCTGGTCAGTTTTACCCATTGCGGCGCGTGTCACTGAATGATAAAACCGATATCCACAGGAATAACTTATACCAATGTCTGTCACCGGATTATCGCCAATGACAGGATGTTGATTGGACAACAACACAACGTGGTGAGGGGAAATGGCTCAGGTCTTCAATTTTAGTTCAGGTCCGGCAATGTTACCGGCAGAAGTACTTAAACTGGCTCAACAGGATCTTCGCGACTGGAACGGTCTTGGCACGTCGGTGATGGAAATTAGCCACCGTGGCAAAGAATTCATCCAGGTCGCAGAGGAAGCGGAGCAGGATTTTCGCGATCTTCTCTGCATCCCCTCCAACTATAAAGTGTTGTTCTGCCATGGCGGTGGGCGTGGGCAGTTTGCGGGTATCCCGTTAAATATTCTGGGTGACAAAACCACGGCGGATTACGTTGATGCCGGTTATTGGGCCGCCAGCGCAATTAAAGAAGCGAAAAAATACTGTACGCCAAACGTTATCGACGCCAAAGTCACCGTTGACGGACTGCGTGCTGTTAAGCCAATGAGCGAATGGCAGCTTTCTGACAACGCGGCGTATTTGCACTATTGCCCGAATGAAACCATTGATGGCATTGCGATCGATGAAACGCCGAATTTTGCCAGCAATGTGGTGGTTACGGCGGATCTGTCCTCTACCATTCTTTCCGCACCGCTTGACGTGAGCCGTTATGGCGTAATTTATGCCGGGGCGCAGAAAAACATCGGCCCGGCCGGGCTGACCATTGTCATCGTACGTGAAGATTTGCTGGGTAAGGCTCATGTGTCATGCCCGTCAATCCTCGACTATACCGTGCTGAATGACAACGACTCCATGTTCAACACGCCGCCAACCTTTGCCTGGTATCTGTCTGGCCTGGTCTTTAAATGGCTGAAAGAGCAGGGCGGTGTTAACGCGATGGATAAAATTAACCAGCAAAAAGCGGAACTGCTGTACGGCGTAATCGATAACAGCGATTTCTACCGTAACGACGTGGCAAAATCGAACCGTTCACGCATGAACGTACCGTTCCAGCTTGCTGACAGCGCCCTGGATAAACTCTTCCTGGAAGAGTCTTTCGCTGCGGGTCTGCACGCGTTGAAAGGGCACCGTGTGGTCGGCGGTATGCGCGCGTCCATCTACAATGCAATGCCGCTAGAAGGTGTAAAAGCGCTGACCGATTTCATGGTCGATTTCGAGCGCCGCCGCGGTTAATCTGCTGTATTTTCATCCCCACAGCCAGTCTGTGGGGTTTTTATGTCTGTTTTTGAGAGTCGAGTTTCATGGAATCCCTGACGTTACAACCCATTGCGCGGGTGGATGGCACCATCAATCTGCCTGGATCCAAAAGTGTTTCTAACCGCGCTTTGCTGCTGGCTGCATTAGCAAATGGCACCACTGTCCTGACCAACCTGCTGGACAGCGATGATGTCCGCCATATGCTTAATGCTCTGAATGCGTTAGGAATTAGCTATACCCTTTCTGCCGACCGTACGCGTTGCGAGATTATCGGCAATGGCGGCGCGCTGCATGCCGAAGGCGCAGTGGAACTGTTCCTTGGCAATGCCGGAACCGCAATGCGCCCACTGGCCGCTGCGCTGTGTCTGGGCAGTAATGACATCGTGTTGACGGGCGAGCCGCGCATGAAAGAGCGCCCGATTGGCCATCTGGTTGATGCGTTACGCCAGGGCGGAGCCAACATAGAATACCTGGAGCAAGAAAACTATCCGCCTTTACGTCTGCGCGGTGGCTTTACCGGAGGACAGGTTGAGGTAGACGGCAGCGTATCCAGCCAGTTCCTGACGGCGCTGCTGATGACTGCGCCACTGGCGCCGCAGGATACGACGATCGCCATTAAAGGCGAGCTGGTATCCAAACCTTACATTGATATCACACTGAACCTGATGAAAACGTTTGGTGTTGAAATTGAGAATCAGAACTACCAGCGCTTTATTGTGCAGGGTCAGCAGCAGTATCAGTCACCGGGTGCATATCTGGTTGAAGGTGATGCTTCTTCCGCTTCCTATTTTCTCGCAGCAGGAGCCATTAAAGGCGGTACGGTAAAAGTCACCGGGATTGGCCGCAACAGTATGCAGGGTGATATCCGCTTCGCTGATGTGCTGGAAAAAATGGGCGCGGCCATTACCTGGGGCGATGACTTTATTGCCTGTACTCACGGTGAGCTGAACGCGGTAGACATGGATATGAACCATATTCCCGATGCGGCGATGACCATAGCCACGGCAGCGCTGTTCGCTAAAGGCACCACGACCTTACGTAACATCTATAACTGGCGCGTCAAAGAGACCGACCGCCTGTTCGCGATGGCGACCGAGTTGCGTAAAGTGGGCGCGATCGTTGAAGAGGGCGAAGACTATATTCGCGTTACACCACCGGCGACGTTACAGTTTGCGGAGATCGCGACCTACAACGATCACCGCATGGCGATGTGTTTCTCGCTGGTGGCGTTGTCTGACACGCCGGTGACCATTTTGGACCCTAAATGTACCGCCAAAACCTTCCCGGATTATTTCGAACAGTTGGCGCGTATTAGTACACCTGCCTGATCCTCACATCTGACGATCGCGCTCCGCATATTCGTGAGCGCATCGCTGCAGATAAAAAGTAAATCAGTGTCATCTTCCGGGCTGGTTTCTCGCCAGCCCGCTATAATTGCGCAATTCTTCCTCACATCGTTACAGACTAATCGGGTTTTTACACTCTGTGTTAACGATTATTAGCGTTGGCGCGTATAATGCGCGGCGTTCACGTTAACGTATGCCCGTTTAAGGAGAAAAAGATGACGGCAATTGCCCCGGTTATTACCATTGATGGCCCAAGTGGTGCAGGAAAAGGCACCTTGTGCAAGGCAATGGCGGAAGCATTGCAATGGCATCTGTTAGATTCAGGCGCGATCTACCGCGTACTGGCGCTCGCAGCGTTGCATCACCATGTTGATGTCACATCTGAAGATGCTCTGGTACCGCTTGCCTCACACCTGGATGTGCGTTTTATCTCAACGGACGGCAACCTGGAAGTCATTCTGGAAGGTGAAGATGTCAGCGGCGAAATCCGCACCCAGGAAGTAGCGAATGCCGCATCTCAGGTCGCTGCGTTTCCTCGCGTACGCGAAGCGCTGTTACGTCGTCAACGCGCGTTTCGTGAAGCGCCCGGCCTGATTGCCGACGGACGAGACATGGGGACCGTGGTGTTCCCGGATGCACCAGTGAAAATTTTCCTGGACGCCTCCTCGCAAGAACGTGCGCATAGACGTATGCTACAGTTGCAGGAAAAGGGCTTTAGTGTTAACTTTGAACGCCTTTTGGCCGAGATCGACGAACGCGATTTCCGCGATCGTAACCGTGCTGTAGCGCCGCTGGTTCCCGCTGCTGATGCTTTAGTTTTGGATTCAACCCGATTAAGCATTGAGCAAGTGATTGAAAAAGCGTTACAATACGCGCGCCAAAAACTGGCACTCGCTTAAGTGCGACCGAATTTGCAGTACCCCCGTTGCAATGGATTGACAGCGGGTATGTTAAACAACCCCATCCGGCATGGAGCCAGGTGGACGTTAAATATGAAACCTGAAGATTAAACATGACTGAATCTTTTGCTCAACTGTTTGAAGAATCCTTAAAAGAAATCGAAACCCGTCCGGGTTCCATCGTTCGTGGTGTTGTTGTTGCTATCGACAAAGACGTAGTACTGGTTGACGCTGGTCTGAAATCTGAGTCCGCCATTCCGGCAGAGCAGTTCAAAAACGCCCAGGGCGAGTTGGAAATCCAGGTTGGTGACGAAGTTGACGTTGCTCTGGATGCAGTAGAAGACGGCTTCGGTGAAACCCTGCTGTCCCGTGAAAAAGCTAAACGTCACGAAGCTTGGATCACGCTGGAAAAAGCTTACGAAGAAGCTGCAACCGTTACTGGTGTTATCAATGGCAAAGTCAAGGGTGGCTTCACTGTTGAGCTGAATGGTATTCGCGCGTTCCTGCCGGGTTCCCTGGTAGACGTTCGTCCGGTCCGCGACACGCTGCACCTGGAAGGCAAAGAGCTTGAATTCAAAGTAATCAAGCTGGATCAGAAGCGTAACAACGTTGTTGTTTCCCGTCGTGCCGTTATCGAATCCGAAAACAGCGCAGAACGCGATCAGCTGCTGGAAAACCTGCAGGAAGGCATGGAAGTTAAAGGTATCGTTAAGAACCTCACTGACTACGGTGCATTCGTTGATCTGGGTGGCGTTGACGGCCTGCTGCACATCACCGACATGGCATGGAAACGCGTTAAGCATCCGAGCGAAATCGTAAACGTTGGCGACGAAATCACTGTTAAAGTGCTGAAGTTCGACCGCGAGCGTACTCGTGTATCTCTGGGCCTGAAACAGCTGGGCGAAGATCCATGGGTAGCTATCGCTAAGCGTTATCCGGAAGGTACCAAACTGACTGGTCGCGTGACCAACCTGACCGACTACGGCTGCTTCGTTGAAATCGAAGAAGGCGTTGAAGGCCTGGTTCACGTTTCCGAAATGGATTGGACCAACAAAAACATCCACCCGTCCAAAGTTGTTAACGTTGGCGATGTAGTGGAAGTTATGGTTCTGGATATCGACGAAGAACGTCGTCGTATCTCCCTGGGTCTGAAGCAGTGCAAAAACAACCCATGGCAGCAGTTCGCGGAAACCCACAACAAGGGCGACCGTGTTGAAGGTAAAATCAAGTCTATCACTGACTTCGGTATCTTCATCGGCCTGGACGGCGGCATCGACGGCCTGGTTCACCTGTCTGACATCTCCTGGAACGTTGCAGGCGAAGAAGCAGTTCGTGAATACAAAAAAGGCGACGAAATCGCAGCTGTTGTTCTGCAGGTTGACGCAGAACGTGAGCGTATCTCTCTGGGCGTTAAACAGCTCGCAGAAGATCCGTTCAATAACTGGGTTGCACTGAACAAGAAAGGCGCAATCGTAAACGGTAAAGTCACTGCAGTTGATGCTAAAGGCGCAACCGTAGAACTGGCTGACGGCGTTGAAGGTTACCTGCGCGCTTCTGAAGCTTCCCGCGACCGCGTTGAAGATGCAACTCTGGTTCTGAGCGTAGGCGACGACGTTGAAGCTAAATTCACCGGCGTTGATCGTAAGAACCGCGCAATCAGCCTGTCTGTTCGTGCTAAAGACGAAGCTGATGAGAAAGATGCAATCGCAACTGTTAACAAACAGGAAGATGCTAACTTCTCTAACAACGCAATGGCTGAAGCTTTCAAAGCAGCTAAAGGCGAGTAATATCGAGTGCTCCTAAATCCTTTGTGCTGTTAACAGCACAAAGGGCGACGAGTAACTTGACAGATTACAGGATTCGTCCTGTAATCAATGACAAAGGGCGGCTAAGGCCGCCCTTAATCAATGCAGCAGCTAATTATGCCTTTAAGGAACCGGAGGAATCATGACCAAGTCAGAATTGATTGAAAGACTTGCAACCCAGCAACCTCATATTCCCGCGAAAGCGGTTGAAGATGCAGTTAAAGAGATGCTGGAACATATGGCCTCGACTCTTGCGCAGGGCGAGCGTATTGAAATCCGCGGTTTCGGCAGTTTCTCTTTGCATTACCGCGCACCGCGCACCGGACGTAATCCGAAGACCGGCGATAAAGTGGACCTGGAAGGAAAATACGTTCCGCACTTTAAACCAGGTAAAGAACTGCGCGATCGCGCCAATATTTACGGTTAAGTTTTTAGCGAGACTTAACGCCGAGAAAAGCACCCGCATGGGTGCTTTTTTCATTTCTGCCAGCCCATCCTGGAATCCCCGTCCCAGTTAATTTGCACGTTACAAGCGCCGCTAAATGTTAGCGGAATGCATACTGTATAACGCTAAATTGGCACCAGACAACCGTCGAGCATTACTGCACACTTCCTGCTACAGGGAGGTGACTGATGAAAATAACAACGGTTAGTACGAGTGCATTATTCGGCATTCTCCCGCTTATGCTATTACCTGCGTTACCTGACATGCTGTGCATCGGCGTTATATTTGGTCTGGCAATTCTGCTCTGTCTTATTTCTCACAGCCCTGTACGTTTCGTCGGATTAACCCTGCTATTTTTTCTTTGGGGAGTTCTGGCTGCGAAAGATGCGCTGTGGGCCGGTAATACGCTGCCTGCAAAAAGCCAGCAGGCCATCGTGCGGATAACCGGAACCGATAATATGACAACGCACTACGGCCAGATCACGCATCTGCAGGGGAAGCGAGTATTTCCTGCCATCGGAATTACTCTGTATGGGCAGTACCTACCCGGCAACGTTTGTGCGGGCCAGACATGGGCGATGACGTTGAAGGTTCGTGCTATACACGGTCAATTGAACGAGGGCGGGTTTGATAGCCAGCGTTACGCATTGGCGCAGCACCAGCTGCTGACGGGAAGATTTTTGCAGGCTTCGGTTATCACACAACAATGCAGTTTGCGTTCGCGGTATCTCTCCTCGTTGAAAAGCGCGCTCGCCGACTATCCCTGGCAGCAGGTTATACTGGGCCTGGGAATGGGGGAGCGCTTGTCCGTATCACAAGCGGTGAAAACCATTATGCGTGATACCGGTACGGCCCATTTGATGGCTATCTCCGGGCTGCATATTGCATTTGCCGCACTTCTGGCAGCGGGATTAATTCGCGCGGGGCAATTTTTTATGCCAACCAGATGGATTTGCTGGCAGGTTCCGTTAGTTGGCGGGATCGTCTGCGCAACATTCTATGCCTGGTTAACGGGGCTACAGCCCCCGGCATTACGTACGGTTGTTGCGCTACTGGTCTGGGGAGGGCTAAAACTCAGCAGCAGGCAGTGGAGTGGATGGTCGGTGTGGATCTGCTGTCTGGCAGCCATTCTGGTGGTGGATCCTGTCGCCGTTCTTTCACAAAGTCTGTGGTTGTCTGCTTTTGCCGTTGCGGCGCTGCTGTTCTGGTATCAATGGGTTCCGATGCCGGATTGGCCGCTGTCGCGCGTTGGACGCCAATTTCTGGCGCTTGCTCATTTGCAATTGGGAATTACGCTCCTGCTTCTGCCTGTGCAAATCGCGATGTTTCACGGTTTTAGCCTGACCTCATTTTTGGCCAATTTGTTTGCTGTACCGCTGGTTACGTTTATTTCCGTACCATTGATATTAGCAGGCATGATCGTGCATTTAACCGGGCTGGCGATGGTTGAGTCGAACCTATGGTATTTAGCGGATCGCTCCCTCGCGCTATTATTTTGGGAGCTCAGGAGCCTGCCTGAAGGGTGGATCAATATTGATGCACGTTGGCAATGGCTAGCATTTGTACCCGGACTCCTGTTCATCGCATATCGGCTGAACGCGTGGCGAACTATACCGGTAGTTTGCGTCACTGTGCTCCTTTTACTGAGCGCCCCGTTCTGGCGAACGTCACGTACTGATGTCTGGCAAGTGCATATGCTGGACGTCGGGCAGGGGCTGGCGATGGTAATTGCGCGCAATGGGAAAGCGATTCTTTACGATACCGGTCTGGCATGGCCTGAAGGCGATAGCGCGCAACAGCTGATTATTCCCTGGTTACGCTGGCACAACCTGGAGCCAGAAGGCGTTATTTTAAGCCACGAGCATATGGATCACCGGGGCGGGTTGCGCTCGCTGCAGCAAACCTGGCCGTCGCTATGGATAAGAAGCCCATTAGGTTGGGAAGGGCACCTCCCGTGTTTACGCGGGGAGCGCTGGCAATGGCAAGGGTTAACCTTTAGTGCGCATTGGCCCGTGCGTGGAAATAAAGATCTGGGAAATAACCACTCCTGCGTGGTTAAGGTCGATGACGGGCATCAGAGTATTCTGCTGACCGGAGATATTGAGTCTCCCGCTGAACAAAAAATGCTAAGTCACTACTGGCAGCATCTGCAGTCTACGGTGATACAGGTTCCACATCATGGTAGCAATACCTCATCATCGCAGGCGCTGATTCAGCGGGTCGGCGGGCAGGCCGCGCTAGCCTCCGCATCCCGTTACAATGCCTGGCGTCTCCCGTCCAGGAAAGTGAAGCAACGTTATCGGCAACAAAATTATCAATGGCTGGATACACCACACCAGGGGCAGATTACGCTGGATTTTTATCAAAAAAACTGGCGAATAAACAGCTTGCGGGATCAGATTTTACCTCGTTGGTATCATCAGTGGTTTGGCGTGTCGGAGGATAACGGGTAGAATATGCGGCTATTCTAACAAATGCTGGTTTTTTGAATGCATAACGATAAAGATCTCTCTACGTGGCAGACGTTTCGCCGACTATGGCCAACCATAGCGCCTTTTAAATCGGGTCTGATCGTGGCGGGTATAGCGTTAGTCCTTAACGCGGCCAGCGATACCTTCATGTTATCGCTCCTTAAGCCATTACTGGATGATGGTTTTGGTAAAACGGATCGCTCGGTGCTGCTGTGGATGCCGCTGGTGGTCATTGGACTGATGATAGTTCGTGGCTTAACCAGCTATGTCTCCAGCTACTGCATCTCATGGGTATCAGGCAAAGTGGTCATGACCATGCGTCGCCGCCTGTTTGGCCATATGATGGGCATGCCGGTCTCCTTTTTTGATAAACAGTCTACAGGTACACTATTGTCACGTATTACCTATGATTCAGAGCAGGTCGCGTCATCGTCCTCCGGCGCGCTGATCACGGTGGTACGTGAAGGGGCCTCAATTATTGGCCTGTTTATCATGATGTTTTATTACAGCTGGCAGCTGTCATTGATCCTGATTGTGCTGGCACCGATTGTATCAGTGGCAATCCGTGTGGTTTCCAAGCGCTTTCGTAGCATCAGTAAAAATATGCAAAACACCATGGGTCAGGTTACGACCAGTGCTGAGCAGATGCTGAAAGGCCACAAAGAAGTTCTGATTTTTGGTGGTCAGGAAGTCGAAACTAAGCGCTTTGATAAAGTCAGCAATAAGATGCGTTTGCAGGGCATGAAGATGGTTTCCGCCTCTTCTATCTCCGATCCTATCATCCAGCTGATTGCGTCTCTGGCTCTGGCCTTCGTGTTGTATGCAGCCAGCTTCCCAAGCGTAATGGAAAACCTGACTGCAGGGACAATTACGGTTGTCTTCTCCTCAATGATCGCGCTGATGCGTCCGTTGAAATCGCTGACCAACGTCAACGCGCAGTTCCAGCGCGGTATGGCGGCCTGCCAGACCTTATTTACGATTCTGGATAGCGAGCAGGAAAAAGATGAAGGTACACGCGAAATCGAACGCGCTACCGGCAATCTCGAGTTCCGCAACGTGACATTTACCTATCCGGGACGTGAAGTACCTGCGCTGCGCAACATCAACCTGAATATTCCAGCGGGGAAAACCGTTGCCCTGGTTGGCCGTTCGGGTTCAGGGAAATCCACCATCGCCAGCTTGATCACGCGCTTCTATGATATTGATGAAGGGCAGATTCTAATGGACGGACACGATCTACGTGAATATACCCTGGCATCCTTGCGCGATCAGGTCGCGTTGGTTTCGCAGAATGTGCACCTGTTTAACGATACGGTTGCCAACAACATCGCCTACGCGCGTACCGATTTGTATAGCCGTGAGCAGATCGAAAAAGCGGCGAAAATGGCTTACGCCATGGATTTCATCAATAAGATGGACAATGGCCTGGATACGGTGATTGGCGAAAACGGCGTCCTGCTATCTGGTGGTCAGCGCCAGCGTATCGCTATTGCCCGCGCCTTGTTGCGTGACAGTCCGATTCTGATCCTTGATGAAGCAACGTCGGCACTCGATACCGAGTCTGAACGCGCGATTCAGGCTGCTCTGGATGAGCTTCAGAAAAACCGTACCTCCCTGGTGATTGCTCACCGACTTTCTACCATTGAACAGGCGGATGAAATCATCGTGGTGGAAGACGGTATTATTGTTGAGCGTGGAACCCATAGCGAGCTGATTGAGCAGCGTGGGGTGTATGCACAATTACATAAAATGCAATTCGGTCAATGATCGCTCGAATCTGGTCTGGTGAGTCGCCGCTGTGGCGACTGTTACTCCCGCTCTCCTGGCTGTATGGCCTGGTGAGCGGGGGGATCCGCTTATGTTACAAGCTTGGGATTAAACGCGCGTGGCGTGCACCAGTCCCGGTTGTGGTGGTCGGAAACCTGACCGCGGGCGGCAATGGCAAAACACCAGTGGTGATTTGGCTGGTTGAACAACTGCGTCAACGTGGGATTCGCGTGGGCGTGGTGTCGCGTGGTTATGGCGGGAAAGCGGCTGCTTACCCGCTGTTACTGACCGCAGATACCACTACGGCAGAAGCGGGTGATGAACCTGTGCTGATCGCCCAACGTACCGGCGTGCCCGTAGCGGTATCCCCGGTAAGATCGGATGCGGTCAAAGCCATTTTGGCCCAACACGATGTGCAGATGATTGTGACGGACGATGGGCTACAGCACTACCGTCTGGCGCGAGATGTTGAAATCGTGGTTATTGACGGAGAACGTCGGTTTGGCAATGGCTGGTGGCTTCCCGCGGGTCCCATGCGGGAACGCGCAGGCCGGCTTAAATCGGTGGATGCGACTATCGTTAACGGTGGCGTTGCGCAGCCAGGGGAAATCCCTATGCGACTTGAACCGGGGCTGGCCGTTAATTTACGTACGGGTGAACGCCGCGATGTGTCGCAGCTGTCCAATATTGTCGCCATTGCGGGCATTGGCCATCCACCGCGTTTTTTTGCCACGCTGGAAGCATGCGGTGCCAGCGTGCAAAAAAGTATTGCGCTGGCAGACCATCAGTCTCTGACCTACAGTGACGTCAGTGCGTTTGCAGGCGCCAGGCAAACGCTGGTTATGACGGAAAAAGATGCGGTTAAGTGCCGTGCATTTGCCGATGAAAACTGGTGGTATTTACCTGTTGACGCTCATTTGTCAGGCGATCGGCCTGATATGTTGCTGGATAGCTTAATCTCGCTGACTCGCTAACTGATTCACGCTGCGGCAGCGAATCATTTATGAGGCCATAAATGTCGTTGCCGCGTCTTTCTTTGACGGATGCCCGTCATCTTCACCTTGCCGCTCAAGGGCTGCTGAAAAAAACACGCCGTCGGGCAACCCCAGCAGATATTCTTGCTACCATTTCGCGCATGTCGTTATTGCAAATCGATACCATCAATATTGTGTCGCGCAGCCCTTACCTGGTGCTGTTTAGTCGGTTGGGTGATTATTCGCCCCAGTGGCTGGATGACGCATTGCAGCGGGGCGAACTGATGGAATACTGGGCGCACGAGGCCTGCTTTTTGCCGCGTAGCGACTTTATGCTGATACGTCACCGCATGCTGGCCCCGGAGAAAATGGGCTGGAAGTATAAAGCGGAGTGGATGAAAGAACATGCGCATGAGATTGAGCTGCTGCTCCAGCACATCCAGCATAACGGACCAGTACGCTCTGCCGATTTTGAGCATCTGCGCAAGGGGGCCAGCGGCTGGTGGGCATGGAAACCGCATAAGCGTCATCTTGAAGGCCTGTTCACCGCCGGGAAAGTGATGGTGGTGGAACGGCGTAATTTCCAGCGAGTGTATGATTTAACCCATCGCGTCATGCCGCACTGGGATGATGAACGCGACCGGCTTTCACAGGAAGAAGCTGAAAGCCTCATGCTGGATAACAGCGCCCGCAGTCTGGGGATTTTTCGCGAACAATGGCTGGCAGACTACTATCGCCTGAAGCGTCCGGCGCTAAAAAACTGGTGCAACGTACGTGCACAGCAGCAACAGATTATTCCTGTCGATGTCGAAGGGTTAGGAACCTTGTGGCTGCATAGCCACCTTCAGCCGCTGCTGGAGCAGGCATTGACGGGTAAATTAACGGCGACGCATAGCGCAGTATTATCACCCTTTGATCCGGTGGTCTGGGATCGTAAACGGGCAGAGCAGCTATTCGATTTTAGCTATCGGCTCGAATGTTACACGCCAGCACCGAAACGTCAGTATGGTTATTTCGTCTTGCCGCTGCTGCATCGCGGGCAGTTAGTTGGGCGGATGGATACCAAAATGCACCGCAAAACGGGCGTACTGGAAGTGATTTCGCTGTGGTTACAGGATGGCGTCAAACCTGGGGTTACTCTGCAAAAAGGATTGTTTCAGGCGATTGATGATTTTGCCCGCTGGCAGCAGGCAACACGTGTGACGCTGGGACGCTATCCTGAAGGTTTATTTGCTGATGCGCGCCATGGTTGGGAAATAGACCCAGCACGGTAAGCGATTATGTTAATATTTACGGATTCACAATCCGGTCCATCTGGAGGAACTATGGATCATCGTCTGCTTGAAATCATTGCCTGCCCGGTATGCAATGGCAAACTCTGGTTTAACCAGGAAAAACAGGAACTGATTTGTAAACTGGATAACCTTGCTTTCCCACTGCGTGATGGCATTCCCGTGTTACTGGAAACCGAAGCTCGCGTTCTGACTGCTGATGAGAGTAAATCATGAGTTTTGTGGTCATTATTCCTGCGCGTTATGCGTCCACACGTTTGCCGGGCAAGCCGCTACTGGATATCAATGGCAAGCCGATGATCGTGCATGTGCTGGAACGTGCGCGTGAATCTGGCGCTGAACGTATTATTGTTGCGACCGATCACGAAGATGTCGCTCGCGCGGTAGAAGCGGTGGGGGGTGAAGTATGCATGACCCGCGCCGATCACCAGTCCGGTACGGAGCGTCTGGCGGAAGTCGTCGAGAAATGTGGCTTTAGCGATGATACCGTTATTGTGAACGTACAGGGTGATGAGCCGATGATCCCGGCGGTCATTATTCGCCAGGTCGCTGAGAATCTGGCACAGCGCCAGGTCGGTATGGCGACCCTTGCTGCACCGATTCACAGTGCGGAAGAGGCATTTAATCCGAATGCGGTGAAAGTCGTTCTGGACGCCGAAGGTTATGCACTCTATTTTTCACGCGCGACCATTCCGTGGGATCGCGACCGTTTCGCTAAAAGCCTGGAAACGGTGGGTGACACCTTCCTGCGACATCTGGGTATTTACGGCTATCGCGCCGGTTTTATCCGCCGTTATGTTAACTGGCAGCCTAGCCCGCTTGAGCATATTGAAATGCTGGAGCAACTACGTGTGCTGTGGTACGGCGAAAAAATTCATGTTGCCGTCGCCAAAGAAGTACCCGGTACAGGCGTAGACACTGCCGAAGATCTTGAGCGCGTTCGCGCCGAAATGCGTTAGTTTTTCTCACGACACTCCCCCTGATGACGCGAATTTTTGGGAGGAGTGTCGTATCGTTACGCTTTCCCGCCATTTTTCTTTTCATCAATTGATCTCATCCGGGTGACATCTGTCTGCACGACGCTCATTATGAAAGCAGTAGCATTTATGAGGGCAATCCGAAATGGAACAGTTGCGTGCCGAACTCAGTCATCTGTTGGGTGAAAAACTCAGTCGTATAGAATGCGTGAATGAAAAAGTGGATACGGCCCTGTGGTCACTGTACGACAGCCAGGGAAATCCGATGCCACTGATGGCGAGAAGTTTCACCACGCCGGGTATGGCGCAGCAGTTGGCATGGAAAACCTCCATGCTGGCGCGCAGTGGTACGGTGCGTATGCCCGTCATTTATGGGGTCTTAACCCACGAGGAACATCCCGGTCCTGATGTGCTACTGCTTGAGCGTTTACGTGGGGTGCCGGTGGAAGCGCCTGCCCGAACGCCCGAACGCTGGGAACATTTAAAAGATCAGATCGTAGAAGGTCTGCTGTCATGGCATCGGCAGGATAGTGCTGGCTGCGTGGGAATGGTGGATAACACGCAAGAGAATATCTGGCCATCCTGGTATCGTCAGCGGGTTGAGGTGCTGTGGACCACGTTAAATCAGTTCAACAATACCGGACTAACGATGCAGGACAAGCGGATCCTGTTTCGCACGCGTGAGTGTTTGCCTGCCTTATTTGAAGGATTCAATGATAACTGCGTGCTGATCCACGGTAATTTCAGTTTACGTAGCATGCTCAAAGATGCCCGTAGCGATCAGCTTCTGGCTATGGTGGGACCGGGGTTGATGCTGTGGGCGCCAAGGGAATATGAACTGTTCCGCCTGATGGATAATGCGCTGGCGGAAAGCCTGCTTTGGCAATACCTGCAGCGCGCGCCAGTGGCGGAGTCATTCATCTGGCGGCGCTGGTTGTATGTGTTATGGGATGAAGTGACGCAATTGGTCAACACCGGGCGCTTTAATCGTTCCAACTTTGACCTGGCAACGAAATCATTGCTGCCGTGGCTCGCATGATAAACATGTGAACACCTTATCAGGCAGCATTCCTGTCAATGTTCCGATCCCTTCAGCCACTGCCAGATGCGTCCCAGGGTTTCGTAACCAACGCGATCGCTGTGCATCAACCAGACGGGTGAAGGTATAGCGCGCTCCCACGGATTAAGCGGTGAATCAATTGCTAACTGATTGGCTGGCGCTGGCAGCGGATGCAAGCCGGCCTGCTGGAAGAAGATCATCGCCCGCGGTAAGTGGGAGGCAGAGGTTACCAGCAGGAACGGCGCATTGCCGATGGCCTTCTTTACCGCCGCGGCTTCTTCTTCGGTATCTTTGGGGTGATCCAGGGTGATGATTTCATCGGCTGGCACCCCCAGCGACTGCGCTACTCGGGCGCCAGCTTCTGCGGTACTGACGTTATTCGTCTTTGCGGCAGCGCCGGTAAAGATGAGCTTCGATCCCGGGTTTGCGCGCCATAGGCGAATACCTTCATTCAGTCGTGGAAGGCTGTTGCTGATCAGATTTGAACTCGGCGCCCACTGCGGATTCCAGGTATACCCTCCCCCCAGCACCACAATATATTCCACTTTTTGCGAACCTTGCCACGTTGGATAACTGTCCTCAATCGGTTTCAACAGTCTGTCGGCGACGGGCTGTAAACTAAGGAGTAACAGTGCCAGCCAACTCAGGCTAATACACACTTTCCCTGTTTTTTGAAAGCGACTGAACCAGACCAGCGCCAGGCCAATACCCATCATAATTAGCATCAGTGGCAGCGGCAGCATCATACCGCCAATCACTTTCTTCAGCGTAAAAAGCATCCTTTTTGGTTCCTTTTTTAACCATACAGCAGGGGATCTGCAGGGATATTACACCAGGAAGGTTCATTCTCGGCGTGGGTGTGACAAAATAGCGGTTTTACTTAGTCACCCTAAAGCCAGTATGCGGAGAGCCCGATGCGGGATCGCAATTTTGATGACATTGCAGAGAAGTTTTCCCGTAACATTTACGGCACCACCAAAGGTCAATTAAGACAGGCTATCCTTTGGCAGGATCTGGATCGATTACTGGAAACGTTCGGTGAGCAAAAACTGCACATTCTGGATGCCGGTGGTGGTGAAGGGCAAACGGCCATCAAAATGGCGGAACGAGGACATTTCGTCACATTATGCGATCTGTCTGGCGAGATGATCGCCCGAGCGCAACAGGCGGTAGAGGCAAAAGGTGTGAGCGGGAACATGCATTTTATACAATGCGCTGCTCAGGATGTTGCTTCGCATTTGGAAAGCCCGGTTGATCTGATATTGTTTCATGCTGTGCTGGAGTGGGTGACAGATCCGGTCAACGTGTTGCAGACTCTGTGGTCAGTATTGCGTCCTGGCGGCGCGCTGTCGTTAATGTTCTACAATGCTAACGGTCTGTTGATGCATAACATGGTCGCAGGGAACTTTGACTATGTGCAGGTGGGGATGCCGAAACGTAAAAAGCGCACGCTTTCACCGGACTACCCGCGCGATCCGGGGCAGGTCTACCAGTGGCTGGACGAGATCGGTTGGCAGATAACCGGTAAAACGGGCGTCCGCGTGTTTCATGATTATCTGCGAGATAAACATAAACAGCATGACGACTTTGAAATGTTACTTGAGTTAGAAACGCGCTATTGCCGCCAGGAACCGTATATCAGCCTTGGGCGCTATATTCATGTCACCGCGATTAAAAGTTCGGCCCGAGCCGCAGATGCAAGGATAATTTATGAGTGAATTTTCCCAGACAGTCCCCGAACTGGTTGCCTGGGCCAGAAAAAATGACTTCTCCATCTCTCTGCCGGTAGACAGACTTTCGTTCCTGCTGGCGGTCGCGACCCTGAACGGTGAGCGACTTGACGGCGAGATGAGTGAAGGTGAGCTGGTGGATGCGTTCCGCCATGTGAGTGATGCGTTTGAGCAAACCAGCGAAACCATCGGCGTACGCGCCAACAACGCGATCAACGATATGGTGCGTCAACGTCTGCTGAACCGCTTTACCAGCGAGCAGGCGGAAGGCAACGCTATATATCGTTTAACGCCATTGGGAATTGGCATCACGGATTACTACATTCGTCAGCGTGAATTCTCTACGCTACGTCTTTCAATGCAGCTGTCGATTGTTGCTGGTGAACTAAAGCGCGCGGCGGATGCGGCAGCGGAAGGTGGCGATGAGTTCCACTGGCATCGCAACGTCTACGCGCCATTGAAATACTCGGTGGCGGAGATTTTCGACAGTATCGATCTGACCCAGCGCATCATGGATGAACAGCAACAGCAGGTAAAAGACGACATCGCACAGTTGCTTAATAAAGACTGGCGGGCGGCGATCTCCAGCTGTGAACTGCTGCTCTCTGAAACGTCTGGTACGCTGCGTGAACTGCAGGATACGCTGGAAGCGGCGGGGGATAAGCTACAGGCTCACCTGTTACACATCCAGGACGCCACGATGACGCATGACGATTTGCATTTCGTCGATCGGTTGGTGTTTGACTTACAAAGTAAGCTCGACCGCATTATCAGTTGGGGTCAGCAGTCCATTGATTTATGGATCGGCTACGATCGTCACGTGCATAAGTTTATCCGTACCGCGATCGATATGGATAAAAACCGCGTCTTTGCCCAGCGTCTGCGCCAGTCCGTGCAGACATACTTTGACGATCCGTGGGCGCTAACCTATGCCAACGCCGATCGTCTGCTGGATATGCGTGACGAAGAGATGGTGCTGCGTGACGAAGAGGTCACCGGCGAGCTTCCGGAAGATCTGGAATATGAAGAATTTAACGAGATCCGTGAACAGCTGGCGGCGATCATCGAAGAACAGCTGGCTATCTACAAATCCAGACAAACACCACTGGATCTCGGTTTGGTCGTGCGCGAGTATCTGGCGCAATACCCACGTGCGCGTCATTTCGACGTCGCGCGCATAGTTATCGATCAGGCGGTACGCCTTGGCGTAGCGCAAGCAGACTTCACCGGACTGCCAGCCAAATGGCAGCCGATTAATGATTACGGAGCCAAGGTACAGGCGCATGTCATTGACAAATATTGAACAAGTGATGCCGGTAAAGCTGGCGCAGGCGCTGGCGAATCCGTTATTTCCGGCGCTGGACAGCGCCTTACGTTCGGGCCGCCATATCGGTCTGGATGAACTGGATAATCATGCCTTCCTGATGGATTTTCAGGAATATTTTGAAGAGTTTTACAGCCGCTATAACGTGGAATTGATCCGTGCGCCGGAAGGGTTCTTCTACCTTCGCCCGCGTTCAACGACGCTCATTCCCCGTTCGGTCCTGTCTGAACTGGACATGATGGTCGGTAAAATTCTTTGCTATCTCTATCTCAGCCCGGAACGCCTGGCGAACGAAGGGATTTTTACCCAGCAAGAGTTGTACGACGAGCTGCTAACGCTGGCTGATGAAGCGAAGCTGCTGAAACTGGTGAACAACCGTTCAACCGGTTCGGATGTTGATCGCCAGAAGCTACAGGAAAAAGTTCGTTCTTCGCTAAACCGTCTGCGCCGTTTAGGCATGGTGTGGTTTATGGGTCACGACAGCAGCAAATTCCGTATTACGGAATCAGTCTTCCGCTTTGGCGCGGATGTGCGCAGCGGTGACGATCCGCGCGAAGCGCAGCGTCGCTTAATTCGTGATGGCGAAGCGATGCCGGTCGAGAACCGCCTGCAGCTCAACGATGAGCCCGAAGAGAATCAGCCGGACAGTGGAGAAGAAGAATAATGATTGAACGCGGTAAATTTCGCTCACTTACGCTGATTAACTGGAATGGTTTTTTTGCCCGTACATTCGACCTTGATGAACTGGTTACCACGTTGTCCGGCGGTAACGGTGCGGGTAAGTCCACCACCATGGCGGCATTTGTTACAGCGCTCATCCCGGACTTAACCCTGCTGCATTTCCGTAACACCACCGAAGCCGGTGCAACCAGTGGTTCACGTGATAAGGGCCTGCACGGTAAGTTGAAAGCGGGCGTCTGTTACTCAATGCTCGACGTCCTCAACTCGCGCCATCAGCGCGTGGTCGTGGGGGTGCGTCTGCAACAGGTTGCCGGTCGTGATCGTAAAGTGGATATCAAACCGTTTGCCATTCAGGGGCTGCCGATGTCGGTGCAGCCAACCCAACTGGTGACGGAAACGCTGAATGAACGCCAGGCGCGCGTGCTGTCCCTCTCTGAGCTGAAAGAGAAGCTTGATGAGATGGAAGGCGTGCAGTTTAAACAGTTCAACTCAATCACCGATTATCACTCACTGATGTTCGATCTGGGCATCATCGCCCGTCGTCTGCGTTCCGCGTCTGACCGTAGTAAATTCTATCGTCTGATTGAAGCCTCGCTGTACGGCGGGATCTCCAGTGCCATTACCCGTTCACTGCGTGACTACCTGCTGCCGGAAAACAGCGGCGTACGTAAAGCCTTCCAGGATATGGAAGCTGCGCTGCGTGAAAACCGCATGACGCTGGAAGCGATTCGCGTAACTCAGTCTGACCGCGATCTGTTTAAGCATTTGATCAGCGAAGCGACCAACTATGTGGCCGCGGATTATATGCGTCACGCCAACGAACGTCGTATCCATCTTGATAAAGCGCTGGAATATCGTCGTGAGCTGCATACTTCACGTAAGCAGCTGGCCGCGGAGCAGTATAAGCACGTGGATATGGCGCGCGAACTGGGCGAGCATAACGGCGCGGAAGGCGATCTGGAAGCTGATTACCAGGCCGCGAGCGATCACCTGAATCTGGTGCAAACCGCTCTGCGTCAGCAGGAAAAAATTGAACGCTACGAAGCGGATCTCGAAGAACTGCAGGTCCGTCTCGAAGAACAAAATGAGGTGGTCGCGGAAGCCGTTGACCGCCAGGATGAAAACGAAGCCCGCGCAGAAGCCGCGGAACTGGAAGTGGATGAGCTGAAAAGCCAGCTTGCCGATTATCAGCAAGCGCTGGACGTCCAGCAAACGCGAGCCATCCAATATACCCAGGCGATCCAGGCGCTGAATCGGGCGAAAGAGCTCTGCCACTTACCGGATCTGACCGCCGACAGTGCTGCTGAATGGCTGGAAACCTTCCAGGCTAAAGAGCAGGAAGCCACTGAAAAACTGCTGACGCTGGAACAAAAAATGAGCGTGGCGCAAACTGCGCACAGCCAGTTCGAACAGGCTTATCAGCTGGTGGCGGCTATCAATGGCCCGCTGGCGCGTGGTGAAGCCTGGAGCGTGGCGCGTGAACTGCTGCGGGAAGGCGTTGAACAGCGCCACCTGGCGGAACAGGTTCAGCCGTTGCGTATGCGACTCAGCGAACTGGAGCAGCGTCTGCGCGAACAGCAAGATGCCGAGCGTCTGCTGGCTGAATTCTGCAAGCGTCAGGGTAAACAGTTCGATATCGATGAGCTGGAAGCGCTGCACCAGGAACTGGAAGCACGCATCGCCGCCTTGTCGGACAGCGTCTCTTCTGCCAGCGAACAGCGTATGACGTTGCGTCAGGAGCAGGAACAGCTGCAGTCTCGTATCCAGCATCTGATGAAACGTGCGCCTGTCTGGCTGGCCGCGCAGAATAGCCTGAATCAGCTTAGCGAGCAGTGTGGCGAAGAGTTTACCTCCAGCCAGGACGTGACCGAGTATCTGCAACAACTGCTGGAGCGCGAGCGTGAAGCCATTGTTGAGCGTGATGAAGTCGGTGCGCGCAAAAATGCAGTTGATGAAGAAATTGAACGTTTAAGTCAGCCGGGCGGGGCGGAAGATCAGCGTCTGAACGCGCTGGCGGAGCGCTTCGGCGGCGTTCTGCTGTCAGAAATCTATGACGACGTTAGCCTTGAAGATGCGCCGTACTTCTCTGCGCTGTACGGTCCTTCGCGTCATGCCATCGTGGTGCCGGATCTGACGCTGATTACCGAGCAGCTTGAAGGGCTGACGGATTGTCCGGAAGATCTCTATTTCATCGAAGGGGATCCGCAGTCGTTTGATGACAGCGTTTTCAGCGTTGATGAGCTGGAAAAAGCAGTAGTGGTGAAAACCGCCGAGCGTCAGTGGCGTTATTCCCGCTTCCCGACGGTGCCGATTTTTGGCCGTGCAGCGCGCGAAAGCCGTATCGAAACCCTGCATGCTGAGCGTGAAGGGCTGTCTGAACGTTTCGCAACGCTCTCCTTTGACGTCCAGAAAACCCAGCGTCTGCATCAGGCGTTCAGTCGTTTCATTGGCAGTCATTTGTCGGTGGCGTTTGAAGCCGATCCTGAAGCGGAAATCCGCCAACTGAATGGCCGTCGCGTTGAACTGGAACGTGCGCTGACCAATCATGAAAATGATAATCAGCAAAGCCGTATGCAGTTTGAGCAGGCGAAAGAGGGGGTCTCTGCTCTTAACCGCCTTCTCCCGCGTTTGAATCTGCTGGCGGATGACACGCTGGCCGATCGCGTGGACGAAATTCGTGAGCGCCTGGATGAAGCCCAGGAAGCAGCGCGTTTTGTACAGCAACATGGCAACCAGTTAGCCAAACTGGAACCGATTGTTTCGGTCCTGCAAAATGACCCTGAGCAGTTTGAACAACTGAAGGAAGACTACGCGTATTCCCAACAGATGCAGCGCGATGCGCGTCAGCAAGCTTTTGCCCTGACCGAAGTGGTGCAGCGCCGGGCGCACTTTAGCTATTCCGACTCTGCTGAAATGCTTAGCGGCAACAGCGATCTGAACGAAAAACTGCGTGAGCGCCTGGAACAGGCGGAAGCTGAACGTACCCGCGCCCGTGAAGCGCTACGCAGTCACGCTGCACAGTTAAGCCAGTACAACCAGGTCATGGCGTCGCTGAAAAGCTCCTATGACACCAAAAAAGAGCTGCTTAACGATTTACAACGTGAACTGCAGGATATTGGCGTTCGTGCGGACAGCGGTGCCGAAGAGCGCGCGCGTATTCGTCGTGATGAACTGCATGCGCAGCTCAGCAACAACCGTGCGCGCCGTAACCAACTGGAAAAAGCGTTGACCTTCTGCGAAGCGGAGATGGAAAACCTGACCCGCAGGTTGCGCAAGCTGGAACGTGATTATTTTGAAATGCGCGAGCAGGTGGTTACCGCGAAAGCCGGATGGTGTGCGGTGATGCGGATGGTGAAAGATAACGGCGTTGAACGCCGCCTGCACCGTCGTGAGCTGGCGTATCTTTCCGGTGATGAACTGCGCTCGATGTCGGATAAGGCGCTCGGTGCGCTGCGCCTGGCGGTTGCGGATAACGAACACCTGCGTGATGTACTGCGCATGTCTGAAGATCCAAAACGTCCAGAGCGTAAAATTCAGTTCTTTGTCGCGGTTTATCAGCATCTGCGTGAACGTATTCGTCAGGATATCATCCGTACCGACGATCCGGTTGAAGCGATCGAACAGATGGAGATTGAGCTGAGCCGTCTGACGGAAGAATTAACGTCCCGCGAACAGAAACTGGCGATCAGCTCTCGCAGCGTGGCGAATATCATTCGTAAGACCATTCAGCGCGAACAGAACCGTATTCGCATGCTGAACCAGGGGCTGCAAAGCGTGTCGTTTGGCCAGGTAAACAGCGTTCGTCTGAACGTCAACGTACGCGAGACGCATGCTACCTTGCTGGACGTGCTTTCCGAACAGCATGAGCAGCACCAGGATCTGTTTAACAGCAATCGTCTGACCTTCTCTGAAGCGCTGGCGAAGTTGTATCAGCGTCTGAATCCGCAGATTGATATGGGGCAACGTACGCCGCAAACCATTGGTGAAGAGCTGCTGGATTACCGTAACTATCTGGAAATGGAAGTTGAAGTTAACCGTGGCTCTGACGGCTGGCTGCGTGCTGAATCTGGCGCGCTGTCAACGGGTGAAGCGATCGGGACCGGGATGTCTATTCTGGTGATGGTTGTGCAAAGCTGGGAAGACGAAGGGCGTAGACTGCGTGGGAAAGATATTTCTCCTTGCCGTCTGCTGTTCCTGGATGAAGCTGCGCGACTTGATGCACGCTCTATCGCGACTCTGTTTGAACTGTGCGAGCGTCTGCAAATGCAGCTGATTATCGCAGCCCCAGAAAACATTAGCCCGGAGAAAGGCACCACCTACAAACTAGTGCGTAAAGTCTTCCAGAATACCGAACACGTTCACGTGGTAGGTCTGCGCGGGTTTGCGCCTCAGTTACCTGAGCCGCTGCCTGGCACCGAAGATGCCTCCTCGCAGGCAAGCTAAATAAAAGGCGGCTAAATGGCCGCCTTCTTTTTTTTCCGGAAACTCTCAATAACTGGTGTAATTTCTTTAAACTTCTTTACATTAGGTTAGGCAAAAATTTTTTCATGTTTATATACTAAAGGTAAGCCTAACGCGTCACAGGCTTGCTCGTCATACTTCAGCTTGTATTGGCGTTTTAAAGGTTCGGCCCCGCCAAAATAAGGGGAAGAAATACGGCCTGGCTACTCAAAGTATGATAAAAAAACAGGGGGCAAGGGATGTTGCTTAATAAAATGTGTGGTCGTCGGCTGTCGGCAATTAGTTTGTGCCTGGCCGTAACATTCGCTCCACTGTTCAATGCGCAGGCCGATGAGCCTGAAATGATCCCTGGCGATAGCTCAGCGACCGTCAGTGAACAGCCAACAGCGTTATCACAGCCGCAGGCTCAATCTTCCGCGACGGCTATCATGGCAGGTATCCAACCACTGCCCGAGGGCGTGTCAGTTGATAAAGCCCGCGCCGAATTACAATCTCAACTTCCAGCGGGCTTCACACCGGTTTATATGAGCCAACTGGAACTGCTGTATGCCGCACGCGAAATGAAACCGATGTGGGAAAATCGTGATGCGGTAAAAGCCTTTCAGCAACAGTTAGCTGAAGTGGCGATTGCCGGCTTTCAGCCGCAGTTCACCACCTGGGTCGCTTTACTGACTGACCCGGCAGTAACCGGTCAGGCGCGAGATATCGTGCTCTCAGATGCGATGATGGGGTATCTGCACTTTATTGCCAACATCCCCGTCAAAGGTAATCGCTGGCTCTATAGCGATAAGCCCTATGCGCTGACGACGCCGCCGATTTCCGTGATCAACCAATGGCAAGTCGCGCTGGATGACGGTCAACTGACTTCGTTTGTCGCCAGCCTGGCACCGCAACATCCGCAGTACGCAGCCATGCATGAATCGCTGCTCAAGCTGGTGGGCGATACGCGGCCCTGGCCGCAACTGACCAGTACCGCGACGCTGCGTCCGGGGGAGTGGAGTAAGGATATCCCTGCGCTGCGTGAAATTTTGCGCCGCACCGGGATGCTGGAGTCTGTTGTCAGTACGGCTGCCAAAGAAGGCCGTAGCGCTTACGATCGTGAACTTGTTGACGCGGTTAAGCGTTTTCAGACGTGGCAGGGGCTTGGGGCCGATGGCGCGATTGGCCCAGCCACGCGTGACTGGCTGAACGTGACGCCCGCTCAACGTGCGGGCGTGCTGGCGTTAAATATTCAGCGCTTGCGCCTGCTGCCGGGTACGCTGTCTACCGGTATCATGGTGAATATTCCTGCCTACTCGCTGGTGTATTATCAAAACGGCAATCAGGTGCTGGCCTCGCGCGTTATCGTGGGACGTCCCGATCGTAAAACGCCGATGATGAGCAGTGCGCTGAATAACGTGGTCGTTAACCCGCCGTGGAACGTGCCGCCGACGCTGGCCCGGAAGGATATTCTGCCTAAGGTTTGGAATGACCCAGGGTATCTTGAGCGTCACGGCTATACCGTAATGCGCGGCTGGAACAGCAAAGAGACGATAGATCCGTGGCAGGTTGACTGGGCCACCATCACCGCCTCCAATCTGCCGTTCCGCTTCCAGCAGGCTCCGGGAGCGCGTAACTCGCTCGGACGCTATAAATTCAATATGCCGAGTTCGGATGCTATTTATCTGCACGATACGCCGAACCACACTCTGTTTCAGAAGGATTCGCGGGCGTTAAGCTCCGGCTGCGTGCGCGTGAACAAGGCATCTGAGCTGGCGAATATGCTGCTACAGGATGCGGGGTGGAATGATACGCGCATCTCGGATGCCCTGAAGCAAGGGGATACAAGGTACGTGAATATTCGCCAGAATATCCCCGTCAACCTCTACTATCTGACCGCATTTGTTGGCCCGGATGGTCGCACGCAGTATCGTACAGATATTTACAATTACGATCAGACAGCGCGATCCAGTGCACAAATTGTGTCAAAAGCTGAACAATTAATCAGATAAATGAAGCAGTTCGAGGAAAATAATTGTCGTAAGTTATGCTGGAAACGGGGCGAAATGGCTGCAAGCCCCGTATTTCCTGGGGTTGGGAGCCTTGACGTGGACTACTTAGCCAGATAAGGTTTCCCGCGTGCGCTAGAGCATACATACGATAACATTGACCTTGTAGACCTTAAAACCATGGACAAATTTGACGCTAATCGCCGCAAACTGCTGGCGCTTGGTGGCATTGCCCTCGGCGCTGCCATCCTGCCTACGCCTGCGTTTGCTACACTCTCTACCCCACGTCCGCGCATTTTGACTCTGAATAACCTGCATACCGGTGAGTCAATAAAAGCAGAGTTTTTTGATGGCAGGGGCTATATTCAGGACGAATTAGCTAAACTTAATCACTTTTTCCGTGATTTTCGTGCGAATAAAGTGAAATCCATCGATCCGGGATTGTTCGATCAACTCTTCCGTCTGCAGGGCCTGCTGGGCACGCGTAAACCCGTACAGCTTATTTCTGGTTACCGCTCTATTGATACCAATAATGAATTACGTGCGCACAGCCGCGGTGTGGCAAAGAAAAGCTACCACACGAAAGGGCAGGCCATGGATTTCCATATTGAAGGCATCGCATTAAGTAATATTCGCAAAGCTGCGTTATCTATGCGCGCAGGTGGTGTAGGATACTACCCACGCAGTAACTTTGTGCATATTGACACCGGACCGGCGCGTCATTGGTGATCCATAAGCTTAATGAAACAGGAGCCGTATGAACTATCGTATTATTCCGGTCACTGCATTCGCCCAGAACTGCTCGTTAATCTGGTGTGAGCAAACCCGTCTGGCTGCGCTGGTCGATCCCGGCGGCGATGCTGAGAAAATCAAACAGGAAGTCGATGCCAGTGGCCTGACGCTAATGCAGATCCTGCTCACCCATGGTCATCTTGATCACGTAGGTGCGGCGGCTGAACTGGCACAGCATTATGGTGTACCGGTTATTGGTCCGGAAAAAGAAGATGAGTTCTGGTTACAAGGACTTCCTGCTCAGAGTCGCATGTTTGGCCTGGGCGATTGTGAGCCGCTGACGCCCGATCGCTGGTTGAATGAAGGCGACCGGGTAAGCGTGGGTAACGTGACGTTGCAGGTACTGCATTGCCCGGGCCACACGCCGGGACATGTGGTCTTCTTTGATGAACAATCAAAGCTACTGATTTCTGGTGACGTGATCTTCAAAGGCGGCGTTGGGCGCAGCGATTTTCCTCGCGGAGATCATAGTCAATTGATTGATTCGATTAAACGTAAACTGTTGCCGTTGGGCGATGACGTGACGTTTATTCCGGGTCACGGCCCACTTTCGACGTTGGGCAACGAACGGCTACATAATCCGTTCCTGCAGGATGAAATGCCAGTCTGGTAACACCGCAGATAAATGAAAAAGGCCGCTATTGCGGCCTTTTTAGTACGCGATAGATTACAGTACTGCGACAATCGCTTCGCACAGCGGCGCCATGTTATCTGGCGTCATTCCTGCTACGTTCACACGTCCGGAAGCGACGGCATAGACACCAAACTCTTCACGCAGACGCAGAACCTGCTCTTTGGTCAGGCCGCTGAATGAGAACATGCCGTTCTGTTTGATGATAAAGCTGAAGTCGCGGTTCGCACCTTTCTCTTGCAGCGTATTCACAAACAGCAAACGCATGCGTTGGATGCGTTGACGCATATCAGTCAGTTCCTGCTCCCAGATAGCGCGCAGGGCATCGTTGCTCAGGATGGTTGCCACAACCGACGCACCGTGTGCTGGTGGGTTGGAATAGTTGGCACGAATGACGGATTTCATCTGGCTAAACGCGCGGTCGACGGTTTCAGCATCGGCTGCAACCAGCGTACAGGCGCCTACGCGCTCATTGTACAGACCAAAGTTCTTGGAGTAGGAGCTGGCGACGATCAGCTCTTTGTGCAGCGCAGCGAATGCGCGCAGACCTTCTGCATCTTCTTCCAGACCGCGGGCAAAGCCCTGGTATGCGAAGTCAAACAGCGGCAACCAACCTTTTTCGACAGAAAGCTGAGCCAGCGTTTGCCACTGCTCCAGCGTAGGATCGATACCGGTTGGGTTATGGCAGCAGCCGTGGAATAACACCACGTCGCCAGCCTGCGCTTCGCTGAGGCTTGCCAGTAGCGCATCAAAGTCTAATGAGTGGTTCGCTGCATCGTAATAGTTGTATTCACGAACTTCCAGACCGGCAGAGTTAAAGACGCTCTTATGGTTTGGCCAGCTTGGATTGCTCACCCATACGCGTTTAGCTGAGGTGTTTTTTGCCAGGAAATCAGCGGCCACACGCAGTGCGCCAGTGCCGCCAGGGGTCTGTGCTGTACGCGCACGTTTGTCGTTGATAAGCGAACTTTCTTTACCAAACAGTAATTCCTGAGTGCAGCGGCCAAACTCTGGAATACCGTCGATGCCAAGGTAATTTTTGGTGGTTTCATTTTCCAGTATATATTGCTCGGCTTTTTTAACGCTGGTCAGTACCGGCGTTTTGCCTGTCTCATCTTTATATACACCGATCCCAAGGTTTATTTTTCCTGGGCGGTCATCGGCACGAAACAAATCAGCCAGACCCAAAATGGGGTCGGCAGGAGCGGCAGTAATGTTCTCAAACATGACGAGGTTCCATAGTGATTACAGAAGGGAAGTCCGCTATCAGGTTAACGGTAGATTTACAAAATGCCAACCGTTACTGACGAAAAGCCGAGGTGTTTTTTTAAGACGCAAGAATCCGCTAGCAGAGATAAAAAAACAGGACCGAAGTCCTGTTTTTTAGGCATTTAACAAAGAGGTCTGCTATTAGAACTGGTAAACGATACCCACTGCAACGGTGTCGTCAGAGCCTACGCCCAGTTTGTTGTCAGAATCGATCTGGTTGATGATGTAATCAACATAGGTGGACATGTTTTTGTTGAAGTAGTAAGTCGCACCCACTTCGAAGTAGTTCACCAGATCTACGTCGCCGATTCCTTCGATGTCCTTACCTTTAGATTTGGTATAGGCGAGGGACGGACGCAGGCCGAAGTCGAACTGGTACTGAGCAACCAACAGGACGTCTTCAGTTTTGTTAGCATAACCGTTAGAGATACGGGTTGCGTTACGGGTTTCGCTGTAGTTCGCCGCCAGGTAGATGTTGTTAGCATCGTATTTCACGCCGGTCGCCCACTGCTCAGCTTTCGCGCCGCGACCGTAGGTCAGCTGCTCTTGCGCGTTGGTACGGTCAGCTGCACCGTAAGCACCTACGATACCGAAACCATCCATTTCGTAGCTTACGGAACCGCCAACGCCGTCACCGTTAGAGCGACGTGCGTCATCACGCTCGTTTTTGCCCAGGTACTGAACAGCGAAGTTCAGGCCTTCAACCAAACCGAAGAAGTTAGAGTTACGGTAAGTTGCGAGACCGCCGTTACGCTGGGAGAAGAACTGGTCGGAAGCAGCAGTGTCACCACCGAATTCTGGCAGCATATCGGTGTAACCCAGTGCATCGTAAACGACGCCGTAGTTACGACCGTAATCGAAGGAGCCTGCATCACCGAATTTCAGACCGGCAAACGCCAGACGGGTTTTGTTGCCATTCTGAGCATCATCACCGCCTTCAGAGTTATTGCCACTGAACTGGTATTCCCACTGGCCGTAACCGGTCAGTTGGTCGTTAATCTGAGTTTCCCCTTTGAAACCAAGACGGGCGTAAGTCTGATCGCCATTAGGTGCGTAGGCATTGTCACCGTTGTGCTTGGAAAAATAGTGCAGACCTACTGCTTTACCGTACAGGTCTACTTTGTTGCCATCTTTGTTATAGATTTCTGCAGCGTTAGCTGCCCCGGCTACCAGCAGAGCAGGGATAACCACTGCCAGAATATTGCGCTTCATCATTATTTATTACCCTCATCGGTTTTTATATGACACCTGCCACTGCCGCCAATAATTTCCGTCAATAAAAATTTACGGAACTATTGATGAGAGTTTGGTGTCTTTATGTGTCTGACAGGCATCTTTCCATTCAAACTATCGTTTCGCTACCGTCAAAGTGCTACAAATATAAAGATTTGGTTTCAAAAAGAAAAAGTGTGTAACAAAATGTTATTTTTGTGCGACTTTGTGAACAACTTCAAATTTCAGATGTCCGTGCGCTAAAAATCACCACTTCTATTTCTATTTATATGATTTTCTTATATTTAATTTAGATAAACTCCTTTTTTCTCTGTTCTGCCATAAAGTTCATGGTTTACAGATAGCTATTTCTGGACGTCTGGAATGCCGTGCAAATGGTCAGAAAATGTACTATTTAATCAGAAAATGCTAATCCACAATAAAAGTGCTGATTTTTTTTTGTTCAAATATGTTGCGGTGAAATATTACGTAACAGGAAGGGGGAAGGCGAAGGGTTGTGTTAAACGCGGGAGGGGGATCCCAAAACGTGAAGCGGTGACAAAAAAAGCCAGCAATGCTGGCTTTTGTATCAAAAATGCAGGGTTAGAACGTGGCGTTACGCGGGGTACGCGGGAACGGAATAACGTCACGGACGTTCTGCACGCCGGTAACGTAAGCGATCAAACGCTCAAAGCCCAAACCGAAGCCGGAATGTGGAACGGTACCGTAGCGACGCAGGTCGCGATACCACCAGTAATCTTCTTTGTTCAGACCCATTTCCAGCATACGGGCATCCAGTACGTCCAGACGCTCTTCACGCTGAGAACCACCGATGATTTCACCGATTCCTGGAGCCAGTACGTCCATTGCTGCAACGGTTTTACCGTCTTCGTTAAGGCGCATATAAAACGCTTTGATATCTTTCGGGTAGTTTTTAACGACGACCGGCGCTTTAAAGTGCTCTTCAGCAAGGTAACGTTCGTGCTCAGAAGAGAGATCCACACCCCAGTAAACCGGGTTTTCGAACTGTTTGCCGCATTTTTCCAGAATGCTTACCGCGTCGGTGTAATCCACCTGCGCGAAGTCAGCCTCAATGAAACGTTCCAGGCGTGAAATCGCGTCTTTGTCGACACGTTCGGCGAAGAATTTCATATCATCCGCACGCTCAGCCAGTACGGCTTTGAACGCGTACTTCAGCATCGCTTCAGCCAGGCCTGCAACATCGTTCAGGTCGGCGAAAGCCACTTCCGGTTCCAGCATCCAGAACTCTGCCAGGTGACGACTGGTATTAGAGTTTTCTGCACGGAACGTCGGGCCAAAGGTATAAATTTTGGACAGAGCACAGGCGTAGGTTTCGCCGTTCAGCTGACCGGAAACGGTCAGGAAAGCTTCTTTACCAAAGAAGTCTTTGTCGAAATCGACTTTGCCCTGATCGTTACGCGGCAGGTTTTCCAGATCCAGCGTAGACACGCGGAACATTTCACCGGCACCTTCCGTATCGGAAGCGGTGATCAGCGGAGTCGATACCCAAAAGAAACCCTGCTCGTGGAAGAAGCGATGCAGCGCTTGCGCCAGCGTATGACGTACACGCGCGACGGCACCAATCATGTTGGTACGTGGGCGCATGTGCGCCACTTCACGCAGATACTCAATGCTGTGACGCTTAGCCGCCATTGGATAGGTATCAGGATCTTCAACCCAGCCGGCTACTTCAACCTCAGTGGCCTGAATTTCAAAGCTCTGTCCTTGTCCAGGAGATGCAACGACTTTACCCGTTACGATAACTGAACAACCCGTCGTCAGGCGCAGTACGTCCTGATTGTAATTGGGCAGAGAATTATTGATGACGGCCTGTACAGGATCAAAGCAGGAACCGTCATAAACGGCGAGGAAGGAGATGCCAGCTTTTGAATCTCGGCGGGTACGCACCCATCCGCGCACGGTGACTTCGCTGTCAACGGCTACGCGGCCCTGGAGTACGTCGGCTACAGGCACAACGCTCATAATATTCTCTCTGTTAATAGTCGGATATATAAACACATGTCCACCCGTAATGGGGGGATACCTATGTTACCTGGCATCTGCAATCAGACAAGCAGAATTCGTAGCTGGAGTGAAAGATTTCGGAAATTAGCGTGAAAAGGGAGCCAAACTGGCTCCCTGGAAGGTTTAACTGGCTTTTTTAATATGCGGCAAATCGAAGGCTTTGCGTAGCGCGCGCACGAACGCTTTATCGTGGCAGATGGTTTTACCCGGGCTATCAGATAACTTCGCCACAGGTTTGCCGTTACATTCCACCAGCTTGATTACAATATTGAGCGGCTTAACCTGGGGAATATTACAGGTTAAACGTGTGCCAATACCAAAACTCAACTGCACACGAGAAGAGAAGTGGCGGTAGAGCTCAATCGCTTTTTTCAAATCGAGGTTATCTGAAAACACCAGCGTTTTGCTCAGCGGATCAATGCCCAGTTTTTGATAATGGGCGATGGCTTTTTCACCCCATTCCACCGGGTCGCCTGAGTCATGGCGTAAACCCTGATAGCGGGTCGCAAACTCGACGCCAAAGTCGCGTAAAAACGCATCCATGGTGATGCAATCGGTCAGCGCAATGCCGAGTTGGTCAGGATATTCATTTAACCAGGCGGCCAGGGCAACGCGCTGGCTGGTGGCAAGCTCAGGGCTGATTTGCTGATGAGCCTGGAACCATTCATGCGCCTGCGTGCCCATTGGGGTTAATGACAGGCGGCGGGCCAGATCGTAGTTACTGGTGCCGACAAACCAGGGCTCTCGCTGCAGGCGTTTAACAATAGCCTGCTGTACTTCGCGTGAAAAACGACGACGCGTACCGAAATCCATCAGATGGAAGCGGGACATATCGACATCTTTCGTTAAAGCAGAGAATTCTACTAGTTTGCTTTCCAGCTCATCGAGTGCCTGCGGGACGCCTGATTCGGGCGAACGGTAACGGTGTACCATCTCGCTGATAACCGCTAGCAGCGGGACTTCCCACATGATCACTTCACGCCACGGCCCGGTTAAGCGGATGTTCAGCTTACCGTTATCATTGGTGACGCAAACCTGTTCCGGGTTATAGCGGAAATCACGTAACCAGGTGAGGTAATCAGCTTTAAAGAAAGGCAGGCCGGAGAGCCACTGGTACTCGTCCTCCTGCAGTCGCAGGTGTTGCATAGCATTCACCTGCTCACGAATAGAATCGGCATAAATACCGAGCAGGTCATCACCACGGCAACGAAATTCAGCCGCTACTTGTACATCATAGTAGTGGTGAAAAACGGCTTGCTGCATATGCAACTTATAAGCGTCTGTATCCAGCAGCGAGTGCAGAACAGGAGAAGCGAATTGTGTCATAGGTGCGCAGTAGCATCCTCTCACGGGAGCGTTTAGTACAATAAACAACTAAGAAAACCGCTGGAGTATACCTTGTTTAGCGATTTATTGAACCCCGATCACACCATAAGCTGTCTTTCTGGTCGAGGGCAATTCGTGCCGCGTGTTATAAAAATGTAGCAAAAAGGGTGTTTGTGCCTGAAAAGATGAACATTCTGCGTAGCGCGATTTACGCAACAGGAATAGACTGAAGCCGAGACTCTACCAAAGATGCTAAAGGTTTTTTATGACACAACAGCCACAAGCCAAATACCGTCACGACTATCGTGCGTCGGATTACCACATTACTGATATTGACTTGACCTTTGACCTGGATGCTGAAAAAACCGTGGTCACCGCCGTGAGCCAGGCTGTCCGTCATGGCGCGTCCGATGCGCCCCTGCGCCTGAATGGTGAAGATCTGACCCTGGTGTCGATCCACGTGAACGACGAGCCATGGGCAGAGTATAAAGAAGAAGAGGGCGCTCTGGTCATCAGTCAACTGCCGGAACGTTTTACGCTGCGTATCGTGAATGAAATTAGCCCGGCGGCCAATACCGCGCTGGAAGGACTGTACAAGTCCGGCGACGCGCTGTGCACCCAGTGTGAAGCGGAAGGGTTCCGCCATATTACTTGGTATCTCGACAGGCCGGATGTCCTGGCGCGTTTTACCACCAAAATTATCGCCGATAAAACCCAATATCCGTTCCTGCTCTCCAACGGTAACCGCGTGGCGCAGGGGGAACTGGAAAATGGTCGTCACTGGGTACAGTGGCAGGATCCGTTCCCGAAACCGTGTTATCTGTTTGCGCTGGTAGCCGGTGATTTCGACGTCCTGCGCGACACCTTTACCACCCGTTCCGGGCGTGAAGTGGCGCTGGAACTGTACGTCGATCGCGGCAACCTGGACCGCGCGCCGTGGGCGATGACCTCACTGAAAAACTCCATGAAATGGGATGAAGAGCGCTTTGGCCTCGAATATGACCTCGACATTTATATGATTGTCGCGGTCGATTTCTTCAACATGGGGGCGATGGAGAATAAAGGTCTGAACATCTTTAACTCCAAATATGTGCTGGCACGTACCGATACCGCCACCGACAAAGACTACCTCGATATTGAGCGCGTCATCGGTCACGAATATTTCCACAACTGGACCGGCAACCGCGTGACCTGTCGCGACTGGTTCCAGTTGAGCCTGAAAGAGGGGCTAACCGTGTTCCGCGATCAGGAGTTCAGTTCCGATCTCGGCTCACGCGCGGTAAACAGGATCAGCAATGTACGCACCATGCGCGGCCTGCAGTTTGCCGAAGATGCCAGCCCAATGGCGCATCCTATCCGTCCGGATATGGTCATTGAAATGAACAACTTCTATACCCTGACCGTGTACGAAAAGGGCGCTGAAGTTATTCGTATGATCCACACCCTGCTCGGTGAGGCTAACTTCCAGAAAGGGATGCAGTTGTACTTTGAGCGTCATGACGGCAGCGCTGCAACCTGTGATGATTTCGTGCAGGCGATGGAAGATGCGTCCAACGTCGATCTATCGCATTTCCGCCGCTGGTACAGTCAGTCCGGTACGCCGATTCTGACCGTGCGTGATGACTACAATCCATCCACTGAGCAGTACACGCTGACTATCAGCCAGCGCACGCCGGCCACGCCGGATCAGGCCGAAAAACAGCCGCTGCATATTCCTTTCGCCCTCGAGTTGTATGACAACGAAGGGAAAGTGATCCCGCTGCAAAAAGGCGGGCACCCGGTGAATTCCGTACTCAATGTCACTCAGGCTGAGCAGACGTTTGTCTTCGATAACGTCTACTTCCAGCCGGTTCCGGCACTGCTGTGCGAATTTTCCGCACCGGTAAAACTGGAATACAAATGGAGCGATCAGCAACTGACTTTCTTGATGCGTCATGCGCGTAACGATTTCTCTCGTTGGGACGCGGCGCAAAGCTTGCTGGCGACCTATATTAAGCTCAACGTAGCCCGCCATCAGCAGGGACAGCCGCTGTCGCTGCCGGTACACGTGGCCGATGCATTCCGGGCGATTTTGCTGGATGAGAAAATCGATCCGGCACTGGCGGCAGAGATTCTGACGCTGCCTTCGGTGAATGAAATTGCTGAACTGTTCGACATCATCGATCCGGTGGCGATAACGGAAGTACGTGAAGCGTTAACTCGCACGCTGGCGGCCGAACTGGCGGATGAATTCCTCGCCATCTATAACGCTAACCATCTTGATGAGTACCGCGTTGAACATGCCGATATTGGCAAGCGTACGCTACGTAATGCCTGCCTGCGTTTCCTGGCCTTTGGCGAAACCCATCTGGCCGACACGCTGGTCAGCAAGCAGTACCGTGAAGCAAACAATATGACCGATGCGCTGGCGGCGCTGTCCGCGGCAGTCGCGGCGCAACTGCCTTGCCGCGACACGCTAATGCAGGAATATGACGATAAGTGGCATCATGACGGTCTGGTGATGGACAAATGGTTTATCCTGCAATCCACCAGCCCGGCGAGAAACGTGCTGGAAACGGTACGTGGCTTACTGAAGCACCGTTCCTTCAGTATGAGTAACCCGAACCGAATCCGATCTCTGATTGGTGCCTTTGCGGGCAGCAACCCGGCGGCATTCCATGCGGAAGATGGCAGTGGCTATCAGTTCCTGGTCGACATGCTGACTGAACTCAATAGCCGTAACCCGCAGGTGGCGTCACGTCTGATTGAGCCGCTGATTCGCTTAAAACGTTATGATGCAAAACGTCAGACGCAGATGCGCGCGGCGCTGGAACAGCTGAAAGGTCTGGAGAATCTCTCCGGCGATCTGTTCGAGAAGGTAACCAAAGCGTTAGCCTGAAACGTTGACCTGTCGTTTTGTAAGCCGGATTAGGCGGTAACGCCGCTATCCGGCAAAAGGCCCGGTGGCGCTTGCGCTTACTGGGCCTGATTTTTCTGAATGCTTATCCATGACGGCGGATCGGCTGTTCCGTTTCGCTACGCTGCATTACCCGGTTCAACACTTCTGCTTCCAACTCTGCCAGACGCACCGAACCAATCCGGCGTGGTCGCGCAATATCCACCGTTAAATCCAGTCCGATTTTTCCATCTTCAATAAGCAACACGCGATCGGCCATTGCCACCGCTTCACTGACGTCATGGGTGACCAGCAGTACGGTAAAGCCGTGCTCTTGCCATAAAGAGACAATCAGCTCCTGCATTTCAAGGCGGGTTAAGGCATCCAGCGCACCGAGGGGTTCATCCAGCAACAGCAGACCGGGACGATGAATTAATGCCCGCGCCAGGGCCACGCGCTGTTTTTGTCCACCGGACAGGGCAGCAGGCCATTCCTGAGCACGATTCTCCAGCCCAACTGCGGCCAGCGCGTCCCGGGCCGCATCGCGCCAGTGACCTTTCAGACCCAGACCCACATTATCGATAACCGTCTTCCAGGGTAGCAGACGCGCATCCTGAAACATCATTCGCGTATCCTCCTGAATTTCTGCCAGCGGGGTGGTTCCGGCAAGTAATGCACCTGAGGTGGGAGACTCCAGCCCAGCCAGCAGACGCAGCAACGTGCTTTTACCTCCTCCGCTGCGGCCAACCACGGCAACAAACTGTCCGGCCTGAATATGCAAATCTAACTGATTGAGCACCGTATTGGCGGCGTATTGTTTCGTCACGGCACTCAGTAAAAGCGGCGTGCCTTGGTTCAGGCGAGCGGTATTCATACGGTAGCCTCCTTCACATGGTAAGCCGGGTTCCAGCGCAGCCAGATCCGCTCCAGCCATTGGGCGCTGACGTCGGCAAGTTTGCCGAGCAGGGCGTAGAGAATAATGGCCACCACGACCACATCGGTTTGCAGAAATTCGCGGGCGTTCATTGCCAGGTAACCAATGCCGGCATTGGCTGAAATGGTTTCCGCGACAATAAGCGTCAACCACATCAGTCCGAGAGCAAAACGCACGCCAACCATAATCGAGGGCAGGGCGCCGGGGAGGATCACATGAATGAACAGTGAAAATCCAGACAGCCCATAGCTGCGAGCCATCTCTACCAGACCGCGATCGATATTGCGGATCCCATGCCAGGTGTTGATGTAAATCGGAAAAAGCGTGCCCAGCGCGACGAGAAAGATCTTGGCGGATTCATCAATGCCGAACCACAAAATCACCAGTGGGATCAGCGCCAGATGCGGTACGTTACGCAGCATCTGCACCGAAGTATCCAGCAGGCGTTCTCCCCACCGCGAAAGACCGCTAATCAGTCCCAGCGTCAGGCCAATTGATCCGCCGATGGAGAAGCCTACCAGCGCGCGCCAGGAGCTGATCGCCAGATGCTGCCAAAGCTCGCCGCTGGCGGAAAGCGTCCAGAAGGCTTCGACAACGCCCTCCGGAGAGGGCAGGATGCGGGTGGACAACCAGCCCATTGATGATGCGAGCTGCCAGAGCGCGACCAACCCAACCGGTAAAAACCAGGGCGCGAGGCGCAGTAACCACCTGTTTTTCGGCGTTGCCATCAGCAGGCTCCTTAGCTTTGCGCGATTTTGCGTGGGATAAATTCGTTTGCCACCGCTTCGCCTTGTTGATGCTGGCGCTGCGGCTGTGGAATTTCTGGTATAGCGACATCCAGATGTGGGAACAGCAGCTCGCCAACCTTGTATGCCTCTTCCAGATGTGGATACCCGGACAACACAAAACTGTCGATTCCCAGTGCGGCATACTCGTTGATACGCGCCGCGACCGTCGGACCATCTCCGACCAGCGCGGTACCCGCGCCACCGCGCACCAGTCCTACTCCTGCCCACAGGTTTGGGCTGATTTCCAGTTTGTCGCGTTTACCGTTGTGCAGTGCAGCCATTCGCTGCTGACCAACCGAATCCGTTCTTGAGAAGGCGGCCTGGGCTTTGGCAATGGTGTCGTCATCCAGATGGGCTATCAGACGATCCGCTGCCTGCCACGCCTCTTGCGTTGTCTCCCGGACGATCACATGCAGACGAATACCAAAGCGGATCTTGCGCCCGAGCGCCGCCGCTTTGGCCCGCACCTGTTCAATCTTCTCTTTCACCTGTTCAGGCGGCTCGCCCCAGGTCAGATAGAGATCAACCTGCTCGGCAGCAAGATCTTGTGCGACATCAGACGAACCGCCGAAATAAAGCGGTGGCCGGGGTTGTTGTACAGGAGGGAAAAACAGTTTCGCGCCGCGGACATGAATGTGTTTGCCGTTGAAATCCACGGTTTCACCTTGCAGCAAACGCCGCCAGACCTGAGTGAATTCAGCAGAGGCTTCATAGCGCTCGGTGTGATCAAGGAACACGCCGTCACCCGCCAGCTCCTGTGGATCGCTGCCGGTTACCAGGTTGAATAACGCCCGGCCGTTAGAGAGTCTGTCGAGCGTCGCCGCCTGGCGGGCGGCGACCGTCGGCGAGGTTACGCTTGGACGAAGCGCGACCAGAAACTTTAATCGCTGGGTGACTGGGATCATCGACGCTGCGATCAGCCAGGCATCTTCACAGGAGCGACCGGTTGGGATCAGAACGCCAGTAAATCCCAGACGATCGGCTGTTTGCGCAATTTGTTGCAAATAACCGTGATCGACCGGGCGCGAACCTTCTTCCGTCCCCAGATAATGACCGTCACCGTGGGTGGGTAAAAACCAGAACATGTTCAGACTCATAATTTTTCTCCTGCCTGCTGAGTGGGTTGCCAGATACGCTGGCGAATATCGATTTTTTTCGGCACCAGACGGTTGTCATAAAACAGATCCGCGGTTTGTTGTTGTAGGGCGGCAACAGAGGCGCTGACGGGCGTAATGGTGGTTGGCGGACGGTGATCCAGATAAGACGCAATTACCGGCTCGGGCAGGCCCATGGTTTTAGCCAGCAGAGTAATGCTTTGCTGGCGTTGGCTGAGAGTTAACGCATCCGCCTGGCTAAAGGTATCCAGTACGCCAAGAACAAAAGCGCTATTTTTTTCGGCATAAGGACGTGCAGCGAGATAAAACGAACCGGTCTGCTTGAGGTCTGAGCCGTCTTTCAGCACGCGCACATCACCTTGCAGTAATGCGGCCGAATAGTAGGGATCCCAGATAGCCCACGCATCGACGTTTCCTTGCTGGAAGGCCGCTCGCGCATCGGCGGGGGTCAGATAAGTCGGTTGAATATCGGTAAATTTCAACCCTGCCTGTTGCAGCGCCCGGAGCAGTAAATTGTGGGCGCTGGAACCTTTCTGGAAGGCGACTTTATGCCCTTTGAGCTGCGCAACGCTCTGGATCGGGCTATTTTTCGGCACCAGAATCACTTCGGCTTTCGGTTTGGGTGGTTCGACGCCCACATAAACCAGATCGGCTCCGGCGGCCTGGGCGAAAATTGGCGGAATGTCACCGGTACTGCCGAGATCGATACTGCCGATATTGAGTGCTTCCAGCATTTGCGGTCCAGCCGGGAACTCAATCCACGAGATTTTGGTCTGTGGGTAACGTTTCTCCAGTAGCTGATGACTTTTTGCCAGCACCATGCTGACGCTTCCTTTCTGGTAGCCAATGCGCAGGGCATCCGGAGCCGATTCTGCGGCATGCGCCAAGGATGACAGGGACAGCAGCCCGGTTAATGCCAGCCATGGGGTGTGACGCTTGAGCAGATTAAGCATGGGCGGCACCTCGCAGGGCGTTCAGTTGCGGGAGTTGGAGATCGCGACGATGCAACGCCAGCCAGAAAGTGTCGAGCGCACTGTCCAGGCGCTGCTGCAGGTTGGGCGTAAACTGCGGTTTATGCTGATAGTCGATGACCTGTGAATCATCGGCAAACACGCCGTGCAGGATCTCCTGAGCCTTTAACGCGCTCAGCACCGGTTTCAGCGCGTAATCGACGGCCAGTAAATGCGCCACGCTGCCGCCGGTCGCCAGCGGCAAAACTACTTTTCCGTCCAGCGCCCGCTCGGGGAGCAGATCGAGCAGCGTTTTCAGTGCGCCAGAGTAAGCTGCTTTGTAGACCGGCGTTGCGACAATCAGCCCGTCAGCATCCTGTAGTTGTTCGATAAATGTCTTCAGCGCCGGACCGTCAAAACGGGCATAGATCAGGTCTTCCGGGGCAAAGTTGTGCAGGTTCCAGTGAAAGACTTCGACATCCTGGCCGTTCAATTTTTCTCGGGCATATTCCAGCAACGCGCTGGAGCGAGAGGGAAAGCGTGGGCTTCCCGCCAGAGTAATGACGCGCATAATGTTATTCTCCCCTTATAACCAATTGTTTGCTTTTGATTAACATTGATAACAATTTGTGCAGTCTGGCAGAGAGACTTTGTTTATCGAAATGATTTATACGGGATAGAAAAGTTGAAAAATGAATAAAAAGGAGGAAGCAGGAAAACGATTGCTATTTATTGCCGCAGGTCAATTCCCTTTTTGCTCGCGATCGCACATAATACGCCCCCGGTTTGCACACCGGGAATCCAGGAGAGTTCATGTACTACCCCTTCGTTCGTAAAGCCCTTTTCCAGCTCGATCCAGAGCGCGCTCATGAATTGACATTCCAGCAATTACGTCGCATTACCGGCACGCCGCTCGAAGCGCTTGTCCGCCAGAAAGTACCCGCAAAACCGGTTACCTGTATGGGGCTGACGTTTAAAAATCCACTCGGGCTTGCTGCCGGACTGGATAAAGACGGGGAGTGCATTGATGCGCTCGGCGCGATGGGATTTGGTTCCATTGAGATTGGTACCGTGACGCCGCGTCCTCAGCCGGGTAATGATAAACCACGTCTGTTTCGTCTGGTCGATGCAGAAGGTTTGATCAACCGCATGGGGTTTAATAACCTGGGGGTTGATAACCTGGTTGAGAACGTCAAAAAATCGCATTTTGACGGTATTCTGGGGATTAATATTGGTAAGAATAAAGATACTCCGGTAGAGAACGGCAAAGATGACTATCTGATTTGTATGGAAAAAGTCTATGCTTATGCTGGTTATATCGCGATTAATATCTCTTCACCGAATACGCCGGGATTACGTACGCTGCAATATGGTGAGGCGCTGGATGATCTTCTGACGGCAATTAAAAATAAGCAAAATGATCTGCAAGCGATCCACCATAAATATGTTCCAGTTGCGGTTAAGATCGCCCCGGATCTTTCTGTGGAAGAACTGATCCAGGTTGCTGATAGTTTAGTTCGTCATAATATTGATGGCGTAATTGCGACTAACACCACTCTCGATCGTTCTCTCGTTCAGGGAATGAAAAATTGCGATCAAATGGGCGGCCTGAGCGGTCGACCTTTACAATTAAAAAGTACAGAAATTATTCGCCAGTTGTCTCAGGAATTAAAAGGTCAGCTGCCGATTATTGGGGTTGGTGGTATCGACTCAGTAATCGCCGCGCGTGAGAAAATAGCTGCCGGTGCTTCTTTGGTACAGATTTATTCGGGCTTTATTTTTAAAGGCCCACCGTTGATTAAAGAAATCGTCACCAATATCTGAATGCTACCTTAATCACAATCCAGGGCTTTATTTCTGGCCCTGGTTGTTTTATATTCCTTTACTGTTGCTTATTTAAACATTCTGAGCTTTTATTATTAAGGCAATAAACGAAGCGGCAAAAGGATACTGTCGTAATGGTGATGATTAAGGAAAGGAGAGAAACTGATGCGAATTAAACCCGACGATAACTGGCGCTGGTATTATGATGAAGAGCACGATCGTATGATGCTCGATTTGGCCAATGGCATGTTATTCCGTTCGCGTTTTGCTCGTAAAATGCTCACTCCAGATGCATTTTCTCCGTCGGGTTTTTGTGTTGATGACGCCGCGCTTTATTTTTCCTTTGAAGAAAAATGTCGCTACCTGGATTTAGCCAAAGAGCAAAAGGCGGAACTGGTGCTTAATGCGCTGGTGGCGATTCGTTACCTTAAACCGCAAATGCCAAAAAGCTGGCACTTTGTCGCACACGGTATTAACTGGTCGCCAGTCGTGGGGGATGCTGCTTGTGTGGATTTAAGCGATACGGATGAACAGGTAAACCTGTTAGTGGTTGAACCGGGTGAAAATGCCGCGCTTTGTCTGCTTGCACAACCTGGTGTGGTTATTGCCGGGCGAACAATGCAACTTGGCGACGCGATTAAAATAATGAATGACCGACTGAAACCGCAGGTTATTGCCGACAGTTTCAGCCTTGAACAGGCGGTTTAACTCTCCAGCCTGATTGTCGTTTTGGGAACGCAACTGCAGCACAGAATCGTCCCGTCATCCCCAATCGCTGATTTTTTCAGCGGACTAACTTCGCCTTCCAACAGTCGAATTCGACAGCATCCGCAAATTCCTGCCCGGCATGAATAGGGCACCCTGATACCCTGGTTTTCCAGCTGTTCAAGCAATACCTGCTGATTATTTCCGCGAAAGGTCTGTCCCTGCCAGTCAATAAGTACCGTGGCATCGGGTTGTTGTTCCAGTGCGGTATCATCTGGCTCCGCCGCACCGTAAGCTCTGGCGGGACCGGTTGCCAAAATCTCTACCTCATCGCCGACGCGAATAACGCCACTGTTGCGTGCGATAAGATTCTGGCCGAAATCAACGTCGCCGTTATCCACCGCTGTCCGGAAGGTTTGCAGCGTGGCGAGCGGCTCGCCAGACGGATGTTTCTGGCCTTTTTCTGGGCTAACGGTAGTGAAAATGCAGCGGCTACAGGGTTTTGCCACATCAAAAATGACGTCGCCAATGCGAATCACTTTCCAGGTGTCTTCTGCCCAGGCATCAGCCCCCGAAACCACCAGATTGGGGCGAAACTGTTCCATTTTGACGCTTGCCGGACAGCGATGTTGCACATCGCGCAGAGATGCTTCGTTGGCCAGCAGGTAGGGATAACCATCGGCAAAGGACAAAGGAACATCAGCGTGGCGCTTCACCCGGCGTGTCAGTTGCGGACCCACCCAGCGCAACTGCACGTCACGGGAGAAAAAGCCGCTCAGCCACAGGTTGATAGCCGCTGGCGCAATACGCGCGGTAAAATGGTTTCCCCACACTTCAGTCGGCGCATCCTGGGTGGCGAAGTCTGCGAATCGCACGAGCGCGCTGCTGCCGTCTGGAGCCGTGAGATGAAGTCCATCGTGGAAAGGGGAAGGGGTAAAGCGGACCATTTGCGGGAACTGTCGGGCGGTAATGAACGTCCCGTCGGGTTCGGTAATCATAAATATACGATCCAAGGCGAGACCGCTCACGTCTGCCAGGGCGTGCGTGAGTCCAATTCCACGCATTGATTTAACCGGATGAATAAAAAGTCGGGTCAACGTTACCACTGCACAGCCCCTTGAACGAAAATAAGCCTTCAACTTTATGACATACAGCCCATATTAGCTATAATGCGCAGCAATTTTCTAGGAGTAAAAGTGACATTATGAATTCTCTGTTTGCCAGTACGGCCCGCGGGCTGGAAGAGCTGTTAAAAACTGAACTGGAAAACCTCGGCGCGCTGGAGTGTCAGGTCGTTCAGGGTGGGGTCCATTTTAAGGGCGACACGCGGCTTGTTTACCAGAGCCTGATGTGGAGCCGCCTGGCCTCGCGCATTATCCTGCCGATGGGAGAGTGCAAGGTCTACAGCGATCTTGATCTGTACCTCGGCGTTCAGGCAATCGACTGGACAGAGATATTTAATTCTGGTGCTACGTTTGCCGTCCATTTTAGCGGCCTGAACGAGACCATTCGTAACAGCCAGTACGGCGCGTTGAAGGTCAAGGATGCGATTGTCGATGCCTTTACCCGCAAAAATCTGCCGCGTCCGAATGTGGATCGTGAATCTCCGGATCTGCGAATCAATGTCTGGTTGAACAAAGATACCGCCAGCATTGCGCTCGATCTGAGCGGTGACGGTTTGCATCAGCGCGGTTATCGCGATCGCGCGGGTCAGGCGCCGATTAAAGAGACGCTGGCCGCCGCTATTGTTATGCGTTCTGGCTGGCAGCCGGGCACACCGTTACTCGATCCGATGTGCGGCTCCGGCACGCTGCTGATTGAAGCGGCGATGTGGGCAACCGATCGCGCGCCGGGCCTGCACCGCGGGTACTGGGGCTTTAGCGGTTGGGCACAGCACGATGAAGCCGTCTGGCAAGAGGTTAAAGCCGAAGCTCAGGTGCGTGCGCGTAAGGGGCTTGCTGACTATACTTCGCACTTCTATGGCTCCGACAACGATGCGCGCGTGATTGAAAAAGCGCGTAGTAACGCCCGTCGCGCAGGTATTGCCGATCTGATGACATTTGACGTTAAAGATGTCGCCAAACTGAGTAATCCACTGCCGAAGGGACCGTATGGTACGGTGATCAGTAACCCGCCCTACGGCGAACGTCTGGATAGCGAACCGGCGCTGATTGCCCTGCATAGCTTGCTGGGCCGTACGATGAAAAACCAGTTTGGCGGCTGGAATTTGTCGCTGTTCAGCGCCTCTCCGGATTTGCTCAGCAGCCTGCAATTGCGTGCTGATAAGCAGTTCAAAGCGAAAAACGGTCCGCTGGATTGCGTACAGAAAAACTATCACGTTGCAGAGACCACTGCGGACAGCAAGCCAGCCACGGTCGCGGAAGATTATGCCAACCGCCTGCGCAAGAATATCAAGAAGCTGGAAAAATGGGCGCGTCAGGAAGGAATTGAATGCTATCGCCTGTATGATGCTGACCTGCCGGAATACAACGTTGCAGTGGACCGTTACGGTGAGTGGGTCGTGGTTCAGGAATATGCTCCGCCGAAGACGGTCGATGCACAAAAAGCACGTCAACGCTTGTTCGATATCATTGCCGCAACGCTGTCGGTCCTGGAAATCGCGCCAAATAAACTGGTGCTGAAAACCCGTGAGCGGCAGAAAGGGAAGAACCAGTATCAGAAGATGAATGAGAAGGGTGAATTCATTGAGGTAAGCGAGTACAACGCGCGCCTGTGGGTCAACCTGACAGACTATCTTGATACCGGTTTGTTCCTCGATCACCGTATTGCGCGCCGCATGCTGGGCCAGATGAGTAAAGGTAAGGATTTCCTTAACCTGTTCTCCTACACCGGCAGTGCCAGCGTTCATGCTGGGCTGGGCGGTGCGCGTAGCACCACGACGGTTGATATGTCGCGTACCTACCTGGAGTGGGCTGAGCGTAACCTGCGCCTGAACGGCCTGAGTGGTCGCGCTCACCGTTTAATTCAGGCCGATTGCCTGGGCTGGCTGCGCGATGCCAATGAACAGTTTGATCTGATTTTCATCGATCCGCCGACGTTCTCTAACTCAAAACGTATGGAAGACTCTTTTGATGTACAGCGCGATCATCTGGCGCTGATGAAAGATCTGAAACGTCTGCTGCGTAAAGACGGCACGATCATGTTCTCCAACAACAAGCGTGGGTTCCGTATGGATCTCGACGGTCTGGCTGAACTGGGATTAAAAGCACAAGAAATCACCCAAAAAACGCTTTCCCAGGATTTTGCCCGTAACCGCCAGATCCACAATTGCTGGCTGATTACCGCAGCCTGAAAGGATAAATAAATGTCATTGATCAGTATGCATGGTGCATGGCTGTCGTTCAGCGATGCGCCGCTTCTTGATAATGCAGAACTGCATATCGAAGATAACGAACGCGTCTGTCTGGTTGGCCGTAATGGCGCAGGTAAGTCGACGCTGATGAAGATCCTCAACCGTGAACAGGGTCTTGACGACGGGCGTATTATTTATGAGCAGGACCTGGTTGTGGCGCGTCTGCAGCAGGATCCGCCGCGTAATGTTGAGGGCAGCGTCTATGACTTCGTTGCCGAAGGTATTGAGGAACAGGCTGAATATCTGAAGCGTTATCACGATATTTCGCGCCTGGTGATGACCGATCCCAGCGACAGAAACCTGAATGAAATGGCGCGGGTTCAGGAAATGCTCGATCACCACAATCTGTGGCAGCTCGAAAGCCGCATTAATGAAGTGCTGGCGCAACTGGGACTGGATCCTAACGCCGCGCTTTCTTCGCTTTCGGGCGGCTGGCTGCGTAAGGCGGCGCTGGGCCGCGCGTTAGTGAGCAACCCGCGCGTACTGCTGCTGGATGAACCAACTAACCACCTGGATATTGAAACTATCGACTGGCTGGAAGGGTTCCTGAAATCCTTCAATGGGACAATTATTTTCATTTCCCACGACCGTTCATTTATTCGCAATATGGCGACGCGTATTGTCGATCTCGACCGCGGCAAGCTGGTGACCTATCCGGGGAACTACGATCAGTATCTGCTGGATAAAGAAGAAGCGCTGCGGGTGGAAGATCTCCAAAACGCGGAATTTGATCGCAAGCTGGCTCAGGAAGAAGTCTGGATCCGTCAGGGCATCAAAGCGCGTCGTACCCGTAATGAAGGCCGCGTGCGGGCACTGAAAGCCATGCGTCGCGAGCGTGGCGAACGTCGCGAAGTGATGGGCACGGCGAAGATGCAGGTCGAAGAGGCGAGCCGTTCTGGCAAGATTGTCTTCGAAATGGAGAATGTTGATTACCAGGTTGATGGAAAGCAACTGGTAAAAGATTTCTCCGCGCAGGTGCAACGTAGCGACAAGATTGCGCTAATTGGACCTAACGGCTGCGGTAAAACAACGCTGCTGAAGCTGATGTTAGGTCAGCTTCAGGCTGACAGCGGACGCATTCACGTCGGCACGAAGCTGGAAGTGGCGTATTTCGATCAGCACCGCGCCGAACTGGATCCGGATAAAACCGTGATGGACAACCTTGCTGAGGGTAAGCAAGAGGTGCTGGTTAACGGTAAACCTCGCCATGTGCTGGGCTATCTCCAGGATTTCCTGTTCCATCCGAAACGGGCGATGACGCCAGTACGTGCGCTCTCTGGTGGGGAACGCAATCGCCTACTGCTGGCGCGTCTTTTTCTCAAACCCAGTAATCTTTTGATTCTCGATGAACCAACGAACGATCTGGACGTCGAAACGCTGGAACTGCTTGAAGAGCTGATTGATAGCTACCAGGGCACCGTGCTGTTGGTGAGCCACGACCGTCAGTTTGTGGATAATACCGTAACCGAATGCTGGATCTTCGAAGGCGGCGGTAAGATTGGTCGTTATGTCGGCGGTTATCATGATGCGCGCAGCCAGCAATCGCAGTATGTGGCGTTTAAACAGCCAGTTGCGAAAAAAACAGAGGAAACCGTTGCTCCTAAAGCAGAAATTGTCAAACGCAGCACGAGCAAACTAAGCTATAAACTGCAGCGCGAACTGGAGCTGCTCCCCGCGCTGCTTGAAGAACTGGAAGCTAAACTGGAAGCATTACAAGCTCAGGTAGCTGACGCCGCTTTTTTCAGTCAGCCGCATGAGCAAACGCAACAGGTATTAGCTAATCTGAACGAAGCTGAACAAGAACTTGAGCAAGCCTTTGAGCGCTGGGAGTATCTTGAGTCTTTGAAGAACGGCGCATAATTTAAAGGAGCACATATGTGCGAACATCACCATGCCGCGAAGCATATTCTGTGCTCGCAGTGTGACATGCTGGTGGCGTTACCTCGCCTTGAGCATGGTCAGAAAGCGGCATGTCCACGATGTGGCACTACGTTAACGGTTGAGTGGGACGCGCCACGGCAGCGTCCTACCGCCTATGTGTTAGCAGCATTATTTATGCTGCTTTTGTCAAACCTCTTTCCCTTTGTGAATATGAATGTTGCGGGGGTGAGCAGCGAAGTGACGCTGCTGCAAATCCCCAGCGTTCTCTTTTCGGAAGATTACGCCAGCCTCGGTACCTTCTTTATCTTATTCGTTCAGTTGGTTCCCGCTTTTTGCTTGTTGACCATTTTGCTGTTGGTGAATCGGGTTCATATGCCTGAGCGGCTTAAAACATGGCTGGCGCGTATTTTGTTTCAGTTAAAAAGCTGGGGAATGGCAGAAATTTTCCTCGCGGGCGTGCTGGTGAGCTTTGTTAAGCTGATGGCCTACGGCGATATCGGTGTGGGCAGCAGCTTCATCCCGTGGTGCATGTTTTGTATGCTCCAGTTGCGGGCTTTTCAGTGTGTGGATCGCCGTTGGCTGTGGGATGATATTGCCCCTATGCCAGCCATTAAGCAGGAATTAAAGCCTGGTGTGCCCGGCATCCGACAAGGGTTGCGTTCCTGTTCCTGCTGCACCGCTATTCTTCCGGCAGACGAGCTGGTATGCCCACGCTGTCAGACGAAAGGTTATGTGCGACGTAAAAACAGTCTGCAATGGACATTGGCATTACTGTTTACGTCGATCATGCTTTATCTTCCTGCCAATATTCTGCCGATCATGATCACCGATCTGCTCGGGTCAAAGCTGCCTTCAACGATACTCGAGGGCGTGGTTTTAATCTGGAGCGAAGGTTCTTACCCGGTGGCTGCGGTTATCTTTATCGCCAGTATTATGGTGCCGACGTTGAAGATGATCGCCATTGCCTGGCTGTGTTGGGATGCCAAAGGGCACGGCAAACGCGACAGTGAACGAATGCATTTAATTTACGAGGTTGTAGAATTTGTCGGTCGCTGGTCAATGATCGACGTTTTTGTAATTGCCGTACTCTCTGCGCTGGTGCGCATGGGAGGGTTAATGAACATTTATCCTGCAATGGGTGCTTTGATGTTTGCTTTAGTCGTCATTATGACAATGTTTTCTGCGATGACATTTGATCCCCGTCTGTCGTGGGACCGTGAACCAGATCATGAGGAGTCCTGACAGCATGGAATCTAAAAGTGGGGAAGCCAAAGTGCAAAAGGTAAAAAACTGGTCGCCCGTGTGGATATTCCCTATAGTCACTGCCCTCATTGGCGCGTGGGTCCTGTTTTATCACTACAGTCATCAGGGGCCACAAGTCACGCTGATTACCACCAATGCCGAAGGTATTGAAGGGGGCAAAACGACGATTAAGAGCCGCAGCGTGGATGTCGGCATCGTCGAGAGCGCAACCCTGACTGATGATTTGACTCATGTGGAAATTAAAGCTCGTCTTAACTCCGGAATGGAAAAGCTGCTGCATAAAGATTCTGTCTTTTGGGTGGTGAAGCCGCAGGTTGGACGTGAAGGTATCAGTGGGCTCGGCACGCTATTGTCCGGGGCTTATATTGAACTGCAGCCAGGCAATAAAGGCAGCAAGCTGGAAAATTACCAACTGCTGGATTCACCGCCGCTGGCGCCGCCAGATGCGAAAGGGATCCGTGTGATTCTGGACAGCAAAAAAGCCGGTCAGCTGAGCCCGGGCGACCCGGTTCTGTTCCGTGGTTATCGTGTAGGTTCGGTTGAAACCAGCACATTTGATGCGCAAAAGCGTACGATTAGCTATCAGCTATTTATCAATGCGCCTAACGATCGTCTGGTGACCAGCAATGTGCGTTTCTGGAAGGACAGTGGGATCGCCGTGGATCTTACTTCGGCAGGTATGCGCGTGGAAATGGGATCTCTCTCCACGCTGTTTGGCGGTGGCGTAAGTTTTGATGTGCCAGAAGGGTTGGAACAAGGCGAACCGGTCGCACAACAGTCTGCGTTTAATCTTTATGACGACCAAAAAAGTATTCAGGATTCACTGTATACCGATCATATTGATTACCTGATGTTCTTTAAAGATTCAATTCGTGGCCTGCAGCCTGGCGCGCCACTGGAATTCCGTGGCATCCGTTTGGGTACGGTAAGCAAAGTACCGTTCTTCTCACCGAATATGCGTCAGGTCTTCAACAATGATTACCGCATTCCGGTGCTGGTACGTATCGAACCAGAACGTCTGAAGGCACAGCTGGGAGAAGATACTGATGTTGGCGCTCATCTGGCAGAATTGCTTAAACGCGGCTTACGGGCATCGCTGAAAACCGGGAACCTGGTGACTGGCGCTCTGTATGTCGATCTCGACTTCTACCCGAAAGAACCGCCGATTACCGGTGTACGCGAATTTAACGGTTATCAAATTATTCCGACCGTGAGCGGTGGTCTGGCGCAGATCCAGCAGCGACTGATGGAAGCGCTGGATAAGATTAACAATCTGCCGTTGAACCCGATGATTGAGCAGGCGACCAATACGTTGTCGGAAAGCCAGCGTACGATGAAGCATCTGCAAACCACGCTGGACAACATGAATAAGATCACGTCCAGTCAGTCGATGCAGGATCTTCCGGCGGATATGCAGAACACGCTGCGCGAACTGAACCGTAGTATGCAGGGCTTCCAGCCGGGGTCCGCCGCCTACAACAAGATGGTGGCGGATATGCAGCGTCTTGATCAGGTACTGCGAGAACTGCAACCGGTACTGAAAACGTTGAACGATAAGAGCAATGCGCTGGTATTTGAAGCGAAGGACAAAAAAGATCCAGAGCCGAAGAGGGCGAAACAATGAAAAAGTGGCTAGTGGCGATGATGGCGGTCTGGTTGACGTCATGCAGCTCCAGCGGAGAAAATAAAAGCTATTACCAGCTTCCTATCGCGCAAGGGGGCGTACAGAGCTCAGCTAACCAGGGTAACCGTCTGCTGTGGGTTGAACAGATTGCGGTCCCGGACTATCTGGCGGGTAATGGGGTGGTTTACCAGACCAGCGATGTGCAATATGTGATAGCGAATAATAATCTCTGGGCCAGCCCATTAGATCAGCAATTGCGCAATACCCTGGTTACGAACCTCAGTATGCAGTTGCCTGGCTGGGTTGTCGCTTCGCAGCCGCTGGGAAGCACTCAGGACACGTTGAACGTTACCGTGACCGGCTTCCACGGTCGGTACGATGGTAAGGTCATCGTGAGCGGTGAATGGCTGCTGAATCACCAGGGGCAGTTGATCAAGCGTCCATTCCACATCGAAGCTGTACAGACTAAAGACGGCTATGATGAGATGGTGAAGGTTCTGGCCAACGCCTGGAGCCAGGAAGCGACGGCAATGGCTCAAGAGCTGAAACGCATCCCTTAAGCTTAAATAATTGTAAATTATGCCGCCCCTGGTTCATTGCCCGGGGCGGTTTTTTTTATTTTTTTAGCTGTGGAGATAGCTGTTCTGACAGACTATTTTTGTACAAATGATTTTGCGGGTAGCTCACAAATATGACACTGGCGTGAATTTTGCGCATTGACGAGCCTGATGTTTAGGGGTATTCGTTTTAGTGTGATTGCACACTTAGTAATCACTGTTTTCTTTTCCACCAGACCCAAAGATGAGGGAAACGAGGCATGAAGAGACAAAAACGAGATCGCCTGGAACGGGCACATCAACGTGGATATCAGGCCGGCATTGCCGGACGCTCAAAAGAAATGTGTCCCTATCAGACGCTGAATCAGAGGTCATACTGGCTGGGAGGCTGGCGAGAAGCCATGGGGGATAGGGTTTTAATGGCCTGATTCTGTCTCTTTAGATAAAAGAAACCTCCGCAGAGCGGAGGTTTCGCCTTTTTGCCCACCAGACAAGACGAATAAACGTTAATGTCTGGCTGCTACGCTGACCGGGATTAGAACGCGGAAGTGTCCTGGAACAGACCCACTTTCAGATCGTTTGCGGTATAGATCAGACGACCATCAACCAGCACTTCACCATCAGCCAGGCCCATGATCAGGCGACGATTAACGATGCGTTTGAAGTGAATGCGGTAAGTCACTTTCTTCGCAGTCGGCAGAACCTGGCCGGTGAATTTAACTTCGCCTACGCCCAGCGCGCGGCCTTTACCTTCGCCGCCCAGCCAGCCGAGATAGAATCCAACCAGCTGCCACATGGCATCCAGACCCAGGCAGCCCGGCATCACCGGATCGCCGATAAAGTGGCATCCGAAGAACCACAGGTCCGGGTTGATATCCAGTTCAGCTTCAACATAACCTTTGTCAAAGTTGCCGCCGGTTTCGGTCATCTTGATGACACGGTCCATCATCAGCATGCTTGGTGCAGGCAGTTGTGGCCCTTTTGCGCCAAACAGCTCACCGCGACCAGAGGCAAGAAGGTCTTCTTTTGTATAGGATTCGCGTTTATCTACCATGTTCTCTGTAAGCCTTATTTTATTGAAGCACGCAGGATAGCTAACACGTGTACGCTGAACAAGTCCGATCAGTTCGGAATAATCCAGTTCAGCCAACGTAGCGGCCAGGGAAAACGATGACGACCTTCCTGCTGCGTTGCCGTAGCAATACGCTCCTGGATAGTTTGCATCAGCGTTGTCTGGCCTTCACCATCCCACACCAGATTTAATAACAGTGGCAGCGCATCGGTCACGTCGTCCACCGCCCAGATAGTGAATTTTTCTTCTTCTACGGCCTGTAGCAGAGCGGGCTGCAGGCTCAGGTGTCTGACATTCGCTGAAGGAATGATAACGCCCTGTGTGCCTGTCAGCTCACGCTGCTGACAGATGGCGAAGAAGCCTTCAATTTTCTCGTTCAAACCACCAACAGGTTGTGCCCGACCAAACTGATCGACAGAACCGGTAATGGCGATGCTTTGATTAACAGGAACGTCGGCGAGGGCGCTAATCAATGCGCAAAGTTCTGCCATGGACGCGCTGTCGCCGTCCACTTCGCTGTAGGATTGCTCAAAGGTCAGCGAGGCAGAGAAGGGGATTTGCTGTTCAAGCTGGAGTTCCGACATCAGGAACGCCTGCATAATCATCATACCCTTCGCATGAATATTTCCGCCAAGCTCGGCTTTGCGCTCAATATCCGTAAATTCGCCGTCGCCAATATGAACCACACAGCTGATACGAGAAGGCTCACCAAACGCGCGGGGGTGACCAGGAAATTCAATCACCGACAGGGCGTTGATTTGGCCAATACGCTCGCCTTCCGTCTCGATCAGGATCTGTTCCTGCAGGATCTCATCCTGCATTCGTTCGGCGAGGAAACCTTCCCGCCATTCACGCTGGGTCAGCATCAGGCTGAACTGCTCAGCGTTGCAGGTTTCGCCCTCGCATAACGGGGCCACTTCTTTGAACTGTCGGGTGATCCACAGCGGGTTAAGCGGCAATGTATCCTGTTCGCCGGTATAACGAACGGCTTCACGGATCAGCACTTGCCAGGCATCAGGGGCCGGGTAGGGCAAATTGTTGCGCGTAGCGGTATGTGTTACCCACTGACACCACTGCGTCATGGTTTCGGCATCCACTATCTGCAGATTATCTTCAAACTCGCTATAAATAGCCTGCTCAGCCAGCTCCGGCTCCATGTCCTGGAAGTCTGCCAGTGATTCACGTTCACCGACTAATACCACTTTGAGTTTAAGCGGCATAGGTGGAACGGAGACGGGCAGCGGGCGAGACTCATCAAAAGCTACCCAGTCAAAACGCTCGTGGCTGACAATGGCTTTCAGGCGCATCCACAGCAGCGGTTGGGCCAGTAGCGTGCGCAACGAAATAACCAGCACACCACCGTTGGCCTGATGCACAAGGCCTGGCTGTAGGGTAATTTCGCCGTTGAACTGACGCAGACAGCCAAACAGTTGTTCGGCTTCAACCCAGTCAGCGCAGACTACCTGGGTTAATGTCGCAAAATTGTCTTCTGCTGTCTCAGCTGTACGATAGCGGATAGTGTGACCGGAGATATCATAATGACCTCCGGTGAGACTTCCGGCATCCGAGTGCAGAGGCCGCGCGGCCTGTGCAATAAGGTTGATGTACTCAAGCTCTTCCGGTGCTTTTACCAGCATGAACGAAGACGTCGTCCAGTGCTGAAGAAGCTGCTCCAGCGCAAATTGTAAACGTGGCTGAGTATCACTAAGTAAGGTATCGGTGTCGTCAGTGACGTGCGGCTGTGCAAATACTTCCTGATAACTATCGGTGTCAGGAACCAGATCACGCCATGCAAGTTTCGTAATGGTCAAAGTTGATGTTTTTTAGTCTGTTGTAAAAAACGAGATTATACCGTAACCATCATCACTGCACACGTGGAAAGCGCTGTGAAACGAATGCGATGACGCGCGACAGTTCACAGGCTGGATATTCTTTTCTTCAGATGCCGAAAAAGCTGATATTCTGATAAGAGTTACACGGTAACATTGAGATCGCAATGAAATATCAACAACTTGAAAACCTTGAAAGCGGCTGGAAATGGAAGTATCTGGTGAAGAAGCATCGTGAGGGGGAATTAATCACCCGTTACGTAGAGGCCAGCGCTGCCGAAGAAGCCGTTGATTTGTTGCTAACCCTCGAAAATGAACCGGTTCGGGTCAATACCTGGATTGAAGAACACATGAACTCTGCGCTGCTAAATCGTATGAAACAAACCATACGGGCGAGGCGTAAGCGGCACTTTAACGCGGAGCATCAGCATACGCGAAAGAAATCTATCGATCTGGAATTTATGGTCTGGCAGCGCTTAGCGGGGCTTGCGCAGCGGCGCGGCAAAACGCTTTCTGAAACCATTGTGCAACTGATTGAAGACGCAGAGCATAAAGAGAAGTACGCGAATAAAATGTCGACATTGAAGCAGGATTTACAGGCGCTGCTGGGAAAAGAATAACCACAGAATGGCTAAATGTGTTGTGTACAGGCGTGCTTTGATTGATAAAAAGTGAAAAAAAAACCCCGCAAAGCGGGGTTTTTTTATAAGACGATAACTTAAGCCTGAGGCTGAGTTACAACGTCTTTGATACCTTTAACTTCGATCTCAACACGACGATCCGGAGCCAGGCAGTCGATCAGTGCAGCGCGAGCTTTCACGTTGTCACAGGTGTTGCCAGTAACCGGGTTGGATTCGCCCATGCCACGTGCAGAGATTTTGTCAGAAGGAATACCTTTAGAGATCAGGTAATCAACAACGGACTGAGCACGTTTCTCGGACAGACCCTGGTTGTAAGCGTCAGAACCGATGCGGTCAGTGAAGCCCAGAACCACTACGGAACCGTCTTTCGGATCCAGGTTGCTCAGCTGGCTGTACATCTGATCCAGAGCCTGCTGGCCTTCTGGTTTCAGAGTTGCTTTGTTGAAGTTGAACAGAACGTCAGACTTCAGAGTGAAGTGTTTGGTCTGTACTTCTGGAGCCGGAGCCGGAGCAACAACTACTGGAGCTGCTTCTTCCTGCTGACCGAAACGGTAGGAAACACCAACGCTCAACAGACCGTTATCCGGACGACCGCCAACGGTGTTCGCGTCACCGATGTTGTTGGTCCACTGGTATTCCAGACGGGTAGCGATTTCAGGAGTAATTGCATACTCTACGCCACCAGCGAATACTGGGGAAACACCAGTGTCGTGGTCTTTGAAGCCTTCGTTGTTTTTAGCGTCTGCACGCCAAACCATACCACCCAGACGGGTATAAACGTCCAGATCGTCAGTGATTGGGTAACCCAGTTTAGCGGTCAGCTGAACGCCCTGAGCTTTGAAAGCGCCGTTTTGATGGGTAGCGTCGGTGTAGCCTTTGTACGGCATACGACCTAACCAGTCGTAACCCATTTCAAAACCAACGTACGGGTTAACCTGATAACCACCGAACGCACCAGCACCCAGTTGGCTTTCGTGGGTAGGACCAGCGTTGTTGATCTGGTTGTTACCAATATCATGGTACTGAGACCAGCCCAGTTTAGCACCAGTGTACCAGGTGTTATCTTTCGGAGCGGCCTGCGCCACGGTAGCGAAACCAGCCAGTGCCACTGCAATTGCGATAGCTGTCTTTTTCATTTTTTGCGCCTCGTTATCATCCAAAATTCGCCATGAATATCTCCGAAGAGAGATAACACGGTTAAATCCTTCACCCGGGGACCAGTTCAATAGTTACTCTACCGATATCTGCGGCTTATGCCGAGCACCCCTGGCGATGTAAAGTCTACAACGTAGTTGAAAACTTACAAGTGTGAAGTCCGTCAGGCATATGAAAAAAAAAGGCTTGTATACACAATATTTAACATTTATAGATGAATAAATGTACTGAAGATTTCCTGAAAACCGCTTCAGACAGGCCCTCAGCCGGAAAACGCGTTACAGCTCAATGGCAAATTAAAGCATGAAAAAAAATTCCAGGATAAATCCTAATTTTACTCAATGATACAAATTCGAGTGAATTTTTAGCCCGGAATGCTGTCTCCCCGCAAGTGACTGAGCGCGAACAGGACGCATGATAAATCCCATCGCATTACCTTCATCTGCCGCTTTTACCAGCTCGGCATGTTCATCTTCGGTTAATTCTTCTGTCAACCAGCCGATGACGACGCTGTAGTTACCCGTGCGCAGCGCACGAACCATCGATTCTAGCGTATTGCAGGGGGAGAGCTGGCTGATTTGCATGACTTTGGTCAATGGAAGCCCGGCCGACTGCACCCACTCACGGCTTAATTTTTGCTGAGGCGTCAGCCACAGCTGCCAGCGTGATTGTTGCCCTAACTGTTGCAGCAGGGGAAGCAGCAGGAGCTGCGTCATCATGGGCTGGTCCTCGCGATAGACCACTTCACTGATAAGCCCAGCGGTAGCGTTCTCTGCTGAAACGCGCGCAATGCTGCTCGATGCGGAAGAGAACGACGAAGAACGATTTGCATAACCTGAAGTGTACATAATCAATCCAGCCCTGTGAGTTACTGTATGGATATACAGTAACCCTGCCATCAATAAAGATCAACCTTATTTTCGGAAACAGGTTCGCAATTTTTAGTCATCATCACGGGAAAAATAAAATTCATCTTGCCCCATACGCATAAGTTGCCTATTTTCGTCATTAACGGATCTGCTACTGCAAATTATTTGCTTACGTTATGATTTAAAAGGATTTTTATGAAAGAAAAGTCTTATGCAAGAATCTATAAATCACAAGAATATCTGGCTTCTCTGGGAACAATTCACTACCGCTCACTGTTTGGCGGCTATAGTCTGACGGTTGGTGATACGGTCTTTGCCATGGTTGCCAGCGGTGAGTTATATCTTCGCGCCTGTGAGCAGAGCGCCCAGTACTGTGTAAAAAATTCTCCTGTCTGGCTAACATTTATCAAGCGCGGGCGTCCGGTTGTACTCAATTATTACCAGGTGAACGATACCCTGTGGCAGAACCAGCAGCAGTTAGTGTCGCTATCACAATTTTCACTCGATGCAGCCGTTAAGGAAAAACAGAGTCGCTTTGCACAACATCGCCTGCGGGAATTACCGAATATGACGTTTCATCTGGAGACCTTGCTAAATGAAGCAGGAATTAAGGATGAGGGGACATTGCGATCGTTGGGAGCTCAGATGTGCTGGTTGAAACTTCGGCAAAATAACCCTGCCTTAACGGTAAAAATACTCTATGCCCTTGAAGGAGCGGTTGACGGGGTGCATGAAGCCGCGCTCCCGGCGACGCGTCGCCAGGAGCTGGTGGAGTGGGTGAGTTCTCTTACGCCGGAACCGGGGTATTAGATGGCAGCACAGCAATTTGTTGCTGTAATCGCCGAATCTCCGGGAGCAGGGCAATCAGTAACCCAACTTGCTGTACGACCAGCGGCTCTTTACTGTCCGGACGTGGCTCGAGATGCTGAATTCGCTGCTTCAGATCTTCCAGCGCCTGGTATACGCGCTGCTCATCAGCAGGTTGATGGTGAAGCGCATCATCTACATAGCAGACGGCATCATCCAGCAATGCCAGGACGTCAGGATTGGTTAACTGCTCGCGATGTGCGCCGAGGGCGGAAATATAGCTGGTAAACGTATGGTTAAGACACAGCAAGCGGAACGCCGTTTCGCGTGTTTGGGCCGTGACATCCGGTTCACTCGACATGTTCGACACCACCGAAGCAAGTTCCGCATCACGATTGTGCGCGTCACGGCGGGCGATACGGTATGCCAGACGATTATCACGCCCCTGATGATATTGTTCGAGAATAGCATCAAGATAACGACAGTTAGCGTCAGTGGCCCGTTCAATCACTCGCGGCAGATTCCGAAAACGCCAGTCTGGCCAGATAAAGCTGACAGCAGCCCAGGCGATGGCACAGCCGATCAACGTATCGATGACGCGCGGAAGTGCAACTTCAAAACCTTCACCGAGCAGGTTAAAGCACAGCAGTACCAGCAGCGTGATAAACATGGTGGCATGCGCGTACTGGACGTTACGAAAGGCAAAAAACAACACGCCGGTAATCACCAGAAGTATCAATTGCCCTTCGAGAGAAGGTACAAACCACAGGATCGGTAACCCAATGGCGATCCCGACTAATGTGCCGATAATCCTTAGTGCCAGACGATGTCGGGTGGCGTTGTAGTTTGGCTGGCAGACAAACAGACTGGTCAACAGGATCCAGTACCCGTGGTTCATTCCGGTTATCTGGATAATGGCATAGCCGACGCATAGCACCAGCGACATGCGAACAGCATGACGAAACAGGGCGGACTCAGGCGTGAAATTACGGCTCAGACGCAACCAGATATCACTGAACCCATGCGGGCTGTCATCGGCAAGCTGATTTTCAGACTCATTGCGCGAAAGTACCTGAGCCTGTTCGGACTCAATGGTAGCCAACTGGGCATCAATGGCCCGCAGGTTTGACAGCAAAAATCCCAACGTGTTGAGCAGGTCGGCAGGCTCACCACTCGCGCGCATGCGCTCAAGTGCAGCATCAATATGGGTGAAGACGCGCTCAAAGTGCGGATCGTGCTGATAAGGCGTGCGTAATAAAATACAGCGAGACAGTTGCGAACACGCTTGCCCCTGCATCGACATCAGGCGCTGGAAGCGGAACATGACGTCGCTGTGGCGGAAATGGTCGCGCAGCGTTTGGTACTGAATATGCGAGGAGCTTGCGCGTTCGTGAATATCCTGCGCCACAAAATAGTAATGTAGCGTGCGACGTGTTCCTCGCTGTCCGCGGTCGCCGCGCAGGCGGGTCAGCAGTGACACCTTTGTCTGGTTTAGAGTCGCCATCAGTTGCCCATTCGCAAGAGCTAGATCATACAACGGCGCCTGGCTTTCATCTTCTATGTCGGGATCAAAAAGACGCGATTTCAGTTCCAGATAGTGCGCTAACTGTTCATAGCTACGCGCCAGATTGTCCTGCAACGGGCGAATAGGGAACAGAAGATGTCCGGTCAGGGTTAACAGGTTGTACCAAATGGCGCCCGCGAGCAGCAGGATTGGCTGCTGATACCACTGATCGTAAAGCGAGGTGCCGAGCATCGTGTAAATGGCGATCAGTAACGCGCCAAAGGCGATGGTTGCATAGCGCTGCCCTAATCCCCCCAGCAGTATAAAGCCGCTGGTGGAGAGCGTTAACCCAAGGGCAAACAGCCATGGCCATGGGAAGAGCAGTTCGACCGAGGCCGAGGCAATGAAAAAGCACACCAGCGTGATGATCAAATTGCGCAGGCGACCTGCAAGACGATCGTCCAGGTCAGTAAGCGCGGCTGCGACCATACCCAGCGTGAGCGGGATGGTCAGCTTAACGTCACCCAGCCACCAGGGCAGCGCTGTTGTGCCGCAAAGCGCGATAAAAATCCGCACGTAGTACAGCCAGGTGCTGTTCCAGGTATAGCGTTTGAGCAGAGGACTTAACATAAAGGCCATCGGTCCTGATTATTCGAAGCGACGACGCGCGTTGGCTTCACGCGCTGCGCGTGCAACTTCAACTGACACTACCCGGCGACCCACCGGCCACAGTGCAATCGCCGCGATTTTGAAATTCGCAATGCCAACCGGGATACCAATAATCGTAATGCACTGGGCAATACCGGAGACAATGTGCATCAGGCACAACCACCAGCCGAAGAAAATCAGCCAGAAAATATTGAGCACGGTGCCTCCGGTATTCAACAGGACGTTTTTGCCCGCTGGATTAAGCTCATCGACATGAATCGCTTCGTTACCGTAGGGAAACAGCGAGAGTCGGGTTATTTCCCAGCATGAGCGGGTCAGGGGGAGAGTAAAAATCAGCACAATACTGACCAGCGTAGCCAGTAACCAGGCTAAGGTGGTGGCGAATCCCCCGAGCACAAAATTTAAAATATTCAGAACAGTACGCATAAACCCTCGGTTAACTCTGGTTTTCTGTGAATTCGGCAATTGTAACGTTTTTTTGGGCTGGAGCACGTTTTCTCTGGCGGTTACACTGATAAGCAAACCTCTTCGTGTGGATCCGCTTGAGTCTTATGGAACTGAAAGCAACTTCTCTTGGAAAACGTCTGGCACAACACCCTTACGATCGGGCCGTTATTCTCAATGCCGGGATTAAGGTTTCCGGCGATCGTCACGAGTATCTTATTCCCTTCAATCAGTTACTGGCTATTCATTGTAAACGCGGCCTGGTATGGGGTGAGCTGGAGTTTGTGCTCCCGGATGATAAGGTGGTACGTCTTCACGGTACTGAATGGGCAGAAACCCAGCGCTTCCATCACCATTTGAATTCGCTCTGGCAGCAGTGGAGTCAGGAAATGAGCGACGTCGCTGCGGGAGTTTTACAGCAGCAGTTGGAGGCGATCGCCACCCGCACCAGTGAGAATAAATGGCTGACGCGCGAGCAGACGTCAGGGCTACAGCAGCAGATCCGCCGCGCCTTTGCCGCATTGCCGCTCCCGATCAACCGGCTGGAAGAATTTGAAAATTGCCGTGAGGCGTTACGTCAATGCCAGGCATGGTTGAAGGACATTGAAGCTTGTCGCTTGCAGCACAACCAGGCGTATACCGATGCCATGCTGGAAGAACATGCCGATTTTTTCCAGCAAATTGAGTCCTCGCCGCTGAATCCGGCCCAGGCGCGGGCGGTGGTGAACGGCGAACAATCATTACTGGTTCTTGCGGGGGCCGGAAGCGGCAAAACATCCGTATTGGTCGCCCGTGCGGGCTGGCTACTTGCGCGAGGGGAAGCGGCGGCCGAACAAATCCTGCTGCTGGCGTTTGGACGCAAAGCGGCCCAGGAGATGGACGATCGCATCCGTGAACGTCTGCATACGGAAGAGATCACCGCGAGGACGTTTCATTCACTGGCGTTGCACATTATTTCGCAGGGGAGCAAAAAAGTCCCGACGGTTAGCAAGCTGGAAAATGATGTTGCCGCGCGTAGCAAACTTTTTATCACGACCTGGCGTCAACAGTGCAGTGAGAAAAAGGCACAGGCCAAAGGCTGGCGGCAATGGTTAGAAGAAGAGATGCAGTGGTCTGTACCCGAAGGTAACTTCTGGGATGACGAAAAATTACAGCGCCGGCTGGCTTCCCGGCTGGATCGTTGGGTTAGCCTGATGCGTATGCATGGCGGAGCGCAGGCTGAGATGATCGCCAATGCTCCGGAGGAGATTCGCGATCTGTTCAGTAAACGCATTAAGCTGATGTCTCCCCTGCTCAAGGCCTGGAAGGGCGCCCTGAAGGATGAGAATGCCGTCGATTTTTCCGGGTTGATTCATCAGGCCATTGTCATTCTGGAAAAAGGCCGGTTTATCAGTCCGTGGAAACACATTCTGGTCGACGAATTTCAGGACATTTCTCCTCAGCGTGCCGCCCTGTTAGCCGCACTGCGCAAGCAAAACTCACAGACTACACTGTTCGCCGTAGGGGATGACTGGCAGGCAATTTACCGGTTCAGCGGAGCACAGCTTTCGTTGACCACCGCATTCCAGCAAAACTTCGGCGAGGGCGACCGTTGTAATCTGGATACGACTTACCGTTTTAATAGCCGCATTGGTGAAGTCGCAAACCAGTTTATCCAGCAAAACCCTCATCAGCTTACGAAACCGCTCAACAGTCTGATGGCAGGCGATAAAAAAGCCGTCACGTTGCTCGATGAAAGCCAGTTGGATCTGCTACTGGATAAGCTGTCGGGATTTGTGAAGGCAGAAGAGAGAATTCTGGTGCTGGCGCGATACCATCACCTGAAACCTGCCAGTCTGGAGAAAGCTGCCACCCGTTGGCCTAAGCTACAGCTGGATTTCATGACTATCCATGCCAGTAAGGGACAGCAGGCAGATTACGTTATTGTTGTGGGGCTTCATGATGGGAATGACGGTTTTCCCGCCCCGGCCCGCGAGTCGATTATGGAAGAGGCGTTGCTTCCGGCGGTGGAGGATTTCCCGGATGCTGAAGAGAGACGCTTGCTGTATGTGGCTCTAACGCGTGCACGGCATCGGGTATGGCTGCTGTTTAATAAAGAAACACCGTCGTGCTTTGTGGATGAGCTTAAACAACTGGATGTTCCGGTAGCAAGAAAACCCTGAATAGCAGGCGGCAATTGCCGCCTGCCCTGCGTTTATTTGAGGCGCTCTGCCAGATAGCGGGCGTAATCTGGGATCAAGATGTCCGTTGCATCGTTGAAGTTTGGCGACTGGATAATAAAATCGGCGGTCGACACGTTGGTGGCAACCGGAATGTTCCATACCGTCGCCAGACGCAGCAGGGCTTTGACATCAGGATCGTGAGGTACGGCGTTCAGCGGATCCCAGAAGAAAATCAGCACATCAATTTTCCCTTCTGAAATCAGCGCACCCACCTGCTGGTCACCCCCCATCGGACCGCTCAGCATGGCGTTGACGTCCATTCCCGTTGCGCGTTGGATTAAGTTTCCCGTTGTTCCTGTGGCGTACAGAACGTGCTTTTCCAGCAACGGCTGGTGGCGTTCCACCCAGCTCATCAACATCTTTTTACAGTGATCGTGTGCAACCAGCGCAATATGCTTACGCGCTGGCAATGTGCGAGTTGTTAATTCCATAGTACAGCTCCCAAGTTAACCTGGTTACAGAGTACTGGAAGCTCTTGACGCTGCAAGAGAAAGACAAAAAAAATGCGTATGCGAACATAAATGTCATGAAGGAGGCTGTTTCTGAGCCCATTGCAAAAAGTTACTTCGCGTTTGTGCGTCTGCCTGTTGGTACCAATATTTTAAGCGCTGTTCGGTTAGCGTTTGCGACTGAGGCGGCACGCGATCCAGTTCAGATACCCCGGAAAGCAGCGAGCTGTCATCGGCCATCATCGTAGCAAACTGCGGTAATGACGCATGTTTAGCCGCTTTGTTATAGCGTTCAGTTTCCATTTCATAATTCACTATTTTCGCTGTGGATGTGATTGACAGAATATCCAGCTTGACGGGGATAGGCATGGAGTCCCCATCCAGCAATTCCACACGTGGAACGTCATCAAAATGCGCTGTATCCCGCTCATTGTTCAGACGCGGGAGGTGGAAATTAACCTGGCTGACGAGTTGCGTATCAAAGCTGATGACCAGCGGAGGCGAAATATACAGACGTTCTTCGTGGCTGGACAAGCGAATGGTTTTTTCTACGCGAAATACGAGCTGGTGGCGACCATTTTCCAGCTCGATACTGTCGGCGCCACGCAGTAATGAGCTGGAGACTTTTTTTCCGTCCAGTACCAAAAGGTCAATATCATTAGACAGGCGTAATGAGGTAGCAAAAACGGTAACCGGCAAACACAGGGCAATTAAGGCTGTCACAATGCCGGCTTTCATAGGTTTCTCCTGTCCAGAAAATAGCTGCAAACATGTATCTAAATTTTTCGATAATCACGTTTACTAACATATAGACATATTTTTGAGTTTAGCTCTCATACGCCAGTATGGGATGAATGGTTGCGGGGCCAGGTTTGTCGTACACTTTGTTAAACAGCCTGGAGGAAAACGATGAAAGAGACCGATATTGCTGGCATTTTGACATCTACCCGCACGATTGCACTGGTTGGCGCAAGCGATAAACCCGATCGCCCAAGCTATCGCGTGATGAAGTATTTACTCGACCAGGGCTATCACGTTATTCCCGTTTCACCGAAGGTTGCCGGGAAAATGCTGCTGGGGCAGCAGGGCTATGCAACGCTGGCGGATGTGCCAGAGAAAGTGGATATGGTCGATGTCTTCCGTAATTCTGAAGCGGCGTGGGGCGTCGCTCAGGAGGCTATCGCCATTGGCGCGAAGACGCTATGGATGCAGCTTGGCGTAATTAACGAGCAGGCGGCCGTGCTGGCGCGTGATGCGGGGCTGACGGTGGTGATGGATCGTTGCCCGGCGATTGAGATCCCGCGACTGGGACTGGCGAAGTAAAGTTTGACTGTCGCCGGATGAAACGCACAGGCCCGATAAGCGAAGCGCCATCGGGCCTGTGTTAGTATCAATTACGCAGGCGCGGAGCCTGAAGCTGTTTACGGATTGTGCGCGCCAGTTCATCCATTGACGGTTGCTCCGGATGTTCTTCCTGTAGCTCGCTACTCAGTTGCGCTTCGGCCAGATACGTATGCACTGGCAGACCATTATCGTCTTCCATCACCACGTGATACCAGGGAGCGGCGCGAAGTTCGCTGTTAACCGCCAACTCATCGGCTGACGGCTCATCAAGCGAATATTCCGGGTCGATATCCACGACCACTCCGAGGTAACCTAACAGGGAATGGCGGACCTGCTGGCCGATACCGAATTTGCTGGCAATCATAGTCACCTCCCGGGAAATAGATACCCTCTATGTAAGGGTAATATTCCACTTTTCAAGTTACATGATGCGACAGGCAAACCCTTTCAGATACAGCCCTTCCGGGTAGGTAGCGATCACCGGATGATCGGCGGCCTGACGGAACTGCTCTATAAATTGTACATCACGACCAGCATCTATTGCGGCATCAGCGATGATTTTCTGAAATAAATCGGTCGTCATCAGCCCGGAGCAGGAAAATGTTAGCAGTACGCCGCCTGGGTTCAGCAACTGAATAGCCAGCATATTGATGTCCTTATAACCGCGGCAGGCGCCCATCAACTGGCTTTTGTTTTCGACAAATTTCGGCGGATCCATCACGATGACATCAAATTTCTCACCGCGATCGCGATAGGCGCGCAGCAGTTTGAACACATCATCTCGCACGAACTCGGCTTTACTCAGATCCAGCTTGTTCAGTTCCACGTTCTGGCGGGCAATATCGAGTGCTTCCTGAGAGGTGTCGACGCTGACCACCTGACGGCATCCGCCCATTAATGCTGAGACCGCAAAGCCGCCGGTATAGGAGAAACAGTTCAGGACACGCTGGTTTTCCACATAACGACGCGTCGCCAGGCGGCTATCGCGTTGATCGAGGTAATAGCCGGTTTTGTGACCGTGCTGAATATCAACCAGCAGCTTCATCCCGTGCTCTTCGATAGGCAGCAGAGCAGGCGGCAGTTCGCCCGTGACGGGCCCTTGGGTCAGCGCCATACCTTCTTTTTTACGCACGGCTACATCGCTACGGTCATAAATAGCGCAGTCCGGGAAAACAATTTGCAGAGCACTAATCAGCGCGGCGCGTTGGTATTCAGCACCCGCGCTGAGCAACTGCAATACCAGGAAGTTGCCGAAGCGGTCAATAGTGACACCTGGCAGGCCGTCGGATTCTCCGGCGATCAGACGGTAGCTGTCCAGACCGTCCTTTTTCGCCAGCCAGTCACGCCATGTCTGCGCCTTCTGCAGACGACGGGTAAAGAAATCAATGTCGATGGATTCAGACTTATCGAAGGTCCAGACGCGCGCACGGATCTGCGACGCCGGAGAGAACGCACTGCGCGCTAACCATTTCCCCTGGTGGTCAACAATATCAACGGTTTCACCGAGGTTGGCTTTACCTTCCATACGTGCGACAGCACCGGAAAATACCCATGGATGGCGGCGAAGTAATGATTTTTCGCGCCCCTTGGCTAACACTAAACGAGGATAATGTGGAATTGTAGATTCAGTCATGCGGAGCAACCTCTCACAAACAGTGACGCGGGTTGGATGAAAGTACCAACCTGAAACCATTAAAATAAAATGGCGCGTAGAGTAGCACAGATGATGAGGTCAATCATCAGCGTCTGGCGCTACTGCATGATGGTATGGCGGGGCCCCTGCTTATCGAGCGACGGTTTAATCTCACTGACAGGTGCGACAACTTATTCAGTTATCCCCTGCTAATCTATGGACAGCTCAGGTGATTGCCGGTCATCTGTCCATCGGTACCTGTTCTTTCATTTATGTTGATAAGGAGAACCGCAATGTCGAAAGTCTGCATCATCGCCTGGGTCTATGGCCGGGTTCAGGGGGTAGGATTTCGCTACACCACCCAGCATGAAGCGCAACGGCTGGGGTTGACCGGCTATGCGAAGAATATGGATGACGGCAGCGTAGAAGTTGTCGCCTGTGGTGAAAGCGAGCGGGTGGAACAACTGATGAAGTGGTTGAAAGCTGGGGGACCGCGCAGCGCCAGGGTTGATCGGGTTCTCAGCGAACCGCACCGCCCTGGCGACGAGCTAAAGGGATTTAGTATCCGCTATTAAATACATTTCACCGGTTTCGGCAGGCCGGCAATTTTAGTTGCCTGCTTAGCTGGGCCTTTCGGAAACAGGCGATAGAGATAACGGCTGTTGCCTTTTTCTTCGCCAAACTTGTTGGCCATCGCTTTTACCAGCATGCGGATTGCGGGGGAGGTATTAAACTCCAGATAAAACTCGCGAACGAAACGCACCACTTCCCAGTGTTCGGGGGAGAGAACGATACCTTCGTTTTCGGCGATTTTCTCCGCCAGCGGCTCGCTCCATTGCGTGGTGTCTTTCAGATAGCCTTCGCTATCGGTCTCAATTTCATGGCCTGCAAAAATGAACATAGTGCTCTGTCGATAAAGTAAAAACCGCCCTTAGTCTAGCAAATAAGGGGCGGCGTGAGAAACCTCGACCTACAGAAGAAGCTGTAGCAGATTGTTGGCATTAAGCTTCTTCAGCGCGTTGCATTTATACGTCGATACCTGTTTTTCGCTAATCTGCGTCATATGCGCAACATGTTTTACCGATTGACCGTTAACCAGCCTGTCGAGAACATTGAACTCCATGCCAGTAAGGCAGCAATTCAGACTGCGTACCCGGCGGGGCTCTTTAGCAAGCAGATACGCCGCATCCACGACGGCAATTCTGTCATCAATGATATGTAAGGTCAGCGTGGCAAAACGCTTTCGTAAATGCGTGGCCAGTGCCCAGCCTTTTTCATTGCACACCAGATAAACCGTTCCCTCCCAGCGCCTGGCCTCCAGTTGAAGCAGAATGTCGACCAGCGCCAGATGCGTCCTCGCGACGGAAAAGCGGCAACGCATAACGAGGGTGTCGCAGGCCAACAGCGAACGGTGCCACTGTAACGCGCCGCTCTCAACTTGAGTGTGAGCGTTACGGCGCAGAAGGGCGTAGCGCAACCCTTCGGCATAAAAACGATTATTATCAAGAATGACGTAATTCACGGCGGCCTCTTTATAACGTACTGGGTGTGTAGATGATGCGTAGCGTGCCGGTGTAATCCCCGGCGTTTTTACTGCTGGCTGCAAACGCTGGGGTTTTCAGAACAATAGGGGCAGGTACGCACAGTACGCTCTCACGTCCGCCGGGCAGGACGACCTGACGCAGATGCTGCGGATCGTTGGTGCCTTGCCAGACTAGGGTTTTACCGTTGGCGACGGTTTCGGTTGCGCCCGTGACGGGATTAGTGACGAAAACCTGATAGTCGAGACGATCCCGCGCATCGGTCTGACTTCCGCCGCGTCGCCGGATTGAAAATGCCTCTTCAGCACGGTCCGTTGAGGGGAGTCCGTCGTCCTCAAACCGAAGATAAGTGCGGGTGCTGGTACTGTTTTTGCCGTCGTACAGGCACATATCCAGCGTGTTTTCACCCTGGATTTCACTGCCACCCGGCCGCCCCGGGAAGTTGGTCAGGTTGAGGTTAACGATAGGCGTTGAGTGCGGAAATGCCGGCAGATAAATCTGCTGATTACCCGGATCGACAACCTCAATGCGCATCGTGGCCTGCCAGCTAGCAATGGCGCGATAGCCTGGACATCCGGTATTGGGGTCAGCGAAGTTCCCGCCGCAGTTGCCACTATCCCATTGACGCAGGTTCTGCCTCAGCGTTGCGGTCCAGATACCCGGCAGAGCGAGCTTTTCCAGTTCGCTTTTCACGATATAGAAATCGAAGTAGGGTTCTCTGGTCCAGTTTGCAACAATCTCTGTCCCTCCCGTGATAAAACTGGGATAGGTAAAGACTTTATTATTGAAAAACATGTAGTGGTCGCCATAGACCTTAAGATCCACCGTTTTGCTGGTAAGGGCATGCGTAAAACGTAAATTGATGGCATAAGGTGTCCCCGGGTTCGCCGTGAACCAGGCCGGGGCGGTCATGCAGGCGCCAACTGTGGAGTCGGTACGGGACAGACACGTCAGAGTATTACGTCCCCACTTTTGCGGATCGGCGACATCATAGCCGCTCGGTTCATGAACCCAGATATCAAAGCGCGCGGGGGGGGCCATGCGATCGAAGCTGATATCGACGCTGGTGTTTCTTCCGGCAGGGGCCGCTGCCTGAGTCTGACCCGCCCACAGGCTTAAAAAAAGTAAAATAATTAAGTGCTTGTTCACATCATTTCCCTTTTGTGACGTTGTCTGCATTCATGGCAGTTGGACCCGTTGGTACCGATCGTCCGGCGAGCATCAGCTGTGCCTGTTGCTGGACAGTATCCGGCAGGGCAGAGAAGGTTAATTCCCGGCAAGGGATCGACCCGACATAACGCACGACGTCGCGCATACTCTTTACGTTCAGCTCGCACTGATAAAACTGCTGCTGACGCACCAGGTAGAGGTTATGCAGCAGAGCGTCGCTTTGAGCGCTAAACCCGCCGTTGCCAAGGTCGCTCCAGCCGTTAACGTTCAGTGGCACGCCGCCGATAAACGGCGAATGTTGCTCGTCAGTTAACTGGCCGAGCCAGGTGTAGCTTGCCGTGGTTTGCACGTCCCGGCGGAGCAGTTTGCCAGGCACCATAAACAACGTTCTGCTGCCTGAACCTTGTGTGATTTCACTGCTGGCACCCCGCGAGACATCCAGCGATTCGTTAATCGTCAACGTAGTCTGCTGATAGCCCGGCACGGCGAAGAGGGCGCGGCTATTGCCTGGAATGTCTGCACTGCCGCCGTTATCCAGCGACACGGCAATACTCGGATCCTGGGAATCTTCCGGTGTGGCAACGTTAACCGCGATGGCTGAAGCAGGACGTCCGTCGCTCCAGCGGCCCAGCCACAGACCAGAGCGCGACAGCGCAAGCGTGGAGTTGTAATTGCCGCTGCTGCTCAGGGTATGGCGCCGATCCTGACGATCCCAGGCATCGCTGACTGTCAGGCTCCCGTTGCCATATCGTCCGCCCTGGCGCGTGTAGGCAGAGGTATTGAGTGAATCGCTGTTAATACCTGATGCGCTCAGTCCATACTCATTTTCACCACGTGCGTCGGCATACCAGTTGTGCGCCACGTTATAGCTCAGCTGGTTTTTATCATGCTGCTGGTGCTGCCATGTCGCGCCCAGAGAGGTATAGCTTGTCGCATTGCCCTGACGGTTATGCGCCATTGACAGACTCACGCTCAGGTAGCCGCCTTTATCCCTGCCTTCGCGCGAGTCATCGTTACGCATGAAAAGGTTAATACTGCTGTTGATGTTCAGACCGCGCGTGCTGAAAGCCGTACTCAAGCCACCCTGCCAGGCCCGCGTGCGTGAGCGGGTCATATAAACCGACTCCCAGGGCAAGCCTGCATCGTGGCGATCGTCACTGTCCGGGAGTTCCCGACGAGAAACGTACCGTCCTTCGTTGCGGTTATCCGAATATCCCAGGCTGGCGTACCAGGTACCGACAGGGACGGAGAACATCACCGACAGGCTTCGGTAACAGCCATTTACGGCGTCATATCCCGCGCTTCGGGTATTGCAGTTTTCCGCTGATAACGCGTTGCGATAGAAGCTCAGTGAAAAACCGTCGTTATAGCTGATTTGCTGAATATTGCCGCGTTGTCCTTCGCTGCCGTAAAGGTAGCTAAACCGGGTCGAGAGTACGCCATCGATCGGACCCGCATTGAAACCACGACTCCAGTCGAGTGCATTTTCCAGAAAACGTTGGTTTTTCTTTATCGCTGCGCCACTGGTGAGTGCCAGCGTTGGAGTGACAGGCAGGCGGACACCCGCCTGCGTGACCGCGCTACGTTCATCGTTTTGATTGTTATTGTCGGTTTCGCCCGCCTGCAGGAACCACTCGACACGGTCAAACGGCGTAATGCCGGTGCGGGTAAACGGTATCTGCTCGGTACGTGTCAGCCGGTTATTTTCATAGACGGACAGCGTCACGGTATAGCTCCCATCGGGGAACGATCGCGTGTCCAGGGTCTGAGCCCCGGCATTGAGATAAAAACTGGCCAGCAGCTGATTGCCCCGGCGGGCGTCAATACGCGCATCATGGGAAAGCAGCACGGTGATGGGGGTACCCTTTGACTGCTGAACCGGATTAATCCATGCCCTTGTCGAGCCTGTGCGCAGGCCGCGAATTTTGCCCAGCGGCAGTTGGCTGAGGTTGATATTCCCACCAGCATTACTGAACAGATCGCGGGTATCCATCTCGCCTAACTGAATATAGTACTGACGCCAGATATCCTGGCGAAACCAGGCATTGTTGACGGTTATTTCTTGTTGCTGCTGGTGCCTTGAACGCTGCCCCAGCCAGGTCCAGTCGAGATTAAAGTAGCCGTCCTGCGTCATGGCCAGCGCGCCATTGCCCTGAACAGTGGCTGACTGGTAATCCCTGTCGGCAACAAAATTGATATTTTGTTGATGGATCAACGCATTCTCAGTGCCCTGCGTAGGCTGATACCACTGGTTTTCTGTGGTCTGTTTAGGCAGAAATTTCTTGTCCAAAAACAGGCTAATGCGCGCGTTATTCTCATCATAGATAATGGCCGCACGATGGGTATCAATGTAATCACATCCCGTTGCGGAGCCATTGCTGCTGCACGCCAGGTTGCCGTTACGGGCAAGTGGAACGGCGAGAGCTGCGGACACGGTGGCAACGAGGGCAGGAGCGTCATTAAACTGACGTTTGATAGCCGCGACCACGGTTTCGGGTGCGACAAAACTTACCGATTCAAGTGTGATATCCGTTTCAAAAAGGCCAAGCGATTCGCCATAGAGGTTAACCTCTATCCACAGACGCTGCGTTTTCGCCAGATCTTCGAAACCTGCCGGGACGGCCATCTCGGCGCAGGCGAGTTGGATGGATGCGGGTAATAAAGCAACTAAGAGGAGAGTATTTCTGTGAAACGCCATGACCAAGCCTCGACATCATCCTGACGTCAGAGGGTGGGCACCCTCTGACGTTATCCCTTATGTACTGTGGTGTTACGCACCGCCTTCCGTGGTCGTCGCCTGCGTCAGCATCAGGCTGACAACGCCGCTGTACTGACCGGTTTTCAGAATGCCTTTGGTGGTCTGAGAAATGGTCAGTGGCAGCACCGCTGAACCGTTTTCAATGCTGCCTGGGAACAGTTCAGTTCCGGTAAATTCGGCATCGGTGGTAGACAGTGTTTTATCACCCAGAATCACCGTCATCGGTACAGTCTCGTCGCCATCCATATTGGTGAGCTTAGCTGCGCTAACGAGGCGCACTTTGACATTGCTGGTGGCGGAGTTAGACCACACCTTGGTGTTCAGACGGTAGCTTTCCAGCCCACGACCTGGCAGGTACTGCATGTCGATGCTGGCCGGCAGTGGCGTGTTATCGGCCTGAGTCATATCCAACTGTGAGTCAACGCTGGCGTTGACGGTAATATCTTTTTGAATCGCCAGCGTGCTAAAGGACGAGGCCATCGCGGCAACAATCATCAGAGGTTTAATATAGTTACGCATTGATATCTCCATATTTACAAATGAGCACCTTGGCTCTTTAAACAAACTACGTGGGTTTTTACTGTGCCGTCGTGTTATTGCACGACGGGTAAATCAGCTTCTTCAGCGGTTTTATTCACCCAGTTGAAGTAGCGGAACTTATATTTCTGACCCTGTTTCATAGTGAGCGTTTTTAATTTCCGTTCAGTGTCCGGATAAATCGTCGCGTCTTCTTTTATCCATTTACACGATGAAACAGCATCACAAATACCAATCTCTCTGAGCGGCACACGCAATGTGCCGTTGTTTTTTAACGTTCCCCGGCGAGGGTCAATCGACAGTGAAATTACGTTTTCTTCTGGAGCAATGTGGACCAGTGCGCCCCAGATCACATTGACACCTAATGTCGCCATTGCTGCAGGGGTTTCTGCCTTGCCTGGAATAATGCTGTCAGGTTGTTTTACCCCTTCAAAATAGACACGCCAGGTGGTCTCTTTTTTCGGAGGTATAAGCGATACCAGACGAACAACGCGCATCGCTCCTGCAGCCAGAGCAAATTTCTCGGGCGTAACCACCACGCCACCTTCTTTCCACGAAGCGACGTCAATTTCTTTTTCCTGGGCTGTTCCGGGATTAAGAATTTTCTTTTGCCTCACCCGAATGAACTGAATATCATCCGTTTTTGAAGCCACCTTAATTTGCGCCGCACCGGATCTGTCTACATTCAGCTCCATGGGATACACGCTCATATTGGCCATTGTCATTTCTGAGAAAAATGGCAATGACAGCGCGGCGACATAAAAGGCGGTTGTCATGCTCACTCTTTTTTTCTGTTTCACAATCAGTCTGCCTGCTCTGAGTTTAAAGGCGGCGCGTTAACACCAGGACACCGTCTGCTTTCGTATCGCTTCAGGGCAGGGAAACTTTAACCAGAACAGCGATTTGTGAAAATTTGTATTAGTTAACTCGTTATATACAGTTTTTTATCCTGCTTTTCTGGCTTTAAGGTTGTATAGTTAAGCGAAAATACCGCGGCCAAGGATGGGAGGAAAATTCCTTCTGATGAAAAAATAAGCAGGTCAGGGGGCGGTTTTCATATCGACGTACCAGGGAATAAAAAGCATGCGGTAACAGCCGAGAATAAAAGATGTTTTTTATATGCAATAATTCGTTGTTATTTGATCCTGAAGCACATGCAATAAGTCTTGTTGGACAACCCGAGTCTGTATTAACACTTTCGGCGCCAGCCGTTCGTCTTTTACAGGAATTCATTAAACACCGAGGACGCGACTTAAGCCGGGAGGAATTGATCGCTCGCGTGTGGGAAGAATTTGGCTTTACGCCATCAGGAAATAATCTCAATAAAGCGGTAAGCGAACTGCGTAAAAGCTTCCAGTCTCTGGGAGAGGGGCACGAATTGATCGTCACTGTCCCGCGCTATGGTTTCCGTTTTGATGCTGATGTGATTTTTCAGCCTGGAGAGAAAATTCAAGCCGTTGATCCGCACCCCCCCTCAGCGCAACAAGACGTTCTGCCCCGGCGAGTATCCCTGAAAAAGTGGTTCAGAATAGGGGCATTGATTGCCGTGCCGTTGGGAGCGATCTTTTACATTAGCCGCCCGCAGGAGATAACTGTTCCGGCGAAATTAAAGCCGGTCCAGGAAAAAATCGCGCGTTGTAGTATCTGGGTTATCGAAGATCATGGACGGCCGTTAGTGCTATCAAAATTAGCAGAGCGACTGGAGGCCAATGACGTGGCTTGCGAGCGCGAGGAGTATGCTATTTATTTTTTCAGCGCCCGTTTTTCGCTTGCAACTGCTGATGAACTGTTTATCGGGGCCTGCCCGGTCAATAAAAGCCGTCTGTGCAAGACCATTCGCTATAAAAACGGGGCTGGAAAATGAAAATAAGGCTTCTTTTTGGACTGGGCGGAGCCCTGGTCGGCGGCGCGCTGGCGCTGTTTTACTATTGCGGCGCGACGGGAAAAAGTGATGTGCTGGCCTGCAGCACTGAATTTAACTTTACGCGCAATGAGGGAAAAGCAAGTGAAGTGAAGGTAAATGCCCTTGCTCAGTTCTATTTTCATCGGGACGGTACAGGGTTGACCACCTATAAAGGTGCGGCAAGAGCTGGCGGGCAAAATTTTATCGTTGACAGGGATGTAGACTTTACGTGGGAGCAGCGGGACGATGACAACGTCATTGTATTGACCTACACCAAAACCTGGCTTCGCCACAATGACAATACGCCGAATGCCCAATGGGGGAGCTTCGCCTATCCGACCTCACGCTACTACCTGACGATCTCTGAACTTTCACCTGCTGTGTGGCTTATTCAGGACCGGCGCTATCCTACCTATATCTGCCGGGGTCAATAAGGTATAAAAAAAGAGAATGCCATTGGCATTCTCTTTTTTCGTATCAGTGATGCTGATTAATCGCGGCTGGCGAAGCCCAAAATGCTCAGCAGGCTGACGAAGATGTTGTACAGCGAAACGTACAGGCTGACGGTGGCACGGATGTAGTTGGTCTCACCGCCACGGATGATATTACTGGTTTCAAACAGGATTGCGCCTGAAGAAATCAGAATAAACACCGCGCTGATCGCCAGATGTAAAGCCGGCAACTGCAGGAAGATATTCGCAACCATACCAATGAGCACCACCACGATCCCTGCCATCAGCATACCGCCGAGGAAGGACATGTCTTTCCGCGTGGTCAGCACGTAGGCTGAGCAGCTGAAGAAGACCAGCGCCGTACCGCCCAAAGCCATGGCGATAACATCACCCATGCCCGCAGACAGGTATGTGTTCAGGATCGGTCCCAGAATGTAGCCCAGGAAGCCGGTGAAAGCGAAAGCTGACAGAATACCAACCGGTTTATCCGCCGTTTTATAGGTCAGGAACATCAGACCATACATACCCACCAGCGTCAGGATAAGCCCCGGAGAAGGCAGCATCAGTACGGTACTGGCAGTCGCAGTGAGCGCCGAAAATGCCAGCGTCAGGCTGAGCAGGAAATAGGTATTGCGCAGCACCTTATGCGTGCTGAGTAGCGATGTACGATCGCGTGAAGAACTAATAATACGATCCATGAGTCACTCTCTTATGACAGATGTAATTAATGATGGAGGATAATGAAATCAAGGGGAATGACACAGCGGTTTTACCCATCTTTACGCATTTTAACCCGCCAGGCTTAAGCATATTATTTCAACAAAAGCTCCCGAATCAGATGTTAGCACTATATGTGTAAAAATGCCTGTTAGATATCTGCCAGGTAACTGAAAAATATTGCGTTATTCCTGTTTCTCTCTGACAGTGACAGCGGTGTCTACATACAACAGAGCAATAAGGTAAAGGGAATGATTCAACATAAATCGAAGATATTGACGTTTACGCTTTTGACTGTCTGTTTGATGTCTATCAACGGCGCGGCGATGGCGGCAAATGTTCCCGCAGGAACAATTCTTGCAGAAAAACAGGAACTGGTCAGAAACAATGGCAGTGAGCCAGCGTCGCTAGATCCGCATAAAGTCGAAAGCAACGTTGAATTTAATTTAATCAGCGATATGTTCGACGGACTGGTGGCGGTTAAGTCGGATGGGTCTATCGAACCCCGGCTGGCCGCGTCCTGGGAGAACAAAGACAACACCGTCTGGACCTTTCATTTACGTCCGGGCATAACCTGGTCAGATGGGTCTGCCATTACCGCACAGGATGTCGCCTGGAGCTGGCAGCGTCTGGTCTCACCGCAAACAGCTTCACCTTATTCCTCGTATCTGGGCAATATGCACGTAGCAAACGCCCTCGATATTGCCCAAGGGAAAAAAGATCCTGCCGATATCGGGGTCAAAGCCCTGGATGATAGCACGCTGGAAATTACCCTGACGCAGCCAACGGCGGCTTTTCTGGCGATGCTGGCGCACCCGTCACTGGTTCCGCTGGATAAAGTGCTGATCGGCCGCTTTGGTGATAAGTGGACCCGGCCAGAACATTTTGTCTGCAGCGGGGCGTACAAGTTATCGCAGTGGGTAGTCAATGAGCGCATCGTTGCCGTGCGGAACCCGTATTATTGGGACGATCGGCACACCGTCATTGATAAGGTTACTTATTTGCCCATCAGTTCAGAGTCCGCAGACGTTAACCGCTATAAGGCCGGCGAAATCGACATTGTGTATAGCGTCCCGGTCAATCAGTTCGCGCAGTTGAAAAAGACGATGGGCGATGAACTCCATGTCTCACCTCAGCTTTCAACCTATTACTATCAGTTCAATACGACTCGAGCGCCGTTTAATGACCCGCGCGTGCGCCGGGCGCTGAATATGGCGTTAGATAAAGACATCATCGCACAAAAGGTGATGGGGCAGGGACAACGCGCGGCGTGGGTTATCAGCCAGCCGGAAATAGGGGGAGTGCAACTGCATGCGCCGGAATATGCGGCGTGGCCGCTCGAAAAACGCATTACCGAGGCTAAGAAACTGCTGGCTGAAGCCGGTTATGGCCCTGAGCATCCGCTTAGCCTAAATCTGCTCTATAACACCTTCGAAACGCACCAGCGTATTGCCATTGCCGCATCGTCAATGTGGAAGAAAAACCTCGGCGTAGAGGCGAAGCTGCAAAATCAGGAATGGAAAACCATGCTGGATACCATGCACACCGGTAATTTTGACGTCGTGCGCTACGCATGGATCGCCGATTATGATGATGCCTCAAGTTTCCTCAATATTTTCCGTACCGGCGATAGCGAGAATACCACCAGGTACAGCAATCCCGCTTTTGATGACGCGATGCGCAAGGCGGCGAAAGCAACTTCGCTGGAGGAGCGAGGCAAATACTACCAGCAGGCTGAAGACCTTTTAGGAGAGGATGTGCCAGCGATTCCGGTTTACCACTATGTCCGCACGCATCTTGTGAAGCCGTGGGTGGGAGGATTTGCGCCAGATAACCGGGGAAATTACTACACCAAAGATATGTTCATCAAAAAACATTAAGCGCTGTAGCCAGTATTTTTGCTGAATAAACGGTCAATCTGTTGTTATTTCAGTCGATTAACAATATTTTGGCTGTTTTTCAGGCAAACGAACGCATTGGTGCTTTACAGGTCCGTTCGGGATGTTTATAGTGCGCCTCATTGGAAGCGTGGCCGAGCGGTTGAAGGCACCGGTCTTGAAAACCGGCGACCCGAAAGGGTTCTAGAGTTCGAATCTCTACGCTTCCGCCAAATACGAAACCCAAGTCGTTATGCGGCTTGGGTTTTTTCTTTTCTGCCAGTATCCAGTATGCCATTACCGTCTGGCTTGCGCTGGCTCAGTTGAGCAGGCATCGGACAGGTCACACCCCTTTCATCTTGCCGCCAGAGCTCCCGGATAGTGCCGGGCGATAATGTCGTTCAGCTTATCAACCAGTTCTGCTCGTCTGAACGTAATATGAGCCGTCCCCTTCTGAAAGTATTTGATTGAAAACATCTCGTCTTCGTAACGGTTGCTGTGCCGGTTTTCATGGATATGGTCGCTCAGCCGACGGGTAACGTCAGCGCGATTGTCGGGGACAGGCTGACCATCCATAAGCATCAGCATCCGCTCAAGATCAGCTAACCGAGCGCACTGCCGGCCCCAGTTAAGCCCAAATCCTCACCGGTCAAATTTGACCAGCCCCGTCACGATGATCTTCTTCCCAAATTTACATGGGCTATTGGTCTTAAAATCCCACGATAAGCCTTTGAACACATTTATCACACCGCGCTCAAACACCTCGCCTTTATTCAGATGTAGTTGCTCAAACGTGCTCAGGATATTCTCTTCACTGACTGCTGGAATATCGTCCTTTTCCAGACTGTGGTACCACTGGTCTCTGGCCTGCGCATCCATGATGTAAAGCATCCCTGAACGCTTCATTAAGTCGCGCCATATACCGCGATCGAGATTGCGGGTAATGGCTTTCATTGCCGCTTCAGGTTTCTCCATCAACCAGCAACCGCAACGGAAATCCTGCTTCATTGCCCAGTCCAAAGCGGTTTTTCTGCCGATGCTGTGGGTAAGCGTTGATATATCGGTAAGCTGGTGAATGAGTGCTTCAATTTGCGTTAGTGCAGCATTACGTCCGGTGACAATGCGTTCAATACTGGTGGAACAAATTACGTCGGTGTGGTCGGTTAATACTTCAGCTTCAGTCTGCATTTGAATCTCCATAAATAAAAAGCCCGCAACAGATACTGGCCGGGGGTTGTGGGTCCATCAGGACCACAGACGGTGTGTAAAAGCCGCAGTGGAACCATAGATCGATAAAGTCGATCGATTTTCGAATATTGATCTGCAAAATGAATTATTCCGCCTGGTTGTCCCTGTGCCACAATTCCAAAAACGAATTTAACTGATTGTTTATCAATCTATTTCCTGTCTTAACGAGGGGGGGGGCGCCTTTTGTTCTGCGAGCACGGAAGCGAAATAACGTAACGGAGATGCGATGAAAAAATGCGCACGGTGTAACCGGAAAAGGTCTGTTCTGGAGCAGATTTTCGGACTTGATAAAGAATTCTGCGACGAGTGCTTATTTGATATCGACGAGGAAATCAGGGAAAGACGGATTATCCCGATCAGACGCCTCAAAGATGACAACAAAGGGAAATAGTTACCCGGGATGGAGAGTAAAACCGACGTTAGTGTCATTATCCCTGCCTTCAATGCGCACGACACCATTGGCCACCTGGTGCATAAACTCCTGAGCGAGCAAACACTCAGTATTGAGGTGATTGTGGTGGATGACGGCTCTACCGACGGGACGTGGGATATTCTCAGCGCTATCACCGATGAGCGACTGGTCCTTTTCTGCGGGAACGGTTGCACACTGCCCGGGAAGCCCATGCTGATGTCGCCGTGTTCAATGGCTGGTGTGCCGACAGAACGGGTCAGCATCACGCCCCCGTGCACCGCAGACAGCCTTGCGGCCAGTCGCTCAACGGCTGGCAGTGGATACGTCATTGAAGGGTTACTGGCACTGAGGCGCAACAAAGGCCTGGCTGCTGGTTTACTTAACCGCGTGGAATACCTGTGATCATCCTGCACCGGACCGGTACCTGCTCAGTCTGATTTGTACCGGTTGACGTACGCAATTGAACAGCTTAAATCGCAGGGCTGGATCACTGCGGTGGTGAGTGACGGGGGGGGATAATGACGCTCTTCTGGTTCAGGAATACAGCGATACGGATGCTCTGCTGGTAAGGAAGTCGGCGCTGACCACTGGATTTTCGGCTGAGAGAAAGCTGATTGCACCGATTGAATTTATTGTGACTGGCGATTTGTCATCGTGTATGGCGGTTTTCCAGGCCCATGCCCTCCCAGGCGTCATGCTGAAGCCTGACAGGAGCGCCATACAGCCCTGACATTAAATGAAACGCTCTCTTTCGGGACATAAAACCGATTATGTTCCTGATGCTTTCCTTATGGCTATTGCAGTGTTTCCCACATGAAGCAAGGCTATGACTTACTGCCCCCTTTTATTTCTTTCTGATCTAAAACCATTTCCTTGAAAGCCCATTGGTGTTTTTAACTTTCTTATATTGATGTAGATCAATTCAAGATCCATTTATTAATAATTATCCGTTCATTTTAACTACTGCGACATAAATGTTTGTTTTGTGTGTTGGTAATAGTCCATTTTACTGACATCTCAGCACTATTCACTATTAACATTTAGAGGAAAATTCCTAAGAATTTACTTAAAATAGATTAAAGGTCTGTAAGTTTGATCTATTGTCGATCATTGTTCTATTATCACATGTAAAGAACTTTCGTTTGAAAGATGCACGCAGTGATAAACCGAGGGATGATGAGATGGCTGATAGTTTCCAGAATGAAGTGCCAAAGGCACGTATTAATCTAAAGCTTGACCTGCATACAGGGGGAGCCAGCAAGAAAACTGAGCTCCCTCTGAAATTACTGGTGGCGGGCGACTTCAGTAATGGTCAGGAATCTGCACCACTGTCTGAGCGCAAAAAAGTTAACTTGAACAAGAATAATTTCGACTCAGTTCTTTCCGAATATTCCCCAAAAGTCAATCTGACCGTTAAAAACACGCTCGCCAGTGATGGTAGCGAAGACAATATCAGTCTGATATTCCAGAGCATGAAAGATTTCACCCCGGAGCAGGTTTCCCGACAGATCCCTCAGCTGAAGGCGATGCTTTCCATGCGTAACCTGCTTCGCGATTTAAAAGCGAACCTGCTGGACAATCAGGCTTTCCGAAAGGAGCTGGAAAAAATTCTGCTCGACCCGGCGTTAAGCGCAGAACTCCGCTCAGAGCTGTCTGCTCTGGCACCTAAACAGCCATAACGGTCACGATGATTTAACGGATTAAAAAGGAAGATGCTGATGTCTGTAAAAAATGAGAATGCGACTGGTGGCGAAAGCGTGGTGCTGGAACGTCCTGCTGCGGGCGGGGTTTATGCGTCCCTGTTTGAAAAAATCAATCTGAACCCGGTCTCTGAGCTGAGTGCGCTGGATATCTGGCAGGATGCGCAGGCGATGTCGGATGCGACTGCGGATGAGCGTCTAACGGCGGGGATGCAGGTATTTCTCGAATGCCTGACGAAAGCGGGCTCAAAAGTTGAAAAACTCGATAAAAACCTTATTGACCACCATATCGCAGAGCTGGACTACCAGATTAGCCGTCAGCTGGATGCGGTAATGCATAGCGAAGAATTCCAGGCTGTGGAGAGCCTGTGGCGCGGCGTGAAATCCCTGGTCGACAAAACTGATTTCCGTCAGAACGTGAAGGTTGAACTGCTGGATATGTCCAAAGAAGATCTGCGTCAGGACTTCGAAGACAGCCCGGAAATCATCCAGAGTGGACTGTATAAACATACATACATTGATGAGTATGACACCCCGGGCGGTGAGCCGATTGCTGCGCTGATTTCTGCCTACGAATTCGATGCCTCTGCGCAGGATGTTGCCCTGCTGCGCAATATTTCAAAAGTGTCTGCCGCAGCGCATATGCCGTTTATCGGCTCAGCCGGCCCGAAATTTTTCCTCAAGGATTCGATGGAGGAAGTGGCGGCCATCAAAGATATTGGTAACTACTTTGACCGTGCGGAGTACATTAAGTGGAAATCCTTCCGCGAGACGGACGATGCCCGCTATATCGGTCTGGTGATGCCGCGTGTACTGGGTCGTCTGCCTTATGGTCCGGACACCGTGCCAGTGCGCAGCTTCAACTATGTGGAAGAAGTGAAAGGTCCGGATCACGACAAATACCTGTGGACTAACGCCTCGTTTGCGTTCGCTTCTAATATGGTTCGCAGCTTCATCAACAACGGCTGGTGTGTGCAAATCCGTGGCCCGCAGGCCGGTGGTGCCGTGCAGGATCTGCCTATTCATCTGTACGATCTGGGCACCGGCAATCAGGTCAAGATCCCGTCAGAAGTGATGATCCCGGAAACCCGCGAATTTGAATTCGCCAATCTGGGCTTCATTCCGCTGTCGTACTACAAGAACCGCGACTACAGCTGCTTCTTCTCCGCCAACTCCACCCAAAAGCCAGCGATTTACGACACCGCGGATGCGACCGCCAACAGCCGCATCAACGCACGTCTGCCGTACATCTTCCTGCTGTCGCGTATTGCGCACTACCTGAAGCTTATCCAGCGCGAAAACATCGGCACCACCAAAGACCGTCGTCTGCTGGAGCTGGAACTCAACACCTGGGTGCGCAGTCTGGTGACCGAAATGACCGATCCGGGCGACGAGCTGCAGGCCTCTCACCCACTGCGTGATGCAAAAGTGGTGGTGGAAGACATCGAAGACAACCCGGGCTTCTTCCGCGTGAAGCTGTACGCCGTGCCGCACTTCCAGGTGGAAGGGATGGACGTCAACCTGTCACTGGTTTCCCAGATGCCGAAAGCCAAATCGTAAGGCGAGGGGAAATCAGGGATGAAAATTTACCGCCCGCTTTGGGAGGATGGGGCCGTTCTGGCCCCGCAACAGTTCCAGCAGCAGGCCCGCTGGAGTGAACACGTTGCCGACATGGTCGCCCGGATGGGTATTTCTCATCCTTGGGGCGTGGTGGCTGCAGAATTTGATGATGCTGCACTGGCGCTCTCACGCCTGAACGCCACCCGTCTGGTGGTACGCTTTCAGGACGGTACCCTCGTGGATACCGACCTGGCTGACACGCTTCCTCCGGTCTGTGATTTGTCTGTTGCCGCCGGCAGTGAAGCTGTTAACGTGGTTGTCGCGCTGCCGCTGCTGAGCGCCAGCGGTGGCAACCTCGATAACGGTCAGGACAGCGAGCGGCCGCGTCGCTGGAAAGCTGAGCGTGTCGTTGTGCAGGAACTGGCCGGCCATGAAAGCGGGGAACTCGCGATCCTGCGCCATGCGCTGACCCTGCGTCTGTCCAGCCAGGAAAACACGGCCTGGCTGACCTGTCCGGTCGCCCGTCTGGTGCGTAATGCTCAGGGGCAGTGGAGCAGGGACCCGGCTTTTATCCCACCGATGATGTCCGTTGGGGCCAGTCCGTGGCTTACCACCGAACTGGGTGACCTGCTGGTTCGTCTGCAGGCCCGTCGGCGTCGCCTGATGGCCATGCGCCGTGAAAGCAATGAGCGGATGGCTGACTTTGCGGTCGCGGATGTCTCCCTGTTCTGGCTGCTCAATGCCCTGAACAGTGCCGAGCCGGTGCTGACGGAACTGCTTCAGACGCCTGAGCGTCACCCGGAACTGCTGTACCGCGAACTGACCCGTCTGGTCGGCAGCCTGCTGACCTTCTCACTGGAGCACGACGCCGGCGATATTCCTGCTTATCAGCACGATGCACCGGAGCGGGTATTCCCGCCGCTGCTGGCACTGCTCGACAAGCTGCTGGAGGCGAGCCTGCCGTCGCGGGTGGTGAGTATCCACCTGGAGCACCAGGATCAGATCTGGAAAGGTGCCCTGCACGATGCGCGCCTGCGCGAAGGGGCAGACTTCTATCTCTCCGTACGCTCCTCCATGCCGAACCATGAACTTCAGGCGAAATTCCCGCAGTTGTGTAAAGCGGGCAGCTTTGATGACGTCTCTGATGTGGTGAACGTGGCCCTGAGCGGAATGGTTATCAAACCGCTGACCCATGTTCCGGCCGCTATCCCGTTGCGCCTTGAGAACCAGTATTTCTCGCTGGATCTGAGTACTGAGGCGGCTCGCGCAATGCTTGAGATGGGCAGCAGCACCTTCTACACCCCGCGCTCACTGGGGGATGTGAATCTTGAACTCTTTGCGGTGCTGCGCTCATGAATAAATCCGAACTCAGCCAGATAGAACGTATTTTCTACCCGGGCTGGCTGATGGCCAGCCAGCTGCGCGGCGGCCAGGAAGTCCGGGACGGGGAAGGGCTCTATCGCCGGGCCTGCCGTCTGGTGCAGGAGGCGAAAGCGGCGCTCACGGAGGCAGGTTACAGCGACATCAGTCGTGACCATATGGTGTATGCCCTGTGTGCACTGCTTGATGAGAGCGTGATGAACCGAGGAACCACCGATGATGGTTACCTGACCTGGCGTCGTGACCCGCTGCAGGCACACTTCTTTGGCACCCTCAATGCGGGTGAGGAGCTGTGGGAACGGATCCGTAACCTGCTGAAAGAAACCGCTCCTGACACCGCCGTCCTGACCTGCATGTACCGGACCCTGCTACTGGGATTCGTCGGTCAGTATCGTGCCCAGGATGATGAGCGCCGGGAAGATATCGTTCGCGCGCTCGCGGAACGGGTGCCGGCCTTCACGCTGGCACAGGACGCCCCCATTGTTGCCCGGGCATCACGCCTGCACAGTGGTCGTCGCTGGTACTGGCTGACCTGGGTTGTGGCCGCTGTCGCCCTGGTGGCGCTCTGGTTCTTCCTTTCGTCTTCGCTTACCGAGCTGGTAAGCCAGACCGTCAGGCCGGGGTAAGCGATGCGGGATGCGTACCGAAGTCTGTTAACTGCCCTGGGTGCCGTACTGGCGCTGTGGCTCATTCTGGGATTCTGGCCACTATCGACAGGCAACCGTGTGGCTCTCAGCCTGCTGGTTGTTCTGGTGTCCGGAGTGATGTTCTGGCGTCAGCGTCGGGCTGCGCAGGCGCGGGCGAGCGCTGTCCGGGAAATTGTGGATGAAAACCTGCCGCCGGAAGATTTTCAGGGGGCGGTTATCCTCGTCTGTGGTGACAACGCCCCGCTGTTTGTGTCCGGTTCCCGTCACCGGGAAACCCGGCAGGGCTGGTATCTGTGGGTGAAGGATGCGGAACAACTGCCACTTCTGGCACAGCACCTGAGCCTGGTGCGCCCGGCCCTGGTGTCACAAATCTCCGTCATGCTGGCGGTGGTACCTGAACAGCACACCTCCTGCGATGATTTTACCCAGAATCTTCGGGGCTGGCAGCGGGCTGTCGTCCAGTGCAGTGCGGCATTTGGCACTCTCCCCCCGCTGTGGACTGTGACCTGGGTATCGCCTCCTGTGGCCTGCGTGGAGGCAGAGCCCGTCTGGTTTACCACGGTCAGCCAACGGAGCGGTATTCAGGTATATCAGCCCGGTCAGGGCAATGTGTCACTGACGGGGTGGACCCGGGAGACCGACTCAGACGGGCGTCTTTCGCGTCTGAGTCAGGGCCTGTGGCTGGACAGTCTGCTTACCTGGCAGAACAGCGCGGTGACTGACCTGCTGTCGGTACGACAGGGTGAGCTGCCGGTGATGAAACCCTGTGTGCAGGGCATGTGCATGGTGCCGGTGAGCGGTATCGCGGGCAATCTCTGGCAACAGCACATCACTTCCGTGACGGCGCTGCCACCGGATGCCGTTGTCACCACAGAGCCACTGCCGCTGCCTGAACTGCTGCTGCCGGCGTTGCCACGCCGGCGTGGTGTCAGCCGCAGAATGGTGTTCTGGGGCTATGCCGGATTACTGGGCGGGATTTTTCTGGCACTTGCCATGCTCGCGTCCTGGATGAACAACCAGCTCCTTATCCGTAATGTTGGCGATCACCTTGCATTGTATCACCAACTGACGGGTGAGCCTGTTGCACCGAAATTGCGAGCACAGCAGCGGCTGCGGGCTGATGGCGCATTGCTGGACGACTGGCAGCGCCGCGGGGAGCCACTGCGCTACCGCCTGGGTCTGTATCAGGGGCTGCGCCTGGTTCCGTCCGTTGAGGCCGCCGTCAGTGACTGGGCACCTCCGACACCGCCTCCACCGATCATTAAGAAAATCATTCAGGGTCCGAAAACCCTTCGCCTCGACAGCATGTCGCTGTTCGATTCCGGTAAATCCGACCTCAAGCCGGGCTCCACCAAAATGCTGGTGACCTCCCTGGTTGGCATCAAAGCTAAACCGGGCTGGCTGATTGTGGTGTCAGGTCACACCGACAACACCGGCAATCCAAAACTGAACCAGACGCTTTCACTTCAGCGTGCCGAAGCGGTGCGCAACTGGATGCGTGACACCGGCGATGTGCCGGAGAGCTGTTTTGCGGTGCAGGGCTATGGCGAAAGCCGCCCGATCGCAACGAACGACACCCCGGAAGGGCGCGCACTTAACCGTCGTGTCGAAATCAGTCTGGTACCGCAGGCCGATGCCTGTCAGATACCGGGCAATCCCCAGGCGTCATCGGATGATGGCGCAGATAAAACTGTAATGGAGTAAATCACATGGCAATTCCTGTTTATCTTTGGCTGAAAGACGACGGCGGCGCGGACATTAAAGGTTCTGTGGACGTTCAGGATCGTGAAGGCAGCATCGAGGTTGTCGCTCAGGAGCATAACCTGTACATCCCGACCGATAACAACACCGGCAAGCTGACCGGTACCCGTATCCACACCCCGTTCCTGTTCACCAAGGAAATCGACTCGTCCAGCCCGTATCTGTACAAGGCGGTGACTACCGGTCAGACCCTCAAGTCTGCGGAATTCAGGTGGTACAAAATCAACGACGCGGGCCAGGAAGTGGAGTACTTCAACACCAAACTGGAAAACGTGAAAGTGGTGAAAGTGAATCCTGAAATGTATGACATCAAGGATCCTTCTAAAGAGAAGCACAACCACCTTGAGCGCATTGAACTGCGCTACGAAAAAATCACCTGGACCTACAAAGACGGCAACATCATTCATTCCGATTCCTGGAACGAACGCGCCACCGCGTAAGCCTGATGCGGACGGGGTTTCCTGTCCGCATTTTTTTGCTGAGAGCCTGCCTGAAACGGGTTTTCAGCAAAGAAAACCACAAACTGCCAGCCTGACCGTATGCGCTTTGGTCTCCTTCACGGAAAACAGCGATGGGCGGTAGCGTGTCCAGGAACCGACAAAGAGAGAGATTCATGGAAAATCCAGCCATCCTGTTGCGACGTCTGAACCCTTACTGTGCCCGTGCGATGGAAGGGGCGGCTTCGCTCTGTCAGACCCGCGCCCATGCGGAAATTCTGCCGGAGCACTGGCTGCTGAAGTTGCTCGAACAGGGGGAAGGTGACCTGACGGTGCTGGCGCGCCGTTATGAGTGGGATATGGACGCCATCTGGCAGGATTTGCTGGGCTGGCTGGACAAGCAGCCGCGTTCGGTTCGCAGCCGCCCGCAGCTGTCTGCTTCCATTCAGTCTCTGCTGCAGGAAGCCTGGATGCAGGCCTCACTTGCCGGAGAGGAAAGTATCCGAAGCCAACACCTGCTGATGGCGCTGACGGAGAACCAGCGACTTGCTCGCTGCGATGGTCTGTGGCCTTTGCTGACCCTGGGGCAGAGCCAACTGGAACGCCTGCGCCCGCTGCTCGACGCGCAGTCCGATGAACGCCCGGAAGTACAGCAGGAAGCCGAACTGGCACAGAGCCATGGTGGAGAAGTGGAGTTCGTCGGGCGTCCTGTCGGCGTGGAGGTAAAAGAGGGGGAACTGACCCCGGCGCTGCAGAACGCGCTGGATAAATTCACGCTCGACATCACTGCCAAAGCGAAAGAGGGCAAGATTGACCCGGTGTTCGGCCGTGACACGGAAATCCGCCAGATGGTCGACATTCTCTCGCGGCGTCGCAAAAACAATCCGATCCTGGTCGGTGAACCGGGTGTCGGCAAAACCGCGCTGGTGGAAGGCCTGGCGCTACGAATCTCTGAGGGTAACGTGCCGGAATCGCTCAAGCCGGTGGCGCTGCGCACCCTTGACCTCGGCCTGCTGCAGGCGGGGGCGGGCGTGAAAGGTGAATTCGAACAGCGCCTGAAAAACGTGATTGATGCGGTGCAGCAGTCGCCGGTGCCCATTCTGCTGTTTATCGATGAAGCACACACCATTATCGGCGCGGGCAACCAGGCGGGCGGTGCGGATGCGGCCAACCTGCTGAAACCGGCGCTGGCCCGCGGTGAACTGCGCACCATCGCCGCCACCACCTGGTCTGAATACAAACAATATTTTGAACGTGATGCGGCTCTTGAGCGCCGCTTCCAGATGGTGAAAGTGGACGAGCCGGATGACGATACGGCCTGCCTGATGCTGCGTGGTCTGAAATCACGCTATGCCGAACACCATGGCGTGCATATTACTGACGATGCGGTACGCGCCGCCGTCACGCTGTCCCGCCGTTATCTGACGGGCCGCCAGTTGCCGGACAAGGCCGTCGATTTACTCGATACGGCCGCAGCCCGCGTGCGCATGAGCCTCGACACCGTGCCGGAGCCGCTGACCCGTATTCGCGCGCTGATGACCTCGCTGGACATAGAGAAGCAGGCGCTGCTGGAAGATATCGCAGTCGGCAATCAGAGCCACGGCGAACGCCTGACCGCCATTGAGCAGGAAGAGAAGGACCTTATCGCTGAACTTGACGAACTGGAAGCCCGGTACGGCGAGGAGCTGAAACTCACCGAACAACTGCTGGAAAGCCGCCAGGACATCTCCCGCCAGAGTGAGACGCACGCGCTGCAACAGGCGCTGAACGGCATACAGCACAGCAACCCGCTGCTGTCGGTGGATGTGGACGTCCGCACCGTCGCCAATGTGATTGCCGACTGGACCGGCGTGCCGCTCTCTTCCCTGATGAAGGACGAGCAGACCGAACTGCTGACCCTGGAAAACGAAATTGGCAAACGTGTGGTGGGTCAGGATGTTTCTCTTAATGCCATTGCACAGCGTCTGCGTGCCGCCAAAACGGGCCTGACGTCAGAAAACGGTCCGCAGGGTGTGTTCCTGCTGGTCGGTCCAAGTGGTGTCGGCAAGACCGAAACCGCACTGGCGCTGGCGGATGTGCTGTACGGTGGCGAGAAGTCACTCATCACCATCAACCTGTCCGAGTACCAGGAGCCGCACACGGTGTCCCAGCTGAAAGGCTCGCCGCCGGGCTACGTCGGCTACGGTCAGGGCGGTATCCTCACCGAAGCGGTCCGCAAGCGTCCGTACAGCGTGGTGCTGCTCGATGAAGTGGAAAAGGCGCACCGCGACGTGATGAACCTGTTCTACCAGGTCTTCGACCGCGGCTTTATGCGTGACGGCGAAGGGCGCGAAATCGACTTCCGCAACACGGTTATTCTGATGACCTCGAACCTCGGCAGCGACCACATCATGCAGTTGCTGGACGAACAGCCGGAGGCCAGCGAAGGCGACCTGCACGAACTGCTGCGCCCGACTCTGCGTGACCACTTCCAGCCTGCGCTGCTGGCCCGCTTCCAGACCGTGATTTATCGTCCGCTAGCGGAAGCGGCGATGCGCACCATCGTGGAAATGAAGCTGGCGCAGGTGAGCAAACGCCTCAACCGTCACTACGGCCTGACCACGCAGATTGATGAGAGCCTGTATGACGCACTGACTGCCGCCTGCCTGCTGCCGGATACCGGGGCGCGTAACGTCGACAGTCTGCTGAATCAGCAGATTCTGCCGGTGCTGAGCCAGCAACTGCTAAGCCATATGGCGGCAAAACAGAAACCACACTCCCTGACCCTCGGCTGGAGTGAGGAAGAAGGGATTGGGCTTGAATTTTCAGGCGCGGCTGAACGCTAACCCGGAGGCAGGGAATGACCATTTATGACCCCAATTCAGTCAGAAAACTGACCTCAGGGGAAATCGCCTTAGCCAGAACGGTATTTGGTAACCGGATCAATTACGAAAAGGTAAAAATCCATCGCGGTAGCTATCTGCCATTTGGGTTACAGGATGAACATACAGCCATGACGCCTAATGGTGAAATATATTTCAGGTATTGGTATCGCGATGACTTTTCAAAAAGCTTACCATTTTTGCGGCATTTATTTATTCACGAAATGAGTCATGTTTGGCATAGAGAGCGGGGAATGAACGTCATTGCCAGAGGCTTGATAAGCTGGCTGGTGAGCTATCGGTATACGCTCGATGGACGACTGTTGAGCGAATATTCAATGGAGCAGCAAGCACAAATCATTGCTGATAATTTTGCTTTGCAAAGTGAAGGGTATTATGGCTGGTTAAAACTGAGGATTGACCATAGTATAACTTTGGATGGTGATATTTCTGAATCTGTCATTAAGCAAGGATATAAAAACGCGTTAAGAGGTTTCCCATGGTAACTACGAACATTTTTCGGGTTCTTCGTGCAAGCCTGCTTGCTGTTATATGTTTGCAAACTTTAACAGGATGTCCGGGGCCTGGCGACAGACTGCTGCCAGATGAAGAGGGGCATATCATTGTTAATGATGGGAGTGTTTGCTTCTCTGTCAATGGTGGCGATGACTATGTATTAAAGTACATATCTATTAACCCTCGGGGAACAAAATCAAAAGATGAAAAAATAATATTCAGCCCACAGTTACGGATAAGTAATGAATTACTTTGCATTCCACCATCTTTTTATAATTTTAATAAAGATGGTCAGTATTTCATTCAAGCAAGCTTTGCCTCATTAAGGCATGAGGACCGTCATCGACGTATTGTTTCAGCACTTGAAGTGAGTAAAGGGGGGGTTCATAACATACGACCCAACGATATGGAGATCCTAAGGCCGTATGATGAAATGATAAAGAATTGATGAATGCCAGTCTCGGGAAGTAAGTAATTTTCTTTAGCATGAACAATTTTGTAATGCCTGAATAATTGATTAGAGCCCTCGTTGCGCTGTCGGGGCTGGAATTGTAATAACTTTTTCGTACTCGCTGAGTACCCCTGATTAAATCTGCTATTTGCCCTTCGTCAAGAGAGTCATAAACAGCAGGTTATCCCATGGAGTCGATATCATGAGTCTGACCGATACGTTCAAGAACACCCTGTCGGCCCTAACTGAAGATGGGCTCAACCGTTACCGTCTGGATATACCGTCCTGTACTGCAGCACTGGATGTGGAAGAATTTAACGGTAATGAGTTCATGAGCGAGCTTTATACCTATACCATCATATTTACCAGCAGCGATCAGAATATCCGTTCAGAGCAACTGCTGACCAAGCCGGCCACGCTGACCATGGGGACAGGGCCGCTGATGGGGCTGACCGGGCAGAAAGTAGTACATGGCGTGGTGACGCATTTTAAGCGTATCAGTGGCTCACGTGATCAGGCGACGTATCAGATTATTATTGAGCCGTTCTTGTCTTTGCTGCGCAAGCAATTCCGTACCCATCGCTTTTTCGTTAATAAGTCGGTACCGGAAGTTGTCGCCGAAGTTTTGCAGGAACATGGCCTGAAAGGCTGGGAGTATGAGTTCACCCTCAAAGCCGACTATCCGAAGCGTGAACAGATTAATCAGTACAAAGAAAATGACCTCGCGTTCATTGAGCGTCTTCTGGCCGAAGTGGGGATTTTCTACTTTTTCACTCTGCAGCCGGACACGCAAACCGAAGTGGTGCATTTCGCAGACAAGCAGAGCGCATGGACGTTCGGTAAGTCTCTGCCGCTCAGCAGCCCGTCAGGGATGAATGATAATGCTACTGTCTCGGTGTGGGGCGTTAACGTCCGACAGAACGTGGTTGAGCGTTCTGTTACCGCCAGTGATTACAATCACCGTGAAGCACAGAATATCCTGATTTCTGTACCGGCGGACATGACTCGTGGCGACGGTGACGGTGTGACCTACGGTGAGGTTTATCACTACCTGCCGCGTCATCTTGAACGTGGTGACAAAATCGCACCTTCAGCGGAAACCGCCAACTTCTGGGCACGCCTGGAGCATGAACGTTTTCTGTCCGGACAGACGACTATCAGCGGCTGTAGTAATGATGCCCTGCTTTCTCCGGCCCAGGTACTGACCATCAGTGAACGTGTAGTACCGCCGACACTGCCATCAGAAACGGACAACGGCATTATCATTATCCGCACGGGCTATATAGCCAGTCGTAAAGATGCCCTTATCGTAATGTGGGAGGGGATGCCGTACTACGAGAACCGCTGCTGGCGTCCTGCCGCGAAAAAACGCCCGGAGGTGAGTGGCACGCTGACGGCCCGCGTGACCAGCGCCAAAGAGAACGACATCTACGCCTGGCAGGATGCATCCGGCATGTACCGGGTGAAATTCGATGCCGACCGCGACGACAAACGCCAGGGCATGGAAAGTATGCCGGTGCGCTTCGCCAAACCCTACGGTGGTGATAAATACGGCTTCCACTTCCCGCTGATACAGGGCACCGAGGTGGCAATTGCTTTCCACGAAGGTGACCCGGACCGGCCGTATATCGCCCACGCCCTGCACGACTCCCGCCACGTTGACCATGTGACTGAAGCTAACAGCACACGCAATGTTATCCGAACCGCCGGGCTGAACAAGCTGCGGATGGAAGACAAACGCGGCGTAGAACACGTTAAGCTCAGTACGGAGTATGGCGGAAAGACCCAACTCAATTTAGGTCACAATGTAGACGCTTCCCGCGAACTGCGCGGTGAAGGTGCGGAACTGCGCACTGATCGACATGTTTCCATTCGCGGTGGGGCCGGTGTATTTATCACAGCAGATAAACAAACGCTCGCCGGGGACAAGATGCTCTCGATGCAAGAGGCTATTGCCCAGCTGGAAAATGCTCTGACGATAGCAAAAAGTTTGTCATCTGCTGCTGAAGGGGCTGATGCCCTACCAGCAGATACTGCAAGCCAGCAGACGCTTAACGCAGCTCTCAAAGAGCTTGCTAAACCAGGGATCATATTGAATGCACCTGAAGGCGTGAGCATCACCAGCCCACAGGCGGTTCGCATGGCGTCGGGTAGTGCCAGCGTAGGGATCATGTCCCAGCAAAATACTGATATCAGCGCGCTTAAGCGTTTTACTGTGGCTGCGGGTGAAGCTGTGAGTGTGCTGGCCCGAAAGGCCGGAATGAAACTTTTTGCCGCTAAGGGAAAAGTTGAAATTCAGGCACAGGATGATGCGCTTGAGGCTATTGCGAAAAAAGACGTCACGGTGACCAGTGTGGAAGGCAAAGTAGTCATCACGGGTGCAACAGAGCTGGTTGTTAACTGTGACGGTGCATTTATGAAGCTGGCAGGTGGAAATATGGAGCTTGGGGCCCCGGGCAATATTTTACTGAAGTGTGCCAATGTCCAAAAAATGGGAAGTGCGGACTATGACGCACCTAAACCGGAACTTCCCCAAGGGTATAGCGAGAACTTTGTTGCCCAGGATAAGGAGTCTGGCGATATCCTGGCTAACACGCGATATCGGATAACCACTGCTGATGGTTCTGTTTATGAAGGGCGTACTGACAGTGAAGGTAAGACAGCTGAAATATTCGGTGCGGCAAAAAGCAAAATCAATATTGAACTGCTCGGTGGTTAGTTCAGGGAGTTAGAAAATGACTAAAGGTACACAGCAAAGTAGTCTGGATAATGTGAGTAAAAACACTGTTGTCAACGGAGAGCATGGCCCTCAGGTTTATTTTCATCCGGGCAGTGCAACGCTGCTTTGCGTTGATGAAAAAGATAACCGCTTACTCATACAGGAACAGCTGAAAATGACAGCGTTGCTGGAAAATCAGAAAAAAGCGCAGATTGCTCTGGATGAACTTAATTTCGAAATGTTGACTCAGGCAGGTAAGCAACCACAACGTGCTTATGAGAGCAAACTTCAGAGTACCTATCAACAACTCAATGACGCTAACGAAAAACTAAAGGCAGAACTTAAAACGCTTACCGCACAGGTTCCTGAGGGGGAACTGCTTGATGAGAACTCCAAGGGCTCAGCTATCGGTCTTATGGAATTGATTCCTCTCCAGAAGACTGCCGGATTTAAGAGTACCTATGTCCGCTCCGATAAAATTCGCAGTCACTGGCGGAAGTACAAGCTCAGCGAGGTAGATAAGGAAAGCGGTGAGGCCAGCTTCATTAAATATGCAGATAAAGAAATTACTGGTGTTGATGCTAATGGGAATGAAACGAAAAAAACAGTTCGATCGGGAAAGATTGATACCGAAGAGTTAATAAAACAATTAAAAGAAGCGTCAGTCAGCCTTAAGTTTGAAGATGAACTATTAGAAGACAGCAATGTTGTTCTTACTGACTGGGCTAAAAGAATGAATAAAGGGCTTACCTGGCCCAATGAAAATGATAAGCCCGACGATGAGTCTACTTATCATCAATATGTCGACATCAGCGCACAAGCTCAACTGATGCGATACAGCCAGGGGGCAGGGCTGTCTGCTGAATTTAATCCATTGGAAAAGAAAGCCTCGGCGAAGATGGAAGGCCACGCAAGCTTTGCGCTGGGAGAGGCGAAAGCGTCCGCTGAACTTTTTATTCCCGATCGACTTGGTATTGCGTTGCTGTTTCCCTCAAAAGCAACTGCAGCTGTAGCAGGCGGTGTCTGTAATATGGGGGCTATCCGTTACACGATTAATGCGGTGCTATCCGGCAATGCCGGGGCAAGCCTGGGGATTGAGCTGGGTGTAGAAGCTGATTTTAGTGGAGAAATGGCAAAGGGCTATGGGATTAAGGGAAGTCCAGCGAAGCTGACACCTCCGCTTCCTCCTGGTCAGAGGAAAATTAATTTGACCATTCCACAGCCGGATGTCCAGGCTGGCGGAGAAATTGGCGCTTTTGCTGGCATTCAGGCGGGTGGCAACGTTAGTGGCGCTATTGAATGGTTTGATCCGCATCCTGATGACGACAAGCAAATCGCTCACGATAGTAACAAGAAAATTGTCACTAAAGAGAAAAAATTCACAGCGATTGCCAAACTGTCTCTTGGTGTAACTGCTCAGGCTGGGGCTGGCGGATCCGCAGTTTTTTACGTGACGTATATTAACAGTCGCTTCAGAATTTATTGTAAGGCAGCACTTTGCTGGGGTGTTGGTGCCAAAGGTTCTTTGGGCTTTGAAGTCGACGGTAATTCGTTTGCGGCATTTATGAAGAGTTTTATGTACATGTTAAGAAATGTTGACTATCAGAAACTAGAACAAATGATGGCTGTGAATGCGTTTCGCTCTTTATGCGCGATCCCTCTCATTATAGCTGCCCAAGGAATAAAAGCCGCCGATGCTATGCTTAAAGATATGGCGATGATATTACAACGCATAGATGCAGATCTTGAGGATGAAAATAAACGTGTTGATTTAATGAATAGTATTCTAAGTAATCCCGATCAGCTTAAATATACACCACCAGAAACTAAAGGTGCTGTTATCGCTATCTTGATCGACACTAACTGGGCTGATTGGATAGATCCAAGAAATCAGAATAATGATTTCTTCTCGGGCAATAGTTGGCTCTTTGGTCCCTTAAAAAAAAGAAAGCAAGCTATATTTAAGGTATTGAAATGGTTACAAAGTCAGTCTGATTACGATAATGTTATGCAGCATCTAACTACATCACCAGGAAAGAGTAAGGGTAATAAAATACTCAACGAACAGGATGTTATTAAGTTTCTTGGTATAGGGGAACGTAATTTATTTTTCTACACAGGTTATGGAAAAAAACTAGCATTGCTTTATGAGAGATTGCCTGTTTTTGTTGATCCTGATGAATCCTTTAAACCAATTCCAGAGCATGAAATGACAGAGTATTTAGCAATGATCGATGAACAACATCCTGAAAATACCATGATGGCTTAATGATTTATTAAGGGCTGATATGAAGAAGACATTAATTACGATTGTTCTAGGTTCCTGCTTTCTGACCGGATGTGATCAAGGAAATGCTGAAGCCAATGATAAATCATCTAAGGAACTCATTAATAATTCCATTGCAAATATGATTTCTGTTCAGGGTGGAGAGTTTTTGATGGGAGACTTTGGTCCCTTGGTGGGGGAGAAACTGCCCTTTAGTATTCAACTGGATGATAAAAAATTACATAAAGTCATTTTAAGTGATTTTTCTATTTCTAAGTTTGAAGTTACAAATGATAATTATAAAAAGTATTTGAAGATAATGGGGAAAGAAGAACCACCTATGGATATTATGGCAAAACGGCATCCTTCTTTGCTAAAAGATGATTACCCGGTAGGTGTCACTTGGCAACAAGCTAAAGATTATTGCCAATGGTTAGGCACTGTTTCAGGTAAAAACATTGATTTGCCGACGGAGGCTCAGTGGGAGTATGCAGCAAGGTCGAGAGGACAATATCTTCCTTTTGCAACCAATAATGGTAAATTTTCTCCAGGAAAAAATGTCCCTAGTCAAGATGAACTAGATGAATATACTGATGGATTAGGTATTCCTATTTATCCAATCGCCAAATATTCTCCAAATCCCCTAGGCTTGTATGATATGGGGCTTAATGGATCTGAATGGACCAATGATTGGTATGCAGCCGATTATTACTCTAATTCTCCAGTTATTGATCCTCAAGGACCAATGCAAGGATCCGAAAAAGTATTACGGGGAAATGGTGGTGGTGATACACAGTACGCTTTGACAATGTTCAGACAGTCATCACTGCCTGTACCTAAAATCGGGAAGGATGATGATTATAAAAAAAATGGAGTTGGTCCACAGTATGTGTTCCGATGTGTGGTTAACAAATGATTGATAATCTTATCTATGGTTCTTATTTTTAATGGCTCCCAGCGTTTATGTGAAAAAATTTAAGGAACGATGTCGAGCTTTTTAAAGGATAGCCATGTGGGGAAAAAATCATTGTATAGCCCGGGCGCCGGGCTGTCTGCTGAATTTAATCCATTGGAAAAGAAAGCCTCAGCGAAGATGGAAGGCCACTCAAGTTTTGCACTGGGTGAGGCGAAAGCATCGACTGAACTATTTCTTCCCGATCGACTTGGTATTGCATTGTTAGAATTCCTGGGAATGACGGAGTTTGGCTTTATGGGAAGCTATTCCACCCAATATGAGCGCAATCTTCATACGCTTTATGAAAGACTCCCTCGCACAGTTGATCCTGATGAACCATTTAAGCGAATCCCGGAAGATGAGATTGCTGAATATGTCGCCTTCATTAATGAGGCGCACAACTCTAATTCACAAATGGCGTAGGGAGACTTGTAATGTTAAACAATGAAATAAAAAAGTAGTCATATTGCTCGCTTTCACCCTTGTCGCCTGTGACAACTCTTCATAAAAAATAGAGTTAGCCAGTAAATTGGTTGACAAGTCACTCTCAAACATGATCGCTGTTAAAGGCGGGGAATTTTTGATGGGCGACGTCGGCCCCTTGGTTGGAGAGGGTATACCCTTTAGCATTCAACAGGATGATAAAAAATTACATAAAGTGATACTTAGCGGTTTTATGATTTCAAAGTATAAGGTAACTAATAAAGACTATAATGCATATCTTGAAATAACAGGTAAAAAACGACCACCTGTTAGCGCTTTTACCAAGGACTATCCACTGCTTCTTGGGGATGACTACTCTGCGATCGCAACCTGGCAGCAGGCAAAAGATTATTGCTTATGGCTGGGAGGGCAGTCAGGAAAAAAAGTAGATCTGCCGACAGAAGCTCAATGGGAGTATGCCGCACGTTCAGAAGGTAAGTATTTACCTTTTGCAACCGACAATGGAAAAATTGAGCATGGCAGAAATTACCCAACATATGATCAAATGCAAAAATTCACGGGAGGATTATATTTACCATTTTATCCCATTGGTAAATACCCACCGAATCCTTTAGGCATTTATGATATGGGTTTAAGTGGTGAAGAATGGACAAACGATTGGTATGCACGAGATTACTATGAACATTCTCCAGTGAATAGCCCTCAAGGTCCAGAAACTGGTGATAAAAAGGTTCTGCGTGGTGCTGTAGGTGGAGATGAACAGTATGCTTTAACAATGTTCAGACAATCTTCCTTTCCAATTCCCAGACCTAATTCCAAAATGGACTCTGTTTTCAATTATGATAAAGATGGGATTCTTCCTACCTATGTTTTTCGGTGTGTAGTTAATGACTAGATTAAAATGGACTTATGTATGCAATTAACTTCTCCTAGATTTCTTGCTGTTTTTTGTTCGTTGATGTTTTCATTAAATACCCATTGCGAGCAATGAGCATTATCTTGTTAAAGATATTAAAAATCTCAATCTGTACTTGTGGAAGGGTTCTGATGTTAAAGACTGAATGCTAATTGGATACAATTTATCAGGTGGTATGGATTTCAATGCGACTACTGGGGTTATCTGTGGTGGGGTTGGTGGAGCAAGCAGTTATTTATGGATTGCAAATGTTAAGTCTGGGGTTAAGAAAACGCTGTTTCCATCTAGAGATGTGTACTCAAGTTTTGCTCCCGTGAGTAATGTTATTATTTCTTCAAGTAATGGCCAATGTATCTTTACCGATGGACATAATATTTATTCTTACAGTATGAAAACCCCTATATCCAGAATTATGTTTTCCGGGGCAGCAAACAATGCCGCAGAGAAAACTCATCGAGTTTTCTTTGACGATAAAAATAATATAACCATTGCTCTCTTTGATAAGCACTTTTCTCTTTTGTCAAAGAGCATGAAGGGTAATAATCTGACAGCGGTTCGCTTTCCAAAAAACATAAACTATTCACTTAAAGCACTTGGTGATTTTGCCTCTCTTTCTGATAATGGAGACACTTTATACACCACTGCATCTGTTGAAGATAATGATGGGTATGGGTTCTCTGCGATATTGTCAATTAATGTGCAGAGTGGAAATGTTAAAAGTATTTTATTGCCTTATTTGGATGGGCTTAAGTATAAAGTAAAACAATTTTATATTGTTGATGGTGGGCATAAGATTGCAATGCTTCTTGAGGGAAAAGCAAAGCCTGCATGGTATGTTTACACAGCGAATGCTGCATCAGGAAATAATTCTGAAAACAGCAGTGATAACTACAAACTACTTTTTAATAAATACGATGCAGGGTTGGAAGTTGTACAACATCCTGCCGGTGATGACTACTTTTATTCAGTGACTACTGATAAAGGTGATTTAATAAAAATAAATCTCTCGGGTGATTTTAATGTCACTTCTTTTGATGTTAAAGGTGAAATGGATCGTGCAGGCACCGTGGCGCACGGTGATGCTTCTTATCCGTTTGTAGAACCGAAACTATCCAGCCCAAAGAAAGGTAGTGCTGTGAAAGTACTGGGTGATTTTATGGTTTGTAAGGATTTGAATAACTCTCCTGACGAAAATAACTGTGGTTTGGCAAGAAGTGGCGTTGATGCCCTTGTACAGGAAATAAGAACTATTGAATCTCAGCAATTTGTGAAGATATCGCCAGAAAAAGATCCGAATCTGGTTTTCTGGACGCTTATTGAAAATGTACAGTCAGTCAATTAATTATTCATTCTTAAAGGAAGATTATCATGTCCAAAGGATTCGTTTTACTCGGTGATAAAACTACACATGGGGGGCAGGTGATTTCAGCATCTTCGACCATGATTGTTAATGGTAAAATGGTTGCACTGATCGGAGATAAAGTTAGCTGTCCGAAAGAAGGTCATGGTGTTAATGCCATTATTGAAGGTTCGCCTGAATGGTCCTCAGACGGTAAAGCGATTGCTGTGGATGGTTGCCGCTGTGAATGTGGTTGTCAGCTGATATCCAGCGCACCGGATTGTGTAATAGGATAATTAATGAGCTGGGAGCGTGAGAAATCAACGGTATCCAAGAAGCCTGAAGAGCCTTCTTTTGTTCTTTGGCTTATGTTGGGAGTTGTCGCAGTTGTAGGGAGTGTAGTGCTGTTCGTCCTGCATGCTAATAAGCTTTCAGGGCCTTTACAGGCATTTAATATTTGGGTCGTCACAGCAAGCCCCATAGTTATCTGGTTTTTCTTCCTTTGCCTGCGGGGTTGGCTCTTCAATAGTGCATTTGATAAGCACGAGTTCGAGGCTAATGAGGCTGATTACGCCCAGCGGCAATGGACTGAATGGGCCGGCAGAAACATTGCAGTGCTCCATAGCAGTGTCATTTTTCCGGAAGCCCTGACGCCATTTCGTTTTTTGCAGGCCTCAGCTGAGCATGTGCAGCGCACAACATTGACGCAGCATTTTGATGATCACTCAACTCCAGAAAACAGTTTTTCACAACTACTTGAATGTGTCAGTGATGCCCTGGTCTGGGTTCCAGCAGATTTACCCCTTAGAGCCTCTTTGCTGACGGATTGGCAGGAAGATCCTCTGATACTTCAGGACGAATTTGCAAAGGTCTGGCAGGACACTGTTCCTTTTCGGCCTATCCCTGTTTTGAATATACAGACCGCGAAGAGCTTTATCTGGCTGGAAGAACGAATCAAATCGCCAACGCTGGATGTGGATTTTATTCTGGTGCATCAGACCCAAGGGAAAGGGCGTTATAGCGACATCCTGGCCTCTTTGTTGCTGACATCAGATGATGTTGCCACAAAATATCAACTCACTCATGATGCCTGCCTGCTACGGCCAATGTCGTTAGATATGGGTGATATGAATAAATCACTGGATACGTTTTTCTCTACGCAGACTCAGGCCTGTACCACTGCCTGTATTATCGGCGATCAGGTTGCATGGGGCGATTTATTTCCTGTTCTGCTTGAATCCGCTGCTATATATACAGGGCACTGGAAACCTGAACAACTCCACTGGCTGGAAAAATATGCCGGGCTCAGCGGCCCTTTTTCTCCATGGATAATGGCCGCAGTCGCCAGCGATATCGTGAACATACAAAAAGCAGACTGTCTGATGCTTTCTACAGATGGTGAGCAGAAATTTATTAATACAGTGCAAACAGGGAAGCGAAACGATGACCACGGGTGATTCAGCATGGCGCGGAGGCTGGGGAAGACTGGGCTTCTCCGCGCTTTTAGCAGGCGGAATTGCCTGGGGGATCTGGCACTTTGGCGATCAAATGGGGCTGCATGCTCCGTTACATAAAGGGTTGGTCATTGCCGGTGCCTTGATTTTATTGTTGCTGTTGCGCCATGGCAAAACCATTACACTTGCAATCAAACAGGGCTGGCATCGCTTTCAGTCAAAACGCAAAAATGTTCTGCCCGTCGATGAGGGGCGTGTTGAGCAGACCGCACCGCGCAACGTCACGGTCGACACCATCCGCCTCGCCATGCGTAACCTCTACGGTCGGCGCTGGGGGCGTAAAACTCGCATCCTGCTGATAACCGGTACGGCCGCTGAAGTGGAGCAACTGACTCCGGGCCTTACAACTCAGCTCTGGCAGGAAGACCGCGGCACACTGTTGCTGTGGGGCGGTGACCTCAATACGCCACCGGACAGTGTCTGGCTGACCGCGCTGCGCAAACTGCGCCGTCGCCCGGTAGATGGACTGGTGTGGGTCACTTCAGCCTTTGACCAGCTGTCAGCGCCGGGGCTGGAACATCCATTACCGGTACCGTCTGAAAGCACCATGGATTCCCTGTCTCATGCCATCAGCGCCCGTATGGAAACGCTTGGCTGGAAACTCCCGCTTTATGTCTGGTCACTGCACCCGCGTGCCGGTCAGCCGGATGGTCGCATTGTACAGGCCACTGGCTGTCTGCTGCCTGCCGGTTGCGGTCCTGAAGATCTGGCTGAACAGCTTTCAGCCCTGACGCCGGAACTGACTTCTCAGGGTTTGTTGCAAACCTGCGATGAAGTCAAACACAGCTTCCTGCTGACGCTTGCCGACCAGCTCATCCGTGAGCCACAGAGCGTGACCGCGCCATTGTCGGTGATGCTCAATCCGTATCGTCCGCTGCCGCTGGCTGGCGTGGTGTTCAGCCAGCCTTCTGCCGGTGCTGAACGTGCCGTGCCGCATCACTGGGGCATGGACAAGCGCTGGGATGTTCTGCCTGAATCTGTCCGGATGCTTCCTGCTGTGCTGCGCCCCGTTAAACCTGGCATTCCGTGGCGCAGGGTGATGGCGTCTGCTGCTGCGCTTACGATGGTGGGCTGGGCTGTGTGGATGAGCATCGCGTATGTCACCAACCGCAACCAGATTGCTGGTGCAAATGCACAGGCTTCGCTTGCCGCCCGGCAGAATATGCCGCTGGAACAGCGTCTGCATGCCCTGTCTGAACTACAGAAGATCCTGGCTCGTCTGCAGTACCGCGCTGAGCATGGTGTGCCGTGGTATGAACGTGCCGGGCTGAGTCAGAATGACGCGCTGCTGGCAGCACTCTGGCCACGTTACCAGGACAGCGCGTTGCCGCTGTTGCGGGATGCGACAGCTGACCATTTACAGACCCGGCTGAATGCCTTTAATGCGCTGCCACCGGGTAGTCCACTGCGCGAGCAGATGGCAAAAAACACTTATGACCAACTCAAACTCTACCTCATGCTGGCGCGTCCGGAGCATATGGATGCGGCATGGTTCAGCTCTGCTTTGCTGAAAGACTGGCCGAATCGTAACGGTGTGAAAGACGGCGTCTGGCACGGGATGGCTCCCTCTATGTTGGCGTTCTGGGGCGCGCAGCTGATTGCGCACCCGGAGTGGAAACTCCGTGCCGATGAGGGCATGGTCAGCCAGGCGCGTTCTCTGCTGGTTCGCCTGATGGGTGTGCGCAACAGCGAATCGACCTTGTATCAAAAGATGCTCTCACAGATGTCACATCTGTACGTTGATATGCGCCTTGAAGATATGACCGGTGATACCGACGCTTCCCGTCTGTTCAGTACCACCGAAATCGTGCCGGGGATGTTTACCCGCCAGGCCTGGGAGCAGGCGGTACAGCCCGCCATTGAAAAAGTGGTGAAGGCCCGCCGGGACGAACTTGACTGGGTGCTCACGGAGAGTAAGCGTCAGGTGAATAAGCAGGATGAAACCTCACCGGAAACGCTGAAAAAGCGCCTTACGGAGCGTTATTTTGCAGACTTCGGCGGGGCGTGGCTGGATTTTCTGAACAGTCTGCGCTGGAACCAGGCCGCGACGCTGTCGGATTCCATTGACCAGCTGACCATGATGGCCGACGTGCGTCAGTCTCCGCTGGTGGCACTGATGAACACCCTCAATGTGCAGGGGCGTACCGGGCAAACTGGCGAAGCCATTTCTGACTCCCTGGTCAAATCGGCCAAAAACTTGCTTGGCGGTAATAACAAGGATGCCATTGACCAAAGTGCCGGCGTTCATGGTCCACTGGATGAAACCTTTGGTCCGGTACTGGCGCTGATGGACAAGAACCGGACTGGTGCACAGGAACTGAGCCTGCAGTCTTACCTGACTCGGGTGACGCAGGTGCGTCTGCGTTTGCAGCAGGTGACTAATGCTGCCGACCCGCAGGCCATGACTCAGACCATTGCTCAGACCGTATTCCAGGGCAAGGCCGTGGACCTGACCGAAACCCGCGACTACGGAAGCCTGATTGCCGCCGGTCTGGGGCAGGAGTGGAGCGGCTTTGGGCGTACGGTGTTTGTGAATCCGATGGAGCAGGCCTGGCAGCAGGTGCTGACCCCGGCGGCCGACAGCCTCAATGCCCAGTGGCAGCAGGCGGTGGTGGCAGAGTGGAACAGTGCCTTTGGTGGCCGTTATCCGTTCAACAACTCCAGCAGCGATGTTTCACTGCCGCTGCTCGCTAAATACCTCAACGCGGATTCCGGGCGTATCGCGCAGTTCCTGCAAACCCGCCTCAAAGGCGTGCTGCATAAAGAGGGCAATCACTGGGTACCGGATAGCATCAACTCACAGGGCCTGGCGTTTAACCCGGCATTTCTCAGTGCCATCAACACCCTGAGTCATATCTCGGATGTGGCCTTCACGGAAGGCAATGCCGGGATGAACTTCGAGCTGCGGCCGGGCACCGCCGATGGAGTGATGCAGACCGACATGATTATCGACAGCCAGAAGCTGACCTACGTGAATCAGCTCCCGGTATGGAAACGTTTTACCTGGCCTGCGGATACCGAAGCACCCGGTGCGAACCTGAGCTGGATTAGCACGCAGGCCGGGACCCGTCAGTACGCAGATATTCCGGGTAGCTGGGGCCTGATACGCCTGCTTGATAAAGCCAGCGTGAAAGCATATCCGGGTGTGGGAAGCAGTTACAGCCTGAGCTGGAAGGCACCGGACGGTCGCATGCTCAATTATACCCTGCGTACCGAAGCGGGTGAGGGGCCGCTGGCGTTGCTGAAATTGCGTAAATTCCAGCTGCCGGAAACTATCTTCAGCACGACCGGCGCTGTGGCATCAGGCCAGGTCGCCAGCGATGCAGAGGAGGTCTACTGATGAGCATGCTGAACACGTTACTGAGTGCCTGTCAGGCAGAACCGGAACCATTACTTGTAGCAACCCGTGAGCGTGTGGCGCAGTGGGACAGCTGGCTGCAGCCGCTGTCCGGGCAATCGCCCGCTGGCGAAGACCCGGGCTATGACGATGACTTCCAACAGATGCGCGAGGAGGTTAACAAACTTTCCGGCGCGGATACCGAACTCATCTGCCGGCTTGCTGAGAAACTGCTGACCGCGACCGCCAAAGATATCCGTGTGGCAACATACTACTGCTGGGCGAAGCTGCACCGCGAAGGTGAGCAGGGGCTGGCCGAAGGACTCGAGTTGCTGGCCGGTCTGCTGGGGCGCTTTGGACAACAGTTGCACCCGCAGCGTGATCGCAGCCGTAAGGCAGCGATGGAATGGCTGGCCGGGTCGCGTATGACCGACTCGCTTTCCCTGTATCCGGAAGTGGTCAGGATCGATGCGATGCGAACCACCGGGGCACTGTTGCTGATAGCACTGCTTATTGAGAATGAGCCGGATGAAACCCGTCCCGAACTCAATGCGCTGTACGGTGCGCTGGAGAATCGTCTGCAGAAAGCGGGGGGCGTGGATGCGGTGGTACCGCAGAACGCCAGTACCAGCGAAACCCCGTCGTCTGCCAGTCACAGCGATGCCCCGGCCATCGGGCGGATCACCTCCGGTCAGGATTTGCTGGCCCAGGCCCGCACCCTCACCGAATACCTGCGCGAGCAGCCAGATGGCTGGCTGTCAGCACACCATCTGATGAAGAGCCTGCGTCACGACACCCTGCGGGCCATCCCGGCCCCGGATGCGCAGGGGCGTACACGCATCGAGCCGCCAAGGGCGGATCAACGCGCGTTACTCAAACGTCTCTACCTGCAGCAGAACTGGGCTGAAATGCTGGAAACGGCCGACAGCACCTTTTCCCGCGGTGCCAATCACCTGTGGCTGGATTTGCAGTGGTACATCCACCAGGCGTTGACGAAATCCGGCAAGGAGACGCTGGCTGACATTATTGCTGCCGATCTGAAAGGGCTGTTGTCGCGCCTGTCCGGGCTGGAGACGCTGACGTTTAGTGACGGCACGCCGTTTGCGGACGATGTGACCCTGAACTGGATCCAGCAGAGCGTGCTGGACACCGTTGGTGGGTGGGACAATGACACACCATCAGCCCCGGTTACCTCTGGTAACGATGACATTCTGACGCTGGAACCGGAAGCCGTGGCACTGGCCGACAGTGAAGGCCCGGATGTCGCACTGGGCTGGTTGCAGGCCCGTCCCGACATCACCACCGTACGCCAGCAGTGGCTGCTGCGCCTGCTGATGGGGCGTATCGCGGAGCAGTACGGCAAAAATGAGCTGGCGGTGCATCTGTTTGCGGAGCTGGGCGAGCGGGCCGGTGAACTCACCCTTACGAACTGGGAGCCTGAGCTATTGTTTGAGGTACAGACCCGTCATCTGAAACTCCTGCGGCTGAAAGCCAGTCGCAGTGAGGCTGATAAGACCCGCCTTACACCGGTAATGGACCAGTTACTTGCCGGGCTGCTCGCAGTTGATCCTGCCCGTGCCGCCGTGCTTTGCGGATGATAATTAGTCATACCTTCAGGAAAGAAATCAGAATCAAGGGAAATTAAAAAATGAAACGTCTTAGAATATTTACTTGTTTAGGTGTGATGTTCTTGCTTTCAGGTTGTACAGCACTGCTGTGGGGAGGAAATAAGGTCGCCGAGCCAAAAACAGAGAGACATATTCAGATTCAGGACAGTGTAACCGGTGTATTTCAGTATAAAAACCTTGCTGTTTCTGTTGTTCAGGGAAGCAAAAAAACTACTGTTAACGTTCCCTCTGAAGGTGTTGCCTTTGTAGGTGAAAAAAATATATACATTCTGACCCGGGGGGCTGATGAACTTCTGTTCCTTAATAAACTTGCAACTCAAATTCCCCTGATATCAGGTCGGGAAGAGAATACCCTTAAGTTTCGGATAAACAAACCATCAGGCAGCGATAGCGTGCTTCAGTTCAGCGATGCTCTTCCTGTCGAAGTCAATAAATCCTCCAGGATGCTTTCAACAGAAGAGTTAAAGATTATTCAGCATGCAGGCTTCCGGAGCAACGGTGTCCGGTATGTCAGGGACGTATATATCACGGGAGTGATTATTCCCAAAGTGAGCCTTAATTATACTTTTGATAAGACTGAATCTTTGGGGAGAACGTACAGCGTTCAGTTTTATTCGCTGGAGTCTGGAACCGATTTTCACCCCGTAAATCTGGCGACCAATATTGTCGTTACCCCGTTAGCACTCACTGCTGATATTGTTTTTTTCCCGATATCATTAAGTCTGCTTCAGCTCATTAATGGCCCTTCACCATTCGGACATTAATCAAACAGGTGTTTTATGGAAGATTTAACCCTGCGCTATTTTGATGCAGAAATGCGCTACCTGCGTGAAGCCGCGAAAGAGTTCGCGCAAACCCATCCCGATCGGGCGGCAATGCTCGACCTGGATAAGGCCGGCACACCCGATCCCTATGTCGAGCGCCTGCTTGAAGGGTTTGCCTTCTCAATGGGGCGGCTGCGCGAAAAAATTGACGACGACCTGCCGGAACTGACGGAAGGCCTGGTCAGCATGCTCTGGCCGCACTACCTGCGCACTATTCCATCCCTCTCTGTGGTGGCGCTCACTCCGGCGTTGCATGCCATGAAAATGGCGGAAGTGGTACCAGCGGGTCTTGAGGTATATTCCCGTCCGGTAGGGCCGAAGAACACGGTCTGTCGTTATCGTACCACCCAGGATGTGATGCTCAATCCCCTGAGCGTTTCGGGTATTACCATGACCACTGAGCCTGACGGTCGTTCGCTGTTGCGGATGCGCTTTGCCTGCAGCAGCCAGGCAGACTGGTCCGGTGCTGACCTCAGCCGTCTGAGCCTGTATCTCGGGGCGGATGCCCCGGTCAGTAGCCAGCTGCACCTGATGCTGACCAAACGCCAGGCCGCACTCTATATGCGTCTGCCCGGGCAGACTGACCGTATCCGGCTTGACGGGTACTTCTCACCCGGGGGATTTGCTGAAGAGGACGGTCTGTGGCCGAAAGGTGATACCGCGTTCAGTGGCTATCAGTTGCTGCTGGAATACTTCACCTTCCGCGACAAGTTTATGTTTGTCCACCTTAACGGGCTTGAGGGCATCACGCCGCCAGCCGGGGCCGAATATTTTGATATTGAAGTGGTGTTCAGTACGCAATGGGCGTCTGACCTGCCGGTCACCGATGAGGCGATTCGTCTGCACTGCGTGCCAGTGATTAACCTGTTCACGCTGGAGGCTGACCCGCTCAGCATCACCGGGCTTGAAAGCGAGTACCTGCTGCGTCCTAAACGGCTGCAGGACGGACATACCGAGATTTATTCGGTGGATTCGGTCACCGGTTCAAACCGCACCGGTGATGCCGAGTACGTACCGTTCAGCAGCTTTCGTCACAAGGGCGGAATGATGCGCCGCCATGCCCCCCCGCGTTACTACCACACGCGTGTGAAACGCAGCGTCACCGGACTGTATGACACCTGGCTTATCCTCGGCGGCCACCAGTGGGAAGATGACCGCCTGTTTGAGCGTGAGGCTGTATCGCTGCAAATCACCGGCACCAACGGTCAGTTACCACGCCGGGCATTACAAAGCACGCTGCTTGACCGCTGTGAACAGGTGGTCAGTACACCGCTTTCAGTACGCAACCTCTGCAAACCAACGCTGCCAGTCTATCCGCCATCCGAAGACCGTTTCCACTGGCGGGTTTTGAGTCACCTTGGGTCTGGCTTCCTGAACATGATGAGTACCGCCGAAGTGCTGCGTGGCACCCTTGCCCTGTATAACTGGCAGGAAGATGAAATAAACACCCGGCGTCTGGAAGCGATTCAGCAGGTGGAGCACCACCGCCTGCAGCGTTTTGAACAGGGCTACCTGCTTCGGGGGCTGGATATCGAAGTGACCCTCGACAGCAACGGCTTCACCGGTGAGGGCGATATTCACCTGTTCGGTGAAATGCTCAACCGGTTCTTTGCGCTGTATGCCGATATGAACCAGTTTAATCAGCTCACCCTCATTGTTCAGCCAGAAGGAAAATGCATCCGGTGGAAAGAGAATCACAGTCCGCGTCTGCCCGGCTGATAGCGCAACTGGGGGACCGGCTGCCCTATATCAACTTTTACCGCTTCTGCCAGTTGCTGGAGCAGAGCCAGCCGGACAAACCGGTTACGGGCAGTACCTGGCATGTACGTCATGAACCGGTACGTTTTCGGCCACACTCGGGGATGGGCTTTCCGGCATCTGAAGTCAAAGGGATTGAGCAGTCTGAGCATTCGCATTTGCCGCCAACGGTACGCATCACCTTTATGGGGCTCTACGGCGTGGAGTCCCCGCTGCCGACGCACTATATCGATGACATTACCCAGCGACGGGAAGGGTATGAGTCCACTGCGGATTTCCTCGATATCTTCAACCACCGGCTGATTGCCCAGTACTACCGTATCTGGCGTAAATACTCATACCCGGCGACTTTCGAAGATGGCGGTAAGGACAACACCTCGCAGTACTTGCTGGGACTGGCCGGGCTCGGGATTAACGGCTGCACGGACAATATCGCGACCCCGGCTTCGCGCTTTCTGGCACTGCTGCCGGTCATGTTGCTGCCGGGGCGTACCGCAGAAGGCATGGCCTCGCTGGTGCGCCTGCTGGCACGCAACACGCAGGCGAAAGTCTGGCACCACGACAAACGCCGTGTGCCGCTGAAGAAGCCCCTGACCATGAGCGTGCGCCAGCCTGTCACCCTGACAAACCGACCGGTGATGGGCAACTATGCCACCGACGTAAACAGCCAGGTGCTGATGCGTCTGACCACCACTGACCCGGTAGAAGTGCAGGGCTGGTTACCGGGCGGGGAGCTTCACACAGATTTAATGGCGCTGCTGCATGTCTATCTTGGCTCGCGTCTCGATGTGCGTCTGCAGTTGTGTGTCGACCGTAGCCTGCTGCCGGATGCGACAATGAGCACTAAACCCAACGCCGGGGCGGTGCAATTGGGCCGTACCGCCGTGATGCGGCCGCTGAATGGGGCGAACACCGTCACGCATCCCAAAACTATAACCATCAATCTGGGCCGCTATGAGCGGGTACAGGAAAATATTCACCGCAGGGAGACCGATGAAGATGGCGATTACCGCTGGTAAATTTCCTCTGGCTGCGCTGGCCGCTGGTATCACCTTGATGCTGGCGGGCTGCGGGCTGACTCAAAAAATGACAGACGGCACCGTTGCTGTGACCAAATCGATTTTTTATAAGCAGATAAAGACCCTGCATTTGGATATTCGCGCCCGTGAGGCCGTCAACAGCAATGCAGGCGGCGTGGCATTGTCGACGGTGGTGCGTATTTACCAGCTTAAAGACCGCAAAACCTTTGACAGCACGGACTATCCGTCATTGTTCAAAGACGACAGTCAGGCCGTCAAGGCAGACCTGATGGCGGAGAAAGATATCCGCCTGCAGCCGGGCGGGGCGGTGACGGTTGATATGCCGATGGAAGAGAGTGCGCAGTATGTCGCAGTGGCAGGCATGTTTATGTCGCCGGACCAGGTGAACAACACCTGGCGGGTGGTGCTGAGCCGTGATGATCTCGATCCGGATAAAGCCCGGGTGATTGAGGCCGGTAACAACCGCCTGACCCTGCAGGTGCTGAAAGATGAGTGAGTCATCCCGTCCTTCACTGTATGAAACTCTTTATGGCAACTTCACCGGAGGCCTCGACCTGCATCAGGTCAGCGAGCAGAACCAGGTTATTCTGTCCGTACTCGACAATATGCAGCGTATCCTCAACAGCCGATCGGGAACGTTGGCGCATCTGCCAGATTATGGTCTGCCGGATATGACCAAAATTCTGCAGGGGATGCCGGGAACGGCGCATGAGCTGATGGGCGCATTGTCTGCCGTACTGCTCAAATATGAACCGCGGCTCAAAAAAATCAATGTCATCCTCCTCGGGCAGGACATCCCCGGTGAACTGCGCTATGCCATCGATGCTGAGCTCAAAGGCGTGGGTCTGGTGCGTTACGGAACCGAGTTTATGCCCGAGGGGCGGGTTCTCCTGCGACATCTTAAGCAACAGCAGTATCTCGACACGACAACCCATCTGTAAGGCCAGATAACACTATGTCAGTAAAATCACAGTTCCTCAAAAAACTACAGGCCAGACAGTCAGCCCCGGTCTCGTTTACCAGCAAGACTCAGGCCGATATCGCAGAATTTCGCCTGCGAATAACACAACTTCAGGAGCAGATGGACGCGTGGCTGGTGGATACCGGGCTCAATGTGGAGTCGTTCACGGTATCCGTTACGGACCTGCTGGTGGAGGGGGGCGCTTTTGAAATTACCGGTATTGTTCTGTGTTACGACGACCGGGCCGTAAAGTTTGTGCCGGTATTTTTGTACGGCCAGGGCGTGACCGGGTGTGTGGAGGCGACTTTTCATAATGGAGAACGAGTGACTTCACTGGGGCGTTTATTTATGCGGTCAGGTACCGTGAGTGACTGGACCTTTTCTCCGCCTGGAGCTTTATCCCGTCCTGGGCAGGATTTTGATGAGAGCGCGTTTTTTGGTTTGATTTTATCGCTCCTGCCATAGCGGGAGCGGAAAATGAATCATTATTTTTTTGCTTTGAATCATTGCACGTTTTCCTGACGAAACGGTTAATAGCTTTCGGATTACTTAGCCCTAAAGTAACGAAATAAATCACGGATATGTAAATGAGAAAATTAATCTTCCTTCTGGTATCAGGAATACTGTTTACGGCACAAGCCGATGCTGCGCGTGGAAGGCAGCCCTGCTCAGGTTCAAAAGGCGGTATAGCGCACTGCACATCGGATGGACGCTTTGTCTGTAATGACGGGAGCCTGAGTCAGTCGAAGCGATTCTGTTCCGGGTATGGTTCCTCAGACGCCAGCAATCAGACAAAACCGTCCACTTCCACCCGCAAAACGCAGACGAAAAAGGGGACAACGGCGAAAAAGCAGAAACAGCAACCCGTTTCAGAAAACGACGAACCGGTCAGTACCCAACCCCGACAGCCCACTTGCGCTCCCCTCTATATGGCTAGCAAGCCCGGATACACTCATTTACCGATTTGCTCAGGGAACCAGTATTAATTTGATATGGCAAAGATTCTCTTCCCGCTATTCAGATTAAATCATCAGGATAAGACTAAGAAAGAAAAGAAATAAAACATGGCACGAAGAAAAAAAGATGACAATGCTACGGGTATTATCCTGGTTATTCTTGGCGTCATTGCCTGGGGTATTTATGTCGCGGTAAGAGCATTAATAAACCTTAATGAACAATTTATTGAATATGTTTCTAATCCGGCCGGAATCATCGGTCTGTTCTTTGGTTTACTGATAGCCGTTGCGCTGATAATACGGGTTTTCATTTACCGGGGATTCCGGAAGAAAACAGCTGAGCTTGAACAGGCCGCGTCGGACCTGGCACAGAAAGAGAAAGCCTTTGACGAAACCGTCAGTACTGAAGTGGCTCGCGGCCTGTATCAGGAAAAGAAACAGCTTTCCGGTCAGTGGGATGACTTTCACAATGCCAGAAATAAAGCCTCCCGGGCACTGCAGCGTATTGTGGACTCCGCGTATAAATTCAAAGTCAAAACACTGCTTTCCGGCACTACGGTGAATAACTGGCAAAGCAAGTACGACCAGCTCAGAAAAGAGAGAGACGCTTATGCTGCTATAAGCGAGAAAATCACCTTTCTGGAACTTGAAGATAATGCCGACTGGGAAAGCGTAAAACAGCAATTTCTGGATAAGGTCGCCCTGCTGGAAAAAGCGCAGGAAGAAAAAGAATATCAGGCAGAGCTCAAGCGTCAGATGCGGGAAGAAAAACAGCGTCAGGACGAACTGGAGCAGCAGCAGCGCGAAGCGGAAGAGGAGGAGCAACGCCTTGCTGAGCAGCAGCGCTTACTGGGGGAGGCTCTGCTCGCTGCTGAAGGTGCTCACCGGGAAGAGCTGGAACGACAGCGTCTGGAGCTGGAGCAAAAAATCCAGGACGTGCATCAGCAGTATGAGCGCGCCAAATCCATGGCCCAGCTCACGAAGCAGGGCCATGTGTATGTGATTTCGAATATCGGCTCCTTCGGTGAAAACGTTTTTAAAATTGGTATGACCCGACGGCTGGAGCCTATGGAGCGCGTGAAAGAGTTAAGTGGCGCAGCCGTGCCGTTTGATTTTGACGTCCACGCCATGATTTCCTGCGATGACGCTCCTGCGCTTGAAAAGACACTGCATGACCATCTGGAAAGCTACCGGATTAACCGCATCAACCTGCGTAAGGAGTTCTTCCGGGTCGAGCTCAGCAGAATTATCGATGAGGTGGAGCGTCACCACGGGCTGGTTGAATATATTGCTGACCCTGTGGCGCTACAGTATCTGCAGAGTCTCAAATATGCAGAAAGCGAAGCCGCATAAACAATGACTTTCAATAGCTCCTTATACGTCAAATGGACAACGGGTCATGAATGACATCTCCCCACGTAAAATAAAAAACGGTATCCGTGCTCACTGCACCAATCACGAAAACTCGAACAAATCCATGTGCTGTTGCAACCCGGCTTAGCTTTGACTCTGTGAAGAAAAGCTGTCAGTACCATATCTGATAAAACGATCTTTTTACGTGGAGAAGGGAAAACGAGCTCTGTATGCAGGCCCCGTATATTTTCAATTATCGCCATTGCCTGTTTTGACAGTGGTACACGGTGCATCTGACTGGCTTTCATTTTTTCTGCAGAATAGTCCAGACAGCATTTTAAAGTTAACTTCAGACCATTTCATGGCTAGAGCTTCCCCTGAACGACAAGCCGTGAGTATGACAATACTCAGCAACGCTTTGCTGACATTGTAAGGTTCACCATGCTGGATGTGGGTTGCCAGAAAAAGAGGGTTACTCTTCCATGGCATAGCTGGCTGATGGACCCATTTTTGCTTATAAGGAAAATTTGAAACCTGTTGCTGTGAGAGTTAGTGCTGTTACGTTGCCTGAAATTGGCAAAGGAATGGAATTACCGGGCAACTATCAGACTCACCACTTCAGCCCTGGCGAGCTCTGGGTAACTTCTTTTTCGCTGGATATGATTGGTGCTGACTCTTCGAAAATAAAGCCCTCAGCATTAAGTGCGAGGGCTGGAAATAATTAATTGCTATATTTTCCTAAAAACACGATGGCGTTATTGTCCGAAATGAATAATGTATAATATTCATTTGACGAGACCGGTTTAATACCTTTTTTTATGATATCAGATAGTTTGTTTTTATTTTCTTGCTCATCCCCATAACCATGAAGGGTTTGCGTGAACCCTTTGTTGACCAATTGATATGACGCTAAAAACTCAGTAGCTGGAAAAACGAAATGGCCTATAAGTGGTTTGTTATCTATTAATAACCTTGCTCTTTCATTTTTATTCAACTGGCCTACAGTACCAATGGATACAATGTCTTTATGAGTGGCAATGTCTTGCGCAATCATGCTAAAAACAAAATTTTCATATTCTTGTTGTGACTTCATAGCGTTGCTTAGTTGAGCACTAAAAGCAAGCGAAGCAATGACTGGGATCAGTGCAGCGTATTTAAAACGAGGAGCGAAACGCATAATCGGGATAGCAATTATAACCAATATAACTGAAAATGAGACTAAAGTACGGGGAAGTACTGGTGCGTCCTGAAGTAATAATGTTGGCCCCATAAGTGAAATAATGAATATTAAAAAGGAGACAGCTCCGTACAAAATAAATGATGCTATTTGTTTTATATTAGTACGGTAAGCAATGAGCATGAACACGCAACTTATAAGTATTGGGATTGCGAAGTAAATGTAAACCGGATGATATAGATAAGAAAGAACCATTTCTTTTAAGGCAATTAATGTTTTGGCCAGATGCTCTAATCCCCCTTGGTCTAGATGTATTAATTCTGCTCGAGAGTTATTTTTAGGCGAGAAGAAAAGCATATAGATAAGAAAAAATGATACGAATAAAATTGTTTTTTTGAATAAGAAAATTATTGATTCCTTGACCTTTACATCTTTTTTTGTTGCGATGATGATTACATCAATTGCAAGCAAACCAATAAAAATATTGGCACATGGTTGATATAAAGTTAAAGATAATACGCCAGCGATTAATTTTGTCGCAACCTCTATCGTCAGATTTTTATTTTTATAAGTATATGCAACCACCGCAAGGAAAAAGGCAATCGACATTCCGAGACTATCATATCTGTACGCAATATTTTGCAAAATGAATGGGTTGAATATTAAAAGTGCGGCAACCATGTTTGCGTTCGGAATATCTGATTTAATCAGGTGTTTACTGAGCGCAAGCGCAGATGCGCCTAAGAAAATACATGATGCGAGCATGGTATAAGGAAATAGGTCCAGGTTATAGTGCCCACTGGCAGAAAAAAATCTGGTTAAAATATCTGCAAAAGGTCGACCTAAACCACGCCAGCCGTAATATCCAGTTATAGACCTGTCTAAATCATCTCTGTAATATATGCCTGCCTGGATTAACGGGTAAATAAACAACAGGGCTAATCCTGAGTAAATAAACAATGCTTTTTTATCGTATCTGGAGAACATTTTAAATCCCGTCTTGTTTTTTAACTATATAACGTGGCCGTTGTTTGGTTTCGATGTAGATTCTACCTATGTACTCACCAAGCACACCGATACCAATTAACTGAATCCCACCAAGGAAAAGGATTGAAACAATAATAGATGGATATCCCGCGACCGGATTTCCCCAAAAAATCTTGTCTATAATCATCCATGCACCGAACAAAAAGGATACAGCGGCTACAAAAAAACCAATGTAGGTCCATATTCGCAATGGGAACGTTGAAAAACTGGTAATACCCTCCAGAGCAAGATTCCACAATTTCCAGCCATTAAATTTTGATTTACCAGCAATGCGTCCTGCGCGTGTGTACTCAACAACATCAGTATTGCCACCTACCCAGCTAAGCACACCTTTCATAAAGAGATTACGTTCCGGCATGAGTTTGATGTTATCAACTACATCGCGGGACATAAGTCTAAAGTCACCAACATTTTCTTCGATCTTTGGATCGCTTATTTTATTGTGTAATTTATAGAACCATTCAGCGGTTTTGCGCTTCAGTTTTCCATCCGTGGAGCGGTCTGCGCGCTTTGCCAGCACAATATCTGCACCTGCAAGCCACTTATCGACCATCAATGGAATTATTTCGATTGGATCCTGTAGGTCAACATCGATCGGAATAACTGCTTCACCAGAGGAACGCTCAAGGCCGGCAAAGATTGCTGGTTCTTTTCCAAAGTTGCGCGTAAATGATATGGGGACGACGAGCTTATCAGATACGGCGAGAGCATTAATGATTGATTCTGTAGCGTCTTTGCTACCGTCGTTGATAAACACAATTTCAACATCATATTTTTTTAGTTCTTCATGTCCACGCACCGTGTTGTAGAAAATAGGTATTGTATCTTCTTCATTGAACACCGGCACAATCAGAGAAATTTTCATTTCGGATCCCTAAAAACAATGAACCTGGAGTATAAGAAGCCGCATACCAAGCTGATGGAGGAGAACTCTATCAACGTTATGAGAGGGGAAATGTTGTAGTGATCAGATACCTGACCAGAGATAAAGCTTAGTAGTCCCATAAATCCAACAAATAGCACATACCCTCGGCCGGTGGCTTTTGCGCTAAATGTAAATTTTGCGTTTGCAAAAAATGAAAATGTCACAGCTATCAAAAACGCCACCACGTTGCTCACGGCCTGGTCATTTTTCATGATGTATACCATGATGCCGAACACCGCCCAATGTAATGCCGTGTTTACAATCCCTACGGAAATGTAGCGTGAAAGTAGCTTTATCATAATTAAGAAAGGTTTAATAGAAAGTGTGCGAGTTTAACATTGATACAAAACGAGATCGACACTTCGACTTTTACCTTTCGCAGAGACTTGTTTTGCGATACCTCCGAGCGACTGTGCCGGGAGCGCGGTTTTCCGCTGGGCCACAAGCTCGCAACACTAACTCTCAGAAATGAGAGGCCGATCCTCTGAGCAGGACTTTTGTCCTCAATCCTCTGCAAACCTCTGGTTACAATCCCTGCATATCTTCAATACCCATAATTCAGGAATTGTTATGACTGCACATATTAATGCCAAAGCGGGTGATTTTGCGCCAACCGTTATTATGCCGGGCGATCCGCTTCGCGCTAAGTTTATTGCTGAAAATTATCTAATGGATTACCGCGAAGTCACCAATGTACGCAATATGCTGGGCTATACCGGTCTTTATTTTGGGCAACCTGTTTCGGTGATGGGACATGGCATGGGTATTCCGTCAATGACACTTTATGCTCATGAACTGGTACATGACTTCGGTGTACAGCGAATTATTCGTGTCGGCAGTCTGGGGGCAACACAACATCATGTCAAAATGCGAGATATTATTCTTGCCATCGCCGCCGGAACGGATTCTGTCACTAATTTAAAACGTAGCGCGGGCTACGCGATGGCGACATCTGCCCATTTCTCATTATTGCAGCAGGCGTGGGCATTGGCGCAGAAGGCCGGTATTGACGTTAAAGTCGGCAATGTCTTCAGTGGCGATCTTTATTACGATCCTGACGAAAATTTAATACCTGCACTGGAAAAGTTTGGTGTGCTGGGTGTGGATATGGAAGTGGCAGGGTTATACGCTTTAGCGCATCAGTTTAATATTGAAGCGTTGGCTATATTAACCGTATCCGATCATTGCCTGACAGGAGAAGAAACAACGGCGGAAGAACGGCAGTTAACCTTTAAAAATATGATAGAGCTGGCGCTAAATACAGCTGTTACGGCTTAGCATCAGCATTTAAATGAACCAATCAGAGATGGCATTATATGAAGAATAAAATAGCACTTACGCTGATTAGTTTTCTGGCAAATTTTATTATGGCAGGATTTGCCAGTCAGTTTGGTATGCTGATTGAACCGATTGCAGTACGCTACAGTGCCGATGTGAATACCGTCGCCTCGATATTTTCGTTGCTTAACGGTGGGGCGTTAGCCGGGACCATCGCCGCCTTTTTCCTGATTGAGAAAATCGGCGTTAAGCGTATGACGCTCATTATCTATTCGATAGTGTTCCTCTGCGCTCTGGCAATGCACTTAAGCCCTGGCTTATGGCCGGTGATGGTCGCCATGACCCTGGTGGGTTTCTGCGGCGGGATTGGTCTGTGCGTGGCGGGAACGATCGTGGTTTCGGTTTGGCAGGATCGCATTCAAAGTACGATGCTGGTGGTGCAGGACGCCACCTTTAACGTCGCGGGCGTAGTTTTCCCGCTGATTACCACTTTCGCCCTGACGCACAATATGTCATGGAGTTACAGCTATCTGAGCGTAGGCATAGTGGCCTTACTCACGCTGGGCGTTGTGGCTCTCACCCGCTTTACCGCCTGTGAAACGGCCCCTGCAGCGGACAGCGCAGACCCGGTGAAATCCGAGTGGAATCCAGGGATTATCAGCGGAGGCATTGGCCTGTTCTTAGGTATGTTGGCGCTGTATACCTTCCTGACCTGGGCACCATTATTTGTGAAGAACAAATTTGGTATTCCCTTCGAAGAAGCAGGTAATATTATTACGCAATACTGGGGTGCTGCGCTGGTCGGCGCGTTAGTCTCAACCGTTATTGTTTCCCGCGTAAAGATACATTATTTCTTGCTTAGCATTATTTTGTTAGCTTGCGTTATTACCACCATCATTGTCACGAAGGAAAATATCTCCGGGCTTGATTATCTGGCCTATAGTTACGGGTTTGTCTGCGCAGCGCTGTATAACTCCTTTATTGCCTACGGGGTTTCTTTCGTGAAGCGCGCGAGTAGCCAGAACGTTTCTTATATTTTAATTAGCGGTAGTGCTGGCGCCATGTTCAGTCCGGCGATCAGTGCGTTAATGGAAAAAACTATGGGATTGCAGAAAATTATGTACGCAATACCGGTGTTGTATTTAATTATCTTTATTATGTTGATGGGTACATTAAAACTCAAACGTAATTAAACACAGTAATAACGCTTACCTCTTTAATTAGATAGCCCGCCGTCGCGCCATTTATCTGGTGGGGCGACACTCAACCTTGCTCAAAGGAATTGAAAATGCTGAAGAAAAATAAATCAATGATGAAAAAAACAGTTCTGGGTGCGGTAATTGCGATGTGCTGTACGCAAGCGCTTGCGGCTGATTATGCCGATGGCAACATCCGCAAAAATGATTTTAACTGGATGCAGATGAACTTAATGCAAAGTGTGGATGCGAAAGTGCCTTATGGTATTCGTAATGACACCTATCTTGAGCTGGAGTTTGGCGCACGATCCGGGATTATCGATCTGTATGGTTATGTGGATTTCTTTGATATTTTGGATCGCGAGCAGGACGATCGTCACGGGGGGGATAACTTCTTTGCCAAGATATCTCCACGTTTTTCCCTGGACGCCATTTTTAATAAAGATTTATCCGTTGGGCCATTTAACGAATTCTATATCGCAACGGTAAATAACATTGGTGACCGGGAATTATTTGAGCATTACGTTGGTCTCGGCACGGATGTTAAAGTGCCGTGGTTTGGTCTGGTGGGAATGAACATTTATGCGCACTATGTACGTGAAAATTACGGTGCAGATAACGAAGGCAAGTGGGATGGTTACATGTTCTCGACCAACTGGTCGACGCCGTTCTATACGTTCGCCAACGGCAGTTATTTGAACTATCAGGGTTACTTTGACTACCAGTTCGCCGCGAACAAGATTGCTAACCAGCCGTTATATAGCAATAACGCGATTGAATGGTATAACGGCATCTACTGGCATTCAGAGCATTATGCCGTAGGTTATGGCTTAAAATATTTCCGCAACATGGCATTGATGGAAAACCACGGTGGAGCAGGGCGTACCACCGGGCTGGGTCACTATTTCAACCTCACCTATAAGTTCTGATTGCGCTGAAATGACACACCAATGCTCCGTTTGCCAGGGTTGGTGTGTCAGTCAATGATGTCATTGCCGAGAAATTTACGCAGCCCATCCAGATCCTTAATCTCCAGTCCTTGCTTCGTGCGCGTTACCAGCCCGGCATCCGTCAGCGCTTTCACCGCCCGCCGATAGACCCGGTCGGTGGTGCCGAATCGCTCAGCTTCCTGGTATTTTTTATGAAAACCATCCATTGGCTGCTTGTCCTGATGCTGGCGATACAGGTCATACGCTACGTTATGGACGATAGGGTAGAGCATCCGGTGCAGGAAGATTTCCAGCATATCCTGATAATCAACGGCCATTGCGCTGGCGAAAAATATCGCCAGTCTGGGGTGCCGGTTCAGCGCTTCCTCCAGACGGTCACAGTTGCATACCGCCACGGTCAGCGGTTCTTCGGCTACGATATCAAGCTGGCAACGATACCCGGTAAAAAACTCCATTTCGCCAAACAGTTGCTCATCACATTCCATTGCACCCAGTTGAAAACGGCGACCATTCTCCGCGCTATAACGCAGAGAAATTCTCCCTGACTGCACCATGATTAGTCGATCGACTACCTGTCCCTGGCGGTAAAGATAGTCATCTTCCTGGATAATCTGTGTTTCAGAGAGCAACTCCTGGAATATCTTCTCAATTAAGGCATCATCTTGCTGCCAGATATTGTGAAAACGACCTTTTGTGAGGGGCTTAAGCTGCATGGCTCAACGTCTTATTGTTTGAGATAATTCTTATCGCTGACTGTATGCCATCTGCTGCGCAATGTCATTAAGAGCGGGTTGCGGATAATAAAAGGGCCAGCATCATGCTGGCCTTGACACACTAAGGATGGCTGATAAAGCGAGACAATCGCTGGCGCAGCAGGCGGTTTTCCTGCCGCAGTTGAGCGTTCTCTTCCAGCAACGTCAGCGCAACGGCAATTCCCGGCCAGTCAAGTTCCAGCTCCTGACGCAGGCGTATCGCGCGACGCATGACGGTCAGCGCATGATCGTCAAAAGTCTCGTCTTCATGAGGTTCTATCACCCCTAAGCCGACAATCTCATGTAGCTCTTCTTCTGACACACCGGTGTACAGACAAAACTCGGTAATGGTAAAGGTGACGGTGACGTTAGCCATTATGCTTTCCCCCACTCTTTGCGCGGATCAAAGGTCTTTTGTGCATCCGCCAACTGCTGCCACAGGGCGGCGCTGGCGTCGTCAGGTTTCGGCGGCATGACGATTTTGATCACCGCATACAAATCGCCGGTATGTTTTTTACTTACCAGACCTTTGCCCTTAATGCGTAACCGCTGCCCGGCCTGGCTGCCCGCAGGAATGGTCAGTAGGATGCTCTCTTTTAACGTCGGAACGGTTACTTTCGCGCCCAGCGCGGCTTCCCACGGCGCCAGGGGAACGACCACTTCCAGATCCTGATTAACGATATCGAACAGCGGATGTGGCGCGATATGAATCACCAGCCACAAATCACCGTTTGGCCCACCGTTTTCACCGGGGGTGCCCTGGCCTTTCAGACGAATACGCTGACCGTTACCGACGCCAGCCGGAATTTTCACATTCAACGTTTTAGGAATTTCACGTTCGACCATGCCGAACGCATTGTAAACTGGCAGGGTGTAACGGATCGTGCGGCTATGCTCAGTAAGCGTTTCTTCGAGGAATACGGCGACTTCAATTTCAATATCGTGCCCGCGGCTGGCATGACGCTGGCGAGACTGTTGCGCATGCTGACCAAAAATGGAGGAGAAGATATCGTCGAAATCTTCGGCGTTATAGCGTTGATTCTCTCCTTGTTGGAATTGACGGTTGAACTGTGGGTCGTTGCGGTGCTGCCACAACTGGTCGTACTCGGCGCGTCGCTGTTCATCACTCAGGACTTCCCAGGCTTCAGCAACCTCTTTAAACCGGGCCTCCGCGTCAGTCTCTTTGCTGACATCAGGATGATATTTACGGGCGAGTCGACGATAGGCGGTCTTGATTGTCTTGAGATCGTCTGTCGGTTTCACGCCCATAATGGCGTAATAATCCTTTAATTCCATAGCGTTCTCTCGTGTAAATCAACACTTGCAGAAGGTGAACCCTGACAACAGGTATCACCGCTAAGTTTAGGGTAATCCTGATAACGGAGAATGCCAACCGGGAAGGGAGGATATTGCTATAAACGATGCGGGCGTTGCACCACCAACAGCGCTTTTTAACGTTATGACGTCTGTTGTGTGGTGCGAATAGTGAGATTAGCTAAACATCAGGATTTAGTGATCAGGAAGCGGACCGTATCAGCATAGTTTTGTACGAACGCGTTAAGGTCATCAGATTTCAGTCCTTTCGGATTGATCATATATTTACCGTTGATAAAAATGGCGGGCACCCCGGTTAAATCTACGGCTTTAGCCATTTCTTGCTGTTTGGCGGTTAGTGATTTTACGGCAAAACTATTCCATGCGGCATCATAATCACTGGCACTGATGCCCGCGCTGATAAATACGTTACGAATATCGTCCGCCGATTTAATGGTTTGTTTTTTCTGCACGGCATCAAAAAGCAACGGTTTAACTTTATCTTGCACGTTCAACAGCATGGCGACGGACCAGGCGTGCGTCATGTCTTGCCCCAGAGGGCCTAAAAAGTCGACGTGGTATTCGGTGAGTTTGACGTCAGCAGGCAAAACTTTTTTCACGTTATCAGTGATTTCAAAAACTTCATCGTACTGATAGCAGGAAGGACAATAGAATGAGAAAAACTTCAGCGCTGCCGGGGCTGAAGCGACGGGTTTTTCCAGTGAGATAAACTCTTTGCCGTCGGTAAATGGTGCTGCCTGAGCGCTAACGGTAAAAAGTAACCCAATCAGGGGTAATAAATATTTTTTCATTTCCATATACTCTAAATAACATTCAATAAACAAATTTTCTGCGAATGAATACGCTCTTCATTGCGTCGGGCTATAATACGATAATCACCTAAAAATGCGCTGACCCTTACTTTCATTTACGCATCAATACGTAGCGGGACAGTATTTATGTACTGTTCTGCGAATATCCTTTGGTACTCTTCGTAAATAGTGAATGATCACTTCCGTGATATTTTCGTAATTACTTTGGCAATGTTATATTGTAATAAATAAAAACGGAAATATGATTAATAATCATTTGATTTATAAAACGTGAGCCGCAACGCCTTGCGCTATGTTCTGTCAACGCAGCCGTAAGATTCTCTTTTTCTTGTAGCGTGTGAATGAATAGGGTAAGTGTCTGAGATGAGCAACCAAAATGGATATCGCTATGATTGACCACCTGGATCATCTGGTATTGACCTCCAATAATGAAGAGGCATGCGTTCGTTTTTATGTCGAACTTTTAGGGATGAGGCTGGAAACCTTCGCGCAAGGGCGGAAAGCCTTCGTCTTTGGCAATCAGAAAATTAACCTCCACATTCGGGGAAAAGAGTTTGAACCCAAAGCTCACGCGCCAACGCCGGGGGCGCTGGATTTGTGTTTTATCACCACACGTGCGCTGGAAGAGGTGATAACCACGTTTCAAACGCACGGGGTCGATATTGTTGAGGGGCCGGTTGCACGAACCGGTGCGATGGGACCGATTCGCTCGGTTTATGTCAGAGATCCCGATCTCAATCTGATTGAAATCGCGGTATATCCTGCTGATGACAGGACATAACTTTACAGCGCAAAGGTTGCCAAAACCTGGTGAGTGGTTAAGATAACTCGCATCAATCAGTGAGGGTATAATGGCGAAACGTCAACGGATGGGATGGTGGTTCCTCTGTCTGGCATGTGTTGTGGTGATGGTTTGCACCGCACAACGCATGGCGGGCCTGCACGCGTTGCAGATGGACACCGTTGCCACAAGCGTTGTCGTAAGCGCACAAGCGCAGACCGATGAGGCCTCGTCCGTTACCCCTTGTGAACTGAGCGCGAAGTCATTACTGGCGGCGCCCCCGGTACTGTTCGAAGGCGCTATTCTGGTGCTGTGTCTGCTGCTGTCGCTGCTGGCGCCAGTGCGGGCGTTTCGTCTGCCTTTTTTCCCACCGCGAGCCATCTCGCCGCCCACGCTAAGGGTACATCTGCGATTTTGCGTCTTCCGTGAATGACAGAACAGCCGTTGCTGACTGTTAGATAATTATTCACGGAGAAAATATATGATGACTGTTTTCAGGCAGGCGCTGCTCTGTCTGTTATTGCTATGGCTGCCCGTATCCTGGGCGGCTGAACCCGGCTGGCTGCGTTCATCCGATAACGATCACGCCAGTGTGCGGTTACGCGCTGATACGTCCTCAGGCGGCGAAACTCGTCTGTTGCTGGATGTTAAACTGCAGGACGGCTGGAAAACCTACTGGCGTTCGCCGGGTGAGGGAGGCGTAGCGCCATCTATCGCCTGGCAAGGGGAAATGCCTGCGGTCGACTGGTTCTGGCCAACCCCTGCACGCTTTGAGGTCGCTAATATCACGACCCAGGGCTATCACGATAATGTGACATTCCCGATGGTTGTGCGCGGCAGATCGCCCGCCACGCTTAGCGGTGTTTTGACGCTATCCACCTGTAGCAACGTTTGCCTGTTGACGGATTTTCCTTTTTCCGTGACCTCCACGACCCAGGACCCGACTTTTGCGCATGACTATGCGCAGGCAATGGGGCAGCTCCCGCTTGCCAGCGGCCTGACCGATACTCTGCGCGCTGGCGCACGGGCCGGCGAGCTGGTTGTCGAGGCTCACCGCGCGGGAGGCTGGACTGCGCCTGGGCTGTATCTGGACGCCGTTGATGATGCTGATTTTGGCATGCCGCAAATTCACGTCGCAGGTGAGACGTTACGCGCCACGGTACCTGTTCATGACGGTTGGGGGGAAGGCGCACCGGATTTACGCGGTAAGTCGGTCACGCTGGTGCTGGCAGATAACGGTGTTGCCCAGGAAAGTCGTCTTGCGATTGGCGAAGCCCCGGTTATTGAGAACGCCTCACTCCCATTGTGGCAGGTGGTGCTAATGGCGCTGCTGGGCGGTTTAATCCTCAACCTGATGCCCTGTGTGTTACCGGTTCTCGGCATGAAACTGGGCTCTATTTTGCTGGTTGAGGAAAAAAGCCGTCGCCAGATCCGCCGTCAATTCCTCGCATCGGTAGCCGGGATCCTGGTCTCCTTTATGGCCCTGGCGCTATTGATGACAGTGCTACGTTTAACCAATCAGGCGCTGGGCTGGGGGATCCAGTTTCAGAACCCGTGGTTCATTGGCGTCATGGTCGTGGTGATGCTGACGTTCAGCGCCAGCCTGTTCGGGGGGTTTGAATTCCGCCTGCCTTCGGCGATGACCACCACGCTGGCGACTCACGGTGGCAACGGCTTGTCGGGACATTTCTGGCAAGGCGCATTTGCGACCCTGCTCGCCACGCCGTGCAGCGCCCCGTTTCTGGGAACAGCGGTAGCGGTGGCATTGACCGCTTCGCTGCCAACGTTGTGGGGACTGTTTATCGCACTCGGCCTGGGGATGAGCTTGCCGTGGCTGCTGGTGGCTCTGCGTCCCGGTCTGGCGCTGCGTTTGCCGCGTCCGGGACGCTGGATGAATAGTTTGCGGCGTCTTCTCGGTGTCATGATGCTGGGTTCGGCTATCTGGCTTGCGACGTTGCTGCTCCCGCATTTAGGGCTGGCTGGACACGCTAGCGCTAAAGAAAGCGTGAACTGGCAACCGCTTAGCGAGCAGGCGATTGAGGATGCGCTGGCGCAACATAAGCGAGTGTTCATTGACGTCACTGCCGACTGGTGCATCACTTGTAAGGTGAACAAATACAACGTGTTGCATAAAGATGACGTACAGGCCGCGTTGCAACAGCCGGATGTAGTGGCGCTGCGCGGCGACTGGACGCTCCCTTCTGAAGCCATCACCGAATTTCTGAAAAAACGCGGCCAGGTTGCTGTGCCGTATAACCAAATTTATGGCCCCGGTCTGCCGGAAGGCCAGGCGTTACCAACGTTGTTAACCCGTGATGCGGTATTGCAAACGTTGACCGATGCCAAAGGAGTAACCCCATGAAAATAATGATTGTTCTGCTGTTAACCCTGTTTTCTGCCGTCAGCGTAGCGAAAGAGCCTGCACCGTTTACCCCGGAACAGGAAAAGCAAATTGAAGCATTAATCCAGGAGGCCCTGTTTAACGATCCCAACAGCCCGCGGATTGGCGCTAAGCAGGCGAAACTGACCCTGATAAACTTCACCGATTACAACTGCCCGTACTGCAAGCAACTGGATCCCATGCTGGAAAAAATTGTGCAGAAATATCCTGACGTGGCGGTAGTGATTAAACCGCTGCCGTTTAAAGGGGAAAGTTCGGAACTGGCGGCGCGGACCGTGCTGACCACCTGGCTTGAGCATCCGCAGCAGTTTCTGGCGCTACATGAAAAACTGATGCAGAAAAAGGGTTACCATACCGATGTCAGTATCAAACAGGCGCAGGAAAAATCGGGAGCCAGTCCGGTGACGCTGGATGCCCAAAGCGCTGAAACGCTAAGCACTAACCTGCAACTGGCGCGACTGGTGGGCGTGCAGGGCACCCCCGCAACGATTATTGGTGATGAGCTTATTCCCGGTGCGGTGCCGTGGGAAACCCTTGAGGAAGTGGTCAAAGAAAAGCTGGCGGCGGCCAATGCTCAGTAAACTGCGCCGCTGGCTGCGCGAAGGGCTGATCTTACTTGCGCTGTTGGCAGGGGCGATGCTGCTGATGGATGTCTGGCGCGCGCCGCAGCTCCCTGGCTCTTTTGACAGCACGCCTTTGCAAACGCTGGATGGTGAAACCGTCACGCTGGCGGCGCTCAGCAAAGACGAGCCGGTGCTGCTTTATTTCTGGGCGAGCTGGTGCGGCGTTTGCCGCTTCACGACGCCGGAAGTCGCCAGGCTGCGTTCGGAAGGGGAAAACGTGATGACCATTGCGTTACGCTCCGGCAGTGAAGCTGAGGTGTCTCGTTGGCTGTCGCGTAAAGGCGTGGACTTTCCGGTCATCAATGATGCGAACGGGGCAATTTCCCGCAGTTGGGCGATTAGCGTCACGCCCACGCTGGTGGTAGTGTCACAAGGTCGGGTGGTGTCAACAACCAGCGGCTGGACCAGCTACTGGGGCATGAAGCTGCGGCTGTGGTGGGCAAAAACGTTCTGATAATGTGCCGGGGAAACCCGGCATTTTTTATATTATTACCCGTAAGCGGGAAGACATATTTCGTTGCCTGGCGAAGCGAGCACCGCGATTAACGTCCAGAATGGGTCATCTTCTCTTTTTCAGGAAAGTGCAACATGACGAGTTCGTTAGCGTTTGGGCCCGCTCTGGTGATGATGATTGCCGCCACGTTTGTTCTCGCCGGGATGGTAAAAGGCGTCACTGGTATGGGATTGCCCACCGTGGCTATGGGGATCCTCGGATCGCTTATTTCGCCGGTTGCGGCGGCGGCCATGCTGCTGTTGCCTTCGCTGATTAGCAATTTGTTTCAGTTTGGCGGTGGTGGAAATACGCGTCAATTAGTTAAACGACTGTGGCCAATGTTATTGACGGTGGTGGTGGCGACACTGCTTGCCAGCGCCTGGATTACCGGCGGCGATACCACCCGTACCCAGTTTGCGCTTGGCGTGGCGCTGGTGGCTTACGCTATCTGGACGCTGGCCGGAAAGAAAATCGCAGTGGCTCCGCAGCATGAAAAACCGTACTCCCTCGTCATAGGATTTGTTACGGGCTTATTGACTGGCGGAACCGGTGTATTTGTGATGCCCGCCGTGCCCTGGATCCAGTCATTGGGTTTTGAGAAAGATGAACTGGTTCAGGCGCTCGGGATCTCTTTTACGTTTTCGACATTGGCTTTGGCGCTTGGTCTGTGGTGGCACAACGCGCTGCCCGTACAGTCGTTGAGCTTATCGGCTTTGGCCATTGTTCCTGCGCTGATTGGTCAGTGGTTAGGAACCCGTGTACGACGGGTTATTTCTCCGCTCGTGTTTAAACGTTGTTTTCTGTTTTGTTTGGTCGGGTTGGGTATCGAGATGATGCTGCGTGCGGTGTGACCTGTGCGGTGACTTTAGAACGCATTCATGGCATCGTTAATTCAGACATTCAGGGTCAAAGAGGTCGCTATGGCATCAGTGATGTTAAGTGAGGAAGAGGGCGCTCTGGAGTCACGAATGGCGCTCACCGCGGCGGCGATGGCCGATAAATCGCGCTCGCGAATGTTGTGCGCCCTGATGGATGGCCGCGCCTGGACCGCGACCGAACTCAGCGCAGTGGCGGATGTGTCAGCGTCGACCGCCAGTGCGCATCTGGCGCGTCTGTGCGAACAACGTTTTGTTGTGGCGCTCGCGCAGGGCAGGCATCGTTATTTTCGCCTTGCAGGCTCTGATATCGCTGAACTGCTGGAGCGCCTGATGGGTGTGGCGTGGGCTACATCTACGCCACGAAAAATCACGACGCCGCCAGGCTTACGACATGCCCGAACCTGCTACGATCATCTCGCTGGCGAGGTGGCGGTGAGGCTGTTCGATACGCTGGTTTCCCGTCAATGGTTAACGCCGGATGGTGAAACGCTGACCTCTCTTGGGCAGGAAAAACTGGCACAAATGGGGATTGTCCTGGCTGCGAGCGCATCGCGGCGGAAATTAACCTGCGGTTGTCTGGACTGGAGTGAACGACGTTACCATCCCGGCGGCGTGCTTGGCGCATCGCTGCTACGCTGGCTGATTGAAAAACGATGGATAAAAACGGAGCTGAGTGGTCGCCGCGTCACTTTCACCCCGCTTGGCATTCGCAAATTAGAAACCGAGTTCGGTATTAAAACGACAAAGTAGATGGTGCGTTTTGCGAAAGCGTTCCGGGAAATATGTCATATTTCTGTCACACTCTGTTGTGATTGATAACAACAAGAGGTCGTAGGGATGAATAAATCGTTAATCGCCGCAGCCGTGGCAGGGGCTGTATTAATGTCAACCGCCGCGCAGGCGCAGACCGCGCCGGAAGGCTATCAGCTTCAGCAAGTATTGATGATGAGTCGGCATAACTTACGCGCACCTTTAGCCAATAATGGCAGTGTTCTTGAGCAGTCCACCCCCAAACAATGGCCAGAATGGGATGTCCCCGGCGGACAACTCACCACCAAAGGCGGCGTGCTGGAAATCTATATGGGCCACTATATGCGAGAGTGGCTGGCAGAGCAGGGGATGGTGAAATCGGGCGAATGTCCGGCGCCGGGTACGGTCTATACCTATGCTAACAGCCTGCAGCGTACGGTCGCGACGGCGCAGTTCTTTGTCACCGGTGCTTTCCCGGGTTGCGACGTCCCGGTCCATCATCAGGAAAAAATGGGCACCATGGATCCCACCTTTAACCCGGTGATCACCGATGATTCCGCCGCCTTCAGCCAGCAGGCGGTTCAGGCAATGGAGAAAGAGCGTAGCCAAATGCAGCTCAACGACAGCTATCAGTTGCTTGAGCAAATGACCGACTACAAAGACTCTCCATCCTGCAAAGAAAAACAGCAGTGTTCCCTGACCGATGCCAAAGATACGTTTAGCGCGAAATACCAGCAGGAGCCTGGGGTTTCGGGGCCGCTGAAGGTCGGGAATTCGCTGGTTGATGCCTTCACGCTGCAATATTACGAAGGCTTCCCGATGGATAAGGTCGCCTGGGGCGAGATTAAATCCGATCAACAGTGGAAGGTTCTGTCGAAGCTGAAAAATGGCTATCAGGACAGCCTGTTCACCTCCCCGGAAGTGGCGCAGAATGTCGCCAAACCGCTGGTGAAGTATATTGATAATGCGCTGGTTACTGAACGCGTAAAAGCGCCAAAAATAACCGTGCTGGTGGGGCATGACTCAAACATCGCATCGCTGCTCACCGCGCTGGATTTCAAACCGTACCAGCTTCACGATCAGAACGAGCGTACGCCGATTGGCGGGAAGATTGTCTTCCAGCGCTGGCATGACAGCAACGCGAATCGTGATCTGATGAAAATCGAGTACGTGTATCAGAGCTCGCAGCAGTTGCGTAATGCAGACGTTCTGACTCTGAAATCCCCGGCGCAGCGTGTAACGCTGGAGCTGAAAGGGTGTCCGACAGATGCGGATGGCTTTTGCCCGATAGATAAGTTCGACAGCGTGTTGAATGAGGCGGCTAAGTAAAAGAAAAACTCCCCCGTGTTCGCGGGGGAGTCTGAGCGCTAGACGTTTTTGCGTTCGATAGTCTGTTCACCCCAAAAGAGCGAATCTTTGTCTGTTTTCTTAAAGGCTTTGATGAGCACCTCGTCGCTACCTTCTTCCCAAATTTTTTCCGCCAGTTTCTCGTCATAATGCGCGACTTCAAAAATGGCTTCGGCTATTTCCGGCGATGTATTGCGCAGACTTGCCCATTCGCCGACGCGATGGGCTTTCGCTTCTTGAGTTGGCATTCGAATCCTCCTGTTGAAGATTAGCCGTTGAGTTTTACTGCCAGACCTGCGACATATTCACCCTGATAGCGGGCGATAGATAATTCTTCCTGACTTGGCTGGCGAGAGCCGTCGCCTCCGGCGATGGTGGTTGCGCCGTAAGGGGTACCGCCGCGAACTTGAGAAACATCAAACAGCTCTTGCGCCGCGTAACCGATAGGCACAATCACCATCCCATGGTGAGCAAGCGTAGTCCAGGTTGATGTAATGGTTTGTTCCTGACCGCCGCCGGTTCCTGTCGAGCTGAATACGCTGGCGAGTTTGCCGTACAGGCCGCCTGAAGCCCACAGCCCGCCAGTCTGGTCGAGGAAGGTGCGCATCTGACCGGACATATTGCCAAAGCGTGTGGGGGTACCAAAAATAATGGCATCGTAATCTGCCAGTTCTTGCGGGGTTGCGACTGGTGCGTTTTGTGTTTTGCCGCCAGCTTTGAGGAAAATCTCCGGCTGCATGGTCTCTGGTACGCGTTTAATAATCACTTCCGCGCCATCAACCTTATTTGCGCCTTCTGCGACTGCATGGGCCATAGTTTCAATGTGTCCGTACATGGAATAATAAAGCACCAGAACTTTTGCCATTTTACACTACTCCTCGAGTTAACCGTGTCCGTAGCGACTCGCTACCTACCTTTAAAGATATGACGTACTGTCAGGAGTGCAAATTTCACAATCACTTCTTTGATTTATAACAATTTTTATAACAACTTCTCTTGTTGCAAAATGATACATATTTAACCGGGTGGAATTTGGTAGTCATAAGAAAGACTTATTGATTTCTCGCTGTGATTATTTCTCTATCACCGCCAATCCTGTTGCAGGATATTACAGTTAGCGGCTGCTCAGGCCACGCTTCACTATGCTTAATCCCACGCAGTTATTTTCAGGGTATCGCCCGTAACGCTGCGTGAGGTATCACTCCTCAGTACCTATGCAATATGATGTCTAATCAATGACGGAGGTCAGTAATGGCAAACCATCGAGGCGGTTCCGGCAACTTTGCGGAAGATCGCGAAAGAGCATCAGAAGCAGGTCGAAAAGGTGGCCAGCACAGCGGGGGCAATTTTAAGAATGACCCGCAACGCGCTTCAGAGGCAGGCAAAAAAGGGGGCAAAAATAGCCACGGCAACAACAAATCGTAATTGCCGGGCTAGCTGTCAGATATGCCGTGACGGCTGAGGATCAGAGTCAGACGTTACGTAGCCACCCACCGCCGCCGGTTTCTTCCGGCGGTTTTTTTTGTCTGCAAGGTTGAACTGTAACAAAACGCAACGCAGACTAACGACATTCAGTTAATCGGGTGTCTCATGTCATTACTTTCTCGTTATTCCTTCTCTGTTAAACCTCAGGAAGCGATCCTCATTGTGATCACCATGTTCTGGGGGGGCACGTTTTTGGCCGTGCAATATGCCGTTACCCTGAGCGGACCTTTTTTCTTTGTCGGCGTGCGTTTTGCCACCGCTGCGCTGGCGGTCGCGCTTTTGTCACTACGCACATTGCATAAACTGACGTGGCTGGAAGTCAAAGCAGGCGTTGCGATCGGTATCGCAATTGCGTTGGGCTATAGTCTGCAAACCTGGGGGCTACAGTTTATTCCCAGCAGTAAATCGGCGTTTATTACCGCGATGTATGTGCCGTTGGTCCCGCTTTTACAATGGCTGTGTCTGGGGCGTATGCCCGGCCTGATGCCGTGTGTCGGCATTGTGCTGGCCTTTATCGGGTTGATTTTTCTCGCCGGACCGGGAGGCAATTTGCTGGCTTTAGGCGAAGGAGAGTGGATCACACTCGCCGGCGCGGTGGCGATTGCGGCAGAAATTATCCTGATTAGCGCGTGGGCGGGAAAAGTGGATGTGCGGCGGGTAACGGTGGTACAACTGGCAACCGCTTCGATAGTGGCGTTTATTGCGATGGGACCGGCCGGAGAGACCGTACCCCCGATGTCTACGGGATTGCTGGTGGTGGCGCTGGGGTTGGGGATTTTCAGTGCGATTATTCAGGTTACCATGAACTGGGCACAGCGCAGCGTTTCGCCGACGCGCGCGACGGTCATTTATACCGGTGAGCCGGTGTGGGCGGGGATCTTTGGTCGCCTGGCGGGGGAACGCTTACCGCTACTGGCTTTGCTCGGCGCAGCATTCATTATTGTTGGCGTGCTGGTCAGCGAACTGAAGTTCAAAAAGAAAAAAGGGGGAGTGCAAGAGGCACCGCCGGAGTCGCTTTAATTTAACCATTCACCGCGTGATTTGGTATGCTGACGCCCTCACAAGAAGGAGAGGGCGCATGGTCCAACGCGCAGAGAAAAAAACAGGTAAGCGCTCGCAGGCCGTCAGTGCAAAACGCCAGGCCATATTAACCGCGGCATTAAATATCTTCTCCCAATATGGGATCCACGGCACGCGTCTCGAACAGGTCGCTGAGCAGGCGGGTGTGTCAAAAACGAATCTGCTTTATTACTTCCCGTCAAAAGAGGTGCTCTATATTGCCGTTTTGCGGCAAATCCTCGACGTCTGGCTGGCTCCGTTGAAGGCTTTTCGCGAAGACTTTGCGCCGCTGGTGGCCATTAAAGAATACATTCGCCTTAAGCTGGAAGTGTCGCGCGATTACCCTCAGGCTTCACGACTGTTTTGTATGGAGATGCTGGCAGGTGCGCCTTTATTGATGGCTGAATTAACGGGCGATCTCAAAACGCTAATTGATGAGAAATCGGCGCTGATTGCCGGTTGGATCAAAAGTGGGAAACTGGCTCCGGTCGATCCGCATCATCTGATTTTTATGATTTGGGCTTCAACCCAGCACTACGCCGACTTTGCCCCACAGGTAGAGGCGGTAACGGGCGCAACGCTGCGTGATGAAGCCTTTTTTAACCAAACGGTGGAGAGCGTGCAGCGGATGATTATTGAAGGGATCCGCGTGCGTTAACTGGCTGGCGGTAACGGACAGCTTAAATCGCCCTCTTCGCACTGTAAGAGTGAGGCGAGAAACGCTTCACGCTCGTTGGTTTTATCCGTCAGGCACTGGCTGGAAATCATCGCCTGGGCGCTACCGCCTTCGGTGCCGGAACTGATTAACGCGCAGTCCGCATCGCGCAGGGTTATCCATGAGATTTGCGCTTTTTTCAGTAAATCGCGCTGGGTCGGGGCGGCGCGCTTAAGCGCATTCTGATAAGTGTCATTAAGTTTGGTGTCGGCCGCCTTAAACTGCTCTGCCGCACAGGTGTTCATCTCAATCTGAGTGTTCGCGTTGGCGCAGTCATCCGCCAGCGCCTGGCCGCTCAACAGCAGCGCTGCACATGTCAGTACGATTCGTTTCATGCTTCCCTCTGGATCCATAAAAAAAGGCCCCGTTACCGGAGCCTTAATTAACCACAACCTTAGCCGATTGTCATCAGGCTGGCGTTCCCCCCGGCAGCGGCGGTATTGACGCTCAGGGAGCGTTCAATGTACAGCCTCTCCAGCAGAATATTGCTTTCGCCACGGGCAAAGCCCTGGACTGATACAATCGCCCCTTCGCGGGCAGCTACCGCTTCGCACAGGGAACGCAGTTGATCGGAATCGCCGTGGAAAATAACGGCATCAAACGGCTGCGTGGTTATGTTGTCCGCTTTGGCAAACTGAATGCGCCCGGAGACGGCGGCTGGCAGACGTTTTGCCAGTTCACGATGGAACGCATCATCTGGCCACAGGATTAAGCTACCAACGGAAGCCACGGCGGCAACCTGTACCAGCGCGTCCTGTTCATCATCGGCGATACACAGTACGCGTTCACGCGGCAACAGCGTCCAGGTATTGCGCTCGCCAGTGGGTCCTGGCAGCAGACGCTGAGTACCGGCCTGCGCCAGTTCGCCAAACTGCTGGCAGAGCGCCTGCAGCGAGGGTCGATCGGTTGCCCATTCGCTGAGCGCTTCCAGCGGCTGAACGAGTGCAGCTTTAAGCTGCGCATCGACCGGGTAGTCTGCATCCTGACGGGCCAGCGTAATGCCTAACGCATTTTCCGGGCGGTTAGCCAGCAGGCGATACAGATACAGCGGTCCACCTGCTTTTGGCCCGGTACCAGACAAGCCTTCGCCACCGAATGGCTGCACGCCGACGACGGCGCCGACCATATTGCGGTTAACGTACAGGTTCCCCACGTGTGCCGATCCTGTGACCTGGGCGATGGTTTCATCGATACGAGTGTGTACGCCCAGCGTCAGGCCGTAGCCGGAGGCATTAATTTGCTCAATCAGGTTGCCCAGATTGTTACGGGTGTAGCGCACGACGTGCAGTACCGGACCAAACACCTCTTTTTGTAATTCGTCGAAGCTTTCCAGCTCGATCAGCGTCGGAGCAATAAAGGTACCGGTTTGCCATTCACGCGCATCGTCGCTGTTTTCGCGCACGGCCTGAAACACCGGGCGTCCTTTGGCGCGCATGGCCTGAATATGGCGTTCAATATTGGTTTTGGCTTCTTCATCAATTACCGGCCCAATATCGGTGGTCAGGCGACCTGGATTACCCATGCGACATTCCGCCATCGCGCCGCGCAGCATTTTCAGCGTATGGTCGGCTACATCGTCCTGCAGACACAGGACGCGCAGCGCGGAGCAGCGCTGTCCGGCGCTGTCAAACGCTGAAGCCAGAACGTCGACCACGACTTGTTCCGTCAACGCGGAGGAGTCGACAATCATTGCGTTCATCCCACCGGTTTCGGCGATAAGCGGGATTGGACGTCCCTGAGCATCAAGGCGGGTGGCAATATTGCGTTGCAACAGCGTGGCGACTTCCGTTGAGCCGGTAAACATGACGCCGCGTACGCGCTCATCGGAAGTGAGCTGCGCCCCGACGGTTTCACCCTGACCAGGCAACAGTTGCACCACGCCCGGCGGTACACCCGCTTCGAGCAAAATAGCGATGCCCTGGGCGGCAATTAACGGGGTTTGTTCCGCCGGTTTCGCCAGCACGCTGTTACCCGCCGCCAGCGCGGCGGCAATCTGCCCGGTGAAAATGGCCAGCGGGAAGTTCCATGGGCTGATACAAACCACGGGTCCTAACGGTCGATGGGTTTCATTATCGAAATCATCGCGAACCTGACCGGCATAATAATGCAGGAAGTCTACCGCTTCGCGCACTTCCGCAATGGCGTTGCTGAAGGTTTTACCCGCTTCGCGTACCAGGATGCCAATCAGCTGCTGCATCTGACCTTCCATCAGAACGGCGGCACGATGCAAAATGGCGGCACGCTCTTGTGGAGGTGTGGCGAACCAGATCGGCGCGTTATTCGCTGCGTTCTGTAACGCCTGTTCCACTTCAGCGTGAGTCGCCTCACGCACGTAACCGACAATGTCTTTCGGCTCGGCTGGGTTAACGACTGGCGTCATTTCGCCGTCAGCAGCCGGGTGCTCCAGAATGGGTTTAGCGTGCCATTTTTGTAGCGCGCTGTTGAGCAGGGCAGAGGACAGCGAGGCCAGACGATGTTCGTTAGCTAAATCCAGCCCGCCTGAGTTTTCGCGGCCTTTACCGTACAGGTCACGCGGCAGGGCAATCTTCGGATGCGGCAGACCGGCCTGACCTTCTTGCTGCGCGAGTTTTTCAACAGCTTCGACCGGATCGGCAACCAGTTCATCCAGCGGCAGGGTCGTGTCGGCAATGCGGTTGACGAACGAGGTGTTGGCGCCGTTTTCCAGCAGACGACGCACCAGGTACGCCAGCAGCGTTTCGTGCGTGCCGACCGGTGCATAAATGCGGCATGGACGGTTCAGTTTGCCATCCGCAACTTTGCCGGTGACCTGCTCATACAGCGGTTCGCCCATGCCGTGCAGGCACTGGAATTCGTACTGACCCGGATAGTAGTTTTGACCGGCTAACTGATAAATCGCCGCCAGCGTATGGGCGTTGTGGGTGGCGAACTGCGGGTAGATCAGATTCGGTACGGCAAGCAGCTTTTTCGCACAGGCCAGGTAAGAAACGTCGGTGTACACCTTACGGGTGTAGACCGGATAACCTTCCAGACCGTCCATCTGGGCACGTTTAATTTCGCTATCCCAGTAGGCGCCCTTAACCAGACGGATCATCAGGCGGCGGCGGCTGCGCGTGGCGAGGTCAATTAGATAGTCGATAACATACGGGCAGCGCTTCTGGTAGGCCTGGATAACAAAACCGATCCCGTTCCAGCCTGCCAGTTCGGGTTCAAAGCACAGTTTTTCCAGCAGATCGAGGGAGATCTCCAGTCGGTCAGCCTCTTCGGCGTCGATATTAATGCCGATGTCGTACTGACGTGCCAGCAGAGTAAGCGATTTCAGACGAGGATAGAGTTCATCCATTACGCGATCATACTGCGCACGGCTGTAACGCGGATGCAGTGCCGACAGCTTGATAGAAATGCCTGGCCCTTCATAGATACCGCGCCCGTTAGAGGCCTTACCAATGGCGTGGATCGCCTGCTGGTATGAAACCATATAAGCCTGTGCATCGGCGGCGGTCAGGGCCGCTTCGCCCAGCATGTCATAGGAGTAACGGAAGCCTTTTTCTTCCAGTTTACGCGCGTTAGCCAGCGCTTCAGCGATGGTCTCCCCGGTGACAAACTGCTCGCCCATCAAGCGCATGGCCATGTCGACGCCTTTACGCACCAGCGGCTCACCGCTCTTGCCGATAATACGGTTGAGTGAGCGTGAGAGGCTGGCTTCGTTATGCGTTGAAACCAGACGACCGGTAAACAACAGCCCCCAGGTCGCCGCGTTGACGAACAGAGACGGGCTGCGGCCAATGTGCGACTGCCAGTTACCGTTGCTGATCTTGTCGCGGATTAACGCATCGCGGGTCGCTTTATCTGGAATACGCAGCAAGGCTTCGGCCAGACACATCAGCGCGACGCCTTCCTGTGAAGAAAGGGAGAATTCCTGCAATAAACCTTGTACCATCCCGGCGCGGCCGCTGGCGGTCTTCTGGTTACGCAGTTTGTCTGCCAGATCGTATGCCAGCTTATGCGCCTGCTCGGCGATAGGCTGCGGCAGACGAGCCTGCTCCATTAGCATCGGTACGGCGTCGGTTTCGGCGCGGCGGTAAGCGGCGGTGATTGCCGCGCGAGAAACTGACTGCGGCAGGATCTGTTCAGCAAATTCCAGGAAAGGCTGATGCGCTTCATTTTGCAACGTGGTCGACTCATCGCCCTCATTCGCAGCACCCGCCAGCAGGGCCGGTAGTTCAGGAAGCGCGTCGTCATTTTCCAGTCTTTCGAGATAATTAAAAATGGCTTGTTTGATCAGCCAATGTGGCGTGCGATCGATTCGTGATGCTGCTGTTTTAATACGCTCGCGAGTGGCGTCATCCAGCTTAACCCCCATCGTGGTGGTTCCCATGCCGTTTACTCCTGTTGTACTGAAATACGGGTCTGATAGTTACCGAGAAATATCCACTATGTTGCAACTTTGTGCAACCGTGTTAAATGTGACTTGGTTTGCAAGCTTGGAAATGAATGAAATGTTAATAAACGTGAGTGTTTTGACGGGGGCTATAAAAGTTGCCGAATCTTTTTCTCTGCGGTAGTTAACACTTTTAAAAGGTGCAACCGAAAAAAGTGTGAGAGAGTGCAACCTACAGAAAAATGCTATCTACTCTGGATCAAATTTGATGTAAATGGTGTGTTAAATCGATTGTGAATGACCATCGCTTCCGGCAGGATACGGTCGCCCTGGTAAACATAGATATCTTTGCCACGTTCCGGCAGGGTAATAAAACGGCAAGCCACGGCATTGCTGATACATAATTTTGGAGAGTTTTGATGGCTATTAGCACACCGATGTTAGTGACATTCTGTGTCTATATTTTCGGCATGATATTGATAGGGTTTATTGCATGGCGTTCAACCAAAAACTTTGACGATTACATTCTGGGTGGACGCAGTCTGGGTCCATTCGTGACCGCGTTATCCGCCGGGGCATCTGACATGAGCGGCTGGTTGCTGATGGGGCTGCCTGGCGCGATTTTCCTGTCGGGGATTTCAGAAAGTTGGATTGCTATTGGCCTTATTTTGGGTGCGTGGATCAACTGGAAACTGGTGGCCGGACGTTTACGCGTGCATACCGAATACAATAACAATGCGCTGACGTTACCGGATTACTTTACCGGTCGCTTTGAAGATAAAAGCCGTATTCTGCGTATTATCTCCGCGCTGGTTATTCTGCTGTTTTTCACCATCTATTGTGCTTCCGGTATTGTGGCAGGGGCGCGTCTGTTTGAAAGCACCTTTGGCATGAGTTACGAAACAGCGCTGTGGGCAGGGGCGGCCGCGACGATTATTTATACCTTTATCGGTGGTTTCCTGGCGGTAAGCTGGACCGATACCGTCCAGGCCAGCCTGATGATCTTCGCCCTGATCCTGACGCCGGTGATGGTAGTCATTGGCGTGGGTGGGTTTGACGATTCGCTGGAAGTGATTAAACAAAAGAGCATTGAGAACGTGGACATGTTCAAAGGGCTGAATTTTGTTGCCATTATTTCCCTGATGGGCTGGGGTCTGGGCTATTTCGGTCAGCCGCATATTCTGGCGCGCTTTATGGCGGCTGATTCTCACCATAGCATTGTTCATGCTCGCCGCATCAGTATGACCTGGATGATCCTGTGTCTGGCAGGTGCAGTTGCCGTTGGCTTCTTTGGTATCGCTTACTTTAACAACAACCCACAGCTTGCCGGTGCTGTTAACCAGAACGCCGAACGCGTGTTTATTGAACTGGCGCAAATCCTGTTCAACCCGTGGATTGCCGGTATTCTGCTGTCTGCGATCCTCGCTGCGGTGATGTCGACTCTGAGCTGCCAGCTGCTGGTGTGTTCCAGCGCAATCACCGAAGACTTGTATAAAGCGTTCCTGCGTAAAAATGCCAGCCAGAAAGAGCTGGTATGGATTGGTCGCATCATGGTGCTGGTTGTGGCGCTGGTGTCTATCGCGCTGGCGGCGAACCCGGAGAACCGTGTGCTTGGTCTGGTAAGCTACGCCTGGGCCGGCTTTGGCGCGGCGTTTGGTCCGGTGGTTCTGTTCTCCGTAATGTGGTCGCGTATGACGCGTAACGGCGCGCTGGCCGGGATGCTCATCGGTGCGGTGACGGTAATCGTCTGGAAGCAGTTTGCCTGGTTGGGTCTGTATGAAATCATCCCAGGCTTTATTTTCGGCAGCATCGGTATTGTGGTCTTCAGCCTGTTGGGTAAAGCGCCTTCAGCCGCTATGCAGCAACGTTTTGCCGAGGCTGATGCGCATTATCACACAGCTCCGCCATCACGTTTACAGGCAGAGTAATCCGCCTCGATCTTTAAGCCCGCCGCGTGCGGGCTTTTTTATTTGTCCCCGCTGCAAAACCGCCCTAATCGTTACCCGCCTAACTGTTTACATTAAGTCATCATTCTCAAAACATTCTGCTTGAGTTTTTCTTTACTGTAATGATAATCACTATCACTGTAATTTACTTTTCTTTTCATCAATTGACTGAGAATAACGTTTAAGGGTTCTTCGCATGTTTGTTCCATTTCTTATTATGTTGCGCGAAGGGTTAGAGGCCGCGCTGATAGTCAGCCTGATTGCCAGCTACCTGAAACGGACTCAGCGTGGTCGATGGATTGGTGTGATGTGGATTGGTGTTCTGCTGGCGGCGGCGTTATGCCTGGCGTTAGGCGTTTTCATCAATGAAACCACCGGTGAATTTCCGCAAAAAGAACAGGAGCTGTTTGAAGGCATCGTGGCGGTCATTGCCGTGGTGATCCTCACCTGGATGGTGTTCTGGATGCGTAAAGTTTCGCGCAACGTCAAAGTCCAGCTTGAACAGGCTGTCGATAACGCGTTGCAACGCGGCAATCATCACGGCTGGGCGCTGGTAATGATGGTCTTTTTTGCCGTTGCCCGTGAAGGGCTGGAATCGGTGTTCTTCCTGCTGGCGGCATTCCAGCAGGATGTAGGCATGTGGCCGCCGTTAGGTGCGATGCTGGGGCTGGCCACCGCGGTGGTACTGGGTTACCTGATTTACCTCGGCGGCATTCGCCTCAACCTCGGGGCATTCTTCAAATGGACCAGCCTGTTCATTTTGCTGGTGGCCGCGGGTCTTGCCGCTGGGGCCATCCGCGCGTTCCACGAAGCCGGGTTATGGAATCATTTTCAGGATGTGGCGTTTGACATGAGCAGCGTGCTTTCAACGCATTCGCTGTTTGGCACATTGATGGAAGGTATTTTCGGCTATCAGGAAGCGCCGAGCGTCAGTGAAGTCGCCATTTGGTTTATCTACCTGATTCCGGCATTGATCATGTTTGCACTGCCGCCGCGTTCAGGCACTACGGCATCGCGTACCGCACCCTGATAAAAACGCGATGCAGAACACTCCTTAGTTACAACATACTTATTTATAGGGATAGGTTATGACGTTTAATTTTCGCCGTAGTGCGCTGCAGTTGGGTATTGCCGCGCTGTTTGCCTCCGCTTTTTCTGCACAAGCCGCCGATATTCCGCAGGTGAAAGTCACGGTTAACGACAAACAGTGTGAGCCGATGACGATCACGGTTAACGCTGGGAAAACGCAGTTCATCATCCAGAACCACAGCCAGAAAGCGCTGGAGTGGGAGATCCTTAAAGGGGTTATGGTGGTTGAAGAACGTGAAAACATTGCGCCGGGCTTTAGCCAGAAAATGACAGCTAACCTGCAGCCTGGTGAATATGATATGACCTGCGGTCTGTTGACCAACCCGAAAGGCAAACTAATTGTAAAAGGTAGCGCAACGGCGGATGCCGCGCAGGGCGATGCTCTGCTGAGCCTAAGTGGCGCAATTACCGAATACAAAGCCTATGTGACAGCCGAAACTGCACAACTGGTTGCGGGCACCAAAGCATTCACCGATGCGATTAAAGCTGGCGATCTGGAAAAAGCGAAATCGCTGTATGCGCCAACCCGTCAGCATTATGAGCGTATTGAACCGATTGCTGAACTGTTCTCCGATCTCGACGGCAGCATCGATGCACGTGAAGATGATTATGAGCAAAAAGCCGCCGATCCTAAATTCACCGGCTTCCACCGTCTGGAGAAAGCGTTGTTCGGCGACAACACCACCAAAGGTATGGACAAGTATGCCGACCAATTAAACCGCGATGTTCTTGACCTGCAAACGCGTATTAGCGAACTGGCCTTCCCACCGTCAAAAGTGGTTGGCGGGGCAGCAGGACTGATTGAAGAAGTCGCTGCCAGCAAAATTAGCGGAGAAGAGGATCGCTACAGCCATACCGATCTGTGGGATTTCCAGGCCAATATCGATGGCGCGCAGAAAATCGTCGATCTCCTGCGCCCTCAGTTACAAAAATCCAATGCTGAGCTGTTGGCGAAGGTGGATGCGAACTTCAAAAAAGTCGATACCATTCTGAGCAAGTACCGTACCAAAGACGGTTTTGAAACCTATGACAAACTGACCGACGCCGATCGCAATGCGCTGAAAGGGCCTATCACGACGCTGGCGGAAGACTTGTCGCAATTACGCGGTGTTCTGGGTCTGGATTAAGCAAAATGCAGCAAGATAATGAAAACGGCGTGAGCGAACCTTCACGCCGACGTTTACTGAAAGGGATGGGCGCCCTGGGTGGGGCGCTGGCGCTGGCGGGTGGATGTCCGGTTGCCCACGCGCAAAAACCACAAAGCGCGCCGGGAATGCTGTCCCCTGATGCGCGTAGTGAAGCGCAGCCGTTTTATGGTCAGCATCAGGCAGGGATCCTGACGCCACAGCAGGCATCGATGATGCTGGTGGCGTTCGATGTTCTCGCCAGCGATAAGGCTGATCTGGAACGCTTGTTCCGCTTGCTGACCACCCGATTTGCGTTTCTGACCACGGGCGGGCCGGCGCCGGATACGCCGAACCCGCGTTTACCCCCTATGGATTCCGGTATCCTCGGCGCATACATTGCGCCAGACAACCTGACGATGACGTTGTCAGTCGGCGCCTCGCTATTTGATGAACGTTATGGCCTGAAATCGCAGATGCCGCAAAAGCTGCAAAAAATGACCCGCTTCCCGAATGATTCGCTGGATGCGGCGCTGTGCCATGGTGATTTGCTGCTGCAGATTTGTGCCAACACGCAGGACACCGTTATCCATGCGCTGCGCGATATCATTAAACATACGCCCGATCTCCTTAGCGTGCGCTGGAAACGTGAAGGGTTTATTTCCGACCATGCCGCGCGCAGCAAAGGCAAAGAGACCCCGGTCAACTTGCTTGGCTTTAAGGACGGCACCGCGAATCCGGACGCGACGGATGCGAAGTTGATGCAAGACGTGGTGTGGGTTACGGACGGGCAGGGCGAACCTGTCTGGGCGCAAGGTGGTAGTTATCAGGCCGTCAGGCTCATTCAGTTTCGCGTCGAGTTCTGGGATCGTACGCCGCTGAAAGAGCAACAAACGATATTTGGTCGAGATAAACACACCGGCGCGCCGCTGGGTATGCAGCACGAGCACGATGTGCCTAACTATGCCAGCGATCCCGAAGGTGAGGTGATTGCGCTCGACAGTCATATCCGCCTGGCGAATCCGCGCACGAAAGAGACCGAGTCCAGCCTGATGATGCGCCGTGGCTACAGCTATTCGCTCGGTGTGACCCCATCCGGTCAACTGGATATGGGACTGTTGTTTGTCTGCTATCAACACGATCTGGAAAAAGGCTTTTTGGCTGTGCAGAAACGCCTCAACGGTGAAGCGCTGGAAGAGTATGTCAAACCAATTGGTGGGGGCTACTTCTTTGCTTTGCCGGGTGTCAAAACCGCAGATCAATATCTGGGACAGTCTCTACTCGAAGCCTGATGATTACGCCCCGTTGTACAGCGGGGCTTTTCCTGACATCTGTATGAATGAACAAATTATTTTTTATGATCGGTACGAGACTGAAATAATTCTGTCATCTCTCTGCAAGAGACTGTCTCTGGTGATTAGATAGAATTTAAGTTAACGACAAGTAAAAATATTGTTGCATTAACGAAAGATTATGATGTAATTATAAGAAACAGCGGTAGTTCCCGGCGGTGATAGTCGTTCACTATGGAGATCGCGATGGAAAAGTCCTGTATTGGACACATTTTTCACAGTAGCAGCAGTACGTTACGCGGACGTTTCTCTTCCGGTAGCCACCTCGTCACCGCTAAATCTCTCTCCCTTTCACTTCTTATCTTCGTAACTGACACCTTGTACGGTGCGCGTAGCCGTGTGTGGCGTCTTATCCGAAAGCAAGCAATGGCTTACAAGGAAGCCAACCCTCAGATGTTCGTGCGCATAATCGTGCCGCCAACGGCGCGTGTGATGTATACCTACAACTCAAGGTGCTATCCATGGGAAGACAAAAAGCAGTGATCAAAGCTCGTCGTGAAGCAAAACGTGTGCTGAGGCGGGATTCGCGTAGTCATAAACAACGTGAAGATGAATCGGTCACCTCGCTTGTGCAGATGGGCGGCGTAGAAGCGATTGGTATGGCGCGTGATAGTCGCGACGCCACGCCAATCACGGCGCGGAATGAAGCTCAGGCCCAGTACCTGAATGCTATTGAGAGTAAACAGCTGATCTTCGCTACCGGTGAAGCCGGGTGTGGTAAAACCTGGATCAGCGCGGCAAAAGCAGCAGAGGCCCTGATCCACAAAGACGTGGACAGGATCATTGTAACCCGTCCAGTTCTGCAAGCTGATGAAGACCTCGGCTTCTTACCTGGAGATGTTTCCGAGAAGTTTGCGCCTTATTTTCGTCCAGTGTATGACGTGCTGGTGAAACGTCTGGGCGCCTCCTTCATGCAATATTGCCTGCGGCCTGAGATTGGTAAGGTGGAAATCGCGCCATTCGCTTATATGCGTGGACGCACATTTGAAAATGCAGTGGTCATTCTTGACGAGGCTCAGAATGTTACTGCAGCACAGATGAAGATGTTTTTGACTCGCCTCGGGGAGAATGTGACGGTGATTGTGAACGGGGATGTGACCCAGTGCGATCTACCCGCCCACGTTCGCTCAGGGCTAAGCGATGCGCTGGCCCGTTTCGAAGAAGATGATATGGTTGGGATTGTTCGTTTCAATAAAGACGATTGCGTCCGTTCGGCACTCTGTCAGCGGACGCTCAATGCTTACAACTGATAAGTACTCCGTCTTCAAGGCCCGGGAAACCGGGCTTTGTTATTTGACATCAGCAGATTACTTTCTTTTGCTGCACCAGTAGTTGGCGCAGGCCTGGTCAAACAGCTGGTTATTTTCGTCTATTTTCTTTAGCGCTTGTGCCAGAAAGGTCAGTAGGTCATCCTTATAAATCCCACCTACCGTAGTTTCTTTTCGTAAGATCCCATTGCTGGTGTAGGTTTTTTTAATGGTGACGTTATGCCTGACGTTGCAAATAACCGTTCGCTGATACTCTTCGTAGAATCGGCTGTCAGGATCGAAAAACGTATTTATTTCATTCGGTGTACGTTTGAGGATTTTTCGCGAGAAAACCTTCAACGGAATAAATCCTGCTTCGTCTGCCTGCGACATGAGCTCATCAAGCAAAGTTCCTTCTATGTTTAACATGCCGTTATTTTCCTGATTGCTTGAGAAAGCGGTTGTTACAGCATAAGAGTGGTTTGGATAATGTGCAACGGGGCGGGGGATGATGCTTGATAGCGCGATGCTTATCAGACCTACAGGTTAACGCTATTCAGGACGGGTCACATGCGAAAAAAAAAGCCCGTACTTGCGTACGAGCTCTTTCTCGAATATGGCGGTGAGGGGGGGATTGACTCGCTTCGCTCGCCCTTCGGGCAGCCTGTTCGCTGCGCTCTCAGTCTGTCCAACTGGCTGCGCCAGTTGTCGACCCCCGGTCGGGGCTTCTCATCCCCCCGCAGGCGTGCAACATGCGAAAAAAAAGCCCGTACTTGCGTACGAGCTCTTTCTCGAATATGGCGGTGAGGGGGGGATTCGAACCCCCGATACGTTGCCGTATACACACTTTCCAGGCGTGCTCCTTCAGCCACTCGGACACCTCACCATATTGTTGTTCCTGTGCTACCGGAACGGGCGCTAATTTAGGGAAATACCGCTCCGGCGTCAATCAACTTTTTGAAAAAAACGTGCATTTACACAAACTTCAATCAATATGCAGCTTAAATAAGCGGGAATTGTTTTTTTTGCCAGCACCCTAAAATTTGCTACTCTGATGTTCCCTCGAAAAATGATGATTATAAGTGCGAGTACGTTCCGCATAACAATGTTCAGGAGACGTTATGGATATAATTTTCTATCACCCAACATTCGATACAACCTGGTGGCTTAATGCGCTGACAAAGGCCATACCTGGCGCGCGGGTCCGTGAGTGGAAGGCAGGTGATAATGCGCATGCTGACTACGCGCTGGTCTGGCATCCTCCGGTTGAAATGCTCGCCGGACGAAAATTAAAAGCCGTATTTGCGCTGGGTGCGGGCGTCGATTCTATTCTCAGTAAACTAAACGCTCATCCGGAAATGTTGGATGCGTCGATCCCGCTTTTCCGTCTGGAAGATACGGGGATGGGCCTGCAAATGCAGGAATATGCGGTTAGTCAGGTATTGCACTGGTTCCGTCGCTTTGATGACTACCAGGCATTAAAAAACCAGGCGAAATGGCAACCGTTGCCAGAATATACTCGCGATGAGTTTAGCGTCGGGATCATGGGCGCTGGTGTTTTAGGCGCAAAAGTTGCAGAAAGTCTGCAAGCATGGGGGTTCCCGCTACGCTGCTGGAGTCGTACGCGTAAATCCTGGTCTGGTGTGGAAAGCTTCGCCGGTACCGAGGAACTGGGCGCGTTTTTGAGTCAAACTCGCGTGCTGATCAACCTCCTGCCTAATACGGCAGAAACCGTAGGCATTATTAACGCTGATTTACTCAGCCAATTGCAGGATGGCGCTTACGTGCTCAACCTGGCGCGCGGCGTTCATCTCAATGAAGACGATCTTCTGGCATCGCTGGACAGCGGCAAAGTGAAAGGTGCCATGCTGGATGTCTATAGCCGTGAACCGCTGCCGGAAACCAGCCCGCTATGGAAACATCCGCGTGTGGCAATGACGCCGCATATCGCCGCGGTAACACGCCCGGCAGAGGCGGTGGACTACATCTCCCGTACGATTTTGGACCTGGAAAGTGGGAAATCCGTAACGGGTCAGGTCGATCGCGTTCGGGGATATTGATGGTAACCCGGCAAGTGCCGGGTTTCAGCTAATAAATGGCGACGATACCTGCTATCCTTGACGGAAAATGACTACAGGAGAGAGTTATGTATCCCGTTGACCTGCATATGCATACCGTCGCCAGTACCCACGCCTACAGCACCTTAAGTGATTACATCGCCGAAGCCCATCGCAAAGGCATCAAGCTGTTTGCCATAACCGATCATGGACCGGACATGGCGGATGCGCCTCATCACTGGCACTTTATTAATATGCGCATTTGGCCTCGTATCGTCGATGGCGTAGGGATCCTGCGCGGTATCGAGGCGAATATTAAGAATATTGAAGGCGAAATCGACTGTTCAGGTCCGATGTTTACCTCCCTGGATCTCATCATCGCGGGCTTCCATGAGCCAGTTTTTGCACCTCACGATAAAGACACCAATACCCAGGCAATGATAGCCACGATGGCCAGCGGTCACGTGCACATCATCAGCCATCCGGGGAATCCCAAATATCCCGTGGATATCACAGCGATTGCGCAGGCGGCGGCAAAATACCAGGTCGCACTGGAAATCAATAACTCCTCGTTTTTGCATTCGCGTAAGGGGAGTGAGGACAATTGTCGCGCGGTCGCTGCGGCGGTGCGTGATGCCGGAGGCTGGGTGGCGTTAGGGTCGGATTCACATACCGCTTTCACACTGGGTGAATTTGGTGAATGCCGTAAAATTCTGGATGATGTAAATTTCCCGGAAGACAGAATTTTAAACGTCACCCCTAAACGCCTGCTGGCGTTTCTGGAATCGCGAGGCATGGAGCCGATCGCGGAATTTGCTGAACTGTAATTGTTACTAACTGGAATATATCAATGAACGAGTTTTCTATCCTGTGTCGTGTACTGGGCTCGCTGTTTTACCGCCAACCGCAGGACCCTTTACTGGTTCCTCTGTTTACCCTGATTAGTGAAGGTAAACTGTCCGCCAACTGGCCGCTGGAACAGGACGAACTGCTCACTCGTCTGCAGAAAAGCTGCGATATGCCTCAGTTGGCTGCGGATTACAACGCGCTGTTTGTCGGCGACGAGTGTGCGGTGCCGCCTTATCGTAGCGCCTGGGTAGAAGGGGCGAAAGAATCCGATGTTCGTGCTTTTCTTTCTGCCCGCGGAATGCCGCTGGCAGATACGCCTGCAGATCATATTGGCACGCTGTTGCTGGCGGCTTCATGGCTTGAAGACCAGTCTGCGGAAGATGAAAGTGAAGCACTCGAAACCTTGTTTGTGGAATACCTGTTGCCCTGGTGCGGCACGTTCCTTGGCAAAGTTGAAGCGCATGCAAACACACAGTTCTGGCGTACCATGGCACCGTTAACGCGTGATGCCATTGGCGCGATGTGGGACGAATTGCAGGAAGATACTGAAGAGTAAATGTGATTTAGATCTCATTAAACTGCAACTCAATTTACATCATTGCATGAATTGTGTGCACGATCTCATTCCCATGCCGTTTTTCTGCTAAGATACGCGGCATGAACATACTTCTCTCAATTGCAATCACAACGGGCATTCTCTCTGGGATTTGGGGATGGGTGGCCGTATCTCTTGGTTTACTCAGTTGGGCTGGCTTTCTGGGCTGCACGGCCTATTTTGCCTGTCCGCAGGGTGGGCTGAAAGGGCTGTGGATCTCGGCGTGTACGCTGCTAAGCGGTGTGGTGTGGGCGTTGGTGATTATTAACGGTAGCGCGCTTGCCCCGCATATGGACATTATTGGTTATGTCATGACGGGAATTGTCGCGTTTCTCATGTGTATTCAGGCAAAGCAATGGCTGCTTTCATTTGTGCCGGGCACCTTTATTGGCGCCTGCGCAACGTTTGCAGGGCAGGGTGACTGGCAGTTGGTCGTGCCATCTCTGGCGCTGGGGCTGGTATTCGGCTATGCGATGAAAAACAGCGGATTGTGGCTGGCATCTCGTCGTGAGAATCGGCTATCGTCGACGCTGACCAGTAAATAAAAAAAGCGTGAGGGTTTTCCTCACGCTTTTTATGCTGTATCGACCACTCAGGATTCCGGAGGTACCGACAAATGGCGGTATTTAACCAGGATGTCATTATCAACTTGTTTCTTATCCTGCAAATCCCACAATCCGCGATCAATCCCGTCATTAATCAGGAAGATAACGCCGGTTTCAATTGCTGACATCAGACAAAGCATAACCGGTTCGTTAGAGGTGTAGCCAATTTCACCTTCCAACAGTCGCTGGTAGTCAATGAAGCGGAATACCCCAGCCTGCACTTCATAAGACAAGATAGTTTTGCTGGTATTCACCGATGAGAGGATTTCACCGGTACTAACGTTAACCACACGCAGGTTGACCGCTATCTGGTCGAGCTGGTACTGCGTATCGGCGCCAATACCGAAATAGCGCGCACCAACGCCACCCGATTTAACGTTGCTTTCATAACCAATAATTGACCCTTCTACCATGATGTTTGCCGCGGTCAGAGACTGCAGAGGGATCCGGTTATTAATGGCAACTGTGCCGTTTTCCTGAGCCGCACGAATGATTTTTCGTTCGTTAAGCAAGTTCTGCAATCCCTGACGTTCCAGCGGAACGAACCAACGAGAATCCTTCAATGCGGTGACAAGCATCGCCGTGGCGCTTTGCGGGACGGCGGTTGAGAAGTTACTTGCCGGATAAGGTTTAAACTGGCCAGTCTCATCCTGAATATTGTATACCGAGACAAAAATCTTACCTGTAGGCATGGGCAGGTGCGTCAAGTCTTTATAGCTTTGGGCTCGGGGCATTAATGTCGGCTTAGCGGCTTCTTGCGGCGGGGCTGTTAAACATCCGCTGAGTAAAATTACTGCCACCATGATAAGTAAGCGCTGCATGATTTTTTCCTTTCGTGGCTATAATTTAGAAATCGGTCGACTGATTTTGTAAACCCGACACTTCAATAGTCGACGTTCTCCCCGTTTTCCTGTCCGTGACATTCAGTTGCAGTTGTCCATCCCGGTTGGCGATATCAACGATAAAATCGCTGGTTACCATCCTTCCCGGCTTACCGGTATTGATATTGGTAAGTAAGCCACCGAGTATTTGTGACTGGATCGCTTGGGTAAAGTTATCCAGCGCTGTTGGGGTTTCAATCCCGTAGTCGCCGGCACTCGGATCTTTATACGAGTTTTGCGCCTGGGCGCTGTTCAGTAAAAAAGAGCCGTTATTTGGGTTACCACCAAAGTTAGGGTTGCGGAACTGGAACGTCATATTTCCGGCCCAACTTAATGGTGAAATCAGCATGAGCAAAACCACTGCATGTTTGACACGCATGAAAGCCTCCGGACAAAATCATGTTTTAGAATTCATCGCGCGCTAAATCGCTCGTGCTTAATAGTGTTTGATCTATTTGCCGACGATTTAATGCTTCCTCTGTTTCTGCCAATGCAAAGACCACAATTTTGTCGAAGTCTCTTTTCGTCGGGAATAAAAAAGTCTGGAAGATAACGTCCTGATTGACCGTTATGGTGATCCAACTTCCCCAACGTGCACTGGGTCTTTCATTAATGGTTAAGTTTCCTGTGTACTTACTTTCCCACTTGTCACTAAAGGCCCGGTAAAAATCATGGCCAATGGAAGAGACAGTGTGGTCAGTTAACAGTCCGGGAACCTCCACCTCTACAGCCGCGTGTAGATTCCCGGCAGCAAGGAACAAATTTGCTGCCACAATCCAGGTCAAATAGCGTTTCATGGCTTTATCGCCTGAGGTTATCATTGGCCCACGAGACCGCCTGCGTACGATTTTTGACAGCTATCTTTTTGAAAAGATTATAAAGATGTGTTTTCACCGTATTTTCACTAATAAATAGTGAACGCGCGATTTCAATATTTGAGGCGCCGATACGCAGTTTATTAAGGATCTCTTTTTCACGGTGCGTAAGTAATGCCGACTCCGTGCTGTTATAGCGGTAGTTCCCGGAATGCGTGATCAGGTAGCTGGCGAGCTTTTGCGAAAAGTAGCATTCGCCCCGCAACACACCCTGCAAACCGCTGACTACACGCTGCTCATCTTCAGTTGCGTAAAATACGCCATTGATATGCGGCCAGTTTTCAATATCCCGGTAAGGATAATCATCTGGGGTATTCAACAATAAAGTTTTTATATTGTTGTTTTTTCTGCTCAAATTATCTTGCCAGTAATGGATCAGTTTTTTATCTGCCTCCATCATATCCAGTAAAACAATGCAGCTGGAGGATATATCATCCAGAGAACGTTGAATATTATGTAGTTTTCCGGTTAACGCCAGCGATTGCTTTAAATGCTGTAATAACGCAGTTGCCTGCAGGGATGGTTTAGTGATCAACAATAATGTATGACCATGAATACTATGGACTTCATTAAACATGATGAAACTCCACTTTTTTAGTCGCACACCTGACAGTTGCCTCTACTAAAATAGAGGCACCAGAAGTACTGACAGATGTTGCACTGCTGTGTAGAAATAAAACTTCGACCCAACGGGGTGAAAATATTAAAACAAATGGACTTCAACTGATTTCAATCTAGCTATTACAAATCTTAAAGCAAGTGTTAAACATGTTACATAATGTAAATTTATATATTAAAATGTGATTTTTGCGTTTTTGTGGAGTTTAGATTTGATAGTAAAGTTGTACATTTTAGCGTTATTGCATAGATTTAAAAAATCATACAAATTATAATATCTTATTGAATTTTAAGAAATAAAATTATAATTAGATGGTTTTAGATTTCTAATGAATTTTGATTTTTTTGTTTCGCTTTAAGTTGAACAATTTTAGATAGAAAAAAATGACACTTGTCACGACTTGTACCGAGGACAATCCCACTACCGTCTGCAAGGCCCAGAAAACGCGGGAAACGCGTTTTTTTGTTACTGCATAGAAATTCACTCATCGGGTTACAAAAGAAATAAAATCCAGAGCTATAACGGTGTTAATTGCTGTTAATTAGTACTTTGGGGTGAATCTGGATATAAAAATACAACTGGTGGGTGAGTTATTTAAAATGTTTCAACGGACATACTCTTCATCGTAACGTGGCGTTAACAAATGTAAGTCACGTTAACAATAATTTGAGTGGTAAATAATTTAACCTTATGTACGACCAGGTCCAGGGTGACAACATGAAAAACAAGTTGTTATTTATGATGTTTACAATGCTGGGTGTGCCTGGGATTGCATCCGCTACAAGTTATGATTTAGCTAACTCAGAATATAACTTTGCGGTAAATGAATTAAGTAAGTCTTCATTTAATCAGGCAGCCATTATTGGTCAGGTTGGCACTGCGAACAGTGCAAATACTCGACAGGGGGGCTCGAAGTTATTGTCGGTTATTTCGCAAGAAGGTTCTGGTAACCGAGCGAAAACAGACCAGACGGGATCATATAACTTTGCATATATTGATCAAACGGGTAGTTCCAATGACGCGAGTATTAAACAAGGTTCATACGGTAATACGGCGGTAATTATCCAGAAAGGTTCTGGTAATAAAGCCAATATTACTCAGTACGGTACACAAAAAACAGCAGTTGTGGTGCAGAGACAGTCGCATATGGCAATTCGCGTAACTCAACGCTAATCCATTAACGACGATTAAATCAATCCGATGGGGGTTTACCATGAAACTTTTAAAAGTGGCAGCATTCGCAGCAATCGTAGTTTCTGGCAGTGCTCTGGCTGGTGTTGTTCCGCAATGGGGCGGCAATCATCATGGTGGCGGTAGTAATTATGGCCCAGACTCTTCACTGAGTATCTACCAATATGGGTCAAACAACGCTGCGAATGCTCTGCAAAGTGATGCGCGTAAATCAGATGTCACTATCACACAACATGGGCGTGGTAACGGGGCTGTAGTTGGTCAAGGCGCTGATGACAGTACCATTAGCCTGAAACAGACTGGCTTCCAGAACAATGCCACTATCGATCAGTGGAATGCTAAAAATGCTGATATTAGTGTAACCCAGTTCGGTGGCCGTAACGGTGCGTTGGTTAATCAGACCGCGTCTGACTCCAATGTGCTGATTCAGCAAGTTGGCTTTGGCAACAACGCTACAGCTAACCAACACTAATTCAGTTTTCTGACTGATAATAAACAGGGCGTGAGCCCTGTTTTTTTTTTCGGGAGAATATGATGCATACGCTATTACTCATTGCCGCGCTGGCAAATCAAATAACATTCAATACAACTCAGCAAGGTGATATGTACACCATTATTCCTCAGGTGACGTTAACCCAACCGTGCGTATGTGAGGTACAAGTCCTTGCCATACGTCAAGGGCAGGGGGGACAAAGCCAGTCGCAGCAGAAAATAAGCCTTTCGGTCCCTGCTAATCGACCGATTGAATTAACCAAACTGAGCTTTAATATTTCATCTGAGGACTCGGTCAAAATTATCGTTACCGTTTCAGATGGGCAGTCTCTGCATCTGTCGCAACAATGGCCTGACTCAAACAGTCACCCATAAATTTTTGCTGTATTTGCATTAAGGGTGTGGCTGGGAATGCGCTGCTGTTCTATGAATATAGAAGCGTGTGAGCGTTTGTATTTGATCGTTAATCGTAGCGGTGAAGGATCATTTCGATCCCTCAAAGATGGCTAATCATTGAGGAACCCTTATGTGTACATTATTAAAGCGTATTTTAAGTACCAGTTTATGTGCTTTTTCTCTTTTAACCCTCCCTGCAATTGTGCAGCAAATCACAACCGGCGGGGTTATTCATTTTCGCGGAGCGATAGTTGAATCACCTTGCGACGTTAACAGACAGCAGCAGCAAATTGAATTGTCATGTATCCGCAACGGCACCAACCAGAATAGTCTTTACAACCCGCAACAGCTCACGACAGCCCCTCAGAATGTGCAGGAAATTGCCACAGTCAAAATGCACTACCTCAATGAACAGAAAAACATGGCGATTCTTAATATTGAATATAAATGACTCGCTGTGGCGTAGATATGCACACTTACGGTTAAAAAGAGAGATTTAAGGGAAAACCCTGCTGTACACTTAACGAATGGTGTTTTGTCAGGGGGAACTTATGCAATCACGTGTTCATGTGTTACATGGCGATATTACGACTGTCGCTGTTGATGTGATTGTCAATGCGGCGAATTCATCGCTACTGGGAGGCGGTGGCGTCGATGGCGCAATCCATCGCGCTGCCGGACCAGCATTGCTGGAGGCCTGCAAACAGGTTATCCAGCAACAAGGAGAATGCCCGACAGGGCATGCGGTGATCACTCTGGCGGGGGCGCTTGCGGCAAAAGCGGTCATTCATACCGTAGGACCCGTCTGGCAAGGGGGAGGTCATCATGAGGCCGAACGCCTCGAAGAAGCTTACTTAAACACCCTGCAACTGGCCCTGGCCAATGGTTATCACTCCATTGCTTTTCCGGCGATTAGCACCGGGGCTTATGGCTATCCACGCGCCGCAGCGGCAGAAATAGCGGTGAAAACGGTGCTGAAATTTATTACCCGCCGCGCACTTCCTGATCAGATATACTTCGTGTGCTTTGATGACGAAAACGCTCAACTTTATAAGAGATTGCTAACACAACAAGGTGATGATCACACGGACTGATATGACGCGACTTGAGCGTGCCATCACGCCCCTTTGCGAAGACCACCCGGGAGAATGCGGCATTCTTGCGTTGGATGACAGCCTGGATGCGTTTGCTGCTCGCTATCGGTTAACGGAAATGGCGGAACGTACCCTGGATGTGCAGTATTACATCTGGGAAAACGACATGTCCGGGCTATTGTTATTTTCCGTTCTGCTGGCCGCAGCGAAGCGAGGAGTACGGGTGCGTTTGCTGCTGGATGATAACAACACGCCGGGTTTGGACGACACGCTGCGTCTGCTGGATAAGCACCCCAATATAGAAGTTCGCCTCTTCAATCCGTTTTCCTTTCGCATCCTGCGCGCGCTGGGCTATTTAACCGATTTTGCCCGGCTTAATCGGCGCATGCACAATAAAAGTTATACCGCTGACGGCGTGGTGACTCTCGTTGGTGGGCGTAATATTGGTGATGCCTATTTTGGCGCGGGTGAGCAACCGCTATTTTCCGACCTGGACGTCATGGCTATCGGGCCGGTTGTCAAAGATGTGGCGGATGATTTTGAGCGTTACTGGCACTGCCGCTCGGTTTCAACGTTACAAAATGTGCTTGAGATGTCCGAGCCAGATTCTGCGCAGCGTATTGAGCTACCCGAATCCTGGTATAACGATGATATTACCCGCCGCTATCTGCATAAGCTGGAAACCAGCCAGTTTATGTCCAGTCTCGATCAAAGATCGCTGCCGCTGATTTGGGCCAAAACGCGTTTGCTGAGCGATGATCCTGCAAAAGGAGAAGGGAAAGCGCCGCGCCACTCGCTATTACCGCAGCGTTTGTTTGACGTAATGGGCTCGCCGACCGAACGTATTGATATTATTTCTGCCTACTTTGTGCCGACGCGTGCCGGTGTGGCGCAGCTTCTGAGACTGGTAAGAAAAGGCGTCAAGATTGCCATTTTAACCAATTCACTGGCGGCGAATGATGTGGCGATCGTCCATGCGGGCTATGCGCGCTGGCGAAAAAAACTGCTGCGCTACGGTGTAGAATTATACGAACTTAAACCGACCCGCGATCGCGTCTCGGTCGTTCACGATCGTGGATTAACCGGGAATTCAGGGTCCAGCCTGCATGCGAAAACGTTCAGTATTGATGATCGCAAAGTGTTTATCGGCTCGCTTAATTTTGATCCTCGTTCGACGCTGCTCAATACGGAAATGGGATTTGTGATTGAGAGTGAAGTGCTGGCCGAATTGATTCATAAACGGTTTATGCAAAGCCAGCGTGATATGGCCTGGCAGCTACGCCTTGACCGTTGGGGAAGAATTAATTGGGTCGACCGACTTTCTGGCAGTGAACAGGTCCTGAAAAAAGAACCCGCCACAGGATTCTGGAAGCGGGTTCTGGTAAAGCTGGCGTCCGTGTTACCCATTGAATGGCTGCTTTGAACCACACAATGATTGAGGGAAAAACTAGCCGGCTACGGCCTTGTTTTTATCCTGCTTAACGGGCGGTTTACCCGAAAAGAGAAACTTCAGCACCGGTATGCGTAAATGGATTTCGTACAGTATTACCGCAATCCCAACCACAAACAGCAGACCGCAGAGAAAACCCAGCAGATTCGACGTGATATGCGGTGTGATGTAAGCGCCAAAAAACAGCGTTAACGGGTGGTGTACCAGATAGATAAACAGCGACGCGTTGACAAAATAGGTCACGCGGGCAGACTGGAAATTAAGCAAACGGTGACCCAACGAAAAGACGACGTTCACCATCCACAGTCCCATGACCATGGTAATGACATATTCGGTTTCATACATCCAGGCATCGCCATTGCCATAACGCTGATTGAGCAGGTATGCCACAAATGCGAATGCAGCACCTAGCGTGCAACCGCGTGACGGCGTGGTAAACAGCGCTTTCAGATTCGGGTTGATAAACGCCAGTGCGCCGAGGATAAAGAACGGCGCATAGAACAGCGTTTGCATAACGATAAAATTGAACATGCCATCGCTGAGAATCGAAGGGTAGAGGATGAAAATTGTCCTTCTGACGGCAGCGTAACCGACACCTAACAAGATGAAGATCAGCGATAATTTAGTCATCGACACCGCCGGGGCGCTGGCGGCGTCACTACGCGTCAGTCTGTTTTTCATCTGGGTGAACACCCACATGCTCACGGTCGTTAATACGACCAGAACCAGTAAAAACCACAGATGGGAAATCAGCTCCCAGGCCAGCGCATTGTATTTATCGTAGCCGCTGAGAGTATGCCAACTGTCTGCTTTTCCCTTTACGTATTGCAGCATGATAAATTGCGGCAGCGTAAGTAATGGAATCGCGGTCAGCATTGGGATCCCCACGCGTTCTACACGCACCTTCCACCAGCGTTTTAGCGGATAGCGCAAAAATAGCATGTAGGAAAAATAACCCGAAATGACAAAGAAGACTTGCATGCGAAAAGCATGGATAAAGTCGTTAAACAGGGTCAACCACCACGACGGTTCCGCGCTGTTCACGTGCCAGGTGTGGGTCGAGTAAATCAATGAAATATGGAATGGGATCCCTAACAACATTAGCCAGGCACGGATGGAGTCAAGAAAATATTCGCGTGGTGGTGATACAGAGCTCATAGACAGTTATGTATTCTCAGACTTTTCGTCTTATCCCTAAGACGAATAATGGTTACATTCGAGGGCAACCCTACACGAAGTCCAACAACCTGTCTCCAGGATAAGCACGCAAAGTGAAAACAGGTAGTTGAACCTGATTAAACCATGAGCCAGCGCGCGAACAATACAGGGATTCAGTTGTCGGAATACCCGATTATCCATTAAAATGGATCGGATCAATATAAGCACACAAAGGGGGAAGTGCTTACTAATTATGAAACATAAACTACAAATGATGAAAATGCGTTGGTTGGGTGCAGCAGTTATGTTAACGCTGTACACATCATCGAGCTGGGCGTTCAGCATCGATGATGTTGCAAAACAAGCTCAATCCTTAGCCGGTAAAGGCTATGAGGCGCCAAAAAGTAACTTGCCCTCCGTTTTCCGCGACATGAAATATGCGGATTATCAGCAGATCCAGTTTAACCGCGATAAAGCCTACTGGAGCAATCTCAAGACCCCATTTAAGCTCGAGTTCTACCACCAGGGTATGTACTTCGACACGCCGGTCAAAATCAACGAAGTTACCGCTACAGCGGTGAAAAGAATCAAATACAGCCCGGATTATTTTAATTTTGGCGATGTTCAGCATGATAAAGACACGGTAAAAGATCTCGGTTTCGCCGGGTTCAAAGTGCTGTATCCGATCAACAGCAAAGATAAAAACGACGAAATCGTCAGCATGCTCGGTGCCAGCTATTTCCGTGTTCTGGGGGCAGGGCAGGTTTACGGTCTGTCTGCGCGCGGTCTCGCGATTGATACCGCTCTGCCTTCTGGCGAAGAATTTCCCCGCTTCCGTGAGTTTTGGATCGAGCGTCCGAAACCGACTGACAAACGTTTGACCATTTATGCCTTGCTGGATTCTCCGCGCGCAACCGGAGCGTATCGCTTTGTCATCATTCCGGGTCGTGACACGGTAGTCGATGTTCAGTCCAAAGTTTATCTGCGCGACAAAGTGGGCAAGCTGGGCGTGGCACCGTTAACCAGTATGTTCCTGTACGGACCAAACCAGCCTTCTCCGGCGACCAACTATCGTCCGGAACTGCATGACTCTAACGGTTTGTCGATCCACGCTGGCAACGGCGAGTGGATTTGGCGTCCGCTGAATAACCCGAAACATCTGGCGGTGAGCAGCTTTGCGATGGAAAACCCGCAAGGTTTCGGCCTGCTGCAGCGTGGCCGTCAGTTCTCGCGTTTTGAAGATATCGACGATCGTTACGATCTGCGCCCAAGCGCCTGGATCACGCCAAAAGGTGATTGGGGTAAAGGTAAGATTGAGTTAGTTGAAATCCCAACTAACGATGAAACGAACGATAACATCGTTGCGTACTGGACGCCGGATCAACTGCCTGAAGCCGGTAAAGAGATGAACTTCAAGTACACCCTGACGTTCACGCGTGACGAAGACAAGCTTCATGCCCCTGATAGCGCCTGGGTCCAGCAGACTCGTCGTTCTACCGGTGATGTAAAACAGTCTAACCTCATTCGTCAGCCTGATGGCACCATCGCGTTTGTGGTGGACTTTACCGGCACGGATATGAAAAAGCTGCCGCAGGATACCCCGGTTACCGCACAAACCAGTATTGGCGACAACGGCGAGATCGTTGAAAGTACTGTGCGCTACAACCCGGTAACTAAAGGTTGGCGTTTGGTATTGCGCGTGAAAGTGAAAGACGTGAAGAAAACCACTGAAATGCGTGCTGCCTTGGTCAATGCCGATCAGACGCTGAGTGAAACCTGGAGCTACCAGTTACCTGCCAATGAATAAGACAACTGAGTATATTGACGCAATGCCGCTTTCGGATATCGAAAAAGCGGCACTGCCGAAAACTGACATCCGCGCCGTTCATCAGGCGCTGGATGCCGAGCATCGTACGTACTCGCGCGAAGATGATTCACCGCAGGGTTCGGTGAAAGCTCGCCTGGAGCAGGCGTGGCCTGATTCTCTGGCCAAAGAGCAGTTGGTTAAGGACGATGAGGGGCGCGATCAGCTGCAGGCGATGCCAAAAGCAACGCGTACCTCTATGTTCCCCGATCCCTGGCGTACCAACCCGGTTGGCCGCTTTTGGGATCGCCTGCGCGGGCGCGATGTGACTCCGCGTTATCTTTCGCGTTTGACGAAAGAAGAACAGGAGAGCGAGCAAAAATGGCGTACGGTTGGCACCATCCGCCGCTATACGTTGTTGATCTTAACGCTGGCGCAAACGGTCGTCGCAACCTGGTATATGAAGACGATCCTTCCGTATCAGGGGTGGGCATTCATTAATCCTGTTGACATGATGGGGCAGGATTTATGGGTCTCCTTTATGCAACTGCTGCCCTACATGCTCCAGACCGGCATTCTCATTTTGTTTGCCGTGCTTTTCTGTTGGGTTTCAGCAGGATTCTGGACCGCGTTGATGGGCTTCCTGCAACTGTTGATTGGGCGAGATAAGTACAGTATCTCCGCCTCAACGGTTGGGGACGAACCGTTAAATCCCGAGCACCGGACCGCGTTGATTATGCCGATCTGTAACGAGGACGTTGATCGCGTATTCGCGGGACTTCGCGCCACGTGGGAGTCGGTCAAAGCGACGGGCAACGCCGAGCATTTTGATGTTTACATCCTGAGCGACAGCTACAACCCCGATATCTGCGTAGCAGAACAAAAAGCGTGGATGGAGCTGATTGCCGAAGTGCAAGGCGAAGGGCAGATTTTCTACCGTCGTCGTCGTCGTCGCGTGAAGCGTAAAAGCGGTAACATTGATGACTTCTGCCGTCGCTGGGGAAATCAGTACAGCTACATGGTGGTGCTGGACGCTGACTCCGTGATGAGCGGTGACTGTCTGAGCGGGCTGGTGCGCCTGATGGAAGCGAATCCAAATGCCGGGATTATCCAGTCTTCACCGAAGGCTTCCGGTATGGATACGCTGTATGCACGCTGTCAGCAGTTTGCGACCCGTGTTTATGGTCCGTTGTTTACCGCTGGACTTCACTTCTGGCAATTGGGGGAATCGCACTACTGGGGCCATAACGCGATTATTCGCGTGAAGCCGTTTATCGAACACTGTGCGCTTGCGCCGTTACCGGGCGAAGGCTCGTTTGCGGGTTCGATTCTCTCCCATGACTTCGTCGAAGCGGCGTTGATGCGTCGTGCCGGCTGGGGCGTGTGGATTGCTTACGATCTGCCGGGCTCTTATGAAGAGCTACCGCCGAACCTGCTGGATGAACTCAAGCGTGACCGTCGCTGGTGTCATGGCAACCTGATGAACTTCCGTCTGTTCCTGGTGAAGGGGATGCACCCGGTTCACCGTGCGGTGTTCCTGACCGGCGTTATGTCCTATCTGTCCGCGCCGCTGTGGTTTATGTTCCTCGCGTTATCGACCGCATTGCAGGTGGTGCATACGTTGACGGAACCACAGTACTTCCTGCAACCGCGCCAGCTGTTCCCGGTATGGCCGCAGTGGCGTCCTGAACTGGCGATCGCGCTGTTTGCTTCTACGATGGTGCTGCTGTTCCTGCCGAAGCTGCTGAGTATTTTGCTCATCTGGTGTAAAGGGACGAAAGAGTACGGCGGGTTTATCCGCGTTACGCTGTCGCTGCTGCTGGAGGTTCTGTTCTCCGTGCTGCTGGCGCCGGTACGTATGCTGTTCCATACCGTCTTCGTCGTGAGCGCCTTCCTCGGTTGGGAAGTGGTGTGGAATTCACCGCAGCGTGATGACGATTCCACCCCGTGGGGTGAAGCATTTATGCGTCACGGTTCTCAGTTACTGCTGGGGCTGGTGTGGGCGGTAGGTATGGCCTGGCTGGATCTGCGTTTCCTGTTCTGGCTGGCGCCGATTGTCTTCTCGCTGATCCTGTCGCCGTTTGTTTCCGTGATTTCCAGCCGTTCCACGGTTGGGTTACGTACCAAGCGCTGGAAGCTGTTCCTGATCCCGGAAGAGTATTCTCCGCCGCAGGTGCTGGTGGATACGGATACCTATCTGGTGATGAACCGCAATCGTACGCTGGACGACGGCTTTATGCATGCGGTGTTTAACCCGTCATTTAATGCACTGGCAACGGCAATGGCGACTGCACGTCACCGCGCGAGTAACGTGCTTGAGATTGCCCGTGACCGCCATGTGGAGCAGGCGCTGAACGAAACGCCGGAGAAACTAAACCGTGACCGCCGTCTGGTGCTGTTGAGCGATCCGGTGACGATGGCGCGTTTGCACTATCGCGTCTGGAATTCACCTGATAAGTATTCTTCGTGGGTGAATTACTACCAGGGACTGACCCTGAATCCGCTGGCGCTCAGGAAAAAGTAAGCGTTATGTAACGTGAAAATACCGGCCTGGTGCCGGTATTTTTTTATACTAAATAAAAGAGCCGTGAGGTATCAGGTGCGAATATTGGCAGTGGCAATCATGGTGTGCTTGCTGAGCGGATGCGGCAGTATTATTAGCCGAACTATCCCAGGACAAGGGCACGGAAACCAATACTATCCTGGCGTGCAATGGGATGTCCGGGACTCCGCGTGGCGCTACGTCACCATCCTCGACCTGCCATTTTCGCTGGTGTTTGATACCTTGCTGCTCCCGCTCGACATTCACCACGGACCTTACGAGTAGCTATCGCTCATCCCATTCATCGGCCGCGGTCTGACCCTCTTCGGTATCCAGGGGAGGTTCCAGCTGGAATTCACCTTCATCCCATTCGTGAAGTGTGTTTTCTTCCTGCCACTCCTGACGGATTTCAATTTCATCATAGTCGCCATCAAAAACGCTTTGGGCCGCTTCACCACTCAGCATTGGCAGGCATTCACCCTCGCCCTCATCCTCGTCAGCAAAGAATTCCGCCTGCCACATAATGTCACCATCCTGTAGCACGTATTTTTGTACGCTTAGCTGTTGAACGCTGGCTTCGTCGGGCTCAAGGTCAGGGTTATCAGCCAGAAATTCTTCACGAGCGGCATCAATGGCTTCTTCCAGCGTGGCATACATGGTCATCAGAGTCTCCCTTTGATTTAATGAAGTATTCAGGGAAATAATAGTTGATTCTCCGATATTGCAAGTATGAATGCACAAAAATCATCCCGTAGCCTCAGTGCTCCGGCGACGGCGCAGACTATTCCACGAGTAGAAAGCGTTAAACAGTACGACGCCCGCGGTCACGCAGAAGACGGCGCGAAAACCGTAGTTGGCGGAAATTGCCGCCCCCATTAACGGCCCCGTTACGTTACCGATATCGCGAAATGACTGGTTATAACTGAAAATACGCCCGGCGATCTGATTGGTTGAGTTATAGACCAGCAGCGTTTGTACTGCCGGGAGCAGAGCCCCGTCAGCGGCCCCCAATAAAAAGCGCAGAACGGCAAGTTGCCAGGGCGATTGTACAAACGACATTGGAATAAGCAGCAGCACGGAGATGACCAGAGCAACAATCAGGATCTTCTCCGGGCCAATTCGGTCACCTAATTTGCCAAGTCGCGGGGCGCTAATTAACGCAGCCACGCCTGGTACGGAAGCAATCATCCCGCTGATAAAGGCGATGTTACTGACGTTGCCAGCCAGTTCTCGAACGTACAGCGTCAGAATTGGCGCGATGGACCCGGTTGCCACCTGGATTATCAGCGTTGTGACAAACAGGCTCAGCACCAGTTTGGGATTTTTTAACGAGGCCACGACTTCGCGAATGTGCAGCATCTCTTTCTTGCTCACCGGTTGGAAACGTTCGCGAATAAAAAATAGCGTCAGGATAAAACAGACCAGCAGTACGCTGGCGGTGATGAAAAATACCGGGCGTAGTCCGTACTGATCCGCGAGCAGCCCGCCTGCCAACGGTCCGAGCAGTGCGCCGCTGACGCCGCCGGTGGAAAGCGTTCCCAGCGCCCAGCCGCTTTTATTGCGCGGAACCTGGGTGGCGATCAGCGCATTGGCGTTGGGAATGAAACCGCCGAGCAGACCCAACAGGGCGCGCAGGACCAGGAACTGCCAGATATTTTGCGCCAGCCCCATCAGCAGCATCACAATCGCCATACCCAATGCGGAACGCAGCAGCATGATTTTTCGCCCTTTGCGATCGGCAAGGCCACCCCAGAAAGGAGAGGCGATGGCGGAAAAGAGAAAAGTGATGCTGAAGACCAGACCTGACCACATATTCAGGGCGCTATGACCCGTGACGCCGAGACTCTCGACATAGAGGGGCAAAAAGGGCATAACCAGGCTAAATGCTGCACCGGTTAAAAAACAACCCAACCAGGCAACGGTGAGGTTACGTTTCCAGTTTATGGGAGCATCTGAGGGTGACATAGCGTTCCGCAGTGTGGCGCGCTGTTTGCGCTATCGATTGAATATAAGGAAGCAGGCTAATTATGCGCCTGGTTGATAGTTGCTGCAATGCGGATAGCAGTTAAACCTAAAGCGGGCAGGGAAGGTGTTGCAGTCCACAGGACTGCAACCGTGCTTTAGTACAGGGAAGGTGAACCTTCAGGACGCGTCTTGAAACGACGGTGTAGCCACATGTACTGCTCTGGGGCCATCATGATGCATTGCTCAACAACCTTATTCATCCACGCTGCCGTAGTCTCCGCGTTGTCTAACGGCGGTGAACACTCCGGAGGCAGCATAATCAATTGATAACCTTTACCGTCAGGTTTGCGGCGGGGAACAAACGGTACTAGGCAGGCATTCGACATGCGTGAAAGCATCCAGGTCCCGGAGGTTGTTGCGGCCTGTTCAACAGCAAAAAGCGGGACAAATACGCTGGCGCGGGGACCGTAGTCATGATCCGGCGCGTACCAGACCACTTCGCCTTTTTTCAACGCTTTAATCATTCCTTTCAGGTCTTTACGATCGAGCATGGATTTATTAGAGCGCATACGGCCCCAGGTTTGTAGCCAGTCGAGCAGTGGGTTGTCGTTAGGGCGATATACGCCTATCCCCGGCTCCTGCAAACCAAACTGACGCGCACCCAGTTCAAGGGTCAGAAAGTGCAGACCCACTAACAAAATTCCCCGCTTTTGCGCCTGAACGTCGCGGATATGTTCCATCCCGATAACTTCCGTCCAGCGTGAAATGCGCTTGTCAGACCAAAACCAGGCCATTCCGGTTTCCATCACGCCCATGCCCACGGACTCGAAGTTCTTGACTACCATCTGCTGGCGTTCCTGCTCGCTCATTTGCGGGAAGCACAGTTCCAGATTACGGGAAACAATTTTTGCCCGACGTTTCATCAAACGTAATGCCAGACGACCTAATGCGCAGCCCAACTTGTAAAGAACCGGGTAGGGTAACTGCACGATTAACCAAAGGATGCCAATGCCCAGCCAGGTTAACCAATAACGTGGATGCAGTAACGCAGCCGAAAACTTGGGTAAATTCGTCATGTCTATCCTGTCTTCAAACGACCAATTGCCTGTATTGTCGCATTTTTTCGCGCATATCAAAAATTTGTGACGGGAGAACGGTGATTAAACCAGCAATTGTTGTTGCACTTTTATATTGGAGTAAGAAATGTAGCGTAGAATGTGTGGATGTAAATTGGCGGTGTTTGCTTTATTATGCCGCCGATTTTCATTTTCTCCCTATTTGCAGGATACGTACACCATGCCAGTGTTACACAACCGCATTTCGAACGATGCGCTCAAAGCCAAAATGTTGGCTGAGACCGAGCCGCGCACGACGATCTCATTCTATAAATATTTCACCATCGCCAATCCTCAGCACACGCGTGATGCGCTGTACCAGATGTTCACTGCATTGAGCGTCTTCGGGCGCGTTTATCTTGCCCATGAAGGAATCAATGCGCAAATCAGCGTACCGCAAAGCAACGTCGAGGCATTCCGCCAGCAGCTTTATGCGTTTGATCCCGCATTCGCCGGGTTACGTCTGAATATCGCGCTGGATGATGATGGTAAATCGTTCTGGGTGCTGCGCATGAAAGTGCGTGAACGCATCGTGGCGGATGGTATTGACGATCCGCAATTTGACGCCAGCAACGTAGGTGATTACCTGAAGGCGGCGGAAGTAAACGCCATGCTGGACGATCCTGACGCGGTATTCATTGATATGCGCAACCACTATGAATACGAAGTGGGCCATTTCGAGAATGCGCTAGAAATCCCGGCAGACACGTTCCGCGACCAGTTACCGAAAGCCGTTGAAATGATGCAGGCGCATAAAGATAAAAAAATCGTTATGTATTGCACGGGCGGGATCCGTTGTGAGAAAGCCAGCGCCTGGATGAAACACAACGGATTTAGCAAAGTCTGGCACATTGAGGGCGGTATTATTGAATATGCCCGCAAGGCGCGTGAACAGGGGCTTCCTGTGCGTTTTGTCGGTAAAAACTTCGTTTTTGATGAGCGTATGGGCGAAAGGATTTCTGAAGATGTTATTGCGCATTGTCATCAGTGCGGAACGGCGTGCGACAGCCATACTAATTGCAAAAATGATGGCTGCCATCTGTTGTTTATCCAGTGTCCGGCCTGCGCGCAGAAGTATAACGGCTGCTGTAGCGAATTGTGTAGCGAAGAGAGTAAGTTGCCGGAAGAAGAGCAACGTCGTCTGCGCGCCGGACGTGAAAATGGCAACAAAATTTTTAATAAGTCACGTGGTCGCCTGAATACCAAACTGGGTATTCCGGACCCTGCGCAATAGTCATCATGCCGGATGGCGGCTTTAGCCTCATCCGGCAACTCATACGTTACTTCTGTTGGACACCTTCCACTGAGATGATCAGATCGACTTCCTGAGACGCCGGGCCGAGATCGGTGGTGATGTTGAAGTCCTTCAGCTTAATTTTACCTTGTGCTTCAAAACCTGCACGCGTGCCACCCCACGGATCGCCGCCCTGACCGATCAGCTTCGCATCCAGCGTAACCGGTTTAGTGACGCCGTTCAGGGTGAGATTACCGGTGATATCCAGGTCGTTCCCCTCTTTCTTCACGCTGGTAGAGCTAAAGGTCGCCTGTGGGAATTTGGCCACGTTAAGGAAATCTGCGCTGCGCAGGTGCTTGTCGCGTTCGGCGTGATTGGTGTCAACGCTGTTGGTGTTGATGGTGACGTTAACCTTATCGGCTGCGGGATTTTTCTCATCAAAGGTAAAAGTCCCGTCGAAATCTTTAAATGTGCCGTATAGCCAACTGTAACCCAGGTGCTGAATACGAAAATTAACAAAGGCATGCTGTCCTTCTTTGTCAATTTTGTAATCTGCCGCCACGGCTGACCCGGTGGTGAATAACAGAGAGGCGAGTGTAAGTCCCAGCAGGTTTTTTTTCATTTTAAGCTCCATAGTCAGATGACGATTTTCCCAACATGCGATTCAGGGTATCGTCGTTATCGATAAAGTGATGTTTCAGGGCCATCAGTCCGTGCAGAAGCGATAAAACCACCACGGTCCACGCAAGCCACAGGTGCAGACTACCGGCGAGGTCGGCCTGAGCGCCCGCATTGGCAAGGGTGGCAGGAATGTCGAACCAACCAAATACGCTTATCGCTTTGCCATCAGCGGTGGAAATCAAATACCCGCTGATGACAATTGAAAAGAGCAATGTGTATAGCGCGAGGTGACCCAGTGCCGCCGCGATGCGGGTGAAACGGGAATAACTTGCCAGCGCAGGAGGAGGAGGGGAGATCAACCGCCAGACGACGCGGATAACCAGCCCGATCATGAGCACAACGCCGATGCTTTTATGCAGTTCAGGGGCCTGGTGATACCAGCCGTCGTAATAGCTGAGTGTGACCATCCACAATCCCAGCGCAAACATGCCATATACAGCAATCGCAATCAGCCAGTGTAAAGCGGCAGACACCACGCCATAGCGTTGTGGAGTATTATTGAATTGCATAAGTGCACCGTTAGATATTTCAGAGGTGAATGAAAAATGGCGCGTAAAAGACATTAATGCAACTAATAAATAACAATAATGGTGATATTTGTTTTTGATTCAATAAAATTGATTGAATTGTGAAGTAATCATCAAGGAATTAGTAGGGGGGATGACATTAAGGCTTGGTTTCTGGGTGTTTAAGGTATTTTTCTTGTTCAGTTAATTGCAATGAAAATTAAGTTAATATCAGTTTATGTCAATTAGTGTCAGCGTTGCGGGTTCAGAAAAACATAATATATATCACATCCATAATTGCCAGCAGCGACCATAAAATAATGTAGAGCATAAGATGCTCGCGAATATTATTAACCAGATAGTGAAAGATGCGGCGCATCAACGTTATTCCTGTCATTAAAAATGGCCTCACCAACGAGGCCATTCATTTATTATCGCTTAAAACGACTTAGCCTGAAGGGCGTCAGGTCAAAGTCAGACGATTTGTCCTGGGCGAAGTCTGCCGCAATCTCTCCGAGGACGGAGGCAAACTTAAAGCCATGTCCGCTCAGCCCGGTGATGATCAGCGTGTTGTCATGCTCCGGTAGAGTATCAATAATAAAGTCTTCATCTGGTGAGTTATCATAGGTGCAGGACGCACCGTGCAGACAGCAGCCTACGCCTGGCAGAATTGTGCGCAGGAATGGGAAGGCTTCAGAACCATCGCTGGCTACAGCGGCAAATGGCTTGCGCTCTTCTGCCGAATGAATTACCTGTCCGCCATTGTGCTTACCAATTTTTAGCTCGTCATTTTCTGCCGGGAAACCGTAGAATTGATCGCCATTTGGTAGCTCCCCGGTGAAGGCAGGGAAGTTATTCTTAACGCTGTAACGCCCATCGGCTTGATACCAGGCGAACACTTTGCGTACCGGTTGTATCGGTAGTTCAGGGACTAATGCCTGTACCCAGGTTCCGGCGCTGATCACCGCTTTTGGCGCGTGATAGTCACCATCGGCGGTTTCTACCGTGACGCCATCATCACTATGACGAATTGCGCTGACCGGGCATTTAAATAGCTGCGCACAGCCTGCTTCTTCCGCCAGACGGATCCAGGTTTTAATCGCTAACTCACTACGTAAAAAACCAGACTCCGCTTCAAACAAACCGATATAGTTTTCAGGTACGCGAATCTCTGGCCAGCGCGCCATAATGGCTGCTGCATCCAGTTGTTCAACATTGAGTTGCCACTGTTTTGCGCTTTGCGCCGCGGTCGCTAAGAAGGTTGAATCTGCCGGACCAAGGTTGATGACACCAGAGCGCACAAAAATCGGCTCTTCATTTTGGGTGGATAATTCATCCCATAATGTTTGCGCACGCAGCACCAGCGGAACATATTTTTCACCTTCGCCATAGGCATGACGAATTAATCGAGTGTCGCCGTGGTGGCTGCCCTGCTGATGCGGTGGCATATGCGCATCGATCATCAGAACCTTCAGACCGGCGCGAGTGGCATAGTATCCGGCTGCGGCGCCCACGGAACCGCTGCCAATTATGATTAAGTCGTATTTCATCCGCTTCTCTCTGCAATCGCGATAGTAGCAGGGTAAATAAGTGACCCGGAATATTCAACCTGGAAATAAGAAAGGCACCGGAAAGGTGCCTTTTGATGGTTGGATGTATCAGATTTAATGTCGCTGATACTCATTTACCTGGTAATCGCCGGATTCAATTTTAGCGATTCCTGCTTCTAATATCGAAATAAATTGCCTGGCAACATCAGTGGTTAACCAGAGCGTTTGACCAACTTCAGTCCCATCCTGGTCTGGACGATTCGGGGTCTGGTAGTGCAAACGCAGCATCAGCGCATCGTAGCTATCAACAGTGCTGATGTCCCATCCTACTAACGGATGAGTCTGAATGACTTCATTATTCTTTTCCATCATGCCCCCTAATTCGTGTTACTAGACAACGGTTTTCGAGGTTCAATGCGTTTTTTCTGAAGCAACTTCAGTATATCAATAAATAAGGGTATTCATTGAAAATTTAAAGAGGTAAGCACATAAAATTTTCGTTTTCAGCGTTATCTGACTAACAAACCGACATGTTATTCATTTTTTTTAAGCATGTTGCACAATTATTTTGGTGTTGTGGTTAAAAGATAGCCAGGGATTTATTATTAAAATATCAGTTTGCCAGAAGGAATGAACTATTGATTAAAAGATGGTGTGTATAAAAAAGCCGGGGCGACCCGGCAAACAAACATCACTGCATATCATTATTTATTCATTGATGAACCAGTCATCCGCGCTTTCCCAGGTCTCCTGGAGGATCTCGCTGATGCGTTCTTTATCCTCTTTGGTGGCACCAATAACCGACAGATTGTTTGCGCCGGCATAACGGACGGTAACGTTACCTTCGTTATCCGGAAAATGGTGCTGAATACGGCGGGAGAGTTCACCTGCCAGCGCGTCAATTGCACCAGCAGGTAAAGGTGAAGTTTTGGCAATAGTGACTTCAATACGCATAGTAGCCCCCTGTGGAATATACTGTTTATTTATACAGTTATTCTCGCCAGTTGGCTACACTTTTTTTAGCTTTTCACGGACCAGTGTACCGTTTCGCCACCCAGGAAAGGCACCAGCGTATCATCTTGCAGCGCAATGCTCTCCGGGACTTTGTGCTCCACGCGTTCCAGCTCAATAAAGGTTTCATTTACCGGCAAACCGTAGAACTGTGGGCCATTGAGTGAGCAGAAGGCTTCAAAATGGTCCAGTGCATTCATCTCTTCAAACACGGTGGCATAACTGCCCAGTGCGGTCGGCGCATTAAAGCAGCCCGCACAGCCACAGCTTGACTCTTTGCGATGACGCGCATGCGGCGCTGAGTCGGTACCGAGGAAGGCGCGGTTAAACCCGCTGGCGACCAGCTCACGCAGCGCCTGTTGATGGACGTTACGTTTGAGGATCGGCAGGCAGTACAGATGAGGGCGAATCCCGCCGACCAGCATGTGGTTGCGGTTAAACATCAGGTGTTGCGGCGTAATGGTCGCCGCCAGAAGGTCGTTGCCGTCGCGCACGTATTCGGCAGCATCTTTAGTCGTGATATGTTCGAACACCACTTTCAGCGCAGTTAAACGCTGACGCAGTGGTTCCATTACCGTCTCAATAAAGCGCGCCTCGCGATCGAAAATATCGATATCCGCATGCGTCACTTCGCCGTGCACCAGCAGAGGCATACCCAATTTTTCCATCCGTTCCAGCACTGGCATGATGGCATCAATAGAGGTTACGCCATGCGTCGAGTTGGTGGTGGCATTGGCCGGATAGAGTTTTGCGGCGGTGAACACGCCTTCGTTGAATCCACGTTCCAGCTCATTGGGATCCAGCGTATCCGTTAAGTAGCAGGTCATTAATGGCGTGAAGTCGTGTCCGGCAGGTACCGCGTCAAGAATTCGCTGGCGGTAAGCGATAGCCGCGTCTACCGTGGTGACGGGCGGAGCCAGGTTCGGCATGACAATGGCGCGGCCATAAACTTCGCTGGTATAGGGCACGACAGTTTTTAACATGTCGCCATCGCGAAAGTGAAGATGCCAGTCGTCTGGGCGGCGGATCTTTAAAACCTGGGATGGTGCAGTCATCAATATGCTCCGGCTGAGGATAGTCTTTTTTGCCGGAAACAAAGGATAAGCGGAAACGTTTTCGTTTGCACGAAAAAAAAGGGCGCATCGGCGCCCTCTGTCATATTAGTCGGTGAACGGGATAATGATTTCTCCCGGTTTCACCTCAATGCCTTTCGCCAGTTTTTTCGCCAGCGCTTCCCCCTGGCTGCTGTCATCCCGCAGAATGTATGCCGGCTGCTGGTTGAAATAGTTGCGCAGCGACTGATTTAAATAAGGCATCAGCGTTTGCAGTACCGACTGCATTTTTTCCGGCGTGACGGTAGCGTCCACGACTTCCATTTCTTGCAGATAAATCGCGCCTTTTTCTTTATTGAAAACCGGTAAGGCTTTTAGCTTCAACTTCATGGTCGCTTTCTGACTGCCAAACAGGGAGTTCATGTCCAGGTTGGCGTCTCCGGTCAGCGTCACTTTATTGGGTTCTTCACGGCCTATCTGGCTGGCGAGATTGTTCAGTACGATATGTGCTTCAGCGACGCCAGGCAAACCGATATCTTTTGAAAAGTTATTATTCTTCGCCAGGGCCTGATTAATCTCTTGCTCGCTAATCGTGTATTGCGTGAGTTGATTACAACCAACCAACAGGCCGCTGACAATTAGTGCAGCGGCAAAAAAAAACTTTTTCATGGGGTTCCTCAACATGATGCTTGTGGTGTAATCGTGACACAAAGCATCATCGAGCACCAGCGCTGCGGGTAACAGCAGAAAAAACTGAAAAAAGCACGTACGCCAGATTGGCTATCAGGCGTCAGGCTCCAGCATACCACGCGTTGGACGTTTGAGACTAAATTGCCAGCCCAGCGCCAGGAAAGTGATGAAGCCGATAATACCGAGCATCATCCAGGGCAGCTCCGGTTGTGCCAGGGCTTTACCCATGTCAAACAGCCAGCCGCCGCCGATATAACCAATGGCGCCGCCGATGGCGAGTCCCAGTCGACTGAAACCCATATAGCTTCCCCGGGCACGTGCATTCGCCAGCGAGGCGCTCAGGGTTTCACGCGCCGGTTCGGCGATGATTGAGCCAATATAGAACGTGCAAATCAGGGTGAACAGCTGCTGCAAATTCCCGACCAGGCCGATGGGCATCATGCTTAAAGACATCACCAGCAGACCGGCCATCAGACGATGCTCAAGGCGAAAGCGTTTTTCACTCCAGCGGGCAATCGGGTAGAGCAACGTTAAAGAGAGGCACGCCTCGATGGCATACATCCATTTCACTGCGGCCGGTGACCCAGCGATGTCGTTTACCATTATTGGCAGCATCAGCATCACTTGTACCGCCAGCATGTAATAGCCCGCCAGCGTCAGCACATAAGTGACAAACCGCTTGTCATGCATCACATGGCTCATTCCTTCGCGCACCGGAATTTTCACCGTCGACAGCTTCCATGCCGGAAGTAGCCAGGCGTTAAACGCCGCGCACAGAACGAACAAAATTGCGCCGGTGGCACACACCAGACGGAAATCGTATTGCAATAACCAACTGCCGAGCAACGCGCCAACCACGGCCCCGGCGCTATCCTGCATCATCAGAATAGAGAAAAAACGCCCGCGCTTTTCCGGACGGATCAGTTTGACCACCAGCGCCGAGCGGGGAGGGTCGAACAACGTGCCGCCCAGCCCGGAAAGAAAGCAGGAAAACCATAGCAGCCACGGTTCATGGGCAATGCCCATGGTGGCGAATCCGGCAGCGCGCATCAGCATGCCGGTGACGATCATCGGTTTTGCCCCGAAACGGTCAGCAATAGCACCGCCGAAGATACCTAAACCTTGCTGGATAAATTGACGTAATCCAAGCGCGATACCGACCATCACGGCGGCCCAGCCCATTTGATCGACGAAACGAATTGAGATCAGCGGGAAAACGACGAAGAAACCCAGCACGACCAGCATGTTATCGATAAGAAGGAAGTATTTACCCAGGTTCCTTGCCTGCGAGACTTGCGACATTTCCCCTCCAGGGAAAAACTCGTCACTCTGGATAGAGTTTAAAAGATAAGCACCTCCTATTCTGCGGTGTCGTCATCGCTTTTCCCACCCTTCGCGGGACAATATTTTTTTATCAAAAGTCCGTCTTGATAGAGAGTTTTCATCAAAATGTGTGAATAATTCAAAAAATGGCATTTTGCTCTTTTCACAGGGCGTATTTGCGCAGGTATAGTAATGCGAATAGCGTATTGAAGACGTTACGGGAAGGAGTAGGTATAGAATGTTTGGCTATCGCAGTAACGTGCCAAAAGTGCGCTTAACCACGGACCGCCTGGTCGTGCGTTTAGTGCATGAGCGTGATGCCTGGCGTCTGGCAGATTATTACGCAGAAAATCGTCATTTCTTAAAACCCTGGGAACCTATTCGCGATGAAAGCCACTGTTATCCGTCAGGCTGGCAGGCGCGTCTGAGCATGATCTCTGAGTTTCATAAACAGGGCACAGCTTATTACTTTGCGCTGCTCGATCCGGAAGAAAAAGAGATTATTGGCGTCGCGAACTTCTCGAACGTCGTGCGGGGATCTTTCCACGCCTGTTATCTCGGTTACTCCATTGCGCAGAAGTGGCAGGGGCAGGGGCTGATGTATGAAGCCTTAACCTCGGCCATCCGCTATATGCAGCGCACGCAGCATATTCACCGCATTATGGCTAACTACATGCCACATAATAAACGCAGTGGTGACCTGCTGGCGCGACTGGGTTTTGAAAAAGAAGGGTATGCCAAAGACTACCTGCTGATTGACGGGCAGTGGCGCGATCACGTGCTGACGGCGTTGACCACATCAGAATGGACCCCCGGCCGCTAAGTTTCAGATGCAGCCATGATTAATGGAGAAGACGATGAAATACGAATTAACCGCCACTGAAGCACGGGTGATTGGCTGTTTATTAGAAAAACAAGTGACTACGCCTGAACAGTATCCGCTCTCCGTTAACGGAGTCGTAACCGCCTGCAATCAAAAAACGAATCGTGAACCCGTGATGAACCTGTCGGAATCCGACGTGCAGGATCAGCTTGATAACCTGGTGAAACGGCATTTCCTGCGTACGGTGAGTGGCTTTGGTAATCGCGTCACGAAATATGAGCAGCGTTTCTGCAACTCTGAGTTTGGTAATCTTAAGCTCAGCACGGGGGAAGTCGCGCTCATTACCACGCTGTTGCTGCGCGGCGCTCAAACACCTGGTGAACTGCGTAGCCGCGCCTCCCGGATGTACGAATTCAGCGACATGGCCGAAGTAGAGTCGACACTGGAGAAACTGGCAACCCGGGAAGATGGTCCTTATGTCGTTCGCCTGGCGCGTGAGCCGGGCAAACGTGAAAGCCGTTATATGCACCTGTTTTGCGGTGACGTTGATGAAGCGATGGCCACCACAGATGAACTTCCGGCAGCTTCGGGCGATCTACAGGCGCGCGTTGACGCGCTGGAAACAGACGTCGCGGAGCTTAAGCAGCGGCTTGATTCCTTGCTGGCGCACCTGGGAGACTGATGTGAATAAATTACGTATCGGCGTTGTCGGGCTCGGCGGGATTGCGCAAAAGGCCTGGCTGCCCGTGCTGGGTGCTAGTGCAGACTGGACGCTGAAAGGGGCATTTTCACCTTCGCGGGAAAAAGCGCAGCGTATCTGTGATACCTGGCGGATACCCTACGTTGATTCACTGGTTAATCTGGCGCAAACCTGCGATGCGGTTTTCGTCCATTCCAGTACCGCAACGCACTATGCGGTGGTCAGCGAACTGCTGAATGCCGGGGTTCACGTGTGCGTGGATAAACCGCTGGCGGAAAACCTGCGCGAGGCTGAACAATTGGTGGAGCTGGCCGAGAGGAAAAAGCTGACGCTGATGGTGGGGTTTAACCGTCGATTTGCGCCGCTGTATCAGGATCTTAAATCCCAGTTGGGTAATGCGGCGTCCGTACGCATGGATAAGCACCGTACGGACAGCGTCGGGCCGCACGATCTGCGCTTCACTCTGCTGGACGACTATCTGCACGTAGTCGATACCGCATTGTGGCTGGCGGGAGAGAAAGCGCAGTTAAATAACGGTACGCTGTTAACCAATGAATCCGGCGCGATGCTCTATGCGGAGCACCATTTTTCTGCCGGGCAAATGCAGATAACGACCAGTATGCATCGCCGCGCCGGTAGCCAGCGCGAGAGCGTGCAGGCGGTGACGGATGGTGGCCTGATTGACGTCACGGATATGCGGGAATGGCGGGAAGAGCGCGGGCAAGGAGTGGTGCACAAGCCGGTAGCAGGCTGGCAAACTACCCTGGAACAGCGTGGTTTTGCCGGATGCGCACGTCATTTCATTGAGTGCGTGCAAAATCAGACGGTTCCCCAGACGGCAGGTGAGCAGGCGCTCCTGGCCCAGCGCGTTGTCGAAAAGCTGTGGCGGGAGGCAATGGCTGAATAACCCCCTGTAACATCTGGCGGTAGTAATTCATTGTAATCCAGGTACTATATGCCAACTCAAAAATAACACCTCTTTTCAACCATAGGCTGGTTTGTCGGCCTGATAAGACGCTACGGCGTCGCCATCAGGCACAGCAAAAGTGCCGGATGGCGGCGATCATGCCTTATCCGACCTACGGGCAGGTTTGTCGGGGTTTTGCCTCAGAGTCTGGAATACAACATAGATGAATTTATTAAAGTCGCTGGCAGCCGTCAGCTCGATGACGATGTTTTCACGTGTGCTGGGTTTTGCGCGTGATGCGATTGTCGCCAGAATCTTTGGCGCAGGGATGGCGACTGATGCCTTTTTTGTGGCGTTCAAACTTCCTAACCTGCTGCGCCGAATCTTTGCTGAGGGCGCTTTTTCGCAGGCGTTTGTGCCTATTCTTGCCGAATATAAAAGTAAGCAGGGTGAGGATGCGACCCGCGTCTTTGTCTCTTACGTTTCCGGGCTGTTGACTCTGGCGCTGGCCGTGGTGACGGTCGCCGGGATGCTGGCTGCCCCGTGGGTGATTTTAGTCACCGCGCCTGGGTTTGCCGACACCGCGGACAAATTTGCGCTGACCACTCAACTGCTACGGATCACCTTTCCGTATATTCTGCTGATCTCACTGGCTTCGCTGGTGGGTGCGATCCTGAATACCTGGAATCGCTTTTCCATTCCGGCGTTTGCGCCGACCTTTCTGAATATCAGCATGATCGGTTTCGCGCTGTTTGCTGCGCCTTATTTTCACCCTCCGGTGCTGGCGCTGGCGTGGGCCGTTACCGTTGGCGGCGTGCTACAGCTGATTTATCAGCTTCCGCACCTGAAGAAAATTGGCATGCTGGTGCTGCCGCGCGTGAACTTCCGTGATGCGGGGGCGATGCGCGTCGTCAAGCAAATGGGCCCGGCGATCCTTGGGGTATCTGTCAGCCAGATTTCACTGATCATCAATACGATTTTCGCTTCGTTTCTGGCCTCTGGCTCAGTGTCATGGATGTATTATGCTGACCGTCTGATGGAGTTTCCGTCTGGCGTACTTGGCGTCGCGTTGGGGACTATCCTGCTGCCCTCGCTGTCCAAAAGTTTTTCCAGCGGTAATCATGATGAGTATTGCCGTCTGATGGACTGGGGCCTGCGTTTGTGTTTTCTGTTGGCATTACCGAGCGCCGTGGCGTTGGGGATTCTGGCCAAACCGCTGACGGTTTCTCTGTTCCAGTACGGTAAATTTACCGCCTTTGACGCAGCGATGACGCAGCGCGCGCTGGTGGCATACTCGGTAGGTTTGATTGGCTTGATCGTGGTGAAAGTGTTGGCCCCTGGTTTTTATTCGCGCCAGGATATTAAAACGCCAGTCAAGATTGCCATTGTCACGCTGATTATGACCCAGGTAATGAACCTGGCATTTATTGGGCCGCTGAAACATGCCGGGCTGTCGCTGTCGATTGGTCTGGCGGCGTGTCTGAACGCTTCACTGCTGTACTGGCAACTGCGTAAACAGAAAATTTTTACCCCACAACCGGGTTGGGCCTGGTTCCTGGCGCGACTGGTGATTTCTGTGCTGGTGATGTCGGCGGCGCTGGTTGGGATGCTATACATCATGCCGGACTGGTCGCAGGGAACGATGTTATGGCGTCTGCTGCGTCTGATGGCCGTTGTGGTGGCCGGTATTGCTGCTTACTTCGCTGCGCTCGCGGTGCTGGGCTTTAAAGTGAAAGAGTTTGTGCGCCGGACGGCGTAACAGATTAATGCCGGATGGCGGCATGACGCCGTATCCGGCCTACAAAACGCGTAGGCCTGATAAGCAAAACGTTATCAGGCTAGCATCAGATAGAGAATTTTTTCCCGCCGCGGTGCGCAGCAGAGGTTTGACCGTTTGCGCCATACAGCGCCGGTTCCTGGTGCGGTTTCAGCACTTGAATCGCTTGTTGATTGCGCTCGATCTGCCCTTCCAGCAGCCAACCGTTGTGCTGGTTGAGTTCGCGTAGGTCCTGTGTTTTCCGGGTAATGGTCTGCCAACGCTCGGCAATTTCATCATTGGCGCTGCGTGTGGCGTCATGCTCCAGACGGCGCTGCTGCTCCAGATAATCAAGGGTTGCCAGCAAAGAGCTTTTTTCTTCTGTAATACGCTGTAGCTGGCTGCCGTTAATATATCCTGCGGAAAGCTGCTGCTGTTCAGCATCCATTACCGTTTTCAGGTCATTGAGGACGGTCGACATCTGGTCAAGTATTTCTGACAAACGAGTCATACTTTATTTACTCTGTAAGTAGCTCTGCGCCTCGCGGATCAGCGAGTCGGCAATTTTTCCGGTGTCCATTTTCAGCTCGCCATTACGGATTGCGGTTTTGAGTGCTTCCACGCGTTCCATATTGATGTCATTGGTGCCGGGCTGCATCAGTTTGGCCTGGGCGTCGCTCAGCATGACGCTGGTGCTGGTGGTGGCGGTGGTTTTTTCCTTCCGCGTTTTTTGTACCGGCGCATCGCTGGTTTCACGTGGCTGAACGGTACTTACTGGCTTCAATGGTGAGGTACGATCAATGCTCATTTTGTTTATCCTCATCGAGGGGTTACGCTATAGCGGCCCGCTGTAATCATTGGTTGTTTATCTATCGGCACACGCTAAAAAATCTTTAACCTATTATAGGTTAATAAGAATATTCCCATCAGAATCGACGACACCGCTCACCACCTGGCCTGAAATCATCCGTACTCGGGCATTCTGGGCGACGGCGGCATTGTTCAGCGCTTTACCTTCGGCATTCACCCGAAAGCCATCTCCGTTGGCGATAACCAGGACGCGCTGACCAGCCTTGATTCGCCATGCCTGGCGCAACATGGAAAGCTGTATCGGCTGACCTGGCACCAGATCGCGCAAGCTTACGGCATCCTGCACCTGATTCATATCCAGCACGGCGCGCGGAGGGAGTTGGTCCAGTCGACCTCGTTTTAGCGTTACGCTGGCCGAAGTCAGGGCGCTACCCCGAGCGACGGGCGCGGCGGCAACAACGTAGTTTCCCGTGGCCTGCACGTTCACCTGCAGATAACGTTTCTCGTTGGCGCAGCGCGCCAGCACGTTCACATTACCCCACAATTTTGCACTCCCGGACACGCTTAATGCTGGTTGTTCGCAGCTCGGCAATAAGTTTGGCGACGTTCGGATAGTAACGACGACCTCATCGCTAAATCCGGCCAGACGCTGTGAAAACCATGCCGTCAGTTGTGAATTCAGGTCTTGCGCCAGCGTCATAGGACTGAACAGCAGTGCTGCCACGACGACTCCACGTTTAAACGTTTGCATCAAAACCTCGCGCTTTTTCAGGTAGTGACAGGATTCTACCTGTGTGACGCAGTCATCAACGCAACAAATAGCGACGCATTTTGCGTTTATTCCGGCGATAACGCGCGCGTAATGGGATTTAAGCTGTCGGCTGAATTTTGTCATTTGCGGAGGAGATATGCTCGATAAGCTCGACGCCGCCTTACGTTTTCAACAGGAAGCGCTGAATTTGCGCGCCCAACGCCAGGAAGTATTGGCGGCCAACATAGCCAATGCCGACACGCCGGGGTATCAGGCGCGCGACCTGGATTTCGCCAGTGAATTAAAAAAAGTCATGGTGCGAGGACGGGAAGAAACCGGCGGTGTCTCGTTGACGCTGACCTCTGCACAACACATTCCGGCCCAGACCGTTTCCGCTCCTTCTACGGAACTGCTCTACCGCATTCCTGATCAGCCGTCTCTCGATGGCAACACGGTAGATATGGACCGGGAGCGTACGCAATTTGCAGACAACAGCCTCAAGTATCAAATGGGGCTGACCGCGTTGGGTGGACAAATCAAAGGCATGATGAACGTGCTGCAAGGAGGGAACTAATTCGTGGCGCTGTTAAATATTTTTGATATCGCAGGCTCTGCGCTGACGGCTCAGTCTAAGCGCCTGAACGTTGCGGCCAGCAACATGGCGAATGCGGATAGCGTCACCGGACCTGACGGTCAGCCCTATCGCGCGAAGCAGGTTGTTTTTCAGGTTGATGCCGCGCCAGGTGCGGCAACCGGTGGCGTAAAAGTCGCTGACGTCATTGAAAGCCAGGCGCCGGATAAGCTGGTTTATGAACCCGGTAATCCGCTGGCCGATGCGAACGGTTACGTAAAAATGCCGAATGTGGACGTCGTCGGCGAAATGGTCAACACCATGTCAGCCTCGCGTAGCTACCAGGCAAACGTCGAAGTGCTCAATACGGTGAAAAGCTTGATGCTCAAAACGCTGACGCTAGGCCAGTAAAAGGAGGCGCACATGTCTATTGCTGTAAAAATGAATGACCCGAGCACGACGGGTGTGAATGACGCAACGGGGAAGAGTTCGCTGACGGGCAGCAACGCCGCGGACCTGCAAAGCAGCTTCCTTACGCTGCTGGTGGCACAGCTGAAAAACCAGGATCCAACCAACCCGCTGCAAAACAACGAACTGACCACCCAGTTGGCGCAAATCAGTACCGTGAGCGGAATTGAGAAACTGAACACCACGCTGGGATCGATCTCCGGGCAGATCGACAACAGTCAGTCGCTGCAGGCCAGTACGCTGATTGGCCACGGTGTCATGATCCCAGGTACCACCATCCTGACCGGTAAAGGTACGGAAGAGGGCGCAAAAACCACCACCACGCCGTTTGGCGTTGAACTGCAGCAACCGGCAGATAAGGTTACCGCAACCATTACCGATAAAGACGGCAAGGTGGTACGCACCATTGATATTGGTGGGTTGAAAGCGGGCGTTCATACCTTTACCTGGGACGGCACCATGACCGATGGCACGGATGCGCCAAGCGGTTCTTACAACGTGTCAATTGCTGCCAGTAATGGCGGAACACAACTGGTGGCTCAGCCGCTTCAGTTTGCGCTGGTGCAGGGCGTTATTCGCAGTAACGGCGGTAATACGCTGGATCTGGGCACCTATGGAACCACCACCCTCGACGAAGTACGGCAGATCATTTAAGCCTTCACACTTATCAGGAGTAAGTCATGGCCTTTTCACAAGCGGTCAGCGGTCTGAACGCTGCAGCGACCAACCTCGATGTCATTGGTAACAACATCGCCAACTCCGCCACCTATGGTTTTAAATCCGGTACGGCCTCTTTTGCCGATATGTTCGCCGGTTCTAAAGTGGGTCTGGGCGTTAAAGTTGCGGGCATTACCCAGGACTTTACCGACGGTACCACTACTAACACCGGTCGCGGGCTGGATGTCGCTATCAGCCAGAACGGTTTTTTCCGCATGGTAGACAGCAACGGTTCCGTTTTCTACAGCCGTAACGGTCAGTTCAAGCTCGATGAAAACCGCAATATCGTCAACATGCAGGGGCTACAGCTGACGGGCTATCCGGCTACCGGTACACCGCCAACGATACAGCAAGGTGCTAACCCGGCGCCGATCACTATCCCGAATACGCTGATGGCGGCTAAAACCACCACGACTGCGTCAATGCAGATCAACCTGAACTCCACTGACAAGGTGCCAACGAAGACCCCGTTTAATCCCAGCGATGCGGATTCCTACAACAAAAAAGGCACCGTTACCGTTTTCGATAGCCAGGGTAACGCCCATGACATGAATATTTTTTATGTCAAAAATGCGCAGAGCAACACCTGGGAAGTTCACACACAGGATGCTTCAACCGGAGCCGCTGCAAAATCAGCAGGGTTTATGCGCTTTAATGAAAATGGTGTGTTCTTAGGGATTAGCGCCACAGCCGCCGAGGCGGTACCAACGCCTCCTACCGTCTGGCCAAAGGAAATCAACATCACAACCGGGCAGATTAACGGTGCTGATGCGGCAAATTTCTCTCTGAGCTTCCTGAACTCCATGCAGCAGAACACTGGCGCCAACAACATCGTTGCCACGAATCAGAATGGCTATAAGCCGGGCGACCTGGTGAGCTACCAGATTAACAATGACGGTACTGTGGTCGGTAACTACTCCAACGAACAGCAACAGGTTCTGGGGCAGATCGTGCTGGCAAACTTTGCCAACAACGAAGGTCTGGCTTCTCAGGGTGACAACGTCTGGGCAGCCACGCAGTCTTCCGGCGTGGCGCTGCTGGGTACCGCAGGCGAGGGTAACTTCGGCAAGCTGACCAACGGCGCGCTGGAAGCATCAAACGTGGATTTGAGTAAAGAACTGGTGAATATGATCGTCGCCCAGCGTAACTATCAGTCGAACGCGCAGACAATCAAAACCCAGGACCAGATCCTCAACACGCTGGTCAACCTGCGCTAAGCGCCTGACGGGATGGCTTAATGGATCACGCAATTTATACCGCCATGGGCGCGGCCAGTCAGACGCTGAATCAACAAGCGGTGACGGCCAGCAACCTGGCAAACGCCTCAACGCCGGGTTTTCGTGCGCAACTCAATGCGCTGCGCGCGGTTCCCGTTGAAGGATTGTCTTTACCGACGCGTACGCTGGTGGTGGCCTCCACGCCGGGGGCCGATATGACGCCGGGTCAGATGGACTATACCTCACGTCCGCTGGACGTGGCGCTGCAACAAGATGGCTGGTTGGCTGTGCAGACCGCGGACGGTAGCGAAGGATATACCCGAAATGGCGCCATTCAGGTAAGCCCTACGGGGGAACTGACCATTCAGGGACACCCGGTGATTGGCGAAGCCGGACCAATAGCCGTACCGGAAGGTTCAGAAGTCACCATTGCGGCAGACGGCACGATCTCGGCGCTCAACCCTGGCGATCCGGCTAACACCGTTGCGCCAGTTGGGCGACTGAAACTGGTGAAGGCCACGGGGAGTGAAGTGCAACGTGGCGATGACGGTATGTTCCGTCTGACTCAGGCCGCGCAGGCTACCCGTGGCGCTACGTTACAGGCCGACCCCAGCATTCGCGTTATGTCGGGTGTGCTGGAAGGCAGTAACGTTAAGCCGGTAGCCGCGATGAGTGACATGATCGCCAACGCCCGTCGTTTCGAAATGCAAATGAAGATTATCAGTAGCGTGGATGATAACGCGGGTCGTGCCAACCAACTGCTGTCGATGAGTTAATACAGGACATTTTATGATCAGTTCATTATGGATCGCCAAAACCGGCCTGGATGCGCAGCAAACCAACATGGATGTGATTGCCAACAACCTGGCAAACGTCAGCACCAACGGATTTAAGCGTCAACGTGCCGTTTTTGAAGATCTGTTGTACCAGACGATTCGCCAGCCTGGCGCCCAGTCTTCTGAACAAACCACACTGCCGTCTGGTTTGCAGATTGGTACCGGTGTGCGCCCGGTCGCGACCGAGCGTTTACACAGCCAGGGGAACCTGTCGCAGACCAACAACAGTAAAGATGTGGCGATTAAAGGGCAGGGCTTTTTCCAGGTCATGCTGCCTGATGGCACATCCGCCTACACCCGTGACGGTTCTTTCCAGGTGGATCAGAACGGCCAACTGGTGACTGCGGGGGGTTTTCAGGTTCAGCCAGCTATCACCATCCCGGCTAACTCGCTCAGTATCACCATTGGACGCGACGGTATCGTCAGCGTAACCCAGCAGGGCCAGGCAGCACCGGTTCAGGTTGGGCAGCTTAACCTGACTACTTTTATGAACGATACCGGTCTGGAAAGCATTGGTGAGAATCTGTACACCGAAACGCAGTCATCCGGTGCGCCGAATGAGAGCACTCCGGGGCTGAACGGCGCGGGTCTGCTGTACCAGGGTTATGTTGAAACCTCTAACGTCAACGTGGCGGAAGAGCTGGTAAACATGATCCAGGTTCAGCGCGCTTACGAAATCAACAGTAAAGCGGTATCGACCACCGATCAGATGCTGCAAAAACTGACGCAACTCTAAAGTGTGGCCCGGTGGGGTGAAAGCCTCACCGGCACACTGATTTTGAAGATGACCGCAATGCGAAAATACGCGCTTCACCCATACCCAATTTTAGCCCTGTTGGTAGTTTCACTGACAGGATGCGCCTGGATCCCGGCCACGCCCCTCGTGCAGGGCGCAACGTCTGCCCAGCCTGTTCCTGGCCCGACGCCAGTGGCGAATGGATCAATCTTCCAGTCGGCCCAACCGATTAACTACGGTTATCAGCCGCTATTCGAAGACCGCCGTCCGCGCAATATTGGCGATACGTTGACCATCGTATTGCAGGAAAACGTCAGCGCGAGCAAAAGTTCTTCGGCTAATGCCAGCCGTGACGGCAAGACCAACTTTGGTTTTGATACCGTACCGCGTTATTTGCAAGGACTGTTTGGCAACGAGCGTGCTGACGTAGAAGCTTCAGGCGGTAACTCCTTTAACGGTAAAGGCGGCGCGAACGCCAGAAATACCTTCAGCGGTACGCTGACCGTAACGGTCGACCAGGTACTGGTGAATGGCAACTTACATGTTGTGGGTGAAAAACAGATCGCCATTAATCAGGGCACTGAATTCATTCGCTTCTCCGGGGTCGTTAACCCGCGCACCATCAGTGGCAGCAACTCCGTACCGTCAACTCAGGTTGCGGACGCACGTATTGAGTATGTCGGCAACGGCTACATCAATGAAGCGCAGAATATGGGCTGGTTGCAGCGTTTCTTCCTTAACTTGTCGCCGATGTAAGCGAGGTAGCCAGTGTTTAAATCTTTAGTTGGAATGGTGCTGGTGCTGATAACCACCTTTGCGCATGCCGACCGTATTCGTGACCTGACCAGCGTTCAGGGCGTGCGGGAAAACTCGTTGATCGGTTATGGGCTGGTGGTCGGTTTGGATGGCACGGGTGACCAGACTACCCAGACGCCGTTTACTACGCAAACGCTCAACAACATGCTTTCGCAGTTGGGAATTACCGTGCCAACCGGCACCAATATGCAACTGAAAAACGTGGCGGCGGTGATGGTGACCGCGCAATTCCCGGCCTTTGGTCGTCAGGGGCAAACCATTGACGTGGTGGTCTCTTCCATGGGGAACGCCAAAAGCCTGCGCGGCGGAACGTTGCTGATGACCCCGCTGAAAGGGGTCGATAGCCAGGTATATGCGCTGGCGCAGGGGAATATTCTGGTAGGCGGTGCAGGCGCGGCTGCGGGTGGCAGCAGCGTGCAGGTAAACCAGCTCAATGGCGGACGTATTACCAACGGCGCGACCATCGAACGTGAATTACCCAGCCAGTTCGGCGGCGGTAACACCATTAATCTGCAGCTCAATAATGAAGATTTCACTATGGCGCAGCAGATAACCGACACCATTAACCGTTCGCGCGGCTTTGGTAGCGCCACTGCGCTGGACGCCCGGACGATTCAGGTACGCGTGCCAAGCGGCAACAGTTCGCAGGTGCGTTTCCTTGCTGACATCCAGAATATGGAGGTGAATGTCACGCCGCAGGATGCGAAAGTGATTATCAACTCGCGCACCGGATCCGTTGTCATGAACCGTGAAGTCACGCTGGATAGCTGTGCCGTCGCGCAAGGCAACTTGTCGATAACGGTAAACCGCCAGGCGAACGTCAGCCAGCCGGATACACCGTTTGGCGGTGGACAGACCGTGGTGACACCTCAAACCCAGATCGATCTGCGCCAGAGCGGCGGTTCGCTGCAAAGCGTGCGTTCCAGCGCCAACCTGAACAATGTTGTGCGTGCGCTTAATGCGCTAGGGGCAACGCCGATGGATCTGATGTCCATTCTGCAATCGATGCAGAGCGCGGGATGCTTACGCGCCAAACTGGAAATCATCTAATGATTGGTGACAGCAAACTGCTGACCAGTGCCGCCTGGGATGCGCAATCACTGAACGAACTGAAAGCGAAAGCGGGTCAGGACCCGGCGGCGAATATCCGCCCGGTTGCCCGTCAGGTTGAAGGGATGTTCGTACAAATGATGCTGAAAAGCATGCGTGAAGCGCTGCCGAAAGATGGCGTTTTTAGCAGTGATTCAACACGTTTGTATACCAGCATGTATGACCAACAAATTGCGCAGCAGATGACCGCAGGTAAAGGTCTGGGACTGGCTGAAATGATGGTTAAGCAGATGACTGAAGGGCAGGCGCAACCCGCAGACGATGCGCCGCAGGTGCCAATGAAGTTCTCTCTGGAAACGGTGACCAGCTATCAAAACCAGGCGCTGACGCAACTGGTCCGTAAAGCCATTCCCCGCGCGACGGAAAGCAATGATGAGCCGCTGTCAGGTGACAGCAAAGACTTCCTCGCCCAGCTATCGCTGCCGGCTAAGCTGGCAAGTCAGCAAAGCGGGGTTCCACATCATCTGATTCTGGCGCAGGCGGCGCTGGAGTCCGGATGGGGGCAGCGACAAATCCGCCGTGAGAACGGTGAACCGAGCTTTAACATTTTTGGCGTGAAGGCTTCGGGAAGCTGGAAAGGCCCAACCACCGAAATCACCACCACCGAATATGAAAACGGCGAGGCGAAAAAGGTGAAAGCCCGATTCCGCGTCTATAGCTCTTACCTTGAGGCACTGTCGGATTATGTCGGTCTGATATCGCGTAACCCGCGCTATGCGGCGGTAACCGCCGCTGCTACCGCCGAGCAGGGGGCACAGGCTTTGCAGAATGCCGGTTACGCGACTGACCCTAACTATGCGCGTAAATTAACCAGCATGATCCAGCAGTTGAAATCGATGAGCGAAAAAGTGAGCAAAACCTACAGTACGAATATCGATAATCTCTTTTAAATAGCTCAAGTCTACCAACCTGCTGCCGATAATAACGAGTATTGAAGGATTACAAGGAACCTCCATGTCCAGCTTGATTAATAACGCGATGAGTGGACTCGCCGCAGCGCAGGCCGCGTTGAATTCTGCCAGTAATAACATCTCCAGCTATAACGTTGCCGGATACACCCGTCAAACGACAATTATGGCGCAAGCGAACAGCACGCTGGGTGCGGGGGGCTGGGTTGGCAATGGCGTCTATGTTTCTGGCGTACAGCGCGAGTATGACTCCTTTATCACGAATCAGTTACGTGCCGCGCAGAACCAAAGCAGCGGCCTGACAACGCGCTATGAACAAATGTCGAAAATCGACAATCTGCTCTCCAGCAAAACCAGTTCCATTTCGACCTCAATGCAGGACTTTTTTACCAGCCTGCAAACGCTTGTCAGTAACGCGGAAGACCCGGCGGCGCGCCAGGCGCTGATCGGTAAAGCTGATGGTTTAGTCAACCAGTTCAGAACAACTGACCAGTATCTGCGCGATCAAGACAAGCAAGTTAATACTGCGATCAAGGCCAGCGTTGACCAGATCAACAACTATTCAAAACAGATTGCCAGCCTCAACGATCAGATTTCCCGTCTGACCGGCGTCGGTGCGGGCGCATCGCCTAACGATTTACTCGACCAGCGCGACCAACTGGTCAGTGAACTGAACCAGATTGTCGGTGTAGAAGTCAGCGTTCAGGACGGTGGGACTTACAACATAACCATGGCGAACGGCTATTCACTGGTGCAGGGCAGCAATGCACGCCAGCTGGCGGCTGTGCCCTCCAGTGACGATCCCAATCGTACCACAGTGGCCTACGTCGACGGGGTTGCCGGCGAGGTTGAAATTCCCGAAAAACTGTTGAATACCGGTTCACTGGGCGGGCTGTTGACCTTCCGTTCTCAAGAGCTTGACCAGACGCGTAACACGCTGGGCCAACTGGCGTTGGCGTTTGCCGATGCGTTTAACACCCAGCATAAAGAGGGTTTTGACGCGAACGGCGATCAGGGTAAGGATTTCTTTGCTATCGGTAGCCCGGCAGTATTCAACAACGCTAAAAATACAGGAACAGGATCGTTAAGCGCGAAGATTACCGACAGCTCTGCTGTACAGGCGACCGATTATAAAATCGTTTATGACGGGACGGACTGGCAGGTTACTCGCCTGGCGGATAATACCAGCTTCAAAGCTACCGTTACCGGTGGGAAGATGTCCTTTGACGGGATGGAAATCACCGTAAATGCTGGCGCAAAAGCAAATGACAGCTTCACAGTGAAACCTGTCAGTAACGCCGTTGTTGATATGAAAGTCATTGTGACCGATGAGTCGAAAATCGCCATGGCCCAGGTCTCAAAAAATGATCCGGACCCGGATATTGATAAGGGAAAAAGCGATAACCGTAACGGTCAGAAACTGCTGGATCTGCAGACCAAAGCTACCGTGGGTAATAAGACCTTCAACGATGCTTATGCCACGCTGGTAAGCGATGTCGGGAACAAAACCGCGACGCTGAAAACCAGCGCCATTACCCAGAACAACGTGGTAACGCACCTTTATAAGCAGCAGCAGTCTATTTCCGGCGTCAACCTCGACGAAGAATACGGTAACTTACAGCGCTACCAACAGTATTACCTGGCTAACGCGCAAGTGCTGCAAACCGCAAATGCGCTGTTTGATGCACTGATTAATATTCGCTAAGGGAGAGGGACACAATGCGTATCAGCACCCAGATGATGTACCAGCAGAATATGCGTGGCATCACTAACTCTCAGGCTGAATGGATGAAGTTCGGCGAGCAGATGTCAACGGGCAAACGTGTGATCAACCCATCTGACGATCCGATCGCCGCCTCGCAGGCCGTGGTGCTTTCTCAAGCACAGGCGCAGAACAGCCAATATACGCTGGCGCGTTCATTTGCGACGCAAAAAGTATCGCTGGAAGAGAACGTACTGAGTCAGGTAACGACGGCAATTCAGACCGCGCAGGAAAAAATTGTCTATGCCGCGAACGGCACGTTAAGCGATGACGACCGTGCATCGCTGGCCACCGACCTGCAAGGGATCCGCGATCAACTGATGAACCTGGCGAACAGCACCGACGGTAATGGACGCTATATTTTTGGCGGATATAAAACAGAATCTGCACCGTTTGCTCAGGCAGATGGCGCTTACAGCGGCGGTACAACAAATGTGACCCAGCAGGTCGATGCCTCCCGTACCATGGTGATTGGTCATACTGGCGATAAAGTATTTGTTAATCTGACCAGTAATGCCGTACCGGAACCAGGCGGCGGTACTCAGGAAAAGAACCTGTTCAAAATGCTGGATACCGCTATTGATGCGCTCAAAACCCCTATTGAGGGCAATGACGCGGCAAAAGCTACCGCCTCTGCAGCCATTGATAAAACCAGTCGTGGCCTGAAAAATTCATTGAATAACGTGCTTTCTGTTCGTGCAGAATTAGGGACTCAGCTCAGCGAGTTAAGTTCACTGGATTCACTGGGCGCCGATCGCGCATTGGGCCAGACTCAGCAGATGAGCAATCTGGTGGATGTTGACTGGAACGCAGCAATTTCGTCCTACGTGATGCAGCAGGCCGCACTGCAGGCATCGTACAAAACGTTTACCGATATGCAGGGAATGTCGCTATTTCAGCTGAACCGGTAACACACTTTTGAACATATCTTGAAACTGGATATGTTTGTCTGCCCGCTCCTTTAACACCCCGGAGCGGGCATTTTTTTAGGCCACTGTTATTTTCTCAGCGACAGATTCCCCGTTACTCTTATTACCCGCGCAATCGCACCGCTAAAGATTGCCAGCGTAACCACGCCTTCTCAGTTTGCCAGTGCGTAGAGCAGAGATAAAAAAAAGCCGACCCGAAGGTCGGCTTTGATGTTGATTATGACTTACTCAATGGGCTGCGGGCGCGTTGCTGGCGCAGTCGCCTGGTGCGTGGCGCTGTGTCCACCTGCGGCACCTTTACCTTCAAAGGCGAATTCCGGGCGTTGCCAGTCACTATGACGCGGCGCTTCAGGCACATACTCTGGTGCCGGAGCACGGGTCATCGGGGCGGCCGCGTGGCTGTGAAGATGTTCTGCGTCAACGCGGGTTGCGACAACTTCAGCCTTAACGACTGCGTCTTCGACGACCGGTGCGGCAACAACCTCTTGCGGCGCGGCAACTTCTTCAACCACTGGCGCTGTTTCCACAACCTCGGCAATCTCTTCAGCCACTTCAGGCTGAGAAATAACAACCTCCGCAGATTCTTCGACAACCGGCGCAGCCACTATTTCAGCGACAGGTTCGGCTTTCGCCGCGGTATCCTCAGCAACAGGCGCGTCAGATTCAGCGATAATTTGCGGTTGTTCCTCGACCGGAGTAGCGATGACTTCCGGATGCGTGGTTTCAACGACGGTAGCCTGAGGTTCAGCAATGACCACCTCTGACTGTACGGTTTCAACCGACGCAGGGGCGTTCACAATATGCTCAACGGCAGCTGCAGCAACCTGAGGCTCTACGGCGACAGGTGCAGTTTGCCCCTGAACCGTTTCCTGCTCGCGCTGCTCTGCAACCTGCTGATCCTGAGGACGAGCAACAGGGTAGCGGATCCAGACTTTACCGGACGCTAATTCTGGAGATGCGCAGGCAACCGTTAACGGCATAGGCGACTGAACCGGGTAACGCTCGTCACGATAGCGACGACGGCGTTGTCCACTGACGCGCAGATGGCGAGGTGAGCGACGGGAACGACGCGGCATACCATTAGAGTCACGCGCTTCGCTGTTGTCTTCCTGCTCAGTCGCAACGACGGCAGGCAGATCAACTTTCGCCAGTTCAGTACGCTGTGCCGGTACGGGCTGTTCAGTTGGCTGAGCGACAGCCGTTTCAGCGACCACCTCGACAGTAGCAACTTCGGCTTCAACAGCCGGGCTGTCTGTGTAACGAACTTTCTGAGTCAGCTGACGCTGTTTACGGCGAGTCTGAGGCTGACGAACGCGCTCTTCCTGCTCGGTATCCTGCGCAGGTTGTTCTGCCAGGTTCAGCTCTTTAACTTCCTGCTGCGCCTGACGCTTATCATCGTTGCGACGGCGGTTGCGCTCGCGACGCGGAGCCTGCTGGTCATCACCGGATTTCGCTTTGTCGGCGACCTCAGTAGACTGCTGGCGGTTATCGCGCGCTTCCGCATTTTGCTGCTGCGACTGACGGCGGTTACGGCGGTTGTCTTCACGGTTTTCGCCGCTTTCTGAACGCTCGTTACGGTTATCACGCTCGCCACGGTTGTCGCGATTATCACGACGATCGTTACGGTCGCGACGATTGTTCTGACGCGGTTTACGACGATCCTGCTGGCGATCGGTTTTCTCTTCAGCTTTCGGCGCAGGTTGTTCAACCGGTTTCACTTCTTCGCTACCGCTGAAGATGGACTTCAGTGCGCCGAAGAAACGGCTAATCAAACCTGGCTGTGCGGCGACGGCCGCGGTCGCTGCTGCGGCTTTAGGCGCGGCGGCCTTCGCAGTAGGTTCCTGCAAAGCAGGGGCTGGCGGCACCTCTGGCATAGCAAAGGTGGCCAATGCCGGCTGCTCTGGCTGTTTACGCTCGACGAACTCTTCTTCCGTCGGCAATGCCATCGCTTCTTCATGCAGTTTCGGCAGCAGGTAGCTCAGGGTTGGTGTTTCTTCCCCTTTGCGTACGCGCAGCACGGAGTAATGCGGGGTTTCCATCTGATCGTTTGGCACAATCACACAGCGCACGCCATTCTGACGCGTCTCGATGGCATTTACCGCGGTACGTTTTTCGTTGAGCAGGTAGGATGCGATCGGCACAGGAACAATAGCGTGAACTTCCTGCGTATTTTCTTTCAGCGCTTCTTCTTCGATCAGACGCAGAATAGACAGCGACAGTGATTCGTTATCACGTACGGTACCCGTGCCGGAGCAGCGTGGGCATACGTGATGGCTGGATTCACCCAGCGACGGGCTCAGACGCTGGCGGGACATCTCCAGCAGGCCGAAGCGAGAAATATGGCTAATTTGAATACGCGCTCTGTCCTGGCGCACGGCTTCACGCAGACGGTTTTCAACCGCACGCTGGTGACGAACCGGCGTCATATCAATGAAGTCGATTACAATCAGGCCGCCGAGGTCACGCAGACGCAACTGACGAGCAATTTCATCGGCTGCTTCAAGGTTGGTGTTGAACGCAGTTTCTTCGATGTCGCCGCCGCGGGTCGCGCGTGCGGAGTTGATATCGATGGCGGTCAGCGCTTCTGTGCTGTCGATAACGATTGAGCCGCCGGACGGCAGACGCACTTCGCGCTGGAACGCGGACTCAATTTGAGATTCGATTTGATAGTGGCTGAACAGCGGGATTTCACCGGTGTACAGTTTGATTTTGCTGCTGAAATCCGGACGACCCAGCGCGGCGATGTGCTGACGCGCCATCTCCATAACTTTCGGGTTGTCGATGAGGATTTCGCCGATGTCCTGACGTAAATAGTCACGGAATGCGCGAACGATAACGTTGCTTTCCTGATGGATCAGGAACGGAGCAGGGCGGCTGTCAGCGGCTTTTTGAATCGCTTCCCAGTGCTTCAGGCGGAAACTCAGGTCCCACTGCAGCGCTTCGGCAGATTTGCCGACACCTGCGGTACGCACGATAAGCCCCATGCCATCAGGCAGTTCCAGGCTTGCCAGCGCTTCTTTTAATTCGGTACGGTCGTCGCCTTCAATGCGACGGGAGATGCCGCCCGCGCGCGGGTTGTTCGGCATCAGAACCAGATAACTACCTGCCAGGCTGATAAAGGTGGTCAGCGCAGCACCTTTATTGCCGCGTTCTTCTTTATCGATCTGAACAATGACTTCCTGACCTTCGCGCAACACGTCTTTAATGTTGGGACGACCATGGGAGTTGTAGCTAGCGGGGAAGTATTCGCGGGCAATTTCTTTTAACGGGAGGAAACCGTGACGTTCAGCGCCGTAATCAACAAAAGCAGCTTCCAGACTCGGTTCAATACGGGTAATTTTGCCTTTATAGATGTTGGCTTTTTTCTGTTCGTGTCCAGGACTTTCGATATCCAGATCGTACAGACGCTGCCCATCTACAAGGGCGACACGCAACTCTTCCTGCTGAGTCGCGTTAATTAACATTCTTTTCATCGTAACTTACTCATTATTCTTACATTGACGACTAAGCTGCGGGCAGAGTAATGCCTTTCCGGGTGTGAACCGATGGCCTCGTGTCTATTCGCGTCGCCAACCTCACGGTTATCGTCAGCTCAAAGAGGCGCAGAGTGTCGGTTGCCTGTATTTCATACGGAAACACAGCGCAATTATCAGGGGAACAGTCTGGGTGTTACTCTCCAGAGAAGCTTCCATTGTGCTTATCGTCTTTCACGCTGTGGGTGCGTTGGCTTCATCTTCTTACCCCAACCACTTACAGGAGTAAGCACCTGGGGTTCCCAGACTTGCCGCCTTCCTACAACGCGAAATCTATAGAGCACTTACCGGTAAGGACTGCAACCCGCAGCCCGCTAACTGCCTGAAAGATCAATACGTCTTACGCCATTGCTGCGTTGATGATCGGTCGGGCAAAATTGGGTCATTCCGGAAAAGGTCTTGTTTTAACAAGATTCAACACGGAAACAACCTCATTATTCCACTGCTAACCTTGTTATAGCAAGATGACTTTTGCCATTTATCACCCGGTTACTCACAGTTTTTTCACTTCCGCATAGTGATTGCTTTAATAACCACCAAATCGGCTATGTAAAACTTAAGTAATAAGGTATAGCAGTTAATATAAGCATAGAAAAATGTGTGGCGCGAATCTTGATGGCTATTTAAAATCGGCCCCCATGAAAACAGAGACTCCAGCCGTAAAAACAGTTGCCATTACTGCCGACGAAGCAGGGCAACGCATCGACAACTTTTTGCGCACCCAGCTCAAGGGCGTGCCGAAAAGTATGATTTATCGCATTTTGCGTAAAGGCGAAGTGCGGGTGAACAAAAAACGCATTAAGCCCGAGTACAAACTCGAAGACGGGGACATTGTGCGTATTCCACCTGTACGTGTCGCTGAACGTGAAGAAGAGGCCATTTCACCGAATTTGCAGAAGGTCGCGGCACTGACCGATGTCATTTTATATGAAGATGACCACATTCTGGTGCTTAACAAGCCTTCAGGTACGGCCGTGCATGGTGGAAGCGGGTTAAGCTTTGGCGTCATTGAAGGCTTACGAGCGCTGCGCCCGGAAGCGCGTTTCCTTGAGCTGGTGCATCGCCTCGACCGGGATACCTCCGGCGTGCTGCTGGTGGCCAAAAAACGATCTGCCTTGCGTTCGTTGCATGAACAACTGCGTGAAAAAGGCATGCAGAAAGACTACCTCGCGTTGGTACGCGGCCAGTGGCAGTCGCATGTCAAAACCGTGCAGGCCCCGCTGTTAAAGAACATTCTGCAAAGCGGCGAGCGTATCGTGCGGGTGAATCAGGAAGGCAAACCATCGGAAACACGCTTTAAAGTGGAAGAGCGTTACGCGTTTGCTACGCTTGTGCGCTGCAGTCCCGTGACCGGACGCACGCACCAGATTCGCGTGCATACGCAATATGCCGGACATCCGATTGCCTTTGACGACCGCTATGGCGATCGTGAGTTCGATAAGCAACTGGCGGATACCGGGCTGAGCAGGCTCTTTTTGCACGCCGCAGCGTTGAAATTTACTCATCCGGGGACGGGTGAAGTAATGCGTATTGAAGCACCAATGGATAAGCAATTGAAGCGCTGCCTCGAGGTGTTACGCAGTAAAGGCTGATGCGCAGTGATATTATCGCGCATTACCTGTAGGCCTGATGGCGCTGTGCCTATCAGGCCTACAGGATTAGGCCTGTACAGCCGTCAACCCGTCAGGCTTTTAACGGGTTCATATCTTCTCGTCGCAGCATTTGACACAGTGCGATTAGCGGCAAACCGATTAAGGTATTTGGGTCGCGACCTTCCAGGCGCTCAAAAAGTGCAATGCCCAATCCTTCGCTTTTAAAACTACCGGCACAATGCAGCGGGCGCTCTTTGCGCACGTAATCTTCAATTTCCGTTTCGCTTAAATGACGAAAATGCACGTCGAACGGTTCAACTTCAGTTTGTAAATGTCCGGTCGCAGAATTATACAGCGCCAGTCCGGTATAAAACGTCACAATATTGCCACGGGCTTTGAGTAACTGCTGGCGTGCATTTTCTTCTGTTAACGGTTTGCCGGTTATTTCACCATCGAGAACACAAATTTGATCGGAACCAATAATAAGGTGCGATGGATAACGGTGGGCGAGAGATTGCGCTTTTTTCTGCGCCAGTCGCAAGACTAAGTGCCGGGGGGCTTCGCCTGGTAACGGCGTTTCATCAACCTCTGGTGCTGCGCATTCGAACGGGATTGCCAGTTTTTCTAGTAAAGCGCGACGCCAGGGAGAGGTAGAAGCAAGAATAAGTTGAGGCATATTTTTTCCCTCGCATATAGCGTATTGATGAGAGCCATTTTAAACTATGGACTTCGTCCTACAAGCTGGCTGTAATGGCTTGTGTTGAGCGATTTTAAGTCGATGACCCGCAATGTGTGCGAATTATTGGCAAAAGGCAACCACAGGCTGCCTTTTTCTTTGACTATATGACGTTACAAAGTTAATATGCGCGCCCTATGCAAAAGGTAAAATTACCCCTGACTCTTGATCCGGTTCGTACGGCTCAGAAACGCCTCGATTATGAAGGTATCTATACTTCTGATCTGGTTGAGCGTGTCGCCGATTCTGTAGTCAGTGTGGACAGTGATGTGGAATGCTCCATGTCGTTCGCTATCGATAACCAGCGCCTTGCCGTTATAACCGGTGATGCAAAGGTGTCGGTTACGCTCGAATGTCAGCGTTGCGGGAAACCGTTCCCACTTCATGTTCACACAACATATTGTTTTAGTCCTGTCCGTTCTGACGAGCAGGCTGAAGCACTCCCGGAAGCGTATGAGCCGATTGAGGTTAACGAATTCGGTGAAATCGATCTGCTTGCAATGGTTGAAGATGAGATTATCCTCTCCTTGCCGGTAGTTCCGGTGCATGATTCTGAACACTGTGAAGTGTCCGAGGCGGACATGGTCTTTGGCGAATTGCCTGATGAAGCGCAAAAACCAAACCCATTTGCCGTATTAGCCAGCTTAAAGCGTAAGTAATTGAGGAGTAAGGTCCATGGCCGTACAACAGAATAAACCAACCCGTTCCAAACGTGGCATGCGTCGTTCTCATGACGCTCTGACCGCAGTCACCAGCCTGTCTGTAGACAAAACTTCTGGTGAACAACACCTGCGTCACCACATCACTGCCGACGGTTTTTACCGTGGCCGTAAGGTAATCGCTAAGTAATCACGCATGACTCAATGACTTTCCTGCTACGGTGAGAAAGACAAAGAGTACACGCGTGATGAAGCTTAGTGAGGCTTTCCCCGGGTAACTGGGGAAACACCTAACCGGGCAGCGACGATATCTTGACACGTCTAACCCTGGCGTTAGATGTCATGGGGGGAGATTTTGGCCCTACCGTGACAGTGCCTGCAGCATTGCAGGCACTGAATTCTAATTCGCAACTCACACTTCTTTTAGTCGGGGATCCCGATACAATCACGCCATTACTTGCCAAAGCTGACTTCGAACAACGTTCACGTCTGCAGATTATCCCTGCTCAGTCAGTTATTGCCAGTGATGCCCGGCCCTCGCAAGCTATTCGCGCCAGTCGTGGAAGCTCAATGCGTGTTGCCCTGGAGCTCGTGAAAGAAGGACGAGCGGAAGCCTGTGTGAGCGCCGGTAATACAGGTGCGCTAATGGGTCTTGCGAAGTTATTGCTCAAACCCCTTGAGGGGATTGAGCGTCCTGCGCTGGTGACGGTTTTACCCCATCAGCAAAAGGGCAAAACGGTGGTGCTGGATTTGGGCGCCAACGTGGATTGTGATAGCACGATGTTGGTGCAATTTGCCGTCATGGGTTCCGTGCTGGCAGAAGAGGTGGTTGGAATTGCCAATCCCCGTGTTGCGTTGCTCAATATCGGTGAGGAAGAAACCAAGGGTCTCGACAGTATTCGGGATGCTTCTGCAGTGCTAAAAACAATCCCTTCTATCAATTATATCGGCTATCTTGAAGCCAATGAGTTACTGACTGGCAAAACTGATGTGTTGGTCTGTGACGGCTTTACAGGTAATGTCACATTAAAGACGATGGAAGGTGTTGTCAGAATGTTCCTTTCACTGCTGAAGTCTCAGGGTGAGGGCAAAAAACGGTCGTGGTGGCTGCTGTTATTAAAACGTTGGTTACAAAAAAGCCTGACAAGGCGATTTAGTCACCTCAACCCCGACCAGTATAATGGCGCCTGTCTGTTAGGATTGCGCGGCACGGTGATTAAGAGTCATGGTGCGGCCAATCAGCGAGCATTTGAAGTCGCGATTGAACAGGCAGTGCAGGCGGTGCAGCGACAAGTTCCTCAGCGAATTGCCGCTCGCCTGGAATCTGTATACCCAGCTGGATTCGAACTGCTGGACGGTGGCGAAAACGCAAACTCGCGAGCACACAGATAACCGTGCGTTTGTGAATGCTGCCAACGTATCAGCGATTTGCTCGTGGCGGTATATAACCAAAAAGTGACTGAGCGTACATGTATACGAAGATTATTGGTACTGGCAGCTATCTGCCTGAACAAGTGCGTACTAACGCCGATTTGGAAAAAATGGTTGAGACATCTGATGAGTGGATCGTCACTCGCACAGGTATCCGTGAACGCCATATTGCAGCGCCAAATGAAACAGTTGCGACGATGGGCTTTGCCGCCGCAAACCGTGCAATTGAAATGGCGGGCATCGACAAAGAACAAATTGGTCTGATTGTGGTTGCCACCACATCATCCACACACGCATTTCCAAGTGCGGCATGCCAGATCCAAAGTATGCTGGGGATCAAAGGCTGTCCGGCGTTTGACGTTGCAGCCGCTTGTGCCGGTTTCACCTACGCCCTGAGCGTTGCTGACCAGTACGTTAAGTCTGGCGCAGTGAAGCATGCTCTGGTGGTTGGCTCAGATGTCCTCGCTCGTACCTGTGATCCAACCGATCGCGGGACGATCATTATTTTCGGTGATGGCGCAGGTGCCGTTGTACTGAGCGCATCAGAAGAGCCCGGCATTCTTTCTACGCATCTGCACGCTGATGGTCGCTATGGCGAACTGTTGACGCTGCCTAATGTCGATCGCGTGAACCCGGAAAACCCGATCCACCTGACGATGGCGGGTAACGAAGTATTTAAAGTCGCGGTGACCGAGCTTGCACACATCGTTGATGAAACGCTGGAAGCAAATAATCTCGATCGTTCTGCACTGGACTGGCTGGTACCGCATCAGGCAAACCTCCGCATTATTAGCGCAACCGCGAAAAAGCTGGGTATGTCGATGGATAATGTTGTCGTGACGCTCGACAGACATGGCAATACCTCCGCGGCCTCCGTACCGTGCGCGCTGGACGAAGCCGTCCGCGACGGGCGTATTAAAGCTGGGCAGTTGATATTGCTTGAAGCCTTTGGTGGTGGATTCACCTGGGGCTCTGCGCTGATTCGTTTCTAGTATAAGGATTTAAACATGACGCAATTTGCATTTGTGTTCCCGGGGCAGGGTTCCCAGACCGTTGGGATGTTGTCTGAAATGGCAGCAAACTACCCAATTGTTGAAGAAACTTTTGCTGAAGCATCAGCTGCGCTGGGCTATGATCTGTGGGCGTTGACTCAGCAGGGACCGGCCGAAGAGCTGAATAAAACCTGGCAGACGCAGCCAGCACTGTTGACTGCCTCTGTTGCGCTTTATCGCGTATGGCAGCAGCAGGGTGGTAAAACACCTGCGCTGATGGCTGGTCACAGCCTGGGCGAATACTCTGCGCTGGTGTGTGCGGGTGTTATCGGTTTTGCCGATGCCGTACGTCTGGTTGAACTGCGTGGCAAATTCATGCAGGAAGCGGTACCGGAAGGCACTGGCGGCATGTCTGCTATTATCGGTCTGGACGACGCTGCTATCGCTAAAGCGTGTGAAGAGTCTGCCGAAGGTCAGGTGGTTTCACCGGTAAACTTTAACTCACCGGGTCAGGTGGTTATTGCCGGGCATAAAGAAGCCGTAGAACGTGCCGGCGCAGCCTGTAAAGCGGCTGGCGCTAAGCGTGCTCTGCCACTGCCGGTCAGCGTTCCTTCTCACTGCGCGCTGATGAAGCCTGCTGCTGAGAAACTGGCTGTTGAACTGCAAAAAATCACTTTTAACGCGCCGACTGTTCCGGTTGTGAACAACGTCGACGTGAAGTGCGAAACAGATGCAGACGCTATTCGCGATGCGCTGGTTCGCCAGCTGTACAGCCCGGTTCAATGGACTAAAACCGTTGAATTCATGGCGTCCCAGGGCGTAGAGCACCTGTATGAAGTTGGTCCGGGCAAAGTTCTGACCGGTTTGACGAAACGTATTGTTGACACCCTGACTGCTTCGGCACTGAATGAGCCGGCGGCATTATCTGCGGCGCTAGAGCAATAAAAGAGGAAGACCATGAGTTTTGAAGGAAAAGTCGCGCTGGTTACCGGTGCAAGCCGTGGCATTGGCCGCGCAATTGCTGAAACACTCGTTGCCCGTGGCGCGAAAGTTATCGGTACTGCAACCAGCGAAAGCGGTGCGCAGGCCATTAGCGATTACTTAGGTGCAAATGGTAAAGGTCTGATGTTGAATGTGACCGATCCGGCATCTATCGAATCTGTTCTGGGAAATATTCGCGCAGAATTTGGTGAAGTCGATATCCTGGTCAATAATGCCGGGATTACTCGTGATAACCTGTTAATGCGCATGAAAGATGATGAGTGGAACGATATCATCGAAACCAACCTGTCATCTGTTTTCCGTCTGTCAAAAGCGGTAATGCGAGCTATGATGAAAAAGCGTCATGGGCGTATTATCACTATCGGTTCTGTGGTTGGTACCATGGGAAATGCGGGTCAGGCTAACTACGCTGCGGCGAAAGCGGGTCTGATCGGCTTCAGTAAATCACTGGCGCGCGAAGTTGCGTCTCGTGGCATTACTGTAAACGTTGTTGCTCCGGGTTTTATTGAAACGGACATGACGCGTGCGCTGTCTGATGATCAGCGTGCGGGTATTCTGGCGCAGGTTCCTGCGGGTCGCCTTGGCGGCGCTCAGGAAATCGCCAGTGCGGTTGCATTTTTAGCTTCTGACGAAGCAAGTTACATCACAGGTGAGACTTTGCACGTCAACGGCGGGATGTACATGGTTTAACCACGAGATAAAAAAATTTGCGTTATTAGGGTGAATGCCCTCAAAATAACGTAAAATCGTGGTAAGACCTGCCGGGATTTAGTTGCAAATTTTTCAACATTTTATACACTACGAAAACCATCGCGAAAGCGAGTTTTGATAGGAAATTTAAGAGTATGAGCACTATCGAAGAACGCGTTAAGAAAATTATCGGCGAACAGCTGGGCGTTAAGCAGGAAGAAGTAACCAACAATGCTTCCTTCGTTGAAGACCTGGGCGCAGATTCTCTTGACACCGTTGAGCTGGTAATGGCTCTGGAAGAAGAGTTTGATACTGAGATTCCGGACGAAGAAGCTGAGAAAATCACTACCGTTCAGGCTGCCATTGATTACATCAACGGCCACCAGGCGTAAGTGAACATCTCCAGGCGGTCATTCGACCGCCTGAGTTTTATCTTTTTATCCCACTTGAATTATTTTCCCTCCCTGGAGGACAACCGTGTCTAAGCGTCGTGTAGTTGTGACCGGACTGGGCATGTTGTCTCCTGTCGGCAATACCGTAGAGTCTACCTGGAAAGCTCTCCTTGCCGGTCAGAGTGGCATCAGCCTGATCGACCATTTCGATACTAGCGCCTATGCAACGAAATTTGCTGGCTTAGTAAAGGATTTTAACTGTGAAGACATTATCTCGCGCAAAGAACAGCGCAAGATGGATGCTTTCATTCAATATGGAATTGTCGCTGGCGTTCAGGCCATGCAGGATTCTGGTCTCGAAATTACGGAAGAGAACGCTCACCGTATTGGCGCCGCTATCGGCTCTGGTATTGGCGGTCTCGGATTGATCGAAGAAAACCACACCTCTTTGGTGAATGGCGGTCCACGTAAGATCAGCCCGTTCTTCGTTCCGTCAACGATTGTTAACATGGTGGCAGGTCACTTGACCATCATGTACGGCCTGCAAGGGCCAAGCATCTCCATTGCGACCGCCTGTACTTCAGGTGTGCATAACATTGGTCATGCAGCACGTATCATTGCATACGGCGATGCAGACGCGATGGTTGCGGGTGGTGCAGAAAAAGCCAGTACCCCGCTGGGTGTGGGTGGTTTTGGCGCGGCACGTGCGCTGTCTACACGTAATGATAACCCGCAAGCGGCAAGCCGTCCGTGGGATAAAGAGCGTGATGGCTTTGTGCTGGGCGACGGCGCAGGCATGGTGGTACTGGAAGAGTACGAGCATGCGAAAGCGCGCGGTGCAAAAATCTATGCTGAAGTCGTTGGTTTTGGCATGAGCAGCGATGCTTACCACATGACGTCACCACCTGAAAACGGTGCGGGTGCTGCGCTGGCAATGGTCAACGCACTACGCGATGCGGCTATCGAAGCGGGTCAGATCGGCTATGTCAATGCGCATGGCACGTCTACTCCTGCTGGCGATAAAGCCGAAACTCAGGCAGTGAAATCTGTCTTTGGCGATGCGGCAAGCCGTGTGATGGTAAGCTCCACTAAATCCATGACCGGACACCTGTTGGGTGCGGCGGGCGCGGTAGAGTCTATTTTCTCTATCCTGGCGCTGCGCGATCAGGCTATTCCGCCAACCATCAACCTGGATAACCCGGATGAAGGTTGTGACTTGGACTTCGTACCTCACGAAGCGCGTCAGGTTAGTGGTCTGGAGTACGCACTGTGTAACTCCTTCGGCTTTGGCGGGACTAACGGTTCGTTGATCTTTAAACGCGTTTAGTTATTTACACTGCAAAAAAGCGGAGCGCCCAGGCGCTCCGCTTTTTTTTCTTGTGTTTACTGATAGGTGAAGGTGAGCTGTACGGTAGTACGAAACTCACCCGCTGTTACCTGGCCGGTTGGCGTGTACATTCTTGCTGAAAGTGGAAACACGACGTTATGGCTGCTATCAATGCTAACCTGATAAACAGCTCCTGGTGAGATCTCGGTGAGATGATCTCGCGTCATTATTTGCAATGCCATTCCGCTTGCATCACCCTGAGTATTCGCAAACTTGGTGGCATCGTCATTGTCTACTTCGCCACTGAAAAGGGCGGTTACTTTTGTTGTTGATGCAGGGCAGGCAGAAAGCGTTAGCTCAAAGTCCTGCCATTCACTGGTATCACCGATATTAGGGTAATCAACGGCGCGCGCCTGTTCGAAATTAACCGTCTGATCGACCGTGTTAGTATCCACTGTACAGGCGGAAGCGACGACAGTACCACTCAGATTGATGTCCGTAGCTTGTACGGATTGCATGCCGCTTACTGCCCACAAACAGGCCAAAGCAGGCAGCACTTTGTTTATCTGTTGCACCATTTTCCCATCCTGAATTACTGGTAGGTAAAGGTAGCTTGTACTTGGCCGACGATAGTACCTGGCATCACGTTACCTTTGGATACTGCACGGGCGCGCATTTCCAGGTCATAGGCGTGGGTAGCACTGGGAATCGTGACGTTGGCAAGAGAAGCACCATTTTTGTATACAGCGTTACCGGCATTATCGGTGAGTTCTAGTTTGAGGTTGGTCGCAGTGCCCGTGTTTTGGTAGAAATCCGGGTCTGTGTCTGCGGTTCCAGCAAACGACACAGTGAAAGAGCTGGTTGATGCCGGGCAGTTGGTTAATTTTAAGATAACGTCTTTCCATGCTGTTGCACTGCCGGCGGTCGCGAGGTCGTTAGCTTGAATGGACGTACCTAAATCGACGGCAAGAGAAGTATTACTACTGTTAACCACACACGGTGATGCGATAACCTGCCCGGTAATGTCAATATTCACCGCCTGGCCCGCCGCCTGGCTGGTGGCAGAAAATAATCCACTGCAGGCCAGAATAAATATTGTCGCTGTTTTTCCATTGATAATTTTCATACGCAGTCCTTTTAATTATAGGTTACTTGAAGCTCAATAGCTGTTTTTACAATACCGGCAGTGACAGTTTCGGTATTATCAATAAAATATCCCACTTTAAAATCAGGGATGTCATAATTACCGGAACCGTCATAATTATTGATTGCAATAGCGCTATTCGCCGGATGCGGTGTTCCATCCGTATTTTGCAGTTGTATATAAACATTGCTTGCATAGCCTTGCCCAGTCATGGTGTTTAACACACCATTTGCTGCATTATGGGTTCCATAAACAGCAGTGAAACGATAAGAAATACCATCAACAGCGCCAGGGCAAGAATTTAAAGAAATTTTTGGTGCTTGAATAACGTTTTGTGCACCATTTTGCAATTGATTGCCATATAAGTTCGGAAGCTTAATTTCGCTTGGCGCAACAATAGTACATGCATCAATCGGAATGTTTGAATATATACCTGACAGAATAAGTCCGGAGCTTTTCGTGAGTGGCGATACTCCAGTCGCAGACCCATTATGAATGTTTAGCGTTACATTAGGCAGAGTGGTTACTTTTCCCGCCGGTACTTTTTCAAGTAATCTGACCAAGCGATACTTGAGGTGGTAGTAACCGCCGACACTGTATGTTCCCGAACCGCTAGTCTTCGTTAGATACAGGGGATAGTTAGGTGCGGTTATGCTTTCCAAAGAATTTAAGACAATCCCTAATGTGCTGGGAGCAGCAACAAGATATTGCACCCCGATACCAGGATTATTCGTAGCCCAGGTAACGCCATCACCTAGCAGAGTGCCATTAACTGTCAGGTCTATATAGGCATCCCGATTACTATAAGGGAGGGTATACATTAAAATTGAGCCTCTGTCAGTCCAGCCGCTTACACCACCAACCGCAGCAGGGATATGCAAAGGAGCAAGCACATAATTCATGGTACCCCAGTCGACTCTGGAGACATAATCTGCCAATGCCGGTGTAATATTCAATAAGCAACTCGCAGTCAGGGTCACAATGGTTAATAGCTTCTTCATATATTATTTCCTGTTATCGGCAGTTTGCTTTGACTACAATGATATTACTAGTCGGCGCACTGTTCGGTAATTGCCATTGCGCCTGGCACTGCTCATTCGTTCCACGTCCCCATTTTGCTGTGACTGTACCCGCGTCTTTCATCCCCGTGAGGTAGACAATACCGCCATCACCCACAATGGAACCAGATGTATTTGGTGTACTGCTGTCCGTAACCATTGCACCGAATGGAACGTTCTCACCGTTGCTACGAACTAAAGTCATCAGCACGCGTTTGCCAATTCGAGTATCAAAATGCGCTCGAACTATTGCACCACGGGTAGGGGTGATTGTTTGGGTCGTCAGTTCAATATCTGCGTCTTCGGGGAGTGTTTCAGTGTTCAACGAGATTGTGCTTTCGCGGTAAGGCGAAACATACGGAACGACGGTATAACCCCGAAAATCGGTTTTAACACCGTTCTGATTGTTTATCGCTACCCCTTCCGTTCCCGGCGCTTCTACCAGTACAGCGGTTTCACCGAGCGCCTGACTCAGTGTGATACCGTGGGCATGGGCCACCATTCCGCCTTCAATACCGTAGCTCACGCGTTTTTGGTCATGATCGTAGCTGTAGGCAGAGTTAAGGCGTGCGTAGGTTCCCTGATAATCCAGGCTAGCGTAACCACCGCTGCCTTCACCATGATTAGTTTCGCTTTCCTGCACATTCCAGTTCAGGTTACGTTCTTCCAGCGCTGAGCCGCTCAAGCCGACCGTATGGCTGGTATCGCCTTTTTTGCTGGTATTGAAACCATAGTTTGCGTAGCTGTTGCTTAACCAACGATCAAGAGGGATATTCATGCTGAGCGAGAACACCTGATCTTCGTTGTATATCTTTTCATGCTCATAGTTACGACTGCTACTACTGTTATCGGTGGTATTACGGTTATAGCTATAGTTGAGGTTCCAGGAGATGCCAGCCCAGTTGTTGCTGTAACCCACGCCAATGGATTGCATCTGACGATCGCTGTTCCAGTAATCTTCACTTATCGCATTCAATGACAGCGAACCCAGGCTTTCACCTATATTCTGGTTGAGCTGAAATTCGGCCCGATTACGGCGGCGATGATTATTGGTTCGCCATTCATCATCACGCCAGGTGTCGAGAACTTCCTGTAGGGTGTAGTAGCCTGAGGTCGAATAGCGATAGCCTGAAATGGAAATATTCGTACCGGTTGCGAGGATGTTTTTGCTGTAACGAATACGCCAGGACTGACCTCCTTCTTTATCCTGATCTTTCTGTGTTGACCAAGCCTGGGTTCCATCAAGGGAAACTGCACCTAACGTACCGAAGTTCTTACCAAACCCGGAGAGCAGTGACTGGTAGTGTTGCGAGAACTGCCCACCACCATAGACCGTAAATCCATCCGGAAGACCATAAATGACCGATGCCTGAGTAAACATCTCTTTATCAATATCGCTGTCATACGGACGATATTGTCCGCTGGTCAGGTTGTATTTCAGACGACCTTCACGTTGTAGAACGGGGAGGGAGGCGAATGCCACAGTCTGATGCTGTTCGCTGCCGTCAGCTTCTTTGATGGTGACATCAAGGTCACCGCTGCTGCCGGTTGGGTACATGTCGGTAATTTCAAATGCACCGGGGGAGACATAACTCTGGTAAATGGTGTAGCCATTCTGTTTGATAACGACCTGGGCATTTGTTCGCGCAATGCCTCTTACCACGGGTGCATATCCGCGAAGACTGTCGGGTAACATGTCATCATCTGAAGCTAACTGTATACCGCGAAATGGCACGCTGTCGAACATATCTGAAGGCGCGGTGCTGTCGCCCAGAGTTAACTGGCCTTTAAGCGAAATAACGTCGTGCTGGGCATAGGTATAGAGTGAATCCCAGCTTTCCTGAGCGTTGCCGTCATTGACGTCACGATTCCAGGTACTGTAGTTGCGAATGCGCCAGGAACCGATATTTAACCCAGGCTGGAGACTCAAATAATAACTTTCGTAATCGCTCATGTCGTTAGTGCGCGCTTGGGTATCCGCACCGGTAAAGTTGTAGTTGAGCAGTAGAGCATTAATCCCTGCGTCGAGCCGCTCTGGGGCGATGTAGCCTCGTGCGAGGTTATCGATGGCGGCTTGAGGAATAGAAAACAGCAATTGCTGGCGCTCAAATGCAAATTCTGCGCTGGCCTGGGGAATTGCAGAGAGGTTAGCGCAGTCGCCGTTGGCGGCTAATCGTGGGAATGCCTCAGTACGGATACCAAACTCGCGCAGCATATCGATACTCAAACAAGGCTGCAAGGTGGATTCACCCTGTGCATTTTTGTGTGTCACAAAGTCAATATTACGCACACCTACTGAGGTTTTGTTGACTATCACGTCAACACGATAAGTACCGGGTAACTGACCGATGCCTTCTTCAAAGGCTGAGAGGTCCGTTAACTCTTTTCCTGGCCCATCAATCCCTAACAGTGCAGGGTTAAAATAATCGCGAGCCATCGCGGAGTGAGAAATTGGCAGCATACACTGTAGCGCAATAAACCACGCTAATCGGCTAAATTTCATGTTTTTTTTAATACTATTTGCATTCATTCCGATGTCCTTTCGGCGGAGTAATCACCTTGCGCCATAATTAACGCGAGCGGTGTTCCGCTCCTGCGGAACCGAAGTCATTGATAATGACCCAACTGATATCACCACTGGCACCTGCTGGAAGGGTAAAAGTGGCGCGACTCATTGGTGCGACGTAGCTGGCGTCTTTCACCGTGCTGCCGCCCACTTTGACGGAGCTAAAGTTCATGTAGTACGGTGTTGGGTTGGTAACGGTGACTGAATTGCCGCTGCGCTGCCAGGTCAGTTTGTCGGTGAATTTTTCAGGCTGTTCAGTCAGCGATTGCGGCCGATAGATCAATTTAATGCGTGTTTTTACGGCAATTTGCAGCGTGTTCGCGCTGTCATTTTTTTCGGTCGCTGGGATGGATTTGATATTCATCCAGTACAATGATTCTCTATCTTCAGGAAGGTTGCCACCAGCGCGAATAATACGCAGCGTGTTTTCCTGCTCCGGGCCTAAGCGAAAAAGTGGTGGGGTAATCATAAACTGCGTTTTATCACCGTTTTTTTCCCCCGTGTCGCTCCAGGACTGGATTAAATAAGAGGTTTTATCCGGGTTTTTAACGCTAATCGAGGTCTCCTTTTTATCGCCTTTGTAAATAATTCGTGTTCCACCGACAATAATCCCGGCCTGCGCGGAACTCATTACTAGTAGCAGCGCCGCGACAGTAAAAGGAATAGATTTCTTCATGTGTTCTACCTCGAAGAATAAAGCCGGAGCAACCCGGCTTAGTTAATTACTAATGATGGGGATTAATTTCAGCGCAATTAGTTGTAAGTCAGAGTAAAGTTGACCGTACCGTTTGCATCACCAGCGGTGACAGCTGATTTTGTTGAAATATAACGGGCAAAGAAGTCGAGTTCAGTTTCTGCTGCTGCATCAGCATTGATAGTGACTGCATTAGAAGCAGTCCCCAGCGCTAATGGGGTGCCATCAGTGTTCAGTAACTGGATAGCTACGCCATCCGCTACGCCTGTGTTACCATAGTTGGTCAACTGAAGATAATCGTTATCGGTTATATCAGGAGTACCGTCATATTTTACAGCGACGGGTTTACCTAGCAGATCTGCCGGACAGGCGGACAGTACCATAGAGAATTTAGTGGTCGCAGCCGTATCGCCGGCGTTGGTAAATGCAGTTTTAGCTACTTCGCCCAGTTTAACGTTCTGGGTGCTGGTAACGGAGCCGTTAATCTGGCAACCTGCTTCAATAATTTTACCGGTGAAATTTACTTGACCATCCTGGGCCATTGCAGAAGATGCGACACCCATAAAACCCAAAAACGCGACAGCAGCCAATTTTCCTTTCATTATAAAAATCCCTTTGAATTGATGTAAAAATTAATTGATATATATTTACCTTAACGTAAATATATGCTGGAAGTATGCCGTAATGTAATAGGTATTAACACAAATAATATCTTAAGATTGATTTCATTTTTTCTAAATACATTAAAATTTAGTATTGTATTTGTTTTTTGTATTTAACCTGTTTACGTATATCTTTTTTTATTGGGGTATTTCGTCTCGATGACGTTGATATGATATAGATTGTTCTGTTGGTGTTCGTTCCGGAAAACATAAATGATGCCGATAAAATGCTTGCGAACCCTGCCTTCACCTGACAATCTGAGATATAAAATTCGGAGGGTGAATGTATCTTATCAATGGTGAGCCGATTGAGCGCGTGGCGGTAAACGATCGTGGACTGCTCTTTGGGGATGGTTGTTTTACAACGTCACGTATTATTCATGGGAATATTACGTTGTTTTTTTCCCATTTAGCTCGTCTCGAAAAAGCCTGTGCGCGGCTCGCGATCCCATTTCTCGACTGGGCTACGTTAGCGGAGGAAATGCGTCTTGTTGCGCGCACACAGCAAGACGGCGTGCTTAAAGTCATTATTACTCGTGGGGTCGGTACGCGTGGCTATAGCACAGTAGGTTGCGTGCAGCCCACGCGAATAATCAGCACCTCCTCATACCCCACGCATTACGCCTGCTGGAAAGCCGAGGGCGCAACCCTTGCGCTTAGCCCGGTTCCGCTGGGACGTAATCCTTATCTCGCGGGTCTCAAACATTTGAATCGCCTTGAACAGGTGCTGATCCGCGCTCATCTTGAGCAGACAAACGCCGATGAGGCGCTGGTCCTTGACAGCGAAGGGTGGCTTACGGAATGCTGTGCCGCGAATTTATTCTGGCGCCGGGGAATGGATGTGTTTACACCGTGTCTTGATCAGGCGGGCGTTAACGGTATTATGCGCCAGCACATTATCAGGCAGCTCGCCGCTTCGCCATATCGGGTGGCGGAAGTTGCCGCTCGCCTTGAGACGCTGGTCGATGCGGACGAAGTTTTTATCTGCAATGCACTGATGCCGATTGTTCCGGTGCAAAAATTTGAGGGCCAACGCTGGCCGTCGCGCGAACTTTACCAATATTTAGCCCCACTGTGTGAGTTGTCTGATTAGCATGAAGAAATTGTTAGGCGTTTTATTATTGTTGCTGGTAGTGATGGGTATCGCTGCCGGGTTCGGCGCGTGGAAAGTTCGCCAACTGGCGAACAGTACGCTACTCATCAAAGAAGAGGCTATTTTTTCCCTGAAGGCAGGCACCGGGCGTCTGGTGCTGGGCGAGCAACTTTATCGCGAAAAAATCATCAATCGTCCGCGTGTGTTCCAGTGGCTGCTGCGTGTGGAACCCGAACTGTCGCATTTTAAAGCCGGAACCTACCGTTTTACGCCCGACATGACAGTCCGGGACATGTTGCAACTGCTGGAAAGCGGTAAAGAGGCGCAGTTCCCGTTACGTCTGGTTGAAGGGATGCGTTTGAGCGACTACCTCAAACAGCTTCGTGACGCCCCGTACATCAAACATACGCTGAGCGATGATAATTACGAGACCGTTGCTCAGGCGCTGAAGCTGGAGAACCCGCAATGGGTAGAAGGCTGGTTCTGGCCAGATACCTGGATGTATACCGCCAATACAACCGACGTGGCGTTGCTAAAACGCGCGCATCAGAAAATGGTTAAAGCGGTAGACTCGGTCTGGGAAGGGCGCGCTGAAGGCCTGCCTTATCAGGACAAAAATCAGCTGGTAACCATGGCCTCTATTATCGAAAAAGAGACTGCGGTTGCCAGCGAGCGTGACCAGGTGGCTTCCGTCTTTATTAACCGCTTACGGATTGGCATGCGTTTACAGACCGATCCGACGGTGATTTACGGGATGGGGTCACGGTATAATGGCAAGTTGTCGCGTGTGGATTTAGATACCCCGACCGCCTATAACACCTATACCATTACGGGGTTGCCGCCTGGCCCGATTGCCATGCCGGGAGAGGCCTCATTGCAGGCCGCGGCGCATCCGGCAAAAACGCCGTACCTCTATTTCGTGGCTGACGGTAAAGGCGGTCACACGTTTAACACCAATCTTGCCAGCCACAACCGGTCCGTGCAGGATTACCTGAAAGTGCTTAAGGAAAAAAATGGGCAGTAACTATATCGTCATCGAGGGCCTGGAAGGCGCCGGAAAAACCACTGCGCGTAACGTGGTGGTAGAGACACTTGAGCAACTCGGTATTCGTGACATGGTTTTTACCCGCGAACCGGGGGGAACTCAGCTCGCGGAGAAACTAAGAAGTCTGGTGCTGGACATTAAGTCGGTGGGTGACGAGGTCATCACTGACAAAGCTGAAGTTCTGATGTTTTACGCCGCGCGCGTACAGCTGGTCGAAACCGTTATTAAACCTGCGCTGGCAAAAGGCGCATGGGTAATTGGCGACCGTCACGATTTGTCGACCCAGGCGTATCAGGGGGGCGGACGCGGCATCGATCAAAACATGCTGGCAACCCTGCGCGATGCTGTGCTCGGTGATTTTCGCCCGGACCTGACGCTCTATCTGGACGTGACTCCAGAAGTCGGATTGAAGCGTGCCCGTGCGCGCGGCGAGCTGGATCGTATTGAGCAGGAATCTTTCGATTTCTTTAATCGCACCCGCGCGCGCTATCTTGAACTGGCTGCCAAAGATGCCAGCATTCGTACCATCGACGCTACGCAGCCGCTGGAAGCTGTGATGGCTGATATCCGCAATACCATCACCCAGTGGGTGCAGGAGCAGGGCGCATGAAATGGTACCCATGGTTACGGCCAGATTTTGAAAAACTGGTAGCCAGCTACCAGGCGGGTCGTGGTCACCATGCGTTACTGATTCAGGCATTACCCGGAATGGGTGACGACGCGCTGATTTACGCGCTCAGTCGCTATTTAATGTGCCAGCAGCCGGAAGGGCATAAAAGCTGCGGACACTGCCGGGGCTGTCAATTGATGCAGGCGGGGACGCATCCTGATTACTATTCGCTGCTGCCGGAAAAAGGCAAAAGCACGCTGGGGGTTGATGCGGTACGTGAAGTGAGTGAAAAGCTGTACGAGCATTCACGCCTTGGCGGTGCGAAAGTGGTGTGGATCCCTGATGCTGCCCAGTTAACTGATGCTGCTGCCAATGCTCTGCTAAAAACGCTGGAAGAACCGCCAGCACAAACCTGGTTTTTCCTCGCCAGCACAGAGCCTGCGCGATTGCTGGCGACATTGCGCAGCCGCTGCCGGTTACACCATCTTGCGCCGCCGGCTGAGTCGTACGCAATCTCCTGGCTCGCCCGCGAAGTGACCGCATCTCCAGAAGCTCTGTTGAGCGCATTACGCCTGAGCGCGGGTTCGCCTGGTGCGGCACTCTCGTTGTTACAGGCTGAAAGCTGGGCGCATCGCACAGATTTTTGTGCGGCACTGGCAAACACATTAAACGCAGGTGACTGGTATATCCTGCTCGCGGCGTTAAACCACGATCAGGCCGCCGCCCGTTTACACTGGCTGGCAACGTTGTTGACGGATGCCTTGAAGCGTCCGTATGGGGTTTCCCATTTAACCAATCCTGATGCGCTGGACCTGATATCTTCTATCGCAGAACGGTTATCCGTCGCCCGGATACAGGCGATACTCGGTGACGTTTGTCATTGCCGTCAGCAGTTGCTGAACGTAACAGGCGTAAACCGTGAACTGGTGTTAACCGATCTTATCCTGCGTATTGAGCATTACCTGCAACCAGGCACCGTACTGCCTGTTCCCCATCTTTGAGAGAGACATTATGTTTTTAGTCGACTCACACTGCCATCTTGATGGCCTGGATTATCAATCTCTGCATAAGGACGTGGATGACGTGCTGGCGAAAGCAGCCGCACGCGATGTGAAATTCTGTCTTGCCGTCGCGACCACTCTGCCAGGATACCGCAGTATGCGCGAACTGGTCGGTGAACGTGACAATGTGGTGTTCTCCTGCGGCGTGCATCCGTTAAATCAGGATGAAGCCTATGATGTTGAAGATCTGCGCCGTTTTGCCGCCGAAGAGGGCGTTGTGGCGATGGGGGAAACCGGGCTGGACTATTTCTATACGCCGGAAACAAAGGTGCGCCAGCAGGAATCTTTTATCCATCATATTCAGATTGGCCGTGAGTTACACAAGCCAGTTATCGTACATACCCGCGATGCGCGGGCCGATACGCTGTCTATTCTGCGCGAAGAAAAAGTGACGGATTGTGGTGGCGTACTACACTGTTTTACAGAAGACAGAGAAACGGCGGGCAAATTACTGGACCTCGGATTTTATATCTCGTTTTCCGGCATCGTCACGTTCCGTAACGCAGATCAGCTCCGTGATGCCGCCCGCTATGTTCCTCTGGATAGGTTGCTGGTTGAGACGGATTCTCCCTACCTTGCGCCTGTACCGCATCGTGGAAAAGAGAACCAGCCTGCCATGACCCGTGACGTTGCGGAGTATATGGCCGTAGTGAAAGGTGTTGCCGTTGAAGAACTGGCGCAGGCAACCACTGATAACTTTGCCCGCCTGTTTCACATCGACGCTTCTCGCCTGCAATCCGTTCGTTAACTGACTTTTTTTAAAGCTCGTAATTAATAAGCAAAGCGAGTAAAGTTCACCGCCTCAAAATGGGCGGTGAATAACCGGTTTGACACATTCAGAAACGCATTTTATCGGAATGTGCGGATTTTACGGCCATCCACGACTGAATTGTGATAGCCGTCAAACAAAAACAAACTGAATTATTTTACTCTGTGTAATAAATAAAGGGTACTTAGATGCCCTGTACACGGCGAGGTTCTCCCCCCTCGCTAATGCGTGAGAACGTAGAAAAGCACAAATACTCAGGAGCACTCTCAATTATGTTTAAGAATGCATTTGCTAACCTGCAAAAGGTCGGTAAATCGCTGATGCTGCCGGTATCCGTACTCCCGATTGCAGGTATCCTGCTGGGTGTCGGTTCCGCTAACTTCAGCTGGCTGCCAGCCGTTGTATCGCACGTAATGGCAGAAGCAGGCGGTTCTGTTTTTGCAAACATGCCGCTGATTTTTGCCATCGGTGTCGCGTTAGGCTTCACCAATAACGACGGCGTATCTGCACTGGCATCCGTTGTTGCCTACGGCATTATGGTTAAGACCATGGCTGTTGTTGCGCCGCTGGTTCTGCGTTTACCTGCTGAAGAGATCGCAGCTAAACACCTTGCTGATACGGGTGTTCTCGGGGGGATTATCTCCGGTGCGATTGCAGCGTATATGTTCAACCGTTTCTACCGTATCAAATTGCCTGAGTATCTTGGCTTCTTTGCGGGTAAGCGCTTCGTTCCTATCATTTCTGGTCTGGCCGCTATTTTCACCGGTGTGGTTCTGTCCTTCATTTGGCCGCCGATCGGGACTGCTATTCAGACGTTTTCCCAGTGGGCTGCATACCAGAACCCGGTCGTAGCGTTCGGTATCTATGGCTTCATTGAACGCTGCCTGGTGCCGTTTGGTCTGCACCATATCTGGAACGTTCCATTCCAGATGCAGATCGGTGAATACACCAATGCTGCGGGCCAGGTATTCCACGGCGATATCCCTCGCTATATGGCGGGTGACCCGACTGCGGGCAAACTGTCTGGTGGCTTCCTGTTCAAAATGTACGGTCTGCCGGCTGCCGCTATCGCTATCTGGCACTCTGCTAAACCAGAAAACCGCGCGAAAGTGGGCGGTATCATGATCTCCGCGGCGCTGACCTCGTTCCTGACCGGTATTACCGAACCGATCGAGTTCTCGTTCATGTTCGTGGCACCGATCCTGTACATCATCCACGCAATTCTGGCTGGTCTGGCATTCCCGATCTGTATCCTGCTGGGTATGCGTGACGGTACGTCGTTCTCCCACGGTCTGATCGACTTTATCGTTCTGTCCGGTAACAGCAGCAAACTGTGGCTGTTCCCGATTGTCGGTATCGGTTATGCGATTGTTTACTACACCATCTTCCGTGTGCTGATCAAAGCGCTGGACCTGAAAACTCCGGGTCGTGAAGATGCTACCGAAGACACCAAAGCGGGTGCGTCCGGCGAAATGGCTCCGGCCCTGGTTGCGGCATTCGGCGGTAAAGAAAACATCACTAACCTCGATGCGTGCATCACTCGTCTGCGTGTCAGCGTCGCTGACGTTGCCAAAGTGGATCAGGCTGGCCTGAAGAAACTGGGTGCGGCGGGCGTTGTAGTGGCGGGTTCCGGTGTTCAGGCTATCTTCGGTACTAAGTCCGATAACCTGAAAACTGAAATGGATGAGTACATCCGTCACAGCTAAGCAGTAAAAAGTTGGGGAGAATTAAGGCAGCCTGCGGGCTGCCTTTTTTAATGTATTAATTAGCCTGAACGCGAATCGGCGCAGTGGCGGCGAACAACCACGGACGAGCCTCTGCGTTCACGCGTGGGGATAACGTCTCTCTGACCTGCTGGTGGTAATCATCAATCCACTGCTTTTCAGCCTCACTTAGCAGATTCAGTTCAACCAGACTTAAATCAATCGGCACCAGCGTCAGCGTTGAGAAGCGACAGAAGCCAGGACGACTGTTGATAATCTCCACCTGATTCTCAATACGGATCCCATATTCTCCGGCCAGATAATAACCCGGCTCGATGGTAATGATATTGCCCGCAACCAGGGGCCAGGGGTTTACTTTTTTGGCAATGCGATGGGGCTGCTCATGGATCAGGAGCTGATGGCCTACGCCGTGTCCCGTACCGTGATCAAAATCCAGACCCAGATCCCACAGCGCCCGACGGCTAAAGGCATCCAGCTGATGACCCTGAGTGCCGCTGGGAAATTGCAGCGAGATAAGCGACAAAAAGCCTTTTAACACAGCGGTGTAATGCAGACGACGCTGCGGATCCTGTGGACCAAACGCGAGGGTGCGCGTTGTATCCGTCGTACCATTATGGTACTGGCCGCCGGAATCATTCAGATACATGGCCTGAGAGGTAATGGGCGTATTGGTTTTTTCGCTGGAATGGTAATGGCACATTGCGGCATTGCTGGCTGAGGCCGAAATCGTGTTGAAGCTTTGCTCGATAAATCCCGGCTGCTGCTGGCGAAATTCCAGTTGCCTGGCCTGCGCTTCCAGCTCAGTGACCGGATTGCCTGCCGCTTCGCGCAAGGGAACTTCATGCGTAAGCCATGCCAGAAAGTTAACCCAGGCCGCGCCATCTTGTTCATGGCATTCCCGATAGCCCGCCAGTTCAACGTCATTCTTGTGCGCTTTCATCAAGGTGATGGGATCGGGTGCCCATAAGACCTCGCCACCGTGTTCTACAATGGCAAAACGCAGCGCGACCGGGGCGTAGTCTTTATCGACCAAAAAGCGTTTCCCTTTGGCCAACTGCTGGCAGCGGGCAAGAAAACTCTCTTGTGGGGCCAGCGTGAGCGTATTCAGCAGTGCAGCAGGGAGCTGCTGGGTTTTGTTGCTATCCACAAACCATTCCAGCTCGCCGCTGCGATGGAGCAGGGCGAACGAAAACGGCACTGGCACCATTGGCAGATCGGAACCGCGCACATTCAGCAGCCAGGCAATGTTATCCGGCAGCGTGATCGCCAGAACGTCGGCCTGTTGTTGCGTGAGCAGATCCACGACGCGGGCACGTTTTTGTGTGCTGCTTTCCCCGCTGATTTCAATGGGCATTTCATGAATGATGCCGCAGGGTGCTGCCGGCCGGTCAAGCCATACCTGGTCGAAAGGATCTTGCTCAAGAGGCACCAGCTCGCAATGGGTCGCCGACAGTGCTTCAAACTGGCTGTTGACCATCAGCAACGGTTCAAAACCGATACGCGCGCCCGCAGCAACGTGAGACTGCAAATAGTCGGCCAGCGGTTCGTCATGTAAATGGTGAATTTCAAAATCATCCAACGAGACTTCATTGCGCACCTGGACCTGATAGCGTCCATCGACAAACATTAATGCGCGGTCGCGCAGGACCAACGCGAGACCAGCGGAGCCGCTAAAACCGGTCAGCCAGGCCAGCTTATTGTCATGCGGTGTACAATCTTCGCTTTGGTGAGCGTCGGCGCGCGGAACAATCATGCCATCCAGCCCTTGCGCTAACAGCAGGTTGCGCAGAGCGGAAAGAGGAGTTGAGTTGTGCATAGTTACCTTCAGGCCTTAACGGAACGGCGGTTCGTTGAACGTACGTAATTTACGGGAGTGCAGTCGATCGCCTTCAGCACGCAGACGATCAATTGCCCGGATACCTATTTGCAGGTGCTCGGAAATGGCACCTTCATAAAAACGGTTGGCCTGACCAGGCAGTTTGATCTCGCCGTGCAGCGGTTTATCGGAAACGCACAGCAGCGTGCCGTAAGGGACGCGGAAGCGGTAGCCCTGGGCGGCGATGGTGGCGCTTTCCATATCAATAGCCACCGCGCGACTGAGGTTAAAACGCAGCGCAGAAGCGGAATAGCGTAACTCCCAGTTGCGATCGTCGGTGGTGACGACGGTACCGGTACGCAGGCGCTGTTTCACCTCCTCGCCGGGCATGCCGCTGACTTCTTTGGTGGCGTCATACAGTGCGCGTTGTACTTCCGCAATGCTCGGAATCGGAATATCCGGCGGTAGTACGGCATCCAGCACATGGTCGTCACGCAGATAAGCGTGGGCCAGAACATAGTCGCCAATCGCCTGGCTTTCGCGCAGGCCGCCACAGTGTCCAATCATCAGCCAGACGTCAGGGCGCAGGACGGCCAGATGATCGCAAATGGTTTTGGCGTTAGACGGGCCAACGCCGATATTGACCAGCGTGATCCCCTGACCGTCGGCGGTGATTAAATGCCAGGCGGGCATCTGATGTTTCTTCCAGGCGAGATCGGAGATGGCCTCTTCCGGAGCTTCCGTTTCAGCGGTGATCCAGATCCCGCCCGCGCATGACAGCGCGATATAGGGGCTGTTCGGATCGAGGATCTGGCTGCAACCCCAGCGCACGAACTCATCGACATAGCGGGTGTAGTTGGTGAACAGCACAAATGGCTGGAAATGTTCAACCGGCGTTCCCGTGTAGTGACGCAGTCGTGCGAGCGAAAAATCTACTCGTCGGGCGTCGAAGTGCGACAACGGGGAGAATTCCGCCGGATGATAGGTACCATCGGCTGTTTCATCGCCAATTTGTGACAACTCGGTAGTGGGGAAATGGCGCGTTAATCCGGCGCTCATTGAGCGGTCGAGCGTCAGTTCAGAACCGTCGATCACATAGGGATAAGGGATTTCATGCTGCGACGGTTCGACGGAGATATGCGCATCATAATCCTGATACAGCAGCGTGAGTTGTTCTTCAAGATAGGGACGAAAAAGCGACGGACGGGTGATCGTAGTGGTATAGCTGCCCGCATGGGTAAAACGGCCATAGGCGCGGGTTTTCGGGGGATTGGTGGCGCTGCCATCCCAGGTGACACAAAGCGATGGGTAAACAAAAAGACCATTATGGCGGGCAATTATGTCAGGGAGCGTCCCTGTTTCAATGTACTTACCAATGGCGCTACGCAGTGCTTTAACCGACTGCTCGTACAGCGCGTCCAGTTTATCCAGTGCCTGAGTTGGGGTCAGGCTGGAGCCCTTATTGTTCATGTCTGTCTCCTTGTTCCACAGATGTACTGCTCTCCCGATAGTATGTCACAGGAATATGAAACAAAAGTCAGACGTTGAGGAAGATTGTGCGAAGGTCGAATGACCTTCGCATCAGGGCTTAACTGTGCTGCTTATCCCGCATCAGCAATGCAGTGGCGGCGGAAATAAGACACCCGGCCATCAGATAAATGGCCACGCTGTGCCAGTCTCCGCCCGAGAATGTTACCAGTGCTGCAGCAATGAAAGGGGTAAAACCACCGCCAACCACACTTGCCACCTGATAGCCAACGCCTGCGCCGCTGTAGCGATAACTTGCGCCAAACAAACCGGTAAACATAGGCTGCTGTACGCAGACCACCATATCGTGCGCAATATTGGCCAACATAATCGCGAAGAACACGATCCAGAAAATAGACTGTGCTTCCAGCGCCATAAAGAACGGGAAGGCGCTCAGCGTACCGACCAGTGCACCGGTAATGTACACGCGCCGTCGACCAAAGCGGTCGGCAAGCCAGGCAAAGCAGGGGATGGTCAGACAGCTCAGTCCTCCCACTAACAAACCGATATTCAGAAACAGCTCGCGGGGTAGGCCCAGGTTCTGCGTAGAGTAATTAAGGGCAAACGCGGTGACGATATACATCGTCAGCAGTTCACATAAGCGCAAGCCGATAATTTTTAAGAATGCGCCTGGATGACGGATTAACGCCTCGACCACCGGTAACCGCTTTTTCTCGGGTTGCGGTTCCTGCTGTTGCTGTTCGAATTCGGCTGATTCATCCATTCTGTTACGCATCCACAACGCGCCCAAAACCAGTACGATGCTGAACAGGAACGGAATACGCCAGCCCCAGCTCAGGAACTGCTCATCGGTAGTTTGCGAGCTAATCAGTGAGACCAGACCGGTAGAAAGCAGCAGTCCGACGCCGTAACCGACCTGAACGCCACTGCTGTAGAAGGCTTTTTTATTTTTCGGCGCGCTTTCGACCGAGAGCAACGCCGCGCCGCCCCATTCACCACCAACGGCGAATCCCTGAATGGCGCGCAGCGTCACCAGCAGCACAGGGGCCCACCAGCCAATAGTGTCAAAAGAAGGAATAATCCCTATCAGCGCAGTGGCAATCCCCATCATCCAGACGGTGAGCATCAGCATGCGTTTACGGCCAAGGCGATCGCCAAAGTGGCCGAAGATAACCCCGCCTAACGGACGGAACAAAAATCCGACGCCAAAGGTGGCAAATGCGGCAAGTGTTCCCATTGCCGGGCTAACCTGCGGGAAGAACTCGCGATTAAAGACCAGTGCGGCGGTGATGCCATAAAGCAGAAAATCATACCAGTCGACCACGGCGCCAGCGAAGCTACCAAGCGCAGCGCGTCGGGCACGATGAAGCGAAGAGACGTCCTCTTGGGGACCCGTGGAGGTGAGAGTGGAATCCATAGTTATCCTGTCTGTACTGTCTTTTAGTTATTAGTATTTGAATTGGGCTACACACATTGCAGTCGATATATTAACGACCGTTATGAGATTACCGCGACAGACGGGAAGAGAAAACGATTATCTCCCTCACCAGAGGGCTACATGAAAAATAAGATGAATGAAAAACAGAAAAGCAAGAAGCCTGCTTAGTTTCCTAAGCAGGCTTCTTAAATTTGGCTCCTCTGACTGGACTCGAACCAGTGACATACGGATTAACAGTCCGCCGTTCTACCGACTGAACTACAGAGGAATCGTTTGAACGAGGCGCATATTAGCGAGGGCGATGAGGCTTGTCAAAGGGGGAAATACATTTGTGCGTTCGTTTGCTGACAAAATCAGCAAAGCGGCGATCTTTCCGTCTTTTTATGCTTTTGCCCCATTCTGGTGCGCGTCTACCTCTTCCAGGGCAGCCAGAATGAGAGGTTCAGGTGTGCAAAAAGTCCATTCTTCACCTTTGATCCTGACTTTACGCGGTTTTAGCCGTAAAACACGGCTGCTGGCTAAACTGGCAAGCATCTTGCAATCCTGAATTTAATGACTGCCAGCACGGGTTCTGGTATTCCGACAGGAGGCAAAATGAACTTCAGACGACTGAAATATTTCGTGAAAATCGTCGATATTGGTAGCCTGACCCAGGCAGCGGAAGTGTTGCATATCGCGCAACCTGCGCTGAGCCAGCAGGTTGCTACGCTGGAAGGCGAACTGGATCAGCAACTGCTGATTCGCACCAAACGCGGCGTCACACCGACGGAAGCGGGGAAAGTGTTGTATGCCCATGCGCGGACGATTTTACGCCAGTGCGAGCAGGCACAACTTGCGGTCAATAACGTAGGTCAGACCCTGGGGGGACAGGTCTCTATTGGCCTGGCACCGGGGACGGCGGCGTCAGCCATCACTATGCCGTTATTACAGACAGTACGAGCAGAGCTGCCCGATGTGCTGGTCTATTTGCATGAAAACAGTGGGGCGGTGCTGAATGACAAGCTGCTCAGCGGGCATTTAGACATGGCGGTGCTCTACGAGCGCTCACCCGTGGCGGGTATCAGCAGTCAACCGTTGCTTAAAGAGGATCTGTACCTGGTCGGGACGCGTGATTGCCCGGGGCAAAGCGTCGATTTAGCCGCGGTGGCGCAGATGAATCTGTTTTTGCCACGGGATTACAGCGCAGTTCGCCTGCGTGTAGATGAAGCTTTTTCGCTTCGTCGCCTGACGGCCAAAGTGATTGGCGAAATTGAATCTATCGCCACCTTAACGGCTGCCATCGCCAGTGGGATGGGCGTCACAGTGTTGCCTGAGTCAGCGGCCCGTTCATTATGTAATGCAGCGAACGGCTGGATGGCGCGGATAACAACCCCGTCGATGAATCTGCCATTATCGCTGAACGTCTCAGCCAGAGGGAGCTTATCGCCGCAGGCACAGGCCGTGAAGGAGATCCTGTTGTCGCTGGTAAGCCGTCCGGCACTGGAAAACCGCGAGCTACAGCTGGTCAGCTAAACCTTATTCCCTCCAGGAATAAGATGCGGGTTTTTATTATTTGTTATGCCGGGCATCAGACTTTAACAATAGCGTAATGTCTGATGTGCCCGGAGCGAAAAGTGAATTTCCAGCAACTTAAAATAATCCGCGAGGCGGCCCGTCAGGATTACAACCTGACGGAAGTCGCGAATATACTGTACACCTCGCAGTCGGGAGTCAGCCGACATATTCGTGAACTTGAAGATGAACTTGGCATTGAGATTTTTATCCGTCGCGGTAAACGCCTGCTGGGCATGACTGAACCGGGCAAAGCCTTGCTGGTTATTGCCGAGCGTATTCTGAATGAGGCCAGCAACGTTCGCAGACTGGCGGATCTGTTTACCAATGACACGTCCGGTGTACTGACGATTGCCACCACGCATACACAGGCACGCTATAGCCTGCCCGCGGTGATTAAAGCCTTTCGTGAGCTCTTCCCTGAGGTGCGTCTGGAACTGATCCAGGGTACACCGCAGGAGATTGACGTGCTGTTGCAAAACGGTGGGGCAGACATCGGGATTGCCAGCGAGCGACTGAGCAGCGATCCGCTGTTGGTAGCTTTTCCCTGGTTTCGTTGGCACCACAGCCTGCTTGTTCCTCACGATCATCCCTTGGTGAAAACGTCTCCTCTCACACTGGAATCTATCGCCCAGTGGCCATTAATTACGTATCGTCAGGGGATTACGGGGCGTTCCCGTATCGATGAGGCATTTGCCCGTAAAGGGTTAGTGCCGGATATTATCCTCAGCGCCCAGGACTCGGATGTGATTAAAACCTATGTGTCGCTGGGGCTGGGAATCGGGCTGGTGGCAGAACAATCCAGTGGAGAGCAGGAGGAGGGGAGCTTAACCCGTCTGGATACCCGGCACTTATTTGATGCAAATACCGTCTGGCTGGGCCTGAAACGCGGGCAACTGCAGCGCAACTATGTCTGGCGATTTATTGAGCTATGCAACGCAGGGTTATCCGTCGATGAAATCAAGCGCCAGGCGATGGAGCCAGATGAAGCCGTGATTGATTATCAGATATAATGCAAAAAGCCTGCTTAGTTTCCTAAGCAGGCTTCTTAAATATGGCTCCTCTGACTGGACTCGAACCAGTGACATACGGATTAACAGTCCGCCGTTCTACCGACTGAACTACAGAGGAATCGTGTGAACGAGGCGAATATTAGCGATGCCACTCAGCGTTGTCAAAGCCTGAATAGATAAATGCGATCGTTTGCTGAAATATTCCCCATTTCGCCGCTTATTCAGACGCAACCGGTTGTTTTATGCACTTTTCACGCTCGGGGCGAGGGTATTTCCATAACCAGCGGCCTGTAACCATACGCCAGTAAAATAACGCGGCGCGCACGGCCCAGTCGAAGAACATCCCTAACCAAACGCCGACTACGCCCCATCCTAATACAATTCCCAAGGTGTAACCCGCCACAACGCGACAGCCCCACATGCCCAACATCGATACCCACATCGCAAAACGCACATCACGTGCGCCCTTAAACCCTGATGGTAGCACCCAGGATGCTGCCCATATCGGCATAAACGCTGCATTGAGCCAAATTAGGATGACTATGACCTCTTTTACATCCTGATCGTGGGTATAAAATGAGGCCATAACGCCGGCAAAGGGGGCGGTTAGCCAGGCGATGGCGGTTAAGCCGATTGTTGAGAGCCAGAATATATGGCGTAACTGGATTTCCGCTTGGGCAATCTGACCATTTCCCAGACGCCTGCCGGTAATGATTGTCGACGCGGAGCCTAAAGCATTCCCCGGCAGGTTGATGAGCGCGGCGATGGAAAATGCAATGAAGTTTCCGGCAATTACGCTGGTTCCCATGCCGGAGACAAACATTTGCGTTAACAGTTTACCGCCATTAAATAGCACTGACTCAATACTTGCCGGAATACCGATCCCCATAACTTCCCAGATAATGGCGAGATTGAGCGGCTTAAAATAGCTTTTGAAGGGAATACGCAGCGCCGGATTAAAACCAATCATCAGCACCCAGATAATGGCGAACGCACCGATGTAGCGTGAAATGGTCAGCCCGAGTCCTGCCCCCACAAATCCCAGCCCTTGCCAGGAAAAGACCCCGTAGATCAGGATGCTACTGATAATGATATTTAGGATATTCATACCGCCATTAATCAACAGCGGAATTTTGGTATTTCCGGCTCCGCGGAGTGCGCCGCTACCGATCAAAGCAATGGCTGCCGCCGGGTAGCTGAGCACCGTTAGTTCCAGATAGGTGAGTGCCAAGGCCTTAACATCGGGGGTTGCTTCACCGGCGACAACGTCAATAATCTGTTCACCAAAATAGTGAATGACCGCTGCCAGCACGGTAGCAAAAATCGTCATGATCACCAGCGATTGTCTGGCTGCTGCCCTTGCCCGTCGACGATCTCGTTTTCCCAGGCTAAATGCTACCACCACCGTGGTTCCCAGATCGATGGCGGCAAAAAACGCCATGATGACCATATTGAAACTGTCGGCGAGACCAACGCCAGCCATTGCTTCTTTTCCCAACCAGCTAACAAGGAAGGTACTCAGTACGCCCATCAACAGTACACAGGTGTTTTCCAGAAAAATGGGGACCGCAAGCGGAGTGATTTCGCGCCAAAAGAGAACCTTATAACTCTTGCGTTTGGCATACCAGGGCGTGCGGGAAGCGACCTGGCGTAAGGCAGCGGAGACGTTCAAAGTGGACCTTAAAGAAGAAAGTTGAAACCTCATTTCAAATGATGAGGGAGAATCCAAAAAGCTGCAAAGTTTTTTCCATTTAAAATGTCTGGAAATGCAACAAACTGTCGAGAGAAGCATCAATTGAAACTTATTCGGGGAAATGGGGTTTGACAAAATTTTTTTCGCCGCTAAGATAAGCCTCCACAACGATTCCTCTGTAGTTCAGTCGGTAGAACGGCGGACTGTTAATCCGTATGTCACTGGTTCGAGTCCAGTCAGAGGAGCCATATTTAAGAAGCCCGCTTAAGAAACTTAAGCGGGCTTTTTGTTTTCTCAGTCCAGTGCATCCACCTGACGAGCAGGTGGAGCGTGATGTGTTTCGAATCAGAACTGATAGCTGGCGGTGACGCTGACGTTGCGCGGCTCGCCATAGACGATAGATCCGTCGACATTGGTGTCGTAGGTTTTATCGAACAGGTTATTGAGGTTACCCTGCACAGAGAAGTTTTTCGTCACCTGATAGCGGGTGAATAAATCGACCAGGGCGTAGCTTCCCTGTTCCGCGCGGAATGTGCCATACGGCGTGACCGTATCGCTATAAACACGATTCTGCCAGTTAACCCCACCGCCCACGGTCAGTTCCGGCATGGCTGGCAGGCGATAACGGGTAAACAGTTTTACTGTTGTACGCGGTAGGTTCGGGTTTACCGCATTGCCTTCGTTGTCTTCAGCAACATAGCGTGTCGCGCCGAACGTCATCTGCCAGTTATCGGTGATCGCACCGTTAACTTCGAATTCGACCCCTTTGCTGACCGTTCCATCCATAGCTCTATAGGCCGTGTCGCCATTGCTACCGGCAATTGGTACGCCGGTTGATTGGCCCACGTTATCCTGTTCAATGCGGAACACCGCGAGGGTGGTGGTTAAACGGCTGTTCATCCAGTCGGACTTCAGGCCAAGTTCATAGTTATTGCCGGTAATTGGGGAGAGATATTTACCGGAACTGTCGCGCTTGTTCTGCGGCTGGAAGATTGAGGTGTAGCTGGCGTAGGTAGACCAGTTATCGTCAATGTCATACACCAGGCCCGCATACGGCGTGGTGTGGTTTTGTTCCATGCTGTAGGCGAGGGTGTCGATACGCCAGTTGGTATAACGCGCGCCGACAATCAAATGCAGCGGGTCGGCCAGAGAAATACGTGTTGCGGCGTAGAGCGATTTCATGTGCGTGGTATCGTCCTGGGCCAATGACTGCGGGTTCCAGTTGGTTTCCGGGAAGTTACCATCGAAGGTATAGAAGCTGCCGATTTCGTTAGGGAATACGTTCGCCCACGCGCTTTCGTAACGGTTATTCTGTTTACTGTAGCTGCCGCCCAGCATCAGATTATGCTGAAGACCAAACAGGTCGTAACCGCCGTCGGCGAACAGATCGACGGCATCTACCTTACGCTTGCCGCTGTTCCAGCCGGTACCTCCGACGTAGTCATAGCCCGGACCATAGCTGCCATACGGGCCAATCAGCGTACCATCGGCTTTATTGACATAGGCATCGACGTACATCATTTTACTGTCAAACTTGACCTCGGAGTGGGTGGCATTCATGGTCGCCTGCCAGGTATCGGCAAAACGTTGCTTGATGGTGACAAACACTTTGTTGAAGTCTTTATCGTTGTACGCCCAGTCCGGCGCAGTGCTGCGCGAGCGGTCATAGCTGTTTTTACTGCCGTCGGTATTCCAGCGCGGCAATCCACCCCAGGTTGGGCTGTTGATATCAATGCGCTGGTATTCATAACCCGCAGACAGGCTGGTGGTGTCGCCCAGATCGGCATCGACAATCCCGGAGAAGAACATTTTTTCGCTATTGTAGCGATCAAGCCAGGCGTCGTTATTCTGGTAGCCCGCCACGATGCGCCCGCGCACGTTGCCGTCTGCCGTGAGCGGGCTTTGAAGATCGGTCACATATCGTTGTTTATTCCAACGGCCATATTCCGCAGAAACATTACCGGTGAACTCGCGGCTGGTGGCATGCTTACGGATCATATTAATCGACGCTGAGGGGTTACCCGTCCCGGTCATTAGCCCGTTTGCGCCACGGACCACTTCGACACGCTCAAAAAGGGCCGTGTCGGAAAGGGCATCACCGAGATTCCAGCGGGATTCAAAATAGGTCGGAATCCCATCGACCATATAGTTATCAATCTGAAATCCGCGAGAGTAATAGCTACTGCGATCTGAATCCGCCTGACTTCTGCTTATCCCCAACGTGTTGTCCATGACATCGCCCAGCGTTTGCAGTTGCTGATCTTCCATGCGCTGCTGACTGATAATACTGACTGATTGCGGAATATCGCGCTGCGTCATCTGCATTTTGGTGCCAGCAGTCGTTGATTTGATGCTGTAATCCTGCTCCTCGCTGGATGTAGCTGGAGCAGAGCCCTCAACGATAACCGTCTCTTCAGCAGGGGCTGCGAGGCTGGTGGAAGGCAATAGTGCTAACGTGATGCAGGCTGCCAGTACAGAAGGGGCAAGCCCAGGTTGGCGTTGGTCATCCCCGTTGTGTGTTGTGAAAGACATCGAAAAGTCCTTGATAATTATTAATATTAAGTTTGAATCACTGAGGTTGCGATGAACTTTTTGGTTGTAAATTATTAAGTTCGCACGCGAATACAAATGCGAAATATACGCATTCACATTCAATGTGTAAACAGATGCTACGGCATAAGTGAAATGTTGTTTCAGTACTATGCTTAAGCAATAGCGACGGGAAATGGTTATAAGAACAGCAGTGGCAGGGCTTTTTGCTTAAAAAATCGAGGGTTAAAGTTGAAAGAGCGTGAGTAACTCGCTCATACTCTATACTCGCAGAGTGACCCGGCGTAGCATGGCATAACGCTTGGGCTGTTAATGAAAAAGGAAAACGTCGTGGCAGAAGAAACTATATTCAGCAAAATTATCCGTCGTGAAATTCCGTCAGATATCGTGTACCAGGATGAACTGGTCACTGCGTTTCGTGATATTTCCCCTCAGGCACCTACGCACATTCTGATCATTCCTAACGTCCTGATCCCGACCGTCAACGATGTGACGGCGGAACACGAGCAGGCGTTGGGTCGCATGATCACCGTAGCGGCGAAAATCGCCGAGCAGGAAGGCATTGCTGCGGATGGGTATCGTTTAATTATGAATACCAATCGTCACGGCGGTCAGGAGGTGTATCACATTCATATGCACCTGCTGGGTGGACGTGCGCTGGGTCCAATGCTTGCGCATAAAGGTCTCTAAGCATGACCAGAGGATGCATTGCACTTTCACTGAGCTTGCTGCTACTGGCTGGCTGTCGGGCACATCCTGAAATTCCGGTAAGTGATGAACAGTCGCTGGTGATGGAATCAACGATTCTGGCGTCGGGCATTACAGCAGAACAGCCGACGTTAACCACGTCTGATATTCAGGCCTCAGCATCCTCGCGACTTTATAACGAAAGACAAGAACCCGTTACCGTTCATTATCGGTTTTACTGGTATGACGCCAGAGGACTGGAAATGCATCCTCTGGAAGCGCCACGCAGCGTGACTATCCCGGCTCATTCGTCGGTGACGCTGTACGGCAGCGCCAATTTTCTGGGGGCGCACAAGGTTAGACTTTATCTTTATTTGTAAGGGGTGAATCTTGATGATCAAAATGAATCGCTACGCACTGATTGCCGCGCTGGCGATGTTTCTCTCTGGCTGTGTGGCGCAACGTGAGCCCGCACCCGTAGAGGAAGTGAAGCCAGTGCCGGAACAGCCCGCGCAGCCGCAACAGCCGGTGCCGGTTGTACCAACGGTGCCAAGCATACCGCAGCAGCCGGGTCCGATTGAGCACGAGGACCAAACGGCGCAGCCGACGCCACGTCAACGTCACTATGACTGGAACGGGGCTATGCAGCCGATGGTCGGTAAAATGCTGCAGGCTGACGGCGTCAAAGCGGGAGGCGTTCTGCTGGTTGATAGCGTGAATAACCGGACCAACGGCTCGTTGAACGCCGGTGAAGCCACCGAGACCTTGAGGAACGCGCTGGCGAATAACGGCAAGTTTACCCTTGTTTCCGCCCAGCAGTTGGCTGTCGCCAAACAGCAGTTAGGTCTGTCGCCGAACGACAGTCTGGGAACGCGCAGCAAAGCGATTGGTATCGCCCGTAACGTTGGCGCACAGTATGTGCTCTATTCCAGCGCCTCCGGCAACGTCAATTCGCCGGCGCTGCAAATGCAATTAATGCTGGTACAAACTGGCGAGATAATCTGGTCAGGTAAAGGTGCCGTACAGCAACAATAACTGGCTAACGCGCGACGAGGTGTTGTCGCGCTATTTCCCGCAGTATCATCCCGTCGTAGCCAACCAGAGCGGTCTGAGCGGCGGGAGCTGCATCATCGAACACGATACCCACCGCTTAGTGTTGCGCTGTCATCACGACCCTGACGCGCCGGAATCGTATTTCTTACGCCACTATCACGCGTTAAAGCACCTGCCTGAAAGCCTTGCGCCGCGCCCCCGCTTTTATATACGTGGGTGGATGGCGGTCGACTTTTTTCACGGTAAGGTAGAATCCAGATTGCCGGACGCCGACGAACTCGCTGGCTTATTGTATCATCTGCACCAACAACCCCAATTGGGCTGGCGAATCAGTCTGCTGCCGCTACTCGAACAGTACTGGCAGTGTGGCGATCCGGCGCGTCGTACGCCATGCTGGTTGCGAGCGTTGAAGCGACTCAGGAAAAGCGGTGAGCCTCGACCTTTGCGTCTGGGACCTCTGCATATGGATGTCCACGGTGACAACATCGTACGTACAGCATCAGGGCTGCGGCTGATTGACTGGGAATATGCCGGAGACGGTGATATCGCTCTGGAGCTGGCGGCGGTTTGGGTCAACGACGAATCTCAGCACCAACGGCTGGTTAGCGCCTACGCCCAACGAGCGCACATTGAACAAAACGCGCTGTGGCGGCAGGTCAGACGATGGCGGCCCTGGGTCATAATGCTGAAAGCGGGGTGGTTTGAGTATCGCTGGCGACAAACCGGCGATCGACAATTTATCAGGCTGGCCGATGAAACCTGGCGGCAGCTAATAATGAAAGGATAAGGAGAGCAGTGTGGGCCCAGTAATGTTGGATGTCGAAGGGTATGAGCTGGACGCTGAAGAGCGCGAGATTCTGGCGCATCCGCTGGTAGGTGGGTTGATCCTCTTTACCCGAAATTATCATGACCCGGAACAGTTGCGTGAATTAGTGCGCCAGATTCGCGCGGCATCACGCAATCATCTGGTGGTGGCGGTAGATCAGGAAGGCGGCAGGGTACAGCGTTTTCGCGAAGGATTTACGCGTCTGCCCGCGGCCCAATCCTTTGCGGCGCTGCACGGTCTGGAAGAAGGCGGCAATCTGGCTCAGGACGCCGGATGGCTAATGGCCAGCGAAATGATCGCAATGGATATAGATATAAGTTTTGCGCCGGTGCTGGATGTGGGGCATATCAGCGCGGCGATTGGCGAACGTTCTTACCATGCCGATCCGCGGAAAGCGCTGGCTATGGCGACCCGCTTCATTGACGGTATGCATGCTGCTGGCATGAAAACTACCGGTAAACATTTCCCCGGGCATGGGGCAGTGACGGCGGATTCGCATAAAGAAACCCCAACCGATCCACGTTCAGAAGCCGAAATTCGTGCAAAAGATATGTCCGTGTTCCAGACGTTGATTACGGAAAACAAACTCGATGCCATTATGCCTGCGCATGTCATCTACAGTGACGTGGACCCGCGTCCGGCGAGCGGTTCGCCACACTGGCTGAAAACGGTGCTGCGTCAGGAGCTTGGTTTCGATGGCGTCATTTTCTCCGATGATTTGTCGATGGAAGGGGCGGCGATTATGGGAAGCTATGCGGAGCGTGGTCAGGCATCGCTGGATGCGGGTTGCGATATGATCCTGGTCTGCAATAATCGTAAAGGCGCGGTCAGTGTGTTAGATAATCTGTCGCCGATCAATGCAGAACGTGTTACACGTTTGTATCATAAAGGTTCATTTTCACGTCAGGAACTGATGGACTCGGCACGCTGGAAGACGGTAAGCGCCCAGCTCAACCAGCTTCATGAGCGCTGGCAGGAAGAGAAAGCAGGTCATTAACGCAAGTTTGGCGAGGATGCGATGATTATCTATTTACACGGTTTTGACTCTAACAGCCCGGGCAACCACGAAAAGGTGTTGCAGCTGCAGTTCATCGACCCGGATGTCAGGCTGATTAGCTACAGTACGCGGCATCCTAAACATGACATGCAGCATCTACTGAAAGAAGTGGACAAAATGCTGCAGCTTAATGTGGACGACCGTCCGCTGATTTGTGGCGTGGGGCTCGGGGGATATTGGGCTGAACGGATTGGTTTCCTGTGTGATATTCGTCAGGTAGTGTTTAATCCCAACCTGTTCCCGTATGAGAACATGGAAGGAAAAATCGACAGGCCTGAAGAGTATGCCGATATCGCGACAAAATGCGTGACCAATTTCCGCGAAAAGAATCGCGATCGCTGCCTGGTGATCCTGTCACGTCATGATGAAGCGCTCAATAGTCAGCGTTCGTCAGAAGAGCTGCATCACTTTTACGAGATAGTCTGGGACGAAGAGCAGACGCACAAGTTTAAGAATATCTCCCCGCATTTGCAGCGCATCAAAGCGTTCAAGACGTTAGGTTAATCCTCAATGAACGTGTAAATAACCAGCCTTCGGGCTGGTTTTTTTGTTCTTAAAGTTCGTGTTGTCTATCTTTTCAGCACCAAAACTTGATACACATCAATTTTGGTATGACCAATGCACCGTTCGTGTTATTCTCACTCTCGAAGAACATTTTCATTATCGTAACTTGTTGTTAATTAAAGGCTATGCCTATAACTTTTAATTAACAATTGGTTAATAAATTTAAGGGGGTCACGTTGACTACACCATTAAAAAGAATCGTGATTGTCGGCGGCGGTGCTGGCGGACTGGAAATGGCGACGCAGCTGGGTAAAAAGCTGGGGCGCAAGAAAAAGGCCAAAATCACGCTGGTGGACAGAAACCACAGCCATTTATGGAAACCGTTACTGCATGAAGTCGCGACGGGTTCCCTGGACGAAGGCGTGGATGCGCTGAGCTATCTGGCGCATGCCCGTAACCACGGTTTCCAGTTTCAGTTGGGTTCGGTGGTGGATATCGATCGCGAAGCGAAAACCATTACTCTTGCCGAGCTGCGCGATGAGAAGGGCGAGCTGCTGGTTCCTGAGCGCAAAGTCCCGTATGACACGCTGGTGATGGCGTTGGGTAGTACCTCCAACGATTTCAATACGCCGGGCGTCAAAGAAAACTGCATTTTCCTGGATAACCCGCATCAGGCGCGTCGTTTCCACCAGGAGATGCTGAATCTGTTCCTGAAGTATTCCGCGAATCTGGGCGCTAATGGCAAAGTAAATATCGCCATTGTCGGCGGCGGTGCGACGGGGGTTGAACTCTCAGCCGAGCTGCACAATGCGGTAAAACAGCTGCACAGCTATGGTTACAAAGGGCTGACCAACGAAGCGCTGAACGTTACGCTGGTAGAAGCCGGTGAGCGTATTCTGCCTGCGTTGCCGCCGCGTATTTCCAGTGCTGCGCATAATGAGTTAACCAAACTGGGCGTACGCGTACTGACCCAGACGATGGTAACCAGCGCTGATGAAGGCGGACTGCATACCAAGGATGGCGAGTACATTGAAGCCGATCTGATGGTGTGGGCTGCGGGGATCAAAGCGCCAGACTTTATGAAGGACATTGGCGGTCTGGAAACCAATCGTATTAACCAACTGGTGGTTGAGCCGACTCTGCAGACCACGCGCGATCCCGACGTGTACGCGATTGGCGACTGCGCTTCCTGCGCTCGCCCGGAAGGTGGTTTTGTGCCGCCGCGCGCTCAGGCTGCGCACCAGATGGCAAGCTGCGCAATGAACAACATTTTGGCGCAGATGAACGGCAAGCCGCTGAAAGCGTATCAGTACAAAGACCACGGCTCTCTGGTTTCACTTTCTAACTTCTCTACCGTGGGTAGCCTGATGGGCAACTTGACCCGTGGTTCGATGATGGTAGAAGGGCGTATTGCGCGCTTTGTGTACATCTCACTGTACCGCATGCACCAGATTGCTCTGCACGGTTACTTTAAAACCGGTCTGATGATGCTGGTTGGCAGCATTAACCGGGTGATCCGCCCGCGTCTGAAACTGCATTAATACGGCTTATGGCGTCGGATGATTGTACTTATCCGGCGCCTTCCTTCAGAGTTCTCCGAATCATCCTGCCTTCGCTCCTCCTCGTGCTATTTTCATCCGTAATCTGATTGGCATTCCTTACCTTCTGTTGCAAAGTTGTTGCTAATAGCAAAAAAGGAGGAAGTCCCGTGAATAAATCTATGTTGGCGGGTATAGGGATTGGCGTAGCTGCTGCGCTGGGTGTTGCAGCGGTGGCCAGTCTTAACGTTTTCGAGCGTGGCCCACAGTATGCACAAGTTGTCTCTGCAACACCGATTAAAGAGTCGGTAAAAACACCACGCCAGGAGTGTCGGAACGTGACGGTCACGCACCGTAAGCCGGTACAAGATGAAAACCGTATCGCGGGTTCCGTGCTGGGTGCGGTTGCTGGTGGCGTTATCGGCCATCAGTTTGGCGGCGGACGCGGTAAAGATATTGCTACCGTGGCCGGTGCTTTAGGCGGCGGTTATGCAGGTAACCAGATCCAGGGTTCGATGCAAGAAAATGATACGTACACTACTACGCAGCAGCGTTGTAAAACGGTGTATGACAAATCTGAAAAAATGCTGGGCTACGACGTGACGTACAAAATTGGCGATCAGCAGGGGAAAATCCGTATGGATAAGGACCCCGGCGCGCAAATTCCGTTGGATAACAACGGACAGTTGGTACTAAATAACAAAGCGTAAAATAGCATTATCCTGAACATTAGCCCCCCATTCGCTCAGGCTGGGGGGCTTTTTTTATCAGAAGGTTAAGGCGTAGTTCAGACCAAAGGTGCGGCCCCGGCCCTTGTATTCATACAGTGACGGGCTACCGTAGGTTGGGCTGTACAGCAGTGGCGCACGTTGTCCCCACAGCGTGGTGTACTCTTCATTCAGCAGGTTTTCTACGCTAAAGGTCAGTTTACCCAACGGGAGCTGATAGCTGCCGATAAAGTCCATCGTGTTATAGCCGTCCAGCTTATTGCCGCTGGCGTCCGTCAGATCAAATGTTTGCTGGCTCTGTACGCGCAATGTCCACGGTTCAGGTGCCCAGCCGACCCACGCGGTGGCTTTGGACGGGGAAGCCAGGGTGACATCCCATTTCTGCCACTTACCGTTTTGCTTCACTTCCGATTTAATGACGTTGAAGTTGCCGCCCAGACTCCAGTCCGTATCCGCAATGAAATAATCCACCGCACCTTCAAGGCCATAAATACGGCGATCGTCGGGCTGGACGTTAATGGTCATATCGCTGCGGTTGATAACGATCGATTTATCCGAAGTAGAGTAGTAAGCGGCCAGCTGCGTGCGCAGACTGTCGCCAGTGTAGCGCCATCCCAGTTCGTAGGAGTTAACTTTAATCCCCTCCAGGCGTGAGTCCGCCACGTTGACGCTGCGCTGGAGCTGGTAATGATCGCCAACCAGGGAATAGGTGCCGTTACCGTAATATTTCCCCGGGTCCGGAAGCTCCACGCCCTGAGAGAAGTTAAACCATGTCTGCTGACGGTCGGTCAGGTGGGCGAGGATACCGGCGTTAAACAGGAAATTATCGTAATCGGTTTTACCGCCAGGAATGGTATCGGCGGAGTTTGCCAGGCCGGTGGCAATTCCCTGTTGTTGGGCATAACCAACGAAATCATCCACCCTGTTTTCGGTCCATTGATAGCGCACACCGCCGCTGAGGGTAAAGATGTCGTTAATGTCATAGCTGTTCTGCAGGAAAGGCGCGAAGTTGGTGATGCTGTAACCGGGGTAACGCCCGGTGGTATAAGCGGTTCGGTTGTCCATACCGCCGGAGGGCAGGGACCAGGCCAGATCGAAGAATTTCTGATTGGAATCGAAGGTTTCGTGATCGGCATCGACACCCCACGTCAGCTCCCAGTTGTCCATCAGCTGGCTGTTGAGGGTGATTTTGGCACCAAACTGGTCTGTGTCCTGCTGCGATGCGGAGAAACTGGTGACCTTGCCTTTGCTTAGCGTAGGGAAGGGGTAGAATTTCAGCGATTCGTCACGGTAATAGATTTGGCTGACCAGGTTCTGGCCGAAGAAATCCGCGTCTGAATACTGCAGGCTGATCAGATGACGCTCGGTGCCGGGAATACGATCGGAATTCAGTCCGCTGCTGGTATAAGCCTTACTGTTTCCCGTCACGGCGGACATGTTCTCGCCAAGATCCAGTCCGTAATCGTCGTCCCCCTGGCTCTTATAATACTGCGTAACCAGCTGTAACTGACGGTTGTCGTCAAGCTCAATCGTTCCGGTGCCCATCACGTCCAGACGATCGGAGTGCTGCAGGCCGGTTTGGGTGTTATCCAGCATCAGGGCATCGTGATTGCCGTCATACCAGCCGCCAAACCGTTGATACGCGACGGACATGCGCCCGGAAGCGCGATCGGTTCCTCCGCTCACCGCCGCGGCAACGCGTTCATCATGATCGTTACTGTTATTGAAGCCGCTTTTACTCCCCAGTTCGAGTTCTACTTCACGCTCCGGCTGGCCTTTTTTGGTGACAATGTTGATTAACCCACCGGTACTGCCGCCGCCATACAGTGAGGTTGCACCTGAGATGACTTCAATGTGTGCGATGTTAAACGGGTCAATAGAATCCAGTTGGCGACTGTCAGTACGCGAGGAGTTCAGACGGACACCGTCTATCAGTACTACGATGGCACGACCGCGCATATTCATGCCGTAGTTTGTGCGCCCCTGGCTGCTGACATCGATTCCTGGGATTAACTGAGCAAGAACATCTTTGAACTCTTTCCCCCCCTGAACCTGCTGTTCAATCTCGCTTCCTTCAATAACCCAGGTCGTTTGTGCCATTTCTGCCACGGTGCGTTGACTACGGTTGGCACTGACGATGAGGTTATCTTCCTCAGCCGCGATGGCTGGGAGAGTTAAAGACAACAAGAGAGGATTGAGCACCCAGAGACGCTTATGCATTCGTATTCCTTTTAAAAAGAGTCGATCTGTTTTTGTTATGGCGGTAGAGAAACCGATGGTTACATTGTGAAACAGGTGTTAAAACAAATGCGAATATTGCTGATAATAATTGTTGTTATCAATACATTTTACAAAAAATGATCGGATAAGATGATGAAAACACTGAATAATGTAGGGGTAATCCGCGGAAATCTAACCGGGGGCTTAATCAGCTCCCGGTGGTGTCAGTACTGCGGGGAAAATAGCGGGAAAAGGTTAAACTTTGATAAGTTCAGGCCACAGTCGCAGAGTCGTGTGTGCGATCTGCATCAGTTTTTCAAACGTCGCGCCTTCACGGGCGCTGATCGACATACCCTGTAAAATACAGTTCAGGTATTCGGCCAGTTTTTGCACGTCGCAATGGGCCGGAATTTCGCCTCGTTGCTGGCGCTGGTGAAGGAACTGGGTAAGCGTCTGTTCCTGCATTGCATGGCGGGATTTCACCGTGTGCGCAATATCCCGGGAAGAGGCCGCCAGTGTCGCGGATGTGTTAATCATGAAACATCCCGCCGGGGTGTCTTTACTGGTAAAGCAGGTCGCTATTGCGGTGAAATAGTCTTCCAGCGCGCACTCAAGACTTTTTTCTTCACAAAATAACTGGGCTTCATGTTTCGCCGCGAAGCGGGTGATGTAGCGGTCCAGTACGGCACGAAACAACCCCTCTTTATTGGTGAACTCCGCATACAGCGTGGGCGCTTTTGCGCCGGTTGCTTCTACGAGATCGGCGAGCGATGTCGCTTCATACCCGTGCTGCCAGAAGAGTGTCATGGCCTTATCAAGCGCGGCTTCCCTGTCGAACACTTTTGGTCGGCCACGGCTTTTTTTAGCACAACCTGTCATTTCAGTTGTCATGGCGCCGATGTACCTTTGTTGGGTTTATTGAATAACCATTATAAAAATATTCGACTGCACACTCCAGCGGATTAGCGATAAAAATAATTTAACGCTATTGATATGAAAAATAAGCTCTTTGTATTTTATATAACGATCATTATAAAAAAATGTTGACGTGTGACCTGGATCACATCTATGATTTACCTATCGATCGTTAAGTTAATCTTTGCGACACACATTCATCTGCTAAAGGTCACTATCATGAAAAACGTAAAAACTCTGTTTGTTGCTGCTGTTCTTAGCTCACTCTCATTTGCAAGCTTTGCTGCCGTTGAAGTTCAGGCCACACCTGCGGGCCAACAGAAAGTCGGTACTATTTCTGCGAATGCGGGGACTAACTTAGGTTCTCTGGAAGATCAACTGGCGCAGAAAGCGGATGAGATGGGGGCGAAGTCTTTCCGTATTACTTCTGTTACCGGTCCTAACACCCTCCACGGGACTGCAGTTATCTACAAATAAGATTTAACCCATCGCAATGCCACTGCGAGTTAAATAAAAAACCCCCGCGGAATAAAATCCAGCGGGGGTTTTTTATGCGCTGAATTACAGCGGTTGTTGAGCAACGTCGTGATGACGGGTGACATCGACCGGCATGCCTGAGCGAATCTCCATCGCATGTTCCATGACGGCAGAGTCCGTTTGCGCCGCATTCTTAAACGTCTGCATGGATGCGTTCAGCACGATCGGCAGCAATTGCGGGTCGTCATTGATTTTTTCGGACAACGGCTGGTGTACTTCAACCAGGCGCACGCCGTTAGGTTCAACAGATGCTTTGATTGGCGTATTGATAATATTGACCTTGGTTCCTGGCTTCACCTGACGGAACAGAGTTTCGATATCACCGTCGCGTAGACGAATACAGCCGGAACTGACGCGCATTCCGATGCCAAAGTCAGCATTAGTTCCGTGCAGCAGGTACACACCGCCGTATGCCGCTAAGCGAATGGCATGATGGCCCATCGGGTTATCCGGCCCGGCAGGCACCACGGCAGGAAGGTCGATCCCGTTCGCTTTGTATCGCGCGCGGATATTTGCCGTAGGCGTCCAGGTCGGGTTGGCACGTTTATCAGAGATGGTGGTTACCATTGTGGGCGTCAGCGTGTCACCGCCTAACTGGCCAATACCAATAGGATACACGGTCACCGAATTTGTCCCTGGCTGGTAATAATAAAGACGCAGTTCGGCGAGGTTGATAACAATGCCTTCGCGTGGCGCATCCGGCAGCAGGGTTTGTAACGGAATAGTCAGCACGCTGCCCGGACGTGGTACGTAAGGGTCAACGCCGGGGTTGGCCTGTAGCAGCGCCAGAAAGCCGACATTGTATTTTTTCGCAATCGCTTCCAGAGAACCGCCATTGTCTTCGACAACGTGAACGGCATTCTGACCCACCACGCGGCTTCCCGGTGGCGGCAGCGGCCAGGTATTTGCCTGGGCCGGAAGTGCTAACGCGAAGGTCGCGGCAAGCGTAAAAAATGCTAACCAACGAGAGAGTCGTTTATTGTTTAACATCACCATAAATCCATTGTTTTTACGTGGTTTTTATTATGTAAAAGTAAACAAGAATTATGGCGGTTTGCAGTGTCGGGAAGTGCAGGGAAGTGCAAAGAGTTTGTAAATTCATCAGGCCGGGTGAGTGGAGGACTCACCCGGCTTGACGCTAGGCTACGGCGTTCTCTTCAAGCTGGCGCATAAACTGGCGAACCCAGTCGATCCGTGCTTTACGCTCGCCCAACTCCTGCATGAATTTCAGGCGTGTTGGACCATCCAGACGGAAGTGTTGCGGTTGTTTTTGCAGTAAACCAATTAGCCAGACCGGGTTAACGTGGTTTTTCTCGGCAAACTCAATAGTACCGCCTTTTTCATTGCCTTCGAGCTTTCTGATCCCCAGTTTCTGCGCCTGCTGGCGTAAACGGGCAATATCCAGCAACGTCCGGGCCGGGTCGGGCAGCAGGCCAAAACGGTCTATCAGCTCGACCTTAATTTCTTCCAGCTCGGTTTCGCCTTTCGCACTGGCAATGCGCTTGTAGAACGACAGTCGCGTGTTGACATCCGGGATATAGTTATCCGGCAGAAGCGATGGCATGCGCAGTTCGACTTCGGTTTGCTGGCTGGTGAGATCTTCCAGCGACGGTTCACGCCCTTCTTTGAGCGCATCGACAGCGTTTTCCAGCAGCTCCATATACAGTGAGAAACCGATACTTTCCATGGAGCCACTTTGATCTTCGCCCAGCAGTTCCCCAGCGCCACGAATTTCGAGGTCGTGGGTCGCCAACGCAAAACCTGCACCTAAATCTTCCAGCGAGGCGATGGCTTCCAGGCGTTTTTGTGCGTCGGTGGTCATCGCTTTTGGGTGCGGCGTTAGCAGCCAGGCGTATGCCTGATGATGTGAGCGTCCCACACGACCCCGTAGCTGATGCAATTGCGCTAAACCGAAGTGGTCAGCTCGTTCAATGATGATGGTGTTGGCAGTGGGAATGTCGATCCCGGTTTCGATAATGGTGGTACACACCAGCACGTTAAAACGCTGGTGGTGGAAATCGTTCATCACGCGTTCCAGCTCGCGCTCGCGCATTTGCCCGTGGCCGATACCAATGCGCGCTTCCGGCACCAGTTCCGCTAATCTGTCAGCGGTTTTCTGGATATTTTCGACGTCGTTAAAGAGATAATAAACTTGTCCCCCGCGCATAACTTCACGCAGGATAGCCTCGCGTACCACCAGGTTGTCATATTCGCGCACGAAGGTTTTGACCGCCAGACGACGAGCGGGTGGTGTGGCGATGATCGACAGATCGCGCATGCCGCTCATCGCCATGTTGAGCGTGCGTGGAATTGGCGTTGCTGTCAGAGTCAGAATATCCACATCCGCGCGCATTGCCTTGATACGCTCTTTGTGGCGAACGCCGAAACGGTGCTCTTCATCGACAATCAGCAGCCCCAGATCTTTTAGCTTCACATCCGCTTGCAGCAGTTTGTGAGTGCCGATGAGAATATCGATTTTACCTTCGGCAACCTGCTCCAGAATCTGCGCTTGCTCTTTGGCGCTACGGAAACGGGACAGCATCTCAATGCGTACCGGCCAGTTGGCAAAGCGGTCGCGGAAGTTGTCGAAGTGCTGCTGAGCGAGCAGGGTGGTCGGTACCAACACGGCAACCTGCTTGTGATTCTCTACGGCGAGGAAGGCGGCACGCATCGCGACTTCGGTTTTACCAAAGCCGACATCGCCACACACCAGGCGGTCCATGGCCAGCGGTTGACACATATCGCTGAGTACCGCGTTGATCGCCTGCGCCTGGTCGGGCGTGGTTTCAAACGGGAAGCTGTCGCAAAACAGCTGATACTGTTCACGGTCATGCTTAAAGGCAAAGCCTTCTTTCGCTGCGCGCTGGGCATAAATATCCAGCAGCTCTGCCGCGACATCGCGGACTTTCTCAGCGGCTTTCTGTCGGGCGCGTGACCAGGCATCGCCGCCCAGTTTATGCAGCGGCGCATTCTCTTCCGCGCCGCCGGCGTAGCGGCTGATCAGATGCAGCGACGACACCGGCACATACAGTTTGGCGTCGTTGGCATAGGTGAGCATCAGGTATTCACCGGTAATGCCGCCTGCTTCCAGCGTGGTCATACCGGCATAGCGACCGACGCCGTGCTCCAGATGCACCACTGGCTGACCGGGATGCAGCTCCGCGAGGTTACGAATTAACGTGTCCGGGTTGATGGTGCGACGAGAATCCTGGCGGCGACGCGCCACACGTTCACCGAGCAGATCGCTTTCACAAATCAGCGCCAGATTGCGTTTGCTATCGATGAAGCCGTGCTCGGCTGAGCCAATCATCAGATAACGACCGTTGTCTACGGCTTCGTCGAGTCGCAATATCCGCTTCGGCGCGACTTTGATGCGGGCGAGCAGTTCGCCTAGCGCTTCCCGGCGTCCTTCACTTTCCACCGAGAAAATTACCGGACCGGTAAAGCCTTCAAGGAATTTACGTAATGCATCTAACGGTGCTTTTTGCTGTGCCTGAACGGCGATATCCGGCAGCTTCTGGAACCCGAGGTTGGTATTCGCCGCTTTCTTCGGCAGACTCTCGGTTTTCAGCTGAACACGCGGCCAGCGTTTAAGTTCAGAAAACAGCTCATCAACCCGCAGCCACAGCGATTCCGGTGGCAGAAGCGGGCGCATCGGATCAACACCGCGATTCTCAAAGCGTGACAGGGTATCGGCCTGGAAGCGTGCTGCGCTGGTCTCGATATCGCCGGTATTTACCAACAACGTATTGGCGGGGAAGTAGCTGAACAGCGGCGGCAGCGGCTCGCTGAAAAACAGCGGCTGCCAGTATTCAATCCCCGTAGGTAACGTGCCTTTGCTGACCTGTTGATAAATATGCTCGGCGTCGCGTTTTACCTCAAACGTATCACGCCACTGACTACGGAACAGCTCAATGGCCGTTTTGTCAGTCGGGAATTCGTGTGCGGGCAGCAAATTAATGGCATCGACTTCTTCCAGCGTGCGCTGAGTGTCAGTATCAAACAGACGCAGGCTGTCGATTTCGTCATCAAAGAAATCCAGACGATAAGGCAATTCGCTGCCCATCGGGAACAGATCTAACAATGCGCCACGCGTGGCGTATTCGCCGTGTTCCATGACCTGATCAACATGGCGATAGCCAGCACTGTCCAGCTGTTCGCGCAAGGCGTCGCGCGAAAGCCGCTGGCCTTTTTTCATGACCAGCGCATGACCGTGCAGATAGCTGTGCGGACAGACACGCTGCATCAGCGTATTTACCGGAACGATCAGTACGCCGCGCTGCATGGCGGGCAGTTGATACAGCGTGGAGAGCCGTGAGGAGATAATCTCCTGATGGGGAGAAAAGCTGTCATAGGGAAGCGTTTCCCAGTCGGGCAGGTTCATCACCATCTGGTCTGTAAACTGACGAATTTCATCATGCAGACGCAAAGCATTTTGCATGTCCGGCGCGATCAGCACCACTGGACCCGCGTGACGTTCGGCGATTTCGGCGACCAGCGTTGCGCAGGCGGCACCCGTAAGCTCACCCAACTGGCGCTGATCGGAAGCGCCCGTTGGGAGCGTGTAACGATGTTGTTCAGGCATTCGGTTGTCAGGATCTCGTTTAGATATACATCTGATAAGCAATGTTCTTTATTATCCGTGATCGTTTCTCATAAGCAAATTGATTCGCCCCCGAATGGGGGCAAAAAGCGCGTAGGGGTTAGCGCGAGGCGAGCGATAAAGAGGGCGGGGAAAAGAGCAGATCGGCCACGGTTTTTTGTGAAATCTTACGCACCAGCAGGCCAAACAGGGTGCACAGCAGCAGACAGGCGAACGGATACGCCAGTAGCAGGGCCAGCTCCGCGTATGCAGGCCAGGCGGCATGATTGATTTTGGGGATAAGCGTTAAGCTGAACAGCTCAACCAGAATACGGTGTGTGGTGTAGATGGCGATGGTATTGGCGCCAATCACGCTTAACGGACTGGACGCGCGCATGCCAAAGTGGAGCTCGAACTGATAAAACAGCTTCATGATCAACACAATGGAAAGGAGAGAAAGCAATAGCGAGACATTTGCCAGCCACGCGACGACGGCGACGATTGTGCTACCCAGAACAATGACCGCATGACGGCGCAGGGGCACCTCCTTGATCCACGCCATCAGCGTTGCGCCAAACCATGCGCCGAGGCTATACCAGGGCAAATTGCGAATCACGCTGTTCATTCCCCACCACGGGGTCGGGAAAAAATTGATCGCCACGCTCAGCGCCACAAATAACGCTAACAGCGGCATCGCCCAACGGCTGAAAATTTTACACAGAACAAAATAGACAATCAGTGCGTACAGATACCACAGGCTGGTGCTGGCGGTCAGCATCCCGTGGGTAAAACCCGCAATCGAATCCGCATAAGCGGCGTTGGCGGCATGGGTCAGATCGCGCTGCGGGGCGAGCCAGTTATTGAGCGCCACCAACGCCAGCCATTGCACCACTCCCCAAAGCACCAGCACCCAGGCGATACTCCAGATCCGTTTATCCACGCAGGTTGTCCACGGGACGTTATCGATGTAGCGACGGATCAGATACCCCGAAATAAAGAAAAACACCGGCATGCGAAACGGTGCCAGGTACAAATTGAGGTAAATCCAGCATTTGCTCAACACCTCTGACAGTGGATGCTGAAAGGTGGTGAGGTGCGGGTAAAATGTGATCACTGAGTGGTAAATCACTACCAGGCAAATGCATAACCCCTTGATTTGATTAATCCATAGTTCTTTTTTATTCATTGAGACGGCGCATCCATATTGATTGCAATAGCCTGCCATCCTGCGCAACCCGCCGTGCGCTGTAATGCGTAACTGTCTGCATTTTGTTTTTTTAGGATAAAAGTCAGGGATCAGGGTTGCAGGGGAGAGGGACAACTTTAGCGGTTTGATTTATTTATACTTTTAAGAATAGTGCTGACGAACACTTACGGTTCAGTCATTTACCCATTCCGCTTTCGCTTATATACTCGTGACTTTGCTAACAGCAACCAGACGGATTTCATGTACCAACCTGTCGCTCTATTCATCGGCCTACGTTATATGCGTGGGCGTGCAGCAGATCGCTTCGGTCGCTTCGTTTCCTGGCTCTCCACCATTGGCATTACTCTCGGGGTAATGGCGCTGGTTACGGTGTTGTCGGTGATGAACGGTTTCGAGCGCGAGCTGCAAAACAATATTCTTGGCCTGATGCCTCAGGCCGTCCTCTCGTCTGAACAGGGTTCCCTAAACCCGCAACAGCTGCCGGAAAAAGCGGTGGTGTTGAACGGTGTCAACCGCGTTGCACCGATAACCACGGGGGATGTGGTACTGCAAAGTGCGCGTAGCGTGGCAGTCGGCGTGATGCTGGGTATTGACCCGGCGCAAAAAGATCCATTAACGCCATATCTGGTCAATGTGAAGCAAACAGATCTGCAGCCGGGTAAGTATAATGTCATCCTCGGAGAGCAGCTTGCCGGGCAACTGGGTGTTAATCGTGGCGATCAAATTCGCGTGATGGTGCCCTCAGCCAGCCAGTTTACCCCTATGGGGCGTCTGCCGAGCCAGCGTCTGTTTACGGTAATTGGCACCTTCGCCGCCAACAGCGAAGTCGACGGCTACCAGATGCTGACCAACATCCAGGATGCGTCACGTTTGATGCGTTACCCGGTGGGCAATATTACCGGCTGGCGTCTGTGGCTCAACGAACCGTTAAAGGTTGATACGCTGAGCCAGCAAACGCTGCCGCAAGGTACCAAATGGCAGGACTGGCGCGAGCGCAAAGGGGAATTGTTCCAGGCCGTGCGTATGGAGAAAAACATGATGGGGCTGCTGCTTAGCCTGATCGTGGCGGTGGCGGCATTTAATATTATTACCTCGCTGGGTCTGATGGTAATGGAGAAGCAAGGGGAAGTGGCGATTCTACAAACGCAGGGGCTGACGCCGCGGCAGATAATGATGGTGTTTATGGTTCAGGGGGCCAGTGCCGGGATTATCGGCGCGCTGCTGGGCGCGGTGCTGGGCGCATTACTCGCCAGTCAACTGAACAACCTGATGCCAATTATCGGTGTGCTTCTGGATGGGGCTGCGCTGCCGGTCGCCATTGAGCCGCTGCAGGTTATCGTCATTGCGCTGGTGGCGATGGCCATCGCGCTGCTGTCTACGCTTTATCCTTCCTGGCGCGCTGCCGCCACTCAACCCGCTGAGGCTTTACGTTATGAATAAGATCCTGTTGCAATGCGACAACCTGTGCAAACGCTATCAGGAAGGCACAGTGCAGACCGATGTACTGCACGATGTCAGTTTTTGCGTCGGTGAAGGTGAGATGATGGCGATTGTCGGCAGCTCCGGTTCCGGTAAGAGTACGTTGCTGCATCTGTTAGGCGGGCTGGATACGCCAACTTCCGGCGATGTCATTTTTAGCGGTCAGCCGATGAGCAAACTCTCGTCGGCGGCGAAAGCGGAACTGCGCAATCAGAAGCTGGGCTTCATTTATCAGTTCCACCATCTGCTGCCGGACTTTACCGCGCTGGAAAACGTGGCGATGCCGTTGCTGATCGGCAAGAAAAAACCGGCTGAAATCACCGAGCGCGCACGGGATATGCTGAAAGCAGTAGGGCTGGACCATCGTGCCAGCCATCGCCCGTCTGAACTTTCAGGCGGTGAACGCCAGCGCGTGGCCATTGCTCGTGCGCTGGTGAATAACCCGCGCCTGGTACTGGCGGATGAGCCAACGGGTAACCTTGATGCGCGTAACGCGGACAGCATTTTCGAGCTTCTGGGTGAGCTGAACCGCTCTCAGGGCACGGCATTTTTGGTGGTGACACACGATCTGCAACTGGCGAAGCGCATGAGCCGCCAGCTTGAAATGCGCGATGGTCGCCTGACGGCTGAACTGAGCCTGATGGGAGCTGAGTAATGGCTTCGCCTTTATCGTTATTGATTGGTCTGCGTTTTAGCCGTGGTCGGCGGCGCGGCGGCATGGTCTCGTTGATCTCCGTGATTTCCACCGTTGGCATTGCGTTAGGCGTCGCGGTGTTGATCGTCGGCTTAAGCGCCATGAACGGATTTGAGCGTGAGCTTAACAACCGTATTCTGGCCGTGGTGCCGCACGGTGAGATTGAAGCCGTGAACCAGCCGTGGAACAACTGGCAGGAAGCGCTTGACAAGGTACAGAAGGTACCAGGCATTGCTGCTGCGGCGCCTTATATTAACTTTACCGGGCTGGTGGAGAGTGGGGCGAACCTACGCGCAGTGCAGGTGAAGGGCGTTGATCCGCAGCAGGAGCAGCGTTTAAGCGCGCTACCCTCGTTTGTGCAAAACCACGCATGGGATAATTTCAAAGCGGGTGAGCAACAAATCATTATTGGTAAGGGAATTGCCGATGCGCTGAAGGTGAAGCAGGGCGACTGGATATCGATTATGATCCCTAACGCCAGTGCGGATCATAAGTTACAGCAGCCTAAACGCGTGCGTTTGCACGTCACGGGGATCCTGCAACTGAGCGGTCAGCTCGATCACAGTTTTGCCATGATCCCAATGGAAGATGCGCAGCAATACCTGGATATGGGATCCAGCGTTTCCGGGATCGCGCTGAAAGTGAACGACGTGTTTAACGCCAATAAGCTGGTGCGAGACGCGGGTGAAGTCACCAATAACTATGTGTACATTAAGAGCTGGATCGGTACTTACGGTTATATGTATCGCGATATCCAGATGATCCGCGCCATTATGTATCTGGCGATGGTGCTGGTGATTGGCGTGGCCTGTTTTAATATCGTTTCCACGTTAGTGATGGCGGTAAAAGACAAGAGCGGCGATATTGCGGTATTAAGAACCCTGGGGGCTAAAGATGGCCTTATCCGTGCCATTTTTGTCTGGTACGGCCTGCTGGCGGGTCTGTTCGGTAGCCTGATAGGCGTCGTCATTGGGGTGGTTGTCTCGCTGCAACTGACGCCGATCATTAACGGGATTGAAGCTCTTATCGGCCATCAGTTCCTGTCCGGCGATATCTATTTCATTGACTTCCTGCCATCGGAATTACACTGGCTGGATGTGATTTACGTGCTGGTGACAGCACTCGTGCTGAGTCTTTTGGCAAGTTGGTATCCGGCGCGTCGCGCCAGCAATATTGATCCTGCGAGAGTACTTAGCGGCCAATAACAATATATACACGAAAGCATTCATGCGGCGGTAAGGCGGCAAACCGAAATCTCCACGAGCATAGATAACGATGTGACTGGAGGGGGAGGGCGCAGCCAACCCCAAGGCATCTTGAAGGATGACGTGTATCAAGGAGCGGTGATGTATTACGGATTTGACATCGGCGGGACCAAAATTGCGCTGGGCGTGTTTGATAAGCAACGTCGTTTGCAATGGGAAACACGCGTCCCTACGCCTCGCGACAGCTATGACGCTTTCCTTGATGCGGTCTGCAATCTGGTGACGGAAGCGGACCAGCGGTTCGGCGTTAAAGGTTCGGTAGGCATCGGCATTCCTGGCATGCCGGAAACGGAAGACGGCACGCTGTATGCGGCCAACGTTCCTGCTGCCAGTGGTAAGCCGCTCCGCGCCGATCTCAGCGCTCGCCTTGACCGCGATGTGCGTCTGGATAACGATGCTAACTGTTTTGCCCTCTCCGAAGCCTGGGATGACGAGTTCACCCAATATCCACTCGTGATGGGGTTGATCCTCGGCACCGGTGTTGGCGGCGGTCTGGTGCTTAACGGGAAATCCATCACCGGGCGCAGCTATATCACCGGCGAGTTTGGTCATATCCGTTTGCCAGTCGATGCGCTGACGTTGATGGGCTTTGATTTCCCATTGCGCCGCTGCGGGTGCGGTCAACTGGGATGCATCGAAAGCTATCTTTCCGGCGGTGGATTTGCATGGTTGTATCAGCATTATTACCATCAATCGCTGGATGCCCGTGAAATTATCGCGCTGTGGGAGCAGGGTGATGAACAAGCACGTGCCCATGTTGAACGCTATCTGGATTTGCTGGCGGTGTGCCTTGGGAATATCCTGACTATCGTCGATCCTGATTTGGTGGTGATTGGCGGAGGCTTGTCGAATTTTACCGCTATTACGACGCAACTGGCGGACCGACTGCCACGTCATCTGCTGCCGGTTGCCCGGGTGCCGCGTATTGAGCAGGCGCGACACGGTGATGCGGGCGGGATGCGCGGAGCCGCTTTCCTACATCTTACCGATTAATACAAAGAGGTTGTTATGCTGTCGCGCCGGGGTCATCGGTTAAGCCGCTTTCGTAAAAATAAACGCCATATGCGCGATCGCCTGCGTCAACGAATCTTTTTCAGAGACAGAGTGGTGCCTGAATTGATGGAAAAACCAAGAGTGCTGGTACTGACGGGAGCGGGAATCTCCGCTGAGTCAGGAATTCGAACCTTTCGCGCGGCGGATGGTCTCTGGGAAGAACATCGGGTAGAGGACGTTGCGACTCCGGAAGGATTTAGTCGTAATCCGCAACTGGTCCAGTCGTTTTATAACGCCCGTCGTCATCAGTTGCAACAATCAGAAATCCAGCCTAACGCGGCGCATATCGCGCTGGCAAAACTCGAAGCCGAGCTGGGCGACCGTTTTTTACTGGTGACGCAGAACATTGATAACCTACATGAACGTGCGGGCAGCCAGAACGTAATCCATATGCACGGCGAACTGCTCAAGGTTCGCTGTTCGCAAAGCGGGCAGATTCTGGAGTGGACTGGCGATGTGACTGCGGAAGATAAATGCCATTGTTGCCAGTTTCCGGCGCCGCTGCGCCCGCACGTGGTGTGGTTTGGTGAAATGCCGCTGGGCATGGATGAAATTTATATGGCACTGGCAATGGCCGATGTGTTCATTGCGATTGGTACATCGGGCCATGTATACCCGGCAGCGGGGTTTGTGCATGAAGCTCGACTACATGGGGCGCATACGGTAGAGCTAAATCTCGAACCGAGCCAGGTAGGAAGCGAGTTTGAAGAGAAGTATTACGGTCCGGCAAGCCAGGTGGTGCCTGAGTTTGTTGAGAAATTATTGAAAGGACTGTGATTTTTTTGCCCGATACGCGCAGCGCCATCGGGCATTCCTTACAACGCCGAATTAGCGTCCTGCTTTCAGCTTCTGATAATACTCTTCATAGATAGCGCTGGCGGAACCGACATCATTCTGCCATTCCCCTTTGTTGATGGTTTCTGCATCAGGGTAGAGGGTTTTATCGTTCGCGACTTCAGGGCTTAACAGCTTACGTGCTGCCAGGTTTGGCGTCGGATAACCGATGGTTTCCGCGACTTCTTTCGCCACGTCCGGGCGTAGCAGGAAGTTAATCAGCTTCAGCGCAGCTTCTTTATTTTTTGCGTTTGCTGGAATAGACAGGCTGTCCATCCAGAAAATCCCACCTTCTTTCGGCCATACCACTTCCAGCGGTGTACCTGCCTGACGCGCAACATACGCGGAGCCGTTCCACACCATCCCCAGATTGACTTCGCCTTCCATATACGGGTTGGCCGGGTTGTCAGAGTTAAATGCCGCGACGTTAGGCATCAGCTTCTTCAATTCGTTATAGGCGGCTTCAATCTCTTTAGGATCGGTGGTATTGCCGGAGTATCCCAGCTTGCGCAGCGCCATCTGGAACACTTCTCGCGCATCATCCGTTAACAGCAGGCTACCTTTGTACTCCGGTTTCCACAGATCGGCCCAGCTGGTTACTGTTTTCGGGTCGATGGCATCGCTATTGATGCCAATGGCCGTCGCACCCCAGATATACGGGATAGAGTAGTCATTGTTGGGGTCGAATGGCTTGTTGAGCATTTCCGGATCGAGGTTGTGGAAGTTGGTCAACGTCGACTTGTCGATCTTCTGGATCATGCCTTCTTTGCGCATTTTATCGACGTAATAGGTGGACGGAACCACCAGATCGTATGCGCCGTCTTTATAGGTTTTGAGCTTGGCGTACATGGTTTCGTTCGACTCGTAGGTCGAATAGATAACCTTAATGCCGGTCTCTTTGGTGAACTGCTCCAGCAGCCCAGGCGGGACATACTCGGTCCAGTTATAGAAATAGAGCGTGTTGTTGTCATTAGCGTGAGCGGCGCTCATGCCCAGTGCCAGAGCACCCGCCGCGAGCAGGTGGCGTGACCATTTTTTCATCATTTAACGTCCCCTGAATTAAGGGCCTTAGCGGCCCTTGGTTTTATCACGTGCAATAAGCTGGCTGGCAATCACCATAACCAGCGACAGAACCAACAAAATGGTCGCCAGCGCGTTCACCTCTGGTGATACGCCGACTTTTACCATTGAGTAGATTTTTAACGGCAAAATTTCATAACCAGGCCCGGTAACGAAGGACGACACGACGACATCATCCATCGACAACGTAAAGCTCAACAACCAGCCGGCAGCCACTGCAGGCATTGCCAGAGGCAGTATAATCTTGCGCAGAATAGTCACTTCACTGGCGCCGAGATCTTTGGCGGCTTCAAGCATTCGTACATCAAAACCTTTCAGACGTGAGTAAACCGTCACCACCACAAAAGGTAGACAAAAAGTGATATGCGAGAACAGCAGTGACCAGAAACCCAGTTGAATGCCGATCAGCATAAACAGCACCAGCAAAGAAATCGCCATTACGATATCCGGCGACATCATCACCACGAACAGCATGCCGCTGACAAACGGTTTACCGCGAAAACGGTAGCGGTACAGTGCAACCGCTGTGAGTGAGCCGATCAGCGTGGCAAACGTGGCGGATAGCACCGCCATCGTCAGCGAGTGTTGCGCTGCCTGTAGCAGGCTATCGTTGTTCATCAGCAGGCCGTACCATTTGGTGGTAAAACCCTGCCAGTTGATGCCAAAGCGCGAGCTGTTAAAGGAGTTCACAATCAAAATAATGATTGGGATATACAGATACGCGTAGATGGCGGTCATAAAACCGCCTCTGAGCAGCCGACCGATCATTCGCGTTTCACCTTCTTGTTCAGAAGGCGCGATGTTTTCAGAGTATTGAAAATAATCAACTTTTTCTCTTCTCCAAAATCTCTCCAAAACTTCCCGCCAAAACAGATAGCCAAAAAGAAGCCGCTATCACTAAGGCCGCGAATTTTACAACAATTTTTAGGATGATCGGGAAAAAAAGGCCATTTAAATGACCAGCTTTACTAATTGCTGACTGCGAGTGTCGGTATAGCAATCGGTTCAGGGAACAATTAGCGCACGCTACCGCTGTGGTGGTAAAGAGGAGGTACTTGACTGCAAAGCCACGAAAGAGCATGGCGTCCCAGTGTTTGAAACCTGTGAACGCTGCAGGGAGCATGCTTAACGAAGGGTAACGAAATTGACGGGAATAGTGGTTTTTTGGATATCAATTTCCTGGCCCGGTGGTAACAAAAAACAGAAAACACCAGAACGGCGTTTTACGCTATCTACAGCGTAAATTTCTTGAATCACCCTGTTTTACGACACAAGAATTTACCTTTAATGACACCGTCAAAGAAACGGCCTTTAGATTGCACTGTGAGAAAAGAGTTATAGATGCTTTCAGGAACGCCCACATACTGGAAAGTTGAAGAATTTACGAACCCAATCTCCAGTATCTTTTCTAATGGGTAGTAACCAATAAATTTTATTTTTGATGAAATCATTGCCTGTCGTTGCATTTTTTCTCCTTCAAATTTTTTAATTTTCCTTCTCTGATAATACACTGATATGAAACAAAAGGAGCATAGTTTTGTAAATGTTATGGTTGTTTCAGAGTTTACTGGTTGGATGAAATGATTTTCTTTGTTGCTTTAATTTCCTGAACTGCGAAAAATAGCACGAAAATTCGTTGCTGGATTTTTACGGATTGAAACGGGCTTTTCTTTAAGTGACTGATAAATATATTTTATTTTGTTTTTCGTTATCCGGGGGGCGACCGGCTGTATGTTATTGCTAGTGAACAGAACTCATTGATTATGCTGTCTCAGTTTCCATTTCTAAGATTTTGCGAAAAATTAAATGAAAAAATAACTTGCTATTGTTTGTGGGGTGTGTGATTAATGAGGGGTTGGTTAGGTACACAGACCCATTAAAGCGGTTTAGTAAAGCAGTTCTCATCTCAAGCGTTATCCACAGATAATCCTTTCTTTTGAGCCTTCTTATCGTTGCTAATTAGATTGTGTGCGAAGCCCTTTTCGCCGTAAGGCTACATAGAATTTAAGGAATTACCTGTGTCTAATAAAATGACTGGTTTAGTAAAATGGTTTAACGAGTCTAAAGGTTTTGGTTTTATTACCCCTGACAATGGTAGTAAAGATGTGTTTGTACACTTTTCTGCTATTCAGAGTGGTGGCTTTAAAACGCTGAATGAAGGCCAAAAAGTTGAGTTCAGCATTACTGCTGGTGCAAAAGGGCCGTCAGCTGAAAACGTTGTAGCTGCCTGATATTTTTCCTGATGTAAACTAATATACGATAGCGAAGACGGTGAATGCCTGAGTAGATATATTAGTTTTTCAGAAACTCAACATCTGTCAACATAAAGCTGAACAGATGTCTGAGTCTAATCATTGGGTAGAACAGTTGAAATGATTATTTTATAAATGTCATTTGTTGTTTTACCTCTGTAGTTTTTCTTGCACGCTTAAGTGCATTCGTAAAAGCTAACAACATCCCAAAAATCGCTGGTGCTATAATATAAAGAAAATTATATTATTTTAGATTCCTCATGTGAACTGATAAGAAATATTTATTTTTTATTGCTTTTAATAGTGAGTTGTAACCTGATACTGAAAACCAAGAGAAATTATTAGTTAAATAGATCTTTTGGATATCACTGCGGTAGTGAGTGTTGTAGCAAATAAAGGCTAACATCATGACCGACCATATTTATTTTAAGTGCCCTTGTTGTCATGGGTCACAGTACAGAACTTCCCATTTTGATGTGACTGAGAAAAATCCCTTTGGTGCAAAGTGTATTTTTTGTAAATCATCAATGATCACACCTGATAACTATGCGCCATATATTTCCAGTAAATCAAATGAACAGGTGTTGCGAAAGTAACATTTGGCTCTGACCTTCCAGTTAAGGTGGCAAGATTCATTATCATTGCCAGGCACTGGTTTAAGTCCAACAAGGGCCGTCAGTCTGCTACTACCTCATCGAATTGAGCGGGCGACTTTTGAACTTGCAGGAGACGAGGGTTTGATCCTCTATGGTTACACCATGAATAAAAACCTCGTTCTAACGGGGTTTTGTCATTTCAGGGTTATCCGTGCAACATACAAGTAAGTTGGGCAAAGAATTGTATTTTTTGTTTTGCTATTAACATCATGTCTGATGTGTAACGGTATTACTAATAACCATATAAAGGGCAACGCATTGAGAATCATACAAAACCATATTATGGCCCAGGAAATTGGTGAAACAGTTATCCAGCTACTTGAAAATGGAAAAAGGGTTACGACAGGGAATATCATTGATTTGATCGAACGGAAAAGTCATGCCTTGCACGGTCAAAAGGCCGATGAGATAAGAGAAATATTGATATTTATCAGGAAAAAATCTGTTCTGTAAACGAGTTATAAATCACCTACGGTGATCACGGATTATGGTCTCTCAATCAAAGACCTACTGAGAGGCATCCAGCCTGGTAGTGCAAAACTCTTCTTTTCTGGCCCACACAATAGAATGGGCCTTTTTCATTACTAAAAGATAGGTTGTGATATCTGGACGGTGTGAGGCAATAATGATTACATATTTGTCGATTGACATTGAAATTAATTATTTTCTGTAAGCGCTTTTGTGATTAGGGTTGATAGTGCTTCAAGTTGGATAGCAAGCTGAATGCTCAACCAAACATATCCGTGAACGGCGCTTTCAATGATTTCCTCGCCCTCATTGGCGAGTAAAAGACAATGCAACTCTTTAGTAATTTCGAGAAGATGCTCGCTATTTGATGCTATCGGCGTTGGGTTTCCTTCATGCAAGGCATGTGCGAGGGTGTTGAGGGTGCTACGGGTCATTTGTTCCATATCTGACAGAGTGTGAGTATTCAAAATGAGAAATCGACTGCCACGGGATGCCCAGTGGGCATTTATCTGAAATTTTTGCGCCGCTATCATATCGCGGGTTATCGATTGAATATCTTCAAGTAGACTCTTCGCAATCTTTGTTTCTTTATTTACTGGTGTAATAAGGCTGCGCATTTTTACTACATTATTCAGCGCTCGCGTTTGAAGTTTGGCCATTCTCGGGGGCGCAAGAACGTTTCGGGAGACTCCCGCTGTTGTTATTTTTAGATAATCAGAAAGAAAGTCAGCAAGTTGTATACGCCAGTTAATGAATGCTCTTTGGGGAAAAATGCTGGTAAACAACATCGCCAGAATGCATCCTATAATAATGTTGGTGCTTCGCCACAATGCTGTTTGTAAGTCTCCTGCAGGAGCGCTGCTGACAACCGCCAGCGTGATACCAATCAATAATGCGGCATAGGGACGTTTACTCATGGCCAGAAAACCACAAAGGAAAGCTGCGCATCCACACCACAGCATCATCATAGTGAGAGAGTACATTTCAATGTGTAATGCGATGATCCCCAAAATCGCACCCCCTACAGTTCCCGCCATACGTTCAAGTGCCCTGGGTATCACATTGCCCATGTAACTAATTGGTCCCATGACCACAACCAGTGTAATCAGGGGCCAGGAGTGGTCTGGTAAATTCAACATTCTTATCAGTAAGAAAGTTATAACAAATGCTAAAGCAATACGGATCCCATGAACTACACGATAGTTGCGGTAAATCTTAAGTTCTAAAGGACTTATCGGTTTATTCCGTTCAATGGAAAAAATATTGTTTTTCATTGGTTAAAATCTTTAACATAGACAGAATTATAAAGAATATTCAGATATACACTGAAAAAATAATCTCGTCTTACTTTTTTAACTTATAAAAAAGGAGGGCGATGCCTGACATAGGTTATTGTTAATCAATTGCTAATGCAGTAGCGAAAGAAGACGTAATTTTTAATACCCACATTATCTTTGGATTTGGCATTATGGTGGTAAGCGGTTCTACAAATCTTGAGTGGCCTCTGACTTAAATTCAACATGTTGACTTTGACAGATATTAAAAAGTTGTGGGCTTCCAAAATACTGGTTAGCATGTTTAAAACGTTTTCTTTTTCAGGTTGTTATAAGGCTAAGCAAAACAGGTTAGATGGTGTCTGTGCACGGCTTTATATCAGCAACGGTATCATTATATTTATAACATATGCACTTTGATGAGCTAAGGCCCGGACCAAAGCTCATGGGATATAAGTTCTGGCTACATTAGATGGAAGCAGTACACAACCTATTCATGTGTTATCGAAAAGCAACTACGTAAACAGAAAGTGCAAGTGCGAGAAATATCCAGTATTGAGAATGGTAATGGAAAAGTTTGAGCATAAATATCCTCCACAGATTCGGTTCCTAATTAATGGCAGATTTAAATGTCAACAACAAACAAAAAAGCATGGGCATTGATTGTTTGATTGTTTCATATTGTTTCAGTGATGCGCTATGACGGTGCGTTTGCACCAACAATAGGATTTTTGCATTGTTATGGTGAGCTTAGTGTCAGCCGGGCATTAAGACGCGATCAATCTACTGATAAATATAACCCAGGCAGCCATATGCGGCTTTTTCTATCCTGTCTGTCACTCTTTGCCGGCTGCGCACCGATGCAACAAATCTTGCCCTCGTCTGCATGCCGCAAAGCACACCGGAAATCTTGCCGTTCCTGCCAAAAGCAAAACAGCCGGAGCTGACGTTGTAATTCTCTCTGACATGCTCGGAAATTTCGTGGTAGACGCTAAATATTATGCTGAGATGGAGGAAATACGACTCTTCCGTGAGTCAAAATCCCTGAAAACTTAGGGTGATAGATAAAGGTCTTAAGCAGCATGACATAATTTTCGATTTAAGCTATTTAAATTCATTTTTATGATAAGAATCATGTGCGATTTCCCTATAAAACTAAATCTTGCTATGTTTGGTTAATCATGCGTTAATGAATTCTTGGTTTGTAACGAATTTATCTAAAGCAGTCGCTGTAATAATTTTATTTCTTGTTCCTGTTGAGATTTCCTTGCTAGCTTCTCTCTCTGATGATTTTTTTCGGACCATTCTGCCCAAGGGCTTACTCAAGAAAGGTAATAATTATGTCTAATAAAATGACTGGCTTAGTTAAATGGTTCAATCCTGAAAAAGGTTTTGGGTTTATCACCCCTAAAGATGGCAGTAAAGATGTGTTTGTACACTTTTCTGCTATCCAGAGTAACGATTTCAAGACGCTGAATGAGAATCAGGAAGTTAAGTTTAGTGTTGAACAGGGACCTAAAGGCCCCTCAGCAGTTAATGTCGTGGTTGTATAAGGTAACTGTTATTACACATCATATTCACTTCAGATGCCCGTGTTGCCGCGGATCTCAGTACAGAACGTCGAGCTTTGATGTTACTGAAAAAAATCCTTTCGGAGCAAAATGTATTTTTTGCAAATCGATAATGATTACATTTGACAATGTTGCGCTATACATTCGTTCTGGTCAGACTTCGTTAGATTTTAGAAAATAAAGTTCAGGTTCCTTATGGAGCCTTTTTTGTATGCTAAACCGTTCATCTCTGTACGAACCATCACGGTATCATTATGAAAAAAGTAATCGTTTTTTTTAACTCAGAACCGGCAGTTGTTGTATCCGTAATGAAGGGAATTACTTCAATAATGCGTGAGTTTCCCAATGGGGAAAAAGCACACCTGTCCGTGATGTCAGCAGGATTTCCATCTCTGACAGGAGACCATAAAATAGTTTATGTTGCCTCTGATCGCGATGTCAGTTCCGAAGAGATTCTCGAGGCAGCATCGAAGCTTTTGAAGTGACATCTGATTGTTTCTTTACCGACCGAGATAGTAGTCCAGTGGTTTGCAGGTTTTTTGCGCTTTTCTTGTATGAAGATTGCACTGCAACCTCTTGATTATTGAGTCTTTCCATTCTATCTTTTAAACATGTCAGCGCTGTTATAAGTGCTCCACGGGGAATGTTACATACTTGGCGTTGATACGTTAGAGATCAAGAGAGGTAAATAATGAACGTCGAAGAGTTAAAAACAAAAACTGAAGCGGATATTTCTGAATTCATTACAAAAAAAATTGTTGAACTCAAAAAAAAGACAGGAAAAGAAGTTTCCGACATCCAGTTTACTGCTCGTGAAAAAATGACTGGGCTTGAAAGCTATGATATTAAAATTACATTGATCTAATCGTTAAAAACCCAGCTTGAATGAAAAGCATTATCTTAAAAGGTAATGCTTTTTTATTGCTGTCAAAAAATTTGGATGTTGTCAAAACCTTCATTTTTAACCATAGAGACAAGGCCTGACTTTTTAATGGGGCCTTTCCGATGCCAGCCCGCGCTATCGGGCTACTGCTGGCTCAGGGCAGGGAATGCACTTGTCGAATATTTCGTGGTCAGTGGGTATCACATTGAGGGGAGTGGGATGACGTAGTAGCCTGCGAATGGGTTAATTATCATTTCGGTCGGGATTGTTAGATAACCCAACTCCTACTTTTACCGCAGCAAACAACATAATGCACAGAGCGGTAATGACGGTAAATACCAATGAAAGGCTGGTAATCATAAATTTTCTTCATTTCAGATGGATTTGATTATTAGACTAAGGCATAAAGGAAAAGTTCAGGGTAAATATCATAGTATTTCCCGGAAGAAATATCGAAGCGGGTGATTGTATACCAGAGCGGACTGCAGAGAGCCGTATCGAAGAGTGGCGGAGCAACGGTCTCAACGGCCCCTGTGGCTGCAAATATCTATCTTGGCAAACGTCGTCATCTACCCTGTGATATCCCCCTTTTGGATAAAAAATAGGAAGATAAATTAAATGGTTAAATTTTATCCAAACGTGGTACAGTGAATCTCATTCATCGAAAGGGTAATCATCATGTCTCTCATCGATTACGCAATGAAGTACCTCGGCGGCGTATCGACGACTACTGTCATCTGCCCGGCCTGCGGCTTACGTTCATCCCAATCTATTTCTAAAATTCGCCTTAAGCAGACAATGCTGTGCCCTGGCTGTAAAACACTGTTTGTTTCACCACGATAACCCTGACACTTAGTTGCACCTAAACCCGGTGTTCTATACTTAAGTCAAATCCCGGCAGCTGTTAAATCCCTGATGCCTTACGCCCATCCTGAGAGAACGTTTCTGAACTGATTTCGCAACTGCTCCTGCATGCTAACTCTGCATCAGAGCAATGCTATGAAAATGAACCCCAGGGCGTGGTTTAACCGCTCCCATATTCCGATGAATGCTACCGAAAGCGTAACGTTTTCGGCGAACGATCCTGCCGGTGAAAGCACTCTGCAGTCAGAACTCTTTTCGACCGCCCAGATGGAACGCTACGGTCAGAAGCTCGCACGGACCCATAAATTATCGCCGGATAAACATCCTTATTATCTTCTAAAAAGACTCGGCGAGAATGAGGCCATCATTACCCAAAGCTGTTATGAGCTTAACACGGGTAAAAAGACCAGTATCATGCCTGCCGGGGAGTGGTTGCTGGACAATTATTATCTGATTGAGGAACAAATCCGCACGGTCCGCCAGCACTTGCCGAAAAGCTTTGGTAAAGGTCTCCCGTCGCTGATGTCGCCGCTGAATTGCCCACGAATTTACAATATTGCATCAGAGGCCATTGCTCACGGTGACGGGCGCTGGGATGCCGCCAGCCTGACCAGCTATCTCACAGCCTATCAACAGGTGACCCCGCTGACATTAGGTGAAGTCTGGGCGTTACCGGGAATGCTGCGCCTGGCGCTGATTGAAAATCTTCGTCGTATCAGTATCGAAGTGATCAAAGCGCAGCAGGACAGAACGCTGGCTGATATGTGGATAACAAAGATTTTCGGATGTGCAGAGAATGCCCCTGGCGATTTAATCATGGTGGTTGCCGATATGGCACGCTCCCGACCTACGTTAACCAGTGCCTTTGTCGCAGAGCTGGTGCGGCGTCTGCAGGGGCATGGCAATGCGCTGTCGTTACCTCTGACCTGGGTTGATCAGTGCCTTAGGGAACAGGGGATCACCACCGACGTTCTCATACATAATTTCAATCAACAGCTTGCCGCCAGCCAGCTATCTGTCAGTAACAGTATCGCGGGTCTGCGATTACTGAGTGAAACGGATTGGGCTGATTTCGCCGAAACGATAAGTGTCGTCGAACAGGCATTACGCAATGATCCTGCCGGTATCTATCCTCGGATGCACTTCAATACCCGGGATCATTACCGGCACGTTGTTGAGGTCCTGGCCAGAGACAGTGGTCTCAGCGAGCCTGAAGTTGCTGACAGGGTGCTGACGCTTTCAGGAAACAGTGCTCCCGATACACTGGAATATCATGTTGGTTATTATCTCGCAGGCGAAGGTCGGCAGGCGCTGGAAATTCATCTGTTAGCAGACACCTCAAGGCTCATGCGCTTGCGGCACAGTTTCAACAGAATAACCCTGCTGTCATGGCTTGGAAGCCTGGCGTTGTTGACAACCGCAACGACCGCGGCAATTTTGCATGAAACAGCCATGCAGGGCGCAGACTGGCTGTTGATCGCGGTGATATTCCCTCTGATTATCGCTGTAACTCAGTTAATGAGCGATTTACTCAGTGACGCCACCACCCGTTTTCGCGTTCCTCGCCCCTTGCCGCGGATGGATTTCTCAACCGGCATTCCCCCTGACAGCGCCACCCTGTTAGTCATCCCCTGCATGCTGACCAGCCACGCAAGTTTCAGCCAACTCCTCACCAGTCTTGAAGTCTGCTGGCTGGGGAATGAAAACGAAAATCTCAGGTTTGCGCTGCTCACTGATTTCGCTGATTCTGCAAATGAACCCTCGCCGGAAAGCCAGATGCTGCTCAGACAGGCGATCGCCGATACGCAGACGCTGAATCGCCGCTATCCCTCCAGCCGCCCACGTTTTTACCTGCTACACCGCCAGCCTGAATGGAACCCCGCGGAAGGAACGTGGATGGGCTATGAACGCAAGCGGGGAAAACTGGCGTTACTGAACAGCTGGTTGCGCTATCCGGGGACACAATTCGTCAGCGTTGCAGACATGCCTGCTAACCTTTTACCGGGCCATATTAAATACGTCATTACCCTGGACAGTGATACGGTGCTGCCGCGCGATACGGCGCACAAACTGGTCGCGACGATGGCGCATCCGCTGAATACGCCAGAGTATGATCCGGTACGCCAGAGGGTTGTCAAAGGATTTGGCATTTTACAACCCGGCCTTGCGGAGGAGATACCACGCAACGGCCAGGGACGTTACGCCGCCATGCGCAGCAGCATACCGGGCAATAATCCCTATTCGATGATGTCTTCGGATATCTATCAGGACCTTTTTGGGGAAGGATCGTTCGTGGGGAAAGGGATTTACGATGTTGACATTTTTATGCAGGCCACTGCCAACATCTGCCCGGAAAACCTGGTTCTCAGCCATGATCTACTCGAAGGATGCTATGCACGTTCGGGTCTGCTGAGTGAGGTGTTACTCTATGAACAGTACCCGAATAATTATCTGTCGGATGTTGCACGCCGTTCACGCTGGATCCGGGGTGACTGGCAACTGCTTAACTGGCTGAAACCACGTGTCAGAAGAGCCGATGGAACCCGGACCAGGAATCCGCTGACCGCGCTTTCTTACTGGAAATTACTCGATAATCTGCGTCGCAGTCTGGTCGCCCCTTCATTACTGGTATTGCTGTTCTTCACCCTGCTCGGGGTACCTAATCCGGTTTACTGGCTGGGCGTACTGTCGCTGATATGGCTGTTGCCAACCATCCTCTGCATCACCCATGACCTGCTGCATAAACCTCTGCGTCGCCGCCTGAAGCCGCATCTGTTACTGGTAGGGGCGGGTGCGCTGAAGCGTTTGTCAGGTATCGGCCTTAATTTTGCGATACTGCCGCACGAAGCCGGATATTCGCTAAAAGCGATCGCCGTGACGTTATGGCGATTGGGGATCAGCAGGCGTCACCTCAGCCAGTGGGTCAGCCACAGCCAGGACAGCAATCAGGCCGGACCCACTGTCGCGCGTTTTTATCAGGCGATGTGGCTGAATGTTGTATGTGGTGTGATGCTGATAATACTGACCGGACAATTTGCTCCACAACTGCTGGGGATTGCGTTGCCGACCGGTTTGTTATGGTGTGTGGCACCGCTGCTGATGAGCTGGCTGAGTCGCCAGCCTGCGCGTAAGGTGTTTTCGCCCAATCCGGAACAAAAACAGCTGTTGCGCCAGACAAGCCGTGAAATCTGGGCGTTTTTTGAAACCTTTGCCACAGAAAAAGAGAACTGGCTTCCGCCTGATAACTACCAGGAAATACCGCAGCCGACGGTGGCCCATCGAACTTCTCCTACCAATATTGGCCTTTCCCTCATGGCTAACCTGACGGCATGGGACTTTGGCTACCTGCCCGGCGGGGAAGTGCTCCGGCGCGTATCGCTCACGCTCGACACAATGGATAAAATGGAGCACTACCGGGGCCATCTCTACAACTGGTATGACACTCGTACGCTGGCCCCCCTCAGCCCACGCTATATCTCAAGCGTCGACAGCGGCAACATGGCAGGGCATTTGTTGACCCTGCGTGCAGGGCTGTCCGCCATGCGTCATCAGCCAGTTTTAAACCGCCAACAGATACTGGCAGGGCTGAATGATACGCTGGATATTCTGGAAAAACAGTGGGGTCAGAACCCGCCTGACAGCTTGCGGTTGTTGCGAAAACACTGCCTGAGCGCGGTGTCGCTCTCTCCGCAGACATTTTTCAGCGAGCTGAAAAATATGCGCACCCAGTGCAATCACCTGAACACGCTATGCCATCAGGGATCTCCTCTTCAGATGCGTTGGGCAGGACATCTGGAGCATCAACTGGTTCAGCTTTGCCATGAGTGGTCGCTGCTGCTTGGTTGGTTACCTGCATCCTGGAACGAACAGACGCTGCCGACTTTGTGCGAGCTTGCCCGCGCAACATTTACTGGTGTAGGAACCCCCCCGGCGTCAGCGATGGAGCAGGCCCGGATGCGACTCAATATTATCACTGAACTTGAACAACGGCTGGATGAGCATGCCCGGATGGATTTCGCCTTTCTGTACAGCGAAGCAACCAGTCTGCTCAGTGTTGGCTATAACTGTGACACGAATATGCCTGACAAGAGCCACTACGATCTTCTGCCGTCTGAAATCCGCCTGACCAGCTTTCTTGCCATTGCCACTAATCAGCTACCTCTTAAAAGCTGGTACGCGCTGGGGCGATTGTTCACCACCATTGACAATGAAACCGCCCTGATGTCATGGAGCGGGTCAATGTTTGAATACCTGATGCCGAATCTGGTAATGCCCACCTGGCCTGGCAGCCTGCTTGATGAAATGAGTCAGTCGGCGGTTATGCGCCAGATTCATTGGGGGAAAGAACGCGGAGTACCGTGGGGCGTTTCAGAGTCTGGTTATCATGCTTTTGATGTTCAGCATAATTATCAATATCAGGCATTTGGTGTGCCGGGTCTCGGCCTGCGCAGGGGGCTTGCTGATGACATGGTTGTCGCCCCTTACGCCACACTGCTGGCGTTAATGGTCTCGCCACAGAAAGCCTGTGAGAACCTGATCAGGCTGCAAAAAAATGGCGCACATGGTGAATACGGTTTTTATGAAGCGCTGGACTATACTCCCTCACGCCTCGCAACCGGTCAGCTCTATGCGGTGGTTCAGTCCTGGATGGCGCATCACCAGGGCATGGCGTTTCAGGCGCTGGCTCATGTGCTACTTGACGCCCCGATGACTGAACGCTTCATGTCCAGTACGGTCTTCCGCTCAGCGAGCCTGCTGTTACAGGAACGCGTGCCGGATGCGGTCGATCTGTACAGTCCGCGCCGTCATTTTGAATCTCATGAGGGCAGGGTCAAACCCGTTCGCTATGAACCCCGTATTTTCTATGGCGTGGACACGCCGGCCCCGGATATTCAACTGCTGTCCAACAACCATTATCATCTGATGTTGACCACGGGCGGCGGCGGCTATAGTCGCTGGAATAATATTGCGCTCACGCGCTGGCGCAGTGATACCACCCGCGATAACTGGGGAGCATTCTGCTATATCCGCGATATACAGACGGGGAATGTGTCGAGCAATACCTGGCAACCGACAGCCCACACCAGCGGGCATGACGAGGAAGTGATATTCACCGATGCGAGTGCTGAATTCAGACGTACTTTCGATGGGCTCAGCGTCAAAACTCAGGTTGTGATCTCCCCGGAGGATGATATTGAGTTGCGACGGCTCACACTGATTCATCGTGGTCGCCAGCCTCGCTCTCTGGAACTGACAACCTATGCCGAAGTAGTACTGGCACCTGAAGCCAGCGATCTGGCACACCCGGCATTTAGCAATTTGTTTATTCAGACGGAACTGGATCCTGAGCGTGACGCTATTCTTTGCCATCGGCGCCCGCGTTCTCCGGGTGAAGCGAGTCCCTGCCTGTTTCACATGATGGTGGTGCATGGCGATAACCGTCATAACGTTTCGTTTGAAACAGACAGGGCAAAATTTCTTGGTCGTGGCAGAAACCCTGCGGATGCCCAGGCAATAAAGGCAGGCGGGGCGCTCAGCAATACGTCGGGGTCAGTGCTGGATCCGATCCTGGCAATACGCCACGCCATCACTCTGCAGCCGGGGCAGCCGGTCACGATTGATATCATTTATGGCATCAGTGAGACCCGCCAGCAGAGCCTGGCGTTGCTGGAAAAATACCGCGATTACCCTATCGCTGATCGCGTCTTTGAACTGGCCTGGTCTCACAGTCTGGTGGTATTACGCCAGATGAACGCCAGTGAAGATGATGCCACTTTGTTTAATCGTCTTGCCAGCGCGGTGCTTTACCCTGTCCAGGAGCTGCGCGCCGAAGGCCAGGCGATCAGCCGCAACCGGCGTGGTCAGTCCGGTCTGTGGGGCTGGGCAATTTCAGGCGATCTGCCGATAGTGCTGCTCAGTATTACCAGCGAGGAAAGTATTGCCTCAGTGACCACACTGATTCAGGCGCACCGTTACTGGAGACAGAAAGGACTGGATGTTGATTTGGTTATCCTGAATAACAGTCCCGGCGGCTACCAGCAGGGCTTACAAAATCAGATTATGGACTTAATTTATGCCGGGTCTGAAGCCAGTCTGCTGGACAAAACGGGCGGTATTTTTGTTCGTAATGGCGAGCATCTCTCTGCTGAGGATAAGTTGCTTTTGATGAGCGTGGCCTGTCTTTATCTTGATGACCGCACAGGCAGTATCAATGAGCAGCTTAATCAGCGTACTCATACCCTGAAACCTCAGGCCAGAGCACTCATTCCACGAGCTGTGCGCGAGCGTAATCAACATACGGACTGGAGCCCCGATATCAGTCAGTTATGCCATTTCAATGGGTACGGTGGATTTTCTCAGGATGGTCGGGAATATCAGATTGTCCTGCGGGAAGATGCGCAGACACCGGCTCCCTGGTCAAACGTACTGGCAAATGCCCGTTTTGGCACTGTGATTTCAGAGGCGGGACAGGCCTACTCCTGGTATGAGAATGCACATGAATACCGGTTGACACCGTGGGAGAACGATCCGGTGAGCGATCGCAGCGGCGAGGCGTTTTATCTGCGCGATGAAGAGAGTGGTGAGTGTTGGTCACCGACGGCTTTACCTGTTCGCGGACATGGTGATTACCTGACCCGCCATGGTTTCGGTTACAGCGTGTTTGCCCATCGAGAGAATGGTATAGACAGCGAGCTGACGGTCCTGGTTGCCGAAGAGGCGCCGGTTAAACTGGCGCTCCTGACGCTCAGTAACTCTTCGGGGCGGACACGCAAACTTTCCGTCACCGGCTATGTGGAGTGGACGCTCGGAGGAACACGAACTCGCTCAGCCCCTCACATTGTGACACATGCGGCCAGACCACCTGGCGGCTGTGGAGTGCTGGCGAACAACTTTTATGGCGATAACGGTAGCGGTCGTACTGCCTTTTTTGCCGTCAGCGGTAATGACTGTTCGTTGACCGGGGACCGCCGGGAGTTTATCGGTCGTAATGGTTCTCTGCACGCCCCGTCGGTCATGAAGCTACGCAGGCTTTCAGGTAAAACGGGCGCCGGTCTGGATCCCTGCGGGGCAGTACAATCGGCGGTAACATTAATTGATGGCGATCAGAGGACGTTTATTTTTATCCTCGGCGCAGAGGAGAATCATATTCGAGCTCAGGAGACGCTTGCCCGTTATATGAATGAGGAGACGGTCCGCGAGGAGCTGAACCGGGTTCACAACCACTGGCACAATGTGCTCGATAAAATCGTGGTTAACACCCCCGACACATCGGTAAATTTACTGGTGAATGGCTGGCTATTGTACCAGACGGTAGCCTGCCGCCTGATGGCTCGCAGCGGTTACTACCAGTCCGGCGGCGCATTTGGTTTTCGCGATCAACTGCAGGATACGCTGGCGCTGAGCCATGCTGATCCGAACCGGATGAGAGAACAGATAATCCTGTGTGCATCACGGCAATTTATTGAGGGTGATGTACAGCACTGGTGGCACCCGCCACACGGCAACGGGGTGCGCACGCGCTGTTCCGATGACTATCTGTGGCTTCCGCTTGCCGTTTGCCACTATGTTGAAACGACGGGGGATATGGATGTACTGGAAACACGTATTCCTTATCTGGAGGGACGTCCGCTTCAGCCTGGTGAAGAGTCTGCCTATGATACGCCGGTGATCAGCGGTACCGAAGAGACTCTCTGGTTACACTGCGTCAAAGCCATTAAGTATGGACAACAGTTCGGGGAGCATGGTCTGCCGCTGATGGGGGCGGGTGACTGGAATGACGGCATGAACCGGGTGGGGATCGACGGCAAGGGTGAAAGCGTCTGGCTGGGCTTCTTTCTGTTCGACATTTTGCAGCGGTTTGCGGCGCTGGCTGATCGCAGGCTGGATGAAAGCGTCGCCTCAATGTGCCGTTCACAGGCTGTGCGCCTGCAAAGCAATCTCGAAGCCCACGCCTGGGATGGTGAATGGTACCGGCGTGGATATTTTGACGATGGTACTCCCCTGGGGTCGAAAGCATCACAGGATTGCCGGATCGATGCGATTGCCCAGAGCTGGTCAGTATTGTCCGGGGCCGCTAGCCCGGGACGGTGCGCAAAGGCCATGCAGGCGCTGGATAAGCACCTTGTGGATAGCGAGGGGGGACTGATAAAACTATTAACGCCGCCTTTCGATGGGCACGGTCCAAATCCGGGTTACATACAGGGCTACCTGCCTGGTGTGCGGGAAAACGGAGGGCAGTATACACATGGCGCTATCTGGGCTGTGATGGCATTTGCCCGAATGGGGAATGCCGAACGTGCCTGGCAACTCTGGTCCATGCTCAGCCCGATAAATCATACTCTGAATGCGAACTCAGTCGGGATTTATAAAGCCGAGCCTTATGTCATGAGCGCTGATGTCTACAGCGTCGCTCCCCATATCGGACGTGCCGGATGGAGCTGGTATACCGGTTCATCAGGCTGGGCCTGGCGTTTACTTACCGAGGAATTACTGGGGATAAAACGTTCCGGTGCTGATCTTACGGTTCATGCCCGGTTGCCGGATGGGTGGCCGTCTTTTTCTATGGCTTATCAATATGGCGAAAGCCATTATCAGATTAGTGTCTCACGCGGCGATGCAGAATATCGCGTTACACTGGATGGTGCTCTCCTCCCTGATGACAGAATACCGCTGCGGGATGATGGACAAAACCATACGGTTGAGATTATTCAGAACTGATACTGAGTCCGGACGCGCATTAACGTCTGCCGTTAATGCGCTGATTATCCCTGAGAACCTCAATCGCTGTCTGCATGGCGATTTTGTCATCTCGTTTTTTTTGCTTGTCCTGCATGACCTGAAGGTATTCCAGCAAAGTTCGGGTATTAATAGGTCGGCCCTGTTTGCCGACTGCCAGCACGGCTTCGCCAAGAATAATTTTCACTGGTGGCAACTGGGCCGGGTACCAGTCAAGGGTGTCTTCTGATTTCATGATAAATTTCTCACGGAAGGGTATTATATCATAAATCAGACGTTTAATTTTCAATATCTGATATCCTGATTTAATCATAAATTAACATAACTTAAGCCAGTTATTTTTATATTAAGGCGTATAATAATTACTGTGTTCCTCAGAGAATTATTTATGTCTTATACAAAAGGACTCAGGCACTTTAAAGAAAGACCGGTGCATGTTGCCTGCCCGGTATGCGCATACAGAGCCGATCAGAAAGCAGGTAAACTAAGAAAAGATGCGGTTCTGGAGTGCCCTGCCTGCGGGCTGTTGTTCAGACCATCAGAATGCTGGTGTATCGGCGGCTGATCGGCTTCTGCCACCTAACGTGAGTGATGTTGGGAAATGACAATATTGCTCCTGTACTGCAGTTTGAGAGGATATGATGATGAAATCTAAAAAATCTATTTTTATTGAAGGACATATCCTTTCGAACAGCTGTCATGGGCAGGTTGGTCAATCTTTCTGTATCCACAGGGCCAGGTTTAATAATGGTAAATATGCGATTATCCGGGAAGCATCCGGAATATGTTTCAAGCCTGGCGAAATTATTCAACGAAACGATTGCGAGTGGTTTTATAACCTTACCAAAATTCGCCTTCTCTCATTTGAGTACCTTGAAGATGATGAATCCAGAAGACAATTTCTTGAATATCGATAATAAATTCATGCGTATCATGACGGCATATTTTTGCGCGTTTACAATTCCTTTCTGATTTTACAAATCTTATCCCCGTTCGTGACCTGGCATGCAGTTTACTTGAGGGTAAACTGCATGCCATGATTATTTTAACTTTTTAGGTAATATCGGTTAACTATCAATGTCGCTAACCTTCTTGTTCAGCAAGCGGGAGGCGCGCCAGTAGATCAGCAGCATCAGACCCATGACGATGGTCAGCGTAATGCTGGTGGCTGCACCGAACGGCCAGTCGCGGATGTTCAGGAACTGAACTTTAATCACGTTGCCAATCAGCAGGTTTTTCGCCCCGCCCATTAAATCGGAAACGTAAAACAGCCCCATTGCGGGCAGCATAACCAGCAGGCATCCGGCGATAATTCCCGGCATCGTTAACGGAATAATGATGCGGGTGAAGGTCTGAAGTTTACTGGCGCCCAAATCGCGCGCGGCTTCCAGTAGCGGTTTATCGAGTTTTTCAATGCTGGAATAGAGCGGCATCACCATAAACGGCAGCAGGATGTACACCAGGCCGATAATCACCGCGCTGGGGGTAAACATGATGCGAATGGGGGTATCGATAACGCCGAGCCACAACAGAAATTCATTGAGGTAGCCCTTGGTGCTGAGGAATATTTTGAGTCCGTAGATGCGAATAAGCGAGTTGGTCCAGAACGGAACAATCAGCAGGAACAGCAGCAATGGACGCACTTTTTCCGGCAGTTTTACCAAAAACCAGGCAAACGGATAGCCGAGCACCAGACAGGCGAGCGTGGCAATCAGCGCCATATTGAGGGAGTGAATCAGTACCTCAAAATAGAGCGGATCGAGCAGGCGTGTATAGTTTTCCAGCGTAAAGACCATTTTGACGAAATTGGCGTCGTCGCGGGTCAAAAAGCTGGTGCCGATGATCATCAGGTTGGGCAGAAAGACAAATAACACAAGCCAACCGACAATGGTGACGATCACCACACTCTGGAATTTACTTGTGTTCTTCATCAGCCAGTACGACCTCCCAGCTTTCTACCCAGTTAATCGCCATTTTCTGGTCGAGAGAGTGGTCAAAGTCAGGATCGTCTTCGTTGAAGAATTCACTGACCATCACCATCTTGCCATTTTCCAGTTCCACAACCGACTCCAGCGTCATGCCCTTGTAGTTGCGTTCACGCACGTAGCCGATCAGGCCTTCGATATGATTGTCGTCGTTGATTTCATCAACGCGCAGATCTTCAGGGCGTAACAGGACGTGCAGCTTCTGCCCGGGAATCACCGCGAAGTTGACATAAATATTGCACTCACGACCTTCAACGTTAGCACGAACGCGCTGTTCGTCCAGACGTTCTATCACCGTCGCGTTAAACATATTGATCTCACCGATAAACCCAGCGACGAACAGGTTTTTCGGCTCTTCGTAGATTTCGCGCGGCGTACCGTCCTGCTCAATCTTGCCATCGCGCATCACCACGATACGGTCTGACATGGTCAGCGCCTCTTCCTGATCGTGAGTGACAAAGACAAAGGTGATACCAAGCTTACGTTGCAGCGCTTTCAGTTCGTTCTGCATCTGCTTGCGTAGTTTGTAGTCCAGCGCAGAGAGAGATTCGTCTAACAGAAGTAAACGGGGTTTATTGACCACCGCTCGGGCAATCGCGACGCGCTGCTGCTGTCCACCGGAGAGTTGATGCGGTTTTCGCTGGGCGAACTCTTCCAGCTGCACCATGCGCAGAGCTTCGGTAACGCGGGGAGGAATGTCGGCTGCGGGCGTTTTTTGCATGCGTAAGCCAAAGGCCACATTCTCAAAAACGGTCATGTGGGGAAATAACGCATAGCTTTGGAAGACGGTGTTCACGTAGCGGTTTTCCGCAGGAACGTGAGTGATGTCCTGGTTGTCCAACATGATATGACCGGAATCAACCGTTTCCAGACCGGCAATCAGGCGAAGAACGGTTGTTTTACCGCAGCCAGAGGGGCCAAGCAGCGTGAGAAACTCGCCATTATTGATGGTCAAATCCAGGCTGGAAATCACCTCTTTGCCATCGAAACTTTTGCGAATTCCCGCTAATTGCACCAGTGGAGAAAGCGAACGCGGTTGTTTATTCAATTTTTTACTCTGTCCCATGTAAACGCAACGGATGGCTGACCGCTGCGGGGTTCGTGGTTAACCACCTTGATGACTCTTAATGAGGGCCGTTATTCTACGGCAAACCATGGTAATCGCCAATCCTTGTTGCGAATTACTGACTTAGCCCTATAGTCAGAGGGGATGTCAGGGCGAAATATTCTCACTTGCGGGGATAAAAGTGACCTGACGCAATATTTGTCTTTTGTTGCTTATTGATAATGTTGTCACAAAAAGTGAGGGTGACTGCATGGATAAACTACTTGAGCGTTTTTTACACTACGTGTCGCTGGACACCCAATCAAAATCGGGCGTGCGGCAGGTACCCAGCACCGAAGGACAGTGGAAATTATTACAACTGCTCAAACAACAGCTCGAAGAGATGGGGCTGGTTAACATTTCACTGAGCGAAAAGGGGACGCTGATGGCCACGTTGCCCGCTAACGTTGCTGGCAATATTCCCGCGATCGGCTTTATTTCCCATGTGGATACCTCACCGGATTTCAGCGGTAAAAACGTTAATCCGCAAATCGTTGAAAACTATCGCGGCGGCGATATTGCGTTAGGCATTGGTGATGAAGTTCTGTCGCCGGTGATGTTCCCGGTGCTGCATCAACTTCTGGGCCAGACGCTGATCACCACAGATGGTAAAACGCTGCTGGGCGCGGATGATAAAGCTGGCGTGGCGGAAATCATGACTGCGCTGGCGGTGCTCATCCAAAAAGATATTCCGCACGGTGATATCCGCGTGGCCTTTACGCCGGACGAAGAGGTAGGTAAAGGGGCGAAGCATTTTGACGTTGCGGCATTTGATGCGCAGTGGGCCTATACCGTTGACGGCGGTGGCGTGGGAGAGCTGGAATTTGAAAACTTCAACGCCGCGTCGGTTAATATCAAAATTGTCGGCAACAATGTCCATCCCGGTACCGCAAAAGGGGTGATGGTGAATGCGCTGTCGCTGGCTGCTCGTATTCATGCTGAGGTTCCGGCAGACGAAAGCCCGGAAACGACGGAAGGCTACGAAGGCTTTTATCATCTGGCGAGCATGAAAGGGACGGTCGATCGGGCGGATATGCACTACATCATCCGTGATTTTGACCGCAAGCAGTTTGAAGCGCGCAAACGCAAGATCATGGAGATCGCCAAAAAGGTCGGCAAAGGGTTACACCCGGATTGCTATATCGAACTGGTGATTGAAGACAGCTACTACAATATGCGCGAAAAAGTGATTGAGCATCCGCATGTGCTGGATATCGCCCAGAAGGCGATGCGCGATTGCGATATTGAGCCGGTGCTGAAACCTATTCGTGGCGGCACCGACGGCGCGCAGCTGTCGTTTATGGGATTACCGTGTCCGAATCTGTTCACCGGAGGCTACAACTATCATGGTAAACATGAGTTTGTAACCCTGGAAGGAATGGAAAAAGCGGTGCGGGTGATTGTACGTATTGCGGAGTTAACCGCAAAGCAGCAGTAAATTTACCGATAGATGCCGGATAGCGCTTTGCTTATCCGGCCTACAGTATTTCACTCCAGAAGGCCTGATAGGACGCGCTAGCGTCGCATCAGGCAACGTTCGTATTATCCTTCGAAGAACCAGTATCCGCTGTTAACCAGTGCGGCAAGCATGGCAAGGAAAGACGGATCTTCCAGCGCATCTTCAAAGTTCTCGGCCGTCAGAACAATATGGCTGGCAAGCGCTTCCAGGGCAGGGCGATGCGGTGAATCAATTTTCTCACCGTTGGCGTAGACGTCATCGCCGATGCGCAATACGCGCAATCCGCCCAGACGCACTAACACATCCCCTTGCTTCAGGGCATCGTAAATTTCGTCTGGCTGATACGGCGGCTCCGGTGGAGCAATATCCAGCTCATGACGAGACTGAGATATAAACTCGCCAAACCACTGCTGGAAATGTTCCGGCTGATTAATCAGTCCAAGCATCATTTCACGGAGCTTGTCCATTTCCTGCGGCAGAACGTCAGCCGGATGATCGCGCGGCGGCAGGTCAGGATCGCTGTAATACGTGCTGCCCAGCTCACGTTGCAAAACGTAATCGGCGAAGCCGCTGATCAGCTCGCGAGTATTCGGCGCGCGGAAACCGACCGAATAGTTCATGGCGTTTTCCAGCGCATAGCCTTCGTGCGGGAATCCTGGTGGGATGTACAGGATATCGCCGGGTTCCAGCTCTTCATCGATGATGGCTTCAAACGGGGCGACCTGCAGCAGGTCCGGGTGAGGGCAGTGCTGCTTCAACTGCAGTTTTTCGCCCACGCGCCAGCGACGTCGCCCGGTTCCCTGAATGATAAACACATCGTACTGATCAAGATGTGGGCCAACGCCGCCGCCGGGGACAGAGAAGGAGATCATCAGATCGTCAATCCGCCAGTCCGGCAGTTCGCGAAACGGGCGCATCAGCGCGGCGGTTGGCTCATGCCAGTGATTGACCGCCTGTACCAGCAGCGACCAGTTGTTCTCGCCGAGATGATCATAGCTTTCGAACGGACCGTGGCTAACCTGCCATTTACCGTCCTGGTGGCTGACGAGTCGGCTGTCGACTTCGCTTTCCATTGCCAGTCCAGCCAGTTCGTCAGGAGAGAGTGGATCAATAAAGTTGTTAAACCCGCGTTTTAAGACCACCGGGCGTTTCTGCCAGTGGCGTTCAAGAAAATCGGGCCAGTTAAGTGTGAGTTGGTATTCCATAATGAGCATCCCGCAGGCTGGTATCTGCAACCGATTATAACGGATACTTAACCGCAAGCGGGAAATCAGTACATATTTATTACATGCGGCGATTACTCGTCTATCTGCCCCGGCTGCTGGCGGCCAAAAATAACTTCCATGCGCGCGCCACCCAGCAGGCTATCGCCTGCAATAATCTGCCCGTCATACTGTTCGGTGATTTCTCGCGCCACCGCCAGTCCAACGCCTTGCCCTGGTCGTAGCGTATCGACACGCTGTCCACGGTCAAACACCACTTCCCGTTTGCTTTGCGGAATACCAGGACCATCATCTTCAACCAGAATGTGTAGCTGATCCTCGGACAAATGCGCTGAAATCTCGACAAACTCCAGACAATATTTACATGCGTTATCCAGCACGTTGCCCATTACTTCGACAAAATCGTTCTGTTCGCCCACAAAACTGATTTCGGGTGAGATATCGAGATTTATGTTCACGCCTTTACGCTGATACACCTTATTTAGCGCCGAGGTGAGTTTATCCAGCAACGGCGCGACTGGATGCAGTTCGCGGCTAAGCAGCACGCTGCTGCCACGCATGCTGGCGCGATGCAGGTAATAGCCAATCTGCTGGGAAATACGGCTGATTTGTTCCAGCATGATGGGTTCCGCGTCGCTTACGTTCATTTTTTCATTACGCATCGAGCGGAGCGTACTCTGTAATACCGCCAGCGGTGTTTTCAGGCTGTGGGTGAGGTCTGTTAACGTCGTACGGTATTTGTCGTAGCGCTCGCGTTCGCTTTTTAAAAGTCGATTAAGATTGCGGACCAGGCTGGTCAGTTCGCGCGTGGTGGCGGGGTTTAACATCTCTCGATGATGTTCCTCAAGCTCACGGACTTCACGCGCCAGCGATTCGATAGGCCGCAGACTCCACCAGGCGGCTACCCATAACAGCGGAATGACCAGCAACAGATTGGCGACAAGCACATAAATAAACCAACTCCAGACCATATACGAGCGCTTTAGCTCAATAGGAATGGTATCGACAACCACTATGGTCAACTGTGGCATTCTGGCAGTGGCGGGGTAGACGTTCACGGCGACCGAGTGGGTCATTTCGGCATCGTCGTCATCTTCTCTGACTTCTTTTAGCTGCTGCTGAGCGGAGTGATCTTCGCCCAGTAAGGTGCTGGTGGCATCTACATTGGCTTCAATCTCATGAAAACCGTTCGCTTTTAGCCATTCCGGTTGGATACTGTGCGTCAGCCAGGGAACATTGCGCTGCGCCCACAACAACTCACCGTCTTCGTTATAGATCAGCGACATTGTTGGGCTTTGCATATCGAGATTCTCAGGCAGCTCGACGTTTATCTTACCGTTCTCCCATTTTGCCAGGGTATAGAACAGGTTACTTTCACCCCGCAGCAGGCGGAACGTTGTTTTATCAAAGCTGACGCTGTAGCCCACCAGGGCAACCATGCCGTAGGCCAGCGAAAGCACCAATACCACGCCCGCGGTTGCCAGTAAAAAGCGCAACCGCAGTGATAACGGGAAAAAATGACGCAATAATTTATTCATTAGCGCAGTTCAAAAAGATATCCCTGGCCACGCACGGTGGTGATAACATCATCCGGGTATTGCGCCTGTATTTTTTTACGCAGACGCCCCATCAGAACATCAATGGTGTGGCTTTCACGCAGCTCGGCATCCGGGTAAAGCTGTAACATGAGCGAATCTTTACTGACCACTTTGCCGTTATTACGGATAAGTGTTTCCATAATGGTGTATTCGAACGCCGTGAGCTTGATAACTTCATCATTGACGGATAACTCGCGCCGAGAGAGGTCCACCTGGAAAGGAGGAAGAGAGATAATCTGCGATGCCAGACCGCTGTTGCGACGCATCAGTGCCTGCATGCGTGCAGCCACCTCTTCGATATGAAACGGTTTGGTGACGTAATCGTCGGCTCCGGCGCTGAGTACTTCCACCTTGTCTTGCCAGCCTTCACGCGCGGTTAACACCAGAATCGGCAACGAAACCTCATTGCTGCGCCAACGGCGGATCAATGACAAACCGTCTTCATCGGGGAGTCCTAAATCAACGATCGCGATATCCGGCAGATGTTCATTCAGATAATAGTCCGCTTCCTTCGCATCTTCTGCATCATCCACCTGATGCCCTAAATCCTGTAACTGAACCTTGAGGTGGTGGCGTAATAAAGCATTATCCTCGACAACCAGTACGCGCATCATCGTTTCTCCCTAAAATAACGGTATAAATAGTTTAACGCTGATTATGTGGCTGTGGGGATAAACATTTAATAAACCGCGGGAAGGGAAGCATTTCGCTCATGAAATAAAAAGCCGGATAAGGCAATAGCCTCCATCCGGCTAAAATACGCATTAGCTCGCCTGTTTTTTCATCATGCTGAAGATAAACAGCAGCGCGGCACACAGCACCACGGAAGGACCTGCCGGGGTGTCATAGAAGGCCGAGAAGGTCAGCCCGCCTGTAACCGCTATCATTCCCACACCAACGGCAACCCCTGCCATCTGTTCTGGCGTACGGGCAAAGCGACGGGCGGTTGCCGCAGGGATAATAAGCAGTGAGGTGATAATTAATGCCCCGACAAATTTCATCGCCACGCCAATAGTTAATGCTGTGACCAGCATCAGCAGAAGCTTAACGCGTTGCAGTTTCACGCCATCCACAAATGCCAGATCCGGACTGATGGTCATCGACAGCAGGTTGCGCCACTGCCAGAACAAAATCGCCAGAACGATAACCACCCCAATGGCGATGGAGATAAGATCTTCTGGCGTCACGGCGAGCAAATCACCAAACAGATAGGCCATCAGATCTACACGGATGTTGGACATCAGGCTGACGACAACCAGCCCTAATGACAGTGCACTGTGGGCCATAATGCCCAATAAAGTATCGATCGCGAGGTGTGGGCGTTTTTCCAGCCATACCAGACCGCCTGCCAGCAACAAAGTGACGACGATGACCGCATAGAAAGGGTTTACATCCAGCAGCAGGCCAAAGGCGACCCCCAGTAGCGAAGCGTGGGCCAGCGTATCACCGAAATAAGACATTCGACGCCAGACCACAAACGAGCCGAGCGGGCCAGCAGCACAGGCCAGCATGATCCCGGCTAACCAACCGGGTAATAACAATTCAATCATGAGTGACCATTTCCCCGGCGTAAGACGATACGACCCTGTAAATCGTGGCGGTGATTATGATTATGACGGTAAATTCCGAGTTGTTCGGCACCGCGTTGTCCGAACATTGAGATGAATTCCGGGTGCATGGAAACCACTTCCGGCGCACCAGAACAACAAATATGATGGTTCAGGCACAGTACCTCATCGGTTTTTGCCATCACCAGATGCAGGTCATGAGAAACCATCAGTACGGCGCAATCCAGTTCACGTCGCAACTGGTCGATAAGATCGTACAGTGCGACCTGCCCATTGACATCCACGCCCTGGGTTGGCTCATCAAGCACCAGTAGCTGAGGTTTATTCAATAAAGCACGGGCCAACAGGACGCGTTGTGTCTCCCCGCCAGAGAGTTTTTGCATCGGCGCATTCATCAGATGTCCGGCCTGAACACGCTTCAGTGCCGGAAGGATATCTTCTTTTTTGGTGCCGGGACGCAGGCGCATAAACCGACTTACCGTCAGCGGAAGCGTCGTATCGAGGTACAGTTTTTGCGGCACATAGCCAATCCGCAATCGACCATTACGCTTGATAACTCCCTCATCAGCCTCTACCAGCCCTAATACAACGCGCACCAGCGTAGATTTCCCGGCACCATTTGGGCCGAGAAGCGTCAATATTTTACCGGGTCGAAGTTCAAGCGATACGTCAGAGAGGACGCGGCGTTGACCATAAGAGACCGAGACATTTTCCAGTGAAACCAAAGTCGTCATATCAATTTTAGTCTTGCAGAAGTTATAGAATGTTATAATATCACAATTCTCACATTCATTACGATGATTGGTCGCATTATGTTACATAAAAATACGCTTCTTTTCGCAGCATTATCCGCTGCTCTTTGGGGTAGTGCAACACAGTCGGCAAATGCCGCTGTCGTGGCTTCTCTTAAGCCACTGGGGTTTATCGCTTCAGCCATTGCTGACGGGGTTACTGACACCCAGGTTCTGCTGCCTGACGGGGCTTCCGAACACGATTACTCATTGCGTCCTTCAGACGTAAAACGCTTACAGGGCGCGGACTTAGTCGTTTGGATTGGACCTGAGATGGAAGCGTTTATGGAAAAATCAGTCAAGAATATTCCTAATGCAAAACAGGTAACGATTGCGCAGCTCAATGACGTGAAACCGTTACTCATGAAAGGTGCTGACGACGATGATGACGATCATGGACATAATGATGCCGGCAGTGAAAAAAGTGACGAGCATCACCATCACGGCGATTACAACATGCATCTTTGGCTTTCCCCAGAGATAGCACGGGCCTCAGCGGTTGCAATCCATGAAAAATTAGTGGAACTTATGCCGCAAAGTCGAGCCAAACTTGACGCCAACCTGAAGGATTTTGAGGCACAATTAGCCGCAACCGATAAGCAGGTAGGTAACGAGCTCGCGCCGCTCAAGGGAAAAGGTTACTTCGTTTTTCATGACGCCTATGGCTACTACGAAAAACACTACGGACTAACACCGCTTGGTCACTTTACCGTGAACCCTGAGATTCAACCTGGTGCGCAGCGTTTACATGAAATAAGAACACAGTTGGTTGAGCAAAAAGCAACCTGCGTTTTTGCTGAGCCACAGTTCAGGCCAGCGGTCGTTGAAGCCGTCGCGAGAGGGACATCCGTTCGAATGGGAACGTTGGATCCGCTCGGAACGAATATCAAACTGGGTAAAACAAGCTATTCAGCGTTTTTGAACCAATTAGCCAACCAGTATGCGAGCTGCCTGAAAGGAGATTAATGAGGAAGTGATTACGTGCAACAGATAGCCCGCTCTGTCGCTCTGGCATTTAATAATCTGCCGCGGCCCCATCGCGTTATGCTGGGGTCGCTTACCGTACTGACATTGGCCGTCGCTGTCTGGCGGCCCTATGTTTACCATCCTGATTCTGCACCCATCGTCAAAACTATCGAGCTGGAAAAAAGCGAGATTCGCTCACTATTGCCTGAGGCCAGCGAACCTATCGATCAGGCCGCTCAGGAAGACGAAGCCATCCCACAGGATGAACTGGATGACAAAACGTCTGGTGAAGCCGGCGTGCATGAGTATGTCGTCTCCACGGGCGATACGCTGAGCAGTATTCTGAATCAGTACGGCATTGATATGGGTGACATCAGCCAACTCGCGGCTTCCGACAAACAACTGCGTAACCTGAAAATTGGTCAGCAACTTTCCTGGACGTTAGGCGCGGAAGGTGATTTGCAGCGCCTGACCTGGGAAGTCTCCCGTCGTGAAACCCGTACTTACGATCGCACCGCGACGGGTTTCAAAATGAGCAGCGAAATGCAGCAGGGCGATTGGGTTAACAGCCGAATCAAAGGCACCGTGGGCGGAAGTTTTGTCGCCAGTGCCAAAGATGCCGGACTGACCAGCTCTGAAATCAGCGCAGTGATTAAGGCCATGCAGTGGCAGATGGATTTCCGTAAACTGAAAAAAGGTGATGAGTTCTCGGTACTGATGTCTCGTGAAATGTTGGACGGTAAGCGTGAGCAGAGCCAACTGTTGGGCGTACGCTTGCGTTCTGAAGGTAAAGATTATTACGCAATCCGTGCTGAAGACGGTAAGTTCTATGACCGCAACGGTACCGGACTGGCGAAAGGCTTTATGCGTTTCCCGACGGCTAAGCAGTTCCGCATCTCTTCCAACTTTAACCCGCGTCGTCTGAACCCGGTGACCGGACGCGTTGCGCCGCACAAAGGTGTCGACTTTGCGATGCCGCAGGGGACGCCGGTGCTGTCGGTGGGTGATGGCGAAGTGGTTGTAGCGAAGCGCAGCGGCGCAGCCGGATACTATGTTGCGGTTCGTCATGGTCGCACCTATACCACGCGTTATATGCACCTGCGTAAGTTGTTGGTCAAACCAGGACAAAAAGTGAAACGTGGCGATCGTATCGCGCTGTCTGGCAATACCGGGCGTTCAACGGGTCCGCATCTGCACTACGAAGTCTGGATCAACCAGCAGGCAGTGAATCCTCTGACGGCGAAACTGCCGCGCACAGAAGGTCTGACCGGCTCGGATCGTACCGATTACCTGGCACAGGTGAAAGAGGTTGTTCCTCAGTTGCGTTTCGATTAATTAACACGCTGACAGAGCCGGTACGCTATGCGTGCCGGCTTTTTTATTTTGTACGGCGCATCGCGCGCCGCTACACTATCAGCAGATCTACTTTTCGCCGTACCAGACACTGGAAGAGCATGGAAACGAAAAAAAAGAATATTGAATATATCCCCGAGTTTCACAAATCATTTCGCCATCCGCGCTACTGGGGGGCGTGGCTGGGCGTGGCGGCGATAGCAGGTATTTCGTTAACGCCGGCATCATTTCGCGATCCAATTCTGGCAAAGCTCGGAAGAATGGCTGGGCGGCTGGGAAAAAGCTCGCGTCGCAGAGCACTGATCAATTTATCCCTCTGCTTTCCTGAGCGCAGCGAAGCTGAGCGTGAAGCTATTGTCGATGAGATGTTTGCGACTGCACCTCAGGCGATGGTCATGATGTCGGAACTCGCCATTCGCGGCCCGGAAAAAATTCAGCATCGGGTCGACTGGCTGGGTCTGGAAATCATCGAAGAGATGCGTCGCAACGATGAAAAAGTGATTTTTCTGGTTCCTCATGGTTGGGGTGTAGATATCCCAGCGATGCTGATGGCTTCCCAGGGACAGAAAATGGCTGCGATGTTCCACAATCAGGGAAATCCGGTATTCGATTATGTCTGGAACACGGTACGCCGTCGTTTCGGTGGTCGTTTGCATGCGCGTAATGATGGCATCAAACCGTTTATTCAGTCTGTACGTCAGGGATATTGGGGATACTACCTGCCGGATCAGGACCATGGCGCTGAGCACAGCGAGTTTGTGGATTTTTTTGCTACCTATAAAGCCACGTTACCGGCAATTGGCCGTCTGATGAAGGTGTGTCACGCCCGTGTGGTGCCGCTGTTCCCGGTATACAATGGGAAAACGCATCGCTTAACGATTCAGGTTCGTCCTCCGATGGATGACATCCTGACGGCGGATGACCACACCATTGCCAGACGAATGAACGAAGAAGTGGAAATCTTTGTGGCGCCGCATCTCGAGCAATACACCTGGATTCTAAAACTGCTTAAGACGCGTAAACCTGGTGAAATTGAGCCTTATAAGCGTAAAGATCTTTATCCGAAGAAATAAAAAAAAGCCTCTCAAACGAGAGGCTTTTTTACATCAAACGGGGCGTTACTCGACGGTCAGAATACGCGTGGTATTCGTTGAGCCAATGGTGCTCATGACATCGCCTTGCGTCACAATGACCAGGTCGCCGGAAACCAGATAGCCTTTATCGCGCAGCAGATTCACTGCTTCATTGGCGGCAACGACGCCGTCAGTTTCGCTGTCAAAGTGAACTGGGGTGACGCCGCGATACAAGGAAGTAAGATTCAGCGTACGTTCATGACGAGACATCGCGAAAATCGGCAGACCAGAACTGATACGTGAAGTCATCAGCGCAGTACGACCGGATTCCGTCATTGTGATGATAGCGGTGACCCCTTTCAGGTGGTTAGCGGCATACATCGCTGACATGGCAATCGCTTCTTCAACGTTATCAAACTGCACGTCAAGGCGGTGTTTAGAAACATTGATGCTCGGGATCTTCTCAGCACCCAAACAGACGCGTGCCATAGCCGCGACGGTTTCAGCCGGGTACTGACCTGCTGCAGTTTCTGCAGAGAGCATAACGGCATCGGTACCGTCGAGGACGGCGTTAGCCACGTCCATCACTTCCGCACGGGTCGGCATTGGGTTGGTGATCATCGACTCCATCATCTGCGTGGCGGTAATGACCGCACGGTTCAGCTGACGTGCGCGGCGAATCAACGCTTTCTGAATACCTACCAGCTCAGGATCGCCAATTTCAACGCCCAGGTCGCCACGCGCCACCATCACCACGTCGGAGGCAAGGATGATGTCATCCATCGCATTCTGGTCGCAGACGGCTTCTGCACGTTCTACCTTGGCGACAATTTTCGCATCGCAGCCAGCGTCGCGCGCCAGACGGCGGGCATAGTTCAGATCTTCGCCGCAGCGCGGGAAGGAGACGGCCAGATAGTCAACGCTGATTTGCGCAGCGGTGACGATGTCGGCTTTGTCTTTTTCGGTCAGGGCTTCAGCAGAGAGACCGCCGCCCAGTTTGTTAATGCCCTTATTGTTGGACAGCGGGCCACCGACGGTAACTTCGGTGAAGACTTTCATGCCCTGAACTTCCAGCACTTTAAGCTGTACGCGACCGTCGTCGAGCAGCAGGATATCGCCCGGGACGACGTCAGCAGGCAGTCCTTTATAATCAATACCGACTTTTTCTTTGTCGCCTTCGCCTTTGCCGAGGTTGGCGTCTAACAGGAACTTGTCGCCAACGTTAAGAAATACTTTACCTTCTTTAAAGGTTGATACGCGGATTTTAGGTCCCTGCAGGTCACCCAAAATAGCTACATGACGTCCCAGTTTTGCGGCAATTTCACGGACTTTATCCGCCCGCAGTTTGTGATCTTCTGGAGAGCCGTGAGAAAAGTTCATACGTACGACGTTCGCACCCGCGGCGATAATCTTTTCAAGGTTATTATCGCGGTCAGTTGCCGGGCCTAACGTGGTAACGATTTTGGTTCTGCGAAGCCTTCTGGACATGTAATACTCCGTTGACTGAAACAACTTGGTGTTGCGTGAACATTAATCCGGTCGTTCTCAAATTTTAACGGTAAATGAACGACCCGGATGATAAAAGGGTAGAACATTGTTATTGCTTTTAGCGGTCATCACTCTTGATGAGTAATTCTTTATCAAAACGCGATTCCTTGAGCGCTTCCTTGACACGCTTCAAGTTATCTCTAAATTTTGCCCCACGGCGCAAAGTAAATCCTGTAGCCAGCACATCTATCACGGTCAGTTGAGCAAGTCGAGAGACCATGGGCATATAAATGTCAGTATCTTCCGGTACATCGAGAGTAATTGCCAGCGTTGCTTCACGCGCCAGTGGCGTGCCGGGAGAGGTGAGGGCGATAACCATGGCGTCATTTTCTCGCGCCAACTGCGCCAGTTCCACCAGACTTTTGGTTCTTCCGGTATGAGAAATAAGCACAATGACGTCATCGTCGCTACAATTCATGCAACTCATGCGTTGCAGAACAATATCGTCGGAATAGATTACCGGTACGTTAAACCGGAAAAATTTATTCATTGCGTCATGCGCCACTGCGGCAGAAGAACCGAGGCCAAAGAAGGCAATTTTTTTCGCCTGAGTTAATAAATCTACTGCCCGGTTTACCGCTGCGTTATCCAGAGACTGGCGGACGTGGTCGAGGCTTGCCATCGCTGACTCGAAGATTTTCCCCGTGTAAGATTCTACGCTGTCATCCTCATCCACATTGCGATTAACATATGGGGTGCCATTTGCCAGACTTTGCGCCAGATGCAGTTTAAAATCAGGGAAGCCGCGGGTATCCATGCTGCGACAGAAACGGTTCACCGTCGGTTCGCTGACATTGGCTTCCACAGCAAGTGTGGCGATGCTTGAATGGATTGCCCGCTCGGGAGAGGCAAGAATAATGTCGGCAACTTTACGCTCTGACTTGCTCAACTGTTCCAGTTTTAACTGGATTTTTTCCAGCATATTCATGATGTAGGTAGACTCATGGGTCATGGGCAAAAACGATTTCAATGATACGGAGAAATCGGGGCATAATTTCGTGTATAGATATTACCCCTGCTAATGCAGCAACGGGGCAAAATGGACAGAATAGTTGTTGTTTTTTTTCATTACATGATCGGAGTCGGGTTTTCTTACGTCTTCAGGGGTACGAAAAAAGATGACTTTTTTGTCCAATTTGCGACGACAAACGCCCATAAAGCGACTGTTCGCGGTAACAGCACGGCTGGATAAGCGTTTACGGTTTCCGGATTCACGTAAAAGCAGTACAGTGCACTGTAATAAAATTACAACCAGTGTCTGGCAAAAGCACCAGGCACTTAATTGAGGAGAATGACATGGCGGTAACGCAAACAGCCCAGGCATGTGACCTGGTCATTTTCGGCGCGAAGGGCGACCTGGCGCGGCGGAAATTGCTGCCTTCCCTGTATCAACTGGAAAAGGCCGGCCAGATTAACCCGGAAACCCGTATCATTGGGGTAGGGCGTGCCGACTGGGACAAAGCAGCCTATACCAAGGTTGTGCGTGAAGCGCTCGAAACCTTCATGAAAGAAAAAATCGACGAAGGTTTGTGGGAGACTCTCAGCGGTCGTCTGGAGTTTTGTAATCTGGACGTCAATGACACCGCCGCGTTTAGCCGTCTGGGCGAAATGCTGGATCAAAAATCACGTACCACCATTAACTATTTCGCGATGCCGCCGAGCACCTTTGGCGCGATCTGCAAAGGCCTGGGTGAAGCAAAGCTGAATGCTAAACCAGCCCGTGTTGTGATGGAAAAACCGCTGGGTACGTCGCTGGCAACATCCCGTGAAATCAACGATCAGGTCGGCGAGTATTTCGAAGAGTGTCAGGTTTATCGTATCGACCACTATCTTGGCAAAGAGACGGTCCTGAACCTGCTGGCACTGCGTTTTGCCAACTCCCTGTTTGTGAACAACTGGGATAACCGCACTATCGATCACGTAGAAATTACCGTGGCGGAAGAAGTGGGTATTGAAGGCCGTTGGGGCTATTTTGACCAGGCAGGTCAAATGCGCGACATGATTCAGAACCACCTGCTGCAGATCCTGTGCATGATTGCGATGTCTCCGCCGTCCGATCTGAGCGCCGACAGCATTCGTGATGAAAAAGTGAAGGTACTTAAATCGCTGCGTCGTATCGATCGTTCGAACGTACGTGAAAAAACGGTTCGCGGTCAGTACACCGCGGGTTTTGCCCAGGGCAAAAAAGTGCCGGGGTATCTGGAAGAAGAAGGCGCGAACAAGAGCAGCAACACGGAAACGTTTGTGGCGATCCGTGTGGATATCGATAACTGGCGCTGGGCGGGAGTTCCGTTCTACCTGCGTACCGGTAAACGTTTACCGACGAAGTGCTCTGAAGTGGTGGTTTACTTCAAAACGCCTGAGCTGAATCTGTTCAGAGAATCCTGGCAGGATCTGCCGCAGAACAAGTTGACCATCCGTTTGCAGCCTGATGAAGGTGTCGATATCCAGGTACTGAACAAAGTGCCGGGTCTGGATCACAAGCATAATCTGCAAATTACCAAGCTTGATCTGAGCTATTCCGAAACCTTCAACCAGACGCACCTTGCCGACGCCTATGAGCGCCTGCTGCTCGAAACAATGCGCGGAATACAGGCGCTGTTTGTGCGTCGTGATGAAGTTGAAGAAGCATGGAAGTGGGTCGACTCAATTACCGAAGCCTGGGCGATGGACAACGACGCGCCGAAGCCGTATCAGGCAGGGACCTGGGGCCCGGTTGCTTCTGTGGCGATGATTACCCGAGATGGTCGTTCCTGGAACGAATTCGAGTAAAATATCATCTAGCCCATAGGTGTTATTTTACCGGTAACATGATCTAACACAGATTGTAGAATAATTTTTGCACTTTTAAGCTCCGCGTGGATTCACCCGCGGGGCTTTTTTTATTACACTGCCTGAAACGATTTTGCCCCTGAGCTACGGCCAACAAGCGATTCAGCTATTTTTACCCAACTGAAACACATTGTTGATCCAACGCTCTGACAGATAAATTTTAGGAGCCTCTATGAATCCGAATTTGTTACGCGTAACACAACGTATCGTCGAACGTTCTCGTGACACACGTTCCGCCTACCTCGCCCGTATTGAACAAGCGAAATCAACTACCGTTCATCGCTCGCAACTGGCATGCGGTAACCTGGCGCATGGTTTTGCTGCGTGTCAGCCGGACGATAAGGCCTCGCTGAAAAGCATGCTGCGTAACAATATCGCGATCATTACCTCCTATAACGACATGCTTTCCGCGCATCAGCCGTATGAACACTATCCGGCCATCATTCGTAAAGCACTGCATGAAGCCAATGCAGTAGGCCAGGTTGCTGGCGGTGTACCTGCAATGTGCGACGGTGTGACCCAGGGACAGGATGGGATGGAGCTTTCGCTGCTCAGTCGTGAAGTGATTGCGATGTCTGCTGCAGTGGGCCTTTCCCACAACATGTTCGACGGCGCGTTGTTCCTCGGCGTGTGCGACAAAATTGTCCCGGGCCTGGTAATGGCTGCGCTGTCATTTGGTCATCTGCCGTCTATCTTTATTCCTTCCGGTCCGATGGCGAGCGGTCTGGCGAACAAAGAAAAAGTGCGTATCCGTCAGCTGTATGCTGAAGGTAAAGTCGATCGTATGGCGCTTCTTGAATCCGAAGCGGCGTCTTATCACGCTCCGGGTACCTGTACGTTCTACGGCACAGCGAACACTAACCAGATGGTTGTAGATTCAATCTGTCAATGCAACACCCCTTTCAATTATCTCTTTCGGTGTTTTGAACTTCAGTGTCTTTCTCGGTCTGTTGTTTAGCTGAGCAGCAACCAGATCTAGTTCATGTTGAGTATATTGGGCAAGACATGTCTTTTTAGGAAAGTACTGCCGAATTAGCCCATTTGTGTTCTCATTTGTTCCCCGCTGCCAAGGACTCTGAGGATCGCAGAAGTAAACTTTAACGCCGGTGCTGACAGTAAATTCTAGATGTCTGGCCAGTTCCATTCCTCTGTCCCATGTCAGTGATTTTCTGAGTTCTGACGGTAAACTCAGGAATTTGTCGGTAAGAGCCTGATTTACTGAGACAGAATCTTTGCCCCTGAGTCTAAGGATGATCGTATAACGTGATTTTCGGTCTACAAGTGTGGCTATATGAGAGTTTTTTGTACCTGAGACTAAATCGCCCTCCCAATGCCCCAGAGAGCGTCTGTTATCGATATTTCGGGAACGTTCGTGAATTGGTGTTCCGTTCACTATGTTAATCGTACCTCTTTCGCCTTTGCGGGTATGACGCCTGCCATGGCGAAGGCTATGCGACCGTCGCAGATGCTGTATATTCAGGTGGTGTAGCGCTTCACGGCTACGAAAGTACAGCGTTTTATAAATTGTCTCAGGTGATATTCGCAGCGTTTTTTGACGTGGTTTTGTTCGCCTTAACCATCCTGATATTTGCTCTGGAGACCATTTCATCTCCAGCTTTTCCAGAACAAGCTTTCGCAATGGTAAATTTTGATCCAGTAAGCACGGTTTTGGCCTTTTCGCCATTCTGTTGGCTCGGTTATTAGCATCAACAGCTTTGTAATAGCGTCTGCCCCGATTACGCTGAACTTCACGTGAGATCGTCGAAGGACTGCGATTCAGCGCAGTAGCTATCGCACGAATGCTCATTTTGGCTGACAAACCAGCTCGTATCTCCTCGCGCTCAGACAGTGTCAGGTGAGCTACAGCCCGCTTACGCTCATGGGGTTTTATGCCGCCAGTATCCCTTAACATAGTGAAGATCGTTCCGGGTTTTGAACCCAGGATATTCGCTATTTCACTGAAGCCTGTTCCGTTCTTCCATAGTTCAAAAACAGAGGCTTTTTCCTCTGCTGTAAATGTTCGTCTCATTCAAAAAACCTCCGCAACCCCATGTTTTCACATAACTGTTGCGTTGACCAATTGAATCTACAGTAGTGGAGTTTATGGGTATGCAACTGCCTGGCTCCTCATTTGTACATCCTGATGCGCCGCTGCGTGAAGCGCTGACCGCGGCTGCAGCCCGTCAGGTAACACGCCTGACCGGCAATGGCAATGAATGGATGCCGATCGGTAAAATGATCGATGAAAAAGTGGTAGTGAACGGTATTGTGGCGCTGCTGGCGACCGGGGGCTCTACCAACCATACGATGCACCTGGTGGCTATGGCGCGTGCGGCCGGGATTCTGATTAACTGGGATGATTTCTCCGATCTGTCCGATATCGTGCCGCTGATGGCGCGTCTGTACCCGAATGGTCCAGCAGATATTAACCACTTCCAGGCGGCGGGTGGCGTACCGGTGTTAATGCGTGAACTGCTTAATGCGGGTCTGCTACATGAAGATGTGAACACCGTTGCCGGATTCGGTTTATCCCGCTACACCATGGAACCGTGGCTTAACGAGGGTGAACTGGACTGGCGCGAAGGGGCGGTGAAGTCTCTGGACAGCAACGTGATCGCCACCTTTGACCAACCATTCTCCCACCACGGCGGCACCAAAGTGCTGAGCGGTAACCTCGGGCGTGCGGTGATGAAAACGTCGGCGGTACCGGTAGAAAACCAGATTATTGAAGCACCAGCAGTCGTCTTTGAAAGTCAGCATGATGTGTTACCCGCGTTCGATGCCGGTCTGCTTGACCGGGATTGCGTGGTGGTTGTGCGCCATCAGGGACCAAAAGCGAACGGAATGCCAGAATTACATAAACTCATGCCGCCACTTGGTGTATTATTGGACCGTTGTTTCAAAATTGCGTTAGTTACCGATGGACGACTTTCAGGTGCTTCAGGTAAAGTGCCTTCAGCAATCCATGTAACCCCGGAAGCCTATGATGGCGGGCTGCTGGCAAAAGTACGCGATGGCGACATCATTCGTGTGAATGGACAGACAGGTGAATTGACGCTGCTGGTGGATGAAGAGGAACTTGCCTCCCGTCAGCCACACATTCCTGATCTCAGCGCATCGCGCGTGGGTACGGGACGTGAAATGTTCAGCGCGTTGCGTGAAAAGCTGTCCGGTGCGGAGCAGGGCGCAACCTGTATCACTTTTTAAGACTTATTTTGTAATCAGGCGAGAGAAAACTCTGATGAAAAACTGGAAGACAAGTGCAGAAGCAATCCTGACCACTGGCCCGGTTGTACCGGTTATCGTGGTTAATAAACTGGAACACGCGGTGCCAATGGCAAAAGCGCTGGTTGCAGGGGGCGTGCGCGTTCTGGAAGTGACCTTACGTACCGCATGTGCGATGGATGCCATTCGCGCGATCGCAAAAGAAGTTCCCGACGCTATCGTGGGTGCGGGTACCGTACTGAATCCACAACAGCTGGCTGAAGTCACTGAAGCGGGTGCGCAGTTTGCTATCAGCCCGGGCCTGACCGAGCCGCTGCTGAAAGCTGCAACTGAAGGCACTATTCCGCTGATCCCAGGCATCAGCACCGTGTCTGAACTGATGCTGGGTATGGACTACGGTTTGAAAGAGTTCAAATTCTTCCCGGCGGAAGCCAACGGCGGTACTAAAGCGCTGCAGGCAATTGCGGGTCCGTTCTCTCAGGTCCGTTTCTGCCCAACCGGCGGTATCTCTCCGGCGAACTACTGTGATTACCTGGCACTGAAAAGCGTGCTGTGCATCGGTGGTTCCTGGCTGGTTCCGGCAGATGCCCTGGAAGCTGGCGATTACGCACGCATTACCAAGCTGGCTCGTGAAGCAGTAGAAGGCGCGAAGCTGTAATAACGCAAAATGCCCGGTAATCATTACCGGGCCTGCGAGTCTGAAACGGGCCATCTGGCCCGTTTTTTATCCTGCGACTTTCACCTGTGCCGCCGCGTCTTTCGCGCGTGTCACCGCGTCTTCAATACTCTGCGCTGTGGCCAGCACAACGCCCATACGACGGCTCCCGTCGATGTCTGGCTTGCCGAAGAATCTGACTTGCATACCTGTGCCCACAGCGGCCTGTACGTTATCAAACGTGACATTCTGGCTGGTAAGCTGCGGCAGAATAACGGCGGAAGCAGAAGGCCCATACTGACGGATTGCGCCAACCGGCAGATCGAGAAATGCGCGTACATGCAGGGCAAACTCAGACAGATCCTGCGAAATCAAGGTCACCATACCCGTGTCGTGAGGGCGAGGGGAAACTTCGCTGAAAATCACCTCATCACCGCAGACAAATAGCTCTACCCCAAACAGACCGTGGCCACCCAGCGCCAGCACCACCTGACGGGCAATCTCCTGCGCTCGAGCCAGCGCCAGTTCACTCATCTGCTGCGGCTGCCAGGATTCGCGATAATCGCCATCTTCCTGACGATGTCCTACCGGTGCGCAGAAATGTACGCCATCAACGGCGCTGACGGTAAGCAGGGTGATTTCAAAATCAAAATTCACTACGCCTTCGACGATAACGCGTCCGGCACCTGCTCGGCCGCCTTGTTGAGCATAATTCCAGGCTTCAGTGAGTCGATCGGCGGAACGAATAAAGCTCTGTCCCTTACCGGAGGAACTCATTACCGGCTTCACGATGCAGGGATAGCCGATTTCGGCGACGGCCTCGCGAAAGCGGGCTTCGCTGTCAGCAAAGCGGTAAGAAGAGGTCGGTAGAGATAATTCTTCGGCGGCGAGACGACGGATTCCTTCGCGGTTCATGGTCAACTGCGTCGCTCGGGCGCACGGCACGATGTTGTGACCGTCTTGTTCCAGTTTTACCAGCATATCCGTGGCAATCGCCTCTATTTCCGGCACGATATAATGTGGTTTTTCACGCTCGACGAGCTGGCGTAAAGCATCGCCATCCAGCATGTTGATTACGTATGAGCGATGGGCAACGTGCATGGCTGGCGCGTCGGGGTAACGATCCACGGCAATGACTTCCACACCCAGGCGTTGGCATTCAATCGCTACCTCTTTACCCAGTTCACCTGAACCTAATAACATCACTCGCGTTGCTGCGGGACGCAGCGCTGTGCCTAATAACGTCATAAATTAATCCCCTGTTTTATCTGGGCGCAGTATATACGAAAACGTTTGCGTCTGTCTTTATTACCAGGTTGATTTCAAGGCGCAAAAAGAATATACTGTACATAAATACAGGTAATTTAAGAGGCTGCAAAAATGGCGGTTGAAGTTAAATACGTAGTCATTCGGGAAGGTGAGGAAAAAATGTCGTTTACCAGCAAAAAGGAAGCCGATGCGTATGACAAAATGCTTGATACAGCAGATTTGCTCGACACATGGCTGGAGCAATCGCCGGTAGCGCTGGAAGACCAGCAGCGCGAAGCGCTTTCCCTGTGGCTGGCTGAGCAGAAAGATGTGCTGAGCGCCATTCTGAAAAACGGCAAGCTGCCCTCTCCGCAGGCGGTCGAAAACGATGCGCACGCTGAGGATGATACTCAGGCTGCCTGAAACGACTTGCGCTCCTGACGTTTTGTACCATGCTTTTCCCTGAATCATTGTGCAATCCCTGACGTCTTTTCACGTTGCAACAGGCAACCTGAAGGACGAAGGGGAGATTAAGGAGAAAAGAATGTATAAAAAAAGAGCGTTGTTGAGCCTGCTGTTGTTATCTGCCAGCGTATCTGTATTTGCGGCAAATATGGAAAGCAAGAAAGTTCAGTTCCCCAAGTGCGAAGGACTGAATGCTGACGGTATCGCGGCGAGCGTGAAACGTGATTATCAGCAAAATCGCATCGCGCGCTGGGCTGACGATCAAAAACGCGTCGGGCAAGCCGATCCTGTCGCCTGGGTCAACACGCCCGATATTACGGGTAAAGATGGGAAATGGTCAGTTCCCCTCACGGTTCGCGGTAAAAGCGCGGATATTCACTACCAGGTAAAAGTCGACTGCAAAGCCGGAACGGCGGAGTATCAGTCGCAGTAACGAAGGTAGAATGTATTTGCACTTCTTTTGATGACCTGAACACTTCCTGACATCCCCTCGGGTACGCTTTGATGATTATTCGTCTGTACTTGAGGGGCAACATGGCTAACTGGCTGAATCAACTTCAATCTCTTCTTGGGCAAAAAGGATCTTCCGCGTCATCTTCTGGTGAGCAAGGGCTGAGTAAACTTCTGGTTCCCGGCGCGTTAGGCGGTCTGGCAGGATTACTGGTTGCCAACAAATCTTCACGGAAATTACTGAGTAAATATGGCACCAGCGCGCTTCTGGTGGGCGGCGGTGCGGTTGCCGGTACCGTATTATGGAACAAATACAAGGATAAGGTTCGCGCGGCGCATCAGGGTGAGCCGCAGTTCGGTGCACAAAGCTCGCCGCTGGATGAGCGAACCGAACGACTGATCCTGGCGCTGGTTTTTGCGGCGAAAAGCGATGGTCATATTGATGCCAAAGAACGTACCGCCATTGAGCAGCAACTTCGTGAAGCAGGCGTGGAAGAGCAGGGCCGCGTTCTGATCGAACGTGCGATTGAACAACCGTTAGATCCTCAGCGCCTGGCACAAGGGATCCGCAACGAAGAAGAGGCGCTGGAAATTTACTTCCTGAGCTGTGCGGCGATTGATATCGACCACTTTATGGAGCGTAGCTATCTGAACGCGCTGGGCGATGCGTTGAAGATCCCGCAGGATGTTCGTGAAGGCATTGAACAGGATCTCAAGGAACAAAAACAGGCTTTACCAGGTTAATTACTTACCGTTAAGGCGCATGTTTCGCTTGCATCATTGCTGTCTTTTGCCACCCTTATAGGATGTTTAAGCAAAAGAACAATGACATGCTACCAAAAGCTTCTCGTATCCCCCACGCCATGACGAATCATGGCGATACCCGTGTTGATAATTATTACTGGCTGCGAGATGACACCCGCTCGCAGCCAGAAGTGTTGGATTATCTGCAACAAGAAAATGCGTATGGCCGCCAGATTATGGCCTCACAGCAGGCATTGCAGGATCGCGTCCTGAAAGAGATTATCGACCGTATCCCGCCTCAGGATGCTTCCGCCCCCTATGTGAAGAATGGTTATCGCTACCGGCATATTTATGAACCGGGGTGCGAATATGCCATTTATCAACGTCAGTCTGCCTTCAGTGAAGAGTGGGATGAATGGGACACCTTGCTGGATGGTAACCAGCGCGCGGCCCACAGTGAGTTTTATACGCTGGGGGGACTGGCGATATCTCCGGATAACACCATTATGGCGTTGGCCGAAGATTATCTTTCTCGTCGGCAATATGGCGTGCGTTTTCGCAATCTGCAAAGCGGCAACTGGTATCCGGAAGTGCTGGAAAACGTTGAAGCGGATCTGGTCTGGGCGAATGACTCGCAAACCTTCTATTACGTGCGCAAACACGCAAAGACGCTGCTCCCATATCAAGTGTGGCGGCATACCGTCGGCTCGCCGTCATCACTGGATGAGCTAGTGTATGAAGAAGCCGATGACATGTTTTATGTCAGTCTGCATAAAACCACCTCGTTACATTATGTGGTTATTCATATCGCCAGCGCGACCACCAGTGAGGTTTTGCTGCTTGACGCAGAACTGGCGGATGCCGAGCCGTTAGTCTTTTTAGCGCGACGTAAAGATCACGAGTACAGCCTCGATCACTATCAGCATACGTTTTATCTGCGTTCCAACCGTCAGGGTAAAAATTTCGGCCTGTACCGTACCCGTGTGCGTGATGAACAAGCCTGGGAGACGCTGATCCCGCCGCGCGACAGCATCATGTTGGAGGGCTTTACGCTGTTCACAGACTGGCTGGTGGTGGAAGAGCGTCAGCGGGGCTTAACCAGCCTGCGACAGATTAATCGTAAAACGCGCGAAGTGGTCGGTATCGCTTTTGATGATCCGGCGTATGTGACATGGCTTGCCTATAATCCAGAACCTGAGACATCGCGCCTGCGTTATGGCTATTCCTCCATGACCACACCGGACACGCTGTTTGAACTGGATATGGACACCGGAGAGCGTCGCGTACTCAAACAGACGGAGGTCCCAGGATTTGATGCGGCGAACTACCGTAGCGAACACGTCTGGATCACCGCGCGTGATGGCACCGAGGTTCCGGTTTCGCTGGTTTACCATCAAAAGTATTTCCTGAAAGGGAAAAACCCGTTACTGGTCTACGGCTATGGCTCGTATGGCGCCAGCATGGACGCCGATTTCAGCAGCAGCCGCTTGAGCTTACTGGATCGCGGCTTTGTTTATGCCATTGCTCATGTGCGTGGCGGCGGCGAGTTAGGACAGCAGTGGTACGAAGACGGTAAGTTTCTGCTCAAGAAAAATACCTTCAATGACTACCTCGACGTCTGCGACGCGCTGCTAAAAATGGGTTATGGCGCGCCTTCGCTGTGTTATGGCATGGGGGGGAGCGCCGGAGGAATGTTAATGGGTGTTGCCATTAATGAGCGCCCGGAACTCTTCCATGGCGTCATTGCGCAGGTGCCTTTTGTCGATGTGGTGACCACGATGCTGGATGAGTCCATTCCCCTGACGACCGGTGAGTTTGAAGAGTGGGGGAATCCGCAGGACGAAGAGTATTACACCTACATGAAAAGCTACAGCCCGTATGACAATGTTACAGCGCAAGCTTATCCTCATCTGCTGGTTACGACGGGATTACACGACTCCCAGGTGCAATACTGGGAACCGGCAAAATGGGTGGCAAAACTGCGCGAGCTGAAAACGGACGATCGTCTGCTGTTACTCTGCACGGATATGGATTCCGGGCATGGCGGAAAATCCGGGCGTTTTAAATCATACGAAGGCGTGGCCCTGGAATACGCGTTTTTGATCGGACTGGCGCAGGGGACACTGCCTGGACAGGCATCTGCTCAGGCGTTATCCAGATAGTGTTTCAGCGTTAAGCGCAGCTCCGGGCTCATACTGTCGAGGTTATTAAATAACCAGCGCAGATAGCCCGGATCGCGTTCAGCCACTTCTGATACAGGTTTTCCGCGATACTTGCCGAAAGTGAAAGTAGTAAGTAACGCAGGACGGCCGGTAATATCGACCATCTGTTCTGCTGACCAGCCTGACGTTTGTATGATGTCGATCAGCAGTGCCGCGGTGATGTAGCAGTCGTATAGGGCACGGTGATGATGCAGGCCAGCTGGTGTCTGAACGCTCAGCTTGCGGGATTTATACAGCGCCATGTTGCTGTATTTGATTCCTGGCCACAAACGACGGGAGAGTTTCATGGTGCAAATCCACTCCCCGGGCATGTCGGGTAATACGCGGCGATCAAAACTTGCATTGTGCGCCACGTACCATTCGCTGCCGTAATATTGGGGGATGACATCTTCAATCCACGGCTTATCGGCCACCATCGCTTCCGTAATGCGATGAATTGCCATCGCCTGAGGGCTGATGGGGCGGTCAGGACGCACCAGGTGGCTCATAGGATTGACTATTTTTCCGTCAACCACATCGACAGAAGCAATCTCAACAATGCCTCCCTGCAGACCACAGGTTTCTGTATCTATTATGCGCAACATGCCATGCTCCTGACCCAAAACGATTAGCGTAAAGGAATGATATCACCTTGCCAACCCCGTGGCGTGCGTTGACCGGTTAAGAGTAAGGAACCGCTGTCTGCGCGAACAATCAATCGACCTTGCTCATCCCATAACGCGCTGCTGCCACGCGCATTGGCCATTAATACCGCGATGGCAAATTTATGCGAGAAACTCTGTAGACGAGATGTGGAGGAGAGCAATTCGGGCTCACTGACAGACTGACTGCTGGTGAATAGCGAGTACGCCGGGTCGATATCGATACCTTCCGGCTGGCTATCCACAACGCTGATGGCATTTTGCTGTCTGGCGATACAGGCCCCGTGGCTCTGGTGAAACGTTAAGGGGGAGGTCATCCAGGGAGAGAAAAGCGCGATACCTTTTACGAACCGATTGTTATGTTCTACCGATAGCCCCGCGATAATCGTCATGCGATAAGTCACGGCAGCATGCGCGAGAGGTTCTAACAACGCTTCATCGGGTGGGGCAGGGAGCGCGTCATTCTCATCAACACAACCCAACAGGGAAAGGGAGGGGAAAACCAGCAATTCACATTGGCATTGAGCGGCTGCCTGAATGAATTGCAGGTGATGCGCGACATGTTCGGTAACTGAGGTTTGAAGAGGTTCGTACTGTGCTGCTGCGATTTTCCAGTGTGACATAATGATTTCCTTTTCATAGTGTCTACAACCATCTTTAAAGTATAGATTAAGAATATACTTATACTGTAGCAGGCATCATGTAAGGAATCGTAACGTAATATAAGTTTTATTTAACTTTAGGCTCGTAGGGTAAACGTGAAAGGGAAACGGATGCCAGACGGTGCGCGATCAGTCTTTCCCGAAACCAGTCGCGTAAATGTTCGGGCTGTTCACGCTCAACGACTTCGGCAACAACCGGCATGTTGTATCGCTCCTTAAATGCGACACCCGCCGCGGCCAGGTCAACATTGACCTTATCCATTTCAGCTTGCTCAAGTTTGGCCAGATTGATGTTCATGGGCTTCTCCTTTTCTCTGTCTTTCGGCGCGCAAAGTTACTAAGAGTGTGCATTAATGGCAAGACCGAAATGATGATTCTCGACTCGATCATTGTAGAAGGTTATTCTCTATAGATTAGACATAACAAAAAGGAATAGTTGAAATGGCTTCATCTGCATCTAAGCTTCGCAACGCTCTCATCGTACTCGCCAGCCTTCTGGCAACTCCCGCCGCCCTGGCTCATGCTCACCTGACAAAACAAAGCCCGGCGGCTAATGCCGATGTTGCGGTATCTCCTCAGGCGTTGACGCTGAATTTCTCTGAAGGTGTCGAGCCGGGATTCAGCGGCGCAACGCTGACAGGCCCAAACAAAGAACAGATCAAAACGGGTAAGGCATCGCGCAGTGAACAGGACAAAACACAACTGATTATTCCACTTGCTCAAACGCTTAAGGCCGGAAAATATACTGTCGACTGGCACGTCGTCTCCGTGGATGGTCATAAGACAAAGGGGCAATATACCTTTAGCGTGAAATAACCGATGCTGGAATTTACCTGGGTTGCACTACGGTTTATCCATTTTACCACGTTGATGCTGGTGTTTGGCTGTGCGCTCTACGGCGCATGGCTGGCTCCCGTTTCGGTTCGTCGTTTAATGATGCGTCGTTTTTTGCGTCTGCAACGACATGCCGCAGCGTGGAGCTTTATTAGCGCGACGCTGATGCTGGCGATCCAGGGTGGTTTAATGGGCTCAGGCTGGCGGGATGTTATTTCTAGTGACATATGGGGTGCCGTGTTGCAAACGCAGTTTGGCGGCGTCTGGTTATGGCAGATTATCCTCGCGCTGGTCACGCTGGTGGTGGTAATTATAGTACCGCGCAGCATGCCGCGACTGCTGTTAATGCTGACGATTGCGCAGTTTATTTTGCTGGCTGGCGTCGGACACGCGACGCTGCATAGCGGTATCGCTGGTGCAATCCAGCAGGTTAACCACGCCTTGCATTTGGTATGCGCTGCCGCCTGGTTCGGCGGTTTGCTGCCCGTACTTTACTGTATGCAAATGGCGCAAGGCCGCTGGCGGGAACAGGCCATCAATACTATGATGCGTTTCTCCCGCTACGGGCATCTTTTCGTTATCGGAGTTTTACTTACCGGTATCATGAATGCGCTGTTTATTGTTGGTTTTTCTGTTCCCTGGCACATGGCTTACGGGCAACTGCTTTTGTTAAAAGGTGCTCTGGTGATGCTAATGGTGGCGATTGCGCTGGTGAATCGGTATGTTCTGGTACCACGCATGCGGCAGGATAACAGCAGTATGACACTCTATTTTGTTTGGATGACTAAGCTGGAATGGGGAATTGGGGCCGTTGTGCTGGCGATTGTCAGCCTGTTTGCAACCCTCGAACCTTTCTGATTGATGGATTGGCAAAACGCATGAAAAAAATCTTTATCTCGTTATTACTACTGGCAAGTTCAGGGGCCGCGCTGGCTGCGCCACAGGTCATCACCGTCAGCCGTTTTGAGGTTGGCAAAGATAAGTGGGCGTTTAATCGGGAAGAGGTGATGCTGACCTGCCGTCCGGGTAACGCGCTGTATGTCATCAATCCCAGTACGCTGGTGCAATACCCATTGAATGATGTTGCCAGACAGCAGGTAGAGAGTGGGAAAACTACGGCGAAGCCAATCGAGATTATCCAGATTGACGACCCGGCGAAACCGGGCGAAAAAATGAGCCTCGCACCGTTTGTTGAGCGTGCAGAAAAGCTCTGCTAATTGTCAGATGTAGCGTTCTGATTTCCAATAAAAAACCGCAAGGCTCGCTCAGGAGAACTTGCGGTTTTTACGTTTGGATGTGTGACAATCGTCCTTTTTTTCAGGCCACTTTAGTCGCGGACTGGAAAACCTGGCGCTGTCATCTATTCTTAAATAGCAGGGTAACTTAGCCTGCATTAATGCCAACTTTTAGCGCACGGCTCTCTCCCAAGAGCCATTTCCCTGGACCGAATACAGGAATCGTATTCGGTCTCTTTTTATGTGCTTGTTTTCGTTGGGTTTTTTCGGTGCTATCACGAAATCCCACGAAAATTACTCGAAATTTCCATATCCTGTCTAAACCATAACATATTCTGCACCGCGTGCGTCCAGGTATTTTTTGGTCATTGTTAAATTTTTATGCCCCAACAGTCTCTGTGCGAAATCCTCTCCGCGCTCCCTTTCATACAGTCTGCTCGCCAAGCTCCTGATCTCATGGAATGGGGGAGGGTTGGGGCCAAACTTTAACTCTGTAGAATCCCTGATATCAGAAAATGCTTGGGTGATTCCGTCCGGAGTTAACGGACCAGGCTTCCTGCCACCACGCCTTACCGCAGAATAAAGCATGAAGTCTGACGGGTTGTTTTTACGACAACGGTCGATAACATCCTGCAATACCAAATCAGCAGAGTCCAGTCGCAAATCAAGTGGCAACGCCAATTTGTGACCTGTCTTTTCCTGCGTGACAAACAATCTTCCATCTCTGATATCGCTGAATCTGAACAGCGATACGTCCTCTCTTCTCTGCCCGGTGACCAGCGCCAGGTCACATGCATTTGCAGCCCATCCAGAATGAGCAGTTGCGGCATCCCTTATTATCTCAAACTGCTCGAGCAAAAGACGCTCTCGCTTCACTTTTGGTGTCGGCGTCCTTGTCGGCTCTGCCGGGTTCCTTTCAATATGTCCCTCGACGATCGCCTCCCTGAAAATATCCAACAATACCGATCGCAGGCCTGAGGCCATGCTCTTCTTATCGCAGAGTATGTAACTCTCCAGGAAAGTAGATACGTCCTTTGTGCTGACCGCCGATAGCGGCATACGTCCGAATTCATCACTGATAGTGGCGATCTGATTGCGCCTGACCTTCATCGTGTTGGGTTTCAATTCTCTTCGCTCAAGAATTACTTCGTAGCGCTCGAGCCACGCTTTCACCGTAAATGTTGGTGTTTCCTTTATACGGTCCAGCAGCGCTGACGGAAGGTAATTCTGGTCGATGTAGTTGTTGGCCTCGATGGCCTGAGAAATGGCGTCCTTTCTGTCGATCCGGCCAAGAGATAATTCTTGACCGGTAATCGGGTTTCGCCAGCTATAAAGCCTGTCTCTTTTACGATAGGTCAGGTTACGGGGCAGGTTAGCGTCGTAACGTACTGGCCTTTTCGCCATGAGTCAGTCTCTCCAGTAGAGTGCCGCCAGTTGGCAGCGCTAAGCGTTTTGATTTGGGGCGAAGGTTCTTCTTGCTCGGATCCACATAGATGGCGTCAGGCTTAACCTTATATTCTTTGCCGTGAAGTTCCGGAGCAGGGTAAATGCGCCCCTCCCGCGCCCAGCGGCGAAGTGTTGAAAGAGACGGCGGGGTTGAGTAAGTTGAATTCGCCCATTCCTGCAGATTAAGAAGCTTGGCCATACTACCTCCGGATCCGGCAACTCATTATAGAGCTGCCGGAAAACTGTTAATGAAATATCGTTATCAAGAAACCTGACCCGGCAGCGCACGCAGTCGGCGCATACCTGTCATCGCCGTGGCCACGTAGCTGGCCTTGCGGTTCACTACTTCCACCCAGACCTTCACGCCTTCAACTCTCACCGTGTACGTCTCTTTCATCTTGCTGCGGCCATAGTCGCCGTATCGTTGTTGGTGGGTTGCTAGTGCGATGTCGCATGCCTGGCGCGCTAATGGGGATTGCTGATTTCCACGGTTAATTAGTCGCATGGTCACCTCCTTCGATACGCTTAAACTCAATAACCCAGACCAACGGATTAGCCAACCAGCTGCCTTCGCCGTAGATGGACGACCATAACTGTGCAAAATTGTCATATGGAGTCCAAACATCGCCGCCGCTATCGGGGTCTGAGTAGGTTGGCCGCCATCCGGTAAGTTCCATGCCTTCAGCCTGCGCATCTTCTTGGCTGATGCTGTTCAACCTTTCCACTCGCACGTCGGTAATCTCCAGTAGGATGCGGCAGGCTGCGCGTGGCATGTGGATAGACGGTTTCCAACACGAACGACCATCCTCATAGCCATCGTCATCACCCCAGGTAAATTCCCCATCCGCGGCATAGATGGCGTGACCAGAGTAATAGCCATTGCCAAACGGCATTTCGTGAATCGCTGTAGCAGAGCGGTCAGGGTTCCATGGCTGGATGCGGCCATCTTCATCCAGTTCGTGGCTGACTACGCCCCATGTCTCCCGAACCCAGATACGATCACCCGGCTGACCGAACGGGCACAGCATCGGAGCAAGCCTGCAAGAGACGGATGAAATTTCGCCATTGCGCCCGCGAACTACCGGATTCAGCATGCCGCGCTCATGGAAGAGTTTGATCACACGCCGCGTCTGGGTTTTACGACCGTCGAGAATGGCGCGAACCATTTCACCGTTAAAAATCATTCCACGCTCAGTCATTCCAGGCCTCCAGCTCGTTCTGAATCTCTTCGTCGATCTCGTCGTTGCTGGCATCTTCATTGAGGTAGCTCAACGCTTCTTTTCTATACTGCGCACGGCGCTCGCCGTACCACGCTGAAAACTCAGGTGACCAGCCGCGACCATTACCTTGAAAATCAACCAGAGCGTTGTCCTCAGCCATACGCTCAACCATGCAATCGGCAGTTGTCAGGGCGCATTCCCGGATGTAACCGCGGAGGTGGTGTTTGCGCCACCAAGGGCTTACTTTCGAATCGCAACGGCCTTTGAACTCAATTTCCCAGCGACGAATGCAGCGTGCGTTTAAAGATTTACTCATGTCGTTACCGGGAGGGCGAACCCTCCCGCCTCCCTTAGGCCACGTATTCCGGTTTCATATCCGCCAGGGTGATGCTGAACTGATCGTGCAGCTCGTCGCCCATGTGACGCTTATTGGTTGCCAGCACGCGCTCAACTTCGGCGAATCGTTCTGCTGCGCCCGGTTCATCCGGAGACGGCAGGGAGTTGATCGCGGCCTCAACCTTGTTACGTGAATCAACCAGGTAGTAGCGCTTCACTGCCTTGTTCTTCAGTTCAGTGAACAGGGCGGAACCGAGCGTAGCCTTCGCGCTTTCGATATCCGCCCGAACCGCTTTTGCGCTGTCTACATCCTGTGCAGCATCAATGCGTTCGCGGAAATCATCAGCCAGTGAGTCGATATTTGCTGACGATTCCTGCGCGCTCTGCGTGGTTGTGACGGTGTCACCTGAAATTTCAGACAGGCTAACGTGTTGCACTGGAGCTGGGTTAACTTCTCGCTCTTCACGGCGATCATCCAGTTCATCAGGGGTATATACGCCGAGAATTACATCCGGGCAGAACAGTCTTGCCCAGCGTTTCACGGCGAGATAAGCGAGCTGCTGGCGAGGGTCGTCAGCCCAAAGCGTTGAATTACGAGTCCTGGCCTGTGCTAGTAGCAGATCAAGTTCCCTCGGTTGATCTTCACCTTTCAGCGTTGCGCGGATGATGATGCCAATGCCCGTTTCGTCAGCAAGGGTCCAGCCAGGAACACGGTATTCTCCTTTGTCGCCTTTACGAATCTGGAATTTCCCGACTACTTTTTCCCATGGTCCGTACCACTCGTATTCAAAGCGGTTTGCCAGCACGCCGCTGCGTGAAATAACGGCATTTACCAGTTGCGCTTCGTATCCGAGAACGCCGTTAATCAGGTGCGTTTTCTGCGCTACTGCAAAGGGATTCATCTGCCATTGTGCCGCCTGCATCGCTACTGCCATGCAGTCAGCCTGATTTCCCTGCAGGTGTCTGGGGACTGTCGCTGCACCCTGCGCCATTATTTGAGCAAACGCACTGATGGCGTTCAGATACTGGGAATCAAACAGGGCCACGTTGGAGTTAATCACTGCGTTCTGGTCAGCTACAGTTACGTTAGTGTTTTGCATCTTCATTCCCCTTATGCCTGAGTACGCAGCGCTTCAAGGCGGCGCAGGTCGAAGTCGTTCAGTTCGTCGGTGTAATCAGCGGTGATCGGCGCTGGCCACTCGCCAGTGTCAAAGCCGGTAGCGATAGCACGCATCGCCTTGCGGTACTCGAGCATGCCCAGTTCCAGCAGTTCGGTTGATGCCTCAATGATGGCGATCCAGTGGTAGTTCACGTCTTTGTTGACGAAAATCCAGAAGAACTGATCCAGCGCTGCGGTCTCGCAATACATGGCGGCGCTCAGGTGGTAGTCACGGTCGATGATTTCCCGGTGCAGTTTGGCGCGCAAACCTTCCTGCTTAATGTTCCACATACTGATGGTTTTCAGATCGGTACCGATGCGAACGCCGTCTAGATCGATCTCAAGGTCGGGACGAACGCGGACTTCCAGACCGGTTTCGTCGTCAAAACCAAAGTAGCTCACCTCAACGGCGCGGCTCGGATGCTGGAGCAGCATGCCTGCAGTTGGGTGCTGGAGCAGGGCTTTCTGAATGGCCAGCGCGGTATTCAGTTGCTGGCGGGTGACCAGCACTTTCCCTTGCGGGTTCTCGCGCCACGCATCCAGCAGTTCGTCGGTGAAGACGGCGTCCGAATTAACAGACTTCACGGCCTGTATCAGATCTGCTTTAGTACCGGACACTTTCAGCGGTTGGGGCTTCTGCACCTCCTGTGCAACCAGGTCAGGATTGATGATTGCCAGTTGCTCGAGTAATGCATCACGGCTACCGCTGGTTTTCACCTGAGCAGGCAGAGTGGCGTTGTATTCTTTGATGCATGCTTTCATCGCCGTAGCGGTCTGCTTTTGGTCCGCTTCGATACGCTGGTACTCTTCTGGCAGTGACATGTAGCTCTGGCCAGTTTCCTCGACTGAACCGCCCAACGATATCTGAGCAGGCAGAGCGGCGTTGTATTCCTCTAGCAAAGCTTTGATATCGTCAGCGCTCAGTTGCGCTGGCAGGCTGGCGTTGTACTCATCAATAAACGCGCGGATCGTTGCCGTGGTGGTAAATGCGCCTTCCGGAATTACGGGTTCAACGCTAAATTCTTCATCGAGCTGCTCTGGCTGTAACGCCAGCGCATGTACCAGGTTACCCATGTCCAGAACAGGAGAGCGTTCTTTGATAATGGTTTTCTCTACGTGGCGCGCATTGAAGTACATCAGCGAAACACGTGCGTCTTTCACCTGGGTAGAGCTGATACCGTTTGCCGCGTGATAAACCTCGTTCGGCAACCCTTCATAGCGGCCTGGCTCAAAGTAAGCAGGGTAAACAACAGCCGGTTCGTCAGAATGAGATTCTGGCTCGATTTGTGCCGCAACTGGTTCGGTTTGGTTTACAGAATCGCTGTTTTGGGCGACAGAATCTGCATTCTGGTTTACATCGGCTTGCTGGCCGGTATGTGACTCTTCACCAGTTTCCAGACTGCTTTCGCCTGACTGCACTTCATCACCAGCCTGTTCTTCATCACTGACAGTTTCTTCCATCTGCACATTGCTGGTGGTTTCCTCATTAAGTGGTGAACGGTCATCTATTTGTTGGGCGGTTAATGCGAGGTCTTCTGTGATCCATTTCGGGTCTGTAGGGTCACTAATCTCCTCGACATATTCGCCGCGGGAAGCTGCAAGAATTTTGTTTACCTCTTCGGCCGTTACTTTTTCCTGTTTCATAGGTACAGGCATAGACGAACGACCGCAGGCTATATCAACGAGCAATGGATCTGGGTTGGCGTGGTCGGTTTCCGTCAGTACTCTATTCAAATATTCTTGGTGTTTTACAGGATCAGCATAAAGTCCTTCTGGTGTGGTTTTTACTGTTGCGATGATGCAGGCACGTGAGTAGCCCAGGCCACCAGGAATTGAAACGAACCTCTCTCGAGTCGCCAACCATTCGGGATCGTCCATCTTATTCATAATGGATTTTGCCTGCAGTTCTATATCCAGAGGGACGTTGTAAATATCAAATTCGCGGTCACGGGCACGTAGCGCCAGAGCAATCTCATGCTCCAGACCGAGAATGGTTTGCGGGAATTTACGGTCAGAGATAATTCCGCCGCCGGCGTTCGCACCTGAAGGTGTGCGATTAATGGTTGTTACACGATTGCCTTTCTGCCATTCCTTGACCAGCAGGCCGCGATCGATGTATTCAGTTTTGAACCACACCGTCAGGAACTGGATAACTGTTGCCAGCTCCGGTTTTTTACCGTCGACAGGGAAGACTTTCTTAACGGCATTCACGACTTTATGAATATCGTGCTCAATGGCTTCTTTGAATGATTCCACATTCTCAGCAGCTAGCAGCAGGTTCTGGATGTACGTGTCATCAGTGTCCATCTCAAGGCGGACAATCTCATTTTTCTGCGCGGCATCGACGTGATAGAGATACTCACCATCACCGATGAACTGAGCCAGTACGCGCTGACGAAATGGCAGGGTGGCAACGACGATCAGGTTTGGCTGCTCTGTCTGCTGAGATTCTTCTGCGGCGCTGTCTTCAGTATCCGCGTCGTCGACAGACTCATCTTCAGCCTGTGGTTTAACATTCCAGGTGCGCTGGTCTTCGGCCAGTTCGTAACGATCGCACCAGGTGAAATCAACCTCGCCTTCTTCTGGCAGGTCGTTGTACACAGGGAAATCAGTGCGAATTGGTTTGGCGTAATCCTTGCCGCGGCCGGTTTCGATGCCAGCATCTTCCAGCGCAACGTCCAGCTGCAGGTTGGCGCGAGCCTCAGTTTTTGCAGTGAACCAGACCACTGCATCTTTCTTTCCGGATTTCTGAGTGGCTTTAACCACATTAAAGAATTCCATGTGAGATCCTCATTTTTGGGTGTTAGAATCCCCGGACCATTGATAGCGCCCATTGGGTTAACTTTGGTTTTGATGTTGTTTCCGGTGTAACTTTGGTCGGTGGCACCGGACGTAGATCCCGCCTTGCGCGGGTTTTACGTTAGCCTTCGTGCGCCATCTGGTCGTAAGAAGCGCAACGTTTGGAACAATACTCTTTCTCTTTGCGCGCCAGCTGTGAGCCGTTGCGATAGAGAAGGGTGCTTTTGATTACTTCTTCCGGTTCAACCGGTTTGCCGCAATAACCGCATTTGGTCTGCATTTGCCCTCCTTAATGCGATGCTGGCCATTCACCATTGCGAATGATTCCATCAACAGGCCAGCATTCACCGTTAACTTTCTGTTCAATAGCAGCTGACTGGCATTCCTGCTGGTTGTCATAGACGCCGAGAATCACGTCGTGATAATCACCGTTGGTCATTGCGACAGTCAGAACGAGTGCGAAAAGCGTACTCATTTGCTGGTTTCCTTTTTGGTGATACAACCTTTCATGACATGCCAAAAGAATCGAAATGGTGCCGTAAAAGCATTCCCGCGAACGGCCTGCTGTCGGGCCGGTTTACGTGCAAAATCAATCATTATCAGTCTCCAGGTGCCCGTTATCACGAAGCCAGTCAATGATTTCATCGGCAGACAGACGGCCAAGAATATCCGCCAACTTGCTGTTGGTATCAGCCCAGTCGATGTAATCTTCCAGATCAATAGCGAAGAACAGGTCATTGTCTTCAATCCCTTCCAGCAGATCTTCAAGCTCAACACCGCGAATTTCGGCGTTAACAAAATCGCGATAGCCGCTGGTTGAAACGTCAACTCCCTGAGCTTTGATGTCTAAATCAATTTTCATCTCAATCCCCTCGTTTGCCCTTGTCGCCAGGCTGGCGGAACGTTTGAACTTGATGCGCTTAGTGTTTCGCGATGGGATGATGATAGCTAAGGCGATTTATTTTATCAATCGCTTAAACGATAATATTGTGATTTTGTCGATTATTATTTGATTTATAAAGCGATTTATTTTTGTATGAAATGCGTAATATGCTCAAAAAAACACCAAACAGGGTATTGCTATGGGCTTAGGTATGGATATGTCACGTGATGAATTGCTGGAAGATCGCGCAGCTTTCATAGCTGGTGAGATTGGTGGGGCGGTTGTTGAGTTGATAATCGACGGTGTGGTGATTGACTGTGAGGCAATTGTCGATCGACTGGAAGCGAAGCGAAAAACCGTGGGCAATATGATTCACAAAGGTGTATTGCGGGATGCGGCGGAGTTCGTGAGGAAAGGGCAGTAAAAACCCGGCGGGGTGGCCGGGTGTTGGCAATAGTTTGTTAGTTAAAATTCAGGCTTTTCCCAGCAGCGACTAACATATGATCGTAGTATTTAGCCATGTCTTCGCTGCTTAGCAAGTTGAAGACATTGTCAGCATAACCTCCAACCAAGTTGAGCTGCTGAGAGTGTGCTTTTTCCTGAGGTGTATCAGCAGCAAAAACCACAAAAGTCTTAACGCAGTTATTCCATTTGGTCTTAGCTGCGTTTATTGTCACAGCTTTAAACGCTGACTCACCCATTTTTTGGCGGTTATTGGAAATCCGTAGATCTAAGGTTTCAGTTAAATGATAAATTCCATTTTTTAGTAAGAGTTCAGCATAAAGACCTTCAGATTCAGAAAGCGGATACCCCTGAACCACTTTATGCTCGCTAATTTCCTTGAGGTTCTTACCCATAACTCCTTCTTTTTCAAACCTATCCTTAAGTTCGGTAATAATTCTTTTTTGAGAAACTTCAGTTCTTTTCTTCGCGCGCTCAGGTGTTATGAATAATTTATTTAACTCATTGATTTTTAACTCATACTCGCGTTCGTTGGCAGCATGAAATGTGCCTACGCTTGACAAGGCAAAGCTACCTTGGAAAAAGAGAGAAGCCTGCTCGATGCTTAAGCCAGAAGTTAAAATAGTCTCCAGCTGCTTCTGGCTATTCTCTAATGCTTCAAGCCCAAAATCATTTGTAATAGCTTTTAGTTTGGCAGGGGTTTCTATGACGCGCACATCAGGACCAGATGGCTTCATGACGACAAGGCCAACGTTGATTGTCTCGGCGCGGACAGGGTTCGGTGTTATTCTGACAATACTGTATTTATATGTATTCATTTCAGCACCTCCCCTCTAACAGTGTCGATTCGTTTCATTCTGCCGTCGCTTGACCACCAGGTTAACAGAGCATCCCTCTGCAAAGGATTGATCCATGCTTCCGGCATGTCTTCAAAAATCCGTTCTATCGTGCTAGCGCTGATTCTGGATAGTTTATCCAACACAGCTTCCGCAGGTGCTTTACACGAAACATCATTATATGTCAACTGTTTGACCGCCTGCCAGCAGTTTGTAGTGTTGTATCCCATTGGTATTAGGGCTGCGTCGGTTTTGTTCGGCCAACCCATAACCATAGCGGCAAGGCTGAAATCGAAGGCTTGGATAGTCAGGCTTCCATATCGGTTCTTAGTGTACAGATAGTTACCAATATGCCTATCAATATTAAATACGAACTGATCGAAGGCGTAAACTGACCATACTTGCTTCCGTAGAATAGAAGGTCCTGACATCAATTCAGCGGCAAAGTTAATTTCTTCTTGTGGCTTACTCATGGCAGCCAGGTCATATTTTGATCCAAAAAAATGCTCTCCTGTATCTGGGTCAATCAAAACCCTACAGGCCGGTGTCGGAAGCCCACTAAATTCAGCAAGTTTAGTACATAGCCACTCTGATGCTGGAATTTGCTTTGGGTGGGGAATCCCTGTCAAAGCGGATGCATCACCATCAGAAACCCCTTTTATTGCATACTCTAAACCGTCTGAGGCCATAACTGTATGCCTTAGGTGAGCTGTGCCCATTGCTGGCTTATAGTCCACAATCTCAAGACTAAACAAGGGTTCTTGAATGGTAATGTTCTTTTCAGGTTGCGAGTCTTCTTCCATTTTTATTCCACTAATTGATTAGTGATAAATTCCACCGGTCGCTTCATTGCAGCGATGAACTTAAGCTTTATTGCCCTTCTTGGCTGCAAGCCCCGAACAACAGCCTTACCCATGCTTCCTGTAGCTAGGTTGCGTGCTGCTGACTCAAAGCTTGTTATAAGCTATCGACTCGTGGATCAACGCTTTGCCCATGATATACAGCTGATCCTGTGTCTCTTCTGTCACATACCAATCTTTATACGCAGGGTTATCTGATAACACCGCCAGCTGTAACCCCTGCATCTGCAACCGCTTTACGTGGAAGTGCTGGCCGAACACAAAAGCATAAACGCCATCCACCTTAAAATTTCTTACTGAGATATCGAAGAACAGGCGGTCACCAGACCGTATGGTTGGGTTCATGCTATCCCCGTCTACCGTCATTACTTTTACGTCATCCTGAGCGCGGTTTCCAAAAAGCGATCGCGCATGTTCGGTAGTGAACTCGATGGCATGCAGCACCTCCACGAACTCAGAGATCATGAAAGAACCTGGGCCCGCGCTAAATGTCAGGTCAAGTACGTCAACTCTGAATATGTTTGAGTCTTCTTTTGTCGCTGTAATGGGAGGCGGTAGCTGGCCATCGTTACGCATCGGTCCGGATCCCGTGGAAAGCCATTCAGGGCGAACATTGAGAACAGAAGCTATCTCGACCGTTTTTCTTGAGCTTGATGCACCATTTAGCAGCTTGTTAACACTTGACTGTGCCATGCCAACTGCCTTAGCTAGCTTGCCCTGTGTATAACCCGCCTCATTCATTGCGCGATCTAATCGCTCAGAAAAACTCATTAAAGATACCCCCTATTAACCTTCATAAATATTATCGCCACAGCGATTAATAAGCAAAAAATCGCATAGGCGATTGACATTCGTTAAAGCGATAAACATAATCAACCTAAATTGATAGAAGGAGCGATTATGAAAAACCCTGCTGTAGAAAAAGCGATTGCAATCGCCGGTAGTCAGAAAGAGCTAGCGAAGCGATGTGGTAAGGCCCAATCCACGGTCTGTGACTGGTTAAATGGGAAAAAACAAATCTCCCCGATCCATGTTCCTGTTTTGGTAAAGGCAAGCGAAGGACAGATTCAAGCTCATGAATTCCGTCCCGACCTTCCTGAATTGTTTCCGCATCCACATTCAGCCGCCTGACCGGCGGCGCTAACCATCAAGGGACTGCACTATGCAATCACTTACGTTTTACCAGGATACAGGATCGCCGCAGCAGGCGGTGATAAATCGTGCTCAAGCGTGCAAGGGACCTAGCCATGAAGATATTCGTGATGCCGTTCGCTCATGGGCGGGTGTAGATGGTCAGGATGTCGTTTCTGCTCTGATCATCGAAGAGTACCTGGCGCAAGGGGGGGACGAGATCACTTTCCCTGATGATCTCAGCCGACAGCGTCAGAAGTTTTTCCGCTTCCTGGATAACCATTTCAACAGTGAAAGATACCGCGAGAACGTCCGCCAGCTGACTCCGGCAATCCTCGCGGTTCTGCCGATTGAGTTCCGCAACCGCCTGCTACCAGAAGATAACGTTATGGCCCGCCTGGCAAGGCTGGAGAAAGAAACCAGCGAAGCGAAGATTGCCGTCGCAATGGATGCGCCACGTCATCAGAAGCTGAAAGAGTTGAGCGAGGGGATCGTGGAGATGTATCGCGTTGACCCTGGGTTAACCGGTCCACTGATGGAGATGGTGCAGATGATGCTGGGGGCTATATGACCGGTTCAAAAATGGCGAAAGCCGCGGTGCGCGAACACCAACGGCTTTCTGGTGCAATTCATTGCGAAATCATTGCGGGGTAAGTATGCCTAACCACAAATTGTTTTGCCAGCGTGTCGGACCGCGACTGGATAAATCTTCCCTTAATTATTCTTCAGGAGGACTTAATGGCCGGGGACTGGATAAAGATGCGTACATCACTGGTCACCAGCCCGAAGGTGAACGGAATTGCGCGAATACTGGAGCGTTCACCGGAGGTGGGAAAAATGTTCACACTTTCGCATAACACCACGTTATCAGACGTTGTAACGCGTAACGTAACCCGTAACGTTACGGTGTCGTTACTAGTAACGTTTTGGTCTGCGGCAAATGAACACTCGCGTAACGGTGTATTTGAAAATGCAGACCTGTCTGATATCGATGATATTGTCGGAGTACCCGGTTTTGGGGCTGCATTATCAACCGTAGGCTGGGCCATTTATGATGCGGAGAATAACTGCGTCATTCTTCCAAACTTCAATGAATACAATACGTCAGGTGATATGCGCTCAGCTACGGCCAAGACAAATGCGCAGCGCCAGAAGGAGTTTCGTGAACGAAAAAAACTCCAGGAAAGTAACGTAACGAGTAACGTTATTAGTAACGTAACGCGTAACCGCAGAGAAGAGAAGAGAAGAGAAGATCTAAACCCAGAGAGAGAACGCGCGGGCGGAAGTCATTCTGGGGATGATATTTCTGGAAATCACCCACCTCTGCCAGCTATCCCTCCCAAACCTCAGAACGAGGATTTGGGGCCCGGTCTGGATTTTGGCCCATTGGGTAAATTTCCGATCACTGACTCATGGACCCCGTCTCCAGACTTCGTGCGTCAGGCTGCGCTCTGGGGTAAGAACGTCGGCACTGAGCCGGGTTACACCGCTGAAGAACTTCAGCAATTCCGTGATTACTGGATACCTGACGGCAAGGTTAAACACCAGTTGGCTTGGGAGCAGACCTTTGCCAACAGTCTGTTGCAATCGCGTGGTCACGGCCAAAGGACCGTCCATGTTGGACAGCGAGATCCCAACCGAATTTCTGAGCCAGATAAAACCATCCCAACCGGATTCAGGGGGTAACGGTGAAAAACATTGTTAATTCCGGCAGCGCTCTTGAGCGCCTGAAAAAACTCATTCCGCCAGGCGTTCAGCCGAAGTTCACCAGCGCAGCAGAGCTGCTGGCGTGGCAGCGGGAAGAAGGCCTGAAACATTGCGAAGAGTTGGACAAGCTGAATCAGAAAGCGCGCACAGAGAAAATCTTCGGCCGCTCAGGAATTCAAAGCCTGCACCGCAGCTGCACGTTCGCCAACTACGAAGTATCCGGAGAGCAACAGCGAAAGGCCTACACCATGGCGAAAAGCTACGCGCAGAACTTTGGGGCTGGCTTTGCGAGCTTCGTGTTCAGTGGCGGTCCTGGTACCGGGAAAAACCATCTGGCGGCAGCGATCGGAAATCATCTCCTGTCCGGTGGCCAATCAGTGCTGGTGGTGACAATCCCTGACCTGATGCTGCGTGTTCGCGAGTGCTACGACGGTGGCCAGTCAGAGGCTTCACTTCTGGATGACCTCTGCAAAGTCGATTTGCTGGTACTGGACGAGGTCGGTATTCAGCGCGGAAGCAGCGGTGAGAAAGTCATCCTGAATCAGGTTATCGACCGTCGGCTGTCGTCGATGCGTCCGGTTGGTGTTCTGACGAATCTGAACCACGACGAACTTCTCGGCGCGTTGGGTGCACGGGTTATCGATCGCCTCCAGATGGATGGCGGGATGTGGGTGAACTTTGACTGGGGCAGCTACCGCAAGAACGTTAGCCATCTCCGGATCGTTAAATAACCTCGAGGGAAAATCACTATGGCAAGCAAATCACTGTGGGCAATCGTCGATTTCCTTCGGGTTAACCAGACCATAACGCCTCGTCAGGTTCAGCACCTTCTGGGATGCGACTGCAAGAAAGCACATAACCTGCTGCTTCACCTGACACGCAAAGCGGTAGTTATCCGTACTGGCGAACCGCATCGCCCGGTCTATTCACTTCAGCCCGGCGGGGAGTTGAACATTAAGCAGATCAAACAGAACACGAGAAAAAACATGGTTACTTCAGTTTGCCGCACAAGTCCGGCTATGCAGCGGGTTCTGGCGTTTTACGGGAGGGCATCAGCATGAGCAGCAGAGAAAAATTTGAGCAAGCCATTAAGGCTCGTTTCGGCGACTTGATTGATTACCGGGTATGCAAAAACTCTGATGGCGAGTACATGGCCTGGGATATGCAGGTTGCATGGTGGGCATGGCAAGCATCAGAAGCATCCACGGCAGTACAGCTCGCTAACGCAGAGAGCAAGTGCAGGGAGTTGGCGGCGGAGAATGCGGCGCTGAAGGCTGCGTCATCATGTTTGGTGTCTGAATACATGATGAACAAAGGCGCTGATAACGAATTTATCGCCTGCATTACTCCTTCGAAGAAAACCATTGGCACGGGCGGCGTCTGGGATATGTGGCGTCATCTTGACATGGCTCTCGACACAACCCCGGCAACCGAAGCTGTCCTGGCTGAAGCGCGGGCGCAGGAATCTAAGCGAGTTTACGAAAGCATTTTGGATAATCCGGCAGTAACGGACATGGGTTCTCTTGTTGATTGGCTTGAACAACATGCCGAGGACTCCGCATCGTTCGCCGCCCAGTTACGACAGGGAGCAGCGCTATGAGTAAGTCATACATCGTCATTCAGCAATACCTTTGGTGCAACGAAAACGGAGGTGGAATCGAGTACACATCTGATTGTGTCGAATTCGACAAACGTGACAAGGCCATTAAGCACGGCTTTAAGATGCAAGGCAGTGATGACTTCAATATCGGAGTAGTCGAAGCGGGTCGCTTGGTATCGTTTGACTGGATGAATAAACCGGTTGGGGAAAGCGGAGAATCAGCAGAAGTATTAGCTCAAATTGCAGAGGCTATCGGTCTCCAGGAGGCAGCCCAATGAGCAACATCGACAAACAGGCACTGCGTGAACGCTATTCACTGCAACCAGTACCGAAATGCCATATTTGCGACGCTGTTATGACGATAGCAAGGGCATCTGCCGGTGCTGTTATGTACGCATGTTCAGGTTGTACTTACGACGATAACGGAGCGCATTATGCGCCAGGAAGAAGCCCGGGTGATGCTCATTACTCAGCATCACGCGTAACGATATTCGAATCAGGCGACTCTGATGTGCTGGCGCTACTGGATGAGCTGGAATCCACAGAGAAGCGCAATACTGAATTACAGATAGAGAATGCATACATCCGCAACCGACACAAAGAACTGGACCTGTTAATCGGGAAAAACATTCTGGTCATGCAAGCTGCGATTATTGAGTGGCAGGCTACCGGTAATGCAACGACCGCGTTGGCATGGATTTATAACACGCTGTGGGGGCCAGGCGAGTTACCCAGCGAAGATGAAAAGGATGCACAGGCATATTTCGACCGCGAATATGCACCTATTGACGAAGAGTTGATGGCGCTTCACAAGTGGTTTTGGGAACAAAGTGAAGCTGAACGCGCCGCCGTTGGCATTGGCGTGAAGGGGGAGTGAGATGGAAAACGTTAACTTTGTAGTGCAACTACTGAAGAGTGACGAATGCGTAACGCTCATGGCCCACGCAGAAGTCAGTAAGGCTGAGCTTATCGACGAAGCCATTCGCCAGGGTGAGATTGAAGAATATGAGCGAGAACGCTTCGATAAGGCCGAGTTTTGCGCCTACAAGTGGGTGAAGGCAGTTCCGCGCGCTGGCTACTCAACCTACTACTACGAATCGCGTGAAGGTGTTCGCGGAGCATTCAAAGCAACCTGTCTACAGTATCTCTGGTGAGGACTAACCCATGACAACTAACCACCCGGCGCACGGTCCTGTATCACTCGATCGCCTGCACCAGATACGCGAAGTACTCAGCAAAGCATCAGCGCAAAGTGACGGCGGTAATCTCGGCTACGCAATGGCTGATGCTGTCAAGGTGATTGATGAAGTCCTGAATGCTGAGCCTGTGCTTTATGCCGCTGAGGAAACTCTGGCTTATGCAAAGATGGGTGAGCTTCACCTTAAGTGTCTGTCTCAGCCAATGGGAGATGCGGTAATTCCACTCTACACTACCCCGCCAGCGCAGGTGGTGCCGGAGAATTGCGTAACAGCAGAACACCGTCGCGTTATTGAAATGCTGCTCAATGTTTGCGGGGCCGCATTCGAACTCGCAGATGATAGCTGTCAGCAAGATGTTGATGGCGAAGAGTGCCACGTTGTTCCAGACGACGCATTTCAGAAGCTAAGTGATGCGCTGGACGAAATAGAAAAACTCTCCCGACAGAAGATGTCGACAGGTCAGACGTATTTCTTGCCTGGTCGGCAATGCCAAGGGCAGCGCTGAAATCTATTCTCCAGGCTGGCAACTCTCCGGTAACTCCGGATGGTTGGCAGTTGGTTCCAAAAGAGCCAACGGAGGCTATGAATAAAGCAGGATGGGCAGCAATGAACGAACATGATGCCATTAACCCGACATACAGGGCTATGCTCGCAGCAGCACCTCAGCAGGACGTGAGGTTAGCATTGGAAATCGGCATGTCCCGTTACGCAGGTGCTATGCAAAAGCTCGTAGACTCTGGTGATTGATATAACCTGCCATACAAGCGATATGTGAATTCCCATATCGACAATATAACTCGCTACGGCGGGTTTTCTTTTTCGCTTCATCGATCCCTGCTACGATTCACTTACTTTTACTGATGGGAATAGGGATATGAAGAAAGTTCTTGTTGTTTTATTGGTGTCACTTTTTTCACTTACAGCAACGGCAGCAAACAAGCCATGCTCAGGTAAGAAAGGCGGAATATCGCATTGTTCGGGTGAAAAATTTGTTTGTAATGATGGCTCTATCAGCAAGTCCAAGAAGGTTTGCCAGAAATAGTTATCAATAAATAGCACTCACCATCAAAATTAAACCCGCTACGGCGGGTTTTTTCTTGCATTGATTTTCCATTATCAACTGTACATAATGTCAGTGTCAGCCTGAACAACTGACGACTTGATGCGCCACGGAGAGAACCATGGCGCACGAACTACACCTCATTAAGCATCAATCAGGAATCCTGATCCCCGCGACGCCGGAGACCAGCGATGTTCTGCAATCAAAAATCAAACTCGGCGCCGTACTGGTAGCCGAATTTCGTCAGGTACGCAACCCGGCCTTTCATCGTCGCTTCTTCGCGTTACTCAATCTCGGTTTCGAATACTGGGAACCCACCGGCGGGGCAATTTCTTCCAACGAACGTAAATTGGTGACCGGGTACGCTAAATTCCTCGCGGCATTTGGTGGAAACGAAGGCGCACTGCTGGATGCTGCCGAGCAGTATCTGGAGCAGGTAGCCAGTCGCCGAATTACCAATGGGATCAGCCTGTGTAAATCCTTTGACGCGTACCGTGCCTGGGTAATTGTCGAGGCCGGCCACTACGACGCAATTCAACTACCTGACGGAACTCTTCGTAAACACCCCCGCAGCATAGCCTTTGCCAACATGGACGAAACCGAGTTCCAGCAGTTGTACAAAGCAGCGCTCGATGTTCTGTGGCGCTGGGTATTGTCCCGGGCATTCAAGACGCAGCGAGAAGCGGAAAACGCCGCTGCACAGCTTATGAGCTTTGCGGGGTGATGGCGATGAAATTTTCCTGGTTCCACCATCACGAATGCACAACCGAGCAGGCCGACGAACTGGTGGCAAGTTACCGCCGCCGTGGCGCCACGGTAGAACGCAGCCTTAATCGCGACAACATAACCTGGACTGTCAGTGCAAAATTACCTGAATGCGAGCATCCGGCGCGTACACCAAGAACCTTTCGACAAAAGGTCTGGGGGTGATTATGGCTAAGTTACCGCGCCGGAAGTGCGCCAACAAAGAATGCCGCCAGTGGTTCCATCCTGTGCGCGATACGCAAACTGTGTGTGGTTATGAGTGTGCCAGCGCAGTCGGTAAAGAGCAGACAAGAAAGGCTCGGGAAGATGCGCAGCGCAAAGAGTCTGCCAAACAGCGTGCCGCTGAGAAAAAGGAGCGCGCAGCCTGGCGCCAGCGCAAAGCAGCGGTTAAGCCGCTGAAGCACTGGGAGGATTTAACGCAGCGTGTCGTCAATGACTATATTCGCGAGCGTGATGCCAATCAGCCATGCATCAGCTGCGGGACGTTCGAAACCGTCCAGTGGGAAGCAGGTCACTACCGCTCACGCGGTAAGGCATCACATCTTCGCTATCACGAAGACAATATCAGTAAACAGTGCCACCACTGTAACGTGCAGTTGTCGGGCAATCAGCAGCAGTACCGCCTTGGCCTTATCGAGAAAATTGGGCCTGAGCGCGTCGAGGCACTCGAAAACAATAACGTCCCACACCGATACACCATCGAAGAACTCGAAACCATTAGGAAGCACTACAGCGCGCTTCGCCGTGGATTAATTAAGAGCAGGGAGGCTGCATGACATTTGAATCCTATTTTGCCGATCACCTCCGCGTTCGTTGGCAACGATTGCGCTTATATCACTTTCCCGGCTCTGTGCTGACGGACTACCGAATACTGAAGAATTACGTGAAAACTTATGCTGGAGAAGCGCTATGAACCTTGAAAACACAGTGAAATACCACTTCGCAAAATCCACGCTGATTAGCGATTCTCCGCGCGCTACCGCCTCCGATTCACTGACCGGTACCGACATCATGGCGGCAATAGGCATGACTCAGGAACGCGCTGCTATGGGGTACAGTGCTTTCCTCGGCAAGATGGGCATAAGCAATAACGACCGGGATCGGGCTATCGGACTGCTGGCTGAGTACGCGATGACCAAATGTGACAAGGTTGCCGCGCTGCGTAAGTTGGATTTCGGGGTTAAGCCTCAGGTGATGCACCAGTTGGCCACCTTCGCATTTGAGGATTATTCCCGCAGCGCAGCCAGTGTAAAACGGTGCGATTGCTGCAACGGTGAGGGCTTTATTGATGCTGAGGTATTCAGTATGAAAACCAATACGCCGGCACATGCAAAAGAAATCATTAAGGCATCAAAAGCGTTTGGTTTGAAGGTGATACCTTCGCAGCACCAAAACAGGCGTGAGGTAAAAGAGATAACGCGCGTTCTCTGTCCTCAGTGCAAAGGGAAAAAAGCCATCAGTTGCGCATGTAGTGATTGCCGTGGCCGTGGGAAAGCGGTGAATCAGAAGGAAACGAAGCAGCAAGGCGTTCCAGTATTCAGCACCTGCAAGCGCTGTGGCGGTCGCGGATATGAGCGCATCCCGTCAACTGAGGCCCACGCAGCTGTTTGCCAGATTACGGATGTAATCAGCCTGGATACGTGGAAGAAGTCCGTTAAACCGTTCTATGATCAGCTGATTACGAAATTCGATATTGAAGAGGCATGGGCAGAAAACCAACTGAAACAAATAACACGATAACGGTTATGGAAGTTAATTCCAGCTATTTACTTTTCCCGAATCTGTGTTAATTTTATCCCAACGATGGGTTAATGCCTTCGTTTCAAGCCCCGCGGATAACACCGTGGGGCTTTTGCGTTTCTGGAGCGTGAGTGTTCAGCTCATTGTCCAAAAGTGTTCAATTTTTGCGTTTGATGTGTTTTTTCATTCATGCAATATTTGACGAATAACTATAAGTAAAACTTTGACCGTGCCTATTAGCCGCTGCTTCCCGTGATGTCAGCGGTTTTTTTTCATTAAAACAGGGCTGCCCATTGGCGGCCTTTTTAATTTCAGGCCTCACGGGAATCATCCGCTACGTGCTTTGTTGATAAATCCAGCCCGTGAAGCCTGACCCTTTTCATACACACACAGCGCCATCCGAAGAATCGGAGGTGAGGCTATGACCAGAATGAGCACCATTTACAGCAGACTTTCATATGGAACAGGCACCACGCTGACCGGCTGCGGTGTATCAGCGAAGGCATATGCCGAAACAGCTAAAACAGCAAAAGAGGTGTCCTGGATGTTGGCCGACAGAATTGCAGGGTTAAGCCTGAGCGACTGGGCAATTATTGTCGGTATCGCATGCACCGTTATTACCTGTGCAGTGAACTGGTACTACAGGCAAAAGGAAAGGGAGGACCGGCTTAATGGCAATGTCACCAAAGCTGAAGAATAAACTGAGCGCAGCGGTCGTTGGTTTGATTCTTGCCGGGGCTTCCGCGCCCGTGATTCTCGATCAGTTTCTGGATGAGAAAGAGGGTAATAGCGAGCAGGCGTATCGCGACGGCGGCGGACTCTGGACGATTTGTCGTGGTGCCACGATGGTTGATGGCAAGCCAGTAGTACAGGGCATGAAGCTGTCAGCTGAGAAATGCGCCCAGGTAAACGCCATTGAACGCGATAAGGCGCTGGCGTGGGTTGACCGAAATATCAAAGTACCACTGACCGAACCACAGAAAGCGGGTATCGCTTCTTTCTGCCCATATAACATCGGGCCGGGTAAATGCTTCCCGTCCACGTTCTATAAGCGCATCAATGCTGGTGACCGTAAAGGAGCCTGTGAAGCGATTCGCTGGTGGGTTAAAGACAGTGGCCGCGACTGTCGTCTGACCAAAGGCCAGAAAAACGGCTGCTATGGGCAGGTAGAACGGCGGGACCAGGAAAGCGCGTTAACGTGCTGGGGGATAGACCAGTGAGGGCTTACTGGAAGCCGCTGGCAGAAATACTGCTGGTGGCTTTTTTGTTATGCGCGGTCGCGTACTGGTGTTATTCACGCGGGTATCAGGAGGCGGACTCATCCTGGAAATTGCAGTGGGCACAACGTGACCTTACTGATGCGACCACTGCATTGCAGCGTGAAGTAACCGAAAGAGCAGAAGAGCAGCGCCGCCAGCGGGCCGTAGATGAAGAACGAGAGAAAGCCGATGAAGAACTGGCAAAAGTACAGGCTGATGCTAACGCTGCTAAGCGTGCTCGCAGTGGGTTGCAACAGCAGCTCGCCGAAATACAACGGCAGCTCGCAACAAGTGAAACAGGCAGAATTTCCGCAATTGCAGCAACAAGCCAGGCAAAAGCCGAGGCCGGAATATTGCTCGCCCAGTTGCTCAGCGAAGCTGACGATCTGGCGGGAAAATTCGCAAAAGAGGCTGATGAGCGTTATGTCGCCGGAAATACCTGTGAGCGCACCTACGACAAAGTAATAAGGCGCCATGATGAATAATGCCCGCATTTGCGGGCATTAACGTTTAACGATTTTCTGGATGCACTCTCGCGTTGAGTGTATCGATAAAATCATGTTTAGTAATGCCCACATTGTGAACCCAATTCTTAGCTCTGGCAGGAAGGAAAACTTCAAGCATACGTTGGTAAATTGCAACAGAGGGCATGTGAGAGTTCCGGGTGAGATCGTCTTTGCCGCTAAACCGTCCCATTCGTTTCAATAAACTACCAATCAAAAGAAACTTTGATTCGTTGTTACCGTCAAATCCGGGGAATGTGAGTGATAATTTCTCATCGAAATTACGAATAGATTTGGCAACCTCTGCTTTGTCTTCCGCACTGAATCGTTCGTATGTGTATTGGAGAATGTCATACATATCATAGGTATCAACGAAAAGCTGGACTTCCCAGGGGGTCTCCTCTTCTTCATCTTGAAGGCCTGGGTATTCCCAGGATAAAGCCCAGTAGTTATCCGTGCTCACTGCTTCGTCAATGAGGTCAGGATCAAATGAGTTTTCAATTTCTAATGCTCGGTGAATATCACTGAGCATCATGATCTGTAGTTTTTCTTGCTGTGAGTATTTCATTCTAAATTCCTTGAATTAATAGAGCGTTGATACTGCGTTATCAAAGATACATCTGATTAAATAGTTTTCAAGAAACTGAGGGTTAAAATGGCAAAACCGGACTGGGAGGCCATCAAACCCACAGCGGATTCGATGGCGAAAAGGTTAGTTCAAATCGGCAACGTAATTGGTAGCTTCAAGGTTGGTGATGCTAAATTCTGATGCCAAAATGCGAGCTAGTTCTTCTTTTGAACTGGCAGTACGGTTTTGATTAGACCAAGAAATTAGGTAAAAACCATTACTTTTCGCAAGCAAGATTTGTATTGCGTTAATGGTTATGTAGTAACTGTCCAAAAACTTCACCTCAGTGTTGGTAAAAAATATGGCACTCACCGACAAACAAGAAATGTTCTGTCGCGAGTACCTCATCGATTTAAACGCCACGCAAGCGGCTATTCGGGCGGGGTACAGCGTCAAAACTGCAAACCGAATCGCCGCTAAGTTGTTGTCAAAAGTTGACATCCAAAACAGAATCGCCGAACTCAAAGCGAAGCGCAACGAAGATGTGGGTGTTGATGCTGATTATGTGCTGCGGCGCTTGGTTGAAATAGACCAGATGGACGTTCTGGACATCCTCAACGACGACGGCAGCCTGAAGCAGATCAGTCTCTGGCCCAAAGCCTGGCGAACGTCGCTAACCGGCCTAGACATCAGCACCACGGTTCAGAACTTCGACGAGGAGACAGCGGAAACCATCCTCAAAAAGGTTAAGTGGCCGGATAAGGTCAAGAACCTCGAGCTGCTCGGCAAGCACATCAAAGTGCAGGCGTTTAAAGAGCAGGTCGAGCAGAAGGTTACGGCGACCCACAGCATTATGCTCGTGCCGTCCTGCGATAACGTGGACGACTGGGAAGCGGCAGCGCAGAAGCAGCAGAGTGAGGTTCTTGGTGGATGAATTACAAAGCCGTCTGGAAACCTCTGCCGGGATCGCAATCGCTCTCCCTGAGCTGCCCATGCAACGAAATCCTCTATGAGGGTACGCGTGGTCCGGGTAAAACTGCCGCGCAGCTGGCGCGCTTTCGTCGCCTGGTCGGCCTGGGCTACGGCTCGTTTTGGCGCGGCGTGATATTCGATACCGAGTATAAAAACCTCACCGACATCATCACCCAGTCAAAGCGTATGTATCGCCTGTTCAACGACGGTGCCCGATATCTGGCCTCAGCATCTGAGCTGCGCTGGGTGTGGCCGACTGGTGAGGAGCTGCTGTTCCGCTTCGGGAAAGAAGAGGGCGACTACTGGGATTACCACGGCCAGGAGTTCCCGTTTATCGGGTTTAACGAGCTGACCAAGCAGCAGTCGGGTGAGTTCTACGAGATGATGTTCTCCTGCCGGCGATCATCTTTTCGGCCCGAGAACTACCCGAGGGATGATGGCTCACTGCTGAAGCCGATTCCACTGGAGACATTCAGCACCACAAACCCGTTTGGCATCGGCCACACATGGGTTAAGAAGCGCTTCATTGAGCCTGCGCCGCGCGGCACCATCATTCGCGAAACGCAGAAGGTGTTTAACCCTCAGACCGAGCGAGAAGAGGACGTGACGCTGACGCGTGTCGCTATCCACGGTTCGTTCAAAGAGAACCCGTATCTGGATCCGCAGTACATCGCGACGCTGATGGCAATCAAAGACCCTAACCGGCGCAAAGCCTGGGTAGAGGGTTCATGGGATGTCACCAGCGGTGGTCGCTTTGACCATCTGTGGAATGCCTCGCATCACGTGATTAAGCCGTTCCGCATTCCCGATAGCTGGACGGTTGACCGCTCTCATGACTGGGGAGAATCGAAGCCGTTCTCCAACCTCTGGTGGGCGCGGGCTGACGGCACCACCGCTGAGCTGCCTGATGGTCGCCAGTTCTGCCCGCCTGCCGGGTCGCTGATCCTCATTGGCGAGTGGTACGGCTGCCCGCCTGATGAGCTGAACAAAGGGCTGAATATGTCATCCACCAACGTTGCTAAGGGCGTGGCGTGGATTGATAAGCGTCTGGTGGGAGAGGAGCTTGCTGAGCCTGAGGAGATAAAACTCAACGGGGTGACGCAGGGGCAGCTGAACATCATGCCCGGTATCTGCAAGAAGGTTGTTCCCGGACCTGCTGACGGGGCTATCTACAACACCGGTGATGACGAATTATCTATTGCCCAGAAAATGGAATCCCAGGGCGTTAAATGGGTGCCATCCAACAAGAAGCCGGGTTCACGCGTGAACGGCGCGGCACTGTTTGCTGACATGCTGGAGGCCGTCATTGAGGGCAAGAAGCTGGAATCAGGTATGCCAGAGAAACCAGCATTCTACGTGTTTGACTACTGCCGGGGCTGGATTAGCCGTGTTCCGGTTCTCGTTCGCGACAGTAAGAACCCTGACGATGTAGACACACAGCAGGAAGATCACGATTGGGATGGCACGCGCTATGCCGTCCTACACTCACCGCCGAAGAAAGTCGGCAAAGTCACCAGCCTGAGGCTCTAAACCCATGCCTGATATTTCAACCCCCAATCTGGACTATGGGAACATGGTGCAGGCGTGGGACATCAACGACGCCCTGATGGGCGGCACGCTGTACATGCGCCAGCTTGGTGAGGCTTATCTGCCGCGCTGGCCAAAAGAGGACAAAGAGGATTACAAAAAGCGCCTGGCTGTGGCCACGCTTCTTCCTGCCTACGAAGAGACCATCAACCAGAACGTTGGCCGCGTATTCGCTGAGCCGATCCAACTGGGCGAGAACGTCCCGGATGCGCTGCGCGAGTTCTCGAAGAACGTTGACCTGGAAGGCAGTCGCCTCGATGTCTGGTCGCAGGCGTTCTTCAGCCTGGCAATGCAGTATGGCCTTTCGCACGCTCTGGTGGATTATCCCCGGGTGGACGCCGAAAAGGTGAAGACCAAGGCGGATGAAAAGGCTATCGGCGCGCGGCCGTACGTCACCATGCTAAATCCCCGTCAGGTGATCGGCTGGAAGTCAAAGATAACCGGCGGCAAGGTGGTGCTCACCGAACTGCGCATCAAAGAGGTGGTAGTCGAAGACGGCGATGATTTCGGGCAAACAAAGGTCGAGCAGATTCGACTGCTGACGCCCGGGCAGGTGCAGATTTACCGCAAGGCCACTGGTGCCGACGGCCAGGCGAACTGGACGCTGCACGAGGAATGGCAAACATCCCGCAGGGATATTACCCTGGTTACGCTCTACACCAAGCGCACTGGGTTTATGTGCGGTTCTCCGCCGCTGTTGAACATGGCGCTGTTGAATGTGAAGCACTGGCAGAGCCAGAGCGAGCAGGACAACATTCTGCACGTCGCGCGCGTCCCTCTGCTCACGGTATTCGGGCTAGAGGATGGGCAGGAACTGGTAATTGGCTCTTCGTCTGCAACTCAGTTCTCCGATCGACAGAAACAGGGATTGGAATATGTCGAGCATACTGGAACCTCAATTAGTGCCGGTAAAGAGTCGCTAACCGACCTGGTGGAGCAGATGCGCCAGGCAGGCGCGAAACTGCTGCGCACTGACAACACCTCAACCAAGTCTGTTGACCAGACCTCAGAAGAGAAGATGCAGGAGCAGTCACCGCTCTACACCATGGCAACCAGCCTAGAGGATGCGATCGACAATATCCTGCAGATTATGGCTGAGTACATCGGTGAATCCGAAGGTGGTAACGTTGATGTCCGCACCGAGCTGGATGTCGAGTCGAAAGAGTTCAATCCTCCTGCTGCACTGGCCATTCAGTCGCTACGTCAGGGCGGTGACCTTCGCCGCATAGATGCGATTAAATCCCTGCAAAAACTCAACCTGATTGATGCCGATGCAGATCCGGAGAAGGTCCTGGACGAATTGCTGGCTGAATCATCGTCTCTGGATACCAGAACGTTAGACGAGGTATAGCATGGTCCGCTCTGTCAATGACCGCCTTCAGGACGAGACCATAGCGCATGGCCTTTATGTGACGCGCTACGGTACTGGCGTTGCCCGGCGAATGGTCGCGTTGCTGAACAGAATGGATACTGACCTAGCTTTCAAACTGCTGGTGCTGCTGGACGGTAAGCGCGCTGATACATACAGCGCCCGCCGCCTGGCTTCGTTGCTGGCGGGTGTGCGGGACCTCAACCAGCAGGCCTATGAGCCAGTTAATACTGCGCTGGCACGCGAACTGACGCGCTACGTTGAGTATGAGGCCGTGTATCAGCTGGACCTGTTCAGCAGCGTAATACCTCAGCAAATACTGAAACATGTCCCGCTTCAGAGCATCGCGCCCGAGCAGGTTTACGCTGCTGCCGTGGCGCAGCCATTCCAGGGACGATTGCTCAAGGAGTGGGGGCAGAAACTCGAATCGGATCGACTGGACAAAATCACTAACGCTGTGCGCTCCGGTTTCCTCCAGGGTGAAACGGTAGAGCAGATTGTCAGACGCATTGCTGGTACGCCACAGCGTAATCGCGAGGACGGGGTGATCAACACATCCCGGCGCGACCTGGCCGTAGTCACGCGCACGGCGGTGAACCATATGGCTGCTTCAGCGCGTCAGGAGTTCGCCCAGACCAACAGCGATATCGTGAAGGCCAAACAGTGGTCTTCGACTCTGGACACCCACACCAGCCAGTGGTGCATCATCCGCGACCGTAAACTCTACACACTCGATGGCAAGCCGCTGGGCCATGCAATTCCGTATCTGCGCGGACCCGGCAAAATCCACTTTTGCTGTCGCTCCTGTGAAATCCTGATCACTAAATCGTGGGAGGAAATGCAAATAGCATCAGGCGAGCTGAGCAGCGTCACGCGAGCCTCAATGGACGGACAGGTGCCAGCTCATACCAGCTATGCCGAGTGGCTTGCGAGGCAGCCTTACGCGCGGCAGGAGCAGGTGCTGGGCGTTACTCGCGCGCAGATGCTGCGTGACGGCAAAATCACCGTACCGGAGATGTTCAACGATGCCGGGGAGTACCTGACCCTGGACGAACTGCGCCGCGTGGATGCGTCGGCATTTGAGGGATAGGGTATGCGTAATGATGATTTTCACTGCGTGGGCGATGGCCGTGGCAGACGAAGGGTGTTTGTAAATGGTAATGAGGTAAAGAGCTGCGTTTGGGCGGACGTTAAGCGAGGTGTCGCTTGCATTCATCCACACCCGCTGCGGATCAATAAACGAAAGCGGAGTGAGGTTTACTCCCGCAAGCTACGCGGCGAAATTACAATCGAATTTATCTAACAGGCTGCCTCCGGGCAGCTTTTTTTATGCCTGCCGCTGAGCGGATGCGACGCGGTGCTCGGGTCGGATGACCCATTACGTATGGCCGGAAGGCTGGAGCAAAAACAATGAAACTGAAACTTGATGCTAACGGAAATGTGGTCGTTGAAAACGGTATGCCTGTGTACATCCATGATGACGGCAAAGAAATCCCGTTCGATGCGGTCGCAGCGATGACCAAAATCACCTCTCTGAATGGCGAGGCGAAAACTCACCGTGAAGCGAAGGAAGTGGCGGAAGCCAATCTCGCGAAATTCTCTGGCATCACCGACCCGGCCAAGGCGCTCGAGGCCCTGGAAATGATGACCAAAATCGACCAGAAAAAACTGATTGATGCTGGTGCCGTTGACCAGGTAAAGGCGGAGATCACCAAAGTTTTCCAGCAGCAGCTGGACGAGGCGAACGGTAAGACCAAACAGCTGGAAACTCAACTCTACGACGAGATGATCGGCGGCCGTTTCGGTGGCTCTAAGTTCATCTCCGAGAAGATGGCGATCCCGACGGAGTTCGTGCGTTCCTACTTCGGTCAGAACTTCAAAATCGAAGAAGGGAAGGTTGTCGCCTACGACGGCCAGGGCAATAAGGTGTTCTCTCGCACCAAGCCCGGCGAGTTAGCCAGCTTTGATGAGGCCCTGGAGTCTCTGGTCGAGTCGCATCCGCAGAAAGATTACATCCTCAAAGCGTCCGGTAACAGCGGCGGCGGCTCTCACCAGTCGCAGCACCAGGCCGGGCAAAAAACCATGAAGCGCGGTGCGTTTGATTCCCTGGATAACGCTGGCAAACAAGCAGCGCTGAAAGACGGCGTCAGCATCGTCGATTAAATCGAAAGGAGCCATAAATGGCAGGCAATACCCTTACTGGTCTGATCCCGACCATCTATACCGCGCTGGACGTAGTGTCCCGCGAGCAAACTGGTTTTATTCCTGCGGTGGCGCGTGACGCGAAAGCGGATGCTGCTGCAAAAGACCAGACCGTACGTGCGCCAGTCGCACCTGCAGCCACCACTGAAGATATTGTCCCTGGTCCGTCAGCACCTAATTCTGGCGACCAGACCATCGGTGGTGTGGATGTCAAAATCACCAAATCCAAGATGGCCCCGGTCAAATGGAATGGTGAAGAGCAATTGGCTTTGGGCCCGGCTGGCACCTACAACACCATCCTGGCTGACCAGTTCAAGCAGGCTTTCCGAGCGCTGGCGAACGAAGTGGATGCAGACCTCGCTGCGCTGTACCTCAACTCCTCCCGCGCTGTTGGCGCGCCGAAGAATACCCCGTTCAGCATCAAAGACGATCTGACTGATGCTGCGTTGGCGCGTCAAATCCTGACCGATAACGGTGCGCCGACTACCGATTTGCGTATGGTGCTTGGTGGCGAAGCGATGGCATCCATCCGTGGTAAACAGGCTGTCCTTTTCAAAGCGAACGAAGCGGGAACCGACCAGCTGCTGCGTGAAGGTGTTATCGGTCGCATCATGGGCTTCAACCTCCACGAATCCTTCAGCATCAAGCGTACCGCGAAAAGCGCTGCTGCTGGCTATAAGGTCAATGGCGCGAAGAAAGAGGGCGATATCATCATCGCTATCTCTGCCGGTACCGGCGGTATCGCTGCAGGTACTGCGGTGAAGTTCGCCGGTGATGACAATCAGTATCTGGTCGTTGCGGCTACGTCTTCCACTATCACTATTAGCGCGCCGGGCCTCCGTCAGGATCTGGCAGATCAGGCTGATGTCACCGTGTTGAGCGAATTCGTACCGAACATGGCGTTTGACCGCGGGGCATTCCTGCTGGCCAGCCGTACCCCGGCGATGCCTGAAGGTGGCGATACTGCTGATGACGTCATGAATGTGACCGACCCGGTATCTGGCATCACTTTCCAGGTGGCGCTGTACCGCCAGTACCGTCAGGTGCGTTATGAAGTGGGGCTGGCATGGGGTGTGGCTGCTGTGGCGCCACGTCATTCCGCCATCATCATGGGTTAACTCAGGGGGCTTCGGCCCCTTTGTTTTTCAGGAGGCCCAATGGCCGGATTAACCAAAGAGCAGCGCTCTCAGCGTGAAGCGGAAAAGCTTGCAGCTCAGCAGGCCGCTGATAAAAATCCTGCCCAGCAGGAACAGCAGCAGGAACAGCAGCAGGAACAGCAGCAGGAACAGCAGGAACAGCAGGAACAGCAGGGTATTGAGCTGGTGGTCATGGTACGTGACACCCCAGAATTCCCTGGCGGCCCGCTGCGCACAGATGTTCATCCTGATGAAGTGGATAACTGGCTGGCGCTGGACTGGCGTCTGGAGGAATAAACATGCTGGTTGCCGATCCCCACTCTCCAGACTTCAACAGCTACGCCAGCGTGTCAGACCTGCGGGCATTTGCCGCCGGGCGCGGATATAGCATTCCTGCAGATGATGATGAGTGCGGCCAGATGCTGATGCAGGCAATGGACTTTCTGGAAGGGAAGGCCTGGCGCGGTCAGCGTTCCAGCGCATCACAGCCTCTATCCTGGCCGCGTTCCGGCGTGCGCTTCGATGGTGTTGACCTGCCGAATGATGCTATTCCACAGCGTCTGATTGATGCTCAATGTCGCCTGGCTATCGAATCGCAGGAGATTGACCTCACCCCGTCGGTCGCTGGCGGTGGGGCGGTGACGATGGAGCGCGTTGAGGGTGCGGTAACAGTCCAGTATGAGCCGGGAACGAATAAAGCTTCTCCGTCATTCCCATGGTTCTATTCCGCACTGCGCGGGCTTGTAGTGGGCGGCAACCAGGTCCGGGTCGAAAGGGGGTAGCATGGCAATCGACTATCGCCGCATGCGTGCTACGGCAACGCGGCTGCTGACGGAGAACGGCAAAGCCTACCAACTGACTCGCGGAGGTACTACCACCCGCGATCAGTACGGGAAAGAAGTTGTTACCCCTGCTGTTACTGCCACTGTAACAGGCGTGATCACAGAGTATTCTGCTCGCGAAATCGACGGTTCTCTGATTGCTACTGGCGATAAGAAACTGGCAGCCACGTTTGAAACTGAGGTGCGCATCGGTGACATCATTGATATCGACGGCCAAAAGTTGCGCGTGGTACAGCCGAATCCGGTTAAGCCGGCAGACGTGTTGATCTCCTATAACATCCAGCTAAGGACCTGATATGTCCAGTTCCGTAAATCAGCCGTTCCTGGCTGCTATTCAGCTGTTCGTTGATGGCTCAAAGCAGGAGATTGACGAGGCGGCGCGCCGGACGGGTATCAAAATCCTGGGTAGATTGGTGGAGATGTCACCAGTCGGGCAGCCGGAGACCTGGCAAGTGAACCAAACGGCCTCTGCTTATAATACTGCAGTGCGTGAACATAATGCTGCCCTTCGCGTTGATCCTGCCAACCTGACCAAATCGGGACGACTAAAGCGCGGTTTGCGTGTAAACGACTCGATGGACATCAAAAAGCCTGATGGGTATGTTGGAGGCCGTTTCAAAAATAACTGGTACGTGGGATTTGATAGTCAGCCGACTGAATCCAACGACACGCCAGACGCCTCCGGGCAGGGTTCGAACTCCCGTGGACTGGCGGTGCTTGAGGTGTTCAGGGTCGGACAGGTCAATTCGATTTTCTTCACCAATAACCTGCCATATGCGGCAGCACTGGAGAGCGGGCATTCCGGCCAGGCGCCAGGCGGCATGGTGGGCATCACTGCGCTGGATGCCGCGCAGCTGTTCCGTGAGGCAATGAGCGAGGTGCGCAATGGCCGCTGATCAGTCAATGCGGATTGCTGGGTTGCTGGAGAGTCGGGTCGCGGTTATCTGCTCATCGCTTGGGCTGCCCGTAGCCTGGCCGAACATACCGTTTACTCCCCCGGATAGCTCACCATACGGGCGTGTTTATGTTCTGCCGGCACAGACGGTGGGGCAAGACCTGGAAGGTCAATTGCGAACCTATCAGGGCATCCTGCAGCTCAACATCATTGCGCCAGCAGGCAGCGGCGTGACGCAGGCCAGAGGGCTGGCTAAATCTGTCGCTGATGCGTTTCCTGAAGGGCTTGCGCTGGTGGATGGCGACCTGACGGTTTATATCAACGGACCGCCGCAGGTGAGACAACCCATCCAGGACCGGCCAACCTCGGCGCCCAACGGGTCCAGTGGCTCCATAACCTACACCATTCCCGTCAGCATGCAGTATCGCGCTGACTACTGACCCGCCGCTCGGCGGGTTTTTTATTACCTAAATTCAGGAGAATGCAATGGCATTCGCAATCCCTAACGGCTCGCGTGTGAACGTGGCCAAGGCCTATCAGGCTCCCATCACCTTTACCGCTGCCTCTAACGCTACTGAATGCGAACTGACTGTTGCATCTGCCGCTGGCATCCTGGCGGGCGATGTAGTGCAGGTGAGCTCCGGCTGGCTAAAACTCGATAATATGGTGCTGCGCGTTAAATCCGTAGCCGGTACCAAAATCGTGCTGGATTCGTTCGATACCTCTGACACCACCAAATTCCCGGCAGGCACTGGCGCGGGCACGCTGCGTAAAATCGACACGTGGATCACCATGCCTCAGGTTATGACGCTGTCCACCGAAGGCGGCGACCAGCAGACTATCAGTGTCCAGTTCCTGGAGGATGATAAGGCCCGCACCATCCCGACGTTCAAAAACGCCGTTGTGCAGGTCTACACCTTCGCGCATGACCCTCAGTTGGCTATCTATAATCGCCTGATTGAGCTGGATGAATCGAGCGACACGACCGCTGTCTGGTTCCACAACCCGCGCGGCAAAGCGGATCGTTACTACTCGGCGAAGGTTTCCTTCCAGAAGGTACCGCGTACCGAAATCAACGCCGTTGAAAGCAACGAAGCGCGCATGAACTTCGAATCGGATATGCAGATTTACCCGATCGCCGACGCTTCTGCTGTCCCGCTGGCGTTCCTGACCGACTTGCCGGCAACCAAAACTGTTGCCACTGGTGCAGCGTTGGATCTTGCCGTGGTCATGCAGGGTGGTTCAGCGCCTTACACCTACGTGTGGAAGAAGGGCGGCACGGCTATCCCGGGCAAGACTGCTTCAACGTTCAATATCCCATCGGTGGCATCCGGCGACGCAGGCTCCTACACCTGCGAAGTTACCGATGCTGCAGGCAAGACCCTTACCTCGGCGGCGTGCACCGTTACTGTCAGCTAACCAATCAGGCCCGGTTCGCCGGGCTTTATTTCGCAATGAGTACCGCTGGCGAATTTTCTGTATTCGCATTACCCATCTTTTCAAACTGCGCCTTCACACGCGCTCTCTAACCAAGAACCTTTCAGAAAGCGTTCCTGAGAACTGCCGTTAGTGCCGGTGGGCCTCTTGGGGCGGCTTTTCTGTGTGAACAGGTTCGCTTTTTAAAAGGTACACACCATGAATCACCCAACCGTCTCAGTGAATGGGGTCTCCGTCCGCGTTGATGACGAAGGCCGGTACAGTCTTAACGATCTTCATGCGGCAGCGGTAGCTAACGGAGAGGCTACTGAGTCACAAAGGCCCAGCGTCTTCCTGCGTAGCGCGCAGATCAAACGCTTCGTTAAAGCGCTAAAATCCAAAGCACTAAAAAGTGCTTCGGAACAAAATCAACCACTTAAGGTTATAAAAGGCGGTGATCAAAGTGGTGCATGGGGCATTGAACTTCTGGCAATCCGCTATGCCGCCTGGATAAAGCCAGAGTTTGAGATTGAAGTGTACGAAGTATTTAGAACAGTGGTGCGTCTTGGTATCAGTGCCATGTCCCGCCTGAACAAAATCGACCACATCATCAACACTGAAACCAAGGCAATTAGCCAGTGTGCCAGCCAAATGGCCAAGTGGGGTGTTGGTGGTCGCAAGCAGCTATTACATGCAGCCCGGGATCGCGTCGCCGACGAAGTCCAGATGTATCTGCCCGGCATTAACTAATACCCGCTACGGCGGGTTTCGTTTTTCTAAGGAACCGAAATGACCAAATTCTCCCTGATCCCGAACCCGACCTTCTCCGTTACCGCCAGCATCCCGCGCGCTGGTGCTGAAGACGGCAAGCTGACCTTTACCTTCCGCCATAAGACACTGGAAGAGCTGCGCTCTATGGATGAAAAGCTGCAAAAGTCCGCTGAAGGTAAAAAGGCTGCTATCGAGCCGCAGGCCGACTACCTCATGGAAATTGTCGAAGGATGGGCTCTGCCGGACGAGTTCAACCGCGAAAACGTTATTGTTCTCCTGCAAAACTATCCGCGTGCTTTTGACAGCATCGGTCTGGCATACACCAAAGAGCTGATGGGTATCCGCGAAAAAAACTGAGGCAGGTCGCCGCAGCGTTGTATACGCCGGGGCCGACTCTCGCGGAGCTGAGCGCTTTTGGTTTGACGCCTGAGGACGTGGAGGAAGAGGTGGGGATCCTGCCCTCTGTGTGGAAGTCTTTCACCATCTTCTCTTCCCTGGCGACCCAGTGGCGAGTCGGCGCAAGCGGGGCGACCGGCCTTGATTACAACGTTCTCCCCTGGATGTTCGAGTTACACGGGGTTGAGGATGCGGCGGCCTGCATGGCTGACCTTCAAATTATGGAAAGCGAGGCTCTCAAGGTAATGCACAAGGAGACGAAATAATGACAGACCAGATCGCCTCGATTACTTTGCGGGCCGATGTTTCTGACCTGAAAACAGCCAGCAACGAACTGGATAAACTCGGCCAGGCGGCGGCCGGTGCTGTAGATAAAGCAGATGATCTGAATAGCGTGTTTCGCGCTGGGGCCGATGCCGGCAAGCAGAGCGCAGCGGCTTTATGGGAGCAACAAAAATCCTTCAAGGGGCTGCTTGAAAGCATAGATCCAACTCTCGCAGCCTTAGGTAAGCTTGATGATCAGCAGCAAAAACTGCGGACAATTCATAGCAAGGGGTTACTCGATACTGAGGAGTTTACTCATTATCAAAAAATCCTGGACGATACCCGCCTCAAGCTGACCGACACCGGAGAAGCCGCGGCGCGCGCTCAGGCTGAATTAGCCGCTACCCAGGCGGCAGAAAAGCAGTCCGCAGCGTTAAAGAACCTTCTTGGATCCATCGACCCGACTATCCGCGCGTTCAATTCGTTGGATGAACAGCACGCACAGCTGGTGGCACATTTCGAAGCTGGGCGCATTAACGGTGCTCAGTTCGAGCACTTCAACACAATCCTTAACCAGACGCGTGAGCGCCTCTCTGGTGTCGCTGACGTACTACCAGAGGCGCTATCCCGGCAGGAAGCTGCTGCCCGGCGTGCTGGAATTTCCGTTGGCCAGTACAGCGCCGCGCTGCGCACTCTGCCGGCGCAGTTCACCGATATCGCTACACAGTTGGCTGGAGGCCAATCCCCTTTCCTGATCTTGCTCCAGCAAGGCGGGCAAATTAAGGATTCTTTTGGTGGATTAGGCCCAATGCTCCAGGCTTTGCGGGACGCATTGTTTGGGTTTAACGAAGAGAGCAGAGAAACATCCGAGTCGGCAGCAGGCATAAGTGACGCTGCTGAAGGACTTAACAACACCAGTGAGGCAGCGGAGAAGCTGGGGCGGGCGGGTGGCCTGTTAAATACCTTTAACCTTGCGATTGCTGGCTCGGTGGGTTTGCTGGCTCTTCTGGCTGGGGCTGCCTACAGTTCATCCCAGCAGTTCGACAATGTTGCCAGATCGCTCATTTTGATGGGCGGGGCTGGCTTTTCCTCCATGCAGCAACTGAACGACGCGGCAAAGGATGTTGCTGATAACGCTGGTGCTTCTTTGGCTGAGTCTGTTGATACCCTGGTCCAACTAAACGACACCGGGAAGTATACCGCCGACCAGATGACCAAAATTGCCAAATCCATTCTGGCTATGGGTGATGCAGGGCTGGATACGAAGGCTGCGCTGGCGGATTATTCACGACTGGCAAACGATCCTATTAAAGCCCTGGCGAGCTTGAACCAGCAATATGGCTTTGTTGATGAAGCCATGATGAAGCACCTCATTACCCTGGAGAAAACGAAGGGGAAAACAGCAGCGGCAAACGAAGCTATAACGCTTTTTGCCGACACCATGGAGGATCGCAGTAATAAAATTGTAGAGGCCACCGATAATATCGGGCAAGCCTGGAACGGACTAAAAGCCTCCTCTTCCGACATTTTCGGCCAAATCGGGATTACAGTTCGGGCCTGGGGCAATCAAATCATTGATATCTTCAAATTGCTGAAGGCATCCATCAATGATTTGTTTCTGAATCTCACCTCGCTTGACGCTAAATTCACCGGAACAGTTGCCGGATGGGCTGAAAAAATTCCTGGTGGTGGTGCGCTGGCAAATTTCCTCGGCATGGATGTCGAGGCAATGAAAAAGGCTGGGGCTGAAGCTGACAAAGAGATTGAGGCGAACAAAAAACGCTATAACGAGCTTTGGAAGCGCGTCACTGCGCCTAACGCACAGGCAAACTACGAGGCTGAGGCAAGAGGGGCTGGAGTATCTGGCGACGGCAGCACCAGTCGTGAGTCGAAGAACGCGGTATCCAAGTTAGCTGAAGATTCTGCCAAAAAGACAAAGGAGGCTAAAGCCACTCTTGAGGCTGGCGACCGAACCCTGGAGAACTACCGCGCCCAGGCCAGAACCCTAACGGAAACGCTCGAAACCCTGCGTCTGACCGGGGATATTCACGTCATAAACACTGAGTTCAGTAAGCAGCAATCTCGGTTTGCTGAATTGGATGAGGCAGCCAAAACCCGCGCGCTGACTGCTCAGGAAAAATCTTTACTGTCGAGCCGTGAGGCGATTCTGAACGCCGCCAAGGTGGTTGATCAGAAGAACAAGGAAGTAGAGGCGCAGCAGAAGATTAACGGCCTGGCGCAGCAGGCGAATAAATACGTCACGCAGATGTCGGAAAAAACCGATGCATTGCGTGATAGTGCAGGCCTCAGCAGTCGGCAAACGCAGCGCATGATGGAAGAGGCGCAGCTTCGCCAGGGCTGGCTCAACGGTGGCGGTAAGCTTGAGGATGCCGGGTATGAAAAAGAACTGGCAGCTCTCAGGAAATATTATGCCGAAGAGGACAAATTACGGGGCGACTGGAAGGCAGGGGCTGTTGCTGGCTGGAATGAATATCTTGACGCCGCCACGAATACCTATGATGCCGTGAAGAACGTCGCCAGCTCCACGCTGACCGGCTTGAGCAACATGCTGACTGAGCTTATGACAACTGGCACCGCGTCAGTTAAAGAGTTCGGCAAATCTATGCTCAAGATGATCCTCGAGATAACCAACCAACTTATAGTGGCCTATACAGTACAGGCAGCGATGGGCTGGATAAGCGGTGGCAGCAAAGGCGGGAGCACACCAGGGGGATCTTACGCGAACGCTGCCGCTGGCCTAACTTTTAACGCTAAAGGCGGGGTTTATGACTCCCCAGGGCTCAGTAAGTACGTTAATGGGGTATACGACTCTCCCCAGTATTTTACTTTCCAGGGGGCGTCCAAGTTTGCGAAGGGCGGTGTATTCGCAGAGGCCGGAGCTGAAGCCATCATGCCACTTACTCGGGATTCCGCCGGGCGATTGGGTGTACGTGCCCAGGGTGGCGGCGGGATGGCCCCGATTATCAATACCACTGTTAACGTAGATGCTGGTGGTTCGGTTACAACGCAAACTTCCAGTTCTGGTGATGCCATGGGGCGCGCGCTTGCCGAGGAAATGCAGAATGCCGCACTGCAGGTAGTTCAGAAACAGCTTAAACCGGGTGGCATGATCTACAACTTCAGCAAAGGCAGGTAGTGTTTACGTCACCCCCTGGTTAATATGTTGAAAACCATAATGATCAGGGGGTGATTGTGTTAAATAAAATAATCAAGAAGATCCTAAGAACCATTGGGCTGTTGCTGCTTCTTCTTGTTGTGATTTTTGTTGCAGCGGTGGTTAATAAACCAACCGAGCAAGAAAAAAAGCAAAAAGAAGCCAAGGAACTTGCAGATAAAAAATTAGATGAACTTCGTAATGCCTGTGAAGCTTACGTTAGAAAGTCAGTGATCAATAAAAGCACCCTGGATATGTCGGCGTTTGGCTCTAACAGATGGCTCGGCAATGACGGTAAGTTCTACGCGACGCAGGAATTTAGCGCTAAAAACAAATTTGGTCTTGAGCAGAAATTCAGAGCTGAATGCATTGAAGACAAGGATGGGAAAACTGATTACCGGCTTGTCGAAATGAATGGAAGTTAAACCGTTCTCAGTTTATTACAAAGTATCGCCCATACTTTGAACCGACACAGAGCCTCGCATACGCGGGGCTTTTTTTATGGAGTAAATATGGCAGTTGAAACATACAGCTGGCGCTCGCAGCTCGGTGCTGGGGCGATTGAATATAGTCAAACGGTGCGCGCGGCGCAGTTCGGTGATGGCTATGAGCAGGTTGCTGATAATGGCATTAACTCTACTGCTATTCAGGTGCCAATGAAGCATACCGGCACCGAGACGGAGGTGAACAGTATTCGTGATTTCCTCCTGGCTCATACCGTTAAAGCTTTTATCATCACGCCGCCCGGCGAAGCGAAGGGGCTTTATCGGGTAGTCGCCGATTCCGTACGGAAAAATCAGATCAGCAGCAAATATGCTGAGTTGACGTTCACCATCAAACGGGCTTACGGAGTGTACGCATAATGGCATTAGTCGATCAGGCGGCTATGCTGGCGCCGGGTGGCAGGGTACGCCTGGTTGAAGTTGACGCCTCAGAGTTCAGTGGCGGAATCCACCGATTCCACTACGCACCTTTCCCCCATACGCCGGAAGAAATTGATGCTGCCAATGGAGATGAAGAAAAGCTTGGACCCAAGCCAATTGTCTTCGGTGGCAATATCTACGATTTTTGGCCGTTTCAGGTTTCAGGCCTGGAGCTATCAACAGACCAGGCGGCAGAGCCGTCTCTTAGCGTTTCCAACCTCGACGGTCATATCACTGCGCTGTGCCTGCAATTTAAGGACATGGTTAACGCAAAAGTGAGCATTATCGATACCTATGCGGTCTATCTCGATGCCGTAAATTACCCTGGTGGCGTAAACCCGACAGCTGATTCGTCAATGTTCACACTTCAGACCTTCTGGCTTGACACCAAAACCTCCGAAGATGATGAGGTGGTTACCTGGGCACTCAGCAGCCCGGCCGATTTGCAGAGCCTTGTGATCCCCACCCGACAGATCACATCGCTTTGTGAATGGGCGCTGCGCGGTCAGTATCGTAGCGGCGATGGATGCACCTATAACGGCACTGCGTATTTCGATGCTAAGGGTAACGCGGTGGCTGATCCGGCGCTGGATGCGTGTGGGGGCTGCCTCAGTGATTGCCGTAAACGGTTCGGCGCTGGCCTAGCGGAGCCGAACGCGGCCATCCTCGACTACGGTGGATTTCCTGCTACCACTTTACTGAGCAGGTAATTATAATCTGTCAGCGCGGCTAGACTGGCCAGTCGAAGAGAGTGAACGTAGACACTCCTGCCGCGCACCATCATCTACGCAACCTGCTACGAGGTTTATATGTCACGCATTACTATTTTTCCGGGTGAAAAGTACGGCTATCTTACAATTATTAAAGAAACCAAAGCCCCTAGCCATATAAAAACAAAAGGCCTCAGATACTTTTTGTGCTCTTGTGAATGTGGTGTTGTTAAGAGCATTTCCATGGGGTCACTCCGTAGTGGCGCTGTTGTTTCTTGCGGCTGTTATCATAAGAAAAAAATAACAAAACTGCATAATGGCAAGCCAATCACAGCTTATTCAGGATATTCGTCTTGGACATCTATGCTTGATCGCTGTCGAAATCCTGCTTGCAAGGACTTTCCCCACTATGGCGGGCGGGGTATAACAGTCTGCGATGAATGGAGCAACCCCGTGAATTTTGCTCATGACATGGGTGAGAAGCCTAAAGGGTTCTCAATTGAACGCATAGATAACAATAAAGGCTATTCTCCAGACAATTGTCGATGGGCAAATGCTACAGAGCAAGGTCGCAACAAGCGCAATAATCATAAAGTTGTCGTGAGCGGAGAGTCGGTAACTATGAGCGCAGCATGGCAAACAAATGGCATGAAAGAGTCAACTTTTTACAACAGACTAAACGCCGGTATGAATGCCGAAGATGCGTTAGCGAAACCTGTACGAAACCGAATCCCTTACGTAATTTTGAATGGCGAAAAAATGCAACTTAAAGAGGCCGCGTTACGGACTGGCATTAGCAAATACATTCTCAGGAAAAAGGTTAGGCCCGACCTCTCCATAACCATCTAGATAACCAAACCCGCTTCGGCGGGTTTTTTTACGGACGTACCAATGAATAAAACCATAATGGCAGCTATCCGGGCGCATGCACTGGAGGAATCCCCGCGTGAGTGCTGTGGCTTCGTTATTCAGTCAGGCCGTCGCCAGCGCTACATTCCTGTGCCGAATACGCACGAAAATCCAACAGAGCATTTCCGCATCGATGGCGAGCATTGGGCGAACGCCGAAGATATCGGGACGATAGTGCGCGTCATCCATTCCCATCCTGGCGATGGAGCAAGGCCCATTCCGTCCGATCTGGACCGCCAGCAATGCAACAACTCCGGCGTGGTCTGGGGTATTTACGCGCCGGATAGCGACGAATACGCTGAGATAATGCCGGAGGCGGTACCCCTTATCGGGCGTCCGTTTATCCTGGGCTCAAATGACTGCTGGGGACTGGTAATGGATTGGCATGCCACTCAAGGCGTGAAGCTTAACGATTTCCGCGTCGATTACCCATGGTGGGAAAGCCAGTACCCGGACAACCTGTATTTCGACAACTGGGAGCGGGAAGGGTTTGTCGAATGCGACCCGTCGCCAGGCTGTATGGTCATCATGCAGGTTGAATCCAGCAAGTGGAACCACGCGGGGATCATTACCGAGGAAGGTGAGCTGCTTCACCATCTGTACGGGCAACCATCCTGCATCACGCCGTATGCACGAGGTTATTTCAAAGACAGGACGATGATCTGCGTCCGTCACAAAGAGCTACCGCAGGAGATTCAGCCATGGCGCGGCTAACGACAATTCGCCTGTACGGTGCGCTGGGTGCGAGATTTGGGCGCGTGCATAAGCTGGCGGTGCAGACGACAGCTGAAGCCGTGAAGGCGTTATGTATCAACCTGGACGGATTGGAAAGTTATCTGATGAACGCGAAGAAAAACGGAATGACGTTCGCTGTGTTTCGTGGAAAAAGAAACATCGGGATTGAGGACTACCAGAACCTTGCTGGGAATAGCGATATTCGCATTGCACCGGTTATGGAAGGTGCAAAGAAGGCCGGCATATTTCAAACCATTCTCGGAGCCGTGATGGTGGTAGCTGGTATCGTGGTTACTGGTCTTTCGTATGGTTGGGCTTCCCCTGTAGGTGGTGCCATGATATCCGCTGGTATCGGGATGATGGCCGGAGGTATCTACCAGATGCTGTCACCCCAACCCAAAGGACTACAGGGTCGCGATGACCCTGACAACAAGCCCTCTTATGCGTTCGGCGGTTCAGTAAACACCCTGGCAATGGGCAACCCGGTCGCCATTCTTTACGGAGAAAGAGAAATCGGCGGCGCCATCATATCAGCCGGTGTGATCAGTGAGGATATTTGATACCATTGAGTTGCGCGGCTAGACCGGCCAGTCGAAAACGGGGAACACAGACCCCGCTGCCGCGCCCCATCATCTGTGAAAGCCTACTGTGAGGTTTTATGCAGTCCAAAATATGCACTAAATGTAGTGTAGAAAAACCAATATCCGAATTTTATAAGAAATCCTCTGGAAAATATGGCGTCGAAGGCAGCTGTAAGTTATGCAGAAATGAGGGAATAAAGCGGTACCAGCAAACTGAGGCTGGTCAGGCCGTTGTCAAAAAAGCCCAGCAAAAATTTGCAACGACTGAAAAGGGAAAGGCAAACCAGTACAGAAAGGATCATAGTGAAAAAGGCTTGGCAAGGCGCCAGCGCTTTTTGAAAGGCGATGCACGGAAGAAATGGAATGAGGAATACCACTCCCGCCCTGACGTGAAGGAGCGACAGCGAGAAGCTCAACGGCGTCATTATCACAACGGGGATGGCAAGGATTACATGCGTGAATATAACTCGCGTAGCGATGTAAGATCCAAAAAAGCTATTTATGACCGTGACCGAAGGGCTAACCCTGAATTGCGAGAGGCGCGACTCGCGCGTGCGCGAGAACTTTCAAGATTGGAGAGCAATAAGGCAGTAAAAAGAGCTTACCAAGAAAGTGATATAGGGCGAGGCGTTCGGCGGCGCATTAATAAAAAGAGCTATCTTTCTAACCAGATCAAGGTGAAGGCGCGCAGGTTACTGCGTACGGAAGTGGATATGGGGCGAATTTTGCGCCCGATAGCTTGCGAGTCTTGCTATTCAGTTGGCGGTGTTCACGGGCATCACGACGACTACGCAAAACCGCTCAGCGTGCGTTGGTTATGCCCACAATGCCACAAAAACTGGCACCGATTAAATGGACCCGGAATTAACGGGTAAGACGAATATATCAAGCACCCAATAGGGTGCTTTTTTTATGGACGCAATATGGCAACGATTACTGGTGCAAAGGGTGGCAGCCAGAAGCAGCACACGCCCGTAGAACAGCCTGATTCAGCCCAATCTATGGCGCGTTGTCGTATGTTGCTGGCTCTGGGTGAAGGTGAGTTTGCTGGTGGGCTGGATGCTACGCGCATCTTCCTTGACGGAACCCCGCTGGGCAATGCAGACGGTTCAATGAACTTTGAGAACGTTACCTGGGACTTCCGTCCCGGCACTCAGGTTCAGACACCAATCCCCGGCTTCCCGGCAGTTGAAAATGAAACCAGTATTGGCGTGTCGCTGACGAAAGTTACCCCATGGACTCGTGCGATCAGTAACACCCAGATTGACGCGGTGCTGGTACGTATTGGTATCCCTGGATTACAGCAGCAGGAAAACGATGGGGATATTGTCGGCACAACGGTTCAGTACCATATCGACCTTGCTGTGGACGGTGGGGCTTACTCGACAGTCATGACTAAAACCGTCACAGAAAAGCTCAGTTCGCTCTACGAACTAACCCACCGTATTACTCTTCCCAAAGCCAGAACCGGCTGGCAGATTCGGGTTGTCCGGGATACTGCTGACAGTACCAGCCAAATGCTCCAGAACAAAACGCAGGTACAGGCGATCACCGAGGTGATTGACGCGCGTCTCCGTTATCCGCATACCGCACTACTGTATGTGTCATTCAATGCTAAGTCATTCAGCAATATCCCGAAGATATCCTGCAAGCCGAAAGGTCGGGTAATCCGCATCCCTCAGAACTACGATCCGATTACACGTACTTATGGCGGAACATGGGACGGTACATTCAAATGGGGATGGACGAATAATCCTGCATGGATTTGGTTCGACATTCTTACTGAGCCGCGCTTCGGACTGGGTCGCAGGGTTACGCCAGCGATGCTCGATAAATGGGAGCTGTACCGCATTGCCCAGCGCTGCGACCAGAAGGTGCCGGATGGTAAGGGTGGTAGCGGTACCGAGCCTCGCTTTATGTTTGACGTTTATATCCAGGCTCAGGCTGATGCCTGGCAGGTGATTAAGGATATTGCGGCAGGTTTTAACGGCATGACGTTCTGGGGCAACAACATGTTCAATGTTGTCTCTGATATGCCAGCAGATACGTCAAAACTTCAGATCCTCACCCGTGCCTCTGTGGTCGGGAAACCAACCTATTCCAGCGGCAGTGAAAAGAACCGCTATAGCTCAGCGCTGATTAACTTTAGTGACCCGGATAACCACTATCAGGATCGCACTACTGCAGTGATGTTTCCCGATCTGGTTAAGCAGTTCAAGTTTAAGCAGACTCAGCTAACCGCGATTGGCTGCACACGTGAAAGCGAAGCTCAGCGCCGGGGTGGTTGGGCTGTGTACTCCAATTCTCTGGACCGTATTATCACTGTCCAGACGGGACTTGATGGCTTCGCTTATGTGCCGGGGACTGTATTTGCGTTTGCAGATGAGCGGCTGTCTGGGCGTGTCTATGGTGGACGTATTACTGATTACGATGCAGGGTTGAAGTCAGTAACTACCGATCGCGGCACGAGTGCGGTGACGGGTGATACGCTGATGATTCGTACCCAGGGCGGTACCGTTGAGAGCAGAACCATTCAGGCGGTTAACGGCCAGCAACTGATACTGGCAACTGCCTTTACCGCTGAGCCACAACCTAATGCCATTTTTGTTATCGATGCGGGCCAGTTGCGTCTCCAGTATTTCCGCGTAACCAATCTGACATTTAACGATGAAGATAACACCTACAGTATCACCGGTGCAGAGTACAACAGCGCAAAATACGATGCCGTTGATAACAATGCCCGACTGGATACGCCACCGATCAGTCTGATACCGACAGGCCTGGTAGGGCAACCGTCGAACATCGCAATTAGCAGCTACGATTCGGTCCGCCAGGGACAGCGTATCGCCACTATGGTTGCGAGTTGGGATACGCCAGTAGATAAAAACGGGAAAACCCAGGCAGATATCGTAGCGTATCAGGCACAGTGGAAACGTGGTGATAATGAGTGGATCAACATTCCCGAAACAGGCCTGCGCAATATAGAGGTCTCCGGAATTTTCTCCGGTGATTACCTCGTGAGAGTCCGCGCCATTAACTCTGGTGGAGCGTCCAGTTTGTGGACCTCTTCTGTGCTGACTCATCTCACTGGACGTACTGGGGATGTTCCCAAGCCGGTTGGTCTGCGCACCACAGCAATCAACTGGGGTATACAGGTTGACTGGTCCTTTCCGGCAGATACAGGTGATACCCTCCAGACCGAACTGCAGTATTCAGCAAACGGAAATGGGGATAATCCTCTGCTGCTTGCAGGAGTTCCGTATCCTCAACACACATATACCCAACTGGGTTTGAAGGCTGGTCAGGAGTTCTGGTACCGGGCTCGTCTGGTCGATCGCATTGGTAATCAGAGTGACTGGACCAACTGGATTCGTGGCCAATCCAACGCGAATGCTGACGACTACCTGGGCGATATTGCCGATGATTTTCTGACGTCTGCCGACGGTGATCGCCTGACAAGTGACATTGATACTAATCTGGAAGCTGCGTTGCAGAATGCGCTGGCCAACCATGGAACCGTGGAACATCAGTGGGCGCAGTACGGCGAAGTACGCGCGGATATTCTGGTGGTTAAAACGACCATTGCACAGGTCGATAAGGCCATGGCTGAAATGTCGACGCAGGTGCAGGCGCAGTTCAATGATGTAACTGCTGCGCTGGAGGATAAGCTTACCGCCGTGGTTGATGCTACCGGAGCCTCTGCGATTTACACCCTCAAAACTGGGGTCCGGATTAACGGTGTGATGTATAACGCCGGAATGTCGATTGCGGTGCTGGCGGAAGCGGGTAAGCCGGTAGTCACCCGCGTCGGGTTTAACGCCAACCAGTTCGTCCTGATGAGTGGTAGCGGTGATACGCAATATTCACCCTTTGCTGTTGTTAATGGTCAGGTGTTTATCAGCGATGCGTTTATTCAGAATGGAAGTATAACAAGCGCCAAAATTGCTAACGCCGCAATCAACAATGCGAAAATCTCAGGTTCTATCTGGTCAGAAGGTTACAAAGTTGCAAATCAGGGGGGGTGGTGTCTTTCTAAAGCCGACAACAATCTTTCCTTTACGGGGCCGGAAGGTCGTTTGTTTGTGCAGATTGGTAAACTAACAGGGGTGGCTCCCAATGTCTGATTTTGGATTTGCCTCATGGGACGCTAACGGCGTCCCGAATAACTATGGCATTAAACCTGTAACCGTGGTGGGCATCATCGATCTTGCTTTAGGTCAGAAAACGGGAAGCTACCAGTTCAACCTCGAGCCCGGTTTAAAGGTCGGTTTTGCGGTTGGTACTCTGGAGGATAAAGGGACAATAAGTTACACAGATAAAAGAAATATTATTGCATCTGGAAACACCATAACAATACAGCCTTCAGGTAGTGATGGGATTAATGATTACCCGGCAGTCAAAGTGCAGTTAATCGTTTTTGCGGAGACTGCGTAGATGGCTAAATATGGCGCATTGATTTCATTACCTAACGGGAACCCTTTTATCACGCCTGATTCCACACCAATGACGCTTTACCGGAAAGTCACTGTAAACTCAACTTTTGGGGGGAATTTTAACAGTGCTTCGGCGTCCGTGACTATCGACGGTCAGAAGGGAGGGATTGCATTTGCAAGAACCAGCGCCCCGGCGAAGATATCAGCTTCAAAAAGTGGCAATACGTTCAGTGTTGATGCGTCTAATTACAGGGGATCGGCTTTTGTCCTTGAGGCCTATTTTTTTGCCATATATCCGCTTACGCTTCCTGCCCGGGGGGTGGCTATATGGGATGCCGAAGGGACACTGGTACTTACGAATGAGTCCCGGGTATTAAGCGACCTTACAACTATTGGTTCACCAGGTGCTGTAAGTGGTGGGCTTAACATTGATACATACATGGCAGGCAAATGGGCCGTAAATCCGATGGGGCTGGGCTCTGTCATCCTCCATGCGGGTTCTGCACCAGGTGGACAGCCAATATTTCAGTCTGTTGATGTGGGGACGGGTTGCCATGACGACACTGGTGGTACAAGAATTAGGGGGCAAAGTTCAACCACTGCAAGTGGTTCCTCTGTCGGATCAACGAATAGCGGAATTGTGATAACGGCGATAAACACAGCCGCATATGATTAAACTGATCGATTTAAACGATCAATTTTAGAATATTGATCTATTGAAACTATTTTTATTATTGAATGCTATTGGTTATTTTTTGTTTAAATAATTAGTTCTGGTGTCGAAATGAAAAATACAATCATTCCAGTTATTGTCTGCCTGGTGCTTTCAGCGTGTTCAGGACCTGTTCTGGACAAACAGAAACCGGTTTGTCAGGCAGAGTTTGTGTCTGGCGGGCTGCCCCAGTCGGTACACATTTACGGTGTGCGAAAAGTTGCTAATCAGACTGAGTACAGGGCCGGTTATCCCTTTAACTGGCGATGGGTGAATAAAAGTAACTTCACCAATTCGAATTGCCCTCAATGAAATACCAAAAATAACCCGCTCCGGCGGGTTTTTTATTATCTGAATTCAGGAGATATCCATGTCAGCAGGAACACTCACCCTGACGAATAAATCTGCTGCTGTTTCCGGCAGCGGAACTGCATTTACTACAGAACTGGCAGCCGGTGATTTCGCTGTTGTTACAGTGGGCGGTATTCCTTACACCCTCCCGGTTAAGACCGTCAATAGCAATACATCACTGACACTGGTGAGTAACTTCACCGGGCCAACACAGGCTGGCGCGGCCTGGTCAGCTGTTCCCCGCATGGCGCTGAATATGGTCACCGCGGCGCTGGTGGCACAAAGCGCAGAAGCCCTGCGCGGACTGAACTACGACAAGCAGAACTGGCAAAACATATTCAGTGGTACAGGTAGTGTCACAGTTAAACTGCCAGATGGTTCAACCTGGACTGGGCCAGCATGGAATGGTATTGCCATGACTATTACTGGAAAGATGGATAAAAGCCAGAATCTGAATGATATCCATGATAAAGCGGAGTCACGTAAAAATATCGGATTAGGTAGTAGTGCGACGAGGGATGCCTATAGTCTCACAGGAAGTATGCTATCAGAGGGGGATTTTGGTGTTGGTGGTTCAGCATTCACTACCGGAGGCTGGAAATCAACCGAAGCGTGTGGTTTTTATCAGAGTGACTCTTTTGCTCCTACGGCAACAACCTATTCTGGGTTTAAAGCACGCATCAGGGATGGTGTCCAGTTCTCTTTGGTGGGACGTGCAGGTCGGGCATTCATCCAGACCCATGAAAGTGGTATCGCAGAAGGCTGGCGTGAGCTCACAACTACCGCAATATCATGTCTGACACTCAAATCAGACGTTGTGTACGGTGACGGCTCTTTATCATGGGCGAATGTTTCCGCAATGAAACCAGTTACTTTCCGGTATAATCTCGATAAGGCTGGTCATTTGCGCCGCGGATTTATTGCACAGGATTTGGAAAAAATAGATCCACAATATATCAGGCGCGTTAACGGAGCTGTGGATGAGGATGGAACCCTGAGAGAGGTTCTTACGCTGGATACAAATCCACTTCTTATGGATGCGCTGGTTGTGCTGAAGATGCTGATTGATAAAGATATACAGAGAGAAAATGAAATTAAAAATCTGAGAGATGCAATAAGCTTGATCTGATAAGACTAAGCCAGGCATGCTCATTAATGAGCATAATATTAATCTTCGCAGACTATCGTGGAATTAGGAATTAATCTGAAACCAGCCACATATCAGACTCTTCAAACATTTCCTGAACATTACGGCTTATCTGTTCCTTCTCATGCTTGCTGGCGTCAGTGTTGATCGCCGGCAGTGTTATCATCGGTTTTACCCGAACATCAGCATCGGGGAAGATCCGGTGAACCCTCTTAGTTAACTGTAAGCGTGCAGTGAGAACCGTATTGACGAAGTGAAGCTGGTCAGGCAGGCAGAGTAACCCGCCACGGGAGCAGAGCACCCACCCGGTTCACAGGCCAGTCGGCGATGACATCAAGTACATAATGCAGATAGCGTTCCGGATCCACGCCGTTTAATTTGCACGTCCCGATAAGACTGTACAGTGACGCACCGCGCTCACCACCATGATCCGAGCCGAAGAACAGCCAGTTTTTTCTCCCCAGACTGACCCGTCGTAGGGCGTTTTCGGCAATGTTATTATCCACCTCCACCCAGCCATCTTCTGCATAGCGGATCAGCGCCGGCCACTGGTTCAGCGCATACCCGAACGCCTTCGCCAGTTCTGAGTGCCTTGAGAGGGTTTTCTGTTTCTCCCGCAGCCACCCCTCCAGTGACGCCAGCAGCGGCAGCACTTTTTGGTGCCGGACTGCCTGCCGTTCCTCTGCTCTTTTACCTCTGATCTCCGACTCGATGGCATACAGCTCGCCGATCCGTTTCAGCGCCTCCTCCGTCAGGACTGACGGGGTACGGACGTGAACATCGTGGATTTTTCGGCGGGCATGGGCCCAGCACGCGGCTTCCTTTATATGGCCGTCGCGGTAGAGCTCGTTGAACCCGGCGTAGGCATCAGCCTGCAGTACGCCACTGAAGCCTGCAAGATGGGTCTGAGGGTGGATACCTTTTCTGTCCGGGCTGTAAGCGAACCACACTGCGGGGGCCAGCGCTGATCCGGCGTTGCGGTCGTCTCGAACGTACGTCCATAAGCGCCCGGTCTTCGTCTTCTTATTGCCCGGCAACAGCACCGGGACAGGCGTATCGTCAGCATGGAGTTTGCCGTCGGTCAGGACATAGTGCTGAAGGGCTTCATCCAGCGGTGCCAGCAGACGACAACACGCATCCACCCAGCCCGACAGTACAGAACGACTCAACACTACACCCTGGCGGGCATAGATCTCCGACTGGCGATACAGCGGTGTGTGCTCTGCATACTTTGAGGTCAGCACTCGGGCCAGCAGCCCCGGTCCGGCGATCCCCCGTTCGATGGGGCGCGAAGGAGCCGGGGCCTGAACGATGCGATCGCACCGACGGCAGGCATGCTTTTCACGGACTGTCCGGATAACCCGGAAGGCGCTGCGCATCAGCTCCAGCTGTTCGGCGGCATCCTCACCCAGGTAACTCAGCGAACCACCGCACTCCGGGCAACACGGCTCAGTCGGCAGCAGCTGTCACTATCAGGAAACCTTCCGCTTCATCTCCACGTTCGAATGGTGTGCTGCCGATCGCCGCCATGAATATCGGCTGGCCATCGGCTCGATGAATGAAGTAGGGCTGCTTTTTGTCTGCTTCTTTTTTCCATTCATACCAGCCATCAGCAAAACAAATTGCACGACCATGCTGCCAGAGTGGTTTCAACATTCTGCTGGTGGCCGCAGTTTCAGATCGTGCGTTAATCAATGGCGGTTTATCCCACCATCCCGGGTCGTATCCCCAAATGACAGGGTCAAGATGCAACTGCTCGTCACGTTCGCTCAGCAGCAGAACTCTGGTGCCTGGAGCGACGTTGAATCGTCCAATCGGTTCGGGATCGTATGGAATGTCGCGTTCGGCTTCTTCGGCGAGCAGGGCGAGATAGTCCTCTCGTGTCATTGACTGTGAAAAACGTCCACACATAGAAACCTCCAGCCAGATGTCAGACTGAAAGTATAGGGCAGAGAAAAAAGAGGTGCGCACCGGTAATGATTTAAAAGGAATTTGTAAGGTAAATCGGAATGATGGTTTTGTGAATTGATGAATCCATTAAAAATGGATGGGCGCTCGTTGAAAGCGATCCCGAATTTTTCCCGACGACGCCACGAAACCAATAGCAACTGATTGATCTTGAACGGGTGCAATAGTAAGTATCAGGAGGTGTTTTTTAGTGGGTTTTTGATGTTAACTTATTGAATTTTATAGGTTGTTGCGTTTTGAGTTGTAAACAGGAATCGTATTCGGTCTCTTTTTGTGTACTTTATAAACCAAAAGGTTAGAATGCACGGTGCCAAAACACACGAAATTCTTTGTGCGGCATTTTATGCCTGCTACAACAATCTAAACATTTTTGCCCCCATATCCAAGTACTTTTCTGTCATTTTTCACTTTGGTCTTGGACTCGGTGCTATCTGCATCCCTTTATGCAAATGTTCTCGTAACGTGGCAGATGGATATGATTTAAATGTTGTACTATTGAAAATGACAGTATATTAATTTTTTCATAGCCATGGGGATATCGGATAAAGTTAATTGGTAATAATCTAAGGATTATGATTTATTATGAACGGGTTATAGCGATAAAATTATTAAAGATGGAATGGATATATGAATGACTCAGATGGTTATGTTTATATTTTAAAGAATGATGCCTATCAGGATAATCTTTTTAAGATAGGGTTTACAAAGAACATGCCTGAGCATCGGGCTAAGCAATTGTTTAATGGAGTGACCGGTGTTCCACTACCATTCGATGTTGTTATGGCATGTAAAGTAGGAAATTATCGGGAAGCAGAAAAGAATATTCATCTTCGCTTAAAACCTTATAGAGTAAACCATAGAAGAGAGTTTTTTGAACTACCAATAGAAATTTGCAGTAAGGTAGTTCTAGATGAATGTAATAAAATAAATGCACGACTTAATTTCAATTGTATTAATCCTATAATATTGGTGGAAAAGAAAGAGATCGCTATTGAAATTGAAAAGTATCATGAGTCTAACTTTTTGATATCTATGAAAGATATACTTATGCAAGAAAAATATAATTCTAAATTAAATAGCGAGCAAAAAGATAGAATCGAAATATTGATGCTTGTATTAGCTGAGGTGTTCCCTAACGATCTTGTGGGTTGGTATGATGGATTTATGAAAGACCATGATCCGGAAAAAGAAATACAAATTTGGGAATCGTTAGTTAAGGCTTTTTGTAAAGCCAAGCGTTATTATGAATTCAATGCATATAAACAAGAAGTTTTTAATAGCCTGCTTCTACGGACCATTAATGATAAATCGTTTGTCATGAAAGCTATGGCTTCATCGGAGGTTCCTCATGACTTACTTTCACGAATACTTGACTGTTACGATTTAAAGCCAACACCACTTGTCGTTATTACAGCGAATGGGATTAAAATGGATGCCCGATTACATATCCATAAATAATTATGTCTCGGATATAAATAGAAACGTCCCTGTAGATTCAATTGGTCAACGCAACAGTTATGTGAAAACATGGGGTTGCGGAGGTTTTTTGAATGAGACGAACATTTACAGCAGAGGAAAAAGCCTCTGTTTTTGAACTATGGAAGAACGGAACAGGCTTCAGTGAAATAGCGAATATCCTGGGTTCAAAACCCGGAACGATCTTCACTATGTTAAGGGATACTGGCGGCATAAAACCCCATGAGCGTAAGCGGGCTGTAGCTCACCTGACACTGTCTGAGCGCGAGGAGATACGAGCTGGTTTGTCAGCCAAAATGAGCATTCGTGCGATAGCTACTGCGCTGAATCGCAGTCCTTCGACGATCTCACGTGAAGTTCAGCGTAATCGGGGCAGACGCTATTACAAAGCTGTTGATGCTAATAACCGAGCCAACAGAATGGCGAAAAGGCCAAAACCGTGCTTACTGGATCAAAATTTACCATTGCGAAAGCTTGTTCTGGAAAAGCTGGAGATGAAATGGTCTCCAGAGCAAATATCAGGATGGTTAAGGCGAACAAAACCACGTCAAAAAACGCTGCGAATATCACCTGAGACAATTTATAAAACGCTGTACTTTCGTAGCCGTGAAGCGCTACACCACCTGAATATACAGCATCTGCGACGGTCGCATAGCCTTCGCCATGGCAGGCGTCATACCCGCAAAGGCGAAAGAGGTACGATTAACATAGTGAACGGAACACCAATTCACGAACGTTCCCGAAATATCGATAACAGACGCTCTCTGGGGCATTGGGAGGGCGATTTAGTCTCAGGTACAAAAAACTCTCATATAGCCACACTTGTAGACCGAAAATCACGTTATACGATCATCCTCAGACTCAGGGGCAAAGATTCTGTCTCAGTAAATCAGGCTCTTACCGACAAATTCCTGAGTTTACCGTCAGAACTCAGAAAATCACTGACATGGGACAGAGGAATGGAACTGGCCAGACATCTAGAATTTACTGTCAGCACCGGCGTTAAAGTTTACTTCTGCGATCCTCAGAGTCCTTGGCAGCGGGGAACAAATGAGAACACAAATGGGCTAATTCGGCAGTACTTTCCTAAAAAGACATGTCTTGCCCAATATACTCAACATGAACTAGATCTGGTTGCTGCTCAGCTAAACAACAGACCGAGAAAGACACTGAAGTTCAAAACACCGAAAGAGATAATTGAAAGGGGTGTTGCATTGACAGATTGAATCTACACCCGCCTTTCTGATGTATTTGCTAAAATTAAAGTTGCATGAGAACTGTGTACAGGAGGTCAAATGGGACTGCCTGACAATGCTTATCAAAGAGTGGAAGCGACGCGCTGGCGACATGTTTGGGTGGTCGGGGATATCCACGGTTGCTTCTCATTATTGATGGCGAAATTGCGCCTGTGTCATTTTGATCCGTGGCAGGACCTGCTGGTTTCAGTGGGGGATGTTATCGACCGCGGACCAGACAGTCTGCGTTGCCTGAAGCTACTGCGTAAACGCTGGATTATCGCGGTCAGAGGGAATCATGAACAGATGGGGCTGGACGCGCTGGCAACCGGGGAGCAATTCCTGTGGTTTATGAATGGCGGTTCGTGGTTTGCGCAGGCGGAGCAGCCAGCGGCGACAACCGCTCTTGAAACGTGTCGGCAATTACCCTGGATTCTGGAGCTGCGTTGCCAGAACGGCATACACGTTATTGCTCACGCAGATTACCCTGATGATAATTATCAGTGGCAAAAAGAGGTCGATTTACAGCGGGTACTGTGGGATCGCACAAGGCTGATGAATAAAGGCAATGGCATTCGCGGCGCGGATCACTTTTGGTTTGGCCATACGCCTCTGCGTCAGCGGGTGGATCACGAGAATCTGCACTATATTGATACTGGTGCGGTGTTTGGTGGCGAGTTGACGCTGGTGCAACTGCAATAATCAAAAATCGCTGTATTCCTGGGCCGGACGCCAGAAGCTGTCGATGTAGTCATCCGCGGGTAAACATCCGCCGTTACGAATACGCTGATCGTCCATCGATATCAGGCACTGCTGCTCAGTTTTGTAGACATCAACAACGATATCTTCACAACCGCCACCCAGGTAGCACACAAAAAGAACCAGCGTGAACATTCCATCCTCAAATGGTAAAGCCATACCTGTAGTGTAGAAGATGTTGATAGATGAGGGAAATTAACCAAGAAATAACCCGTCTGGCGACGGGTTCTTTTTGAATCAGGCAAGGCGCATGATCCAGGCATCTGACTTACGATCGTAGTGCTCGCGAAATAGAACTGAATGTTCTCCGTTAAGAAGGGCCGGGACGCTGGTGTCGGCATCCCAGGCATCAAGTTGCATGCATAAATCCGGATCGGATTTACACGGAATGGTTAACGTTCGGTCCCCTGGCGATTCGCCATGTAACTCGGCGTCGTCGATTTCAAAAGCGCCAATGCGCACACTGGTTTTCATCATCGTGCTCTCCGTTTATTTGCTGGTTGTGGTACGACCAGTTAGGCCGTCCATTTTTCAGCGTAGTCAACGTTAGCAAAAGCGCCAGTAAAAACGTGCGTTATCCTGTAAAGAGTTTGCCATCCCGGACAAGATCGCGCGGGTAGCTATTCTTTAATCGCGATCCAATACGTTTCGCCAGGCCAATCGGCTGATGCTGGAACGTAACCAGCACATCGTCGGTGGTCGGTGCGGTCTGCGGGTAGACATCCCGTCCGCGGTACCACTCTTCGGCTTCGGCAAGGGTCAGTTCGAACGCATGGCTGTGATTTGTGCTGGCGAGAGCAATGATGGCTTCATGCTGCCAGCGGTACCCTTTATTGTGCGTTTCAGCGAGTTTGATGCCGAGTCGGGAAAAGCGGACTTTGCCGATCAGGGTTTCAATCTCGGTTGGGAACAGCCAAATCTCTTTATCACGCTGCCACAGGCGCAGAGTGTCTTCCCACTGCAATCCACAGGCGTTAGCGGCCTGAGTGACAAGCGCGGATTCACGTCCTTTAAGCGGGCTGAACGGGAAGTTACCGACTTTGTATTTTGGCGTCGGTAGTGCAGGGATCGCGGCGGTTTTGCGCAGACGCGCGACGAAAAAACCTTCACAATCGTAGATCTGCGGGAACACATGCAGGAATCCTTCCGGGGTCAGGGCGCGTTCAGCCTGCGGGAATAAATCGCCCAGTGGTAAAAACTCGACGGCGTCCGGGTAGGTCTCAATCAACCACTGCATAATGTCTTCATTTTCGTCACGGTTCAGCGTGCAGGTCGAGTAAACCAACGTGCCGCCGGGACGCAAGGCATGAAAGGCGCTGTCGAGAAGTTCGCGCTGGGTTGCGGCAATTTCCAGATTACTTTCTGGCGACCAGTTTTTTAGCGCATCGGGATCTTTACGCACCACGCCTTCACCGGAACACGGCGCGTCCAGCAAAATGGCATCGAAGGCTTCTGGCAACGCTGCGCCAAATACCCGCCCGTCAAAATGGGTTAGCGCGACATTGGCTATCCCGCATCGGCTGATATTGGCATGCAGGACTTTGACGCGACTGGCGGAAAACTCATTTGCCAGAATCGCGCCCTGATTTTTCATTTTTGCGGCAATTTGCGTGGTTTTGGAGCCGGGGGCTGCTGCGACATCCATCACGCGATCCGGGGTGTTACCATCGGCAAACAGCGCGGCGACCGGCAGCATTGAGCTGGCTTCCTGAATATAAAACAGGCCGCTTAAATGTTCCGCGGTACTGCCGAGCGGTACTGACTTTTCATCATCGCGTTCGATCCAGAAACCTTCAGCGCACCAGGGTATCGGAGTGAGCGACCAGTTGTAAGGTGCAGTCAGAGTGAGGAAGTCGGCAACGGAGATTTTCAGCGTATTGACGCGGATGCTGCGACGAAGCGGACGCTGGCAGGCAGCGAGAAAATCATCAAATGAGAGCGTGGAAGGCATTGCTTCACGCATTTGGTTTAGAAAGGCGTCGGGAAAATAAGCCACTTGGTACCACCGGCAAAAAAACAGGTGCGCAGTGTAGCATAAGTGCTCCGGCGCGAGTATGTACGCCGGAGCAAGGGGAGAGATTAACGTGGCAGGGCGGTTCCCCATTCACGCCACTCTTTTGGTTCGCTTTCGAGCAGCAGGAAGTGTTTACCTGCCTGCGCTTTCGGGGCCAGCGGCGTACCCGGTGGCGTAGCGAAGGCGATTCCGCCGCGAATGAACTGATTGAAGGTACCGGTCTTCACGACGCCGCCGGTCAAACCAAAGTCGAGATTGTATCCGGATGCCAGCCAGAACACGGAGTTGTTCCGCACCAGATGCTGATAACGCTGGCTAATGCGCATCGCCACCATCACGCGGTCAGAAAGCGAGCCCAGCGTCAGCCCGGTGACGGTCCCCACTTCAATGCCTCTGAACAGGACTGGCGTACCGATATTCAGCGAACCTGCTTCCGGCGCTTCTACCACAATACTCAGACCATCGAGGTATCGAGAGTCGGTAATGGTGGCTTCCTGCAGTTCAAAATCACGGCGCGGGTTACCGCGTCCTGGTTCAACGTTAATATACGGCTGTAAGATCGTATCCAGATGCTCGACGCCTGCCGCTGAGATTTGCGGTGTGATCACGGAGAAGCGGGTACCGCTACGGGCAAAAGTCTGCACGTATTCCGGATACAGAACCGCTTTTGCCTGAACTTCGTTACGGGCGGTGATTAGCTCAAGCGTCTGGATCTGGCCGATATCGATCCCCAGGTAGCGAATTGGCATGCCGGCCGCGAGTTTACCGGCATCGAACGCGTGCAGGGTTATCTGCCCGCCCACTGCACGTGCAGCGGTTTCGGAAGCATACAGAATACGCTTGTCGCCTTTGCGTTGGCTGGCGCTGGCGCCGCTGAGGTTATCGAAGCTAATCGCCCCTTTGAGCGCTCGCGACAGGGGAGATGCCTGTACGGTCAATCCGCTACCGTTAAGCTGAACCTTTGCCCCGCCTTCGGCCCAGAATACGCTGTTGCTGGTCAGCAGGTTGCGATATTCCGGTTTGATATGCAGATCGATATCAAACGCATCGGCGCGTGGGCGAACGCTAATCACTTCACCGACCTCGAATTTGCGGTATAAGACCACCGAACCGGCCTGCACATCAGGCAGCGTTTCGGCGCTCAGGCTGAGCGTGGTAGTTGGCAGATCGCTCAGGCTGTTTTCAATCGCTTTTTCCAGGTTGGCATACAACGGGTAGCTTTTTTTCATTTCACCCTTGGTACCGGGCAAAATACGAATGCCGCCGCTGAGCCATTCGCTGGCGCTGGCGCCAAGGAATTCCACGCCATCAAGCCCGACCTTGACGTCAACGCGGCTGTTGACCACAAACTTACTGTCACCTTGCACCAGGGCGCGATGCTGTGGTTCGATGGCAACGGTAAATGAAACACCTTTGCCAGAGAGCGTGCGATCAATCACCTGACCGATCTGTACGCCGTGAAGAATCAGTGGCTGACCGGCATCAATACCGTAACTCTCCGGCGCGGTCAGCGTAAGCGTCATGACGCCCGGATCGTGTAACAACGACTTCTCTGCAGGAATAACCGCAAACTGGTTACGCGGCTCGCCCTCGCCAGGTACCAGCTCGAAAGTTTTGCCCGTCAGTAGCGAACTGATATTTGCATCGTTTAACGATAATTTAGGGCTGTGTAATTCAATCCGCGTATTGTCGCGCAGCAGCGTTACGACGCTGGGATCGACCGTCATTTCGCCGGTCACTTTACCGCCTGGATTTAAATCCAGTTTGGTCAGTTGCCCGACTTCTAATCCTTGATACATCAGCGACGTTGAGCCGGCCTTGAGTCCATCGCCGCTGGGTAAATCAAGCTTGACGATCACTCCCCGCTGGCTGTGCGCGAGATCCTGATACAAACCAAACGTGTCATCGGCCACCGCGGGTTTAGAGTCTTCGGGCGAATCAAAAGCAATGGCGCCATTGACCAGCGCCGCCAGACTCTCCAGCTTGATCTTCGCTCCGCTGAGGCTGACATCCGCATTCACACCGGACACGTTCCAGAAACGGCTGCCTTTTTTCACCAGGTTGGTAAAGCGACGTTCGATCAGCACGTCGATGGTTACGCCCTGATGATTTGGGTTGATGGTGTAGTCATATACCCGGCCCACCGGAATCTTGCGGAAATAAACCAGCGAACCGCTATTGAGCGACCCGAGGTCAGGGGCCCGCAGGTGCAGCATCAAATCGCCATTATCCAGACGATATTTGGGCTGCGTATCGAGGGCGACGAAATGATCTTCCGGCTCGCCGGTTCCGGGCATCATGCCGATATAGTTGCCGCCAACCAACGCATCCAGACCAGAAACCCCCGCCAGCGATGCTTTCGGCGTGACCAACCAGAACTGGGTATCTTTGCGCAGAGCATCTTTCATGGTCGATTTGATGCTGACGCGCACTTCAATTTTGCGTAGATCTTCGCTGAGGTTGATATCCTGCACGGTGCCCACTTCAACGCCCTGATAACGAACGGGAGTACGGCCCGGTACAATGCCGTCAGCAGACATAAAGTCAATGGTTACGGTATTGCCGCGATCTTCATAGCTTCCCCAGATAAGCCATCCTGCAATCATCAGTGCGATGAACGGCAGCAGCCAGAACGGAGAGATACGGCGTTTAGTTTTAATCTGCGCTTCAGTCTGCGAAGCGGGCGTTTCCTGACTCATGTGCATCCCAAAGTAAGCGGCTGTCCAGCCATTCCACAGCAAGAATAGTCAATATTACCGCTGCACCGAAATAAAACGCAGCTGGCCCCATAGTAAAAGCAAGTATCTGATCGCGATTAATCAGCGACATGGTTAAAGCGATAACAAAGAGATCCAGCATTGACCAGCGACCAATCCAGGTCACCATACGCAGCAGTTTGATGCGGGTACGCAATCCTTGCTCACATCTAAAATGGATGCTGATGAGCAACGTAAACATCACAATCACTTTGGTGAATGGCACCAGAATACTGGCGATAAAAACAATCGCCGCAACGCCGACGTTGCTGTTCGCCAGGGACATTATGCCAGACAGGATCGTGTCTTCCTGGCGGCCGCCATTGACATAAATTACCGAGATGGGCAGCAGATTAGCAGGCAAAAGCAGGACGATCGAGGCCAGCAGAGCAGCCCAACACTTTTGGATACTTTGATTCCTGCGCCAGCGTAACGGGATATGACAGCGAGGGCAGCGACCTCGGGCGTCCGGATAACCTGTAAAGTGGCAGCCGAGGCAGACGCGGAGTTTTTCATCGGGCCGACGGGCTGGTCTTTGCGGGTAGAAACGGTCCCAAAGCTGCTCAACGTTAAGGTGCGACAGCGTCAAAACACTGAGGATCACCAGCGCAATAAAAGCAAACAGACCCACACCGGGTTGCAAAAAAGCATAGTCCTGAACTTTGATTGATGCGACGCCAATGCCCACCAGATAGATATCAAGCATCACCCACTCTTTGAGCCTTTCCAGCATCAGCAGCACAGGGCGCAGGTTCATCCCAAGAATATTGCCAAACCACAGATAAGCGATTGAGGTCACGAGAATGATGGGCGCGCCGGCAACGCAAAAGAGTACGAAGGATGCGGTGAGTGGGTCGCCTTGTCGGGTCATTTGCCAGATGCCTTGCAGCACATTGGCGTCAATGCGCACACCTAATAAATAGATGTGCAGGAGCGGTTCTCCCCAGGCAAAGGGCATCAGCAGCAGCATGGTGAAAGCCATAGCCGCCAGTCGTGTTAATGACCAGTCGCGTCCGTCACGAATTTTTGCCTGACAGCGTGGGCAAAATGCACTTTGATGCGAACGCATTTTAGGCAAGCTAAAGATCAGGTCACATTCAGGGCAGCGATGGTAATGCGCACGAGGGAGTGCATCACCAATGGACCTGATGGCTATTTTTTTAGTCGGCGTGATGCGTGGTGTCGTTAAGGCCATGTATCGCGAATCAAATTGTTGAAGTAATGTTATCTTAACTCATGACGGGAATGATCTTGAGCATTAACGCATTTAATGTTTATTTTAGTAGGCTGCAGCTTTAAGTAAGACAACTAAGTGATTACATAATGAACAAAACAGAGCTATACACGGATCTGAACCGTGACTTTCAGGCATTAATGGCAGGTGAAACCAGTTTTCTGGCAACGCTGGCAAATACTAGCGCGTTGTTGTACGAACGTCTTGCAGAAGTAAACTGGGCCGGTTTTTATCTGCTCGAAAACGATACGCTGGTGCTGGGGCCTTTCCAGGGAAAAATCGCCTGCGTGCGGATCCCGGTAGGACGCGGGGTGTGTGGGACCGCAGTTGCGCAGAACCAGGTTCAGCGCATTGAGGACGTTCATGCTTTTGACGGACACATCGCATGTGATGCCGCCAGCAACGCTGAAATCGTCCTGCCAATCACCGTCGAAAATCAGATAATCGGCGTGCTGGATATCGATAGCACGGCGTTTGGCCGCTTTACTGACGAGGATGAACAGGGGCTGCGAACGCTGGTGGCACAACTTGAAACCGTGCTTGCAACGACGGATTACAAAAAATTCTTTGCGCGCGTCGCAGGATAATCAACGGATAACGTAGCAATTACTGATGACGTCATTATAATGTCGCCTGTTCATGCCTGCGCTTGTTGGCTACGTCCGTTGTAATCAGGAAATTTCATGGAAAATCAACCTAAGTTGAATAGCAGTAAAGAAGTCATCGCGTTTCTGGCCGAACGCTTCCCGCAGTGTTTTAGTGCGGAAGGCGAAGCGCGCCCACTGAAAATTGGCATTTTTCAGGATCTGGTAGAGCGTGTTGAGGGCGAAATGAACCTCAGCAAGACGCAGCTCCGCTCTGCCTTACGTCTCTATACTTCAAGCTGGCGCTATCTGTATGGCGTTAAATTGGGCGCAACGCGTGTTGATCTCGACGGCAACCCTTGTGGTGAGCTGGATGAGCAGCACGTTGAACATGCTCGCAAACAGCTGGAAGAAGCTAAAGCCCGCGTTCAGGCGCAACGTGCAGAGCAACAGGCGAAAAAACGCGAAGCAGCCGCTGCTGCCGGTGAAAAAGAAGACGCACCGCGTCGCGAGCGTAAGCCGCGTCCTGCACCGCGTCGTAAAGAAGGCGCTGAGCGTAAACCTCGCGCTGAGAAACCAGCAGCAAAAGCACCGCGTGCTCCTCGTGAAGAACAGCATACCCCGGTATCTGATATTTCAGTACTGACGGTAGGGCAGTCTCTGAAGGTGAAAGCAGGTAATAATGCGATGGATGCCACCGTATTAGAAATCACCAAAGATGGCGTCCGTGTACAGCTGAATTCGGGTATGTCTTTGATTGTACGCGCAGAACACCTGGTGTTCTGAAACGGAGGCCAGGCCTGGCATGAACACTTTTTTTAGGCTTACTGCGTTAGCTGGTCTGCTTGCATTAGCAGGCCAGGCACTTGCTGTGGAAGATATCACGCGTGCCGATCAAATCCCCGTTTTAAAGGAAGAAACCCAGCATGCGACGGTAAGTGAACGTGTGACATCGCGTTTTACGCGTTCGCACTATCGCCAGTTCGATCTGGATCAGGCGTTTTCGGCAAAAATTTTTGACCGCTATTTGAATCTGCTCGACTACAGCCACAACGTGCTGTTGGCGAGCGATATCGAACAGTATGCAAAAAAGAAAACGGTCCTTGGCGATGAACTGCGTACCGGCAAGCTGGATGTCTTTTACGATCTCTATAATCTGGCGCAAAAACGCCGATTTGAACGTTATCAGTACGCTTTAAGCGTACTGGCTCGTCCAATGGATTTCACCGGTACCGACACCTTTAACCTCGACCGGAGCAAAGCGCCATGGCCGAAGAGCGAAGCAGAGCTTAACGCGCTGTGGGACGGCAAGGTTAAATTTGACGAACTCAGCCTGAAGCTGACCGGCAAAACCGATGCGGAAATTCGTGAAACGCTGACGCGTCGCTACAAGTTTGCGATTCGCCGTCTGGCGCAGACCAACAGCGAAGATGTGTTCTCTCTGGCGATGACGGCTTTCGCCCGTGAGATCGACCCGCATACTAACTATCTCTCTCCACGCAATACCGAACAGTTCAATACTGAAATGAGCCTGTCTCTGGAAGGTATTGGCGCGGTTTTGCAAATGGATGATGACTACACCGTCATTAACTCCATGGTGGCGGGCGGCCCGGCAGCCAAGAGCAAAGCAATAAGCGTTGGCGACCGTATTGTCGGCGTGGGTCAGACCGGTAAGGGAATGGTCGACGTGATTGGCTGGCGTCTGGATGACGTTGTTGCGCTGATCAAAGGACCCAAAGGCAGCAAAGTTCGCCTTGAAATCCTGCCTGCCGGTAAAGGTACTAAGACGCGTACCGTCACGTTAACGCGTGAACGTATTCGTCTCGAAGACCGCGCCGTGAAAATGTCCGTGAAAACCGTTGGCAAAGAAAAAGTCGGCGTACTGGATATCCCTGGCTTCTATGTTGGCCTGACGGATGATGTCAAAGTTCAGTTGCAGAAGCTGGAAAAACAGAACGTCAGCAGCGTCATTATCGATCTGCGCACTAACGGTGGCGGCGCGCTGACCGAAGCCGTTTCGCTCTCAGGTCTGTTCATTCCTTCCGGCCCGGTGGTTCAGGTTCGTGACAATAACGGTAAAGTGCGTGAAGACAGCGATACCGACGGCGTTGTGTACTACAAAGGCCCGCTGGTAGTGTTAGTCGATCGCTTCAGTGCTTCGGCATCAGAGATTTTTGCTGCGGCAATGCAGGATTATGGTCGTGCGCTGATCGTTGGTGAACCGACTTTCGGGAAAGGCACTGTACAGCAGTATCGCTCTCTGAACCGTATTTATGATCAGATGCTGCGTCCGGAATGGCCGGCGCTGGGTTCTGTTCAGTATACGATCCAGAAATTCTACCGTGTAAACGGTGGCAGTACGCAGCGTAAGGGCGTTACGCCGGACATCATCATGCCGACAGGTAATGAAGAAACGGAAACCGGTGAGAAGTTTGAAGATAACGCGCTGCCGTGGGATAGCATTGATGCTGCGACCTACACCAAATCAGAGAATCTGACGCCGTTCGGACCTGAATTGTTAAAAGAGCACAATGCACGTATTGCCAACGATCCTGAGTTCCAGTACATCATGAAGGATATTGCGCGTTTCAATGCGATGAAGGATAAACGCAACATCGCTTCTCTCAATTATGCTCAGCGTGAGAAAGAGAATAACGAAGATGACGCAATGCGTCTGGCGCGTATCAACGATCGGTTTAAGCGAGAAGGTAAGCCGCCGCTGAAAAAACTGGACGATTTACCGAAGGATTACCAGGAACCAGATCCCTACCTGGATGAAACGGTAAAAATTGCGCTTGACCTGGCGCATCTTGAAAAAGAAAAGCCAGCGGAACAGCCCGCAACCAGTAAATAACCTCCAACAGGCACAAGAAATTGTGCCTGTTTTTTTAACAAACGCATGAAGACGTCAGTGTGATACGATAAAATGTAAAGTTGTGTCTTTCTGGTGACTTAGCACCTATGGATGCTTGAAAATAGCCATAAGACCCATACGATATGGGTAATCGCATAGTGCGTTTTGTTAAATTGAGGTTAAAAGAAAATTATGATGCGAATCGCGCTCTTCCTGCTGACGAACCTGGCTGTGATGGTCGTTTTCGGGCTGGTATTGAGCCTGACAGGGATTCAGTCAAGCAGCGTTCAAGGCTTGTTGATCATGGCACTGCTGTTTGGTTTTGGTGGTTCCTTCATTTCGCTGCTGATGTCCAAATGGATGGCGTTAAAATCCGTTGGTGGGGAAGTGATCGAACAGCCTCGCAATGAAAGAGAACGCTGGCTGATGAATACGGTAGCGAATCAGGCTCGCCAGGCTGGGATCGCTATGCCGCAGGTTGCAATCTACCATGCGCCAGATATTAACGCGTTTGCTACCGGTGCGCGCCGGGATGCTTCGCTGGTGGCTGTGAGTACAGGCCTGTTGCAAAACATGAGCCCGGACGAAGCCGAAGCCGTTATCGCGCATGAAATCAGCCACATTGCCAATGGCGATATGGTTACCATGACGCTCATTCAGGGTGTGGTGAACACCTTCGTTATCTTTATCTCACGTATTCTGGCGCAAATTGCCGCTGGCTTTATGGGCGGAAACCGCGATGAGGGTGAGGGCAGTAATGGCAATCCATTGATCTACTTTGCAGTGGCGACGGTGCTGGAACTGGTGTTTGGTATTCTGGCGAGCATTATTACCATGTGGTTCTCACGTCATCGTGAATTCCATGCGGATGCCGGTTCAGCAAAACTGGTGGGGCGTGAGAAAATGATCGCCGCGCTGCAGCGTCTGAAAACCAGCTATGAGCCGCAGGAAGCGACCAGCATGATGGCGTTCTGCATCAACGGTAAATCCAAGTCGTTGAGTGAGCTGTTTATGACTCACCCGCCGTTGGATAAACGTATTGAAGCGCTGCGCAGCGGAGAGTATTTGAAGTAAGTTAATGACTGTCACGGGGCACTCGTTGCTCCGTGACTCATAAAATATAATGGCTATTTAAAGCTATCGATTAAAGCCTCACCCAGCATATTCTGTCCCAGTTCAGCTTTACCTCTCATTCCGTCATTTTTATCTGCCGGGGACGAAAATATTCCTTGCCGCTTTATCTCTGGTAAAAACATTGGAGCCCCGCTGGCTGGCAAAAAGAACAGTGCCGGGCATTTGATGAAACCCAGTGGTAGACGGGCTATCATTGACAGCCCGTCTGGTAGGAAAAAACTAAATCAGAACTGGTAGTTTAATGATACCCAATAGTTACGGCCCGGGTTTACATATCCGGTAGTGGATTGCGCAGTCTGATAGTAATCTCCTGCGTAGGTGGTATTACGGCCTACCTGATAAAGTTTAACCTCGCTAAAGTCTTTATCCAGCACGTTATTGACCGCCGTATTCAGCGTCAGATCTTTGGTCAGCTTATAAGACATTCCCATGTCGAGAACGGTCCAGGCTTTTAAATCAGCGCCTTTATCGTCATAGACGGCCTTTTGTACTGCGCTGAGGTTGTTGTAATTTTCGGTAAAGCGTGGGGCTTTACCGCGATAACGTGCGCTCAGCCAGGCATTCATATCTTCCGTTGCCTGCCAGTTCAGGCGAGCGTTAGCCATATGTTTTGGCGTGTAGCTTAACGGCGCGCCTTTATTGTCACCATCTTTTTGCTTGCTCTGGGTGTAGGTGTAGTTGAGGGATAAAGTCAGCACATCCGACCACAGAGGGAAGGTGCTGGCAAATTCAACGCCATCGGTCCTTGCCTTGCCGCTGTTGGTATAGCTGTTGGTATTATCATCGATAGAATACGAGACAATTTTATTTTTGTATTCGGTATAGAAGCCGGTAATGTTGGCGTTCAGTCCGGTGTCGTTCTCGTAATACAGCCCGGTTTCGTAGCTGATACTTTCCTCAGGTTTTAGGTCCGGATTACCGACCGTATTCACGGTTCCTTGCGCGGTTACGCCGCTGATCCCGTTATGTAACTGGCTCAGTGATGGCGCTTTATAACCTGTCGTCACGCCGCCTTTGAGCGTCCATTCGTCGGATACGTCCCAAACCATATACGCGCGTGGGCTGAGATGACCGCCAAAGACATCGTTATGCTCGTAGCGTGTCCCTGCGGTTAAGGCCAACGAGTCGAGAATATGCCATTCATCTTCTACATAGGCTGCCCACGTTTTTTGATGGAACGTTTCGCCGGTATTGGCCAGCACCACACCGTCTTTCATCCGCGCATCCCAATATTCCCCGCCGAGGGTTAAGAGGTGCGAATCACCTAATGGCGTCAGCAGTACTGAGTCCAGAATGACGTTGGTGTTCTTCAGTTCACGTGCGTCACCGGCCCGGCCTGCGTTCTCTGGCGCGAGTGCGGAGGAGACCAATTGTCGTCCTTTGTTCTCAGTTTCATTCCAGCCGAGGGAGGATTTCCATGTGCCGAACGTTAAGGCGGTATCGTGGCCGAGGGTGACTTTGTTACGCTCATAGCGCAGCGTTTTATCGTAACCCCCCGTCAGGTTACCCAACTGACCGTCATCGTTATCATAGCGCTGTCTGGCGGAGTCGAGATCTAACCATAGCGTATTGCTTTCATTCGTTTTCCAGTCGAGTCGCGTGCCGATATTATAGTTTTCTGACTCGGTAGGATAAGGTACGCGGGTGGAGGAGGTATCGCTCAGGGAGGTGACGCTGGAACCCTGACGTTGGGTGGTGCTACCCCGAACCTGCATATCCAGTACGCCAGCGATTAACGGGCCGCTTGACCAGAAGTTGGCGACCGTGCTGTTACCCCATTTATTACTCTCTTGCAGGTTAACGCCGGTATTGATGGAGGTGCTCCATTTATCGGTGCTTTTTTTGGTGATGATATTCACCACGCCACCGATTGCGTCGGAGCCATAAAGCGTCGACATCGGGCCCCGGATCACCTCAATATGATCGATTGCTGCCAGTGGAGGCATAAAGCTGGTATTCATAGCTGAGAAGCCGTTTGGCGTCACATCGCTGCTGCCGTTTTGACGAATACCGTCAATCAGGATCAGAGTATAACTGGCGGGCATGCCACGGATGCTGATCTCCAGGCCACCGGTTTTACCGGTGCTGCTTTCGACATCCACCCCTTCAACAGAACGCAGGGCTTCGCCTAAATCATTATATTTATTGGTTTGTAACTCTTGCTGTGAAATAACGGAGACGCTGGCGGCAGCGTTGGTGATTTTCTTTTCGTAACCGGAAGCGGTTACCACCATAACATCTTCAGCGAAGGCCAGGGGACTGGAAAATCCTAAACAGGACAGAACAACAGAAGCAACAGGTTTTAAACGCATAGTCAAACTTCCTTTGTTAAAAATTCAAAGGAAGTAAGATAATTGATGGGAATGATAATAAAAATAATTATCATTATATGTTTACATAACTTATCACTTCTGGTGTTTTTCTTGAATAAATATACATAAATTGTCATTAGTTTTAGCTAAGTAAATAGCGGAAATGACCAATAATTAGTATTTGTAATCATTAGTTTGTAAATAATTTGCCATTAATTGAATGACTAACATTTAATCTATTTTCTGCGATTCAGAAGGTACTCAATTAGGAGTATCAGAAAAAAGTATGATAATTTTAGAGAATCGTCATACTTTTCTGCGCCGCATCATTTTTTTCGTCATTTCAGTCCGCCATAATCCCTTCCCCAGGAGACCGTTTAACGGCATTGAATCGTTGAGCGGCATAAAAATAACGCAAATCTGGATAACATAATGATTAAAGGCAAGCTGGCACTGCTTACGTGCGCATTGACTCTCGCATTAACCTCACCACTTCTCGCCGCGCAAAATGTGAGCGAGGGGCAGACGTTGAAGCTGGCAATTGGACCTGAGCCAACGGAAGGGTTTGACCCGATGCTGGGCTGGAGTCATGGCAGCTATTTGCTTTTGCATGCACCATTATTAAAACAAAACGCAGATATGAGCTGGGGTAACCTGCTGACGGAAAAAGTTGAAACCAGCGCTGACGGCAAAACCTGGACGTTGACGTTAAAACCCGACCTTAAATTCTCCGATGGTTCCCCGCTAACCGCTGAAGATGTGGTGTTCACCTATAATAAAGCCGCAAAGAGCGGCGGCAAAATCGACATGGGAAACTTTACTCATGCCAGCCTGAAAGATAACCGCACGGTAGAAATCACGCTGCGCAGCCCGCAGAGCACCTTTGTGAACGTGCTGGGCTCTTTGGGTATTGTTCCCGAAAAACGGTATGACGAAAAAACATTCGCCAAAAATCCGATTGGCGCGGGCCCTTATCGGTTGGTGAGTTTTCAGCCGGGGCAGCAGCTGATCGTGGAGGCGAACTCCTGGTATGCCGGTAAGAAAAATGATTTCAGTAAGCTGGTGTTTGTCTTCCTTGATGAAGATAACGCTTATGCCGCAGCGCGCAGTGGTCAACTGGGACTCGTGCGTATCGCGCCTTCGATGGCGGTTGCCCCTCAACAGCAGAATTTGAAGCTTTGGGTACGCGACAGCGTGGAAAATCGTGGCATTGTGTTCCCGATGGTTCCAGCGGGTAAAAAAGACGCCAATGGTTATCCGATCGGTAACGATATTACGGCTGATATCGCCATCAGACGCGCCATCAACTACGCCATCGATCGTAAACAACTTGCCGATCAGGTCATGGAAGGTCATGCGATTCCGGCGTATAGCGCGGTTCAGGGCCTGCCATGGCAGGGACAGTCAGTTGCGTTCAAAGATGGCGACAGCGAAAAAGCGCGGATGATTCTGGAAGAAGCCGGCTGGAAGGTGGGGAAAGACGGCGTACGCGTGAAAGACGGTAAAGAGGCTCGCCTGACTCTATGGTACGCCAGCGGTGACAGTACGCGCCGGGATATAGCCGAGGCCGTACGTGCGATGCTGGAGCCCGTGGGTATTCAGGTCTCGCTGCAATCCGGAAGCTGGGAAACCGTTGAGCGGCATATGCATGCGAATCCGACGCTGTTTGGCTGGGGAAGCCTGGATCCGATGGAGCTTTTCCATCACTACAGCAATCAGGCCGCGGGCGTGGAATACTACAATCCAGGCTATTACAGCAATCCCGTCGTTGAACAACATCTTAAACAGGCCATTGATGCTCCGGACTGGCAAAAAGCGTTGCCTTTCTGGCAACAGGTGGAGTGGGATGGCAAGCAAGGGGCTGGGGTGCAGGGCGATGCCGCCTGGGCATGGCTGCTGAACATTCAGCACACTTATCTGGCAAATCCGTGTATTGACCTGGGCAAAGGCGCGCCGGAGATCCACGGTAGCTGGTCCCTGCTCAATAATCTGGATGAATGGACCTGGACCTGCCGTTGATGAAGTCTGTTGTAGGCCATTTTCTACGGCTGATAGTGTTATTAGTGCTGGTTGCGGCTGGCACTTTTATGCTGCTCAGCTTTTCTCCTGTCGATCCGATTCGCGCGTATATCGGCAACGATCTCCTGCACGTGCCGCCGGAACAATATGCGCGTATCGCTGCTCGCTGGGGATTAGACCAGCCGTTATGGGAGCGTTTTGGTCACTGGTTTATACGTGTATTGCAGGGCGATCTCGGCTACTCAATGTTGTTTAATGCACCGGTTGCCAGCGTAATCAAGGAGCGCTTTGCAACTTCGTTTGCCTTGCTTGGCGGCGCGTGGCTGCTCTCCGGCATACTGGGAACGGCAATGGGATTTGTCGCGGGTCGTTATCTGAATCGCTGGCCGGATAAAGCAATTTGTCGACTCAGCTATCTGCTTTCGTCGTTGCCGACCTTCTGGATTGGCATGCTGCTGCTGGCGTTATTTGCCGTGCGCTGGCCGGTATTTCCGGTCTGCTGCGCGTGGGAGCCGGGCAACAGTGGCGATATGGCCACGCTGGCTGAGCGTCTGCGCCATTTAGTGCTGCCCGTTTGCGCGCTTAGTTTATTGGGACTTGGCCAAATTACACTTCATACACGGGAAAGTATCGCCAGCGTGATGAAAAGCGATTTTGTCCGTTTTGCGCGTTCTCAGGGTGATAAAGGCTGGTCGCTGTTGCGTCATCAGGTTCTGCGCCACGCTATCACGCCCGCGCTGTGCCTGCAGTTCGCCTCGCTGGGAGAACTGCTGGGCGGCGCACTGCTGGCGGAAAAAGTTTTTGCTTATCCGGGACTGGGACAGGCCACTATTGATGCCGGATTGCGCGGCGATCTGCCGTTACTGATGGGGATTGTGTTGTTCAGTACCGTACTGGTGTTCATTGGCAACTCGTTGTCTACCTGGCTTGTCCATGTGTTGAACCGTGCTCTGGAGCGACCTGATGCTCTATAATCCGACGCCGACGCTGATTCGTCTTCTGCTCTCTTTTAGCTGCCTGCTAGGCATTGCGGTGTATGGCGCAGCGACGCTAGATAACCCATTGAGCGTTAATCTGCTTGCCCGTCATTTACCGCCTGATGCGCTGTATTGGTTTGGCACCGATAACCTCGGTCGTGATCTGTGGATTCGTTGCTTTCAGGGCGCGTTAACCAGTCTGCAAATTGGTATTGGCGCGGCGTTGTGCAGCGGCTTCATCGCATTAATGATGGCGGCGGTTTCACGTATACATCCGCGTCTGGATGTACTAATGCGTCTGATTACCGATGCCATGCTGTCAATGCCGCATCTGCTGTTGCTCATATTGATCTGTTTCACGCTGGGCGGCGGAAAAAATGGGGTGATTATGGCGGTTGCGTTGACCCACTGGCCGCGTCTGGCGCTAATCCTGCGTGCCGAAGCGCAGCGCGTGGCCCACAGTGACTATCTGACGTTAACCTGGCGTCTGGGACACGGACATTTTTACTGCTGGCGGCATCACTATCTCCCGGCATTGTTACCCCAGTGGTTAACGGGAACCTTGCTGATGTTTCCCCACGCGGTGTTGCACAGCGCGGCGTTGAGCTTCCTCGGTTTTGGGCTGGCGCCGCATGAACCATCGCTGGGCCTGTTGCTGGCTGATGCGCTGAGGTTTATCAGTCATGGCGACTGGTGGTTAGTGCTGTTTCCCGGGCTGATGCTATTCAGTCTGGTTATGTTATTCGATCAGCTCGCAAGGGCAGTGCATCGTTTATGGTTACGAGGTGACGCATGTTGAGTTTAAGACAGGTCTCGCTGGACGTGGCGCGTTATCGCTGGTACGGCGCGAGAAACTGGTCTTCGCTGTTGCAGGATATCTCTTTCGACGTAGCGCCAGGTCAGATGGTGGCGTTAGTCGGGGGAAGTGGGGAAGGTAAAAGCCTGTTGCTGCAATGTCTGCTTGATCTCTTACCGGACAATTTGCGTTTCAACGGCTCCATCACCCTGGAGGGGAAAACGCTGGACAGTGATGATATTCGCAAATGTCGTGGCAATACTTTCAGCTATGTCCCGCAAGGTGTTCAGGCGCTTAACCCGCTGCTCTCGATTGAAAAGCATCTGCGCAGGGCAAGTCAGCTCTCCGGCCAGGCCTGGAATGCCGGAAAAATTGAACGATTGCTCCAGCGTAGCCAACTGGAAAGTCGCGTATTAGATGCCTTCCCACGCCAGCTTTCAGGGGGGATGGCGAAACGTGTTCTGGCCTGTCACGCGTCGCTGAGTCAGGCCCGCTATATTCTGGCGGATGAAATTACCGCCTGGCTTGATGCACCGCTGGCTAATCAACTGCTTGAACAGCTACGTGAGCAATGTGAGCAAGGGGCTGGCGTTTTATGGGTAACGCACGACCTTACGCTGGCCGCTCGCCACGCGGACCGCATTGTCGCGCTGCATCAGGGAAGGGTGTCGGATAACGTCAGCCGGGAACAGCTGTTACGCGGAGAGATCAGCGAGCATCTGCAACGCCAATGGCGGGCGCTGCCTGAAAGAAATCAACTTTTTGGAGAGCGCGATGCTGTGCTGTCGTGAAGTGACGATTTGTCAGGGAGGAAAGGTGCTATGGCAAAATCTGAACTTCTCTCTGCGCCCCGGAGAACGCATTGGGGTTTGTGCACCCAGCGGAACCGGCAAAACAACGCTGGGACGCGTACTGGCGGGCTGGCAAAAACCGACCTCGGGTGACATTCTGGTTGATGACCAACCGCTGCCAATGCACCAGTATTGCCCGGTGCAACTGGTGCCACAGCATCCGGAATTAACCTTTAACCCCCGGCGTAGCACTGGCGATGCGGTTTATGATGCCTGGCGACCTGATGCTGAACTGCTTACCCGTCTTCACATCAATCCTGAGTGGTTAACCCGCCGTCCCGGACAGCTTTCTGGCGGTGAACTGGCGCGAATTGCTTTACTTCGCGCGCTGGATCCGCGGACACGTTTTCTTATTGCCGATGAAATTACCGCCCAGCTCGATCCTTCCATTCAAAAAGATATCTGGGTATTGCTGCTTGAAGAGTGCCAGCGTCGGCCATTAGGTATGCTCATTATCAGCCATCAGCAGGCTCTGCTTGATCAGATCTGCTTCAGAAAACTCATTGAAGCGTGAGGCAATAACGTGCAGTAATGTCTATTGATTAAATTGTTACGTTATATTATAACAATTCACTCGCAAACGATTTGAGGGTGAAATTTTGGCTATTCGTTTTAACAAACTGACAATCGCTCTGGGGATGCTTTTAGTCAGTGGGCAGGTTTTGGCGCATGGTCATCATTCCCATGGTGCGCCGATGAGTGAAGCAGAACAAAAGGCGTCGGAAGGGGTATTTGATGATAACCAGGTGCAGAACCGGGCGCTGTCCGACTGGGATGGCATGTGGCAATCTGTCTATCCGTATCTGGTCAGTGGCGAACTTGATCCGGTTTTCAAAAAGAAAGCGGAGAAAGATAAAAGCAAAACGGCAGAACAAATTAAAGCTTATTACCGTACAGGCTATGCAACCAATGTAGACACCATCGGCATCGAAGATGGCGTGATGGAATTTCACACCGGTAATCAGGTCGCATCGTGCAAATACGATTATGCCGGGTATAAAATCTTGCACTATAAATCAGGCAAGAAAGGTGTACGGTATCTGTTTGAGTGTAAAGCCGCTGACAGCAAAGCGCCTAAATACGTGCAATTCAGCGATCATATTATCGCGCCGCGTAAATCGAGCCACTTCCATATCTTTATGGGAAATACCTCGCAGGCTGCCTTGCTTGAGGAGATGGAAAACTGGCCTACCTACTACCCTTATCAGCTGAAGGGCGAAGAAGTAGTGGATGAGATGCTGCACCATTAATCTGGGCTAACCTTATCTGTACACACCCGCCACCAGTGGCGGGTTTTTTTAATTAATAACCTGCTCTTTCCATCACCTGTCGCATTCGTTAGCATATTGTATCGCAGCAAGTGCATGTGTTTTTTCAGGAAGAGGTTAACGTGTTCGCAGAGTATGGAGTTCTGAATTACTGGACGTATCTGGTGGGGGCTATTTTTATCGTGCTGGTACCGGGGCCAAATACGATATTTGTGCTGAAAAACAGCGTCGGTAGGGGAGTAAAGGGGGGGTATCTCGCCGCCAGCGGTGTGTTTATTGGTGATGCCGTGTTGATGTTTTTGGCCTATGCCGGTGTTGCCGCATTGATTAAAACAACGCCCGTTTTGTTCAATATCGTTCGTTATCTTGGCGCTTTCTATTTACTGTATCTTGGCGCGAAGATCCTGTATGCAACACTGAAATCGAAAGCAAGCGACGCCGCGCCTGAGGAAGTCCCGTTTGGCGCTATTTTTAAGCGCGCATTAATCCTGAGCCTGACCAATCCCAAAGCTATTCTGTTTTATGTGTCGTTTTTCGTGCAGTTTATTGATGTCAATGCGCCGCATTCAGGGCTGTCATTCTTTATTCTGGCTATTACGCTTGAGATAGTGAGCTTTTTCTATTTGAGCTTCCTTATTTTCTCCGGCGCGTTTGTGACGCAATATATCCGTACGAAGAAGAAACTGGCTAAAGTGGGGAATTCCCTTATCGGCCTGATTTTCGTTGGTTTTGCCGCCCGTCTGGCCACGCTTCAATCGTGATGCCATCGGCCCGCTGAGTGCGGCGGGCCTTTAATATTGCGCTCTGCTTTTCATTTATAATCGTAGGGTTATAACCAATAAATGGTATTTTAAATGTATATTTTGAGGCGTACCCTGTGTACAGCAGCGGTTCAATATGACTCGCTGGTTGTCGACTGGAAAAGGGAAGAAAAATGCTTCAAATTCCACAGAATCATATCCATACACGCTCTACGCCATTCTGGAACAAAGAAACGGCGCCTGCCGGAATTTTCGAACGCCACCTTGATAAAGGGACCCGAGCCGGGGTTTATCCTCGACTTTCGGTTATGCAGGGGGCGGTCAAATATCTCGGATACGCAGACGAACACAGTCCGGAGCCAGTAGAGGTGATGATTATTGAAGCCGGTCAGTTTGGCGTTTTTCCACCGGAACAATGGCATAACATCGAAGTGATGACCGACGACACTTACTTTAATATCGATTTTTTCGTCGCCCCGGAAGTTCTGATGGAGAGTGCAAATCAACGAAAAGTCGTGCGCACCGGCAAGGAGTAAATCATGGGTAAAGCAACCTATACCGTAACCGTGACCAATAACAGCAACGGTGTTTCTGTTGATTATGAAACAGAGGCGCCAATGACATTACTGGTGCCGGATGTGGCAGCTGAAGTGGTCAAAGATCTGGTCAATACCGTGCGTTCGTACGATACCGAAAATGAGCACGAAGTCTGCGGGTGGTAGGCATTATTCACTGCTACTGATTGAGTATATTAGTTTTTAATCTAAAAACTGCACTGCGCTTTGACGGCGCAGTGCGTTTTTTTTCTGGGCGAAACAGGGAAATATCCTGAAAGGATTCCTTAAGAATACCTTAAGAGATTCGCATTGATTGCTAATAGTTGATCATTCACAGGGGTTATGATCGCGAAACAGATATAAAACAGAACATCGCGCTTATGAAACTCAATACCCGACTTACATTACCCACAATCATTCTCGGATTAGCCATCGTGGCGATCCCGTTCGCCGCGAACTGGCATCTCCCGCTACTCAACGGTACTGTCGTCAGCTGGATTGAAAATGGCCAGGCGCTATGGCTGCTGTTTGGTGCCATATTTACACTCAGCTACATCAGGCCCTTATCACGTCCCGAAGGCGAGAAGCAATTTTGGCTTTGGGCGGCAGCGTGGTGGCTGGTATTACTGGGCCGAAGCACAAGTTGGGGCCGCGATTATTTTCCTGAGCATCCTAAACTCCTGTTCCGGGCTATCTCAGTGGGATTGATTGCCATGATTATTCTGCCAGTGCTGATTTCGAAGCGCTTACGCCAGGATATTGCCCGTCGCTTTCGCAATGAACCGCTACCTCTGTGGCTGTTAGCGATCACCACCTGTGCATTTTTGATCTCCGATACTGTAGAGCATCATCGTCTGCTGGCTCCCATCTTTCTGCACAATGCTCAGTATGGCGATCTGATTGAAGAACTGTACGAACTACCGTTTATGGCGGGATTGTTTCTGATGAACCTTGGCTTTATGCGGCGGGATAAGCAGGAGGAAGCTGCATCCATCCGCTTCAGTGAACCACAGTTGGCGAAGTCATGAGATAAGGCCTGAGTCTGGAAAGCCAGACTCAGGCGATGATGGCGGTGACTTACGCAATAGCCTCACATAGACGTGACTTCATATCGCTATACGTTTGTGCGGCATATTTTTCTGCCCAACCCTGATCGGTAATGTGTTCAATATTTACGGCGCAATATTTGGTTTCCGGCGTTTTCGAAATAGGATCGAGATTGTCCTGGGTTAACTCGTTACACGCGCCAATCCACCATTGATAGGTCATATAGACCGTTCCGGCATTGATGCGCTCGGAGACATCCGCACGGCTGATGACCTTACCGCGGCGCGAGCTGACCCATACCAGATCGCGATGACGAATACCCAATTTTTCAGCATCATGGGTATTGATTTGCACATACCCAGGCTCGTCTGCCAGTGCTTGCAACGCTGCGCAGTTACCGGTCATCGAACGGCAGGAGTAGTGCCCAACCTCACGCACGGTACACAGAACCAGCGGATATTGTTCATCAGGAACTTCTGCTGGCGCTCGCCACGGTGCGGCAAACAGTTTGCCTTTGCCATTGGCGGTATCAAACTGGCTGTGCGCGTAAAGGTAGGGTGTACCAGGACTATCGAGATCCGGACATGGCCACTGAACATGACCCATCTCACCCATTTTCTCATAGGTCACGCCGTAGAACAGTGGACACAGCTCGCGCATCTCATCCCAGATTTGCTGGTTATTTTGATACTGCATTGGATAGCCCATTTCGCTGGCCAGCAGGCTGATAATCTCCCAGTCACGCTTTACATCACCAGTGGGTTCAATCGCTTTCTCAAAACGCTGGAAACCGCGATCGGCGCAGGTAAAGACGCCACCGTGTTCGCCCCATGAGGTGGCAGGCAGGAGGACATCGGCCATTTCCGCCGTCTTGGTCATGAAGATATCCTGCACGACGATAAAATCGAGCGCGTTAAATCCTTCGCGGACCAGACCCAAATCGGCCTCGGTTTGCAGCGGATCTTCTCCCATGATGTAGTAGGCTTTGATTTTGCCTTCGATAGCCAGATGCGGAACTTCGGTGATGCGGGTCCCAACCTTGTCGTCCATCTGATTAACGTCAATGCCCCATGCGGTGGCAAATTTCTCCCTGACGGCGAAATCGGTTACGTCCTGATACCCTGGAAACTGGTTAGGTAGCACCCCCATATCGCACGCGCCCTGCACGTTATTTTGCCCGCGCACCGGGCCAACACCGACGTTAGGGCGTCCCAGATTTCCGGTCAGCAAGGCCAGGCTCGACAAACCACGAACCACGTCAACGGCCTGACCAAACTGGGTGACGCCCATCCCCCACATCACGGTGGCCGATGGCGCCGCAGCAAATGTACGCATCGCCTGACGAACCTGCTGTGCAGGAACACCGGTTAAATGTTCAACGTCTTCAGGCGCATACTCCTTAACGGTTTCCCAGTATGTTTCCAGTCCTTCCGCATGCTTTTGTACATACTCGCGATCGTAGAGTTGCTCCTCGATGAGAACATGGCCAAACGCGTTGACCAGCGCCATATTGCAACCGTTTTTCAACTGCAAATGTTGGTCAGCGATACGGGCAGTTTCAATACGGCGTGGGTCGCAAACAATGATTTTTGCGCCGTTCTGGCGAGCTTTAATTACCCGGCGGGCCACAATTGGGTGTGAATCGGCACAGTTATAACCAAAGATCAGCAGGCATTTTGAGTTTTCAATGTCGCTGATGGAATTGCTCATGGCGCCATTGCCTAACGTTTCCTGTAACCCGGCCACGGAAGGGCCGTGACAGACGCGGGCACAGCAATCGACATTGTTGGTATGGAGCACGCCACGTGCGAATTTTTGCATCACGTAGTTGGTCTCATTCCCTGTTCCACGGGAAGATCCGGTGGTCATGATGGCACGAGGGCCATAGGTATTTTTGATTTCAGTTAAGCGTTTTGCGGTGTAACGAATGGCTTCATCCCAGCTAACGGGAGTGAATTTTCCACCTTTTTCATAACGGATCATCGGGCGGGTCAGACGGGGAGTCAGAAGGCGAGTGTCGTTAAGAAAGTCCCAACCATAATAGCCTTTCAGGCATAACTGATTTTGGTTCGTTACACCCTCTGCGGCCTCAGCGCGGATGATTTTGTTATTCTCAACAACAAGCTTGAGCTTGCACCCGGCCCCACAGTATGGGCATACACTGGTGATTTTTTTCATCAATAACAGACCTGTTAAATGCTGAAATAGCGCGAATTGTAGACGCAGTCACGCGATACGCATCGCGGACTACGATGTGTCGTAGTGACGGGCTGTTTAAGCATAAAGTGTGCCAGAAGTGAAAACCCAGCAATAGCAGGGGCTGACGGCCTAAGCGTTAAGCAGAATGACTGACGATTCGACATTAATGACGAGGTGCGACAAAATTGGTCTGCTAGTCAGCGGTGTAACCTTATGAAACATCGGAAAAAGATGAAAAACAGAAGTGATAGCGATCACAAATTTTAATTTTTCAGCGCTATGCTATGCTTTTATACGACGAGTGAATCGTTAATTTAAAAACATAAGTGAGGGAAATTATGGGCATTATTTCATGGGTGGTTTTCGGTCTTATTGCTGGGATTTTGGCAAAATGGATTATGCCGGGTAAAGATGGCGGCGGATTCTTTATGACCATTATCTTAGGGGTTGTCGGTGCGGTAGTGGGTGGCTGGATCAGCACCTTCTTTGGTTTTGGTAAAGTCGATGGTTTCAACTTCGGCAGTTTCGCCGTGGCGGTGATCGGTGCGATTGTGGTGTTGTTTATCTACAGAAAAATCAAAAGCTAAGTAAACATACAGACAATAGAGGCCACTAATATGTGGCCTTTTTCTTAGGTCACCACCAGCCGAATTCTGTTCCCAGAACGACGATGATAGCCACGCCAATCATAATAAGCGTTGTTTTTTTCATCGTTATGCTCCCGGCGCAGCGTAGCCGCCAATAAAAAACCAGGATAAGAAAACGACAGCGGAAATGAAAATGATGACGGGGAAAATAATACCGAGTCGCATACGATTATCTGCCAGAGTTATTTAAAGACGGGTTAGCATAGCAGGGCTTAATGTACGACAAAAGTGGTTTTATCCTGACGCTTTTTATCCTTGTACATTGCGCTGTCTGCGAGGTGAAGCGCGCAGTTTACATCAGTCTCCAACGGATTAATTTCCACCACGCCCAGACTGGCGCCAGGATAAAATAGATGAATGTCACCCAGGTGGTAGTCACCGCAAATTTGCTGTTGTAGCTGATTTTTCACCTGCAGCAGGCGGTCTCGCGGATCCCTGTCATCTTCCGGTGACAGGCTCACGACTAAAAATTCGTCACCACCCAGTCGGCCAAGGATATCATTGTCACCGCATTCGCGAAGCAGACGCTGACCAATCTGGATCAGAAACTGGTCGCCAACCTCGTGGCCAAAGCGGTCATTGATCAATTTGAAATCATCCAAATCAATATAGGCAAAAATAATCTTCTGCCTGAGATGTCGGGCAAGGGAAAAAAGAGTCTCAACATTTTCAAAAATGGCGCGCCGATTCGGTAATCCGGTCAGGGCATCGGTGTAAGAGTGCGCAATCAGCGCGGCATTCGCTTCGCGTAACTGAGCAACCAGCGACTCTTTTTGAATTGACTGGGCGATCAGGCCCGCAAACAGATGTAACACCTGTTCGCCACGTTGGCTTAATGCGTGCTGATGGCGACTGGTGGCGCAGAGCGTACCGTAAAACGTTCCGTCGGGAAGATGAACCGGCGTGCTCAGGAAAGTGGTTATCTCCAGCGCGCGGGCGGCGGTACACTCCGGCCAGCGAGCGGGAACGTTGTCGCTGTACAGACAGTTTTCGTCTATGGCGCGTTTGCATAGCGTCTCATCCCAGGGTACGGACAGCCCTTCAGGGATCTGCATCTGCTTGCTATTGCGCGCATACAAAATATGCTGCAGGCGGGCATCTAAATCGACCTTGGTTAAATAGGTGGATTCCATCTCAGTCACCACTTCCAGCATCTCCAGAAGTTGCCGAACCAGGCTCTCAACTGACTGCTCCGTGGCTAAGGATTGTGAGACTCTGGCAAGGATCATGTCCGACATGAGGTGTAAATGCTCCTGAGTAATGACTGGGCTGACGTGGCCCGCATGATAGAACATCAAGATGAAAGATGAAACACGCCATCCCGCTCAAAACTTAAACATTAAATTGAAAGCTGACAGTAAAACATGGAGATAGATGGAAAGTCGGGGTAACCTGCCGGGATAAGGTTTTTAACAGGAGTCGATATGAAACTGGCGTCTATTATTTTGCCCGGCTTGTTGGTGTTAGCGGGATGTACCACTCAGCCCGAAGCCCCCAAACCGCCGAAGATTGGTCTGGCGAATCCGGCATCGGTATATTGTGAACAAAAGGGCGGCTCGCTGATTGCGGTGCAGACCACGCAAGGCGTAAGGTCGGACTGCAAATTACCGGGCGGGGAAGTGATTGATGAATGGGTGCTCTGGCGCAGAGATCATCCGACAACGGGCAAATGAAATCCGGTTAGCATTGACGTATCCATTCAGCCAGCACCAGCGCGTGGTTTTGCTGGGTGTTTTTCGCCGCATATAGTAGCGTTAAGGTTTGCTGTCGGGCAATCTCTGCGAGACGCTTTCCTTCCTGCTGCTGTTGGGCGAGTTCAGCGCGATATTGCTCGGAAAAGTGTGTGAAATCAATCAATTCTGCGTGGAACGCCTTGCGTAAATCAGATGACGGCGTAAGCGCTTTATTCCATTCGTTAAAAATAAGGTCGGTCTTTTTTACCCCGCGAGGCCACAGCCTGTCGACCAGTACGCGATAACCATCATTTTTTTCTGCTGGGTCATACACGCGTTTACATTGAATTTTCATCTTTTCATCCGCTCCATTAATCCACTGCTTTGATATATTTCGACACCTTTATTACGGTTAAATAAGATCGTAAAACGTGACAATTGTAACATTCTGCCCGTCCTGACTCCCAATTTAAGGGATTGTGATACCAACAAAAAATCGGTAGGCTGAGGCTCCTTATATTGTCCCTCATTGTCTGGACATAAGGAAAGCTTAATGGAAATTTCCCCGTTTAAAGATACGCTTCGCATTGCGCTGGTGGGTGATTACAGCCCTGATATTGTGGCGCATCAGGCCATTCCTCTTGCCATCGATGATGCCGCTGCCGTCCTGGAATTAGTGGCTGATTATGACTGGCTAACCACCTCTGATATTAGCAGCAGTGAAGATCTGATTGGCTATGATGCTATTTGGGTCGTTCCTGGCAGTCCATATCGGCACCTGGAAGGCGCACTGATCGCGATCCGCTATGCGCGTGAAAACAGCATCCCATTCCTCGGGACCTGTGGCGGTTTTCAACATGCGATTCTGGAGTATGCCCGCAACGTGCTGGGCTGGAGTGATGCTGCCCATGTGGAAACGGATACCACGGGGCGGATGGTCATCGCACCGTTGACCTGCTCGCTGGTAGAAAAAACGGATGATATTGAACTGAGGGCCAATACGCTGATTGCCAAAGCCTACGGACGGGGTGTTATCTCCGAGGGGTATCACTGTAACTATGGCGTATCGGAAGATTTTGCCGCCGAGCTTGAGAGCGGTGATCTTCGTGTGACTGGCTGGGATGAGGCGGGTGATATCCGTGCCATTGAGCTGGTGACGCATCCTTTTTTTGTCGGCACACTCTTTCAGCATGAACGTGGAGCGCTGGCGGGAAAACCCGTGCCGTTAGTTCAGGCAATGCTGCGCGCTGCACGAGGATAAAAAAACGGGCAGGTTATACTCAAACCTGCCCGCTGCATTATGCGCTTGCGATCTCCCGATTACGCCCTGCGCACAGACCAAACACTGCCATCAGTATCGCTAACACGGCGACCCCAGCTAATGGAATCAGCCAGCTACCATTGAGGTCGTGAATCTTACCCATCAGCGGTGGCCCACAGGCAGCCAGTAAATACCCGACGGACTGTGCCATGCCGGACAGGGCCGCGGCCTGATGCGCTGAGCTTGCGCGCAGGCCAATAAAGGTCAAACCAAGGATCATCGTGGCGCCTGAGCCAAAGCCAAACAGTAAGGTCCACAGCAAAGCCTGCCCGGGCATTACCGCGAATCCCGCTGCGCCGAAGGCGCACATTAACGAAACCAGTGCGGCGATGGCGCGCTGATCCTTAAATCTGTTCAGGACGAGAGGGATCAATAACCCCGGCGCGGCGGTTGCCAGTTGCAGTAAACCATGCAACGAACCGGCCTGCGCTTCGCTGTAGCCGTGGCTGATTAAAATGGCGGGTAGCCAGCCAATAATCACGTAGTAGATAAGTGAATTGATCCCGAGAAACAGCGTCACCTGCCAGGCGAGGCTCGAGCGCCAGATCGCGCGGGAATGCAAAGCGCGCGAGTTGCTCAAACTGGCATTGGCCGTCTGGCGACATTGGGGTAACCAGATAATCAGCGCCAGCAGCGGAAAGACCATCAGTACCATCAGCGCACCGCGCCAGCCAAACCCGTTCAGCGCCAGCGGAACCACAATAGCTGAACCCAGTGCCGCCGCTGCGCCCATAGTCAGCGAGTATGCGCCAGTGAGTTTTGCCACATGCTGAGCAAAATCACGCTTAATCAGCCCAGGTAACAGCACATTTCCCAGCGCGATTCCGCAACCAATGATAGCGGTGCCGCTAAACAGGAAACCTGGCGTGGGCAGAGAACGTATCGCAATACCAGCGCAAATCAGTAGCATTGCGGCAAACAGGCTGCGTTCGATACCCCAACGGCGTGCAACGGCGGCGGCCAGAGGCGATACCAGTGCGAAGGCCAGCAGCGGCAGGGTGGTCAGAAGTCCCGTCTGGGCGGTACTCAGGCCGTAGTCGGTGCGAATTGCATCCAGCAACGGGGCGGCACCGGTAAAGGTGACGCGCAGCGTGGTGGCAATCATCAGGATCCCCGCGATCAGCCAGGCTGCGTTTTTGCCGCGGGAGGAAGGCATATTTGTCATTTTTTTCTCATATCGTCAGGCGAGGCGATACTTTAGCGTTTTTACTCAATGGATGAATCAAGCTAAAATGACAGTTTATCGCTAAAAACGGACATTTTTATGTTAGGACTGAGGCTGGATGGGTATGAGCCCGACCTTTACCACGATGCGGCGGTGGCGTTTTGTATACAGGCCCGGGAAGATGAACTCTTCAGTCCGCTGCATCAGCACCGTAAGGGGCAGTTGATTCTGGCCTTGCATGGCGCGATCACCTGTGAGGTTGAAAATGCCATGTGGATGGTGCCTCCACAATATGCGGTATGGATCCCCGGTGAAATTCCACACAGCAACCACGTTACCGTTGGAGCGCAACTGTGCTTTTTGTTTATTGAGCCGCAGGCAGTCGTGATGCCTGAACGCTGCTGCACCCTGAAAATCGCCCCATTATGTCGGGAGCTCATTCTGGCGCTGGCGTCCAAAACGGATGATCAACGGCTGGAGCCGTCTACCCAGCGGCTGACACAAGTGCTATTTGATGAACTCCCGCAGCAGCCGCAGGAGCAAATGCAGTTGCCGGTTTCCGATCACCCGAAAATCCGCAGAATGGTCGCGACGATGGCGGGGGAGCCCGCGCAGTGGCAGACGCTGGGACAGTGGGCCAGCGTATTTGCGATGAGTGAGCGGAACCTTGCCCGTCTGGTCGTTAAAGAAACGGGGTTGAGTTTTCGCCGCTGGCGTCACCAGCTTCAATTGATTCTGGCGTTGCAGGCGCTGATAGATGGTCATAACGTGCAACAGGTTGCGCAAATGCTCGGTTACGATTCGACCACGGCATTTATCACCATGTTCAAAAAAGGCCTGGGACAGACGCCAGGCCGTTATCTGGCTGGACTGGCTACTGCTTCCCAACAATCAATGACACCAGACCTGCCGCAATGAGCGGTCCCACCGGCACACCGCGAAATAGCGCCACGCCCAGAACTGTACCCACCAGTAAACCGGCCACAAGCTGAGGCTGGCTACCCATGAGCGTGACACCGCGCCCGCCAAGCCAGGAGACGAATACCCCGATGGCAATAGCGACCAGTGATTTCCAGTTCACAAAGGAGTGGATGAGCGTGGAGGGGGGGAGCGTTCCGCTGGCGATCGGCGCCATGACGCCAATGGTTAGAATTATAATCCCGACGGTCAGGCCCTGTTTTTCTATCCATGGAAAGAAAGTATTCAGAGGGGTAACACGAACAATGATCAGCACCAGAATTGAAACAGCGACAGTGGTGTTGTGGCTGACAAAGCCCAGAGCTGCCAGTCCGAGCAGGATCAGCAGAGTGACATCAAACATCGTAGTTTCCTTGCCAAAAGAAAAAATAAGCCTGCTTACTGTACGCGTAAACGCGTGACGGAACAGGCTTTTTTTAATGATTATGATTTTTTTTGGGCTAATGCACGATGCTACGTTTTTACACCTGACTCGGGCGGCTATTGTACGCGGCGGAACGGGAGTAATTCCGGTTGCGCGATACGTAGGTAATCTGCGGTATCCATGATCACGGATTTTTCCAGCACTCCGGCATTGAACGCAATTTCATTAAAACGCTCAAACAATAGCGGATCGGCGACCAGCTTAAGCTTTGGATGGAAGCTAAACGGTGGGATAGCGCCAAATACGCAGCCAGTCAGTGCATCGACTTCCGCCGGGCTGGCAAGTGATGCTCTTAACCCGCCGATATGACTGGCTAACAGGCCCAGGTCGGCCTGCTGGTCGGCAGAAAGAATCGCCAGGACATGCTGATTAACGCCGTTGCCTTTGACCTTACAAACCAGCGCTTTTGCTCCCTGGCCCAGTGCGGTACCGCGAATTTCAGAAACCGCTTCACATTTGCCGACCGCTTCATGGCTTACCACGCGATACGTCGCGCCTTGTTCTGACAACAGCGAAATTAAACGCTGATGCGTTGCGTTACCTTTGTTCACTTCCGTCATGACTTACTCCTGGTACAACAATGAAAATCCTGTCAGAAAAATGATTACGCATCCGCGCGTTTTTTCTGTTTGTTCAGGTAGAGCTGTGCATCGGATGCTTTGTAGGCATCATCAATGGTGTCGTTTGGCTGCATATTATAAATCCCTGCGGAGAAGCTGATTGCTCTATCTTGCGCAATAATTTGTAAGTTATAGTGAATCCTCTCCAGCAGACGTGGCGTTAATTCAGCGGGGTAATCGATGAGGATAATGCAAAACTCATCCCCACCGAGGCGGATGGCATAGTCGTTTTTGCGAATCGAGGTTTGAATAGCTCTAGCCAGAATGGTGATAATGCGATCGCCTTCCTTATGCCCCAGCGTATCATTAATGACTTTTAGTTTATCGCAATCAATGGCGATAAAGGTCACGAGGGTGCCCGCGTTTACTAACTGCTGTAAACGCTGTTCGAGCGTCGGCGTTAAAATTTTGCGGTTGTAGAGCCCGGTCATCGCGTCACTGATATTTTCACGCGTGACGTTGTGATACAGCCGAAAATGCGTTCTGACCATATTCAGCAACAGTATTGTCGCCAGCAGATAAAAGGCGAATACTTTCCAGGAGGAGACAATAAAGTACATAAAATCAAGCGATAAGGTGATGCGTATACCGCCGGGCATGTCCTCCTGGTAGTGAACATAGCTAAACAGGTTGTTCTCACTTTGGTGAACGAGTATCTCTTTACCTGAGTTGATGTCCGAAAGCGTCACGTTAAGATAGCGCCAGACGAGAGGGCGGTCGCTGGTATAGAAAATATTCTTTAAATTCTCTTTGTTAATATCCACCATCACCACGCCTTTTAACTTACCGGCATAGTAGACCGGTGTTAAAAAGCTCATCACTTTTTTCTCGGTCAGGTTATCTTCATAAATACGGGAGATTACCGTGCGGCCAGTGAAAATACCGTCAATGTCATTCTGGTTGATACCCAGGTTTCCTTTTTGCAAAAACGACCAGTTGTGTATCGCAAATTTCCGCGAGTCGACCAGATCAAAGAAATAGACGTAGTTATTTTTGAGATCGACGTAATATCGAAATTTATACTCCTGCATACCTAAACCATGACCGTAATCTTTCTGCTCACGATTAACGTTTACCGCCCGGTCAAAAGAGGGCAGTAGAAATATGTCTTCAAGTTTCTCGCTACATTTTGTGGTGGGGGTTTGCAACGTACCGTGTAATGGTAGGTAGTTATGCTGGGTGAGGTTGAGCCCATGAGTGCCGTTAACGCTGTCGAAAGCGTTGCAAAGTGCTTTTTGTTGCTCGATAGAAGCGGGTACCTGGGGGGATGAAAATGTGCGCATCAGATGGGCTGCAATACTTTGATTAGTATACTTATCATAGAGAAACGATGAGTCGGCTTTCTCATTGATATAGCGCATGTACGCATTCATTGCTTTATCGCTGGCAATGAGCTCATAAACCAAAAAAGAAAATGTCAAAACAACTACGCTGACGGAGATAAAGAGCCTGAGCGCTTTATGATGCAATTGCATAATGATGTACAGCCCTGTAAGTCTGATACTTCAGTCTATCACACGGCATACATCCGCTCTAACGCTACTGGGAAGGGCATTTTGTAATAAAAATCATTCGCGTGCTTCACCTTTAATTCTTATTGTTGTATTTATAATGCAACTTATAAGGAAGGAGACAAGCAGATGAGCGCGACTGTTAAAGCGGGCCATACGTTCTTAGCCAGCCTGGGCAAAACCCGTCTGCGTCCGGGGGGCGTTGAAGCAACAGAGTGGTTGTTCAGCCAGTCACAGCTGACGCCCGACAGCCAGGTGCTGGAAGTGGCGTGCAACATGGCCACGACGGCGATAGAGTTAGTTCAACGTTTTGGTTGTACGGTATACGCCATTGATATGGATAAAATCGCACTGGCAAACGCCAGAAATAACGTGACGGCAAATGGTCTGGAAAATCACATTCACGTTATGGCAGCTAACGCTAACACCCTTCCATTTGCGGATAACAGTTTCGACGTTGTGATCAACGAAGCCATGCTGACAATGTATGCCGATAAAGCGAAGGCGAAGTTAATTGCCGAGTATTATCGCGTATTGAAGCCCGGCGGGCGTCTGTTAACTCACGACATTATGTTCACCGCACAAAAACTGGGCGCGGGCGAGCAGGGCCAGCTTGTAGAGGTAGTGAAATCAAACGTTAGCCCGATGACCAGACAAGGCTGGCGCGATTTATTTCTGAACGGTGGGTTTGCACAGGTCTTGCAGCAGAATGGCGATATGTCGCTGATGTCGCCGCGAGGATTAATTCGTGATGAAGGGCTGACTGGGGCGGTTAAAATTGTGTTTAACGGCTTACGCACACGCGAAAATCGTCGCCGGTTCCTGAAAATGTTTCGCTTCTTCCGTTCGCAACGTCACCAGCTAAACTACATTGCCTGCTGCTCCGTAAAGGGAAAATAAAAAGGATAAACGGATGAATATTGATAAAATGAAAAATCAGCATGTTGAAATTCTGGAAAAAATATCATTTCTACGTACGTTGAGCCATGCAGGCGTATCATCCAATGCCCAGGAAATTGCAACTGCGATCGTTAGCATGAGTGCCATTATAAAAACACATTTGTCTGCTGAAGATCAGTTCCTTTATCCACATATTGAGCAGGATGGAAATAGTACGCTCAGACAGGTTAGCTCAAAATTTAAACGTGAAATGACGGATATCGTCAGCGAATATGAAGTTTTTTCCCGGCGCTGGAATATTGCCAGTAAATTAAAAGGTAATGATGAGGCATTCAGACGTGATGCCAACAATGTTCTACGCAAAGTGTATGTGCGTATGCAAAAAGAAAATAAAGACTTCTATCCGCTGGTGGAAAGGATGTAGGGTGTTTTAAAACACAATGATAAAAGGATGGCGAAGTGTCAGAAAAACACTGGTCGAGAATGGAGTACCTTCATCAGACAGTGACCAACCCTAATATAGTTATTAAGGGTACGCATAGCTATTACAGTGACTGCTGGGATCATGGATTCGAACGTTCGGTGGTGCGGTATTTACTCGGTGATGAGATCAGCCGGGACTGGGAACCGCTTGGGCATTTGGATAAGTTGATTATTGGGAATTTCGTCTGCATTGGCGCTGAGAGCGTTATTCTGATGGGGGGAAATAGTACGCACCGGCTTGACTGGATCAGTCTTTATCCCTTTATGGCGTCGATCAAAGATGCCTACGAGTTTCGGGGTGACACGGTGTTGCATGATGGTTGCTGGTTAGGCATGCGCGCCATGATCATGCCAGGCGTTACGCTCGGGGAGGGCGCTGTTGTCGCAGCAGGTGCGGTGGTGACTAAAGATGTGCCACCGTATGCGGTAGTCGGCGGTAATCCGGCAAAAATAATAAAATATCGCCTGCCGGTGGGGGATATTGAACGAATACTGGCCCTTAATTTGTATCAACTTCCGGAAGAGTCGCTCGTGAAAATGCAACCGCTGTTGTCTTCTGGCAATATTTCCGCGCTCGAAGTGGAAGTGGCTAGCCTGAGACAAAATGCTAAATGACATAACATGTAGTCGAAACGCGAAGTCATAAAAATCAACCAGAGGAGATAACCTCTGGCTGATTTATGTATGTGGTTAGCTATTGCTGGTTGTACTTTGCTTATGAAACAGTTCGCGAAAGACCGGATAAATATCATCCTGGTCGCGGATATGCTGCATCGCAAAGTTTTCAAACGTTGATTGCAGATGTTCGTATTCACGCCACAAGGTCTGGTGCGCGCGGCGGGTGATTTCGATATAGCTATAATATCGCACCATCGGCAGCAGTTTTTTCGCCAGAATCTCATGACACAACGGGGAATCATCCGCCCAGTTATCACCGTCCGAGGCCTGTGCGGCATAGATGTTCCACTGGGCCGGGTCGTAACGGTCTTTTACCACTTCATCCATTAACTTCAGCGCGCTGGAAACAATGGTTCCCCCGGTTTCCTGAGAGTAGAAGAACTCGTGCTCATCCACCTCTTTCGCCTGGGTATGGTGGCGAATATAAACCACTTCCACGTTTTTGTAGGTCCGACTCAAGAACAGATACAGCAAGATATAAAAACGCTTGGCCATATCTTTGGTCGACTGATCCATTGAACCGGAGACGTCCATCAGACAGAACATCACTGCCTGGCTGGAAGGATCGGGCCGTTTTTCATAATTCTTGTAGCGTAAATCAAAGGTGTCGATAAACGGCACGCGTTCGATTTTTGCCCGTAGTTCGGCAATCTCTTTGCGTAACAGTTCCTCTTCCAGCAACTGCGCTGGTTCACTTTTTGCGATGGTTTCCAGATCCGCTTCGAGCGCATGCAATTCGCGACGCTTACCTGCCGTCATCGCTGTGCGGCGCGCCAGTGAGTTTTGCAGGGAGCGCACCACGCTGATGTTGGCAGGCACGCCGTTAGAGGTGAAACCTGCCCGGTGCGTTTTGTACTCCGTTAACTGACGCTGCTGATTCTGCTTCAGGTTAGGAAGTGCTAAATCTTCGAACAACAGATCGAGATATTCATCTTTAGAGATCTGGAAGACGAATTCATCCTGACCCTCGCCATCCTGGCTGGCCTGGCCTTGTCCGCTTCCTGAACCACCGCCGCCGCCCTGCGGGCGTTCAATGCGGTCGTTCTGCACAAAATGGTCGTTACCCGGATGCACGCGATGGCGCAAGCCGCCACGCCCCTGATGGAACATCGGTTCGCTAATATCATCAGTCGGAATAGAGACAGATTCGCCGCTATCCACATCAGTCACCGAACGCTTGTTAATGGCCTCGGAGATCGACTGTTTAATTTGCGATTTATAACGGCGTAAGAAGCGCTGGCGGTTTACCGTGCTCTTGTTTTTGCCGTTAAGACGCCGGTCAATAAACCAGGTCATAAGCCCCCCGTACTGCATTTGCCAACTTTATGCTACATCAGTAACGCCGGATGCGCTGAGCATATCCGGCCTACGGATGTGTATTGTAGGCCCGGCAAGCGTACGCGCCTCCGGGCACTTATTTTAAGACGATTTACGTACGCGCAAATACCATTCGCACAGTAAACGCACCTGTTTACGCGTGTAGCCTTTTTCCATCATCCGGTCGACAAAATCGTCGTGTTTTTTCTGCTCGTCAGTTGAGGTTTTGGCGTTGAACGAAATGACCGGCAGCAGCTCCTCGGTATTGGAGAACATTTTCTTCTCAATGACCGTGCGCAGTTTTTCGTAACTGGTCCAGTTTGGATTGCGACCGCTGTTATTCGCTCTGGCACGCAGAACAAAGTTGACGATCTCGTTACGGAAATCTTTGGGGTTACTGATACCCGCCGGTTTCTCAATTTTCTCCAGTTCTGAGTTCAACGACTCGCGGTCAAACAGCTGACCGGTATCCGGGTCGCGATACTCCTGATCCTGAATCCAGAAATCCGCATAAGTGACATAACGGTCAAAAATGTTTTGTCCATATTCGGAATAGGATTCGAGATAAGCCGTCTGGATCTCTTTGCCAATGAACTCAGCATATTTCGGGATCAGATAGCCTTTCAGGAACTCAAGGTAACGTTCTGCCAGCTCCTGCGGGAACTGTTCGCGCTCGATTTGCTGCTCCAGTACGTAGAACAGATGCACCGGGTTAGCTGCCACTTCGGCGTGGTCAAAGTTAAAGACGCGTGAGAGGATCTTAAACGCGAAGCGCGTGGAAAGACCGTTCATTCCCTCATCGACCCCGGCGTAATCCCGATATTCTTGATAGGACTTCGCTTTTGGATCGGTATCTTTCAGGCTTTCCCCATCGTAAACGCGCATCTTCGAGTAAATGCTCGAGTTCTCAGGCTCTTTCAGGCGAGAAAGAATGGTAAAGCGAGAGAGCGTTTCCAGCGTGCCCGGTGCGCAAGGCGCATGGGTCAGCTCACTGTGGTTAAGCAGTTTTTCGTAAATTTTGATCTCTTCGGAGATCCGCAGGCAATAAGGCACTTTGACGATGTAAACACGGTCAAGGAACGCCTCATTGTTTTTATTATTACGGAACGTCACCCATTCGGACTCGTTCGAGTGGGCAAGAATAATTCCGTTAAACGGCAGGGCAGAGATACCTTCTGTCCCGTTGTAGTTTCCTTCCTGGGTTGCGGTCAGCAAAGGATGCAGCACTTTAATCGGTGCTTTAAACATCTCAACGAACTCCATAATCCCCTGGTTTGAGCGGCACAGTGCGCCCGAATAACCGTAGGCATCAGGATCGTTCTGGGCGTGGTGCTCGAGTTTACGAATATCCACTTTCCCGACCAGCGCAGAGATATCCTGGTTGTTTTCATCACCAGGCTCCGTTTTGGCAATAGCGATCTGCTCCAGAATAGACGGCCAGACTTTGACAACGCGGAATTTTGTAATGTCCCCGCCAAAATCATGCAGACGTTTTGCAGCCCAGGGCGACATGATCGTACCGAGATAACGACGTGGGATCCCATACTCTTTTTCCAGGATCTGGGCGTCTTCCTGCGGGTTAAACAGGCATAACGGATGATCGTTTACCGGGCTACGCTCGCCGTTGGCGCTCAGGACATAAATCGGTACTCGCTGCATCAGCGACTTCAGCCGCTCAGCAAGAGATGATTTCCCCCCTCCCACAGGCCCCAGCAGATACAGAATCTGCTTCTTCTCTTCCAGACCTTGAGCCGCATGCTTCAAATAAGAAACAATCTGCTCAATGGCCTCTTCCATGCCGTAAAACTCTTCAAAGGCGGGGTATCGTGCAATCACCCGATTCGAAAAGAGTCGAGAAAGACGAGGTTCGTGGGCAGTGTCGACCATGACAGGCTCACCAATAGCCATTAATAGCCGCTCTGCCGCATTGGCATAAGCGCTGCGATCTTGCCGACAAGTGGTAAGAAACTCCTGCAGCGTGAACTCTTCGTCCTTGGCAGCTTCATAACGCTGGCGATAGTGATCGAATATATTCATGGTATGCCGTCCTTTCGTTTTTTTAGCACATGTTAAGAGCCGTTCATATGAATAGTAGAGGCCCCTGAAGAGGTAAACTGAACGACGTCGCTGCTGAAGAAATAAGCAACTCTCATGCCATTGTGGTGGTCAGGAGATCAACGTATTCGGTGATACACCTTCTAAAATTAAGCGTAGATGGCATTTGCAAAACTTGCCTGTGTGCGCAAATGAATTTCAATGGCATATCAATAACTCATCAGCAAAAAAAGCATATCTTTTGTAAATATATGGGGCAGGATTCATGCGGTGTTCACTGTCCTGCAAGCAAAATGTCATCACTCGCTGAGAAATTAGGGGGTTACATTCTGGGGCGAATCCGTAAAATAGTTGGGCTGAAGCGTATTGACGGTTAAACTTTGACCGCTACACATTTAAATAAGGAATTATTGACTGTGACCAAACTCAAACTTCTGGCACTTAGCGTGCTTATCGCCACTTCCGCTAACGTCGCACAGGCAGAGAGCAACCTGACGCTGGGCGCAGGCGTTGGTGTGGTTGAGCACCCTTACAAAGATTACGATAGTGACGTTTACCCGGTCCCGGTTGTGACTTATGAAAGCGATAACTTCTGGTTCCGTGGTCTGGGCGGTGGTTACTACCTGTGGAATGACGATACCGATAAGCTGTCGGTGATGGCCTATTGGTCGCCAATGTACTTCAAACCGGGTGACAGCGACGACAACCGTCTGCGTAGTCTGGATAAACGTAAGAGCACCATGATGGCTGGCCTTTCTTACATTCACAACACGCAATACGGTTTCCTGCGTACCAGCCTTGCAGGCGATACGCTGGATAACAGCAATGGTATTGTATGGGATCTGGCGTGGTTATACCGCTATACCAATGGCGGTCTGACGTTGACTCCGGGGATTGGTGTCGAGTGGAACAGTGAAAACCAGAATGAATACTATTATGGTGTTTCACGCCATGAATCTGCCCGTAGCGGCTTGCGTAGCTACGATCCTGAAAGCTCCTGGAACCCGTATCTGGAGCTTAGCGCAAACTATAACTTCCTGGGCAACTGGAGCGTGTACGGTACTGCGCGTTATACCCGTCTGTCTGATGAAGTGACAGACAGCCCGATGGTGGACAAATCCTGGACGGGTCTGATTTCAACGGGTGTTACCTACAAGTTCTGATGCCACTGCGTGTCAAACACTCGCCCGCAGAGATGCGGGCTTTTTTGTGCATATCAGAGATGAATATTGATCCAAAACATGTGATTTGATTTTTTGTGCTGTTTTGGCATTACATCGGCCGCAACAAATAGTTAACGTATTTTTCCTGCCGCAATTACCAAAATTAAACCTGTTGTTTGATGAGACTGAAATCTATTCGTTTGTGAATGGAAGAGTATCTGTACAGTTTCACGAATCATTGTTCTGGGAGAGTGATTTCTGGTTGCGCAATATATTGATAATATTCTATTTTATAATCACGGTATAATTTTATCGTGAAACTCTCGCCACTAAAAATAGCAAGATAACTATTTTATTATTTTTGTGTGACGATGAAAGTTAACTTTCATTTGAAAAAATAAAATCATTAAGTTAATTTTTATTTTACATCTTTTAGGTATTTATCTGAAAAAATTAAAATTGACATTAAATAAGCGATTGCAGATATTACTCCAACTTAATAAGTAAAGACAGTAACGCTGCATGGCTCAGATATTAAATGTCATGTGGTTTTCTTGCGAATAAACCTGGTAGAGATAATGAAAAAGTTAATCATGATAGCAGTGATGGGTGGGATTCTGACGGGATGTTCCACCGAGGCTTCACGCATGAGTGCTTGCGAAAGCAAGGGCGTGAGCCGCGATGCCTGCTATATCGCTGAGCAAAACCGTCAGGCGACAATCAATGCCGTAGCTGAAAAACAAGCTATGGAGAACGCGCAAAACGTATATAACTCAAATGATACTAATTCCAGTCATCACCACAAACACAATAATTATTAAGGTGTAACTTATGAAGAAATTAATAATTATCGCTGTACTGGTCGCAACATCTGCTGCTGCACCAGCCTATGCCATCAGCGAGGCTTACCGTCAGCAGTTACAGCATGAACATAAAACGATGGTCAGCGATGCTAATGCTCCGGTGCTCGCCAGTAAAATCACACCCGTGCATGTGAATAAACTGGGCGTAGACTTTAAACGTGGCGCTGATGGTATTGCTTATATTAATGGCAAAGCGGCGGCAAATGATGAGAACAATGCAGACGCTCAGTCTTATAGCGCGGGCTTGATTTCCGTCATCGTCTATAAAAACGGGAAAATTAACGCGATGAAAGAAGGGAAATATTTAGGTCGCTTAAAATAACCGCAGTGCAGTTAAGATTTTCTGTCATTCGGCCCGGGAGCATTGTTTGTTCCCGGGTTTTTTATTGCCGTTGCCATAGCGGTCAACTTCCAATCTTAGAGGGTGCAATTTGTGCACCCTAACAGGACACATACCAGTTGTTTTGCTTTACTGTGGTGCATTAACACAGGAGGGTGCGATGACAGCGAAACAGGTGATGTTTACAAAGCAGGTATCGCTGCCTGCTATTGGGCAGGGAACATGGTACATGGGCGAGGATCCTGGCCGACGTCGGGAAGAGGTTTCAGCGCTGCGGGCTGGTCTGGATCTCGGTCTGCGGTTGATCGATACCGCCGAAATGTATGCAGATGGTGCAGCGGAAGAGGTAGTGGGTGAAGCATTAATCGGGCGTCGTGATAGCGCTTTTTTAGTCTCGAAAGTATACCCCTGGAATGCCGGTGGTCAGAAAGCCATTGCCGCCTGTGAAGCGAGCCTGCGTCGACTAAAAACTGATTATCTGGATCTCTATTTGCTGCACTGGACGGGCAGTTTTTCATTTGCTGAGACCGTTGATGCCATGGAAGCACTCATTGCGCAGGGGAAAATCCGCCGCTGGGGCGTCTCTAATCTCGATTACGATGACATGCAGGCGTTATGGCAAGTCACAGGTGGGCGGGAATGTGCCACTAACCAGGTGCTTTATCATTTAGCATCGCGCGGTATTGAATATGATTTACTGCCGTGGTGCCAGCAGCAGCAGATGCCGGTCATGGCTTACAGTCCGCTGGCTCAGGCGGGGCGATTGCGCGGTGACTTGCTTTCTCACTCTGTGGTGAACGACATCGCGCACGCGCACAATGTTAGTGCTGCGCAGATTTTGCTGGCATGGGTGATTCGTCTGCCGGGCGTGATGGCGATTCCAAAAGCGGCAAGCGTAGCGCATGTCGAACAAAATGCCGCCGCGCTGGAGATAACGCTCTCTGTTGATGAGCTGAAGCAGTTAGATAAGGCATATCCAGCGCCAAAGGGTAAAACGGCGCTGGATATGGCCTGATTTGCCGAATGGCGATGCTCACGCTTCTTATCCGGCCTACGCAACGTTTTGGTAGGCCGGATAAGGCGCAAGCTCCGTCAGGCAACTGACACAATTTTAGCGTTTAGCAACGCGGATAGTTTGTGCCAGGCGTGATGGTCTTTCTTCGCGGGTTTTCTGCGGCGCGGTCGCGTAAGCCGTCTCTACGCAAACAAACGTTTTATAGCCGTCATCCGGCATGTCGCCCATGCTAACGGACAGCGCCGGACCCGGGTTCCAGCCCACGACATTCAGATGGTGATGATGGACAACGTCAATATTGCGGTTGAGCGCACCATCATGGATAACGCTGCACGCTTGCGGATTCAGATAGACACGATCGGTGCGGTCCGGGAAGGTCTGGATACCATCAGCCAGCACATCTTCTTTAGCATCATTTACTTTGTCGATCAGGCGATCGCCAAGTCCACTGACTTTTACTGCCGCAATGTCACCGACGTTGAAATAGGTATGCAGCGCAGAGGTGGTTTCAAATTCACCGTGGGCTTCCAGTTCCATTTCACAGGTGGCACCTACTTTGAAACGGGCCAGCAGGCAGAACTCGTGCGGCCATAGCTGACGCGTTTCAGCGTTACTTTGCAATTCAAACGTCAGCGCCACGCCATTGTCGTCTTCGTTGTGCGCTTTCAGCGTCCATGGCAGGTTGCGGGCAAAACCATGAGAAGGCAGACCCTGCTGAGCAGCCGGGCCAAACCACGGCCAGCAAATTGGTACGCCGCCACGCAGCGCTACGCCGGTTTTAAACGGGGTATTGTTACTTAGCCACAGGACTTCCTCTTCGCCGTTGGGTTTCCAGGAAAGAAGATGTGCGCCCTGCAGTGCGAAAGATGCTTTAACCTGTGGATGATCGACCACAAGAATCTCAAGTTCATCAAGCTGGCGGCGGGAGAGGACCGGGGTAATTTGTTCGATTACCGGAAGTGAAAAAATTTTATTAATCATTATGCAATCCTTTTTTTTACCCTAAATAATTCGAGTTGCAGGACGGCGGCAAGTGAACGATCCCGATGAGCTTACAAAAGTAAGTGATTCGGGTGAGAGAGCATTGCCAACACACCGGTAACTTGAAGTATGACGGGTATCTTCAGGCAAAAAAAAGAGCGACCTGAGTCGCTCTTACAGATTACTGTTTCATCTCAACTTATTTGGAGATGTGAGCAATCAGGTCCAGAACTTTGTTGGAGTAGCCGGTTTCGTTGTCGTACCAGGATACCAGTTTCACGAAGTTGTCGTTCAGTGCGATACCAGCTTTAGCATCGAACACGGAAGTGCAAACTTCACCGTTGAAATCGGTAGATACTACGTCGTCTTCGGTGTAACCCAGAACGCCTTTCATCGGGCCTTCGGAAGCAGCTTTGATTGCTTTCTTAATTTCTTCGTAAGAAGCAGCTTTTTCCAGACGAACGGTCAGGTCAACAACAGATACGTTCGGGGTAGGAACGCGGAACGCCATACCAGTCAGTTTGCCGTTCAGTTCTGGCAGTACTTTACCTACAGCTTTAGCAGCACCGGTAGAGGACGGGATGATGTTCTGGGATGCGCCGCGGCCGCCGCGCCAGTCTTTGTGAGACGGGCCATCAACGGTTTTCTGAGTAGCGGTGGTCGCGTGAACAGTAGTCATCAGACCTTCGATGATGCCGAAGTTGTCGTTGATAACTTTAGCCAGCGGAGCCAGGCAGTTAGTGGTGCAGGAAGCGTTAGAAACGATGTCCTGACCTTCGTATTTGTCAAAGTTAGCGCCTTTAACAAACATCGGAGTGTTATCTTTGGACGGACCAGTCAGAACCACTTTTTTCGCGCCAGCAGTGATGTGCTTACGAGCGGTTTCATCTGTCAGGAACAGGCCAGTAGCTTCAGCTACTACGTCAACACCAACTTCGTCCCATTTCAGGTTAGCCGGATCACGTTCAGCGGTAACACGGATTTTTTTACCGTTTACGATCAGATGACCGTCTTTCACTTCAACGGTACCGTTGAAACGGCCGTGAGTGGAGTCATATTTCAGCATGTAAGCCATGTAGTCAGCGTCTAACAGGTCGTTGATTGCAACGATCTCGATGTCAGAGCGTTCTTGAGCAGCACGGAAAACAATGCGACCGATACGGCCAAAACCGTTGATACCTACTTTGATAGTCATATATTCCACCAGCTATTTGTTAGTGAATAAAAGGTTGCCTGTAAAATTACAAAAACCTTACGCAGCGTCAAGCGGAATCGTGTCAATCATTGCGACAAATCAATCTGCTGCTTAAGCTTTGCGCAACTGACTCGCCTCACTCTTCCTTTGGGCTTGAAACCACATGGGGTCGGCGGCCCGAATTTTAAAGGGCAATCAAGATAAAAACGTGATTGTGATCACGAATTGCAGGCTGCCATTTCGCACGGATCAAGTTTAGAACAAAAGTTCGCACTCTGGTGTTAATGTTTTGTTAGAATCTGTCTCGCGATGTGAGTTTAGATAAAGCGAGATGTGAGCAAATGGCTAATCAACCTTCTCCAGAAGAACTAAAAAAAAATTTAACCGAAATGCAGTTCTACGTGACGCAGAATCACGGGACAGAACCGCCATTTACCGGGCGTTTGCTGCACAACAAGCGTGACGGAATCTACCACTGTTTGGTCTGTGACAAACCGCTATTTCGTTCCGAGACAAAATATGACTCTGGCTGCGGCTGGCCCAGCTTTTACGAGCCTGTCAGCGCAGAGGCTATCCGTTACATTAAAGATACTTCACACGGTATGCAGCGCATTGAAATCCGCTGTGGTAACTGTGATGCGCACCTGGGGCATGTCTTCCCGGATGGTCCGCAACCTACAGGTGAACGTTACTGCGTTAACTCAGCGTCTTTGAACTTCACCGATGGTGAAAACGGTGAGCAGACCAAAGGCTGAAGAAACGATTCAGCAAATTATTCTACGGAGAGTGGATTTAACATGAATCTTGATGAGATGATCAACAGCATGACGCCGGAAGTTTATCAGCGCTTATCAACTGCCGTTGAACTCGGAAAATGGCCGGATGGCGTGGCGCTAACGGCAGAACAAAAAGAGAACTGCTTACAGCTGGTGATGTTGTGGCAGGCGCGAAACAATATTGACGCGCAGCATATGACGATTGATACCAACGGTGAGATGGTGATGAAGAGTAAGCAGCAGTTGAAAGTGGAGTTTGGTATTACGCCCGAACCCATTGCGACGTTTAAATCCTGATTACTCAGGCCCGGCAAACATCTATGTCGGGCCCGCAGTTGAAGTTATTTCTTGTTCATCATCGCCTTCAGATCGGCGAACGGATTATATTTCGCTTCGCCCACCGCTTTCTGTGCATCTTCGCCTGCAACCACCGTTGAACCATACTGGTCCGCTTCCGTATATTTGGAATGTTCGTGATCGTGGCAGTACAGGCACAACATTTCCCAGTTGCTACCATCTTCCGGGTTATTGGAGTGATCGTGATCGATATGGTGTACCGTCAATTCGCGCAAATTTGAGTACACGAACTCACGGGAACAACGTCCGCAGACCCAGGGGAAGAGTTTAAGCGCCTTTTCCCGGTAACCGATTTCCAGACGGGCGTAATTTTTAGGGATAAAAGCCATAAAGCTCATGCCTCCAGTAGAAAATGAAAAGCTGCGCCAAAAGTTGGCGCAGCAGAATGCGATAATCATAACCTATTGTGTCAGGCGTTGGGATCAGTGTTTGATGCCTAACGAATCGGCTAACTGCTTCGCCAACTGGTTTTGGTCATCCGCACCGTATTCCCAGAACATGGCGCCTCCCAGCCCCTTGCTCTTGATATAGTCAGCCTTGATCGCTACCGAGCGCGGGTTTTCATAGGAGAGGGCAAAGCGCGCTTTTCCATCCACAGACTGCACTGACAGCCACGGCACTTTTGCTTCATCATCCCAATGCTGGCTAAAGCGCTTTTGCGGATCGTTGATCAATTTCGCCACAATGTCGTTGTACTTCACATAGGTATCTTTGCTCAGATCGACGCCCAGTGATTTGAACAATTCAATTTGCGCGGGCCCGAAATAGGGCTGGGTAACAGGATTTTTCTGTGCGTCAGGTTTGCTCCAGTCAATGCCAGGCTCAACAGCGCGTTTCGGTACGCGACCATAAAAACCAATGCCCAGGTTCATCTGACTCGCCTTTAGACCGGCAGCAAGATAGTTGTTGACCACAAAATCAGCGCTGTACTTATCCGCCGCGGCGACTGTCGGCCATTGTGTCGAATCGTACAGGTTCGAGTTGAAATACTGCGTACCGTAAGCCATGTCATAGGTCATCAGGTTTATGTAGTCGAGCGATGGCGCAATGGCTTTCACATCCACCCAGCTTTTCGGGCTTTCCGCATTTGCGCCCACGGCGATAGTCAGTAGTTTTTTATGCCCCAATGCGGCGCGGAGCTCTTTTAACAGTGCGGTAAAGTTAGCTCGGTCGGCCGGTTGACTTTCGACCAGTCCCCAGGCGCCGTTGACCGGGTATTCCCAGTCGAGGTCGATGCCATCCAGGCCATATTTCGCAATTATCTCCTGAGCAGACTGAATAAACACCGCGCGCGATTCTTTCGTTGCTGCCGCGCCGGAGAATCCACGAGCCCCCCAACCACCGACGGAAAGCAATACTTTCAGGTTCGGATTCTGTTTACGCAGCTGTGGAATTTTCAGTAAATCATCCTGCACTTTCGGTGAAAGCCAAATCTGATGCAGCTTGCCGGCGTCTTTTAAGGCGTCATTGGTCTCGTCTTTTTCGTTGTTGTAGACAAGGCCAAACGAATAGTTGAGATGGGTTATCTGACGAACATCCAGTTTATTGATGTCACCACCAGGACCGGCAGTGACGTCGCCGCCACCATTGAAGTAGCCAACTGACATCAGTGAACTGGCGGAAACAACGCTGGCGCAAAGCAGGGGTAATGCTGCCAACAAAGGCAATAGTTTCATCGGTGTTCCTCTTTGACATTTAAACAAGCAAACACGCCACGGAAATGGCGTGGCGAAAAAAAACAGCACCTGCAAGTTAACAGTTTCATAACAGGAAAAATGCGAAGGTGTTCACGTCATTTTAACCAAGCGACTGCTGTGTCTTTGGCTTTCAATTCATCTTGGCACTTATTTGTGATCTAAGTTGTGAAATGCAGATCAAAATCTGTGTTTTAAAGATTTTGTGTTGACCTCAAAAATTATATGGATAAGTATGATGCCAGGTGATGCAAAACTAAACACAAAGGAAAATTCAATGAAAGCACTGGCAAGATTTGGCAAGAGCTTTGGCGGCTACAAGATGATTGATGTCCCGGAACCGATATGCGGCCCGGAAGACGTAGTGATTGAAATCAAGGCGGCAGCTATCTGCGGCGCGGACATGAAACACTACAATGTCGACAGTGGGTCCGACCAGTTCAATTCGATTCGTGGTCACGAATTTGCCGGCCAAATTGTGCAGGTTGGCGATAAGGTTAAGGACTGGAAAGTCGGTCAGCGAGTGGTTTCTGACAACAGCGGGCACGTCTGCGGCGTTTGTCCGTCTTGCGAACAAGGTGATTTTCTTTGTTGTACAGAAAAGGTGAATTTAGGTCTGGATAACAATACCTGGGGAGGGGGGTTTTCGAAATACTGTCTGGTCCCTGGGGAGATCCTCAAAATTCACCGTCATGCGCTGTGGGAAATCCCAACAGGCGTTGATTATGAAGAGGCGGCTGTACTCGATCCCATCTGCAATGCCTACAAATCTATCGCCCAGCAATCCAAATTTCTTCCGGGTCAGGATGTGGTGGTTTTTGGTACCGGCCCGCTGGGACTTTTTTCGGTACAAATGGCGCGCATTATGGGGGCCGTTAATATCGTGATGGTTGGGCTGGAAGACGATGTCGCGGTACGTTTCCCGATAGCCAAAGAAATGGGGGCCACGGCTGTCGTCAACGGTTCAACCGAAGATGTGGTCGCACGTTGTCAGGAGATCTGCGGGAAAGACAATCTGGGACTGGTCATCGAATGTTCCGGTGCCAATATAGCCCTGAAACAATCTATCGAAATGCTGCGTCCTAACGGTGAAGTCGTCCGCGTGGGGATGGGCTTCAAACCTCTCGATTTTTCTATTAACGACATCACTGCGTGGAATAAAAGCATCATTGGTCATATGGCCTACGATTCCACTTCCTGGCGCAATGCTATTCGCCTGCTCGCTAGCGGTGCGATAAAAGTCAAACCGATGATCACTCACCGTATCGGCTTATCGCAATGGCGAGAAGGTTTTGACGCGATGGTCGATAAGACCGCGATTAAGGTCATCATGACCTACGACTTTGATGAATAACCCCATTTATTAAAGGAAGGTTCCCGGATGGAACAGATAGCAAAACCGCACTGCGGCGCGAGGTTGGACAGGCTGCCTGACTGTCGCTGGCATACGTCTATGTTTGCCATGGTTGCCTTCGGATTACTGGTTTGCTGGAGTAATGCCGTCGGTGGATTAATTCTCGCGCAATTAAAAGAACTTGGCTGGACTGATAATTCCACCACCGCCACATTCTCTGCCATTACGACGGCTGGAATGTTTCTCGGTGCGCTCGGTGGGGGAATTATTGGCGATAAGATCGGGCGTAAAAATGCATTTATTCTGTATGAAGCGATTCATATTTTTTCTATGACCGTTGGTGCGTTTTCACCCAATATGACCTTCCTGATCGCCTGTCGTTTTGTGATGGGAGTTGGATTAGGCGCGCTGCTGGTCACCTTATTTGCCGGGTTTACCGAATATATGCCTGGCAGAAATCGTGGTACTTGGTCGAGTCGGGTCTCGTTTATCGGCAACTGGTCTTATCCGCTCTGTTCACTGATCGCGATGGGGCTGACGCCACTTATCAGCGCGGAATGGAACTGGCGCGTACAGCTGTTGATTCCTGCGGTGCTGTCGCTCATAGCAACTGTTATTGCCTGGCGCAGTTTCCCTGAGTCGCCTCGCTGGCTGGAGTCTCGCGGGCGCTACCAGGAAGCCGAAAAGGTGATGCGGGCAATTGAAGAAGGTGTCATTCGACAGACCGGTAAGCCTCTTCCGCCAGTCGTGATAAAGGATGATGGTAAACAACCTCGTTCTGTACCGTACTCCGCCTTATTAACAGGTGTATTGCTGAAGCGGGTTATTTTGGGTTCTTTTGTTCTGATTGCCATGAACGTCGTTCAGTACACCTTAATTAACTGGCTACCGACAATATTTATGACCCAGGGTATTAATCTGAAAGACTCCATTGTCTTAAATACCATGAGCATGTTCGGTGCGCCATTTGGGATTTTTATCGCCATGCTGGTAATGGATAAAATTGCGAGAAAAACAATGGGGGTGGGGTTATTAGTGTTAATTGCTGTGCTGGGTTATATCTATTCGCTGCAAACCAGTATGCTGCTAATTACATTAATAGGTTTTTTCCTGATTACTTTTGTCTATATGTATGTTTGTTATGCCTCCGCTGTATACGTTCCGGAAATATGGCCGACCGAAGCGAAACTTCGCGGTTCGGGACTGGCCAACGCTGTCGGGCGTGTCAGTGGTATCGCCGCACCTTATGCAGTCGCAGTATTACTTAATGGTTACGGCGTGACAGGGGTGTTTGTACTGCTAGGGAAGGTGCGAACAAGTTCCTGATATGAGATCATCATATTCATCCGGAGCGCATCCCAGAGGGACATCATGAGCCATCAACTCACCTTCGCCGATAGTGAATTCAGCACTAAGCGCCGTCAGACCCGAAAAGAGATTTTCCTCTCCCGCATGGAGCAGATTCTGCCATGGCAGAATATGACCGCTGTCATCGAGCCGTTTTATCCCAAGGCGGGCAATGGCCGACGGCCCTATCCGCTGGAGACCATGCTGCGTATTCACTGCATGCAGCATTGGTACAACCTGAGCGACGGTGCCATGGAAGATGCCCTGTACGAAATCGCCTCCATGCGCCTGTTTGCCCGATTATCCCTGGATAGCGCCCTGCCGGATCGCACCACCATCATGAATTTCCGCCACCTGCTCGAGCAGCATCAACTGGCCCGTCAATTGTTCAAGACCATCAATCGCTGGCTGGCCGAAGCAGGCGTCATGATGACCCAAGGCACTTTGGTGGATGCCACCATCATTGAGGCACCCAGCTCTACCAAGAACAAAGAGCAGCAACGCGATCCGGAGATGCATCAGACCAAGAAAGGCAATCAGTGGCACTTTGGCATGAAGGCCCACATTGGTGTCGATGCCAAGAGTGGCCTGACCCACAGCCTAGTCACCACCGCGGCCAACGAGCATGACCTCAATCAGCTGGGTAATCTGCTTCATGGAGAGGAGCAATTTGTCTCAGCCGATGCCGGCTACCAAGGAGCGCCACAGCGCGAGGAGCTGGCCGAGGTGGATGTGGACTGGCTGATCGCCGAGCGTCCCGGCAAGGTAAAAACCTTGAAGCAGCATCCGCGCAAGAACAAAACGGCCATCAACATCGAATACATGAAAGCCAGCATCCGTGCCAAGGTGGAGCACCCGTTTCGCATCATCAAGCGGCAGTTCGGCTTCGTGAAAGCCAGATACAAGGGGCTGCTGAAAAACGATAACCAACTGGCGATGTTATTCACCCTGGCCAACCTGTTTCGGGTGGACCAAATGATACGTCAGTGGGAGAGATCTCAGTAAAAACCGGAAATAACGCCAGAAATGGTGGAAAAAATAGCCTAAATAGGCTGATTCGATGTGTTTGCGGGAAAAAAATCGGCCCAGATCCGCGAAATTTTAATCAGCGAGTCAGCTTGGGAAGAAATGACCTGCTTATTCGCACCTTCCCTAGGTGCGGTCTCCATTATTGTCGCCATTGCCATTGCTACCATCGGAATTGAAACCAAAGGCGTCTCTGTCGAAAGTCTCGGGATTGATGCAGTTACCAGCAAATAATATTGACGGGAAATAAAATGAAAAACTCGAAAGCGATATTAAAAACGCCGGGCACGATGAAAATCATCGCCGCCGATATTCCGGTGCCCAATGAGCATGAAGTGCTGATCAAAGTTGAATACGTTGGTATTTGCGGTTCAGATGTTCACGGTTTTGAATCAGGTCCTTTTATTCCGCCGAAAGATCCTAATCAGGAAATTGGTTTGGGGCATGAATGCGCCGGTACAGTGGTGGCGGTAGGGAACCGTGTAACCAAATTTAAACCGGGTGATCGGGTGAATATTGAACCCGGTGTACCGTGCGGTCACTGCCGCTACTGCCTGGAAGGGAAATATAATATCTGTCCGGACGTCGATTTTATGGCTACGCAGCCCAACTACCGCGGCGCGCTAACCCACTATCTGTGTCATCCGGAGAGTTTCACTTACAAATTGCCCGATAACATGGACACCCTGGAAGGTGCGCTGGTGGAACCAGCGGCGGTGGGTATGCATGCTGCAATGCTGGCAGACGTTAAACCGGGTAAGAAAATCGTCATTCTTGGGGCGGGGTGTATTGGTTTAATGACTTTGCAGGCGTGTAAATGTTTGGGCGCAACCGAGATCGCGGTGGTTGATGTGCTGGAAAAACGTCTGGCGATGGCTGAACAACTAGGGGCGACAACCGTTATAAACGGTGCAAAAGAGGACACCATTGTCCGCTGCCAGCAGTTCTCTGGCGATATGGGCGCGGACATTGTTTTCGAAACTGCCGGTTCAGCCATAACCGTTAAGCAGGCGCCGTATCTGGTGATGCGCGGCGGGAAAATCATGATCGTTGGTACAGTACCTGGTGATTCCGCAATTAATTTTCTCAAAATTAACCGTGAAGTGTCTATTCAGACAGTTTTCCGTTACGCCAACCGCTATCCGGTTACTATTGAAGCCATATCCTCCGGTCGGTTCGATGTGAAATCGATGGTGACGCATATTTACGATTATGCAGATGTTCAGCGCGCGTTTGATGAATCCGTTAATAACAAAAGCGAAATTATTAAAGGCGTAATTAAAGTAAAAAATTAATTTATCGGAAAGGGAGAAATAACTATGCTGGCAGATATTAAATATTGGGAAAATGATGCCCAAAATAAACATTATGCGATTGCTCACTTTAACGTGTGGAATGCGGAAATGCTAATGGGGGTGATTGATGCGGCGGAAGAATCGAAATCGCCGGTGATTATCTCTTTCGGTACTGGTTTTGTGGGTAATACCTCGTTCGAAGATTTTTCGCACATGATGGTTTCAATGGCTAAAAAGGCCTCGGTTCCAGTTATTACCCACTGGGATCACGGACGTAGCATGGAGATTATCCATAACGCCTGGACTCATGGTATGAATTCGCTGATGCGTGATGCCTCTGCCTTTGATTTCGAAGAGAATATTCGTCTGACAAAAGAGGCCGTGGATTTTTTCCATCCGCTGGGTGTGCCAGTCGAAGCTGAGCTGGGCCATGTGGGCAATGAAACGGTGTACGAAGAAGCGCTGGCGGGTTATCACTATACCGATCCGAACCAGGCGGCGGAATTTGTCGAGCGTACCGGCTGCGATTCTCTGGCGGTGGCGATTGGTAACCAGCACGGCGTCTATACCTCAGAGCCGAAACTGAATTTCGACGTGGTTAAACGCGTGCGGGAAGCCGTATCCGTGCCACTGGTGTTGCATGGTGCGTCGGGTATCAGCGATGCGGATATCAAAAAAGCCATTTCATTAGGTATCTCTAAAATCAACATTCATACCGAACTGTGCCAGGCTGCCATGGTGGCAGTGCAGGAGAACCAGAATCAGCCCTTCCTGCACGTTGAACGTGAAGTTCGCAAAGCGGTAAAAGAGCGCGCGCTGGAGAAAATTAAATTGTTTGGTTCTGACGGTAAAGCGGAATGACAACATGGATAATATCGAGGTTATTTGTATAGGGGCAGCTATTGTTGATATTCCCTTACAGCCGGTGAGTAAAAATATCTTTGATGTTGATTCTTATCCGTTAGAAAGAATAGCGATGACAACCGGCGGCGACGCAATTAATGAAGCGACTATTATTTCTCGTCTCGGTCATCGTACAGCGTTAATGAGCCGGGTAGGTGCTGATGCAGCAGGTTATTTTATTCTCGACCACTGCCGTCGGGAGAATATAGATATTCAGAGCCTGAAGCAGGATGCCGCAATTGATACATCTATTAACGTGGGATTAGTCACCGCCGATGGCGAGCGTACTTTCGTGACTAACCGTAACGGCAGCCTGTGGAAGCTGAATATCAGCGATGTTGATTTTGACCGCTTCTCTCAAGCAAAGCTGCTGTCGCTGGCGAGTATTTTTAATAGCCCGTTACTGGATAGCGATGCACTGACGGCAATTTTCGCTCAGGCGAAAGCGCATCGGTTAATTATCTGTGCGGATATGATCAAACCGCGGCTTAATGAAACACTGAAAGATATTCGACAGGCATTGAGCTACGTGGATTATCTGTTTCCTAATTTTGAGGAGGCCAAACTGCTCACCGGGAAAGAGACGCTGGATGACATTGCCGACAGTTTCCTGAACTGTGGCGTGAAAACAGTCGTGATTAAGACCGGCAAGAGAGGCTGCTTTATCAAACGTGTCGATATGAAAATCGAGGTTCCAGCCGTTTCGGGAATTACCGCCATCGACACTATCGGCGCGGGAGACAATTTTGCCTCGGGATTTATTTCCGCGCTGCTTGAAGGCAAAACACTGCGTGAGTGCGCGCTGTTTGCTAATGCAACGGCAGCCATATCGGTTTTGAGCGTAGGGGCCACGACGGGTGTGAAGAACAGAAAGCTGGTTGAACAACTTCTCGATGAATATGAAGGATAATAGCGGCAGATGAAAATGATTCCTTTAGGCAGTACGGATATTACGCTTTCCCGCATGGGATTAGGCACATGGGCGATTGGCGGCGGTCCGGCGTGGAACGGCGATCTCGATCTGCAGGTCTGTATTGATACCATTGTTGAGGCGCATCGCTGCGGTATTAATTTGATTGATACCGCGCCAGGTTACAACTTCGGCAATAGTGAAGTGATTGTCGGGCAGGCGCTGAAAAAACTGCCGCGTAACGATATCGTTGTTGAAACCAAATGCGGCATCGTCTGGGAGCGAACAGGAAGTTTGTTTAACAAAGTGGGCGACCGGCAGTTGTATAAAAATCTCACACCCGAGTCGATTCGCGAAGAGGTGGATGCCAGTCTGCAAAGACTGGGTATTGAGAGCATTGATATCTACATGACCCACTGGCAGTCGGTCGAACCCTGTTTTACGCCGATTGCGGAAACCGTCGATACACTAAACGCACTCAAGAAAGAGGGGAAAATTCGTTCTATCGGTGCGGCTAACGTCGATGCGGAACATATCAGGGAGTATCTCAAACACGGTGAGCTGGATATCATCCAGGCCAAGTACAGCATCCTTGACCGGGCACTGGAAGCTGAACTGCTGCCGTTATGTCAGCAGCATGGCATCGTGGTGCAGGTATATTCACCGCTTGAGCAGGGTCTACTGACCGGAACTATTGATCGCGATTATGTCCCTGGCGGGGCGCGGGCCAACAAAGTCTGGTTCCAACGAGACAATATGCTACGGGTGATTGACATGCTTGAGCAATGGCGGCCGTTGCGCGAAAAATACCGCTGCACAATCCCCGCGCTGGCACTGGCGTGGATTTTAAAGCAAAGCGATTTAATCACCTTGCTGAGCGGCGCAACCGCACCTGAACAGGTCCGTGATAATGTTCAGGCGTTAACGATTCCCCTGACCGATGATGATTCTTTATTGATGAGGCGAATGGCTGAGGCGTTGGATACAAAATAAGCCAAATGGGGTTCACCTCTGTTTCTGTGTAAAATAGCACTAAAATCTGTGATTCAGACATGTTATTTTGAAAATAAACATGGCCTGTGAGATACTTGGGTCTTATTATTACTTTGCAGCAAACAGAGGTGTCATCGTGGCGGCAAAAGACAGGATTCAGGCCATTAAGCAAATGGTGGTGAATGATAAGAAAGTAGCGGTATCTAATTTAAGTTCGATCTTTCAGGTGACTGAAGAAACGATTCGCCGCGATCTGGAAAAACTGGAAGATGAAGGTTTTTTGACCCGAACATATGGCGGTGCTGTACTCAATACAACCGCGTTGTCCGACAATATCCATTTTTATAAGCGTGCAAAATCTTTTTTTGAAGAAAAGCAGATCATTGCCCGTAATGCATTACCGTTCATTAAAAATAAGACCACCATGGCTGCCGACGCCAGCAGTACCGCGATGGAATTATTGAAACTGTTGAAGGAAAGAAACGATCTGACGCTACTGACCAACTCGGCTGAAGCTTTTCATGAACTTGCACAGTCAGAAATTAACGTTGTTTCTACTGGCGGTGAATTAAATAAGAATACGCTGTCGCTTCAGGGAAGGATCACCAAGGAGATTATCAGCCGCTATCATGTTGATATCCTGGTGATGAGCTGCAAAGGTCTGGATATGCAGAGCGGAGCGCTTGACTCTAACGAAGCGGAAGCGGAAATCAAAAAGACGATGATCCGCCAGGCGACCGAGGTGGCTCTGTTGGTTGATCATTCGAAGTTCGATCGTAAAGCGTTCGTCCAGCTCGTGGACTTTAGCCATATTAATTACCTAATAACCAATAAGGCACCGGGTGCAGAGTGGATTGCATTTTGCAAAGAAAATAATATTCAACTCGTATATTAATTTTAACGTGGGTCGTGTCGATATTATTTTAGTTTGCACCTGGAAAATGCCATAAGAATCTAATGATGATGGATGGCGCGGTGAGATTTTTTCTGCCGCGATCGCCATACTTTCTATTTAGCTTAATTTGAGGCATCCAGATGGAACAATGTGACCCTATCGGTGCAAGATTAGATCGCTTGCCTTTATCTCGATTTCATTTTCGTATTTTCGGCATTATCAGTTTTAGTTTATTAGTCACCGGTTTTCTCAGCTATTCCGGGAATGTGGTGTTGGCAAAATTAGTCAGTACCGGTTGGTCAAATAATTACCTCAACGCCGCGTTTACCTCGGCTCTGATGTTTGGCTATTTTATTGGCTCACTAACCGGTGGCTTTATTGGTGATTATCTTGGTCGACGCAAAGCGTTCCGCTTCAATTTGCTGATCGTCGGGGTCTCTGCCTGTGCGGCAACGTTTGTGCCTAACATGTATTGGCTTATCTTTTTCCGCTTCCTAATGGGGAGCGGAATGGGAGCGCTGATTATGGTGGGCTATGCCTCATTTACTGAATTTATTCCGCCCGGGGTGCGTGGGAAGTGGTCTGCTTGCCTGTCGTTTGTCGGCAACTGGTCGCCGATGCTTTCAGCGGCGATTGGCGTTGTGATTATCGCCTTTCTAAGCTGGCGGATGATGTTTTTACTCGGTGGCATGGCGATGCTCTTAGCATGGTATCTGTCGGGAAAGTATTATATTGAATCTCCTCGTTGGCTGGCTGGCAAAGGAAAGAGAAACGAAGCTGAAAAACATCTTCTACAGGTGGAACTGCAAATTCAGAAAGAAAAAAACATCACTTTACCTCCCTGCCATAGCGATTGCCTGACGGCGGATATAAGCACGGAAAGTGATTCATTTTGGCTCTTGTTCAAAGGGCCGATGTTGCGTTGTACGCTGGTGGCAATCACCGTGCTTATCGCGATGAATATTTCGCTCTATACCATTACGGTATGGATCCCGACGATTTTTGTTAATTCGGGAATCGATGTGACGAAATCTATTTTTATGACCGCGATAATTATGATTAGCGCACCCGTTGGGATATTTATTGCCACACTGATTATTGATCGTTTTCCACGTCGATTGTTTGGTTCATTCTTGTTGATTATTATCGCGCTGCTCGGATATTTCTATTCGATTCAAACCGAAGAGTGGGCTATTTTGAGCTACGGGCTGGTGATGATCTTTTTTTTGTATATGTACGTCTGCTTTGCCTCTGCGGTATATGTCCCCGAACTGTGGCCCACACACCTTAGATTGCGGGGATCGGGCTTTGTGAATGCCGTGGGAAGAATTGTCGCAGTATTTACGCCCTATGGTGTCGCTATCTTGTTGACCCGCTACGGCTCGATTACGGTCTTTATCGTGCTAGGCATAATGCTGGTGCTGTGCGCGCTGATTCTTTTTTGCTTTGGCATCGAAACACGCAAAGTTTCGCTGGAAGAGATTTCGACACTGGCTTGAGATAACGTGCCGACAGGGGGGGATCCTGTCGACATCAATTAGCGCTGGGTTTCCAGCCAGTCATCAAGCGTATACAGCGTTGCGCCCGCTGCGGCCATTTCCATAAACGCCTCTGCACTGTCCTGGGGTTGAATATTGACGCCACGGCAGCCGTCGGTAATAACGCTGACGGTATACCCAAGATCGAGCGCATCCAGAACGGTGAATTTAACGCAATAGTCGCTAGCCAGACCCATGATAATAAGCTCAGCAATGCGGTGTTCGAGCAGCCAGGCGTTCAGCGCGGTTGCCTGACGACGACCGTTATCAAAAAACGCACTGTAACTGTCGACCAGCGGGTTCTCGCCCTTGGTGAAGGTTTTCGCTATTGCACGCTGGTTCAGCAGCGGATGCAGGGCCGCCCCTTCGCTGTTTTGCACGCAATGATCGGGCCAGAACGTTTGCGCCAGACTATCCAGTTGTCCCTGACTGTAGGGGGCGACCTGATGCTGGCTGGCAAAACTACCGTGATTAGCCGGATGCCAGTCCAGACTGGCAACAACCGTGTCGCCGCGTAGGGCGCACCAGTCAATCAGACGGTTGGCAATCTCGATTGTGCTGTCGCCTTGCGGAACAGCGAGAGCGCCGCCGGCACAAAAGTCATTTTGTAAATCGACCAACAGTAAGGCTCGGGCCATGGGCATAGACTCCTTTATTCGTCCGGGGTGAGCTCGCCGCGCAGATTTTGCGTCATAGCTTCACGAATGCTCTGCACATCCAGTCCCTGACTCAGTAAATAGTGCAATTTGGTGAGTGTGGCTTCGACGGTCATATCCGCGCCGCCAATCACGCCAGCGTGGGCGAGGGCGTTACCCGTCGCGTAGCCACCCATGTTTACCTTGCCGGACATACACTGGGTCAGGTTCACCACCACAATGCCACGCGAGCTCGCATCTTCAAGTTCTTGCAGAAACTCTTTATTTTGCGGTGCATTGCCCACGCCGTAGGAGCGCAAAATTAACGCTTTCACCGGCTGGCGCAGGAAGTTACGCACCACATCAGCGGAGATACCTGGATAAATGGTGACTACGCCAATCGGTTGTGGAGTAATAGGGTGAACAAGCAGTTCACCTGCGCCGTGCGGTGCTGGCGGTGTTCCCAGTCGACGGATGTGGATCCCGGCTTCCAGTAGCGGCGCAAGGTTGGGTGAGGCAAAGGCGTCAAAGCCATCGGCGTGCGCTTTAGTGGTACGGTTGCCGCGAAACAGTCGATTGTTGAAAAACAGGGTTACTTCATTGATCGGGTAATTTGCCGCAACGTACAGCGCATTGAGCAGGTTGATTTGCCCGTCTGAACGTAGCTCTGCCAGCGGAATTTGTGACCCTGTCACAATTACCGGTTTACCCAGGTTCTCCAACATAAAAGAGAGCGCTGAAGCCGTAAACGCCATGGTGTCGGTGCCGTGCAGAATGACAAAACCATCGTAATCGTCGTAGTGTGCTTTAATGTCTTCCGCAATATGCTGCCAGTCTTCCGGCGTCATGTCGGAGGAATCCATCAACGGGACGTATTCGTGGATGGTGAAGTCTGGCATCTCCGGGCGGTGGAATTCAGGCATCAATGCCAGTTGACGCTGGAGATGACCAGAAACAGGAATATAACCCTGTTCTGAGCGCTGCATACCAATGGTACCGCCGGTATAGGCAACGTAAATCGATTTCTTTTGCATGACTTTTCTTCTGTCTCAATGAAAACCCCTCTTCATCCCGAAGAGGGGGCAATTGTTAGCGAACGTTGGCGCAGGTCAGGCAAAACGCATATCGGTTTTGCGGATCGTTAAACGCGGCCAGCTTATCGCTTTCCGCTTTAACTGCACTGGCCGCAGAAGCAAGCGGCGCCGGGAGCATGGCCTGAATAGCTCCGGGCAGCATGGCGCGAACGGAGCCTGACATGCTGTCCATTACCATATCGACGAATGTCGGTTCATCCTGATAATACGCAATGTGCCACTGTTTCAGCTTGGCAAGCTCAGCCGCTTTCGCGATGGCGTCGTCAAAATCACCGAGGCTGTCTACCAGTCCGTTGGCTTTCGCATCCTGACCGGTCCAGACGTGACCCTGCGCGATTTTGTCAATCTGCTCAGGGGTTGTCTTACGTGCATCCGCGACCAGCGTGATAAAGCGCTTATAGCCATTTTCAATGCTCAATTGCATCATTTGCTGCACTTCAGGCGGTAACGCTTTGGTGATGGAGATATCCGCCAGCGGGGAAGTGGCCACGCCATCGGTATGTACACCAATGGAATCCAGGCTGTTTTCTACGGTGTTGATCACACCAAAGATCCCGATTGAACCGGTTAAAGTGCTGGGGTTTGCCACAATGTAACTGGCTGGGGTGGAGATCCAGTAGCCACCGGAGGCCGCCATGCCGCCCATAGACACGACAACCGGTTTACCCGCCGCTTTTGCCGCAGCCAGCTCAGCACGAATGACTTCCGAGGCGCTGACGCTGCCGCCAGGACTGTTCACGCGCAGTACAATAGCTTTCACTTTCGGATCGAGACGCGCTTCGCGGATTTGTGCGGCAGTGGTGTCGCCTCCCACATTTCCTGGGGTTTCTTCACCGTCCATAATCGCGCCGTTCGCAAAGATAACGCCAATGCTGTCTCCGGTATCCGCCGGTGTTTTCAGCGAATAATCGTAATAGCTGACGGCGCGATAGTTTTTATCCGCTTTGCTCCAGCCAAACTGTTTGGTCAGCATTTTTTCGACTTCGGCGCTGGAGGCGAGTGCATCCACCAGTTTGTTGTCGAGCGCATATTTCGCCGTATCTCCATCGACCTTCGTCAAACCGTCCAGCATCGCCTGTGCGCCAGGGAACACCTGCTGAGCTGGGATCTGGCGGTTGGCGGCGACCGTGTCGAGATAGTTCTGCCACAGTTCGCCGATCCAGCGACTGTCGGCTTCACGCGCGGCAGGAGACATATCATCGCGGATAAACGGCTCTACGGCAGACTTATAGGTCCCGACGCGGAATACGTGCGTGGAAACTTTCAGCTTATCGAGCAGGGACTTGTAGTACAGACCGTTGGTGGCAAAGCCGTGCAGATCAACGGAACCCTGCGGAGAGAGGTAAATTTTGTTAGCAAAACTGGCGAGGTAATACTGCCCCTGGCTGAAGTTATCGCCCACGGCAAAGACCGGTTTACCGCTGTCGCGGAATTCCCGCAGTGCTTTGCCGATATACTGCATGGAAGGCTGGTCTGCCCCGGCAAAATTTTTCAGATCCATCACGATGCCGGTGATGTTGCGATCATCTTTTGCCTGGCGAATCGTATTCACGATATCGAACAGGGAGTTTTCCTGCAGACGATCGGAACTGGCGCCAAACAGCTGACGGCCAATAACGCTTAAACGACTGGTGCTCGAAGGCTTATCGACAATCACCCCGGAGATATCCAGCAGCAGCGCGCCTCGCTCAGCGTGTTCGCTGGTGTTGCTGCTGCTGACCTGCATCCAGATGCCCACGCCAACCAGCACCAAAAAGATGAAGAACAGGTTAAGCACAAATTCACGGACGAAATTGAGTAATCGCCATGTCCATTTAAAAAATCCGGCAATAAATCGCCACAGGGTTCGCATGTATTCTCCCTACCAATTAACAACACGCCACCCCGAAATCCCGGAGAAAGGCGATAAGATGAGGCTATCGTAATGACCCGACAGGCACTTGTCAGCAGGAATCACCGCCTGTGCTGTAACAAAATCCGCTCACGTGTTAATTTTGTGAACAAATTTCATTGTTGGAGTTAAGCAAATGGATGCACTCGAATTACTTATGACCCGTCGTAGCGCCTCTCGTCTCGTCGAACCGGCCCCGGCAGGAGAGCAACTGCAAAATATTCTGCGCGCGGGAATGCGCGCGCCGGACCACAAAACGCTGCAACCGTGGCAATTCTTTGTCATCGAGGGCGAAGGGCGTGAACGCTTTGCCGCCGTGCTTGAAAAAGGCGCTATTGCATCTGGCAGCGATGAGAAGGCCCAGGAAAAAGCGCGCAGCGCGCCGTTTCGCGCACCGCTGATTATTACCGTGGTAGCGAAATGTGAAGCGAACGACAAGGTTCCGCTATGGGAACAGGAAATGTCTGCCGGTTGTGCGGTGATGGCCATGCAGATGGCTGCCATTGCCCAGGGCTTTGGCGGTATCTGGCGCAGTGGCGCATTAACCGAAAGTGAGGTCGTCCGCGAAGCGTTTGACTGTCGCCCACAGGATAAAATCGTCGGTTTTCTCTATCTGGGCACACCACAGTTGAAAGCATCCACGACGATTACCCTTGCCGATCCGTGCGCATTCGTCCGTTATTTCTGATATCAACGGCAAAACTGTCTGGATTATGAGCAAAGGCACCCGAATTCAGACAGTCACTCTTACCACATCATGGAATGAGCGCTACCATATCCGGATTGCAATGACAGGAGATGTCCATGAGCGAGCAAGCTATTCGTTTAACGCAATACAGCCACGGAGCCGGTTGCGGTTGTAAAATTTCCCCAAAAGTGCTGGAAACCATCCTGCACAGCGAGCAGGCGAAGTTTGTTGATCCAAACTTACTGGTGGGTAATGAAACCCGCGACGACGCGGCTGTATACGATCTGGGGAACGGCACCAGCGTAATCAGCACCACCGATTTCTTTATGCCGATTGTCGATAATCCGTTTGATTTTGGCCGCATCGCCGCCACCAACGCCATCAGCGATATTTTCGCCATGGGCGGCAAACCGATTATGGCAATTGCTATCCTGGGCTGGCCGCTTGATAAGCTGGCGCCGGAAATCGCCCGAGAAGTAACCGAAGGCGGACGCTTTGCCTGCCGTCAGGCGGGTATCGCGCTGGCGGGGGGGCACTCTATCGATGCCCCTGAACCTATCTTTGGTCTTGCGGTAACCGGCGTAGTTCCAACTGAACGCGTGAAGAAAAACAGCACCGCCGAGGCGGGATGCAAGCTGTTTCTGACCAAGCCTCTGGGTATTGGTGTCCTGACCACCGCAGAGAAAAAATCGCTGCTGAAGGACGAGCACAAAGGGCTGGCGACGGAAGTGATGTGCCGGATGAACATTGCCGGGGCGGCATTTGCCGATATCGACGGCGTGAAAGCCATGACCGACGTTACCGGTTTTGGGCTGCTGGGGCATCTGAGCGAGATGTGTCAGGGGGCCGGCGTTCAGGCGCAGATCGTCTACCAGGCTATTCCTAAGCTGCCAGGTGTTGAAGAATACATCGCGCAGGGCGCGGTGCCGGGCGGTACCCAGCGTAACTTTGCCAGCTACGGACACCTGATGGGTGAAATGCCGCAGTCGGTTCGCGATTTGCTATGCGATCCGCAAACTTCCGGTGGTCTGCTGTTAGCGGTAACGCCGGAAGCTGAAGCCGAAGTTAAAGCGGCAGCGGCGCAGTTTGGCATCGACCTCACTGCGATTGGTGAGTTAGTGGAAGCTCGTGGCGGTCGCGCCATGGTTGAGATCCGTTAACTCGATGCGGTTGTTTATTGCCGAAAAACCGAGTCTGGCGCGCGCTATCGCCGATGTGCTGCCGAAGCCGCATCGTAAAGGTGACGGTTTTATCGAGTGCGGAAACGGGCAAGTGGTGACCTGGTGTATTGGTCACCTGCTTGAGCAGGCGCAGCCAGATGCCTACGACAGTCGTTATGCTCGCTGGAGTCTGGTTGATCTGCCGATTGTCCCGGAAAAGTGGCAACTGCAGCCGCGTCCCTCGGTGACCAAACAGCTCAACGTTATTAAGCGATTTTTGCATGAGGCCAGTGAAGTCATTCACGCAGGTGACCCCGATCGTGAAGGACAGCTGCTGGTGGATGAAGTGCTGGATTACCTGCAACTGGCCCCTGAAAAGCGCCAGCAGGTGCAACGCTGCCTGATTAACGACCTCAACCCGCAGGCCGTCGAGCGGGCGATTGAGCGTCTGCGCGCCAACAGTGAGTTCATCCCCCTTTGCGTGTCGGCACTGGCGCGAGCGCGGGCGGACTGGCTGTACGGTATCAACATGACGCGCGCTTACACCATTCTGGGGCGTAACGCGGGCTATCAGGGCGTACTTTCGGTCGGGCGCGTGCAAACGCCGGTGCTCGGACTGGTTGTACGTCGCGATGAAGAGATTGAAAACTTCGTTGCCAAAGACTTCTTCGAGGTAAAGGCGCATATCGTGACGCCCGCCGATGATCGGTTTACCGCTATCTGGCAGCCGAGCGAAGCGTGTGAGCCGCATCAGGATGAAGAAGGGCGCTTGCTGAATCGCTCGCTGGCTGAACACGTGGTAAACCGCATTAACGGTCAGCCGGCGATCGTCACCAGCTATAACGATAAACGGGAATCAGAATCCGCGCCGTTGCCGTTTTCGCTGTCGGCGTTGCAGATTGAAGCGGCGAAACGCTTTGGCTTAAGTGCGCAAAACGTTCTGGATATCTGCCAGAAGCTGTATGAAACCCATAAACTGATCACCTATCCGCGTTCGGATAGCCGTTATCTGCCGGAAGAACACTTTGCCGGACGTCACGCGGTGCTGAACGCGATTAGCGTCCATGCGCCGGACCTGCTTCCGCAACCGGCGGTCAATCCCGATACGCGAAACCGCTGTTGGGATGATAAAAAAGTGGATGCCCACCACGCCATCATTCCAACCGCGCGCAGTTCGTCCATCAACCTGAACGATAATGAAGCGAAGATATACAACCTGATTGCCCGTCAATATCTGATGCAGTTTTGCGCGGATGCGGTATTCAGGAAGTGCGTTATTGAGCTGGATATCGCGAAAGGTAAGTTTGTCGCCAAAGCCCGTTTTCTGGCGGAGGCCGGATGGCGTACGCTGCTTGGCAACAAAGAGCGCGACGAAGATAACGACGGGACGCCGCTGCCGGTGGTGGCAAAAGACGACGAGCTGCTGTGCGAAAAAGGCGAAGTGGTTGAACGACAGACCCAGCCTCCGCGGCACTTTACCGATGCCACGCTGCTGTCAGCGATGACCGGAATCGCGCGCTTTGTGCAGGATAAAGATCTGAAAAAGATCCTGCGCGCAACGGACGGACTGGGAACGGAAGCGACGCGCGCCGGGATTATAGAGCTGCTGTTTAAGCGTGGTTTCCTGGTGAAGAAGGGGCGCTATATCCATTCTACCGATGCCGGAAAAGCGCTGTTTCATTCGCTGCCTGAAATGGCGACGCGTCCGGATATGACCGCGCACTGGGAATCGATCCTGACCCAAATCAGCGAAAAGCAGTGTCGATATCAGGATTTCATGCAGCCGCTGGTGGGGACGCTGTATCAGCTAATCGATCAGGCGCGCAGCACGCCGGTTCGACGCTTCCGTGGTATTGCCGCACCGGGTAGTAGTGGTGGTGACAAGAAAAAGAGCGCGCCGCGTAAACGCACGGCGAAAAAAAGCCCGCCATCTGAAGAGGCGGGCCTGTAATGCGCTCTTAGGCTGGATAAGGCATGTGTGCCGCATCAAGCCTACGGGAACAACAGATCTGAATTAAATCACACCCTGGCCCAACATCGCGTCGGCAACTTTCACGAATCCCGCGATGTTGGCGCCGCGTACGTAGTTGGTTTGCTTGCTTTCGCCGCCGTACTCGACGCAGGCATGGTGAATATCCAGCATGATGTGGTGCAGGCGCGCATCCACTTTCTCCGCTTTCCAGCCCAGACGTGCGGCGTTCTGCGCCATTTCCAGACCGGATGTCGCTACGCCTCCCGCGTTGGCCGCTTTACCCGGCGCGAACAATACACCGGCTTCCAGGAACAGATCGGTGGCCTCGATGGTGGTAGGCATGTTTGCCCCTTCGGCGACAGCCTTCACGCCGTTGGCGATCAGCACGCGTGCCGCATCGACATCAAGTTCGTTCTGGGTGGCGCACGGCAGGGCGATATCAACCGGAACCGACCACGGCTGTTGGCCTTCCAGATAGGTCAGGCCAAATTCGCGGGCGTAATCCGCCACGCGGCCGTCGCGGCTGTCTTTGATCGCGCACAGACGCGCCAGTTTTTCTTTAGTAAATCCGCTTTCGTCGACCACGGTACCGCTGGAATCGGAGGCGGTGACTACTCGCGCGCCAAACTCCATGGCTTTCTCAATGGCGAATTGCGCCACGTTACCGGAACCAGAGACTGCCACGCGCATGCCTTCAAAGCCCAGTCCATGGCGTTTGAGCATCGCTTCGGTGAAGTACACCAGACCGTAGCCGGTAGCTTCCGGGCGAATCAGGCTGCCGCCGAAAGAGAGACCTTTACCGGTAAAGACGCAGGCGCTGTTGTTGGACAGTTTTTTCATCATCCCGGCCATAAAGCCGACTTCACGACCGCCTACGCCGATATCGCCCGCCGGAACATCGGTATCGGGCCCTAAATGGCGGAACAGTTCGGTCATCAGCGCCTGGCAGAAACGCATGATTTCGCCTTCGCTTTTACCTTTCGGATCGAAATCGCTCCCGCCTTTACCCCCGCCCATTGGCAGCGTGGTGAGGGCGTTTTTAAATGTTTGCTCGAAGCCAAGGAATTTCAGGATCGACAGGTTCACGGAAGGGTGGAAACGCATCCCGCCTTTGTATGGGCCAATAGCGGAGCTAAACTGCACGCGCCACGCGCGGTTGACCTGCACCTGATTGCGATCGTCCAGCCAGACGACGCGGAACTGGATCACGCGCTCCGGTTCAACCAGACGTTCCAGCAACGACATCTGACGATAACGCGGGTTTTGCTCGAGGAAGGGCCACAGTGTCGTCATTACCTCACGAACGGCTTGCGCGAACTCGGTCTGATTCGGGTCGCGCTTTTGCACATGGTTAAGGAATGACTCCAGAGAACGTGTCTGATCCATAGATATAAGTACCTCTTATGTATTGATATGGTTATATTTTTGATTTTTGTGTTAAGTGTTTTGCAGTTTTTGACTATAACATCAGCAGTGTGACGGGACGCAAGAAAAAATTAACCGCGCTAAGTAAATTAATATTGCGGCGTGGGTCATAACCAAAAGCGATGATGGCAAGGGCTAAAGTTTCTGCCGGTTTATACCGTTATACTGAGCATAACTGTCAGTCAAAAAGGAAAGAATATGCGCCGTATAATCATGGCAGGAGCGTTGGCACTGGTGTCCAGCGCGACGCTGGCAAATCAGCTCTATCGCCCGGACGTGCAGGTGAATGTCCCGCCGGAAGTGTTCAGTTCCAGCGGTCAGCGGGCGCAACCCTGTAGTCAGTGCTGCATTTATCAGGATCAAAACTACTCAGAAGGGGCGGTGATTAAAGCGGATGGCGTTTTGCTTCAGTGCCAGCGTGATGATAAAACGATCAGCACGAATCCGCTGGTCTGGCGTCGCGTAAAAGGATAAACGCTTCTAATAGCGGGATATCGGCAGGCGCCAGCGGATAACGCAGCGCCTCTTCGGGTGAACACCAGACGATATCCTGATGTTCATACACTTTCAGCTCCCCCTGATATGACGGTACATGCCAGGCATGTAAGTGAATGAGTCGGCCTGAAACCTCGCGTTGATGGCTGGCAATGTAGCGCCCAACGACCGCCTCGATGCCGAACTCTTCACGCAGTTCACGGACCAGAGCCTCTGGCTGACTTTCCCCCGGCTCAACCTTACCGCCAGCAAACTCCCACATACCTGACTGATCCGCATGCTGCGGGCGTTGAGCCAGTAAAATTTTGCCATCACGTTCAATGATAGCGGCGACCACGTCGAGGGTTTTCATTATATTCATCAAGATCTAACGGTAGAAAATGACATACTATCGTTATCTTTGTTTTATCTAAAGTATTCAGGAGCCACCGTTGAACGATCCTCAGTCGTGGGTAAAACCGTTAACGCGTATCCCTTCCAGTTTGCAACCGCTCGTTGCTACGCAGAAAAAACATTATGGCGATGTGCTGCATCCCACGCGCTGGTGGGGGCGGATGCCGTTCCTGTTCTGGCTGGTGGCGCTGTTTGTCGGGTTTCTGGAGCGTAAAAAGGCACGCCTGTCGCCAGTGATGCGCGCGCTGTTGATGACCCGCGTTTCTCAGGTGTGCCACTGCGCTTTCTGCGTTGACGCCAACAGTTTACGGCTGGCTGAACGCTGCGGCGCGCTGGATAAAGTCTTACAGGTTGCCAACTGGCAAGAATCGACGCTATTTAGCGCAGAAGAACGTGTAGGGCTGGCCTATGCTGATGCGGTCACCGCAACGCCACCACAGGTTGACGATGCGCTGAAAGCGCAGATGAAGCAGTATTTTACCGATGACGCCATTACTGAAATGACCGCGCTGATTGCGTTTCAAAATCTCTCAGCGCGTTTTAATGCCGCTCTCGATATTCCCTCCCAGGGACTGTGCGACAGTTTTAAAGGACGCCCGCATGCTTGACCGCCATCTTCATCCGCGATTAAAACCGCTTTTGCATCGCTGCGTGGGCATCCTTGATCAACCGGCGATTACCCCGGACGGACTTACGCTGGTCGGTTTTGCTATTGGCGTGCTGGCGTTGCCATTTCTGGCGTTAGGCTGGTATATGGCGGCGCTGGTGGCCATTGTACTCAATCGGCTGTTTGACGGGCTGGATGGGGCGCTGGCACGGCGCAGAGGGCTAACGGACGCGGGAGGATTTCTCGATATCTCGCTCGATTTTCTGTTTTACGCCTTAGTGCCGTTTGGTTTTATTCTTGCTGCGCCGGCGCAAAATGCGCTGGCAGGCGGTTGGCTGTTGTTCGCGTTTATTGGCACCTGCAGCAGCTTTCTGGCCTTCGCCGCGCTGGCGGCAAAGCATCAGATTGATAACCCCGGTTATGCGCATAAATCGTTTTATTATCTGGGCGGACTGACTGAAGGAACCGAGACGATTTTGCTGTTTGTGTTGGGATGTCTGTTCCCGGAATATTTTGCCGTAATGGCGTGGGTCTTTGGCGCGCTGTGCTGGATGACGACGTTCACCCGGATCTGGAGCGGATATCTGACGCTGAAAGCGGTCCAGCGTCAGGCGTAACGTAGTGCATTGCCGGATGCGCTTCGCTTATTCGGCCTACAACGATGGTTTATGTAGGCTGGGTAAAGCGTTCTCGCTGCATCCGGCAACAATGGCAATCTTACTTGCTGGCGTCCGGACCCCGTTCACCGCTGGCGATCGGGTTTTTCGGAGAGCTGCTCCACTCATACCAGCCGCCGTCGTAGACGGAGACGTTTTTCCAGCCCATTGCGCGGGCATACATAAACGTTTCCGAAGCACGCCAGCCGGTACCACAATAGAATGAGACCTGTTGCTGTGGCAGGATATTCCATTGCTTCCACATGGCGGCGATGTCATCGGCGCTGCGCATGGTGCCATCCGGATTATGGAAATCTTCCATGTGGGTGGAGTCGCTGCCTGCATGGCCCCAACGCGCCCCTGCGATCTCACCTTTTGGCTTAATGTAGCTATAGCCGCTGGTCGTACCGATAAATTCCGGCCATGAACGAATGCTCACCAAAGACGCATCCTGGCGATGCAGCAGACCGCGAGCCTGTTCCATATCCAGCATCAGCTGCGGTTGGGCAGGGATCGTCACGCCGAAATCAGGTTCAGGCTTCACCGTTGGTGCCGTACCGCGTTCGACCGGTAAACCTGAGTCAGACCAGGTCTGCCAGCCGCCGTCGAGCAGACGAACATCTTTCACACCTGCATACAGCATAATTTGTGCCACGCGCGCGGCGGCGTAGACATCGCGGCCGTATAAAATCACCGTGGTGTCGTGGCGGATGCCGTGTTTCGCCAGCATCGCTTTGAGCTGCGCGTCGGACACTTTATTCCACAGCGGTTCGCTTTCGACTTCGTTGGTATCAATATAGCCCGCGCCAGGGATATGGCTGAGCAGATACAACTTCGGCGCGCCCCAGGCGGCTTCAATCACTTTCCAGTCACCGGCCGGTTTGGCGGTCACCTCTTTACCCTGCTGAAGGTCGTGCAGCCACTGCGGGTAAACCAACTGTTCGAAGTGCGGCAGACGTTGCAGGCGGGCAGGGTCCGTAAGCGCATCGCTGAGGGTTGAGATAGCGTTAAAACCGACTTTCTGCAGGCGGGATTTGACGGCCTGCATGTCAGTATCGCTGCCATACAATGCCACCGGCGCGTCGGTTTTCAGGTGATGTGCCTTAACCCAGGCGCTGAGTTGTTCATCATTCATCTTGTCGAGCCAGGCGGCAGACAGGTTCAGTGCGGAAGGCTCGTGTCCTGAAGGACCATTAAGCGATTGCGGCCAGCCGTTGTAAAAAGCGCTCTGACGGGTATCGATCGCCGCGCCTTGCTTTTGCTGTAACTGGTTGAGGGTGAGCGTCTGTGCTGTTTCAGCAGCCCAGGAAGAAGCGCAAGCGAGCCCTAAAGCCAGTGCCAGCGCGGTCATTTGAGAAACACGTTTCATCGAATAGCCCGACGTTGAAAAAGAGGACGACATTCTGTGCCGCCAGTTAAGTAAAAACCTTGCGTTAACGCAGCATATCGCCACATTCACGCCCAGTTTTCCATCTGTAATACGCGACCTGCTGGCGGAACGTCCTGCGCATCGTGGGTAACCTGGACCACCGGAATACCCAGTTTACGTACTTCGGTGAAGACCCACTGGCGAAAGGTATCGCGCAGCGACGCATCCAGCCTGCTAAAGGGTTCATCGAGTAACAGCGCCTGGGGTTGCGCCAGCAGCGCGCGAAGCAGGGCGACACGCGAGCGTTGCCCGCCGGAGAGCGAAGCCGGATCGCGTGAATAAAATCCTGCCAGGCCCGCGCGTGCGAGGGCGCTTTCCACCTCATGGCGTCTGGCGAGACCTTGCACGCTGGCGGGTAAGGCCAGCAGTAAATTCTGCCCAACGCTGAAATGGTCAAACAGCAGCGCATCCTGAAACAGAATGCCAATCTGGCGCTGCGCGGTAGGCAGTGTGTCTACGCGCTGTTCGTTGAGCCACAGTTCGCCTGACGCCTGAAACTGAGGAGACAACGCCCCGATCATCCACGAAAATAGCGAAGACTTACCGCTGCCGGAAGGTCCCATAATGGTGACAATGTCACTTTTATTAACCTGAAAATTAACGTCCTTCAGTAGCGCTGTCGTACCCTGGTACAACGAAACGCCTTGTACAGTGAGCATTAGCGGAGTCCTTGTCGAAAGCGGCCAATCCACGCAGCGAGAAACGCCGCCAGTGCGAAAATTATAAGCGGTAACAGAAGCTGCCATAGCGCCTGGGTTGCCAGAATGGCGGTGCTACCGCCGCTGCTTAATGCCACCGCTTCGGTGGTCAGCGTGGGATAGCGCCCGGCGCCTAACCACAGCGTCGGCATATACTGGGCGATACTGACTGAGAACCCTACCGCGAAGGCAACCAGCGCCGGGCGCGCCAGCTGCGGACATTTTATCTGCCAGAATATACGGCCCCGGGTCCAACCCAGCGTTTGCGCAATCAAAATCAATCGTGGGTCAATGCGTTGCCACGCCGGTTTGAGCATAAACAGCATCCATGGCATCACCCACAGCAGGTGTCCCCAGACAATGGTTATCATCAGCCCATCCTGTCCGGCATATAACGCCAACAGATACTGTCCAGTTACCAGCGGCAGCGCAGGCAAAATGAGCGGTAGCCAGACCCAACGGTGTCCGGTTTGTGGACCCCATTCCAGCCAGGCAAAAAGTATCAGCAGCGCCAGCACGCTGGAGAGAAGCCCCAGTTGCAGGCTAGTGCTGAGCGCCTCGCTATTTAGCGACGAATAGCTGGCGATCAGCGCCAGAACCAGCGCGCACACCACACCGCCAAAGGGCAAAAGTTGTACCAGCGAACGGCCGATTGTACAGGATGAAAAACGCAGGCGTTCCCCGTTTACTGCGGGAATAGTGCGTTGCCAGGCGCGCCAGAGCAGATACCCCGCCAGCGCGATGATGAGTAGCAGCAGTACCAGCAGCAGGCTGGCGAGTGCTCCTTTAGCCTGTTGCTCGGCATTGCCCTGACTGAGCCATTGCCAGCTCAACACGGCAAGCGTTGGCGGGTTTCCGGGACCAAGGACGATTGCTACATCCACTACCGAGAGCGACCAGGCGACAATCGCCAGCATGGCTTTGCCTAACGCGGGGGCGAGAGAGGGCAGAACCAGCCAGTTCAGGCATTGCAGTCGGCTGTAACCCAGCGAATCCAGGACGATAACCTGCTGCGAAAGCTGTTTTTCACTCAGCAGAGCTGAGAGGATCCATAACAAAAAGGCACTCTCTTTTACCGCCAGCGTCACGCCAAGCCCAATGCCGTAGCGATCAGGCTGGGGGCTGAGGAACGGGAGCCATTGCCAGAGCATGCCGCCTTCGGCAAAAACCAGCAGCACGCTGGTGGTGAAGGCAACATGTGGAATCGCCAGCAGCCACGGAAGACGCGTGCACAGACGCGCCCAGCCTGCGCCGGGCCATAAGGCGAGGATCGCCAGCAGGGCGATGATCAGCGCGCCGCCAGCCGCGAGGCTTACGGAAACCAGCGTTGCCAGTAACGCCTGCGGGAGTTGAGGATCGCTAAATAGCGCCAGCCAGTTTCTGGTACTCAGCGCCGGCGTTATCAGAGAAAAAGCCGCTGGCGCCAGCGGCAGATAAACGCCCGCCATGATAGCCCAGAGTAGCAGAATTAATGTGTACCGTAGCGGCGTAGCCATTCTTGTTCCAGAGCGTTTACCCATGCAGCATGCGGTTCTGGCAGTACGGCAGGGAGCCCTTGTGGGATCCGCGCCAGCAGCGCATTACGCTGGTCGACAGGCAATTTTTGTGGATCAAGCACCGAAGGATCTCCCCAGACAGACGGGTCGGCTTTACGCAACTGCGCTTCGGGTGAAAGCAGGAAATTTGCCACAACTTTCGCTCCGGCGCTGGCCCGCGCATTCGCTGGAATGGTGACAAAATGCACGTTGCCGAGCATGCCCTGTGAGAAACCAAAACTATAGCTGCTATTGGGTAATTCACCGCTGGCCACTTTTTGCTGCGCGTGGGCAGGATTAAAGGTCATTGATAAACGCAGGGTGCCACCGTTGAGCAGCGCATCCATTCGCGCGGGCGTGGGCGGAAAATCTTTACCTTCGCGCCACAGGGCAGGATGCAAAGCATCAAGGTAATGCCACAATGGAGCGGTAACATCGGCGAATGTGGACGCATCTGGCGCTATTTTCAGCGCTTGCGGCTTGTTGGTGAGCGAAATGAACAACTGCTCAAGAAAAGCCGTTCCGGTAAAGTCTGGCGGACGCGGATAGGTCACCGTGCCAGGGTGCGCCTGGGCAAACTCAAGCAGTGCCTGCGGGGATTGCGGCGGCTGCGCGGTGAGATCGTGCCTGGTAATAAATGTGAGCTGTGCGCCGCCCCACGGTGATTCAGCCCCCTCCGTTGGAATGGAAAAGTCTTCGTTCACCGGTTTCTGGGTATCAACATAGCGCCAGTTAGGCAGCGTTTGCGCCCACTGGGTCTGTAGCAGCCCGGCTTCTTTCAGCGTGCGGAAATTTTCGCCGTTCACCCACAGTAAATCGACCGAACCACCGGTTTTTCGCCCGGATGCCGCTTCCGTCTGGATACGTTTTACGGCGTCGGCGGCATCCGCCAGGCGTACGATTTTCAGGTTAATGGTATAGTGCGTTTTCATCTCGCCGCTAACCCAGTCGAGATACTGGTTAACTGCGTTGTCGCCACCCCAGGCGTTGAACCACACCGTCTGACCGCGGGCGTCATTTTTGATTTGCTGCCAACTGGCGTCCTCGGCGAAAGCCGCCAGCGGAGAGAGCAGCAAACTCAGGCACAATAAGCAGTAACGCATAATATCTCCCTTGCTAAAAATGGGGGAAAGACTCAGGTCTTTTTCCGTTGATGCTCAAGATAAAGGCTTCTGGCCACGGCAATCACCACGCTCAGAGCGAACAGGATGAACAGGCCGGTAACAAACCAAAATGTGCCGCCGGTTAACAGGCTACCAGCCCATGAATAGACGATAGTGGCCGGTAACTGACCGATGCCGGTGGCGATGAAGAAATGGCGAAAACGAATCGAGGTCAGGCCTGCTGCGTAGCTTACCGGGTCGAACGGCACAAAAGGTAACAGGCGACAGACAAGAATTGTGTGCTTGCCATAGCGCTCGAAAAAAGTGTCCATGTTGTTCAGCACCGTTTTTCCGGTCAGTTTTTCCACCGCGCTGCGACCTAAAACGCGGGCAATAAAAAAGCACAGCGCCGCGCCTGCCATCGCGCTGCTCCAGGACAGTACGCCGCCCCAAAATGCGCCAAACAGCGAGGCGTTGGCAAAGGTGATCACAAAGGCGGGAAGCGGTGCGACGATGGCCTGTAAGATCATCAGGAAGAACGACACGACCGCCGCCTGGGTTCCGTAAGAACGAATGAAGTTCTCAAGAGCATGCTGATCGAGCGTGGTAAATGCCGCCAGACTGCCGTGAAGAAAATCACTCACGCCAGGTATCCACGCCCACGCCATCAGGGCGAGCAGCAGCAGGGCAAGCAAGCTTATACGGTAATAGCGTGTCCGCCGCGCTTTATTCATCTTGATCATTTACCCGCGTACTCGTGACCGGGCGCCGGATCGACATGTTTATGCCGCGCCCAGGCTTTGGCTGCCTGAACGAGGACGAATAGCGCCAGCCCCGCAACGCTGAGCTTACCGATAAATGCCCAGCTAATCCCTTCGCTGGCCAGTTCGTGCGACATCAGCGTATAGATAAAGATGCCGGGCAAGGTGGTTAGCGCAGATATCACGGTAAATGACCAGAACGGAATGGCCGTTAGCCCATAGGCATAGTTTTGAATGTTATAGGGGAACAGTGGCACGAGCCGGGTCAGGATCAGAAAGTCTACTCCGCTATGGGCAATGCCTTTTTCGATAGCCTGAAACGTTGCCGTGTGGCCAACGTATTTCAGCAGTAATTCCCGCCCAAGCCAGCGAGCCAGCATAAACGACAGCGCCGAAGCCGTGGTTGCCGCCACTAACGAGATAAGCGTCCCTGTCACCGGGCCAAACAGCACACCGCCGACGATCACCAGAATGCTGCCAGGGATCAGACACAGCGCGGCAACTATAAACAGCAGGATATAAAGGGTATAGCCGAACAGGCCGCTTTGGCGGATGACATCTTGTAAATGATGGAAATTGGTGATCAGATCGGTCAGACCGTAATGATGGAAAACTCCCGCCAGAACGCAGAACAATACCGCAACAATTAGCAGCCGGTATTCTGCGTTATGCGAACTTCTTTTTCATGGGGGTTCTCCTGTAAAACCGAGTGCAATGTAGCGTTTTCGTCAGCGAAAAGTGCGCGCGAAGATATAATAAATTTCCGGCCGCAACAATGTATTACCGTGGCTTTATTGATTTTGCACAGAATAAACAGACCCTCCAGGCCAGGCCCGGAGAGTGAAAATACGCAGACGATCAGACGCGGAATTTAGCCCATACAGGCGCATGGTCGGACGGCTTTTCCATGCTGCGGATTTCATAGTCGATGCCGGTTTCTTCGCAGCGCTCCGCCAGCGGTTTGCTCGCCAGCAGCAGATCGATACGCAGGCCACGGTTATCGTCAAAGCCTTTTGAGCGGTAATCAAACCACGAGAACTGATCGTTCTTTTCAGGCCAGGCGTGACGGTAGGTATCTACCAGGCCCCAGCCCAGCAGACGCTCCATCCACTCGCGCTCTTCTGGCAGGAAGGAACATTTGCCGGTACGCAGCCAGCGTTTACGGTTCTCTTCGCCAATACCGATATCGAGGTCGGTTGGGCTGATATTCATATCGCCCATGATCAATACCGGATTGTCGCGCTTCAGTTCAGTCTCCAGGTAGTTTTGTAGGTTCTGATAAAACGCGGCTTTGGCCGGGAACTTGGTTTCATGGTCACGGCTTTCACCCTGCGGGAAATAGCCGTTGATCACCGTGATGCTGCCCAGAGGCGACGGAATTTCCGCCATGATGATACGACGCTGCGCTTCTTCGCCATCACCCGGGAAGCCACGACGCACCGCAATCGGCGTTTCTTTCGTTAATAGTGCTACGCCGTAGTGGCCTTTCTGACCGTGATAAAAGACGTTATAACCCAGCTTTGCTACCTCTTCGAGAGGGAACATATCGTCGTGGACTTTTGTCTCCTGTAAGCCAATAACATCCGGTTGGTGTTTTTCGACAATGGCTGCCAGTTGATGGGGACGGGCACGCAGGCCGTTGATATTAAAAGAGACAAATTTCATAGTCGCTGCCACTTTGCAAGATGAATAGTGCAAGGATGGTAGCAGAATTTCTGCAGGCTGACTGCTTCTTGTCACCTGATTCCAACAATGATTGCTAATGGTGTTAACGATGGAGCAAAAACCGCACCGTTTTGGCGCGTAGCGCGTCGGAATAGAGCAATAATTTCCGATAAATTTCGTATACGATCACAATTCCAGAATTATATTTGGCGACTGAATAAAATTGCGTTTTTTCCTCTGTTTAGTCATCTGGTGCGCAAACATATTCACTTTATATGCACATACAGTGAATATCGTCAGGTTGTAACTCGTTGATATTCCGTCACCGTCCTCCGTTTATGCACTTTTTTCGCTGGCTGGCACGAAGCCTGCAATCTACATTTACACCGCAAACACTATATTTATTAACATATAAATAACCTTTTATTTACCGTTGAGGTCGCTATGTCTCTGTCAATTACGCGTGAAAATTTTGATGAATGGATGATGCCCGTATACGCTCCGGCCCCTTTTATTCCGGTGCGTGGCGAAGGTTCACGTCTGTGGGATCAGCAGGGTAAAGAGTATATCGATTTCGCGGGAGGCATTGCGGTTAACGCGCTGGGTCATGCACATCCGGCATTGCGCGAGGCATTAAACGACCAGGCGAGCAAATTCTGGCATACGGGAAATGGCTACACCAACGAGCCGGTGCTGCGCCTGGCGAAAAAGCTGATTGATGCCACTTTTGCCGAGCGCATTTTCTTCTGTAACTCTGGCGCAGAAGCTAACGAAGCGGCATTAAAATTGGCACGTAAATATGCCCACGATCGTTTTGGTAGCCAGAAGAGCGGCATTGTGGCGTTTAAAAATGCTTTCCATGGTCGCACGCTGTTTACCGTCAGCGCCGGAGGACAGCCCGCCTATTCACAGGACTTCGCGCCGCTGCCGCCGGATATCCGCCATGCGGTGTATAACGATCTCGACTCTGCCAGCCAACTGATTGATGACAACACCTGTGCGGTTATTGTGGAGCCGGTGCAGGGGGAAGGCGGCGTAGTGCCGGCAACAAACGCCTTTTTGCAGGGGTTGCGTGAATTATGCGATCGCCATAATGCGCTGTTGATTTTTGATGAAGTTCAGACCGGGGTTGGCCGTACCGGCGAACTGTATGCCTACATGCACTACGGCGTTACGCCGGACCTGCTGACGACAGCAAAAGCGCTGGGCGGTGGTTTCCCCATCGGCGCACTGCTGGCGACAGAGCGTTGCGCCAGTGTGATGACGGTCGGTACGCACGGTACGACCTATGGCGGAAACCCGCTGGCCACTGCGGTGGCGGGAAAACTGCTGGAAATTGTTAACACGCCGGAAGTGCTTAACGGAGTGAAACAGCGTCACGACTGGTTTGTGGAGCGTATTAACGCCATTAACGAACGTTTTGGACTGTTTAGTGAAATTCGTGGACTCGGACTGCTGATTGGCTGTGTGCTGAACGCGGAATTTGCCGGGAAAGCAAAACACATCTCGCAAGAAGCGGCCGTTGCCGGAGTGATGGTGCTGATTGCTGGCGCTAATGTGGTGCGGTTTGCGCCAGCGTTAAACGTCAGCGAAGAAGAAATCGCCACCGGACTGGATCGCTTTGCGCTAGCCTGCGAACGCATTAAAGCAGGAGGTTCATCATGATGGTGATTCGTCCCATTGAACGCGCTGATATCACCGCGCTGATGCAGCTTGCCAGTAAGACCGGCGGTGGGTTGACCTCGCTACCGGCGAATGAAGCTACGCTGATGGCGCGTATCGAACGTTCGCTACAAACCTGGCGCGGTGAGTTGCCCAAAAGTGAGCAGGGATATGTGTTTGTGCTTGAAGACAGCGCCAGCGGAAGCGTGGCAGGGATTTGCGCCATTGAGGTGGCGGTGGGGCTTAACGATCCCTGGTACAACTACCGGGTCGGTACTCTGGTGCACGCCTCGAAAGAGCTGAACGTGTATAACGCGCTGCCGACGCTGTTTCTGAGTAACGATCACACGGGCAGTAGCGAACTTTGTTCTCTGTTTCTCGATCCGGACTGGCGTAAAGAAGGCAACGGCTATTTGTTGTCGAAGTCGCGCTTTATGTTTATGGCGGCCTTTCGTGACCGATTCAATGAGAAGGTCGTGGCCGAGATGCGCGGCGTGATCGATGAACACGGCTACTCTCCGTTTTGGCAAAGCCTCGGCAAACGTTTTTTCTCAATGGAGTTCAGCCGGGCGGATTTTCTCTGCGGAACCGGGCAAAAAGCCTTTATTGCTGAACTGATGCCTAAGCATCCGATTTATACCCATTTCCTGTCTGACGAAGCGCAAAGCGTGATTGGTCAGGTGCATCCGCAAACGGCTCCTGCGCGGGCGGTGCTGGAGAAAGAAGGATTTCGCTACCGCAATTACGTCGATATTTTCGACGGCGGACCGACCCTGGAATGCGATATTGACCGGGTACGGGCTATCCGTAAAAGCAGGCTGGTGGAGGTGGCTGAAGGGCAGCCTGCGCCGGGCGACTATCCTGCTTCTCTGGTTGCCAATGAAAATTATCAAAATTTCCGCGTCATGTTGGTTCGTGCTGACCCGGATACTCAGCGTCTGGTGCTGACGGCGGCGCAACTGGACGCCCTGAAATGTCACGCGGGCGACCATGTACGTTTTGTGCGTCTTTGTGCAGAGGAGAAAACAGCATGACATTATGGATAAACGGCGACTGGGTGACGGGGCTGGGCGAGCGTCGGGTGAAAACCAATCCCGTAAGCGGTGATGTGCTGTGGCAGGGCAATGATGCCGATGCAGCCCAGGTAGCGCAGGCGTGCCGGGCCGCGCGCGCAGCCTTTGCCAGTTGGGCTAAACAGCCCTTTGGCGCACGCCAGGCCATTGTTGAAAAATTTGCCTCATTGCTGGAAAGCAATAAAGCCGAACTCACACAGATTATCGCCCGGGAAACCGGCAAACCCCGTTGGGAAGCCGCTACAGAACTGACGGCGATGATCAATAAAATTGCCATCTCCGTGAAAGCCTGGCATGCGCGTACCGGAGAGCAGCACAGCGAATTACCGGATGGCGCAGCGACGTTGCGCCATCGCCCGCACGGCGTGCTGGCGGTTTTTGGCCCGTATAACTTCCCTGGCCATTTACCCAATGGTCATATTGTTCCGGCACTGCTGGCAGGCAACACATTGATTTTCAAACCCAGCGAGCTGACGCCGTGGACCGGTGAAGCCGTGACAAAGCTGTGGGAGCAGGCGGGATTGCCGCCGGGTGTGCTGAACCTGGTGCAGGGCGGTCGCGATACGGGACAGGCGCTGAGCGCGCAGGACGACCTCGATGGCCTGCTGTTTACCGGCAGTGCCAATACTGGTTATCAACTGCATCGACAGCTATCCGGCCAGCCGGAAAAAATCCTCGCTCTGGAGATGGGGGGCAACAACCCGCTGATTATTGAGAACCCGGAAGATATTGATGCCGCAGTGCATCTGACTATTCAGTCCGCGTTTGTCACCGCCGGACAGCGTTGTACCTGCGCCCGTCGCCTGTTAGTTAAAAAAGGCGCGCAGGGGGATGCGTTCCTGACGCGCCTGGTGGACGTCAGCCAGCGTTTAATGCCCGGCAACTGGGATGCAGAACCGCAGCCATTTATTGGCGGGCTGATTTCCGAACAGGCCGCGCGGCATGTCTATGATGCCTGGCAGCGTCTGGAATCGTTAGGGGGCCGAACGCTATTAGCGCCACGTCTGGTGCAAGCCGGAACGTCACTGCTCACCCCTGGGATCATCGAACTGACCGGGGCGGCGAACGTACCCGATGAAGAGGTCTTTGGACCGCTGCTTGGCGTCTGGCGTTATGACAGCTTTGATGACGCAATTCGTATGGCGAACAACACCCGCTTTGGATTGTCGTGTGGGTTGGTTTCCCCCGATCGCAGCCAGTTTGATCAACTGCTGCTCGAGGCGCGGGCCGGGATCGTCAACTGGAATAAGCCGTTAACCGGCGCGGCGAGTACAGCGCCGTTTGGCGGCGTTGGCGCTTCCGGGAACCATCGCGCCAGCGCGTGGTATGCCGCAGATTATTGCGCCTGGCCGATGGCAAGTCTGGAATCACCGGCCTTAACGCTGCCAACGACGCTTAGCCCCGGCCTGGATTTTTCTCGCGAGGATAAGCTATGAAAGCCCGTGAGGTAAATTTTGATGGTCTGGTGGGGCTGACCCACCACTATGCGGGGCTGTCATTTGGTAATGAGGCCTCAACCAAACATCGTTTTCAGGTATCGAACCCGCGTCTGGCGGCGAAGCAGGGTCTGCTAAAGATGAAAGCGCTGGCGGATGCGGGATTTCCCCAGGCGGTGATCCCGCCTCATGAGCGGCCGTATATTCCGGTGCTGCGTCAGTTGGGCTTTACCGGCCGCGACGAACAGATACTGGAGAACGTGGCGCGTCAGGCGCCTCACTGGCTCTCCAGCGCCAGCTCCGCATCGTCTATGTGGGTGGCGAATGCGGCAACGGTCTGCCCTTCAGCCGATGCGCTGGACGGGAAAGTGCATCTGACGGTGGCGAATCTGAATAATAAGTTTCACCGTTCGCTGGAAGCGCCGACCACCGAAGCATTGCTACGGGCGATTTTCCGTGATGAGAATAGTTTTACGGTCCACGGTGCGTTACCCCAGGTTGCACTATTCGGTGATGAAGGTGCGGCAAACCATAACCGCCTCGGCGGGGATTACGGCGACCCTGGCGTACAGCTGTTTGTTTACGGTCGTGAAGAAGGGAATGCGTCCCATCCGAAGCGCTATCCGGCGAGGCAATCCCGTGAGGCCAGCGAGGCGGTCGCCCGACTGAATCAGGTTAACCCGCATCAGCGCATTTTTGCCCAGCAAAACCCGGACGTTATCGATCTTGGCGTGTTTCATAACGATGTGATTGCGGTGTCGAATCGCCAGGTACTGTTTTGTCATCAGTTGGCGTTTGCCAGACAGCAGGCGTTGTTCGAGCAGTTACGCAGTCAGGTGGCAGGTTTTACCCCGCTGGAAGTCCCGGCTGCGGAAGTGTCGGTGCAGGATGCGGTGACCACCTATCTGTTTAACAGCCAGTTATTGAGCCGTGATGACGGTTCGATGATGCTGGTCCTGCCGCAGGAGTGTCGGGAGCATGCGGGCGTGTGGCGGTATTTGAACCGTCTGCTCGAGGAAGACAATCCGATCGATGACCTGCAGGTATTCGATCTGCGTGAAAGTATGTCCAACGGCGGCGGTCCGGCATGTCTGCGCCTGAGAGTGGTGCTTACTCCACAGGAGCTGCAGGCCGTAAATCCGGCGGTTATCATGAACGATAATCTGTTTAACACGCTGAATAATTGGGTCGACCGTTACTATCGCGATCGTCTTACCGCCGCCGACCTTGCCGACCCGCAGCTGTTACGTGAGGGGCGTGAAGCGCTGGATACGTTGACGCAATTGCTCAACCTCGGCTCTGTGTATCCCTTCCAGCAGGAGAGGAGCAGCCATGGATAATTTTCTGGCCCAGACGCTGGCAGGGATAACCCCCGAGACAACCGAGGGCACAGCTCGCGGCTTTTCCTGGCAGTGGATTGGTCACGGAATTCTGGAGCTGACGCCGGACACTCCGGCGGAATATTCGCTGGTGCTGTCTGCGGGGATCCACGGCAATGAAACGGCCCCGGTAGAGATACTTGATTCAATTCTCTCCAGGCTGTTTAGCGGTGAACTAACGCTGACATGGCGGCTGCTGGTGATTCTGGGGAACCCGCAGGCGCTGGCGGCGGGAAAACGTTATTGTCATAGCGACCTGAACCGTATGTTTGGCGGCCGTTGGCAGATTTTTGCCGCGAGTGAAGAAACGCACCGAGCTCATCAGCTTGAGCTGTGTCTGGAGGATTTTTATTCGCGGGCGAAAGAGCCAGTACGCTGGCATCTGGATCTGCACACCGCGATTCGCGGCTCGGAGCATCTGCGCTTTGGCGTGTTGCCACAACGCAACGTTGCCTGGGACGAAGATTTTTTGGGATGGCTGGGAGAGGCAGGGCTGGAGGCGCTGGTTTTCCATCAGACACCTGGCGGCACGTTCACTCATTTTAGCGCTGAACATTTTGGCGCGCTGGCCTGCACGCTGGAACTGGGTAAAGCGCTGCCGTTTGGACAAAACGATCTGGCTCAGTTTGCGCAGACGGCAGATGCACTGGCGAAGCTGCTGCAGGGCGAGCGAATGTCACCGGGAGAAACATCTCCGCTGCGTTACCGCGTGGTGTCGCAAATCACGCGGCGTAGCGACGATTTCATTCTTCACATGGATAACCAGACGCTCAACTTTACCCCTTTTACAGAGGGCACCTTGCTGGCGCAGGACGGTGATGAACGTTTTACCGTCACCCATGATGTTGAATACGTTCTTTTTCCAAATCCAAACGTGGCCTGTGGTTTACGTGCCGGATTGATGCTCGAAAAATTGTGACAAATATATATGCCCTTTTGGTTTATCCCTAAGGGCTTATTTTTGTGTGCTGTTTTTATTTATTACGGATTATTCCTGGTGAATTGCTTTCTTAATAATCAGGGATGAGGTATAGTTCTTCATAATCCCTTCAAAATCATCCTGTTGTAATTTTTTTATTGCAACTCTGCGCAATTTATTCTTTTTTTCTCCATAATTGATGAAAGTTTGTTTTTTACACTTTCATTGTTTTACCGTTGCTCTGATTAATTGACGCTTAAGCCGGTAAAGTTAATCTCGTCAACACGACATCACATTGCATAAGAGTCGCATGAGTGTCGTAAAAATAACTGAAAGAAAGGATAGAAATTATGCGTAAACTGACTGCTCTGTTTGTTGCCTCTACCCTGGCGCTGGGCGCTGCTAACCTGGCCCACGCCGCTGACACGACAACAGCTGCGCCAGCTGATGCCAAACCAATGATGCACCACAACGGTAAGTTTGCCCCGCATCACGACATGATGTTTAAAGACCTGAACCTGACCGATGCGCAGAAACAGCAGATTCGCGAGATCATGAAAGGTCAGCGTGATCAGATGAAACGTCCGCCGCTGGAAGAGCGCCGCGCAATGCACGACATCATTGCCAGCGATAGCTTCGATAAAGCGAAAGCGGAAGCGCAGATTGCGAAGATGGAAGAACAGCGCAAAGCCAACATGCTGGCGCACATGGAAACTCAGAACAAGATTTACAACATTCTGACTCCGGAACAGAAAAAGCAGTTTAATGCCAATTTTGAGAAGCGTCTGACAGAACGTGCCGCGCAGAAGGGTAAAATGCCGCAAGCTGCTGAGTAATCGTTCAGCGTCTACACTATATCATTCACGCTGTGTGTGCTGATTGCCGCACAGTGTGAAACCAAACTCAAGACCGCCGCTCTTGTCCACAACACGTTTAACGAGGTGGGCAGGATCGGCGGTTTTTTCTTTGCTGCCTCTTGCACCGCGCTTGTGACACGTTATTCTCCTGAAGCCCGCGAAAATTCCACCTGGAGGGCGCGTTGTTCTTTTTTGCAAAACACCGGGTTCATCGCTAAGGCAAATCAACTCTGCTGCCGATAACAATAATCTGCAGGGTGAACATAACAATGATGATTTATGGCTGCCTGTTTACGGTGGGCTGCCGTGCTGCGCCTTTCTGGAGGGATGATGGAATACTTTGATATCCGCAAAATGCCGGTCAATCTGTGGCGAAATGGTGCGGGAGAAACGCGTGAGATTTGCTGTTTTCCGCCAGCAACACGAGATTTTCACTGGCGGGCGAGTATCGCCTCCATCGCAGCGAATGGAGAGTTTTCTCTTTTTCCCGGCGTAGAACGCGTGATTACCCTGCTGGAAGGCGGAGAAGTGACGCTGGAAGAGCCGAACACCTTCACGCATACCCTGAAACAGCATCAGCCTTTTACCTTTGCCGGTGACAAGGTGGTAAAAGCGAAGCTGACGGAAGGGCAGATGTCGATGGATTTTAATATCATGACCCGACGGGATGTCTGCCAGGCAAAAGTCAGAGTTGCCGATCGCACCTTTACGACCTTTGGTTCGCGCGGCGGCGTGGTGTTTGTTATCAGCGGAGCCTGGCAACTGGGTGATAAGCTGTTGACCGTCGATCAGGGTGCAAGCTGGCACGACGGTAAACACACGTTACGACTGCTGGAGCGCGAGGGGAAACTGCTGTTCAGCGAGATTAACTGGATGCCGGGGCATTCTCCTGACTCAGTTCAATAATGTCATATTGACCAGACAGAATTGGCCGGCAGAGAATTTTGTAGCCATCTTGATCAAAGCCGGCCGGCATTCGCGCCAGTGTAGCTGCCTCATCCAGCGTTGAAACGGCTCCCAGCCACAGCCAGTTATTGATGATATGGTACTGCGTCATTTCAGCGCGGGTTTCCTGCAGCGCAATGGCATTGCTCCACGGCCAGCAGATTACGCGCACTCTTTCCAGGGCTTCTACCAGACGCAAATAATGTGCTTCAGGGCTTTCTTTCCCACAGCAGGCTCCGGCGCAGCGTTTAAGCGCGGAGCGAAAACAGGCGCGCCCGTGGCTCAGGGGTTCCAGCCCCAACAGGCCGTAGCACAGCTGTTGTTCATCAGCGAGGCTTTGCAGCGTCTGTAGCGCTGCGCGGCGGTTGGCAAACAGGCCAAACAGATTGGGGGCGTGGGAGAAATCAATATCTCGTGCGTAAACCACCTGAACCGTTCGGTCGGTAAGCTGCAAGGCACACAGCTGGCGATTGCGTCGCAGCCGTTTGTTAAACAGGGGCTGCTGTTCTTTGATAAGCCGCGCTTCCAGCAGCAGGGCGCCAATTTCTCCTGCCGTACAAATCCAGCTAATGCGCCTGGCCTGACGCAGCATACTCGCTTCGTCTGCGGTACGCAGATGCGCCAGCACACGGCTGCGAATATTGACACTTTTACCAATATAAAGCGGCATGGTGTCGCTATCACTGTGAAACAGATAGACGCCTGGCGCGGTGGGAAGCGCACTCAAAAACGGGCGCAGGTGCTCGGGATATTCATAGATTGCCGCTGCCTCAAATGTCAGACGAGGGGCTGATTGACGCTGTACCACTGTTGACTCCAGATGCTGGTTATTCATCCAGTGTAGCAGTTTGAGGGCGATTAAAAAAGCGGCATGAGATTCAGCAGGCTAATGCCAGATAGGGCCAATCCTGGCGCTACCCGGCATTTTGAAGGGAAAAGGATTACGCTTTTTTCCAGAAATCATCAAACACGGTGATCGGTGTGCGACGTTTATGCTCAGTTTTCACGTACCAGCCTTCAATTTTTTTTGCGACGTCGGCATCCAGCGTTTTTCCTTCCAGATAGTCGTCGATGTTGTCGTAAGTGACGCCCAGTGCGGCTTCATCCGGCAGAGAAGGGCGATCGTCCTCGAGGTCAGCAGTTGGTGCTTTCTTATATAAGTGCTCCGGGCACCCCAGCGCGGCGAGCAGTTGTTTGCCCTGGCGCTTGTTCAGACGAAATAGTGGGTTAATGTCGGTACCGCCATCGCCGTACTTAGTGAAAAATCCGGTGATGGCTTCTGCAGCATGATCGGTACCCACGACAACCCCGCTGGTCATGCCGGCGATACTGTATTGTGCCTTCATACGTTCACGGGCTTTTTCATTGCCGCGCACAAAATCGCTCAGTTCAATACCCGCTTCACGCAGGGCCTGCTCGCTGGCCAGCACCGCGCCCTTAATATTGACGGTCAGTACGCGGTCCGGTTGAATAAAGGCGATGGCATCCTGGCAGTCCTGCTCATCGGCCTGAACACCATACGGTAGGCGTACGGCAATAAACTGCAGTGCGTCATTACCCGTTTCTTTTCGCAGCTCGGTGATCGCCATCTGGCACAGTTTTCCCGCGAGCGTTGAGTCCTGTCCGCCGCTAATTCCCAACACCAGCGATTTCAGAAAGGGGTAGGTCTGCAGATACGATTTCAGGAAATCCACGCTGCGGCGAATTTCTTCTTCTGCATCGATGTGCGGTTTTGCGCCAAGCGCCTGGATTATCTCTTGCTGCAGAGTCATTTAACCCCCTCCGAAAAATAAAATGATCAAAAAAATGATGTGTTAAAGCTAACGCGTTGAGGCCCAAACGACAAGGGATGCGAGCCTGATATAGCATCATTTTGTTTTAATAGAATTTTCCGAAACCACCTAAGTATCCTCTGATTGCTTGAAAAATGCGTTGTTGTGCTCCAGGCTTATATAACACGCTGAAATACAAGAGGACGGAATATGAACAAGAATCTAACAGGAATTCTGAGCGCAGCGGCTGTTTTGACTATGCTGGCAGGGTGTACGGCCTACGATCGTACGAAAGACCAATTTGTTCAGCCCGTGGTGAAAGATGTGAAGAAAGGGATGAGCCGGGCGCAGGTAGCGCAGATTGCCGGTAAACCGTCTTCCGAAGTCAGTATGATCCATGCGCGTGGGACGTGTCAGACCTACATCCTGGGTCAACGAGATGGTAAAGCTGAGACCTATTTTGTTGCTTTAGATGACACCGGACACGTGATTAACTCTGGCTACCAGACCTGCGCAGAGTACGACACCGACCCGCAGGCAGCGAAGAAGTAACAACTGTTTATTGCCTGAGCACTCGGGAAAACCGGCCACTGCGCCGGTTTTTTTATGTCACACGATCTTAATTATTGACGCGAATTATTTGCCTGAAGTGTGAGGGTGGTCATAACGCCAGGTCAAGGAGAGACAATTTAGTTGGTCAAGGAAATACCATCCGCCGGTGCAATCCCGTATACTCATTTCAGCCACCTAAAAAAGTAATTTAGCTGACGCAAGTTACCCAGAGCATGGATGCAGGTTAGGGCTTGCGGAGTGTCTGGTGACAGATAATCGCACATGAGGATCGTTTTAATGGAAAAGAAACACATTTATCTGTTTTGTTCTGCGGGCATGTCGACTTCATTGTTGGTTTCGAAGATGCGTGCTCAGGCCGAAAAATACGAAGTACCGGTTATTATTGAAGCGTTTCCTGAAACGCTGGCCGGAGAAAAAGGTCCAGTGGCCGATGTTGTATTATTAGGTCCACAAATTGCTTATATGTTGCCCGAAATTCAGCGTTTGTTACCCAACAAGCCTGTGGAAGTGATTGACTCGCTGCTGTATGGCAAAGTCGATGGTTTAGGCGTGCTTAAGGCTGCGGTTGCAGCAATTAAAAAAGCCGCAGCAAATTAATTATTTTATTTTAATTTTCCCGTCAAAGAGTTATTTCATTAACATTCACCGTAATTATTAATTGCGGTATTTAAGGGTATTTTTCTATGAGTAACGCTATTGCTTCACTTGAAAAGGTACTCCTTCCTTTTGCTGTAAAAATTGGAAAGCAGCCACACGTTAATGCAATCAAAAACGGTTTTATTCGTTTAATGCCGTTAACCCTCGCAGGGGCCATGTTTGTATTAATCAATAACGTTTTCCTGAGCTTTGGGGAGGGGTCGTTTTTTTATTCAATGGGCATTCGACTTGATGCTTCAACTATTGAAACGCTGAATAGTTTGAAAGGCATTGGTGGAAACGTCTATAACGGTACGCTGGGTATCATGTCATTGATGGCGCCGTTCTTTATCGGTATGGCGCTGGCAGAAGAACGCAAAGTCGACTCACTGGCTGCCGGGCTGTTATCCGTCGCCGCATTTATGACCGTAACGCCATATAGCGTGGGTGAAGCCTATGCCGTTGGCGCGAACTGGCTCGGCGGTGCCAATATTATTTCCGGTATTATTATCGGCCTCGCGGTCGCGGAAATGTTCACCTTTGTGGTCCGTCGCAATTGGGTAATTAAATTACCCGATAGCGTACCGACATCCGTGTCGCGCTCTTTCTCTGCGCTGATTCCTGGCTTCCTTATCCTCTCCATTATGGGGATCATCGCCTGGGCATTGAACACCTGGGGTACGAACTTCCACCAGATCATCATGGATTCCATTTCAACTCCGCTGGCATCGCTGGGCAGCGTGGTGGGTTGGGCCTACGTGATTTTTGTTCCGCTGCTGTGGTTCTTCGGTATTCACGGTTCACTGGCGCTGACCGCGCTGGACAGCGGTATCATGACGCCATGGGCGCTGGAAAACATCTCCATTTACCAACAGTTTGGTTCCGTAGACGCCGCGCTGGAAGCTGGAAAGACCTTCCACGTCTGGGCGAAACCGATGCTCGACTCCTATATTTTCCTCGGGGGTAGCGGGGCTACGCTGGGTCTGATTATCGCTATCTTCCTGGCATCGCGTCGTCCGGATTATCGTCAGGTTGCTAAACTGGCACTGCCGTCAGGCCTGTTCCAGATTAACGAACCTATCCTGTTCGGTCTGCCGATCATCATGAACCCGGTGATGTTTATCCCGTTCATTCTGGTGCAGCCGATTCTGGCGGCGATTACGCTGGCAGCTTATTACTCCGGCATTATTCCACCGATTACCAACATCGCACCGTGGACCATGCCAACCGGTTTGGGCGCGTTCTTTAACACCAACGGTAGCGTCGCTGCTCTGCTGGTCGCGCTGTTCAACCTCGGTATCGCCACGCTGGTTTACCTGCCGTTCGTGGTGGTAGCCAACAAAGCGCAGAACGTTATTGATCAAGAAGAAAGCGAAGAAGATATCGCTAACGCATTGAAATTCTAAATTTAATCCGGCATGGCTTCACGGTCATGCCGGACTGAACCAGAGGAAAAAAGTATGTTGGATATCGAGAACATCGTCGACACGCAGTCAGAAGCAGAAGAACTCGAAGAAGTGGTGATGGGTCTCATCATCAACTCCGGTCAGGCGCGTAGCCTGGCGTACGGCGCGCTCAAAATGGCCAAGCAAGGCGATTTCGAGTCAGCTAAGGCTATGATGGACCAGTCCCGTCTGGCGCTGAACGAAGCGCACCTCGTGCAAACGAAACTGATTGAAGGCGATCAGGGCGAAGGTAAAATGAAAGTTAGCCTGGTGCTGGTTCATGCTCAGGACCATCTGATGACATCAATGCTGGCGCGTGAGCTGGTGACTGAACTGATTGAGCTTCACGAAAAGCTGAAATAGCGAGGAGTGCATAATGCAGCTACAGATTAACGCACCGGAAATCAAAACCGTCTATGAACAGCAGCTGTTTAATGGCAAAAATTTCCATGTGTTCATCTATAACAAAACTGAGAGCATCAGCGGGCTGCATCAGCATGACTACTACGAATTTACCCTGGTTTTAACCGGGCGCTATTATCAGGAAATCAACGGTAAACGCGTATTGCTCGAACGCGGGGACTTTGTTTTTATTCCATTGGGATCGCACCACCAGAGTTTTTATGATTTTGGGGCGACAAGGATCCTGAACGTCGGTATCAGTAAACGCTTTTTTGAACAGCACTACCACCCGCTGCTGCCATTTTGTTTCGTTGCATCGCAGGTCTATCGGGCGAATAATTCGTTTCTCACTTACATTGAAACGGTTATTGCATCACTAAACTTTCGCGAGAGCGGACTGGATGAATTTGTAGAAGTGGTCACCTTCTATATTATTAACCGGTTGCGCCATCATCGCGAAGAGCAGGTGCTGGATGATATTCCGCAGTGGCTTAAAACCACCGTGGAGACCATGCATGACAAACGGCAGTTTAGCGAGAATGCGCTGGAAAACATGGTACACCTGTCCGCGAAATCCCAGGAGTATCTGACCCGCGCAACCCAGCGTTATTACAGCAAAACGCCGATGCAGATCATTAATGAAATCCGCATTAACTTTGCTAAAAAACAGCTGGAAATGACTAACTATTCTGTAACGGATATTGCTTACGAATCTGGCTACAGTAGTCCAAGTCTGTTTATTAAAACGTTTAAAAAGCTGACGTCATTTACACCTAATAGCTATCGTAAGAAATTAACTGAATTTAATCAGTAGATATTATTTGCCAATAACCCATTTTTTATAGCTTGCCCAAAATAGCGTCGGGACAGCCACGCTATACCTGACAAACGGGTTGAGCATAATACACGTCAGTGTTTTGACACTGAAGGGAGAAAGTATGAGCCAGAAATTAAAAGTCGTCACTATCGGTGGCGGGAGCAGCTACACCCCTGAGTTACTTGAAGGCTTTATTAAGCGCTATCATGAATTACCGGTTTCTGAATTGTGGCTGGTTGATGTCGACGATGGAAAAGAGAAGCTGGACATTATTTTTGACCTTTGCCAGCGCATGATCGATAAAGCTGGCGTGCCGATGAAGTTGTTTAAAACGCTGGACCGCCGTGAAGCGCTGAAAGATGCTGATTTCGTTACCACCCAGTTGCGCGTAGGGCAACTGAAAGCCCGCGAAAAGGATGAACGCATTCCGCTGAGCCACGGGTATCTGGGGCAGGAAACCAACGGCGCTGGTGGGCTGTTCAAAGGTCTGCGTACTATTCCGGTTATCTTTGATATTGTCAAAGATGTGGAAGAACTGTGCCCGAATGCGTGGGTGATTAACTTTACTAACCCGGCCGGGATGGTGACGGAAGCGGTCTATCGCCATACGAATTTTAAGAAATTCATCGGTGTATGTAATATTCCTGTCGGCATGAAAATGTTCATTAGCGATGTGCTGGCGCTGAAAGAGAGCGATGACTTATCCATCGATCTGTTCGGTCTGAACCATATGGTCTTTATTAAAGACGTACTGGTGAATGGTAAATCACGCTTTGATGAACTGTTGGATGGCGTGGCTTCAGGTCAACTGAAAGCCTCCACCGTGAAGAACATCTTCGATCTGCCGTTCAGTGAAGGGTTGATTCGCTCGCTGAAGCTGCTGCCGTGCTCATATTTGCTCTATTACTTCAAGCCAAAAGAGATGCTGGCGATTGAAATGGGTGAATACTATAAGGGCGGCGCTCGCGCTCAGGTGGTACAGAAAGTGGAGAAACAACTGTTTGATCTCTACAAAAACCCGGATTTGAACGTGAAACCGAAAGAGCTGGAACAGCGTGGTGGAGCCTATTACTCCGATGCGGCCTGTGAAGTGATCAACGCCATCTACAACGACAAACAGACCGAGCACTATGTCAACGTTCCACATCATGGGCATGTTGACAATATCCCGGCGGACTGGGCGGTTGAGATGACCTGTACACTGGGACGCAACGGCGCCACGCCGCACCCACGTATTACCCATTTTGATGAGAAAGTGCTCGGCCTTATCTATACCATTAAAGGCTTTGAAGTCGCGGCGAGCAATGCGGCACTGAGCGGTGAGCTGAATGATGTGCTGCTGGCGTTGAACCTGAGTCCGCTGGTGCATTCTGACAGCGATGCCGAGATTCTGGCGCGTGAGCTAATTCTGGCGCATGAAAAATGGCTGCCAAACTTCGCCGGGTGTATCGAGAAACTCAAAAGCGAACAACACTAACTGAGGTCGGCTATGGAACGCGTACTGATTGTAAATGCGGATGATTTTGGCCTGAGTAAAGGACAAAACTACGGCATTGTTGAAGCCTGTCGCAATGGCGTGGTCACCTCGACAACCGCACTGGTTAATGGCGCAGCCATTGACCATGCGGTACAGCTGAGTCGCGACATTCCTGAACTTGCCGTTGGGATGCATTTTGTTCTGACGCTGGGCAGGCCGTTGACGGCAATGCCAGGCCTTACTCGTGACGGGTTACTGGGAAAATGGATCTGGCAGATGGCTGAAGAAGACACCTTGCCGTTGGATGAAATTTCTCAGGAACTGGCCGCGCAGTATCAGCGTTTTATTGACCTGTTCGGGCGAGAGCCAACGCATCTGGATAGCCATCACCATGTGCATATGTTCCCGCAGATTCTCCCTATCGTGGCCGGGTTTGCTGCCCAACGGGGGATTGCGTTACGGATCGATCGTCAGGCGGTATTCCAGGCGTCTGACTTTCCGCAGACGTTACGGACTTCCCAGGGATTCAGCAGCGAGTTTTATGGCGAAGCGATTTCTGAAGCCCTGTTTTTGCAAACGCTTGACGCGTCAGCAGACCGGGGAGAGTCCTCGCTGGAAGTGATGTGTCATCCGGCCTTTATCGATGACATTATTCGTCAAAGTGCCTACTGTTACCCCCGCTTAACTGAGCTCGACGTGCTGACGTCTCCGTCACTGAAATATGCTATTGCGGAGCGCGGTTATCGTCTTGGCAGTTTTCTGAACGTCTAACTCCTGAGTTTGCGGCGCATAATGCGCCGCATTTTTTTAGGCTGGTATCGTGTCGATTTTTCCGGCGCGTGACCAGACGCGGTGCGCAGTCATTAGCGTCAGCAGGGTATCCATAAACTGTGCGTCTGCACTGTCTGCCTCCACCACGCCTTCTTCTCCTTCATTTTTGATATTCAACGTTGCTTTAAACTGACGCGCATCGCCAGCCAGTGCGATAGGTTTTAAGTGCTTATACGCTTCGAGTAAGTAATATCGGGCATCACCGTTCATAGCGATATCTGCGATATTGCCACACGGAACGATAACCGCATCGACGGTCAGCGATGGTGAACCCGCAAAGGTACCGGCGATTGTCAGGACGGAACCATCATCGGCAACCACATTACCCATTCGGGAATAGAGCAGTTTGGCGTGAACGCCTTTGGCCTGTAAGGCTTGCATGATGGCAAGCAGGTCGCCCGATTTCACCTGGTCATTAAGTAGAATGGCGACCACGCGGCCCTTAATCTCACCTTGCGCACCCGCATATAAACTGAGTGACGGCGCACTTTTCAAACCATTGACGTTAGCCGGTGGGGCGATTTTGGCCTGTTCCTCGGTTAGCTCAAAACCGAGATTATCGGCAACCGCCTCGGCGAGGGCTGTATCAATATGGGCTAACTGTTCAACCACTCTTTCCCGAATATAGGGGCGCGTAACTTTGCTGAGTTCGAAGCTGAATCCGCCGATAATATGCTGCTGTTCAATTGGCGTCTGACTTAGCCAGAACAGGCGAGGGTGCGCATAGTATTCGCCAAAAGAGGGGCTACGTTCGCGGATTTTGTTTCCTTCAATCCGTTCCTGATACGATTCAAATCCACCGCGTTTTGGCCCCGGCGGCGTTTCACGCGGCCAGTTATCATTGATGGAATTAGGTTCATAGTTGGCCGGGTTGGTATCGATGTCCATACGATGCATGCCGTCACGCTGGAAATTATGGTACGGGCAGGTCGGGCGATTAATCGGGATTTCATGGAAGTTGGGCCCGCCCAGGCGGCTGATTTGGGTATCGGTATACGAAAACAAGCGGCCTTGCAGCAAGGGATCGTTGGTAAAATCGATACCAGGGACGATGTGTCCGGGATGAAAAGCGACTTGTTCATTTTCGGCGAAGAAATTATCCGGATTACGGTTCAGCACCATTTTACCGACGCGTTGCACCGGAACCAGCTCTTCCGGGATCAGCTTGGTCGGGTCGAGCAGGTCAAAATCGAACTTGAATTCGTCTTCTTCAGGAATGAGCTGCAGCCCCAGTTCGTATTCCGGATAATCGCCTGCTTCGATAGCTTCCCATAGATCGCGGCGATGAAAATCGGGATCACGACCGGTAAGTTTTTGCGCTTCATCCCATACCAGCGAAGCTTTGCCCGCCAGCGGTTTCCAGTGAAAACGGACAAAGGTGGCTTTCCCTTGCGCATTTATCAACCGGAACGTGTGAATGCCAAAGCCTTCCATCGTGCGATAGCTGCGTGGAATACCCCGGTCAGACATCGCCCATATAACGTTGTGCAACGTTTCTGGCTGTAACGAGACATAATCCCAAAAGGTATCGTGGGCGCTTTGACCCTGTGGGATAGCCCAATGCGGCTCCGGTTTTACCGCATGAACGAAATCCGGGAATTTATGGGCATCCTGAATGAAGAAGACTGGTGTGTTGTTTCCCACCAGATCGAAAATGCCCTCCTCAGTATAAAATTTGGTCGCAAATCCTCGAATATCTCTGACCGTATCCGCTGAGCCTGCGCCGCCCTGAACCGTAGAGAAACGGACAAAAACCGGGGTGATTTTATTTTCATCACTCAGAAAGTCCGCTTTCGTCGTCGCGCTGAGGCTGGCATAGGGCTGAAAGTAACCATGAGCGGCAGAACCTCGGGCATGTACGATCCGCTCCGGGATGCGTTCGTGATCAAAATGGGTGATTTTTTCCCGCAGGATAAAGTCTTCCAGCAGAGTTGGCCCACGGTTTCCTGCGCGCAGAGAGTTTTGATCGTCCGCGATGCGCACTCCCTGATTGGTTGTCAGAGCAAAATCTTCGCTGCCTTTACGAAAACTATCCAGCGCGTTGAGTTTGTCACTTCTGGTGTCAGGCGCTTTTAAGCTGCCAGACGTAGTGGGCTGCATGCCTGGTGGCGTGGGTTCAGGTGTTGGCCGATGTGAACCGTCTGCTGGCGCCAGTGAGTCAAGTCCTGGCTGGGATTCGCTGGCATCATGAACCGGCGCTGAGTGATGGAGTGGGTGCTTATCATTCTGTGACATTAAACTCGTCTCCTGTTTTCATCGCTTAAAGGTCGTTGTTGCCGTCAAAAGCTTTAACTATAGACCACTTGCTCAGTGGTGCAGGAACTGACCGAGGGCGTAAAGCGCGATGAACCAGGCAAACAGCGCACGCAAGACAGGACGTCAGGAGGCAAAATCGGCTAAGATAGCCGTTTTCTGATTTTTAGAATTAGTCTTTAGTGAAGCAACTGATTATGAAACCTCTTCGCCAACAAAATCGTCCGGTAATTAGCTATGTTCCTCGCGTGGAGCCAGCCCCACCAGAGCATGCAGTTAAAATGGATGCGTTTCGTGACGTATGGATACTGCGCGGAAAATATGTCGCTTTTGTCTTAATAGGGGAGGCGTTTCAGCGTTCACCTGCATTTACGGTCCCGGAATCAGCGCAACGCTGGGCTAATCAGGTTCGCCAGGAAAATGAACTGAGCGATTAATGGATATAAAAAAACCGCCGGAGCATGACACTCCGGCGGTTTTTTTTGTTTTTCAGTCTAACAGACTTAGCGATGCGCCAGTTCGGCGTTATCGTCGCTGTCCAGAATTGTTTTATCGGTCTGTTTCAGCCATTGGCTGGTCAGCGTACCGGCTGTCATAGAACCGCTCACGTTCAGCGCGGTACGACCCATATCGATCAGCGGCTCAACGGAAATCAGCAGCGCAACCAGCGTGACTGGCAGACCCATAGCTGGCAGGACGATCAGCGCGGCAAACGTTGCACCGCCACCCACACCCGCAACCCCTGCGGAACTGACGGTGACGATACCGACCAGCGTCGCAATCCACATCGGGTCCAGCGGGTTGATCCCGACGGTCGGGGCGACCATTACTGCCAGCATTGCCGGGTACAGCCCTGCACAACCGTTCTGGCCAATGGTGGCGCCAAAGGAGGCGGCAAAAGAGGCGATGGATTCAGGCACGCCCAGACGACGGGTTTGCGCTTCAACGTTCAGCGGAATTGAGGCTGCGCTGGAACGGCTGGTGAAGGCGAAAGTCAGCACCGGCCACACCTTGCGGAAGTATTTCAGCGGGCTAACGCCGTTAACACCCAACAGGATCCCGTGTACCACGAACATAATGCCCAGACCGAGATAAGAGGCTACGACGAAGCTACCCAGCTTGATGATGTCCTGCAGGTTGGAGCCAGCAACTACTTTGGTCATCAGCGCCAGAACACCGTACGGTGTCAACTGCATCACCAAACGAACCAGCTTCATCACCCAGCTTTGCAGGGTATCGATAGCAACCAGCACACGCTCGCCTTTCGGTGCATCATCTTTCAGCAGCTTCAGTGCGGCAACACCGAGGAATGCAGCGAAGATAACCACGCTGATAATTGACGTCGGGTTAGCTCCGGTCAGGTCGGCAAACGGGTTTTTCGGGATAAACGACAACACCAGCTGTGGAACGCTGAGGTCAGCTACTTTGCCAACATAGTTGGTTTCAATCGCGTTCAGACGAGCGGTTTCGGCCCCACCTTGCACCAGACCTTCTGCGGTCAGGCCGAACAGGTTGGTCACCAGAACCCCTACCAGCGCGGCAATCAGCGTAGTAAACAGCAGTGTACCGATGGTCAGGAAGCTGATTTTACCTAACTGAGAGGCGTTGTGCAGACGCGCAACGGCGCTGAGAATAGACGCAAACACCAGCGGCATGACAATCATCTGCAGCAGTTGGACGTAACCGTTGCCGACAATGTTGAACCACTGTACGGAATCTTTAAGAACCTGGCTGTCGGAACCATAAATGGTGTGCAGGGCGAGGCCAAACACCACACCCATGACCAGACCGACCAGTACTTTTTTTGCCAGACTCCACTGCTTGTGACGGGCTTGCGCCAGCACGAACAGCAGCACTACGAACACGATAATGTTCGCGATTAATGGATAGTTCATCCCCGTTCTCCTGATCTTATTATGCGTATCACCGTGTGACGGTGGTTCTGTTGGCGCAAGATTAGCAGAACTGTGACTTGCCTCTTATATTCAAATGGAATTGTTTATGCCAAAAATAACTTTTTGGCTGATTTATTAGTCAACCTGGTGCGTTATAAAACGATTAAACTGCATTTGCAGCGTATTTATCATTTGTGATGACCAGCGCACCGCACTGTTCTCTTGTACGGTCTGCGGCATCCAGATTGCCCACGCGAACAGCGCCATGCACAGAAACCGCTCCAGTTGGTTGCCTTTTTGCGGCACGAGGATAGGCAGACGAAAACGCCAGCGGCAGGGCCAAAGCAAGGGGACGCCCGCCGGGGTCAACATGTCGGCCAGAATGTGGCTGAGATAACCGAGAACCATACCTTGTAAGGCATCAGCCGGAATTATCCAGGTATCAGGGACTTTCAGGTAAAACGTGGCCAGCAGGGCAAAAACCGCCAGCAGGCTATGCGTAAATCCGCGATGACCAAATGCCCGGGCAATGGGCTTTGATATCCACTTCAGACGCTGTCCCAGCAGGGATTTTGGATGATCGATATCCGGCAGCAAGCACGTCAAAATGGCTGAAGGAACAATATGCCACCAGTCACCCTGCGCAAGAACGGGCGTTAGCTCGGCATTCTTGGCAAATACCGCACAGGCAATAGAAAAAAGAAGGTGACCTTCCGCCGTCATGATAAAACCCAATAAACTGTCGATTCATACAGTATAGGGGTTTTATACAGTAGGCGGAAGAGGTGACGTTGTAACCCTTTGTCACAAGTGCGCCTTTACCGCGCCAGCCAACCGCCATCCACGGCCTGCGTATAGCCATGTATATAGTCCGAGGCAGCACTTGCGAGGAACACGACCGGGCCTTTCAGATCATCAGGCGTGCCCCAGCGTCCGGCAGGCGGGCAATGCGATCATTGCCCGTCGCAGGATTAGCCGCGCAGGTGAGCGGCAGTGAGTTCGGTGAGCGAGGCCAGTTTGACGTCGGCCAGAACGAAGCGAGGATCGTCCTGATTTTCATGCGCAGGTACTACGATGGAACGCATACGGGCGGCTTTCGAAGCAATCATGCCGTTCACCGAGTCTTCCAGTGCTACGCAGTTTATAGGGTCAATGCCCAGTTTTGCCGCGCAATCGAGATAAACCTGCGGATGCGGTTTGCTGTAGGGCAGTTTTTCCGCAGAAGCCAGTGCATCGAAGCTGCTGCGCAGATCAAACATGGTTAGAACTTTTTCCAGCATATGCAGCGGCGAGGCGGATGCCAGTCCTACTTTCAACCCCTGAGATTTGCACAATGCCACGGCCTCACGCACGCCCGGCAGCAGTGGTTTTGTTTCTTCAACTAACGCAATTGCGCGGGTAATGATGCGCTCGGTTACTTCCTGACGTGAGGGACCGTTCCACGGTTGCTGTGCAAACCACAAATCAACCACCATGTCGATGCGTAAGCCAAGTGTATCGGGAAGTTCATGGCGGCGGGAGATATCAACGCCTAAACTTGCTATCACATCCAGTTCGGCCTGATCCCAAAGCGGTTCAGAATCGACCAGTAATCCATCCATATCGAAAATTGCAGCAAGAATTTGACGCGGGGTTGACATCACAACCTCTCCTTTACGGGTGATAAAAGGGATTAAGAGCCAGCCAGGACGGGCTCTGAGCGTTCATTATGGCTAATTCAGCAGTATACCGCCTTTAAAGATCAGGCGAAAACGATAATCAACGGGTAAACTTAGGCCAAAATGACACGTCTTAATCAAGGGGAACTCATGACGTATCAACAAGCTGGACGCATTGCCATCTTGAAAAGGCTGGTGGGATGGGTGATTTTCATTCCCGCGCTGATTTCAACCCTGGTTTCAGTACTGAAGTTTATGTATGCGCACAGCGAAAAGCAGGAAGGGATTAACGCGGTCATGCTCGATTTTGCACACGTGATGATCGACATGATGCGTGTGAACACACCTTTTCTTAACGTGTTTTGGTATAACTCGCCGACGCCCGATTTTCAAAGTGGACTGAATCTCGTTTTTTGGCTGATTTTCATTCTGATTTTTATCGGTCTGGCGTTGCAGGATTCAGGCGCCAGAATGAGCCGTCAGGCGCGTTATTTACGCGAGGGCGTTGAGGATCAGTTGATTCTGGAACAGGCAAAGGGCAGTGAAGGGTTATCACGCGAGCAACTTGAGTCGCGTATTGTGGTACCGCACCATACGATCTTTTTACAAATTTTCCCGCTCTATATTTTGCCGGTGATCGTTATCGTGATTGGCTACTTCTTCTTTTCATTACTGGGTTTTTTGTAACTGCTGCACTATCAGGCCTGACGCGTTGCGAAACGCCAGGCCAGATAAGCAACGTGCGACTTTGCTAAGCCGCCAGTAACCTGTCCAGCGCTTTCTGCGCCACGACCAGATGCTGTCCCCCGAACAGAATAGCCCTATTCAGCAGCGTATAGAGCTGGTAGACAGGCTGTCTGTCGAGAAAATCCAATGGTAGCGGAGAAACAGACTGATAACCGTCATAGAGTTGCGGCGGCTGATCGGTATGTAACGGCAGCATTGCCAGGTCACACTCTCTGTCCCCCCAGTAGCAGGCAGGGTCAAAGATGTACGGGCCGTTCGGGCCGAGAGCGCAGTTCCCGGACCACAAATCACCATGCAGAAGAGACGGCTGCGGCTGATGAGAAGAGAGACGCTGCTGAACATGCTCGACGATGGCGTCGATATTGCCAAACGCAATGCCTTTTTCAGCGGCGAGTTCCAGCTGCCAGCCAATACGCTGCTCGGCAAAAAAGGTTGACCAGCGACGTTGCCAGGTGTTGGGCTGCGGCGTGGTAGAGAGCGCGTTATCGAAGTCGAGCCCAAACTGCGGCTGATCGCTCCATTCATGCAAATGCGCCAACTGCTGGCCGAGGATAAACGCGTTGTGCGCATCAAGCGGACGGGGAGGGAGGAAATCCATCACCAGAAAGCTGTAATCTCTGTCTGCGCCTACCGCCCAGACTTTCGGTACAGATACGGTTTGACTGCGAGAAAGTAGCTCCAGCTGATCGGCTTCCGCCGTAAAGCCGGTTAACAGCTCTCTTTCATCGCATTTAACGAAAAAATCGCGCCCCGCATAGCGTAAATGCCATGCGGCGTGGATCTCTCCGCCGGGCAGTTCGTTACGCAGTTCGATTTCGCCTTCACCTAATTGCTCGCTTAAAAGACGACTGATAGCCTGCCACATGATGTCTCTCCCCATGTTGTCTGCCAGATCATAAGGTTAGCGCAAGAATGCGGTTAAAAAACACGAACTGACGCACACCACGGACGCGTCATCGCTGGAAAGGCACTTAATGTGTGTCGTTCTTCTTCACCTCGCATAGTTGTGAAGACGCCTGGTCGCACATGATTCACTGCTTTGTAATCACGTGATTTTTTATCATAGACGTATAACACCTATGCCGACAGTTTTACGGGGAAATCCCCTTGTATCTAGACAAGTGGAAGCCGTTATTACTGAGCCAGATACGCGTATATTTTTTGCGTATCGTCTAAACCGCACAGACGCGTACCCTGATTCAGGGTGGCGGCGCTACCTGCGGCGACACCGTAACGAACAATATCTGCAAAAGGTGCGCTCTCAGCCAGTTTAAGCGTCATGGCCCCGACCATACTGTCGCCCGCGCCTACGGTACTTTGACTCTTCACTGGTGGCGGAACCACTTGGACACAGGTTTCACGATCAACTCCCAGCGCTCCTTGTGGTCCAAGCGAGACCACTACACGATGCGCTTTTCCGCTTTGCACGATTTCCTGCGCGGCGTTGCGCACATCATCGGGCTGCGTGAGTTCGCGATTCACCAGCGCGCTCAGTTCTTTGAGGTTGGGTTTGACCAGTTCGATATTGCCGATGGTTAATGCTGCCGCCAGCGCTTCGCCAGAACTATCGACGATACAGCGAATCCCTTGTTTTTGTGCTGTGGTAATGAGCCGGGTCAGCTTCTCAAGCTGTACGCCAGGCGGCAAACTGCCGCTAATAACCAGCAGTGCGCCAGACTCAATTTCCAGCACCTGATCCTGAAGTTGGTAGAACTCATCATCGGTGAGCGCAGCGCCTGGCATGACGAAGCGATACTGTTCGCCGCTGGACTCAACGTGGACATGGAGATTTTGTCGGGTCCAGTCTTTAGCTTCGACGGTGGATACGGGAACACTTTCGTCGGCGAGCAAAGCAACAAGATGCTCTCCGGTGGCGCCACCCGCAGGGAAGATGGCCGTAGCGGTGCCGCCAAGATGGGCAATTGCGCGAGCGACGTTGATGCCGCCGCCGCCGGGTTCAAAAACCGGCGAGGTACAGCGAAGCTTACCTTCCGGGTAGATTTGCGGCGTGATTGTTGCGCTATCGAGAGAGGGCGCAAGTGTTAACGTATAGATACGTACCATCTTTACCTCCTGTTAGGCTGTCCTCAGTCTGGCACTTAACCCCCCGAAAGTGAAGTAATTAACAACATGATTTTTCATATCTTTATTTAAAATAATCGCGTTAAAGATATATAAATAAAAAAACGGTTTAGGAACGTTCTTATTCAAAAAATGAAATAAGAATTTATTGCTATGTTATTCGAGTCTTTTTATAATTTGTTACCTTTCAAGGGTCTTTTGTCATTGATCCATATGAAAGTTTCCGAGACCGTTATGGTCTCTTTTTTTGTTGTACGGACTCTTAATAAATGAAGCTTTTGAAGACAGTGCCCGCAGCGTTACTGCTGACGGGTGGCCTGCTTGCGTCAATGCAGGCTGCCGCCGATGATTCCGTTTTTACTGTCATGGATGACCCTTCCAGCGCGAAAAAAACCTTTGAAGGTAATCTGAACGCGGGATATCTCGCCCAGTCAGGCAACACAAAAAGTTCTTCTTTAACTGCAGACACCACCATGACCTGGTACGGTCAAACTACGGCGTGGTCTTTGTGGGGAAATGCCAGCAATACCTCCTCAAATGATGAGCGTTCATCGGAGAAATATGCCGTAGGTGGCCGTAGTCGTTACAACATGACCGACTATGACTATCTCTTTGGTCAGGCAAGCTGGCTGACCGACCGTTACAACGGCTATCGCGAGCGTGACGTGCTAACCGCAGGTTATGGTCGTCAGTTCCTCAACGGACCGGTGCACAGCTTCCGTTTTGAATTCGGTCCTGGTGTGCGCTATGACGAGCACACGGATGGCACCACCGAAACACAGCCGCTGGGCTATGCGTCCGGGGCCTATGCGTGGCAGATGACGGACAATACTAAGTTTACGCAAGGTGTGTCGGTATTTGGTGCTGACGATACAACGCTCAATTCTGAAACAGCCTTGAACGTTGCCATCAACGAACACTTTGGGTTAAAGGTGGCTTACAACGTTACCTGGAACTCTGAACCACCGGCAACAGCGCCGGAGCATACCGATCGTCGTACTACTGTGTCACTCGGCTATCGTATGTAATGACAAGCCGGGTCAAATAATTGGCCCGGCTTTTCTCAATTAACGTTAAATTTATTTAATATTAAATCTGTGTTTTATTTTTAATACTTATCAATAACGCGCTATTTTCAGACGAATTCGATTTAATTGATAAATACAACGGAACCGGAACTGCGTGTACCAGTATTTTAACCCCAGATCATCGCAGCCCAACGTAGCATCAGCATTGCCGCACAAATAACGAGCAGTATCACAACCATCTTCCAGTGTTTCTTCGCAAAGCGATTTGTTGGCATTGTCCTTTTCCTGCTCAGGTTAGATAACTTTATACAAGTGTAACAAAAACGTCAGGGTGTCAGTGAATTGATTTACATCATAGAGTGCACGTTGATTGTTGCTTTGATCGGCTCGTAATGCCGTGTACACTGTCAAACGGTGTTATCAAAAAGCGGGTGTAGGTCCAGTGTAGCCATTAAGGCGACCAGTGACATATTTCGCAGAGTGAAGCGGGAATCAGCCCACACCTTTTTGATGATTTTAAATATTGAATCTTTGTATGTGATCTTACGTGTGGGTCACCACTGCAAATAAGGATATAACATGCCTGTTATTACTCTTCCTGATGGCAGCCAACGCCATTACGACCACGCTGTAAGCCCCATGGATGTTGCGCTGGACATCGGTCCAGGTCTGGCGAAAGCCACTATTGCTGGCCGTGTTGACGGTGAGCTGGTAGATGCTTCCGATCTGATTGAGCATGATGCGAAGCTCTCTATCATCACCGCGAAGGATGAAGAAGGTCTGGAGATCATTCGTCACTCCTGTGCGCACCTGTTAGGGCACGCGATCAAACAACTCTGGCCGCACACCAAAATGGCGATCGGACCGGTTGTTGATAACGGTTTTTACTACGATATCGATCTTGACCGTACGCTAACCCAGGAAGATGTCGACGCGCTCGAGAAGCGGATGCACGAGCTCGCTGAGAAAAACTACGATGTCATTAAGAAGAAAGTCAGCTGGTACGAAGCGCGTGAAACCTTCGTGAAGCGTGGCGAGACCTATAAAGTCTCCATTCTTGATGAAAACATTGCCCATGATGACAAGCCTGGCTTGTACCATCATGAAGAATATGTCGATATGTGCCGTGGCCCGCACGTGCCGAACATGCGTTTCTGTCATCACTTCAAACTGATGAAGACCGCTGGGGCATACTGGCGTGGCGACAGCAATAACAAGATGCTGCAGCGTATTTATGGTACTGCGTGGGCCGATAAAAAAGCCCTGAGTGCCTACCTGCAACGTCTGGAAGAAGCGGCCAAACGCGACCACCGTAAAATCGGTAAGCAGCTTGACCTGTATCATATGCAGGAAGAAGCGCCGGGTATGGTGTTCTGGCACAATGATGGCTGGACAATCTTCCGTGAACTGGAAGTCTTTGTTCGCTCAAAACTGAAAGAATACCAGTATCAGGAAGTTAAAGGTCCGTTCATGATGGACCGCGTGCTGTGGGAAAAAACAGGTCACTGGGATAACTACAAAGATGCGATGTTCACGACCTCCTCTGAGAACCGTGAATACTGCATTAAGCCCATGAACTGCCCGGGCCACGTGCAGATCTTCAATCAGGGTCTGAAATCCTATCGTGATCTGCCGTTGCGTATGGCCGAGTTTGGTAGCTGCCACCGTAATGAGCCGTCAGGCGCGCTGCATGGCCTGATGCGCGTTCGTGGCTTCACTCAGGATGATGCACATATCTTCTGTACAGAAGAGCAGATCCGTGATGAAGTTAACGCTTGCATTCGTATGGTCTACGATATGTATAGCACCTTTGGCTTCGAGAAAATCGTCGTCAAACTGTCCACTCGCCCCGAAAAACGTATCGGTAGCGATGAAATGTGGGACCGTGCTGAAGCTGACCTGGCCGTTGCGCTGGAAGAAAACAACATCCCGTTTGAGTACCAACTGGGTGAGGGCGCATTCTACGGTCCGAAAATTGAATTTACCCTGTATGACTGCCTCGATCGTGCATGGCAGTGCGGTACTGTACAGCTGGACTTCTCTCTGCCGTCCCGTTTAAGCGCCTCTTATGTTGGCGAAAACAACGAGCGTCAGGTGCCGGTTATGATTCACCGCGCAATTCTTGGGTCGATGGAACGTTTCATCGGTATCCTGACCGAAGAGTTCGCTGGCTTCTTCCCGACCTGGCTTGCGCCAGTTCAGGTTGTCGTCATGAACATCACCGATTCACAGTCTGAATACGTCAACGAATTAACGCAGAAACTACAAAATGCGGGTATTCGTGTAAAAGCAGACTTGAGAAATGAGAAGATTGGCTTTAAAATCCGCGAGCACACTTTACGTCGTGTCCCTTATATGTTGGTCTGTGGCGACAAAGAGGTAGAAGCAGGCAAAGTTGCCGTGCGCACCCGTCGTGGCAAAGACTTGGGCAGCCTGGACGTAAATGAAGTGATTGAGAAGCTGCAACAAGAGATTCGCAGCCGCAGTCTTCAACAACTGGAGGAATAAGGTATTAAAGGCGGAAAACGAGTTCAAACGGCACGTCCGAATCGTATCAATGGCGAGATTCGCGCCCTGGAAGTTCGCTTAACAGGTCTGGAAGGCGAAGCTTTGGGTATTGTGAGTCTGAGAGAAGCGATCGAAAAAGCTGAAGAAGCTGGAGTAGATTTAGTTGAAATCAGCCCTAACGCCGAACCGCCAGTTTGTCGTATTATGGACTACGGCAAGTTCCTTTATGAAAAGAGTAAGTCTTCTAAGGAACAGAAGAAAAAGCAAAAAGTTATCCAGGTTAAGGAAATTAAATTCCGTCCTGGCACCGACGATGGCGATTACCAGGTAAAACTCCGCAGCCTGGTACGCTTTCTGGAAGATGGCGATAAGGCTAAGATCACGCTGCGTTTTCGCGGTCGTGAGATGGCCCACCAACAGATCGGTATGGAAGTGCTCAACCGCGTCCGTGACGATCTGAGTGAACTGGCAGTAGTCGAATCCTTCCCTACGAAGATCGAAGGCCGCCAGATGATCATGGTGCTCGCTCCTAAGAAGAAACAGTAAGGCCTTCAAGTAGCAATGTCTGTGGAGCCTGCGGGTTCCACAGCCGTTGTTCGCCTACGTTTCGTTTATTAACAATGCGAAGTGGAAGTTATTAAAATGCCAAAAATTAAGACCGTACGCGGTGCTGCTAAGCGCTTCAAAAAAACCGGTGGTGGTGGATTTAAGCGTAAGCACGCAAACCTGCGTCATATTCTGACCAAAAAATCTACTAAGCGTAAACGTCACCTGCGTCCAAAAGGCCTCGTTTCTAAAGGCGATCTGGGGCTGGTTATCGCGTGCCTGCCGTACGCATAAGCCGTTAACGTTTAATTAATTTTTTTACTAAGAATATAGATACAGGAGAGCACATATGGCTCGCGTAAAACGTGGTGTAGTTGCCCGTGCACGTCACAAGAAAATTTTGAAACAAGCTAAAGGCTACTACGGTGCGCGTTCTCGCGTATACCGCGTTGCCTTCCAGGCTGTTATCAAAGCTGGTCAGTACGCTTATCGTGACCGTCGTCAGAAAAAGCGTCAGTTCCGTCAACTGTGGATTGCGCGTATCAACGCAGCAGCACGTCAGAACGGTATTTCTTACAGCAAATTCATCAACGGCCTGAAAAAAGCCTCTGTTGAAATCGACCGTAAGATCCTGGCTGACATCGCAGTATTCGACAAAGTAGCGTTCACCGCTCTGGTCGAAAAAGCGAAAGCAGCTCTGGCATAAGCCGGTGAAAAGAGGGAGCCTGGCTCCCTCTCTTTTATTTGTAGTGCAATCAATTGGTTGACAATTTATCCGTAAGCCTTTTCAATAAAGGTTGTTCGGTTTTTACCACACAAGGTAACGCAAGCATGAATGCTGCTATTTTCCGCTTCTTCTTTTACTTTAGCACCTGAACTCAGGAGGCTTGCGCGTGAAAGAAGAAACGGAAAACAGCGCCTAAAAGCCTCCCTGGTGGAGGCTTTTTTTATACACGTTATCCTTCAGGCTGCCTCTGCATTGGCTGCAGTCGCTTCCCCCAGTCTCGTACGTGTGTACGCTCCTGAGGATTAGCGCTCTACTGCTGCCTTGACTCAGCCAGAATGATTTTGTGTATATACGAGCGACTAGTGAATATCGCAACATAACGAGGAAAACCATGTCACATCTCGCAGAGCTGGTTGCCAGTGCAACGGCCGCCATTAACCAGGCTTCAGATGTTGCCGCGTTAGACAATGTCCGCGTCGAATATTTGGGCAAGAAAGGGCACCTGACCCTTCAGATGACTACCCTGCGTGAACTGCCGGCAGAAGAGCGCCCGGCAGCAGGTGCGGTGATAAACGAAGCCAAAGAGCAGGTTCAGCAAGCGCTGAACGCGCGTAAAGCCGAATTAGAAAATGCCGCGCTGAATGCTCGTCTGGCTGAAGAAACGATCGATATCTCCTTGCCTGGGCGTCGTATCGAAAACGGCGGTTTGCATCCGGTAACGCGGACTATCGATCGCATTGAAAGTTTCTTTGGTGAGCTGGGCTTTACCGTGGCGACCGGTCCGGAAATCGAAGATGACTATCATAACTTCGATGCGCTGAATATTCCTGGCCATCACCCGGCGCGCGCTGACCACGACACTTTCTGGTTTGATGCGACGCGTCTGCTGCGCACGCAGACTTCCGGCGTGCAGATCCGCACCATGAAAGAAAAACAGCCGCCGATCCGTATTATCGCTCCGGGCCGCGTATATCGTAACGACTACGATCAGACGCACACCCCAATGTTCCATCAGATGGAAGGGCTGATTGTTGATACCAACATCAACTTCACCAACCTGAAAGGCACGCTGCATGATTTCCTGCGCAACTTCTTTGAAGAAGACCTGCAGGTTCGTTTCCGTCCTTCCTACTTCCCGTTCACCGAACCTTCTGCGGAAGTCGATGTGATGGGTAAAAATGGCAAATGGCTGGAAGTATTGGGTTGCGGAATGGTTCATCCGAATGTGCTGCGTAACGTCGGTATCGATCCGGAAATCTACTCTGGCTTTGCATTCGGTATGGGTATGGAGCGTCTGACCATGCTGCGTTATGGCGTAACCGATCTGCGTTCTTTCTTCGAAAACGATCTGCGTTTCCTCAAACAGTTTAAATAAAGGCAGGATAAAACAATGAAATTCAGTGAACTGTGGTTACGCGAATGGGTAAACCCGGCGATTGATAGCGATGCGTTGTCAAACCAAATCACGATGGCGGGTCTGGAAGTTGACGGTGTGGATCCTGTTTCTGGCGCGTTCAACGGCGTTGTGGTGGGCGAAGTGGTTGAGTGCGCTCAGCATCCGAACGCTGACAAACTGCGCGTCACCAAGGTGAATGTCGGCGGCGACCGCCTGCTGGATATCGTCTGCGGTGCGCCAAACTGCCGTCAAGGGCTGAAGGTGGCTGTAGCAACTGTTGGTGCCGTTCTGCCGGGCGATTTCAAAATCAAAGCCGCAAAACTGCGCGGTGAGCCGTCTGAAGGCATGCTGTGCTCGTTTTCCGAGCTGGGCATTTCTGACGATCACAACGGTATTATCGAACTGCCTGTCGATGCACCAATTGGTACCGATATCCGTGAATACCTGAAACTTGACGATAATACTATCGAAATCAGCGTCACTCCGAACCGCGCCGACTGCTTAGGCATTATCGGTGTAGCACGTGACGTTGCTGTACTGAACAAAGCCCCTCTGGTTGAGCCGGAAATAGCGCCAGTAGCCGCAACCATTCACGACGTCCTGCCGATTCAGGTCGACGCGGTGGAAGCCTGTCCACGCTATCTGGGCCGCGTGGTGAAAGGCATTAACGTTAAAGCGCCAACCCCGCTGTGGATGAAAGAAAAACTGCGTCGTTGCGGCATCCGCTCGATCGATGCCGTGGTTGACGTGACTAACTATGTGCTGCTCGAATTGGGCCAGCCGATGCACGCATTCGACAAAGACCGCATTGAAGGCGGGATTGTTGTCCGCATGGCAAAAGAAGGTGAAACCCTGGTATTGCTGGACGGCAGCGAAGCGAAGCTGAATGCGGATACGCTGGTGATTGCGGACCATAACAAAGCGCTGGCAATGGGCGGCATCTTTGGTGGCGAGCACTCCGGTGTGAATGATGAAACGCAAAACGTCCTGCTGGAATGCGCGTTCTTCAGCCCGCTGTCTATTACCGGTCGCGCACGTCGTCACGGTCTGCACACCGATGCCTCTCACCGCTATGAGCGTGGTGTCGATCCGGCGCTGCAACATAAAGCCATGGAACGTGCTACGCGCCTGCTGATCGATATCTGCGGCGGCGAAGCGGGTCCAATCATTGACGTGACGAACGAAGCCTCGCTGCCAAAACGCGCAACCATTACGCTTCGCCGTAGCAAACTGGATCGTCTGATCGGACACCATATTGCGGATGAACAGGTGAGCGATATTCTGCGTCGTCTGGGTTGTGATGTTACGGAAGGGCAAGATGAGTGGAAAGCGGTAGCGCCGAGCTGGCGTTTCGATATGGAGATCGAAGAAGACCTGGTCGAAGAAGTCGCCCGTGTATACGGTTATGACAATATCCCGAATACGCCAATTCAGGCGGGTCTTATCATGGGTACGCATCGTGAAGCGGATTTGTCGCTGAAACGCGTAAAAACCATGCTGAATGACAAAGGCTACCAGGAGGTTATTACCTACAGCTTTGTCGACCCGAAAGTCCAGGCGCTGCTGCACCCGGCTGAAGAAGCGCTGTTGCTGCCAAGCCCAATCTCGATTGATATGTCGGCAATGCGTTTATCCCTGTGGACCGGCTTGCTGTCTACGGTAGTGTACAACCAGAATCGTCAGCAAAACCGCGTGCGTATTTTCGAAACGGGTTTACGTTTCGTACCGGACACGCAGGCCAACCTCGGGATCCGTCAGGATCTGATGCTGGCGGGCGCGATCTGCGGTAACCGTCATGATGAACACTGGAATCTGGCAAAAGAGACCGTTGATTTCTATGATCTGAAAGGCGATCTGGAAGCGGTTCTCGACCTGACCGGCAAGCTGGCGGATATTCAATTCAAAGCTGAAGCGAATCCAGCACTGCATCCGGGGCAGTCTGCGGCGATTTATCTGAAAGGTGAACGCATTGGTTTCATTGGGGTTGTTCATCCTGAACTGGAACGTAAACTGGATCTGAACGGTCGCACTCTGGTGTTTGAACTGGAGTGGAACAAGCTCGCAGACCGCGTGGTGCCTCAGGCGCGTGAAGTTTCTCGCTTCCCGGCGAACCGTCGCGACATCGCAGTCGTTGTGGCAGAAAACGTTCCCGCTGCGGATATTTTATCCGAATGTAAGAAAGTTGGCGTAAATCAGGTAGTTGGCGTAAACTTGTTTGACGTGTACCGCGGTAAGGGTGTTGCGGAGGGTTATAAGAGCCTCGCTATCAGCCTGATCCTTCAGGATACCAGCCGTACACTTGAAGAAGAGGAGATTGCCGCTACCGTCGCCAAATGTGTAGAGGCATTAAAAGAGCGATTCCAGGCATCATTGAGGGATTGAACCTATGGCGCTTACAAAAGCTGAAATGTCAGAATATCTGTTTGATAAGCTTGGGCTTAGCAAGCGGGATGCCAAAGAACTGGTCGAGCTGTTTTTCGAAGAGATCCGTCGTGCTCTGGAAAATGGTGAGCAGGTAAAACTCTCTGGTTTTGGTAACTTCGATCTGCGTGATAAGAATCAACGTCCGGGCCGTAATCCGAAAACGGGCGAAGATATTCCCATTACAGCACGGCGCGTGGTGACCTTCAGACCCGGGCAGAAGTTAAAAAGCCGGGTTGAAAACGCAACGCCGAAAGAAGAGTAATCTGAACTAACTAAAAAGGCCGCGAATGCGGCCTTTTTTCTTAGTGGGCCAGAAGGAAAAACAGCCCGGTCAGTGCTGCGCTCAGCAGGTTAGACAACGTGCCCGCCAGGATCACTTTAAGCCCCATTTTAGCAATGAAACTTTTTTTCCCCGGCACAATCCCCCCCAGTACGCCAATCAATGCGGCAGGAGAGGACAAATTGGCAAACCCAGCCAGCGCCATGATCGTTATTATCTGCGAATATTCCGACAGTTGGTCTTTCATTGGAATAAAGCTGGTATACGCGACGAACTCATTCAACACCAATTTTTGACCTAACAGGCTGCCAATTTGCAAGACTTCGTTAGCGGGAATGCCCAACAGCCAGGCAACCGGAGCAAAGAGGTAACTAAAGATAAATTGTAGCGTGACGTTACCATAGCCGAAAAAGCTACAAAACCAGCCCAACAAGCCGTTCACCATAGCAATTAATGCAATCAGTGCCAGAAGCATTGCCCCCACGTTAGCGGCTAGCTTCAGCCCGATAGTCGCGCCATTTGTCGCCGCTTCAACGATGTTGATAGGCTTTTCCTCTTGACCAAGCATATCGCCTGACACGTCGGCAGTATTTTCGGGTTCCGTTTCTGGAAACAGCATTTTCGCCATTAACAGACCGCCTGGTGCTGACATAAAAGAGGCGGCTACCAGATAGCGAATTTCGATCCCCATACTGGCATAGCCAACCAGCACTGAGCCTGCGATAGAGGCCACACCACCTGTCATGAGGGCAAACAGTTCTGAGCGCGTCATGCGTGGTGCATAAGGCTTCATCAGGACGAAGACGTCAGTATTGCCCGCAAAAATATTGGCCGTTGCAGCCATGGATTCTGCCGGGCTGGTGCGCAGCAGTTTATGGATACCCGTACCGATGAGACGGATAATCCACTGCATGATGCCCAGGTAGTACAGCACGGAGAACAATGCTGACATAAAAATGATAATCGGCAGAACATGCACGGCAAATACAAACCCCATTTTGAACTGTCCGAGATTACCGAAGAGAAAGTTAATCCCTTCCGACGAATAGTTCAGCATGCCGGACAGACTGTTTGATATGGCGAGTAAGATTTTTTCCCCTAAGGGGACATACAGGATAAATGCAGCAAAAAGAGCCTGGATTGCAAAGGCGCCGCCAACAGTGCGAAACCGGATAGCTTTGCGATTTTCTGAACATAGCCAGGCAACGAGTAACAGGACAACAATGCCAAGTATGACGATGAGTATCTGCATGGTTTATCCCTCATCGGCATCAATGATGCTTCGGAAAAGATCTTTAAAGAGCGCATCCCGCTCAATAAATTTTGCGACCTGAATGACGTGACGGCGGTTATCAAAACTCCAGCTCAGATTGTCATTGATCAAAGGGGATGTAAGGTATTCACAGGTGAACCAGTCAGGATTCAGGACATAGCCAACCGTAGTGATATCCCAAATGACTTTGCGGGATGCAAAACCAATCCAGGGGCATCGCGGGGCAATTTCAGCAAAGTAGCTACCAATGCGGCTGGTCTCTGCAAAATAGTGCTGCATCTCTGGGACCGATGAGGCCATAGTGTTAGCCACGCCAAAGCAGGGGATTTGGGTGAGCGCTACGCCGCTATCAAAAAGTACCCGACTCGCCGCAATGTCCTGCATCAGGTTGAATTCATGATTATCTTTCCAGGCATAACTGTTACCCCCAAGCCAGATGACATGAATCTTTGTTACGATGTCCGGCGCGAGGAGCAGTGCGTTAGCGATATTGGTCGGCGCGGCGATTGCGAGTACATGTAATGTTTGCTCAGCCGTTCTTGCCCGGTTAATCAAATCCTGTACTGCTGCTGACATCTCCGGCTGGTTGCTATCTTTCAGATAGCGTGTTGAACCCTGGAATATTTGCGGTATGTTTTCGCGGCGGGGGAGTTTGTTAAATACGCGATAGATCTCATCGACGCTCAGTTGCATGCCTACTGCGGGATCGTCAACATATGTGTGCGAGCCCTCTTTACCAAAATAGTGGTTGGTAAACGGAGCGGCGTAAACAGCTTGCAGATCGAGGCGCTCCGGGTGTAAGAATGCCCAGGCAATGGCCATCTGATCGTCAATTTCATTGTAGGTATCGCTGTCAATAACGATAGGCACTTTGCCATACTTAGGTGGCGTAATTAAGGCAATACGCTGCGCTGAAGTTAATTCAGGCCAGTGGATACTTAACATCGTTAATGTTCCTTAAGTTAGAAGTCGTAGGCCAGTCGATAAATGAGAATATCGCCATATCCATCCGCACCAAGTTTGTTATAGAAGTATCGATACATTAATGTGGTGGATATATGAGGCATGATTTTCCAGGTAATATTCAGACCGCCGTTTAAACCATTGCTACCATGATTGTTAGCGGTATAGTCATCATTACGGTCAAGTTCTATTTCATTCCAATTGGACAGTAAGAAGTCATGGTTGAGAAGATTGAAAGCATAGCCAGCGTTCCATCCGATTGAGAAACCATTGAGTCCATTAATATCATAAGCTGGGCCAAAATTACTGTGTGCGGTAATGTACTGACGAGCAATCCAGGGTTTAAACCACCATCCATCGCCTTTCAGGTCGGTATAGCCAAGCCCAATAAATTGATTCGTCTCTTTAAAATTAGGGCTTTGCGAATTATAGACTTTTGTAAATAGGCTGGCACCTGTTTTCCTGAGGTAGGTATGGATTTCACCATTCGCAGTCTGCCCCTGATTTCCCTCGTCATCTAGAATATTTTCAAAATCATAAAAACCGTACATTTCACCCCAATCAAAACCAATACCTCCCTCAATACCAATTAAGGCTTGTTCATATTCGAGGTCTTTAACACCAGCATCCCAGGATTGATAGTCAAAATGTATATTCCCCCAACCGTATTGTTGTTCAGCTAATGAGGAAAAAGCTACGCACGATAATAAAGCCCCGAAGGCGATTTTTTTCATTTTATATCCCTATTTTGGTGGTGGGTAAATATCAGTATTTAGTACAAGCTAATCGTTTTAATACGAGTTCATGGGATGGCATATTGGCTGCACCTTCACGCTCTACAGCCAGTGCTGCAAATACACAGGCGTAATGAATTGCGCTGGCAATATTTTCTCCACAGGCAAGCCGTGCCGCGAGTGCACCATTAAATGCATCACCGGCGCCGGATGTATCAATATTAACGGCGGGATATGCCGGGAACTGTTGGTGTGTAGAACCATCAAATAACCAGCACCCATCTTTGCCTAACGTAATTAGAATATATTGTGGTCCCATTTGGTGCATGGTTTCGGCGGCCTGACGAATATCGTCTGGCGTACGAATAGCCTTGCCAATTATCGCCTCTGCTTCTGTGAGGTTTGGGGTCAGGATGTGTGTCCAGCGGAGAAGGTCTGTCACCTCCTTGCGCCATGGCGCTGGATTCAGGATTGTCATCACCCCGGCGGCATGTGCGAACTTAATAGCTTGAGCTGTAGCGTCAGGATTGTTTTCCATCTGCGTCAAAAAAACATTGGCGGTGCCTATCTCGTCATAACAGGATATAATTTCTTCACTTGTTATTTCCTGATTAGCCCCTGGATTAATAACGATTACATTATCGCCAGCCTCTTCGGATATCATCACTACGGCACTGCCGGTTGGTGCATCATTTTTGGTAAAGATGGTTAGCTTTTCTAATCCTACGCCATTTAAAAAATGCTGGGCTTTAGTTGAAAACTCATCTTCACCTAATTTGACTGTAAAATAAGTGCGAGCATTGGCTTGTGCGGATGCTATCGCCTGGTTGCTGCCTTTCCCTCCGGGTAAACAACAGGAAAAAAGCGCGCGCGTGGTTTCCCCTGAAATAGGAAAACGGTGAAGCCGATAGACTAAGTCGGTATTAAATGAACCCAGAATGTAAACTTTCCCATTGTTTTCGTTCATTGATATTTCTCGTTCGATCTTTGATTGGTTAATGATGATGTTTTGGTGCAAATAAAGAGAGTTGTTCTCATATAATGGGAAAGCATTGTCGTGATTATATACAGCACCTCCATAGCATGAGCGGACATGTCCTGTTTTTACAAGGTCATTGATGTCGCGGCGGAGTGTTCTTTCCGTAACATCAAGTACCTTAACAAGAGATGATATTTTTACACTTCCTTGTTTTTTGAGTAGTGTTAAAATATAGCGAAGACGCTGTTTTTTGTAACGACAGGGCATCTAATCCTCACTTTTCATGAATGTGATGAGAGGTCCATGTAATAAGTTTATTTTGTCTATACGTTAATTTCTTTGGTGAATGAATTTATTTGTTGAATAAATAATTAAAGATCTGATTACCACTAAGTACACCGATGATACCAAATACACCAGGCCAGACAGTAGGGGCTGGAATGGGAAGTTTTATTAATGTAAATATGAAACCAATAATTGCACCGGCAATAAGCGAAAGAATTATATCCATAAGATAATTCCTGAGGGTGTTATGATGATACGAAGACTACACAATATATTTATGTATTGATGAGAAGACAATCACACAAAACTTCTGCAACCGGACATCCTGTCCGGTTGTGGTTATTTATTTAATCTCAGGAACGATATTAATAATGACAGCTACTACCTGGTATTGCTGCCAGCATTGCATTATGCAAAAGACTAAGGTTCATGCTGTTTTGGGCCATTGCCTCATTTGCGGTAGAGCTTCCTTCCATGTTTTTTGCTTTCATCGTAAAATTAATGAGATAACCCATAAAAAAAGTATAAACATGCAACCTTTTGCACAATTACAACGTCGGCGAGACCGATACTGGTTAGGCACTTTAACGCTGTTGCTATTGGCCATGCTCGTGATTAGTTTATGCGCAGGAGAACAGTGGATCGCCCCCGGCGACTGGTTCAGCGCCCGCGGTGATCTGTTCGTCTGGCAAATCCGATTTCCCCGTACCCTCGCCGTTTTGCTGGTAGGCGCTGCGTTGGCCTTATCTGGCGCAGTGATGCAAGCTCTCTTTGAAAACCCGCTCGCAGAGCCTGGATTACTGGGCGTGTCTAATGGCGCGGGCGTCGGGCTCATCGCGGCGGTGCTGCTGGGGCAGGGGCAGCTCCCCGGCTGGGCGTTGGGCTTATGCGCCATCGCTGGGGCGCTGATTATCACGCTTATTCTGCTCCGTTTTGCCCGCCGTCATTTGTCTACCAGCCGTCTGCTGTTGGCGGGGGTGGCGCTGGGCATTATCTGTAGCGCGCTGATGACATGGGCCATCTACTTCTCCACTTCTTTTGATTTGCGACAGCTAATGTACTGGATGATGGGGGGCTTTGGCGGCGTTGACTGGCATCAGGCCTGGCTCATGGTGGCGTTGATTCCGGTGCTGGTGTGGATCTGCTGTCAGTCGCAGCCGATGAATATGCTGGCGCTGGGGGAGACTTCTGCACGTCAGTTGGGATTGCCGTTATGGTTCTGGCGCAACCTGCTGGTGGTCGCCACGGGCTGGATGGTTGGCGTAAGCGTGGCTCTGGCGGGAGCGATTGGCTTTATTGGGCTTGTGATCCCACATATTCTGCGGCTGTGCGGCTTAACCGATCATCGCGTGTTACTGCCGGGCTGCGCGTTGGCTGGCGCTATCGTATTACTGTTGGCTGATGTTGTCGCGCGTCTGGTGCTGGCCTCGGCTGAGCTGCCAATTGGCGTGGTGACGGCCACCATGGGCGCACCGGTATTTATCTGGCTATTGTTAAAAGCCGCGCGCTAGAACGCGTTGATTCGGTCTATGATTAAAAACTAAAATCCACCTGTTGTTCTGGAGATGCTATGCAAAACACTATCCTCGATACAGACGTGACGACCATCGACGGCGAGGTTACCTCACTGCAGCCGTATGCCGGAAATGTGCTGTTAATCGTCAACGTTGCTTCAAAATGTGGGCTAACGCCGCAATATGAGCAACTGGAGAATCTGCAGAAAGCCTGGCATCAGCAGGGCTTTACCGTTCTTGGGTTCCCCTGCAACCAGTTTCTGGGCCAGGAGCCGGGCAGTGAAGAGGAAATAAAAACGTACTGCAGTACCACCTGGGGCGTTACCTTCCCGATGTTCAGCAAAATTGAGGTCAACGGCGAGGGACGCCATCCGCTGTATCAGAAACTGATTGATGCCGCGCCAACCGCCGTTGCGCCTGCGGATAGTGGATTCTATGAGCGTATGGCGAGTAAAGGTCGGGCGCCGCTCTACCCGGACGATATTCTGTGGAATTTCGAGAAGTTTTTAGTGGGTCGGGATGGTCAGGTACTGCAACGATTTTCACCCGATATGACGCCTGAGGATCCTGTTCTGGTGCAATCCATCAAGACGGCGCTGGCAAACTAATGTCTCGATTGATGCAGCTACAGGACGTAGCAGAATCGACCCGACTCGGCCCGCTTTCTGGTGAGATAAAAGCAGGGGAGATCCTGCATTTAGTGGGACCTAACGGCGCAGGAAAGAGCACACTGTTGGCGCGAATGGCGGGTCTGACGACCGGCAAGGGCAGCATCACCTTTGGTGATGTGTCATTGGATGAATGGCCTGCAGCAAAGCTGGCGCAATATCGCGCTTATCTTGCGCAACAGCAAAACCCGCCGTTTGCGATGCCGGTCTGGCATTTTCTGACGCTGCATCAACCCGATAAAGCACGCACCGATCTGTTACAGGAAGTCGCCGATGCGCTTGGGCTTGCGGATAAGCTGGGACGCAGCGTGAATCAGCTCTCCGGCGGTGAGTGGCAGCGCGTGCGCCTGGCTGCGGTTATCCTGCAGATTTGCCCACAAGCGAATCCATTCGGCCAGCTTTTGCTGCTGGATGAGCCGATGAACAGCCTGGACGTGGCGCAACAAAATGCGCTGGACCGGATGCTGGGTCAGTTGTGTTTGCAGGGCATCGCGATTGTAATGAGCAGCCATGACCTTAATCATACCTTACGTCATGCGCACAAGGCCTGGCTCCTCAAACGCGGGAAGCTGCTTGCCAGTGGTGCTCGCGATACGGTACTAACGCCGGCCAATCTGTCTGCGGCTTATGGTGTGAACTTCCGTCGTTTGGATATTGAAGGCCACAGAATGCTCATATCAACCACTTAAGTTAAATGGGTTCTTGAAAATCATATAATTTCCACGCTAAATTGACATAAAAATATAATTCAGAGGATTCGTCCTGAATGCGCTTTTGGCTTCTTTTCATCACAGCATTGTTTTTGGCGGGCTGCAGCAGCCATCGTGCTCCTGCGCCAAATGCCCGCTTGTCGGATTCTATCGCCGTTATCGCCGGGCTTAATGACCAGCTACAAACCTGGCATGGCACACCCTATCGTTATGGCGGCATGAGCCGTAGCGGAGTGGATTGTTCTGGATTTGTATTGATGACAATGCGCGATAAATTCGATCTGCAACTCCCGCGTGATACCCGCACGCAATCAAAGATTGGTACCGAAATTGATAAAGATGATTTGCTGCCCGGCGATCTGGTGTTCTTTAAAACCGGGTCTGGGGAAAGCGGTCTGCATGTCGGAATTTACGACACCAATAATCAATTTATTCATGCCTCAACCAGCCGTGGTGTGATGCGCTCGTCACTGGACAACGTTTACTGGCGCAAAAACTTTTGGCAGGCGCGACGTATTTAATCCTCATCAGTCACGAGGCTGCCTACGGCTGAGCAGCCTCGACATTTCCATTTGTTAGTAACTTCTTATTTCTGCCGCCAGCCGGACAATACCCCTGAACATTAAGAGCGTATCTTGCTAAAAATATGATTTATTCCGAGATATTAAAAAGTGCAAAGCTGGATATTCGCTTATAATCAGGATAAGCTAAAAAAAAGGGATTCGATTTACTGGCTATAAAGGGAAAAATGAAAGGGCCTCTACTTGCATCAGCAATAACGTATTTCTCCATCCTTTGCTACAGGATGCCGGATAACACCTATGCAGAGGGGCTGGCACGATGATTGTTTCAATGGATACTCTTTACCATTCAGAGTTCTCTTTTCTCCCTGCGAGAAACGAAAAAGGCGATCTTGAATACGTAGATATCATTACCAGTTTTGCCAGTGCGCAGGGGGATGTGCGTATACCCACCGAGCTGGTCTTACCTCGGATGTCGGACGAAGAGCAATATCGCTTATTTACCGAAAAGCTTGAATTAATCGAAACGTGCCAACATTTTTTTATTCAACGAAAGGTTTCTGCCTGGATTAATTTAACGCCGGCAATTGCTAATACTTTATTATCAGATGCTAAATTTGCTTCACAAGTTGAACGATTGTCATTTCTGGAACTGGCTATTAATGAAAACTATCCAGAGTTAAATAATGGAAAAGCGAATCCAACGCTGGCAGCACTGGCGGCGCGATTTCCATTAGTACTGACAAACTATGGTGCTGGCGGCATATCAAACCGGGCAATTTTTGATGGGCTGTTCAAACGCGTCGTGCTCGATAAAAACTTTGTTCAACAAAGGATTACACATATTTCGTTTGAGCCATTTATGCGGGCTATCCTGGCACAGCTATTTCCCAGCAGTGAGTCAATTATCATTAGCGGTATTGATACACCCGAGATGTTAGCGCGCGTACTGCCTCTGGGATTCAGCGCCATGCAGGGCGCGCTGTGGCCTGCTGTGCCTCCCGCGCAGATAATTTCGCTCGCGAAGATATAACCCTCATATTTGCTGGTGTTTAACAGGCTTTTAACAGTCTACACTAGAGACAGGAGGCCCTATGACCCTGTCTTTTACCACCCGCTGGCGTGATGAATTACCAGCAACTTATACAGCACTTTCACCCACTCCCCTGAAAAACGCGCGCCTGATTTGGCATAACGATGCGCTGGCGGAGCAATTAGCTATTCCAGAGACGCTATTTGATATTCCGACCGGAGCCGGTGTTTGGGGCGGTGAATCGTTGCTTCCCGGGATGTCGCCTTTAGCGCAAGTTTATAGCGGACATCAGTTTGGCGTCTGGGCGGGCCAGCTTGGCGATGGACGCGGGATCCAGTTGGGCGAACAACAGCTCGCTGACGGCTCAACGTGTGACTGGCACCTGAAAGGCGCCGGACTTACGCCTTATTCCCGTATGGGGGATGGTCGCGCCGTACTGCGCTCGACAATTCGCGAAAGCCTGGCCAGCGAAGCGATGCATTACCTGGGAATACCGACCACGCGGGCATTGTCGATTGTTACCAGCGACACGCCGGTGTATCGCGAAACGGTAGAATCAGGGGCGATGCTCATTCGCGTGGCGCAAAGCCATCTGCGCTTTGGCCATTTTGAGCATTTTTACTATCGCCGCGAGCCGGAAAAAGTGCGCCAGTTGGCTGACTTTGCGATTCGCTATTATTGGCCGCAATGGCAGGAAGAAGCCGATAAGTATCAGCTGTGGTTTAACGATGTTGTTACGCGTACTGCGACGTTAATCGCAGACTGGCAGGCGGTGGGATTTGCGCATGGTGTCATGAACACGGACAACATGTCGATTCTGGGACTGACGATGGATTACGGCCCATTCGGTTTCCTTGATGACTACGTGCCCGATTTTATCTGCAACCACTCAGACAACCAGGGGCGATACAGTTTCGATAATCAACCGGCCGCGGCGCTTTGGAACCTGCAACGTCTGGCGCAAACTCTGTCGCCATTTATCCCGGTCGAGGCGCTTAATGATGCGCTGGACAGTTATCAACTGGCGCTGTTAACACGCTACGGTCAGCGGATGCGACAAAAGCTTGGCTTCTTTAGCGAGCAAAAAAACGATAACGAACTGCTTAGTGAACTGTTTAACCTGATGGCGCGGGAAAGAAGCGACTATACCCGAACGTTTCGCATGCTCAGTCAGACGGAACAACACAGCGCGCAATCCCCGCTGCGCGATGAGTTTATCGACCGCGCAGCGTTTGACGACTGGTTCACGCGGTATCGCTCACGCCTGCAGCAAGACAACATTGCCGACGCAGTCAGACAAACGCAGATGAAGGCGGCTAATCCGGCGATGGTATTGCGTAACTGGTTGGCGCAACGGGCGATTAATCAGGCAGAGCAGGGGGATTACGCCGAGCTGCATCGGTTACACGAAGCGTTGCGTACCCCATTTGTCGAACGTGATGATGACTATGTCAGCCGTCCACCTGACTGGGGCAAACGGCTGGAAGTGAGCTGTTCAAGCTAAGGGGCCAGAAACACCTGCGGGGATCCGTTGGCCGGATGCTGGCCAACGTGTACCTGCGCGCCATACCAGCGTTTCAGGTCATCGGCCTGTAACACGGCCTCAGGCGTTCCCTGTGACACCAGCCTGCCGTTGTGCAGCAACACTATTCTGTCTGCCCACAGTGCGGCGAGATTCAGATCGTGAAGCACAATGCACACATGCAGCTCTTGTGAATCGGTAAGCGTTTTCAGCAAGCGCAACAGATGCTGCTGGTGGTAAAGATCCAGCGCAGAGGTCGGCTCATCAAGGAATAACCAGCCGCGAGGCGCGCCGTCGCACCAAAGTTGCGCCAGTGCACGGGCTAACTGTACTCGCTGTTGTTCGCCGCCGGAAAGCGCAGCGTATTGCCGGCCCGCCAGCGGTGTACATCCGGTCATTTCCATCACCTGAGCGATAAGTCGAGGTTCCGACCGCGAGGTCCAGGGCGCACGCCCCATCGCGATGACGGCCTCTACCGACCAGTCAAATCCCAGTTGCGTTTGCTGGCGCATCACCGCCCGATGCCGCGACAGTGTTTGGGTATGCCATTCATCCAGCGGTTTACCCGCCAGCACGCAGCGCCCTATAGCCGGTTTCAGAAAACCGGTCAGCAGGCGCAGCAGGGTGGATTTCCCCGCACCGTTTGGGCCGATGAGCGCCACCAGTTCACCTTTTTCGAGAGCAAGAGTGACGTCGTCAATCACCGCTCTGCCCGCGACGCGATAGTGAAGCCCTTCAGCGATGAAATGTTCAGCCATGCGGTCCTCGCTGACGAAAAATAAGCCATAAAAACCACGGTGCGCCCAGAAGACTGGTTAGCAAACCGACCGGCATTTCCGCAGGCGCAACCGCCGTACGGGCCAGCGTGTCGGCTATCAGCAATAAAAATGCGCCCGCCAGCACGGAACCTGGGATAACGGCCCGATGGTCTGAGCCGAGCCACATGCGCATCAGATGCGGGATAACCAGCCCGATGAAGCCTATTACGCCGCTTACCGCCACGGCTGCGGCAACCAGCAATGCGCTACAAAGTAGCAAAACACGCTGAACGGTACGCACATCTACGCCGAGGTAATGCGCCTCTTCCTCACCTAACTGCAGCAGGTTCAGCGCCGGTGCCAGACGCCAGATGATCAGCACCGTCGGGACAGTCAATGAAGTGACAGCCAGCAGCGTGGACCATTGCGCGGCCCCCAGACTGCCCATCCCCCATAGCGACAGCTGGCGCAGTTGCGCGTCATTACTGACCCACGACACAACGCCAACCGCCGCCCCGCACAGCGCGTTGATGGCAATACCGACCAACAGCAGACGTGAGAGTGAAGCGTCGCGCTGTTGGCTAAGGATAAAAATAACCACTGTTGCCGCCAGCGCACCGAGAAAAGCGGCCAGCATGGGGGCGTACAGCATCAACAGCGCGGGCAAAGAGACCGGCAGCACTACCCACAGGGCGACGGCGCAGGCGGCTCCGCTGCTTATCCCCAGTAATCCCGGATCGGCAAGCGGGTTGCGAAACAGGCCCTGCATCACGCAGCCCGCGAGCGCCAGAGAACCGCCAATCACCAGCGCCAGCAGGACGCGGGGCAAGCGAATGGTGAGCCAGATTTGACGCAGTGCCTCATCGCCATCACGCCACAGCAGACTTACCGGCAGGCGCAACGCGCCAAAACCGGTAGCCATGATTGTCATCACGACCAACATGAGTGCGAGTGTCCACAAAGAACAACGGATACGTCGCGACATCAGGGCAATTGCTCAGCTTTAGCGCGAAGCTGCAAAATGGCCTGCGGGGTGCGTACGCTAAAGCCGAGCAGCGCCATATCGTCAACCTGCAATACCTGTTTATTTCGTCCGGCAGGCGTCTGCGCCAGGCCCGGCAGCGCCCACAGGTTATCTTCGCCCCCCATCGCCTCAACGCCGTCCTGTGAAATCACCACCAGATCGGGCTGGCTGGCAATGACACCTTCCTGCGACAGCGGCTGATAGCGGTTAACACCCTGCATTGCGTTGCGCAAACCGGCGGCACGAATAGCCGCATCGGCTGCGGTTTGCTGGCCCGCCGCCATCGCGGTCATCCCGCCATGATTGAGAATAAACAGCACGCGTTTGTTAAGTTCAGATGACGGCAACGCCGCCAGTTCCTGACGTAAGCGGGTGCGCAGCGTTTCGCCATCGGCCTCCCTATGGGTGGCTTCGGCGATGACGCGAATTTTTTCATCAATCACATTAAGCGCGTTGCTTGCCGGGATCGTCACAACCCTGACGTTGCTCTGTTCGAGCTGTTTTAGCACCAGAGAGGGCTGCGCCTGCGCGCTGGCAAGGACCAGCGTAGGGCGGGTGGCAAGGATCCCTTCGGCGTTGAGTTGGCGCAAATAACCGACATCAGGTAGGGCGTTTGCTGCTTCAGGCCACTGGCTGGTGCTGTCTCGCGCCACAAGGGAAGACTGTGCTCCCAGTGCGTATACAATCTCGGTGACATCGCCACCGAGAGCAACAACCCGTTCCCTGGACGCAGCCAGCGCTACGATGGGCAGTAGCGCAATCAGGACCAGCAGTTTTTTCATGCGGCCAGCCCTTTCGGCGTCAGTGCGTCAATTTGCGCGCGCCATTGCGTCTGCTCCGGTTCGCCTTCCGTTCGTTGACCATACAGCTGGGCGATTTGCGTGCCGTCGGCAGCAAACAGTTCCAGGCTGGTGACGTGGCCATCGGCGGTCGGTTTGCGCGTTACCCATGTTTCTGCCACGCTCTCTTCCAGCAGGTGTAAGGTAAATGTCGGGTTGAATATGTTCAGCCACCCTTTCATCGGCACCAGTTTTTCTATCACACCGGTGAAAATCTGTACGCAGCCACGATTACCTACAAAGACCATAATTTCATTGCCATCCTGGCGCGCGGTGTCGAGTAACTGCGCCAGAGCGCTATTTGCGACTTTACAGGCCAGATCGTCGCCCACCAGGTTAAACGCCTGTTGGCGGGTGAGGTCGTGGCGTTTCAGCAGACCGAAGAACTGGTGTACATCGGTCATGGCTCGCCACTCTTGATCAACGGTCTGCGCATCGACCGTGACGGTGGCTGGAGCAGAAGGGGGGGCGGGTTGCAGCGCCAGAGGCGGGTTTTCAGCGAAGATGAAACGGGTCAGCAACGCAGCCCATTCCTCAATGACGGTATTCTGTGTGGCATAGACCTTCAGCAGCGCATCCCCCTGATGGTCAAAGAACTGAATGCTCTGACGCTCGCCGTGGGCGGTTGTTTCGCTGATATGGAACACGCTTGCCCACTGATTGAGGAACAGGCGCAGGTCGAGAGCGCGCGGATTGAGTACCAGTCCGGCATGACCGTTCAGGTGCTGATTGGTAAACGCACCAACCTGCTCATGCACCGCATATTCGTTGCGGCATATACATTTGGTTTCGCCGACAGCTTCCAGTGCGCCGAGGATTTCACGCACTTCGCCCCGTAAGCGCCAGGCGTCATGACCGACGCGCGCGAAGGTCAGTTCGGCTTCGCTAATATTCATCAATCCCGCAATATCACGTGCGTATTTGCCAGGATTTTCTTTCTTCAGTTCCAGCCAGCGTGTGTAATGATTCATTGTCTCTTCCTTCCAGATTGCTGCCCCGGCGAACCGGGGAAAAGTGATTACCACTGATAACTCACGAAAATTTTGCCATTACGACCATCCTGCGGAATGCCCTGCGGCGACCAGTACTCTTTGTCGAAGGCGTTGCCCAGTACCAGCGTGGTGGTCATGCCTTTCAGCGCTTGTTGGCCCTGATAGCTCACGTAGAAATCGTTTACCGCATAACCGGGCTGTTTCGTGTAGCTGCTGCTGATATGCGTTGAACGGTCAGCAAATGTACCTATCCAGCCAACGGAGAAACCGCTGTGCGCAACCGGTACGTTCAGTTTGCTGGTGACGGTATCCGGGTTAATGCTGGAAATGTATTCGCCGGTGTCTGTATCTTTGCCGCGCGTACGGTTATAGGCCATGTCGAGGCTGAACAGATCGGCGGAATATTTCGCCATCACGTCCCAGCCCCAGATTTTGGCGTTGGGTACGTTATAGGACATGGTTGTCGCGGCGGCAAAGTCGACGCTGGTGGAGATGTAATCTTTCGCTTTGGTGTCGAAATAGCTGGCTTTAAATTCGAGCGCATCGCTCGCCATCAACAGATCGTCAAAGCGCAGGCCAAATCCGTATTCCTGGGTTTCGTTGGTTTCCGGGCGTAGGTTAGGGTTTGGCACCCAGTAGTTGGTGTAAAAACGGCCAATCGAGAAGTGTTTCGCATCGTTATACATCTCGCCCATGGTCGGCGCACGGAAGGCCTGAGCGTATGAACCGAACAGCATCAGCCAGTCAGTTGGCGCAACGGTGAGCCCGGCGCGGGACGACCATTTATCGGCATCGACATCTTCATAGCCGTCGCTGCTGCCGCGATAAGAGTCATAACGGGTACCGCCCAGCAGCGTAACCGGCAGGTCGCGCAGGGTGATTTCATCTTGTAGCCAACCGGAGCTGAAATCGATTTTTGCCTCCGGGAAACCGGTGGTTGCGCCGCCTGGCTGTTGTTCCTGACGATAGTATTCCCCGCCGTAGGTCAGCAGGTGAGATGCAAAAGAGTCGGTAAACAGGCGGCTGCGGTTGTCGATTTTGCCGCCTTTGGTGGTTTGTTTGCGAAACTCGCCGGTGTTATCCGTGTTTTGCGCATTAATGCGTGCTTCGGACCAGTAGACGCGGGCATCCGCGTTCAACCAGTCATTGTCGGCTGGAGCAATCGAGTAGGTCAGTTGCGCGTCGCGCTGGATGGTTGAGCGATCGGTCATCGGGTTGCTGGTGGCATCCGCCGCGCTGGTTTGCGGGTTTTTAGGTTCACGGGCGTCATTGTTGTAGTAACGCAGCGAGCCGGCCAGCGTCTGGGCGCTGTCAATTTTCCAGCCGCCTTTCGCCAGCATATTGTTAATCGCTTCGTCGTTTGGTGCCGTAGTACCGTTGCTCTGGCGCAAATCACCGCGATCGCGACTGGACCAGGCAAGCAGTCCGTCCAGCGTATCGGTGCGACCAAACGCGCTGGCGCCCATACCGAGGCTGTGATCGCCGGTTGCCGCGGTACCGAACACGCGATAACCACTGTTTTGTCCGGCTTCCAGCAGATCTTTGGCATCCGCAGTGTCATAGGCGATCACACCACCTAACGCGCCGCTACCGTACAGCAGTGCAGAAGGGCCACGGACGACCTCGATGCGTTTGATCAGCGCCGGATCGAGGAAGGTACTGTTCAGGTGTCCGGTGTCGGTTCCCTGACGAACGCCATCAACCAGCACCAGAACGCCACGTCGATCGTAGCCGCGCAGATTCACTTCCTGGCCGTTAGTGCGACCGGTGCCGTCAAGGGTCAGGCCCGGAACCGTACGCAACAGGTCGGCTGCTGAGCTGGCGGTCTGGTTTTCCGGCGCGGTGGCATCAATCACGCTGACCATCATCGGCGCTTCAAAAGCACTACGGGCATTGCCGGTAGCGGTGACGGTCATATCTTCTACCGCCGCATACGCGACGGTGGGCAGGTTACTGATAATCGCCAGCGCCAAGAGCGAAGGGCGCAGGGATGCAGTGTGCAGGTGTGGCATAGCAACTCTCCATTAGGAAATCGAAAAGCGCTGGCTGCCTGGGTACTACCTGGGTGGCTGGCGAAAAGTGGTGTTTATTTGGTCAGAATGAGTTTTCCGGCTTGTGTCTGGCGCAGCAGATAGAGCTGACCATCGTGTTCTATGATCACGCGCCCCTCTTTGCCCAGCAGACTTTTACTGTCAATTCGGCGCTCGTTTGGCGCGACGGCAGGCGGTGTTTTTTCTTTTGCGGGCGTTGTTGTGTTATCCATACGTGAATAGTTTTTAAAAATAACAATCAATTTAACAATGATAATCATTATCATCAAACTGCAAAATTGCGGCAAGCCTTTTTGTGAAATAATTGTGACGAGAATAAATTTTGTACAATAAGGAGGGGGAAAACAAAGGATTAGCACCGGGTAACGTGATGTTACCCGGCGAACAGCATTAAAAACGGCTATCAACCGCAGAGGCGAGTTTTTCAACCAGTAGTTCAGTATCTTCCCAGTTCAGGCACGGGTCGGTAATGGACTGGCCGTAAACCAGCGGCTGGCCGCTAACGATTTTTTGCGTACCTTCACGCAGGAAACTCTCCGCCATAATCCCGGCAATCGCCGTCGAACCATTGCGAATTTGCTGGCACACATCATCACAAACGTCCAACTGACGACGATGCTGCTTCTGGCAATTGCCATGGCTAAAATCGACCACCAGATGTTCAGGCAGGGAAAATTCGTGCAGGGTATCGCAGGCGGCGGCAATATCTTCAGCATAATAATTCGGCTTTTTACCGCCGCGCATGATGATATGCCCGTAAGGATTACCGCTGGTCTGATAAATGGTCATCTGGCCGGTTTTATCCGGAGAGAGGAACATGTGGCTGGCACGGGAGGCGCGAATCGCATCGACGGCAATACGCGTATTGCCATCCGTACCGTTTTTAAAGCCGACCGGGCAGGAAAGCGCAGAGGCCATTTCACGGTGGATCTGGCTTTCGGTGGTGCGTGCGCCAATGGCTCCCCAGCTGATTAAATCGGCAATAAACTGACCGGTCACCATGTCGAGGAATTCTGTTGCCGTGGGTACGCCCAGTTCATTGACCTGCAACAGCAGTTTACGCGCCAGTTCAATGCCGTGGTTCACGCGGTAGCTGCCGTTTAAATCCGGGTCGGAAATTAAGCCTTTCCAGCCCACTACGGTGCGCGGTTTTTCAAAATAAGTGCGCATCACGATTTCCAGACGCGCCTGATGTTTTTCGCGCAGCGCCTGTAAACGCGTTGCGTATTCCATGGCGGCATCAAGATCGTGAATCGAGCAGGGACCTACGATCACCAGTAAACGAGCGTCTTCACCATTTAATATTTTTTCTATCCGGCGTCGGGAGTCCGTAACATGACGGGCGACGGAGGACGAAACAGGATGCCGTTGCGCAAGCTCTGCTGGAGTGACCAGGTTGTCAATACGCGCAGTACGGAGTTCATCGGTTCTGTTCATTACTTGTCTCAGAAATTTGTTGCTTCAACGGCAGGACTACCGGGAAGTGATGTATATCACAATATCATACTCATCCTGCCTGGTGGCGAGCATAATAACAAAAAATCGAACCAATGCACTAGCATTCTAGTACATACGGCGATTCAGCCCCATGATGTCGAGGATCTTGGTAGCAATCTCTTCTACCGAATAATTGGTACTGTTCAGCCATGGGATCTGGTTTTTCCGGTATAGCGCTTCCACCTCAGCAACCTCCATCCGGCACTGGCGCATCGAGGCGTAACGGCTGTTTTCCCGGCGCTCTTCGCGGATGGCCGCCAGGCGCTCAGGGTCAATGGTCAGGCCGAACAATTTATGCTGTAACGGCTTCAGGGACGCTGGCAGCACCAGATTATCCATATCATCGGCAATAAAGGGGTAGTTGGCCGCGCGAATGCCAAACTGCATGGCCAGATACAAACTGGTCGGGGTTTTACCACAACGGGAAACGCCAAGCAGGATCACCTGCGCCTGATCGAGGTTGCGCAACGAAATACCGTCGTCATGAGCGAGGGTATAATCAATGGCGGCAATGCGCGCGTCGTACTTGTTAAGGTTGCCGGGGTTCAGGCCGTGGGTACGATGGGCGATCGGCGTAGGGTCGAGCTTCATCTCTTGTTGCAGTGGGGCAACCAACGCCTGCACGATATCCTGACAAAATCCTTCGCTTTGCAAAATGATCGAGCGAATTTCCGGCAAAACGATTGAGTAAAACACCAGAGGGCGCACGCCAGTTTGTTGATAGATCGCGTCAATCTGGTCTTTAACCGCTCGCGCACGACTCTCATTTTCCACAAACGGCAGCGTAATGCTGCTGATCGTAACCGGAAATTGCGACATTACCGCGTGGCCCAATACCTCGGCGGTGATGGCCGTACCATCAGAAATATAAAATACGTGACGATCAACAGCATTATCCATTTTGCTCATCCTGGGGCTGACATAATTCTCTGAAAGCATAAATTAAAATTCGCCAGAAGCGAATATTGCTGCATCTATTTTGTAAAATGAAACGGTATTTTTATATTTACTGAAAAGTACATTTCATTTTTCGGAACAAATGTTTATACCGGTAGTTTTTGTGGTGATCCCCTGTGGCTCGCGGGTTTGCGCAAATGCGGAAACAATCTGAAAAAATAAAAAATAAAGTTGCTTGAACGATTCACCGTTTTTTTCGCTGAAGTAAATATGCAAAGATAATTACGCAAAATTGAGTTTCCTAACCTCGTTCATATATAAGGATTGTTCGATGTCCAACAATGGCTCGTCACCGCTGGTGCTTTGGTATAACCAACTCGGCATGAATGATGTAGACAGAGTTGGGGGCAAAAATGCCTCCCTGGGTGAAATGATTACTAACCTTTCCGGTATGGGTGTTTCCGTACCGAATGGTTTTGCAACGACCGCCGATGCGTTTAACCAGTTTCTGGACCAGAGCGGTGTAAACCAGCGCATTTATGAGCTGCTGGATAAAACGGATATTGACGATGTCACCGAGCTTGCGAAAGCCGGCGCACAGATCCGCCAGTGGATTATCGACACTCCTTTCCAGCCGGAGCTGGAAAATGCCGTCCGCGATGCTTACGCGCAGCTGTCAGCAGACGATGCCCATGCCTCTTTTGCCGTGCGCTCTTCCGCCACCGCAGAAGATATGCCAGATGCGTCATTTGCCGGTCAGCAGGAAACCTTCCTCAACGTCCAGGGATTTGATGCCGTACTGGTTGCTATCAAACACGTCTTTGCCTCGCTGTTTAACGACCGTGCAATCTCTTATCGCGTTCACCAGGGTTATGACCATCGTGGCGTGGCGCTCTCTGCTGGCGTTCAGCGGATGGTGCGCTCAGACCTCGCGTCTTCCGGCGTAATGTTCTCCATCGATACCGAATCCGGTTTCGATCAGGTGGTGTTCATCACTTCCGCATGGGGCCTCGGCGAGATGGTTGTGCAGGGTGCCGTTAACCCGGATGAATTCTACGTGCACAAACCGACTCTGGCGGCAAACCGTCCGGCGATCGTCCGTCGCACAATGGGTTCGAAAAAAATCCGTATGGTCTACGCGCCAACCCAGGAACACGGCAAGCAGGTGACGATTGAAGATGTACCGCAGGAGCAGCGCGACATTTTCTCCCTGACCAACGCAGAAGTGCAGGAACTGGCGAAGCAGGCGGTACAGATCGAGAAGCACTACGGTCGTCCGATGGACATCGAATGGGCGAAAGACGGTCATACCGGCAAGCTGTTCATTGTGCAGGCGCGTCCGGAAACCGTGCGCTCGCGCGGCCAGGTGATGGAGCGTTATACGCTGCATGCTCAGGGTAAAATTATTGCTGAAGGTCGTGCTATCGGTCACCGCATTGGCGCGGGTCCGGTCAAAGTTATTCAGGACATCAGCGAAATGAACCGTATCGAACCTGGCGACGTCCTGGTTACCGACATGACCGACCCGGACTGGGAACCGATCATGAAGAAAGCGGCAGCGATTGTCACCAACCGTGGCGGTCGTACCTGTCACGCGGCGATCATTGCCCGTGAACTGGGGATCCCGGCCGTGGTTGGCTGTGGTGATGCCACCGAGCGTATGAAGGATGGTGAGAAAGTCACAGTCTCCTGCGCCGAGGGTGATACCGGTTATGTTTATGCTGAGATGCTCGACTTCAGCGTGAAGAGTTCCAGCGTGGAGACCATGCCGGATCTGCCGTTGAAGGTGATGATGAACGTGGGTAACCCGGACCGGGCTTTCGACTTCGCCTGTCTGCCAAACGAAGGTGTCGGCCTGGCGCGTCTGGAATTTATCATCAACCGCATGATTGGCGTACACCCGCGTGCGTTGCTGGAGTTCGATGACCAGACGCCTGAGCTGCAAAACGAAATCCGCGGCATGATGAAAGGTTTTGATTCCCCGCGTGAATTCTACGTTGGTCGTCTGACGGAAGGGATCGCCACGCTGGGTGCAGCGTTCTATCCAAAACGCGTTATCGTGCGTATGTCAGACTTTAAGTCCAACGAATATGCCAACCTCGTCGGCGGTGAGCGTTATGAGCCGCATGAAGAGAACCCGATGCTGGGCTTCCGCGGGGCGGGCCGTTACATTGCTGATAGCTTCCGCGACTGTTTCGCGCTGGAATGTGACGCAGTGAAACGTGTCCGTAACGATATGGGCCTGACTAACGTAGAAGTGATGGTCCCGTTTGTCCGTACCGTTGCCCAGGCGAAAGCGGTAGTGGAAGAGCTGGCGCGTCAGGGGCTGAAACGCGGTGAGAACGGACTGAAGATCATCATGATGTGCGAGATCCCATCCAACGCCTTGCTGGCCGAGCAGTTCCTTGAGTACTTTGACGGCTTCTCCATCGGTTCAAACGACATGACGCAGCTGGCGTTGGGACTGGACCGTGACTCTGGTGTGGTTTCTGAACTGTTTGACGAGCGTAACGACGCGGTGAAAGCGCTGCTGTCGATGGCGATTCGTGCAGCCAAGAAGCAGGGCAAATACGTGGGTATTTGCGGTCAGGGTCCATCCGATCACGAAGACTTCGCCGCCTGGCTGATGGAAGAGGGGATCGACAGTCTGTCGCTGAACCCGGACACCGTCGTGCAGACCTGGCTGAGCCTGGCTGAACTGAAGAAGTAACATCATGCCGGATGGTGGTGTAAATGCCTTATCCGGCCTACGGTTAGTATGCAACGTAGGCCGGATTAGAGGTTTAGCATCGCTATCCGGTACTTTACCCTTCAACGCTTTCCACACTCTCCACGCTTAAACGCTGAATGATATCCTGACGCAACTGGTATTTTTGTACCTTGCCGGACGCCGTGCGCGGTAACGTTTCGACAATGACGATGTGTTCCGGATATTTATACTTTGCCACCCGTTTGCGACTAAAAAAGGCCACCACTGATTCCAGCGACAGCGAATGATGCGGCGGTTTCAGTACCACATAAGCGCACGACCGTTCACCTAGCCGATCGTCTGGCATCGCGACAACGCAGGCATCATGAATGCGCGGATGCTGCAATAATATATCCTCCACTTCGCGGCTGCTGATGTTTTCCCCTCCGCGCACAATAATATCTTTTTTACGCCCGGTAATTTTGATGTATCCCGCTTCGTCCATGCGGCATAAGTCGCCACTGTAATACCAGCCATCTTTATCCAGCGCGCGGGCGGTTAGTTCAGGCTCATCGAGGTAGCCCATAAAAACATTGGGACCACGCGAGGCCTCTTCACCTTCGACCCCTGCAGGCAACGTATTGCGCGCTTCATCGACGACTTTAATTTCCACGCCTGCGGCGGCATATCCATCGGTATTCATTATGCGTGAAAGTGAATCGTCGAGATTGACCAGCGCATGCGGCGAGCTCTCCGTCGAACCATAGATGCTTAACAATTTAATGCCACGCTGTTGGCAGTCACGGGCAATCTTTTGCGGAATGGTGGTGCCACCGCATAAGAAAAAACGTAGTGATGTGAGATCACAGGGCCGTTTTTCCAGGCTACACAACATGTCGTAGACGAAGGGGGTTGCACCGAGCATGCAGGTACAGCGTTGTTGCTCGAGCAGTTCAAGACAGGCGGTTGGGGTGAATATATCCAACAATACGCTGCGTGCGCCGATTAAAAATGGCGCGGTAACGCCATGCAAAAAACCGGTAGCGTGTCCCAGTGGGGCGGGCATCAAAAACACATCCTGCCAGGTGAGATTGAGTCGGGCACAGTAGGCGCGTTCGCTGGCAAGGATATTGTTGTGGGTTAACATTACGCCTTTCGGCATTCCCTCGGTCCCGGAGGTAAACAGCACGGCAGCCAGTTCATCGGCGTGAACGTTAATAACCTGGGTTAATGGCGGAGCCAGAAGCAGTTGGCTGAACGCCAGCGAGGCGGTGGCCGGTGCCAGTTTATCTACGGCGACAATCTGTTGCAGATGCGGCAACTGGTTTTGCAAGGGGAGGATCAGATCAACCGGTCGGGTCTGTTTGAACAACGTCGGTGCGAAAAAAATCTTCGCTTTGCATTTGTTCAGTACCCACACCAGTTCCGCTTCGCGCCAGGCAGGCAGCAGTGGTACGGAAACGGCCCCGGTTTTCAGGCTGGCCAGGTAGATAATGGTGAACTCGCACCAGCCAGGCAACTGAAAGGCAATGCGATCGCCGGGTTGGATCCCGCAGGCTACAAACCAGGTTGCCAGACTGCTGGCAGCATCGTCGAGTGCAGCGTAGGTATATGAAGCGCCATGATTATCAACCACGGCGATTTTATCCGGCATGGCTCTGGCGGTTTGGTGCCAGTAATCGCCAAGCGAAGCATCTCCCCATAAACCCAGTTGTCGCCAGGCCTGGCGACGTTCGGCGTTAAACGTAAGTGTGATACTCATGAAGTTATTCCCAGGATTATTTCGGCATACATCTGACCGGATGGCCAGGCGGGGCCAATCCGGCGTACAACATGCAAAATCCGTTAGCCGTAGCGGAAATCAACGCCAAATGTTCCGAGCGGGTATTCCCATTGTGTGAGGATCGTGTCACCGCACAGCACCCGGCAGGTGCCGCACTCCAGGCAGCCTGCGGAATCAAAATGAATATTTCCACTCTCATCCTGTTTATACAGTCCGGCGGGGCAGGCTTTCAGCAACTTGCGAAATTCATTAAGGTCGGGATGTTCAGCCAGAATGATGTGCGGGTGGCCTTCATCAACATTAAATTTATTGAAGCCCAGTTTGACGTCGACGTTAACGTTAGTGTCCTGATTCATAGTGCGGTGGCCCCCTTGATGCCGTCTTTCAGTAAGTTCATCAGCCCAATCTGCCTGGCATGGGACATGATCATCTTGCGAACGGGCTGATTTGGGCTTCCGTCGACGGTAAACATATCGTTCATGATATCGGCCACCATGCGGGGATACTGGGTGAACAGACGCGGGTTTTCCATCAGCGCCGGGATCTTGCGAAAATGCTGCAAATCACGCATCACACAGCCCTGTTCGAGGGCGCGTTTGTAATCCATCAGGCTACTGGCCGAGTAATCCTGGCGCTCTTTTGCTGCAATGGCTGTTTGGGCGGCGGCTTCTGCGGAAGCTATCGCCAAATCCATGCCGCGCACGGTATAACCCAGATTCAGACAGAAACCAGCGGCATCGCCGACGATCATTACCCCGTCATCAACCAGTTTCGGAACCATTGCCAGACCGCCTTCCGGTACCATATGTGCGGAATACTCCAGCAGTTCACCGCCGGCAATTAGCGGACGAATAGTCGGGTGTCGCTTAAAGTCTTCCAGCATTTGCGGAATGCTTTTCGTGGCATGGGCAATATCCCCCAGACCACACACCAGGCCCAGAGAGATGGAATCCTGGTTGGTATACAGAAATCCGCCTCCCATCAGTCCATTAGACGGTGAGCCTGCGAACAGCCAGGCTGCACCTTCGTTGCCTGACAAATTGAACCGATCCGCAATCACCGCCGACGGTAAGCCGATCAGCTCTTTTACGCCAACGGCATAGTGCTGTGCAGAAGAGGGGGGAACCATTCCCAGCGACCGTCCCAGCATAGAATTAACGCCATCGGCTAGGATGACAATATTGGCTTCGAGGATATCGTCCCCGGCTTGCACTCCGGTGACCTTATTGCCTTCGCGAATTAGCGCGTCGACGCGCACGCCGGGGATGAACTGCGCGCCAGCCTGTTCCGCTTTTTCCATTAGCCATGGGTCAAGCCGGTTGCGCAAAACGGTATAAGAGTCCTGCGCTGGCGCGTTGTCTTTTTCACGATGGAAGTCGAGGGTAACGGCGCTCTCTTCGGTCAGGAAGGATATTTTTTCGCGGGTGACTTTACGTTCGAGAGGCGCTTCCTGCGCGAATCCGGGCATGATGCGCTCAAGGCTATGCGCGTAGAGTCTCCCACCGGTCATATTTTTACTGCCCGCACTGTTGCCGCGCTCAATGACCAGTACGTCCAGTCCGGCCCGGGCCATAACGTAGCCTGCTATTGTACCCGCTACACCAGCACCGACCACAATGGCATCAAATTTTTCATCTGACATGCTTTATGCTCCTTTCCCGCCGCGAGGGCAGCGGGAGATGTGCGTTAACGGGATTAGCGGCTGAGATGGTCGATAAGGGCCGGAACCACTTTGTAGATGTCGCCCACCAGACCGTAATCGGCGTAATTGAAAATAGGGGCTTTTTTATCTTTGTTGATGGCGACAATGACTTTCGCGCCGTTACCGCCGACCATATGCTGAATTTGTCCTGAGATGCCCAGCGTGAGATACAGGTCTGATTTCAATAACACGCCAGAAACGCCAATGTAGCGTTCGCGTTCCATCCAGTTTTCGCCTTCGGCAATCGGTCGTGAACAACCCACTTCAGCACCCAGCACCGATGCCAGTTGGCGCACCATTTCCAGATCGTTTTGCGCCACCAGGCCGCGACCCACACCCACCACGCGCTTAGCTTTGCTGAGATCCACGCTGCTCACGGATTTGGCGCGACGCTCCAGGCACATCACTTCATGGTGCGGCGCGATGTACGTTGCTGAGACAACCGGGCAGTTGTGCGAGGCGTTTTCCGCGACCGGTTCAAGCTGGCCTGGGGCAAGCGTGATAATCGCCAGCGTACTTTTGATTTTTTCTTTGCCAAATGCCAGACCACCATACATGCGGTGTTCGGCGAACAAAATGCCTGCATCCAGCGTTACCGATGTGGCGTCGTTCACCATCGCTGCGTTGAGCTGAATGCTTAAGCGTGCGCCAAGAGATTTGGCTCGTTTAGTCGCGGACATCAGCAGCAGCCCGGCGTGTTCCTGCATCAGGGCGGCGATGGTCTCAGCGTAATTTTCAACACGCTGTAAACCGGAGGTTGCGTCGAGCACGACTATCTTATCGGCGCCCAGGGCTTGCAACTGATTGGCCTGGTCGCTGCCTTGTACGATAAGGTGTACCTGCTCACCCCACAGGCGAGCGCCGGCCATTAATTCTGCATAGCGTTCTACGTTATCGCTGAACACCCAGACGTTGGCTAATTTACTCATGATGATTTCTCTCCGTTGGGCTTAGTTCAGGGCTTTTTTCAGGTGTTCAGCCAGTTCGGCAATGGCTTCTGCTGAGTCATTTTCCAGAATGATGTGCTGACGTTCGGTTTGCGGCGGCACGGTAAGGCTCACCAGCTCCGCTAACGGTGACGCAGGTATCCAACCAATATCGCTGGCTTGCCACGGGGTGACCGGTTTTTTACCCGCGCCCAGAATCGCCTTCATCGAGGGAATACGCGGTGTGTTGATATCCGACGTCACGCACAGTACGGCGGGGAGCGGCAGATCAATTACTTCGACTTCATCTTCAAGCGTGCGCTCAACCACAAGGCGATCGCCGTTACGTTGGATGCTGCTGACGGCATTAATCACCGGGAGCTGTAATAGTTCCCCAACCAGTAAGCCGACCTGCTGCGCGTAGATATCCCCCGATCCTTCACCGAACAGCATCAGGTCGAAATCCATATTGTTGGCCGCACAGGCCAGCGCCTGAGCGGTATCCCGGGGTAATGAATGCTCCAGTTGTGGATCCTGCACCATATACAAACTGTCCGGCCCGCGGGACAGCACGTCTTTACGCACTTTGGAGTTTTGTAGTAGCGACCCGCCCACCGTTAAGGCGATGATTTCATCACCCTCCGCGCTAAGCTGCGCTGCGGCCTCTATCGCATTTAAGTCAAACTGGCTGATTTTGGCATCGGCCCGGTCAAAGTTAAGCGAGCGCTGTGGGGTAACAACAATGTCCTGTTCTTCAGGCACCAACTTAAAGCAGGTTATTATTTTCATGGCATCTCCAGTGATTCTCGTGTGGATGATGACGTGGTGCGTCATTATCGACAGTAGGGAAAATTGACTGAAAATAGTGTGCGACAGAGGGAGGGCTGTTTTCGACGGGGAAATCTGTTTTCATTGCCAACAATCTTGCAAAAAAAACGTCCCGGGAATGCCTGGTTTATCAGCAATAATCAGACGGTGCGTACCAGAGGAAAAAACGGGAACACAAAGACAGTGAAAATAATTGCGAAATGCATCATGTTTTTAATCGCATCTGCGCTGAATTTGTTTCTTATATGTAAATTATTAATGCAGACTTAATAACATTTATTCTTTTTGATTATTATAAAACGCAAATAATCAATGGCAGCAATGTACCAAAGCAAAAGGTGTCATCTTGCAGACGGCGCAAATAATTTTGTTTCGCCGGGAAGGAATAACGTTGTATAACGTCATTATCGTTTTTATTTTCCGATATTAATAATCCCAAAATTGCTGCCTTTAGGTGGAGGTTGTCATGTATCAACGCTGCTTTGATAATGCCGTGGAGACCCTTTTTGAACAGGGGAAAACCCCGAGATTCTCGCGATTCGTCATCAGTGATGACCCTAACTGGGAGTCGGGTCATCACGTTCACGATAATGAAACAGAGCTTATTTATGTCAAAAAAGGGGTCGCAAGATTAATTATCGATTCGTCGCTGTATGTCGCGCATGCCGGGGATATCGTGGTGATAGAGCAAGGGCGACTCCATGCGGTTGCTTCGGATAGTAGCGCACCTGCAACGACTTACACCTGCGCGCTCTACGGTTTTCGTTTCAACGGCTGGCAGGATAATCAGCTATTGCAGATGCACTCGTGTCCGGTGATTAGCGTTACTCAGGGGAAGGAGGTTATTAAGAGTATCTTTAATGAGTTGGGGGTTATGCTCCCCCAGAGCAAAAATAACCTGACATCTTCAGCCTACGACGCTTTTGCTTATGCTCTAACCGTTTTATTTTACGAAAACTTTAAAAATGCCTATCGTTCTGAGCAAGGTTATATTAAAAAAGATGTCTTAATTAAAGATGTGCTGGTTTATTTAAATAATAACTTCCGTGAAAAAATTACTCTCGATCAGTTATCCAAAAAATTCCGGGCCAGCGTGAGTTATATCTGCCATGAATTTACTAAGGAGTATCGAATTTCGCCGATCAATTATGTGATTCAGCGACGAATGACCGAGGCGAAATTTGCCCTGACGAATACGGAAGCTTCGTTAGCGGAAATCTCCTGGCGAGTAGGGTATGAAAATGTCGATCACTTTGCCAAACTCTTTCAGCGGCATGTAGGTTGTACCCCCAGTGATTATCGCAAGCAGTTTAAAAATAATCTGGTTGAGCAGGAATGCTTGATGCCAGAGGTCTGATTATCCTGGCTCGTGCCGGAAAACGCTTATGCGCTATCCGGCACGGATTACCGCTTACTTATTCTGATAATTTTTCAGGATTTGGCGTCCGGCGACGTAAATCATAATTTCGTCGGTGCCGCCGCCAATGCGCTCGCAGCGAACATCGCGCCAGAATCGGGAAACTCGCGCTTCATCGGTGTAACCCAGCCCGCCCATGATCTGAATGGCGTCATCAATCACTTCCATTGCCGTGCGGGCGCAGTACAGTTTTGCCAACGCCGCGCTGGTCCGCAGCGACTGTTCCTGATCGGCCTGCCAGGCCACTTTCAACACCATATTGCGCATGTTTTCAATTTTAATCGCCATCAGCGCCAGTTTTTCCTGGATCATCTGGTTATGGCCAATCGGTTTACCAAATGCGATGCGCTGGTTAGCGTAACGGGCGGCATCTTCGAAGGCGCACTCGGCGAAACCGGTACTACGCGCGGCGTTGATCAACCGTTCCATCTCAAAGTTGTACATGACGTTGAGGAAGCCCATGCCTTCTTCGCCGACCATATCGCTTTCGTCTACTTCAACATCATCAAGATAAACTTCGCAGGTGCTGAGCATGTGCCAGCCGATTTTATGCAGAGGATTAACCTTAATGCCGGGTTTCTTCGAATCCACCCACCACAGCGTAAAGGCTTTCTTCGGATCTTTCGGCTCCGGATCGCGAGCCAGTACCAGCATATAAGGATACTCTTTAGCGCCGGTGATAAAGGTTTTTTGTCCGTTGAGATATACCTTGCCGTTTTTGCGGGTGTAGCTGGTGGTGGCGCTGTTATTGTCTGAACCTGCTCCCGGTTCGGTTAATGCCAGCGCATAAGCCGGATCGCCCGTTTCCATGGTGCTTTCTGCCGTTTTACGTAACTGCTCGGCGGAGCCAAAACGACGCATACTGTGAATGCACTGACCGTTCGTGATTAAAAAAGCGGGTGCGCCACATTTGGAAACTTCCATCAGTGCCAGCATCTGCGTGACGTAATCTGCCGGGATACCGCCGAACTCTTCCGGAACGCCCAGCATTGAAATACCGTTGTCCGCAAGGGCGCGCATAAACTCTTTCGGATAGGTCGCCGTCTGATCGCAGGTACGGAAATATTCCTCCGGGAAATTGCTGGTAATCAGTTCGCGAATGCTGGCAAGCAGCAGCTCTTGTTCTTCAGTTAATGAAAAATCCATCAGGGTACTCCTTTTAATTGGCGGCATCGGGCAATATAAAACCCATCGAAGCATCGATAAATAATCTTTCGTCCATCAGTTTCAGTTCCGGAGAAATAACCGGAGGGAAATCCATTTTGTCCAGAATGTCTTCCTGCAAAGAGACTCCTGGCGCAATTTCGACTAAATGAAGGCCATCTTCTTTTAACGTAAATACAGCGCGCTCGGTGATGTAACGGACATCCAGTCCGCGCTCGAGTGCAATTTTTCCGCTGAAAGTGACTTCTGGTAATTCGTTGACGAATTTTTTCACCCGGCCTTCCTGCACGATATTTAATTTGCCATTGGCAACTTCCGTTTTCAGGCTTCCGGCAGTTAACGTGCCGCAAAATATTATTTTCTTCGAGGTGGCGCTAATATCGATAAAACCGCCGGTCCCCATAATTTTGCCATTGAATTTATGTACGCCGACATTGCCGTGGCGATCCACTTCGGCGAAGCTTAAATAGCATACATCCAGCCCGCCGCCGTGGTAGAAGTCAAACTGGGAGGTCATATCCAGAATCGCGCGGGTGTTGACGTTGGCACCAAAAGCGATGCCCTGGGAGGTAATTCCGCCAATCGGGCCGGTCTCGACCGTCAGAATAAAGTCGTCAGCGCAGCCTTCTTCGCGAGCAACGAGACCAATACCATCGGCGATACCCACGCCAACGTTGCCGACCGCGCCTTTACGCATTTCGAACAGAGCGCGTCGGGCCACCAGTTTACGCTGATTGAGCGGCAGGGCAGTCTGCTGGCTGTCATCAAGGACAAAATCGCCCGAGATAAAGCGGTTAACCGGCGCGCCGCCGTACAATTGAGTTTGATCGGGATCGATGACCACAATATCGACCAGATAGCCCGGAATACGCACGGCTTTTGGGTGCAGTGTGGCTTTCTTCACCATTTTTTGCACCTGCATCATGACGATGCCGCCGTTGTTGTGAACGGCCTGAGCAATCACCAACGCGTCGAGATACATAACTTCATCTTCAAACGTGGCGTAACCTTCGCTGTCGCAGGTGGTGGCGCGAATAAAGGCGATGTTTGGCGCAATGGCTTTGTAATAGAGGTACTCTTTGTTATCAATTTCCACCAGCTTGATCAGATCTTCAGTGGTTACTTCATTCAGCTTTCCGCCCTGTTGGCGGGGATCGACAAATGTTCCGATACCGATCTCACTCAGAATACCCGGCTGGTGGGCTGCCGAGGCACGCAGGGTCTGGGTTAATACGCCCTGAGGATAGTTATAGGCGGCAATTTTATTCTGTTCAGCGAGGTCGGAAATTCGTGGTGATTGTCCCCAGTGGCCGCATAATGCCCATTTGACTAAACCTTCTTGTGCTAACGGGCTAATTCCACGGTCAGCACGGTCACCTAATCCCGTTGGGCTAATCAATGATAAGTTTCGGGGTGAGTGTGCGTTTTTATATTTTTCAGCCAGCGCATTAATTAATGTTGTTGCTTCGAGAATACCGCCGCCTGCGCCTAATACGCAGAGCGTTGCCTCATCAGGAATATAATTAATGGCATCCGCTGCGGATAATACGGGGACCCGACCATCAATGCGTTTTGGTCTTGATAATTTCATGTGAACTCCAGATTATATGCGTGCGACTACCTGTCGCTATATTCGACAATAATAATGTGAGTTATTTAATAATGTCCGGCCATCTGCCCGATATTCGTGATTAAGCGAATATCTGGGGCAGGGCATTACTGATATTAATATGGATAAACGGTACTATTATGCCTGATGCAATATGGTCAAAACGGTACGTAGGTCGGTGACCGAAATTTGCCCAGGGGCAGAGGCTTTTTTCACCGCACCAAAGGTTGCCGCTGAACCGAAAACCTCACCGGACAGACGTGAAATCACCCCTGTTTTGGCCATCGACATAGTAATGATCGGGCGATCGGCATAGCGTTCCTGCATTTCCAGAGTTGCGCCAAGCAGAGTCAATACATCCGTCTTGTTTTGCGGCATCAGGGCGATTTTCGGGATATCAGCGCCAAGCTCCTGCATTTTACGCAGGCGCAGGACAATCTCTTGTGCCGCTGGCGTCTTATGGAAATCATGATTCGACATAATGACGGCGACATTTTTTGCATGTGCATATTCGACGGTGGCTTTAATCAGTTCGTCACCGGTGAAAAGCTCCAGGTCAATCATATCGACCAGACCGCTATCTACCGCCGCACGGTTTAGCGCAATATAGTTTTCGACAGCCAGCGCCTGTTCACCACCTTCTTTGGCACTACGGAAGGTGAACAGCAGCGGTTTGTCAGCCATCACATCGCGGATGGCGCGTGCAGCTTCCAGTACGGCATCAACGGAGGACACCTCGGTGAAATGGTCAACGCGCCATTCCAGAATGTCGAAATCCGCCTCGCGATAGGCCAGCGCTTCGCTTTTTACCGTTGCGATGTCTTTACCCATCAGTGAGACAATGATCTTCGGCGCACCCTCGCCAATGACGAGGTTTTTTACGGTTACGGTTTTCATCGATTACCCTTTAAATATTTTACAAATGCTTGCTCATCAGGCTGCAAAACCCATAACCTGTTTCACATACTCAAGAGGGAAATCTTTCCCGGTCCAGAGTTTGAACTGTTCAGCCCCTTGCCATAACAACATGCCGTAACCATCAATCGTTTTGCAACCGGCAAGTTGTGCCTGTTGCAATAATTTGGTCATATGCGGGTTGTAGACGCATTCAGTCACCAGCAGATCCGGGCGTAGCAGGGAAACGTCGGTCACCAGAGATTCGTTCTCCAGCGGCTTCATTCCCACTTTCGTACCGTTAGTCAGAATATCCGCGCTTGCCAGTGCGTCCGCAAAAGCCTGTCGATCGTCGAGATCGATAACGGTGACCACGCAATCGGTATTTTCATTAACACGTTTGGCGAATTCCTGCGCTTTGGCAAAGAACTCATCTTGACGGTTAAAGAGTTTGATTTCTTTGATGCCTTCAATCGCTGCCTGGGCGCCAATGGCCGTTGACGCGCCGCCTGCGCCCAACAGTACCATGGTTTTACCCCTGATATCGAAACCGCTTTCCTTGATGGCGCGAATATGCCCCGTGCCATCAGTATTGTAGCCGCGCAGGTAACCATCATCATTGACGATAGTATTAATCGCGCCGACCAGTTTGGCTGCAGGCGTTAATTCATCAACATATTCACATGCCAGTTGCTTGTTGGGCATTGAGACTCCGGTACCGCGCATCTTTAAAGCCTTCAGCCCGGCAATCGCATTAGCAAACGTGGAGTTATCGACTTCAAATGCCATGTAGGTAAAAGGTAATCCCGCTTTTTCTAATGCCTTATTTTGCATTTCAGGCGACAAGCTGTGTCTGATAGGGTAGGCCATCAGACCAATCAGTTCATATTTTGCAGTTACGTCCATTTGATACTCCTTCTAAGCAATTTATTGAAAATAACGTTCGCCCAACCGCACATCATTTTTGGGAATATCAAATACGCGGTAGTAACGAATAAAGACGATGATGGCGGTGATGAAGGCCAGCAAAGCAAATGCGAGGTCCAGCAAAATGATGTACTGCAGGCCAATGTTTGAAAGGTATCCGGTGATTAATGGGATAATAAAGTTGGCTACGCCCCCCATCATCATATAAATACTGGTGACCTTGGCTTTGCTCCTGGGGAAAAACTCTGACATCACCGAAACGCCGAGCTGTAAAATACCGCCTGCGGCAGAAAACCCGATAAGAAATGAACCGGCGTTACACACCAATGGGGATGGATATAAATAGATAACCGCTGCGGTGAGGGTTGCCAGCCCGGCGTTAAATACATTCGCCCAAATGGGTCGAACCATTTTCTTGAGCAGTGCAGCAAAAATAAACACGCAGACCAGCGAACCCATACTGTAGTAAGAGATGGTTTTCAGCGCGTCGGCTTCTGCCATGCCGGCAAATGCCATCGCGTATTTCGGCATCCAGACCACGATGACGTAAAAGGTCGAGAATGCGGCCACCCCAAACATAACGGAGGCTACGCCTTCCAGCCAGACCAGCGGTTTACTGTTCATCTGTGGTAGCTCTTTTGCAATGCCCGCATCCACCATCTGGCTGGGGAAACGGCTTTTGAGCAGCATCAACGTTATGATGACGAACAGTATCCCTGGGATAATGACTGCATAGCCATACCAGATATGGTTGAGCAGCATGGTGCTGACGACGATGGGGTAGATCATCTGCCCGAATGAGACCATCGCTTTAACCAGGATAACCGCTGACCCAGATGCCTTAGGGAAGCATTCCATCAAAGCCGGATAGCCACCTGTATCCAGGGCCGAGTTAGCGACGCCGACACAAACAGCGAGAATAAAGGCAATCATCAGATTCGGGCTGGCGGGAATGCCGAAGAAAAACAGCATGTACAGAATAGCACCTAACAGAATGATAGCCCGTCTACCAAATTTATCTGAGAGCACGCCAAAGAATAAAATACTCACCAGGCGACCAAGACCAATGCCGGAAATTAAATAGGCTATCCCAGCATTGTCGGTGGAGAATTTTTCTGCAAGAGAACTCATGTTTTGCGCCAGTGTAATGACGCTAATGCCGTGTAAAAAATAACTTAAATAAATACAGATTATCGCCAAAAGAAATGGCGTATTAAAGGTCTTATTTTGAGACATGTTCACAACTCCTTGCGGATTTTAAAATTGTTCTGTGCTCGTCGATATTTTTTAAATTGCGGCGACCTTGTGATTAATATACCGGGGTGCTGATATTGTGCCTACATAGCATGGCGTTTAAGTTACCAGGTATGTTGCATGCTCAACTGTGAAACTTAATTCTTTCAACCAACATTTTGCTGAAGTTTTAAAACCGCGACCAATTATTTTGCAGCGGGGGAGAACAATATTGCATCCGCGTTATTTTACGACCGTCGCCATGTTTAGTTGCTGCTTTGTCGCGATACGGCTGCGATAGCCAATAAACAATGCTAACAGGAAGCCTACCGCAGCTATGCCGGTATCAAACCACATGATGTGAGCAATGCTGGTCTGCGAGAGTCTTGCCGTTATCAGTGGGATGGTGAAGGTCGCAATGCTGCCCGCGCTGTAGTAAATCCCGGTAGCTTTGCCCTTCGCATCGGGAAAGCGTGCGGCCATCAGCGTTAAACCGATTTGTACAACGCCTCCGGCTGAAGAGAAACCGATGACAAATGCGAAGACGATCACCATGTAGATCGACGGATGCAGGCAAACCATCAGCAAGGCGATAAATGAGATAAAGGTGTACAGCATTAACAGAGAGGTTGCGCGCCCCGTCTTTCGTGCCAGTGGCGCGGTGATCAACACACACAGTAGAGAACCGCAGGTGTAAATGCTTAACAGCTTGATCGATAAGGTGTAGGACATCCCGGCGACAAACTGTCCGTACTGTGCCAACCACTGGCTTATCAGATAAAATGTCGCCATGGCGATGTAGCCGTACAGAGTGTAACTGGCGAGATCGAGAAGAGAACAACGATGTTCAGATTGTATGCTTTTCTGTTCAACGGGTAATGCCTTGAGGGGGGCTTGATGCCCAGGATGGGCCGGGAATCGACAGCGAAACAAAAATACGCCATTGATTAGCATTACCGCGGCCGCCACAAGGAAGGACCAGCCAAACCAAAGTTCTGCCCACACCAGCAGACTGATAATCATCGGCAGCAGAAACTGACCGATGGAAACAAACGCTTTAATTAAGATATTAGCCGTGCCGGGAGAGCGGGGAAACGCCTCCATCAGGCTGGGGTAAGTTCCGGCGTCAAGAAAACTGTTTGCCATTCCGGCTAAAAATCCAAAAGCATAGGCAATATAAATGCTGTGAGTATTGATGATGCCTACAAAGAACAGCAGGTAGCAGACCATACCGAAAATAATAAACGGTCTGCGGCCATAGCGATCGGAAAGCATGCCCGCCACCAATAACACGCTTAAACGGCCAATGCCGAGTGAGGAAATAACAATTGAGACGCCTGCGGCATCGGTGTGCCACTGTTGTTCCAGTGAAGACATATTGAGGCTCATCAGAATGACCCCCATGCCGTGTACCAAGTAATTAAAGTACAGCCCTATCGCAGTGGAGAAATAGGTGTTTTTCATAATATGTTACTCAGCGAAAAGGCTAAATGAGTGTGGCGCTGCGGTCTCTTAACACAAACGCTCAAGGTCGTGGGCATACAGTTCAACAGCGGCCGATTGATAGATTTTCCAGTCGAGAAAATCATCGTGCTGATAAACCGCCTGAAAAGAGATCAGATCGGGAAAGAAACGCATGGTGTTATTACCGATACGGTTATTTATTTTTTCGATAATGGCGTTAATTCTTAACTTTCGTCTGGCTTTCATTTCTGCACAAATGCGCGTGATGTCTTCCGGGATTTCCCTTTCGCCATTCTCCCATTGTTGCCAGGCGGCAACATTGTGATCCCGCGAGATATACATAGCGCTTTCTTCTACCGTCATAGCAAAAATATGGCGGATAGCCTGGAGTTCCAATGCGTTCATTATTTGATCACCTCATAAAAGACGGTGGAATAGTAATAACATTGCTGTGGATATTTCGGCTTGAAGAGAGTCACAGTATCTTGTGCAATATTATTTGTTTATCAACGGGGAAGAGCGGATCTGTGGTGCGGTAAGGTTGGTGGCGAGGCGCGCGAAGGACAAAAAAAAGCCCATCGTGGGAGATGGGCAAAGACTACACACAGCAATTCGTTGTTTCACTCAGGGGATTTCCATGCTTATAAATCAATGTGTTGATCTAAAGCCATGGGCTAATAGTAGGCATACTGGTTTTTTACGTCGATCAGATTCATCTCAATAGTTTAAAAACTGTAAATAATTTGCGAAGCAAATGAGTATTTAAAGAAGGATAACGTTGGGTCTTATTCAGTAAGCGGGCGGAATTGATTAGTATTGTTAAATAATCAGGCGGCGGTGCCGCCTGACGTGGGATTACTTATTGCGTTCGATTTCAGCAATTTCTTCGAGGATTTCGTCGGGATCGCTACCTGGCGCAGGGGCTTCGTTTACCCAGGCGGAGAACAGACGCCAGGACACGGCCAGTACCACCGGGCCGATAAACAGACCAATCATGCCGAAGGCAATCAGTCCGCCGATGACCCCTGAGAGAATCAGGATCAGTGGCAAATCGGCCCCCATGCGAATCAGCATCGGGCGAATAACGTTATCCAGCGTTCCGACCACGCCGCTCCACACCAGCAGCACCGTGCCCCAGGTTGAATCGCCCGTCCAGTACAGCCAGATAATGGCCGGGACCAGGACCGGCAATGGCCCCAGTTGCACCAGACAAGACAGGATCATCAATACCGCCAGCAGCGTGGCGTACGGCACGCCGGTTACCGCCAGACCAATACCACCGAGCACTGCCTGCACCAGCGCGGTGACCACAACCCCTAATGCGACGGCGCGAATGGCTTGTGCTGCCAGCAGAATGGCGGCATCGCCACGTTTGGATGCCAGGCGACAAGCGAAGTGGCGAATACCTAACGCTACCTGTTCACCGCGCCAGTACAGCAGGGCGCTGAACAGCAGCATCAGACCACAGTGCATCATAAAGCGGCCAAGATGTGCAGCCTGGCCAACAAACCAGGTCGTCGTCGTGCCGATATAAGGACGAACCTTGGCCATGATGGCCGCGCCACCCATATCCAGCAGACTGTGCCAAGCGGCATACAATTTGGCGCCGACCAACGGAATACTGTTCAGCCACGCCAGATCCGGCAGGGTCATATCGCCTGCGGTTACGGCATGGATCAATGGCCCGCTGCCATCAACAATGCTATTGACCAGTAGCGCGATAGGAATGATGAACAACAGCACCAGCAGCAGGGTCATCACCAGCACGGCCAGCGAGCGACGGCCCCAGAGCAATTTTTGTAAGCGTAGCAGGATCGGCCAGGTCGCAATGACCACCGTCCCCGCCCATGCAAAACCGAGGATAAAGGGCTGAACAATCCAAAGACAGGCCACAATCATGACGGCTAAAAACAGCGCCGATAGCAGCACTTGTGCAATATCCTTGGGCTGGCGGAAATTTACCATAAATACTTTTCACCTTTGTCTTTGCGCCAGAACGTTGACGCGACGTGAACACTTAAATGACACCCTGTAATGATGAGCAATTTCAGCGGTTTTTAACAGGCGGATTCTGCCTGTAAATCTGCTGAGCGTATTAGAAAAAAATGTGATACAACAAACAAAGCAACACGCAAACGATTAAATTCACAACACAGACCGCAGGAAAGGGTCACTATAATGATTCCACAAATTTCTCAGGCGCCAGGTGTCGTTCAACTGGTGCTCAATTTTTTGCAGGCACTGGAGCAGCAAGGATTTACGGGCGATACGGCAACGAGCTATGCCGATCGTCTGACAATGTCGACGGATAACAGTATTTATCAGCTGCTTCCTGATGCTGTCGTATTCCCTCGTTCAACCGCAGATGTGGCGCTCATTGCTCGTCTGGCGGCGGAACCTCTTTTCTCTTCGTTGATTTTTACCCCACGCGGCGGCGGCACCGGGACCAACGGTCAGGCGCTGAATCAGGGCATTATTGTTGATATGTCCCGCTATATGAGCCGCATCATTGAAATCAATGCGCAGGAAGGTTGGGTGCGGGTCGAAGCCGGGGTGATAAAAGACCAGCTCAACCAGTTTCTGAAGCCTTACGGCTATTTCTTTGCCCCCGAGTTATCCACCAGTAACCGGGCAACGCTGGGTGGGATGATCAATACCGACGCATCCGGACAAGGCTCGTTGGTTTACGGTAAAACCTCCGATCACGTGCTGGGTATCCGCGCGGTGCTGATGGGCGGCGATATTCTTGATACCCAGCCAATGCCGGTCGAACTTGCCCAAACGCTGGGTAATAGCAACACCACTATTGGCCGCATTTACAAGACGGTTTATGAGCGTTGCCGCGACAACCGACAGCTGATCATTGATAAATTCCCGAAACTTAATCGCTTCCTGACCGGTTACGATCTGCGGCACGTCTTTAACGATGAGATGACCGAATTTGATTTAACCCGCATTCTTACTGGCTCTGAAGGTACGCTGGCGTTTATCACCGAAGCCCGTCTGGATATCACGCCACTACCCAAAGTCAGACAACTGGTTAACGTTAAGTACGACTCTTTCGACTCGGCATTGCGTAATGCCCCGGTGATGGTGGAAGCGCGCGCGCTGTCGGTAGAAACCGTCGACTCCAAAGTGCTTAACCTGGCACGGGAAGATATTGTCTGGCACTCGGTAAGTGAATTGATTACCGATGTGGCGGATAAAGAGATGCTGGGTCTGAATATTGTGGAGTTTGCCGGTGACGATGAAGCATTGATTGATTCGCAAGTCAGCGCACTGTGCGAACGGCTGGATGGCTTAATCGCGCGTCAGGAAGCGGGTGTTATAGGCTGGCAGCTATGTACCGAGCTGGCAGGCGTCGAGCGCATTTACGCGATGCGTAAAAAAGCTGTCGGTCTGCTGGGGAATGCGAAAGGGGCCGCGAAGCCGATTCCGTTTGCTGAAGATACCTGCGTTCCGCCGGAACATCTGGCTGACTATATTGCCGAGTTCCGTGCTCTGCTCGATAGCCACGGCCTGAGTTACGGCATGTTTGGTCACGTGGATGCAGGTGTGCTGCACGTCAGACCGGCGCTGGATATGTGCGACCCGCAGCAGGAAGTGCTGATGAAACGCATTTCTGACGATGTTGTCGCGCTGACGGCAAAATATGGCGGTCTGCTGTGGGGCGAGCACGGAAAAGGTTTTCGTGCAGAATATAGCCCGGCGTTCTTCGGTGAGGAACTGTATCGCGAACTGCGTAAAGTGAAATCGGTGTTTGATCCGCAAAACCGGCTCAATCCTGGCAAAATCTGTCCACCGGAAGATGTTGATGCGCCGATGATGAAAGTGGACGCGGTGAAGCGCGGAACGTATGACCGTCAGATCCCGCTGGCCGTACGCCAGGAGTGGCGTGGGGCGATGGAGTGTAACGGCAACGGGTTATGCTTTAACTTTGATGCGAAAAGCCCGATGTGTCCGTCGATGAAAATCAGCCTCAACCGTATCCATTCACCGAAAGGGCGAGCTACGCTGGTGCGTGAATGGCTGCGTCTGTTGGCAGATCGCGGGATTGACCCGCTACAGCTGGAAAAAGAGCTACCGGAAAAACGTGCCAGTTTACGTACGCTGATTGCCCGTACCCGCAATAGCTGGCATGCGCGCAAAGGCGAATACGATTTCTCGCACGAAGTGAAAGAAGCAATGTCGGGTTGTCTGGCGTGTAAAGCCTGTTCCACACAGTGCCCGATTAAAATCGATGTGCCGGAGTTCCGCTCACGCTTCCTGCAGTTGTATCACACGCGTTATCTGCGGCCGTTGCGCGATCACATGGTGGCGACCGTTGAGAGTTATGCGCCGTTAATGGCGCGGGCGCCCAACACGTTTAACTTCTTCATCAACCAGCCGCTGGTGCGTAATCTGGCTAAAAAGCACATCGGCATGGTCGACTTACCGCTGCTGTCTGCGCCGTCGCTTCAACGTCAGCTGGTTGGTCATCGTTCCGCCAATATGACGCTGGAACAGCTCGAATTACTCAGCCTTGAGCAAAAAGCCCGTACGGTGCTGGTGGTGCAGGATCCGTTCACCAGCTATTACGATGCACAGGTGGTGGCTGATTTTATACGTCTGGTTGAAAAGCTGGGTTTGCAGCCAGTACTGTTGCCGTTCTCGCCAAACGGCAAGGCCCAGCATATTAAGGGCTTTTTAAACCGTTTTGCAAAAACCGCAAAGAAAACATCTGAGTTTCTCAATCGGGTGGCGAAGCTGAATATTCCGATGGTGGGTGTCGATCCGGCGCTGGTGCTTTGCTATCGCGATGAATACAAACTGGCGCTCGGGGAACAGCGGGGCGATTTCCATGTGTTACTCGCCAACGAATGGTTATCGACAGTTGTGGAGTCACAGCCGCCAGTCGCTGTGGGCGGTGAACCGTGGTACTTCTTTGGACACTGTACCGAAGTGACGGCCCTGCCGGGCGCGCCTGCTCAGTGGGCGGCTATTTTTGCCCGCTTTGGCGCAAAGCTGGAGAACATCAGCGTAGGGTGCTGTGGCATGGCGGGCACCTATGGCCACGAAGTGAAGAATCATCAGAACTCACTGGGGATCTATGAGCTATCATGGCACCAGGCAATGCAACGATTGCCGCGTAACCGTTGTCTGGCTACCGGATACTCCTGTCGCAGTCAGGTTAAACGCGTTGAAGGCACGGGCGTTCGCCATCCATTACAGGCACTGCTGGAGATTATAGGATGATCTGGAAACGTGAAGTCACACTCGAAGCGCTCAACGCCATGGGTGAAGGAAATATGGTTGGGCTGCTTGATATTCGTTTTGTGCACATTGGCGATGACACGCTGGAAGCCACAATGCCGGTAGACCACCGTACTAAACAACCATTTGGTTTGCTGCACGGCGGCGCGTCCGTGGTGTTGGCTGAGAGCATTGGTTCGGTGGCTGGCTACCTGTGTACTCAGGGTGAGCAAAAAGTGGTGGGCCTGGAGGTCAACGCCAACCATATCCGCTCGGCGCGGGAAGGGCGAGTCAGAGGGGTATGTCGCGCGGTGCATACCGGCTCTCGTCATCAGGTATGGCAAATCGAAATCTTCGATGAGCAGGGACGATTGTGCTGCACGTCGCGTCTGACGACAGCAATTTTGTGATGCATATTGCTTTTGGTCATTATCTGCACAGGGAATGGTGTTATACTGTGCAGGTTTTGAACACAAGCGAGGATGATATGTCTACCCAATTAGACCCGGCCCAACTGGCAATAGAGTTTTTACGTCGTGATAAAACCGATCTTTCACCAGCTCAGTACCTGAAAAGACTGAAACAGTTGGAGCTGGAGTTCGCGGATTTATTGACGCTTTCTTCGACTGAACTTAAAGAAGAGATCTATTTTGCCTGGCGCATGGGCGTTCATTGATTCCGGTATGCTTATCGTAATGAAACCCCGACACGCGTTCGGGGTTATTTTTTGCGTTAAATCTCAATCACCACTTCATCTCACCAGTATTAACCTTCGCACTTAGCTCCAGAGAACTTGCGTCTGCAAGACCTGGCCATGCCGCGGTGATGGTTTTAATCACATAATCCGAACCTTTCTTCGCCCCTAACGCCTGCTCAAACGATTGCAGATAGTCCTGTGTGAAGCGAATCGCTTTATCGCCCGCAGGGCGTTCGCCGATGTAATGCCCTGGGACCACCTGGGTGGGTTGTAACTTCTGCATTTCGCTCAGTACGCTACGCCACGCGCTACGCTGTTCTGCAGATTGCGTATCCGCCGTCCAGACGTGTATACCAGACGCCACGCCGGTACCGCCAATAATGGCACGGTTCGCCGGGATCCAGACATAGGCTGCATAATCATTAGGGTGGCGCAGTTCCAGCGCTTCACCATCAACTGTGAAATGCGTTTGCGTTGTTGCTTGCGGAACAGTGAGCGATGTTGGCGCGCCATCCTTCATTTGCGGACCCCAGAATTGCAGTTTGGCCTCTTTGGTGGCACGGATATGCTCTACTACGTGCGGTGTTGCCAGGACTTTTACCTGTGGGAAGGCTTTGACGATAGGCTGCAGTCCGAAATAGAAATCCGGATCGCCGGAGGTGATCACGATGGCCTTCAGCGTTTTACCGCTGGCGCGAATCATCTGCACCAGCTGTTCACCATCTTTAGTACTGAACTGTGCGTCAAACAATATTGCTTCTTTCGGTCCTGAAACCAGCGTTGAAGAGACCGGGAAAATAGCCTTGTCCTGTGGATTGTAGACGTCCAGCTGTAGCGTCGCGGCAAAGGCTGAAGAGGCGAACAGAGGTAACAGCAGGGCCAGCGTTTTAACTTTCATGCCAGGTATCCTTGTGCAGGGAATTGTCTTTTGATAGTTCCTGTATTTTAAGGAAATTCGGATCTGTTAGAATTCCCTTATTAGGACATGCTGAGTTTCATAAAACGATCGGATGGGATGCAATGGACAGAGTGATGGCGGCAACGGTATTCAACCATATCTGTGATTTGGGCAGTCTGAGCGCCGCCGCGCGTGCGCTGGGGCTTTCCCGTCCGATGGTCAGTCGTTACCTCGACGAGATGGAAAAATGGGCGGGTGCAAGACTTATCCATCGCTCGTCGCGCCGTCTGACGATCACGCCAGCGGGTGAAGAGGCATTAGTGAAAACGCGTTCTCTGGCGCAGCTTTCGCTGGATATTGGAGCCGCCAGCGCCGCGCAAACTCCCTCTGGCACGCTACGTGTGGCCTGTGCGCATTTTACAGCTATGCATATTTTAGCGCCGGTACTGCCCGCGTTTCTGACGAAGTATCCGCAACTGCGTATCGAGGTGGAGATCAATAATCAACCGGTAAGCCTCGTGGGAGAACGCATTGATGTGGCGATCCGTATAACGGAAAACCCTGAACCTGGAACTATCGCCCGTCGCCTTGGCGACTGTAAATCGGTACTGTGCGCGTCTGTAGAGTACCTGCATCAACATGGCACTCCTGAGACTATCGACGACCTTACGCAGCATAATTGTCTGTACTACAGCGGGTTTGCCGGAAAATCCTGGCACTTTCTGGATGCCCAGGGGCGGGCTGCCGCTGTTGCGATTAAAGGCAATTTGAGCGCCGGGATCTCTTCGTTGCTCTGTGAGTCGGCGTTGGCGGGAACGGGCATTGCGCTGGTGCCGGAACTGGAGGCGCGGGAAGGGCTGGCACAGGGAAAGCTGGTTAGACTCTTGCCCGAGCTTCAACCAAAAAGCCTGCCAATTTATGGTTTATATCTTTCGCGGGAGCATCAGCCTGCAGGACTGCGCCTGTTGCTGGACGCGCTCAGTGAAAAACAGCGCCTAATAATTGATTGAATACGCTTATAAAATAGTCAAATCGCAATTTGTGTTAAACAAAACATATCCGGAAGTGAGATTATTCTTATCGCCCCTTCAAGAGCTAAGCCATCGTGAGTGCCGGAGATAAGCGCCGGATGGGGCCGGAACCCTTAAGCCTGCCAGCAAGCAGCCTTAAGGGTTTTTTGTTGTCTTCACGTAGTGCCTGAACGGGATTGTACCTACTTGCCGTGAGTCTGCAGACCGATGTTGTCAAAAAATAGCCGTGGTGACATTTAAGTTTAAAGAATCATAACCGCTTTATATCGCACAGAGAATGCAGAACAGACCCTTTGGTAAATCATTACTGTGTGCGCTGTTCTGGTCACCGTGAAACGTTAACCGGGTTTAAATAATGGTAGAGAATCTTGTTTTCAATTATAAAAATCAGACACAGATTCACTATCGATTCAAACCAGCCTCCAGAGATTGTCGGCATTTGTTGATTGTCATGTCTGGATTTAATATCCCGGATGCTACCATCTATGACTTTGTCATGCTTGACCATTGCCATTCTGCAATTCTATGGATTAAAGATGATTTTGGCGGTCTGCCAGCTTATTACTTGTGTAATAAAATGAATTTCGATATTGAGCAGGGGGTTAGTCTACTTATGCAGGGGGTGATTGATTTTGTGAAACCCACTAACACGACTATTCTTGGTGCTTCCAAAGGCGGGTCGATGTCGATGTATTACGGCATTAAGCACAACATTCGGAACATCATTACAGCAGTCCCCCAGTTTTACATCGGTAGCTATGTTGTAAAAGGATATTGGACGCACGTCGGACAAGAGATGATGGGCACCATCTCGCCAGCGAATATTAATAAGCTGGATAATATGCTGCTGGATGTTATCTACAGAGATAAACATAAAACTGCGAATATCTATCTTTTCACCTCACCAAATGATAAACAGTTTCCTGTTGAGATTGCGCCAAATTTAGCACTGTTGCAGGAATATAATCATTTCAATCTTGTGGAAACCAGTTCATCCTTTGCAACCGAACATAATCAAATAACACGATATAACTTAAATGTTATTTTATCCATCATCTATCAGCTTGAAAATAATATAACCCCTGCCTACGGGCGAGTGAAAAATGGCAATGGGTGGTTAGCCAGCCGTTAACTTTTTTCCGTTCACCGCTCTGCGAATCTCATCTCTGATAACTCCCTGGTTAGGTATAGCCTGACAGAGGAAGTTACCCCTTCTATCACAGAAATAGTCATTTTCTATACATCTTTTGATTATCGACCTGTCTCGCCGATTGAAATTATTTAATCCATTATTAATCAATGCATTGAACAAAAAAATCCATCCCTGTTAACCCACGCAGCAGGGTCTATGCTTAGTAAAAGGGGTCAAAAAGGGCGATTAACCCGAATGCCCCTGCTGTTGAGGGGTTGAAGTGATAATCATTATCACTAACATGTTGTTATAGCTTGAAAGCTAGTGACTCGAGGTAACCCTATGGAATTGCATTCAGGAACATTTAACCCGGACGATTTTGCCTGGCGAGGTCTGACGTTAACGCCAGCGGCTGCGGCGCACATCCGCGAGCTGGTGGCAAAGCAACCCGACATGTTAGGCGTGCGTTTAGGCGTGAAGCAAACGGGATGCGCGGGATTTGGCTACGTGCTGGACACCGTTCGCCAGGCGGAAAAAGACGATCTGCTGTTTGAAACGGAGGGGGCCAGACTTTATGTACCGTTACAGGCGATGCCGTTCATCGACGGCACAGAAGTTGATTTCGTGCGCGAAGGATTAAATCAGCTATTTAAATTTCATAACCCGAAAGCCCAGAACGAATGCGGCTGTGGCGAAAGTTTTGGGGTATAGGCGGTACTATGTCTCGTAATACTGAAGCAACTGACGATGTCAACACCTGGGCTGGCGGGCACCTTAATTACAAAGAGGGCTTTTTCACCCATCTACAAACCGATGAGCTGGCGAAAGGGATCAACGAAGATGTCGTGCGCGCGATTTCGGCAAAACGTAATGAACCCGACTGGATGCTGGAATTTCGCCTGAATGCCTTTAAAGCGTGGCTGACCATGGAAGAGCCGCACTGGCTAAAAGCGCATTACGATAAGCTGAACTACCAGGAGTACAGTTATTACTCCGCGCCGTCCTGCGGTAATTGCGATGAAACCTGCGCGTCTGAGCCGGGCGCGGTGCAGCAAACGGGGGCGAATGCGTTTTTAAGTAAAGAAGTTGAGGACGCATTTGAGCAGCTTGGCGTGCCGGTCCGCGAAGGCAAAGAGGTGGCGGTTGATGCCATTTTTGACTCGGTGTCGGTGGCGACAACTTATCGCGATAAACTGGCGGAACAGGGCATTATTTTCTGTTCGTTTGGTGAGGCGATTCACGATCACCCTGAGCTGGTAAAACAATATCTGGGTACGGTTGTCCCGGGTAATGACAATTTTTTTGCGGCGCTGAATGCGGCGGTGGCCTCCGACGGCACGTTTATTTATGTCCCGAAAGGTGTGCGTTGCCCAATGGAACTGTCGACCTATTTCCGTATAAATGCGGAAAAAACCGGTCAGTTTGAACGCACCATTCTGGTTGCGGATGAGGGCAGTTACGTCAGCTATATCGAAGGCTGTTCAGCCCCGGTACGCGATAGCTACCAACTGCATGCCGCGGTGGTGGAAGTCATTATCCACAAAGATGCCGAAGTGAAATACTCGACGGTACAAAACTGGTTCCCTGGTGATGGTAACACCGGCGGCATTTTGAACTTCGTCACCAAGCGCGCTCTGTGCGAAGGCGAAAACAGCAAAATGTCGTGGACGCAGTCGGAAACCGGCTCGGCCATTACCTGGAAATACCCAAGCTGTATTCTGCGCGGCGACAACTCTATCGGCGAATTCTACTCCGTCGCGTTGACCAGTGGTTATCAGCAGGCCGATACCGGCACCAAGATGATCCACATCGGCAAGAACACCAAATCGACCATTATCTCGAAAGGGATCTCCGCGGGACACAGTCAAAACAGCTATCGCGGCTTAGTGAAGATCATGCCGACCGCAACCAACGCCCGCAACTATACCCAATGCGACTCGATGCTGATTGGCGCGGATTGTGGAGCGCACACCTTCCCGTATGTGGAGTGTCGTAACAACAGCGCCCAGCTTGAGCATGAAGCCACGACCTCGCGCATTGGTGAAGACCAGCTGTTTTACTGTTTGCAGCGCGGCATCAGCGAAGAGGATGCCATTTCGATGATCGTCAATGGTTTCTGTAAAGACGTGTTCTCTGAACTGCCGCTGGAATTTGCCGTTGAAGCGCAAAAACTTCTCGCCATAAGTCTTGAACACAGCGTCGGTTAAAATTTAAGGAAAGCACATGTTAAGCATTAAAGATTTACAGGTCAGTGTGGAAGATAAGGCGATCCTGCGTGGGCTGAGCCTGGATATTGGCCCCGGAGAGGTACACGCCATTATGGGGCCGAACGGTTCCGGGAAAAGTACGCTTTCCGCAACGCTCGCCGGGCGCGATGACTACGAAGTCACCGGCGGGACGGTAGAATTTAACGGTAAGGATTTACTGGAACTGTCACCCGAAGACCGGGCCGGTGAAGGGATCTTTATGGCATTTCAGTATCCGGTAGAAATCCCCGGCGTCAGTAATCAGTTTTTCCTGCAAACGGCACTGAATGCGGTGCGCAGTTACCGTGGCGAAGAGTCGCTGGACAGGTTTGACTTCCAGGATCTGATGGAAGAGAAAATCGCGTTATTGAAGATGCCGGAAGATTTGCTAACGCGTTCGGTCAACGTTGGTTTCTCCGGTGGCGAGAAAAAGCGTAATGACATTTTGCAAATGGCGGTGCTGGAACCTCAGCTGTGCATTCTTGATGAGTCGGACTCCGGGCTGGATATCGACGCGCTGAAAGTCGTTGCGGATGGCGTGAACTCGCTGCGCGACGGGCAACGTTCATTCATTATCGTCACCCACTATCAGCGCATTCTGGATTACATCAAACCCGATTATGTGCACGTTCTCTACCAGGGGCGAATTGTGAAATCCGGCGATTTCACGCTGGTCAAACAACTGGAGGAGCAAGGTTATGGCTGGCTTAGCGAACAGCAGTAACGTGCTGCAACAGTGGCATCATCTGTTTGAAACGCAAAGGGAGACGCGCTCGTACCATGCCCAGCAGCACCTGCAGCAGATGCTGCGTTTGGGACTGCCAACGCGTAAGCATGAGGACTGGAAATACACGCCGCTGGAAGGATTAACCAACAGCCAGTTTGTCAGTCATGTCACTGAGATAACGTCCGCCCAGTGTGAAGCGTTAGCGCCGGCTATTGATGCTGTCCGCCTGGTGTTTGTTGACGGGCAATTCTGTCCAACGCTCAGCGACAGCGTGGAAGGTAGCGGGTTTAACATTACCGTTGATGATGTGCGCCAGTCGCTACCGGCGGCTATCCAACCGGAAGTCTTTCTGCACCTGACCGAAAGCCTCTCCCGCAGTGTAACGCACATTCAGGTGAAGCGTAACCAGCGACCGGCAAAACCGTTGCTGCTGCTGCACATTACCCAGGGGCTGGCGGGTGATGAGGTGAACACGGCGCACTATCGCCACCATCTGGACCTGGCAGAAGGCGCAGAAGCCACCGTCATTGAACAGTATGTCAGCCTCAGCGAATATCGCCATTTTACCGGTGCACGATTAACGATGAACGTCGCGGCAAACGCACACTTGCGCCACATCAAACTGGCGTTTGAGAATCCGCTCAGCCACCACTTCGCGCATAATGATATTCAGTTGGGCGCTGATGCCACGGCCGCCAGCCACAGCTTTTTACTCGGTGATGCGGTGTTGCGCCATAACACCAGCACCCAGCTTAACGGCGAAAACACTACGCTTAGGCTTAACAGCCTGGCGATGCCGGTGAAAAATGAAGTCTGCGATACCCGCACCTGGCTTGCGCACAACAAGGGATATTGCAACAGTCGACAACTGCATAAAACGATTGTCAGCGATAAGGGGCGCGCGGTATTCAATGGCCTGATCAACGTCGCTCAGCACGCCATTAAAACCGACGGTCAGATGACCAACAATAATTTGCTGCTCGGAAAACTGGCGGAAGTGGATACCAAGCCGCAGCTTGAAATTTATGCCGACGACGTGAAATGCAGCCACGGGGCGACGGTAGGGCGGATCGACGACGAGCAGATGTTCTATCTGCGTTCGCGCGGGATCGGCCAGCAGGATGCCCAACAAATGATTCTCTATGCGTTTGCCGCTGAGCTGACGGAAGCCCTGGGCGAGGAAACGCTGAAACAACAGGTCCTGGCACGGATCGCCCAACGCTTGCCGGGAGGCGTAGCATGACATTTCCCATTGAAAAAGTGCGGGCTGATTTTCCGGTCCTGACGCGCGAAGTGAACGGTTTACCGTTGGCGTATCTGGATAGCGCCGCCAGTGCGCAAAAGCCCAACCAGGTGATTGATGCCGAAGCCGAGTTTTACCGTCACGGCTATGCCGCGGTCCACCGCGGGATCCATACGTTGAGCGCGCAGGCCACGGAAAAAATGGAGAATGTGCGCAAGCTCGCCTCGCTGTTTATCAACGCCCGTTCAGCTGAAGAACTGGTGTTTGTTCGCGGCACAACGGAAGGTATCAATCTGGTGGCTAACAGCTGGGGCGGCAGCAATGTGCGGGCGGGCGATAACATTATCATCAGCGAAATGGAGCACCACGCCAATATTGTGCCCTGGCAGATGTTGTGCGCCCGTGTAGGTGCTGAACTGCGCGTTATTCCGCTCAATACAGAGGGGACGTTGCAACTGGAAACGCTGCCGACGCTGTTTGACGATCGCACGAAACTGCTGGCGATTACCCATGTGTCTAACGTGCTGGGGACGGAAAACCCATTGGTTGAGATGACTGAGCTGGCGCATCAATACGGCGCGAAAGTGCTGGTGGATGGCGCACAGGCAGTTATGCATCATCAGGTGGATGTGCAGGCGCTGGATTGCGACTTCTATGTTTTCTCTGGGCACAAGCTCTACGGGCCAACCGGTATTGGCGTTCTGTATGCCAGAGAGTCGTTGCTGCAGGAAATGCCGCCGTGGGAAGGCGGTGGATCGATGATTGCGACGGTGAGCCTGAGCCAGGGGACGACGTGGGCCAAAGCCCCCTGGCGGTTTGAAGCCGGAACGCCAAACACCGGGGGAATTATTGGACTCGGCGCGGCTATTGAATATGTTTCCGCACTGGGGCTTACTGAAATCAGCGAATATGAACAATTCCTAATGCGCTATGCGCTGGAACAGCTGGCGGATGTGCCGGATTTAACGCTCTACGGGCCGGATAATCGTCTGGGGGTGATTGCCTTTAACCTCGGCAAACATCACGCCTATGACGTCGGGAGTTTTCTTGATAACTATGGCATCGCCGTGCGAACAGGGCATCACTGCGCTATGCCGCTGATGGCCTACTATAACGTTCCTGCGATGTGCCGGGCGTCGATTGCCATGTACAACACCCACGAAGAAGTGGATCGCCTGGTAACGGGCCTCAAGCGTATTCATCACTTACTGGGATAACAGGGAGGCGTTATGGCTGCGCTACCGGATAAAGAAAAGTTGTTGCGTAATTTTCTGCGTTGCGCTAATTGGGAAGAGAAATACCTGTACATTATTGAACTGGGTCAGCGTTTGCCGGAATTAAACGACGACGATCGTAATACGGAAAATAGCATCCAGGGCTGTCAAAGTCAGGTATGGATTGTCATGCGTCAGAATGCTGAAGGAATTATTGAATTACAGGGCGACAGCGATGCGGCAATTGTGAAAGGGCTTATCGCTGTCGTATTCATTTTATATGACCGCATGACGGCCCAGGATATTGTGAATTTTGATGTGCGTCCGTGGTTTGAAAAAATGGCGCTCGCACAGCATCTCACACCGTCTCGTTCACAAGGGCTGGAGGCGATGATTCGGGCTATTCGCACCAAAGCCGCAACTCTTAGCTAAACTGATAAAACACGTCAATTTTCAGCTCGACGTGAAAGAGTGAGGTAGTGCAACGCAGTGACTCGTAGGCCGGATCGGGCGCTCGACGCCGTCCGGCAGGAACGCCAGGGGGGTGAGTATGAAACGCGCGTCTGTTATTACGTTAATGCTAATCGGCGCTTACAGCGCTATTCAGGCCGCATGGGCGGTCGATTATCCTTTGCCTCAGGCGAACAGCCGTCTTGTTGGGCAAAATCAAACCTACACCGTGCAGGAAGGCGATAAAAACCTACAGGCGATTGCCCGTAAGTTTGATACCGCCGCAATGCTGATCCTTGAAGCCAATAATACGATTGCCCCCGTACCTAAACCCGGAACGCTGATTACTATTCCCTCGCAATTACTGCTACCGGATGCACCCCGAGAAGGCATTATTGTGAATTTGGCGGAACTGCGTCTGTATTACTTCCCGCCGGGAGAGAATATTGTTCAGGTTTTCCCAATTGGTATCGGTTTGCAGGGGCTGGAAACGCCGGTAATGGAAACCCGGGTTGGGCAGAAAATCCCGAATCCGACCTGGACCCCTACAGCAGGCATCCGTAAACGCTCTTTGGAGCGCGGCATAACATTACCGCCGGTAGTACCTGCCGGGCCAAATAACCCGTTAGGACGCTTTGCACTGCGTCTGGCGCATGGAAACGGTGAATATCTGATCCATGGCACCAGTGCGCCGGACAGCGTGGGGCTGCGCGTAAGTTCTGGGTGTATTCGCATGAATGCGCCGGATATCAAAGCACTGTTTGCTCAGGTCCGGACAGGAACGCCGGTTCGGGTGATTAATGAGCCGATAAAATATTCGATAGAGCCGAACGGAATGCGCTATGTCGAGGTGCATCGACCGCTGTCGCCGGAAGAGGAGCAAAACGTCCAGACCATGCCGTATGTGCTGCCAGCCGGTTTTACCCAGTTTAAAGACAATAAAGCCGTGGATAACAGTTTGGTGGAAAGAGCCTTGTATCGTCGTGCGGGCTATCCGGTCACCGTAACGGCCGGGCAAGCGTCGGTCGTAAGCAATGGCGCGGAAGTGAAGTCTGCACAGAATGGCGTGCCGGGAGAGGATGCAGAGGTGCGTGTTACGCAATAACAGGGAAGGGAAATTCAGAGCAAAAAAAATGGCGCACAATGTGCGCCATTTTTATTACACAGATACTATTACTTGCGGTATTTAGTAGCTGCGTTGTCCAGACGCTGGTTAGCGCGAGCTGCGTCATCTTTAGCAGCCTGAACGTCGGAACGCATTGCGTTCACGTCGTTGCTCAGCTGGTCAACTTTAGCGTTCAGAGTCTGAACGTCAGAAGACAGCTGATCGATTTTAGCGTTGCTGGAGCAACCTGCCAGCAGAGTAGAACCCAGGATTACCGCGCCCAGTACCAGTTTAGTACGATTCATTATTAATACCCTCTAGATTGAGTTAATCTCCATGTAGCGTTACAAGTATTACACAAAGTTTTTTATGTTGAGAATATTTTTTTGATGGGAATGCACTTATTTTTGATCGTTCGCTCAAAGAAGCATCGAATTGTGCAAAAACGGCTAAAAACCCGAGTGAAAACAGAAAGCTTCCATCGGATTCATCTTAGATAATCACGGATTAGATAGTGAAATCCGATTTGATTTTTTATTAATTGTAGCTATCGATAAAATAAAAAAAGCGCCACCAGGGCGCTTTTTTAAGCAAATTAATTCGCGTTGGAATTATTACAGTACGTGAACGGATGCCGTGTTGGTCGTGCCGCTCGGAACCAGTGCACCGGAAACCATCACCACAACGTCACCTTTCTGAGCCAGACCGCTTTCCAGAGCGACTTCTTTACCCAGACGATAGAAATCATCGGTAGAGCTGATTTCTTTAACTACCTGTGCAACAACGCCTTTGCTCAGCACCAGCTGACGCGCGGTAGTTTCGTTGGTGGTCAGCGCCAGGATGGTGGCATCCGGGAAGTATTTACGTACTGCGCGAGCAGATTTACCGCCCTGGGTTGCTACAACGATCAGCGGAGCATCCAGTTTTTCTGCAGTTTCAACCGCGCCACGGCAAACGGCTTCGGTGATGCGCAGTTTGCGGCTGTCGTTGTTGAAGTCCAGACGGCTGGTCATCACGCGGTCGGTACGCTCACAGATGGTTGCCATGATGGTGACGGCTTCCAGCGGGTATTTACCTTTTGCAGACTCGCCAGACAGCATGACTGCATCGGTACCGTCGAGGATGGCGTTCGCTACGTCACCGGCTTCAGCGCGGGTCGGACGCGGGTTTTTGATCATGGAGTCCAGCATCTGGGTCGCAGTGATAACGACTTTACGTGCACGGATACATTTTTCGATGATCATCTTCTGCGCGAAGATAACTTCTTCAACCGGGATCTCAACGCCCATGTCGCCACGAGCAACCATGATGCCGTCAGATGCTTCGAGGATTTCGTCGAAGTTGTTCAGGCCTTCCTGGTTTTCGATTTTGGAGATGATCTGGATGTTTTCGCCGCCGTGCGCTTTCAGGTGCTCACGGATTTCAACGACGTCAGAACGTTTACGGATAAAGGATGCTGCAACGAAGTCAACGCCTTGCTCGCAACCGAAGATCAGGTCCTGTTTGTCTTTTTCAGCCAGTGCTGGCAGCGCGATGGAAACGCCCGGCAGGTTAACGCCTTTGTTTTCGCCCAAGTCGCCGTTGTTCAGCACTTTACAGATAACTTTGTTACCTTCGATAGCGGTAACTTCCATGCCGATCAGACCATCGTCAACCAGAACGGTATTGCCGACGGACAGATCTTTAGTGAAGCCTTCATAAGTAACAGCAACGATTTCGTTGTTGCCGACAACGGATTTGTCGGTGGTGAAGGTGAAGGTTTGGCCCGCTTTCAGGGAAACGTCGTTACCGCCTTCCAGTTTGATGGTACGGATTTCCGGACCTTTGGTGTCGAGCAGGATTGCGGCTTTCTTGCCGGTTTTGCTCATGACGTTGCGCAAATTCTTGATGCGCTGACCGTGTTCTTCATAGTCCCCGTGGGAGAAGTTCAGACGCATGACGTTCATGCCCGCGTCCAGCATTTTGGTTAACATCTCTTCGGATTCGGTTTTCGGACCGATGGTGCAAACAATTTTCGTCTTTTTCATGACAGTCTTAGTCTTTAAGTTGAGAAGGATATGGAAATCTGGCTCCCGCCGCGCACGGACGGGAAGCTAAACCTGAGTTACGAAAGTTGTGATGCCTCGCACTAAGGATAGGTGACATCGAAAGAGCGTGCAGAGGAATGTGTGCTTGTGTTTCAGCCCAACGGGATGGTGAGTTTTGTAGTCGTTGAGTTTTACAGGTCAATGTGCTGAAACCATTCAAGAGACAATTGGCGCGCATTATACGCTGAAAATTATCAAAAAGGAAAATGGAAACAGCGTTTCAAAACACTTCTGTGCAGTTTTACAGAAAATATTCATTAATTTGTTTCCAGGTATGGATAAAGAGGTTGTTCGCAGCCGCAATTTGTTGCGCAACAAGGTGTAATTGTCATCCCAATCCCTGACTTTTTGTGTATAACGCCGACCAAACCGACATATTTCTAAAAGTTATATCAAATGCGTTTTAATTCATTTTAAAAGCCAATCTCACTGATTACACTCGTTTGGACATCCATACTGCTAAACAGCCAAAAGCGCTAGCAGCAGAACAATAAGCAGCAGCGGATACCTAAACGACATGATTGTCCTGAAAAATATTTCGAAAGTGTTTACGCCAGGCAGGCTTGCCATTACCGCTGTCGATAACGTCAACCTGACGGTTGAACAGGGACAGATTTACGGAATTATTGGTTACAGCGGGGCGGGGAAAAGCACCTTAATACGCTTACTTAATGGTCTGGAAAAACCGACTTCAGGCAGCGTAACGATTAACGGCCACGATATCTCTGCCGCCCGTGGGGAATCTTTACGTCAGGCGCGACTGAAAATCAGCATGGTGTTTCAACACTTCAATTTGCTGTGGTCACGAACGGTTAGTGAAAATATTGCGTTCTCTATGCAAATTGCTGGAGCGCCAAAAGCATCAATTAAAGCGCGAGTTGCTGAACTGATTTCGCTGGTGGGGCTGAGCGGTCGTGAAAATGCGTATCCGTCCCAGCTTAGCGGTGGGCAAAAACAGCGGGTAGGAATTGCCCGTGCGCTGGCGAACAATCCTGACGTTCTGCTGTGTGATGAAGCCACTTCGGCGCTGGATCCGCAAACTACCGATCAGATCCTCGATTTGCTGCTCGATATTAATCGCCGCTTCAAATTAACCATTGTGCTGATCACGCATGAAATGCACGTGGTAAGAAAAATCTGCGATCGCGTCGCGGTAATGGAAAACGGCAGGGTCGTTGAGGAAGGCGACGTGCTCAACGTCTTTACCCATCCGCAGCAGCCGATCACCCGACAGTTTGTTCGTCAGGTGAGTCAGTACACCGAGGAAGACGAGTTTAACCCACAGTTGGCCAGCGAGCTGGGCGGTGTGGTGATCAAGCTAACGTTTACCGGGCAACGTACGCATCGGCCTGTGGTTGGCGAATTGACCCTGCGCTATGGCCTGCCGTTTAACATTTTACACGGCAAGATGACGCAAACCGCGCACGGCGTGTTTGGTCAGCTTTGGGTGCACGTTGTGGCCTCTGAGGAACAATTGAACAATATTTTGGCCGATCTGCACCAGAGCGACATTGAAGGCGAGGTGATCAACCATGGCTGAAGAACTGTTTCCTCATCTGAAGTGGGAGCAACTGCTGGCAGCAACCCAGGAAACGCTCTATATGACGGTCCTTTCTGGCGCAGCGACCTTTGTCCTGGGCGTTGCACTTGGTCTGGCGCTGTTCCTGACCGCACGCGGCGGACTGTTTCACAATCGCGCGGTGTATAGCGTTATTTCGCTGGTGGTGAATATCTTTCGTTCCATCCCGTTCATCATTCTGATCGTGCTGCTGATCCCGTTTACCAAAGCGATGGTTGGCACCATTCTCGGCGCTAATGCCGCGTTGCCTGCGCTGATCGTAGGGGCCGCACCGTTTTATGCGCGTCTGGTCGAAATTGCCCTGCGTGAAGTCGACAAAGGCGTTATTGAAGCGACGCGTTCGATGGGCGCACGGCTAAGCACGCTTATTTTTCGGGTTTTACTGCCGGAATCCTCTCCTGCTCTGGTGTCCGGGATCACCGTGACGCTGATTGCGCTGGTCAGCTACAGCGCGATGGCAGGGGTGATTGGCGCCGGTGGTTTAGGGAATTTGGCTTATCTGGAAGGATTCCAGCGCAACCACAGCGACGTCACGCTGGTGGCGACGGTGACGATTTTGCTCATTGTCTTCATCATCCAGCTTTGCGGCGATGTGATCACCTCTCTGTTAGATAAACGCTAATAAAATACGGAAACCATTATCATGAAAAAATCACTGACGTTACTCGCCGCAGCAACCTTAAGCGCCCTGAGCTTTGCCTCCTGGGCCGATACTCTGACCGTTGGCGCCTCAAACGTGCCGCACGCGGAGATCCTTGAGCAGGCTAAGCCTATTCTGGCGAAGCAGGGGATCGATTTAGAGATTAAACCGTTCCAGGATTACATTCTGCCCAACACCGCGCTGGCTGGCCGTGAGATTGACGCTAACTACTTCCAGCATATTCCGTACCTGAACAGCGTGATTAAAGATCATGCGGGCGATAAAACCTATGATTTCGTCAGTGCCGGAGCGATTCACATTGAGCCAATTGGGATCTATTCGAAAAAAGTGAAATCGCTTAAAGATCTGCCGGAAGGCGGCAAGGTCATCATGCGCGATGCGGTATCTGAGGAAGGCCGTATTCTGTCGATTTTCGAAAAAGAGGGCGTAATCAAGCTGAAACCGGGCGTGGATAAAGTCACCGCGCGCATTAGCGATATCGTCGAGAACCCGAAAAAACTGAAGTTCCTGCCTAACGTGGAAGCCGCGCTGTTACCGCAGATGTATAACAACGACGAAGGCGATGCGGTGGTGATTAACGCCAACTACGCCATCGACGCCGGGCTGGATCCGGTAAAAGATCCTATCGCCGTCGAAAGTGGTGAAAACAACCCGTATGCCAACATCATTACCGTGCATCGTGGCGACGAGAAGAAAAAAGATATCGTGGCGCTGGTTGATGTCCTGCACTCAAAAGAGATCCAGGACTGGATCCGCACCAAATATAAAGGTGCGGTGATCCCGGTAAATAACTGATCCGCTGGCGTTGCCTTATCCGGCCTACGACGTTCTGTAGGCCGGATAAAACGCGTGGGCGTGGCCATCCGGCGTTAGAGTTTCACTCGCTCAATCCTCGCTGGCAACCCCTGGCGCACCGCTGCACCTGACACCCAGTCAAGCCAGGTATTGGCTACCTGCCGGGTAGGATCCGCAAAGCCCAAATCGTTGAGATTAATCCCCGACCTTATTTGTGCGTCAAACGCCATCGGCTTGCCGTCGAGCGTATGCTGCGCCGCGCCCATTTCTTTATGCCCATAACCGTGTTCAATGGCGATCACGCCCGGCATCACGCCATTAAGCAGGCTTATCTGCGCCTGCGCCTGACCGCCAGGCGTGGTGATACGCACCATATCGCCGTGCGCTAAACCATATCGTTGACCATCCTGCGGATTGAGCGCCACCAGATTAACCGGCTTCAGATGATGCAAACGTGGGATCACCGCCGTGGCGCTGGACATGGTATTGGATTTAAAAGAAATCAGTTTCAGCGGCCACTCTTGTTCCGGGAACAACTCCTCGACCGCACGCCCATCTGACAGGCGTGAAGGATACCAGGCCGGGCAGCCGCTGTAGCGCTCGCCGGTAATTGCATGGCGGTGCGCGGCGACGTCCGCATTCCAGATTTGTAGCGGTTTTTCCCACGCATTGCCTATCCGATTCTCATCTCGCCCGCTGTTGTCTGGCGCAAAACGCCCACCGCGGGAGTAGATAAACGCCACCCGGCTGATTTCATCGGCTTTCAGCGTTTGGGTCATCACTGGCACGATCCGCTGTACCCCAGTCAGCGCTATGTCTTCCGGTTGCGCTTCAGCGACCGGCGCTTTGCCCATAAACGCAATATTGGCGGCGAGTCGCAGGTAGTAATCTTCCGCACGATTCAACGGATAGTGATTGCCCTGCGGATCGGTAATCGCATTGTCACCAAATCCGGGGAGCCCGATACGTTTTGCCACTGCGATACAGAAAGATTCCATCGAGGCGGGTTGACCATCAGCGGTTCTGCTGGTTGCCGCTGTCACTACCGGCCAACGCGCGGTGGTGACTTTACTGGCAACGCCGGCCCACGGGGCGCTGAATCCCCAACTTTCGAAGTTGTGGGTATCCGGCACGATGTAATCAGCCAGCGCCGTGGTTTCGTTCATAAAGGCGTCAATAGCGATAAACAGCGGCAGACGCGCAGGATCCTTGAGCTTTTCTTCCGCCACGCCGCGCAACCCTGCGATGCCGTAGAACGGGTTGGTCATGTTTGAGATCCAGGCTTTCAGCGGATAAGGGTAGCCTTCCAGCGCCGAGACGAGGAGTTCGGTAAGCTGGCCTGCGACAAACGGATACCACGGGGCTTTGGCCGGGAAGGGCGATTGTCCGGCCGCCACCTTATTGCGATACTCTTCGGAAGACTCATAAGCAGTTTTACTGCGCGCGATGCTTAATCCTTTTGGTTTTACCTTCCCGGCGAAGCTGTCCATGTTGTAGCGCGGACCGTCGGTGGCGCCATTGAACTTGCCGCCGCCGACAAATACGCCGCCTTCAAGACTGAGATTGCCAATCAGCGCATTGAGCATCATCACCGCCCAGGCGTTATAAAATCCATTGCCTGCCATCATTCCACCGTGCGTAATCACCGCTGCCTGGCGGCCATGGCGGGTAAACGCGTCGGCCAGGGCGCCAATGTCAGCTTCAGACACACCGCATTGCTGGCTGTACTGCGTCAGCGTTAGTCTCCCGGCGGACTCTTTCAGACACTGGAAGCTGCTTTTTACCGTCACCGTCTGACCGTCTGCCAGCGTGACCTGGCGGGTGACGAACAGCTGCGCGCGTGGGCAACTGCTGGCGGCGACAATTTCGCCGGCCTCGTTAATGACCACCGGCTCCTGGGCGGCGTTTGCACTCAAGTGCGCGAGGGTTAAATGCTGTCCGGCAAGGGTTGGAAGCTCATCGGTAATCACCAGATGCGTGGCGTTAGTCCAGCTTTTTTCTCCGGCCTGCTGCATGGCCTGTACGCCGGGAATGGTGAGATAATCGGCGTTATAACGCTGTTTTTCGATAATCCAACGGATCATCCCCATCGCCAGCGCGGAGTCACTTCCCGGACGTACAGGCTGCCAGTGGCCGCGATTGTCAGCCTGCACCGTGGTCAATGGCAGGGCCGGCGCCACCACCACATAACGGAAGTCGTCGCGTAAACGGGCGCTGGCCAGTTGGCGAGCCTGGCGCTTAAACGGGTTACCGGATTGCGCCGGAGACGTTCCCATAAATAGCGCGAATTTGACATTGTCCCAGTCGGGCTTAACGTGGGTGTTTTTATCCAGATCGCCCATTAACGCACCGGAACCGGCCCGGTATGCCAGACCACAGTAAGCGCCATGAGCGCCGAAGTTTTTACTGCCAAAACTATTTAATGCAAAGCGGCGCAAAAATGTATCACGTCCTTCATCGCTGGTATTGGTGACCAGCAGTTGATTGGATTTAGGGCCAAAGCCGGGATGCCTGGCATCAAGCGGTGTGTTGGTGTCATGGATTGCCCGCAAGCCGTCAACGTGGCCTTCACCAAACAAGTCGCCGCCTTCCACCACCTCTTTGATCAGCTGTTCGAAGCTGATGCGCTGCCATTTTCCCTCACCGCGTTTGCCGACACGTTTCATGGGCTGGAGAATGCGTAACGGGCTGTATAAACCTTCAAGTAAGGTTGCGCCACGGGCGCAGGCCGTGGAACGCGCGTCAAGACCCGTTTCGCCCGCCAGTTGTTCCATTGCGGTGGTAAAGGGGACGGAGGCGTCAATATGGTGCTCGTGAGACAATGGGTGATAGGGGTTGCCCGCAATGCGCAACACCTTGCCTTGTTCGCTGTCAACGCGCACCCGCACGCCACACTGCGTCCAGCAGCCGAAGCACTGCGTCATTGAGATAACCTGCTGCGGGTTCTGCTGCCAGCGCGGCTGGGCATTGGCTTCGGGGATGAGGGCGTTACCAAAGATGCGGTCTCGGGTAATTTTGCCCGAGGAGCCGTCCAGCAAACCGTCTATCGCGCGCTTTGCCACATCCCGATAACTCAGGCCAAAAGTCACCATACCACCTACGGCAAGGCCTACTTTAAGCCACTGACGACGGGTTAAATTAGCCATGTTGCATTCTCCTTGCGATCGCGTTCAGGGCTTCACGAACAATAATGATCAGTGCTATCCACAGGCCGAAGGTGCCCACAATGGCCAGCCAGCCATCGGTACCACCGGGCAGGGTGTAAGGATTAAACAGCGCGTTAAATTTCGGGATGGTCTGCACCTGGATAAGTAACGTCCAGCGCATCAGCCAGCACAACGCCATCGCGCTAAATGCAAGTAATATGCGCAGCGGCAGCGATAAGGGGTTACGGAGCACCAGCCCGCACAGGACAAGCGAAACAAGCCATAGCGCAACCCAACCGATAGCGTATTGTCGTGCTAATGGGGCAACGTTCAGCCATTGGCGAATAGCCGAACCGGAAAGCGTGTTGCCGCTCATCCATATCACCACGACCAAAGCCAGTACCATCAGGGTGACTGTCTGCCCCCACGCCAGTTTGCGGGCCAATGTTCCCTCGCGTTTTGCCGCGGCGATGAGCAGGGCGAGAAACGTTTGCAGCGCGCTGAGGAACATCGCAACCGGAAAGGCGTAGCTGAACCAGACGGGACGCGCCTGCACGACCGACACTTCGCGGCCGGTGTATACCAGCAACCCGATGGCTGACAAGGCGCTACCTATCGCCAGCCACTTAGTGACACTGTAACTTTTAAGCGTTAACCGTTTAACATGCTGCGCCAGAAACCACAGACCTAAGAAGCCGGTAAAGAGCGGTAAAAACAGCGCGCCCCAGGGCATCCAGGACCACGGCGTCGGCCAGGCGTAGAAATGCCAGACGCGGGCGGTTTGGTGTAAGTCAGCGGTCAGCGCCAGCGGCGCGGTAATCGCGCAGGTCAGGGCGATTAACAGCGTCAGATTTTCCAGCTCCGGCATCTCTTGTTTACGCCAGTGAAGTACGCAGGCGAACAGCGCGGCGCAGGCGGCAATGCCGATGAAAAAGAAATATTGTACGGCCCAGGGTAACCAGCTTACGTCCTGGGGATGGGCCAGAACCTCTTCAATAACCAGTGAATGGTTCATTTAAACCTCCTGCCAGAGAGCGGGTTGAGCACGTCCCATCAACGGGGTTACAAACGCTTCGTCCAGACCCAGATAGAACACGTGCGGTGATGTCCCGTTTTCCGGTTTCAGGACTTTGATGGCGCCATGGTGTTCACGCAGCATTTGAGAAATCCGGCTGTGCGGATCTTTGATATCGCCTATGATGCGCGCGCCGCCGACGCAGGATTCCACGCAGGCCGGGAGCAGGCCAGCTTCGAGGCGGTGAACGCAAAAGGTACATTTATCGGCGGTTTGTGTTTCATGGTTGATGAACCGCGCATCATAAGGGCAGGCCTGCACGCAGTAGGCGCAGCCCACGCAGCGCGTGTTGTCGACCACCACAATGCCGTCTTCGCGTTGGAAGGTAGCCTGTACCGGGCAAACGGGCACGCAGGGAGGATTATCACAATGGTTGCACAGCCGCGGCAGCAGGACGTTGGTGACGCTCTGCTGACCTTCAATCTGCACCTGGTACTGGTTAACGAGGGTGCGAAATTCACCCTGCGGCGTCTGGTTTTCAATGGCGCAACTGACAGTACAGGCTTGGCAGCCGATACAGCGTCGCAGGTCAACCAGCATGGCGTAGCGATGCTGAAGTGAGCCTTCATGGCGTTCAGGCGAGAAGGGAAATTGCGCCTGAGCCAAGGGTACCAGTGATGCGCCAGCGGTCAGGACGCCCAGTTGCTGGAGAAACTGCCTTTTACTGCTGTCCATATTTTCTCCCGTCACGATGCAACAACGAAACATTGGTCACGCCGTTGGTTTGCGTGTGATGAATAAAGAATCTTGATGATTTACAGTGTAAAAATCGTGACGGGGGGTACTCTATTGTGGTTAACCACATACCCGGCTTGTTGTTGATCTAAAACAACATAATTGACAGGGATAATTGAGTGGGACGCAACGTAGCAAAATGTCTGACGGTGCTGGTGTCGCTATGGATGCTAAGCGGTGTGGTCAGGGCTCAGACATGGAACATTGGCGTTTTGGCGATGCGTGGGGAGGTCTCCACACGTAATCACTGGCAGCCGCTGGAAACCCTGTTGAATCAGCAAATTCCCGGCGAACAGTTTCATATTCAACCGCTGGACCTGCGGCAGATGCAGGAGGCGGTGAATCGTGGAACGGTACAATTTGTGGTCACTAATCCGGCGCAATTTGTTCAACTAAACAGCCGCGCTGCGCTACGCTGGCTGGCGTCACTCCGTTCTACTCGCGGGGGGAAAGCCACCAGTAATGTGATTGGCAGCGCGATCCTCGTCAGGCGCGATAGCGGGATAACCTCCGCACACGATCTGATCGGCAAAACGGTGGGTGCCATTGACGCTCAGGCATTTGGCGGCTATTTGCTGGGATATAAAGCGCTCAGCGATGCTGGCCTGCGCCCGGAGCGCGATTTGCGCCTGACGTTTACCGGATTTCCCGCCGATGCCTTACTCTATTTATTACGTGAAAAAGCCGTACAGGCGGTGATTGTGCCGGTGTGCCTGTTGGAAAAAATGGACGAAGAAGGGCTTATTCGTAAAACAGATTTTACGGCGGTGCTTAACCATCCTACGTCGATTCCCTGTTTAACCAGTACGCCGCTCTATCCTGACTGGTCATTTGCGGCACAGCCTGCGGTAAGCGACGAGCTGGCCGATCGCGTCACGCGGGCCCTGTTCAATGCGCCGCAGAACGCGACGTTTCGCTGGGGGGCGCCCGCCTCGACCCGCGAGGTGGAAGCGCTGCTGCGCGATGTCCGCCAGCATCCGCAGCAGCGCCAGTTGTGGCTGGATGTCAAAAGCTGGTTTATTCAACATCGGCTGGCGATGGGGGCCGCGGCTCTTGTCTTGTTGTTGCTGACGCTCAATTACATCTGGGTGATGTTGCTGGTCCGCCGACGCGGCAGGCAATTGGAGCGAAACAACGTATTGTTGCGCAAACAGGAACAGGAACTGGAAACCGCTCGCCAAATGAGCGTGCTTGGCGAGATGACGTCGGGTTTTGCCCACGAGCTCAATCAGCCGCTATCGGCTATCCGTCATTATGCGCAGGGCTGTCTGATCCGCCTGCGTAGTCAGGATCAACAGCATCCGCTGCTGCCCGCGCTGGAGCACATTGATACCCAGGCGCAGCGGGGGGCTGATACGCTGCACAATCTTCGCCAGTGGGTCAGCCAGGCACAGGGCAATCCGGTGATGACCGATGACTGGCAGGTCGTCAACGTTCATGGTGCTATCCATCACGTCTGGCAATTATTACGCATGCCACAGCAATTCCCGGCGGTAGCGCTGCAAACGCAGATCGGTAAGGCGTTAACATTAACGTTGCCAAGTGTTCTCCTCGAACAGGTACTGGCCAATGTGGTTCTCAACGCCGCCCAGGCGGGGGCAACCACCGTGTGGTTTAGCGCTCAGCGTGAGGATGGTGATGTGAGTATTCAGGTTCAGGATAACGCCGGAGGTATTGATGAGGTGCAGCTGTACCAGGCTTTTCAGCCGTTTATGACCACCCGTAAAGAGGGCATGGGGCTGGGGTTAGCCATTTGTCAGCGGCTGGTGCGCTACGCAAACGGAGACATTGAGATCAAAAATCATCAGGCTCCAGATGAAAAAGCGGGCGTTGTAGTGACATTACATTTTAAGCAAAACCCGGAGGGAGGCCGTCGTGGCAATCATTCATCTGCTGGATGACGATATTGCCGTCACCCAGGCTTGCGCGTTTTTACTGGAAAGTCTGGGATATGAGGTGTGTTGCTGGGAGCAAGGCGAAACATTCCTCTCCGAGGCAAATCTGCATCAGGTGGGCGTACTTTTGCTGGATATGCGTATGCCTGTACTGGATGGGCATGCTGTGCATGAAGCCATGCGCCAGCGTGAGAGTACGCTGGCGGTGGTATTTCTCACCGGGCATGGCGATGTGCCGATGGCGGTTGAGCAAATGAAACGCGGTGCGGTCGATTTTTTGCAAAAGCCGGTTTCCGCAGCGCCTCTGCAAGCGGCGTTAGAGCATGCAGTGCAGATTTCTCACGCCGCCTTTTCGCGACAAGAGATCGTGGTTTGCTATCAGCAGCTTACGCCAAAGGAGCGAGAGCTGGCGCAACTGGTAGCAAAAGGGTTAATGAATCGGGAAATTGCTGATGCCATGAATATTGCCGTGCGCACGGTTGAGGTTCATCGGGCGCGGGTGATGGAAAAAATGCAGGCGGGGAGTCTTGCTGAACTGGTTAATCGACTGCAGAGGATTCAGTAAATTTATGACATTTATTTGATTTTCATTGAATTTTGTCTAATCCGTCAGACTGATATATGCTGTTGGTTTGAGTTAATGACGAGCGGGAAAAAATGGGAAATCAGACCAAAGACGATGAGTTGTACCGTGAAATGTGCAGAGTAGTCGGTAAAGTAGTGCTGGAAATGCGCGATCTGGGACAAGAGCCTAAGCATATCGTCATTGCGGGAGTACTGAGAACCACCCTCGCCAACCAGCGCGTGAAGCGCAGCGAGTTAGAAAAACAGGCTATTGAGACCGTAATTAAAGCATTAGCCGGTTAATCCACAAAAAGAGGATGGTGGTCTCGTTCGCCGTCCTTTTATTCTCGTCACGTTAATTTATCAATATATATAATTTAGTGCTGCAATTAGAAGAGTAACCTTCGCTGTATATTGAGTTATATTCCGAATGATATATTAAAATATATATGCGAGTAGAGTCACAAATATTTGCAAAGCATGTGAAATATTATTTCAACTTATCTTAATGATAATAAATCTCACTCCGCATTTATTATTTCCCTTCCGTTTTTTAATTGATGACGATCAAAACTATGAGCGCTGAATAACCACATTATCTTTACGCCTAACCCTAAAGGATTAGATTCATTCAGTTTAACCACCGTCATTTTACGCGATCAGGTTAGGGCAAAAATTTACGTGTTGTTGGCAACATTAACCGCCCGAAATGGCTTGAGTTGCACGGGTTTAATTTAGCCTGGAGGTGTTGCTAACACAGCGTTTGCGAAGAGGATGCGAAATAAATGAATCAGGTTGATCGTCCATTTTTAGATTGTGGTTTAACGCGGCTTGAATTTCTGCGGATATCAGGAAAAGGTTTGGCAGGATTAACCATCGCCCCTGCACTGTTATCACTTTTTGGCTGTAAGCAGGAAGATATCGACAGCGGTACCGTGGGGCTTATCAATACGCCGAAAGGGGTGCTGGTGACCCAGCGAGCGCGCTGTACTGGCTGCCACCGCTGTGAAATTTCCTGTACCAATTATAACGATGGTGCCGTGGGGACTTTCTTTTCCCGTATAAAAATCCATCGCAACTTCTTCTTTGGCGATGATGGCGTCGGGTCCGGTGGCGGACTTTATGGCGATTTAAACTATACCGCTGATACCTGCCGTCAGTGCAAAGATCCGCAATGCATGAAGGTCTGCCCCATTGGCGCTATTACCTGGAAACAGGAAGACGGCTGTATTGCGGTGGATCATAAACGTTGTATTGGCTGCAGCGCTTGTACCACCGCCTGCCCGTGGATGATGGCGACCGTGAATACCGAAACAAAAAAATCCTCAAAATGTGTGTTATGTGGGGAGTGCGCCAATGCTTGTCCGACTGGGGCATTAAAAATTATCGAGTGGAAAGATATTACTGTTTGATAGATAGCAGGTATGCCTGATACGCGTCATTAATTGCCAAAAATATCGCAGTTTTGCAAAAAAAAACTGCCTGAAGGATGGCGGGTATATCTATTAAACCTTCTTGCAAAGGAAAACATGATGGCTAATGGTTGGACAGGTAATATTTTACGGGTCAATCTCACCACGGGGAATATCACCCTTGAAGATTCCAGTAAATTTAAAAAATTTGTCGGCGGGATGGGCTTTGGTTATAAAATTATGTACGACGAAGTCCCGCCAGGCACCATGCCCTTTGATGAAGGGAATAAACTGGTTTTCGCCACCGGGCCATTAACGGGCTCTGGTGCCCCTTGTAGCTCCCGCGTCAATATCACCTCCTTATCGACTTTTACCAAAGGCAATTTAGTGGTGGATGCTCATATGGGCGGCTTCTTCGCTGCGCAAATGAAATTCGCTGGTTACGACGCCATTATTATCGAAGGCAAGTCCGCGACGCCTGTCTGGATCAACATCAAAGACGAAAAGGTCAGCATCGAAAAAGCCGATTTCCTGTGGGGTAAGGGAACGCGCGCCACAACCGAAGAGATTTGCCGTATTACCAGCCCGGAAACCTGCGTCGCCGCTATTGGTCAGGCGGGTGAAAATCTGGTGCCGCTCTCCTGCATGATCAACAGTCGCAACCACAGCGGAGGCGCCGGTACTGGCGCGGTAATGGGGTCGAAAAACCTGAAGGCCATTGCGGTAGAAGGGACCAAAGGGGTCAATATTGCCGATCGCAAAGAGATGAAGCGGCTCAATGATTACATGATGACCGAGCTCATCGGTGCCAACAACAACCACGTTGTGCCAAGCACCCCGCAGGCCTGGGCAGAATACTCTTCGCCAAACTCGCGCTGGACGGCCCGTAAGGGACTGTTCTGGGGCGCGGCAGAAGGGGGACCAATCGAAACCGGGGAAATCCCGCCGGGTAACCAGAATACCGTGGGTTTCCGTACCTATAAATCCGTGTTCGATCTGGGGCCAGCCGCTGAGAAATACACGGTCAAAATGAGCGGCTGCCATTCATGCCCCATTCGCTGTATGTCGCAGCTCAATGTCCCGCGGGTGAAAGATTTTGGCGTGCCAAGTACCGGCGGTAACACCTGCGTGGCGAACTTTGTCCACACCACCATTTTCCCCAATGGCCCGAAAGATTTCGACGATAAAGACGATGGGCGCGTGGTGGGAAATCTGATTGGCCTGAACCTGTTTGACGATTATGGCATCTGGTGTAACTACGGGCAGTTGCACCGTGATTTTACTTACTGCTATTCGAAAGGCGTCTTTAAGCGCGTACTGCCAGCTGAAGAGTATGCGGAGATCCGCTGGGATCAGCTGGAAGCGGGCGATCCTCATTTTATTAAGGATTTTTACTACCGGTTGGCGCATCGCGTGGGGGAACTCAGCCATCTTGCGGACGGATCGTATGCCATTGCTGAACGCTGGGATTTGGGCGAAGAGTACTGGGGTTATGCCAAAAATAAACTGTGGTCGCCGTTTGGTTTCCCTGTCCACCATGCAAACGAGGCCTCTGCACAGGTGGGGGCTATCACCAACTGTATGTTTAACCGTGACTGTATGGCGCACACCCATATCAACTTCATCGGTTCCGGTTTACCGCTGAAATTACAGCGCGAAGTGGCGGGCGAGCTATTTGGTTCGCAGGATGCATACGACGAAACCAAAAACTACACCCCGATCAATGCCGCCAAGATCAAATACGCCAAATGGACGCTGCTGAAAGTCTGCCTGCATAACGCGGTTACGCTGTGCAACTGGGTGTGGCCGATGACGGTTTCACCACTCAAGAGCCGTAACTATCGCGGCGATTTGGATCTGGAAGCAAAATTCTTCCAGGCGGTCACCGGCGATGAAACCACGCAGGAGAGTCTGGACCTGGCCGCTGAACGCATCTTTACCCTGCACCGTGCCTATACGGTCAAATTGATGCAAACCAAAGATATGCGCAATGAGCACGATCTCATCTGCTCCTGGGTGTTTGATAAAGATCCGAAGATCCCGGTCTTCACTGAAGGGACCGACAAGATGGACCGGGAGGATATGCGTCAGTCGCTGACGATGTTCTATCAGGAAATGGGCTGGGATCCAGAGCTGGGTTGCCCAACGCGTGAAACCCTGAACCGACTCGGACTTGAAGATGTAGCCGCTGATTTGGCTGCACAAGATCTGTTGCCGGCGTAAGGAATGCGAGATGACTAACGTGAGCGACGTTCTGACCCCCGTTGAGGCGTTTCCTGACGAAGTGGATAGCCGAAAGAGACAGTGGCTGCAGGCGTTTCACCCGCCTGTAGAACAGATGAATGCGCCCCAGGTTCATGAACCTGCCAGCCCGGAGTCGATTGTGGCAGATTTTATCCGTCAGCATTCAGCATCGGGGCAACTGGTGGCGCGCAGTGTCTTTTTGCTGCCGCCTTATTCGGTTCCTGAAACCGATCTTTCCGCACTGCTGGATGTGCTGGGCCAGGACGCGAATGGTGCGGATATCACCTGTGTGCAGGGTGCGGAAGAAGCATATTTCTATTCGACGCAAACCATGACGGCAAATTACGCCGACATGTGTGTGCAGGTGGTGGAAAACGACATCTGCCGTGCGATTGCCGAGGCGGTACGCTTCGACTGTCGAACGTATCCTCGCCCTTATAAGGTCGCCATGTTGACGCAACCGCCGTATCGCTTTGAGTCTCAACAGATTGCCGCTGCGCTCACGGCCATGGAAACGCATCCTGATTATGCAGATATACGGACTGTGGAATCGTCAAATGCGGAGCCTTATTTGTTCAGCGAACGTTTTATGAGTTATGGCAAAGCGTACGGCCTGTGCGAATGGCTTGAGGTTGAGCAGTATCAGAACCCCTGAATTATTCAGGTTGATGTCATGGAACGTGTGGACGACCACTGTCACAGTATTAGAGGATAACCCGATGTCCTTCACCCGACGAAAATTTGTCATTGGCATGGGGACGGTGATTTTTTTCACTGGCCCAGGTCAAAATCTGTTAGCGAGTACCAGGAGTTCTAAAGACGTACATTACGTCATGATTCACGATGAATCACTGTGTAACGGATGTAATATCTGCGCCCGCGCATGCAGGAAAACCAACCATGTTCCTGCGCAGGGTAGCCGTTTGTCTATAGCTCATATTCCGGTTTCGGACAACGACAACGAAACGCTGTATCACTACTTCCGTCAGTCCTGCCAGCACTGTGATGATGCCCCCTGTATTGAGGTTTGTCCGACCGGCGCCTCATGGCGAGATGACAACGGCATTGTGCGGGTAGACACGTCTTCCTGTATCGGCTGCAGTTACTGTATTGGCGCGTGTCCTTATCAGGTGCGCTATCTCAACCCGCAGACCAAAGTGGCGGATAAATGCGACTTCTGCGCTGAATCACGTCTGGCGAAAGGTTTCCCGCCGATCTGTGTTAATGCCTGCCCGGAACATGCGCTGATTTTTGGTCGCGAAGATAGCCCGGAAATTCAGACCTGGTTGAGAGAAAATAAGTATTACGAGCATCAACTTGCAGGCGCCGGGAAACCCCATCTGTATCGTCGGTTCGGTCAACATTTGATTAAAAAGGAAAATGTATGAACGCGTCGCAGAATGCCGAACAGTTTCACGCCCAGCTTGCGCAGTATGTTCCCCTGTTTTCACCGGACTACTGGCCTGTGTGGTTGGTCATCGCCGGGTTAATGCTGGTGGGGATGTGGCTGGTGCTGGTGCTACACGCCATGCTGCGCTTTCGGGCCGCGCATAAAGCGTCGGCAGGGCACGGTGAGAAAGTCTATTTATATTCGAAGGCCGTTCGTTTGTGGCACTGGTCGAATGCGCTGCTAATTCTGCTACTTCTGGTCAGTGGCCTGGTCAATCACTTCTCCGTCGTCAGTGCGTCGGTGATGAAAAGCCTGCTTACCGTGCATGAGATCTGCGGCTTTTTGCTGCTGGCTTGCTGGATTGGTTTTGTCCTGATCAATCTGATTGGCGGCAACGGGCATCACTATATTATTCAACGTCAGGGCTGGATCGGACGAGCGCAAAGACAAACGCGTTTTTACCTGTTTGGCATTATGCAGGGCGAGTCACACCCATTCCCGGCATCAAAGCGTTGTAAATTCAACCCGCTACAGCAGGCGGCCTATGTTGGCGTGATGTACGGCTTACTGCCACTACTGCTGATCTCAGGGTTGTTATCGCTCTATCCGATGGTTGTCGGTGACCTGTTCCCCGGCGTGCGTTACTGGTTGCTCCAGGCGCACTTCGCGCTGGCAATAATCAGTCTGTTTTTCATTTTTGGGCATCTTTATCTCTGCACGACAGGACGTACGCCGGGCGAAACCTTCAAGTGTATGGTGGATGGCTATCACCGGCATTAAGCGATGATGATTACGCGAAGTGACTTACGGGCCTGGCGCGTTGGGCCCGTAATGTATCGCTGGTTTCTACGCGCGTTTCCAACTGGCGGAAGCTATGCTGATGTCCATCGTGCGCTCCAGCGGGATGGGTATACAGACTGGGCAAATAGCCTGGTGGAATACGGCTGGTCAAAATGGCGGGAAGAGGCGAGTTTTGCCCAGCAGGATATTCGCGCGATGGGGAATATTTCCCGTGTGCAAACGGCGGGGGAAATCAGCCGTCCGCTGGCGAGTGCAGAAGATAATGCCCGATTCAGTTGTGCAGGCGATAACGTTAAAATCACCAGCGCCGGGTATGCCGCACAGATCGCCAGCGCAGGTTACAGCGCACGTATTGGTAGCGTAGGCTATAACGCGCATATCGGCAGTTCAGGCGATCGCGGGCGAATTGCGGTTGCGGGAAATTCGGCACGTATCAGTAGCGTGGGTGACGGGACGCGTATCGCCAGTACCGGCATGCGCGTACGCATCAGTTCGCTCGGCGACAGAAATCGGATTGCTTGCGGTGGTGATTTAACTCAGTTGGCCTGTTTTGGCGCAGAGTCTAAAATCGCCAACTGCGCCGACAACATCCACATTATTGCCAGCGGAGAGAACGCCGTTGTTGCCAGTACCGGTGTTGTCGATTCGATAATACTCGGTCCCGGCGGCTGCGCGGCGCTGGCCTATCACGATGGCGAGAGAATGCGTTTTGCGCTTGCCGTTGAGGGGGAAAATAACATCCGGGCGGGCGTGAAATATCGGCTCAACGAAGACCACCAGTTTGTGGAATGTTGAGCCGTGATCTCATTTTAACGCGAAGTGGCGTTGGGTGATTTTCTCCAGACTCAGGCACAGCAGGTAATAGACCAGTCCCGTAAAAATAAAAATGGCTGCCGGATAGATTTGTACCCGGCTGTTAACCTGACCCGCAACCGTTGTGAGTTCCGGCACGTTAACGATAAACGCCAGCGACGTGTCCTTCAGTAATCCAATAAAAATCCCCGTCAGCGATGGCAGTACGTTACGCAGCACCTGCGGCAATAAGATAAGCCACAGGGCCTGATACGGGCGAAAACCCTGAACCACGGCAGCATCATATTGCCCGCCAGGCAGCGCGCTAATTCCTGCATACACTGAGTGCATGACCGAGGCAGCGGTGAACCATGCCAGCGCCAGCGTCACGGTAACGGCTCCGGGGAGATCGCTTCCGGTCAGCATGGGTAGCAAATACCACATCCAGAAAATCACAAAGATTAGCGGAATGCCGCGAATAAACTCCGCCCAGATAAACAACCCGTTGCGAACCGTGCCCGGAAAACGCCAGGCGCAGCAGGCAAGAACTATCCCACCAGGCAAGGCCAGCAGCGCCGCGCCGAGAGCCATCAACAAAGTGAGCAGAACGCCGCCGGGTTGTCCCTGGGCCACGCGTCCCCACAGGAGATAATCAAGATTGTCGGTAATGACCGAAATATTAGCGATCATGCAGTATGCTCCTGACGCTGAAGATACGCGTTTTAACCTTGGACGATTTACCCGATGCAGGTCGTGGGCCAAGACGCGTAAGCAGCATACCCAGAACGATGCCGGTGAACAGATAGAGCGCAGTGCCAACAGCAAAGGCTTCCAGCGCGTGCGCGTTGTAGCTCTCAATTTGCCGCACCTGGTAGGTGAGCTCAGCAAATCCAATACCGCTGGCAAGCGAGGAAAGTTTCATCAGGTTAAGGTATTGCCCAACAATGGGTTGCCAGGCGTTCGCCAGTCCCTGAGGAAGCAGAATGTGACGAAACGTCGCCCAGGATGAAAAACCCTGCGCCACGGCAGCCTCACGTTGTCCGGCAGAAACCGCCTGTAAACCAGAGGCGATCTCCTCGACCAAAAATGCCGAGGTAAATACGCCCAGCCCCCATGCTGAACAGATAAACTCTGGTGTTAACCACCAGACATCGCCTGGCAGAATAGACCAGGGATGCTCTGCATTGATGAAGGTAATGACGTTGCGGGGCAGCCAGTTCCATGCGGCAAAATACCAGAACATCAGTTGCACCAGTAAAGGCGTGTTGCGAAACACCGAAACCCATACACTGACCACCGCTTTGTTGAAGCGATGGCCCGTCAGACGCAGGCCGAGTAGGAAGATGGCAATGAGCGTGGCGAGTACGACACCTGCCAGTGTCACCCAGAGCGTGGTGAGAAAACCGGAAATAATCCATTGCAGAGGTTGCCCGCTCAGCACTCCCTCCCAGTCCATTGCAAGCATTATAGCGATGACTCCTGGTGTAACGGGTCGAGCACTTTTTTCAGGAAACGCTGGGTTCTCGGGTGCTGTGGCCGGGTGAAAAAATCCTCCGGTGCGGCCACTTCAAGAATTTCTCCGCCATCGATGAATACCACGCGATCGGCAATCTCACGGGCAAAATGCATTTCATGGGTCACGACGATCATGGTGATACCGCTGTGGGCCAGGTTTTTCATCACCTGTAATACTTCGCCGATCATTTCCGGATCCAGCGCGGAGGTGGGCTCATCAAACAGAAGGATTTGTGGCGATGAGGCCAGCGCGCGGGCGATGGCCACGCGCTGTTGCTGCCCACCGGACAACTGTGCGGCATAAGCGCTCGCTTTTTCTGCCAGTCCCACCTGATCCAGCAATTCGAGTGCCCGACGCTCGGCTGCCGCCTTGTTCCAGCCGTGAACATATTCCAGCGCCAGCGAGATGTTCTGATGCGCTGTCAGATGCGAATAGAGATTGAATTGCTGAAAAACGAAACCGATACGGCTGCGTAACTGGCGTAATGCTGCCCCGCGCAACTGACTAATTGGTTTGTCATCAATGAAAATCTCGCCACCGCTGAGCGACTCAAGCTGGTTGATAAGGCGTATAAGCGTGGATTTTCCCGAGCCAGAAGGGCCCAGAATAGTCACCACTTCACCGGGTTCAACTGACAGGCTGACGCCGTTAAGTACGGTGTGAGTGTCAAACTGTTTGATGACATTGCGCAGTTCGACGCTTGCCTGGCGCAAATGGGTAAAATCCGCCGCGGAAACTGCACAACGATGAAACAGGGCTGAGAGCATATTACTTCGCTTCTATTTTAAAGGCGCGGGGTTGCGGATTTTTGGTTTCAGGGCCAAACCAGACATCATAAATTTTTGCCGCCTGCCCGGTAGATTCCAGCCTCAAAAGTTCATCATTGACGGCTTTTAACAGCGCTGGCTCACCTTTTTTCACTCCCACGCCAATCTCTTCTTTGCTCAGCAGGTCTGGCAGAATTTTGAAATCTGCTTTATCCGGCGCACCGCTTAATAGACCGGCCAGAATCGTACTGTCCTGGGTGATGGCCTGAACATTGCCATTGCGTAGCGCGGTTAACGCCAGTGGAATATCGTCGTAGGCCAGCACACGCGACTGCGGGAAGCGCTGATGTAGCGCCTGCTCACCGGTAGTACCTTTTACCGCGCCGATTCGCGCTTTGCTGTATGCATCGAGCTGGTCCGGGGATTTGGCCGGTACCAGGAACTGCTGCCCGGTAACAAAATAGGGGACGGAGAAGTCAATGACCTGCGCCCGCTCAGGCGTAATCGTGATATCCGCCACGATTAAATCGGCTTTACCGGATTGTAATAACGGAATGCGGTTGGCCGGATTAGTCGCTACCAGTTCCAGTTTTACGCCGAGGGATTTCGCCAGCGCTTCAGCAAAATCAACGTCATAGCCGACAATCTTATGCGTTTTTGCATCGATGGAGCCAAACGGCGGATTCGCGTCGAATGTCGCAACTTTTACTACACCAGCGGCTTTGATATCGGCCAGTTGGTCAGCCTGAGCCTGCGAGGCGGCAATGCCGGTGGCCAGCAGCACGCCGAGTGCCAGCAGTGTTTTTTTAGCGCGGTAAGTTTTCGTTGCCATCATGATGTAAATCCCTGTCGTTTTTGGTTTGTGCTTTTTACGCTCCCATAACTTACGTTCAGGACAAAATAAGAAAAAATTCTTATCTATTTACAAAATGTTATTAGTGAAAGCGGTGTTAACAATGGGTAAACGCAATGGGAAATGTAGATAAGAGGAGGGGCATAGTCTGGCGGTAAAAAAACCGGCATTGCGCCGGTTTGGAAATCAGATTTTACAGGCGTCGCCGCAGTCATTATCAGCAATAATGTCCTGCGCTTTCTTATCTGCATCTTCCAGACGTTCAGCATTACGCTCTTGCGCTTCTTCAAGTCCATCAAAGACCAGATTATCGAGATCAATTTCCATCATTCACCTGCTCAGGTTCAGCGTTTAACATCACATTATTATATTGCAAAAATGTTGCTTAACAGCAGCGATTCTTGCTACTTAGCGTCGAACTCAATTCGGGGTGCCTGTTTACCCGCCAGTTGGCCAACAATTCGCAATTGCTAAAGAACCGTGAAGCGGAAATACCGAAAAATGCTTGTGCCCTCGACTGTTCTACTTCCACTTTTTCGTTAACGTGATGCGCGATCATTTTTAACAAATTAGCGACAAAATCACTATACATATAACTTAATATCTTTTATACATTAATTGTTCAACCCTGCGACTATTCCACAAAAGAGAAAGCTATATGGAACAGACACCTGATAAGAAAAACGATAATTTTCAAAAAGATGGCAAAGAACAGTTCAATCGCTCGATCGGTCTTATTTCAAACTTTGCGTTGGGTTTTACCTACCTTTCGCCGCTTACCGCCGTCTATTCGCTGTTTGCACTGGCCGTAACGCTGGCGGGGCCGCCCGCAGTCTGGTGGATTTTAATCGTCGCATGTGGACAACTTTTGGTGGCGTTGGTTTTTGGTGAGGTCGCTTCCCAGTATCCGATAACCGGCGGGCTTTATCCGTGGGCCAGAAGGTTATGGGGCAAGAAATATGCGTGGATCGCTGCCTGGATTTACCTGTGGGCACTGGTGGTCACCATTACGTCAATCGCGGAATATACTTCAACATTTGTTGAGTCGCTCTTTCACTATGGTCAGACGCCAGCCACTATGTTGGCGACTTCCGTCCTGCTGCTGCTTTTGATGATGGCTGTTAATATGTCCGGGACTAAAAATCTGGCTCGGGTCGCAAAAATTGGCTTCTGGTGTGAAATCGTTAGCGTGATTGCGCTGGGAATTTATCTGCTGATATTCCACCGTTCGCAGCCATTCTCCGTAATTTTTGATTCGATGGGCGTGCTGGCGCATGACGGCAGCTATTCCACCGCGTTTATGTCTGCCGCGCTGATGGGGCTGTTTATGTTCTTTGGCTTTGAGGCCTGCGGTAACGTTGCGGAAGAGGTACAGAATCCAAGTAAAAAGATCCCGGTTGCGATGATTTTGAGCATCGTATTTGGTGCGATTTCGGCGATTATTTCCGTCATGGGATACCTCCTGGCTTCACCAAATCTGGTCAGTATCGTGAATGGCAAAACGTCTGACCCGATTCCGGCCATCCTTAATGAAGCTCTTGGTGAAACTGGTGCAACTATCTTTATCATCGTCGCGATTGTGGCGATGCTGTCGTGCATTTTGTCTCTGCAGGCTGCGTTAAGCCGTCTTATCTTTTCTTTCTCCCGCGACAGAATGCTGCCGGGAAGTGAGTGGATGTCAAAGATCTCTAAAAATGGTGTTCCGGATAATGCGATGGTTGTTAGCTGTCTGCTGCCAGTCATCATCTGCGTTTGGGTCTATTTCCAGCCAGACAATCTGTCGCGTATTACCGCGTTTGCCGTCATCGGTATTTATATCTCGTTCCAGATGGTTGTGCTTGCCGCACTGCGCCAGCGCCTGAAAGGCTGGAAACCGGCAGGGGAGTGGACCATTGGCGGTTGGGGCGTGATTGTGAACGTGCTGGCGCTAGCCTATGGATTGTGTGGGATCTGGTTGTTGGCGCAACCGGCAGACAGCAGCGATTTCATCGACCGTTGGACGGTACTGTTCGGCCTGGCGATTGTCGTTGGCTCCGGGCTTATCTATATGTTCCTGACCCGACCGTTTGGTCGCTCTGCTGCGCCGGAAAACGACGCCATTGCCTACGCTAACAAGCTGAATATGGGGCAGGATAACTAAAAACTAAGGGCCTTCGGGCCCTTAGTTTTGATAGTGATAAAGGATAAAGTAGTCGCTCTGATAAACAACGGTACTGTTTGCGGGAGAGAGTAATTCACCCACGCGAAAACGTGGCCAACTGGAAAAGATAATTCTGTTTTCCAGATTGGTCAGAATGACATAGTCAGGATGAGCGCAGGAGAGCAGTTCGGCCTCAATCTGACTGACCAGCAGATCGACGGCGGCAACGCCAAGAAACTGATCGTTGTAGTAGATCGGCACTGCCGAGGTCAGGGTGTAGGAAATATTGCAGATATAGTCGACGTAGGGACCGTGGATATAGGCTTTTCCTGCCGGAGGTGAGTGCTTAAACCACTCGAAGGTTCTGAAATCCAGACGTTGCTGGGTGGCCTGATCTAAATCGAGGTGCGCCTGACTCAAACCATTATCTTTCTTATACCACCATTCCAGCAGCCAATACTCTTTTGTGGTGGCAGTGCTCTCAATATGGCTGGCGAACCCGGCCCCTGAACAGTAATGATTGTTACTGAGGGTGCGCTTGATGTGTTGCTGAACGGTAGATCTCACCGATGGATCGAGGACAACTTCTGCTGAGGCCTTTTGCACCCCGGAAATCGCCTCATGGATGCTCCTCGCCAGCGCAACGGTAGAATCTACGGTAGAGGCGGTAATATCATCAATCTTACGAATTAATGCGCTTAAGGATGTCGAAGAGCTCATTGTCTGTCCTGCCTTCACTGATTGTCAGTTCGAGTTATATTTCAGCTTTTTTTCAATAAGGTAATAGGTAAACGTGTCGATGATCCGTGTGGCAAGCTGCACGGATTCTGCCTCGTTGTGAGCAGCCAGCGCATCGGCCAGTGCCGAGTAAAGCGCAATAATTTCGGCATGAATGTTGTCTGCGCGATAAAGTATCGCCACCAGCGATGCCCATTCAGCCTGGACCTGCAGCTCCTGATTGGCCAGTCGCGCGGAATGTGAACTGGCAGCTATCGCCAGTAGACAGCGCATATCGGCCTGGGTCATCAGCTCTGGTGAGTTTGCCTTGCTGAGCACCTCAACAAACTCGCGAAATTTGGCGATATCCGCGCCGGTCATCCGTCTGGAAGCCAGCCTTGCGCTATGGCTGATAATGGCGCAATGCATTTCGCCCAGGTCAGAAAGATAATCCGTACTGATCGCTTTGAACGGATGCAGGGCGCTGTTTTTGCCATCAATATTTTCGCAAACGAAGCTCCCGCCATTTCGACCACGAACCGTATGGATAAGATTATTAGCCCGAAGCGTGTTTAGCGCTTCTCTGATAGTGATATGTGAGACACCCATCATCTTTGCCAAATCAGTTTCGTTGGGGAGCTGTTCTTTTGGCTCCAGCAACCCCGTGATAATGGCGTTTGACAGGCGCTGCACTATCTGGTCTGAACGACTGACCTGCCCGATAGGCGCAAATATGACCGCGTGAGTAATCATAATCTTTTCTGCACTCAATTCCCTGAAACAACGACCATTTTTAACACATGCCCGTCAGGCAAGGAAGGTAAGAATGGCCGAGTTATTTTACATGCCTATGCGCAACGTCACTGCACAAGCGGATGTGTGTCCCGATAACCTCATGATGAGCTGAGCAAACGCGTTAGCTCACGATGAAAAGCCTTATCCCGAAAATGTAAAAATTAAGTTAAAAATGCGAGGCTTATCATAGTGTCAATGTTGCGCATTTGAAAATCTTTTACAATATATATATTACATAAGATTCTTTATGTATTAACGGGCAGGAGACAGACATGAAAACCCTGAAGCATTTTATCAATGGGCAATATGTAGCAGGTCGTAGCGAAGATACCTTCGAACTGGTGAGTCCGGTCGACGGCGAAACGTACGCATTATCACCCAACGCCAATGCGGAAGAGGTGGAGCAGGCCTACTCGGCGGCGGAGGCGGCGTTTAGCATCTGGCGAAAATCGACGCCGGCACAGCGGCAAAAGGCGTTATTGCAGCTGGCAGATGAGATTGAACGAAACGTTGAGCGGCTGGTGAACGCGCAGAGTCAGGAGACCGGTCAGCTTCGCCATTTTATTGAGAAGGAAGAGATCGCGGCATCCTGCGATGCCATCCGTTTTTTTGCCGGTGCGGCGCGCTGTCTTGAAGGGAAAGCGGCAGGGGAATATTCCGCCGGGTTTACCTCGACTATCCGCCGTGAACCGCTGGGTATCGTTGGACAAGTCACGCCATGGAACTACCCGTTCATGATGGCGGTATGGAAGATTGCGCCAGCGCTGGCGGCAGGCAATACGGTCGTATTAAAACCCAGCGACACCACGCCGGTCAGCACGCTGCTGTTGGCTGAACTGGCCGCGCCGTTGTTCCCAAGAGGGGCGTTTAACGTCGTATTAGGTAAAGCCAGCACCGGTTCGCTGGTGGTTTCAAACCCGAAGGCCTCACTGGTTTCAATTACCGGTTCGGTCCGCGCGGGTCTACAGGTTGCGGCTTCGGCAGCGGCGAACCTGACCAAGGCGCATCTGGAATTGGGCGGGAAAGCGCCTGCGGTGGTGTTTGCTGATGCAGATATGGACAAGGCGATCGCGACGATTACCACGGCAGGCTTCTTCAATGCTGGCCAGGATTGCACGGCGGCTACGCGTATTCTGGTCGAACAATCCATCTACGCTGAATTCCTGGAAAAGCTGGTTCAGAAAACGAAGAGTATTAAATTTGGACCGCCAGCGGATCAGGCTGCGCTATATGGCGCATTGAACAGTAAAAACCAACTGGAGCAGGTGAAAGGCTTTATTGCGCGTTTACCGGCACATGCAAAAATTGAAACGGGTGGGCGTACCGGGCCAGGTCCGGGCTTCTATTTTGAGCCGACGATCGTCTCCGGATTGCATCAACATGACGAAGCTATTCAGCATGAAGTATTTGGACCGGTAATGACTATTCAACCGTTTTCGACTGATGAAGAGGGTCTACACAAAGCGAATGATGTGGAATATGGTCTGGCCGCCAGCGTCTGGACCAGTAACCATGGTCGCGCACAGCGCTTCAGCATTGACCTCGATTTTGGCACCGTGTGGATTAACAATCACATTCCTCTGTGCGCCGAAATGCCGCACGGCGGGTTCAAAAAATCGGGTTATGGCAAAGATCTCTCATCCTACTCGCTCGAAGAATATACCCGGGTGAAACATATCATGTGTGACATTTCTGAATAGAGAGGATGTCGATGAAAACATTAAACATAGCGGTGCTTTCATTCGTGATGTTCTCGGGCTATAGCCTGGCAGAAAGCACATCGCTGAATACCGTTAAAGAGTACATGGCGGCCTGGAATGCACACGATGCTTCGCGAGCCGCGCAATATCTTGCTGATGACGCAGTCTATTATGATGCCGCCGCTGGCGAACCGATAAATGGCAGAGAAAAAGCTGAAAAAGACGTTATCGGTGCCTTTATTAAGGCGGTGCCAGACCTGAGCTGGAAAATGGTCGGCAAACCCGTTTACGACGAAGATACCGTGGCGTTTCGTTGGGAATTTTCTGGCAAAAATAGTGGTGAATGGGCAGGGAGTCCGCCGACAAATAATCCGATAAAATTTGAAGGTGTCAGCTATATTCATGTTAAAGCAGGTAAAATCACCTGGCAGGGTGATTATTATGATTCTAAAAAACTGGATGAAGAGTTAAAGCCAGGGAAATAGTCGGCTATACCCCTTTATTACTATGAAGGGGGACATCTCTTATTTGTGTCGTATTTAGGGCAGTGTGTAGCAATAAGGAAAAAAGTTAATGGCAATTACCAGACGTGATTTTCTCAACGGCGTCGCGGTGACTATTGCGGCGGGGCTTACCCCGCTGGAATGGGTCAGGGCGGCAGGAAAGGGAAACGCATTTATAGATGGAAATTATTATCCGCCAGGGCTGACGGGGCTGCGGGGTAATCATCCTGGATCGTTTGAAATGGCGCATGCAGTAGGCCGCGAGCATAAACATTTTGATTTAAACGCTCTGCCCGTTGAGGAAGAGTACGATCTGGTGATTGTGGGCGGCGGTATTAGCGGGCTGGCTGCCGGTTGTTTCTGGCGCCAGCTTGCCGGGCAAAATAGCCGGATCCTGATCCTCGATAACCATGACGATTTTGGCGGGCACGCCAAACGTAACGAATTTACGAGCTCAGGTAAGAAATTACTCGGCTATGGCGGTAGCGAAGCATTCCAGTCGCCCGCGCACAATTTCAGCCCTGAGGTGCAAAAACTGATGGAAACCGTGGGCGTCAGCGTCACGCGGTTAAAAGAGAGTTTTGACGTAAACTTCTACCCCGACTGGCAGCTCAGTCGCGGTGTTTTCTTCGACAAAAAGAATTTTGGCGAGACAAAAATCGTCAGCGGCGATCCGGGGCGCGCGGTATCTGATGATATCCCGCCGAACAGGCTCAATGGCCGTAAAATTGAAGACTTTATCAATGATTTTCCGCTAAGTGAGCACGACCGAAAGGCGTTGATCGACCTGCACGTCCATCCTGGCGACTATCTTCCGGGCATGACGGTCGATGAGAAAATGGAATGGCTGGATACCCACAGCTACAGTGAATTTTTGGCCACAAAAGTTGGTTTGAGCAAAATGGCGCTGCTCTATTTTCAGCAGCGTTCTAATGACTTCTTTGCCATCGGCATTGAAGGCATTTCCTGTAGCGATGCCAGGGCGTGCGCATTACCCGGCATGGAGGCGCTGGGAATACCGCCGTTGGACGGCGAGTCGCTGGCCGACCTCGAAGAGCCGTATGTTTACCATTTCCCTGACGGTAACGCCGGGCTGGCCCGACTGTTAGTCAGGTATATGCTGCCGGATGCGCTACCGGGTAACACGATGGAAGACTCTGTCCTTGCCAGACTGCATTACGAAAAGCTGGATCTGCCGGAAAACACCACGCGCCTGCGTCTGAACAGCACAGTGATTAATGCGGCCAACACAAAGGATGGCGTGGTGGTGACCTATCTGCGTGACGGCAAAATGCATCGCGTGCGCGGTAAAAACACCATCATGGCGGGCTATAACATGATGATCCCGTATCTGGTGCCTGAGATGCCGGAACAGCAGCAGGCGGATCTCAAACTGAACGTGAAGGCACCGCTGGTGTACACCAACGTGGTGGTCAAAAACTGGCAGGCGTTCAAACAGCTTGGCGTGCATGAATTTTACTCTCCGGCCGCACCTTACAGCCGGATTAAGCTCGACTATCCGGTCAGCATCGGTGGGTATCAACACCCGGCCTCACCGGACGATCCGATGGTCATTCACATGGTCTATGTGCCTACTTATCCGGGCAGTAATTTGTCGGCCAGAGAACAGTTCCGTCTGGGGCGAGCGTATTTACTGGGGACCACATTTGCGACGCATGAGGAGATGATTCGCTCCCAGTTACAGGAAATGTTTGGCTCAACGGGCTTTGATAATCAACGCGATATCTCCGCCATTACGGTTAACCGCTGGGCGCATGGCTATGCGTATTACGCCAACGCGTTGTTCGATGATATGGATAAAATGCCAGAAATTATCGAGCGGGCGCGTCAGCCAGTTGGTCGCATTGCCATCGCTAATTCCGATTCTGACTGGGGCGCTTATGCCCATACGGCCATCGACCAGGCATGGCGTGCGGTTAATGAACTCAAGGATATGGGGTGATCTATGCGTAACGTAACCGTTCTTGCCGCCTGTTTGTTTACCGCCTCTGTGAGTGCAGCGGAATCTAATGGCGAATATATCGCCCGTATCTCTGACTGTGTGGCCTGTCATACCACCGAAGGGGGGGCGGCGATGGCGGGTGGCAAAAAGTTTCCTACTCCGGTAGGGGATATTTATTCGACCAACATTACCCCAGACAAAACCCAGGGTATTGGTAATTACTCATACGAGGATTTTGACAAGGCCGTACGTCAGGGAATTGCCAAAGATGGTCATCCGCTCTATCCGGCCATGCCTTATCCCTCTTACGCGAAACTTTCTGATGACGATGTACAGGCGTTGTATCGCTATTTTATGCATGATGTTACCCCCTCTGCGCAGCCCAATAACGAGAATGCCATTCCGTGGCTACTCTCCGCCCGCTGGCCGCTGCATTTCTGGAACTGGCTGTTTACCGACGCGCCAGCGACGGCTGTAGAGCGTGCGAAAACGGATGACAACGCTGCGTTGGTAAAACGGGGCGCTTATCTGGTGGAAGGTCCCGGACACTGCGGTTCTTGCCATACCCCGAGAGGCATGGCGATGAACGAAAAAGCGTATACCAATGCTGATGCCGAGTACCTGAGCGGTGCGATGATCGACGGCTGGTATGCGCCCTCGCTGCGCGGCACGGGAATGTCTGAGCAGGAATTAAAATCGCTGTTGCTGACCGGTAAAAGCAAGCATGCCGCGGTTTCAGGTTCGATGGCTGAAGTCGTTACGCAGAGTACACAGTACCTGACCGATGACGATGCCACGGCGATCGCGCAATATCTGCTGAGCCTGAAAAGCGAGAAGCCTGAAACGGTGCGCGCAGCGGCAACTACGGTGTCCTGGTCGAATTCACCCGAGGCGGGCAAAGTGACCTATAACCGCTACTGCTCAACCTGTCACGGTCTGGAGGGGAAAGGTACGGATGATAACGCACCTTCTTTGATCAACAATCCGCTGGTGATGGTTGATGACCCGACGCCGCTATTCAGAGTGATTGCCCACGGCGCAGAAACACCGACAACGCGTGGCAGCGTCTCCTTTAAGATGCCGGCTTACGGTGGCATGTTAAGCGACAACGAAATGCGCGACGTGATTAATTACGTGCGTAAAAGTTGGGGAGAAGGGAATGGCGAAGTAGGCCAGGAGGACCTGGCAGGAATTAAAAAAGCGTCACATTAAACAGCATGTCGGATGGACAAGGTGCTTGCAGCGCCATCCGGCAGTGCTTAAACGGCGTTTACTCTGATAATACCCACCAGTCGGGTAAACGCCGCCGCCATTTCATGCTCTTCGATACTGGCAAATCCCAGCAGCAGGCCGCTGCGTTTCTCTTCATTCACGTAATAGCGAGACAGCGGGCGCACCAGCAGCCCTTGCGCATTTGCCTGTTGGGCAATGACAACGTCATCGCTCCCGACGGGCAACTGTAGAATCATGTGCAGCCCGGCGTTGCTGCTGAAGGAGCCAAGATACTGCTCGCCCAACTGGCGACTGATAAGCTCCACCAACGTCTGGCGGCGACGACTGTACAACTGGCGCATTTTACGAATGTGCGCCGCGTAGTAACCCTCGCGGATAAACTCCGCCAGCGCTGCCTGAATCAGCAAATGTCCACCACGATAGAGGTCGTTATGAACCTTCTTCAGCGGCGCGGCGAGCGGTTTGGGCAGTACCACATAACCGAGCCGCAGTGCTGGATAGAGTGTTTTACTGAATGTCCCGATATAGATGACCGGCGTCTCTTCTTCCAGTCCCTGCAATGATGGAATTGGCTGGCCGGAAAAGCGAAACTCGCTGTCGTAGTCATCTTCCACTATCCAGCTTCGCGTTTCACGTGCGCGAAAGAGAAGTGCCCGGCGGCGGTTGAGGCTCATTACCGAACCGAGCGGATATTGATGTGACGGTGTCACAAAAATAAGCTTTGGCGCGGATTCGCCAGCCTCCGGCGGCACCATACCTTGTTCATCAACCGGGATCGCCGAAAAGTTAACCGCATTGATGCGCAGAATATTTTTGATTCCCCAGTAGCCCGGCTCCTCAATCCAGGCGTTATCCCCCGGGTTGCATAGCGTCCGGGTCACCAGATCCAGCGCCTGGTGAATACCTTCAGTAATCAGAATTTGCTCCGGTGAACACCGCACCCCGCGTGCGGTGCGCAGATAGTCTGCCAGCGCTTCTTTCAGCTCAGTCACGCCGCCTGCGGCATCGTACGTGAGAAACTCCGGGCGCAACCGTCTCGCCAGCCGATCCTGAATTTTTTTGAGCACCCGGTGAGGGAAATGCTCCACATCAGGCACGCCTGGAATAAATGCGCCCCATTGACGAGGGCTGGCGCTGGCATGGCCCAGCAGCTCAAGGCAGCGGGCAGATAAGCGGGTGTGATCCTCCAGTGCGGCGGCAACGGGCTCTTTGTGGGGACGCAGGTCGAGATTGTCCAGCACGCTGTCGGTGACAAATGTGCCGCTGCTGGTGCGCGCGGAAATATAACCTTCGGCCTGCAATTGCTCGTAAACCCGCAGGACGGTATTGCGCGATAGCGTCAGTTCGCCTGCCAGATCACGCGACGGAGGCATTCGGGTCGCCGGTTTCAGGCTACCTTCGAGGATGCAACTGCAGATGGCGGCATACAGGCGACGATGCAGCTTTTCATCGGTCTGCTGGCTAAATGCCTGCTTGATCACATCTCCGGCAAGTGAACGCATTTGGATCCTTAAAATAAAACGATTTGGCTCTCGATTAAAGTACCAGATGGCGTCTAAATTTAAAGGGTAATTCAACCTAAATGTATTAATGGACAAGGTGTAGAGAATGAACAATAAAAACCTGCAACAACGTCGTCTGGATGCCACCCCGCGTGGCGTGGGTGTAATGTGTGATTTTTATGCCCAGTCAGCAGAAAACAGCACAATTACCGATATCGAAGGCAATCAGTACATCGATTTTGCCGCCGGGATTGCCGTGCTGAACACCGGACACCGTCATCCTCGCCTGGTGCAGGCAGTCGAAGCGCAACTGCAGGCTTTTACCCATACGGCTTATCAGATTGTCCCGTACGAAAGCTATGTGTCTTTGGCGGAGAAAATCAACGCCGTTGCGCCAATCGACGGCAAGCGCAAAACCACATTTTTCACCACCGGGGCTGAAGCGGTCGAAAATGCGGTGAAAATTGCGCGCGCACATACCGGCCGTCCTGGCGTTATTGCTTTTGGCGGCGGTTTTCATGGGCGTACCTACATGACGATGGCGTTAACCGGCAAGGTGGCGCCGTATAAAAAAGGGTTCGGCCCGTTCCCTGGCTCCGTTTACCACGCACCGTATCCTTGCGAGTTGCAGGGGATTTCTACGGCGGACTCCATCAAAGCGATTGAGCGCCTGTTTAAAGCCGATATCGATCCCACCCAGGTCGCGGCGATTATTTTCGAACCCGTCCAGGGCGAAGGGGGCTTCGTGGTGGCGCCGCCGGAGTTTGTGGCTGCCATCCGCCGTATTTGCGACGAACATGGCATCGTGATGATCGCCGATGAGGTGCAAAGCGGGTTTGCCCGTACGGGCCAGTTATTTGCGATGGACCACTATGCTGACAAAGCTGACCTGATGACTATGGCAAAAAGCCTTGCAGGCGGTATGCCGCTGTCTGGCGTCGTGGGCAAAGCTGAAATTATGGATGCGCCTGCGCCGGGTGGTCTGGGCGGAACCTACGCCGGAAACCCGCTGTCAATTGCGGCAGCTCATGCGGTGCTGGATATTATTCGTGATGAACAGCTGTGCCAGCGTGCGGCAGCTCTTGGCGAACAATTGCGCGCCACTCTGACTGACGCGCAAGCCGGGTGTCCTGAACTGGCCGAAGTGCGCGGCTTAGGCTCTATGATCGCCGCTGAATTCTGTGATGCAGCGACGGGAGAACCCAACGCAGCCGCCGCACAACGCGTGCAGAAGAAAGCCCTTGAGCAAGGATTACTGCTGCTGACCTGTGGTCAGTATGGCAACGTTATTCGTTTCCTTTATCCGCTGACGATCCCGCAGGATCAGTTCGTCAAAGCGCTCGATATCATTAAAGCGGCAACCAAATAATCCGTTAGCCCTAGTGTTACCCACAGCCGACGGTGGTCATCACCGTCGGCTTTTTTGTCGGCATAAATTGATCTTCCTCGTGTGTCGTGCGGTATTTATCGCGAATGGGTTGCCTGTCATATCGTTATATAATTTAATACACATCGTTTTTACTCCGCTATCCAGATGGTATCCCATGTTAACTTTCCGCTCTTTTGTGCTGGTATGCGCCAGCATGTTGTTTGCGTTTTCTGCCCAGGCCGACCGTACGATCACCGACCAGCTTGGTCGTCAGGTCACGATTCCGGACCACGTCGACAAAGTGGTCGTGCTGCAACACCAGACGCTGAATATTCTGGTCCAGCTTAATGCTCAGCAGGACATTATTGGCGTGATGTCGAGCTGGAAAAAACAGCTCGGGCCTGAGTTTGCGCGCTTTATGCCGGCAATTGCCACATTGCCGACGCCGGGCGATCTCACCAGCGTGAATATCGAAAGCCTACTGGCGATTCATCCACAGGTGGTTTTTGTCGCCAACTATGCGCCTGCGGAGATGATCCAGCAGATTCAGAACGCCGGTATTCCGGTCGTGGCAATCTCATTGCGCAAGGATGCAGCCGGGCAACAGAATAAAATGAACCCGACCATGGCCGATGAAGAGCAGGTCTACAACGAAGGGTTAAAGCAGGGGATTCGCCTGATTGCGGACGTCGTGGGGCGCAAACCGCAAGCTGAGACGTTAATCGACTACGTTTTTGCGGCGCGGGCAAAATTCAATGCGCCGGTCGCAAAAATCCCGGATGCGCAAAAAGTCCGTATTTATATGGCTAACCCCGACCTGATGACTTACGGCTCCGGGAAGTACACGGGACTCATGATGCAGCACGCGGGTGGGCTAAACGTGGCGGCTGCCAGTGTAAAAGGCGCCCGTCAGGTTGCGCTGGAACAGGTATTGGCGTGGAACCCGCAGGTAATTTTTGTTCAGGATCGCTACCCGCAGGTGGTAACGGAGATCCAAAACGATCCTAACTGGCAGGGGATTGATGCGGTAAAAAATCATCGCGTCTGGTTGATGCCTGAGTACGCCAAAGCCTGGGGCTATCCGATGCCAGAAGCGTTGGCGATTGGTGAGCTGTGGATGGCCAAAAAACTGTACCCGGACGCCTACAAAGACGTGGATGTTGAGGCGCAGGCGCAAGACTACTATCAGCGTTTTTATGGTGTGAACTGGCAGCCTGATGCAGTTAAGTAAGCGCATTTTACTCCAGCAACCACTCTTAATCGCGACGGTCCTGTTGCTGGGCCTTGGTTCGTTGTGCCTCGGACAATATCCGCTGTCGTTAAGCGAAGTCTTTTATCACCTGATGCACTATAGCGACGCTGAAGGGATTGCCGGTCAGGTTATCTGGACGGTCAGGCTACCGCGAATTCTGATGGCGCTGCTGGCGGGTGGTGCGTTGGGGTTATGTGGCGCGACGCTGCAAGGGGTATTTCATAATCCGCTGGTCGACCCGCATATTATTGGCGTGACGTCCGGGGCCGCTTTTGGCGGAACGCTGGCTATTCTGCTCGGCCTGTCGCCGTGGTTGATGATGGGTTCAACGTTTTTCTTCGGTCTGACGGCGCTGGTCCTGGTGTATGCCATTGCTGCGCTGCAGGGGCTGGAGAATACGCTGGTGCTGATCCTGTCGGGTATCATTTTGAGTGGTTTTTTTGCCGCGCTGGTAAGCCTGATTCAGTATCAGGCTGATACCGAAGAAACGTTACCCAATATCGTGTTCTGGCTGCTCGGCAGCTTTGCGACGGCTAACTGGCATAAAGTTCTGCTGTTGGCGATTCCAGTCGGTATCGCTGCGACAGTTTTGTACCAGCTACGCTGGCGGATAAACCTGTTATCACTCAATGATAAAGATGCCCGTTCGCTAGGCGTCGCGGTAGTTCCTCTGCGACGCAGCGTTTTGCTGTGCTGCGCTTGTTTAGTCGCCGCTCAGGTAGCGGTCAGCGGCAGTATCGCCTGGGTTGGGTTGGTTATTCCGCATCTGGCGCGTTTGCTGGTGGGGGTTGATCATCGTCGTCTACTGCCGTGCGCCTTCTGGATGGGAGGCGGTTTTATGATTGTGGTGGATGATATTGCGCGTACCCTGATGCACGCGGAGATACCGCTTGGGATTATCACCGCATTATTCGGCGCGCCGCTGTTTGCTTTTTTACTCATCCGCTCCAGCCGCCGGGAGACATCATGAAACCTGCCGCATTGCGTGTAAACACGCTTACCTATGGATATCGCACGCCGCTATTTGAGCCGCTTACATTCAGTTGCCAGAAAGGTGAGATCTGGGCTGTGCTGGGACGTAACGGTCTGGGGAAAAGTACGCTGCTCGATACGCTAACCGGCACGCTGCCAGCTTTGGACGGTAGCATTGAAATTGACGGCGGGATCGGGATTGTGGCGCAGCATTGCCACCTGCCATTTCCTTATACGGTGAGCGACGTGGTGCTGATGGGGCGGGCACAGCACGTGAAGCTTTTTGCGCAACCCAGTCAGCAGGATCAACAAAGAGCGACCCAGGCGCTGGAGCAGTTAAATATTGCCCAGCTTGCTTCCCACTCGTTTAGCTCACTTTCCGGGGGGCAACAGCAACTGGTGATGATAGCCCGGGCGCTGGTGACGGAGTGTCAGACGCTGCTGCTTGATGAGCCGTGCTCCGCGCTGGATCTCGCCAATCAGCAGGTGGTGCTTCAGCTCATCAGCGATCTGGCCCATCTACAGGGATGCAGCATTCTTTTTTCGACCCACGATCCGCTGCATGCGTTACAAATAGCCACCCATACTTTGCTGCTGCTCCCCGAAGGAAAATGGCGGGCAGGGCCAACGGACAGCATTGTGACGGAAGAGAATCTGTTCCTGGCCTTTGGCTTACCGCTGCGAAAACTCAGTGTAGAGAACCACCCGACGCCGTTTATCGCACCGCTGTTTTCTATTCGTCGTTAAGAGGTAAAAACCCGGCGGCGGTAAGAAACGCCTGACCGCCGTTGGAGAGCATGAATTTAACCAGCGCCATCACCTCGTTGGATGCGTCGAGCACCGCCAGTTGGTATTCGCAGCGAATATTGTGCTCATCAGGGATAGCTACATAATGCACGTCGGGTTGGGCGTGCAGCGTTTTCGCGTAATGCGCGTAGCCGATAAACAGATCGGCCAGTCCCTGGCGAAGGATCCAGGCGCTCGCCAGTTCTCCAGACGGGATTTTCACCGTATCACGCCCACCAACCAGCGGGATGGCGCGCGCCCGAAGCTGTTGTCCGAGTCCTGGCTCCAGTACATCCATATTGTCGAAAAATGCCCAGGTATAGTCTCCGGAAGGGTCGCAGCCGGGCGTGGATGTACCTATTCGTAGCGTTGGGTCGCGGAGCAAATCCAGCCAGGCGCCGTTTCGGTTGCTGACCAGACTCAGTTGATTCCAGCTAAAGGTTTGCGTGAGGACAGCTTTTTGCAAAGCCAGCAGGCGTTGCGGGTGCTCCCGATTGGCTGAGGCAAAGAGCGCACACGGTTCACCGGCTTCAATACGCTCGCGTAATAAACCGGCCGGACCATATTCCACCTTCACGTCTATTCTGCTATGGCGCGAGAACTGGCTTATCAAAGGGGCAAATGCCAGGCGTAAACTGCCCGCGGCAAACAGAATAATGGAAGAGGGCATGGTATCCGATCTCTGACGAAAAAGGGTTTGCGAAGAGGATAAATGATACGCGCTGAGCATAGCGTTTAGAAGGTTTTGGCCTATCGCTTTGTGCCAGCATCATACGGAGTAATGATTAAGCTTAAGGTTACGAACAGGAGACAATAAAAAGAAATTATGAGGTGTAACGAAGGGAAATAGCACCAAATCATAGAAATAATTTGGTGCGTCCGAGTGGACTCGAACCACCGACCCCCACCATGTCAAGGTGGTGCTCTAACCAACTGAGCTACGGACGCAAGATGGTGCGTTCAATTGGACTCGAACCAACGACCCCCACCATGTCAAGGTGGTGCTCTAACCAACTGAGCTATGAACGCAACGTTGTAGGTGACAACGGGGACGAATATTAGCGGCACAGACCGAATGAGGCAAGAGGGAAATAGCATTTTTCTTCCTGAACTCACGCGATTGCAGAGTAATTAAGCAAGTTGATTATATTTTGTTGATTTTGCAGCGTGTTTTTTATTCAGACAGTGCGCAGGGGCATAATGGGGACGGTTTGAATGACAGGTGCGCTCAGACTTTAAGCGCAGCAAGGATCGCGGTTTCTATTTTCTCAGGGGTAGTGAACGGCGCAAAACGCTTGAGCGGTTTGCCGTCACGCCCGATCAGGAACTTAGTGAAATTCCACTTGATACGCCCACCCAGCAGGCCGGGTAATTCGTTTTTCAGGTAACGAAACACCGGATGCGTAGCCGCACCGTTGACTTCCACTTTCTCAAATATCGGGAAGCTCACACCGTAGTTGATGTGACAGGTTTGCGAGATGTCGTCGGCCCCGCCGGGCTCCTGATTACCGAACTGGTTGCAGGGGAAACCAAGCACCACCAGACCCTGCGCGGCGTACTTCTTGTAAAGCGCTTCGAGGCCTGCATATTGCGACGTGAAGCCACAATGGCTGGCAGTATTGACCACCAGAACCAGTTTGCCAGCGTAGTCGGCCATAGAGACGGGCTCACCATGCAGACGGGTGGCTGTAAGTTGATAAAAGGTGATCATGCCGGAATCCTCAAATAAGATCGCATTACTCATTTTATTATGGTCGCAACTGTCTGATTAATAAACTGACCGTTGAAGTGCTGGCGATTTATTATTTTGTCGGGTTATCGCTAACGTTTTTAAACGCGTCACCCTAGCGTCATCGTTAGGTGACGACTAAAAATGGGGGACGTGACGTTGTGCGCGATTCTCACTGCGACAAACACGTAACAGATATAAAAAATCCACGCCTGGCGTGGATTTAGAGAGAGTGTGAGAGCAGGGGATTAACGTTCGTGCCTTGCCATTAGCAGTGCCAGGTCGACGAGGCGATTAGAGAATCCCCATTCGTTGTCGTACCACGCCAGAATTTTGACCATATTGCCGCCAATCACCAGCGTTGACAGGCCGTCGATGATGGATGAGCGCGGGTCACCCTGGTAATCGCTTGAGACAAGCGGTTCATCGCTATAGCCGAGGATCCCTTTCAGTGGCCCTGTCGCGGCGGCGTCACGAAACGCATTATTGACCTCCTCTGCTGTAACATCCCGCTCAAGCGTTACGGTCAGGTCGACAATGGAGACCACCGGAACCGGTACGCGCAGCGAGTAACCGGTTAAGCGACCATCCAGCTCCGGGATGACTTTGCCAAGCGCCTTCGCGGCACCGCTGGAGTAGGGCACAATCGACAATGCAGCGGCGCGGGCACCACGAAGATCTTTTTCCGGCTGGTCGTGCAGCGCCTGGCTGTTGGTATAGGCGTGGGTGGTATTCATCAAACCATGCCTAATGCCGAAATGTTGGTGCAAAACCTGTGCGGCAGGTGCCAGACCGTTAGTGGTGCAGCTACCGTTGCTGACGACAAAGTGTTTATCCGCGGAGTAGAGGTGATCGTTAACGCCCATCACGATGGTTAAATCATCGTTCTTACCGGGGGCGGAGATAATCACTCGTTTTGCGCCACCGCTGTGGATATGCACCGCCGCCTTGTCACGTTCAGTGAAGAAGCCGGTTGCTTCAATGACAATATCGACTTCACGCTGACGCCATGGGATGTTGGCTGGGTCGCGTTCGCTGAACACGGTGATGGATTTACCGTTAACCACAAACTGCCCCTCGCCGGCGGTGACGTCGGCGTCGAGTTTACCAAGCAGCGAGTCGTATTTCAGCAGATGTGCCAGCGTTTTACTGTCTGTCAGATCGTTGATTGCCACGATCTGGATCTCCGGGTTACCCAGTGCAGCACGCAGTACGTTACGTCCGATACGGCCAAAACCGTTAATACCGACCTTTACCATGATGAACTCCTTATCTGTTGTCTCTGGAGTCAATTTAGGCCGGTCACGGATTGGCGTAAATGACAAATAAGGATCACTTTACGCCATTTTACGACAATGAAAGCGTTGGCGATATTCACCAGGCGTCAGGTGAAGCTGTTTTTCAAACAGCCGTCGCAGGTTAATGCTGCTGCCAAATCCTGTTTGTTCGGCGATACGCTCCAGCGTCTCGTTGGTCTGCTCCAGGCGCTGTCGTGCAGCGGCCAGACGGGCTTCGGCCACATAGCGTGCCGGTGATGCGCCCGTTTCTCGGGTAAACACGCGGGTGAAATTACGTGGGCTCATGGCTACTTTTTCCGCCAGTTTATCCACACTGAGATCGGCGGTGAGGTTCTCAAGCAGCCAGGTGAGCAGATCGTTAATCGGGCCCAGGGTGCTGGTCTGCTGAAGGTTGTAGCGGCTAAACTGGAGTTGTCCCCCGGGACGGCGCAGGTACATGACGAAATCCTGAGCGACGTCGCGCGCCAGACTGAAGCCGTAATCCTCTTCAACTAACGCTAACGTCAGGTCAAAGCCGGAACTGACACCACCTGATGTCCAGATGTGTTCGTCCTGAATATAGAGCGGACCGCTTTCGACGCGCACCTTTGGGAATTCTGCCTGCATGGTTTCCAGTAGCTTCCAGTGGGTGGTGGCTCGTCTGCCGTCCAGCAGCCCGGTTTCTGCCAGCAGCATCGCGCCGCCGCAAATGGATGCAATGCGGCGGGCGTGGGGAGCGGCAAGGCGTAGCCAGTCAACCACCGCAATCCCTTCCTGCGGGTTTTGACCTCTGCCAGTGATGATGATGGTATCGAGAGGTTCGCGAGGGTCTATCTCATGTAGGCGATGATCTGCCAGTAGATTTAGGCCGGACTGACCATGGTTCACCTGATGCGGTTGCGTTGTCGCTAACTGAACCTGGTAACACGTCTCCGTAGCGCCTTTGGGATGCAGGCGGTTGGCCTGCATCAGAATGTCGGCAATACCGGCGGACTCAAACAGCATACCGCCATCGGGAACAATAATGAGTATCTTCTTCATGTCCTGAAAAGTAATCTTTTTACACAATAAGTCAATATTACATACTCAACTGGAAAAAGCCTTACCCGTGGCGTAGCGACATTACCGCCACTGGTCGATGGTTTGATGTTGACTCAACGGCGTTGCCTGAGCATCTCCCTTGATTAAGAATAGCGTTGCATTGACCCATTAAACTCACCGCGAGGAGCTGACGCTCCGCTGCACCAAAAATGGACTTGTTCTACAAGTCACTCTCCTGACGAGGTCTTATGAAAATCAGAAGGTTTAGTAATGGAGATGAAATTTCGTTGTTCAGCGTCTTTTTATCTTCTGTACATACCCTCGCATCACACTACTACACACAGGAACAAATAGATGCGTGGGCCCCAACGGATATCGACCCGGAACAATGGGCCAATCACATGAAGGAATTACGCCCCTTTGTTGTTGAAGTGGATGGTGAAATAGCTGGATATGCAGATGTTCAGCCAAATGGGTACATTGACCATTTCTTTGTCTCGGGAACCTACCCGAGACAGGGAGTAGGGACACTACTGATGAATCGCATTCATGAAGAAGCCAGACAACGTGGAATTGGCGAACTGACTTCAAATGTCAGTAAGGCTGCGGAGGCGTTCTTTCTACGACACGGCTTTCATGTTGTGGAACGTGGGTTTCCTGCCTGTCGCGGAGTGACATTACAAAATGCACTGATGCGAAAATATTTGGTGAAAAAATAGAAGATAACTGGGCTAAAGGTCCGCGATCAGCGAGGGCGGACACTCGGCTCTCTGCCGTATGCCATGACAGAGAGCACGCCAGAAATGAATGGATAGTTCTAGTTTGCTTTGCTGTTTTGACGGGATGTGACAATCGTCATTGCTGCCGCCGCCAGAAGTAAGAAACCACTCAAGCCAAAAGTACTGCGCCATCCCAGAGTGTCGAATACCAACCCACCTGCCGTTGAACCCAGGGCAATTGATAGCTGGATCACCGCAACCATTAAGCCACCACCCGCCTCTGCATCTTCGGGTAGTGCCCGCGCTATCCATGTCCACCATCCCGTTGGCGCAGCCGTTGCTAGTAGTCCCCACAGGCTGAGCAATACGGCAACAGCCCAGATGCTGTGTCCAACCAGTAGTAACGCCCCGGCAGTTGCTGCCATAAGCAGGGGGATCATGATTAAAGTCTGATAAAAACTTGTGTTCAGGAATATTGATACGGCCAGTGTGCCGACAAAACCAGCCACGCCTATTGCGAGCAAAATCAGAGAGAGACCAGAAGGGCCTACGCGGGTTACGGTCTCAAGAAAGGGGCGCACGTAGGTAAATAAGGCAAATTGCCCCATGAAGAAGAATCCGCAGGCCAGAAGTCCCGCAGGGACAATGGTGATGCGGAACAGACGATGCATAGATCTCTGGGATTTTTGTTTTTTATCGCTTTCCATTGATGGCAGGCTGACCCACTGCCAGATGAATGCGGCTATAGCCAGGGGAACGAGGCATAAAAAAGCCCCTCGCCAGCCCACGGTCGTCCCCAGATAGCTGCCAAGCGGTGCCGCTACAACGGTAGCCAGCGCGTTCCCACCGTTAAAAATCGCCAGCGCGCGGGGAACCTGATGCTGCGGAACGAGCCGAATGGCGGTTGCAGCAGACATGGACCAGAATCCACCAATGACCACCCCAAGCAGGGCCCTCCCCAGGATATAAACCGGGTAGCTGGGTGCCAGGGCGACGACTATCCCCGATATGGCCATTAAAACCGTCAGCCCCTGCAGGAGATGTTTTCGGTTCAGATCTCCGGCAATATGGGAGATAGTCAGGCTGGTAATGACCGCCAGCGCGCCAGAGATTGCAATTCCCTGGCCAGCCAGCCCTTCGGTAATGTGTAAATCACTGGCAATAAGCGTAAGCAGGCTGACCGGCATAAACTCGGAAGCGATCACCACAAACACGCACAGCGTCATGGCAAACACGCCCCCCCAATGCGCATGCTTTTTTTCGTAATGCGGTTTTAGTCTTACTGTGGACATTATCAGATCTCTTAATATCGAATCGGCCAGGTTCAGGCGCAGTCCGGACAGACGTCATTCAGGAAATCACGTCAAAACATGGATGAAAATGATCTGCAGGCGATTTACAGCCGCCTGCAAATATCAGGCGGCTTGGGGCGGTTATCTTAGGTTGGTATTGAAAAACTGCTCAAATTTAGCAAACGGAATCTTACCCGCAATGTTGTCGTACAGATCAACATGATTTGCCCCCGGGACAATCACCAGCTCTTTCTCATTGCTGCCGATCGCCCTAAAGGCATCTTCAGCAAAATAGCGTGAATGGGCTTTTTCGCCGGTCACGATAAGCGTGGGGATAGTGACTTCATTGGCGTAGCTCAGCAGTGGCATATTCATAAATGACAGCGGCATCGTCGCATTCCAGGCCCCGGTTGAGTTGACCGAACGCGCATGGAAACCACGCGGCATGCGATAATAATCAAAGAATTCTTTCAGAACCGGATTAGGATTTGCGGGTAACGTTTCTGGCAGAATACGTTTCGACGTACTGACGTTCCCCTTTTCATCAACATAAATGTCATGCCCGCCGGGCGCGAAAGCTCCGTTCTTCGCATCTTCCCAGCGCTGTGCGTTCAGATACTGTAATACGGCGCGACGATCCGCAGTGGTATAACGGTCTTTACCATCACCTACGCCATGCCCCATCGCACGGCTCATGTCATACATCACGCTGGTCGCCACCGCTTTCACGCGGGTATCCATCGCGGCGTCGTTTAAGGCCATCCCGCCCCATCCGCAGATACCCAGTAATCCGATACGATTTCGATCAACCTCATTTTGCAGGCCAAGGAAATCAACAGCCGCGCTGAAATCCTCGGTGTTGATATCCGGAGAGGCAACGTTACGTGGATAGCCACCGCTTTCCCCCGTATATGAAGGGTCAAAAGCCAGGGTAACAAATCCCTGCTCAGCCAACGTCTGCGCATACAGACCGCTGGACTGCTCTTTCACCGCGCCGAAAGGCCCGCTGATGGCAATGGCCGCCAGTTTGCGCTCGCCGCGATCCTTTGGAATGTAGAGATCACCGACCAGGGTGATCCCGAAGCGGTTCTGAAAGGTCACTTTACGGTGATTAACTTTCGTACTTTTAGCGAAGGTTTTATCCCATGTCTCGACCAGTGAAACTGGCGCGTTCGGATTGGTTGTATTGGCATAACTCATCGTTGTAACTCCACTTAATGATGCGCAGAGCAGCATGGCTGGTATCGCGGCTGTCAGTTTTTTGGTGAAGGCAGTCATCAAAATCCCCTCATAAAACGTGATAGATACAGGTTTCATACGGACAACACTGCTGTGCTTTGTTGCAATGCGAGCATTATAGTGAGCAGTAATAGTGCTTATTAGAGGGGTAAAATTGCTAGAATTAATACCATATTGTTCTAAATAGTGATGCGATAGCGAGGGAAACGTGATGGCGAAACGGGAAAACTATAATGATTTATACCTGTTCATGCAGGTGGTGCGGGAAGGGAGTTTTACCGCTGCGGCGCAACGACTCGGCCTGGCACAATCAGGTATAAGCCGTTCCGTACGCGAACTTGAAGAAAGACTGGGCGTTCAGCTTCTGGCTCGCACTACGCGTAGGCTATCGCTCACCCATGCCGGCGAACAACTCTACCGGACTATTGAGTCAGGATTCGACGCTTTAGATATGGGGCTTGCCACGCTGGCCCATTATCGCCAGTCCCCGTCAGGTACGGTACGGATTAATGCCAGTCAGCACGCTATTGATAAACTGCTCCTGCCAAAGCTTGCGGTGTTTAAGCAACGCTACCCTGACATCCGGCTGGAACTCATTAGCGAAAGTCGGTTTGTCGATATTATTGCGGAAAGATTCGATGCCGGTGTACGTCTCGGACCGGAAGTTGGCGGTGGCATGATAGCGGTCCGTATTTCCCCCGACATGGAGATGGCCATTGTTGGTACGCCAGAACACTTTCGCCGCTATGGCTTTCCACAAGTCCCGGCAGATTTGGCGGTTCATCCCTGCATCGCTTATCAATTTGGCGATGGAAGCCTCTATACATGGGAGCTTCAACAGGATGGTAAAAAAATAACTCATCAGCCGCAGGGACAATGGGCTTTTGCTGACAGTTATATGGAAGCCAAAGCCGCCAGACTGGGGCTGGGGCTGGCTTATGTTCCGGAAGAACTGGTGTCCGATGATTTAGAAGAGGGTTCGCTCATCAGAGTTTTACAACGCTACAGTCAACGCCTGGAAGGCTCATTTCTCTATTATCCGCACCGCAATGTGTCTCCCGCTCTGCGAGCAGTTATCGATACACTGAGAATTTATGAATGAAGGCCAGGCTGCACACGTGTCAGGGTAACGGGTCTGAGCGAGGTGCGGGCCTTATATACACATCCCCATTAACTTGAGTATGCTCCTCTGTGAATTTGTTTCGAAAATGATGTCGCTGATGTGTTTCATTCCCTGCTTTTTATAGAATTTTTGAGCACGTTCATTTTGTTCAAGAACCTCCAGCCATAAATATTTTTTCCCCTGACTTCGGGCAAGATCTATGACTTTATTAAACATTAGTTGACCGTAATGCTGATTTGTTTTGGTTGGGGCAAGGTAGAGTTTATTAAGTAAAACACCGCTGATGTCTGTATTCGGGACAGTTGCTTGCCATGTCAGCTTCACAAAACCAATCGGCTGCTCGATTTCAACTATATACCAGCTAATGTTTTTATCATTAATACTCTGCTCAATAACAGGAAGTGAATATTCACCCTCCAAATAATTATCAAATTCTGATTCTGACTTCCACATATGCTTAAAGTGCGCAGTATAGAAGCGGTAGCCAAGCTCATTTAGTAATCCCGAATCGGCTGATGTTGCTTGTCGTATGATTAAAGACATGGGAGAGGCCCTTACTTTATGAGAGAAAAGTGATATTAAATTTGTAATATATACGGCCTGTTAAGTCTACATGTCCGTTGTGACAGTCTTACCCTCAAACTTTGAATACGCAATCTAAGGTCTGAAGTTGGTGGAGCTCGACCATTAAGTTATTTTTTATCGATGTTAGCTTCTGGCTCGAAGCAGACAGGCCAACTGATTGCCTGGTCTGCTTTGAGCGAAAATGAAAAGACATCTTCCGAACTTGCGGCTGTTCATTCAGGATTTTACAAACAAGCTCATTATTCCCACTGCCAGGGCGCTATAGAAAAGCAACTGATATAGATTCGTCGGCACGTCTGTCCATTTTCTAACGATGCCCAGCGCGACCACGACCAGCGCAGCCGGGTAAATGGCGCACAGCACGGGAACCGCCATTGCGGTGAGGGAATTCAATCCCAGCACGGCAAGTGCTGCTGACACCATCAGGGAGAGCGTCACCAGCAGCCCATAAGACGCACCGGTCGTCTGGTTGAAATAGCGCGCTGTTCCGGTCGTCAGACCAATGGCCGTGACCAGACAGGCGAGGGTAATGATCGCCGCCAACAACACCCGGCCATAAACGCCAAAAACAGTCTCGACATAGGCGCTCATCACCTGCATACCGTTCGTTGCGCCCCGCACCGGGCTGTGGGACCCCATCGACAGATAGCAGATATAAATCACGGTCAGACCTGCAGCGGCGATAAAGGCTGCGGCGGTGGAATGGGTGAAGATGCCCCGCGGATGGTGGATCCCGCGCTGCTTAAGCGTGTGGGTGATAATGGCGCCAAAGCACAGCGCACTGATCACATCCAGGGTCTGATAACCGTTGACAAACCCTGTATCGAATGCGCGAGTTTGATACGCGGTTGTGGCGGTCGTGAGGTCACCAATCGGATGTAACCAGGCACATATGCCGATAAAAATCAGGGCACTAATTTTAATGGGCGAAAGGAAGAAACCGACGATTTCCAGCAGTTTTCCGGGTTTAGCCAGCGTCGCGCCAGCAAGGCCAAAGAACGCGGCGGAAAATATAATCTTCTGCATCAGGGAACTAGCTGCGCCATCGGTGATGACCTCGTAGCTAATCGTCGCGGTGCGTGGCGTACCAAATAAAACCCCCAGCGTTAAAAAGCAAATGCCAATAAAAATCAGGCTCGGCCATTTGCCTAAGGGTTTCGTTAATTCCGCGATATCTCCGCCATTAATGGCAAGGGAAATAATCGCCAGCGCCGGGAACAGAACCGCTGTGATGATAAAGCCAAAGCCTGCATTAAAGGCGTTTGCGCCCGCCTGCATGCCGACCAGCGGCGGGAATATAATATTGCCTGCACCCAAAAAAAGCGCAAGTGTCATCCCGCCAAGAGCCATTGTCTCTGGCAATGAAAGTCTGGTGTTTGCTGTCATTATTAACTCTTATTTTATATAAACATCATGCTTTGGAAGGCGTGGTCATTATATGCCTGGTTACCGTTCCGGTCATACATCGTCATTACAACTGGAATATTCCTTCGATGGTCATACGAGCGAAGCCATGCAATTCCACGCGCCCGTCATCCCGAACTACACAGCGCAACGCCCCTTTACGCTTCCCGCCTTGTTGAGCGGTCAGGACATTTTTACCCGTACGCGCCGCCCAGAACGGGGCGAGGAAAGTGTGTGCCGACCCGGTGACTGGATCTTCGTTCACGCCGACCTGCGGACCGAACCAACGGGACACAAAATCAAACTGGTTATCAGCGGCGGTTACGATCACGCCGCGGGTGTCGAATACCGCCAGCTTGTTGAAGTCAGGATTAAGCCCGTCGATGATGGTTTTGTCATCGACCAGTACAATCAGATCGTCCGATTTCCACACCCCGATAGCACCGTCGGTAATGCCAAGGGCCGCCAGCAGTCCATCAGGAGTATCAATCTTTATGGCCGATTTAGCCGGGAAGTCCATGCAGAGTTCGTCCCCATTCTTACTCACCGTCAACAGGCCGCTGCGGGTGTGGAAGCTGATAGTTTCTTGTTGGTAGCCAAGCTTGTTGAACAGCACCCAGGATGCAGCGAGAGTGGCATGACCGCACAAATCCACTTCAACCGCAGGCGTGCACCAGCGCAGGTGATAACCCTCCTCGAACGGCACAAAAAACGCGGTTTCAGAAAGATTATTCTCCGTGGCGATGGCTTGCAGAACAGCGTCAGGCAGCCACACAGTTAACGGACAAACGCCCGCCGGGTTGCCGCCAAAAGGTTGAGAGGTGAAAGCATCAACCTGATAAAAAGGAATTACTGTGGTGTCAGACTTTGTCATTTAATTTATCCAGATAGTTGTAAACGGTGTATCGGGTGACGCCCAGCGCTTTAGCAACATGATTAACGCTGCCTTTAATCTTGAAAAAGCCCTGAGCATGTATTTCAGAAATAACCCGTTTTCTGAAATCAATTTTATTTTCTGAACCCGTGGGTCTGAATTTCGAAATAACGTCATCCAGAGATTTATCCTGAATATCACCTAGCGGATTTTCCGGCGTTTCAGCCGCGGCGGCCGGATGGAGTAAATAGTCCAGGTCGCGTTTGAGTTTTGATACCACATCCATATCGACGTTAATGCAAAAAGCCACTAACGGCACGCCGTCCTTGCTGTAATAAATCGTTGATGCGCTATTCAACGTGGTGCCAGAGAGAGTGGTGGTGGTATATCCACTAAATACCTGACTGGGAACACGCTGCGAAGCATCCAGTAAACCTAAGAATCCCGTGTCATTTTCCGGGCCGGACAACAGTGCATCACCGACTTTCCTGCCGCTGACGTGTCCATTAATGATGTTTATCACGGACGATTCGGGGCGGGTAAGGTCATGCAGAACCGCTTCTGTGTTTAAGGGAAGCGTGGTTCTCAATGCCTCAAGCGAAGCCGTCAAAATAGTGATTAAACGTTCACGTTCGTCTTTCATTTTGCTCTCTCCATCAGACAACGGCCTGGACTTCTATTTCGACGTCTAAATCAAATGCAAGGTGACTGGTGACGACGCTCCTTGCGGGGAAACCTTCCGGGAAGAACGCGCTGTAAGCAACATTGAATTCGCTAAAGTGCTCCATGCTGCTTAACCAAACCTGGACTTTCACAATGTGGTTCAGCGTCGTATGCGCCCGCGCCAGAGTTTCCCGGATGGCGTGCATGATATGCCGGGTCTGCTGGGTGACAGATCCATACAACGGTTCACCTTCGGGGCCCATGGCGACATGGCCTGAAAGAAAAACAAACCCGTTCACCTGCACGGCGTCTGAAAAGGGAAAAGGCTTGGTCGTGGGGTAGCGTACGATAGACATGTGTCAGATTTGCCCTAAAGAAAGTGTAGTGGCACGGTAGCATGACTTTATTTTAAATTAAACAAAATTATTATTTTAAACATTTGTTGATTTTGTGGTTTTCATGCATCGCCACTAGCTGAGCATCGACAGATGCTTTGTTGACGGGATGGGACATGCTCTGAACCGCGTTTAAGTTCTGTAAGGACAAGCTCGTCTGTTTCTGGTACTGAACGGATAAGCTAACTGAGCGAATGTCCGTTGTGGGCGAGGAGCGGAAGTTAGTCTCGTAAGCACAAAAGCAGTCTGTCGGAAGCTCTATAAAAGTGAATGATTCGTTTTGCAGGGATACTTACACCGCCAGTTAGTTTGAAAATGGTGCAATTTCTCAACACAGGGTTTACCCAGATGGCTATGTCACCACCTCCTATTTTTGAAGGCAACGACTATTACAGCGTCTCTGAAGAATTTTTTAGCAAATTACCAGCTGATCTAAGAGCGCCTTTTGAACAAATAATGAAGAAAGGGGCGGAGATTATTAGCGGTTGCGATAAAGAGATTGAAAGTCTGATTAGACTTATAAAGGTAATACCTACTACAACAAGCCTTAGTTACATTTATCGTCGGCTTCGTACGACCAAGTTTGAAATCACTACTGAATCGATGATGGAACAGGAGATGTTAACAACCGCTTTTGTGGTCAGCTACGCACGTTTGTTCGCCAAAAACAATGGCACTTGCGTTCTCCAGCGGAATGATCTCCCTGTCCACCTACGGGCTGTTCATGATGAGCTGTATAAAATTCGCAACGAACGTTATGCTCATAACGGAGGTCATAACCCCCTACAGCGGCCTCGTCGGCTTACTGGTTTTAGCGCTATTACCTTCTATAACCTCTCTTTTGCGGTAGATAACTATTGCAGGGATCGTTTGGATGAGCAACATGCGTATAATATGGCTTGCCATCACAAAACTCGCATTCGCGTTAAGCGCCAGTGCCGCAAAGGACATTGATTCCACGCTCCCGGGAACCCAGGAGAGCATCAATACATAAAATGGATAATCCAGAAGATGCGCCGCTGTAAATGCCATCATGACCGTCACACCCAGTCCAATAGCAATGAGCTGTATTGAAGACCAAAGATGACGCAAAAATGCAGTCAACGTAAACGCAATAAAATGATGCCCCAGTAATATGCCCATCAGGATCATACTGAACTGATTGAAAATATCGGGAAAAAACACAGTCTGAGATGACAAAGGGTGCAGGAGTGCTGCACAAAGCAACGACGTGATCATAAAGGGCGCAGGAAAGTGGAAGCGTTCAAGGCATTTGCCCAACACATAGCCCGCAAAGACAATACCCAATAGCCAGAGCAGCACATTAGTCGTTGCAAACAATACAGGCGGCATGGCCATATGGGTTTGCGCACCGCCGGTAATATATCCGGCAAATAAGGTCAATGTGATGAGCCGTAGCGAGTGCGAAATGATAATGTTTTGCGGCGGCGTTTTAACATGGGACGCTAGCGCTAATACCGCTGCCATTGCCCCCGGAACGGCGCCCAATAACGCCTCTTCCTTACTCCAGCGTAATCGGTGAATACACCACAAGTAGCATGCGGTGAATTGCAGGGATAAGCATACTAATAACAACACCAGTAAAAATGCGATATTTCCTTGCGCCCCAAAAGAAAAATCGCGAAATAAAAGACCAATTGACGTACCAAGAGAGAGTTGAATCACCGTCAGGCTGCCCGGCAGTACTGGCACAGAAAGACCGGTACGTTTTAACACCAGCACGGTAATAAGGGGGCCAAACATCATACCTAACGGAACGTTGCAATAGGTAAAACCCAACCCAGCCAGGATACAAAGAGCAAAACCTAACAATAATTTCATACACCTTTCTCCTGGCTACCGGGAGTGTTAAATACTCAGTGAACGGTTTCGTTAACCCAAAGGGTATTTTCAGCAACCCATTGGGTCAATGCATCAAGACGTTCGTGTATTTCCCGGCTGGACTCCGCTTGAACAATAGCACTCACGATCTCGCCATTTGTTAATTTCATCGCGTCATATTGGCGGCCGACGACACCTGTTGCCCGATATTTAACCACAAAAGGCAATGGACATTTTTCCGCAATAGAGAGGAGCGTGCCCTGTGCAGGCGGCACATTTAATTGGCCAACCCGTAAAACGGGTTGTCTTTGCGATAAATCCTGCGGATAGATTTCGCATAAACTGGCTTTAAGCCAGGTCATTCGAGGATCAAGACCAAAAGCGGCCCCTAATTCTTCATTGACAAAGCAGCCACCTAATCGGCAAGCAAGCTCGCCAAAAATAATGTTGTTATCTTTATCAACAAAAACTTCAAGGTGAAGCAATGCGTTTTCTTCCGTTGGAAAAACCTCTTCAGCAAGATATTTGGTGTAGGCAATCAGTTTACGATGCAGCGGCGTGTCATCTTCCATAACCAGACCTAATGTTTTCCCGGATAGAAAATCCAGGCAGGAGACGGTTGCACGAGATGCAGAAACAAATATTGCCTTTCCTTTTAAATACAACGCATTAATTTGATAAGCTTCGCCTTCGATAAATTTTTCAATGAGCAGATTGTGATACTCTGGCGGCTTAACCTGCGCCAGATATTTATAAAGCTGGCCTTCATTTTTAAGAACCACCACGCCCTGTGATCCACGCCCATCATTAGGTTTGATGACGCAGGGATATCCCTGTTCGGCAATGAATCGCGCCATCGCAGTCGCACTGTCGACGCGTGCCATAGCAGGAACCGCTAACTGATGAGACTGAACAAGCGATTTCATCATAAATTTATCACGGAAGAACATGGCCTTTTTTTCACGGTCGTGTGTCAAACCCAGACGATCGCTGATTCGCGCGGCCCTCAGAACATCGATTTCGGCGAGGTAAAAGATACCCGTTGCTTTATTGTCTTGGGCGTAGTGGTAAATATCCATTTCCACGAAGGGATTATCATTAAAGTTTTCATAAAAAAGGAAAGAAAAACCTGCCCCCATATGATCAAGAATATTATCGATCTGGCTTGCGCACGTTGCAATCAGAACCGGGGCCACTGATTGCAATGACTGCCACTCTTCACGTGAGTGCTGAAAAATAATTTTTGGTGGACACAGCAAGATATTCATTGTTTTTCTCATTCAATATCAAATGTAATGACAAATACATCCCGATAACCTTTTCCTGGCAACAAAGGAACCACTGCCGCGGTATAATGCTGATAATTCACATCATTGAATATTACTGCATCGCCCGCATGCAGTTTGAACGTAGAGGCATCATTGCCCCCATCATGATTAGGAATAAGCGTGGTTTCTCCACCAGTCACATTCTCAATTTCGCTGCAATAGATTGCAATGTACTTAAAACCATCTTTATGAATACCCTCTGGAGCGGGATATCCAGGCCTTCGGTCATCTGTCGTTATTCTTATTTGATGAATGCCAATATTGTAAGTCGTGTCTGGAAGCAATGGCAAAAGCTTACGAAACACCAGATTCATCACTTCTTCAGCAACGTCTTGTTTTATTTCTGGGTATTTTCTTGCAATGCCACCAGCGTAATTGTTCAGTTTTTCCGCTTGAAAAAACTCACCCACTGCGCACAGATCAAAATACTTTTCACGTCCGGCCCTGGCCTGCATGTAACTTCTGAACCGAAAAATACCATCTTCAGCCTTAAGCCATGGATCGGGTAGTAATTCATCAAAACTATTTTTGACTTTCGCTGAAGTCTTCCCCAGTCGAATATGATGATAGGCGTGCATAGATAACGTCCTTAATACGGTAGTTTGAGCAGTCTACTTATAAGATATGAAATGCATATCCAACAATAAATAATATTGCAGACTCTTTTATACTGATAATCTATGGGCAAAAGTAAGGAGGCAGGCTCCTTACTTTTTAAATAACTCTACTTGCTTTTTTTACGTAACTCCGTCACTGGCACGCCACCAATTCCCCAGTTATCAGTCTCCACTTCATCAATGACCACGATGGTTGTGCTGGGGTTTTTATTAAGGACATCAACCAATAGTTGTGTCACTCCCTCCATTAATTTTTTCTTTTGCTGATCGGTAGCACCTTCATTAGTAATTTTAATATTTACGTAGGGCATATGAACTCCTTTTATTAGATAATTTTTGACATTGCACCAAGATAAACAAGTGCAAAGAGATTAAACGATAGAACATAACCGTAGTGCATTTTAAAACTGGTGTTACTGGGTGATACATTCAGACTGTTTGCGGCGAAAATAGCATTGATCGATACGGGAGAAATAAGCTGAGTTGCAATAAATAAGCAAATCCATATCTGATAATCAACCATCCCCCCCGTAAGATAATCAGAAAATATCGACCATGCGATACTAAAGATAATCAGTGGATGGATACCTAATAAACCAAAAAGCGGTACGATGAACAAAATAATCGCGTAGATCTGCAACGTTGTCAGCCCGCCAACATAAGCAGTGATACCCTCAGGTACATGGGAAAAAAGCAGCCAACAAACTGAGGTCAACACACTACAGCTTAAAAGCAACAATACCTCACCGGATATATTCTGTGCTGATTCAGTTAATTGCTCAGCCCAGGGTTTATCCTTTTTAACCAGATGATCGACAACAAAGAGCACGACTGCTGTAAAGGCAATACTTTGCAGTGAATTAAGATTCAGTACCGTTAATGAAAAAATGAATACTCCCCAGAACAGACCTACACATAGCAGGATATACCGCATCCCATCACGGCTGGGTGTCACCGTCTCGTTTTCAGCGATTACCGTCACTTTTGCGCTTTGGTTGAACAAGATACTGAATAAAAAGAGAGGGATACCCACCAGCATCGCCTTAAGATGCGGTACGTCAGGCATTGCCGCCCAAACGGCAGCAGCGCCGATGGTGGTTGGCATCAGTACCATCGTAATGCATACGGTGCGCGTAATAATCTTTGCCAGGTTGAATCTTGGCCCAATAACTGACTTGAGGCCATCGAGCAGCAATGATATTGCCCCCAGACTCATTGGCCATGTTAAGAACGCCGTCAATAACGTAACCCCAAAAGTCATGTTCGATGTTTTTCTACGCGAAAAATATCCTCCCAGAACAGCTGTAAAATTAAGAGAGGCCATGACTTGTCGTAATAAGGCAATACCAACAAGCAGTAAAATCACATCAAAATATCGCGAAAAAATTGCAGGGAGCACAATGCCTTTCAGGTTGTTTGTAGCAAGAAGAAACATCATCGAGCAGAGAAAAATAATCACACCACTTCTGGCGGATGATTTTTTTGACCAGAAAGCAAATGTCGATGCGAAGTAGAGCACGGCGGTAACTCCCGCAATAGCCGACATCGCCGCATGTTTATCCGTCAACGCACAAGCGAACAGAAATACCAGCAATGATGTTATCGCTAACGCAGGTTGCAATGATTGCCACGCCTTGCCACGGGCCTGGATTTGCTCAGTCTGCATTTATCGCTACCTCTGGCTGAGCCTGCCGCACCATCATTTGATGATACATATCTGCGACACAACGGCCTGCATCAACCAGGAATCTTGAATTAACCAGCGGACGTGGCAGGACGTAGGTGTAAAAATTCGCGCCTTCCGCAGGATTGCCCAGCACCCAAAAAGTCGTCTGCGCTTCCCCCATGCGATTAATAGGATGCTGGCATTGATCGATATCCAGCCCACCCGGGTGATACCCCTCATTCATAAATGGACGAACAATACCATTGGCTGTCATATTTCTGATTAACGGTGAAGCGTCATGTAGTGGCGAAAAACTGGCAATTTTCGCCTTGATTAAAACATCAGCCTGAATCTCAGTACTCTCTTCTTTAAAAGGTGAGTGAACTTCGAATTTTCCTTCGCAGTCGTTCAATACTAACCTTGAATCTTTACCACCGGCCAGACTCACCACATTCGCTTCCATTAATGCTAATAGTTGTTCATTTCTTAACTTCGGCGGGCCAACGGCAATGCGGTTAAAAATGGGATTAAAATGCTCAAGGAAATACTGATGTGACCGCGATTCAAGCCCTGAATTATCAATCGCTTCTCGTAAAATATCCCTGACATCACGAATAATGTCTGTCGCCGCTTTGATCGGGCCATGGACATTGCCCTCCTCAGACTCCTGGAGATCTTTACGCAGGAAATACATAAACCATTGAGTATAATCCTTTAAACTCAGATGTTCCTGCGATTGATGTGGATAAAGCACACTGTCAATTACCGCGATGTCTTCAGCGCTCGGTTCATAAGAGCCAGCATCTAACCACTGCCCATTTAGGGTTGAACGATAGGCATAACACATTTCTTTATGCAGTAAGGGGAAAACTTGTTCAAGAAAATCGATTTTTGAAGATCCTTTCTCAAACACATTTTTCAACCGCAATTCTCTGATAGCCATTGCCGTTAAGAAGCGTGGGGAGTACTGCCCAGAAACGCCTTTTTGATTCGCGCCGCGACTGCTAAAAGGTAGAGCCTTACGTGAATAGATAAAAATACCCGGTTCTTTTCCGGAAGGATGATAGCGAAGCTCACCATCTTCCCGGCTAAATTTTCCACCCCTGCCGATAGTGAGTTGCGAAATGACATCATAGGCAGTCAGACCAATACCCTGAACAATCACATTTGATTCCGCTGTTATTTTATTCAAATTATTTATTGGATAAGGAGTCGAATAGTAGTCCAGGCGTTCATTTTTCTTATAATTATTGGCAATAAATCGTTCAACAAGATGATCGTCAAACGTTTTGGCGTTGTCGCTGTGACCAGTGGTTAAATAGACGTAATCGGCCACCACACGCTGACTGTCTTCCAAGACAATAATAGACTTCGCATCGTCCTGAATCAGAATGTTGTTGGCCTGCTGATTTATCTGTGTAACCGAGATATTGTCAGGCAAACTTTTGATAATTTCGTGATAAAACCAATTTAAGTATTCACCTAATAATCGACGAGGTAAATAATCGTTGGCGTCAATTGGTTTGCCAGCCACGTCTTTTAAATAACGGCCATCAACATTTTTATAGCCCTGCTCATTAGCCCACTGATGAAAACATGGCCCTGAACGGAAAGATCCGGCATTTTTTACCGTCGCATCACCAAATAATGTTATCTGGCAAGCAACGGTGTTAACCAATAAATGGTCGGGCTGCGATAAACTGTGCGCACCTACACCCATCGCATTTTTATCAACGATAACAATATTAATATGTTCATTCTGTTTACGTTGTGCATGCTGAGCACAAATCCTTTCCAGAATACTAAGCCCCCGAGGCCCCATTCCTATAATAGCAACGGTTGTCTTTTTCATTCTTTGCTCCAACTTTGAGAGTATTTAACTTTGCTGTGTTGAACATAGCTAATCCCTGCTGCGATAAATAACGCACAAGCGCCAGATAATATTGAAATAGTCATCCCGTTTTTATTGTTCTGAAACGCACTCACGATTAATGGCCCGGCAATTTGCCCAATGCCATATGTTAACGTCACCAGACCCAGAAGATTAATTTTCTGTGGTGCAGAAATCTTTTTCGCGAGTGGCATAACGAGAGAACTGGTTCCCATGAAAGTTGCACCAAAGCCAATACAACTCAAGGTCAATAAAAGCGGGGAATGGATAAACGAGGCCATCACAACGCAGCTCGCCTGCACAATTAAGTTAACACTCAGGCAGGACAATATGCTCCACTTGCGTGCAGCCCATAACCAACCATAGCATCCTGGGATAACGGCAAGGCCAACAATAGACCAGATATGGTTGGCCAGAAATTCATTACCCACTCCCCGGGCCATTAAAGGGAGATAAGTAGCTACAATGATATAACCGAAGCCTGCCAGTCCATATAACAATGCTAAATTCCACCACTGGATGTTCGGCTCGGATGACGAAGCTTTTTTCTGAGGAGGTAGAACGTGTTTATTTGCAGGCAGCAATATAATCAGCGCGATGAAGAGTACAGCTGAAATGATTGACGCGCCGATCCATAGTAGCTTTGAATTTAATGCATATGCGATACCGGCTATAACATATTCATTGCCTATAAAAATACCCACCCCGACGCCGGCAAACAAAGAAGCAATGACAAACGGATTATGGGTATGCTGTAGCATAAGCATCGACCCGAATATCATCATGCCTGCGCTGGCAACACCGGCGATAAATCGAATAACAATTACTATATCAGGGTGCGTGACTACTGCCATCGCAAAAATAAGCAGGCCGGTGACTAATGCAGCACAAATTAACATCGTTTTGATATTCTTCAGGCCACCAAAAATACCAAACGAGAACAGGAGGCTGCCAACCAGGTATCCGGCGTAATTCGCGCTTGCGATTAACGATAATTGCGAAAAATTAAAAATGCCTTCATGCAACATGACCGGCAGCATCGGAGTATATAAAAACCGACCAATTCCCATCCCCAGCGTTAAAACAATCATACCGAAGACAGCCGTGCTCAACTGGCGATGGCCAATAACATTGTGATCAAGATCCATTTTTCAGGCTCAATATGTCAATCAGATTTGATTGTTATGTTACATAAAGAAATGATAATAAAAAGTTAATAAAAATGACGAAAACCTTCACTTTGAGTGACAGACACGATGAACAGTACCTCATTAAATTTGTTTAAAACCGTCGCGGAAACCGGCTCTATCACCGCAGCAGCCCGTAATCTGCACTGCGTTTCTTCAAACGTCACGACGCGGCTCAAGCAACTGGAGTCCAGCCTGGATGTTTCGTTGTTTGTTCGCGAGAAGAATCGTCTTCACATCACCCCTGAAGGTGAACTGCTTCTGCGTTACGCTAACAAAATCCTCGCGCTTTTAGACGAAGCCGAGTTGTCTATGCAGGGAACGAAAGCGGCTGGCCCTCTGCGCATTGGCGCAATGGAAACCACTGCCGCCGTCCGACTTCCTGCTTTGCTGGCAAACTTCCACCGTGAAATGCCCTCCGTAGAATTAAACTTAAAAACGTCACCGACAGATGTGTTAGTTCGTCAGATCCAGAATAGTGAACTTGAAATTGCCTTCGTCGCTGACCACAAGGCGTTGCACGTAGACAATTCAAGGCTACAAACGCAGGTGCTGTGTCAGGAAACCCTGGTTCTGGTTACGGCCGCAGAGCATGGTGATGTCGTGACGGGAGCCGATCTGGAGGTGACAAGGCCGCTCGTCTTTGTGAAAGGATGTAATTATCGTTCCCGGCTTGGGCAATGGTTACGGCTACAAAATGTCGATTATGACGACCCGCTGGAGTTTGGTTCTTTTCAGGCAATACTTGGTTGCGTAAGTGCCGGAATGGGCATTGCATTATTGCCTGAGAGCGTCGTCAAACAGTATGAAACGAGCTTCCCCATACGGTGCCACTCTATTACTCCTCACATTGGTAATGTCAATACTATGATGATATGGCTTAAAAATCGTGAGGTTAGCCGGGTATTGAATTGCTTTGTTTCCTTTGTTTCATCCCACTGAGGTATTCCACAACCATATTGTGCCGTTAGGGCTTTTGGGCTGGTAAATACTCTATATGGATCTATTATCGATGCAGGCTTTCAGTTTCAGGATTGACTAATACAATTTAATAGAGTTGCTGAAGATTTCTTTCCTGGGATTGGTCAAGAAATTTGACCACTGTTTTGTAGTAAGAACGGCATCTGCTCTCTGATTCGTTCGTTGCCAGTCTGCCATTGGCACATGGCTGCTGTTGCAGCCCTGACAACCTTAGACTTCAATCGATTCAGAGATCTCTAACGCATCATCGACTTCAATGCCCAGATAACGGACTGTGCTTTCCAGTTTCTTATGGCCCAACAGAAGTTGGATCACCCGAAGATTCTTGGTTTTCTTGTAGATCAGGTAAGGTTTTGTTCTTCTCATGGAGTGTGTGCTGTAAAGCGAAGCTTCGAGACCAAGCTTTTCTACCCACCCATGAAAAATTCGGCTGTATTGCCGGGTTGATATGTGCCGGTTAGTTCCGATCCGAGACCGAAACAAGAAGTCCTTACTGTGCAAATTGCCAAGCTTTGTCAATGCAGCAACAGCTTCTCTTGTCCCTTTGGTTATCTCAAATTGCACAGGGCTACCGGTTTTCTGTTGCAGCACCGTAGCTCTGCTTGAAACCGAGCTACCATATTCAACATCAGATACTTTGAGGTTCACCAGATCACAGCCTCGTAGCTTACTGTCTAAGGCCATGTTGAACAGAGCTAAATCACGCGTTTTACCTTCCAGTTCAAGCCGGATTCGGATCCCCCAGATATGAGATATCTGAAGTGGTCTTTTTTGGCCTATGATACGGTCTTTGTTCCACGGTGACATGTTCATACTCAAATCTCCTGCAATGTTGGAGATTTGAGTATGGTTGTCCCTTATGAGCGAGGAGCGGACGTTCGCTGTTGTTTTCACATTTGATGAAGGCATTACTTAAATCGTGGTGTGTAAAACAATGGGGAGCAGATCAACTTCATGGCTAGCACAAAATAAATCTCTTAAGCATTAACTGATAAATTACTCTGTTTCAATACATAACCTATGTCCAATTACAAGTGCATAACCAAGGTATCAAGCCTTAAAAGTTATCTGAATATCTTCTTGAACAATCCATGAACTTCGGTAATATTTAGATTCATGATAATTAATCGGTGATGATGCTCTTTCCAGTGGTAGCGTTGTTATAGCTATCAAATTAATTAAAGTGCCATGCCGAAGCATGGTAACCTGAAGCTGGAAGATGTTAAATTATTATTAATTTTTGAAAAGGTAACTAAATGGAAACCACTTCGCCCGAAGATGCAAACAGCGCATTCATTGTAACCCACGATCACCCTCCCAGCTTATCCAATCTGAAAAGATTGAGTTTAATGAATGACGTGGTCTATTTTTCAGATCTTAGAGATTTAGCATTAATTTGCGATGATGAGACATCGAGCGTTGATAACGGTGTTACGTTCAGAATGGGCGAGACAGGTCCGTATCCTAGAGATAGTGAATACGAGAGCATTTTTACCGAAAATTTAAATCATTCTGAACAAATGATTAATGAAAGGATTCTTTTCCCTATAAATACATTAAGCATCAATAATTATACACCAGCCCTTCACTGGATAGCATATCAGTCGGCTATCAAGGATAAAGAGTTAGTTCGAAGTGCTTCTGCGGAAATACCCGGTGTCAGTTTAATTGATGGGTTTTATTCTCCGCTCGCAATAGCAACAAGTCAGGGTCGATCAAATCACTGGTATCAGCCGGAACAAACAGAGAACATTGAGGGTATGTCTCATTCAACTCAGATGCTTTCGCAGGTAAGGGTTGGTCGGGCATTGAAATCTCTATCTATGGCAAGCTCTCTAGGCGCAAATCCTGTTATTTTAGATGACATAAACAGTAAGGTAATTGGCAGGTTACTACTAGACAAGAACTCTCTGTTAGATGTGGATACTTACGTAAATAGTGCCATTGAACACGAACTATTAGATATTCCCCTTCTTGAGAAGGAACTGGAGGATGTACCTTGGCAGGATATTCTCCAGATGAGGAGAGAAACTCTACCTGCAATAAATAAAACCAGACGTTTTCTGATCGACAGCTCTAGGGCGTTTTTCCCATTTCCTTCTGCCAGCCCCAGAGAAATTCAGAATAAAGCAATCGAGTTAAGAGATAAATACTGGAAATTAAAGTCTGAAGAAAATATTAAGTGGTCTCAGCTTGGACTAAGCACAGCCATTTCTACCGGAGTTGGTGTGGCAGGAGTGACGGTTACTGTTGGTGCAGGACTTATCGGTTTACTGGCCGCTCTTATCCCAGCAGCCGGAATGGTTCTCGTTAGAGAACAAATACCAAACATCATGGACATAGTTAGACTCCGCCGAGAAAAAAATTCGAACTCATTAATTCAAATTGATAATTGTAACTACCTGAATTTGAAAAAAGGGAATTAAGCCTGACCTATTCCCCATTGATGCTTGCGTAAATCTGGGACTATACAAATAAAGTGGAAAGCCTCTCATTTGCGGCGAGAGGCTTCATCTTGAACTTATATAGTCTTTACGTCCGGCATGGTGAACAGCCCGGACTGATAAAAAATTCGAAGTAGTTTGATTGTCTGTAGGTGTCTCTCACCGCAGAAAAGGGCTTAGAGCTGCTCTCCAATAATTATTACGCTCTTGGCTTAGAAAAGTCCGCTTCTGGCACGTAGCGGACCGCCCGAAGCGTGGCGAGGTCTGCTATGAGCGAGGAGCGAAACCTCGGAATGCATACTTACTTCGATGCGTGTTAAGCAATGGGGAGTAGGTCAGTAATTTATTGTGAAAGCAATAACACTAATAGCATTAGTGAAGAGGCTAAAGATTTGTTTAGAACCCGCCCCCTTAAGAGGCGGTATTCTTGGCAAACATTTTATTTACTGTTTATCAATTGCAATAATGGGATCTCAGCTACATCACTAGGAATATAGGGGTCATCTTCTTTTAAATTAACCCCAATGCAATCAACATCATTTAACCCAATTTCCCAAGCCCACCTAACATCTAACGTACTCATTTCTATCCCTAAACTATCTCTTTGTGGATGCTCAGGAACAATATTTTTTAACATCGCATCACATCCAAGATAGAATTTTCCACAAGCCTGATATTCAGCAAGAAACCTTTCTAAATTGACATTGCTATCAGGAGTCATCGTATTAATTCTACTGATCATTGTCATTCTTTTGGTTAAGGGAGTTGTCATCATATTTTCAGATATTAGTACTCTATAATGAATTGGGTTTTTAACTGAAATACCCTTGACAATACAAACCCGTAATCTGGCTTTACTATCTACCAAGCCTACTGATGATATAAGATCTTTGAAAATATCCTCACCTATATCGGGGTGTTTAAATAATAGATATAACCCTGGATAACACGATTTAAATTGAGCGAAGCCTACTCCTTGCCAGCGTGTTCTATCCCAAAGACGAGGTTTGATTAGACTTTGTATGGAATAATCTTTATGTGTTATATTTTCGGGATTAAGTTCCTCTTCAGGCATTCTTCCTTTACCAGGTGTTGGAGCTTTTATATCCTCGATCTTCAACACTTTCGGAAATTCACTATCCCAGGATTTATCTCTTAAAAGAGGATAAGTTTTCTTTTCAGCACTGGTGGAATAAATTTTCTTAATTTGTTGATCAATATCATTTCCAAGAACATTTTCAATAGATTTGATACAGGCACCAAAACTAATTGCTCTGTCGAATGCAGCATCTTCGAAGATCATTTTTTCAATGTATTCTGTATTTTTTATAAAAAATAATTCAGGGAGAAGATCAAATACTAATTTCTTGAATTCATTAGTGATTTTTTGTTGAGCCTCGATTCTAAAATCACTTGCATCAAAACCAGCGCAATTTATTGTAAGATTTAGTTTTCCACTATTGCTATTTATTTCATGTGATAAGGATAAGTCATCATCGTCATCTGCTATTACTTCAATAATTAAAAATGCTTCTTTAAGATGGATGTTGTCAATCGTACAGGTTGCAAAAGCACCCTCTAAAAGTGATAAGACATTAGTTGAAAATTCTATAAATGGTGACCGATTCGGAAAGTTAATTTCTATGGTGCATCCAAAAATAAAAGATGTATATACTCCTCGTTTGTCATGGTTATCTTTTATGCCCTTACTATTAAATCCTGCATCAAAGTCACATATTTTTTGCAAGAAATCATTATGATCTTTATCGGCAGTAACTTCGTACTCACGTTCAAAATCTTCAATATAACCTAAAGCATATTTAAGACATCCCGATGATACAAAAAGGCCTAATCTATCGAGTTCATCGGGGATATTACTCTGTCGATTTATTCCCTTTAGGTCAGTGTTCAAAATGAGTTGACTTATGTAAAAATCGACTTGCTGATTTTCTTTATCGCCGAACGAGCTATCACTGATATTCTCGTTAATTATTAAAAACAGTTCATACCATAAAAGGGCATGTGCTAATTTCCCTAGTTTTATTTCTGTTAGGCATAAACTATAATAAATCTCAGCCTGCTTTAATGATATCTCATCATACTTCCAGAAGTTATCTGTAATCAAAGAAGCGGATAGAAGCAAGCATGAACGTGAACTCCATAGCAATCCAATGGATTCGTAAGCATAAGCAATAGCTTTTAATGCTAATATAAATTTATCTCGTGATTCCTCTTTATAGAGTGGAATAAAAGATTTTCCTAAATACTTGATTGCCTGATAAGGGTGACCATTTTGAAGCCTCTTTATACCTCTTCGTAGATTTAATAATGCCCCTTTAACTTCACCACCTCTAACAGCAGATTGCTCAGTCATATAGTCTAATAAATTTTCATATGCATCTACATCGAAAAAAATGTCATCTAGTTCGTTCAAAAGTTGGAAGTTTTTCTCAAAAGGATAGCCTATTAAATTCCCACTATTTTTAAAAATTTCATGTAACTCTTCAAATACAACCGAAGCATCTTCTACATCTGAAAACGTTGTCAATTTATAAATGGCTTTGTGAGTTCTCGCTGTTAGCGCATTACTGGGACGTGAATCATCGTCAGCTATCTCATCTAGTTTGGCGAGCATGTTACGTTCAATATTCTCAATGTCGATTGTAGATGTTGCGTTGTTACGTCTAATATAACTTTTATGAACGGTTACTAAATTTAAAACTTTTTCCCATTTTGAGGAATTAGTTGATGATGCTATACTTTCATACGCTAATTGAAGATTTTCTTCGAAGAGATTAAAATCTTCCATCCAAAAATGGGACTTCCAGGCGTATTGATAATACGCATCTAGCAATTGTTGATTAGTCCCGAATTTTTTTGAGATTTTTATAGCTCTTTCAAATAGACCTTGTGTTTCAATTAGTGGTTTCTCAAGTTCAGCGCTTAACTCTGCAATTTCTAAAACTATATCCACTTGTTCATATGAAATTTCAGCAGGGTTTATTTTCTCTCTAATATACTCGGTTAATTCTTCATGTTTTTTATGTTTCTTATAATCATTTTCTCCAAAAATAATTTCTCTTTTATATTGTGTTGGAACTGACAATGAATCAATGACCAATTGCTCAAAATGGTTTTTGTAAATTTGATCTAATAGCCAATTAATATCTAATATACAGACATCTATTCCAGTTTTTGTTTTTAGTGTATCCTCAACCTCTGAACGAATATTGGACTTTGCAGATTGATTCGTTACGCAAAATACTTTAGTATACCCACGCTCTGTTTCTTTTATCTTAAGTACATCTTCATGACATTTTTTCTTCCAGTCTTTACGTGTACTTACCGCAAAGGCCCAACGTTCTTTATTTGATGCTTCATTAACACCTTCGAACCAAAGAAGCTTATTCTGTTCCGAAACAGGGAATGTTTGTGTGTCAGTTTTACCATCCCCCCCTGCTACAGGACCAGTCTGTTCCAGGAGATTAGGGCAAATTATTTTTTCACATATTTTTTTTGCAAAATCTTCGAATTGTAATTCTTGATTTCTTGTATTTAGAGTAGAGAGGAAGTGTTCCAGTACAACTCTATCTAAAGTACCAGTCTCTCTGATTGTTGAATCAGAAAATTTTTCAGGGCGACGGCGCCTTAGAAATTCTTTAGATGAAAATTTGGTTTCCTGTACATTCATGATTGTGACGCTCCTCTTGCTATCGACAATAAACCTTTGTATGCATCAACAAGACTTATTGTTCATACAGCCTTTTTTGAAGAAAAAATTGCGGAAGTTTATTTCTAGACAAGCTATCTATGTAATCACTATACCACTGCATCATCTGTTGTCTCCCTTCCAAATATTGTGCATGATTGTAAGCCCCGTGAATAGCGTTCTTATCCACATGTGCAAGCAGTGTTTCGATCCATGCAGAGTTGTATCCTTCTACGTGCAGAATGGTACTCATTGTGTGACGAAAACCATGCCCCGTCAGCCTTCCTTTTTATCCTAATAGCCCAATTACCTGATTAATGCTTTCCTTTGAGATCGGCTTAGTACGATCATTACGTCCAATGAATACGATCGGATAGATGCGCCTAATCTTTTAACATCGTGTTTTCTATGTCCGCTCCTGGCACAAAGCGGCTATTCAGTCTGCTTAACTTTGTTTCCAGGTTCAAAGGGGGAACGATGAGGTTTTGGCAGAATATGCTTAAGTTAAATGCGAAAAGGAATTCAAATTGGATGGAGTTTTTCACACATGAAAGACATCTTTCAGGATGCAGGTAAAAATTACCGAACAAGCAGATTCTGCCAATCTGGATTCTCAATTTTATGGGAATAGGGCAGCATCGCACGATTAATCAGATCAAAGAATTCTGACTCCACCATCCTTACCGCTTTGCTTGTACCTGGCCCTTTCCATTCATCAAAGAGACGCCAGTAAAGCGATTTCAGCATATCGACCGCTGCCTCGAAAATCTTTACGTCAGGTTCAAACCAATGACACACCAGAAAATACATTTTTTGTTCTGCATCATGAATGGATGTGCACTGGGAAAGTTGACTCATAAATAGCTTTATCCAGACCAATGCTGCTGTTTTTAGCGGTGGCAGTACAATCCGCTGCTCTATCATGTATCGTGACAGATATAATTCAACCTCAGTACGTTCAGGTTGATTATCAAGACCAAGTGAAGCGAGAATTAAGAGAGTCCCCGAATCATTTCCTTCGGTAATTTTATCTTCAGCCCATGCAATGATCAGGCAGTCCAGATTATCGTAGAGAAAGTGATATTTCCTTGAAAAAACAAGCAGTCCGAGCAGGTCATTGAGTGAGTATTTACATAGCATCTGATGTTCTCTTTCCTGTATCGTTTACATGAACCTTGGCAATGCTCCTGTCTAAGGCCATCATTCATTTAACTGGTGGGGCTACGTATTCGAATGAAATGCCAGTTAACCTTAATTTTATCTTAACTATTGATATAAATACTATAAAGTGTAGTGACATACAGATTTTGACCACATAAGCCGAAGTGTGAGAAGTCCGCCTCTGGCACGGAGCAGTCTGGCTGGCGCCCCTCAAGAGCTGCTATGTCAAGAGCGGACGTTGAGCACGTTGTTCAACGTCACCAAATTCAGCCCCTGGCACTCAGTTTCTCGCGAGTTGGACCTTGAAAGTAGATACTACCTATATGGCAACTACGCGGTTGAGCGAGTACAAAACGAATAGTTTCCCAGACTGAGCGTCCATTTAATAAACGTTCCCCCATTCTGGATTGACTATCAACAAACGTATCTAACCCTGTAAGTTCGAAATCCGGTGGATACAACCCGGTCACACGTATATTTTCTTCGGACAACTGGTGTGACAGTTTAGTTGTGAATCCGCTCAGCCCGTGTTTGCTGGCAAAAAAAGCGGGATGCGCAATTGAATCCGTAAAATTCGGAATCCCACATGAAGATATTATTGAGACGACATCCGCGCTTTCTGAACGTCTTAACCCAGGCAACAATGCATGAGTCAGTAAAATCGCACCTGTCAGGCCTGAACTGACGGTATTGATAATTTCTGCGTCTGGTTGATCGTCTAACGTTCCTGACAGCCACTGGGCGGCATTAAGGATTAAAATGTCGATGGGCTTGTCTGAAGTTAACAACTGTGAAGAAAACTGCGAAAGGGATTCAGGCTGGGTTAAATCACAGATATATCCTTTTGCAATCCCGCCTTCAGCCGCGATGATACTGCAAGTTTTTTGAATATCATCAGCACGCCGCGCGCAAAAATCCACCTCGACGCCTTCTCGCGCCAGCCACACGCACAGCGCCTGACCAAATCCTCCGCCTCCACCCGTAATTACAGCTCTTTTACCTCTTAGCATCTTCATCCATCCTTTTCTTTATGACTATGTGTGGATATAGATATACATGAGGAGGTGGATTGGCATCTTTCAATTAGTGCCATTTTTACATGAGGAATAGGGATAGGGGACTTGCAAAGCCAGCATCTGGCGCGGAGCGGACTGAGCGTTAGATTATTATATTCTCTGCAAGGATATGTATGCGCTATACACCAATTTTAATTGTGCTATTTAGTCAGTAAATTTGCTTAAAATACCATTCCTCTTCTGTTTATAAAGACAAGAAGAGGGATGTATTAATCATTTAGATATCAGTAGCCTGCAGCCCTGTTGGCTTCTTTGATGCGATTGTTTCTTGCGTCTTTATCGTGTTGGTCTTTTGCCTGCATTATCCCACTTGCAGCATCCACCCAATCATTTGCGGTACAACCTGACAATACCATACTCAACATTAATGCAAACGCATACTTCATTTTAACTCCATCATTCATTATTGTATAAATAGCGTCTGTGTAATGCTCAATGTATTTAACGCTAATGCGGTTAATTTAACAAATAGTCATATCTCAGGCAAGGTGAGGATTTCGAACCCGTACATGTAATGGGTAATTCATAATGATTAGCTGAAATAATTGAAGGTGCAGGGTAGAAATAACACTGCATAAAAAACGACATATCGTATTGCGCGGATTATTAAACAGCGAATTAATTAGCCTCTGTGACAGAGGTTATCTTTACGCGTCAACGCATAGCTGCGCCACTCCCGGCGATTGTCATTCGTCGGGAGCTATCTTTAATTATCGAACCTGTAGTGCTTCGAGTTCAGAACACCGGCAAACCCAGTCCTTGCTTTACTTCTTTTAATGTCTGCTGCGTGACCTCGTGCGCCTCTTCGCTTCCTTTTTTGAGCATCGCCATCAGCATACCTTTATCCTGGATGTAGGTTGCCCGCCGCTCGCGCATCGGGGCGATAAGCTCCTGCAAGCACATCTCCAGCTCGTTTTTGCATGTCCGATCACCCAGCCCGCCGCGCTGATAATGTGCTTTCATCTCCGCCACTTTCGCTTTATCCGGATGAAAAGCATCGAGGTAAGTAAATACCATATTGCCGTCAATCTGCCCCGGATCGGACACTTTTAGATGATTGGGATCGGTGTACATTGCGCTGACCGCATGATGAATGGCCTCTTCGCTGGCGGACAGGAGTAGAGTGTTGCCGAGCGATTTTGACATTTTGGCATTACCGTCGATCCCTGGAAGACGGCTGGTCTCACTCAGTAGCGCTTTACAATGCGACAAGACAGAGGTCGGTAACAGATTATTCATCTTATGCACGATCTCATTGGTCTGTTCGATCATGGGCAACTGATCGTCGCCGACGGGAACCACCTCGGCTTTGAAAGCGGTAATATCTGCTGCCTGGCTGATGGGATAAACCAGAAAGCCAACCGGTAACGAGCGGGCAAATCCTTTCTGCGCAATTTCGTTTTTGACCGTAGGATTTCGCTCCACGCGAGCCACGGTAACAATGTTCATATAAAGCGCGGTCAGCTCAGCGAGGGCGGGCAGGGCCGACTGCAGACAAATGGTGGTGAGTGACGGGTCGATTCCTGCGGCGAGGTAATCAGCCAGCACTTCGGGAATATTGTTGCGGATCTTTTGTGGTGTGCTGCCGTTATCGGTCAGCCCTTGCAGGTCAGCAACCAATATGAACTGCTGATAATTATGTTGCAGCGTGGCGCGCTGGCGCAGAGAGCCAACATAGTGGCCGAGATGCAGCGGGCCAGTGGGACGATCGCCAGTGAGGATGATAGTTTTGTTGTTCATGTAAGACTCCTTAATCAAAAAACCGAAAGGGGTCTTTAAATGCAAATAACCGCCTTTCGGCGGTTATTTAAAATGGGGAAAACTCATTCTGACCGCCTTTAAGAAGGCAGCCACCACAGGTTGTGATTAAACGCGGTGATATCGTGTTTTGTGTTCATCCAGTCAACATATCACCGCCTGGCGCAGAGGTAAAGCAATGCGCGGCGTACTGACGTATCTTAGCTCGCTTCCAGCATGCCAAAGCTCACGATGCGCGAACGCCCTAACTCTTTCGCGCGATACAGCGCCACGTCTGCGGCGCGCAGAAGATTGTCGCTCTGGGCGTGCTGCGGATAGCTGGCAACGCCGATAGAGACATCAACGTGACCAATCTCTGAGAGTCCAAAGCGCAGCGACAGTTCGCGTACACCATTATAAATATCTGTCGCAAAGCGGTTGGCGGCCTGCTCATCCGTATTGGCCAGCAACACCAGAAACTCTTCACCGCCGTAGCGGAAGGCCATGCCGCTGTCATGGACAACGCGCTGAATAGTGGTGGCGATACTTTTTATCACGCTATCGCCCGCCTCATGGCCAAAGCGGTCGTTAATATTTTTGAAATGATCGATATCGATCATCAGGCAACTGATTGGCTCTTTGTTACGCACTGCCTGGCTCATCTGGGTGCGCAGCGTATCTTCCAGATGGTGACGGTTGCGCAGGCCGGTTAGCGGGTCGTAGAGCGCTTTCTCCAGCAGCGCATCACGCAGGCGCTGGTTGGCTAACGCCAGACCGAGTGCTTCCGCCATCAGTTCCAGATACGCGCGAGAGGGAGCGGAATCATTGCTGAGGTTCTGGAATGAGAGCAGGCCGATGGCTTCACCCTGGGCAATCAGTGGCACGCACAGGGTATGCTGCTGGCATGATTCCGGTAGATGGTAGCAGGCGATATCGGGTTCGCCTTGCACCGGTGGATGGCTCTGACCGCGGCGCACTGCCCAGCACTCGTCCGGGTGGAAAGCATCCGCTTTGCCCTGTGGTGAAAGCCATTGCGCAACGCAGCGCATCTGCCAGGGCTCTCGATCCAGTATGTAAAGCCGCCCGGCAATACCGGGAGCAACATTCGGCGCAAACAGCTCTGCCACATTAATGACATCGGCAAAATTCTCGCAGCCTTGCAAACGTTGAGTCATACGTGCGAGCAGCTCGCGGATTGCCCAGTCGGCGTCTCGTTCTTTCTCCAGTCGCTGACGTGCCAGGCCGTTCTCGCGAAAAATGCGGATCGCCTGTGCCATATCGCCGATTTCATCGATCTGATTAAAGCTGGGTGTCTCAACGGCGTAATCCTGCGACGCCAGACGGTTAACCACATCGCTCAAACGCACGACTGGACGCAGTACGCGGCGTTTTAAAATAAAACCGAGAACGAACAAAAATAACAGCGCCGTCAGCCCGACCATCACTTCCGAAGCCGTACGTAGCGTGCGCGATGTCTGAGTGGCATCTTCAATGGTGTTGCGTACGCGGCTGTCGAGTAACTGACGGAAATGATCTATCCGGTCCTGGGCTCGCTCCAGTTCCTGTTCATAGGATTTGCCATACAGCAGGGCGATGGCCTGCGACTCTTCTCCGCGCGCGACGCTGGCAAGCGCCGCAGCTTGCTCATCCTGCAGGGCATCAACAATCTGCAGCCCTTCATGCAATAGCGCCAGCTCTTCATCCGTCGCCCCAATATCTTTTAGTTTCGACAGCCGCTGTTCAACGGCTTTCAGCGACGCTTCTTTCTGGCGGTAGGCGTTAAGCGCTTCCGGGTCTTTTGCAATAACATATTCGCGTGCCAGACTGGACAGCGACCAGGCATCGAGCTCGACTTCTTCGGTCAGTTGATCGAATTGATAACGCTGCTCCACCACCTGGCGTTCGGTGTTATCGGCGCTGGAGGCCATCAACATGACAACGCCGGAGGCAATAGTCAGACACACCGTCGCGCTGTAGGCCCAGTTGGTGATTGTGGCAATTCGCACTGATTAGTTCCTTCTGCGACGATTAATGAATAAGCATGATTGAAATTATAGGAAACGTATGATTTTGCGTGAAAATAAAAAAGGCGGTCTCAGGACCGCCTTCTGTTATCGTCCTGCCATCATAAATCTGGAGGATTTTTTCCTTCTTCCATAAAGGCTTCGTCGATTCCTTCCACGTTACCTTCATGATCGCGCCCGGAAAACAGGTTCCAGCAGGTAATGAACAGTGCGGCAATCAGGGGGCCAATCACAAAGCCGTTAATGCCGTAGATCTCCATTCCGCCGAGAGTGGAAATCAGAATCAGATAATCCGGCATTTTGGTGTCTTTACCCACCAGTAGCGGGCGCAGGATATTGTCCACCAGCCCGACGATAATCACGAAGAAGCCAACGATAAACAGCCCTTGCCACAGCTGGTGCGTGGCGAAGAGGAAGATTGCCGCAGGTACCCAGACGATCGCTGAGCCGACCGCGGGCACGAGGGAGAGAAACGCCATCAGCGCGCCCCACAGGACGCTGCCGTCGATGTCGACAATTGCAAACGCGATGCCGCCAAGAATACCCTGAACCAACGCCACGACCGCTGTGCCCTTGACCGTTGCCCGCGTCACGCCGACGAATTTGGCAAACAGGTGCTGTTTGGCAAAATCAGAAAGCGGTAATGAGTCCAGAATCTGGCGCACCAGGTACGGCCCGTCCTTCAGTAAGAAAAACAGCAGATACAGCATGATGCCAAAGCTAATAGCAAAGCCGAATGTCCCTTTACCAATCAGGAACGCACTGCCGGCGAGGTACTGTCCACCCTGCAGTACAACGTCGGACAGTTTTTTCTGGATCTGCGCGACGTTATCCAGATTATGTTCTGCGAGGAATCCTCTGGCCCAGTCAGGAAGATACGAAATAATGGCGGTGACCACTTCCGGGAACTGAGTGTCGTTTTGTTGTAATTTGGCATACACCACGTTCAGCTCAATAGCCAACGAGGAGAAGATCACCATCAGTGGGATAAAAACAATCAGACAGATGATGCCGATGGTGAGCAGTGACGCCAGTCCGTTACGTTCGCCAAGCGCGCTGCGCAGTCTGTTTTTCACCGGGTTAAAGATGGTGGTTAAGATTGCGGCCCACAAAATGGCAGAGAAATAGGGAGACAACACATCGAAGAACGCCCAGGTCACGAGGGCAAGTATGAAAATGAAGAAACCTTTAGTCAGTCCGTTAAATCGCATTAGTGAACCCTGTAATGAGAAGCAGTCCCGACTATAGAACCGTTCAGGGGAATTACCAACTTTCGCTGCGCATATTTACTTAAATTGGTTAACCTGTTTTTCGTAGGGAGCCTGCGACAGATAAATAACGTACGCTATGATTTATTAGTGAAACAGTCATACTTTTCTTCCCGAAAAAGGGCGTCAAAAAAAGAGGGGGCGTTATGAACACTCAACCTGTCATCGGGATTAGTGGATGTTTAACCGGCTCAGTCGTGCGATTCGACGGCGGGCATAAACGGATGGGGTTTGTGATGGACGAACTGGCTCAGTGGGTGACTTTTAAACCTGTCTGCCCGGAGATGTCCATCGGTTTGCCTGTACCACGCCCCGCGTTGCGTTTGGTTCAAACCGCCCAGGGGAATATCCGCATGTGTTTTAGCCATGCGCCTGGTGAGGATGTCACCGATAAAATGTCCGATTTCACCGCTTCATATATCAATGGGCTTGGCGGTCTGTCGGGTTTTATCGTCTGTGCTAAATCACCGAGCTGCGGAATGGAGAGAGTGAGGCTGTATGACGAAAAGGGAAATCGTGGGCGAAAAGAGGGAACCGGTCTGTTTACCGGCACATTAATGGAAACCTACCCGTGGTTGCCGGTCGAAGAAGATGGCCGCTTGCACGATCCGGTGCTGAGGGAGAACTTTGTCGAGCGAGTGTTCGCGTTACATGAACTTAATATGCTGCGAGCCACTGGTCTTACTCGCCACGGTTTACTCAACTTCCACAGCCGCTATAAGCTCCAGCTTTTGGCTCATCACCAGGCGGGTTACCGGGATATTGGCCCTTTCGTGGCCTCGCTCCATCAATGGGATGATTTGGACGCTTTTTTCGTGGTATATCGCGAAAAGCTAATGGCGATCCTCAAAAAGCCCGCCTCACGGAAAAATCACACCAACGTACTGATGCATATTCAGGGCTACTTCCGCGATCGGTTGAACACCCGCCAGCGCGGAGAGTTGCGTGACGTTATCCTCAACTATAGCGGCGGACTGCTGCCAATATTGGCGCCACTGACTCTGCTCAAGCACTACCTTGCTGAATACCCAGACAGCTATTTACTTACCCAGAACTATTTTGATCCTTATCCGAAGGATTTAGCCCTACGGTTAATGATTAATTAGCCTGATATCGAGTAAATCTGGGGCAGAAATATCCGTTGTTCGCGAAGGTTATCCCTGCCATTTCTGATGCGTTTAAGCAGGGATAATTTTTAACGGTGTGTAATCGATGAGACAATGCGGCCCGCACCCACGGGCAAATGTGCCGGCCGCGATTTAACCGTTTCTGATTTCTTCATCGATGCAAGGCTGAGGTTTGCCAAACAGATATCCTTGCGCGAAATCGCAGCCCAGAGCCTGAAGTCTTGTCAGTTGCTCCTGCGTTTCAACACCTTCTGCAACAGCTTTCATATTGAGAGATTTCGCCATGCCCGTGATCAGTTTGATGATAGTCAGGGCGTCTTCCTGCGTAGATATCGAATGCACAAAGGACTTGTCTATTTTGATTTTATCGAAGGCCAGTCTGCTGAGGCGCGAAAGAGAAGAGTATCCGGTACCAAAATCATCGATGGAGATTTTTACCCCCAGGGTCCGGAGCTTATTAAGCGTATTTATCGGTGTAGCACTCTCGGTAAAGAGAGAGGATTCAGTCACTTCCAGTTCGAGGCGGTCAGGTGGAAGTCCAGTTTCTTTCAGAATGGTTAACACGATTCCTGCAAAGGCCTTGCTGCTTAGCTGGACAGGGGAGACATTGACTGAAATTTTAGCCGGAACCGCCCAACCCGCGGCTTCCCTGCAGGCAATTTCGAGCACCGCTTTCCCCATCTCATTAATCATCCCTGTTTTTTCAGCAACAGGAATAAAGCTATCCGGCGACAGGAGGCCCTTGAGAGGATGGACCCAACGAATAAGCGCCTCATAGCTGTATATTTTCTGACTGAAAGAATCGACAATAGGCTGGTAATACACCACGAACTCTTTGTTCACTATTGCTAATGCCATATCATGCTCAAGCGTTCTGCTTTCTTGCAATTTTTCTAACATTCGTTGCCGGAAGACTTTTATCTTGCCAGAGCCTTCATTTTTGGCTTCATAAAGGGCCAGATCGGCAAATTTATAAAGATAGTCGGAGCGGCGCTCATTTTCTGAGATAACAATGCCAACACAGGTGGTTATGTTGATAATTGTGTTGTAAATGGTGTAGGGCTGGCTGATAAACTCACATATTTTCTGGGCTCGCGAAACGGCCCGACTTTCTGTCAGACCACTTGAGAGAAACGCAAACTCATCCCCGCCTAAGCGATACAACGTATCCGACGTAAGGCTTGTCGAAATCAGACGATCCGATATCTGGCGCAGTAACATATCACCGGCATCATGACCATACGTATCATTGACCTCTTTGAATCGATCTAAATCAAACAACATCACCGTCACAGCATCGTTATTTTTCTCTGCCATTTCGATTGTTTTATTTAAATCGCTCCAGAATAGCTGGCGGTTATTCATCTCGGTGAGCGAGTCATGGTAGACGTCATATTCCAGCTTGGCATTCTGAATTTGTAGCTTTTCCTTCGATTTTTGCAGTTCTTCGGCAAGACTCTTGACCTGAAGGTGCGCCCGCAGAATATTTCTGTTTTGATAAAAAATGAGTACACCCAGAATCGCACTCAGTATTATTAGCAGTACAGATGTCGTTGAGTAAATATAGTACAGCGTTTGAATTTTTTGGTTGGCGTTATTAATCGAGTTAACATCTTTGTTTAATGCGCCGGATGAAAGACGCCCAAGTTGTGCATCCAGGGTATGCATTTTTTTCAGATACGCCTGGAGTGCTGGACGGTTCATTTTCTCGAGATTATCATCCAGATAACTAAGGATATTTTCAAGTGTTACCGCTAGCTCACGGTGGGCTATATTGCTTTCTATGTAGCGCCCCAAATCACCTTCTTTTATCAAATCACTCTGGCTGAGCATAATGTCGAGACGCATGCGTACATCATCAAGATTCATCGTATCATCGATAGTGTAAAGACCAAGCAACGATTCAAATCGGTAATATTGTGATACCAACTGAGCGGCAGACCAGGAATCGGTGTAGTGAGTCAGTTTCTGTAGCTCTTGTTGCCTTTCATGCACGAGGAAAGAGATATATCCGGTCGATATAAAAAGAAAAAAGATGATGCCAGCCAGTATTCTGTTCATGATGTTCCTCTGAACGCTTACTCAATATCCATACTACTGACCTGCCATGCAGACCTTGAATAATAAATCTGATTATTTAGTTCCGGCATGCTGTCATAGGGGTACACAATAAATAATGGGCCTTTATCACGGATGCGCATATATTTTCCGTTGATTTTTAAAGCAAGGATGGCATTGTATTTTTTGAAATCACTGAGAGGGATAACGGTGGTGTAGTCATTAAGCGCAGTAACCTTTACAACGGAGCCGCTCGCTCCAACATAATCCATGAGTTTTTGTAGTGGAATACCCGTAAAGGTCGTACGTCCATTATACCAGGGGGAGGTGGTCTGAAAACTTACCATGCCCAGCTTCTCAAGACTGGCGGTATCAAAAACCGCTTTCCCGTCTTCATTTGTATTTTCAATATTACCGGATAACGTTAAAAGAACTTTACCGGTGGGCCTGGAAAGTTCACCCGCCCAAAGCTGGGTGGAGAGCACAACGCTTACCAACATGACTATTAACCGCATTCTAACCTCACCAATCAGCCGGATGTAAAAGAATTATAATTTAGATATCACGCTATTTATATATTCCGCCTGTCTATTATTGATGATGTGAAGCTATTTGCATTTTAATTCATTTAAATCAATGGGTTGTCATGCTTAATGGTTATGAATATTTATTAAATCAGGCGAAGTCTGTTATTAACGGACGGTGATTTTTGTTGTGTCTGTACAAAAAACACTCACCCTGTGGTTGTTAAAAAATCACACGATCATAAAGGTTTATTTTTTTGTGCAGCGACAGGGAATCGTTGTTTTATCGGCGGGTAACCTTGTTGAATAAATCGAACTTTTGCCTATTCCCGGGATTAGATTACACAGGCGTAGCAGACGTTCAAAAATAGTCAATTATCAGGAATTCAAAATATGCAAAATCACCTACGGGATCGTCAGCAACTTAATGAACTTATCAATGGCTGGATGCACCGCGATTGGGGGAATATGCCGCGCTGGCTTGCTGCCTGAGCCAGGCGGATATACCTTGCTGAGCGCCGCATAACCTGGTTTATTCGCCAGCCTGAGCCGACTGGCGGGCATACAGATACGCGGTCGCTCTGGAGACGCCCAGATGCTGCGCCACTGTGTCCATAGATTTTCGTACGTTCAGCAAACCGTCTTTGCGTAATTGTTGAATCAGTCGTTTACGGTCTTCAGGTTTCAGGGCGCGGGCCGTCGTTGCGCATTTAGCGGCAAAGTCATCGATACGCTGGCGGATGACTTCGTTACTGCCGGGATCGATATGTTCCTTAATGGGAGAGTCAGCGGTTTCAGTAAAACGCGCAAGGGCACTCTGCATGCCACGAAACAGCGTCATATCCACGTTCAGACAGAGTGCTGCTACGTATTTGCCTTCATCATCCTTGATGCCGATGGAGGTACTTTTCACCGGGCGGCCATCGGCAAACTGGTTGCTGTAGTTGGCTATAATGCTGGGAAATTCAGGCGATGCGATTCGCGCCAGACCCAGTTCTGTTGCAGGTTGACCGGGTTCTCGCCCGGACAGGTTATTATGGATGGATAAAATGGCATGTTCAGGATTTTTGAGATCATGAACCACCACTTCGCAAAACGGAGAGAAGGTCTCGCTCAAGCCCCTGGCGATAGTGTCAATTTGGCTGAGAAGTGAGTTGTTATCGGTTTTTGGCATGCCAGTCTCCTGCGGTGATGCCTGTTGCCATGATTGCGGGCAGTTTACAGTGAGCAGGGTTCGCTTTTCCAGACGCGAGTGTTCAGACGGTAATAAGGTATCCGCATGGCAGATACCTTCTTGATTACCCGGCAAGGAATTCACTGTAGCGGCTGATATCCACGTTCCCACCGCTGATGATAATGCCGATTTTTTTGCCGCGAAGTTCAGCTTTGCGCGCTCTGGCGGCGGCAAAACCCAGACAGCCAGTCGGCTCCACGACAATTTTCATTCGCTCAGCGATAAATTTCATCGAGGCGACTAATTCATCGTCTGAGACAGTCAGAATATCGTGCACATTTCGCTGGATAATCGGAAACGTAATATTCCCGAGATGTTGGGTCTGAGCACCGTCAGCAATGGTTTTCGGCGTATCGATATGAACAATCTTTCCGCTGCGAAACGATTGTTGACCATCGTTTCCTGCCTCCGGCTCGACACCATAGATGATGCAGTCAGGTGACAGATGTCTGGCTGCCAGTGCGGAGCCCGAAAGCAGGCCGCCGCCGCCCAGACACACGAAAAGAACGTCTAGCTGACCCACTTCTTCAATCAGCTCTTTTGTGGCGGTGCCTTGGCCCGCAATCACGTGCGGATGGTCGTATGGCGGGATCAGCGTCAATCCTTGTTTCTCTGCCAGCTCCCGTCCGATTTTTTCACGATCTTCGGTATAGCGATCGTAAATCACCACATTTCCACCATAGCCTTTTGTGGCTGCAACTTTAGCCGCCGGGGCATCATGCGGCATGATAATCGTCGCCGGGATCCCCAACAATTTTGCCGACAGGGCAATGGCCTGCGCATGGTTGCCGGACGAAAAGGTGACGACGCCCGCAGCGCGTTGTTCTGGCGTGAACTGGCGTAACGCATTCATGGCTCCGCGAAATTTAAACGCGCCCATTCTCTGGAAGTTTTCGCACTTGAAGAAAACTTCAGCACCAAATTCGTCATTAACCGTTCGGGAGGTCATCACCGGCGTTTTGTTGGCATAGTCGGCGATGCGCTCTGCCGCGGCGGCAACATCGTTATAATCAGGCAGTGTCATCTCAGTCATTGTTGTTCACCTGTATGTCGTTAAACGTCATGCTTGTGGGGCCAGGGCAATAGCTTCAACTTCCAGCGCGAAACCATAATGAAGCTCTGCAACGCCCGCTACCGCGCGGGAGGGCCGGAAATCACCGATCCACTCCCCATAGATTTTGTTAAACGTTGGCCATTGGTTGATATCTGTTACATAGACGCGTACTGACACCAGGTGCTGTCGAGAAACCCCAGCGCCAGCCAGGCAGGCATCAATATTCTGCAGTACCAGCCGCGTCTGCTCTTCAAAAGAGGCCTCGGTTTTTTTTTCGCCATCACTTGTGACCGGCAACTGACCAGAAATGAAGACGAATCCGCCAGCCGTTGTACTGTGCGAGTAATGACCTGCAGGCGGAAAACCTCCTGCAGATGAGTTCAATGTAATGTCCACGGACATAAGAGAATCTCCTGTAGTTAGTGGTAATTCATTTTGTATAAAATAATACTGTTTGTATTATTTTATACGCTTTCAAACCGCGTTCGGCTAGTGATAGTTTTCACAGGTGATGATTTTGTGAACTATGGCAAACGTGACCCACGTTATATAGCTATCCTGGTGCGGTGAAAGAAGGGGAACGCTTTTGATGAGGGGAAAGCAGGGGAGTGAAGAAGCGCCCCGGGGCGGGGCGTTAAAGCCAAAAATTAGCCGATATGGCCGTGGTTAATCTTACTTAACGGTTCATTGATATCGAAGATTTTGCACGTCACGTCATCCACACCCAGGTGCTTCAGGCGGACCGTGTGTTTTTTGATATAGGCCAGAGCGCTGTCTTCATCCTGAAACAGGTAGATGCCACCCGCTTCGTGGTTTGCTGCGTTCTCGGTCCAGATTTTCCAGATGAAACCCGGCTCCTGGTTGATGGATTCGGCCAGTTCAACAAGTTGATGTGACATCTCAGCGCCAAACGGACCAGGAAAATCAAAGTGTATCTGCACGAGTTTGTTCGCCATAAATCCTCCATGGATTGGTTAATTTGGGTAAGGCTGCTAGCGTAACAGCACTTTACCCGTCAGATAAGTTACTGCTTGTCCACCAATATAAACACGCGTTCCTGTCAGTTGGCAGCGTAAATCGCCGCCGCGTTCAGAGACCTGGCGCGCCAGCATCTGCGTTTTATTCAGTTTTGCAGCCCAGTAAGGAATCAGCATGCTATGCGTCGAACCGGTGACCGGGTCTTCCGCGACCGCTTCACTTGGGCAGAAGAAACGGCTGACGAAATCGTATTCCCCGTCACCCGGCGCGGTGATACATACCATTTTCCCGAGGGGAATCAAGGCGTGGATATTCGGGCGCACAGCCTCAACCTGCTGTTGATTCTCCATCACGACCATGTAATCGCGCGCGACGCGCACTTCTTTATATTCGGTGATGCCCAATGTTTCCAGCAATAAGGCGGGCGGTTCGGCAGGTTCGCTTTGCCAGGCAGGAAAATCAAGCGTCAGCCAATCACCGCTGCGCGTGACCGTCAGTGGCCCCACAAAACGGGTGGCAAAATGGATGGTCGCTTCCGGGTAATCCAGATGTTCAAAGATGACATGTGCGGCGGCAAGCGTGGCATGCCCACACAGATTAATTTCGCCTTGCGTGGTAAACCAACGCAGCTCGAAGCCATTCTCACTAGCGACAAAAAAAGCGGTTTCCGACTGGTTATGCTGCTGTGACATTTTTAATAATATTTCATCGGGCAACCAATCATCGAGCGGGCATACTGCTGCGGCATTACCGCCAAACGTCGTAGTGGTAAAGGCATCTACCATGTAGAAATCGATTTGTTGCACGGTGTAACCCTCTCATCGCACTCAGGATATCCCACACTCTATCATGCAATGATTGTCATTGGTTAAGCGCCCTGATTCGCCTGCGTGGTAAAAATTCGCTATCATCCGTTTCCACACTTCATCCTGGCCGCTCATGTCTACGATCCTTGATACCTTTATTGCCCCGCCTTGTCATGAGGAGATAGCGATCCTCTATCAGGACGAGCATCTGGTGCTTATCAATAAACCCACCGGACTGCTTAGTTTGTCGGGGAAAAACCCGCAGAATCTCGATTCGGTACATCACCGGCTGGTACAAATTTATCCCGGCTGTACGCTGGTACATCGGCTTGATTTTGGGACGTCAGGGCTGATGGTGATTGCCCGTAACAAGGCTATCAACGCCGCGCTTTGCCAGCAGTTCAGTCAGCGCGCGGTAAGCAAGGTGTATAGTGCGTTGTTGTGCGGGCATCTGAAAAACGATGAAGGCGTTATAGACGCAGCGATTGCCAAGGACCCGGCGCTGTTTCCACGGATGTCGATTTGCGCCATTAACGGTAAACCCGCGCGCTCGCGCTATCAGGTTAGGGGTCTGACGCTCAGTGGAACGAAAACTCACGTTAAGCAACGTTTTCTACCTCTGACGCCTCTTTTAATGGTCTCAGATGTCCTTTGGTCACCAGTTCTGCCAGCGTGAAGGAATAATGGCCGAGCATATTGATATGTCCGTGGCAAAGCGGGGAGAGGCGTGCGATATCTTCATCATTCAGTGTTTCACCTTGCGCCCGGAGATGATCCAGGGCTGCCTGCATATACATAGTGTTCCATAACACGACGGCGTTAGTGACCAGCCCCAGTGCGCCCAGTTGATCTTCCTGACCGTCGGTATATCGTTTTCTTATCTCACCTTTTTGACCGTGACAGATGGCTCTGGCAACGGCATGGCGGCTTTCTCCCCGATTAAGCTGGGTCAGAATGCGCCGGCGGTAATCTTCATCATCAATATAATTAAGCAGATACAGCGTTTTGTTGATGCGCCCCACTTCAATGATTGCCTGAGTCAGTCCGGAAGGACGTTCACTTTTCAGCAATGAACGGACCAGCACTGAAGCCTGTACTTTGCCCAGTTTCAGGGAGCCAGCGGTCCGGATCATTTCGTCCCACTGAAGGACTATTTTTCGGGGATCTGATTGCCCTCTGGCAATATCATTCAGCACGCCATAGTTGGCATCATGGCCCATTCGCCAGAAAACCGAAGCACCGGCATCAGCCAGGCGTGGAGAAAACTGGTATCCCAGCAGCCAGAAAAGGCCAAAGACAAGTTCGCTGGTACCTGCTGTATCGGTCATAATTTCGGTTGGATTCAGCCCGGTCTCCTGTTCCAGAAGGCCTTCCAGCACAAAGATAGAGTCCCTCAGCGTCCCCGGTATAACGATGCCATGAAAGCCGGAATACTGATCGGACACAAAGTTGTACCAGGTGATCCCTCTGTTATTACCAAAGTATTTGCGGTTCGGTCCGGCATTGATTGTTCTGACTGGCGTAACAAAGCGCATTCCATCTGCAGATGCCACTTCTCCGCCACCCCATATCTGTGCCAGTGGCAGCGTTGCCTGAAAATCAACCAGTCTGGCATTAGCGCTGGTGATAGTTTCAGCCCGCAGATAGTTCGCTTTTGTCCAGTTCAGCCGGTGTCGGGTCAGTGCAGGAACATTTGATCTGATCAGTGGTTCCAGACCGATATTGCAGGCTTCAGCCATCAGCACGGCGCTGATGCTGACGGGCAGATCATCAACTCTGGCACTGGCTTCACTAGCATGGAAAAACTCATCAGCAAATCCGGTATGGGCGTTAATTTCGAGCAGCAACTCCGTTAAATCCACCGGAGGGAGCAGATCACTGATCATTTTGCTCAGTCGTTTCAGACTGTCCGGCTCATCAAGACTGGCGAGGGGAGAAATTGTCAACCGGGGCTTCGGGCCAGAAACATCGAGTTCGACAGCCTCATTTTCGCCAAGACGTGCAGCAACCTGTCTGTAACGACTATCAAGCTGATGACCCAGAGATTTTATTGCTTCCTGCGGGTCTGTCGGGTGTCCCAGAGAACGATAAACCTTAATCCGGTTTGCCTGCCAGTCAGCACCCTGTAGTAATCTTGCTCGGGGATCTCCCCACCGGTTACTGCCGGTAACGTAGACATCCCTCCGCCTCAGACTATCCTGCAGTTTACTGAGAAAGCAGAGCGTGTATCCCCTGCGGGTGATATGTTTTTCCTTGTTAATCACCAGCCGTTTCCATGACCGACTGATAATTTCCGTTGGTGCGTCGTCAAAAAACTGCCGCCGTGAGCTGAACTCCCGGCTGAGGTAGTCACAGGCATTCAGAGTGGTAACCCCGGCAGGTGCGGATGAAAATTTAACGGTATTCAGCAGATGGGGCAGGAAACGACGAACGCGCCCGTACTGCTCCACCATTTCTTCATGAAAATTATCGTCTGAGGGCCGGGCAATTTCACGGACAAGCGTGATGATTTCAGCCAGCTTTTGCCTGGGGATGTAGCTGAACACCTCAGCACGAATCGATTCGTCCGGTGTTTCTTCTTTCAGCAGGTACGAACATGCGCTGGCGAGCGCCAATGCAGATTTATCCAGATCCTTCAGCGAGCGGAGCCGTTTTTTCTGCCCAATCTTTCTGGCGTCACGGATGATAACGGCCAGCATGGCGTCCAGAACGTCCAGTGCATCATCCAACGCCAGCGTTTCCCATGCAAGGACAAAGGCAACCAGAACCGCCATCCTTTTCTGCGGTGACATCCTGGCAATATTGAACACCGAAGTCATACCAGCATAACGTGCGAGATTTTTCAGGCGCACAGCCGGGAGTGTACTCAGGTTGTCAGCATGCAAGCCAAAATCGTTCAGAGTTTTCCAGCGTTCAATTGCTTCATTAAACGCCGGACCACTGATGGTCACAGGGCCTTTTTTCAGTGATTCCAGTAAAGACAGGCGGCTGCAATCAGTTGGCCCCAGCAGCATCTCCAGCTGTGAACGTTGTTCGGCTGACGGTATCAGTGCCAGTTTGTTCCACAGGCGCAACGTCGCCTTTTCCCTTACCTCTGAAATCAACCGGGTCAGCGTAGTGGCTCCGGGGAGAATAATACGATGTTGCATAAGCCACCCTGTCGCCAGATCGAAAAGCAGGCCAGGACGTTCGTTGCTTATCCAGCTCCGGGTATATAAAAGACGGGTAAGGCGAAATGTCCAGGGCCAGGCAAATTCACGATACTGATAGTGCTGACGTATCAGCGCTGCATGCTCACGGCGGGTATTTTCCCTCTGACCGTATTCTGCAAGAACGGTGATATCACGAATCCCGAGCTGTCTGGCGGTAAAATGCCGGACGCCGGAAGGAATATGATTCATATCGGTGAGGAAGGTGCCCAGAAAACGGACACATCCAATTTGCAGGGCAATGCCCAGACGGTTGTGATCACCTCTGCTTTTTCCGATAAATTCCTTGTCTGCTTCATCAAGATGAAAATATCGTGCCAGCTGAAGCTCATCCGGTTCACCGGTGAATCTGCCATAGCTTTCAGTCTGCTCAGTGGTCAGAAAGTCAACGGGCATATCGGCCTCCCTGCCTGACGGGCATTTAGTAACATTTTTGCAACCGTCCGAAATGTTATAAATTCTCGGACACACTAAAATGGTGTTGTCTAGGTGTCTATTAAATCGATTTTTTGTTATAACAGACACCCACTGTCCGATATTTGATTTAGGATACATTTTTATGCGACTTTTTGGTTACGCACGGGTATCAACAAGCCAGCAGTCCCTCGATATTCAGATCAAGGGGCTTAAAGAGGCGGGGGTGAAAGCCAGTCGCATATTTACCGACAAAGCATCCGGCAGTTCTACCGACAGGAAAGGACTGGATCTGCTGCGAATGAAGGTGGAGGAAGGTGACGTCATCCTGGTGAAGAAACTCGACCGGCTTGGCCGCGACACTGCCGATATGATCCAACTGATAAAAGAATTCGACGCTCAGGGAGTCGCGGTCCGATTCATAGACGACGGGATCAGCACCGACGGTGAAATGGGGAAAATGGTTGTGACCATTCTTTCAGCTGTAGCCCAGGCCGAACGCAGGAGGATTCTGGAGCGTACGAACGAAGGACGGCAGGAGGCCAGGCTGAAAGGTATCCGGTTTGGCCGAAAGCGCATCATCGACAGAAATAGTGTACTGGCACTTCATCAGCAGGGAACTGGTGCAACAGATATTGCCCGCCGGCTCAGTATTGCCCGTTCCACTGTTTATAAAATTCTGGAAGATGAGAGCCGGGTTAATCTGAGCAAAATTTGAGGACGAACATGAGTGATGTAAAGGCATTCAACAATTGCATGAGTGTGTTCTGGCGACAGCATGAAGCCGAATTCTCTCGCTTTCTGACATCGAAGACAGGTGATAGCGAAAAAGCAGCAGACCCGGAGAAGACGAAGGTGATTATCGTGACGCTTGCCGAAACGACACCTGTACTGGAAGCCGCTAACCTGCAGCAGGATCTACGCCGAGCTGGCATCGAGCCGTGGGCATGGGTCGTTAATAACAGCCTGGCAGCTGCTCAACCGTCTTCGCCTTTCCTGAAGATCAGGGCGAACCGCGAGCTGCCTCTCATCTCTGATGTGGAAGAGCAGTATGCAAAGCGTATTGCATTAACAGCGCTACAGAGCGAAGAGCCGGTTGGTATTGACCTGCTGGAAGAAATGGCGAAGTAATAATGAAGGGGGCAAATGCCCCCTTCGTCTTTATTTCAGTCTTTTACCTGAATCATCAACGACTTTTTCACCGTCTTCCTTGGTGAAAGCCGCTTTCTGGGCATCTGGAAGGATATCGAGAACAACCTCTGAAGGACGGCAAAGTTTAGTTCCCAGTGGCGTCACTACGATCGGACGGTTGATCAGAATCGGATGCTGTAGCATAAAGTCGATGAGCTGGTCGTCAGTAAATTTATCTTCTGCAAGACCCAGTTCCTCATACGGCTCGACGTTCTTACGCAGCAAAGTACGGACGGAAATGCCCATATCTGCAATGAGTTTGACCAGCTCATCGCGTGAAGGTGGAGTCTCAAGGTAAAGAATAACGGTCGGCTCGATACCGCTGTTGCGGATCATCTCCAGCGTATTACGCGACGTGCCGCAGGCTGGGTTGTGATAAATGGTGATGTTGCTCATATCAGTATCTCATTACAAAGTGAAAGAGAGACGTAGCGCCAGCGCGGCCAGCGTTACAAACAGCACAGGCAGAGTCATGACGATCCCGGTGCGGAAATAGTATCCCCATGTGATGGTCATGTTCTTCTGTGAAAGGACATGCAGCCAGAGCAACGTTGCCAGGCTACCAATAGGTGTAATTTTCGGTCCAAGATCGCAGCCAATCACGTTGGCAAAAATCATCGCCTCTTTGATAACGCCTGTTGCAGTGCTGCCATCAATAGAGAGAGCACCAACCAGCACGGTAGGCATATTGTTCATGATGGAAGAGAGGAAAGCCGTCAGGAAGCCAGTACCAAACGTCGCGGCCCAAAGTCCTTTATCTGCCAGCACGTTCAACACACCGGAGAGGTATTCTGTTAGTCCGGCATTACGCAGACCATAGATCACCAGATACATTCCCAGAGAGAATATGACGATCTGCCATGGCGCACCGCGAAGCACTTTGCCAGTGTTAATGGCATGACCTCGCTTCGCCACCGCAAACAGAATGACAGCCCCTACAGCAGCAATCGCACTGACCGGGATACCCAACGGCTCAAGGACGAAAAAGCCAACCAGAAGAAGGATCAACACTATCCAGCCGGTTCTGAAGGTTGCCAGATCTTTAATCGCTTTTGCCGGTGCTTTCAGGAGAGCCAGGTCGTAAGTTGGCGGAATATCTTTGCGGAAGAACAGATGCAGCATCACCAGCGTGGCGATAATGGCTGCGATATCCACCGGCACCATTACCGACGCATACTCAGTGAAACCCAGCCCAAAGAAGTCTGCAGAAACGATGTTAACCAGGTTGGACACGATAAGCGGCAGACTGGCCGTATCGGCAATAAACCCGGCGGCCATGACAAATGCCAGCGTAGTGCCTTTGCTGAAACCTAATGCAAGCAGCATGGCGATAACAATTGGCGTCAGAATCAATGCCGCACCATCGTTGGCAAACAGTGCCGCCACCGCTGCGCCGAGCAAAACGATATAGGTAAACAGCAAACGCCCGCGACCGTTACCCCAACGTGAAACGTGCAGCGCCGCCCATTCGAAAAAGCCCGATTCATCGAGCAGAAGGCTGATAATAATCACGGCAATAAAGGTCGCCGTCGCATTCCAGACAATATTCCACACTACAGGGATATCACCAAAATGGACTACGCCAGAGATCAGCGCCAGTACCGCGCCCAGCGTCGCACTCCAGCCGATCCCTAATCCCTTCGGTTGCCAGATAACCAAAACGATGGTCAGGACAAAAATAGCGCCTGCCAGTAACATAAATCCTCCAGACAGGACGGCTTTGCCGCCCTGTATATACAAAAAAAATTAAACAACCAGCTCTCTGAGTTTCTCGATGCCAGTGGGCTCTGCAGCCATTACCGGTACTAACGCTATGCGGCTTGCATGCTGGTTTTTCACAACCTCGATTTGAGGACGCTCTTGTAGGGCGCGCTGGCAAAGCAGCGGCGATTGCGTCTGTGCAATCGAAAGGCTGTTATTGATAATCCAGCCCCAGGGATGAATCCCCGCACGTTCAAGATCGGACTGCAGGTTTGCCGCTTCCAGTACAGGTGTGGTTTCAGGCAGAGTGACCAGCAAAACTTTGGTACGTTCCTGGTCCTGAAGCTGCATCATCGGAGTGGTAAAATGACCTTTATCCCCCATCTTCCTGGCAATCTCACGGTGATAAGCCCCGGTAGCATCAAGCAGTAATAGCGTATGCCCGGTAGGTGCCGTATCCATGACCACAAACCGTTTGCCAGCTTCACGAATTACGCGTGAAAACGCCTGGAACACCGCAATCTCTTCTGTGCAAGGAGAACGTAAATCCTCTTCGAGCAGCCGTTTCCCAGCCTCATCCAGATCCCTGCCTTTCGTCTCAAGAACATGCTGACGATAGCGTTCAGTTTCATCGTGAGGGTTGATTCGGCTGACCTGCAGATTTTTGAGGCTGCCATTGAGCGTTGTACTGAGATGTGCAGCAGGATCTGAGGTGGTGAGATGCACATCAAAACCCTTATCCGCCAGACTGACGGCGATAGCCGCAGCCATTGTGGTTTTGCCCACACCACCTTTGCCCATCAGCATAATCAAACCGTGTTCACTGCGGGCGATATCATCAACCAGGACAGACAACGACATATTCTCTGGCTTGTTCTGTGGGCTTTGTTCAGTAAGCGATGTTATCTCAGCGTGTTCGTTGAGCAGGCCTTTCAATGCGGATACACCAACCATGTTCAGCGGCTGCAGGTATAAGTTGTCTGTCGGCAAATCAGATAACCCGGCAGGAAGATTTGCCAGCGCCTCTTGCTCCCGTTGCCATATTGCAGCGGCCAGTGCATCACGTTCTGCTTCGCTCGCAGGCAGGACACCGTTAATGACTAAATACTGATTTTTAAGGCCAATAGCTGATAATTCGTCATGAGTACGAGCGACTTCCTGCAGTGTTGATTTTTGCAATCGCGCGACCAGCACAAGGCGAGTTCGTTCAGGATCGGATAATGCCTCAACCGCATGAGCATATTGCTCGCGTTGTTTTTCCAGCCCAGCCATTGGACCAAGACAGGAAGCACCATCCGGGTTACTTTCGATGAAGCTGCTCCAGGCTCCGGGAAGCTGAAGAAGGCGAATAGTGTGGCCAGTTGGGGCAGTATCAAAAATGATGTGATCAAAGCGGGTCAGCAGAGAAGCGTCAGTCAGTAAGCCAGTAAACTCGTCGAATGCAGCGATCTCTGTCGTACAAGCTCCTGAAAGCTGTTCACTGATGCTGTTAACAACGTCATCAGGCAAAAGACCTTTAATAGGGTCAACGATTCTGGCGCGGTATTGCTGGGCGGCGTCCTGCGGGTCAATCTCCAGAGCCGAAAGACCAGACACAGCAGTCACGGGCTGGATAGTGTTACCGATAGTCTGATCGAATACCTGACCGACATTGGAAGCCGGGTCGGTACTGACAAGCAGAACACGCTTTCCCAGTTCAGCCAGACGTATAGCCGTTGCGCAGGAAATCGAAGTTTTGCCTACACCTCCCTTACCGGTGAAAAACAGGTAAGACGGGATATTCTCTAAGAATTTCATATGTCCTCCTGACATACTCAACAACAGGAAGTTTTACCACCACAGCAACTGGTGGAAGCTAAACCCACCTTTTCCAGCGGTATACCAAACCAGCGAGCCAGTTCAGCGCGTTTTGGGTATCGCCCGGCCATCACCGTTTCACCATCAAGCAACAGCAGCGGAAGCCCTTCAGCTCCAGAAGCCTCAAGGAATGCTTTCGCTTTTTCGTTCTCAACGAAGCTCATAGGCTGCTGCGCCAGGTTATAACGTTCGATCTGAACCCCACGCCCTTTCAGCCATTGCACATCAGCAGAAAAATTGACCAAAACCTGATCGACATCTGAACCACAAACGCCGGTACTGCAGCACATCGCCGGATCAAACACCGTTAACATTTTCATCTTTAACACCTCATATTCGTAAAAACATATATGTACAGGCAAAATTTTTAGATACAAACAGCCTTACCGCTGCCAGAGCAGTTGGCCGATGCCAGCTTACGGGCGATGGCCTGTACGTCGTCCTGTTGACTTAACCAGGCCTGCTCAATCACCAGGGCAGCCCAGGAAGGAATATGCGGGGATAAGCGATAATGAACCCATTTCCCCTGCTTGCGATCCAGCAACAGGCCACTTTCCCGAAGCATCGCCAGATGGCGGGAGGTCTTGGGTTGTGATTGTTCCAGCGCTGTGCAGAGATCGCATACGCACAGCTCCCCCATCTCCCTGAGCAGTAGCACGATACCCAGGCGGGTTTCATCAGATAGTATTTTGAAAAGTTGTAGGGATGCAATTTCTGGCATTATGTACTCCTGCTATGAATGGGTATTGTCTCTCCACCAAAACAAGAAGTCAAAATCATATGTGTTTTCTCGCATGTGAGTGCAGGTGTCACTATGCGGTTGAAAAACGACCTGATGTGCGATCGTTACGTTAGTTGGGTAGGTAAAAAAGTCATTTGAGGCTAAAACATTGCTTAGTGCGGGCTTTCAGTTCATAGAGAAGAATGAATAATATCAATTATAACAATTGGTTATTTCCTTAGCGTACGTTTTCGTTCCATTGGCCCTCAGACCCCAATGTCTAAAATAGCGAAGCCATAGCATAGAATTTTTAATGGCATTATGATCAGGACATAAAGGACTTCATGCAGGGAAAAAATATCCCAAAAGAAACTGGTCATGTCAGCACACCAAAGGATCCTCGCCGGATCCTTTGGTTTTTCTCAGCCACAATTGCTTAACGTGAGTTTTCGTTCCACTGAGCGTCAGACCCCGGTTATTGAGCGTTTTCATCATCGCCAGCAAGATGGGATGTTACTCGCTTTGACGCGGGTACGGCTGACGCCTGAAACCGGGCGTACCCACCAGTTGCGGATCCACTGTCAGCAGTTGGGGCATCCCATTTTGGGGTGCGATTTATATGGTGGGCGTCTGCTGCCAGGCACCGAACGGACGTCGAGACTGATGCTGCATGCCAGTGAACTGCATTTCAGGCATCCGGTCAGTCAGGAATGGATGACGGCCCAAAACGCCAGCCCGTTTTGAGGATATAAAAAAGCCGCCAGATGGCGGCTATTTGGGGATTATCGTGCGGCGCGTTGTAAAATAACCGCTGACGGCTGGCGCTGCAGAAAACGCATCCGCAGCATCATCAACACGGCCGCAGAGGTCAGGCCGATAATAAAGCCCATCCAGAATCCTGCCGGTCCCATCCGGTCAACCACCAGATCGGTCAGCGCCAGAATATAACCGCTCGGCAGACCCAGTACCCAGTATGCCGTAAAGGTAATAAAGAAAATGGAACGCGTATCTTTATAACCACGTAGGATACCGCTGCCAATAACCTGGATAGAGTCCGATATTTGATACACCGCGGCCAGTAACATGAGCTGCGCTGCCAGAGCGACAACTTCCGGGTTATTGTTGTAGAGCAGGGCAATGTGCTCACGGAATGTCACGGTGAAAATCGCCGTCACAACCGCCATGCAGACGCCGACGCCCAGACCTGTTCTGGCTGCGGTTTGCGCATCCAGCGTGGAACCCTGGCCCAGACGATAACCGACTCGAATGGTGACGGCCGCAGCCAGAGACATCGGCAGGACGAACATTAACGAGCTGAAGTTGAGCGCGATCTGGTGTCCGGCCACGTCGACAATCCCCAGCGGGGAAACCAGCAGCGCCACCACAGCAAACAGCGTCACTTCGAAAAATAACGCCAGCGCGATAGGTAAACCCAGCTGTACCAGGCGCTTCATTACGGCGGTGTCCGGTTTCTGGAAACCACGCTCATTACGGATATCACGCATCGAGCGTGCGCGTTTAACGTATGACAGCATGGCGATAAACATCACCCAGTAAACCGCCGCTGTTGCCACGCCGCAGCCCACGCCGCCTAGCTCCGGCATGCCAAAATGCCCATAAATGAAAACATAGTTAACAGGAATGTTCACCAGCAGGCCGAGAAATCCCATCACCATCGCCGGTTTGGTTTTGGCCAGACCTTCACACTGGTTACGGGCTACCTGGAAGAACAAATACCCCGGCGCGCCCCACAGCAACGCACGCAGGTAGCCGACGGCTTTATCCGCCAGCGCCGGGTCGATGTTATGCATGGAGCGAATAATGTATCCCGCGTTCCAGAGCACGATCATAATCAGAATGGAGACGCTGCCCGCCAGCCAGAAACCCTGGCGTATTTGATGGGCAATGCGATCGCGGCGCCCGGAACCATTGAGTTGCGCAATCACTGGCGTCAAGGCCAGCAGCAGTCCGTGACCAAACAGAATGGCCGGCAGCCAGATAGATGTGCCAATGGCGACGGCCGCCATGTCCGTGGCGCTGTATCCGCCCGCCATGACGGTATCAACGAATCCCATTGCGGTTTGAGCGATTTGCGCAAGAATCACCGGAATTGCCAGAGCTAATAACTGACGCGCTTCACTTACATACTTTTGCACGTGTACACCACTATATTGTTGTTATTTGAGAGACTAAAAAAGCCGCCTTATATGGCAGCAAGGAGAAAAAGCAGGGGAAATTTCAGTCTATTGTAGCGAGGAATACGTAATTCTCCAGTGAAAAAACAGGCAGTAGCGGCGCATTGCTGGCAACCTGAATTTCCACCTGCTATTGTGCTGTGCAGAGATGTCTTAATTCAGTTCAGGAGTTAGAAGTATGTTTACGGGTATTGTGCAGGGCACCGCGAAACTGGTGTCCATTGATGAAAAACCAAATTTTCGTACGCATGTTGTGGAGTTACCTGAATATATGTTGGATGCGCTGGAGACCGGCGCATCGGTTGCCCACAATGGGTGCTGCCTGACGGTAACCGAAATCAACGGTAACCAGATAAGCTTTGATCTGATGAAAGAAACGCTGCGTATCACCAATCTGGGTGACCTGAAGGTTGGGGATTTGGTCAACGTTGAGCGTGCGGCAAAATTCAGTGATGAAATTGGCGGACATTTAATGTCGGGCCATATTATGACGACCGCCGAAGTGTCGAAAATTCTGACCTCGGAGAACAACCGCCAGGTGTGGTTTAAAGTTCAGGATCCGTCGCTGATGAAATACATCTTGTACAAAGGATTTATCGGAATTGATGGCATCAGTCTGACGGTCGGTGAGGTGACTCCGACGCGTTTCTGTGTGCATTTGATCCCGGAAACGCTGGAACGTACGACGCTGGGTAAGAAAAAGTTAGGCGCGCGGGTCAATATCGAAATCGATCCTCAAACCCAGGCGGTGGTTGATACCGTTGAGCGCGTACTGGCGGCGCGTGAAAGCGCCATCAGTACCGTAACGGGTGAGGCGGGAGCCTAAGCCAGAGTGTAAAACCCCCGTTGGCACGGGGGTGATAACGATTAGCGGGGAACGCGCAGGCCGTGTTCAACGCCGCGGGAAAAAACCACCTGCCACAGCTGAATGTCGCGAGCACGAAACGCACCGGCGCACGCGTTCAGGTAATAGCTGAACATCCGTTTAAAGCGTTCGGTATAGTTATCGGCGATTTCAGGCCAGGATCTCATGAAACGCTCGTGCCAGGCCATCAACGTTGTATCGTAATCCGCGCCAAAATTATGCCAGTCTTCCATCACAAAATGCGGCTCGCTGGCGTTGGCAATCTGGCGAACTGACGGTAAACAGCCGTTCGGGAAGATATATTTATTGATCCACGGATCAACGTTATTGTCGGTCTTTTTAGAGCCGATGCTATGCAGCAAAAAGAGGCCGTCGGGTTTTAAATTACGATCAACCACCTCAAAATAAGTCGCGTAGTTCTTCGGCCCCACATGCTCAAACATGCCGACAGAGACAATGCGATCAAATTTGTCGTTCAGGTCGCGATAATCCTGCAGCAAAATTGTGACATCCAGCCCCGCACAACGCGCCTGCGCCATTTTCTGCTGTTCTGCCGAAACGGTCACGCCCACCACGCTAACGCCATATTGTGACGCCATAAACTGGGATAAGCCGCCCCAGCCGCAGCCAATATCGAGCACCCGCATGCCTGGCTTCAACTGCAGTTTTTCGGCAATCATTTTTAGCTTCGCCTGTTGGGCAGATTCCAGGGTATCGGCATCTTTCCAGTAGGCGCAGGAATACTGCATATAAGGGTCCAGCATGCGGGTAAAGAGATCGTTGCCCAAATCGTAGTGTTCTTTGCCGACGACCCACGCACGTTTTTTGGTCTGTAAATTGAACAGGCGAGCCGTGGCGATACGGAGCGTATCTTTAAAGTGGCGGGGGAGTTGGTTTTCAAGACCGGCGCGCAGGACTTTACAAAAAAACATGTCCAGCCGGTCGCATTCCCACCAGCCATCCATATAACTTTCGCCCAACCCTAACGATCCTTCCTGCAGTACGCGTTTGAAAAAATCGGGGTTCGTTACGCGAATATCTGCCGGTGCCGGACCATTAATGGTAATACCTGCACGGCTTAATAATTCATTGGTGATGCGGTACCAGTCATCATCCGGTACGCTGACGTCTTCTATACACGATGAACTCATAGCTTCTCCATCACTGGTCGGTGATCAGAACCTTAAAATAGCGTAGACGCTTTTTTGGGCTTTGTGAGAACTCTCACGGAATTAATCCGCGAATCTATAATCCGACGTAGAACAGAGGAAGGGAGGAACCCTTGCCGAAAAGACCATCCATGGGAAAACGGGAACGTTCTTGTCCCCGTTAACACATAACAATTATCGTTTTTTTAACAACCGGAAATCAGTATAGGCCTGAATTTTTGATGATTCAACCAATAAACATTAGCAGGCTAATTAATTATCAAAGATGATTACTAGTGAGACTCACCGTGGGCAATTTGCGCCCGATCATCTGTGTGCGGGGCGTTAGCCTTCTGCGACTGCATTTTGTAACCCGCGGCCGCCAGCAGCACCGTTGTCAGCATCACGCTGGTGGTGGTGAGCAGCGGGGTGGCGATCAACCAGGAAACCACAAGACTTGCCAGGAAGCATAAACCCAGTTGCAGTGTGTTCTGCAATGCCGCTGCGCGTCCCGTAGCTTGTGGGAAAGGACGTAACGCCTGAGCCACAACAATAGGGTAGATTGCTCCATTGGCAATCGCCATAACGCAGAATGGAATGAGGATTTCAGCCAGCGCAACATGGTGAATAAAGCCGGTTGCCCAGGTGGCCACTACGCTAAAGGCATACAGAATGAGTAACCAGGGCAGCAACTGACGGCCCTGCCATTTTTGCAGCGCAGCGCGGCAGCCGTAACCACCAATTAAGAAAGCGATGGTTTGTGGAACATAGCTCAGGCCAATCACCGCCGGACTGTAGCCCATTTCGCTGAGGATGAACGGGGAACCCGTCAGCCACGCGAAGAAGCTCGCGGAGCAGGCGGCATAAATCAGCACGTTTCCGCGGTAAACTTTTGAGCGCAACAGGGTAGCGAAAGTCAGTTTATCCTGGCTGTCGTCGCGTGCTTTAGCTGTTGGTTTTAAGCGTAGAGCCGGAAGCATCAGGATTAGAGTAATGGCAAACAGGGTGGCGAAAATGGCCTGCCAGGAAAAATGTACCAGGATCCAACTGCCTAATAACGGCGCTAATGCCGGGGATAACCCGACCAATGGCATAATGGTGGCAAAGATGCGGTTTACTTTTTGTGAAGGATAATAATCGGTGACCAGCGCCTGCCAGATAACCGATGCCGCACAAACGCCAACGGCCTGAACAAAGCGCAGTACCAGCAGACCGGTGGCATTTTCAACCCACAGCATGCCCAAACTGCCCAGCGCGAAGATGGATAAACCCAGCAGCAAAACAGGCTTGCGACCATAATGGTCAGAGAGCGGCCCCCACAGAAGTTGCGCGACGGCAAAACCCGCTAAGAATAAGCTAAGGCTGGCGCTGACGGCAGATGCAGGCGTCTGCAGATCGGACTGAATTGCGGCAAAGGCGGGCAGATACATATCCGTTGCCAGAAAGCCGAGTACGCTAAGACCCGCCAGCCAGACTAAAAATCCTTTCCCAGGTTGCATCATCATTTCTCTTTTTTTAGCAGTAGAACAATGCCGCTGAGTGTAGTGAGTGTAATTCTTGCTGTGAAACGCTAATATTTGCTTACTGATTTCAAATTTTTTGTGGGCAGAATATGTGGTCGGAATATTCACTTGAAGTTGTGGATGCGGTTGCGCGTAACGGTAGCTTTAGTTCGGCCGCGCAGGAGTTGCACCGCGTACCCTCGGCGGTAAGCTATACCGTACGTCAACTGGAAGAGTGGCTGGCGGTGCCGCTTTTTGAGCGACGCCATCGGGACGTGGAATTGACGCCTGCCGGTGCATGGTTTCTCAAAGAAGGCCGCTCTGTTATCAAAAAAATGCAGATCACCCGCCAGCAATGTCAGCAAATTGCCAACGGCTGGCGCGGGCAGTTGGCGATCGCGGTAGATAACATTGTCCGCCCGGATCGTACCCGACAGATGATCGTGGATTTCTATCGTCATTTTGATGATGTGGAGCTGCTGGTTTTCCAGGAGGTGTTTAACGGTGTCTGGGATGCGCTGTCCGATGGGCGCGTTGAGCTGGCAATCGGCGCCACGCAGGCGATTCCGGTGGGGGGGCGCTATACCTTCCGCGACATGGGAATGCTGAGCTGGAGCTGCGTGGTGGCAAGCCATCATCCGTTGGCGTCAATGTCCGGACCGCTATGCGACGACACGTTGCGCAACTGGCCGTCGCTGGTGCGTGAAGACACGTCGCGTACGCTTCCTAAGCGTATTACCTGGCTGCTGGATAACCAAAAGCGCGTTGTGGTGCCTGACTGGGAATCTTCTGCTACCTGTTTATCTGCAGGTCTGTGCGTGGGCATGGTACCGACGCATTTTGCCAAACCGTGGATTGATAGCGGCAAATGGGTCGCGCTACAGCTGGAGAATCCATTTCCTGATGCCGCATGCTGCCTGACCTGGCAACAGAACGATACGTCGCCGGCATTGAGCTGGCTGCTGGACTATTTAGGGGATAGTGAAACGCTGAATAAGGAATGGTTGCGGGAGCCCTATTAGGCTCCCGCACCACAGTCTTAACGACGGTAATCGCGGAACGGGCCGTCGGCAACGGAGCGGCGTTCTACCAGGCGCGGATGAACCTCGATAGACTGCGACTCTTCACGTTTATTCACGATACGGTCTAACAGCATGTTGAAGGCCGTTTCCCCCAGTGAATCTTTAGGCTGGTGAATGGTCGTCAGAGCCGGCGTGAAGAAGCGGGCGTTGCGCACGTTGTCGTAACCGATGAGCGAAACATCCTGCGGTACGCGCAGTCCCATCTCGTCAGCGGCGCACAGCGCACCCATCGCCATGATATCGCCACCGCAGAAGACGGCGGTCGGACGATGCGACTGTGACAGAATTTGCTGCATGGCGCGATAGCCGGATTCAGGCTCAAAATCGCCCTGCACAATCCAGTTTTCAGGAACTTTAATCAGCGCTTCTTCCATCGCTTTCATAAAGCCTGCCAGACGCCCGGCTCCGGTATTACGCTCCATTGGGCCTGGGATCACGCCAATCTCACGATGACCGCGTTCTACCAGATACCGACCCGCCATGTAACCGCCTTCGAAGGCGTTATCAATGACCGTATCGGTAAAGTCGGCTTTAGCTTCGCCCCAGTCCATGACGACCATCGGAATATGGCGGTACTCTTCGAGCATCGAAAGCAGCGACTCCGGATACTCAGAACACATCACCAGCAGACCATCAACGCGCTTTTGCGCCATCATTGACAGATAAGCCTGCTGTTTTTCGAGACTGTTCCATGCGTTACCCAGAATCAGGGTATAGCCTTTCTGGAAACAGTTTTTCTCAACGGCTTCGATAATTTCAGCGAAATAGGCCGCTTCGCTGCTGGTGGCCAGCAAGCCAATAGACTTGGTGTGATTCACCTTCAGGCTGCGCGCCACGGCGCTCGGAGAATAGTGCAGCTCTTTGATCGCCGCCCAGACAGCATTACGCGTTTCTTCCGCGACAAAGCGCGTCTTGTTAATTACGTGTGATACGGTTGTAGTGGAAACGTTTGCTCGCTTCGCTACATCTTTAATTGTTGCCATTACATCTCACTCCAGACCATATCCTAAGCTCCTGAGAATACTCCAGGTAAACGTTTGCCTTAACACACCCTTAGCGCAACGTAAGGGTTGCGGCACGCCGGGAAAACGACACGGAACGTCAGGAAGGGGTCAATGGCCGGTACGCTAATCAAGTAAGCGTGGAATTTTGTCTGATCTTAACGAAAAGGGGAAGAGTTAAAAGCAGTTATCAATATAAATCGTGAGAGATTTTTGCTTTCAAGTGTGTAAAAATGCGCAATATCACTTTTTGTGTGGGAATAAAAAGGAGAAAACTTGATGAGCACCGATCTGAAATTTTCGTTAGTGACTACCATTATTGTTCTGGGTTTGATCGTCGCGGGTGGCCTGACCGCAGCGCTGCATTGATTTCCCCCGAGGGAGTTCGCTCTCCCTCATCCTTTCCGCTTGCCTTTCCCGTCGATTGTTTGCGAATAAGCAAAAGTCTTTTGCAATTTTGTTAACTTTATTAATTTTGCGATCAATGTCATGCTTTTGACTCTTATTTTATGTCGCGCCCCGGCTCGACGTTACGGAGTCGAAATATGAAACTCAATTATCCTTTACTGGCGCTGGCGATCGGCGCGTTTGGCATTGGCACCACTGAATTTTCGCCAATGGGATTATTGCCCGTCATTGCCAAAGGTGTGGATGTCTCGATTCCCGCGGCCGGAATGTTAATCAGCGCGTATGCGGTTGGGGTGATGGTGGGTGCTCCGCTGATGACATTACTGCTGTCCCATCGTGCGCGACGTAATGCGTTGATATTCCTGATGGCGATTTTCACGCTGGGCAACGTGCTTTCGGCTATCTCGCCGGATTACACCACCCTGATGTTATCGCGTATTTTGACCAGTCTGAACCATGGGGCATTTTTTGGTCTAGGCTCCGTTGTCGCTGCAAGCGTAGTACCCAAACATAAGCAGGCCAGCGCCGTGGCAACCATGTTTATGGGGTTGACCATTGCCAATATTGGCGGCGTTCCTGCGGCGACCTGGCTTGGTGAAACCATCGGCTGGCGTATGTCGTTTATGGCAACGGCGGGTCTGGGCGTCATCGCCATGGTCAGCCTGTTCTTCTCTTTACCCAAAGGTGGGGCGGGAGAGCGCCCGGATGTCCGTAGCGAACTGGCGGTACTTATGCGTCCGCAGGTGCTGTCGGCGCTGCTGACGACCGTTCTGGGAGCGGGGGCGATGTTCACGCTTTATACCTATATCTCACCAGTGTTACATACGATCACCCATGCCACACCGGCGTTTGTGACCGGTATGCTGGTGCTGATTGGCGTCGGCTTCTCAATCGGTAACTATCTTGGTGGCAAACTGGCTGACCGTTCCGTTAACGGTACGCTGAAAGGCTTTTTACTGCTGCTGATGGTTATTATGCTGGCCATTCCTTTCCTGGCGCGTAATGAGCTGGGTGCGGCAGTTAGTATGGTGGTCTGGGGGGCAGCGACGTTTGCGGTCGTTCCGCCGTTGCAGATGCGCGTGATGCGCGTTGCCAGCGAAGCGCCTGGATTATCATCGTCAGTCAACATTGGCGCGTTTAATCTGGGGAATGCTCTGGGTGCCGCAGCCGGTGGGGCGGTGATTTCCGGTGGGTTGGGCTATAGCTTTGTTCCGGTGATGGGGGCAATTGTGGCAGGACTTGCGCTGCTGCTGGTCTTTATCTCGGCGCGCAAACAGCCTGAAGAGGCGTTCACTACCGCGAATTAATGCTAAAACGCAGAAGGGTTCTCCTTCTGCGTCATCTTTTTTATGCTGCGAAGTTCTTCGCAACAAATTCCCAGTTCACCAGCGCCCAGAAGTTTTCCAGGTAGCCAGGACGGGCATTGCGATAATCGATGTAGTAGGCGTGTTCCCATACGTCAACGGTCATCAGCGGCGTCGCGTCGGTGGTCAGCGGTGTACCTGCATTGGAGGTGGAAACGATAGCCAGTTTGCCATCTGTTCCTTTTACCAGCCAGGTCCAGCCAGAACCGAAGTTTTTAATAGCGGCATCGGTGAACTGCGCTTTGAAATCCGCAAAGCTGCCAAAGGAGGCGGCAATTGCTTCGGCCAGTTTACCGGTAGGTTCGCCACCTGCGTTCGGTGCCAGGCAGTTCCAGTAGAACGTGTGGTTCCATACCTGTGCTGCGTTATTGAATACACCGCCTTCAGAGCTACGTACGATCTCTTCCAGTGATTTGCCTTCAAACGCCGTGCCTTTAATCAGGTTGTTCAGATTAGTCACGTAAGTTTGATGGTGTTTGCCATAGTGATATTCCAGCGTTTCGGCAGAAATGTGCGGTGCCAGAGCATCTTTGGCATACGGTAATGCAGGTAATTCAAACGACATTGCTTCTCTCCTTATTATTTGTATTGAGTACACACAATAGCCTCATTGTGAGTAAGGACAGGGTAGCAAATTGAAAGGTTATGCAAAAGAAGAACTTACCCTACAGCATGTACTGTAGGGTAAGTTTTTAACGAATTGTTTTTGGCGTCATTACCCGACGAGCGCCCACATAGTGGCGCTGCCAGTAATCTTCACTCAGAGAGGTGATTTGAATTTCCTGGCCGCTGCGCGGTGACTGAATAAACTTACCGTTGCCAACATAAACGCCAACGTGATCGGCAGTTCCACGCCCCTGGGTACGGAAAAATACCAGATCGCCATTTTTCAGTTCGCCACGTTCAATCGGCGCGGCATCGCGCAGATGATACATTTCGTTCGCTGTACGTGGAATGCGGAATTTCACCAGATCTTTATAGGCGTAATAGACCAGACCGCTGCAGTCAAACCCGGTTCTTGGTGAGGTGCCGCCCCAGCGATAAGGCTTGCCGATTTGGTTCATCAGCGTGGACATGGCGGTTTTAGTGGCTTTCTGCACTTTCACTTTATGCGCGTCAGCCAGCGTCGTTGGTGCGGTGGTTTTCACTTTTACACAGCGCGGCTTATGGCCTTTGCGCGGCGTGCATTTTTCAGTCCAGGTAACGGCAGCGGTTTGTGCTGCGGTGTTTTTACCACGACGGTTTGCTGTTTTAGTCGACTTTGCCGGAGCGGCAGTACGATGTTTAGAAGAGGAAGCGGTTTTAGTGCTGGTTTTGCTGGTGGTCTTTGTCGCCGTTTTCTTGCTGGTCTTTGTTGTTTTTTGGCTGGTTGTTGCGCTTTTCTTTTTATCTACCGTTTTGATGGTGTGAGAATGGGTAGGTGTCGTCCTGGCCTGCTTGGAAGCATGAGCCATGGGCGTAAAGGGCAGTGTAGTAAAAAGTAAAGCACAGAGCGTGATCGAGATTCGGTTTATCCGCGCCACTGAGCAATCCTCTGGTAAGGCAGGTCTATCATGCCTGCGTGTGATTTTCAAAACTTGATGATTCTAATCTATAGAAAGAGGGAAAGTTAATAGCTTTTTTGTTTAAAACTACGTTTCGTAACCGACCGCAAAAAAAATCAGCAATTAAAGTTGGCGTTGGTGAATGAATAATCAAATCCACAGGCTTTAAGGGGATAAATGAGATTGTGAATGCAACTTTTGGCGTCAGGGGATAAAATAATAACGCGTAATGAAAATGTTATTTTCCGTTGCTTGTCTGACCCGCTACAATGTCAGACTACTGCCGTAAAAGAAGTTTAAGGAAGCAAGATAATGAGCACCACTATCGAAAAAATCCAGCGCCAGATCGCTGAAAACCCGATTCTCCTGTACATGAAAGGTTCCCCTAAACTGCCAAGCTGCGGTTTCTCCGCTCAGGCTGTGCAGGCGCTGTCCGCCTGTGGTGAACGCTTTGCTTATGTTGATATTCTGCAGAACCCGGATATTCGCGCCGAGCTGCCGAAATACGCAAATTGGCCAACCTTCCCGCAGCTGTGGGTTGATGGCGAGCTGGTTGGCGGCTGTGACATTTTGATCGAAATGTACCAGCGCGGTGAGTTGCAGCAGCTGATTAAAGAAACAGCGGCGAAATACAAAACCGAAGAGCCGGACGCTGAATAATATCAGCGTAAATAAAAAAGCGACCTCGTGATGGTCGCTTTTTTTATCGGTCCGTTATGCCTCTTCAGGCACGGGAAGAGGCCAGCCGCCGAGACGTTTCCAGCGGTTAACAATTTCGCAAAACAGCACGGCCGTCCGTTCGGTGTCATACAGCGCAGAGTGCGCCTGAGTCCCGTCAAATTCCATTCCTGCCGCCAGGCACGCTTTCGATAACACAGTTTGCCCCAGAGACAGGCCGCTTAAGGCCGCAGTATCAAAGGTGACGAACGGATGAAATGGATTACGTTTGAGCGAGGCGCGTTCTGCTGCGGCCATCATAAAACTGTGGTCGAACGTAGCGTTATGCGCCACCATGATCGCCCGATTGCAGCCGCTGTCTTTAATGCCTTTACGTACCATTTTGAAGATGGCATGCAGAGCGTCATATTCGCTGACCGCGCCGCGTAGCGGATTGTTAGGGTCAATTCCGTTAAAGGCGAGGGCTTCCGGCTGCAAATTCGCGCCTTCAAATGGCTCTACGTGGAAATGTAACGTCGTGTCCGGCATCAGCCAGCCTTGTTCATCCATTTTCAGTGTGATGGCTGCGATCTCAAGCAGCGCATCGGTTTTGGCATTGAACCCTGCGGTTTCGACATCAATGACGACAGGATAAAAACCACGAAAACGGTCACACAGACCGGAAAGTTGAGCGTTATCGGACATCTGGGTCTCTTAATACGGGAAAATTGCAGCGCGTATTATGGCAAAATGATGAGTATAAAACTACGGGCACAGACGATCTGCGCCCGTGGGGAGGTTAGTCGCCCAGGCCGCGTCCGGCGTCTTTCTCTTCGATCAGTTCAATTTTGTAACCGTCTGGATCTTCAACGAACGCAATTACGGTGGTGCCGCCTTTTACCGGACCGGCTTCACGCGTGACGTTACCGCCATTCTGACGAATACGTTCACAGGCTTCGGCTGCGTTGTCTACGCTCAGGGCGATATGGCCGTAGGCAGTGCCCAGCTCATACTTGTCGACACCCCAGTTATAGGTCAGTTCGATCACGGCTTCGCTGGTTTCAGGGCCGTAGCCGACAAAGGCCAGGGAGTATTTGTATTCAGGGTTTTCGCTGGTACGCAGCAGCTTCATGCCCAGCACGTTGGTATAAAACTCGATGGAACGCTGCAGGTCACCCACGCGCAGCATGGTATGAAGTAAACGCATCTTTTTCCCCTTCGAAAATGGCTAATACATTCAAAATGTTGTTTTAGTATAGCGGCGTTGTTACGCCGCTATCAATGGCAGAACGGAGTTTGTGACGTTAGAGGGTAGGATAATCGGTGTAACCTTCCGCGCCGCCGCCGTAGAAGCTTTCGGCACGTTGCGGATTCAGCTCCGCTTTACGCTGCAGGCGCGCAACCAGATCCGGGTTTGCGATATAGGCGCGACCAAAAGCAACGGCGTCGATCAGGCCCTTCTCGATCAGTGCTTCTGCTTTTTCAGGTGTGTAGGCACCCGCACCAATGATCGGACCGTGGAAACGTGCACGAACTTTTTCGCGAAACGCATCGGAATACGGCTCGCCGCCAGCCCAGTCCGGCTCAGACATATGCAGGTAAGCGATTCCGCGCTTGCCCAGTTGTTCAATCAGATACAGCGCATCAGCTTCTTCGTTCGGGCCGTTGTCAACGTTCTGGAATGAGCCAATCGGAGATACGCGAATACCAATGCGATCGGCACCCCATTCTTTAATACCGGCATCGACAACTTCCAGCACCAGACGCGCACGATTTTCGACGCTGCCGCCGTATTGATCGGTACGCTGGTTAGACGTTGGCGACAGGAACTGGTGCAGCAGATAGCCGTGAGCGGAGTGCAGTTCAACCATGTCGAAACCCGCTTCGCGCGCGTTGGCAATCGCCTGACGGAAGTCATTAACGATGCCGGGAATTTCTTCTGTTTCCAGCGCACGCGGCATTGAGGTATCCGCACGCGTTGCCAGACCATTTTCATCACGAAGCGAGGTCCGGGTTCCGGCGCTAATCGCGGAAGGTGCGACCGGTGCCTGACCGTTGGGCTGCAGACTGGCGTGAGAGATGCGTCCGGTATGCCACAACTGGACCGCAATATGACCTTGCTCCGCATGTACGGCAGCGGTGATTTTTTTCCATGCGGCAATTTGCGCTTCGCTGTGTAAGCCGGGTGCCCCCGCATAGCCTTTCGCCTGCGCGGAAATCTGTGTAGCTTCACTGATGATAAGACCCGCGCTGGCGCGTTGACGGTAATACTCGGCCATCAGCGGAGTAGGGATGTCGCCAGGCTCAATGCTGCGCAGACGCGTCAGTGGCGCCATGAATACGCGGTTTGCTGCCGTAATAGCACCCACTTTCAGTGGGGAAAAAAGTTTTTCAGATGACATATGGCACTCCTGAATAGACCGGTCGTCTAGTAATAAAAGAAATAAAAACGCCTGTTAAACGGCAGGCGTAGTAATGATGGTTTTAACGTGCGCCAGCGCATTTTCCAGCGGGGTGGCGCTACGAGAAATCTTGGCCTGCAGGTTGGCGCCCAGCCACAGAGCATACAATACCTGCGCCTGTTGTAACGGCTCGCCAACAAAGGACAGACAATGATTTGCCTGACCTTTCTCCAGCGCCTGCGCTAACAGCGCAATAATGTGCCGCGCGCCTTTATCCATCGCCGTGCGCATATCTTCTGACAGATCGCACACTTCGGCAGACAGTTTTACGGTTAAACAACCGCTGATAATGCCGTGCTGGCTAAACTGGTTCAGAGTTTCCTGATAGTAGGCCAGAATACGGTCGCGATAGTTTCCTGCCCCCGTATCAAAGTGCGTAGCCAGTCGCTGATGATAGGCCGCATAGTGGCGTTCCAGCATCGCAACACCGAACGCTTCTTTAGAGCGAAAATAGTGATAAAACGAACCTTTGGGGACTTCAGCGGTTTTCAGTAGTTCGCTTAAGCCCATACCGGTGAAGCCGCGCTGCATACACAGCAGTTCGCCAGTCGCCAGCAGATGTTCGCGTGTATCGTGTTCAGTGATTTTGTTCATGGAAAGGAGTGTAATAGACCAGTCGGTCTAATGCAATAGCGCTTGCGAGAAATTCAGTTAACGTCTTCAATAGGTATATCAATCTTACGAAAGGAGGGGATGTGGCCGAACAGCTGGAGTTTTTCCCCGTCCAGAGCCCATGCCGTGGAATATGTCAGTCTGACGAGCGCGGTTTTTGCCGCGGCTGTTTTCGCAGTCGGGATGAGCGTTTTAACTGGCAAAAGATGAGCGATGCCGAAAAGCAGGAAGTGCTACGGCTTTGTCGTCAGCGCCTGATGCGTAAATTACGAGCAAACAAAGCCAACCCTTCGGAAGAACCGCAACAACCTTCACTCTTTTAAAAGCGTAATTGCGTATACTCGATGCACATTCACTTATAAGGAAGCTGCTATGGTTCAGCGTATTACTATTGCGCCGCAAGGTCCGGAATTTTCTCGCTTTGTAATGGGGTATTGGCGCCTGATGGACTGGAATATGTCCGCGCGCCAGCTAGTCAGCTTTATTGAAGAACATCTGGATCTGGGCGTTACCACCGTCGATCACGCCGATATTTACGGCGGATACCAGTGTGAAGCGGCGTTTGGTGAGGCACTGAAGCTGGCCCCGCATCTGCGTGAAAAAATGCAGATTGTTACCAAGTGCGGGATCGCCACGACGGCACGCACGGAAAATGCGTTGGGTCATTACATCACCGACAGCGCGCATATCATTGCCAGTGCGGAAGCATCGTTGAAGTTACTGGCGACCGATCATATTGATTTGCTGCTCATCCACCGTCCCGATCCGCTCATGGATGCGGACGACGTCGCTGACGCGTTCAAAAAATTGCACCATAGCGGAAAAGTGCGTCACTTTGGCGTATCTAACTTCACCCCGGCACAGTTCTCACTGCTGCAATCGCGTCTGCCGTTCACGCTGGCGACTAACCAGGTTGAGATCTCACCGGTACATCAGCCGCTCCTGCTGGATGGTACTTTAGATCAACTGCAACAACTGCGCATTCGTCCGATGGCCTGGTCCTGCCTCGGCGGTGGTCGTCTGTTTAATGACGATGCGTTCCAGCCATTACGTAATGAACTTGCCACAATCGCAGAAGAGTTAAATGCGCAGTCCATTGAGCAGGTGGTGTACGCCTGGATTTTACGTCTGCCGTCTCAGCCGCTGCCGATTATTGGCTCAGGGAAGATAGAGCGTGTACGTGCTGCCGTTGAGTCTGAGTCATTGAACATGTCTCGCCAGCAGTGGTTCCGTATTCGCAAAGCTGCGCTGGGTTACGACGTACCGTAATCGCGTTTTTGACGCTTCTCCGTTCAAATTTGTGTCACTGGTTTACACTTATCAATCAGACACCTTTTGGACGGAGGTCTTATGAAGCGTTTGAGTTTGGCCATTATTACCCTACTCACCTGTGCAGGTGCGCAGGCTGCCAGTGAAGAAAAAGTGACGATGAATCTGGTAACGTCGCAAGGCGTCGGCCAGGCGATTGGTACGGTCACTATTGCTGAAACCGGGAAAGGGCTGGAGTTTACGCCCGATCTGAAAGCGCTGCCGCCGGGTGAACATGGCTTCCATGTCCATGCGAATGGCAGTTGCCAACCGGCGATTAAAGAAGGAAAAGCCTCAGCTGCGGAATCGGCTGGAGGCCATTATGATCCGCACCAAACCGGCAAGCACGAAGGTCCGGAAGGCGCAGGCCACATGGGCGACCTGCCTCAGCTGGTGGTGAATAACGACGGTAACGCCACAACACCGGTCATTGCGCCGCGGCTGAAAACGCTCGATGAGGTTAAAGGCAAAGCGCTGATGATCCATGTCGGTGGCGATAATATGTCCGATCAACCAAAACCGCTTGGCGGTGGCGGAGCGCGCTACGCTTGTGGCGTTATCAAATAATCAATTGGCTAGCGTACCCGGCGGAGGCGCCTGTTCGAGCTGCGAAAGCGAGCAGTGGAGTCGCCAGATAAGCGCCGACAGTTCCTGCGCCGCAGGTTGATGATGGTGGGCGAGCGTGTCGCAAATACGCTGTAGCTCACTCAGCGTGGCATTCAGTGGCCGTTGCTGAACGCCGCGCTCACTCATTACGTCGCGAAGCAGCGATATACATACGTCTCTGACGCGAGCCAGAGGATCTGAACGCACCTCCCAGGTGCGCAGTTGCCACACCACGTGCGAGCAGTTCAGCAAGACAACCCCCCAACGCAATAGCCAGCGTCGCGCCAGGGCATCCTGACTGTTGCTGAGCTGGCTGACGTGGTGATAGGTCAGCGACTCAAATTCGTTTTCACTGAGCGAGGGATGTCGGCTGAGCTGATCGACAAAATCCCGGCGCAGGGCGCGAATATGGCGGCGACCTTTCCGCGCATCCGATCCAGGCCGCAGAATGGCGAATGCCAGCCACGATAGCGCCACGCCGGTGATTTTCGCCATATTGTCATTCAGGAAATCAGCAAAATCATAAACTGGCGGATTAGTCACCGCGATAAACGATCCCATAAAAACGATTAGCTGTCCCCAAAGACCCGCCAGCGCTGGCATTTGCAGCTTCAGGAGTTGCATGGTAGCGAGCAACGGGAAGAGAAACAGAATGAATTGCCAGAGGTCAGAGATTTGCACCATCAGGCCAAACTTAACCACAAAGCTAAACAGCGACAGCAGAACCAACGTGCGCATCAGCAAAGAAAGTGACTTGAACGGCGTTGCTACGGCGGAATAGAGCACGCTGCTGATGGCCGCGAGCGTTAGTGCGCCAGAGCCTGATTCCCATTGCGCGCCAATGCTCCATGTGCCGATAAGCATCAGGGTACAGAACGTACGCAATCCGCTCCAGAGGGCTTCCGCATTATCGGTATGACGGGCAAGTCCTGGCGTGCGGGCGATAGTAATACGCTCGGCGGTAACGCCATTTTCCAGTAAATGCAGATAATGACTGCTGCGTAAGTACAGCCGACAAAAATAACGCAGTCGTTGCCAGAAGGCGACGTGCCGATAGTCGCGCGCATCAAGGGGACGCAGGGGGGCGATAATACGCGCGACGGTGTAGGTGTCGGTATTGGATTTGACCAGCTCGCTGAGCAGTTGTTCGATGATTTGCCGGGTATTAGCCGGGGGATTGGGCCAGTTCAGGAGCATCCTGCGCAGACTGGAGATCACGCTGGTCATACGTAACTGCTGATGCAACAGCGAATTGAGCAACGCATTTTGACGGCGAAAACGGTAGTGACTCCAGAACGCCTGAATACGCAGCAGGTTCATGGTCAGAATCTGACCGATAACACCTTCATGGGCTGTGCGAATTGCATCCGTTGTCTCCGGTTGCCAGAGTAAGCTGGCATGCTCCAGTAAACGCGAATGCATGTTTTTCAGCGCGGTAAGCAATGTGGTGCCATCGGAGATGCTGGGGAGGATCATCATCATCATGCCGCCGCACAGGATACCGACGATGACCTCGCATACGCGGGCCTGAGCGATATCCCACAACTGCGTAATCTCTATGGTATTGACCATGGGAAAAGCAATGATCGCCGCCGTATAACCGGCCAGTTGAAAGGCGTAGGCGACGTTATTGGTGAAGTGCGCGCAGGCCCAGGTACAAAAACCGATCCACACTGACATGCTCAGCAAAAACAACCACGGCTCATTGAGGGTATGACCGGCAATAATCAACGCGGCGGTGGCGCCCAGTAAGCTACCCGCAACACGACCCAGACTTTTGCTGATAACCCCGCCGACGGTGGGAAAGCTGACCACTGCCGCCGAGGTCATCGCCCAGTAGGGCTCATCCAGATTCAGGTAATAGGCGAACGTTAACGCCAGACACATCGCAATGGTATTTCGCAACGCATAACGCCACTGCGCTACCGTGGCTTTAAACCACGGCCAATGGCCTGGCATCAGGTAGGACAGTTTCATTTACGCTGGCCGATAGACACGCTGCAGGTCGTACCAGAAACCAGAGTGACATCCTGCGGCAGAGCGTCGAATTCGATGCGGACCGGAACGCGTTGGGCCAGACGCACCCACGGCACATTGGGTTTGATGTCGGGAATCAGGCCGGAATCGCTTTCCACACTTTGGTCGTAGATGGCGCGACCAATACTGGATACGTGACCCTGTAACTTTATGTTGCCGCTGTAGAGCGTGATAACCGCAGGTGCACCTTCACGAATGTGGCGCAATTTGGTTTCTTCAAAGTACCCCATCACATAGAAAGAGTGGCTGTCGACAAGGGCAAACAGGGGCTTACCGGTTGAGGCGTAGTCTCCAGTACGAGTTGAAAGGTTGGTGACCCAGCCCGCTACAGGCGCTTTGACCACCGTCTGCGTCAGTTGCCACTGTGCCTGGCGCAGACTGGCCTCGGCTGCTTCAACGCTGGCCTGCATGGCTTTCACGTTGAGGTTAGCAGTATCCAGATCTTCGGCTGAGATATAATTTTGCGATAAATGACGGCGGCGGTTGGCTTCGTTATTGGCTTTCGCCAGATCGGACTGTGCCTTCGCCAACTGCGCTTGCGCATTCAGTTCAGCAATGTGAAACGGCGTCTTGTCGATGATAAAAAGGACATCGCCTTTGTTCACAAACTGGTTATCTTTTATATTGAGTTCGCTAATGCTGCCTGAGACCTGCGGCGTGATGCTGACCTGCTCAGCACGTACTTTGCCATCACGTGTCCAGGGCGATTGCATATAGTAATTCCACATCCACCATCCGGCGAAAACTGCGATGGCAGCGACTATAATGGTGGAGAAGTATTTAATGGTTTTAAGCGACATAATCACCACACAATCAGCATTACAAAGGCCAGACATACGCAAAGCGTAAAGAGTGACAGATCCATTAACAGGGGATGCCAGATTTCGCCGGAGTAAATCCAGTCGCGCAGGAGGCGATGAACAACCAGCCAGAGAATAAATCCTGCTACAAACGCCTTGAAAACAGGAGGGAAGTAGACAGATGCTCCGATCATTAAATCTTGTAGGGGCAATCCTGTTGCATTAAACATAAACTTCACGGGCAAAATCCTTGGCGGAAGAGAGCATTGCTATAGGTTTAGCAAAAAAGAGACAATGAGTCTCTGTAACGCATAATGTCTGAAAAAATGTCAGCCGGTAAGCAAATTTGGCAATACATTTGTTTTGGGAATACAAATGCTGCACACTATTCTAAAATCAGCATAATAACTTAGCAAGCTAATTATAAGGAGATGAAATTGGAATCGCCATTAGGTTCTGATCTGGCACGGTTGGTGCGCATTTGGCGTGCTCTGATTGACCATCGCCTGAAACCTCTGGAGTTGACGCAGACGCATTGGGTTACGCTGCACAACATTCATCAATTGCCGCCTGATCAATCGCAGATTCAGTTGGCTAAAGCGATTGGCATCGAGCAGCCTTCGTTGGTACGCACGCTTGACCAGCTGGAAGAAAAGGGACTCATTTCACGACAGACTTGCGCCAGCGATCGTCGGGCAAAGAGAATTAAACTGACAGAAAAAGCAGAGCCGCTGATTGCAGATATGGAAGCGGTTATCAACAAGACGCGTGGAGAAATTTTGGAAGGGATTTCAGCTGAGGAAATTGATCTGCTGATTAAACTGGTCGCCAGACTGGAACACAATATTATTGAACTGCAGTCACAGGGCTGAAACGATAAGATGACGTGTGGCCAGAGCCTGACCACACGTGAATTCGATTAGCGTGGAGACACGGTAACCTGGCTGCCGTTGTTAGCCATAACAACGCGCTGGCCAGCTGAGAACTTGGTCGCACCCTGTTTCTGAACCACCATGATGGTATTACCGTCGTCCTTACGGATTTCCAGTTCTACACCCTGGGTTTTATTCATCGCACCTTGTACGCCTTGACCCGCTACGCCACCGGCAACTGCGCCAGCCGCCGTGGCTAATGAACGACCCGTACCGCCGCCGACGGTGTTACCCAGGAACCCGCCGAGTACCGCACCACCAATGGCGCCAATCACGTTTGCGTCATCGCCACCCTGGATTTGCACCGGACGAACATGAACAATTGTACCGTAGGTAACGTTCTGAACTTGTTTCGCTTCGGATGCGGTGTATACGTCGCCTGAAAGGCTATCATTGTTAACGCAGCCCGCCAAAGATACACCCATTAATGCAACAGTCAGCACACGTTTAATCATTTACAAATCTCCTTTAACACCACGAAACGCTAATAAAGCACCCTTCATGGCTAAATTATATGGCACTTGTGAGCCTAAGGTCACATGTTCTACTGGAACAATATGAAAATCTTAACCGAAATCGGATATACCGAGTATAAACGAATCATTCATATAATTGATGTAATAAAGCGTCCATTGTAATGATTAGCCCTCAAAAATCATTAAGGAAGCATGGCATTAGTCGGCACTTTATGGTTGAGTGTCAAGGCTAATTTGCTTAAAAGGATGACATATGAAATCGGGCCGTTTTATCGGTGTAATGTCTGGAACCAGCCTTGATGGTGTCGATGTTGTGCTGGCGACAATAGATGAAACGATGGTTGCGCAACAGGCGAGTCTGACCTGGCCTATCCCTCTCCATATAAAGCAGGCGATCCTGGATATCTGCCAGGGGCAGCAGCTTACGCTATCGCAGTTTGGCCAACTCGACGCACAGCTCGGTTATCTGTTTGCCGAGGCGGTGAATGCACTGTTGGCACAGGAAAAATTGAAACCGCAGGAGATCGTTGCGATTGGCTGTCATGGGCAAACCGTGTGGCATGAACCGACGGGAATCGCGCCGCACACGCTGCAAATTGGCGACAACAATCAAATCGTCGCGCGTACCGGGATAACGGTGATCGGCGATTTTCGTCGCCGCGATATCGCTCTCGGCGGGCAGGGCGCGCCGTTGGTTCCCGCTTTTCATCAGGCGCTGTTGGCTCATCCAACGGAGCGGCGGATGGTGCTAAACATCGGCGGAATTGCCAATCTGTCTCTGCTTATCCCACAGCAACCCGTTCGCGGTTATGACACCGGGCCGGGCAATATGCTGATGGATGCCTGGATCTGGCGGCAATGCGGCCAACCCTACGACAAAGATGCGCAGTGGGCCACATCGGGAACGGTGATCCTGCCTTTACTGCAAAATATGCTTAACGATCCTTATTTTTCTGCGCCTGCGCCGAAAAGCACTGGCCGCGAGTATTTCAATTATGGCTGGATAGAACGTCATATGGCGCAGTTCCCGGGAATAAGCCCGCGGGATGTGCAGGCGACGCTTGCCGAACTGACGGCCGTGACCATTTCCGAGCAGGTCTTGCTAAGCGGAGGCTGTGAACGGCTAATGGTATGCGGCGGCGGCAGCCGTAATCCGCTGCTGATGATGCGTCTGGCGGCATTATTGCCAGGGACAGAGGTCACTTCAACCGATGAGGCTGGGATCAGCGGCGATGATATGGAGGCCCTGGCTTTTGCCTGGCTGGCGTGGCGAACGCTGGCGGGATTACCGGGAAATCTGCCTTCTGTGACCGGCGCATCAGAACCGAGCGTTTTAGGGGCAATTTACCCTGCTAACCCACGAACTCAGAGTTAACTGAAATTATTCAGCGCTATATGTCGATAAACTAGGGATATTAGGGAGGGTGCCATTACCCTCCAGGACCAGGAAAGTCTTCAGGATATGGCTATGAAAAAACTGTTGTTAGTGTGTCTGCCGGTACTGCTTAGCGGGTGCAGCGTGTACAACCAATTTGTCGAGCGTATGCAAACGGATACGCTCGAATACCGCTGTGACGAAAAACCGCTTACCGTGAAGCTGAACAATACCCGTCAGATGGCGAGTTTTGTTTATGATAATCAGCTATTGAACCTCAAACAGGGCGTGTCGGCATCAGGTGCTCGCTATACCGATGGTATTTACGTCTTCTGGTCTAAAGGCGACGAGGCAACGGTCTATAAACGAGACAGAATTGTGCTAAATAACTGTCAGTTACAGAACCCGAAGCGTTGAGATTTTCACCTGGGCGGCGCACAATAGCGTCACCCACTGACAATCCGTAGCCAACATCATGTCTGATAACGACGAATTGCAGCAAATCGCGCATTTGCGCCGTGAATACACGAAAGGCGGTCTCCGCCGCCGCGATCTTCCCGCCGAGCCCCTTGCGCTGTTCGAGCGCTGGCTGGGGCAAGCCTGTGACGCCAAACTGGCCGATCCCACAGCGATGGTCGTTGCTACCGTCGATGAAAACGGTCAGCCTTATCAGCGTATCGTGTTGCTCAAACATTATGATGACAAAGGGCTGGTGTTCTATACCAACCTCGGTAGCCGTAAGGCACATCAGATTGAGAAAAACCCACGCATCAGCCTCCTGTTTCCCTGGCATACGCTGGAACGGCAGGTGATGGTGATCGGCAAGGCTGAGCGCCTATCCACGCTGGAAGTGGTGAAATACTTCCACAGTCGCCCACGTGATAGCCAGATTGGTGCCTGGGTCTCTAAGCAATCCAGTCGGATCTCCGCGCGCGGTATTCTGGAAAGCAAATTCCTCGAACTGAAGCAGAAGTTTCAGCAAGGGGAAGTTCCACTGCCCAGTTTCTGGGGAGGCTTTCGCGTGAGTATTGAGCAGATGGAGTTCTGGCAGGGTGGCGAAAACCGTCTGCACGATCGTTTTTTATACCAACGCGAAGATAACGCGTGGAAAATTGATCGCCTGGCCCCCTAAAGATGCAAAATTCTTGTTTTAAGCGCTGGTGCTGAACAATCCGGCGCTTTATTCTATGTTTCTTTCGCATCAGGCGAAAAGTCGTGTACCGGCTAAGGTGCAGTCGTTTTATACATGGAGATTTTGATGGCAAGCAGTAACTTGATTAAACAATTGCAAGAGCGGGGGCTGGTGGCCCAGGTGACGGACGAGGAAGCGTTAGCAGAGCGACTGGCGCAAGGCCCGATCGCGCTCTATTGCGGCTTCGATCCTACCGCTGACAGCTTGCATTTGGGGCATCTGGTTCCATTGTTATGCCTGAAACGCTTCCAGCAGGCAGGCCATAAACCTGTCGCACTGGTGGGCGGCGCAACCGGTCTGATTGGTGACCCGAGCTTTAAAGCCGCTGAGCGTAAACTGAATACCGAAGACACCGTGCAGGAGTGGGTGGATAAAATCCGCAAACAGGTTGCGCCGTTCCTCGATTTCGACTGTGGCGACAACTCGGCGATTGCTGCGAACAACTATGACTGGTTTGGCAGTATGAATGTACTGACTTTCCTGCGTGATATCGGCAAACACTTCTCCGTTAACCAGATGATCAACAAAGAAGCGGTGAAGCAGCGTCTGAACCGTGACGATCAGGGGATCTCTTTTACCGAGTTTTCTTACAACCTGCTGCAGGGTTATGACTTTGCCTGCCTGAACAAACTGCACGGTGTTGCGCTGCAGATTGGCGGTTCTGACCAGTGGGGCAATATTACTTCGGGTATCGATTTGACCCGTCGTCTGCACCAGAACCAGGTGTTTGGTCTGACCGTTCCGTTGATCACTAAAGCTGACGGTACGAAATTCGGTAAGACGGAAGGCGGCGCTGTGTGGCTGGATCCGAAGAAAACCAGTCCGTACAAATTCTACCAGTTCTGGATTAACACCGCCGATGCGGATGTTTATCGCTTCCTGAAATTCTTTACTTTCATGGACATTGAAGAGATCAATGCGCTGGAAGAAGAAGATAAAAATAGCGGTAAAGCGCCGCGCGCCCAGTATGTTCTGGCTGAGCAAGTAACGCGTCTGGTTCACGGCGAAGAAGGTCTGGTAGCGGCAAAACGTATTACCGAAAGCTTGTTCAACGGTAATCTGAGCGATTTGAGCGAAGCGGATTTCGAACAGCTGGCGCAAGATGGCGTGCCGATGATCGAGATGGACAAAGGTGCCGATCTGATGCAGGCGCTGGTGGACTCCGAGCTGCAACCTTCTCGCGGCCAGGCACGTAAGACTATCGCGTCTAATGCGGTGACCATCAACGGTGAGAAGCAATCCGATCCGGAATATTTCTTCCAGGAGAGTGATATCCTGTTCGGGCGCTACACCTTACTGCGCCGTGGCAAGAAGAACTATTGTCTGATTTGCTGGAAGTAAGATTTAGTTAGCAGGGGCGTGGGAAACTACGCCCCTTTATTTTTTCAGGGTTGTGGTAAGTAAAATGAAGAATATCCTCGCCATCCAGTCCCACGTTGTTTTTGGTCATGCGGGCAACAGTGCAGCAGAATTTCCAATGCGTCGTCTTGGCGCAAATGTCTGGCCGCTGAATACCGTTCAGTTTTCTAACCACACACAGTACGGCAAATGGACCGGTTGCGTTATGCCGCCGAGTCATCTGACTGACATTGTCCAGGGCATTGCCGATATCGATAAACTCCAGACTTGTGACGCAGTACTGAGCGGCTATCTTGGCTCGGCTGAACAGGGCGAGCATATTCTGGGTATTGTACGCAAAGTAAAAGCGGCCAATCCGCAGGCGAAATATTTTTGTGACCCGGTGATGGGCCATCCGGAAAAAGGGTGTATCGTCGCGCCGGGCGTAGCGGAGTTTCATGTACGCCATGCGCTTCCAGCCAGCGATATTATCGCCCCGAATTTGGTTGAGCTCGAAATTCTGTGCGAGCATGCGGTGAATAATGTCAATGAGGCCGTGGCGGCAGCGCGTGAGCTCATCGCTCAGGGACCAGAAATTGTGCTGGTGAAGCATCTGGCTCGCGCGGGTATCAGCGCAGATCGTTTCGAGATGCTGTTAGTTACCGCTGAACAAGCGTGGCATATCAGCCGACCGTTAGTCGATTTTGGCGCTCGTCAACCGGTTGGCGTGGGTGATGTCACCAGCGGCTTATTGTTGGTTAAACTGCTGCAGGGCGCGTCTTTACAGCAGGCGCTGGAGCATGTGACGGCGGCGGTGTACGAAGTGATGATTGCCACCAAAAAAATGCACGAGTATGAGCTGCAGGTCGTGGCTGCGCAGGATTGTATCGCGAAGCCTGAACACTACTTCAGCGCGACGCAGCTGTAAGCAATGCCCGATGGCGCTCACGCTTATCGGGCCTGCGTTTGGCTGAAGGCCGGGTAAGCGCAAGCGCTACCCGGCAACAACAATTAATTTAACCCTTCTGCTTTCAACGCCGCGGCAACCGCCGGACGTTCAGCCATACGCGCCATATACGCATCGATATTACTTAACCCTGCCATATTCAGCTTAACCGCATACGCCCAACGCAGCACGGTGAACAGATAGGCGTCCGCAATGCTGAAGCGCGAACCGCAGATCCATTGGTTATCTTGCAGCGCGTCGTTCACATATTGCATTTTTTTCTCCAGCAGCGCGCGAACGGTTGGCTTGAAGTCTTCCGGCGTATCGGGACGGAACAGTGGGGTAAAGCCTTTATGCAGTTCTGTCGCAATGTAGTTAAGCCATTCAATGGTTTTGTAACGGGAGAGGCTGCTGGTTGGGGCAAGGAGTTGACGGTCTGGAACGGTGTCCGCCAGGTATTGCATGATGGCGACGCCTTCGGTCAGTAGCGTACCGTCATCCAGCAGCAGCGCGGGAACTTGCCCTTTTGGGTTTACCGCGAAAAAATCATCGCCGTTTTCCAGACGCTTCTTCATCAGATCAACACCATCCAGCGTGAAATCTTTACCGCTCTCACGAAGTGTGATGTGGGAAGCAAGAGAACAAGCGCCCGGTTTGTAGAACAGTTTCATCGGTAACTCCTTTTGGCTGAGGTATATCGTATGGTAGTGCTAGCTCAGGCAAAAAAAAAGCCGCTAACACCAGTTAGCGGCCTGAAAAAGAGTTTCCCTGAGAATTACGCTGTCGCGGCCTTAGAGGCTTTCTCATTGACGTCATCGTCCTGAGTCATACGATTCAGTTTCGGTGCCGTCAGTAGCATCAGAACAGCGATAACAGCCGTAGCAACACCAATCTGCAGGAACACACGACCGTAGACTTCAAGGGACATCAGCGGGTCAGTGACGTTCTCTGGTACAGCCATCATGTTGGCTACGTAACCACCGATGATGTTTGCACCGGCAGTGGTCAGGAACCAGCTACCCATGATGAAGCCCATCAGGCGTTGCGGAACCAACTGAGCCACCATTGCCAGACCCAGACCGGAGATCATCAGTTCACCGATACTTTGCAGACCGTAGCAGATGATCAGCCAGTTAACGGAAACGATGCCCGCATCGGTAGCGAATTTAGCACCCAGCGGCAGGATCAGGAACGCACCGGAACACAGCACCATACCAATCGCAAACTTGGTTGGCATCGGCAGGGTATCGCCCATCTTGTTATAGATAGCGGCAAGGATTGGGCTACCAATGATGATCCAGAACGGGTTCAGTGCCTGGTACTGCTCAGGTTCGAAAGCAATGCCAAGAATAGAGTGCTCAACGTTACGAATCGCGAAGAAGTTCAGTGAGGTCGGCATCTGGCTGTACAGCACGAAGAAGATAATCGCTTCCAGCATTAGAATGAAGGCGACGATCATTTTACGACGCGCAGCACCGTGCATGGTGAATGCTTCTTTACCGAAGATAAACACGATACCCAGAGCAATGACGCCCAGAACCATACGTGCGATCTGCTGGTTGTGCAGCAACCAGGTTGCAATCGCGATCAGCACCACGACGCCAACAATAGTCAGCAACAGGTTACGGAAGTTGATCGGCTCAAAGTCAGGTTTAGAACCGTACTGTTTAACCCAGCGCTGACAGAATGCGAAGTTAACAACGGTAATCAGCATACCCACGACGCTCAGAGCGAACGCGGTGCTCCAGCCGTAATGCGCAGCCAACCACGGTGTTGCCAGCATAGAGAAGAATGAACCGATGTTGACGGACATGTAGTACATGGTAAATGCACCATCAAGACGCGGGTCATCTTTGGCATAGCAGGTAGAGAGCAGGGATGATGGGTTTGCTTTAAACAGGCCGTTACCGACCGCGATGGCCGCCATGCCCATATAAACGATACCCGCATCGTGACCAGACCATGCTACCAACGCATAACCGATGGCCAGGACAACGGCACCCAGCATAATGACACGTTTTGTACCCAGAACTTTATCACCTAACCAGCCGCCAATGGCAACCAGACCGTACACCAGGGCGCTAAAGGACGAGAAAAGGGTGATGGAATCCGCTTCTGACATACCCAGTTGTTTAACCAGGTAGACGGCCATAATTCCTTGCAGGCCGTAATAACCAAAACGCTCCCACAGCTCAATAGAGAAAATGAGATAGAACGCTTTTGGTTGTTTGAAGGCGTTTAAACTTACGCTTTCTGTTGGTTTATTGTTTGCAGTAGACACTTTTACCTCTTTTTTTACATCCCATATCAACGGGGGTGTTCAGGCACGTGATGAGTCAAGTTCATCCGTCCGATTGTTATAGTGGGAGGGGAAACGGCAAGTAATGTTCACTATCTTGACCATTCAGACAAGTGGTTTGTAATAATCTGTTACATATATCATGACTGGTGAAATCGTCGGGACTGTGAAATGTTATCTAGCGTTAAATTTCTTCATTTGAAAAATGGCAGATTTTTACACTGTTTAATCAGGGTAAAAACCGCAATGTGGCGATATGTTCTACTATTTGCGCTTGAATCCAGTGATATAGGCCATTATCTGAAAAATAGCCAGTGTAATGTTTTGTTTAGAAACTGTTCAGTTAGGTCATCTGATTGTCACTTTAACTAAAAAATAAATATTTTTTAACATTGTGTTATCTGGATGATCTGGATCACGTATAGATAGAAATTTCTTTTACTAAAAAAACGATTAACCTGCTCAGGTGTTAATTAACAAGAATATTGCATTAGATATGCGCGGTTGAACGGCATCATTGTCGGGAAAATAAACTCAGGGGAGTGCATAACTAATCGTTATGTTAGCGAGGGGCAAGCAGTATGCCCCGGCAGCATCAGATATCGACTTTCTCTTTGAATTCGCAAAGATCTTCGATAATGCAGGAACCGCAGCGCGGCTTTCTGGCTATACAGGTGTAGCGGCCATGAAGAATTAACCAGTGATGGCAATCGACTTTAAATTCACTGGGTACGACTTTCAGCAGCTTCTCTTCAACCTGCTCTACGTTTTTACCCGGGGCGAACTGGGTACGATTACAAACGCGAAAAATATGGGTATCTACGGCAATAGTGGGCCAGCCAAAGGCGGTATTTAACACCACATTAGCCGTCTTTCGCCCAACCCCGGGCAGGGCTTCTAATGCGGTCCGGTCTTCAGGCACTTCACCATTATGTTGCTCCAGCAGAATGCGGCAGGTTTTAATCACGTTCTCCGCTTTGCTGTTAAACAAACCGATTGTCTTGATGTAGGACTTAACCCCTTCAACGCCAAGCTCCAGCATCGCGGCTGGCGTATTGGCGATGGGGTAGAGCTTAGCCGTCGCTTTATTGACGCTGACATCGGTGGCCTGCGCGGAGAGCAAGACTGAAATCAGTAGTTCGAACGGCGATGTAAAATTTAGCTCGGTTGTCGGATGCGGATTGTTCTCACGCAGGCGCGTCAGTATTTCCAGCCGTTTTGCTTTGTTCATTACACATTCCCTGTTTCACCGGCCGGACTGTCCGTGACAGCCGCCTCGGCACGACGTTTCTTCATTTTCTCATCAATCAGATACTTAACAGCCAGCATCAGACCCAGGCCAATAAACGCGCCTGGTGGCAGCATGGCCAGCAGAAACGGCGTATCGGTATGGAAGATCTCAACGCGCAATACTTTGGCCCAGCTACCCAACAAACCGTCTGCGCCATCAAAGAGTGTACCGTTACCAATTATTTCACGTAGCGAGCCCAGAACAAACATGGCGCCAGTTGCGCCCATGCCGATGGAAAAACCATCGAGTGCGGATAGCGCAGGGCCCTTTTTGGCTGCGAAGGCTTCAGCGCGGCCAACAACAATACAGTTGGTCACAATCAGCGGGATAAAAATGCCCAGAGACTGATACAGGCCAAAAGCGTAGGCATTGATCAACATTTGCACCGCGCTCACCACGGAGGCGATGATCATGACATAAATCGGAATACGTATTTCAGGCGGTGTCCAGCGACGAAGGGCAGAAATCGTCAGGTTCGTCAGCGTCAGGACGAGTGTAGTCGCAAGCCCCAGGCCCAGCGCGTTAGTGGCGGTCGAGGTGACGGCCAACAGCGGACACATCCCGAGTAACTGCACAAGCGCGGAGTTATTTTTCCATAACCCTTGGACAATAACGTCTTTAATTTCGCTCATGGTTTATTCTCCACAGGCGCTAAGTTGAGGAAGTTGCGCGGGCAGCGTCTGCGCATACAAACCGGCGCGTTTTACTGCATTAACTACCGCACGCGGCGTAATGGTTGCGCCAGTAAACTGGTCAAAGTCGCCGCCGTCTTTTTTCACCGCCCAGTGAGCGTCGTTACCCGCAGCGATCGTTTTGCCGCTAAAGTGGGTGATCCAGTCGGACAGTCGCAGTTCGATTTTATCACCCAGCCCTGGCGTTTCATGATGTTCGGTCACCCGCGTACCCAACACGGTACCCGAAAAATCGACACCAACCAGCAGTTGAATAGCCCCGGAATAACCATCTGGCGCCGTAGCTTCAAGAATTGCTGCAACAGGACGATCGTCCTGGCGGGCAATATACACTCGGTGAGTGCCTTTACCCAACGCCTGCGCATCGACCAGATAACAACTTTCGGACAAGTTATTATTGTAGCGATCGCCTGGCAGAACCTGATCGAACAGCGTTTTTTGCTGCAGCGCGGCCTGTTCATCAATGGTGGACTTGGTTAATTGATTGATTGCCGCGGTTAACCCCGTCGAGCCCGCTGCAAACAGCGCCAGAGTAATACCGTGTTTACGAATCGTTTTCAGCATAGGGAGTCCTTAGCGATGTCCGTACACGCGAGGGCGGGTGTAATAATCAATCAGGGGAACCGTGATATTTGCCAGCAATACGGCAAAAGCCACGCCATCAGGATAACCGCCAAAACTGCGAATCAACCACACTAACAGGCCCGCAAGTGCGCCAAAAATCAGGCGACCACGGTTGGTTGTTGATGCTGTAACGGGATCGGTAAGAATAAAAAATGCACCCAGCATGGTCGCGCCGGAAAGTAGGTGCAACTGAGGCGAGGCCAGCGAATCTGGCGAGAAAATCCAGCCTAAAGTGGCACAAACGGCGAGCGACAGCAGGAAGCTAACCGGGATATGCCAGCGAATCGCTTTCTGCCATAGCAACACGACGCCGCCCACCAGCCAGGCAAGGTTAACCCACTGCCAGCCAGCGCCTGCAAGCATGCCGTTGTAGATTGGGTATTGCATCACCTGCTCAACAGTACGTCCCGCATGCAGCGAAGTCTTAAAGGTATCGAGAGGTGTTGCCTGACTGATACCATCAATACCCATACGCAGCGTGTTCATATCCCCGCCGCTGGCGGTATGTCCGCTAAAGATAACGTTCAGGGCGTCAAAAAAACCAGGCACAGTCGCCGCAATTTCATGCGGCGGCAGCCAGCTTGTCATCTGTACCGGGAATGAGATAAGCAGCACCACGTAACCAATCATGGCGGGGTTAAACGGGTTCTGACCGAGGCCGCCATACAGCTGTTTAGCAATGATAACGGCGAATACCGTGCCTAAAACTACCATCCACCAGGGGGCGAGCGGGGGAATACTCACGGCCAGCAGTAACCCGGTGAGCAACGCGGAGTTGTCTTTTAAAATCGCGGCAATGGGTTGTTTGCGCAGTTTAAGCACGCCCGCTTCGGCGGCGATAGCGCTGATGGCGGCCAGAACTATCTGGAACAACGTACCCCAGCCAAAGAACCACAGCTGAGCGGCGATCCCCGGCAATGCAGCCAGTAATACCAGCATCATGATACGCGATGTCTGGCGCTGGTTATGGGTATAAGGGGAGCTTGCTATTCTGAATACCATTTATTCCTCGTTTACAACCTGCTGCTGGGCGGCTTTCTTTGCCTGAGCGCGTGCAATAGCGGCCGCGACGGCGGCTTTACGCGGATCCACCGGTTCGACTGTTTCCGTAGCCGTCTGCTGCTCGAGCTTGCGAGCTTTGGCACGGGCGATAGCCGCTTCCACGGCGGCTTTACGCGGATCCACCGGTTCGGCTGTTTCCGTTACGGTTTCCTGTTCAAGCTTGCGGGCTTTGGCGCGGGCGATAGCCGCTTCCACGGCGGCTTTACGCGGATCCATCGGTTCGGCTGTTTCCGTTACGGTTTCCTGTTCAAGCTTGCGGGCTTTGGCGCGGGCGATAGCCGCTTCCACGGCGGCTTTACGCGGATCCACCGATTCGGCTGTTTCCGTAACCGTCTGCTGCTCAAGCTTGCGGGCTTTGGCGCGGGCGATAGCCGCTTCCACGGCGGCTTTACGCGGATCCACCGGTTCGGCTGTTTCCGTTACGGTTTCCTGCTCAAGCTTGCGGGCTTTGGCACGAGCGATTGCCGCTTCCACTGCAGCTTTACGCGGATCGACCTCTGTGCTGCTGCCTCCTGTTTGGGGAGGGTTTTCCATCCGGGTTGCGCGAGCTTGCGCCTTACGCGCCTCGCGTGCGGCAATCACGGCACTATTGTCAGGTTTTTCGCCAGCCTGAATGACTACCGGCTGCATTGCCTGAGCCTGCTTTTCTTTTACGCGAGCCAGCGCGGCGGCAATGGCATCATGATCTTTAGCCGCAGGCTGAACGGCAGCGCTTTTGTGACGTTCAAGACGGGCTGCTTTTTCACGTTCGAGTCGCGCCTGTCGGGCTTCAAATCGCGCTTTCGCTTCAGCGGCACGTTTTTCTTCCTGACTAATGGCATAAATCTCGGCTTTTTCCTGACGGAAATACTGCACCAGTGGAATATTGCTTGGGCATACCCAGGCGCAGGCACCGCATTCAATGCAGTCCGCGATATTGTGCGCCGTTGCTTTGTCGTGCTGCTGCCCTTTACTGAACCAATAAAGCTGTTGCGGCAGGAGATCGGCCGGACAGGCATCGGCGCATGCGCTACAGCGAATGCAGCCTTTCTCTTCCGGCGTTTCTCCCATTTCACTGGCAGAGGGCGCCAGAAGACAGTTGGTTATCTTCACCACCGGTACATCCAGCCACGGCAGCGTAAAGCCCATCAGCGGCCCGCCCATAATCACCATCTGGTCGGCGGAAGGGCAGAAGCCCGCGTCATTGAGCAGATGACGAACCGGCGTGCCTAAACGCGCCCAGACGTTGCCCGGACGGCTGACGGCTTCGCCGGTCAGTGTCACGACACGTTCGGTAATCGGTTCTCCGTCAATCACCGCACGTTTAATCGCGTAGGCGGTTCCAACGTTTTGCATCAGCACGCCGATATCTGAAGAGCGTCCCCCGTGCGGAACCTGCTTGCCGGTCAGGATTTGCGTTAACTGTTTGGCCCCGCCTGACGGGTACTTGGTGGGGATCACGCGTAAGCTGATATCGTGTGAATCAGCCAGCACCGCGCGCAGCATGGAAATTGCCTGTGGCTTGTTATCTTCAATGCCCAGTAGAATTTCGCGTGGCTGAAGAATATGCGCCAGGATGCGGATACCTTCGACGACCTGCGCCGCGCAGTCCTGCATCAGGCGGTCATCAGCCGTAATGTACGGCTCGCATTCAGCAGCGTTAATGATCAGCGTTTCAATTTTATCTCCGCCGCCCTGCAGCTTAACGCCGGTGGGAAAACCTGCGCCACCCAGTCCGGCGACGCCGAACTGGTGAATACGTGCGATCAGCTCTTCCCGGCTGCGGGAACGGTAATCGGCCCAGCCGCCTCGCTCAATCCAGCGATCTTCGCCATCGGCATCAATAATAACGCTCAGCTCAGCTAATGCCGATGGATGTGCAGTAGAATGCGGCGCAATAGCAACAACGGTGCCTGACGTTGGCGCATGTACCGGAAGCATTTTACCACGCCCAAGGGTTAACGCCTGACCACGCAGCACGGTGTCGCCTACGTTTACGCACAGCTCACCCTCCGCGCCAATATGTTGTTTCAGCGGAATAACAAAGCGTGGCGCCAGCGGAACCTGTCGCAGCGGCGTACCGTTCGACTGGGTCTTCATTTCTGGTGGATGAATGCCGCCATCAAAGTCCCAGATTTTGTTTTTTCTGAATGCAGAGAATAACTTAAACATGTTGTTCCACGGGAATGATGCGCACAGGGATGGTGTTTAAATCCCATTTCCAGCTATCAGGTGTCTCGGCCACCGGGCGTAATTCGATACATTGCGTCGGGCACGGGTCAACGCACAGGTTGCACCCGGTGCAGAGATCGCTCATCACCGTGTGCATGGCGCGGGTCGCGCCCACGATCGCATCAACCGGGCAGGCCTGAATGCACTTTGTACAACCGATACAGTTATTTTCATCAATGACCGCCAGCATACGCACGGGGGTAACATCGTGTTCATCACCATCAATCGGCTGCGGGTCGACGTTCAGCAGGGCGGCAATTTTTAACATCACCGCTTCGCCACCGGGTGCGCAACGGTTGATTTTTTCGCCCTGGGAGCCGATCGCTTCAGCGTAAGGATGACAGCCCGGATAGCCGCATTGTCCACACTGGCTTTGCGGGAGAATTTCATCAATTTTCTCCACGACAGGATCATCTTCCACGGCAAAACGTCGTGAGGCGTAACCCAAAATAGCGCCGAACGCCAGACCCAGTAGACTCACTGCGGCAACGGCAATCCAGATAGCATTCATTACAACTTCACCAAACCACTAAAGCCCATAAAGGCCAATGACATTAAACCAGCGGTAATCAGCGCAATCGCATTACCGCGAAACGGAGCAGGCACGTCCGCCACGGCGAGGCGTTCGCGGATCGCGGCGAACAGTACCATTACCAGTGAGAAGCCGACGGCGGCGGAAAAACCGTATAGCGCCGACTGTAAAAAGTTATGGCCGAGGTTGATGTTCAGTAACGCCACGCCTAATACCGCGCAGTTAGTGGTGATCAGCGGTAGGAAGATCCCCAACAGGCGGTAAAGTGCAGGGCTGGTTTTGCGTACAACCATCTCGGTAAATTGCACGACGACGGCGATGACCAGAATAAAAGCCAACGTGCGCAGATAGATGAGATTGAGTGGAATGAGGATCCAGGTGTCAATCAGCCATGCGCAGATGGATGCCAGTGTCATGACAAACGTCGTGGCAAGGCCCATACCCATTGCGGTTTCCAGTTTTTTAGAAACGCCCATAAACGGGCAGAGCCCCAGAAACTTGACCAGTACAAAGTTATTGACCAGTACAGTTCCGACAAACAGCAGCAGGTAATCAGTCATTTTTCGGCCTGAAATAAAAAAGCCGCCTATTATCTGACAATCTACAACAGGCGACAACAGGTTAACTGTAGGGTTATTACGGATTCACAAACGTCGATTTAACGCGTTGCGAGCGTTTGAAATAGGGCACCAGCAGTGCTGCAGCCAGCAATGGGAACAGCAGTTGGCGCACGGCAAAGGCGTCCGGAACCGGTGAAAACGCAAACGCTTTAACCGCCAGTAACACGGAGATCAGCAGCCATAGAATATAATGCTTAGGCACACAGGCTCTGCGTTTGAAAAACGCAATCGTCAGCCACAGCGTGTAATACCACATGGCAATCGCGGTAATAAAAGAGACGCCCCATAACAGCAAATTTGCCGTACTTTGCGCACCCAGCGTTTGGAAGGTTTGCGGTGTAGCCAGCGCAGTGACATAAAGTAATAACGCCAGCGAAGCGCTCAACAATGCGACTAACAGCCAGGCCAGTGGCCCAAGTAGCCAGCCCCCGATACGTTGTGCCGGTGTGGTAGTCATCTCTTCTCCAGGTTTACGCGCGCAATCAAACATGCCATTCATTTTGGGGCAATTATTATAAAGCTTTTAACGTTGAGCGCTACTTTCTTCTTTATTGCACGTAATGCCAGACTGATTTGGGTACCTGACCAACATCAAACAGACGACCTCCTGAGATAAGCTCCGCACGGCGATGGTCTGCAGCGCGATACATATTGATAATGTCGCTATCGTCGGTGAGCGTGTAGTTAAGATGGTCGAACAGTTTTTCCAGACTTTCGAGTGAACTGATTTTGCGGAATTTTAATAAGTAATCCTGAACAGTCATAAATGGAAATCCATATTAATAAAATAATACCAACGGAGTAGTAAATATAAATAATAAACAACATGCACAGGTAAAAGCGGATTGACGTGCAAATGTGAGAAGAGTGTTCATACCTGTGGAAAAGCAGGCGCTATGCGCACCTGCGGTAAGGGTAACGCGCTTCGCTACAGCAGGCAATATGCACTGGAGTGGGATGCGGCATTATTCTCTTTTTTTGACAAAATTCGATCTTTTGCAGCCAAACCCTGCCGTTACTCGATGTTAATTGCCGGGTTATAAGGGACTGCAGATGCTTATTTCTTCTGCACAGCAGCAACGGGCTCCGGTGGCTGGTAATTGTCAATATGATTGGCAACACCCAGCAGGATCACAGAGACGGTGAGAACAATCCAACCTGCTAAGGAAGGTGCGAATAAGCAGGTCATTTCTTCCCAAGCTGACTCGCTGATTAAAATTTCGCGGATCTGGGCCGATTTTTTTCCCGCAAACACATCGAATCAGCCTATTTAGGCTATTTTTTCCACCATTTCTGGCGTTATTTCCGGTTTTTACTGAGATCTCTCCCACTGACGTATCATTTGGTCCACCCGAAACAGGTTGGCCAGGGTGAATAACATCGCCAGTTGGTTATCGTTTTTCAGCAGCCCCTTGTATCTGGCTTTCACGAAGCCGAACTGCCGCTTGATGATGCGAAACGGGTGCTCCACCTTGGCACGGATGCTGGCTTTCATGTATTCGATGTTGATGGCCGTTTTGTTCTTGCGCGGATGCTGCTTCAAGGTTTTTACCTTGCCGGGACGCTCGGCGATCAGCCAGTCCACATCCACCTCGGCCAGCTCCTCGCGCTGTGGCGCTCCTTGGTAGCCGGCATCGGCTGAGACAAATTGCTCCTCTCCATGAAGCAGATTACCCAGCTGATTGAGGTCATGCTCGTTGGCCGCGGTGGTGACTAGGCTGTGGGTCAGGCCACTCTTGGCATCGACACCAATGTGGGCCTTCATGCCAAAGTGCCACTGATTGCCTTTCTTGGTCTGATGCATCTCCGGATCGCGTTGCTGCTCTTTGTTCTTGGTAGAGCTGGGTGCCTCAATGATGGTGGCATCCACCAAAGTGCCTTGGGTCATCATGACGCCTGCTTCGGCCAGCCAGCGATTGATGGTCTTGAACAATTGACGGGCCAGTTGATGCTGCTCGAGCAGGTGGCGGAAATTCATGATGGTGGTGCGATCCGGCAGGGCGCTATCCAGGGATAATCGGGCAAACAGGCGCATGGAGGCGATTTCGTACAGGGCATCTTCCATGGCACCGTCGCTCAGGTTGTACCAATGCTGCATGCAGTGAATACGCAGCATGGTCTCCAGCGGATAGGGCCGTCGGCCATTGCCCGCCTTGGGATAAAACGGCTCGATGACAGCGGTCATATTCTGCCATGGCAGAATCTGCTCCATGCGGGAGAGGAAAATCTCTTTTCGGGTCTGACGGCGCTTAGTGCTGAATTCACTATCGGCGAAGGTGAGTTGATGGCTCATGATGTCCCTCTGGGATGCGCTCCGGATGAATATGATGATCTCATATCAGGAACTTGTTCGCACCTTCCCTAACCGAAGAATCATGATCTTACATTGATCTATGAAATCTATCAATATCGTATAATTGATCTGTAAAAACGATCGATTAACATGGGGAGAAGAGGGGGAAGATGCGAAGGGTATTGTTTTTAAAGGGTTTTAAAATGGTTCATATGCTTGGTGTTAACGTCGGGCGGCGGGCAGCGGTTAGTCTTGAATACTGCGATTGAAAGACATAACAATCTACTTTGTGCGGGGTTTCCGGCAACCATAGAGGTGTTTCGATAAGGAGCGGTGCAATAAGTACAGTTCGTAGACAGAATGAATACGATGTAATTTTGAACCCTTGCTCTACAACGCTCTGTATCAAGTTTTACGGGGGTTTTATATTGAACGATGCCTGAAGTCTGCTTTAATCGCTCTGACAAGATACAGAGCGATTCATGGCTATATAGCGATGGATTACGCTAACATTTCTGTGGGGCAATTTTACAATGGCACTAACACTTACCTTTATTCCGTCAGTTCATCGATCAGTGTTCGGGGATGATCTAGTCGTTTTTTCGCTTCCGTCATGAACTTGTCTCGGTTGATCAATATGTCAATATGGTCATGCAGTATCAAACCTTCAGATTCAAGAATTTGAATATCGTTGATAGTCTGCGCTTCAACATAAATCTTACCCTTCTTCCAGCCTGAGTTGTTTTCGATAACGATACGCTGTTTATGCTGATCGCGGTATGTGATGGTAAACAAGTTGTGTTTCTTATCTATTCTGGAGCAATCTACGCGCATAATAACGGTCTTAATGTTTGCTCTTATTTTTGTGCGTAAAGGGTTAAGTGCGTCATCAATGTCAAACTTCCTGAACTTGTCCCAACCTTCAGTGTTCATTTGCACGATTGATTCATCGTATAGTCTTTTTTCCACTATCAGACTTTGTTTTTCTTGTTCTAGTTGATCAATTTGCGAAGTGAGGCTATTAATGATCTCAGGGCTTTTAGCTGAACCTATAGCCAATACATAGTTCTCAATTTGCGATTGTATGTCCGCTATTTTCCCTTCTAAACCAGATGGTTGATATTTCGTCTGTAAGAATATTCTATCGGCTATTAGTTGTAAAATCGTCCTTTCAAGGGTGCTTGCCCTGAATCCCCACTTATTACAATCTTGATGTAAATCTCTGGATGCACATTGGTAACGGTAAGCATGTGGATGGTTTTTAAGGGTTGATTTAGCCTTAACCATGTAACATGAGCAGTGCGCACAGTGCAAAATACCAATACCGGAAAGTAATGGTATTTCTGGATTACTCTCGCGATTCGGGGCAAATCCTTTGTTTCCAACTTGGAGCTTTAACGCTTCATATTCATCTTTGCTGATGATCGCAGGGTAATAATCATCCAGAACGTATTCTGCATTGTTTACAGTGATTACTTTTCGTCCATAAATGGCAGGTTCAAGGATTCTGGAACAATGCTGCATATTCCATATACCTTTTGATTTTTTGTTGCCAATAACCGGTCCATCGTAGTTGTTTTTCAGATGTTGAAGGATCATCCGATTTGACCAACCGTCTTGTTTTAACTGGATAATTTTTTTTGCTATGGGGAACAGGACTGGATGCGGATTGACATATCCAGTACTTGAATCTGTCCACCATTTATCCGAGCCTAACTCTTTAATTGCGACTACAGGATCACCTGGTTTCCGTTCCTGGTGACGTCTGATCTTGGACAGAGCACTTGCAATGGTGCGGTGTGATTTGGTTGAACTTTCTTCGTTTGCACGGCTGAACAACATCACGCTAAACATCAGTTGCTGCAATGTCTCGGTGTTTACTTCAGTCTGTCTGTAAACCTGTTTATCAATCCCGGTAATTACCGTGATGCCATTAAGTAATAAGCTGGTGAAAAGGTTAACCGCTTGCATGGCGTTCTGGCGTGAGAAGCGATCAAGGGATTCAATCAAGAGGAAAGACCCCTTTGGGATCAAACCGGATTCAACTTGGTCTATGAAATCCGATAAAGCTCCTTCCTGAACGTTTTTACCCTTGTACGCGGATACCCCTAAATCTTGGTATTCCTCGAAAATCTCCAGATCGTACTCAGTAGCAATCTGTTTTGCCATTTCAGCAATGTAGCTCTTCTGACGCTCAATCGAACTACCTTTACCTTGTCGTTCGCTGGAGTAACGGATATATGAATATAAGCGTGGACGATTCATGGTATTGAATTTCACTGGAAGTACTGTATTTCTTAAGATTGTAACATGTGCAGACATTGGTCATCACCTCCTTGGTAATCCATTGGGGCGACAGGTATAGCTGTTTTTACGCCTCAATTCTTAATGAGGTGTATTTTACTTTAGTGTTACCGATAGTGACGCCAAGCACCGCCATCACGGTGAAGCCAAGACCGGTTAGCAGGGCGTGGATTACATACAGAACCGGAGCGACGAACAGGAATAAGAACTCGAGTGGTTCAGTTGTACCGCCGATGACACAGGCAATCAGGCCAGAAATTAATAACCCTTTAATTTTATGACGATTTTCAGGGCGTGCGCAGTGGTACATGGCTAATGCCGCACCCGGTAAACCGCCGAGGAACGCCGGCATTTTACCCTGGGACAGGAAGCGTGTTGCGCTTTCAGAGAAACCTTGCGTTGTCGGGCAGCTCAGTTGAGCCTGGAAAATAGTCAGTGCGCCGCTCACGCTATGGCCGCAGACTTCCTGTGTGCCGCCAGCTTCGGTGAAGCGAATGAGTGCCACCAGAATATGGTGCAGGCCAAAAGGCAGCAACAGACGTTCACCGGTACCAAACAGCATAGGACCAAACTCCCCCGCGCTATTGATGATGTGACCGAGTCCGGTAATGCCCATGGCGAAAACTGGCCAAATCAAGGGAATGACCAGCCCGACCAATCCCATCACCACCGAGGAGATGATAGGCACAAAGCGCGTACCACCGAAAAACGCCAGCGCATCCGGCAGACGAATGTTGTGGAAGCGTTCATGCAGCATCCAGACAATGATCCCGGCAATAACGGCACCGAGGATCCCGGTGTCGATCGACTGGATCCCCAGAATGTTTTGCACGTTGTTGGCTTTCAGGATCGCCGCATCTGTGGTGGGTAAGATACCTTTGGCGGTTAACCAGAAATTGACGGCGAGGTTCATGACCGCATAACCGACAAAACCGGCGAACGCCGCAACGCCTTTGTTCTCGCGCGCCAGGCCCAGAGGAATGGCAATACAGAACATGACTGGCAGGAAGCTAAACGCAAATGATCCAACTTTACTCATCCAGGTAAAGATGGCCTGCAGCAGCGGATTCCCCAACGCCGGGATCAGCGTTAAGACATCATGGCTGCTCAACGAGCTGCCGATCCCCAACATGATCCCGCAAAATGAAAGCAGCGCTACAGGCAGCATAAAGGTTTTGCCCAACTGCTGGAAAAATTCCCATAACGTTATTTTTGGTGTGGTTCTCGCCGTCATCAAACGACTCCTTGTAAAGGCTAGCTGACTAATGATGGCGAGAAGATAAAACGTTTTACCTAATTTTAGTGCGGTATAAATCACATTATCGAACGATAATAGGGGGTATAAATATAAGTGATTGATAAAACGTTTTATCCGTCACGTTATCAGGGAGTTTTCTGTTTTTATGGCTATAGCCAAAAAAATAACCATCCATGATGTTGCGCTGGCTGCGGGGGTTTCGGTCAGCACCGTCTCATTGGTGCTCAGTGGAAAAGGGCGAATTTCATCAGCGACTGGGGAGCGGGTGAATGCTGCTATTGAGCAACTGGGGTTTGTGCGTAACCGCCAGGCATCAGCGCTGCGCGGCGGGCAGAGCGGAGTAGTTGGTTTGATTGTACGTGATCTTTCAACGCCGTTTTACGCCGAGCTGACGGCGGGTCTGACGGAAGCGTTAGAAGCGCAGGGGCGCATGGTCTTCTTATTGCACGGCGGTAAAGATGGGGAGCAGCTGGCGCAGCGTTTCGCGATGTTACTCAACCAAGGGGTAGATGGCGTGGTCATTGCCGGGGCCACTGGCAGCAGTGATGCACTGCAACAGTTGGCCGCTGATAAAGGGATCCCGGTGGTATTTGCATCACGCGCCAGCTACATGGATGACGCAGACACCGTCAGGCCCGATAACATGCAGGCTGCACAGTTACTGGTTGAACATCTTATCCGCCACGGACACCAGCGTATTGCCTGGCTGGGCGGGCAGAGTTCTTCATTGACTCGCGCAGAGCGCGTCGGCGGTTATTGTGCAACCTTACTAAAATATGGTTTACCGTTTCATAGCGACTGGGTGTTGGAGTGTTCATCCAGCCAGAAGCAGGCCGCAGAAGAGGTAACGGCGCTGTTACGCCGCAATCCCACGATCAGCGCGGTGGTCTGCTACAACGAAATAATCGCCATAGGCGCCTGGTTTGGCCTGATGAGAGCAGGACGTCAGAGTGGTGAAATTGGTGTCGATCGCTATTTCGAACAGCAAATATCGTTGGCCGGATTCGCTGATGTGGCGGAAAACGCGTTGGACGATATCCCGATTACCTGGGCCTGTTCGCCCGCGCGTGAAATGGGATACACCCTTGCTGAACGTATGCTACAACGCATTGCCCACGATGAAGGTCATTCACGCAATCTGACGCTTTCCGCTCGTCTGGTGGCGGCGAAATAAAAAAGCCCGATAAACACTGTTATCGGGCCTGTCACCGACGAGTGATTATTGTTGCGGGATGGCAGGGGCATCCGGCTGTGTAAGAGAAGGCATACCGAACATACCAACAAACTCATCCAGCGGCATTTTTTGTCCGTTCAGCGTCACCTGGCCGTTTGCGTATTGCAGGCTGGTGCCGATAACGTTGTCCTGCAAAGTCGTAATGCGGAACATCTGACCCATCGCCGCCAGGCCATTAACCTGTTGCTTCGCCAGACCAGCCGCTTCTTCCTGCTGATATCCTTCCAGTTTGGCAATTTGCGTCATGAACTCAGTCGCCATATCGACAGGGATGGTCAGTTTCGCATCCAGCGATTTGACGGAACGATCCACTTCCTGGGCCAGCGTTTGCGGCTCCACCGTGTTTGCGGTCGGATCTTTTAGCAGCAGTGACAGATTAAATGTGGTTTCACCTTTTGCATTCTTCCAGCTCAGTGGAGCAATGGTAACAACCGGTTCGCCTTTCATCAGAATCGGTAGCGCATTAAAGAAGGCTTCGGTGACTTTCTGCTGATAAAGCTCAGGATTTTGGACCACATCAATCTGCGCCATCAGCGCTTTGGTTTGGGCGCTGTACTGCTGGCTGAACTGGTGCAGTGCTTCACCGTCAATCTGGCCAACTTTCAATGTCAGCTTACCGCTCCCCATATCCTGGCCCTGCAATTTAAGGCTGTTCAGGGTGTAATCCAACTGGCTGTTGACGGTTTTGCCATCGTTAATCAGATCGGATTTGCCATCGATACCCATGCCTTCCAGCACCGCCAGCTCTTTGCCCTCGACTGAAATCGACAGTTTTTCGAGGGACAATTTCTGATCGCCGATGCGCTCACCAAAGCTTGCAATACTGCTGGAACCTTCAGTTTTCAGGTTATTGAAAGTAACTTGTACTTTCTGATCATACTCATTGACGGCATTAACCAAGCCACTTTGCGCCTCGCCAGTCAGCGACACCGCATTACCATCCTTATCTGCCGTAAACTGGAACTCCCCGCCGCTAAAGGCCACTTTTTCGTCGCCTTTCTCGTAGTTCAGCGGTTTGAGGGAGAGATCGGAACGGGTATCCCCACTGTAGCCAATACGGGAATTAATGATGAATGGCGTCTCACCTTTGGCAATATCAAACAGCGGCTTCGTCACGTCGTTATTGACCAGCGTCGTTTTCACGGAGGCCATTGCCGGAACAAGATTCAGTGATTTCAGCTGAGCCAGCGGGAAAGGACCGTGATCCACGGTTTCATTCAGGACGATGCTTTGTCCCGGTTTCAGCCAGGAATCTGCCTGCCCGGCGACAGGTTTCACCACCAACTGCAGTTGGCTATTGAACACGCCGCGCTGGTAGTTTTGATAACTCAGTTCAATGCCCGCCTCTGGGGAGTAGCGTTTTAACTGATCGTTTGCCTGCGTCACCATCTCGGCGAGATGCGTTTCGAGTTTCTTTCCTGTGTACCAGGCGCCGCCCGTCCAGACGATACCCAGTGCAACCACCACACCCGCAGCTACCAGCGATTTTTTCATTTTGATATCCATAAAATAAAACCAGGCGTTTGAAGACGCCTGGAGGAGTGACATGTCTTTAACTCACTACAGCTTAGCAAGAGTTGTTAAAAATATCAGTATCTTGCTACAGCTTGTTATAAACCCGAGCTAAACGGCCCGTGCCGCTGACGTTTACCGGCGATTCATTCGCGCTAATAAAGGCCGACTCACCCGGCTGCAGCACCAGACGCTGCTCGCCCTTGCTCAGCACAGCTTCACCTTCGATGCAGAACAAAATGGCCGCACTTTGCTGGCTGATATCTGCGCCATTGGCGGTCAGTTCATGCAAGGAGAACGCGAAATCGTCGACCGGAATGGGGAAGTCCAGTTCGCTGTCAGTCTTAACTGGCGTGGTCAGCAGCTGATTGGCTGGCTTGGCGACAAACTTAACGTTGGCGACCAGCTCCGGGATATCAATGTATTTTGGCGTCAGTCCGGCGCGCAGCACGTTGTCCGAGTTAGCCATTACCTCCAGCGCCACACCTTGCAAGTAGGCGTGTGGGGTTTCGGCAAATAAGAACATCGCTTCGCCAGGATTGAGCTTCACCACATTGAGCAGCAGCGGGGAGAAGAGCCCGCTGTCATTCGGATAGAAATCGGCGATCAGGCGAATGGTTTGCCACGGTTCACCCTGCTGGCTGTTCAGCGCCGATTTCAGGATCGCCAGCGCATGGGATTTCTCCTCATCCTGCATATTCAGCAAGCTGGCGAAAAGATAGCTCAGACGTTCCGCGCTCGGTTCCTGCAGGAAATGCGCAATAGCCGGATGCGCGGCGGACACCGGTTGTAACAATGCGACAATGTCAGAGAACTCGCGGAATGCGTTCATCGCCAGGAACGGTGTCAAAGCAAAAACCAGTTCCGGTTTGTGGTTAGGATCTTTGTAATTGCGCTCGGCGGCATCCATCGGGATCCCCGCCGCGTTTTCTTTGGCAAATCCGATTTCAGAGTTGTGCTTGTTAGGATGAACCTGAATCGAAAGAGGTTGCGCGGCGCACAGCACTTTAAACAGGAAAGGCAGTTCACCAAAGCGTTTCGCAACAGCATCGCCTAACAGTGCGGATTTATCGTGTTCGATGACATCACGCAGAGCGACCGTCTGGCCGTTAGCGTCCAGAACCTGCGAACTGCTTTTCGGATGCGCGCCCATCCACAGCTCAGCCATCGGTTGCTGAGTGGGGTTGGCAATCCCATAAAGTTCCGTTAACGCAGTTTTACTTCCCCAGGCGTAGTTCTGCACTGAGTTGATGAGTTTTTGCATTCTCAAGCCCTGTTTCAATGTGGAATTTTCTACGGCTATTAAACCAAGAAACCCTGAGCGAAGTAACCTGCACATGTAAAAAGTCGTACTTGTCTCAGTTTTTGTTAAAAAATTGTGTAGGATATGGTGACTCGCTTTTAATACCCTGAGTAATTCCGGTTGCAGAAAGCCTTTCCTTCTACAACCCGACCTGCGGCAGGGAAGCAGGGCAATGGAACATCTGCCCAGAGAATAACCAGACCGAGCAGTAAGTGAGAACACAATGTCAAACAAACCCTTTCATTATCAGCATCCTTTCCCCCTCAAAAAGGATGATACCGAATACTATCTGCTGACCAGCGACCATGTCTCCGTTGCCGAATTTGAAGGGCAGGAGATTGTTAAAGTCGCGCCGCAAGCCTTAACGCTGCTGGCTCGTCAGGCCTTCCATGATGCATCGTTTATGCTGCGTCCTGCGCATCAGCAGCAGGTGGCCGACATTCTGCGTGACCCGGAGGCCAGCGAAAACGACAAATATGTGGCCCTGCAATTCCTGCGGAACTCTGATATTGCGGCAAAAGGTATTTTGCCGACCTGTCAGGACACCGGCACCGCGATTATCGTGGGTAAAAAAGGTCAGCGCGTCTGGACCGGCGGCGGTGATGAAGCTGCGCTGGCGCGCGGTGTGTATAACACCTACATCGAAGACAACTTGCGCTATTCACAAAACGCCGCGCTGGATATGTATAAAGAGGTGAACACCGGTACCAACCTGCCGGCACAGATAGATTTGTATACCGTCGATGGCGATGAATACAAATTCCTGTGTATTGCCAAAGGCGGTGGCTCGGCGAACAAAACCTATCTGTACCAGGAGACCAAAGCGCTGCTTACGCCGGGCAAATTAAAAAATTACCTGGTTGAGAAGATGCGAACGCTGGGAACAGCGGCCTGTCCGCCGTATCACATTGCGTTTGTGATCGGTGGAACGTCAGCGGAAGCCACGCTGAAAACGGTGAAACTGGCGTCGGCTAAATATTACGATGAGCTGCCGACCGAAGGTAACGAACATGGTCAGGCATTCCGCGATGTGGAGCTGGAAAAAGAGCTGCTGATTGAGGCACAGAATCTGGGGCTGGGCGCGCAGTTCGGCGGGAAGTACTTCGCTCATGATATCCGCGTGATCCGCCTGCCGCGTCACGGTGCGTCGTGTCCAGTTGGTATGGGCGTTTCTTGCTCAGCCGATCGAAATATCAAAGCTAAGATCAACCGTGAAGGTATCTGGATCGAAAAACTGGAGCATAATCCTGGCAAATATATACCAGAAGAGTTGCGCCAGGCGGGAGAAGGCGAAGCGGTACGCGTTGACCTCAATCGTCCGATGAAAGAGATCCTGGCTCAGCTGTCGCAGTACCCGGTTTCTACACGTCTGTCGCTTAACGGTACCATCATTGTTGGCCGTGATATTGCGCATGCGAAACTGAAAGAACGGCTGGATAACGGCGAAAGTTTGCCGCAGTATGTTAAAGATCATCCGATCTATTACGCTGGCCCGGCAAAAACGCCGGAAGGCTATGCCTCTGGTTCGCTTGGACCAACCACGGCAGGGCGTATGGATTCGTATGTTGACCAGCTTCAGTCCGCAGGTGGCAGCATGATCATGCTGGCAAAAGGCAACCGCAGCCAGCAGGTGACCGATGCCTGTCATAAGCATGGCGGCTTCTACTTAGGCAGCATTGGCGGCCCGGCAGCGGTGCTGGCCCAGGGCAGTATCAAGAGTCTGGAGTGTGTGGAATACCCTGAACTGGGGATGGAAGCCATCTGGAAAATTGAAGTGGAAGATTTCCCGGCGTTTATCCTGGTGGATGACAAAGGCAACGATTTCTTCAAGCAGATTCAGACGTCGCAGTGCGCACGCTGCGTTAAGTAACGTCAGCCGCCCTTCGGGGCGGTTTTTTTTACCGCACGAACCACCAAACGACAGATTAATCCTCGTTAATACTCATAAGACCAATGCAAATGGGCAATGTCGAAACATAACCTAATCAATTGTTAATGTAAGGAGCAGGTAATGGTAACGGTACGCCGCGAGAATGATTCAATGGGGGCGATTGATGTTCCAGCCGATAAGCTTTGGGGCGCGCAAACCCAACGTTCGCTGGAGCATTTTCGTATCTCTACGGAGAAAATGCCGGTCTCGCTGATCCATGCGCTGGCGCTGACGAAACGCGCCGCAGCAAAGGTTAACCAGGATCTCGGGCTGCTGGCGGAGGATAAAGCCAGGGCTATTATGCAGGCCGCAGATGAGGTGTTGGCGGATAAACTCCGCGATGAGTTTCCGCTGGCCATCTGGCAAACCGGGTCAGGTACGCAAAGCAATATGAACATGAACGAGGTGCTGGCAAACCGGGCCAGCGAGTTGCTGGGCGGCGTGCGGGGGATGGAACGGAAAGTTCACCCCAACGATGATGTTAATAAAAGCCAAAGCTCGAATGATGTGTTCCCGACCGCAATGCACGTTGCCGCGCTGCTGGCGCTGCGTAACTCACTGATCCCGCAGTTAAATGTGTTAACCAAAACGCTCAGTGATAAATCACACGCTTTCGCGGATATCGTCAAAATTGGTCGTACACATCTGCAAGATGCAACCCCGCTTACGCTTGGCCAGGAGATTTCCGGCTGGGTGGCAATGCTCGAACATAACCTCAGACACATTGAAAACAGCTTACCCCACGTGGCGGAACTGGCGCTGGGGGGAACCGCGGTAGGGACCGGACTGAATACGCATCCGGAATATGCCCGTCGGGTCGCGGATGAATTGCGGGACATTACCTGTGCGCCGTTCGTTACCGCACCGAATAAATTTGAAGCGCTAGCCACCTGCGATGCTCTGGTTCACGCCCACGGCGCGCTAAAAGGGCTGGCGGCGTCGCTGATGAAAATCGCCAACGATGTGCGCTGGCTGGCATCCGGTCCGCGTTGCGGGATTGGCGAAATTTCGATTCCAGAAAATGAACCGGGCAGCTCCATTATGCCGGGTAAGGTCAATCCTACCCAGTGTGAAGCGCTCACCATGCTTTGCTGTCAGGTAATGGGCAACGATGTCGCCATCAACATGGGCGGAGCGTCAGGTAATTTTGAGCTCAACGTTTACCGACCAATGGTCATCCACAATTTCCTGCAGTCGGTGCGTCTGCTGGCTGACGGTATGGAAAGCTTTAACGAGCACTGCGCGACAGGAATCGAGCCTAATCGTGAACGAATCGATCAACTGCTCAACGAGTCGCTAATGCTGGTGACCGCGCTCAATACCCATATCGGTTATGATAAAGCCGCTGAAATTGCCAAAAAGGCGCACAAAGAGGGGCTGACGTTAAAAGCCTCCGCCCTGGCGCTGGGGTATCTAACCGAAGCGGAGTTTGACAGCTGGGTACGCCCGGAACTGATGGTTGGCAGTATGCGGCCAGGCAGTTAATCCGCAACGTACAGGTGCAGCCGGGGAATAATCAATCTCAACGGCTGCGCCTGAGGTTTAAAACGATGCTGAACATTGTCGGCATCATAATTCAGTAACTCGCCGATATCTGGTACGGTCATGCCGTTTTCATTGTTGAGCAACGCGATCAAGGGCGTCGGGCAGGCATATTGCACCTGCTTTTGTTCTCCTTTGTACCAGACGCGGGCGATGGGCTGCACTTTTACCGGCCGTTTAATCTTCAGGCGCGCCTGCTGGCCCAGGGCGGCGACATCCTGATATTCCCGTTCAAGCTTCGCCTGCCACTCTTCCCGCGTCCAGGGATGTACGCTGCGCGGCGACGTCAGGCTTTTTTCCAGTTGCTGTAGTACTTCATCGCGTTTCAGATTTTTAATAATGTGTTTGTTGGCCCAGCCAAATCGCAGGGTGGCAGGCTCTCTGACAAGGGTGAGCGTACGATAGGCATTCAGCGTAATCAGTCCCGGCAGGTGGCGATGCACCCATTCGAAACGCGCTGCCGGTGCCAGCCCTGATTCCACCGTGACAATGCGCTCGAAGGTGGTTTTTAGCTGGTTAATACGCTGTATTTGCTCTTCCAGAGCGCGCTGAGCTGCGTTATCTACCTGATAACACAGTACGCCTGGCAGGCGGACGGCCGCTTTACTGCTACGATTCTCGGACTGTTGCTGGATAAACAGATGACGATAGTGGCGTAGCGCCAGCGTTTCAGCCTCTTTACCTAAATGTTGCTTAACATCAATGTTCTGCAGTGGGGCATGCTCTGCCTCTTTGGCCACTTCCGGTAACGAGAAGACGCGCGCAATCAGCAGCGTCTGCTGCAACAGATTGTCGTTCAGAAGCGCCAGCTCTTGCTCCATCTGGCGGAAGGTGCCGTTCAGGCGGTCGACGAGATCGTAACGGGCCATAGATTTACCATTTTAGTTACAACATACTTTTTTATAGCACAACCTCCACCATTTGACCACCGAGCCGAATGGGTCAGGCAGCTGAAATTTCAGGAATGTTATGCCAGACGGGCCAACTGAAACAAAAGCGGGCGCCGCCGAGTTCACTTTCATCACAGACGACCGTACCGCCCATAGCCAATGCGATCGAGTGAACAATGGCTAGCCCAAGCCCGCAACCACCGGTCGCCCGGTCACGGCTGGGGTCAAGGCGTACAAACGGTTCAAAAACCTGTTCGCGGGCGTCTGGAGCAATACCGGGACCGTCATCCTCCACAACCAGCGTTGCCTGATTGCCATTCAATAACAGGCTCGCTTGCACCGTAGACTGGCTATAGCGCAGGGCGTTATTCAGTAGATTATCCAGTACGCGCTCCATCAGGCGCATATCCAGCGCGCCGTAGTCGCCAATATTAAGATGGCGTAAGCGCACCGCACGCTCAGGGTTTACGCTTTGCACATCCTCCAGATGGGTTGTCAGCCAAACGGCCAGGTCTGGTACGCTGAGCTTCAGTTCATTTTGCGGGCGGTCCAGCCGGGCATAGGTCAGTAATTCTTCGATTAACCCTTCCAGTTGGCCAATATCGCGATTCAGCGCCTGGGATTCCTGCGCGGTGAGGTTATCACTCATTTCCAGCCGGTAACGTAAGCGTACCAGTGGGGTACGAAGCTCATGGGCAATGCCATCGATAAGTTGTTTCTTACTGGCGATTAGCGCATTGATATTGTCTGCCATCTGGTTAAACGCGATACCCAATCGCTCAAAGCTGGAACCGCTGTCAAAATGGAGGCGTTCGCCCAGATGTCCTTCCCCAAAACGCTGTGCAGCAGCTTCCAGTCGCAGCATTTCCTGCCAGTGCGGACGCATCCAGATAAGTACCGGAAAGGCCAGTGAGATAGCAATAAACGCCATCAACGCGATGTCCAGCAAACGCATTTGATGGAGAAAATAGAGATAGGGAAGCGGGCCGACGGCCAGCACGTAATGGCTGCGTGGGATCCGTTGAATAAATGTGTACTGATCGTCAAGCGCCACGATATCGCCTTCGCGCAAACGTTGCATTGTTTGAACGTCCAGCGTGTACTTATTTAACGGTTCAATGCGCAGGTCAAAGGAGAGGTTCAAATCCATCTCTCCTTCAGCGTTTTACCCCAGTCACGTGCCGGGATCTCGCGAAGCTCGCTGCGCATCAGGTATAACGAGCTTTTCATTAAATCGTCGAGCGATTGTCTGCCTGCGCGCTCTGCGGTGAATTTATAGACCAGGCCGACCAGCAGGGTCATCACCAGAAAGCAGACAAACAGCAGGAGATAAAACTGTACAAACAGCTTCTTCATGAAATACCACCGGAACTTCAATACGTTAACTAGTGCGCATCTTCCTCTGGGGGCGGCTGGGGGACACTGCTGTATCCACCGATTCGCTGGTTCAGGAATGCTATCTGATCACCATCAAGCGCGTTTATCCAGGCAGAGTACACTGTATAAACCATTTCTGCATTCTCGTGCCCCATCTGATTTGCAATAAACGCAGGGTTGGCTCCAGCGGAGAGCATCCAGCATGCATAAATATGCCGGGTTTGATATGGACGACGATGACGCACGCCAGAACGCCTGATGGTTGTCTCCCAGAGTGAGCTTATCGAATTAACAGGCCTGTTCGCCTTTCTCCTGCCGTGGCATAAATACGAAGTGAAGCTGGTGGATCTAAGTTTTTCCGAATTCACGTATCTGGATTTCTACAGGAACTTTGGGGAAGTTACTCGTTAATATATGTTGGGCCCTCATGGCCTCACCTGTTGGCGACGCGAGCATCATGCTACTGCAACAAACAGGTTTATCAGCGGTTAGTGTATGATGGTTTCACACCTCGCTCGTTACGTTCAACTGAATGGCTGTTATGAGCGAGGTGCGAATTAGGCTTCCTGACTGTTTATATTATAACTTATCTACTTACAGTAGGAATGTGCATTGTCTCTATTTCAATTCGCACTGATTTTCAAGCAACTTCTGGAGCAGCATTAGAATATTTACAAAATCCTTAATCCACGGAATCCATCTGGATTGGCCCCTATATTTCCATACACTTTTTATCACTTAACCCATGACTGGTTCGTCGCCGCAGATATTCCCGTGGCGAACGATACCCCAGTGCACTATGCGGATGCCATTCGTTGTAATGTTCGAAGGCCTCCGCAAGGTTCTTTACCGCTGTTAACCCGTCGGGTTTCGGCATGATGCTGATGTAATCGCGCTTCATCGTTTTCACGAAGCTCTCTGCCATCCCGTTGCTTTCCGGGCTACGTACCGCCGTATGTTTAGGCTCCAGTCCTACCATTCTGGCGAACTGACGCGTCTGATAAGAACGGTAGGCTGAACCGTTGTCTGTCAGCCACTCAACTGGGGATGTCGGCAGGCTGTTACCGAAGCGACGCTCCACGGCACCCAGCATGACGTCCTGCACGGTTTCACTGTCATATCCACCGTTACTGGCCGCCCAGTAAAGTGCCTCGCGATCGCAACAGTCCAGAGCGAACGTGACCCGCAGTTTTTCACCGTTATCACAGCTGAACTCGAAGCCGTCAGAGCACCACCGCTGGTTACTTTCTCCAACGGCCACTTTCCCTGTATGCGCCCGCTTCGATGGCGGTATTTCCGGTTTACGCTCAAGCAGCAGCGCATTCTGACGCATGATGCGGTATACGCGTTTGGCATTGATCACCGCCATGTCGTCAGTTTCTGATTGTCTGCGCAGCAGTGCCCATACCCGACGATAACCATAGGTGGGCAGATCGCCGATAACGGTATGGATACGGGCCAGCGCGTCAGTATCATCAGGCTTGCGCTTGCACCGACGATCCTGCCAGTCCTTCGACCGACGGGCCATGGCATGCAGTTGCGCACGTGAGACCCGGAGGCAACGACTGACAAGGCTTATTCGCCATCCTCCGGCAACAAGGGCACGTGCGCTATCCACTTTTTTTGTCGGCCATATTCAACGGCTTCTTTTAGCAGCTCGTTTTCCATGGTTTTCTTGCCCAACAGGCGCTGCAGCTCTTTAATTTGCTTCATCGCAGATGCCAGCTCCGACGCGGGCACAACCTGTTCTCCTGCGGCAACGGCTGTAAGGCTGCCTTCCTGATACTGCTTACGCCACAGGAACAGCTGACTGGCAGCAACGCCATGCTGACGGGCGACCAGCGACACGGTCATTCCGGGCTCAAAACTCTGCTGAACAATGGCGATTTTTTCCTGAACACTTCGCCGTCTGCGCTTCTCTGGACCTAAAACATCAATCATTCGGACTCCAACGACTAGTCTAAAAACTAGTATTAAGACTATCACTAACTTAAGTGATACCAACTGTCTGGAGATTCAGGGGGCCAGTCTACCATCTTAGTAATATGTCAGCCGCAGGAGAATTCAGGGTTGCTAGAATTTCATCAAGTGGTTTTTTAACATTTTTGTTGTAGTATATACATACATCTTCAAAATCTTTCGGAGCTACATTGTTAACTGAGTCACTTAGTTTTTTTATATCATCAAGGAGATTGATTACAATATCTTGGCTTTTATTGTCAGACATAGATACCTCGGCTATATATTTGAATATCCAGCGGAATGCTTTCTTACCACTAACATGATAGTTAACTTTCAGATGTTGGTATTGAAGTATGGTTGTTAGGTTTATCCCATATAGTTAAGTTGGCGAGTCTAAGTTTTTCAAAAATACCCATGTTTTTATTTATGGTAATGTCTTGTTTTTTAGTGTTAAAATTTAATTAGTTAAATAAATCGTTTTTATGTCAGGTTGTTTATTAATGGCTCGGCTACATCCCCGGGTTTAGGATGAAGATCCACTTAGGTGATGTGGCCTAACAAAGCGAATTGGTGTCTTATTAATATTAGTGAGTTGACCACTCCAGGCAAGTTGATATAAGTTTTTTAAATCTTTCTTGTCTGTGTCTGTTAGTTCACTAAGTGCACCATAGTTCATAATAGAAAACGCGGTATGTGTACCAAATACTTCTGCTGGCCAAGCTTGTTCTTGGAGTAGTGCGAAGAAATGACGAAGCCCGAATACATGGCCAAATTCATGGGTGAGTGTATCTGTTTGCTCTTTTTCAGACTGTTCGAATATTTTTGGATAGATAACCAACTCATGCTGGCCAGCATCTGGGAAGAAGGCACTTGCTAATGTACAACCGTTGATGTCGCAATCATCTGCATTACGAACTGCGATTTCAAAATCCCAGTTATCTATATGCTCAGAGAACATAACCGGAACCGCATCACCCCATGCCAAAAGTGCTTTTCCAATGAGCGTTCTGACTTTATCTTTTATTCCTCCAGGGTCTACTAATGCCGCAAGTGATGACTCCTGAAATCTCCAATGAAGAGTGGTTCCTTTTTCCCAGAGAGCTATGAAGCCATCCGGTTTGTTAATGACAAGTTCCAACGGACACTTGTTGTCCGGCGTTATGTATCCGCGAGTCTCTGTTTGACACTTAAAACCTTTACCAAAGGTATGGACATGACTCACTGTGGCCTTCTGGAGATCTTTTCCTGTAAGAAACTGCAAAGTGTGGGTTATGGTTTTCGCTGGTTTTGTGTTTTTACTTACCTTCATATAAACCCCCATTAGTTTTTGGCTTTTTCAAGTGACTCTGCGCGATATGGTTATTTAGCGCACACTTTTGGAAAGCAAATTATCATGAGATATAAAATGATCATAAAACATAGCTATGAACATTGGGCATTAACTAGAACTGGTAAAACGAACTGTCATCCAAGGATGTAAAATACATGATCTACATAAAGATTATCTAGTATATTACTATTATGGTTTAAAGGTAAATGAAAGAAATAATACGATTATATTAATTTCATTTTTCACATTAGTAATGATGTTGTAATGTGTTAGTGAAAGGCATGCAATAACTCGAAGACAAAAGTATGATGACTGGAATCAGCTAATGGGATGCTTACGAGAGCGGTACTGTTCACCCCGTTCGGTTATTGGGCGTTTTTGCAATACTTTAGGGAGAGATTCTGGAGAAAATTTGTGGGCATTAGGACATAAAAAGGGGAATTAACCTGTCAGTTTTGTTTGAGTTTGTCAGTTAATGAACTTGAAGTATTTCATTATTTAGTAGGCATATTTTTGATAGTTAAATAATTTCTCTTTACCTCGCTATCTAAAAATGTAAAACACTTTCTTCATCTAAATCATCAGACGCTCAAAAGCTTGGCAAATCTAATCGAGAATTTGCAGGTGTGGGATAACCATTGAACGCCGTCAAGAACATAAGTGCAGTAGATTACACTGTATCAATTATTTCTGCGTTCTCATGGTACACTCGGCGCTCTGGTGCTTATGACGATAATGCGACTTCGATACACTCTGAGATATTTCGCGACTAAAAATATGAATTTCAATCGCTGTTGTTATTTACTACTCATTTGCACGGCGTTAGGCTGCATTTTCACCTCGCATCCTCTTGTTATATGGTTTTTGCTCACCAACATACTGACGTTGGCAATGTACGGTGCGGATAAAATGGCAGCGCGCAGGGCCTGGCGCCGAGTGCCGGAGTCCACTTTGCTGCTGTTTGGCGTTATTGGCGGGTGGGGTGGCGCGATAGCCGCTCAACAACTCTTTCGCCATAAAACACAAAAACAGCCATTCAAAACCTACTTCATTATCAGTGTGATAGTGAATGTGTCTGTCATCGGAGCGGCCTATCATTTCTATCCCATTTCATCCTGGTGAACGTCAGTGACAGGCAGCCTGCTTACTTGAGACAGGAAACGTACTTTTCACCTGAGCGCTGCACGATGTCATCGGCATTTTTCGTTATGTCTTTCCCTTCAAACGCGCCATAAAGTTGCTTAAATTTCACCGTACTCAGGCGGTGGGTAATGTCGCTGACCGTTGCGGCTGGCAAGGGCAACATATTGGGGTAGCTCCACATAAAGGAGACGGCATGCGCCCCAGGGGTGACCTGAACGATATCGCCGGAAAGCACCACGCCTTCATCTCGCGCCCAGTGCAGAACGCAACCGCCAGCAAAGTGTCCGCCAAGGCGTATCACACTGACGTCGCGTGTCAGTTCCAGGGTGTCGCCATCCCAAAATTTAATCCACGGGCTGTCGCGCATTACCCACTTGCGGTCGTTGGCATGGAGATAAATGGGAGCGTTAAATTCGTCAGCCCAGTCTTGCATGGTGGTGTAGTAATGAGGATGCGAAATCGCGATGGCCTTAAGCCCGCCCAGGGACGTTATTAGCATTTTTGTGGCGTCGTCGAGCGTGGCAATGCAGTCCCATAAAATATTGCCTTCCGGAGTACGCAGAATAAACGCCCGTTGATCAATTGCAAAACCAGGAACGGTGCGGATGCTGAGGAGGGTGCTGTCATGTTGCCGCCACTTATTTGTGTGCGAAGCACAAAGTGCGGCAAAATCGACCCATTCCTGCCCGTTCGCGGGAACATACTGACGTTCGTCCTGGCAGATATCGCAATGTTCAGGAAGGGCGTCTGCCACCTCATAGGATGTTCCACAGGCTTTGCATAACGTGATCATCGTGTCTTCCTCTATTGAAAAAACACAGTCAGCATGGCACACCGATACGCAAGGGTGTGCCCTTTAGTGCTCTACACGATAAGCCAGGAATGGTGGCGTGGGTCGTTGTGGCCCAACCAGCAGAAAGCAGGAATAATGTCTACACCGTCCCTGTCGAGGGTCATTTCCGGCGAAAAATGAGGATAATGTTTGGAAAATAGTCTGTTCAACACCTGGCTCAGCCATTGGGGACTTACTCCTGATGGCCAACCTCTTGAGACGCACACATCACAGCTTTTGCCCGTGGTGACCAAAGATGGTCAGAAAGCCATACTCAAACTCACCGACGATGACAGTGAACGAAACGGCTGCGAACTAATGGTCTGGTGGAACGGGAATGGTGCTGCGAAAGTGCTTGCTCATGCAGCAGGGGCGATTCTGTTAGAACGTGCAACAGGGGCGGGGTCTTTAGCGGACATGTCCTGGTCCGGCAATGATGCGCAGGCCTGTCGCATTATTTGCCATGCAGCCAGTCGACTCCATCTCCCCCGGAATGCTTCAACGCCTGCGTTAACACCGCTACTTTATTGGTTTCGCGATCTGGCTCCTGCCGCGAAAAAGCATGGCGGCATCCTGACGCATTGTGCAGAGGTGGCAAACGTATTGCTCTCCTCTCCCCAGAATGAAGTCGTATTGCACGGTGACTTACACCACGGCAATATTCTTGATTTCGGAACGAAAGGATGGCTGGCTATCGATCCTAAAGGGCTGGTGGGCGAGCGTGGCTTTGATTACGCCAATATTTTTACTAATCCCGATCTTGCCGATCCCACCAAACCTGTCGCCATTGAGCCAGAAAGATTCGCACAACGGGTAAATATTGTGTCTGAAATCGCGAGGATTGAACGGCAACGTTTGCTGATGTGGATTATTGCCTGGTGTGGGTTGTCGTCTGCCTGGTTTCTGCAAGAAGGAGACTGCGCCACGATACCCCTGCGCATCGCAGAGTTAGCGAGCGCGGAACTCGCTTTTGGGGGGAATCAATTTTGATCTACGACACTGGGCTGGTAATTCTTTAGAGTTATCATTAGCCTGGTAAATGTTTTATTAATCAATCAGTGAACGGCGGTGTGGTGTGTTGTTTAGCGAAAATTTGACAGGCTGTGAGCAATGAACGCATTGTTTTTTTTATTAAAAAAACGCCCGAACATTATTTTGTTGATGGTCTTACTCATCGGGGCAAACATCGTGGCGTGGCTGTGGGCTTACAGCGCGTTTAGCAACAACACGTCGTTACTGGCGCTTAGTTTGATCGCGTGGTGCTATGGTTTGCGCCATGCTGTTGATGCCGATCATATCGCCGCGATAGATAGCGCTACGCGTAAACTCATGCAGCAGAAAAAACGCGCCCTGACGACGGGAGCCTGGTTTTCTCTGGGGCATTCTACCATTGTGGTACTGGCAAGCATTGGCATTGCGTTGACCACCAGCGTGTTTAAGCAACACATGGCATGGTTTCAGAATGTCGGCGGTCTGATAGGTACCACGGTCTCTGCCGTATTTCTGCTGATTCTGGCTACCATTAATCTCGTTATTTTCTGCCATGTCTGGAAGGCTTTTCGTCATCTAAAACGCACCGGTACTTACGATGGCACCACAGAGGAAATGACAGTTTCAGGCCCGCTGAACTAGCTTTTCCGCTCGGCGTTTCGGCTGGTAGGCAAAGACTGGCATATGTATTTTGTCGGCTTTTTGTTTGGCCTGGGTTTTGATACCGCTACTGAAATTTCTCTGCTCGGAATTTCTGCTTCAAGCGCATCCAGTGGCATGTCGGTGTGGTCAATTCTCGTGTTCCCGGCGCTGTTTACCTGCGGCATGGCGCTGATTGACTGCCTTGACAGTATCCTGATGGTTGAGGCCTACGGATGGGCATTCAATAAGCCGCAGCGTAAGCTCTATTACAATATGACCATCACCGGGACCTCGGTAATTGTTGCGCTTTTTATTGGCGGGCTGGAGGCGCTGGGGCTTCTCTCTGACGCATTTTCGCTCCAGGGAGGTTTGTGGGATACCGTCAGCGAGTTGAGTGACCATATGGGGAATGTCGGGTTTGCGATTATTGGCGTCTTTATCGGCTGCTGGATTATTTCTGCAATAAATTACCGTTGGAAAAAATACGACGGGCTGACGTTTAGTTGACACAAAAGAAAGCCTTCCGTGAAAGGGAAGGCTTGGATCTTACCTGAGGGCTGACTAATTCGCGGTGATGATACTCACCATCTTCATCACCCAAATCTGGATGATATTAAAAGTGACGGTGTAACGTATAATGGTCGGCCCGGAGGGATTACATTTGAGGTTCATCGTCCCAGGCGTGCGGTGCGAACAGATAACCTTTGTTGCGCACCGTTTTGATTCGCTAGGGTTCAGTCGCGTTATCGAGCAGTTTTTTGCGTAACCGGGAAATCGCGACATCAACGCTGCGATCCATGCCGTCATAACTTACGCCGCGCAGGTTCTTCAGCAGCGCATCGCGGTCCATAATTTGCCCGGCATGGGTTGCCAGCTCCCACAGTAATTCAAAATCTGCGGTGGAAAGAGAGACTTGCTCGCCGCCGAGCAGCACGGAACGATTGGTTGGGTCGATAGTGAGTGTGCCAAAGCGCAGCGTCGTGTGCGGCGTGATGGTTGCCGCCTGAATGCCTTTAGACTGGACTGAGTGTTCATTCTGGCGCAGATGCAGACGCAGGCGAGCAAGCAGCACTGCTGGCGGCGTTGTCTTCAGAATATAGTCACAGGCACCCATTTCCAGCGCCAGAATATGGTTCATATCGCTGTCCAGCGAGGTGAGCAGGACAATAGGACCCTGCCAGCGTCCACGCAAATCGCGGCAGATAGTCATCCCATCTTTGCCCGGCAGCATGATATCTAATAACACCAAATCGGGTTGAACTTGCAGGATTTTCTCCTCGGCCAAATCACCTCGAGGCTCAACGATAACCTCAATATCATGCCGGGCCAGATAGGCCGCAATCAGCGAGCCAACTTCGGGATCATCTTCAACAAATACGATGGTGTTCATATCATTCATTTTGAATATAAAACGCCAACATACACCGCCCCGGTTTTTCCTTCCATTAATCTTTTCTAAACAAGAACGCTTCCGTTATGCTAGAGGCTGATGTTATTGATGTGTTAAGGCAGGGTGATGGGACTCGTTATAAAAGCGGCGCTCGGTGCGCTGGTGGTGGTGTTAATTGGTGTGCTGGCGAAAACAAAGAACTACTATATTGCCGGATTAATTCCGTTGTTCCCGACCTTTGCGTTGATTGCCCACTATATCGTGGCCAGTGAACGTGGGATCGAAGCGTTGCGTACAACCATTGTCTTCAGCATGTGGTCGATTATTCCCTATTTTGTCTACCTCGTTTCGCTGTGGTATTTCACCGGATTTATGCGCTTACCCGTTGCGCTCGGCGGTTCAGTGGTGTGCTGGGGCCTGAGCGCATGGTTGCTTATTTTTTGTTGGATTAAATTGCACTAACGCAGATGACGCCCGCCATCAAGGGCAAAACTACGCCCGGTGACAAAACAGCTGGTCAACAGATAGTCAATTAAATCAATGACCTCTTTTTCACCCGGCGCTGTTTTCATCAGTGATTTGTTCAATGCCTGCTGACGATACTCAGCATCGTCACCCTCGTTAAACAGGATTAGCGAGGGGGCAATCGCGTTCACTTTTACTTCCGGTGCCAGTTTGCGCGCGAACGAGCGGGTCATGTTGTCCAGCGCCGCTTTGCTGGCTGCATAAGCGATGTGCTTATCGCTGCCACGCTCCACAACATAATCCGTAAAATGGATAATATCGCTGGCCGCGTGTCCATGCCCGCGCAGCAATCCTTCCAGCGCGTGGTTGAGCAGGTAGGGGGTATTGACGTGAATCTGCATCATGGCCGACAGCACTTCGGTTAACGGCGCACCGGGCTTTTCTGCAAGCCAGGCACTGGCATTATGCACAATACCGCGCAGGCCATCCGTCTGTGCTTTGACCTCATCCGCAAAGGCCAGTACGCCTTCATCGGTGGAAAAATCAGCCTGGATACACAGCACGCCCGCATCTCGCAGGCCATCAATAGCCGGATAATGCGTGCGGTAGCTAACGATAACTGGCTGTTTTTGATTAATAAAGTGCCATGCGACGGCGAGGCCGATACGTCGACCTCCTCCGGTGATAAGAATTGGCAAAGGGGGTTTTTTACCCATCGTAATCTCCATGTGTCGCGAACGATGGGGACAATGTTACCCCATCAACATCCAGGTCGCCGGAACAGCAGCAACTAGCAGCAGGCCGATCAGCGCCATTTCCTGGCGTTTTAATACGTTTTCATGCGCGTGTGTTTTACGGGCATAAAGGAAGACCAGCAGCCCTGGCGCATACAGCACCACAGACAGCAGCAGGTGCATCGGACCTGACGCATACAATAACCATATGCCATAAATACTCGCTCCGATACCGACAGCCTTATGAATTGGACGAGTGGCAATTTTCAGCAGAAATGCGCCGACCAGTAAATAGGGCACCAGAATCATTTCTGAGGCGATGGTTAATAACGTATTGTAGTCGGAGCCTGTGAGCCAGATCAGCACCAGGCAAATCTGTACGCAGATGTTGGTCAGCCACAGCGACGCCGATGGCGCGCCTTGCGCGTTCTGCCGCGCAAAAATGCGTGGAAACGCTTTGTGCGTGGAGGCGAGGAACGGCACTTCCGCCGCCATAATCGTCCAGCTTAAATAAGCACCGCACACGGAGACAATCAGACCTGCGGCAATAATAATTTCACCCCATGGCCCCATCATTTTCACCATCAGACCGGCCATTGACGGGTTGCGGATCTCCGCCAGTTCGGGACGCGCGACAACGCCCAGAGACAGCAGGGTGACAAGCAGGTAAACGCCCAGCGCGGCGAGTACCGCCAGCAGCGTAGCGCGTCCGACGTCGCGTTTGTTTCTGGCACGAGCTGAAACCACCACCGCGCCTTCCACACCGATGAAAACCCACAGGGTGATGAGCATGGTGTTTTTTACCTGCTCCCAGACGGGAACGCCCAACGCTACGCCGGTAAAATCGAGGGTAAAGGTGTCGAGCTTAAACAGCATAAACGCCAGCACGATAAACAGACCAAGCGGCAGTAATTTCGCCAGCGTCGCCACCAGGTTAATACTGGCTGCTGTTTGCACACCACGCAGCACCAGAAAATGGACCACCCACAACAGCACCGATGCGCCAACAATCGACTGCCAGGTATTACCATCGCCAAACAGACGTAACTCCGGCGTGTCGGTAAAGAAGCTGAGCGCAGAGAAAACAATCACCAGATACGAAACGTTAGCGATAACAGCACACAGCCAATATCCCCACGCGGAGCAAAAGCCAATCAGCTCACCGAAACCTTCACGTGCATAGGTAAATATGCCGCCATCCAGTTCAGGACGGATACGCGTCAGAATCAGCATGGCAAAGGCGAGCAAAAGGATACCCGCACCGGTAATCGCCCAACCAATCAGTAATGCAGCCGGGCTTGCTACCGCCGCCATATTTTGTGGCAGGCTGAAAACACCAGCGCCGAGCATTGAGCTTAAAACCAGCGCGGTGAGTGCGCTCAGACCCAATTTCTTTTCCATTTGTATCCAGTGACAAAAACGAGAGTGAGAGAATAATTATTTTGGCAAACCGCATAAAAATGGTGAAAGCCACTAAGGCGCGGGATTTTACGGAGAGAAGAGAACGCATGCAATGGGGATAGAGAGATTTGTGACTAATAGTGTGAAAAGTAGTCTTAATACTGCTGTTTTTGTTTTGCCAGAGGGGAGGATGGCGGGAAATTATCAGGTCTACAAGGCTGTAGACCTGATAAGGTATTGAGTATTACTTATACAGGTCAGCGCTGATGGTCATGTTATTACCACGTTCAGACCACTGGCGGGTGATGTGATAATACTTAGCGCCTTTCTTCGCTGCGCGTTTGGCAACCTGGTAAGAGATTTCAGTCATGTTGCCATAGTTACCGGTGAACTTGATGCTGTCGAACGGCACCATCATAGCGGCGGTTGCTTTGTTCAGTTCTTCAACTTTGGTTCCATCCGACAGCGTGACAGTGTAACGCCCACCTTTGGTGGATTGCGTTTCGAAGAAACGACCGACTTCAGCGCTCGGAGACGCGGTAGTCGCAACGCCTGGGATCTCAACTTTCTTCGCGGCTTCGCCACCGGCGGCTAATGCGGCACGTCCGGCATCTGAATCTGCTGGGATCGCATCAGGGCTTTGTACTACGCGTTTTTTCGCATCAGCTTTATAGATGAATGCGGTAATACGCTGGTTGCCGCCCTGGTTGGCATCGACCTGGCGCACGATGTAGAAGGAGTAAGCGCCTTTCTCTTTCGCTGCTTTGGTGATGGCATCGTTCACTTCAGGCTGGCTGCGGTAGAAACCCTGCACCGTAACGGTATCGAATGGTTCTATCAGAACGGCCTGATCTTTCGGTAATTCCATCACGCCGTTAATGACACGGTTTTTGGACGCTTCCGCTTTTTCAGCATCGGCTTTATAGATGTCGGCTACAACGCGCCAGTTACCGCCGCTGCCAAAATCTGAGGTATCAACAACATAAAAGGAGGCTGCACCGTCTTTATCTGCACGGCGTGATACGGCGGTCACCGCGTCACCGATAGCATTAAAACGACCGGTAACCACAATGCGGTCATAGGGTTTCAGGGCAGCCGCTTGCTCCGGCGTCAATTCTGTTGCTGCATTTACAGAAAAAGCAGTCGCAGAAATAAGTGCGGACGCCAGGAGAGTGTTCTTAAGCTTCATAAAAATAATCCTTCGCCTTGCGCAAACCAGGTACTGGTATTGTTATTGACTAGAAACGTCGCTGATTATTGCATTTAAATTGTGTCAGTGTCTGCGTCATTTTTCACTCATCGTGCCACGTGACGTAACAACACAGATAACATTTTGTGATATGTCGAAAATTTCGGCGTTTGGCGACCAAAACTGATAAAGCAGTTGAATTTCATAAGTTAATTTAATGTTAATCAATTGTTTTTGGCAGGCACGTAATCATGTTTTGCCGCTTCGCTTGAGCGAATTATCGGCCTTTGTGGACTATTTTTAGGGTATTTTATCTGCCAGCGGTCCGATTCATCTCTATTTCGCGAATTTCATAATAAATACTGTTTTTTGGCGCTAGATCACAGGCGTCATTTTCAGTAGGTTATACAGAGTTTGTTACTGTTTTATTTTATTGGGGTAACACTGACCTCTTTCGAGAGTGCGCGCATGCCTCGTGCGAACATTGATAAACCATCATCACAAATACAGATGGAAGGGAACATTATGCGAATTGGCATACCAAGAGAACGGTTAACCAATGAAACCCGCGTCGCAGCTACGCCGAAGACGGTTGAGCAGCTGCTTAAGTTGGGTTTCAGCGTCGCGGTTGAAAGCGGTGCAGGTCAACTGGCAAGTTTTGACGATAAGGCGTTTGTACAAGCAGGCGCAGAAATTGTTGACGGAAATGCCGTCTGGCAGTCAGAGATCATCCTGAAGGTCAACGCGCCGGAAGAGGCGGAAATCCCGTTGCTCAACCCGGGCACGACGCTGGTGAGTTTTCTTTGGCCCGCGCAAAACCCTGAGCTGTTGCAGAAGCTGGCAGAGCGCAACGTGACGGTTATGGCGATGGACTCCGTGCCGCGTATTTCGCGCGCGCAGTCGCTTGATGCCTTAAGCTCGATGGCGAATATCGCCGGGTATCGTGCCATTGTTGAAGCCGCTCATGAATTTGGCCGCTTCTTCACCGGCCAGATCACCGCCGCGGGCAAGGTTCCACCTGCCAAGGTCATGGTGATTGGTGCGGGTGTAGCTGGTCTGGCAGCTATCGGTGCGGCAAACAGCCTGGGCGCTATCGTTCGTGCTTTTGACACCCGTCCGGAAGTGAAAGAACAAGTTCAGAGTATGGGCGCTGAGTTCCTCGAACTGGACTTTAAAGAAGAGGCCGGCAGCGGCGACGGTTACGCCAAGGTGATGTCCGAAGCGTTCATCAAAGCCGAAATGGCGCTCTTCGCCGCGCAGGCGAAAGACGTTGATATTATCGTTACCACCGCGTTGATTCCGGGCAAACCGGCACCGAAACTGATCACCCGTGAAATGGTCGATTCGATGAAGGCGGGCAGCGTGATTGTCGATCTCGCCGCGCAAAACGGCGGTAACTGCGAATATACCGTGCCTAACCAGGTGACCACCACCGAGAACGGGGTGAAGGTTATCGGTTATACCGATCTGCCAGGCCGACTGCCGACGCAGTCTTCCCAGCTTTATGGCACGAACCTCGTTAACCTGCTCAAGCTGTTGTGCAAAGAGAAAGACGGCAATATCACCGTCGATTTTGACGACGTAGTCGTACGTGGCGTTACGGTGGTTCGCGAGGGTGAAATCACCTGGCCTGCGCCGCCGATCCAGGTTTCAGCTCAGCCGCAGGCTGCGCCAAAAGCCGCGCCCGCGCCGAAAGAAGAGAAAAAACCGGCCTCACCGTGGCGCAAATATGCGTTGATGGCACTGGTCGTCATACTGTTTGGCTGGCTTGCTGATGTCGCGCCGAAAGAGTTCCTGGGGCACTTTACGGTGTTCGCGCTTTCCTGTGTAGTGGGTTACTACGTGGTCTGGAATGTGTCGCACGCACTACACACTCCGCTGATGTCCGTGACGAACGCTATCTCCGGGATCATCGTTGTCGGGGCGTTATTGCAAATTGGCCAGGGTGGCTGGGTGAGTTTCCTGAGCTTTATCGCGGTGCTTATTGCCAGCATTAATATTTTCGGTGGCTTCACCGTGACTCAGCGCATGCTGAAAATGTTCCGGAAAAACTAAGGGGTAACATATGTCTGGAGGATTAGTTACAGCTGCATACATTGTTGCCGCGATCCTGTTTATTTTCAGCCTGGCGGGGCTTTCGAAACACGAAACCTCTCAACAGGGTAACAACTACGGTATCGCCGGGATGGCGATTGCGCTGATTGCCACGATTTTTGGCCCGGAGACCGGCAACGTTGCGTGGATCCTAGTGGCGATGATCATCGGCGGCGCGATTGGTATTCGTCTGGCGAAGAAAGTCGAGATGACCGAGATGCCGGAGCTGGTGGCGATTCTGCACAGCTTCGTCGGTCTGGCGGCGGTACTGGTGGGTTTCAACAGCTACCTGTATCACGACACGGGCCTGGAACCGATTCTGGTGAACATTCACCTGACGGAAGTGTTCCTTGGTATCTTCATCGGTGCGGTGACCTTTACCGGTTCCGTGGTGGCGTTTGGCAAACTGCGCGGTAAGATCTCTTCTAAACCGCTGATGCTGCCGAATCGTCACAAAATGAACCTGGCGGCGCTGGTTGTTTCTTTCCTGTTGCTGGTGGTGTTTGTTCGTACCGAAAGCGTGGGCCTGCAGGTTCTGGCGCTGCTGGTGATGACCATTATTGCGTTAGCCTTTGGCTGGCATCTGGTGGCGTCCATCGGCGGTGCGGATATGCCGGTCGTCGTTTCAATGCTTAACTCCTATTCAGGATGGGCGGCGGCGGCGGCGGGCTTTATGCTCAGCAACGATCTGCTGATCGTCACCGGTGCGCTGGTTGGTTCTTCCGGTGCGATCCTGTCTTACATCATGTGTAAGGCGATGAACCGTTCGTTTATCAGCGTGATTGCCGGTGGCTTTGGTTCTGACGGTTCTTCTACGGGGTCTGATGAAGAAGTCGGTGAGCATCGTGAGATTAATGCGGAAGACACGGCAGAAATGCTGAAGAACTCGCACTCCGTGATAATCACCCCGGGCTATGGCATGGCCGTGGCACAGGCGCAATATCCGGTCGCTGAAATCACCGAGAAACTGCGCGCCCGCGGCATCAAGGTACGCTTTGGTATTCACCCGGTAGCAGGGCGCTTGCCAGGTCATATGAACGTGCTGCTGGCGGAAGCCAAAGTACCCTATGACATCGTGCTGGAAATGGATGAAATCAATGATGATTTCGCCGATACCGATACCGTGCTGGTGATTGGCGCCAACGATACGGTAAACCCGGCGGCGCAGGACGATCCGCGTAGCCCAATCGCCGGTATGCCGGTGCTGGAAGTATGGAAAGCGCAGAACGTTATCGTGTTCAAACGTTCTATGAACACCGGCTATGCTGGCGTGCAGAACCCGCTGTTCTTTAAAGAAAACACCCATATGCTGTTTGGCGATGCCAAAGCCAGCGTGGATGCGATCCTGAAAGCGCTGTAATCGTCAGCGCAAACTAAGACGGCCTCTGCGGAGGCCGTTTTTTTAATACTCCGCTATTCATGATTACCACTCATAAACCCATACGGTTTTAACCGTCTAATCACCGTAAAACGCCGTGTATATTCACTCTTTATTGAGATCGCTCAGCAACACGGCAATGCTTTGACCACCGTTGGTTTGCTCAAGCGCGATTTTCACGATGATGGTCAGCGGTACAGAAAGCAGCATCCCGACAGGCCCCAGTAACCAGCCCCAGAAGATTAACGACAGAAACACCACCAGCGTAGACAACCCAAGTCCACGCCCCATGATCCGTGGTTCGAGGATATTCCCGAACACCAGGTTAATGACCAGATAACCTGCGAAAACCACCAGGGCGTCATAAAGGCCGCTAAATACCAGCACCTGAGCAATAGGGGGAATGGCGGCCAGCACCGAACCGATATTAGGAATATAGTTGAGCGCAAACGCCAGCAGTCCCCAGACAAAGGCGAAACGCACGTCGAGTGCGGCGAGCATGCCCCAGGCTACCAGCCCGGTCACAATGCTGATCGCCGTTTTGAGCACCAGATAGTGGGATACGCTGTCGATGGCGCGTTGAATCGCCGCCATTCCCTCAATGGGACGACTCATCATTTGTTTGAGTTTGTTGGGTAACTGCGGTACTTCCAGCAGCATAAAAACCACCGTCAACAGCAATAAAAATATCGATGACATGGCATTAGACAACTGCGCCAGTAAATTGGTCACCAGCGTCATTGCCGCGTTCGGGTCGATATATTTGACGAGTTCATCCACGGAAACGCCGATCCCTACGCGCTGTAACCACGGCTCAAGGTTTTTGAGTGGGATAACCAGTGAAGAGCGATACTGCGGCAGCGTTCGTGCAAGCTCATTTAAGGATGTACCTAAATACGCTAATAGCAACACCATTAGCATTACAATAATAACAATGAGCAATGATACCGCTATTACGCGCGGTATGCGAAGTTTGACCATCCGCTGCACCACGGGGTTAAGCACGACGGCAATAAATAACGCCAGAATAAATGGGACGATGATATCTGCGGCAACGCGGATGCCGCTCAGGATGATAACCAGCATGCCCAGCATAATGACTATTTTTAGGCCGTTAAGCGTGATGATCGGTTTCGCCATGTGTATTCCTGCATTTTTCATTTTTGAATCTGAATAATAATGTGATTTGCGTCGAGCCGTTATAACAAAAATCAAATGGGGCAGGTAAAGAAGTGAAAAGACTTTGAGTTCGCATTGAAGCTATGGTACAAATCATCTGTGTTTAACTACCGAGGACAATTATCATCCGCGATGATGAGAAGCAACACTGCGGATAATTGTAATATTATGGACAATATGTTCAGGATGTTTTTGCGTTTACCTTCACTTCTTCGTACCTCCTCCACTTTCTTGCTTGCGGGTGAGCAACACTGGCGCAACGCGCTTTAGTCCCTTCTTCTGCCTGAGCTGGCGCTGTGCGCTGAGCTAACTAATTTTATTTTTTGGTTTACTGCATGCAGTAGGCCCAAAGGACTATATTCTCAAGCAGGAGAAGCATTATGTTTTACTGGATATTATTAGGTCTGGCCATCGCGGCTGAAATTACTGGTACGCTGTCAATGAAATGGGCAAGCGTCGGCCATGGTAATTCGGGCTTTATTTTAATGCTGGTAATGATTGCCTTATCGTATATTTTTCTCAGTTTTGCCGTTAAAAAAATTGCCCTTGGTGTGGCCTATGCCTTATGGGAAGGTATCGGTATTTTATTTATTACGCTGTTCAGCGTGCTGTTATTTGACGAAACCTTGTCCACGATGAAGGTGGCTGGACTGGTCTCGCTGGTGTTAGGTATTGTGCTGATTAAATCCGGTACACGAAAACCGACAAAGGCGGGCAGAGAGGTGAGCCATGCAGCAGTTTGAGTGGGTTCACGGCGCATGGCTTGGCATAGCCATTGTGCTCGAAATCGTCGCTAACGTCTTTTTGAAATTTTCAGATGGGTTTCGCCGCAAGACTTATGGCGTGCTGTCGCTGGTAGCCGTGTTAGCGGCCTTTAGCGCGCTGTCCCAGGCGGTAAAAGGTATCGACCTTTCTGTTGCCTACGCCTTGTGGGGCGGCTTCGGGATTGCCGCGACGTTAGCGGCAGGTTGGGTATTGTTTGGTCAGCGCCTGAATCATAAAGGCTGGATCGGTTTGGCGCTGCTGCTTGCCGGAATGGTGATGATTAAACTTGCCTGATCTCAGTGCTGCCCGTTACTACGGGCAGCATAAGTTATTCCTTCGCCAACTCATCCAGCTTATCGCGAAAACCGGTCACGGATATGGCGCGATTATCGGCCCGCCAGCGATCTTTCGCCGCCGGAGCGGAGCTTTGTACACCAATCAACTGCCAGCCAGTATCTGTCTTCAACATCAATGGCGAACCGCTGTCGCCCGGGAGTGTGTCGCACTGGTGCGACAAGACGGTATTCTGCGCCCAACCGGTCACCACGCAATCCTGATGCGTGTACAAGTCATCGAGATGATCTTCCGGGTAACCCGACTGCGTAACTTTACGATCTGCGGTTTTCAGCGCCGCGGTTAATGCCGCTTTATCACCTTCAAATAATGGCAGCGGTGTGATGCCAGAAGGTGGGTAACGCAGCACCACCAGACCAAAATCCCACGGGGCCGCGGAAGGCGGCACAATCCAGCCATCGCCATCGGCTTTTAAACGTTTTCCGAGCGAGGGATCAACCCGTCCTTCAATGCCGTGGATCTCGTAGCGCCAGACACCCTTTTTCGACACGAAGCGTAATGCCACGGCTTTATCCGGCTTGCCTTTCGGGGGGGTGAGTAAGCAGTGTCCGGCAGTCAGTGCCAGTCGTGGTGAAATGAGCGTGGCGGTACACAGGTTACCGCTGGCGGTTTCCAGTTGCCCGATAGCGTCCCAAGGAGATTGCGTTGGGTCAGTCACTTTTATGCGATCGTCATGACCAAAAAACAGCGTTTTTACGTTTTCTGCTTCAGCGCTGGCCGTTGCAGGCTGGTCCGCATGCGCAACGACAGGAAGTAAACAAATTGAACCCAGTAACACAGCAATGGTTTTATGCATATCACACTCTGGTGGGGAATTATGATTTTTAACAGCAAACCCTCAGTTAATACTATAGACGGGACGGCGGGAAAGTGGGAGTAAAATCAGATAACTACACTCAGGAAAGATAAAAATGCATGGCAATGAGGGCGCAAATTATCAGGGTAATAAGAATGAACTCAAAGCGATAATGTGACACCATTTTACCCTCCAAAAGGCGGCGCTAAATCAGGTTGATTTAGCGCCGTATGCTATGGCGTGGGGGACGCCATAGTAACTACAAATGTGTTATGCAGCTGGTTGAGCAGCGGGTTTAGCGGTGTCGTGTTTTACGGCTTTTTTGGTGTGTTTCTTAGCTGCCTGCGCTTTCTGCTCTGGCGCTTTCTGTTCTACAGCCGGTTTTGTGGTGGATTTTTTAGCGTGTTTCTTGGTAGCCTGCGCTTTCTGCGACGCTGCTTTGTGCTGTTTTTTATGATGAGTGGTTTTTGCCGGAGCTGCTTTGGTGGTTGCAGCAGCAGCCGGAGCGGTGGTAGCAGTTGTTTCAGCAGCAAATGCAGCAGAAGACAGACCCATAGCAGCGGCAACAACCAGAGCTAATACTTTTTTCATTCTCATACCCTCGATTTGGTTTTTTCATTCAACCCCACTGCGGGGCCGTTGAAATAACTATATCGCTGTAATCACAGGGCTTCCGTGAGTCATTGGTTTCGGCGTGTAACGATATGTACAATGACTCACGGTATGAGATTACAAATAGCGGGCTTCCAGATGAGCGCGGAAATAACGGCTGCTGAGCGGCTCTCCGGTGGCCTGGGTAATAAGCTGTTCAGTGGTGAAACGGCTGCCATGCTGCCAGATATTCTGACGTAACCAGTCAAACAGGGCACCAAACTCACCTTGCGCAATAGACTGCTCTAAATCAGGCAATGCGCGGTTAGCGGCACTGAATAACTGCGCCGCATACATGGCGCCTAAAGTATAAGAAGGGAAGTAGCCAAAGCCGCCATCGGTCCAGTGAATATCCTGCATACAACCGTTACGATAGTTGCCGATGGTTGACAGCCCCAGCCAGGACTGCATTTTCTCATTCCACAATGCCGGGATATCATCCACTTCAATATCGCCATTAATGAGCGCGCGTTCGATTTCATAACGCAGGATAACGTGAGCAGGATAGCTCACCTCGTCGGCATCAACACGGATAAAACCGGGTTTAACCTGCTGGTTCCAGGCGATGAAATTGCTTTCTTCAAACGCAGCCTGATCGCCAAAGTGGCGCGTCACAGCAGGAATTAACCGCGTCAGAAATGCTTTACTGCGCCCCAGTTGCATCTCAAAGAACAGACTCTGGGACTCATGAATAGCGGTTGAGCGTGCCAGTGCGATAGGTTGCCCTGACCAACTGTGCGGCAGATTTTGCTCGTAGCGGGCGTGACCGGTTTCATGGATCACGCCAAACAGCGCGCTAAGTAATTCGTTTTCATCATAGCGGGTGGTGATACGTACATCTTCAGGTACGCCACCACAGAAGGGGTGCGCACTGATATCCAGTCGACCAGCCGTAAAATCGAATCCCAACTGCGCCATCGTTTCAAGACCCAACTCTCGCTGGATTGCGGTTGGGAAAGGACCAACCGGGGCGATGAGCGACTGCTGAGACTGCTTTACCACCACCTTGTTGAGCAGATCCGGTAACCAGCTTTTAACGTCTGCAAACAGGACATCCAATTGGGCACTGGTCATCCCTGGTTCGAATATGTCCAGTAGCGCGTCATAAGGCGAACAGCCTGTGGCTTCCGCACGCAGCCGGGCTTCTTCACGACTGTGCTTCACGACCTCTTTCAGGTTTTCGGAAAATCCCTCCCAGTCATTCGCTGGTCGCTGGCTGCGCCAGGCATGCTCGCAGCGGCTACCCGCGAGTGATTTCGCTTCTACCAACGATTCAGGTAGTAAGGATGCCTGATGATGCAGTCGCGACATTTCGCGCAGGTTGGCCTGCTCAACATCGTTAAGGTCTTCCTGTTGGGCTGCGGCGATCCACGTTGCCACCTTCGGGTCGGTTAACAACTGGTGCTCAAGCACGCTCAGCTCGGCCAGTGCTTCGCCGCGAGCTTTGCTGCCGCCAGATGGCATCATGGTAAACATGTCCCAACTGGCGATAGCCGAGAGGTGGGAGAAGCGAGAGAGCCGCTGGAACGCGCGGGTGAGTGCCTGATAAGAAAGGTTTTTCTGCATAGTTCTTCTTCTCGTTAGTTGGGTATGTTTCAAGGAGTTTACCGTGATTCATACACGATTCATGCACTTTTCATGCACCCATCTTAGCTACTCTCAGAAAGATGGCTACCTCTGGAGGAAAAAACTTAGCAATCGAACATTGTCGGTAAGTCTTAGGACTCGACTACCAGAGATTGCAAAATTTAGAGCACAAAAGTTGACCATTCAGTATGTAAGATTCAAAGAGCTTTCTCTTCCATTTGAGAGCTTAAGAAACGCCCTTAAGTCATATCGTGACCGTTTGGTTGATGATGCTTTGTTGATGGTCTTGGAAGGTGGTTCAGATATGTCTACGATGCCGTTAACCACCGTATACGAGAAAGCTGTGCATCCTGTCAGTGAGGTTCTGGAAGAATGGTGTGAAGATAATCGTGCTGATTGGAAGTTACGGACAGAGAAGCTAAATCGACGAAGCGTTAACTTATTCATCGAATGGGCTAAAAGACATTCAATAAAAAATGTTGAAGATGTGTAAGCGTGCAGTGAGAACCGTATTGACGAAGTGAAGCTGGTCAGGCAGGCAGAGTAACCCGCCACGGGAGCAGAGCACCCACCCGGTTCACAGGCCAGTCGGCGATGACATCAAGTACATAATGCAGATAGCGTTCCGGATCCACGCCGTTTAATTTGCACGTCCCGATAAGACTGTACAGTGACGCACCGCGCTCACCACCATGATCCGAGCCGAAGAACAGCCAGTTTTTTCTCCCCAGACTGACCCGTCGTAGGGCGTTTTCGGCAATGTTATTATCCACCTCCACCCAGCCATCTTCTGCATAGCGGATCAGCGCCGGCCACTGGTTCAGCGCATACCCGAACGCCTTCGCCAGTTCTGAGTGCCTTGAGAGGGTTTTCTGTTTCTCCCGCAGCCACCCCTCCAGTGACGCCAGCAGCGGCAGCACTTTTTGGTGCCGGACTGCCTGCCGTTCCTCTGCTCTTTTACCTCTGATCTCCGACTCGATGGCATACAGCTCGCCGATCCGTTTCAGCGCCTCCTCCGTCAGGACTGACGGGGTACGGACGTGAACATCGTGGATTTTTCGGCGGGCATGGGCCCAGCACGCGGCTTCCTTTATATGGCCGTCGCGGTAGAGCTCGTTGAACCCGGCGTAGGCATCAGCCTGCAGTACGCCACTGAAGCCTGCAAGATGGGTCTGAGGGTGGATACCTTTTCTGTCCGGGCTGTAAGCGAACCACACTGCGGGGGCCAGCGCTGATCCGGCGTTGCGGTCGTCTCGAACGTACGTCCATAAGCGCCCGGTCTTCGTCTTCTTATTGCCCGGCAACAGCACCGGGACAGGCGTATCGTCAGCATGGAGTTTGCCGTCGGTCAGGACATAGTGCTGAAGGGCTTCATCCAGCGGTGCCAGCAGACGACAACACGCATCCACCCAGCCCGACAGTACAGAACGACTCAACACTACACCCTGGCGGGCATAGATCTCCGACTGGCGATACAGCGGTGTGTGCTCTGCATACTTTGAGGTCAGCACTCGGGCCAGCAGCCCCGGTCCGGCGATCCCCCGTTCGATGGGGCGCGAAGGAGCCGGGGCCTGAACGATGCGATCGCACCGACGGCAGGCATGCTTTTCACGGACTGTCCGGATAACCCGGAAGGCGCTGCGCATCAGCTCCAGCTGTTCGGCGGCATCCTCACCCAGGTAACTCAGCGAACCACCGCACTCCGGGCAACACGGCTCAGTCGGCAGCAGCCGCTTCTCATCCCGTGGGAGTGACTCAGGGAACGGTTTGCGGGTGCGGGTCTGACGCAGCGGGCGCTGCACTGCCGGGTCATCCACCCGGCCGGTCAGCGTATCGCTTTCCTGCTGCAGCAGGTTCAGGTCAGCTTCCATTTGCGCGATACGGCGGGATACCTTTTCGGAACGACTGCCGAAGTTCATCCGGCGCAGCTTATCCAGTTGCGCCTGCAGATGGTCTATTTCGCGTTCCCGGTTGCTCAGCTTTTCCTGCAGGGCGTGGATCAACGCTTCCTGTTCGGCCAGGCGCTGTTTCAGCAGAAGGATGTCGTCAGAAGAGGTATCGTTCATAAGCCTGTATTTTACCAGGCTTATTCTGCGACAACCAGGATAAAGAGCGCTACAACATGGTCAGGGATGTCAGTAACCGCTTTGGCTGTCGCCAGTCGATACCTTCCATCAGCATCGCCAGTTGCGCCGGCGTCAGGAACACTTTGCCATCGCGGGCTGAGGGCCAGGCGAAGCGACCACGTTCCAGTCGCTTTGTCAGCAGGCACAGACCATCGCCGGTGGACCAGAGCAGTTTTACCTGACTGCCGCTGCGTCCCCGGAAGATGAAGACGTGGCCGGACATCGGGTCATCTTTCAGCGCGGTCTGCACCTTTGCGGCGAGGCCATTGAAGCCGTTGCGCATATCGGTGATACCGGCAACCAGCCAGATTTTTGTGCCTGCGGGAAGATTTATCATACCGGCCCCCGCATCAGTTCGCGCAGGACAGTGCTCATGAGTTCAGCAGAGGGATGAGTCAGTGTTATTTCTCCTCCCCGACATTTTATGTGGCAGGTAGCGGGAGGAGAGCAGGATGGTAGTTCGAAGGTTGGGAGAGAAGAGCCCGCCTGAAGCTGCACGGGTATCAGGGCAGGAAGCGACGATGAGTTTTTTCGGGGCCGACAGACCCGCCCTTCACGCTGCCAGAGCCTTATCCATTTAAAGAGCAGGTTATCATTGACGTCATGTTTCCGGGCCAGTGCGGCAATACTGCCTTCTTCTTCAAGAGCCAGCCTGACCAGTTCCATTTTGAATTCAGGGGAATAGTGTTTCCGGGGAAGTCTTTCTTTAGCGCGCATGAGGTGTCCACCTGCAAAATAAGTGGGTGCTTAAGTTACAGGATCCTGGATTCGGGACCAGACGGTACTCAGACGACGCTTACGAAGATGTTACTAAGCAGCACATAGCAGACTTTAAGCGATTTCTTGATGAACGCTACCAAGCACCAAGAAGCCGACAGGATGCCCTGATAAAACTACAGGCGTTGTTCAATTTCTGCATAGATAAGAGGGATTACTTAACAGCAAATCCTGTTAAAGGGATGACTTACTCTAAGGTCACAAGCATTAATCATAAGACAGAGATAACTCCTTCAGAATATGAGAAGGTGATGAAGACTGATTATGTGAAGGGTTATGAAGACCTAAAGTGGCTTTTAGCCATACTATGGAATACAGGAATGAGAATAGGGGAGGCAATCCAGTTACGTCCCGAAGATTTCCGTATTGTTGATGGTATTAAGTGTATAAGCATCAACACAGAAGATGGTAAGCAGGTCAAAAATGAAACCTCTATTCGAGACATACCAATAAGTGAAGCACTTCTTCAGATGGGGATATGGGATACCAAACCAAGATTAGGATGGACTAAAAACAATGCAGCAGGAAGTCGTATAGCATTTGCGTTTAAGCAAATTGGTATTGAGCATAGTTCACATGATTTCCGGTATAGCCTGTCAAACAGACTTAGAGACTGTGATGTAGCTGATTCGGTACGATATAGCATTCTTGGGCATGCTCATAAAACGACCTCAGACCGTGTTTACAAGACCAGACAGCCACTAAAACAGATGCTGTTGGCTTTGAACAAGGCCGCTGTAATGAACTAGAACCAGCCAAGGATGAGGGGCTGTTAGCCCCAAATATTGTTAGTAATTATCCCTGACAACTTCATCATATCTTTCAATGAAGGTGAGTTGCTTATTACTACCATTATAACTATCAACCCATTTGTCAACAGCTTCATCGAAAAGGAATAAAAAATCAGTATAATTTATATAAACTATATTATCATAATATTGAGTTGGGTGACCTCTTTTACATACAGCAATGCTAAGACGTCTTTCTTTCCCTTGAGTAACTTTGTGTGAGTTTAGGTTAGTCATGTGAAGCAATGAATTCCTTAATTCATATAATTCATCAGAAGTTACTCCAAGGCTTTGTATATCTGAGTATGTATCAAGCCAATCTTGAAAGACTCTTTTTTTATTTCCAAATTCAATGTAAGCAATGGTATCAATGAAAGACATCAGTAATTTGAAGCTTGATAAGTAATGTTTTTTATTAAACAGGAGTTTTATTGGTTCCATGTGGTCATCATTGAGTAGCTTTTTAATATAAAAACCATCATCTTTCATATAGTTATCAAGGTAGTCAGGTAGGTCTTTTACACCTTCAATGTGATAGTTAGGGGTGTGTCTATTCCTTAACTGCTCTGAAATTGATAGCTGAATATCATATTGTAACTTACCTTTTACAACTTGCGTGACAATAGCTAAAGGGCTAGCTGGTGCATTTAGAGCTTCTAAAGCTAACTCAAAAGGAGCAAAAGAATTACCAAATCGCAAATTCGCATTATATCTTGCAAGTGTCAATTTGTTGTCCTCTAGGACAGATGGATGTATATCATAAAATAAACGACAAGAAGCTAAGTCAATATCTAAGTTTCGTTGTAAAAAATCCAATTTTTGTGCATCACTACCATCATATTCATGGGGCACTATTCCTGCATGTGTGATATGAATCCCATCAGGACAAAAACAAAATATGTTGTAGATAACCTCTTTCATATCTATTGAACCTCCTGTTGAAACCATGTGCGCATTATCTTAGTAAATTTCATATGTTATATCCAGCAGATAACTGTTATGAATCATTAGGTTATATATAAAAAATCTGGCCTGTAAATAACAGGTATTATCAGGTGAATGAATATTCATTTTAAGGTTGTATTTATAGGTTTTCAGGTGGTTTATTGCGATATCTATGCAGTGTCTTACCAGCCCCTACACAGTCTTTATTCTGTATAACTTATTGAAATATAATGATAATTCGCACGTAATCTGTCAGGTTAAACGGTATCGTGTCAGTCATGCCTCTCTCGCCCCCTAGAAAAGCGCTATATACAGGTCTATATAGCAATTGCTGCCATAAAATTCACTCCCTAAATCATTCAGTTAGTTATAAAATCGGCATACAAAGCTAAAGGGAGATTTTTAAATGAGTGATGAGTCAATCACAGATTCCGTGAAAGATGTTGTTAAAGAGCGTCTGAAAAATCCTTTATGGGGTTACATAGCTCTTTCATGGTGTGGCTTTAACTGGCAAAACTTAGCTATCCTGTTCATGAGTAAGTCATCAGTGACTACCCGCATAGAACAAATCACAAGTGGTGAAGGTCTTGATGGTTGGTCTTTAATGGCACCTGTGTTGGTGGGTGGAATACTTGCTATCATCTCCCCTTATGCCAATTACTGGATTACCAGGACAAAGCGGTGGTTAGAAACAAAGGAGCGTGAAGGAGTTAAGGCATCATTACTGGCTGAATACAGTATGCAGCAAGAAACCGCTGAGAAGAAGGTTGAAGCGTTGAATGCTGAGAAGCTTGCTCAGGCTAAAGCGGATACGGATATTGCTAAAGAAAAAGAGCAGACAGATGCCTTAAAACGTCAGGCTGATGAACTTAGAAGAGAACTTGAAGGCATTAGAAGAGATATTGCTATTAATAATCAAACGATTGAAGGAGCCAGACGGTTAACTGAAGATGTTGTTGAAGAGTACTGGCAATGGGTGGATAAAGCTGCTGAGTTGATTGTAGCTATTGATGGTTTTGTAAGAGTAGATAACAGTACTTCCATTGCAGACTTTAAAAAGAGCATTTCGCATATTGTTGCGAAAGATGCTCTGGCTGCATCTCTAAAGACGGTCAGGGAAAGGCAGAAAGAAAAAGGCTTGAGCGGAAATGGCACGCTCTCAGACTCATTCAGATTGTCAGGTGGTCGTCCTTAATCCTCGGTCTTAATACGCTGCACAGTTGACTTAGCAACGTTGAATTGTGCAGCAACCTTAGCAATTGAGCCACCAGCAGCAAGAGCAGCTTTAATACCTTCTCTGTCAACCGCTTTACCGTTACCCCTTCCAACTACACGACCAGCAGCTTTAGCGGCTTCATAACCTTCTCTTTGACGCTCAAGCATCATTTTACGTTCAGCTTCAGCCACTGCTGAAAAGATTGTGAGAATCATCTTAGACGTGGGGTTATCGTCACCAGTTATCAGACCCTCTTTGTGGAAGTGAACCTTGATACCTTTCTGTGAGAGTTTATCCACCAGCGTTAATACATCCACGGTAGAACGCCCTAAACGTGACAGGTCGTGTACATGGATAACGTCACCTTCACGAACATAGTCGAGCATAGCCTTTAGTTGTGGGCGGTCTGTATTCTTTCCAGATGCCTTGTCAATGAATTCCTTATCCAGTGTGACCCCTTCAAGTTGACGGTCTGTAATTTGCTGTACTGATGAAACTCGAATATAGCCAATGTTGCCCATGATGCACTCATTTGTCTTACTCATTTGATGGATTGAGTATATCGTACCGATAAAGTGTTTTACAAGGCTAATCGGTATGGTATTTACAGAGGTTTAGATATACCTTTTTAGCATGCTATATCGGTATGCTTAAGAGGTGAGGGGGTCTGTATAGCAGCTCAAAGAGAAAGTCAATGATATTTTAAAATTTTGCAAAGGAGGCTGCTTAGGCGTAGTGACGGGTACTTAGCAGCTATACATCTATGAGGTGGATTCTACCAAATCCACCAGGAGATATTTTTGAAGCTTTCGGTAAGGATGGAGTTAAGAGAGGAGGTATTGTAATTTTATTTTTGACTTAAAGGACTACAATCACCACGTCCACGGTAAAACCCCAAGCCATAGTATAGCCGCTTTATTGCTTTAATTTTTATATCCAGAGAGCCACCCTCTGTAGTTGAAAGAGTCTTGAATCCTTGTTTATCCATTTCATTGGCGACCTTCTCGAAATATTCAGCCTCAACTCTATAAAGCTTATCGGTAACTCTGTCCGTCGCTTTCTGGAATGTATCGGGGGAAATTCTGTAATAGTTTTCGCCCGCTTTTGCTGTTTCCTCGTTCAGGATTAAGCACCCAGCCATATCCAGTCCCTGAAGATTGATGCTGGGTTTAATAAAATCTTTCCCAAAAGAAGGAAGCGCAAAGAGTGTAAAAAAGAGTGAAAGAAATACTTTTCTCATTTTGAATTTGTTCTAAGTATTGACGATGATTCAATAGTATTCGTTTAAAAACTCTTAAAAGGCTTTTAAGAAGAGAGAAGAACCCCAGAAAGATGAGTCTGTTTAACATAGTCTTCTAAGTATCTTTTAAGAGAATAAAGCCTTGTCAAGACCTTTGTCAATACTCTTTAGTTCAGTTGCTTAATTTGCAGGCAAATAGTGGTTGTCCTGTGAAATAATTGTTGCAATTAATAATCACATCCATTATAGTTTCCATGTGAGCTGATAAAAAAGTTCATGTCTTGAAGTGGTAACACTTGGGGGAGTGTCAGATGGTTGACGTCAACAAGACCTCTCATTCAGGGTAATTACCTCAGCGTCATAATCATCGCACTGTTTCAGGCATGGGCTTCTTTATCAGTCCATCAATCCCCCAGATATTTTAATTACATCAGGCTAATCGGTTTTATCCGGTTGGCCTTTTCACGTATGAGGTTTTATGAATGAAAAAAGAAACTAATGCTTTTATTATGGTAGATAAACGAGTTGCACAATTCCCTAAAACACTAAAACCAATTGACCGTTTGGTATACTTCATTATGCTTGATGGTGCTGATTATTATGAATCCAAGTTCGGTAGATATGCCCCCAGCATTGACTATCTGATGGTTATGTCTGGCGCTACACGCAATACAGTTATTGATTCTCTGAAAAGACTAGAATCACACAGGCTTATTGAGAAGACCAATATCAAAGGGCAGCAAAGTATTTTTAAAGTATTCACGTTGGATGTGCGTCCAGAAGTCTTATCAGAGCCTACCCTTGATGAGGGTCGTAGAGCTAAATTATCAGGTCAACCAGGAATTGACAGTAACCCAACCAAAAATTGGTTACCTACCCAACCAGAATTTGGTTACCTACCTAACCAGAAATTGGTTACATGTAAGACTAAATATAAAGACAAAAATATAAAGACTAAAGAAGAAAGACTAAAAGAGAGCTTTGAAGAAGAGTCTATTAAGATGGGAGCTTCGCTCTGTGATTCACATGAATGTGATTCTCTTGGTATTGAAGAGGCTATTAAACAATCTGACTTAGATGACCTTGAAGTAAGCCCTGAAGAGACTACTAAGCAAGATAAAGAAAACGATGATGTGAGTGTTATTAGTGACCAGAAAGATACACCTTGCCCCTGCACAGAATCAACTGACGATGAATTACCGGATGTTGACCTTGATGAAGAGAGTCCTGAAGAAGCATTAAGATGTGAACAATATAAAGCGGAGAAGAAAAAGAAATTCGAACTTGCAAAACAAAAGAACAAGATTAATGAACTGGATGATTTTGATGATAGTGACGATGATTTTACTTTTATTCCAAGAAAGAAAGTCCACATCGAACCAAAGAAAAAAATAGTTAAAGCCAGACGCGTTTATGCTGGAGGTATGCACTAATGAAAGAATATCACGGTGAAAAACGATACAAGGATTATCTGCTAAAGCGTTATAGCATTTCTCGTGAAGGTTACTTGATGAAAGATACTCGCGGGGAGGTTTACCAGATTCGACCGAAAAAGAAAGGGAAGGATTATTTCTTTTATGATGGTGTGACAGGTTTGAAGGTTGATGCTTTGAAGTTCGCTGTATTGCATTATTATGATTTGTGGGTTACGAAACAACTTAAACTTAAGAATGGTGACCCCAATAATTTAAAAGCAACCAATGTTATTGAAAAACGCTGGTGACAAACCACCAGCAATTAATCATTTTCCACCATCATCAATCGTAATAGTAATCTCATATTTCAGAAATTTAATACTGAAGCTAAACCTTGTGCTTTTAGCAATAACCATTTTAAGCAAGTTATACCCCAAAAGCACAATCAAGACAGCAAAACCCAGAGATGCTGTAAGTATCCCGTATGAGTACTGGCCTCAAAATGGCTATTTTAAGAGGTCTGAGACCTGTTTTTAGAGGATTTGAAAATGGATTATCTAATGACAGTATTAATTGACCAAGAAACTAGTAACGTTACGGTAAAAGCTGGTGAAAGCACCTTCACAGACTCCGCTAATGCTGGAGCTACAAAGGCACTTGGTAATGCTGGGACAGGTGGTGCTTTGAAGAACTACAGCGTGAACTCCAACAAGAAGGGTACATACTGATTTTCTAGCTGGATTTGATAGTTTTAAAATGTAAAATCATCTAAGTTCTACATACACGATTCATGCACTTTTCATGCGCTAAATTGATTAGCACATTGAAAAGTATAAAGTTTAAATAATGGTGAACATGTCCCAACTGGCGATTGCCGAGAGGTGGGAGAAGCGAGAGAGCCGCTGGAACGTGCGGGTGAGCTGATGGTAATTATCATTGTTACTCATTTTTTGTTCTCGTTCTGTTTAGGTGTGGTGAGAAGTTTACCGTGATTCATTCACTTTTCATAAACACACCTTTGTACCCGACTTTGCGTAACAGCTTTTTATAGCGAAAAGCCAGTAGCACGAGAAAACAGAGGGCATAAATAATGGGGAACGGTGATAACACTTTTACCGACCACAGATAATGCAGCGGAAGCAAAACGGCCGCCAGGTAGACGTAGTTGTGCAATGTTTGCCAGCGTTTGCCCATTTTACGTTGCGCGGCTTGCGTGGAGGTCAGCGTCAGCAGGAATAAGATTATCCAACCAGTCATGCCCAACGTTAGCCATGGGCGTGAAACCAATTCACGTCCCAATAATCCCAGATTTTGTATACCCAACTCCAGCAGCGCATAGCTGGTCATATGCAGCGTGGCCCATGCAAAACACCATAACCCTAATAATCGACGGGTGCGATACAACAACGGCTGCTTTGCGTAGCGGGCAAGCGGTGACACCAGCAGGGTAGCAAGCAGAAACTTCAGCGCGGTGATGCCCGTAAAGTGTTGGATATCTTTACCCGGGTCGGCCCCCAACTCACCACGCTGTGCGGCCCAGAAGAGCCATAGCAGGGGTAAAAAACCGGCGAGATGCAGCAGTACTTTCAGGCCGGTTATCTGTTTTGCGGTTAACCTCACTTAAAAATACTCCCGTAGATCCATGCCCTGATATAAAGAAGCCACCTCATCGGCATAACCATTAAAAGGCAACGTGGGCTGTCGCTGAACATCGAGAATGCCACCCGAACCGATAAAACGCTCTGTGGCCTGAGACCAGCGGGGGTGATCGACTTGCGGATTGACGTTGGCGTAAAAACCGTATTCGTTAGGTGCCGACATATTCCAGGTCGTCGGCGGCTGTTCACGCGTCAGCTTAATACTGACTATCGATTTAATGCCCTTGAAGCCGTACTTCCAGGGTACGGTCAGGCGTATTGGCGCTCCGTTTTGCGGCGGCAACGCTTTGCCATAAACGCCCACGGTCAGAAGGGTAAGCGGGTGCATGGCCTCGTCCAGACGTAAACCTTCAACATAGGGATACTTCAACCCGCCACCAATGAAGCGATCTTTCTGGCCGGGCATTTCATCAGGCGCGTAGCGTGTTTCAAAGGCGACGTATTTGGCGTGGCTGGTGGGTTCAACCAGCGCCAATAATTTATGCAAAGGAAAGCCGACCCACGGTACAACCATCGACCACGCCTCAACGCAACGCATCCGGTAAATACGCTCTTCTAATGGAAAACGAGTCGTCAGCGCATCATGATCCAACGTTAAAGGGTTGTTCACTTCACCGCTGATGGTTAACGTCCAGGGATCGGTTTTCAGGCTACCGGCATTCGCGGCAGGATCGGCTTTATCCAGACCAAATTCGTAGAAATTGTTGTAGCCCGTTACCTTGTCTTCCGGCGTCAAGGGCAGATTGTTTTGCCAGATCTCGGGTTTTGTGAACTCGAGCGGTTTGCCCGCCGGTGCAGACGGACGATCGTTGCCTTTAAACCAATTCAGCAGACTGGCCTGTGTCGGGGAAGAGAACGAAGCCGCCGCCGCACCTATCCCAAGAGCTTTGAGGATCTGTCGTCGTTGCATAAAAAAAACGGACTCGGCGGTAACATCAGCTTCCCGAAGTGGATGTTTTTTCTGCATAACTTTTCCTTTTTATTTTCATGTTAAGGAAAACAAATCGACGTTTCCCTGTTGATGCCTGACCTATCTATAACGTCATACTGGACGCATGCGTATCCCTGGATCCTCACGAAAAGTTAAAAATTTTGTGATAACTTCCGCCCCTTACCTGAGGTAAGCTTTCAGCATGACGAGAGGGGGATGACACTGATGGCAGGCGCAAAAAAGATATTTTTGGTGGAAGATGACAGCGATATTGCCTCACTTTTGCAACTTAGCCTGAAGGATGAGGGGTACGAAATTATTCATGAGGCTGATGGGGCACGAGCGGTCGAGCTACTGGAGAAGCACGTATGGGATGCCGTTATCCTCGATTTGATGCTGCCGGGCGTGGACGGTCTGGAGATATGTCGTCGCATTCGGCAAATGAGCTTCTATCTACCTGTCATTATTATCAGCGCTCGCACCAGTGAAACTCACCGCGTACTGGGGCTGGAAATGGGCGCCGATGATTATTTAGCCAAACCTTTCTCGGTGCTGGAATTGATGGCCCGGGTGAAGGCGTTGTTTCGCCGTCAGGAGGCGATGAGTCAGAACCTGCGTATGGAGGCGGGGATTATCACCGTCCATGGTGTGGAGATTGATCCATTAGCCCGGGAAGTCCGCCTGCAGGGTAAATCCCTCGATTTAACGCCGCGTGAATTCGATCTGCTCTATTTTTTCGCCCGCCATCCCGGGGAGGTCTTTTCGCGTCAGGCGTTGTTAGACCAGGTGTGGGGCTACCAGCACGAAGGATATGAGCATACGGTGAACAGTCATATTAATCGCCTGCGCACCAAAATTGAAAAAGATGCTGCGGAGCCGGAAATTATTCTTACCGTGTGGGGACGGGGCTATAAGCTTGCTGCGGTTAACGCGGAGCATCAACCATGATTTATCGATTGTCGCTGAGCCAGCGTCTGACCCTGGTCTTTACCGCTATTATGTTGATTTGCGCGGTTGCGGTCAGCGTTGTCCAGATCCGCAGCAGTAAACAGTATGGCGACGCTATGGTGCAAAGGCTCTCGCTGGAATTGGCAAGCAAGATTGTCAAAAGTGAGTCGCTTATTGATGCCAGCGGGCAGGTTAATCGGCAGACCTTAAAAGGACTGTTTAATCACCTGATGACGCTCAACCCTAGCGTGGAGCTGTATCTGGTTTCACCGTCAGGCGAGATACTTGCTGATGCCGCTCCGCCTGGGCATATACAGCGCCAGAACATTAGCGTACAGCCGATTCAGGTTTTCCTTAATTCGGACGAGCTGCCCGTCTATGGCAATGATCCGCGCAGCAGCCAGCAAAAGGTATTCAGCGCTGCGCCAGTTTTATTTAACGGCAAGCTGCATGGCTATTTGTACATTATTCTCCAGGGCGAAGATCTCAATATGCTGGCGAATACCGCCTGGCAAAAAACGCTTTGGAACACCGTGACCGGGACGTTAATACTGGTTTTATTAGCCGGTGCAATCGCGGGGTACCTGGTGTGGAGATGGGTGACGAATCCGGTGAAAAGGCTGACCGGTCAGGTGGTTAATCTGGAGCAGGACAGCATTAGCGTCATCAAACAGCTGGCGCAGAAAAAGCCCGATTTAGCTCCGGCGAATGAAATTGCGTTGCTGAACAATGCATTTATTGAGTTAGCACAGAAAATTGCCCACCAATGGGATTTATTAGCTGACAGCGATCGTCAGCGCAGAGAGTTTATCGCCAATATTTCGCACGATTTACGTACGCCGCTCACTTCACTGCTGGGGTATCTGGAAATGCTGTCGCTGAAAGCCGATACGATGACGCCGGAGGAAAACCGGCATTATCTTAGTATTGCACTGCGCCAGGGGCATAAGGTTCGCCATCTGTCACAACAGCTTTTTGAGCTGGCGAGACTTGAGCATGGCGGCATAAAACCACAGCGTGAACGTTTTGTTATTGGCGAGCTGATCCAGGATGTGGCGCAGAAATTTGATCTACCCGTTGCCACGCGTCATTTGCAGTTGCACCTTGACGTAATTGGTCCGTTACCGCTGGTGAATGCCGATTTATCGATGATGGAAAGAATCGTCACGAATTTGCTGGATAACGCTATCCGTCATACGCCTGACGGGGGCGAAGTGTGGTTAAAAGTCTGGCGTGAGGAAGACCGCTTGTTAGCAGAAGTGCAGGACAGCGGGCCTGGCGTCGAAGAGGCTGTTCGCGAAGTATTATTTCAGCGCCCGACGGCGTTACTACCCCGTGAGCAGCGGGCTGAGCGTGGTGGTCTGGGCTTACTGATCGTGCGCAGAATGCTCGAACTGCATGGGGGAGATATCCGCCTGATTAATTCAACGGCAGGGGCCTGTTTCCGTTTTTCGTTGCCGCTGGCGGATTCCCCACTGAGTAGCTGATGAGAATGTTCCGCTGAAAAGAGTCTGTAACGCTATACGCGTTGTAAACCGTGGGCATTGCGTAAAAGTTGGTAGGTTGTAAGTGATAATGAGAATTTTTATCATATATTGATAATTCATCAAGTTATCTTTGATAAGCGCAAGGAGATCGTATGTCACAGGATGCCGACAACCTGTATATCGTCAGGACCAAAGCGGTTGCTGGCTGTTTTACCATGTTTTTGCTGATGTTTGGCCTCACGTTTATTCCGTTGTTTTTCCCCGCCAGTCAGGTTCTGCTTGCCAAAGGGCTACTTTTTCCGCTGCTGTTTGCGCTGGAATTTGTTGTGCTGGTCCCGCTGTATTACTTCTTCTTTAGAAAAAGAGAGGGGCTGGGAAAGGGAATTTTCAACGCCAGATGGTTTGCCATTTTGTTCGTGGCGCTGCTGTTTATTCAGCTTATCCTGCCATGGTTTCTGGGCCTCAGACAAACCGAAGCGTGGGTAACCAGCCAGATATCCCTAAACAGCTACGCGCTGTGGTTATCCACTCTGACCCTGATATTTATTGCGCCAGTGTATGAAGAGATTGTTTTCAGGGGCTGTTTATTCAACGCATTCCAGTATTGGTTCAATAATAAAACCTGGCTGTCGTCGGTGGTGGTATCGGTCATTTTTGCCATCATGCATACCCAGTATGTGGATCTGCGCACGTTGCTGATGCTGTTTCTTGTGTCGCAGGTTTTGATCATCGCCAGACTGAAAAGCAACGGCCTGTTGATGCCGGTTATACTCCATATAGCGATGAACGGGACGGTTATTGCCCTGCAAATGGGGGCTCAGACGTTACAGCATGGCTGATGAAGGCGATGCCCGGAACCCGGGCATCGTGGATTATACGTGCAGACGATGGTGCAGACGTGCACCGACCAGCAACGCCAGCACCAGCATCAGGGCGATAAATCCGCCCACGCCGTTCCAGCCGTAGCTGTGCCAGAATACGCCACCCAGCGTACCGGCAATACTGGAACCCAGATAATAGCTGAACAGATACAGGGAAGATGCCTGGCCTTTAGCGCGTTTTGCCCGTGGTCCAATCCAACTGCTTGCCACGGAGTGCGCGGCAAAGAACCCGGCTGAAAATAGCAGCATCCCGGCGAAGATCAGCCACAGTGATGTGAACAGGGTCATCAACAGTCCAACCAGCATCACGCCGGTTGAAAAGAGCATTACCGGACCACGTCCATAGCGGGTGGTCATCGACCCCGCTTTCGGTGAGCTCCAGGTCCCGGTCAGATAGGCCACGGACAACAGACCGACAACCGCCTGGCTGAGTTCCCACGGCGAGAGCATCAGACGATAGCCGATGTAATTAAACAGCGTGACAAACGACCCCATCAGTAAAAAACCTTCCGCAAACAGCAGCGGCAACCCTCTGTCGCGCCAGTGCAAACGAAAGTTGATAAACAGCGTTTTCGGTCGCAGCGACGTTGGTCTGAAATGACGAGATTCCGGCAAGATTTTCCAGAACATCAGCGCGGAGGCGAGGGCAAAACAACCGATCGCCGCCAGCGCGATACGCCAGTTAAAAAAGTCGGTAAACACGCCGCTTATCAAACGGCCACTCATACCACCAATCGAGTTACCGCTGATATATAAGCCCATTGAGAAGGCGACGAAGCTGGGATGTATTTCCTCGCTCAGATAGGTCATTCCCACTGCAGCCACGCCGCTGAGCGAAAGACCTATCAGCGCACGCATGATTAAAATACCGTGCCAGCTGGTCATCATCGTCGAAAGTAACGTACAGCAGGACGCGAGCAGCAGGGCGGTAACCATCACCGGCTTGCGGCCTATCGCATCGGAAAGTGGACCGGTAAACAGTAAACCGATCGCGAGCATCGCCGTTGAGATGGAAAGCGAAATACTGCTGCTGGCGGGAGAGACCCCAAACTCGTGCGAGAGCACTGGCAGTATGGGTTGCACGCAATAGAGGAGAGCAAATGTCGCCAGTCCGGCAGAAAACAGCGCCAGCGTGACGCGCATAAATGGGGATGTTCCGCGTTTGATAAAACTATCCGGCGGGATAACTCTCTGTTCATCAACATCGCTTGTCGGCGCGGTATCGACAGTGGTTGTACGGCTCACTTGAAATCCTTGCTCAATCAATTACCTCTACATGACTAGCTTTAAGAGTATGAAAATCGCATTATTCTGTCTAATATATTAATAATCTCAAATGATATCTTAAAAATATGAATATCGAGCTGCGTCATTTACGTTACTTTGTAGCGGTTGCCGAAGAATTGCATTTTGGCCGGGCGGCGGCACGGCTGAATATTTCGCAACCGCCGCTGAGCCAGCAAATCCAGATCCTCGAGCAGCAGGTCGGCGCCCGACTTCTGGCGCGCACTAACCGCAGCGTGGCGCTGACCGCTGCCGGAAAGCAGTTTCTGGCAGACAGTCGGCAGATCCTGGGGCTGGTTAATGAGGCCGCTGCCAGGGCTGAGCGTCTGCATCTGGGAGAAGCGGGGGAATTGCGTATCGGCTTTACGTCATCGGCACCGTTTATCAAAGCGGTTTCAGATACGTTATCCCTCTTTCGCCAGAGCTACCCCGCTGTACATATGCAAACCCGTGAAATGAACACGCGCGAGCAAATTGCTCCGCTCAATGAAGGAACGCTGGATTTGGGACTTCTGCGCAACACGCAGCTTCCGGAAACGCTGGAGCGTGAAATCATTCTGCATGAGCCGCTGATGGCGATGATCCCGCGCGCGCATCCGTTGGCGCAAAAGCCGGTGGTCACATTGGCGGAGTTGGCCAATGAGCCATTTGTCTTTTTTGATCCGCATGTGGGGACGGGGTTGTATGACGATATTCTTGGCCTCATGCGTCGCTATGGACTGAAGCCGACTATCACTCAGGAGGTTGGCGAGGCGATGACTATCATCGGGCTGGTGGCCGCAGGATTAGGCGTTTCCATTCTTCCCGCTTCCTTTAAACGGGTGCAATTGTATGAAATGTGTTGGATCCCGATAGCGGAAGAAGATGCCGTTTCGGAAATGTGGCTGGTGTGGCCAAAACATCATGAGCAAAGTCACGCCGCGCAACGCTTTCGCGAGCAACTGCTGGCGGCCGTTCAGGCGATTAATTTAGTTTAAAAATGGGCGAAAATGTGCAGTAAATCACAAGGCTAAGTAAAAAGTTGACGGAAGCCATTGAAGTGCTTCACCATAGCCCGCAGATTATTTCGGAGCGCGAAAATAAAGGGAGTAAGTGGTGGTTGCTGATAGTCAGCCTGGGCATATCGATCAAATTAAGCAGACCAATGCGGGCGCGGTTTATCGCCTGATTGATCAGCTGGGTCCGGTATCGCGTATTGATCTCTCTCGCCTGGCACAATTGGCACCTGCCAGTATTACTAAAATTGTCCGCGAAATGCTCGAAGCGCACCTGGTGCAAGAGTTGGAAATCAAGGAAGCGGGCAGCCGTGGACGTCCGGCCGTTGGGCTGGTTGTGGAAACGGAAGCCTGGCACTATTTATCCATTCGTATCAGTCGCGGCGAGATCTTTCTGGCGCTGCGCGATCTGAGCAGCAAACTGGTGGTTGAAGATTGTCTTGAAATGGCGCTGGTCAGTGAAACACCATTGCTGGAACGCGTTATTACCCAGGTCGATCAGTTTTTCATCCGCCACCAGCAAAAGCTGGAACGCTTAACCTCCATCGCCATTACCTTACCCGGCATTATTGATACTGAAAACGGTATCGTTCATCGCATGCCATTCTACGACGATGTCAAAGAGATGCCGCTGGGTGAAGCGCTTGAAAATCATACCGGCGTGCCGGTCTATATTCAGCACGATATCAGCGCCTGGACTATGGCCGAGGCGCTTTTTGGCGCATCGCGCGGCGCGCGCGACGTCATTCAGGTGGTTATCGATCATAACGTAGGGGCCGGAGTAATCACCGACGGTCATCTACTGCATGCCGGCAGCAGTAGCCTGGTGGAAATTGGTCATACCCAGGTGGACCCCTACGGCAAACGCTGTTATTGCGGCAACCATGGTTGCCTGGAAACGATCGCCAGCGTCGACAGCGTGCTCGAACTGGCACAGGTACGCTTGAAGCAGTCGATGAGTTCTTCTCTACACGGCCAACCGTTAACGGTAGACGCGCTGTGTCTGGCGGCGATGCAGGGGGATTTATTGGCGAAAGATATCATTAGCGGCGTCGGGACCCATGTCGGACGGATTCTTGCCATCATGGTGAATTTGTTCAACCCGCAAAAGATATTGATTGGTTCGCCGCTCAGTAAAGCGGCGGATATTTTGTTTCCCACTATTGCTGACAGCATTCGTCAGCAAGCGCTCCCGGCCTACAGTCAGCATATTGTCGTCGAAAGTACGCAGTTCACCAATCAAGGGACGATGGCAGGGGCGGCACTCGTGAAGGACGCGATGTATAACGGTTCTTTGTTGATTCGTCTATTACAGGGTTAACATTTTTTAACTGTTGTACGAAAAATTGCGCTATCTCAAGCCGATTCTCGTCGTCATACCTTAGACTTTCTCCACTGTATTATTTTCCTGACTTATATTTTCAAAGCATAACGGTGGAGTTAGTGATGCTGAAGCGTTTCTTTATTACAGGTACAGACACTTCTGTTGGGAAGACCGTGGTTTCCCGCGCATTACTACAAGCGTTAGCGTCAGGGGGTAAAAGCGTTGCGGGCTACAAACCCGTGGCCAAAGGAAGCAAAGAGACACCTGAAGGTCTGCGCAACAAAGATGCGCTGGTGCTGCAAAGCGTGTCCACTATCGAACTGCCCTACGAGGCGGTCAACCCGATTGCGTTGAGTGAGGATGAAAGCAGCGTAGCGCATAGTGGTCCGGTCAATTACACCCTGTTATCCAACGGCCTCGCAAGCCTCAGCGAAAAAGTGGATCACGTTGTCGTTGAAGGCACCGGAGGCTGGCGGAGCCTGATGAACGATCTGCGTCCGTTATCTGAATGGGTGGTGCAGGAACAACTGCCGGTGCTGATGGTGGTGGGTATCCAGGAAGGCTGTATTAATCATGCCATCCTCACCGCACAGGCGATTGCCAGCGACGGACTGCCTTTGATTGGCTGGGTCGCGAACCGAATCAACCCGGGGCTGGCGCATTATGCGGAAATCATTGATGTGCTGGGCAAAAAATTACCCGCACCGCTGATCGGTGAACTGCCTTATCTGCCTCGTGCAGAGCAGCGCGAGCTGTCTCAGTACATCCGTCTGTCAATGCTCGGCAGCGTGTTGTCGGTAGATAGAGTCCTGGCGTAACGTTCGCGACAGCACAGACGCCACCACACAGGCAATCAGCAATCCGGGGAGCAGACGATACTCCCCGGTCATTTCACAAACCATCAGTGTCGACATTATTGGCGCATGCGTGGTCGCTGCCAGCAGCGTGGCCATCCCCGTTAATCCCAGCAGAATGGCAATCTCATCCGGACCTGGAAGCCATAATCCCCACACTCGTCCCAGCAGCATACCCACCGAAAGACCGACAAACAGCGTTGGCGTAAACACACCGCCAGGCGCACCGGAGCCACTGCTGGCAAGCACCGCCAGTAATTTGCAGATGAAGATCCCGCTTACCACGGCCAGCAGCGGTGGGGAGAGTAAATATGATTGCACCACGCTGTAGCCGTTACCCCAGACCGCAGGCGTGAGCAATGACAGCAGGCCAACGATCAGCCCGCCAAGCGCCAGTTGCCACGGGGGCGAGAGTTTTAAGCGCAAAAAACCATTATGGCTGGTGGTCATCAACCACATGAATAGCGGTCCGCAAACGCCGGCAGCCAGACCGGTGCTGATGATCATGACGTATTCCAGCGCATGCAGTTCCCGTGTGAAGTGCACGGCATACAGCAGCGCATTGCTGGCGCTCAGCATATTGGTGGTGAGCAAGGCGACGACGGCGGATACCACCACCGGTCCCAGTGACGCGAGGATCAAGGTGCCAAACAACACTTCAGCTATAAATAGACTGCCCGCCAGTGGGGCATGATACGCTCCGGCCATACCCGCAGCGGCTCCGCAGGCAATCCATAACTTCCATTCCGTGCGAGGGGTGAAGCGTTGAGCAAAGCTGGAGGCCGCCAGCGCTGCCAGTAAAATCATGGCACCTTCGCGCCCGATGGCGCTCCCGCTGGAGACGACCAGTAACGAGGCCAGCGATTTCACCAGGCTTGCACTGACGTCAAATTGTCCATTAGTTTGCAAGGCTTCCATGTAATCAGTGGGAGCCTGCGGGCGTAACCGGTTGAACATTTGCCATCCCCAAAGCAGCAAACCCGCCGCCAGCCCTCCTAACGCAGGTGTCAGCATGCGTCTTACAGGGGAAAGGTTTGTTGCCGCGTTGACCAGACTCCCTGTGTCATTGCTCAGGAACAACCATTCAAGAAGGAGCATGGCGTGGCGAAATCCTGCGACGGCCAACGCAGCAAGGATACCAATCAGCGCAGCAATCAGCAGGCGGCGGAACATGGCGCGCAGGTCAGGATAAGCATGTAAATGATGCATGAGTGGCCAGACAGGAAATTTCAGACGCTTTATTTTGCGGCTATTTGGCAACAGAAGCAAAAGCTCAGCGTGCGCAACAGGATGCTACACAGGCAGGACACATCCTGCCTGTGGTGAAACTAACGAAAAAGTGGCTTATCGGCTATCGGGATCAGTAACTGCGACTGCCATTGCGCCAGCGTCAGACGGGCCAGCTCCCCCAGCGCCTGGTAAAACGGGTGATCAGCTTTTTCGATAAACACATCAAGGAAGCGGGATGACCACGGGAACAGATGCCAGGCCAGCAGCTGTTCGCACTCGGTGTGGCGTTCATTTTCAGCAAGCCAGGCCGTCAGCAACAGCAGTGAACCAAAGTGATCTTCTGGCTCATTTTGCTGCATGGCAAACTGGATGCCGTTGTCCCGCATCCACTGACGGAGTGCCAGCGTAGAGTCGCCAAACAACACGTTTTCACGATCCAGCCAGACGGATCCCCAGGGCGGAGAGGGTAGCGCATATGGACCGACAAACAGGCGTTGCCAGGCCTGCGGGAGAGGCTCATCGACCTCGGCTTGTAGCCGTGCTGCCAGCGGGAAAAGCATTGCCTGATCGAGCGGCCACTGCGCCTGCCAGCCATCGGCTCTTAACGCACTGACTAAGGCAGAGGTTTCCGCGCTATCTGGCGCATAGTAAAACAGTGCGCCGAGTACGCGCGCCGCGGTAGAAAAGTTGTCACCTTGCGAAAAATGGGTCATGCAAACAATCCTGAACAGTGCGGGTTGCCCCGCATCCGAAAGTTAACCTGCAACAGCCATTCCGACTGTCATATGTAAACCGTAAAACAATCCGCGGCCAATGATTTCACCGGCGAGGACTAACACCAAGCCCAGCGCCAGGCCGCCGACGGACGGTGCTTTACGACGGATAAGCGGGCATATCCAGCAGCCCAGACCGGCGGCCAGCAGAATGATGCGCCAGACCTGCAAGCTTCCGTAGTCGGGAACCAGCGCGCTGGCGGATTGCACCGAACTGTGGATCCCGCCGAGCGACAGTCCCTGCAGAACAATAACCGCTACGATCACCAGTAGGGCCAAAACGCTTATGTAGGCGAATCTGGCAGTGCCAGAGGAAACACCCGCAGCACGCAGCAGCAGGGCGGCAAACAGCGGTCCGCTTTGCAACATCGTCATAAAAAATGCCACCGTAGTGTAGCCGTTATTCCAGGTCGGGACAGTGTCTATCTGGTAGACGCTGGTCATCGCCAGCACAAATACCAGACCCAGCAGCATGCCCACCAGCAGCCAGATTTTACCTAACGCTGCGGGCATTTTACCGAGAAACGCCACCAGCCACCACAGGCCACCGACGGCGAAAAACAGTGAACCACTGGCGATTTCGTTACTCAGCGCAGATGCGCCAACTCTGTTCAGCGAGTTAAAGGCGCGCAGTGGCGAACCCAGGTGCATTACCGAGGCGAGAAAGGCGATGCCCATCACCAGCCACAGAAAAAACATGCTGCGCACGATACGTTGTTTTGCCACCTCGTCTTTAGCGGTCAGCCAGCCATAGCCACTCACTATCAGCGCCCCGGCCACGCACTGGCCCAGCACCGTAAACAGGACCAGGGGCCATTCATGCCATCCATTGCCCATGTTACACCTCCTGCGGATTCGCCAGATAACCCGTGGTATCCCCGGTCGGGCGGCTATTGGCGTTGGGTTTGATCACAATGCTCGGTTTGGTGAAGTGCGCACCTGGCAGCGGAGCGACCGCCGCCAGTTCACCGTGCTTTTTGCGCAGCTCATCAATTGGGCCAAAGTCCAGCGCGCGCAGCGGACAGGACTCGACGCAGATGGGCTTTTTGCCGTCGGCCACGCGGTCATGACAGCCATCGCACTTGGTCATATGACCTTTGGCGGCATTGTACTGCGGTGCGCCGTACGGGCAGGCCATGTGGCAGTAGCGACAGCCTATGCATATGTCTTCATCCACCACCACAAAACCATCTTCACGCTTATGCATAGCGCCGCTGGGGCAAACCTTGGTGCAGGCCGGATCTTCGCAGTGGTTACAGGCAATGGAGAGGTAATAGGCGAAGACATTCTGTTGCCAGACGCCGTTATCTTCCAGCCAGTCGCCTCCAGCGTATTCGTAAATACGCCGGAAACTGACGTCGGGAGTGAGATCCTTGTAATCTTTGCAGGCCAGCTCGCAGGTTTTACACCCCGTGCAACGGCTGGAATCAATAAAAAATCCATACTGAGTTGTCATGGGTTAGTCCTTATGCCTTCTCGATCTCGACCAGGTTAGTATGCTGTGGGTTGCCCTTTGCCAGCGGCGACGGGCGCTGAGTTGTCAGCGTATTGACGCAGGCGCCGTGGTCAATCTTATCGCCAGCCATATCGGCATCGTGCCATGCACCCTGGCCCATTGCGCTTACTCCGGGCAAAATTCGTGGCGTTACTTTTGCCGGGATACGCAGTTCACCGCGATCGTTAAAGACTCGCACCATATCGCCATTTGCAATCCCCCGTTTTTGGGCATCGACGGGATTTATCCATACTTCCTGACGACAGGATGCCTGGAGAACATCGATATTGCCGTAGCTGGAGTGGGTGCGGGATTTGTAGTGGAAACCAAACATCTGCAGCGGGTATGAACTGCGTTTCGGGTCATCCCACCCTTCAAACGTGGATGCATAAACGGGAAGCGGACTGATTACCTCGTCCTTTTGCAGTTCCCATGTACTGGCAATTTTCGCCAGTCGGCTGGAGTAAATTTCAATCTTGCCAGACGGCGTTTTGAGCGGGTTGGCCTGTGGATCCTCGCGGAATTTTCTATAGGCGACAAAGTGTCCGTTAGGATCTTTGCGTTTATAGATCCCCATTTTTTTTCAGCTCATCATAAGTCGGGAGCGCAGGGTCTTTAGCCAGCATTTTTGCATACAGATACTGAAGCCACTGCTCCTGGGTACGGCCTTCAGTAAACCGTTGATAGACATCATCGCCAAGACGTTTTGCGACTTCACTCATTATCCAGTAGATCGGTTTGCGCTCGAACTTAGGCGACGTTGCGGGTTGAATAAAAATGAGGTAACCCATGTTGCCTGCATAATCGTTAGGAATGATGTCTTCCTGTTCGATGGTCATTAAATCAGGCAGCAGAATATCGGCATATTTGGCCGAAGAGGTCATGAAGTTTTCGATGACCACAATCATTTCGCATTTCGTGTCGTCCTGAAGGATCTCATGCGTTTTATTGATATCTGAGTGCTGATTGGTGATGGTGTTGCCCGCGTAGTTCCAGATAAATTTAATCGGCACGTCGAGCTTATCTTTCCCACGTACGCCATCGCGGGTAGCGGTCATTTCCGGGCCCCGGACGATTGCGTCGGTCCAGCTAAAGCAGGATATCTGGGTCTTAATGGGATTTTCTGGCAGCGGCATACGCTCAATCGTGATGGTGTAGGTTGATTCTCGTGCACCGCTATTGCCGCCGTTGATGCCGACGTTGCCGGTCAGGATCGGCAGCATCGCGATTGCGCGTGAGGTCAGCTCGCCGTTAGCCTGGCGTTGCGGACCCCAGCCCTGACAAATATATGCGGGTTTTGTACTGCCGATTTCCCGAGCTAGTTTGATAATGCGCTCGGCTGGGATCCCGGTAACATGTGAGGCCCACTGGGGAGTTTTAGCGATACCGTCATCACCGTTGCCCAAAATATAGGCTTTGTAGTGCCCATTAGCGGGTGCGTCGGCGGGCAGGGTTTTCTCGTCGTAACCGATGCAGTATGTATCCAGAAACGTCTGGTCAACGAGATCTTCGTGAATCAGGACCCAGGCGATTCCGGCTACTAATGCAGCATCGGTGCCTGGACGAATAGGGATCCATTCATCTTCACGACCCGCTGCGGTATCGGTATAACGCGGGTCGATGACGATCATCCGGGCATTAGAGCGCTCCCGGGCCTGTTCCAGGAAGTAAGTTATTCCACCTCCGCTCATACGCGTTTCGGCAGGATTATTGCCGAACATCACCACCAGCTTCGTGTTTTCGATATCGGAGGTGCTGTTGCCTTCGTTTGAACCATAGGTATAAGGCATTGCCGCCGCGATTTGTGCGGTACTGTAGGTGCCGTAATGACTCAGGAATCCGCCATAGCAGTTCATCAGGCGAGCGACCAGCGAGGCATAAGGGGAGGAGCGAGTAATGTTGCCGCCTACAATGCCAGAGGTGTAGTTGATATACACGGCCTCGTTACCGTATTTGTGCACGGTATTTTTCAAACTGGCACTGATGGTGTCCAGTGCTTCCTGCCAGGTTATACGCTCAAATTTACCTTCACCACGTTTGCCCACGCGCTTCATGGGGTAATTCAGGCGATCCGGATGATTGATCCGTCGACGGATTGAGCGGCCACGCAAACAGGCGCGAACCTGGTGTTGACCATAAATATCGTTCCCGGTCGTATCGGACTCCACCCATACGACTTCATTATCTTTGACGTGGAGTTGCAGGGCACAACGGCTGCCGCAGTTTACGGAACAAGCGCCCCAAACCACTTTTTCTTCAACGGGTTGTATCGCCTGCTGTACCGATGCGGCGGCAGTGCGCATTCCGAAAGGTAACGACAGCCCACCCGCGGCAAGCGCCAGCGAACCGATTGCCGAGGATTTCACTAACGTCCTGCGGCTAATGCCTCCATATTGCTCAGTTTTTGACATTACTCACCCCATTATAGTTATCGCTATATATTAATTTCTATAACGAAATTAATAGCATGCTAATAATGGTTTGAGTTTACCCACTTATGGGTATGTCATCTTAATGCATATCAAACTGGAGTGACCCTCCGCGTACGGAGGGCGTGATTTATTGCGGTTCGGCGACGTGCCCGTCCTGGGCAGGGGTGCTATTGGCAGGGGCGTTGCCACTGTTGGTTCGGGTATAGAGAATTTTGTGCGTATCGTTTGCACAATGTCCCACGACCAGTGAATCAGGCTGATCGGCCTGATCGTTGGGAACAATGTTCAGCGTAAAGCTGGATTCAGCAACGCCATTATTAATGATCCGCTGTTCGATATCGCTTTTCACGCGTTCACATGACGCCGGTGCCGCCAAAACCTGCGGGGACGCGACGGCCAGTAAGAGCGCGGCAATTCCTGTTATGTATTTCATCATCAGCTCCTTTATGATCGACCTGGACTAAGATTAGCATTTCTGGTGTAAATAACTGTATTTGCTAATATGATTGAGAATTATCTTCTTATCCCGGTGAAAAATGTGAAGAAAAAGATCTTGTTAGGTTTCCTGTGCGTCGTGCTGGCCGGGTGTGATAACGCCAAAGGCCTGGATTCCTTTACGCCGGAAATGGCCAGTTTTTCCAATGAATTTGATTTCGATCCGCTGCGCGGGCCGGTTAAAGATTTCAGCCAGACGCTGTTTAATGACAAAGGTGAAGTCACCAAGCGCGTTGTCGGTACGCTCTCACAGGAAGGGTGCTTCGATACGCTTGAATTGCATGATATTGAAAGCAATACCGGCATGGCGCTGGTCCTCGATGCTAACTATTACCGGGACGCCAAAACGCTGGAAAAACGGATCCGCTTACAGGGTAAATGTCAGTTAGCAGAACTGCCTGCGGCGGGCGTGGTATGGGATACCGACGATAACGGTTTTGTCGTTTCCGCCACGGGAAAAGAGATGAAGGTACAATATCGCTATGATGCGGAAGGCTACCCGCTGGGTAAAACCACCGTCAATAAGGACAATACCTTGCAGGTTGATGCCAAACCGTCGGTTGACCCGTTGAAGAAGCTGGATTACACCGCGGTAAGCCTGCTCAATAACCATCCGTTAGGTAATGTAAAACAAACGTGCAAGTATGATGACTATGCTAATCCGGTCAACTGCCAGCTTGTTATCGTTGACGAGAGCGTGAAGCCGGCAGTTGAACACCATTACTCGATTGAAAACACCATCGATTACTATTAGTCAGTCTTTATTGAGCGGTAGGTTGCAGCAGGTTGGGACCTGACGTTTTATGTTCTGCCAGATACTGCTGCTGGAAGATACACATGCGGATAGTGTTGCGGTATTGACCGTTGATAAAGAATTCATGAATCAGTTCGCCTTCGACCATAAAGCCGAGTTTACGGTAGATGTGGATGGCTTTTTCGTTCTCTTTATCAACGATCAGATACAGCTTATATAAGTTAAGTACGGTAAAGCCGTAATCCATCGCCAGCTTAGCAGCCCGGGAAGCCAAACCTTTGCCCTGATATTCCGGCGAAATAATGATCTGGAATTCTGCCCGGCGGTGCACATGGTTAATTTCAACCAGCTCCACCAGTCCGGCTTTTTCACCGTCGCATTCCACAACAAAGCGACGTTCACTTTGGTCGTGGATATGCTTGTCATACAGATCTGACAGCTCAACAAATGCTTCGTAAGGTTCTTCAAACCAGTAACGCATTACGCTGGCGTTGTTATCAAGCTGATGGACAAATCGTAAATCTTCACGCTCCAGCGGGCGCAGCTTAACACTGAGGGCGCTAGTCATATCGTATCCTTTCAATATCTTTCAAAGTGCAATCATTATGGGGCAACGGTGCGGCCAGTGCGGCGGTCGAGGCAGCGCAAGGTGTTGGGCTCCCAGTACGCATTAATATTAGCGCTCTGTTCGCATTTATCACGGCTATCGAAAGCTGCGTCGGTTTTGTCCCACTCTTTCTCTGCACGCTTGTTGACCTTCTGGCGTAACTGACGCGTATCGTTCCATTGTTCCTTTTCCATTGCTGCCTGTTGACGACTTTGCGCACTGTCCCCGGATTCAATGATCAGTTTACTGGTTTCAGCAAATGCGGAAGAGGTGTACACAGCCGCAGCCAGCGTCAGCATAGCCGTCAGGCACAGGCGTTTGGTCAGTGTAATATTCATGGTGAATTCCTTTTATGGGAAAGGGAAAAAACAATAAAACAGGGCTAAATTCTACACTATTCTGGCTTGCGGGCATACCCACTCAGCGGAGATGGATACGCTAACGACATTCTGTCGTATCATGGTTAAACCAAAGGTAACTGAATAACATCAATGCTTAAGACCACATTCCTTTTTTTCATCACCGCGTTATGCGAAATCATTGGCTGCTTTTTACCCTGGCTCTGGCTTAAGCGAGGGGCTACGGCCTGGCTGCTGATACCCGCCGGGATGTCACTGGCCTTATTCGTTTGGTTACTGACGCTGCATCCGGCAGCAAGCGGGCGTGTGTACGCGGCCTATGGTGGAGTTTACGTGGTGACAGCGTTGCTATGGCTACGCATTGTTGACGGCGTAAAACTTAGCCTGTACGACTGGTCAGGCGCGCTGGTGGCATTGTGCGGCATGCTGATTATTGTGGCTGGGTGGGGGCGCGCATAGCGCCTTTTTTGTGATCAATCAGCGTTTTTTTGATCTTCATACTTGTATGGTAGTAGCTCAGTTGGGTAAATTTCCTGCATCACAAGAACAAATGCAAGGAATAAGAAATGAAGATTGTTGGGGCTGAAGTGTTTGTCACCTGTCCGGGGCGTAATTTTGTCACGTTGAAAATTACGACAGACGATGGGATCACTGGGCTGGGAGATGCCACGTTAAACGGACGCGAGTTATCCGTAGCGTCCTATCTGAAAGATCATGTTTGTCCGCAACTGATTGGTCGCGATGCGCACCGAATTGAGGACATCTGGCAGTTTTTCTACAAAGGCGCGTACTGGCGTCGTGGTCCGGTCACCATGTCGGCGATTTCCGCGGTGGATATGGCATTGTGGGACATCAAAGCGAAAGCGGCGAATATGCCGTTGTACCAGCTGCTCGGCGGCGCATCTCGTGAAGGCGTTATGGTTTACTGTCACACCACAGGCCATACCGTTGATGACGTACTCGAAGATTATGCGCGCCATAAAGAGATGGGCTTTAAAGCAATTCGCGTGCAGTGCGGCGTGCCGGGTATGAAAACCACTTACGGTATGTCTAAAGGCAAAGGACTGGCCTACGAACCCGCTACCAAAGGGCAGTGGCCAGAAGAGCAGTTATGGTCAACGGAGAAGTACCTCGATTTCACACCAACACTGTTTGAAGCCGTGCGCGACAAGTTTGGTTTCAACGAACATCTTCTGCACGATATGCACCACCGTCTGACGCCAATTGAAGCGGCCCGTTTCGGCAAAAGCATCGAGCAATACCGTCTGTTCTGGATGGAAGACCCAACCCCGGCTGAAAACCAGGAATGCTTCCGCCTGATCCGCCAGCATACGGTCACGCCGATTGCGGTAGGGGAAGTTTTCAACAGCATCTGGGACTGCAAACAGCTTATCGAAGAGCAATTGATCGACTATATCCGCACCACCATCACCCATGCGGGCGGTATCACTGGCATGCGTCGAATTGCCGATTTCGCGTCGCTGTATCAGGTACGTACCGGTTCGCATGGACCTTCCGATCTGTCCCCAGTATGCATGGCCGCTGCGTTGCACTTTGATCTGTGGGTGCCGAACTTCGGCGTACAGGAATATATGGGGTATTCCGAGCAAATGTTGGAAGTGTTCCCGCACAACTGGACCTTTGATAACGGCTATATGCATCCAGGAGACAAACCAGGTCTTGGGATCGAGTTTGATGAAAAGCTGGCGGCGAAATATCCGTATGACCCTGCATATCTGCCTGTTGCTCGTCTGGAAGATGGCACGTTGTGGAACTGGTAAGGAGTGATTTGCTATGAAAAGTATTGTGATTGAAAAACCGAATACGCTGAATATTGCCGAGCTACCGGTACCAGAACCCTCTGCAGGCGAAGTCAGGGTTAGGGTGAAACTGGCGGGAATTTGTGGTTCTGACAGCCATATTTATCGCGGACACAATCCATTTGCAAAATACCCACGCGTGATTGGCCACGAGTTTTTTGGCGTGATTGATGCGGTAGGTGAAGGTGTTGACCGTTCGCGAATGGGCGAGCGAGTATCCGTTGATCCGGTTATCAGTTGCGGACATTGTTATCCCTGTTCAATTGGTAAACCTAACGTTTGTACATCGCTGGTGGTGCTGGGCGTGCATCGCGATGGCGGTTTTAGCGAGTACGCTGTCGTGCCAGAGAAAAATGCCTGGACGATCCCCGATGCCGTGCCTGATGAGCATGCCGTTATGGTTGAGCCTTTTACCATCGCCGCAAACGTAACTGGGCAAATAAATCCAACAGAAAACGATATTGCGCTGATTTATGGCGCGGGTCCTATGGGACTGACCACCGTACAGGCGCTTAAACGTGTCTATAAAGTAAAAACCGTGGTGATTGCTGACAGAATCGATGAACGCCTTAGCATGGCGAAGCAGTGCGGTGCAGACTGGGCAGTCAATAATAGTCAGCAATCGTTGCAAGATTTCCTGACGGAAAAAGGGCTAAAACCGACCATCATCGTGGATGCCGCTTGTCATCCATCTATTTTACAGGAGGCTATCACGCTGGCATCGCCAGCCGCGCGGATTGTTCTGATGGGCTTCTCCAGCGATCCTTGTCAGATTGTTCAACAAGGCATTACCGGGAAAGAACTTTCAATTTATTCTTCAAGATTAAATGCGAACAAATTCCCGGTTGTTATTGATTGGTTAGTCAACGGACTTATCGATCCTAACCAACTTATTACCCATACTTTTGACTATCACCACGTTACCGACGCAATTGAATTGTTTGAGAAAGATCAGCAGCACTGCTGCAAAGTTTTACTCACATTCACTGAATAATATAAATAACTGCGAGTAAGTGGTACGCATCTTACCTCTTAGAGATAGCCAATATGAATCAAGAAAAACACGAAAGATCAACGAAGGATCTGGTCAGAGCCGCCGTATCCGGATGGTTAGGTACTGCGCTCGAATTTATGGATTTCCAATTATATTCTCTGGGGGCCGCGCTGGTATTCCATGAGATATTTTTCCCGGAACAGTCTGCAGCGATGGCGCTCATTTTAGCAATGGGTACCTATGGTGCAGGATATATTGCTCGTATCGTCGGAGCATTTATATTTGGCAAAATGGGAGACAGCATTGGGCGTAAAAAGGTGCTGTTTATTACCATCACCATGATGGGGATCTGCACAACATTAATCGGCGTACTGCCAACGTATGCGCAAATCGGTATCTTTGCTCCCGTATTGCTGGTGACGCTGCGTATCGTACAAGGGCTTGGCGCGGGGGCTGAAATCTCGGGCGCAGGGACTATGCTTGCTGAGTATGCGCCAAAAGGCAAACGCGGCATCATTTCCTCGCTTGTCGCCATGGGGACAAACTGTGGAACCCTTAGTGCAACTGCTATCTGGGCGGTGATGTTCTTTGCTCTTGACCGGGAAGAACTGTTAGCCTGGGGCTGGCGAATTCCGTTCCTGGCAAGTGTCGTGGTAATGATTTTTGCCATCTGGTTACGTATGAACCTCAAAGAAAGTCCGGTATTTGAGAAAGTTAATGATGAGGAAAATTCTCCAGCATTAAATAATTCGTCGGAAAATACACTAGGGGCGATGTTTACCAGTAAATCCTTCTGGCTGGCAACCGGTTTACGGTTTGGACAGGCGGGTAACTCTGGGTTAATCCAAACCTTCCTTGCTGGGTATTTAGTGCAGACGTTGTTATTTGATAAATCAATACCCACCGATGCTTTAATGATTAGTTCGGTATTAGGATTTATTACGATACCGCTGCTCGGCTGGTTGTCTGATAAGTTTGGTCGCCGGTTGCCTTATATTATTCTGAATATTTCGGCAATTATTCTGGCTTACCCAATGCTCTCAATCGTCGTGGATAAAACGTATAGTCCGGGCGTTATTATGACGGCACTGATTGTTATTCATAACTTTGCCGTATTGGGATTATTTGCTCTCGAAAATATTACCATGGCTGAAATGTTCGGTGCCCGTAACCGATTCACACGCATGGCGATTTCAAAAGAGGCGGGTGGGCTGGTTGCCGTTGGTTTTGGTCCGGTTCTGGCTGGTATCTTCTGTAACATGACTAACTCCTGGTGGCCAATTCTGGTGATGGTCATCGCCTACTCACTGATCGGTTTGGTTTCCGCGCTGCTGATGCCAGAGGTGAAAGACCGCGATCTGAGTGCGCCTGAGGATGCTGCTGAGGTGAGTAAAGCCGATAAGATGCGTTGTTCAGCGACCCAGGCAAGCTAATCCACAGCCGCAGCATGAACGGAGGCGTTCGTTCTCCGTTTATGCTGGTACACAGCTTTAAGTGATGTCATACCAATCATTAAAAGCTTAATGCAAATCAAAACATACAACCATACAGGCGTTACTCTGAATCAATCCTGATTTCATTGATAAGTAGGTCATACCATGCAAAACAAGCTCTTAACGGCAAAGGCTGCACTTCCCGACTACGATCGTACAAAACTGGTCCCGCGTATTGTTCATCTGGGGATTGGCGCATTTCACCGCGCACATCAGGGGGTTTACGCTGACATTCTCTCTGCGGATCACGGCAGTGACTGGGGCTATTGCGAAGTGAACCTGATTGGCGGCGAGCAGCAGATTGCCGATCTGAAACAGCAAGATAACCTGTATACCGTTGCAGAAATGTCTGCGGATGCTTGGACTGCAAGAGTCGTGGGCGTGGTTAAAAATGCGCTGCATGCGCAGGTTGATGGTCTGGAAAGCGTACTGGCTGCGATGAGTGAACCGCAGGTTGCGATTGTTTCCCTGACCATTACCGAGAAAGGGTATTGCCATTCTCCGGCGACCGGTCAATTGATGTTAGACAACCCGATGATTGCCGCCGATCTACAAAACCCAAAACAGCCAAAAACTGCGCCAGGCGTTGTGGTTGAGGCGCTTGCACGCCGCAAAGCTGCGGGGTTACCCGCTTTTACCGTGATGTCCTGCGACAATATGCCGGAAAACGGTCATGTGATGCGCAATGTTGTCACCGCGTATGCCCGGGCGGTGGATGCGGAACTGGCTGCGTGGATCGAACGACATGTCACATTCCCGTCGACAATGGTTGACCGCATTGTCCCTGCAGTTACCCAGGATACGCTGGACAAAATTGAACACATTACCGGCGTACGCGACCCGGCAGGCGTGGCATGTGAACCGTTCCGTCAGTGGGTTATAGAAGATAACTTTGTCGCTGGCCGCCCTGAATGGGAGAAGGCGGGAGCGGAGCTGGTTGCTGATGTCATTCCGTTTGAAGAGATGAAACTGCGTATGCTCAACGGCAGCCACTCTTTCCTTGCTTATCTGGGGTATCTGGCGGGATATCAGCACATTAACGATTGCATGGGCGATGAAAATTATCGCCTCGCCGCGCGCGCGCTAATGTTGCAGGAACAAGCGCCCACGTTAAAAGTGAAAGGTGTGGATCTTCCGCACTATGCCGATCTGTTAATTGAGCGCTACAGCAACCCGGCACTGCGTCATCGCACCTGGCAGATCGCGATGGACGGCAGTCAAAAACTGCCGCAGCGTATGCTGGACTCCATTCGCTGGCACATTGTGCACGGTAGCCACTTTGAACTGCTGGCGCTGGGCGTGGCTGGCTGGATGCGTTACGTCGGCGGTGTGGATGATCAGGGTCAGGCGATTGAAATCAGCGATCCGCTGTTACCGGTGATCCACAAAGCGGTGCATAGCAGTAACGAGGGCGAAGATCGTGTCCAGGCGCTGCTGGCGATCGATGCTATTTTTGGTCGTGAACTGCCGCAGGTAGAATTGTTCAAGAACCAGGTCACACAAGCCTATCTTGCTTTACTGGCTGAAGGGGCGAAGGCAACCGTTGCGAAGTATGCTGCAAAACTGAAGTAACGAGAACATCATTTAAGTCGCCATCTGGCTATAAACGGGCCAGATGGCGCATTGTTTTCTGGCATTCACACCAATTAGTTCATGCCCAAACGAATCAGTTCGAGGGGGGCATATTTACCTTCACACCCTTCGATTTCCACTGTTTTCCCGCGGCGAATTTGCTCAGCGGTCAGGCCATCGGTATCTATCGCTGTAATGCGGCCTGTAAGTCCGGTGTCGCTAATCATGACGCGGCTGCCAGTGGTGATTGCGTTACGGTTACGATCGTATGTTTTCATGGTGTTTTCTCCTTTCCAACTTACCGTCAAAGCCCGTGGGCTCTAGTCCCACGTAACGGGCGCAATATAAATACGCTTCTCGTTAATGATTTTTTTTGTTTTCGATCAAAATCACAGCTTTTTTTATGCAGATGTGCGGGAGAGGGGAAAGCAGGAGAAACTCACCTCGGTGTGAGGTGAGCGTAATATTAATCTTCGCTGAACCAGTCGCTATTTTCCTGACGGATTAGCTGAACGGACTCACCAATTTCCTGGAGATGCAGCATCATTGCGCGCTCTACGGCATCGCCATCATGTTTCTCAAGTGCGGTAAAAATATCGTGATGCTGACGCAGCAGCATTTCAGGCGGAGAGATATGATCCAGGCTCATATAGCGAACGCGGTCAATCGTGGCCTTAATATTCTCAACGGTGTCCCAGGCGAGCTGGCACTCGGCGATTAAAGCCAGTTTCTGATGAAATTCGTCATCAAGCTGGAAGAAATCATTGATTTGTTTTCGATCAATCGCAATGCGCTGCTGATGCAGATTTTGTTCGAGCTGATAGCACTGTTTGTCGGTGATCAGTGATGCGGCGCGGCGGACCACGGCACATTCAATTGCCTGGCGAACAAAACAGCCGTTTTGCACCTGCGACAGCGAAATTTTGTTTACGTAGCTGCCACGCTGCGGGCGGATCTGAATCAGACCGTTCTCTGCCAGTTTGATGAATGCTTCTCGTACCGGCTGGCGTGACACATTAAAGCGTACGGAAACCTCTTTTTCCGACAGCGGCGTACCGGGTGCAATCAGACAGTGCACGATATCACGACGAAGAATACGGTAAATCTGTTGATTTACCGGTTGTGTAGGGTTGAGCTGCGTTTCTACGGTCATTCATTCTTACTTTTTAGAGAGTTAACCCGGAGATCTTATCACTTATTTCAGGCTATCTATACCCGGCGTAAGGCCGGGCAGAGAAATTAGCTCCGATGAATACTCAGTCCGGCAAAAGACTGTGTGACAGGCATCATTTCAAGGGTGTTAATGTTGACATGAGCGGGTAAGGACGCCACCCACCATACCGCTTCTGTAACATCTTGCGGGGTCAGCGCAGTGGTATTTTCGTAGGCTTTTTCAGCTTTAGCGTCATCGCCTTTGAAACGTACGTTAGAGAATTCCGTACCGCCAACCAGACCCGGTTCAATGTCGGTAACGCGAATCGCAGTGCCGTGTAAGTCAGTACGTAAATTCAGGCTAAACTGGCGAACAAACGCTTTGGTCGCACCGTAGACGTTCCCGCCAGCGTATGGCCAACTGCCCGCGGTAGAACCGATATTGATAATATGACCGCGGTTGCGCTCAACCATGCCTGGCAGAACTGCACGGGTCATATAAACCAGACCTTTGTTGTTGGTGTCGATCATATTTTCCCAGTCTTCAACGCTGGCCTTGTGGGCTGGCTCAAGGCCCAGCGCCAGACCCGCGTTGTTGACCAGAACATCAATATCGCGCCATTCAGCGGGTAAGGCGTTCAGCATCTCTTCAATTGATGCACGATTACGTACGTCCAGTTGCGCGGTATAGAGGCGGTCACCCAGCTCATCTTTGAGTTCCTGCAGGCGCTCCTGGCGGCGTCCGGTGGCAATAACTTTATGCCCATTCTCAATAAAACGACGCGTAATGCACTCACCAAAACCTGCGGTTGCTCCGGTTACTAAAACGATCATCTCACTGTTCCTCAACGCTTTTTATGTAGTACTACCATAGCACGTCATTTCCGTTCAGAGCTATTCCTGCTTAACGCGATTGCGGTCGATTCCCGGGAAGTCTACTCTGGTAAACAAATCGTTTTCAGGAGTGAAAGATGTCGTTAACGAATCCATTTTTACACCACAGCACATTGCCGTATCAGGCGCCGCAGTTTGATCAGATCGACGTGCAGCATTATCGTCCAGCGTTTGATGAAGGCGTGCGGCAAAAACGCGCCGAGATCGACGCTATTGTGCAAAACTCACAGGTTCCTGATTTTGCTAATACGTTGCTGGCGCTTGAACAAAGCGGAGTGCTGCTCACGCGTGTGACCAGCGTTTTCTTCGCGATGACGGCGGCGCACACCAACGATGAACTACAGCGCCTTGACGAAGAGTTTTCCGCAGAGCTGGCGAACCTTGCCAATGATATTTATCTCAATGGCGCGCTTTTCGCCCGTGTCGAAGCCGTCTGGCAGAGGCGTGGTACGTTAAGTCTGGATAGCGAATCAATACGTCTGCTGGAGGTTGTGTATCAGCGTTTTGTACTGGCCGGCGCCCGTCTGAACGAGACCGATAAAGCCAAACTTAAAGCGCTCAATACGGAGTCAGCCACGCTGACCAGCCAGTTCAATCAACGGTTGCTGGCAGCAAACACGTCAGGTGCTATGGTGGTGGATGATATCCGGCAGCTGGAGGGGCTGAGCACAGAAGAAATTGCCGTTGCTGCCGAAGCTGCAAGGACGAAAGGGCTTGAAGCGCGTTGGGTTATCCCGCTATTAAACACAACACAGCAACCGGCGCTTGCGGTTTTACGCGATCGTCAGACCCGCGAAAAACTGTTCACCCGCGCATGGACGCGGGCTGAAAATGATGATGGCAACGACACGCGAGCTATTATTCAGCGACTGGTAGCAATCCGGATGCAGCAGGCGCAACTGCTTGGTTTTGCCAATTACGCAGCCTGGAAAATTGCCGACCAGATGGCAAAAACGCCGGAAGCGGCACTGACATTTATGCGATCTATTGTTCCAGCCGCGCGGGCGCGGGCGTTGGATGAGCAGGCTGAAATCCAGAACGTTATCTTTCAAGAACACGAGTCGTTTAGCGCCGAGGCCTGGGACTGGTCGTTTTATGCCGAGCAGGTCCGTCGTGAGAAATATGACCTTGATGAGGCACAGCTCAAACCTTACTTTGCCCTGGATTCGGTGCTGAACGAGGGCGTTTTCTGGACGGCCAATCAACTCTTTGGCATCAAATTCGTTGAACGATTCGATATTCCGGTTTATCACCCGGATGTTCGGGTATGGGAAATATTCGATCATGATGGCGTAGGGTTGGCGCTATTTTACGGTGATTTCTTTGCCCGGGAATCAAAAAGCGGCGGAGCCTGGATGGGCAATTTTGTCGAGCAATCGCTGCTTAACGAAACCAGACCGGTTATTTACAACGTCTGTAATTATCAAAAACCTGCGCAGGATCAGCCTGCATTGCTGCTGTGGGATGATGTTATTACGCTATTTCATGAATTTGGACATACATTGCACGGTCTGTTCGCCACTCAGCGTTATGCCACGCTTTCTGGGACCAACACTCCGCGTGATTTTGTCGAGTTTCCTTCACAGATCAATGAACACTGGGCGAGCCATCCTCAGGTCTTTGCCCGTTTTGCCCGACATGTTGATACCGGGGAGCAAATACCGCAGGCATTGCGGGATAAAATGCAGCGAGCCAGTCTGTTTAACAAAGGTTACGACATGACCGAACTGCTCAGCGCTGCATTGCTGGATATGCGCTGGCACTCTCTGGAGTTGAGCGAGTCATCTCATCCGGTCGATCAATTTGAACAGCAGGCGCTGGCGGCGGAAGGTTTGGATCTCAAGGCCGTGCCGCCGCGTTATCGCAGCAGTTATTTTGCCCATATCTTCGGTGGCGGTTATGCCGCAGGTTATTATGCCTATCTGTGGACGCAAATGTTGGCCGATGACGGCTATCAGTGGTTCGTAGAGCAGGGCGGATTAACCCGTGAAAACGGACAGAAATTCCGCGAAGCAATTTTGTCCCGCGGAAACAGCACTGATTTAACTGAACTTTATCGCCAGTGGAGCGGGCGTGAACCGCGCATGGAACCCATGCTGGAACATCGTGGCTTGAGCGCTTAAGACAGGTCAGCCAGAAAATTGAACCGGGCGTGGTGCCCGGTTGTTAGCTGGATTTTTTCTTCAGCAAAATGAATCGTTGTTGGGTATTGATGCCTTGCATCTCATAGAGACGCTCGGGTAGGGAGTGCTGCTGGTGAAAGGTCGGCATTGTTTTCCTGTTCTTACGTTACTTGACTGGTTTGCTTTGGGAAGGAAGGTAGGTATTGCCGCAGTTGGGGCAGACTAACGTTATGTTGTTTTTTATTCTCGACAGGCTGTGCATTGACTGGCGGCAGCAGTGAGGACAGGTACTTTTCACTGGTCGTAAAGTACGCATCTTAATATCTTTGAGTATCGACATATTGATTGTCCTTGTGATGGGGTGCTTACCATACACTATGAAGCAATAAATAGCTCATTTTATAACCATTGCGATGACATGGATTACTGTACGGTTTGCAAGAATCTCATTAGCGCCCAACATGTCTTATAGAAGGTAGTTACGTTTCGTTTAACGTTCATTGGGGTTGTCGATGATAGATTAGCCAACTATCCGTTATCTTCGCAGGGAATTGCCAGGTAGCGTATAAAAGCAAAACACAAATCTATCCATGCAAGCATTTACCGCTGGTTTATCCGGCGGTTTTTTTTATCTGTACATCAGGGAAAAGGTGCCGGGAGGGGAATTCAGGTAAAAAAATGGCCCCTTGTGCAGCTACGCAGCAAGGGGCCGGGTCGGTTCAGGACTATCTCCGTTCATCAATCATCCCATCTGTGGCTAAAATACGCGGCCAGGAAACCGGAAAATAAAATAATTCCCAGAACAGCCATAAAAATATTCATATTACCCAGCATAGTAAATGCTCCTTTATTTGTGAGTTTCCTCTCTTACCTTAAGTTCACCTCGCTTATGACTATAGTAGCAATTCAATCTTAAACAAAGGCTGAACTGTGTGATTATTTCGGCGGAAAAGTAAAATTTTGACGTGATTACGTCGGGAAAAATAAATAATAGTGACAAGGCACGGTTATCTGCGAACAAATAACCATGTTTTTATACCGGGGCACGCCATTATGACCGTGTGTTACAGACACAGATTGTTGCACGTTTATAATGCAGAGTTGTCTCATTGTGGTTCAATGTTTCACGCGATTAATCCTTCTGGCGGCAAAAATTAATACTGATTTTTGTGCCTAAAATTCTAATTTATTGATTTTATATGATGTTTTAATATCTGGCATCGTTTTTGCCTTATCACTTCTGAATACCCTTAATTTGCACCGTTTTGTCTGCCCGGCTGCACCGGAGCTTTCAACAAGACTAATTTCAGGAGTGAAACTATGCAGCGTCGTACATTTTTAAAAGCTTTTGCGCTTTCCGCCTCTGTTGTCGCAATGGGAATGAGTTTTAGCGTTCAGGCGGCCGACACTATTAAGGTTGGCATCATGCATTCGTTATCCGGCACCATGGCTATTTCCGAAACGCCGCTGAAAGATGTGGCGTTGATGACTATTAATGAAATCAATGCGCAGGGCGGTGTATTGGGCAAAAAGCTGGAACCGGTGGTGGTTGACCCGGCTTCGAACTGGCCGTTATTTGCTGAAAAAGCACGTCAGTTACTGAGCCAGGACAAGGTAGCGGCGGTTTTCGGCTGCTGGACATCGGTTTCGCGTAAATCGGTTTTACCGGTATTTGAAGAATTGAACGGTCTGCTGTTTTACCCGGTGCAATATGAAGGTGAGGAGATGTCGCCTAACGTCTTCTATACCGGCGCTGCGCCTAATCAGCAGGCGATCCCGGCGGTTGAGTATCTGATGAGTGAGGACGGCGGCAGCGCTAAGCGCTTCTACCTGCTGGGTACGGACTATGTCTATCCGCGTACGACTAACAAAATTTTACGCGCCTTTTTGCATTCGAAAGGCGTGGCCGATAAAGACATCGAAGAAGTGTATACCCCATTCGGACACAGCGATTACCAGACCATTGTTGCCAGTATTAAAAAATTCGCCGCAGGGGGAAAAACGGCGGTGGTATCGACCATCAACGGGGATTCTAACGTTCCATTCTATAAAGAGTTAGCGAACCAGGGCCTGAAAGCCACGGATGTTCCGGTGGTGGCATTCTCTGTGGGTGAGGAGGAGTTGCGCGGTATCGATACTAAACCGCTGGTGGGCAACCTGGCTGCGTGGAACTACTTTGAGTCCGTAGATAATGCGGCCAACAAGAAGTTCGTCGCGGATTACCGGGCGTATGCCAAAGCACATAAGCTGCCGAATGCTGATTCGGTGGTGACCAACGACCCTATGGAAGCCACTTATGTTGGCCTGCATATGTGGGCGCAGGCAGTAGAAAAAGCCGGAACTACCGATGTGGATAAAGTCCGGGCGGCTATGGCAGGACAATCATTCGCGGCACCATCAGGATTTACCCTGACCATGGATGCGACCAACCATCACCTGCATAAACCCGTCATGATTGGCGAGATTGAAGGCAACGGCCAGTTTAACGTGGTATGGCAAACCGAAGCGCCGGTTCGCGCCCAGCCGTGGAGTCCGTATATCGCCGGTAATGATAAAAAATCTGAACAGCCCGTTAAAACCGCCAGCAACTGATCTTACGCCCTCCTGCGGGAGGGCAACGCTTTGGAGAATGCTCATGAAAGCCATGCGCTTTATTCGTGGTGTGTTGTTGCTGACGTGGCTTTTGCCGTGGATAGCGCAGGCCGCAGATGCCGATACCTTTACCGCCGCCAACCGGACTCAGCAGGCCGCCTTGCTAGAACAATGGTCGGTAAAACCCGATGTTCAACGCTTGCCGGTGCTCAAAGCGCTGAGTGATGAGAACCTGCTGACAGATAACGCGAAAAACGCGTTCATCATGAACGGCTCGCACGTACAACCGCTAGGAACGGCGGCAGGCCCGAACGGGGAGCTAAAAAAAATCCGCCTGACTAACCGCCTGCGTAATCTGGTTGCCGGAACCTTGGCCGTCCACCAGCTCTTAAGTGACAGTGTCACGCAAAGGAGCGGGGCAGCGCGTACATTACAGCGTGAGGCCCAGCCGGGGATGCTGCCGTTTTTGCAGCAACGACTGGCCCAGGAGCCCGATGCTGGCGTGAAATCTTTACTGGCTATTGCACTGGCAAACCTGCAACTGACCAGTACTTCGCCTGAGATCAGACGTCAGGCAATCGAACTGCTAGGGGCGTCGAACGATCCTGAAACCCAGGCGCGCCTGCAGCCATTCACCCATGCTGAACATGAACCTGATGCCCGCGTTCGTGCTGCCGCTGACGAAAGCCTGAATGCCATCGCGCATCGCATGAAGGTTGGCGATCTTCTTGGACAGGCATTTATGGGATTGTCGCTGGGCTCCATTTTGCTGCTGGCGGCATTGGGTCTGGCGATAACCTACGGCTTACTTGGCGTCATTAATATGGCGCATGGTGAGATGTTAATGCTCGGCGCTTACGGTACCTGGATGGTGCAACAGCTGATGGGCCAGTTTTTCCCGCAATGGTTGGCCTGGTATCCGGTTATTGCGCTTCCGGTCGCCTTTTTGCTTACCGCTGGGGTTGGAATGCTACTCGAGCGCGGAGTGATCCGCCATTTATACGGGCGTCCGCTCGAAACCCTGCTGGCAACGTGGGGGATCAGTCTGATGCTTATCCAGTTAGTGCGTATGTCCTTCGGCGCGCAAAACCTTGAAGTCGCTAATCCGGAATGGCTTTCCGGGGGCATTCAGGTTTATGCCAATCTGATTTTGCCGTGGAACCGAATTGTGGTGCTTGGCTTTGCCATTCTGGTGCTGTTCTTCACCTGGCTGTTGTTGAATAAAACCCGTCTCGGACTGCGCGTACGTGCGGTGACGCAAAATCGCAATATGGCGGCCTGCTGCGGCGTACCTACCGGGCGAGTGGATATGCTGGCTTTTGGTCTTGGTTCAGGGATTGCCGGACTGGGGGGTGTAGCACTCTCGCAGTTAGGCAACGTAGGACCGGAGCTGGGGCAAAGCTACATTATCGATTCGTTTCTGGTGGTGGTGCTGGGCGGCGTGGGACAACTCGCGGGGAGTGTAGCCGCTGCTTTTGGACTTGGGATCTTCAACAAAATTCTTGAGCCTCAGGTGGGAGCGGTTCTCGGTAAGATTATGATTCTGGTGCTGATTATTTTGTTTATTCAGAAACGTCCTCAGGGGCTGTTCGCGTTGAAAGGGAGGGTTATTGACTGATGACGATGCCAATGACATTAACGCTGGCGCGTAAAGCGCCGCGCGCGACACGCATCCTGGGGCTGGGTTTACTGCTGGCGCTGATTATTCTGCCGTTTCTGGCGCTGTTACCTGCGGATCATCCGCTGGCCATATCGGTGTGGACATTGACTCTGGCCGGGAAAATTCTCTGCTATGCCATTGTGGCGGTGGCACTGGATCTGGTGTGGGGCTATGCGGGAATGCTCTCGCTGGGCCACGGTATTTTCTTTGCGCTGGGGGGATATGCGATGGGAATGTATCTGATGCGCCAGGCTTCCGGCGAAGGATTACCGGCCTTTATGTCGTTTCTGTCGTGGACCGAGCTGCCCTGGTTTTGGTGGGGAACGCAACATTTTATCTGGGCGATGTTGCTGGTTGTGCTGGTGCCGGGTCTGCTGGCGCTGGTATTTGGCTGGTTTGCCTTCCGTTCAAAAATCAAAGGGGTCTATTTCTCCATCATGACTCAGGCCCTGACTTTCGCCGGGATGTTGCTGTTTTTCCGCAACGAAACCGGCTTTGGGGGAAATAACGGTTTTACCGGTTTTACCACCATTCTGGGATTTCCGGTGACCGCGACCTCAACCCGTATCGCACTGTTTCTGGCGACGGTCATGCTGCTGGTGCTGGCAATATGGCTGGGACTGGCGCTGGCCCGCAGTAAGTTTGGTCGAATTCTCACTGCCGTGCGCGACGCCGAGAACCGACTGATGTTCTGTGGTTACGATCCGAAAGGTTTCAAGCTGCTGGTGTGGACGCTTTCTGCCGTGCTGTGCGGCCTGGCGGGGGCGTTGTATGTTCCGCAGGTGGGAATCATTAACCCCAGCGAAATGTCGCCGACCAACTCGATAGAAGCGGCGATTTGGGTTGCCCTCGGCGGGCGTGTAACCCTGATTGGCCCGGTATTTGGCGCCGTACTGGTGAACGGCGCTAAAAGCCTGTTTACCGTCATTATGCCGGAATACTGGCAACTGTTTCTTGGCCTGATCTTTATTGGCGTTACGTTGTTTTTACCTCGTGGTGTGATGGGGCTGTTTCGCAAGGGAGACAAATAATGCAGCCAGATGAAGGGCTTTTTACTCGCCAGATGCCAGGCGATCGGTTTCGCAACCAAACGGACCCGGTGCTCCAGTTGGAAAAAATTAACGTTAACTTCGATGGCTTCCAGGCGTTAACGGATCTCACGCTCAATATTGGCGTTGGGGAGCTGCGTTGCATCATTGGTCCCAACGGTGCCGGAAAAACGACGCTAATGGATGTTATTACCGGCAAAACCAGGCCGCAAAGTGGTCGGGCGATATACGATCAGTCGACCGATTTAACAACGCTGGACCCCATCGCCATTGCACGTCAGGGAATTGGGCGGAAGTTTCAGAAACCCACGGTATTTGAAGCGTTAACGGTGGAGGAAAATCTGGAGCTGGCGCTGAAAAGCGATAAATCTGTCTGGTGCTCTTTACGGGCGCGCCTCACCTGCGAACAACGGGATCGTATAGATGAAATACTGGCGCTGTTGCGGCTGGGCAACGAGCGGGCCCGCCGCGCCGGGCTGCTTTCTCACGGGCAAAAACAGTTTCTCGAAATTGGCATGCTGTTGGTACAGGAGCCGCATTTACTGCTGCTGGATGAACCCGCGGCGGGCATGACGGATGCGGAGACGGAATACACTGCGGAGCTATTTCGTAAGCTTGCCGGGAAGCACTCGCTGATGGTTGTTGAGCACGATATGGGATTTGTCGAAACCATTGCCGATCGCGTCACGGTCTTACACCAGGGACGCGTTCTGGCTCAGGGAAGTCTGCGCGAAGTGCAGGCCAACGAGCAGGTTATTGAAGTTTATCTCGGGCGTTAAGGAGCACAGATGCTGCAGGTGAAAGAACTGAATCAATATTATGGTGGCAGCCATATTCTGCGAAGTGTGAACTTTGAGGCGCGTATCGGCGAGGTGACATGTCTGCTGGGGCGTAACGGCGTGGGGAAAACGACGCTTCTGAAGTGCCTGATGGGGCTTATTCCTGCCCGCAGTGGGAGTGTGTTCTGGCAGGAGAAAAATGTCACTCACTGGAAGCCGCATCAGCGGGTCAGGGCCGGTGTGGCGTATGTACCACAGGGTCGCGATATTTTCCCGCGTCTGACGGTAGAAGAGAACCTGCTGCTCGGCCTTTCCCGTTTTTCAGCACAGGAGGCCAGACGTGTGCCGGATGATATCTATGCGCTCTTTCCGGTTCTACAGGAGATGAAACATCGGCGGGGTGGAGATTTGTCCGGCGGGCAACAGCAGCAACTGGCGATTGGGCGAGCGCTGGCCAGTCGCCCGCAGTTGTTGATCCTCGATGAGCCCACGGAGGGGATCCAGCCGTCGGTGATTAAAGAAATTGGGCAGGTGATTTCTCAACTGGCGCACCGGGGTGACATGGCCATTTTGCTGGTAGAGCAGTTCTATGATTTTGCGCAGCAACTGGCCGACAAATACTTACTCATGTCGCGAGGCAGCATTATTCAAAGCGGTGACGGTAAAAATATGGAATCCGAAGGCGTTCGAGGGCTGGTCGCCATTTGAGATTCGCGACAGAGCGGCTTTGGCTCTGTCGCGATCATCATTAGCAGACCGCCGTCTGGCCCCAGGGTTTGGCGCGCATGCCTTTTATCATTAGCGCCCAGGCAAGAACGATCGCCACCATCAGCGCCACAAACAGCGACCACGGCGGCAATGTGGTTAAAATGACGCCGCTGACTAATGGGTTTACCGCTGCGCCCAACCAGCCTAACGACTGGGCGGAAAAATAGCTGGCTTTCATTCCTGCAGGCGCGATGTTGTCGATGAGCATGTATTCACCCGGCGCGTAAATGACCTCACCGATAGTGAAAAAGGCCGCAGAAATGCCCCATAACACCAGGTTGTTGCCGGAGAAGGTGAAGCCAACCAGACCGACCACAAAGAACAGCGTGCCTACAGTCATTAGCGGGCGGATATTGGTGGCGGTGAGCCTGCGCCCGAGGGCATATTGCAGTGATACCACAATGGCGGCGTTAACAGGCAGGACGACTGCCACCACTTTCTCGGCAAAATCGCCGTCTGCAACCACCATAACGTATTGCGAAATACAGGACGCAAAGGCACCACCAACGAATGACGCCAAAAATGCTGACAGCGTAAACCAGAATAATGCTCTGTCGCGCAGCAGTACCGAGGGGGACCAAACTGCGGCGTTCAAACCTTCTGATGCTGCTGGTGAACGTTTTACCCAGGTCTGGATAAATACCAGAGGGAGTGCTGAACATGCAGCAGCGAGCCAGAACGGCAGGTTAATGCTTTGCATCACCAGTAGCGTACCCAGCGGTGGGCCTACGGTCCAGCCGATGTTCAGCACGGTATAGTTAAGCGAGAAAATTTTGGTTTTGTTGGTCGCCGAGAGATTATCGGCAAACCAGGCTTTCAGCACCGTGGCGAAGACGGAGTAGGCGCAGTTGATCAGGGCAAAGAGCAAAACCACTACCACTACGTTATGCACCAGTGGAATAGCAATAAAGCCAGAGGCAAAGCCGCAGATAGCCAGCAGCATATAGCGTTTTTTATCAAACTTGTCGGCCAGAATACCAAAGCCAAGGCTGAACACGACGCCAATGGTCAGTGCAACCGTCATCGCATAACCGATCAGGTCGACGCTCAGATTGTACTGTCGGCTGAGGTAGATCGTCATAAAGGGCAGCGTGGCGCCACGCCCAATCGTTAATAACAATGATGACGCGAGTAACGCGAGAGTGGACCTTCTCAGAGAGATATTCATTTTCCTGCCCGACAATGCATGTTGTTATGTTTTTTTTAGATATCAGAAACAAATAGCATGCTAAAAGTGTGATGTACACTCAATAAGTTGTCCGAAAATGCCCTGTGTGGCCTACCTGAATTAATGATCTGTTACGGCACAACGATTTCCGTTACTTTAATTTGTTTACAAAAATTTAATATTCGCAGGGGCGGTGGTATGTCGCGTAAAGACGGGTTATTAGCTTTACTGGTCGTTGTGGTTTGGGGGCTGAACTTTGTCGTCATCAAAGTGGGGCTCCACAATATGCCACCCTTAATGCTGGCTGGGTTGCGTTTTTTACTGGTGGCATTTCCGGCGATTTTCTTTGTTGCCCGGCCGAAAATTCCGCTTTCACTGCTGCTCGGCTATGGGCTGACCATCAGTTTTGGGCAGTTCGCGTTTCTCTTTAGCGCCATCAAATTCGGTATGCCTGCCGGGTTAGCTTCTCTGGTATTACAGGCTCAGGCGTTTTTCACCATCATTCTGGGGGCATTCGCCTTTGGTGAACGTCTGCAAGGTAAACAACGGGTAGGAATCGCGCTGGCCATATTTGGCGTGCTGGTGCTGATTGAGGCCAGTCTGAACGGACAGCATGTCGGCATGCTCGGTTTTATGCTGACGCTGGCGGCGGCACTAAGCTGGGCCAGCGGTAATATCTTTAATAAAAAAATCATGCAGCATACGTCACGCCCGGCGGTGATGTCGTTGGTGGTATGGAGTGCGTTGATTCCTGTTGTCCCATTCTTCCTCGCCTCAATACTTCTCGATGGCCCAACGCAAATTATCCAAAGTCTGGTGACGATTGATATGACCACCATTCTGTCACTGGTTTATCTGGCGTTTGTGGCGACCATTGTGGGTTATGGCATCTGGGGTTCTTTACTCGGGCGTTATGAAACCTGGCGTGTCGCGCCGTTGTCGCTGTTGGTGCCGGTTGTTGGACTGGCGAGCGCGGCCGTTCTGCTGGATGAAACGCTTACCGGATTACAACTGCTCGGTGCGCTGCTGATCATGGCTGGATTGTACATCAATGTGTTTGGCTTTCGGTTGCGTAAGACTGCGCAGGCGAGAGGGTAAAAAAAAAGCCCCGCAGTGACGGGGCAAAAAAATTACAGGTTGCGCATATTGTAATAAGGCACACCTAATTCGTCGGATTTGTCGCTGCCTGCACCCATATGATTAAAATCGAACGGGGACCGATCGTGCGCAGGCGGCATAATCATCGCGTCACGACTGTTTTGTGTGGCAGGCTGCGCGGTCTGTTCCGCCATGCTCTGGCCCGAAACAACATACAGCAGGGCCAGCATCGCATAAGACAGAAGTTTCATGATTTCCTCGGTTACGTCGTTAACTGGCGATTAGCAATTACATTGATTGAGTGGCAGCAAATAGCGTGATTCGCCGTGCATATTCGTCATACGGTATTTATGCGGCGGAACATCAAAATAGTTTTTGAATGTCCGGGTCAGCGTTTGCTGGGACTCAAAACCGTAACGCTCCGCCAGATAAAGGATCGGCTCGTTACTCTCTTTTAATTTTTGCGCTATTTCAGTCATTTTACGGCTACGGATGTATTGGCCCAGTGAATGACCGGTTTCTTTTTTAAACATCCGTTGCAGGTGCCATTTGGAGTAACCTGAACGCTCTGACACCTTTTCCAGCGAGAGCGGCGATTCAAGGTTATTTTCGATCCAGTCCAAAATGCTATGAATAGTGATTGTGTCAGTATTGCGTCTGGACATCGTCATACCTCTTTCTGTTTACGGCAGGATTTTCTTCAGCAAATGCTCAAGCGTGGTCACTTCATCCGCCGTTAAGTTTTTTGTTAGTTCCTGGTGCAGGTCTTGCCCTACTAATTGATGACACTGCTCGCAAATTGCCGCGCCATGCTCGGTGAGTTTCACCAGCACGCCTCGCTTGTCATGTGGATTCGGAAGCCTTTCTATCCAGCCTTTACAGGCCAGCCTGTCCAGCATCCGCGTCAGGGCGCCGAGATCGACAGACAGCACTTTTTTCAATTCGACAGGGGTAATACACACCGCGCAACGGATGGAGCAGAGCACCTTGAACTGCGATGCCGTGATATCCAGCGGTGACAGATAGTCGTTTAGCAAACGATCTTTTTTCTGATTAACCATGTAGATCAAACGACCCAGTGGGATGATTTCGTTAAACAGATCACTGGTGCTTTTCACAATGGTTGCCCTGGCAAGTAGTTAGTCACGGCTGATATTATTGCTTAGGCAAATATAAGTCAAATGAATGGGTCAGCAAATGCCACGTTTTGCTAAATCATCGGACTCAATATCTGGCGAGTGGAATTTTAACGGTTTGAAAATTATGGTTTATACGTGCGGATGAAAAATGAATCCTTACACCGCGAAAATGGCTTATCTCCCGGATTTCACCGTATACTTGCCGTTGACGATTAACGCACAGGAAAGATGACATTATGATGGACTTGTTTAAAGCAATAGGACTGGGGCTGGTAGTCCTGTTACCGTTGGCAAACCCGTTAACCACCGTGGCGTTGTTCCTCGGCCTTGCCGGCAACATGAACAGCGCAGAGCGTAACCGTCAGTCACTCATGGCGTCCGTTTACGTGTTTGCCATCATGATGGTGGCGTATTATGCCGGACAACTGGTGATGAATACCTTCGGGATTTCGATTCCCGGGTTACGTATCGCGGGTGGGTTAATCGTTGCGTTTATCGGCTTTCGAATGTTGTTTCCACAGCAGAAGGCACATGACTCTCCGGAAGCGAGAAGCAAATCAGAAGAACTGGAAGATGAACCGACTGCCAATATTGCATTTGTTCCGCTGGCCATGCCAAGCACCGCGGGTCCGGGTACGATTGCAATGATCATCAGCTCGGCGTCCACCGTGCGTCATGGGGCTGAGTTTCCTGACTGGGTGATAATGGTCGCACCGCCGATTATTTTTGCGGTGGTCGGGGTTATCCTGTGGGGCTGTTTGCGCAGTTCTGGCGGGATTATGCGCCTGGTCGGCAAAGGCGGTATTGAGGCGATCTCCCGACTGATGGGCTTCCTGCTGGTATGTATGGGCGTGCAGTTTATTATTAACGGCGTGCTGGAAATCATTAAAACTTACGCTTAAAACAACGTGCCCGGTATTGTCTACCGGGCACGCTTTTATGAATGCTGAGGCTGCTCTTCCAGTGATACTGGCCATTTACGGAAGATAATCACCGACCATATGAACGCCACAACCGCAGGCACTGCACCTACGTAACCAATCGTAGACATTGACCAGTGCAGACTCACCTGATTTCCCACCAGCGCGCCAGCGCCTATCCCAATATTAAAGATACCTGAGAAAAGGGCCATTGCGACGTCGGTGGCATCCGGGGCCAGCGCCAGCACTTTCACCTGCATACCCAGGCCTATCAACATAATGGCGATGCCCCAGAATATACTCAGGACGGCCAGATGCATTTCGCTGTCCGCTGCGGGCAGTAACAGCACCAGGCACACCGTCAGCAGGGCAATGGCGCTACTAATCAATACGGAAGCATGTTGATTACCCAGCTTGCCAAAAATGACGCTACCGACAATACCTGCGCCACCCAGAACCAGCAGCAGCACGGTGGCAAAGTTTGCGCTCAGCCCGGCGACGGTCTGTACAAACGGTTCGATATAGCTGTAGGCCGTGTAATGCGCGGTGACCACAATCACCGTCAGCAGATACAGGCTCATCAATGCCGGACGGCGGAATAAAACCGGCAGGCTTTTTAATGAACCGGAATGCTCACTGGGTAATTTTGGCAGGAGCTTAATCAAGCAAAGTAGGGTGACTAACGCTCCCATACCGATGGCGAAGAAGGTAGTACGCCAGCCAAAATACTGGCCAACGATGCGCCCGATAGGCAGGCCTAACACCATCGCCAGCGCGGTACCGGTCGCAATCAGGCTGAGAGCCTGCGCGCGTTTCCCGGCAGGAGCCAGGCGAATCGCCAGCGATGCGGTGATCGACCAGAAAATCGCGTGGGCAAAAGCAATACCAATACGGCTGATCACCAGCACGGTAAAATTCCATGCCAGGAAAGAGAGAACGTGGCTGGCGATAAAAACGACAAACAGGCAGATCAGAAGTTTGCGGCGTTCTACCTGGCTGGTAAGCAGCATGAAAGGCAGCGACATCAGGGCGACAACCCAGGCGTAGATCGTCAGCATGATCCCGACCTGAGCGGTCTGCATATTAAAACTTTGTGCGATGTCGGATAACAAACCGACAGGGACAAACTCGGTGGTATTGAAAATAAAACCGGCAATGGCAAGCGTAACTACCCGAAGCCACGCGACCTTGCGGGAAACAGTGTCTGTTGTCATATCAATTAGGTGGATTAGCTGCGAAAAGGTAAGGCCACGATCTTAAAACTTTTACTGGCTAAAATACAATCATTTCGTGATGCAGATCCCATTTCATTGACTGGGTGGCAAAATTGACTGCCGAACATTTCGCGTAATTTTAACTGTTTCATTATTAATGAAATTCCGGGCGTGCGAATTCACCCGGAACGCTATTTATGGCGTTGTTTGAGAATCGCGAATTATTCCGTGCTTTTCGACAACTGAGGGTTCAATACCTCAATAAACGCTTCCAGTTGCCTCGTCATTGCCCCTCTGCGCCAGACCAGCCACGTATTCAGCCAACGCCAGTTTTCGCTTAGCGGCCAGGCGTGGACCTGATGGTGTCCTGGCATGCTCTCCAGCATCGAACGCGGGATCAGCGCGATACCCGCACCGGCAATGACGCAAGCCAGCATGCCGTGATACGACTCCATTTCATGAATGGTGCCGGGCATTGCGCGATCGGCATGAAACCAGCTTTCAAAATGGCGACGATAGGAACAGTTGGCGCGAAAGGCGTAAATGCTGCAACCGTTAACGTCGCTGGCCCGCTGGATAGGGGGATGACCGTGCGGAGTGACTATCATCATCTCTTCACGGTAGACCGGCATTCCTTCAAGACCTGGATGAGTAATTGGGCCGTCGACAAAGGCGGCGTTCAGCGTCCCGTCGAGCACGCCGTCCAGCATCGTGCCTGAAGGACCTGTCGCCAGCGCAAACTGAATTTTGGGGTAACGCTGATTATATTCAGCCAGCGTGGCGGGGATCCGCACAGCGGCAGTACTTTCGAGCGAGCCAAGAGAGAACAACCCCTGCGGTTCATCGCCGGCGACGACCATTCTCGCCTCGTCAACCAGGGCGAGGATCCGCTGGCTGTAGCGTAAAAAATTGTGCCCGGACGGGGAAAGCCGCAAACGCTGATTTTCACGAATAAACAGATCGACGCCAAGGTCGGCTTCAAGCTGGCGAATACGGGTGGTGAGATTGGATGGCACGCGATGCACCTTCGCGGCGGCCTGCGTAATACTGCCTGTCTCCGCGACGGCGTTGAACATTTCCAGTTGCGTCAGATCCATAATGTTCTCTTTTCGTGAATGGTGTGGTTAATATTATTCATTTTTCAGAAAGAGTAAATATGCGCATGATATGACCATACCCTGCGATAAAGAGAGGCACTTATGACTATCACAGCAGCAACACATGCGATTTCCGTTAACCCTACCAACGGTGAAAGGTTGGCGGCAATGCCGTGGGCCAGTACTGAAGAGATTGCACATGCGCTGAGCCTTGCCGCGAATGGCTACAGTGAATGGAAACACACTGCCGTTGAGCAGCGTGCGCAAACGCTGCGTCATATCGGGCAGGCTCTGCGTCATCGCGCCGAAGAGATGGCGCAGTGTATCTCACGTGAAATGGGGAAACCCATCAAGCAGGCGCGTGGTGAAGTTGCCAAATCAGCCGCATTGTGTGACTGGTACGCCGAACATGGACCGGCGATGCTCAACCCGGAACCTACGCTGGTGGAGAACAACCAGGCGGTGATTGAGTATCGCCCCGTTGGAACTATTCTGGCGATCATGCCGTGGAACTTCCCGCTCTGGCAGGTACTTCGCGGCGCCATTCCAATTCTGCTGGCCGGAAATGGCTATCTGTTAAAGCATGCGCCAAACGTAACCGGCTGTGCTGCGATTATCGCGCAGGTTTTTGCTGATGCGGGCGTTCCCGCGGGTGTTTACGGTTGGGTGAATGCCGATAACGCCGGGGTAAGTCAGATGATCAATGACCCGCGTATCGCGGCGGTAACGGTGACGGGCAGCGTTCGAGCTGGTGCGGCGATTGGTGCTCAGGCGGGGGCGGCGCTGAAAAAATGCGTGCTTGAACTGGGGGGTTCCGATCCGTTTATTGTCCTTAATGATGCTGACCTCGATCTGGCCGTTAAGGCGGCGGTCGCCGGTCGTTATCAGAACACCGGACAGGTTTGTGCGGCAGCAAAGCGCTTTATTATCGAAGAAGGAATTGCGGCAGAATTTACGGCTCGTTTTGTGGCGGCCGCGAGCGCGCTCAAAATGGGCGACCCGCTGAACGAAGAAAACGATCTGGGTCCGATGGCAAGATTTGATCTGCGCGATGAGCTGCATCAGCAGGTCGAAGCCTCCCTTGCCGAAGGCGCGCGGTTACTTCTCGGCGGGGAAAAAATCGCGGGTCAGGGCAATTACTATGCCGTGACGGTTCTGGGGGATGTCACCCCGGAGATGACGGCTTTTCGTCAGGAGCTGTTTGGCCCGGTTGCAGCGATTACCGTTGCAAAGAATGCGGAACATGCTTTAGCGCTGGCTAATGACAGTGATTTCGGCTTATCAGCCACGGTGTTCACCGCGGATGAAGCTCTGGCGCAGAAGATGGCGTCACGCCTGGAGTGTGGGGGCGTATTTATCAATGGTTACAGCGCCAGCGATGCCTGCGTTGCTTTTGGCGGCGTGAAGAAAAGTGGTTTTGGCCGCGAGCTTTCACACTTTGGTCTGCATGAGTTTTGTAATGTACAGACCGTCTGGAAAAACCGCCTCTGATGGAGTGGGTGCCTCCGATGGGGGCACCGGCCTTAATTCTGCAATGTTTCTGTCTACGGCATGAATCTCACCCGCTCATGCAGACCGTGGCCAGATTCCGCCTTCCGGCCTGACGCTGCGTATTCAGCTCTGTTATACTCGCAGGCCTTTCATACCTGCGAGCAAGGAGCATGTTGTGGCCAGGGCCATGGACAATTCAATTTTAGAGACCATTGTGCAGCAGGTTCGTCCGCTGATTGGTCAGGGTAAAGTCGCTGATTACATTCCTGCCTTAGCTTCTGTCGACGGTTCAAAACTGGGTATTGCTATTTGCACCGTCGATGGACAGCACTATCAGGCGGGGGATGCGCAAGAGCGTTTTTCTATTCAGTCAATTTCAAAGGTGCTCAGTCTGGTCGTGGCGATGCGTCACTATCAGGAAGATGAGATCTGGCAACGCGTCGGCAAGGATCCTTCCGGGCATCCTTTTAATTCCCTGGTGCAGCTGGAAATGGAGCAAGGGATCCCACGCAATCCCTTTATCAACGCCGGGGCGCTGGTGGTTTGCGATATGCTGCAAGGACGTCTGAGCGCACCGCGTCAACGGATGCTGGAAGTGGTACGGGCATTAAGCGGCGTTTCGGATATCGCCTATGATGCGACGGTGGCGCGTTCTGAGTTTGAGCACTCGGCGCGTAACGCGGCTATTGCCTGGTTAATGAAGTCCTTTGGCAATTTTCACCATGACGTTACCACCGTTTTGCAAAATTACTTTCACTACTGCGCACTGAAAATGAGCTGTGTGGAGCTGGCGCGCACGTTCGTCTTTCTGGCAAATCAGGGACATGCTTTTCATCTTGCTGAGCCCGTGGTGACGCCCATGCAGGCCCGGCAAATCAACGCGCTGATGGCGACCAGTGGCATGTATCAGAACGCAGGGGAATTTGCCTGGCGAGTGGGCTTACCGGCGAAATCTGGTGTGGGGGGCGGTATCGTGGCTATCGTGCCTCACGAGATGGCGATTGCCGTCTGGAGTCCGGAACTGGATGCGGCGGGAAATTCGCTGGCGGGTATCGCCGTGCTGGAGCAATTAACGCAACAACTGGGGCGCTCGGTTTACTGATGAACACGCTCGATCCTCTTTTTGCCCGGCTGGCGAAATCAACGTTTCGCTCGCGGTTTCGCCTTGGCCAGAAAGAAAGGCAGTATTGTCTGGATAAAGGCGCGCCGGTTATCGAACAACACGCCACGGATTTTATTGCCAAACGGCTGGCGCCCGCGTTTCCTGCCAATGACGGTAAGCAGACGCCCATGCGCGGGCATCCGGTATTTATCGCTCAACATGCTACGGCGACCTGTTGTCGGGGATGTCTGGCGAAATGGCATGATATCCCTCAGGGTGTGGCGTTAAACGATGAACAGCAGCGTTACGTTGTCACGGTTATCTATCACTGGCTAGTGATCCAGATGAACAAGCCATAGATAACATAATCCTATGATATGACTCCTTGTGTTGTGCAATTGTTAAAAGCAGTATGAAGGGGTCATTCTAAGGAGAAAAAAATGGCTTCCTGTAAACCCTGCTTTGTGCTGAGTGCGGCCCAGATTCTGTCGAGAATCGATGAATTCAGCGACATCCTTGAAACATGCGTCAATGATGGCGCCTCTGTCAGCTTTATGCTCCCTTTTAGTGGTGATAAATCACGGCCTTTCTGGATAAGTGTCGCGCAAAGCGTTGACCGTGGAGAAAGGATTGTTCTGGGTACGCAGAACGCACAGGGGGGGCTTGTCGGTACCGTCCAGCTCATTATCGATCAACCCGAAAACCAACCTCATCGTGCTGATGTCGCCAAGCTGCTGGTTCACCCCTCAGCGCGGCGCGGTGGTGTTGCCCGGACGTTGATGAACGAACTCGAAAACTGCGCGCGTCAGCAAGGGAAAACGCTGCTGGTGCTTGATACAGCGACGGGCAGCAGCGCTGAGTTGTTCTACCACAATTGTGGATGGCAAAAAGTAGGGGTGATACCGGACTATGCAAAAATGCCTGACGGGAAGCTGACCGGGACCACACTTTTCTACAAAACTCTCTAATTTGTCGCCGGGGATTGATCAAAACAGGGTTTCAATGTATTAAAGTTTGCTAACATATTGGACCAATTCAATCAGGTTGTATGACTAATTAAAAAGGGAACCCATTGTGCAAACACTAAATCGTCGCGATTTCCCCGGTGCTCAGTATCCTGAACGCATTATTCAGTTTGGTGAAGGAAACTTCCTGCGCGCCTTTGTTGACTGGCAAGTCGATTTGCTGAACGAACATACCGATCTGAACGCTGGTGTAGTCATTGTTCGTCCTATCGAAAGTACCTTCCCGCCATCTCTGAGTACGCAGGATGGTCTCTATACCACCATCATTCGTGGTTTGAATGAGAAGGGCGAGGCCGTAAGCGATGCCCGTTTGATCCGTTCGGTTAACCGCGAAATCAGCGTCTATAGCGAATACGATGAGTTCCTGAAGCTGGCGCATAATCCAGATATGCGTTTTGTGTTCTCCAACACGACTGAAGCGGGCATCAGCTACCACGCGGGCGATAAGTTTGAGGATGCACCGGCGGTGAGTTATCCGGCTAAACTGACCCGACTGTTGTTCGAACGCTTCAGCCATTTTAATGGCGCGTCGGATAAAGGCTGGATTATCATTCCTTGCGAACTGATTGATTACAATGGTGATGCGCTGCGTGAACTGGTGCTGCGCTACGCTCAGGAGTGGGCGCTGCCGGAGGCATTTATTCAGTGGCTGGATCAGGCCAACGCATTTTGCTCCACACTGGTGGACCGCATTGTTACCGGTTATCCGCGTGACGAAGTGGATAAACTGGAAGCTGAGTTGGGCTATCACGATGCCTTCCTCGACACTGCAGAACACTTCTATCTGTTCGTTATTCAGGGACCGAAGTCATTAGCTGCAGAACTGCGTCTGGATAAATATCCGCTTAATGTCCTGATTGTTGATGACATCAAACCGTACAAAGAACGGAAAGTGGCGATTCTCAACGGCGCACACACCGCACTGGTTCCCGTTGCCTGGCAGGCAGGGCTGGACACCGTGGGTGAGGCGATGAATGACGCAGAGATTTGCGCCTTCGTTGAAAAAGCGATTTATGAAGAGATCATTCCGGTACTGGATTTACCCCGCGATGAGCTGGCGTCTTTCGCCAGCGCGGTGACCGGTCGATTCTGCAATCCGTACATCAAGCATCAGTTGCTGTCGATTGCCCTGAACGGCATGACTAAATTCCGTACCCGTATTTTGCCGCAGCTGCTGGCAGGGCAACAGGCCAGCGGTAAACTGCCGGCGCGCCTGACGTTTGCGCTTGCCGCGCTGATTGCTTTCTATCGTGGAGAGCGTAACGGTGAGGCTTATCCGGTCCAGGATGATGCGCACTGGGTGGCACGTTTTCAACAGCTGTGGTCCCAGCATCATGACCGCCAGATAAGCACCGACGAGTTAGTCAAATCGGTACTGGGCGTTAAAGAACACTGGGAACAGGATCTGACTCAGGTTTCCGGACTCGTGGAGCAGGTTTCAGCCGATCTGGATACCATTCTGGCCAAAGGCATGCGTGAAGCCGTTAAGCCATTGTGCTAAGAAGACAACCCGGCTCAGGCCGGGTTTTTTATAGAACATTCTTTAGTTACAACATACTATTATTTATTAATAACTACACCGTTCTGTAACTCCGGTGCGCGGTGGTTCTGGCAGAGCAAAAGTTGTTTAGTTAATGTTGCGATTAACTTGCAACATTGATCATGATCGCGTCTAATGTGATGGATTTCACATTTTCCCGAAGAAAACCATGATCGTTCGCCCCCAACAACACTGGCTACGCCTGATATTCGTCTGGCATGGGTCGGTATTATCCAAAATCTTTTCACGACTGCTGCTGAACTTCCTGCTCTCCATCGCCGTTATTATCATGCTTCCGTGGTATACGATGCTGGGAATCAAATTCACCCTGGCGCCATTCAGCATTCTCGGCGTGGCGATTGCTATCTTTTTAGGTTTTCGCAATAACGCCTGTTATTCACGTTACGTTGAGGCCCGACACCTGTGGGGGCAGTTGATGATTGCTTCCCGATCGCTACTGCGTGAGGTAAAAACCACCTTACCGGACGACGCCGAATTAGGGCAGTTTGTTCGTCTGCAAATCGCGTTTGCCCACTGTTTACGCATGACTTTACGTCGAAAGCCACAGGCAGAGCCGTTGGCGAAGTACCTCAGCGAGAAAGATCTGCAGACGGTATTTGCCTCACAATCTCCAGCAAACCGCATTTTGTTGTTGATGGGAGAGTGGTTGGCCGTGCGCAGGCGTAATGGTCAACTGTCAGACATATTATTTCATAGTTTAAACAATAGGTTAAACGATATGTCTGCGGTACTGGCTGGTTGTGAGCGGATTGCGAATACCCCGGTCCCGTTTGCTTATACTTTGATCCTTCATCGCACGGTATACCTGTTTTGTATCATGCTGCCATTCGCGTTAGTGGTGGATCTGCACTACATGACACCGTTTATCTCGGTGCTTATTTCCTATACTTTTATCTCGCTCGACACGCTTGCAGAAGAGCTTGAAGATCCGTTTGGCACAGAGAACAATGACCTGCCGCTGGATGCGATTTGCAATGCGATCGAAATCGATTTGCTGCAGATGAACGATGAAACAAATGTGCCAGCAAAACACATGCCTGATAAGCATTACCAACTAACTTAGTTACGTTCGTTTTGCCACCAGGCTGGCTGCATATCGGAAAACGAATGAAACTCTGGTGCCAGGTCTTCATCGTTAGGGTCATCAAAAGCCCCGGCTAAAAGTGCAATTACCGGGGCATCATCAATAGCGCCCACGGAACTGCCGCACTGAGGGCAAAAGGCTCGACAACTCGTTTCTGATGAGCGCCAGGTTGTCGGTTTTCCGGCTTTTCCCGTCCATTCCACATTTTTCGCATCAAACTCAATCCAGACGACGGTCGGTGCGCCCGTATGTTTCCGGCATATATCGCAGGAACAGGTGTGGGAATTATTAGGACTGCTGGCCGTGAAGCGGATCGAACCACAAAGACACCCACCAATGTAGACTTTAGACATAACAACTCCCGTCGGAAACACGTGGCAAGACACTAGCAGATGCCTAGCATTGTCACTAGATCCTTATGTTAAAAAGGCGAGGGCGCTCATAGGCGATCCTCTATTCCTGTGATCTATCTGATGATAAATGCTTAATTATTGCGGCGCGCAACAATAAACAATCGGGGAAATGCCAGTAAAATTTTGCCATTTTCCTGCAGTGGATATTGCTCCTGAAGTAGTTCGTGGTAGCGCGCCAGATACTGACGTTGCTCACTTTCTCTCAAATCCTGTAACCAGGGGCGCAGGCCTGTAGAACTTACCCAGTCGATAATTGCCTGATGAGAATCCATAATGTGATAATACGTGGTGCGCCAGATATCCACCTCACAGCCAGTTTCGGTCAAAATATCATAGTAGGCATGTACGCCAGGAAGTGGCGCACGGCCCCGGTCCGGGAACCCCTGTTCATAAGCTACTTCGCGCATCAGAACATGCGTGGGTTCCAGCCAGTTATCCGGCATTTGTACGGCCAGAACGCCGTTGCGACCCAGCAGCGATACCAGGTTCGGCAATAATTCATAGTGATCGGGTACCCATTGTAAAGACGCATTTGCGTAAAGCAGATCCACAGGGTGCTCGGGCTGGAACTGACTGATATCCGCTTCAATAAAATGGCATTGCGGTAATGCGTTGCGCGCTTCATTCAGCATGGCGGGTGAGGAATCAACCCCGGTTACTACAGCCGAAGGCCAGCGCTGATGCAGTAATGCCGTGCTGTTTCCCGGACCACAGCCAAGATCAACAACTGAACGAATACTCTCTAACGCCACTCTGTTGAGTAATTCCGCTGCGGGTCTTGAACGTTCAGTTTCATATTGCAGATAAAGCGAAGGGTTCCAGTCAGCCATGAATGAATCTCCAGTATGAGAGAAAAAGGCAGAAAGGACCGCATAAGTCCTTGCCGGTGAGCCATTTCATTTAGAAGATTATATGATAATGAAGGATAAGGGCAGAAATATGCCAGGAAGACAGATTGGCATGTCAGTGGTTTGCCTGCGAGAAATACAGTTATCAATTTTGATGTTCAGTGAGTGATGCGGCACAAGTCGAAAATGGTTAGCGCTGGTAACGGTATTTGAAAAGAGGTTTGGCCATCATTATCGAGCAGCACAAGGATTACCATAAAGCATCAGATTCTACCTTACTTAACATTTGTCAAGGCTCAATTGAAATGTCCGTTATCCAGCTCAATTAAAATGACCACTTTGATCTCTCATTCTCTTTACTGATAGACTTTCCTCCGACTGAAACAACAGGATGATTGAGCCCATGCTTCGATACGAGTTAACGCCGAACAATGCAGGTTTTATACTGTGGGGAGATTCAGAAGCCCTGAATGAATTACATGAACTCATTCATTACATCGTGGATGAAAGCCCACTGATTAAAGTTAAAGACGGATTTATGTTATCCCTTGCCTATGATATTCGTAAAGCACGGGAAGGTAATCGTCGTGTTGAGCAACATCAGTATGATCAACATGATACATATAAGCTTTATGGTGTTGAGCTTTTATGGCCTCTGGTCCTGGTACAGTCCTCAATACTCAGAAACTCAATGGGTTATATTCAGACAGACAAAAACCAGCTGTCTGTCATGTATGCCTTTGAATACCTGATAGAATCAGCATTAACAGAGTCTGAGAGAACAACGTCGAATGATATTATGCTAACAGTAAAATATGCATCAGACTCTGATTTTAATTTCATTGAGGATAATATTGACAGCAGGTGCTGCTATTTTATCAGCCTATCTCCGGAGCAAAGAAAAAAGCAGTTAATCAGTATTGTTCGTTCTTTTCATTCATTATGGGGTAAGTATGCCCGTGAAAAGCAGGACATAAAGATGCTGAACGAAATGAATAATACATCATGGGTCTGGCCGGACAATATCAACTGGTGAGCAACCACTGTCCGGCCAGTGAGTACCATCAGCGGGCTCTTTTACCAAAAATGTCCTCTGAACGTGACTGAAGCTGTTTGAGTGCTTCGAGCATGTCATCATTATCCAGTGAGCGCTGGGATTTCTTCCCTTCCTGCTTTGGCCGTCGTCGGGAAGGGCCATCTCCAGCGGGAATTGACTGAGAGCGCGTGTTATCCCGCTTGCTCTGCACCAGACTGATAAACTCCAGGGTTCGGCCAAGACGCTTGTTATCGACAATCGCGCCCTGGTCGATTTCTGACAGTCGGTCGTAGGTAGAGTAGGGAAGTAGCGTACCGTTCAGGCGCAGCTCTTTTCTGCCATCAGGATAGTGATACACATCGATATATTTACCTATTGCACGGCGACTCAGTTCGCTGTCTTCAATCAGGTACAACATTTTATCATATTGTATCGTCAACGATTTTGAGACTTTACGTTTTTCACGAACAGTGAAAATAAGCCCCAGGTCCTCATCATGTTCTACAGCACGGTGTACGTCAAAATCATGTCGCGGTACTTTGCCAAAACGGCGGTTATAGTCAGCCATATAGGCCTCAGCGAAGTCATTTGCAGCCTCCATTGAACAAATGCCCTGTAACCGCAGCTCTTTGACCAGACGATCCTGTAAAGTGAGGTGAGCTCGTTCTACACGCCCTTTGGCGGGACTGGTTTCTGCACAGATAGTCTGGATGTTCAGTTCATGCATGGCTCGCCCAAACTGAGTATGCCCGTCTCCGCCTGTGGCGTGTTTATTGTTAACACGAAAAACACCGGCTTTATCGCTGTACAGTGCCAGCGGTTTACCATGCTTATCGATATAGCGCCGCGTGGCTTCGAAGTAAGAAAACGTGGACTCCGATTTAACAAACAACAGTTCCATCAGTTTGCTGGTTGCATCATCAACATAGACCAGCGCGGTGCAGGCCGGGCCACGGCCTTCAAACCAGTCGTGATCACAGCCATCTATTTGTATCAGCTCACCAGTACACGGACGCCGGTACCGTGGTTGAGGGATCCTTGCGGCACGTTGTTTACGGGGAACCCATAAGCCAGCCCGCACCATGATGCGCCGGACAGTTTCTTTGCCAAGAAACAGTCCGTGGAGTTCTTCGAGCTTTTCACGCGCCAGAGTCGGACCGAAATCAGCATAACGCGTCTTGATCAGTTCCAGAGCCTGATCTGCGAGCCCGGGTGGCAACTGGCGGTTACCACGCATGCCACATCGTCTGCTGGCCATACCAAGCGGTCCGCCTTCACGGTAACGGGCAAGAAGTCTGCGGCATTGCCTGTCGCTGATACCGAGGTGCTCGGCCGCACGGCGCGTTGTGATGCGACGTTCAATGACGTCCTGTATAATCTTGATCCGGTTGATCTCTTTCAAAGTAAACACTCCTGAGCTTTCTGCGCTCATGATATGCCTCCCGGTAGTTTAAACGGACCAGTGAAGCTTACCATAGCGCGGACATCTGAATTGAGCCACAGGCGGACATTACTATTGAGCCATTACAGGACATGTTCGTTTAACACATTGAAGGTTAAAAACGCTATTCTGGAACGGGCCGGAGGAAATATTGAACTGTATACCCAACGCTATCAATCTTCATTTCGGACCCTGGAAAATGTTTTAAATTTCTCACAATCGGAGACATGTAAGACTACAGAAAAGTCTACGAAATGCACATTACCAGAGGCTTTACCGTCTGAACTTAAGGTAACGCCTGACAATGTATCATTACCTGGTGCCTGGAGTCTTTCTTCCACGCTGACTGAGATATTTCTGTTGCAAGAGGCCCAGGGAATGCCACGGGTAGCCTGGGGGCGTATTACGGGAGAAAAAGAATGGAGAGATTTGTTAAGTCTGCATAACGCTCAGTTTGATCTTTTGCAAAGAACTCCAGAAGTTGCCCGTAGTAGAGCAACACCATTACTCGATATGATAGACACTGCATTATTGACAAATGGTACAACAGAAAACAGGTATGGCATAAAATTACCCGTATCTCTGTTGTTTATTGCTGGTCATGATACCAATCTTGCAAATTTAAGCGGGGCTTTAGATCTTAACTGGTCGCTGCCCGGTCAACCCGATAATACCCCTCCTGGTGGGGAGCTTGTATTCGAAAAGTGGAAAAGAACCAGTGATAATACGGATTGGGTTCAGGTTTCATTTGTTTATCAGACGCTGAGAGATATGAGGGATATACAACCGTTGTCATTAGAAAAACCTGCTGGAAAAGTTGATTTAAAATTAATTGTATGTGAAGAGAAAAATAGTCAGGGAATGTGTTCGTTAAAAAGTTTTTCCAGGCTCATTAAGGAAATTCGCGTGCCAGAGTGTGCAGTTACGGAATAAGTAACTAATTATTATATATAGCGTATTAAAAAATAGAAACCCCCGGTTTGTAGTCGGGGGTATTTGTATTGATCATAATTACATGAGTCTTTCAATTGCCTGTTCTTTGCGAGTGACGATCCAGTTACGCTGCTCCAGAAAAAATCCGGACTGTTCAGCGATGCAGAATACATCGACAAAGCGCTCGGTGTTGCGGCTCTAAAACCGCTTTACACGGTGATATGTCCACATATGTCTAAATATGCTGTTTGTGCAACTCATTAAAGAATAACAAGTTATTTATTTTACAATTAGTTAAAAAGACTGATAGTATACCCCCCTATAGTATTTGGAGGGCGTATGCCGCATTCACCCGAAGATAAAAAACGCATTCTCACCCGTGTACGCCGTATTCGCGGTCAGGTTGATGCGCTTGAGCGCGCGCTGGAGTCCGGCGAGCCGTGTTTGGCTATCCTGCAACAAATTGCCGCCGTGCGCGGCGCATCCAATGGCCTGATGGGCGAAATGGTTGAGATCCACCTGAAAGACGAACTGGTCAGCGGGGAAACAACCCCAGACCAGCGTGCCGTGCGCATGGCTGAAATCGGCCATCTTCTGCGTGCTTATCTAAAATAACACCATCACCTCGCAATAATGGGAAGAGACAAATGAAATCACGTGCAGCAGTTGCATTCGGCCCCGGCCAACCGTTAAAAATTGTCGAAATCGATGTCGCACCGCCAAAGAAAGGTGAAGTGCTGGTTAAAATTACCCACACAGGCGTGTGCCATACTGATGCTTTTACGCTCTCAGGCGACGATCCGGAAGGGGTTTTCCCGGCGGTGCTCGGCCATGAAGGTGGCGGCATTGTGGTTGAAGTGGGTGAAGGCGTTACCAGCCTGAAACCGGGCGATCATGTGATCCCGCTATACACCGCAGAATGTGGCGAGTGTAAGTTCTGTAAATCGGGTAAAACTAACCTGTGTCAGGCCGTACGTGCGACCCAGGGCAAAGGTCTGATGCCGGATGGCACCACCCGTTTCTCGTATAACGGCGAGCCGATTTATCACTATATGGGCACCAGCACCTTCAGCGAATACACCGTATGTGCGGAGATCTCTCTGGCGAAGGTTAACCCGCAGGCTCCGCTGGATAAAGTGTGTCTGCTGGGGTGTGGCGTGACCACCGGTATCGGAGCGGTCCATAACACCGCAAAAGTGAAAGAAGGCGATACCGTCGCCGTATTTGGTCTGGGCGGCATTGGCCTGGCGGTGATTCAGGGCGCGGCGCAGGCGAAAGCCGGGCGTATTCTGGCCGTTGATACCAATCCGGAAAAATTTACGCTGGCAGGTGAAATGGGCGCGACCGATTTCATCAATCCGAAGGATTACGACAAACCGATTCAGGATGTGATTGTCGAGCTTACCGATGGCGGCGTGGACTTTAGTTTCGAATGTATCGGTAACGTTAACGTGATGCGCGCGGCGCTGGAATGCTGCCATAAAGGATGGGGCGAAAGCATCATTATTGGCGTGGCAGGAGCCGGACAAGAGATCAAAACACGTCCGTTCCAGTTAGTTACCGGGCGTGTCTGGCGCGGTTCCGCGTTTGGCGGCGTGAAGGGGCGTACTCAGCTTCCTGGTATGGTTGAAGATGCGATGAGCGGGAAAATTCAGTTGGATCCGTTTATTACCCACCGTTTACCGCTGGAGCAGATTAACGACGCGTTCGATTTAATGCATCAGGGTAAATCCATCCGTACCGTTATCCACTTTGGCGATAACTAATTCATTGGCCAGCGGATTTCACCGCTGGCACTTTCCTGAATTTTTTTGAATTATGTTGTGAAAGTGTGACGAATCTGGCGCTTTTCACGGTAAGTAAACTTCCCGGATTGCCGATGACTATCTAACGGGCGTGTTTTCACGCATAAACCCTACAAGAGAGTCGACGGTCATGGACAACACTACATCGATGCAAGCCGCCCAGCATAAACTGGGCTTTCTGCATCAAATCCGGCTGGTTCCGCTGTTTTCCTCCATTCTCGGTGGCATCCTTCTGCTGTTCGCCTTAAGTTCCGGGCTGGCAAGCTATTTTCTTATGCAGGCCGATCGCGATCAGCGCGACGTAACCGATGAGATTCAGGTCAGGATGGGGTTATCTAACAGCTCTAACCACTTGCGTACCGCGCGTATCAACATGATCCACGCCGGCGCGGCGAGCCGTATTGCCGAAATGGATGACATGAAGGCCAATATCGCCGAGGCAGAAAAACGGATTAAGCAATCGCAGGACGGTTTCAATGCTTATATGTCACGCGCGGTAAAAACGTCTGCCGATGAAGCGTTAGACGCTGAACTGAGCGCCAGCTTCAAAGCCTATACCGACGGCTTACAGCCGATGCTGAAGTACGCTAAAAACGGCATGTTTGAAGCGATCATCAACCATGAAAATGAACAGGCCAGACCGCTGGACTCTGCGTACAACAAGGTGCTGTTAAAGGCGATCGACATTCGTACCACCAGGGCGCATCAGTTAAGCGAGCAGGCGCATCAGCGTACACAGCTTGGTATGGCTTTTATGCTGGGCGCATTTGTTCTTGCGCTGGCGCTGACCGTGATGACGTTCATTGTTCTGCGACGTACCGTCATTCATCCTCTGTTGCGTGCCGCCCAGCGTATTGAGCAAATTTCAGCGGGGGATCTGACCATGCCGGAGGAACCGACCGGGCGCAGCGAAATTGGTTGCCTGAGCCGCCATCTGCAAACAATGCAACGTTCGCTGGGGACAACGGTAGGCACGGTGCGTCAGGGCGCGGAAGAGATTTATCGCGGTACCAGTGAGATTTCGGCGGGGAACACCGATCTGTCTTCACGTACCGAACAACAGGCTGCGGCGATTGAACAAACGGCGGCCAGCATGGAAGAGTTGACGGCGACGGTGAAGCAAAACGCCGACAACGCGCATCATGCGAGCAAGCTGGCAGAAGATGCCTCAGGTAAGGCCAGTCGGGGCGGTCAGATGGTTTCTGGCGTGGTCAAAACCATGGGCAATATCTCAACGAGTTCAAAGAAAATCTCCGAAATCACAGCTGTTATTAACAGCATTGCTTTCCAGACCAATATTCTGGCGCTGAACGCAGCGGTTGAAGCGGCGCGGGCAGGAGAGCAGGGCCGTGGGTTTGCCGTGGTTGCCAGTGAGGTGCGCACGCTGGCAAGCCGCAGCGCTCAGGCGGCAAAAGAGATTGAGGGATTGATCAGCGAATCAGTCCGACTGATTGACCAGGGCTCCGGAGAAGTGGTCGCTGCGGGCAATACGATGACGGATATTGTCGATGCGGTAAAACGCGTCACCGACATTATGCTGGAAATTGCAGCGGCCTCTGATGAGCAGAGCCGGGGTATCGTCCAGGTGAGTCAGGCAATTTCAGAAATGGATAAGGTAACGCAGCAAAATGCCTCGCTGGTTGAAGAAGCCTCTGCCGCAGCGGCATCGCTGGAAGAGCAGGCGGCGCGCTTAACGGAAGCTGTTGGCACATTCCGTTTAACAGGGACAAGTGCTATTAAACGCGCGCCTGTGACGACAAAGCCTGACCATTCACGCCCGCAGGCGGCAACTGCCAGTGGCGATAACTGGGAAACGTTTTAACAATAAAATCAATTAAGGGACCTGATGGTCCCTTAATTTTTGGCATCAAAACGGTACGGTTTTGCGTATTGCGGCGATCAGGATCTGCGCGGCCTGAGAGAGCTGCACATCGACACGGGTAAGAATGCCGATGGGTTCACCCGCACCGTGGGTGGGTATCGGCAACGACACCAGCGTCGCCTGGCGTAAATCTTCTCTAACCGCGCCTGAAGGGACAAACCACACATAGTCGTAATCGACCGTCAGTTGGCGGGAGAGCGATGCTGAAAGCGTTTCAATACAGCCCGGCGGCATTTTGCAGCCCTGACTTTGCAACAACGCCTCTGCGTGCTGGCGAGGGGCGGTTCCTTTTGGTGAAACCACCACCGGCCACTCCATCACCCGACTCAGCGTGATGGTTTCCTGCAACAACGGGTGGTTAGGGCGCACGACCAGTTTGAGCGATTCCAGAAATAACAGCTCGTAGTTCAGACCAACCATCAATTCCGGATCGGCCATACGGCCAATGCCGAGATCAATTTCCCCTGACTTTAAACCCGCCAGGATCATGGGATTACTCATGGTGGCAACCTGCAGCGTGGTCTCCATTTGCTGCTTATGGAACGGGCCAATGACCGCCGGCAGAATGCCCAGGGCCGCGGTGGGTAAGGCGCCAATCCGTACAACATCCGTCTGTGACTCTTCGCGCTGGTTTAAGGCTTGTCCGGCGGTGTTGAGCGCATCCAGCACTCTGACTGCGTGGGTAAGAAACTGTTCTCCGGGCAGCGTTAATTGTGCGCCAAGGCGACCACGCTCAAAGAGCCGGGTACCGGTCAGTTGCTCCAGTTCATTCAGCGTTTTGGAGAGGGCTGGTTGGCTCAGGTTAAGGGTCTCAGCCGCGCGGCCCAACGTTCCCTGCTGTGCAACGGCGACAAAAGTATGAAGGTGGCGCAAGCGAATGCGCTGATTGAACAGAACATTTTTTTCCATAAGCGATGTTAAAAACAGAGTCGTATCGGTGACAAGTGAAGTTGTTCGATTTTGATAACTTGATAGCAAAATATTATTAACATTTATCCCATTTTACTTACAACTGATTTATTTTGCTTATGTTTTGTACAGCGCCACCGGGTGGTGGGATCATGGAAGAGAATCCGTCCAGTCGATATACTTTCGTTATTGTTTGCTTTTGAACCATTCTCTTCACAAGGTACTGATTAATGATAGATGTAATAGGGCACCTTAACCCCGATAGCGATGCCATTTGTACCGCCGCCATGACGGCGCGTTGGCTTACTTTACGTGGCCAGCAGGCGACGGCATGGCGTCTGGGCGAACCTAACCGCGAAACGCAATTTATCTTTGAGCATGCGGGACTGACGATGCCCGAACGGCTGACGTTTGAACTGACCGATCGTGATGTGTGGCTGGTCGATTTCACCGAGCCTGCCCAGGGGCCGGCATCGCTGGCAGAAAGTAACGTCGTGGGAATTATCGATCATCACCGACTCGGTGGATTAGTCACTCGTCTGCCACCTGAAGTATGGGTGAAGCCAGTCGGCAGTAGCGCGACGCTGTTATGGCAACTGATGACGGAAGAGGAGCGCAGCCAGTTGTCTGCCGCTGAGGCCGTTTTATTGCTGGGTGCCGCATTGAGTGACACTGTCACGCTTCGTTCGCCAACGACCACCTCTGACGATCGCCTGGCGGTGGAGGCCCTGGCCCAAAAAACCGGTGTGGATCTCGAGGCGTTTAGTCGCGACCTGCTGTCTGCTAAAACAAGCGTGGAAGGCATGAGCGCTCGCGAGCTTCTGCAGAAAGACATTAAAACCTTCACCATTCATGGACATTCGGTTTGTGTGGCGCAGCTTGAACTGTATGCGCTGCAACAGGTGGATGCGGTGCTGGACGATCTCCGTCTGGAAATGGTGCGCTATGCAGAGGAAAAGAATGCCGCGCTGGTTGTACTGATGCTCACCGATATTAATCTGGGCGACACCAGCCTGTGGTTTGTCGGTTCAGCGCTGTCAGACATCCCGCAGCCCTGTAAGGTGGAGGGGATGCTCAGCCGTAAAAAACAGATGTTGCCCTGGCTGGAAAGTCATTTAAAACCACGCCAGTAGGTTCTGTTCACCGTCTGTAGGGGGGGGAAATTTACGCGGGGTCACACTTTGTAAATTCTTCCCACCGGAGTCAGCGGCGTTTTCTACACTCCAGGTAATATTCACTGGAGGCATGACATTATGGCGAACACCATCACGGCAGATGAGATTCGGGAACAATTTTCGCAGGCAATGTCAGCAATGTACCAGCAGGAAGTCCCGCAATATGGCACGTTGCTGGAACTTGTCGCTGATGTGAATCTGGCGGTACTGGAAAATAATCCTACGCTGCATGAAAAACTGGCGAATGCAGATGAGCTGGCCCGGCTAAACGTTGAGCGCCACGGCGCCATTCGGGTGGGCACTGCGCAGGAGCTTTCTACGCTACGCCGGATGTTTGCCATTATGGGCATGTATCCGGTGAGTTATTACGATCTCTCCCAGGCCGGTGTTCCCGTGCATTCCACCGCGTTTCGTCCCATTGACGATGCGTCGCTTTCGCGCAACCCGTTTCGGGTATTCACCTCGTTATTGCGGCTCGAATTAATCGAAAACGCCGCGCTACGGCAAAAAGCCGCGGAGATCCTCGCGAAACGCGATATTTTCACCCGTCGTTGTCACGAACTGCTGGATGAGTTTGATGTGCAGGGCAGTTTTACGCCTGAGCAGGCGCAGGAGTTTGTGCAAGAAGCGCTGGAAACTTTCCGCTGGCATCAGCATGCCACGGTCGATGAGGCGACCTATCACGCATTGCACAATGAGCACCGGCTGATTGCTGATGTGGTGTGTTTCCCTGGGTGTCATATTAACCATCTGACGCCGCGTACGCTGGATATCGACCGGGTTCAGTCGATGATGCCGGAGTGCGGCATTGAACCCAAAATACTGATTGAAGGGCCGCCGCGCCGCGAGGTGCCCATTTTATTGCGCCAGACCAGTTTTAAAGCGCTGGAAGAGCCGGTGTTATTTGCCGGTGAAATGCGTGGCACTCACACGGCGCGTTTTGGTGAAATCGAACAGCGCGGCGTGGCCCTGACGCCGAAAGGCAGAGCGTTGTACGACGAATTGCTGAATAAAGCGGGAACGGGAAAAGACAACCTGACGCATCAGCTGCATTTGCAGGAGGTGTTCAAAGCATTCCCGGACAGCGAATTTCTGCTGCGCCAGCAGGGGCTTGCCTGGTTCCGCTACCGGCTGACGCCGTCGGGCGAGGCGCATCGACAGGCGATTCGCCCGGATGACGACCCGCAACCGCTCATTGAGCGGGGTTGGCTGGTTGCTCAACCCATTACCTACGAAGATTTTTTACCGGTGAGCGCCGCGGGGATTTTCCAGTCTAATTTGGGGAATGAAACTCAGGCCCGTAGCCACGGTAATTCCAGCCGCGACGCGTTTGAACAGGCGCTGGGTTGTGCGGTTTATGATGAGTTTGCGTTGTATCAGGAGGCGCAAGATCGCAGTAAACGGCGGTGTGGTTTACTTTAATTGAATTTACATGGGATTCGGTCTGTTCCCATCGACATAAAATATTTTCGATTTTGTACAGATAATCGGCGACCAACAATTGGATTATTAATGAATTTTGTCTAGAGTGAGCGGTCAGAAATGTGCACTCTCTTGCCGCTGATTATGGCCGGCGCGGGACCATTTACACGACCAGAAGGACTTACTTTCAGGCATGAATCGCAGACGATTTATTAAAGGTTCAATGGCAATGGCCGCCGTGTGCGGAACCAGTGGTATTGCATCACTCTTTTCCAGCGCCGCCTTTGCGGCAGAGTCTGACATTGCAGACGGAAAAACCGTACGTTTTGATTTTTCCGTTCTGCAATCGATGGCCCATGACTTAGCACAGAAGCCCTGGGGCGGCGCACCGCGCGCGTTACCTGACACTCTGGCCAAACTGACGCCTCAGGCCTACAACAGCATTCAATATGACGCAGAGCAGTCTCTGTGGAACAATGTTGAAAATCGTCAGCTTGATGCGCAGTTCTTCCACGTGGGAATGGGCTTCCGTCGCCGCGTACGCATGTTCTCGGTTGATGGCAGCACGCATATGGCGCGCGAAATCCACTTCCGTCCGGAACTGTTTAAATACAATGATGCGGGTGTGGATACCAAACAGTTGGAAGGGCAGACTGACCTCGGGTTCGCCGGGTTCCGCGTGTTTAAAGCGCCAGAATTAGCCCGTCGCGATATCGTTTCGTTCCTGGGCGCCAGCTATTTCCGCGCCGTGGATGACACCTATCAGTACGGTTTATCGGCCCGCGGTCTGGCGGTAGATACCTACACCGACAGCAAAGAAGAGTTTCCTGATTTCACCTCTTTCTGGTTCGAAACGGTCAAACCGGGCGCAACCTCCTTTACCGTGTATGCGCTTCTCGACAGCCCCAGCGTAACCGGCGCATTTAAGTTCGTGATCCACTGCGAGAAAACGCAGGTGATCATGGATGTACAAAACCACATCTATGCGCGCAAAGACATCAAGCAGCTCGGTATTGCACCGATGACCAGCATGTTTAGCTGCGGCAACAACGAACGTCGGATGTGTGACACCATACACCCGCAAATTCATGATTCCGACCGTCTGGCGATGTGGCGGGGCAATGGCGAGTGGATCTGCCGCCCGCTGAATAACCCGCAAAAACTGCAGTTCAACGCCTATACCGATAACAACCCGAAAGGGTTTGGCTTGCTGCAGCTCGATCGCGACTTCTCCCATTACCAGGATATCATGGGCTGGTACAACAAGCGTCCGAGCCTGTGGGTCGAACCGCGTAACCAGTGGGGCAAGGGGACTATCGGCCTGATGGAGATCCCGACGACCGGCGAAACGCTGGATAACGTCGTCTGTTTCTGGCAGCCTGAAAGGTCGATCAAAGCGGGCGATGATCTGGAATTCAAATATCGCCTGTACTGGAGTGCTCAGCCGCCGGTGCGTTCACCGCTAGCTCGCGTGATGGCGACCCGAACAGGCATGGGCGGCTTCCCGGAAGGATGGGCGCCGGGCGAGCACTACCCGGAAAAATGGGCGCGACGTTTTGCTGTTGATTTCGTTGGTGGCGATCTAAAAGCCGCAGCGCCGAAGGGTATTGAACCGGTGATTACGCTCTCCAGCGGTGAAGCGAAACAGATTGAGATCCTTTACGTGGAACCTATCGACGGTTATCGCATTCAGTTTGACTGGTATCCGACCTCTGACTCAACCGATCCGGTAGATATGCGTATGTTCCTGCGTTGTCAGGGCGACGCCATCAGTGAAACCTGGCTGTATCAGTACTTTCCGCCAGCGCCTGATAAACGTCAGTACGTTGACGACCGCGAGATGCGTTAATCACTCCCTTTACGGCTCTCCGAATGGGGAGCCGTATCTGTAATCTTCTTCACAACCATTCTGTACACTATTTACTCGATCCCGTTCGCATTTTTCTGTAAGTCAAGTGGGTACTCTGGAGGTGTGTATTTCTTATACACGTTCTTTTCCACTAACAGGGAGAAAGTATGTTTCCAGAATACAGAGACCTTATTTCCCGACTGAAATCCGAGAACCCTCGCTTTCTGTCCTTATTCGAAAAACACAACAGCCTTGATCATGAGATCTCCAGACTGGAAGGTTCGGATGGTCGGGGGTATAGTTTGGACATTGTTCGCCTTAAGAAACAGAAACTCCACCTGAAGGAAGATCTGCTCAAAATATTGCAAAAAGAGAGTGACAGTGAGAGCTAAGTAAAACGGCGCTTGCTGTGTAAAAGGGCTTCCAAAAGGGAGCCCTTCCTGTTTTTATTTGATAAGCAGGGTGGCCTGCTTAACCATCATAACGGAATGAAAATGTCAGAAGTGATTACCATCAATGACACGCTGGAACTGCGTGCCGTAGAAGAGCAACACGTCACGCCTCTGCATCAGTTGGTGCTTAAAAATAAAAGCTGGCTCCAGCAGTCGCTGAACTGGCCGCAGTTTGTTGCCTCTGAGGAGGACACCCGCAAGAATGTGCAGGGCAATATGATGTTGCACCAGCGCGGTTACGCCAAAATGTTCCTGATTTTTGCGCAAGAAAATGTGGTCGGGGTTATCTCGTTTAACCAGATAGAACCGCTGAACAAAGCGGCTTATATCGGCTACTGGCTGGATGAGGAGCATCAGGGTAAAGGCATCATGTCCCAGGCGCTACAGGCCTTAATTCATCATTATGCGCAGCGTCAGGAGATTCGCCGCTTCGTGATTAAATGTCGCGTAGAAAACGTTGAGAGCAACCAGGTGGCGCTACGTAATGGCTTCCAACTGGAAGGATGTATGCAACAGGCGGAATTCCTTAATGGTGATTACTATGATGTGAATCTCTACGCCCGCATCATTGATGGCTCTTCAGAATAAACCTGCGATAGGCGTGCGCGTAATGCGCTGTTCACCGTTAATCACTTTCGGTCCGCGTAGGTGAATGGTATCGCCATCAAACGCCTGGATATGCGCCTGACCGGTTATCTCAATGTGATGCTCGATCAGCACTTCGCCCAGCACACAGACGTGGCCTTCAATCAGGATGTGGTCATCTAACTGGAGCGGTCCACCGCGTAATTGCGCATGACCGCCGACCAGCACGTGGTGTTTCAGCACGCAGTTACCTTCAACTACCGCGTGCTCCGCCACTTGCGAGCTGTAGCGTAGGGTAGGTATGGCATCTTCTTCGCTCCCGGCGATGACGCGCGCATATCCATAGACTTTGGCGCAATCGCAGATCCAGACATTGTTCTCTTCATTACCTTCCACCTGTGCGAAATCAAAAACTTCCGCCCGATGTTCAATAAAGGCATAGTTGATTTTCGCATCGCCATAGATCTGCGCCTGATGCACCACTCGTGAGTGGCTGACAAAAGCCCGATCATAAATTTGCAGGAACTGGTCGCTTTCACGGGTTAGCCCCCTGGCGGCGATGATTTCAGAGTCACACATCACGCGCGCATCACCAAAGATAAGGCACTCGCCGCGAACCACAGAACCCTGAATGGTGACGTTGTCACGTATTTGCGCATTATGACTGATTTCAGCCTGGTCAATCCACACGTCATCGCTAATTTGCGCGCCATCTCTGACCACGCTTGCCTGAGTAATGCGGGCGTTTCCTGTAATCGTCGCGCCGGAAAATGCGAGCGCGTTTTCATCGTAAATCCAGCAATCACCGCTTTGTGACAGCACGCTTTCATTGTCGATCCAGCCACCGGGCGTGCCGGCCTGGACATCATTAAAATCAGTGAGCGCAATGATTTGGCGTAGTAATACGCTTTTTTTATTGCCATTATCCTGGTAACTAAAGGATCGAGACTCATCGCTGAGACGATATTTGGTCATAGCCCATTTCCATGTTGCGCACCTTAGTTAAACGTAGCAAAGTTTTCCGCACTGGCTAAATCAGCGGAAATTCCATAAAATGTATTTCAAATATACTTTAAAAAATAAACAAAATGAGTAAGAACAAACAGAGTGAGCGGGTCCTCAATCTTCCGGCCGGTTATTTTGGCATGGTACTGGGCATCATTGGGATGGGGTTTGCGTGGCGTTATGCCAGTCAGGTGTGGCCAGTGAGTCACTTGATTGGCGACGGTTTAGTGATCTTCGCAATGGTCATTTGGGGGCTGCTGACGCTGGCTTTTCTGAGCCGTTTACTGCGTTTTCCGCATAGCGTATTGGCGGAAATTCGTCACCCGGTGATGAGCAGCTTTGTCAGTCTGTTTCCGGCCACAACGATGCTGGTCGCGATTGGTTTTGTCCCGTGGTATCGACCGCTGGCGATTGGGTTGTTCAGCATTGGCGTGGTGATACAGCTGGCCTACGCCGCCTGGCAAACGGCAGGGTTGTGGCGTGGATCGCATCCAGAGGAAGCCACCACGCCGGGTCTGTATCTGCCGACCGTCGCCAATAACTTTATCAGTGCAATGGCCTGTGGCGCACTGGGTTTCAACGACGCAGGATTGGTGTTTTTGGGCGCCGGGGTTTTTTCCTGGCTCAGCCTGGAGCCGGTGATTCTGCAACGTTTACGTAGCTGCGGCGAGTTGCCTGCGGTGTTACGTACTTCACTTGGCATTCAACTGGCGCCTGCGCTGGTCGCCTGCAGCGCCTGGCTTAGCGTTAACGGCGGCGAGGGCGATACGTTAGCCAAAATGTTGTTCGGCTATGGTCTGCTGCAACTGCTGTTCATGCTACGGCTCATGCCGTGGTATTTGTCACAGCCATTTAATGCGTCTTTCTGGAGCTTCTCGTTTGGCGTGTCGGCTCTGGCAACAACAGGGCTGCATCTGGGCCACGGTAGCGAGTCAGGATTTTTTCATACGCTGGCGATCCCACTGTTTATTTTTACCAATTTTATCATTGCATTATTACTGGTACGTACGTTTGCATTGCTGATGCAGGGGAAACTGCTCATCCGCACGGAGCGTGCTGCATTACTGAAATCTGAGGATAAATAATGACCCTTTGCGACGAAAACTACTTTACTGAGAAATACGATTTAACTCGTACGCATTCCGATGTTGTTGAAGCGGCAAAAATTGTTAAGCCAGGTAAAACGTTAGACCTGGGCTGCGGTAACGGTCGTAACAGCCTGTACCTTGCGGCAAACGGTTATGACGTGACAGCATGGGATAAAAATCCCATGAGCATAGCTAACCTTGAGCGTATCAAAGCGGCGGAAGGGCTGACCAATCTGCACGCGAACGTCGCGGATCTCAACGCATTACGCTTTGACGGCGAATATGATTTTATTCTTTCTACCGTTGTGCTGATGTTCCTTGAAGCCAAAACTATCCCTGGCCTTATTGAAAATATGCAGCGGTGCACTAAACCGGGCGGATATAACTTAATCGTCGCGGCGATGGATACCGATGATTTTCCGTGTACCGTGGGGTTCCCGTTCGCGTTTAAAACCGGAGAATTGCGCAACTATTACAGCGGATGGGATCTGCTGAAATATAACGAAGACGTGGGTGAACTTCATCGTACGGATGAAAACGGTAATCGAATTAAACTGCGCTTTGCCACAATGCTGGCACGCAAAACTGCCTGAACCTCGCGCTTGGGTTAACTCTTTCTGCGCTCAGCATTTTTTGTGCCGGGCGTAGAGAGAAAATTGTGCGGTGTTTACCATTTTTAGTACATCCAAAATGAAACGGTTTTGCTATCCTTTTTAAGCATCATTGCGAAAACTAAAGGGATCGTTTCATGCGTACTCAAACTTTATTTAAAGTTGCAGTGCTTACTGGCTTGTTGGCATTATCCGGCTGTGCGTCAAAAGTGACTGCGCCGGATAAATATTCTGGGTTTTTAAAAAATTACTCTGATTTGAAGGAAACACAATCAGCATCGGGACAAACCGTACTCCGTTGGGTTGATCCGAGCTACAACGAATCCAAATATGACAACATTGTATATAACCCGGTAACGTATTATCCGGTTCCTAAACCTACCACGCAGGTAGGGCAGCAGGTTCTTGATCAACTGCTGACCTACACCAATACCCAGTTGAAATCCGCCATCAGCAAGCGTAAGCCCCTGGTTACTACCCCTGGGCCACGTAGCCTGATTTTCCGCGGAGCGATTACCGGTGTTGCAACGAGCAAAGAAGGGCTGCAGTTCTATGAAGTGATCCCGGTTGCGCTACTCGTTGCGGGAACACAAATGGCAACGGGTCACCGTACCATGGATACCAACCTCTATTTCGAGGGTGAGTTGATTGATGCTGCGACCAATAAACCGGTAATTAAAGTTGTACGTAAGGGTGAAGGTAAAGATCTGAGCAACGAAAATACGCCGATGGCGTTCGAAACTTTGAAGAAAGTTATTGATGACATGGCGACGGATGCCACCATGTTTGACGTGAACAAAAAACCACAATAATAATCAACGCACCATCTCAGGATGGTGCGTTTTTTTTATGCCACCCGGCGTCGATAGAATAGTTTACCCATCAGCACTTCTGGTCGGGCAAACATCACCATATTCCCCAGTAAAATCAATACCAATCCGGCAATAGCGTTAACCTGCCAGACGTATCCTTCATACAATGTTGACAGCGTTAGCGCAACCAGCGGGAAAAGCAGGGTACTGTATGCCGCCCTACTGGGACCAATGCGACCTACCAGTGTGAAATAAGCGCCGAAAGCAATCACTGAGCCAAAAATAGCCAGATATAACAGCGCGCTGAGATAGCTGAATGTCCACTGTGGCGTAAAATTGTCCCCGCGCATCAGCGCAATGGCAGCGATCAACAGCGTGCCGTACAGCATGGCCCAACTGTTGGTCGTTAACACTTCCAGCCCTTTTTTCTGGTGACGCATGCTGATCATATTACCCAATGAGAAACCGAAGGTTCCAAGGGCGCTTAAGCCGATACCCAGCAGCAAGGAATGATTGAATCCGCTGTTGAGCAAATCCTGCCAGAACAGAGTCACAATGCCCGTCAGTCCGAGACCAGCTGCGATATAGAAACGCAGCGGTGGTTTTTGCCCAAAAAAGATGAAGCTATTGACCGCATTGAACAGGACGGCCATTGAGAAAATCACCGACTCCAGGCCGGTATTAATCCAGGCCGCAGCCGTATAAAAACACCAGAAGTTGAAGCAAAAAACGCATCCACCCTGTAACAGACAAAACAGATGATCGCGACCAGACAGTTTGCGTAATTTACCGCTAACCAGCAGGATCACTATCATCAGCGAACTGGCAACGGCGAAGCGCCAAAAGATAGAAACCGGCGCAGAAACCGGGCCCTGCTGCAAATAAATCGCAATCCATGTCGTTCCCCAAATTACCACCACCAGGCAGTACAACAGTGCGTTCATACAACTCTCTCTTTTTTGGATTCAGGTTCACACTGTGTCATGTCTGGCGGCAGGAGGCTTTCATCGGTTTGCGGCGGACTTGCAAAATCTTGCGCTTTTTTAGCGTAAAAGCGAAAAGGAAGCTGTTAACAATATGTGGCTGTTATAGACTGAAAGCCTGCTAACTTATTTTGAATGTGATGGTATGCCTCAGCCCTACGATGCCTTTGAAAACTTACGCAAACATAATGCCGTGCTGCATGAATCGGTTGCGTTACATTCAGGGATCCAACTGGCGGCCTGGTCAAACAAGCGCGATACCATCACCCAGTATTGCGATCACCATACGCTCAGTTTATATATCGCGGATGGCTACGAGAGTTATCACAAAACGGCGGGGGGCTGGAAGAATGGCGGCGGACCGGACCGTTTTTGCCTGATGCCGAAAGAGAGCGAGTCAAGTTGGGATATCCGCGACGCTCTCTCCTTTGTTCATCTCTATTGTACCGACGAACATCTGCGCGAAGTGGGTGAAAAAGTCTGGGATAAAAGCCCCTATAGCTTCACGCTGGACGAGCACACGTTTGGCAGTGACCCGGGGATCACGGCGGTTTACCGTCAGTTTCTGCTTGATAACGACTGGCAGCAACCGGCCAATCACCTCACGCTCAGCGCGGCATCTTCGCTACTGTTAACACATCTGATCCAGCATTACAGCAACGTCCAATGGCGACTGCCCACCGTCACCGGGGGACTCGCGCCCGTCACCTTGCGTAACGTGCTGGCCTATATTGACGCGCATCTGGCGTACCCAATCACCCTGAACGATCTGGCTAGCGAGGCGGCGCTTAGCGAATTCCATTTTGCCAGAATGTTTCGCCAGTCGATGAATATGGCACCGCATCAGTACGTGATGCAACGTCGTATGGCGCTGGCACAGCATCTGGTTTGTTACACTTCACGCAGTTTGTCAGATATTGCGATGACCTGCGGATTCAGTTCGGCAAGCCATTTTAGTAACCGGTTTAAACAGGTAACCGGTAAAACGCCAACGCAGCTACGTGCGGCGAAATAACGTCAACACGGCGTAGCAGATACCGCCTACGACCAGCCCCCAGAATGCAGATCCAACCCCCAATAACGTCAGGCCGCTGGCCGTGACCAAAAACGTAACGATGGCTGCGTCGCGTTCCGCTTCATTATGCAACGCCTGATACAAACTACCGCTAATTGTCCCGAGCAAGGCCAGACCGGCCAGCATCTGGATCCAGCTTACGGGCAGTGCCGCCATTAGTCCTGTGACTGAACCGCCAAAAACCCCAGCCAGAAGATAGAAGATGCCAGCCGCGGCGGCGGCGAGCCAGCGTCGTTTGGCATCAGGATGCGCTTCGGGACTTTGGCAAATTGCGGCGGTTATGGCGGCAATGCAGATGGAGTAGACGCCAAACGGCGAAAAAATCAGCGCCAGCAGGCCGGTAAAGATAATGAGCGGTGAAACGGGTAATGAATAGCCCGACGCATTCATAGTGGCAATACCTGGGGCATTTTGTGAAGCCATGGTAACCAGAAACAGCGGCAGCGCAATGCTGATACTGTGGGCAAATGAAAAGTGTGGGGCAATAAACGCAGGCATGACCGGCGATAAATTCACTCCGCTTGTGACAATGTCACCTTTTATTAGCGCGATAGCGATACCCGCCAGCATCGCGGCGATCGTCGCGTACCGTGGGGCTGTGACTTTAAATACCAGCCATGCCACCAGCATACTACCGCACAAAATAAGCTCACTGTTGAGGCTATTAAAGGCCTGCAGACCAAAGCGCAGCAGGATCCCGGCCAGCATGGCTGATGCCAGTGAGTGGGGGATTATTTTCATCAGACGGGCAAACAATCCGGTTATGCCGCACAGCACAATCAACGCATTAGCCACGATAAAAACGCCGATAGCATCCTGAAATCGATACCCCGTGCAGACCCGTAACCAGCAGCGCGGCGCCAGGTGTTGACCAGGCCGTGAGCACAGGAGCGCGATACCATAACGTCAGCGCCAGCGTACTGACGCCCATTGCAATCCCCAGCGCGGTCATCCAGCCCGCGATTTGATCGGTGGTCGCACCTGCGGCCAGGGCCGCTTGCCAGATAATGGCAGCCGAGCTGGCGTAACCGACCAGGACGGCCACAAACCCCGATAATACGGTGGGTAGTGGGATGGAAAATGCGCGCATAGTCACTCCGTGTGCGTTATAACGGTCAATCAATGTAGCACTGTGCGTTATAGCGTACAAGTGCTAAGCTGTAGCCTTGAGAAAGGAGAGTCAGGAAGGCGAAAAATGGAAAACTTAACCCACTATCTGGCCACAACGCTCCGCACGCTACGTCACCAGCGGGAATGGAGCCTGTCACGTTTGGCGGAGGAAACCGGCGTGTCAAAAGCCATGTTGGGGCAGATTGAGCGCAACGAATCCAGCCCAACGGTGGCGACATTGTGGAAAATTGCTACCGGACTGAACGTGCCATTCTCGACGTTTATTTCACCGCCAGAGTCAGACGGCGCGCCAACATTCGATCCCCAGCAGCAGGCGATGGTCGTCACGCCACTGTTTCCGTGGGACCCACAGCTGTGCTTCGATCATTTTTCGATACAGCTGGCACCCGGCGCGCTCAGTGAATCGGCTCCGCATGAAACCGGCGTTATAGAGCACGTGGTGGTGATAAATGGGCTGCTGGATATGTGTATTGAGGGGCAGTGGCGCACCATGAAATCCGGCGAGGGGGTGCGTTTTGCGGGAGACCGGGCGCATAGCTACCGTAACAGTAGCGAACAAACGGTTCACTTTCATTCCCTGATCCATTACCCGCGCGGTTAATCGGGAAAACTATTCCGAAAAGCCGCGCTTGTGACTACAATAGCCGCCATTTTTACCACTTGTGGATGGTAACAACTGTATGCGTCAGCAGCCTCATCACCTTGAATTGTTAAGCCCGGCCCGGGATACCGCCATTGCTCGTGAAGCCATTTTGCACGGCGCTGACGCCGTTTACATTGGCGGACCGGGTTTTGGCGCGCGTCATAACGCCAGTAACAGCCTGAAAGATATCGCCGAACTGGTGCCGTTTGCGCATCGTTACGGGGCGAAAATCTTTGTGACGCTAAATACAATCTTGCATGATGATGAGCTGGAGCCCGCACAGCGATTAATTACCGATCTGTATCAGACCGGCGTTGACGCCCTGATTGTGCAGGATATGGGGATTCTGGAGCTGGATATCCCTCCCATTGAGCTGCACGCCAGCACCCAATGTGATATTCGCAGCGTCGAGAAGGCGAAGTTTCTTTCTGACGTCGGATTCACCCAAATTGTCCTCGCGCGCGAACTGAGCCTTGAGCAGATACACGCCATCCATCAGGCTACGGATGCGACTATTGAATTTTTCATTCACGGTGCGCTGTGCGTCGCCTATTCAGGCCAGTGTTATATTTCACATGCGCAAACCGGACGTAGCGCTAACCGCGGTGACTGTTCTCAGGCTTGTCGCCTGCCGTATACCCTGAAAGACGATCAGGGGCGCGTGGTGTCCTATGAAAAACATCTGCTGTCGATGAAAGATAACGATCAGACCGCCAACCTCGGTGCGTTGATTGACGCAGGCGTGCGCTCCTTCAAAATTGAAGGGCGCTATAAAGACATGAGCTATGTGAAGAATATTACCGCGCATTATCGTCAGATGCTGGACGCCATTATTGAAGAGCGCGGCGATCTTGCCCGTTCTTCAGCCGGGCGTACCGAACATTTCTTTACTCCATCCACGGAAAAGACCTTCCATCGCGGCAGCACCGATTATTTTGTGAATGCCCGTAAAGGGGATATCGGCGCATTCGACTCACCAAAGTTCATCGGTCTGCCGGTTGGCGAAGTCCTGAAGGTGGCAAAAGATCATCTCGATGTTGAGGTAACAGAACCGCTGGCCAACGGGGATGGTCTGAACGTGTTAATCAAGCGTGAGGTCGTCGGATTTCGCGCCAACACCGTTGAAAAAACGGGGCACAATCGTTATCGGGTGTGGCCGAATGAAATGCCCGCCGACCTGCACAAAGTGCGCGCCAACCATCCGCTGAACCGCAATCTCGATCATAACTGGCAGCAAGCGTTGACCAAAACCTCCAGCGAACGCCGCGTCGCGGTCGATATTGAGCTGGGCGGCTGGCAGGAACAGTTGATCCTGACGCTCACCAGTGAGGAGGGGGTGAGTATCACCCATACGCTGGACGGCCAGTTTGAGGAAGCGAACAATGCAGAAAAAGCGTTGAGCAACCTGCAGGATGGCCTGGCAAAACTGGGACAAACGCTGTATTACGCCCGTAATATTCAGGTGAATCTGCCGGGAGCATTGTTCGTGCCGAACGGTCAACTGAATCAGCTGCGACGTGAAGCGGTCGACATGCTGGATGCAGCTCGTTTGCAAAACTATCAGCGCGGTCGCCGTAAACCGGTTGCCCAGCCGGCGCCGGTTTACCCGCAAACGCATCTGAGTTTTCTGGCTAACGTCTACAACCATAAAGCGCGAGAGTTTTATCACCGTTATGGCGTGCAGTTGATTGATGCCGCCTATGAGGCGCATGAAGAAAAGGGCGATGTGCCGGTGATGATCACCAAACATTGCCTGCGTTTTGCGTTTAACCTGTGTCCGAAACAGGCGAAAGGAAATATCAAAAGCTGGAAAGCCACGCCGATGCAACTGGTTAATGGCGATGAGGTCCTGACGCTGAAATTTGATTGCCGACCGTGCGAAATGCACGTGATCGGCAAGATGAAACATCACATTCTGAAGATGCCGTTGCCGGGCAGCGTGGTGGCTTCCGTCAGTCCTGAAGAACTGCTGAAAACGTTGCCAAAGCGTAAAAGCTAACGGTTAGCTCTGATGTGTATCGGGTTTGCGTGATTTTTGCCAGTAATGGTGTTCGCGAAGATCGGCGGCGGATTCTTCCGCCGTCATTCGTAGTTCATCGCTGTCGGCCGTGTGTCGTAATAAGTGATCGGCATCCTGCACCTGAAGATATTCATGTCCCTGATTAGTAGCGAGAAGCTGACCGGAAAAAAGCGCGCTGGCCAGCAATAACACCGTTAACCCTTTCTTAAACATCATGCACCCTCTGGTACGTTAGCTGCGGAATTGACGATAATTTCGCCAGGTGACTATTCAATATTTTAATCGGGTTAATGACAATCTCTGTTTTGTCATTTCGATGTTTTTTACATTTTTGTTTAGATAACGTTGGGATTTGTCACAACCGGGCAGTGCAGCGCTGCCCGGTTGTTATCAGGGAGAGAATCAGGATTTAAATCCGGCGGCCGTCATCAAGAGACGAAAGAACATACCAACGGCGGCCAGGGCCAGCACGCTGCCGCCCCAGAGGATCACCAGCCACATCAGGCGTTTCCAGATTGTTTGTTGCATCAATGATACCCCTCACCATGTTGAACTTTGCCGCGGAAAACGTAGTAGCTCCAGAAGGTGTACACCAGGATTATCGGGATAATCAGCAGCGCGCCAACCAACATAAAGCCCTGACTCTGCGCCGGAGCTGCCGCCTGCCACAGCGTAATGGAAGGTGGAATGATGTGGGGCCAGATACTGATCCCCAGCCCGCTGAACCCGAGAAAAATTAGCCCCAGCGTCAATACAAAAGGCAGCGTATGGCTGTTTTGCTGACCCAGCGAGCGCCACAGCCAGAGGCTAATCAGCGCAACCAGGAGCGGAACCGGCATCAGGAACCACAGATTGGGCAGGCTAAACCAACGCTCGGCAATGGCGCTGTGCGCCAGCGGCGTCCACAGGCTGATAATGGCAATGACAACCAGCATCGCCAGCAGCAGTTTTCTTGCCACGCAGCGCATTTTATCCTGCAACGGATTTTCGCTTTTCATCACCAGCCATGTTGCCCCCAATAGGGCGTAGGCTACAACCAGGCCCACGCCGCAGAACAGGGTAAAGGGGGTCAGCCAGTCGAAAGGACCGCCGCTGTAGCTGCGTCCGGTGACGGAAAATCCATTGAGTACGGCACCGACCACAATACCCTGAGTGAATGTCGCGAGGATTGAACCGCCGAGAAAAGCTTTATCCCAGAATGGTCGATGCGCCGGCGTGGCTTTGAAGCGAAACTCAAACGCGACGCCGCGAAATATCAGGCCGATGAGCATCAGGGTCAACGGGATCGTCAGCGCATCGACAATCACCGCATAGGCCAGGGGAAAAGCGCCGAATAATCCGGCGCCACCCAACACCAGCCAGGTTTCATTACCGTCCCATACCGGGGCGACGCTGTTGACCATCACATCGCGGTCATCCGCATCCGAAATCGCAGGGAATAAAATACCGATCCCGAGATCAAAACCGTCCATCACGATATACATCAGCGTGGCGAACACGATAATTACAAACCAGATAACTGATAAATCGATACCCATTAGCGGTGTGCCTCCGGTTGAGAATCGAGAACGACAGCAGAAAGCGGCCGTGCCGGCGTGCCTGTTGGTGGAATGGTCGGCTCATCTTCCTGTGGCCCTTTGCGGATCAGGCGGATCATGTAGCTGTAACCCACGCCAAACACCGAGCTATACACCACAAAGAAAGACAATAGGCTGATGCTCATATGTAAATCACCATGTGCGGAAACCGCATCCGCCGTACGTTGCAAACCGTAAACCACCCACGGCTGACGGCCAACTTCGGTGGTCACCCAGCCGGCAAGGATGGCAATCAGACCGGAGGGCCCCATCCACAATGCAAAGCGCAGGAAAGGACGTGAGGTGTATAGCCGCTGCTTATAACGCAGCCACAGGGCAAACGCGCCCAGCAGGATCATCAGCATGCCTAACCCTGCCATAATGCGAAACGACCAGAACACGATGGTGGAATTGGGCCTGTCCTCCTTCGGAAATTCTTTTAACGCCGGGACCTGTTTATCCAGACTATGAGTCAGGATCAGGCTGCCCAGCGCCGGGATTTCCAGCCCATAGCGGGTGCGCTCCTGCTCCATATCCGGCCAGCCGAACAACAGCAGCGGGGTCGGTTCACCGGGCGGATTTTCCCAGTGTCCTTCAATCGCCGCAATTTTTGCAGGCTGGTGCTTCAGCGTATTCAACCCGTGCATATCGCCAATTAAGGCCTGCAGCGGGGCGACGATTAACGTCATCCACAGCGCCATTGAAAACATCGCGCGAATTGCTGGCGTGCTATTACCGCGCAATAAATGCCATGCGGCTGATGCCGCGACAAACAGCGCGCTGCTCAGGAAGGCGGCAACGGACATATGCAGCAAACGATAAGGGAATGACGGATTGAAAATCACGGCGAGCCAGTCGACGGGAACGACTTGCCCGTTAACAATTTCATAGCCTTGTGGCGTTTGCATCCAGCTGTTGGAGGCGAGGATCCAGAAGGTAGAAATAATAGTACCCAGCGCAACCATACAGGTCGCGAAGAAGTGAAGCCCTGGGCCAACCCGATTCCAGCCAAACAGCATTACCCCGAGGAAGCCCGCTTCGAGGAAGAAGGCGGTTAATACTTCATAGGTCAGCAGCGGCCCGGTGATGCTACCGGCGAACTCGGAAAAACCACTCCAGTTCGTGCCGAACTGATAAGCCATCACCAGCCCGGAAACCACGCCCATACCAAAGTTTACGGCGAATATTTTCGACCAGAAATGGTATAGCGAGCGCCAGGTCGGATTTTTCGTTTTTAACCATAACCCTTCGAGCACCGCCAGATAACTGGCGAGGCCAATGGTAATCGCCGGAAAGATGATGTGAAAGGATACCGTAAACGCGAACTGGATCCTCGCCAGGTGAAACGCGTCAAGACCGAACATGCTTAGCTCCGCAGGCAAAATTGATTTGGCGCAATTCTAAGGCTGCGAAGCAATGGAAGGCAGAAACAGAACAGTTCTTTTTAACCATAACAGTTGTCGTGCTGTTATAGGTTGGCCTGGCTGATATGAAATCTGGAACCTGGATTCCTGTTATTGAATCGCGTCCTCCCCACGCGAGTGATTTTACGCTATCACTAGCGAGGTAATGAAAAGGTAATCATAAATGTTTACTTTGTGTGTATAATAGACGACAGGGAGGCGCAGTGAAGCAAAGTGAGTTCAGACGCTGGCTTGAATCTCAGGGAGTGGCTGTTACAAACGGCTCAAATCATCTGAAGTTGAGGTATCAGGGAAGGCGTAGCGTTATGCCCAGGCATCCTGGTGATGAAATAAAAGAAGCCTTGCGAAAATCGATCCTGAAGCAGCTTGGCTTACAGTCATCATCAATATGAGGTTAATTATATGAGAGATTTTGAAAAAATCATGCGTTATCCCGTTAATCTAATCCCCGCCGTGGAAGGTGGATTCGTGGTTTCTTTCCCGGATATTCCTGAAGCATTAACTCAGGGCGAAACCCGTCATGGGGCTTTGCAGGCTGCGCAGTCTGCATTGGTGACCGCTTTTGAATTCTATTTCGACGATAACGAACCGATTCCTTTACCTTCGGCGGTTGGCGCTGAAGGTGACTATGTGGAAATCCCCCTGAGCATTGCGTCGAAGGTTCTTTTGTTAAATGCCTTTCTTGAATCAAAAATCACCCAGCAGGAGCTGGCAAACAGAATCGGCAGGCCTAAGCAGGAAATTACCCGTTTGTTCGATTTAAAGCACGCGACAAAAATTGATGCTGTGCAAATAGCTGCACGCGCCTTAGGCAAGGAGCTGTCAGTAACGATGTTGTAAAACTGTTAACTATAACAGTTATAAAAAATGCCCTGATTATGTAAACTGATATATACAGTGCTTGTCACCGACACCGATTATCAGGACGAAAAATGAAAAAATACCAGCGACTGGCTGAGCAAATTCGCGATCAAATCGCGTCTGGCGTATGGCAGCCCGGCGATCGCTTGCCATCCTTGCGCGAGCAGGTGGTCAGCAGTGGCATGAGTTTTATGACCGTCGGACATGCATATCAGTTGCTGGAAAGTCAGGGTCGGATTATCGCCCGACCGCAGTCGGGTTACTATGTTGCCGCGCGCCCTGAACGTGAGCTGGCAGCGCCGCAGGCGCAGGTGATGCGCGATGAAGCGGTGGATATCAACACCTATATTTTTGATATGCTGCAGGCCAGCCGGGATGCGTCAGTGATGCCATTTGCCTCTGCATTCCCCGATCCGCGTCTGTTTCCCCTCCAGCAGTTGAACCGCTCGCTGGCGCAGGTCAGTAAAACCGCGACCGCCATGAGCGTGATAGAAAACCTGCCGCCGGGAAATGATGAGCTGCGCCATGCCATTGCCCGCCGCTATGCTCAACAGGGGATGACCATTTCACCTGATGAGATTGTCATCACTACCGGTGCGCTGGATGCCCTCAACCTGAGCCTGCAGGCGGTTACCGAACCGGGAGACTGGGTGATTGTCGAAAACCCCTGTTTCTACGGGGCGTTGCAGGCCCTGGAGCGATTACGGCTGAAGGCGCTTTCGATTGCCACCGACGTGAAAGAGGGGATCGATCTTACCGCGCTGGAGCAAGCGTTGCAGGAGTATCCGGTAAAAGCCTGCTGGTTGATGACCAACAGCCAAAATCCGCTGGGTTTTACGCTCAGCCCAGAGAAAAAGGCGCACCTGGTCGCATTGCTGGAAAAATATCATGTAATGCTGATAGAAGATGATGTCTACAGCGAGCTGTACTTTGGTCGCGAAAAACCACTGCCTGCCAAAGCCTGGGATCGCGCCGACAGCGTTTTGCATTGTTCATCCTTCTCGAAGTGCCTGGTGCCCGGATTTCGCGTGGGCTGGGTGGCGGCCGGGAAGCATGCGCGGCGTATTCAGCGACTTCAGCTCATGAGCACGTTATCCACCAGTTCCCCCATGCAGCTTGCACTCGTGGATTACCTGTCAACCCGGCGCTATGACGCGCATCTGCGCCGCTTACGCCGTCAACTGGCGGAACGCAAACAGCAGGCCTGGCAAACGTTGCTGCGTCATCTTCCGGCGGAAGTCAAAATTCACCATAACGACAGCGGCTATTTTCTGTGGCTGGAACTGCCAGAACCGCTTGATGCAGGCGTGCTCAGCACCCAGGCACTGGCGCACCATATCAGCATTGCACCGGGAAAAATGTTTTCGACCTCGGGGAGCTGGACTCGTTTCTTTCGCTTTAATACCGCATGGCACTGGGGAGAGCGTGAGGAACAGGCAGTGAAACAGCTGGGAAAATTAATTCGCGAGATGATGAAATAAAACGTAACGCGCTATTCAATATAAAAGAATAGCGCGTTCTTATTTTCGAAATAGAGAATACCTAACCCCGATGTTATTTATATCGGGTGCTACCATACAAAAAATCAATAGTTCTTACTATTGCCACCGTTGCACCTAACTCCTTGTCTATACTCCAGAAGATTAAAGCTCCCGTTCAGCATCAGTAGCGTAATGAGCGTTAGCTCACAACCTGATTAAATTTCCTTGCGCCAGCAGGAACGCTTACAACACCCCGACTATTTTTAGGAAAGGACATATATTTACGGCAAGGCTGCCGCTCAATATTTTTTAGACAGGAGTAAGACGTTATGAGCAAGCAGTTTGCCCTCAGTAGCCTGTGCGCACTCAGTATGACGCTGATGACTGCACAGGCAGCCGAACCCCCGACATCCTTAGATAAACCGGAAGGCCGTCTGGATATTATTGCCTGGCCGGGCTACATCGAACGTGGACAGACCGATAAACAATATGATTGGGTCTCGCAGTTTGAGAAAGAGACCGGCTGCGCGGTCAATGTTAAAACAGCGGCCACTTCTGATGAAATGGTCAGCCTGATGGCAAAAGGCGGCTACGACCTGGTTACCGCTTCCGGTGATGCCTCCTTGCGTCTGATTATGGGAAAACGCGTTCAGCCGATTAATACCGCGCTGATCCCTAACTGGAAAAGCATCGATCCGCGCGTGGTAAAAGGCGAGTGGTTTAACGTTGGCGGAAAAGTTTACGGCACACCGTACCAGTGGGGGCCAAACCTGCTGATGTACAACACCAAAATTTTCCCAACGCCGCCGGATAGCTGGAACGTGGTATTTGTTGAGCAAAAACTTGGGGACGGAAAAAGCAATAAAGGACGCGTTCAAGCCTACGATGGCCCGATCTATATTGCCGATGCTGCATTATTCGTTAAGGCGACTCAGCCGCAACTGGGCATTACCGATCCCTATCAGCTCACCGAACAACAGTATCAGGCGGTGATCAAAGTCCTGAGCGATCAACACGCACTCATCCATCGCTATTGGCACGATACCACCGTACAAATGAGCGACTTCAAAAACGAAGGTGTGGTGGCGTCCAGCGCCTGGCCTTATCAGGCGAACGCCCTGAAAGGAGAAGGTCAGCCTATTGCCACGGTCTTCCCAAAAGAAGGGGTTACCGGATGGGCTGATACCACCATGCTGCACAGCGAAGCCAAACACCCGGTGTGCGCTTACAAATGGATGAACTGGTCATTAACCCCGAAAGTTCAGGGCGACGTCGCAGCCTGGTTTGGTTCTCTGCCAGTCGTGCCTGAAGGTTGTAAAGCCAGCCCGCTGCTGGGTGAAAAGGGCTGTGAAACCAACGGCTATAGCTACTTTGACAAAATTGCCTTCTGGAAAACGCCGATCGCAGAAGGTGGCAAATTCGTTCCTTACAGTCGCTGGACGCAGGATTACATCGCCATTATGGGCGGTCGTTAATTCCGCTGGGGGTTTTATGACGTACGCAGTGGAGTTTCATAACGTCTCGCGTCTGTACGGGGATGTTCGTGCAGTTGATGGGGTGAGTATTGCGATTAACGACGGTGAGTTTTTCTCTATGCTGGGGCCATCCGGCTCCGGCAAGACCACTTGTCTGCGCCTTATTGCAGGGTTTGAGCAACTGTCAGGCGGCGCAATCACCATTTTTGGTAAGCAGGCCAGCGAATTGCCGCCCTGGGAACGGGACGTCAATACGGTATTTCAGGATTATGCGCTATTCCCGCATATGTCGATTCTCGACAATGTCGCCTACGGGCTGATGGTCAAAGGTATTGATAAAAAACAGCGTCACGCAAAAGCACGTGAAGCGCTGGATAAGGTTGCGCTCGGTTTTGTTTATGAACGCAAACCATCGCAACTCTCCGGTGGTCAGCGGCAACGCGTGGCGATTGCCCGCGCGCTGGTCAATGAACCGCGGGTCCTGCTGTTGGATGAACCGCTCGGGGCATTGGATCTTAAGCTGCGTGAGCAGATGCAGCTGGAACTGAAAAAGTTACAGCAATCCCTGGGTATCACCTTCATTTTTGTCACCCACGATCAGGGTGAAGCCCTGTCGATGTCCGATCGTGTGGCGGTGTTTAATAATGGCCGCATCGAACAGGTGGATTCTCCGCGTGAACTGTACATGCGTCCGCGCACACCGTTTGTGGCAAGTTTCGTCGGGACGTCAAATGTTTTTGATGAAACGATGTCAGCGAACGTTTGCGGGCTACAGGGTATGTTTTCCCTGCGTCCGGAACACATTCGCTTGAATGATACCAGTGGTGAAGTCCAGGCCCGGGGGGTTATCCAGGCTGTGCAGTACCAGGGTGCCGCGACACGTTTTGAGCTGAAACTTGTCGGCGGTGAAAAATTGCTGGTTAGCCAGGCGAACCTGACGGGAGAAATGCTGCCGACAACGCTGTCGCCGGGTCAACAGGTGATGGCATCGTGGTCACGCGACGTGATGGTACCGCTGGTTGAGGAGAGGTGAATGGCTATGAATGTCTTACATTCGCCTCCACAGTCGACAAGTCTGAACCGGATCTCAGGGTTCTTCTGGCGTAATCCGGGTCTGGGGCTGTTTTTGCTGCTCCTCGGACCGCTGATGTGGTTTGGGATCGTCTACTTCGGCTCATTACTGACGCTGTTGTGGCAAGGTTTTTATACCTTCGATGATTTCACCATGTCGGTCACGCCCGACCTGACGCTGGCGAATTTGCAGGCGCTGTTTAATCCCGCCAACTACGACATCATTTTGCGTACCCTGACGATGGCGGTGGCGGTCACCATTGCCAGCGCGATTCTGGCGTTTCCGATGGCGTGGTATATGGCGCGATATACCAGTGGCAAAATGAAAGCCTTTTTTTACATTGCTGTGATGTTGCCGATGTGGGCCAGCTACATTGTTAAAGCCTACGCATGGACGTTACTGTTGGCTAAAGACGGGGTGGCGCAGTGGTTTTTAACCCATCTGGGGCTGGAGCCGCTGCTGCTTTCGTTCCTGACGCTGCCTGCGGTAGGCGGCAATACGTTGTCGACTTCAGGGTTAGGGCGTTTTCTGGTGTTCGTCTACATCTGGCTGCCGTTTATGATCCTGCCGGTACAGGCCGCGCTGGAGAGACTTCCGTCTTCGCTCTTACAGGCCTCCGCTGATTTGGGCGCTCGTCCGCATCAGACTTTCCGCTATGTAGTCCTGCCACTGGCGATACCCGGTATCGCGGCGGGGTCGATCTTTACCTTCTCTCTGACGTTGGGCGATTTTATCGTGCCGCAACTGGTGGGGCCGCCAGGCTATTTCATCGGCAATATGGTGTATTCGCAACAAGGGGCGATCGGCAATATGCCGATGGCGGCGGCATTTACTCTGGTGCCGATTGTGTTAATCGCACTGTATCTGGCGTTCGTGAAGCGTCTGGGAGCTTTCGATGCACTCTGAACGCGCACCCTGGTTACTCAAACTGGCGGCATGGGGCGGGGTTATTTTCCTGCACTTTCCCATCCTCATCATCGCCACCTATGCTTTTAATACTGAGGAGGCTGCTTTTAGTTTTCCACCGCAGGGGTTAACGCTGAAGTGGTTTAGCGTTGCGGCGCAACGTAGCGATATTCTGGAATCGGTGACGTTGTCACTTAAAATCGCTGCATTGTCGACGGCCATTGCTCTCGTTCTGGGGACGCTGGCCGCTGCCGCACTGTGGCGCAGGGACTTTTTTGGTAAAAGCGCAATATCGCTGTTGCTGCTGTTGCCGATCGCGCTGCCGGGGATTATTACCGGTCTGGCGCTACTGACGGCGTTTAAAACTATCAACCTGGAACCCGGTTTTCTCACCATCGTGGTCGGCCATGCGACGTTTTGCGTGGTGGTGGTATTTAACAACGTCGTGGCGCGTTTTCGCCGTACCTCATGGAGTCTGGTTGAAGCGTCTATGGATCTTGGCGCCAACGGCTGGCAAACCTTTCGTTATGTCGTGCTGCCAAACCTGGCATCGGCACTGCTGGCGGGAGGGATGCTGGCGTTTGCTTTGTCGTTTGATGAAATCATCGTGACAACGTTCACCGCCGGACATGAAAGAACACTTCCTTTGTGGCTGCTCAATCAACTGGGTCGACCACGAGATGTGCCTGTCACCAACGTTGTGGCATTGCTGGTAATGCTGGTGACAACACTGCCAATTTTAGGGGCCTGGTGGCTAACGCGTGAAGGCGACACTCTCGCCGGAAACGGTAAATAAACGACGATATGGGAAATTGCTATGCAACATCAATTACTGATTAATGGCGAGCTGGTCAACGGTGAAGGTGAAAAGCAGCCAGTCTATAACCCTGCCACTGGAGAACGCATTCTGGAGATTGCCGAGGCGTCAGCCGGGCAGGTTGATGCGGCGGTACGTGCAGCAGACAGCGCATTTGCCACCTGGGGACAAACCACACCGAAAGTCCGTTCCGAACTGCTGCTGAAACTGGCGGATGCTATCGCCGATAACGCGCAAACCTTCGCTGAGCTGGAATCGCTTAACTGTGGTAAGCCGCTGCACTGTGTCCTTAACGATGAAATTCCGGCAATCGTCGACGTTTTCCGCTTCTTCGCCGGGGCAGCTCGTACCCTGCAAGGACAGGCGGCCGGAGAGTATCTGGAAGGGCATACGTCGATGATTCGGCGGGATCCGCTGGGCGTGGTGGCCTCTATCGCGCCGTGGAACTACCCGCTGATGATGGCGGCGTGGAAACTGGCACCGGCGCTGGCGGCGGGTAACTGTGTGGTGATTAAACCGTCAGAAATTACCCCGCTAACGGCACTTAAACTGGCAGAATTTGCCAAAGATATTTATCCGCCTGGCGTTATCAACGTGTTGTTTGGCCGTGGCAAAACGGTGGGTGACCCGCTGACCGGTCATGAAAAAGTCCGGATGGTTTCCCTGACCGGCTCCATTGCGACCGGTGAACACATTATCCAGCACACCGCGCCTTCGATTAAGCGCACACATATGGAGCTGGGCGGCAAAGCCCCGGTCATCATTTTTGATGATGCCGATCTGGATGCGGTGGTGAGCGGCGTGCGAACCTTTGGGTATTACAACGCCGGGCAAGACTGTACCGCCGCTTGTCGAATCTATGCCCAGAAAGGCATTTATGACGCGTTGGTTGAGAAACTTGGTGCCGCGGTTGCCAGCCTGAAAATCGGTGCACCGAATGACGAATCGACGGAGCTGGGGCCGGTAAGCTCGCAGGCGCACCTCGATCGCGTTACTAAAGCGGTTGATGAAGCCAAAGCACTGGGGCATATCAAAGTCATCACCGGTGGTAAAAAAGTGGACGGCGCAGGCTACTACTTTGCTCCGACGCTGCTGGCCGGGGCGAAGCAGGAAGATGCTATCGTGCAGCGGGAAGTTTTCGGTCCGGTAGTCAGCGTCACCGTATTTGAGGATGAAGATCAGGTACTGGCGTGGGCTAACGATTCGAAATACGGCCTGGCATCCTCCGTCTGGACTCGGGATGTGGGGCGCGCGCATCGATTTAGCGCTCGCCTGCAGTATGGTTGCACCTGGGTCAATACCCACTTCACGCTGGTCAGCGAGATGCCGCACGGCGGACAAAAACAGTCTGGTTATGGCAAGGATATGTCGGTTTACGGGCTGGAAGATTACACGATTGTTCGCCATGTCATGATCAAGCATGAGTAATATCTGAAGCGCGAGCAATAAATGCGGCACGGATAGCTAAATACTGGCAAACGTGTGTCTATATTATTCGCGCCACTGGCCTCGTCGCCATCGGACGGCGGTAAGTTGGAAATATCCGCGAGGTCAGGCTAATTGATACAACAACGCCCCGGCTTAATGTCGTAATGCTTGTCAATTAAGCATTACGGCGAACATGTGATTTCGGCTCAGGGTTCCGTTCACCTCAGCGATATCAATTCTCTGAGGCTCAGACACCCGTGAACGTGCAAGAGAGGCTCACCGCCGCCTCCCTTGCATCCCTGGCTCCCGGCGGGAAAATCGTCGCTGCGCGATTCATTCGTCTTATGCCGTCTGCCTGTCGGGTCGGGGCCGGGCCTGCGTCCCTGCAGGCCGTCCCCTCTGCCCGCATCCCTGCGGGCAGACCCGGTCAGCCGTCAACGCCTCATCGATTTTCAGCCGGACCGGGGTCATCGCTGCAACGCACTGACTTCCAGTTAACTCTGTTTTGCTGTTCAGATAAAAAACGCAGGTGGTCAGGTGTGGGCTGGTCCGGCTGAAAATTGCCGACGTGTTTCCGTAAGGCCGGGAGAACCCGCAGGGATGCGGGTTCAGGGCGCGTTTTGCAGGGACGCTACCTCGCGCCCGGCCCGGTAGCCTGGAGGAATAAACGGAGGGAACCGCGGAGCGGCAATTTTCCCGCCGGGAGCCGGGATTGTTAAGGGTACGGCGATAGTACCCTTAACACGTTCACAGGTCGTATTGCCTCAGAGAAGTGACAAACACAAGGTGAACGTAGCAATACACCGGAGGCAACAGATTCATTAGCCACTCATCCTCGTTAACTGGCAACCATTACAGCTTAATGTCAGGAGGAACGTCATCCGGTTATCCGCGGCGCAAGCTGCAAATCCAGGCGAGTAGCGCACAGACGCTCAGAACCAGCCCCAGTTGTTGCACCATGCCTGCCACCCCCAGCATCATTCCCAGCAACAGGTAATAGCTTAATCCGAATAATGCACCGGCGGCCCCGGCCTGTTCACGATAGTGGCGTAGGGCCTGACTCAGCACATTAGGGATTGCGATGCCATAGGCAATCACCGCGCCGAAAACCGGTATCAGAATCCACGCGGAGTGCTGTACCCACCACGCGGCGAGGCCTGACGCTGCTGCCAGCGCACAGGCATAACGTACCCTCTGTTCCGACGTCAGGTCTGTCGTCAATAATCTCCGGTTCAGCAGGCTGCCCGACAGCGAAGCAAACGCAAGTAGTCCCCCCGTCCAGCCAAAGGCTCTGGAACTCCATCCCAATTGCCCGAAAAGAAACGGAGCCAGGCTGTAATAGCTAAAGAGCATGGTATTCAGCAGCGCAACCAGCATGGTATTTTTCCACAGCTCGCGGTCATGCATCATGCGGGAGAGCAGTGCAGCAAGGCTGGGTCTGAGCGTATTTTCGGGCCGGGTTTCTGGCAGCATGGTCGCAGTCAGTAGTAGCAGTAGCAGCGCCAGCAGCACAAGGGCAATAAATACACCGGTATGACCATACAGGCTGACCAGCCAACCTCCGCTTAGCAGGCCGAAAACGGGACTCAATGCCAGCGCAGCGCCCATCACGGAAAAGACGCGGGATAGCGCAGTTGATTCATACGTGTCCCGTAACATGGTCTGTACCACCACTGACCCGGCAGCCGCGCCGATGGCTGAGATCATCCGCGCCAGCAGCAAAACGCTGAAGTCAGTGGCAACCACGGCCAGGGCACAACCTGACCCATAGCAGATAAGTCCTGCCAGCATCGCCCAACGTCGACCGATGCAGTCGCTCAGCCAACCCCACATCGCCACGCCGATGGCGAAGGCAATAAAATAAACGGAGAGTGTTTGCGCCGCGCGCTCACTGCTTACGTGATAAGACGTGGCGATTCCTGGCAATGCCGGGCTATAAATGGTTTCCACCAGTTGTGGAAACATAATCAGCAAAGTAAGAAGCCACAGCGGCGGGCGGCGAAGAGTGTTCATAGCAATATCCAGAGAGACAGAAAACTGGCGGGCATTATTGCTGAAAGGGATGTGTCGCATTACCATTATCAAGACTTTAAATATCAACTATCGGACAGATAATGGAAATTGCTCCGGATGATGATTTCGATGCGGATAGCTTTGATAAACCGGTAATCGGGATTGCCTCCGAGATGGGCGTACACGATTCCGGCCGGCATAGCCATCTTCGTCATCAGCTACTTTTTTCGGCAGCGGGAAGCATTACGATTGAGCTGGAGCATGCCCTGTGTCTGCTACCGCCACGGCGCGCGGTCTGGATCCCGGCTGGTACGGTACATCGCGCCATAATGCGCGGGGTGATGGCTTATCGTTCGTTGTATTTTTCAACTACATTGCCGTTATCTAAGTTACCGCTGCAGATAGTCGACGTTAATCCTCTCTTTTTTGAAGTAATAGAACGTATGGCTTTCTGGCCATGGGAAATGCCTGCCGCGCAGCAGGCCAGTCTTATCACCGTTTTCTGTGAGGAAATGCGGGCCGCCCACAGTGAAAACTGGACATTGCAGTTTCCCTCAGATCCACGGCTGAACGTGTGGCTTGAAGGAGTACGTATGGGCGAGTTGCCACCACGACTAAATCAATTATCCCAACGGGTTGGGGCATGCGAGAGGACGATCAGTCGAATATTTACCAGGGATACCGGGATGAATTATCAGAGCTGGCGGCAGCAATTTAGACTATTAAAAGCCATGGAGATGCTGGCTGACGGGGGGCAGATCAGCCAGGTGGCGCAATATCTGGAATTTGTCAGTGACAGTGCTTTTATCGCTTTTTTCCATCAGCATACCGGTACAACACCGAGCCGTTTTGCGGGCAATATAATGCCGCATAAGGATTAGGGGGATTACATACTAAGGATAATTTACCGGGTGGCAGGAGAGTGGGAAAATCGTGTACTAATGGCAGAGAGAAGAGCCTCTCTGCCAGCGGACGCTGCAATTAATCAAGAAGAACGACATCAAGCAAACCAGCCAAACCTTGCGGAAATCAGACTGAAAAGTCCTACAGCAGCAAATATATTTATCAGCACCACAGTTTTACTGGAAACATTCATTTGTGCCACCTTTCGTTTTAACCCTTATGGGTATAGTACGGGTTATAACTATCCGCAATAGTACGGATTCTGAACATAATGAAAACGGCTTGTTTTACCGGCGTTTCTCTTAAAATAATTAATAAAACTTGATGTGGGTCATGAAAAAGAGCATATTGCGCGCGATTTTACCTTTCGGCCCGGATGCCTGACATGTCTCTGTACCAAAAAATGCTGGTTTTTTATGCGGTGATGGCCGCTATCACGGCAATCATCACCTGGTTTCTTTCCCGCGATAAAAAGCGGATTCGTTTTCTCAGCGCGGTATTAGTCGGGGCGACCTGGCCGATGAGTTTTCCCGTCGCGTTAATGTTTTCTCTCTTCTGATGACGGCGTAAACGCCGTTTCAGGAGGAAAGCAGGGCATCTAATCGTTTTTTGTCGGCTGCGCAAACATCCTGCGGATGCTGATATCCCACGTTTTCATTGGCGCGGGTATACAAAGCGACCAGCCAGTCGTAAACGTAACGGCTTGCGCCATGCGAAGGTTGTTCATCCAGTTTCGTCAACCGTAACATCGGTTGTTGCGCCGGGGCACTAAAAATAGCCGATCCTTTTTGGATCCTGCTGGCCGGACGCTGTTCCTCTGCCACGCTGGCAAATCCAAGCCAGGTAATAAAATCCCCAATATCGGCGTGAAGCTGCGCGGCGCAGACGTTTTCTCGCTGCATAATGCGCTGTAAGCGTTGCGGCATCTCCAGCCGATAGCTGGTGGTGACGAGGATATCGGCAACCTGCCTTAGCGTACGCGGCTCAAGGCGTAAACGGCGCGCATTATTTTCATCGCGACACCACTGCCGCACGTGGTTAACCCACATTTTGTGCGCCTGATACCCGGTCTCTTTGCTTTCCGGCGAGTGCGGTGTGTCACGCACCTCGGCAAACAGGTCAATCTCTTCATTAAATAATCCGCTCACCTGTTCCTCGCGCGGCTGCTGAACACGCAGCAGCGACTCAAAGAGGCGCATCGGCGGGAGCAAACCGTCCAGGAGTTCGCCATGTTTTGCCGCCTGGGCCTGGAGCTGGCGGATCACCGACTCATTGCTACCCGATTCGGTTTCAACGGGGTTAATCCAGCCGATCAGGGTTTCGCGTACGCGCTGCTGGTGCTGCTCACGCAGGGAGGTCAATCTCGCCTGGCGTTGCTGGGGTGAGGTTGCCTGAGTCAGCCATTCGACGAGACGTTGTAAGCTGTGTTTATCCAGCGCCTGCAGCGTGCCCCAGTGCAGTCCGGGCTTGCCCATTAATTGCTGCACAGATTCATCAAGATTTTGCTGAGTGCTAAACCGCGCATCCTGCGGAGTAATGGCCCAGACCACTCCCGGCAATGCGGCGTCATGTACGGGCTGAGTGTCGTTAACCCAGCCCAGCAGCTTGCGGGTGATGGCGGGCGTCTGGGAGCGGGTAGATACCGCATTACAGATTAAAAGTACATCCGGTTGCAGATGCTGGCGATAATGTTCCAGCATCCAGCCTAATTTGGCCTGCCACAATGGATGGGGATGAACATCCGGGGCGAGGGGAATATCCAGAAGATCGACATTCTCCAGTACCGCGTCTTCAACCGTCAGGACCAGCTCGCGCGTGAGCAGCGCCAGCGAAGCCTGAGAAAGGCTGACCGCATTGAGCAACTGATCATTTTCTATTGGATGAACCACCACATCGCTTTGCGCCTCATTCCCGTTCAATGCTACCTGAGTCAGGAAACTCTCGGCAGGTAAACCAAAATGGTCAACCAGCAGGCTCAGCGGAGCCGCGAGTTCTTGCGCGCTCCCGGTTTGTTGCAGCGTATGCGCCAGCGCCAACCACTGTTGCGTCAACTCTGGTTGTTCTCCCCACAGTAACGCCCAAGCGTTTGCCCGGGTAGTCAGATCCAGAGCGGGTAGCAGCGTGGCAAACTGATGCCATAACGCGTCGTCAAATTGCTGTTGTCTGGCCGGTACGCAGGCGCGCCAGAAACGACCAATTGCCGCGACATCATGCGCGGTAATGCCCGGCACCGGATGACGCTGGCGCAACGTTTGCCATTTTTCCAGGCGCGCCTCAATAATCGATTTCTCGACCTGGCGGTTGTCCGCAAGCGCACAGAACTGGGTAATAAATAGCTGTACCAGTTCGGCTTCACTGAGTAGCCGCAGGCGCAACGGCCATTCACCATCGAGCGGATTTTCATCACGCGTAAAGCGGATCGCCATGTTGGTTGGCGCATGACCAGGATTAATATGTGAAAAGTAATCAAAGCTGCGATCCGGGGTAACGATATTCACTTTGCCATTGGCGTTGCTGCACAATGCTGTGAGCAGGTGCGCTTTTGCCGATTGCGAATGTCCGTAAAGCCCAACGCATCCTCGCGATGAAAAGGTCGTCTTCAACGCAGATTCATTAACGGCGGCCAGGGTGAGCTGTGCCAACAGGGCATCCGCTTCATCATCAAGACGCGCCGCACGCTGACGGGTATCAGTTACCCACTCGATGGTGGCCTGCGCGGTGTTTAACATCTTACTCATTTCAGGTACACGCTCCCGCTATCAATCCAGTAATGGCTCCCGCTATGGCGACGGTCTGCCAGCGTATTCAGTTTTAACGTTAAGGCATTGGCGGCAACGGGAGTGCCATCCTGTAACCACGCATCGCTCAGTACGAAGAATTCCGGGCCGCTTTCTTTGCTACCACCGCGTAGCTGCAGCCGTACATTCAACACGCCATCTCCGGCGATGGTTTTTGCCAGTTCGGCAGAATTTATGCTGAGCGTATACAGCGGTGTGGCAGGCCAACGGCTGTTGGCCAGTTGACGGAAACCTAACGTAACGTTGCCGCGCAATGGGAAGTGCAGGCGGGCATCCAGTTTCGCGCCGGGCTTATCCAGATCGATATCGTGATACCAGATGTTCTCATCGCGCAGCGTATTGACCGTATTATCCAACACGCCGAGATAACGTACGGTCGAGTAAGCGCCGATATCGGCAGCTTTAAAGTTGAATCGCGGCAAGCGTAGATCCAGCGCCAGGCTACACAACATGGCACCAACTGCTGCGGTGGATTTGGGGTTACCAATCCGCCCTTGTTGGCTGAACGGATACCACTCATGTACGCGGTAGTTATCCATCCAGATCATGCGATTAACCGGAACGGGCTGCAGATGGCGGATCAACGCTTGTACGCCCGGTAAACAGGCGGGTCTGCCGGTCACTAATAAAATATCGCAGCGATAGTGTGAAATGGCCTCACAGACCGCGTGCAGTGGGGAGGTCAGGGTAAACTGGCCCGCCAGTAACGCTTCTTGTAACTGCCTGAACTGCACCTGTAACGGCACGCTCAGCACATCAAACGCTGGCGATCCCGCAGGTAACGCATGATCGATAGCCTGCTGGATGTAATTCAGTACGTTGCGCGTTGGTTGCTGGCTCAGGAGTTCGCCAAAGGTGGCATGCAGACCCGCTACCGGATCGTTAATATCACTTTGTTCCCAGGCAGAAAGTACCGCATGACCGAGCGGCATAAAGAGTTGTAACGCCGTTTGTTGACGCAAAATCGCCTGGGTGTCGATGCGCCCGGAATCGCCAAATAGCGTAGCCAGCAATGCGGCGGCGTCGGTCACGCCAGCCTGTTGCAGGCGGGTTTGCAGCGCAGGCAACACGCAACGCTGAATCACGTCCAGCAGCATGTCATCGCCCGCAACCTTAAAGCCTTCACGGAACAGCAGGTGCGGGGTAATTTTGACGTTTGTACCCACGCCGTCATCAAGCTGGTAATGGACGACGGCCATATCCGTTGTCCCGCCGCCAATGTCGATCGATGCCACGCGCAGCGCACGACCTTTAGTCTCACCAGGCTCCGGCAGACGGTCCGGGCGGGCAAGGGCGTTAAAGAACGACTCGGTGTGACCATCGTAGTGAGAGATAGCTTCGTTATACAGCCACACCAGTTGCCCGCAGCTGGCCTCATCCCATTCCATCTGGATCTCAGGTACGGGAACCACGCTCTTTTCCTGCTGTTTACGGGTGGTGAAGTCTTCATCCTGCGGGTGCCAGCCCATTGCTTTCCAGACCAACGCAATAGCTTCAAACATGCGCAGGCGGAAAATCTCACGCTCCTGTTTAGGCATCGCCGACGGCAGGGTCAGGATCAGCGTACGCAACTGACGAGGAGATGCCGGGAATCCGAGGCGCAAACGCGTCGCCACGCTGTTAATTTGCCCCAGCGCCTGGGCCAGTATTTCGCACAACATATGCGTCATCAGCGTACTGCGGCTGTATTGCGGTGAGAATACCGGCAGACGATCATCCTGCGGCAGGCTGAACAGCGGTTGCCCGTCATCGTTCATCAGGTTCATCAGCGGGAAGGCGGTAGCCAGTGGTTCGCGCTGGGTTTTGCCATTCATCTGGCTAAAGCGCCAGTCATGCAACACCGGCGTTTCGTCCCACAGATAACGGCGCGGGCTGGAGATCCCACTGCTGCCTTCAGTGCCCATGCGCTGCATCGCCAGCTTTCGGGCTTCATCGCCAACGCGGACAATCGACGGCCAGATAAAGGCATCATCACGACCGCTCTCCACGGAAAAGTGCTGTTTACCAAAACGCGCTTCGGAAAACTCCAGTCGGCTGGTGAACAACGGATCGTTGAGAAACTGTGGCTCGCTTAACGAACGCACCTGCAATTCGGCTGTCTGGCGCAGTCCGTCATTGGCATCCCCGTGATCTTCAATCAGGACGCCACAGGTATGGGTGTTACCGATATCCAGGATAAGATCAACGGGAATGGCGGGCGTGCTAAGGGTATGCGTGACCAGTTTCACTTCCGGGACGGAAAGCTGCTCGCCTAACAGGGTCAGCACATTCAGCCAGTGCGCCTGATATTCAAAGTTACGCAGTGCCTGCTGGATCTCTTGTTCTGAGCGGTTTTCATGCTGTGTGACATGATGCATAAAGGATTCGCGCAACCAGCCGTCAATCCAGGTCTGGTCGAGGAAATCGGCAATTTCGTTGTCATGCCAGGCCAGCGCAAATCGCGTACCGTTCAGCAGGTCATTTTCGTTGGGGGTTAACGCCGCAGGGGCATTTTCAGTGAGCTGGCTGTCCAGCGCCACGGTGACGCGGTGGGTGTTGCCCGCGCTATCAGGTTGCACCAGCTTTCGCACCTGTACGCGCGCCCAGTTATCCGGGCCTTCAACGAACGTACGCGGCGGATTAAAGCGCAGGAACGGCAGCGGCAGCCAGACACCGTCGAGCACGTCCAGCGAATAATGCAGCTTCTGGGTGCTTTCCGGCTTCACCACTTCGGGCTGACCGCCGGTGCTGCCTGGTAAGGTATAACGTCCGGTTGTCAGATCGAAATCCAGCCGCAGCAGGGGACCGTTTGCCGTTTTGCGCACAAAGCGGCCATGATGCGCAGATTCCTGCGGCGTCAGGCCAAAATCCAGAAATTGCACACCGCTATTGGCGATGAGCGTCACGCTTTGTTTGTAGTCACACAGATTCACCAACATAAAATCAGGCACCTATCTTTTTGATCGTCAGAGGGATTTCCGCGTGATCGTCATAACGTGCGGTACAGGCGGCGACGTCATTGGTTCCCGCTTTACAGGTAATTTCCGGCATCGGATAACGTGACCCGTCCGTACAACGGGCATTCCCGCGACTCTTAATCATTAATTCACCTGACTGATGCAAACCAGAGAAAATCTCGGCACGACAAACAATATTGTCGCCATGAACCACGCGCGCGGTGCCTTTATTGGCCTGGATCTGATAGCGCAGCGACGGCGCTTTACCGCTAACCGGATCTTTAACATCAACCATTACGCGCCAGTTACCGTTGAGAAAACGCGTCGTTCCTGCCTTCATCTGGTTGGCATCCATCACCAGCGCATCTTTTGGAATCGCGGCGATCACGACCGGTCCTTCGACAGGTTTTTCTTTTTTCGCAGCCGGAGCCACTTCAGCCCGATGCAGCGGCAGTGCAGATGTTAGTTCTGGCAGCGGTGCCATATCTGCCTTAGCGACGACTCTTGGGGGAACAGCGGGTACGGGCTGGGTGGTCTGTTGCTTCCATAGCAGCGGTCCAACCATGGCTGCAATGATCACCGCGGTAACGGGCAGGCTCCACAGCGGCAGGCGGCGTGCGGGTTTCTTCTGTGCGAGCGGCGGCGAGACTTCAGGTTCGTTAACAACGACCGGGGGTTGTGGTTCATGTTCAGGTTCAGCCGGTTTAGGTAGCTCAACGACTGGAGTCAACAAAGGCGCCTCGGCCTCGGCGAAGGTGATTTGGGCAGTGATTTCTTCTTCCGGCTCAGGCTCCGCTACGGTGACGACCGGAGGAATATCGGAAAGGCGCAGGCAATCGAGCACATCGTCGCGAGGATTTTCATTCAGATTGACGAAACCCCAGAACGTAATAACGGGTTTACCTTCAACCAGAAACACGTGATTCTCACCAGGAAACTGGATGGCTTTTTCCAGCAGTGAGCCAAACAGTTGCAGGGAGGTTTTACCCGATTGCAGACTTTTACGGCTCAGCGCCGCCGCATTTTCCAGCGTGCTCCCCAGATAGCGCAGCGCACGAAAACGGGCCTCTTCATCAGCGGCTTTCCATGCAACGGCTTTCCCTTCAATCGGCGAATACCAGTCAACGCGATCGCCGTTGTCGTTAATCTGTGGGATCGCCAGACAATCCACCATCGCCTGCTGTTTACGCAGGCGAAGCGTTTCACGAATTTGCAATGCTGAATCAAACACGGCCTGACCACCGCCGCCCACGGCCTGATAGTCATCCAAATTGCCGCTGCGCAAGAGAGTTTTTGCCACGTTGTTACCCCTTAGACTTCTTCACGTATCTACTTTACGTTTTATAAAAACGAGCAAACGGTGGAAGAGAGGCAAAAAGGGGCGAATTTTCATGGCATAGAGTGCCGGGAAAAATCTTGACGTTTTGAAAAAGACTTAAGGGAAATTAATTCGCTTAGGGTGATGAATTATTCAGCGAAATACACCGGATTAGAATAACCTGATAGTGATTTGTTATTGGTCAGTTTTTGTCAGCTATGCTCTGATATCCCGGTTAGTAATAAAATAAGAAGGCTTATAACCATGATTGCAAGGAAAACGTTACTCGCGCTGGCGCTCAGCGCCGTCTTACCATCAGGCGCGGCGTTCGCGGCTAATACTGACACTCTCATTTACTGCTCAGAAGCGTCGCCAGAGTCATTTAACCCGCAAATCGCCAGTTCCGGTCCATCGTTTGTGGCCAGCTCACAGGTGCTCTACAACCGACTCATCAATTTTGATCCGGTAAAAAATACCCCAGTTCCGTCTCTGGCAACGGACTGGACGATTTCGCCGGACGGTAAGACCTACACTTTTACCCTGCGTCAGGGCGTGAAATTCAACAGTAATAAATTCTTCAAACCAACCCGCGACTTCAACGCTGATGACGTGGTTTTCTCGGTATTACGACAGAAAGATGCCGATCATCCATACCACAAAATTTCTCAGGGAAGCTACGAATACTTCAATGATGTCGGTCTGGATAAACTGATTAAAGAAGTGAAGAAGGTCGATGATTATCATGTTCAGTTTATCCTTAATGAACCTAACGCCGCGTTTCTTGCCGACTGGGGAATGGATTTTGCCTCCATCCTCTCTGCGGAATATGCCGACGTGATGCTGAAAAAAGGCACCCCGGAAAACGTCGATAACTGGCCAATTGGCACCGGGCCATACGTGTTGCAGCAGTACAAGCAGGATTCGCAAATCCGCTATCTCGCCAACCCCAACTACTGGGACGGCGCCGTCCCCACGAAGCACCTGATCTTCTCAATCACGCCAAACGTACAGACCCGATTGGCGAAACTGCAAACCAATGAATGTCAGATAATTCCGGCGCCTGCGCCCGTACAGTTTGACGAGATTAAGAAGAATAAAGATTTGACGCTGCATTCGGTTGAAGCGCTGAACGTCGGGTATCTGGCGTTTAATACCGAGAAAAAACCGTTTGATAACGTGCTGGTGCGTCAGGCGCTTAACTACGCGACAGACAAAAAGGCCATTATTAACGCCGTCTTTTTAGGTTCCGGTACGGTGGCAAAATCGCCAATTCCGCCGAATATGTTGGGGTTCAATAAAGATCTGCAGGATTACGCTTACGACCCGCAGAAAGCGAAAGATCTGCTGAAACAGGCGGGACTGGAAAACGGCTTTGAAGCGACGCTGTGGTCAATGCCGGTTCAGCGCCCATACAACCCGAACTCCCGACGGATTGCCGAGATGATCCAAAGCGACTGGGCGAAGGTTGGCGTGAAGGCGAAAATTGTGTCGTACGAGTGGGGCGAATACCTCTCCGGAATGCGTAAAGGTGAGCATGACACCGCGTTGTTCGGTTGGATGTCAGACAACGGCGATCCGGATAACTTCGCCGATGTACTGCTGGGTTGTGACAGCATTAAAACCGGATCTAACGCCGCGCGCTGGTGCGATAAAGAGTATAATTCGCTGGTTCAAAAGGCGAAACTGGTGAGTAAACCGGAAGAACGCGCCGCGCTTTACCAGCAGTCGCAAGAGATTTTCTACCAGCAGGCTCCGTGGATTGCGTTGGCAAACGGGAAAACGTTTTACGCGACGCGCAGCAACGTCAGCGGATACAGCGTTAGCCTGATGGGCAGCGATTTTTCAAAAGCAAAATTAAATTAATGAGTTAAGGAGAGGTTATGTCGCATCTGGATGAGGTCAGCGCACGTGTTGATGCCGCCATTGAAGAGAGCGTCATTACGCATATGAATGAATTGCTGATTGAACTCAGCGATGATGTCGTGCTGAGCCGGGAAGAACGTTACACCCAGCAACAGCGTTTGCGTACGGCTATCGCACATCATGGCCGTCAGCATAAAGAGGATATGGAAACCCGTCGCGAACAGTTGACCAAAGGCGGCACAATCCTTTAATTCGTTGTGGCCAGATGGCGAAGTAACACCTTATCCGGCTTGCATGTTCAGGCCGGATAAGCGCAATTAAAACGAACGTCTCGCCACCAGCCAGGCCCCAACAACCAGCAGCACCGCGCCGCAGACCGGCCCCACCAACGCCCGCAGCGGCACGCCATGACTGCGCAGAATATCCAGCACCAGTCCGCCGATTAACTGGCTGGCCACCAGCACCGCGATAGTGGTTGCTGCACCCACATTTTGGTATCCACTGATGCTGGCAAAAACAAAGAACGATCCCAGCAAGCCAGGGATTAGCGTCCACCAGCGCACGCTGGAAACCAGTTCCCCAAACCCCGCCATACCTTGCTTAAACCACAGTATGCTGACAAACAGCACGATCCCGACCAGCGAGTTAAGTAACATGGCGATGAGGATCGTCGAGGACGTCTGCGTGATGCGTACCATCAAGGTATTTTGCACCACCAGACCAATACCTGCGGCAATCAGAAAGGAGAGGGTTAGCGTCTGGTTCATCTGCTGGCATCCGGTTCGCGACGATCGTCTAACTGCAACTGCATAAAAGTCAGATCCAGCCAGCGCCCAAATTTAGTGCCAACCTGTGGCATTTGCGCGGTGGTTTTAAAACCCAGCGTGCTGTGCAGATGCAGCGACGCCTGATTCTGAGACTCAATGCCCGCAACCATCACATGCTTGCCGCACGCGCGGGCTTCTTCTATTAACCTGCTGAGCAGCGCTCGTCCCAGGCCTTTACCCTGATGAGCAGGATGGACATATACCGAATGTTCAACGGTATGACGGAATCCATCAAAGTTACGCCAGTCGCCAAAGGAGGCGTACCCTGTAATCACGCCATTCTCTTCACTCACCAGCACCGGATAGCCCATCAACTGACGGGCTTGGTACCATGAGATACGGTTTTCGGCATCGACCGTTTGATCGTTCCAGATAGCCGCCGTATGCAGTACCGCGTGGTTGTAGATTTCTGCAATGGCGGCACAATCTTCTTTGCTGGCAAATCGAATGGACATGTTGAACCTCAGGGATTGTTCACTATAGTATTACAATATGAATACTATTGAAGACAGCATAAATCAACGGATCGGTGCAAGAATTCGCATTGAGCGGGAGTCTCGCGGCTGGTCTCTGACGGAACTCGCTGAACGCGCAGGCGTGTCGCGGGCGATGATCCATAAAATAGAGCGCGGTGAGAGCAGCCCAACGGCCACGCTGCTGGGCAGGCTCTCCGGTGCCTTTGGTATCAGCATGTCTATGCTGATGGCGCGGGCCGAAATGCAGGAGGGCAAGCTGCTGCGCTTCGCTGATCAGCCGGTCTGGCACGACCCGCAAAGCCACTATCTGCGCCGCCACGTTTCACCGCGCAGCGATCTGCCTATTGATCTGGTGCAGATAGAATTGCCCGCCGGAAGCGACATCCCGATGCCAGCCTCTTCCTACGTGCAGGCAAGACAACTTATCTGGCTACAGCAGGGGGAATTGGTCTTTGTGGAAGGGGACGTGCGTCATGAAATGCGGGCTGGCGATTGCCTGGAGCTTGGCCCGCCGAATGATTGTCGGTTTATCAATGAAACCGCACAACCCTGCGTTTACCTGGTTGTGCGGTTAAATCATGTCGTCAGCTAACTGGCGGACACAGGCTGCTACTATTGATGGAATCATGCCAAAAGCAGAGGAGCACATCATGGGTCAACAGACTAATCGCAATCGCCGCTGGGTACTGGCTTCCCGCCCGCATGGCGCGCCGGTCCCGGAAAACTTCCGTCTTGAAGACGATGAGGTGGCAACGCCGGGTGAAGGCCAGGTTTTGCTACGCACCATTTTTCTTTCCCTCGATCCCTACATGCGAGGACGCATGAGCGATGAGCCGTCTTACTCCCCGCCGGTAGAGATTGGCGGTGTGATGGTTGGCGGGACCGTGAGTCGCGTGGTGTCCTCCAACCATCCTGATTACCAGCCAGGCGAGTGGGTGCTGAGCTACAGCGGCTGGCAGGACTATGACATCTCGGACGGTAACGGGCTGGTGAAGCTTGGCGATAATCCTGAACATCCCTCCTGGGCGCTGGGAGTGATGGGGATGCCAGGGTTTACTGCTTATATGGGGCTGCTGGATATCGGTCAGCCAAAAGCGGGGGAAACGCTGGTTGTGGCCGCCGCCACCGGCCCGGTTGGCGCAACGGTAGGGCAGATTGGTAAGCTCAAAGGCTGCCGGGTGATCGGGGTTGCTGGTGGGGCAGAGAAATGCCGACATGCCACCGAGGTATTAGGCTTTGATGTCTGCCTCGATCACCACGCACAAGATTTTGCGCAACAGCTGGCAAAAGCCTGTCCGCAGGGGATCGATATTTACTACGAAAACGTCGGCGGCAAGGTATTTGACGCCGTTCTGCCATTACTCAATACCTCTGCGCGCATTCCGCTGTGCGGACTGGTCAGCGGTTACAACGCCACATCGCTTCCAGGCGGACCCGATAGATTACCTTTGCTGATGGCAACGCTGCTGAAAAAGCGAATTCGGATGCAGGGCTTTATCATTGGTCAGGATTATGGTCACCGCATTCAGGAGTTTCAGCGGGAGATGGGGCGCTGGGTTAAAGAGGGCAAAATCCATTACCGCGAACAAATCACCGACGGTCTGGAAAATGCGCCGCAGACCTTTATCGGCCTGCTGACCGGCAAAAACTTCGGTAAAGTGGTGATTCGTCTTGCAGACGATGCGTAAAACGGATGGCGGGAGTCATTCCCGCCAGTGTTACTCAAAACGCCAGGCCAGATTAATCCCTACGCCATAGTTTCGTCCTGGCGCCGGTTCGTAATATCGACCATTTGCCTCATTCACTATCACCGAACCGACGTAGGACTTATCAAACAGATTATCCACCCGACCGAACAAGTCGATCATCAGACTGCGGTAATAAAATTTATAGCCGGTATTTAAACCCACTACGGTATAGGACGGGGCTTGCGCCGTATTTTCATCATTGGCCATAATATTGCTCATATAACGAACATCAGTTCCCGCATACCAACCTTCATCAGGCACGTAGCCCAGCGAAGCAAATCCCATGTTTTGCGCAATGCCAGGCAGGCGGTTGCCGTTGCAGTTTTGATCGCCACAGACGTTGCTGCGGTAGGTTGCATCCAGCCAGGTCCATGCAGCTTTTACGCGCCAGCTTGCGGCAAAGCGTTGGTCCCAGGATAACTCACCTCCCTGACGGCGGGTTTTTCCAGCGTTTTTGTAGGTTGTCCGCCCGCCGCTACTGCTGTCAACCACGATCTCGTCATCGGTATCGGTCTGGAATAGCGCTACGGTAAACAGCCCATCGCCGATACGCGTTTTACTGCCGATTTCCACGGTATCGTTTGTGGAAGGCTGTAGGTCAAAATTCATCCCACTTTGGCCGTCGGAGCGGTAAGACAACTCGTTGATGGTGGGCGTTTCGAACCCGCGTCCCGCGGCCAGGTAGACGTTCCAGGCATCGGTGATGGCGTATTTTAACGATCCAGCAGGTAACCACTGGTGATAGCTGGCGTCACCGCTGTCATCTGCGTTACCGGGCGTAATATAGCGATCGTTAGAATCAAACCACACCGAACTGTAGCGAACCCCGGCATCCAGCGAGAGTTTCTGCGTTAATTGCCACTGGGTTTGCAGATAGGGATCGACATTCCACATCAGGTTACGTTCGTTACGTCGTAAGTCGCCTTTCTGACCATATTCTGGCACGCCATCATCAAGGCGAAAGTTGTTGTAGCCTTTACGGTTTTCGCTCATGTTTTCGTAATTCAGACCGGTGGTGAAGGTCACGGGTATGCCCAGCTCGCCACGGTGAGTCCAGCGGTTGTCTATCCCCTGATAATGACGTTGCAGGGTAATAACGCCTCCGGCATGAGACGGTTTTAACTGCGGGGCCATCGGGATCGACTGATACTGAGTGGTTTCACGCTCCCCCGCATAGGTCATGATGCTGATATCATCCTTCGCGCTAAGCTGGCGTTCATAGCGCAACCCCGCCTGGGTCTGCTTGATGGTTTTTCGCGTGTTGTATTGCTCAGCGCGGGGAGATTGCTGCGGATTGGCCTGCCACTCCGACTCGGTAAGACCACCAGGATCGTCAGCTTTACTCTCTACACTATTGAAAATCAGGGTTAGTTTGCTCGTATCGTCCATGCGCACGCCCAGTTTGGCATTGGCCAGATTTTTTTGGGCGCTGCTGCGATCGCGATAACCATGGGTGGTAAACCGGGTTGTTGAAACGGTGTAATCCACATCCCCTCGCTGTGTGCCATCGCCCAGTGCGCCCGTTGCTTTTAACCCGTAGCGCCAACTGCCAAAACTGCCGTAATAACTGCTGGCTTCAATGGTTGGCGGCTCATGTCCCGTTTCAGTACTGACATTCATCACTCCACCAGACGCATTGCCATACAGAGCAGAGAAGGGGCCGCGTAAAACCTCAATATTTTGTACGCTGCTGATATCAATGTTGGATGTTTGACCCTGCCCATCCGGCATGGTTGCCGGGATCCCGTCGACATACAAACGAATGCCGCGGATGCCATAAGTGGTTCGCGAACCAAATCCGCGAATCGACAACTGGAGATCCTGGGCGTAGTTCTGCCGATTTTGCACCTGCAGCCCAGGGACGCTGGTCAGGGATTCAGACAGGTTAATTCGCGGCGTTGCCAGACGCATATCTTCTCCGTCAACGACGCTGACGGCGGCAGGGGTGTCCAGTTCAGAAACGGACTGTGGTGTCGCGCTAACGATCAGCGTTTGATCGTTTATCTCACTTTCTGCCACGGCATAAGGCGAGAGGAAGACAGGCAGTAAAGAAACAGGAAGTGCAGTGTAGCGGGATGCAAAAATCGTCATGAACAAGGCCAGTTAATGATGCTTACGCCGTAAACCGGCGATAAGCGCGTGAATTTTTTTTATAAAAGATGAATTTTAGCGCTGCTGAATTGCGCTAATTTTTCGGGCAATGACAACGATTGTAGTCAATATGTGAAGAAGTGCTCCACTTTGAGATGAATAATGATTACTATTCTCATTCTTAAAAAAGGCAAAACCATGATTTTGCTCATTGAAGCTATGTGAAGCAGTAACAAACGAATTTATCAAAGGGAGTCGTCATGTCTTTACGTCATCTGTTTTCGCCGCGTCTGCGTGGTTCTTTACTGTTAGGTTCACTGCTCGTTGCATCATCTTTTACTACGCAGGCTGCAGAAGAACTGCTGCGCAAAGCCGTGGGCAAAGGCGCCTATGAAATGGCATACAGCCAGCAAGAGAACGCGCTGTGGCTGGCGACTTCGCAGAGCCGCAAACTGGATACCGGCGGGGTGGTTTACCGTCTTGACCCGGTCACCCTCGAAGTGACTCAGGTTATTCATAACGATCTCAAACCGTTTGGCGCCACCATCAACAACGCCACGCAAACGCTGTGGTTCGGCAACACGGTAAACAGCGCGGTGACGGCAATGGATGCTAAAACGGGCGCGGTGAAAGGACGTCTGGTGCTGGATGCGCGTAAGCGTTCTGAAGACGTTCGCCCTCTGCAGCCGCGTGAGCTGGTCGCCGATGACGCCACCAACACGGTATACATTAGCGGTATTGGTAAAGAGAGCGTGATTTGGGTGGTGGACGGTGATGCCATTAAATTGAAGGACACCATTCAAAATACCGGCAAAATGAGCACCGCTCTGGCTGTCGACAGCAAGGCTAAACGCCTGTACACCGCCAATGCGGACGGTGAATTCATCACTATCGATACCACCACCAACAAAATTCTCAGCCGTAAAAAGCTGCTGGATGATGGAAAAGAGCATTTCTTCATCAACCTGAGCCTGGACACTGCGGGCAACCGCGCCTTTGTCACCGACTCTAAAGCGGCGGAAGTGCTGGTAATCGACACCCGTAATGGCAACGTCCTGGCAAAAGTCGCCGCGCCGGAATCCCTGGCCGTGCTGTTTAACCCGGCGCGTAACGAGGCCTACGTGACCCATCGTCAGGCCGGCAAAGTGAGCGTGATCGACGCGAAAAGCTATAAAGTCGTTAAAACGTTCGAGACCCCAACATTCCCGAATAGCCTGGCGCTCTCCGCCGACGGTAAAACCCTGTACGTGAGCGTGAAACAGAAGTCCACCCGCGAGCAGGAAGCCACCCAGCCGGACGATGTTATTCGTATTGCGCTGTAATTAACCGGAGGGGGAAACCCCTCCTGTCACTTCTCTAAATCCCCCGATACGCCTCGTTACACCCCGCCAGTAGCCTGACCTACTTCAGGGACTTACACTACGCCCTCAACGGCTAACTGAATAACACGGGAATACCATGAAAAAGCCATTTATCTGTCTTTGTGCAGGCGTAATGCTGTTTACATTGGCAGGATGCACCACCGATTACGTCATGACGACCAAAAGCGGACAAACCATCACCACCCAGGGTAAGCCAAAACTGGATAAAGACACGGGAATGACCAGCTATACCGATCAGGATGGGAATGCGCGGGAAATTAACAGCAACGACGTAGCGCAGTTGATTGAAGCGAACTAAAAAAGAAGGCCTGAAGGATTAACCTGTCAGGCCTTCTGCCGTTATGGCGCGGTGCGGTGGATCTCTGCAACGCGTTTACGCACACCGAACCAGCCCGCGACCAGCAGGATGGCAATCAGCGGTAATGACGCGATGGTATAGGTGCCATTTGGATAGTCAAACGCCATCAATACCAGTACGCTCAGCAGGAACAGCAGCGTTAACCACGAGGTAAACGGTGCGCCCGGCAGTTTAAAGCTGACGTCTGCCGTTTTACCTTCTTTTATGGCCCGGCGCAGACGCATCTGACAGACCATGATAAACCCCCACGACGCAATAATGCCCAGTGACGCGAAGTTCAACACGATCTCAAACACCTGTGACGGCACCAGATAGTTCAGGAATACCCCGACGACATACACGACCAGCGTGGCGAGGATCCCGGCCCAGGGCACCTGTTGACGGCTCATTTTAGCCATGAATTTCGGTGCCGAACCGCCCATCGACATGGAGCGTAAAATACGCCCGGTGCAGTACAGCCCTGAGTTAAGGCTGGAAAGCGCCGCGGTGAGCACCACAATATTCATGATACTGCCAATGTACGGCACGCCCAGTTTGGAAAAGAAGGTCACAAACGGGCTTTGCCCCGCCTGATAGGCGTTCCAGGGCAGTAGCAGAACCAGCAGCACGACAGAACCCACATAAAACAGACCAATACGCCAGATAACGCTATTGATTGCTTTCGGCACCATCGTTTGCGGATCTTTGCACTCACCGGCGGCGGTACCCACCAGTTCAATAGAGGCAAAGGCGAAAACCACACCCTGTACCAGTACCAGCGCAGGCAGCAGGCCATGCGGGAAGAAGCCGCCGTTGTCGGTAATCAGGTGAAAACCCGTGGCGTTACCATCCAGCGGCTTTCCGGTACCTAAAAAAACGGTACCCACCACCAGAAAAATCACAATTGCCAGTACCTTAACCAGCGCAAACCAAAACTCCATCTCCGCGAACCACTTCACGCCGATCATGTTCATGGTGCCGACAATAGCCAGCGCGCCGAGGGCGAACACCCACTGCGGCACGTCGCCAAACGCGCCCCAGTAGTGCATATACAACGCCACCGCGGTGATATCGACAATGCCGGTCATCGCCCAGTTGATGAAGTACATCCAGCCAGCCACATAGGCGGCTTTCTCACCTAAGAATTCACGGGCGTAGGAAACGAAGCTACCGCTGGAAGGGCGATGTAAAACCAGTTCGCCGAGCGCGCGCAGTATAAAGAACGAAAAAATACCGCATACCAGATAGACCAGCGCCAAAGCCGGGCCGGCCATCTGCAGGCGTGCGCCTGCCCCTAAAAACAACCCGGTACCAATTGCGCCGCCAATGGCGATCATTTGTACCTGTCGATTGCCCATCGCTTTGTGATACCCCTCTTCGTGAGCATTCAACCAGCGTCGTTTCGCCGCATGTTGTTCCGCGGCTTGCGTGTTGTTTGTGTTCATTACGATTCCTGTTGACCTGACAAAAATACAACATCCTTTTTGCCGCACCTGCTGCGGCGAAAACAGCCTTACCCTTCATTGTGTTACGGGGGAAAACTGCCGGCCGAGCATCCTACATTCAATTGATTGGTTCCGCAAAGCCCCGGTAACAAGAATTCAGCATTTTTATGCAGCCGGTACTGGCGCGGTGTGGCCTCGATTCAGCCAATAAAGGAGAAGGGCGTTTATACCTGTAGAGGAGTGCGCTTATCGAGACATTCACCCAATAAGCGCCGTAACGTTATGCCGATACGCCAAAGACCTGAACGGCCTGCTGTAAGCGTGATGAACGCTGGGTCAGATCGGCGGTGGCGTCGGTGACGCGCTCCACCATCTCGGCATTATTGTGTGTCATGGTGCCAACGCGTGAAATTGAATCGTTAATCAGATCCAAAGCCTGGGTTTGCTCACGCGTGGCCAGACTAATGTCTTTGATCATCATCGACATCTGCAGTACATCCCCAATCATCCCGGTGAGATGCGTTTCTGTTTGCTCCACCATTTTGACGCCGCTATTAACATTGGCGACGTTCTTCTCAATAAGCTGTTTGATCTCTTTTGCCGCAGACGCCGAGTGTTGGGCCAGATTGCGGACTTCTGCCGCAACAACGGCGAAGCCACGCCCGGATTCCCCGGCTCGCGCGGCTTCAACCGCGGCATTGAGCGCCAGAATATTGGTCTGAAAGGCGATGCTGTCGATCACGCCAATGATGTCAACGATCTGCCCGTTGTCACGCGATATCGCCTGCATCATGGCGATAGTTTGTTTCATGATATCGCCGCCTTCTGCAGCGTTGGCGCTGGTTTTATTGGCCATGGTCATGGTATGTGCCGCCGTCTCAGCGGTTTGCTGTACCGCGCTACCAATTTCTTCAATGGCCGCAGCGGTTTGTTGCAGGTCGGCAGAGGTTTCTTCTGAACGCTGATGCAGCGCCGTACCTTCTTTTGACACCCGCTGACTGATAGCGCGAATACCGGAAATTTGCGTACTGACGTCATCGACCAGAGAATTCAGATTAAGCCCGGACTGATTAACCAGTCGCATTAGCATTCCGATCTCATCCACCCGATTTAAATGACAGTTATCAGGTTTACGTCCGGACACCACTTTCTTCATTTGCGTCAGGAGCGTATTAACTGGCTGACAAATTTGATACTTAAGGTAAATAGCCAGCGCCAGAAATAACACCAGCAAGCCACCCGACTGAATAAAGGGATTAAACGGGGCGAAGATAAATAACAAAGCGAGCAGGGCCGTCACCCCTAAAGAATAATTGACGCGCTGGCTGATATTCAGCCATTTAAACATGGAAGTCCATGCCAATAAGCCGCGACGAATGATAATCCCTTTAAAAAGTCGAAAGCCTTTAAACTGCTGACTATTCATTTTTTGGTATAAACTTTCGCTGTGAGTTATTTCATCACGCGAAGGAACGGTACGCACTGAGATGTAACCGGTGAGTTTTTCATTGTGCCAGACCGGCGTAACGTTGGCGCGAACCCAGTAATGGTCACCATTTTGGCGGCGGTTTTTCACCATACCCGTCCAACTGTCTCCCTGCTGTAGCGTGTACCACATATCAGCGAATGCAGCGGGAGGCATATCAGGATGGCGAATAATATTATGCGCTTCGCCCATTAATTGATCTTCGTTAAATCCGCTGGCATCGATAAAAGCAGAGTTAGCGTAGGTAATATGACTTTCTTTATCCGTCGTTGAAAGCAGCGTCGCTTTGTCGTTAAGTGCGTGCTCAATTTGTGTAACGGGCATGTTACTTTTCATAGAGGCCCCATAATGATATGTATAATCCATACAAAAATTCCCGCAATAAAATCGGGAGGAATATTAAAAAGCCGTTTTAAACCGTTTTAATAAGAAACGCTGCATTCTCTACTAATCATCATTTCTGTGGAAGTATTTAAATTAAAAAATCTCTGTGGAATATTCATTCAGGGTCATAAAACTGAAACATTTTATACAACCGCATAACGTTTTAAGTCATTTAACCTGACTTAACGTAAATCGCGTTAAAAAACGTTTTCGCAAAAAGAAAACTGGCATGAAATGATTTGGATGTTATTCCCGTGAGACCAACGACCCTATTATATTTTGTAGGCCATACATTCCGCGTGTTTCAGTTTCGTGTTCCGACCAGTACAAGGCGATCCGAATTTTAACCCTGACAGCGTCAGGGCTGGTTATCTACTTTTTAGCTGAGCAAATGTGAATTAAATGTTTCTGCATGGTTATCTGATAATTTAATAATAATGACATGTTAACAAGCATAGGCCCGTAACATGTCATATCGCCTGAGTATTCTGGATAAAAGCCCCCTCGGGGAAGGTGAAACCGCCGCGATGGCGCTTGCCCGGACGTTACGTCTGGCGCAGCGGGCAGAAGAGTGGGGATACCATCGTTTCTGGATCGCGGAACACCATAATACGCCACAGCTGGCCAGCCCATCACCGGAGCTGATGATTGCCTGGATCCTCGGGCAAACCCAGCGTATTCGCGTTGGCTCCGGTGGTGTGATGCTGCAACATTACAGCCCGTACAAAGTGGCGGAAAACTTCAATCTTCTGGCCTCGCTGGCACCCGGGCGTGTCGATCTCGGCGTAGGGAAAGCCCCTGGCGGCTTACCACTGTCGACTCGGGCACTACAGCAAGGAGTGCATCAGGATGAAAAAGGCAGTTTTGCCGACCAACTTTCCCAGCTTAACGACTGGCTGACGCTGAGCGGCACGGAAAGCGGAGAAACGGTATTTCCGACGCCAATCCCACCGATACCGCCGGAAGGATTTGTCCTGGGAGCCAGTGTGCAAAGCGCACAGTTAGCAGCGCAATTCAATTGGCATTTTATCTTCGCGGCACACCTCAACGGTGACCGCGCGTTATTGCGTGACGTTTTGTCCTTCTGGCAGGCCCACAGCGCACGTCCGACGATAGTTGCCGTCCAGGTGATTGTGGCTGACAGTAACGATACCGCCGCGCAGCTTGCGGAAAACGTGCAAATCTGGGGCGTGGAGTTGGAGAATGGTCAACGTGTCACGGTAGCCAGCGAAGAGCAGGCGCTGGCATTCGCCGCGCAGGCCGGCAGTCCGCCACGCAAAATCGCGCGTCGTGAGCAGGCGTTGTTACACGGCACGGCTCAGGAGGTGATGGCAAAGCTGAATGCCCTGCATACGCAATTTGGCATTGAGGAGTTCATTATCGACACGCCAGTGGCGGAAGGTCACGCGCGTCTGACATCGCTGCGGTTGTTGGCGCAAGCCCATAACGCCGTGGAGTTGCTCTGATGACTCTGGCCTCAACGCTTATCAACTGGCGTCGTGAATTACACCAGCACCCGGAACTTTCCCTGCAAGAGGTGGCAACGACGGCGCGCATTCACGCCTGGCTGCACGCAGCGGACGTCGAGATTTTACCGTTCGACCTGAAAACCGGTCTGGTCGCGGAAATCGGGCAGGGAGAAGATGTCATCGCGCTGCGAGCGGATATCGATGCGCTACCGATAGAAGAAAGCGCCGATGTGCCGTTTCGCTCCCTCACACCGGGAGTGATGCATGCCTGCGGACATGACGTTCACACCAGCGTCATGCTGGGCGCCGCGCTGCTGCTTAAACAACAGGAAACAAACTTACCGGGTCGAGTACGTATTTTGTTTCAGCCCGCTGAAGAGAGTTTCGGTGGCGCAAAAACGCTGATCCGCGCCGGTGCGCTGCACAACGTTGCGGCTATTTTTGGCATGCACAATGAGCCAGGTTTACCAGTGGGGGAATTTGCCACACGCGGCGGTGCGTTCTATGCCAACGTCGATCGCTTCGTGCTGCGTATTAATGGCAAGGGCGCACATGCGGCGCGTCCGCATGAAGGCAGAGATGCCATCCTGCTCGCCAGCCAACTGGTCACGGTGTTGCAAAGCGTTGCCAGTCGCGACGTTAACACACTGGATTCAGTGGTACTTAGCGTGACCCGTATTCAGGGAGGAAATACATGGAATGTGTTGCCAGAATCCGTTGAGCTGGAAGGGACGCTCAGAATGCACCGGACTTCGGTGCAGCAGCAGGTTAAAGCACGGGTTAATGACATCGCCGCCGGTTTTGCCCACGCCTTTGGCGCACAAATCGACGTTATCTGGCATGCGGGGCCGACCGCGTTGGTAAACGATGCACGTTGGGCCGATATCGCCACCGCCGTGGCGAAACAATCAGGCTACACCACCCACCATGCCGACCTGCATATGGGCGGCGAGGATTTTGCTGTCTATCTGCAAAATACGCCTGGCGCATTTGTCAGTATTGGCAGCGCCAGTGAATACGGATTACATCACCCGGGCTTCAATCCGGACGAACGTTTAATTGAACCTGCCGCGCATTACTTTGCACAGTTAGCAAAAACGGCATTCGCACATCTTTAAGTTTACCTGTTGGGTAGGGGTTATTATGGCTGAAAATCGGCAACTACGGCTCGGCACTATTCTGCATGGCGCAGCGGGAAATATGTCCGCATGGCGTCATCCTGCGGCACAGGCCGATGCCAGTATTAATTTTGATTTTGTCAAAGAGACGGCGCTTATTGCGGAAAAAGGGAAGCTGGATTTTATTTTTGTCGCCGATGGTCTGTATATTAATGAAAAATCAATCCCACACTTTTTAAATCGCTTTGAGCCGCTGACGGTATTATCTGCTTTGGCCAGCATTACCCAAAATCTGGGATTGGTTGGCACGGTATCCACGTCATACAGCGAGCCGTTTACTACCGCACGGCAGTTCGCCAGCCTTGATCATCTCAGCCAGGGGCGAGCCGGATGGAACGTGGTCACATCACCTCTGGAGGGTTCGGCAAAGAACTATTCCCGTGCCCAGCATCCAGAACATGCCCTGCGTTATCGTATCGCCGATGAATATTTACAGGTGGTGAAAGGACTGTGGGATTCCTGGGAAGATGATGCTTTTACCCGTAATAAGGCAAGCGGAGAATTTTTTAATCCGCAAAAACTGCACACGCTTAACCATCATGGAGATTATTTTCAGGTCGCAGGGCCGTTAAATATTGGGCGCACGCCACAAGGCCGTCCGATTATATTCCAGGCGGGCGCTTCACAGGATGGTAAGAAATTAGCGGCGCAGCATGCCGATGCTATTTTTACCCATCAGGAGTCGCTGGCGGAGGCCAAAGAGTTCTATCAGGATGTAAAAAGCCAGTTGGCCTACGCCGGGCGACATCCCGAACAACTGCATATATTCCAGGGCGTCAGCGTGATTGTTGGCGACAGCGCAGAGGATGTTGAGCAGCAGTATCAGACTACCGCTGCGCTGGTCTCTATTACCGACGCGCTGAACTACCTGGGCCGCTATTTTGAACATCATGATTTCGCCCAATATCCACTGGACGCACCGTTCCCGGATTTGGGTTCCCTTGGACAAAACAGCTTTCGCAGTACGACTGATGAGATCAAACGCAACGCGCGTGAGCGTGGCTTAACGCTACGCCAGGTTGCTCTGGAAGCGGCCAGTCCACGCCCACGTTTCAGCGGTACGCCGCAACAGGTTGCCGATGGTCTTCAGCAGTGGTTCGACGAAAAAGCCGCAGACGGTTTTATCATCCAGGGGGGAACGCCAGATACCTTCCCGCGTTTTGTCGAACAGGTTGTCCCCGTGCTTCAGGCGCGTGGCCTGTTCCGCCATGAATATCCCGGTACGACCCTGCGCGCAAGCCTGGGACTCGCGACACCTGCAAACCAATTCACACAATAAGAGAAAAACGCTATGCAGAAAAAATCAGTCTTCCTCGCGCTGTCACTGGCTTTCAGCGCTAACGTCTGGGCAAATGATGTGACTATTAACGGTACGGGCGTAAGCCTGGAAGCCAATAAAACGCCAATCAATACGGCAAAAAATCCGCAGGCGATTGCGCAGTTGCCCGCGAACCTGCACCTGGCCGTGCCGGGTAAATTCACCGTGGCGATTGCCGGGTTAAGCCAGCCGCCGCTGACCGTCTTTGCCGATGACAATAAGACACTGATCGGCAGCGAGGCGGACATCGCTCGTCTGGTGGCTGACAGTCTGGGGCTGGAACTCAACGTCGTGCCCACGTCATGGGAAGACTGGCCGCTGGGCGTCACGTCCGGCAAATATGATGCCGCGATCAGCAATATTACCGTCACCAAAGCCCGCAAAGAGAAATTCGATTTCGCGACGTATCGTAGGGACTCCCTTGGCTTCTATGTCAAAACCGGCAGTAAGCTGAAGAAAATCGAGCAGGCAGAAGATATCGCCGGTCTGCGCATCATCGTCGGTTCGGGGACAAATCAGGAAGCCATCCTACTCGCCTGGAACGATGAGAACGTGAAGAAAGGGTTGCAGCCGTTTACGCCGGTGTATACCAAAGATGATGCCGCGCAAACCCTGGCTCTGCAGTCAGGCCGCGCCGATGCTTACTTCGGTCCTAACGTTATCGGCGCGTGGAAAGCTGCACTCAACGGTAAAACGCAACGGGTGGGCAGCGTTGATGGCGGTTGGCCAAAAGCGGCACACATCGCTGTGACGCTGAAAAAGGACAGCGGTCTGGTTCTGCCGGTACAAACCGCCCTCAACGGCGTAATTGGCAACGGCGACTATGACAAGGTGCTGAACCGCTGGGGAGAAGGGGTGGAACGTATTCCGCAATCTGAAATCAACCCGGCCGGTTTAGGCGACTAAGGAGGTCATCGTGAGCGATCAATTTCGCGTGGTCTCACCTGAAGCCAGCGAGCTGCAGCCAATTTTGAACGGTCTGTTCGGTGAATATGCCGCCCGCTATGGCGATTATTTTTCTCGCGACGCTGAAGTGGAGCTGACCGAATGGTATCTGGCACCGCAGGGACTTTTCGTGGTACTGGAGCGCAGCGGCGAGATTATCGCCACCGGGGCCTACAAACCTTACGACAAAGACACCGCCGAGATTAAGCGCATCTGGACGAAAAGCAGCCTGCGTCAGCAGGGGCTGGCGGCGCGCGTGGTGCAGGAGCTGGAACGCAGGGCGCTGCTGGCGGGCTACAGCCGGATTTATCTGACCACGGGATTTCGCCAGCCGGAGGCCGTGCGACTTTATTTAAGCCAGGGCTACGATCCGCAATTTGATACAGCGCGCGATCCCGAAGAGTACAGCCTGCCACCGTTTGATGGCCGGCTGCGCTTTACCAAACTGTTGACCATCGCCGGTCAGGCCAGAATAGCCTGAGGAGAGAAGATGAAAACGACGGAGAGTATTAAAGTCGTACCGGCGCGCTATCCGATGCGCACCGCAGGAGCAGTCATTGCCTTGTTTGTCCTGGCGGTGATTATCCAGTCCGTGGCGTTTAATCCGCGCTGGGAATGGGGCGTGTTTGCCCGTTGGTTCTTTGATCCGGTTATCTTGTCCGGCCTTGGGCAAACTCTGCTACTGACGCTTATCGGTACGCTGTTGAGTATTATCATCGGTGGTCTGCTGGCGCTGGCACGGCTTTCATCTTCCTGGCTACTGAACGGTCTGGCATGGGGATACATCTGGCTGTTTCGTTCGTTACCGCTGATTGTGGTGCTCATCGTTTTGTACAACTTCTCCTATTTGTACGACACGCTGGCGATTGGTATTCCGTTTACTCCCATTCAATGGGGCAGTTTTGAGACCATCAATGTGCTCGGCCAGTTTTCCACCGCGGTGGTTGGCCTGACGCTGGTGCAAAGCGCCTATACCGCTGAAATTATTCGTGGTGGATTTTTAGGGGTTGACCACGGCCAGTACGAGGCAGCGGCAGCGCTGGGCTTACCCGCATGGCGACGTACGCTGCGGATTATTCTACCGCAGGCGCTGCGCACCATTTTGCCTGCTGGCTTCAATGAAATCATCAGTCTGGCGAAAGGGACGGCGATGGTATACGTGCTGGCAATGCCTGAGCTGTTCTACACCATCCAGATGATCTACAACCGCACGCAGGAAGTGATCCCGCTGCTGATGGTGGGTGCGGTGTGGTATCTGGTGATCACCAGCGTCCTGTCGTTAATTCAGCACCTGGTGGAACGCGCGCTGGCCCGCAGCGAGCGACGTTCAGCAATCAATACCGCCCGGGTGAGTCGTGCAGAAAAACGCAACCGTCAACGTCCGCAGCAGGAGGCCGTCCATGTCCCACTCGCCTGAAGGCCATATTTCCATTACCGGCGTCAGCAAATACTTCGGTCGCCACAAAGCGCTGGATAATGTGTCGCTGGAGATCCCTCCCGGAACGGTAACGGTTATTCTTGGCCCGTCCGGTTCAGGGAAATCCACACTCTTGCGGACGATCAACCATCTGGAGCGCGTCGATGAAGGGTTTATTCAAATCGATGGCGATTACATTGGTTATCGTCGGCAGGGAGACAAGCTGTATGAGCTGAAAGAGGCGGAAATTTTGCGCCAGCGCGTTAACGTCGGCTATGTATTCCAGAATTTTAATCTGTTTCCGCACTTAACGGTGCTGGAGAATTTGATTGAAGCGCCCATTGCGCACGGTCTGGCATCGCGTAAAGCCGCCACCGAGCGGGCATTAACTCTGCTTGATGCCGTTGGCTTGCGTAATAAAGCCGGTGCCTGGTCGCGTCATCTCTCCGGCGGTCAGCAGCAGCGTATCGCTATAGCCCGTGCGCTGGCGCTAAATCCACGCGTTATGCTGTTTGATGAACCCACTTCAGCGCTGGATCCTGAACTGGTAGGCGAAGTTCTGGATGTCATCAAAGCACTGGCGCAGTCGGGAACCACGCTGGTTGTGGTGACGCACGAGATTGGGTTCGCCCGGGAAGTGGCGGATCAGGTGGTGTTTATGGTCGATGGCAAAATTGTCGAACAGGGCAGCAGCGAGCAGGTGCTGAATCATCCACGCCACACGCGCACCCAGCAGTTCTTGTCGAAAGTGCTGTGAACTTCAAGGGAAAGATAGGCAGGTCTGCATAGACTGACGAATGCTGCTCTACACTTAGGGTTTTAACTTTGGGGGGTTGCAGCATGATTAAGGTCTATGGGGTGCCGGGCTGGGGATCGGCCATCAGTGAAGTGATGCTCACACTGGCGGAGATCCCTTACAGCTTTATTGATGTGGATGGTTTTGACCGCGACGGGCCTTCGCGGGAGTTGCTTAAAAAAATGAATCCGCTGTGCCAGGTGCCCACACTGATACTGGAAAATGGTAACGTGATGACGGAAACGGCGGCGATCGCCCTGATGATCCTCGATCGTTGTCCTGAACTTGCGCCACCCGTTGGGCACGCTGAGCGCCAGCAGTTTCAGCGTCTGTTGATATGGCTGGTGGCAAATGTCTATCCAACGTTTACCTATGCCGATTATCCACAACGCTGGGTACCAGACGCCGCGGCGCAGTTGAAAAAGAACTGTATTGAGTACCGCAAATCGCTTTATATGTGGCTGAACGACCAGCTAAGTGCTGAGCCGTACGCGTTTGGCGATCAGCTAACACTGCTGGACGTTTATATTGCCGTTATGCGTACCTGGGGGCCGGGGCATGACTGGTTTCAGGACAACACGCCCAATATCAGCGCCATCGCTGACGCGGTTTGCCAGCACCCGCGACTGCGTACTGTACTGAAAAATAATAAGATTATTTAAACAAAAAAACGCTGTTCCGCAGGAGTGCAAATCCCGGAACAGCGGGCGAACTATCGCCATAAGCTTACATTACGCGACGGACGGGCTCAGCGTAATACGATCCAGCGGCCCCACGATAAACAGATAAGAAATCAGGCCAATCAGCCCCATCGAACCGACGTACAGAATGGCGTAATCGAATGACTGGGTATTCGCCAGAATGACGCCGATCACCAGCGGCGTGATAATACTCGCCATATTGCCGCACATATTGAATACGCCGCCAGCAATGCCGAGCACTTCTTTTGGTGAAGTATCGCTAAGTACGCACCATCCCAGATTGCCAAAGCCTTTGGCGAAAAATGCCAGACTCATCGCCGCGATAACCACAAATTCTGACGAGGTGTAGTTAGCGATAACGATGACACAGGAAAGTAACATTCCGCAGATAACGGGTAGCTTACGAGCAACCGTCAGGCTGTAGCCGCGTTTTAATAGCCAGTCTGAAAAAACGCCCCCTAACAATCCACCGATAAAACCGGCAATAGCAGGAATACTGGCGACAAACCCCACTTTAAGGATCGACATTCCTTTAGCCTGATACAGATAGGTAGGAAACCAGGTCAGGAAGAACCAGGTGATTGACGTCACGCAGAACTGCCCGATGTAAACGCCAATCATCATGCGGTTGACGCAGACGCTTTTTATTTGCGCAAAGGTAATCTTCTGTGGCTCTTTTTTATTTCCCAGCGACGGTTCGCCACCGCCTTCCCGGATATAGTCAATTTCCTGCTGGTTTACCTTCGGATGATGCATAGGATCTCTGACTTTTACCAGCCAGAAGATGCCAAGAATAACGCCAATCGCCCCAATGTAATAAAAAACAAAGTGCCAGCTGAGATTATGCAAAATAATCGTCATTAACGGTGTAATTACCCCTAACGAGATATATTGCGCGGCCTGGTAAACTGAGGTGACAAATCCTCGTTCGTTATTAGGAAACCACTGCACGCTTAATCGGCTGTTGGCAGGAAAGGCCGGAGCCTCAATGGCACCCATCAGTAAACGTAAGATTATCAATACCACAAGTGGACTGGCATACAGATAAATGGTGCCCTGAAACATGGTCACCAGCGACCAGCCAATCAGGGCGCAGCCGTATACCAGACGAGAACCGTAGCGATCAAGTAGCCAGCCGCCAGGCAATTGCATAATGACATAAGAAATACCGAAGGCAGAAAAGGCCAGCCCCATTGCTTCGGGATCAAAACCTAATTCTTTGCTCATAATCGGAGCCACGACGGATAACGTCGCGCGATCGGCGTAATTAAATACGGTGGCAAGAAACAGAAATATCAAAATACCGTAACGCACTTTTGTGCGCTTTATTATTGTGTTCATCACCCACTCCTTTCATAAGGTTGAGAGCGTTTCTGTAGGGAAGAGGGCGGGTATTACTTACCCGCCAAATAAATTAAGGACGTTTACCAAACTCGCAGGTTAATTGCGTCCAGCTACGTGTCTGCTCGCTGATGCTGAACCCCAGGCCGTGACGGTCGGAAACCCACATCCGCCCATCGCGCAGCTCAAGCTGTTCATTAAATAACGGGTTCAGCCATTCGAAATGTTCCAACCATGGCTCAAGCGGGTAAGCGGCGGACAGATGCAGGTGAACTTCCATGGCAAAGTGCGGAGCCAGTTTGCGACCGTGTTTCGCCGCCAGGTCCATAATTTTCAGAAACGGTGAAATTCCCCCCACACGCGGTGCATCGGGCTGCACAAAATCACTGGCATTACCGAGGATCAGCTGTTCATGTTCGCGGAAACTGGTCAGCATTTCACCGGTAGCAATCGGGGTATCAAGCGCGGCGGCCAGTTGGGCGTGACCTTCCACATCGTAGGCATCCAGAGGCTCTTCAATCCAGATCAGATTGAACTGCTCCATTTTTCGCCCCATACGAATGGCGGTTTCTCGATCCCACTGCTGATTGGCATCGACCATCAGCGGGAAGTCATCGCCCAGCGCTTCACGCACCGCGGTTAAGCGGCGAATATCCTCGGCGCAGTTTGGCTGACCAACCTTGAGTTTGATGCCGCCAATGCCGTTTTCACGGGAAATAACGACGTTTTTGAGCACCTGATCCAGCGGCGTATGCAGGAATCCGCCGGAGGTGTTGTAACACTGCACGGAGTCCCGGTGTGCACCCAATAGTTTTGCTAGCGGCAACCCTGCACGCTTGGCCTTCATATCCCACAAGGCGATATCGATAGGGGAGATAGCCTGAACCGCCATGCCGCTGCGCCCTACGGAAGCTCCAGCCCACAGTAGCTTGGTGTAGATCTTGTCGATATCGTTTGGATCTTCGCCTAACAGGTTATCGGCAATTTCTTTGGCATGAGCATAGATTCCCTGGCCGCCAGCCCGTTTGGAGTAACTAAATCCAACGCCTTCAAACCCGTCGCGACTGCGGATCTCCGCGATAATAATGGCGACTTCGGTTAGGGGTTTCTGGCGACCGGTCAGCACTTTGGCATCGCTCACGGGTGTTGCCAAAGGAAGGAAAGCCAGGGACAGCTTAACCCACTCGATACGGTCGCCGGTTTCAGCCGCGGTTTTTGCATTGGCTGATTTGGCATACGTTACGGCATCGGAATTCGCACTTAATGACATTTTAATCTCTCCTGGGGATAACGAATGATTGCGCTAACATTTTTAGTGTTAGCGCAATCATTGCGCCAGCGAATTGAATGCGTTTTGAACAATCGCTCACAAATACTGAGACAAAAGGGCAGTAACTTGTAAACAGCATCACATTCCAATACTTTATGGGTAAATGCACAAGTCATTATGATGGCGCTATCATTTCAGATGGCGCTAATTAACTAAGCTGCTGTTTTCTCAGCGTTATCGTAGAGGGGCGCTGGCAATAGCCGAAATCATGATGAATAATGCCAGGATAAATCAGCGATTTTTGACAAGGGCATCGACAGTGAAAAATCCCAGACCTCCGCGCGCACCCACGCTGGAAGATGTTGCCCGTACCGCGGGATTGTCGCCCATGACGGTGAGCAGGGCGTTGAATACCCCGCAACTGGTGCGCCCGAGAACAGTAGAAAAAGTGATGCAGGCGGTACGCGCCACTGGCTATATTCCCAACGCGCTGGCCGGGGGGCTGGCGTCGCGTCGCAGTAAGCTTATTGCTGTGGTTGTCCCACAAATTAACAACAATATGTTTGTCGATACCATCCAGTCATTAAGCGATGAACTGGCTGAACGCGGATACCACATTTTGCTCTGCGTGTCGGGTTATACGCCGCAAACAGAGGCTGAGCTGGTGGCGACGCTGCTTTCTCGTCGCCCGGATGGTGTAGTGCTCACCGGTATCCATCATACCGCCGAGCTGAAAAAGGTGATTCTTAATGCGGCCATCCCGGTCGTGGAAATATGGGATTTAACGCCAACGCCCATCGATATGCTGGTGGGGTTTTCGCATGAAAAAGTCGGGCAGGCGGTAGCAGACTATTTGCTGGACAAAGGGTATCGCCGTCCTGGTTTGCTATGGACCGCCGATCGCCGGGCAGGCCAGCGTAAACAAGGACTGTGCGATGCGCTGAGTCGTCATGGTATCGCGGCTGGCGCACAGGTGGATGTCCCGCTTCCTGCCTCTCTGGCATTGGGGCGTAGCGGGTTGGCACAGCTATTGGCTGAACGCGCGTTTGATGTCATCGTCTGTAGCTCAGATACGTTAGCTCAGGGGGCGATCATGGAAGCCGAAAGCCGTGGTCTACGCGTGCCGCAGGAATTAGCGGTAATCGGTTTTGGCGATCTCGACTTTGCCGCCAGTAACCGACCTGCCATCACCACCGTCAGCGTCGACAGACGGGCTATTGGACAACGCGCCGCCTCTCTGCTTGCCGATCGTATCGAACAAATTCCGCGTGAAGACGATATCATTGATGTTGGATTTCACCTGGTGGAACGAGAATCCGCATAAGTTACCTGCATCCCAAAACAATAAGGAATCTGCTATGCCGCACGTCGATATCAAATGTTTTCCTCGCGACCTGAACGACGAACAAAAATCCGCGCTGGCGGCGGATATTACCGACGTCATTATTCGTCATTTGCAAAGCAAAGACAGTTCAGTGAGCGTGGCGCTTAATGAAATTGAGCCCGAGGCGTGGCAGGGCGTGTGGGATGTGGAGATTGCGCCGCAGATGGCCAGGTTGATTAAAAAACCCGGCTACAGCATGTAAGACAAAACGGGCGGATTTTCCGCCCGTTTTCGTTGTGCTTACGGTGTAACGATGTTGAACCAGAACTCGAACTTATCCATATAGCCGAGCATGGCATCAAGCCTGGCACCGTCGCCAGTTATCTTCACATCTCCGCTGTCCTGTGCCTGTTTCAGCGTCACTTCCTTGAGGATAATTTTATTCAGCGTGTCGCGATTCAGCGTGATCGTGGCGTCGGCATCTTTCGCTTCGGCATTGGCGGTATGGTTCAGTACGCCATTCTCCAGCTCAAGCTTGTATTTACCGCCGTCGCTGCCGAGGTCGATGTTAAATACTGATTTCGCATCGCCCGCTTTTTGTCCGTTAATATGTACCGCCAGATAATCGAAGAACATTTCCGGCGTCATGGCACGAACGGTATCCGGGCTGGCAGTATTCGGCGTTGGGCCTTTGACCACGCCGCTACGCAGCTCTTGCGCCCCGGTCAGGTAGAAGTTACGCCACGGGCCGGATTCAGCCTGATACCCCAATTGCTCAAGCGCATCAGCTTCCAGATTACGCGCGGCCTGGTTATTCGGATCGGCAAACACCACTTTGCTCACTACCTGAGCCACCCAGCGGTAGTTACCCTGGTCATAGTCAGCTTGTGCTTTTTGCAGAATGGCATCCGCACCACCCATATAGTCGACAAATTTCTTCGCAGATTCTTCCGGCGGCAGTTCATCCAGCGTGGCCGGGTTGCCGTCAAACCAGCCAAGATAGAGCACATAGGTCGCTTTTACATCATGGCTAACGGAGCCATAGTAACCACGGTTAGCCCAGGTATGGGCCAGTGAGTCCGGCAGCTTAAAGTTCGCAGCGATTTCATCGCGGGTCAGACCTTCGTTGGCCATGCGCAACGTCTGGTCGTTGATGTATCGATACAGATCGCGCTGGCTTTTCAGCAGCCCCACCACCTTGTCATTACCCCAGGTTGGCCAGTGGTGCTGCGCCATCAGCACTTCGGCTTTATCACCCCAACGTACAATCGCTTCGTTGATGTATTTAGACCACGGCAGCGGTTCACGGATTTTGGCCCCGCGCAGAGAGTAGGTGTTATGCAGGGTGTGAGTGACATCTTCAGCAGACTCAATCAGTTTCTTTTCTTCGATGAACCACAGCATTTCCGAAGGTGCTTCAGAACCCGGAGCCAGCATGAAGTCATAGGTCAGGCCATCAATGACCTCTTTTTGTCCATCTTTCTCAATGATATTCGTTGGCGCAATCAGGGTAACGGTTCCCGCGGAGGTCGTGGTTCCCAGTCCCGCGCCGACCTGACCTTTGGCATCAGGTTTTAGCAGGTTGCCGTACATATAGCTCGCACGGCGGCTCATGACGTTACCGGCCATAATATTCTCAGCGACCGCCGCTTCCATAAATCCGGCTGGCGCATAAATTTTTACTTTGCCCGCTTTAACGTCGGCTTCATCAACAACACCGCGTACGCCACCATAATGGTCAACGTGGCTGTGGGTATAAATCACCGCGACAACCGGTTTTTGACCGCGATTTTTAAAGTAAAGATCCATCCCGACTTTAGCCGTTTCTGCTGAAACCAGCGGGTCAACTACAGTGATGCCTTCTTTACCTTCAATAATGGTCATATTCGACAGATCGAGGTTACGGATCTGGTAAACGCCATCCGTTACTTCAAACAGCCCGCTGATGTTGATCAACTGGGACTGGCGCCACAGGCTTGGGTTTACCGTATCCGGCGCTTTATCACCTTCTTTAATGAACGCGTATTGCTGCGGATTCCAGATAACATTTCCCTGTTCGCCTTTGATCACTTCCTGCGAGAGCGGAGCGATAAAGCCTTTGTGGGCATCGGTAAAGTCGGTGTTATCGGAGAATGGTAATTGGTTATATAGCGCGTTGTTGACTTGTTGCGTGGCGGCGGTAGCGTCTTTGGGGGCTTCAGCGGCCATAACGGGAACAGCAAACGATGTGAGTAACCCAGCAAGTATAAAACTTTGTGCGATTCTATTTAGTTGCATCGTAAAACCTCTCTGACACTTTATAAGTACAGTTGGGGGATGCTGTGCTGCGTTGACGGATAGCCTTTTGAAGAGATATTAGAGTTAGTGCAAGAATAACTATAATTCATGCGAATGATTCAGCAAGAAAGCGAAGGAATATGCTTTATATGGCTGATTTTTAAGGGGGATGCAAATCATTGAGGATGACAGGAGAGTCCTGCCATCCGTTTGTACATCGTTATTCACCTACAGTAATGTTTTTTCCACTGGTGACAAACGTTCCGGCCCCAAGGTGATGCAGGGTATTGAGCTTGCCATCATCAAACTGCCAGCGTCCTTCCACGAAGGCTCGCTCATCAGCGGCAGCCGAGACCACTTCACCAAACAGCGTGTCATATTTTTCCTGTGCCGCAGTGGCAGGCAACAGGCGACACTCCATCCAGGCCAGACATTTTGCTTCAATCAGCGGTAAACCCAGTACCGGTCCCTGCACCACGGGAATGCCGTAGCAGTTGAATTTATCTTCCACACGACCGGAAACGCTGCCTACGGCCCAGGTCCAGTTGGCGGCGGCAACGCCCGGAATAACGATGCCGAATTTGCCGCTACGTTCAATGAGCTCACGTGACCAGGCGGTCTTGTCGACAACAATCGCGATCCGCGGTGGTTCAAACTCCACGGGCATTGACCACGCGGCAGCCATCACATTTCGCCGCTCGGTATGCTCATCCCGGCTGGTGATTAATATCGTTGGGCCGTGATTTAGCAACCGACTGGCATGTTTTAATTCGATCGGACGAAAATGGCTCATGGATGCTCCTTGGCTGAGAGATAACACACCACAATAAACATAGATATTAACGGTATTAGCGATTTTGTCGCCTCGTCTGGAGGAACAACGCACAAAATCGACGGCGCAAAATTAAAAATGCGCTATAAGTACTGCATTAATCGAACAGGAACTCCGTATGACGCCTTTTTTAACCGCTTATTTTGCCCGTATTGGCTGGTCAGATTTGGCCAGGGTCAACATTGAAACCTTACGGGCGCTGCATTTACTGCACAACGCCGCCATACCTTTTGAAAACCTGGATGTATTGCTTCCAAGAGAGATGCAGCTTGACGATTTGTCTTTGGAGGAGAAGCTGGTGACGGCGCGTCGCGGCGGCTATTGTTTTGAACAGAACGGAGTATTTGAGCGGGCGCTACGCGAAATCGGTTTTACCGTACGCAGTCTGCTCGGACGTGTGGTACTGGCGAACCCGTCAAGCCTGCCACCACGCACGCATCGTCTGTTGCTGGTTGAGTTGCAGGGGGAGCAGTGGATCGCCGACGTTGGTTTCGGCGGGCAGACCCTGACGGCGCCGATTCGTCTGCAGGCGAATGTTGAGCAGAAGACACCACACGGCGAGTATCGGTTGATTCAGGAAGGTGAAGACTGGATCCTACAGTTCTGTCATCACGAACACTGGCAATCAATGTACCGTTTCGACCTTGTCGTACAGCATCAGAGCGATTATCTGATAGGCAACTTCTGGTCCGCTCACTGGCCGCAATCACATTTTCGCCATCATTTGCTGATGTGTCGTCATCTGCCTGACGGCGGGAAATTAACGTTAACCAATTTTCATTTCACCCATTATCAGGATGGACACGCGGTAGAACAGATTAATCTGCCTGACGTCCCCAGCCTGTATGCCTTGTTGCAGGAGCGGTTTGGCCTAGGCGTGGATGACGTGAAGCATGGGTTTACCCAGGATGAGCTGGCGACGGTAATGGCGGCGTTTGATACGCATCCGGAGGCGGGGAAATAGGGGCATCGGAATTAGTGCCGGATCGGCGTAATCGCCTTATCCGGCCTACGGGAACAATTAAAAATCTATCGCCCATTCTGCGTGAAACAGGATCACCGCCGAACCGGTAATGGTGACTTTTTCTGGCTGGTTATTACGGATAGTCACCGTCACATCAACAATACCGTCGCGCCCGAGCGCACGGCCCTGATGTCCCTGAACACGTAACGTTTTCCCATCATGCGCCATCAGCCCATGGTGAACCAACCACGCGCCCATTGGACCGTTGGCATTGCCGGTAACCGGGTCTTCCACAATCCCAATCGCAGGCGAAAACATGCGGCCATCGGTGGCGTTTTCGCCCGGGCGGATTTGAAAAGGAAAGAAGCCGTTACAACCAATTTGTTGGCTGATGGCTGTCAAAGCCTGCAAATCAGGGGAAAGGGCGTCGAGGTCCACCTCAGGCTTGAGCGGAATCATCACTTTCGAATGCCCGGTGGTAGCAACCTGAATCGGCAAGCCTGCCAGCATATCGTCTTCGCTCAGGTGTAGGGCCTCGATAATCGCACTACGAATAGCCCCTTCCAGCGGAGGTTCAAATCCGGGTACGCCTTGTTCAAGGCTAATACGATAGCCATTCCCGGTAGCTTCGATATCCACCCGATGACGACCGGCCAGCGAGGTTTGCCAGACTGTACTGTTGCCCAAGCCAAGCACGTTTGCCCGCACATAATGTGCAGCGACGGTAGCATGCCCACAGATAGGAACTTCTACCGTCGGCGTGAAATAGCGGATGCGAACATCGCTGTCGTCGCTGGTCAGCAGGAAAGCGGTTTCCGAATGACGCAGCTCGCGAGCAATGAGTTGCATCTGTGTTTCGCTCAGTCCGTCAGCATGCAAAACCACGCCTGCTGAATTGCCGCGAAAGGGTACCGAGGTAAAGGCATCGACGTGGTAAACCTGTGGTTTCATTAACGTTCTCCCTGGAATGGAGAAGCATCATAACGTGCAAAATGCCGGATGGCGATGATCGCTATCTTATCCGGCCTACGGTGCCTGGTTGTAGGCCGGATAAGGCGTGCCGTCACCCGACATTTCAATGCGGATTTATCGGCGTGAACGCACTATTTGATAACGGCGGGTAAAGTACTCAAACGGCGCGCTCCACACGTGAACCAGGCGCGTGAACGGGAACAGCAGGAAGATAGTCATCCCCAGAACCAGATGCACACGGAAAATCAACGCCACGCCATCCAGATGCGCAGACGCGCCGCCCTGGAAGGTCACCACCGACTGCGCCCAACCTACCAGTTTCAGCATTTCACTGCCGTCGGGATGCTGCGCAGAGAATGGGATGGTGGTTAAGCCGAGGATACACTGAATCAGCAGAACACAGAGGATCAGGATATCGGCAGTGGAGGAGGTTGCACGAATGCGCGGATTGGTCAAACGACGTACCAGCAAGCCAGCGCCACCGACCAGCGTCAGCACGCCACAGAGCCCACCGGCGATCATCGCCATCTGCTGCTTCACCGCAATCGGCAGGAACCAGGCATACATCCAGTGCGGGGTTAACATGCCAAACAAGTGCCCGAAAAAGATCCCCAGAATGCCGATGTGGAACAGGTTTGACCATAACACCATGCCGCGTTTGTCCAGCATCTGGCTGGAAGAGGCCCGCCAGGTGTATTGCCCGTAGTCATAGCGTAGCCAACTGCCGAGGATAAACACCGTGCCGCACAGGTACGGGTAGATATCGTAAAAAAAGACGTTCAGGTACTGTATCATTTCGGGCCTCCCGCGCTGACGTCGACATACTGAGGTGCCACGTCCTGGCTAAAGCGTCGTTGATAGTTTTGTAACGGTGAACTGTCACAGGCGGTGGCGTTATCCTCGATAAACTTCACCTGTTCCTCTTCCCAGACGGCATCCAGCGCCTGTCGGGTATCGTCGCGGGTTTCCGTGCCAACCTGTTTAGTGACACTGTCACTTGAAAGAGGGCTTCCGGCAAGCAATAGCAGGGCGTCAAACAGTTGATACCACGGCGTATCACGCTGTTTCAAACGCCCACCCAGCAGCGCCAGAATCGGTGCGACGTTCTGCAATCCTTCTTTGGCCTCCGCTTCCGGCAACACGCTTAAGTACTCCAGATACAGCGGCAGATGATCCGGCAGTTCGCGGCAGTCGAGCTGCAGTCCGACCTTTTCGTACTGCGCCAACAGATCAACCATCGCCTGGCCCCGATCGCGAGACTCGGCGTGCACGTGCTCAAACAGCAGCAGAGAGGTGGCCCGGCCCCGGTCAAATATCTCACACCATTCGGCTTGTTTATCCAGTAATGGCGCATTGAGCAGCCCCTGGCTAAATTCGGTAAGCATTGGGGCATCGCTGGCCACAAGCGCCAGCGCCTCGTCTTTACACTCCCACAGCAACTCGTCGGGATATTCCATCAGCAGGCCGATAACCTTCAGGATTTGCATTATTCACCCTCCGCTTTATCGCGCACTTCGGTGATGTCGATGGCGTCAATACGACTGCTGTTAAACAGGTTGAATTTGGTATCTGAACCATGGCAGCCGTCGCCAAAGGTAAATCCGCAACCGTTTTTCTCCGGGAACGCATCACGCGCCATTTCACGGTGGCTGGTCGGGATCACGAAGCGGTCTTCATAGTTAGCGATGGCCAGATAGCGATACATCTCTTCAACCTGCTCAACGGTCAGACCCACTTCCTCAATCGCGCGGGTGTCCGTAACGCCTTCTACGGTTTGCGAACGCATATAATGGCGCATGGCCATCATTCGTTTTAGCGCGCGCAGCACCGGACCGGTATCGCCCGCGCTAAGCATGTTGGCAAGGTACTGAACCGGAATTCGCAGTGATTCAACCGCTGGCAGAATGTTGCCATTGTGCGGCAGTCCCCCCGCGTCAGCGACCGACTGAATCGGCGACAACGGCGGTACATACCAGACCATCGGCAGGGTGCGGTATTCCGGGTGCAGCGGCAGCGCCAGCTTCCAGTCCATCGCCATCTTGTAAACGGGCGAACGTTGGGCCGCTTCGATGACGTTGTGCGGAATACCTTGTTTTAACGCCTCTTCAATGACCGCCGGGTCGTGCGGATTGAGGAACACATCGCACTGACGCTCGTAGAGATCGGTCTCATGCTCGGTGCTGGCTGCTTCTTCGATGCGGTCGGCGTCGTACAGCAATACGCCAAGATAGCGGATGCGTCCCACGCAGGTTTCCGAACATACCGTCGGCTGGCCGGACTCAATACGCGGGTAGCAGAAAATGCACTTTTCTGATTTACCGCTCTTCCAGTTAAAGTAGATTTTTTTGTACGGACAACCGCTGATGCACAAGCGCCAGCCACGACATTTATCCTGGTCGATCAACACGATGCCGTCTTCTTCACGCTTATAGATGGCACCGCTCGGGCAGGTGGCGACACAGCTTGGGTTCAGGCAGTGTTCGCACAAGCGCGGTAAATACATCATGAAGGTGTTTTCGAATTGCCCGTACATCTCCTTTTGCATTTTCTCAAAGTTACGGTCGCGGGCACGTTTTGAGAACTCACCGCCGAGCAACTCTTCCCAGTTAGGACCCCAGATAATCTTGTCCATCCGTTTGCCATCTATCAGCGAACGCGGACGTGCGGTGGGCTGATTCTTGCTTTCCGGCGCGCTATGCAGATGCTGATAATCGTAGGTAAAGGGTTCGTAATAATCATCGATTTGCGGGATCACCGGGTTAGCAAAAATTTTGGTGATAACGCCCATCTTGCCGCCCAGGCGCGGCCTTATCTTCCCGTTAACATCGCGAACCCAGCCGCCTTGCCACTCTTCCTGATCTTCCCAGTTTTTCGGATAGCCAATGCCTGGCTTGGTCTCAACGTTGTTAAACCACGCATATTCCATCCCTTCACGTCCGGTCCAGACGTTTTTACAGGTGACGGAGCAGGTGTGGCAGCCGATGCACTTATCCAGATTAAGAACCATGCCTACCTGTGAGCGTATTTTCATTTTTTCGCCTCCTGTACCTGATCGCGACCTTCATCATCCAGCCAGTTAATATTTTTCATTTTTCTAATCATGATGAACTCATCGCGGTTAGAGCCGACCGTGCCGTAATAGTTGAAGCTGTATGCCAGTTGCGCATAGCCGCCGATCATGTGCGTGGGTTTCGGGCAGACGCGGGTGACTGAGTTATGGATCCCGCCGCGCATACCGGTGACTTCCGAGCCAGGGATATTCATGATTCGCTCCTGAGCGTGATACATCATGGTCATTCCCGGCGGCACGCGCTGACTTACCACAGCACGCGCGGTGAGCGCACCGTTGGTGTTAAAGGCTTCAATCCAGTCGTTATCCTCAATGCCCAGCTCTTTAGCATCGGTCTCACTGATCCAGACAATCGGGCCGCCGCGCGACAGCGTCAGCATCAGCAGGTTTTCGCTGTAGGTAGAATGGATTCCCCATTTCTGATGCGGAGTCAGGAAGTTGAGCGCTTTTTCCGGGAAGCCGTTAGGCGGAACTTCGCGCATATTGCTGACGCTTCGGGTATCGATAGGCGGACGATATGCCACCAGACTTTCACCAAACGCTCGCATCCACGCGTGATCCTGGTACAACTGTTGGCGACCGGACAGGGTGCGCCACGGGATCAGCTCGTGGACGTTGGTATAGCCTGCGTTATAGGAGACATGTTCACTTTCCAGCCCGGACCAGGTGGGGCTGGAGATGATTTTGCGCGGCTGCGCCTGAATATCGCGAAAACGGATTTTCTCGTCTTCTTTGTTCAACGCCAGATGCGTATGGTCGCGTCCGGTCATCGCTCCCAGCGCTTCCCAGGCTTTCACCGCCACCTGACCGTTCGTTTCCGGTGCGAGGGCGAGGATCACCTCAGACGCGTCCAGCGCGGTGTCTATCAGTGGTCGGCCTTTCGCCGGACCTTCGCGTTTGGTGTAGTTCAGCTTGCCGAGGAAATCGACCTCCGCTTGGGTATTCCACGTAATACCTTTCCCGCCGTTACCGAGCTTGTCCATTAGCGGACCGAGCGAAGTGAAGCGTTCGTAGGTGGCGGGATAGTCACGTTCCACGACGGCAATATTGGGCGCCGTTTTCCCCGGGAGGAGATCGCATTCGCCTTTACGCCAGTCCTGAATGTCAAACGGCTGCGCCAGTTCTGCCGGGGAGTCGTGTTGCAGCGGCTGCAATACCACATCCGTTTCTTGCCCAAGGTGCCCGACGCAAACCTCAGAGAAGACTTTGGCGATGCCTTTATAAATTTCCCAGTCGCTCTTGGATTCCCACGCAGGATCGACTGCCGCCGACAGCGGGTGAATAAACGGATGCATATCCGAGGTGTTCATATCGTCTTTTTCATACCAGGTGGCGGTCGGCAAAACGACATCGGAGAACAGGCAGGTACTCGACATACGGAAATCGAGCGTTACCAGCAGATCAAGCTTGCCCTCTATCGCCGCGGACTGCCATTCCACCTCTTCAGGTTTGATACCTTCGCTTGAACCGAGCGCTTCCCCCTGGATCCCGCTTTCGGTACCCAGCAGATACTTGAGCATGTATTCATGCCCTTTACCGGAGGAGCCGAGCAGGTTAGAGCGCCAGACGAAGAGATTACGCGGATGGTTGTTACCACTATCAGGCTGCTCGCAGGCAAAACGAATTTCACCCGATTTCAGCGCCTGTGCAGTGTATTGCGCAGGCGACACTCCCGCTTGTTCTGCCTTTGCTTTGACGGTCAGAGGGTTGAGGTTGAGCTGCGGCGCGGACGGCAGCCAGCCCATTCTTTCTGCACGCACGTTAAAGTCGATCAAATGTCCGCTAAACTTCGACGCGTCAGCCAGCGGAGAGAGGAGTTCCTGAGCGGTGAGTTTTTCATAACGCCATTGGCTGGAGTGATTGTAGAAAAACGAGGTGCTGTTCATCTGACGCGGCGGGCGGTTCCAGTCCAGCGCAAAGGCCAGCGGCAACCAACCGGTTTGCGGACGCAGTTTCTCCTGACCCACATAGTGCGCCCAGCCGCCGCCGCTTTGTCCCACACAACCGCAGAACACGAGGATGTTAATCATTCCACGGTAGTTCATATCCATGTGATACCAGTGGTTGACGCCAGCCCCGAGGATAATCATCGAACGGCCATGCGTTTTGTGCGCCGTATCGGCAAACTCACGGGCGATTTGTTCGATATGACGGCGAGGGACTCCAGTAATTTGCTCTCCCCAGGCCGGGGTGTAGGCTTTCACTTCGCTGTAATCTTGCGCGCTATGAGCGTCATCCAGACCGCGGTCGAGGCCGTAATTCGCCAGCACCAGATCATAGACGCTTACCACCGGGCAACGGCTGCCGTCGGCGAGGGTAAGATGTTTTACCGGCAGTTGACGAATCAGCACGGGTTCCTGTTTCACGCTGCGAAAATGTGGGTTTTCGTTACCGCCGAAGTAGGGGAATGCCACGCCAGTCACTTCATCATGCTGACCGAGCAGCGAGAGGGAAAGTTCTGTTTCAGCGCCAGCCGCCAGTGGCTCTAGGTTCCATTTACCTTTCTCGCCCCAGCGAAAACCGATAGACCCGTTCGGGACCACCAGTTCGCCAGCAGTGTTAAAGGCCACGGTTTTCCACTCCGGATTGTTACTTTCGCCCAGACCATCGACAAGGTCTGAGGCGCGCATCATGCGCCCTGGCACGTAGCTGCCATCTTCCCGGGCATCCAGCAAAACCAGCATCGGCATATCGGTATAGCGACGACAGTAATTGATGAAGTAATCGCTGGGATTGTCGAGGTGGAATTCTTTCAGGATGACGTGGCCCATCGCCATCGCCAACGCGCTGTCTGTCCCTTGCTTGGGGGCCAGCCACTGGTCACACAGTTTGGCAACTTCCGAGTAATCCGGCGTAATGGCAATCGTCTTGGTGCCTTTGTAGCGTACTTCAGTAAAAAAGTGCGCATCCGGGGTACGGGTCTGCGGCACGTTTGACCCCCAGGCGATGATGTAGCTGGAGTTATACCAGTCGGCGGATTCTGGAACATCGGTCTGTTCGCCCCATGTCATCGGTGATGCAGGCGGTAAGTCGCAGTACCAGTCATAGAAGCTCAGGCAGGTTCCGCCCAGTAGCGAAAGATAACGTGTGCCTGCGGCATAGGAGACCATCGACATAGCAGGGATCGGGGAGAACCCGGCCACGCGATCCGGGCCATAGGTTTTCACCGTCCAGACGTTGGCGGCGGCAATGAGCTGATTAAGCTCTTTCCAGTTGGAACGGATAAAACCACCGCGCCCGCGTACCTGCTTGTAGCTCTGGCATTTTTGCGGGTCGTTCATAATGGATTCCCAGGCCAGCACCGGATCGGGCTGGCGGGACAGGGCGTCGCGCCACAGTTCGATCAGACGTTTACGCACCAGGGGATATTTCAGACGGTTGGCGCTGTAAAGATACCAGGAGTAGCTGGCACCGCGCGGGCAGCCACGGGGTTCATGATTTGGCAGGTCAGGGCGGGTACGCGGGTAGTCGGTTTGCTGCGTTTCCCAGGTCACCAGTCCGTTTTTGACGTAGATTTTCCAACTGCATGAGCCGGTACAGTTAACGCCGTGGGTAGAACGCACAATTTTGTCGAACTGCCAGCGCTGACGATAGCTGTCTTCCCAGTCCCGGTTGGTGTGCATCACTTGCCCGTGCCCATCGGCAAACGTATCGCCCTTTTGTTTAAAGTAGCGAAAGCGATCGAACAGTTTACTCATGACATAACTCCTGCTTTGAGAATATTGCCGACGGTGAATCGAACGGTAGGCCGGATGGCGGTTAACGCCTTATCCGGCCTATCGAACTGTCCGATCCTGCGGTATCCATTTTGTTATTTTTTTTGTGATTTACGGCCATAGACCAGCCAGGTCACCAGCACGCAGACGATGTAAAACACGAGGAATATTTTCATTGCGCCCACCGGAGAGCCAGTCAGCGCCAGCGATGAACCAAACGCTTTGGGGATGAAAAAGCCCCCCACAGCGCCAATAGCAGAGATGAATCCCAGCGCGGCAGCGGTATCGGTTACCGCCTCACGTTGGGCCTGTTCTTCAGTACCGCCGTGCAGCTTGACCCGGTATATGGTGATTTTGCGAAAGATCACCGCGATCATCTGAAAGGTTGAGCCGCTTCCCAGACCCGCAGTCAGGAATAAGCCCATAAACACCAGGTAGAAGGCGACAAAGTTTCCTTCGCCTGACCCTGGCAGGGTGAGAAACAGCAGGGCGCTAAACAGCGCCATAAAGATGAAGTTAATTAACGTGACGCGCACACCACCGAATTTGTCAGAGATCACCCCACCTGCCGATCGCGCAAGAGCGCCGATGAAGGGGCCGAAGAACGCCAGTTGCAGGATATTCACGTCCGGGAACTGAGTTTTCGCCAGCATGGCAAAGCCTGCCGAAAAGCCGATAAATGAACCGAAGGTGGCGAGATACAGCAGGCTTAATAACCACAGATGAAAACGTTTGAGGACCGGCAACTGGGAAGCAATTGAGGCCTTCGAACTGGCAATATCGTTCATTCCCATGCCTGCTGCTAAGGTGGCTATCAGCAGTAACGGAACCCAAATCCATGCGGCATTGGCCAGCGACAATAACGAGCCGTCGGCTTGCGGTACGCCCTGTACACCCAAAAAGGTAAAGATAGGCAGAAAGATCACCAGCGGCGCGATCAACTGCATCACGCTGACGCCAAGGTTGCCGAGACCACCGTTAACGCCTAATGCGCTGCCTTGTTTCGCTTTGGGGAAGAAAAAGCTGATATTACCCATGCTGGAGGCAAAGTTTGCGCCAGCAAAACCACACATCAGCGCAATGATAATAAATACGCCAAACGGAGTAGCGTTATTTTGCACGGCAAAACCGAGCCAGACGCAGGGAATAACCAGAATAATCGTGCTAAAAATGGTCCACCGGCGCCCACCAAATATAGGTACCATAAAGGAGTAGGGAACGCGCAATATTGCGCCAGAAAGAGAAGGCAATGCCGTTAATAAAAACAGTTGGTCAGTGGTGAAATTAAAACCAATTTTATTCAGATTGACGGCCACGGCGCTGAACAACATCCAGACGCAGAACGCCAGCAACAGACAACTTACTGATATCCAGAGGTTTCTGCGTGCAATATGCTTACCTTTGTTTTCCCAAAAGGCGGGGTTCTCCGGTTTCCAGTCAGTTAAAAGATAACGATTATTTTTCTCATTTGATGCTGCCATATTATTCTCCATGCCCATGCCGTTCATGAAAAAGAAATAAACGCACACAGCGCCGCGCGAGTTCTTTTTAGAAACTATTGAAAAGTTTTGGGAATATTGACTGAAAGAATAGATAAAAAAGCGCAATAACGCGGCGTGATGAGGGAATTACATGTTGCTTAAGTGTTACCAATTGTAAAAATAAAAGATGTATTATTAATTCATCTATAACATCAATTAACTAACTCTAACGTAATCATACGATCCAAATGGCGTTCGAATGCAGGGTCGGCCATTTCCTCAATGCCTAAGACATAGATGCCATCCAGGCCGCAAACCAATGCGATTAAGCGCCAGGCCACCTCAGCCGCATCCGGTATTGCTGAGAATTCACCTGCACTCTGTCCTTGAGTGATGATAGCGGCGGTTTCTTCATGCCACATCCGCATGGTTAGCAGGTAGGCGCTTTTGATTTCCGGATCTTTATCCGCCAGGACCTGCGCTTCGCGCCACAGTTTAATGTAGGGTTCGAACCCGCCATCTTCGCTGCCCAACATAGCATGCAGTCGTTCGCGGAAGCTGGCGTTATCACTGACCTGTTCGGCATCCAGAAGGGTCCGTATCAGTTGCACAAACGCGAGGGATTTTAACTCACCCGCAGAGGTAAAGTGATGGTGTACCTGCCCGGTGGACACCTGAGCTTCCGTGGCAATACGCCGCACCGTCATAGCAGTAAATCCTTCCTCAAGCGCGACACGCATGGCCGCTTGCAGAATAACTTCCCGACGTTCGTCCCGATTCAGATAGCTCATCTTTCCTCCTGTACCCGTATAGCACGCAGTCTAACAAAAAGTTGGACATACGTTCAAATTTCCGTAGGATCGCTAAAGCTGGACACGTGTCCAGTTTCAGTTTCGTTAGGGAGTTTTATGTTTCGTCAGTGGTTAACGTTAGTCATTATTGTACTGGTCTACATCCCTGTTGCGATTGATGCAACGGTGCTGCACGTTGCCGCGCCCACGCTGAGTATGACGCTGGGTGCCAGTGGTAACGAGCTGCTGTGGATCATTGATATTTATTCTCTGGTAATGGCCGGAATGGTATTGCCAATGGGCGCGCTGGGCGATCGTATTGGCTTTAAACGTCTGCTGCTGTTAGGAGGCGGATTATTTGGCCTCGCATCGCTGGCCGCTGCCTTTGCCCACAGCGCGGGTTGGCTGATTGCCACTCGGGCTGTATTGGCGATTGGGGCGGCGATGATTGTTCCGGCAACGCTTGCGGGTATTCGCGCCACATTCGCTGAGCAACGGCATCGCAATATGGCGCTCGGCGTCTGGGCTGCCGTGGGTTCCGGCGGTGCGGCATTTGGCCCACTGGTTGGTGGGATGCTGCTGGAGCACTTCTACTGGGGATCCGTGTTCTTAATTAATGTGCCGATTGTCCTGGTGGTAATGGCCTTAACCGCACGCTTAGTGCCGCGCCAGGCCGGACGTCGCGATCAGTCGTTAAATTTCGGTCATGCGATAATGCTGATTGTCGCCATTCTGCTGCTGGTTTACAGCGCTAAAACCGCGCTGAAAGGGCATACGGCGACCGCTGCCATTGCGTTGACGCTGTTAACCGGCGCGTTACTGTTGTGGCAGTTTGTCCGCATCCAGCTTGCTGCTTCCCGCCCGATGATTGATATGCGGCTGTTCACGCATCGCATCATCTTAAGCGGCGTTGTGATGGCGATGACCGCGATGATAACTCTGGTGGGTTTCGAGTTACTGATGGCTCAGGAGCTACAGTTTGTTCATGGTTTAACACCGTATCAGGCGGGACTGTTTATGCTGCCGGTGATGCTGGCAAGCGGCTTCAGCGGACCCATTGCCGGTATGTTGGTGTCACGCCTGGGATTACGTTGTGTGGCAACGGCGGGTATGGCGCTTAGCGCCGTCAGTTTTTACGGCCTGGCGATGACAGATTTCAGTACTCAGCAGATTCAAGCCTGGATATTAATGGCTTTGCTCGGTTTCAGCGCCGCCAGTGCGCTGCTGGCCTCGACGGCGGCTATCATGGCGGCAGCCCCGGCAGAAAAAGCCGCAGCCGCGGGCGCCATCGAGACAATGGCTTATGAACTGGGGGCCGGGCTTGGGATCGCTATCTTTGGTTTGTTGTTGAGCCGCAGCTTTTCAGCCTCGATTCTGCCGCCTGTCGGACTTAACCCACAGGAGATAGAACGAGCCTCATCGTCAATGGGGGAGGCGGTGCAACTGGCGCACTCGCTCCCGTTGTCGCTGAGTGAGGCGTTGCTGTCGGCTGCTAAAGAAGCCTTTACCTGGTCGCACAGCGTGGCCTTAAACAGCGCCGGCAGCATGCTTATCGTATTAGCGGTAGGAATGTGGTTCAGTCTGGCAAAGGTACAGCGTCAATAACTAATGGGCTAAATGACAGGGGTAATCCATCTCTTCGACTTCTTTCCCACTCAGTCGAGCGTATTGCCCCGTCAGCCTCCAGAACGCAGGCTGTGTTTCCGTATAGATCTCTGCCGCTAAAACCAGGCGGCGGCGATCCACCTCATTCAGCTCCAGCAGCGTCCACGGCACAAAATAACGATCGCTGCCCGTTAGGGTAAACCACAGCGGGCACCCGCATCCGGAACAGAAGAAACGTTCACCACGATTTGAAGAAGGAAAGTGCGAAGGTTCTGCTGAATCTGGCGACATCAGCGGCTGAGCGCTGGCTTCCAGATACATAGCGATGCCACCTGACCACTTCTGGCACAGCGTACAATGACAGGCATAGACATCCAGCATTTCGACGTCGACGGTAAAATGACTCTGTCCGCAAAGACAACGACCAGTGAATGTCTGCACGGCATACTCCTTATGACCGAGTCTACATTAAGAGAAAAAGCCAGCCCTGGAAGGACTGGCTTTGTATTCAGACTACAACAAAATTAGAACTGGTAGTTCAGACCAACAGCAACGATGTTGTCGGTTGATACTTTTGCTGCAGTGGTGAAGTTATTGTCATCCAGCAGGTTGATTTTGTAATCAACGAAGGTAGACATGTTTTTGTTGAAGTAGTAGGTAGCACCCAGGTCTACGTATTCAACCAGATCCTGGTCGCCGTAACCATTGATGTCTTTACCTTTGGATTTCAGGTAAGCAATGGACGGACGCAGACCGAAGTCGAACTGGTACTGAGCAACTGCTTCAAAGTTCTGTGCTTTGTCTGCAATACCTGTAACACCAGTACCGCCATAGGTGGTCATGTTACGGGTTTCAGAGTAGGTCGTTGCCAGGTAGATGTTGTTCGCATCGTATTTCAGACCAGCAGCCCATACTTCAGCGTTCTTACCGGAAGCCATGAAAGCGTTGTTACCTACAGCCTGACGGTCGGTACGGTCAGATTTCGCATAGGTCGCACCTACGCCGAAGCCTTCGTACTCATAGGTAGTAGACAGACCAAAGCCGTCGCCGTTAGCTTCTTTCAGGTTGCCACGGTCGTTTTTGCCCTGGTACTGAGCAGCAAAGTTCAGACCTTCGACCAGACCGAAGAAGTCGGTGTTACGGTAGGTTGCAACGCCAGTAGTACGGCCAGTCATGAAGACGTCACTCTGGGTCCAGGTATCGCCACCGAACTCTGGCAGAACGTCGGTCCATGCGCCGATGTCGTATGCTACGCCGTAGTTACGACCGTAGTCGAAAGAACCGTATTCAGCGAATTTCAGGCCAGCGAATGCCAGACGGGTTTTGTCTGCTTCGGAACCCTGATCTTCAGAACGGTTGCCTTTGAATTCATATTCCCACTGACCAAAACCAACCAGTTGGTCGTTGATCTGAGTTTCGCCTTTGAAGCCCAGACGCGCGTAAGTTTTGTCGCCATCGCTGCTGGTATCGTCAGAGAAGTAGTGCTGAGCGTGAACTTTACCGTACAGGTCCAGTTTGTTACCGTCTTTGTTATATACCTCAGCTGCGTTTACCGCACCTGCCGCCAACAGGCTAGTCACTGCCACTGCAACTAATTTAAGTTTCATTCTAAATAATCCTTATAATTATTTCTTGGTGTGTTTCCTAAACCATTGCTAAACGAAGGGGTTCGTCAATGGCAAACCATTTTTAAATGACGCAGTGGTATAAGTTCAATAATAAGTTTCATAATATTGCGAAATATTTGAAGTTGTGTGATCCAGATCTACATAATATAGCTGATTGTATTAATCTTAATATGTGACAGATCGGAATGGGTATATTTACATGGGGAACTATTGTGCAGGCTATGATTTAAATGGCGTTAGTTTCGCAGGTGTAATATATACATATGAAGAGATATATATGACCGAGTAATACTTTCGGGTGTTAATTAATTTCCATATGTTTAACATTTAATTAAACAAATATAAACATAAACCGCAGTGGAATGAACAATTATTATTCATTAAATTGTCTAAAGTATAGCCGGATTTTATTTGTTTGTGATAAAACCCGACTTTTTTCAGGCACGGCGCGTTGCCAGCCAGCAAAGCAGAGACCCCGCGCAGACCATCAGCGCTCCTTGCCAGAAGGATAGTGACAGCGGGGCACTGAGCAACACCGCGGCCAGCGCAGAGGACAGCACTGGAGTAAAATAAGACCCGACGGCCATAACGGTCACGTTGCCATGCAAAATGCCAATATTCCACGCGGCATAGGCAAATCCTAACGTTAATGCTGCAGTGAACATTTTAATCGTCACCGAAGTGCTGAAAACCATTTCCGGTTGAGGCGTAATAAAATAGTAAACCCACAAACTTGCCGCCGTTAGTAAAACGAACACGGTGATGCCGTTAAAACCTTTTGCATATTTATTGGTCACCGTGCAATACGTTGCCCAGATAAAAGCGCCGAGAAAGGCGAGGAAATAGCTAAGCGGACTGCTGGCAACATTGCTGATAATTTCTCCAAGATTCAGGCCGTTTTCGCCCCCCAACACCCAACAAACCCCGGTCAATGCGATGATTAATCCGGGAATCACCAACCAGGTTGTTTTTTGGCCATTAAATAAGATGGCGAATAATATTGTCAGACTTGGCCAGAGATAATTGACCATACCGACTTCAATAGCCTGGTGACGAGTGGCGGCATAGCCGAGGGCCAGCGCTAAGCATATTTCATAGCTAACAAAAAGCACGCTACCGGCGATTAAATATCGCACAGGAATTTTTCTGATATTTGGGAATCCGACGGTAAATATCAGCAACAGGCCGCTTAATGTAAAAATCATCGCCGCGCCGCCTGCCGGCCCCAGTCCTTCGCTTACCCCACGAATAAGCCCGACCATCGTGCTCCAGAGCACGATGGCAATAAGCCCAATTAACGTTGCTTTTTGTTTTGTCATGCTGATTGTCTGTCCATGGTACTGGCAAAAATTAAGCTGAAATGTATAGCACCTTTACACCGTAGCGCGCTAATTAATTCCCTTTTGTCTACTCCCTTATGGGTACAAAGGTTAAGCGAAGTGCACTATTTAGTAGCGGAACCGTTTCGTTATTGATTTGACGCAAAAAAAATATGGATATAGCTGATAGTTTCGTCGCGAAGTTGTACATGTCATCTTTCAATCATGCCGCGCTGGCGCAATTTGAGAGATTTCCTGTACGAATCCCTGCAAAAAAGAGGAAAGCAATGGACGTCAGCCGCAGACAATTTTTTAAAATCTGCGCGGGCGGTATGGCGGGAACAACAGTAGCCGCTCTGGGTTTTGCACCCAAAATGGCACTGGCTCAGGCGCGAAACTATAAGCTGTTGCGCGCCAAAGAGATCCGAAACACCTGCACATACTGTTCCGTAGGTTGCGGGCTATTAATGTATAGCCTGGGAGATGGAGCAAAAAACGCCAAAGAGTCGATTTACCATATTGAAGGGGATCCGGATCATCCGGTGAGCCGTGGGGCATTATGCCCTAAGGGCGCAGGATTACTGGATTACGTGCACAGTGAAAACCGTCTGCGTTACCCGGAATATCGCGCTCCAGGCTCCGACAAATGGCAGCGTATCAGCTGGGATGAGGCTTTCACCCGTATCGCGAAGCTGATGAAAACTGACCGCGACGCCAACTTTATTGAGAAGAATGAGCAGGGCGTAACGGTAAACCGCTGGCTTTCTACCGGGATGCTGTGTGCATCTGCGGCAAGTAATGAAACCGGCATGCTGACGCAAAAATTTGTGCGCTCACTCGGCATGCTGGCAGTAGACAACCAGGCGCGCGTCTGACACGGACCAACGGTAGCAAGTCTTGCTCCAACATTTGGTCGCGGTGCGATGACCAACCACTGGGTTGATATTAAAAACGCCAACGTCGTGATGGTGATGGGCGGTAACGCCGCTGAAGCACATCCGGTGGGATTCCGCTGGGCGATGGAAGCTAAAAACAACAATGATGCCACGCTAATTGTTGTTGACCCCCGTTTTACACGTACAGCCTCGGTAGCGGATATTTACGCGCCAATTCGTTCCGGCACGGACATTACGTTCCTGTCCGGCGTCTTGCTGTATCTGATTGAAAACAACAAAATCAACGCTGAATACGTTAAGCATTACACCAACGCCAGCCTGCTGGTGCGGGATGATTTTGCTTTTGAAGACGGTCTGTTCAGCGGTTACGACGCGAAAAAACGCCAATACGATAAATCGTCCTGGAACTACCAGTTCGATGAAAACGGCTACGCGAAACGCGATGAAACGTTAACCCATCCTCGCTGTGTCTGGAATCTGCTAAAACAGCACGTTTCCCGCTACACGCCGGATGTGGTGGAAAACATCTGCGGTACGCCAAAAGAAGACTTCCTGAAAGTTTGCGAAGTGCTGGCTTCCACCAGCGCAGCGGATCGCACCACCACGTTCCTGTATGCGCTGGGCTGGACACAGCATACCGTCGGGGCGCAGAACATCCGTACCATGGCGATGATCCAGTTGCTGCTCGGCAACATGGGGATGGCAGGTGGCGGGGTCAACGCTTTACGCGGTCACTCCAACATTCAGGGTTTAACCGACTTAGGGCTGCTCTCTACCAGTCTGCCAGGCTACCTGACGCTGCCGTCAGAGAAACAGGCCGATCTGCAAACCTATCTGGCTGCTAACACGCCAAAAGCGACGTTGGCCGATCAGGTGAACTACTGGGGCAACTACCCGAAATTCTTCGTCAGCCTGATGAAATCTTTCTACGGCAATGCGGCGCAGAAAGAAAACGACTGGGGCTTTGAGTGGCTGCCGAAGTGGGATCAGTCCTACGACGTCATCAAATACTTCAACATGATGGATAGCGGGAAAGTCACCGGCTACATCTGTCAGGGCTTTAACCCGGTCGCGTCCTTCCCGGACAAAAACAAAGTGGTGCAGTGCCTGAGCAAACTGAAGTATCTGGTGATTATCGATCCGCTGGTGACCGAAACCTCTACGTTCTGGCAGAACCACGGCGAATCAAACGACGTTGATCCGGCTTCTATTCAGACCGAAGTCTTCCGTTTGCCATCCACCTGCTTTGCGGAAGAGGACGGCTCCATCGCCAACTCCGGTCGCTGGCTGCAGTGGCACTGGAAAGGTCAGGATGCCCCGGGTGAAGCCCGCAACGACGGCGAAATTCTGGCCGGTATTTATCACCGTCTGCGCGACATGTATCGCACTGAAGGCGGTAAAGCCGTAGAACCCGTGCTGAAAATGAGCTGGAACTATAAGCAGCCGGACGAACCGCACTCCGAGGAAGTGGCAAAAGAGAACAACGGCTATGCGCTGGAAGATCTCTATGATGCCAACGGTGTGCTGGTTGCGAAGAAAGGCCAGTTACTCAGCAGCTTTGCGCTTCTGCGCGATGATGGATCTACGTCATCGTCCTGCTGGATTTATACCGGTAGCTGGACCGAGCAGGGCAACCAGATGGCCAATCGCGATAACGCCGACCCGTCAGGTCTCGGTAATACGCTGGGCTGGGCCTGGGCATGGCCGTTAAACCGTCGCGTGCTGTATAACCGCGCTTCGGCGGACCCGCAAGGTAAGCCATGGGATCCAAAACGCATGCTGATCCAGTGGAACGGCACGAAGTGGACGGGGAACGATATCCCGGACTTCAACACCGCAGCACCGGGCAGTGGCACCAATCCGTTTATTATGCAGCCGGAAGGGCTGGGTCGTCTGTTCGCTATCGATAAGATGGCGGAAGGTCCTTTCCCGGAACACTACGAGCCGATGGAAACGCCGCTGGGTACGAACCCGCTGCATCCGAACGTGATCTCCAACCCGGCAGCGCGTCTGTACGAAGCGGATAAGTTACGCATGGGCACGAAACAGGACTTCCCGTACGTCGGGACGACCTATCGTCTGACCGAACATTTCCATACCTGGACCAAGCACGCATTGCTGAATGCGATTGCCCAGCCAGAGCAGTTTGTGGAAATCAGCGAAACGCTGGCGGCAGCGAAGGGGATCTCCAACGGCGATCACGTCAAAGTCAGCAGTAAGCGTGGATTTATTCGCGCAGTTGCCGTGGTTACCCGTCGTCTACGTACTCTGCACGTCAACGGTCAGCAGGTTGAAACGGTTGGGATCCCGATCCACTGGGGCTTTGAAGGAGTCGCGCGTAAAGGCTATATCGCCAACACCCTGACGCCGAATGTCGGTGATGCAAACTCGCAAACGCCGGAATACAAAGCGTTTTTAGTTAACATCGAGAAGGCGTAAGGGAGGCGAACATATGTCTATGGAAACGCAGGACATCATCAAACGGTCCGCAACAAACGCCATCACGCCGCCGCCTCAGGCCCGTGATTACAAAGCTGAGGTCGCAAAGCTGATCGACGTTTCCACCTGTATAGGCTGTAAGGCCTGTCAGGTGGCATGCTCAGAGTGGAATGATATCCGCGATGAAGTCGGCCACTGCGTCGGGGTGTATGACAACCCTGCCGATCTTAGCGCCAAGTCCTGGACGGTGATGCGGTTTACCGAAACCGAACAGAACGGCAAGCTCGAGTGGTTGATTCGTAAAGACGGCTGTATGCACTGTGAAGATCCGGGCTGTCTGAAGGCATGCCCGTCTGCCGGGGCTATCATCCAGTACGCCAACGGGATTGTTGATTTTCAGTCAGAGCACTGCATTGGCTGCGGCTACTGTATTGCCGGGTGTCCATTTAATATTCCGCGCCTCAATAAAGAGGATAACCGCGTGTATAAATGTACGCTGTGTGTGGACCGCGTCAGCGTCGGGCAGGAACCTGCCTGCGTGAAGACCTGTCCGACCGGGGCAATCCATTTCGGCACCAAGCAGGAAATGCTGGAAATGGGCGAACAGCGTGTGGCAAAACTGAAAGCACGTGGTTATGAACATGCCGGTGTCTACAACCCGGAAGGTGTGGGTGGCACGCACGTGATGTACGTTCTGCATCATGCCAACCAGCCGGAGCTGTATCACGGCCTGCCGAAAGAACCGCAGATCGATACCTCTATCAATCTGTGGAAAGGGGCGCTGAAACCGCTGGCCGCTGCCGGATTTATCGCCACCTTCGCCGGACTGATTTACCACTACATTGGTATCGGTCCGAATAAGGAAGTGGACGACGACGAGGAGGATCATCATGAGTAAGTCGAAAATGATTGTGCGCACGAAGTTTATCGACCGCGCCTGTCACTGGACGGTGGTGATCTGCTTCTTCCTGGTGGCGTTGTCGGGGATTTCGTTTTTCTTCCCGACTCTGCAATGGCTGACGCAGACCTTCGGTACGCCGCAGATGGGGCGCATTTTGCACCCGTTCTTCGGACTGCTGATCTTCGTGGCGCTGATGTTCATGTTTGTACGCTTCGTTCACCACAACATCCCGGATAAAAAAGATATCCCGTGGCTGAAAAACATTGTGGAAGTGCTGAAAGGCAATGAACACAAAGTGGCGGACGTGGGTAAGTACAATGCCGGACAGAAAATGATGTTCTGGTCGATCATGAGCATGATTTTCGTGCTGCTGATTACCGGCATCATTATCTGGCGTCCGTACTTTGCGCAGTTCTTCCCGATGCAGGTCGTGCGCTATAGCCTGCTTATCCATGCGGCTGCGGGGATTATCCTGATGCACGCCATCCTCATCCACATGTATATGGCATTCTGGGTGAAAGGATCGATTAAAGGCATGGTCGAAGGGAAAGTGAGCCGCCGCTGGGCGAAGAAACATCACCCACGCTGGTATCGCGAAGTTGAACGACAAGAAGCGAAAAAAGAGAGCGAGGAAGGGGTTAACTAACTCCTGACGTGCCCTGATCGTAATGGCGCTACACCTGTAGCGCCATTTTTTTGCCCAAAAAACGTCATGTTTTTGTCATCTGCTGAACGTAAAGTATTGTCTTTCCAATAATAGAAGAGTTAAAAGACAATGCATCTGGTGAAAAAATTACTCGCAGTCAGCGCGTTTCTTTGTGCGTCCGCTCAGGCGCAGAACATCCTAGAATTTCCTCAGCCGGAAAATAACCCGGAAGAGTTTTATGCCGTAACCGAAATCCCGGCAGGTGGAACGATTAAATATGAAACCGACTCCAAAACCGGTTTTATCGTGGCCGATCGCTTCCAGTCAATGCCGGTTGCCTATCCCGCCAACTACGGTTCACTAACCCAGTCTTTAGCCGGTGACGGCGACCCGCTGGATGTTATCTTTTATACCCGTGCGCCGCTGGCCCCGGGAACGCTGATTAAGCTGCGGGCTATAGGCGTACTGAAGATGATCGACGGCGGTGAAAAGGACGATAAAATTGTCGCCGTTCCGGCCAGCAAAATTGACCCCACTTATGACAACATCAAAGAGTTAAGCGACCTGCCCAAGATTGAAGTTCAACGTCTGGAATCTTTCTTCCGCGTATACAAAGATCTGCCGGAAGGGCGCAAGAAAGTCGAATTAAACGGTTTCAATGACGCCGCTACGGCAAAGCAAGAGATCAAGCAGGCCTGGGATGCCTGGAAAGAGAAAAAACCGCAATAACAAAAGATAAGCCGGATGACGGGCCTACACGCGCATTTTGCTGATGTAGGCTGCCATCCGGCAATACGGTTTACTCCAGTTGTGAGTTCAGGCGCTCAATCTCCTCACGCCATTGCGCCTGTAACAGCGGCTTTTGATGTTTCGGCTTGCGGGCAAGATCGTCAGCCAGACGCTGCTCCAGCTCAAGAAGTTGTTCCAGCAATCCATCGCTGTCACCGCTTATTTCGGCTCTCGCATCGACCACCGTTTTTGGAACGGTTATCTCCGAGGATGTTTGCCGAATACGCGCATTGACCGCGTCCAGATCGTGCCATTCACTGAGTTCGCCGTTGTCGATCAACCAAAACTGGTTACAGCTTTGGCTAATAAGCTGACGGTCGTGACTGACCAACAACACGCCGCCGTTATAGCTTTGCAGCGTTTCTGCTAACGCCTCTTTACCTTCCAGATCCAGATGGTTGGTCGGTTCATCGAGCATCAGCAGGCTGTAGCGCGCAAGCGTTAGCCCAACAAACAGCAGCCGGGAGCGCTCACCGCCGCTTAGGGAACTGATCCGCTGCGCGTGACGAACCCACGGAAAACCCGCGCTAATCAGCGCCATTTTGCGGATATCAGGCTGCGGAGCAAACGGCTCCAGCGCGTCAAATAACGAATCGTTATCTGCGAGTTGGTGCAGCGTCTGGTCGTAATACCCCAACGTAACGCGCGGGTGCAACACCAGTGAAGGTGATGCCAGTTGTGAGTGAAACTGTTGCCAGATAAGCCTTAACAACGATGATTTTCCACAACCGTTGCGCCCGACAATCGCCACGCGATCGCCGCTTTTTAACCGGAGACCGGCAATGGAAAACAGCGTATCGGCGTCGGGAGCAGGGGCCACGGACAGATTAGTCATCTCCAGCAAACGATCCGCACGCAGGGCATCTCCCTGCAATGTTAGTGTCCACTGACTTCCTGACGTCACTTCAGTCTGTACCTCTTTCAGGCGCTGTACCTGCTTTTCCATCTGCTTGGCCTTGCGGGAAAGATCTTCGTTGTCGTAGACCCGCCCCCAGGTAGCCAGCCGTTTGGCGCTGGCGGTCACCCGGTCTATCTCCTTTTGCTCAGCCTTATGGCGCAGAGCATCGCTGATGTCTCTTTCTGCCAGGGCCTGACGCGCCGCGCTACAAGGCAGATCGAAGGAATGGAGAGTTCGATCGCGCAGGATCCAGGTTCCGTGAGTCACCGCGTCTAACAGCTGCGGGTCGTGGGAAACCACCACAAAACTGCCAGACCAGTTTTGTAAGAACTGTTCCAGCCACAGTAATGTTGGCAGATCCAGGTGGTTACCCGGCTCATCCAGCAGCAGCAGGTCAGGGTTTCGCATCAGCGCCCGCGCCAATAACAGACGCGTGTGTTGGCCGCCGCTCAGCGTGTGTGCTGTCAGAGATAAATTCTCCGGCGTGAACCCCATTTCAGCGAGCAGTGCTTCAACTCGCCACTGCTGACCTGCGCGTTCATGCTCGGGCAGTTGAGCCAGAACGGCTTCCTGCAGCGTGAGTGGCAGTATTTCGTCTGGGAGATGTTGTTCTACACGGGCGAGATGGCAGTGATTTGCCTGCGCGATAACCCCACTGGTCGGCGAAATTGTGCCATCGAGCAGTTTTAACAGCGTGCTTTTGCCGCAGCCGTTGTAACCGATAAGCCCGATGCGGTCGCCTTTTTTCAGGGTAAAGGAAAGATCGTCGAATAACGTGCCAAATGCCGTATCAACGTGTAAGGATTGTGCGGTTAGTAATGTGCTCATTGTTGCTTACTCAAGAGTTACAGGCGTAAAAACGCCTCGTCAAACATCGCTGACGATAACCCGGTAAGCCCGAGAGAAGGGGATTTAGAAGTTAGCTTCGCTCAAGCAGAAGTTATCGCAGCACGATACCGATAACGCTTGAGCACTGGCGATCGCCAAAAGCATGTGAAACGATAAAACGTTCACAGTACAGCATAAGTATCCTCCTTTTGTTTTTCAGAACGTTAATCGGTAGCGAAAGTGTAATCGTAAGTCACCCAGTCGCGCAAGTTCTGAGCGCCCGGCAGCAACGTGCCGCCGGGCAAACCGTCAGATAGAGGTACGACGGTAGTCGCGGTATTCTGCCTGCCAGAAATTATCGTCAATCGCCTGTTGCAGCGCTTCGGCGGAGGTTTTCACCGCCACGCCTTGCTGCTGGGCCATTTTACCGACGGCAAACGCGATGGCGCGGGAAACGGTCTGAATATCTTTCAGCTCAGGTAACACCAGTCCTTCGCCGTTGAGCACCAGCGGTGAATACTGCGCCAGCGTTTCACTGGCTGACATCAGCATTTCATCGGTGATACGCGATGCACCAGAAGCAATTACCCCCAGACCAATACCCGGGAAGATATAGGCGTTGTTACATTGGGCAATGGGATAGATTTTCTCTTTCCACAGTACCGGTGCGAACGGGCTACCGGTCGCAACCAGCGCGTTACCCTCGGTCCAGGCGATAATATCCTGTGGCGTGGCTTCTACGCGGGAAGTCGGGTTAGACAGCGGCATGACGATCGGACGCGGGCAATGCTTATGCATTTCGCGAATGATCTCTTCGGTAAACAGGCCGGTCTGTCCGGAAACACCAATCAGGATGTCCGGCTTAACGTTGCGTACCACATCGAGTAACGACAGCACATCTTCTTGCGTATCCCAGTGCTGCAGATTTTCGCGTTTTTGCACCAGTTTGGTCTGGAAAGAGAGCAGGTTCGGCATCTTATCGGTTAACAGGCCGAAGCGATCAACCATAAACACGCGTTGACGCGCCGCTTCTTCGCTTAAACCTTCACGCTGGATTTGCGCGATGATCTGCTCGGCAATTCCGCAACCGGCGGAACCTGCCCCGAGGAATACAATGTTCTGTTCGCTTAACTGGCTACCGGCCGCACGGCTGGCCGCAATCAGCGTGCCAACGGTCACCGCAGCGGTACCCTGAATATCGTCGTTAAACGAGCAAATTTCATCGCGATAGCGGGTCAACAGCGGCATGGCGTTTTTCTGTGCGAAGTCTTCAAACTGCAACAGCACGTCCGGCCAGCGATGCTTCACGGCCTGGATGAATTCATCGACAAATTCGTAGTATTCATCATCGGTGATACGCGGATTACGCCAGCCCATATACAGCGGATCGTTGAGCAGTTGCTGGTTGTTGGTTCCGACGTCCAGTACCACCGGCAGGGTGTAGGCCGGGCTGATCCCACCACACGCGGTATACAGCGACAGTTTACCGATTGGAATACCCATCCCGCCGATCCCCTGATCGCCAAGACCCAAAATACGTTCCCCATCGGTGACAACGATGACCTTGATATTGTGGTTAGGAACGTTTTGCAGGATATCGTCCATATTGTGGCGGTTCTGATAAGAGATAAACACGCCGCGCGCGCGACGATAAATCTCGGAGAAACGCTCACAGGCCGCGCCGACCGTTGGGGTATAGATAACTGGCATCATCTCATCAAGGTGATTATGCACCAGCCGGTAAAACAGGGTTTCGTTGGTGTCCTGGATGTTGCGCAGGTAAATATGTTTATCGATTTCGGTTTTGAATCCCTGATATTGGATCCAGGCGCGTTCAGCCTGTTCTTCAATCGTCTCGACCACTTCCGGCAGTAACCCCAGCAGGTTGAAGTTACGGCGTTCTTCCGCACTGAAAGCACTCCCTTTATTCAGTAAAGGGAATTCAAGCAGAACCGGGCCAGCGTAGGGGATGTAAAGGGAACGCAGTTTTTTAGTTTCGTTTTCCATGTCACTCACTCTTTTTTGAATAACCGTCCCTGGCACTCTTTATGATCGTATGTGGCCTGTCCGCCAGGGAAACGGCCGAAGTATAAAGCATTGTGAATGGGTTAAGGGGTTTTATAAGCAAAAACACCACTGCGGTTGCAATGGTGTTTATCTCGTTATTCAGTCAGACGTGCGAAAGGCTATTTGGCGTCAGCGCGGCGCTTTCTTCCGGTAGGATTATTGACCACGTTGGTTTTGTCACCTTCGGTCACGACTTTGCGTTGATTTGAGATTTTGTGGTCCAGTCCGAGAATATGACGGGCCTGACGGTTCGATTTCATTCTAACTCCTTAATCCTGTTACTGGTTTCAAGGGCGAGTCCGTATGAGAACGGACGAAATACAACCTGATAGAAAGCCGATGTTAAAAATAGCGGCTTTCTGGATGGTCGGTCATTTCAGCTGAAAGGTCAATGCTTAAGCGGCAAATGAGAACTATCCCGTATGTGCCATGCTTTTTCTCAGCCGTCCTATACTTGTAACTCCAACGACAACACAGGAGAGCGGTAATGACTATCCATAAGAAAGGTCAGGCACACTGGGAAGGCGACATTAAGCGCGGTAAAGGTACCGTGTCGACCGAAAGTGGGGTGTTGAATCAGCAACCGTATGGGTTTAATACCCGATTTGAAGGGGCGAAAGGCACCAATCCTGAAGAGTTGATTGGCGCGGCGCATGCAGCCTGCTTCTCAATGGCGCTTTCGCTCATGCTGGGCGAAGCGGGTTTTACCCCAGATGCCATTGATACCACTGCCGATGTTTCTCTGGATAAAGTGGATGCCGGATTTGCTATCACCAAAGTCGCGCTCCACAGTCAGGTGAGCGTCCCGGGGATAGATGCCGCCACGTTTGACGGCATCATCCAGAAAGCAAAAGCCGGCTGCCCGGTATCACAGGTACTGAACGCGGAAATTACGCTGGATTATCAGTTAAAATAGTAAAGAAGGTGTGCCGGATGCGACGGGGTCTTATCCGGCACCAGATATCTTTATTGTGCCACCCAGCCGCCATCCATATTCCACGCCACACCACGCACCTGCGACGCCCCGTCTGAGCACAAAAATAGCGCAAGCTCACCCAACTGTTGCGGCGTGACGAATTCGCGCGACGGCTGTTTTTCCGCCAGCAGGGCGTCACGCGCGGCGTCAGGCTCAGCGCCTTCGGCAATACGTTTATCGATTTGCTGCTGGACCAACGGCGTAAGCACCCAACCGGGGCACAGCGCATTGCAGGTGATACCCGTCTGCGCGGTCTCCAGCGCAATGGTTTTGGTTAATCCCACCACGCCGTGCTTCGCCGCCACATAGGCGGATTTCTCTTTTGAGGCCACCAGGCCATGAACAGAAGCGATATTGATGATGCGTCCCCAGTTACGCGCACGCATGCCGGGAAGCGCCAGGCGCGTGGTGTGAAAGACAGAAGAGAGGTTAATGGCGATAATCGCGTTCCATTTATCAACCGGGAAGGTCTCCACCGGTGAAACATGCTGGATCCCGGCATTGTTGACCAGAATGTCCACCCCGCCAAATTCGCTATCGGCATAGCGCATCATGTCGGCAATTTGCGCTTCATCGCTCAGGTCCGCGCCATGATAGCCTGGCGTTTTGCCATATTGTGCAATGGCATCTTTGGCGGCTTCCACATCACCAAATCCGTTAAGGATCAGGGTAGCGCCCGCTTGCGCCAGCACCTGAGCGATGCCTAATCCAATACCGCTGGTAGAGCCGGTAACCAGAGCGGTTTTTCCCGTTAAGTTCATGATGATTCTCCTTAAACAATTCCGGTGATGTAGAAGACGCCGATAACAAACAGCACGGCCAGACTTTTAATTACGGTAATGGCGAATATCCCGCCGTACGCCTGACGATGGCTAAGACCGGTTATGGCCAGCAGGGTAATGACCGCACCGTTATGTGGCAGGGTATCCATACCACCACTGGCCATTGACGCCACGCGGTGGAAGACCTCGAGGGGAATATTGGCGGCATGGGCGGCGGCAATAAAAGTGTCAGACATGGCGGCGAGGGCAATACTCATCCCGCCAGACGCCGAACCGGTGATCCCGGCAAGCGTAGTGATGCTGATAGCCTCATTGAGCAGCGGGTCGGGAATGGCCGCCAGCGCTTTTGACAGCACGAGGAAACCTGGCAGGGCGGCGATCACTGCGCCAAAACCGTATTCTGATGCGGTGTTCATGGCCGCGAGGATCGCGCCGCCAACCGCCGTTCGGCTCCCTTCCGCCAGGCGACCTTTAATGTTGCGATAGCCGAAGAGCACCACCAGCAGGATCCCAGAAATCAGCGCCGCTTCTACCGCCCAGATAGCGGTGATTTTACCAACTTCGGTGGTAATCGGTTTGGCAAGGCCCGGAAGTTCCAGTTGATGCGTAGCGCCATACCATTGCGGGATCCAGTGGGTAAATAGCAGGTTAAAAACGCCAACCAGGATCAGCGGAGAGATAGCAATTATCGGGTTCGGCAGGTTAATGTTATCCGGCGTTTCCGGCTCGTTTAACAGTTCAGTGCCATACCCTTCATTCTTTGCCTGCGCTTTACGACGCTGGCGCTCGAGATAAACCAGACCGACAACGATGATAAACAGAGAGCCGATCAAACCCAGCCAGGGCGCGGCCCAGGCGTTAGTTCCAAAGAAGCTGGTCGGAATAATGTTCTGGATCTGCGGCGTGCCTGGCAGAGCGTCCATGGTGAAGGAAAACGCGCCCAGCGCAACGGTGGCCGGGATCAGGCGCTTCGGAATATTACTCTGACGGAACAGCTCCGCCGCAAACGGATACACCGCAAATGCCACCACGAACAACGATACGCCGCCGTAGGTCAACAGTGCACACACCAGCACAATCACAGGGATGGCGTGACGACGCCCGAGAATGTTGATGGCGGCGGCAACGATGGAGCGAGAAAAACCCGATAACTCGATTAACTTGCCAAACACAGCGCCCAGTAAGAACACCGGGAAGTAAAGCTTCACAAAACCGACCATTTTTTCCATAAACAGGCCGGTGAAGGCAGGGCCGACGGCGCTGGGTTCAGTGAGCAATACAGCACCTAATGCCGCGATGGGGGCAAACAGGATGACGCTATATCCGCGATAGGCTGCCAGCATCAGCAGGCCCAACGCTGCCAGGGCGATTAATACACTCATCATGACTCCTCAATATCATTGTTATAGTGGGGGTACAGAAAGAGAAGTTACGGTTTCAGGGCAAAGCGCAGCTGATGCTCTCTGCGTTGCTGGATATATTCCTTGCGCGAATCATCCCAGCGATAAAATCCCTGACCGCTGCGCAAACCGGTATCACCGTTAGCCACCTTGTCAGCGACCAGAGACATCATGTCGCTCCCGGTTGCCAGCTCCGGTAGCAGATGCCGACAAATGTCCTGTACCGTAGAAAGTCCGGTCATATCCGCCGCCTCCAGCGGACCGACCATCGCATAGCGGCGACCGAGCGAGGCGCGCATTACCTGATCCACCACCTCTGCGCTGGCGATCCCGCTTTTTACGATATGCAACGCTTCACGCAGCAGAGCGAACTGCAGGCGATTACCGACAAACCCCGGCGCGGCGCGGTCGAGCACGACGGCTTCCAGCTGCATCGAAAGCAGCAGCTGTTGCAGTTCCTGCAGATATTCCGGCTTCGTGGCCGTGCCGGGTACAATCTCAACCAGTGGAATAAAATGCGGCGGGTGCCAGAAATGGGCGATTAACAACCGCTCAGGATGGGCGAGCTTTTCTGCCAGCGCATCCGGCGGCAGGCCGCTGGTGTTACTGGCAATGACGGCCTCAGGCGCGATCAATGCTTCCAGTTGCGCATACAACGCGTGCTTGAGTTCGAGTCGCTCCGGGATGGCTTCGATCAGTAACCCGCACGCGGCAATATCGTGCAGTGAGGTAGTGCCATGCAGACGACTCACAGCCTGTGCTTTGTCGTTTTTAGGAAACTGTTCGGTGGCAATCAGTTCATCCAGAATTCCGCTGGCAACTGCGCCAATGTCTGCAATACGGTCACTATCGGTGTCGTACAGCCAGACATCGTGACCATAACGGACGAAGTGGGTGGCAATACCGACACCCATTAAACCCGCGCCCAGTACGCAGATATGCTTACTTTTCATGAGATACTTCCTGCGGGCGCTCAACCGCCAGCGCCACCCCCTGACCGCCGCCTACGCACAGCGTAGCCAGCCCTTTGGCTGCGTTACGGCGGGCCATTTCGTGCAGCAAAGTCACCAGAATTCGGCAACCTGACGCCCCAATGGGATGGCCCAGCGCAATCGCGCCGCCGTTTACGTTCACCCGATTGCTGTCCCAGTTCAGGGATTCGCCAACCGCCAGCGCTTGCGCGGCAAAGGCTTCGTTGGCTTCAATGAGATCGACATCATTCAACGTCCAGCCAGCTCGCTTCAGGCACTGAAGTGATGCCTCTACCGGCCCAATGCCCATAATCGCAGGGTCGACGCCGGAGACAGCGTAGCCCGCCACTCTGGCAAGAACCGGCAGATTGAGTTCTGCTGCTTTGGCGGCGCTCATCAACATCACCGCTGCGGCGCCATCGTTGATTGAAGAGGCATTCCCGGCGGTCACCGTTCCGTTACCTGGGCGAAACGCTGGTTTGAGCTGCGCCAGCTTTTCAGCCTGCGTATCCGGACGAGGCTGTTCGTCACGATCCACGACACGCGGCGGTTTTTTGCCCTGTGGGACGCTGACTGGCGTGATTTCCGCGCTAAAACGACCGGCTTCAATGGCGGCGGCCGCTTTTTGCTGTGAGCGCAGGGCAAAGGCGTCCTGCTGCTCGCGACCGATCACGAACTTATCCGCCAGATTTTCCGCGGTAATCCCCATGTGATAGTCGTTAAACGCATCCCACAGACCGTCATGCACCACGCTGTCTTTCATGCTGGCATGACCGAGCCGCAGTCCCGCCCGGGCGCCGTCGAGGAAATAGGGCGCATTGCTCATGCTCTCCTGCCCACCGGCAATCACAATTTGCGCATCGCCGCAGCGAATCGCCTGGACCGCCTGATGCACCGCCTTCATGCCCGAGCCGCACACCAGATTCAGGGTTAACGCGGGCGTGGTGACCGGCAGTCCTGCGCGTAACGCTGTTTGCCTGGCAGGGTTCTGGCCGCAGCCTGCCGTCAGAACCTGGCCGAAGATCACTTCATCAATTTGCTCAGGTGCCACGGCAGTTTTTTCCAGCAGCGAACGGATCACCACTGAACCTAGTTCAACCGCGGAAAGCGGTGCCAGCGCGCCATGAAAACTGCCAATTGGGGTGCGCGTTGCCGCGACAATAACAACATCCTGCATGGTCAGCTCCTCAGCTAAAGTGCATTTCGGGGACATTTTCGGGAACGATCAGCTTGCCGGCGGTTCTGGCGACTATCTCATCCACGCTGATGCCCGGCGCTCGCTCGCGCAGAATGAACGCCCCGTCGGAAATCTCCAGCAGCGCCAGATCGGTAAGCACACGTTTAATACAGGCCACGCCGGTCAGCGGCAGGGTGCAGGCGGGAAGCAGTTTCGACTCGCCGCTTTTAGAGGCATGCGTCATCACCACGATGATGTTGTCGGCTCCGGCAACCAAATCCATCGCGCCGCCCATGCCTTTCACCATTTTTCCGGGGATCATCCATGAGGCGATATTGCCGTTAACATCCACTTCAAACGCGCCGAGCACCGTCAGGTCGACGTGACCGCCGCGGATCATGGCGAAGGATTGCGCCGAGTCGAAGATTGCCGCGCCTTTGCGCGCCGTCACGGTCTGTTTCCCGGCGTTGATCATGTCAGCATCAATTTCATCTTCAGTGGGAAACGGGCCCATACCCAGCAAACCGTTTTCCGATTGCAGCATTACGTCCATGCCTTCAGGAATGTAGTTCGCCACCAAAGTAGGAATACCAATCCCAAGGTTGACGTAATAACCGTCTCGCAGTTCGCGGGCGACACGCATCGCCATTTGTTCACGCGTTAACATGGTCAGGCTCCTTTCTGGCGCAGGGTGCGTTGTTCAATACGTTTTTCAAACTGCCCCTGGATAATGCGGTTAACGTAAATTCCGGGGGTGTGAATTGCGGCGGGGTCCAGCTCTCCGGGAGGGACAATTTCTTCAACTTCCACGACGGTAATACGCCCAGCGGCAGCCATCAGCGGATTAAAATTTTGTGCGGTATGGCGATAAATAACGTTGCCGTACCAGTCGGCTTTCCAGCCTTTAACCAACGCAAAATCACCGGTTATCGCCTGCTCTAAGATGTAAGGGCGTCCGGCAAACTCGCGAACTTCTTTCCCTTGCGCGACCGGGGTTCCGTATCCGGTCGCGGTAAAGAATGCCGGGATCCCCGCGCCGCCCGCGCGCAACTGCTCAGCCAGCGTGCCTTGCGGCGTCAGGATAGCTTCCAGTTCACCGCTGAGAACCTGCTGCTCAAACAGGGCGTTTTCACCTACATAAGATGCGACCACTTTGCGTACCTGGCGCGTTTCCAGCAGAACGCCAAGGCCAAAACCATCCACGCCGCAGTTGTTTGACACAACCGTAAGCCCCTGAACCTCCCGACGGCGTACTTCGGCAATCAGGTTCTCAGGGATCCCACATAAGCCAAAACCGCCCGCCAGCAGCGTCATGTTATCGGTCAGTCCTTCCAGCGCCTCTTGATAGGTGGCAACCCGTTTATCCAGTCCAGCCATACACTTGCCCCTCCTGTTGTCCTTGCCGACATCATTGGGGGTGAAAAATGATTTGTTAATTTTAAATTTGTGACTCACTCATTGGGTTTTTTTATCAATTTAATGTTAATTAAAGGTATTCAACAAGTTAAAGGAATGCGAAATGGGAATGAGCATCAAACAGTTACGCGCGTTTTTAGCGGTAGCTCACACTCTGAATTTTGCTCATGCCAGTGAAAGACTGAATATGTCGCAACCCGCTTTAAGCCTGGCGATTAAAGGACTGGAGGATTCACTGGGCGGGGCGTTACTGTTGAGAACCACCCGCAAAGTGACCCTGACGCAGGAGGGAGAAACGCTGCTCAACATGGGGCGACAGCTGCTTGCCGACTGGGAGAATACGGAAGAGGCAATGCGTCAGCGCTTTACGCTGCAGCGCGGGAAAATCTCTATTGCCGCCATGCCCTCATTCGCCGCTAACGTCCTGCCATCGGTACTGAAAACGTTTCGTGATTCCTACTCCGGGATCAACGTAACGGTACATGACGTGATTAACGAACAAGTGATTGAGATGGTCAGTGAAGGGCGGGTGGAGATGGGCATTGCCTTTGAGCCGGACTCTTCAGGGCATCTGCATTTCACCCCGCTCGGCGTGGATCGTTTTATCGCGATTGTTCCGCCGACATGCAAACTGGCGGGCCGGGATCGTATTGCGTGGCGCGAATTACTGACGCTGGATTTTATCACCCTGCAACGTCCTTCCGCCGTGCGCCTGATGCTGGAAGAACAGCTGGTGCAAAGTGGGCATACGCTGGAGGTGGCGCTGGAGAGCCATCAACTTGTGACGGTTGGTCGCCTGGTGGCGAGCGGACTGGGCGGCAGCGCCGTGCCCGCATTGTGCCGTACGCAAATGACAGAGCTGGGCGCAACCTGTATCGATCTGGATACGCCGGTGATCCAGCGTCGGATCGGCGTTTTGCGTTCGGCGCATCATAAGTTATCTACCGCTTCTGAAGTGCTGGTGGATTCACTGAAAAAGGCGTATTGCACCTGACTCTCACGCAATACGCCAACCGTTCAGCTCATGCAACCGCCCGCCAGCAGCGAACTTCACCACCGCTATCACTTTTCAGCAATACCTGTTTCTTCTCACAGCCGCTGGTCGCCAGTGGACATCTGTCACGGAAAAAACAACCCTGGGGCAGCGTTCGGTTCCCCGGTAGTTCGGTTTTCCGTAACACCAAATCCTCCGCCAGCGGTGCTCCCGTTTTAGGGACCGAATCCAGCAATAATCGCGTGTAGGGATGGGCGGGCTGCGTGAGTACCTGCTGCGCATCGCCCAGCTCAACAATTTGCCCGAGGTACATTACCGCCACGCGGTCGCTCATATGTCGGACCACCGACACGTTGTGCGAGATCAGCACGTAGGTCAGGTTTCTGCGCGCCTGCAATGACACCAGCAGATTGAGAATTTGCGCCTGCACGGAGATATCCAGCGCCGAAGTAGGTTCATCGAGCACAATCACGTCCGGCTCTGATGACAACGCCCGGGCGATGGCAATACGCTGGCGCTGTCCACCGGAAAACGCATGCGGCAGGCGGTCGAGATATTCAGGACGAATTCCCACTTGTCGCGCCAAATCTTCAGCAAGCATACGGCGCTCACGTTCTGCAGGACGTTTTTGGATCCACACCGGTTCGGTGATAATCCGCCATACCGGTAAGCGCGGATCCAGCGATGAAAGGGGATCCTGAAAGACCATTTGCATACCGGTATGCTGCTTGTCACCACGGCGCGCATAGTTGCCCTGACTGGGTTTCAGCATCCCCATCAGCAGTTGCGCCAGCGTACTTTTTCCACAACCGGACTCACCAACAATCCCCAGCGTTTCCCCCTGACGGATCTGTAAATCCAGACCATTGAGGGCATGCACCCGTTCCGTTACCTTGCCGAGCCAGTTTTTACGCGCAGGGAAGTTGACATGAACATTCTGCAGCGCCAGTAAAAAATCAGACATGTGTTGTCTCCAGTTGCGGATACCAGCAGGCAGATTGTTGATCCCCGCCTCCATGACTGCGTAGCGCAGGTGTTTCTTCACAACGGGGGCCAGCGGCAAAGCAGCGCTCGCGAAACGCGCATCCCGTCGGTAAGCAGGTTAAGTTCGGCACTGTGCCGGGAATGGCGGGCAGCAATGCGCGCGGCTCGCCGTGTTCCGGCGCGCATTTCAGCAGACCAATGGAATAGGGATGCGTCGGGCGTTGAATAACGGTTTGCGTTGGGCCACTCTCAATCACGCTTCCGGCATACATGACGTACAACCGGTCGCATAACTGTGAAACCACTGCCATATCATGGCTGATAAATAACACGGCTGTCCCGCTGGCTCGCGCTTTTAACTTCAGCAAACGCAGCACCTGCAGTTGCACCGTGACGTCCAGTGCGGTGGTCGGTTCATCGGCAATAATAAGCTCCGGTTCACACGAAAAGGCCAGCGCTATCATTACGCGCTGGCGCATCCCGCCGGAAAGCTCAAACGGGAAACGCTTCATGACTTCCGCCGCGTCCGGGATTTGCATCTCCTGGAGTAAAGCGATGGCTTTCTGACGGGCATCCGTGCGGCTTAACGCCTGATGATGGCGGATAACCTCCACCATTTGCTGACCGATGCGTCGGGTCGGATTCAGCGCCGTCATGGGTTCCTGAAAGATCATCGCTACGCGTGCGCCGCGCCATTGGCGCATTTGCTTCTCGCTGGCATTGAGCACATCTTCCCCCAGCAGCGAAACGCGTCCCTGGTGGATATGATAACTGCCTTCCGGCAGCAGACGCATGGTGAGCATGGCCGTCACGGACTTACCGGAACCGGACTCACCAACCACCCCAACGATTTCTCCGCGGTTAATATGCAGCGATACATGGTTAAGCGCATGCACGTCAGCTTTATAGCCGGGAAAACTCAAATGCAAATCTTCGATTTCCAGCACGGGTTGTGTCATGACTGTTTTCCTCCGGCTTTCGGGTCAAGCAGATCGCGAATACCATCGCCAAAGAGATTAAAGCCCACGGCGGTAATCAGAATGGCGGCGCCGGGGAAAGCGCAATACCACCACTGATCAAGCACATAGTTACGGCCTATTGCGACCATCGCTCCCCATTCAGCGCTGGGCTGCTGTGCGCCCAGACCGATAAATCCGAGCGTGGCGGCCATCAGGATCGCACTGCCGATATCCAGCGACGCTTGCACAATTAGCGGGGGCAGAGAGTTACGTAAAATGTGCCAGCTAATCAGATGCCAGCGTGATGCGCCGTAGGTCCGCGCCGCCTGCACATAGGTAAACTGGCGCACTACTAACGTTTGACCGCGTGCGAGGCGCACATAAAACGGAATACGTACGATAGCAATCGCCAGCATGGCGTTAAACAGGCTTGGACCCAACGCGGCGGCCAGCGCCATCGTCAGCACCAGCGAGGGAATGGACAGCATAATGTCCATTATTCGCATAATAATTGCATCGGCGCGTCCGCCCATGACGCCAGACAAACAGCCCAGCAGCGAACCCAATCCCCCGGCGATACCCACCACGACCAGCCCCGCAACGACCGATTGTTGGCTACCCACCAGAACGCGGCTGAACAGATCGCGGCCGACTTCATCGGTACCAAACCAGTGAGCGGCTGACGGGGGCAGCAGGCGCGCACTCAAATTGATGGCATTAGGGTCGTGAGGGGTTATCCACGGCGACAGCACCATCAGCAGCAGTATCAACACAATGATGACCCCGCCAACCAGCGTCAGCGGGCTGCTTTTCATCATCCAGAACAGTTTAGCCCAGTCCGTGCGACGGCGTGTTGTCTGAGGCGCGGCTGGCGTTTCTTGTGTGAGCATCATTGTGCGTCTCCGCGTCCAATTCGTGGATCGATCCACAAGTAGAGTAAATCCACCACCAGGTTAACCAGCACATAGGCGAAAGAGACCACCACGGCAAATCCCATTACCGCCGGGAAGTCGAGCGCCTGAATCGACGTCACCACCCAGGCGCCCATTCCCGGCCAGGCGAAGACCGTTTCAGTCAGCACCGCACCGTAGAGCAGATCGCCCAATGCCAGGCCGAGAACGGTTATCGAGGGGATAAGCGCATTTGGCAACGCGTAACACAACACGATGTACCAGCCCGGCAACCCGCTGGCGCGAGCGGTGCGAATGTAATCTTCACTCAGTTGCTCCAGCATGGCGGAGCGAATCTGGCGGGCAACGATCCCCAGGTGCACAAAGGCCAGCGTCAGTGATGGCAGGATCAGGTGCTGAAGCGCATTGAAAAAGACTTCGCCATTGCCTTCCAGCAGTGCATCAATCAGATAGAACCCGGTGACGTGAGTTGGCGGATCCAGCCAGTCATCTAAACGTCCACCGCCGGGTAAAATTTGCAGATGACCATAAAACAGCACGATAACCCCCAGCCCCAGCCAGAATGCTGGCGTGGAGATACCGGTGATTGCCATCAGACGAACGAGGTGATCTAGCCAGCGGTTGCGCCAGACCGCAGATAAAATGCCCAAAGGAATACCGATAACCAGCGCCAGCAACAAGGAGCAGAAAGCCAGCTCAAGGGTGGCGGGGAAGAAGATGCGCAGCTCATCCAGCACCGGACGTCCGGTGCGAATAGAGGTGCCTAAATCGCCGTGAAAAATGTCGCTGACATAGCGAAAAAACTGGACATACAGCGGCTGGTTCAGCCCCAACTGTTGGCGAATATTTTCGACAATTTCATCGCTGGCGCGATCGCCCGCCAACAACCGCGCGGGGTCGCCAGGTATCAGGTGCGAAATAATAAAAGTGATTACGCAAACACCGATAACCACCAGAATAAGTCCCCAGCATCGCTGGCGTAAAATGCTCCAGAACGTCATTAGCTTCCCCTTGCGGAGCCAGAGCGGCTCCGCATTAACGTGGCTTATTTACTCATGGTGGAGATATTGAAGACCTGTTCCAGCATGGGGTTGAATACAAATCCTTTGACGTCTTTGTTCATCGCCAACTGATAGTTTTTCTGGAATAAATAGACGTAGGCGGCTTCATCAATCACGATAGTTTGCGCCTGCTGGTAGTCATTGGTTCTGGCAACCTGATCGGTCGTGGCCAGCGCGCTACGCAGCAGCTTATCGACCTCACCGTTTTCATAGAATGAACGGTTACCCGGCAAGCCTTTCTTATCTGACTCAAACCAGTAGTTCATAAACATGTACGGATCGGCGAAATCTGGGCTCCAGTTGCCAATGGCAATGTCGTAATCTCCTTTGCCCACGCGGTCACGCATGGTGGCGTTCGCCAGTTTTTCCAGCTTGACCTTAATGCCCAGTTTGCCAAGGCTTGCCTGGGTCGCGAGCGCGATAGGTTCCCAGTTGGGGTCATTATCCGAGTACAGGAAGCTCAGGCTGTCAGGTTTGGTGGCAACTTTCTCCCACGCCGCTTTCGCTTTGGCTTCATCGAAACTGTACTGCATGGCCTTGTCGTCAAAACCCCACATGCCTTCAGGGATCGGACCCCGCATTTGCTTACCGTTGCCGCTCAGGATCCCGTTTACCATGCCTTTATAATCGGTGGCCCACGAGATGGCGCGGCGTAAATCCACCTGATTGAGCGGCGCTTTACTGTTATTTAGATACAGATAGGTCACGCGCAACGAGGGATAATCCGCCACGTTAACTTTGCCTTCCTGTTTTAAGGCGGCAAGCTGGTCAACCGGAAGCGCATCGGCAATGTCGATATCACCCCGCGACAATTGCAGACGGCGAGAGGCGCTTTCACCGATGATTTTTACCGAAACCCGCTTAAACGCCGGTTTTACACCGGCATAATATGGGTTAGGAACCAGTACCAACTGCTGTCCCTTTTGCCAGCTTTTGAGCATAAAGGGACCGGAGCCTGCCGTGTTCTGCGCCAGGAATCCGCGGGCATCGTCTGCGGCATGCTCTTTTAAGACGGCCGGGTTAATAATTGAGGCCCCGTCATTGGCCAGCGTATACAGGAACGGCGCAAATGGCTGGCTGAGGGTAAACTTCACCGTATTGTTATCGATAGCCTCAACCTTCAGATCTTTCGGGAACGCTTCTGCAGGCCCCTGGCCGATTTTGAGCAGGCGTTCAAAAGATTGCTTTACCGCATCAGCCGTCACCGGCGTTCCGTCGGCGAATTTGGCATCGTTTTTCAGGATAAACGTCCACTCTTTCTGGTCGTCAGAGGCCTTCCAGCCGCTGGCCAAATCGCCTTCAACTTCCGTGGAGCCTTTACCTCCATCCGTTTTGTACTGAACCAGCCGCTGATAAGAGGGATAGGTGACCGTCCAGTCGTTGTTATCGATGGTCACGGCGGGATCGAGCGTCTGCGGATCGGCAGCTTTGCCGATTACCAGCATATCTTTGGGAACGGCGGCCTGCGCAGCGGGCAGGGCAAACGCCAGCGCAACGGCTATCAGAGCGGGGCGAAAAAACGCGTTTAACGCAAGTGTAGTCTTCATAACCAGGCTCCAGAATTAAAGGGAATGTTGTGTTGTTATGGGTGTGACAGTGTAACAATCTATCTGATCGTCAAGCAGCGGATAGCGGGCGGCATCAGGTAATTCAAAATGCCACCACTCGCTGGTGATACCGACAAAACCGCCGCCGAACATAATGGCATTGAGCAGCAGGCGGTTGCGCTGCGCAGCCGGAGGAACAGAAGGGTGCCAGGCATGGGAACGGTCGTGCATCTCATCAAAGCCCGCGCCCATATCGAGAAGATTGCCACGATCGTCCATTAGCGTAACGTCAATGGCCGTCCCGCGGCTGTGATTGGATCCTATCGCCACATCGACAACATACTGAGGATCCGGACACGCATTCCACAGCACCGCCTGCGCCTGCTGCGGGCGATACGCGTCGTATACCACAAGTTTCAGGCCCGCCAGTTGCGCAATACTGATGCTTTTCGCCAGCGCAGTGACCGCCTCGGTGTGCAACAGGCAACGAGCTTCCCGGTAGATAGGGGCGCCGGTAATGTTGTCTGCCGTAGCGTATTTAAGATCGATATGTAGCGACGGGAATATCACCGACAGATCGACCAGTTCTGGGGTTTCTGACATAGCACGTTTCCTGTTTATTGTTCGAATTGACCAAATTGTTGTTGTAACTGGCGATTGGTTTGCAGGCGTTCTGCGAGGGAGTCACCCAGTTGTGCCACCACCGCAGAGAGTAATAAGTTGAACAGACAGCTCACCGGAGCCAGTGAGTCCCAGAAATGTCCGGTGTCAGTTTTCACCTGAAGTAAGTCAATGGAATAGTCTCTGGCCCACGGGCACCACACATCGGTGATTAACGCCAGCGGAATGCAGCGTTCTGTGGCAACGCGGCAATATTGTCGCGAGATAGCGGAATAGGCGCGCATATCGGTGATCACCACGTAAGGCTGGGTGAATCCTGAGTTCAGCGACTCGACCCAACTGCCGGAAAGCCCTTCGGAGTAGCTGACTTTAGGCCGCAGGTATTCCAGGTGACTGAAAAAGGCGTTAGCGATCCCGCGGGTGGACTGGATCCCAAGGATATACACGGCTTCCGCATGTGCCAGCCGCTGGGCTATGCGTAAAAACGTTTCGCCTTGCGCGAGTTGATAGACATAGGTAATGGCGTCGATTTCCAGTAACAGCGACTGCTGCGCGCGATCTGGCAGGCTTTGTTGCTGGTGCCAGGAGTCCAGCCGCTCGTTCATCCCCCAGGGTTGATAGGCGACGACGGGTAGCTCCCGCAGGCTGGCTTTTGCATCTTCCAGATTGCGAAAACCCAGTTTACGCAGATAGCGTCCAACGGTAATGCCGCTGGTTCCGGTCGCTTTAGCAATACCATCCGCGGTTTCAAAAGGGATCTGCACAGCATGGGCTAACAGCCACCCGGCCACGCGCTTTTCGCTGGGCGTCAGTTGGCTAAAGGTCTGCTCTATGCGGGTAAATAACTCCGGTTTCGCTGTCATTACCTTCTCGCTGTTAATTGTTTGTCAGAGTACGGTTCACTGTTAGCAAATTAACAATGCAGGACGCGTGCCATGTTGGTAACAGCGGCACGCCGACCATTTTTGTTAAAAATTAGCCCATATCCGTTAACTAATGATCAACATTTGTGCAGCGTAGTTCAGTTTTGGTGCAGCGACAGGGGAAGAAGGGGATGAATCTGCTGATTTCGTCGGAACGATCACATTGTGGCCACGTTTTACGCCCAGACATCAGAATCAGTAATGTGAAATATAAATTTCAGCCATATCAATGGTGGCAATCTTTATTCTTATGACGTTAGGGGTATTATTTTTTGCGAACTACATTAACGGTTTGAAGCGCAAGTGTAGATATTATTTATATTATAAATGGAGTACTACAATGAATAAATTCTCCCTTTCTACAGCAGGTATTCTGGTCGCAGCGCTGTTAACCAGTGTCAGCGTCAATGCAGCAACTGATAACGCTAAAACTGAAGTGACTCCAAAAGGCATGAATTGCCAGGAGTTTATTGATTTGAACCCGCAAACTATGGCCCCGGTGGCTTTCTGGGTGCTCAATGAAGATGAAGATTTCAAGGGTGGCGATTACGTAGACTATAACGAAACCGTGACGACTGCAGTTCCTCTGACCGTTGAACTTTGTAAAAAACATCCGCAGAGCGAATTAAGTAAAATAAAAGACGAAATCAAAAAAGAATTATCCAAATAAGATTAAGTCATTATTAAAACCCAGCCAAAGTGCTGGGTTTTGCTATTTGTGACAATGTCACCTATTTATTTTGTGATACTTAAGAAAACTTTATAAAGATATAAACGCCTGTGCCGATACTGGATAAAAGTTAGCCTTTTGCAGAAGGAGTTTGTATGGCCTGGTATCCTACTCGTATTTCAACGCGTTTAACCATCGGCGGCATTCTGCTGCTTGCAGTCACGACCCTTGTTATTGTGGTGATTATGCTCTGGCGTGGTCAACCGCGCGTCGTTGAAATCAACACCGCCCTGATCGAAGAAACAGGGCAAGGTTTAACCCGCCAGTTGAGTACCGTATTGTCCCGAATTGAAGGTGAGACCGTTAGCTTGTCACGACTGGCTGAGGTGCTGCCAAATGATGAATCTCTTTATCAAAGCGTCGTTCCGCATCTGATTGGTGAAGATAAAGATTCGATTATTACCGGCGGCGGTATCTGGCCAGAACCAGACGCTTTCACCGCAGGTGTGGAGAAAAGAAGCTTTTTCTGGGCGCGTAATGCTGAAGGTAAACTGGTGTATTCCAACGACTATAACGTCGAAGGGTCAAGCGGATACCACAATGAAAACTGGTATCAGCATGCTAAAGGACATTCACAAAACAGTTGCTTATGGTCTGATGTCTACCAGGACGCCAGTTCAGGCGTCAACATGGTGACGTGCAGCGTACCTTATCAACTGGCGGGCAAGTTTGCCGGTGTCGCCACCACCGATATTCGGCTGGATAACGTCGCCACTTTCATGCAGCAGCAGGGAAACAGCACCGGTGGTTACGCGTTTGTGGTGGACAAGCAGGGACAAATCCTCTATTTCCCGCAGACCGATCTGGCGAAATATAAAACCATTAACGATCTGGCGCAAAGCGCGCAATGGCTTATCCCGGTGGAAAACGGTCTGAAATATCTGCGCCCAGCGGACGGGGTGAAAACGATTACGCTTGCAAATGATAACGTCCTGAATTCGGCTTCACGGGTGATGCTGTTCCCGATGGCGGATACCGGTTGGGTTGTTGGTCTTGCGACGCCTGAATCGCGTATCGTCGGCCTTGCCAAAGTGATGATGCAGGACGTGCTGGAAGTGTTGATCCCGATCATGACCCTGTTGCTGGTGGGATCCTGGCTGGTGGTTCGCCGACTGATTTCACGTCTCGATGATACCCGTCAGGCTCTCGATGACATTGCGCAGGGAGAAGGCGATCTTACCCGTCGCCTGGATGTGCGTGGCAAAGATGAGATTTCCGCTATCGCCGAAGCGTTTAACCTGTTCGTCGATAAAATCTCAGCCATTCTGATCACTGTCAGAAGCAGTAGCGTAGTGGTGGCGAATAACGCTGTCAGCCTGGCAGACAGTAATATGGAACTTTCATCTCGCGTGACGCAACAGGCCGCTGCGCTGGAAGAGAGTTCAGCGGCGATGGAACAGTTAAATGCGACCGTTCATCAAAATGCCAGTAATACACAACTGGCGGATGAACTCTCTGATAGCACCGCGCAAACGGCCAACCGCTGCGGCGATGTTATGCAGGGTGTTATCTCTACAATGGATAACGTCAGTGCCTCATCCGGCAGAATGGTGGAAATTGTCGCGGTTATCGACAGCATTGCGTTCCAGACCAATATTCTCGCCCTGAATGCCGCGGTTGAAGCCGCCAGAGCAGGTGATGCCGGGAGAGGGTTTGCCGTTGTGGCCTCCGAAGTGCGCACGCTGGCCCAGCGCAGCGCCACCGCCGCGCAGGAAATAAAGGCGTTGATTGATGAATCCGTTTCTCATGTAGGTAGCGGAAGCCAGCAAATTCACAATGCGGGCGAACGTCTGGGAGAACTGGTCAGTAATGTACGTCAGGTACGTCAGTTAATGGGGGAAATACGCGTTGCGGGTGAAGAACAACGCAAGGGCGTTTCCGAAGTTACGCTGGCTGTTACCGAAATGGACAGCACCGTTCAGCAAAACGCCTCGTTAATAGATGATGCCGCCGCGCGAACGCAGGCGCTGAAAGAGGAGGCGGAACAGCTGGCGATGCTGGTCTCATCATTCAGATTGCCTGAGCCTTCAGTTGCCTGATGAATCGGTTAAGAGCGTCCGTATAACCGGACGCTCTTGCGTTATAAATCCAATACGGACGACCATTAACGCCCCCAACGACTGCGAATATAGGTCACGGCTTCCTGCGTTTGCGGCTGATTAAGGTAATCTTCGCGAAACAAAATTGTGCCGTTAATGTGCGGTTCAGACTCGTTCAGATCGAGCTGTTTTTTCAGCTCCGGCACACCGCCTTTGACCGTCCAGTCAGGTTCTTTTCGCGACGGCTCACCGACTTTGTACAACGCCACCCCAATATACAGGCGGGTGTTGGTTGATTTGACGACATCTGCCCACCATTTTGCCAACACATCGTAACGCGCCGCGTCGCGGGCAAAAGGCCAATACAACTGCGGGGCGATGTAGTCCAGCAAGCCTTGTTGCACCCAGCGGCGGGTGTCCGCATACGATTCATCATAGGCTGCCGCGCCGCGCGTGTCGGAGCCCGCCGGATCGTGCGAACGGTTGCGCCACACGCCCGCAGGGCTGACGCCAAATTCAACTTCAGGTTTGAGTTTCTTAATGGTTCGTGAAACCTGAGCGATCAGGCGTTGCGTGTTATCGCGCCGCCAGTCAGCTTTGGAGACGAATCCCTGGCCGTATCTTCTGAAGGTCTGGCTGTCGTTGAGCGCAGAGCCGGGAGACTCGGTATAGAAGTAATCATCGAATTGCACGCCGTCAACCGGGTAATTCTCAACGACTTCAGCCACGATACTGGTTATCCAGTCACGCACTTCGGGAATACCGGGATCTAACACAAAACGCTCGCCCGAGGTACGGATCCAGTCCCGATGCAGGACATAAACGCTGGAAGGCGTCTGTGACAGCGTGTTGTTTAATTCGGTAACCGTTGCCGGTTTAGTGTTCACGGACACGCGGTAGGGGTTAAACCAGGCATGGACTTTCATTCCGCGTTTATGCGCTTCATCGAGCATAAACCGTAACGGATCGTAACCCGGATCCTGACCAATCTTACCGGTCAGGGTATCTGACCACGGCAAGATTGTAGAATGCCACAACGCAGTGGCATCGGGCTTCACCTGGAAAAAAACGGTGTTAATACCAAGACGTTTCAGGTTATCCAGCTTGTCCGTCAGCGCCTTTTGCTGCTGGCTGATACGAACGGCAGGCGAGCTGATGTTGACGGATGAAATCGGCGGCCAGTCAAGACGCGAAACCGTTGCCAACCAGATACCGCGCACCGGCTCCTTGCTCTGCTGCGGTTTGCCCACCGGGGGCAGTGGGGTGATTTTTGAACCGGGCGGCTGTGAAGAACAACTGCCAAGTAGCAACATACTGCCTACGAGCAGCGCGAACCATTTCATGTTGGTTCGCGGCAGCCTGGCTCGGGAACGGGCGAGAATATTCGCCAGTTTTTTTTGATAATTTGCTGAAATAAAACCGGATGCTGACATCAGATTTTGCTCTTAATTCTTCTTGTTGCGGCTGTTAGCCCAGGGATCGAACGCCGGTTCGGTGGTGTTATTTGAGGCCAGATCATGCAGTGAATCCAGGTACAGCGCTTCAACTTCTGCCCGCGCCCACGGCGTGCGGCGCAGAAACTTCAGACTGGATTTAACGCTCGGCTCATTTTTAAAGCAGTTGATATTAATACGTTGCGCCAGCTCAGCCCAACCATAACGATCAACCAGTGCATTGACCTGCATTTCAAGCGTTACGCCATGTAAAGGGTCTTTAGAAATATGAGCATTCATATGAAGTCCAGTTCAGTGGTTCCAGATTTTGTCAGTAGTGCAACGGGAAGAAGGTTACAAGAAAGCGGGGCGACCAGCAATGGCATCTGTTCCTCAGGCTTTCATGATTAAGAAGTAAACATCAGCCAAACATTGCTGAAGAAAAGATCTGGATTAGATGCGTTCATTAATCTTAAGTGGGTATTTATACTTGGATTGTTACTCCAGCTTCTCTTTATTTATGTATTATCGCTGTCATTCGACTATTAAAATAAAAAAACAAAAGATCTAAAAAAACCGAAAATAACATATCCATAATGTTAACTATTGATAAAATTAAAGTAACATTTAGTAAAACATGGGTATTTTGTTTTTCATGGACGAGAGTTTACATATCATGATATAATATTGCGGAAAAAAATTGCAGGCTATTAATCTGCATGTAATGTAAATGAATTTCTGAGGAGACTATTCCAGTGGGACGTAAATGGGCAAATATTGTTGCTAAAAAAACTGCTAAAGACGGTGCAACGTCTAATATATATGCAAAATTCGGTGTAGAAATCTATGCTGCTGCCAAACAAGGTGAACCAGACCCAGAATCAAACTCAGCTTTAAAATTCGTTATTGAACGTGCGAAACAAGCACAGGTTCCTAAACACGTTATTGATAAAGCAATTGATAAAGCCAAAGGCGGCAGCGATGAAACGTTCGTGCAAGGGCGTTATGAAGGCTTTGGTCCAAGTGGTTCACTGATTATCGCTGAAACATTGACGTCAAATGTTAACCGTACGATTGCTAATGTCCGCTCAATTTTCAATAAAAAAGGCGGGAATATCGGAGCGGCAGGTGCTGTCAGCTATATGTTTGACAATACCGGGGTGATTGTATTTGCAGGAACAGATCCTGACCATATTTTTGAAATTTTGCTTAATGCTGATGTAGATGTTCGCGATGTAACCGAAGAAGAGGGAAACATCGTTATTTATACTGAATCTACAGACCTTCATAAAGGAATTGCAGCCCTGAAAGCCGCTGGGATTAATGAATTCTCAACAACAGAATTAGAAATGATTGCTCAATCAGAAGTTGAACTTTCACCAGAAGATTTAGAAATCTTTGCAGGACTCGTTGATGCCCTTGAAGATGACGATGATGTTCAAAAAGTCTATCACAACGTTGCAAACCTCTAATTATAAATAAAGGAATCTGTTATTGCGGCAGATCTTTAACTTATAAAGTTGTTACAAAAATATCTAGCCCGATACATTGATTATAAAAAAAGAAAAAATTTACGGTAGAAAATCAAAGTGACTGTCTGCTTTTGCTCAAGGCAGACAGTCATGTCCAGCAGTTTTCAGTCAGGATTAGCAGGGGGAGCTTTTCCAGGAATGAAAAAAACCGCTTCCTGGCTTCCTGACTCGAAGGCGACAACAGCTCTGACCTTATCGTTTTTCATCACTGTGTACCAACCGGAACCGCCAAACTGAGAATGGCTAAAGAGGGATCTGCATTCGGGGTCATCTGACGAAAACTTTTTACCGTAGCAGATAAGGGAAGGGTAAGGATTTGATGGAACGGCGTCAGCTAAGGGGTATGAACTAAGCATCCATCAAATACTAAATTGCATTTAACATAATATACATTATGCGCACTAATGTTGTAATGGCTCAATAGTAATGTCCGCCTGTGGCTCAATTCAGATGTCCGCGCTATGGTAAGCTTCACTGGTCCGTTTAAACTACCGGGAGGCATATCATGAGCGCAGAAAGCTCAGGAGTGTTTACTTTGAAAGAGATCAACCGGATCAAGATTATACAGGACGTCATTGAACGTCGCATCACAACGCGCCGTGCGGCCGAGCACCTCGGTATCAGCGACAGGCAATGCCGCAGACTTCTTGCCCGTTACCGTGAAGGCGGACCGCTTGGTATGGCCAGCAGACGATGTGGCATGCGTGGTAACCGCCAGTTGCCACCCGGGCTCGCAGATCAGGCTCTGGAACTGATCAAGACGCGTTATGCTGATTTCGGTCCGACTCTGGCGCGTGAAAAGCTCGAAGAACTCCACGGACTGTTTCTTGGCAAAGAAACTGTCCGGCGCATCATGGTGCGGGCTGGCTTATGGGTTCCCCGTAAACAACGTGCCGCAAGGATCCCTCAACCACGGTACCGGCGTCCGTGTACTGGTGAGCTGATACAAATAGATGGCTGTGATCACGACTGGTTTGAAGGCCGTGGCCCGGCCTGCACCGCGCTGGTCTATGTTGATGATGCAACCAGCAAACTGATGGAACTGTTGTTTGTTAAATCGGAGTCCACGTTTTCTTACTTCGAAGCCACGCGGCGCTATATCGATAAGCATGGTAAACCGCTGGCACTGTACAGCGATAAAGCCGGTGTTTTTCGTGTTAACAATAAACACGCCACAGGCGGAGACGGGCATACTCAGTTTGGGCGAGCCATGCATGAACTGAACATCCAGACTATCTGTGCAGAAACCAGTCCCGCCAAAGGGCGTGTAGAACGAGCTCACCTCACTTTACAGGATCGTCTGGTCAAAGAGCTGCGGTTACAGGGCATTTGTTCAATGGAGGCTGCAAATGACTTCGCTGAGGCCTATATGGCTGACTATAACCGCCGTTTTGGCAAAGTACCGCGACATGATTTTGACGTACACCGTGCTGTAGAACATGATGAGGACCTGGGGCTTATTTTCACTGTTCGTGAAAAACGTAAAGTCTCAAAATCGTTGACGATACAATATGATAAAATGTTGTACCTGATTGAAGACAGCGAACTGAGTCGCCGTGCAATAGGTAAATATATCGATGTGTATCACTATCCTGATGGCAGAAAAGAGCTGCGCCTGAACGGTACGCTACTTCCCTACTCTACCTACGACCGACTGTCAGAAATCGACCAGGGCGCGATTGTCGATAACAAGCGTCTTGGCCGAACCCTGGAGTTTATCAGTCTGGTGCAGAGCAAGCGGGATAACACGCGCTCTCAGTCAATTCCCGCTGGAGATGGCCCTTCCCGACGACGGCCAAAGCAGGAAGGGAAGAAATCCCAGCGCTCACTGGATAATGATGACATGCTCGAAGCACTCAAACAGCTTCAGTCACGTTCAGAGGACATTTTTGGTAAAAGAGCCCGCTGATGGTACTCACTGGCCGGACAGTGGTTGCTCACCAGTTGATATTGTCCGGCCAGACCCATGATGTATTATTCATTTCGTTCAGCATCTTTATGTCCTGCTTTTCACGGGCATACTTACCCCATAATGAATGAAAAGAACGAACAATACTGATTAACTGCTTTTTTCTTTGCTCCGGAGATAGGCTGATAAAATAGCAGCACCTGCTGTCAATATTATCCTCAATGAAATTAAAATCAGAGTCTGATGCATATTTTACTGTTAGCATAATATCATTCGACGTTGTTCTCTCAGACTCTGTTAATGCTGATTCTATCAGGTATTCAAAGGCATACATGACAGACAGCTGGTTTTTGTCTGTCTGAATATAACCCATTGAGTTTCTGAGTATTGAGGACTGTACCAGGACCAGAGGCCATAAAAGCTCAACACCATAAAGCTTATATGTATCATGTTGATCATACTGATGTTGCTCAACACGACGATTACCTTCCCGTGCTTTACGAATATCATAGGCAAGGGATAACATAAATCCGTCTTTAACTTTAATCAGTGGGCTTTCATCCACGATGTAATGAATGAGTTCATGTAATTCATTCAGGGCTTCTGAATCTCCCCACAGTATAAAACCTGCATTGTTCGGCGTTAACTCGTATCGAAGCATGGGCTCAATCATCCTGTTGTTTCAGTCGGAGGAAAGTCTATCAGTAAAGAGAATGAGAGATCAAAGTGGTCATTTTAATTGAGCTGGATAACGGACATTTCAATTGAGCCTTGACATGTCCCCATTTTTACTGGATTAAAAAGAGGATCAGTTTTTTCTTCATCCTTCTGATAATGCACTTGAATTTGACATTTTGGTGCTAACCCAGCCAGAAACGCCTCCCCCGTTTTACGGGTGCGTTGATCCGTGTCTGCAATAACAGCAACCTGCCCTGGAGATGGGCACGTTTGATTATTCAACAGACCTTTGCTTGTGAACCATAAACGTTGATACTGACCTAATTCAGAAACAAGTTCTCCCCCACGAGGCGTTAGCCATCCTAACGGCACATCCCATTGTGGCCATTGATCGGGTGTGACATCTTTCATTATTGGAGTGAACTTCGTAGGTGCTCTTACTCCATGACGGCTCACTATCACAACCCGCTCAAGTTTCATACCGTTCTGCTCTTCAGCATGTATTGAGAAAGAACCGCATAAGAGAGAAAAAAATAATAAACGAATGATGAATGTACTCATTACCAGCACCACCTTTTCGTAAGTGAAAAACAAACAACTCGTATAAGCCAGTTCGATAACTGGTTCTATCAGATAGAAATAATCCTACTCCTGAGTTCACAACAATCCAACTTTTTGCATATCAACTTTGTATCTTATCGAAGTATTAAAGGAGCGCTAATTTAGCCGCGCTGGAAAGGTATCCAAGGTTATGGAATCGTTGGCAATTTACAACGTCCTGTCATTGAAAGGATAATTGATCCGGTATAAATAAGGTGGGAGGAAGCCTTGTTTGGCTATCAATTTACCCGCAGCAAATCACTGTATCTCGTTGTATAACGTGGTGAAAGCATGTCTCGCTTCATCGCCCACGGCTGCTGTATCCCTTGCCCAGCAAAGTAGAGCGTTCCTTTCCCCTTTTCAGCATTAAGAGTATCCAGTAGGTCCATCAATTTATCGCTGTTACGCCGCGGGGCGTTATTATCAAAAAGATTCAGCTGTGCAACGCCAGAGCTAAAAAAATCCCCCAGCATAACGCCCGCTTTTTGATAACGTAGCCCCTCTCGCCAAACGGCGTCCAGGCTGCGCGTGGCTGCTGTAATAATGTCCCGGCTATCCTGAGTTGGCGTCAGCAGTTTTATCGATGCGCTGTTACCGTAATAAGGTTCATTCAGGGCAAACGGACTGGTTTTGATAAACGTAGAGATAAACCGGCAGTACTGGTGTTCTCTGCGCAGCTTTTCCGCAGCACGTGAAGCATAGGTGCAAATGGCCTCTCTCATGGCGTTGTAATCCGTGAGTTTTTCACCAAACGATCTTGAGCAGATAATTTCCTGCTTATCCGGCGCAAACTCTTCCAGCGCCAGACAAGGCTCACCGCGCAATTCCCGGACGGTTCGCTCAAGCACGACGCTGAAATGTTTACGAATGAAGCGAATATCGGTATCCGCCAGGTCGAGAACCGTTTTAATACCCATAACGTCCAGTTTTTTGCCGATACGGCGTCCGATGCCCCAGACTTCATCAACCGGGAGTGCTGCCATCAGCTTACGCTGGCGTTCAATATTTGAGAGATCCACGACTCCGCCCGTCTGTTCCTGCCACTTTTTGGCCGCATGGTTCGCCAGTTTGGCCAGGGTTTTGGTCTGAGCGATACCGACCCCAACCGTGAGACGTGTTTTCTGCAAAATGGTTGCTCTGATTTCCTGACCAAAATCCGTAAGATCCCTGCAGTTTCGCACGCCCGTTAAATCACAAAAGGCTTCATCAATACTGTATATCTCCACGCGTGGCGATAACTCCTCCAGAATCGACATCACCCTGCTGCTCATATCCGCATACAGTTCGTAGTTCGAACTAAAACAGAACACGCCATAGCGCCTGAACAGATCTTTCTGTTTGAAGTACGGAGCGCCCATATTAACGCCAAGCGCCTTTGCCTCTACGCTGCTGGCAATAACGCAGCCATCGTTATTTGAAAGAACGACAACGGGCTTCCCTTTCAGATCAGGCCGGAATGCCGACTCACAACTGGCATAAAACGCGTTAACATCCACCAGTGCAAACATCATCAGCCCGCAGCTTTAATGATAAATGTCACCACGCCAAATATATCCAGCGTGTCCTCGCTGCTAATCATGATCGGCGCGTAGGCGCTGTTCTCTGGCTTCAGCATCACAACCGGATGTAATTGCAGGCGTTTAACGGTGAATTCGCCCTCAACGGCGGCAATAACGATGTCTCCATGGACAGGTTTTCTGGCGCTGTCGACAATCAGTAAATCACCCTCGCCGATCCCTGCTCCCCTCATAGAGTCGCCAGATGATTTAACAAAATAGGTTGCGCTGGGATGCCGTACCAGCAGGTCATTGAGGTCGATACGTTTCTCAACGTAGTCCTGTGCAGGAGATGGAAAACCGCAGGGCACAAGATCGCTAAATAACGGAAAGTGTTTAATTTCGCGGCGTTCCGCAGGCTGGAAAAACAACATAATAATCTGCCTCTCATTTACTGTATTTATATACAGTAGTTTTAATAAGAGCAGCAATCAAGTAGCGAGTGTGATGAACTGGACGTTGTTTAACCATCTTGTCGGTAAGTTTTTATGATGTCTGGAAAAATAATCGGCTAAAAAAATACCCCGCATTTGCGGGGCATTACATCAGGAGCGTTTTCGCGGCATCATGCGCAGCAGCGTATTGTCCTTCCAGAAATAGTGGTGCATCAGGGCCGCAGCGGCATGCAGAGCAATAACAAAATAGCCCAGATTTGCCAGCGTCACGTGCCAGGACTTCAGCATATCCACTACATCAAAATTGGCCTCTGCCGCATGCGGCATAACGATGCCGAATGCAATCCACGGGTTACCCCGGTTGTACATCATCACCAGTCCAATAATCGGCAGAACAATAAACAGCAGATAGATAACCAGATGCCCCAGATGGGGAGCCCGCAGAATTCGGAAAAAATCGTACGCTAAGGTTTTCCGGGCATCCGTAAGGGCCGAAACTTCCCGTCTTCCAGTCTGCGGCTCTGCCGCCAGACGTAATCGCCGGTTAGGTTGATGTGCTCCCAGCCCAGCGGCGACAGGAATTGCAGCAGCTCGCCGTCCACCGGCTTGCCGGCCTCGACCAACCCCTGGGTGGCGCGTTCCAGGTACACCGTGTTCCACAGCACGATAGCCGCCGTCACCAGGTTGAGGCCGCTGGCCCGGTAGCGCTGCTGCTCGAAGCTCCGATCCCTGATTTCCCCAAGGCGGTTGAAGAACACCGCCCTGGCCAGCGAGTTGCGCGCCTCACCTTTGTTCAGGCCGGCATGCACGCGGCGGCGCAGTTCAACACTTTGCAGCCAGTCCAGGATGAACAGCGTGCGCTCGATCCGGCCCAGCTCGCGCAGGGCCACGGCCAGTCCGTTCTGGCGCGGGTAGCTGCCGAGCTTGCGCAGCATCAGCGAGGCGGTGACGGTGCCCTGCTTGATCGAGCTGGCCAGGCGCAGGATGTCGTCCCAGTGGGCACGCACGTGCTTGATGTTCAGGGTGCCGCCGATCAGCGGGCGCAACGTCGGGTAGGCTTGCACGCCCTGCGGCACGTACAGCTTGGTTTCGCCGAGGTCGCGGATGCGCGGCGCGAAGCGGAAGCCTAGCAGGTGCATCAGGGCAAAGACGTGATCGGTGAAGCCGGCCGTGTCGGTGTAGTGCTCCTCGATCCGCAGGTCGGACTCGTGGTACAGCAGGCCGTCGAGCACATAGGTGGAATCGCGGACGCCGACATTCACCACGCGGGTGCTGAACGGCGCGTACTGGTCGGAGATATGGGTATAGAACAGCCGTCCCGGCTCGCTACCGTACTTCGGGTTGACGTGCCCGGTGCTCTCGCCCCGGCCACCCGCGCGGAAGCGCTGGCCATCGGAGGATGAGGTCGTGCCGTCGCCCCAGTGGGCGGCAAAGGCGTGGCGATACTGGTGGTTGACCAGCTCGGCCAAGGCCGCCGAATAGGTTTCGTCGCGGATGTGCCAGGCTTGCAGCCAGGACAGCTTGGCGTAGGTCAGGCCGGGGCTCGACTCGGCCATCTTGGTCAGCCCGAGGTTGATCGCATCACCGAGGATTGCGGACAGCAGCAACGTCCTGTCTTTGGCCTCGGCCCCGTCCTTCAAGTGGGTGAAGTGGCGGCTGAAGCCCGTCCAGTCGTCCACGTCCATCAGCAGTTCGGTGATCTTGATGCGCGGCAGTAACTGGCTGGTTTGGTCGATCAGCGCCTGCGCCCGATCCGGCACCGCCGCATCCAGCGGGGTGATTTTCAGCCCTGACTCGGTGAGGATGGCATCGGGCAGCTCGTTGTCCTTGGCCAGGCGGGTGACGGTGGCCAACTGCTCGTCCAGCAGCTGCAAACGCTCTTCCAGGTACTGGTCGCTGTTCGGGTTGATCGCCAGGGGCAGGGCCTGCTCGCGCTTGAGTGCGGCGAACTTCTCGGCCGGCAGCAGGTAGTCGTCGAAGTCGCGGAACTGCCGCGAGCCCTTGACCCAGATGTCGCCGGAGCGCAGGGCGTTCTTCAGCTCGGACAGGGCGCAGATTTCGTAGAATTTCCGGTCGAGGCCTTCCGGGGTGATCACCAGCGGCTTCCAGCGCGGCTTGATGAAGGCCGTGGGTGCATCGGCCGGCACCTTGCGCAGGTTGTCGGCGTTCATCTCACGCAGGGTCTGCACGGCTGCCAGCACGCCTTGCGCGGCCGGCGCGGCGCGCAGTTCCAGCACCTCCAGCAAGGCCGGCGTGTAACGGCGCAGGGTGGCGAAGTTCTCGCCGACCAGGTGCAGGTGGTCGAAGCCTTCCGGCCGGGCCAGCAGCTCGGCCTCGCTGACGCTCTCGGTGAACTCGTCCCAGGGAATCACCGCCTCGATGGCGGCATAGGGGTCGCTGCCGCTTTCCTTCGCTTCCAGCAGCGCCTGGCCGATCCTGGAGTACAGGCGCACCTTGTCGTTGATCGCCTTGCCCTGCTTCTGGAACTGCTGCTGATGCTTGTGCTTCGCGCCGCTGAACAGCTTGACCAGGATGCGGTCATGCAGATCGACCAGCTCATCGATCACGGTCGCGGTGCTCTCCAGCACCACGGCGGCCAGGGTCGCGTAGCGGCGCTGCGGCTCGAACTTACCGAGGTCTTTGGGCGTCATCTGCCCACCCTCGCGGGCCAGCTTGAGCAGGCGGTTCTGGTGGATGTGCCGGCCCAGGCCTTCGGGCAAGTCCACCAACTGAAATGTCTTCAGCCGCTCGATGTGTTCCAGCATGTGCCGAGAGTTGGGTTTCAGCGGTGCCTGGCGCAGCCAGGTCAACCAGGTGATGCTGCTGCCGGCCTTGAGCTTCAACAGCTCGTCCAGCTTGGCCCGATGCGAGTCCGTGAGTGGTTCGACCAGGGCGCGGTAGACCCGCCGATTGGCTCGCGCAATGGCTTCCGAGCAGGCCCGGTCAATCACGCTCAGCGCCGGCAGGATGCGTCGTTTCTGCCGTAGGCTCTCCAGGGCCTGACCGGCCAGCAGCAAGCCTTTGTCGGTCTGCTGGGCCAGCTCGGTTAGCTCGCGCACCAGGGCGCGGAAGTCGGACAGGCCGAACGGGGCCAGTTGCAGGTAGGTGCGCAGTTCCTGGGCATGCTCGCGACGGGTCACGTCGCGCTCGCCGTACTTTGCCCAGCTCGCCGGCTCGGCCTGGACTTGCTTCGCCACCCACAGGATGACCGGCTCGGGCAGCTCGCTGTCGGTTCCCAGCGCGTAACCGGGGTAGCGCAGCAGGCAGAGCTGCACGGCGAAGCCGAGGCGGTTGGCGTCGCCGCGTCGCTGGCGGATCAGCGACAGGTCGGAGTCGTTGAAGGTGTAGTAGCGGATCAGGTCATCCTGGCTTTCCGGCAGCGCAAGCAGGGTGTCCCGCTCCGTGGCCGAGAGGATCAAGCGACGCGGCATGTGTCAGTCGTCCGTGCGGAGGTACTGGTAGAGGGTTTCCCGGCTGATGTTGAACTCGCGGGCAAGCTGCGCCTTGGGCTCGCCGGCCGTCGCTCGCTGCCGCAGGGTAGCAGCCTGCTCATCGGACAGGGCTTTCTTGCGGCCCCGGTACGCGCCACGCTGCTTGGCCAAGGCGATGCCCTCACGCTGCCGCTCGCGGATCAGGGCGCGCTCGAACTCAGCGAAGGCCCCCATCACCGACAGCATCAGGTTGGCCATCGGCGAGTCCTCGCCAGTGAACACCAGGCCCTCCTTCAGGAACTCGATGCGCACGCCGCGCTGAGTCAGCTTCTGTACCAAGCGACGCAGGTCATCGAGGTTGCGGGCCAGCCGATCCATGCTGTGCACCACCACTGTATCGCCTTCGCGGACGAAGCTCAGCAGCGCTTCGAGCTGGGGGCGCTGGGTGTCCTTGCCCGATGCCTTGTCGGTGAACACCTTGCTCACCTGGGTTTGTTCCAGCTGGCGTTCCGGGTTCTGGTCAAAGCTGCTGACCCGGACGTAGCCGATGCGGTGCCCCTGCACGATGTCTCCTTGGTTGAAGGCGGCTTAAGTGCACTTTCTGTTCCGTTGTGCCTCAAAGCCCATTTCTGTCAGGCTGAAATCTATAACCTTCGCGGGCATGTGTCAAAAAATGGGAAAGCAGACTCTATTCTGACGAAGCGGCGCGGCCCTGCCTGACATCAAGTTAGGGTATAGCCTAGATTGACATGCGCGATGCAACCCTTAACTTGCTTGCACCTATCGTTTCCATGCTAGCTTTATCGTAACGCTAAGGAAGCTCTGAAAAAGCCCATGTTTCGCGAAATCACCGCTCTGTAACCCGCATGGTTGCTGGGATGCATTTCTCGAGCGGGGGCTTTTTCAGACCTTCCTTAGCTTAGCGTACGATTTTTTCCGAATTCTGCGGTTCCCCCCAGATGCGCCATTCCGGTCATCATCGGCTTCGGTTTTGGCACAATCGGCGGTGCCGGATATTTTAGCCTGACCAGCAGACGCGCCACCATCAGCGTTAAAATAGTGATGCCACAGGATACGTGCACCATGTTAAATAAGGGACGATAGCTGCGCGGGAAAAATCCGCGAAACTCCATAGCGCTGTAGGCCACAATGACCAACAAAAAGACCAGCCAGTGAATGCCAATTTGCAGGCCAGAATACTTATTCCCCATAACACTTCCTGAATAAAAACAATAATGCGTCACCATAACGGGCTTTTGTTAAAAATTCATTAACTTTTGCTCACCCGGCTTATTCTTATGGATCGCCAGCAAAGTGTGAGAATTGCGCCGGGTGGCGTACAGGCTCACCCGGCGAAAACTTAGGACTGCAGATACACCACCTGCGTTTGCAGATATTCGTTCAGACCGTGTTTACCGTCAGCCCCGCCAATCCCGGACTTGCGCCAGCCAGCATGAAAGCCCTGCATCGCCTCGAAGTTTTCACGATTAATATAGGTTTCGCCAAACTTCAGCCCTTTAATCGCCTTCATCGCCGTATTCAGATTCTGCGTATAGATCGATGAGGTCAGACCGTAATCGCTGTCATTGGCCATCGTCAGCGCCTGTTCCAGCGTATCAAACGCTACCACCGGTAGCACCGGACCAAACGTCTCCTCGTGCATAATCGCCATCTCCTGGCGCACGTCTAACAGTAACGTCGGTGGATAGTAATACCCTTTGCCGGAAACGGCCTTACCGCCCAGCACCACTCTGGCGCCTTCCTGCACCGCTCGTGCAACTTTCTGCTCTACACGCTCCAGCGCAGCGGCGTTAATCAGCGGCCCCATTGCAATATCATTGCGCTCAGCCGGATTGCCAAACTGCACGGCTTTCATCGCCTCACCCAGACGATTGACGAATTGGTCATAAATACCTTTCTGAACGTACACGCGCTCGGCACAGTTGCATACCTGTCCGGTGTTGATCACCCGCGAGTCAACAATTGCCTTTACGGCCAGTTCAAGATCGGCATCATCCATCACAATAGCCGGGGCCTAGCCACCCAACTCCAGACAAACTTTGGTGATATTTTTAGCCGCCGCAGCCATAATTTTCTCACCCGCCCCGACGCTACCGGTCATGCTCACCATGGCCACCTTCGGGTTTGCGGCCAGCGTCTGACCGACCGTTTCACCACGTCCCAGCACCAGATTAAATACGCCGCGCGGCAAGCCAATATCATCAACAATTTTGGCAAAGGCGATGGCGTTATTCGGTGTAAATTCACTCGGCTTAATGACAATGGTATTACCCGTCAACAGTGCGGGAGCCAGTTTGCGGGCAATCAGGAAAAATGGAAAGTTCCACGGCAGAATGCCCGTAGTCACGCCCAAAGCGCGCTTAAACAGCAGAATATTCTCGCCCGGACGATCGCTTTGCAGGATCTCGCCTTCATAGCGACGCGCCCACTCCGCCATATAATCGATATAGTCGGCGGTAAACGAGACTTCGACCTCAGCCAGTTGCTGTATTTTTCCCCCCTCCGCCACAATCAGGGCGCTGATTTCACTGGCTCGCTGACGGATACCCGCAGAAATTTTGCGTAACCAGTTCGCCCGTTCAATGGCAGGCAGCGCTTCCCATTGCGGCTGAGCGCGCTGTGCAGCATCGATCGCTTTACACGCATCCTCGGCACGTCCATCGGGAATACGCGAGATCACCTCTTCCGTGGCCGGATTGACGACATCAATCCAGGCATCATCGTGCCAGGTCACAAACTGCCCATCGATATACATAGGATGTTGTACGGGTACTGACATGCGGCTCTCCTGTGATTGATTTGTTTTTAACAAGTAAAACTATTGTTAATTAATATCAATCATGCAGGTCGTATTATGGCTGGAGTGGCTGTTCTGTGAGCGGCTTCATAAAAGCGTCTGGCAAAGTGATGATGAAGGGAAAAAACAGGTGTGATTTTTGCCCGTTTGCCGCAAAACGCCGACAAACGGGCAACAGGAATTACAGAGAGCGGCTCTCCAGTAAGTCAGTCAGCACGATGTCATTTTGCAACTGCTGCCAGGCTTGCTCAACGTTCTGAGGAATATCAACATGGGCGATAAAATCGCGGCCGCACGGCCCATAACCGGTGGCATCATCACGCAGGCGAGGAAGTTCACCGGTTATGAGAGACAGATAGCGATCCACTGACCACAAACCTTCTGCTGCTGGCACAAAATCCACGCCGTCTTGCTGTGGGGCCAGCTCAGGGATGAATCCAGGGAAACTCAACCATCGCGGCGCATGCGGCTCATCGCGGGTTACGCGCTGAAAGGTTGCCATCGTACGACGTTGCATAGTGGGATCCTGTACCACAATGACGGTATGAATACTTTCCGTCGCCTGATTCAATAATGCACAGCTAAAACGGGCATTCTCACCGCAGTTTGTTGACTGGTCTTCCACCCAAATCTTCTCCCCCGGGATTTGCCAGAACTGATGTGCGATATCGGCAAGGATCGCCGCTTCCGCGCGCCCGGTGGTACGAATGATGTTGTAACGAGGATGCTCTGCAATCGCGTCATACAGAAATCGTGTGGAGTGACCGATGCCACCGCTAATCAACAAGGGAACCTGTTGCTCTTTCGCGATCCGGCAGGCGGCGTCGATGGTCGGAATAACCGCGTTCCCTGCCAGAATCACGCAATCTGACTGAACGGTGATATTCCCCGTAAAATCATTCTGCGCCAACCATCGCCCTACGGTATTGATCGCCGCAAGCGTGGTTGCGTAAAGTGTCGGAAACTGGCTCATACTCATGACTCCTGATCTTAATACTTTATCGGGTTGCATACCGGGCGGTGACGTCACCTTACCCGGTATGCTGTCTGGTACCGATTTATCCCGAAATCTGCTCCATCGCCTGCAAAATACGTTTATCGGAAATCGGATACGGCGTACCAAGCTGCTGGGCAAAATAGCTGACGCGCAGCTCTTCTATCATCCAGCGGATCTCTTTGACATCGTCATCTTCACGGCGCGCGGGAGGCAGTTTATTGAACCACTGCTGCCAGGCCTGCTGCACGCTATCCACTTTCAGCATCTGCGCACGGTCACGATGCGGATCGATAGCCAGTTTTTCCAGACGCTTTTCGATAGCCTGCAAATAACGCAGCGTATCGCCCAGACGCTTGAAACCATTGCCGGTAACAAATCCACGGTACACCAGCCCGCCCATCTGCGATTTGATATCCGCAAGCCCCAGCGCCATGGTCATATCCACGCGCCCTTTCAGACGTTTGTTGATATTAAACACCGCGGTCAGGATCTGTTCGACCTGCTTAGCAATATCCACCACCGTATCGTTCAGTTCAGCCCGCACTTTTTCATGCAGCGCCGCAAAGCCTTCTTCGGTCCACACCGGACCACCGTTGGCGTCGATCAGTTGATCCACACCACAGGATATACAGTCGTCAATCAAATCCAGCACTTTACCGTACGGGTTAAAATACAGCCCCAGCTTGGCTTTGTTGGGCAGTTTCTCATGCAAATATTTGATTGGTGAAGGAATATTCAGCAACAACAGGCGGCGTAAACCGCACCACATCGCCTGCTGTTGCTCCAGCGGGTTATCAAACAGTTTGATGGCAACGCTGTCACGCTCATCCACCAGCGCTGGCCAGGCTTTTACCTTATAGTTACCGCGTTTTTGCTCGTAACTCTCCGGAAGCTGACCGAAGCTCCAGATGTGCAACCCGCTCTGTTCGATACCGTCATCCGCCACCGCAGACAATGTTTCCTGAACTTTACCCTTCAGTGCGTCTTTCAGATCCTGCAGCGAACGTCCTTCCTGCAGCTTTTTGTTCTTATCATCCACTACCCGGAAGGTGATTTTTAGGTGATCGGGCACCTGATCCCAATGCCAGTCTTCACGGTCAACGGTCACGCCGGTCATGCGGCGCAGTTCACGCTCCAGCGAGTCGAGCAGCGGCAGTTCCAGCGGCGTGACGCGGCCTAAAAACGCTTCCGCATAGTTCGGCGCGGGCACAAAGTTGCGTCGTACCGGTTTCGGCAGAGACTTAATCAGGGCGATAACCAGTTCACGGCGCAGCCCCGGAATTTGCCATTCAAAACCGCTCTCTTCGATCTGATTGAGCAGCGGGAGCGGAATATGCACGGTCACACCGTCCGCATCGGCCCCGGGTTCGAACTGGTAACTTAACCGTAGTTTGAGATTGCCCTGATGCCAGAAGTTCGGGTAATCCAGCTTACTGATTTTTTCCGCGCCCTCTTTGATGAGCATGCTCTTTTCAAAGTTGAGCAGATCCGGCGTTTCACGGCTGATCTTTTTCCACCAGCTGTCAAAGTGACGCGCGGAGACCACATCATGGCTGATGCGTTGGTCGTAAAACTCAAATAGCGTCTCATCATCAACCAGAATGTCGCGACGGCGCGATTTGTGCTCTAACTCTTCCACCTCAGCGCGTAACTTCAAATTGTCACGGAAAAACGCATGGCGCGTTTGCCAGTCGCCTTCCACCAGCGCATGGCGGATGAACAGTTCACGCGACAACGCGGGATCGATCTGGCTGTAGTTCACCTTACGGGCTGCAACAATCGGTAAACCGTAAACGGTAACCTTTTCTGTTGCCATCACCGCGCCCTGCGCACGTTCCCAGTGCGGTTCACTGTATGAACGTTTGATCAGATGCTGGGCAACCGGTTCGACCCACTCAGGATCGATGCGTGCAGCAATACGTCCCCACAGGCGGCTGGTTTCCACCAACTCCGCTACCATCGTCCACTTCGGCGGTTTTTTAAATAGACCAGAGCCTGGGAAGATCGAGAAGCGAGCGTTACGCGCCCCGGTAAATTCCTGTTTATCGGCATCTTTCATCCCGATATGTGACAGTAAACCGGTCAGCAACGCGACGTGGATCTCTCTGTATTCAGCGGGTTCGCTGTTAACAGGAATCCCTAACTCTTTCACCACCTGACGCAGTTGCGTGTAGATATCCTGCCATTCACGCACGCGCAGGTAGTTCAGAAAATCAAGTTTACACTGACGACGGAACTGGTTTGACGACAGCGCTTTCTGCTGCTCGCCGAGATAGTTCCACAGATTCACAAATGCGAGGAAATCAGACTCTTTGTCGTGGAAACGGCGATGCTTCTCGTCGGAGGCCTGCTGCTTGTCCATCGGGCGCTCGCGCGGATCCTGAATAGACAGCGCCGAGGTGATAATCATCGCCTCACGTACGCAGCCATGTTTTTGCGCTTCCAGCACCATGCGAGCCAGGCGTGGATCCACCGGCAGTTGCGAGAGCTGACGGCCCAATGGCGTCAGTTTGTAAGCTGTTGCCTGTTCGTCGGTGGTTATCGCCCCCAGTTCTTCGAGCAGGCGTACACCGTCCTGAATGTTACGTTTATCCGGCGCTTCAACAAACGGAAACGCCGCGATATCGCCCAGCCCCAAGGCAGTCATCTGCAAAATAACGGACGCCAGGTTGGTACGCAGGATCTCCGGGTCGGTAAACTCCGGGCGCGACAGGAAATCGTCTTCAGAATACAGACGAATACAGATCCCCTCCGAAACACGACCGCAACGGCCTTTACGCTGGTTGGCAGAGGCCTGCGACACCGGTTCAATCGGCAAGCGCTGAACTTTGGTGCGGTAACTGTAACGGCTGATACGCGCAGTACCCGGATCAATCACATACTTGATCCCCGGAACGGTCAGCGAGGTTTCCGCCACGTTGGTCGCCAGCACGATACGGCGACCGCTGTGCGACTGAAACACACGGTTCTGCTCGCTGTTGGAAAGACGCGCATAAAGCGGTAGCACTTCGGTATGGCGCAAATCCAGCTTATTCAGCGCATCGGCGGTATCGCGGATTTCGCGCTCGCCGCTCATGAAGATCAAAATGTCGCCCTGACTTTCACGGCCTAACTCATCTACGGCATCAAAAATTGCCTGCAATTGGTCACGCTCGGTGTCATCTGCGTCTTCAACAATTGGACGATAGCGAACTTCCACCGGATAGGTTCGACCAGAGACTTCGATAATCGGGGCATTATTGAAATGCTTTGAAAAACGCTCCGGATCGATGGTCGCCGAAGTGATGATAATTTTTAGATCCGGACGGCGCGGCAGAAGCTCTTTCAGATAGCCGAGCAGAAAATCGATATTCAGGCTGCGCTCATGCGCTTCATCGATGATGATGGTGTCGTACTGCATCAGCAGCCGATCCTGCTGGATTTCCGCCAGCAAGATACCGTCCGTCATCAGCTTAACCATGGTGTTGTCGCTGACATGATCGCTAAAACGGACTTTATAACCGATACAACCGCCCGGCTCGGTTTGCAGCTCTTCTGCAATACGGTTCGCCACGGTACGCGCCGCCAGACGACGCGGCTGGGTATGGCCGATCAGCCCTTTTACCCCGCGCCCGAGCTCCATACAGATTTTGGGTAACTGAGTGGTTTTCCCTGATCCCGTTTCCCCAGCGACAATCACCACCTGGTTATCGCGGATCGCTTCCAGAATATCCTGTTTTTTCTGACTGACGGGCAGGTTTTCCGGGTAGCTGATGACCGGACGCGCGGCTTCACGCAGCACAACTTTACCTGCAGCGTGATCAATCTCTTTTGCCATCTCCTGGTAAATGGCCTGTTGTGCATCAGGATTTTTAACCTTCTTCACGCCCTGCAGGCGGCGGGCAAAACGCTGTCTGTCACGCAGCATCAGTGAATCCAGCTGTTGCTGCAACATGTTGAAGGTTAATTTTTGTTGTTCTGTCATAGCGTTAAAAGGCAGTGCTCTGCCGGGTTAAATCTCTTTTAGATGATAGGTATAGAGTACCACATCAGCGCTTTTCATGTGTTGTTCAATAATTTCGAACATAGGATTCGATATATTGCGCTATCACTGCGACAGGATTGTGAATAAAGTGTCAACAAGCAACGGGGCACTCCCCCTTCAAACACATAAAAGGAAACACCCATGAGCAAGGTATTAGTTCTTAAATCCAGTATTCTGGCAGGGTACTCTCAGTCTGGTCAGTTGTCTGATTATTTTGTTGAACAGTGGCGTGAAAAGCACTCCGCTGATGAAATCACCGTCCGTGACCTGGCTGCAAATCCTGTTCCGGTACTGGATGGCGAACTGGTGGGTGCGCTGCGCCCGAGCGATGCACCGCTGACACCGCGTCAGCAGGAAGCGCTGGCGTTGTCCGATGAGCTGATTGCTGAGCTGAAAGCGCATGATGTGATTGTTATCGCCGCGCCGATGTATAACTTCAACATCCCAACCCAGCTGAAAAACTATTTCGATCTGATTGCCCGTGCAGGTGTGACTTTCCGTTATACCGAGAAAGGTCCGGAAGGTCTGGTGACGGGTAAACGCGCAGTCGTATTGACCAGCCGTGGTGGTATCCATAAAGATACGCCGACCGACCTGATCACGCCGTATCTGAACGTATTCCTGGGCTTTATCGGCATCACCGACGTGAACGTCGTCTTTGCTGAAGGCATTGCGTACGGCCCGGAAGTGGCGTCCAAAGCGCAGTCCGATGCGAAAGCCGCTATCGACAGCGTCGTCGCTGCCTGATAATTCCCCCTCTCACCATCCGGTGGGAGGGTTTCTCCAGCATTTACTTCTTTACCTGCACCTGTTTGCCGTGAATGCGGTTAATATCACGCCAGATGGTTGCATAATCTCTGCACTTCGCCAGATTCTCTTCCCAGCAATGCAGCAAAAATTGTTCTGGCTCGGCAACATCCCGGCTTAACAGCTTGAATATCCAACGATTCCAGACATACCACTTGAAAAGCCACATGATTTCACTCCGCAACGCGACCGGTGTTGAACTATATCAGCCTCAGTTTGATGCCGTGTGGCAACTATTGCGATGTCGATGAATAAGTCAGCGTCGTGCCTCTCTGGTTGTGTGCAGAGAAAATTTATTATTTTCTCAACCACTTACCATTGATGCCCTGGACGTACTCCCCCGGTTTAGCCCGAGCGACCAGCTTTTGTCCGGCCATTTTCGCCACTTCATCTGGAGGAATGTTATTGCTCTCAGCCAGTTGCTGATAGCTGGCGCTGCGTGCTTTATTAATCTCACTCACCAGCGCCTGCGTTTCGGCGTCGGTTTGCAATGCCACCAGATAACCATTAAGCGTTTCGCCCACCCGCCCCTGGGATCTGGCTTCATTCAAGGTCAATGCCCACCCATTGCCACTGAATAAACTCAATGCCACCAGGATCACTGCAAGCTGTTTTTTCATCGTGACCTCAGAACAAATCGCTGCGCGATTTTAATAAGCTCTCAACGTCTTTATCGACTTTGATATGGATCTCATGCTCGATTTTGACGTTCATATTAATAGTGATCGGCTCTTTAGGCGCAGCCACTTCGATTCTGGGTGTGCACCCGATCAGCAGAGATGAAGCCAGCAGACCCAGCATGGCAGCTATCGTTTTCATTGTTGTTCCTCACATTCCTTGCCTTCCGGGCAATGGGATTCCGGCAGCGCTGCATTTTGTTCAAGCCATGCCTGTAAATTGTCGCCAAAACGCAAACTACGCCATAGCGTAAAGACGTTTTCCTCATGGGTGTAATTCAAATTAACCGTCCCCACTTTGCCATCCACCCGGCTATTGCCAGTTACGGTTGCCTGCATGGTTAAGACACCGAGATTATCCAAATTTATTTTCGTCCAGGAATGGCTTATTTCCATATAACGCAGCCAGTTAATGGCCGCACCGGCTGCCATATTATCTTTGACGACGGCATCCGCCGTGTCTTTATCAATACGCAGCGTCATAGGCCCCGGATTGGTCAGCCAGCCGTCTTTAATGATCCACTTTTCGTTATCCAGCCATAACGGCAACGCACCGCTGACCGGGCCAGACATGGCGAATTGCTTGGGATTAACCGCGCTGATAAGCTCGCTGGAAGAGATATTCTGCACCCGTAATAATGCCGGATCGTGCTGCGGCATCCGCAGTTGTTGCATGATGACTTTGCCCCCCAGCAGTTCGGCGCTGACATCGCTTAACAGTAACGGATTGTCTTCACTCCAGGGATACGCCCCCTGTAGATCGGCGGCGATATTTTTCACCGTCACCTGATTCACCACTTCCGCAATACGCAGTGAAATAGGTCCACGCGTACCCAGTTGCCATGCGCCTTCACTAAACCGGAAAGGCAACACAAAATCGACGCCATTAATTTGGTTATCGGGCATCCAGGCGCTACCGCCTTTTAATACCCCATGGCCGCCCGCTTCAAAGCCCTGTTCCGGGGCAGCCGAAAACGCAACCTGCGCATACAGTTCACCTTCACGTAGCTTCATTTTCCAGTCTGGTGGGATGAGCGGTTGGAATACGGTGAACGATTGTTTTGGCCACCAGGCCTGTCCGCGCAGGCGGATCCCGTCCCAACGGCCATTTACCTGTACTGGACCTATCGCGCCCGCGTGAAGCTGTCCTTTAAACTGGAAAATCGTCGGGTCGGTGCCTTCCACGCTGAACTTCAGGGTTGACGGCGGTAACACGCTCCCCCCGGTAAAGGTGGTGTTCCCTGCGTCCAGCGACAGCGCGCCGCTGAAAGTCGGTTTGTTGGCATCCCGTACCCAGACGATCGGCTCGTCCATCACCAGGCGTGGGGTTTCCACCTTCATGGTGCCGTATTGCAGGTGGTCAAATCCGGTGGAGAGATCAAAAAGCTTCAGGGTGTTGTCATGCCATTCGCCCTTACCCGCCACGTCCCAACGCGCATGCATTGGCGTAAAGCTGCCTTTGCCCCAGTACCTCCACTGCCAGCGACCCGCGTCAGGGAGAAAATCATTTGCCAGACCATCCAGATGCAATTCAAAACCGCCCATCTGGTTTTCATGCGCGCGCAATATAGCCTGCAGACGGCCATCTACGCCGCGCTGTGTTACTTTTACGCCCGCCAGCGGCCAGCGAATTTCGTCAATATCCAGCGAGTCAATCACCCGTCCACGCGAACGCAGCAGCGCTCCTGGCTCGAAAGCCAGCTGCGGGTCGTTCAGGCTTCCGGTGAGTCTGGCGGGTAATTTGGCGTAGAAGATCAGGTCACCCTGTTTCGCCTCGCCTATCAACTGTAACGGCATATCACTACTATCCACACCCAGCTTACCTGGCCCCAGCGTTAATACGGCGTTTCCTTTACCTGCATCGCCTTGGGTCAGTATGTTCAGACGCCCACTCACCACCGCATTTTCCAGCCCGGCCTGCCAGTTTTCAACTTTCATGCCCAACCGCCCGCTGAGCGGGAATCCCTGATAAGGCCAGTTCCAGCGACCGTCGCTGATGGTTAATTGCTGACGGGTTATTTCCCACGGAAGATCGAGCAACGGATCGGCATTGTCCCGCGCCATGACGATCAGTTGTCCGCTGTTTTCTTGCCACTCCAGTTCGGCGTCCACCAGTGAGGGCTCCTGCGGCAAGCTCAGAGTAGCAACCGCATGACCGCTCACCGGTAGTCCATCAGGAACCAGCGGCATGGTAAATTCACCGACCAGTTTTACCGGCGGTTGCCCTTCAAATGCGGCTATATCCAGCTCATTTACCGTGAGATTTTGCCCGTGCAGACGCCCCTGGAATTTCACTTTTTCACCCTGGTAGCGCAGTTGCTGGGTCGATGGCGTTAGCGAGAGAGACAGTTTTCCCTGCCACTCCTGCCAGGGGGAGAGAATAACTTTGTCGATGTTAATCCAGGTATTGGGCAGCATCGATTGCCATTCAGCCAGCGTTTTGGGCGCTGCCGGAGACGCTTCTGTCTGCGGTAATTTAGCCAGGCAAACGGAATCCAGCTCAATTGTCCCGACATTAAGCAACCAGCGGCTGGGATGGGAAAGATCGGCCTGAGTAATGCGCGCTAGCGGGCAATCATCGACCAGATAGCGGAGTTCCGGGATATGCAGCCCATGCCGTGTCAGCCGTGGGCTCTCATCCAGCGCGATGCGCGTGCCAACAGGTAACCAGACGCCCACCAGCGTAGGAACCCACAGGCCAAGCGTCATGACCAACGTCAGCGGCACGAGAATCAATAATAAGAGAAGTGCCAGAGCGGCTTTATATTTACCCTTCATGGGTAGTTAATATCCTGATTTAGCGAAAATTTAAGCCGGTTTAGGCCAGTATTGTGGCATGTTTAACAGGATATGCCCACATTAAGAATAAATTCCCATGAAGTATATGCACTATTTATCAATCAACGAGAATTAATAAAATAATAATCAATTCAATAATATAGTGCATTATTTTATATGGCACGCTGTTACACGTGCCGTCGGGAATATAAAGAACTCAGACTCAATGAGGCCTCAGTTCTCCATCGCTATGTTTAGGTCCTAAACGACCAGCTTCTATCAGAATTTCCTCAATGAGCTCTTCGAGGCACTCCCTACCATGATGATCGCAGACCAGATGTACCTGCCGGGAAATCTCCTCAGGTTTCATACCATCACATAATGCCGCCTTAAGCATTAAGGTGGCCCATCGCTTTGCTTCAGAGTGAGTTAACATGACCCCTCCCGATATTTGCTACCTGTATAAGCGTAGCTGTCTGGATGTGATTCGGCTGGCTTTTTACCTGCATCGATTACGGGTATTAAGTTGGACGGAAAAATATCCAGTTGTTGAAATTGAGTAACCTGCCCACACTAACAACAGATGCGCTGAAATTATTCATTACGCCTATGACTATCAATAACTTTTTAGATTTTGTAAAATAATTTGAATTGGATTAATGTGACGTCAAAATCACTGGAGAAAGTCTTATGAAACTCGCCATCTATAGTACAAAACAGTACGACAAGAAGTATCTGCAGCAGGTTAACGAGGCTTTTGGTTTTGAACTTGAATTCTTTGACTTTCTGCTGACGGAGAAAACAGCCAAAACAGCCCATGGCTGTGAAGCCGTCTGTATCTTCGTCAACGACGATGGCAGCCGCCCGGTTCTGGAAGAGCTGAAAAAGCATGGCGTGAAATATATTGCGCTGCGTTGCGCCGGCTTCAATAACGTCGATCTCGACGCGGCAAAAGAGCTCGGCCTGCAGGTCGTCCGTGTGCCAGCCTATTCACCGGAAGCCGTCGCTGAACATGCGATTGGCATGATGATGACGTTGAATCGCCGTATTCACCGCGCCTATCAGCGTACTCGTGATGCTAACTTCTCTCTTGAGGGGCTGACCGGCTTTACCATGTATGGCAAAACGGCTGGGGTGATCGGTACCGGTAAGATTGGGATTGCGGCACTGCGGATCCTGAAAGGTTTTGGGATGCGCCTGCTGGCGTTTGATCCCTATCCAAGCGCTGCCGCACTGGAGTTAGGCGTCGAATATGTCGATCTTAAAACGCTGTTCGCGGAGTCCGATGTCATCTCCCTGCACTGTCCGTTAACGCCGGAGAATTATCACCTGCTCAATCACGAAGCCTTTGAGCAAATGAAAAATGGCGTGATGGTTATTAACACCAGCCGCGGGGCATTGATCGATTCACAAGCCGCTATCGATGCGCTGAAAAACCAGAAAATTGGTTCTCTGGGTATGGACGTGTATGAAAACGAACGCGACCTGTTCTTTGAAGATAAATCCAATGACGTGATTCAGGATGATGTGTTCCGCCGCCTGTCGGCCTGTCATAACGTGCTGTTCACCGGTCACCAGGCGTTCCTGACGGCCGAAGCATTGACCAGCATTTCTGAGACAACGCTGCAAAATCTGGCACAGATCTCCAAAGGCGAAACCTGTCCAAACGCCCTCTTCTAATCCCTATGCTCCCCTGGATTCAGGGGGGCATTTTCAGATAATCACCGATGCTAAAATCTTCAGTATCATTATTATATTGAATATATTCCCGTCACAAACGTAGAGAAATTGAATGAAAAAAGTTGTCACGTTGATTGCGCTCAGCATGCTGATGGCTGGCTGTGTGAGCAATGGAAAAGTTTCCGTCAATCGCGAACAGTTGCAGCATCACCGCTTCGTTTTGCAGAGCGTGAATGGTAAAGCCGTCACCGTCGCTAATAACCAACCCGAATTGAGTTTTGGCGAAAACATGACGGTATCGGGAAAGATGTGTAATCAATTCCACGGTCAGGGCAAACTGTCCGACGGCGAGTTGAAGGTTAAAGATATGGCGATGACCCGCATGATGTGCGCCGATCCACAGCTTAACGCGCTCGACGGGATCGTCAGCGACATGTTTAAGCAAGGCGCACAGGTCGATCTGACTGCTGACCAGTTAACACTGGCGACAGCAGAACAAACGCTGACGTATAAACTCGCGGATTTAATGTAGGAAACGCGGTGGCTTAATAGTTGCCACAGCTTCCGGCGGCAAGCGACTGCTCACTACAGCGTTTGCCGTTGGGTAACGCACACATTCCGATAGCTGAACCATCCAGCTGACGGGCAACGGAGAGCGAACCACCAATCATGGCGCAATTAGCTTCTCCAGAACTGGACATTGCGGCCTTCATCCCCGGTGCGACATGCGCGGCGGTTGCCTGCTGAACAGGTTCACTACTACAAGCCGATAATAATAACGCGGCACACCCTACCCAAAACGCTGCGCGCATCTTACTCCCCTCTGAATATTAACCAAACGACACAGCCATAAATAATAGGCAGCGGAAACACCGCCGTCGAGAGGCAATATGCGCATTTATGCGCACTGTTTACATTTTCTGGCAATTTTTTGGCTGCTCCTTTGATCAAACCATTCATTCTGTTTATTCGGGGGACACAAAAGCGAAAATCTGTCTTTAGCGCTTTTGCTAAACTAAAAGGATAACTACAGGATTCGCCGCTGTTACGCGTGTCCCTTTTTTTGCGCAATGTAAGGGTGTCAGTATGATCACAATTGACGGTAATGGTGCGGTTGCTTCGGTCGCATTTCGTACCAGCGAGGTTATCGCCATCTACCCGATTACGCCCAGTTCGACGATGGCTGAACAGGCGGATGCCTGGGCCGGGAACGGGCTTAAAAACGTGTGGGGGGATACCCCTCGTGTCGTAGAAATGCAGTCGGAAGGCGGTGCGATAGCGACCGTTCACGGCGCGTTGCAGACCGGTGCGCTCTCTACGTCGTTTACTTCATCGCAGGGCCTGTTGCTGATGATCCCGACGCTGTACAAACTGGCCGGTCAGTTGACTCCGTTTGTGCTGCACGTTGCGGCGCGTACGATTGCCACTCACGCATTATCCATCTTTGGCGATCATTCCGACGTGATGGCGGTGCGCCAGACGGGATGCGCAATGCTGTGCGCCAGCAGCGTTCAGGAAGCTCAAGACTTTGCGCTAATTTCGCAAATGGCCACCCTGAAAAGCCGGGTCCCGTTTATTCATTTCTTTGATGGTTTCCGCACATCGCATGAAATTAATAAAATAGTGCCGCTGGCCGATGACACAATCCTCGGGCTGATGCCGCAGGCGGAAATCGATGCTCACCGCGCGCGCGCACTCAACCCGGAGCATCCGGTTATTCGCGGTACGTCTGCGAACCCGGACACCTACTTCCAGTCACGCGAAGCAACAAACCCGTGGTACAACGCGGTTTACGATCACGTAGAACAGGCGATGAACGATTTCGCTGCTGCGACGGGCCGTCAGTACCAGCCATTTGAATACTACGGTCACCCGCAGGCAGAACGCGTCATTATTTTGATGGGCTCGGCGATTGGAACCAGTGAAGAAGTCGTCGAAGAGCTGCTGGCACGCGGCGAGAAAGTTGGCGTTCTGAAAGTGCGTCTGTTCCGCCCATTCTCTGCCAGACATTTACTGCGCGCCCTGCCGGAAACGGTACGGAGCATCGCCGTCCTGGATCGCACCAAAGAGCCCGGCGCGCAAGCTGAACCGTTGTATCTGGATGTAATGACCGCGCTGGCGGAAGCCTTTAACTGCGGCGAACGAGAAACGCTACCGCGGGTGATTGGCGGGCGTTATGGCCTTTCTTCCAAAGAGTTTGGCCCGGACTGCGTCATGGCGGTCTTTAATGAGCTGAGTAGCGCGAAGCCGAAATCTCGCTTTACGGTCGGTATCTATGATGATGTCACCAACTTGTCGCTACCGTTACCGGAAAACACCCTGCCCGGTACCGCGAAGCTCGAGGCACTGTTTTACGGGCTGGGCAGTGACGGTAGCGTGTCGGCCACCAAAAACAACATCAAGATTATCGGTAACTCTACGCCGTGGTATGCGCAGGGTTATTTCGTCTATGACTCGAAAAAAGCAGGCGGTCTGACGGTTTCTCACCTGCGCGTTAGTGAACAACCTATTCGCTCAGCGTATCTGGTGTCGCAAGCCGATTTTGTTGGTTGTCACCAGTTGCAATTTATCGATAAGTATCAGATGGCTGAGCGCCTGAAACCTGGCGGTATATTCCTGCTTAATACCCCGTACAGTGTGGATGAAGTCTGGACACGTCTGCCGCAGGAAGTTCAGGCTGTTCTGAATCAGAAGAAAGCGCGTTTCTACGTGATTAATGCGGCCAAAATCGCCCGCGAGTGCGGTCTGGCTGCACGTATTAACACCGTTATGCAGATGGCGTTCTTCCATCTGACGCAAATCTTACCAGGCGACAGCGCTCTGGCTGAATTGCAGGGTGCGATTGCGAAAAGCTACAGCAGTAAAGGGCAGGATCTGGTTGAACGTAACTGGCAGGCGCTGGCCCTGGCGCGTGAATCCGTCGCCGAAGTGGCGCTTCAGCCGGTTGATCCACATAGCGCTAATCGCCCACCAGTGGTTTCTGATGCTGCACCTGATTTCGTGAAAACCGTCACCGCGGCAATGCTCGCCGGTCTGGGCGATGCCCTCCCCGTTTCAGCGCTGCCGCCAGACGGCACCTGGCCGATGGGCACCACGCGTTGGGAAAAACGCAATATCGCTGAAGAGATCCCCATCTGGAAAGAAGAGCTGTGTACCCAGTGTAACCACTGCGTAGCCGCCTGCCCGCACTCGGCTATCCGCGCCAAAGTGGTTTCACCAGAAGCGATGGAAAATGCCCCTGCCAGCCTGCATTCTCTGGATGTGAAATCACGCGATATGCGCGGTCAGAAATATGTCCTGCAGGTTGCGCCAGAGGATTGCACCGGGTGTAATCTGTGCGTCGAAGTATGCCCGGCGAAAGATCGCCAGAACCCGGAGATCAAGGCCATCAATATGATGTCGCGCCTTGAGCACGTGGAAGAAGAAAAAGTTAACTATGACTACTTCCTCAATCTGCCGGAAATCGATCGCACTAAACTGGAACGCATTGATATTCGTACCTCGCAGTTGATAACGCCGCTGTTTGAGTACTCTGGGGCCTGCTCTGGCTGTGGTGAAACGCCGTATATCAAATTGCTTACGCAGTTGTACGGCGACCGCATGCTGATCGCCAATGCGACCGGCTGTTCATCAATTTATGGCGGTAATCTGCCCTCAACGCCTTATACCACCGACGCCAATGGTCGCGGGCCTGCGTGGGCAAACTCCCTGTTTGAGGATAACGCCGAGTTTGGGCTGGGCTTCCGCCTGACGGTGGATCAGCACCGTGTACGCGTCATGCGTTTAGTGGAACAGTTTGCCGATAACATTCCGGCTGAACTGAATGACGCCCTGCACGCTGAAGCTACGCCAGAGGTGCGCCGTGAGCAAGTTGCAGCACTGCGCCAGCACCTGAAAGATGTCGACGGCGCACAGCAGTTGTTAACCGATGCCGATGCGCTGGTCGAGAAATCTATCTGGCTGATTGGCGGTGATGGCTGGGCTTACGATATTGGTTTTGGTGGCCTGGATCACGTCCTGAGCCTGACCGAGAACGTCAATATTCTGGTTCTGGATACCCAGTGTTACTCCAATACAGGCGGACAAGCGTCGAAAGCTACGCCGCTCGGGGCCGTCACTAAATTTGGTGAGCATGGCAAGCGCAAAGCTCGCAAAGATCTTGGCGTCAGTATGATGATGTACGGGCACGTGTATGTTGCACAAATCTCTCTGGGCGCGCAGTTGAACCAGACGGTGAAAGCTATCCAGGAAGCGGAAGCCTATCCAGGTCCGTCGCTGATTATCGCCTATAGCCCATGTGAAGAGCATGGTTACGATCTCGCACTAAGCCATGATCAGATGCGTCAGCTCACGGCAACCGGGTTCTGGCCGCTGTACCGCTTTGATCCGCGTCGAGCAGATGAAGGTAAGCTGCCGCTGGCGCTGGACTCTCGGCCACCGTCAGACGCCCTGGCCGAAACATTGCTTAACGAGCAGCGCTTCCGTCGTCTGAATACCCAACAGCCAGAAGTCGCAGAACAGCTCTGGAAAGACGCCGCAGCCGATCTGCAAAAACGCTACGACTTCCTTGCGCAGTTGGCTGGAAAAGCGGAAAAGAGCGGTACCGAGTAATGCGTTTATCTCAGTATTAACCTGGAACCCAAAAAAAAAGCCCGAACAGTTGTTCGGGCTTGTCAATTTATTCGCTGGCTAATTAATAATAGCTATCAATACGTCAACGAAAAATAAAACGTGACAATAAAGGCATATAACACGCGCAGAATAGCCCAACACACTTCAATTGTATAATTTTTATTTTATATATTTACCAACAATACATTCACCACAATTATCATCATTTCCGTAGAATTATTTCTTTAAGGTTTTACTTAAGGCGTAACAATTCATATTTATCCCTTTACGGAACTTCTCCTTTAGCATGCTTTTACTCCCTACATGGGTAGTCACAGGTTAATAAAAAAACTAAAGGATTATTTCAATGAACAGAAAAGTACTGGCTCTCGTAATTCCTGCCCTGCTGGCTGCAGGCGCTGCTCACGCTGCTGAAGTTTATAATAAAGACGGCAACAAATTAGATCTCTATGGCAAAGTAGACGGCCTGCATTATTTCTCTGATGACGCTAACAGTGATGGCGATCAGACTTATATGCGTATGGGCTTCAAAGGCGAAACTCAGGTTAACGATATGATTACCGGTTACGGCCAGTGGGAATATCAGGTTCAGGCTAACGGCACCGAAGGTGATAAAGGCGACTCCTGGACTCGTCTGGCATTCGCAGGTATTAAAGTCGGCGACTACGGCTCATTCGACTACGGCCGTAACTACGGCGTAATGTACGACGTTGAAGGCTGGACCGATATGCTGCCGGAATTCGGTGGCGACTCTTACACCAAAGCAGACAACTTCATGACCGGTCGTGCAAACGGCGTGGCGACCTACCGTAATACCGACTTCTTTGGTCTGGTTGACGGTCTGAACGTGGCGTTGCAGTATCAGGGCGCGAACGAAAATCAGTCACCAGAGCAGGAAGGCACCAATAACGGTGGCGACGATCGTAACATGAAGAACTCCAACGGTGACGGCTTCGGTATCTCCTCGACCTACGATTTGGGTATGGGTGTAAGCTTCGGTGCAGCATACACCTCTTCTGACCGTACTAACGAGCAGGTTAACGATTCTACCGCGGGCGGTGATAAAGCTGACGCGTGGACAGTCGGTCTGAAATACGACGCGAACAACATCTACCTGGCAACAATGTACTCCGAAACCCGCAACATGACCCCTTATGGTGGCTCAAACGGTAGTGATAATACGATTGCCAACAAAACTCAGAACTTTGAAGTGACTGCGCAATACCAGTTCGACTTCGGTCTGCGTCCGGAAGTGTCTTTCCTGATGTCTAAAGGTAAGGATCTGGGTGTAAACGGATCTGATGGCGACCAGGATCTGGTGAAATACGCATCCGTTGGCGCTACTTACTACTTCAACAAAAACTTCTCCACCTACGTTGATTACAAAATCAACCTGCTGGATGAAGATAAAAACTTCTACAGCCAAAACGACATCTCTACCGATGACGTAGTAGCACTGGGTATGGTTTACCAGTTCTAATCCGTCAGCCCGCTGGCAACAGCGGGCTCTCTTTATGTTCTAACAATTCTGTTTTATCCAGATCAAAACATTATATCTGTTGCGCTAAAACACATCTCTGATAGATGATATCTTGCATTAAGACCTGTAGTAGAGGATACCTGCAATGAATCATCATCCTGTAAAATCATCCCGTATTGCATCCGTCGGCTATGACGAATCCTCCCGCACGCTAGAAATTCGCTTTCACCAGTTGGCTACTCTGCAATATCAGCATGTCCCTGCTCGTATTTTTCGTGATTTCCTGAGCGTCGTTTCTAAAGGTCGATTTTACGATGGAGTAATAAAAGGAAAGTTTCCTGAAATAAAAATAAAGTGATGCCAAAATGTGATCTTTGTCATTGTACATAAAGTGCCATTACGCGGTAAGCTTTGGGTGGATACTTAAACAGGAGGTTTTATGAACAGAACGATTCTTGTACCCATCGATATTTCAGACTCAGAATTAACTCAACGTGTTATTGCCCATGTTGAAGCAGAGGCAAAAATTGACGATGCACAGGTTCATTTTTTGACCGTAATTCCGTCACTGCCCTATTATGCTTCCCTGGGATTGGCCTACTCGGCAGAGTTACCGGCCATGGAAGATCTGAAAGCCGAAGCAAAATCTCAACTGGAAGAGATTATCAAGAAGTTCAATATCCCAACGGACAGAGTGCACGTTCATGTCACAGAAGGTGCGCCAAAAGATAAGATTCTGGAGATGGCCAAAAAATTACCGGCTGATATGGTCATTATTGCCTCACATCGACCTGACATCACCACCTACCTGCTGGGGTCTAACGCCGCAGCCGTGGTGCGTCATGCGGAGTGTTCGGTACTGGTAGTCCGCTAAGCTGTCTGGCCCGCACATCGCTGCGGGCTTTTTGTTTCTACCTCTTATACCCCACGATTCCTGTCCTAAATGTGCTGACATTTTTCCCGCTTATCCGTACCATACACGCCACAGTTTTTATATCAGACTTCTTTTGCCGGACCATCCGGCGTGATGCATACTCTTCTTATGCCACACTATGAATTGAGCCTCTATTAAATGTTGCAAAATCAATATATTAGCAAGAAAGAACAATACAACCTGAACATGAAGGATTAAAAAACGTAGCTAATTGATAAGACTATTTTTTATCGAATAATCAAAAAGATAAGCGTGTAAATAGACCCGTTTTAGTTCCATGCATTTTTTGAGATCCCGGCCAAATAATGGTGTTGTCGATATTCCTCCGGCGTCATATTGTCCAGTGATTCATGCGGGCGTTCACAGTTATATTCTGACAACCATTTTTCCGTGATTTCCCGCACTTCATTCAGCGTTCTGAACAGATAAAAATCGAGTATTTCTGTACGGTATGTCCGGTTAAAGCGCTCAATGAAAGCGTTCTGCATCGGCTTACCTGGCTGGATAAGCTCCAGTTTTACTGTATGTTTCTCTGCCCATTCGGCCAGTGCCAGAGAGATAAATTCCGGACCATTATCCGACCGGATACCCGCGATTTGCCGCGATCCTGTCGAGTACACGGACCACTCGCTGAGCTGGCAGATTCAGATCGATTTCAATCGACAACGCCTCACGGTTAAAGTCATCAACGACATTGAACGTGCGAAAACGACGGCCACAGACCAGGGCATCATGCATAAAATCGACAGGCCAGCTCTGATTCAGCGCTTCCGGTGTGGCCAGTGGTGAGGGATTACGTACCGGCAACCGCTGTTTGCCGTTACGGCGAAAATTCAGCTTCAGCAGACAGTAAATATGTGATTCCACGAGTATCCCTGCCGCCGCAGAACCTGGAAAAGTTTCGGAAAACCGTATCGTGGGTATCGCTCTGCCACTGCCTGCAACGCGACCATAACGGGTTCGTCCCGCGTGGTATCTGGGCGGTAATGGTAAACCGTTCTGCTCAGGTTCAGACTCCGGCAGGCCTGACGGATACTGAGTCCAAACGTCGTTATCAGATGAGTGACCAGCTCACGCTTAAAGGCTGGTTTTAAAGCTTTTTTTCGATAACGTCTTTCAGCGCCCGGTTCTCATCCTCAAGATCCTTGATTTTTTAATATCAGAAGCCTCCATACCGCCGTATCTGGACTTTCAGTTGTAGTAGGTGGCTTCAGAGATACCGGTCTCCCGGCAGACATCCTTAACAGTTCGTCCGGCTTCAACCGACTTAATCACGGCGATGATCAGATGCTCAGTAAAACGGGCTTTAGTGCACTGATACTCAATATAGACATCCGCCTGCCTGCACCCCATAGGGCCAGGATCTGTGCATTGTGACGTTTGGCCACCGAATGCCTCGGCCCCCTCGTACCCCCAAATCCTGCACTTTTGTGCCGCCAGGGATTGCCCCTGCGTCATATCAACATTCGCCTTTTCAAATGCTCCGTAGCTATCACCAACGTGATAGCCCATTCTAATTGTCCCGTCGGCTTTGCTCCCACCGACAGGCGTCATCTGTTTTTGAACGGTACAGCCGGATAGCGCTAAAACACACAAACAACACAATGATATTTTTTTCATGATAAACCCTATTCATTTTAGGTTTTTTCATGATGAGCCATGAGTTTAGGGAAACATACTGCTACTCGGTGTTTTAGGATTACGTTTACCCGGTTCCTGGTTAGCGTTTATCAGTACGCAACTGACGGCGGGCCTCCAGATACACCCGCGCTCCGAATATCTCAACGCACCAGCGCACGCGCTTGCGGGCCTCGTCTGCTGTCAGCCAGGGCGCAATCTGCTGAATATCCCGGGTCAGGTCCGAAATTTTTTTTCTCGTCGTGTAGTAGCTCACACCAATAATATAAACCGGATCATTCTGTTCGAACGCCTCCAGCACGCACTGCTCCATAAAATCTGCATCATCGTCCGCTAACGCCTCGTTGAGAATACTAACTAGCGCTTTTGCGCACCCTAAGACAAAAATAATCTTTCACCATCGTGAATATGGCGCTACCGAGATCCAGAAAGTGCACTTTGTTTTCATGCCCAGGATGCGCAAGGGGGAACAAAAACCCTACTACTCTATGAGTAGCATAGGTGCCAGATGGAACGCTGCTGTAAAACGTGCTGGTATTCGTCGCCGTAATCCGTACCATACGCGGCATACTTTTGCTTGCTGGCTGTTATCGGCTGGAGCGAACCCATCATTTATAGCTAATCAGATGGGGCATGAAAACGCGCAGATGGTATACGAAATTTACAGTGCATGGATTGAAGAACTGAACGGCGAACAGGTGAAAATGCTCAACGCCAAACTTGCCCTGTAAAAAAATTTTGCCCCTTATATGCCCCTCCTGGAGTCAGAGACAGTAAATAATGCAAGAAAATCAACAAGTTACAAAGAAAGAACAATACAACCTGAACAAATTGCAAAAACGTCTGCGCCGTAACGTGGGCGAAGCGATTGCCGACTTCAATATGATCGAAGACGGCGATCGCATTATGGTGTGCCTTTCCGGGGGGAAAGACAGCTATACCATGCTGGAGATCCTGCGTAATTTGCAGCAAAGCGCCCCGATCAGTTTTTCCTTAGTTGCGGTTAACCTCGATCAGAAACAACCTGGCTTCCCGGAGCACATTCTGCCGGAGTATCTGGAGCAACTGGGCGTTGAGTATAAGATTGTCGAAGAAAACACCTACGGGATCGTCAAAGATAAAATCCCTGAAGGCAAAACGACCTGCTCGCTCTGCTCTCGCCTGCGTCGCGGCATTCTGTACCGCACGGCAACTGAGTTAGGTGCCACCAAGATTGCGCTCGGTCACCATCGCGACGATATCCTGCAAACGCTGTTCTTAAACATGTTCTACGGCGGGAAGATGAAAGGTATGCCACCGAAGCTGATGAGCGATGACGGTAAACATATCGTTATCCGTCCGCTGGCTTACTGCCGTGAGAAAGATATTGAGCGTTTCTCCGAAGCGAAAGGTTTCCCGATTATTCCATGTAATCTGTGCGGCTCACAGCCTAACCTGCAGCGTCAGGTCATTGCCGATATGCTGCGCGACTGGGACAAACGCTATCCAGGGCGTATTGAAACCATGTTCAGCGCAATGCAGAACGTTGTACCTTCACATCTTAGCGATATCAATCTGTTCGATTTTAAAGGTATCAGGCACGGTTCAGAGGTTGTGGACGGCGGTGATTTAGCGTTCGATCGTGAAGAGATCCCGCTGCAGCCTGCGGGCTGGCAGCCAGAAGAAGATGATGCTCAACTGGATGAGCTGCGCCTGAACGTCGTGGAAGTGAAGTAAGTCGATAGTACCGGATAAGCGGAGCGCCATCAGGCGCTCCGACGAGTGGTTATTTCAATAACCGAACCCGGCAAGTCTTGCCTTTTATCTTACCGTTTTGCAATTGCTTCCATGCCTTATGCGCTACAGTCTGGCGAACAGCGACATAGACATGCGCCGGATGAACGGCAATTTTGCCGATATCGGCGCCTTCCAGACCAATATCACCGGTCAGCGCGCCGAGAACATCGCCGGGACGCATTTTAGCCTTTTTACCGCCATCAATGCATAACGTCGTCATCTCAGCTTCCAGCGGCAGGATTGGGCCGTTAGCTGGGGCTGGCAGCCAGTTCAGCTTCAGTTGCAGCATTTCAGAAAGAATATTGGCCCGCTGCGCTTCTTCCGGTGCACAGAAGCTAATCGCCAGACCACTGTTGCCGGCACGCGCGGTACGTCCGATACGATGGACGTGGACTTCCGGATCCCACGCCAGTTCGAAGTTAACCACCAGCTCAAGTGATTTAATATCCAGACCACGCGCGGCCACATCGGTAGCAACCAGAATGCGCGCGCTACCGTTGGCAAAACGTACCAGCGTCTGATCGCGATCACGCTGCTCAAGATCGCCATGCAGTGAGAGCGCGCTTTGCCCCGCCGCATTCAGTGCGTCACACACGGCCTGACAATCTTTTTTGGTATTACAAAAAACTACGCATGATGCAGGTTGATGCTGACTGAGCAATTTCTGCAACAGCGCAATTTTGCCGTGGCTGGAAGTTTCGAAAAACTGCTGCTCAATCGCCGGCAGCGCGTCAACGGTATCAATTTCGATCGTTAATGGATTTTGTTGCACCCGGCCACTAATGGCAGCAATGGCTTCCGGCCAGGTCGCAGAAAACAGTAAGGTCTGACGCGAAGCTGGCGCAAAGCGAATGACATCATCAATCGCATCGCTAAAGCCCATATCCAGCATGCGATCGGCTTCATCCATCACCAGCGTATTCAGGGCATCCAGAGAAACAGTGCCTTTTTGCAGATGGTCGAGTAAACGCCCCGGCGTGGCGACAATAATATGTGGCGCATGCTGCAGGGAGTCACGTTGTGCGCCAAAGGGCTGCCCACCGCACAACGTTAAGATCTTGGTGTTAGGCAGAAAGCGCGCTAAGCGACGCAGCTCACCCGCCACCTGGTCAGCAAGCTCGCGCGTTGGGCACAGCACCAGGGACTGCGTCTGAAACAGCGCGACATCAACATGCTGTAATAATCCAAGACCAAAAGCCGCCGTTTTGCCACTGCCGGTTTTAGCCTGCACGCGAACATCTTTCCCCGCCAGAATTGCCGGTAACGCAGCAGCCTGAACAGGCGTCATTTCAAGATAACCCAGCTCGTTAAGATTCTCGAGTTGGGCAGCAGGTAAAACATTCAGGGTTGAAAAAGCGGTCACAATTTAATCTCGCGGTAAAAACTCACAATCAGCAGGCGCGTATCCTCGCAGATCTGCGCCCGCGATGCGACAATTTAATCGGCTCTTCATCCGGTGGCGGATCCGGCATTGGCTGCGGACGAGGTATGGGATCGGGAATGGGAACCGGGTCGGTCGGTAGCGAATCAGTGTGCGGCGTTGCAATCAGACAGTTCATATACCCCTCCAGTTATTCAGGTTGGCTCTTTTAGGGTAGACGCTGATTTCCTGCAGGCAAAAAAAAGCCGACTAATCTAAGTCGGCGTCGTACGAATCAATTGTGCTATGCAGTAATTCAAAAAAGGAAGTAAGACAATATGGAGCGCAACGCCCATCGCTTGACGTTGCATTCACCTGCGAGAGAGATATTGCCCCGAATAGGTAGATGGTTTATTGACTTCGCTCAAAAACCAGGACGTTTTCATGCGCAAAAGTCACTAAAAAACGTTGTTGTTACAACCATTTACTACGATGCAACCATAAAGTAACACCACCAATCAGGACCACTAACAGAATACAAAAAAGTGAGAAGCCAAACTGCCAGCCACCGCCAGGGATACCGCCTAGGTTAACGCCAAACAGCCCGGTTAAAAATGTGCTGGGAAGAAAAACCATTGCCATCAATGACATTGTATACGTTCGGCGAGCCAGAGACTCCTGCATAACCTGCGCAATTTCATCCGCCATAATACCGGTCCTGGCAATACAGGCATCTATTTCATCCAGCCCTCTCCCTAGCCTGTCAGCGATATCCTGCATCCGCCGCCGATGGTCGTCGGTCATCCAGGAAAAACGTTCGCTCGCCAGCCGGGAATAGACATCGCGTTGAGGCGCCATATAGCGGCGCATCACAATTAACTGCTTACGCAGCAATGCCAGGAAACCACGCGGCGGAATCTGCTGATCAAGCAGGTTATCTTCCAGATCGATAATCTTATCGTGCAGTTGTTCGATAAACTCACTGGCATGATCGGTTAGTGCATCGCAAACATCCACCAGCCAACTACCACAATCAGCCGCTCCCGTGCCTTCCTGGAGATCGCTGACCACATCATCCAGCGCCAAGACTTTACGCTGACGCGTTGAGACAATCAGACGTTCATCCATATATAAGCGCATCGCAACCAGTTGGTCAGGTCGCTCGTCGGTGCTGCCGTTAATACAGCGCAGCGTAATCAACGTACCTTCCCCTACCCGGCTTACGCGTGGGCGCGTGCTTTCACCCGCCAGCGCATCACGCACGTTATTGGGAAGTAAAGGCGTTGTCGCCAGCCATTGCGCGCTTTCAGGATGGGTATAATTAAGATGCAGCCAGCAGGGATGTTGACTGTCGATAACATCGTTATCTTCCAGTGGCTTCACCCCACCACGGCCATCCAACAGCCAGGCAAACACAGCATCCGGCACATTAACATCCGTTCCCTTAATGGCTTCCACAGCGCCTCCACAAACATTCAGCTTTTTTCGATAGTCTAGCTGTCAGAATATGTTAAGCAATATCTCATTGTCCCATTGTGCTGAAATGATTCATAAAAAGTATCTGATAATAAGAAAAGCGCCGACGAATGCGGCGCTGGTTACGAGATGCCCCTCTCAGGCCCGCTGGTGTCTCTCTGATTCAAGCGCATGACTTAAGCGAAATTTATGCGTTCGCGATTGAAGGTCAATCACCTGATTTTTCAGGATACCTGAGGAGTCAGAAAGCTCATCAACCATAATGGCATTACTTTGGGTGACGTTCTCCAGTTCGGCCAGAGCATGGGTAATTCTGATAATTCCTTTCTCCTGCTCCTGCGTAGTGGTTAATATCTCGCCCATCAGTTGGTTTAATTGCCCGGCCCCCCCGACAATATCATGCATGTTTTTTTCAGCTTCACGCACAATAGCAGCGCCTTGCTGAACATTTTGATGGGTTTGGGCAATCAGTTGCTTAATATTCTTAGCAGCATCTGCACTACGGTGTGCAAGCATTCTTACCTCACCGGCCACCACGGAAAACCCTTTGCCATGTTCACCGGCCCTTGCAGCTTCCACAGCAGCATTCAATGCCAGAATATTTGTCTGGAATGCAATACCATCTATCAGCGTAATAATTTCTGTCATTTGCTGTGCGCATTCGGTGATTGAACGCATATTTGTCGCAACCTGCACCATTAATTCGCCACCCTGACGGGCGCATTGCGTGGCAATTGTTGCCTGAGCGCTGGCTATTTGCGTGTTATCAGCATTATTCCGCGTATTAACCGCTATTTCATCCATGTTGGCAGCCGTCTGCATTAATGCTCCGGATTGCTGTTCTGTTTTCACTGAAAGCTCGGCGCTGCGTTCCGCCAGCTGTTCAGAAAGCGTCATCGCCGTTTGCGAGGATGTTCTGATCTCATTAACGAGTGCTGAAATATTACTTGATAAGCTATTGATGCCAGGAATTAGTCTACCCGCACAGTTATTACCAAATTCGGGAATACTGATTGCCAGATTCCCGGATGTTACTTCTTCAATGCTTCTTTTAACCGTATTAATCGGCATGACCAGATATTTCGTCATGTACCACCACAAACATAATATAGAAATAATGCTTACCGCATTAGTGCCAATAATAATTTCTGGGGTAGCCGAAAAAATCATTTCAACAACATTGAGCGCAACCGCTGTAATGAGCAGAAATAAAACAATAAAGGTTCTGACGCTAATATCATTTAACATTTTAACCCTGTGCACCAAGAAATAACGTGGATGTTATTTTTATAGCATCTGCAATACAGATTTCCATTGCTCTGTGACGAAAGCTGAACTTTCAATGAGAGCCAGCAGCCCTTTTACTTAAGTCAATAAATTACACTAGCCATTCATAATAGTTCAGCACTTTATCCCGCCAATGGCGGTAATGTTCCCCACCATCAGATTATTGTGATGGCGAGCACGTGACGAGCATAAAACACACAGAAACATAATTTTTATGAATGTTTATATAAGTAATGGCTTGTCATTTTCAATATCTTGCTCTTCGCTCTAATACTCATTGTAAAAACACAAGAACATTCCTGGTTTTATCAGGTTAACTGGACAAAACCTGCTAGATTTATCATCACGGCTTTTTTTCGATAGGTAGCAAGATGTTGCACGTGTCGTGGGACCCTGTATTGATTGGGATTTCCTTTGTTGTCGCATTTATTGCCTCCTTTATTGCCCTCGACAGTGCGGGTAAGGTAGCAATCTCCAGCAAACGTGAATCTACCTTCTGGCGGCTATCTGGCGGCGCTACGCTGGGTATGGGGATCTGGTCGATGCATTTTATCGGTATGCTGGCCATGAAAATGACTATGCCGATCAATTATCACCTATCACTCACCGCGTTTTCGTTCTTTATTGCGCTCATTTCTGCAACCCTCGCCATCAATATCGCTATTTCCGGTAATACGTTATCAACAAAACGACTGGTCATTGCCACCAGCATATTGAGTGCCGGCGTTGTCACGATGCACTACGTTGGCATGTATGCCATTATCGAACATGTGGCCATCTCATGGGATCGCTCGCTGATTTTGCTCTCTGTGATTATTGCCGTCGTTGCGTCTGGCGTAGGTTTATGGCTCGCCTTCCATTTACGCCAAAACACTCGTCGCGTACTGATTAACCGACTTATTGCTGCCCTTATTATGGCGCTGGCAATTGCTTCTATGCATTACACCGGTATGGGAGCGGCAACGTTCACCCATTTTGGACACACTGCGCACGATGGGCTCAGTACGCTGGAACTCTCTGTCTGGGTCTGTGCCGTCACGCTAATTATTTTGGGTATCATGCTGGTCGTCTCGATGGTGGATTCACAACTGCGCACTTCCCGACTGGCTGACAACCTGCATCAGTTGAACTGCCAGCTTGAACATCAGGTCCACTTCGACGCACTGACCGGACTTGCTAATCGAACGCAAATAGATACCCGCTTACAGGCCTGCCTGCGGCATTCCAAATTGCATCAACAGCATTTCGCGTTGGTATTTATCGACCTCGATCGTTTTAAAGTCGTTAACGATACCTGGGGGCATCACATCGGCGATCAACTGCTGATTGCCAGTACACAGCGTATCTACAGTTGCCTTGATGATTCAATGACGCTGGCAAGACTGGGGGGAGATGAATTTATCTTGCTGGTTCCAGACTGCAACCAGCAGGCTATCTCCGCCTTACTTGCGCGAATTTCAGATGCGATCGGTGACCCCTTTACCTTATTCGGTCATACCATTCGGGTTTCGTTAAGTGCGGGGAGCAGTATTTATCCCGAACATGGCTCGACACTGCATGAGCTAAAAGTGAAGGCCGATATGGCGATGTATCATGTCAAACAGGCGGGCAGAAACGGCTGGGCTATTTATAGTCCCCAGATGGAAGCTATCGCTGATACGCCGCCGACATTTCTACAGGAACTTTCACAAGCGCTTGAACGCAACCAGTTTGAGCTATGGTATCAGCCTAAATATACCGCCGGAGATCATTCCCTGACTGGTTTTGAAGCGTTATTACGCTGGCATCATCCGGAGCGCGGCATGCTGCTACCGGCTGAATTTCTGCCTGCGCTGGAAGAAACGGGCCTGATTATTCCCGTCGGCAAATGGGTTATCCAACAGGCATGTTTGCAGTTGCATCAGTGGACATTACAAGGGAATACAGAATGGACGCTCGCCGTTAACCTCTCCCCCGCCCAGTTTGAACAGCATGATATTATTGATGTTGTTTGCAACGCCCTGGCGCAATACCAACTTTCACCTGCCTATCTCACGCTGGAGCTCACGGAGAGCACTGCACTTAAAAATTTAAAACGCAGTATTGAAATCCTGAATGCTTTCTCTGCTTTGGGGATCACCGTTTCTATTGATGATTTCGGCACTGGTTATTCAAATATATTGATGTTGAAGTCACTTCCGGCACGGGAATTAAAAATCGACAGGATATTTGTCAAAGATATTAGCGAGAACAGTAAAAATACAAAAATTGTGTCTACCATTATTGACATAGCTCACTCCATGAATATGCGCGTGGTGGCTGAAGGAATAGAAACCCAGGAGCAGGAATTACTTCTTACCCAGATGGGATGTAGCATGCTGCAAGGTTTCCTGTTTGCAAAACCGCTGCCAGCGCATAAGATTCATGAACTGATCCAATCAGAAAACAGCATCAAACAAAAGCCAGTCGTACAACCCTTGTCTCACCGACAATCAATAACTTTGTGAGACTGTAATATCTAAAATATTCGCCATTAAACGGGCAACACAGCAGATAAAGATAACGGGATTATCGATGAGCACAACCGAGCTGCATTCACTGGATTTGTTAACCTTTCCGGTGTGGATTGTTTCGCCACAAACCGAAGAACTGGTGTTCGCTAATATCGTTGCACGTGAGTTAATGCAGGATCTCTGTTTTTCCCCACTGCGCAAGGGCATATTCTCAACGCATTCTCAAAATGATTTAACCATGTATCTCAGTGACTTGAGCAATCATCATCACGTTGTTGAGATCCTCACGGTTTACCGCGATGGTGAGGAAATCGCGTTGGCCAGCCGCCTGTCCATTAAATCTCTGCCGGGCGTGGGGGATGTTATCCTTTTCGAAGGCATTGAAACGCCAACTGCGCAAGGTCTGAAAGCCAGCCGTTCAGCAACTTATCAACGAAAAAAACAGGGCTTTTATGCGCGTTTTTTCCAGACCAACTCCGCGCCAATGTTACTGATTGATCCGTCCCGCGATGGCCTGATCGTTGATGCAAACCTCAGTGCCCTGAATTTTTATGGTTACAACCTTGATGTGATGTGCCAGAAACATACCTGGGAGATCAACATGCTGGGCCGCCATATATTGCCGGTAATGCATGAAATCGCCCATCTGCCCGGCGGCCATAAGCCTTTGCACTTTGTCCATAAACTGGCAGACGGCACCTCACGTCATGTACAAACCTACGCCGGACCGATTGAAATTTACGGTAATAAACTCATGTTGTGCATTATTCATGACATTACCGAACAAAAACGGCTGGAACAGGAGCTTGAGCATGCCGCTCTGCGTGACCCTTTAACGGGATTACTTAATCGCCGACATTTTTATCAGGTAACCGAGCCGGAGCAGACGCATGCGGTATCATTGACGCAGGACTACAGCCTTTTATTGATCGACACCGATCGTTTTAAAAGCATTAACGATCTCTTCGGTCATTTAAAAGGCGATGAAGTGCTTTGTGCTCTGGCCCGCACACTGGAATCCTGTGCACGAAAAGACGATCTTATTTTTCGCTGGGGTGGTGAAGAATTTGTGCTGCTGCTGCCGCGAACCTCGCTGGATGTCGCCCTCAATCTTGCAGAAGTGATCCGCGCAACGGTAGCCAAGGTTACTCTCCCTGGTCTTCCCCGCTTTACCGTCAGCATTGGCGTTGCGCGGCACGAAACGAACGAAAGTATTGATGAATTATTCAAACGCGTGGACGACGCGTTGTACAAAGCCAAGCACGAAGGCAGGAACAGAGTATTGGCCGCCTGATGAATACGTGGCTCAACGGCTGCGCTTAGCGTGACGCTCCCAGTTTTCCTGTTTTGCCTGCGCGGTTTTACGTAATGCCACATAGCATGCCCCGCTGCCGCCGTGATGCGGCAAAGCGGCGCAGTAGGCCTGGACGTCATCAAATTCTGTCAGCCAGCGCGCCACATAGCTGCGAACAATATTGGCATGAGCGTTATCGTCACGCCCCTTACCGTGTATCACTAGCACATTACGTAATCCATCTTGCTGTGCCTGCAGAATAAAACTGAATAGCATCTGGCGGCATGTTTCTACGGGCTGGCGGATGAGATTAAGGCTCGCCTGCTGCGGATATCTTCCGGTTCGCAGTTTGTCAGTCACGCCGTGCTGTAAACCTTCGCGACGAAACTCCAGCGGCTCGTTCAACGGGATAATATCGAGAAACCCCGTCGTGAGAAAGTTATCCAGTTGAAGCGTATCGATACGCGCCGGAGTGCGGATATTACGCGTTGGCTGCCAGTGTACATCGGCGCAGCCCTTCAGTGGTTGGACATCCCCCATAGCATCCAGAAACAGCGAAGCATCATCAAGATTCATGTTTCTTCCTCCAGCGAATTACGACGAGCATTATCATAACCGCGCACTATTATACCGACAACGGTTTACGATTATTTCCAATAATTCACCTGGCTCGCTCCGCTGAAAAGATCTACTCACGACATACAGATATCCGTTTTTAGGGGTATAGCTGCAACTGTTGCTGCCGTGATAATGTGTAACCTCGCCTGAACGCTGTAATGAGAGAAACGGATGCTGAACTTACTGGAAGACACCATCGACACGCCGCTGGGCCCGCTGTGGGTTATTTGTGATGAGCAATTTCGCCTGCGCGCGGTGGAATGGGATCAGCACCGCGATCGCATGGAACAATTGCTGGATATTCATTACCGCACAGAAGGTTATCAGCGTATTACAGCCAAAAACCCTGGCGGATTAAGCGATAAACTGTCGGAGTATTTTGCCGGGAATCTCAGCATTATTGACACGCTGGAAACGGCAACGGCTGGCACGCCTTTCCAGCGTGAAGTCTGGCAAGCATTACGCACTATCCCGTGTGGGCAGGTCATGCACTATGGTCAACTGGCCGAACAGTTAGGGCGCCCCGGTGCAGCAAGAGCCGTCGGTGCGGCCAATGGCGCCAACCCGGTAAGCATTGTGGTCCCCTGCCATCGCGTCATTGGGCGTAACGGCACCATGACTGGATATGCTGGCGGCGTGCAGCGAAAAGAGTGGTTATTGCGTCACGAAGGTTATTTGCTACTCTAGATTCCAGGCAATTAATGCCTTATTCGTCACACTTTCGCATAATGTGACCACAAATTTAATGCGGTTAATCAAGGAGTTACAAACATTCATTCCGGTTATACCTGAATTATTCTCTATTGGGAGTAGCTCAGGCTTACGTGCTCACCAAAAAGATGTTAAAATTGACAAATATCAATTACGGCTTGAGCAGACCTATGATCCCGGAAAAGCGAATTATACGGCGCATTCAGTCTGGCGGTTGTGCTATCCATTGCCAGGATTGCAGCATCAGCCAGCTTTGCATCCCGTTCACACTTAACGAGCATGAGCTTGACCAGCTCGATAACATCATCGAGCGCAAAAAGCCTATCCAAAAGGGGCAAACGCTCTTTAAAGCAGGTGATGAACTTAAATCACTCTACGCTATCCGCTCCGGAACGATTAAAAGCTATACCATTACCGAACAAGGCGATGAGCAAATTACCGGCTTCCATCTGGCGGGTGATCTGGTCGGTTTTGACGCGATTGGCAGCGGACATCACCCGAGCTTTGCCCAGGCGCTGGAAACCTCAATGGTTTGCGAAATTCCTTTCGAAACCCTTGATGACCTGTCCGGAAAAATGCCGAATCTGCGTCAGCAGATGATGCGTCTGATGAGTGGCGAAATCAAAGGCGACCAGGATATGATCCTGCTGTTGTCGAAGAAAAATGCAGAAGAGCGCCTGGCGGCCTTTATCTACAACTTGTCTCGCCGCTTTGCCCAGCGCGGGTTCTCGCCTCGTGAGTTCCGCCTGACCATGACCCGCGGCGACATCGGTAACTACCTGGGTCTGACGGTTGAAACCATCAGCCGCCTGTTGGGTCGTTTCCAGAAAAGCGGTATGCTGGCAGTGAAAGGCAAATACATAACTATTGAGAATAGCGACGCGCTGGCAGTTCTTGCTGGCCACACGCGTAACGTAGCGTAATCTTTCCGCAAGCATTTCTGTTATCCTTCTGTCAAATCGCTAAATTTTCCCGATTTATTGATCTGGCAGGAGGTTCTCCCCTGTTTCAATCCACATTATTGGGTTACTCTTTTAATTACAAACTGCGATGACAGTTGTAAGGAGACCCTGTATGGCTATGTATAAAAATATGCTGGTCGTCATCGATCCAAACCAGGACGATCAACCAGCATTACGGCGAGCTGTTTATTTGCATCAACGGATTGGTGGCAAAATTAAAGCCTTTTTGCCAATCTATGACTTTTCCTACGAGATGACTACCCTGCTGTCGCCCGATGAGCGTACGGCAATGCGTCAGGGGGTCATCAGCCAGCGAACAGCATGGATCCGTGAACAAGCAAAATACTACATCGAAGCAGGGATCCCTCTTGAAATTAAAGTGGTATGGCACAACCGTCCCTTTGAAGCCATCATCCAGGAAGTCATTAGCGCTCAGCATGACCTGGTCCTCAAAATGGCACACCAACACGACCGCCTCGAAGCCGTAATTTTCACGCCTACCGACTGGCATTTATTGCGCAAATGTCCAAGCCCGGTATGGATGGTTAAAGACCAGCCATGGCCTGAAGAGGGTAAAGCGCTGGTTGCGGTGAACCTCGCCAGTGAAGAGCCTTATCACAACGCGCTCAATGAAAAACTGGTCAAAGAGACGCTGCAACTAGCAGAACAGGTTAACCATACTGAAGTGCATCTGGTTGGCGCCTACCCTGTTACGCCAATCAATATCGCAATTGAACTACCTGAGTTTGACCCCAGCGTTTATAACGACGCGATCCGTGGACAGCATCTGCTGGCCATGAAGGCGTTGCGCCAGAAATTCAGTATCGATGAGAAAGTGACGCACGTTGAAAAAGGATTGCCTGAAGAGGTCATTCCTGATTTAGCCGAGCACTTGCAGGCGGGTATTGTAGTACTGGGTACCGTCGGTCGTACCGGTATTTCTGCCGCGTTCCTTGGTAACACCGCTGAACAGGTTATCGATCACCTACGCTGCGACCTGCTGGTCATCAAGCCGGATGAATATCAGACGCCAGTTGAACTGGATGACGAAGAAGACGATTAACCACACAACTCAATGCCGGATGGCGATCTCATCCGGCATAACAAACGCTTAGTGTTGCTCCTCGCCGCCGAGGAAATAGATTCCCAGCGGGATAGCCAACAGAATCGTAAACACCATGCTGTAGACACAAATCATTGCCGATTGAATGGCGTACATTGAAGCGGTCCAGTCGGATAGCGGAATGTCATACTGTTCAATCACACCACCGATCGTCGCTCGCGTCACGACCGACGCTGCGATAATAAACACCCCAAGCAGGCACAACAGAAACTTCCGTCCCTTCGCTGTCTTCAGCTTAGCCATGATCATAGTACTGTCCTTTTGCAGATGAAAACCTTGTTACTTTGCGCTAACAATACCATGACATCAACTGACTGTCTGCTACATAAACCGCTTTCAGGGTGGATACCAGCGCTATTTCGCCGAAAATAGCGCTAATTGCATTATATATCTCCCCTATGGATTAATGATTTGACCGCCAGAACTGAGTAAAATATTCGAGGATTAGGATATCAGAAGATATTTCACTACCACGGAGCTGTTGGAAGAATCATGATCGCTGAACTGTTTATAAATAATGCGTTTAATTTGACGGTAATTCTCAGCTGCTGTGCCGCGCTGGTTCTGATGAGCGTCTGGTATCATCGTGGAGAGCGTCGCTGCAAAGGATTCATATTTCATGCCGCGCAATTTTTTGTCTATGCCATTATCATCGGGACGTTAGGCAGTATTGCTAATAACGTTATCGAAAATTACAGCCTGAAATTTATCTCCTCCAGCGTGGTCGACTTTATCTGCACCTCGTTGATTGCGCTGATCCTTACCATCAAACTTTTTCTGGTAATTAATCAGTTTGAAAAGACGCAGATTAATAAAGGCAGAGATATCACCAGCGCGAGGATCCTGTCGCGAATCATCAAGATTACCATCGTGGTTGCCATCATTTTGCTGTATGGCGAACATTTCGGTATGAGCTTATCCGGCCTGTTAACCTTCGGCGGCATTGGCGGTATCGCTGTAGGTATGGCAGGCAAAGACATTCTGAGCAACTTTTTCTCAGGGATTATGCTCTACTTCGACAGACCCTTTAGCATCGGCGACTGGATCCGCTCCCCGGACCGCAATATTGAAGGTACAGTTACGGAAATCGGCTGGCGAATGACCAAAATAAACACCTTCGATCATCGTCCGTTATATGTCCCAAACTCGATTTTCTCCTCTATCAGCGTAGAAAACCCAGGAAGGATGACGAATCGCCGCATCAAAACGGTGATCGGGTTACGATATGAAGATGCTGATAAAGTCAGTGCCGTTGTCGAGTCGGTCAGAGAAATGCTGCAAAACCATCCGGGAATAGACCAGAAACAAACCCTGCTGGTTTATTTTAATGAATTCGCCGATTCATCGCTGAATATCATGGTGTATTGCTTCACGAAAACCACCGTGTGGCAGGAATGGCTTGCGGTACAGCAGGACGTTTATTTAAAGATTATTTCGATAGTCAAGGCACACGACGCCGACTTTGCGTTCCCCAGCCAGACGCTGTATATGGATAATCCTGAAGCAGCTCCATCGACACACTAACAAAAGAAAAGGCGCGGAAATCCGCGTCTTTTTTCTGCACTCATTTCAATGAGGCAATATCAATGACAAAGCAGTACCAGCGCCAGCGTTGGAATATACGGATTCAGGTCATGTAGATACGGGACTGTATCAATAATCAGCTCAAACTGATTCACTTCGGGCATCGGATTCTTTACCTGCAGAACGCGTGCCCCGCACAGCTCAGGGGAGCCGGTTGTACTCAGCGTCGCTTACCGGTTCAAGCCACTCGTTCGATGTGCCAGCGGCCGGGATTTCCACAGCGATATGGGCAAACCAGCTATCACGCGCGGCGCCGTGCCAGTGTTTCATTCCCGCCGGGATGTGTACGACGTCACCGGTTTTCAGTTCACGCGCCGGTTGATTCCACGCCTGATACCAGCCTCTGCCGCCGGTCACCAGCAAGATTTGTCCCCCTTGATGATGGATATGCCAGAAGTTACGACAGCCCGGCTCAAATGCTACGTTGCCAATGACCACGCCTTCCATGGAGAGCATGGTCAGATAGCTGTCGCCAGTGAAATATTTCGCATACGCTTCATTTTTCTCTCCGCGAGGAAAGACGCTGTTACCATCAAATTGTTGATTCATAATCTCCGCGCCGGCGCTGGAGACGGTATTCCGTTGATTTTGCATTTCGACTCTCCAAAACGGTGGCAGCACGCGCCACCGGATGCTGAAAACTATAAAAATTATAGAGACTCGACAGGCGGGTGATTAGAGATGAAAAGAAGGACAACCTTATGAATCATGCTCATCAATAGTCGGTAACAGGTACGACGTTTCTACTGGAGATGGCGTGAAGCCTTAGGCCACAATTTCAATCAAGTTGCCGTCAGGATCGCGTATCACCGCTTCGTAATAGCCATCACCGGTGGTGCGCGGGCCAGAAACTAATATTCCCTGTTCTTTTGCACGCATCGCCATGGCATCAACGTTTTCACTGCCGCCAACTGAAATGGCGAGATGCACCCAGCCTGAGGTGTTATTGTCGGGAGCATGTTTTGTCAGTCCAGGCTTAGTCATTAACTCAATCGCGATATCCTCACCAATTTTGACAAAATAGGATTCAAATCCTGGATTGGTTTTACTGCAGTATTTTTCGTTGATCTTTGCGTCAAAAAACGTGACCCAGAATTGAGCTTGTTGCTCAAGATCCCGTGTCCATAACGCCACATGCGCAACCTTCATAGCTAACCTCTTCTTGTTGTATCCAAACAATAGGTTCCCTAAAGGGATGTTGACATCGTGAACCATAATGCACAATTATGCTTGTTATTGCTCGATGTTTATTTCACTGGAGTATTGATGCTCGATTACGCAGCATTCCCTGAACAGCGCCAGGCGCTTATCTATCAGATCTTGCAGGAAAACGGCAGAGTCATCTGTTCCGAACTCGCCAGTAGGTTAGGCGTTTCGGAACATACAATCCGTCGCGATCTGCATGAACTGAGTAAAGATGGCGTGTGTAAAAAAGTCTATGGCGGCGCAGTCATTGCACTCCCTGAATCCGAAGACATCACCGTGCGCAAGAGTATTAATGTGGCGAAAAAGAGCAATATCGCGCAGAGATGCGCCCGGATGGTCAAATCCGGAAGCTGCATTTTTATCGACACAGGCAGTACTAATCTGGCGATGGCTGAAGCCCTACCCGCCGAGCTGGCGTTAACCGTGGTAACAAATTCCCCGGAGATTGCCGCCGTTTTACTAAAAAAACCACTGTTTGATGTCATTATGCTGGGCGGCGCGGTGCAACGATCTTCTGGAGGGTGTGTGGGTGCCACCGCTATCTCGCAGGTGCAGGGCATTTTATTCGATCAGGGATTTATTGGCGGCTGCGCGATGTCGCCAGAATCCGGCTTAACCGGATTTGATTACGCGGATTGTGAGTTCAAAAAAGCGGTGATCAAACAGTGTAATGAAACTATTGTCGCGCTGACGGCTGAAAAGATCCCGGCTGTCGCCCGTTATGTCGTTACCGAAAGCAGCAATATCGATGTAATTGTCGTCGAGGAAAATATCAGCAAAGAGTATGCCACGGCGTTTCAGGCGCACGATATTCGTATTTATACAGTGTAACCCATTCTATTGGGTGATACTTTTCCCTTGCTTTCATGACCCACCTTCCCAACAGCCTTGCCTGTTCGGGAAATCGCCAATGCAACGTCCCGAACAGGCCAGTGATATCAGTGCTTCACAATATACATTGTGCGGCTATAAGCCACATCTTCAGGGTTAGTAATCGGATACCCTTTCAGCCACGGTTTAATTAAACGCCCGTTGGTGTACTGATAAATCGGCGCAATGGGAGCCTGTTCCATCAGAATGTTCTCCGCGGCGTTATAATCAGCATTGCGTGCTTTCTGCGTATTCTCCAGGGTTGCCTGGGTCAACACTTTATCGTACGCCGGATTATTAAAGCGGGAGATATTGCCCGTATGGGTTGATGTTAATAGCGACAGGAACGTAGATGGCTCATTGTAATCGCCCACCCACGAGGCGCGGATCACATCAAAATTACCGGTATTGCGGCTATCTATATAGGTTTTCCACTCCTGGTTTTGCAGTTTCACGTCAACGCCGAGATTTTTCTTCCACATAGACGCGACAGCAATAGCAATCTTCTGATGATTTTCAGAGGTGTTATACAGCAGCGTCAGTTTAAGTGGTTTCTGTGGACCATAGCCCGCCGCACGCAGCAGCGTTTTCGCCTGCGCGTTCAGCTCTTCCTGACTCATTTGCTCAAACGGTGAAGGTTCCGGCACAAACCCTGCCGTTACATCCGGCGTAAAATGCCATGCGGGCTTTTCGCCGGTACCCAGAACTTTCTCCGCCATCAGGCGACGATCGATAGTCATGCTGAGCGCCAGGCGCACGCGTGAGTCGGCAGTCGGTCCCTTCTGGGTATTAAAGGCATAGTAGTAAGTGCCAAGCTGCGGCGGGGTATAAACCTGGCCCGGGATGTCCTTCAACAGTTTCTGATACATGTTTTTCGGGAACGACTCGGTAATATCGATATCACCAGCAAGATAGCGCTTGGTCGCTGCCGATTCCTGGTTAATAGGCAGGAAGGTGACTTTTTGCAGCACCGTTTTGGCGTTGTCCCAATAATGCGTGTTCGGCACAACGTCCAGTTTTTCGTTCACCACACGATCTTTGAGCACATAGGCGCCGTTACCAATTAGATTACCCGGTTTGGTCCAATCTTTACCGCTCTCAACGTTAGCTTTTTGTACCGGATAGAAAGCAAAACTCGCCGTCAGATTAGCAAACCAGGGCAGCGGTTTATCCAGTTGGACCTTCAATGTACGCGCATCGATCGCGCTAACGCCGAGCTTATCTGGCGAGGCTTTTCCATCAATTATCGCCTGTGCGTTGTTAATACCCGCCAGCGCAGCAAACCAGGCAAACGGCGACAGCGTTTTCGGGTCAACCAGACGCTGCCAGCTATAGACAAAATCCTGCGCCGTTACCGGCGTACCATCTGCCCATTGCGCATTGTCGCGCAGCGTAAACGTCCAGATACGGTTATCGTTACTTTTCCACTGAGTGGCAACACCGGGCACAATCTCGCCCTTCTCATTCTGGTTGACCAGCCCTTCAAATAAATCACGAATAACCTGAATTTCAGGAAGCCCGACGGCCTTTGCCGGATCCAATGACGCCGGTTCGTCTTTGATATGACGCACCAGTTCTTGCTTTTCTGCCAGTACCGTTCCGCTGGGAACATCAGCAGCCCAGGATAATGAAATGCTGCTTACCAATAGCGCACAACAGGTTACTGAAACAGAATGCTGCATAAAATACCCTCAATTCCGGCTACTAAGTGAATGTGTAATTATTTGTATCGCCAGCAGGAAATGCAATTAACTTTCGACAAGGAAATAATATTACATCTGAAAAGATAAGTGTGTGAAAACGATTTGATTATCCATACATTTTGCACAACACTGCGAGTAACAATCCACGCATTCAGAGATGACTATGACCGTTACCCGACCCCGTGCCGAGCGCGGCGCATTCCCACCTGGAACCGAACATTACGGACGTTCATTATTAGGCGCGCCGCTAATCTGGTTTCCCGCAATGGCGGCCGATCGTGAAAGCGGTCTGATACTGGCAGGAACGCACGGCGACGAAAACGCATCGGTTGTCACCCTTTCCTGCGCATTGCGTACGCTTAATCCTTCCTTACGTCGTCACCATGTGGTGCTGGCGGTTAACCCTGACGGTTGCCAGCTCGGGCTGCGCGCAAATGCGAACGGAGTGGATCTAAACCGTAACTTTCCCGCTGCCAACTGGAAAGCGGGTGAAACGGTGTATCGCTGGAACAGCAGCGCAGAAGAACGCGATGTGGTGTTGTTGACCGGCGAAAATCCGGGCTCAGAACCAGAAACCCAGGCGCTGTGCCAGCTTATTCACCGAATTCATCCTGCGTGGGTGGTCTCTTTTCACGATCCGCTGGCCTGTATTGAAGATCCCAGGCGCAGCGAATTAGGTGCGTGGCTGGCGCAGTCGTTTGAATTACCTCTCGTCACCAGCGTAGGTTATGAAACGCCCGGCTCATTTGGAAGCTGGTGCGCAGACCTGAACTTACACTGTATAACCGCCGAATTTCCGCCCATCTCTTCAGATGAAGCGAGCGAGAAATACCTGCTGGCCATGTCCAATCTCCTGCGCTGGCACCCTAGAGATGAAGTTGTCCGGTCGTAAAATGCAGGGCCGGCTCCGCGTCGCTGGCAAGCCAGGTAGGGCCATCAAGATCGGCAAAGTTAACCTGCGGCGTAAGGGGTAACGCCGCGCCAATCGCCCGGGAAGTACACAACATGCAGCCCAGCATTAGCGCAAATCCCTGCTCGCGGGCTTCGGTTGCCAGCGCCAGCGCCTCCGTCAGGCCGCCTGTTTTATCCAGTTTGATATTGACCATTTCATAGCGCCCGTGCAGCGCTTTCAGGCTGCTGCGGGTGTGGCAGCTTTCATCTGCGCAGATCGGCAGCGGATGCACAAAATTTTCCAACGCGGCATCGTCCTGCGCTGGCAGCGGCTGCTCCAGCATCGCCACCCCTAAATCAGCCAGAAGCTGGCAGCGTGCCGCCAGACCTTCTGCCCGCCAGGATTCATTGGCGTCGACAATAATCGTGGCATCAGGGACTGCTGCACGAATAGCAACCATCCGCTCGCTAATCAAGCGCGCATCCAGTTTAACTTTTAGCAGTTTCGCGCCATTTTCCCACAGTGCAGCCGCACTCACCGCCATTTGTTCCGGCGTGCCAATTACCACTGTTTGCGCCGTCGTCACCACTGCCGCCAGTTCACTTCCCACCAACTCTGCCAGTGACAGTTGCTGTTGACGCGCACTCAGATCCCACAACGCGCAGTCCACAGCATTACGCGCGGCTCCCGCTGGCAGCAGCTTTTGCAGCTCTTCACGCGTCAGTCCATTTTCCAGTTGTGGGGCAATGCTCATAATTTGCGCCAGCACTGAGGCATCGCTTTCACCATAGCGCGGATACGGTGTGCACTCGCCGATACCCGTGACGCCGTTTTCTGCCACTTCAACCACCACCACATGCGCTTCGGTTCTGCTCCCACGGGCAATAACAAAGGGAGTGTGCAGCGGCCAGGCTTCCTCATACACCTTAACTGTTCTCATTTGCTTTCCTTAATGCAGTCCCTGAAGCGGATATCCGCAAATAGCGTTTGCCGTGTTAACTGCTGATGGCATAAACTAGCCTCGACGTTAACTATATGTAAACAGGAAGATAACCATGTCACAAACCGTTCATTTCCAGGGCAACCCGGTTACAGTTGCCGGCTCAATTCCTCAGGCTGGAAGCAAAGCTCAGGCTTTTACCCTTGTGGCTAAAGACCTGTCTGACGTTACGCTGGGCCAGTTCGCAGGCAAGCGCAAAGTGCTGAATATTTTCCCAAGCATCGATACCGGCGTTTGTGCGGCATCGGTACGTAAGTTTAACCAACTGGCGACAGAAATCGACAATACCGTCGTACTGTGCATTTCGGCCGACCTGCCATTCGCCCATTCACGTTTTTGCGGCGCGGAAGGTCTGAGCAACGTTATCACGCTGTCCACCCTGCGCAACGCAGAATTTCTGAAAAACTACGGCGTAGAAATCGCTGAAGGCCCACTGAAAGCTCTGGCCGCACGTGCCGTGGTCGTTATTGATGAAAATGACAACGTCGTTTTCAGCCAACTGGTCAATGAAATCACCAACGAGCCAGACTACACTGCTGCGCTGGACGTACTGAAAGCTTAAGCCACGTCTGCATACAAAAATGCCTCCGCAGGGAGGCATTTTCATTTACCGCGTTACTCTTCGCTTTTTTTCTGCTGGCTCAGGCCGTATTCACGCAATTTGTTGGCAATCGCGGTGTGCGAAACACCGAGGCGCTTGGCCAGTTTGCGCGTGCTGGGATAATTCATATAAAGCTGCGTCAGCACAGAGCGTTCAAAGCGGCTGGTAATTTCATCCAGCGATCCTTCCATCACCTCTTCTCCGACCGCAACCGTTGCCGCATCGTAATCCGGCAGTAAAATATCCTGCGGCCGCAGCTCATAGCCTTCAAGCTGGGTCAGCGCCCGGTAGATGGCATTTTTAAGCTGACGCACGTTGCCCGGCCAACCGTAGCGGGTTAACACCGTGCTGAGATCGGCAGACAACTTCGGACGCGGCACGCCCTGCTCGTCGGCGAAGCGCGCCACAAACAGTTCGGTAAGCGGCATAATATCCTGCGGGCAATCGCGTAGCGGCGGCAGATTTAGCGTCAGTACATTCAGACGATAATAGAGATCTTCACGGAAAAGCCCTTTCTGCACCATTTCCACAAGGTTCTTTTGCGTCGCGCAAATCACGCGGACATCAACATGAACTTCGTGATCTTCTCCCACGCGGCGGAACGTGCCGTCATTGAGAAAACGCAGCAATTTGGTCTGCATACGCGGCGACATTTCACCAATTTCATCTAACAGAACCGAGCCGCCATTCGCCTGCTCAAAGAAGCCTTTTTTGCCTTCCGGGGCATGGCCAAACAGCTCACTTTCGACCGCATCCTCAGGAATTGACGCGCAGTTCAGCGCCAGATACGGCTTCGACGCACGCGGGCTTGCCAGATGGCAGGCATGGGCAAAGAGATCTTTGCCGGTGCCGGTATTACCAGTAATCAGCAGCGGCGCACTCAGTGTCGCCAGCTTACGCGCCTGTTCCACTACGTGTTTCATTTTGGCGCTGACGGCAATAATCTGGCTAAACGCGCTCAAATCCTGCGTAGTCATATTTTGCAGCTGACGCCCCATTCGAATGGTGGATCGCAGCATGACAACAGCACCAGTCAGCATCTGCTCCTGATTTTCACCCTGCAAATGGACAGGCGTAATCTCCATCAGGAAGTTCTGTCCGTTAATTACGACATGCTCGCTATGAGAATCCTGCGGATTGCTTTCGAGCCAGCGCTGGAAGTTAAACCCATTGATTAACTGGGCGGCGGTATGATTGCGCATCCGATCCTGAGTGTGCGCGAAAAGCTGACAGCTCGCAGGGTTCGCCATCTCGATTTTGCTTTTCATATCCAGAGAAAGGACCGGTTCTGGTAACGCCTCAAGCAGCGCACTCAACGCAAGATGTTCTCGTTCGGAAGGCATCCAGGGCACGGTACGCACATCCGTAACCCCTGAAATACGGCGGATTTCAGCCATCAGACTACTGAAGTTGGTGAACTCCAGTTCCGCAAAATTGAGGTAAATCCGCCCGATGGGGTCAATCTCGATACCGCGTAAATCAATGCTTCTCAGCACCAGTAAATCGAGCAATTCGCGGGTCAGACCAAGTCGGTCTTCACAAAAGACTTCCAAACGCATAGGAACCTTCACCTGGACAAGGGATTATGTATTAAATGATAAGACAGTATTGGGTTTGCAGGAAGAACTCTGTCAACAAATATTGACAGCTCGCTGGAAAATCAGGCGCCAGGACGTAAAGTTAAACGACTGGCGCCCAATTTTTAGCTAACTTTCGCGCGGCGATTTGTTCTTTTGTAAGGTTTCTTTCACCTGACCAATCAGTTGACGGCGAAAATCGCCCAGTCGTGGCTTATCGTCATCGATCCACGGCAGCGGTCGGCAAAGTTCCATGACTTTAATACCCAGACGCGCCGTTAATAATCCCGCGCCAATACCCTGCGCGGCACGCGTCGATAAGCGAGCGGCTAAATCCTGCGACATCCAGTCCATTCCCACTTCCCGCACCAGCTCACTGGCCCCGGCAAAAGCGATATTTAGTAGCACCAGGCGGAACAAACGCAGGCGGCTGTAATAACCGAGTTCAATGCCATACAGCGATGCGATGCGATTAATCAGCCGCAGGTTTCGCCAGGCAATAAACGCCATATCCACCAATGCCAGCGGACTGACGGCAATCATCAGCGTGGACTCCGCCGCTGAACGGCTAATCTCACGTCGGGCCTGCGCGTCCAGCACCGGCTGCACAAGATGGGCATACAGGCTGACGACTTCGCGATCGTTCTGCGTTTCATGAATTGAGGCATACCAGCGCTGTAGCGCCGGATGGGACTGATCGATACCCGCCTGCTGCGCCAGCTTTTCACAAAATGCACGACCTTTTCCGGTTCCATGGCTGTGGAGCAGATCTCGCGCTTCATCACGCTCGTGCGCACGCTGGCGCAAACGCCATAGCCGACGCCACTCGGTCGCGACCGATCCGACACCTGCACCGATAATCAATGCGCCAGCGGCACATCCTCCCAGCGCGACCCAGTCCTGAGTCTGCCAGGCGTTCATGGTCCATTGTACGCCCTGAGCAACAACGCTCGCGCCAAACAGCGCCAACCCGCCCATCACCATTTTGCGCCACAAACTGCGTTTGGGGCGTAGGGCCGCATCAATGACGGCCTCAGCCTGACCTTCGTCTTGCAGAGGTTCATCCACTGTCGCCGGAGAAAAAGTCTGCGCCTCTGTTTCATTGAACATCTGCTGCGCTTTAAACGCCGCGTTTTGTTCCACGTCCAGCGGACCTGAGAAATCGATACGCGGTTTTAACGGCTCGCTCATCGCAATTTATCTCCTATTAAAAACTCCATCGCGGCATCAAGACGAATATGCGGTAAGGGTTTATCAACATCCATAACCTGCGGGCGAAACGCCTCAAACTGAAAGCCCTGGCTGTCCCAGAATGCTTGTCCAGGTAAACGCGCGGGCACTTCCCCCGGATAAACGGTTAGCGGTTCACCATCGCTCAGACGATGACCACGCAGCGCCGGGATCTTTTCGCCTTTCACATCGATCAGGCCGCTGGTGGTTGCCTGTACTGATGCCAGTCCCAGACAATCCATGCTGATACCTTCGAACGCAGCGTTTTGCCAGGCGTCCTGGATCAACTGCTGCAATAACGACACCATATTGGCGTGCTGATCGACCGTCACATGGTCGGCTTTGGTGGCGGCAAACAGAAGTTTGTCGATCACCGGGGAAAACAGCCGACGAAACAGCGTGCGCTGTCCATAATGGAAACTTTGCATCAGTTGGGTGAGCGCCAGACGCATGTCATTAAACGCCTGTGGCCCGCTGTTGAGCGGTTGCAGACAATCGACCAGCACAATCTGACGGTCAAAGCGCAGGAAGTGATTCTTATAAAATCCCTTCACGACTTTTTCACAGTAATAATTAAACCTGTCGCGCAGCATGCCTGCATTGGTGTGTTTGTCTGCCTGCGCCAGCTTCGATTCCCCCCAGGCATCAACGTCCGGCCACGGGAAGAACTGCAGCGCAGGAGCGCCCGCCATATCTCCGGGCAGAACAAAACGGCCCGGCTGAATAAAATGCAGTCCCTGCTGCTTGCACTGGTGCAGATACTCCGTCCAGGCGGCAGCGATTTCCGCAAGACGGTTTTCATCAGCAGGCGCCAGCGGATCCAACCCCTGGCATAACTGCCGCCATCTTGCCGACCATTCGCCCCGCTGTCCCTGTAATAATCCGGTCATTTGCCGCGACCAGCTGAGATAATCCTGGGCCAGCATCGGTAAATCGAGCAGCCACTCCCCCGGATAATCGACGATTTCCAGGTACAGCGTGGAGGTGTCTTTAAAGTGGCGCAGTAAAGAATCATTGGATTTGTAGCGCAGCGCGAGGCGTATTTCACTCACACCGCGCGTAGGTGTCGGCCAGGTCGGCGGAGAGCCATACAGCTGCGCCAGTCCCTCATCATAGGTAAAGCGCGGAATACCAAAATCGCGTTGTGGAACCCGTTTAACGCCGAGCAGACGCTCTTCGCGCACGCAACTGAGCAACGGCAGACGCGCACCAGCATGAATATTGAGTAACTGGTTTACCATCGCGGTGATAAACGCCGTCTTACCGCTACGGCTAAGTCCGGTGACAGCCAGGCGCAAATGCCGGTCTACGCCGCGATTAACCAGCGAATTGAGTTCATTTTTAAGTCGCTTCATCGCCATCCCGTTTTGCTGAAGGAACCGAAGAAATTATAACAAACAGGAAGTAAAGATAGGGGTCAATTCTTACTTATCAACTACCTGAGCTGTAACAGGCGGCATTATTCTTACCGCCTGGAGCAGAAGGAATGCGAGCGGTTTATTGATTCTCTACTTTAGGAAGCGCTATCTGATTGATGCCACCTTCGTTGGTCACCTGCGTGTAGCCCATTTCCGTCAACATATCCTTCGCCTGCCCCGATTGACGCCCGGAGTTGCAGTACAGCTTCACGGTGTCGGTCTTATCAGGAACTTCAGCAGCGATACGCGCCTTCATCTCTTTTAATGGAATGTTGACCGCCCCCTGAATATGCTGCTGTTGATACTGTTCAGGAACGCGAACATCAATCCAGTGCTCGGCTGCAAAAACCGGCATGCCGATGACCAGTGCCAACGCTAATACGCCTTTTTTCAACATAATATCTTCCTGACTGATAGTTGGATTTAACCAACACACTATACGCCAGTTCTTAAGAAAATATTGCGACCGCATTATCACCCTCGGCACCCGTGGACGACTCTTCCTCTGGTTGCGCATACTGCGGTTAGTTTTTTGATTTTTCTGCCCGCATTCCGATATTGTTGTCATTCGCCAATTAACTCCATAATATGTTCGCCATTGACTCTCGGACGGAGCTTGGGATCTATGTCTCCTACCATTTATGATATTGCACGAGCCGCTGGCGTATCAAAATCCACGGTATCGCGCGTGCTTAATAAGCAAACCAATATCTCGCCGGAAGCGCTTGAAAAAGTGCTGCGTGCTATTGATGAGTTACAGTACCAGCCCAATAAACTTGCTCGCGCACTCACCTCTTCCGGGTTTGATGCAATAATGGTGATATCTACCCGTTCAGCAAAAACAACCGCCGGTAATCCGTTTTTCTCTGAAGTGCTGCATGCTATTACTGCCAAGGCTGAAGAGGTCGGTTTTGATGTCATATTACAGACGTCGCGAAGCACTGAAGATGATTTACAAAAATGTGAGAGCAAAATTAAGCAGAAATTGATCAAAGGTATCATTATGCTGAGTTCTCCCGCCGATGAATCTTTTTTTGCAAGGCTGGATAAATACAACGTACCGGTCGTGGTTATTGGAAAGGTTGAAGGCGATTACGCCAATGTCTATTCTGTAGACACAGATAATTATCGCGACAGCATTACACTAACTGATGCGCTGATTGAGAGTGGACACCGTAATATAGCCTGTTTGCACGCGCCGCTTGATGTTCATGTTTCTATCGATCGCGTTAACGGATATAAAGCCAGCCTTCAGGCGCATAATATTAAAATGCGCGATGAATGGATTGTTGACGGGGGCTATACCCATGAAACAGCCCTGCTCGCTTCACGAAAATTACTGAGTCAGCAGCCGTTACCCGACGCCGTATTTGCCACCGACAGCTTGAAATTAATGAGCTTATATCGCGTGGCGGCTGAGAAAAATATAATTATCCCACAACAACTTGCCGTTGTGGGCTACAGTAATGAGCTGTTGTCTTTTATGCTCACGCCCGTTCCTGGGGGAATTGATGTGCCTACCCAGCAGTTGGGTGAACAAAGCTGTAATTTATTATTTAACCTGATTGCGGGCGAGAAAGGATTACAAAATATCACGGTGAGCACACAAATATCGCTGGCCGACTCACTGGTGTAAAAACTGGGGCATAAATGCCCCAGTATATTTTAGAATGCGTAGTTCACGCCTATACCAGCATAATGGAATCTATCGCTTTCACCTTCGTCGTGATCTTCCCACTCATAGGCATACTCCAGTGACATTGATAAACCATTCTGGAAACCATATGCATACAGTAAACCGAGACGATTGAAATTATGGCCTTCACGTTCCGGATCATCTCGCCAGTCCCAGTTTGACCAGCGATCAAGCCCCAGACGGGTATACGGCGTCAGGGTGGTATTGCCTAAAGACAACGGTAAATATGCACGAATTTCCTGGGTTGAGAACTCACCATTATTGCGCGAATCAGCCAGATTAAAGCCGCGCTCAAGGTAATAGTTGACCGTTAAGCCCACCGTTTCGTTAAACCTGTAATTCAGACCGGTCTCGCTTTCGACACGACTATCGGAGTAGCCAGTAGTATTCAAATCATTAACGAATTGATACATCGACAGCCAACCGCTAAAGCGCAGGTCGTCGGTCAGTTTAACATCCCAGTCCGGCTGAACTTTCCAGCGCTGCATATTAGCGGTGTCGTTTCCTGGTTCATTGACATAGTGATAACCGTAATTACGGAAGCCACCGGTCAAACCGAAATTAACATCCTCACTTTCCAGAAATTGATAGCGGACTTCCAGTTCCGGACGATCAAACCAGGTACCACGCTTACCTTCGCTGTAATCAACCGGTCCTTCCTGATAATAGGCCAGCGATATTTTCCACGGCCCATTAGAGGCATTGAAATAGACGGACGGCTCAGCCAGTCCATCCATATCTTCGCCCTGACCTTCAACGTTTTCTATTTCGTACATAGCACCAATATTAAAGTGCCAGTCATTATTTTCAGCAGCCTGCGCGCAGGCCATTCCTGCGCTCATAATCAGCGCAGTAGCGGACAGTAGGGTTTTCATTATTATTCCTTGTTAAAATACTCGCAAAAATGCCCCAAGGCTTGGGGGGGATTTATCCCCCCGGAATTTTATTGAATAGCCACTTCAGTTTCAGCATCAAAGAAATGGCATTTCGCCATATCAAAATGAATAGTGATATTTTCTCCTGCATGATAATCATTCACTGCCCCAGCACGGACCACCAACTCATGCCCCCCAACAATGGTATAAAGCATAAATTCAGCGCCGGTTAATTCTGCAACGCTAATTTTTGCCGATATACTATTTTCATTATTAAGCTGCGGGTGTATATCTTCAGGACGAATTCCCAGAGTGACCGCCTGATGTTCATAACCCTGCGCTTTTAATTGTGCTAATTTATTTTGTGGAATCGTTAATTTCAGTGTTTCAGTAACAAACTTATCACCATCAATCGCGCCACGAATAAAGTTCATGGCCGGTGAGCCAATAAATCCGGCGACAAACATATTAGCCGGGTGGTTATAAACCGTTTTCGGCGCACCAACCTGCTGAACAATGCCATCCTTCATAATCACAATACGCGTCGCCATAGTCATGGCTTCGGTTTGATCGTGGGTAACATAGATCATGGTGGTATTGAGTTTCTGATGCAGTTTGCTAATTTCAGCCCGCATCTGAACGCGAAGTTTGGCATCAAGATTCGATAAGGGTTCATCCATCAGGAAGACCCCCGCTTCACGTACAATCGCACGCCCCAGCGCCACACGCTGACGCTGACCACCGGATAACGCGCCGGGTTTACGCTGCAGATAATCGCGCAGGCCAAGGATCTGCGCCGCCCAGTTGACGCGCTCCTCAATCACAGCAGGCGCTATTTTCTGCATTTTCAGACCAAACGCCATGTTGTCATAGACGGTCATGTGTGGGTACAACGCGTAGTTCTGAAAAACCATCGCAATGTTGCGTGATTTCGCCGGCACATCGTTCATCCGTTTACCGTCAATCAGCAGATCGCCGCCGCTGATCTCCTCCAGACCGGCGATCATGCGTAACGTAGTTGACTTCCCGCAGCCGGAAGGTCCAACAAAAACAATAAACTCTTTATCTTCAATTTCCAGATTGAAGTCTTTAACGACGTGTACCTGGTTGTCGTAAATTTTTTGAATGTGTTGCAACGAAAGCTGTGCCATGTTGAATCCTTTACTTGTCGTGTTGCCAGAAAGCCGATAAGCACGGCCACGTCAGAAATTCGGTTGCCGGAAGCAGCAAGTCTGCCCCATTCAGCCCTTTACCGATGCCGACAGAAAGCATGCCGCAGGCGTTGATTGCATCAATTCCCGCTTGTGCGTCTTCTATGCCAATACATTGTTGCGGGTCAACGCCAAGACCCGCGCAGGCTGCCAGGAAAATTTCCGGATCCGGTTTCGAGCGGGTGATCAATGCCGCATCCGCACAAAAATCAAAGCAAGAGCTAAGATTAAGCGCTTGTAAAATAGCCGGGGCATTGCGCGACACAGAGGCAAACCCCACCGGAATCCGTTCTTCCCGCAACGTCATCAACAGCTCACATATTCCCGGTAATACCGAGTTAACTGTCAGCTGGCGCAAAGAATGGACATACAGTCTGTTTTTTCTCTCTGCCAATTGTGCGCAGGCCTCGGGAGAAAACACCCCCGCCTTCCCACCATGGTGCAAAATACGCTGTAGTGATTCGCCGCGACTAATCCCTTTCAGGCTGTCATTAAATACTTCGTCGATCACAATCCCTATTTCATCGGCTACCTGCCGCCAGGCCAGAAAATGCAGATGCGCGGTATCGGTAATCACGCCATCCAAATCAAAAATGATGGCCTGTGGTTTGAGTATCATTCATCGCCCCTTTCTGTGGTAGCGGTCCCATAAGTGGGCGAAATAATGGCGTCATTGCGGATTACGGTTTCCCCCTGCACGGAGACCTTTTCACCATTGACCCAAAGGACAATCTGCTCAGTACTGTTAATACGGATTTCAGCCGCATTAATGATTACCTGCATATCGATGCCCTGCCAGCGCAGCGGGAAAGACAGCGTTTGCCAATGAGTCGGTAAGGCAGGAGCAAGGTGTAACTCCCCGTGGCGAATATTCACGCCGGCAAAACCCTGGATTGCACCCAGCCAGATGGCGCCCGTTGCCGCAGCATGAATGCCGTCATCGCAGCTATGTGGGTCCTCCCCGAGATCGATAAGCGATCCTTCACGCCAGAACCGATAGCCCTGAGCCGGATCACCGCAACGCGCTGCCACAATCCCGTGGATCGCTTTACTCAACGAGGAGTCATGAATTGTGCGCGGCTCGTAAAAGCGCAGGTTTGCCAGACAGGTTTGCGGGCAAAATTGCTCCGGTAGCATGTAGGTCAGCATCACCACATCGGCCTGTTTGAGAATTTGCATCTCATTGACTTCTGCACGGGAGTAATCGAGCAAAATCGTCTGCTTGCCCGCTTTGGCTTTGTACTGTGACAGATCGATAGCCGGTTTGCTCAGGAAGGTATCGTCCTGAGGTAGCACGCCATCGGGCTGAACTTCCGGTCGCCAGAGACGCTGTAAAAAATACTCTGCGCGGTGAATAAACGTCTCATCACCGCAGCCCAACCGACGGGCAAAACCCAGCGCCTGTTCCACGTTGTACCAGGCCATGTAGTTGGTGAACGCGTTGTTGTTCACATGCTCAGTGTATTCATCCGGGCCAATCACATCGTGGATCTCTAAACGATTATTAACCATGACCGCCCTGCTGATCCAGAACTTCGCCGTTTCCAGCAGCAACGTCATTCCCTCACGGGACATGAAGTTTAGATCCCCTGAAGCATGCCAGTAATTGATTACCGCCCAGGCAATATCCGCCACGAGGTGATGTTCAGCCTGCGCGGAGGCCACTTTCTGACGCAGTCCGGTACGGATGTTGATCGCCGCAAATTCAGGCGTTTCCTCATCACCGCTGCGAGCGCTTTCCCAAGGGAAAAGCGCTCCCTGCCAACCGTTACGGCGGGCTTTCTCACGCGCCCCCGACAGATTATGCCAGCGGTAACGCAACAAACTTCTCGCGGTTTTCGGCTCGGTAAAGAGATGAAACGGTAACAGAAAGACCTCGGTATCCCAGAATATGTGACCTTTATACCCTTCCCCCGTCAAACCTTTGGCCGCAATACTACTGCGCTCATCGTGGTCAGGAGTCATCACACGCAGATGATAGAGCGCATAGTCCAGCGCTCGCTGATCGCTGGCATCAGTGCTGGTGACCTGAACGCGACGATTTTGCCACCAGGCATGCCAGTTAGCAGCCGACTCCGCCAGCAGAGCGTCATAGCCTTGCTGCGCGCACACTTCCAGGTTGCGCAGCGACTGGCGTCCCCAGGTCTCAAGCGACAGGCTGCGTTCGCTCGCCCAGTCTACCCAGCTAATTTTTGTCAGTGTGACGCGCTGTCCGGCTTTCGCCTGCACGCTGTTGTGTTGTAACAGCCGACGTTCTTTCGCCGTGAAGCAGCGCTGCACTGCACCATCTACATCGCAATACGTGGTGATAGCGATATCATTACGATTGTCCTGGGTGGTGTAAATCCCTTGCATAAGATGCTGGCCAAAGACCCGGACCTGCGTTTCATCCAAATGCTGACGACCATGATTGGTCATCGTGGCGTCAATTCCGGTCGAGATACCAATGCTGGCATCGCCATCCAGTGGCGTGACGACAACTTCCATAGCAAACAGCGGCAGTTTTTGTGCCGAGACAAATCGCCGGCTCTCAATGGCAAAACGCGCCCCGCCAGACGCACGCCAGGTAAGCGCACGGCGTAATTCCCCACTGGCAAAATCCAGTTCACGTTGCCAGCTTTCGATAACGCCGCTGGTGAGCGAGAAAATCTCACCATTGAGTGAAATCTCCACCCCCACCACATCAGGCAGATTAACCAGTTCATTAATCTCGCCTTTCCCTGCCCGGTGATACAGTCCAGCAATGTACATGCCGCGAGTTTGTAAGGTGTAGGCTTCCTCGTGGCTGGCGCGAATCCCCATATAACCGTTACCGGTCGTCATGAGTGACGCATATTTATTCAGGTTGTGTGGGCAAAAAGCCGGTTCAGTTAGCATTACTGGCCTCGTCATAAGTCTACGTAGGTCCCTGTTTCAGCCGATTGATACAGTGCGGCAACCAGTTGTTGAATAACGACGCCTTGCTCTGCGTCAGCAATAGTGACAGGCTCGCCCTGGACATGATTCACAAAAGCTTCCATGCTGCGATAATGTCGATTGTCATCGGCCATTTCGCGCTGAAGCAGTACGTCAAGCGTCCCCTCACGATCGGTATAAACCTGGGCCGGGAATAACGTCGCCCCTGCCAGATCGCCGCAGAAATTAACGTTCATAATCGATTGTTCCGGGATATTCAGCGCGAAAGAGGTTTCCAGTCGCAGGATACCGCCGTTATGAAATTCAATCGTCCCGAACAGAGAATCCTCCACGGTATACGTCTCGGGATCCCATTTCCCAAACTGGCCGCTGTTTTTACGCGTGCCAATGCGTTGATAGCTGTGTGCGTTAACGCGCTTTACTGCCGGAAACCCCAGCACATACATGGCGGCATCAAGCATATGGATGCCGAGATCAATCAGCGGCCCGCCGCCCTGCAGTTCTTTGTTGGTAAATACCCCCCAGCCGGGCACGCCGCAGCGGCGCAAAGCGCGGACATTGGTGACATAGATTTCACCCAGCACGCCGGCCATCACCTGCTCACGAAGCAACTGCGTATCCAGTGCGAAACGATGATGAAAATCATAAGCCAGAACTTTCCCCATTCGACGCGCCGTGTTACACATTTCCAGCGCCTCGGCTGGCGTCATCGCCGGAGGTTTCTCACACATCACATGGCATCCGGCGTTCAGCGCCAACATGGTGTGTTCATAATGAAAACGATTGGGTGAACAGATGCTGACGATATCTGGCTTAGCCTCGCGTAGCATCGTCTGAGGATCGTCCCAAACCTGCGGATTGCCGTATTTCTCTGCCAACGCCTGCGCCTGTGACAGGCGGCTGTCACAGACAGCCACCAGTTCCAGATCGTTGCGGGTGCAGTAGTACGAAGCATGAACTTTATCCGCCACCTGCCCGGCGCCGATAATGGCGATGCGTAGCGGAGAGCTTGTCAGTGCACTTTTCACAGAAATCCTCTTAGCAGGTACGCAGCCAGGCCAGTGACTGACGGTACGCTTCCGGCAGGTTCTCTGCCCGTACACGCCCTTCGTACACGACGTAACCCTGATAATTATCTTCACGCAACTGATCAAACAGCGCAGTGAAATCCAGCGTACCGCTCCCCGGCTGATAACGGTGGTTATCCGCAATATGGACGTGTCCCAGCAGATCGCGATTGTCATGCAGCGCCTGAGCCATATCGTCTTCTTCGATATTCATATGGTAAAAATCACCAATGATTTGCACATGCTTCAGGTTGTTTTCCACGATATAGCGACGGGCATCCGCCAGGGTGTTGATCATATGATCCTGATAGCGATTAAGCGGCTCCAGATACACCACCGTCCCCGTACGCTCGGCAACTTTATCGAGATAAATCAATGAATCACTTACTGCTTTACGATCACCCGCCAGGCTGCGCGGAGAGGTCATCGGCGGTAAGCGGAAGGTAAACATGCCCCATGCAGCGGGTACAATAATGCCCTGCCCACCGACTTCGGCCAGCGCTTCGAGAATGCGGGTAATCTGCTGTAAGCCATTCAAACGACGCTCTTCGATAAAATCACCGATCCAACCGTCATATCCTCCACAGGCGGTGGTGACGGGCAGGCCTGTTTCTTTGATTGCTGCTTTCACTTCTGCCAGGTTGTTAACCAGCAGCTTGCCGTCAATTTCAAAACCGTCAAACCCCATCTCTTTGATGTAACGGAATTTATCGAGAATATTTTCCGGAAAAAAAGCCTGGTTCTGTGTTCCAATTTTCATCTTCTGCATTCCTTAATTAAAACGTCACGCCCATTTTGATGCTCTTTTCCGGATGGCGATCGACATACTGCATATAGCTTTCCGGGCTGCTGGCAAATGTAACTACCGGGTCAATAAGTTCTTCACAGTTCAGGTAACCGTTCATCAACAGTTCCCAACAGGTCTCCTCAATACGCTTGCGGCTCCAGCGCGGATAATCCGGATTTGGCTCACTGCAGGCACGGGAGAAGACAATTTTGGCGTTGTTGAAGTGCGCTTCACGCCCCAGGTTGAAGCCTTCAGCAAAAGGTTTCGCGAAAGCGACATAGGAGATGGTTCCACCATAAGCCAGACCGCGTAACGCCGATTGCAACGCATCCGCATAGCCACTGGTTTCGATAATCACATCCGCGCCCTGCTTGCCGGTCAGCTTCTTAATTTCCATGCCGACATCGGTGCCAATAGGATTCAGACAGAAATCCGCGCCATGACGACGCGCGATATCGCAACGATGGGCAATCGGATCCACACCTATGACCACCGAGGCTCCCGCTTTCTTAGCCAGTTGGACGGCAATCTGGCCAATCGCCCCTAAGCCGACGATGACAACAAAGTCGCCGACACGCACATTGGCGTCGCGCACGCCACTCATGGCGAACTGTGCCGGGTCATAGCACACGGCATTTTTCCACGAACTGCCTTCCGGCATTTTGCGCAGTTTGTAGTTGTTTACCGCATTAAAGAAAACCGTTTCTGCCAGTGGGCCGTAGCCGCAAACTGAATCGCCAACGGCGTATTCGGTCACATCGCTGCCACACTCAATAACATCGCCCACCACCATGTTGCCAAGCTGGAACTTGCCGAATTCAATCCCGCGCGGCGCCCTTTCCGGACGCGGCATGAACATTTGCCATTCGCCGTTAAAATCTTCGTCAATAAACGGACTGGCAGCGCGAAAATCGACCACTTCCGTGCCATGTTTTGGCGCACCAAAGCGAACGCGAACTTTCACTTCATTGGCGGATACAGCTCTGTCTTCATATTCCACCAGCGCCGCAACACGCGGTTCTGTGGCAACTAACTTCTTCATTTACAACTCCTTAATTAAACTGGCCGCTTAGCCTTTCACGCCGCCTGCGGTCAAACCACTTTTAATAAAACGTTCGGAAAGCGCATACATAATGACGACCGGCAATGCGGTGACTAACGATGCCGCCATCATGCGTCCCCAGATATAGTCAGGCGTACTGAACAGCGCGTTCAGACCGACCGGTAAGGTAAAATTGCTGGCGCTGGAGAGGAAAATCGAGGCAAACAGATAGTCATTCCACGCCACCATAAAGCAGTACACAAAGACCGAAACCAGACCGGACATCGCCAACGGCACGGTAATGCGAAAGATGATCTGCAGACGGTTCAATCCATCCATCATCGCGGCTTCTTCTATTTCATCCGGAATGGTGTCGAAGTAGCTTTTCAGCATGAACACCGCGGTCGGCAGCGTCTGGGTGACCATGGTGATAATCAACGCCATTTCGGTGTCATAGATGCCAAGTGCCGTAATGATTTTGAATAGCGGCACCACCAGCAGGATCCCCGAAAACATGTACACCGTGTAAAAGCTGGCATTGATAGTCATTCGCCCCTTAAAACGCAGGCGGGAAAGCGCATACGCTCCGAGTACGCCGAGAAATACCGCCACCACCGAAGAAGTGACCGATACCACCAGGCTATTACGGAAGTAGTCAACAAACGGGAAAATCATCGGGTTGAAGATGTCGATGTAATGTTCCAGCGTCCATTGCTGCGGTAACAGCGTCGGATGTAGCGAGATCGCCTCTTTGGCGCTTTTAAATGAGGTCATCAACATCACAAAAAATGGGAATAGCGTGATGCCCAGGAAGACAATTAATCCACAGTAAAAGCCGATGCGGCCAAGTGTGCGCTTATTTGTTGCCATTGAGGTTCACCCGTTTTCTGGTCAGCAGGATAACAGCGAAAATAATGACGAAGAGGACGACAGAAATAGCGGCCGCTTTGCCTAGGTCGTTAAATGCAAACGCTGTTTTATAGAGATAGACCCCGAGAATATCGACTTTAGTGGTCAGCAGATAAACATCGGCGAACATGTAAAACATCCAGATCGTGCGCAGCGTGACCACGGTTGCCAGCACCGGCATAATCGCTGGCAGCGTGACGATACGAAACCGTTGCCAGGCATTCGCGCCGTCCATTTCTGCCGCCTCATACAACGATTTATCAATCGTCTGTAAAATCGCCAGAAACGAGATAAAGGCATACGGAAAGTAGCGCCAGATGGCGAACAGCACGACCAGCGCGAAGCTGCTGCCGGGATTGTCGAACCACAGCGGCGCCTGATCGTAGAGATGCAACAGATCCACGCCGAGGTAGTTCACAATGCCGTAGCCGTTGTTGAACATGTATTTCCAGGCAAACACCAGCGAAATTGATGGCGTCACGTAAGAGAGGATGACCAGTGAGCGCGCCGTTTTCCGCAGACGAAACTCACGGTTAAAAAACATCGCCACGCCCAGCCCCAGTACCGTGCTTCCTGCCACAACCAGCGCGGTATACCAGACCGTCATCCACAGCGAATGCCAGAATCCGGGATCGGATAAGATACGGATATAGTTGCTCAGCCCGACAAACGTAGACTCAATTTGCGGATTCAGCGGCAGTCGCATAAAGCTGATTTCGATGTTTGATATCATCGGCCACGCCACTAAACCGCCCAGCAACAGCAAGCTGGGCGCCAACAGCAGCATGGCGAATGGCATATCAGATCGACCTGAAAAGAACTTATTCATCACGGCTTTCCATTTCCCCATTAGCGCTGTTCAACGAGGTCATCCAGTTTTTTCTGGCTCGCTTCAATCGTGGTGACGAGGTCGGCTTTGCCTACCGTCACGTTGTGCACCATTGAGCTCACAACACCGGAGCCTGTGACGTCGCCCATGCGGGTGAAGTTCTTATCGCCGACGGCACCAAACACCTGGATATTCGGCAGTTCGGCAATCAGCTGATCGGGTAATTCACCCAGCGCTTTGATGACAGTGTTATCTTTCCACGTCGCGGTATTCACCACCGCTTTGTTGACCGGCAGCGCCGCCCCTGGCGACATCATGACCCAGTCCGCGATGTTGTCGGCCTGCTCCATAAAGGTGACAAATTTCTCTGCCGCTTCTGTCTCTTCAGACTTTTGACCCGCGGTAATGGTTAACGACGTCAGCATGCCGTAAACAGCAGAGTTTTTTTCCGTCGGCACCATAAAGCCCACATTTTTAGGATCGCCCTCTTTAATCACCGCCGGGAGGATATAGGTGGAATAAATCGCCATCGGTGCCGTGCCGTTCATGAACGCGTCTTTGACTTCCATGATGTCGTTTGAGCCCGGCATAGTGTTCATTGCCAATTGGCGGTAATACTGCAGCGCCTGCGCCATTTCAGGTGTGTTGAGCGTTATCTTTCCTTGCGCATCAAAAACGTTGGCCTGGTTTGAGAGCGCGAACTGGGAAAATGACTGTTCGGTCAAAACGCTTTCCGCCGTGGGCAGCGCAATACCATATTTCTTACTACCAGGATTGTTTAGCTTCTGCGCCACGCTCAGCAGTTGTTGCCAGTCTTTTGGCTCTTCCAGCCCAGCTTTTGCCAGCACATCTTTGCGATACCAGATCCCGCCAATCCAGGCGCTAACCGGAACCCCGGTCCAGGCGGTACCGTCTTCAGTGCGCACAATACGCAGCACGCCATCATAAAAAGCACCTTCACCTACGGCGTTGATGACCTGCGCTACGGCTTTACGATCGATAAGTGATTCTTTATCCATAACTTTCGCGTAGTCATGGCTGGTTTCAATGACTTCAGGCAGTGAACCGCTCCGCGCCAGGGTGATGACCTTGGTGTTGTACGCATCTTCTTCTACAGGAACCTGTTTGACACTGATCCCCGGGTTCTCTTTTTCAAAACGCTCAATCAGTTTTGCAATAACCGCCTGCCGCTCCTGTTCAACAGAAGAGTGCATAAATTCAATCGCAACAGAGGACGTTTTATCATCCTTACACCCGGAAACCAGGGCGCAGGAAACCAGTGCTGAAATCAGCACAATTTTAGTTTTAAGCATGAAATGTTCCTTTTTATTACTTAACCCACATGACCTGCCAGGCGTTCAACGTTAATTCTTTACCTGAAATAGTTTTACCGCTAATCAAATCAAATCCATTTTCAACATCAATACTAATGGTTTGCGTATGACCGCTGACATTAAATAATCCGGTAATTTTTTCGCCAGTTTCCGCCGTACGTTTAATTTGCATTACAGCCGGTGTAACACTGCTAATCTGAAAATCACTATCAGGGTGAAATGCTTTATTACTACGACGTATTACAATTAATCGGGATAATTCATGATAAATAGCGTGGCGCAAACTGGTTTCATCTGCCAGCTCCGTTTCGATTTGGCTTATTTGATATTTTTTGCGGTTGATCGCGCGGTTATAACCTAGCGCCTCGACACCTTTATAATCATTGCGTGACCCAAGAATGCTTTGAATGTAAACCGCAGGTACACCCGGAAAACTCAGCAAAATGGCATGTGCGAGAATAAAACGGGAAAAACGTTCGGCATCACTACAATTGCCTGGCGTTAGTGCGTCCATATATGTGACGTTAATTTCATACGGACTGCGACTACCATCAGGGTTATTTTTCCAGTTAACCAGCGCGCCTTCCTGTTGTAATTCCGTCACCAGGCGCACGATCTCGTCTTCAGGTAACAAACCACGTAATGGGTTGAGACCAATACCGTCATGCGATGCGAGGAAATTAAACCAGGTGGTCTCACTGGACGACAGTTCCAGTGATTGCGCCCACTGGCACAAGGTTGAGGTATCCTGGCGTTGTACCGCATGCAGCACCAGCGGCGGTAACGAGAACTGGTACACCATATGCGCTTCATCACGGCCATTTCCGTAGTAGGACACATTATCCTTATGCGGAACGTTTGTTTCAGTAATAATCGCCGTACCAGGCGCCGCGCAGTCAGCAATAGCGCGAAATAGTTTGATAAGCTGATGCGTTTTTTCCAGGTGAATACAGGTCGTTCCAGGCTCTTTCCACATAAAGCCAACCGCATCCAGGCGGACATAATCAGCGCCCTGCTCAAGATAACTCAATAGCACATCGACCATCGCCAGTAACACTATCGGGTTGGCATAGTTGAGATCGATCTGGTCGTCGCTGAACGTCGTCCATAAATAGCGTACGGTGTTATCTTTCAGCGTAAAAGGCGTCAGTAACGGTAATGCGCGTGGACGCGTTACGTTGCTCAGGTCCGTATCAGGATCCATCGCAATAAAGAAATCTTCATAACCGTCAAGCTGTTGCAAATAGTTATTAAACCATTCGCTTTTCGCTGACATATGGTTACAAACAAAATCAAACATCAGTCGACTGGATTTACCCAATTGCTTAATATCATTCCAGTCACCGGTTTCTTCGGCAACCTGATGGTAATTAATTACGGAAAAACCATCATCCGATGACCACGGATAAAACGGCAACAGATGCACATGAGAAAATGTCGACTTAAGCCATTCATTATAAAACTGATTAAACATCGGCAGTGGTTTTTTGCCTGCCCCGTGGAATTGATCGGCGTAGGTAATAAGAACCACATCGCCCTCGTCCCAATGCGCTTTACGGATTTTTTTAATTAATCCCTGTGATTTCTCTAAACGTGCAATCAGCGCTTCATAGTGGCATGAAGTAAACGTATCACCATAAACTTCTGCCAGGCATTTTTGGATTTTTTGGTTCACCTTCAATTCTCGTGGTAGCGGTCCCATGAATCAAGAGACTACTCTGCGGGAAATAAGCTGTCAATCGGCTGAGGTGGCCAGGAGGGGGATAATAAAAGAATTTTGGCAGCCAAAAAATCGTATTTGTGAGCTGCCGCAAATTAACAGAGGGAATGTTGATTAATTGTTGCTTGCTTTTGCTGATTCGGATATCAGGGTTGATTACCTGAATAGCGTTTCGATAATTTTGCCGCTGCCCGACTCAAAACCGGCTCCAGGACCAACGCCAGCAGCATTTTAAGCGGGCGTCGGGCGACGGACTTCACCGCCCACCCTGCTACCCCCGCCGGGCCGTAACGAAGCGCAGTTAAAAGCACCAGCTTACCTGCTATTTTAAAGCCCGGCTTAACCCTTTGCCCGGCACGTTGCCAGCGATTGTTCATTTCTATCCTCACAATTGGCGGAAACGGCTGCGCAATGAAAAGGTATCAGACGTGACATAACGCTCCATTTCACGCAAACGCTTTTCACTTGCCGCCAGCTCGCGATCGACGGCATCTAACAGCTCGCCGCTTGATGGCTGCTGCTCACCGGAAACCACATTGTCCGGCATCGGGTCCAACACAAACGTCAGCACGATGTAAGCGACGAAGGTGAAAAAGGCCAGACCAAAAAAGACGGACAACACCACCAGGATCCGTACCAGCTTCACAGGCACATCGAGGTAATGCGCAATACCTGCGCAAACCCCCTTCACCATGCCCTGTTGCGGAATACGCCACAGTTTTTTGTTCAGATTAACGCCTCCCATTAGCGGTCCCTCCAGTTTGGATGTTCAGCATCAAGGATGTCTTCCAGCGCCTGAATGCGCTCGCGCATCCGCTGTGCGTCATCGTTGAGTTCTACCAGACGTTGCTGTTCACTTTGCGCCAGTTCGCCACGACTGGAACGGTTGCTGTAATGCAGCCAGAGCCAAATCGGTAAAACGAACAGCACAAAGATGGTTAATGGGATAGCCAGAAATAGCGCGCTCATGAGTACTCCTTACAGGTGATGAGCGGCGGCGCGTTCGGGCGCCGCCAGATGTTATTATTGCTTATCTTGCTGCATTTTGGCTTTAAGTTGCGCCAGCTGCTCGCTGATTTCATCATCTGCTTTCAGGTCAGCAAATTGCTGATCCAGAGACTGCTGTTTACCGAAGTTATGGCTTTCGGCCTCAGCTTCCATCTGATCGATACGACGCTCGAAAGATTCAAAGCGTGCCATCGCTTCATCCAGCTTACCGCTGTCCAGTTGACGACGAACATCACGCGAAGAGCTCGCAGCCTGATGGCGCAGCATCAATGCCTGCTGACGAGCACGGGTTTCACTGAGTTTATTTTCCAGCTCACCGATCTCTTTTTTCATTCGCGCCAGCGTATCGTCAACCAGCGTCACCTCATGCTCCAGAGAAGCAATCAGATCAGTCAGTTTCTGTTTTTCGATTAAAGCAGAACGCGCCAAATCTTCTTTCTCTTTACGCAGCGCCAGCTCGGCTTTTTCTTGCCACTCTGCCTGTTGTGCGCTGGCCAGTTCGATACGGCGAGATAATTGTTTCTTTTCTGCCAGAGCGCGTGCGGAGTTTGAGCGCACCTCAACCAGCGTGTCTTCCATTTCCTGGATCATTAACCGCACCAGTTTCTGCGGATCTTCAGCCTTTTCCAGCAACGCATTAATGTTGGCGTTCACGATGTCGGCAAAACGAGAAAAAATACCCATAATGTAATCCTCACTTACTGTTCTGATATCGGGCTATGCCCTGCTGTTTTCGTAATGCACTTGGCGTGCCAACTTTTTAACCGATTGATTTTAATATAAATATCTAATTTTACCTGACAGGAGAATTAGGGTAAATTGGTGAATAACACTAACAAGTGGTGAATTTCATCATGGCAGGATACAAAGACAATATTCTGGGCGAAGCGAATAGCTTTATTGAAGTGCTGGAACAGGTTTCTCATCTGGCGCCGCTGGATAAACCTGTACTGGTTATCGGTGAGCGAGGTACGGGGAAAGAGCTTATTGCCAACCGCCTGCACTACCTCTCCAGCCGTTGGCAGGGCCCATTTATTTCGCTTAACTGCGCGGCCCTCAACGAGAACTTACTTGATTCCGAACTGTTTGGTCACGAAGCCGGTGCGTTTACCGGTGCGCAAAAACGCCATCCAGGACGTTTCGAACGCGCCGACGGCGGCACGCTGTTTCTTGATGAACTGGCGACCGCGCCAATGTTGGTACAGGAAAAACTGCTGCGCGTAATTGAGTATGGCGAGCTGGAACGCGTCGGCGGCAGCCAGCCCTTGCAGGTTAACGTGCGACTGGTCTGCGCGACCAATGCCGACCTGCCACGTATGGTCAGCGAAGGCACTTTCCGCGCAGACCTGCTGGATCGTCTGGCCTTTGACGTGGTGCAACTTCCCCCACTACGCGAGCGTCAAAGCGACATCATGTTAATGGCCGAACACTTTGCCATTCAGATGTGCCGCGAGATCGGGTTACCGCTTTTTCCGGGATTTAGCGCCAAGGCCAGAGAAACCCTCCTCCATTACCGTTGGCCGGGTAATATTCGTGAACTGAAAAACGTCGTTGAGCGCTCCGTTTACCGGCACGGTACCAGCGATTACCCGCTGGATGAGATCATCATTGACCCCTTCCGCCGCCACGTTGCGCAGCCACAGGCAGCACCACCAAAGCAGACATCTGTAGCATTACCGCTGGATCTGCGTGAATTCCAGCAGCAACAAGAGAAAGACTTTCTACAAACCAGTTTGCAGCAGGCGAAATTTAATCAGAAAAAAGCCGCTGAATTACTGGGTCTGACTTACCATCAGCTACGCGCGTTGCTTAAGAAACATCAGATCTAATACGCATTTGCAGGTGTCATACTGGCGGGTTTGACGCATAACGTCATAAGGTTTACCATGGCGTCATTACTGTATAAAAACACAGGCATAGATATGACTCTGGCATTAGTTGGCGAAAAAATTGACAGAAATCGCTTCACCGGTGAGAAAGTTGAAAATAGTACATTTTTTAACTGCGATTTTTCAGGTGCCGACCTGAGCGGCACTGAATTTATCGGCTGCCAGTTCTATGATCGCGAAAGTCAGAAAGGATGCAATTTTAGTCGCGCAATGCTGAAAGATGCCATTTTCAAAAGCTGTGATTTATCAATGGCAGATTTCCGCAACGTCAGCGCATTGGGCATTGAAATTCGCCACTGCCGCGCACAAGGCGCAGATTTCCGCGGTGCAAGCTTTATGAATATGATCACCACGCGCACCTGGTTTTGCAGCGCATATATCACTAATACCAATCTAAGCTACGCCAATTTTTCGAAAGTCGTGTTGGAAAAGTGTGAGCTATGGGAAAACCGCTGGATGGGGACTCAGGTACTGGGTGCGACGTTCAGTGGTTCAGATCTCTCCGGCGGCGAGTTTTCGACTTTCGACTGGCGAGCAGCAAACTTCACACATTGCGATCTGACCAATTCGGAGTTAGGTGACTTAGATATTCGGGGTGTTGATTTACAAGGCGTTAAGTTAGACAACTACCAGGCATCGTTGCTCATGGAGCGGCTTGGCATCGCTGTGATTGGTTAGCTCAGCGTTTACACCGGGAGATGCGTTTGACGATTTACTTTTAACCAGTACGACTCCTGGCAAGCATTGTGAAATGTTTTCTCCAGTGGACGAATATCCTGACCTGCCGCATCAACGACATGCCATCTAATGCTGCATTCTGGACAGGAATTTGATGAATATATAACCAATTCATTTTCGCGAGAACAACGAATAACCACTCCCGAATCATGAAGCCATGTCTTATTTATAATCTCAACTTCAGCCATGTCATCCCGTTTACTGACATCCTCAATACAAATAACATTTTTGCCTATTTTTATAGCATTGACGTAATCCGCTAAGTTGCTCATTTATTAAATATTCCCTTTGATTCGTACACTAACGCATTGTAATCGCTTATGCATTTTGTCACAGCGAGGAAACCGTAACAAATTACGCCAACTGTCCACATCCTGCACCGCGTTTATAACGAGTCAGATGGGTCATGAAAATGCTAAGATAGTTAACAGAGTAAATTCAAAGTGGATAGCGGGTATGAAGGGTGACCCTGTCGCGATGTTGAATTCGCGGTCATCACCTCTACGGCCCCCAAACACAAACGGTAATGGCAAATGTCATTAAATATTAGTAAGATAGCCTCTTTATTTATAATCCTTTAAAATTATGCGCCTGGTTTTATCATCTCTGATCGTGATGGCTGGATTTCTGAGTGGTCAGGCTGCTGCTGCGCCTGAACAGGCTTCGCATGCTGATATTCGTGACAGCGGCTTTGTCTATTGCGTTAGCGGGCAGGTCAATACGTTCAACCCGCAAAAAGCGAGCAGCGGTCTTATCGTCGACACCCTGGCAGCCCAGCTGTATGACCGACTACTCGATGTCGATCCGTACACCTATCGACTGGTGCCTGAGCTGGCTGAAAGCTGGGAGGTGCTGGATAACGGCGCAACCTACCGCTTCCATCTGCGTCGTGACGTCCAGTTTCAGAAGACGGCCTGGTTCACCCCCACCCGCAAACTGAATGCGGACGACGTGGTGTTTACCTTCGAGCGCATCTTTGATCGCCAGCATCCGTGGCACAATGTAAACGGTAGCAGTTTCCCCTACTTCGACAGCCTACAGTTCGCCGATAACGTCCAAAGCGTACGCAAGCTGGACAACAACACCGTTGAGTTCCGCTTAACTCAGCCCGACGCCTCCTTCATGTGGCACCTCGCCACGCACTATGCCTCCGTGATGTCAGCAGAATATGCGGCTAAATTGGCAAAACAGGATCGTCAGGAGCTGCTCGACAGACAACCCGTCGGCACCGGACCGTACCAGCTTTCGGAGAATCGCGCAGGGCAATATGTTCGACTGCAGCGCCATGAAAAATTCTGGCGTGGTACTCCTCTGATGCCGCAGGTGGTTGTGGACCTCGGCTCTGGCGGCACCGGACGTCTATCGAAACTCCTGACCGGTGAGTGTGATGTTCTGGCCTGGCCTGCCGCCAGTCAGCTCAGCATTTTGCGTGATGACCCGCGCCTGCGTCTGACCCTGCGCCCGGGGATGAACATCGCCTATCTGGCATTTAACACCAATAAACCACCGATGGATAATCCCGCCGTGCGGCATGCGCTGGCGCTGGCCATCAATAACCAACGGCTGATGCAGTCCATCTACTACGGGACGGCGGAAACCGCAGCATCTATTTTGCCTCGCGCCTCGTGGGCTTATGACAACGAAGCTAAAATTACAGAGTACAATCCGGCAAAATCGCGCGAGCAGTTAAAAGCACTGGGGCTGGAGAACCTGACATTACAGCTTTGGGTACCCACCAGTTCTCAGGCCTGGAACCCCAGTCCACTGAAAACCGCCGAGCTGATTCAGGCTGACATGGCTCAGGTGGGTGTGAAAGTTAAAATCATTCCGGTAGAAGGTCGTTTTCAGGAGGCGCGATTAATGGATATGAACCATGATCTAACGTTATCCGGTTGGGCGACGGACAGTAACGATCCTGACAGTTTTTTCCGACCGTTGCTAAGCTGCGCCGCCATCAACTCGCAGACTAACTTCGCCCACTGGTGTAATCCGGAATTTGACAGTGTTCTGCGCAAAGCCCTCTCTTCGCAGCAACTCTCATCGCGAATTGATGCCTATGACGAAGCGCAAAATATTCTCGCGAAAGAGTTACCGATCCTGCCGCTGGCCTCTTCACTGCGTCTACAGGCTTATCGTTACGATATCAAAGGACTGGTGTTGAGTCCGTTCGGCAATGCATCTTTTGCCGGGGTTTCCAGGGAAAAGAAAGATGAGGTGAAAAAGCCATGATTATCTTCACCCTGCGTCGTTTTTTATTGCTGCTGGTCACCCTCTTCTTCCTGACCTTTATTGGATTCAGCCTGAGCTACTTCACGCCCCATGCGCCGTTACAGGGTGCATCGCTGTGGAACGCCTGGGTATTCTGGTTCAATGGCCTCATTCACTGGGATTTTGGTGTATCCAGTATTAACGGTCAGTTGATTTCAGAACAGTTGAAGGAGGTGTTCCCGGCGACGATGGAACTGTGCATTCTGGCCTTTGGTTTTGCGCTGATGGTTGGGATCCCCGTTGGTATGCTGGCAGGCATCACGCGGAACAAGTGGCAGGATCGCTGCATCAGCGCCTTAGCGTTGATGGGCTTTTCTATTCCGGTTTTTTGGCTGGCGCTGTTGCTGACGTTGCTCTTCTCACTGACTCTCGGCTGGCTTCCCGTTTCGGGACGCTTTGATCTTCTCTATGAAGTGAAGCCCGTTACCGGATTTGCCATTATTGATGCGTGGATCTCCGACTCGCCCTGGCGCGATGAAATGCTGGTCAGCGCAATCCGTCACATGGTGCTTCCGGTGTTGACGCTTTCCGTCGCCCCTACCACGGAAGTTATTCGCCTGATGCGAATCAGCACCATTGAGGTCTTTGATCAAAACTATGTTAAAGCGGCCGCCACGCGCGGTCTGTCACGCTTAACCATTCTGCGCCGTCACGTTCTGCACAACGCCCTTCCGCCGGTGATCCCGCGTCTGGGCTTACAGTTTTCCACCATGCTGACGCTGGCGATGATCACCGAGATGGTCTTTAGCTGGCCAGGTCTTGGCCGTTGGCTGATTAACGCAATTCGCCAGCAGGATTACGCGGCAATTTCGGCGGGCGTCATGGTGATTGGCTCACTGGTTATCATCGTTAACGTCATCTCTGATATTTTGGGTGCTATGGCTAACCCTCTGAAACATAAGGAATGGTATGCCTTACGATAGCGTCTACAGCGAAAAGCGCCCGCCGGGTACGTTGCGCACCGCATGGCGCAATTTTTACGGCGATGCGACTGCGATGATCGGCCTGTATGGCTGCGCAGGATTGGCGATTCTGTGTATTTTTGGTGGTTGGTTTGCCCCTTATGGCATCGACCAGCAATTTCTCGGCTATCAGCTTTTACCGCCGTCATGGTCGCGCTATGGCGAAGTCTCATTTTTCCTCGGAACTGACGATCTCGGGCGTGACGTGTTAAGTCGCCTGCTCAGCGGCGCGGCCCCGACCGTTGGCGGCGCGTTTGTCGTCACCCTCGCCGCCACACTATGTGGCCTGTTACTGGGCGTGGTTGCCGGTGCAACGCACGGTTTGCGCTCCGCGGTGCTGAACCACATTCTGGACACCCTGCTCTCGATCCCTTCGCTGCTGCTGGCGATTATTGTGGTGGCCTTTGCCGGACCGCATCTGACACACGCGATGTTTGCCGTCTGGCTGGCGCTGCTGCCGCGCATGGTACGCTCCGTCTACAGCATGGTGCATGACGAGCTGGAAAAAGAGTACGTTATCGCCGCTCGCCTGGACGGGGCAACCACGCTCAATATCCTGTGGTTTGCCGTTCTGCCCAATATTACCGCCGGACTTATCACTGAAATCACCCGTGCGCTGTCGATGGCGATTCTGGACATCGCTGCGCTGGGTTTTCTCGACCTTGGCGCACAGTTGCCGTCACCAGAATGGGGAGCCATGCTTGGCGACGCGCTGGAGCTGATTTATGTCGCACCCTGGACGGTTATGCTGCCAGGTGCGGCGATTATGATAAGCGTGCTGCTGGTTAACCTGCTGGGAGATGGCGTGCGCCGGGCAATTATTGCGGGGGTGGAATAATGCCATTACTGGATATCCGCAACCTGACCATTGAATTCAGAACCGGCGACGACTGGGTGAAGGCGGTTGACCGCGTCAGTATGACCCTCAATGAAGGTGAAATCCGTGGACTGGTTGGCGAGTCTGGATCGGGCAAGAGCCTGATCGCCAAGGCCATTTGCGGCGTCGCTAAAGATAACTGGCGCGTAACCGCAGACCGCATGCGCTTTGATGATATCGATCTGTTGCGCCTTTCCGCGCGTGAACGACGCAAGCTGGTCGGCCATAACGTTTCCATGATCTTTCAGGAACCGCAATCGTGTCTCGATCCGTCTGAGCGCATTGGACGACAACTGATGCAAAATATTCCGGCATGGACTTATAAAGGCCGCTGGTGGCAGCGTATCGGCTGGCGTAAACGCCGCGCGATTGAACTCCTGCACCGCGTCGGGATAAAAGATCATAAAGATGCGATGCGCAGCTTCCCGTATGAGCTGACCGACGGCGAATGCCAGAAGGTGATGATCGCAATCGCCTTGGCTAATCAGCCGCGTTTACTGATAGCCGACGAACCAACGAACGCGATGGAGCCAACCACTCAGGCGCAAATTTTCCGCCTGCTGACCCGTCTGAACCAAAACAGCAATACCACCATTTTGCTGATCAGCCATGACCTGCAAATGCTCAGCCAGTGGGCTGACAAAATTAACGTGATGTACTGTGGGCAAACGGTGGAAACTGCGCCCAGTAAAGAGCTGGTGACTATTCCGCATCATCCTTATACCCAAGCGTTGATTCGCGCCATTCCTGATTTTGGTAGCGCAATGCCGCACAAAAGCCGCCTGAATACCATGCCAGGAGCCATTCCATTGCTGGAACAATTACCTATCGGCTGTCGTCTGGGGCCGCGCTGCCCTTATGCTCAGCGCGAATGTATCGAAACCCCAAGACTGACCGGAGCAAAGAATCATCTCTACGCCTGTCATTTCCCGCTGAACATGGAGAGAGAGTGAGATGGTAGAAACCCTGCTCGAAGTTCGTAATCTGAGCAAAACCTTTCGCTACCGGACGGGATTATTCCGCCGTCAGACCGTTGAGGCCGTTAAGCCACTGAGCTTTACCCTGCGCGAGCGTCAGACGCTCGCCGTCATAGGTGAAAATGGTTCCGGTAAATCTACGCTGGCGAAGATGCTGGCCGGTATGATTGAGCCCACCAGCGGTGAGCTGCTGATTGACGATCACCCGTTAAAATATGGTGATTATTCATTCCGTAGTCAGCGTATCCGTATGATTTTCCAGGATCCGTCAACGTCGCTTAACCCACGGCAACGTATTTCGCAGATCCTCGATTTTCCGCTACGTCTGAACACCGACCTCGAGCCTGAACAGCGCCGCAAACAGATCATCGAGACCATGCGGATGGTCGGTCTGTTGCCTGACCATGTGAGTTATTACCCGCATATGCTGGCTCCGGGACAAAAACAGCGTCTGGGCCTTGCCCGAGCGCTCATTTTGCGACCCAAAGTCATTATCGCCGACGAAGCCCTGGCCTCTCTGGACATGTCGATGCGTTCGCAGCTCATCAATCTGATGCTGGAATTACAGGAAAAACAGGGGATTTCATATATCTATGTGACTCAGCACATCGGCATGATGAAGCACATCAGCGATCAGGTATTAGTCATGCACCAGGGTGAAGTGGTTGAACGCGGCAGTACAGCAGATGTTCTGGCCTCGCCGTTGCATGAGCTGACCCGTCGCCTGATTGCCGGCCATTTCGGCGAAGCGCTAACCGCTGACGCGTGGCGTAAAGATCGCTAGCAGATGCAGCCCTCCTCAACCGGAGGGCAATTTTGCAATCAGTGACAAACATTTGGTAAGAGCAGTGTATCAACCTCGCTAAACGCGACCGAAGGGAAAAGGGATCCCTGCATCACCCAAACACCAGCCGCGCCTACTTCGTCGATAAGCTGTTTGGTTTCCACGCCCTCCACCGCAATGCGGTCGCAATATTCGCGGATGTTTTTAATTAGCACCGGGAACATCGGTTTTTCAGCCTGATCCAGGAAAAAACCACGATCCAACTTCACAACATCAAAACGACCGCAAACCAGCGGACTGGCCCCAATGCTGCCGGAGCCCAGATCGCCCAGCCATAATGCGTTTGGACCGTCGCAAAGTGAATTAATCAGCAGATTATTCAGACATACGGTATTCGTCAGAAAACGCTCTGAAAGTTCTAGTGCGACAAAAGGCATGGCATGTAGCGCCGATTTGACGCTCGGGTCGCCAATTGCCAGCAGCGCCATTTCATCAATGAGGTTCAGAGTACAGAAAAGGTTGTGGCTCTCAAACCAATTACGCTTTTCGGCAATTAATCGAATTTGCTCGAGCATGAAATTACGTTTTTGTTCGCTATTCCACGCTGAAATGATGAACTCTGGATGTATCGGCGAAACCGTATCTGAAGCAAACCGGACGCTCATCTCAACACCCAGTAACGTATCAGTTGTGTCTATCATCGGTTCCGCGATGAAATGATAGTGCATAAGACCACTCCAATTGATCATAACTTCCTGATAATGCACTTTTAATCACAATCAATCAATAATAACGATCAATGTGTCAATATTGATCGATAAAAACAATATATCATAACGAACTGAATACGGTCATATTTTTTGTTTTAAGAAAGTTCCTACATTGCTATGTTTTAAAACATAAGCTAGCAGTTAATAATACCATTGAGATGCCTTTAAAGCCTTGTATTTTCTCCATCCCCCCGGGCTTCGCAGAATGAAAGAGACTTAACCAGGGAAAGTGTTATAACCCTCATGTGTAATGAAAAGTGATTATCAGTAAGGGATGATAACTATTCTACAAGGCACAAAGAGTGGGATATAATTGCTGCCCCATTTCGAACCACCTTCAAATTGTGATCATAACTCATTGATTGCTAAAAATAAGCAATGACCATAAGGATTAAAGCTATGGGTTTTCTTTCCGGTAAGCGCATTCTGGTAACGGGTCTTGCCAGCAAACTGTCCATCGCCTGGGGTATCGCTCAGGCCATGCATCGCGAAGGGGCTGAACTGGCGTTCACCTACCAGAATGACAAACTAAAAGGCCGCGTCGAAGAATTTGCAGCTCAACTGGGTTCCAGCATCGTACTGCAGTGTGATGTGGCGGAAGACGCCAGCATTGATGCACTGTTTACCGAACTGGGCAAAGCCTGGCCGAAATTCGACGGTTTCGTGCACTCCATTGGTTATGCGCCCGCAGACCAACTGGATGGCGACTATGTGAATGCAGTCACCCGCGAAGGCTTCAAAATTGCTCATGACATCAGCGCTTACAGCTTTGTGGCGATGGCAAAAGCCTGCCGTTCCATGCTGAATCCAGGCTCGGCGCTGCTGACGCTATCCTATCTGGGCGCAGAGCGCGCCATCCCTAACTACAACGTGATGGGACTGGCAAAAGCCTCACTGGAAGCGAACGTCCGCTATATGGCTAATGCGATGGGTCCTGAAGGCGTGCGTGTGAACGCTATTTCTGCCGGTCCTATCCGTACACTCGCCGCTTCCGGCATTAAAGATTTCCGTAAAATGTTGGCGCATTGTGAAGCGGTTACGCCGATTCGCCGCACTGTAACCATTGAAGATGTGGGCAACTCCGCAGCATTTTTGTGCTCCGATCTTGCTGCCGGCATCTCGGGTGAAGTCGTTCACGTCGATGGTGGCTTCAGTATCGCGGCAATGAACGAGCTGGAACTGAAATAATCGTAAGTCTTCTATGGGCGGTCTTGCCCCGCCCATGACTCTCCTCTGCCCGCCGCCATATATGCTTTTCTGATATTTATTATCACGGAACAATCTTTCATCCCCTCTTCTGCTTACGTCAGGATATTGCAGCGCAAACGATCCGGCGTAGTAGTAGACGACGTGTCCGGGTCGCCACTTTTTAGACCAAGGACCGCCCATGGAACAACGCCGAATTGAAGGCAAAAGCCACTGGTATCATGAGACGCAATCCAGCAAGCATCCGCAAGATATTCTGCCGCTGGTTCCGGAAGCCGCTCATGTCGACGACAGCTTTTTACTGGATCTGGCGATACCTGATGACGCCCTTTTGCCTTTTCAATCCTGGTTAACCCCTGCCCGTAAGCTTGCCCAGGTTCTCTTCCCGGTTCACGTAAAACTGAATCAGATGCACACATTCAGCGCCTATGAACGGATGAGTACGGCGCTAACCGTCGCTCAGGTGTATGGCGTCCAGCGATTGTGCAATCACTATGCCGCGCGGTTAACACCGCTTCCTGGTCCTGACTCGTCACGGGAAAGTAACCATCGGCTGGCGCAAATCACCCAATATGCTCGCCAACTTGCCAGCTCTCCTGACGTGATAGGCGCACGCGATCGCCAGCATCTGGATGCGGTCGGGCTGACTACCAGCGATAGTATTTTGATGAATCAAATTATCGGCTTCGTCGGTTTTCAGGCCCGGACCGTGGCCCTTTTTCAGGCCTGGTTTGGACATCAGGTACGCCGAATACCGGGGCTGGATATACAGCAATTCGCTCACGCTTCGCCATTTAGTGCAACAAACGCTACCTGGCACGCTGCGCCATTCCCAATCGAAAAATATCATTCTCAGGACGAGACGACGGCCAGACATTTTCCCGATGAACTGCAAGCGTTGGTGCCATTACTGATTCATTCACCAGTCATTTTGGATTTATTCACGACACTGATTTCCAGTACCCGGCGCAGCGCTGTGCCGGTGCGGGCATTTTCACTGGCGGCGCTAATGACGTCACGGATTAACGGCAGCGTGGCCTGCTTTAATGAACAGGCACATACAGCCAATGAATTAGCCAACGTTATCGCCCTGCTTCGCCAGGAGGAACGTGAATTACAGCGTTGGGAACAGCGACATCCGGTTGAGCGCGTCACCCTGCAGGCGGTACAATGGCTAACCCGAGCGCCCGACCGTTTTAGCGCCGCGCTGTTAACCCCTTTGTTCGATCAGGGCATCTCTTCTGAACAAGCGATTAACCTGCTGGCCTGGAGCGGATTGTGCGGATGGTTGAATCGCTTGAAAATCGCGCTGGGCGAGACTTATTAACCGATCCACTTACTGAAAGAGCGCTTGCCGCAACTGAGAGAATCGCGTAAAACTGTCAGCCGCTCTTTTAGCCACGAAAATAGACAATTATGCTTCAGGACAACCCGCTGCTAGCGCAGCTTAAACAGCAACTGCATTCCCAGACGCCACGTGCTGAAGGGGTGGTAAAAGCCACGGAAAAAGGCTTTGGCTTCCTGGAAGTCGATGCACAAAAAAGCTATTTCATTCCACCGCCGCAGATGAAAAAAGTGATGCATGGCGACCGCATTGTTGCGGTTATCCATACAGAAAAAGATCGTGAATCTGCCGAGCCGGAAGAACTTATCGAACCCTTCCTGACGCGCTTCGTGGGTAAAGTTCAGGGCAAAAATGATCGTCTGTCCATTGTGCCGGATCATCCGTTACTGAAAGAAGCGATCCCTTGCCGTGCCGCCCGCGGCGTTGAGCACGACTTTAAAGAAGGTGACTGGGCCGTCGCTGAAATGCGCCGCCACCCGCTGAAAGGCGATCGCACCTTCTATGCCGAGTTAACCCAATTTATCACTTTTGCTGATGACCACTTTGTCCCGTGGTGGGTCACGCTGGCACGCCATAATCTCGAAAAAGAAGCGCCGGACGGTGTGGCAACTGAGATGCTGGATGAAGGTCTGGTTCGTCAGGACTTAACCGCCCTCAACTTTGTCACCATCGACAGCGCCAGCACCGAAGATATGGACGATGCGCTGTATGCTGAAGAGCTGGCCGACGGCAAACTGCAATTAACTGTCGCCATTGCCGACCCTACGGCCTGGATTGCAGAAGGCAGCAAGCTGGATAAAACGGCAAAAATTCGCGCGTTTACTAACTATCTGCCGGGGTTCAATATCCCGATGCTACCACGCGAGTTGTCTGACGATCTGTGCTCTTTACGCGCGAACGAAGTGCGTCCGGTTCTGGCTTGTCGTATGACCATCACCGCGGATGGCGCGATTGAAGACAACATCACCTTCTTCGCAGCGACGATTGAGTCGAAAGCGAAGCTGGTCTACGACAACGCCTCCGACTGGCTGGAAGGTGCCGGTGACTGGCAGCCTGCAAATGACGCGATTGCTGAACAAATCCGTCTGCTACACCGTATTTGCCTGAGCCGCGGTGAATGGCGTCATAACCATGCTCTGGTATTTAAAGATCGCCCGGATTACCGTTTTGTTCTTGGTGAAAAAGGTGAAGTCCTGGACATCGTTGCTGAGCCACGCCGCATCGCAAACCGTATCGTGGAAGAATCCATGATTGCGGCAAACATTTGCGCCGCCCGCGTGCTTCGCGACAAGCTGGGCTTCGGGATTTATAACGTCCATATGGGATTCGACCCAGCCAACGCCGACGCTCTGGCCGCGCTGCTAAAAACCCATGGTATGCACGTTGATGCCGAGGAAGTCCTGACGCTGGAAGGTTTCTGCAAACTGCGCCGCGAGCTGGATGCGCAGCCTTCTGGTTTCCTCGACAGCCGAATTCGTCGCTTCCAGTCTTACGCTGAAATCAGTATCGAGCCAGGGCCGCACTTTGGGCTGGGTCTGGAGGCTTATGCCACCTGGACCTCTCCTATTCGTAAATATGGCGATATGATTAACCACCGCCTGCTTAAGGCCGTCATCAAAGGTGAAACCATCGCCCGTCCTGGGGATGATACCACGGTGCAAATGGCGGAACGTCGTCGCCTGAACCGGATGGCTGAGCGTGATGTGGGCGACTGGTTATACGCCCGTTTCCTGAGTGACAAAGCCGGGACCGATACCCGCTTTGCGGCCGAGATAATTGACGTCAGCCGCGGCGGTATGCGCGTGCGTTTAATTGATAATGGCGCAGTCGCATTTATTCCTGCCCCATTCCTGCACGCCGTTCGGGACGAGCTGGTATGCAGCCAGGAAAGCGGCACGGTGCAAATTAAAGGTGAAGTGGTTTACAAAGTCACGGATGTGATTGACGTAACCATCGCCGAAGTTCGCATGGAAACCCGCAGCGTTATCGCGCGTCCAGCCGCGTAACACGTATCAATCCAGCGACCTTTCTCATTTTGTGAAAGGTCGTTTCTTTTTTCCGCCCAAATTCCCACCACCGCACTACACTTCTTTCATTCAGTCAATTTTATTTTTTTACTTTTTTCAGTTCCGCTGGCTTTGCTTTTTACGGATTCTGGATTAAACATAAATATATAAAAAAAACAATACGTTCAGCCATAATCACCCCGAATGAATCATGGCTACCCATACTTTTGAGGCTCTATGCGCTTTAAACGGGATAGTACACATGATGAAAGACGTCCGGGAGCTGGTTACGTTGTATAGCTATGTGGGCACTCATAACCCCTACTGGCGTTTGTCAGAGGATTGCAACATCCTGCATTTCTCTATCGACGAAGCGTCAGAAGCTGATCAGACCATCGAATTATTACCTGAACAAGCCGATCGCATTCGCGAAATGACGGTGATCACGTCAAGTCTGCTAATGACGTTGCCCATTGAAGATGACGACATTCCCGTGCATCTGGTCGGTCGAAAAATCAATAAGCGCGAATGGGCTGGTAGCGCATCAGCCTGGGATGACACCCCTTCCGTCGCCCGCGATCTGGCCCACGGCCTCTCTTTTGCCGAACAAGTCGTTTCCGAAGCCAATTCCGTTATTGTCATTCTTGACCGCATGGGCAACATTCAGCGGTTTAATCGCCTGTGCGAAGAGTACACCGGCCTCAAAGAACGTGAAGTCATTGGTCAAAGTGTATTCACATTATTTATGAGCCGTCGTGAAGCAGCGGCTTCACGGCGCAATATTGAGGTCTTTTTTCGCGAAGGTAACTCGTATGAGGTTGAACGCTGGGTCAAGACCTGCAAAGGCCAGCGTCTGTTTCTGTTTCGCAATAAATTTGTGCATAACGGTAGCGGCAAGAACGAAATTTTTCTGATCTGTTCCGGGACCGATATCACTGAAGAACGCCGCGCACAGGAACGACTGCGGGTGTTGGCAAATACCGACTCCATCACTGGATTACCAAACCGCAACGCAATTCATGAACTGATCAGCAATGCAATTGAGAACGCGGGCGATACGCAGGTCGGTATTGCGTACCTCGATCTGGATAACTTCAAAAAGGTAAACGATGCCTACGGGCATATGTTTGGCGATCAGCTACTACAAAGCGTGTCGCTGGCAATCCTCAGTTGCCTCGAAGACAACCAGATCCTGGCGCGATTTGGCGGCGATGAATTCATTGTTCTTGCCACCGAAACATCCCAGGGCACACTGGAAGCCACCGCATCACGCATTCTGACGCGCCTGCGCCAGCCCTTCCGCATCGGTCTGATTGAAGTCTATACCGGATGCTCTATTGGTATATCCCTCGCACCTCAGCATGGCCAGGACTGCGAGAGCGTCATTCGTAACGCGGATACAGCCATGTACACCGCGAAAGAAGGCGGCCGTGGGCAGTTTTGTGTTTTTTCTCCGGAAATGAATCAGCGGGTATTTGAATATCTGTGGCTGGATACTAATCTGCGTAAGGCGCTGGATAACGATCAACTGGTTATCCATTATCAACCAAAGATAACCTGGCGCGGTGAAGTGCGCAGCCTGGAGGCGCTGGTTCGCTGGCAATCTCCGGAACGCGGCCTCATTCCACCGCTGGAGTTTATATCCTACGCCGAAGAATCGGGGCTCATCGTCCCGCTGGGGCGTTGGGTTATTCTCGACGTTGTGCGTCAGGTCGCGAAATGGCGCGACAAGGGAATAAACCTGCGCGTGGCGGTAAACGTTTCTGCCCGCCAGCTCGCCGATCAGACGCTTTTTACCGCACTTAAGCAGGTACTTCACGAGCTCAACTTTGAGTATTGCCCCATCGATGTTGAATTAACGGAAAGCAGTTTGATAGAAAATGAGCAACTGGCGTTGTCAGTCATTCAGCAGTTTAGCCAGTTGGGAGCGCAAATCCATTTGGATGATTTTGGTACCGGTTATTCGTCGCTGTCTCAACTGGCCCGCTTTCCGCTAGATGCCATTAAACTGGATCAGACCTTTGTCAGAGAGATCCACAAACAACCTATTTCACAATCGCTGGTACGGGCCATAGTTGCGGTAGCACAGGCACTCAACCTGCAGGTCATCGCCGAAGGCGTGGAAAGCGCGAAAGAGGATGCGTTTCTGACCAAAAATGGCGTCAATGAGCGTCAGGGGTTTTTATTCGCCAAACCAATGCCAGCCGCCGCATTTGAACGTTGGTATCGCCGCCATCTGAGTAAAAAAATGCGCTAATGCAGAGAGAATGAAGGTGATAAATAGCCATAAATGGACATTACTTGACGACGCTATCCGCATGTAATCACAGAATATATAATATTCTTCAATCGTTCAGGTTAATACTATTTTTCCCTTCTCTTTTGCCATGAAATTCTGCATCATGAAATTCACACTCTATTGCCATTAGGATGACGACCATGTCTGATATCGACGCTCAGCGTCTGGCCGAACGTATTGATACCGTGCTGGATATCCTCGTTGCAGGTGATTACCACTCAGCCATCCACAATCTTGAAATTTTGAAAGCTGAACTGTTAAACACGGTCAAAGAAGATGCCGAATCTTTGGCGAAAAAGCAGAAGGCGCCATGGGAGATCTGATGACAGTGATCTTTTGATGTCGCTGCTATCAGCAAACTGCAGATAATGCAGTTTCCGTTTAATTTCCGATACGATATCGCAATAAAATTAATACTATGAATTCCCGACAACAATCTATTTTGCAGATGGTGACCGATAAAGGTCAGATGAGCGTCGCCGATCTGGCAAAAGTCACCGGTGTCTCCGAAGTGACGATTCGACAGGATCTGAACACGCTGGAAAAACAGAGTTACTTACGCCGAGCCCACGGTTTTGCTGTTTCATTGAACAGCGATGATGTTGAAACGCGCATGATGACCAATTTCACTCTGAAACGTGAACTGGCTGAATTCGCTGCATCTCTGGTCAGTCCAGGCGAATCCGTATTCATTGAGAATGGCAGCAGCAATGCACTTCTGGCCAGAACGCTGGCAGAGCAAAAAGATGTCACCATCATCACCGTGAGCAGCTACATTGCTCATCTGCTCAAAGAAACGCCCTGTGAAGTGATACTTCTCGGTGGAATTTACCAGAAAAAAAGTGAGAGCATGGTTGGCCCCTTAACTCGCCAGTTTATCCAACAGGTACACTTCAGTAAGGCCTTTATCGGCATTGACGGCTGGCAGGCTGATACCGGTTTTACCGGACGCGATATGATGCGTTCTGACGTGGTTAACGCGGTGCTGGAAAAAGGCGCAGAAGTTATTGTGTTGACCGACAGCTCAAAATTCGACGCCATTCACCCTTACACGCTGGGTCCATTAGAGCGATTCAGCCGCGTAGTAACGGACTCCAGACTCAGCGCCAGCGTACAAATGCAGCTCGAACATTCAGGATTAATCGTCAATATCATTGATGCCCACGCATAAAATCTTCAGTAGATGGTTTGTCACCAGACAAATCATCTGCTCTCTGAGAGTTATCTGACAGTCCAATTAAGACTTTTTACCTGTCGTTAACAGGATAAAGTCGTAAAATTAATGTTAGCGATATAACAGGAACGAACCTCCAACTTCAGGATAGTGTTTGTAATGACTTCGCTAAACGGTTTCACGGAAATATCTTCGATAGTCTTAATTTGACGCTATCCTTAAAGAACACTGGATTCCGTGAATCAATAATTCAGGAGAAAGTATTATGTTAGTAACGAGCAAAAAAATGACCGCTGCCATTCTGGCGATTACTCTGGCAATGTCGCTGAGTGCCTGCTCTAACTGGTCCAAACGAGATCGTAACACCGCAATCGGTGCTGGTGCAGGTGCAATAGGTGGTGCAGTCCTGACTGACGGTAGCACGCTGGGTACGCTGGGTGGTGCTGCAGTAGGTGGTATTATTGGCCACCAGGTGGGTAAATAATCTACGGTTAAACGGCTCGATATAATAATACGTTTACTTTTTCAGGTCTGTATTATTAAAAAGCCACGGAAATTTTCCGTGGCTTTTTTATTAACCGCCAGCCAGTTTAACTTTCATTCCTTTAGCTTCCAGCAGCGATTTAATCAGGTCGCGTTTATCCCCCTGAATTTCAATCACGCCATCTTTCACTGCTCCACCGCAACCACACTTTTTCTTCAGTTCTGCGGCTAATTTGGTCAGTTCGGCATCGTCTTGATCAATACCGGTAATCAGGCACACGCCCTTCCCTTTGCGACCACTGGTCTGGCGCTGGATACGAACAATGCCATCGCCTTTTGGACGCTCAGGCGCTGTTTTCGGTTCATCAATACGCCCGGAGTCGGTAGAGTAGACCAGACGAGAGTTTGAGTCGTTCATTTACGCACCTCGTTTCAGGGAAGCATTGATCATCTTCAGCGTCTGCGCGGGATCGGCCGACTGGGTGACCGGACGACCAATCACCATGTAATCCACACCTGCTAATTGCGCCTGTTCCGGTGTCATAATACGACGCTGATCGCCCGCCTCGCTGCCTTCTGGACGAATACCCGGTGTCACCAGCTTAAATGCCTGGCCCAACGCCTGCTTGAATCGCACCGCTTCCTGAGCTGAGCATACGACACCATCCAGACCACAATTCTGGGTTAAGCGCGCCAGTCTTTCAGCATAATCCGCAGGTGACAACGTCACGCCTAGATCGGCGAGGTCGCTGGCTTCCATACTGGTCAGAACCGTCACGGCAATCAGTAGCGGCGCATCCTGGCCAAAAGGCACTAAGGCTTCACGGGCTGCAGTCATCATACGCGCCCCGCCAGAAGCGTGAACGTTAACCATCCAGACGCCAAGTTCGGCAGCAGCGGCAACTGCATGCGCGGTGGTATTGGGAATATCATGAAATTTCAAATCAAGAAAGATGTCAAAACCACGCTGTTGTAGATCGCGAACCAACTGAGGCCCAAAAAGCGTGAACATCTCTTTGCCCACTTTCAAACGGCAATCACGAGGATCAATTCTGTCAACAAAAGCTAATGCTTTATCACGATTAGAATAATCGAGAGCGACAACGACAGGAGAATCGGTAACAGCACGAGAAGAAGATGAAGCAGTAAACGTCATGACCAGACCTTCTTGAGGATGGGCGCCCACGGCGGCGCGAAATGGGTAAACGGCGTGCATTCTACCTGCGGTAATAGAAAATTAACAGGCGCGATTACATTTCTGCCAGGCGAACCGGCAGCGGAGGTTGAGGATGGATTGATTACATACCAATAGTATGTTGTAACTAAAGTGAGGTTTTTTTTAAAAATTACAGCCCATCAAGTCCGCGAATGGGCTTAATGGTTGACCATGAACGGCAGGATGGACAGTGCCAGTAAAGCGTATACGCCGTAAAACCGCACTTCTGGCAGCTGTAACGCGGTTTACTGCGTACCTGCTCTCCGACCATATCGCGCAGAACCATCAGGCTCTCTTTAGCACGCCCTTCTTCTGCTTCGTGGAGATGATAATCCATCAGCTTGTGGAACACGCGCATCGTAGGATGACGTTGCAACTGACGAGTGATATAGACCTGAGCGGTATCAGCCCCCTCACGCGCCTCAAGAATATCAGCCAGCATCAGTTCGGCGGCGGCACCAGTATTTTCCTCAACGGCCCGACGTAAAAACTCCGCCCACTCATCGTTTTTCCCCAGATGCTGGTAGCAGCTTTGCAGCATTTCCAGCGTTTCGCTGACCAGCTCTTTATCCTGGGAAATGACCCGTTGCAGGCTTTCAACCGCCTTCGCGTAATCACCTTTTTCCATGTACACGCGACCCATCATGATGGATACCCGTGCACTGTTTTTGTCTGCCGCCGCGCCTTTTTTCAACAGCGTCATGGCGCGATCCATATCGTCGCTGCCCATTTGCTGTAAGGCCAGTTCGCAGTAGAAGTGGGCTATCTCATTACGCTGTTTGTCTTTGCCGAGTTTTACCAGACGCTCTGCTACATCAATGGCTTTTTGCCATTCGCTGGTGGCCTGATAAATTTGCAACAGTTGCTGTAATGCGCCAACCCGAAAATCAGTTTCATCGGTAAGCTGATTGAACATGTCTTCCGCGCGGTCGTACAGTCCCGCGGCCATGTAGTCGCGCCCCAGCTGTTGCACGGCCAGCAAACGCTGCTCGTAGGTCAGCGAGGCACTTTCCATTAACGTTTGATGGATGCGGATTGCGCGATCGACTTCACCGCGAGAGCGGAACAGGTTTCCGAGGGTGAGATGAGCCTCAACGGTGCCTGTGTCCTCTTTTAGCATATCAAGGAACAGATCCACCGCTTTATCTTGTTGGTTGCTCAGGAGGAAGTTAACCCCGGCGACATAGTCACGAGAAAGACGGTTAGCTTCATCCTGCTTGGTTTGTTGCGCACTTCTGCGACCCATATACCACCCATAGGCAGCGGCTACAGGTAAAAGCAGAAACAACAACTCCAACATAAATAATTATTCCTTCACAACCGACGAATTGGCAGATACCGCAACGTCGGTCGCAGGCGCAAGCTGGTTTTCCAGTCGTTTGATTTTACGTTCGGCGCGCGCAAGAGACACACGAACCTTCAGCCAGAAAAGGCCGCAAATTAGCCAACCAATCGCAAACCCTGCGGCAAACAATACAGCAAGCAGCGTAGAGATACGATACTCACCCTGAGCCAGCAGGTAATTAAACGTAACCTGTTGATCGTTTTGCGCACCCAATGTCACCGAAATAACAAAAATCGCCAACACCAGTAAGAAAATGAGTAAATATTTCACATTACTTCCCGTTATGTGGTTTGAGCGAATAAATCGTGTCCAACTTACCGCGTTTAGCCCTTTAAATTACCATTTTCACAACGAGTGCGAAACGGAAAAGCGCTTTCCACTTTCTGATTTAAGGGCAAAATTTGAAAAATCAATCATCGCTAGCTTTCTTGTTCTCGCTGCGCGATTTCTTTTTCCTCCTGCTCTGGTGGGGTTAATGGTCCGCATACCCGCTGTGCAAGCCAGGTTGCCAGCGTCACCAACAGCCACGAAATCAGCGTTGCCACCACCAAATCACGGGGCCAGTGCATGCCTAACAGCAAGCGGCTACCCATCACGCCGGTCGCCCAGATCAGCAGAAACACAATCGTCAGCGTACGTCTGCGCGGCCATAACAGCCCTACGCCCAGTAAAGCCCAACTGGCGGCAAACATCGTATGTCCGGACGGAAAGGCAAAACCCGTTTCTTTTTGCCAGTGCTTGCGTAAAAACGTTGGAATATCCTGCTGTTCAGCCAATTGTTCTTTGACTAAATGCCCACGATCTTTACGTTTTAAAGTGTAGAACTCATCAACCGGAATATGGTGCGTTTTTTCCAGCCACACGACAAAAGGTCGCGGTTCTTGCACCCTGTCTTTTACCCAGGACTTCACGCCCTGTCCCACTAAAATCGCCGCTGCCAGAATAGCAAACAACATTACCGCGGCTTTAAGACGAAAACGCAGGCACCACAGAAACCATGCACAAAGCGCAACGTGAGTGAAAATTCCCCACGGCTGCGTCACCGTTTCCGTTACCCAGTACAAGGACTTTAACCACCAGACATTGTGCCCCGGCTGCCAGCTCCAGCCTGATACCCATACGGCAACCGGCATGATAAGTAGCAGTCCGGTCCCCACTGCGGTGCGCTTTGCAATAGACAGCATTGCCTCTCCTTTCGTCGATAAGTATCACAATCATAACTGAAAAATTCGCACGCCGGGAAAATTGACAATTTTGTGCCATTCCAAAAGCGAATCCGTGGTCGCGATTAGGTGAACGTCGTTGCCTTATGGCAAAATAGTGTAATACAGAACAGAAGCCGACAGGCGAAGGCACGACGAGTGCCAGCATAATCTGGAGAATTACATGCAGCTTAAACGTGTGGCAGAAGCCAAACTGCCAACCCCCTGGGGTGATTTCCTGATGGTGGGATTTGAAGAACTGGCAACCGGACACGATCATGTCGCACTGGTTTTTGGTGATATAACAGGCCAAACACCTGTCCTGGCGCGCGTCCACTCCGAATGTCTGACTGGCGATGCGCTGTTTAGCCTGCGTTGCGATTGCGGTTTCCAGCTCGAAGCGGCCCTCACCCACATTGCAGAAGAAGGGCGTGGCATTCTGCTTTATCACCGTCAGGAAGGACGCAACATTGGCCTGCTCAACAAAATCCGCGCTTACGCGTTGCAGGACCAGGGTTATGATACCGTTGAAGCGAATCATCAGTTGGGATTTGCGGCAGACGAGCGCGATTTCACGCTGTGTGCCGATATGTTCAAGCTGCTGGGCGTGGATGCGGTACGTTTGCTGACCAATAATCCGAAGAAAGTAGAAATCCTGACCGAAGCGGGAATCAATATTGTTGAACGCGTGCCGCTGATCGTGGGCCGTAATCCAAAAAATGAACATTATCTGGACACCAAAGCCGCCAAGATGGGACATTTGCTGGGCAAATAATCGTTGTCACCGCCTATCAAAAAGCCTGCTCTCGCAGGCTTTTTTGCATTTTAATTCAACATATTACGAATCACGTAGTGCAGAATGCCGTCGTTTTGGTAATACGTTAGCTCCGTCGCGGTATCAATGCGACAGCGGCATAGAATCACCTCTTTACGCCCATCTGCGCGTACCATACTCACCGGAACTGTCGCCCCCGGTTTAATGTTTTGTAGGTCCGTAATATCGATCGCCTCCTCACCGGTTAATCCCAGCGTTTTACGCGTGACGCCCTGCGGGAATTCCAGCGGTAAAATGCCCATGCCAATCAGGTTAGAACGGTGAATTCGCTCAAAAGACTCTGCGATAACCACGCGAACGCCCAGCAAACGTGGGCCTTTCGCCGCCCAGTCGCGGCTGGAGCCGGATCCATATTCTTTCCCGGCAATCACCGCCAGAGGCACGTTCTCCTGCTGGTATTGCATGGCCGCATCATAAATAGCCACCACTTCGGTTCCCGGCAAATGACGCGTCATGCCACCTTCCACGCCGGGTACCATCTCATTGCGAATACGAATATTGGCAAAGGTACCACGCATCATCACTTCATGATTCCCGCGTCGCGAACCGTAGGAGTTAAAATCTTTACGCTCCACGCCATGGCTTTGCAGATAACGCCCCGCCGGACTGTCTGGTTTAATACTGCCGGCAGGAGAAATATGGTCGGTGGTAACAGAATCTCCGAGCATCGCCAGAATACGCGCACCGTGAATGTCCTGAACCGGAGCTGGCGTAGCCTGCATACCATCGAAGAACGGTGACAAACGGATATAGGTCGAGTCAGACTGCCAGCCATAGGTATCAGCGCGATCAACCTGGATTGCTTTCCATTCTGGCGTGCCTTCAAAGACTTCAGCATACTCTTTGTGGAACATGGCGGTAGAGACCTGCTCAACGGCGCGGGCAATTTCCTTGGCTGTCGGCCAAATATCTTTCAGATAAACGGGATCGCCTTTTCTGTCATGGCCTAACGGATCTTTCGTCAGGTTGATATTCATATTCCCCGCCAGCGCATAGGCCACCACCAGCGGCGGAGACGCCAGCCAGTTGGTCTTCACGAGCGGATGGATACGACCTTCAAAGTTACGGTTTCCAGAAAGCACTGCCCCAACCGTAAGATCGCCTTTTTTGATGGCTGTTTCGATAGGATCGGGTAAGGGTCCAGAGTTGCCAATACAGGTGGTACAGCCATAACCCACAAGATTAAATCCCAGCTCATCAAGGTACGGAGTGAACCCAGCCTTTGCCAGATAATCGGAAACCACCTTCGATCCTGGCGCCAACGAGGCTTTCACCCATGGCTGACGTTTCAAACCAAGCGTGACGGCTTTTTTCGCCAGCAGCCCCGCCGCCATCAATACGCTTGGGTTTGAGGTGTTGGTACAAGAGGTGATAGCGGCTATCACCACCGCGCCGTCCGGCAGCTTATACTGCTGACCGCTCATGGTATAGTCCACTGGCTGACGGTCTTTCAGCGAGCTATTCACCTCGAGTTCATTACTCGCCGAAAAGGCTTTCGGCACATCAGCCAGCGCCACCCGATCCTGCGGACGCTTCGGTCCAGCAAGGCTTGCCTCTACGCTGCCCATATCCAGCTCCAACGAACTGGTAAACACAGGTTCATCCCCTGGGTTACGCCACATTCCCTGCGCTTTGGCATAGGCATTGACCAACTCAACCTGTTCCTCACTGCGCCCGCTCAGACGCATATACTCAAGGGTAATGTCATCGATCGGGAAGAAACCGCAGGTTGCGCCGTATTCCGGTGCCATGTTCGCAATGGTTGCTCGATCGGCCAGAGGTAAGGTGTCCAGCCCATCACCGTAGAATTCAACGAATTTACCGACTACACCGTGCTTACGCAGCATCTGGGTGACGGTCAGAACCAGGTCGGTGGCAGTGATGCCTTCCCGCAGTTTACCCACCAGTTTAAAGCCCACAACATCCGGGATCAGCATTGAGACCGGTTGACCCAGCATTGCCGCTTCAGCTTCAATGCCTCCAACGCCCCAGCCCAGCACACCGAGGCCATTAATCATCGTGGTATGGGAATCGGTACCGACCAGTGTATCGGGATAAGCCACCCACTCACCGTCCTGTAACTCGCTCCAGACAGCTTTGCCAAGATATTCAAGGTTAACCTGGTGGCAAATCCCCGTACCCGGCGGTACAACGCTGAAGCGACTAAATGCCTGCTGTCCCCATTTCAGGAACACATAACGTTCATGGTTACGTTCCATTTCCAGACGCACGTTTTCTTCGAAAGCATCATCATCACCGAAACGATCCACCGTTACAGAGTGATCAATGACAAGATCCACTGGCGAAAGCGGGTTCACTTTTGCCGTATCCCCACCCAGACGTTTCACCGCTTCGCGCATGGCGGCGAGATCGACCACCGCCGGCACGCCGGTAAAATCCTGCATCAGAACACGAGCAGGTCGATAGGCAATTTCTCGATCGGCATGAGCGGTCTTCAGCCAATGCGCAAGCGCATGAATATCATCTTCGGTAACGGAATTACCGTCCTGCCAGCGAAGCAGGTTTTCCAGCAAAACTTTTAGCGATTTCGGTAAACGGGTGATATCACCCAGTGATTTAGCGGCCAGCGGCAGACTGTAGTAACGGTAGGTTTTATCTTTAACCTGCAATGTGTCCTTACTGGCTTCTCGTAGGGTCGACGACATAGCTCCTCCTTAATGACAGGGTTGGATCCCCTGATTTTCCTCAGGGTTAGTATTAAAGATAACACAAACAAAATGTAACGCTTTGATAACAACTCAAATTGATAAAAGTGGAGGGCTACAAAAGGGGCAACTGAAGTATCTGGCGAGGAGAAAGGTTTAAGCGGTCAAGGTTAATACGGTGATAAGCATGGCTCATCACGATTGCCCGGAATAAAATATTTGCAGTACAAGACAACAGACTAATAATAATTATAAAATTCGTATCAATTATTGTTTCTGTTCATCATCATCCGCAAACAGATCGATAAACGCCCGTTGTTCAGGAGAGAGTTTCCAGGTCGCTGGAATATTCGGCTTATTCTCTGCGCTGCGTTGACTCTCTTGTTCAGGGTCATCCGGATATGGCATCACGGTGGAGCGTTGTTCCAGTGTGGACATGACCTACCCCCACACATTCCAGGCCACGAGCGCGACAATAATCCAGAACACGGCAGAGCCAAGAAACACAGCGAACCAGGCTTTACGTTTCATGACGGGATCCCGGCGTGCTGGCTGGTTTCCTGAAGGCATCGCTAACCTCATACTATCGAAATCACTTATCATTTAAGCACCAAACAATCGGTACAATTAATCATCAGATAGGAGGAATCCTAATAAAAAAGGTCAAAAAAAGCCAGATAATTTTCATACTCGACCTGATAAATAAATTAATTATTTGATCGGTTATAAATATTTGAGAGGGATTTTTGGCGACCTTACTAATTTGAAACTACTTTAGCAAGTGTTTACCATAAACAATATATGGTTAATATATAGAGGAAAAATATTGAATAGATTCAGACTCTGCCGTCGGTATCGCTTTATGTTTGAGGATACCGACGAGGTAACAGCCGTTATTATTTCTCAGGCAATTTAATATCTTTAAACATGGCTTCAATATCGTCGTTGGAACGTAGCGCCACCGCCGTATCCACCACATCACGCGTCAGATGCGGCGCGAAACGTTGAATAAAATCATACATGTAACTGCGTAAAAAAGTGCTGCGACGAAAACCAATCTTGGTGGTGCTATGGCTGAAGATATCATGGGCATCAACGCGCACCAGGTCAGGGTCGGAGACAGGATCAACCGCCATACTGGCAATTACCCCCACGCCAAGGCCCAGGCGTACATAGGTCTTAATGACATCGGCATCGGTCGCGGTAAAAACTATACGCGGCTCAAGCCCCGCACGGTTGAACGCGGTGTCCAGTTCCGAACGTCCGGTAAATCCGAACGTGTAGGTCACCAGTGGATACTGCGCCAGTTCTTCAATGGATACGGCGGATTTGCCCGCCAACGGATGGTCCGGCGTAACGACAATCGAACGGTTCCAGTGGTAGCAAGGCAGCATCACCAGATCGTCATACAGGTGCAGGGCTTCCGTCGCGATAGCAAAATCTGCATTCCCTTTCGAGACGGCTTCGGCGATTTGCGTCGGCGATCCCTGGTGCATATGCAATGAGACGCGTGGATAACGCTCAATAAAGCCTTTAATAACGTTCGGCAAAGCGTAACGCGCCTGAGTGTGCGTGGTGGCGATATACAGTGAGCCTTTGTCCGGCCAGGTATGTTCGCCAGCAACGGACTTAATGGCATCCACCTTCGACAAAACTTCTCGCGCGATTCGAATGACTTCCTGGCCCGCTGGCGTAACCTGGGTCAGGTGCTTACCGCTACGGGCAAAAATCTGGATGCCAAGTTCATCTTCCAGCATACGAACTTGCTTACTGATACCTGGCTGCGAGGTATAAAGCCCTTCCGCCGTTGAGGAGACATTAAGGTTGTGGTTCACCACCTCAACAATGTAGCGAAGCTGCTGTAATTTCATGTTAAGCCATCCCGATTTGCGCCATCAAATCATCGTTTCAGAGCAGGCTCGTTGGCGCTGCTAATACGATTTAATAATAAAAAGTGTGTTAACTATAACCACTATATCATTTCTATGTGAGCTGTATAGGGATGACAAAAAATAATACGCCAGAAACAAAAAGGGCCGCTTACGCGACCCTTTGAGGAGAAATTCAGCCGGAATGCTGTTATTTCTTCCCTTCTACCCATTTACCGTCAACGAAGAACGCGGACCAGCCGGTCGCCTTACCGTCTTTCTCCGCAGCAACGTATTGCTGCTTGGTTTTACGGCTGAAACGAACCATCGACTTGTTGCCGTCCGGGTCAGTCTGCGGCGCATCTGCCAGATAGCGCAGTTTTTCCGGCAGACGATCGCGGAAGCGGTACAACTCTTCAACCAGCGGCGCACGTGTCTCACGTGATTTCGGGAACGTATTTGCCGCCAGGAAGATACCTGCAGCACCATCACGTAACACGAAATACGCATCAGATTTTTCACACGGCAGTTCCGGCAACGGAACCGGATCCTCTTTCGGTGGAGCAACTTCACCGTTACGCAGGATCTTACGGGTATTTTTGCACTCGTCGTTGGTACACGCCATGTACTTGCCGAAACGTCCCATTTTCAGGTGCATTTCAGAGCCACATTTCTCGCACTCAACGATAGGACCGTCATAACCCTTGATGCGGAATTCGCCTTCTTCGATCTCATAGCCGTCGCAGGTAGGGTTATTACCACATACGTGCAGTTTGCGCTTAGGATCGATAAGGTAGCTGTCCATCGCCGTGCCGCACTTCTGGCAACGACGTTTGGCGCGCAGAGCGTTGGTTTCCGCATCGTCGCCTTCCAGCACGTTCAGCACTTCGTTTTCCGGCACCAGGTTAATGGTGGTTTTGCAACGCTCTTTCGGGGAAAGCGCATAGCCAGAACACCCCAGGAAAACGCCGGTGCTGGCGGTACGAATACCCATCTTGCGACCGCAGGTTGGGCAATCAATGCTGGTCAGCACCATCTGGTTCGGACGCATACCGCCCTCTTCAGGATCTTTCTCGGCTTTATCCAGTTGCTGAGTAAAATCAGTGAAGAAGTTGTCGAGTACGCCCTTCCATTCGGCTTCGTGATTTGCCACCTGGTCGAGGCTGTCTTCCATCTGTGCGGTAAAGTCGTAGTTCATCAGTTCGCGGAAGTTTTCTTCCAGACGATCGGTGACGATTTCACCCATTTTTTCAGCGTAGAAGCGACGGTTCTCAACGCGAACATAACCGCGATCCTGAATCGTAGAAATGATCGACGCATACGTGGATGGGCGACCAATACCACGTTTTTCAAGCTCTTTTACCAGCGAAGCTTCACTGAAGCGCGCAGGCGGTTTGGTAAAGTGTTGCGCAGGTGTCAGTTCGATGAGCGTCAACGTATCGCCTTTATCCACCGCTGGTAAAATGCGGTCTTCATCGCCCTTACGCAGCGCAGGCATCACTTTCGTCCAGCCATCGAAGCGCAGAATACGACCACGCGCCTTCAGACGGAAATCACCCGCGCCCACCGTCAGCGTGGTGGAATCATATTTAGCAGGTGTCATCTGACAGGCAACAAACTGGCGCCAGATCAGCTGATACAGTTTTTGCGCATCGGCTTCCATATCTTTCAGCGATTCCGCCTGAACGGCGACATCGGAAGGACGGATAGCTTCGTGCGCTTCCTGCGAGTTCTCTTTGCTGGCGTACTGGTTCGCGCTCTCCGGCAGATACTTTTTGCCGAAATTATCGCTGATGTAATCGCGAACCATGTTCACCGCATCCTGGCTCAGGTTGGTTGAGTCAGTACGCATATAAGTGATGTAGCCCGCTTCATACAAGCGCTGCGCCATCATCATGGTTTTCTTCACGCCGAAGCCCAGACGCGTGCTGGCGGCCTGCTGTAGCGTGGAGGTGATGAACGGCGCACCCGGCTTGCTGCTGGTCGGCTTATCTTCACGTTCCAGAACGCTGTAGCGCGCTTTTTCCAACAGGCTAACGGCGGCAAGCGTTTGTTCCCGGTTGACCGGGCGGAACGGTTTATCATTCTGATGCGTCACCTCAAGCGGTAACGCGTCACCGCCTGGCGTAGTCGTGTTAGCATCAATTTCCCAGAACTCTTCTGGAACGAATGCTTTGATTTCACGTTCACGCTCAACCACCAGACGCACGGCAACCGACTGTACGCGTCCCGCTGACAGGCCTCGCGCAATTTTTTTCCACAACAGCGGCGACACCATATAGCCCACAACACGGTCCATAAAGCGGCGCGCCTGTTGCGCATTGACGCGGTCGATGTTCAGTTCGCCCGGTTTTTCAAACGCCTGACGAATAGCGTTTTTGGTAATTTCGTTAAACACCACGCGACTGTAGCGGGTGTCGTCGCCGCCGATCACTTCCCGCAGGTGCCACGCAATGGCTTCCCCTTCGCGGTCAAGGTCGGTTGCGAGATAGATGTGGTCGGCTTTTTCAGCCAGTTGCTTCAGTTCAGAAACAACTTTTTCTTTACCGGGCAGCACTTCATAGCGCGCATCCCAGTTGTGCCACGGGTCAACACCCATACGATTGACGAGAGCGCCACGTTCATCCTTTTTGGGCTTTTTAGCCGTTTTGGTGGAGGTTGAGTCGGCGCTCTTTTTAGTTGCTGAGCCACTGGTCGGCAAATCACGGATATGACCGACGCTGGATTTCACCACGTAGTCATTACCCAGATACTTGTTGATCGTTTTGGCTTTTGCCGGGGACTCAACGATGACAAGAGCTTTACCCATATTCACCTTTACCTAATTTGATTCTTCCAGAATGCGTCGCACGTTGATTCACCTTCCACTGGCGACGAGACATCGATATGGTCTCTGCGTCGGCGGATATCAACCCTTAAACTGATTCACGCTTGTAATGTAACTCTCATGTAACTGAGTTAACAGGCTTTTTCGCTCACAAACGCTATAGCACGACGGAGTATTGGTCGAATGTCAAGCAAATCTGTTGCCAGATTGACGAAAGCGTCACACTGTACCTGATAAAATGCGTTACGCAACTTTATTAGCATGCAAAAACAAATCTCGCCACTTGCAACACTGTCGTAAGACCTTCATTTAAGTCAGGGAATATTTGCCCATAAGCCGGGCTCGGCGTAGACTAATGTCCTTGTTTAAGGAGTAAATAATGCATAAAGACACTCAACCCATCGATCGCGAAACACTGCTGATTGAAGCCAACAAAATCATTCGTGAGCATGAGGACACGCTGGCGGGGATTGTCGCCACCGGCGTAACGCAGCGAAATGGCGTGCTGGTTTTCAGCGGAGATTACTTTTTAGACGAGCAAGGGCTACCGACGCCCAAAAGTACGGCGGTGTTTAATATGTTTAAACATCTGGCGCACGTACTTTCTGAAAAGTATCACTTGATCGATTAACACGAGAAATGATTTGCCGGATGACGGCTGCGCCTCATCCGGCAATTACAATTTTACATCAGCGGTTTTTGTCCTCGCTGCCACCAACGCATCAGTAAACGATCGGCGCTCTCGGCGGCACTGCCGGTAAAACGGTCCATCAGTTTTTTACGCTGCAGATAACGTACGTTTAATACGTCACGACCGTCCATCAGTCCGAGGATCACCTCATCACTGGTATTGATCTCATCCACCAGCCCGTTGGCCAGCGCCTGTTGACCAAACCAGTGTTCACCCGTGGCAACCTGCTCAATGTCCAGAGCCGGACGCATGCGCTGTACAAAATCTTTAAACAGATGATGGGTTTCGTTCAGGTCTTCGCGGAATTTCTGCCGCCCTTCTTCCGTGTTTTCACCAAGTAAGGTCAGCGTACGCTTGTACTGTCCGGCGGTGTGCAGTTCGATATCAATATCTTTCCCTTTCAGGAAGCGGTGAAAGTTCGGGATCTGTGCCACAACGCCAATAGAGCCGACAATAGCAAACGGCGCCGAGACAATTTTATCCGCCACGCAAGCCATCATATATCCGCCGCTCGCAGCGACTTTATCTACCGTAACGGTCAGCGGGATCTGCTTATCGCGCAGACGTTGTAACTGGGACGCGGCCAGGCCATAGCCGTGTACTACGCCGCCCGGACTTTCCAGACGAACTACGACCTGATCCTGGGGTTTAACGACCGCCAGCACTGCCGTCACCTCTTCGCGTAATGCGCTGACCTCATGGGCATCCATACTGCCTTTAAAATCAAGTACCCATACCCGTGGTTTATCAGATGACGTACTGTCTCCCAGTTTCGCTTTTGCCTTAGCGGCCTTCGCCTCAAGCTTGTGTTTCTTTTTCTGCGCCTTATGCCAGAATTTTTGCTGATGCCCATCCAATAAGGCCAACGACAGGTCTTCTTTCATCTCTTTATATTGATCGCTGAGATTAATAACCCGCAATTCCCCACGCTGACGTTTGCGTTGTGTCGCGTTTACGATCAGCAAAACTACCACCGCAATAGCCACCACGACAGTGACAATTTTTGCCAAAAACAACCCATATTCAGACAACAATTCCACGTGACCCACCTTGGTTAAACAACGCTACTTTCGCTCAGTGTACAACAGCCTTGTTAACCCGTCTTGCTTCATCCATTCAGTAAAAAGCATGACAACGCGTTCATTTTGCGGTGTTATTGCCTTTGGCTGATTGAAAAAGAACAGGGTTTAAGGCATAAAGCCCACAAGTTATCGCGAACGAGATGGCCAGGACGTCGCCGAGGAGTAGCCGTGCATTATCAACCGAAACAAGATCTTCTACAGGACCGCATTATTCTGGTCACCGGTGCCAGCGATGGTATCGGACGTGAAGCCGCACAGACCTACGCGCGTTATGGCGCGACCGTGATTCTGTTAGGGCGTAACGAAGAAAAACTGCGTCAGGTTGCCCGCTCCATCGCCGAAGAAAAAGGTACGCAACCACACTGGTTCACGCTGGATCTGCTCACCTGTACGTCTGACGAATGCCACCAGCTCGCACAGCGCATTGCCGCGCATTTCCCGCGTCTGGATGGCGTACTGCATAATGCCGGATTGCTCGGTGACATTTGCCCGATGAGCGAGCAAAACCCGCAGGTATGGCAGGACGTGATGCAGGTAAACGTGAACGCCACCTTTATGCTGACTCAGGCATTGCTGCCGTTGTTGCTCAAATCAGATGCCGGATCGCTGGTCTTTACCTCCTCCAGCGTCGGTCGCCAGGGGCGCGCCAACTGGGGGGCATACGCCACCTCCAAATTTGCTACCGAAGGAATGATGCAGGTTCTGGCTGATGAATATCAGAACCGCCACCTGCGCGTAAACTGTATCAATCCTGGTGGAACGCGTACCGGCATGCGAGCCAGCGCGTTCCCGACGGAAGATCCGCAAAAATTGAAAACCCCCGCCGATATTATGCCGCTCTACCTGTGGCTGATGGGCGATGACAGCCGCCGTAAAACCGGTATGACTTTCGATGCCCAGCCGGGCCGTAAACCAGGAATCGCCCAATGAGTGAAGAACGCTATCAGCAGCGCCAGCAGCGCGTAAAAGACCGGGTTGACGCCCGTGTTGCCGCCGCCATAGACGAGCGCGGGATTATTATTGTGTTCACCGGAAATGGTAAGGGTAAAACCACCGCCGCGTTCGGTACCGCCACGCGCGCAGTAGGCCACGGTAAAAAAGTCGGCGTAGTGCAATTTATTAAGGGGACATGGCCAAACGGTGAACGAAACTTACTCGAACCCCACGGCGTTGAGTTTCAGGTCATGGCGACAGGATTTACCTGGGAAACGCAGAACCGCGAGTCGGACACCGCAGCCTGCATGGCCGTATGGGAACACGGCAAGCGGATGCTGGCCGACGCTGAGCTGGATATGGTGATACTGGACGAGCTGACCTACATGGTTGCATACGACTATCTGCCGCTCGACGAGGTCATCAATGCCCTAAACGCGCGCCCTGCCCATCAAACGGTTATTATCACCGGTCGTGGATGTCATCGCGATATTCTGGAGTTAGCGGATACGGTCAGCGAACTGCGGCCGGTTAAGCACGCCTTTGAAGCGGGTGTGAAAGCCCAGATGGGGATCGATTACTGACAGTAGGCCGGATAAGGCGCTTACGCCGCATCCGGCTCCACGCTAACGCCTGATGGCGCGTTGCTTATCAGGCCTACTCATGATTAACCGTTGTTGCTGCGACCGCCCGGACGACGGCTGCCGCCAACCTGAGAGTGGCGCTTCACCGCACGGCGGATCTGGTTTGCCTTCATACGGCGACGATCTTTCTCAACGGCAACTTTAGAGGTGGTTTCCGGCTTCAGTTCCACCAGTTCACGCAAATAGTTGGTCTGCGCGAGGTCAAGTTCCGTCCAGCCGCCACGCGGCAGGCCCTTCGGCAGCGGGATATCACCGTAACGTACACGGATAAGACGGCTTACCTGCACGCCCACGGCTTCCCACAGGCGACGGACTTCACGGTTACGCCCTTCGGTCAACGTGACGTTATACCACTGGTTGATCCCTTCACCGCCGCTGAACTTGATCGTTTTAAATGCGGCCGGACCATCTTCCAGCTGCACGCCACGACTCAGATCGCGCAGTTTTGCGTCATCAACCTGACCAAACACACGCACCGCATATTCACGTTCAACTTCGCGGCTTGGGTGCATCAGACGGTTCGCCAGTTCGCCATCGGTGGTAAACAGCAGTAAACCACAGGTATTCACGTCCAGACGTCCCACGGCAATCCAGCGCGCATCGCGCAGTTTTGGCAGACGATCAAACACGGTCGGACGACCTTCCGGGTCGTTACGGGTACACAGTTCACCTTCTGGCTTGTAATAAGCCAGAACACGGCAGATTTGCTCCGCAGATTCTTTAACCGAAATCAGATGACCGTCGATACGGATTTTCAGACCCGGCGTAACTTCAACGCGATCGCCGAGCGTGGCAATTTTGCCATCAACGCTCACGCGACCCGCGGCAATTATGGATTCAATTTCACGGCGAGAACCGTGGCCAGCGCGCGCCAGCACTTTTTGTAACTTTTCGCTCATAGAGCTTCCTTTAGATGTCGCCTTCACAGGCGTCGAACAGGAGAATCAACGGCGCCAGTCAGCGCCATTTTAAGGCCGCGTAGTATAGCGGTTCGCGCCCTTATAAGAAAGGTTTAACGTCGCCGACGCCTTCGCGCAATACCACCGGGGAATCATCGGTTAAATCAATGACCGTGGTTGGCTGCTGGCCGAGATATCCACCGTGGATAATCAAATCCACCACTTTCTCCAGACGATCTTTGATTTCTTCCGGATCTGACTCGGTAAATTCGCTGCCCGGCAGCATCAGTGATGTAGAGAGCATAGGCTCGCCCAGCGCTTCCAGCAGCGCCAGCGCAATCGGATTCGAGGGTACACGCAAGCCGATGGTCTTACGTTTTTCCTGCAACAGTCGACGTGGTACTTCTTTCGTCCCCTTCAGGATGAACGTGTAGTTGCCCGGCGTGTTGTTTTTAATTAAACGGAAGGCCACGTTGTCGACAAACGAATAGGTCGACAGTTCGGACAGGTCACGACACATCAGCGTAAAGTTGTGCCCGTCCGGCAGGTGACGGATGCGACAAATGCGCTCCATTGCGCCTTTATCTTCAATTTTGCAACCCAACGCATAGCCGGAATCAGTTGGATAGACGATCACCCCTCCTTTACGCACGATTTCAACGGCCTGATTGATCAGGCGCTGCTGTGGGTTTTCGGGATGAATATAAAAAAACTGGCTCATACTTTCCTCTCTGTGGTCTCGGGCTGTTCCCAAAGTTGCCAGACGCCTTCTACGCCTGCGGGCAACCAGAGTTTACGACCCAGCTCAATCCATGGGCAGGGTAGATGAAAATCAGACCCTTGCGATGCCCACAGTTGATGCTGACGCGCAAGCGTCGCCAGATGGGTGCGTTCATTGGGAGACTGCTGGCACTGTGCCACTTCCATCGCGTCGCCGTGATGTTCAGCAAAATGCGCAACCAGTCTTTTCAGCCACTTAGCGCTAAGATCGTACCGCCCAGGATGAGCCAGAACTGCCTTACCGCCAGAATGATGAATGACATCAATAGCTTGTTCTATTGTACACCACTGTGGCGGAACGTAACCGGTTTTCCCACGAGCAAGATATTTTTTAAAGACATCCGCCATGGTTGTGGCTTTTCCGCACTCCACCAGGAAACGCGCGAAATGCCCCCGAGTGATCGCCCCGCCATCAGCCAGGCGTAATGCCCCTTCCCACGCGCCGGGAATATGCGCTTTGTCGAGTCGTTCAGCAATCAGGCGCGCGCGCTGCTGACGACGTTCCGTTTGCTGCGCCAGAAATTCGCACATCATTGGATGGGCGATATCAATGTTCAGACCCACGATATGGATCTCATGGTTTTCCCAGACTGTTGATATCTCGACGCCAGGTATCAAATTTAACGCTAAACCCGCACGTGAAATTTCTTCTCTTGCCGCCGCAATACCCGCCGTGGTGTCATGATCGGTGATCGCCAGTGTACCGACTCGCATCTCTACCGCACGGTGTACTAAGGCTTCTGGCGTTAATCGCCCATCGGAGGCTGTAGTATGACTGTGCAGGTCATAAATCACTGCGTAATTCGTGTCGCTCAATGCGGCTCCCGTTTCACTAAATGTCTTAACCCGCCCATCATAGCGGTTTAGACAAATATACTGAAATCAGGTGTTGACTTTATTCCATCGAACTAGTTAACTAGTACGCAAGTTCACATGAAGAAGGTATCTGAGATGAAAGCAACATTTGTTCTGCACGGTTGGTGGCGCACTTCCTGATTTCGGGCAGTGTCTTACGTCTGCAATATGCAACCAGATACCCGGCCCGCCAAATGAGCGGGCTTTTTTTTGAACAAAATTAATGAGAATAACGATGCAAACACAAAAACCGACACTCGAACTGCTTGCTTGCGATGCTGCCTACCGTGAAAATCCGACGGCGCTGTTTCATCAGGTGTGTGGCGCACGTCCGGCAACGCTGCTGCTGGAATCTGCCGATATCGACAGCAAAGACGATCTGAAGAGCTTGCTGCTGGTCGACAGTGCATTACGCATTACCGCCATCGGTGACACTGTCACCATTCAGGCATTATCCGCTAACGGCGCATCGCTGCTGCCGCTGCTGGATGCTGCCCTGCCAGCGGGCGTTGAGAACAAACAACAGCCGAATGGTCGCCATCTGCGATTCCCTGCCGTTAGCCCGCTGCTGGATGAAGACGCCCGCTTATGTTCCCTTTCCGTATTTGATGCCTTCCGTTTATTGCAGGAGCTGGTTAATGTTCCTGCGCAAGAACGTGAAGCGATGTTCTTCGGCGGTCTGTTTTCCTACGACCTGGTTGCCGGTTTTGAAGATTTACCTCAGCTTGAAGCGGGCAACCGTTGCCCTGACTACTGCTTCTATCTGGCAGAAACGCTCATGGTCATCGACCATCAGAAGAAAAGCACCCGCATTCAGGCCAGCATATTTACCCCCAGCGATGCAGAAAAACAGCGTCTTAATGCCCGTCTGGCGCAACTGAGCCAGCAGCTTACCGAACCTGCGCCGCCGCTGCCCGTCACTGAAGTTCCGCACATGCGCTGCGAATGCAATCAGAGCGATGAAGAGTTTGCCGCCGTGGTTCGTGGTATGCAAAAAGCCATTCGCGCTGGCGAAATTTTCCAGGTGGTTCCATCCCGTCGTTTCTCGCTGCCCTGCCCGTCACCGCTGGCGGCCTACTATGTGCTGAAGAAAAGTAACCCCAGCCCGTACATGTTTTTTATGCAGGACAACGATTTCACACTGTTCGGCGCCTCTCCGGAAAGCTCGCTGAAATACGATGCCACCAGCCGGCAGATTGAAATCTACCCGATTGCCGGGACCCGCCCACGCGGTCGTCGTGCGGACGGTTCGCTGGACCGCGATCTCGACAGCCGTATTGAGCTGGAGATGCGTACCGATCATAAAGAGCTTTCCGAGCACCTGATGCTGGTAGACCTTGCGCGTAACGACCTGGCACGCATCTGTACGCCCGGCAGCCGCTACGTTGCTGACCTCACTAAAGTGGATCGTTATTCCTTCGTTATGCACCTGGTTTCCCGCGTAGTCGGCGAGCTGCGTAGCGATCTGGATGTGCTGCATGCTTACCGCGCCTGTATGAACATGGGTACGCTAAGCGGAGCGCCGAAAGTTCGCGCCATGCAACTTATCGCCGAGGCCGAAGGCCGTCGTCGCGGCAGCTATGGCGGTGCAGTAGGTTACTTCACGGCCCATGGCGATCTGGATACCTGTATTGTGATTCGTTCCGCCCTCGTGGAAGACGGTATTGCCACCGTACAGGCTGGCGCCGGAATTGTTCTGGATTCCGTTGGGCAGTCAGAAGCCGATGAAACCCGTAATAAAGCGCGTGCGGTTCTGCGTGCTATCGCCACCGCACACCACGCACAGGAGACCTTCTAATGGCTGACATTCTGCTGCTCGATAATATCGACTCTTTTACCTATAACCTGGCAGATCAGCTGCGTACTAACGGTCATAACGTGGTGATTTACCGCAACCATATTCCGGCCCAGACATTAATAGACCGCTTAGCGACCATGAAAAATCCGGTGCTGATGCTCTCTCCAGGTCCAGGTGCGCCAAGCGAAGCGGGCTGCATGCCGGAGCTGTTAACCCGCCTGCGCGGCAAGCTGCCGATCATCGGCATTTGTCTGGGGCATCAGGCCATTGTCGAGGCCTATGGTGGATACGTGGGACAGGCGGGGGAAATCCTGCACGGCAAAGCGTCCAGCATTGAACACGACGGTCAGGCAATGTTCGCCGGTCTGGCAAATCCGCTGCCGGTGGCGCGCTATCACTCGCTGGTTGGCAGCAACGTTCCAGCCGGATTGACCATCAACGCCCACTTTAACGGCATGGTGATGGCGGTACGTCACGATACCGATCGCGTATGTGGCTTCCAGTTCCATCCAGAATCCATTCTGACCACCCAGGGCGCACGTCTGCTGGAGCAAACGCTGGCCTGGGCGCAACAGAAACTCGAACAGACTAATACGCTGCAACCTATTCTGGAGAAACTGTATCAGGCCCAGACGCTGTCTCAGCAGGAAAGCCACCAGCTGTTCTCCGCCGTGGTACGCGGTGAACTGAAGCCGGAACAACTGGCTGCGGCGCTGGTGAGCATGAAAATTCGCGGCGAGCACCCGAATGAAATTGCCGGTGCGGCAACCGCGTTGCTGGAAAACGCCGCCCCGTTCCCGCGACCTGATTATCTGTTTGCCGATATTGTCGGTACCGGCGGGGACGGCAGCAACAGTATCAATATTTCCACCGCCAGCGCCTTTGTGGCGGCCGCTTGCGGACTGAAAGTCGCCAAACACGGCAACCGCAGCGTCTCCAGCAAGTCGGGCTCTTCGGATCTGTTAGCGGCTTTTGGCATCAATCTGGATATGAACGCCGATAAATCCCGTCAGGCACTTGACGACCTCGGTGTGTGTTTCTTGTTTGCGCCGAAATACCACACCGGTTTTCGCCATGCTATGCCGGTACGCCAACAGTTGAAAACCCGTACGCTGTTTAACGTCCTCGGCCCGTTGATTAACCCGGCACATCCGCCGCTGGCGCTGATCGGCGTTTACAGTCCGGAACTGGTGCTGCCGATTGCCGAAACGCTGCGCGTGTTGGGGTATCAGCGGGCAGCCGTGGTACACAGCGGAGGCATGGATGAAGTTTCCCTGCATGCACCGACCATTGTGGCAGAGTTGCATGATGGCGAAATCAAGAGCTATCAACTGACGGCAGAAGACTTTGGCCTGACGCCTTACCACCAGGAACAGCTGGCTGGCGGCACGCCGGAAGAAAACCGTGACATTCTTAGTCGCTTGTTACAAGGTAAAGGTGAAGCCGCTCATGAAGCTGCTGTTGCCGCGAATGTCGCCATGTTAATGCGCCTGCACGGTGAAGAAGATTTAAAAGCCAATGCGCAAACCGTGATTAATGTACTGCGCAGCGGCGCGGCCTATGACCGTGTCACTGCACTGGCAGCAAGAGGGTAAATGATGCAAACCGTTTTAGCGAAAATTGTCGCAGACAAGGCGATTTGGGTAGAAGCCCGCAAACAGCAACAACCGCTGGCCAGCTTTCAGAATGATGTTCAACCCAGCTCTCGTGATTTCTACGATGCGCTGCAAGGTGCACGCACCGCCTTTATTCTGGAGTGCAAAAAAGCGTCTCCGTCAAAAGGCGTGATCCGTGATGACTTCGACCCGGCACAGATTGCGGGCGTATATAAACAATATGCTTCTGCGATTTCCGTACTGACCGATGAGAAATATTTCCAGGGGAGCTTTGATTTCCTGCCCATCGTCAGCCGCATCGCACCGCAACCGATTCTGTGTAAGGACTTTATTATCGATCCTTACCAGATTTACCTGGCGCGCTTCTATCAGGCGGACGCCTGTCTGCTGATGCTGTCGGTGCTTGATGATGAGCAATATCGTCAACTCGCCGCCGTCGCCCACAGTTTGAAAATGGGCGTACTGACCGAAGTCAGTAACGATGAAGAGCTGGAGCGAGCTATCGCACTGGGCGCCAAAGTCGTCGGTATCAACAACCGTGATTTACGCGACCTGTCGATTGATCTGAATCGCACCCGCCAACTTGCGCCGCGACTGGGTCATGGCGTAACCGTCATCAGCGAGTCCGGTATCAATACCTATGGTCAAGTGCGAGAACTCAGCCACTTCGCCAACGGTTTTCTGATTGGCTCTGCGTTGATGTCGCATGATGATCTGCATGCTGCCGTGCGTCGCGTTCTGCTCGGCGAAAATAAAGTCTGCGGTTTAACCCGGGCTCAGGATGCAAACGCGGCATACGAAGCGGGTGCCATTTACGGCGGGTTGATTTTTGTGTCCACATCGCCACGCGCGGTCAGCGTTGAACGCGCACGCGAGGTCATGACCGGCGCACCGCTGCAATATGTCGGGGTGTTCCGCAACACAGAGATCACCGACGTGCGCGAAACAGCGGTGGCTCTGGGGCTAACAGCCGTGCAATTGCATGGTAGCGAAGACCAGGCCTATGTTGACGCCCTGCGCGACGCGCTCCCCGAACAGGTGCAAATCTGGAAGGCGTTAAGCGTCAGCGAAACGTTGCCAGCTCGTGATTATCAGCACGTCGATAAATACGTATTCGACAATGGTCAGGGCGGCAGCGGTCAACGCTTCGACTGGTCACTTTTAGGCGGACAATCGCTGGATAACGTTTTACTGGCTGGCGGACTCGGCGCTGATAACTGCGTTGACGCGGCAAAAACCGGCTGTGCCGGTCTCGATTTCAATTCTGGCGTAGAGTCACAGCCGGGCATCAAGGATGCACGTCTTTTGGCTTCGGTCTTTCAGACGCTGCGCGCATATTAAGGAAAAGGACATGACAACATTACTCAATCCGTATTTTGGTGAATTTGGCGGTATGTATGTGCCACAGATTCTGATGCCTGCCCTGCGCCAGCTGGAAGAAGCTTTTGTCAGCGCGCAAAAGGATCCTGAATTTCAGGCGCAGTTTACAGACCTGCTGAAAAACTATGCTGGTCGTCCAACTGCACTGACCAAATGCCAGAACATTACTCAAGGCACCAACACTACGCTATATCTCAAACGTGAAGATTTGCTGCACGGCGGCGCGCACAAAACCAACCAGGTGTTGGGCCAGGCGTTGCTGGCGAAGCGTATGGGGAAAACGGAGATCATCGCCGAAACCGGCGCGGGCCAGCACGGTGTTGCATCAGCTCTCGCCAGCGCACTGCTGGGGCTGAAATGCCGTATTTATATGGGTGCAAAAGACGTTGAACGCCAGTCGCCAAACGTTTTCCGTATGCGTCTGATGGGGGCTGAAGTTATCCCGGTTCACAGCGGTTCTGCAACGCTGAAAGATGCCTGTAACGAAGCGCTGCGCGACTGGTCTGGCAGCTACGATACCGCGCACTATATGCTCGGTACGGCGGCAGGTCCACATCCCTTCCCGACCATTGTTCGTGAATTTCAGCGCATGATCGGCGAGGAAACTAAAGCGCAGATCCTTGAAAAAGAAGGTCGCCTGCCGGACGCGGTTATCGCCTGCGTGGGCGGCGGTTCTAACGCCATCGGTATGTTCGCGGACTTTATTAATGAAACCAGCGTCGGTCTGATTGGCGTCGAGCCTGGCGGCCATGGGATTGAATCAGGGGAACATGGCGCACCGTTGAAGCATGGTCGTGTCGGGATTTACTTCGGCATGAAGTCCCCGATGATGCAGACCGAAGAAGGACAGATTGAAGAGTCTTACTCTATTTCCGCGGGGCTGGATTTCCCGTCTGTCGGGCCGCAGCATGCGTATCTGAACAGCATTGGTCGCGCCGATTATGTTTCGATCACCGACGACGAAGCGCTCGAGGCATTCAAAACGCTGTGTCTGCACGAGGGGATTATTCCGGCGCTGGAGTCCTCCCATGCCCTGGCACACGCATTGAAAATGATGCGTGAAAACCCGGAAAAAGAGCAGTTACTGGTGGTTAATCTCTCCGGTCGCGGCGACAAAGACATTTTCACCGTACACGATATTCTGAAAGCGCGAGGGGAAATCTGATGGAACGTTACGAAAACCTGTTTGCACAGCTGAAGGACCGCAAAGAAGGTGCTTTTGTCCCCTTCGTAACCCTGGGCGATCCGTCTGTTGAGCAGTCACTGAAAATCATTGATACGCTGATTGAAGCCGGTGCCGATGCCCTTGAGCTCGGTATTCCGTTCTCCGATCCGCTGGCTGACGGTCCAACAATTCAGGAAGCCACCTTGCGTGCGTTTGCCGCCGGCGTCACGCCGTCGCAATGCTTTGAAATGCTGGCGCTGATTCGCAAGAAGCACCCTACGATTCCCATTGGCTTGCTGATGTATGCCAACCTGGTGTTTAGCAAGGGCATTGACGAGTTTTACGCCCAGTGTGAAAAAGTGGGCGTGGATTCCGTGTTAGTAGCCGATGTTCCCGTTGAAGAGTCCGCGCCATTCAGAGCAGCGGCGCTCCGCCACAACATTGCGCCAATTTTTATCTGCCCACCGAACGCTGATGAAGAACTGCTACGCCAGATAGCCTCTCATGGCCGCGGCTATACCTATTTGCTTTCGCGTGCGGGCGTGACCGGTGCAGAAAATCGAGCGGCGTTACCGCTGCATCACCTGGTCGAAAAGTTGAAAGCATATGATGCTCCGCCTTCTTTACAGGGGTTTGGTATCTCTGCGCCTGAACAGGTAACCGGCGCGATTGACGCTGGCGCTGCTGGCGCTATTTCCGGCTCGGCAATAGTGAAAATCATTGAGAAAAATGTTGCGATACCGGAACAGATGCTGGCTGAGCTGAAAGCTTTTGTCAGCGCGATGAAAGCCGCCACCCGGCAGTAAGCTAAATCAACCGCCAGAAACTTCTGGCGGTTTTACGCTTCTTTCGTGTGCTTCATTTTATACATGGCGCTATCTGCATTCTGAATAGCCACATCCAGTTCACCGTTCACCTCTGCAATCCCCCACGATACTGACAATGGCACGGTATGACCGTCCACTACAAACACATGGCTGGTCACCTGCCCGCTGATACGTTGAGCAATTGCGATGGCATCAGTTGCCTGCGAGCGAAACAGCAGGATCATAAATTCATCCCCGCCGGTACGAATCACAATATCGTGACTGGTGCGGGTGTTTGATAACATCCTGTTGGCGATAATTTGCAGCGCACGATCGCCTGCCGCGTGACCCCAGGTATCATTGACGGCCTTGAACTTATTGCAGTCCAGTAGCACCACCGAACAGTGGGATAAATCACGGCGCTTGATGATGTCGAGTATTCGGCGATTAAAGCAACCGGTCAGGGTGTCTATATAAACCTTCAGGTCGCTTTCGTTTAGCCATGATTTTAGCGAGAAACTAATCATGATGAAAAAGAACGGCGCCAGCAGGATCACGATCCCGGCATGGGTATCGCGCGTCATAAAACGGCCTAATGAAAGCGAATAGTGCAGCGCATATTTCTCCGAAAAATTGCGCACTAAAAAACGGGATTGACCTGTACATTTACCGGATAAACAGAGACTTTCATTGTTGGTCAAATTTACCAATTCCACATTCAGCTCTGGTGGGAGCTGGTAGTCAAATGCTTGAGCCAACGCTTCCTGCAATTCGGGCTTTGAATGGTCATAAACCAGATAGGCCACGATTTGGTCTGATATCTCTTTGCCAGACAGATCGTAGATATAGCTCACCACGCTGTAAGCCTTCTCACCGGTAATTTTATCGGTATAGAAGTTCGTTGAACTAAGGGCTTTGTTTTTGACGTTTTTTTGCAACAGTCGGGTATAGAAATCGACCGGCGGATAGAAAAAGTTGGTGAGATCCCGCGCCATTTCAGAATTTGAGAAACTGAAGTTGCGCGAATCGGAAGCCATAAACCAGTAAAAATAATCTGAACTTTTGGCGATAATATAACGATGTGCATCGAAGCTGCCCGGATTTAGCTCATTAACCATACCGCGAATAAACTCCGCCGCCGTATACATACACAGCGCGTTGTGGCTGGCTTGCTGGGCAATAATTGTCCCCGTTACCGAATGCAGACGCTTTGGGTCGGCGTTAATTCCCCATTCAATCTCATTGCGGGGAACAAATTGTGAAATATCGCCACATTGCTCACCCGATTTAATATGGTGATAGCGCTCACCAATCGCATCGGCGATCAGCTCGTTATCGTTAAAAATGTCCATCATGCGCGCTTGCATGCGGTTAACACCGTCACTGACTGCAGCCATCCGCTGCTCATAAATTATAAACAGAAACAACGACGTAAATATCAACGTAATGAGCCCTGATACCAGCAGTGCTTGCCTGTTTCTGAGCTTGTCCTGCACAATCTTCACGAGTTCACCCTGATAGTTAACATATTGCCAAACCGGTTACCCGTTTCTGTCGTTGCATAACTGCGCTGTATGTTGATTGAGAATGTTAACCGTCCCTAAGCTGATGCCTTAGAAGCCCGCCATTGTGTGCGCTAAAGTTACAGACTTATACAATAAAAGCACATTTTTGTTAACATAAATGCAAACTAATCATCACCCTCAATCGGATACCCTGCCCGACGAATGGCCTCACGACAATCGCTCACGCCTGCGGCATAGCCCGCTTCAATCTCACAAACAGGACTGGCGCTGCAATAAGGTAGTTTAACCGGAGTCGCAATGCGTTTCTCCAGCACTTCAATTTTATCCATAAAATTCAATAAGTCACGCGCGGCACTCACGGCGAACTCTGCCGTTTCATCTCCGGTGAATGGTTCCAAAAATGTGATTTTTTGTTGTAGCAGGTGGCGAGTCAACATCATCGTCAATGCCCTCAAAGCCAGTTTGCTTAAAGAGTAGCATTACATCGACGGGGAGAAAGGCAGGAAGAAATAAACTGGTAATAAAAAAGCTGACCGTGGAACGATCAGCTTTTCAGTATTTTAATCACGGACTTAGAAGCGATAACCCGCGGAGAACATAAACACCCACGGATCGAGGCGGACGCTGTCATGCTGCTGCGCGCCAGCCAGTTTGTAGCTCGCGGTGGTGTCGATATCCATGTACCAGACCGACATGTTAATCAGCCAGTCGCGGTTAATCAGATAGTCCATACCCACTTGCCCTGCTGCGCCCCAGGAGTCTTTCAGGCTCAGGTCAGATAAACCGGTTTCTTTGCCGTTATTGTTAAAGCCTTCGTCAAAGAAGGTGGTGTAGTTCACACCGACACCAACGTACGGACGCAGTTTGCTGCTGGAATCGCCGAAATACCACTGTGCCATTAAGGTTGGTGGTAAATGGTGAACGGTCGCAATATCACCTGTTGTGGCAGTGCCAATTTTATGGCGGAACGGCGTGGCTGCCAGTAATTCAACACCGATATTGTCGGTTGCCATGTAGGTAAATGTCAGACCCAACTGCGTGTTATTGCTGACATCAAAGCCACCCAGGCTCCCCAGCGTACCACCCGCGCCTTCCGTCGGTCTGACGGTGGCAGAACCTGCACGAATAAAGAATTCTCCGGCTTCATGCGCAAATACGTTACCAGAGAGAAGAGTTGTTAAAGCCACTGCTGCAACTGTTAATTTTTTCATGTCCGCTCCATCGTTATGGTTATAAAAGCGGAACGAATATACCCACATTGGAGTAATAAGTGATCTAACCTGGATCACATTGACTTTGATAATTTAACATTTATTGATCCAGATTAAGTTAGAACTTGCATTCAAAATCCTGGTTAACCTAATTCAGATCAATTTTGATATATTTTCGCCACGCAAGTACCTGACCTCCGTTGCAGAATAGCGATGGTTATTTGTTCGTGATGCGCAGAGAACAACCAACGTTCTTGCATGACGCTGAAGTCATAGTCAAAAATTACCGGGGCTTTACAAAGATATGCTTTTCCATACACCGCGCGATGCTGCCACTGTAGAGTTATCCAGGGTACAATTGCCCACAAATGAACACCTGCAAAACTCAAGGAGAGTGCATGTCTATCACGGCGAAATCCGTTTACCGTGACACGGGAAACTTTTTCCGTAATCAATTCATTACCATCTTGCTGGTATCGTTGTTGTGCGCGTTTATCACGGTGGTGTTAGGGCATGCCTTTTCTCCCACCGACGCACAAATTGCGCAACTTAGTGAAGGCGATCAGTTAACCAGCAGCGTGGGATTGTTCGATCTGGTGCAAAACATGACCCCGGAGCAACAGCAAATTTTGCTACGCGCTTCCGCGGCGTCGACGTTTTCCGGTCTGATTGGTAATGCCATCCTCGCCGGGGGTATTATCCTGATGATTCAGCTAATTTCAGCCGGTCATCGGGTCAGCGCATTACGCGCCATCGGTGCCAGCGCGCCGGTTTTGCCGAAGCTGTTTATTCTGATTTTTCTGACTACTCTGCTGGTGCAAATCGGTATTATGCTGGTTGTGGTACCCGGTATTCTGCTGGCTATCCTGCTGGCACTTGCACCGGTGATGTTAGTACAGGACAAAATGGGTGTCTTTGCCGCGATGCGCAACAGTATGCGTCTGGCGTGGTCGAATATGCGCCTGGTTGCACCAGCAGTGATCGGTTGGCTGCTGGCAAAAACGTTGTTGTTGCTTTTTGCGCCAAGTTTTGCGGTACTTACGCCAAATGTAGGCGCGGTATTGGCGAATACGCTGAGCAATATGATCTCCGCCGTGTTGCTGATCTATTTGTTCCGCCTGTACATGCTAATTCGCCAATAAACCCTGAACGCATTCCGGGCTTGTACCCGGTGCTTTTGATGACGGAATCGAAGAATGAAGCAGTTTCTTGATTTTTTACCGCTGGTTGTCTTTTTTGCTTTTTATAAGCTCTATGACATCTACGCGGCGACCTCGGCGCTGATTGTTGCGACGGCTGTGGTTTTGATTTACAGCTGGGTCCGCTATCGCAAGGTCGAGAAGATGGCATTGATCACTTTTGTTCTGGTAGCCGTGTTCGGTGGCCTGACCATCTTCTTCCACAATGATGAATTCATTAAGTGGAAAGTAACGGTGATTTACGGGCTGTTTGCCGGTGCGCTGCTGGTTAGCCAATGGGTAATGAAAAAGCCGCTGATTCAGCGCATGTTAGGTAAAGAGCTGAGCTTGCCACAGCCGGTTTGGACAAAACTTAACTTCGCCTGGGCCGTCTTCTTTATCCTGTGCGGTCTGGCGAATATCTATATCGCGTTTTGGCTACCGCAGAATATTTGGGTCAACTTTAAAGTGTTCGGCCTGACCGCCCTGACTTTACTATTTACGTTACTGAGCGGAGTCTATATTTACCGCCACCTTCCGCAGGAAGATAAATCGTAATAAATGCTCGCCAGATCTCCGGATCTGGCGAATTTTTATCCCTTCGCGTTCCTTGTTGCCATCAAACCTGGTTTACTTCCGCCCCGCAGGCCGCATCCCCTCTGTTCTCAGCGCGTAAATTCTAGTAGCATCGCGCCTGTAATCTTTCTCTATAGTCGGTTCTACAATGACAACAACGAATAACACTCCCCAGGGCGAACTGGTTTTACGCACTCTGGCTATGCCTGCCGATACCAACGCAAACGGTGATATTTTTGGCGGCTGGCTGATGTCACAAATGGATATAGGTGGCGCTATTCAGGCCAAAGAGATCGCACATGGTCGCGTGGTCACGGTGCGGGTTGAAGGAATGAGCTTTTTGCGCCCGGTTGCCGTGGGCGATGTGGTTTGTTGCTATGCACGCTGCGTGAAACGCGGGACGACCTCGATCAGCATTAATATTGAAGTCTGGGTGAAGAAAGTCGCTTCAGAACCTATCGGCCAGCGCTATAAAGCTACCGAAGCCCTGTTTATCTACGTTGCCGTTGATAAAGACGGTAAACCGCGGCCGATTCCCTCCCTGGCCTGATAGCACGCGCAAGCATCGCCATCCGGCAATCATTCTGCCGGATTTGGCGGCGTAACGCCAAATCCGGCCTGATGCTTACTCGATCTGTGTTGTGCCGTTCAGGCGGAAAACAATATTCACCACCAGCCCGGAACCAGGCTTACCGGCTTCATAACGCCATCTGCGCATCGCATTTTTCACTTCACGCTCAAACATATTCGCAGGCTGTGCGGACAGAACTTCCACATTTTCAACCCGGCCATCCGAGGTCACGTCAAATTTGACCTTCACACGGCCTTCAATGCGCAACGCCTGTGCACGTGCCGGATATTGAGGCTGATTACGACTTAAGGCTCGCGGACCCGATGGAGCACTCACCGCCGGTTTAGTGGTTGCCGGAGCGGTACTGGTTGTTGGACGCGCAGGCGCCGTATTTTCAAACGGGGACGTCGGACGCGGCTCTGCTGGTTTAACATCACGCTTCGGCTGCTCTTCCACCTTTTTCACCGGTTTTGGCTTCGGTTTAGGTTTGGGCTTCGGTTTCTCAATCACTACCGGCGCTTCTTTTGGCGGTTCGGGGATCGGTTCTGGCTCCGGTTCAGGCTCGACGACAGGTTCCGGCGGCGGCTGAACGGCCTGAGGCGGTTCAAGATCGGCAGGCGCAACCATCGTAACGGAGATCGGCTGCGCTGGCGCAGGCAGTTCAATAACCTGATGTACCGAGGTATACAGCAAACCTGCCACTACAGCACCATGAATGCCGACAGAAAGTAACGTAGGCCAGGGAAAGCGACGAGGTAAATCAAGGGTCATTGAAGTCATAATCGTTTCAGTAAAAAAACCAGGCCCTGATTTTAAATGCAAATAGCAATCATATTCAATAAGACCGTGAAGCTAACTGGCATTTAAAACGCGATTTTATGATAAAAAACCATTTTCAAAGTATGCCCTTAACATATTAGTTATCTTTCCGTTGCAGTTACCAGGCCTTTCCAATAACGTAAATATGACCTTTTACCGTTCAAGGAGCTCTACCCGTGCTGTACGTTATTTACGCTCAAGATATCGCAGACTCTCTCGAAAAACGTCTTTCCGTACGCCCTGCTCATCTGGCTCGTCTGCAACTCCTTCATGACGAAGGCCGTTTGCTCACGGCGGGTCCTATGCCAGCGGTTGACAGTAACGATCCGGGCGCCGCAGGCTTTACCGGCTCAACGGTGATCGCAGAATTTGAATCTTTAGAAGCCGCGCAGGCGTGGGCGGAAGCCGATCCCTACGTGGCGGCAGGTGTTTACGCGCAGGTTTCAGTAAAACCGTACAAAAAAGTATTTTAAAAACAAAACGAAAAGCAGACATTGGGCACCGCCAGCGGTGCCCTTTTGAGATCAGATGTTGTGGATCGCAAACAGCAACGAGTTACGTTGATGGTTGAGAATACACTTTCTGATGGTATGGATACGCATATTACGGCGCGATTGTCCTTCAAGCCAACGTGCTTTACGGCGGCTAGCCTGACGCAGCATCCGCCAGCGTCCCACTTCCGTTCTACTACGCTTCATGTTTACTACTCTTTCAGTCACTGAACGGCCATTATAACGCCACACCGAATGCAGACCAGTGGTTTTCCCGTGTTTTTATTTGCCAGATTAATCCTGATGCGTAAACTCTTAACAATACGCTTTCAAAAGGATTTTTAAATTTATGACAACCTTCTACACCGTGGTGAGTTGGCTGGTCATTCTGGGTTACTGGGTACTCATTGCTGGCGTAACATTACGCATTCTAATGAAACGACGCGCAGTGCCCTCCGCAATGGCCTGGCTTTTGATCATCTATATTCTGCCATTGGTAGGGATCATTGCTTATCTGTCCTTCGGTGAGCTCCACCTTGGTAAACGTCGCGCCGAACGCGCCCGGGCAATGTGGCCGTCAACGGCCAAGTGGCTGAACGATCTAAAAGCCTGTAAGCATATTTTTGCGCAGGAAAACAGCAGCGTCGCGTCATCCTTATTTAAGCTGTGCGAGCGTCGTCAGGGAATCGCTGGCGTTAAAGGGAATCAACTGCAGTTGCTCACCAGTTCAGAGGACGTGATGCAGGCATTGATCCGTGATATTCAACTGGCGCGTCACAACATCGAGATGGTGTTCTACATCTGGCAACCGGGCGGTATGGCCGATCAGGTCGCTGAGTCATTAATGGCTGCCGCAAGGCGTGGAATTCACTGCCGCCTGATGCTGGACTCCGCGGGTAGCGTGGCGTTCTTTCGCAGCCCATGGGCGGCGATGATGCGTAACGCGGGTATCGAGGTTGTTGAAGCGCTGAAAGTAAACCTGATGCGTGTATTTTTACGCCGTATGGACCTGCGTCAGCACCGCAAAATGATCATGATCGATAACTATATTGCTTATACCGGCAGCATGAACATGGTCGATCCCCGTTTCTTCAAACAAGATGCAGGCGTCGGGCAATGGGTGGATTTGATGGCGAGAATGGAAGGCCCGGTAGCCACCGCTATGGGCATTGTCTATTCCTGCGACTGGGAAATTGAGACCGGCAAGCGCATTCTGCCCCCGCCGCCAGACGTCAATATCATGCCGTTTGAGCAGGCCAGCGGCCACACCATTCACACAATCGCTTCGGGACCTGGTTTCCCTGAAGATTTGATTCATCAGGCGCTGTTAACCGCAGCTTATTCGGCGCGTGAATATTTAATTATGACCACGCCCTACTTCGTTCCCAGCGACGATCTGCTGCACGCGATCTGTACAGCGGCGCAGCGCGGGGTCGACGTCAGTATTATTCTTCCACGCAAGAATGATTCCCTGCTGGTTGGCTGGGCAAGCCGGGCCTTTTTCACTGAGTTGCTGGCGGCTGGCGTTAAAATCTATCAGTTCGAAGGTGGCTTACTGCACACCAAGAGCGTACTGGTCGATGGCGAGCTGAGTCTGGTCGGTACCGTTAACCTGGATATGCGCAGTCTGTGGCTCAATTTTGAAATCACGCTGGTCATTGATGATGCCGGATTCGGTGGCGATCTCGCGGCAGTACAGGATGATTATATTTCGCGTTCTCGTCTGCTTGATGCCCGTTTGTGGGTAAAACGACCACTCTGGCAGCGGATCGCTGAGCGACTGTTTTACTTCTTTAGTCCGTTGCTGTAAAACGTGCCCATCAGACAGTAAACAGGTAGTCATTATGGATATGGATTTGAACAATCGCCTGACTGAAGACGAAACGCTTGAGCAGGCTTACGATATTTTTCTTGAACTGGCTGCGGACAACCTGGATCCAGCCGACATCATTCTGTTCAATTTACAGTTTGAAGAGCGCGGTGGTGCCGAGTTATTCGACCCGGCAGAAGACTGGCAGGAGCATGTTGATTTTGACCTGAACCCTGACTTCTTTGCTGAAGTGGTGATTGGTCTGGCAGATACAGAAGACGGCGAGATTAACGATATTTTTGCGCGCGTTTTATTATGTCGCGAAAAAGATCACAAACTCTGCCATATTCTTTGGCGCGAGTAACAAACAAAAAAGCTGCTCTCGCAGCTTTTTTCATTTTTATCCCGGCAGTTTACTTCCGCAGCGGTTACAAAACTGCGCACTATGTTCATGCTGCGCCTGCTGACACTGCGGGCATCTACGCTGATATCCTCGCTGTTGGAACGCACTGCTCATGTGTGTGGTTATCAATCCGGTCGGTATCGCAATCACAGAGTATCCAATCAGGATAAGCACTGACGCCACCATGCGTCCCAACGGCGTGTGCGGTGTAATGTCACCGTAGCCGACGGTGGTGACCGTAACAATTGCCCAATACACAGACGCATTCAGCGTAGTAAAGCCATATTTGGGCCCTTCTATCAGATACATCATCGCGCCGAAAACAACCATCAGAATGGCAATAAAGGAATAGAACAACATCAGTTGATGACGGGCGCTTTTTAACGCATTCCAGAACACTCGCAGAGAAGGCATAAAACGCAGCAGCTTGAGAATACGCAAGACGCGCAGGACACGCATCGCTCGCCAGGCGAAGACATAGCTCAGACTTATTTCAGGCCATAGCCACATCACGTACAGCGGTAGAATGGTGGCCAGATCGATAATCCCCCAGAAGCTAAACACATATTTAGCGGGATTGGCCCAGCTGCATAAGCGAAGAAAATATTCGAGGGTAAAGACCAGAGTAATAAAGACCTCCAGCCAGACAAAAATGCGCCATTCCTCGAAGGTTAAATGGTATTGCGTCCCGACGCCGGACTCAATGAAGATAACAATAACGCTGAGCAAGGCGAACAGTGCGCACATACCTTCAAAGCGACGCCCTGAACGGGTGTTTAAATCAAATAATTTGCGATAGAGCGCGCGGCGGACAGAAGAGACTAAACCTGACACATATACCTCACCAAAAAGAAGGGCTGACCTTTGTCAGCCCTCTGGATTATAGCGGGTCTACTTTCAGGCAGGAAACTGCGTGACGGAAACTTCCTTCGAGAACCGGGCGGGTTTTTGCGCATTCCGGTCCGGCAATCGGGCAGCGCGTACGGAACACGCAGCCGGAAGGAGGATTAATCGGCGACGGCAATTCGCCTTCCAGCAACTGGATAACCTTGTTCCTTTCCTGATCCGGGTCGGGAATCGGCACTGCAGACATCAACGCTTTGGTATAAGGGTGCAGCGGATTATGGTACACCTCATCATAAGTCCCTAATTCCACCGCGTGTCCGAGATACATGACCAGCACGCGATCGGAGATATGTTTCACCACCGCCAGGTCGTGAGCAATGAAGATTAACGATAATCCCATTTCACGCTGGAGCTGTTGTAACAGGTTCACCACCTGGGCCTGAATGGATACGTCCAGCGCCGAAACCGGTTCATCGCAAATAATCAGCTTCGGCTCGAGGATCAGCGCCCGGGCAATACCAATACGCTGACACTGACCGCCAGAAAACTCATGCGGGTAGCGGTTAATCAGATTTGGCAGCAACCCCACCTTCATCATCATCGCCTTCACACGGTCGCGGACTTCCTGACCAGACAGGTTCGGATGATAAGTCCGCAGCGGTTCGGCAATGATTTCACCGATGGTCATGCGCGGGTTCAGTGATGCCAGAGGATCCTGGAAAATCATCTGAATATCGCTACGCACTTCCCTCCACTCATCGGGTTTCATGCCCAACAAATCTTTACCCAGCCAGGCGACTTTTCCATCGGTGGCTTTCACCAGGCCAATAATCGCACGGGCAAAAGTCGATTTCCCACAGCCTGATTCGCCGACCACGCCCAGGGTTTCACCTTCATACAGTCGCAGAGTCACGCCATCAACCGCTTTCAGGGTTTTAGACGGCTGCCAGAACCACTGCTTGCCGTCTTTAATGTCGAAATGGACTTTAAGATCGGCAATTTCAAGGAGCACTTTTCGTTGTTCGGTGACCGCATTCATACCAGTTCCTCCACCGGTTTAAAGCAGGCGCGCAGGCGGCCCGGACTAAACTCTTCCAGTGGCGGAGCACTGCTACAGATTTCCATCGCATGCGGGCAACGCGGCTGGAATGGACAACCTTTTGGTAGACGCAACAGGTTCGGCGGGTTGCCCGGAATAGTCAGCATCTCTTCCCCTTCGGCATCCAGACGAGGTACGGCATTCAGCAACCCAATCGAATACGGATGAACGGGCTTATAAAAGACATCCCGCGCACTGCCATATTCCATGGTACGTCCGGCGTACATCACCAAAACTTTATCGCAAATACCGGCCACTACTCCCAGATCGTGGGTGATCATGATAATCGCAGTGTTGAATTCGCTTTTCAGTTCATTCAGCAGGGTCATGATTTGCGCCTGTACCGTAACATCGAGCGCGGTAGTCGGCTCATCGGCTATCAGTAATTTAGGCCTGCACAACAGCGCCATGGCGATCATTACGCGCTGACGCATCCCGCCGGAGAATTCATGCGGATACATTTTCATACGCTTACGCGCTTCCGGCATTTTCACCGCATCCAGCATTCTTACCGATTCTTCAAAGGCTTCCGCTTTGCTCATGCCTTTATGCAGCATGAGAACTTCCATCAACTGCTCGCCGACTCGCATGTACGGATTGAGAGAGGTCATCGGGTCCTGGAAAATCATCGAGATTTGCTCGGCGCGCAGTTTGTTCAACTCACGTTCAGGTAAATTCAGAATTTCACGTCCGTTGAAGGTTGCGGAACCTCCGATACGGCCATTTGCCGCCAGCAGGCCCATCAGGGCAAAGGCCGTTTGCGATTTCCCTGAACCGGATTCCCCAACAATACCCAGCGTTTCTCCAGCTCGCAGAGAAAAGTTTAAATCGTTTACCGCAGTCACATCGCCGTCGGGGGTGGCAAACGTCACGCGCAGATCTTTAACGTTCAGCAGTGCGTTAGCCTGTTGTTGCGCGAGCGGCGCGGTTGAGGTTTCAATTACGCTCATGGCTGCACTCCTTAACGGTCTTTCGGGTCGAGGGCATCACGCAGGCCATCGCCAATAAAGTTAAAACAGAACAAAGTGACCACCAGGAATCCTGCCGGGAACAGCAGCAGCCATGGTGAGACTTCCATCGAGTTGGCACCATCACTCAGCAACGCCCCCCAGCTACTTAACGGCTCCTGCGTCCCTAATCCCAAAAAGCTCAGGAAGGATTCAAACAGGATCATGCTGGGCACCAGCAACGAAGCGTACACCACCACCACGCCCAGCACGTTCGGCACAATATGACGGATAACGATGCGCACGGTAGATACCCCACCCACTTGCGCTGCTTCAATAAACTCTTTGCGCTTGAGACTCAGCGTTTGTCCACGCACGATACGCGCCATATCCAGCCAGGATACCATCCCAATAGCGACAAAAATCAGCAGGATATTTTGCCCAAAGAAAGTGACCAGCAGAATCACGAAGAACATGAACGGGAAGGAGTTGAGGATTTCCAGCAGACGCATCATCACGGAGTCGATTTTACCGCCGAGGTAGCCCGACAGAGAACCGTATAGCGTGCCGACAACTACCGCGACCAACGCCGCGGCAATGCCGACCATCAGCGAGATGCGACCGCCAATCGCCACACGAACCAGCAGGTCTCGACCTGACGAGTCGGTGCCGAAATAGTGTCCAGATTCCGTATCCGGCGCACTGGACATCATGCCCCAGTCGGTATCGAAGTAGGTAAACTGCGACAGCATCGGCGCCAGCGTCACAAACAGCGCAATAATCACCAGCACTACCAGGCTTGCTACCGCCGCGCGGTTATGCATAAAGCGTCGACGCGCGTCCTGCCACAGACTGCGGCCCTCGACCTCCAGCTTTTCACTGAAATTTTCCAGCGCTTCGCTGTTTTTCTTACTTAACATCATAGCGAGCTCCAGTATCAGTAACGAATTTTCGGGTCGATAACGGCATACAGCACGTCAACAATCGCGTTAAACACGATGGTCAGCGTCCCTACCAGTATGGTGAGGCTCAGGACCAGCGAATAGTCGCGGTTTAACGCGCCATTGACGAACAGCTGGCCAATGCCCGGCAAACCATAGATGGTTTCAATAACCATCGAACCGGTGATAATGCCGACAAATGCTGGTCCCATATAGGACAGCACGGGCAACAGCGCAGGTTTTAACGCATGGCGGAAAATAATCCGCCGCATCGGCAACCCTTTAGCGCGCGCGGTACGAATAAAGTTAGAGTGCAGCACTTCAATCATCGAACCGCGGGTAATACGGGCGATACTGGCGATATAAGCCAGTGACAAGGCCACCATCGGCAGGATCATAAATTTCAACGCCCCGCCATTCCAGCCGCCTCCGGGCAGCCATTTCAAGGTTATGGCAAATATCATGACCAATAAGGGAGCGACCACGAAACTGGGGATAACCACCCCGGTCATTGCCACCCCCATCACCGTGTAGTCCCAACGCGTATTTTGTTTCAGCGCGGCTATCACCCCAGCGCTAACGCCAACGAGGACCGCCAGAATAAAGGCCGCAGCTCCCAGCTTCGCAGAAACCGGAAAGCTCGAGGCCACGAGGTCGTTTACCGTATAGTCTTTATATTTAAAAGATGGCCCAAAATCGCCATGCGCCAGCTGCTTGAGGTAGCTGAAGTACTGCGTCGAGATAGGATCGTTAAGATGATATTTCGCTTCGATATTAGCCAGTACCTCTGGCGGTAACGCGCGTTCCCCGGTGAATGGGCTTCCCGGCGCAAGGCGCATCATAAAGAATGAAATCGTAATAAGTATAAACAGCGTCGGAATCGCTTCCAGACAGCGACGTAATATAAATTTTAACATTGCCCGTACCTTCTGGCGTGTGCCTTTACACCTCTTCTACCCCGACGTTCAGGTAAAGCGGTGTTAATAGTTCGAAGAAAAAGACACTGTGGGGCAAAATGATTGCCCCACGTCTTGCCATTAATGCTTGATAATATACAAGTCTTTAACGTGGATATTATCCATCGGGTCTTTACCGGAGTATCCGCCAACCCATGGTTTCACCAGGCGGGCGTTAACATAGTAATAAACCGGTACAATCGCAGAATCTTTATCCAGCTGCTGTTCCGCTTTCGAATACAGTTCGCTGCGCTGCGCTTCATCAGTCACTTTCAGCGTATCCGCAATCAGCTTATCAAACGCCGGGCTCTTATAGTGGACGGTGTTGTTGGAGCTGTCAGACAGCACCATATTCAGGAAGGATGTTGGTTCGTTGTAATCCGCACACCAGCCCGCACGCGAAACATCATAGTTACCCTGATGGCGCGTATCGAGGAATGTTTTCCATTCCTGGTTTTCCAGCTTCACGTTGGCGCCCAGATTTTTCTTCCAGATAGATGCCGCAGCGATGGCCAGCTTTTTATGCAGATCTGAGGTGTTATACAGCAGGTCAAAGGTCAACGGTTTTTCAGCGGTATACCCGGCTTCAGCCAGCAGTTTTTTCGCTTCTTCATTACGTTTTTCCTGAGACCATTTGAACCACTCTGGTTCAACCAGTTTCGCGCCATCGGTGTAAGGAGGGGTAAAGCTATACGCCGGCAGGTCCCCCTGGTTTTTAACTTTGTTGACGATAATGTCACGATCCAACGCCAGTTTCAGGGCGGTACGAACACGAACATCGTTGAACGGTGCTTTCTGGTTGTTGATTTCGTAATAATAGGTGCACAGATACGGGTCAACGTGAACTTCGTTCGGGATCTCTTTTTTCAGTTTCTGGAATAACTCGATCGGCATGTTGTTATAGGTCATGTCAATTTCGCCGCTGCGATAGCGGTTAACGTCAGTCACTTCAGAAGAAATTGGCAGGTAGGTAACCTGGTTAATAACCGTTTTGGCGTTGTCCCAGTAGTTGGTGTTACGCTCAAGTACAATGCGCTCGTTGACCACCCAGTCTTTCAGCTTATAGGCGCCGTTGGTGACGATGTTAGCGGGCTGGGTCCATTTCTCACCGTATTTTTCAACCGCTGCTTTAGGAACCGGAGAAACGGATGAGTGCACAAGCAATTTGTAGAAATAAGGAACCGGCTCGCTCAGGGTGACTTCAAATGTATGATCGTCGAGAGCTTTGACACCGAGATCGGTGATCGGCTTTTTGCCGGCGATAATATCGTCAATATTGACAATGTGACCGTACTGTAAATAACTGGCGTACGGTGACGCGGTATTTGGATTAGCCAGGCGTTGCCAGCTATACACGAAATCTTGCGCGGTAACAGGCGTGCCGTCAGACCATTTAGCGTCTTTACGCAGATGGAATGTCCACACCTTAAAGTCTTTATTTTCCCACTTTTCAGCCACGCCAGGCGATGGTTTGCCATCGACATCGCTGATTAATAAACCTTCAAACAGGTCACGGTTGATATTGGATTCAGGTACACCTTCGATTTTATGTGGATCGAGTGACTGAACTTCCGAACCGTTATTACGCACCAGAGTCTGCTTTTCAGCAAGCTGCACACCTGCTGGCACAACTGCCGCCGTAGCAACATTCCCAGCGATTAGCGCAGTTAGGATCCCCGCAGCTACTAAACTTTTTTTAGTGATGTTAGTCATTGTGTTTGTACTCCCTCATTATTATGGCTGGTTTTTTAACCAGACTGTTAATCCTGTCAGGATCCCTGTACGGCACCGGAGATTTTCTGCCGTCAGGTAGTTTCTTGTTTTACTGCTTGCTATCACCGACTTTATTTATTTCTGGCGATTCGTATGACCGCCTTGCGTCGATTATCTACGTGCCTCCCCTGCCGGAAACACGTTATTACCCTGTTGAGAGAAACTAATTGAAAATGATTCTCATCAACGTGAATTCTTCTGCATAATACCTGGCCGGAAAGTATCAAATGCGTTTCTTAACCGCCAATACATTTTACAAATTTGTTAACCAATTCTCTTTTATTGGAAATAAATCTCACTAAAAAAGTCTTACGAATGAAAGATCACGACAATAAAACGATGAAAATCAATATATTGCATAACGCGCAGTGTTAACTCCCCAGTCCTGTGTCAACACCACGCCAAAATGCACATAAATTTAACAATTGGTTATTAATTAGCACATTCATCTAAAAAAAACGCTGAAATAACTAATAACATTTCGATAATCCTTCAGCAAGCCCCAGAGTATGATGTTAATAAAATAACAGTGACATCGGGATCCCTCTGGTGGACCATTGAGTGTTATATCCATAAAATCAATGAATAAATTAATGAATAACCATCAGATATTTTTATATTTCTATGCTGATTTTCAACTTTAGTGAGAAGTTTTACTAATAACGAATGGAAACGGAGCCAAAAGAGGCTCCGTTGATGCCGAAGAGGAATATCAGGCAAGTAAACCGGGGAAAATGGACTTGATTCCAGTCACAATGAATTCGATCCCTAAGGCCATTAACAACAACCCCATAATACGCGTAATGACGTTGATACCGGTTTGGCCCAGCAGCCGTACCAGCCACGGTGCCATGCGAAAAAGTCCCCAACAGCACAGGGCAAACAACGCAATCGCCACAAAAAAACCAAACAGGTTAATCGCACTGTGATAGCGCGTACCCCAAACAATAGTTGAGCTTATCGCCCCTGGCCCCGCCATCAGCGGCAATGCCAGCGGCACTACGCCGATACTTTCGCGGATTGCTGTTTCTGATTTTTCCTGTTTGTTTTGCTTATCTTCGCCCAGTTTTCCGCTAATCATGGACATTGCGATAGTCACCACCAGAATGCCGCCGGCAATCCTGAACGAATCTATCGAGATACCGAAGAGCTGCAGAATACCGTCACCAAGGAACAGCGAAGTCCACAGGATGATGGCAACCGACAGGTTTGCCGTAAGGTTGGTTTTATTTCGCGCAGCAGCCGTTTGATAGCTGGTCATACTGATAAAGACAGGGATGATCCCGACCGGGTTAACCAATGCGAATAACCCAATGAAAAATTTAAAATAGACAGGAAAATCAAATAGCGTTTGGATCACGGTTAGCTCCGAAGCGTTAGCCGGATAAAATGAGTCATAAAAATTGATAAAATCCGCGCTGAAGATACGCCTTTTGTCAGCATACTTCACCTTCTATCTGTGTATATCTACGTAAATACACTTCTAATACTTAGTGTTATTAATATGTATTAAATATGCTAATGTTAATAGCATTCACCCCACCAATTCATTAACACTTACCGATAAACGCTAAAAGGGCCTGCTGAAAGGTGTCAGCTTTGCGAAATTTTGATCCAGATCACGCAATTACTACTCAGAAGTGAGTAATCTGCTTACACCACCTGGAGGTAGCGCGTTAGAATTAAGTGGCGCTAGCGTATAAGCTCTTTTAGTAAATCAAGGTAAAGTGGACGTTAATTAACCGTTTGATTTTCAAAACGTTACACAAATTTTCGTCGATCTGTCTATACTCTCGTATCGAGCAGATGATTTACTAAAAAAGTTTAACATTATCAGGAGAGCATTATGGCTGTTACTAATGTCGCTGAACTTAACGCACTTGTAGAGCGCGTAAAAAAAGCCCAGCGTGAATATGCCAGTTTCACTCAAGAACAGGTTGACAAAATCTTCCGTGCCGCCGCTCTGGCTGCCGCAGACGCTCGAATCCCTCTCGCGAAAATGGCCGTTGCCGAATCTGGCATGGGCATCGTCGAAGATAAAGTGATTAAAAACCACTTTGCTTCCGAATACATTTATAACGCATATAAAGACGAAAAAACCTGTGGTGTGCTGGCTGAAGACCACACTTTCGGTACCATTACCATCGCTGAACCGATTGGTATCATCTGCGGTATCGTTCCAACCACTAACCCGACTTCTACTGCAATCTTCAAATCACTGATCAGCCTGAAGACGCGTAACGCCATCATCTTCTCTCCGCATCCGCGTGCTAAAGATGCCACTAACAAAGCGGCTGATATCGTTCTGCAGGCAGCAATTGCTGCTGGCGCACCGAAAGATCTGATCGGCTGGATCGATCAACCTTCCGTAGAACTGTCAAACGCGCTGATGCACCACCCGGACATCAACCTGATCCTTGCGACCGGTGGTCCAGGCATGGTTAAAGCAGCATACAGCTCCGGTAAACCGGCAATCGGTGTAGGCGCAGGTAACACCCCTGTGGTTATCGATGAAACCGCTGATATCAAGCGTGCTGTTGCATCTGTTCTGATGTCTAAAACCTTCGATAACGGCGTAATTTGTGCTTCTGAACAGTCCGTTGTTGTCGTTGACTCTGTATACGACGCAGTACGTGAGCGTTTCGCGACTCACGGCGGCTACATGCTGCAAGGCAAAGAGCTGAAAGCCGTTCAGGACGTTATCCTGAAAAATGGCGCGCTGAACGCGGCTATCGTTGGTCAGCCGGCATACAAAATTGCTGAACTGGCAGGCTTCTCCGTACCAGAAACCACTAAGATTCTGATCGGTGAAGTGACAGTTGTTGACGAAAGCGAACCGTTCGCTCACGAAAAATTGTCTCCGACGCTGGCAATGTACCGTGCGAAAGACTTCGAAGACGCCGTTATTAAAGCTGAAAAACTGGTTGCGATGGGCGGTATCGGTCATACCTCTTGCCTGTACACCGACCAGGACAACCAGCCTGAACGTGTTGCATACTTTGGTCAGATGATGAAAACCGCACGTATCCTGATTAACACCCCAGCTTCTCAGGGTGGTATCGGTGACCTGTACAACTTTAAACTCGCGCCTTCCCTGACTCTGGGTTGTGGTTCCTGGGGTGGTAACTCCATCTCTGAAAACGTTGGTCCTAAGCACCTGATCAACAAGAAAACCGTTGCTAAGCGAGCTGAAAACATGTTGTGGCACAAACTTCCGAAATCTATCTACTTCCGTCGTGGCTCTCTGCCAATCGCACTGGATGAAGTGATTACCGATGGTCACAAACGTGCTCTGATCGTGACCGACCGCTTCCTGTTTAACAATGGCTATGCTGACCAGATCACCTCCGTGCTGAAAGCTGCTGGCGTTGAAACCGAAGTGTTCTTTGAAGTGGAAGCTGACCCAACTCTGACCGTTGTACGCAAAGGTGCTGAGCTGGCTAACTCCTTTAAACCAGACGTGATCATCGCGCTGGGTGGCGGTTCCCCGATGGATGCCGCGAAAATCATGTGGGTTATGTACGAACACCCAGAAACCCACTTCGAAGAACTGGCACTGCGCTTTATGGACATCCGTAAACGTATCTACAAGTTCCCGAAAATGGGCGTAAAAGCCAAGATGGTTGCCGTCACCACCACTTCTGGTACCGGTTCTGAAGTTACTCCGTTTGCGGTTGTTACTGACGATGCAACTGGTCAGAAATATCCGCTGGCAGACTATGCGCTGACTCCGGACATGGCTATTGTTGACGCCAACCTGGTGATGGATATGCCTAAGTCCCTGTGTGCGTTCGGTGGCCTGGATGCCGTCACTCACGCTCTGGAAGCTTACGTATCCGTGCTGGCTTCTGAGTTCTCCGACGGTCAGGCTCTGCAAGCGCTGAAACTGCTGAAAGAAAACCTGCCAGCGTCCTACCACGAAGGTTCTAAGAACCCGGTAGCGCGTGAGCGTGTACACAGTGCAGCAACCATCGCCGGTATTGCGTTTGCTAACGCCTTCTTGGGTGTATGTCACTCAATGGCGCACAAGCTGGGTTCTCAGTTCCACATTCCTCACGGTCTGGCGAACGCCCTGCTGATCAGCAACGTTATTCGTTATAACGCGAACGACAACCCGACTAAACAGACTGCATTCAGCCAGTACGACCGTCCGCAGGCTCGTCGTCGCTACGCTGAAATCGCAGACCATCTGGGTCTGAGCGCACCGGGCGACCGTACTGCTGCAAAAATCCAGAAACTGCTGGGCTGGCTGGACGAAATCAAAGCTGAACTGGGTATTCCTAAGTCTATCCGTGAAGCTGGTGTTCAGGAAGCTGACTTCCTGGCACACGTGGACAAACTGTCTGAAGATGCGTTTGATGACCAGTGTACTGGTGCTAACCCGCGTTACCCGCTGATTTCTGAACTGAAACAGATCCTGATGGATACCTACTACGGTCGTGAATACAGCGAAGATCAAACCGCCGTTAAGACTGAAGCAGTAGCTGCTCCGAAAGCTGAGAAGAAAGCGAAGAAATCCGCTTAATTCATCCAGATAAGTTTTAGTTTCACCATAAACGGTCCCGAATTGGGGCCGTTTTTTTACATCTTACGTTATCAGAATCGATACATGACCAATTCAGCGACGTTTAAAGGGTGAACCTGTAAAAGGATGCTTAGGAGGATGCGAGAATAGCGTCAGGAGAGTGTCTGACAGGGTAGCGAACATTAGCGAATGTCGCAGCCTACCCTGTGCTAATAAGCGCCCAGAAGCGCGTAGAGTTAGTCGTGGTTGTGTCGTTCTTGTATCGCCGTCAGAGAGCCCTCAGACTGTGCTTGCTTATAATGTTTACGGCATACCGATACATAGCGTTCGTTCCCGCCAATCACCACCTGTTCGCCCTCGTTATAAGGTCGTCCTGCCTGATCAAGACGCAACACCATGCTGGCCTTACGCCCACAGAAACAAATGGTTTTTAATTCAACCAGTTTATCTGACCACGCCAACAGGTATTCGCTGCCGCCAAATAACTCACCACGAAAATCGGTACGCAAGCCGTAGCACAACACGGGAATATCCAGCTGATCGACAACTTCAGATAATTCATAAACCTGCTGTCGAGTCAGAAACTGCGACTCATCAACCAGTACACAGTGAATTCTTTGCTGCTCATTCTCAGCCCGAATCTCTTCGAACAATGATGAATTTTGGTTAAACAATTTTGCAGGTGACGACAGACCTATACGTGAACTTACTTTTCCAGCACCAAAGCGGTCATCAATTTCCGCTGTATATACCACGGCACGCATCCCACGTTCCTGATAATTGTACGAAGATTGCAGCAATGCAGTCGACTTACCGGCATTCATTGCAGAATAGTAAAAATATAGCTGTGCCATTGACCGTAGGCCCTCACCCGGGGAAATAAATATGGGCAGGATTGTACCATATTTCACGAACGTGTCGGTGTAGCGTTGCCTGCATAGGCGTATAAATAGGCGTACAGACTCGCTCAGTGTCGCCTAAATAACCGATCCTTTAAGTGACATGGGAGCGCTAGGGAAGGTGCGAATAAGCAGGTCATTTCTTCCCAAGCTGACTCGCTGATTAAAATTTCGCGGATCTGGGCCGATTTTTTTCCCGCAAACACATCGAATCAGCCTATTTAGGCTATTTTTTCCACCATTTCTGGCGTTATTTCCGGTTTTTACTGAGATCTCTCCCACTGACGTATCATTTGGTCCACCCGAAACAGGTTGGCCAGGGTGAATAACATCGCCAGTTGGTTATCGTTTTTCAGCAGCCCCTTGTATCTGGCTTTCACGAAGCCGAACTGCCGCTTGATGATGCGAAACGGGTGCTCCACCTTGGCACGGATGCTGGCTTTCATGTATTCGATGTTGATGGCCGTTTTGTTCTTGCGCGGATGCTGCTTCAAGGTTTTTACCTTGCCGGGACGCTCGGCGATCAGCCAGTCCACATCCACCTCGGCCAGCTCCTCGCGCTGTGGCGCTCCTTGGTAGCCGGCATCGGCTGAGACAAATTGCTCCTCTCCATGAAGCAGATTACCCAGCTGATTGAGGTCATGCTCGTTGGCCGCGGTGGTGACTAGGCTGTGGGTCAGGCCACTCTTGGCATCGACACCAATGTGGGCCTTCATGCCAAAGTGCCACTGATTGCCTTTCTTGGTCTGATGCATCTCCGGATCGCGTTGCTGCTCTTTGTTCTTGGTAGAGCTGGGTGCCTCAATGATGGTGGCATCCACCAAAGTGCCTTGGGTCATCATGACGCCTGCTTCGGCCAGCCAGCGATTGATGGTCTTGAACAATTGACGGGCCAGTTGATGCTGCTCGAGCAGGTGGCGGAAATTCATGATGGTGGTGCGATCCGGCAGGGCGCTATCCAGGGATAATCGGGCAAACAGGCGCATGGAGGCGATTTCGTACAGGGCATCTTCCATGGCACCGTCGCTCAGGTTGTACCAATGCTGCATGCAGTGAATACGCAGCATGGTCTCCAGCGGATAGGGCCGTCGGCCATTGCCCGCCTTGGGATAAAACGGCTCGATGACAGCGGTCATATTCTGCCATGGCAGAATCTGCTCCATGCGGGAGAGGAAAATCTCTTTTCGGGTCTGACGGCGCTTAGTGCTGAATTCACTATCGGCGAAGGTGAGTTGATGGCTCATGATGTCCCTCTGGGATGCGCTCCGGATGAATATGATGATCTCATATCAGGAACTTGTTCGCACCTTCCCTAGTACACTCCAGTCATAGCCCAGGTAGCCTGAAACTCGATGGGTATATACACACTCTTTCACAAATAGTGCTCATGAAATTTATCCATACCTCTTATCTTCTTACGGCAATAAAGAAACCCTTCCCTTATTGTTATTGAATCTACCCACTGTCGCCATGTATTAGAGAATTCATGTAAGCAAAACTAATACAAAAGGTTGAAATCACTGCAAAGAGATACTATTTGTACACCATAAAATGTGACCTGAATCTTGAATTTTTACTCTCAGCCGCTGAGAAGCCCCCTCACCAATAAGCCTTTTTTATGCCCAACGTCGCGGTGAATTTAAGACAGATGAATTAATTCTGATACTAAATAAAGCGCAATTTTGAATTCCTTACATTCCTGGCTATTGCACAACTGAATTTATCGCTCTATTATTAGCTCAACAAACCACCCCCAATATAAGTTTGAGATTACTACAATGAGCGAAGCACTTAAAATTCTGAACAACATCCGTACTCTTCGTGCGCAGGCAAGAGAATGTACTCTGGAAACGCTTGAAGAAATGCTGGAAAAATTAGAAGTTGTTGTTAGCGAGCGCCGTGAAGAAGAAAGCGCTGCAGCTGCTGAAGTTGAAGAACGTACTCGTAAACTGCAACAATATCGTGAAATGCTGATCGCTGACGGCATTGACCCGAACGAACTGCTGAATAGCATGGCTGCTGTTAAATCTGGCACCAAAGCTAAACGCGCTGCACGTCCGGCTAAATATAGCTATGTTGACGAAAACGGTGAAACTAAAACCTGGACTGGTCAGGGTCGTACACCGGCAGTGATCAAAAAAGCGATGGAAGAACAAGGTAAGCAACTGGACGATTTCTTAATCAAAGAATAATTCAGAAATAGTTTGCTTAAAATCCCGCCAGTGGCGGGATTTTTTTTACCTGTACTTCGCACAGTCCCTACCCAGTTCAGGTATAAAAAAACGGTGCTGGATTAACAGCACCGTTCAGACCTGATAATACCAGCAGGTTACTTCTTAATACCCATCTCATCTTCCAGCCAGGCTTTAAATTCAGCGCCGAGAGTATTATGGCGAATACCATATTCAACGAACGCCTGCATATAGCCAAGCTTATTACCACAGTCATGGCTTTTGCCCTTCATGTGATAAGCTTCAACCGTTTCTTTTTCAATCAGCATATCGATAGCATCAGTCAGCTGAATTTCGTCACCGGCTCCCGGAGGCGTTTTTGCCAGCAGAGGCCAGATATCCGCGCTAAGGACGTAACGCCCCACGACGGCCAGATTAGATGGCGCCACATTCGCTTTCGGCTTTTCAACAACGCCAACCATCGGTACGCTTTCGCCTGGCGCTAATTCAACGCCTTTACAATCAACAACACCATAAGCGGTAACATCTTCTACCGGCTCAACCATAATCTGGCTGCTGCCTGTTTCATCGAAACGATGAATCATTTCGGCAAGGTTGTCGCGTGATAAATCAGATTCGTATTCGTCAAGAATGACGTCCGGCAAGATAACCGCAACGGGCTCATCGCCAACCACCGGGTGCGCGCACAATACCGCGTGGCCCAGACCTTTGGCCAGTCCCTGACGCACCTGCATAATAGTGACATGTGGCGGACAAATAGATTGCACTTCTTCCAGAAGCTGGCGTTTTACACGTTTTTCCAGCATAGCTTCAAGTTCAAAGCTGGTATCGAAGTGGTTTTCAATCGAATTTTTAGACGAGTGAGTTACAAGTACAATTTCAGTGATGCCCGCAGCAATACATTCGTTTACGACGTACTGAATTAATGGCTTATCAACCAACGGTAGCATCTCTTTCGGGATTGCTTTCGTAGCCGGTAACATCCTGGTTCCTAATCCCGCAACCGGGATAACGGCCTTTTTGACTTTTGAATTAAGGGCAGCCATTTAAAACTCTCCTGGACTGTTCATGTATTGAACGTGTTCATCAATCTGTATCGCATCCAAGTATATCAGTACCGCGACAAGCTTCTGGTCTGAAAAGGACGCGCGTCGGTATAATTAAGATAAATACGAATAAATCTGGCGCTGATAGTAGCACTCACAGCATGAGGGGAGTGAGTCAATTTCATTCTCACGCCACTCGGTTGTTCATTCTGCAGACAACATCAGGCGTAGCCGACCACCGGCCCCCCAAATTTGGCATTGCCAGGATTCGCAACGTTGGCTCAGTTGATTAAGATACGCATTCCCTAAGGTTCCCAACGGAACGCCATTGCTGATTTGTACATTGTGTGAACCTGTATTTAATGTCGCATTCAGCCCTGCTGATACCAGAATCAGGTTTTTTAATCCGCTGTGGTAATAACCCACCAGCAAAGGGAATTGTCCGGGCAAATTAGCCTGGCGCAATAAATGGTTAACCTGTTTCAATAACGCACCGAGCTCCGGCAATCGTTGATTTTGATGCGCGAGCTGTTCCTGCAGCAAACCGTTAAATAGCGCCCGCAGTAACAATGCTGCCAGAACGCCATTATCCCCTGCCCGCGTCACATCCAGACAATAAAACGCAAGGTCATGGTCCGATAGCGGTGCAATATCCAGTACCAGCCCCGGCTGATCGGCAGCCACCAATTGACGATAGTTGATCCGACATCGTGAAATAACTTGCGACACAGGAGGCTGTAATTCTTGCAACAGCTTCGCTGCAGCGGCGGGATCACCAACCATCGCATCCCAGTCGCGAAACAGCCGCTCTTCTTCTTCCACGCGTGAATTAAACATATTCGGATACAGACACGCAAAGACGGTTTCGCGCAGGCGGTTCAGGTCTTTTACCGGCTTTAGCAGCACATCATCCACACCCAATCGCAGTGCTTTGGCTATATCAGACATGTTTTCCGTCGCTGATATCACCAGGATGGGGGTCTGATCGCCACGATTACGCAGATACTCTACTAGCTTAAGGCCGTTCATTCGTGGCATAGCCAGGTCGCAGATAATCAGGTCGGGGTTAAAGTGCCCGAGTAATTCAAGTGCTTCAAGTCCATCGCCAGCTACCGCCGTTGTCGCTCCCAAAGAGGAAAACCATGAGTCCATGAGTGAGCGAAATACCGGCTCATCCTCAACGATAAGAATCTGTTTTCCGACCAATGGCTGCGTCATATTCTCCCCCCTGACTGGCTTTAGTAAATAGTGGCATGCTATTGCTACTCACGCCTGTCAGAATTTGCTTAAGTGTTGATAAAAAATGCGTTAGATGTTGGTTTTCACCAGGGGTAGAAGCTCATCCATTTTCTTCTCGACCGCCAGTTGTCCAGCAGCAATTGCTGCGCTGGCGCGGTGAAAATCCAGCGTGGATATTTGCGGACAAAACGGCTGAATCAGGATGTCTGGCGGGTCACCGGCCATGCGGTTACGTTTCAGACGGTTTTCCAGAACCTGAATAGAAGTCGTCATGATCTCCATCGCCGTCGGCGCGGTTACCGCACGCCTGGCCGTTATGTTGCTCAAGCGCTCTTTCAGTCGGGCACGCCATGAAAGCGCGTCGACATCATCACCCGTTTCGGCATCACTGCTGACGTTAAAGGAGAGTAAATCTTGCTGCATAAGATGCGCATCGTGTTGCAGATCGACGGCAATAACGATATCAGCGCCCAGCGCGCGAGTTAAGGATACAGGAACGGGATTCACCACCGCGCCATCGACCAGCCAGTAACCATTATGCGCTACAGGGGACATCAGACCAGGAATACTGCAGGAGGCCCGAACAGCCAGGTGCAAATCACCTTCCGTGAACCAGAGCTCCCGACCCGTACTCAGATTAGTAGCCACAGTTGCGAAACGGCGAGTGCATTGCTCAATTGCTTCTACCGGCATGACATTACGGTACTGATTGAATACTCGTTCACCACGCAGTAAACCGCCCCTGCGCCACGAGAGATCCATCAGACGTAAGACATCCCAATAGCTGAAAGAACAAACCCATTGTTCGAGAGCAGGTAACTTATTGCATGCGTAGGCTGCACCAACCAGCGAACCAATGGAGCACCCTGCCACAATATCAACATCAATGCCCATATGCTTTAGGGCTTTAATAACGCCAATATGCGACCAACCTCGCGCCGCGCCGGAACCTAGCGCCAGCCCAATTTTTATTTTTCTCATTGTACGTACAAACTTCCCCTGGCTTGCAGACGTAGCAACATCGCTACCGCTCAGTTAACATAGTGCTACCCTAGCGTTTTTACGCCGTTTTTTTATTCCAGGGAGTACTTTGTGTCTCAGCTTTGTCCCTGTGGTAGCGCTGTCGAGTATAGCCTATGTTGCTACCGTTATGTGTCCGGCGCGCAAGTAGCACCTACGCCGTCACATCTCATGCGTTCTCGTTACTGTGCTTTTGTGATGAAAGACGCAGATTACCTTATCAAGACCTGGCATCCGAACTGTCATGCAGCCGAGTTTCGCGACGACATTATCGCAGGATTTAGCCACACTGAATGGCTCGGGCTGACCGTTTTTGAACAACAAGCGGCAGACACAGAAAATATCGGCTATGTCAGCTTTGTTGCGCGATTTTCTGAACAAGGTAAAACAGGTGCAATTATCGAGCGCTCTCGTTTTTTAAAAGAAAACGGTCAATGGTACTATATAGACGGTACACGCCCTCAAATTGGACGAAACGATACCTGCCCTTGTGGCTCCGGTAAAAAATTTAAAAAGTGCTGCGGCTAATCAACGCCCGACAGTATCAATTTTGCAAACATTCTCAACAGGATCACCGCTGCAAATGCATTCATTACAACGAAAAGTGCTGCGTACTATTTGCCCGGACCAAAAAGGTCTGATCGCGCGCATTACGAATATCTGTTACAAGCATGAACTGAACATCGTGCAGAACAATGAGTTCGTGGACCACCGGACCGGGCGCTTTTTTATGCGTACCGAACTGGAGGGTATTTTTAACGACGTTACGCTGCTTGCCGATCTGGATAGTGCCCTACCAGATGGCTCCATTCGTGAATTAACACCAGCAGGACGCCGCCGTATCGTCATTTTGGTCACCAAGGAAGCACATTGTCTGGGTGATCTGTTAATGAAGGCCAATTATGGCGGGCTGGATGTTGAAATCGCTGCTGTGATCGGCAACCACGAGACGCTGCGACCTTTGGTTGAACGGTTTGATATCCCATTTGAGCTGGTCAGCCACGAAGGTTTAACGCGTGACGAACATGACCTGAAAATGGCCGACGCTATCGACGCGCACCAACCTGACTATGTCGTGCTGGCAAAATACATGCGCGTTCTGACGCCAACATTTGTTTCACGCTTCCCGAATAAGATTATCAATATTCACCATTCATTCCTGCCAGCGTTTATTGGCGCTCGCCCTTACCATCAGGCTTATGAGCGCGGCGTGAAGATCATCGGTGCGACAGCCCACTACGTGAATGATAACCTCGATGAAGGCCCAATCATTATGCAGGACGTAATTCATGTGGATCACACCTACACCGCGGAAGACATGATGCGTGCGGGTCGCGACGTTGAGAAAAATGTATTAAGCCGCGCGCTGTATCAGGTTCTGGCTCAACGCGTCTTTGTTTACGGTAACCGAACGATTATTCTGTAATCGATTGATAATTGAATTGGTTACCTTTACATCTTTACGCGTAAAAATCAGGCAACCAGTTCTTTTTTATCAACGGAATACTTTACAGGGGCGCATCATTTGATATGATGCGCCCCGCTTCCAACGGAAGCAGGCCAGTAACTAGCATTACCCCGTGGTGGGGTTCCCGAGCGGCCAAAGGGAGCAGACTGTAAATCTGCCGTCATCGACTTCGAAGGTTCGAATCCTTCCCCCACCACCATTCATTCCGATAGATTCATAAAATTAGTATACCCCTGGTGGGGTTCCCGAGCGGCCAAAGGGAGCAGACTGTAAATCTGCCGTCATCGACTTCGAAGGTTCGAATCCTTCCCCCACCACCATCACTTCATAAAGCACCTGTATCAAATCCATCTGTTATGCCTCATATTCTGCCCAGACGGGAAGGATGAGAAGCTTCGGCTAAGGTTCGATTCGAGCGTTAGCGAGAAAGCGTTGCCGCAGGTAACGACCCGAAGGGCGAAGCGCACCGCGCTGAGTAATCCTTCCCCCACCACCATCACTTCATAAAGCACCTGTATCAAATCCATCTGTTATGCTTCATATTCTGCCCAGACGGGAAGGATGAGAAGCTTCGACTAAGGTTCGATTCGAGCGTTAGCGAGAAAGCGTTGCCGCAGGCAACGACCCGAAGGGCGAAGCGCACCGCGCTGAGTAATCCTTCCCCCACCACCATCACCTCATAAAGCACCAGCATCCAATCCATCTGTAATGCCCCATACCTTGCCCTCGATCAAGCCTCAATTCGGGTCGGCAATTTGCCTGATGCGCTATGCTTATCCGGCAATTAGTCGTAAAAAAACCCCGCCGGAGCGGGGTTTTGTCTTACACAGATAACCGATTAATGACGCGCACGAACAATCTGGTATTTGCGCGTCAGATATTCGACCGGAACGCTCCAGATGTGCACCAGACGCGAGAACGGGAACAACAGGAACAGCGTCATACCCAGCACCAGGTGCATACGGAAAATGAACGCGACGCCATCCAGATATTGAGATGCACCACCCTGGAAGGTCACCACTGTCTGCGCCCAGTTCACCAGCTTCATCATCTCGCTGCCGTCCATATGCTGGGCGGAGAACGGAATGGTCAGCAGGCCCAGCGCACACTGGATCACCAGCAGGGAGAGGATCAGAATGTCCGCTCCGGTAGTGGTCGCCCGCACACGTGGGCTGAACAGGCGGCGTTTCAGCAGCAGAACGCCGCCAATCAAACACATCACACCACTGGCACCACCCGCAAACATCGCCATCTTTTGTTTCACTTCAAGCGGCAGCCACGCTTCATACATCCAGTGTGGTGTCAGCATGCCAAGGAAGTGCCCGGCAAAAATCCCCAGGATCCCGATGTGGAACAGGTTTGACGCCAGGTTCATCCCTTTGCGATCCAGCATCTGACTGGAAGCCGCGCGCCAGGTATACTGCCCATAGTCATAACGCAGCCAACTGCCAATCAGAAAGACAGAACCCGCGATGTACGGATAGATGTCAAAGAAGAACGTATTCAGGAAGTGCATTATTGCTGTCCTCCGGTGGTGATATTCAGATACTGCGGCGCAACGGCCCCGGCAAAACGACGCTGGTGAGCGGAAATTTCCGACTCACCGCACCCCTGATCGGCGAAGAATTTCACCTGCTCTTCTTCCCAGACCGCATCCAGCGCTTGTGGGGTATCGTCACGCGCTTCATCTGCAATTTTTTCAGCCACTTTATCGCTGTCGATAACGGTATTCGCCAGTTTTAACAGCAGATCGAACAGCACCGCATAACGGCTTTCACGCTGTTGCAAGCGAGCGCTGAGCAGCGCCAGAATCGGCGCGATATCCTGTAACCCCCCTAATGCTTCGCTTTTCGGCAACTGCGCAAGGTATTCCAGATACAGCGGCAGATGATCGGGAAGTTCGCGGCTGTCGAGCTGCAGACCGTGCTGTTCATACTGCGCCATCAGGTCAACCATAGCCTGACCACGATCGCGGGACTCGCCGTGTACATGTTCAAACAGCAACAACGAGGTGGCGCGGCCACGGTCAAACAGTTCGCTATAGCTTGCCTGCACATCCAGCATGTCCTGCGCGGTGAGATCGCGCAGGAAAACGCCCAGAGTCTGGGCATCCTCTTTATCCAGGTTCTCAGATGACGCGAGTGCATCGAAAAGTTCCTGCTGATGCTGCCACAAGGCAGCATCCGGGTACTCGAGCAGACGCGAAACAATGACAAGTTCAATCATTGGTGCGGCTCCGTTTTGCTGGTCACATCGACAGCGTCTATGCGGCGGCTGTTGAACAGATTGAATTTAGTATCAGAACCGTGGCAACCGTCACCGAAGGTAAAGCCACAACCGCTTTTCTCCGGGAACGCGTCACGTGCCAGTTCACGATGGCTGCTCGGTACCACGAAACGATCTTCGTAGTTAGCAATCGCCAGATAACGATACATTTCCTGTGCCTGCGCTTCGCTTAAGCCCACCTCTTCCAGCGCACGGGTATCAACTTTACCGTCAACGGTTTCCGCACGTTTGTAGTGACGCATCGCCAGCATACGTTTCAGCGCCAACAGTACCGGCTGAGTGTCGCCTGCGGTCAGCAGGTTCGCCAGGTACTGAACCGGGATACGCAGACTGTCAACGTCCGGCAGAATACCGTTGCTGCCCAGCTCACCCGCATCGGCGGCAGACTGGATCGGTGACAAAGGCGGCACGTACCAGACCATCGGTAGCGTGCGGTATTCCGGATGCAGCGGCAGCGCCAGCTTCCAGTCCATCGCCATTTTGTAAACCGGCGACTGCTGTGCAGCATCAATGACGCTCAACGGAATACCATCTTTCAGCGCTTGTTCAATAACAGCCGGATCGTTTGGATCGAGGAACACGTCCAGTTGACGCTGGTACAGATCTTTCTCGTGCTCCGTGCTTGCCGCACTTTCGATCGCATCTGCGTCATACAGCAGTACGCCGAGGTAACGAATACGGCCTACGCAGGTTTCGGAACAAACGGTCGGCTGACCGGCTTCGATACGCGGGTAGCAGAAAATGCACTTCTCAGATTTCCCGCTCTTCCAGTTGAAGTAGATCTTCTTATACGGGCAGCCAGTGATACACATACGCCAGCCGCGGCATTTATCCTGGTCGATCAGCACGATGCCATCTTCTTCACGCTTGTAGATAGCGCCGCTTGGGCAGGTCGCCACGCACGCCGGGTTAAGGCAATGCTCACACAAACGCGGCAGATACATCATGAAGGTATTTTCGAACTGACCGTACATTGCCTTCTGCATGTTTTCGAAGTTCTGGTCTTTGGCGCGTTTTTCGAACTCGCCCCCCAGAATTTCTTCCCAGTTCGGACCGCTGGTGATTTTATCCATCCGCTGACCGGTGATCAGCGAACGCGGACGGGCAATCGGCTGCGCCTTACTGTCTGCTGGGGCGTTGTGCAACGTTTGGTAGTCAAAATCAAACGGCTCATAGTAATCATCCATGCCCGGCAGATGCGGGTTAGCAAAGATTTTACCCAGCAGCAGTGCTTTGTTACCCATGCGCGGCTGCAGTTTGCCGTTGATTTTACGGATCCAACCGCCCTTCCATTTTTCCTGGTTTTCCCAGTCGTTCGGGAAGCCAACGCCAGGCTTACTTTCGACGTTATTGAACCAGGCGTACTCCATACCTTCACGGCTGGTCCAGACGTTTTTGCAGGTCACTGAACAGGTGTGGCAGCCGATGCACTTATCGAGATTCAGCACCATGCCGACTTGTGAACGAATTTTCATTTTACGCTCTCCTGTACCTGGTCATTGCCTTCGCCATCCAACCAGTTAATGTTCTTCATCTTACGTACAACTACGAACTCATCGCGGTTTGAACCGACGGTACCGTAGTAGTTAAAGCCGTATGCCAGTTGCGCATAACCACCGATCATGTGAGTTGGTTTCGGCGTAATACGAGTTACCGAGTTGTGGATCCCGCCGCGCTGCTGGGTGATTTCAGAACCCGGCAGGTTAACAATACGTTCCTGCGCGTGGTACATCATGGTCATCCCGGCCGGCACACGCTGGCTGACAACTGCACGCGCCGTCAGCGCACCGTTGCTGTTGAAGACTTCGATCCAGTCGTTATCTTCGATACCCAGATCCTTCGCATCAACTTCGCTCATCCACACAATCGGACCACCGCGAGACAGCGTCAGCATCAGCAGGTTGTCGCTGTAAGTGGAGTGGATACCCCATTTCTGGTGCGGCGTCAGGAAGTTGAGCGCTTTTTCAGGGTTACCGTTAGACTTCTCGCCGATCACCGCTTTCACCGAACGGGTGTCGATTGGCGGACGATACACCAGCAGGCTCTCACCGAAGTCACGCATCCACTGGTGATCCTGATACAACTGCTGGCGACCAGACAGCGTACGCCATGGGATTAGCTCATGAACGTTGGTATAACCGGCGTTATAAGACACATGTTCATCTTCCAGACCTGACCAGGTCGGACTGGAGATAATTTTGCGCGGCTGCGCCTGGATGTCGCGGAAACGAATTTTTTCGTCTTCTTTATTCAGCGCCAGATGCGTATGGTCACGACCGGTAAATTCACTCAGCGCCGCCCAGGCTTTAACGGCAACCTGACCGTTAGTTTCCGGAGCCAGCGTCAGGATCATCTCAGCAGCATCAATCGCGGTATCCAGCATCGGTTGGCCTTTCGCCGGACCGTCAGCCTTGGTGTAGTTGAGCTTACGCAGCAGATCCATTTCGCTTTGGGTGTTCCAGGCAATCCCTTTACCGCCGTTACCAATTTTTTCCATCAGCGGACCGATGGAGGTGAAACGCTCGTACGTTGCCGGATAATCACGCTCAACGGTCATGATGTGCGGTGCCGTAACACCTGGAATCAGGTCGCATTCCCCTTTTTTCCAGTCCTTCACGTCCAGCGGCTGCGCCAGTTCAGCAGCTGAGTCGTGCTGGATCGGCAGCGTAACGACGTCGATTTCTTTACCGAGGTGGCCCACACAAACTTCTGAGAATTTCTTGGCGATGGCTTTATAGATTTCCCAGTCGCTCTTCGATTCCCAGGCCGGGTCAACGGCCGCAGACAGAGGATGAATAAACGGATGCATATCCGAGGTATTCATATCGTCTTTTTCATACCAGGTAGCGGTCGGCAGCACGATATCGGAATACAGACAGGTACTCGACAGGCGGAAGTCCAGCGTAACGACCAGATCCAGTTTGCCGTCCAGTCCGTTATCCTGCCATTCCACTTCTTCTGGCTTCACGCCGCTCTGCTGGCCGAGATCTTTGCCCTGAATACCATGTTCAGTACCCAGCAGATACTTGAGCATGTACTCGTGGCCTTTACCGGAAGAACCGAGCAGGTTTGAACGCCAGATAAACAGGTTACGCGGATGGTTTTTACCGTTTTCCGGCTGCTCTGCCGCAAAGCGAATAGAACCTTCTTTCAGGGATTTAACGGTGTAGTCCACCGGCGTCATACCTGCTTTCTGCGCTTCTTTCGCGATATACAGCGGGTTAGTCCCTAACTGCGGCGCAGACGGTAACCAGCCCATACGTTCAGCGCGAACGTTAAAGTCAATCAAATGACCGCTATAGCGGGATTTGTCTGCCATCGGAGACAGCAGTTCCTGCGCAGTCACCGTCTCATAGCGCCATTGGCTGGAGTGGTTATAGAAGTAGGAGGTACTGTTCATATGACGAGGCGGACGCTGCCAGTCAAGAGCAAACGCCAGCGGCTGCCAGCCGGTTTGCGGACGCAGTTTTTCCTGCCCTACGTAGTGGGCCCAGCCGCCGCCGCTCTGGCCGATACAGCCACAGAACACCAGCATATTGATCAGGCCACGATAGTTCATATCGAGGTGGTACCAGTGGTTCAAACCGGCGCCGACGATAATCATCGAACGACCGTGCGTTTTATCTGCGTTATCCGCAAATTCACGGGCGATGCGTACAATCTGAGAACGTGATACACCTGTAATTTTTTCTGCCCACGCTGGCGTGTACGCTTTCACGTCATCGTAGCTGGTCGCGCAGTTTTCATCGTTCAGACCACGTTCCAGGCCGTAGTTAGCCATAGTCAGATCGTAAACGGTGGTCACCAGCGCCGTAGAGCCATCGGCCAGTTGCAGGCGTTTAACGGGCAATTTATGCAGCAGAATGTTTTCCAGTTCGACTTTACTGAAGTGCTCGGTGCCTTCGCCACCAAAGTACGGGAAGCCCACTTCAGCGATATCATCCTGGCTACCCAGCAGGCTGAGCTGCAGTTCAGTTTCATCACCGGACGTGCCATCGCGCTGCTCAAGGTTCCATTTGCCTTTTTCGCCCCAACGGAAACCAATTGAACCGTTCGGCGCAACCATTTCGCCGTTGCTGTTGATAGCGACAGTTTTCCATTCCGGGTTATTTTCCTGGCCCAGAGAGTCAACCAGATCCGCAGCACGCAGCATACGACCAGCAGCATAGTAGCCGTCGCGCTCTTCGAGCATCACCAGCATTGGCATGTCGGTATAACGACGTACGTAGTCGGTGAAATATTGGCTCGGGTTATCGAGGTGGAACTCGCGCAGCATGACATGACCCATCGCCATTGCCATCGCCGCATCGGTTCCCTGCTTCGGAGCCAGCCACAGGTCGCACAGTTTGGCAATTTCTGCGTAGTCCGGGGTAATTGCTACTGTTTTGGTGCCTTTATAACGAACTTCAGTAAAGAAGTGCGCATCCGGGGTACGAGTCTGCGGTACGTTAGAGCCCCATGCCAGAATGTAGCTGGAGTTATACCAGTCGGCAGATTCCGGTACGTCGGTCTGCTCGCCCCAGGTCTGCGGGGAGGCTGGCGGCAGGTCACAGTACCAGTCATAGAAGCTCAGGCAGGTCCCGCCAATCAGCGACATATAACGTGCGCCGGACGCATAAGAAACCATCGACATCGCCGGGATTGGCGAGAAGCCTGCGACGCGGTCAGGACCATAGGTTTTGATGGTGTAAACGTTAGATGCGGCAATCAGCTCATTCACTTCCTGCCAGGAAGAACGAACGAATCCACCACGACCACGCGCTTGTTTGAAGCTTTTTGCTTTATCGGCGTCTCCGATAATGGATGCCCATGCATCTACCGGATCGCTGTGCAGTCTTTTTGCTTCACGCCACATCTTCATCAGACGTTTGCGCATCAGCGGGTATTTCAGACGGTTAGCGCTGTAGAGATACCATGAATAGCTTGCACCACGCGGGCAGCCGCGAGGCTCGTGGTTGGGCATATCTGGACGAGTGCGTGGGTAGTCAGTTTGCTGGGTTTCCCAGGTCACCAGACCATTTTTCACATAGATTTTCCAGCTGCATGAGCCAGTGCAGTTTACACCGTGGGTTGAACGCACGATTTTGTCATGCTGCCAACGCTGGCGGTATCCATCCTCCCAGTCCCTGTTGGTATTGAGAAGCTGGCCGTGCCCATCGGCAAAGGTTTCGCCCTTCTGCTTGAAGTAGCGAAACCGGTCCAGGAATTTACTCATCGGTTTTCTCCTGTAGGAGCCTGACGGCTCTCTGATAAATCGACATTGCTTGATTGAGAGCGAAGGTAACGCTCTGAAAGGGCGTGAGAATTGATAACGATCAAGGCAGGCAGGGATGAAAATTGAGGGCCGATTTTGACATACCCCCTTAGTGGGATATCGATAAATCAATCAACATATTGAATTTTATTGATTTTTTTAAACTCACTTATCATACAAATGTTAAATTCTTTATAAGTGGGTATTAAGGGGTATCCCCCCTGTTTAGCATATTACGAGCACCGTTCTAACAGGCTGTTGTCGTGCCACAACATGAAAGTATGTTGTAACTAATTGCAGGCAAAAAAAAGCGCGGTCTAACACCGCGCAATGGATAATCAACAGTTACTACTTTTTTATTTTTTAGAATGACGTCCGTACACCGCCCAGGTGATAACCACACAGGCGACATAGAAGATCAGGAATACTTTCATCGCATCGACCGGGGAGCCAGTTAATGCCAGGGACGTACCGAATGCTTTCGGGATAAAGAAGCCGCCGATCGCACCAATAGCTGAGATAAAGCCCAGCGCTGCCGCGGTGTCGGTCGCCGCCTCGCGCATCGCTTTCTCTTCTGAACCGCCTTCAGCTTTCACTCTGTCCATCGTCAGCTTGCGAAAGATAACGGAGATCATCTGGAAGGTTGAACCACTCCCCAGACCAGCCGTCAGGAACAGCGCCAGGAACACCGCAAAGAAGGCGATGAAGTTGCCACCGACACCGTTTGATGGCAGCGTCAGGAACAGTAAGGCACTGAAAATAGCCATCAGCACGAAGTTCACCAGCGTTACACGGGTCCCCCCCAGTCGGTCAGAGATTGCGCCGCCTGCTGAACGTGCCAGGGCGCCAATCAACGGTCCAAAGAAGGCGTAATGCAGGATCTGTACCTCAGGAAACTGCGTTTTTGACAGCATCGCGAAACCGGCAGAGAAACCGATAAATGAACCGAAGGTTGCCAGATACAGCAGGCTCATAATCCACAGGTGCCCGCGTTTCAGCACCGGCAATTGCTCTTTCAGCGAAGCTTTTGAGGTTGCCAGTTCATTCATACCAAACCATGCGGCCAGCGTTAATACAGCCAGGAACGGGACCCAAATCCATGCGGCGTTTGCCAGATACAGTTGCGTACCATCCGGTTGTTCAACACCCTGGCTGCCAAATGCGGCAAAGATTGACAGTGAAACCACCAGCGGAGCGACCAACTGCATCACGCTGACGCCCATGTTACCCAAACCACCGTTCAGACCCAGCGCACCGCCCTGTTTCTGTTTTGGAAAGAAGAAGCTGATGTTTGCCATGCTGGAGGCAAAGTTCGCACCGGCAAAACCGCACAACAGCGAGATAATGATAAAGGTACTAAATGGCGTGGAGGTATCCTGCACCGCAAAACCTAACCATACGCAAGGAATGATCAGGATACCGGTGCTGAACGCCGTCCAGCGACGTCCACCAAACAGGGGGACCATAAAGGAGTACGGTACACGCAGCAGCGCGCCGGACACCGAAGGTAATGCCGTCAGCATGAACAGTTGTTCAGTGGTGAAATCAAATCCGACTTTCGGTAAGTTCACCGCCACGGCGCTAAATAACATCCACACGCAAAACGCCAGCAGCAAGCAAGGGACGGAAATCCACAGGTTACGGCTGGCGATTCGATGACCACGCTGCTGCCAGAAGGCGGGATCTTCCGGCCGCCATTCGGTAATTACAGCTCCAGATGCCCTTTCCGGGGCAGATGAGTGACTCATAGACACCTCTGATACTTGTTTCGATGCCTGCCACATTAGGGTTTACAGCTGGAGGTAAGTTGATATAAATCAAAGGAAAAGGTGTCATTATTGATGACTGAAATTTATCATCATCCTAAATGAGTACATAACTTCGGTAAAAAAGATGTGGTTTTTCACGCTTCTGTCGTCCCCTACTCCCCCTCGTTTAGGATCTCTCCCTCTGGCGGCAATTAAGGGGTAGCCCGTTTGAGGTATGGGTATACTCCAGTGTATCGCCGAGAATAACGCCACTGCCTGCAGCAGAATCGTCATTCAATAAGGTTTTCGGTTTTACGAAAACCCGAAGGAACAAGTCACCATGTTTAAACGTTGTCTTTCCCCGCTTACGCTGGTCAACCAGGTGGCGCTGATTGTTTTATTGTCTACTGCCATCGGCGTGGCAGGTATGGCAGTCTCTGGCTGGCTGGTTCAGGGCGTTCAGGGTAGCGCGCATGCAATCAACAAAGCGGGATCGCTGCGCATGCAAAGCTATCGCCTGCTGGCGGCCATACCGCTGGACGCCAACGATCAACCACTACTGGATGAAATGGAGCAAACGGCGTTTAGCCCGGAATTGACGCGTGCCGCGCAGCGTGACGGACAACAGGCGCAATTAAAAGCCTTACAGGATTACTGGCACACCAAACTGGCACCGGGGCTTGCGCATGCGCAAACGCCTGATGCGGTAGCGCAGGATGTCAGGCGCTTTGTGGGCGGACTGGATAAGCTGGTCACCGCCTTTGACCATACCACCGAATTACGCATTGAACGCGTCGTTCTGCTGCATCGCCTGATGGCTGTATTTATGGCGTTGCTGCTGGTCTTCACCATTATCTGGCTGCGCGTGCGCCTGTTACAGCCGTGGAAACAACTGCTGGCGATGGCGCGAGCCGTCAGTCAACGTGATTTTACCCAACGCGCACATATCAGTGGGCGTAATGAGATGGCTGCGCTGGGCTCGGCGCTGAATAATATGTCGGAAGAACTGGCCGAAAGTTACGCGGTGCTGGAACAGCGGGTACAGGAGAAAACGGCGGGTCTGGAGCACAAAAATCAGATCCTCTCTTTCCTGTGGCAAGCCAACCGCCGTCTGCACTCTCAGGTGCCGTTGTGCGAACGCCTCTCTCCGGTACTGAACGGTCTGCAAAATTTGACCCTGCTGCATGATATTGAACTGCGGGTCTATGACCTGGAAGATGAAGATAATCATCAGGAATTTACCTGCCAGTCCAATGTCAGCTGTGATGAGAAAGGCTGCCATTTGTGTCCGCGCGGTACGCTACCCGCCATTGACGGCGGTATCACGCTGAAATGGCGGCTAACCGATGCCCATACCCAGTATGGTATCCTGCTCGCGACTTTGCCGTACGGACGCCATCTCAGCCACGATCAGCAGCAACTGGTTGATACCCTGGTTGAGCAACTGACCGCAACGCTTGCACTCGACAGGCATCAGGAGCGTCAGCAGCAGTTGATCGTGATGGAAGAGCGTGCCACCATTGCGCGCGAACTTCATGATTCTATTGCACAATCGCTCTCCTGTATGAAGATGCAGGTGAGCTGTTTGCAGATGCAGGGCGATGCGCTTTCAGATAACTGCCGCGAGCTGCTCAGTCAGATTCGTAACGAGTTGAACGCCTCCTGGGCGCAACTGCGCGAGCTGTTAACGACCTTCCGTTTACAGCTGACGGAACCTGGATTAAGACCGGCGCTGGAAGCCAGCTGTCAGGAATACAGCGCGCGTTTTGGCTTTACGGTTAAGCTGGATTATCAGTTGCCACCGCGTCTGGTCCCTTCGCATCAGGCGATTCACCTGCTACAAATTGCGCGCGAAGCCCTGAGCAACGCCCTCAAACACTCTCAGGCCGATGAAGTAGTCGTGACGGTGGTGCAAAATGGTAAGCAGGTCAAACTTACAGTGCAAGATAACGGCTGCGGCGTACCGGAAAACGCCGAACGCAGTAACCACTACGGCATGATAATCATGCGCGACCGTGCGCAGAGCTTGCGCGGCGATTGCCGTGTACGCCGTCGCGAGACAGGCGGTACTGAAGTTGCTGTCACTTTTATTCCCGAAACAAACTTCACAGAAGTCCAAGGAGATACCCATGAGTAATCTGGAACCGGCAACCATCCTGTTGATCGACGATCATCCGATGCTGCGAACCGGTGTAAAACAGCTTGTCAGCATGGCGCCCGATATCACCGTTGTCGGCGAAGCCAGCAATGGTGAGCAGGGTATCGAGCTGGCAGAATCCCTTGATCCCGATCTGATCCTTCTTGATCTCAACATGCCTGGCATGAACGGTCTGGAAACACTCGACAAGCTGCGTGAGAAATCACTGTCAGGCCGTATCGTCGTGTTTAGCGTATCCAATCATGAAGAAGACGTGGTTACTGCACTGAAGCGCGGTGCCGACGGTTATCTGCTGAAAGATATGGAGCCGGAAGATTTGCTGAAAGCATTGCAGCAAGCGGCTGCCGGTGAAATGGTGCTGAGCGAAGCCTTAACGCCGGTTCTGGCCGCCAGCCTACGCGCAAATCGCGCAACGTCCGACCGTGATGTTACCCAACTGACGCCGCGCGAACGCGATATTCTTAAGCTCATCGCCCAGGGCCTGCCTAACAAGATGATCGCCCGCCGCCTGGACATCACCGAAAGCACGGTAAAAGTTCACGTGAAGCATATGCTGAAGAAAATGAAGCTCAAATCACGTGTTGAAGCCGCGGTATGGGTGCACCAGGAACGTATTTTCTGATAACGCGCGCATGCGTCATTGTTAACGAGGATCATTTTCCGAAACGGTAGTAAACGGTTCGGTCAGTGATAGCGTGATCTCATTGGAAGAGACACGCTGGCCCTGCTCATCTTCTACCACCACAGACAACCGCCAGCGGTTCGTCGCACCTTCTCTGCTGTCCCACTTCGGCATAATAATCGTCCAGCCCTGCGCGCTTCGGTTATTGCTGCCAGCCGTTAAGCTCAACGCCTGAGTATCGCCCTGCCACGTCAGGTGGCGGATCCCATGCAAACTACGCACCTGCAGCTTCAGCGCCACCGTCTCTCCCGGTTTGAGATCCCAGGGTGGCGTGGCCAAAAATACCGACAGCGTTTTACGCTGGCGATACTCCAGCGTCGGCAAATTGTTACGCTGCGGATCGTCATAACGACTGCCGCGCAGTGAACGGCTGTTCGCCACCTCACTGACCATCAACTGTTTTTTTAACGGCACGCCAAAACGGTAACTAAGGGTTAAGCCGAGGTTATTCTGGCTGATGCCGCTTTCACCCTGCTTATGCTGCGCTGTCACCGTGATTAGCGGCACCGGTGTATAGCTCAGCCCGAGGTTCACCGCCACCGGATTGTGATACCCGGTTCCCGAATGAAATAGATCCACCCGGTCGCCAAAATACTGTTCCACGCTGACGCTGGTATTGAGGTGTTGATAGAACGGCATCCGCATTTGCGCGGTCAGATCGTAGCCGCGGGCCATCCGTTGTTGCTGGGTTGCAAAACGATCCTGCCAGGAAGACAACGGTTGATAATAGTTAGCGGATAAGCGCAAATATTCGCCCCATGCCTCCGCGCCGAGGCCTCCCCGGGGCAGATTTTCATCCAGTAAGTTGTCATAAAAGGTGTTGTAACCCAGTAACCAACCGTCGCGTACCCAACGTTGCCCAATCCCCGCATTACTGACTAAGCCGTCGTCCTGTTGCGTCACTCCTAGCTGGCTCCAGGTAAGATAACGTTGATTGTCCTGCCACGGCACAAACCAGCTTCCCCGACTCCCGGTAAAACTGCCTTCGTTATCAACCTGCAACCCGATGCTGGCGTTTCCCCAGGGAGAGAGCCAGGATTCCAGTTGCTGATTCACCTGTTCGCTGACCGTATCTCGCACCTGGCCAAACGCGAACTGCTTCGCCTGTTCACCGGTATCAAGCCCGTTATCAGTCATGCTGGCTTCACCAAACGCTTTGACCATTTCGGCAAAATGCTTTTCGCCTGCCCGCGACTCCGGGGCCATACCAAGATCGGGCAAGCCATCACTATTGTTATCGAAAGGGTTTTCAGCCTGGCGCACAAAGGACGACTGCGCGTTAGCAGTACCGCCTGCCAGCGGCAAGAGTGCGAATACAGCAAGAGAAGAACAGATAATACGGCTCAAATCGTTAGTGGTTTCTTACATCAATTAGCCACAGTGGCATACTTATCTTAAACCATAACGTTTTCAGCGTTGATTTTCAGCCCCTCCCCCTTTTTTCGGCATTATCCTGGCATTGAGAAATAGGTGTAACATACGTGTCGGTTATTAACGCTCACATGCAGTAACAGGAGTAAAAATGCAAAAGATAGTGATCGTCGCGAACGGAGCGGCTTATGGAAGCGAATCGTTATTTAACAGCCTGCGTCTGGCTATCGCCCTGCGCGAACAAGAAGCCGCTCTCGACCTGCGTCTGTTTTTAATGTCTGATGCCGTAACCGCAGGATTACGTGGTCAGAAACCCGCGGAAGGCTACAATATTCAGCAAATGCTGGAGATCCTGACAGCGCAAAATGTTCCGGTAAAACTATGCAAAACCTGCACCGATGGTCGTGGGATCACGGCGCTGCCGTTAATTGACGGAGTGGCCGTCGGCACGCTGGTAGAACTGGCTCAATGGACGCTGGCTGCAGATAAAGTGTTGACCTTCTGATATACCGTTTTCAGGCAAGCGCACTGAAAGTGTCGATAATTTCCGGATTTAATATTTGATGGGCGCGGTTTCGTTGAACGTTAGCACGCCCGTTCAACCCTTTTGAGGTGTTTTGTCACTTTTGTTTAATCGTTATGCCATTTTTTGATCAAAATCAGCATCCTGTTGCTCCCCCTTTGGTGTTATGCAATGAGTGAAATGTGAACAACATCACGCAGCACTTTCGACAGAAAGTACGTTGTTTTCAAGAACGGGGTGAAAAATGGCATTAGTGAAGGCAAGTTTAAAGTTATTTGGTGGCGATACGGTGGTTGTGCGCTGTTCCGAGCGCTGTCACATCCATCTGATGAGCGAAAAAAATCACGTCAAAGACACGCAGTCCGACATCTTAAGCGTGCAGGATCGTGATAACGCATGGTTGACCGTGCCCTATACCGGCGTCTGGAACGTGCTGATCGACAGCCACAGTCAGTCGCTTGAGCATTCGATAAGTTATATTGCAGCCTAAGCGTGACATGCCCGAAAAGCGCCTGGCTTTCGGGCATACAATTCCACGCCGGGTTCAGGCAAACCCTGGCCGCATAACGCCTTCTGGCAGGTTCTCTCCCAACAATCGTTTGACCGTGATCACCAGATCATTAAGACAATCATCCTGCATCCCCAGCTTGACCAGCTCTTGTTCCAGTGAGAACAGATACTGGGCATTGGTGCCTAAAGGTCCGCTGGCCGCGGCGATAAGCGGCGCGATCACCTGCGCGCGCGTGTCTGACTCAAACAGCGGATGGCGCGGATCCATAATAAACACCAGCGCGTTCACCGTACGGCCGTCATCAAGCGCCAGCTGGCACCAGGTCGGCAGATAGCATCCGGTGATCATTTCTCGCTTCCACAACAGAGAAAGCTCTTGTTCCAGCGACGCGTCCGGCAAGCGGTAGGCCACACCGGTGGTACGTCCGCCCTCTTTCAGGGCCAGCATGCGGCCTGGCTGACACGCCGTTCCTCGCCCCGCCGTCAGGCGCAGACAAAATGCACGGTGCCAGCCGACTAATGTGCCGGTACAGGACTCTTCAAACTCTAAGGCCGGGTTCCACATCAACGATCCATAACCGAAGATCCACACCGGTCCATCATCTGGTCGACAAGCGAGCGTGGCGGCCAGTGAGGCTGCACGTTGTTCCGCTGACCAGAGTAGTGATTCTTCAATAGCACCAAATGCCGTCTTACAGTCGGCATTCAATAAAAAATCACGCGTTAACACCTTACACCTCCGCCACTGCTGCTTCCCTGCGACAACTTTTTTGACGCCTTCCGGGCTTTTTTACTGCTCATTTTGAAACCAATAGCTGGACAATAGGCAATTCACCGCTCGCTTGCAAGCCAGTAACCGCGCGGCGTAGCACGATTCGCTAACGCCTGATGCAAGCGAGTTTATAAAGGCATTATAATTGATACTGTTACGTCTTTTTATGCCATTTACCATCATCACCTTTTTGGTAATCATTTTTAACCGCGGCCCACGCCACCTTATGTGCAGTCTCTTCTCGGGTGGCATCGTCACGGCGGTCAGATTTGTCTTTATACTGTTCCCAGGCGCTGTTGAAAGCTTCTTTATAAATGTCCTGAGCATGGGCTGGCAGAACGTGCTGCACGCTGTCAGGCAGGTCGCTTTTAGATTTATAGGGCATTGTGAACTCCTCTTTTTAGGCTAAACCTTAAGTGTGGTTAACAATGCAGCGAGACGCCAATAATGGACATTTTTAGAAATTTTCTTTACCTAACCTTCTGTTAATTAAACAGTCTATAAACAAGAAATTGGTTTTTGGCCGCTTTAAGAGGGAAAACAGGTGATGTAGTAAAATTTCGTAAAATGTCACCTATAAAACCACGTTTTCTGTTATTTTTTACATTCTTTAATACTTTTTATAATTATAAATACCTGCAGAGATGGAGAATTAATTCAATGACACAAGCACATGAGGCGGTAAAAACCCGCCACAAGGAGACCTCTCTCGTCTTCCCGATTTTGGCGCTGGTAGTACTGTTCTTCTGGGGGAGCAGTCAGTCACTACCAGTGGTCATCGGTATTAATGCGCTGGCCCTTATTGGTATATTAAGCAGCGCATTCAGCGTTGTCCGTCATGCGGACGTATTAGCCCATCGACTTGGCGAACCCTACGGGTCGCTGATCCTCAGTTTGTCCGTTGTTATTCTTGAAGTCAGCTTAATATCCGCATTAATGGCAACCGGCGATGCCGCACCTACGCTCATGCGCGATACGCTGTATTCAATCATTATGATCGTAACCGGGGGGCTGGTCGGTTTTTCATTACTATTAGGTGGCCGTAAATTTGCCACTCAGTATATGAACCTATTTGGTATTAAGCAGTATTTAATCGCCCTGTTCCCACTGGCCATTATTGTACTGGTATTCCCGATGGCGTTGCCGGGGGCAAATTTCACTACCGCGCAGGCGCTGTTGGTGGCGTTAATTTCTGCGGCGATGTACGGCGTATTTTTGCTGATTCAAACTAAAACGCACCAAAGTCTGTTCATTTACGAGCATGAAGACGAGGGTGACGACGATGACCCGCATCACGGTAAGCCGTCTGCGCACAGCAATCTGTGGCACGCCGCCTGGCTTATCATTCATCTGATCGCTGTTATCGCCGTGACCAAGATGAACGCCAGCCCGCTTGAGACCTTGCTGACTGAACTGAATGCGCCAGTCGCATTTACGGGTTTCCTGGTCGCGTTACTGATCCTCTCGCCTGAAGGACTGGGCGCACTGAAAGCGGTTCTGAGCAATCAGGTACAGCGGGCAATGAATTTATTCTTCGGTTCGGTATTAGCCACAATTTCGCTGACCGTACCGGTGGTGACGCTGATTGCATGGGCAACCGGGAATGATTTGATGTTTGCGCTGGGGGCGCCAGAGATGATTGTGATGGTTTCATCACTGGTTCTGTGTCAGATCTCTTTCTCCACCGGACGCACCAATGTGCTTAACGGTGCAGCGCATCTGGCACTGTTTATCGCCTATCTGATGACAATATTTGCCTGATTATTATTTTAGACGTACCTCACGGTCCTCTTCAGGGCCGTTTTCTTTTCTGTCGATATAACACAATCGATGGCGCGTCTGGTGCCTGACGGCGACCTTTATACCCTTTTCAAATAGCAGGCCGGAGGGAAATTCCGGCCTGTCACATTCTCTTAGTTCTCGGTATCCAGCTCGTCGAAGCTTTTCACCAGGTCATCAATCGCTTTAATCTGCGTCAGGAACTGTTCCAGCTTCGCCAGCGGCAGCGCGGATGGACCATCGCATTTCGCATTGGCTGGATCCGGATGCGCTTCAATAAACAGACCTGCCAGACCAACCGCCATACCGGCACGCGCCAGTTCGGTAACCTGCGCACGACGACCGCCGCTTGCTGCGCCAAACGGATCGCGGCACTGCAGCGCATGGGTAACGTCAAAAATCACCGGTGAGTTGCCGGAGACTTTCTTCATCACGCTGAAGCCCAGCATGTCCACAACCAGGTTGTCATAACCAAAGTTCGCACCACGGTCGCACAGAATAACCTTATCGTTGCCGCCTTCATGGAATTTATCCACGATGTTGCCCATCTGAGCCGGGCTGATGAACTGCGGTTTCTTCACGTTGATAACGGCACCGGTTTTCGCCATTGCTTCCACCAGATCGGTCTGACGAGCAAGGAATGCCGGAAGCTGAATCACATCCACCACATCAGCAACAGGCTGTGCCTGGCTGGCTTCGTGAACGTCGGTGATCACTTTTACGCCAAAAGTCTGTTTCAGTTCCTGGAAGATTTTCATCCCTTCTTCAAGGCCCGGTCCACGGTAAGAGTGGATGGAAGAACGGTTGGCTTTATCAAAGGAGGCTTTAAACACGTAAGGGATACCCAGCTTTTGAGTAACGGTTACGTAGTGCTCACAAATGCGCATCGCCAGATCGCGGGATTCCAGCACGTTCATTCCGCCAAACAGCACGAACGGCAGGTCATTTGCCACGTTGATGTCGCCAATGCTAACCACTTTTTGTTTCATAGGATCGCCTTAAACGGTAGGTAAAGTGTGATTAATCAATGCAATACAATTTGTTTGTGCGAAATAGTATTAATTTGCGCACGAATCATTTCGCTGATCGGGTCTTCCGGACACTGTTCAACGAAATAACTTAAATCTGTCAGCGCAACATGTTCGCACTCGAGTTGCGCGTATATTAAACCACGATCGCGAATTTCATACGGATCTTCAGGATTAAACTGCAATAGTGCTTCACTGGCACGCAGCGCCAGCTCCATTTGCCGCTCTTCCATCAGTGATGATTTCAGCGTGTCGAGCAGTTTGCGGATCACTTCCGCGTTATCCGCCTCATCCAGGTCTTCGTTAAACAGCTCCGCGACCGGGCTGATGTTCCCCTTCAACCACACTTCCAGCGTGTGCTCATTTAACGTTTCGCCATTGAATGGATTGATTAGCCACATTTCACCATCGAGCGACTCAATACGAAGGATCAGTTGCGTCGGGAAAATCACCGGTACCAGCGGCAGCTCCAGTCTGTTGGCAATCCACAATAAGATCGCCCCCAGAGACACGGCGCTGCCCTGCCGATTTTTCAGTACCTGGTCAAGCCAGAGTGCATCAGAAAGACGATAGACGCCGTGGGTATCCGTAAATCCCCATTCGCCGTAAAAAAGTGCCAGCAGTTTTTCCAGTTGCTCATCCTGAGACAGGAGCTGGCTAATTTCTTCTTGCGCCAGACTGACCAGACGTTCCAGTTCGTCGTAGACAGTTTGTGTTGGAAAATCCAGACGGATAGACTCCGACGCCAGGATCATCCCATCACACAATGGCGCTTTATTAAATTCGAAATCAGCTAACGACCTCATGCTTACCCCAGTAACGGTATTTTTGTGGTGGCGAGTTTAATGATGATGTACAGCACCACCAGCGCCAGCGGAAATGCGACTAATCGCGCCTGCTGACTGCGCGCCCGACGATAATCGAGCGCAATAAAACCCAAAACGATGTAAATGATAACCCCAAACAGCTTTTCAGTCAGCCATGTCCCGTGCTCAGTGAATGGCAGGATGTGCGCTTTAACCATTAGCGCCACGCCGCTGAGTAATAAAACGGTATCCACAACCGGTGGTACAATGCGCGTCCAGCGTGCGCAGGCAAGACGCGAGTCGGTGTAACGCCACCAAAAACGCAGCGCCAGCAAGCCAACAGAAAGCGCAATACTGATGAGATGAATGTTGAGTAACACACTGAAGGTACTCATGATGGGATGCGTCCAAGCGTAATTCGCTCGTTGCCGCCATAATCACGGCAGGTTTCAACCGCCTGGTAACCCGCACGAGTAAAGACGTCCCGGACGGCCTGCCCCTGCTGCCAGCCATGTTCCAGCAACAGATAGCCGCCGGGCGTTAACACGCGCTGAGACTGGTCAATGATATGCACAATATCCGCCAGTCCCCGATCGCCCGCCACCAGTGCCGACAAAGGTTCAAAGCGTACATCGCCTTGCGCCAGGTGCGGATCCTGTTCGTCGATATACGGCGGATTACTGACAATCATGTCAAACTGCTGTCCCTGCAAAGCGCTGAACCAGTTGCTTTGCAGCACGCAAACATTGTCGATGCCCAGATGCTGTTTGTTGCGAGTGGCCAGCGCAACAGCATCCGGCATGCGGTCAACCGCCGTTACCGCGCAATCCGGACGTTCGGTTGCCAGTGCCAGCGCAATGGCGCCCGTGCCGGTTCCCAAATCGAGAATGCGGCACGCTGACGCCGGCAGGCGAGCCAGCGCCTGTTCCACCAGACACTCAGTATCCGGACGAGGGATAAGCGTAGCCGGAGACACAAACAGCGGCAGCGACCAGAACTCCCGCACGCCGGTTAAATGCGCCACCGGCTCACCCCGCTGACGGCGCTCCAGTAATGTGTCGAGCTGTTGACGCTGCGCCTCGGTTAACACCGTTTCACCGAAAGCCAAAATAAAGGTGCGTCCCTTACCGGTAACAAACTCGAGCAAAATCTCGGCGTCACGGCGCGGGCTTTCACTTGCCTGTAATTGGCTTATCGCTTCACGCAGCCAGTGCTGATAATCCATTAATCCTGCTCGGACAACGCCGCCAGTTGGTCGGCCTGGTATTCCTGGACAATTGGCTCAATGAGCATATCCAGTTTGCCTTCCATCGTTTCATCCAGACGGTAGAGCGTCAGGTTAATGCGGTGATCGGTCACGCGACCCTGCGGGAAGTTATAGGTACGGTTGCGATCGCTGCGATCGCCACTGCCCAACAGATTGCGACGCTCAGAGGCTTCTGCCTGTTGACGTCTTGCCACTTCGGCGGCACGAATTCGCGCCCCCAGCACCGACATCGCTTTCGCTTTGTTTTTATGCTGCGAACGTTCGTCCTGGCATTCCACTACGATACCGGTCGGCAAGTGGGTAATACGGATTGCGGAGTCGGTGGTGTTAACGTGCTGCCCCCCTGCGCCTGATGAGCGGAAGGTATCAATACGCAGATCGGCCGGGTTGATGTCCGGCAGTTCGGCATCCGGCAGTTCCGGCATGACCGCGACCGTACAGGCAGAAGTGTGAATACGGCCCTGTGACTCCGTCGCAGGTACGCGCTGCACACGATGCCCACCGGACTCAAATTTCAGTCGACCGTACACGCCTTCGCCGCTAATTTTAGCAATGACTTCTTTAAACCCGCCATGTTCGCCTTCGCTGGCGCTCATGATCTCTACCCGCCAGCGACGCGATTCAGCGTAACGGCTGTACATGCGGAACAGATCGCCGGCAAACAGCGCGGCCTCATCACCACCGGTTCCCGCACGCACTTCGAGGAAGGCGTTACGTTCGTCATCAGGATCTTTAGGCAACAGCAGAACCTGCAGATGTTGCTCCAGCTGCTCGCATTTATCTTTTGCTTCACGCAGTTCATCCTGCGCCATTTCACGCATTTCAGGATCGTCGAGCATCATCTGAGCCGTCTCGATATCTTCCTGAACCTGTTGCCAGTCCGTAAAACAGCGAGATACATCGCTTAATTGCGCATATTCGCGCGACAGTGCACGAAAGCGTTCCTGGTCTGCGATAGTACCCGCATCCCCGAGCAGCGCCTGAACTTCTTCATGGCGTTCATGCAGGGCTTCCAGTTTGGCAACGATAGAAGGCTTCATAGGCGTAAATGCACCCTGTAAAAAATAAGATTGGTGTGCTGCTACTCCAGCCCGAGGCTGTCGCGCAGAATATTCAGGCGTTCACTATCCCCGTCACGGGCAGCCTGTTGAAGTGATTTGGTTGGTGCATGGATCAAGCGGTTGGTCAGTTTCCAGGCCAGATCCTGCATAATGGCTTGCGCATCACCACCCTGTTGAAGAGCGGCCAACGCTTTGGCAGTCAGTTCATCACGAATCTGTTCTGACTGACTGCGATACTCGCGGATAGTTTCACTTGCGCCCTGAGCGCGTAGCCAGGCCATAAATTCGCTGGTTTCCTGCGCCACAATGGTTTCGGCTTCCACGGCCGCCGCTTTGCGCTGGGCCAGGTTATGCGAAATGATGCTTTGCAGGTCGTCAACGCTGTACAGATAGGCGTTGGACAACTTACCCACTTCCGGCTCGACATCGCGCGGTACGGCGATATCCACCAGCAGCATAGGTTGATTACGGCGATTTTTAAGCGCGCGCTCCACCATTCCTTTGCCGATAATCGGCAGCGGGCTGGCGGTAGAACTGATAATAATATCGGCATCCTGTAAACGCGCGTCTATATCACTCAGCGAAATCACTTCGGCGCCGACTTCATCCGCCAGCACTTGCGCCCGCTCGCGGGTACGGTTGGCGATGATCATCTTCTTCACTTGATGCTCACGCAGGTGTCGCGCCACCAGCTCAATGGTTTCGCCTGCGCCCACTAACAGCACGGTCACCGTGGAGAGCGATTCAAATATCTGCCGCGCCAGCGTACAGGCGGCAAAAGCTACGGACACGGCGCTGGCACCGATGTCTGTTTCTGTTCGTACACGTTTAGCGACAGAGAATGATTTCTGGAACATGCGTTCCAGCGCACTGGCGTTCAGGTGACCTTTTTGCGAATCCGCAAAAGCTTTTTTCACCTGCCCCAGAATCTGCGGTTCACCAAGCACCAGCGAATCCAGACCGCTGGCAACACGCATCAAATGACTGACGGCGTCGTTGTCCTGGTGCCAGTACAGGCTATTGCGCAAGTCTTCTTCATTAAGATTATGGTAATCGCACAGCCAGCGAACCAGCGCTTCTTGCAGGTTATCCTGCTCTTCAACGCTGAGATACAGTTCCGTACGGTTACACGTCGACAGCACCACCCCGCCCTGCACCATTGGCTGCGCAAGCAGGCTGTCCAGCGCCTGATCGAGCGTATCCGGCGAAAACGTTACGCGTTCTCGCAGCGATACAGGTGCCGTTTTATGGTTAATACCAAGCGCTAAAAGGGTCATGTGTGCGGGAATAGTACCAGCGTTGATAAGGTTAGACTGGGTGCATCATACAGGATGCGTGCGGTCAATAAAAGAGACTGCCCCCTTTTGGAGTAATAGCTTAGTGCACAAATTTGAGCGATTTAAGATAACTTGAACGTAGACGATGTATGATGGCGGCGCTAGCATTAAGAGTTATAACTGCAACGTATCTCAAGGATTTGTCATCATTATGACCCTGCCTGATTTTCGCCTGATTCGCCTGCTGCCGTTGGCGGCCCTGGCTCTTACCGCCTGTACGCTCAACGCGCCGAAAGGTCCCGGCAAAAGCCCTGACTCTCCACAGTGGCGCCAGCACCAGCAGGAAGTACGCGCCCTGAACCAATATCAGACGCGCGGTGCGTTTGCGTATATTTCCGATCAACAGAAAGTCTATGCCCGCTTTTTCTGGCAACAAACCGGACAGGATCGCTACCGTCTCCTGCTGACCAATCCCCTGGGCAGCACTGAACTGGAACTCAATGCCCAGCCGGGCAACGTCGAACTTGTCGATAACAAAGGCAAGCACTACACCGCTGACGACGCCGAAGAGATGATTGGTAAGCTGACCGGCATGCCTATTCCATTGAATAGCCTGCGCCAGTGGATCCTTGGCCTGCCGGGAGACGCCAGCGATTACAAACTCGACGACCAGTATCGTCTGAGTGAAGTGAACTACAGCAAAGACGGTAAAAACTGGAAAGTGGTCTATAGCGCCTACGACAGCAAAATTAAGCCTGCGATGCCGGCAAACATGGAACTGTCCGACGGCGATCAGCGTATTAAGCTGAAAATGGATAACTGGATTGTGAAATGATGACCCACTGGCCCTCTCCGGCAAAACTGAATCTGTTTTTATACATCACCGGGCAGCGTGCGGACGGTTATCACACCTTGCAGACGCTATTCCAGTTTCTTGATTATGGCGACACGATAGGTATTGCACTGCGTAGCGACGGAGAAATCCGCCTGTTAACGCCGGTGGAAGGCGTTGCACATGAAGACAATCTCATTGTCCGTGCGGCGCGCTTGCTGATGAAGGCGGCGTCTGAAAGCGATCGCCTTCCCAAAGGGAGCGGCGTCGATATCAGTATCGAAAAACGCCTACCGATGGGCGGCGGTCTTGGCGGAGGTTCGTCTAATGCAGCTACCGTCCTGGTGGCGCTGAATCACCTCTGGCAGTGCGGACTTTCGGTTGATGAACTGGCAGGACTCGGCTTAACGCTGGGGGCGGACGTTCCCGTATTCGTGCGCGGCCATGCGGCCTTTGCCGAAGGCGTAGGTGAAATTCTGACGCCGGTCGAGCCAGAGGAAAAATGGTATCTGGTCGCCCACCCGGGAGTCAGTATTCCGACGCCGGTGATTTTTAAAGATCCCGACCTCCCGCGCAACACGCCAAAAAGGTCAATAAAAACGTTACTAAAATGTGAATTCAGCAATGATTGCGAGGTTATCGCAAGAAAACGTTTTCGCGAGGTTGATGCGGCGCTTTCCTGGCTGTTAGAATACGCGCCGTCGCGCCTGACTGGTACAGGGGCTTGTGTCTTTGCTGAATTTGACACTGAGTCTCGTGCTCGCCAGGCGCTTGAGCAAGCCCCGGAATGGCTCAAAGGCTTTGTGGCGAAAGGTGTCAACCTCTCCCCATTGCACAGAGCGCTACTCTAAATCATTCGGGTTTCAGGAAGATGGCGAAATATGCCAGCACACATGAAACGTGAAAGATGACGAGTAAGCCGGGCAAGCTGAGTTGCGGTGACAACGTCACCCTGTTCCAGACGTTGCATCGCGCTCTTTAATACACCGCATGGAGAGGATACTGCCTGGCCCGCACAGTTTTCGGCAGATTCTTTCCACCAATGGACGCATGCCTGAGGTTCTTCTCGTGCCTGATATGAAGCTTTTTGCTGGTAACGCCACCCCGGAACTAGCACAACGTATTGCCAACCGCCTGTACACTTCACTCGGCGACGCCGCTGTAGGTCGCTTTAGCGACGGCGAAGTCAGCGTACAAATTAATGAAAATGTACGCGGTGGTGATATTTTCATCATCCAGTCCACTTGTGCCCCTACTAACGACAACCTGATGGAATTGGTCGTTATGGTTGATGCGCTGCGCCGTGCTTCCGCAGGCCGTATCACCGCCGTTATTCCTTACTTCGGCTATGCACGTCAGGATCGTCGCGTACGTTCCGCTCGTGTACCGATTACTGCTAAAGTCGTCGCTGATTTCCTGTCCAGCGTTGGCGTTGACCGCGTCCTCACCGTTGACCTGCATGCTGAACAGATCCAGGGCTTCTTTGACGTACCGGTTGATAACGTATTCGGTAGCCCGATCCTGTTAGAAGACATGCTGCAGCTGAATCTGGACAACCCGATTGTGGTTTCTCCGGACATCGGTGGCGTCGTGCGTGCCCGCGCTATCGCTAAACTGCTGAACGATACCGACATGGCTATCATCGACAAACGACGCCCGCGCGCGAACGTTTCTCAGGTGATGCACATTATTGGTGACGTTGCAGGTCGTGACTGCGTGCTGGTTGATGATATGATCGATACCGGCGGTACGCTGTGTAAAGCAGCAGAAGCACTGAAAGAACGTGGTGCAAAACGCGTATTTGCTTACGCTACCCACCCGATCTTCTCAGGTAATGCGGCAAACAACCTGCGCAATTCAGTGATTGATGAAGTCGTTGTCTGTGACACTATTCCACTGACTGACGAAATCAAAGCACTGCCAAACGTGCGTACATTGACCCTGTCGGGTATGCTGGCCGAAGCGATTCGTCGTATCAGCAACGAAGAATCCATCTCTGCTATGTTCGAGCATTAATCGAGCCCGGCTCAAAAACCCGCTGCGGCGGGTTTTTTTATCTGCAACATCTATTTGTATGACTTATGCCTCCTTCACCTGCCATTTAGTTGACAGATGATGCGCTCATGGATGAAACATTATTGTGAACAGATTATTTTCCTCACATGTGATGCCTTTCCGCGCCCTCATCGACGCTTGTTGGAAAGAAAAATATACCGCTTCTCGCTTTACCCGCGACCTGATCGCCGGGATAACCGTTGGGATCATTGCCATTCCGCTGGCGATGGCCCTGGCAATAGGCAGTGGCGTGGCACCGCAGTACGGCTTGTATACCTCAGCCGTGGCTGGGATTGTTATCGCCCTTACCGGGGGTTCACGTTTTAGCGTATCTGGCCCAACTGCCGCCTTCGTGGTGATTCTGTATCCGGTGTCGCAACAGTTTGGGCTGGCAGGCCTGCTGGTCGCAACGCTAATGTCCGGGATATTCCTGATCCTTTTCGGCCTCGCCCGTTTTGGTCGCCTGATCGAATATATCCCGGTATCCGTTACGTTAGGTTTTACATCGGGTATTGGTATCACCATCGGTACCATGCAGATTAAAGATTTTCTCGGTCTGCAAATGGCCCATGTCCCGGAGCACTACCTGCAAAAGGTCGGCGCGCTGTTTATGGCCCTGCCAACCCTCAACGTTGGCGATGCCGCAATTGGCGTGGTGACGCTGGGGATCCTGATTTTCTGGCCGCGTCTGGGGATCCGACTGCCGGGCCACCTTCCTGCGCTGCTGGCAGGCTGTGCGGTAATGGGGATTGTGAACCTGACCGGTGGCCATGTCGCCACCATCGGTTCTCAGTTCCACTACATTCTGGCTGATGGCTCGCAGGGTAATGGCATCCCGCAGTTGCTGCCGCAACTGGTATTACCGTGGGACATGCCGGAGTCAAACTTTACCCTGAGCTGGAGTTCGTTACAGGCGCTGTTACCGGCCGCCTTCTCCATGGCGATGCTCGGGGCGATTGAATCTCTACTGTGCGCCGTCGTGCTCGATGGGATGACCGGCACCAAGCATAAAGCCAACAGTGAGCTGATTGGCCAGGGCCTGGGTAACATCGTGGCACCGTTCTTCGGTGGTATCACCGCCACGGCGGCAATTGCCCGTTCTGCGGCAAACGTCCGCGCCGGGGCGACCTCACCAATTTCAGCGGTCATCCACGCGATTCTGGTGATCCTCGCCCTGCTGGTGCTTGCGCCGCTGCTTTCCTGGTTACCGCTTTCCGCCATGGCCGCCCTGCTGCTAATGGTGGCATGGAACATGAGTGAAGCGCATAAAGTGGTGGATCTGCTGCGTCATGCGCCAAAAGACGACATCATTGTCATGCTTATGTGTATGTCGCTGACGGTGCTATTCGACATGGTGATCGCCATCAGCGTCGGTATCGTTCTCGCCTCCCTGCTGTTTATGCGTCGTATCGCGCGCATGACGCGTCTGGCGCCGGTCAACGTAGACGTACCTGACGATGTGCTGGTGCTGCGCGTTATTGGCCCACTTTTCTTTGCCGCTGCGGAGGGATTATTTACCGATCTCGAATCGCGTATTGCAGGTAAACGTATTGTGGTCTTGAAGTGGGACGCGGTCCCGGTACTGGATGCCGGTGGTCTGGACGCTTTCCAGCGTTTTGTAAAACGCCTCCCGGAAGGGTGTGAACTGCGGATCAGTAATCTGGAATTCCAGCCGTTACGTACCATGGCGCGCGCGGGCATTCAGCCGATTGCCAGACGCCTGACGTTCTTCCCGAATAAAGACGCCGCGCTGGCAGATATCAGCTGACGTGTAGCCCAGCCAGGCGAAGCGCCGCCGGACTACAAATGACAGGCAAAAAAATGGCTCCCGTGTGTGGGAGCCATTTTTATAACCAGCTTATTGCTTACGCGTTCAGCAGTTGCTCAGCTGTCGCTTTCACGCTTGCCAGCAGGACTTTGACATCCTCCAGACACACCGTTGGGTTCAGCAGCGTCAGCTTCAGGCAGGTTACGCCATCCGCTTCGGTCACGCCAACGTTGGCGCTACCAGAAGCCAGCAGAACGTCGCCAATACGCTGGTTTAACAGCGCAACGAACGCCATGTCGTCACTGTGCGGACGGAAACGGAACAGCACGCTTGCCAGCTGCGGCTCCATCACCAGTTCCAGGTGTGGCTGAGTTTTCACAAACGCAGCCACATCACGCGCCAGCGTTACGCCGTTATCAATGATTTCGGCATACTGCTTTTTGCCCAGCGCTTCGAGCCCCATCCACAGCTTCAGCGCGTCAAAACGGCGCGTGGTCTGCAGCGATTTCGACACCAGATTCGGTACGCCCGCCTCTTCATCGAAATCAGAGTTCAGATACGCCGCCTGGTAACGCATCAGCTCGTAGTGGCGCGCGTCTTTCAGCAGGAACGCGCCGCAGCTGATGGTCTGGAAGAACTGTTTGTGGAAGTCCAGCGTCACGGAATCCGCCAGTTCAAGGCCGTTCAGGAAGTGACGATACTGCTCAGAAAGCAGTAACGCCCCGCCCCATGCTGCATCCACATGCATCCAGATCTGGTGTTCTGCCGCCAGCGCCGCAATGTCCGCTAACGGATCGATTGCGCCCGCATCGGTAGTACCAGCAGTGGCGACAATCGCCATCACCTGTTCGCCGTTGGCTTTCGCCTGGGCCAGCTTGTCTTTCAGGTCAGCCAGATCCATGCGTGAGAACGCATCGGTCTTCACCTGGGTGACGGAACGGTAACCCAGCCCCATCAGCGCCATGTTCTTCTGCACAGAGAAGTGCGCGCTTTCAGAGCAAAATACTTTGATTTTGCTCAGGTCGCCGGTCAGACCATTCTGCTGAATGGAATGCCCCTGGCGGGCAAAGAAGGCGTCGCGCGCCAGCATCAGGCCCATCAGGTTGCTCTGGGTGCCGCCGCTGGTGAACACCCCCGCGTCGCCTGCCGCATAGCCCACCTGCTCACGCAACCATTCGATCAGTTTGATCTCAATGATGGTCGCCGACGGGCTCTGATCCCAGGAGTCCATACTCTGGTTGGTGGCGTTGATCAGCACTTCTGCCGCCTGGCTAATCACCAGGCTCGGGCAGTGCAGGTGCGCCACGCACTGCGCATGGTGAACCAACAAGCTGTCTTTCAGAAAGTATTCAACCGCACGCTCAATAGCGGCCTGGTTGCCCAGGCCCTGAGACGTAAAATTCAGGTTGATACGTTCGCGCAGTTGCTCAACGGTTTTGCCCTGATACATCTCAGGTTGCTTCAACCATTCAACGACCGCTTGCGTACTCTGCTCGATAGCGTCCTGGTAGGCAGCAATGCTTTGTGCCGAGCCGGACAGAATCGGATTTACGTCTGACATTCGATCCAACTCCGTTTAAACCGGCTTCACGCCAGCGCCCAGCAGGGCATTTTCGAATTTATCGAGGAAAATCTCCAGCTCTGCGTTGGTGATCAACAGAGACGGCAGCAGACGCAGTACGCAACCGTTACGGCCGCCACGCTCAAGAATCAGGCCGTTTTCGAAACATTTTTTCTGCAGCAGCGCGGAAAGCTCGCCATCAGCCGGGTAGCAGCCCATGTGATCCTGCGCTTCGTTCGGCTTAACGATTTCCAGACCAATCATCAGGCCCAGACCACGTACCTGGCCGATAACCGGGTAACGTTTCTGCAGGTCAGTCAGTTTGCCTTTCAGCCACTCGCCCTGGGCAGCAACTTTATCGGCAATCTTGTCGTCTTTGAGAATTTTCAGCGTTGTCAGACCGGTCGCCATCGCCAGTTGGTTGCCGCGGAAGGTGCCAGTGTGATGGCCCGGAGCCCACGCATCGAACTGCTTTTTAATACCCAGTACAGCCAGTGGCAGACCGCCGCCAACCGCTTTGGACATCACGATGATATCCGGCTCAATACCGGCGTGTTCGAAGGCGAACAGTTTACCCGTGCGCGCGAAGCCTGCCTGAACTTCATCGATAATCAGCAGAATGCCGTGTTCCTGGGTCACTTTACGAATACGCTGCAGCCACTCGATCGGAGCCGGGTTTACCCCGCCTTCGCCCTGCACCGCTTCGAGGATCACGGCAGCCGGTTTACGCACGCCGCTCTCAACGTCGTTGATCAGGTTTTCGAAGTAGTAGGTCAATGCTTTGACGCCAGCGTCGCCGCCGATACCCAGCGGGCAACGGTACTGATGCGGATACGGCATAAACTGCACTTCCGCCATCATGTTGCTGACGGCTTCTTTCGGCGACAGGTTGCCGGTCACGGACAGCGCGCCGTGGGTCATCCCGTGGTAGCCACCGGAGAAGCTGATGATGCTGGAACGGCCGGTAACTTTCTTCGCCAGCTTCAGCGCCGCTTCAACGGCATCGGCACCGGACGGCCCGGTGAACTGCAGGCAATACTCTTTGCCCTGGCCCGGTAATAAAGAAAGTAAATACGATGAGAATTCATCTTTTAACGGTGTGGTAAGGTCAAGCGTATGTAACGGTAAGCCGCTTGTGATGACACTTTGAATGCTCTGCAGCACTTCAGGATGATTATGACCAAGCGCCAGGGTTCCGGCACCTGCCAGGCAATCAAGATATTGATTATTTTCTACGTCAGTAATCCAGACGCCCTGCGCTTTAGCAATCGCTAATGGCAGTTTACGTGGATAGCTGCGGACATTAGATTCAAACTCAGCCTGTCTTGCTAAAAAGGTATCATTGCTCTGTGGTAATGAATTAGCACTTAAAGTATCAATACGGACTTTATCCGTCATCATATCACTCCTACAACCAGGTGTAGATTAACGCCTGATTGAATAAATGGTTATAAGGGTTACCTGTAAAAAAGCGCGGCTAATATATGTTGTTTTAGCCCTGGACTCAATCATTTATTTTTCAACACATTTAGCGGGTGTTTTTTCTTTATAATTCAAAGTGTAACAGCCACCCTTCATTACGAAATCCTAAAGAAATATATCTATTTAATTAACAATTACCGTAGCCAATTGCAACGCATACGATGTTATAAAAACCATGTGATTTTCATGTTTTTATTATTTTTTTACACGTTTTTACCATTAATAATGTACGCGTTTTCTTGTTACGACATGATTTTTCACTTATTTGTCGATAAATCGAATAAAAAAGTCGATCCCTAAATATAAATCACTTAGTATGGCGCGCTTATTTGCAGGCTATGTAAATAAAATTAATGCGCAGCACCCGGTAACGCGTACAGGCGACACGCGTTTTCGACAACAGGAATTCCCTGGGTTGTCAGCAGAAATGTTCGCGGGCGGACATTTCGTAAGGCGAACACCGTTTCCCCTTATGCCGAGAATGAAAATTTTCTAGCCATACTTTTATGGCGCCCTGATATGAGATTGTTATGACTCGCATTTATCCACCATCCGTCGTTGCCAAATTTGGCGGCACCAGCGTCGCTGATTTTGATGCGATGAACCGAAGCGCCAGCATTGTCCTTGCTGATCAAGATGTCCGTTTAGTCGTACTGTCTGCTTCAGCAGGCGTTACAAACTTACTGGTCGAGCTTTCTGAAGGTCTGGAAACGCATCAACAATTAGATAAGCTTGAGACCTTACGCGCCATCCAATACAACATTATTTCCCGCCTGAAGCAGCCGTCCGTTATCAGCACGGAAATCGATAATCTTCTCAACAACATCCGCCATCTTGCACAAACGGCGACCGTTTCACCGTCTGATGCGCTAAGCGATGAATTGGTCAGTCACGGCGAGCTGATGTCCTCTTTACTGTTTACTGAAGTCTTACGTGAACGGCATGCCGAGGCCGGGTGGTTTGACGCCCGCAGCGTGATGCGTACCAACTCCAGTTTCGGCTGCGCCGAACCCGAACTCGGTACCTTGCACCACCTGGTGGAGACTCACCTGCGCCCTCGTCTTGAGCAAGCGATTATGGTGACCCAGGGGTTTATCGGCCGGGATGCCGCAGGGCATACCACTACGCTGGGACGCGGTGGTAGTGATTACACGGCGACTCTTCTCGGTGAGGCGCTTCACGCCGCACGCGTGGACATCTGGACCGATGTCGCAGGGATCTACACCACCGATCCGCGCATTGCGCCGCGGGCCAAACGGATTGACCACATCTCATTTTCCGAGGCCAGCGATATGGCCGCCTTCGGTGCGAAGGTCCTCCACCCGGCTACGCTGCTTCCGGCAATGCGCAAAAGCATTCCGGTGTTTGTTGGCTCAAGTAAGGATACTGCTGCCGGTGGTACGCTGGTGCATACCACCACCGACAACCCACCTCGCTATCGTGCGCTTGCCGTGCGCCGTAAACAGACGCTGTTGCGATTGCATAGTCTGGAGACACAACCGTCAGGTTCTTTCCTGGCGCAGTCCTTCGCCATTTTAGCTCGCCACGCGGTCACGGTGGATTTGGTTACAACCTCAGAGAACAGTATTGCGCTGGCGCTGGACGCGACTCACGCAACCTCAGGTGAAGATCATATACTGACCAGCGCATTGTTTACCGCATTGTCCTCCCACTGTCGTGTGGAAGTGGAAACCGGACTGGCATTAGTGACTTTGGTGGGGAATCGGCTGACTCAGGCGGCGGGTGTTTGCAAAGACGTTTTTGCCTGGCTTGAAGGGCATACGGTGCGAATGATTTGCCACGGCGCGTCAAATGACAACCTGTGTTTCCTGTTGCCCGCTGAAGACGCGGATAGCGCGGTTAAAACGTTACATTATCGGTTATTCGAATAACGTTTCTTATATTCCGTAGCGAATATAAAAGTGCGTTCTATGCAAGGATAATGAACAAGCAGAGTCCTGGTTTTTCAACCAGGACTTTGTATTCAAACCGCAGCCCTCTCTGCCGGGAAACGATTTAGTTATGACGATGAGTGGTATCGCCGCGACGACAGCGTTTGTCATAATGGCGTACCCACCAGTAACGGTCACTGATTTGCTCGTGCCCGCCTACTCTGGCTCCCGCCAACCACAGAACACCACCTACAAAAATACTGAGCACGGCACCATGTGCGAAAAACTGTGGCAGATTAAATTGCGGCAATTGGTTTAAAATAGAGTAACCAACACCCCCCACCATCACCACCAACCCTAAAGCCATGAGCACGTTACCGAGTAACGAAGCGTTTTTGCGTTTCATGTGTCACCTCCGGAACTTTGGGTTGCTACAGGGAATACCCCTAATCCTTATGTGTAAAGTATAGACAACACTGCCGTTCGCAAGTGCGGGAGCGATCACAATTACAAACACTCGCGCAACAAAACTTTACAAATAAGCTACTGAACATACTCAATTTCTAATAGTCCATTTGTGCAATTATTCAGTTTTTGGCGATTAGAACGCAGTTTTTTGTCAAGAGCAGCATCAGACAGTAAACTACACGTCGTTTATGGAAACACTCAGGACAAAACACGTGACGATTAAATTGATTGTCGGCCTGGCGAACCCCGGCGCAGAGTATGCGGCAACGCGACACAACGCAGGCGCATGGTATGTCGATTTACTGGCAGAGAGATTACGCGCGCCCCTACGTGATGAGCCGAAATTCTTCGGCTACACCTCCAGAGTAACGCTCGAAGGGGAAGATGTCCGTTTGCTGGTACCGACCACATTTATGAATCTCAGCGGCAAGGCCGTGGGTGCGATGGCCAGTTTTTATCGTATCAATCCCGATGAAATTTTGGTCGCGCACGACGAATTAGACCTGCCGCCTGGCGTGGCAAAATTTAAGCTCGGTGGCGGTCATGGCGGACATAATGGCCTGAAAGACATCATCAGCAAGTTGGGCAATAACCCCAACTTTCATCGTTTACGCGTGGGAATTGGTCATCCGGGTGATAAAAGCAAAGTTGTCGGATTTGTTTTAGGCAAACCGCCTGTTTCAGAACAGAAGTTAATTGATGAAGCAATTGACGAAGCGGCACGTTGTACCGAGATTTTATTCAAAGATGGCCTGACCAAGGCAACGAGCCGGTTACACACCTTTAAAGCGCAATAAGCAGCGATGTGCGGCATTTTTCTCGCGTGCTGTGTATAATAGGCAGAGTTATTTACTTTTCTACAATCTGTTTTCCATAACAGGTTGAATATCAAAAGATTAAGGTGATTTAAACATGGGATTCAAATGCGGTATCGTCGGTTTGCCAAACGTAGGCAAATCCACCCTGTTCAACGCGCTCACAAAAGCGGGTATTGAAGCGGCAAACTTCCCGTTCTGTACTATCGAGCCGAACACAGGTGTTGTCCCGATGCCCGATCCGCGTCTGGATCAGTTGGCCGAAATCGTCAAACCACAGCGTATCCTGCCAACAACGATGGAATTCGTCGACATTGCCGGTCTGGTAAAAGGCGCGTCCAAAGGCGAAGGTCTGGGTAACCAGTTCCTGACGAACATCCGTGAAACCGAAGCTATCGGCCACGTGGTTCGTTGCTTTGAAAACGACAACATCATCCACGTTAATAACAAAGTGGATCCGGCTGACGACATTGAGGTTATCAATACCGAACTGGCGCTGTCTGACCTGGATACCTGTGAGCGCGCTATCCATCGCGTACAGAAGAAGGCTAAAGGCGGCGATAAAGACGCTAAAGCGGAACTGGCTGCACTGGAAAAATGCCTGCCACAGCTGGAAAACGCTGGCATGCTGCGTGCGTTGAAAACGCTGACCGATGAAGACAAAGCGGCTATCAAATACCTGAGCTTCCTGACGCTGAAGCCAACCATGTATATCGCCAACGTTAACGAAGACGGTTTTGAAAACAACCCATACCTCGATAAAGTGCGTGAAATCGCCGCAGCTGAAGGCTCCGTGGTTGTTGCAGTTTGCGCTGCCGTTGAAGCTGACATCGCAGAACTCGATGATGCTGACCGTGAAGAATTCATGGCTGAAATGGGTCTGGAAGAACCTGGTCTGAACCGCGTAATCCGCGCTGGTTACGAACTGCTGAACCTGCAGACCTACTTCACCGCTGGCGTGAAAGAAGTTCGTGCATGGACCATTCCTGTTGGCGCAACGGCTCCGCAGGCGGCGGGTAAAATTCATACTGACTTCGAGAAAGGCTTTATCCGCGCACAAACCATCGCGTTTGAAGATTTCATCACCTATAAAGGTGAACAGGGCGCGAAAGAAGCCGGTAAGATGCGTGCAGAAGGTAAAGATTACATCGTTAAAGATGGCGATGTGATGAACTTCCTCTTCAACGTCTAAACAAAACTTCTCGTCTCATGAGGTTTCATCAAATCTCATGAATATTGAAAAAGTCTACAAAATCCACGCAATTGCGTGGATTTTTTCATTTCATAGAGTGTAAATCCATCTCGTAACGAGACAGTACAAACAAGAGCTCGTTATGCTCACCGGAATTCAATGCGGTAATGCTAAACCTAAAGTTGGCCTGGACCACGAAGTAAAACCTTACAGGCAAAAAATAATCCTCAGATGTCCCTGCCGTTTTATGAATTTCATTCATAGCGGCTATTTAATGTGCGTAATTATCTTTCCTCCCGACTTCGTTAGTCTTGGTCACATGCGGACACACTCTTTATGTCCTGATATGACCAGCCTGAGTGGCTGGCCAAAGGTATCGTCTGACAGGGGTTAAATACTCTTATCGAAGAAGACGTCCAGCTTTTGCAAAGCCTTGTCAACGTACTCAGGAACCCAATACGTCTCGATATGGGTAGCGCCATCGATCAGGAAGAGTTCTTTGTCTTTTGTACCGGTGGCTTTCGCAAACGCATCTTCCGTCATATAGAGCGTATCGGCTTTTGTACCAGCAATCATCAGCAGCGGTTTATTGATGAGATTGATATGGTCCGTAACGTCAAAACTCATCAAATCTAACAGGCTGCTTGTCGTGTATTTAAACGTAGAGTTCGGGTGCGCGTGAGTTTTCCAGTAGTACTCATAGCCCTGTCGATATAAGGCAAAAGGTAACTTAGCGATCTGTTCATCAGTCAGATTGGCATCACCGGAGTACAGGACTTCGCCTCCGGAAGCTTCCTGAGCACGTGCGTCAGAAGCCTGCTGAAGACGCTGCTGAATAGTATCCAGCTGTGAGTCCTGAAAACCGTTGCGGCGCACCAGGCCTGAATTAAACATGCTGATGGTTGCGATCGATTTAAACCGTTGATCCGTTTCGGCCGCAACAAGTGAAAAACCGCCGCCTCCGCAAATACCCAGCAGACCGAGGCGGGAAGTATCCACTCCCGGATACTGGCTGATGTAGTCAGCCATGCCGTGGATATCCTCGATGCGATTAGCGGGTTTATCCACGCTGCGAGGCATCCCACCGCTCGCGCCCTGATAAGCCGCGTCGGCAGTAATCGTGATGTAGCCCTGCTCGGCGAGACGCTGGGCATACAAGCCTGCGACCTGCTCTTTTACGCCGCCATTCGGATGTGCAACCACCACGGCAGGGTATTTTTTGGCGGGATCGTAGTTAGCAGGGGTATAGACATTCGCAGCTATCTGAATGCCATGCAGATCGTACTTCACCGGATGAATGTTGACCTTGCCTTTGACGTTCTCAGTGATGGCACCGTCATAGGCCAGGGTGAATGGATTTTTTTTTGTAATCAGCCGCATTGACTGAGGTGGCCCCGGTTATTGCCGTGAGCAGTATTGCAGTTAACAGATTGAATTTCATGGTCTCTCCCGATGAGTTTCAGGCTTGCGGATTTAAATGTGCAGACTCAGGTTAGAGAGAGAGGCCTGTCAGCATCGTGACAGGTAAATAACATTTTTGTCAGCAAGCAGGCTGAGATGGCTTCATGTTTCTGACAATGCTGTCAGGTAAGCGTCAGCTTTATGTTGGCAATCAAGAGGCAGAATAAGCCCGATTGAACAGTTAAGAGGAAATCCCGTTATGCGCCTGTTGCTAGTCGAAGATGAAGAAAAAACGTCAACCTATCTCAACCGTGCGTTGAGTGAATCGGGATTTACGGTAGATGTCTCTGCAGATGGCGCTGAAGGTCTTCATTACGCGCTGGAGCTTGACTACGACGCGATAATCCTTGATGTGATGCTGCCGGGGATGGATGGCTACCGGGTACTCGAGGGGCTGCGAACCGTCAAACAAACGCCGGTACTGATGCTCTCGGCCCGCGGTTCGGTCGACGAGCGCGTTAAAGGGCTTCGACTTGGCGCTGATGATTATCTCCCTAAGCCCTTTTCGCTGATTGAACTGGTGGCGCGCATTCAGGCACTGGTGCGTCGCCGCGCTACGGATGGCGCAGACATCACCCAACTGCAAATTCACGATCTGCATCTCGACCTGCTGGCCCGCCGCGTATTTCGCGCCGGAACGCGACTGGAATTGACCGCAAAAGAGTTTTCCCTGTTAAGTCTTCTGGCCCGGCATCAGGGGGAGATCCTGTCAAAAATGATGATTGCTGAGCAGATATGGGACATGAATTTTGACAGCGATGCCAATGTGGTTGAAGTCGCCATTAAACGTCTGCGAGCCAAAGTTGATGCCCCATTCGACGTCAAACTGTTACATACCGTTCGTGGCATGGGGTATGTCCTCGAAGTCCGGTCGGAATAAATGAAGAGGCTCAGCATGCCTAAACGTTCCATCTCCGTTCACCTGGCGCTGATGTTTGCCTTATCCGCGCTGCTGATTGTGTCCATTATCGGTATCTTGCTCAGAAGCTCCTTACATGACTCTTTGCAAAAGCAGATGCACAACGAACTGTTGTTCCGGGAATCATTAATGAGTCCGTGGATCGCCGCACGAACCTCGGCTGACGGCTGGTCGACGTTGGCTAATAAATTTACTCTGCTAACCAATTCTGAAGGTGAGCGCGTTCGCTACTGGATAGTGAGCGATAACCCGCGCTTTAGCATGGGGGGAATACCACCGGTGGGCGTTCAGTGGTCTTCTTTGCAGGAGGGATTTAATAAAGTGCCCGGCGCATCGGAAGGTGCATGCTCACTGTTCCTGTTAGTGAAAACCATCCCCGCCAACGGTGAAAGGCCTGAGCTGCGCTATGTGGTTGCCATCGACTCTACGCCGTATATGGGCACACTTGATGCGTTCACACGAACGCTGCTGATTATTGCCGCGCTGGGCGTACTGATTGTCGCCTTACTGGGATACGTTGTTTCACGGATTGGCCTGCGTCCGGTGGGCATGCTCAGTCAGCAGGCACAACACCTTGCACCAGGTGACCATGGCCAGCGCCTGAATACCTGCGCGTTGCCCGAAGAACTGCAGCAACTGGCATCATCATTTAACGGTGTGTTAGAGCGTCAGGAAATCGCCTGGCGACAGCTCGAGAGCTTTAATGCCGATGTTGCGCATGAACTTCGTACCCCGCTGACTAACCTGATCGGCCAGACGCAACTCGGGCTATCACGCCGACGTTCACAAGATGAACTGGAAGAGTTATTGGGTTCAAACCTGGAGGAGCTTGAACGCATGACGTCGATAGTTAACGACATGCTGTTCCTGTCTCATGCGCACGCGGGTGAACATGCTTCCCAGCTTACGCAAGTCTCCCTGCGCGAAGAAACCCTGAAAACAGCGGAATATGTTGAACCCTCTTTTGCTGAAAAACAGCTTTCGCTGGAGGTTGAGGGCGACGTCACGGCGCATATCGACAGGCGGCTGTTTCACCGTTCACTGGCTAATTTGCTGGAAAATAGCGCCAGGCATTCCCCCTCCAATAGCACGGTTACGGTGCGCTTAAGCGAAAAAGGCAATCAAGTTTGTGTAGACGTTTCTAACCCTGGCGATCCGATAGCGCCAGAGCACTTACACCGGCTTTTCGAACGGTTCTATCGTGTTGACACCTCCCGAGCCAGGAGTGATACCCATCATGGGCTGGGCCTGTCGATTGTCCGTGCCGTCGCCATTATGCACCGGGGAGATGTCTTTGCCCGTAGCGAGAACGGTATCAATACCTTTGGCCTGACGTTTGCTAAACAGCCTGACGCTATCCGAATCGGGAGACTGATTTCAGAGACAAAATCGGGATCTCCGCGCGCAAAGACTTCTGACAAAATTGTCAGAGAGTCGTCAGTCTGATGTCAGGCTATCTGCGCCAGAATCACTGCTGATACTCACCACGGCTGATTGAAGGAATGAAACAGTGAGAATGAAAAAGGTATTTAGCGGGTTTCTGGCGATGATGGTCATGGGGCTTCTGGGGCAGCCCGCGTTCACATCAGAGGATTCATCCGCACACGCCCGCACGCTGATTATCTACTTTTCACAGCCAGAGGAGATGAAACCTGGTGCCGTGGATGGTTTTTCCGGGGCCAGCGTATTACAAAAAAATACGCCGGAGACCGGCAGCACGCAGTTTATTGCGCAACTGATTCAGAAGCAGACTCACGGCGATCTGTTTCGCATTGAAACCGCCACTCCCTACCCTCGCCAGCATGATGCACTTTTGCGCGTTGCCGAAAAGGAACAGCAAACGAAAGCCAGCCCCTCGCTAAAAACGCCGCTCCCTGACCTGAGCGATTACGACACCATTTACGTCGGCTACCCCATCTGGTGGTATACCATGCCAATGGTGATATACAGCCTCTTTGAGCAAAATGACTTTGCAGGCAAAACGGTCGTTCCCTTTACCACCCATGGTGGCAGCAGGTTAGCCGACTCCCTGCGAGAAATTACTCGCATGCAGCCACAGGCCAAATTAATCACTAGTGCGCTCGCGATCTCGCGCAACGATATTTCAGCTCCTGACGTACCCGCGCAGGTTGAGCAATGGGTAAAACAAGTCCAGCCACAGCGTTAATCCCTCGACATGAAGAAAATTTATATTTTCCAGGTCATGCAGGATGCGCTGATGACGTTACTTCTGTTGGTATTGATGGGATTTCACCTTCACGGTGAAATCGTGCATGAATGGGCGGGTATTATTTTTACGCTGCTCATCATGCTGCATTTATATCTTAACCGGCATCGCTTGTGGTCACTGTCGCCCAATATTCCGTTAACCATGCTGGTAGTTAACAGAATCATTAATGCAGTGACATTCGTTGTCATTCTGACCGCGATTGTCTCGGGCATGATGCTGTCCCGACATATCCTTCTGGACCAGGCTTTCCACAACCCGGCGAGCTGGGTCAGGAAAGTACACATGACGTCGGTCCACTGGGGAATGCTCATTCTGGCGCTGCATATCGGGTTGCACTGGAAAATGCTGGCGACTTTTTTCTGCCGGGTCCTGAACATCTCCAGCAATTCATTCTATGCAAATGTCATGATGCCAGGAGTTTTTTCGCTAATCGCACTACTGGGATTGTACGAATTACTAAACCGGGACTATCTCGATTATTTGTTGATGAAGGTCGATTTCTCCTTTTTCGATTACGATGAATCTGCCCTTCTTTTTTATCTACGCTACCTGGCCATTATTGTTTTATTTTCATTAATGACACGGTTTTCGCTTTGGTGCCTTATTTTTAGAAAAGACAAAGCAGCGTCACCATAATAAGGGTTAACTGACAGAATTGTCAGGCTGGCGTCAGTCTGACGACATCTCCCCCTGATTAGAATCATTGCAGACCCTCTCCATCATTGTAGATAAGGACGCTTTGCATGATCAGACATTTACGTTACCTCGGGCTGTTACTGCCCCTCTTTACGTTTTCATCCTGGGCGGCGGAGCAAAATCCCGCTGTCCATATCGCCACCGCCGGAAGCGAGAATGCGGTGTACGGGCCAGCAGAGAACTTTACCGGTCGCGTCCGGGTTGATCCTCTCTTCAAACCAGATAACGAAATTAGCGTTTCCGGGGCTTATGTCACCTTTGAGCCAGGTGCTCGTTCCGCCTGGCATACGCATCCGGCAGGCCAGCGGCTGATTGTGACCTCGGGAGTTGGGCTTGCCCAACAAGAAGGCCAGCCGGTGCAGGTCATCCGCGCTGGCGACGTTGTCTCTTGCCCAGCGGGCGTCAAACACTGGCACGGGGCAGCCCCCGGCAGCGCAATGACGCACCTGGCGATAACCGGGATTGTGGATGGCAAAAGCGTTAACTGGATGGAGAAAGTGACAGATGAACAATACCACGCCCATTAAGGCATTAACGGCAGCGGTACTGCTGACCTTTGGTTTGGGTCTCACGGCACATGCTGCGCCCGTCAATAAAGGAGCCTCAGAAATGAACCACGAACAAACGGTTTCAGATACGCTGTCAGCTCGCCAGCAAGCCATCCCGTTGATTGCGGCATCAATGGCCAGCAGTCAGATGGATAAGCTGAATGCCGCACTGAATCAGGGGCTTGATGCAGGACTTACGATAAACGAGACCAAAGAGATTCTCGTCCAGCTCTATGCCTATACGGGATTTCCCCGTAGCCTGAACGCGCTGAATGAACTGATGAAAGTCGTCGAAGCACGTAAACAACGTGGCGTTGAAGACGTTGAAGGTAAAGAGCCGGTCGCCGCCATCCCTGTCGGAGATGAGCTTCGCCGTGTCGGTACCGCAAACCAGACTAAAATCTCCGGCGCCCCCGTCCAGGGACCTCTGTTTGATTTTGCCCCGGTCATTAATCAATTCCTACAAACGCATCTGTTCGGCGACATTTTCGCCCGCGATAACCTCGACTGGCAAAGCCGCGAGCTGGCAACGGTTGGCGCATTAGCCGCCACGCCGGGCGTTGAAGCTCAGCTGTTATCGCATACGCGAGCCAGCATGCGAGTCGGCCTGACGGCAGCGCAACTGCGCCAACTGGCACAGGTTCTGCGTGAACATGGCGAAGAAGATGCGGCTACGCGGGCGGAACAGGCGCTGCAACGGGCGTTAGCAAACAGTTAGGCGTTGGTTTGAGACGATACGGTGCTAATCCTCCGCATTCATGAGTCTGCCAAATAAGGGCAATCAAAGGTGCTAAATAATTCACGCTGACAACTCAGATATGATTGAACGGCAAACATAACAGAGGATGTAATCTTGAAAACTGTCTTAAAAACGCTGGCCATCTGCGCGATGGCGGGTGGCATGGTGGCTCAGTCGGTATACGCCGAGCCGCTGGTCATTCAGGAACAGGGTAGCTTTTCTGCTGGTGGTACTATCATCACCGCACCAGGGAAATTTGACGCGAAAACGCCGCTGGATTCTGCGGGTCAAACCTGGCATGGCGATCATGCGTCTGTGTTCTACCAAATTCCGGAGAATCCGCATAAATACCCTATCGTCATGCTGCACGGCGCAGGTCAGTTCTCCCGCACCTGGGAAACCACGCCGGATGGTCGCGAAGGGTTCCAGAACATATTCCTGCGTCGTGGATTCTCAACTTATCTTGTCGATCAGCCCCGCCGGGGCAGCGCCGGGCGCACGACGGTAGAAGGTACGGTTACGCCTAAACCGGATGAACAGATGTGGTTTAACCAGTTCCGCGTTGGCGTGTGGCCGGAGTATTTTCAGGGCGTTCAGTTTTCTCACGATAAAGAAGCGCTAAATCAGTATTTCCGTCAGATGACCCCGAATACCGGGCCGTTTGATATCAATGTTATCTCTGATGCGATGTCCGCCGTCGTGGATAAATCCGGCCCGGCTATCCTTTTCACCCACTCTCAGGGTGGCGGACCAGGCTGGTACACGGCGATGAAAAACGACAAGGTCAAAGCGATTGTCGCCTTCGAGCCTGGTAGCAGCTTTGTCTTCCCGGAGAAAGAGCTCCCTGCCCCAATGCCAAGCGCGTTCGACACGCTGAAGGGTGAACCGGTGCCGATGGAGCAGTTTATGGCACTGACTAAAATTCCGATTCTGATTATTTACGGCGATAACATCCCGGATAAACCTGTCGCCATGCCCGCGCAGGACAGCTGGCGCGTGCGTCTGGCAATGGCTCGCGAGTGGCGTGACGTGGTGAATAAGCATGGCGGGGATGTCACTGTGACGCATCTGCCTGAGGAAGGAATCAAAGGGAATACCCACTTCCCGTTCTCCGATTTAAATAATGTGCAGATTGCTGATTTGGTGAGTCAATTTTTGAAGGAGAAAGCTCTGCAGTAGAAAGAGATAATATTGAGCCTTCATTATTGAGGGCTCAATACAAACATCAGCTTTATCAAAAAATGGGTTGCGTCCATCGGTTGAACTCACAGCGAAAGGCTGACCTTTGTTACGAGGTGATGAAATTTTCCTCAAAGTCAGGATATTAGAATACCTCTTGCCCTCAGGCTATGTTTGCCTGAAATGATGGATTCCAGTAGGCGAAGGCGGCTTTCAATGAGATGAGCTGCGAGTAATTCTGCCACTTTCTCAGCGTCCATCGAGCGAAGCGTATAAAATATTTTGCGATGTTCTTCCCGGGCAGGATTCGACCAAACTCCCGACATTGTAAGCATCAAAAACGGCGATCAGCAGGGCAAAATCCGGATGGATAAAGACCCCGGTTCGCAGAGCCCACTCGACGATAAAGGCCTGTTAGTTTTAAATAAAATTTAATGGCTAAATCGATGCCCTGTGATTTTTTATAATCGGGGCGTTTTTATCTTCGAAACCTATTAACTCCAGCCTTGTTGACTACGACGAATATAAGGTAATACGGATAATAAAGCCAGAACCGCTAATACCATCCCGATCCATAAAGCTGAGCGTAAACCGAAACCTGATGAAATTGCCATTCCACCTAAATAAGAACCGCCACCTAATCCAATATTGATAACTGAAGTATGAACGGCATTGACCATTGGGCCTGGATGTGCCACGCTGACAATTCTTGCCATCATTGCCGGATTCATTGGCACGCCAGATAAACCGATGAGTATGACAGCCAGAATAGCAATAACCTGATATTGAACAAATAGTGCCATGCCGAGCAAAGAAATACTCAATATTGTTAAGCCGACAACCATAACAGCTAAACTATGGCGATATGCAAGACGTCCCGTTATCATATTTCCGATAATATTGGCTAGCCCATAAAGCATCAGAATGAAGGGGACGGTCTGCATTGTAAATTCACTGACATCAGTCAGCACGGGAACAAAATAACTGAATGCCGCAAAACTTGCGCCCAAAATCAAACAGCTGGTTGCACAGGCTTTCCAATAGGCTTTGTTTTTAAATGCCTTAATCTCTTCAGCCATTTTGATAGCACAGCCGCCGCTCATATGTGGCAATAAGCGAACTAATGCTAACAGACACATGAAAACCAGGACCGCGACCAGCCCAAAACTCATTTTCCAGCCCCAGTGCTGGTCAATAATTGTTGCGATAGGTACACCAAAGACATTAGATACCATAAAACCGGCTATTACTATTGATGCGGCACGAGGGCGATTTTCTACAGATACAAGAGCCATACTTGTCGCAAGTGAAAGACTTAAACACCCTGCACACAAAATACCGGTCACGATTCGAATTGCAACTAACACATTGTAATCAGAGACAAAGACGCTTAATCCTTGTACGATAACATATAACCCTAACAACCATAATAACGTTGAGCGATAGGGTGCTTTAAACTTAAGAAAAGCGTAGGTTAATACCGGGCCACCTAGCATTACACCGAATGCATAATATGAAATCAAATGCCCCACTTCACCGACTGTAACACCAAATGCTTCAGATAGCGTGGTCATCATACCTGCCACCATTAACTCTGCTGTACCTAATGAAAAAATGGCCAACCCTAAAATATATATGACTAATGGCATGGTTTTTTATTTTCTCCCTTGTATTGGAACGATCATTACAAAAATGATTGCAAGAAATTAATGAAGTTTTTCGCTTAAATTTATAAATTGATTAACAGACCAGCGACGACATCTTCGAGGATTTTTCTATCTGAAATGTTTTTATTCAGTACACGTAAACCGTAATAGCCAGCCATAAAGCCTCTCGCCATTTCGACGGCTGATGCCTTATTGCTTAGTTCACCACTTCGTTGACCTTCGATAAATACCGTCACCAGTGTTTGTTCTAAATGCTGACGATATTCATTATTCAGGCTAGCAACGGCTTCATCTTTACTGCCCATCTCCAGGGCTGAAAATAAGACCATCGCATCATGCTGCTCTGGCTGAGAAAGATCTTCGGCGATACCCCAAAGCAGAAGGGTATGCAATCGCTCTTTTACCAGACCTGGTTGCGTGAGTATTGTCAACTGTGCTGACATAGTTTGTTCATGGCTGCGCAACAAAGCTTGCTCGTACAGGGCTTGCTTGCTTCCAAAGGCATTGTATAAGCTCCCCCGCCCTAATCCCGTACCATTGCATAAATCTTGCGCAGAGGTGCCTGCATAACCATTGGCGCTGAAAACAGCGACGGCAGCATCAATGACATCCTGATCTTCGAACTTTCGTGGACGACCTGGAAAGGTTGGTTTTTCAGCACTCATAGGGATGTGGGACTTGAAATGAGTTGAAGCGGCATAGTATTGATTATGGAACGATCAGTCAAATAATTTTCATGAAAAAAATCAGCGGTGATGCGCAGACAGATTTTCTTATGAATTGCCACGCACCACAGCTTTAATTTTTACGCGTGATGGTTAATCATCATACCTGAATCTGCCGTATTCTAATGAACATCCAACTTCAGCTTCTTGCACAACGCCGGTCATCAGCCCTCCTCAAAATTAATGAACACATCTAATAAACCCTAGCTAATTACCCCATCTAATCGAATAAATAACTTTGCGTTATGCTTTTCCTCGACAACAGCCAAAGGATAACGTCATGCAAACTGTAAAACTGAACAACGGTATTGAAATGCCCCTGCTGGGCTTTGGTGTGTTTCAAATGTCTGATGCCGCTGAATGCGAAAGAGCCGTGATTGATGCCATCGATACGGGATACCGCCTGATCGATACCGCCGTGTCTTACCAGAATGAAACCCAGGTCGGGAACGCTCTGAAACAAAGCGGTATCGACCGTAACGAACTCTTTGTTACGACCAAGTTGTGGCTGCAGGATACTCATTACGAAGGCGCTAAAGCCCAGTTCGAACGCTCCCTGAATCGTCTGCAACTTGATTATGTTGACCTGTATCTGATTCACCAGCCTTACGGTGATGTTCATGGGGCATGGCGTGCCATGGAAGAATTACAACAGGAAGAAAAAATTCGCGCCATTGGCGTCAGCAACTTCCATCCTGACAGACTGGCCGACCTTATCGCCTTCAACAACGTTGCCCCTGCGGTAAACCAGATTGAAGTTAACCCCTTCAACCAGCAGCTGCATGCCGTTCCTTGGAATCAAAGCCGTGGCATTCAGCCGGAAGCCTGGGCTCCGTTTGCTGAAGGGAAAAATGGTCTGTTCCAGCATCCCGTATTAACGGCAATTGGTCAGAAGTACGGCAAAAGCGTGGGCCAGGTTGTGCTGCGTTGGATCTTCCAGCGAGGCATCATTTCACTGGCGAAATCGGTGCGCAAAGAACGCATGGCAGAGAACATTAACATTCTCGATTTTGAACTCAGTTCTGAAGATATGCTGCAGATTGCTGCCCTCGACACTGCAACCAGCGCCTTCTTCTCTCACCGCGATCCGGCGATGGTGGAATGGCTGACCGGCCGCAAACTTGATGTTTAAGTCGCGATAAAAGAGGTATTCATTCAATGCAAAAACGTTATCTGGGTAAATCCCGACTCGAAGTATCCGCGCTTGGGCTCGGCTGCATGGGCTTAAGCCATGGCTACGGTCCGGCGACCGATACCCGTCAGGCTATCGAGCTTATTCGCGCTGCGGTTGAACGTGGCGTCACCTTCTTCGATACCGCTGAAGTGTATGGCCCCTTTCTTAATGAAGAGGTTGTAGGCGAAGCCTTAAAACCGTTTCGTGACCGCGTGGTTATTGCCACCAAGTTTGGTTTTACCTTCGGTGCGGACAATAAGCAGCAGATTTTAAACAGCCGTCCGGAGCATATCCGTGAAGCTGTGGAAGGATCGTTACGCCGCCTTAAGACTGATATCATTGATCTGCTGTACCAACACCGTGTCGACCCGGATGTCCCGATTGAAGATGTTGCGGGAACGGTGAAAGACCTGATAGCGGAAGGCAAAGTCAAACATTTCGGTCTGTCCGAAGCGGGCGCACAAACCATTCGTCGTGCACATGCCGTACAACCGGTCACTGCGCTGCAAAGCGAATACTCTCTGTGGTGGCGCGAGCCTGAGCAGGAAATCCTGCCGTTACTGGAGGAACTGGGTATTGGTTTCGTTCCCTTCAGCCCATTAGGCAAAGGCTTCCTGACGGGATCGATTAAGCCAGGAACAACTTTTGGCAAGGATGATTACAGAAGCCAAGTGCCGCGTTTCGCCGAGCAGGCGATTGAAGCCAATGAAAAGCTGGTCACCTTGCTGGGTGAACTGGCGGCAGAGAAAGGCGTGACGTCTGCGCAAATCGCGCTGGCATGGCTGCTGGCACAAAAGCCGTGGATTGTTCCTATCCCTGGTACCACCAAACTACACCGGCTGGAGGAAAACCTGGGGGCTGCCGACATCATTCTTTCGCAGAAGGATACGCAGCAGATAACCCAGGCGCTGGAAACGATTAACATCGTCGGTGAACGTTACTCTCCTGAGCACCTGGCCCGCGTAGGCCGTTAATACCCGAACGGGTCTACGGACCCGTTATTGGGCGTAGCGAAGTGCATCGATCATCAGCGCAAATGCGGGCGGGTGCTGCTTACGGCTCGGGTAGTAGAGATAATATCCGGGAAAAGATGGACACCAGTCCTGCAGAACCTGAATAAGCTCTCCTGACTTTATATAATCCTGCACCCTGTCTTCAGGCATACAGGCAATGCCAAAACCGGATAAAGCAGCATCAATCCTTTCTGCCTGCTGATTAAACGTTACCTGCCCTTCCACTCTGACCCGTAACGGTTTCCCTTCCTTCTCAAACTCCCAGTGATAAAGCCCACCGGCAGTCGGCAGGCGCATATTGATGCACCGATGATTTTGTAGCTCATGCGGCGTTTCAGGTGCAGGGTTTGCCGCGAAGTAAGACGGTGCTCCCACCACGGCCATGCGCATGTCCGGGCCAATTCTTACAGCAACCATATCCTTATCCACGCTTTCGCCCAGGCGGATCCCGGCATCAAAACGGCCCTCAACAATATCGACAAAGCCGTTATCAACCACCAGTTCGAGATTAATTTCCGGATATTCCCTGAGGAAAGGTTTTAACTTTGGCCATACCAAACTTCGCGCGGCATGCTCCCCGGCAGATAAGCGGATATTGCCGGAGGCAGTGCCGTTCAGTTGAACCAGCGATTCCAGCTCCTGTTCAAGATCGGCAATACGCGGTTCAAGGCAGGCAATAATTCGCTCACCGGCTTCCGTAGGGGCAACGCTTCGGGTCGTACGGGTCAGAAGGCGGATATTGAGCCTTTCCTCCAGAGCCTTCATCGCATGGCTGAGTGCAGACTGAGATACACCCAGTTTGCCCGCTGCTTTGGTAAAACTTCGCTCCCTTGCCACCACCAGAAAGATTTGCAGTTCGTTGAAGTTTTCTTTAAGCATCGGCGATTTCCTTATGGTGGCATTCCCTTCATCGCGCACTCATGAAGGGTGTTCATAGACACAATCATTTTAGCCCTATTACTGACAATAATGATAATTGATATTCTGACTGTAGAGAAAATAAGTCTGAATTATCAGAAGGTTTATTATGAAAATACTCATTGCAGGCGCGACCGGAAGTATTGGTCTTCATGTCGTGAATACCGCTATCGAAATGGGCCATCAGCCCGTGGCGCTGGTCAGAAATAAACGGAAAGTAAAATTACTTCCGCGTGGAACGGATGTTTTTTACGGCGATGTTTCAATGCCTGAAACACTTACCGATTTGCCGAAAGATATTGATGCCATCATCTTCACTCTCGGTTCCGATGGCCAGGGGCGTATTGGCGCCAGAGCGATAGATTACGGCGGTGTACGTAACATTTTACGACTCTTCAGGGATACACCTGTACGCATCGGTTTAATGACCACGATTGGCGTGACTGAACGACTCAGTACCTGGAATCAACGCACTGAGGTTCATGACTGGAAAAGACGTGCCGAACGTCTGGTCAGAGCGAGTGGTCACCCGTATACCATCGTCAGACCCGGCTGGTTTGATTACAACAATGATGATGAACACAGAATCGTTTTGCTCCAGGGGGATCGTCGCCATGCAGGAACACCAGAAGATGGTGTGATATCAAGGCAGCAAATCGCCCAGGTTCTGGTCAGTGCCCTGACTAACGAGGCGGCAAAAAATAAAACGTTTGAGCTGGTGGCCGAACGAGGCGAAGCACCGCCGGATCTTACTCCACTGTTTGCAGACCTGCAGGCTGATGATCCACAAAAAAATGATGGCGTTTTAGATATAGACAATATGCCTCTGTGTGAAGAACCTGAGTGCATTATTAACGAGCTGAACCGCACGGGGTTGCTGAAATCTATAAATAAATCATAAGCATCTCGACAAGGCTGTATCATCGCCCTCTTATAATGAGCGTTAATTTATGTTCAGAACAGAAGACATCATCGATAAGATAACCCGAGCGATTGATTTAAACTTACACAAATCGCTGAAGGTAAGTTCAGCGTATCGATGGTCAGGCATGCTTCAGCCAGTTCCGGAATATTTGCGCTTGCAGTATTCCCTGAAAATCAATCAGCCCTGAGCAACCAAGTTTCTTGATCAGATTCTGCCTGGCCTGGTAAATGGTTTTTAAGTGTAGATTTAACATGGCAGATATCTCAAAAACAGTTCTCCCCTCCCCTAGCTGCGTTAAAATATATTTATCTCGCGCAGTCAAGGAGATATTGAGTTCCGATTGATGCTCGTGCTTTCCACCAGCACGAGTAATATCAATAATAAATTGCTTGATTGAGGCAACATCGCTATCTACTGGCAGTCTGTAAAGTGAGATGTCATTGAGATACTGATACAGATGGCCATCAATCAGCAGCACCAGACGATATGTATTCAGATCGTAATTTTGCTTTTTTACCGCGTCAAAGTGATTAGCGGTGAAGAAAACAAGTCGCGCCTTGTCATCTTCAAAAACGATATCTGCAAGGATATTCTTTAACCCTTGCCTGATATAGATATCATCAATCCATAAAACTGCGTTTCCAGCATGTTCCTGCACGATGTTCATCATTATGACCTCAACGAAAAATCACCATTGACCTCACCGGGCTGCGAAGTTTTATCGAGTTGAAGATGTGCCAGAATCTGTGAATAGAGATCGGTCAGTATCACATTCTTCTCATTCTTCAACTGCATGCTGAATGCCTGAATAAGAACATCATTACTGATACAACCCTGTTTTAACATGACATTACGCTCTATATCCTTATACAAAGCGCAGCGGAAAATAAAATCTTCCGGAATTGAATTAGCCATATCAACTCCATAATATGCAGTCATAAAAATAAGAGGATGCTATGTATAGTCTTAATCCAAACAGCGAAGCGACAGAACTTACATCATACAATAATTGTGCTGTGTATCTATATTAATGTGCTATCTCATTAGACGTCATCAGCCGTATAACGTAACACTATTTCCAGGGTTTTTCTGATAATGTCTGCCTTGACAACGTCAGTTGTTGACTCCAGAGAACTAATCAGGCTTAAAATGATGTTTTTATTATTAACATTATCACCTGCCAGAATTACATTTGTTACCGCCTGCCCCAATACCACTGACTCATCTGCTAATAGTTCACCTGCATTATGGAAGTAACTTGATAAAGCTTTATCCGTCATTACACTGTGGACATTAATTTCATGAAGCATGGTAACCTCGCTTGTATAGTCTGGAGAATTATCTTTAATGTAATTTAGGGTTTTTGCTGGCACTGAAAGCACTCTCATCTCTCGTTTTTTCCGGTTTTCTGCTTATCTTCCCCGGATTAAAATTTGTGAAATCATTGATAACGCTGTCAATTAATTGTTTACGTGTACCATCCATTTCACTGGCATGCATAAGCCGCAATTGCTTAATCAGTGCAGCTAACGAAACGTCTTTATGCATTCGCAAAATTTCTAGCACAGCCAAACCTGTAATTTCATGTTTCAAGCGTTCACTGTCAGGTTTCTTCATAACTCCTTCACTACTTACCCATTATCATAGTAGGGCTTTATTTTATTCGAAAAGCAGGCCGATTAACGCATTGTAATGTTTCTGTTCATTCTCACCTGATGCATTTTCAAGACGGTGCAGAAGTTTGGTACACAGTGATTTGCGACTGAGATTGCGCCCATCTTTTAGTATCTCAGTCACGATTTCGCCCAACGTTTCCTGTTGGGTTGGCAGATGCGCTTTAGCAAAGTAACGAGAAATCGCGCTTGCAGAATCAGTGCGAACGGTATGCTGCTGCATGGAGTGCTCCTGTAACAAAATGCTGGTGAATATTAAGTTTTATAACAGTAGCAAAGCTGTACCGAAAATGTGTACAACATAGCACGCTAATTTTTAGCAAAAAATGCTAAATTAATTAAATCATGTAGTTACGATAGTTCAGATCTATATGAAATCCAATTTCTTTGTACAAATCACTTTGTATTATCAATGAAATTGATCTGTATTAGCCCGCTTACTTGTAAAGACAAAGTTAGAATTATGTATTAAAATCAGGGCGTAACCTGGTTTGTCTGATACTGACCAGACCTCTTCTCCTTCCTTGATCCCGGACTGTCCATGCTCACGACCATTATTTACCGTAGCCATCTACGTGAAGACGCCCCTCTCAAAGCGCTTGAGGATATGGTGACAGCCGCAAATATCAAAAACAGGCGATCAGATGTTACGGGGATCTTACTCTTTAACGGCCATCACTTTTTCCAACTGCTTGAAGGCCCAGAGGAGCAGGTAAAAGAGATCTATCGTTGTATTTGTAACGACCCTCGGCACCACAATATCGTTGAACTGATGTGTGATTACGCGCCTGCGAGAAGATTCGGAAATGTAGGGATGGAGTTATTTGATTTACAAAAACATGAACGGAATGACGTCCTGCAAGCTGTACTCAATAAGGGTACGTCCAAATTTCAGCTCACGTATGATGACAGAGCATTACAGTTTTTCCGCACATTTGTCCTCGCCACGGAAAAATCGAGCTATTTTGAAATACCTGCGCCTGATTACTGGAGTTTTATAACCGACAATACCTGTACCATCCTGGATGAAAGCACACTCCCGTCAGATACAGATTTCAGCTTTGCTTTTCAACCAATTATCGATCCTATGTCACAGCGCGTCATTGCGCTGGAAGCCCTTATTCGCGGTAAAGACGGTGAAACGCCCGCAACGTATTTTGACAAATTCAAACCTGAAGATGTGTATACCGCTGATCTGCAGAGCAAAAAGACTGCATTTGCAATGGCAAGCGCACTGGGACTTAATCACAAAATGCTGTCGGTTAATCTGTTACCCATGACCCTGGTAAACAGACCCGATGCAGTCAGCTTTCTTATAAACGAAATCGCGGCGCATGGACTGGTGCCTGAACAAATCATTGTTGAGTTTACCGAAAGTGAAGTTATTTCGCGTTTTGATACGTTCGCGCAGGCCGTGAAGTCACTCAAGGCAGCGGGAATATGTGTGGCGATAGATCATTTCGGGGCAGGTTTTGCCGGGCTTCAGCTTTTGTCTCGCTTTCAACCGGACCGAATTAAGATAAGCCGCGAACTCATCACTGATGTGCATAAAAGTGGACCACGGCAGGCCATCATTCAGGCCATAATCAAATGCTGCGCTTCACTGGAGATAATGATTTCTGCGGTCGGCGTCGAAAAACCTGAAGAGTGGATGTGGCTTGAATCCGCGGGTATTGAGATCTTCCAGGGTAACCTGTTTGCAAGAGCCTGCCTGAATGGTACTCCGTCTGTCGCGTGGCCAGAGAAAAAATGATTTCTCAGCGTTATAATAATTAACGTATTGTTATTACACAATAATCTCGCCACCTCTTTTATGCTGAACATAAAAATTCAGCATTTACTCCCTACGTGATAGTAAAGTAAATCTTAATTTTGCTAGAATCCTATGTATTTTTTGTACAATTTGATGCATGTTGTACAAAGTAGCAGGAACCGCATATCGGTGACGGAGAATCATGAGTGTCTGGGGGAATTATGGCTTATTACAGCATTGGGGATGTCGCAGAACGTTGCGGGATAAATCCTGTCACCCTTCGGGCATGGCAACGACGTTACGGTTTACTCAAACCTCAACGCAGCGAAGGTGGCCACCGACTCTTTGATGAAGAGGATATTCAACGTATTGAAGAAATAAAACGTTGGATTAGCAGTGGCACACCCGTTGGCAAAGTTAAAGCATTGCTGGAAACCAGTACCCGTGAAACTGACGACGACTGGAATCAATTGCAAGAAGAGATGATGGGCATTCTTCGTATGGCGTATCCCCCGAAGCTGCGAGCCAAAATTATCGCACTCGGTCGCGCCTACCCCGTAGATGCGTTGATTGATCGCGTTTATCTTCCTGTGCGTCAGCGGTTGATACTTGACCATAATACATCCCGCATCATGAACAGTATGCTTGATGGCGCATTGATTGAATATGTAGCCACCCTGCTGTCTGAAACGCGCCGCAAATCAGGGAAAGATGCCATCCTGATGGCCTGGGATGTTGAAGACCGAACCCGTTTATGGCTCGAAGCCTGGCGTTTATCGCAATCGGGCTGGCATATTGCCGTGCTTGCTGAACCTATTGAATCGCCAAGACCTGAACTTTTCCCCGGGCAAACGCTTTTTGTCTGGACTGGTATTACGCCAACCCGCAGACAAAATGAACTTCTACAACACTGGAACGAACAAGGTTATAAAGTCATTTTTCACAGCCCATAACCAACATGTATCGCAGTAATGAGCTGAGTAAGATAAATCTTACTAATTCTCATTTTTTGGGTGGTTATTTTGAATGCCATCCAATGAATCTGTGTTCCCTACCCGCCTGACTTAATACCCGCAGTAGCATAAAAACAAAACAATATACTCACCCGTGGGTATTATTTTTTTGCAAACGACATCACCTTTTTCCTAAGTAAAATTTATTAGATCAACTGGCGCACGCCTAATACTTATTCTAGGGTTAAACCATGTCTTCTTGTACCACATTATTGTTTTTCTAAAGTAATAAATGTGGTTATTTGAAAAAGGTAAAGGATATGGCTCTAGTCTTAGACAAACGCTTAATTCTTTGTTGCTGCGCCTTTTCCATTATTCCCGTGGCAAATGCAGCAACCGTTAACGGAACATTTCAGGTACTGATGACGATTCAAAAGGCCTGTACCGTGACTGCCGGTTCGGCTTCAAATATCACGCTTGGGCCGGTGAATACCACGGCAACAAATACCAATGCAAGCAACACGATTTCGATTAATTGCTCAAAAACCACGCCCTATTTTATCGGCCTGGCGCCGTCGGCCGCCAATGGGGGGACGACGACGGGCTCAGGCGCCATGTCCTCCGTGGCTAACGCTGCCACCAATACCGATAAAGTGCCCTACCAGCTAAATCGAACATCAGCAACAGGTCCGGTGTGGGGGAACACCGCCACCGACACCGCGCCTGGAAACGGCGTAGCGGCGACGGGGACCGGGCTGGTGCAAACGTTTACGGTTTATGCCACCGCACCGAGCGCCAACTTCACTCCTGACGACTATGCCGACACGGTAACGGTTAACGTTAACTACTAACTTCAGGAAGCCACATGAGAGTAAAACTGCCTGTTCAGCAGTGTGCCTGCGCATGCCTGTTAGGGATGGTTGCGAGCCTCAACCCTGCCGCCGCCAGCGGGCTGCAAATCGCCCCGGTCACATTAACTTTGCTCGCGACGCAAAATGCCGATGGTATCTGGCTTAGTAATGCGGGTGAAAATGTGCTCAATGCCCAGGTTCGGGTTTTTCACTGGAGCCAGAGCGCTTACGGCGACAAACTTTCCCCCTCTCAGGGGCTGGTCATTAGCCCGCCGATGCTGGCATTAGCACCTGGAGAACGTCAGTTGATTCGCGTTATTCGGACCGGCCCACCTTCGGCAAATGCTGAAGACGCTTATCGGTTATCGATAGATGAGTTACCGCCTGCAAAAGTAGAAAAAAATAAGCTTCAGTTTGTGCTGCATTATTCCGTCCCCGTTTTCATTCAACCAACATCAGCGGCGCAAACGCAGGCAAAATTGCAATGGAAATTACAACAGCTTGATGGCAAAAAATTTATTGAAGTGAGTAACCAGGGAAATGGGCATGCACAATTATCTGCTGCAACATTTATAAGCCCTGACGGTGCTAAAAAAGTTATTACGCCCGGACTGTTAGGCTACGTTTTACCCGGCTCAACGATGCGCTGGATAGTCTCCCCGTCGGCCAGTAATACTCATGATGGCGGGAAAGTTGAAGTCACAATCAATGGCCAAAAAACAGTACAAGATCTGTAACAGATCCTGGCTTCTGGTGAAATATTGCTTTCTCAATGGAGTATTAATATCGGGAATGGTTTGCGCACAAACGCTGAATAATAACCAGAACGAAGATGGTGTTATTAATGGCGCAGCGCAGCTCGTGGGGGTCAATTTGTATCTCGAGGTCACCTTAAATGGGAATCCCGTTGGGCTGGTGCATTTGGGTTACGATAATGGAAAGCTCTATGCTGGGGCAGATACCCTGCGAAAAATGGGCTTTCGCTTTGCGCCTGACGCCACTCACGCCGTCTGCCTGAACGATATCCCCGAGCTAACCATTGACTATAACGTTCAGTTGCAAACGCTTTCGCTTACTGCGCCACTCAGTTCACTCGATCTTGCGACCACGCAGCTTAACTCCCCCGTAGAGACCGCGCCGACGGCGACAACATCACGCGGAGCGCTGCTCAATTACGATATCTATACCCAACAGGGGGATGAAAGCGCAATAAATACCTTCAGCGAACTCCGCGCTTTCAATGCTGCAGGCGTGCTCAGCACCACCCAGTTGACGCAGTATTCCACCGAGGAAAATGCGGATAACAGCGTTGAGCGGCTCGATACCAGCTGGCGTACGTCATTTCCCGAAACGATGCTGGCGGTAACCGTTGGCGATACCCTGACCAGTTCACTTATCTGGTCCCGACCGACGCGTATCGGCGGCATTCAGATAGGAACCGATTTTGGTTTGCGGCCCTATATGCCAACCACCCCGCTCCCTGCATATCTTGGCTCCGCGACGTTACCGTCAAACGTTGAGCTGTACGTCGACGGCGTCAGGTACTACAACGGAGAAGTCCCCGCGGGTAGCTTTCAGATCAACACAATGCCGAACATTAGCGGCGCGGGAACGGGTCAGGTAATGATGACGGATGCGCTGGGCAGAACGAGCGTACAAAATTTCTCGTTCTACAACGATCAGCAACTCCTGCGGGAAGGATTAACTGCCTGGTCTGCAGAACTGGGTACGGTACGCGAAAACTATGGTTACTCCTCTTTTGATTATGCCAGCGCACCGGTACTGAGCGGTACATGGCGTCGTGGGTTTAGCAATACGTTCACTGCCGGGACTCACGCTGAAACCAGCGATGGACTGATTAACGCGGGCTTCAGTAACGACTGGATCCCAGGCACCCGCAGCGGCACGTTTTCGACCTCAATTGCCGCAAGTACCGACGCAGGAAAGAACGGTTTTCTGTACAGTTTTGGTTACCGTTGGTCCGGCGAACGGTTTAATTTCAGTACCAGTACGACGGCCACTTCCGGCGATTATCGTGATGTCGCCACCCATTATGGCGAGCCGCCACCGACGCTTAACAGCAATACGGTCATTGGCTATTCGCTGGAAGCTGCCGGTAATGTCAGCCTGAGTTACCTGCAGTTTCGTTATCCGCACGAAAATGCGGTGCGCTACGCCAACGCCAGCTGGTTCAAATCGATTACCGACAACATTTCACTGAATGCCGGATTCAACCAAAACATCGACGATAACCGCGATCGCAGTCTCTATTTGATGGTGACAATAACCACTGATAATAATCTAAGTGCCAGCAGCACCCTACAACGCACCAATGATGAGACCGGCTACCAGCTCAACGCCAGCCTGACGCCTCCTGCCGACGGCGGCTGGGGCTGGAATCTGGCCGCCAGTCAGCAGGCTTCCCGGCAAAGCGGTCAGGGAGAAGTGGGATATCTGGGGCGTTATGGTAAAGCATACGCGGGATTCAGCCGTTTACCGGATAACCATTACGGCTACGCAGGCGCCACCGGATCGCTTGTTACCATGGGCGGCGGCCTGTTTGCAGCACGAGAAATCAACAATGGCTTTGCCGTCGTATCAACTGACGGCGTTCCTGACGTCCCGATTAAATTACAAAATAACCTGATTGGTCGCAGCGACGACCAGGGGCTATTGCTGGTCACGCCGCTGAACAGTTATCAAAAAAACCTGATCAGTATTGACCCTATGGATCTCCCCGCCAATATGCGGATCGCGCGCGTTGAGACGAATGCAACGCCTGCCGATCGTTCCGGTACATTGGTTAGCTTTGGCATTACCCCGGTGCGCGCTGCGCAGGTCATCCTCGTCGACAATCAGGGTAAACCCATTCCCGAAGGCAGCATGGCATACGCCATCAGCGGAGCAGGACAATCGTCTGTCGTTGGTTTTGATGGGATGACCTGGTTCGACACGCTGGAACAGCACAACGCGCTACGCGTTGAGACAGACACCGGCAGTTGTCGCGTGCAATTTGACTATCCCGCTTCCGCAAAGGGGATTGTGCAAATAGGTCCACTGGTTTGCCGGCCACACTAACAGGAGTGCGCTCATGAGGTTAAGGCATCTGTTACTCATCGCAGCCGTACTCTTTTGTCCGGCGATTAGCCATGCCGTAACCTGTTCGGTGAGCAATGTACAACCCATAAATTTGGGCTCAGTCAATCCGCTGTCTGCGACAGGCGCAACGTCATCAATGACGTTCAACTACACCTGCACCAAAGAGCTTGGCGACGTGCTGGCAGGGATCAACCTCTGTTTTAATATTGGCGCCTCAGCCGTCAGTGGCCAGGTGACACCTCGAAATATGTCATTAAACGGAACACCTGCCAGAACGCTGGCATACCAGCTTTACCAGGATGCCGGGCACACTAAAGTCTGGGGGAGTCAGTATCAGTCGGGAACAACTTTTCCAATGGTACAGCTTAACCTGCTGAATCTGACGCCAGTGACGGGCTCACTCACGGTATCAGCACAGATTGTCACGCCACAAACCTCAGCGGTCCCCGGAAGCTATCAGGATAGCTATACGGCGGCGACAGCCCTTGTCACCCTCAATCCTGGATTGCTTTTCCCGCCGACCACCTGTGGCGATACCGTTGCCGCCAGGCTTCCCTTCACCGTATCGGCGACGGTCAGCAAACAGTGCAATATCACCTCTGCAACCAATATTAGCTTTGCGCCCGCCGGGGCGACCGGGCGTAACCTAACGGCTTCAAATACCGTGGGCGTAGCATGTTCCAATAACACGCCTTACACCATCGGACTTCAGCCCTCTAACGGCAACACGGCAGGCAGCGGCGTGATGGCCGGCACGGGGTCAAATACGGACAAGGTCCCCTACCAACTTAGCTCGACGCCAGGGCCGTCCGGTACGGTTTGGGGCAATTCATCGCTCAATACCGTCGCGGGCAACGGTACGGGAACCACCACCACCTACCCGGTTTACGCCACCGTTCCCAGCGCGAACTACACGCCTGACAACTATGCTGATACCGTTACCATCGCCGTGACCTACTGACCCCAGCTTAATCGCAATAAAGCAAATACATTTTATTATCATATTATTTACTTTTAGAGGTGCGTCATAAATCTGACAAATTGCGATTTTTATAAATCATGCATATTAAATTACCCAGCCAGCAAAATTACCGAAATATCAGCACAATCAGAGAATAACTATTCACCTCTCGGCCAAAGCCCACACGCTTCATGCCGATAAACCGTGTTAGCCGGACAGGCCATTCTATGAAATAAATGTTAAATTTAGGTTCATATGGTGTGATTCACTGTATACCACGGCCAAATTAAGAACATATTACTTTTATAACTAAGGTTTATCATGGATAAGTTATCTTACGCTTCAGATAGCAGCACATCTGCCTGGAATACCTACCTGCAACAAATCGAGCGTGTGGCCCCTTACCTGGGCGAACTTTCCCATTGGGTGGATACCCTGCGCCACCCAAAACGCGCGCTGATTGTCGATATCCCGGTGCAGATGGATGACGGTACTATCCGTCATTTTGAAGGGTATCGCGTGCAACATAACCTCTCCCGCGGGCCGGGCAAAGGCGGTGTGCGTTATCATCCTGATGTTGATCTTAATGAAGTGATGGCCCTGTCCGCATGGATGACCATCAAATGCGCAGCGTTGAACCTGCCGTACGGCGGTGCGAAAGGTGGCGTGCGCGTCGATCCGTTCTCGCTTTCCGAAGGTGAACTGGAGCGTTTAACCCGCCGTTATACCAGCGAAATCGGCATTATCATCGGGCCGCAGAAAGACATTCCTGCGCCGGATGTGGGGACTAACGGAAAAGTAATGGCCTGGATGATGGATACCTACTCCATGAACCACGGCACCACCGTGACCAGCGTGGTCACCGGTAAACCTATTCACCTCGGCGGCTCGTTAGGCCGTGATAAAGCCACCGGTCGTGGTGTTTTCGTCAGCGGTCTGGAAGTGGCGCGTCGTGCCAACATCGACGTTGAAGGCGCTCGCGTAGCGGTGCAAGGTTTTGGTAACGTCGGCAGCGAAGCCGCCCGCCTGTTCGCGGCAGCAGGAGCACGCGTGGTCGCGATTCAGGATCACACCGCAACGCTGTTTAACTCAACGGGTATCGACATGGCCGCGTTGTCTGCCTGGCAACTGGAGCACAAACAGATTGCCGGTTTCCCGGGCGCTGAAACCATTGCCAGCGAAGCCTTCTGGAGCCTGGAGATGGATATTCTGATCCCGGCCGCGCTCGAAGGCCAGATCACCCGTCACCGCGCGGAAACGCTGACCTGTAAACTGGTACTCGAAGGCGCTAACGGCCCAACCTATCCGGACGCCGACGACGTTCTGGCAAGCCGCGGTATCGTGGTTGTCCCAGACGTTGTTTGTAACGCCGGCGGCGTAACCGTCAGCTACTTCGAATGGGTTCAGGACATGGCTAGCTTCTTCTGGAGCGAAGAAGAGATTAACAATCGCATGGACAAAATCATGACCGATGCGATGGTACACGTGTGGGAAAAAGCGGCAGAGAAATCCTGCTCACTGCGTACGGCAGCCTACATTGTTGCCTGCGAACGCATTCTGCTGGCACGTAAAGATCTCGGAATTTATCCGGGCTAACGCCGAAATCGACCATGCCTACAAACCACCTGCTCTGCAGGTGGTTTGTTTTCCATAAACACCCGTGAATCAGCTTCCCGGCCAAATACGGCCCAACTTCTCATTTTCGCTGTTTTATGCACCATGATGTTCCAATACGGAACATTATTATGTTGCTACGTTTCGTATTGAAACGCCCATTACAGCAATTTTCTTTTGCCAACCCGTGTGCAAAATTACCTTATCGGCAGCGAGCAGTCGCCGTGGCGTTGTATAACCCGATACCCTACATCAGATGCCTGCCCGAATCTGGCAGCCATCCAGGACTGTCTGCGGAGCATAAATAATGAAAAAATTGATTAACCGTGTTGAAGACGTACTGACTGAACAACTCGCCGGACTGGCGAAAGCGTATCCTTCCCTGGCACTGCATCAGGATCCGGTATATGTCACCCGCGCAGATGCGCCGGTAATGGGCAAAGTGGCGCTGCTTTCCGGCGGCGGCAGCGGACACGAGCCTATGCACTGCGGCTATATTGGTCAGGGCATGCTCTCTGGTGCCTGCCCGGGTGAAATTTTTACCTCACCCACGCCGGATAAAATGTTCGAATGCGCCATGCAAATTGATGACGGCGAAGGCGTACTGCTGATCATCAAAAATTACACCGGCGATATTCTTAATTTCGAAACCGCCACCGAGCTGTTGCATGAAAGCGGCGTCAAAGTCACCACCATGGTAGTGGATGACGACGTGGCGGTGAAAGACAGTCTGTATACCGCCGGTCGTCGTGGTGTGGCGAATACCGTATTGATCGAAAAACTGGTCGGCGCTGCCGCTGAACGCGGTGACTCACTGGAAGTTTGTGCGGCGCTGGGTCGTAAACTGAATAATCAGGGCCACTCCATTGGGATAGCCATTGGCGCCTGTACCGTTCCGGCCGCCGGACAACCGTCGTTCACGTTGCAGGATAACGAAATGGAGTTTGGCGTGGGTATCCACGGGGAACCCGGCATTGACCGCCGCACCTTCACTTCCCTCGATCAGACCGTTGATGAAATGTTCGATACCCTGCTGGAAAACGGCAACTACAGCCGTACGCTCCGCCACTGGGACAACGTTCAGGGCGCGTGGCAGGAAGGCAAAGAAAGCAAACGCGCGTTGCAAAGCGGCGATCGCGTCATTGCGCTGGTCAATAATCTCGGTGCGACGCCGCTGTCAGAACTCTTCGGCGTGTATAACCGCCTCGAAAGCCGTTGCCAGAACGCCGGCATCGTCATTGAGCGCAACCTGATCGGTTCTTACTGTACCTCTCTGGATATGACCGGCTTCTCAATCACCCTGTTACAGGTGGATGACGACACGCTGAACTTATGGGATGCACCGGTTCACACCCCTGCTCTCAACTGGGGTAAATAAGGAGATACATGATGTCCCTCAACAGAACACAAATTGTTAACTGGCTCTATCGCTGCGGTGAGATCTTCACCACCGAAAGTGATTTTCTCACCGGTCTTGATCGGGAAATTGGTGATGCCGACCACGGTCTGAACATGCACCGCGGCTTTAGCAAAGTCGTCGAAAAGCTGCCGTCCATCGCCGATAAAGACATTGGTTTTATTTTGAAAAACACCGGCATGGTGCTGCTCTCAAGCGTCGGGGGGGCCAGCGGTCCACTGTTTGGTACCTTTTTTATCCGTGCCGCCCAGGTGACCCAGGCTCATCAAAGCCTGACGCTTGAGGAGTTGTATCAAATGATTCGTGATGGCGCAGAAGGTGTGATTAGCCGCGGTAAAGCTGAACCTGGCGACAAAACCATGTGCGATGTCTGGCTGCCGGTAGTGGAATCTTTACGCCAATCCTGCGAGCAAAAGCTGAGCGTACAGACGGCGCTGGAAGCGGCAAGCCAACAAGCGGAAGCAGCAGCGCAAAGCACCATCACCATGCAGGCCCGCAAAGGCCGCGCCAGCTATCTCGGTGAGCGCAGCATTGGGCATCAGGATCCCGGCGCAACGTCCGTAATGTTTATGATGCAAATGCTGGCTCAGGCGTCCAGAGAGTAAGGATAAAGCGATGGTAAACCTGGTTATTGTTTCTCACAGCGCCCAGTTGGGCGAAGGCGTCGGCGCGCTAGCCCGGCAGATGTTAATGGGTGATGGTTGCAAAATCGCTATTGCCGCAGGCATTGACGATCCAGAGAATCCGATTGGCACCGATCCTATCAAGGTGATGGAAGCCATTGAGTCCGTGGCCGATACGGATCACGTGCTGGTGATGATGGATATCGGTAGTGCGCTACTGAGTGCGGAAACCGCGCTGGAACTGCTCGATCCGGCCATTGCCGCCAAAGTACGTCTGTGCGCCGCGCCGCTGGTCGAAGGCACGCTCGCCGCTACGGTTAGCGCTGCCGCAGGTGCTGACATCGAGCGGGTCATCTGTGATGCCATGAACGCCCTCGACGCCAAATGTGAGCAACTGGGTTTACCTTCGCCATCTGCAGCAAAGCCGACATCTGCCGAATTCGCGCCCGATGCAGATGCTCATTCAGTGGCCATTGTGGTGAAAAACCCAAACGGCATTCATGTGCGTCCGGCTTCACGGCTGGTTTCCGCGCTGTCTGGCTTTAACGCCGATATGTGGCTGGAGAAAAATGGCAAGTGCGTCGTCCCTGATAGCCTGAATCAGATTGCCCTGCTGCAGGTACGCTGTAACGACACCCTGCGCCTGATTGCCAAGGGCGAACAGGCAGAGGATGCACTGGCCGCATTCAAACAGCTGGCGGCTGAGAATTTTGGTGAATCGCTCGAGCCCGCGCATGCTGATACCGTGGTGACGAAGGTTCCCTCACAGGTCACGGGGACGGCATTCTGTTACACACCGTTCTCACCACAGGTAAGCCAGCAGCCTGTAGCCTCACTCCAGATTGAGCAGCAACGGTTACGGGTCGCTATCCAAAGCACGCTGAACGACTTAAGCGAGCTAACCGCGCTTGCAGAAGAGAGATATTCCGCAGATATCGCCGCTATTTTCTCCGGTCACCACACGCTGTTGGACGATCCGGATCTGTTCGATATGGCCTGTGATCTAATGCGTGAAACGCAGTGCAGCGCGGCCTGGGCCTGGCATCAGGTGCTGAGCGATCTCAGCCAGCAGTATTTACAGCTCGACGATCCTTACCTGCAGGCGCGATACATCGATATTGAAGATTTGTTGTCTCGTTCACTGCAGTATTTAACGGGAGAGACTGCACAAATTCCCGCGTTTATCCGCCCCACTATTTTGGTCGCGGAGGTCATCTATCCATCTACGGTGCTGCAACTCGATCCGAAGACCATCAAAGGCATCTGCCTGCGGGACGGGAGCGAAGCGTCCCACCCGGCGATTATCGCCCGTGCAATGGGGTTATGTTGGTTGTGTCAGCAAGGCGAGGCCATCGAGAGTATCACGATGGGTGATACCCTGACCCTTGACAGCGTGGCCCAGCGGATAACCCGCGCGGGCTGATGTCGGTTGCACGCCCTTTGCCGACAAGGGGTGTGCATCTTTTCGATTCGCGTCGGGAAATGTCTGTTTATTCGCAAAATGGGGCGTCGATCACGCGCAACGGTCGATCCTGAACTAAGGTTTTCTCATGGTAAATGCCGCTGCTTCGGCACACCCTAAGGAGATTAACCGATGATAACGCCTGCAACTCGCCATCCAGGCCTGCTCTCTGTTGCAATAAAACTAACGCTCGCAAGCACCTTTTTTGCCCTTTCCTCTTTTGCCGTCAACGCCGAGGACGCGCCAACCGCTACGCCTCAGCCGCCTGATATTTTGCTTGGCCCTCTGTTTAACGATGTACAAACGGCCAAACTGTTTCCTGACCAGAAAACCTTTGCTGACGCCGTTCCTAACAGCGATCCATTAATGATCCTTGCCGATTACCGGATGCAGAAAAATCAGTCCGGATTCGACTTACGTCATTTTGTGGAAGTGAATTTCACCTTGCCGAAAGCTGGCGAGAAATACGTCCCCCCAGCCGGGCAATCGCTGCGCGAGCATATTGATGGACTGTGGCCGGTACTCACCCGTTCGACAACCGACGCTGAAAAATGGGACTCTCTGCTGCCGCTCCCGGAACCGTATGTCGTGCCTGGCGGGCGTTTTCGCGAAATATATTATTGGGACAGCTATTTCACCATGCTGGGGCTTGCCGAGAGCAATCACTGGGATAAGGTCTCCGACATGGTGGCAAACTTCGCTTACGAGATTGATTCCTGGGGACACATTCCTAACGGCAACCGCACCTACTATCTGAGCCGTTCTCAACCGCCATTCTTTGCCTTTATGGTGGAACTGCTGGCGCAGCATGACGGGGATGACGCGCTGAAAAAATACCTCCCGCAGATGCTCAAAGAATACACCTACTGGATGGAAGGCGTCGAAACGCTCCAGCCCGGTCAGCAGAATAAGCGCGTGGTTAAGCTGGATGACGGCACCATTTTGAATCGCTACTGGGATGACCGCGATACGCCGCGGCCAGAGTCCTGGGTGGAGGATATCGCCACAGCGAAAAGCAATCCGAACCGACCGGCCACAGAAATCTACCGCGACCTGCGTTCTGCCGCCGCGTCGGGTTGGGACTTTAGTTCCCGCTGGATGGATAACCCCAATCAACTAGGCACCCTGCGCACCACCAGCATCGTTCCGGTCGATCTCAATGCGTTGATGTACAAAATGGAAAAGATGATCGCCCTCGCCAGCAAGGCCGCCGGGGATAATGCCAAAGCTGCACAATATGAAGGCTTCGCAAATGCCCGACAAAAAGGGATCGAAAAGCACCTGTGGAACGACAAAGAAGGCTGGTATGCCGATTACGATCTGAAGAGCCACAAAGTACGTAACCAACTCACGGCCGCCGCCTTGTTCCCGTTGTATGTCAATGCAGCAGCAAAAGATCGCGCCAGTAAAGTGGCCGCGGCAACCCAGGCGCATTTGCTGCAACCCGGCGGCCTGGCCACCACGTCGGTGAAAAGCGGCCAGCAGTGGGATGCTCCCAACGGCTGGGCCCCGCTCCAGTGGGTCGCCGCATCGGGATTACAGAATTACGGTCAGGATAACGTCGCCATGGACGTGACCTGGCGATTCCTCACCAACGTGCAGCACACCTACGATCGTGAGAAAAAGCTGGTTGAAAAGTATGACGTGAGTAGCACAGGCACTGGCGGAGGCGGCGGCGAATATCCGTTGCAGGATGGTTTTGGCTGGACCAACGGCGTAACGCTAAAAATGCTCGACCTGATCTGCGCCAAAGAAAAGCCCTGTGACAGCGTGCCCGCATCGCGCCCGGCCCCGGCAAGTACCACGCCAGTCGAGCCTAAAAAACAGGCTCAGCCGACGTCTTAACGCCGTTACCTGAAGCGTTTTACTCCCCGAATCCGCGCTGCGTCGCGGATTTTTTTCTGGCTTCTATTCCGCCATTCCTGATGTCTCTACGCCATCTAGCCCTTATGGGGTATTCCGGGTTTTCATCCGTGAGAAATTGATTCTGAACATGTTTTTATTCGCTGTATATGTAAATATATAGCGATTTTATCACCTTCAGGATAACAATTATGCCACTGACAAGACGGATGTTTGCCCAGCTTGTGGCATCTGCACTGCTGCTACGCCATCTTCCCGCCTTGGCTCAAACGCCGCTAACCGTTGCCGTTGGAGGCCACCCAGCGCCAGAGGCGACCCAACGCGTGGTCAGCGCAGGCGCACCCGCCGACATGCTGCTGCTAGCCGTCGCGCCGGAAAAACTGGTTGGTTTTTCATCCTTTGATTTTTCTCGTCAGACCGCCATCCCGTTTCACGAAGACATTCGGGCTTTACCGAAACTGGGCAAGCTGGCGGGGCGCGCAAGCACACTCTCGCTTGAAGCGCTACTGGCGCTTAAACCCGACCTGGTGATTGACTGCGGCAATGCCGATGAAACCTGGCTTTCTCAGGCCAGACAAGTGAATGCGCAAACGCAAATTCCCTGGCTGCTGATTAATGGCGAACTGCGGCTCAGCCCGCAACAGCTACTCGCGACAGGTGAAGCGCTGGGAGTCGCAACGCGGGCCAGGACTCAGGCCAAACTGGCCCAGCGTTTTATTGATGAAGCCCTCGCGTTTTCACACTCTCCCGCAGCAAAGCTGCGTTTTTATGCCGCGCGCGGCGCCCGCGGACTTGAAACAGGATTACAAGGTTCATTGCATACCGAAGCGGCAGAGCTACTGGGATTACACAATGTGGCGCAAATTCCTGGGCGGCACGGGCTGGCGCAGGTTTCAATGGAAAACCTGTTGAGCTGGCAGCCCGATATTATTCTGGTACAGGATGCCATTACGGCACAGTACCTGCGGGAAGATCCCGTCTGGCAAGGAGTCAAAGCGGTTGCCGATCGGCACATTCTGTTTCTCAGCGGCCTGCCGTTTGGCTGGCTGGACGCGCCTCCCGGCATCAATCGCTTGCTGGGGTTACGCCGTCTGCATGCCTGGCTTGATCCACAGGTTGAAGCGGGCTTTAAAACCGATATGCAGCGCTACAGTGAACTGTTCTGGCACACCACGTTAAGCGACGCACAGTATCAACAACTGGTGAGCGTCTGATGAAAACATCTACCCTCGGTTTTCTGATGATTACGACGGTGGTGCTTTGCGCGAGCATCGCCGCGGTGTCGGGTGCTTATCGCCTCGATGCACAACAGGTCGTGGATCTTATTGCGGGCAGAGATGGCGTCCCGATGCAGGACAAAATCGTCTTCTGGCAAATCCGACTGCCGCGCATTCTGGCTGCATTGTTACTCGGCGCTGCGCTGGCTGGTGCAGGAACCACCTATCAGGGAATGTTCCGTAACCCACTGGTTTCGCCGGATATCCTCGGCGTAGCGGCCGGTGCCGGTTTGGGCGCCTGTACGGCAATCCTGCTGGGGCTACCAATCCTGTTTATTCAGCTGTATGCGTTCACTGGCGGTTTGTTAGTGGTCGCCGGTGTCTGGCTGATCACCCGGCGAGTCAAGCGTCACGATCCAGTGTTAACGCTGGTGCTGGTCGGGATTGCGCTGGGTACGGTCTGCGGCGCGGGAATTTCGCTCATCAAAACGCTGGCCGACCCGTATACCCAACTTCCGTCGATCACCTTCTGGCTGCTCGGCGGTTTATCGACAATTACTCTGCACGATCTGTGGTTCTCAGCACCGCTGATCCTTGCTGGACTGGTCCCGTTATTGCTGCTGCGCTGGCGCATGAACCTGCTCACTCTGTCGGATGATGAAGCCCGATCGCTTGGGATCAACGTCTCCCGACTGCGGCTGGGACTGATCGTCTGCGCAACGTTAGTCACCGCCTGTACCGTCGCCATTGCCGGCATTATCGGCTGGATTGGACTGGTGGTGCCGCACATCGGCAGACTCCTCAGCGGGAATAATCACCAGCAGTTACTACCGGTGTCCATGGGGATCGGCGCCATTTTACTCCTGCTCACCGACACCCTCGCCCGCACGCTGAGCCGCACGGAAATCCCGCTGGGGATCCTGACTGCATTTATTGGCGCACCGTTCTTTTTGCTGCTTTTGCTGCGGGGAAACCGCCCATGACGCTATTACTCGTGCGCCATGCGTCGCTGGGATACCACAGTAAACAACCCGTGTTACGCGATGTCTCCTTTCAGGTTTCGCCCGGTTCTGTCTGTTGTCTGATTGGTGCTAACGGCAGCGGTAAAACCACCCTGATGCGCACCATTCTCGGCGTTCTTCCGCCGCTTCACGGTGACATTCTGCTCGATGGCGTCGCGGTGAATCATCTCAGCGATCGGGAACGCGCCGCAGCCATCGCCTGGGTTCCTCAGGCGCACGACGGCGCGTTTGCCTTCACCGCGCTGGACATGGTGATGATGGGACTGGCCCCGCAACTGGCGGCATTTGCGGTTCCCGGCGCTAAAGAGCGTGAAATTGCGCATCAGCAACTGGCGATGCTGGAGATTTCTCACCTGGCACTTCGACGCTGGAACACCCTGAGCGGCGGCGAACGGCAACTGGTGTTGATCGCTCGTGCGCTGGCGCAACGCCCGCGTCTTTTATTGCTTGATGAACCCGCATCCAGCCTTGATTTTGGGCATCAAATCCGTCTGCTCGACACGCTGGTGACGCTGAAAAATTCCGGTATGGCCCTGCTGATGTCGACCCATCACCCGTTGCACGCCCGGGCAATCGCCGACAGCGTGGTACGGGTTGAACCAAACGGCGAGGTGTCGCAGGGTCTGCCTGAACATCAGCTCGCCGCCGACCGCCTGGCCGCGCTGTATCGCGTTACACCGTCACAAATTACCCACCATCTTTATGGTTCACTCAATTAAGGAATATTTATGCTCATTGACGACATTGATTTTGCCGATCTTTACCGTAAGCAATTACAGCTGGCGAACAGAACCGAGAAAAAGCCGGAGCACTGGGACAAACGTGCGGAAAAAATGGCGGAGAATTGCGCTTCATTAACCGACAGCTATCTGCTGCAACTGCTGGGGAAAATCGACCTGCAAGGTGCAGAGTCGCTGTTTGATATGGGTTGCGGCCCCGGTACAGTCTCGCTGGCGCTGGCTAAAAAAATGCCAATAATTTACGGCGTAGATTACAGCCAGGGAATGCTGAGCGTAGCTGCCCGCCGCGCCGCACAAATGAACGCCCGTCACGTACAATGGGTGCAACGAGCCTGGGAAGAGCACTGGGATGATTTACCCCAGTGCGATATCGCCGTCGCCTCGCGCTCCACGCTGGTTGCCGATATGCGCCAGGCAATGAGCAAGCTGAATAATCAGGCCCGGCTGCGGGTTTATACCACCCACCTCGTCAGTTCATCTTTCGTTTCTCCCACCATTCAGCGCGCACTGGGCCGCGAAGTGATTGAACTACCCAACTATATCTATGCGCTTAATGTTCTGTATCAGATGGGGATCCACGCGCACGTTGATTTTATCCGCGGTCCCAACTGTCAGCAGGACAACAGCATCTGGACGCGTTTTCTGGAAAACGTGCGCTGGAGTATGGGTGAACTGAGCGCAGACGAGGTTGAACGTCTGGAAAACTGGTATCAACAGCAGGATCCACGCGCTATTGCCCCCGCCAGCCGTGACTGGGCGCTTATCTGGTGGGACAGCATCCCGCGGGAGGCGCTGCGATGATCTACTTTTCGCAGGCGCAAATTGACGCGCTGCTGCTGGAAGATATTCAGGGCGGCGATCTGACCACCCGCGCGCTGGGTATCGGCGCCCAACCAGGCGTCATCGAGTTTAGCCATCGCCAGGGCGGATGCGTTAGCGGTACCGCTGTTGCCAGACAAATGCTGACTTCATTGGGATTAACCGTCACCGATATTTTGTCCGATGGCGAACGGGCGAACGCCGGACAGCGACTGATTCGCGCACACGGACCAGCGGCGGCGCTGCACCAGGGCTGGAAAGCGGTACAAAATGTACTGGAGTGGAGCTGCGGCATGTCGGGCTATCTCGTCGAGATGCTGAGCATGCTGCATCAATGCTATCCCGATGGGCAGATTGCCTGCACCCGCAAAGCCATTCCCGGTACGCGTTTACTGGCGACTCAGGCAATACTTGCCGCCGGGGGCATTATCCATCGGGGAGGATGCGCCGAAACGGTACTGCTGTTTGCTAATCACCGCCGTTTTCTTACCAACCCAAACGACTGGACAGGCGCGATTGCGCGCTTACGCAGCCATGCGCCAGAAAAAAAGATCGTGGTCGAAGCGGATACGCCAGATGAGGCATTGGCCGCCCTACGCGCCGCCCCTGATGTCTTACAACTCGACAAATTTACCCCCGAGCGGGCGGCAGAAATTGCCCGTCAGGCCCCTGCTCTGGCCCCCCATTGCACGCTGGCGCTGACCGGCGGCATTACCCTCGCCTCGCTGGCGGGTTATCTCGACTGCGGTATCAGACTCTTTATCACTTCCGCGCCTTACTACGCTCCACCTGCGGATATCAAAGTGAGCCTGAGCCCGGACGCACGTGGCCTATAACATTAAAAAATGGACTAAAAATAATGAATTTCAACAAAAGTTGTCTTTACACAGCCCTGTCGTTTGCTTTCGCGCACAGTGCTTTTGCTGGGCAGGAAAGCGAAACCATGACCGTCTGGTCTAGTCCGGTCTCCGCGGCAACCACCACGGTTCTCGGCCAGGAAACGATACAACAGCTGGATAAACAGAACGTGGCGCAGGCGCTGAGCGTCGTCCCCGGCGTCGTGCTGCAAAAGTCAGGCAACCGCAACGAGCAACAGGTAAAAGTGCGCGGATTTGACAGCCGTCAGGTTCCCGTCTTTTTCGACGGCGTGCCGGTGTACATCCCCTATGACGGCAACCTCGATTTAGGCCGTTTTCTGACATCCGATATCGCTTCGGTTGAAGTCTCCAAAGGCTACTCGTCTCTGTTGCAGGGGCCAAACCAGATGGGCGGTGCCATCAATATCACTACAAAAAAACCGACCAAACCGCTTGAAGGCAGCATCGGCTATCGCCAGGGCTGGAGTCGCAGCAAAGACAACGCCCACGATATGCACGCTTCATTTGGTGCCAGTAACGATCTCGGCTATATCCAGCTCAGCGGCAGTCAGTTGAAGCAGGATTTTCTTGGGTTACCGCATGGCGTGGACAACCCGGTTGCGGGCAGTCACGGCAAGATGATCAACTCTTCCGCTGATGACAAGCGTGGCATCGTGAAGCTGGGCTTTACCCCTCGTGGAGATGATGAATATGTGCTGACCTATATAAATCAGGACGGTGAAAAAGATAATCCACCGTATGCCGGAACCAGCAGTCAGAAATCACGCTACTGGCAATGGCCACAATACGATAAAGAGAGCTATTACTATCAGGGAACCACGCATCTGGGCGACCGTTTTACTCTGAAAAGCCGTCTGTATCGCGACACCTTTGAAAATACGTTGATGATGTACAATTCGCTGGCCGACCTGAAAAATAAGAAAGGCAGCTACAGCCATTATTCGGACTATAGCGATGGGGCTGGCCTGCAGCTCGCTGCGGATATGCGAGAAAACGATCTGCTCTCTTTCGCCGTGAACTGGAAGGACGATGTTCACCGCGAGAAAGGCGCACCGAATGCGGCTTACGACCGCTACGAAGACCGCACCTGGTCCGTGGCCAGTGAATACCAGTGGGCTGCGGCGGATAATGTCGATGTGGTGGCGGGAATAAGCTATGACTGGCGAGACAGTCTGGAAGGTATGAAGCACGAGAAAAACGGCAGCGTCACGCACTACGATGACAACAATCAGTCGGCCTTTAACTGGCAGGTGATGACCAAATACCACTTTGAAAATTCAGACACATTAGCGCTGTCTTACTCTGACAGAACGCGTTTCCCAACGTTAAAAGAACGCTACACGACCTCGAAACCGGCCTATAACCAGGTGGCCCTGGTCAATCCACAGCTTAAACCGGAGCGCGCCCGCAGCGTGGACCTGACATGGAATGGTTCACTTAGCCAGAACTGGGGATTCGAAGCCAGCGTGTATTACAACCGCATCAGCGACGCGATTCTTTCGCACAATATTGATGCCGACACCATCCAGAACCAAAACAGTGGTCGGGTGGATTACACCGGCCTGGATGCAGGCGTTAAAGGTAAAATTTTTGATATGCTGGACGTCGGGCTGAGCTACGGCCTTATTCATGCGGACGCCAAACGCAGCGATATCGGTAAGATTACCGATCTGCCGACGCAAACCCTGACCGCCTGGATGACGCTGAAACCGTGGGAGCCACTCAGCATTACGCTGTCCGAAGAGGCCCGTTCGTCGAGCTATAGCAATACCGACGGCTCGCAGAAAGCCGCTGGTTTCGCCATTACCCATTTGCGCGCTGATTACGCCATTGGTCACGGGTTTAGCGTTAACGCTTCGGTCAATAACCTGTTCGATACGCAGTACGTTTACAGTGAAGGATTTATTGAAGAGGGGCGTAATTACTGGGCGGGCATTGAGTATCAGTTCTGACTTAACAATGCAGAAAAACGGCCCCGTCAGGGGCCGTTCGATTAATCTCGTCGTACAAGCCGAAAGACACCCAGCACAACAATCGCGCCGACCACGGCCACCAGGAAGCTGTGGAGATTAAACCCGCTGATATCGCCGCCGATACCGAACATCGTAGCCAGCCATCCACCGACCACAGCACCGATAATACCGAGAATGCAGGTCAGGATAAATCCACCGCCATCGCGCCCCGGCATAATCAGTTTGGCGATAACCCCCGCAATCAGACCAAAAATAATCCAGGTAATAATTCCCATTTCCAGGCCCTCTTTCCAGTGAACGCACGCGCAAGACATTCTTGCGCCAGCACGTTAAGTATAGGCAAGCCATCGCTACGTGCTTTTTCCCTCAGACTTAATTCATTGGGTTTGGTAAAAAATTTCATCCATTTGTATTAAGTTCCGTTGATTGATGCCGATAATCCAACGATAAACCAGGCATCCAGGAGTCATTAGGTGTGAGTAACTACAATGAGCAGTTCCTGAAGCAAAATCCATTAGCGGTGTTAGGCGTACTCCGGGACTTAAATTCGCAGCAGGTTCCGCTGCGTATCTCCTGGTCAGGTGGCCAGTTCATCAGCAAAATACTGGCGGTCAGCCCGGACGAACTGATCATGGATTTTGGTAGTCAGGAATATGAAAACCAGGCCGTGCAGCGGGCCAATCAAATTACGATTATCGCCGAAACGCAGGGAGCCAAAGTGGAGTTCACCCTGCCACAGCTGAAAAAAGGCGAATACCAGCGGCTACCCGCATTTATCTCATCATTGCCGCCATCTCTGTGGTTCGTCCAGCGTCGGGAATATTTCCGTATCGGTGCTCCACTGCATCCCCCCTATCGCTGCACGGTAAAAATGCCGGATAACAGCACGCTGTGTTTTCGCTTATTCGATTTGTCTCTTGGCGGTATGGGCGGGCTGTTAGAAACGGCAAAACCAGAGGGACTGGTAGAAGGCATGCGCTTTTCACAGGTTGAACTGAACATGGAGCAATGGGGAGTGTATCAGGTTGACGCCCAGCTAATTTCCATTAGCGAACGCAAAGTTATCGACGGGAAAAACGAAACAATTACCACTCCCCGCCTGAGCTTTCGTTTTCTCAACGTCGGCCCGGCGGTGGAGCGTAACCTACAGCGAATTATTTTTTCCCTCGAGCGCGAGGCCCGGGAAAAGTCGAATAAGGTGCGCGATTAGCATCACCTGAATTACATCACATCCAGCGCTTGTTGAAGCTTCCAGATATAGCGCGGAGCCTGCGGCGCCGGATGATTATCCGCAACATGTTCAATAAATTCATCCGGGCTGAGATCGTTTATCTTATTAATGGCTTTTTTCCTGTCGGAGGAGAACGTTCGCAGCAGCGCGCCCGCACCGTTGGCGTACGATACCACCAGCGCATATTGCATCACCTGCGGATCTTCGATCCCGGCCAGCGGCCCGGTCTCAAGAATGCTCAGGTATGCGGCCCCCATCGAGATATTGCGCTCAGGATTTTTCAGCTCGCTGGTTGACGGCTCGCCACTCCACCCCATGCGACGATAAACATCACGCCCTGACGTAGAGGCTTTTAACTGCATCAGGCCAATCGCATTAGACTTACTGACCGCATTCGGGTTTCCACCTGATTCAATGGCGATGATAGCGGTAATCAATTGTGGACTGACACCCCAGGCCGCACCGGCTTTTTCGCTGATCGGCATCCATTGCATTGCGCGTTTAACCGGAACTTCAGCATTCCACGGCGGATTTTTGTAATCCTGTTTTGAACTACAGCCCGCAAGTAATACAACCAAAAAAGCAAACCATCTCAATTTCACGTCATCTATCCTTATAGCCGGAACCTGTCGCTGAGGTGACAACGACATACCTACGCGGCATGATATACATTTGGTTTTAGTTGTAGCAAGGAAATGCCATGTCCCGGTTTCACTTAATTGCCCCGTCGGGCTACTGTATCAACCAGCAGGCTGCCTTACGCGGGCTGGCGCGTCTTACTGAGGCCGGTCATCAGGTCGACAATTCAGCGGTCATTGCGCGCCGCTGCCAGCGTTTTGCGGGTACAGAAGCAGAACGGCTTGCTGATGTGAACGCGCTCGTAAATCTGAACACTCCCGATACCATTGTCATGGCAGTACGCGGCGGCTATGGCGCGAGCCGTTTACTGGCAGATATTGACTGGCAGGCGCTGGCGGCCCGTCAGCAACACAACCCGCTGCTGCTGTGCGGACACAGCGATTTTACCGCGATCCAGTGTGGTCTGCTGGCGCAGGGGAATGTGATTAGCTTCAGCGGCCCGATGCTGGCGGCTAACTTTGGCGCCGAGGAGATGAACGCATTTACCGAGCACCATTTTTGGCAGGCTGTTCGCAATGCCCAATTTACCCTCGAGTGGCAAGGTAACGGTCCGGCATGTGCGACCGAAGGTACGCTATGGGGCGGAAATCTGGCGATGCTCATTTCTCTGATGGGCACGCCGTGGATGCCCGCTATCGAAAACGGCATTTTGGTGCTGGAAGACATTAACGAGCATCCTTTTCGCATTGAACGCATGCTGCTGCAACTGTATCACTCAGGAATACTGGCCCGACAAAACGCCATTATCCTCGGCAGTTTTAGCGGCAGCGCACCTAATGATTACGACGCGGGTTACAGTCTTGACTCAGTTTGTGATTTTCTACGCGCCAGGTTATCGGTTCCGTTGATCGACGGCCTCGATTTTGGTCATGAACAACGCACCGTCACCTTGCCGTTGGGGGCAAGAGCGGTACTGAAAAATGATAAAAACGGCGCTCAGCTCACCTTAAGTGGGCATCCGGTACTTAAATCGTAAAAAAAGCGGTTAACAGGGCTAAGTAAAACGCTGTTTCTGTCGTTATTATGTTAGGGTTTATAAATACGAAACAGCGTAATTCAGGAGTAACCGAACGTTGGATGCCGCAGCAATAATTAGCCTTTTTATTTTGGGTTCCGTACTCGTCACCTGCAGTATCTTACTCAGTTCATTCTCATCACGTCTTGGTATCCCTATTCTGGTGATATTTCTCGCTATCGGTATGTTAGCGGGAGTCGACGGCGTGGGCGGTATTCCTTTCGATAACTACCCTTTCGCCTATATGGTGAGTAACCTGGCGCTGGCGGTTATCCTGCTCGACGGCGGGATGCGCACCCAAGCCAGCTCATTTCGTGTCGCGTTAGGCCCGGCGCTGTCGCTGGCGACCGTCGGGGTGCTGATAACCTCCGGACTCACCGGCATGATGGCCGCGTGGCTGTTTCATCTGGATCTTATCGAAGGACTCCTGATTGGCGCGATTGTCGGTTCAACCGATGCCGCGGCGGTTTTTTCCCTGCTCGGCGGCAAGGGGCTTAACGAGCGTGTTGGCTCTACGCTGGAAATTGAATCCGGGAGTAATGACCCGATGGCGGTGTTTTTAACCATCACGCTTATCGCCATGATTCAAAATCACGAGACCGGTTTAAGCTGGATGTTTGCAGTGCATATTATCCAGCAGTTCGGCTTAGGGATCATACTGGGCCTCGGTGGGGGCTACCTGCTTCAGCAAATGATTAACCGCATTTCACTGCCTGCCGGGCTTTATCCGCTACTGGCCTTAAGCGGTGGGATCCTGATTTTTGCCCTGACCACTGCACTGGAAGGCAGCGGTATTCTGGCGGTCTATCTGTGTGGTTTCCTGCTGGGTAATCGCCCCATCCGCAACCGATTTGGCATTCTGCAAAACTTCGACGGTCTGGCATGGCTGGCGCAAATCGCCATGTTCCTGGTGCTGGGACTGCTGGTTACGCCGTCCGACCTGCTGCCTATCGCGATCCCTGCGCTGATTTTGTCTGCATGGATGATATTCATTGCCCGTCCGCTGTCGGTCTTCGCCGGACTGCTGCCGTTTCGTGGCTTCAATCTGCGCGAGCGCATTTTCATCAGTTGGGTGGGCCTGCGCGGTGCAGTCCCCATCATCCTCGCCGTATTCCCAATGATGGCGGGTCTGGAGAATGCGCGCCTGTTCTTTAACGTCGCGTTCTTCGTGGTTCTGATCTCGCTGCTGTTTCAGGGAACGTCGCTTTCCTGGGCCGCCAAAAAAGCCAAAGTGGTGGTTCCTCCCGTCGGCTGGCCCGTTTCGCGCATTGGTCTGGATATTCATCCGGAAAACCCCTGGGAGCAGTTTGTTTATCAGCTCAGCGCGGATAAGTGGTGTGTAGGAGCCGCACTGCGCGACCTGCATATGCCGGAAGAGACGCGAATTGCCGCCCTGTTTCGTGACAACGTGCTGTTTCACCCATCCGGCAGTACGCGGCTGCGTGAAGGCGACGTTTTGTGCGTGATTGGCCGCGAGCGCGATCTCCCGGCTCTCGGCAAGCTGTTCAGCCAGTCGCCGCCGGTGTCGTTAGACCAGCGCTTCTTCGGTGATTTTATTCTCGAGGCCAGCGCAAAATATGCCGATGTGGCACTGATTTATGGCCTGGAAGATGGCACAGAGTATCGTGATAAACAGCAAACGCTGGGTGAAATTGTCCAGCATCTGCTTGGCGCCGCGCCGGTCGTCGGTGACCAGGTTGAATTTGCTGGCATGATCTGGACGGTTGCTGAGAAAGAAGATAATGCGGTGCTGAAGGTCGGTGTTCGCGTTGCTGAAGATGAGGATGAGGCGCGTTGATGCTTTTTGCCGGGCGGCGGCAGCGCTTTGCCCGGTTTGCGCTCTGCGTCGCATAAACGGTGTAGCCGGATGAAACGCATCAGCGTCGACATCCGGCTTCAGATACGTTACACCGTCACAACCGGCACGCGCAGCGCCAGAGAACACATCAACTCGTAGCCCACCGTACCCGCGGCGCTGGCCACATCGTCAATTTTAATCTCTTTGCCCCACAGCTCTACCGGCGTCCCGATCCCCGCCTGCGGACACGGTGTCAGATCTACCGCCAGCATATCCATTGAGACCGTCCCCACCGTTGTCGTGCGTACGCCGTCCACCAGCACCGGCGTTCCGCTTGGCGCATGGCGCGGGTAACCGTCTGCATACCCGGTCGCCACAATGCCAATGCGCTGCTCGCCGCTGGCGGTATAGCGTCCCCCGTAGCCCACCCGGTCTCCTGCTTTCAGCGTCTGTATGCCGATTATCTCGCTGCTCAGGGTCATGACCGGTTTCAGGCCGGTATTGGCGATGTCCCGCCACTGTCCCGAAGGCGATGCACCATACAAAATAATGCCCGGGCGCACCCAATCATAATGTGCTTCAGGGTGCCACAGCGTGGCGGCCGAATTGGACAGCGACCGTCTGCACTCCAGCCCTTCTGTCGCCTGTGCAATCCGCGCCATGGCGTCCTGGATACCTTCCGGGTGCTCCGCATCTGCAAAGTGGGACATCAGCGTCATTTCACCGACGTTGGGCATTGCCCGCAGCTGTTGCCAGACCGTTGATACTCTTTCCGGTAAAAAACCCAGTCGGTTCATGCCGCTGTTCACCTTCAGGTAAACATCCAGCGGCGCGTTGAGGCGCGCATTCTGCAGCGCTTTTAATTGCCAGTTACTGTGTACACAAGTGGTCAGACGATATTTGTCATACACCATCAGGTCTTCGGCGTGGAAAAATCCCTCCAGCATGAGTATCGGGCCTTTCCACCCGCGCTCACGCAGGGTTATCGCTTCTTCAAGATTGAGCATGGCAAAACCGTCGGTTGTGCCCAGCGCATTCCAGACACGTTCAATGCCGTGTCCGTATGCATTGGCTTTCACCACCGACCAGACGCGGGCGTCCGGCGCGGCCTGGCGGGTAATGGTCAGGTTTTGTTTCAACGCCTGCAGGTCAATGCTGGCCAGTATCGGGCGAGTCATCTCACGTCCTTATCAGTTATGTGCGCCATGTAAATGCCGTGGACGAGATGGGGTAAACCCCGGGCTGTAACGCGCCACGCTCAGATCGTCGTAAGGAATGGCTGGTGTGCGGCCAGACAGAATGTCGCTCAGCAACTGACCCGAACCGCAGGCCATGGTCCAGCCCAGCGTGCCGTGGCCGGTATTAAGCAGTAGATTCTTAAAGCGCGTTCGCCCGATCACAGGCGTACCGTCCGGCGTCATCGGACGCAGCCCGGTCCAGAAGGTTGCCTGCTCCACATGCCCACCGCGTGGGAAGAGATCGCGAACGACCATCTCCAGCGTTTCACGGCGGGGTTGCAGCAATTCCGTATTGAAGCCGACAATCTCCGCCATGCCGCCAACGCGAATACGGTTATCAAAGCGGGTAATGGCGATTTTGTAGGTTTCATCAAGGATCGTTGAAACCGGCGCGCCGTCATCTTGCGCCACCGGAATGGTCAATGAATAGCCTTTGAGCGGATAGACCGGAATATCAACGATCCCCTTCAGCATCGCCGTAGAGTACGAGCCGAACGCCATTACATAGGCATCGGCTTTGACTATCTCCTCGCCACACTGAACGCCATAAATCTGCTCACCATCGCTCAACAGCTTATCGACCGGAGTATTAAAGCGAAATTTCACACCCGCCTGCTCCGCCATCAGCGCCAGACGCTGGGTAAACAGCTGGCAGTCACCGGTTTCGTCATTCGGTAAACGCAGACCGCCGGTCAGCTTGTGTGCCACTTCCGCCAGCGCCGGTTCAACTTCCGCCAGACGGCTTGCTTCCAGGAGCTGATACGGCACGCCGGCGTCTTCGAGGACGGCGATGTCGCGGGTCGCGTTCTCATACTGTTGAGCGGTACGGAACAGTTGCAACGTTCCGCCCTGGCGTCCTTCGTATTCGATACCGGTAGAGGCGCGTAGCGCTTTCAGGCAATCACGGCTGTATTCCGCCAGTCGCACCATCCGGCCCTTGTTTTCCATGTAATGGCTGGTGTCGCAGTTGCGTAGCATCTGCCACATCCATTTCAACTGGAACTGCGTCCCGTCGAGGCGAACGGCCAGCGGCGCGTGGCGCTGAAACATCCATTTAATTGCTTTAAGCGGAACGCCTGGCGCCGCCCAGGGTGCTGCATAACCTGGAGAGATTTGCCCCGCGTTCGCCGCACTGGTTTCCAGTGCCGGACCGGGCTCACGATCAATGACGGTGACATCGTGTCCAGCCTGACTTAAGTACCAGGCGCTGGTCACGCCAACGACACCACTTCCCAGTATGACAACTCGCATAGCCACTCCGTTAACAGTAAAAGAACAATCATCTAATTACATCTTGATAACTCAGTTGAAAATATTATTCAACATATGGCTTTTTTATGGTGACTTATCTCACATATGGCGGTGATGGCGGGGAACTCCCTGCTTTGGTATCTCCTGCTGTGCGTTATTTTTATCCAGCATAAAATTTTGCGGCCATACCGTTTTTCGACGCCTCGCTAACAAGAAATCGCAAAGAAAAAAATTCAGCCGCAGCACGTTTTTTAACACCATGATCTATGCTTGAAATGAGGTACTCCAGACAGAGAGTGCCGCCAACAATGAGGGTGCGCGAATGGCTACGATTGATTCCATGAACAAGGACAGCACACGGTTAAGCGATGGACCCGACTGGACGTTTGATCTGCTGGATGTCTATCTGGCGGAAATAGACCGCGTGGCGAAACTCTACAGACTGGATACCTACCCGCACCAAATCGAGGTGATCACCTCCGAACAAATGATGGACGCTTACTCCAGCGTCGGGATGCCAATCAACTATCCTCACTGGTCGTTTGGTAAAAAATTTATTGAAACCGAGCGTTTGTATAAGCATGGTCAGCAGGGGCTGGCCTATGAGATTGTTATCAACTCCAATCCGTGTATCGCGTATTTGATGGAGGAGAACACCATCACCATGCAGGCGTTGGTGATGGCGCATGCCTGCTACGGACATAACTCCTTCTTTAAAAACAACTATTTGTTCCGTAGCTGGACGGATGCCAGCTCCATCGTCGATTACCTGATCTTCGCGCGAAACTATATTACCCAGTGTGAAGAGCGTTACGGCGTGGATGAAGTCGAAAAGCTCCTCGACTCCTGTCACGCGCTGATGAACTACGGCGTGGATCGTTACAAACGCCCGCAAAAAATCTCCCTACAGGAAGAGAAAGCCCGACAGAAAAGCCGTGAAGAGTATCTGCAAAGCCAGGTAAATATGTTGTGGCGTACGCTGCCGAAGAAAGAGGAAGAGAAAACCGTTGCGGAAGCCCGACGTTATCCTTCTGAACCGCAGGAGAACCTTCTGTACTTCATGGAGAAGAACGCCCCGCTGCTGGAATCCTGGCAACGCGAAGTGCTGCGCATTGTGCGCAAGGTCAGCCAGTATTTTTATCCGCAGAAACAGACGCAGGTGATGAACGAAGGGTGGGCCACTTTCTGGCATTACACCATCCTTAATCACCTTTATGACGAAGGTAAAGTCACCGAACGGTTTATGCTGGAGTTTTTACATAGCCATACCAATGTGGTGTTCCAGCCGCCGTACAATAGCCCGTGGTATAGCGGCATAAACCCCTATGCCCTGGGTTTTGCCATGTTCCAGGATATTAAACGAATTTGTCAGTCGCCTACCGAAGAGGACAAATACTGGTTCCCGGATATAGCGGGTTCTGACTGGCTGGAAACCCTGCATTTCGCGATGCGCGATTTCAAAGATGAGAGCTTTATCAGCCAGTTTCTGTCACCGAAGGTTATGCGTGATTTCCGCCTGTTCACCGTGCTGGATGATGATCGTCATAATTATCTGGAGATTTCCGCGATTCACAACGAGGAAGGATATCGTGAGATCCGCAACAGGCTGTCGTCGCAATATAACCTGAGCAACCTTGAGCCGAATATTCAAATCTGGAATGTCGATCTGCGCGGCGACCGCTCGCTCACCTTGCGCTATATTCCGCATAATCGCGCTCCGCTGGATAAAGGACGCAAAGAGGTGCTCAAGCATGTGCACCGGCTCTGGGGTTTTGACGTAATGCTGGAGCAGCAGAATGAAGACGGCAGTGTGGAACTGCTGGAGCGTTGCCCGCCGAGGATGAACGGTCTGTAAATCTTATTGCCGGATGGCGACGCGAAAACGTCTTATCCGGCCTACAATGCGTGCAGTTCGTAGGCCGGATAAGGTGCGATTAGCGCCCCTGAATAGCTAAATCGCCCGGCAGGTTTTTCTGCATACGATGCCAAATCTCGCCGCTCTCGTGACCATAGCGACGCACCGTTTCATATACCTGCTCATGAGCACCCTGATCACAAAGTTCTGACAGCTTACGGTAAAAGCTCAGCGCCAGCGCGCGGGCTTCCGGATTGGCGAAATAATGGCGGCCAATGCGGGTATATAATCCCTTCATTCCATTGAGGATCAAACCGTAAATCGGATTGCCAGAGGCAAATGCCAGACCGCGGAAAATGTTATAGTCCAGATCGGCGAACGCATCAGCATGGTCGGCCACCTGATTTGCCGTTGCCAGAACCTCCTGCGCTTTATCAGGATGCTGGCGAAACGCGGTACGAACAAAGATCGTCGAGATGTTGGTACGCACGGACAGCAGATTATCAATAAGCTGCGGCACGCTCTCGTGATCGAGACGCGCCAGCGTTTCAAGGATATTTAGCCCGGAGGTTTCCCAGAAGTTATTCACCTTCGTCGGCTTGCCGTGTTGAATGGTCAACCAGCCGTCCCGCGCCAGACGCTGTAATACCTCGCGTAACGTGGTACGTGTCACTCCAATCAGTTCAGAGAGTTCACGTTCAGCAGGCAAAATAGTGCCAGGTGGGAAGCGGTTATTCCAGATACTTTCAATGATGTACTCTTCCGCGAACCCAGCCGGGCTTTGCGCCTTAATGACCATAGTGATAATTCCATTACACAGCAAAACATAGTTACAGTTATCATACCAGACGGGCTACATGGCTGATAGCTGACGCAATGAAGAAAAAGTGGATCAAGGCTTCATTTTCCAGATTACGCTGAAGCACAGCCAGCCTTGTCCGTCGCGTGAATAGCTTGCCTGTACTCCCTCCTCCCGCTAAGCTTTGCGGTCAAACATAAAAACATGATTTCATTTTTAAAGGTAGGGAAATCACCATGGAGCTATCATGGGGCCGCGCTATGTGGCGCAATTTTTTAGGTCAATCACCTGACTGGTACAAACTTGCACTACTCGTATTCTTAGTCGTTAACCCGGTTATATTTTTCATCAATCCCTTTATTGCGGGCTGGCTGTTGGTAGCCGAGTTCATTTTTACGCTGGCGATGGCGTTAAAATGTTACCCGCTGCTACCAGGCGGGCTGCTAGCCATCGAGGCGGTCATCATCGGCATGACCAGCGCCACACATGTGCGTGAAGAGGTTGCCGCTAACCTTGAGGTGCTGTTGCTGCTGATGTTTATGGTGGCTGGCATCTACTTTATGAAGCAGTTGCTGCTGTTTATTTTCACCCGCCTACTGCTTACGATTCGCTCCAAGATGCTGCTATCGCTGGCATTTTGCGTTGCCGCCGCCTTCCTTTCTGCATTCCTGGATGCGCTGACCGTCGTTGCCGTGGTAATCAGCGTAGCGGTTGGTTTTTATGGTATCTACCATCGTTTCGCCTCTTCCCGCACGGAAGACAACAATATGCTCGATGACAGCCATATCGATCAGCACAATAAGGTCGTACTGGAGCAGTTCCGTGGTTTTCTACGCAGCCTGATGATGCATGCGGGTGTCGGTACGGCGTTAGGTGGCGTAATGACTATGGTCGGCGAACCGCAAAACCTGATTATCGCCAAAGCGGCTGGCTGGCATTTTGGTGACTTTTTCCTGCGCATGTCGCCGGTCACCGTCCCGGTGCTGATTTGCGGCCTGTTAACCTGCATGCTGGTTGAGAAATTGCGCTGGTTTGGCTATGGCGAAACGCTGCCGGAGACCGTCCGCGATGTCCTGCAACAGTTTGACGATCAAAGCCGTCAGCAGCGTACTCGTCAGGAAAAAATCAAACTGATTGTTCAGGCGATTATCGGTATCTGGCTGGTGGTTGCCCTGGCCCTGCATCTGGCGGAAGTCGGATTAATCGGTCTGTCCGTCATTATCCTGGCCACGTCGTTGACCGGCGTTACTGACGAACACGCGATTGGTAAAGCGTTTACCGAGTCGCTGCCTTTCACCGCCCTGCTAACCGTGTTCTTCTCTATCGTTGCGGTGATTATCGATCAACAGCTCTTTTCACCGATTATTCAGTTTGTTTTGCAGTCTTCTGAACATGCTCAACTGACGCTGTTCTATCTCTTTAACGGCCTGCTGTCTTCTATCTCTGATAACGTGTTTGTCGGCACCATTTACATTAACGAAGCCAAAGCCGCGTTGGAACATGGGACCATCAGCCTTAACCAATTTGAGCTGTTAGCGGTGGCGATCAATACCGGGACTAACCTGCCTTCCGTTGCTACACCAAACGGCCAGGCGGCATTCCTGTTCCTGCTGACCTCCGCGCTGGCACCATTGATTCGACTCTCTTATGGCCGCATGGTGTGGATGGCTCTGCCTTATACTCTCGTCCTGACGCTGGTTGGTCTGCTTTGCGTCGAGTTCACGCTTGTTCCGGTGACTGAGTGGATGACCCAGGCGGGCTGGTTAGCTACACTTTCATAACAATTTACCGGGCAAATCACTGCCCGGTTTGACTTTTTGCATGATAATTATCCGATTACTCAAATTTTCAATTCCTGCTAGTGGCGCATAAATTGAATTGGTTTAAACTGCGCTCTCTACGCATGTTGCAGGGAAATTATTATGTTGCGATTTTTAAACCAGTGCTCCCGAGGTCGTGGTGCATGGTTATTGTTGGCGTTAACCGCCTTTGCGCTGGAGCTTGTCGCGCTGTGGTTCCAGCACGTCATGCTGCTAAAACCTTGCGTGTTGTGTATTTACGAACGTAGCGCATTATTTGGCGTGATGGGCGCGGGGCTGGTGGGGGCTATCGCACCAAAAACGCCGCTACGCTATGTGGCGATGATTATCTGGATTTACAGTGCCTGGCGCGGACTGCAGTTAGCTTATGAGCACACCATGATTCAGTTGCACCCATCACCGTTTATGACCTGTGATTTTGCAGCACGCTTCCCGAGCTGGCTGCCGCTGGACAAATGGCTGCCGCAGGTGTTTTTAGCATCCGGTGACTGTGCTGAACGCCAGTGGTCTTTTTTAACCCTGGAAATGCCACAGTGGCTGTTGGGGATCTTCGCCGCTTACCTGGTGGTCGCCGTGCTGGTAGTCATAGCACAGCCGTTTAAACCGAAAAAACGTGACCTCTTCGGTCGCTAACAGAGACGCTCCTTCGGGAGCGTTTTTTTTGCCTTAAATTCATTGCCTGCTGGCATCTATAAAATGTATATTAAATACATCTTATAGATGCCACACCAAGGAGATGTCTGATGTCCCATTTACGCATCCCGGCAAACTGGAAAGTAAAACGCTCTACTCCCTTCTTTACCAAAGACAACGTCCCGGCAGCACTTCTTTCTCACCATAACACCGCAGCAGGCGTGTTTGGACAGCTCTGCGTAATGGAAGGTACGGTAACGTATTATGGCTTTGCCAATGAAGACGCAAAAGAACCTGAAGTGAAAGTGGTGATTAATGCCGGTCAGTTCGCGACCAGCCCACCGCAGTACTGGCATCGCGTTGAATTAAGCGACGATGCGCAATTCAACATTAACTTCTGGGTGGAAGATGACAACCACTCCGATGAGATGTATCAGGCGAAAAAGTCTTAACCCTTAACGCCTGCTAATCGATGGGCGGCTCAGTCCGCCCATGAAGGTTTGTTCAGGATATGATCCTGCCAGTCACGCACTTCCGATTCTTTCACCGCAATATGACGAACCGAGATACGTTCACCGTGCATCGCCGCTTTTGATCCTGTCAGCAACGGGTGCCACTCCGGCAACCCTTTTCCTTCTGCGAGCAGACGATAGGCGCAGGTCATCGGCAACCATTCAAAAGTCGGCAGATTATCACGCGTCAGTTTGATGCAGTCAGGCTCGTACTCGAATCGACGTTCGTAATTACGACACTGGCAGGTTTTAATGTTGAGCTGACGACAGGCGACGTTGGTAAAGTAGATTTCGTCAGTGTCTTCATCCATCAGCTTATGCAGGCAGCATTGACCGCACCCGTCACATAATGACTCCCACTCGGCATCGGTCATTTCATCAAGGGTTTTACTTTGCCAGAAAGGTATGTCGCTCATCAGGGTTTCCGCTATTGCAATAAAGCTGCACCTTATAACCAGTCTGGCACGCTGATGCAAGTTTTGCCGCCCGAAAAGGCGGCAAGCAGAGATTACAGCACGCGGGTTGTTAGCGTTTGACCGTGAAAACTGATGGCCAGTTCGTCGCCGCTGCTTAAAGGTCCCACACCTGCTGGCGTTCCCGTTAGCACCACATCGCCCGCTTTGAGGGTAAAGAAACGGCTCATATAAGCAATCAAGGGAACGATGTGATGGATCATGTCCGCCGTGGAGCCGTGCTGGCGAGTTTCACCGTTGACCGTTAATCCAAGCATCGTATCCTGCGGGTCGCCGTTAAACTCCGTCACAGGAATAAATCCAGACAGCGGGCAAGAGTTATCAAAACCCTTCGCTTTTTCCCATGGCTGCCCCGCCTTCTTCATTTTGCCCTGAATATCGCGCAGAGTCAGATCCAGCGCGACACCATAACCGGCAATGGCTTTACGCACATGATCTTCTGTCGCGTGCCGCAGGGTCGCGCCGATCAGCACAGCCAGCTCAACTTCATGGTGGACAGACCCCATATCAGATGGGATCACCAGCGGCTGGCGCAAATCGCACAGCGCGGTTTCCGGTTTAATAAACAGAACCGGTTCTTCCGGGGTGGTTCCGCCCATCTCTTTAATATGGTTGGCATAGTTACTCCCTACGCAAACCACCTTACTCACCGGATAATCCAGCAGAGCACCATGCCAGTTGTGATGTTGATACATTACTTTCCCCTAACGTAGTCATAGATTTCAGGTACTGCATCGATGGAACGTGCTGCTGCCGGATGCAGTTTAACGTTTAGCGTCTGGTGTATTTTGTTTTGCCGCTGCCAGATGCTGTTTAAGTAAATCTTCTGGCGGCGGAGGTATTTGTAAATAATAGCCCTGCTCGGTCAGGGCCTGTTTTACTTTTTCAAGATCGGCATTAACTAATTTTTTACGCCCATCAAGCGGTAACATCATTGCCAGCGTCGGCTGACCAAATCCTCTCATCAGTTCTTCAGGAACGCGCGAGAAATCGTCTTTTTTTTCGACATATAAATAGGTCTGGTCACGTTTGCTGCTTCGGTAGATCACACAAAACATATCTTTTACTCTGAATTCACGGAATGGTGGCTTGCCTCAATATAATACTGACTATAACATGCCTTATAGTCTTCGGAATATCACCCCGCGCTGGGGATGATAAATAGCAAATTGAGTAAGGCCAGGATGTCAAACACGCCAATCGAGCTTAAAGGCAGTAGCTTCACCTTATCAGTGGTTCATTTACATGAAGCAGAACCCGAGGTTATTCGTCAGGCGTTGGAAGACAAAATCGCGCAGGCACCGGCTTTTTTAAAACATGCTCCCGTGGTGGTTAACGTGAGTGGTCTTGAAAGCCCGGTAAACTGGTCAGCGCTGCAGAAAGTTGTCGCGTCTACCGGATTGCGCATTATTGGCGTTAGCGGATGCAAAGACGCCAGACTAAAGGCAGAAATCGACGAAATGGGTCTTCCTTTACTGACTGAAGGTAAAGAAAAAGCTATTCGTCCTGCGCCTGTTGAGGTCCCGGCTCCCGTCGCTCCGCCGCAAAACGTTACTCCCATCACAAAAACACGATTAATAAATGTGCCGGTTCGTTCCGGTCAGCGCATTTATGCTCCACAATGTGATCTGATTGTTACAAGCCACGTCAGTGCGGGCGCAGAGCTTATCGCTGATGGCAATATTCATGTTTATGGAATGATGAGAGGCCGTGCGCTGGCAGGTGCAAGCGGCGATCGTGAAGCGCAAATTTTTTGTACCCATCTGACGGCAGAACTGGTGTCTATCGCAGGTGTTTATTGGCTGAGTGATAAAATCCCAGCAGAATTTTATGGCAAAGCGGCCCGTCTGCAATTAGCAGAGAACGCTTTGACAGTTCAACCGTTGAATTAATCCCTTTTTAACAAGGAATTTCTATGGCACGCATTATTGTTGTTACTTCGGGTAAAGGGGGCGTTGGCAAAACCACCTCCAGCGCGGCCATCGCTACAGGTTTGGCCCAGAAGGGAAAGAAAACTGTCGTTATTGATTTTGATATCGGCCTGCGTAACCTCGATCTGATTATGGGTTGTGAACGCCGCGTCGTTTACGACTTCGTCAACGTTATTCAGGGCGATGCGTCGTTAAATCAGGCGTTAATCAAAGATAAGCGTACCGAAAATCTCTTTATTCTTCCGGCCTCACAGACTCGCGATAAAGACGCGCTGACGCGTGAAGGCGTCGCGAAAGTTCTGGACGACCTGAAAACGATGGAATTCGATTTCATCGTCTGCGACTCCCCAGCGGGTATTGAAACCGGCGCGCTGATGGCCCTGTATTTTGCCGATGAAGCGATTATCACCACTAACCCGGAAGTCTCCTCTGTACGTGACTCTGACCGTATTCTGGGTATTCTGGCGTCGAAATCTCGTCGTGCGGAAAACGGTGAAGATCCGATTAAAGAGCATTTGTTGCTGACGCGCTACAACCCCGGCCGCGTAAATAAAGGTGACATGCTGAGCATGGAAGACGTACTGGAAATTCTGCGAATCAAGCTGGTTGGCGTGATTCCTGAAGATCAGTCAGTCCTGCGCGCGTCTAACCAGGGTGAGCCGGTTATTCTCGACATCAATGCTGATGCCGGTAAAGCCTATGCTGATACCGTAGACCGTCTGTTGGGAGAAGAACGTCCTTTCCGCTTCATTGAAGAAGAGAAGAAAGGTTTCCTCAAACGCCTGTTCGGAGGATAAGTTATGGCATTACTGGATTTTTTTCTCTCGCGGAAAAAGAGCACAGCGAACATCGCTAAAGAGCGACTGCAGATTATTGTTGCGGAACGTCGTCGTAGTGACGCCGAGCCACATTATTTACCGCAACTGAGGAAAGATATTCTCGAGGTTATCTGCAAGTATGTACAAATTGATCCCGAAATGGTCACCGTACAGCTTGAACAAAAAGACGGCGATATTTCTATCCTCGAACTTAACGTGACATTACCTGAAGCTGAAGAGTCTAAATAACGGCTTTGCTCAGTGAGTTATAGTTACAAAAAAGGCAGATTATTCTGCCTTTTTTATTTTCAGTTTCTTGCCAGCTGTTGCGTATTTATTCCAAAGTAAACTTTGGATAGTTTTCGGCAAAATAGCGGCGCAAATACTCAACCGTAATACGGATTTTTGCCGACGTCGCCAGCCGAGAAACATAAACCGCCCATATATTTGCTGGTTGATAATACTCGGGTAATACGTGTACCAGATGTCCACCGGCAATGTTGTCGCAAACGTCCCACCACGAACGCAGGGCAATTCCCTGCCCATCAAGACACCACTGATGTACCACTTCGCCATGATTAGACGACAGAGGCCCCGTAACTTTAATTGAGTGAGCGCCCTCTTTATTACGCATTTGCCAGATGCCAAACGGATGGTCGCGCTCTTTGATAACCAGACAAGGAAAAGTGGAGAGATCGTTGAGTTGCTTCGGCGTCCCATGCTGCGCCACAAATTCCGGCGAGGCGCACAGAATACGGTAGTTAGTCGCCAGCTTGCGGGCAATCAGGTTCGGTGCGATATCATCCCCGATACGAATATCAAGATCGACGCCCTCATTCACCATATCCACCAGGCGGTCTTCAACATCGAACCTCAGTTCTAGCTGCGGGTACGCTTTTGCCAGCGCAGACAGCGCCGGAGCCACCACCCGACGGCCAAAACCAAAGCTACTAATAATGCGTAGCATCCCCTGCGGGATCTGCCTGGCATCAGACAACTCGTCCATCATCTGATCGACATCCTGCAGGATCCGCTGCGCCCATTCGTAGATCCGCTCCCCCTCTTCCGTGATGGTTACACGCCGCGTTGTCCGGTGCAGCAGCACCACGTTCAGTGTCTGCTCCAGCAGGGCTACTCGCTTACTGATAAAAGCCGGTGATACACCCAGTTCCTCGGCAACGGCGGCAAATCCTGCCCGACGGGCAACCAGCATAAAGACGCGTAAATCATTTAGCAGCGGCAGATTATTCATGATCTGTGTTTTATGTTTCACCAGTTAGGGGGATTAACTCTTAATCAGTCAATTATAGGATAAGGGGAAAGTCAATTTTGATGGCGTACAAGTGAGAGCTGCTATGAAGAAAACCTGTCGTATTGCCGCTATCCCCGGAGATGGCATTGGTAAAGAAGTGCTGCCTGAAGGCATTCATGTGTTACAGGCAGCCGCCGAGCGTTGGGGGTTGTCGTTCAGCTTTGAGCAAATGGAATGGGCCAGCTGCGAGTACTACACCCATCACGGCAAAATGATGCCGGATGACTGGCATGAGCAGTTGCAATCCTTTGATGCTATCTATTTTGGCGCCGTTGGCTGGCCGGATACCGTACCGGACCACATCTCTTTATGGGGCTCGCTGCTTAAGTTTCGCCGCGAATTCGACCAGTACGTCAACCTGCGTCCGGTACGCCTGTTTCCGGGAGTCCCTTGCCCACTGGCGGGCAAGCAGCCAGGCGACATTGATTTCTACGTCGTACGCGAGAACACCGAGGGAGAATACTCTTCTCTCGGCGGACGCGTGAGTGAAGGGACGGAACACGAGATGGTTATCCAGGAGTCGATCTTCACCCGTCGCGGCGTAGATCGTATATTGCGTTACGCCTTCGAGCTGGCGCAAAACCGCCCGCGCAAAACCCTGACCTCGGCGACCAAATCCAATGGTCTGGCCATCAGCATGCCTTACTGGGACGAGCGTGTTGAAGCAATGGCGGCTAACTATCCTGAGATCCGTTGGGATAAACAGCATATCGATATACTGTGCGCCCGCTTTGTGATGCAGCCGGAGCGCTTTGACGTTGTGGTTGCTTCCAACCTGTTCGGCGACATCCTCTCCGATCTGGGTCCGGCCTGTACCGGGACGATTGGCATCGCACCTTCTGCCAACTTAAACCCGGAACGCACCTTCCCGTCCCTGTTCGAGCCAGTACATGGTTCGGCTCCCGATATTTACGGAAAAAACATCGCCAACCCGATTGCCACTATCTGGGCTGGCGCCATGATGCTGGACTTCCTTGGCAACGGTGATGCCAACTATAAGGCTGCCCACGACGGTATTCTGGCGGCAATTGAGCACGTTATTGCCAGTGGCCCGAAAACGCCGGATATGAAAGGCAGCGCCACCACGCAACAGGTGGGAGAAGCCATCTGTCAGGCACTACGTTAGAGGTCAAACCACGAAATATGAGCCGCGTCACTGACGCGGCTTTTTTATGCGTTTTGTGGAGCCAATAACCTGCGCCAATTCACCTTTTATTATTTCCGTTCCGTGTTTTATTGCTTCACGCATCGGGCAATTGTTTAATTCATGTAAAGAACAAATAATAAAATTGTTAAATACAAAGTAACTCATTCTACCCCTACAGCATGATAACAACGACAGGCTAATGCCATACGCGGGCAACTGTGCCCAGGAGATCCCATGTTGAGCAACGTCAAGAAAAAAGACATGCCGCTGATAGCCATCAGCCTGGTGGCTATTCTTTTCATCGCCGCCACACTTAGTCTCTTCCCTCAGCAGTCTGCACAAGTCGCAAATACTCTTTTCAACGGCGTTACCCGGATGCTGGGTTCCGCCGTGCAGATCCTCGTTCTGATGGCTATGGGTCTGGTCGTCTGGCTGGCTACCAGCAAATACGGCAACATCCGTCTGGGAGAAGGTAAAGCGGAATACAGCACGCTCTCCTGGCTGTTTATGTTTATATGCGCCGGATTAGGCTCCTCCACGCTCTACTGGGGCGTTGCTGAGTGGGCCTATTATTACCAGACCCCGGGTCTGAATATCGCGCCGCACTCGCAAAAAGCGCTGGAATACAGCCTGCCCTATTCCTTTTTCCATTGGGGGATCAGCGCATGGGCGACCTACACGTTGGCCTCATTAACCATGGCCTACCACTTCCATGTGCGTAAAAACAAAGGACTGAGCCTGTCCGGGATTATCGCCGCTATTACCGGCGTGCATCCGCAGGGTGTCTGGGGTCGCCTGGTTGACCTGATGTTCCTGATCGCGACAGTTGGCGCGTTAACTATCTCTCTGGTCGTCACCGCCGCCACCTTTACCCGCGGTTTGTCTGCCCTGACGGGGTTACCGGATAACTTCACGGTGCAGGCGTTTGTGATCCTGTTCTCTGGCGGCATTTTCTGCCTGAGCTCCTGGATTGGCATCAATAACGGTTTGCAACGTCTGAGCAAAATGGTCGGCTGGGGGGCGTTTTTACTGCCGCTGCTGGTGCTGATCGTCGGCCCGACCGAGTTCATCACCAACAACATCATCAACGCCATCGGCCTGACGACACAAAATTTTTTGCAAATGAGCCTCTTCACCGACCCGCTTGGCAACGGTGAGTTCACCCGTAACTGGACGGTGTTCTACTGGCTGTGGTGGATCTCCTACACGCCGGGCGTGGCAATGTTTGTCACTCGCGTATCCCGTGGTCGCAAAATCAAAGAGGTTATCTGGGCATTAATCCTCGGTAGCACTGTTGGTTGCTGGTTCTTCTTTGGCGTGATGGAAAGCTACTCCATTCACCAGTTTGTGAACGGCGTGATCGACGTACCGCAGGTTATGGCGACGCTGGGCGGTGAGACAGCCGTACAGCAAGTGTTGATGTCGTTGCCTGCCGGGAAACTGTTTCTGGTGGCGTATCTGGCGATAATGATTATATTCCTCGCCTCACACATGGATGCTGTGGCCTACACCATGGCGGCCACCAGCACGCGCAACCTGCAGGAAGGGGAAGATCCGCAGCGCAGTCTTCGTCTGTTCTGGTGCGTGGTTATCACCCTGATCCCATTATCGATTTTGTTCACCGGCGCGTCACTGGAAACCATGAAGACCACAGTGGTTCTGACCGCTCTTCCATTCCTCGCCATCCTGTTGGTGAAGGTTGGCGGTTTTCTGCGCTGGGTACGGCAGGACTATGCCCACGTTCCTGCGCATCAAATTGAAAGTCATATTCCCGAAGCGCCAGTTGACGTCCCGGTCGCGCCACCGGCCGGGACACTACTCAAAGGCGACAATTAAGCGCCAGTACAAAAATCCTCTTACTCACAAATTAAAGGTATTCCAATGAGCAATCTGAGCCCTGAGTTTATTCTGCCGCAAAATTTCTGTGCCAACCCGCAGGATGCCTGGACTATCCCGGCCCGGTTTTATACCGACCATCAGGCTTTCGAACACGAACAAGAAAAGGTGTTCGCTAAAAGCTGGATTTGCGTCGCTCACAGTAGCGAACTGGCGAAACCCAATGATTATGTTACCCGAGAAGTGATTGGCGAGAATATCGTGCTGGTACGTGGGCGCGATAACGTGCTGCGGGCCTTCTACAACGTCTGCCCGCATCGCGGTCATCAGTTGTTGAGCGGCGAGGGGAAAGCGAAAAATGTGATTACCTGCCCTTACCACGCATGGGCGTTCAAACTTGACGGCAATCTGGCGCATGCGCGTAACTGCGAAAACGTCGCCAACTTCGACAGCGAAAAAGCGCACCTTACACCGGTACGCCTGGAAGAATATGCCGGATTCGTGTTTATTAACATGGATCCGAACGCGGGCAGCGTGGAAGAACAACTCCCTGGACTTGCGGACAAAGTTATCGAAGCCTGCCCAGACGTGCATGACCTGAAACTTGCTGCACGTTTTACTACCCGTACCCCAGCCAACTGGAAGAATATCGTCGATAACTATCTGGAGTGCTACCACTGCGGTCCGGCCCATCCAGGTTTTTCCGACTCGGTCCAGGTTGACCGTTACTGGCATACCATGCACGGCAACTGGACGCTGCAATACGGTTTCGCCAAACCTTCAGAGCAGTCATTTAAGTTCGAAGAAGGGGTTGATGCCGCCTTCCACGGTTTCTGGCTGTGGCCGTGTACCATGCTCAACGTGACGCCAATCAAAGGCATGATGACCGTTATCTACGAATTCCCGGTAGATGCGGAAACCACGCTGCAAAACTATGACATCTACTTCACCAACGAAGAGCTGACCGAAGAGCAGAAACAACTGATCGAATGGTATCGCAACGTCTTTCGTCCTGAAGATTTACGTCTGGTTGAAAGCGTACAAAAAGGGCTGAAATCGCGCGGGTATCGCGGTCAGGGACGCATTATGGCGGACACCAGCGGCAGCGGCATCTCCGAGCATGGCATTGCCCATTTCCATAATCTGGTCGCCCAGGTTTTTCAGGAATAACCCGGGGCTGTTACGACAGGTTCCGGCGCGTCGCTGAGGCGCGTCGGACAGATTTTTTAGGGAGGCCGCAATGTCTGATTATCAAATGCAAGAAGTCCGGGTCAGCCGGATTGAGACGATTACCGCGCAGGTAAAATGCTTCACCTTAACGGCGACCTCAGGCCAGCCGTTGCCTGCGTTTCAGGGTGGCAGCCATATTATCGTGCAGATGCGCGATGGCGAGAATCTGTACAGCAATGCGTACTCGCTGATGAGTTCACCACGCGATACGCGCGCCTATAAAATTGCCGTACGCCTGGAGGAAGCGTCCAAAGGCGGCTCACGATATCTGCATCAAAACGTGAAGCCCGGCGACACGCTCACGATCTCCACACCAAACAATCTCTTCGCCCTCGCCTCTCAGGCACAAAAACATCTGTTGATTGCCGGAGGCATCGGCATCACACCGTTTTTATCGCAACTCCCGGAGCTGGAACAATCTCAGACGCAATGGCAACTGCACTATTGCTCTCCCAGCCAGGAGACCTGCGCGTTTCATGACGAACTCATGCAACACCCCAGCGCCGATCGCATTCATCTGCACCTGTCGAACGCAGGCACCCGCCTCGATTTAGCCCGTCTGCTGGCAGATGTTGAACCCGGCACGCATATCTACACCTGTGGCCCTGCGGTGCTCAACGATGCTGTCAGAGAAGCGGCTTCCCGCCTTGGACTGGACAGCAATACCCTACATTTCGAACAATTTGCCGTGGAAGAGAAAGGCGGCGACGCCTTCACCCTGGTGCTGGCGCGTTCCGGGCGCGAGTTTGTGGTCCCGGAAGATATGACCATTTTGCAGGTTATCGAAAATAACAAAGCCGCCCGGGTTGAGTGCCTGTGCCGGGAAGGTGTTTGCGGCACCTGCGAAACGACGATTCTCGAAGGGGAAGCGGATCACCGCGATCAGTATTTCAGCGACGACGAAAAAGCCAGCCAGCAAAGCATGCTCATCTGCTGCTCGCGCGCCAAAGGTAAGCGCCTGGTGCTCGATCTGTAGCGTTGCGCAGGCCGGGTCAGCAAACGCGCGACCCGGCGAGCCTGGTGACTTACTGCGGGTATTCCTGCAGCAGCGCGTTGAGGCGATCGGACATCAATTCGCCACGCCAGCCGGAAACCAGCTCTGGCAGGGATTGCTGCGGCTTTAATTTCCAGTGCCAGTTGAGCAACTGGTTGATCTGGCGACGCGAAGCAAGAAGTTCGACGCTGAGATTATGTTCCGCACTCACCTCGGCAACCAGCGCTTTGATGGCTTTGAACGCCTTGCGATACCCTGGCATATCCATCAAATTCAGCAGCGGCTGCGGCAGCGACTCTTCCGGTAAAGCCTGGGCCTTTTCCACCAGGGCGATCAGCGTTTTACCGTGGAAACGAATTTCGCTCCCGGAAAGACCCAGGCTATCCAGTTCACCCAGGCTGCCCGGCATATAACGCGCCACCGCCCACAGGTGCTCTTCACGCACCACGAAGTTTACCGCCAGATCGCGCTCGCGTGCTTTACGCAGTCGCCAGTCAGCAAGCAGTTGCAGGCAGGCTAACTGACGGGTGCGCAGTTGCCATGCGTTGGTGATGTCACGCCAGGCGTCTTCTGGCGCCAGAATCTCCTGGCGACGCTGCTGCATTAAGCGGCATTCGTCCAGCGCGGCTGGCAGCCAGCCGCTGGCTTCGGTTTCAGCCATCAGTTTTGTGGTGATCGGTAACAGATACCAGACGTCAGCCGCCGCGTATTCGCACTGACGCTCGGTCAGCGGTCTGGCCAGCCAGTCGGTACGCGATTCGCTTTTGTCGAGCGCCACCCCCGTAAACTCTTCCACCATCGAGGCGAAGCCCCACGACAGCGGACGACCGCAAAACGCGGCCAGGATTTGTGTGTCAATTAACGGCTGCGGAAGTTCGCCAAAAGCGTTGAGAAACACTTCCAGGTCTTCACTTCCCGCATGCAGGAATTTGGTGATGGCGGTATCACGCAGAATATCGCGCAGGGGCGACCAGTCGGTGATCCCTAGCGGATCAATCAGAGCAACGTGTTTGCCATCAAACAGCTGGATCAGCCCCAACTGCGGATAATAGGTACGTGTGCGAACAAATTCGGTATCCAGGGCTATCGCCGGAAATTCACGGACGGCTTCGCACAGCGTGGCTAACGCGTCGTCCGTGGTGATCATTTGATAATTCAAATCGTGCTCTCTTAGGTTTGCGCCAAAAAAACGCCGGATTACCCGGCGTTTTCTGCTGGCTGACTTAACGCTCAGCCTTTATTGTCCACTTTGGCGCGCGCTTCGTCACGTAATTCTCGTCGCAAAATTTTACCGACGTTAGATTTCGGCAACTCGTCGCGAAACTCCACCAGCTTCGGTACTTTATAGCCCGTCAGGTGACGACGGCAGAAAGTGATAAGCGCCTCATCAGTTAACGAGGCATCTTTCTTCACCACGAAAATTTTCACCGCTTCACCGCTGCTGCCCGACGGAACACCAACCGCAGCCACTTCCTGTACGCCAGGATGTTGCATAACCACGTCTTCAATTTCATTTGGATAGACGTTAAAGCCGGACACCAGGATCATATCTTTCTTACGATCGACAATACGCAGGAAGCCTTCATCATCCATCACCGCAATATCGCCGGTGTGCAGCCAGCCGTCTTTGACGATTTCGTCGGTGGCGTCTGGTCGCTGCCAGTAGCCCAGCATCACTTGCGGACCTTTCACGCACAGTTCGCCCGGTTCTCCCGGCGGCACTTCGTTATCGTCGTCATCCACCAGTTTGACCTCGGTGGAAGGAACCGGTAACCCGATACTGCCGCTGTGGTAGTCGATATCATGAGGATTGACGCTCACCAGAGGGGCACACTCCGTCAGGCCATAGCCTTCCAGCAGATACTGACCGGTCAGCTTCACCCAACGTTCAGCTACCGCCTGTTGAACCGGCATCCCGCCGCCTGCCGAAAGGTGCAGTGACGAGAAGTCCAGTTGTTGGAACTCTTTGTTATTCAGCAGCGCGTTAAACAGCGTGTTGACGCCGGTCATAGCGGTGAACGGATACTTCGCCAGCTCTTTTACCAGTCCCGGAATATCACGCGGGTTGGTAATCAGCAGGTTTTGACCGCCCAGCTCAATAAACAGCAGACAGTTCATCGTCAGCGCAAAAATGTGATACAGCGGTAGGGCCGTCACCACCAGTTCTTTACCCGGATGCAGCAACGGGCCATAAGTGGCGTTAACCTGCTCAAGGTTAGCCAGCATGTTACGGTGCGTAAGCATCGCGCCCTTCGCCACACCGGTAGTCCCCCCGGTATATTGCAGGAACGCCAGATCTTCCGACACTACTTCGGGTTTCACATACTGCATGCGATAACCGTTTTGCAGCGCACTACGAAAAGAGATGGCATCCGGCAGGTGGTATTTCGGCACCAGACGCTTGATATACTTGACGACAAAGTTAACCAACGTCCCTTTGGCGGTCGACAGCTGATCGCCCATACGCGTCAGGATCACGTGTTGCACCGACGTTTTGTCGACGACTTTTTCCAGCGTGTGGGCAAAGTTAGACACGATGACAATCGCCGACGCGCCGCTGTCGTTGAGCTGATGTTCCAGCTCGCGAGGCGTGTACAGCGGGTTCACGTTCACGACGATCATGCCGGCACGTAAAATCCCAAACAGTGCGACCGGATATTGCAGCAGGTTCGGCATCATCAATGCGACGCGATCGCCCTTCTTCAGCCCGAGTCCCTGTTGCAAATAGGCCGCAAATGCCCGGCTACGCTCTTCAAGCTTGCGGAAGGTCATCACCTCCCCCATGTTTACAAACGCGGGCTGATCGGCATACCGTCTTACTGAGTGTTCAAAGAGTTCCACCAGGGATTGATAACGGTCAGGATTGATCTCCGCAGGAACACCAGCGGGATAACGGTTAAGCCAAACCTTTTTCAATACATCACCTCTAAAATGCGTATTCGTCGTCATCACAACCCCAGGCAATAAACAAACTGTTAACATAATATTAACTCAGCGTACCAGTTTGTTTATTACACAACGACAAGGTTGCGAAGCACGTCACTATTTATTTTTCTTATATCCACGTTAATGCAGAAACAGCGGACGAGCCGCTGTTTCTTTTACTCATAAAACAAAGAGTTACTCAGTTACTATGGTCTGAACCTGTGCCGGGCCGGGATTGTACCATCCCCATCCACCGTAGCCACCGTAAGGCCAGCCACGCGCACCGTAGAACCAGGGGTCGATCGGCTGAGGCGGCATAACAATTTGCTGAGTAATATGCCAGCGTTTATAGCCAGTTACCTGCATCAGCATGAATTTATACGGCGTATTACCGATTTTTCCATCCACAGTACCGCTAATCGGACCGACGACGGTAACCAGTTGACCGCGGAAGTCCACCGGGTCGAGGAAGCCATTTACATCAGCATAAATTCGCCCGCGGGAGGCTTCGCCCAGCACCGGTCGCGCCCCACTATCAAGAGGAACAGTGGCAATTTCCAGACGGGATTTCCCCTGCTGGTTCTGAATATCCACAACTTTACCGCCGAAACGCGCTTCCTGTCCGACATACAGCTGCGGGGCATTCATAACCCGCACCAGATCCTGCTGCGGCGTAGGGCTCGAACCTTTAATCGCGTCCGGGATGGTGACACAACCGCTAAGCATTAACGCGAATGCGCCCGCCAACAGACCTTTCAATAACTGCTTTTGCACCGCCATATTGCGACTCCCTTTTCTTAGCTTCTGCCCCGACCAATTCACCATGCTGCGCACTGACGGCTGTGCGAATTAACCGGGGATGTACTACTAAGATTCATTCTTTACCGGGAAGTTTCTTCCATGCCACGGTGTTACGTAAATAAACCGGTTCCGCATGTTCAACCGCCACGGTCTTACCGGCAGCCAGCATTTGCGTGGCAACAGGCAGCATATCTTCAGCCGCCGGAAGCAAAACGTCGCCATCGCTCAGCGTCAGACCGCTGTCTTTACCGAGCTCAGGCCAGGCAGGCCAGCCTGTTCCGACCGTTACCCACTCGCCAGACAGTTGCAGTAAACGCGCATGCACCTGCTCGGGGGTTAGCACCGCTTCGGTTTCTTCACCGTGCCAGTTGCCGTGCTCATCACGCAGGTATTCGGCCCAATAGACTTCGCCCATTCGCGCGTCGATCGCGGCCAGTACGCGGGTCGCGCCCGACTTACGCCAGGCGCCCTGCGCCATTGTTGCCAGGGTGGAGACGCCGATCATCGGTAAATTCGCGCCTAACGCCAGCCCCTGAGCAATGCCAATCCCAATACGTACACCGGTGAAACTGCCAGGACCGCGACCAAACGCCAGAGCGTCGATATCGGTTAACGTGAGATCGCCAGCAGCCAGGATTTCCTCGACCATTGGTAAAATTCGTTGGGTGTGTTCTCGTGGGCAAAGCTCGAAATGAGCCTTGGTAGTACCGTCATTCCACAGGGCAACAGAGCACGCCTCTGTGGCGGTATCGATAGCCAGAATTCGCATGGGTGTTTGTGATCAGGTCAATAAATTTGGCGCGCATCTTACCACACTCCGTAACAAATTACTCAGTCGTTGGTATGGCAAGAAAACGAACAGCGCGAGCAATATCACGCGTCCGCGGCGCAGGCGGAAGGCTTGCCAGGAAAGTGGCACCGTAAGGTCGCATCACCAGACGGTTGTCGCAAATCACCAGCACCCCGCGGTCGTCGGCGTCACGAATCAGACGCCCCACGCCCTGTTTCAGGGTGATTACCGCATCCGGCAACTGAACGTCTTCAAACGGATCGCCGCCGCGCAAACGGCAGTCCTCCATCCTCGCTTTTAACAGCGGATCGTCGGGCGAGGTGAACGGCAGTTTATCAATAATCACCAGCGACAACGTATCGCCACGCACGTCCACCCCTTCCCAGAAGCTGCTGGTGGCAACCAGTAACGCATTACCTGCGCTGACAAACTGCTGTAACAGTTGTCCTTTACTGGTTTCGCCCTGCAGCAGCACGGGAAGGGTCATGGTGGCGCGGAATTGTTCCGCCAGATCGCGCATCATCGCGTGCGAGGTACACAGCATAAAACAGCGTCCGTTGTTCGCTTCGATAATAGGACGCAGCATGGATGCCAACTGACGCGCCGCTCCCGGTTGGTTGGTTTGCGGGAGATTACGCGGCACGCACAGCAGCGCCTGGCGCGTGTAATCAAATGGACTTGGCAGCAGCATCGACTCGGCATCTTCAATACCCAGCCGCGCGGTGAAATGATGAAGATCATCGTTTACCGACAGCGTCGCGGAGGTAAAAATCCAGCAGCCCGGCTTCTGTTCCATCACTTCTTTGAATTTATCCGCCACCGTGAGCGGCGTCAGCGCAAGGGTGAAATGGCGCGAGGTGCATTCATACCAGTAGCTGAAACCTGGCTGGTTGATCTCTTTCAGGCGCTTCAGACGAGTACGGTAAAGCGTGGCACGTTCAAACGCGGCATCCAGCAAAGCGGAACGTCCGAGAGACAGTTTCGCCACGTCGTAACACAGCTCCAACGTGTCATCGAGCAACAAAAACGCGCGCTGCACGCGCGGGTCGGCCAGCAGTTCCCGCAAGTTTCCTCGATAGCCCGGCTCGCCCAGCTGCAGGCGGAAGTCCTGCGCGCTTTGCGCCAGCCGGTCGGCGCATTTTTGAAGCTGTTGAGTGTCTTTCAGCTCGGTGCGATAGGCAATGGTGATGTCTTTCGCCAGATCCAGCAATTGGCGACTGGAGAGCGATTGACCAAAATACTGGCTGGCGATATCCGGTAACTGATGCGCTTCATCGAAGATCATCACTTCAGCTTCCGGGATCAGCTCGCCAAACCCACTCTCTTTCACTACCATATCAGCGAGAAACAGATGGTGGTTTACCACGACGACATCTGCATCCATCGCCTTCTTGCGCGCTTTAACGACAAAGCACTCTTTGTACAGCGGACAGTCGCTCCCAAGGCAATTATCGTTTGTGCTCGTCACCAGCGGCCAGGCCTGAGAGTCTTCCGCCACGCTGACGCAGGTGCTGATGTCACCATCAAGGGTTTGATTTGACCAGGAGCGTAGCAGAATGACGTCACTTAAAGTCTGTACCGGCAGGTCACCGCCCGCCAGCGCCTGTTGTTCGAGACGCTCAAGACACAGATAGTTTGAACGCCCTTTCAGTAGCGCCAGTTTACCCGTGAATTCCAGAGCCTTCGCTACTGTGGGTAAATCGCGGCTGTATAGCTGATCCTGCAACGCCTTCGAGCCCGTGGAGACGATCACTTTCTTTCCGGCACGCAGCGCGGGGGCAAGATAAGCGTAGGTTTTACCCGTTCCTGTTCCGGCTTCGACAACAAGCGGCTGTGATTTTTCGATAGCATGACTGACGGCGAAGGCCATCTGCCGCTGTGGTTCACGCGGTTTAAAACCGGGTATCGCTTTAGCCAACTGACCGTCTGCTGCAAAATCGTCCGTCACACTGCCCCCTGTTCATTTGAACAGGGATTATGTCAGGCCAGCGGCTCTTTCGCCAGTTGAAGAGGTGACGTGGACACAACATTATGGCAGTCTTGGCGCAACCCGAAGCCATTATGAAAAAACGTAAATGAGGAATGATTTATGACGATTGTGCGCATTGATGCCGAAGCGCGTTGGTCCGACGTGGTTATCCACAACAACACGTTGTATTACACCGGCGTACCGGAAAATCTGGATGCCGACGCCTTTGAGCAAACGGCAAATACGCTGGCGCAAATTGATGCGGTGCTGGAAAAACAGGGCAGCAGCAAGTCACGTATTCTTGATGCCACCCTGTTCCTGGCGGACAAAAATGATTTTGCCGCCATGAACAAAGCCTGGGACGCATGGGTTGTTGCTGGTCACGCGCCGGTACGTTGCACCGTTCAGGCCGGGTTAATGAACCCGAAATACAAAGTTGAAATTAAGATTATCGCTGCGGTATAAGCGGCGTTATTCGTCTTCATCTTCAAAACGCGCCACGATCCGCTCGCCGGTATGACTGGCGCGTAATTCAGCAGCCACTTTCGTAATCGCCTCGCCACTGCTCATCCCCTGGGATATCAGTTCATGAATGCGTTCAACCGCCTGTTGCTGCTGATCGTGCGTGAGTGAAGGTAAACCTGCAATCATGGTGAACTCCTGCTAAATTATTAGCGCTAATTATTTCATGCTACCCGGCACATAGCCAGTGAAGTAGCAACGAGTCAGGACTGATGAAGACGTTATCTCCCGCTGTAATCACACTCCCCTGGCGTCTGGACGCCGCTGAGCACTATTTTGCCACATTAAGCCACCAGCCCTGGGCAATGCTTTTGCATTCGGGCCATGCCGACCATCCGCATAATCGCTTTGATATTCTGGTCGCCGACCCCATTACCACGCTGGTCACACATGCAGAAGAGACCGTTGTGCATGACCATCACGGCACTATGCAAACGGTTGATGATCCGATGACGGTTTTACGTTCGGCGCTGACATCGCTGACTATTCAGCCCGATTATAATCCCGATTTTCCCTTCCAGGGAGGCGCATTGGGTCTGTTCGGTTATGACTTAGGCCGTCGTTTTGAATCTCTGCCAACGGAAGCCGAACAGGATATCACGCTACCGGACATGGCGGTTGGCATTTACGATTGGGCGCTGATTGTCGATCATCAGTTGCAAAGGGTGTCGCTACTTAGCCACTCCGATGTACAGGCACGACGCCGTTGGCTGGAAAATCAACAGATACCCGTGCGCGAACCGTTTTCGTTAACATCCTCGTGGCAGTCAAACATGACCCGCGAGCAGTATGGTGAAAGGTTCCGTCAGGTGCAGCGTTATCTGCACAGCGGCGATTGCTATCAGGTCAATCTTGCCCAGCGCTTTCAGGCGCATTATCAAGGAGATGAATGGTTAGCGTTTGTACGTCTCAACCATGCGAACCGCGCCCCGTTCAGTGCGTTTATACGTCTTGAGGAGGGAGCGATTCTCAGCCTTTCACCTGAGCGTTTTATTCTGCTGGAAAACCAGCACATCCAGACGCGTCCGATTAAAGGCACGCTGCCCAGACTTGAAGATGCCGATGCCGATCGTCAGCAGGCTCAATCACTGGCGAACTCCCCAAAGGATCAGGCGGAAAACCTGATGATCGTCGATTTAATGCGTAATGATATCGGCCGCGTTGCCGAACCCGGTTCGGTACAGGTTCCGGAACTGTTTGTTGTCGAACCGTTCCCTGCCGTTCATCATTTGGTCAGCACCATTACCGCGCGTCTGCCAGAGTCATTGCACGCCACTGACCTGCTGCGTGCCGCCTTCCCCGGCGGCTCTATTACCGGTGCGCCAAAAGTGCGGGCAATGGAAATTATTGACGAACTGGAACCGCAAAGACGCAACGCCTGGTGCGGTAGCATTGGCTATCTGAGCTTTTGCGGCAATATGGATACCAGCATTACCATTCGCACGCTGACAGCCACCAACGGACGCATTTATTGTTCCGCTGGCGGTGGCATTGTGGCGGACAGCCAGGAAGATGCGGAGTATCAGGAAACGTTTGATAAAGTGAATCGTATTTTGCACCAACTGGAGAACTGACACGTGGAATACAGCAGCCTGACGCTTGATGATTTTTTATCGCGCTTTCAACTCCTGCGCCCGCAGGTTAATCATACTGCGTTAAACCAGCGTCAGGCCGCCGTACTGATCCCCGTCGTGCGTCGTGCACAGCCGGGGTTGCTGTTAACTCAGCGATCCGTTCATCTGCGCAAGCATGCCGGACAGGTCGCCTTTCCCGGCGGCGCGGTGGATAGCAGCGATGCCTCGTTAATTGCCGCCGCCCTTCGCGAAGCGCAGGAAGAAGTGGCGATCCCACCATCCTGCGTGGAGGTGATTGGCGTTCTGCCGCCGGTCGACAGTGTGACCGGTTTCCAGGTCACGCCGGTGGTAGGCATTATCCCGCCAAATTTGCCGTATCGCGCAAGTGTTGATGAAGTTTCCGCCGTGTTCGAAATGCCGCTGGCACAAGCCCTGCATTTAGGTCGTTATCATCCGTTGGATATCTACCGTCGCGGCGATTCACATCGTGTATGGCTTTCCTGGTATGAGCAATATTTCGTCTGGGGAATGACCGCCGGAATAATTCGTGAGCTGGCGCTGCAAATTGGCGTCAAGCCCTGACTATACTTATCTTTACGCACACCATAGACAACTTGAAACTCAGGTCACAACATTAGTAAAACCGCGGTTATCTATTAGTTTAATTCATGTGAATAGTTAAGCCGATCGCCGCGTTCCCTCTTACACTATGCGCAGTTATAACATCGTTACTGGAAACCCCAGTCGCCCTGTAGGAGTATTATCGTGATTAGTCTATTCGACATGTTTAAGGTGGGGATTGGTCCCTCATCTTCCCATACCGTAGGGCCTATGAAGGCGGGTAAACAGTTCGTCGATGACCTGGTCGAAAAAGGATTACTGGACAGCGTTACTCGTGTCGCCGTCGACGTGTATGGTTCACTGTCGCTCACGGGTAAAGGTCACCATACCGATATCGCCATTATTATGGGTCTGGCGGGCAATGAGCCTGCTACCGTGGATATTGACAGCATCCCCGGATTTATCCGAGACGTAGAAACGCGTGGACGCCTGCTGCTTGCGCTGGGCCAGCACGAAGTGGATTTCCCGCAGAATGACGGAATGCGTTTTCACAACGGCAACCTGCCGCTGCATGAAAACGGAATGCAGATCCACGCGTACAGTGGCGAAACCGTCATTTACAGCAAAACCTACTACTCCATCGGCGGTGGATTCATCGTTGATGAAGAACATTTTGGTCAGGATGCCGCGGGCGAGGTCAGTGTGCCTTATCCGTTCAAATCCGCCACCGAAATGCTGGAATACTGCAACAGCACCGGCCTGTCTCTCTCTGGCATGGCGATGCAGAACGAACTTGCTCTGCACAGTAAAAAAGAGATTGAAGAATACTTTGGTAACGTCTGGCAAACCATGCAGGCTTGTATCGATCGTGGTATGAACACCGAAGGCGTGCTGCCGGGTCCGCTGCGCGTTCCTCGTCGTGCTTCAGCCCTGCGTCGTATGCTGGTTTCCAGCGACAAGCTGTCCAACGATCCGATGAACGTGATCGACTGGGTGAACATGTTCGCGCTGGCCGTTAACGAAGAAAACGCCGCGGGTGGTCGCGTAGTTACTGCGCCAACCAACGGTGCCTGCGGTATCGTCCCTGCGGTACTGGCCTATTACGATCATTTCATCGAGTCCGTCAGCCCGGATATCTATACCCGTTATTTCCTGGCGGCCGGCGCGATTGGCGCGTTGTACAAAATGAACGCGTCTATCTCTGGTGCAGAAGTGGGTTGTCAGGGTGAAGTGGGCGTAGCCTGTTCCATGGCTGCCGCGGGTCTGGCTGAACTGTTAGGCGCGAGCCCTGAGCAGGTGTGTGTTGCTGCTGAAATCGGCATGGAACATAACCTCGGCTTAACCTGCGATCCGGTTGCGGGACAGGTACAGGTTCCGTGCATCGAACGTAATGCCATTGCGTCAGTGAAGGCGATCAACGCTGCGCGTATGGCAATGCGCCGTACCAGCGCTCCGCGCGTCTCGCTGGATAAAGTCATTGAGACCATGTACGAAACAGGTAAAGACATGAACGCCAAATACCGTGAAACGTCACGCGGTGGTCTGGCAATCAAAGTTCAATGTGACTAATACTTATTTTTCGCCCATCTGCGACGGATGGGCGAATTTGCCCCCTCTCCCTCGTCTGGCGTAATTTTCCCCACTACACTTGCTCTGTTGCTGTTGGCTACTGTGACCAACGGCTTATCGGGCGGCCCGCATGCAAACAGCGCAAAGGATCATCAAGAACTATCGCCGGAATCGCTTAATCGTCTGCACATTATGTGCACTACTGACGCTCATTCTCACATTAACTGTCCGATTTATTTCGGAGCGTAATTTAAATCATCGCAATACCGTTACCTTTGCCAACCACGCCGTTGAAGAGTTGGATGACGTGCTTTTGCCCCTACAGACCGGACGCGATGTACTGCTACCGCTGATTGGGCTTCCCTGTTCAGTCGCGCGTTTACCTCTGAGTAAGCATGCAGCCAGACTGCAAACGGTACGTTCTATCAGCCTGATTCAGAGCGGGGTCCTTTATTGTTCCAGCATTTTTGGCTATCGCAATGTGCCTATTCGCCAACTGGAGCCTGAATTACCCAGTCGGGAGCCGCAATTGCTGCTGTCTACCGACCATTCGTTGATTAAGGGCAGTCCGATTCTGACGCAATGGTATCCAGCATCTGCCGATGGCTCAGATGGCGTGCTGGAAATCGTTAACATTGATTTATTATCGTCCATGTTGCTTGAACCCCAGCCACCGCAAATTACCCATGCCAGCTTAACCGTCGGTAATCGCCATTTGCTATATGGACTGGGTGTTGTCGATACGCTACCTGAACTGAATAATGAAAAACGCTACCAGCTCTCATCGCAACATTTCCCCTTTACTATCAGCGTTACCGGTCCGGGTGCCAGCGAACTGGCTATAAAACATTTGCCAACACAACTGCCGCTGGCGGTGATCCTAAGTTTTTTAGTGGGCTACCTGGCATGGCTGGCGACCGCCAGCAGAATGAGCTTCTCCTGGGAGATAAATCTGGCCCTTGCTGCACGGGAATTCGAGCTGTTTTGCCAGCCGCTACTTAATGCGCAAACCCAGCAATGTATGGGAGTGGAAATCCTTTTACGCTGGAATAACCCGCGCCAGGGTTGGATCTCTCCCGAAGTGTTTATTCCCATCGCAGAGGAGCACAACCTGATTGTGCCGCTTACCCGTCATGTCATCGCAGAAACCATTCAGCAACGGCACGTATTCCCGATGAGCAGCCAGTTTCATATTGGGATAAATGTTGCCGCCAGCCATTTTCGTAACGGTACGCTGCTAAAAGATCTCAACCAGTACTGGTTCAGCCAGCACCCTATTCAGCAGTTGGTTATCGAACTCACCGAGCGCGATGCGTTACTGGATGTGGATTATCGGGTCGTGCGCGAGTTAAATCGGCTTGGCGTAAAGCTGGCAATTGACGATTTCGGCACCGGCAACAGCTCGCTCTCCTGGCTGGAAAAGCTTCGCCCGGATGTGCTGAAGATAGATAAATCATTTACCTCAGCAATCGGGACAGACGCCGTGAACTCAACCGTCACAGACATCATTATCGCTTTGGGGAAAAAACTGAATATAGAACTGGTGGCGGAAGGCGTTGAAACACAGGCGCAGGCACAGCATTTGCGCCGACACGGCGTACATTTATTGCAAGGCTTTTTGTATGCAAAGCCGATGCCGCTGCGCGATTTTCCCAAATGGCTGGCGGGCAGCACGCCGCCGCCCGCCCGGCATAACGGGCGACACAGTATGCACGTTATGCCGTTTCGCTAACCCCGCTTACTCGTCTTCGTCGTGAGCGGGTTGTTCTTTAACAATGCGAACTAAATCCACACGATAGTCATTGGCTTCGACAATCGTAATGCTCAACGGTGCAACATCGATAACATCACCTACGCGTGGAATATGGCCGTTAGCGGCAATGACTAAACCTGCCACCGTGGCGATATCTTCATCTTCATTCACTAACGTATCCACGTCCAGCGCCTGTTGCAACGCATGCAGATCGGTACCACCTTTCACCAACCAACCGCCTGCATCAGCAATAATTTCAGGCGTTTCATCGGCATCCGGGAATTCACCGGCAATAGCTTCTAATACGTCCAGCGGCGTGACCAGACCCTGGACTACACCAAACTCGTTAGTGACGATAACAAAGCTGCCGCGGGCACGTCGCAGAACACCTAACAGATTGATAGGATCCAGCGTTTCCGGGACAATAATAGCCGGAGACGCAGAGGCAATGGCCGCCACATCCACACCGTCTTCCAGCGCGACCAGCAGCTCTTTAGCACGCACAATACCGATGATTTCATCCAGTTCGCCACGACACACCGGGAACAGGCTGTGTGGTGACGAGAGCAATTGCTCGCGAATTTCCTCCACGCTCAGGTCTGCATCAACCCAGCTAATTTCGCCACGAGGCGTCATAATGCCACGTAATGAACGCGACGCCAGAGAAAGGACGCCATTAATCATATAACGTTCTTCTTCCACAAATGCGCCTTCCGGGACGGGAACCGGCACCGGGTTGTCGGATTCCATCTGCGCGCTGGCCTGACTTTTACCCCCCATCAGACGCAGGATTGCATCGGCAGTGCGCGCACGCAGCGGCAGCGTCGACTGGTGGCGAATAAAGTTCCGACGGGCAATCTGGTTAAACAACTCAATGATGATTGAGAAGCCAATCGCCGCATACAGATAGCCTTTCGGAATATGGAAGCCAAACCCTTCGGCAACCAGGCTCAGACCGATCATTAACAGGAAGCTCAGACACAGCACCACCACCGTCGGATGTTGGTTCACAAATCGTGTCAGCGGCTTAGAAGCCAGCAGCATCACGGCCATAGCAATCACGACCGCCGCCATCATCACCGGCAGATGGTTGACCATACCGACCGCCGTAATAACGGCATCCAGCGAGAACACCGCGTCGAGGATGACAATCTGCGTCACAACAACCCAAAAACTCGCATACCCTTTTGCCTGGCCGGTATCATGTTCACGGTTTTCCAGCCGCTCATGCAGCTCTGTCGTGGCCTTGAACAAGAGGAAAATCCCCCCCAGCAGCATGATCAGATCGCGCCCCGAGAACGAGTAGTCCATTACCGTAAATAGCGGCTTAGTTAGCGTCACCATCCACGAAATCACGGACAACAAGCCCAGGCGCATAACCAGTGCCAGTGACAAACCGATTAAACGCGCTTTATCTCGCTGTTTTGGCGGCAGCTTATCAGCCAGGATCGCAATGAAGACCAGGTTATCAATACCCAGAACAATTTCGAGAACGACAAGCGTGAGCAAACCCACCCAAATCTGCGGGTCCATTAATAATTCCATGACAAGCTCCTGCTTAAGGAATGACCAAACTGCGCGCTGAGGATCTCAGGCGTTGAAGCGATATGCAGAGAAAATTTGTGGCAAAAAGTGCCAATCTGACAGGCTTGATACGGCCTGATAGTGAAATGACGTCGGTGACGATCCATATGGTGAGCTACTGCCCTATACTCCTGAGTAATTAAACCGATGCTAAACATAACAGAGACAACCGTTTTTTAGCAAAGATTTACCTTCCTTTGCAATAAGTTGTTTCGGAGATATTTTACCCTTCGAAATTTCTTTTTATCGGAAGTTAAATTACGGATCTTCATCACATAAAATATTTTTTTCGATATCTAAAATAATTCACGAAAATCATAGGTTTTTCTTTGTAACCCTTATCTGAATCGATTCGATTGCGGACGACGATTCAAATACATCTTCACGTTGATGTGTTAACGATAATAAAGGAGGTAGCAAGTGACCATTGCTATTGTAATAGGCACACATGGTTGGGCTGCAGAGCAGTTACTTAAGACAGCAGAAATGCTGTTAGGCGAGCAGGAAAACGTCGGCTGGATCGATTTCGTTCCAGGCGAAAATGCCGAAACGCTGATTGAAAAGTACAACGCTCAGTTGGCAAAACTCGATACCAGTAAAGGCGTGCTGTTTCTCGTTGACACATGGGGAGGCAGCCCGTTTAACGCTGCGAGCCGCATTGTCGTCGATAAAGAGCATTACGAAGTCATCGCCGGTGTGAACATTCCCATGCTGGTTGAAACCTTCATGGCGCGTGATGACAACCCCAGCTTCGATGAATTAGTAGCACTGGCCGTTGAAACCGGTAGCGAAGGCGTGAAAGCGCTGAAAGCAAAACCGGTGGAGAAAGCCGCTCCAGCCCCAGTCGCGGCGCCAAAAGCAGCAGCTCCCGCCAAACCGATGGGTCCGAACGATTATATGCAGATCGGCCTGGCGCGTATTGATGACCGCTTAATCCATGGTCAGGTGGCAACTCGCTGGACCAAAGAAACCAACGTAACACGCATTATCGTCGTCAGTGATGAAGTTGCCGCCGATACCGTGCGTAAAACGCTGCTGACCCAGGTTGCACCTCCGGGTGTGACGGCGCATGTGGTTGATGTCGCGAAAATGATCCGCGTCTACAACAACCCGAAATATGCAGGTGAGCGTGTGATGCTGTTGTTTACCAACCCGACCGACGTAGAACGTATCGTTGAAGGTGGTGTGAAAATTACCTCTGTAAACATTGGCGGTATGGCTTTCCGTCAGGGTAAAACGCAGGTAAACAACGCAATTTCTGTCGATGAAAAAGACATCGAAGCCTTCAAGAAACTCAACGAACGCGGTATTGAGCTCGAGGCTCGTAAGGTTTCTACCGATCAGAAACTGAAAATGATGGATTTGATTGCCAAGGTGAAATAACGCCCTGGCATTTACTTAGTTTTCACACTTAAGTCTGTATAGCAATAGGAGAAGTACAATGGAGATTACCACTCTTCAGATTGTGCTGGTGTTCATCGTCGCATGTATCGCGGGTATGGAGTCGGTACTCGATGAATTTCAGTTCCACCGTCCGTTGGTGGCCTGTACGCTGATTGGTGCCGTTCTCGGTGATATGAAAACCGGTATCATCATCGGTGGTACCCTGGAAATGATCGCCCTGGGCTGGATGAACATCGGTGCTGCGGTTGCACCTGATGCCGCATTGGCCTCAATTATCTCTACCGTTCTGGTTATCGCGGGTCACCAAAGCATTGGTGCAGGTATCGCGCTGGCTATCCCACTGGCAGCAGCAGGCCAGGTATTGACCATCATCGTTCGTACTATCACCGTAGCATTCCAGCACGCAGCGGATAAGGCGGCAGAAAACGGTAACCTGACGGCGATCTCCTGGCTGCACGTATCCTCCCTGTTCCTGCAGGCTATGCGTATCGCTATCCCGGCGGTAATCGTGGCGATTTCTGTTGGTACCAGTGAAGTTCAGAGCATGCTTAATGCCATTCCGGAAGTTGTGACCGGCGGTCTGAACATCGCAGGGGGTATGATCGTAGTGGTTGGTTATGCGATGGTCATCAACATGATGCGCGCAGGCTACCTGATGCCGTTCTTCTACCTCGGCTTCGTCACCGCGGCATTTACTAACTTCAACCTGGTTGCTCTGGGTGTGATTGGCGCAGTAATGGCTATCCTCTACATTCAGCTGAGCCCGAAATATAACCGCGTAGCCGGCGCACCTGCTGCTGCGGCTGGCAATAACGATCTCGATAACGAACTGGACTAGCAGGTGAGCGAAATGGTTGATATGACTAAAACTACCACCGAGAAAAAACTCACTCCGAGTGACATTCGTGGCGTGTTCCTTCGTTCTAACCTGTTTCAGGGTTCCTGGAACTTCGAACGTATGCAGGCGCTGGGTTTCTGTTTCTCCATGGTGCCGGCTATCCGCCGCTTGTACCCGGAAAACAACGACGCACGTAAGCAGGCTATTAAGCGTCACCTGGAATTCTTTAATACCCATCCGTACGTAGCGGCCCCCGTATTGGGCGTTACGCTGGCGATGGAAGAGCAGCGTGCAAACGGCGCAGAGATTGACGATGGTGCCATCAACGGTATCAAAGTTGGTCTGATGGGACCGCTTGCAGGCGTGGGCGACCCGATCTTCTGGGGTACCGTACGTCCGGTATTCGCCGCACTTGGCGCAGGTATCGCGATGAGCGGCAGTCTGCTTGGACCACTGCTGTTCTTCATCCTGTTTAACCTGGTTCGTCTGGCAACCCGTTACTACGGTGTGGCATACGGCTACCGTAAAGGTATCGATATCGTTAAAGATATGGGCGGCGGCTTCCTGCAGAAACTGACTGAGGGGGCGTCAATCCTCGGCCTGTTTGTCATGGGGGCATTGGTTAACAAGTGGACGCACGTAAACATCCCGCTGGTGGTTTCCACCATCACCGGTCAGGATGGTCAGACTCGCGTCACCACTGTGCAGACTATCCTTGACCAGCTGATGCCGGGTCTGGTTCCTCTGCTGTTGACTTTCGCCTGTATGTGGCTGCTGCGTAAAAAAGTGAACCCGCTGTGGATCATCGTTGGCTTCTTCGTCATCGGTATCGCGGGCTACGCTGTCGGACTGCTCGGCCTGTAAGACTGTTGTACACCGCCGGGGGCTTGCCCCCGGTTTTTCTATTTAGAGGGTTGAGGATTCATGACTATCACGGACCTGGTGCTGGTTCTTTTTATCTTTTCGCTGCTGGCGTATGCCATTTACGATCAGTTCATCATGCCCCGCCGTAATGGCCCTACTCTGTTGTCTGTCGCCCTGCTTCCTCGTAGCAGAGTCGACAGCGTTATCTTCCTTGGCTTGATTGCTATTCTTATCTACAACAACATCACCAGCCACGGCGCGCAATTTACCACATGGTTATTATGTGCACTGGTATTGATGGGACTGTATCTGTTTTGGATCCGTACGCCAAAAATCATCTTCAAACAGAAAGGCTTTTTTTTCGCCAATGTCTGGATTGAATATAACCGGATTAAAGAGATGAATTTATCTGAAGACGGTGTCCTGGTGATGCAATTAGAACATCGAAGATTACTGATTCGCGTACGTAATATAGACGATCTCGAAAACATATATAAACTTTTAATTTCAAATCAATGAGTTAAAAATATAGCCTGAACTATGTTTTATATATATCCATTCCAAAATAAACATAGCTAAGGCTATATCCCACTGCTCATAATGTTATTTATTTTAACGTTTTATTTATAAATAAATCTAAATGAAAATCGTTTTCAATTAGAGGCCAAATATTATTTCTGCGTTTCTTGTTTTATATTCTCAAAATATGTTAAGGTTGCGCCCGTCGTTGGGGAGTAGCCGATTTCCAGACTCCGGAAATGTACGTGTCAACATACTCGTTGAAAAACGTGGCGCGTACGGACTGATCTTACAGGTTCAGTCAGGCGAGACCATAGGCACATCAACTGCAATGCATACCTGAATGGCGCTGTATTTACAGTGATTCCAGCCTGTATGCATGGTTACTGGGGGCAGTGATGTGTGTTATGGATACCCCGGTCAGGACGCTGTTATGAATCTCACCGCTACTGTTCTTCTTGCTTTCGGCATGTCGATGGATGCTTTCGCTGCATCAATTGGCAAAGGCGCCACCCTGCATAAACCCAAATTTTCTGAAGCACTACGCACCGGTCTTATTTTCGGCGCCGTTGAAACGCTTACGCCGCTCATTGGCTGGGGCATGGGTATGCTCGCCAGCAAATTTGTACTGGAGTGGAACCATTGGATCGCCTTCATTCTGCTGATCTTTTTAGGCGGACGAATGATAATAGAAGGCTTTCGCGACGACGGGGATGAAGATGAAGAGCCACAGCGCCGCCATGGCTTCTGGCTGCTGGTCACCACCGCCATTGCAACCAGTCTCGACGCAATGGCCGTCGGGGTGGGTCTGGCTTTCCTGCAGGTCAACATTATTGCCACTGCTCTGGCCATCGGCTGCGCCACGTTGATTATGTCTACGCTCGGCATGATGATCGGTCGTTTCATTGGCCCGATGCTGGGCAAGCGAGCTGAAATTTTGGGCGGGGTGGTACTGATAGGTATTGGCGCCCAGATCCTCTGGGCACACTTCCACGGTTAATTCAGGCGCTGCCAGATATGAATACTAAAGTCTGTCTGGCAGTCAAACGTCGTTTTTCCGGCTAACGTTTCCCACACTTCCGGCTTTGCCCGCCAGGCGAACGGCGTCATTTGCAGTAACGCAACGGCCTCGCTACCTTTGAGCTGCATCTGATACCCCAGCGCAAGACTCTCTTGCAGAACAAAACCGTCCAGTTGCTCAGTGTGTGGCGCATGCAAACGCACCTCATCATAAATCAGCCCTTTCAGCTCCATTAAATGACGCGGACCCGGCGTGGCGGTAATAACCCAGCCACCCGGTTTGACCACGCGAGCCAGCTCCGGCGCTTTACAGGGCGCGTAGATCCGGATGATGGCATCCATTGACTCGTCGGCAAATGGCAGACGATGGCTGGAGGCAACGCAAAAGGTCACCTGCGAATAACGTCGGGCTGCGGACTTAATCGCCACTTTAGAAACGTCAAGACCAAAGGTTGTACAGCCCGTCAGCGCATCGGCAAACGCATGGGTGTAATACCCTTCCCCACAGCCAATATCCAGGATCGCCGCATCTTCTGAACTCAACCTCCGGGTGAGCGCATCCACAATTGCATCGCGCAGCGGCTGATAGTGTCCGGCATCGAGAAATGCCCGGCGCGCCTGCATCATCTCCGCGCTATCACCCGGATCGCGCGACCGTTTGTGCTGAACCGGCAGTAAGTTGACATACCCTTCTTTCGCCACGTCAAACTGGTGCCGCCCAGGGCAGACAAAACTGTTATTCGCTTGAGTAAGAGGCTGGTGGCAAAGAGGACAGGAAAACGACATGACAACTCCGGCAGGTGACTTAAGGGCGCAAGTGTAACGCGAATTGCGCCCTGGGAAAATAACTTACAGCGACGGCGAGGATACGTTGCTGCCGTGCATTACCAGCAGATGATCGGAGTCGGGAGGCATACCGTCCGGCTTTACGTTTTCCAGACGCAGGACATCGCCCATTATCTGGCTGAATACAGGCGCGGAGACTGCCCCCCCATAATAAGCACCGTTTTGCGGGTTATTTATAACCACAACCAGCGCGAACTTTGGGTCGCTTGCTGGCGCAACGCCCGCCGTATAGGCCACATATTTATCGACATATTTGCCGTCATCGCCAATTTTCTTTGCCGTTCCGGTCTTAACCGCGACGCGATAATCTCTGACCGCGGCCTTGGTTCCCCCGCCGCCGGGTAGCGCGACGCTTTCCATCATATGTTCAACCTGGTGAACCAACGCCTCCGGCATCACCCGCGTACCTATTACCGGCGGATCGATACGCGTAATAGAAAGGGGTCGATAGATACCAAAACTGCCGATGGTGGCATATACATGCGCCAGTTGGAGCGGCGTCACCATTAATCCATAGCCAAATGCGAAGGTTGCCCGGTCCAGATCGCTCCAGTAGCGGCGTTGAGGCATTAATCCGCGGCTTTCCCCGGTTAAACCCAGTCCGGTTGGATCGCCAAAGCCAAAGCTTTTATAGGTATTCAGTAATTTCTGTACCGGCATCGCCAGCGAAAGGTGTGACACGCCGGTATCGCTCGATTTCTGCAAGATCCCGGTCAGCGATAGCTCCGGGTAAAATCCGACGTCGCGGATGCGATGCCCATCAACAATAAAAGGATGAGTATCAATCACGCTGTCAGGCTGTACTATCCCCTGCTGCAGAGCGGTCATAATCACCAGTGGTTTTACGGTTGAACCGGGTTCAAAGGTATCGCTAATTGCACGATTACGAAAATCATCCAGTACCGCGCCATCACGGTTATTGGGATTGAAATCGGGAAAGCTTGCCATGGAGAGTATTTCGCCGGAGGCAATGTTGACCAGCACTGCGGCCCCTGATTCCGCTTTATTCCATGTCACGGCATTGTCCAGCGCGTCTTCAGTAACCGTCTGCAAGCGCTCATCAATGCTGAGCTGTAATTCATGCGCCGGCACCGGCATCACTTCCGTGATATTTTCGATGACATGGCCAAATTTGTCTTTCCGTACCAGGCGGGAGCCAGGTTTGCCCATCAACTGGCTATTGAAGCTTTTCTCCAGCCCTTCAATCCCCTGACCGTCAATGTTGGTGAAACCAATCAGATTGGCCGCAACATGTCCGGCGGGATAAAAGCGGCGGGACTCTTCACGCAGGTTGATTCCCGGCAGATCCAGTTTATCGACCCATTCTGCCTGCTGAGGAGAGATCTGGCGCGCCAGATAGATAAACCGCCCGGCTGGATTGCTGTTAACGCGTTCAGCCAGCGTGCTGAGAGAAATATGCAGCGTCTTCGCTAACGCCTGCCAACGTTCGTTATAGCCAACGCCACCCTTGCTGATAATCGTCTTCGGATCGGCCCAGACGGCGTTAACCGGAACGCTTACCGCCAGCGGTCGCCCTTCTCTGTCGGTTATCATTCCGCGTGGCGAAGCGATGGACACCTCGCGTAAGGAACGCATGTCTTCCTGTTTTACCAGATTCGTCGGCGTGACAATTTGCAACCACGCAACCCGCCCCAGCAGCAATCCAAGGCTCAATAATATTGCCACGCAAAGCAGGGCAAAACGTACGGGAGTAAAATTGCGTGCATCGCCGTCGTTTTTCTTTTTCACCCGATCTCCAACAAGATAGTTTTTCAGGTGTCTGATTTAACGGGAAATGCCGCAAGAAAGCGGGGAAAACTATGCTACGAACATCACGCCTTTGCAACAAAGCGCTAATGGATGGGCATTCAGTAATATTTTGACGTAATTTGAATTAAAAAGCCCCGCATAAGCGAGGCTTTATATCTGAGATGGATGCGCAAAAGCGCTTCAAATCAGTGGTGTCGATCAGATAGCTGTTACGTTAACAGCAGCCGGACCTTTCTGGCCGTCCTGAATTTCGAACTCAACGTTCTGGCCTTCAGCCAGAGTTTTGAAACCGTTACCCTGGATAGCGGAGAAGTGTACGAACACGTCTTTGCTGCCATCAGCCGGAGTAATGAAACCAAAACCTTTAGACTCGTTGAACCACTTAACTTGACCTTTAATCTTTGCCATTTGCAAAATTCCTTAGAGTATTTTCTTCGCCCGCGGGCATAACATAGATAAAACTGAGACATTACTGCTTGAGGCACTAATATAAGGTTCGGCAGAGAAGCGGTATTCAACGTCAACGTGTTTACTCAGGACTTCTTTACTGAAAATGCCACACATAAACAGAACTGTACCTCGTTTAACCCAAAACGTGTTATCACATACAACGTTAATAATGGCAAGCCATTTTTAAACGTGTCTCGATCGGTCGCACAAATCCCGTCGTCCATCAAACAGCAACTGCACAGTTATGCGCCAGATCGAGTAGAATTATATTCTCGCCTCTCTCCCCTATCCCCGCCTGACTTGCGCCATAGCTGGGATATTTCTACCATAGCTCAATAGGTTCAGTTGTTCCAGGTTATCTGTTACGAGTTCTGCCAGATATCATTTTTTATGCTTAGTAATGCATAAAATGTCACAAGCGTAAAAATGAGATCCGCCTTCTGGTTTTGCACCAAAATAATGAAAGAATGATGACAAGGCACAAAAAAAGTAAGAGAAACGTTTCGCTGTTAATAAAACGATCGTTATCACAAAAATGACATAATCATATTTTTTACGTATGGAAGATTATATTTATATCAGACTGGGGATAAGATATTAATTAGGCGGAGCATCTGAAAATACTGAGAATAGATGACTGCCCGGCCGCCAATTACACGACGGGGACAGAAGAAAATAATCTGACGCGCTGACGACAGGATGAAGCAACTGAGAACAACAACAGCCTTTCCTCATCCTGCCATACCTTTTTTACCGCTCAGCTACCAGGCGGATGATGTCATCGTCTTTATCCTTAATGGGCAGTGCAGTAGGCTCTGCTGCTTTCTCGGGTTCGTTAGCTTCGCAAAGGCGACGTAACAAAGCATTCTGTCTTTTTTGCTGATCTAACAATGCCTCAAGCAGCTCAATCTGCTCGTTAGTACGCGAACTTGCCCGATTGATAAAAAACCAAAGAACAAGCCCAACAATCAGAACCACCACCGATACCGCTAAAGGCGCAAAACTCAACGCGCCAGAATTCAAAACTTCGTTCATTTTACCACCTCAATGTAGACAGTGTAGTTTACCACTGCCGCACAAGAAGGTAATCAACTGTTGCGAAAATGCGCTTACCAGGGAATAAATTTATTGAAGGCACAAATACCGCTGAAAAATTGTACGTCCTGATCGCACATGATGTTGAACACCTGCGCCCACATCAGTATGCATACCAGTACAACAACAATCAGCACTACCCAGCGAATTTTTTTCACTCCAGCTCCACTCTTCAACTCCACATCTTATGTCTATAAATTATCATGCGTTACCTAAACCCAGCGTTAACTGTATAGGCATTCAATCTTTTTAGGAATGATTGACTTGTTTCATACCGTGTACAGGCTAATCTAATAACAATGAGAAAAAATAAGAGGTTGTAATGCGTCTGATTATCCGCGCTATTGTGTTGTTAGCTCTGGTTTGGATCGGTTTATTATTGAGCGGCTATGGAATTTTGATTGGAAGTAAGGAGAATGCTGCCGGTCTGGGTCTGCAATGCCAATATCTGACTGCCCGTGGAACCAGCACGGCACAGTACGTCCACACCAGTAGCGGTATCATTGGCCTGTCGGATTGTCCCCTGTTAAGGAAAAGCACGGTCATTATCGATAACGGCTAATAATGCAACATTACATTCGATACGTTATTTACGCCAGGTAACGTTATGACTGTTCATAAAAAACCCCAGGTACAAAATACCTGGGGTTTTTAACATTCGCGATTACGTCAGATTAGAACGGATAGTCGTTATAGCCCATTTGTTCTGAAATCTTGCGCGCTGCCGTATGCAGCATTGCCACATACTCGTGTAAACGCTCTTCTGAGAAACGCAGCGTTGGGAATGAAATACTCAACCCCGCAATAACCACGCCGAAACGGTCAAACACCGGTACGCCGATGCAGCGCAGGCCTTCTTCCTGTTCTTCGTTATCTTCGCCGTAACCCTGCTCACGTACTTTATCCAGCAGTACCAGTAATTCATCAGTATTCGTAATGGTACGATCGGTGCTGCGTTTGTACTCAATGCCATCCAGAATCTGCTTCACTTCATCGCGGTCACGCCATGCCAGCAGAACTTTACCGATAGCTGTACTGTACAGCGGATTACGACGACCAACGCGGGAATACATGCGCAGATTGTACATAGAGTCGATTTTGTGAATGTAGACGATGCTGTCTTCATCCAGCGCACCGAGGTGTACAGTCTCTTTGGTCAGGCGCGAAAGTTCGCGCATCTGAATGTCAGCGCTACGGATAAGATCGACGTTTTGCAACGCGCGCGCGCCCAGCTCGAATAATTTCAGGGTCAGTGAGTATTTCTCAGACTCCCCTTCCTGTGCCACATAACCCAGCGTTTTCATGGTCTGCAAAAAGCGATAAACGGTGCTTTTCGACATCATGACGCGTTGCGACAACTCGGTAATACCAATTTCGCGCTCTTCACCCAGCGCCTGCAGAATGCCAAAAACTTTCAGCACGGAAGATACAGAATCGGGTTGCTTATCCAGATCTGCGATTGCCATTTATCACCCCTTTCGAGTGTTTTATAAAAATCAGAACCGGTTTTTATTATAATTTCACGTACCAACCCTCGCAATCGCTCTTTGCTCACTTAGTTACAAATCTGCGACCTAACACCTGAATATCAATGCTAAAATTAATACTTTCATCATAAATTCCACAAATATCGACTTTCTATGGAAAAAATTCAGGCCGATGGTCTGCCATTGCCCCAGCGATATGGCGCAATTTTAACCATTGTTATTGGCATTTCTATGGCAGTACTCGACGGTGCAATAGCGAACGTGGCCCTGCCAACTATCGCCGCCGATCTTCAGGCCTCACCTGCCAGCTCAATCTGGATTGTGAACGCCTATCAAATCGCGATCGTCGTTTCGCTCCTGTCCCTCTCTTTTTTAGGCGATATGTTCGGTTACCGGCGTATTTATAAGTGTGGCCTGGTCGTGTTCCTGCTTGCATCGCTATTTTGTGCCTTGTCAGATTCGTTGCACATGCTGACGCTGGCTCGCGTCGCCCAAGGTTTTGGCGGTGCGGCGCTAATGAGCGTGAATACGGCATTGATCCGACTTATTTATCCCCAGCATCAGCTTGGGCGGGGGATGGGGATTAACTCCTTTATCGTCGCGGTCTCCTCGGCTGCGGGTCCGACCATTGCCGCAGCAATTCTTTCTATTGCCTCCTGGAAATGGCTGTTTCTGATTAACGTCCCGCTGGGAATAGTTGCCCTGTTGCTGGCGATGCGTTTTTTGCCAGCCAATGCGTCTCGCGGCACTAAACCACGCTTTGACCTGCCCAGTGCGGTAATGAATGCCTTAACGTTTGGCTTGTTAATTACGGCGCTCAGCGGCTTTGCACAAGGACAGTCGCTAAAACTGATTGGTGCCGAGCTTGTGGCGCTTATGGTGGTGGGTTTTTTCTTTATCCGACGCCAGCTCGCGCTGGAGGTGCCATTACTGCCGGTTGACCTGTTACGCATTCCACTGTTTTCACTCTCGATTTGTACCTCGATATGTTCATTCTGCGCACAAATGCTGGCATTGGTTTCCCTGCCTTTCTTTATGCAAACGGTGCTCGGACGCAGCGAGGTCGAAACAGGCCTGCTGTTGACGCCATGGCCGCTGGCAACCATGGTGATGGCACCGCTGGCGGGATATCTGATTGAACGCGTTCACGCCGGGCTGTTGGGCGCACTGGGCATGGCGTTGATGGCAAGCGGGTTGTTTTCGCTGGTGCTGCTGCCCGTTTCCCCCTCCGATTTTAATATCATCTGGCCGATGATTCTGTGCGGCGCGGGCTTTGGCTTGTTCCAGTCCCCAAATAATCACACCATCATCACCTCCGCGCCGCGTGAACGCAGCGGTGGGGCAAGCGGTATGCTGGGGACGGCGCGCTTACTGGGTCAGAGTACCGGGGCTGCACTGGTCGCGCTGATGCTAAACCAGTTTGGCGACAGTGGAACGCACGTCTCGCTGATAACCGCTGGAATTCTGGCCTCGCTGGCAGCAATTGTGAGTGGTTTACGTATTACGCAACCGCGAGTTCAGGCATAAATAAATATCCTCCGGCATAGCCGGAGGTTTTTCGGATGCGCCTATAAGGCTCTGTTACCAGCCGCGCCCTAACAGGCGCATACGATCTGACATTTGCATCAGACTTCGTTACTTACGGCCCGTAAACGGGCTACCCGCATAAGGGATCGATAACTGCTCACCCATTTTATCTTCTGCAAGCTGGTGCTTTATGTATTCCTGTATCTTCACCGTGTTCTTACCCACCGTATCTACGTAGTATCCCCGGCACCAGAACTCTCTATTCCTGTACTTGAATTTCATATCCCCAAACTGTTCATACAGCATCAGACTGCTTTTCCCTTTCAGATACCCCATAAAGCCGGATACGCTCATTTTGGGTGGGATTTCCACAAGCATATGGATATGATCCGCACAGCATTCCGCTTCCAGGATCCGCACGTTTTTCCACTCACACAGCTTTCTTAAGATGCTGCTGTAAGTATCCCGCATAATCGTGCCATTCACATTTAGAGCTCATCCGGCATAATCAATCTGCCAACGAAGGAGATCGCTATGCGTAAAGCCCGTTTTACTGAGCATCAGATCATCTCTGTGATTAAGTCGGTTGAAGCCGGACGAACTGTTAAAGATGTCTGCCGGGAGCCCGGTATCTCTGAAGCCACCTACTACAACTGGAAGTCCAGATACGGCGGCATGGAGGCTTCTGATATTAAAAAGATCAAGGATCTTGAGGACGAGAACCGACGTCTCAAACAGATGTTTGCCGACCTGAGCCTTGAGAACCGGGCGCTGAAAGAGGTTATCGAAAAAAAGCTTTAAAACCAGCCTTTAAGCGTGAGCTGGTCACTCATCTGATAACGACATTTGGACTCAGTATCCGTCAGGCCTGCCGGAGTCTGAACCTGAGCAGAACGGTTTACCATTACCGTCCGGATACCACGCGTGACGAACCTGTTATTGTCGCGTTGCAGGCAGTGGCCGAGCGATACCCACGATACGGTTTTCCAAAACTTTTCCAGGTTCTGCGGCGGCAGGGATACCCGTGGAATCACAAAAGGATCCATCGTATTTATTGTCTGCTGAAGCTGAATTTTCGCCGTAAAGGCAAACAACGGTTGCCGGTGCGTAATCCCTCGCCACTGGCCACACCGGAAGCGCTGAACCAGAGCTGGTCTGTCGATTTTATGCATGATGCTCTGGTCTGTGGTCGTCGTTTTCGCACGTTCAATGTCGTTGATGACTTTAACCGTGAGGCATTGTCGATTGAAATCGATCTGAATCTGCCAGCTCAGCGAGTGGTCCGTGTACTCGACAGGATTGCGGCAAATCGCGGGTATCCGGTCATGCTGCGCATGGATAATGGCCCGGAATTTATCTCTCTGGCACTGGCCGAATGGGCAGAGAAACATGCAGTAAAACTGGAGTTTATCCAGCCAGGTAAGCCGACGCAGAACGCTTTCATTGAGCGCTTTAACCGGATATACCGTACAGAAATACTCGATTTTTATCTGTTCAGAACGCTGAGTGAAGTGCGGGAAATCACGGAAAAATGGTTGTCAGAATATAACTGTGAACGCCCGCATGAATCACTGAACAATATGACACCGGAGGAATACCGACAGCACCATTATTTGGCCGGGATCTCAAAAAATGCATGGAACTAAAACGGGTCTATTTACAATAGCATATATAAAAATCAATAGAATAGATAGAATGCTCTACGACAGATAAGAAGAAGGCCGCTTGCGCGGCCTAATGTCATTTAGTTAACAATGCTTTCAGTTTCTCTTTGTTAGCTTCAGGAAGCTTAGGGGAGTTTAAGTTTTTTTCTTTCATGCAATGCTCCTTATGACCATCAGTACCTAATCTTCAACAGTCTAGATCAAAACCTTGAGCAAGGGACCTAAGAATTTATGAAATCTGTAGGATTAGTTTCTCCTGAAACATCAATACCATTTGAAATCAAAGGAGTCAATGTGCCTTCCGGTTTATCACCACTTTTGTTTGTTTTAGTGGCTTGGACATCCAGAATGATTTGATGATCAGAGGCTTGTTCAGAGACAGATTCAACATTTTCCTCCTCATCAGTCTCCTCCACATCAGGAACCTCGAATCCCCTCTCGTGTGCTAAAGCAGTAAGTTGCTCATACAGAGGCGTCGAGATGAGGTTGAAGATTGGCATTTCAAGCCAAAGGATACTTCTAAATGAACTTTCTGATAAATGAGCAGCAATTCCAATCGCGGCCTCATCGTCATCAAGAAGAACTGCCGCACCAAACGCATTCCAATAGGAGTTATTGTCAATTGATTGAGCGTAAATATCCCGCAAACCTGTTTTCTGCTTATCATTCACTGCATTATCATTTAATCTGGCAATTAAAGCACTATTTATTAAAACTAGATCTTTGTGACCTACCCCAAGAGGAAGCAACTCTAAGTAACCAAGAATTTCGAGCGCCCTTTCGTACTGCTGTTCAGAAATTAACTCTACACAGAAGTTAACAGACTTGCTAACCTCGCTATCTTTTAATCCTGAGTAGGTTTTCAAATGCTGAATATGCTCATCCAGTAACGACATATCCCCTTTTTTAAAGGCTGCCCGACAAATTAGTATAACCGCTTCTACAAAAGGTCCATTTTCAAGATGTTTCAAACAATACTCAATACATTCATCATACTCTTCAGCGCGGAAAGCTGAATTAGCAATTAGGAAATTGGGTGTATTATAAAATAATATGCTATCTCTGCCACCTGCAAAACGAGTTTCTTTGAGCATGAGCTCTAGAGACTGAGTTATTGATGCATCATCAATATTTGTTTTTCCGGAAGGAAGAAGTGATTTTATTTTTCTTACAAACTGGCTCACCGAATTCACTTGTCTCACATGATCGGCTAAATTTATCATATCAGAATTAATCAAAGGATGTGATGACAATTCGTCGACATCAGTATCCTGCAAGGATATGAAGTACTTGTCGAGTTTTTTTGATAACGCCGAATATGGATTAACCACCTCATCCTGAAGCTTACAGCCTAGTGCGAGATGAAGCTCAGCCATGAACTCATCAAATCCAGTTATTTGAATTAAGTGGAATCGAGGAAAACGTGCAAGATTTTTTAGCCCGTCAGGTAGGTCTTCAAATTTATCTCGTGTACACCAATATATACCATGCGGGAAACATGTTTTACTATGCAGTAATGTATTTAAAGTATCCATGATCGAACGATCATGGCCAGAGTAACCTATCACGATCATACCAAATTCATTTGCAAACTGCCTGAATTTAGATCGCATATTGTCTTCAAGTGACTCGAGCTCTCTAATTGTATTTTTTATATTATCAAAAAGAAAATCACCATGTAGTTTTATAATTTTTGGCCTAGATGATGTCAACCTAACACTATTTATACTGGAATCATGAGCACAAACGACAGGTCTTAAACTATCAGAAAAGGTATAGCAAGCCTCATTAAGCAAATCATCAAAATTGGTGGTAAATACTGTGTTAAAGTGTTTTTCTTTCAACAGATTAACTAAATAGACATAACCCCAAGAAGGATTAGCAGAAGTAATGCAACTTTCAATGTATTCTCTTCGTTGCGTGGGTTGATCATATAGCGACTCGAATAACTCTGAATACTCGTTATCTTTATCAAACCAAACTTGCCCCCTGACCTCACCTTCTCAGTGCATGTCATCGAATGCTTCGCGCCAGTCTTGAATCATCCCTCCAGCGCTTTTGACACCACTAGTTATGCTTGCTCCTGCTCCCAAGAAAAGAGTGAAATTGGGATGATGATTCTTCGTGGAGGTAAGTATGTTGATCAAATGCTTTTGGGGTTTAATTTTCATCCTGATTTCTCGCCGGATAGAATATAATGATTTGTCATTTATATTGCGATTATATTGTCTGAAAAATTATAATGATAATATCAAGTTAAGACAATGAGGAATCAACAAAACCTAATCATATAAGTTTTTTGTTTAACAAGGATACATTTGCCGAGTCGAACACGTCTCGGATCTAGGTTTTAGTTGCAACACAATTAAAATCTTGCCGTAGCGAGAGACGCAGCGATGTGAATTGTCTTGGAAAATTGATGAAGAAAAAGTGAATTTACTGCCACGATCTTGTAACGAATACGGTGTTAGTTTAGTTATTTTCTCTGCTGAACAGAAGTTTTAAAGGGATTAGATGGAGGAAGTTTTGATAACTTATTTTGATAAAATTTTGATAACCGTTAGCAACCTAACAAAAAACAACGGGAGCGTTACGCTCCCGTTAATGAATTTAACAAACTACGGCATCACATGTTCTTGATGATCGCGTCGCCAAACTCGCTACATTTCAGCAATTTAGCGCCTTCCATCAGACGTTCGAAGTCATAGGTTACGGTCTTGGCGTTGATTGCGCCTTCCATACCTTTAACAATTAAATCAGCCGCTTCGGTCCAACCCATGTGGCGCAGCATCATTTCAGCGGACAGAATAATGGAACCTGGGTTCACTTTATCCTGACCTGCATACTTCGGTGCAGTACCGTGGGTTGCTTCGAACAGCGCACATTCGTCACCGATGTTCGCGCCCGGCGCGATACCAATACCACCAACCTGTGCGGCCAGCGCATCGGAGATGTAGTCGCCGTTCAGGTTCATACAGGCAATCACATCATATTCAGCCGGACGCAGCAGGATCTGTTGCAGGAACGCATCGGCGATAACATCCTTAACTACGATCTCTTTGCCGGTTTTCGGGTTCTTGATTTTCACCCACGGACCGCCGTCGATCAGTTCACCACCGAATTCTTCACGCGCTAACTGGTAACCCCAGTCTTTGAACGCGCCTTCGGTGAATTTCATGATGTTACCTTTGTGTACCAGGGTAACAGAATCACGATCGTTAGCGATGGCGTATTCGATCGCCGCACGAACCAGACGTTTAGTCCCTTCTTCAGAACACGGTTTGATACCAATACCGCAATGCTCCGGGAAGCGGATTTTCTTCACGCCCATCTCTTCGCGCAGGAATTTAATCACTTTCTCGGCATCTGCAGAGTCCGCTTTCCATTCGATACCTGCGTAGATATCTTCGGAGTTTTCACGGAAGATGACCATGTCGGTCAGTTCAGGGTGCTTAACCGGGCTAGGCGTGCCCTGGTAATAACGCACCGGGCGCAGGCAGACATACAGGTCAAGTTCCTGACGCAGGGCAACGTTCAGAGAGCGAATACCGCCGCCAACTGGGGTGGTCAGTGGGCCTTTGATGGCAACACGATATTCACGAATCAGATCAAGGGTTTCAGCAGGCAGCCAGACGTCCTGGCCATAAACCTGAGTGGATTTCTCGCCGGTGTAGATTTCCATCCAGGAGATTTTACGCTCGCCTTTATAGGCTTTCTCGACAGCAGCATCGACAACTTTGATCATCGGTGGGGTTACATCAACGCCGATACCGTCGCCTTCAATGAACGGGATAATCGGATTTTCAGGAACGTTGAGTTTGCCGTTTTGCAGGGTGATCTTCTTACCTTCCGCCGGAACAACTACTTTGCTTTCCATTCACCTCTCCTTCGAGCGCTTCTGGTTCTGCTCGTCTGTCATCGCGCTGCATGTGCGTTTGCGTCCTGCTGCACGAATGCGTTAGAGCAATTTTTTGTTAATGTTTTGTAATGAGCATGTCAATACTACCCTAATGTTCGTCGCCATGAAAGACACTCGTTCTTAGGCTATAATGCGGCAATTGATATAATCTGAAAATACCATGCAAAAAACTTCTTTTAGAAATCACCGGGTTGAGCGATTCAGCTCACGACAAGTCACCAAACAGCGTAAAGAAAACCAGCCAAAACGCGTGGTTTTGTTCAATAAACCCTACGATGTTTTGCCACAATTTACTGACGAGGCGGGCAGAAGCACGTTAAAAGATTTTATTCCCGTGCCGGGAATCTATGCTGCGGGCCGACTCGACCGGGACAGCGAAGGACTTTTGGTGCTGACCAATGACGGCGCGCTGCAGGCGCGGTTAACGCAACCTGGCAAGCGCACGGGGAAAATCTATTACGTCCAGATAGAAGGCGAGCCGACAGCAGAAGCGCTGGATGCGCTGCGTACCGGGGTGACGCTCAATGATGGTCCCACGCTGCCCGCAGGTATTGAAATAGTAGAGGAACCCACCTGGCTGTGGCCGAGAAACCCGCCTATTCGGGAACGGAAAAATATCCCTACCCGTTGGCTGAAAGTAACTTTATATGAAGGCCGTAACCGCCAGGTTCGTCGTATGACAGCGCATGTTGGATTCCCGACGCTGCGCCTCATCCGCTATGCCATGGGAGATTACACGCTGGAAAATCTCGCCAACGGTCAATGGCGGGATGCAACTAACTGAATAAGGAACAGGTATGTTCAAACCGCACGTCACGGTCGCCTGCATTGTGCATGCAGAAGATAAGTTCTTAGTCGTTGAGGAAACAATCAATGGCAAAGCCCTGTGGAATCAACCTGCAGGACATCTGGAAGCGGATGAAACCCTGGTGCAAGCCGCCGCTCGTGAACTGTGGGAAGAGACGGGCATCAAAGCACAGCCGCAACACTTCATCCGGATGCATCAATGGATTGCGCCGGACAAAACGCCCTTTTTACGTTTTCTGTTTTCTATCGAGCTTGCCAATATGTGCGCTACTGAACCTCATGACAGCGATATAGATTGCTGTCGCTGGGTCAGCGCAGAAGAGGTTCTCTCAGCGCCAAATCTGCGTTCACCGTTGGTTGCGGAGAGTATTCGTTGCTATCAGAGCGGACAGCGCTACCCGCTGGCGATGATCGGCGAATTTAACTGGCCGTTTACAGAGGGTGTCAAGTAAGGGGCTGCGTGCTAGAATATGCCGCCTTGAAGTTCAATGTCGTGAGTATTCCTATGTCTGAAAGCCCAAAAAAAGTGATCGTCGGCATGTCCGGCGGTGTCGATTCCTCCGTTTCTGCCTGGCTGTTGCAACAACAGGGTTATCAGGTAGAAGGCCTGTTCATGAAGAACTGGGAAGAGGACGATGGCGAGGAATATTGCACAGCGGCCGCCGATCTTGCAGATGCGCAGGCTGTCTGTGACAAACTCGGCATTGAACTGCATACCGTCAACTTTGCTGCAGAATACTGGGACAACGTCTTTGAACTGTTCCTTGAAGAGTACAAAGCGGGCCGTACGCCAAACCCCGATATTCTGTGCAATAAAGAAATCAAGTTTAAAGCCTTCCTCGAGTTTGCCGCCGAAGATTTAGGTGCCGATTATATCGCCACCGGTCACTATGTGCGCCGCGCCGACGTCGACGGCAAAAGCCGCCTGCTGCGTGGACTCGATGGCAATAAAGACCAGAGCTATTTCCTCTACACGCTCGGTCATGAACAAATCGCGCAGAGCCTGTTCCCGGTAGGCGAACTGGAAAAACCGCAGGTGCGTAAAATTGCCGAAGATCTTGGTCTGATTACGGCCAAGAAAAAAGACTCAACCGGTATCTGCTTCATCGGCGAACGTAAGTTCCGCGAGTTTCTCGGTCGTTACCTGCCGGCTCAGCCTGGCAAAATCATCACCGTTGATGGCGAAGAGATTGGCCAGCATCAGGGGCTGATGTACCACACGCTGGGTCAGCGTAAAGGTCTGGGCATTGGCGGGACGAAAGAAGGCACGGAAGATCCGTGGTACGTGGTGGATAAAGACGTCGAGAACAACATTCTGGTTGTTGCTCAGGGTCATGAACACCCGCGTCTGATGTCCGTTGGCCTGGTGGCGCAACAGCTGCACTGGGTCGATCGCGAACCGTTCACCGGCACAATGCGCTGCACGGTGAAAACCCGCTATCGTCAGACCGACATTCCGTGCACCGTTAAGGCGCTGGATGCTGAGCGTATTGAAGTCATTTTCGACGAGCCAGTCGCGGCGGTAACGCCGGGTCAGTCGGCTGTCTTTTACAATGGCGAAGTGTGTCTCGGCGGCGGCATTATCGAACAACGATTGCCTCTGCCGGTATAATTACTTACACATCTAATACAAGGAAGCAGTGAACGTGGCAAAGAATTATTATGACATCACCCTCGCTCTGGCAGGCATTTGTCAGTCGGCACGTCTGGTGCAGGAACTGGCGCACCAGGGGCATTGTGATGCCGATGCATTACACGTTTCACTGAACAGTGTCATCGACATGAATCCCAGCTCTACGCTGGGCGTGTTTGGCGGTAGCGAGGCCAACCTGCGTTTAGGTCTGGAAACGATGCTCGGCGTGCTCAACGCCAGCAGTCGTCAGGGGCTGAACGCGGAACTCACCCGCTACACGTTAAGCCTGATGGTGCTGGAGCGTAAGCTGTCAGCCGCTAAAGGCGCTATGGACACGCTGGGAGACCGCATCAACGGCTTGCAGCGCCAACTGGACCATTTTGATTTGCAGTCAGAAACGTTGATGAGTGCGATGGCAGGCATTTATGTTGACGTCATCAGCCCACTCGGCCCACGTATTCAGGTTACGGGCTCCCCGGCCATCCTTCAGAGCCCACAGGTTCAGGCTAAAGTACGCGCTTCCCTGCTGGCTGGCATTCGCGCTGCCGTGCTCTGGCATCAGGTTGGTGGAGGCCGTCTGCAACTCATGTTTTCTCGTAATCGCCTGACGACTCAGGCTAAACAAATTCTTGCTCATTTAACCCCGGAGTTGTGATCTATGGAATTATCTTCACTGACCGCCGTTTCCCCTGTCGATGGACGCTACGGCGATAAAGTCAGCGCGCTGCGCGGGATTTTCAGCGAATACGGTTTGCTGAAATTCCGTGTACAAGTTGAAGTACGCTGGCTGCAAAAACTGGCCGCGCACGCAGCGATCAAGGAAGTTCCTGCTTTTGCTGCCGACGCAATCGGTTTCCTTGATGCGATTGTCGCTAACTTCAATGAAGAAGATGCTGCGCGTATCAAAACCATTGAGCGTACGACCAACCATGACGTGAAGGCAGTTGAGTATTTCCTGAAAGAGAAAGTGGCGGATATCCCGGAACTGCACGCTGTTTCCGAGTTCATCCACTTCGCGTGTACCTCAGAAGACATCAACAACCTGTCTCACGCGCTGATGCTGAAAACCGCCCGTGACGAAGTGGTTCTGCCGTACTGGCGCAAGCTTATCGACGCGGTGAAAGATTTGTCCGTACAGTATCGCGATATTCCTCTGCTCTCCCGTACCCACGGTCAGCCAGCCACCCCGTCTACGCTGGGCAAAGAAATGGCTAACGTGGCTTACCGTATGGAGCGTCAGTACCGCCAGCTCAATCAGGTCGAAATTCTCGGCAAAATCAACGGTGCAGTCGGTAACTATAACGCCCACATCGCCGCTTATCCGGAAGTGGACTGGCATCAGTTCAGCGAAGAATTTGTCACCTCGCTGGGCATCCAGTGGAACCCGTACACCACGCAGATTGAGCCGCACGACTATATTGCCGAGCTGTTTGATTGCATCGCCCGTTTCAACACTATCCTGATCGACTTCGACCGCGATGTCTGGGGTTACGTGGCGCTGAACCATTTCAAACAGAAAACCATCGCGGGTGAAATTGGTTCCTCCACCATGCCGCACAAGGTGAACCCAATCGATTTCGAAAACTCCGAGGGTAACCTGGGCCTGTCTAACGCGGTTCTGCAGCATCTGGCGAGCAAACTGCCGGTCTCCCGCTGGCAGCGCGATCTGACGGACTCTACCGTTCTGCGTAACCTGGGCGTGGGGATTGGCTATGCGCTGATCGCTTATCAGTCCACGCTGAAAGGTGTGAGCAAACTGGAAGTGAACCGCGATCATCTGCTGGATGAACTGGATCATAACTGGGAAGTGCTGGCAGAGCCTATCCAGACCGTGATGCGTCGCTATGGCATTGAAAAACCATACGAGAAGCTGAAGGAGCTGACCCGCGGCAAACGCGTTGACGCCGAAGGTATGAAGCAGTTTATCGACGGTCTGGCGCTGCCTGAAGACGAGAAAACGCGCCTGAAAGCAATGACGCCGGCCAATTACATTGGTCGCGCCGTCACCATGGTTGATGAACTGAAGTAATCTGTTTTACGCCTGTCAGGCCTGCATCATATCGTAGGCCTGCCAGGCGTAGCGCCATTAGGGATTATTGGATCTTATGGCATTTCCGGCGGTGTAATGCCAAAGTGGTTCCACGCCCGCACCGTTGCCATACGTCCGCGCGGAGTTCGCTGCAGAAAACCTTGCTGAATCAGATACGGCTCCAGCACGTCCTCAATGGTTTCACGCTCTTCCCCAATCGCCGCCGCCAGGTTATCCAGTCCTACCGGTCCGCCGAAGAATTTATCGATAACCGCCAGCAGCAGCTTACGGTCCATATAATCGAATCCTTCCGCATCCACATTGAGCATATCCAGTGCCTGAGCGGCAATATCTGCTGAAATTGTGCCGTCATGCTTCACTTCGGAGAAGTCGCGCACCCGGCGTAATAAACGGTTGGCGATACGCGGCGTACCACGGGCGCGGCGTGCCACTTCCAATGCGCCTTCATCGCTCATTTCCAGTCCCATAAAGCGGGCGCTGCGTCCAACAATGTGCTGCAGGTCTGCCACCTGATAGAATTCCAGGCGCTGTACAATACCGAAGCGGTCACGCAGCGGAGACGTTAACGAACCGGCGCGCGTCGTCGCCCCGATCAGGGTAAACGGCGGCAGATCGATCTTAATCGAACGTGCGGCTGGTCCTTCGCCAATCATGATATCCAGCTGATAATCTTCCATCGCCGGATACAGCACCTCTTCCACCACCGGTGACAGGCGATGGATTTCATCGATAAACAGCACATCGTGCGGTTCAAGGTTGGTGAGCATTGCCGCCAGATCGCCCGCTTTTTCCAGTACCGGACCGGAAGTGGTGCGCAGATTAACGCCCATTTCATTAGCAACAATATTGGCAAGCGTGGTTTTACCGAGACCTGGAGGACCGAAAATCAGCAGGTGATCGAGGGCTTCACCGCGCAGCTTCGCCGCCTGGATAAAAATCTCCATTTGCGAACGCACCTGAGGCTGGCCAATATACTCTTCCAGCAATTTGGGGCGGATCGCGCGATCCACCAGATCTTCAGGGGTCGTGCTGACAGCCGAAATCAGGCGATCTGCTTCAATCATCCTTTACCTCACAATGCCGCGCGAAGCGCTTCACGAATCAGGGTTTCACTGCTGGCATCAGGGCGAGCAATTTTGCTCACCATGCGGCTGGCTTCCTGTGGTTTATAGCCTAACGCCACCAGCGCAGCAACCGCTTCCTGCTCGGCGTCATCCGTTGCAGGACTGGCCGGAGAGGTCAGGACCAGATCCGCCGCCGGCGTGAAGAGATCGCCATGCAGGCCTTTAAAGCGGTCTTTCATTTCCACAATCAAACGCTCTGCGGTTTTCTTACCTATGCCCGGTAATTTCACCAGCGCGCCAAGCTCTTCGCGCTCAACGGCATTAACGAACTGCTGTGCAGACATACCGGAGAGGATCGCCAGCGCCAGCTTCGGCCCGACGCCATTGGTTTTGATTAACTCTTTAAACAGCGTGCGTTCTTGTTTGTTGTTAAAACCATATAGCAGTTGAGCGTCTTCACGCACCACAAAATGGGTGAAGATAATCGCTTCCTGCCCAGCTTCCGGCAACTCGTAGAAACAGGTCATCGGCATATGGACTTCATAGCCTACTCCGCCGGTTTCCAGAAGGACCAGCGGGGGTTGTTTTTCAAGAATGATGCCTCTGAGTCTGCCTATCACGTGACGCTCCTGCGTTAAGGGCTAAAAGGTAATGCGCTATCATAAAAAAAGGCTGGATAGATATCCAGCCTCATTTATCACTAACGTAACCGACCTCGCGCCAGATTCAGCCGCGACTCGCTCATTTGCATGGCGTTCTGGCTGACGTGGCAATGGGTAATAGCAATCGCCAGCGCATCCGCGGCATCCGCCTGCGGATTTGCCGGGAGTTTTAGCAGCGTGCGCACCATATGCTGAACCTGGCTTTTTTCCGCGCTGCCGATACCTACCACGGTCTGTTTTACCTGGCGGGCCGCGTATTCAAAGACCGGAAGATCCTGATTGGTAGCCGCAACGATTGCCACGCCGCGCGCCTGCCCCAGCTTTAGCGCCGAGTCGGCATTCTTCGCCATAAAGACCTGCTCAATGGCAAAATAGTCGGGCTGGAACTGAGTGATGATTTCCGTCACGCCCGCATAAATCAACTTCAGACGTGATGGAAGATCGTCGACTTTGGTGCGAATGCAGCCGCTACCGAGGTAGGTCAGCTGTCTGCCGACCTGACGAATTACGCCATAACCGGTGATGCGCGACCCCGGGTCAATGCCGAGAATGATAGACATCACGCATCTCCTGTTAGTTTATGGCTTAACCACATCATTCGAGCGTTGCAGCAACCTCATCGGAGATTTCGCCGTTGTGGTAAACTTCCTGCACGTCGTCGCAGTCTTCCAGCATATCGATCAGACGCATCAGCTTCGGTGCCGTTTCTGCATCCATATCCGCTTTGGTGGAGGGGATCATAGACACTTCAGCCGCGTCCGCTTTCAGACCAGCCGCTTCCAGCGCATCACGCACTTTGCCCATCTCTTCCCACGCGGTGTAAACGTCAATCGCGCCGTCGTCGAAGGTCACAACGTCTTCAGCGCCCGCTTCCAGTGCCGCTTCCATAATGGCGTCTTCGTCGCCTTGTTCAAAAGAGATCACGCCTTTTTTGCTGAACAGGTAAGCTACGGAACCGTCGGTACCGAGGTTGCCGCCCGTTTTAGTGAATGCGTGACGCACTTCCGCAACGGTACGGTTACGGTTGTCAGACAGACACTCAATCATAACGGCTGTTCCGCCAGGACCGTAACCTTCATAGATGATGGTTTCCATGTTCGCATCATCGTCGCCACCAACACCACGCGCGATTGCACGGTTCAGGGTGTCACGGGTCATGTTATTTGCCAGCGCTTTATCAACCGCGGCGCGCAGACGTGGGTTAGCATCCGGATCGCCGCCGCCCAGTTTGGCTGCCGTCACCAGCTCACGAATGATTTTGGTGAAAATTTTACCGCGTTTAGCATCCTGCGCTGCTTTACGATGTCTGGTGTTGGCCCATTTACTATGACCTGCCATAAATAATCTCTCCAAAAAGCGCGCCTTCTCAGGCGACGTTAATTACAAACTCTTCAATCGCCTGCCGGTTACTCCACGACTTGGTTAACTGCGCGGCTTCGTGCGCATTAACCCAACGGTAGGTCAGATGTTCGGTGAACACGATCTCTCGTTCAGAGGGAAGTGCCAGGCAAAACCAGGATTCAGTATTACGCTCAATTCCCGGCGCATAGCGATGACGTAAATGGCTAAAAATCTCAAATTCCACCGTGCGCTGACAGTCAATTAAGGTCAGTTGCTCAGTCGCAACATCAATGGCGACCTCTTCCTTTACTTCGCGCATCGCGGCTTGCGACGCGGTTTCACCCTCTTCAAGGCTGCCGGTGACCGACTGCCAAAAATCAGGATCGTCGCGTCGCTGTAACATCAGCACTCTCCCGGTGTCCTTTGCATAAATCACGACTAACACCGAGACAGGCTGTTTGTATCTCATATCAGTTATTCTCGGCCTTCTTAACAACCTGAATGCTCAGTTCCGCCAGCGCGGCTTCATTGGCAAAGCTTGGTGCTTCAGTCATCAGACACGCTGCAGCGGTGGTTTTCGGGAAGGCAATAACGTCACGAATGTTGTCAGTACCGGTCAGCAGCATAGTCAAGCGATCCAGACCAAACGCCAGGCCCGCATGCGGCGGTGTACCGTATTTTAGCGCATCCAGCAGGAAGCCGAACTTCTCGCGCTGTTCTTGCTCGTTAATGCCCAGAATGCCGAATACGGTCTGCTGCATATCACCGTTGTGTATACGCACGGAACCACCGCCCACTTCATAGCCGTTGATGACCATATCGTACGCGTTGGCAACCGCGTCTTCCGGCGCAGCTTTCAGCTCAGCGGCAGTCATGTCTTTTGGCGCGGTGAACGGGTGGTGCATCGCGGTCAGCCCGCCTTCACCATCGTCTTCAAACATCGGGAAGTCGATAACCCACAGCGGCGCCCATTTGGCTTCGTCGGTAATGTTCAGGTCTTTGCCCAGTTTCAGACGCAGCGCGCCCATCGCGTCGGCCACCACTTTCTTGTTGTCGGCACCGAAGAAAATCATGTCGCCGTCTTGCGCACCAGTACGCTCCAGAATCGCGTCTACGATTTCTGCGTTCAGGAACTTAGCAACCGGGCTGGTGATGCCTTCCAGGCCTTTCGCACGCTCGGTGACTTTGATGTAAGCCAGACCTTTCGCGCCGTAAATCTTAATAAAGTTACCGTAATCGTCGATCTGCTTACGGCTTAAGCTCGCACCGCCCGGTACACGCAGGGCAGCCACACGGCCTTTCGCGTCGTTCGCCGGACCAGAGAACACAGCGAACTCAACGCCTTTCACCAGATCGGCAACGTCAACCAGTTCCATCGGGTTACGCAGGTCTGGTTTATCAGAACCGTAACGACGCTCGGCTTCGGCAAAGGTCATGATCGGGAAATCACCCAGATCCACACCTTTAACTTCCAGCCACAGGTTACGCACCAGCGCTTCCATCACTTCACGCACCTGCGGCGCGGTCATGAAGGAAGTCTCAACGTCGATCTGAGTAAATTCAGGCTGACGGTCAGCACGTAAGTCTTCATCACGGAAGCATTTTACGATCTGATAGTAGCGGTCAAAACCGGACATCATCAGCAGTTGTTTAAACAGCTGAGGAGACTGCGGCAGCGCGTAGAACTTACCTTTATGAACACGGGAAGGAACCAGGTAATCGCGCGCGCCTTCCGGCGTAGCTTTGGTCAGCATCGGAGTTTCGATGTCGAGGAAGCCGTGATCGTCCATAAAACGACGCACCAGGCTGGTAATTTTGGCACGCGTTTTCAGGCGCTGCGCCATTTCAGGGCGACGCAGATCCAGGTAGCGATACTTCAGTCGCGCTTCTTCGGTGTTTACATGGTTAGAGTCCAGCGGCAGCGAGTCTGAACGGTTGATGATGGTCAGATCGGAGGCCAGCACTTCAATTTCGCCAGTCGCCATATCGGCGTTGACGTTTTTCGCGTCACGCGCACGCACGGTGCCCGTAACCTGGATACAGAACTCATTACGCAGTTCGGAGGCCAGCTTTAACGCATCCGCACGGTCCGGATCGAAAAATACCTGCACGATACCTTCGCGGTCGCGCATATCGATAAAGATCAGGCTACCAAGATCACGACGACGGTTGACCCAACCACACAGAGTCACCTGCTGCCCCTCGTGGGACAGACGTAGCTGTCCGCAATATTCTGTACGCATGAGATATCCCTTAACTTTGCCGCAGGCGGATTGTCACCTGTCTCGCAGGTGACGAAGTCGCAGCTTTAGCTGAATGTCACAACTGAATGAAAAAAGGCGGCTATTATACTGGAAATTCTGCCGCACGATAAGTCCGGTACTGACTGTACGCCTGTTTCATGGACGGGCATTGCGTAATCTCACAAAAAATAACAAAAATTGTCGTCCCTTTCACACTGATTCGCGATTAAGGTGTAACGGAATTCTTTTTTTACTGGAGTGATCATGCTGGAACTGAACGCAAAAACAACCGCTCTTGTTGTTATTGATCTACAGGAAGGTATCCTGCCTTTCGCTGGCGGCCCATACTCGGCAAACGACGTGGTTGCCCGCGCAGCGCAGTTGGCGGAAAAATTCCGTGCCCACGGTTCCCCGGTGGTAATGGTGCGCGTCGGCTGGTCTGACGATTATGCCGAAGCGCTGAAACAGCCAGTTGATGCTCACGCTCCGGCCAAAGCGTTACCCGAAAACTGGTGGAATTACCCGAGCGCTCTGGGTAAATGCGCCAGCGACCTCGAAGTGACCAAACGCCAGTGGGGAGCTTTCTACGGCACCGATCTGGAATTACAACTGCGTCGTCGGGGCATCGAGACCATCGTCCTGTGCGGCATCTCCACAAATATTGGCGTGGAGTCAACGGCGCGAAATGCGTGGGAGCTGGGTTTTAATCTGATCGTTGCAGAAAACGCCTGTAGTGCCGCCAGCGCTGAGCAACATCAGGGCAGCATGACGCATATTTTCCCGCGTATCGCACGCGTACGCAGCGTGGACGAGATCCTGCAAGCGCTATGATTTATATCGGTTTACCCCAGTGGGCGCATCCCAAATGGGTGCGTCTGGGGATCACCAGCCTTGAAGAGTATGCCCGCCACTTTAACTGTGTGGAGGGCAATACCACGCTGTACGCGCTGCCAAAAGCCGACATTGTGGCCCGCTGGCATGCGCAGACTACCGATGCGTTTCGATTTTGTTTTAAGTTTCCGGCCACCATTTCGCATCAGGCCGCGCTGCGTAATTGCGATGACCTGGTACACGAGTTTTTCACGCGCATGTCGCCACTTGAATCACGCATTGGGCAATACTGGCTGCAATTACCCGCAACTTTTGGCCCGCACGACCTGCCAGCCTTGTGGCAGTTTCTCGATGCGCTCCCCAAATCCTTTACCTACGGTGTGGAAGTTCGCCATCCGGACTTCTTTGCCAAAGGCGAAACAGAGCAACGATTCAATCGAGGCCTACATGAGCGCAGGGTAAATCGGGTGATTCTGGACAGTCGACCGGTACATGCCGCAATACCACATACTGAAGCGATACGTGACGCCCAGCGCAAGAAGCCAAAGGTTCCGGTGCATGCAGTGGTGACGGCAAACCATCCGATGGTACGCTTTATCGGCAGCGATAATATGGCACAAAACAGCGCGTTTTTTGCCGTCTGGCTGACCAAGCTGTCGCAATGGCAACAAACCACAACGCCGTATCTGTTTTTACATACCCCGGATATCGCGCAGGCCCCGGAGCTTGTCGATACGCTATGGGCAAATTTACGCAGCGCCCTGCCAGAGATCGGATCAGCGCCGTCTATTCCACAGCAATCTTCTCTTTTCTGAAAATGCCACCTATCATAGTCAATGCCATCAGCCATTTTAAAAGGGAGTTTGTATGGTAAGCGCGCTTTATGCCGTATTGGGTGCGTTATTGTTAATTAAGTTCTCCTTTGACGTCGTTCGCCTGCGCATGCAATACCGCGTTGCATATGGTGACGGAGGTTTTAGCGAACTACAAAGCGCTATCCGCATTCACGGTAATGCGGTGGAATATATTCCCGTCGCATTGGTGCTGCTGTTATTTATGGAAATGAACGGCGCAGAAACGTGGATGGTGCATATTTGCGGGCTGATTTTGATTGCCGGACGATTGATGCATTATTACGGATTCCATCACCGGCTTTTCCGCTGGCGCCGTTCAGGCATGAGCGCGACCTGGTGTTCGCTGTTGCTAATGGTGCTGGCGAATCTTTGGTATATGCCCTGGGAGTTGGTTTTCTCCCTGCATTAGCGCACAATACGCCACTTTATTTTTCCCGGATTTTTAAGTTATGTCTCACCGCGACACGCTTTTTTCTGCGCCTATCGCCAGTCTGGGTGACTGGACCTTTGATGAACGGGTAGCTGAAGTCTTCCCGGATATGATCCAACGATCCGTTCCTGGCTATTCCAATATCATTTCTATGATTGGGATGTTGGCCGAACGTTTCGTACAGCCCAACACACAGGTCTACGATCTGGGCTGTTCTCTGGGCGCGGCGACGCTCTCGGTGCGTCGCAATATTCATCACGAGAATTGCAAAATTATTGCCGTTGATAACTCCCCGGCCATGGTTGAGCGCTGCCGCCGTCATATTGACGCCTATAAAGCGCCGACACCGGTTGACGTTGTCGAAGGCGATATTCGCAACATTACTATCGAAAACGCCTCGATGGTGGTGCTGAATTTTACCCTGCAATTCCTTGAGCCACCTGAGCGCCAGGCATTGTTGGATAAGATTTATCAGGGGCTGAACCCCGGCGGCGCGCTGGTACTGTCTGAAAAATTCAGTTTCGAAGACGCTAACGTTGGCGAGCTGCTGTTCAACATGCACCACGATTTCAAACGGGCAAATGGCTATAGCGAGCTGGAAATCAGCCAAAAGCGCAGCATGCTGGAGAACGTGATGCTGACCGACTCGGTCGAAACACACAAAGCGAGACTGCATCAGGCGGGCTTTGAACACAGCGAATTGTGGTTCCAGTGCTTCAACTTCGGTTCTCTGGTGGCACTGAAAGCTGAGGTTAGCGCATGATCGACTTTGGTAACTTTTATCAACTGATTGCCAAAAATCACCTTTCCCATTGGCTGGAAACGCTCCCGGCGCAAATCGCGACGTGGCAGCGCGATCAGCACGGCTTGTTTAAGCAGTGGTCAAATGCGGTCGAGTTTCTGCCCGAGCTGACGCCGCATCGCCTGGACTTACTGCATAGCGTTACCGCCGAAAGCGATGAGCCGCTCAGCGACGGTCAGCTCAAACGTATCGACACCCTGATGCGTAACCTGATGCCATGGCGTAAAGGGCCGTACTCGTTGTACGGCGTCAATATAGATACCGAGTGGCGCTCGGACTGGAAATGGGATCGCGTTCTGCCGCACTTGTCTGACCTCACCGGGCGCACCATTCTTGATGTCGGCTGCGGGAGTGGATATCACATGTGGCGCATGATTGGCGCGGGGGCGCATCTGGCGGTTGGCATCGATCCTACCCAGCTGTTTCTGTGCCAGTTCGAGGCAGTGCGTAAACTGCTGGGCAATGACCAGCGCGCTCACCTGCTGCCGCTGGGTATTGAGCAGCTTCCGGCGCTCAACGCCTTTGATACCGTATTCTCCATGGGAGTGCTTTATCACCGCCGTTCACCGCTGGAACACCTGTGGCAGTTGAAGGATCAGTTGGTGAAAGATGGCGAACTGGTACTGGAAACGCTGGTCGTCGAAGGTGATGAAAATACCGTACTGGTGCCGGGCGATCGCTACGCGCAGATGCGTAACGTTTACTTTATTCCTTCTGCGCTGGCGTTAAAAAACTGGCTGGAAAAATGTGGGTTTGTTGATGTGCGCATTGCTGATGTCTGCGTCACCACCACCGAAGAGCAGCGCCGCACCGAGTGGATGATAACCGAATCACTGGCCGACTTCCTCGACCCGAACGATCACAGCAAAACGGTGGAAGGCTACCCGGCCCCATTACGCGCGGTATTGATTGCACGTAAGCCGTAGTTATTTTTGCCTGATAGCACACTTTCTGCAAAATAGTTCAAGTTGCAGCAAGGCAGACAACTACGCTGCGGCTTGAAATATGCAGGATAAAAAAAGGCCCCTGTTGAAATTGCAGGGGCCTGGTACGAGCAAGCATCATATTGGGCGACATGATGCAACGGTAAAAATCAGCTGGCCTGGTGGTGTGCAATGATTGCTTTCATTTCCGCAACCGCCGCCCCGTCTACCGCATAGCGTGAATACTCATCCGCCTGTGGATCCGAAGACATCGACAACCCCGAATTGCGATAACGCATGGGGGAAGCCAGCCATACTCCGGCAGAACTGTGGACTTCCTGCACTCCAGCATCAAGGAACAGGGACAAATTCGAGGCGCGAACCCCCGCTCCGGCCATAATGATTGGAGCATCCCCCCGCGCAATAAGTTCCATAATTTTTGTTAAACCTTGCGCCGCATCTGATTTTTGCCCGGAAGTCAGCACTCTGGCGATGCCCAAATAAGCTAATTTTTTTAGCGCATTGAGTGGGTTAGCGCACATGTCAAAGGCCCGATGAAAAGTGACGTGCAGCGGTCCCGCCGCGATCATTATTTTCTCCATGCGCGGCATATCGACATCACCCTCTGCATCTAAAATGCCGGTTACCAACCCTGAGAACCCCAGATCTCTTACCATCGCAATATCATCCAGCATTGCAGCGAATTCACCGTCGGTGTAACAAAAGTCGCCCCCGCGCGGGCGAATAATGGGATTGACCGGAATCGAGATATGCTGGCGAACCGAACTCAAGACGCCCAGGGACGGCGTTAAGCCCCCCTCTTTGGGCGCCGAGCAAAGCTCAATGCGCTCCGCGCCGTTTTGCTGCGCCGTGCGCGCGCACTCCATGCTGTAACAGCAGATTTCCAGTAATGCCATACTCACTCCTGACGTTCGCTTGCCACAATGGCTTCAATCGACCACGGATGGAATTTTATCGTCACGCTGCCATCGCTGACCGCCAGCGTTGGATTCGGTAAACGTTCGCGCTCGCCTTTTGGCGAACTGGTTTTTACAAATATACCCGGCTGGCTCAGCCCGTGATCTGAAAGCAGCGCCAGCGCTCGTGCATTCAGCGTCTCCACCTCACCCGGCAGAACAATTTCAACATGCTCCCAGCCTTCATGCGGATAACGCTTTTCGCCCGGCCACGGCAGTTCTACGATAGTAAATTGCCAGTGTTGCACACAAACTGGCTCATCGAGTTTGAACAAGCAAATCGGTCGGCCATTGATGATATTTTCTGACAACAATTCGCCGCACTGTTCAAACCCACGACGCCAGCGCTCTGCGGTGGTATTTTGATGACAACGCAGAGAAATGTGATCGGCTTCAAGCGATGAGATATCCAGCCCAAGGCGAGTGGAAAGATCCGTTAACGCCTGAATGAAATGCGGTAAATCTGCGGAAATATCATGCAGTTCTGCAACTGTTTGCCAGTTCGCCATAATGAAAGCTCATATCCATATTCAAAGCCGCTAATTTACCCTGTTGCGCAGCCCCAACCAACTGCTGATTTTCTTAAGCGCAATATGAATAATTATACGTAATGACAATGTTTATATTTCAGGCTGCTGGCGATACTCGCAATGCTGACGGCAACGGGCATTTGCAGTATACTCCCGCCCTTAATTCTTAAACTGGTGCGGTGCATTTTAAGCCGCTTCATAAATGTAAGGTATTCCGGTGAATATTCAGGCTCTTCTCTCAGAAAAAGTCAGTCAGGCCATGATTGCTGCAGGCGCGCCTGCAGATTGCGAACCGCAGGTTCGTCAGTCAGCAAAAGTACAGTTCGGCGACTATCAGGCTAACGGCATGATGGCTGTCGCTAAAAAACTGGGTATGGCGCCGCGACAACTGGCTGAGCAGGTGCTGACTCATTTGGATCTCAACGGGATCGCCAGCAAAGTTGAAATTGCAGGCCCGGGCTTTATCAATATTTTTCTCGATCCGGCATTTCTGGCGCAGCACGTTCAGCAGGCGCTGGCTTCCGATCGTCTGGGCGTCACCCAACCGGCTAAACAAACCGTTGTGGTTGATTACTCCGCACCTAACGTAGCGAAAGAGATGCACGTTGGTCACCTGCGTTCCACCATCATCGGTGACGCTGCGGTGCGTACGCTGGAGTTCCTCGGTCACAATGTTATCCGCGCCAACCACGTCGGCGACTGGGGTACTCAGTTCGGTATGCTCATCGCATGGCTGGAAAAACAGCAGCAGGAAAATGCTGGCGAGATGGCGCTGGCTGACCTTGAAGGTTTCTACCGTGATGCGAAAAAACATTACGACGAAGATGAATCCTTCGCGGAACGTGCCCGGAGTTATGTCGTGAAGCTGCAAGGCGGCGACGAGTACTTCCGTGAGATGTGGCGCAAACTGGTCGACATCACCATGTCGCAAAACCAGTTAACCTACGATCGCCTGAACGTCACCCTGACCCGTGACGACGTCATGGGTGAAAGCCTGTACAACCCGATGCTGCCTGGCATCGTGGCCGATCTCAAAGCTAAAGGCCTGGCTGTTGAAAGCGAAGGCGCTACCGTCGTATTCCTTGATGAGTATAAGAACAAGGAAGGTGAACCGATGGGCGTAATCATTCAGAAGAAAGATGGCGGCTATCTCTACACCACGACCGATATCGCCTGCGCCAAGTACCGTTATGAAACGCTGCATGCCGACCGCGTACTTTATTACATCGACTCCCGTCAGCATCAGCACTTAATGCAGGCCTGGACCATCGTGCGTAAAGCCGGTTATGTGCCGGACTCTGTGCCACTGGAACACCACATGTTCGGTATGATGCTGGGTAAAGACGGCAAGCCGTTCAAAACCCGTGCGGGTGGCACGGTTAAACTGGCCGATCTGCTGGATGAAGCGCTGGAACGCGCACGCCGTCTGGTAGCGGAGAAGAACCCGGACATGCCTGCCGACGAGCTGGAAAAACTGGCGAATGCGGTCGGTATCGGCGCGGTGAAATATGCCGATCTGTCCAAAAACCGTACCACCGACTACATCTTCGACTGGGACAATATGCTGGCGTTCGAAGGGAACACTGCGCCGTATATGCAGTACGCCTACACCCGCGTACTGTCCGTGTTCCGTAAAGCCGATATCGACGAAAGCGCGCTGGCAAATGCGCAGGTGATTATCAGTGAAGATCGCGAGGCTCAGCTGGCTGCGCGTCTGCTGCAGTTTGAAGAAACGTTGACCGTTGTTGCACGTGAAGGTACGCCGCACGTGATGTGTGCTTACCTGTACGACGTTGCCGGTCTGTTCTCCGGCTTCTACGAGCACTGCCCAATCCTTAGCGCTGAAAACGAAGAGATTCGTAACAGCCGCCTGAAACTGGCACAGTTGACGGCGAAAACCCTGAAGCTGGGTCTGGATACGCTGGGTATCGAAACCGTAGAACGTATGTAAATCAGCTCACCTATCAGGCCTGACTCCGAAATTCGGACTCAGGCCTTTTTTATTTCTGTAACAGGCCATCTGTAACAACTCACAAGGAATGACACATTTCCGTAGAGATATGGAACATTTTTTGCCTGTCATCCCGTTTAAGCCTCCGTATCATGAGGCGGCGAATTAATCGGGTACGGGTCAATGACATTCAGAGATTTTGAGGCGGAGGAAAAACTCTTCCAGCGGCGTGTATTGGTGGCCTTTGGCCTGGTGGTCATCTGCTTTGGCATCCTGATTTACAATCTCTACAACTTACAAATCTGTCAGCACCAGTATTACACCACCCGCTCAAATGCAAACGACATCAAAATGCTGCCCGTGGCCCCGACGCGCGGCATGATTTACGATCGCAACGGCATCCCGCTGGTGCGCAACGTAACCTGGTACGACATTTCCGTTACGCCTTATAAAATCAGTGATATGAATGCCCTGATCAGGCAGCTCACGCCTATCATTGACCTCACTCCTGATGACATTGACCAGTTTCGCCATGCGCTGAAAGCCAGCAGCCGCTATCGCCCGGTCGTGCTAAAAAATGCGCTGACCGATGTGGAAATCGCCCGCTTCTCGGTTAACCAGTTTCATTTCAGCGGCGTCAATATCAATAGCTATGAAGACCGCCAGTACCCTTATGGCGCAGCGCTGGCGCATGTCCTTGGCTATGTGTCAAAAATCAATGACAACGACCTGAAAGCGCTGGATCAAAAAGGCCTGACAGAGAACTACGCCGCCGATCACAACATCGGTAAGCAGGGTATTGAGCACTACTATGAAAATGAACTGCATGGGAAAACCGGTTATCAGGAGGTCGAAGTTGATAACCACGGACGCATCGTACGCCTGATCAAAGATGTGCCGCCCGTTGCCGGAAAAGATATCCACCTGACGCTGGACCTCCATTTACAGCAATATATTGAGAGTCTGTTGGTGGGCCAGCGGGCCGCCGTTTTGGTTGAGGATCCGCATGACGGTTCCGTGCTGGCAATGGTTTCGAACCCCAGCTATGACCCCAACCCGTTTGTCAAAGGTATCAGCTATCAGGACTATAACAAGCTACTTCAGGATAAGGACCTGCCGTTAATCAACCGCGTCACGCAAGGGTTGTATCCTCCCGCCTCCACGGTCAAACCGTATATGGCGATGTCAGCATTACTGGACGGCGTGATCACGCCGCAGACCCGTTTCTTCGGCGCCCCCACCTGGACGCTCCCCGGCACGGAGCGACATTACCGTGACTGGAAAAAAACGGGCCACGGTATGCTGGATGTCACCAAAGCAATTGAAGAATCTGCCGACACGTTCTTTTATCAGGTGGCATATATGATGGGGATTGACCGTATTAACAGCATGCTCAGCCAGTTTGGCTATGGCAAGCCGACCGGCATCGATCTTGGTGAGGAGTATAACGGCCTGCTCCCGAGCCGCGAATGGAAGCAGAAAGTACATAAAAAAGCCTGGTATCAGGGAGATACCATTTCGGTTGGCATCGGCCAGGGATACTGGATTGCCACGCCGATCCAGATGGTAAAAGCTATGGTCGCGCTGATTAACAACGGCAAGGTTATCGCCCCTCACCTGTTACGTGATGAAGAGAGCGGAAAAGTCATCACGCCGTACCAGGCTCCCGAAGCACCGTCACAAATTGCCTCTGCTTCGTCCCCCTACTGGGGACTGGTGCGTCAAGCGATGTTCGGCATGGCGAATGAGCCAAACGGTACCGGTTATAAGTTCTTTCACACCGCGCCTTACGGAATTGCAGCGAAAAGTGGCACATCACAGGTCTTTAGCCTGAAAGAAAATCAGACCTACGATGCGAAAATGATCCCCGTGCGTCTGCGCGACCACGTGTTCTATACCGCATTTGCGCCATATAAGAACCCAAAAGTCGCCATAGCGTTAATTCTGGAAAACGGCGGCAGCGATGGCGTCACCGCCGCACCAGTCATGCGTCAAATCATGGATCATCTGTTTGCTGCGCAGGACGACGACGCACAAGCGGGTCCGATAGCCGCAACGCCATCGGACACCGATATCAAAAATACTTACGCAAGTATTCGGTAAGGCACAGCATCGCCATCGCCTGACCGTAAGGCATGGAGGTCCGTGGGATGTTGCGGTAGAAATCGAGATTGTGGCCCATCCCGGTACCAAACGAGGTATGCAGCAATTCACCTTCCGGCGAAATATGTTGCACAATGCCTCTGATGGCTTTTTCGGCTACAGCCGCATAGTCTTGTCCGACATAGCGTTTACGTACCGCTTTGAGGATCCCATAGGCAAATCCGGCGGTTGCCGAGGCTTCCAGATACGACTGCGGGTCGTCCAGCAAGGTGTGCCACAGTCCGCTTTCATCCTGGCACTTCGCCAGCGCCGCGATTTGCGCGTTCAAAACCTGCACCAGATAGCGGTGCACTGCATTGTTTTCCGGCAAATCAAGTAATTCGAGGAAATCCGGGATGACTATAGTTAACCAGCTGTTGCCACGCGCCCAGCGAGCGTTGGCGAAGTTATGCTGTCCTTCATAGCTCCAGCCGTGGAACCACAGCCCCGTTTCTTTATCCATCAGGTTTTGCACGTGCAGCAGGAACTGATAGGTTGCCTCTTCAATATACTCGGGGCGGTTGAGCAACTTGCCAATCTTCGCCAGCGGTAAGACCGTCATCATCAACGTGTCATCCCACATCTGCTGGTGATTTTCTTCCGCCAGCGTAATGTGCTGCATACCGCCAAATTGGGTACGCGGCATATCATGCATTGCCCACTCAGCCCAGCTGTCGAGCCACGGCAGATACGCGGGATTACGCGTCTCTTCATAGCGATATGCCAGCGTTAAAAACGGCGCCATGGTGTTGACGTTTTTGGTCGTTGCACCTTCCGCAAAGCGATCGGCAAACCAGTTGTCGATAATATCGCGCATCGTGGCATCGCCGGTTTGCTGATAATACTGATACATCCCGTACAAGCCGATGCCGTGCGTCCACTCCCATCCCGCCCAGCCTTTGGTATCAATAACGCGTCCGTCATCCAGACGTAGCAAGAACTCGCCGGTCTCATCATGAATATTGACCAGGTTATGCGTCACCTTTTTGATCAACGCTTTTAATTCATCCCTGGCAATAAAATGTTCTGGCTGGCGCAACAATGGACTGTGTTTAACCGGATAAACAATCATTTACTTAACCTCTGTCAATGTCGAATTCAATACAGCACCCTTTTCCAGTTTTGGTGCCGCTGGTTTATTACGATTCAGGTAACCAATATTGTTGTTACCCCAAAGTGATTCATAAGGCATGCCCGATAGCATCTCTACGGTCGCGCGTCCTTTAGCGGAAAGTCCTTCCAGCACGGGTTGCCCGGACTCACGCATTTTTGCTGTCTCTTCACGCAGGGTGCTGTGCGTTTGCAGGTTCAGTTTGAAGCGCAAGGAAACCAGGAAACCCAGCGCCAGAACAATCAGCGTTCCGCAGCTCAGAATTAACAGGATGGTATGACTGACCGCCGCGGGTTGTGCGCTCTGACCGGAGACAAAACCAGACAACTGCATCACAATCCCCACCAGCATCACCGCTCCCGCCTGCGACGCTTTACGCGTTAACGTCATAATGCCGGCGAAGATCCCTTCCCGACGCTGACCGGTGATCACTTCATCAACGTCGGCAATATAGGTGTAGATATTCCAGGGAACGTAGTTGATACCACCGCGTCCCAAGCCCGCAACGGCGGAAACCAATAGCAACAGAGAATAAACATCGCTTAATCCGGCGTAATACAGCCCCGCATAGGAGAGTGAACTGAGGCCAAACAGGACGACCACCATGCGATAAGACGGCGCAGGTCCGAAACGGATGCACAATGGGATCATGGCGATAACAGCAATAAACTGGAAGATAGCCATCGTACCCAGCAGGTTTGACGCCATCGATGCTTCCTGCATCAGCACAAACACCACATAGTAAGTAAAGACGGCGTTAAAGACGTCCTGGGCAATATAGCCGCCAAGATACATTCCTAAATGCTGGCGAAAGATACGGATGCGCAGTGTTGAACTCAGTTCCACAAACAAACGGTTCATACTCTGACTCAAGGTCAGGCTTTTCTTCTCTTCTTCGGCTCGCAGCGCCGCCTCAGTCCACTCTTCCCGTGGGCGTTCCCAGGTAAAGAACCAGACGAAGGTCAGCATCATTGCGCACAGCACAGAAAACACCAGGCTGGCGTAGAAAAAAGAGACGGGGTTGTCCTTGCCAAACAGCGTCAGCAGAACGCCGGGTAAGAATGAGGCCAGAATGGCAGACATTTGCGCCATCGAAATGCGCGCGCCGGAGAATTTGGTTTTCTGTTTAAAGTCATCGGTCATTTCGGGTACCAGCGTTTCGTAAGGCACCAGAATCATGGTGTAGACCACGTCAAAAATCAGATAGGTGAGCAGGTAGTACCAGAACCCCATATCACCCACCCACATTAGTGAGTAGCTAAAGACACAGGGTATCCCCAACAGAATAAAAAACTTGCGTCGCCCAAAGCGTTTGCCGAGCCAGGTGGAGCCAAAGTTATCGGTTAAAAAACCCATTAATGGGCTAACAACGGCATCCAACACCCTGGCGGTAGCGAAGATAAAGGTTGCTTCGATTGGCGTCAGGCCACAGAACGTCGTGTAAAAATAGAGTAGCCAGGCCGCGGTTAACGCCGTGGTGCCTGCGCCTAAAAAATCCCCCGAACCGTAGGCAAAATAGTTAACCAACCCAATTTTACGTGTATTCATTGCCGTTACCCCTGCACATTATTGGGAGGCCCCGCAATCCTCGCTTTGACATTGGGCCTCCTTACAGGGCCACAGTAAAAGCTAACAGCAAGTGAAACCTTTCTATTTTTGCCAGGGGTATTCGTGAAATGGCAACAGCACAAAGAGTCCGGCAACGTATGTCACCTATTTTATAAAACAGTGTTTCTATTTAATCAAAGAGGCGGACTAGAATTGCGAAGCAGCCAGCAGTTTCTGCTGCTGGCCGGAATGAAGGGAGGCGTTAACGATAGTTCACAATCACCTGATTGCTCTGAACCTGTAAGGCGGGGATCAGGCGACCGCCACCGGGTACTTCCCAGACAAAATGCATCGGTTCGATGGCGGGAACATTATTGAATCCGTTGGTGGTCCCGCTTTGCCCGTCCAGCTCAACACAGCGGGACTGGGAACATAAACGTACCCGTAAACCCGCAGGCGTTGGGCCATTGAGCTCATAGCGCCAGGCCACCAGCGTCATCAACCCCGAGACCGGCTGGCTGGGCGTCAGAGGTGAAGACGAGGCTGACTGGCCGCGGTGATTTAAAGTAATCCCCATACCGCTGGCCTGCCAGGCGCCTTCTCCGGCAGCCTGCGCTACCAGAGGAAAAAACAACAACCACAGTAATTTACGCATTACTTACCTCCAATAGTCGCCGTCATACGGATATGGCGGTTGTCAGACAGCTCCATGTTCGATAACACCACCAGTTGCGGAATGCTGCGACGTAAAAAGCGTGCCAGTAATGGACGCAACGCGTGGTTAACCAACAAGACCGGCGGCGCACCCAACATTTCCTGACGGGACAGCGCTTCCTGAGTCTGGGCCAGCAGTCGGTCTGCAAGACCCGGCTCCAGACCGCCGCCGCCCTGCAGCGCCTGCAGAAGCAAACGTTCGAGCGGGGTATCAAGGCCGATAACCTGAACCTCTTCATTACCCGGGAACCACTGCTGAGTGATGGCGCGTCCCAACGCAACACGTACCACCGCGGTAAGCTCATGCGGATCGTTTTGCAGCGGTGCATGTTCAGCCAGCGTTTCGAGAATGGTGCGCATATCGCGAATCGGTACTTTCTCATCCAGTAAGTTCTGCAGCACTTTATGCAGCGTAGTGAGCGTCACGACGCCCGGAACCAGGTCTTCTGTCAGTTTTGGCATCTCCTGCGAAACGCGGTCCAGTAGCTGTTGCGCCTCCTGACGGCCAAACAGCTCAGCAGCGAACTGCCCAATCAGGTGATTAAGGTGCGTGGCGACAACGGTACTGGCTTCAACAACCGTAAAGCCCTGAATCTGCGCCTGTTCCTTCAATGCGCTTTCAATCCAGATAGCGTCCAGACCGAAAGCCGGATCGACCGTTTTCTCGCCCGGCAGTGACCCGGCGGCAGTACCAGGGTTAATGGCCAGCCAGCGTCCCGGATAGGCGTCACCGCTGCCAATTTCCACCCCTTTCATCAAAATACGATAGCGGGCCGGCTGCAGATCCATATTGTCGCGGATATGTACCACCGGCGGCAGAAAACCCATATCCTGGGCAAATTTCTTACGAATACTGCGAATTCGCCCCAGCAACTCGCCATCTTGCTGAAAGTCCACCATTGGGATCAGGCGGTAGCCTACCTCCATCCCCAGGGAATCCTCCAGCTGTACGTCATTCCATGTTGCTTCCACCACGGAGTTGTTTTCCGGCATTTTCACCGGCTGCGGCTCATCGGGAGCTTTTTGCTCACGACCACGCATCCACCAGGCCAGACCCAGTAACGCGGCGGTAAACATCAAAAACACCAGGTTCGGCATCCCCGGAACCAGACCCAAAAGACCAAGCACCGCCGCACTAAGCAGCATGACACTAGGATTACTGAACAGTTGGGTCACCATCTGTTCGCCTACATCCTGGTCGGTACTCACGCGGGTCACGATAACCCCCGCCGCGGTGGAGATTACCAGCGCAGGAATTTGCGCCACCAGCCCGTCACCGATGGTCAGCAGGGTATAACTTTCCGCTGCGCTACCCATGCTCATACCATGCTGCAACACCCCGACTAACAGACCGCCGACCACGTTGATCACCATGATCAAAATACCGGCGATGGCATCTCCACGTACGAATTTACTCGCACCGTCCATAGAGCCGTAGAAATCCGCTTCCTGCGTCACCTCCGAGCGCCGTTTTTTGGCTTCATCTTCGCCAATCAGACCCGCATTCAAATCCGCATCAATCGCCATTTGCTTGCCGGGCATACCATCCAGCACGAAGCGCGCGCCAACCTCGGCGATACGTCCGGCACCTTTGGTGATAACCATAAAGTTGATAATGACGAGAATAACGAAGACCACGATACCGATCGCAAAGTTACCGCCCACCAGGAAGTGACCAAAAGCTTCAACCACCTTTCCCGCCGCCGCCGCGCCGGTATGTCCTTCCATTAAAATGATACGCGTCGACGCAACGTTCAGGGCGAGGCGTAATAATGTGGTAAACAGCAAAATCGTCGGGAATGCGGCAAACTCCAGCGTACGCTGGGTGAACATCGCCACCAGCAGCACCATGATCGACAGCGCAATGTTAAACGTGAACAGCAAATCGAGGACGAAAGCCGGCAACGGCAACACCATCATCGACAGGATCAGCAGGATAAGGATCGGTCCGGCAAGGATTTGCAGTTGCGTGGATTTCAGGTTGCTGGGCAAACGCAACATCGCGACCAGATTAGCCATCAGTATTCTTCTCGTTCATGAAATCCAGTGCTTCAGGCACCGGAAGGTTTTCAGGTTGTGGTGGACGCTTGCCGCCGGCGAGACGCCAGCGTTTTAGCTGCCATACCCATGCCAGCACTTCGGCAACGGCGGCATATAATTGACCCGGTATTTGTTGACCAATCTCAGCATGACGGTATAGCGCACGCGCCAGCGGCGGCGCTTCTAACGTAGGGACTCGATGTTCAGCGCCAATCTCACGAATGCGCAGCGCCACCAGCCCCGCGCCTTTGGCAACAACTTTCGGCGCGCTCATTTTGTTCTCGTCATACTTCAACGCCACCGAATAGTGCGTGGGGTTGGTAACAATCACGTCCGCTTTCGGCACATCCGCCATCATGCGACGCTGCGCGGCCGCGCGCTGCATTTGGCGTATTTTGCCCTTAACGTGCGGGTCGCCTTCGCTTTGCTTAAATTCGTCACGAATATCCTGACGCGACATGCGCAGCTTTTTCAGATGGCTGTAAATCTGGAAAAAAACGTCGAACCCCACCATCGGAATAACGCCAAGCACCACCAACAGCGCGCACATGCCAACTAAATCCAGAGCGTTGCCCATCGCCGTAATCGGCGACTCCGCCATCAAACGCATCATCGCCGGCCAGTTATGCCAGAGATAAAATCCGGCCACGCTCCCCACCAGCGTGGATTTCAGTATCGCTTTGAGCAGTTCCGCTCCGGTTTGCGCTGAAAACATGCGTTTAATGCCCGGCAACGGATTCAGCTTAGAAAACTTGGGCTGCAGAGATTTACCGCTGAAAATCAAGCCGCCAAGCATCACCGGGGAGATTAATGCCACCAGAACGACGCCGGTAATCAACGGTAACAGCGCAATCATCGCGTCTTTAATCAGCAGGATGATTTGGCTGAGGATCAGGTTAGGGTCATTGACCATACTGTGGTCAAAACGTAATCCGGCCGACAGCATACCGGCCAGTCTGCGGGCAAGCGACTCCCCGCCAATCCAGATAATGCACACGCCCACCAGCAAAATAAGCAGTGAGGTCAGCTCTTTGGATCGGGGGACTTGCCCTTCTTCCCGTGCTTTTTCAAGTCGGTGGGGTGTGGGGGCTTCTGTTTTGTCGTCGTCGCTTTCTTCTGCCACGGCATTACTCTCGTCGTCACGGTCACGAGTATTATCGCGACCGCAACCATTGCCAATGCGTCGAATAGCGAAACGAAAACAGAGGAATTCGAGCGTTCGTTTGTCACGACAGCGCGAACGCTGCCGTGACAACCACGCGGTTAGCGCTGCCAGATAACGCGATAATGGCCCGATCCCACCTGCGCGCTATAACCGCCGTCTACTGGCGCGAAGTCGAGGCCATCGGTATCGAGCAGCGTTTGTGCGCCATCAAGGATCACCATTGAGTGAGTATTCGGCGGAATATCTACCTCAAGGGTGATGGACTGTAAGCCATCGCGCGCCGGTTCCTGCATCCAGTGGACGGCAATATCACCATATACCGAGCCGTATCGCGCTTTCAGCCATGTCAGGCCACCGCCCGGAATAGGCCGCAGTACCGAAGATTTAAATCCCGGCGCGTGTTCTTCGGTATTTATTCCCGCCGCCACGCGATACAGCCATTCACCGATCGCCCCGTAGGCATAATGGTTGAAAGAGTTCATGTCCGGGCTCCACATTGTGCCATCCGGTTTCACGCCATCCCAGTGTTCCCAAATCGTCGTCGCCCCAGCTTTTACCTGATACAACCAGCTTGGGAAGTCCTCTTTCATCAGTAATTGCCACGCCGCGTCGGCCTGCCCGTTTTCGCTCAATGCGTGACAGAAATAGGGGGTGCCGACAAACCCCGTCACCAGATGACCGTCATTTTCCGCCAGCAGTTCCAGCAGCGTTTGCACGGTGCGCTCGCGGTGCGCGTCCGGCACTAACTGGAAGTAAAGCGCCAGAATATGCGCCGTTTGCGTGCGCGCCGCCAGCCGCCCGGTGGCGGTAAAAAACTCATTGCGGAAGCTTTCGACAATCGCGGTATGCAGCGCCTGATAATGAGTGTGGTCAACGTCATTTCCCAGTGCTTTGGCTGATTTCGCCAGCAACAGCGTGGACAACGCATAGTAGGCCATGCAGGTCAGTTCATTCGGCGTTGCGCCAAAATAGCTACCCTCTTTGGCATCCAGCGCAACCCAATCGCCAAACTGCAGTTTCCACGACCACTGGTTCTCAACAGCGTTGTCATGCATAAACTCCACCCAGGCTTTCATACTGCCGTACTGGCGGGCCAGCGTCTGTTTATCGCCATACATCAGGTACAGCGTCCACGGGTTAATCACCGCCGCATCGGCCCAGGCGGCGGCGGAATGGGTGCGCCCGTGGGATAAAAAGCGGTCGTTGTCGCATTTGCCGGTGAGGATATCGGGGATGACGTGCGGCACACCGCCCTCCGGCGTTTGGTCATGCTGAAGATCGGTCAGCCATTTGGCAAAAAAAGTGCGCGTCTGCATCAGATAACTGGCGGTGCGGCAGAAAATTTGCGCATCGCCCGTCCATCCCAGACGTTCATCGCGCTGCGGGCAGTCGGTTGGGATATCGACGAAATTGCCCTTAAGCCCCCACATGATGTTGTGATGCAGTTGGTTGAGATCCGCGTTTGAGGTTTCAATGTGACCCGTCGGCGTCATCGCGGAATGCAGCACGACCGCGACAAAATCATCCCGCGTCGGCGTGCCAGGCCAACGTTCAATCAGCACATAACGGAAACCCTGAAAGGTAAAATGCGGGTGAAAACATTCTTCGCCCTCGCCGCGTAAGGTGTAATCAATGCACTGTTTGGCGGTGCGCAGGTTCGCCAGATAAACATTGCCTTCGGCATCCAGCACTTCAAAATGGCGCAGCACCACGCGCTCACCTGCCGCACCGCGCACCCGAAACTCCACCCAGCCGCTGAGGTTCTGGCCAAAATCAAGCACCGTCTCGCCTTTTGGCGTCGTGATGATTGAGCACGGCGCAAGCCGTTCTATTTCTTGTACCGGGCAGGCCGTTTGCGGTTGCAGCACCGACGTCTCTGCCGCAAGCGTCGTCACCGCACGCCAATGCCCGGCGCTAAACGCAGGCTCGCTCCAGCCGCGCTGCTCCCGACGTGCGTCATACACTTCGCCATCATAAATTTCAGCAAACAAAATCGCGTCATCGCAGCCCTGCCACTGTGCATCCGTGGCGATTACCCGCTGGCTACCATCGCGGTGCGTCACCACCATATGGCAAATAAACCCCGTCTGCTGGCCGTAATAGTTGCGATAGCGGTTGAAGCTCATATCCCCTTTATACCAACCCGCCCCCACCATCGCGCCAATCACGTTTTCGCCTTCTCGCAGGTGCTCGGTCACATCCCAGGTTTGATACAACAGATGGTGGTGGTAACTCGTCCATCCGGGCGATAACTCATCACGCCCGACTTTTTCGCCGTTGATCCACAGTTGGTACAACCCCAGCGCGCTGGCATGTACCACCGCCGAAACAATGTCATCACCGTCGGACAAACTGAACGCATGGCGCAACAACGTGCCTTTCGAGTTGTCTTTATCCTGCGGCGTTTCAGCCGAGATAAACACCCCTTGCCACGCTTGCGCTGGCAGGCCGGTAATAAACGTTGCCGCCGGGCTCCAGCCGCTCTCTTCACCGTGGTTGTCGGTAATATGCACCCGCACAAAATAGCGCGTCGAGTGCTGGCAGGCGACGTCGGGCAATTCTATATTACTGGAGCGGTCATCGTGCATTTCGCCGCTGTCAAACACGCATTGGGCAAAATCTTCTTGCGCCGACAGCTGCAAACGCCAGCTACGCTGCTGTACATTGCGCAAGGTGCTGGTGATTATCCAGCCGAAAACCGGCAACGTTTCGCAGCCCGTCAGCGTGGTTTCATAGTTGAGCGTAATCTTTTCTACTGCCAACATAATTTTTCCCTCAGTGGCTCATATTCAGGCTTTGGCCCGCAAAGTATCGTGCGACGCCTGTCCGTTATCAGGCGTCGCCACCATTTCTGTTTCTGCATTAAATTCATTACGTTGCTTGCCGTGGAAGCACAGCCAGCCGATAACCATGCCTATCGCCACAATCGCCGTCAGCAGGCAATAAAGAACCACTGGCCCCGCGCTCAACAGCACAGGAGTGACGAACGCCAACAAGCCGCAGGTCAGACGGGCGACACCGACAATCACCCCTTGCGCGGTGGCGCGTAGCATGGTGGGGAATGACTCTTGCGCCCACACTTTCATGATGCCTTCGAAGGCAAATCCTGTGCCGATATTGGTAAACAGCAGGCAGCAGAACCAGGAGAGCGGCGAGAAATTAAACAGTACCGGCACGAAATAACCACCGGACATCATCACCGCGCCAAAAATAAAGAATGGAACCCGTTTTGAGGTATCAACGACGCGCATAAACATCAACCCAGACGCCACGCTCACTGGCAGAATCAACAGCCCCCACAGCGAGTGCGTGCTGACGGAAATGCCCACCACATTTACCGCTACATAAGCCCCAAACTGCCCGCCGGTATTGGCCGCCAGATTGGTGAAGGTATAAAAGATGCACAGCGAGATAAACGGCCACAGGTATTTGCCTTCGAGCAGATCGCGCCAGCCAGTTTTCTGCGCCCGCACGGTGGCGATGCCACGACGCAGTTCATCCTTTGCCGCCAACCACAGTGGCGACTCAGGGATAGACCAACGCAGGATCATCAGCACAACCGCCACCAGCCCAACGTGCATATACATGATTTGCGCGCCAATCAGCCCCCAGTCGCCGACGATAGCGGAGATCCCCATCGTGGCGCCAATTCCCACCAGCCAGAGTAAATTGGACAAGCCGATAATCTTGCCGCGGTTTTCATCGTTCGCCGCTTCGGAGATAGTCGCCAGAGAGACAGGTAAATCAGCCCCTGTCGCCAGCCCCACCAAGAGTGTGCCCAGCACCAGGAACGGGAAGTTCAAACCAAAGGCCAGCGCCAGCGTGCCGATAAAAATCATCGCCATCGTAATAATAAAAACATTACGACGACCAATACGGTCTCCAAGACGACCGCCACCAAAAGCCCCAGCGGCAATACTCAGCGTTAATAATCCAGATAAAATGCCAATTTGTAGTGCAGTAATACCCATTGTTTTTTGATAAATGACTAAGGCTGTACCACTGGAAACAATAGCCGCCGAATCAATATATGATGCCATTCCAGACACCACCCCAATATACCAGGGGTTAGGTGTTTTATTTTTTGACATAACGATTCCCTTAAATTTACAGATAGTAAGGCGAGAAATAAGCGTATGGCCTATCCCCGTCACGATGGATAGTAGTAATAATTTTTTATTGTTATTAACCTAACAATTAAATAGCTATTAAAACTCGTGAATGAAGTTCACGTTCATGGGTTGGAGGATAATGAAAATACCGTCGGTACGATTCAGTCAACCTGATCGCATTCATAAAACCACAACGTGCCGCAATTTCACTGATGGTTTTATCCGTAGTGCGCAGTAATTCTTGAGCTTTTAATACACGATACAACATCTGGAATTTAACCGGAGTATAACCGGTCACTCGCTTAATTAAGCGATACATCGTGCGCCTGGCGACACCGTTATCATCACTCAACACATTCCAGTCCAAATGACGCAAGCTACTGGTCTTGAGCATACGGATCAGGTTGGCTCGCCCTCGCTCATCAGGGCTAAGCGCCTCGGTCTGGCGGTCGCACTGGCAAAGCGTGTTGATGATGTTCAGCAAAGCGACTTCACACAATGAAAAATAGAGCACGTCATAGTTACTCTCGTTACGTGAGATTATCTCCTGGCTCAATACCTCAATACGCGCCAGCGCTCCCTGAGTTAACGCCAGCGCGGTAGGCTGTAGAAGTTTTTCTTTTATACAATCGAGCAAATTATCAATGTGCTGTAAAAAATGAAAACTGCGCGGGCGACGAATCAATATATTAATAACCGACAGATTATTAGTTGAAACATAACTATGGGTATCGTTAGCGGTCACTAAAAAAAAGTCACCCTGACAGATAAAACGAACCAAGTCATTAATAATATGAAACCCGCTACCGCTACGGACAATCACCAGTTCATCAAAATCATGCCCGTGCACACCTTCCATTAATTGGTTATTCATCGAAAAAAGACAAAACGCATGTTGCTCTGAATGAAAAAAATCATTCTCACGTAAAATTCGCATATCTCCCCCGCCGCTATTCGAGTAAAACACTCGGGATATCGATAAATAACCTACTGACATAATATATTGCCTTGCACCGATAACCATTTAACTGCAATTATTATGACAAGTCTATATATCGCACTGTCACTCAGGCGTAACCTGCTGTGACCTCAGCATCATTTCGGCAAATAACCGCCAAGTTATGGCATAAAAAAGAGGATATACGCCGTGCAGATGAACCCACTTCATCCAGGCATTCAACCGGATACGAATCATAGTGCAGGGCACATTGTCCCGACTGGCGGCCCAATAACCCTGCGGGATCCACAAAAGCGCAGCGCTCGGTATGCAGCGTTCGAACCCGTTCTGGCAACGTCACCGTAAAAATGGATAGTAAATAAAGAGAACGATAGGTATCTGTAGGCCGGATAACGCACAAGCCGTTATCGGTTAGAATGCCCGGCGGCGAGCGCCTGCCGGGCCAGCAAATAAAAACGCTACGGATCAGAACCCGAGGCTATCCAGCAGGTCGTCAACCTGATCCTGACTTGCCACCACGCCGGCTTTTGAGGTGTCAACCTGCGGGCCGTTAAGCAAGCTTTCGTTTTCACGTTTTGGACGAGCGCCCTGCTCTGGAATGTTTTCCAGCAGAACCATCAGCAGCTGACGTTCAATCTCCTGGATAACATCCATCATGCGCTTGATGACCTGACCGGTGAGGTCCTGGAAATCCTGCGCCATCATGATGTCCAGCAGTTGAGCGTTAGTAAAGCTGGTATGCCCTGGCACATCACCCAGGAACTGGCGGGTATCGGTGACCAGTTCACGGGCGTCAGACAGCTCGATCGGATTTTCGAACCATTCATCCCAGCGTTTGGTCAGGTCTTTGGCCCCTTTTTCCATCGCGTCCTGGTGCGGCTGCGAAGCTTCCACACTGTTCAACGCGCGCTCTGCCGCCTGTGCGGTCATCTGCACAACGTAATCGAGACGATCGCGGGCATCGGGAATCGCTTCTGCCGCTTCGGCAATAGCCTGATCCAGCCCCAGTTCACGCAGGCTGTCGCGCAGCATTCGGGTCAAACTGCCGATGCGCGCGATGATGTCCCCGGCTGAATGTTCGTCAGCAGGTTTAATTTGTGGTTGCATCATCATTATCACACCCTCACATGCCCAGTTTCTCAAAGATTTTATTGAGTTTCTCTTCTAGCGTCGCCGCCGTGAACGGTTTCACGACATAACCACTGGCGCCAGCCTGTGCCGCCGCAATGATATTCTCTTTCTTCGCTTCCGCCGTAACCATCAGCACCGGCAGGGCGGACATTCCGCCATCAGCACGAATGGTTTTCAGCAGTTCCAGGCCATCCATGTTCGGCATATTCCAGTCGGAAATGACAAAACCAAATCCCCCAGCCTGCAGCTTATTCAGCGCGTCCACGCCGTCTTCAGCCTCTTCAACATTGTTGAAACCCAGTTCTTTGAGCAGGTTACGCACGATGCGACGCATGGTGGAAAAGTCATCCACAACCAAAAACTTAAGCTCTTTATCCGCCATAAAAAATAAACTCCTGATTCAAATACGTATTGCCTGTCCGGCACTGATTTTCGCCAGCATTTGCTGGCTTACCTGGCTAAGATCGACCACTTCGCTTACGCCACCCATATTGATGGCCTCGCGCGGCATGCCGAACACCACACAACTTGCTTCGTTTTGCGCAATGGTCCAGGCACCCGCCTGGTTCATCGCTAACATTCCGGCGGCGCCATCGTTGCCCATACCCGTCAGGATCACTCCCACGGCATTACGCCCCGCATGTTTTGCCACCGAATGGAACAGCACATCCACTGAAGGCCGATGCCGGTTAACCGGTGGACCATCATGAATTTTGATCTGGTAGTTCGCCCCGCTGCGCGCCAGTTCCATATGCTTGTCACCAGGGGCGATATACGCATGCCCTGGGAGCACGCGCTCCCCGTCTTCAGCCTCTTTCACGGTGATCTGACACAGTTTGTTCAGACGCTCGGCGAATGAGCGGGTAAATCCTGGCGGCATATGCTGGGTAATAAGAATACCGGGACTTGAAAGCGGCAATGGCTGGAGTACATGGCGAATTGCCTCTGTTCCTCCGGTTGAGGCGCCAATCGCCAGCAGTTTTTCAGAACTGAGTAACGGCCCCGCTTTCAAGGTCACCTGTGCCGTCATGGGTTTGTGGGCCGCCAGTTTTGCCCGCGACGCGGTGCGGATCTTCTCAGCGATCATTTCGCTGTAGGCCAACATCCCTTCACGGATCCCCAACTGTGGTTTGGTGACAAAATCAATCGCCCCCAACTCCAGCGCCCGCAGCGTGACCTCAGAACCTTTACCGGTCAGCGAAGAGACCATAACCACTGGCATCGGACGCAGACGCATCAGTTTCTCAAGAAAGTCGAGGCCGTCCATGCGCGGCATTTCCACATCCAGCGTCAGGACGTCGGGATTGAATTTTTTGATTAAATCCCGGGCAACCAACGGATCCGGCGCCGTCGCCACCATTTCCATATCACTGTGGCTGTTAATAATTTCGGTCATGATTTGACGCATCAGTGCAGAATCATCAACCGATAAAACCCTGATTTTACTCATGCTTTATCCTTACCTGGCGCATGCGCATACACCGTCTGTCCACGCAAGCTAAACTCGCGCACGAGGTTGCTAAAGTTTTCTGAATGACCTGCAAACAGCAGCCCATCTGGTTTAAGAAGTGGAACAAAACGGTGCAAAATGTCCTGCTGCGTCGTTTTATCAAAATAGATCATCACGTTACGGCAAAATATGGCATCGAAGGGGCCTGGCACGTTGTACTGCTTATCCAGTAAATTCACGCTGGAAAATTCAACATGCCCCGCCAGTTCCTGCCGAACGCGTACCAGTCCTTCATGCGGTCCGGTGCCACGCATGAAATAACGCTGTAGCTGCTGCGGTGACAGCGTCTTTAGCTCATCAAGGCGGTAGATGCCGCTTCTGGCTTTTTCCAGCACTTCGGTATCAATGTCGCTGGCAAAAACACGCCAGCGGCCCGGAGCCATACCTAAGGTATCGGCGAGCGTAATCGCAATGCTGTACGGCTCTTCTCCGGTTGACGCCGCCGCGCTCCAGACACGGTATTCACCGCTGCGCCGACGAGCATGATCTGACAGCACTGGAAAATGATGCCCTTCGCGAAAAAATGCGGTCAGATTGGTGGTCAGGGAGTTAATAAAAGCCTGCCACTCAGCACTGTTCTGGTTAGCTTCCAGCATGCTGAGATAGCGACCAAAGTCATCCAGTCCCAGGGTTCGCAGACGGCGGACCAGGCGGTTATAAACCATGTCCCGCTTATGGTCGGCCAGTACGATCCCCGCACGCTGGTAGATTAATTGACATATCCGACGAAAATGCGCGTCAGACAGCGCGAGGCGCTGTGTCATCTGTAACAATAATGACGTTTGCCCAGGGGGCAGAGATGATGTCATAGCGCCTTCTCAATCACATTCAGGATACAACGGGCACAACCTGCGGCTGCGCCAATTCTTGTTTTGCTACGGTTTGCTCTTCAAGCTTAAAAAATGCGACACAGGCAGAAAGATTATCGGCCTGCATGGCAAGTTGTCCGGTGGCGGATGCGGCTTCTTCCACCAGCCCGGCGTTTTGCTGCGTCACAGAGTCCATCTGGCTGACGGCCTGCGCCACCTGCTCGATGCCTCTGCGCTGTTCATCAGAAGCAGAGGCAATCTCGCCCATGATGTCGTTAACCCGGGTAACCGAGCTGACAATTTCCGTCATGGTGCGCGCTGCCATATCAACCAACTGCGAGCCCTGATGCACTCGGGTGACAGACTCCTCAATGAGCCCCTTAATTTCTTTCGCCGCCTGTGCGCTACGGCTTGCCAGATTGCGCACTTCGCCCGCAACCACGGCAAAACCACGCCCCTGCTCACCCGCGCGAGCGGCCTCAACCGCAGCATTCAGCGCGAGGATATTGGTCTGAAAGGCAATGCTGTCAATCACGCCGATGATGTCGCCAATTTTCTGCGAGCTCGCGGAAATCTCATGCATGGTGCTGGCGACCCGGGACGTCTGTTCGCCGCCTTTATGTGCTGTATCTGCCGCACTTTTGGCAATTCCTGACGCCTGGCGCGCGTTATCCGCATTCTGCCCTACGGTTGCGGTCAGTTGTTCCATGCTGGCTGCCGTTTGCGCCAGCGCGGCCGCCTGCTGTTCAGTGCGCGAAGACAAATCGTTATTACCCATCGCGATTTCTGAAATGCCGCTATGCATGGCTGAGCTGCCCTGGCGTACTTCGCTTACCGTTTCACGCAGTGCCTGCTGCATTTTCTTCAGACTGGCAAAAATAGCTGAGATCTCATTGCGCCCATAAACCGCTACCGGCCGGGCCAGATTACCCGCGGCAATGCTGTCGAAATGACTGCCCACGATCGCCAGCGGCTGGACAATCATCTTGCGCGACCAGTACAGCGCACCGCTGGTGAGCAGTGCCGCCAGTACCACCATGGTGGCGAAAATCACCCCCGACATATGGTAATTTCGCTGGCTCTGCTCTCCTGCCGTTTGCAACACGCGATCGATGTTGCTCTGCCACGCATTCACATTTGCATCAAAAGCATCCTGAGCAGCCTGCACCGGCGCGGTCAGAAAATCTGACAACTGATTGTTTTCAAGCCAGGTGGCCTGATGCGCGAGAGCGCTGTGCCACTGGCTGAAACTTTTCTCCGTTGCGCCAAACAGCGCCTTCCCTTGTGCCGTCGTATCCGATGTCGCCATAAAGCGTTTAAACATCAATTCAGACTGCGCCAGGCTATCACGTGCGAGGGTCATCAGCGTGTTGATATCCTCTGGCGGATAGCTCAGGGCGGTCAGCGTCCCTGCCTTATTAAGGGCCGTACTGGCCTGTAATAACACAGCGCGGGTTTGGGCCAGCGCAGCGCGTTGCTGATTACTTCGTTCGACCTGATTCAGGTTCTGAAAACCGTCCCGAAATGCCCAGAAGGACAAGCCATTACTGCCAATCTGCAAAACACCGCAGAGGATTAAAATCAAAAACAGCGTGGTCGAAATTCGAATACGATTAAACATCAACGCTCCCATTGGGCGGCACTGGCCGCGGTTTAACTATCAGTCAAAATGTTTCCCAATTCGTATCTTGCTCATTGTTCTGGCGCGGATAGGATGCGGCCGCCGTTGCAGGTAATCGTGTATCGCGCGGCTTAGCCGACGCCGGACGTGACGCAAGGCGGAAAGTCGACACCGACTGCGTCAGGCGGCTGGCCTGTTCTTCAAGAGCAGCGGCAGCGGCAGCCGATTCCTGTACCAACGAGGCGTTCTGCTGCGTAACGCGATCCATCTCGGATACCGCGAGCGCCACCTGATCAATCCCCCGGCTTTGCTCGTCGGAAGCCGAGGCAATCTCGCCCATAATGTCGGTCACCCGCGTTACGGCATTTACGATGTCGTTCATCGTTTCGCCTGCGCTTTCTACCAATACGGACCCGGTATCCACTCGGGAAACCGAATCCTCAATCAACGCTTTGATCTCTTTCGCTGCCTGCGCACTGCGACTTGCCAGATTACGCACTTCGCCCGCAACCACAGCAAAGCCACGGCCTTGTTCACCGGCACGCGCCGCTTCAACCGCCGCGTTCAGTGCGAGAATGTTGGTTTGGAAAGCAATACCATCAATAACGCTGATGATGTCGGCGATTTTCTTCGAGCTATCGGCGATTTCGTGCATGGTGTTCACCACGCTATCAACCACTTTGCCGCCATGCTGTGCGGTATCGGAGGCGCTTTTCGCCAGTTGCGAGGCCTGACGCGCGTTGTCCGCATTTTGCTTCACGGTTGCGGTCAACTGTTCCATGCTGGCTGCGGTCTCTTCCAGCGCAGAGGCCTGCTGTTCAGTACGAGATGAAAGGTCGGTGTTCCCGCTGGCAATTTCGCTGGTCCCGGAATAAATCGCATCAGAACCTTCACGCACCAGGGTGACGGTTTCCGTCAGCGAGCGCTGCATATGATCAACCGTACTGGCCAGCTCGCCGATTTCATTACGACCGCTGACGGCCAGGGTCGCGGTCAGGTTACCGCTGGCGATTTCCCGAATATGGGCAATGACGCGAGACAGAGGATTAAGCAGGGTATGGCGGATGCCGTACCACACCACCACCAGAATCAGCACCAGCACTACGGCCAGCACGCCAAGCTGCCATTGGGCGAAGTGGTAATCCCGCGCACTTTTATCGAATGCCTGAGCGTAAAGTTTTTCGCTAACGCTGGCGTACTTGCCCAGCGCCTCACCGAGCGCGTTTTGCATTCCCTGAGTCGGTTGCGCGAAATAGGCGTCCATATTGCCGTTCTCCAGAAACTGAACCAGTTCTGTTAAAGCCGCATGGTACTGCTGATACTTCTCCTCAACGTTACCGCTGGCTTCTGCCATCTCGGGTAACGGTGTGATGTTTTTAAATTTTGCGTAATGTGTTTCGGCCTGCGCCAACGATGCTTTCGCATTCTTCAGCAGATCGTTTTTCGCGCTGCTTTGCTGGTTGGACGCGTCCATCATCATGCGTGCAGAAGAACGGCTTAAATTGATACGTGTTTGCAGCATCAGATCCCATGTTGAGGTGAGTTCACTTTGCTGCTGTCGAAGATCGTTAGAAATAACAAAACTTTGCTGATTCTGCTGCAATGAAGAAAACAACAGACCACCGGAAACAAGCTGTAGCAGTGCGAAAACCCCCAGCACCATCATCAGCATTGTGACAACGCGGATACGGTTAAACATAAGGCACCTTCCTGAAAACGAGTTATCAACGTTATCGGCAGTCGCTGAGATAACTTTACGTTTGCGAAAAGGAAATCCTGAAGGGACGTGAAGCCTCGCGGAAGGAGGGGAAGACGGGTGTACGGCAACCACAAATCATTCACATAAAAACGTCACAATTATCATGTGAATAACATTCAAATTTATCTGTGGGCGCGGTCATATTGGATGAAATAGTCATTATTTCGTGACCAAGATCACAAATACATATCCTCTGCACCACAACAAAATGGATAAAAAATTAAAAAAAGTTGTATCAGCTGGCGCTTTAATTCAATTTATATGATGAATACTTAGTTACCAATTAATAAATATAAAAAATGAGTAACCGAACAATAAATGTTAAATCCTTACTGAGGGCTTTTTAGTGGCAAATGCAAACAAACTCACGTTGTTTATCGTGATCTTCATGTTGGCGGGGATCCTGTCAGGGGCGGTGATCCACTCTTATGCCGCCCCCGGCGTAGTGACCGCCTGGGCCGATAATATTACGCTTCTCACCGACATCTTTTTGCGCCTGATTAAAATGGTGATCGCACCTTTAGTATTCAGCACCCTGACCGTTGGTATTATGCGCCTGGGGGAAACGTCCACCATCGGGCGCGTAGGCGGCAAAGCGATGATCTGGTTTATCAGCTCTTCCATACTGTCTATTCTGGTCGGTCTGTTTGTGGTTTCTCTTGAGCAACCCGGCAGCGGGCTGAACCTGGCGATCCCGCTGGAAGCCACTGATACCGGCCTGGCCGTGAGCGGCATGAGCCTGAAAGGTTTCCTGACTCACACCATCCCAACCAGCATAGCTGGGGCGATGGCCAACAATGAGATCCTGCAAATTGTGGTGTTCTCGATGTTCTTCGGTATTGGTGGCGCTTCCCTTGGTGAGAAGTTCAATGCCCCGCTGGTTGCCGCGCTGGATGTGGTCTCCCACATTATGCTTAAGGTGACTGGCTACGTGATGTACGTTGCGCCGCTGGCCATTTTCGCCGCCATTTCCTCCGTTATCTCCACCCAGGGTTTGGGGATCCTGCTTAACTATGCGTCGTTCATCGGCGGCTACTATGTGGCTATTTTGCTGACCTGCCTGGTTCTGCTGGCGGTGGGTTATGTCATGCTGAAAAAAGAGGTTTTTCGCCTGGTAAGCATGCTGAAAGATCCGGTTCTGGTCGCATTTACTACCAGCAGCTCGGAAGCCGCCTATCCGAAAACGCTGGAGCAATTAACCAAATTTGGTTGCTCGCCCAACATCGTGTCATTTGTATTGCCTATCGGTTATTCATTTAACCTGGTCGGCTCGATGGTTTACTGTTCATTTGCCTCGATGTTTATCGCGCAGGCCTATAACATTCACCTCTCCTTTGCAGAAATCACCGTCCTGATGCTGACGCTGATGCTGGCGTCAAAAGGGATTGCCGGCGTGCCGCGTTCTGCGCTGGTGGTGCTGGCAGCAACCATTCCGAGCTTTAATATTCCGGTTGCCGGGATTCTGTTACTGATGGGTATTGACCACTTCCTGGATATGGGACGTTCAGCAATCAACGTATTAGGTAACGGGATTGCAACGGCGATGCTGGCACAAGATGAGGGTTTACTGGAAGAAGAACCGGAGCTGGTTGAGCGGGAAGCGTAAAGGGAAATCTACCGGATGCGCTACGCGTATCCGGCCTACAACAGCAATGATTGTAGGCCGGGTACGGTATAGCGGTTACGCGACGTGGCTGGCGGCAATATCCAGCAGCGCCATTTCTTCGCTATTGAGCAGCTTCTCAATGTTAACCAGAATCAGCATCCGGTCACCCAGCGCCCCCAGTCCCGTCAGGTATTCCGTCGACAGCGTTACGGCAAATTCCGGTGCCGGACGGATTTGATCCGTTGTCAGCGACAGCACATCCGAGACGCCATCGACCACAATCCCGACCACCCGCTGGCCCAGATTCAGCACAATCACCACGGTGTTTTCGTTGTAATCCACATCGCTCTGGCTAAACTTCACGCGCAGGTCAACAATCGGCACAATCACACCGCGCAGATTGGTGACACCTTTGATAAACGCAGGCGTGTTAGCAATACGCGTCACCTGATCGTACCCACGGATTTCCTGCACTTTCAGGATATCGATACCGTACTCTTCATCCCCCAGCGTAAACACGAGGAATTCCTGACCTGACGGTTCGCCGGCCAGTTTAGTTACATTACTCATACCGGTCATATTATTCCCTTCTCACTCAATCAGGCGGCTGTGATCGCCACACGTTGTTCGCGGTTTAATCCCTGCAATGCAGAGACATCGACAATCAGCGCGACGCTGCCGTCGCCGAGGATCGTTGCTGCAGAAATACCTGGCACTTTGCGGTAGTTGCTTTCCAGGTTTTTGACGACCACCTGGTGTTGACCAATTAACTGATCGACCAGCAGCGCGTAGCGACGCCCTGCACTTTGCAAAATCACCACAATGCCTTGAGTCGCTTCGGTTTTTGCGCCTTCAACCTCAAAGACTTTCCACAGCTCAACCAGCGGTAAATATTCGCCACGCACTTCCAGCACGCGCTCTCCTCCGGCCAGCGGATGGAGATCTTCTTCGCGCGGTTGCAGTGATTCCATAACGGCATTCAGCGGCAGAATAAAGACTTCGTCGGCCACGCGCACGGACATGCCGTCGAGGATCGCCAGCGTCAGCGGCAGCAGAATTCGGATAGTCGTCCCCTGTCCCTGTTTGGACTGGATCTCAACATGGCCCCCCATCTCCTGGATATTTCGCTTCACCACATCCATACCCACGCCGCGGCCAGAGACATCCGTCACCTGTTCAGCGGTCGAGAAGCCCGGGGCGAAGATCAGCATACCGACTTCGTCATCGCTCATGTTTTCGTGGATCGGCATCACCTGGGAGATAGCTTTGGCGAGGATTCGTTCACGGTTCAGACCGGCGCCATCATCGGTGACTTCAATACAGATATTCCCGCCCTGGTGCTCCGCGGAAAGCGTCAGATTACCGATTGGGCTTTTCCCGGCTTCAAGGCGTTTTTCCGGCAGTTCAATACCGTGATCGAGGCTGTTACGCACCAGGTGCGTCAACGGATCGATGATGCGTTCAATCAGGCTCTTGTCGAGTTCGGTTGAGCTTCCCACCTGTGTCAGTTCGACCTGTTTACCCAGCTTACCGGCCAGGTCACGCACCAGACGCGGAAAACGACTGAACACATACTCCATGGGCATCATACGAATCGACATCACCGACTCTTGCAAGTCGCGGGCGTTACGTTGTAACTGACCCATACTGGTGATGAGATCGCCATGATTGACGGGATCCAGTTCGTTAGAACGTTGTGCCAGCATAGACTGGGTGATGACCAACTCACCGACCAGGTTAATGAGCTGATCGACCTTCTCAACCGCTACGCGGATGCTGGTTGACTCGCTGGCGCGGGCGGGTTTGTCGCGTTCCGCGCGTCCGTTTGGCGCTTCGCTGGCGGCGGCTTTCGCCGCTGGCGCAACGGCAACCGGCTGCGGCTTCGCGACAACGGCTACCGTTTCTGCTTCAGCTTCAGTTTCAACGGCTACGGGCGCTGCGCTGACGGTTTCGAATTCAATCTGATCAGCTTCAATCACAAAGCACAGCACTGCGATGATGTCATCTTCTGCGAGGTTGCCATCAAGCGTTGCTGACAACGTGTCGCTCCCTTTCACCACATCGGTTAAGGTCGCCAGGTTCCCCAGCTCCTCCTCCAGTAAATCCACTTCATTGGCTTTCAGGCGCGTGAGAATAATGCGTTTCTTGCTCTCTTCGCTTGCGGACTCAGGCTGTGCAACCGCCTCTTCCTGCATTGCAGCGCTGTCAACAACGCTCAGTTTTGCGGTGTTGACGACTGCCGGTGCGGTTTCACCTTTCGCTTCGAGCGCTAACTGTCGTAACGCATTACAAATGTACTCAAAGCTGGCGGCATCCGGCTCCTCTGAGTTTTTATAGGCGTCGAGCTGTTCCTGCATAATATCTTTCGTTTCCAAAAACAGGTTGATAATGTCGGCATTGAGCTGCATCTCGCCACGCCGCGCTTCATCCAGCAGGTTTTCCATCAGATGGGTCGTTTCCTGCAAAATGGTAAAGCCGAAGGTGCCCGCCCCGCCTTTTATCGAGTGCGCAGCACGAAAAATTGCATTCAGCTGTTCGGAATCCGGGGCTTCAGGAACCAAATCAAGCAGGTGTTGCTCCATGTCAGCCAACAGTTCGTCAGCTTCATCAAAAAATGTTTGATAAAAATCGCTTATATCCATGCTCACGCTATCACCTCGGATTGGCTGGTGGCGATGTGGGAACGCTTGCCGGCGGGAGTTCCGCTGGCTGTTGTAAGACACTTACCGGCTCATTCTGGCTTTCAGCGTTTTCATGCAAAATGGCCTCTTCCGCCTGCTTATTGAGAACCAGCAGGCTAATACGGCGGTTGATAGCGTCTTCAGGACCGCGATCGCTCAGACGCATCGTGGCGGCCATACCTACCACACGTAATACTTTTCCATCATCCAGACCGCCGCTAACCAGTTCGCGACGCGACGCGTTAGCGCGATCGGCGGACAACTCCCAGTTGCTATACCCTTTTTCACCATTGGCGTAAGGGTAATCATCCGTATGGCCGGAAAGGCTGATTCGATTAGGAATGCCGTTAAGCACTGGCGCTATGGCTCGCAGGATATCGCGCATATACGGTTCCACCTCAGCGCTACCGGTTTTAAACATCGGGCGATTCTGACTGTCGATAATCTGTATCCGCAGCCCTTCCTGAACTAAATCAATTTTCAAATGCGGGCGCAGCGCACGCAGTTTGGGGTCAGATTCAATCAACTGATCGAGATCGCCGCGAAGTTTGCTCAAGCGGCTTTGTTCCATGCGTTTTCTCAGATCATCGATATTCGGCTGCTTGTTCACCTCTCCCTGCTGCTGGGTGTAATCATCCCCGCCGCCTGGAATTGGACTTTGGCTATTCGAAATACGATTTCCCCCGGTTACCGCAGTAGCCAGCGGCGTACGGAAATATTCGGCAATCTGGATCAATTCTTTAGGGCTAGAGATGGAAATGAGCCACATCACCAGAAAGAAGGCCATCATCGCGGTCATAAAATCGGCGTAGGCGATTTTCCACGAACCATGCGCCCCACCACCGTGACCTTTATGCTTGCGTCGCTTTACAACGATAATGGGATGGGCCTGATTTTTCATGCGTCCTCGGTCGTCTGCTGCGCAGTTGGATTTCTCACCGCACGAACATGCTCTTCCAGTTCGATAAACGATGGACGTTCGCTGGAATACAGAGTCTTACGACCAAATTCGACGGCAATTGGCGGCGCGTAACCATTCAGATTGGAGAGCAGAGTTATCTTCACACACTGCATCATTTTGGTTGTTTCAGCGCTTTTCTGGCGCAGAACGCTGGCAAGCGGAGAAATAAATCCATAGGCCAGTAAAATACCGAGGAATGTCCCTACCATGGCATGTGCAATCAGCGAACCCAGTTCAGCCGCCGGACGATCGGCAGAAGCCAGCGCATGGACAACCCCCATAACCGCCGCCACGATCCCGAACGCCGGTAATGAATCCCCCACCATCGCCAGACTGTTGGCCGGGACTTCGGCCTCACTTTCGTGAGTCTCAATCTCTTCATCCATCAGCGCTTCAATTTCAAACGTGTTCATGTTGCCGCTGATGATCAGACGCAGATAATCGACAATGAAATCAAGCATCACGGCATCAGCAAGAATGCGCGGATAGCTGGCGAAAATTTCACTCTCTTTGGGGTTTTCGATATCGCGTTCAAGCGAGAACATACCCTGCTGACGTGACTTGGCCATCAGGCGATACAACAGCGCCAGCAGATCCATATACATCGCTTTGGTGTATTTTGATCGACGAAAAAGCATCGGGATGGCTTTCATCGTCCCCTTAATGGCTTTCCCGTTATTGCCGACGATGAATGCCCCAATACCCGCGCCACCGATAATCACCAGCTCAGCCGGTTGATAGAGTGCCCCAAGGTGTCCGCCGGTCATCATGTAACCGCCGAAAACTGTACCAATAACAACCAGGTAACCTAATAAGATAAGCACGACATCATCCTTTCGCAATTGACTATGACAGGATGCGCAGTCGGGCAGTTAACTCGAGGTCAGGACAAAAAAAAGCAGCGGTAATCGCTTACCGCTGCTGGAGTGTTTGTCCACACCGTATCAGTTAAACAGCCTGTTCGATCTGTTCATCCAGCAGTTGTGGAATAATATCGGCAGCATTCTGGGAAAGTTTACGTCTTTTTACGGCGCGTGATGGCGGTTGGCATAAACTGCAGGCAAAGCTGCCTGCGGGTTGGTGAGCGTGGGTAATAAAATTCCCACCGCAGCAATTGCATCGGGACAACTCCAGCAATCCGCTGTCGACAAAACGCACCAACGTCCATGCGCGAGTTAACGCCAGCAGTGGCCCTTCTTCTGGCTGCGGGCACTGCTCAAGATATAAACGATACGCTTTGATCACGGCATCCACGCCGCTGCACAAACCAGTTTTGAGCAGGAATTGCCATGCGTTGCAAAACATTGAAGCATGAATGTTTTGTTCCCATGTCATAAACCAGTCGGTGGAGAAAGGCAGCATCCCTTTTGGCGGAGGGCTGCCGCGTAATTCTTTATACAGCTTGATAAGTCGGCCACGGCTTAATTGCGTTTCGCTTTCCAGCATTTGCAAACGGGCGCCCAATGTGATTAATTCCATTGCTAGCTGGATATCACGCGCTTCCTGAACAATGCTTTTTTCGCTCATCATCAAGCCCTTTTCTTGCGCGCTGCTTCATCGATGTCGCTTAACAGTCGCGTTGAAAGCATGATACCGGTATGAATTTGCTGAAGATCGTCAACGCGGGAGTCTTGCGTCAGGCGAGTAACGGTCTGGTGATCGTCGAAACGGAAATGACAGACCAGTTGGTTTGTTTCAGCCAGTTTGACCATTTGTGGAAGTGTTAATGTTGCCAACGTGTCCGCCATTTCTTCGCTGATACCAAGGCGAAACATCGCAGATGCTTTGTCCTGAACGATCAAACGCTGTGCAAGCAATAAATATGACAAATTGATGTCATAGATGTGTTTCAGCAACTCGGATGTATGCATTATTTGCATCCATAATAACCAACATTGTTTTCATGCGGTGAAACCGCACCCCGTGATGTCGCCGGGAAGGCCCGGTAAAAAAAAAGCAAAAGGTCAAATACATAGCAGCGTGACGGCACTTACGCGTTGTCTAAACATTCCCTTTTCAGAAAGCCGCGCCCCTTACAAGCTCACATCAATTCTTACAAATGTCTAAGATTTTTCCTAATTCGACGCAACTCTACCCGCCGCCCGTTACACATACAACGTAGCTATGCTGCGAATTTGAAGAATATGTGACATAGATCACATAAACCAGCTAAACACTTAACATAAATCCATCAGCACAGCTTTTACTTTGCTTATTTTTTAATCTCAAGTTCGCCATTTCAATTCCTGACATACGAATATTCTTGCAATAAAAGCGAATAGTATTTTGTTCACAAACGTTAATATCACCTTGTGAAATAGCGAGCTTGATCACATATTTAATGTTAAACACTATTTTAATTAAATCCTTTATAAACAATGAGTTAAATATTAAGGGTGATTAATTAATACCGGGTAGTGATAACCCGTTAAATGTTAACTTATGTTAATTTTTAATTAACACATTGTTTTCATTAGCGGTGAGTTTTACTTAAGTAAGCTGAACGTATTTACAAGTTATATGACGCAATTATTCTATTTATAAGAATAATTAATGAATAAGCATGATGACATTCACACTATCCAGGAAGGAAACGTTGCAGTATGGAGTAAGCCGAGCAATGCTGAGAAACCCTCTCATAATTCTTGAAAAAAGGAGCGAGTTATGAGCTATACACACATTCTTGTGGCCGTTGCCGCCACCCCTGAAAGCCAGCAGTTGTTAGCCAAGGCGGTTTCAATCGCTCGCCCTGTCAACGCTCGTATTAGCCTGATAACCCTGGTCTCAGATCCTGAACTGTATAATCAGTTTGCTGCACCTATGCTGGAGGACCTGCGCGAAGTGATGCAAGAGGAGACTCAGGATTTTATCGACAAGCTCAGCAAAGAAGCACAGTACCCCATTGAGCATACCTTTATTACCTATGGGGCACTGAATGAACATATTCTGGATGTATGCCGTAAACACGCGGTCGATCTGGTCATTTATGGCAACCATAACCACAGCTTCTTTTCGCGCGCATCCTGCTCAGCAAAAAGCGTGATCGGTGCCAGCCACGTGGATGTTCTGCTGGTTCCACTGGCTGGAGATTGACCTGCGTTTTCTGAGCGTTACGCCAGTTTAGTGCAGGGAGAAACGTTGTCTGGCAATGGCTGTTTACTCTGACGTTGGATAACTTTTTCCAGATCGCAAATGAACCTCGCCTGCCAGTTGTCGATATCGTTTTTAATGATAGTTTCGAGCATCTCAGCGTGGCGGGAGATACGCTCAGCAAGCGGCATCGTCAGAGCCTGGTTTAATGCGCCAGCCACTTCGTCGCGGTCATAAGGATTAACAATAAGCGCGGCAGTTAGCTCATTCGCGGCCCCGGCAAATTGCGATAACACCAGCACGCCGGGGTTGGCAGGATCCTGCGCGGCCACGAATTCTTTCGCAACCAGGTTCATACCATCTCGCAGCGGCGTCACCAGCCCTACATCAGAGTAGCGGAAGATTTTCATCAGCAATTTACGATCAAAGTACTGGTTCAAATAATAGAGCGGCGTCCAGCCCAACTGCCCATATTTACCGTTAATCCTCCCCGCTTCAGTCTCCAGTTGGTGCCGGATATCCTGGTAGGCCTGCACCTCTTCACGCGAAGTTGGCGCTATCTGGGTGTAGCGAATTTTACCATGGTGCTGCGGATAGTGTTCCAGCAGAGCCTCATAGGCCTGAAAGCGCTCCGGCAAACCCTTAGAATAATCCAGACGCTCAACGGAGAAGATATTCTGCACATTTTTGAGTTCTGCTTTCAGTTGCGCCAGCTTCGGCGGCAAAGGTCCGGAAGCCTGGCGGGCGATCTCATCCGGCTCAATACCGATGGGATACACCTGGGTACGAAACGCTTTTCCCCATGCGCGGTGGTGCTGCTCGCTCTGAGTGGTTACCTGAGTCTGGGCTGCCAGACAATCCAGAAAAGCCTGACGATCGTTCTCGGTCTGGAAACCGAGTAAATCAAAATCACACATCTGCTCAAGTAGCGTCTGATGTGGGGGTAAGGCATTAAAGATTTCCGGCGTCGGAAAAGGGATATGCAGGAAAAAACCGATACGGTTATTCACGCCGCGTTTACGCAGCTCGCTGGCAAACGGCAACAGATGGTAATCATGAACCCAGATTATGTCGTCATCGCTGAGCAGCGGCAGCAGTTTATCTACCAGCAAGGCATTCACCCGCTGATAGCCCTCCCATGCAGGACGCTGAAACTGCACCAAATCGAGGCGATAATGAAATGCAGGCCATAAAACCGCATTAGAAAACTGGCAGTAATACTCTTCGTAATCCTGTTCACTCAAATTAAACGAAGCCCAGGTAATGTTGCCACGCGTGACTTTTTTTAATGGTTTGTCCTCATTACCCGTGTCCCCACTCCAGCCAAACCACAGGCCACCAGCAGCCTTCAACGCGCCCAGCACACCGACGGCAAGCCCACCTGCGCTTCCTTTGTCATCGGGTGAGGCGATACGATTAGATACTACGACTAAACGACTCATAGCCACCTCTTCTGTTATTCGTTGCTTTCGATTCTTGCTGCGAAGAGTTAATTTGTTCCAGCCAGTGCCAGACATCACTCACGCCATCCAGACGCCATGTCGCCTGCGTCGCTCCATTCCCCACCTTCACGGAAATGCCCCCAGCGCGATTAACCACGCCAAATCCTGTTTCGTCCGTCAAATCGTCACCAAAAAAAACGGGGATCCGTCCGGCAAAAGGTGCTTCCTGCATAAATGCGGCAATTGCGTCACCTTTGTTCGTACCCTTTGGTTTTATCTCCACAACGCATTTTCCGTGCTGTAAAGCCAACTGCGGCCATCTGTGCGTGATGCGCTCAGCCAGATTAATTAGCGCCGCTTCATGTTCCGGGGCCTGGCGATAGTGCAGTGCGAACGCCATCCCTTTTGCTTCAAGCGTTGTACCCGGCATCGTCGCCAAGGCGGTACTTAATAGCTCTCCTGCTTCGCGCTCTATTGCCGCAGCCAGGCACACTATATGAGTTTGACCATTGATGTCACGGCGCTCTGCCCCATGCACTCCGGCGAGCGGAAAACGAAAGGGAGTGGTAAGCGCGTCAAGCTCGACCATCGAGCGCCCTGAAATCAATGCCAGCGCACCCGCATTATGCGTCGCCAACTGATGTAATAACTGCAGGATTGTCTGAGGGACAACGACCTGGTCTGGATAAGGTTTGATCTCAGCCAGTGTCCCATCGAGATCAAAAAAATAAGCACAGCTTGCAGATTGTTCAGGGGGTAAGATCAGTGATGCTGTCACCCGGTTATCCTCCTCATCATGGTCTGTACGCCGCGCGGATCGCGCCGTATATATGATGTATGACGGATATAAGTATAGACAGTGTGACCATGCTCGCCATTTGGAAAAACAATCGCCAGCCGGGTAGCGGCTGGCGATGAGCTAAAGCTAGACTAAAAAGTTGGGGTTAAAATCATCAAACAGTACGCTTCGCTTTTTGCTTGTAACGGTCGAAGATCACCGCCGCCAGCAGGATCAGACCACGCACGACATACTGTGCGAACGGAGAGATATTCAGCAGGTTCATTGCATTCTCAACCGTTCCCAGAATCAACACCCCGGCTACCACATATGAGATTTTTCCGATGCCACCTTTAAGCGAAACCCCCCCTAACACGCACGCGGAAATCACGATCAGCTCATAGCCGATTGAGGTCATTGGCTGGCCGCTGGTCATACGAGATGCGAGGATAATCCCGGCGATGGCGGATACCAGCCCGGACAGAATAAAGATAATAATTTTGGTACGAACGACCGGAACCCCAGCCAGACGTGCCGCCTCTTCATTCCCCCCAATGGCCAGCGTGTTACGACCAAACGTGGTTTTATTGAGCAGTAAGCCAAAAACGATGAAACAGACGACCGTGATCCAGATAGGTGCCGGCAGACCAAACCAGTTGGCGTAGCCGAGAGTGAAGAAGCGCTCGTCTTCAATCCCTACCGCCTTACCGTCGGAAATAATGTAGGCCAGACCACGCACAATCTGCATCGTCGCAAGGGTCGTGATTAGGGCGTTAATTTTCAGCCGCGCAATCACGAACCCATTCACCAGACCACATAGAATACCGAGCAGTAGCCCGGCAGCCACGCCAATCCACAGGCTTTCGGTCATATTAATGACCACGGCTGTAGTGACCCCGGCGCAGGCAATCACGGAGGCAACAGACAGGTCGAAGTCACCGGATGCCAGGCAAAACAGCATCCCACACGCGACCATACCCGACATCGATACCGCCAGCCCCAGCCCCTTCATGTTGATGAAAGTGGCAAAGTTAGGCACAAAGAGGGAACAAACCAGGAACAGCGCGGCGAACACGACCAGCATCCCGTATTGATCCCAAATGCGACCAAGATTTAGCGCCGACTTTGCAGCACCTGAACCCGATGTTGAAACGGAAGACATCATTCTCTCCTTATTCAGGCTACAGCCTGGCTAACTTTTGGCATAGCAAGGCTTAACGCCTGGCGCTCATCCGCCTGTTCATGAAGTAACTCACCGGCAATTTCGCCTTCTCTCATCACCACGATACGGTCGGCGACACCGAGCACTTCTGGCAGATCGCTGGAAGCAAACAGCACGGCCACGCCGCGCGCCGCGAGGGCATAAATCACGTTATAAATTTCATGCTTGGCGCCCACATCAATACCGCGTGTAGGTTCGTCCAGCAAAATCACTTTCATCTCTTCCGATAACCAACGGCCGAGAATAGCCTTCTGTTGATTACCGCCGGAGAGGTTCATAATCAGTTGCTCCGCGCCCGGCGTTTTAATATTGAGTGAGCGAATATGGTGATCGGCATTGGTCTCTTCCCAGCCGTTGTTGATCACGCATCCGCCCAGAACATGTTTACGACGGGCACTGATGTTGATGTTGTTACGCACCGAATGGACCGGAATGATCCCTTCAGCCTTGCGATCTTCCGGGCACAGCATCATCCCCGCTTCAATGGCGTGGCTCGGTTTACGGATATCAATAGGCTGTTCATCGATAAACACCTGGCCTGCCGTGATACGCGTGCCGCCAAACAGACCTTTCATTAATTCGCTACGTCCGGCGCCCACCAGTCCAAACAATCCGACAATTTCACCACTGCGCACCGATAAACTGATCGGGGTACGCACGCCTGGGGCTTTGACGTCATGCAAACGCAGGCGCTCTGCACCATAAGGTCTGGATTTCCAGCCATAAATATCACCGAGGTCGCGCCCGACCATCGCCTGTACCAGCGCGTCGTGATCGACCTGCAGCATATCCGTGAACGTTTTGACGTAATGACCATCTTTAAACACGGTGATGGCATCGCTAAGGGCAAAGATCTCCTCCATACGGTGCGAAACGTACAGGATGATGCGCCCTTCGTTGCGTAGCTCACGGATGACGCGAAACAGATTCTCAATCTCGCGTGCTGAAAGGGAGCTGGTCGGTTCATCAAACGCGATAATTTTGGCGTTGCGCGCCAGCGCTTTCGCAATCTCCACCATCTGCCATTGCCCAATGGAGAGGTATTTCAACGGCGTATCGGGATCGATATCCATGCCCAGATGCTTGAGCTGAAGCCCCGCTTCATAGTTCAGCAGCGAGCGGTTCACAATCCCGCCTTTGTGCGGCATCTGCCCTAAATAAATATTCTCGGCAACGGTCATTTCCGGGACGAGATGCAGCTCCTGGTAAATAATGGCAACACCGGCGTTCAGCGCGGCATTGGTGTCCGCAAACGAAACCTCTTGTCCACGGATCGCCAAAGATCCCGTCGTTGGCGCATAGTTGCCGCTGAGAATTTTTAATAGTGTTGATTTCCCGGCGCCATTTTCGCCCATCAGCGCATGCACCTGACCGGCATAGCAGTCGAAACTGATATCCGTGAGCGCTTTAACGCCGGGGAACGTTTTGCCAATGCCGCGAAATGAGAGATACGGGGTAGACTGTTGCATAACGTCTCCGTGAGTCAGATCTTTATGCCGGATAGCGGCTTTGCCTTATCCGGCCTACTGAGTACGCAATTCGTAGGCCGGATAAGACGCGTTGGCGTCGCATCCGGCATTTGTGTTATTTACCGCCTAAGCCTTTCTTCGCCAGTTCTTCTTTAAAGTTATCGCGGGTAATCAGCACCACATCCGTCACTTCAGTAAACGCCGGTGGCTCTGCACCTTTCGTTACCCAGTTGTAGAGCATCTCACTTGATTTGTAGCCGTGAACGTCCGGGCTTGGCAGGAGTGAACCGTAGAACCCGGTCGCTTCGCCTTTGGAAAGTTCGCTCACGGCATCAACGCCGTTGATGCCGATACCAATCACATTCGGCGCTTTGAAGCCCTGCCCTTCGGTCGCACGTACGCCGCCCAGCACGGTGTTGTCGTTCATGCCAACAATCAGCCAGTGTTTGACTTCAGGGTGCTGAACCAGCATGGAGTTAGCGGCATCGAATGCCCCGGGGATGTCATTCGATTTTGTGGGGACCTGGTAGATCTGTTTTTCCGGGAAGCCTGCGGCTTTAAGCGCTTCCATTGAACCCGATGTACGGCGACGCGCGGTATCGAGTTCATTCGCGGTAATGGCCATTACGGCTGTGGATTTCACATCCCAACCACGCTTTTGCATCTCCTTATACAGCTCCTGGCCCTGGCGCTCACCAATTTTGGTTGCAGCCATCATCACCAGCGGCACGGTATCCATCGGCTTACCTTTGGCGTTAGCAAACTGGTCATCGACGGCAATGACTTTCATATCGTAGCCCCGCGCCTTGGCCATAATGGCAGGTCCGAGTTTGGGGTCCGGCGTACAAATCACAAACCCTTTTGCGCCACTTGCAGCCAGGCTGTCGATGGCGTTAAGGGTCTTCTCACCATCCGGGACGGCAATTTTAATCACCTCAAAGCCAAGGTCTTTACCGGCTTTATCGGCAAATTTCCATTCAGTTTGGAACCACGGTTCTTCCGGTTGTTTGACCAGGAAACCGAGCTTCATGGATTCAGCGATAGCGGATTGTGACATAATGGCAGCCAGACCGATGGCAGCCAGCGCTTTAGTGAATTTGTGCATGGTTAACTCCAGCTTTAACGTTCTTTTATGTAGGGTAAAATCAGACGATTTTTTGTAATTCTGACGTAAAACAAGGCATTACCTTTTAGTGATAAGATCAATGCCAGTGCTGAGAGTAGTTTTAGCGGGAAATTGATTCTCCATAAGAGAGCGGCATCACACCACAGAATTACAGTAATTGCGTACATAAATTCAGCGGGAAATGACATAAAAAAACGCGGTTTTGTCGACGGGAAAAAAGAGGGATAGCAGATTAATCCATAACATCAGCTAACGAATCCTTGTTCCCGAATACCGAAGCATTCGGGAACATGATTACCATCGGTAATAAATGTGGTCAGCGTGATCGCGAACCGGAATGTCATCTCCCAGCAGGCGCGCCGCAAGCGTCAACGCAAAATCGAAAATATGCCCTAATCCTTTGCCGCTAATCAGATTGCCATCTTCAACAACCGGCGCATCGATATATTCCCCGTCCGTGACGTTTTGCCACAGATCTCCTGAGCAAACATAGCGACGCCCCTTCAGCAGACTGTTGCCGCCCAACACGCGCGCGGCCGCAGAACATACCGGGCAAATGAGCTTTCCTGCCTGATCATGACGGGATACAAACTGGATGACCGCCTCACTGGCGGCAAGATTAACGCTGCCCTGCGGCCCGCCTGGCAATACGACGGCATCGTAGAGATATGTCTGGCGCGCGGCCAGCGTGCTATCCATCACCATCGGTACGTCATGATAACTCACCACCGCACGTGACTCTGCGCAGGCCAGGGTTTCGACTTCGATATTCAGGCGACGCAGAATATCAAGGGTAACAATCGCCTCCGCCTCTTCAAAACCGGGTGCCAGCAGCACCGCAACCTTCTTCATATGTAACTCCTTGCTTAATCCACATAAACGGAATAATTAATGACGACCAGTGCAGACTGTTAAATTTCTCAATTTGATTAAAACTGATCTGGCGCAAAAAATTAGCCATCAGATAATTTGTACTACTCCATCCCGATCGTGAAATTGCCTTTCAACTTGGGCAGATAATCATCAGATGCCAGACAATACCTTATTGTGGAATTTAATTTTGTGATATGAAACACCATTTCATTATCGTGAAAATAATTTAATGACATAAATTTCAACCCCTTACATTCATGTCATCTATATGCCAAAACAGCAGTAGCATGAATACTGTTATGACAATATGTAAAAAAACATAAATACGCAGATTTAAGGATTTTCTTATACCAGGGCAAGCGTTATGCTGAATCTCGATCGGAGCGAATATAATTCGTGATCACTAAAGGACCGGCGGAACGGATTTATTCTGCTAACAGCTTTAATTGTACGTAGAGGTGAAGTGCAGCGGCAGCCCGCTGTACTGGCGTGAGTAACGTACATCCCCCTTTCTGGAAATAAGGATATTGATATGGCCGCAGTTGGAATTGTTCATAAACTCAATACACAAATGAATCTCGAGTTCTACGCCTCGAATCTTTACCTGCATCTCAGCGAATGGTGCTACGAGCATAGCCTGACAGGTACAGCCACGTTTCTACGCACGCAGGCGCAGGGTAACGTGACTCAAATGATGCGTATGTTCAATTTTATGAAAAGTGCCGGGGCTAATCCCATCGTCAAGGCCATGGATGTGCCGGGTGATGAACTGAGTTCCCTTGAAGAATTGTTTCAGAAAACGTTGGATGAATATCAACAGCGCTCGAGTAAGCTCTCGCGTTTAACCAATGAAGCTGAAGCATTAAACGATGCGCCAACCATTGATTTTCTTCACGATCTGGAAAAAGAGCAGCAGCAGGATGGCGTGCTGTTACAGACGATTCTTGATGAAGTCCGCAGCGCCAAACGCGCGGGGTTGTGCATGGCGCAAACCGATAAGCACTTGCTCAACGTCGTTAACTACCAGCATCACTAATCTTCAGTTTTCATCGCGTTAATGCCGGATAACGATGCTGCGCACCTTATCCGGTCAACCTCTGATTTTCCCTGGCACGCGCCTCCCATTCTGCGAGGCGCAAAAAAACCTTTCTAAAACCTGAAACAACGGTTTATTTTAGTGGGATTCATTCTGCGGCGTGAATTTCAACTCGATCAAGGCAACCGCTTTTTGTATTGCGCGCATAGTGACCGGATCGGACCCTGCAGGATGGCTGGAAAAATCGATGTTTTTCAGTTGGCTGGACATTTTTTCCCGAACTTCTACCGGGGCAATAACATCAATAATATCCAGAATTTGCTTGATAACCAGCTGACAGGCAACAACGTCCGAGAGCAGTTCCTGATCGGCATTCAATGTTTGGGACATAGTGAGCTCCTTATAGAAAGGTCGTCATAGTACCTATTCAGCGATCGAAACGATAGCCGCGCACACATTACAAATGCGCTGAAAATAAAAAAGGTCCAGTCAGTTTCTTTTGAGATGGCAAGCACAACATGAGTGAACAGTTAGCGGTTGAGAACCAACGCGGTCTTTCCCCGGCAGCATTACTTGTTGCCGGGGCTTTCTTTATGGAATTTATTGACGGCACGGTGATTGCCACAGCCCTACCCGACATGGCCAAAAGCTTTGGCGTACAGGCGGTAGACCTGAACATTGGTATCAGTGCCTACTTGATCACCCTCGCGGTGCTTATCCCCGCCAGCGGCTGGATTGCGGATCGCTTCGGCGCCCGAAAAGTGTTTACCCTGGCGCTGGCGATTTTTACTCTCGCTTCGGTTTTATGCGGTTTGTCCGAAAGCCTTGAGAGCTTTGTAGCAATGCGAATTTTACAGGGTGTGGGTGGCGCGCTAATGGTTCCTGTTGGCCGTCTCGCGGTACTGCGCACCACGCCTAAACATCAGTTGATCACCGCCATTGCGACCCTGACCTGGCCCGCGTTAGTCGCGCCTATCATCGGGCCACCGCTTGGAGGATTCATTACCAGCTATGCTAACTGGCGTTGGATCTTCTTTATTAACGTACCGCTGGGAGTTTTGGCGATCGCGCTGGCGCTACGTTTTATCCCGGATATTCATGACGACGAGCGCCGTCCATTTGATATAGCGGGTTTTATCGCGACCTCAGTTGCGATGGTTAGCCTGGTGTATGCCATGGAGTTACTGGGAACCCAGCAGCCGCAGGGCTGGCTAACCGCCGGGCTGCTGGCGCTAGGAACCGTGACCTTTCTGTTTGCCCTGCATCATTTTCGTCGCACTACCTGGCCGATGATTCGTCTTGATGCCATGAGCGTCCCTACTTTTCGCGTCACCCTGTACGGCGGGTCACTATTTCGTGCATCTATTAGCGCTGTACCATTTCTGCTGCCGTTAATGTTCCAGGTCGGTTTTGGCATGAACGCTTTTCACGCGGGTTCGCTGGTTCTGGCGGTGTTTGTGGGCAATCTGACGATAAAACCTGCCACCACGCCGTTGATACGCTGGCTGGGCTTTAAGAAACTGCTGTTAATCAACGGTGCGCTAAACGTCCTGGCGCTGTTGGCTTGTGCATTAATTACGCCGCAGACCCCGGTGTGGGTTATTTTGTTGGTGTTGTATCTGGGCGGCGTGTTCCGCTCAATTCAGTTTACCGGCATCAGCACGCTTGCCTTTGCGGACGTCCCCGGGCCACAAATGAGCTACGCCAATACGCTGTTCAGTACGGCAACACAATTAGCGGTAGGCTTGGGCATTTCGTTGGCCGCTATCGGGATCCGTATCGGTGATGAGGTGAGTGAATGGCTGGCGTTAAGCAATATTCCGGGGATCAGTTTCCGGCTGGCCTTTGTCGCTATTGCGATTATTTGTCTGGTAGGTATGGTTGATACGCTGCGGCTTGCCCATGATGCTGGAAGCGCGGTATCTAACAAGAACAAATAGCCCGGCAGGCGAACACCGCCGGGCCAACAGGATTTAGCCAACTATCTCGCGTACAAACGCTTCGATCGCTTTGTCCTGGCAGTTTTCAAAGAAGCACTGCTGGAAGCGCGGGCCAGATACGGCGGTTTTTACCAGTTCAGGATCGATAGCGCGCAGAGTGTCCAGATAGTTTTCTTTTACCACCGCCGCTTTCACCTGGTTCAGAATACCCGCGTTACGCACCTGCGGCTCTTTACGCTCTGGTGGATACCCTTCGCCGTTACGACCAGTGAATGCTTTTTCAAACATATAGCGCACATTCAGCTCAGCACCCCAGCCAAAACCTTTGGCGAATGCCAGAGAAAGCGCATTCCCGTTGTTGATCTGAGAGAACAAGAATGCGTCTGCCGGATCGAGACAGTAACCGCACACCACGCCCGGATGTATATTCAGTGACATCATTGCCCCCTGACCCGTACCGCACCCCGTAACCACAAAATCCACGGCTTTGGAATTGAGCAGGATGCTGGCCATAATCCCTAAATGGATGTAGGTCAGATGATGGTCATTTTCGTCGCTCATCCCAACGTTATACACTGGAAAACCTTTCTCATCCGCAACGGCTTTAAGCTCGTTATGAATGATGGCATTTTTGCTTGCCTGGCTGTTTTCCATCATCAATGCAATTTTCATTCTGTAATCTCCTGAATGCGCTGCGGAGGCCCGCTGAAAGTCATAACATTCAGGCCACATTACTATTTTGCAAACTCACTTTCAAATTTAATGAAATTTTGTTTTATAAAATAATGAGGTGCTCACATTTTTCCTGAGACAGCTCAGAATAGCCTCAATAAAATGACGTCGTTGCGATTAATCGCAGGTGATCTTCGGGCTATTCAAGCCATTGATGCGCCACCACATATGCCATGATAGCCTATCTCCGAACTTTCAGAGCGATCACATGAAGACCTTTATCCTTGCCCTTTTGCCGCTCGTGCTGACAGGATGCACTATTACTAAACAGGCGCAGGTCAGCGAAGCCAGTGCCATCACCGGCGTCGTTCGCCTGACCTACAACCAGGCCATGCTACAAACGGCGCGTACTGATGACTACGTTACCCAAGGTACAGCCACCAAAGAGTGTCAACGCCTGGGTTATGCCAACGCAATGGCGTTTGGTCAGCCGGTATCAACCTGTAGCGTATATGCCGGTTCTCTGTGCTTAAATACCAAAATCACGCTCGCCTGGCAGTGTCACGGCGTTGCGGTATCCCAGTCGCCTGCCTTCAATTATTAATATTTTCGACCAGCACATTATTGCTGGTCTTCTGCCTTTTCATTATTTATATTCTCCGCTTAATAGCGTTAATGCGTTTTATTCCCATTCGCATTTTTAATAAATAAATTTATTATTTTACCTTTTGCAAATAATTAAATAACAAATTATAGTGACGCCACGCTAATATATAATAACGTTTGTGGAGCACAACCATGCTGAAAACAGAAATGATCGACCAACTGAATGAGCAAATGAACCTTGAATTATATTCATCTCTGCTCTACCAACAGATGAGCGCGTGGTGCAGCTATCACAGCTTTGAAGGTGCCGCCGCGTTCCTGCGCCGTCACGCCCAGGAAGAGATGACGCATATGCAGCGTCTGTTTGACTACCTGACCGATACCGGCAGCTTGCCGTGTATTAACACCGTCCCTTCCCCCTTTGCTGAATATGCGTCTCTGGACGAACTGTTCCGTGTTACTTACGAACACGAGCAGTTGATCACCCAGAAAATTAATGAGCTGGCACACGCGGCAATGACCCACCAGGATTATCCGACGTTTAATTTCCTGCAATGGTATGTTGCCGAGCAGCATGAAGAAGAGAAATTATTTAAATCTGTCATTGATAAGTTATCGCTGGCTGGGAAAAGTGGCGAAGGTCTTTATTTCATCGATAAAGAACTGGCTACGCTTGATACGCAGAATTAATGTTGTGGGGTAATGAAGGCAACCCGCCATCATTACCCGCTAAAATCAGTGACGGCAGATCTTGCTTTCGTGCGTAGAGAAGCCGTCTTCTTTTGCAATAAATTTTCCCTTCGCCGCTAAAAACGCCACCAGCTCGGCTGCCGACATATCCGCCGCAGAACAGGTGTGAAAACGAGCCTGCTCGCCAAACCGTGCCGTAATCGCCGCTTCAAGGCTGGCATTTGAATACTGCTCGCCAGATTCAATCATCATGTTGAGCACTTCGTGACCGTGAATAGATTCCATACTACCTCCTCAATAAAGTCCGTAGCCTAATGTGAACGGCACGGCCTTGCTTTGCGCTAACGCAGGTTTACCCGCAGATAAATATCATTTGTGATACATCTTAACGCGCCAAACATCGTAAAGATTAATGTACATTCATTGTAACGGTGATTTGACGAAAATAGCGTTTTGCCTTACCCTGCGCCGCAGATATAACCGTTGATTATCTCTGGGACAGAGGAAAGCGTGAAAAACAGAACCCTGGGTAGTATTTTTATCGTGGCGGGAACCACGATTGGTGCCGGTATGTTGGCAATGCCGCTGGCCGCGGCAGGCGTGGGGTTTAGCGTCACGCTGGTATTGTTAGTGAGTCTTTGGGCGCTAATGTGCTACACCGCGCTGTTGCTGCTTGAAGTGTATCAACACGTACCAGCAGACACCGGGTTGGGTACGCTGGCAAAACGGTATCTTGGTCGTTACGGACAATGGGTAACGGGCTTTAGCATGATGTTTTTAATGTACGCGCTGACGGCGGCGTATATCAGTGGCGCTGGTGAGTTGCTGGCTTCCAGCATCAGCGACTGGACCGGGACAACGCTCTCCCCGACAACAGGCGTACTGCTGTTCACCTTTGTTGCCGGTGGCGTGGTTTGCGTTGGCACATCTTTGGTCGATCTGTTCAACCGTCTGTTGTTCAGTGCCAAGATAATCTTCCTGGTGGTGATGCTGGCCCTGTTAATGCCGCATATCCATAAAGTAAACCTGCTTACGTTGCCGCTTCAGCAGGGGCTGGCACTTTCTGCAATCCCGGTTATCTTCACTTCGTTCGGTTTTCACGGCAGCGTCCCCAGTATCGTCAGCTATATGAACGGTAACATCCGTAAACTGCGTTGGGTGTTTATCACCGGTAGCGCCATTCCGCTAGTCGCCTATATCTTCTGGCAACTGGCCACGCTTGGCAGTATTAACTCCTCAACGTTCATGGGGCTGTTAGCCAACCACGCTGGTTTAAACGGTTTATTACAAGCATTACGTGAAGTTGTGGCTTCGCCGCACGTCGAACTGGCGGTGCATCTGTTTGCCGACCTTGCGCTGGCAACCTCTTTCCTCGGCGTCGCATTGGGATTATTTGACTACCTGGCCGACCTCTTCCAGCGCCGCAATACCGTAGCAGGAAGAATGCAAACCGGCGTGGTGACCTTCCTGCCGCCGTTGGCATTCGCGCTGTTCTATCCGCGTGGTTTCGTCATGGCCCTGGGGTATGCGGGCGTTGCCCTGGCGGTGCTGGCGCTGCTCATTCCCTCGATGCTGGCATGGCAGAGCAGAAAACAGAATCCACAGGCTTACTACCGCGTGGCGGGGGGGGCTCCGGCGCTGGCACTGGTATTTTTGTGCGGCATTGTGGTGATAGCCGTACAGTTTTCTATTGCAGCAGGATTACTACCGGAAGTGGGTTAAAACAAAAGGGGCTTAACGCCCCTTTTTCTTAATGCAAACAGCACTGCTTATATTTTTTGCCGCTACCGCACGGACAAGGGTCATTGCGCCCTACCTTGGCATCCACTTTGACCGGTACTTTAATCGGCGTTTCCTGAGGATGCGCCATCCAGTAAGCATGCAGATCCAGCGCCGCCAGGCGGATGGCATCCACGCTCTCTTCGAACGCTTCTGGCGTCATTTTCTCAACGACCGCAAAGTTTTCTTCCGTACCGTGCAGCGCAATAGCCTCGAGCGCCGGTTTTAACGAGTCTGGTAACGCGGACCAGTCCGACAGCGCGACGCCGCGCATATAACCAAAACACCACTCTTCAACGATGGTCAGTTCATGCTCGTCAATTTCACGCAAACCAAACAGCGGCTCAAACTGCTCAGGATATTCATCCAGGCGATCGGCCGTATCCGCCATATGTTGAAACGCCAGGTTCATGAAACGCGTCATTTCTTTTTCGGAGGACCAGCGAGGAACATACTGCGCGCCGCCCCAAATAGCGACCAGCCACTGCTCCGGTTCAATTTCATACGGTGAACTCAGTACCGCCGTCAGTAAACCATCCAGTTCTGACACATCCAGAATAGCCTTATCCGTATTGTACTTAGTCAGTACGTCATCCAGCCATTCCAGTTCGCTCTCGTTTAATGGTCCCGTTTTCATAACGCTTTTCCTTAGTCAAAAAATCTTGCCTGTGATCATCCTACATGGCTGGAGGGATAACAGATATAAATGGGCATATGCGGCTTACAGCAGCCGCCTGTTCAGGTTAACAGGAAAAGAGGGGAATTCCGGTAGTTAACGCACAAAAGAGAACACTAAGCCGCCGGGCATCATACCGGGAAAACACAATAAAACCACCCGCAGGTGGTTTACTGTTGTTCAATACGGTTGAGCGTTGCGGTATAGCCCGTTTTCGCTACTGCGTTAAGTAGAGTATCGGTTGGGAAACCTTCTGGCACGATGGCTTCTGCCTGCCGGGTTTTGAGAGAGGATTTTGCTTTAATCACACCGTCGGTTTCACGTAGCGCCTGGTTGACCGAAATAACGCATAACGAGCAGGTCATATTGTGTATATCCAGCACCACTTTTTGATTGGCCGCCTGAGCCCACAGCGGCAACAGCAAGCATGCAACTAACGTGAAGATCTTCATTCAAATACCTCATAAAACCAGGCAACAAGCGTTGGGTAAAATAGCACCGGTAAAATCAATGCCAGCGCGCACCAGTAGAGAACGCGCGCTTGCTTCAGAGTTAACCACCCGGAGCACCACAACCGTTTGGAAAAATAGAGCCGCCAGAAGACACGCAGTAATAATCCCAGGGACAGCAGTACCAGAGGAGTTCGCAAAAACTCAAACCGGGTGAAAACGGCGAAGCTCGCCGCCGAAATACCAAACAGCAGGTAAAGTAGCGGTCCAATACAGCATAAGCCAGCGGTGACGGCGGCCGCAGCAGCCGTCAACAGGGTAATCCCCGCACCTTTAGCGTTGTTCTGTGGCGACATAGCTGTAGGAGAACGCTTTAGGATCATAAAAATTGATCGGGTCGCCATCGACTTCAGCGTAAGGATAACCAAAGTTATTCATGGCCCCCTGCTCCGTTGCCGGATACAACTCGAAATCACGCCCGTAGTTGAATCCAACCCAGTTCATTTCCCAGTTACCAAACAGGTAAGCGTTAACCGCCTGGACATCGGCATCCTGATGCGTTTTTTTCTCTGCCAGACGCATTTTGGTCACGTCAGCAGGATCGCACGGTACCCAACCGTAACCTGCCAGATAGAACTCAGCGCGGCAGTGTTGTCCGCCGCTCACATTGGCAACGCCTGCACTGTCGGCTGTGCCAAAAGCACTTTTCGAGTAACGTTCGAGCTTATTGGCCTTGCCCAGACGGATGCCAAACAGTTCGCGCGCCGGAATACCGCTGGCCCGCGCCAGAGCAACAAAAACGGAGCTCATGTCGGTGCATTTTCCTTTGAGCTTACCGCTTTTTAATATCTCCGCCACATCCCCCGTGCCGCAGCCAATAACGTCGTTGTCACGCTCCATATGGCTGCTGACCCATTCGTAAATCAGGCGCGCTTTTTTCAGCGGATCCTGCTCATTACCAGTGATTTTACGCGCGGTTTCCAGGACCAATCCATCAACTGGGGTATGTGCCGTCGGCAACAGATACGGTTTTACATCCAGCGGATAAATAATCTTCTCAGGTGCCTGCCAGTTTTTCAGCGCGTCCTGCTTCAGCGGTTCCCTGTCGGCGGTTTCAATGTCGATATCAACGTTAACCAACAATTCACCCTGCGAGTCAGCCCAGGTGGCAAACAGCGTTTTCGCGCCGTAGGTATTATTGGTGGTGACGTACGCCTGCTTATAGTTTCCGCTAAAGGCAAGCGCTGTCATTTGTTGAAACGCGGTATCCACCGGTAGCGGGATCCACAGTTTCACCACGCCGCTCGATCCCTTAGGAGGATTGAGTTTATACGTTTGGGATAAGACAAAGCGTCGACGAGCTATTGGCGCAACGGATGGCTCAGCGGCACGTACCGTCTGGCTAATGACTGCAGGGCCGACTAATCCGGCGGCGGAAAGGAGAACGCTATTTTTGAGAAACTGACGACGTTGCATTGCTGTCTGTCCAGGTTGTAAGAGTTGAGCTACGGCTAAAGGGGAAACCGTACGCGATCATCACAGCAGACAGAGGCTGGCATAAAAAGGCGAGTCGATGGAGATTATTCATCAATAACAGACCTGTTAACTGTGAATGAAGTGAGAAACTGCAAGGTCGCTATTAAGCCATTTACAGCCAAAAAAGTACAGCAGCGGAGATACGTTCAGACTATATACACAGTCGTTGCCAGTTTGCGGGCTAACCCTCTTGCCCCCTCGCGCATGACCGTGTTGTGATTCCAGCGAAATACAGGTGCTGCCAGCGGGGCAAGATAATTCATCCAGCGGATCGTGGTACGCACATTCCAGTCATATCTGACAATAGTCGCTGTACCATTGGCAGTAAAAGACCATACCCCTCGCCCTTCCACCGCGCCGCTGGCTTGTCCTTCAAGCAGTGTGCAAGGCCGTATTTTCAACACATTGATATCAAAGGTTAAGCGATAAGGAAGCGCCCCTTTCCAGGTATAACGATGCAACGCCCCAATACCCCGTAAATCCCCTTTCCTTATCTCAACGATGCGTTCCAGACTTCCCCACCATTCAGGCCACCTGTCCGGATGGGAAAAAACATCCCATACCTCCTGAATTGAAGCCTCAACCCGCCAGACTGTGGAAAACTGATAGTCAGCCATAGTGCAGGCTCCCTCAAGGCGTGAAAAAATTGACGGGGAAACGGGTGTTGATAACCATAGCATCCAGAAGAACAGTTTCTAATCGCTGCCCATCTGGCGCATAGCTGATCACTTTGGCAGGGAGTCCATGATAGTTATCCAGCCAGATGTCGTAGCGGTGAACGCCATCTACGGTCTGTTTTCCTGGCCCCATTACGGATATGTGTGTCGTCTCCCGTCCCGCAAGGCGCTCCTTAGCAACAACGGTAGTTGTTCCCTCGCGTTGCAGATGGCGAACATTGCCCAACAACACGCCGATATCAGAGCGATCCACCCGATGACCTCGCTCATCCTGGATCAATGAATTGGTGGGCGACAGGTGCAAAACGGGCAACGTACCCACACCAAATGGCCATAACGTCACTTTCCCGCTGACAGGATTAAAAATAAGCACCGCGCCTGAATGTGGCTGGGTAAAATCCATTCGCACGTAGCCGGGTTTTTGATAACTGTAGCGAATGATTTTATTTTCATCCCGCGCAGATGAGGATCGCATCATAACCTGGTAAGAGGTCATGTGATTGAATGACTGCTGCGACAATGCAACAGGATCCGCGCTCCTGGCGTACGGCGAAAATGGCCCTCCGTTTTCCGCCGGGGATACTGCAAAGCTAAAAATGAGCAATGCGGTGAACGCAACTCGCGGAGAAAATGAGACGCGCATAACCGCCCCCTGTATCGGTACTATCTGTAAACTGGAGTCATCAGCTGTCGACTGTTTTTATTATAGTTCTTAATTGTGCGCCACTCTTCTCCCGGCCCCTCAGACTCCGTACAGGCAACAGGCTTAAATTGTTTATTTTCTATTCAGATGAGATGAAGGTATAAGACTATACTTTAATAGCCATACTTTTAATGGGTATTAATCATGAAACTGCCACCGGTATTTTCATGCGCCGTCCTCGTATTGCTGCTGGCGTCATCGTCTGCCGCAGCCAGCGCGTTACAAAACCAAGCCGCAAGAGAGCAAGAGTTAAGCGCGGCACTTCTTGCAGGAAATGGCGTCATCATCATTGGCGGGACGGATGATTTCGCTTTCACATTCAGGGCACGTAACCAAATCCACAGACATTTGGCGATTCAGGATGGCATAAGCGATCCCATCATGATGAATGGTTTTCAGGACCACAACTATAATCCCGCCCGGGATGGCTTTATCAACAACCCAGCCCGGGGAAGGTTTATGTTTAATGCACCGATTCGTCGATAGATTGATTGGCAATGGGGGTGTGTAGCGGGCGGCTTAACGTATCTGGCAGGCTTACTTGACGCAAAATACCTATGGTTCGTCAAAAGCCGGCACAAAAAAACCACCCGTAGGTGGTTTCGCGACACTGCTTATTGCTTTGATTGTTCTATGAGGGTTATCAGCAAAGAGCAGGCACCGGTATGAAGTCAACAGGCACCCGATAATATTAAGCGGAAAGATTACTTAACCCGTTTCCCCGTTTCGTCAATGACCTTTTCGCCATCCTCTTTGGTAAAAGAGCCTTTCTGACCTTCAGGTAAAATATCCAGCACAATTTCTGAGGGACGACAAAGACGCGTGCCAAGCGGCGTCACTACAATCGGCCGATTAATCAGGATCGGATGCTGAATCATAAAATCGATCAACTGCTCATCAGAAAACTTATCTTCATCAAGACCAAGCTGCTCATAAGGTTCAACGTTCTTCCGCAGCAATGCGCGTACTGAAATGCCCATATCTGAAATCAGTTTGGTCAGTTCATCACGAGTCGGGGGCGTATCGAGATAATAAATAATAGTTGGTTCGTTACCGCTGTTACGGATCATCTCCAGCGTGTTACGTGAGGTGCCACAGGCCGGGTTGTGATAGATGGTAATGTTGCTCATATCAATATCTCATTACAAAGTGACAGAGAGCCGCCACGCCAGCGCGGCCAGAGTGACGAATAGCACGGGCAGAGTCATGATAATGCCGGTGCGGAAGTAATATCCCCAGGTGATGGTCATATTTTTCTGTGCCAACACATGAAGCCACAGCAGAGTTGCCAGACTGCCTATCGGGGTGATTTTAGGCCCTAAATCGCAGCCAATCACATTGGCATAAATCATGGCCTCTTTGACGACGCCGGTCGCAGCACTCCCGTCAATGGACAATGCACCAATCAGCACCGTCGGCATATTGTTCATCACAGACGACAGGAAGGCAGTCAGGAAGCCGGTACCGAACGAGGCAGCCCATAAACCTTTGTCTGCCAGCATATTGAGTACAGCAGAAAGATACTCGGTGAGTCCTGCATTACGCAGGCCGTAGACGACCATATACATACCCAGCGAGAAAATCACGATCTGCCAGGGCGCCCCGCGCAGCACTTTCCCGGTATTAATAGCGTGGCCACGCTTGGCTACCACGAACAGCACCGCAGCCCCAACTGCTGCTATCGCGCTTACAGGGATCCCCAGCGGCTCCAGAACAAAGAAACCGACCAGCAGGAACAGCAGAACAATCCAGCCCGCCCTGAAAGTCGCCGGATCTTTAATCGCACTGGCAGGCATCTTGAGCAGTGAAACGTCATAACTGGCCGGGATATCGCGGCGGAAGAAGAGATGGAGCATGACCAGCGTGGCAGCAATGGCCGCCAGGTTTACAGGGACCATCACGGAGGCATACTGTGTAAAGCCCAGGCTGAAGAAATCCGCCGAGACAATATTGACCAGGTTAGAGACAATCAGCGGCAGGCTGGCAGTATCTGCGATAAATCCTGCAGCCATGACAAAGGCCAGCGTCGTCGCCTGGCTGAACCCCAGGGCGAGCAGCATCGCAATCACAATCGGCGTCAGTATCAGGGCTGCACCGTCGTTAGCAAACAGCGCAGCAACAGCAGCGCCAAGCAGTATTATCCAGGTAAACAGCAGGCGACCACGCCCGTTACCCCAGCGGGAGACATGCAGCGCGGCCCATTCAAAGAAACCGGACTCATCGAGCAGCAGGCTGATGATAATCACCGCGATGAATGCCGCTGTTGCGTTCCAGACGATATTCCAGACTACGGGAATATCATCAATGTGGATGACCCCCGTCCCCAGTGCCAGTAAGGCTCCGATACTTGCGCTCCAGCCAATGCTGAGACCTCTGGGCTGCCAGATGACCAGGACCAGCGTCAGTATAAAAATACTCCCTGCCAAAAGCATTTTAGATTCCTTTATATATGATTATGTGTATGTGAAAAATTCTCTCAACAGGATGTGCAGGCTGATTTTTTCAGCCATTCACCCACATCTTTCCTCAGACACTGCCAGGACGTCGTGATCGTCTCAGCGGCCCACGCTGGCATGTGGGGAGACAGACGGTAGTGAATCCATTTGCCTTCCCGGCGGTCAAGCACCAGCTCTGCTTCACGCAGAATAGCCATGTGGCGAGAAATTTTAGGCTGTGATTCAGAGGTCGCCGCGCATATATCGCATACGCACAGTTCGCCGGATTCCCGGAGAAGCATAACAATGGCGAGACGGGTTTCATCCGACAGGATTTTAAAAAGCTGAACAGGCTGTAGCATTTTTTACTCCGTTCCCTTTAGAATACATATATGATAAATCATATGTATTGAATTTGAAATCACAGAGTCTCCCGGAGGAGTAAAAAATGGAACACTTTCCTGCACTGAATGCTGATTGCTTCGATCAGCAGATTGCTGAACGCCTGCAGCTCCAGGAGCCGCCACGCATACTGATCCTGTATGGCTCGGTAAGAGAGCGTTCTTACAGTCGTTTCGCCGCAGAAGAAGCGGGACGCCTGCTGACGGCGATGGGAGCGGAAGTAAGACTGTTTAACCCCTCAGGTTTACCCCTGCCGGATGATGCCCCAGATACGCACCCAAAAGTCACCGAGCTGCGCGAGCTGGTCAGATGGTGTGATGGGATGGTGTGGAGTTCCCCGGAGCGGCATGGGGCAATGAGTGCGGTGATGAAGGCACAGATCGACTGGATACCCTTAAGCGAAGGGGCCGTTCGCCCTTCACAGGGAAAAACACTGGCGGTGATGCAGGTCTGCGGCGGGTCGCAGTCGTTTAACGCCGTGAACCAGATGCGTATCCTTGGGCGCTGGATGAGGATGTTCACGATCCCTAACCAGTCCTCAGTAGCCAAAGCCTGGCAAGAATTCGATGAGAACGGGCGAATGAAACCTTCGTCCTGGTATGATCGTATCGTCGATGTCGCCGAGGAGTTGTTTAAAATCACGCTGCTGCTCAAGGGGCAAACCGATTACCTTGCCGATCGCTACAGCGAACGAAAAGAGAGCCATCAGGAGCTTTCATCCCGCGTCAATCAGGCGAAAATATAACGGCCTTTCTTTCTGAGCTCAAACTCAAAAACGTCCGCTTTTTGCTGGGCGTTCAATGCTGGATGCAACAATGTTAATTCTTTGCTGGCTGCGAACCGATAAGCCAGCTCCTTTTTGAAAATACTGTCTGAGCAATCTGTTCATATTTTCATATGAACCACGCAGCCAGGGTGATTGAGGATTACAGAAATAAATTTGGGAAGCCGCCCTTATCATCAGGCTCTTTGCGATACCTTTTCTTTATATTTACATATCCAAAACATCATAAAGTTAAGATTTTTTGGACGAATTAGGGTATGGTTGAAGTTCATCCACTCAAGGAAAAGCCTATGTCAGAACGTAAAGACTCTAAATCACGCCGCAACTATCTTGTCAAATGCACCTGCCCAAACTGTACCCAACAATCTGAACACAGTTTTTCAAGAGTACAAAAAGGTTCTCTTTTAATCTGTCCTCATTGCAATAAAGTATTCCAGACAAACCAAAAAGAAGCAGCCTGAATCCGTTTTAGACTCTATTTCTGGAACAGAATCACCACATCTGTATTTTAAGATTTATCAAGCTACAGATAATAGAAAACCCGCTGGCTGCGGGTTTAGTATTTTCATATTTAAAAAATAAAAATTATGGTGATATCTGGGAAAAGCTATCCCCTTGCGTACGTTGTCGTGCAAGGCAAGCGGTTAGACTTTTCGTACAGCGAACCTACACGTACTCACAATGGTCAGCATACTTTCTCATGCAAAAGAGAGATGAAATATGCTGACCGTTGCCCTGAATGCCGGATCAGTAACATTTCATCTCTACTGACCCAACAATACATCCATTGCTTCTGTCAGTATGTCTACTCAGGCTTTAGCCTTCTTCGTTATCGCATACAGACAAAAAAAGGATTTACTCTGTAATAACTACATTGCCAGCAACCGGACCTTTAGTACCATTCTCAATGGAGTAAGAGACTTTTTGCCCTTCAAACAAGGTGCGGAAATTATCGCTCTGGATAGCAGAAAAATGTACAAATAAATCTTTACTACCGTCAACAGGAGAAATAAAACCGAATCCCTTATCGGCATTAAACCATTTTACTAAACCATTCATCTTTTTTGACATTTTGTATTCCTTAATTTGGCCTTCCGGCGAACATGGTTTTATTACAGAAACTACTTAGTGCTTAGTGGGGAGACTCAAAGAAGGGATAAATATAAAACACCTGAAATGAGAACTGCTTTAGTAAACTACTTTGTATTTTGTCTGTTCTTCAAACCGACGCGACCATTAACGCACGGGCGTATATAATAATCAATGTTTATTTTAGCCATCCAGATCTCACGATTGCTGAAAAATATTTCTGGCATTATCCAGGGGTATGTGTATAGTGCAACACGTTATTAGCTTTAAGGAATTTTTTTGTCTCGTAAAATGACAGGAATTGTCAAAGCCTTTGACTGCAAGAGCGGTAAAGGCCTTATCTCCCCCTCCGATGGTCGCAAAGATGTACAGCTTCACATTTCAGCCCTAAGTCTCCGTGACTCAGAAGTACTCATCCCCGGATTACGCGTTGAGTTTTGTCGAATAAATGGTCTTCGAGGCCCCTCGGCTGCGAACGTTTATCTCTCATGACCTGTAGCCGCCCCTCCTGACTTCTGGAATCATAAAAGAGAATTTCAAAACAGGGAGAGTTTCATATGTATCAGAAAATCTATCTCAACGACTGGCTGACGGGCCTTAAGAGCTCATGCTGCACGCTGATAGTGACTCTGCTTGTTTTCATCTAACCTGTTAGTTCAAGACCGGTAAGAGATGCAATAGCGTTGGCGTACCTGTGTTGAGCCCGTCAGGGTGATATGTTTGCGTTACACCCCAAATGCCTTTAATGCACAAAGGATGAAAGCCAGGGGATTTCTGAGCTTGAAGGTTCGCTGAGCGAGAAGCGAGAAATTTCAGGCACAAAAAAACCACCCGTAGGTGGTTTCACGACACTGCTTATTGCTTTGATTATTCTATTCTTTCCCATGGTACCCGGAGTGGGACTTGAACCCACACAGCGCGAACGCCGAGGGATTTTAAATTCTACGCAGGATCAGTGATCCTACCCACGTAATATGGACACAGGCCTAAGCGAGGTTCTTGTTTTCAAATTGTTCCGGACTGAGGCCGCCACACCAACTGTGCCGCCGCCACCGATTGTAATCACATTCGATATAATTAAACACCGTTGCCCGCATTATTTCCCGGCTGATAAAGTGTTCTCCATGGATACATTCCACTTTCAGCGAATGAAAGAAGCTTTCCACGCAGGCATTATCGTAGCAGCAACCTTTTGCGCTCATACTTCCACGCAGATTATGCCGCTTCAGTTGCGCCTGATAATCTGCTGAACAGTACTGGCCTCCACGGTCCGTGTGAACGATAACGTTCCGGGGCCTCTTACGCCGCCACAGCGCCATCTGCAGGGCATCGCAGGCCAGTTGCGCCGTCATGCGTGGCGACATTGACCAGCCAATAACGGCACGTGACCACAGGTCAATGACCACTGCCAGATACAGCCAGCCTTCATCTGTACGTAAGTACGTGATGTCTCCTGCCCACTTCTGGTTCGGGCCACTGGCGTAAAAATCCTGCTCCAACAGATTTTCTGACACAGGCAGGCCGTGTGCGCGGTAGCTGACCGGGCTGAACTTCCGGGAGGCCTTTGCCCTCAGTCCCTGACGGCGCAGGCTTGCCGCCACGGTTTTTACGTTAAAGGGGTAACCCTGAGCACGCAGTTCATCCGTCAGGCGTGGGGCACCGTAACGCTGTTTTGACCGGGTAAAAGCCGCGAGGACAACGCTGTCGCAGTGTTGGCGGAACTGCTGACGCGTGCTTATCCTTGTCCGCCGCTGACACCACGTATACCAGCCGCTGCGGGCCACCCGGAGCACGCGGCACATTGCTTTGATGCTGAACTCAGCCTGATGTTTTTCAATAAAGACATACTTCATTTCAGGCGCTTCGCGAAGTATGTCGCGGCCTTTTGGAGGATAGCCAGCTCTTCATCCCGTTCTGCCAGCTGGCGTTTGAGACGTGCAATCTCGGTAGACATCTCCAGTTCACGTTCAGAAGACGTCTGCTGATTTTGCTGTTTACTGCGCCAGTTGTAGAGCTGTGATTCATACAGGCTGAGTTCACGGGCTGCGGCAGTAACACCGATGCGTTCAGCAAGCTTCAGGGCTTCACTGCGAAATTCAGGCGAATGCTGTTTACGGGGTTTTTTACTGGTTGATACTGTTTTTGTCATGTGAGTCACCTCTGACTGAGAGTTTACTCACTTAGCCGCGTGTCCACTATTGCTGGGTAAGATCACAATGTGTTACATAGCAGTGTATTGCGAAACTTTGCTGTAGTTGTCCTTCTACTTGACTGTAATTGGCAGTAAATAGATAGACTTGGATTACGCTGAGCACAGAATCAGCACATAGCTTAAACTCACCGTGTGTCACGTTGTATCTGACCACACGGTGGTTTCGTGTTATTCCTACTCGCTTTCGCTCAGACAATAAAAGTACTAACAAAGAATTGATTGGAAGTACCAACTACAAGAATTACTTCTCAATAGATTATTCAAAGTCTCTTGTAGTCGCCACGCAGTGAACCGCCGAAGGTGTGAACGAGTCGCCCCCCGCTACTGGGAGAAACTAAAGTAATCCCTATTGATTCTCATGTACCTCATGCGAAATTCTAATATGTACTAAAAAGGAGAGCCGGAAGGGAAAGAGCAATAACCTATTGAACTATTACCATTCTTTATCTGGTATGATAAGATTTTGACTTTAGTACTACACACATATGGAATAGTAACGCATGAAAAATAATATACCTCTAATTGTTTTAGGTACCACATTATTATCTGGCTGTGCTCCGGGTAGTGTTGCTCCAAAAGTCACAACTCAAGAATATGTGGAACCAATGGTTGGTACAACTAACAAAGCATACATGGGTGATCACATTATAAGGTCAGCTACTGGGTATAAAACTGAATTACTCAAACTTGGTAACGCGTCAGGGTCACTATCGGAAATTAAAGAAGGGACATATTGCCATACCGGAAACAATGTTTATGTAAATCCGATTGATAAGAATTCAATTGGACTTAAAAACTTATATGGCGTAGTTGTTAACTCAGTAAACTATGTAACATATGATAAAGCGAAAAATACAATATCACCGCCTAATGGTACAACATACAATTCGAGTGAAATCTCAATACAATATGTACCAAATGGATTATGTATGGTTAGTGATTCATTTGTAAAGACGATAGAGTATAATGGAAAGTCAGGGAACACATTAAAATTCACATATCGTGAATTCTCTAATAATATGGCGAGATCTGCATATACAACAGACTTTACTTTTGACCTTACTGAAGGAACAAAAGTTGTCGCATATAAAGGTGCTAAAATTAGAATTAACGAGGCAAATAATTCTCTTATAGACTATACAATTGTAAGTGGATTCGATTCAAGAAAAGAATTTTAAGTGTAAATTCTTTGTTCCCCTTTGTTGGTTAAGGGGAACAAATTGTTTGAGTATCATATGTTGATAATATAGCGTATTAGTATGGAATTAAAAATAATCTAGAGTTAATTGCATAGAGATATATTAGATGCGAAATAGCACATACAAACTAGAAAGTAACATATCGATAATAACATTAATCACATTTATGTCATATGCGACATATGTATTTTATAAACTCGGCAACTCTGTTTATTATGGATATCCAATAAGTTTAATATGGATAGATTTCAATTCATTAGTATTAACCCTTGTGCAGAATGCAATTATAATAATTGCAGTTTTTTTGTTGTTAAGAAATGCATATAGAAGTTCGAATACTTTATTTCATCATATTACTATAATTAGTGCTGGAATGATGGCACCTATGCTAATATTGGGTGACATATTATTAGAATGGAAATTCTTTATCATAAACCTGATTTTATTTGTATCAATATTCTTACTAAACAGTTGTCTTAAAAAAATATTCCAGGAAAAATCTAAATCATTTTTTTTCGAAATGGGCTGCATGGACTTTAATAACTTATTTCTTCTTGGCTTTCTATATAGGTAATTATACACCAAATATTTTCAACCACATATATACAGGTGAAGATGAAATAATAATTAGTACAAATGGAAGTGAGGCTCTATTGCTTTCCTGTGATATTGAAGGTAATAAAACAATAAAAATAAAATCTATCTTAGATAAGAAGATACATAGTAAAAGCAACGATATCCTAAATAGCTGCGCGGAATAGTAGATCACTGAAAGGGAACTCAGCCCGGATTGTGCGATCTGATCAATCGCCAAACCAACCAAAATCACCAACCGGACTGAGCGATGCCGATCATAGTACCAATACCCCGTGGCGAACGACGCCTGATGCAGAAAGCTATTCATAAAACGCGTGATAAAAATCATGCCCGCAGACTCACGGCCATGCTGATGCTTCATCGGGGTGAACGGGTCAGCGATGTTGCCAGAACTCTCTGTTGTGCCCGTTCATCCGTTGGTCGCTGGATTAACTGGTTTACGCACTCAGGTATTGAAGGCCTGAAATCCTTACCCGCAGGGCGCTCCCGACGCTGGCCTTTTGAACATATCTGCACCCTGTTACGTGAGCTGATAAAGCATTCTCCCGGCGATTTTGGTTATCAACGTTCACGCTGGAGCACCGAATTACTGGCAATAAAAATCAATGAGATAACCGGTTGCCAGTTACATGCAGGAACCGTTCGCCGCTGGTTGCCATCTGCGGGGCTTGTATGGCGCAGGGCCGCGCCAACTCTGCGTATCCGTGACCCACATAAAGATGAAAAGATGGCGGTAATCCACAAAGCGCTGGATGAATGCAGCGTAGAGCATCCGGTATTTTATGAAGATGAAGTGGATATCCACCTTAATCCTAAAATCGGTGCGGACTGGCAGTTGCGCGGACAGCAGAAACGGGTAGTGACGCCGGGGCAGAACGAAAAATACTATCTGGCCGGCGCACTGCACAGTGGCACGGGTAAAGTCAGCTACGTGGGCGGCAACAGCAAAAGTTCAGCGCTGTTTATCGCTCTGCTGAAGCACCTGAAAGCCACTTACCGGCGGGCGAAAACAATCACGCTGATCGTTGATAACTACATTATCCATAAAAGCCGCGAAACACAGCGCTGGTTGAAAGCAAATCCCAAGTTCAGGGTAATTTACCAGCCGGTTTACTCGCCGTGGGTGAATCATGTGGAACGGCTATGGCAGGCACTTCATGACACGATAACCCGTAATCATCAGTGCCGCTCAATGTGGCAGTTACTGAAAAAGGTCCGCCATTTTATGGAAACCGCCAGCCCATTCCCCGGAGGAAAACATGGTCAGGCAAAAGTGTAGCGGTATTAGGCGCAGCTATTTAGACGTAAATATGAAAATGCGTTAAATCAGAAAAGCGCGTTAAAGGCCGAGCGAATATAGCAAAAAGTTATATCGGCAAACTCTACGCATTGGCACAATAGGCGAAAAGTAAAAACCTAACCCCAGATGAACGCTACCAACTTCGACAAGAAAAAGTATTGCCTATCTTAGCAAAGTTCAAAGCTTGGCTCGATTCTGTATTCCAACTTATTGATTACAATTAAAAACTGAATGACAATCTAAAAATTAAAGAACCATATTCATAGCCAAGAATCCGACACCTCCAGCCAACACCAAGATACCTAAAACAACTATGGTTCGTAGCCCGCTTATCGATCTTTGCTGAGACTCCACCGCTGCCTCTAACTTGCTTTTCAATTCCGCTAATTGTTTAGCAATGCGGCTATCAATTGCTGTGCAGCCTTGTTCAAACTGATCAGGTGTTACAAACTTCAAGGCTGCAACCTCACGCCTTAGTTTCAACTGTTCATCTTTGATCTGGCCTAGAAGATCATTCAGTGACGTAAGGCGACCGTCAAACTCTTCAAATTTATTCGAGTTCTTCGTAACCAATTCAGCCTGTTCATAAGCTAGACTTGCGAGCGTTGATTTCGCTGCCTCTATCTCAGTTCTTGCATCGTTGACGGCGCTCAACAGGCCATTAAACTCTGCCACTTGCGTCGATTGCTCTTCGAGTGAATCGATTACCCGGTGTAGTTTCTGTATGTCATTCACCAATTAATCCCCTTGTATAGGCTGGTAAGTTTTTCAAGTCTAATTGCTAGTGGAGCTAACAAAGTGTGATAGGAGAACGGATCTCCTAGCTCTTCATTTACCTCCTCAAGAAAATCCAAATCTTCAAATTTCTCATGGACCAAACGAGCAAAGCGGCTTCGCGCATTTTCAGAGAACATTGGCTTTAGCTGCATAGTTTTTCGGACCAGCTCTAGTGCTTCATCCCTATTATCACTGATCAACCGATCAAATGACGATGCCATTCTTCGCTCTCCATCTGCATCATCAAACTCATCGGAAGCTAGTCGCAGCACACCACTCAAGTAGTTCAAGAATGCATTATCTTTGTATGACTCTAGGAATCGAGAAATCTGACCTCGTAGGATCGTCATCTTCTCGCTGCCTACTAGATGTTCCGTGCCCTCTTCTTCATCAGTTTCAAAAAAAACTGATGGCCATAACTTCGCCGATGCAGAATTCTCAGCCATATAGAGCAAAAGTTGGCTCGACTTGTCGTGTCTGAAATAACCCTCCAACTTCTCCTTAAATTCTTTGCCATCCATCCTGCCTTCAGCAAATGAACTACAGTGTTCATAAACGTTCTTCTGTGACTGGCGGCGGTTGTAGACAAAATGGTCATAGGACCAAAGTAAAAGAACAAGAAAGATAAATTGCGATTTATCGATAGACCCTTTTCTCAGCTTGTCGCAGAGAATTTTGTAGTACTGGTTATCACTACTGAACACATCAGCGAGCTTAAACTCAGGATCATACTTTCTGACGGTATGCTCAATTTTCTTTTCCAGGCCTTCTTCCGATAGGCACTGGAACTCGACATAGAGCGTTCCATTAAAAAAGTCTTCGATTACCCAGTCAGAGACAATACCTAATTGAGAAAGACGGTAGATAGCCTTTTCCAATTTAAACTTTTCCGTACCAAACTGCCTGGCAGTAATGATCACCGTGTTGTGTTCCTGATTGTACTTAAAGAATTCGTATACATTTGCCATCAACTTGAACTCATCATTGATTGTGTCCAAGCCGTTTGTCATCAGGAATAGATTTGTGTTCAGGTCGCTATCGCGACTCAATGACTTCACGTACTCCTTCAGATCTTTGACGTTCGTGCTAGCGTCCCAAATCTTGTCGAGAATAGCTGAATTGGGCTCTTTTGTGAGAAGCACATAGCAATCTGCGGGTACTTCCTTGAATAGTTTTTTATCTCGCCCGGCCCTGCCTGCTTCCTGATACAAGGCCTCCATCGACCCAGGTATTCCGAAGTGAATCGTATAGGCAATATTCCCCTTATTCACGCCCATTCCGAATGCCTTAGTGGCAGTAAGTAGGCGGTATTTATTTTCTTTAAATTCGTCTTGAACTTGGCGCTTATACCTATCGAAAGCCTCTCCCTGCAATCCACCCATTTTCGGAGCCGACCCCGAAAAATATCTAACATCCATCTTCAAGAGTGTTGAAATTCGGCCCGCTAAGCTATGACAACCCTTAGCTCCGTTGACGGTAGGTGTGAATATGATCCCCGCCTTATTGCCGTCTTCCCGATCGGAATTCCATTTACCCTCCATTTCAGAAACAAGCTTGACGACTGCATCACCTTTAAGGCCTTTATCGTCGATAACGTGGAATGAGAGTTCCTCGCGAGTGAAGTCCATTGGGGTACGGACAAAATCATCGGGGATATCAAACTCTGTTTGAATATCCTTTAAGACGTTAACTGATGCTGTTGCCGTTAGGCCTATATAACTTGCACTAGGAGCAAACCGTTCGATTGTATTTGCTAGGTTCAGATAAGAAGTCCTGAAATCATGTCCCCACTCAGACAAACAGTGAGCTTCATCGATCACCGCGTAGGCAAATGAGAGATCTAGTCCGATAGCCAACATCTCTTTTCTAAACGCATGGGTTTGGAATCGCTCAGGCGATATGAAAACGAAGAAGTACTTACCACGTCCGAAATCTCTCTGAACTTTGGCCTTCTCTCCTGCCTTCAAATCACTTGTAATAAAATTGCTTCGAGTGAAGCCGATGCTATCCAAATCTGCTTTCTGGTCATACATCAAACTTTTTATCGGGCACACGACAAAGCTAACGGCTGGTTGCAGGACCGCTGACAGCTGGTAACAAATCGACTTACCCGAACCTGTAGGCAGCAATCCTATTGTGCCGTTTTTCGAAAGTGCAGATCCTATGATACCAACCTGCCCTTCCCTGAAATCTACATCCTCTAGGTATGGTAGAAACAGGTTGCTGAGGAAGTATCTCAGCGACTCTCGCTGCTCGCTGCCTGGGCTAAGATCTAGCTTGTAGGTAATGGGGTTACTACATGAAAGCTCGAAAAAGTCATAGTCAATCAATTGACTGGTTTCTATTGAAACAGCATCAGAATCTTCGAAGTTTCGATAGAAATCGAAGTAATCCGTACGTGAATATATGACGTCTTGGTTAACTTGAAAGGAATCGTCATAACGCTCCAGTAAGCTGAAGTCGATGAATATATTTTCACCAGACCGTTCGCTCGGAAGCTCATCTGATTCGATCAGCGCAACCTCAATTCGCTTTTCTTCAATGCCGATGAGACGAAAGATATTCGATAACAAATCGTTCAGGTCGTCCAGTGCCGCTTCAGCAAAATCAGTTCCATCACGATTGACTATGAATAGTTTTTTCAACTCCCCTAGTCTGATCTGACCTCGTTCAAGAAGCTCTAATAACAGTATCTGGAAACGCAACGCCGAGGTCAGCCTCAATCGCGAGTCAGTAACATCGACTCCATTTTCATAAGCCTCTTGGTAATTCAATAAAGAAATACCATTAGGAGGCGTTAGGACACCATTTCGCTCTAGACTATCAACGATCTGAATTTGAGAAATAATCGAATTTATCTTACTGATAAATGACTGATTCTCAGATGCCACTTCTTGAACAGTGAAACGAACTGTCTTCAGTCCCAAGGTTTCAGTAAACGCATCCCTCATCTCATCTAAATGCTGAGAATTTTGGTGCTGTTGACCATCTATCTCAATAATTAAACCAACTTGAGGAATGTAAAAATCTACCTGTCGGTTCTGGAATTGTTCAACGTAGACCTGAGTCATATCGTAAATCTGAACTTCAGGGAGCATTAGTTGTTTTACAAAAATGTACTCACCGAAATACTTTGGAATCAGCTCATCAAAAAACCTTTTCGCTGGGTAGTACCCAGAATGCTTGTTGCCTCGAATCAATCTATTCCAAAAAACTGGCTTATCTGACACAAGAGCCTGAGCTGATGTATTAAGACCGCTCTTCTCCAGTTCAATGCCAAATGCCTTCCTCAGTTTCCGCGAGGCTATTGTTGGCTTCCCTCTCTGAAGCATATTCTTAAGAACTTGAATTGCTGCAAATAGCTGTCCAGACGCCGTTTCAGACGAGATAGAATACTGGAGAAGATTGTGGAAAATGAAGTTATGGTTGGTTCTCGCGTAGTTAGCAGAAAACTTCTTGCTTACAAGCCTGCTACTAGACTTCGACCTGACATGTCTAGATAGTTCACTTTCGTCCGCCAGCGAGTCGATGATTGGGTTGTACAAATCTGAAAACAGTTGGTTATTGTGTTGTTGTTCTTGGCTGTCAGTGCCTAGCTCCAATCTATAGAGAGTTTTAACCAACGTAAAAATGTAAATACTTGAATTCGGAAAAGCTTGAGATAGACAGCGTGTTATCTCATCAGTTGTAGCCCCCGAAGTTAATACGTCGTCAACGATCAGAAATGTCGGATTTGAATTAGCTTCTATTGAATCAAAATCGGCTTTATAGGCACCTCTGACCTGGTGGAGTCTTTGTGTTGCAGTGCAATTAGTCGATTTATCTAATACGTGATCTTTCTCTAATATCTTAGGTTGGTAAGAAGCCCCTAAAGCAACAGCCAGCGATTTGCCCAAGGTATCTAATGCTTTATCGCCATCTTCAGCCCTAAGCTCAGCGTGACCTAACGCTCGAACAACTATATCTATGGCTGGGAATGAAGGAGCTAGCTCAACAGTCTTGTTAACCCAGCGGCGAACAGAAGTATTCTTGTTATCTTTGAAAGACCAAACTTCCTGTTTGATACCATCTAAATAGAATCCCAGATGAAGTTTATTCCCAGATTGTATTAACTCAGAACGTCCAGTTCTTGCGGAGCTCCGCGTCGAGTTTTTTCCAATAAGCTCGGTGAGACCGCTTATTCCCTTATGTGACGAATCGATCTCCGAGGCAGAACCCCAATCTACTGAGAAAAACTCAACTCCTGCATTGGAAGCAGCGTCTCGATCTAGGTTACTATCTCCTAAATAAATTGACTCGTCGGCGCTAACACCGAAGTACTCGAGAATACGAGTAACGCCCTCAGGGCTCGGCTTATGCTGAGTTACATCATGGTAGGCTACTACATAATCAACAGTGATACTGAAGTGTTTGAGTAGCCCCTGAACGTAGTTCGAAGGCGCATTCGAGAAGATAGCAACCTTGATTCCAACCGACCGAGCCGTTGTAACAAGGCCGACAACGTCCTGATAGATGACACAACCATTAAAGTACCTGGGTATGTCTCTCCATCGGCCAGCTGACCGAAGTGGTTCGAGGCTTGATGTATCAATAAGCGTGTCATCAAGATCGAGGACGATGACCTTTATCACAGCAGGCCACCTTTTGCTTTCAACGACCTAAATGAACTCGCGATATCTTCTAATTGAAGACGAATATCTTCATAAGATTCGCTCGTGTAGGGTATCGCCCTCCCTTCGTTAACTAGCTGTTGAGTTCCTGAAATTGCCTTGATAGTAAGATCTGGATACTTAGCTTTATGTGCGTCAGGAACGAAGACAGGACGCATCATAGAGATAGCAGATTTGACTGCGTGCATCGTCCCACCATCTATCGAAGTTTCAATAGCAAAGACGGCAGTAGATAAACCTGCTTGTATCCTGTCTCGCTTAGCAAAGAACGCAGGTATTGCTTTGGTTCCTGGTGCATTCTCTGCAACTAGAAGTCCGCCCTCGTCCAATATTTCCTTAGCGAGTTCCCGATTACTTGCGGGAGAAATAGACTCCACATCGACAAGAACAGAAATCGTTGGTGTTTTGGCGTCTAATGCCGCGCGATGAGCAATTGTATCGATACCCAGTGCAAGTCCACTGACTATCGTGAAGCCATAAGTCGCAAACTTTTGAATAGTTTTAATCGTTATGGTTTCCCCCTTGGGGGTGTTTTCACGAGTGCCTACAACCGCTAATGAAAGCCTATTATCTAAGAGGTTCAGATTGCCTTTGCAGTATAGAAAAGGAGGAGGTTTCGGGAGACCGTATAACGCAATTGGATAGGTTTTCGTACCGAAGAGAACAATCTCAACACCTTTATTTTTGAACGAATCAATCTCAGCTTGTACTTCGACCCTGAGAGCTTGGAAGTTCGCAGTATCTAAGAAGCTTTCGAGAGTTGCTCGAGATTTACCGTTTGATATTTTTAGATTGGAGGAGTGGTGTGCCAGTTCTTCGAGTGTTGCCACTCCGCTATACGCTGAAAACTTTAAGATGGACAGAACAGTTTCATCACCAACGTTCATTAGCCTCTTGACAACAAGAGCATCTACTATGTTCACATCCACTCCAAAAACACAACAAATTCTAGTCCATTAACCACAAATTTACTTGTATTCGACCGAAAACACAATAAAGTCAATCTCTATAAGTAGATATACCCCACGGCAAGTGTTGTGGTCAACTAAAACTGGCCACCGCGTTAGAGTTTTTCCAGTATCGGTTTTCTGATTCGTTTGGTGGTAACCCACCATGGTAATGACTCCAACTTATTGATAGTGTTTTATGTTCAGATAATGCCCGATGACTTCGTCATGCAGCTCCACCGATTTTGAGAACGACAGCGACTTCCGTCCCAGCCGTGCCAGGTGCTGCCTCAGATTCAGGTTATGCCGCTCAATTCGCTGCGTATATCGCTTGCTGATTACGTGCAGCTTTCCCTTCAGGCGGGATTCATACAGCGGCCAGCCATCCGTCATCCATATCACCACGTCAAAGGGTGACAGCAGGCTCATAAGACGCCCCAGCGTCGCCATAGTGCGTTCACCGAATACGTGCGCAACAACCGTCTTCCGGAGCCTGTCATACGCGTAAAACAGCCAGCGCTGGCGCGATTTAGCCCCGACGTATCCCCACTGTTCGTCCATTTCCGCGCAGACGATGACGTCACTGCCCGGCTGTATGCGCGAGGTTACCGACTGCGGGCTGAGTTTTTTAAGGTAAGCGTGCAGTGAGAACCGTATTGACGAAGTGAAGCTGGTCAGGCAGGCAGAGTAACCCGCCACGGGAGCAGAGCACCCACCCGGTTCACAGGCCAGTCGGCGATGACATCAAGTACATAATGCAGATAGCGTTCCGGATCCACGCCGTTTAATTTGCACGTCCCGATAAGACTGTACAGTGACGCACCGCGCTCACCACCATGATCCGAGCCGAAGAACAGCCAGTTTTTTCTCCCCAGACTGACCCGTCGTAGGGCGTTTTCGGCAATGTTATTATCCACCTCCACCCAGCCATCTTCTGCATAGCGGATCAGCGCCGGCCACTGGTTCAGCGCATACCCGAACGCCTTCGCCAGTTCTGAGTGCCTTGAGAGGGTTTTCTGTTTCTCCCGCAGCCACCCCTCCAGTGACGCCAGCAGCGGCAGCACTTTTTGGTGCCGGACTGCCTGCCGTTCCTCTGCTCTTTTACCTCTGATCTCCGACTCGATGGCATACAGCTCGCCGATCCGTTTCAGCGCCTCCTCCGTCAGGACTGACGGGGTACGGACGTGAACATCGTGGATTTTTCGGCGGGCATGGGCCCAGCACGCGGCTTCCTTTATATGGCCGTCGCGGTAGAGCTCGTTGAACCCGGCGTAGGCATCAGCCTGCAGTACGCCACTGAAGCCTGCAAGATGGGTCTGAGGGTGGATACCTTTTCTGTCCGGGCTGTAAGCGAACCACACTGCGGGGGCCAGCGCTGATCCGGCGTTGCGGTCGTCTCGAACGTACGTCCATAAGCGCCCGGTCTTCGTCTTCTTATTGCCCGGCAACAGCACCGGGACAGGCGTATCGTCAGCATGGAGTTTGCCGTCGGTCAGGACATAGTGCTGAAGGGCTTCATCCAGCGGTGCCAGCAGACGACAACACGCATCCACCCAGCCCGACAGTACAGAACGACTCAACACTACACCCTGGCGGGCATAGATCTCCGACTGGCGATACAGCGGTGTGTGCTCTGCATACTTTGAGGTCAGCACTCGGGCCAGCAGCCCCGGTCCGGCGATCCCCCGTTCGATGGGGCGCGAAGGAGCCGGGGCCTGAACGATGCGATCGCACCGACGGCAGGCATGCTTTTCACGGACTGTCCGGATAACCCGGAAGGCGCTGCGCATCAGCTCCAGCTGTTCGGCGGCATCCTCACCCAGGTAACTCAGCGAACCACCGCACTCCGGGCAACACGGCTCAGTCGGCAGCAGCCGCTTCTCATCCCGTGGGAGTGACTCAGGGAACGGTTTGCGGGTGCGGGTCTGACGCAGCGGGCGCTGCACTGCCGGGTCATCCACCCGGCCGGTCAGCGTATCGCTTTCCTGCTGCAGCAGGTTCAGGTCAGCTTCCATTTGCGCGATACGGCGGGATACCTTTTCGGAACGACTGCCGAAGTTCATCCGGCGCAGCTTATCCAGTTGCGCCTGCAGATGGTCTATTTCGCGTTCCCGGTTGCTCAGCTTTTCCTGCAGGGCGTGGATCAACGCTTCCTGTTCGGCCAGGCGCTGTTTCAGCAGAAGGATGTCGTCAGAAGAGGTATCGTTCATAAGCCTGTATTTTACCAGGCTTATTCTGCGACAACCAGGATAAAGAGCGCTACAACATGGTCAGGGATGTCAGTAACCGCTTTGGCTGTCGCCAGTCGATACCTTCCATCAGCATCGCCAGTTGCGCCGGCGTCAGGAACACTTTGCCATCGCGGGCTGAGGGCCAGGCGAAGCGACCACGTTCCAGTCGCTTTGTCAGCAGGCACAGACCATCGCCGGTGGACCAGAGCAGTTTTACCTGACTGCCGCTGCGTCCCCGGAAGATGAAGACGTGGCCGGACATCGGGTCATCTTTCAGCGCGGTCTGCACCTTTGCGGCGAGGCCATTGAAGCCGTTGCGCATATCGGTGATACCGGCAACCAGCCAGATTTTTGTGCCTGCGGGAAGATTTATCATACCGGCCCCCGCATCAGTTCGCGCAGGACAGTGCTCATGAGTTCAGCAGAGGGATGAGTCAGTGTTATTTCTCCTCCCCGACATTTTATGTGGCAGGTAGCGGGAGGAGAGCAGGATGGTAGTTCGAAGGTTGGGAGAGAAGAGCCCGCCTGAAGCTGCACGGGTATCAGGGCAGGAAGCGACGATGAGTTTTTTCGGGGCCGACAGACCCGCCCTTCACGCTGCCAGAGCCTTATCCATTTAAAGAGCAGGTTATCATTGACGTCATGTTTCCGGGCCAGTGCGGCAATACTGCCTTCTTCTTCAAGAGCCAGCCTGACCAGTTCCATTTTGAATTCAGGGGAATAGTGTTTCCGGGGAAGTCTTTCTTTAGCGCGCATGAGGTGTCCACCTGCAAAATAAGTGGGTGCTTAAGTTACAGGATCCTGGATTCGGGACCAGACGGTACTCAGACGACGCTTACTTTTTAAGTGACGTAAAATCGTGTTGAGGCCAACGCCCATAATGCGGGCAGTTGCCCGGCATCCAACGCCATTCATGGCCATATCAATGATTTTCTGGTGCGTACCGGGTTGAGAAGCGGTGTAAGTGAACTGCAGTTGCCATGTTTTACGGCAGTGAGAGCAGAGATAGCGCTGATGTCCGGCAGTGCTTTTGCCGTTACGCACCACCCCGTCAGTAGCTGAACGGGAGGGACAGCTGATAGAAACAGAAGCCACTGGAGCACCTCAAAAACACCATCATACACTAAATCAGTAAGTTGGCAGCATCACCGACAAATGAGCCCATTGGAATAAGTTAGAAACTACATATCTGCCAACAACATCCCAGCCATACCATCCAGTCGCTTCTTAACCTTTTCCCAGCCCGGCATAACCTGCCCCATCAAGCGGTAAAACTCCTCACTATGGTTGTGCTCAGCAACATGACATAACTCATGTAGCAAGACATAATCGATACATTCTGAGGATGCCTTAACCAGCCATGGATTCAGGGTCAGACAGCCTTTTGCAGAGCAGTTGCCCCATTGCGTTTGCATCGCCCGCAGACGTATCGGAGGACGCTCACTGACCCAAAGGGTCTGCGGAATCAGTAAATCAAGCCTGCGCTGAAAAACATCTCTGGCACGTTCCCGATACCATTCAGCCAGCAAGGCTTTAATCTTTTCTGCCGATTTGTGTCTGACAGTCACTTCCAGACGCCCACGCAACATTTTCACTCGTTGCGGCACAGTAGCGTCTTCTGTCACTTTCAACTGATATTGCTTACCGAGATAATAATGGCTTTCTCCGCTGACATACTGACGCGGAACAATGTGTGTCTGTTGCTCCCTGAAATCACGCAGTTGCTGGTATATCCAGCGCCCACGTTTTTTCAGCGCAGACAATACCTCGTGCTCCGGTGTTTCAGGCGGTACAGAGGCCACAACCCGGCAGTCGGGATGCACCTTGATGAGCACCCTGCCCTTTACGACCTGACGCGGAACACACTGTACGACGATGACCTCATCACCATAGACAATGCGTAACGCTTTCATTGATGGCGATTCTTTTTCACTCATGATTTCATCAAACCAACGCGCAGTATCTGGATGATGGTTTCCACAATACGGTTAACCTGATTCATTCCGGCACCAATTTCCCGGCAGGCCGTAAACAGCAGTGGTAGCAGACTTGTCTTAACGACTTTCTCAATGTCCTGGGGCTTCAGGGAGTTTTCTGCCACCGCTCTAACGATAATGCTGTCCACTTCAAAAGCCAGCTTCGTCCACTTATCCTGCACCTGAACGTCTTTTACCACAAAAACCTCAGGTAGCTCTTTTTTAAATACACCGTAATACGCCTGAGCATGCTTGTTTACCGCCAGTGCATCCGGGATATCGCTGAGCTTACGGGCTTCAACCTGTTCTTCAAACTCACGGAATAAGAGGTACTGCTTAAGTGGATGGTCGAACAGTTTTTCAGCCTCTTCGATTGCCATACGCAGGAGTCTGGAAAAGGCCTCCTGAGCATACGGATCATCACGCAGCTCCTGCTCAATCATCTTCGTCACACGGGTTTTAATGATGTCGGTTTCATTGCGGGTTTTATTGTTGTCCCACTCTTCGGGCTTTTCGCTCTTACCCATTTTACCGACTTCATACACGCCATCCGGTTCACGAACCTCAACGCCGGTGACATGCTTATCCAGCAGTTTTTTCACCTGCTCGGCGTAGTCGTCATAATTGACCTGCTCTCCACTGACCTGCATCGCCCACTGGCGCAGGCTGGACATCTGTTTTACGGTTTCTTTATAGAGGTTTCGGTCTTGTTCCGTAAAGCTCTTGTCGGTGAAGAAGGTGGCGGACTGCAGTGCCACTTTCAGGCATCCGGCAAAGGCCGTTAACGCCTCGAAGAAATCATCACGGGTTTTCTGATGGATATCGACCATCTCTCCGTCACGTTCTTCCATTTTAGGCACCAGTACCGCACGTAACTGCTCAGTATCATTTTTGTTTTTGACACCAGCAAATATGGCCCACAGCTGGTTATACAGATGCGGCAGGCGCTTGTATTCAGAGCTCATGGCGCTGTACAGCCCGTCAATATCTTTGATATCGTATCCGCCCTGAGTTCGGGAGGCGAGGTCCTGATATTTGCCGATAGTCGTGTCCAGCTCAGCCAGAATACCGCGATAATCAATCAGCAGACCGAACTTTTTCAGTGGATGCAGTCGGTTCACCCGCGCAATCGCCTGGATAAGGTTGTGGGACTTAAGCGGCTTGTCGATATACAGCACGGTATTCTTCGGCTCATCAAACCCGGTGAGCAGTTTATCAACGACTATCAGCAATTTGAGCTTCTCATCGGTATCGAAACGACTGATGATATTGCGGGTATACACAGACTCATCCTGCGTGCCGACGTTATCTTTCCACCATTTCGTCACTTCCGGCAGTTTGCTTTCATCCACCTCAGTATTCCCTTCCCGGGTATCCGGCGGGCTGATAACTACAGCTGACTCAAACAACCCGGCTTCATCAAGATACTTTTTATATTTGATGGCGGAAATCTTGCTGTCGCAGGCAAGCTGGCCTTTCAGTCCCTCATCAATATTCTTCGAGAAGTGCATGGCGATATCGAGTGCGATCAGACGGATGCGATCATCTGCACTATAAACCTCACCTTTACGGGCATATTTACGCTTAAGGTCGGCTTTTTGCGCTTCGCTTAACCCATCGGTAATACGATCAAACCAGGCATCTATTGCCCGATCGTTAACCTCAAGGTCGGGAATACGTTCTTCATACAGCAAAGGTGTAACGGCTTTATCTTCTACCGCTCGCTGCATGGTATAAGCGTGGACAATCGGTCCGAATTTATTGGTGGTCTTATCTTCTTTTAGCAATGGCGTACCAGTAAATGCCACAAAGGCGGCGTTCGGCAGTGCCAGTTTCATTCGCACATGGTTCTCACCACCCTGGCTACGGTGTCCTTCATCAATCAGAACGATGATATCGGGGCTGGTATTGACGCATTCAGGAAGTTTTGTCGCTGAATTAAATTTCTGGATTAGGGTGAAAATGATGCGTTCTTTACCGGAGCCAATCTGTTTCGCCAGCATCTGCCCGGATGTCGCCATTGCATTGGCTTTGTCTTTTTTCCCGGCCAACTCGCCGCCGGATGCAAAGGTACTGCTGAGCTGTTCTTCAAGATCGATACGGTCCGTCACCACCACGATACGACACCGCTTCAGGCTGTCATGAAGAATCAGCGCCTTGCTGAGGAACACCATGGTGTACGATTTGCCAGAGCCGGTGGTATGCCAGATAACACCACCTTCCCTGCCCCCATCGGGTCTGCGGGTACTGATGCGCTCCAGCAGTCTTTTAATACCGAACACCTGCTGATAGCGGGCGACAATTTTCCCGGTCTTTTTATCAAACAGAGTGAAGAAGCGGGTCATCTCCAGCAGACGTTCCGGCGAAAGCAGGCTGATGAGCAGTTTGTCCTGTCCACTGACAGCCAGTTCACCGGCGGCGATTAACTGTTGGTACCAGTTGAGATCGGCTGATGGACGATGATCAAACAACGCATGAATTTGTTCAGTCGATAAAGGATGGTTGCGCAGAGCATACATCTGCGCATCGGTAATATCTTCTTCGCGCCATGCCGCCCAGAATTTCATTGGCGTATGGCATGTACCGTAGCGCCCGTCATGACCGTTAATCGAAAGTAATAACTGGCTGTAGACAAACAGCTGCGGGATTTCATCGTTGAACTGGTTGCGGATACTCTGGGATATCCCCTCGTCAATGGTTGGCCCTTTCTTGCCATGACCAGCCGGGCTTTTCGCTTCAATAACAGCCAGCGGGATACCATTAACAAAGCAGACAATATCTGGCCTCCGGGTTTCAACACCACCTGACCGCAATACCGTAAATTCTTCAGTAAAGTGGAACTGGTTATTTTCCGGATGTTCCCAGTCGATCAGCGCAATGGTGGGGTTCACCTTTTTGCCATCGACAAACTCCGTAACGGCGATCCCGTAAAGCAGATGGTTATACATCCGCTCATTGGCTTTCAGCAGCCCTTCATTCAGCGCCGGAGAACAGACCTGTGATATCAGGTTATCCAGCGCTTTTTCCGATAAGCGGCATGTTTTACCGCCCGCCATAAAGGAACGCTTCGACAGCTCTTCACGCAGAACCGGACGCAGCACCACCTCATCCTGTTTATAGCCCCGGTAATCCATAATCTGTTTCGGAGATAAAAACGTCCAGCCGAGGCTGGTCAGTAACGTCAGTGCCGGAATTTTGGCGCTGTATTCTTCCTGGAATTTTGGCGTGTACGTCTGGTTCATCATTAATCCTTTTCTTTCTGGCGCTACTCGCTACTGGTCACATGAAGATTCATCAATGCAGACAGCACTTCTTAAATTTTTTACCGCTGCCACACGGACACGGGTCATTTCGCCCGGGCATGTTTTCTGCCCCCTTCACTGGAACAGGCCGGGATGATGCCTCTGACATTCTCACTGACAACCAGTACTGATAAAGTGCCAGTGCAGCAGGCTGAATAAGGGAAATACTTTTCTCAAACTGCTCTCCGGTCATTTTCTCAAGTACAGGAAAATTCTTCTCCACGCCATGAAGAGCGATCACTTCCAGAGAAGGCCGTAACTCACCGGGAAGACCAGACCAGTCATCCAGTGACTTTCCTTTCATATAACCAAAACACCACTCTTCCACAATGGTATATTTTTCCCCCTTTACCTCACGCTCATTGAAAATCGGCTCAAACAGTTCAGGGGCGTCATAAAGGCAACCAGCGATATCGTTCATATGCTGAAAACACAGACTGACAAAACGCTCCATCTCTCTCTCAGATGACCATTTCGGATGATAATCGCCTCCTCCCCAAATAGCACTCAGCCAGATATTGGGTGAAACCATATTTGGACCTGATAAAATCGCCGTCAGCAATCCATCCAGCTCAGAGAAACAGAGTACAGAATCATCCATTCCATACTTCATTAATATTTCTTCCAGCCAGTCGATTTCCCGGTCAGTCAGTGGACCGCTTTTCGTCAGTTTCATACGGCAACCGCCTCATCCACTTTCACCCGACGTTTCCCGGTCAGCAGTTGCTGCATCAAGGCTTTCTTCTCGTCTTTCAGGCAGGCGAGTTTTTTCTCCAATGTGGATATTTCAGCATCCGCAGCAGAAAGTACGGCTGCGATTTTTTGCTGTTCTTCAACACAGGGGAGTTTAAGCTCTAACTTTATCAATTGCCTTTTTGAGAGGTTGTAGCGAGTTGCTCCCTGACCTAATGTCGAAATTTGACGGCGTACATGTTCACTACGGAATAGGTAACGAGCATATTTTGGAATAAGAGTCTCGAAGTTATTCAATCGAAATCCGAAGCAAAATGAGTTTAAGAAAACCTCACTAACCTCTTCCAATAAAACCGAAGACATCCCAACCTCTTCTGGCGTCTCCGATGATGTAGTGAAAAATATATCGCCGTACTTTACAACGGATTGGCGCTCATCATCATTAACCTGTACGTACTCTAGGTTTTGAATATCGATTCTGGAATTTTTGAAAATATTGATGTAAGGGATATATGGCTTACCTGCACCAAAATCCTCCTTGGTCTTCCCTGTTAAACCGGTATAGGTATCACCCAAGTTGCCGAAAATGGTATATTCCCACTCCCCACTAAACCTCACCCCATTCTCATCCCGCAACCGCTTCCTTCCAGTAAGCAATTGCTGCATCAGGGCTTTTTTCTGCTGCTGACTATTGGCGAGCAGCTTTTCCGTCACCGAAATCGCCTTATCCCAGATTGACAGGATTTCCGCGATTTTTTTTTGTTCCGCCAATGGGGGGATAAGAACTGGTAACTCCTGTACCTGTTTAGCGGATAAGTTAGCTTGCTTCGTTCCACCTGGAAATGAATACAATACAGATAGAATCAACTCACTCCGGAGTAGGTTCAAAATATAACCAGAGCTCGAATTATTTTTAGGAACTATCTTTAGTACCCGCTGGTTTAGCAATGAGTATTGAGTGTTTGAAGGAATTTCAACTGTAAAACCATAGTCACGTTTTCCCATTGTGCCCGTCATAGACATGACTAAATCACCTGGCTTCACCAAGAACTTTTTATAGTCAACTTTAAAGGAGTCCGGTAAATACACAGGGTTACGGTTTAAATCTAACGAATTCTGGTATAGATTGCCCATCCTAAGCAAAGGAATACCTGTTGGAACAAAATCTTCACTTCTAAAGGCATATCCCATAATTGTATCTGCCAAATCATTTAAGGTTCCAAGCGTCCACCTCTTAGGCACCATAACCCAACTCCTCCAGATAACCCGCCATCTGCATTTCCAATTTCGCCAGTTCCGCTTTCAGTTGATCACGCTCAGCACGCACGGCCAGCAAATCAATCTCGTCTTCTTCTTCAAAGGTATCGACATAGCGCGGAATATTAAGGTTGTAATCATTGTCCTGAATCTCCTTCAGGCTGGCGAGATAAGCATATTTCTCGACGTTATCCCCTTCACGATAGGTGTTTACGATCTTCTGGATATTTTCTGCGCTGAGCTGGTTCTGGTTTTTTCCCGCCTTATATTCACGGCTGGCATCGATAAACAGCACCTTGTCATCAACTTTCTGCTTTTTGAAAATCAGAATCGCAGCCGGAATCCCCGTACCGTAGAACAGTTTTTCCGGCAGACCAATTACCGCATCCAGCAAATTTTCGTCGATCAGTTTCTGGCGAATTTTACCTTCGCTGGAGCCACGGAAAAGCACACCGTGTGGCACAACTACGCCCATACGGCCAGTTCCCGGTTTCAGGGTTTCGATCATATGCGAGATAAAAGCGTAATCTCCTTTAGTCTTCGGCGGTACACCGCGACGAAAACGGCCAAACTTATCGTTCTCGGCCTCGTCATGGCCCCACTTATCGAGGCTGAACGGTGGGTTAGCGGTCACGATATCAAACAGCATCAGGTCGCCATTTTTATCGAGCAGCTTCGGGTTACGAATGGTATCGCCCCACTCGATTTTATGGTTGTCTTCCCCGTGCAGGAACATATTCATTTTCGCCAGCGACCACGTAGAACCGATCGCTTCCTGACCGAACAATGCATAGTTACGACTATCATGCCCGGAGACAATTTTACGCCCACACTTCATCAATAATGAACCGGAACCACAGGCTGGATCGCAGATGGTATCACCCGGTTGCGGATCGAGCAGTTCTGCAATCAGGTCCGAAACTTCCGGCGGGGTATAGAACTCCCCGGCTTTCTGCCCACCGCTGGCGGCAAAGTTTTTGATCAGGTATTCGTAAGCATTGCCGATAACGTCCAGCGTACCGACACGACTCGGCTTCAGGTTGAGATCTTCACCGGCGAAGTCTTCCAGTAGCTGACGCAGTATGGTGTTTTTCTGTTTTTCTTCGCCAAGACGATCGGTGTTAAACGAAATATCCTGGAACACGCTTTTCCCGGCATCTTTCAGTTTGGTTCCGTTGGCTTCTTCGATTGCATGCAGAGCCTGATCGATACGCTCACCGTTACCCGGCTCATGGCGGCGTTCGTACAGCGCATAAAAGCTGGCACTTTTTGGCAGTACAAAACGCTCGTTGGCCATCATCGCTTCAATCAGTTCCGGCGCATCGCCATACTGTTCTTTGTATTCGTCATAGTGATCCTGCCAGACATCTGAAATGTACTTGAGGAACAGCATGGTAAGGATAAAGTCTTTATAGGTATCAGCACTGATGGTGCCACGGAACGTATCACACGCGGCCCACAGGGCTTTGTTGATCGTGTCCTGACTGATTTTGTCGTTCATGAATCATCCTGGTCTGAAGAAAAAGCTAGCGATGCAGGGCTTTGCATCTTAAAAATTGCGGTAAATGATACCGTAAGATGCCTCCCCTGACACGCCAATATCGCAGCATTCAGGTTTGCATCATCCCCGTAATATCGACATGAAACAGACTGACACAACCTGGCTCGTCACTCGCTAAAAACCAATTATCTTAGTAAGATAGCATCCATATTAGCCATGGTGTAAAACTGCCGTTGGGGTAATGATGATCCATATATCACCCGTTCTGGTGTGTGGAGCTGACATGATCCATAATCGGCAACGTTGATGCCCTTTGATAGTAATGATGACCGTCAATGTGATTCCCCTGCTGACTGGAGGTCTCCGGATAGAATGAGTATTGCCAACTGCGCTATCGGCCCACTTTATGATGAGCAAATAAAAAAAACACTTATGTATGCTGACCATAAATTCAAGCGGCTAATGAATACACGAATGTCGTTACTCGAACATTTATCACCCCACTATGACTTATCTTCCATGTTCAGCTATGAGTTGGAGGGAAGAGTTTTTCGGATTAAATTGATCAAGCCTGAGATTAAATTATCTCGCCAGCAGTTGATCTTCTCCTCACTCTTTTTAGAGCAAGATTTTCTAAAAGAATATAAAAAACACATCTCAAATACTCTACAAAAAACAATCAAACAGTGCATTAAAAAATACAAACAAAAAATCAAAATCGAGCCTTCTATTTTAGATTACATATCAACGTCACCCCGCAATACTTCGAGTTATGTATTACATGAGATAGTTTCTCAATGTGAACATTGCGATGAAATTCGCAATATTAAAAATGATATATTGCTTGATGAACTAACGTTGAATGGCCGGATCACTAACATTTCAAAATACATTAAAAATAGTCAAGATAAAATCGTCGAACATATAGAGTTCTGCACTCATAAACTTGTCAATATAAGTCGTAAGAATCGTCACATTTTCAACAGCACCACAATCTCTGGCAGAAAACCCAACATCACTGGTGTTTTACTTTGCCTTTCAGAATTGATAAGCAACCTGCATATTTACCCAACTGCAATTAATAATATAAGCAATGCCATAATATTAAGCATTGCATACTCTGTACTTCAACATCTTCAATCCGGAAGAGAAACAGAAAAAACCAAAACCTCTCCAGCACTGAATTTTATCCCCACCATTATCGCACCTCATGTTTTCTACCTGGCGAAACGCGAAAAATCCTCTCAATATAAATACATTGAAAAAGAATATCTTCTCGGCCAGTTACTTATATTTTTGATGTATAAAATAGTTTACTACTCGATTCATAGCATCAGGGTAAGCCATAAGCACTTCTATAACGATATAAAACCAAAATTAATGGCATTAAAAAAAGAAAGCTTATTAAGCACCAATTTCATGAAAAATCGAAGTGAGATTAGAGGTGAAGTCTTTGGTAATGTTGGTAGTATTGAGGCTGATTTGAGGGAAATCAGCACACTGATTCATCGGCGGAAGGCATTATTTATTTCCTTTTAACTTTAACAAATGAGAGACTGAATAAATATCAGCCTCTCACATAGTTAATAAGTTTCAACTTTAATATCTGAGAAATCATTCTATCTGGGCCTTGTGGACATTAATCCTCCTGGCAACATACGACTCAAAATTTCAGCCTTGTATAGCCATCATAAATAGTACAGGATTGGGTGCTGCTCGCATGTGTCATTTTGGTATTAATATTGATCTTCAGCGCTAACTTGTATGTAATTTCAAAACCATCATATCTCAAACCTCACAGCGCTCATATTTTAACCATAAAAACTAACCGATTTACACTCGCCACACACCGTCATAACTTATTGTATTTAAATAGCTATAAGCCTCTAACCCACTAATTACACCATTAAATTTAAGCCATATCCTTACGCAGATTCAAGCTTGCCCCTGCTGCCATTCACGTTTTAGGATTACCTCGCTAACACGACATGCTACTTTTTAAATCAGTGTAATAATTCAAACGAGGATAAAATTATGTTCGAGAAAATGAAAAACAATGTAACCCGTATACCGGGGAATTTAACCAAACTTAATCAATACCAAAAAGACATTGATCACCTGTCTAAACTATTTTCTGAACAGCAATTACTGGAACTAATGACGACTACCGAATCCGATCAAATATTGCAAATGAAGCCTGCTGTAGATATTCTTCATGTACTATCTCCATCAGCATCTACTGCTAAGCATATCAATTTTTTTCAGCACGTCCCAGTGCTCGAACAATGGTTAAAAAAGGAGTGCACTGCCTTTAATTTACTGGCAGTACATTTCTATTCACAGCAATCCCGTAAAAATGTAATTCCGAAAGAAATCTGTATGCTACTGGATGCATTTATTGAAACTGAACTTTCATCTGCGGTTAATGGTAATAATAATGCCGAACTCCTTTCTTGTTTTCAAAACACGCTGGATAAAATGTGCAATACACTAACATTTATAGACCACACAGTTACGGAACAATCAGGTCAAGTAGCAATGCTTGATTTCAGCGCAAAAATGCATGAATATACTGTTGAAATCAGGACCTTTTTGAAGTCTGAATACTGGCTAAACAAACTACCTAAGGATATTAACATTCCAGCCATTGACCTATCCTGGCTTGTGTTTTGTTACTTTTGCTCTGAATATCTTTTTGTATTTATTCAAACAACGCTCAATACAATGAAGGCAGGAAAAATCATTCGTGATAACTACCTTTATCATCCTAAAATGATTGCATTGATCATTTTATCTATGCTGCCTTATGAAGTCATTCATAACGATGGATCACTGAATAAGTTTAAAACGCCTTTAACCAGCCCTGATGAGTTCATAATCAAATCTATTTGCATTAAAGGTAAGCAAAACACTACAGGGCATAAAAAAGATATCGAACAATTGCTTCGTAAGACATATATCTATATTGCATTACTCTTAAACCCTGAGTGGGCACCATCTTCCAAGGAGTTGATTTCCTTTTTATCAGGAAAGTCCACAGTGATAAGTGGTTCAATGAATTTCCAGTCAACGTCCAGTGGTCTGGGTGTTCAAACTAACAATATCACTCTTCTTAAGAATGAGGTTTACTTCGAAAAAATAGCGAACAAGATCATGAAACTGTAGTTTCTTAATATAATGGCGACATGGAATTGTGTTGCCATTATATCCGAATCAGCATTTTTCACCTGATGAACTGTGAAAGCTGTAACTGGCAGACTATAACCTCACATCGTATTTTTCCAGTGTCATTTACAGGAGAAATACGATGCCTATTCTGGATCTGCGTTTCAGCAACAAATCAATTCACCAACTTCCACATCCCCTCACGGGTTGTCAGGAATACCGTGATATTCACTGCCAAAACCTGCGTGCTCTGGTGTATCCCAATCGGATCACGCTGGCCTTTCGTGCCACTATAAACAATCAGCGTATATATGAAACCCTGGGTCAGTTCCCTCAGCTCTGCGTTGAGGATGCCCGTCAGCATGTGATGAAACTGCTTGCTGATAAAAATCGTCTTGCGGTTCAGTCCCGTCGATTCACTGTGGAACAGGCCATCAATGACCTGTGGCTACCGGATTTGCAGTTGTATAAAAAGAGTCCTCAGTCAGAGTTGTCAAAACTCAACCTCTACGTTCGCCCGTTCTGGGGCAAGCGGCAACTTCGCGACATCACGGCAGGAGAACTAGAACAATATGCTGCTGGCTTACGGGAAAAATTACGTCCGTCAACAGTAAACCGTATCCTCGCAATATTGTCCAAAATATGCTCTCTGGCAGTACGTGCTGGATGGATCACACATTCCCCGATGTCACATGTCCGCTATCTGAAAGAAAATAACATTCGCTATCGCACACTATCAGCGACAGAAATCCCGCGCTTTATTGACGCGGCAACAGCGCTGCAAACACCGGCAGCTGATTCTATATTGCTTGCTCTTTATACCGGGATGCGTATTGGAGAGGTATGTACCCTGAAATGGGAGTACTGGCACCCGGATATGCATCAACTCATACTGCCTGATACAAAGTCCGGACACCCTTTCACCTGCCCACTTGCACCTCCAGCCATTGCAGTTGTCCAGTGCCAGCAGGACCTGATGCTCAGCAAAACTTACATTTTTCCGCGACTAACCGACAATGCCCGCCCTCTGGCATATCCGCGTGCAACCTTTGCCCGTATTTGCCGGGATGCCGACATTGATAACCTGCGGATGCATGACCTGCGCCGTACCTTTGCCACCCGGGTACTACAGGCGACCGGGGATATTGCAATCGCTTCCCATCTGCTCAATCATCACTCACTTACGGCAACCCGTCGCTACGCTTTTCACAATGCAGCGACATCGCACGCAGTGGTTTCTCAGGTCATTGAAAGTTATGACACGAAAAAATGAACCAATGATCTGTGATTCGTGATTGATGCAACACTCGTTTAAGGACGGTATTGTCATTGCGTGCTTCTGCAGGGCCCTGCATTAAGTCATCACAGAATGTGGATTGATATTAAATCCGCGTGGCTTCTTATTCTCTGAAACCGGAGGTTTATGTATTTAACCATTAAGCAGTTCGCAGAAAGATTTAATCTTTCTGCATCCACGGTTGCGTCAGATATATCTCGCAATCCCGGAAAACTCCCGCCCTTCATCAGAATTGGGCGGGCTATACGATTCTCTCTTGACGATATTGTTGAGTGGGAAAATGCACATCGTCAAAACAAACTTAAAGGTGATATAAATGGTTACTAAGAACACGGAAAATAACGCTAATAATGCACTGAACATTCTTCCCGAATCAGCAAGCACAGCTGTAGACAACGATGAAAAATATCTGTCCTTTGCATTAGTTCTCGCTATCACGATTATGGACAACTTAGTAAAGCTCATCGGCACAGATGGCTTCGTTCTTTATACCTACACCCTGCAGGACACGGCTACTGCTCGTGCTGTTTTTAATGAATTAGCCAGGCGTCTCAAAAATTTCAATCGTCAGGAGGAGGTCTACACCACCGATTACCTCACCTTTCGAATGAAATACATTTACGGTGTTACCCTGTTCGAACATGATAGTAAATCTATCCTTAACCTTTTTGATAAGAAGGGTTATTCGGTATTGAGTGAATCAGGAGAACCCGGTTCTCTTGATGATATGTATCTTGACATTCAAGCACGATTACATGGCGGCTACGCCTCAAAAAAGTTTCTTCATTTACATGAACATTGTCTGTTATCTGCACACGTTACCCCGTCTGTGGAAAAGACGCAACGTGGCATCCTGATTAAAGCAGGCAGGAAACTCGTTTCCTTTATCTATGTAGATAATGAATCTCGCAAAAATGATATTTTCAAAGCTGTAGTAGACGTCATTAAATCCTGATTCATTATGCCGGGGGGGGACAAACTCCCGGCGTTTTTTCGGAGTTAACTATGAGCAATAATTTGCAGGACATCCTCGCTGCCGCATCGGGGTATCAGTCCGTGACTTCAGAGCCAGCGCTCAATCGTAAAAGACCTAAAACGCTTGATGATTATCCTGTGATACCACCTGCATCAAAAAAAGTATCTGTTATTTCAAGTGACCTGACACTCCATATCGGTTTTGATACCGAATATGTTTTCAATCCTGAAACACAACAGAATGATATTCTGTCATATCAGAGTTATGTTGTCTTACCCGATAATACAGGTATATCGAACATTATCTATCCACCTGACTCACAGAAAAAATCCCGGCTGTCTTTTAAGGACTTTCTCTGTCAAACGATTACACCGCTTCTTGAAACGGGTGTGATTACAAAATGGCCCGGTATTATTAATATATATGCGCATTTCATTCGTGCGGATATCGCCTCCTTTGCCAATTTCTGGTCAGACTACAAAATTCTTCTGAAAGGAATACGCGGTACTGTCAGCAGCTTCAAAAATCGTTACGGTATCGATTTTGATGAACAGCAGGAACGTCGCGTAAAGACTGAACAGATAATGTTTGACAAACGAACTTCCCCTCCGCGTTGCAGTAACGTAGCTTTCATCGATACACTGCTTATCACTCCCGGGGGTATGGGTCTGGCTGAATGTGGTGAATTACTGGGTCTTCCCAAACTCACCATTCCTGCACCTTATTCCATAACCAATATGCGTGAATATCTTCTGGGCGACAGAGCAGGGTTTGAAGCCTATGCTCTGCGGGATGCCGAGATTGCGGTTCGTTATGCTTTACAGGTTCGCAATTTTTGCGCCCGGGAGCTGATGATTGATCGTGTCCCCGCCACCATCGGGGCGATGGCAGTTTCACGGTTCACCAAAACACTTAAAGAAAACAATATGTCTCCTGAAGTCTGCCTTGGGACACACATTAAAACCCGTGAACTCTGGCTCACGGAGAAACAGGCATTCCGGACGATTAAAAACCCCGCCAGTGTTCCTTCAAGAGAGTTGTTTGAAACGTTCCCGATCAACTGTTACCACGGCGGACGCAATGAGTGTTTTATGATGGGGGTTACACCGTCAGATCACTGGTATGACTACGATCTGGCTGGAGCGTATACCACCGGGCTATTAGATATCCTCACACCCGATTACGGCAACATCCGCCTCAGTAAAAATCCTGACGATTACTGTGGGCATGTAATGGGATTTGCGCTTGTCACATTTCGGTTCCCGGAATCAGTTCCCTATCCCAGCCTGCCGGTTCGGACCGATCAATATGGGTTATTCTTTCCATTAAGTGGCGAATCATGGGCAACGGCACCTGAAATCGAACTTGCTCTGTCGCTCGGGGCAGAGATGACGATCCATAATGGGATCATCGTCCCCTGGATCTGTGCCACCTCCCCACATAACAGCGAATCAACATCGGTGTTTCTTCCCTTTGTTCAACAGGTCCGTGAGAACCGTAATCGCCATATTAAAGGTTCTCTGGAGGAGAAATTCTGGAAAGAAATTGGCAACTCGCTTTATGGCAAACTTGCTCAGGGCCTTCGCGCCAAAACCGCCTTTGATACTGCCCGTGGATTAAACAGATCCCTCCCACCATCATCGGTTACTCAGCCATTCTTTGCTGCGCATGTGACGGGATTTATCCGCGCCGTTGTCGGGGAACTCATGAATGCTTTGCCTTCTGATTCAACTGTTGTCAGCGTCACAACCGATGGCTTTTTGACAAATTGTTCACTTAACAAGATAAACATGAGCGGTCCACTGTCTTCCCGCTTCCAGTCGCTGTGCGATATTGTTGATCCGGGTTCATCAATGTTGACATGTAAGCATGAGGTCAGCCAGCTTATCGCCATGAAAACCCGGGGGCAGTTAACCTATAGAGCTATTCAGGGAAAACCGGTTGTTCATGCCAGGGCTGGCGTTAAACCTCCTGCCGATATTCCACGCAGTGACTATAACGACTATATGGTAGATCTTTACCTTAATCGTTTACCCGGTCAGACGTTATCCCGAAGTACGTTGATATCAACGCGTGAGATGTGGCTCTCGGAAAGCGATCTGGTATCCCGGGAACAGGATATCCGTCTTAATCTGGAATTCGATTTCAAACGCCAGCCCGTACAGCCTGCCATGAATGAAGGGCATTTACTGATGTTTTCCCGCCCGTGGGATAATATGGAAGAGGCTCTGCAGCAACGCTCCCTTTTCGACGACTGGCGGCAAACGCATACACTGAAGACCCTGGCTGACTGGGATGACTGGTGTGATTTTCTCTATTGCCGGACGGTGTTTTCTGATATGAAACTAAAAGTCGGAAGCAAACGTAGTGATGATATTTTAGTCAGACTATTTCTCCGGGCGCTGACTCAGTGCCAATGGGGGCTTATGCTGAAAGATAAAAAAAGTTATTCCTGTAAAGAGGTTGCTGAATGGCTGACGTCAGAAGGCTATTCAGTAACGGTGACTGATGTAAAAAATGCGGTAAGAGCAAAAATACCCCAAATGAAATTTAGTTCTGTAACACCGCGAATGAAGTCACTGATGGATATCATAGCCCGTAAATATCCGACATTCTGTCTTCCAGCCTGATAACCGTTAAATCTCCCCCAACTCCTTTAACAGAAGTTGGGGGCTTAATCACAGGCAATCGGCATCAAAACAGTGAAATAACTGCCGCGCGTCAGGATGACCATTTACATGATAGATCCGCATGGCATGACAGGTGATACTCTGGAGATTCGCCGCCAGCCTTTTCCCCATATTCACCAGTATGCCGTGTGGTATTTTACTGCTTGTACTGTTTACTGTCAGAGTAAAACAATTTGTTTCAACGCTGACCTCAATAAAATCATTTCCAAATAATGTACCGACAACCTGCCTGATTGTTTCTTCATAATCTGTCAGATCAATGACATCACGCCATCTCGCATTTACGAGTTGATACTTTCTGATATGTAAATACATAGAACCACCTTTATGTTATTTCAACTAATATGATGTTCTCCGATATTATGAAAATATTAATCATCATTGTAATTGCTGATAACCTCTCTAACCTTCGGAGCTTACGTTCCCCCCTGCCTCTCCGACTTGATGGCAAAAAAGCATAGTCAAATATGCAGCAAAAACATGTCATGTACAGGTCAGGATAATAATTATCACCCTGAACGTAAAAATACACATGGACAGGATGAGCCCACATGTTATTCGATGATTCCAGCAATGTTTTAATATATTGATAATTAATGAGTTAATTTTTTTCTCCGTCACAGTAAAAGTGGACTCATCCTGTCCGTTACTTTGCTGAAAATATCCTCTTCGCTGGCATTAACCGGATAAACGAATGGGTAAGCACGATAAACTTGGATATCGACTCGGATTGATATTAACTCGCCTGAACAATGGTGAGTCACTAGCCGTCCGGGAGTTATCTGAGGAATTTAACGTTTGCGAAAAAACTATTCGTCGTGATCTTACTCAGCGCCTGTCCTATCTTAATCTGATTCGACAAAATGGTCGCTATCGCCTGTCTGACGGTGTTCTCGGTCAACGCAGCAATGCTGATTTACGTCATTTCACGCGCATCCTGGGTATTGAAGGGCTGTTCCCTCGCTGGGATGACAGACTACTGAGTATTTTGTTAGGTAACACGAAAAACAACCCGTTTCTGATAAAACAACGTCCATACGAAAACTGCGGATCATTCATGTCAATTCTGAATGTTTTATCCGATGCCATTCTGTCACAGAAGAAAGTAAATTTTAATTACAAAGATAAAGAGTTTCGGGCTGTTGAGCCATACAGGCTGGTTAATGACAACGGATTGTGGTATCTCGCTGCCGCCCATGACAGTACATTAAAAAGCTTTGTTATCTCATCTGTCAAAGACGTTTGCATGAGTAATATCGCTTTCAGGATAATCCCCGAAATTAATGAAAAAATAGAAAAGACAGATGGTATCTGGTATAGCGAAGACCTTATCGAAGTTCTCATTTCAGTTTCCGCACATGTTGCTCCGTGGTTTACCCACCGTCATCTATTGCCAGGACAGGAAATAATTCATACTTCCCGGTCTGGCGATTTACTGGTGATATCACGTGTAACACACACAGATCAGATAATGCCTTTAATGAAATACTGGATACCGGATGTCGAAGTAATACAACCGGCCTCAATCCGTCAACAACTTGCTGAAGATATACAATCCGCACTGAAACGTTACACCCAGCCAAGTAACGCCCCGTAATGACACGGATAATATAATTTTCATTGAGTGCTATTTTTTTAAGCTAAAAAATGGAGTTACCATGAAAAAATGCCCGGTTCTTCTTGTTGTATCAGGGTTTCTGACCGAAAATGATATATCATGGTTTAACCGAATTAAAGCAGGGTGTGGCCTTGATGTCAGATACTATAAATGGGAATCGGCAAATCTACTATCCATATTAAGTTCTGACATAGCGAACAAGTGGGGGTTATATACTCTCTTCCCCCTGAGAACATCTCCTTTATTGTCATCAATCTCCATCCCATTTAAAGCGCGTCAGGCCTGGTATAATGCAACGAAAGCAGCAGTTAATAACAGAGAAAAATTAGCACGCGTAATAAACGAGATATACGTTAAAGAAAAGCGTAATGTGATCATAATGGGTCATTCTTTAGGGACTCGATTAATAAACAATACATTACCCTATATTAAAAATGATAATATTCTCTTAACAATCTCTATGGCCGGAGCCACCCCAATAACAAGTTATACAGAGAACATAATGAAAATGGCTTACGGTTCAAAAATGGGGCATTTAAATATCTACAGTGAACATGATAAAGTACTTAACGCGATATACCCTCTCGTAGAGTCAGTAACGCCAATTGGGGTTCGGGAGGTGAGATTCAGACCTGCTCGGGTGATCAACTGGAAGTGGGATATTGGTCACACTGAATATATTACTTCAAAAAGGATTGATTCATTAATACACTGGTTAAATGTTACCTGTGCCGATTTAGCTGATCCAGACGTAGAGCTCACTGACGACGACATAAAATTGTTTAATGATATTATTGATCTTGCGAATTTAACATGTCATAAAAACACTGTCGCACCTAAATTAATATCATTTGAGTAGTTAAAAAAAGGTTGCATTATAACGGGAGTGTGTATTTACTCCCGTTAAGTTTCATATTTTATAGAATTGATATGGATTCGATTAAAAATTTCGTCTAACTCGTTCCCTTATCAAACTTGCCAGCCTTACCCTTCCAGGTGAAATAGTTTCCGTTACAGTTTCAACTCTCAACAAATCACGCTGTCCGGTTCGGCGACTGACCGCGAAACGCTGACATATATCATTAACCGATACCGTATTACCGGTATACAGTTGAAGTAATATCCAGCACAGCCTTTCTGCGATCCTTTCACCGCGAGTTTTATACATCTGTAAAACCTTCAGTTATCGTCAACGATGATATAGTCCACCTCAAAACCCACATAACTGACTGTATTCATGAATATTTATTACCGGTGTAATACTGTCGTTGGGGTAATGGATTAACCGTTATCACCCTGCTACTGGAGAATGCACCATAGGGGGCAAAAATCACGAGGGATCTAAGATCCCCCGTGTCTGTGCATGTTATGTGTATCGACCGGGAAAAGGGGGCATCATCCACATACAATGATGTGCTACACACGAAGAAGATGACAAAAACGCCCACGCTCTTCCTGTTCATAACGGGTCAACAACTTTCCACAGTTACCGTTACCCGGTAAATCCCCATAGAGAGATATTCCATAAAATTACGCTCCCACAGGGACCAGAGTTCATTCCTCTCTGCTGCCAGTGAAATATCCCCAATCAGATAATGGAAGACATAATTCCCCGACCAGCAAAAATCAATTTCTTTTTCCAGCTCAGGGTAGACACGCCCCATATAACTAAAATCTGTGACATAATCAAAATACCATTCATTATTCTTACGGATAAACCGTATTTCAACGGGATGAAAGCCCCCGGATTCTGCACTGTAGTCCGGATCACGGAAATTAATAACCACTGCCTCAGTTATTTTTTGTAAAACCTGATTTGCCAGAAGCGTAGTAATATGCTGCTGAAATTCTTTAGTAACAGGCAGAGTTAATCCTGCCTGTTTTAAGGCATATTGGGTTTGCATAATAAATTTTCCTTTAGAAAGTAAATAGTGGTGTGTGGTGATTTCTGGTTGTATAACAGTGCAGGAAATAAATTAATCCTCTGTAATCTTTTCCTGGCTACTGATCGTATTAAGTTTATTCAACCGCTCCCTCCAGTCCGGGTATAATACATGAGTAAATAACTTCTCTGGATGTGCCTCCAGCAGACATATATCCGGGGAGCGTAAAACAGCAGCAAGAAAACCTGCATTGTTGGCGCTTGCCCCTTTGAATAGCGGCCTGAATACTCCGGATGAGAAGCCGGTAGCAGGTTGTGTTTCCAGAACAGTTGCAATCTTTGAAAGTGAGATCCAGTCCTTAGAGAACAACCCTCCACAGCCATTTGCCACCAGACGAAGATAAAGTTCATTGTCCACCTCTGATATCGCCAGTTGCCATGTCAGCATACCACTTGCCTTAGGACTGATTTTTTCTGCCTGGCCTGTTTCAATGAGCAACTGATAGTCTTTTACATCAGATAATGTTTGTTCATCTGCACTGAGATTTTCATGAATAACCTCTGCCTCATTTTTAATCTCCTTCGAAACTGACTCAACATTATTTTTAACTAATTTTGATTTACTCATTTTGCGTTCCTGGTTTTGCTTGTGTTTAATAGCGTGATTCGGCCATAGAAATTAATAAATCAATACCCTTCAGAGGGCAATCGGGGTGAAATAACAGATAAATACCGTTCCCGTTATCTTCCGTAACAGAAAGCATCAGGTAATAGTCATCTGTCAGATGGACTACAAATTCTGGATTTGCAATTAACTGATGAATCACATTCAATACCTGCGCTTTAATATCTTCAGGTACATCATCGGGCTCGACATATATTAATGTCACCCCGACTTCATCCCAGAAACTCATTGCAGAGTATTCATCTTCAAATGGGAGTGCCAGCTCTGTTTTCAACAGACTCATTACTGACTCCGGAAGAGATAGTGATGGCAGACTTTGCCAATTAGCGATAAACTTCATTAATCAATCCTTATAAGTAAAAAACCCCGACACGATTAACGTATCGGGGTTTTATACATCCGCATAACTATTATTTACAGTTATTGGTTTTCTATTTAAATTCTTTCATAATACCCACAGTCCATACAGATAAGCACTGGAGCATTATTCCTTTCACACTGTTCAAGGAATCCAAATAGTTTTTTAATAGCCTTAATAATTTCTTTCAGTATTTCAGGTAAAAACTCCAGACTAATATACCCAGAGCGTTTATTATTGGTTATTGATGGCAGCTTTCCTGCTGAACTTATCAATGTATTACAACTGCCACACTGTGGGCATTTTAAATGCATCCTCATTCTCCATATTTATAGTTTGCTAAAAAGTAGTCACATCTGCTTCGTAGCCGCAGTATTCAGAAGCAGGTCAGTCACTCCCTGCCCTGTCTGACGCATACGTTCCGGTGTTAATTTCGCGTAACGTTCTGTACTCTGAATACTGGCATGCGCCAGTTGGGCTTTAACGTCATACAGGCTGAATTGACCACTCGAAACCAGTAAAGAGGCAACAGAATGACGTGTGGTGTGAAAACAGACTTCATTCTTGTCTATACCGCACTGTGCCAGTATTTTTTCATATGCCCATCGGGGTTCCGATATCGGTTTTCCATTATCCTTAATGGCGAACAGATACGGATTACTGCCAACTCGTGGGATAGCATCAATAATCGATAATGCGGCATCGCTTAGATATACCGTCCGACTGCGACCATTTTTTGTATAAGGAATGAACAGAGTACGATTGGCCCGGTCGATATGTTCATGCCTGACATTAAGCATTTCTGATTTGCGTGTACCGGTTAACAACAACATGGCTATCAATCCCCCGGCAGCTTTGTTGGGATATTGGGTAGCAGCGTCAAGAATGCGCCTGATCTCATCAGCATCAAAAAAGCGCGTCCGCTGATTATTCTCTTTCAGTAAAGGGATCTTATCGGCTTCATTCTTTTCCAGCACATCCTGTCGCAACGCATAACGCCCCATCGTTTTCAGAATAGCAAGGGCTCTGTTACAGGTAGACGGCGCATATTGCTGCCCGTGAATACGCCCCTCCAGCATGTCAAACAGCACCTGTTGTATCTCTCTGGCCCTGAGATCGCAGTAACGTATCTTTCCCAGACGAGGTTCAATGTATTGCGTGAAACGCTGAACATCCTTATCCCATGACTTTTTATGGCGCTTTATATAAGGAACATAGGTTTGATGGAAAAACTCACCAAGTGTTGGCATCGCGCGGTAGTTATCTCGCTCCGCTTTAGGGTCATTTCCCAGCGCAATCGCTTCTTTGTGACGACGGGCTATTTGCCGGGCTGTTCCCACATCAATTTCAGGAAATCTGCCAATACTGATACTTTTTTTGGTACCGTGGAATGTATACCGCAGAAGGAAGCGCTTGTTGCCTGTTCGACCTGAGAGGCACTTGAGTCCAATAACTTCGGTATCAGATACCTCAAGCTCTGTAGAGCGGGTATCAGTATTTGCAGGTAGGGCTTTGATGGATGCATTGGTAAACCGGAAGGATTTTTGCATAATTATCCTCATCTATCTGACTGATAACATGAAAATAATATATCTTTGAATTGTCATTCATTTCGAGGTGGGGTAACGCATGGAAACGCTGCTCAAAGAGTATACGCAAATATTACAGGGGCTTAACGCTCGGTCATTCAACCTGAAGGAAGATAAATACTCGGGTGTCTTTTTACCTGTCCCCCTTGATGAATACTGGCACTCTCCGGTAAAAATCATGCTGGTTGGACGTGAAACGGCTGGCTGGAATACCCGGAATGGGAAGAATACGATGTTAAGGGCGCTGGGCATTATACCCGGCGTCACCGCAGATCAGGTGGTTAAAGAGGCTATAGTTCGTTACCAGCAGCATCTGGCAGTTAAAAACGATGGAACACCAAACCTCAAATCACGTAGCCGCTTCACGCAATATCATTTCCGGCTGGCCCGGAAGTTAGAGATTCCCCCTCAGGCTATCGTATATGCCAATCTACTGGCGTGGGATTACGACAGACTGACACCACTCATTCGCCCTGAGAATGAAGTACAGGAAGTGATATCTGCCTCACTGAAGCTGTTGACTGCACAAATCAAGCATCTGGCGCCCAATTTCATTATCTTTGCATCCGGAGTGCGGAGAACAGACTACATCCTCAAACGGTTGCTGACTGAGTATTTGGATGGTTATGAGACATTATCCGTCACGCCTGGGAGGCTATGGGAATTTAAAGCGGGTAATGCGATATGTTTCAGAATAGCTCATCCAAGGGCTATGCGCGGACATCAGAAGTACAGAGATGAGGTGATTGAGCGCATTAAGCAACTCTGCAACCCGGGCCACTAGTTGTTGCATTACAGATAATGTAGCGGACATTCTAAGCTTACCTCCCGGAGAAGTACCGGAAATCAGCCGAAGTAGCCCCGTTCTCTATGTTAGAGGTGACGCGTACTTTTCGACATTACCAGGCGGGAGATTGCAGCTCATTGCACCCCGTGAGCACAGGATATGCACAGGACATGAATTTCAGGCACAAAAAAACCACCCGTAGGTGGTTTCACGACACTGCTTATTGCTTTGATTATTCTGTTCTTTCCCATGGTACCCGGAGTGGGACTTGAACCCACACAGCGCGAACGCCGAGGGATTTTAAATCCCTTGTGTCTACCGATTCCACCATCCGGGCTCGGGAAGAAATTGGAGGCGCGTTCCGGAGTCGAACCGGACTAGACGGATTTGCAATCCGCTACATAACCGCTTTGCTAACGCGCCGAAATCTTCTGGCTTTTCAGCCGACATCCGCTATTGCCGATGTCTTTAATTTGGAGCGGGAAACGAGACTCGAACTCGCGACCCCGACCTTGGCAAGGTCGTGCTCTACCAACTGAGCTATTCCCGCATCACCAAGTAACTTTGTTAATCACTTGATTTTGTTATCGTCTGGCAATCAGTGCTGCCGTTCGATGCGTTGCATTCTACTTACCTGACGCAATGAGTCAACGATATTTTTCACCACTGACGATCGTTTGCTGAAATTTGCGCCGAAACGATCACTGTTCAAGCAAATCTCCCCACGCAGCGCTCAAATACTGGAACATTGACCACAACGTCAGTATCGCGGCAACGAAGAAAAGTGCGATCCCGGCGTACTCTACCCAAATATTTGGACGCCACAGCAGCCATGCGAGCGCAGCCATTTGTGAAGTGGTTTTCACTTTACCGATCCAGGACACCGCCACACTGCTACGTTTACCCAGTTCAGCCATCCACTCACGCAGCGCAGAGATAATAATTTCACGCGCGATCATCGTGGCGGCAGGAAGCGTTACCCACCAGCTGTGATAGTGCTCGGCCACCAGCACCATCGCGATAGCCACCAGTACCTTATCAGCCACCGGATCGAGGAAGGCGCCAAAACGCGTGCTTTGGTTCCAGCGACGCGCCAGATAGCCGTCAAACCAGTCGGTGACCGCCGCAATACAGAATATCAGCGCACAAACGAAGGGAGCCCAGGTGAATGGCAGATAAAAAGCCAATACAAAGAATGGGATCAGGATGACGCGAAACAGCGTGAGCAACGTAGGGATATTAAATTGCATATGACGGATAACTATCTGTTGTCAGTAAAATTACCCCTATGTTGCTACAGAGGGCCTAATGTTTCAACGAGTAGAAGATCTTTTCTGCCAGAGCTTGCGAAATACCCGGCACTTTTGCAATTTCTTCAATACTCGCGTTACGAAGACCTTGCAAACCGCCCATATATTTCAACAACATCTGCCGACGCTTCGGCCCGACACCTTCAATAGTCTCCAGCGTGCTGGTACTTTTCACCTTCGCCCGTTTTTTACGGTGCCCGCTAATTGCATGATCGTGAGATTCATCGCGGATATGCTGGATAACGTGCAATGCAGGCGAATCCGGCGGTAGGCTAAAGCCCTCACCTTCCGGCTCAAAGAACAGCGTTTCCAGGCCTGCTTTACGATCGGCCCCTTTTGCCACACCCAACAAAAGCGGGTGCTGTTTGTCCCAGGGAACGTCCAGCTCAGCAAACACGGCTTTCGCCTGCCCCAGTTGACCTTTCCCGCCGTCGATCAATATGACGTCCGGAATCTTGCTTTCTTCAATCGCCTTACCGTAGCGCCGACGGAGAACCTGATTCATTGCCGCATAATCATCACCCGGCGTAATACCCGTGATGTTATAGCGGCGATACTCGGCGCGCAGTGGTCCATTGGCATCGAATACCACGCAGGAGGCTACCGTCTGCTCGCCCATCGTGTGGCTGATATCAAAGCATTCCATGCGTTTCACTGCGGGTAACTTGAGTACTGATGCCAGCGCCGTCAGGCGTTGAGTAATGGTCGACTGCTGGGAAAGTTTTGTGGTTAACGCCACCGCCGCGTTGGTACGCGCCAGCTTCAGATACCGCGCGCGATCGCCTCGCGGTTTCGTCTGAACGTTGATCTTCCGCCCGGCCAGCTCAGACAAAGAGTCTGCCAGCAGGGTTTTATCGCTAAGATTAAAATCGAGCAGGATCTCACCGGGTAAGGTGCGCATCTGACTTCCCTGCAGATAAAACTGTCCGACAAAGGTTTCAACGACCTCGCCGAGTTCTGTTCCACCAGGGACTTTCGGGAAATAGCTACGACTGCCTAACACTTTACCCTGGCGAATAAACAGCACGTGCACACAGGCCATGCCGGCGTCAAACGCCACGCCGATGACGTCCAGATCGTCTCCGGTATTAGAGACAAACTGTTTTTCGGTCACGCGGCGTACGGCCTGAATTTGGTCACGAATGCGGGCAGCCTCTTCAAACTCGAGATTTTGGCTGGCCTTTTCCATCCGGGCGATCAGCTGCGTTAATACCTGATCGTCTTTCCCGGACAGGAACAGACGAACGTAATCAACCTGCTGCGCATACTCTTCCTCACTCACCAGACCCGCCACACACGGACCGAGGCAGCGGCCAATCTGATATTGCAGACAGGGCCGCGAGCGATTGCGATAAACACTATTTTCGCACTGACGAATAGGGAAGATTTTCTGCAGCAACGCCAGCGTTTCGCGTACGGCGTAGCCGTTAGGAAACGGTCCAAAGTACTCGCCTTTGGCATGCTTGGCCCCGCGATGCATTGCCAGGCGAGGATGGGTATCGCCGCTGAGGAAAATAAAAGGATAGGATTTATCGTCGCGCAGCAAAACGTTATAACGCGGCTGATACAGCTTGATGTAGTTGTGCTCAAGCAATAACGCCTCGGTTTCGGTGTGCGTTACCGTGACATCAATCTGCTGTATTTGCGCGACCAGTGCTTCGGTCTTACGCGATGCGAGGTTGCTACGGAAGTAGCTGGAAAGCCTTTTTTTCAGGTCTTTCGCTTTCCCGACGTAGATGACCGTCCCGGCGTCATCATACATACGATAAACGCCGGGCTGACTGGTCACGGTTTTCAGGAACGCTTTGGCATCAAACTGATCGGTCACTGGCTTGTTAATGTCTCCGCATTACACAGGCCATGGCGAATTGCCAGGTGAGTCAGCTCAACATCGCCATGAATGTTTAATTTACTGAACATTCGATAGCGATAGCTGTTCACCGTTTTAGGACTAAGATTCAGTTGCTCTGAGATCTCATTGACCTTCTGACCTTTGGTGATCATCAGCATAATCTGCAACTCACGTTCAGACAAACTGGCAAACGGGGTTTCCGTTTTCTCAGGCTCAATCTGGCTAAGCGCCATCTGCTGAGCGATATCGGAGGCAATATAACGTTGGCCAGAATAAACCGAACGAATCGCACTCACGACCTCCTGGGGCGCAGCCCCCTTACTGAGATAGCCCGCGGCTCCCGCCTGCATGACTTTTGCAGGTAACGGGTTTTCGGTATGGACAGTCAGCATGATCACTTTAATGTCAGCCGTTGAACGCGCAATTTTACGCGTTGCCTCAAGGCCACCAATACCGGGCATATTCATGTCCATCAGCACAACGTCAACGGAATTTGAGCGGCACCATTTTACCGCATCTTCACCGCAGCACGCCTCGCCGACAACTTTAATGCCTTTTATATCTTCAAGAATGCGTCGTATCCCTGCGCGCACCAGTTCGTGGTCATCAACAAGAAAAACGTTGATCAAAGGAATATCTCCAGAATAGGGATAACGCTACCGATAGTTAATCGGTCCTATGTTAACGGGTTTTATCTCAACTTTGAAATGTAAAAATCGCCGTCTTTCGATTTTGCTCTCGTTTTTGGAAATTAGAAGGTACGACGAGTGGAAACTTTCTGTTATGGCAACCTTTTGCCACGGTTATATCTGCATAGCTGTTTCAGAATAGTGACAAAAAATTCATATTCGTCCGTTGAATGCAAAATAGGCAGCTAAAGTTGTAACAATAATTAACGAGTAAAATACTCGAAATAAACAACAGGTGGAGAAAATATATGCAGCGCAACATGTTGTTTATTTTAATGTCCGCGACTTATGTTTGCGCAGAAAACAACCGCTGATATTTTTAGCCTCGCTTATGGTATACTCCGGCGCCTTAAGATTTGACATCGCACTTTTTCATTGAAACATAACGAGGAAAATAAATGAGTACGCCTGACTTTTCCACTGCTGAGAATAACCAGGAACTGGCCAACGAAGTCACCTGCCTGAAAGCCATGTTAACGCTGATGCTGCAGGCAATGGGCCAAGCCGATGCAGGGCGCGTGATTCTTAAAATGGAAAAACAGATCGCGCTGATTGAAGATCAATCACAGGCTGCGGTATTTTCCAGCACTGTTAAGCAAATTAAACAGGCCTACCGCCAGTAATAAGAACCCGGCTGACAGCGATGCTCTCAGCCGGGTTTGCGTCTGACACTCAGAACGATGATTTACTCAGATCAGCCCGGTTGCCGCGGCATAACAGGCGATCTGCGTTTTGTTGGGTGCATTAAATTTCTTTTGCATATTTTTCTGGTGAAAGTTAACGGTATTTTCAGAAATCGACAGAATTATCGCTATCTCTGAAGAGGTTTTCCCCTCTGCCGTCCATTTCAATATCTCTTTTTCCCGCTTGCTAAAGCGCATCTCTGGCGCCATGACCATGTCATCTTGCAGCCGCGTCAGTACCGACAAGCTTTCCCGCACCAGCAGTTGCATCCTGAGCTCTACCTCATCGTTTGCAAAGCGATTATTACGGACACTCGCACGCGATACCGATAAAAAACCCAACGCCCGATTAGGCAACATTAAGCATTGCGTCATCCCTTTACGTAAACCGTGATTGCGCGCGGCATCCCACAGGGGCTGTGCATCGCGAAATAAAGTATCGTTCCAGGGTAAATGCCCCTGACTGAAGTTTTCAGGCTTCAGCACCGGATCAATAGCGAAATAATTCTCGGACTGATAATGCGCCACCCATGCTTTGGGATAGGTCGTGTGAAGCGACGTTTTAGGTCGGGTAAAAGGTACGGGATGACGAACACAGAGCGCGTAAAAATCGAACTCTAAATGCTGCGTCTGTTGTTGTAATTCATTATAGACATCCTCTGCCGTCGCCATTTCCTGAAAGCGTAACAGCATGCTCCGTCGCCAGGTGAAGAAATCATGACCCTGCATACTAAGTGGTAATACCCCTGAGATTGATAATCATCCAAACATATGAAACAAGCTAACACATAAATGTATTTTATATATGCAAATTATCGGACAAATGGTCAATTACTTGAGCATTACTCAACGACGGCAGGAAGTAACGGTATTGGGAGTTAATAATAAAGCAATAATTATAAATAGTTATGCGAACAGCACTCGCCAAAAAACAATTTCGACGAGTGCTGCATGCACTATTTATTGCATCAGAAATTTTTCAAGAAACTGACGGGTTCGCGGTTGTTGCGGATGCGTGAATAAGGATTTAGCGGGCCCTTGCTCCACTATCCTTCCTTGATCCATAAATATCGCCCGATCGGCAACGTCGCGCGCAAAGCTCATTTCATGCGTCACAATCACCATGGTGCGTTTTTCCTGCGCCAGTTGACGTATGGTATTAAGTACCTCGCCAACCAGTTCAGGATCAAGCGCGGAGGTCGGTTCATCAAAAAGAATAACCTCAGGTCGCATCGCCAACGCCCGGGCAATAGCCACGCGCTGCTGCTGCCCGCCGGACAAACGCCGCGGATAGCTGGTTTCTTTACCAGCTAACCCGACTTTCGCCAGCAGTTCGCGCGCTCGGGCTGTCGCTTCGGCTTTCGGTTCGCCTTTAACAATCACCGGACCTTCAATAATGTTTTCCAGCACCGTGCGATGCGGGAACAAATTAAAGTTCTGGAACACAAAGCCCACGTGCTGGCGCAACTGACGAATCAGACCTTTCTGCTGAGTTAACGAACGCGCGGTATCAATGGTAATCTCACCCACCTTAATGGTGCCCGCCTCCGGTTGCTCCAGCAAATTAATGCTGCGCAGCAGCGTAGTTTTGCCCGAACCGCTCGGCCCGATAATCGCCACAACTTCACCGGGTTTGACGTCAAGATCGATCCCATGCAGCACCGTTTGCCCATGGAATTTTTTGACCAGGTTTCTGACTTCGATAGCACTCATTTCGGCTCTCTCTCCTGGCGATTCAGTTGCTCTTCAAAATAGTTTTGCAGTGCAGAAAGCACCGTCGCCATCACCCAATAAATCAACGAGGCTGCCAGATACATTGTGAATACCTCCAGCGTACGCGAGGTAATCAACTGCGCCTGACGGAACAGTTCCGGTACCTGAATAGTCGCGGCCAGAGAGGTGTCTTTCACCAGGCTGATAAAGCTGTTACTCAGCGGCGGGAGCGCAACCCGCGCAGCCTGCGGCAGGATTGCCCGGCGCATGGTTTGCCACCGCGTCATACCAATACTGGCACCCGCTTCCCACTGCCCTTTGTCGATGGAGGAGATTGCCGCACGCAGCGTTTCCGCAGCGTAGGCCGCCGTATTAAGCGATAAGCCAATCATCGCCGCCGGAATAGGATCAAGCTCAATACCAAACTGCGGCAGACCGTAATAGATCATGAACAGCTGGGCAATCAACGGCGTTCCGCGAAAGATAGAGATATAAAAGCGCGCCAGCCAGCGCACAGGCAGCAGCGGCGACAGACGCATCAGCGCCAGGATAAAACCCAGCACGAGACCAAAGAACATCCCACCGATACTCAGTTGCAGCGTAAACACTGCGCCCTTGAGCAGATACGGCAGAGAATCAATCACCAGTTGGATACTTTCATGCATTAGCGTTTTTCTACCTGGTCGTTACACGTGAGGATGGTAGGCAAACAGCGCAGGTGCCCCACCAGTATGAATAAAGAGAATTGGCCCTTCATCTTTGAAGCGCTTCTGGCTGATGCCATCAATCAGACCCGCCATCGCCTTGCCGGTATACACCGGATCCAACAAAATGCCTTCCAGGCGCGCCAGCAGTTTTACCGCCTCCATGCCCTCTTCGTTTGGCGTACCGTAGCCCGGCGCATAATAATCGTCCCATAACAGGATTTCCGCTGAGGCCGGCAGTTCCAGCTCCCTGGCAATATCCTGCTGCAATGCAACAACTTTGGGCTTTTGATCCGCCACGCTGCGTGAGACGGTCACGCCGATGAGTTCGACGTCTGGCATCAATTGCTCCAGGCCCACGGCCAGTCCGGCATGGGTTCCCGCACTGCCCGAGGCCACCACTACGGAAGAGAGCGAAACGGCCCCTTCACACTGTTGGGCAATTTCCAGCGCACTTTCCACATAGCCCAGCGCACCCAGTGCATTGGAACCCCCAACCGGGATCACATACGGGCGGAACCCTTGCGCTTCAATCCGCGTCGCCAGATCCTGCAGCTGTGCATTAGGGTCGGTAAGCGCATCGCACATTTCAATCTGCGTATTAAACAGGTCCAACAGCAGACGGTTGCCATTGGTGAGATAGTTTTCGGCAGTGGTGCCTATCGGATTTTCCAACAGCGCCACGCAGTGCAGGCCAAGCTTAGCGGCGACCGCCGCCGTCTGACGAACGTGGTTAGACTGAATCGCACCCGCGGTTATCAGCGTATCCGCGCCTTCACGCAGCGCGTCTGCGGCCAGAAACTCCAGCTTACGCAGCTTATTGCCGCCCATAGCCATCGGCGTGACGTCATCGCGTTTAATGAAAATATCGCGCCCGAGGTAATCTGAGAGGCGCGGAAGATATTCGAGTGGCGTTGGCGCGCCAATAAATTCCAGACGTGGAAAGCGCGTTAAATTATGCAGCGGCATACAGCCTCCGGTATTCGTTGTTGTGATGTTCTTTTATTATGCACGTTCAGGCGCAATGAAATAAAAAAAGGCGCTGTTAAAGGCGCCTTTTTTCATCAGATGACGATTATTTCGTCACATCTGCTCCAAACCATTTTTCAGACAGGGCTTTCAGCGAACCGTCTTTCTGCATTTCAGCAATGGCTGCATCCACCGCTTTCAGCAGATCTTCATTGCCTTTACGCAGCGCCACGCCGGACTCCTGGCGGGAGAATGCTTCACCGGTCACGGCCAGCGTATCCTTGGTTTTTTTCACCAGATCCAGCGCGGCCAGACGGTCAACCAGGATGGCGTCGATACGACCTACGCGCAGATCCTGATATTTGGTCGGATCATCATCATAGGTACGAATATCCACGCCCTGTACGTTCTGGCGCAGCCACTCTTCATAGTTGGTTCCCAGACCCACGCCGACTTTTTTACCTTTCAGATCGGCAGCAGTCTTAATAACGCCTTCATTGCCTTTCTTCACCAGCGCCTGGATACCAGAGACCGTATACGGGGTAGAGAAATCGTATTTTTTCTTACGATCATCAGAGATAGTCACCTGGTTGATGACCACGTCAATGCGTTTGGAATCAAGAGAAGCCAGCATACCGTCCCACTTAGTCGGCTTCAGCGTGGCTTTCACTCCGAGATGCTTGGCCAGTTCCTCGGCAAACTCCACTTCGAAACCGGTCAGCTTGCCGTCATCGCCCTGAAAACTAAACGGGGGATAGGTCCCTTCCAGGCCCACCAGCAGCGTGCCGCGCTCTTTAACTTTATTTAACAGACCTTCATCTGCATAAGTCTTCACGCTCATTCCGGCGACAAGTGCAACAGCCATTACACCCATCAGAGCCTGACGTCCCAGAAGTGCTAATTTCATAGTTACCCCGAATATTGTCATTAGTGACTATCATTTATGACTACAGTGTAAAGCGTTTGCCGTGATCCACAAACACGACTCTGTTACACCTTATTCGTTTTTAATATATATCAGAACTGGCTGTCCAGGAGGATTTCTGCATATGTCCCATATGCGTATGGGCTTTAAACTGCTCATACTTACGCAAGGCGATGCGGTAATTATTGGTGCTGGTTTCCGGTAGCCACGGGGCAAGGTTTTCGTCGAGAAACCCTTCCTGCAGCAGATCGTGAGAGATATTTTGTTCGGTCAGATGATTCCCGAGGCGACGCAGGCGAACGACGTATTCGCGTACCGTGCCGTGACTCATTTCGGTCTGCTCGAATAAAAATTGCTTGAAGCCGATAATGTCAAAAAAGTCGCTCTGCTCTTTGCAGTGCAAATCACCGCAAAAACGACACAGTGCCACCCACTCTTTTTTCTCCTGTTCCCACTCTGCTTCATTCAGCAACGTGTCCAGTCGGGCGATGGCGATTTTATTCACAATTTGCCCGCGGCGAACCAGCGTGATCCTGTCGAGCAACTTAAAGCAATGGGCGCAATGCGTCTGGCTGTGTTTGAAATCTTTGAGGTAGCGGCTTAGAGGCCGTCTTTTTGATTGCTGCACCGTCATGAGAACTCCTGGTAGTCAATTCGTAATGCGGCATTGTTCAGGGGTAATGATGTACCCCTATAGCTTACCCAGCTTGGTGCGTAGACGTTTGATGGCCTGACTGTGCAACTGGCTAACCCGTGACTCCCCCACTTCCAGTACCGCGCCAATCTCTTTCAGATTCAGCTCTTCCTGGTAGTACAGCGTTAACACCAACTTTTCGCGTTCCGGCAACGCTTCGATGGCGTCCATCACGCGCTGGCGGAGGTTACCCTCAAGTAGCTGCTGTAACGGGTTTTCCTGCTGATGTTCTTCCGTCACCAGCTCAATACTATCGCCATGCTCTTCCCGCCACTCGTCGTAGGAGAAGAGTTGGCTATTATTGGTATCAAGCAACATCTGACGATACTCTTGCACAGGAATAGCCAGACGCTCCGCCACTTCGGTTTCCGTCGCGTTACGCCCTAATTCCTGCTCCAGTTGCCCCATCGCCTGTGCCACTTCGCGAGCATTGCGCCGAACGCTACGCGGCACCCAATCCCGGCTACGTAGTTCGTCCAGCATCGCTCCACGAATACGCTGCACTGCGTAAGTGGTAAATGCCGTTCCTTGCAAAGCGTCATATCGGTCGACTGCATTCAATAACCCGATGCCGCCCGCTTGTAGCAGGTCATCCAGTTCTACGCTCGCCGGCAAACGCACCTGAAGGCGCAATGCTTCGTGACGCACCAACGGTACATAACGCTGCCACAGCGAGTGTTTATCCATTACACCTTCAGCGGTATACAGTGAATTCACGATAAACAGCCCTGCGTTAAATGAGTTATCGGCATGATTATCCGTTTCTGCAGGGGTTTTAATCGGGTGAATAGTGGGTGAAATGAGGGGTTATTTGGGGGTTACGGGTAAAGCTGAATGTAAAAAACCCCGCCGGAGCGGGGTTTGCGCGATAAGCGTAAATTAACGCAGCAGAGACAGTACGTTCTGCGTGGTCTGGTTAGCCTGCGCCAGAACAGAGGTACCTGCCTGTTGCAGGATCTGAGCACGAGACATGTTAGACACTTCGGTCGCGTAATCAGCATCTTCGATACGGCTACGTGCAGAAGACAGGTTGTTGACTGTGTTGCCCAGGTTAGTGATGGTAGAATCGAAACGGTTCTGCACCGCACCCAGGTCAGAGCGCAGGGCATCAACCTGTGCCAACGCTTTGTCCAGAGCTTTCAGAGGGTCTTTAGTGGCTTCAGAAACGGTGTTTGCATCCGTGGTCAGTTTATCTTTTGCATCTTTATACACTACTTGTCCGTTACCCGCGGTTACACTTCCGTTGGTTTGCAAATAGTAATTAGTAGTGGTCTGTGTCGCTGCAGTTAAAGCACCTTTATCGTCCAAGAAAGTACCAGCTACTTTACCGTCGATATCTGCAGTATAATTTTTACCGCCAGTAGTGGCGGTGAAGGTTTGACCTTTAACCGCGCCGGCCATGTTCTCAGCACTAATGGAAGCATTAGTTACCTTGTAAGTTGCACCAGCGCCACCGGCAGTTGAAAGAGTGCCTTTGTCAGTTTTAATGGTAGTCGGGATGGCAACAGGTGTACCTGCTGCATCGGCGTTCTCCATTAAGTTAGCAAGGGTTGCCTGATCAGGACCACCAGCGGCGTTTTTAGTCAGGTTACCCGTGCTATCGCGGTATAAGATAGCACCATCATCTGCAGCTGTAATAGAACCATCTTTAGCAATCAGAACTTCCTGATCTTTAGCGCCGATAGTCACCGTTGCCTTGGTAACATCACCTGCATTCGGGTTTAAGTAATTTAAGGCATCAGCGGATGCAACGCCAGTTGCACCGAACTTATAGCTCTTGCTTGCTGCATCATAGGTGTAAGTATTAGTATCTGCGGCAACGCCAAGACCTGTATTTGTCCCGGTGTACGCAATTGAGCCACCATTCTTGCTAACAGCACCCAGAACATCCGTAGCGGTAGCCGCTGTGTTATTGGCAGTTTTCGTATAAGTGGTAATACCATTCGCATCTACTAGGCCTTCGATAAAACCAGAAGCGGTCAGATCTTTCGCAGTAGCCGCTGTATTTGCTACTGAACCTTTACCGTTTACGTTAAAACCTTGCAAACCTAAAGTATCAGAAGTGATTTCTTTCAGGTCGATGGTGATGGTTTCGCCGTCGTTCGCGCCAACCTGAATTTTCATGGAGCTGTCGGACGCCAGTACTTTCACGCCGTTAAACTGAGTCTGACCGGAAACACGGTCAATTTCGCTCAGACGCTGGGTAATTTCGTTCTGGATGGAGTCCAGGTCAGACTGGGAGTTAGTACCGTTGGTTGCCTGAACGGACAGTTCACGCACACGCTGCAGGTTGTTGTTGATTTCGGACAGTGCACCTTCAGTGGTCTGCGCGATGGAGATACCGTCGTTGGCGTTACGGGAAGCCTGGGTCAGGCCTTTAACGTTGGCAGTGAAACGGTTTGCAATCGCCTGACCAGCAGCATCGTCTTTGGCGCTGTTGATACGCAGGCCAGAAGACAGACGCTCGATAGCGGAGCTCAGGGAAGACTGAGATTTGTTCAGGTTGTTCTGGGTCAACAGCGACAGGCTGTTTGTATTGATGACTTGTGCCATGATCTTTTCCTTATCAATTACAACTTGATGTTATTGGGCTGTTGCCCACGGTTTCTCACCGTAACCCATGTATCGGCACCTTAATTTCGAACTTTAGAAAATTTTTACTTTCCGCCCTCTTTTTTCTTAGCCCCAGAAATACCCGCAATATGCCCCACTATTCTGCGCATTATTTTTGCAAAACTATCATTAAACTTTGCGCGCAGATTGCCGATAACCCGCTTAACTACTGTTTGCAATCAAAAGGAATTAGGCATGGCTTCATTTACATCTCTCGGCGTCGGTTCAAACCTGCCGCTGGATACCTTGCTAAACAATCTGACCATCGCTGAAAAAAAACGCTTAAACCCGATCACGCAGCAGCAAAGTGACAATACAGCGCGTCTGACAGCGTACGGCACATTAAAGAGCGCGCTGGAAAAATTCCAGACGGCAAACACTGCGTTGAATAAAGCTGACATATTCAAAAGCACGACTGTTACCAGCAGTAATGAAGACCTGAAAGTCACCACCGAAGCTGGGGCGGCACCGGGTATCTATACAATTAGCGTCACCCAACTGGCACAAGCGCAATCTTTAAGAACTAACTCAACGACAACAATTGCATCAACAAAAGACGCGCTGGGTGATACTTCAGCAGAAACACGCACCATAAAAATTACGCAGGATGGCCGTAAAGAGCCGCTGGAAATTAAGCTTAATAAAGATCAGACCTCACTGGATGAGATCAGCAAAGCGATAAACGATGCTGATAGCGGAATTTCAGCCAGTATCGTCAAAGTCAAAGACGGCGACTATCAATTGGTACTGACCGCCAGTGAAGGCGAAGCCAATAAAATGACTATCTCCGTTGAGGGAGACAGCAAACTCAATGATCTTTTGGCTTATGACAGCAAAACCGGTACCGGGAATATGAAGGAACAGGTTAACGCACAGAATGCGCTGTTAACCGTGAACGGTATCGATATTGAACGCTCCAGTAATAAAATTACCGATGCCCCTCAGGGTGTGGTACTTGATCTGACCAAAAAAGTCACTGACGTTCGCGTTACGGTGACAAAGAATAACGACAAAGCAACCGAAGCCATTAAAGGTTGGGTGGATTCATATAACTCCCTTATTGATACCTTTAACACGCTGACCAAATATAAAGAAGTTGATCCGGGTGCTGAAGCGCAAGACAAAAATAACGGAGCGCTGCTGGGTGACAGCGTTGTTCGTACCATCCAAAGTGGAATTCGTGCACAATTTGCCAACGGTGCCAGTGATGGCGCTTTTAAGACATTAAATGAAATTGGTATTAAGCAGGACGGCGCAACCGGCAAGCTGAAAATTGACGATGATAAGCTGAAAAAAGTCCTGAACGAAAATACAGCATCCGTGCGTGAATTGCTGGTCGGCGACGGCAAAGAAACCGGTATTACCACCAAAATTGCCACCGAAGTAAAAAGCTATTTAGCAGACGACGGTATTATCGACAGCGCGCAAGACAGCATTAACTCAACGCTGAAAAAACTGACCAAACAGTATCTGTCGGTCAGCGCCAGCATTGATGACACGGTAGCGCGTTACACGGCACAGTTTACGCAGTTAGACACCATGATGAGCAAGCTCAACAACACCAGTACTTATCTGAGTCAGCAATTTACGGCGATGAATAAATCCTGATAACACGAGGTAAGCATGTATACCGCGAGCGGTACCAAAGCCTATGCACAGGTCGGCATAGAGAGTGGCGTAATGAGCGCAAATCCGCATCAGCTGATTGAAATGTTGTTTGATGGCGCGAACAGCGCCCTGGTGCGCGCTCGCCTGTTTATGCAACAGGGTGATATCGTCGCTAAAGGTGAAGCGTTAAGTAAAGCCATTAATATTATCGACAATGGCCTGAAGGCAGGACTTGATCAAGAGAATGGCGGCGAAATCGCCACCAGTCTGTCTTCACTGTACGACTATATGATTCGCCGTTTACTGCAAGCTAACTTGCGTAATGATTGTCAGGCCATTGAAGAAGTCGAAGGGTTACTCGGCAACATTGCAGATGCCTGGAAACAGATCTCACCGAAAGCATCTTCCCAGGAGTCTCGTTAATGACCTCAGCCGTGGAGTTTATCAACCGTTGGCAGCGCATCGCGCTGCTCAGTCACTCACTGCTGGAACTGGCGCAGCGCGGTGAATGGGACCTTTTACTGGAACAGGAAGTTACCTATCTGCAAAGTATTGAAGTGGTCATGGAAGAGCAAACTCCACCAGGCATTACGCGAAGTATTCAGGATTTAGTGGCCGGGTACATTAAACAGACGCTGGATAACGAACAACTGCTCAAAACATTGTTGCAGCAGCGTCTGGATGAACTCAGCAATCTCATCGGTCAGTCGACGCGCCAAAAGACGCTAAATAACGCTTATGGCCGTCTTTCCGGCATGCTGTTAGTTCCCGACGCCCCCACAGCCCCACAATAATTTCCCGTCTCGTCTGAATAATCTTCCATACTCCAGAGGTCGGCCAAACGACTTCTGGAGCACGGAAGATGAAAAATCCCACGTTATTGCAGTATTTTCACTGGTATTACCCCGAGGGCGGTCAACTCTGGCCCGAACTTGCCGAACGCGCAGGTGGACTCAATGACATCGGCATCAATATGGTGTGGTTACCTCCCGCTTATAAAGGCGCTTCCGGCGGCTATTCCGTTGGCTACGACTCCTACGATCTTTTTGATCTGGGCGAATTCGACCAAAAGGGAACCGTCGCCACCAAATATGGCGATAAAAACCAGCTGCTGGCGGCGATAGACGCGCTAAAACACAATGATATTGCCGTACTGCTTGACGTGGTGGTTAACCACAAAATGGGCGCAGATGAGAAAGAGAATATTCGTGTCCAGCGGGTTAACGCCGAGGACCGCACGCAAATAGACGATGAGATCGTCGAATGCGAAGGCTGGACGCGCTACACCTTCCCTGCCCGCGCGGGCCAGTACTCGCAATTCATTTGGGACTTTAAATGCTTCAGCGGTATTGACCATATCGAAAACCCAACCGAAGACGGCATTTTTAAAATCGTGAACGACTACACCGGCGAAGGCTGGAACGATCAGGTTGATGATGAGTTGGGTAATTTTGATTATCTGATGGGCGAAAACATCGATTTTCGCAATCACGCGGTCACCGAAGAGATCAAATACTGGGCGCGTTGGGTGATGGAGCAAACCCAGTGTGACGGCTTTCGTTTAGATGCCGTGAAACATATTCCGGCATGGTTTTATAAAGAGTGGATTGAGCATGTGCAGGAAGTCGCCCCCAAGCCGCTGTTTATCGTCGCGGAATACTGGTCGCATGAAGTCGACAAGCTGCAAACCTACATTAATCAGGTGGAGGGGAAAACTATGCTATTCGACGCCCCTTTGCAGATGAAATTCCACGAAGCCTCTCGTCAGGGTCGCGATTACGACATGAGTCAGATTTTCACCGACACCCTGGTGGAAGCCGATCCCTTTCATGCCGTCACGCTGGTCGCCAATCACGACACTCAGCCCTTGCAGGCGCTGGAAGCCCCTGTCGAGCCATGGTTTAAGCCGCTGGCCTATGCGCTGATCCTGTTGCGCGAAAACGGCGTGCCGTCAGTGTTTTATCCTGACCTCTACGGGGCGCATTACGAAGACACCGGGGGAGATGGCGAAACCTATCCTATCGACATGCCAATCATTGAACAGCTTGATGAACTGATCCTCGCGCGCCAGCGCTTCGCGCACGGCGTACAGACGCTCTTTTTCGATCACCCTAACTGTATCGCTTTTAGCCGCAGCGGAACGAACGAGGATCCCGGCTGTGTGGTTGTTTTGTCTAACGGCGATGACGGGGAAAAGACCATCAATCTCGGTGCGAATTACGGGAATAAAACCTGGCGCGACTATCTGGGAAATCGCGAAGAAAGCGTGGTCACCGATGAGAACGGTGAAGCGACGTTTTATTGTAACGGCGGTAGCGTCAGCGTGTGGGTGATTGAAGACGTGTTATAAAACTCAACCCCGGTGGCCGTTGGCTACCGGGGCGTATAGCTTATGGCAGTGGCGTGGCCAGCGGCGTTTTCTTTAACGCGTCAGCACATTCCTGCGTCGGGCGGTCGACCCGCTGCAGCGTCATACCGTCATATTCCAGCGTATTGCCTTCCCGCTCAATCTCATACAGCTCGCGTTTCACCGTCACGTTGGTGAGATCGCCAGAGATCATCGTCAGTTTCCCCGGCAGCGCGATCACTCGCTGCCACTGGCGACAATCCAGCGTGTCGCCCTCTTTTGTTACCACCAGGCTGGCAATCGCTTCCGGGCTCACCAGACTGCGTTGCGGACCTTTTGACTGCCAGTATCCTTCCAGACCGGCTGGCGCTGGCGTTTTCACCACGTTGTTATAATTTTCTACTTCGGCGCATCCGGTAAGCGCCAGAAATACAGCAACGATTGCTAATTTTTTCATCATTCATCCTGCATGCGAAGAAAATGGGATTGTGGCATTAAAGGCCTGATGTCGCCAGCCTTTCGGCAGGGTTGAGAAAGATTGATCCAGACGGTGTTACCTCCTATTACTCATAGTCAAAAATTCTGATCGGTGTAGTATCCACACTTCTTGTTACATACCTTCTGAGTTCAGAGGCACAACGCATGTCATGGCAACACTTCAAACAGGCCTGGTTAATTAAATTTTGGGCCCCCGCCCCTGCGGTCATCGCAGCGGGTATTCTCTCTACCTACTATTTCGGCATTACGGGAACCTTCTGGGCCGTTACCGGCGAATTCACTCGCTGGGGTGGTCAAATCCTGCAACTGTTTGGCGTTCACGCCGAAGAATGGGGATACTACAAGCTGATCCATCTCGAAGGCTCACCCCTGACCCGCATTGACGGCATGATGATCCTCGGTATGTTCGGGGGCTGTTTTGCTGCCGCATTGTGGGCAAACAACGTCAAATTACGCATGCCGCGCAGTCGGGTGCGCATTATGCAGGCGATAGTCGGCGGAATGATTGCCGGATTCGGCGCCCGGCTGGCAATGGGCTGTAACCTGGCCGCTTTCTTCACCGGTATTCCACAGTTCTCGCTACACGCCTGGTTTTTCGCCCTGGCAACGGCTATTGGCTCATGGTTTGGCGCACGCTTTACCCTGCTGCCGATGTTTCGTATTCCGGTTAAAATGCAGAAAGTCTCCGCCGCTTCTCCGTTAACGCAAAAGCCAGATCAGGCCCGTCGCCGTTTCCGCCTCGGCATGCTGGTGTTTATCGCCATGATCGGCTGGGCGCTACTCACTGCGATGGATAAGCCCAAACTTGGTTTGGCCATGCTGTTCGGCGTCGGGTTCGGGCTGCTGATTGAACGGGCGCAAATCTGCTTCACCTCCGCCTTCCGCGATCTGTGGATTTCCGGTCGCACCCATATGGCGAAAGCGATCATCTTCGGGATGGCGGTCAGCGCCATTGGTATCTTTAGCTACGTGCAACTGGGCGTCGAGCCTAAAATCATGTGGGCAGGTCCGAATGCGGTGATCGGCGGCTTGCTGTTCGGCTTCGGCATTGTTCTGGCGGGCGGGTGTGAAACGGGCTGGATGTACCGCGCCGTTGAAGGCCAGGTGCATTACTGGTGGGTGGGTCTGGGCAACGTTATTGGCTCGACCATTCTGGCCTACTACTGGGATGATTTTGCTCCCGCGCTTGCCACCAATTGGGACAAAGTGAATCTGCTCAACACCTTCGGCCCGCTCGGTGGCCTGCTGGTAACCTATCTGCTGTTATTTACCGCGCTGATGCTCATCATCGGCTGGGAAAAACGCTTCTTCCGTCGCGCTGGGCTGACGCCTGCCAAGGAGTCTGTATGAAAAATATCGTGCCTGATTATCGCCTCGATATGGTCGGCGAGCCGTGTCCGTATCCGGCTGTCGCCACACTGGAAGCGATGCCGCAATTGAAGAAAGGTGAGATTCTGGAAGTGGTGAGCGATTGCCCGCAGTCAATCAACAATATTCCACTGGATGCGCGTAATCACGGCTATACGGTGCTGGATATTCAGCAGGATGGTCCAACGATTCGTTATTTAATTCAGAAGTAATGCGATTCTCCCGTTGCCCGACGCAGCGGGAGAATGTTCGGCTTGCTACACCTGCATCGACATCACTTCCTGATACGCCGACACCAGTTTGTTGCGCACCTGGATCCCCATCTGCATCGATACCGACGCTTTTTGCATATCGGTCATCACATCGTTCAGCGCAATACCCGGTTCACCGAGGGTAAATTTCTCAGCCTGCACACGGGACGCGGTTTGTACATCGCTGATCCTGTCTAACGCCGCATGCAGTTGACCAGCAAAGCTCACGGTCGGTTGTGGCTGCATATCCTGCATTTTTGCTGACATCGCCGTGGTCTGTAGCTGGCTGATGACCCCTTCAATCCCCTGTATTGCCGACATTCTGATCCCCTGGATAATTTTTTACGTAGTTGAGATTACCAGTTAGTCAATAAGATAAAGGCGTTAAATAACGATAAAAAACCACGGTTTTTAACGCATAGAAAAATTCGAAACCGCAAATAATGAGACCGTCAATTTTTCGAGTTTGCTGACCCGGGAGTGAGTCTTGTTCCACTTTGCAAAAAACGCCGTCCACGATAAGCCACGAGGTGCGAGATGAGTGCGACAGCATCGACTGCAACCCAGCTTAAACCTCTCGAGTGGTTAAACCGCCTGCGCGCGAATCCCAGAATTCCTCTGATTGTGGCGGGAGCCGCTGCCGTCGCGATCATCGTGGCGATGGTCCTGTGGGCCAAAGCGCCTGACTACCGCACGCTGTTCAGCAATCTTTCCGATCAGGATGGTGGCGCGATCGTCACCCAACTGACGCAGATGAACGTTCCCTACCGTTTTACTGAGGGAAGCGGCGCCATTGAAGTTCCTGCCGATAAAGTCCACGAACTGCGTTTACGTCTGGCGCAGCAAGGTCTGCCCAAAGGCGGCGCGGTGGGTTTTGAACTGCTGGATCAGGAAAAATTTGGTATCAGCCAGTTTAGCGAGCAGGTCAACTACCAGCGCGCGCTGGAAGGTGAATTAGCCCGTACGATTGAAACGTTGGGACCGGTAAAACGCGCCCGCGTGCATCTGGCTATGCCGAAACCGTCGCTGTTTGTGCGTGAGCAAAAAGCGCCTTCAGCCTCCGTCACCGTCAACCTGGAGCCGGGTCGCGCGCTGGATGAAGGTCAGATCAGTGCGGTCACGCATCTGGTTTCCAGCGCTGTTGCAGGCTTGCCGCCGGGCAACGTTACGCTGGTCGACCAGGCGGGACATCTGTTAACCCAGTCAAATACCAGTAGCCGCGATCTTAACGATGCGCAGCTGAAATACGCCAGCGACGTCGAAGGCCGCGTTCAGCGTCGTATCGAATCAATTCTGTCGCCGATTGTCGGCAACGGTAACGTACATGCGCAGGTCACCGCGCAGCTGGATTTTGCCAACAAAGAGCAAACCGAAGAACAGTACCGTCCAAACGGTGATGAGTCCCAGGCCGTGCTGCGTTCTCGTCAGTTGAACGTCAGTGAGCAGGTCGGTAGCGGAGCACCAGGCGGCGTCCCGGGCGCGTTGTCAAATCAGCCCGCTCCGGCAAATACTGCGCCAATCGCCAACCCACCCGCTAATCAGCAAAACGCGCAAAATACGCAAAACGCACAGACGGCGAATAACAGTAATAATGCCGGCCCGCGCAATACTCAGCGCAATGAAACCAGCAACTATGAAGTTGACCGCACCATTCGCCATACCAAAATGAACGTTGGCGATGTGCAGCGTCTTTCGGTGGCTGTTGTGGTCAACTACAAAACGTTACCAGACGGCAAACCGTTGCCGTTAACCGCCGAGCAGATGAAACAGATTGAGGATCTAACCCGCGAAGCGATGGGATTCTCCGATAAACGTGGCGATACCCTGAACGTGGTGAACTCTCCCTTCACGGCGACCGACGATTCCATGGGCGAGCTACCGTTCTGGAAACAGCCGTTCTTTATTGATCAGTTAATGTCCGCAGGTCGTTGGTTGCTGGTTCTGTTGGTGGCGTGGATCCTGTGGCGGAAAGCCGTTCGTCCGCAGTTGGTCCGTCGCAGCGAAGAAGCGAAAGCCGTACAAGAACAAACGCGTGTCCGTCAGGAAACCGAAGAAGCGGTAGAAGTTCGCCTCAGCAAAGACGAACAAACTCAGCAGCGTCGTACTAATCAGCGTCTGGGAGCAGAAGTCATGAGTCAGCGTATTCGTGAAATGTCAGATAACGATCCGCGCGTCGTGGCGCTGGTCATTCGCCAGTGGATGAGTAACGATCATGAGTAATCTTACCGGTACCGATAAAAGCGTCATCCTGCTGATGACCATTGGCGAAGATCGCGCGGCGGAGGTGTTTAAGCACCTTTCCACGCGCGAAGTTCAGGCGCTCAGTACGGCGATGGCCAACGTTCGCCAGATTTCCAACAAGCAGTTGACGGAAGTGCTGGCCGAATTTGAACAAGAAGCCGAACAGTTTGCCGCGCTGAATATCAACGCCAACGAATATTTGCGCTCCGTGCTGGTGAAAGCGCTGGGCGAAGAACGTGCCTCCAGTCTGCTGGAAGATATTCTGGAAACCCGCGATACCACCAGCGGCATTGAAACGCTTAACTTTATGGAGCCGCAAAGCGCCGCCGACCTTATCCGCGACGAGCATCCGCAGATTATCGCCACCATTCTGGTGCACCTCAAGCGGGGCCAGGCTGCCGATATTCTGGCACTGTTCGACGAGCGTTTACGTCACGACGTGATGCTGCGTATCGCCACCTTTGGCGGCGTACAGCCTGCCGCGCTGGCAGAACTGACCGAGGTACTCAACGGCCTGCTCGATGGCCAGAACCTCAAGCGCAGCAAAATGGGCGGCGTGAGAACGGCGGCAGAAATTATCAACCTGATGAAAACCCAGCAGGAAGAAGCGGTTATTACCGCCGTACGCGAATTCGACGGCGAGCTGGCGCAGAAAATTATCGACGAGATGTTCCTGTTCGAGAACCTGGTGGATGTCGACGATCGCAGTATCCAGCGCCTGCTGCAGGAAGTGGATTCCGAATCGTTGCTGATTGCCCTGAAAGGTGCCGAACAGCCGCTGCGCGAGAAGTTCCTGCGCAACATGTCGCAACGTGCTGCCGATATTCTGCGCGACGACCTCGCCAACCGCGGTCCGGTGCGTTTGTCGCAGGTGGAAAACGAACAGAAAGCCATTCTGCTTATTGTGCGTCGTCTGGCGGAAACCGGCGAGATGGTGATAGGCAGCGGCGAGGATACCTATGTCTAACGAACTGCCGTGGAAAGTCTGGACCCCGGACGACCTCGCCCCACCGATGGCGGAGTTCGTCCTGGCTGACCACAGCGAAACCCCGCTGTCAGAAGAAACAGAAGAACCAGAGCTTTCCGCAGAGCAACAGCTTGAACAGCAGCTCGCACAGCTGCAACTGCAGGCCCATGAGCAAGGTTATAACGCGGGTCTGGCGGAAGGTCGACAAAAAGGCCACGAACAAGGTTATCAGGAAGGCCTGAGTCAGGGGCTGGAGCAAGGCCAGAACCAGGCGCGCGCTCAGCATGCGCCGATCCACGCCCGCATGCAGCAACTGGTGAGCGAGTTTCAGAATACGCTGGACGCACTGGACAGCGTCATTGCCTCGCGTCTGATGCAAATGGCGCTGGAAGCTGCGCGTCAGGTTATAGGTCAGACGCCTATTGTGGATAACGCTGCGCTGATTAAACAAATCCAACAGCTGTTACAGCAAGAACCGCTGTTTAGCGGTAAACCGCAGCTACGCGTACATCCGGACGATCTCCAGCGTGTAGAAGAAATGCTCGGTGCGACCCTCAGCCTGCACGGCTGGCGGCTGCGCGGCGATCCGACGCTGCATCACGGCGGCTGTAAAGTCTCAGCCGATGAAGGCGATCTGGATGCCAGCGTCGCCACGCGCTGGCAAGAACTCTGCCGTCTGGCAGCGCCGGGAGTCGTGTAATGACCACTCGCCTGACTCGCTGGCTCAACACGCTGGACAGCTTCGAAGAGAAAATGTCGCTGCTGCCTGCGGTGCGCCGTTACGGTCGCCTGACCCGCGCCACTGGGCTGGTGCTGGAGGCCACGGGATTACAGTTGCCGCTGGGCGCCACCTGCGTTATTGAACGCCAGGACGGCAACGAAACCCAGGAGGTCGAAAGTGAAGTCGTGGGCTTTAACGGTCAGCGTCTGTTTCTGATGCCCCTCGAAGAGGTTGAAGGCGTTCTGCCCGGCGCACGCGTGTACGCAAAAAACATTGCCGGAGAAGGTCTGCAAAGCGGGAAGCAATTACCGCTTGGCCCTGCATTGCTGGGTCGTGTGCTTGACGGTAGCGGAAAACCGCTCGACGGTCTGCCCGCCCCGGATACCACCGAAACCGGGGCGCTGATTACGCCGCCGTTTAACCCGCTACAACGCACCGCGATTGAACACGTCCTGGATACCGGCGTACGTCCCATCAACGCGTTGTTAACCGTCGGTCGCGGTCAGCGTATGGGACTTTTCGCGGGCTCCGGTGTCGGTAAAAGCGTTCTGCTCGGCATGATGGCGCGCTATACCCAGGCCGATGTTATCGTCGTGGGTCTGATTGGCGAACGTGGTCGCGAAGTTAAAGATTTTATTGAAAATATTCTTGGTACCGACGGTCGTGCACGCTCGGTGGTGATTGCTGCTCCCGCAGATGTCTCGCCGCTGTTACGTATGCAAGGCGCGGCCTATGCCACGCGTATCGCCGAAGATTTTCGCGATCGTGGACAGCACGTATTGCTGATTATGGATTCCCTCACCCGCTACGCGATGGCGCAACGTGAGATCGCCCTGGCGATTGGGGAACCGCCGGCAACGAAAGGTTATCCCCCCTCAGTATTCGCCAAATTACCGGCACTGGTCGAACGTGCCGGGAACGGTATTCACGGCGGCGGTTCCGTTACCGCGTTTTACACGGTACTGACCGAAGGTGACGACCAGCAGGACCCCATTGCGGATTCCGCGCGCGCGATTCTGGACGGCCACATTGTGCTGTCCCGTCATCTGGCCGAAGCGGGTCACTATCCGGCCATCGATATTGAAGCCTCGATCAGCCGCGCCATGACCGCGCTTATTAGTGAACAACACTATGCGCGGGTACGTAACTTTAAACAGCTGCTATCCAGCTTCCAGCGCAACCGCGATCTGGTCAGCGTGGGGGCGTATGCCAAAGGCAGCGATCCCATGCTGGATAAAGCCATCGCCCTATGGCCACAGCTGGAAGCATTCTTACAGCAAGGCATTTTTGAACGGGCGGACTGGGAAGATTCTCTGCACGCGTTAGAACTGATTTTCCCTGGTGTGTGAGTAAGCAGGAGAGCATAGGTCATGGCACAACATGGTGCATTAGCCACACTGAAAGACCTGGCTGAAAAAGAGGTAGATGACGCCGCTGTCTTATTGGGAGAGATGCGTCGTGGCTGTCAGCAGGCGGAAGAGCAGTTGAAAATGCTGATCGATTATCAGCATGAGTACCGCAACAATCTGAACAGTGACATGGGTCAGGGGATTACCAGTAATCGCTGGATCAATTACCAACAATTTATTCAGACGCTGGAAAAAGCGATTGAGCAACACCGCCAACAGCTCAATCAGTGGACGCAGAAAGTAGACCAGGCATTGAACAGTTGGCGCGACAAAAAACAACGTTTACAGGCGTGGCAGACTCTGCAGGACAGACAAACCTCGGCGGCGTTACTGGCCGAAAACCGCCTGGATCAGAAAAAAATGGATGAATTTGCTCAGCGCGCAGCTATGAGGAAACCCGAATGATTACTTTACCCCAACTGATTACCACCGACACCGACGTAGCCGCAGGTCTTCAGTCAGGCAAAGCGGTTGATTCACCCGAGGATTTTTTAGCGCTGCTGGCGGGTGCATTAGGTGCGGACAACGCGCAGGGTAAAGACGCCCCGCTGTCGTTTGCCGACTTACAGGCGGCCGGTAGCAAACTGCAAAAAGGGTTACTGCAAAAAAATGGCGATTCAGCACCGTCGCTCAAGTTGACCGAACTACTGGCGCAAAAAGAGATGCACACTGATGCTTCTCTTGTCGACATGACAGACGCTCAGCAACTTTTGTCTGCCCTCACGCCCTCACTGAAAGTTAATGCCCTGACGACACTGGGCAAAGTCGCTCAGCAGGATGAAAAAAACACCGCACTGAGCGATGAGGATCTCGCCAACCTGAGCGCATTGTTCGCCATGCTGCCAGGACAACCGCAGGCCACACCGGCCGTCGACAGCGCGCCAGCCCCCGTTGATGCGACGCTTTCGGCGTTATCACGAGGCTCGGTACACAGCGCTATCGCCGATAATGCTGGCGAATTGCTGCCAGGTGATGCCAAAAAAGGCAAAGCGGATATTGCAACGCCTGCCAGCAGCGTAGATCAGACAAACAATCCGACATTAACCCCGTTGACGGCAGCGGCGACGACCAGAGCGGAAATTGAAAGCTCCCCTTCGCCGACCAGCATTGGCATGACGACAGCGCCGTTAAGTGGCCCGCAGTCCCACGCTCAACCGTTACCGACCGCCGCACCTGTGCTAAGCGCACCATTGGGTAGCCAGGAATGGCAGCAATCACTGAGCCAGCACGTCACTCTGTTTACTCGCCAGGGCCAGCAAAGCGCAGAACTGCGTCTGCATCCACAGGATCTGGGCCAGGTGCACATTTCCCTCAAGCTGGATGACAATCTCGCGCAGTTGCAAATGGTATCGCCACACAGTCACGTGCGCGCTGCGCTGGAAGCTGCGTTACCGATGCTGCGTACGCAGTTGGCTGAAAGCGGGATCCAGCTTGGGCAAAGCAGTATCAGTAGTGAAAGCTTTGCCGGTAATCAGCAGTCTTCCGGGCAGCAACAACAGGCGGGTCGCGCTCAGGGACAAGACATTTTTGCCGCTGAAGATGACGCCGTACTGGCAGCCCCAGCCTCACTGCAAGCCGCAGCACGCGGTGATGGAGCAGTAGACATCTTCGCCTAACGCCAGAGGTAGCATGATTATCCGCGTCTTTTCCACGCTTTGTCGTGGACAGGACACGGGATAATCAGCCCATAAGCTGTACCGAAACAGGAAGCCCGTATCTGATGACTGACTCCGCGATTAACAAAAAAAGTAAACGCGCTATTTGGATCCCTCTGCTGGTATTGATTACCCTCGCCGCCTGCGCAACTGCGGGTTATAGCTACTGGCGCATGCAGCAGCAGCCGTCCGCCAGCGTCAAAGCGGAACCGGCTCCACCGCCAGCCCCGGTATTCTTTGCGCTGGATACCTTTACCGTCAATCTGGGTGATGCGGACCGTGTACTGTATATCGGTATCACGCTGCGCATGAAAGACGAGGCAACGCGTTCACGTCTTAACGAATATCTGCCGGAAGTGCGCAGCCGCTTGCTGCTGCTGTTCTCTCGTCAGAACGCGGCTACGCTCGCCACCGAAGAAGGTAAGCAACAGCTCATTGCCGCCATCAAAGAGACGCTCGCGACTCCGCTCGTTGTTGGGCAACCCAAACAGGTTGTCACCGACGTTCTTTATACAGCTTTTATTCTGCGGTAAAGACATGGGCGACAGTATTCTTTCTCAGGCTGAAATCGACGCATTGCTTAATGGCGATAGCGAAACTAAAGACGAACCCATTTCCGGTATCGCAAAAGAAAGCGATATTCGTCCTTACGATCCCAACACCCAGCGCCGCGTGGTACGTGAGCGTTTACAGGCGCTGGAGATCATTAACGAACGCTTCGCGCGCCAGTTCCGTATGGGGTTATTTAACCTGTTGCGCCGTAGCCCGGATATTACCGTGGGTGCGATCCGTATCCAGCCATACCACGAGTTTGCGCGCAACTTACCGGTTCCGACCAACCTGAACTTAATCCACCTGAAGCCGCTGCGCGGTACGGGTCTGGTGGTGTTCTCACCGAGTCTGGTATTTATCGCCGTCGATAACCTGTTCGGCGGTGATGGCCGCTTCCCGACGAAAGTGGAAGGCCGTGAATTTACCCATACCGAACAGCGCGTTATCAACCGCATGCTGAAGCTGGCGCTGGAAAGCTACAGCGACGCGTGGAAGGCCATCAATCCGCTGGAAGTGGAATACGTTCGTTCCGAGATGCAGGTGAAATTTACCAATATCACCACGTCTCCTAACGACATCGTGGTCAATACCCCATTCCACGTTGAAATTGGCAACCTGACCGGTGAATTTAACATCTGTCTGCCATTCAGCATGATTGAACCGTTGCGTGAGCTGCTGGTGAACCCGCCGCTGGAAAACTCACGTAATGAAGATCAGAACTGGCGCAATAATCTGGTGCGTCAGGTTCAGCATTCTGAGCTGGAGTTGGTGGCAAACTTTGCTGACATTCCGCTGCGGCTATCCCAGATTTTAAAACTGAAACCCGGCGATGTACTGCCGATTGAAAAACCCGACCGCATTATTGCTCATGTGGACGGCGTGCCTGTACTGACCAGCCAGTATGGCACGGTGAACGGTCAGTATGCGTTACGCGTAGAACATCTGATAAACCCGATTTTGAATTCGCTGAATGAGGAACAGCCCAAATGAGTGATATGAATAATCCGTCCGATGAGAACACTGGTGCATTGGACGATCTGTGGGCTGACGCGTTAAACGAGCAAAAAACCACGCCCACCAAAAGTGCGGCCGATGCGGTATTCCAGCAGTTAGGTGGCGGCGACGTCAGCGGTGCCTTGCAGGACATCGACCTGATCATGGACATTCCGGTCAAACTGACCGTCGAATTGGGCCGAACCCGCATGACCATCAAAGAGCTGCTGCGTCTGACGCAGGGTTCGGTCGTCGCGTTGGATGGTCTGGCGGGCGAGCCGCTGGATATCCTGATCAACGGTTACCTGATTGCCCAGGGTGAAGTGGTGGTTGTCGCAGACAAATACGGAGTACGTATCACCGACATTATTACCCCATCTGAACGCATGCGCCGTCTGAGCCGTTAATCATGAATACCCAGGCTACAGTTTCTCAGCCAGCCGCCGTACCCGGCTCACCGCTGGTTCAGGTAAGCGGCGCGCTGCTTGGGATCATCGTATTGATCCTGGCTGCAGCCTGGGTGATTAAGCGTATGGGGTTTGCCCCCAAAAGCGCCGGTACGCGCGGACTGAAAGTTGCGGCAAGTACCTCACTGGGTCCACGTGAGCGCGTGGTGATTGTTGAGGTTGAAGATGCGCGCCTGGTACTGGGCGTCACGGCCTCGCAAATTAACGTGTTGCACACCCTGCCCCCGGCGCCTGCTGATGCAGAAGAAAAACCGGCCTCCCCCGCGGATTTCCAGGCCATGATGAAGAGTTTGCTTAAGCGTCCCGGGAGATCCTGATGCGCCGTTTGTTATCCATCACGCTGGCAGGCTTATGGCTTTTCAGCCCAGTAGCCCTCGCCCAGCTCCCGGGTCTGGTTAGCCAGCCGCTGCCTGGCGGCGGACAAAGCTGGTCTTTACCCGTGCAAACGCTGGTGTTTATCACCTCGCTGACGTTCCTGCCCGCCATTTTATTGATGATGACCAGCTTCACCCGCATCATCATCGTTTTCGGTCTGTTACGAAATGCGCTGGGAACCCCTTCGGCCCCCCCGAACCAGGTGCTACTGGGCCTGGCGCTATTTTTGACCTTTTTCATCATGTCGCCGGTAATCGACAAAATCTACGTCGACGCATATCAGCCGTTCAGCGAAGAGAAAATCTCTATGCAGGAAGCCATGGAGAAAGGCGCACAGCCGCTGCGCGAGTTTATGTTGCGCCAGACCCGTGAAGCCGATCTGGCACTCTTCGCGCGCTTAGCAAACAGCGGTCCCCTACAGGGTCCAGAAGCCGTACCGATGCGGATTTTGCTTCCAGCCTATGTCACCAGCGAGCTGAAAACGGCATTCCAGATAGGCTTTACCATTTTTATTCCGTTTCTGATTATCGACCTGGTCATCGCCAGCGTGCTGATGGCGCTCGGGATGATGATGGTCCCCCCGGCCACGATCGCGCTACCGTTCAAGCTGATGCTGTTTGTGTTGGTAGACGGTTGGCAATTGCTTGTCGGCTCGCTAGCTCAAAGCTTTTACAGTTAGAGGCGCGAAATGACACCTGAATCGGTCATGATGATGGGCACAGAGGCGATGAAAGTCGCCCTGGCCCTTGCCGCACCTTTGCTGTTGGTCGCCCTCGTCACAGGTCTTATCATCAGTATTTTGCAGGCGGCGACCCAGATAAACGAAATGACGCTGCCCTTCATTCCCAAAATTGTCGCGGTTTTTATTGCCATCATTGTTGCCGGCCCGTGGATGCTTAACCTGCTGCTCGACTACGTACGTACGCTGTTCAGCAATATCCCCTACATCATCGGGTAGATGACATTATGCTGCAGGTGACCAGCGTTGAGTGGCTCCACTGGCTGAATCTTTACTTCTGGCCTTTGCTGCGCATCCTGGCGCTCATCTCAACGGCTCCAATTCTCAGCGAGCGCGCGATCCCCAAACGAGTAAAACTGGGGCTGGGGTTAATGATAACCGTCGTTATCGCTCCGTCGATTCCCCCGGTAGACGTCCCTATCTTTTCTATCGTGGCGCTATGGCAGGCAATGCAACAAATCCTGATCGGCATCGCTCTGGGCTTCACTATGCAGTTTGCGTTCGCGGCAGTACGTACCGCCGGGGAATTAATTGGTCTGCAAATGGGTCTCTCCTTCGCAACCTTCTTTGATCCCGGCAGCCGTCTGAATATGCCGGTACTGGCGAGACTGATCGACATGCTCGCCATGCTGTTATTCCTGACTTTTAACGGCCATTTGTGGCTTATTTCGCTGTTGGTGGATACATTTCATACCTTGCCAATCGGCAGCAATCCGGTGAACAGCAATGCGTTTCTCGCGCTGGCGCGGGCGGGTAGCCTGATTTTCCTCAACGGGCTAATGTTGGCCCTGCCGATAATGACGCTGCTACTCACCCTAAACCTCGCACTCGGTCTGTTGAATCGCATGGCTCCTCAGCTGTCGATTTTCGTCATCGGTTTTCCACTCACCCTCGCCGTGGGTATTTCATTAATGGCGGCCCTGATGCCATTAATTGCGCCATTCTGCGAGCGATTATTCAGCGAAATTTTTAATTTGTTGGCTGATATTGTCAGCGAAATGCCCGGAAAATAATAACCCTTAATTTTTATCCTGTTTTACTAAGGATTGTCCTAAATTTAAAAAGCGACAACATCCACCAGGATATCTCTGTCGCGGTTTATTTATTATTGACTCACTCACATAACGCAACATTTACTTTACTTTAAGATGTTTCCTGGCAAATTATACGCAACTTTACGGGATAGTAATTTCGCCTGAAAAACAGCGAAAGCGTCATCTTGGGTCGTTATTATTCCGTTTAGTTGTGATGAAAATAATCAGGTAAGGGGAATTATCGTTACGCATTGAGTGAGGGTATGCCATGTCAACGATTATTATGGATTTGTGCAGTTACACCCGGCTAGGGTTGACCGGATATCTGGTAAGTCGGGGGGTGAAGAAAAGGGAAATCAACAACATTTCCAACGTTGAGGAGCTCAGTCTCGCCTGTGTCTCTCAACAGCCCGCTGTGGTGTTTATTAATGAGGACTGCTTTATCCACGATCCTGCTAATAGCCAGCAAATAAAGCAAATCATTAATCAGCATCCCGGCACATTATTTATTGTGTTTATGGCAATTGCCAACGTGCATTTTGATGAGTATCTATTAGTCAGAAAAAATTTATTGATTAGTTCTAAGTCGATTAAACCAGATTCACTGGATGAACTCCTTGGCGATATTCTGAAAAAAGAAGTAGATTTTGTCATTGATGTGAATCTACCGACATTATCATTGAGCCGTACCGAGTCCAGCATGCTACGCATGTGGATGGAGGGTCAGGGAACAATACAGATATCCGACCAAATGAATATCAAGGCCAAGACCGTGTCATCCCATAAGGGGAATATAAAACGAAAGATAAAGACGCATAATAAGCAAGTTATCTATCACGTTGTGAGACTCACCGATAACGTTACCAATGGTATCTTTGTGAATACGCGCTAACACGTTCTGACTGGTGGCGAATCCACCAGTCAGGATCATGCAGCAAAACTCACCTTATTCTACTTTTTCCACGAAGATACCATCCTGATGACCTGTTTCATTAAAGAACCAGATACCGAGCGGGTAGTCTTCCAGCGAAACCAGGTACATGGTGCCTTCACTAAACTCTTCGATAGCCAGTACCACGCCCGGTCGACGAGGACCGCCGTCCGTTTTGACTGTGACCCGATCATTCACCTTCATAGTTTTCCTCCTGTGGCTTTGTGCCAGTGTAGAACAATTTCCTTTTTCTGGCAGCGCCCGCCTCGCGCGATTGCGGGTTTTATCGACGGTCTATACTTAAGTTGTGCGTATCTGATGTTTGGATGCGCTCCCCCGGTATCCTTAACGGTTGAGAGGTATGAGGATGAAAACCGCGAAAGAGTACAGCGATACGGCCAAACGTGAAGTCAGCGTCGATGTGGACGCGCTACTGAAGGCAATCAACGAAATCTGCGAGAGTGAAATTCATCGCAGTCAGGATGACCCGGAACGCGTCAGCGTCGACGGACGTGATTACCACACGTGGCATGAACTGGCCGACGCGTTCGAGCTTGATATCCATGATTTTAGCGTGTCGGAGATCAATCGCTGACTGAGGGCGAAAAAAATCCCGGCCCTTATCGGGTCGGGATCAAGCTTGCTTATGCAAGAAGCACTTGAAAATTCGTTACACCAGGAAATCTGATGTGAAACAAACCTTATCTGCAATTTTTTTGCCTGACAAGTAAATAATTCTCACTAAAATGATAAATATAACTAATGATTGAAAGATCACCCGGTTACGCGCACCCCAGGTGTTCAGGCATCCTGGCAGAGCTTTCTTCGCTCGCCCGGCACCAGTTCATCTTCACGGAATGCTTCCCGTTTGACGCCAAAGCCGTCGTACCAGCGACACTCCACCATTCCGCTGGCATACCCGGTAACGATCATGCGTGGGCCACCCTCTTTGGAGGTGACTTCCTCACTGACAGAAAAGACCATACCTGCCTCCTGTATCAAGAGAAACCTTTACACCTTAGACGACAAAGAAGGGTTTTGCGTAATCAACCCTGCGACAATTAGTGCGAAACTCCGCGCACTCTGGCGACGGTTTTCACCAGCAGCACCACTATTGCGCCAATGATAAATCCGAGCACCAGATTCAGCAGGGTCGGAAGCATCAGCGCAATCAATGCACTTTGCTGTTGGGCAAAATGTTCAATCGCATGATGCAGCGGTGTTATTCCGTGCACCACAATTCCGCCGCCAACCAAAAACATCGCCAGCGTGCCGACCACGGAAAGTGTTTTCATAAGCCAGGGGGCAACAACCAGCAATCCTTTACCCAGCGACTGGGCCAGCGTACTGCGCTTTTCAGCCAACCAGTATCCGATATCATCGAGCTTAACGATAATCCCGACCAGGCCGTAGACTCCCACAGTCACCACTAACGCGATGCCAGATAACACCAACACCTGATTCAACAATGGCGCATCCGCTACGATCCCCAGTGTAATCGCGACAATCTCAGCAGATAAAATAAAGTCGGTTCGTATCGCCCCTTTGATTTTATCTTTCTCAAAGGTGAGTGGATCCTGCGCTGCCAAAGATGTCAGACGCTGCTGACGCTCTTCCGGGGTTTCTTTGTGCTTACGCGCTTCCAGGGTATGGAGAACTTTTTCTACACCTTCAAAACAGAGGAACGCCCCGCCTACCATTAATAAGGGGGTGATCGCCCAAGGAATGAAGGCGCTTATCAATAGCGCCAACGGCACAAGGATAACTTTGTTAACAAACGATCCTTTCGCGACGCTCCAGACCACCGGGAGTTCGCGGTTCGCCCGCACACCCGACACCTGCTGCGCGTTAAGCGACAGATCATCGCCCAGCACACCCGCGGTTTTTTTCGCGGCCAGTTTTCCCATGACAGAGATATCATCCAGTAAGGTGGCGATATCATCGAGTAAGGTCAATAAGCTACTTCCTGCCAAAATTTTTACCCTCAATATTATTTTTTTGCAGTCATAAGTATGAAGTAAAACACGCAATGCTGAAACTGACCTTTCTGGTCAACAAATTTTTAACATCGGCACGTAATTATAAATCTCGCCAGCAAGATAGTTTTGACGTTTACTATGTTGCACCTTTTTATTTCCACCGTGAGGGATTATGCGTTTCAGGCAATTGCTACCGCTTTTCAGTGCGCTTTTCGCGCTGTACATCATTTGGGGTTCCACGTACTTCGTTATTCGCATTGGCGTTGAAAGCTGGCCGCCGTTGATGATGGCTGGCGTTCGTTTTCTCTCTGCGGGGATTTTATTAACAGCATTCTTACTTATCCGCGGACATAAGCTGCCGCCTCTGCGCGTGCTCCTGAACGCCGCGTTAATTGGTATCCTGCTGCTGGCTGTCGGTAACGGACTGGTCACCGTCGCAGAACATCAAAACGTGCCTTCCGGTATTGCCGCCGTGGTGGTCGCCACCGTTCCGCTGTTTACGCTGTGTTTTAGCCACTTTTTTGGCATCAAAACGCGCAAACTTGAATGGATGGGGATCGCAATTGGACTCGCGGGGATCATCATGCTGAACAGCGGTGGTAATTTGAGTGGTAATCCATGGGGAGCAATTTTAATCCTGATAGGTTCGATAAGCTGGGCGTTTGGCTCAGTGTACGGCTCGCGCATAACGTTACCCGTTGGCATGATGGCCGGAGCCATTGAAATGTTAGCCGCCGGTATTGTGCTGATGTGCGCCTCGCTGATTTCCGGGGAAAAGTTGACCACTATGCCGACGTTTTCAGGCTTTATGGCGGTCGCCTATCTGGCCGTGTTTGGTTCTATTATTGCCATCAACGCGTACATGTACTTGATCCGCAACGTCAGCCCGGCATTAGCCACTAGCTATGCCTACGTTAATCCGGTTGTCGCCGTACTGTTAGGTACCGGCCTGGGAGGAGAAAGTCTGGCGCCCATCGAATGGCTGGCGCTTGGCGTGATTGTATTTGCGGTGGTACTGGTCACACTCGGTAAATACTTATTTCCCATTAAAGCGGACGCCGTTGCAACCCCGTCGGAAAAGACGTTACAGTAAATGGATACCGAGGGTGTCGATCTGCGCACTGTCGCCACCGCCGCAGATCCACTCGATGACGCGTTCGGACAACGCGTCATCCCCCAGCTTTTCGCGCCCACGCAGGGCGCACTCCCAGACAATCAGTACGCGCCAGCCCAGAGCCTGCAATTTTTCACAATCCCGCGCGTCACGCTGAACATTTTTGCCTATTTTTTCCAGCCAGAACGCTGTTCGTGTGGCGGGGACTTTGAATAGATAGCAGTTGTGATGATGCCAGAAACAGCCGTGGGTAAAAATCACACAACGATAATCATCCACCACGAAATCGGGACGACCGGGTAACGTCGCATCCTGCACGCGGAACGTTACCCCCTGCTCTGTCAGTACGCTGGCAAGGCGTTTTTCAATTGCGGTATCGCGGGTTGCTATCGCCCGCATATTTTTACTGCGCGTCGCTTTATCGTGAACGTCTGCCATGCAGTTTCTCTTTCTCGCGAATAGCAACCGCCTGTTTGATTTTTGGCTCCAGCAGTCTGGCTACGGCCGCAAATGCCGGGACGACCACCGAATTACCAAACTGACGATAAGCCTGTGTGTCCGACACCGGGATCCTGAACTGATAGCCCTGAGGTGATTCAAATCCCATCAGGCGCGCGCACTCTCTGGGCGTCAGCCTGCGCGGACGGTATCGCTGATTGTGCGGATCATCAAAATCCTTTTCACCCAGCGCCATATCCCAACCGCGGTCGATCAAGATCTCCGCCCCATCTTTATAGTAACGCGCCGATAATGTGCGCGTTACGCAATCGGGATTGCCGGGATACACCATGCCATAACCAAATCCATTGCCCCGCGCCTGATGCTTTTTCGCATAACGATACAGATATTTCCACAGCACCGGCGTGAGCACATATTTTGCGTCGACGGTCGGCTCAAGTAGCTCCGCCAGCGTCGTACGCCGCTGAGGATAGCGGGAGACAATATCGCGCAACGTGAAGTCTGATTTCAGATTCAGATCGCGGCGAAAGCCGACGAGCACAATACGTTCGCGATGCTGGGGCAAAAAATGTTGCCCATCGATAATTTTCGGATCGTCCGGCCCGTTATCGTGTGCATCAGCCACGTCATAACCCAGCTCATCCAGCGTTTGCATAATGATGCGGAACGTTTTCCCCTGATCGTGACTCTTCAGGTTTTTGACGTTTTCGAGCACAAATATTGCCGGCCGACGTGCATCAATGATGCGCACCACGTCAAAAAAAAGTGTGCCTTGCGTATCGCAGGCGAAGCCATGAGCCCGCCCTAACGCGTTTTTCTTTGATACACCGGCCAGAGAGAATGGCTGACAAGGAAATCCCGCCAGCAGCACGTCATGCTGCGGAACATGCTGGCGGATATGTTCCGCCGCCTGCTGGTCACTCACCCCCTCATGATGACTGAGGGTGATATCGCGAATATCTTCATTAAAATGGTGCTGGTGAGGATCGCAGTAGTGATTCGCTTTGTAGGTGCGCACCGCATGCTTGTTCCACTCACTGGTAAACACGCACTGCCCGCCAATCGCCTCAAAGCCGCGACGAATGCCGCCAATACCGGCAAAAAGATCGATAAAGCGAAAAGCATAATGTGGATGATGCGCAGGCGGCCTCGGCAGCAAGTCGTTCAGATGAGCCAACTCACCGTCGCTGAGGCGATGCCACGTTTCATTGGCAACCACTCGCTTGAAGATGGCCGGACTCCAGCGGTTCTCGCCAACACCATTCAGATGAGCAACCAGCGTTTTCACGTCATATATTTCAAGCAACTTAGCCAAAATCACCTGTGCGGCGGCCTCGTTATCATCTGTCATCGGGTTCATGGAACCTGCTACTGAATAATTATCCTGCATACATTTAACCGGCCGAAATGGATAGCTGACAGGTTAACATAATTTAGCGCGGTTGACGTTGCGGCTGTACTGGCGACTAACGCAACTTAAAGGGTTGAATCGCGTCAAGATCCAGCATTTCATATTCTCCTTTTAACTCCGCACTCAGCTTCGCCATGTACGTCAGTAAGAAGTCAGCATTATGTTGCGCCAAATGCCGACCGTGTTCAGTTTGCATCGTCAGCGGCAGCGTCAACAATTTAGTCTGGAAGTGATCGAGTGCGTACTGTTTATCATCAAGGCTACGCTGTCGGGCAAACGGATCTTCCGCATCAAACAGCGCCACGCCTAACGCGCCGGACACGGCAAATACCCGTGCTAAACCAATTGCGCCCAACGCCTCAAGCCGGTCAGCATCCTGCACGATTTTGGCTTCAAGGGTTTTTGGTACGATTTTGGCGCTGAAACTGTGCGCCTCAATAGCATGGCACACGGCAGGTAATCGTTGTTGTGGGAAATCAGGGAAATCACGCTTCAAAACGCGACGCGTTTCCTGGGCTGCCAGTACCGACGAACGATGACGATCGGGATGGTTCTTCGGCAAACTGACGAGATCGTGGAAGTAGCACGCCGTCAGCACCACCAGCCAGTCTACGGTCACATCCATGCTCAACTTTTGTGATGTCATCCAGACGCGACGAAAATGAAAGATGTCATGGGCAGCGTCGTGCCCGGAATGATTGTCACGTAACCAGGCTTCAAATTTCGACTGCCAGCACTGTAGTTCCATACTCTCGCTCTTCGCAGAAAGAAAACCACCTTAGCAACAATTCTCATGTCAGACTACCGTCGACGCTTTTTTATCATCAATACATATTACTCACTCAATAAGTATCACTATAATGGATATATAAATTCATTATTTAAAACAAGCAGATCAATTATAATCCCGCATGCAAAATAAATAACAAATATCAATAATATACATTTAACAAGATAGAATAAAAGAAATCATAACTATATGATAAAAAATACATTTATATGGATAATATTAATTCAAACGTCATGCAATTTTAATTATATAAAAGCAACAATGAAATATTTTGAAATATCTTAAATACATTTGTTACATGTTATATTTAAAATTAAATGAACTTCATAGATAGTATTCAAATGTAGTCTTTCAGATAGCGCCACATATTCATTTTAATTATTATATAAAGGGAATACATAATGAAAAGAAAAGTACTGGCATTGCTTCTCCCTGCCTTATTCGCTGCAAGCGCAGCAAATGCGGCTGAAATTTATAATAAGAACGGCAATAAAATTGATTTTTACGGCAAGATGGTAGGCGAACGCATCTGGTCGAATACGGATAGCAGTAACAGTGAAAATGCTGACACCTCTTACGCCCGTTTTGGGGTGAAAGGTGAAACCCAGATCAGCAACGAGTTGACAGGTTTTGGTCAGTTTGAACACAACCTCGACGCCAGCAATGCGGAAGGATCTCAGGGGCAAAAAACCCGTCTGGCCTTCGCGGGCCTGAAATATGCGGATTACGGCTCATTTGATTATGGTCGTAACTATGGCGTAGCCTACGATGCGGCAGCCTACACCGATATGCTGGTTGAATGGGGTGGCGATTCCTGGTCTGCGACGGATAATTTCATGACCGGTCGTACCAACGGCGTGGCGACCTACCGCAACACAGACTTCTTCGGCATGGTTGAGGGTCTTAATTTCGCGCTGCAGTACCAGGGCAAAAATGACGATCACGCTGCCACTAAAGCAAATGGCGACGGCTACAGCATGTCGGTGGACTATAACGTGGATGGCTTTGGTGTCGTCGCTGTGTATGGTAAATCCGACCGTGCGGACAAACAATCCATTGATGGCTATGGCAGCAACGCTGAAGTCTGGTCCCTGGCAGCAAAATATGACGCTAACAGCGTTTATGCGGCAGCAATGTATGGCGAAACGCGTAATATGACCAGAACCGGAACCGATCGCGGTTTTGCAAACAAAACGCAAAACGTTGAAGCAGTCGTTCAATATCAGTTCGACTTTGGTCTGCGTCCATCCCTGGGTTACGTTTACTCGCAGGGTAAAGACCTGGCCGGCGGTGTTAACGCTGACCGCGTGAATTACGTCGAACTCGGCACCTGGTACTACTTCAATAAAAATATGAACGTCTACACAGCGTATAAATTTAACCTGCTGGATAAAGAAGACGGCGCAATTACTGGCAACGCAGTTGATGATCAGTTTGCCATGGGTATTGTGTACCAGTTCTAATCTCCACAAACTCAAAAGCCCGCGCTGCGGGCTTTTTTTTGTTCAACGAAGAGTATTTTTTACCACACGGGCATTACAACGATAAACTTGTGAGGATACTCAAAGAAAAAGACATCCATGAGAACTGTCGTTGAAAGCAAGGCGTGCAAGTGCTTGAATAGTGGCGGAGAGAGGGGGATTTGAACCCCCGGTAGAGTTACCCCTACTCCGGTTTTCGAGACCGGTCCATTCAGCCGCTCTGGCATCTCTCCGTTTTGGCGGTTGCCATGATGCCAGGTAATTTGGCATTTTAACAGACCCAGTTCCGTCAATTTCGTTCAAGTGACGAGTTTGCGAGCAAAACGATGATTAAGTGGCCCTGGAAAGAACAAGAAGCAACCCGGAGTGACGATTGGCCATGGGACGACGCCCTGGCTATTCCCCTTTTGGTGAATCTCACCGAGCAAGAACAAGCCAGACTTATTGCCCTGGCCGAGCGCTTTTTACAACAAAAAAGATTAGTCGCTCTTCAGGGGTTTGAGCTGGACCCGCTAAAAAGTGCGCGCATTGCTCTGCTATTCTGTTTACCTGTTCTGGAAATGGGGATTGAGTGGCTCGACGGGTTTCATGAAGTTCTCATCTACCCTGCCCCATTTGTCGTAGACGATGAATGGGAAGACGATATTGGGCTGGTGCATAATCAACGCGTGGTACAGTCCGGGCAGAGTTGGCAACAAGGCCCGATAATCCTCAACTGGCTTGATATTCAGGATTCCTTTGATGCCTCCGGCTTTAATCTGATCATCCATGAAGTGGCGCACAAGCTTGATATGCGTAATGGCGATCGTGCCAGCGGTATTCCGGCGATTCCCCTGCGCGATATCGCCGGTTGGGAACACGACCTGCATGCTGCAATGAACAATATTCAGGATGAGATCGATCTGGTTGGTGAAACTGCGTGCAGTATAGATGCCTACGCAGCGACCGATCCTGCTGAATGCTTTGCCGTGCTATCCGAGTATTTTTTCAGTGCTCCTGAATTATTTGCTCCGCGTTTTCCTGCCTTATGGCAGCGTTTCATCCAGTTTTATCGCCAGAACCCCATGGAGCGGTTACGCGATACGCGGGGAGACGACGATTATCGCTCACCAAACACGCATTAACACTGAATTTGAAGATTAATTAACCAATTGAAATGACGCGCTAATTTTACTGTTGACACCTCATGATGAGGTCAGTAATATGCGCCTCGTTCACACGATTCCTCTGTAGTTCAGTCGGTAGAACGGCGGACTGTTAATCCGTATGTCACTGGTTCGAGTCCAGTCAGAGGAGCCAAACTCTTGTTTTCATGCTGCTTTGCGAATCCCTATGTGATTCAGATTCAATAGGTTAGCGTGGAAAGTCTTCCCGATGCATTTTCAGTTTACTCTCCGCATCGGGAGAATTTGGTGGTCAGATTTGGGGTCAAGTTGGTTCGATGACGGAGTGACCCCCAAATGTCTCTTAACGACTCAAAAATCCGCAGTTTAAAACCATCCGAAAAACCCTTCAAAGTATCCGACTCTCACGGTTTATACCTTTTGGTCAATCCAGGCGGTTCACGTCTCTGGTATCTCAAATATCGCATCAATAAAAAAGAATCCCGCCTCGGCTTAGGGGCCTATCCTGCAGTATCTTTGGCCGACGCTCGTCAGCAGCGTGATGGTATCCGTAAATTGCTGGCGCAGAATATCAATCCAGCTCAACAGCGCTCTGCTGAGAGAGCCACTGCCTCACCAGAGGAAACCTTCAAATCAGTGGCGCTAAGTTGGCATAAAAGCAACAGAGCATGGTCGGAGAGCCATGCAACCCGCCTGCTTGCCAGCATGAACAATCATATCTTCCCGATAATTGGACACCTGCCAGTCACAGAACTGAAAACCCGCCATTTCATCGACCTGCTGAAAGGAATTGAGAGAAAAGGTCTGCTGGAAGTGGCGGCACGCACCCGGCAGCATATGTGCAATATCATGCGCCATGCGGTGCATCAGGAGTTAATAGCGCATAATCCGGCGGCCAATCTGAACGGTATCATCGCCCCTCCCATTAAACGCCACTACCCTGCCCTTCCGCTGGAGAAACTGCCGGAACTGTTGACTCGCATTGAGGACTACAAGCAAGGGCGAGAATTAACCCGTTTGGCAGTATCACTTACTCTGCACCTTTTCATCCGATCCAGCGAGTTGCGCTTTGCCCGTTGGTCTGAAATTGATTTCAAAAACAAAATCTGGACCATTCCAGCCACCCGAGAAACCATACCCGATGTCCGCTATTCAGGGCGTGGCGCGAAAATGCGCACTCCACATATCGTACCCCTCTCCAGTCAATCCATCACTATTCTGAAACAGATACGGGAAATATCCGGGCATCAGGTGTTGGTATTCCCCGGCGATCACAATCCGTATAAACCTATGTGTGAAAACACGGTCAACAAGGCGCTACGCCTGATGGGCTATGACACAAAAGATGAAATCTGCGGCCACGGGTTTCGGGCAATGGCCTGTAGTGCCCTGATGGAGTCTGGCCTATGGCCACAGGATGCGGTTGAACGGCAGATGAGTCACCAGGAGCGTAACAGCGTTCGAGCGGCTTACATCCATAAAGCAGAATATCTCGATGCCCGTAAAGCGATGATGCAATGGTGGTCGGATTATCTGGATATGTGCCGGAAAGCGTATGCCCCACCTTATATTTGTGGGAAGGAAATCAGTTGCACAATGGGATGGACTGACCCCGCCCAAGTAGACGATCCTGCCCTATAGTTGGACTGACCCCGCCCCGGTAGACGATCCTGCCCTATAGTTGGACTGACCCCGCCCCGGTAGACGATCCTGCCCTATAGTTTGAGCATAGGAGGAGCGTATGGGTACACCACGATTTACACCTGAATTTAAGGAAGAAGCCGTCCGTCAGATAACGGAACGCGGTTATTCCGTCGCCGAAGTTTCTGACCGGCTGGGCGTTTCAGCACACAGTCTCTATAAGTGGTTACGGGCTATTAAACCCGATAACAGCGAGCAGCATGCCCGTGATTTACTGGAAGCGAAAAGCGAGATCCTGAAGCTCAGGGCCCAACTGAAGCGCACTGAGGAAGAACGGGACATACTGAAAAAGGCCGCGCGGTACTTTGCAAGGGAGCCCGACTGAAGTACCGCTTTATCAATGAGCACCGCACTGTATGGGGTGTCATGACGATGTGTCGGGTGTTGTGCGTTGCCCGGGCCGGGTTTTATGCGTGGCTGCACAACCCGGTCTCCGCGCGGGATAAAGATAACCAGCGTCTGCTGACGCTTATCCGTGACTCCTATTCACTGAGCGGAGGCGTATACGGTTACCGCCGGGTTCATGGCGACCTGAACGAAATCGGGGAAATCTGCGGTAAAAACCGGGTGTGCCGTATTATGCAACTGAACCGGATTAAAGCCGTGCGCGGCTATAAAGCTCCGCGTCGTATCGCTGGCAGACCTTCAGTGGTTGCGCCTAATCGTGTGCAGCGGCAGTTTACCGTTGTCCGGGCCAATCAGGTCTGGGTCACCGATATTACTTATAGTGTGCCCGGAGTTCAGGGCGGGCATGGATGCTTAAATGAACCGCGAGTCTGTCTGGAATATTGAACCGGTAACTCACGATGAGAAACCCAACAATCCCACCGGGTGTGACGGTGGAGAACCTGAGCGGCAGTGACCTGCGGCATGCCCGCAGGGTGATGTAACCCGCTGACAACGGGGATTGAGGCGAGATCACTAAGCCGAGATGATCCTCAAGGTTAAGTACTGAAAGGCTGAAGAACATGAACCCGTTAATCCGCCTCTGTGGGTTGAAAACGTCACCACGGCCTACGTGATCTGACAGGCCGTGCAGGAGGAACTGGCAGTGATACGTAAGCACTGCCGGTCGAAGGTGTTTTGACATGTATGCGAAACACCGGGGCAGCAGCGTCTATCACGCTTGCGTTGCTGACCTCTGCCAACTTGCGGCAAGCAAGGATAAAGAGTGCGACGGGCAGCCTCCTCAGTATGCCTGAGTCCAGGCAGGTAAACCGGGGAAGGTCAGCGACGGATGTTAAGGGGGCATGGCTCCGATGACGCGCTGGCTGGCGGAGCTTCCGTAGTAGTCCGCGATGGGGAAAGCCCATTACATGGCGAAGGGAAGCAGTTTGAATGTGTTTGCGACGTGAATTAACTGACCTAACGAGGTGAAGACCTTTGATAATCAGCGAAATGCAACGCAAGCTTGCCACATGGGCAGTCACCGATCCGTCCCTACGGATTCAACGGCTGCTGCGTCTGATAACACAACCAGAATGGCTGGCTGAAGCGGCGCGGATCACGCTTTCATCAAAGGGGGCCCATACCCCCGGCGTTGATGGCGTGAACAAAACAATGCTACAGGCCAGACTGGCTGTTGAGCTGCAAATCCTCAGGGATGAATTACTCTCAGGCCACTACCAGCCCTTGCCCGCCAGACGGGTTTACATCCCTAAAAGCAACGGCAAACTGCGACCACTGGGTATCCCCGCGTTGCGGGATCGTATTGTTCAGCGGGCCATGCTGATGGCGATGGAGCCGATATGGGAGAGTGATTTTCATACGCTCTCATATGGCTTCCGGCCTGAGCGCAGTGTCCACCACGCGATCCGCACGGTGAAATTACAGCTCACAGACTGTGGTGAAACCCGGGGACGCTGGGTGATTGAAGGCGACCTGTCCAGTTACTTCGACACCGTACATCATCGACTGCTGATGAAGGCTGTACGCCGCAGGATCAGTGACGCACGTTTCATGACTCTGCTGTGGAAAACCATCAAGGCGGGACATATCGATGTCGGTCTCTTTCGGGCGGCCAGTGAAGGTGTGCCACAGGGCGGTGTTATATCGCCGCTATTATCGAACATCATGCTGAATGAGTTCGATCAATACCTGCATGAGCGCTACCTGAGCGGGAAAGCCAGAAAAGATCGGTGGTACTGGAATAACAGTATCCAACGGGGCCGAAGTACGGCGGTCAGAGAAAACTGGCAGTGGAAACCCGCGGTGGCGTACTGCCGCTATGCCGATGATTTTGTCCTCATCGTCAAAGGCACCAAAGCACAGGCGGAAGCCATCAGGGAGGAGTGTCGGGGTGTGCTCGAAGGCAGTCTGAAACTCAGGCTGAACATGGATAAGACTAAAATCACCCATGTTAATGACGGCTTTATCTTTCTGGGGCACAGGATCATTCGCAAACGCAGTCGTTATGGCGAGATGCGAGTGGTCTCAACGATCCCGCAGGAGAAAGCCAGAAACTTCGCCGCATCGCTGACAGCACTGTTATCAGGCAACTACAGTGAAAGCAAAGTCGATATGGCTGAACAACTCAACCGAAAACTGAAAGGCTGGGCCATGTTCTATCAGTTCGTTGATTTTAAGGCCAAAGTCTTCAGTTATATCGACCGTGTCGTGTTCTGGAAGCTGGCTCACTGGCTGGCCCGCAAATACCGTACAGGTATCGCTTCCCTGATGAGGTGGTGGTGTAAATCACCGAAACCGGGTCAGAGCAAAACGTGGGTTTTATTTGGTAAAACCAATCACGGCAAGCTCAGCGGCGAAATACTGTACCGGTTGGTGGGGCAAGGCAAGAAGCTGTTCCGCTGGCGGCTACCCGAAGGTAATCCCTATCTGAGGACGGAGACCAGAAACACGTATACATCGCGCTTTACAGAAGTGGCAATGGCGTTCGCCAGCATTTAAATGGAGAGCCGGATGCGCTGAAAGGTGCACGTCCGGTTCGGGGAGGAGAGGCAGGGAAATAGTCCGACTACGCCCTGCCTCTTACTCTACTCCGCACCTGGCAGGGCTGGCTGTATCTGGCGGTGGTTATCGATCTCTTCGCCCGTAACGTGGTTGGCTGGTCGATGAAGCCCACTCTCTCTCGCGAACTCGCGCTGGACGCTCTGATGATGGCCGTGTGGCGTCGAAAACCGGACGGCGAGGTTATCGTACATAGCGATAGTAATAATGCCGATGTCAGTCTTTACCACCACTTAGTTTGCCGTTTAACCAGATTGGTGTGATTACTGATGCAGTGAAGACCTTCCCGCATCCTGACTCACACAGCGATCGACCTTTTGTGTCCTGCCCTGGACCCGTCGGTTGCCGGAAGCGCCTTCATGCGAGGCATCTCCTCACCGATGCGCGTGACTCAAGAAGGGCCTGACGGCTTGTCTCGTTACTGTCCTGTCCGGGTTATCTGTCTGGAGATTCAACTCTGTTTCCTCACAGGAGCTCTGTCATGGTTGATAAAGTTACCGAAGCTGCCGTTGTGGGTGGCGTGGATACACATAAAGATTTGCACGTTGCCGCTGTCGTAGATCAGAACAATAAAGTCCTTGGGACTCAGTATTTCTCCACAACACGACAAGGTTACCGGCAGATGCTGGCATGGATGACCTCGTTTGGGACATTAAAGCGAATTGGTGTTGAGTGCACAGGTACCTATGGTTCCGGTTTGCTTCGTTATTTTCAGAACGCCGGGTTAGAAGTTCTTGAGGTGACTGCTCCAGACCGGATGGAGCGACGCAAACGGGGTAAAAGTGACACAATTGATGCTGAATGTGCCGCTCATGCAGCATTCTCAGGCATCAGGACAGTTACTCCCAAAACGCGTGATGGCATGATTGAGTCCCTGCGGGTATTAAAAACTTGCCGAAAAACAGCAATATCAGCCCGCAGAGTCGCTCTCCAGATTATCCATTCAAATATTATCTCTGCCCCGGATGAATTACGTGAACAGCTCAGAAATATGACGCGCATGCAGCTCATCAGGACCCTGGGTTCCTGGAGACCTGATGCCAGTGAATACCGCAATGTAACCAACGTTTATCGCATTTCATTAAAGTCCCTTGCCCGACGCTATCTCGAGTTACATGACGAAATCGCTGATCTGGATGTCATGATTGCGGCAATTGTCGACGAGTTGGCACCTGAGCTGATTAAACGTAATGCTATCGGATACGAAAGCGCTTCACAGTTGCTGATCACTGCCGGAGACAATCCTCAACGGTTAAGATCAGAATCAGGATTTGCGGCACTGTGTGGTGTCAGCCCGGTCCCCGTTTCTTCTGGAAAAACGAACCGTTACCGACTTAATCGTGGTGGAGATCGTGCTGCAAATAGTGCACTTCACATCATCGCCATCGGACGCTTACGAACTGACGCAAAAACAAAGGAATATGTCGCCAGGCGTGTAGCCGAAGGACATACAAAAATGGAAGCGATACGCTGTCTAAAGCGATATATCTCCCGCGAAGTTTACACGTTACTGCGCAATCAAAACAGGCGGATCAACAGTATCCCGATAACAGCTTGACTCTTAGAAGGGCGTCCAGGGCAGCCAGTACGGCAGTGACGACTGGCAGCGCTTCTGCCGGGCCAATAACCTGGCGCCGAGCATGAGCAGGCGTGGCAACTGCTGGGATAATGCAGTGGCCGAATCGTTCTTCAGTTCGCTGAAAAAAGAACGGATCAGAAAACGCATTTATAAAACCAGGGATCTGGCCCGGGCGGATATCTTCGATTACATTGAAGTGTTCTACAACCGGGCCCGGCGTCACAGTCACCTGGGTGGCGTCAGTCCTGAGGCCTTTGAAAAGGCCTCGCCGTGAGGACAGCGAATGTCTACGGGAATGGGGTCACTCCAAGTTTGAGCATAGCAACTGTCTTACGAGCCCGACTATGAACCATGTCGGTGATACAACGGATCCCATGCTTCATTCTTTTCAGCAGTGCGTTCAGTATGGTCACTAGCTTTCTGATGCAAGCATTTTTAGGTTTTACTGCAGCGACCAGTCGTGTATAGAACTCTTTAATTGAGGGGTTGTGCCTCGTCCCAACAAGGGCTGACATATAGAGTGCTGTAGGGACGGAAGCCCGTCCTCCGAATACCGTTCGGCGAACGCGTATTGTGCCGGAATCCCTGTTTACTGGAGCACCCCCAATAAACGCGCTAATTTCACGTCGTGACAGCGAACCAAGCTCAGGAGCTTCCGCCAGTAACACAGCAACGGTCGCAGCCCCAACACCTTTAACTGCACTCAGTAGATCAGATAATTCACTTAAATTTTTAGAGATATGAGAAGCCATTTCACCCTCGATGCGGGCAAGTTCCTCTTTAAGTGCCGAAATTATGAACCTGATACTGTCGTGGCTCTGGGGATGTGAAGGATGTAATCGAATCCCGCTCAGCGGTGAGCATTATCGTTAGCTGTCTACGCCTGACTACCATTGCGGCCAGGAGTTGCCTGGGAGCGTCAGGTAAAGAGCGAATGTATTTTCCCCGCTCAGATACAGGTTAATAACTTCGGCCATCTGAAGAAGAACTCTGGCATCAATTCGATCGGTCTTCGCTAAATGCCCATGGCCCGGGCAAAATCGCGTGCCTGTCGGGGATTAATAACGACAACATCAAAACCTTCAGACTGAAGATAGCAGGCTGCACCGGACTCCATACCTCCTGTTGCTTCCATCAGGATCAGTTTTGTACCATTTATATCTAACTCCTTGATTATTTTATTAAAAGGTGGTGTCACGTTAATCTTGCACCAGTTGTCTGCGCTGCATGTTTGCGCTAAATTCCACTGATACAGACATCACAGATCAGCTTCAAGTATCACCGTTTTCCACCGCAGATAGTCTCTCACGCGGTTTGGCTCTATCTGCGCTTCAACTTAAGTTTTCGGGAAGTCGAGGAAATGTTGTTGGAACTAGGGATCGACGTTTCCTATGAGACTGTTCACCGCTGGGTAAAGAAATTTGGCCCGAACATAACCAGAAACCTTCGTCGACGCCAGCCCAAGCCTGGCGATATCTGGCATCTTGATGAAGTAGCGGTTAAATGTGGCGGCGAAAAACTCTGGCTCTGGCGAGCCGTTAATCAGTTTGGAACGGTTCTTGAAGAAATACTGCAAAAACGACGGGATAAAAAGGCAGCAAAAGCGGATGTGGCTCCGGGTATTGAGCACTGGTCGCATAAGGGTCTCAATAATCGGGCTGAGAACAGCCACCTGCCCTATCGAAAACGGGAACGAACCCTGCAGCGTTACCAGTCTCCAGGAGCATTGCAGCGGTTCGTCACCCTGCATTCAGCAACGCGCAATTGTTTTCCGTACCCTCCCGCCGCCGAGCCGCCCTCACAATTCGTTACCATCGTCTCGAAGCTTTCGAGACGTGGAACATTGCGGCATTTAATGCTTGAAAATATGCCAAGGTCGCCAATTGTTTGAAACCAAAACGATTAACGTGACAACACCAGCGCAACAGTGTGCTGCTTACTTACATCCATAAAGCGGTGTATCTGGAAGCCAGAAGGGCAATGATACAACGTTGCTCTGACTATCTAGATGCTTGCCGGGGGAAGTATGTTCCGCCCTATAATCGGGGCCGAATAAACTGTTTTAGAATAACTCAAGCTAGCCTGACATAATTAATGATAAAGTGAAAGCAGATCCTACACATTTAGGATCTGCTTTCTTTAGTTAAAAACTTGAACCTGCCATAACTAAAATAACCCGCTCAATTAGAGTATTAAAATTTTGTTTGATAAAAAACCGCTAGCGACAGTTTTCTACTATCGGTATATTTTCCTGACTTTCCCGTCATGGAGGCTTAGTTTTAAAGACTTCTTGTACTAATACACCGAAGCGTTCATTCCTAAACGTCACCGAAATTCTCAGCGGAAAAATCACTCTATATATTAGATACAGTTTATCAACATTTCGTTTACTAAAGTAACTGGTATCTCACTCATCGCCTGCAAGAAAACCAATGATTTTCGTAAGTGCTATTTTTTAAAACCTAAAAGTAGCGGTCGCTGTAATCTGACGCTCAGCTCCGTAATAACACGCTGTAGTGGCGTAACAACCTGCCACGTACTCTTTATCAAAGAGATTGTTAACGCTGACTCCAACATTAGAGCCCGGTAAATTAAACCTGGCCAAATCGTATTTAACTGCTGCATTCCAGATGGTATAGGACTTAACTTTGAATGAGTTGGCACTATCACCTTCAGTTGAACCGATATACCGTCCCCCGAGTCCAAGTGTCAACCCGCTCAGTGCGGTTTCATGAAAAGTGTAATTACCCCATAGTGCCGCCATATTTTTTGGAACTTCAGATGGCCGATTATCCTTGTACAAGGTGTCTTTTGTATATTCTGCATCAGTATAGGAATAATTTCCTATAACGTCCACATTTTCAGTTAACGCCGCTTTAGCTTCAAGCTCAATACCTTTTGACCGTATTTCACCGTTTTGCACTGAATAATAAATATGTTCGGGATCCGTACTCAAATTTTTATTCTTGGTCAACTGAAACACCGATAAGGTTGCGGAAATCAACCCATCATCAGGGATATATTTTAATCCTGCCTCATATTGTTTAGCTCGTGACGCCAGAAATGTTTTACCTGCATAGTCAGTGCCACTTGTGGGCAGGAAAGATTCACTGTAACTGAAATAAGGTGAAATACCGTTGTCAAACAGGTAGTTCATCCCACCCCGCCATGTAAACTCATTATCTTCCTGCTCCGAAACAGCATTATTGCTCAGGCGATTGACACTGTCTGTTTTGGACCAGTCGTAACGGCCTCCTAGAGTTAATACCCAGCGATTCCATTCAGCCTGCTCCTGCAGGTACAGTCCCGTTTGCTCCTGGTGATCAACCTGGCTGCTGGTACTGTAATACTGCACCGCGGTGTTGCCATAAACAGGATTTATAAGATTCAGATTTGATGCCAGACCAAAGGCATGCCAGATGTCGTTTCGAGTACGTCGATAATCTACGCCCAAAAGCAGGGTGTGATCTACTGTATCTGTAGAAAACTTGCTCTGTGCCTGAGTATCGACCGCGAAGGTAGATAAATGCTCCTTGAACGCCAATGCCCCTCTTGTTAACTGAGTAGGATCAACGGCGGAAATACTACTACCATAGATAGTTTTATAATCCATATCGACCGTTCCATACCGCAGGTTCTGACGGACGGTCCAGTTATCATTGAGCTGATGGTCGAATGTATAACCGACTAACTTCTGGTTTCGGGAGATTTTATTATAACCCGGTTCACCATCATTAAAGCTTGTCGGCAATTTACCTCCGGCACCATTAGTCACGGTTCCATCTTTAGGTAAATAACCAAACCAGCCAATGTCAGGTTCATCGAGGAAGCTGCTTAAAAAAGTGAAGCTAGTCTTATCATCTGGACGCCAGGTAAATGACGGTGCTATGGAATAACGCTTTGCTTTTTCGCCAGTTTGTTGTTGATCTTGATCGCTTGCGACACCAGTCATTCTGTAGGTTAATTCTCCGTTATCATCGGCCGCACCGCCAAAATCAAAAGCAGTCTGAAAAAGATTATGATTCCCCATTTTAAACTGAAGTTCACGTATGGTTTCCGCTGTAGGACGCTTGCTCACTAGAGAAATAATTCCCCCTGGGTCACTCAGGCCATATAAGACAGAGACAGGACCGCGCAATAATTCTGCACGCTCAACCATATAAGGATCAACTTGGAATGATGCATAACTATCGTTCTGAAGTTTTAATCCATCAAGATAAATATTATCCGCAATCTGGCTAAAACCTCGAATATTGACTGAGTTGAATCCAGTTACAGACCCTCGGTTGTCAACCATCACACCTGCTGAATAACGAAAAGCATCTTTTAGCGTCGGGGGATCCAGCAAATCCATTTCTTCACGAGTCACGACGGTGATCGACTGTGGTGTTTTAATTAACGGAGTATCTGTTTTGGTACCTGTCGCACTGCGTTTTGCTACCATTGTACCCACTGGCCCCCAGGCATTTTCAGAAGTTGAGCTCTGACCATTAGTGGTAACCGTCATCGTATCTTCTGTAGTAGAGGTCGTGGGACTGTCTGACGATACTGCCGGAAATGACAATGAACTGATAAACGCACTGATCATGACGGTAGAGGGACGTAGAACCAGAGCTTTTTGCAATTTCATTTATATACTCGTTTGGATTAAGTGAGAAATAATGTCGTGAGATCATTTTCCAAGACTTAGAAATAAATGCCCTATATTGGCTGGCTTAATATTTCCTGATTTATCAATATCGGTGATATGAACCCGCGCCTGCTACCCATTTTCTTGTAGATGCCCACCAACTTTCACCCCAGATACTTTTCTGAAAAAAATTTCTGCGAAAAAAGACCATTCAGTATCTAGGGATGTACAGCGCCGACACATTCAAATAAAACTCATTCTCATTAAACTACGAGAATTAATGTTGCGATAGCGAAATACAGCCATATGGTTTTTCAATACAGCCAAATTGTACTTTAAAAGTCTTATTGGCTGGAATGCGAAATAACATGACAAATTTTCGCAATGTCTCTAACTCATCGAAAGGATAGAGTGTCAATCAAAATGCCTGGATGTGGGCAAAAAATGCGCTTAAGCACAGCTTAATTTCAAATCGATGAGGAATAATCATGCATCTACGAAACACTCGGGGGCAATTATCGCGGCTCTGCTCCCAAACCATGTCTGTTTTCCCTGACAAAGGTGAGCATTTATGAGCCTCGCGATGAATCGCCATGTGAAGCCAGCAGTCATCAGCATACTCGCCCTCATTATAGTCTTCAGCCTGCTCTACACCTGGCGAAGCCTCCGTAGCAGTGGCGCAGAACAACAGACTCTGCCACCTATACCTGTAACTACAATCCGCGCAAAAACCAGTAATGTCGCAGATCAATTGCAAGCCGTTGCGAGTTTGCAGGCAGTACGTGAAGTATTGCTTGCTCCGGATACATCAGGGCGTGTGACCGCAATTAACTTTGAATCGGGCCAGTTTGTGAAGGAAGGAGACGCCGTGATACAGCTTTATGACGCTCCGGAACAAGCGGATCTCACTTCTGCCAAAGCAAAAGCTGATTTTGCGCAACTGCAACTTCGACGCACACAAACATTATCCAAAACGGGGGCCGAGTCCCGCGAACTTCTTGAACAGCGCACGGCGGAAGCCGCCCAGACCGCAGCCGCGGTCCGGCAACTTGACGCACGTATCCAGCAGAAGACCGTTCGTGCACCATTTCCTGGTCAACTTGGTATCCGTCATATCAATCCTGGTCAGTACCTTAATGCGGGTGATGAAATCGCCACGCTAACCCAGCTCGACCCCCTCTACGTTAATTTCACGCTGCCTCAGCAGGATCTGCCCAAATTAACACCGGGCGCATCGGTGCAGGTGACGGTAGATGCCGCACCGGGCCGGATATTCACCGCCAGAATTAGTACTGTCGAACCGAGAATTGATAGTGAAACACGTAACGTGACTATTCAGGCGTTGTTGCCTAATGCGGACCTGTCTCTGAAATCCGGAATGTACGCGACGGCACGACTGAGCTTACCCGCTACTACTGATGCCATCGTTCTCCCCCTTACGGCGATCCAGACTTCTGCTTCTGGCGACAGCGTGGTACTCGTGCAAAGCGCTAATGCGCAGGGGATCGGCAAAGCAATCGCCGTACCGGTGGTCACTGGTCCGCGACTCAGCGAAGAAGTCATGGTGCTGCAGGGCGTTAAAGCCGGTGACATTGTGGTGACGGCGGGTCAGAACCGCCTGCCGCCCGGTGCAACCGTGAAAATCAGCAATAGGTCTACTTCATCAGCTATCGCTTCAGATGCAAACGCACAATAGGGAAAAAAACATCGTGCACTTCACTGACATCTTTATTCGCCGACCGATCCTGGCGCTGGTCGTCAGCTTGCTTATCCTGCTGATGGGCATAACAGCCGTCTTTCAGTTACCTGTACGGCAATACCCCTTTCTCGAAAATGCCACCATCAGCGTGAGTACCACCTTACCTGGCGCAACACAGGAGGTTATGCAGGGTTTCGTTACGACGCCGATTGCACAATCCATCGCTACCGCCAGCGGTATTGAATACCTGACTTCGACCACGACACAGGGCAAGAGTGTAATAAAGGCACGGCTGGTACTTAACGCCAACGCCGATCGCGCAATGACTGAGATTCTCGCCAAGGTGCAGCAAGTCAAGTACCAGTTGCCGTCCGGTGTGACGGACCCGGTCATCAGCAAGTCTACCGAGGGCAGTACAGGGGTCCAGTACGTGGCTTTCTACAGTAAGACGCTGACGATCCCGCAGGTAACGGATTTCGCCACCCGCGTGGCACAGCCCATGTTTACAGGAATTCCCGGCGTAGCCTCTGCCAACATTCTGAGCGGCCAGACCATGGCGATGCGCGTCTGGATCGACCCGATAAAACTTGCCGCTCGTGGTCTATCAGCCGGGGAGGTTGCGGCCGCGTTGCGCGCCAACAACGTGCAGGCCGCACCGGGGCAACTCAAGAGTGCCTTGACGGTTACTAATATCAGTGCCGCGACCGATCTGCGAAATGTTGAAGATTTCCGCCAGATGGTTATCAAGTCCAACCCCGAAGGTGGCGTGGTGCGGTTGTCGGATATCGCCACGATGGAGATCGGTGGTCAGAACTACAACAGTGCCTCATTCGCGACCGGCGTTCCTGCAATCTTCATCGAGCTCCAACCTACCCCGGATGGTAATCCGATCGATATCGTCAAACACGCACAGGAGCTGATTCCAAAGATCCGTGAAATGGCACCGCCTGGACTCACGGTAGCACCCAATTACAACGTGGCTACCTTCGTAAATGCTTCTATCTCGGAAGTCAAACACACGCTTGCTGAAGCCATAATTATCGTTATCGCGGTAATTTTCCTTTTCCTCGGCACGTTTCGTGCGGTCATCATTCCGGTCGTCACTATCCCGCTTTCTCTGGTGGGTACCGCTGCACTGATGCTGGCGTGCGGCTTTTCGATCAATCTTCTGACCCTGCTTGCGATGGTACTTGCGATTGGTCTGGTAGTAGACGATGCCATTGTAGTGGTGGAGAACATCCATCGACATATTGAGGAAGGCTTGTCCCCTGTACGCGCGGCCCTTTTGGGCGCTCGAGAGATTGTCGGCCCGGTGATAGCAATGACAATTACGCTTGCAGCGGTATATGCGCCCATCGGTATGATGGGGGGGCTGACTGGCGCGTTGTTCAAGGAATTTGCTTTCACTCTTGCTGGTTCGGTTCTCGTCTCCGGCGTGGTTGCACTTACGCTATCGCCAGTGATGAGTTCAATGCTGTTGAGTTCAAAACAGGGCGAAGGGCGCCTCGCAAAACGGATCGAGCATACCATGCAGGGGATGACCGCTATCTACGGACTGTTGCTGGCGCACACGCTATCTGCGCGTGGTGTGGTGTTACTGGTAGGAGCAGTAGTCATGGGGACCATCATAGTGCTGTTCTCAGGTACCCGTCATGAGTTGGCACCGATGGAAGACCAGGGCATTGTCCTGGCCGTCACCAAGGCACCCCAGTATGCAGGAGTTGCTTACAGCGCACATTATGCAGAACAAATCGAAAAAGTGTTTGAGTCGATACCGGAATTTGAAAGCAGCTTCATCCACATCGGCGATTTCTCCGGGGGGCAAAACCTGACTATTGCAGGCGCGATTCTAAAAGACTGGTCCGAGCGCAAGCGTTCATCCACCGAGATCCAGGGCCAAATTCAGGCTGCTGGCGGTGCCATCGATGGTGAAACCGTCACGGCTGTTCAGATGCCGCCGCTACCAGGCTCCAGCGGTGGCCTGCCTGTACAGATGGTGCTGCGCTCGCCTGACGACTTTCAGACGTTATACGAGACCGGAGAGAAGATCAAAACAGCGGCCTATGCCAGCGGATTGTTCCTTTATGTACAAAATGACCTGGCCTTCGACAGCCCACAGGCACATATCAGTATTGACAATGTCCGCGCCAGCGAAATGGGTGTGACTATGCAATCCGTTGCCGATACTCTGGCGGTGCTGGTTGGCGAGAACTATGTCAACCGCTTCAACTTCCATGATCGTTCCTACGATGTGATCCCGCAGGTACGTGGTAGCGACCGTATGACGCCGGAAGACCTCGGACGTTTCTACGTCAAGTCTACTTCCGGTGCTCAGGTGCCACTCTCAACCGTGACTCGCGTTGAGATGCGTCCACAGGCCAACCAGCTTACCCAGTTCGGCCAGATGAACTCGGCGACACTGGAAATGTTGCCAGCGCCAGGGGTTAGCATGGGGGAGGCAGTCACATTTCTGCAATCACAGGCACTGCCCCCCGGAACCAGCGTGGACTGGCTCAGCGACAGCCGCCAGTTCGTGCAGGAAGGTAACCGTCTGCTGGTGTCCTTTGGCTTCGCGCTGGTGGTTATCTTCCTTGTGCTGGCGGCACAGTTCGAAAGTCTACGCGATCCGCTGGTGATCCTGGTCACGGTACCGCTGGCTATCTGCGGTGCGTTGGTGCCACTGTGGTTAGGTTACGCGACGCTTAACATTTATACCCAGATAGGACTCGTAACATTGATAGGGCTGATATCTAAACACGGGATTTTAATGGTCACCTTCGCTAATCACATCCAGCACCATGAAAATCTCAGCCGCATAGAGGCCATTCAGAAAGCTGCGACGGTGCGTATGCGTCCCGTTCTGATGACAACATCGGCCATGGTCGCCGGTCTGGTGCCGCTTTTGTTTGCTGATGGTGCAGGTTCTGCAAGCCGCTTTTCTATCGGTATTGTGGTGGTTATGGGCATGCTTATCGGTACCTTCTTCACGTTGTTTGTACTTCCTACAATTTACAGCTTCGTTGCTAAAGATCACCGGGCAGTCGCGGAAAGCCCCCGCGCCCGCGAACTCGCCAGTACGGAGGCACCCGATGTCGAACTGTGATCTGTTTTCTGCCCACACTGATGCCATGACCATAGTTCTGCATCGGGCATTATTTCCCATTTTACGTGCCACTTTCCTGGTCACTGCGGTCGCAACCTTCGTCACCGGCTGCGCCAGTGGCCCCGATTACCATGCACCGTCTTTGCCTCAAACCGCAGTCGGCCCTTTTGTCAGCAAACCGGACCATACGGATACCGCTCAATCTCTGCCGACTGAATGGTGGAAATTGTATGATGACCCCATCCTGAACAGACTTGTCCAGGAGGCTCTTTCGGCCAATACCGAGCTGCGTGTCGCCCTTGCTAACCTCCAGCGTGCACGAGCTATTTACAAGGAAGCGCAAGGCGGCTTGCTACCATCTACCAACCTATCGGGCGGAGCAGGCTACGGACGCGACCAGACCACATGGACCGGCTCCGGTCAGGCACCCACGCAGTGGAGTTACAGCGGTGGACTTGACGTCTCTTATGAACTCGACCTGTTTGGCCGGGTTCGACGTGATATTGAAGCTGCGCAGGACGATACTGATGCCGTCGCTGCCGACTACGATGCGGCGAGAGTTATGGTGGTCGCTGAAACGACACGGGCATACGTGGGCGCCTGCGCCCAGGGCGAATCCATCGACGTAGCACATTCGTCCATTGAACTGGCCCGACGTAGTCTGGACCTCATCAGCAATCAGGCACACGCCGGAGCGGCATCACATCTGGACGTGGAGCGTGCCGGTGTCACGTTGGCTCAGGTCGAAGCCACTCTACCGCCTTTGCAAAGCCAGCGGGATGCTGCGCTGTTCGAGCTGGCTGCATTAATGGGTCGCACGCCATCACAGGTACCAGCTTCAGCACGTGCCTGCACCAAAGCACCAGAAATTGCTGAAGTGCTACCGGTCGGTGACGGCACTGCACTGCTGCGTCGTCGCCCCGATGTAAGACAAGCCGAACGCCAGCTGGCTGGCGACACGGCACGCATCGGCGTGGCGGTAGCCGATCTTTATCCGCGCGTGTCGCTGGGTGCCTCAGGAAACTACCTGCGTAATGACTATCTGAAAGGCAATCGCACCTGGTCTTTCTCAGTCGGTCCGCTGATCTCCTGGACATTTCCGAACATGATGGTGGCACGTAGCCGTCTCGCTCAGGCGAAGGCGCAAACCGCAGCATCGCTGGCTCATTTTAATGGCACAGTACTGAATGCGCTGAAAGAGTCCGAGCAATCATTGAGCGCCTATGGTGCCGCGATGCAGCAGCGTGAGGCGCTGATCGACGCACGGGATCGTGCAGGGAATGCCTTCCGGTTAGCTGAAGAGCAATACCGGGTTGGCTCGATCAGTTACCTCGATGTGATCGTAGCGCAAAACAACCTGATAGACACAAGGTCACAGGTGGCCGCAGCTGACCGACGGGTAGGTAACGCCCGGGTAAACGTATTTAAAGCCCTGGGTGGAGGATGGGAAAAGACCCGTACAAAATAACATCCCACACCAGCGCGCTGCATGTTCTGTGGTCGCGCTGGTACCCACGACTCATTTTCACCCAGCACGCTTTACGTTGTAGCACACAGCAGAAAAGCCGGCTCTGCAAAGGAAAATAAAGATGGCTTGTAATGACAAACCAAAATTCATTGATCGCATTACGTCATTTGGCAATAAAAGCACTTCAACATCAAAACAACTCGGGCGAACTAACTTAGTCGTCCCTGACTCCAGGGGGAACGACAGTCAGTCAACGCACATTCAACGTCTTAAAGCAAGCAATCTCAGGGCAACATTTGCACGAATTTCTATACTGAACACTCTGAGTCAAGCTGCACCACATTGTCTTGGTGCGGGTCAATTATATCGCCTCCTTAACTCGAAGCTATCCGGGAGCTTAACACAAGCCACAATCTACCGGGTGCTCAATGATTTATGGGTGGCAGGATTACTTGTCCGCACCGATGGAGTTCGTGGCCGTGCCACCTATTCACTCAAGCCATATAAAAAATCACATAACCAGGATAGCCTGCGTTGCAAATGTGGGGAAAAACTCATTTTTATTGAAGACCCGAAATTACATGAACATCTGCTCTCTCTTGCCGGTCAGGAAGGATTCGAACTTGACGGCGAGCCAGTATTTACTGTTACCATAATTTGCGCTGGCTGCTCATGATGAAAATGGTGGTTAACCGACGGCTTATCACCACCTATTTGTTGGATAGTTCTTTCTTACGCAATTGCTCTCACCACACCACCATCAACCCTCAGTGCTGCGCCGGTCGTAGCAGATGCACGCTCGCTACAGACATAAGCAATCATCGCAGCAATCTCTTGTGTCGTAGAAAATCGCTGAAGTATCGAAGAAGGGCGTGCTGTAGCAAAGAACTCCTGCTCAATGGATTTGGGATCAACACCACGCCCCGCCGCCATCTCAGCAACCATTGCGCCCACGCCCTCAGATGCTGTGGGGCCTGGAAGCACACTGTTAACGGTGATACCTGTACCGGCGAGGCTTTCTGCCAGTCCACGCGCCACGGCAAGTTGTGCGGTCTTGGTCATACCATAGTGGATCATTTCGGCGGGGATCTGTAAAGCCGATTCACTGGAAACAAATACAATCCGCCCCCAGTTACGCGATCTCATCGACTGCACGTAATGGCGTGAGAGGCGTATCCCGCTCAATACATTGGTTTCAAAGAAACGTAACCAGTCTTCGTCGGTGATGTCCCCGAACGATTTAGGTTCGAATATACCCAGATTGTTCACTAACACGTCGGTATGCGGCAACAGGTTTATCAGCGCTTCGCAACCTTCATTATGGCTCAGGTCCGCGGCAATTCCCGAGACCCGCGCATGAGGTAACTCATTCAGTATTTCAGCTACAGCATTGTCAACACGCGCCTGTGTCCGGCCGTTTACTGTCACAGATGCCCCTTCAGCTGCCAACATGCGGGCTGTAGCCAGCCCAATGCCTGCCGTTGAGCCCGTTACAAGTACACGTTTGTCACTCAATCCAAGATCCATAAATTTTCTCCGATATAAATGAAAACTCCAAATTTACCAGTTTCTGTATGAGATGGTTAGCGACGTCCGGCCAGAATATTGCTCAATACAGTCAATATTGTGCCTGGCAAAAATGAGTTTTTCTGAATATGTGGAATGCTAAGAGCGGCGCAACGTTTATTCCAAACGAATGATGCCAGGCATATGGGCGGAATCCCCCCCCGTAGAACCCGCCATTCGTTCAATTAGGTAACGACCAGGCGGTTTGCCCAATGCTTTCCGGAACATGGTGACAAATCCGCTGGCATTCTCATAACCAAGCTCCAGTGCTACTGTCTGCACACTTTCGCCCTTTGTAAGACGTTGCAGTGAAAGGATCACATGTAGCTGTCGACGCCAGCGACCAAAACTCATTCCTATTTCCTGTAACAGAAGCCTGCTCATACTTCGCTCGCTCATGCCGATACGATGTGCCCATACACCTAAAGAACATTTGTCTGTAGGATCGGCTAAAAGCATTTCTGCAAGCTGACGAAGTCGCCTGTCGCGAGGCATTGGCAAATGAAGATCTTCCACAGGAGCTAAAGACAATTCATCCAAAAGGGTTGCTATTAATCTCCCCTCACGGCCATCTGTCAGGTATAGCTGGGGAAAACCAACCACTTTCAACAATAATTCTCGCATCAATGGCTCTACTGAAATAGTGCAACAGGTTTTAGGAAGCCCTGGCGCCGCGTCTGGTTCAACGAACAAACAATAACACTCGGTATCACCAGAACCTCGGGCCGAATGAGGCAAATTACCTGGGATCCAGACCGCACAGTGCGGAGGGACAATCCACACGCCGTCTTCCACCTCGCAATTCAACATACCTTTCACCGAGTAGATCAGTTGCGCCTTGCGATGCTGATGCCGTTCCTGTTCCCAACCTGTAGACACCATTGAAGCCCTCATGACAGAGACAGGCCTGGGAATACTATCGACATCGGGTAGTACAACAGAATCGAGAGAGTAATCTATGTTTGACATGATCTTAATCGGACCTCAATTTTCGGGAAAAGATGGCAGGATTGAATAATATAATGACCAACATTCGCAATGCAGTCTAATGCTGAATCGCGTATTTTTAATTTAACATTCACATACTCGAAATTTTCCCGGAAAACTCGCATTGGAGTGGGTATCGCGAAGTTGTCAGAACAGCAAGAGGGAGTAGAAGCACAGAAACGCTCCCTTTCACAATTGTTGAATACAATGGGGGACGATTTATGAACCAAGGTACAATAATTTTCGACTTGCTTACCTGGCTTGAAAACCACCTTACAAATCCGTTGTCCCTGGATAATGTCGCACTCAAAGCCGGATACTCAAAATGGCATTTGCAACGGATGTTTAAAGAAGTCACTGGTCACGTAATGGGGAGTTATATTCGCGCCCGCAGACTGTCAAAAGCGGCCGTGGCACTACGATTAACCAACCGCCCGATTCTGGATATTGCCCTGGAGTATCACTTCGATTCTCAACAGACATTTACACGTGCCTTCAAAAAGCAGTTTAGTCAGTCCCCCGGCAGGTATCGACGTTCGTCAGACTGGACTGCCTACGGGCTTCTACTCCCTATCCACCCAGGTGATTTAACTCTTCCTAAATCAATCTTCATGACTTTCCCGGAAACTGTGCTAACAGGTCAGACACAAAGTTATACCTGTGAGCCCAACTGCTCACCAGTTATCAGGATGAAATGAGGTCCCATTTCTGGGGGATTACAAACTGACCCCCTGTATGGTTTATGGGCTGCATCAGGTCCGGTATGGACGTGAAAGGGACAACAAACTGGAAATTTTGTATACCACTTCGGTTTCATCTTACGTACTGACGCAGCCTTTACCTTCAACACAAACCTCTCTTCTGGAAGCCGGAGCCTATGTGCACTTCACTTATGAAATGACGTGCAAAAATCTTCAGAAATTCATTCATTTCGTTTTTGGACCATGTATGACTGCATTTCAACTGACGTGCAGGAACGGCTATGATATTGAGAAATTTATCAATAGTGGTAACAAAAGGGCACTAAACCACTGGTAAATATCCGCTGCGTATATCTGATTCCAGTCTCAGGGTGTTTACCTCCGTTGAAACGGAAGAAATCCCGGACACGCAAGTTAACCTGCCAATGAATTCAGGATGGGATCATTGAACTGGCCGAATTGAGCAATATTATGGCCAACCATCACAATGACGTTCTATAGACTTTTGGGTATGTTTGAATAAACCATGCTGGTATGTTGCAGCCTAAGGCTTTGCCCCTCAATGACAATAGATGAAACCAAAATTTGGAAGGAATATTACTATGCGGATTGATGCTACTCAGTTCCCTTTCGTGTGGATGCAAATCGCTGCCCCTGGCAATGATCCAGATGTATCCCCGTTTAAAGAGTTCGAAGCTCTGCTTGCTCGTAATGAGGTCTTCGTTTTCCTGAACGATGAAGGTGTTGCTCATGGCAAACACGAGCATTCGCCTGAAGAGATGAAGCTAACTACACGTTGGATGAAAGCTCACAAAAGTGAATTACGGTCCTTCGTCAAAGCCTCAATCCATATTGAACCAAACAATGCCAAACGGATTGCGGCCAAACCTTTTTCTATCGTATATGAAAAATTCTGGGGCTATCCTTTGATTATAACATCTTCGAAGGAAGAAGCTTTAGCGATAGCGCATAAATTGCTGTCAGAAGGGTAAAAAAGAATAGGCAGCCTTTTTTCCACTGATTTTAACCAGGTACTGACGACGGCGAAATAACAAAGAATAATACATCTAAAACCATCTCTGCTACTTGTATAACTCTTACGTATTACCGTAGTCAGGCCATTGATTATGAGCGAAAGCACTACCTTCAGCCGCATATATTTAGTATTGAAATCCCAGCACTAATATTTTTTAAATTGTTTTAAAAAACATAACAATTCGCAATCACTCAATATTCACTTTTATATTGTTACGGCGATATATTAAAATTCCCATCAAATAACATTATCTTTTTTTATTTTATCAAAGATACTGTTGCATGAAAGGAGTTGTACTATGTCAAAAAAAACATCATTTTAAATTTCCGAAACATAATGCCAGACTGGGTGACTATACAAGAAGCTGTTGATCTAGCCAGGCAAAGGGGGAATCAAAGCCTGACAATAAGTGACATTTATCGTCAAGCCTTATCTGGAAACATCTACCTTTCCATTTACTTTCAGTCACCTGTCATATTAAAGAAAATCCAGTTTTCTAACAACAAAGTAAAACTGCGTCCTGTTGAGAATTCGCCAATACACCAACTATGCCTGGTAGACCATAACTGTTTTCAACAGGGGAGGAATTTAATTATCAGTACTGGTGATGAAGCCATTTCACCTATGCAAATGGTTATTGATACAACATTAGCGGGGTATGAATATGTTTTGGTGCAACGCTTACTGGCTCGAACTCTCAATATCCCCTCTCCCATTAAAGGAGCTAATGAAACAAATCATGGCATTTCAGTTTTTATTTATGGTAAATTATTTATCTTACTTGAAAAAATCACATGGATGGAACGGATAGAAAAACAAGTTAGGAGATTACCTCAAAATATCACCCCTGATATTCACGAACATTTTTTATCTCAGAATAAAGGAAAATACGCATATTTCCCAATTTATGAATTACCACGAGATGCAAGTTTTGTAATCCGGCGTACAGAACTTGAAAAAATAATCGAACTCCCCGTTAAAAATAAAACATCATATTCATCTTCAACAAGAATATCAACACCACTCTCCCGTCTGTTCTGGCTTTCCTGTAGGAATAATGAGGCCATAAGCCCATTAATCAACAAGCCATATAAACTACTCTCCATCTTTGAACAATGGGCATCAGCCGACGGCATTACCGATCATCTTAGTGGTGACACACTAAAAACCGCACTTGAGCGCGGTTCGCCCACATCAACCTAAACATCAAATTTAAATGATATTACTCAATTTAACCTGAAAGTCCGTATTAAGCATAACGACATCCTTAATACGGGCTTAGTAACTTCCCTCATTCACCCTTCCTGTGTTTTTTTGTCCTCTCCGGGCTTGTCCCGTTTACTTACACCTCCACCACGTTATTTTTCTTGTGAATTGGTGTCTATTACCGTGTGTATAGTATGATATAGCGATGTACCAACTCCCATTACCCTACTCTAAGCCTTGCGTGTGGAGAGCAGGATGCTGGTTTCTGTATTATAGATCCCCTCAATCCGCCGAATACGCCCCAGGATTTGATCGAAGATCTCCAAATTGTCAGCCCGTAACTCCACCAGCAAATCCCATTTCCCGTTGGTGGTATGCAAGGTATGCACTGCCGGTTCTCCGCGCAGCTGCTGGACTATCACTGGGGCTTTTGCCCCTTCTACCGCCACACTCATCCAGGCCCTGATGCGGTTCTTCTCAACGCCAGGCTTAATTCTAATGGTGTAACCGGTAATAATACCTTCAGCCTCCATACTCTCGATACGCTTCTGTGCCGTGGTTCGCGATATTCGCACTTTTTTTGCGATATCGGTTACAGAAATACGTGAGTTTTCTCTTAGTAAGGCAAGGATCTGGCGATCGGTATCGTTCATTTAATCAATATGCTTATATCAATATTCAATATGCCAATTATTTATACTTTTTGAACAACTTTACAACTACCTCAAGTCAATTTGTTTTCACATACTATCGTTCTTTATGACAATTGTGAGAATTTTCAATGACACGCTTTATCGATCTCGCAGAGATGCGCAAGCTGGTTAACCTAACTGGCGTTGCACCATTCATTAAACAACTCGTTGATTATATTGAGAGCGATTTCAAACGCTGGCCGGAGTTCGACAAAACGCCACGGGTTGCCAGCCATTCTGATATCGGTGTCATCGAACTGATGCCAACCGCCGATGCTGAGCTTTACGGTTTCAAATACGTTAATGGGCATCCGCAAAATGCGCTAAATAATCAGTTAACCGTGATGGCATTTGGGGCGCTGGCCGAGGTGAAAACGGGGTTCCCACTGCTGCTATGTGAATTCACTCTGGCAACTGCACTACGCACTGCGGCAACCTCAGTCGTGGCCGCTAAATATCTTGCCAACAAGGGCGCTAAAACGATGGCCGTTATTGGTAACGGCGCACAGAGCGAGTTCCAGATCATCGGGTTTAATGAGGTTCTGGGAGTGACTGATTTCTATTTGTATGATATCGACGCTTCAGCAACTGAAAAACTGATAGGTAATCTCAACAGGTATCAGGGTATCAGGCTTCACTTCTGCCGCTCAGTTGACGAGGCGGTGGCGCATGCCGAGATTATTACCACCATTACGGCCGATAAAACCAACGCTACAATCCTGCGCGCCTCACAGATTAAACCTGGCATGCACTTAAATGCCGTGGGGGGCGACTGTCCGGGTAAAACCGAGTTAGAGGGCAAAATCCTGACTCAAGCCGATGTGTTTGTCGAATTCCCTGAGCAAACGCGCATTGAGGGTGAAATCCAGCAGATGCCAGCTGACTTTTTCGTCACCGAGCTGTGGGAAGTCATTTGCGGTACCAAAGCGGGTCGTCTCTCTCAGGAAAGCATCACCATTTTTGATTCAGTCGGCTTCGCGATTGAAGACTTCTCAGCACTACGCTTGATGTACGATATTGCAGAAAAGCTCAATCTTGGCAAACCTATCGATCTAGTGCCGCAGCCTGAAAATCCCCGCGATCTCTATCGCCTGCTGTGCAATCCGGAGTAAGGGTCATGCAGACGACTAACAGGGTATTAATGGTAAGGCCCGCCGCATTTATGAGTAATCCCGAGACGCAGGCAAGCAACACTTTCCAGAAATGCCTCGGGGATATTGGCGATGTGCAAACCCAAGCGCAAGCCGCCTTCGACAACTATGTGCTCGCGTTGAAGCGTGCCGATATCGAGGTGCATATCATCAACGATATCGCCGAACACGGCACGCCCGACTCGCTCTTTCCCAATAACTGGATTGCTATGCTGGAGGATGGGACGCTTTACACCTTCCCAATGGAGGCACCTAACCGCCGGCGTGAGCGACGACAAGAGATTATCATCCAGTTAGCCACTGATTTTGTGGTGAATAAACGCATAGATCTCTCATCCTACGAGCAGCAGGGCCGGTATCTTGAGGGTACAGGTTCGTTGATCCTCGATCACGACAACAAAATAGCCTACTCATGCAGGTCATCGCGCAGCTCACATCTGGTCGGTGAAGAGTTTGAACGTCTGTCGGGATATCCCATTATGTGGTTTGATGCCCACGACCGCAATCTACAGCCTATTTATCATACCAATGTAATGCTCAGCGTCGGCAGCCGCTTTGCCATCGTTTGTCTGGAGGCACTCACGTCACTCAATGAGCGAAAACAGCTCGTTGATCACCTTAACAGCACTGGAAAAACCATCATTAATGTGACGTTTGACCAGATGGAGTCTTTTACCTGCAACGTTTTGGAACTGAAAGATAAGCTCGGAAAACCCGTCTATGCCATGTCTACACGTGCGTGGGATGCATTTACCACGGCTCAAAAACTTGAAATTTCGAGCTACGCACGGCTGGCACTAGGTCCAATAGACATTATTGAAGATCTCGGTGGCGGTGGCGCACGTTGCATGCTTTGTGAAATTTTCCTCGAAAGGCGCATGGCCTATTGCTGATACCCCTATAGTTTCTCATTAGCCCGACATCAGGTCGGGTCTAAAACCGTCGGTCACCGAGCTTAGTTCGGCGCAAATGACCCAATTAACACCGGAGTGGTTTATGCACAATAACAATATTTCGGCAAGTCATTGCCGGGCACCATCCGATACCCGAAAGTTAAAAAAACAGCTCGATAACCGTCATATTCAGCTCATTGCCATTGGTGGGGCAATAGGTACCGGACTCTTTATGGGATCGGGAAAAACCATCAGCCTGTCTGGTGTTTCAATTATCTTTACCTACTTGATTATTGGTTTTTTTCTGTTCTTTGTCATGCGGGCACTGGGAGAGTTGCTTCTTTCTAACCCACGTTATAATACTTTCGCCGATTTTACCGGCGAATATTTAGGCCCTTGGGCGAGCTTTGCTGTTGGCTGGACCTACTGGCTTAGTTGGGTCGTTGCCTGCGTCGGGGACGTCGTGGTAATCGGCGGCTATATGCAGTTTTGGTATCCTGATTTAGCTCTATGGGTACCTGCTTTCGGCGCACTTCTCATACTGGTGCTCCTCAATATCTTGTCAGTGAAACTCTTTGGTGAGATGGAGTTCTGGTTCGCTATCATCAAAGTTGTCACTATTATCGCGCTCATTGCCGCAGGCTGTTGGATGTCGTTCACCGGATATACGTCACCCGATGGCGTCAAAGCCTCATTCAAAAATTTAACCGAACAGGGCACTCTATTTCCTCATGGTCTCACCGGATTCCTGGCCGGGTTCCAAATCGCACTATTTTCCTTTGTCGGCATAGAGCTTATCGGCGTGACGGCGGCGGAAACCAAAAATCCAGAAAAAACCTTACCCAAAGCGATAAATTCAATTCCAGTGCGTATTCTGCTTTTCTACGTGCTCTCGATGGGTTGTATTATTGCGGTCTCGTCATGGCATCACATTTCTGTAGATAAGAGCCCATTTGTTTCACTGTTCACCCTAGCGGGCCTCCCCGCAGCCGCAGCGGTCATTAATTTCGTCGTACTGACCTCCGCACTTTCCTCAGCAAACAGCGGCGTATTCTCTACCAGCCGAATGCTATTCGGGCTGGCAAAAAATAATGCAGCACCCAGATCGCTTAAAAAATTATCTTCCGCGAATATCCCGCTGCGGGGACTACTGCTCTCAGGATTCTGTATGCTGTGTGGTGTCGCCATCCTGTTCGTCATGCCCGGCGTGATGTCGGCCTTTACGCTACTCTCCACCATGTCGGCTATTTTACTGATCTCTATCTGGAGCCTGATTATCGTCTCATGGCTGGTTTACAGAAAAACCAGACCGGATCTGCACAGATGCTCAAATTACAAAATGCCCTGCGGTAAAATCATGTCGTATGCCTGCCTGATATTCTTTCTCTTTATGCTGATAGTGCTCTCCTTAAGAGCAGATACCAGAATGGGTCTGCTGATTTCTCCAATCTGGTTTATCGGTCTGACCATCGTTTACCGCAGAAGAAAGGGGGAAGAAAGTATTGCCGTTTACAGTAAATAATCGTTAAAAGAGGATATTCAGACCAGAAAATGAGATGGTCATAGCCAACGCAATTTTGCTGAGCTCAATTTGCCAGTTACAGCCTCTGGCGGACTAATCAACTTGACCGGACAACCGAATGTCTCAAATACACGATCGTCTTGACTGGAATCTATTAAGAACCTTTCTGGCTATAATCCAAGAAGGTAGTATCAGCCGAGCAGCTATAAGGTGATCTCTTCCCTTTGTTCAGTACCGGCGTAAAGTGGGGTTTCCGGCCTTTCTTTCCCTGAACAAATGAGGTCATCCGGCATGAAAAAAACGCGTTATACCGAAGAGCAGATCGCTTTTGCCCTGAAGCAGGCAGAAACGGGTACGCGGGTGGAGGAAGTCTGCAGAAAGATGGGCATTTCTGAGGCTACTTTTTACAACTGGAAGAAGAAGTTTGGCGGCATGGGCGTGACGGAACTACGCCGTCTGCGCCAGCTGGAGGAAGAGAATCACCGCCTGAAACGGCTGGTCGCCGATCTCAGTCTGGACAAGGAAATGCTGCAGGACGTCATCCGAAAAAAGTTCTGAGGCCGGTGCAGAAACGCGAGGCGGTAGAATACCTGCTGGCGGCGTACCGCATCGGGGTTCGCAGGGGATGCCGGCTGATGATGCAGAGCCGGACGGTCTACAACTACCGCAGCTGCCGCGATGACCGGTACCTCACGCAGCGAATACGGGAGATTGCAGAAACCCGCATTCGTTATGGTGTGCAGCGGATCCATATCCTGCTGCGGCGCGAGGGCTGGCTGGTTAACCATAAGAAAACCCATCGGATTTACTGTCTGGAAGGGCTGTACCTGCGGTCAAAACGCCCGCGTCGGCACGTGACGGCCAGGCACAGGCGTATCCGCCCGGCCGTGACCGCTGTGGATCAGTGCTGGAGCATGGATTTCGTTGCTGATAATCTGTTCAACGGACGCCGGATCCGAGCCTTACTGTAGTCGATAATTTTAGTCGTGAATGCGTGGCGATCGAGGTAGGCCAGGGGCTTCGCGGTGACGATGTGGTTGCCGTGATGGAACGGATCAGGCAGACAAAGCAGCGTGTACCCCAGCGGCTACAGACGGACAACGGGAGCGAATTTATCTCGAAAACGCTGGACCGCTGGGCGTATGAAAACAGGGTAACGATGGACTTCTCCCGCCCCGGGAAGCCCACGGATAACGCCCTGGTCGAGTCATTTAACGGCAGCCTGCGTGATGAATGTCTGAACGTGCACTGGTTCCTGTCACTGGAAGATGCTCAGGATAAGATCGAGCACTGGCGGCAGGAATATAACCAGTACCGGCCGCATTCTTCGTTAAATAACCAGACTCCGGCAGAATTTGTCCGAAGCCTGCAAACAGGCCCGGATCTCTGATTTATCCTGGCACCGATATTGGGAGGGGATCAGAAACAGGAAATCTCAAAAAGTGCCTGGAACTAAAGCTGGGATACTTACAAAGGCATTACCGATCGATTCAGTGGCGACACCCTGAAGACTGCGCTTGAGCGCGGCTCGCCCCCTTCCCTACCAACACAAAATTAAGATGATGCCCTTCGCTATGAAAACCCGTATTAAGGATTGTATTTTCCGTAATACGGGCTCATCAGCTTTCTCCACACCACTATTTTGTGTTGTTGTGTGTTCTCCCGGCTAGCGCTATATCTGCCACAGGAGAATACCGTGACATCTCATCAGTTATTACGTCTGAAACAGGTTGAAGAAAAAACTGGCCTGAAGCGCTCTCAAATCTATCTGTATATGAAAGACGATACCTTCCCCCGCTCAATCAAGATTGGCCCGGCCAGTGTCGCATGGCTCGAATCGGAAATTGACGAATGGATCAATATTAAATTAGTCCGCCGCCCAATAGGCTGAAGGGAGAAAATACCATGATTATCCCATCACTTAATTACGCCGTATTAACCGATGCCCTGCATGCATTGAAAGATGGCAACGTTCGTCACTGTGAATCGCTAGGATTCACTTTCGACGAAATGAATGCCCTCAACCAATTATCACTAGACGAGCTGTTTATCATCAGTCGGGAGTCTGCGCAGTTTTTGGCTGTGACGGTTCATCACGACGCATTACACCTGCTTCTGGCTAAATCCCGTGAGGAGGTTCTGCAGCAGGAACGTATCAATCATGCTATCCGGCTCGGCGGGTCAATTGCGCTACTCAACAAGTATTTTGGCCTCACCTCCAACGAAGTTTGCCTTCGCCGCCGGTTACTGGGCGTCCGTGTACCTTATGGCCGGACGCCAGAGCCGGACGAAGATACGGATACTGCCATCTGGCTGCAATGGCAACAATGCCGGGTGGCCAACCTGGAATCGACCGATGCGCTGGCCGCCATGATGCAAGTAACGCAATCCCTGCTGCCGAAAGTCGAAGGTTTGTCACTGACCATCGTCTGGAAGCGTATCGCACTTTGTGAACAGGAGGCGTCAGACCGGAGGGCCGCCCATGCCAGATGAGATCGACCGCGATCAGGAATTTAATGAGCAACGACTGGAGGATATGATTGAACAGAGTCGTTTTAAGCCAGGGTCTACGCCATCATTATTCCATTGTCGTCTATGCGGTAAGCCCATTCCTGAAAAGCGACGGCAGGCACTCCCGGGCATAACCACCTGCACAGAATGCCAGGAAAAACTTGAACGTCGAACACGTTAATAATGGTCACAAAGACATGCAGGAACATTTCCCCTGCATGTCTCTATCATTAACTATGAATACACAGTCGTCTTTATTATATATTTCACTTACTTTTATTTCTCGCAGAGTTTACCCCTCCACCACTAATTTATCTCTCTCATTTTAACTTTGAATTTATCGTGTATATGCCGCCCCGGATGTCTGATCCTGAAAACGTCATTACAGAATGGTTGCCCGAATGGTCGTTAATTTCCCCAGATCGGGTATTGCTCTTTAAAAATAAGGTTCGGGCTGTCACGAAACCACAATTCAGGGTGCCGCTGAATGTTCTCGCTGACCCGTTAAAACCGGAATGCAGAATTGGGATGTGACATTCATTTAACTCATTGTTGTTTTTATTAGAGGAGGCGTCATGCGAAAACCCATTTACCACGTATTCGTCACTCAGGAAAGTCAACCCGATGCACAGGGCGAAATAAACACGTATTGGACCAGGGTTGGCGTGGCGTTCGCTCATAACGGTAAGTCTGGCCTGAATATCATGCTGACACCCGGTATTGCTATCTCCGGCAAGTTAGTGCTCCTTGAGCCCAGGGATGACGGCGGCGCGACACAGGATACTCAGTCCATTTAACCGCCCCTCCCCCACTTTCCCGGCCCTGTGCCGTCTGATGGCGGTACGCGTTGCCCGGTTTACCATTCCGAGGCCATCATGCTTTCCACCACCGTATTTCTGGCGGCGGCTATGCAGTGCGCCCCCAGCATTCACCCGTCCACGGTGCTTGATGTGGCGCGGGTTGAATCCGGTTTGAATCCGTATGCCATCGCTGAAATTCTGCCCAGTGGCAAAGGCGTGATTTCACATTTCCCCACCAGCAGGGATGAGGCCATCAGCCTCACCGGACGGCTGGCAGCACAGGGCCGACGTTATTCGGTCGGGCTGATGCAAATCACCAGCACCAATTTCCGCCATTACGACGTGACCGCCCGTGACCTTCTTGACCCCTGTACCAACCTGTACGTGTTTGAGCGCATCCTCACCGACTGCTACCGCCGTGGCCGTTCCCTGAAGCGTGCGCTCAGTTGCTACTACTCAGGAAATTTCACGACCGGCCAACAGCCGGAATTCGCGTTTAACCAGACCAGCTACATCCAGCGCATCGGCTACGCCGTACCGTCAACGCGGGAAGACCGGCAGCGACCACCCGCCGAAAAGCTCGTGCCTGAAATCCGTTACCCCACCGCCGTCATGCGTGGCGAGCTTACCGATAACGCCACGTCAGTTCTGACATCCCTGCGCTACCCCAATGCCGTGATACGCGGCGCGTTACCCATTCCCGGCCCCCAGGAGGAACAATGATGAAACGAAAACAGACTGACTGGCCCGTCCTCTCTTCCTTGTTAATGACAAGCCCGGTGCTGGCAGCGGACAGCGGATTTAATAAAGCCAATGAGACGCTGAGTAACACCTCCACCGGCCTGCTCGGGCTCGCCGCCGTTACCATCACGCTGGCCACCATGTGGGTGGGATACAAAGTCTTGTTTGACGGCAAGAGCCTCCATGACATGCGCAACGTCATCATTGGCGCCATCCTTATCGTCGGTGCGTCAGGTTTCGGTGCCTACTGGGCGTCATAAGGGAGGTAACGATGGCTACGCTGAACAAAGCGCTGACGCGACCTGCCGCCATAGCCGGCATTCCCCTCGTGCCGTTCGTGATTGTCAGCGGGGCCATCGTCCTGCTGGCGGTCTATGTCAGCTATTACTTGATATTACTGCTTATTCCCGCCTGGCTGGAGATGAAGGCAAAGGCCAGAACCGATATTCACTATTTCGGCCTGATCTGGCTGGCCTTTAAAACCCGTGGCCGTTTTGGCACCAATAAACATTTTGGTGCCAACGCCCTGCTGGCAAACCGCTATGACGCCGTCGAGGTCTCGGAGTTTATTGAAAAAATGAAGTTAAACGAGCGCGTTACGCTGGATAAATACATTCCGTATTCCTCCCATATTCACCCGCACGTCATCAGAAACCGCCAGGGTGATTTGGTTGCCAGCTGGGAGCTGGAGGGCACCGTTTTTGAATGCGAGGATGAACATCATCTGACGTTAATGGCGACGCATCTCAATAACGTTATTCGGGCGTATGAAGGTCTGCCGGTCACGTTCTATCTTCACCGTATCCGGGAAAAATATCACGATGCCTTTGACGCAAATTCAGGCATTCCCTTTTCTGATGAAGTGACCCGGCGGTATTACCAGCCGATCCACGAAAAGCCGTTCTGGCGGCACCGGCTGTTTTTCACCGTCTGCTACGCGCCCTTCTCTCCGCTGGAGAAAAAGGCCATGAAGGCGCAACCGTCCGGTAAACGCAAAGCGGCGCTGGATGATGCCCTGAAAGTGATGCTGGAATACCGGGAGGCACTGACTTCCGCGCTGTCCCGCTATACGGCGACGCCGCTGGGGATGTATGAAGATAACGGGCGGGTATATTCCGCCCAGTTGTCCTTTTATCACCGTCTGCTCACCGGCCAGTGGCAAAAGGTGGCGGTCACGCCTGCGCCGTTTTATGAAACATTAAGCACGCCGGATGTCTTTTTTACCACCGATACCGCCGAGTGCCAGACCATCGGCAGTTCCCGTTTTTTCCGCAGTCTGGAAATCAAAGATTATTCGCCGGAGACCGCGACCGGCCTGCTGGACGCGCTGCTGTATGCCGAAAGCGAGTATGTGCTGACGCAGTCCTTCACCTGCATGGCCCGCGATGAGGCGCAGAAGCATATTCGCCTGGCGGAAAAGCGCCTGAACTCGGCGGATGACGACGCCATTTCGCAGCGTGAAGAGCTGATTGTACTGCGTGACCTGCTCCAGTCCGGGCATGTCTCATGCGGAAAATACCACTTTTCCCTGCTGGTATCCTCAGACAGCCCCGAGCAGGTGGTGAAGGATGCCAACGCACTGGCGCAGCCTTTCGCCGACCTCGGCATCATGACGACGCTGTCCACGCTGTCGCTGCCCGCCGCGTATCTGGCGCAACTGCCGGGGGTGTATACGTTGCGCCCCCGTCTGGTGGCCGTCAGCAGCCAGAACTTTGCTGACCTGGCGAGCCTGCACAACTTTCATCCCCACCAGCGGAGCGGCAATCCCTGGGGTGACGCCATCGCCATCCTCAAATCCCCTGGCGGTGGCGGGTATTACCTGAACCTGCACGACAGCCAGAGCGGGCGGGATGACTTCAAAGAAAAAACGCCGGGTAACACGGCGATCATCGGTAAGACCGGTTCCGGGAAAACGATACTGATGACCATGATGCAGCAACTGATGCAGAAGTACCGCAATCCGGCGACGTTCTCTGAATCAGCCCCTCTTAAGCAACTGACTACCGTGTATTTCGACAAGGACCGGGCGGCGGAGATGGCGATACGTCAGATGGGCGGACGCTACTTCCGTATTCGCACCGGTGTGCCTACCGGGTTCAATCCTTTTGCGCTGGCCCCAACCCGGCGGAATATCAGCTTTATCAAACGGCTGGTGCGCATGCTGTGCCGCCGCAACGGCAAGCCGCTCGAGCCGCGCGATGAGGAGCGGATCAGTGCCGCCGTAGATACCATTTTGCTCGACTACCCGCCGGAATACCGCAAGTTCGGTATCACCCGGCTGCTGGAAGTCCTGCCGGAGCCGCCCACCACCGACGCCCGCCTCAACGGGCTACGTATTCGCCTTAAACAGTGGGCGCAGGGCGGCGAGTTCGGCTGGGTATTCGATAATGAGGAGGACACCTTCAACATCAGCAACATTGATAACGTGGGTATCGACGGTACGGAATTTCTCGATGATGACGATATTCGCGGCCCCATTACGTTTTATCTGCTTTACCGCGTCACCAGTCTGTTGGACGGTCGCCGGCTGGTAATGTTCATGGACGAGTTCTGGAAATGGCTGGCCGATGTCGAATTCTCCCGCTTCTCGCTCAATATGCTGAAAGTGATCCGCAAGCTGAACGGCATCTTCGTCCCCGCCACCCAGTCGCCTGACGAAATCGTTAAGCACCCGATTGCCCCGGCGATTATCGAGCAGTGCAGTACGCAGATTTTTCTCGCCAACCCGAAGGCCAGCCGGGGTGATTACGTGGAAAAGATGAAAGTGCCGGAAAACGTGTACGACATCGTCAAAAATCTCGATGCGGGTGAGCGCTACATGGTGGTCCTGAAAACGCCGTTACGCGCAGGTGAAACCCGGCCTTTTGTGGCGATGGCGAAAATGGATTTAGCGGGCCTCGGGAAACTTACCAAAATGCTGAGCGGGAGCGAAGACAACCTGAAACTGTTCGACACCCTGTATCAGGAAGGAATGCAGCCTGATGACTGGAAAGCCGCCTTCCTTGAACAAGCCCTGTAATATTCATGACGGAGGTAATGAAAATGCGGTTCAGAGATATCATACTGGCATTATCGTTGTTTATTTCCACCCGAGCGTTAAGTGCCGGAATACCGGTATTCGACGCCGTACAGAATACCGAATCCATGAATCAGTGGATCCAGAAACTCCAGCAGTGGCAGGAAACCGTCACCCACTATAGAAGTGAACTCGATGCCTACAAGCAGCAATTAGCCACAGCAACGGGCGTGCGGGACGTTCAGGCATTTCTCCGCGAGGCCAAAAAGCTGAAAACCGATATCGATAATCTTCGTCAAAACGGTATTTCACTGGATGACCTGCTGAGCAACCAAAGCGGGTCATATTCGTCTGAACTGAATAGCTTGTATAACAAATATAAAACGTTCGATACCTGTAACCCGTCCAGCACGTCACAACGCTATCTGGACAGCTGCAAACAGATGATCCTGAATCAGGCTGTAGCAATAGAAAATACGTCCGAGGTTGAAAACAAGATCACAGGCACGCTCGGTGATATATCAGGTTTATCAGACCGTATTGCTAATGCGCAGGATTCGAAAGAGTCACAGGACCTGGCTAACGCCATCGCGGCCAAAAGCGTACAATTAAATGCGCTGACCAGCCAGTGGGAGATGTCAGTCAAACAGACTGAACAGCGAGCAACGCTGCTGGAACGGCAAAAACAGAAAGCCTTTGAGCAACAGCAATTAACTGCGCCCGTTGCTGATCTGAACTCTCTATAGGGAGGTTAACATGTTAAACCCCGTATTAACCTTAGGCGTCATTTCAGGCATTCTCGTCTTATCCGGTTGTAAAGAGACGAAATCAGAAGCCTGGTATAAAGAACATCCCGATGAAACCTATAAGGTATATACGCAATGCCTCAAGGATGGCGAGGCAAGCGACAACTGCGAGTTTGCGCACCGGGCAGCACTCATGTTTGCCCAGACAGGCAAACCCGGTATCAGGGAAAAATTCGAGACACTGTTTCAGCAGGAAGCCCAAAAAAGAAAATCCGTCACTCAGTAATATTCCCGCCAACAAAAACAGGGATCCTTCCCTGTTTTTATCCCCTGTCTGTTCCTGACTAATGAGAGGCACCATGTCCGGTGGTATTTTTGTTGGTATGGACAAAAACATCATGGATGGACTCAATGCCGTGTTAGAAGGTCAGTCTTCTACCTACGGCACCCTAATCAGTGTGATTATCATCAGTTCCTTCACCCTATTTATTACGTATCGCGGGTATCAGACGCTTGGCGGCAAACTCCAGACACCGGTTGAAGATGTTGTCTGGGATGTGGGGCGCATGTTGCTGATCACCACCTTTGTTTTAAACCGCGATGGCTGGCTGAATGCCATCATTGTGGCCATTGAAGGGCTTAAGGACGGCATCAGTGGCGATGATAATGTCTGGGCGCTGCTCGATACGGTGTGGGAAAAGGCACAAGCGCTGGGGCAAACGCTGTTTAATCTCGATACCTCCACCTACGTTAAAGTGAATGGCGGTTTTGCCGAGGTGCTGGTCTGGGGCGGAGCAATCGTTCTGTTACTGGCTGCAACCTTTGTCAACCTGCTCGCCGAAATCACCATTCTGTTAATGACCACCACCGCCCCACTCTTTATTTTCTGCCTGCTGTACGGTTTTCTTAAACCCATGTTTGATAACTGGCTGAAAACAATATTTACCGCAATCTTAACGATCATGTTCTCTGCTCTGTCTGTCCGGATCGCCATCAACTACCTGAATAAAATACTGGAGGCCGCCACAGCAACGTCTGCTGAAAGCAATATGGTGACCCTGGCGGCGCAATGTTTGCTGGCCGGGATTGCCGCAGGCGTCGTGGTGTATTTTTCAGCGAAAATAGCCACTGCGCTAAGCGGTGCCGCCGTGCAGGCCGTGTTACAGGGGGCTGCCATAAGCGGACTGAGCGGGCTGGCCAGCAAATCTGCCGACTTTGCCAGACCCGGCATAAAGACCGGGGGCCGAATGACCGCCAAAGGTGGCATGGCCGCAGCAGCGACAAGCGGCAGGTTCATTGCCGCAGGGGCGGGCAAAGCCGTGAGCGCCTGGCAGAAACGTGCCACCGCCATCGAAAGCATGAAACGCCAGAACCAGCAGCTTCACCGTTAATTCCTCCCGACCGTTAATCTCATTTCCCCGTCACGCCGTGGCCTCAGCCAGCGGTGCGGCCTTCCTGCATTAATCCGATAAGAGGCTTCCATGAAATTCAGCATCTTGTTTTTGGTGCTGTGCGCGCTTACGGGCTGCGCGCAGCATCAGGGCGACCTCCCGCCGGTGTCCGGCGATCCCCAGCCGGTGAATTCCCCCGCCATCATTCAGGAGCTGACCCACCATGTCTGATATTCAGCGCATCATTAATGTCTCGCGCTCTTTTGAATCCATCCTGCTGGAAAAGGAAGAGCGTTCCCGCAAAACCGCCTGGCGGGTGGCCGCTGCCGGGCTGATTCTGGCTGCACTGACGATCACGGCCATTATTATTCTGCTGCCGCTGAAAACCACTGACATTGAATTGTGGTCGGTGAACAAGCAGACCGGTCGTTATGAGTATATGACCCGTATTAAAGAGCGGGATATTGCGTCTGAAAAAGCGCTGGCCCATTCACTGGCGGCACACTATGTCAGACTCCGCGAAGGGTATAATTATTTCTCCCTCCAGCGTGATTACGACGACGTACAGTTATTTAACAGCGACAGCGTGAACCGGGATTATCTGGACGGGTTTAACGGCGACCAGGCTCCGGACGTTATTTTTAATAAAGCCGAATATGTCGTCTATATCGACATTATTTCTAATGTGCATGCGCCTGCCACCGGACCGGATAACCTGGCAACACTGCGTATTAAGCGCACCCTCCGCCGTATTTCTGATAATTCAGTGAAAACGGATTTCTGGAATATCCGCCTCACTTACCGTTATGTCCCGCATCAGCAACTGACGGACAGCCAGCGTGAAGTGAATCCGCTGGGCTTTATCGTCACCAGCTACCAGCGCGATAAAGAACTGAGGAGCGAATGATGCTGAAAAATATCCTGCTCCTGACAGGCTTACTCGCGTCATGCGCGACATGGAGCGCCGCCACCCCGCGCGGCAGCGGCTATGACAGCCGGATGCAGAACGTATCGTATAACAGCCAGAATGCCACCGTGGTGAACACCCGCCCCGGCTACGTCACCACGCTGCTGTTTGACAACGATGAAGCTGTGATTGATGCGCAAGCGGGTTTTCCAAAAGGCTGGACGGTGACGAAAAGTGATAACCGGGTAGACGTCAGCCCGAACCCCATCACCCAGCCGGTGACGGACGCCAGCGGCAACAACTTCAGCCAGGTGTTCCTGCCCACGGCAAAGGACTGGAAGACCAACCTCTTCGTGGTGACCTCAAAGCGTGATTACAGCCTGGAGCTGAACGTGCTGGACCACGATTCCCCCTCGCAGGCGTTCGTTATCCGTTACCACTATCCGGCCGAGGTTCGCCAGCAATCCGCCGCCGCCAGCGCCGCGCGTCAGACGCAGCAGCGTGAAAGACAGGAGAAGCAGCAGATAGCGGCAGCATTCGGACAGGCCAGCACGCCACGCAACTGGCGCTACACCAAACGGGTCGCCGCCGGTTCGGCCTCCATCGCACCGGATTTTGCCTGGGATGATGGTCGTTTTGCTTATATCGGTTTTTCCCCCATCAAAACCCTGCCGTCTGTTTTCCGGGTGGTTAACGGACGGGAGCAGGCGCTCACGCCCCGGACCGTTAAGCAGGGTAATTACATCGTGATGGTGGTGCCGGCAGCGCCACAACTGGTGCTGCGTTACGGCACTTCGGTGGTGGGGATCGAAAACGACGGATTCGGGCGCATCCCGATAACCCGCAGCGACACCGTTTCACCGTCCGTTACGCTGGAGGCGAAATGACCGATAAACCTGTCCCGGACGAGCCGGAAAAAACCACCGCAGAGCGGGAAGCGGAAGCACGCGAACGCGCCCGTGCGGCAATGGCGTATCAGGAGCAGGAGCAAAGAACACCCCCCGGGCAGCCGGAAGTGACCCGTTTTCGTAAGGTTTCCGGTCGCCGCACGCTGATCGTCAGCCTGCTGAGTCTGGCGCTGGTGATCGCCCTGGCATCCGGCGGCGATCGTCTTTTCAGTGCATTGAAAGGGGGTAATGAGAAAGAAGCCGACACCGCGCCGCCACCCTCCGCCGGGAAGACGCTGCATGAGCGTCAAAATCTGGGCATGGACAGTAACCCGTTTGGCTTGTTCGGGCCGCACACACAGGACGGAACAGACCCTGTCAGCCAGACCGTCTCCTCCGCACCCACCCAGCCACAGGCACCACCCGCCCTGAACAAGGCAGCTGCGCTGGCTGACGGGCTGAACAACGCCCGAACAATGCCGGGCGATAATAGACGCACGTCCCCGGGCCAACTTCGCAGCAACGCAGAAACGTCCGACAGTCCGTCATCATCCACGACGTACACATCCTGTCCGTCAGTACTGACCAGGGGAAAGGATGGCCGCCTGCGCTGCCCGGATACTGCCGCGCCAGAAACGGGTAACAACGACAATCCGGGCGTCGCCCGTGTCACCAGCGTCAGACGACTGGGTCTCGATCCTGATCTCTATATCCCGGTGGAGCGCTATATCCCGTGTTCGATGATGTGGCGCTTTGTGTCCGATGTCGGGGGGCATATTTCCTGCCTGATTAGTGAAGATGTTTACAGCGCCAGCAACCATGTGACGCTGATCCCGGCGGGAACGGTCGCCCGTGGCATCTACCGCACCGGGGCGCTGCAACACGGACGCAGCCGGATGTTTGTACTGTGGACGGAGTTGCGCACGCCGGAGCCCGGCAGCCTGCAAATTCCGCTTACTGATACGCAGGCCAGCGGCCCGCTCGGCGAAGCGGGGATCGCCGGCTGGATCGACAACCACTTCTGGGAACGCTTTGGCAATGCCCTGATGCTCAGTACCGTGCAGGACGTAGCATCGGCGGCGTCAGATTCTGCCCCGGGGAAAGACCGCAATACCGACTACACCGAAAACACCCGCGCCGCCACGGCGGAAATGGCGAAAACCACGCTGGACAACAGCATCAATATCCCGCCCACCCTGTACCTGAATCAGGGTGATGTCATCGGCATCATGACCGGCACCGATATTGATTTCTCATCCGTCTGGCAGCTGCGACTGAAAAAGAGGTGGTATGAACGCTGAAAATCTGTCGCTGGATTTTATGAAAAACCAGCTGTTTGGTGATTTTATTGCGCAGGACGGCCTGACGGAAATTGCCGTTAACCGGCCGGGTGAACTGCATACCAAAATCCGGGGGAAATGGCGAAGACATGAAGTCCCGATTACGCTGCGCCAGTGTTACGCCTTTGCCAGAGCGCTGGCGTCCTGGCAGGAAGATAATATCGACGACACCTCGCCGATCCTTTCCGCCACGCTTGAGTCAGGCGAGCGCATTCAGGCCATTATTCCCCCGGCCTGTGAGCGCAATACCGTGTCTATTACGCTGCGCAAACCCTCATTCGGGCAGAAAACGCATCAGTCATGGATTGATGCGGGATTTTATAACCGGGTGACCGGTAAGGAGCGAACGGAAGGCAAAGATGTTGAACTGACCCGCTATTATCAAGGTGGAGATATTTCCCGCTTTATGGAAAAAGCGGTGGAATACGGTAAAACGATTTTTATTGTGGGTGAAACAGGCTCCGGTAAAACCACCTATATGAAAACGCTGCTGCACTATATTCCCCGGCACCTCAGGCTGACCACCATCGAGGACAACCCCGAAATCCGCTTCTATCACCACATCAATTATGTCCATCTCTTTTATCCGGCGGATGCCGGGGATAATGCCATTGTCACGCCCGGCAGGCTGATACGTGCCAATTATCGTATGAACCCTGACCGGATATTACTGGCTGAAATTCGCGGACAAGAAGCCTGGGATGCGCTGAAAATCGTCGGTTCAGGGCATGAGGGATTGATGACCTCCCTGCATGCGGGCAGCCCGGAAGAATGTATTGAAGGGTTAATTGACCGCTGCTATGAAAACCCTGACTGCCGGAACATGCCTTTCGACGTGCTGTTACGCAAGGTGCTTAAGAGCATTGATGTGATAATCAGCATTGATATTCACGGTGACATACGCCGGATGAGCGATATTTATTTTAAACCCCTTCACCTCAATGACATGAGAGGTGTATTCAGTAAAGGAATTCAATAAATAACTTATCAAATTACGCAACACTATTTTGAATATGAAGGTGACCGAAATGAAAAAAGAAATATCCTCCGCATTATTACTCTGCATTATGGCATCATATCCCACCTCCGTCATGGCCGCTGACGTCTGTGAAGTGGTATTATGCATGTACGGTAAAGCCACCGGGAACGGCGGCGGCAATGAATGCCATTCGGCCGAACGTGCATTCTTTAATATCGTCAAAAAGAACAAGCACGGTTTTCTGCCGGACCATACTGCCGATGCCAGAAAATCATTTTTACTTGAATGTAACTCGGCAGACCCGGAAATTATCCGCCAGATTATCAATAAATTTGGCCGCGTGCGTGGTTAATTAGCGGAGGTAATATTTATGACCAAACCGGGTTTTATTGAACATCCCTGGACACGTCAGCGCGGAGATTCCATGCGCGCAGCCTGTGTTATTGAGCACATTGAAAATGAGGCGATGCACGGATGCGGCCTTTATTATGAAATTTATCACTACCGGGTTATATGCAGGTTATTGCAATTACTGCAAACGCTGAACGCCACCGACAGAATGACGCTGACAGAGGAAGCTAACCGGCGTGGCTTTACGCTGGATGAAACCAGCATTAAAGAAAGTCGTCAGTGTTATTCCGACATCATCAGGGAAATACGCGAAAGCCAATATTAACCTCCCTACCTTAATTTTATTCGCAGGCCCCCTGTAGCGCCGAAATATTTTAGCCGGGACCGGCTTAAGGCGTGGCGGCTTTCAGGTTTTTAAGGCCCCACATTTTTCGCGGATTAAGGCGTGAAGAAATGCGGCCGTAAAAATGAGGCAGCGGACAGAATTATTTTCGCGGGTTAAGGAGCGAAAATAGTTCAGGCACCGCGCCTCACCGGCAAACAGCCGCGCCCACGCGGATTTTGCCAGCCGGGGGGAGCCGAATAAATTTCGCCGCCCCAGCGAGCGAAAAGCTGTCGCCCACGACAGCGGTTTATTTGGGGGGCATCGCCCCGCACACCGTCGCGGCTAAGTCTCCGGCCAAAAGCCGGTAGCGTGGCGCGACCACCCTCTTTAAAGGTCAGCTTCCCTTTTATTCCCGCTGCGAGGAACGAGCAAAGGGAATAAAAAGGCGAAAGCGACCGTCTTAAAGGGGGTGGTCGCGCGTAGCGGGCGACGGTGTGTCGCCGTTGACGTTGGGGGTTTTGGCACGGCGTCCAGCCGCGACATTACCCCCATGCGACAGGCAATAAGGGCGTCCAGCCCGCATGTAGTGGCGCACGCCGTTTAATGCAGGAAAGCATGCTTCCCTGCATATGGCCGCAACGCGGCCACCTTCTTTACCCCATACGCTCGCCCCGCCTTTTCGCCCAACACCGTTGGGCGAATTGATGGGGCGATGTCGTGGGGCGAACTGCTGACGAAGGAGGCATCGTGATTTTGAATAAGCTGGCCGTTTCACTGTCGCCGATAGTGAATGGCGCGCTGAGCTTCATTGCTTTTATGCAACAGCATCAGCTGATGCTGGCGCTGTTATCGGGGTTGACGATGCCGTTTTTCGCATCGATGAAAAGCGATGAACGGCAAAAAGCCCCGTTGTGGCAAAAGTTGATTATGGCTTTTTCCATGCTGTGTTTTCTCTCTGGCACACTGGCCCCGATAGTTATCGGATCCTTCCAGTGGCTGTATAAGACCAGACTCACCAGTGATAATACGGTACTGGCCTGGTCAGTACGGATTGCTTTCACTGTAACCGGAATTATTTTTCATATTATGCTTCGCAGGGTATTCACGCCGGCACTGGACAAAATAAAGAAACATCTTGTTAAAAAAACCACCCTTGAACGCGAATTGCGCACCGATGTCCGCACCGTAAAGTCCCTGCTGCCGGAAACACTGCATTATGATCCGCTGGATTATATTGACCTGAATAAAGGCATTTTTATTGGCATGGACAGGGAGAACGAACCAATGTATATCCCGTTAAAAGACTGGCAGAAACAACACGCGGATATTATCGGTACCACAGGGGCCGGCAAAGGGGTAGCCGCCGGCATATTACTTTATCAAAGTATTCTGGCCGGTGAAGGTGTGTTTGTTATGGACCCCAAGGATGATGAATGGGCTCCACACCTTTACCGGAAAGCCTGCGAGGATGCAGGAAAACCCTTTGCCTTAATTGACCTGAGGAAACAGGCATACCAGTTAAATCTGATTGAAGAAATCACCGCCGATGAGCTGGAAGAGCTTTTTGTTGCCGGTTTCAGCCTGGCGGAAAAAGGTCAGGAATCTGACTTTTATCGGATCGACGACCGGAAAGCCGCCCGTATGGCCGCACAATTTGTCAGCGATAATCCATCGACAACAATCCGGGATGTTTATAACGGTGATTACGTTCAGGGTATTGCCGAAAAAATCAAAGCATTTTTTGGCAAGATAGAGGAACTGGCATTACTCAATGCCATTAATTCACCGGAGGGTTTTTCACTCAAAAAAATATTTGATGAAGGTGGCTGCTGTTATGTTATCGGCTCCATGCGAAACAGCAAAATTATTACCACACAGCGCATGCTACTGGTACGTCTGTACCAGTTAGCAGAAAGGCGCGACCGTGTAACAGACGTACCCCGCCCCATTGCTGTTTATCTTTCCGAACTGAAATACCATTTATCCAGGCCAGCGCTGGAAGGTTTAGGCGCTGCTCGGGATAAAGGCGTGCATATTATTATGGATCATCAGTCCATTGCCGATTTAAAAGACTGCCCGGCAGATTTGAAAGGCGACGCCGTTGTCGGTGCGGTCGTTGAAAATGCCAAATTCAAACTGGTTTATCGGGTTATGGACCCGGATACGGCGGACTGGGTGGCCAGAATGTCAGGCACGATTCTGGTGGATGATGAACTTCGTAAGGCTAAAACGGATAATATGCTGACGGAGACCATCGACAGTGAGCGCACAATCCGCCAGGCCGAACGTTTCTTTATTGACAGCAATATGATCCTGAACCTGCCCGATTTTGTCAGCTTTATCTTTACGACAAAAACGCTACCTTCTGCCTCCTTGATTTCACCGATAAAGGTCAGAAAGCGTCAGCTAAAAATCTTCTGGGTTTCCCCTGATATTGCCGCATCGGCGGCACCGGTGAAAATCGCACTGGATTTTGACGAGGATGATAAACCATCCATACAGGATGTAATGACAACGCACCCGGATCTTTTCTTCAACGAAATCGAAGTCAAACCGGCAGAGCCCCAACCTGATGAGCAAGAACACCTGTCCCCGCTGGATTTTTAAGGAGCGGTTATGCTGATTTCGACATATCAAGAGCGCCAGACACGCAACAGAGAAAAAATAAAACAACTGCTGAACTTCCTGAAAGAAGAAACCTACAGTGATTTTAAAACGCTGATGCTGTTATTTGGTTTCCGGGATCATAAGTCGCTTTATTCGCTACTGGCAAAAACAGAGCGAATGGGGTTAATACAGAAGCATGTGCTTGAATCACGAACAATGAAGATTTCATTATGGGGGATCACCAGTGACGGGCTGGCGGTGGTGTTAACCCCGGATGATAAAATCTTTCCTGCGCGGTTCGAACCATCAAAAATGACCGGCTGGACGCTGGAGCACCATCTTGATAATCAGGCCGCCAGACTTATTCTGGAGAAGAAAGGCGCTTCGGGATGGATTAACGGCGACCGGGCCACCTTTATCAGCCAGTATCAGGTGAAACATCGCCCGGACGGGTTATTAACCCTGCCTGACGGAAACGTTATTGCCATTGAAACCGAGCGCCGCCTGAAAACCCGATCCCGTTACCAGTCTATTATCGCCAGCCACCTGCTGGCCCGTACACGCAAGCACTGGATTTATGTTTTTTATGTCATGCCTGACCCACAGAAAAAACGGGCACTTGAACTACTGTTTGACAGCATCAAACATGTCATCATCAACCATCAGCACGTCCCGCTGGAAGAACGTCACCGTCGGGTGTTTCGCATTTATACCCTTGATGAACTGAAACGCCTGTCACTAGGCAGCTATACGTAAGCTTTTACTCAGGCCATCGAGATGGCCTCACCGGACTGGCGGCGATACCGCCAGGTCGAAATAATTTTTATTCCACTGCGAGGCGCAGACTGTTCGGTACTCGCTGTGCTGCGTTCCGCCTCAGTCTGCGCCTTGCAGCGTTACCGGTTAAAAACCATGTAACCGCATTCCCTTGCGGTTGCCTGATCCCGGTCTCAGAGTTTATCCAGCAGGTAACGATGTGCTTTAGAGGCTGCGCTCGCCGCTTTGAAAATATAACGCTTGTCGTTTTTCAACGCTTTCAGCCAGGAAGCAATGTAGCTTTCATGTTGTACCTCTCCCTCAATGCCAAGATCAGCCATCAAAAAGGCACTTCCCAGCTCCGCGACAAGTTCTTCCTCTGCATAATCCGCACTGCCAAACTTCCCTTTCATTTCACGGTTCAAACGTTTTTTGCCCCCACTCCAGTGGACAAGCTCATGCAGACCGGTAGCATAGAAGTTAGCCGCATCAGCGAATAGATGGCGCTCCGGTAACCAGACTTCATCAGTTGATGGGCTGAAAAAGGCGTTTTGTCCTTTCTCAATGATGTTTGCGCCGCTCTTCCTGAACAGGTTTTCAGCCTCGGGCAACGAGTCAAAGGTTGCTTCCGGGCTGACCGTTTCAGTTGTCAGGGGCAGGCCGTCGATTTGCTGAACGTTGAACACGGTGAAAGTTTTCAGCATCGGGATTTGTTCAACGTCTCCGGCGTCGTTTTCCTTCTCCAGCGTAGTGTAGAAAATAGCTGTTGTGCCATGCTCACCCTTGCGAACCTGTCCACCTGCAGTCTGTGCCTGTTTGTAGGTCATCCAGCGTGAATCGCTGAAACCCTGCTTAGATGCGCTGCACCACAGCAACATGATGTTCATGCCACTATAAGCCACACCAGTGGCGTAATTGGAAGGCAAACCAGACATGCCATCTACACGCTGCCACGGGCAGGACCACGGTTTTACTCCGGCTTCCAGCGCTGCAATGATGTTGTCAGTAACAGTCTGGTAAATGTCGGTTCTGGTTTTAGAAAATTTCGTTTTTGAGGAGCCTGACGGGTCCAGCGGGGATACGCTGGTCGCCGCTGCGGTGTTAGGGGCGCTTGTCCGGGTGGTATGCAGGGAAATCGTCATCGTTTTTTCTCCGTCAGTGTGTGATTTTCGTCTTCGTATCGCCTGACGGTTCGCTTTCCCGACATCGTTCTGTCCTGCAAGGGCGCAGCATGCGTGCCATTTACCCTTGCGGGACGGGTTGTGTTGGGAAACGATTAACAGGAAGCCGATAGAGGAACGAAAAGCGCACAGGAAAAAAACTGCCCCTGCATAGCCGGGCGTAGCGCCCCTTACTTCGCAGTGGCGAAAAGTAGATTGGTGGTGTTGAGTCTGGGGCCTGCACTGACAGGGACTTCATGTAGGTGTTAGCATGCTTTCCTGCCGGCCGAGACGATCCTGCTAACCGGGGGCGGTTTGTTCTTAAATAGTCTCGTTCCGGCATCAATTACTGCCTGTTCCGGGCTGTCTCTGTATTGAACGCAGAGTACAGTCAGTAATCCACCACCACTCTAATCCGGCGGGACAGATTTCTTAAGCAACCCACAACGTTGTAACTGGGGGGCACCCGGGAGTAGCGAGAGGCCACAGCTTGCTACGCAGCGGTGACTATGGTTTTGGAGCATCGTCAGTTGTGCTTCTGGTACATATAAGAGACAGTCTTACTCGCTAGCGACTCGCGCCACCTCCACTTAAGTAATAAGTCTAAAGTTTCGTAATTATCTTATTGCCAGATTGACCAAACCCATAACATGAGTAACATTTGTAAATGTTCATACAAACGCAGTGCCTATGCAACTGAGGGCGGTAGCGTGGGTCGAGGTCTCACTTGCTAAGTGGGAAGCCAATTGGCTATCACGTTCGAGCCTGTTCTTAGAGGCAAGAGATTGAAACGTGCTATCCGGTTAGTCCAGATCATAGCTGGACCAAATTCTGGATTAGGCCCAATAAACTATATCAACTAGAAAGATGTTTTTTATAGCATGAGGTTTTGTTTATGCACGTCATTTACGGAGAAACTATTAACGATGTAATAATGAAACTCCTAGAAAAAGTGCTTAATGAAGGAGTTTGTATTTCGACAAGGAATGGGGATGCTATAACTATTTATGATGTTAGTATGATCTTACGAAACCCTAAATCAAGGCATTTAAGTTTAGCGGGTCGAAAAAATAATATATTTTCCACATTTGCTGAAGCTATATGGGTTTTTGCTGGCGACAACAGAATTAAACCATATCTAAATTTTTTTTTACCAAGAGCACCTAAATACTCAGATGATGGTGTCATTTGGCGAGCAGCTTATGGGGAAAGACTATACGCTCACGGGCAACTTGAAAATGTCGTGCAACAATTCAAAAAAGAAGGAATATTTACAAGAAGAGCAGTCATTAGCTTATACATGCCTGACAGAGATACGAATGAAAGCCTCATAAAAGTATACAACATAGAACATAGTGTCGATATTCCTTGTAATAACTTAATTCATTTCTTTATCACTCCTGACAAAAATTTAAACATTAAAATAGTTCAAAGAAGCGGCGATCTAATATTTGGAGTGAGCAATATAAATCTTTTCGAGTTTAGTTTACTTCAAGAGATAGTACTTTCAATATTACAGAGGGAAGTTGATAGCGAGATTAAACTGGGATACTTACATCAGTCAGTAACAAATCTTCATATATATGATGATAGAGTAGGACAAGCCAATGAAATATACGAAAGAAAAGAAGAACAAATGACAGATTTGATAAACGATGATGAAATATCATTCCCTCCATCGTTACAAAATATAAAATCATTATTCTGTGATATAGTTTCGTTCCTTGAAAGAATAATAACAGAAAATGAACATAAAATAGACACAATAGATATGGAAACCGAAAATTTAAAAAAAATATTTATTAAACACTTTGTAGAAACTGAAAGGAATTTACTTTGGGGATATGCAGAAGCAGCTCTATCATATGTTTTCCAGGAAAGATTCAACCAACCAATAGTGTTAAAAACTAAGTTAAGCAATGATTTCAATCTAAGCGTAACTTCTAATTATTTTAATAATTCTAATAAGGACAGTCTATGAAAATTGCATTCATGGGCATATCGGGTAGTGGAAAAGACTTTCTTGCCAATTATCTGATATCCAACTATGGATTTATTAGATTATCATTTAGCGATCAACTCAAAAAATTGGCCAATTACATTTATCCTTGGATGGAAAAGGATTACCCCCCTGAAAATAAAATGTTACCACTCAATATAACCTTACCTACCGGCGACTTTATCAGCCATTCACCAAGAGATATATGGCTGAGCTTAGACAGCCTAAGGAAAATTGAAGAAAAAATATTTATTAGAATGCTATCAGAAGAGTTGAAAATTTTAGAAAAAAATGGAGGGATGAATAAAAATATAATAATTACTGACATAAGATCAAATGAAGAATTCGCATGGTGTAAGAACAATCAGTTCACTATAGTACATATAGAACGGGAAAATAACAATTATAAACAATACGAAATCGACAAGTATGTCACTGAGAATAAAACAAAATCAGAATATCATTTTGACAACAATGTGAACGGAATTGATAGTTTTAAACATTTCTTCGAAAAGGTATTATTAAGTGAACAGTAAAAACGATCAACTTTTTTGTAATGTCAGAGAAATGAAAATTAAAACCGCTAAACCTATCTTGAATGAAGCTGTTATCAGGGAATGGTTTTATCATCAACGAGAGAGGACATCCATATATTACAAGAAAGAGATACTTAACCTTCCGCCATATTGGACAGACGACAAAATATTGAGAAACTATAAATTTGTAAATACTAAAAGAACATGGGACAAAGAAACCAAATGGTTATTGAAAAATATAACAAACAACAATAAATTAACTTATGAAAATAAAATACTCAATTCATTTTTGTTTAGAGTAATAAATAAAAGCGATACATTAAATGAACTTGATGCGCCCTTTGATTTCACAAAAATGACTATTCGCGACATCAATGAAAAGATCAGAGAAAAGACAATAAATATATCATTAAAAAAACCAGGCTACGTATTTTTTAGTGCAGCCTATATTTTAGGAGGTCCGAAGTTTAACTTCGGAAAATACTTAAAAAATATAGAAGGAATACCGGAAAATGATATGGTAATTAGAATGATAAAATTTGTTTATTATAACCAAGATAAAATCGTTAATGGTGTAAAATCATCAGGAAATCAGTTCGAAGTTTTTGAACATTTAAAATCATTCTCAGGGATTGGGGATTTTCTAGCATATCAAATTTTCATAGATCTGACATACATACCCAACTTTCCCTTTACAGAATTGAACTTTGTTATTTCAGGTCCTGGTTGTGAAAGAGGAATTAATTGGATTTTTTCTAATAGAGATGGAATGAATAGCGAAGAGTGTTTATTCTGGTTCACTATAAACCAAAATAACATCGCTGAAAAGTATAGTGAAAATTGGAACATGGATGAAATATTCCACTTCCTGCCTAAAGAAGAAAGAGTTTACACTTTAATGGACATGGAAAATAGTGGTGCATGCGAGATAGATAAAAGATGCCGAACTAAATTTAACAATAAAAGGCCTAAACAAAAATATCATTATCAAAGCAATAATATAGAATTATTTTATAATTAGCAAATTACAAAGGATTTAAAAATGGTTAAAGAAATTAAGAAAAATGTTTTTGTTAGCCATCATCATAAAGACGACGCGAGTGTTGATGGAGTTTCTCGTTTAGCTGCAGCAAAAGGTTATCATTTACGCAATAGTTCTATTAGAATGAAACCTGAAAACCAGCGACGAGTTGAGGAAAAAAAACTTAGTGACCGAACGATTGCACGTTTACTTAGAATGAAAATGAGGTGGGCTAGTCAAGTTATAGTTGTTATCGGGAAAGAGACACATACTAGACCTTGGGTAAACTGGGAAATTCAAGTAGCTCATCAACTTGGAAAACCAATCATAGGTGTATATGAAAATGGGTTAAAAGGCGATGTAAAACTACCAGAGAATCTCGAAAAGTATGCAACCTCTATAGTGGCCTGGAGAAGTGATGCCATTATCAACGCACTAGAAGGTAAAACTTCCTTTGAAAAACCTGATGGTACGGATCGTGATAAAGTTCAAGGTGGAAATGTCGTATGCTAATTGATCCCAACTCACACCTTTATGTTTATGCAATAACGAGAGACTTTGGTTTTGCACCTAATCCATTTCATGGAAGTTGTACCTTGGCAACATGCAAACCTGGAATTAGAAAGTCGGCTAAAGTGGGTGATTGGATACTCGGAGTTGGTGGAGCCAATTTAAAATCAGCTAAAAAAAAATGTATCCTATTAATGAAAGTTTCAGAAAAAATTAGTTTCAATGGTTATTGGGAGGATACCAGGTTCTCTCTCAAAAAGCCTGCTAGAAATGGTAGTCATGTACAAATTCTGGGCGATAATATCTACCATCAAAATGAAAACAATGAATGGATACAAGAAGATTCTCATCATAGCAATGCTGATGGTTCATTTAACATGACAAATCTTGAACGAGATACTAGCTCCAATAACGTGTTGATTTCAGATCATTTTTATTATTTCGGTAATAAAGCGATTGAAGTAGACTTAGACTCAATTGAATATCACAGAATTAGAAACTATAAAAAAATCCCTTTAAATTCGACTATACCAGCCATTGATCTTATAAAAAAAATAGAATTTGATTTTCGTAGTGATAAAAACTCAGTTATATCTGACCCATGTAATTTTTCTGATTTCTATAAACGTGTAGATCAGGGAACTGGAGAACTTTACTAATAAATACATATATTATTTTCTGCATATTGTTTAGAGCAGGTGTGAAATGATTCTGGTAGACTGTCGTAATTTTCCCTTATCTCTCGAACTTGCTAATTTGAAGGAATATCAGGTCTAGAATGAGCAAAACGTTACAATTTTTCCGCGTGTTTCCTAAAGTATCTATTGTCCAATGCGTAGTTATCCGTTTTGTTAAAGAGAAAAAGCGTCTTACCCAAGACTTCGATTGAACTAATTTTATAAATTGTTCTTGTTACTTCGAATACAACAAAATCAAATGTTTTTTCGAATGCGTAAGTTTTAAAAAAAATAAAATTTTAATTTTTAAAAATGGAAATTTTTATGAAACTTGAAAAACTAATCTTAAAGAACTTTCGTGGCTATCATGGAGAACATAGCATTGACATTAACTCACTAACTGCATTAGTTGGTCGTAATGATGTTGGTAAAACAACTATCTTAGACGCACTTGGTGTCTTCTTTGAACATAAACTATGTAAATATGATGCTACCGATAAATGTGTCGATAGCGTGGAAAATGAAGACGTGTCAATTGGATGTATCTTTTCAGGAGCTGATATACCTATAGTTTTGGATGCCACATCTATAACTAACCTTAAAGAAGAATATTTATTAAATAGTAATGGAAAGCTAGAAATATATAGAGTATTTGCAAAAGGTAAGGGATCTGGCAGCGTTCAAGCTAAATGTATGGCTCCCTCAGCAAAAGGCGCGAAATCTTTACTTGCTAAAAAAAATGATGAACTTAAAGTAATTGCCGAATCTATTGGTGTTGATGGAGCTGATAAAAGGTCCAATGTTAGTTTAAGACAAGAAATTTACAGGAAAATTGGAGATTTAAAGCTCAAAGAAATCTTCGTTAAATTAAATGCTGAGGAGGGCAAGGTTATTTGTGAAAAAATATATGACAAACTCCCTCACTTTGCATTATTCCGCGCAGACAGGCCTAGTACCGATGAAGAATCAGAAGTACAGGATCCTATGAAGTCAGCGGTTCAAACAGCATTGCAGAAGATTGACATTCAACTTGAATCCATTAAAGAAAGCGTAAAAGAACATGCAGTTGAAGTGGCTGAAAACACAATTAAACATTTACATGATATATCTCCTAATCTTGCTGCCGGGTTAGTCCCAAAGTTTAAAGTGGAACCTAAGTGGGAAAATATTTTCAAGCTAACATTGGAAGATGATAGAGGAATAGCTATCAATAAACGTGGTAGTGGTGTTAGACGTTTAGTCCTGATTAGTTTTTTTAAAGCGGAAGCAGAAAGATTGCAAAAAGAATTCCCAGATAAAGGAGTTATTTATGCAATTGAAGAACCTGAAACATCTCAACACCCATCTAATCAAAGACTTCTTATTGATGCATTTCAAGAATTAGCAAATGCTGATAAATGCCAAGTATTGATTACCACCCACGTCCCTGCACTTGTGGAAAAGATACCTACAGAATCTCTACGCCATATAACCCGAACACTCGATGATGGTTTAGAGGTTAAAAATGGTAATGATGATGTGCTAAAGAACATAGCGAATGATCTTGGCGTATACCCTGATAGTAGGGCATCTGTTCTTGTATGCGTTGAAGGCCCTAATGATATAAACTTTTTAAAGAATATCGGTAAAATTTATCTCGACCAAGGTGTTCCAAATGTTCCTGATATGATAAATGATCCGCGTATAGTTTTCATTCCAATGGGGGGACATACTCTTAAAGATTGGGTTAATAATAATTACTTAAAAATTCTAAATAAACCTGAGATTCACATCTATGATAGAGATGTTGCCATCCCTCCTCAGTATGAAAAAGAATGTAAGTCAGTAAATGCTAGAAATGATGGTTCCATAGCATTCATGACTGAAAAAAGGGAAATGGAAAATTATTTACATCCTGATGCTATTCAGGCGGTGTTTGGTGTAAAAATAACCATAGATGATACGACAGATGTATCAACAGAGGTATCTGCTTTAACACGTTATAATGAAAGTAAAGCGAAGAAGAAGATAAATAAATTTGCTACAGCAAAAATGAGTTATCAAATGCTCACTGCAAGTGATGCAAAAGGCGAGACATTAACTTGGTTTAATGCTATATATGCGAAATTATAACATTTTGGAGCCGCAAGCACGGCTCTTTCTTCATATTATATATGATTGCTCTGTATATCGTCATCGTCTCACAACGTTTTCCTTGCACTTCGGCTCTGCTGCTACTTATACAAATTAAAAGGCTACTATGTGTACGGGCTTTTGCACAGACCGACATATCAGATTAGGTTTAGCTCAGTACCGCAAGAGTGCCAAAGCAAGTCTAAGCTAATACATATAATGATAATGGAATTTAAGTATTTTTTCAGCAACGTTTTACTAATCGGAAAAGTCCTCTCAAAATCATGGCGATAGCTTGGTCCACATGCGGAGTCTGTGCTAGCACAGTATTTTCTTCCTCAGTGAGTCCGTTATTAAGATCCTGGAAAGAGAAACCAGAAAATTCTTCCCGACCTCTCCAGTTGCGTTTCTGCATTCCGTCAGATGCCACAATATTCAGAGACTCGGTGATATCTTTTGCACATCCACCAAAGCCCCCCATAATGAAAAGGGGTTGTTTAGCGCGAAGTGATAATATAGCCTCTTCTGCTATACCAGGCATTGCCCCCTTATACTTATCTACCTGCCCGCCAAGAATAATACGGGCATGTGTGTCTTGTAACATAGCATGTCGCATTGCTGTCAAACCTTTTTCCCAATCTTCATCAGAAGGAATAGTTGCTATGTAATGGGCTCGTTCTGCCATTGGCAACGACTCGCCATCCCGATTGAATAAAACAAGCCTTGCCATTCCTTTCAGGTCCGCACTGAGCCTTTCCAAGTCACTGGAATCTTTTTGCATATGCACCGGCCATGCCAGATAGTTCAATATACTGGAACGTTCATCCCCCTCATCCGCATCTCTTCTATGGCGTGCTACTAACTCAAATAACAGTTCAGTAAAACCGTTAGCACGTAAATCTCCTCCATAAACAATCCGGGCTCCCAAGGCTAATAAATGACGCGCAATTTCTGTCATCGCGTCATATAAATGCTGTTGACTTAACCCCAATACAGGCATATCTGGGCTATCTGATGTAGATATTGCAATAACATGCTGACTAAGCATTTCACGATAAGTCATGATGTTCCCTCTGCCAGCCATTCGGTAAAACTTCTAAGCCTGATACCGGGTTTAACTTCTTCAAATAAGCGCTCCTCTTCCGAACTTAAGGGTGGGTCGGGATATACAATTGTAGGCTGCCCGATACCGTGGAACTTTAAGCCAGCAAGTGAGATTAACTCCGGCGCACGCGGAACAAACTGCACTGCACTTTGTTCGGTATTAACCAATTGTATACGACAGCGCCACAGAAAATCTTTCAGAACCTCATCAAGCAGTCGTGCAATAATGATATTAATTCGTTCAGCCTGCTGTGGATCCATTCTCACTATGGGGACATTTCCCATATAAGGAAATCCCCTTTCATCCAATTCGCTAATACAGTTGGCAACAACTAAAGGTACACTATTACGTTTAGCTTCTATAATCTCTCGGCGACACCATTCACGCGAAGAATAAGAGTCGGTATGTATAGCAACAACTGCGCTTTGCGCCAGCTGTTTCAATAGCACCTGATGAAACCGAAGCCCGGCAGGGATATCATGGACATCAAAGAATGAACTTAACCCATGTCCACTATGTAATTGCTCACGTATCAAATGAGCAATCCGCTCTCCATCTTTATCATGTTTAGAATGGCTAAGGAATATCTGAACTTTCTTGAGATAATTAAGCAACTCATCTTCATCTTTTTCTGGTTGTTTCAGATGTTCCAGGTAATGGCGCAGCATCCTGCAAAATTCGTATGTAAGCTCACTAATCAATCGTATATGAAGGTTTGCAGTATCGTTGCTCCCATCCTGTATCCATTGGTCCCAGCGTAATGCCTGCTCTTCCAGTCCCAGATTCAATCCTTCTCCATCAATAGCAATGGGGAAAAGATGTGTACCTAGTCCAGCTATTTCCGACTGCGTGGATAGCTCCCGAAGGTAAGTCCCCCATTCAGGATCATTTGCCATACATGATTCTGCAAGTATGAGGACTGCGGTGGTCTCTGATTCTGAAAAATTGATCGGCAGCGGCTTCCCCGTTTTAGGTAGAGGCTCAGAACGAAAAATAACACTTAAACCGGTTCCTCCAGCAACATTCTGATAGAGTTCCCGACGAAAGTGTCCACGCAATATTTCGGCCAGTCCAGCACCACCGGCGAAATCCGGGTGCCAAATGATATAAACAACCAGAAATGGTTTTGCCAAATTCGTCTCAAGCATATTATTCATTCCTTAAGCGGCGTTCACGAGTGTTTCTTATCAGAGTATTACTACGACAATTGGCTTGTTCGATATATTCCCTACACGATGAAATGCTAGCTGTAAAATCAGCCCAATTTACCCACAGCGCATATCCAGAATCAATATTATCACTGAGTCGAGCGGGCACAGTCACTTGTCCATAAGAATTTGATAACAATGTTGGCAACTGGACACCAATAAGTCCATGTTGTTTATCAAGCGTCGATTTAATTTCCCAGTCAATATATTTTCTTCCCCATGATTCATTACCGACCAAGACAATGGAACATGAAGTCCCTGCGATATAATACTCACGAATACGTCGCATGACATAGTCAATATCGTCACTGTCAACTCGACGATCAAGAGAATTATCCGTTACAGCCTCATATTCATCATGAAATTTTCTTGAGAATTCATCATAGTAATATTGGTCACCATCATGGTGGTAGCTTAAAAAAACTTTTCTTTTAATTATTTTGGTATTATACATATCTGTTACCTTAATTTTATCTTGGCGTAAAAATCATCTCATCACCATAGTAAATTAGTTCTTATAGCAGGAACATCAGCGGGATTTTTCTTTTCTGCAGGTTCCATAATATTTCTTTTATCAAATGCCTGGTTAATATAAAATTCACTATTCCCTATAAAATCTGAATACTTAACCAGGGAGCAATAAACATCCATATCATCATAGTGGGGGACGAGTTTTGAAAAACTATGATTTTTTTTAATTAACCAAGGGAGATAATGTTCATAACCCCAATCAATGGTTCTAATTCCAATCCCGCAATTGCAAGAGGTATCACTACACACACCCGAGCTAAACACGCTCGAATATATTTCATCTCGAATTACCCCGATTAATCCACCAGGATTCTCCCCCCATAAAGATGCTTGAATTTCTGAGTTAACAAAAGGTCTGCTGGCAGTTTCTGTACCTATGAGTACTACTGTTACGGTAGAGTCACCAAGATAGTCCTCCCGAATTTTCCGCATAATGTAATCTTCACTGACATTAGTGCTGATATCCCCGTCACTGACGGACTTGTCAATAAATGACGCACCAGCAAATGCTTCAATGATTCCGTTCTTCAAATCCTGTTCGTTTGCATGATGATAACTCAGAAAAGTTTTATGCATTACTCATCCCACTTAGCAATATCGATGTTAAATACAACACTAACTTCCTCACAGAAGAATTTATTAATGCATTCAAAATCAGCCATCAACTGGCTGAAATGATAATAATGAGTCTGGATTACTCCAATCGGTGTTAAATGATAAATCAAAGAAACATTTTCACCGTTAGAATCTTTATCCCTCGTCAATACAATATCGTTTGTTGAGATGTACTTATGCCAACGCCTGTAATTATTCTGATGTTTGGTAAGCAGTTGATTCAGTTTTTTTAGCATTTTATTAGATATACCATACAACTCCATATCTCTTTTCCGCTTAACATCCAGCACTCTTATTTCAACACGAATAAAATTATAGATATCATATAAAGAGTTAAAAACCTCTTCAAATGAATCAAAATGTGGATCAATTTTGAACACACTTCTTTTAGTATCAAGGAAATTGCGAACAGATCTTTTATATAGCAAGTCAGAACTATCAAATAAAACATTTAACCCACCGAAAGTTAATTTTTCTAACTTTAATGAGTATTTTTTCTCTAAAATACCGAAAAACAAAAATATAGTAATCAATGATAATATTAGAATTGAAAGGAGCGCTTTTACAAAATCAAAATTTGATATGATGTTTTTGATAAACCACCATTGTGAGGCCGGTAAAAAAGAGAAGCACCCCATCAAAATAATTACCATCAAAATAATTCCGAATAGTAACAATCCCCTAACCATAAGCGAATCCTTATGAAACAATTTCAATCAAGTTGCATTTTTATCAACAGACATTGAAAATTTTATTCATAATTATCAATGAATTATAACCCAATAACGCAACTATTTGTTTATGCTCAGTGACCACTATACCCTGATTCGGATTTCTCCGAAATCCTTAAGGATACTAGTTTCACTTCTCTCAGCCAGACTAAAAATTTAGATATATCTGGTGAACTGCATTGGGGTTTTCTCTAGACAAAGCAGTGGATATCTTCATCAACCAGCTGTCTGTTGCGATCGTAGCAGATCACTAAAACATAATGCTCAGGCAGAGTACCGATTGTATCCTTATCCACCCCAATGGGCATTGCTTCTTCTTACAAGCGCATACATTTCTTAGAGGGGGTCATAATGGTGGTCTTGACAGAAAGAGTATTCAGGTTTAGCTTATTTATTAGCCAGTTACTGGCAAAGGCGATCCCAGTCAGAGGAGCCAAATTTAAGAAGCCCGCTTAAGGAAACTTAAGCGGGCTTTTTGCTTTTAACGTCTGTGTAAAAGCTGCCTCTATAAGCGCTCAGTCTGCCATAACTCCCCATTCCATGCCGCATCACATCGTTGATTAAAGTTGTGTAAATGTAAATCGTTTAAACTTTGCAATTATTGTAAGTGCTAGTGATTATCATTTATTGTACGCGAGCCAAAAGAACGAGCCCCGACTCGGTTCACTGTATGTTCCAATTACTCTGGGATAAAAACGATGAATGCTCTGACTCGCACCGGATTGCGCCGTATCACGCTTGCCTCTGCCCTCCTCTTCTCTGTCAGCCTGCCGGCTTTCGCTCAGGAAACGTTAACGCTTTACACCACCCGTGAACCGGGCCTGATCCAGCCTTTACTTGATAGCTGGACTAAAACCAGCGGTATCAAAGTAAGTACGGTCTATATCAAAGACGGTATGCTGGAGCGTGTTAAGGCTGAAGGCAAAAACTCCCCTGCCGACCTGCTGATGACCGTCGATGCCGGAAATCTCATCGATTTAGTTGAAGCCGGCGTCACCCAGCCGGTAGAGTCAGAAGCGCTGAAAGCCGCCATTCCGGCGAATCTGCGCGGTGCGGATAATCAGTGGTTTGCGCTTTCTATGCGCGCCCGCGTACTGTATGCCGAGAAGTCGCTGCCAATCGATAACTGGCATTACGAACAGCTCGCCAGCCCAGAATACAAAGGTAAAGTTTGTATTCGTTCCGGTCAGCACCCCTACAACACGGCGCTGATCGCCGCGATGATTGCCCATCATGGTGAAGCTAAAACCGAAGAATGGCTACGCGGTGTCAAGGCTAACCTGGCGCGTAAAGCCACCGGCGGCGATCGCGATGTTGCCCGCGATATCCTCGGTGGAATTTGTGATATTGGTCTGGCCAACTCCTATTATGTCGGCCATATGAAAAACGCCAAAGAAGGCAGCGATGCTCGTCAGTGGGGCGATGCCATTAAAGTCGTTAAACCAACATTTGAGAATGGCGGTACGCACGTCAACATCAGCGGCGCTGCCGTTGCCCGCTATGCGCCAAATAAAGCCGATGCCGTTAAGCTGATGGAATATCTGGTTTCCGCGCCTGCCCAGCAGCAGTATGCGAAAGCGAACTTTGAATATCCAGTACTGAAAGGCGTAATGCTTGACTCGGTCATTAGCGCCACAATCGGTGAAATCGACGTCGATAAAACACCGCTCACCGAGATCGTGAAGTATCGTAAACAAGCTAGTTTGCTGGTAGATAAAGTTGGATTCGATCAATAAATCGCTGCAGTTTCCGACGTTACGCGGCCTGATTTCCGGGCCGCAGTCATTATTAACGCCGTTGCATCTTGGCGCATTGTGCGTCGCGCTTGGCGTCCTGACCCCCATCGTTGCGCTGATCTGGCAGGCCACCCAGGCTGATTTATCCCACTGGGATAATCTTATGACATATGTACTGCCTTCAGCGCTAAAAAACACCGTGCTGTTGCTAGCGGGTGTTGCGATAATGGTTGGCGTCATTGGCGTAGGCAGCGCATGGGCGGTAACGGCATGGGATTTCCCTGGGCGAAAAATTCTCAGTTGGGCGCTGCTGTTGCCGCTGGCAATGCCGACCTACATCGTTGCCTTTGCATGGCTCGATCTGCTGCATCCGATTGGCCCGTTGCAAACCTTTATCCGTTTCTTACTGGGCTTTGACAGTCCGCGACAGTTCCGCCTGCCCGATTTACGTTCCCTTTCCGGCGCAATAATTTTGCTCGGATTAGTACTTTATCCTTACGTGTACCTGACAACCCGCGCCATGTTTATCAGCCAGCCGGCCCATCTGTTGGAAGCAGCGCGTACGCTGGGATGCAGCGCGACCGGGACCTTTTTTCGTGTTGCTCTCCCCATGGCACGCCCGGCACTGGCCGTCGGGATCAGTCTGGCGCTGCTGGAGACGCTTAACGATATTGGCGCGTCGGAATTTCTCGGGGTACAGACGTTAACCGTTACCGTATACACCACGTGGATCTCTCGCTCTGATTTATCTGCCGCAGCGCAAATCGCCTGCATGATGCTGATGTTTATATTCTTTATTCTGACGCTGGAATTTTATGGCCGCAGAAAACAGGGATTCAGCAGCCGTAGCCTGCGGGAAATTCAACCCACCCGCGTGCAAGGCTGGCGTGGCTGGCTACTCGGTATCGTTATTTCGCTGCCAGTTGTGCTGGGCTTTCTGGCCCCGGTGCTGTTTTTAATCTGGGAAAGCGCCAAACGTATAGGTGACGAGAGCCCTATATCCTCCTCGTTACTGGCTGCATTACAAAATACGTTATCACTGGCCGCGGGAACCACGTTGGTGGTGGTTTGCGTCAGTATGTTGGTGGCCTGGAGCGCGCGGCATAGCGCCGCAGATAACGCGATGCCAGGATTTCGCCGTGGTGTAATGCGTCTGGCTTCTTTAGGCTACGCGGTTCCCGGTACAATTCTGGCGATTGGTTTTTTAACCCCCGCCATGGCAGTCGACCGCTGGCTGGCAGATTTACTGGATGTTCGCGGCCTGCCGCTGATGTCTGCGGGGATCCTGCTGGTAATTTGTTGTGCCATGCGTTTCCAGGCGATTGCTATCGGCGCACTGGATTCCGGCCTGGGCCGCATTCCTCCTTCGCTGGAGCAGGCTTCTCGTCTGTTGGGTGAGAATGGTGCGGGCACATTTGCACGGGTTCATTTCCCATTGCTGCGCCCGGCGTTAGTGAGTAGCGCCCTGCTGGTTTTTGCCGATGCCATGAAAGAACTGCCAACAACGTTGCTGTTGCGCCCGGTAAACTTTGAAACGCTGGCAACGTTGCTGTATGCGGAAGCCGCCCGTGGAACCTATGAAGAAGGTGCTATCGCCGCGCTAATGATTGTTTTAGCTGGCACGCTACCGGTTATTTTGTTGGTACGTCACCAGATGACTCGCCGTGGTTAAGAGAGTAACAATGTCAGAAATTGCATTACGACTCCAGGATGTGCACGTTGCCTACGGCAACAGCCAGCAATCGGTGCTGAGCGGGTTTTCAATGTCGGTACGTAAAGGAGAGATCGCCTGCCTACTGGGCGCTTCAGGTTGCGGAAAAACCACAGTGTTACGCGCAGTTGCCGGATTTGAACGGTTGCGAAGCGGAGAGATCTATGTGTCGCAGCGCCGCGTTGCCGGTTCCGGTGTTCATCTGCCGCCGGAAAAACGGCATGTCGGCATGGTCTTTCAGGAATATGCGTTATTCCCTCACCTGACCGCGCAACAAAACGTGGCCTTTGGGTTACGACGTATGCCGCGTGAGCAGCAGCAGGTCCGGGTGGCGGAGCTGTTAAAAATGGTGGAGTTGCACAGTCATGCCGACCGTTATCCGCATGAACTGTCCGGCGGTCAACAGCAGCGTATCGCTCTTGCGCGCGCGCTGGCGCCACATCCGGAAATCCTGCTGCTCGATGAGCCTTTCTCCAGCCTTGATAAGCGCACGCGTGAGCGTCTTGGCAACGAGGTACGGGATATTTTGCGTGCCGCCGGGCAAACGGCACTGCTGGTTACACACAGCGAACACGAGGCGCAGCTAATGGCAGACCATATTGGCGTGGTAAAAATGGGGCAGTATCAAATTAAAAAAGCGACCCACCACCCAGACTAAAGGTCACAGGGTCGCCTTGAATATTAGTAATGGGTCTGAATCAGACTGATATTCACCGGCATGCCGGAGCGTCTTTCCAGTGCCTGATTTCCGCGACTCATATCCACGCCATTCCCGCTGATGAAGGTGCGCAGCGCGGGGGTGACTGGCAAGGAAACTTTTCTGTCAGACTCGTATTCCGACCGGTTTCGTGACAGTGGTTCATGCACTTCCACCCAGCGACTACCGTCAGGCTCTACGCTGTATTTCACCGGTCGGTCTATCAGTTGCACACGCGTCCCTACCGGTACGGTATCAAACAGATATTTAATGTCGTCATTACGCAAACGGATACACCCCTGACTTACCCGCAGACCAATACCGAAATTCGCATTTGTGCCATGAATGGCATAAAGCCTGCCGATATAAATCGCATACAGTCCCATCGGGTTATCTGGCCCGGCAGGAACAAACGCCGGCAGGCTTTCCCCACGCGCTGCGTATTCGCGCCGGGTATTCGGCGTAGGCGTCCAGCTTGGTGCTTCCTGCTTACGTTCTACCGCCGTCACCCAGTTACGCGGCGTTTCTCTGCCCGCCTGGCCAATGCCAATGGGTAAAACCTCAACCGTATTGCTGCCAGCGGGATAATAGTAAAGGCGCATTTCTGCGACGTTGATTACGATCCCCTCGCGTACAGTATCCGGTAATATCAGTTGCTGTGGCACAACCAGCGTAGAGCCAGGCTTAGGCAGAAAAACATCCACGCCGGGATTGGCCTCCAGCATATTGCTCAACCCCTGTCCGTACTGCGCGGCAAAAGCTTCCAACGGCTGAGTGTTTCCTGAAGGTACCGTAATGGTCAAAGGGCTCCCCACCAGGCGACTGCCTTCAGGCGGGAGTGGATAACTCACCGCCTGCGCGCTCTGACTCACGAGCAGCATAATGAGTGAACAAAGCAGTTTTACACGACGCATCTTTTTCCTTTCCTTCGCCGCAGCAGATATCCGTTAATTATAGCTTTTATTATCTGTTTTAGTGGGTTACGCCTAAAATCCGCATAAAAAAGCCGCCTGAGGCTAATGCAGTTCAGTTAACGCCTCTGTATCAGAAAGCATCACCTGTGTTGGCAGAAGTTATGAATATGCTATCTCACGGTAAGGGTTCCGTTCACCTCATGTGCATCGTTTCTCTGAAACACCGATTCCTGTGAACGTGTAAAGGGCGTTCTCCGCCACGCCCTTTACAATCCCGGCTCCCGGCGGGAAAATTGCCGCTCCGCGGTCCCCTCCGTTTATTCCTCCAGGCTACCGGGCCGGGCGCGAGGTAGCATCCCTGCAAAACGCGCCCTGAACCCGCATCCCTGCGGGTTCTCCCTGCCTTACGGAAACACGTCGGCAATTTTCAGCCGGACCAGCCCACACCTGACCCCTGCGTTTTTTATCTGAACAGCAAAACAGAGTTAGCTGGAAGTCAGTGCGTTGCAGCGATGACCTCGTTCCGGCTGAAAATCGATGAGGCGTTGACGGCTGACCGGGTCTGCCCGCAGGGATGCGGGCAGAGGGGGCGGCCTGCAGGGACGCAGGCCCGGCCCCGACCCGAAGGCAGACGGCATAAGACGAATGAATCGCGCAGCGACGATTTTCCCGCCGGGAGCCAGGGATGCAAGGGAGGCGGCGGTGAGCCTCCCTTGCGCGTTCACAGGTATAACGTTATCAGAGAAGCAACGCACATAAGGTGAACGAAACTGATTCAAAGCAAAACATTTCCATACAGGCTTAACTGAACGGTATTGCACCATGGGGCGAAGTTCAGCGTGGCCGAAAACTATGCTTCCTTACCATCCGGAAGCACAATGTTGCTGGCGGCAAGCTGCCCCATGTTGTTGTACATTGCACAGGCGGCTTCAACAATCGGCATCGCCAGCGCGGCCCCGCTGCCTTCGCCCAAACGCATCCCCATATTGAGATACGGCTCCAGTTCAAGATGCGCCAGCGCGGTGCGAGCCCCCTTCTCGGCGGAGAAATGTGACGGGATCAGGTAAGGTTTAATCTGCGGCGCAATCTGGCAGGCCGCCAGCGCAGCGGAATAAGAGAGAAAACCGTCCAGCACGACCGGCAGGCCGCAGGAGGCCGCCCCCAACATCACACCCGCCATGCCGACCAGATCAAACCCGCCTACCTTAGCCAGCACATCGATACCGTCATTGCGATCCGGTTGATTGACGGCAATTGCTCGCCGCACAACATCGACTTTATTGCCTACTCTTGAAAGCGGCAGGTTAGCGCCGATACCCACCACATCCTCGGCATCGCTGCCGGTCAGCACGCTGACGATTGCCGCCGCTGGTGTCGTATTTGCCATACCAAGTTCACCGACGCCAAACAGCGTTACGCCATCTTTGGCCAGCTCATGGGTATAGCGGATAACCTCCAGCAGCAGCTCCTCGGCCTGCGAACGACTCATTGCCGGGCCTTGTGCAATATTGCCGCAGCCGCGCGCCACACGCATATTCACCACGCCAGGGATAAGCTCAGCATCGATGCCGACATCAATCACATGTACCTTTGCCCCCGCCTGAGCGGCCAGCACACAAACGCCTGTCGTCCCACGCGTCATATTAGCAGCCTGAATAGCCGTGACGATTTTAGGCGAAACGGCAACCCCTTCATCCCATACACCGTGATCGGCGCACATCACCAGCATCGCTTTGCCATTCACATGCGGTACGCCCTTCAGACCCGGCATTCCGGCCAGTTGCACGGCGAGCGACTCGAGTCGACCAAGACTTCCTGGCGGTTTAAGCAAGCCATCGACATGCTGCTGTGCACGCAGCATCGCAGCACTATCAGGTGAAGGGATTGCGTGGAGTAAAGAGGTTAAAGTCTGCATAAGGGTTCCAGTATGTTGGCTGACTCAGAGCAGAGCCAGCAGGAAAATCAACTCGCCAAGTTCAATGGCTGCGCCCAGCGTATCGCCGGTCTGCCCACCCAACGTGCGTTTTAATAACTGCCCAAGAATAAAAATCGCCACTATCGTAACAACCAGCGCCGCCACGCCGCGCATGCCAGGAAGAAGCACGGCAGCCAGGATCGCCGCAAATCCCAACGTGACGCAGGTTTGACGCCCGGTGACTTTACCGATAAAGACATTGCCCAGCCCTTCTTCGCGGGCGTAGCGATGTCGATACATCAGCAAAACAGCGGTACCCCGCCCGGCGACACAAGCGGCTGCAAGCGCCGCCAGCATCGGTGTACCCCGCAAAGCCAGTTCGCTCACCACCAGCACTTTTGCCAACAACACGAAAATTAACGCCAGTCCACCGTGAGTCCCCAGGCGGCTGTCACGCATGATTTCCAGCATCCGCTCGCGTCGACGGGCCGAAAAAATACCGTCACAGGTATCCGCCAGACCGTCGAGATGAAATCCCCCGGTCAATAACGCCAGCGTGAGGACTGCAAACAGGGCCGCCAACGGCACCCCACACCAGGGCTGCAGCGCCATAAAGACCAGCCCCGTCAACCCTCCCAGCACCACGCCAATTAGCGGGAACATCACAATGCCACGCGAATAGTGCTCGAAATCCAGTCCTTGCGACCAGCGAGCAGGAACGGGCAAGCGACTAATAAAAGAGAGCATTGCCCAGAACAACTTACTCATTTAATTTTGACTCCAATTCCTGATACCACCAGCCAGACCTCATCAGCCGCCGCCGCCAGTCGCTGGTTCACGCGTCCTGCAATATCGCGAAAATGCCGTGCCAGACGGTTCTCCGGAACAATCCCCATTCCGACTTCGTTAGTGACCAGCACAACCTTCGCCGGACAACGCTGACAGGCCGCAATCAGCGAACGAATTTCATCCTCAATAGATTGCTCCATCGCCGCGTAATCCCAGCTATCCGGGTCGCTATCACCGCCCAGCGCAAACAGCAGGTTGGTCACCATCGTGGTGATGCACTCCAGCAGAATGGCTTCTTGTGGATCGTTTGCTGCCGTAATCAGTTCATCGAGATGTTGCCAGCGTTCGGCTGTACGCCAGTGCGCAGGACGTCCGTCACGATGATGCTGAATTCGCGCAGCCATCTCCTCATCAAAAATCTGCGAAGTCGCGATATACAAAACGTTTGGAGAATCTGCGATCAGCGCTTCCGCATGCCGACTCTTGCCGCTTCGCGCGCCGCCAGTCACCAGAATCATCATACTGGCTCCCGGTGTTGCTGCATGATGGTATAAATTTTCTCAATATCGATGTGTTGCCGCATCGCATCCGCCAGCAGATCAAACTGCTGCGATTTATATTGCGCGTAATGGAAGGTGGAATCCAGCGGCGCTAACCCTTTACGTTCTCGCAGGCCATTAACCAGCGCACGGGTAAATTCATCGCTGTCGAACAGACCGTGAAGATAGGTGCCGAACGCCAGGCCATCGGCAGTGACCGCGCCATCAGCCACGTTACCGCCGTCTTTACGCAGCGTCATCACCGACCGGCATTCTTCAGTTAATGCCGTTTCGCCCATATGAATTTCATAACCGCGAACGGATAATCCCGCGGTACCCGCCAGCCAGTCCGGCAGCGAGGAGGACATTTGTCCTTCAACCAGGGTCGTGGTTTTGTGCTGGGCAAAATGCGTTACGGTATCGAGCAAGCCCAGACCCGGCAACGTACCGAGTCCTGACTCAACTTCATCAATGATGGTTTCGCCGAGCATTTGATAGCCACCGCAAATCCCCACTACGGGTACGTTATTACGATGTAATTGCACCACGCCATGCGCCATCCCGCTTTCACGCAGCCACACCAGATCGCCCAGGGTGTTTTTGCTGCCGGGCAGAATCACCAGATCGGCCCCCGCCAACTCTTCAGGCTGGCGAACATAGCGCACGCGCACATCCGGCTGTGCGGCAAGCGCATTGAAATCAGTAAAGTTAGAAATGTGTGGTATCTGAACAACGGCGATGTCGATGTCGCGTTTGTCTGTGCGCAAATATTTGCCCTTTTGCAGCGCAACGCCATCTTCATCTTCCAGATCAACGTCCAGCCATGGCATGACGCCCAGGACCGGAACGCCGGTCAGCGCTTCAATTTGCTCAATCCCGGAATACAGCAACGCCACATCACCGCGAAACTTATTGATGATCACCCCTTTTACCCTGGCGCGTTCATGGTCGTGCAGTAGCGCCAGCGTGCCGTAAATGGAGGCAAACACCCCGCCGCGGTCGATATCCGCCACCAGAACGACAGGGCACTGCGCCATTTCAGCCATACCCATATTGACGATATCGCGATCGCGCAGGTTAATCTCAGCCGGGCTTCCCGCCCCTTCCAGTACCAGCACATCGAATTCCTGCGCCAGACTGTTATAAACAGACAGGATTTGATCCCGTAGTTTCGGTTTGTACTCGTGGTAGCTCACCGCATCCATATCGGTTGCCACTTTGCCCATCAGTACAACCTGCGCTTTACGATCGCTGGTCGGCTTAAGCAGCACCGGATTCATACGCACATCTGGCGTAATACCGGCGGCCTCAGCCTGAAAAATTTGCGCGCGGCCCATCTCTTTGCCCTCTGGCGTAATGCCAGAGTTCAGCGCCATGTTCTGCGATTTGAACGGTGCGGTACGCAGTCCATCCTGATAAAAAATTCGACACAGACCGGCGACCAACACGCTTTTACCTACATCAGATGCCGTTCCCTGCAACATTATTGCCTGCGTCATGACGCCTCCTTCAGTGCGTTCTCTCGCATACAGCTAAAAAATTCAGCCTCTGTTTTACACAGCGGGAAGCCCAGCTCGGTATGCAGCTTCACCAGCCAGGGCTGAGTTAATCCCGCTTGTTCAATAAGATCCGTCCGGGCAAACACATCACCCGGCGAGCCGTGCGTTAGCACTTCACCCCGGCGTAAAACGTACACTGCATCGCTGACTTCATAGATAAGATCGATATCATGGCTGGAGATAACCACGTGGTTTCCTTGCGCTACGATGCGTTTGATTATCTCAATCATCTGCGTGCGGCCTGATGGGTCAAGGCCCGCAGTAGGTTCATCCAGTAGCAAATACTGCGCCTGCAACACCAACGCCCCGGCAATCGCCACACGTTTTTTCTGCCCGTGACTTAAACACTGAATTGGCTGATGGCGAAAATGCTGGGCATCAACCAGCGTGAGCGCATCATCCACCCGGCGGGAGATTTCAGTCTCATCCACCCCAAGGTTGCGCAGGCTGAAGGCAATATCGCTGTCGATATCGGTATAAAAAATTTGCTGGTCGGGATCCTGAAATACGGTTGCCACCTGCTGACGCAGCGCCAGCAGGCCGCGCTTGCTGTAATCCAGCGGTTTGCCTTGCCACATCACCGCGCCTTCCTGCGGGCGCAGCAAACCACTCAGGTTCATAAACAGCGTGGATTTCCCGCAGCCATTAGCACCGACCAGCCCGGTGACGGCATGCGTTGAAAAGTCCAGCGTTAGCCCTTTGAGGATCGGGTCATCCTGATAGCGAAACCAAAGCGCTGAAGTGGCAAGCATACTTTTCCTTACAGGTGAAAATCACCCTGATACAGTTTGATATCCAGTGTGGTGGTCATTTGCTGGTAGCGGATCAACACGCGGGTAAACAGCAATCCCACCAGCATCGCCAGCGAGCGATAGCCCAACGGCAAGCTACGATAACCAAAACGTAGCGTTTGTGCGCGATGAATAGCCAGCGCCTCGTCTAACAGGATAAAAATAAAGCGCCAGGTTAGCAGGATCTGCTCAGTGAGCAGGCGAGGAACGTGCGCGCGTTTGAGTAAGATAATCAATTGCGGAAACGGCAGATTCAGTACCAGCCAGAACGTCGCAGCCAGCGCAGCCAGGCTGCGCCAAAAGGTTTCATTGGCGGTGACAAGCCCTGGCGCGCTAACGCCTAACCAATAGCTTCCAACGGGGATGCAGGCCAGCAGCGTCTGCGGATCGCGGCTAAAACTAAACAGAATGGTCACGACACCGACCGTCAGAAAACCAAACGGTAATGCCATCCAGCGACACCAGCGCCAGAAGGAAATGCGCAGCAGCCAGCAGCTCAGCGCGGCAATCAGTAACAGCTCAATACCCTGCCCCAACGGGGGCAGAGTAAACGCCAGAATCATCATCATCAGCCAGAGCAAAAATTTCCGCACGGGTGAGACATGAAACCAGCGGCTTTGGTAGCTAAGCCTGTCAAACCCGGTCATCACGGCGTTGCCTGCCCTTGGTGTAACCCAGAATGTAGAAAATCACGGCTGCGCCCAGCGATCCCTGAAGCGTAAACAGCAGGCTTTCAATCTCACCGCTTGCCGGTTCATACAACGGCTGGAACCACGGCTCATAATGTGGGGCAATTGCCTGAATCTGACTCTCCGCCTCACCGTCTGAGCCACCGTACTCTCCACCATGGTTGATAAAGAACGGCAGGATCACCAGCGCCACTACCATCCCTAACAAAATCAGCGTCTTTTTCATCGTTAATGTCCTTGAGCGGTAATCAACTGCCGTTTGGTTAACTGGTCATAAATCATTACGGTGAGCAGACCTTCCGCTATCGCAATTGGGATCTGCGTCAGACAGAAAATCCCCATGAACTTGATGATTGAACCCGTAGCACCGGCGGATGGGTCCGGGAACGCCACGCCCAGTTGCACCGAGGTCACGAAATAGGTGACGAGATCCGCCAGCATCGCGCACAGGAAGACGCAAACATCACGACGCAACCCCGCACGGCAGGCCATTTTCCACACCATGTAACCCACCACCGGGCCAATCACCGCCATCGACATGCCGTTAGCGCCAAGCGTTGTCAAACCACCGTGCGCCAGTAACAGCGCCTGGAACAGCAGGACGATTGCCCCAAGGATTGCCACCACGCCCGGTCCAAACAGGATAACCGCCAGGCCTACCCCGGTAGGGTGCGAGCAACTTCCGGTAACAGAAGGAATTTTCAGCGCCGACAGCACAAAAATAAACGCGCCGCACAGAGCCAGTAACACTTTTTGGTGACTATCTTCCTGCACGATTTGGCGCAGCCGCACCAGCCCGTACCACAGGCACGGTAAAAACAGCAGCCACCAGGCCAGCGCCCACATCGGCGGCAAAAAACCTTCCATTATGTGCATGGCGAACGCTTGTTCAGGAACAACCATCAGTAATAGCGCCGCAGCCAACCCGCTGAAAGACAGCTGTTTTAGCTGTTGTTCAAGCTTCATTGTGCATACTCCCACTGTTTATTGACCAGAATGGTCGAGAAATAAGGCAGCGGCTGATCGTCGCTCACCTCATCGAGATGACGCCAGCACTGTTCACCCGGCAGCGTGGCTTCAGACATCATCAATGCGCAGCCCAACAAACCCTCTTGTTGCAGCAGCGCTTTGATGCGCGCAAAACGACCGTATACCTTCATCAGCACCAGACTGTCATGCTGCTTTAACGCCTGCTGGATTTCCGCTTCCGGCGCGGTACAGGAGACCACGGCCAGTGACTGTTGCTCCATGGCGAGCGGCGTTTTTGACCGCGCGGCAATCGCAGCGAAAGAGGTCACGCCCGGGACGATTTCTAACCAGTCAGGACAGCCAATACGCTGGAGTAAAAAAACCCAGGTGCTGAACAGCATGGCGTCGCCGAGTGTAATAAAGCCCACCTGCTTACCCGCTTCGACTTCCTGAACCAGCGCGGCCGCAACGTCATCCCATACCGCCTCTTTTTCGGCGCTGTCAGCACTCATAGGAAAATGGCAGCAGCGAACTTCGGTCTGCTCGCCGATATATTCACGTACGATCGACAGCGCCAGACTGTCGCCACCTTTACGCCCGGCAGGCGCATAGAGAATATCCAGCGTACCCAGCGTGCGTGCGGCCCGCACGGTGATAAGATCGGAAGCGCCAGGCCCGGTGCTTAATGCGTACAGTTTTCCGCTCATGCTGCTTCCTCCAGCGCCACATTAAGCGCCTGTTGTAAATGCGCCACGAACATAGCGCGAACCGCCGGATTCTCACCCAGACCACTGAGCCACGGCGTAGCCGGTATCCCGGCCGCATTGAACAATGTTTTCCAGGAATCTTCTTCGTCAGAGGCCATATCATTGATGGCATGATCGCCAGCAACTAACATGAGCGGCATCAGATGCACCGCCGTCACCCCTTCCTGAGACAAACTTTCAATCAGCACATCGACTTCCGGGTAACTTTCCACCGCCCCAACCCGCGCCGGGTAGCGCTGTGCTGTCATCATATGGTCGAGGCAGGCATAGGCGGCAAAGGCATGATGGCTGGCACCGTGTCCCATAAACACCACTTTTTCATTTTCGCCAAGCACCGGCATCTGCTGTTGCAGCGCCAGCATCAGCTGGGCGTAATCGTCATGGCTGCTCAGCAGCGGAACACCCAGCGTCAGGCGAGAAAAAAGCGGGCGCATGCTTTGCACTTCGCGGACAATTTTTTCGTATTCATCACCGTTGATAATGTGCAACGACTGAATAGCCACGTCCTGATACCCCTGCTCCGCCAGCTTTTGCAGCGCCTGCAGCGGCGTGTCGATCTCAATGCCGTCGCGCTGCTTGAGCTTGCGGATAATCATCCCGGAGGTAAACGCCCGGAACAGGTCGCGGTCAGGGCAACTGGCTGCGAGATCGCGCTCGCAAGCCACAATATTTTTCTCACAGGTGTCGTGATAGCTGGTGCCAAAGCTGACCACCAGAAGCGCCTTTTTCATCTCTAACTCCTTAAGCAGCGGCCAGCCAGCGCGTTAAACGCGCCCCGAAGGCGGCCTGACTTTCCAGTAACTCTTCTCCCGTCACCAACGGTGCCGGACGTGTAATCACGATGCAGGGGATACCAGCATCGAGACAGGGTTGAACTTTTTCCTGATAACCACCTTCCGCACCGGATGCCTTAGTGATCACCACATCAGCCTGACATTGGCGATAAAACGCAGCGTTGAACTCGGCGCTAAACGGCCCGCACAATGCAAAAATCTCACCGACGCCAAATCCCAGGTCCGCGCATTGCTGAATAACCTCGGGTACAGGCAGGACGCGCGCCAGCAGCGTTTTTTCAGGCAACCCTTCGCGCCAGATAGCCAGATCTTTACTGCCGGTCGTCAGCAGCACGCGGTCACCGAAGCGGCGCGCAACCTCGCAGGCTTGCTGAATACTCTGTACGGTATAAAGCTGCGGATGGGTTAAACCGCTTAACTGCTCAGGACGTTGATAGCGGCTCAGCAATACCCCCGCTGCTTCGCAGGCGTTCATGATGTTGCGGCTCACCACCTCGGCATACGGATGCGAGGCGTCTATCACCCAGCGCGTCTGATTTTCCTGTAGCCAGGCAATCATTTGTTCGCGTTCCAGACGTCCGCAGCGCACCTGACCTTTGATATCTCCCGCCAGCTGCTTCCCCGTTGGGGTCGCAACTGACAGGGTGTAGGCCACATTGGCTGCGTCCAGTTGCTGGCACAGCATGCGCGCATCGCTGGTACCGCCCATGACCAACACATCACCGTAATTCACAGCACATAACCTCGTGGCGTGATCATCAGGCCGTCCTGAACATAGGTTGTTTTGTTGCCAACGATCACAAGGCTGGTCATATCAACCGGTTCAAAGTCCATTTCACCCAGGGTGGTCAACCATTTTTCCTGTTTTTTACGTCCGGCTGACTTCACAATACCCACCGGCGTTTGCGCGCTCTTGCTGGCAGAAAGCAGCTCAAATGCGCGCGCCAGATGTCCTTCGCGACCCCGACTGCGCGGGTTGTAGAAACAGATTACAAAGTCTGCTTCGCCGGCAGCCACTATGCGTTTTTCGATAACTGGCCACGGAGTTAACAGATCGCTCAAGCTGATGTGGCAGAAGTCGTGCATCAACGGCGCGCCCAGCAAAGAGGCGGCGGCAATGCTTGCCGTCATTCCTGGGATCAGCCTGACCTCAACGTCCAGCTTTTGCTTGCTGACAAGCTCAAGCACCAGCCCGGCCATACCGTAAATCCCTGCATCACCGCTGCTGATCAGCGCCACATTGTGACCTGCCTGCGCCAGTTCGATCGCCGCCTGGCAGCGTTCAATCTCTTTGCACATCCCGGTTTTGATCACCTGCTTGTCGCCAGTGAACGCTTTTACCAGGTGGGTGTAGGTTTTATAGCCAACGATGATTTCCGCTGCCTGCAATGCTTCAACGGCTTCCATGGTCATCATTGCCTGCGAGCCAGGGCCAATTCCAATTACGCTTAACATCAGTGTGAAACTCCCAAAGTGATAGTGACGCCCTGTTCTCGCAGGGTCTCGCCTAACAGTTTTCCGTGGCTCAGCAGCCAGGCTGCAGGACCGGAAACGCTTCCTGTACCCACCGTTTTGCGAACAAACGATGAGGCCGGGAAGCGGTGTTCATGCTCACGCAGCGCGTCAGCAGTAAAGGTTTCGAAAGGAACGCGACAGCACGATGCCAGTTGGATAAGTCCCTGTTCATCTTTTTTCAGCGTGATACTGCCAATCGCTTTAAGCGCCAGCGGATCGAGCTGCTGGGCCTCGAGTTGCCTGGCAAGCAGCGCGGCCAGCAACGGGAACGGCGTGTCACGACGACAACCAATTCCGGCCACAACACGCTGCGGCACCAGCTTCCAGTGCGGAACAGGCAGATCGGGTAAGTTGGTGCGTAAGGTGATACACACCAGCGCATCCAGTTCAGGAAGCTGATTGAGATCGGTTACCGTGATAAATCCGCGCCGGTCGCAATGACTGACATCCTGCGTCAGTTCATCATCCCACCACAGCCCAACCCGCTTGTTACTGACCAGCATCTGATTAACGATCTTCACCGCCGAACGGAAATCACTCATCCGGGCATTCAGTTGAAATGCCAGCGTATCCAGTGCCGCCATATCGTTGACATCCGTCGCCGTGGTGATCACCGGATCGGCGCCCAACATGCCCGCCAGATACCGCGCCAGCGCATTGGCACCGCCCGCGTGACCGGAGAGCAGGCTGATGACATGCTGGGCGCGTTCATCAATGACCACCACCGCCGGATCGCAAAATTTGTCGTTGACCAGCGGGGCCAGCACGCGCACCGCAATGCCGGTCGCACCGATAAAAATCAGCGCCGAGTAATTCGCAAACGCTTCGCGGGCGGTATTCGCAAAGCCGTTTTCGAAAGGAATGAATCCCTCCTCCAGCAGCTTTTCACTGGTAAAACAGGTGACCGGCAGCATGGCCGCCAGACGTTTTGCCAGCGTAACGCCTCCCGGGGTCAGGCAAAAAAGCGCAATTGACTCAGGCTTTACGGTATTCATGGCTAAAGTCCGCCGCATAGAGTTTGGAGTAGTGATACTCCGAGCCCAGGAAATTACCGACCAGAATAAGAGCCGTTTTACGGATGCCCGCATCACGAACCTTGTCGCCAATATCCGCCAGGGTACCGCGCACGGTCTGGCTTTCCGGCCAGGTTGCCTTGTAGATCACCGCCACGGGCGTGGTCGCCGGATAACCGCCTTCAATCAAACGCTCGGCCACACGATGAATACGCTGAACGGACAGGTAAATCGCCATAGATGTCTGGTGACTGGCAAATGACTCCAGCTGTTCGCGCTCCGGCACCGGCGTGCGTCCTTCCAGGCGGGTAATGATCAGGCTCTGTGAGACCTCAGGCACGGTATACTCAACGCCCAGCTCCGCCGCCGCACCAAGGAATGCGCTGACGCCGGGCACCACCTGCCAGTCAATCCCGCGTTTGGTCAGTTCCTCGCCCTGCTCGCGCACGGAACCGTACAGCGAAACATCGCCGGTTTGCAGACGCACCACGGTCTTACCCGCTTTCACTCCGGCTTCCATCAGATCAAGGATCTGCTCCAGATGCAGTTCAGCGCTGTCGTGGCATTCAGCACCAGCAGGACAATATTCCAGCAGTTCGGTGTTAATCAGCGATCCGGCGTAGATAACAACCTGCGCCTGCTGTAGCAACCGGTAACCTTTGAGGGTAATCAGCTCGCGATCGCCAGGACCTGCGCCAACAAACCACACGCTACGGGGATCAAAAATCTCAGACATGGTTTCCTTCCTTCTGACAGGCGATAACAAATACGGGGTTATTCGGTTTGAAATAGTGACCACTGCCAAGCGTGGTAAGCGAGGAAACCTGTAGCTGCAGGCAATCCACTCCCGGTACGCCAAGATGGTCCAGATGTGCCAGCGCGGTGTTGAGGTTTTCCTGGAGGATGAATGTCATCACCAGCCGCCCTGCGGGATGCAATTGACGCATTGACCAGTCAATCAGTTCAGTCAAATGGCCACCGCTGCCGCCCATGAAAATGGCATCGGCTTTTTCAGCGATGGTCATCGGCGCAACACCGGGAAAAATGTCGATGTTTGCACAGGCAAAATGCTGGCGGTTTTCATCCAGCAGCCTGAGCGCCGCCGGGTTACGCTCGATTGCCGTCACGCGCAATCCAGGGTATTGCAGCGCGGCTTCTATCGACACGCTGCCGGTTCCCGCGCCAATATCAATCAGGTGACTGGCGCGGTGTAATTCAAGTTTTGAGAGGGCAAGTGCACGTACCGCTTCTTTGGTCATCGGCACTTTCTCTCCACGTAAAAACAGCTCATCTTTCATCAAGGATCACCACTGCATTCATGTCATAGTCGGCGTTAACTTCGTTCACAGGCAGGAAATGGATCCGTTCGTTTTCCATTGCCAGGTTTTCGCCAATCACCATCCAGCGATGTCCCTTGCCTCGTGCAATGAGCTGCTGCGCAATTTCACGCGGGCCGCACTGCGCATCTGTCACCATCGCCACCTTGTTATGTCGCGCCAGTTCATCGAAACAGACGCTGCGACCATGGCTACTGGTCAGCCACATATCGTTCATATCAATACCGGACTGCGCACACAGGTACTGCACCGCGCTAATACCGGGAATAATGCGCACATTTTCAATACCGAAATGCGCCACCATGCGCGTCCCGATGCCGTAAAACAGCGGATCGCCAGATGCCAGCACCACAACGCGTTGTTCCTGGTGCGCGCAAATCCAGTTCAAAAGTTCGAGAATATTGGCGCCGAGAACAAACTGTTCACCGGTAAAATCCGGGAATTGCTGCAAATGTCGCTTTCCACCGACCAGAACATCAGCCGTTGCGACCGCTTCACGCGCCGCAGGCGTCATCAAATGCAAACCGGCTGGTCCCATCCCTACAACGGTTAACATTGCATCTCCTCAGCAATCTCTGCAACCGGGCGATTACTTCCAAGCACCTGATTATCAAAAGAGAACATGATGGCGTCACAGGTCGGGGGATTTTTGGTAAAGCGCAACGTTTGCAGGACGCGCATACAGATGCGCTTAGCCAGATGGTTGTAAATGTGCTGAAAACCGTATGCTTCTATGTGTTCCATCGCCGCCTCGGTGGTATCGCAGTCGCTGACCAGCGTGAGCAGTTCCAGCGGCGCACCCAGTAATGCGAGGTGGGCCACCAGCGTTTCCATGCGAGCATCGGCAATATGGCTGTGGGTATGAAAGATCCCCGCCGCAATTTTGACGAGCTTACCAGGGTGTCCCACCAGCACAATTTGTCGGAACCCCAGACGTACGGCTTCTTCAATCATGTAGCCGACAAAATTGCTCATAGTGACCACAACCTGGGTGTCGATCCCCATCTGCTCACGCACAAAACGTTCGCCGTGGTTTCCTGGCACCAGTACGACACGCTCCAGCCCCGCCGCTCGCTTAATTTCCAGCTCCAGCGACAGTGAACGTTTCCAGCTTTCTTCTGACATCGGCGTGACGATCCCAGTCGTACCAATGATCGAAATGCCGCCCAGAATGCCAAGGCGGGAGTTGTAGGTTTTTTGCGCCCGCTCTTCGCCTTCCGGCGCGAAAATTTCAATTTGCGCCCCACGATTCGGACCAATCGCCTCACGAACCGCAGACTCAATGGTCTGGCGAGGTGTGCGATTAATCGCCGAACTGCCCACTGGCAGGCCGATCCCTTTGCGGGTTACCGTGCCAACGCCTTCCCCGCCCTGAAGGGTTATCTCTTTGCTATCGTTTAACGTCACGCGGGCAAAAATCAGCATGCCGTGAGTGGCATCCACATCATCGCCACCGTCTTTGCGGATGGCGGCTATCGCCTGCTGTCCTTCGATATGCGGTGACTCTACGTTCAGACACAGCGTCACACCTGATGGCGTCACGATAGAAACCTGATGGATCAGGTGTTGGCGCAATACCATCAGCGCCGCCACTTTTGCCGCCGCCGTCGCGCACGATCCCGTGGTATATCCTTTACGCAGCGCTTTACCGTTGTGCCACACAGGCGTATCGAAGGACTCGCTCATCGCGCCCCCTGCATGTGATAAAGCATGGCGTTGACGATCGCGGCGGCGACGTTACTTCCCCCTTTACGACCTAACGCAGCAATGGCGGGTAGATTGCTTTGGGTCAGTGCATCTTTCGACTCTTCTGCACCGACGAACCCAACCGGTACGCCAACTACGCCACTCACGGCCACATCATGCTCAAGCAGGCGGAACAGCGCTGTCGGCGCGTTGCCAAACACAAACAGCTTTTCACCCTCTTCCTTCACCGCAATGTCAACGGCCGCCATTGACCGGGTAATGCCCTGCTCTTTTGCCGTCCGCACGACCCGCGGGTCGCTGATGTAGCAGCGGCATTCGCCACCGAATTTTGCCAGCAGCGTTTTATTAATCCCGGAAAGGGCCATAGTGGTATCGGTATAAATCACGCTCGAACGGCTAAGCGCCGCACAGAACTGCTCCAGCACATCACTGGAAAACCACAGAATGTCCAGCCAGTCGAAATCCGCTGTCGTGTGAATGACCCGCTTGATAATGGCTTCATGTAACGGGCTGGCAAACTGATAGTCCGGGCGGGTTTCACGGATGATCTCGCCAATAATGTCGAAACTTTTGGCCTCAATCGCCTGGGGTTGCTGGATATATTGCATTGTGTTGTCCTCAGGCTACACCGACCAGCAGCCACCGCAGCGCAATAAACAGCGCCAGTGCCAGCATCGATGCCACCCACATCAATCGAATCGTATGGGAAATGTCGTCTACCGAAATGTCGCGTTGTGCATCACCGATCCACGGTTTCTCAACGCGCTCGCCAAAGTAGTCATTAGGACCACCCAGACGAATTCCTAATGCCCCGGCAACGGACGCTTCTGACCACGCGCAGTTTGGGCTGCTGTGGTTGTAGCGATCGCGCCAGCCAATCTGCCAAGCACGCGCGCCGTCCTGGCGACATAAAAATGCCGCTGCGCCCAGCAGCAGCCAACTTAGTCTCGCGGGAATATAATTTGCGACATCGTCCAGACGAGCGCTGACCATACCGATAGCGCGGTATTTTTCATGTTTGTAGCCCACCATGGAGTCAAGGGTGTTTACCGCTTTGTAGGCCATCGCCAGAGGCGCACCGCCGAGGAGCAAGAAGAACAGCGGCGCGATGATGCCATCAACGGTGTTCTCAGCCACGGTTTCCACTACGCCGCGATTGATCTGCTGTGGCTGTAATTGCGAGGTATCACGTCCTACAATCCATGACAGCTTTTCCCGACTTGCAGCAAGGTTACCGGCACGTAGCGGACGCTCGACATCCTGCGCGGCGTTTGCCAGGCAGCGCCCGGCCAGCACGGTAAAGATCATCCAGACCTCAACCACCCAACCAAGCCAGGGATGAATAGAGTGCGCCAGCGCCAGTACTCCCCAGGACACAGCCCAGGTCAGCCCCACCACCACAATCCACATCACCCCGCCACCGATGCGTAGCGCACGGTCGCTATGGCAGTAACGCCGAACAACTCGCTGCACCGCAGAAATCAGATTGCCAATCCAGCGCACCGGATGCGGCCAGTTCTGCGGATCGCCGATGATAAAATCAAGCAGCCAGGCAACACACCACGCGAGGATGGTCATAGTGCGCTCCTCGCGGCTGCCAGCCAGTGGTTAAGCATCTGCGGACGTTGAGCAAAATGAACGTGTAGATAGCTGGCAAAGGTATTTCCCACCTGCCAGCCGCCGGACCAGGCTTGCAGCGTTTTGCCATCGCGCACTTTGCGACAGTTCATCACCGCGGAGGTTTCAGGGGTAAAATCGGAGTAGTGGAATTCATGTCCGCGCAGCACTTCGCCTTCTGCAGCTAACAACGTTTGCTGCGCGGCCTGCGCTTCGCAGTAGCCAAATCGGGTCAGACGTTTTCCCATTTTGCTGTGACCGGGAATGATATCCGCCATCAGCCAGGTATCACCCTGGCTGTCTTCCAGCGAACTGCCGAGATACATCAGCCCCCCGCACTCGGCATAAATCGCGACACCCTGCTGGTGCGCCGCCCGCAGTTGGTTAAGCATTGCAACATTACGGGCCAACGCCGCAGCATGTAACTCAGGATAGCCGCCACCCAGCCAGATCATCTGACAGTCGGGTAAACAGGTGTCGTGCAACGGACTAAAACGGACAATTTTAAGCCCCGTGCGCTCCAGTAGCACAATGTTGTCTGGGTAGTAGAAGTTGAACGCTTCGTCATCGGCGATGGCAAGCGTTAGCCCTGCCCCGGCGTCTGCGGCGGGCAACGCTGGCCATTCACCAGCAGGAAGCGTGTCTAACTGGCTTAATCTCAGCAGCGCGTCGATATCAAGGGTTTGCTCCAGCGTCGCGGCAAACGCCTGCCACGGCTGCTGGTTGATAACCGACTCACGCGCGGTAACCAAACCCAGATGACGCTCGGGAAGCGCAACGCCTTCCATACGGGGAACGTAGCCTAAGACGGGTACAGCGCAGTAACGCTCAATCGCCACTTTCAGGAGCTGGTAATGCGTTTCGCTGTTAACCCGGTTAACAATAACGCCGGCAATATTCAGGGTTGGATCAAAATGCTGAAACCCCATTACCGCCGCGGCGATCGAGGTGGAAACGGCTTTGCCATCAACCAGTAGGATAACCGGACAGCCTAACTGTTTGGCCATCGCGGCGGTGCTGCAGTAGTTTGGGTCGGTGCCGTATCCGTCATACAACCCCATAACGCCTTCAATAACGGCGATATCCGCATGTTGCATGTGCTCGCGAAATAAAGCATTCAGGGTGGGGACGGGAAGCATGAAGCTATCAAGATTGCGGGAAGCAGTGCCGCATACCGCGGTATGCCAGCCGGTATCAAGGTAATCGGGGCCTACTTTACAAGGCTGGACGCGTAAACCGCGTTTTTTCAACAAGCTCAACAAGCCCAGCGTCACCGTGGTTTTACCACAGCCGCTTCCGGTACCTGCAAGAACAAAAGCGTGAAAATTGGCCGCCATACCCTGATCCTGTTCAGGGTGGTAGGGGTGTAAAGATACCCAGTCTCTCGACTGTATGCATCTGAACCACCCACTTCCCACCGAAGTTGTTGGTAGTCACTGACAGGCAGGTCTTCTGGCTTAGCGTCATCCTCACCCGTCCTTCCCAATCTTGCGATCAGTGGTCAATACGGGGTCGTCAGCATCACAGCAGCGGGGGCTGCGGGGGATTCTCACCCCCTTCCCTACCACAAATGTGGCAAACCTGTCAGTTCAAGAGCCTGATTAATTAAGCTCTCTGTTATGAGGTAAATTCACGACCTCATGACAATAATTCAATTTAATATCTTGCCGGGTTCATTCAACCAATTACCTGGCATAAACCCACTTATTCATATGCTCGCATTCTGAATGAAAGTGCCAACAAAGAATAAAGAAAGTCATTCACAGAGACACTGTATCTCATCACAAAAATAAAAACTGGTGCAGTTTATCCCTCTAATACTATTATTTTGTTGCGCTATGACAATTTATTGACTGCTGTCGCTACTTTTCATTTTATAATGACTGGCATAGCGCCCTATATCAAAAATCGGCAATAGCAAAATATTGCTACTTAAGCGGACTCGCCACGTGAAATGACATTTATTTGCTGGCGAAATGCCTGCGGCGTGACCTGATACGTTTGACGAAAAACTTTGCAAAAATAACTGGTTTGCGAAAATCCTAAATTACGCGCAATACTGGCTATGCTCCAGTCACTGTGCCAAAGCAGCTCTTTTGCACTGGCCATTCGCTGCTGGTTTACCCATGCGTTAAAACCGATCCCATGATATTTTTTGAACAATTTGCTGAAATAGTAAGGGCTAAGGTAAACATGAGAGGCGACATCCTCCAGACGCAATTCGTCTGATAAATGCGCATCAATATAGCGCAGTGCTTTTTTCATTTTGCTGTCATGAGGATTGGTACTGCGGTTAGCTCGTACCGGCTCTGACTGCTGCGGGTTATCTTTGATAACCACAAAATTAAGTTGTTTCTTAAGGCAATTTTCCACGATGAGCTTCAGCAGATCCGCTGAGGCGATGACTCGCGAATAATCCATTTCCGGTACATTACGAAACTCGTTGACCAGTTCGGGATCGGCTTGCCAGCGGTCATCTACATTCAGAATATCAACCAAACCGACATCGTTACTTAAGCGTACCTGGCCACAAAGCACAAACCCTACCAGGTGCCCCGCAATGACCAGCGGAATTGAGAAATCGGTAAGTCCGGCGTGACAGCGATAGATGCAGGGTTGATCGGATTTAGAGGCTTCCAGCCCTCCACAGCGATCGCTCATACGACAACGGGTACTGTGCTGAGGATGCTGACGCATCAACTGGCAAAAAGGGGTGAAATTAAAAAGCTCAGAAATTTCATCACCGTGAATATTGACAACCACAACGGCCAGACTGGTGGCCTGCGCAAAATCCTGTGCGATTTTATTAATGAGTTCTGAGTTCAGGGCACTCGCAGAAATCATGATAAAACCTCTCAGTTAATTTATTGTTATAAATAAAACATATTATTCACATTCGTTTTCACCCTGCCATCCTGAGCATTGATGAAAGTCGTAATTGAACATAACAAAAGTCTCCCATTCTTGGGAGACTTTTTGGGCAGTTCAGGATACCGGATCACGAAAACAGTTTTTACTTTTCAAAAATAAACTTCTTCTGTGAAGCTAGCTCTCATTTTCGTCCAGCTTACACGTATTACACGGTAAATTTTTGCCAATCAAATAACGATAAATTGCTGCACCCGCGCACGCGCCGATGATAGGGGCCACAATCGGTACAATGAAATAAGGGATATCACGCCCACCGGTCATCGCAACATCTCCCCACCCGGCCATCCAGGCAAATAATTTAGGACCAAAATCACGCGCCGGATTCATCGCAAATCCGGTGAGCGGACCGGTGGATGCGCCGATAACAGCAACCAGAATACCAATCAGCAATGGTGCCAACGGACCTTTAGGCACGCCGTTACCGTCGTCAGTCAGCGCCATGATCATCCCCATAAGAATGGAGGTAATCACCACTTCGACCAACGCTGCCTGCCAGACGCTGAGCGCCGCCGCAGGATAAGTACTAAAAATACTGGCAAGGTGCAGGCTTTCCAGACTGCCGCGCACCATCTGGTGGGCCGACTCATACTCGGTAAACAGACTGCCGTAGAGCAAATAAGCCAGCAAAGCGCCACCAAAGGCCCCCGCGACCTGCGCCACAGTGTAAGGTAATACTTTGCGCCCCGGAAAACAGGCAAACAGCCACAGCGCGATGGTGATAGCAGGGTTGAGATGCGCGCCAGAAATCCCGGCCGTCAGGTAGACTGCAAGCGAGATCCCCAGCCCCCAAATGATGCAGATTTCCCACAATCCCAGGCTGGCACCTGCGACTTTCAGAGCGCTCAGGCAGCCAATACCAAAAAACAAAAACAGCCCGGTACCCAAAAACTCAGCAATGCATTGCGCTTTTAGTGAATCGTTCATTGTGACACCTTCTAAGCAGAGTTCGTGTCTTTACCAGCGGACTCCTTACTGGCAAGTAGAATACTTCGAGGCTTACTATAAAAGGCCATATCAGCAAATTGTTGGCATTCTGCGGATAGCTTGCCCTTTAAAATCGTGGCGCAATAGCAAATTCTTGCTACACACTTTATTAAAACATTAGAGTCAATCGGGATTTCGCGTATTACACGGACATTTTCAAAACAATAAAATATTGCTATTAGCAGAAATCTGTTTTCAAACCACCATCACAATTTCATTTTTTTCGCATAGCAAATGATATTTATAATGTCACCAGAAAAAGTGTAAATGTGGAACTGACATAACTAAATAATCACATCAATAAAATTTAATATACCCATTAAAAACAACAAGTTAAAATAATTAATAGCAATTTTATATCACCTTGCCTCTATTATTTTTTCACTCTCAATTTCAAGTCAGCCATTCTTTTTCCTCGCTTCTTTTTATAGTCATGAACATCGGGACAACCCAGGCGAGGTCTTTATGCAACAAGAAGCGTTAGGAATGGTAGAAACCAAAGGCTTGACTGCAGCCATAGAGGCCGCAGATGCAATGGTGAAGTCAGCCAATGTAATGCTGGTCGGCTACGAAAAAATTGGTTCGGGGCTGGTAACAGTCATTGTCCGCGGCGATGTTGGCGCAGTCAAAGCAGCAACAGATGCAGGTGCCGCCGCAGCACGTAATGTGGGAGAAGTGAAAGCCGTACACGTCATCCCACGCCCTCACACCGATGTAGAAAAAATCTTACCGAAGGGAATTAGCTAATGAGCAGCAATGAGCTGGTTGATCAGATCATGGCGCAGGTGATTGCTCGCGTGGCAACGCCGGAACAGCAGGCTATCCCTGAAAATAATCCTCCAACACGAGAAACGGCTATGGCAGAGAAAAGCTGCAGTTTAACGGAGTTTGTCGGTACTGCGATTGGCGACACCGTCGGTCTGGTAATCGCCAACGTGGACAGCGCCCTACTGGACGCAATGAAACTTGAAAAACGGTATCGCTCCATTGGCATCCTTGGCGCGCGTACTGGTGCAGGCCCGCACATCATGGCCGCAGATGAAGCGGTAAAAGCCACCAATACTGAAGTCGTCAGTATTGAGTTGCCACGTGATACCAAAGGCGGCGCGGGTCACGGTTCGCTGATTATTCTCGGCGGCAACGATGTTTCCGACGTGAAACGCGGAATTGAGGTTGCGCTGAAAGAACTGGATCGCACCTTTGGCGATGTTTACGCCAACGAAGCCGGTCACATCGAAATGCAATACACCGCACGCGCCAGCTACGCGCTGGAAAAAGCCTTTGGTGCACCGATTGGCCGTGCCTGTGGCGTGATCGTCGGCGCCCCGGCATCCGTTGGTGTCCTGATGGCTGATACTGCGCTGAAATCCGCCAACGTGGAAGTTGTGGCCTACAGCTCCCCTGCCCATGGCACCAGCTTCAGTAACGAAGCCATTCTGGTCATTTCAGGCGATTCCGGCGCTGTGCGTCAGGCCGTTATCTCCGCCCGCGAAATCGGTAAAACCGTACTCGGGACCCTCGGCTCAGAACCGAAAAACGATCGTCCGTCCTACATCTGATATCAGTGAGGCTGATTCATGAGATCGAAAAGATTTGAAGCACTGGCGAAGCGCCCTGTGAATCAGGATGGCTTCGTTAAGGAGTGGATCGAAGAAGGCTTCATTGCGATGGAAAGCCCGAACGACCCTAAACCGTCGATTAAAATCGTCAACGGTACAGTCACAGAACTGGACGGCAAATCCGCCAGTGAATTTGACTTAATTGACCATTTCATTGCCCGCTATGGCATTAACCTGGCGCGCGCTGAAGAAGTCATGGCGATGGACTCAGTAAAACTTGCCAATATGCTTTGCGATCCTAACGTGAAGCGCAAAGACATTGTGCCGCTGACCACCGCAATGACCCCGGCAAAAATTGTCGAAGTGGTGTCCCATATGAACGTCGTTGAGATGATGATGGCCATGCAGAAAATGCGTGCTCGTCGTACACCGTCTCAGCAGGCGCACGTCACTAACGTTAAAGATAATCCGGTGCAGATTGCCGCTGATGCGGCTGAAGGCGCCTGGCGCGGATTTGACGAACAGGAAACGACGGTTGCCGTTGCGCGTTATGCACCCTTTAACGCCATTGCGCTGTTAGTCGGCTCACAGGTTGGGCGCCCTGGCGTATTAACCCAGTGCTCGCTGGAAGAGGCGACCGAACTTAAACTCGGTATGTTAGGCCACACCTGTTATGCGGAAACCATCTCTGTCTATGGTACTGAACCCGTCTTTACCGACGGCGATGACACGCCATGGTCGAAAGGTTTCCTCGCCTCTTCCTACGCCTCACGCGGTCTGAAAATGCGCTTTACCTCCGGTTCTGGCTCAGAAGTTCAGATGGGTTACGCCGAAGGTAAATCGATGCTTTACCTCGAAGCCCGCTGTATTTACATCACCAAAGCCGCTGGCGTACAGGGTTTACAAAATGGTTCAGTAAGCTGCATCGGCGTGCCTTCCGCTGTGCCGTCAGGCATTCGTGCGGTGTTAGCTGAAAACCTGATCTGTTCCTCCCTGGATCTGGAGTGTGCCTCCAGCAACGACCAAACCTTTACCCACTCGGATATGCGTCGTACTGCCCGCCTGCTGATGCAGTTCCTGCCGGGTACTGACTTCATTTCTTCCGGTTATTCCGCTGTGCCGAACTACGACAACATGTTTGCGGGTTCGAACGAGGATGCCGAAGATTTTGACGACTACAACGTCCTCCAGCGAGACCTCAAGGTAGATGGGGGTCTGCGTCCGGTTCGTGAAGAAGACGTTATCGCCATTCGTAATAAAGCGGCACGTGCACTGCAGGCCGTCTTTGCCGGGATGGGATTACCGCCAATCACTGATGAAGAAGTAGAAGCGGCGACTTACGCCCACGGTTCGAAAGATATGCCGGAGCGAAACATCGTTGAAGATATCAAGTTTGCGCAAGAGATCATCAATAAAAACCGTAACGGTCTGGAAGTGGTGAAAGCCCTTGCTCAGGGCGGGTTTACCGATGTCGCTCAGGACATGCTCAACATCCAGAAAGCCAAGTTAACCGGGGATTATCTGCATACCTCCGCCATTATCGTTGGCGACGGACAGGTGCTATCCGCAGTAAATGACGTCAATGACTATGCCGGTCCGGCAACAGGTTATCGCCTACAAGGCGAACGCTGGGAAGAGATCAAAAACATCCCTGGCGCACTTGATCCCAACGAGCTTGGCTAAGGGGTGAAAAATGGAAATCAATGAAAAGCTGCTGCGCCAGATAATTGAAGACGTACTGTCTGAAATGCAAACCAGCGACAAACCCGTCTCATTCCGCGCATCGACAGCGGCTAGCGCACCACAGGCTGCAGCGGCACAGGGCGACAGCTTTCTGACCGAGATTGGCGAAGCCAAACAAGGCCAGCAGCAGGACGAAGTGATTATTGCCGTAGGTCCCGCGTTTGGACTGTCGCAAACCGTCAATATCGTAGGGATCCCGCATAAGAACATCTTGCGCGAAGTGATTGCGGGTATTGAAGAAGAAGGCATTAAAGCGCGCGTTATCCGCTGCTTTAAATCCTCCGATGTGGCATTTGTCGCCGTGGAAGGTAACCGTCTGAGCGGTTCCGGGATCTCTATCGGCATCCAGTCAAAAGGCACCACGGTAATCCACCAGCAGGGGTTACCGCCGCTTTCTAACCTGGAGCTGTTCCCTCAGGCACCACTTCTGACGCTGGAAACCTATCGTCAGATCGGTAAAAACGCCGCGCGTTATGCCAAGCGTGAATCTCCGCAACCGGTCCCTACTCTGAATGACCAGATGGCTCGTCCTAAGTACCAGGCGAAATCGGCCATTCTGCACATTAAAGAGACCAAATACGTCGTGACGGGCAAAAACCCGCAGGAACTGCGCGTGGCGCTTTGATAAAGGATAACTCCATGAATACCGACGCAATTGAATCGATGGTTCGGGATGTGCTAAGCCGGATGAACAGCCTGCAAGGCGAGTCCGCGACGCCGGTCGCGGCGAGTTCATCAGCACATACCGCGAAAGTCACGGATTACCCTCTCGCGAATAAACATCCTGAGTGGGTAAAAACCGCAACCAACAAAACTCTGGATGACTTCACGCTCGAAAATGTTCTGAGCAACAAAGTGACGGCGCAGGACATGCGCATCACCCCTGAAACGCTGCGCCTTCAGGCGGAAATCGCCAAAGATGCCGGACGTGACAGACTGGCGATGAACTTCGAGCGTGCAGCTGAGCTAACCGCTGTACCTGACGATCGCATTCTTGAGATCTACAACGCGCTGCGCCCATACCGCTCAACGAAAGACGAGCTGATGGCCATCGCCGACGATCTCGAAAATCGTTATCAGGCAAAGATCTGTGCAGCTTTCGTTCGTGAAGCGGCAGCGCTGTACGTTGAGCGTAAAAAACTCAAAGGCGACGACTAACTCAGGGACAGGATCATGCGATATATAGCTGGCATTGACATAGGCAACTCATCAACGGAAGTCGCTCTGGCTACCCTCAATGAGTCTGGCGCACTGAGCATCACCGGCAGCGCGCTGGCAGAAACCACCGGAATTAAAGGCACATTACGTAATGTGTTTGGTATTCAGGAGGCACTTTCGCTGGCAGCAAAAAACGCCGGTATCAATGTCAGCGATATTTCGCTAATCCGTATTAACGAAGCCACCCCGGTCATTGGCGACGTCGCGATGGAAACGATAACCGAAACCATCATCACTGAATCCACCATGATCGGCCATAACCCTAAAACGCCGGGCGGCGTCGGATTAGGCGTTGGCGTCACTATTACGCCGGAAGACCTGCTCAGCCGTCCGGCGGATACGCCCTATATTCTGGTGGTGTCATCGGCCTTTGATTTCGCCGATGTCGCCACGATGATTAATGCCTCCGTCCGCGCCGGATACCAGTTAACTGGCGTTATTTTGCAGCAGGACGATGGTGTGTTGGTCAGTAATCGTCTGACCCACCCCCTGCCTATCGTCGATGAAGTCCTTCATATCGACCGCATCCCGTTAGGTATGCTGGCTGCCATTGAGGTCGCAATTCCAGGAAAAGTCATTGAAACGCTTTCTAACCCTTACGGGATTGCGACCGTTTTTGGCCTCAACGCCGACGAGACTAAAAACATTGTCCCGATGGCGCGGGCGCTGATTGGCAACCGTTCTGCCGTGGTTGTGAAAACACCGTCAGGTGATGTGAAAGCACGAGCCATTCCTGCCGGAAATCTGGAGCTACAGTCACAGGGTCGTACCGTACGGGTCGACGTTGCAGCTGGCGCTGAAGCGATTATGAAAGCGGTTGGTGAATGCCCGAAACTGGATAACGTCACCGGAGAGGCTGGCACCAATATTGGCGGCATGCTGGAGCATGTGCGCCAGACAATGGCTGAATTAACTAACAAACCCAGCCACGAAATTTTTATTCAGGACCTGCTGGCAGTCGATACCTCGGTTCCCGTCAGCGTGACCGGCGGGCTAGCCGGTGAGTTCTCGCTGGAACAAGCTGTCGGCATTGCTTCCATGGTGAAATCAGACCGCCTGCAAATGGCGATGATTGCTCAGGAAATCACGCAAAAGCTCAACATTGACGTCCAGGTTGGCGGCGCCGAAGCCGAAGCTGCCATTCTGGGGGCCTTAACCACCCCCGGCACGACGCGACCACTGGCTATTCTGGACCTCGGTGCAGGATCGACCGATGCCTCCATCATCAACCCGAAAGGCGAAATTATTGCCACGCACCTGGCGGGTGCGGGCGATATGGTCACGATGATTATTGCCCGTGAACTGGGGCTGGAAGACCGTTATCTCGCTGAAGAGATCAAAAAGTACCCGCTGGCGAAAGTCGAGAGCTTGTTCCATCTTCGCCACGAAGATGGCAGCGTCCAGTTCTTCCCTACACCTCTCCCACCAACGGTTTTTGCCCGCGTATGCGTAGTAAAACCCGATGAACTGGTGCCACTGCCAGGCGAACTGGCGCTGGAGAAAGTCCGGGCCATTCGCCGCAGCGCTAAGGAACGCGTTTTCGTCACCAACGCACTCAGAGCGCTACGTCAGGTGAGTCCGACCGGGAACATTCGGGATATTCCCTTTGTGGTGCTGGTTGGCGGCTCATCCCTGGACTTTGAAGTTCCGCAACTGGTCACCGATGCGCTGGCACACTATCGCCTGGTTGCCGGGCGCGGCAACATTCGTGGCACCGAAGGTCCGCGCAACGCGGTCGCGACAGGGCTGATTCTCTCCTGGTACAAGGCATTCGCTCATGGAAAGTAATCTCACCACGCCAGCCATCGTTATCTTCGCCACTGCTGGATGCACTGACGTCTGGAGTGATGTGCTGCTGGGTATTGAAGAAGAAGGGATCCCCTTTGTGATTCAGGAGAGCCCGTCAACTGACGTTATCCACAACGCATGGCTGGCGGCTTGCCACTCGCCGCTGCTGGTTGGCATTGGCTGCAGTCGCGAAAAACTGGTCGTGCACTATAAAAACTTACCCACATCAGCGCCACTATTTACGCTGACGTATCAACAAGATAACCATGCCCGACGCAGCATTGGTAATAACGCTGCGCGGCTGGTTAAAGGCATTCCGTTTCGGGAATGCCACTCATAACCCACAGGAGAAAAGCAGTATGAATAACGCACTGGGACTGGTTGAAACAAAAGGGCTCGTCGGCGCTATTGAAGCCGCTGATGCCATGGTGAAATCCGCAAACGTGCAGTTGGTTGGTTACGAAAAAATCGGCTCAGGCCTTATCACCGTTATGGTTCGCGGCGATGTCGGCGCAGTGAAAGCTGCCGTAGATGCAGGAAGCGCTGCAGCAAGCGCCGTTGGCGAGGTGAAATCCTGCCACGTTATCCCACGTCCGCACAGCGACGTTGAAGCCATTTTACCTAAATCCGCATAAGTCGTTGCAACCAAGGAGCACAGCGTGAAGCAATCACTGGGATTACTTGAAGTTAGTGGTCTGGCATTAGCCATCAGTTGCGCGGACGTCATGGCGAAAGCCGCCTCCATCACGCTGGTGGGCCTCGAAAAAACCAACGGTTCAGGCTGGATGGTGATCAAGATAATCGGGGATGTGGCCTCCGTCCAGGCGGCCATTTCCACCGGTGTCAGTTTCGCTGACCAGCGAGATGGACTGGTGGCTCACAAAGTCATATCCAGACCAGGGGATGGCATTCTGTCACATAGCGTCACCCCGGAGTCTGAGTCTGAGCCAGTGCCCGCCCCGACACCGGTCGTACCACATGAAGAGATGACTGAGGACCATGCAGCGCCCGAAGCGCCGCAAGATGCAGAGTTGATTAGCTGCAATCTGTGTCTTGACCCTGCCTGCCCCCGTCAAAAAGGCGAGCCGCGCTCTCTTTGTCTGCACTCAGGCAAACGAGGTGAAGCGTGATGGATAAACAGCAACTGGAGACAACGGTCACCAAAGTTCTGGATGAAATGCGTGAGCGCCCTATTCCGCTAGGGATCTCTAATCGTCATATTCATCTATGCGCTGAAGATTACGACCGCTTGTTTCCCAATCACCCTATTAGTGAGAAAAAAGAGCTGCTGCAGCCCGGACAATATGCAGCAGACCAGACCGTCACACTGGTGGGACCAAAAGGTCAGTTAAAAAATGTGCGCTTACTCGGCCCACTGCGTAGCACCAGTCAGGTCGAAATTTCTCGTACCGACGCTCGTACGTTGGGAATTGCTGCTCCACTACGGATGTCAGGCAGTATCGAGGGCACGCCAGGCGTTCGCCTTATCAGTCCATTTGCTGAACTGGACTTAGCATCCGGGGTAATCGTCGCCCAACGCCATATCCATATGTCGCCGCTCGATGCCCTAATCCTGCGCGTTTCCCATGGCGATAAAGTCTCTGTTGCCATTAATGGCGATGAACGTCGACTGATTTTCGATAACGTCGCCGTACGCGTTTCGCCGGATATGCGCCTTGAGATGCATATCGATACCGACGAAGCCAATGCTGCGGGCGCAGATAATCCGCAGGCATTTGCCACACTGGTGAGCCCACGATGAACAACGAACTGCTGCAACGCATTATCGAGGAGGTTGTTTCCCGATTAAAAAAACGCGCGGAAAGCACGCTCTCGCTTAGCGTCGCGCAGTTACGGGAAATCGAACCACGGACATTGTGCTGCCAGTACTCGTCGCTCCACCTCCTGCAGGCGGACCTGCCATTGCTGGAGCAAATTGCCGAGGGCTGCGCGGACAACATGTCGGTGGTAACGATCCACGAAGCGCTGGCATGCGGAGTCCGCGTGAAAATTTCACTACAACACCGATTGTTACCCGCAATCCCCGTTAGAAAACTTGCGCGTCTGCCTCTGGAGTTCAGCGACGAGCTGGGGCGAATCATCGTTTTGCATCCTGACAAACTTCTCAGCTATGCCGACGTCGCCCAACTGAAGGGGGGCGTTCTGGTGCTACGTCGTCGATGTGTCGTGACGGCTCTGGCTCAGGACGCCGTCGGTACGCGAAATGTCCAATTAATTAAGCAGGAGTGAGCTATGCATCTGGCACGGGTTACAGGCGTTGTGGTTTCCACGCAAAAATCCCCATCACTGGTGGGGAAGAAACTGTTGCTGGTACGTCGGGTGAGTGCGGACGGAGAGCTTCCCGCGTCCCCTGTGAGTGGAGATGAAGTCGCGGTTGATTCTGTCGGCGCTGGAACTGGAGAACTGGTATTACTCAGCAGTGGCTCCAGCGCCAGACACGTTTTTTCCGGCCCTAATGAGGCCATCGATCTGGCTATCGTCGGCATTGTCGACACGCTTTCTCGTTAGGAGGAACTATGGCGATTTATACCCGCACTGGCGATGCCGGCACAACGGCCCTCTTTACCGGGCAACGCGTGAGCAAAACGCACCCGCGCGTCGAGGCTTACGGTACGCTGGACGAACTTAATGCGGCGCTTAGCCTGTGTGTTTGCGCAGCGAAAAACCCGCAGCACCGCCAGTTACTCGAAAACATTCAACTGCAGCTTTTTTGGTTCAGCGCCGAGCTGGCAAGCGAAAGCGAACAGCCAGCGCCAGAGCAGCGCTACATCAGCTCAGAAGAAATTGCCGCGCTGGAAGCCGCCATTGATACCGCGATGGGGAGAGTGCCCCCCCTACGCAGCTTTATTTTACCTGGCCGCAGCGAAACCGCCAGCCGTCTGCACTTTGCCCGCACGCTGGCCCGCCGCGCAGAGAGGCGACTGGTCGAACTCTCCACCGAGATTTCCGTCAGACACGTGCTGATGCGTTATATCAATCGCCTCTCCGACTGCTTATATGCGCTTGCACGAGCAGAAGATCATGACGCCCATCAAAACAACATTATTCAGAAAGTGGCGGAGCGTTATCTCGCAGCCATCCGTACATCAGCCACCAGGGAGCCGGCTATGTCTCTGTCTTTTCAGGAACTCCACCAACTCACTCGCGCTGCGGTAACGAGAGCAGAAGAACTTCAGGTTCCGGTCGTCATCAGCATTGTTGATGCGAATGGGACCCAAACGGTGACCTGGCGCATGCCTGACGCATTACTCGTCAGTAGCGAACTGGCACCGAAAAAAGCCTGGACCGCCGTGGCAATGAAAACCGCCACGCATGAGCTGACATCGGCAGTGCAGCCAGGCGCCGCGCTTTACGGTCTGGAAAGCCATATGCAGGGAAAAGTCGTCACCTTCGGTGGCGGGTACGCATTATGGCGTGAGGGGTTACTCCTTGGGGGTCTTGGCATCAGCGGGGGAAGCGTTGAGCAGGATATGGACATTGCAGAAACGGCCATTGCGGCAATTAACGTGAGAACACATCAATGAACACTTCAGAACTTGAAACCCTTATTCGTAACATTTTGAGTGAGCAACTTGCCCCGGCAAAAGCAGAAGTTAAGGGTAATGGAATTTTTCCGTCCGTTAGCGAAGCGATCGATGCCGCTCATCAGGCTTTTCTGCGTTATCAGCAATGTCCATTGAAAACCCGCAGCGCCATCATTAACGCCCTGCGAGAAGAGCTGACGCCTCACCTTGCTTCATTGGCTGCTGAAAGCGCTGCCGAAACGGGAATGGGCAACAAAGAGGATAAGTTCCTTAAAAATAAAGCTGCGTTGGACAATACCCCGGGCATCGAAGATCTCACCACCACAGCGCTTACCGGCGACGGCGGCATGGTGTTATTCGAGTATTCACCCTTTGGCGTGATTGGTTCCGTCGCCCCCAGTACCAACCCGACTGAAACCATTATTAACAACAGCATCAGTATGCTGGCTGCGGGAAATAGCGTTTATTTTAGCCCACATCCAGGTGCAAAAGCGGTCTCACTGAAGCTGATTACCATGATTGAAGATATTGCTTTTCGCTGCTGCGGGATTCGGAATCTTGTCGTCACGGTCACAGAACCCACTTTTGAGGCTACCCAGCAGATGATGGCGCACCCTAAAATCGCAGTTCTGGCGATTACCGGTGGTCCAGGCATTGTTGCTATGGGCATGAAAAGCGGGAAAAAAGTCATTGGCGCAGGCGCAGGCAATCCTCCCTGCATTGTTGATGAAACAGCCGACCTGGTTAAGGCGGCGGAAGATATCATCAATGGCGCATCCTTTGATTACAACCTCCCCTGCATTGCTGAGAAGAGTCTGATTGTTGTTGATGCCGTTGCCGAACGACTGGTTCAACAAATGCAGTCTTTTGGCGCGATGCGACTCAATAGCGAAGAGACAGACAAACTGCGCACAGTTTGTCTGCCAGAAGGAATAGCCAATAAACAACTGGTAGGGAAAAGCCCGGCAACCTTACTGGAAGCCGCGGGAATACCGGTTCCGGCAAAAGCACCTCGATTACTGATAGGTATCGTCAAGGCTGACGACCCATGGGTTACCAGCGAGCAACTGATGCCAATGCTCCCCATCGTAACGGTGAGCGATTTTGACAGCGCGTTAACGTTGGCCCTGAAGGTTGAAGAGGGATTGCATCACACCGCCATTATGCATTCGCAAAATGTGTCACGTCTGAACCTTGCCGCGCGCACGCTTCAGACCTCCATTTTTGTGAAAAATGGCCCCTCTTATGCTGGGATTGGCGTTGGTGGTGAAGGCTTTACCACCTTCACCATCGCAACGCCGACCGGCGAAGGAACGACATCTGCGCGCACTTTCGCACGCTCTCGTCGTTGCGTGCTGACAAACGGTTTTTCTATTCGCTAATGGGGCCGTTATGAAAAGCTTTTCACTGCAAACTCGATTGTACAGCGGCCAGGGAAGCCTGGATGTGCTTAAGCGCTTCACGAATAAGCATATCTGGATTATCTGCGATGGTTTTCTCGCGCGTTCTCCCCTGATTGAAAAGCTGCGCGACGCGCTGCCAGCGGATAACCGCATCAGCATTTTCAGCGATATCACCCCCGATCCCACCATTAACACGGTAGTACAAGGGATTGCGCAAATGCAGTCCCTACGACCGGACGTCGTAATTGGTTTTGGCGGTGGCTCTGCACTGGACGCCGCAAAAGCCATCGTCTGGTTCAGCCGACAGTTCGGTATTGAGATTGAAACCTGCGTTGCAATTCCCACCACCAGCGGCACGGGATCGGAGGTGACCAGCGCCTGCGTGATTAGCGATCCGGATAAAGGCATTAAGTATCCATTATTTAATAATGCGCTTTATCCGGACATGGCCATCCTTGATCCGACGCTGGTCGTCAGCGTTCCACCAGCCATAACAGCGAATACCGGCATGGACGTATTAACGCATGCGCTGGAGGCTTACGTGTCCACGAAAGCCAGCGACTTCACCGATGCGCTGGCTGAAAAAGCGGCACAAATTGTCTTCCAGTACCTGCCTGTCGCCGTCAGCAAAGGCGACTGCCTGGCAACCAGAGGAAAAATGCACAACGCGTCAACGCTCGCGGGAATGGCATTCAGTCAGGCTGGTCTGGGTATCAATCATGCGATTGCCCATCAGTTGGGCGGCCAGTTTCATCTGCCCCACGGACTTGCCAATGCGCTGCTGCTGACCCATGTCATTCATTTTAATGCCCGCGATCCGCGGGCTGCGAAGCGCTATGCCCGTTTCGCTAAAGCCTGCCACCTATGCCCGGATAACGCGAACGATACGGCGGCACTGAATGCGCTAATTCGTCATATAGAGCTACTCAAAAAACAGTGTGCGTTACCTTCTTTTGCTGACGCGCTTAAAGACGGAAAGCAAGCCTGGTCACAACGTATACCGTCGATGGTTCAGGCCGCGCTGGCTGATGTCACGCTGCAAACCAATCCTCGTGTTGCCGACGCCAGCGCCATGCAGGAACTGCTTGAGGAATTATTATGAAGACAGCCATGACGGCAGAGTCCACGCTTTATGATGCGCAGACAATTCGCGAACGCGTTCGCGCAGCGGGTGTTGTCGGGGCCGGAGGCGCAGGCTTTCCTGCTCACGTAAAATTACAGGCGCAGGTCGATACGTTTCTGGTCAATGCGGCAGAATGTGAACCGATGCTGAAAGTTGACCAGCAATTGATGGCCGTTCAAGCTGAGCGACTTATCCGTGGCGTTCAATATGCCATGACGGCTACCCGGGCCAGGGCCGGTATTATTGCGCTCAAAGAGAAATATCAAAAGGCTATCAATGCGTTAACGCCCCTTCTGCCTGTCGGGATCCGCTTACATATTTTGCCTGATGTCTACCCGGCTGGTGACGAGGTTTTGACCATCTGGATGGCAACGGGCCGGAGAGTTCCGCCTGCCGCGCTGCCGGTCAGCGTCGGCGTGGTGGTCAATAACGTCCAGACTGTACTCAACATCGCCAGAGCCGTTGAGCAGCAGTATCCGGTTACGCGCCGTACCCTGACCGTTAATGGCGCGGTCGCCAGACCAATCACTCTGACCGTCCCTATCGGAATGTCTTTACGTGAGGTTCTGGCGTTGGCAGGTGGTGCTACCGTTGACGAGCCCGGTTTTATTAACGGTGGTCCGATGATGGGCGGCCTGATTACCTCACTGGATACCCCAGTCAGCAAGACCACCGGGGGACTGTTGGTTTTACCAAAGTCTCATGCGTTGATTCAGCGGCGGATGCAGGATGAACGCACCGTGCTTTCCGTCGCAAAAACCGTTTGCGAGCAGTGTCGTTTGTGTACGGATTTGTGCCCAAGGCATTTGATCGGCCATGAATTATCGCCGCACCTGCTGGTTCGCGCGGTTAATTATCAGCAGGCGGCCACTCCGCAGTTACTGCTCACGGCCCTGACCTGTTCAGAATGCAATGTATGTGAAAGCGTAGCCTGTCCGGTTGGGATTTCACCTATGCGAATTAACCGCATGCTTAAACGCGAGCTACGGGCGCTCAACCATCGTTATGAAGGGCCGTTAAATCCTGAGGATGAAATGGCGAAGTATCGGCTTATTCCGGTGAAGCGCCTTATTACCAAACTGGGCCTTAGCGACTGGTATCACGATGCGCCACTGACTGAGACTGATTATCCCACGGATAAAACGACGCTGTTGCTACGCCAGCATATTGGTGCCAGCGCCATCCCATATGTACAGCAGGGCGAACACGTTGTTCGCGGTCAATGCGTTGCCGATGTGCCGTCCGGTGCATTAGGCGCACCTGTCCACGCCAGTATTGACGGTATTGTCAGCGAAATTACTGAGCAATCCATCACGGTAATAAGAGGTTAATCATGTCTCAGGCTATAGGGATTTTAGAACTCACCAGCATTGCCAAAGGAATGGAAGCTGGCGATGCCATGTTAAAAAGCGCGAATGTGAATTTACTGGTCAGCAAGACCATCTGCCCGGGCAAATTTCTGCTCATGCTCGGTGGTGACGTAGGCGCAATACAACAGGCGATCGCCACCGGAACTTCTCTTGCTGGCGATATGCTCGTTGATAGTCTGGTACTACCCAACATTCACGCCAGCGTACTTCCTGCGATCAGTGGACTTAACAGCGTGGATAAGCGTCAGGCCGTTGGCATTGTTGAAACATGGAGCGTTGCGGCCTGCATCTGCGCCGCCGACCGTGCGGTTAAAGCCTCCAATGTCACGCTGGTACGCGTCCATATGGCATTTGGTATTGGCGGCAAGTGCTACATGGTTGTCGCTGGCGATGTGTCTGATGTGAATAACGCAGTGACAGTTGCCAGTGAAAGTGCGGGTGAAAAAGGTCTGTTGGTTTACCGTTCGGTCATCCCTCGTCCGCATGAAAGCATGTGGCGACAGATGGTGGAGGGATAATGGAAAGACAACCCACCACGGATCGTATGATTCAGGAATATGTTCCTGGCAAGCAGGTTACGTTGGCGCATCTTATCGCTAATCCGGGTAAAGATTTGTTCAAGAAACTGGGATTACCAGAATCGGTTTCCGCAATCGGTATTCTGACGATTACCCCCAGCGAAGCCTCAATCATCGCCTGTGATATCGCCACGAAATCCGGGGCGGTAGAGATTGGTTTTCTCGACCGTTTTACCGGCGCTGTGGTACTGACGGGCGATGTTTCCGCCGTTGAGTACGCGCTGAAACAGGTAACCCGGACGTTGGGCGAAATGATGCGTTTTACCGCCTGTCCCATCACCCGGACATAATCTCATGAAACGCATAATGCTAATTGGCCCCAGCCAGTGCGGTAAAACGTCACTCACGCAGTGCATGCGGGGAGAGGCGCTTCACTATCAGAAGACCCAGGCCATTGTCTGGTCTCCCACAACGATAGACACACCGGGTGAATATCTCGAAAACCGCTGCCTGTACAGCGCGCTGCTGGCCAGCGCCTGTGAAGCAGACATCATCGCGCTGGTTCTCAATGCTGACGCGCCGTGGTCACCTTTTTCTCCAGGTTTTACTGGCCCGATGAACCGACCCGTTATCGGCCTCGTCACCAAAGCCGATTTAGCCAGCCCGCAGCGTATTTCTCTCGTGGAGAGTTGGTTAGTTCAGGCTGGCGCGCAAAAAGTATTTGTCACCAGCGCGCTGGAGAATACCGGGGTCGATGAGATGTTCATTTTTCTGAATGCAAAGGAACCTTCATGTCTCACAAAATAATGGCCATTAATGCAGGTAGTTCCTCGCTTAAGTTTCAGCTTCTGGCGATGCCGCAGGGTGAAATGATTTGCCAGGGACTGATCGAGCGTATCGGTATGTCTGATGCGCAGGTCACCCTAAAAGCACCAGCGCAAAAATGGCAGGAGACTTTGCCCGTAGCCGATCACCGTGAAGCAGTAACGCTGCTACTGGAAAAACTGCTCAGCCACAATATTATCAGCAGTCTGGAAGAGATCGACGGCGTTGGCCATCGCGTCGCACACGGTGGAGAATCCTTCAAAGATTCCGCGCGGGTAACTGATGAAACACTGGCGGAAATCGAACGCCTTGCGGAACTGGCACCGCTTCATAACCCGGTTAATGCGTTGGGGATTGCGGTATTTCGCCAGCTACTGCCGAAAACGCCGGCCGTTGCGGTTTTTGACACGGCTTTTCATCAGACCCTTGATGAGCCTTCTTTCATCTATCCCCTGCCCTGGCGCTACTATTCAGAGCTGGGTATTCGTCGTTATGGTTTTCATGGTACCAGCCACAAGTATGTCAGCGCTCAGCTTGCTGAAAAGCTGGGCGTGCCGCTCAGCGCCCTGCGGGTTGTTTGTTGTCATCTGGGCAACGGCAGCAGCATCTGCGCTATCAAAGGCGGACACTCGGTGAATACCTCCATGGGTTTTACGCCGCAGTCTGGCGTAATGATGGGCACGCGAAGTGGCGATATTGATCCATCCATTCTGCCGTGGATTGCCCTGCGTGAAGGCAAAACCCCGCAGCAGCTCAACCAATTGCTCAACAATGAGTCCGGATTACTCGGAGTTTCTGGTGTTTCACCCGACTACCGGGATGTTGAACATGCCGCAGATACGGGCAATCACCAGGCAGCACTGGCATTGACGCTTTTTGCCGAGCGGATTCGCGCCACTATTGGCAGCTATATTATGCAGATGGGCGGTCTGGATGCGCTGGTGTTTACCGGGGGAATTGGTGAAAATTCAGCGCGTGCTCGCGCCGCGATTTGCCACAACCTGAATTTCTTAGGCCTGGCCGTTGATGAAGAAAAAAATCAGCGTAACGCCACCTTTATTCAGACGGAAAATGCGGTGGTTAAAGTGGCGGTGATTAATACCAATGAAGAGCTGATGATAGCCCAGGACGTTATGCGTTTAGCGATATCAGAAACTGTGACATTGGGCATTCCCGCCTGATATTGCCGAACCGCAAATTGCGGCAAATCATGGTAATAGCGCGATCGCCATGACACTATGCGCCGAGGATTGCTGAACACAAAGGTGAAGACGTGGCTGTTGCGCAATGTCCCGCATCGTGCGGAGAACTTATCCAGGGCTGGATTCTGGGGAGTGAGAAACTGGTCTCCTGCCCGGTCGAATGGTATAGCACCGTTGAGGTCACTTCAGGCTCACCGCTGACAGATGAACGTCCACTTTCTCGGGCAATGGTTAACAGGTTATTACAGCACTGGCAGTACCCGGCGCATCTCAGTCAGGATATCCGGATAGATGTTCAGTCAACCATTCCTATCGCGAAAGGAATGGCCAGCAGCACTGCGGATATTGCCGCCACGGCCATCGCCGCAGCGCATTATCTGGGCCATCAACTGGACGAGCCAACACTGGCACAGCTTTGCGTTTCTCTGGAGCCAACCGACAGCACCGTTTTTCGTAAGCTAACCCTTTTCGATCATAACAACGCTTCCACGCAAATTGGTTGTGAAGCTCAGCCTCAACTCGATCTGCTGGTTCTCGAAAGCCCTGAAACATTGCGTACCGCGGATTATCACCGTATTCCACGTCATTCCGGCTTGCAGGCGGGAGCTGCGGCCCTCAAACGGGCATGGGAAAAAGTACAGGAAGCCTGTATTAGCCAAAATCCTTACCGGTTGGGAGAAGCGGCTACGCTTAGCGCAATCGCCAGCCAACTGCTGTTACCAAAACCGGATTTTGATTCACTATTAGCACTGGTGGAAGAATGTGATTTATACGGCGTCAACGTCGCGCACAGCGGCAGCGTAGTCGGACTGATGCTGGACAGAAATCGTCATGATGTGGATTACATTAAATGGATGCTGACGCAGAAAAAACTTACGATTCACTGGCCGGAACAGCATTTGTTACGCATGGTGACGGGCGGGGTCGAACTGCAATAAGGGTCGCCGCACGGCAGCGACCCGGACAAGCATAAAATCGTTACTCGGCTTTCGCTTCGCCGTTTTTCACTTCGCCCATGGCTTTCAGCTTTTTAGAGATATCGCGGCGTTCTTTAGAGATCTCGGCGTTTTTGATGATGTAGTCATCAACACGATCTTCATAATCGCTTTTCATGCTGGCAATGATGCCCTGAATCGCTTCCACGCTCATACCAGGCTTGATGTAGTCGCTCAGGTTGTCCAACAGCAGAACGCGTTTCTGGTTGTCACGGATCTTTTTCTCAACGTCCTGGATTTCACGTTGCAGTTTGTTTTTACGACGGAACAGACGAACAAATTCCAGCACGTCCTGGAAAGAAGGCTTGGTAGTTTCCATTTTTACACCCCTGATAATGTGAGATTCGGATTCGTTAAAACAACGGCTAAAGTGGGTCAACATTACTTTCATGCCCGCCATACTTCAAGTTGCATCTGCATCGACAATGCATGGTTGAAACCTGAGTTATCGAGGGTAAAGCCATTGCAGTTACCAATGGTTTTAGCCTTTTTCAGTATCATACCTCTAATCTTTGCTGAATCGAAGCAGCAGTAGAACCAATCCCCTCATCTGCTCTTTATTTGCGCAGTGCGCGACAGATTAAATGTGAGAGTAACTCCAGTTGTCGAGCCATCTCCATGTTCAACCAAACGTAGCCGTGAATGGGCGTTTCTGCGACATTATCGCCTTTATGCTCAGCAATAAGCTGACGCAGCTCTGCCACGGTGTCATTGAGCTTTTCCGTATTGGCAAGCACCGGCTGCGGATTACCTTCATACAAGGCGTGGGTTATTGTCAGTAGTGCCTGCTGGGTCCTGAGCTGAGTTTCACGCAGAGTATGCGCATTCAACATGACAAAGTGGCTGGTACGGCTGGCCCACAGCGCATTAATTTGCAGCTCGAGCATGCAGACCAGATTGCGATTCACCGTCTGAATAGCCTCAAAGATCGACTTTTGAATGCGGGTTTCCTTGCTGGCAGGAGCGATGAGCCCACGCATTTTGACAACGTCGCTCAACAGTTGTTGTAAATGCTTTTCCAGCCGCGGTTGCTCGAGCAGATTGGGGGATAGCGCGGCCTGATACACCCGATTGTACCCCGTGACGCAATGCGCCAGTTGGATACGCCAGTGTATAAATGCCCGCTGCGGCCAGATGCCGGTAAACAGCATCGCCAGTAACGACCCCAGAATAACATCACCACCGCGCCATAACGCGGTATTCATATCTCCGGCAGGCGCACCCACGACCACGGCAAGCGTTATGCCAATCAGCAGCGCCTGGTACGGCCTTTTACCCAGCGCCAGCCAGCCGCAGAGAAACATCGCTACCGCGCACCATATCAGCATTAACGGCAGCGAGAAGAGCTCCAGACGCAGGGCAACCAGTCCCAGGACCGAGCCCAGGATCGTGCCGCCTATACGTTCAAAGGCCCTGGGAACAACGTTACCCCAAAAAGATATTGGCCCCATGATCACCACCAGCGTGATCAGAGGCCATGTACCTTCGGGAATGTTTAACAGGCGCACCAACAGAAAAGTAAGGAGAAACGCCAGCGCAATGCGAATACCATGCACCACACGATAATGACGATACAAACGAATTTCAAAAGGACTCAGCGATTTGTCTGCACGCACTCATGCACTCCGTCAGGGAATAGCAAAGAAGCGAATTGTACCTGTTTTTAGCGTGAAAAGATCACCCTGATTTACACCCCAAACAGTTACTTCGTCTGCACTGGCACGTACATTTCAATGTCCCAGTAACCGTCCTCCATGCCATTGTTCATATAAACTTCAAAGCAGGGTTTAGCGGCTATCGCATAAGTCGTATCCTGCAACAGGCGCTCGAAGAACTGATACCAAGGCGTCGCAAAATCGTGATTCTCAACGCGCGCAACGGCGACAGCATAGTCGCCACCCGCCAGTTCGGTGAGGATCACCCCTTCGCTGTTTTCCGGGATTTCAAAACCTTCAGGCACAGAAACCACGGTATCACAGCGCAGTTTTTCCGCAGGAACAACATCAGGGTTGTCGTAATAAACGGCTATCCATTCCAACGGTACAATCTGTTTACCGTCGACCCACTTCATTAATTGCTCAAACCCCTGCTTCACCGTTTGTTCCCACGGTCCAACCATATGGAAACCGGCAATCATGCGTTTATCGACCAGCTTTATCTCGTACTCCATACAACCTCCACTGTTACACTGTATTTATATACAGTGTAATTTCTGGCTATGTCGGCCACAAGGAAATAGTGATTATTATGTGAGCAGATTCGCACTCTTGCCAGTCAGACGCATCAGGAAAAACTACGCCTTGTGGTGGAAATAGTCGCTCAGGCGCGAGAAAACGCCGCCTTCGCTGACGGATTCCAGCGTAACCAGAGGCCAATGCGCCACCAGCTTATCCCGATCGTAGAGTTCAATTTCCCCCACACGTTGATGCGCAGCGATGGGAGCAACCAGCTCTTTCTTATCAAGGACATATTTTGCTTTGATGTTAGGGACTTCTGCTTTAGGCAGGGCCATCCAGAAATCCTGCTCGGTTCCGAGGCTGATTTTTTCTTTATCGCCATACCAGATGCGTTCAGTGCCAACCTGCTTACCGCTACGCAAAACCTGTACTGTATCGAAGTTGTGTTGCCCCCATTGCAGCAGTTTACGCGCCTGATCTTCGCGCCCCTTCGCACTCTCCGCGCCCATCACCACCGCAATCAGGCGGCGCTGACCATCGACGGCGGAAGCAATCAGGTTAAATCCGGCACCGGACGTATGCCCTGTCTTCAGGCCATCTACGTTCATGGTTTTATCCCACAACAAACCGTTACGGTTTTGCTGTGTGATGCCGTTCCAGGTAAGGCTTTTCTCACTGTACATATGGTAGAAATCCGGTTCTCCGTGGATGATAGCGCGGGACAGCACGGCCAGGTCGTACGCCGAGCTATGCTGACCCGGCGCATCCAGACCATGTACCGTTTCAAAATGGGTGTCCTGCAGGTTCAGTTTTTGCGCATAGTTGTTCATCATCGCGACAAACTGCGGCTGCCCTCCGGCGATGTAATCCGCCAGTGCCACGCAGGCATCATTACCGGAATCAACAATTAACCCACGGCTGAGGTCACGTACCGAAACGCGATCCCCTTCTTTCAGGAACATCAAGGATGAACCGACAAATACCGGATTATCTTTTGCCCATGCATCGCGCCCGACGGTCACAATATCTGTCGGACTAATACGCTTGCTGTCAATTGCGCGATCGACAACATAGCCAGTCATCAGTTTCGTCAGGCTGGCAGGATTGCGCTGCTGGTGTTCATTACCGGCTGTCAGGATTTGGCCCGTGGTGTAATCCATTAACACCCATGCCCCGGCAGTAATCGCAGGAGGTTGTGGGGCGAAGCTCACGGCATCGCTCGCCCAGGCGGGCGAAAAACTCATCGTTAATAGTGAAGCGGCAATAAACAAACGGCGTTTCAACAGCATGTCCTCAGGAAAGGGAGAAATAGACGTTCTTTTTACGGAAGTTCTGTCGAACAAACATGGATAAATTGCAAGAAAATGTGACATAAGGCACATTTTCTTGCTATCAGGAAAGGGGTTCAGAGACAAATCTCGCCGGAACTACCCTTTACGCGGCGCGGTCTCTGCGTGATGACTGCGATGGCGGTGATAACCATCGATCATACTGCGAAAAATTTGCCCTGGTGTGTCACCCAGCGTGCACAGGTAAATATGCGCGCAGATGAACAGTAAGCCCACAATCGCTAACGCCATATGCAGCACCAGCATCACCGGCCCCGCCCCTACCACCTGCGGGTAGAGACATAGCAACCCGGTGATGATCAGTAGTGGAACCAGTGCGTACATGATGGCCAGGTAGGCCAGCTGTTGCAGCGGGTTAAATTTGTCCTCTGTCGTTGCGGCAAACGGGTGCGGCTCACCTTTCATAATGCCATACAGATAAAAGCGTGTTTGCAGCAGGCAGCGTGACATCAATCCGCTAAATTTCACGCGATAATGGCAGCCGTTGCCGCTGGTTGCGTTTATTAACACAAAGCCAATCCAGAAGGCCAGCAATGCGAAGCCACACCAGGTATGTACCTGCACCATTAAGGCCACCGGTCCGACAGAAAAGTGGCCAAACAGGCCGCTCAGCAGAAGCAGGATAAAGAGCAGCGCATTACCCCAGTGCCAGCGGCGGACCACCAGCGAATAAAGGTAGTCCCGATGCTCTTCCCCGGTTGCCGTTTTGGGCGCCAGCATCCGACGTAACAGCGCGTGCGTGACCAGACCCGCAATCATCAGCACAATAACGACGCCTGCATAAATGAGCCACAACGGCCAGTAGTCCGGCGCATAGTTAAGCTCTGCTCCCCAGATAGAATTCATACATTACCCTCCTGATGGATCTCTTTACGCCGATAGACACTTACTGGGCCGCTACGCGTATCTTGCTGGCGATAAACCTCTTTTTGATTAATCCAGTGCTGAATTTCCGGGTCATCGCGACGTCCAAACTTCAGCGCATCCGTCGGACAAACGGAAACGCAGGCTGGCGATTGTCCGACCTCCAGGCGAGTATCGGCGCAGAAGTTACATTTGTCGGCAATCCCCGTTTGTGGGTTGAGGTAGCGGACATGGAACGGGCAAGCGGCAACGCAGTAGTCACAACCAATACAGCGAGACTTATCCACTTGCACAATGCCATTTTCGTCACGAAATGAAGCGCCAGTAGGACAGACGCTGACGCACGGCGCATCTTCACAATGCTGACAGGAAACGCGAACAAACTGGAAGTGGGACAGCACTTCGGGTTCATGTTCGGGTGAACGGATCTGCACTTGTAGGCGACTAAATCCCTCCGGCACGTCATTCAGTACCTTGCAGGCAACCGTACACGCCTGACAGCCAATACAGCGTTTCTCGTCATGCAGCATGACATAAGGGTTTGTTGATTGATTCATGATGTTCTCCTTTCTCATGCCCGACGAAGCGTGACGCCAGCGGTGTGCACCACCGTACCGGAAACCGGACTGGTAACATGCGGAAGCAAATTACCGCAGTGAATACCGTGCGTCGTCGCCGCGGTTTTGGCTCCCGCCTTGGCGCCAAATCCCATATAAACGAACAGCGTATCGGGTCGTATTCCGGCAGTAACCAGCGCTTTGCCTTTTTCCTTACCGGTCGCATTTTCCAGCCAAATCTCATCGCCGTTTTTGATGCCTTTTTCACGGGCCGTTTGCGGGTGGATCCACACCGCGTTATCCCACATCAGCTCACTCAGCAGTGGTACATATTGCGTCGCGCCGTTGGTATGCACCGCCACTTTTCCCTGAATAAAATAGAGTTCATTGTCGCCTTTGAGGGCAAAATTGCGGGCGCGCGGAATACCGTAGCCAGGCAAAAGTGCTTCCAGCTCTTCAGAGTAGAGTTCAATTTTTCCAGACGGAGATTTAAAGCGCAGTTGCTCGCCATAGGTACCGTCGCCATCAACCGCCACTGCGCCCGGATAACGCGCCACAAACTGACGCACCGCTTCAGGTTCCCGCAGCAGCAGCGGAATCCCCCACTCCCGATATCCTTTCTGACGCAGTTCAGCGGAAAGCGCATGATCGCCATTAAGCTGGTACAACTGCCGCGTCTGCATATCCTGCCAGGGGTAGAACTGCCCAAGACCTAACTGCACGGCCAGTTCTTTCCAGATTTGCCAGCTCGGACGCGCATCCCCTATCGGCTCTACAACCTGCTGGCGCAGGGCATAGGCCGGATTCAGGCCCGACATGTCAGAGACTTCTTCATCGCGTTCAAGGTAAGTGCATTCGGGTAACAGATAATCGGCATATGCCGCGCTTTCGCTTAAATAGACATCGCAACTGACCACCAGATCGAGTTGTTCGACGGTTTTGACCAGATCAGGTCGGCAGGTCACGGTTTGGAAAGGATTGTGGCGGGACATAATCCATCCCTTCACCGGATACGGCGTCTGGTTTAACACGGCATCGATGATGCTTTGCACTACGCCGCCACCCGCCGCGATGTACTTGAATTGTGGGGCAACCAAATCAATGCGCTGCGCCGTTGGCTTGGGCAATTTGGCATCAGGTTTTGCCAGCACCGGAGCGACCTTCTCTCCGGCCAGCTTATTGTAGGTTGCCGCGGCTTTTTTCTGGTACAAGCCCCCTTCACGCTCAATATTTCCCAGCAGCGCATTGAGGGTGAAAATCATACGCCGCATATCAATTTCTTCTTGCGAAAACGTCGCGCGATGGCCAGGGCTGACGATAGCATGAGGCGCACAGGCGGCCATTTCGCGGGTGACCCGAACAATGACATCAGCAGGCACGTCAGCCTGCTTTTGCGCCCATTCCGGCGTGGTCTCTTGTACTGCTTCTGCCAGTTGGTCAAACCCTGTGGTGTAGCGTGCAACGAAGTCCGCGTCATACAGATGTTCATTAATCATGACGTGACACATGGCCATTAACACCGGCAAGTCGCCGCCCGGCTTGAGCGCATGCCATTCATCCGCCTTGCTGGAGAAGACTGACAAACGGGGATCGAAGCTGACCATTTTTGCGCCCTTTTCCTGCGCGGTCATCAGTTCATGCGTTTCGGCAACCTCAATACCTTCATAGAGATTGTGGCCAAAAGAGACCATATAACGGGTATTGGCGATATCCATAGCCAAATCGCCGCCCATCATCACTTTGGCGGCAATCGATTTTCCGGCAGGGCATGTCGAGGCATGCGTAAAGGTGTTTGGCGATCCAAACGCCGTTGCCAGCTGAAATAAATGACCCGAAAGCGAACCGGATTTGGAAGAGAATACGACCCCCTGAGGACCATGCTGCGCTTTTATTGCCGTCATTTTTTCGGCAATTTCTTTGTAAGCCTGTTCCCAACTAATAACCTGCCATTCTCCGCTGCCACGAGGCCCTGTTCGTTTCATGGGTTTAACAATACGGTGCGGGTCGTTGACCAGGCTAACACCACTGCCTCCGCGTGCGCAGACACGCGTGCCCTGTTGAGTCGCATTAGGGTTCCCCTGAATAAAAACCGTCTTGTTATTAATTACCTGTGCCTGTATTGGGCAACGATAAGAACACATTTCGCACAAGCTTGGCGTCAGGGATGTTTTCCCCTTAATGCTCTCTGGAGAATTTCGCGCCAGTGCGCCAGGCGGAAAACTGCCTATCGCGCAGGCCGAGCAACCGATACCCACTCCTCGCAAAAAATTACGCCGACTAATGCTCATATAACCTCCTGTTATTAGATATATCCAATTATTATATGGTGTTTAAATTATTAATTTTTAACCTCACTCACATTTCATTAGAATATAGAGCAGCTAACCACAAAAATAAAAACCCATTGTTTATAAAAGAATTTTAAAATTTCCAGAACACAACAAATCAGCACTAAATAACAATAATGGTTCTCATTTATATTATTTATCAGCTCATAGATTTCAGAAAATTTATTCCAGTAATTTCCCTTAACAGTACAAAATTTATTAATCAATTCTATTAAAGCCTGTTCATCTCAATTTTATTGCGTACATCATTCAGCATTGATAATCGCTTTGCTGATTACCTCGCTATTTTTTGGTATTCTTGGACGAGCGCTAAATTGATCCCGGACATAACTGAACAATGAATGACGGCAAGCAGCAACCTGGTTTTCTCTTTCACGATTACGAGACCTTTGGTACCCATCCGGCGCTGGACAGACCCGCGCAATTTGCGGCTATCCGCACAGATAGCGATTTCAACATTATTGGTGAACCTGAAGTCTTTTATTGCAAACCCGCAGACGACTATCTGCCGCAGCCTGAGGCGGTGCTGATAACAGGTATCACACCGCAGGAAGCGCGTGAAAAAGGAGAAAATGAAGCCACCTTTGCTGCGCGTATCCACGCCCTGTTCACCGTGCCGAAAACCTGTATCCTGGGCTATAACAACGTGCGCTTCGATGATGAAGTGACGCGCAACATCCTGTATCGCAATTTCTACGATCCCTATGCCTGGAGCTGGCAGAACGATAATTCACGCTGGGATCTGCTGGATGTGATGCGCGCCTGCTATGCCTTGCGTCCTGAAGGAATTAACTGGCCGGAAAACGACGACGGCTTACCCAGCTTTCGCCTGGAGCATTTGACCAAAGCCAACGGCATTGAACATGCCAATGCCCACGATGCGATGGCCGATGTATACGCCACAATTGCGATGGCGCAATTAGTGAAGTCGCGCCAGCCGCGCCTGTTTGATTATCTCTACAGTCATCGCAATAAGCACAAGCTGGCCGCACTGATTGATGTCCCGCAAATGAAGCCGCTGGTCCATGTTTCAGGGATGTTCGGCGCATGGCGCGGCAACACCAGTTGGGTGGCACCATTAGCCTGGCATCCAGAGAATCGCAACGCGGTGATTATGGTCGACTTAGCTGGTGATATTTCACCGCTGCTGGAACTGGACAGCGACGCGCTGCGTGAGCGGCTCTACACTGCTAAAGCTGATCTGGGAGATAACCCAGCCGTGCCGGTTAAACTGGTGCACATCAACAAATGCCCGGTACTGGCACAGGCGAATACCTTGCGCCCGGAAGATGCCGATCGCCTTGGCATTAACCGCCAGCATTGTTTGGATAATCTCAAAATACTGCGCGAAAACCCGCAGGTTCGCGACAAAGTGGTGGCCATCTTCGCCGATGCGGAACCCTTTACGCCATCAGATAACGTAGACGCACAGTTGTACAATGGTTTTTTCAGCGATGCCGATCGTGCCGCGATGAAAATCGTCCTGGAAACTGAGCCGCGCAATTTACCGGCGCTGGATATCTCCTTTGTCGATAAGCGCATTGAAAAGCTGCTGTTTAACTACCGCGCACGTAACTTTCCCGGCACGCTGGATGAAGCCGAACAGCAGCGCTGGCTGGACCATCGTCGTCAAATATTCACACCTGAGTTTTTGCAAAATTACGCCAATGAATTGCAGATGCTGAGCCAGCAATATGCAGATAACAAAGAGAAACTGATGCGGCTGAAGTCACTCTGGCAGTATGCGCAAGAGATTGTATAACTCCCACGTATAAAAAAACCGGAGAACATGTCTCCGGTTTTTTTTATCTAAATACAGCTATTACGCGATATCTTCGTCGTACTGTGGCACCGGGTTACGGAAACTTTTGGTCACGCAAGCCAGGTAAATCAGACCAATAGCGGCCCAGATCAGACCCAGAACCATTGAGCTCTCTTCCAGGTTCACCCACAGCGCACCAACGGTCAGCGCACCGCACATTGGCAGGAACAGATACTGGAAGTGGTCTTTCAGCGTCTTGTTACGCTTCTCACGGATCCAGAACTGGGAGATCACCGACAGGTTAACGAAGGTAAACGCCACCAGCGCACCGAAGTTAATCAGCGCCGTCGCCATCACCAGGTCGAAGTTAATTGCCAGCAGAGCAATCGCACCAACCAGAATGATGTTCATGGACGGAGTACGCCATTTCGGGTGGACATAACCGAAGAAACTTTTCGGGAACACACCGTCACGCCCCATTACATACATCAGACGCGCTACGCCTGCATGCGCCGCCATACCTGACGCCAGTACGGTAATGGTAGAGAAAATCAGCGCGCCGACCTGGAAGAACTTACCAGCGACATACAGCATGATTTCCGGCTGCGAAGCGTCCGGATCCTTGAAGCGTGAGATATCCGGGAAGTACAGCTGCAACAGATAGGTGGAGACGATAAAGATCAGGCCACCAATCAGCGCGGTCAGGAAAATCGCCCGCGGGATCACACGTTCAGCGTCTTTGGTTTCTTCAGACAGGTTGCTGATACCGTCAAAACCGGTGAACGAGAAGCACAGGATTGTCGCTCCCGTGATCATCGGGATCACATGCGCATCACCTGACCAGAACGGACGGCTGCTCGCCAGCGTACCGGCACCTTCCCCTTCGAACACGCCATAAACGACCATGCCGAGGATCACTGCAATCAGCACCACCTGCAACAACACGATGACGGTGTTGAAATTCGCAACAGATTTCAGGCTGCGCAGGTTAAAGGCGGTCATAAAGGCCACCAGCGCCACCACGAATATCCATGACGGTATCGACGGCACCAGAGCTTCAAAATAAATTTTCGCCAACAGAATGTTGATCATCGGTGCGAACAGGTAGTCCAGCAGTGATGACCAACCCACCATAAAGCCAACGGTCGGGCTAATGGATTTCTGGGCATAAGTGTAGGCAGAGCCTGCAGACGGATAGCGACGCACCAGTTTACCGTAGCTCAGTGCGGTAAAGAGGATGGCGATCAGTGCAAAGGCGTAAGCTGTCGGGACGTGACCATCGGTCATTCCTGATACGATACCGAATGTATCGAACAGCGTCATCGGCTGCATATAGGCAAGGCCCATCATGACAACCGGAACCAGCGTAAGCGTTTTACGTAATTCCACGCGAGAGGTGTTTGGAGTAGCGTTATGCGACATGGTTATCCCCCATTACGGCGAAAACCGTCGCGTAAGCAAAAAATTGCCCCATTTTTTGTTAATCCTCAGCGACAACAACTGTCGATTTTTAAGTAAGTATCTATCCGGTACGAAGCCCGGCCTCTTTTATGAATGATTGGTTTGATGCAAAAAAATAACCGACGCGTATTAAAACGTCGGTTAATGTCATTTTTTGCAAGCGGCGTATTTTGCACTAATTTGGAGAGAAATAACAAGAGATTGAAGCTACTACAAAAGAATATTTTTTCTTAACTGATTGATTTATCAGCAGCCGTTTTAACGTACACCCCCGCAATAGCACTATTTGCTAAAATCTCATCCCGCCACCAGGCACTGGCCAACCCGGCAGTCTGTTCATTCCAACCTATCCACACGGGTTCAAAGATAATTTGTGCGACCACCTTTTTCTCAATCAGAGCGCCGCTCTCCAGAAATCGCTGCGCCAGATAGCGCGGAATATAGCCGCATCCCAAACCACTGATTTGCAGTTCCAGCTTGGTTTTGAAGTCAAAAACGGTGATGGCTTCCTGATCGTCAAGCACCTGGGAGCCGGAGACGTTGGCATGCTGTGCATTGTCGCCAACCACAATCGCGCGAAAACGCCGAATAGTGCGACGATTCAACGGCTCCTGTTCCTGCGCCAGCGGATGATGCGACGCAACCACAAACACCTGCTCCAGAACCCCTAGCTGCGCAAAGCCAAATTCGCTCGCGGCAGGCGGCTCATGCGTTGCGCCGACAATAATATCCGCCCGCCCCTGAGTGAGGGCATCCCAAGAGCCGCCCAGCACGCCATTGATAAATTTCAGGCGCGTCACACTGTGGTGTTGATAGAAAGATTCGATGAGTGGGGCCAGCAGCGAAAAGGGAAACGTATCATCTACGCCAATAACCAGTTCATTCTCCCAGCCTTCGTGAAGTTTAATCGCCTGCTTTTCGAGTTCGCGGACGGTGTGCAACACCTCCCGCCCCTTTTCCAGCAGCATCTGCCCGGTACGGGTAAACTTAGCCCGATGTCCGCTGCGATCGAGTAGCTGAATATTAAGATCGCTTTCCAGCTTATGGACGGTGTAGCTAAGCGCAGACGGCGTCTTAAACAATTTTGCCGACGCCGCAGCGAAACTGCCCTCTTTTTCCAACGCATCGAGGATGATAAGAACGTCCAGCAGTGGTTTCATACTCGCCCCCTGGCGGTATCAGCGGCACTCTGCTGGTCTGTCACTCCATCGGCATCACCAGCGGGTCAGGATACTGGTACTCAAACCCAAGCTCGTTACAAATACGGTTGCCATCAATGACTTTACCTTTACCGTTATCCTCATTGCCACGAAATTCCGGCGGCTCCATCCCCAACTGGCGGGCCATCTGTGGATAGAACACATTGCGCGCCGGATGCATAGGCGCACATATATTATAGATGTGTCCCCCTTTTGGCGCTTGCAGCAGCAAAGAGATGGCGGAAACCACATCATCCAGATGCACCAGATTGACGCCATGGTGTCCATCTGGCGCCGTCTTGCCAGCGAAAAAACGACCGGGATGTCTTCCCGGGCCGACAAGTCCGGCCAGGCGCAAAATATCCACCGAAGTGCCGGGTAAATTGTGCAACCAGTCTTCAAGTTCTTTCAAAACGCGACCACTTGCCGTGACCGGGTTACGCGGAGTCCCTTCTTTCACGATGCCATGTGCATCGCCATAGACCGACGTCGAACTGGTAAAAATAATCCGCGGGATACGGTACGCCAGCGCACTGTCGACCAGCTCCTGCATAGCCTGCAGGTAAAATGTCTCCCCCGGACCGCTACGGCGCGCAGGTAGCGTAATAACCAGCGCGTCGGCGTCCATCAGTGCGTCGAGATCGTCTGTCTCACAGACCAGTTCAGGCTCCAGGCGCAGCGAGTAGCTCTCTATACCACTCATGCGGGCCGCTTCCACCCCATCCAATGTGGTTTTGCTGCCGGTAACCTGCCAGCCTCTCGCCGCCAGCGACATAGCTAACGGCATGCCTAACCAACCTAAACCGACAATTGCGACCTTTTTCATGCCTTCTCTCCTGACTTTTGGCCTATAACGCAAGGCTACGCTAGCCCACAGTGGCTGACAATTCATAGTATCAATATGAAATGAATTAATGATCAAAAAAAGCCCTTGCTTTCCGTAGCTAAAGTGGTTTAGGTTAAAAGACATCAAATGAATAAACATTCATCGAGAAAATTTATGACACGCGCTCAATTCAAACACCATCATCACCATCATCCTGACTAGTCTTTCAGGCGATGTGTGCTGGGAGACATTTAAATCTTCCAGCGGTGCATGAGCGTATGAGAAAGCCCCCGGAAGATTTCTTCCGGGGGCTTTTTTTTGTGCGTGACCCAAACTGATTCAGACAGGATAACGAGGAATAAAGAATGTTAGATAACACCCGTTTACGCATAGCTATGCAGAAATCAGGTCGTTTAAGCGATGATTCACGCGAATTGCTGGCCCGTTGCGGCATTAAAATTAATCTTCACACCCAGCGCCTGATCGCGATGGCTGAGAATATGCCGATCGATATTCTGCGCGTGCGTGATGACGATATCCCGGGTCTGGTGATGGACGGCGTCGTTGATCTCGGCATCATCGGGGAAAACGTTCTCGAAGAGGAACTGCTCAACCGCCGGGCACAGGGTGAAGATCCACGCTATTTTACCTTGCGTCGTCTGGACTTCGGCGGCTGCCGTCTTTCGCTGGCTACCCCGGTTGATGAAGCCTGGGATGGCCCGGCAGCGCTGAACGGTAAGCGTATCGCTACCTCTTACCCACACCTGCTTAAACGTTATCTTGATCAAAAAGGGGTGTCGTTTAAATCCTGTCTGTTAAACGGTTCTGTAGAAGTCGCTCCCCGCGCAGGTCTGGCTGATGCAATTTGCGATCTGGTGTCAACCGGAGCCACGCTTGAAGCCAACGGTCTGCGTGAAGTGGAAGTGATTTACCGCTCTAAAGCCTGCCTGATTCAGCGCGACGGCGAAATGGCCGAAGCCAAGCAACAACTGATCGACAAACTGCTGACCCGTATTCAGGGGGTTATTCAGGCTCGTGAATCAAAATACATCATGATGCACGCGCCGAGCGAACGTCTGGACGAAGTCATCGCCCTGCTGCCAGGCGCTGAGCGCCCTACCATTCTGCCACTGGCGGGTGACCAGCAGCGCGTAGCCATGCACATGGTCAGCAGCGAAACCCTGTTCTGGGAAACGATGGAAAAACTGAAAGCGCTCGGCGCCAGCTCAATTCTGGTGCTGCCGATTGAGAAGATGATGGAGTGATAGCCATGAGCTTCAATACCCTGATCGACTGGAATAGCTGTAGCCCCGAGCAGCAGCGCGAACTGCTGATGCGCCCGGCGATATCCGCCTCTGAAAGCATCAGCCGCACGGTGGCCGAGATTCTTGAGAACGTCAAAAATAACGGCGACCGGGCGCTGCGTGAATACAGTGCGAAGTTTGACAAAACCGAGGTCGGCGCGCTGCGCGTCACCGAAGAAGAAATTCAGCAAGCCAGTAGCCGCCTGAGCGAAGAGCTGAAACAAGCCATGCAGGCGGCGGTGCGTAATATTGATGCGTTCCACACCGCGCAAATTCTGCCGCCAGTGGATATTGAAACTCAGCCTGGCGTGCGCTGCCAGCAGATTACTCGCCCTATCGCCTCCGTGGGGCTGTATATTCCTGGGGGATCGGCACCGCTCTTCTCGACCGTATTAATGCTGGCGACCCCGGCGCGTATCGCTGGCTGCAAAAAAGTGGTGCTCTGCTCACCGCCGCCGATTGCCGATGAAATCCTCTACGCCGCGCAACTGTGTGGCGTAAAAGAGGTGTTCAACGTGGGCGGCGCGCAGGCCATTGCCGCGCTGGCGCTGGGTACCAAATCTATTCCTAAGGTCGATAAAATCTTCGGGCCAGGCAATGCGTATGTGACCGAAGCCAAACGTCAGGTCAGCCAACGTCTTGACGGCGCGGCTATCGACATGCCTGCGGGCCCGTCTGAAGTGCTGGTTATCGCCGACAGCGGCGCGACGCCTGACTTTGTTGCTTCCGACCTGCTTTCTCAGGCCGAACACGGCCCCGACTCGCAGGTTATCCTGCTGACGCCAGACGCTACGCTTGCCGAAGGCGTGGCCAAAGCCGTTGAACGCCAGCTCGCCGAGCTTTCCCGCGCCGACACCGCACGTCAGGCGCTCGCCGCCAGCCGACTGATCGTCGCCAGAGATCTTGAGCAATGCGTAGCCATCTCTAACGCCTACGGCCCTGAGCACCTGATTATTCAGACCCGTAACGCGCGTGAACTGGTTGACGATATCACCAGCGCTGGTTCGGTATTCCTGGGTGACTGGTCTCCTGAGTCGGCTGGCGACTATGCTTCCGGCACCAACCACGTTCTTCCGACCTATGGCTATACCGCAACCTGCTCAAGCCTTGGGCTGGCTGATTTCCAGAAACGGATGACGGTACAGGAATTAACTCCCCAAGGTTTCTCTGCCCTGGCCTCCACCATTGAAATACTGGCCGCGGCTGAACGACTGACTGCCCACAAAAATGCCGTCACCCTGCGCGTTAACGCCCTGAAGGAGCAAGCATGAGCACTGACAACTTTCTCAGCGTCACTGATTTAGCCCGTAAGAATGTTCGCGAGTTAACGCCCTATCAGTCTGCCCGTCGTCTTGGCGGTAACGGGGACGTGTGGCTCAACGCGAATGAGTACCCAACCGCCGTTGAGTTCCAGCTACGCCAGCAGACGCTGAACCGCTATCCAGAGTGTCAGCCGAAAGCCGTAATTGAGAATTACGCGCAGTATGCTGGCGTCAAACCAGAGCAGGTGCTGGTCAGCCGCGGCGCAGATGAAGGGATCGAACTGCTGGTGCGCGCTTTTTGCGAACCCGGTAAAGATGCCATTCTCTACTGTCCGCCGACTTACGGCATGTACAGCGTCAGCGCCGAAACGATTGGCGTTGAATGCCGCACCGTCCCGACCCTGGATAACTGGCAGCTGGATTTACAAGGCATCGCGGACAAGCTTGATGGCGTGAAGGTGGTCTACGTATGCAGCCCCAATAACCCAACCGGCCAGCTGATAAATCCGCAGGACCTACGTTCACTGCTCGAAATGACGCAGGGTAAAGCCATCGTGGTCGCTGATGAGGCCTATATTGAGTTTTGTCCGCAGGCCACGCTGGCAGGCTGGCTGTCTGAGTATCCGCATCTGGCAGTATTACGCACGCTGTCCAAAGCATTTGCTCTCGCCGGTTTACGCTGCGGATTTACGCTGGCGAATGAAGAGGTTATCAATCTGCTGTTAAAGGTGATTGCTCCCTACCCGCTTTCTACCCCGGTAGCGGATATCGCCGCCCAGGCGCTGACGCCACAAGGGATTTCCGCCATGCGCCAACGCGTAGAGCAGATCCTGCAAGAGCGTCAGTATCTGGTGGAGAACCTGAAAACCATTCGCTGTGTAGAGCAGGTTTTCGACTCTGAAACCAACTATGTTCTGGCGCGCTTCACCGCATCAAGCAGCGTATTTAAATCTTTGTGGGATCAGGGCATTATCTTACGAGATCAGAATAAACAACCTTCATTAAGCGGCTGCCTGCGAATTACTGTCGGAACCCGCGAAGAGAGCCAGCGCGTCATTGACGCCTTACGTGCGGAGCAAGTATGAGCCAGAAGTATCTTTTTATTGACCGTGATGGAACCCTGATTTCCGAACCGCCAAGTGACTTTCAGGTCGATCGCTTTGACAAACTCGCCTTCGAGCCGGACGTCGTTCCCGTTTTGCTGAAGCTGCAAAAAGCCGGCTTTAAGCTGGTGATGATTACTAACCAGGATGGGCTTGGCACGCAGAGTTTCCCACAGGCTGATTTTGACGGTCCGCATAACCTGATGATGCAAATTTTCACCTCTCAGGGCGTGACGTTTGATGAGGTACTGATTTGCCCGCACCTGCCAGCGGACGAGTGCGATTGCCGTAAGCCAAAAGTGAAGCTGGTTGAACAGTATCTGGTTGAACAGGCCATGGATATGGCGAACAGCTACGTCATTGGCGACCGGGTGACCGATATTCAGCTCGCTGAAAACATGGGCATTAGCGGATTGCGTTACCATCGCGACACCCTGAACTGGGCGATGATCGGCGAGCAGCTGACCAAACGTGACCGCTACGCACACGTAGAGCGTAATACCAAAGAAACGCAGATTGACGTCAAAGTCTGGCTGGACCGTGAAGGCCAAAGCAAAATCAATACCGGCGTTGGCTTCTTTGACCACATGCTGGATCAAATCGCCACCCATGGCGGTTTTCGCATGGAGATAGCCGTCAAAGGCGATCTATATATAGACGATCACCACACCGTAGAAGATACCGGTTTGGCGCTGGGTGAAGCCTTAAAGCTGGCATTAGGCGATAAACGAGGTATCAACCGTTTTGGTTTTGTACTGCCGATGGATGAGTGCCTGGCGCGTTGCGCACTGGATATCTCCGGCCGCCCGCACCTGGAATACCGCGCGGAGTTTACCTACCAGCGCGTTGGCGATCTGAGCACAGAGATGATCGAACACTTCTTCCGCTCACTCTCTTACACCATGGGCGTCACCCTGCACCTGAAAACCAAAGGCAAAAATGACCACCACCGTGTGGAGAGCCTGTTTAAAGCCTTTGGCCGTACTCTGCGTCAGGCGATTCGCGTCGAAGGCGACACGCTGCCCTCCTCAAAAGGAGTGCTGTAATGAATGTGGTGATTCTGGACACCGGTTGCGCCAACCTGCATTCGGTAAAATCCGCCGTCGCACGCCACGGATACGACCCGGTTGTCAGCCGTGACCCGGACGTGGTGCTGCGCGCCGATAAACTGTTTCTGCCGGGCGTCGGTACCGCCCAGGCGGCGATGGACCAGTTGCACGAGCGTGAACTGATTGAGCTGATCAAAGCCTGTACGCAACCAGTGCTGGGGATCTGCTTAGGCATGCAACTGCTGGGCCGTCGCAGCGAAGAGAGTAACGGCGTATCCCTGCTGGGCATTATTGAGCAGGATGTCCCGAAGATGACCGATTTCGGTCTGCCGCTGCCGCACATGGGCTGGAATCGCGTCTATCCACAAGCGGGAAATCGTCTGTTCCAGGGCATTGAAGATGGCGCATATTTCTACTTTGTTCACAGCTATGCTATGCCGGTAAACCCGTGGACCATCGCCCAGTGTCATTACGGCGAACCGTTTACCGCGGCAGTACAAAAGGACAATTTCTTTGGCGTGCAGTTCCACCCGGAACGTTCGGGCGCGGCTGGGGCGCAGTTGCTGAAAAACTTTCTGGAGATGTAATGATTATTCCGGCATTAGATTTAATCGACGGCACGGTGGTGCGTCTTCATCAGGGCGATTACGCCAGGCAACGTGATTACGGTAACGATCCTCTCCCCCGTTTGCAGGATTACGCCGCCCAGGGGGCCGAAGTACTTCACCTGGTTGATTTAACCGGCGCGAAAGACCCGGCGCAGCGGCAAATCCCGCTGATCAAAACGCTGGTCGCTGGCGTCAATGTTCCGGTACAGGTTGGCGGCGGCGTGCGTACGGAAGCAGACGTGGCGGCGCTGCTTGACGCTGGCGTGGCGCGCGTGGTGGTGGGTTCGACGGCGGTAAAATCCCCCGAAGAAGTCAAAAGCTGGTTTGCTCGTTTTGGTGCCGATGCGCTGGTGCTGGCACTGGACGTTCGTATTGACGAGCGCGGGAACAAACAGGTAGCGGTTAGCGGCTGGCAGGAAGATTCCGGGGTTTCACTGGAAGAACTGGTTGAGACCTATTTACCCGTCGGCCTGAAGCACGTGCTGTGCACCGATATCTCCCGCGACGGCACGCTGGCAGGCTCAAACGTCGCACTTTATGAAGAAGTGTGCGCCAAATATCCGCAGGTGGCGTTTCAGTCATCTGGTGGTATTGGTGGAATCGAGGACGTAGCGGCCCTGCGCGGGACCGGTGTTCGTGGTGTTATCGTCGGACGAGCCTTGCTGGAAGGTAAGTTCACCGTTGAGGAGGCCATACAATGCTGGCAAAACGCATAATTCCCTGTCTGGACGTTCGCGATGGACAGGTGGTAAAAGGCGTTCAGTTCCGCAATCACGAGATTATTGGCGACATTGTCCCACTGGCAAAACGTTATGCCGATGAAGGCGCAGATGAACTGGTGTTCTACGATATCACCGCTTCCAGCGATGGCCGCGTAGTGGATAAAAGCTGGGTATCACGCGTGGCGGAAGTGATCGATATTCCGTTCTGTGTTGCCGGTGGCATTAAATCCATCGACGATGCGGCACGTATCCTCTCTTTCGGGGCGGACAAAATCTCCATCAACTCCCCTGCGCTGGCCGAACCGGAACTTATTACCCGTCTGGCAGATCGCTTTGGCGTGCAGTGCATCGTGGTGGGCATTGATACCTGGTATGACGCCGAAACCGGCAAATATCACGTTAATCAGTATACCGGGGATGAAAGCCGTACCCGCGTCACGCAGTGGGAAACACTGGACTGGGTGCAGGAAGTCCAAAAACGCGGCGCGGGCGAAATCGTCCTGAACATGATGAATCAGGACGGCGTACGTAATGGTTATGACCTGGAACAGTTGAAAAAAGTACGTGACGTTTGCCACGTCCCGCTGATTGCCTCCGGCGGCGCGGGCACCATGGAACATTTCCTGGAAGCTTTCCGGGACGCCGACGTTGACGGCGCGCTTGCCGCCTCCGTCTTCCACAAGCAAATCATCAATATTGGCGAATTAAAAGCGTACCTGGCAACACAGGGCGTGGAGATCAGGATATGTTAACGAAGCAACAATGCCGCGAGCTGGACTGGGAAAAAACCGACGGGCTGATGCCAGTCATCGTGCAGCATGCGGTTTCCGGTGAAGTATTGATGCTGGGTTATATGAATCCGGAGGCGCTGGATAAAACGCTCGAAAGCGGCAAAGTGACCTTTTTCTCGCGGACTAAGCAGCGCCTGTGGACCAAAGGAGAAACATCCGGTCATTTCCTGAATGTGGTGAGCATTGCGCCAGACTGCGACAACGACACCCTGCTGGTGCTGGTTAATCCGATTGGCCCAACCTGCCATAAAGGCACCTCAAGCTGCTTTGGCGACACCAGCCACCAGTGGCTGTTCCTGTATCAGCTTGAGCAACTGCTGGCCGAACGTAAAACTGCTGACCCAGCCAGTTCCTACACTGCGAAACTGTATGCCAGCGGCACCAAACGCATCGCACAGAAAGTGGGTGAAGAAGGCGTAGAAACCGCGCTGGCTGCGACGGTGAACGACCGCTTTGAGCTGACAAATGAAGCCTCTGATCTGATGTATCACCTGCTGGTGCTGCTGCAGGATCAGGACCTCGACCTGACGACAGTGATAGAGAATTTACGTAAACGTCATCAGTAAGTTGCAGATGTAAAAGACCACCTTCTTAGAAGGTGGCTTTTGAGAATGCCCCCTGTAAGGGGGGCTACTTTCACCTTCCGCTTACTACTCTAGCAATTCCATCTGTTGTTCATGTGTTTGTTCCGTTTTCTCCTGATGCCGCACATATCTTCTGATAATTTCCTCGTTCACTCCTACCGTATCTACAAAGTAACCACGCGACCAAAAATGGTTTCCCCAGAGCTTCTTCCTGATGTGTGGAAAACGATTGTAGAGCCTGATGGCACTGCGACCTTTCAAATGGCCCATTAGCGTTGATATTGAGATTTTAGGTGGGACGATGACGACTAGATGTACATGATCTGGCTGGACATTTAACTCCAGAACTTCACAATCCTTGATTCCGCAGAGAATGTAGATTGTCCTGTAAAGCTCCTTGCCCAGCTTGTCTTTGAGGATCCTGAATCGATATTTTGGTGTCCAGACTATGTGGTATTTGCAACGCCAATATACATGTGATGAACTCCTGTAAAGCCCCATGTTGGTTTGTCTCCTTTTACTTGTGGTGAGTAAGCAGAGATATTCCGGCATGGGCATTCTTCAGGCTATAGCCTTACAGGATCAATCACCACCTCCCTAGGAGGTGGTTTAGGGGTGACAATGAAAAAACCGGGCACTGCCCGGTTTTTTGTTGTCAGGTTCAGGCTTACTCTGCTTTTGCGTTGTAACCACGCAACGCATTTCGCCCCAGCACCACACCAGCCCCAATCATCCCACCGAGCAGAACCGCCAGCACCAGGGTAATCGCTTTTTTCGGACTGTCACGACGAACCGGCAACGTTGGTTTCATCACATAGCGATAGGCGTGTAACTCGGTCCCCTCAAGCTTAAGATTTTCGATATCCAACAGCTTTTGCTTAGTCTGAAAGTAGTTGTCAGATAATATCAACGGACGCGTAGATTCGTGCTCAATCATGGACTTCAGGGCATCGCTACCCAATAGTAGCATGCTGTCCTGCGTAACATCCTGAGTTTGCTGAATCTGCGGCTTAATCACCCCGGCTTGTTCTGCATAACGCAGCGCTTCCTGGATTTGCTTGATTCGCAGATCTTTTTGCTCCTGAGCGACCACTTCCTGAGTTTTCAGAGAATCTTGCAACGTAGTTGTTTGCAATTTGATGTTATCAACCAGGTCAAGTTCCAGCTCTTTGGCAACCTTTTCATCTGTTTGTTGAATGTATTCAGCCAGCTGACGCTGAGCGTCTTCTGGTGAGCCAGCCACATAAGAAACCGCCAACGGTAATGGTTGCCCTTTTACAGACTGCTCAATCGATAGTTTTTCAGGCTTTTCCTGATTATCCAGCGTTTCCGCCAATGCAGAAAATGACGTGCTAAAACGGCCAATCACGTTTGCCTGTAACTCAGTAACCTTAGGGGCGCTGACACCATACAACACGTTAAGGGCGTTGTTATATGTGGCTATCTGACCAACATCCGGTTGAGTGATAATGGCTGTTGAAGTCCATTTCTCCTTAGCAACTGCCAGGTAGCCCACAGCAAGCACTACAGCAATAACAATCGCAATAACGATTGTTACTTTCCCGCGCCACAACTGTACCAGTAAATCAATCAGATCAATCTGTTCCGGATCATGACTGCGCCCGGACATGTTATTATCACTTACAGACATAGAAACCCTAGATAAGGAAAGTCTTAAACTGGGATTAGTTTAGCTATAAATTGAAGCAATGCCATAGGATTAATGATAAAAAATCAAATTGTTTGAGGGATTTTGATTGGTATTTCAATCACTACTGAAAATCAATACGATTAAACAAAAGTGTAATTACTCAAAGAACACTTTCATGAGCAAAAAAACAGCAACAATCAGATTTCATGTCCGCCAATCGTTGCCCTTTACAATTCATTTTAATGAATCCATGTCATGAATATTTACCGTCTGACCAGTAAAAATGGTAAGCGTAAAAAATATAACAATTAGCTTTTTTACCATCTAACGGTATCATTCCACTTTTTAGTAGCGCCTGTTGGTGCCTGGCTATTATTTAGCCAAAAAGAGGAATAAACATGAAATACCTGGTTACGGGTGCCGCTGGTTTTATCGGCTTCCACGTTAGCAAACGCCTCCTTGAGGCTGGCCATCAAGTAGTCGGTATTGATAATCTGAACGATTACTACGACGTCAGTCTTAAACAAGCTCGTCTGGAATTACTGGCACAGCCTGGTTTCCATTTTCATAAAATTGATTTAGCCGACCGCGAAGGCATGGCTGAACTCTTCGCATCCTGGCATTTTGAACGTGTCATTCATCTTGCCGCACAGGCTGGCGTACGTTATTCACTCGAAAACCCGCATGCCTATGCAGACTCAAATCTCACAGGCTTTCTGAACATACTGGAAGGGTGTCGCCATAATAAAATTCAGCATTTACTCTATGCCTCATCCAGTTCAGTTTACGGCCTGAATCGCAAAATGCCTTTCTCTACGGATGATTCCGTCGATCATCCCGTGTCGCTGTATGCTGCAACCAAAAAAGCCAACGAGCTGATGGCTCATACTTATTCCCACCTGTACGGATTGCCCACCACCGGGTTGCGTTTTTTCACCGTATACGGCCCATGGGGTCGACCGGATATGGCGCTGTTCAAGTTCACCAAAGCGATGCTGGAAGGGAAAAGTATTGACGTCTATAACTACGGCAAAATGAAGCGTGACTTTACCTATATTGATCCTACCCACGTAATATGGACACAGGCCTAAGCGAGGTTCTTGTTTTCAAATTGTTCCGGACTGAGGCCGCCACACCAACTGTGCCGCCGCCACCGATTGTAATCACATTCGATATAATTAAACACCGTTGCCCGCATTATTTCCCGGCTGATAAAGTGTTCTCCATGGATACATTCCACTTTCAGCGAATGAAAGAAGCTTTCCACGCAGGCATTATCGTAGCAGCAACCTTTTGCGCTCATACTTCCACGCAGATTATGCCGCTTCAGTTGCGCCTGATAATCTGCTGAACAGTACTGGCCTCCACGGTCCGTGTGAACGATAACGTTCCGGGGCCTCTTACGCCGCCACAGCGCCATCTGCAGGGCATCGCAGGCCAGTTGCGCCGTCATGCGTGGCGACATTGACCAGCCAATAACGGCACGTGACCACAGGTCAATGACCACTGCCAGATACAGCCAGCCTTCATCTGTACGTAAGTACGTGATGTCTCCTGCCCACTTCTGGTTCGGGCCACTGGCGTAAAAATCCTGCTCCAACAGATTTTCTGACACAGGCAGGCCGTGTGCGCGGTAGCTGACCGGGCTGAACTTCCGGGAGGCCTTTGCCCTCAGTCCCTGACGGCGCAGGCTTGCCGCCACGGTTTTTACGTTAAAGGGGTAACCCTGAGCACGCAGTTCATCCGTCAGGCGTGGGGCACCGTAACGCTGTTTTGACCGGGTAAAAGCCGCGAGGACAACGCTGTCGCAGTGTTGGCGGAACTGCTGACGCGTGCTTATCCTTGTCCGCCGCTGACACCACGTATACCAGCCGCTGCGGGCCACCCGGAGCACGCGGCACATTGCTTTGATGCTGAACTCAGCCTGATGTTTTTCAATAAAGACATACTTCATTTCAGGCGCTTCGCGAAGTATGTCGCGGCCTTTTGGAGGATAGCCAGCTCTTCATCCCGTTCTGCCAGCTGGCGTTTGAGACGTGCAATCTCGGTAGACATCTCCAGTTCACGTTCAGAAGACGTCTGCTGATTTTGCTGTTTACTGCGCCAGTTGTAGAGCTGTGATTCATACAGGCTGAGTTCACGGGCTGCGGCAGTAACACCGATGCGTTCAGCAAGCTTCAGGGCTTCACTGCGAAATTCAGGCGAATGCTGTTTACGGGGTTTTTTACTGGTTGATACTGTTTTTGTCATGTGAGTCACCTCTGACTGAGAGTTTACTCACTTAGCCGCGTGTCCACTATTGCTGGGTAAGATCATATCGATGATATCGCAGAAGCAATCATTCGCCTGCAGGATGTCATTCCACACGCAGACACACAATGGACGGTTGAGACAGGTACGCCAGCAGCCAGCATTGCGCCCTGGCGCGTCTACAATATCGGCAATAGTTCACCGGTTGAGCTAATGGACTATATCCAGGCTTTGGAAGATGCTCTGGGTATTGAAGCGAAGAAAAACATGCTACCACTACAGCCAGGTGATGTACTGGAAACTAGCGCAGACACTAAAGCACTGTATGAGGTAATTGGTTTTAAACCTGAAACCACGGTAAAAGATGGGGTGAAGAACTTTGTTGACTGGTATCGTAATTTCTACAAAGTTTAATTACTGACCTGATTAAAGTAAAAGACCACCTTCTTAGAAGGTGGCTTTTGAGAATGCCCCCTGTAAGGGGGGCTACTTTCACCTTCCGCTTACTACTCTAGCAATTCCATCTGTTGTTCATGTGTTTGTTCCGTTTTCTCCTGATGCCGCACATATCTTCTGATAATTTCCTCGTTCACTCCTACCGTATCTACAAAGTAACCACGCGACCAAAAATGGTTTCCCCAGAGCTTCTTCCTGATGTGTGGAAAACGATTGTAGAGCCTGATGGCACTGCGACCTTTCAAATGGCCCATTAGCGTTGATATTGAGATTTTAGGTGGGACGATGACGACTAGATGTACATGATCTGGCTGGACATTTAACTCCAGAACTTCACAATCCTTGATTCCGCAGAGAATGTAGATTGTCCTGTAAAGCTCCTTGCCCAGCTTGTCTTTGAGGATCCTGAATCGATATTTTGGTGTCCAGACTATGTGGTATTTGCAACGCCAATATACATGTGATGAACTCCTGTAAAGCCCCATGTTGGTTTGTCTCCTTTTACTTGTGGTGAGTAAGCAGAGATATTCCGGCATGGGCATTCTTCAGGCTATAGCCTTACAGGATCAATCACCACCTCCCTAGGAGGTGGTTTAGGGGTGACAATAAAAAGGCCTTTTATAAGGCCTTTTTTATGGAGACGAGATTAATCACTACCAAACAAATCGCGGGTATAAACTTTATCGGCAACATCAACTAATTCTGACGTCATGCGGTTAGAAATAATGATATCTGCTTCATTTTTGAACGCATTAAGATCACGCACTACCCGAGAGTGGAAAAATTCATCTTCCTCCATCACGGGTTCATAAATAATAACGGGCACACCCTTGGCTTTAATGCGCTTCATGATGCCCTGAATCGATGATGCCCGAAAATTATCGGAACCACTTTTCATGATCAAACGGTACACGCCGACCACCTTAGGCTTACGCGCAAGAATAGAATCTGCAATGAAGTCCTTGCGCGTACGGTTCGCATCAACGATCGCGCCAATAATGTTATTCGGTACAGACGCGTAGTTAGCCAGCAACTGCTTAGTATCTTTCGGCAGACAGTAGCCACCATAACCGAATGACGGGTTGTTGTAGTGATTACCAATACGCGGATCCAGGCACACACCTTCAATAATTTGCCGTGAGTTCAAGCCAAGACTTTCTGCATAGCTATCCAGCTCGTTAAAGTAGGCCACACGTAACGCCAGATAGGTATTAGCGAACAACTTGATGGCTTCGGCTTCAGTCGAGTCAGTAAACAGCGTCGGAATGTCTTTTTTAACCGCACCTTCCTGCAGCAACGCCGCAAAACGCTCGGCTCGTTCGGAACGTTCACCAATAACGATACGGGACGGATGCAGGTTGTCGTATAGCGCACGACCTTCACGCAGAAATTCTGGCGAGAAGAATATATTGTCGATACCTAACTGTTCTTTAATCGAGTTCGTAAAGCCAACCGGAATCGTTGATTTAATTACCATCACCGCATTTGGGTTAATTGCCACCACATCGCGAATCACCGACTCGACGCTTGACGTATTGAAGTAGTTGGTTTTTGGATCGTAGTCAGTAGGCGTCGCGATAATAACATAGTCCGCATCGCGGTAAGCATCATGCTTATCCGTCGTTGCACGGAAATTCAGCTGCTTCGTCGCCAGATACTCTTCAATCTCTTGATCAACAATCGGCGATTTTTTTTGATTCAGCATTTCGACTTTCGCCTGGACAATATCCAGGGCGACCACTTCGTGGTGCTGGGCAATCAGAATACCGTTCGACAGACCTACGTAACCTGTTCCTGAGATAGTTATCTTCATTCGCTCTGTAACTTCTTCCGGTTAAACATTTGAAGGTGAACACACCGCCAGCATTGTGGCGTATCGGCTCAGCATGACGTCAGTATATCGTGATTTGCTACAACGCTGGCTATCGGACCTGACTGAATCCCATTTTTTGGCAATAAAAAAGCCCGGAGGAGCGCTCCGGGCCTGGATTTACAGTTGGGTTAAATCAGATTAATCCAGCCATTCGGTGTGGAACACACCTTCTTTATCGGTGCGTTTATAAGTGTGCGCACCGAAGTAGTCACGCTGTGCCTGAATCAGGTTAGCCGGCAGCACCGCAGAACGGTAGCTATCGTAGTAGGCTACAGCGGCAGAGAATGTCGGTACCGGAATACCGTTCTGCACAGCGTAAGCCACTACATCACGCAGCGCTTGCTGGTACTCATCAGCGATATTTTTGAAGTACGGGGCCAGCAGCAGGTTGGCGATACCTTTGTTTTCAGCATAGGCGTCGGTGATTTTCTGCAGGAACTGCGCACGAATGATGCAGCCCGCGCGGAAGATCTTCGCGATTTCACCGTACTTCAAATCCCAGTTGTATTCGTCAGATGCGGCACGCAGCTGAGAGAATCCCTGCGCGTAGGAGACGATTTTGCCCAAGTAGAGTGCACGACGGACTTTCTCAACGAACTCAGCTTTATCGCCGGCCAGTTTAGCTTGCGGGCCGGACAACACTTTAGATGCCGCCACGCGCTGATCTTTCAGAGAAGAGATGTAGCGAGCGAATACGGACTCAGTGATCAGCGACAGCGGTTCACCCAGGTCCAGAGAGCTCTGGCTGGTCCACTTACCGGTACCTTTGTTGGCTGCTTCGTCGAGGATCACATCAACCAGGTATTTACCCTCTTCATCTTTTTTGGTGAAGATGTCTTTGGTGATGTCGATCAGGTAGCTGCTCAACTCGCCCTCATTCCACTCAGTGAAAGTGGTCGCCAGCTCATCGTTAGACAGGTTCAGGCCGCCTTTCAGCAGAGAATAGGCTTCAGCAATCAGTTGCATATCGCCGTATTCGATACCGTTGTGGACCATTTTCACATAGTGGCCAGCGCCGTCAGCACCGATGTAGGTCACGCACGGTTCGCCATCTTCCGCTACCGCAGCAATCTTAGTCAGAATCGGCGCAACCAGTTCATACGCTTCTTTCTGACCACCAGGCATGATGGATGGGCCTTTCAGCGCGCCCTCTTCACCACCGGACACGCCGGTACCGATGAAGTTAAAGCCTTCGGCTGACAGTTCGCGATTACGACGAATGGTGTCCTGGAAGAAAGTGTTACCACCATCAATGATGATATCGCCTTTGTCCAGATACGGCTTCAGGGAATCGATGGCAGCATCGGTGCCAGCGCCCGCTTTCACCATTAACAGGATACGACGAGGGGTTTCAAGAGACTCGACGAACTCTTTCACCGTGTAATAAGGCACCAGTTTTTTACCCGGGTTCTCGGCAACAACTTCCTCAGTTTTTTCACGGGAGCGGTTGAAGATGGAGACGGTATAACCACGGCTTTCGATGTTGAGCGCCAGGTTGCGCCCCATCACTGCCATACCGACGACGCCGATCTGTTGCTTGGACATTACATACTCCTGTCAGGTGTGGTCACCGCGCGACGTATGCGCGGCTTGAATTGTGGCTTAGATGTTAACTCAGTAATAGGATGAATGAATAGGCTTAGCTGATCTATATCACATTGATCGCCAAACTCTCTCCATGGAGTAAATCAGCAATTCACCTATGACACTTTTATCTATTTCCTGAGCATATCCAGAATTAGCTTCGTTTTTTCTTCCATGAGCGGGGTATCAGCGCGGGATTCCACATTCAGGCGCACCACTGGTTCAGTATTGGAAGAACGTAAATTGAAGCGCCAGTCGACAAACGACATGCTGATGCCGTCGGTTCTGTCCACCGTCAGCGCCTCGCGAGAAAAATGCTGCTCCACCCGCGCAATCGCCGTCGCCGGGTCTGCCAGCGTACTGTTGATTTCTCCGCTCGCCGGGTACGCCGCCATCCGGTCACACACCAGTTCACCGAGCGACTGCCCTTTCAGGCACAGCAGTTCAGCCACCAGCAGCCACGGGATCATGCCGCTGTCGCAGTAGGCAAAATCACGGAAATAGTGATGTGCGCTCATTTCGCCGCCGTAAATGGCATCCTCATGACGCATCCGTTCTTTGATAAACGCGTGTCCGGTTTTCGACACTACCGGTTTGCCGCCCGCCGCCGTCACCACATCCACGGTGTTCCAGGACAGGCGCGGGTCGTGAATAATTTTCGCCCCCGGATGTTTCTCGAGGAACGCTTCCGCCAGCAGGCCAACAATGTAATAGCCTTCAATAAACTGACCTTTCTCATCAAACAGGAAGCAGCGGTCAAAATCCCCGTCGAAGGCGATGCCCATGTCCGCACCGTGCTCAATCACCGCATTGCGCGTGTCTGCCCGGCATTCCGGCAGCAGTGGGTTAGGAATACCATTGGGGAAGTTGCCGTCCGGGGTGTTGTGTACCTTGATAAACGTCACTGGCACGCCCAGCGCCTTAAAGCGCGCTTCGATGGCGTCCACCACCGGCCCTGCGGCACCGTTACCGGAGTTAATCACTAGCTTCAGCGGCGTGAAGTTTTTAACATTGATGTAGCCCAGCAGATGGTCAATATAGGCATCACGGGTAGTAATGCGCTGGTAGTTGCCGCGCTTCGCATCATTCACCGGCGGGAAATCGTTGGCTTCCGCCAGGCGCTGCACGTCGCGCAGGCCGGTATCGCCGCTGATGGGGCGCGCCCCTTCCCGCACCAGCTTCATGCCGTTGTAATCCATCGGGTTATGGCTGGCGGTCACTTCGATGCCGCCGTCCACGCCCAGATGGAAAGTGGCGAAATAAATCTCTTCGGTGCCCGACATACCGATATCAAGCACGTCCACACCGGCGTCCTGCAACCCTTTCGCCAGGGCCAGTTTCAGGGATTCACTGGTCAGGCGCACATCGCCGCCCAGAACAATAGTTTTTGGCTTCAGGAATTCGCCATAAGCGCGACCAATACGCCAGGCGATATCTTCATTCAGTTCGTCACCCAACTTACCGCGAATATCGTAGGCTTTAAAACATCTCAATTGTTTCATAGGTTTCGCTCCTTCGGAGAATCATTTCCATTTCAAATAAGTAGTCATGACATGGATTAATAGTAGTCAGATTCGCCCGTAGCGATCTTTAAAACGAACGATATCATCTTCTCCAAGATAAGATCCGGAACGCACTTCAATGATATTAAGAGGTATTGTTCCTGGATTTTCGAGGCAGTGGTGCACTCCCTGAGGGATATAGATAGACTCATTTTCTCGGAGCAATTTCACTTCCTCACCTAAAGTGACCTGAGCTGTACCTGAAACTACAATCCAATGCTCCGCTCGGTGGTGATGCATCTGTAAAGACAATCCTTCACCTGGCTTCACAGTCAGTCTTTTCACTTGATACCCATTACCCGTATCGATTGAGTCATACTTGCCCCACGGACGGTATACTTCGCGGTGAATATGGTGCTCGTGGCGGCCATCCGCCTTGATCTTCTCCACCACTTTTTTAACATCTTGAACGGCGTTACGATCGGCAACCAACACAGCATCTTTGGTCTGCACCACCACCAGATCTTTCACCCCAACAGTGGTCACCAGGCCAGACTCAGCGTAGACGTAACTATTTTCCGTTGCATAGCTGATTACATCGCCATGGTGAACATTGCCGCTGAGATCTTTGTCACTGATCTCCCATAATGAAGACCAGGAACCAACATCGCTCCAGCCTGCATTCATGGGGACGACCACCGCATCAGCTGTTTTTTCCATAACAGCATAATCAATTGACTCGTCCGGACAGGCCAGAAATGCCTGTTCGTCTACCCTGACAAAATCTAGATCAGGGTCAACGACAGTAATTGCCTCTTCGCAAGCGGCCAATATATCAGGTCGGAATTTTGCCAACTCTTCCAAATAACGTGATGCACTGAACAAAAACATGCCACTGTTCCAGTAATAATCACCACTGGCGATATATTTTTTAGCCGTAATCAAATCTGGCTTTTCAACAAACTGAGCAACATCAAAGGCAAAGTTGAAGTCACTTTCAGATATGGATGCACCACGACAGATATAACCGTAACCCGTTTCAGGTTGATTAGGAACAATACCAAATGTGACTAGCTTTCCCTTCTCTGCAAGATATATTGCACTACTAACCGCTTGACGAAAAGCATCTTCATTTTTGATGACATGATCTGCAGCAAGAACAAGAATAAGAGAATCCTCAGACTGCGTAGTACGTAAAATGGTTAGAGCAGCTAACGCTATAGCAGGAGCAGTATTTCTTCCTGTTGGTTCAAGGATGATATTCTGAGTTAGTTTATCAAGCTGGCGCAACTGCTCAGCAACAATAAAACGGTGATGCTCGTTACAAATCACAATCGGGTTTTCACATGCAATACCATTAAGACGATTAACGGTTGTTTGCAGCATAGTCAGCTCTTCTGTCAGACAAAGAAACTGTTTCGGATAAAGCTCACGAGAGCGTGGCCATAACCGACTACCTGCTCCCCCAGCCATAATTACTGGAAAAAGACTCATATTTAATCAACCCTTTGTTAACAAGACATCAACCCATTCAGATAAAGATAAACATCCTGAAATTTTAACACGATCATCTTCACTAATAAGATTTTTAATATAATTTTCACATTGCTCGGTAGACCACTCAAGCCCTGTATCTCGATCAATAACCGTAACATTATTACTATTAATATGTGCTAGCACTGTTGGGTTAGTTGTCACGAGTTTGCTATTACTTTGGAGTGTTTCCCATGTACGCATCGTCAGACCCGTTTGTTTCTGATGATGGATATCAATTGTATGATGGCTTACAGTAGTAATTTCTTCTAGCTGTTTTCTTAAGATTGGTTTGAAAGTTATCCATTCTTTTGGACAAGAACGCAAAGCCGGATTTAAAATGTAATGAAAAATATACTGCAACCGACTTTGGAAATATATTTTAACATAAGTTCTGGTGAATTTTTTACCCGCCAAAAAATGAGAAAGGACATTTACACGATCACCATGATAACTACCGATAAAGCAATAATCGAATATTACTTCTTTATCGCCTGTCAATAGTTTATAATGATGATTTGAGTTATAGAAAAGGGGTAAATATGGTATTTTATATTTTTGACTATCTTTCAAATCAAAAGTATAAGTACGGTTAGATAATTCTGAAAGTGTAATAAAAGTTTTGATATTGGATATGGAATCCCACGTATAAGTCGTTATATTAATGTTATGATTATTACTTCGGAGTTTTTGTAAGAAAGAAGGAGTAATACAAGTTCCTTTTATTACTATAACTTCAGATATGGAAGATAAATCATCAGCTATAGAATCATAAATATCCCTACAGTATTTTTCTGAAAGTCTAGAAGCATAAATTGGAAAGTTGTATTTAAAAAGCGCTTTGGAAATTGATGAGCATACAGGTCTGTCAGAGAAGCTATAAATTTTATCGAAATGCTTGCTTAACTCTTCTTCCACCAATTTTTTATAATCAAAAAAATCAGGACAGATAAACAAGACAGAATTACTTTTAGTCATCACACTTGACCCATTTATTTTTATCAAAATCAAATTTCTTTATAATTCTAACTGGGTTACCAACAGCAATTGAATATTCGGGAATACTTTTAGTAACTACCGAATTAGCTCCTATTATTGAAGATTTACCAATACGTACCCCAGGTAAAACTACAACTCCTTCTCCTAACCATACATTAGATTCAATATATACTGGATTAGTATGTAACTCTCTTTCTCTACAGATTGTATCGGGATGTGAATGATTGTTGCCTGCATATTGACCATGATTTAAGTCTGTAATAAAGACCCTACTTGCAATCAATACATTATCTCCAAGACTGACACATTCCCCAGCAACAATATGGACTGAATCATTAATTTGACAATCAGAACCAATAATTAAAGCAGGTCTTTTCTTTTCACCATGTGCTTCAAGACGGCAGTAACGTCCAGTTGTAAAACCGCTGCCTATTGTGATCTGATCTTTACCGCGGATATCAAAAGGATGTCTGATAATGCGAGCATCACGACAAATTAGAAAAGTTAATGATTTATCTATAAATAAGCGTAAAACACCTATTATACCATACCGACGTAAAAAAGACATTATTATAAGAACTCCTTATAAACAGATAAGGTATCATTATAACATTTTTCCCATGAAAACTTTTTCGCTTGAATAAAACCTTCATTTCGTAATTGATGGTAGAGTGCTGTATTTTGTATATCGTTAAAAGCTTGAGAAATTATGACTGGATTAGGCTCATCCAGTAAAACAGCAGCATTTCCAGCAACTTCTGGAATAGAGGAAACATTAACAGCGATTACAACACACCCGCTGCGCATCGCTTCAATTACAGGTATGCCAAAACCTTCATATAATGAAGGATAAAGTAAGCAGAACACACGGTTGTAAATTCCATTAAGTTCTTCATCAGTGACACGCCCAAGATGTTGGTAGCGTCCTGGGATTTTACTTTCGAGAAGCTCGATTTCGTCACTTTTCAACTGTCCTCCTCCAACAATACTCAACACCAGTGAAGGAGAAAGTGCGAGAGCATCGACAGCCATGGAGAAGTTTTTATAACCACCTCTGGCACCAACAAATAATACTTCGTTAGTTTTAATAACGTTATCTATTGGATAATATTTTTCGGAAACACCATTATGAACAATACGGATTTTATTTTCAGATACAGGACAAAATCTCATCAAATCATTGGCCGTATTTTGAGATACACAAAGGATGAGATCGCTATTCCTAATCGCGCGATTTTTCTGCCAAGTATGCATCCATTGAGCTGGGCCACTACGGAAAAGCTCATAGGTAAAATCATGGACCGTCGTAATTATTTTTGACTGTTTCTTATTTACTGGCAAACGATAATGGGTGGAATGAAATATCGTATTTTGAACAAATTCATTAATGTTAACATCACGCCAGCGTTCTTGAGTACGTAAAGTACGATGAGAGACATGAGTATTATTGCCATTTAGTGTTATATTCTCATAGCTGTTATTATATCTTATATAGTTTAATTTATGATTATCTTTTTGATAAAACGATAATATCTGATCAAAATAAACCGTACAACCACCGCCATTTTGTAGGTTTTCAATGATGCCATCAATGACTAGTTTCATAAGAAATCTCTTTTTGCACAACTTTATTAGATATGAAATATAAAACCGAAGCAATTAAAAAGAACATCCCAGGTGTAAAATAACCAGCCCCTCGAATAAAAAACTCAAGGAAGCTTGATAAATAAAAACTGGAAAAAAGCAATGTCTTTTTATCTACTTTAAAACGTTCTCGCCTAACTGCAATAAAAATCCTGACCCATCCCACAAGGTATAGCAATACGATGAGAATACCAAAAACCCCAAATTCACCGATAATCTTTGGCGCAGTTGCACCGGCATCGAATTGATTGATATAAATATTAAGCATTTCAAAAATTTTGTTAGATATATTTCCGTATATAGTGGATATACCATATTGTTGAAAACCTGCACCGATTGGACTCTGCTGTAAGGTCAGAAACGCATTATCCCATCCCTGCATGAGAACAAGTGCAGATAAATTATTAGTATCACTGGATAAATCCAGTCGATCTCTATAATAAACAAAAAAATCGCTTTCGATAAATATATAAACAAGGATCGCGAACAAGCAAAATATAACAAACGCTGGTAAAAGATGTTTTGCTGAAACCACATAGGCCAATACTACTGCAAGAATCATTGTGAAATTCTGAATGTATGTTCCCCAAAGCCCAAATAGTAATAACAAAATTAATCGTAATGGACTTCTAATATTATTAAACGAAAAATATATGAGTAATGGTGCACAGACCAGAGCAAAGTGCGAAGGTTCTTGGAATAAAAAAGTAGGTTTTTCCAACATCGTATTGAAAAAATCTATCTTTGTAAAGCTAATCATCGCATTGAATATAATAACATACAATATAAATAAAACCGTGGAATGGATATCAATTTCCGATGTATCATTAATTGTGTTTTTAACAACAGAAGCTGCACTTGCTGATATAATAATAAAAATAAAACTTAACAGGAACTTAGGAAAGTCGGGGTGAGTTAACTCTCCACCAAATATAAAATTCACTAGAGCGAAATGCAGAACGATAAAAAAGAAAAAGGATACTAGCAGTAGAATAAGCATTAGATCCTTATTACTAAACACAATTCTCTGTCTCTTAATCAGAACTCGCACAAATATAATGACAAGTGAACTAATTACTATTCCTATTGTAAATGAAGACTGATGCGCCAGTATCATTAGTAATGAAGGTGAAAATATCACCATGGAAGCCATCAGGGATAAATTGATAACATTCAATCGGATTTTCATTTCATTTTTAAACCATCAATGAGACCTTTACGAATAGCTTTTTTCTGAGTGTTAGAGGTCATCAATATAATATATATTCTAGTCAGTAGTACAAAACTTAAGGCAATATAACGTTTGAATCCCTTCAGATTTTTTCGAATAAAATAAAGACGATTACGCGTTAAATGATACATTCCGAAATAGGAAAGATCTCCACCGGTACTTGCACCAACTTTATGATAAATAATAAGGGATGAAATAACGTTCGCTAAAAACCCTGCTTTATAAGCGCGGAAAAGGAAGTCTGTATCATCATAATAAGCAAAATATTTCTCATCCATTTCACCGACAACTTCCCAAAGACGACGTGATACCATTAAGAAACATGTAGGCGCATAGGCATGCTGGTGAACTTCTTGATAATCAGATATATTATATTCTTTATCGATATTATTATGTGGTGCTAATGCTTTAAACTCATCGAAATAACCGCCACAATACCATATCTTTTTTTCAGGATAATTTAAAATTGTTGGTCCAACCATATCTAGTTTTTTGGTTTCTGCTTCTAAAACTAACCTATGCAATAGATTCGGATCTTCAAATATCAAATCATTATTAAGAAAAACGATGTAGTCATATCCGTGAACATATGCCTCCTTCGCCCCTTGATTATTTCCAGCTGCGACACCGACATTCACTCCATGATTATTAATAAAATGAGTCGGAATGTTGAAATCTGTACTTAGTTTCTTGGCTAATTCTATAGATTCCGGTGATGAGCTGTTATCAACGACATACAAGAGATAATTATTATAATTTTGAAGAGCAAGGCTGGAAAAGAAATCTGATAAAACATCGGGTGAATTATATAAAACAGTCACTAGCCCAATCTTAGGGTTATTCATATTTATAGTTTTCCCATCTGTTACTCTTTAAATTTAATGACTTTATAATTCGTGCAGGATTACCGGCCACTACGCAATTATCCGGTATATCTTTTGTTACAACCGATCGTGCCCCGACTACACAATTTCTACCTATTTTAACGCCAGGATTGATATGTGAGCCAAAACCGATAAAACTATTATCACCGATTGAGACAGGCAAGAATTTATTAGAAATACGATTACCAATTTTTTCAATTTCGTATTGTTCGTCGAATGGGTGGATAATATCGACAATAGAGCAGCAACCTGTTATAGAAACATTATTCCCAATTTTTATATTGTCTTTTGCCACGATGTGTACATATTGTTCGATATTAACATTATCACCGATATCAATAACAATACCCTTGCCACTATTTAAAACCTCAATTCTGGCACCATTTCGAATAAGAACATTGCGACCTATCGCAACACGAGAAGTATTGACCATAAGCAATGGTTTTATAATACGACTCCCATTGCCAAATTTAGCCATGATAATCCGATATCGTATAAGATCGATAAAATACATAATCTTATTACAGATTTTTTTTAATATCATGGTGCAACCCATTCTCCGGTATTTTTGTTGTAGTGTTTAATTATACGTGCTGGATTCCCGGCAATCATAACAAAACCAGAGGGAAAAGATTTTGTCACAACAGCACCTGTCCCAACGATGGTCCAACTACCCAATTCTACCCCAGGTAGAATTTTTGCACCAAACCCAATAAATACATTATCCTTAAGCACTATTTCCCCTTTATCAATATCTTTCTGGGAAAGAATTGGACCTGCTAAAGGCTCCATTCCATGCGCCAACGTGCTTAAAAAAACATAATCGCTTAGTACCGAGTTCTCACCAATGACAATTTTTGAATTTGTATGAATATTAGCGTATCGACCGATATAAACACCGGACTCTATCTCTATTGAAGCTTGCGAATTATCACGGATGATGAACGTTGCACCATGATGGATAAATGCTGATTTATCGATATTAACTCTGCGGTCAGTTAAGTATGAATATTTTATTTTGTAATATACGTTTAATATTCTGCTTAGCACATTACCTCCCTAATATATGCTTTATTTCTATTGTGTTTTTTAAAATAAATATTGCAATCAAAACTAAAAGTACAACCATAGACGTGGAAAATATCATATATTCCGTTCCGTCAGTTATGTTCATTTTTACCTTCATAATTGACAGGATTACCGTAAACAGAGCTAGTGGTCCACCTGCCAGCAGTAACCTATAGCGAAGCCTGCTCCCTTCCTGGGCAGAGATCCCTATTAGTTTGAATGAATAAATAAGCATGATAAGGGCAGTTGATATTGCCAAGGATATTGCAGAAGCATATATACCGTACTTACTAACAAACACATATGTAAGAACCACACTTACTACTCCTTCAAGTAATGGTAAGTACATAATTTCATTTTGTTTGCCCTTGGCCAGGTAAACGAGTCCCAGCGGTGAACCAATCAATCGAGTTAAGTTAGTCAGCAGTAAAAATGAAAAAATAGGATATGTCAGTATCGCCACATTATACCCTACCCATAATTCCATTACATATTTACCAATAAAAAAATTAGCGATCAGGATAAAGAATGAAAGATATAAAAGTGTTTGCGATAGCAAAAATACAAAGCGATCAAGCGCATTTTTATCGTCCCGATGAACCATTTTAACCAAAGGCTGTAATACTGGAGTAATCGCTGCATTCAAAAAGCCAACCACAGCAGTTACTAACGTAATCGACAATGCATAATATGCATATTCTTTGAATGCAAATTTGCCAATCAAAACACTATTAAGGTTCACAATTAAGAATGTGGATAGGTTAAAAATGAAAACTCCTAAACAATAATTAATAAACCCACTGAATTTAATATTTTCTAATGATTTATTACATTGCATATTCCCAATAATATTTAAAACACTAGCTTTCCTATATAAAAGATATGTTATTATATAGGAAAAAGTATTTATCGTTAAAAACACACATGCCATTGTAAGCATACTGTATTTTGCGGATAAATAGATCCCTACCCCAAGAATTACACGTGAAGTTAAGTTTATATATGCTGGTATTTCGTTTTTCTCAATCCCAGTGAAATAACCATTATATGAACTGGTAATTAATCCTAAAATAAAAGAAAGAGAAACAATAAAAAAAACAATAGGAGCAAAAGGAGAATCATCCTGCTTTATAGCATTAAAGATCTCATAAAAATTATAATAGATAAAACAAAGAACAGTAACTGATATCAGCACACCAAGCAAGGATACGATTAATCCATAATTGATTACACGACGAACTTGTAATTCATTCTGCTGTGCTTTCGCTAATGTTACGTAACGTGCAACAGACAATTGTCCAGTAAAACCAACTAATGAAAAAAAAGCACCAACTTGCAAAGCCAAAGACCAAATGGCAAAATCATTTATTGATAGTATTTTAATCAATAAAGGGGATATAATTATCCCCAAAATTACATTTGAAAAACCATTTATTACATTTGATATGGCATTTTTTATGAGTCGATTGAACCCACTCATTGATAGTTTACCATCTCAGCTCGGAAACGAGTCACCATGTTTTCGATATCATCAAGAACGTTTCTTGGATTATAGTCTGGTATAACAGATTTAAGAATACTGATGTCGTTAACGGGAAAGACTTCTCTTGGGAAGTTACGCTCGTGCCAAGTTATTGTACAATTTGTTGTTCGAATCAGTACATCAGCAATCTGCTCTGCAGAAATATTATATCCAGCAGCTATGTTATAAATATAGCCATATGCGTTCTTATTCAGTGATAAGTTGATGCAAACCTCTGCTACATCCTCGACAGACACATAATCTTTTTCATAATGTCGATCAATGAACATATCGATATGACCATTATTAATTGCATTACGTGTAATTGATGGTAAGAATAGCGGGCTATTCAAAGCTACGCCATAGACATTACTTGGTCTGACAATAACAATATCTTTTCCGCTTTTAAGACATAGCTCTTCTGATACAAGTTTTGTCAGATTAAATAGCCGACGTGCATCATCCTCACTAACAACCAAATCAGCATTTTCTCGTGTGTCACTGCCATTCATGTAAACACGGGTAGAAGACATAAACACCAAACGATTAAATTTCGAATACTGTAAAATATCAGACAGAAGTGCGCAGTTAGCCTGGTAGACACTAAATGGTGTGTTTTGACAATCACCATTGCCGGCACAATAAATAACGGTGCCCAGATCTTTTGTAAATATGGTTTGCTCGTCTCGTTGTGGAACCCAAACATCGTGTTTCATTTTTTTTAACTGTTCGACGATTTCGTTACCAATGAATCCCCGGCCACCAATTACTGTATACTGCGCCATTTTTACCATCACTCCTTAATATTTTTAGTTATTTGTTCTAATGAAGGAAGAACTTTGTCTTTCTCAGATAGAATTGGATCTTTAATGGGCCAATCAATATTCACAATTGAGTCGCTCCAAATTAATCCGCCTTCATCAGATGGATCATAGAAATCTGTGCATTTATATTGAAAATCAGCACTGTCACTTAACACACAAAAGCCGTGAGCAAAACCCGGGGGAATGTAAAACTGAATTTTGTTTTCTCCAGTTAACAGAATAGATTCATACTGACCAAATGTCGAAGAACCAAATCGGAGATCAACCGCGACATCGAAAACCTCTCCCTGAGTGACAGTTACCAGTTTCCCTTGGGGTTTCGTTTTCTGAAAATGGAGTCCTCGTAATACACCTCCTGTTGAACGAGAGCGGTTATCCTGAACAAATTCCTCCTTAATACCCGCGTCTTTGTAGCGTTTCGCATGAAATGTCTCATAAAAGAATCCACGTTCATCACCGAAAACTCGAGGTTCAATAACCAGTACACCTTCCAACTTTGTTTTAATAACGTTCATTATGAAATGGACTCTTATTTGACGAGATTTAACAAGTAGTTACCGTAACCAGTTTTAGATAAATTGTTGCCAATAGACTTAACCATTTCTTTATCTAACCACCCTTGGTTGTATGCAATTTCTTCGAGGCACGCAATTTTAAAACCTTGCCGTTTCTCGACAGTTTGCACAAACTGTGATGCCTCAAGTAACGAGTCATGCGTACCGGTATCCAGCCATGCAAAACCACGACCTAGCTGTTCAACTTTCAGTTCACCCATTTCAAGATATTTTTGGTTAACACTAGTTATTTCAAGTTCGCCCCGCTCCGAAGGCTGTACTTTCTTAGCAATGTCAACAACACGATTATCATAAAAATAAAGGCCCGTAACTGCCCAATTTGATTTTGGCGCTTTTGGTTTCTCTTCTATGGATATTGCATTAAAATCTTTATCAAATTCAACGACCCCAAAACGTTCCGGATCCATAACTTTGTAACCAAACACTGTCGCACCATTAATGTGTTCGACTGCGTGCTTGAGTTGTTTACCAAAAGACTGACCAAAGAAGATGTTGTCACCTAGCACCAAGCAAACACTATCTTCACCGATAAAATCTTCACCCAAAATAAATGCCTGAGCGAGCCCATCTGGAGTGGGTTGAACCTGATACTGTAAATTGATACCAAACTGATTACCATTGCCAAGAATACGTTTGAAGCTTGCCTGATCTTCCGGAGTTGTAATCAATAAAATGTCGCGAATCCCGGCCAGCATCAGCACCGACAGTGGATAATAAATCATAGGCTTGTCATAAATTGGTAATAACTGTTTAGACGTACCCAATGTAATAGGATGCAAACGCGAGCCGGAACCACCTGCAAGAATAATGCCTTTCATTACTTATTATCTCCATATTGTTTTGAAAGCCATGAAACATATGCTCCACTTTTTACATTGCTTACCCACGATTCATTAGATAAATACCACATAACCGTTTTACGAATACCACTCTCGAAGGTTTCTTGAGGATGCCAGCCTAGCACATTACCAATTTTAGTTGCATCAATCGCATAGCGGCGGTCGTGTCCAGGGCGGTCAGCAACGTAGGTCAGTTGATCGCGGTAAGAACCCTCTTTAGGCACAATCTCGTCCAGTAGATCGCAAATAGTATATACCACATCCAGGTTATTCTTCTCGTTATGACCACCGATATTGTAGGTCTCACCGACTACACCCTGGGTCACCACGGTATACAGTGCTCGGGCATGATCTTCAACATAGAGCCAGTCGCGAATCTGATCGCCTTTACCATAGATAGGCAATGCCTTACCTTCCAGCGCATTAAGAATCACCAGCGGAATCAGCTTTTCAGGGAAATGATACGGCCCGTAGTTATTGGAACAGTTGGTGACAATCGTTGGGAAACCATAGGTACGTAACCATGCGCGAACCAGGTGATCGCTGGATGCCTTAGAAGCAGAATACGGGCTACTCGGCGCATATGCTGTCTTTTCCGTAAACAGGGGCAACACGCTACCGGCAGAGACTTCGTCCGGGTGTGGCAGATCGCCGTATACTTCATCCGTGGAGATATGGTGGAAACGGAACGCCGCTTTCTTTTCCGCATCCAGAGTGTTCCAGTAACTACGAGCGGCTTCCAGTAATACATAAGTACCGACGATATTCGTTTCAATAAAAGCTGCTGGCCCAGTAATAGAGCGATCAACATGACTTTCTGCCGCCAGATGCATTACCGCATCTGGTTGATGAGTGGCAAAAATGCGCTCCATTGCCGCTTTATCACAGATATCCGCATGCTCGAAGTGATAGCGGTGACTTTCGCTGACTTCAGCAAGGGACTCAAGGTTACCGGCATAGGTTAGTTTATCGACATTAACAACGGTATCCTGAGTATCTTTAATAATATGACGAACAACTGCAGATCCAATGAAACCCGCCCCACCAGTAACAAGTATTTTCACGTTTTAATTCCGAATATCGTTTATATGACTACTATTAAAATGCTGGTATACAATGCCTGCGTCTGGATATTTACGCACGCTACCGCCCCTGGCCTTACAGCAACCAGAGCACTACTTGATGGATAAAGATGTAACCAGCCCCGCCAGCTTTCGCAAAGCACGCTAAATTCAAACGCTAATTGTCTTACCAAACGCGGCCAGAAACAAGGAAAAATCTAATCAAAAGCAGATTAAACTTAGTAGGTTAAGTTGTTGTTATCCATTGTTTTTAAAATAAAAAGCGACAGTAACACCCCATAGCATAAAGCATAAATACAGGGATGTTATCTGCCGCTATTTTTCAGGCTTTCCGTAGCAAAAGCTTGTAAATATCTACTCGCTAAGAAGCTTCTCAATGCTCTTACGGAACTTCGGCCCTTCCTTCAGGTTACGCAGACCATACTTAACAAACGCCTGCATGTAGCCCATTTTTTTACCGCAGTCGTAGCTGTCACCGGTCATCAGCATGGCATCAACAGACTGTTTTTTAGCTAACTCCGCGATGGCATCCGTTAACTGAATACGCCCCCAGGCACCTGGTTCTGTTTTTTCCAGTTCTGCCCAGATATCAGCAGAAAGCACGTAGCGCCCTACTGCCATCATATCGGAATCAAGCGTTTGCGGCTGGTCAGGTTTTTCAATGAATTCAACGATACGGCTGACTTTACCTTCGTTATCCAAAGGCTCTTTGGTCTGAATAACCGAGTACTCAGACAGATCGCCATCCATGCGTTTAGCCAGCACCTGACTACGCCCGGTTTCATTAAAACGAGCAACCATGGCAGCCAGGTTGTAGCGCAGTGGATCAGCGCTTGCGGTATCAAGAACGACATCAGGGAGTACCACGACGAACGGGTTATCCCCAACAATTGGGCGAGCACATAGAATTGAATGACCCAGACCCAGCAACTGAGCCTGACGAACATTCATGATAGTCACGCCCGGAGGACAAATAGACTGCACCTCGGCTAATAACTGACGCTTAACACGCTGCTCAAGCAACGATTCGAGTTCGTAAGAGGTGTCGAAGTGGTTCTCAACCGCGTTCTTAGACGCATGAGTTACCAGAACGATTTCTTTGATACCTGCAGCTACAATTTCGTCGACAATGTATTGAATCATCGGCTTGTCTACGATCGGCAGCATCTCTTTAGGGATTGCCTTCGTGGCTGGCAACATGTGCATCCCCAGACCCGCTACCGGAATAACTGCTTTGAAGTTAGTCATTCTCTCTCCTACCTCTTAACGGCTAATAAAGTATAGACTTTAGCCGTACGTTAGCCAGTATTGCTGGCTCCATCCTCAACACGAAATAACCAGGTTGAGGTAAACCGAATGCAAACTCTACACTTCACCAGCACCGAGGTGAACTCGGATTCCTCGGAAACGTATAGATAGAGTCGTTTTTATATCATTCCGAAAAGCCGTAGTTAACTGAGCCCCTGATACTCTACTAACCGCAATCATTCTGATACAAATGTGATGTCATCTTTCTTATCGTGCAAAAACTCATATTTTAAAGTGCGATCCAGCCCCTGAGACAATGTGTAAGGAGCGACAAAACCAGAAGAGTGAACTTTTGTTGCATCGAACTGCGTGGTGGCACAGAACTTCTTCACGCGCACAGAGCTAACTGCATATTTTTTACCCGTCACTTTGCCCAAAATATCAAAGCAATAACCGCCTAACATGCCTAAAGCGTAAGGTAAGTGCGCTGAGGGGATTTTTTTACTTAAGCTCTGTTCAACTTCAGTAACCAGTTGATTCATATTCAGATCAGGTTTATCAACGTAATTATAAACTTCATAACCAGCCGCCACATTCTTCAGTTTATACTTGATAAACTCAACAATATTTCCGACATAAGCCATTGATTTATAATTCGTACCTGCCCCAACCATCATAAACTTACCGCCAGCGATCTGCTTCAACAGATTATAAACGTTACCGCGGTTGCGTTCGCCAAAGATAACCGTTGGGCGGATAATGGTCAGCGAGCGTTCATTAGGCGCTTTGGCATGCCATTCACGCAGGACTTCTTCAGCTTGCCACTTACTTTTACCGTAGTGGTTGAAGGGATCATGAGGATGATTTTCATCAGGGTTGGTTTTGTTCAGGCCATAAACTGCGACAGAACTGGTGAAAATTATGTTCTTAACATCATTTTTCTCCATAGCGGTCAACACATTACGCGTCCCCTGAACATTCACATCATAGTAGAGTGAAGTAGGGCTGACATCATCACGGTGTTCAGCCGCTAACAAAACGACTGTGTCATAGCCTGAAAGCGCCTGATCCAGAGCTTGTTGATCACGGACATCGCCAATCTGTGTAATTTGTGGGTAGAAATGGCTCTGTTGTTTATCCAGATTCTTGATATCAAAATCGGTAATTGCCGTTTCCAGAAGTCTGGTCCCCACGAACCCGGAGGCACCGATAAGCAAAACTTTATCGTTCATAAATCACTTTGTCTGTTCGTTACACGAGAAACATATGATAAAGATGAGCGTCTTCCCTGAGTAGTCAATGCTGCTCAGCCCCAGCTTTAACAGTAATTGTGTGATTATAATCTTTTAGCCAATGATATCCAGTAAGATTATAGTGGGGTTACCTCCCCTGCCCCAGCAGCCGAAAATTCACCGCTTCTACATTCACTACCTGATGGTTTATACGGTCGATGTCAACTGAACTTTGCCCAGCTTCGTTTACTGCATGTACGTTGGCCAGTGAGAGTAATGTGTCCTGCCTGGCCATAAACTTACCGCGTACGTCCTGGCGCAGATCGAAGTGCATCTTAAGTGCGGGACCCGTAGCCGATTGCTGCATCACCCTGATGTTACGTAAAAAAAGGTGCTGCGGTTGGTTGTGCAACTCAAGCGTGGCATGCTTCATCTCCACGTTGGTGATGGCCACGAATGACGTTGCATTACCAGAGGAGATCTGAATTCCGCGTAATTTGTATTCACGTTTGGTGTTATCGAGATGGATATTATTTAGCTTAAAGTTTTGTGGAATGGATAAATATCGACCTTTGATGACGCCATAACCAATGAGCATACCTGCGCTGTTCTCCATATTGATATTATCGATCACGAAGTTATCACATCCATAAATAGCAACCGTCGCATTATCAATGCCCGCTTTCTTACTGAAATCCGGTGTGATATTTCGCGCGGTAATATTACGAATGATAAAATGCTTGCCGTTCTCCACATGAACTAACTGCCGACAGTCGGTACCGGTGATGTTCGCCACCACGAAGTTTTTTACCGCCAGTTCATCGGGATAGCTATTGTCATAGGTACTGCCCGCCAGCCCGATACCGATGCCCCAGTTCACATTGCCATTGGTACAGTTAATACGTTCAATGACGTGGTCAGAAATGAGGATGTTGCTGTCGTTGATAGCCACATTCCACTCAATGGCATCTCCCTGCAGATCGCTAAAACGGCAGTTTGTAATCTTTACGCCATCCATTCGGTTATGAAAACCCTGACGCAAAATCCCATAGTTAGCGCGTGTGACAGTAATATCATTGATAATCAGATTACGCATCAGCCTTGAAGTTTTACCGCCGATATAGATTTGCGTCACCGGACCGAAACCGCTCATGGCAATCCTTTTTATTACACAGTCCGAACCACGTACATCCAGGGTAACGTTCTTCAGGCTCCCGCCTTGCTCGCCCACCACTTTGCATCCATCCTGCAGAATAAAGCGCCCACGACCATTGCCACTTATTCGCCCTTGTATGAAGAGCGTTTTGCCTGGCGGAATAACAATAGCAGTATTGAGATCCTTACATTCCAGGCCTTTTGGTACGACGACCATTTGCCCTTCTTTGAACGCCTGCCTGAAAGAGGCCACCCAATCCTGTGGGTTGTAATCCTGAATGTTGACGCTGCCCGATGATTCAAGCGCGCGAACAACGGGAGAATGCAGCATGACAAGCGCAGAGCCCGCCGTCAGAAAAGTTCGGCGTGAGAGTTTGTTCTCTGACATACAACCTCGATTTACATCGTTTGCAGCAGACTGGCTAACTGTTTATTGATAGCTAACTGATTAAATTCATTTTCAATTTTTTCACGCGCACACTGAACAATCGACTGTACCTGCTCACTGTCGAGCAGGCTAAATGCCGCTAAACGCTCTGCCAGTGCCTGCGCGTCGTTTTCCGGTGCCAGCCAGCCTGATTTACCCGACTCGACCAGCTCCGGGATCCCGCTGTGAACGGTGGAAATCACCGGAATACCCACCGCCATTGCCTCCATCAGTGCCACCGGGATCCCTTCCATATCGCCGTCTCTTCCGGTGATCGAAGGCAGCAAAAATACATCCGCCTGTTCAAGCATCTCCTTTACCTGATGACTGGGCTTAAAGCCGGGCATCTCAATAACGTCATCGAGTTGATATTGCTCGATCAGCGTACGTAAACGACGCTCCCAAGGGCCGATACCCAGAATTCGATAACGAAATGAAACGCCCTGCTCTTTTAACTGACGACAAGCTTCGATGGCGAGGTGCAGTCCTTTTTTCTCGGTTAACCGGGCAACAGAGATTATTTCCAGCGGTGTAGTTGGCGATTTCAACTGGCGTGGCGTAAAGCGTGTCATATCGATTCCCATACGCGAGACGGCAATTTTTTGCGGCGGGCATCCCATGTTTTTTAAACGTCCGGCCCAGAGATTGCTGATGGGCAACATTAAATCACCGCGTTGAAACAGCTGCTGATACTCAGGGGTATAGCGGGCCAAAACGCCCCGGTGCGAAACATCAATCCCATGAAATACCGTGGCGATTTTTCCGCGGATCATCCCAAGCTCACGCAGCTTGGCGGCCGTTACGCCTGCGGGCCCAAAATGAGCAATAAAGACATCCGCCTCAAACGCTTGCGGATTCCCGCCGCAAATAGCTGCCAAAATCAGATTGCGCGCCTCATCGCCATAGCGTGCAACATTGAGCGCTTTCCAGGTCGCTGCGCGGGTAATACCGTGCAGAGCCGCCGCTGCCCTATATTTCAGTTTCGCCAGTTTGCTTTCCGGTTCATTCAGCAACCAGCGAGTTTTTTCACCCAGACGGTAGGTATTAAAGGAGGCATGAGTATTTTCAAGATCGCCCTTCTGCAAAGCGACAATCTCCACGTCGTAGCCCATATCGATAAATGCGGTTATCTGATTGAGTACAAATGTCTCGGAGGAGAGCGGAAATTTAAGCAGGAAAAAACCAATCTTCATTTATCCCCCTCAATACGCGTTAAAACCGACTGCACCATGCGTACCCCACGTTCGCGTTCGCGCATAACCGCGTCGCCGAGACGTATGCGCAGCTCAGGTAACTGTCCGAGAGTATCGGCAACCTTCCCTTCGAGACCGCCATCGAGAAGATGACGAATATCAACAGCCATCTCCGGTAACCCCAGTTGTTGCATGATCCCGGCCGATTTGTGCTCGTAGTTAATGGCGATGGCAGGCGTCATAAAATTCATCGAGATGATGGCAGAATGCAAGCGAGTCCCCACCGTCAGATCGCAGGCGCCCAGAATCTTCCCCATCTCCAGATCGTTAAGTTCATCCATCACCACGTGATATCGGGCCGGATCGTTAACATACTGGCGCAGGTTTAACGCCACCATGCGGTCATCTTTGTTGTAACTATCAATACCGGTGCAAGTTGACAGCGCTATCACCTGGTAACCTTCGTCGAGGATGCGGTTCACCACCCCGGAAAAGGCTTGCTCATAGGCCTGCTGCGTTGTCCCCAGACGCTTATCAAAAGGAGCCAGCTCACGCAATGTAATGGCAACGGTCTTCTGTTTAGCCGCCATGTCTAACCAGTGCTGTACCGCATAACCTGGCTCAAAATCCTCATGATGGTTGTCAACCAGCCAGGCCGTATCCACGCCAGTTTCGACTTTATCCGTGGTAATTGCGCTGCGCTTCATCAGATCCAGACTGACGGATTCACGTAAAATCAGCGCATTACAGTGACCAAACACGTAGTTCGCGAGTTGATTAAACTGCTCATCCTGGAATGGCCCCACGCTGTGACCAATCATGTACAGCGGTTTTTTCGCCATAAACGAACACAGGGCATGTTCAAACTGCGGCACGCCATACAGATCGACAAAGAACGATCCGCCGACCTGGATGATGGCGTCATAGCGCGACAGCAGACGGACAAAATCGGTAAAGCCCTGGGCGATAGCGATATTGCGCAGATTACCGGAATCGGTAACACGCGAGAGCAGTACCTGATGCTGATAGCGACGACGCAGCACTTTCTTCACGCGCCCCATAACACCCGCTGCGTTGTTATGTTGCTTCATCTGCAAATACAGCGGGTCGCCCATCACCGGGCGGTTTAACAACCACGAAGAGCTCACCGGGTAACGACTCATCACATCCACTTCGGTCTCGGGACGCAACGCGTTAATGGCATCCAGCAAACCGCGCAGGATCGCGCTATCCCCTCGGTTCCCGCAGGTATGGTTGCCTAAAATTAGTAATTTCATTATGACCTCTTAAAACGTTGTTCTTATCCCGCACGGAGCAAGGTTTTCATTTTTTCACTGCGACAGAATTGGCGTTTTATTTCCACCACCAGCGGATGGCGCGACAGCACAATCATTAGCGCAAACACCACTGCTCCTGCCGCTATCTGGATCCCCAGCAGCGCGCTTAATGGCACCTGGTTGCGCAGGGTTAAGCCCAACGCATAGCTCACCACAAGGGTTGGTAAGGAGAGATACAACGGCAGCCACAGGCTGAGCATGTACTGACGGTAGCTGGAGCCAAGAACAGGTTTGATCATCACGAAGTAGCTGAGGATCGTGTTAATCACCTGGACCAACAGAAAGCCCAGCGTCACGCCAATCGCCCCCGCCAGATGACCGCCAATGAAAATGGCAGGAATAAACAAAAAGGTTTTGAACACATTGAATTTGAAGCTGATATCGACCCGGGCTTTCGCCATCAAGAGCGATCCTATTGGATTCCCCACCGAGCGCAGCAGACCCACAATGCACAATAGTTGCAGGACCGGAATAATGCCGTTCCACTTCTCGCCAAACACCAGCGGCACCACGTTGTCCGACACCACCATTAATCCCAGTAGCGCCGGGAAGTTGATAATCCCAACCACTGACAGCAGCTTGTAAAAATTCACCCGTAGTTTTTCGCTGTCGTCCTGGATTTTGGCAAACGCCGGAAACAGCACGCGGGTGATAATCGGGTTCAGTTTGATCGGCGGGACAACCGCCACGTTCCAGGCGAGATTGAATCCGCCCGCCACGCCAGCTCCCAACGTGCGGGCTAAAACCAGCGTGGAAAGGTTGGTATTGATGTAATTGATGATGCTGTCTGCCGTCAGCCATGCGCCAAAACGCAGGTTCGACGAAACGGATGCCAGCGAAAAATGTAGCCCCGGACGGTAAATCCGGCGGCCAAAATAGCCGAACAGCAGCGTACGTAGCGTACTATTCACCAGATACCCAAGAATGGCCGTCAGCGCGAGCGGCCAGAAATGGGCGCTGACCACGGTAAAGGTAAATCCAGCCAGCACCGAACTGGTTTCAATCATGCCAATTTTGTTGAAGGCCAGCTCTTTTTGCATCAGCGCGCGAAACTGCTGCCCGTGCGGTATCACCACAAACGCCAGTGATAAGGTTTTGATGAGCGGTGCCAGTTCTGGGTTATTGAGCACATGGGCAATCGTCTCGCTCAGCAGAAACATCGCCACGCATACCACGATACCCAGCCCAACGTTTAGCCAGTACAGCGTCGTCAGCTCCAGATAACCAATCTCTTTGCGTTGAATAATTGAGTTGGCGATACCGAAATCCGACAGCGTATCGGCCAGCGCTATGATCACCAGCGACACGGTTAACAACCCGAACTGGTGGTTATCAATAATTCGCGCCAGGACGGTCATCTGAATAAGTCCGAGCCCAATAATGATCACCGTGGCAATCGCCGACCACTTTGCGCCATTAAGCGTTTTTTCTCGTAAGCTCATGTTAATACGCCGCTTTGTTAACAAAGCCTTTGAATATCGTCAGAAAAACAATTTTGATATCGAACCACACGCTCCACTCGCGAATGTATTCGAGGTCAAACTCCACACGTTTCTCCATTTTTTCCAGCGTATCGGTTTCACCGCGCCAGCCGTTGATTTGCGCCCAGCCGGTAATACCCGGTTTCACCTTATGGCGTAACATGTATCCCTCAATCAGTTGGCGGTACTGTTCGTTATGCGCCACCGCATGCGGACGTGGTCCGACGATAGACATCCCCCCGGTGAGCACGTTAATAAACTGCGGCAGTTCATCAAGCGACGTCCGACGCAGGAAATTCCCCACAGGAGTAACGCGCGGATCGTTTTGCGTCGCCTGCGTCACCACCGCATCGTTCTCCATCACTTTCATTGAGCGAAACTTCCAGACTTTGATCGGCTTCCCATCCATGCCATAGCGAGTCTGGCGGAAAATCACCGGTCCTTTGGAAGTCAGTTTTACCAGTAGCGCTATGCCACACAGCACCGGGGAAATAAGCAGCAGGATCAGTGAAGCCAGCACGATATCTTCCGCGCGTTTTAACAGACGATTAATCCCCGAGAGTGGCGTGTCATACAGCGGCACCACCGGAATGCCGTTCATCTCTTCAATCCGGGAATGCAGAATGTTGAAGGTAAAGACATCAGGAATTAGGATCACTGAACAGGTGGTATCGGCCAGCTCGCGCACTAATTTTTTGACGCTGGCACCATCGCTCATCGACATAGCGATATAAACGTTATGGATGCGTGAGGCTTTGGCGTCATCCACCAGTTGTTGCAGATTACCGGCCCAGTCGCGGGAGTTTTTTCCAGGGATAGGGTCGTGATATATACCTGCTACTTCAAACCCCAGCCACGGTTCATGGCGAAAACTGTCCAGTAGCATTTGTCCAGCTGGCAGGTCCCCTGCCACTGCCACCCGGCGAGTGTTGTAACCGCGATTACGCAGCCATCCCGCGCCGTAGCGAATAAACGAACGACTCAACACCAGGCCAACGCTGGATAGCAGATACCACGCCAGCCAGACGGCGAGACGGTTATCAAAATCATTATTAAAGGCGATCAGACCTGCGCAAAAAATCAGGCTTAGCGTCCAGTTTTGCAGCAACAGCACCAGCTCAGTGGTAATTTTGACACCACGCCAGGAGCGATAAAAATCCGTTATGCCACCGAGCATCTGAAAAACGACCAGAGTGATCAGCGCCACCAGCAGGTGCATGTACAGGAAAGGCAAACCGCTTAATTCGCAGATTACCCACAACCCGCCAAACATGATGGTGATATCTGAAAAGCGTTGCACCATCGAAATTAACGACGCATTGGTTTTGGCGCGCTCGCGCTTCTTTAGATGTGTCATCGTGGTTCCTGTTAGTCACCCTTTGCCCAGAATCGGGCAAAGGAAGCACCAGCATTACTGATTCAGTAACGCCAGAAGAGTGCGCGTTCGCGCTTCCATCAACGGAATATCTCCGCGCGATTCCACGTTCAGGCGCACCACCGGTTCGGTATTGGAAGAGCGTAAATTGAAGCGCCAGTCGACAAACGACATGCTGATACCGTCCGTTCTGTCCACCGTCAGCGCCTCACGGGAAAAATGCTGCTCCACGCGCGCAATCGCTGCAGCCGGCTCTGCCAGCGTGCTGTTTATTTCACCACTCGCCGGGTAGGCCACCATCCGGTCGCGGACCAGTTCGCCCAGCGACTGCCCTTTCAGACACAGCAGCTCCGCCACCAGCAGCCACGGGATCATGCCGCTGTCACAATAGGCAAAGTCACGGAAATAGTGATGCGCACTCATTTCACCGCCGTAGACGGCATCTTCGTGGCGCATCCGCTCTTTGATAAACGCGTGTCCGGTTTTTGACATCACCGGTTTACCGCCTGCCGCCGTCACCACGTCCACGGTGTTCCAGGACAGACGCGGGTCGTGGATAATCTTCGCCCCCGGATTCTTCTCCAGAAACGCCTCCGCCAGCAGGCCGACAATGTAGTAACCCTCAATGAACTGACCTTTTTCATCGAACAGGAAGCAGCGGTCAAAATCACCGTCGAAGGCAATCCCCATATCTGCGCCGTGTTCAATCACCGCGTTGCGCGTGTCAGCCCGACATTCCGGCAGCAGAGGATTGGGAATACCGTTGGGGAAGTTGCCATCCGGCGTATTGTGGATTTTGATGAACTCGACCGGCACGCCCAATGTTTTAAAACGGGCTTCAATGGCGTCAACCACCGGACCTGCCGCGCCGTTGCCGGAATTGAGCACCAGCTTCATCGGTTTCAGTTTGGCGGGATTGATGTAACCCAGCAGGTGGTCAATGTAGGCATCACGGATAGTAATACGCTGATAGCGGCCACGTTTTGTCTCATCAACCGCCGGGAAGTCGTTGGCTTCCGCCAGGCGCTGTACGTCGCGCAGACCGGTATCACCGCTGATGGGCCGTGCCCCTTCCCGCACCAGCTTCATGCCGTTGTAATCCATCGGATTATGGCTGGCGGTCACTTCAATACCGCCGTCAATACCCAGGTGGAAGGCGGCGAAATAAATCTCTTCGGTACCCGACATGCCAATATCCAGCACATCCACCCCCGCATCCTGTAGTCCTTTCGCCAACGCCAGCTTTAGCGTCTTGCTGGTCAGGCGCACATCACCACCGAGGACAATCGTTTTTGGCTTCAGGAACTCGCCGTAAGCGCGGCCAATACGCCACGCGATATCTTCATTCAGCTCTTCGCCCAGCCTGCCGCGAATATCGTAGGCTTTGAAACAGGTTAATTTCGTCATGATTTACCCTTCTTCAGGCAACAGGAGGCCCTGACTCTTAATGAGCCTTTTAATGAGTGTTAAATGCATTTCCCGGCGCGCTTCGCTTACCGGGCCTACGGTGTTGTAGGCCGGATAAGCGCGGCGCATCCTGCATCAGGCACGCCCGTATCTGTCCGCAAACCGCACCACATCATCCTCATCGAGGTAAGATCCGGAGCGCACTTCAATCAGATCGAGCGGGATTTTCCCGGGATTCTCCAGACAATGGGTCGCCCCAAGCGGAATATAGACAGACTCGTTTTCAGCGAGCAGTTTGATGTCATCATTGATCGTCACTTTCGCGGTACCGGCCACCACTACCCAGTGTTCAGCCCGGTGATGATGCATCTGCACGGACAATCCTTCACCGGGTTTAACGGTAATTCGCTTCACCTGGTAACGGTCTCCGGCATCAATGGAGTCGTACTTGCCCCACGGACGGTAAACTTCACGGTGAATATGGTGTTCATGTCGTCCGTCAGCTTTAATTTGCTCCACCACTTTTTTGACGTCCTGCACCGCGTTGCGATCGGCGATCAGCACCGCATCTTTGGTCTGCACCACCACCAGATCCTTCACCCCGACGGTCGTCACCAGGCCAGATTCGGCATACACGTAGCTGTTTTCCGTTTTGTGGCTAATGACGTCGCCATGATGCACATTGCCTTCGGCGGTATGGGCGCTGATTTCCCACAGCGATGACCAGGAGCCAACATCGCTCCAGCCTGCGTTCATGGGCATTACCACCGCATCGGCCGTACGTTCCATTACCGCATAGTCCACAGACTCTTCCGGACAGGCGAGAAACGCCTGTTCATCAACGCGGATAAAATCGAGATCGGGGTCGACCGTACTCATGGCATTCGCACAAGCCTCAAGAATGTCGGGGCGGTACTTTTCCAGTTCTTCCAGGTAACGTCCGGCGCGGAACAAGAACATGCCGCTGTTCCAGTAGTAATCGCCGTTCGCCACATAAGCCTGCGCGGTTTCCAGATTGGGTTTTTCAACAAACTGCGCCACTTCGAACGCCACGGCGTCGGTATTCGTTGGCGAAACCACGCCACGGCGGATATAGCCATAGCCCGTTTCCGGCTGGTCCGGCACGATACCAAACGTCACCAGCTTACCCGCACTGGCATAGGGCATTGCATTGCGAACCGCCTCGCGAAAAGCCTCTTCGTCGGCAATCATGTGATCGGCCGCCAATACCAGCAGCAGCGGATCTTCCTCCAGGCTTTGACGTTTTGCCGCCAGTGCGGCCAATGCTATCGCCGGTGCCGTGTTACGTCCGGCGGGTTCGAGAATAATGTTCTCAGTCAGCTTATGCAGTTGCCGTAGCTGTTCCGCGACGATGAAACGGTGTTGTTCATTACAGATAACCACCGGGCTTTCACACTCCACGCCGTTCAGACGACAGATCGTTGTCTGCAGCATAGTGAGATCACCTTTCAGGCACAGGAACTGCTTTGGATACAATACGCGGGACAGAGGCCATAAACGGCTACCCGAGCCACCGGCCATCACTACCGGAAAGAGTTTGCTTTGACTCATCATTAACCCCGAATATCAGCAATAAATTGGCTAAGCACGTTATCTTTATCCAGCGTGCGTTCAGCATAGTCACGTGCCACCGTATTGACTTTTGGCATCCTCAACGCCTGTTGGATACCGCAAACCAGCGCGTTTACCGATTCCGGCTCCACGCATACTGCGATGCCTGGAACAATGTTACAGAGTTGCCCCAGCTCGGTTTCCGGCTCGGCGGTAATCACCGCGTTACCACCAACGGCGAGGATATTGGTCAGTTTGGAAGGCAGTACGGCATCCGCCGCACCGCGCTTTTGTACCACCAGATGACAGTCCGCCATTTTGAGCAGTGCAGGCAGCGCGTCATAAGATTGCAGCGGAAAGAACATCACATTGTTCAGGCCGCGTTCGCTGGCCATATTCTCCAGCCGCGCTTTACCCCCGCCCTGCCCGACAATCACAAACAGCCAGGGCCGCTCGCTCAACAAGGCCGCTGCGTCGATTACACTCTCCAGCCCTTGCTTTTCACCAATATTGCCAGAGTAGAGAATGATTTTTTTTCCATCAGGCAAGCCCAGTTGCTGGCGCAACGCCAGAGCATCGGCGGCGTCCACATCGCGAAAACGCGCTACTTCTGACCAGTTCGGAAAGAAAATAACCTTCTGTGCATCAACGCCCTTTTCCTGTGCTTTATTCATCATTGAGCGAGAAATGGTCGAAATATGATCCATATTCAACAGCCCACTGCGCTCAAAGGCGCTGGCCAGTTTTGCCACCATGCCGCGCTTGCCTTTGCCCGCCATGCCAAGTCCCAACATGGCATCAACTTCGTAATCCTGAATATGCAGTAGCGTGCGCGCCCCGGACAGCTTCGCCAGCAGGCGCATTCCCGGCGTACAAAACAGCGTCGGTACTACCCCAATGATGCGATCCGGCTTCCAGCGGCGCTGCGCCAGCAGCGGGAAGAAACTGCTCAGGGCGAAACTGCCTAAATGCAGTAGACGCTTGAGCGTGGAGGGCTGCTCAGGCACATACAGCGGGCAACGCCAGACGATGGCATCGCCCTCTTCACGACGGTAGCGCCAGGATGAATAGCGACCGTTGACTTTCCACTGCGGATAATAAGGCGGCGCAGTGATCACCCGTACGTCATGCCCCTGTTGCGCCATCCACTCCACCATTTCACCGGTGTATTTACCGATACCGGTCAACTCCGGCGAATAGTTGATGCCATACACAAGGATCTTCATAGCCCGGGTGCTCCGGCCTGACTCTTCTCACAGAAGTAAGCCCGGCTGTTGTCGTGCACGTGGTCACTGGCCAGAATCTCTTCAATTGCCAGCCAGCGGTACGCGTCATGTTGAACGTCAGGCAGTTGCAGGTCGTTTTCCGACACCCGCAGACGAAATCCCAGCACGATGTAATGCGTTGAGAAATCTTCCCCGGAAAAGTTGTCGTCATAGAAGTGCTGCCAGACACCGTAAAACTGCGCAGCGGACAGCGGTAAACGTAACCCCAGCTCAGCTTCAGTAAGCCGCTCAAAGGCCGCGTGCAACGGTTCATCTTTTTGCACCCGACCGCCGGGCACAAACCAGTACCCCTGCGCAGGACGATTGAGGCGCTTGCCAAGCAGAAATTCACCGTGGGCGTTTTCCACGATCAAATCGATGGAAATCAGCGGAGTTGAACGTACAACGGTGGCAAAATCCTCATGACGTAAAAACATGCTTACCCCCGGTAACGCTGCTGGTTTTCAAGAAACCACTGATATGTACTGGCAAGTCCCGCTTGCAGAGATATCTCGTGATACCAGCCCAACTGATGCAGACGCGTAACGTCAAGCAATTTGCGCGGCGTGCCGTCCGGTTTGCTGGCGTCAAACACCACGCGCCCCTTGTAACCCACGACCTCCGCAATAGTCTGCGCCAGTTCACGGATGGTGCAGTCCACGCCGGTCCCCACGTTGATATGCGACAGCATCGGCTGGGTATATTCCTGCCAGACTTCGCGATCCAGTTCCATCACATGAATGCAGGCCGCTGCCATATCGTCGACATGCAGGAATTCACGCATTGGCGTCCCGCTGCCCCATACCACCACATCCGGCGTATTTTGCTCGCAAGCTTCATGAAAGCGGCGCAGCAGCGCCGGGATCACATGCGAATTACTCGGATGAAAGTTGTCATGCGGCCCATACAGATTGGTCGGCATCACCGAGCGATAATCACGGCCATACTGTCGGTTATACGATTCACACAGCTTGATACCGGCAATTTTGGCAATCGCATACGGCTCATTGGTCGGTTCAAGTGTCCCCTGCAACAGTTCACTCTCGGCGATTGGCTGGGTAGCTTGCTTGGGATAAATACAGGATGACCCGAGAAACAACAGTTTATTCACGTTATGCAGATGTGCAGCATGAATAATGTTGCTCTCAATCATCATATTTTCATAAATAAAATCAGCAGGATAAGTATTGTTTGCCACAATCCCTCCTACTTTTGCCGCCGCCAGATAAACCTGGTCAATACGTTCAGCGGCAAAAAACACCTGCACCGCACTGGCGTCCAGCAGATTAAGCTGGTCGCGGGTACGCAGCACCAGCTCCACATTATTTCGCTGCGACAATTGTCTGACGATGGCGGCCCCCACCATCCCGCGATGGCCCGCCACAAAAATACGTTGTGTCTTCATCCTCAGTACTCCAGCGCGATGGCGACCTCGTAACCGTGCGACTTAAGCAGGGAATGTTTCTTCGCCGCAGCAAGATCGTTAGCAACCATTTCCGAGATCATCTGGCGCAGCGTGATTTCCGGTTTCCAACCCAGTTTTTCATGTGCTTTGGCCGGATCGCCCAGCAGCGTTTCCACCTCAGCCGGACGGAAGTAGCGCGGGTCAACGGCAATCATGACATCGCCTGGCTTCACGCCCGGCGCATCATGTCCGGTCACGGAAACCACGATGCCTTTTTCATTCACGCCCTCACCTTCAAAGCGCAATTTAATCCCCAGCTGAGCAGCCGCCATTTCTACAAACTGGCGCACGGAATACTGCACGCCGGTGGCAATCACGAAATCTTCCGGCTTATCCTGCTGCAGCATCATCCACTGCATCCTGACGTAATCTTTGGCATGCCCCCAATCGCGCAGTGAATCCATGTTGCCCAGGTACAGGCAAGACTCCAGCCCCTGAGCGATGTTGGCGATCGCCCGGGTAATTTTGCGAGTGACAAAGGTTTCGCCGCGGCGCGGAGACTCGTGGTTAAACAGAATGCCGTTACAGGCATACATCCCGTAAGACTCACGGTAGTTGACGGTTATCCAGTAGGCGTACAGCTTAGCAACGGCATACGGTGAACGCGGATAGAACGGCGTGCTCTCTTTCTGCGGGATTTCCTGAACCAGACCGTACAGCTCAGAGGTAGACGCCTGATAAAAACGGGTCTTTTTTTCCAGACCAAGGAAGCGGATCGCCTCCAGCAAGCGCAAGGTGCCGATCGCATCAACATCTGCGGTGTATTCCGGTGAATCAAACGACACCGCAACGTGGCTCATGGCACCCAGGTTATAGACTTCATCCGGTTGGACTTCCTGTAAAATACGGGTCAGATTGGAGGAGTCCGTCAAATCGCCATAGTGCAGATGAAATTTGGGATTGCCTGAATGCGGATCCTGGTAGATGTGGTCCACACGTTCGGTGTTGAATGATGAAGCGCGACGCTTAATACCGTGTACTTCGTACCCTTTTTCCAGCAGGAGTTCTGCCAGGTAAGAACCATCCTGCCCGGTTACGCCAGTAATGAGAGCGACTTTTGACATGTTATAACCTCTTCAGTGATCCCCTCAGGGAGTAACTTTCTCGACGCGTTCGCGCGTGACTACTGCGGGATTTCCCCGACAAATGACATTTGCTGGCAGCGATTTAAATACGCTGCTTCGTGCTCCGACGACGGTGCCATCGCCAATCGTCACGCCAGGCGCGACAAAGACATCTGTCGCCAGCCAGCATTTATCACCAACTACAATTGGTGTGGCGTTAATATCAAAATGTTGACTGGCGTAATCATGACTCCCGGTGCATAAATAACTTTTTTGCGAAATAACCGCGTGCGCACCAATCGTAATATCACCCAGCGTATATAAAACCGCGTCATCACCCACCCAGGAATAATCTCCCAGGGTTAATTTCCACGGATAAGTAATTTTTACTGAAGGTCGAATAACTACGTTTTTTCCTATTTTTGCGCCAAACATTCGCAATAAAAACGCACGCCAGCGATACATTACCTGCGGGGACCAGCGAAATAATGTGGCTTGCACTGCCCACCATAATTGCACTTTAATGGCACCGCCGCCGCGAAAACCTCCCGGCACGTTGAAGCCGCTTAAATCCTGCATAATGTACCCTTACGCTTTTCCATATAAGGTTTTTGTTTTACCAGTTGTGCGCAGACGTAAATATTCTGACAACCCGGTCCAAAAACCTGGCATGTGTAATATCTGGCGCTGTACCTTTTTTGCATCCCGGCACAATTCCAGATTATTCGTCGTTGACACCCCACCCATGGAAAACTCTGACACCAGCCCGCTCAGCTTTTTAAACGCGTAACCTGACTTGTATAATTTGGCTGCCAGCGCGTAATCAGACGATATCTTATATTGCAAATCATAGCGCCAGACATTCAGTCCAGAGAGAGGAAAGAAGATGGCCTGATGGCTGGCGGGAAGGCTGTGATAAATATACCAACCCGGCTTGGCCCGCCGCTTAATTTTGTTACCATTACCGAAATCCAGCAACGCATCGCCAATGACCATCGCTTTATCGCTCTGCGTTTTTAGCTGGCGGATAAAATGAGCCGCATCTGCATGCAAAATATCCCCGGAGTTGAGGAACAGCGCAAACCGCCCTCGCGCCATAGCGATACCTTTGTTCATTGCATCATAGATGCCCTTATCCGGCTCGCTGACAAACCGTAACCGGTGCTCTCCACTGAGCCCTTCAAGAAAGGCCGAGGTACCGTCAGAGGAGCCGCCATCAACAACAATCCACTCAAAACTGATATCACCCGCCTGCGCCAGATGAGCTAACGACGCGTGAGTTTTGACGATCCCTTCCAGATTACGAAAGGCGACGGTAATAATACTGAGCAGCATGCGTTCTACCTCGCTATATTCAGCGCCTTGCGCAAAATAAACGGACATACAATTAAAAATGCGTATTCCGGACTAAATACTGAACCTGTAAAAAACAGCGACAGCGGCGTAAAAAGATAAAGCTGCACCCGATAATTCTGATTATCACCAAACGCATTGATCATCATCTTCATGACTTTCCCCATGTACCATAGGGCTAATATCACCGCGAACCATGAGAAATAAATAATCAGCAGATACAAGCCATTGTCTATCGTTTTACCAACATCTGCACCGTTAAAAATTCCGAATGACGCAACATATTCATAAAGTGAGCCGAATCTCACTACCCCATCAACGTTAAGTAACGAATAACCGACCATTACTAATGGTCCCACGATACGATAATACGATGATGAGCCTTCAGTTCCTAAATCTCCAAGCCGTGTCGCGATGTACGGAAACGCAAATATCACACCAACGACAAACACGCTTAATGAGATTATCGCCAGCGGCAACTTCTTTTTTATCGCATCTTTATTCAGATACTGGAACGCCCACTCCAGGAGGTAAAACAAAATAAATGTCATTACCCCTGAAAACGATCCTGATAATATTATCCCTGCCAGAATCATAGCATCGGACTTAGGCGTTTTGATACCAAACTGTTTGATACTGAGCCAAATTGAGATTAACGCCAGAGCGAAGAATGCCGGTTCGAAATAGAGTGCAGTGGTACGCTTCCCACCAAACTTAATAAAGTTCAGAACATAGCTATTACTGTAAATAAGATATTTCGAAATAACTTCCATTAAACTGCTGCCGCCACTAAGAATTATCTGCGCCATTTCCACCGCAGCTAACCCCACCACCAGGCCCACAACCAGCCAGAAAAAACGCAAGATCTTAATGTAGTTATGCGGCGAAATGGTTTTGAAGCGAATACTCCACACCATACCGATAATCACCACGGTATAGACAAACAGCATTGCGGACGTCACGTACTTGCTGGCATCCAGTGATTGTCCGAACAGATAGTTAAACGCCGTCAGTCCGCCCCCCACACCCAGCGCAATCATTAATTTTTTAATATTGATGCGCTCGACAAACAGCAACAGCAGAACGGGCAAAAACGTGACGATAGTTATCGGGAAGCTCTCGCCAAGCTGGGCGAGTTTGACGTTAACCAGCAGATAAAGCAGCGGTAGCACCAGATAGCTACAGATTCTGATAGAACGAGACATACTCCTCCAGCATCTGTTGCCCACTGTATGCCACCCGGCTGCGCTGGCTGAACGCGGCAAGCGACGTGTCAAATACCGCCTGCGCAATGTCTGATCTTTTCAGTTGCACCAGGTGCAAAACGTCCGCTTCGCTGAACGTTTTGCCGCCCGATTTCGCCAGCACTTCCTGCGCGGCATCGCTGTGCGTAGCTAACACCGGTACGCCGATGGAAAGCGCTTCGCACAGAATCAGCGGGTAGTTATCAACGCGCGAGCTGAACACCAGCCCATCCATCTCGTTAAGCGCGCTCATCAACGTGCGCTTATCGCTCTCAAACCCGTGATTGATGACGTTATCCCCGACAAACGGGGAAAATTTGCCGAAGGTATGCAGCTCAATTTTGTCTCCGAGCGCAATCATCGCTCGCACCAGTTGCTGACTGGTTTTTCCGTCATAGCGCAGGTCATGAGCCACTACGGCGATTTTCGGTCTGCCGCTTTCCTCATGCTTAGCGGGAAGTTCGGCAAGAATGGCTTCCGTTGCCACATCGATGCCGTTGTTAATAATGCGGCAACGACCGGCGCCATACAGACTGTTGAATGCGTCGGCCACATGCTGACTGGGCGAGATGAACTGGCAGCCCAGCGCCAGCATGGCGCGAAACATCTGCCGTTTACCAGGCAACTGTTGATGGGCTTTATCGATTTTTACCGGCGGATAGTTACTGAGCGTTGGACATTTCTGACAGCCCGTTTTCCAGCTTTCGCAGCCATCGGTAAAGGCACAGCGCCCGGTCACGCTCCAGTGATCGTGCAGCGTCCAGACAAAGATGATATCCGGTTTATGCGCCTTCACTTTTTGGCAAAAGGCGACCACCTCTTCCAGATTCAACCAGTAGCTGTGCAACACATGAAAATGCAGTACCAGCGGGCCGGAAGTGCGGGTTACCGTACGGTACAACTTGTCGAGATTGCCAAACATGTCGCGGTTCGCGAAACGAAACAGCGCAATGTTCGCCGCCGACGTCAGACGTGGCGTATGTTTGATAACCTGCGGGTAATTCTCGTGACTGACGCTTTTCTTACCGCCTTTGCCATAGCCGTAGACAAAACGCGACGATAGCCCTTTTTCCAGCGCCCTCAGATGCAAATCTAACGCTACGCCTGCCGCCCCGCCTTCTGCGAGCCGCACATTAAACTGTAATATCTTCATTTTGTTACCTTCACCCGTGCCTTCTCGCCCACGACCAGCGTATTGTCCGGGATGCTATCCACTACGACGCTCCCGGCGCCAATCGTCACGTTATCGCCAATGGCAACGCCGCCAAGCAGAGTGACATTGGCCCCCAGCTCAACGCCGTTACCGATGACCGGACAGGACAGATCGTTGCCGCCAAGATTGCCGATGGTGACGCCATGGCGCAGGGTGAAATCATCCCCCGCCACCACGTGTTTATTGATCACCACCCCATAGCCATGATGGATGGTGAAACGACGACCAATAGATGCAGCGGCCTGGATTTCATAGCCAAACACGCATTCAGTGATAAGGCGATACATCACCAGCACCGGCGCCGCCCACAGGTTGTTCAAGACATTTTTTTTACGCCAGACGGAGCAAAAATGGGCAATCCGATAGGCCGCCACCATGCAACAGGGTCGCAGACTCCAGCCGTTCGCGCGTAAATCTTCCAGCATACTTAGCGTCCTCGCAGTCCGTCGGCCAGGCGCTTACTATTGCGAACAGAAAGCAGCGTCAGCAACGTGCGCCAGTTCATCCGTTTATTGCGGATCTGGTAGAGGGTAAACAGCTGATATTTCTTGCTGGCCCGGTCAAATTTGCCTTTGTGCTTACGGTAGAACTGAAAGTAGCCAGAGAATTTATGCGGGGATGAGGTAATACGCATTTCACCGTGATTCACATGCAGGATCTGCGTTGCCTCTTTTACCTTCCACGGTTTGCCATACGCCACCACCATACGCAGGAAAATGTCATAATCCTGCGCCGCTTTCAGCGTGGTATCGAACAGGCATGCTTTAAACCGCCAGGCCCAGGTAAACACCTGATTACCAATAATATTGCGCTTATAAAATTTACGGCGTGAATAAACGGCCTTCGGATAGAGCGGCAAACTGGTCGGCTGCGAATATACTTCGCCTTCACAGACATAGTCATTGGCATACAGAAACGCCCGCGTCACCAGATGATGGCGATAATTGAGAAATACGCTCAGGCGGTTCGGTGTCCATTCATCATCATCATCAATACCCGTAATATATTGCCCACTGGCCTGCATGATGGCCTGATTACGCACCGCACAGGCTCCGGAGTTAGTGGGATTACGCGTATACGACACACGCGGATCGTTGAGTTCTTCAACAAATTGCTGCAGTTGCTCATACGAGGAAGAGCAATCATCCACAATGATCATCTCCCAGTGAGGATAGTCCTGGCGCAGTACCGATTTAATCGCCCGGATGGCCAGTTGCTGACGGTTCCAGGTGGGCATATAAATTGAAATTAGCGGGTTGTCTGTCGTCATTTTCGTTTCCCAGATATCCCCGTCATACTTCAAGTTGCATCTGCGTTGGCTTTCCTGCAACCCGAATTATTTAGGGTATAAATATGTTTTTGTGGGCCGCTATCCGGCAATGTTCGTAATCTATTTCGAATCCGAGGTGTACTCGTATTCGTAGTAACCGTAATCCTGATACCCGCTGGCACGGCGGAAGATCGAGTTCAGGATCACCCCTTTCACCTGAATGCCGTTTTGCTCAAAGCGACTCAGGCTGGTTTCCACCTCTTTCAGCGTGTTGACCGCGTAACGCGCCACCATCAGCGTGGTTCCAACGTGATGCCCCACGATAGCCGCGTCGGTCACCGCCAGTATTGGCGGGGTATCGATCAGCACCAGGTCATAGTGCGAGCTGGCCCATGCAATCAGTTCGCCAAAGCGTTCACTCATCAGCAGTTCGGAGGGGTTGGGGGGAATTTGTCCGCGAGGGATCAGATCAAAATGTGGAATCGATGTCGGTTTCGCGCTGGATGAGATATCCCCCTTGCCGATGAGGATCTCAGACAGACCGTTAACGTTATTGGTCCCCAGCAGCTCGTGGGTATAGCCTTTGCGCATGTCGCAGTCGATCAACAGCACGCGTTTGTTGGTCTGACTAACGACCGCCGCCAGGTTGGCGCAGACAAACGTTTTACCAATTGACGGGCTGACGCCGGTCAGCATCAAGACGTTGTTGCGCGCCTGCATCATGGCAAAGTGCAGGCTGGTACGCAGGCTGCGGACCGCTTCTATCGCAAGATCCGTCGGATTCCCCACCGCCAGCAACTGGCTTTGCTTGTAGCGTTTCACGCCTTTAATGGTTTGCACGTTATCGCGAGCTTTTTGCCATTCTGATAGTGGAATGCTGGCATACACGCTGATACCATGCTCTTCCAGCGCCTGTGGGCTTTCAATGCCGCGATTAAACAGGGAACGCAGCAATACGCCCACCACTGAAAGCATCAAACCAAGAACGATGCTGCCGAGAATAATCAGCGTCGTTTTCGGCTTCAGTACGCCTGGCTGGGCAATCGCGGGATCGACGATGCGCACATCTCCGACCGTACTGGCCTCGGTAATCTTCAGCTCCTGTTGCTTGTTCAGCAGCTGCATATAGACCTGCTGGCCGGACTCCACGTCACGCGTCAGGCGGACAATTTCCTGCTGCGTTTTCGGCATCGCCGTTACGCGCCCGTTCAGCTTGCTTTTCTCATCTTCCAGCGCCTGGCGTTTTTCCAGCAAGGTGCGGTACGCAGGGTGCGCTTTGGTGAACAGCTTGGAAATCTCCGCTTCTTTGAAGGTCAGCTCATTAAGCTGCGCATCAATATTCACCATGGAATCCAGCACCGCTTTGGCTTCCAGCGGCAAATCCACGGAGTCTTTGTCCTGACGAAAGGCATTCAGCTTGTTTTCGGCAACGTCCAGCCGGTTACGTACCTCGGGCAACTGCTTTGCCAGAAACGCCAGACTTTTGGCGGCCTCTTCAGATTTACGCTCCACGTTTTGTTGCAGATAGTTGCGGGTAATACTGTCAAGGATCTGGCGGATTTGCTCACGGTCTTCGCCGGTAAAGGTCAGGCTCAGTACGCCAGTGTCTTTGCCGGTTTCCGTCACCATCAGATTATTTTGCAAGGTGTTGATCATGCCCAGCGTGGAGAATTTGCTGACGGTAAATTGGCTCTCAGGGCTGGCATGGATCGCCTCGACCAGCATCGTCACGCCGTCATGTTTCAGCACCTGCCCAACCTGCCCCTGGGCGCTAAAACCCCCGTCACTCACCAGCTGATAACTTTTGTCATTCAGCACGCTTAGCGTGAAGGTCTGTTCATTCATTGCCTTTGGCAGCGTGAAAGTCGTCACGTTAACCGTTTCGTTCTGGCGACCCATCAACCGATCCCAACCCGCGCCAAAAATGGGGAACGTATCTTTGGTAACCGCGATATCCAGGTTGAGATCGTCTACCGTTTTCCCCAATACCAGCCGTGACTGGATGAGCTGAATTTCCGCTTCAGAGGCCGGAGGTTTGTTCGACAACGCCGAGCCAATATCCTGCACCAGTGAATTTCCGGTATTTTGCTCAATTTGCACCAGCGCGTCCGCACTGTAGATCGGAGTGGCAAATAGCGTGTAGACCGCTGCGCATAATGCAAATGCCGCAGTAATACCAAGCACCCACCAGCGGGCTTCCACCACCGTTGCCACCAGACGACCAATATCGATTTCATCATTGCCCGTTACCGGCGCAGCAGACTGTTTTACTTTTTCTGTCATTGTTTTCCCTGCTCTGCGTTCAGTGCCTGAGCCCATTGGCGTGCAGACCGTTCAAGTAATGCGTACACCGCGTCAAACGCATCACGGCTTTTACGATACGGATCGGGAATTTCGCGCTCGCTGTCCCAGTGACCAAACAACATCACTTTGCCGCGCATCTCCGGCACCATTTCACACAGGGCAGAGATATGGCGTTTTTCCATGGTCAGGATCAGGTCATACTCCCGGCACATTCGTCCCGAGATCTGCCGGGCACAATGATTCTCCAGTGACAGGTTGTGCGCCTGCGCCACGCTGATGGCGCACGGGTCCGCGCCTTTGCCTACCAACGCTCCGAGGCCGGCAGAAGAGACCGTCAGCGCCGGGTGAAATTGCCTTAACAAGCGCTCTGCCGTCGGAGAGCGGCAAATGTTCCCCACACAGACAACTAAGATTTTGTTAAACATGACGATTACCAGTTGTGAAGGTCGCTGGCCGTGTCCGTCATATAGCGAACACCGCTAATAGTCGGCAGCAACTGATTGATCAAACGGTTCCAGCGAGCAACCGGCGCGGTAGTGACGTACACCACATCGTATGGCTGGAGTCGGAATGACGTCGCCATCACCAGCGATGTCGCATCGGACATATCAAGCTGATAGATATTGGCAATCTTGCCGTTGTTCCCGCCCTCGCCTTTCAATGGACGAATAACGAAAATGCCGCTGGCGTTGGAGGTGGTCAGGTCGATACCTTCCGCGTTGCCGAGTGCTTCGGTGAGCGTCATGCCGCTGAAGTCCATTTTGAGGGTGCTCTGTTTTTTCACTTCCCCCATCACGAAGACTTTCAAATCGTCATTACGCGGAACAAACAGGATGTCGCCAGGATAGAGCAGACGGTTCTGGCTCAGGTCGCCATTTTGCATTAGCGCTTGCAGTGAAATACGTTGCTCCTGCCCTTTATGAGTCAGTACAACGTTGCGCCAGTCTGCCGCCTCGGTGAGACCGCCTGCGGCGTTAATGGCATCGAGAACGGTAAGCGGCACGTTGGTGATGGCCTGCTGGCCGGATTTGTTCACCTGCCCGGAGACATAGGCCTTCTGCGAACGGAAAGCGGCGATATTAACGTCCACCTGCGGGTCAGCAATGTACTTCGCTAAGCGCCCGGTAATATCACTACGAATTTCGGCCAACGTTTTCCCTGACACGCTAACTTTGCCGATGTAGGGGTAAAACATGGTGCCATCAGGCTGCACCCAGTTGCCGGCATCACTTGAGCTACGATACTGTCCGGCCGGCGTGGTGAGTTCAGGATGATCCCAGACGGTGACATTCAGGACGTCGCCCGGGCCGACCCGGTACTGATACCCGGAAATCTCCTGGTCGAGAGACATATTAGGCTGCGCAACATTTGGTCGGGGACGTAATTGTTCGACCAGTCGTGGGGTGAGTGGATAAACATTCACCATACGATCGATATCAAAATCAGCGTCCTGCTGTTTAATCACATCTTTGCCCATCGTAGACATATTGCTGCCCGGAAGCACGGTACAACCGTTTATCAAGATTACCGATACCAATACAGGCATCAATTTAAGTTTGGATTTCATCATTGATTATTTATCACTTTGGCAGAGTAATTATCACGTGCGATCTAAATAGCGACTTCGCCTGTACGTATTTACCTTGCCGTTAATTGAAAAGGAATTTAACTGGCATCTGTCCTAAAAAAAATGAATTCATCTGCGGTCTCTTGACAGAATAATTTAGGCTCGTCTCAGGCGACCAGACACGCTACCGCCCCTGGCTTCATTAGCTACCAATGCACTGATTAATTTAAATTTTTATCTTCCCCTTTATTTTCATCACATTCACAGCGGGAACGCATCAGGAATAGCGCCGCTGGTTGATAAGGAAATATTTATCTTTTGATTATTACCGGAGGAATTGTTGCAGCTAAGCGAATATCAGGCAAGGTAACAAGTTACCGACAACTTGCTTTTAAGATTAATATTAAGCGTTGAATTTGTATATTTTTAGGATTTTATTGATATTGACAATATTAATATAGAAATATCCCACCTGCGATATTTCTTAAAGAGCTTTGGATTAATAATATAATTTCCTGTAGTTACATTAAGGCTAATATCCCGTACCTGGTTGTAATAGGCTACAGAGAAATCCCTCCTCGCCATTGCATTTTTCGCCAGTTTTACCCATGATCGAATTGTGACAATTGTCATACAACTATGGGTATAGCATTTACTATGGAATGGATTGCCGATCCGTCAATCTGGGCCGGACTCGTCACGCTAATCGTGATCGAACTTGTTCTTGGCATTGATAATCTTGTTTTTATTGCCATCCTCGCGGAGAAACTGCCTCCTGCCCAGCGGGATAAGGCGCGTATTACCGGGCTACTGCTGGCGATGGTCATGCGCTTGCTGCTGTTGGCATCAATATCATGGCTGGTAACGCTGACCACGCCGCTGTTCAGCATTCGCGGCCTGAGCTTCAGCGCGCGCGATCTGATCATGCTGTTCGGCGGTTTCTTCCTGCTGTTTAAAGCCACCATGGAGCTAAACGAACGGCTGGAAGGCAAAGACAGCGAGAACCCGACCCAGCGTAAAGGCGCTAAGTTCTGGGGCGTCGTCGCGCAAATAGTCGTGCTGGACGCTATCTTCTCCCTGGATTCCGTCATTACCGCCGTAGGGATGGTCGATCACCTGGCGGTAATGATGGCTGCGGTGATTATTGCCATCAGCCTGATGGTGCTTGCCAGCAAGTCGCTGACGCGCTTTGTCAACAGCCATCCCACTATCGTCATTCTGTGCCTGAGCTTCTTGCTGATGATTGGTTTCAGTCTGGTCGCCGATGGGTTTGGTTTCCATATTCCGAAAGGTTACCTGTACGCCGCCATCGGCTTCTCGGTCATGATAGAAGCATTGAACCAGTTAGCTATCTTTAACCGCCGTCGCTTCCTGTCAGCCAACCATACCCTGCGCCAGCGCACCGCCGAGGCGGTAATGCGACTGCTGAGCGGGCAAAAAGAAGACGCCGAACTGGATGCCGAAACCGCGGCAATGCTGGCAGACCATCATGAAGGCCAAATTTTTGCCCCTCAGGAACGGCGGATGATTGAACGTGTGCTGAACCTTAATCAGCGTACTGTCAGCAGTATCATGACCTCGCGCCATGATATTGAGCACATCGACCTCAATGCGCCGGAAACAGAAATCCGCGCTTTGCTGGAAAAAAACCAGCATACGCGTCTGGTGGTCACCGGCGAAGATGAGCAGGAAGAACTGCTGGGCGTGGTGCATGTCATCGACCTGCTGCAGCAATCTCTTCGCGGCGAGCCGCTCGACTTACGCGTCTTGATTCGCCAGCCGTTGGTGTTCCCGGAAACTCTGCCGCTGCTTCCGGCGCTTGAGCAGTTCCGTAACGCCCGGACGCACTTCGCTTTTGTGGCCGATGAATTTGGGTCAGTTGAAGGGATTGTAACGCTCAGTGACGTGATGGAAACCATCGCCGGTAACCTGCCAAATGAGGTAGAGGAGATTGACGCCCGCCATGACATTCAGAAAAACGCAGATGGTTCATGGACCGCTAACGGACACATGCCGCTGGAAGATCTGGTGCAGTATGTGCCTATCCCGTTAGATGATAGGCGTGAATATCACACCATTGCCGGACTGTTAATGGAGTATTTGCAGCGCATCCCGAAAACCGGGGAGGAAGTTCAGGTTGGCGACTATCGACTAAAAACCCTGCAGGTGGAAAATCATCGCGTGCAAAAAGTCCAACTGATACCGCTGCACAGTGAAGAAGAGATGGATTACGAGGTGTAAATCACGAGCCGGAGGCGGCATCGACCGCCATCCGGCAATATGAATCAGAGTTTATCCAGCAACTTTTTAACATCTTTACCGTTGCGGGAGTCTTTATTGCGATCGGCCCAGTCGTTAAGGCGACGTTTCGCTTCATCCTGCAAATGCTTACGCAAAATCTGGTCGACCTGCAGACTGTAGTTTAGCGCCTGCCACTGTCCGTAGACTCTGAGAGGAACCGGGGTAGCCTTCAGGAAGTTAATCAGCTTACTTTCGCCATCCCAGCCGCCCAGCACGCGAATGTTAAACAGCGTGTCGCAGTTCAGCTTCACCAGATCCAGCGTTCCCTTGCCGGTCAGCGCCAGCATCGCCGACTCACCCGCCATGTTATCCAGCGTAACCTCGCCGTTATCCAGCGTCATATCGGTTACAAAATGATCCAACCGGGTCACGTTATCCAGGTTTTGCTGAGCTTTAACATCCCCACCGCTACGTTCGACGGCCTGTTGTATCATCTGCTGGAAGTTCATTCCTTCCATTCGCGTATCGCTCATTTCGACATGGGCCTGCCCTTGCCAGCTATGACGAAACGCCTGGGCATCAATATCTGAGCCAGAGAAATCCCCTGCCAGTGACAGCTTACCGGTGAGGGCGATGGGGTAGTCGAAGGCTTTCAGGATAGTACCAATTTCTACGCCTTCCAGGCGCGGATGGAAGACCGCTCGCGGCTGTCCTTTTCTGGCATCCAGCATACCAGGAAGCGACACCAGCCCACCGTCACTTTTCCCCTGCAACTGCGTAACATTCAACAAGCCGAACTGGTTGTCAATTTTTGCCGAGACATTGTCAAACGCCATTTTCCGCCACAGCACTTTGTCAGCTTGCAAAGCGATGTCTGCCGAAAATCCCTTCAGTCCCTGATACGAAACGGCATCAACCTGGGAAGCAATGACGGGGCGCGCCAGCGTTGACTGACTCTGACCTTGCTGAACCTCACCGTTCGTCGTCACAGCCTCACGCTGTACGAGCAGATTGTCCAGATTGAGCTGACCAAACTTCAGGTCGACGGCCCATTCTGGTTTATCCAACAATGTCACATGAGCTTGCCCGGCGAGAGAGCTGTCGTTAGCGGTCAAATGAATCTGGCTAAACGCGAGCTGTTTTTTCTCTTCCAGCCACTGCGCCTGAAACTGTCCCTGACCTTTGATCCCCTGCGCCGGTAGATCGGCCCCCTGCAGTTGCCAGCTTAGCTGCTCAATATTCGCGGATAAGTTATGCGGATAGTCGGAGGCATCAACGCTGCCGTTGAAGGATAATGCGAGGTCACGCTGATCGCGGTTAACGCGCCCGGAGAAATCAAACGTGCCGCGGTGCTGATTATCCTGTTCCATGTCCAGACGAATATCGCGAACCGTGATCTGTTCATCGTCTTCATGCTGGAATACCAGAACGCTATCGGCAACACGCAGGCGGGCAATATCAAACGACCATCCTCTGTCTTCAGCCAGGTCGGGCAACGTATTGTCTTTTGGGGCAACGGGCGCATCTTCGCCGCGCACCGCTTCAGTTTGCGGGGTCAGTTGAATCACCGCGCCTTTGAGCATCACCTGCTTCACGCTGAGCTGGTGACTCAACAGCGGCCACAACGCGACGTCAAGACGCATATTGTCGGCACGAATCAGGGGTTCGCTGGCGCCTTCAGCCGTTAACACCATGCGCCCCGAGAGGATACTCAGCTGAGGCCATACGTGCCAACGCAGCGGACCATCCAACTGCAGCTGATACCCGCTACGCGCAGCAACCTGCTTGACCATATATGCGCGGAAATCATTCGGATTCACCAACAGTACTAACGCAGAAAAACCGGCCACCAGCACGACCAGTAGAATCATCAGCGTCGTCAGAAATCGTCTCATGCTATCCCCAATGGACTGAAAATACTCAGTCTTTATCGATCCGGCTGGCAACGGCGCCCTGCTGATCGCGATACTTTGCATCCTGACGACGGTTGTAAGGTCGCGCCGCCGGACCGGAAAGCGGTTCGAAGCTTAATGCGCCAATCGGCATGCCAGGACGCAGGGCCAGCGGTAGTTTTCCGGAGTTGTAAAACTCCAGTACGATACAGCCAGACCAGCCCGGATCGATACGGTGTGCGGTGACGTGTACCATCAGTCCCAGACGCGCCAGCGAAGAGCGGCCATCTAACCAACCCACAAGATCGGAAGGCAGCGTCACGGATTCGAACGTCACTGCCAGCGCCAGTTCGCCCGGATGCAGGAAAAATGCCTCGCCGTCTTTGAGGACGATTTCATCACTCATCACGCGATCCAGCGCGGCGCTGACTTCATCTTTCGGTCCGCTCAGATCGATATACGCCGCCGTATGCCCGCGGAACGTACGGAATTTGTTGCCAAGGCGCACATCTACCGTGGCGCCGTTGATTCGCTCGACAGGAGGGCGTGGATTGATCGACAGACGACCTTGATCCAACCAGGCTTCAATATCTCGGTCACATAAACGCATGGCACTTTCTCCTTTCGTGCTTCAACCCCTTAATGCCAGGTGCATTAAGGGTGAACCAGGTTATCACTGAACGGTACACAATTCGCTGAACTTATTCAAAGAACTGACTGATTTTAGCCTTCAGAATATCGATGGCGATGCGGTTTTTACCCCCGCGCGGCACAATGATGTCGGCGTACTGTTTTGAAGGCTCAATAAATTGCAGGAACATTGGACGGACGGTTTTCTGATATTGCGCCATCACTGAATCCATTGAACGACCACGTTCGTTCACATCGCGCTTGATACGGCGCATCAGGCAAATATCCAGCGGGGTATCAACAAAAATAGAGAAGTTCATCTCATCACGCAAACGCGCATCCGTCAGCAGCAAAATGCCTTCCAGGATGATGACTTTCTTGGGTTCGATATGAATAGTGTCTTGCGTGCGCGTGTGCTCAACGTAGCTGTACACCGGCAGCTCAATGGCACTACCGCGTTTCAGCGTTTGCAGATGTTGGAACAGCAGGCTGTGATCCATCGCGTTCGGATGGTCGTAGTTGGTTTTTACACGCTCTTCCATCGATAGATGGCTTTGATCTTTGTAATAGCTGTCTTCGGGAATAACGCCAATATGTTCGTCACCGACTTGTTCACGCAATTCGCGATAAAGAGTACTGGCAATAAGACTCTTGCCGGAAGCCGATGCGCCGGCAATGCCGATAATGACGCACTGATGGGACTGATCAGTCATAAATTTAGCGACCTGATTAACCTGGATGTTAGGAAGGGCGGCGCCGAAACGCCAAACGCGGCAATTATAGGGATTTCAGCGGCGCGACGCCAGCCCAGGCTGCACCAATGCCTTCCCTGTCGCAAATTAAAACGGTCATATTTAAAGCATGCGCTACATTTATTCGCCAGCCTTAGTAATTAATAGCTTGAGAGTGTTAATTTATGAGCAGCTGGCGTATAAATTGTAAATTATTTGTACTAGCATAAACCCAGATTAAATGTGATGCGTCCGGCATCTCTACTGGGCGACAACGGCTATTTGGGTAGAGTGGTAATGAGTAAACAATCCCAACATGTTTTAGTTACCTTACCTCATCCTCTACTGCGCCTGGCCAGTTTAGGTCTGGTGGCTTTCATCTTTACGCTGTTCTCGCTGGAACTGTCTCGTTTCGGTGCGCAGCTGGCGCCGCTGTGGTTTCCGACCTCAATCATGATGGTGGCTTTTTACCGCCATGCGGGAAAAATGTGGCCGGGGATCGCGCTGGCGTGCTCATTGGGTAACATCGCGGGTTCTTTGCTCTTCTTCCCCGGCGAGTCGCTTAGCTTTACCTACACGGCCATCAACATTATTGAGGCTGTCGTGGGGGCAATGTTATTGCGCAAACTGCTGCCCTGGTACAATCCTTTACAAAATCTCAACGACTGGGCGCGCCTGGCATTCGGCAGCGCAGTGGTCCCTCCGCTGCTGGGCGGCGTATTACTCTGGTTATTATTACCGCAAGAAACGTCGTTAAATACCTTCCTCATTTGGGTGCTGTCAGAATCCATCGGCGCGCTGGCGCTGGTACCATTAGGTTTACTGTTTAAGCCACATTATCTGCTGCGCCACCGCAATCCGCGATTACTGCTTGAAACTCTGATTACGCTTCTGGTGACGTTAACGTTCAGTTGGCTGTCGATGATGTTCATTCCATGGCCGTTTACCTGCGTTATTGTCCTGTTGATGTGGAGCGCTGTCCGTCTGCCGCGTATGGAGGCGTTTTTAATTTTCCTCAGCACCGTGATGATGGTTTCGCTGATGTTGGCCGCTGACCCTTCGCTGCTCTACACCCCCAAACAGAACATGATGACCAGCATACCGTGGCTGCCGTTTTTGATGATCCTGTTGCCAGCCAATATGATGACCATGGTGATGTACGCGTTTCGGGCTGAACGCAAGCACATCTCAGAAAGCGAAGCGCGCTTTCGCAATGCTATGGAGTATTCCGCAATTGGCATGGCGCTGGTCGGGACCGAGGGGCAATGGCTACAGGCCAATAAAGCCTTGTGCCAGTTTCTGGGCTATAGCCAGGAGGAGCTACGTTCGCTCACCTTCCAGCAATTAACCTGGCCGGAAGATTTGAACAATGACCTCGAACAGTTAAACATGCTGGCGCGCGGGGAAATTAACAGCTATTCCATGGAGAAACGCTATTACACGCGCGCAGGCGAGGTGGTATGGGCCTTGCTGGCCGTTTCGCTGGTGCGCCATAGCGACACCACCCCACTCTACTTTATTGCGCAGATTGAGGACATTAACGATCTGAAGCACACCGAGTGGATGAACAAACGGCTGATGGAGCGCATTACGCTCGCTAATGAAGCCGGGGGGATCGGCATTTGGGAATGGGAACTGCAGCCTGATGTGATCAGCTGGGATAAGCGTATGTTCGATCTCTACGAAGTCCCGGCACATATCAAGCCCAGCTGGCAAGTCTGGTATGAATGCGTTGTGCCTGAAGATCGCGAACACGCCGAAAATGTGATTCGCGATTCGCTGGCCGCACGAGCCCCGTTTAAGCTTGAGTTTCGTATCGCGGTAAAAGGTGGCATACGGCATATTCGCTCGTTGGCCAACCGGGTACTGAATAAAGACGGTGAAGTTGAACGCTTACTTGGCATCAATATGGATATGACCGAGGTGAAGCAGCTCAACGAAGCGCTGTTCCAAGAAAAAGAGCGTTTGCATATTACGCTGGACTCCATCGGCGAGGCGGTGATTTGTATTGATGTCGACATGAATGTGACCTTTATGAATCCGGTCGCTGAGAAAATGAGCGGCTGGCAGCAGGAAAACGCAATTGGCATTCCGCTCCTGACGGTACTGCGTATTACTTTCGGCGATAACGGTCCGCTGATGGAAAATATCTACAGTGCCGACATGTCGCGTAAGGCAATGGAGCAGGAAGTCGTCCTGCATTGTCGCAACGGCAACAGTTATGACATTCAGTACAGCATCACGCCCCTCAGCACCCTTGATGGCGGCAGCATTGGCTCGGTGCTGGTTATTCAGGATGTCACCGAGTCACGTAAGATGCTGCGCCAGCTTAGCTACAGCGCTTCGCATGACGACCTGACGCAGTTGGCCAATCGGGTCAGCTTTGAAAACCATCTCAAACAGTTGCTGCATACGGTGCACGACGCGCACCAGAGTCATGTGCTGGTTTTTATCGATCTTGATCGTTTTAAAGCGGTGAACGATAGCGCAGGTCATGCCGCAGGCGATGCCCTGCTGCGCGAACTCTCTTCACTGATGCTAAGCATGCTGCGGTCCAGCGATATGCTGGCGCGCCTTGGCGGCGACGAGTTTGGTCTGTTGCTGCCGGATTGTAATATCGAAAGCGCCCGCTTTATCTCAGGACGCATCATCAGTGCTATTAACAATTACCAATTTATGTGGGAAGGCCGTTTGCACCGTATTGGCGCCAGTGCGGGAATTACGCTGATTGATGAGAAAAACCATGTCGCGACTGACGTTATGTCTCAGGCCGATATCGCCTGCTACGCAGCGAAAAACAGCGGCCGTGGGCGAGTCTGTGTCTATGAACCTCAGCAAAGCCAGGCCCATGCCGCGCGTAGCCAACTGTCATTGGATGAACAAAGACACACTATTACACACAACCCTATGCTGATGATCGCCAGAGGTGTTGCTTCTCCGCGTATACCGGAGACTTTTAGCTTCTGGATTATCTCGCTTCGCTTAGGCACCGCTGAGGGTGAAGTCATTGAAGATCAAGCCTTCCATGCCGGGTTGGTCGATCCCACGTTGAGTCAGGCGCTCGATCGTCGGGTATTCGGCGAGTTCTTCCAGAGTGCTGCCTCGGCTGTCGCCAACAAGGGCCTCAGTATTGCCCTGCCCCTTTCCGCCGCCGGCCTGCTCAACACAGAGCTGGTAGATGAGCTGCTGGAGCAATTGCAACGCAGCCCGCTACCGCCACGATTGCTGCATCTGACCGTTCCATCAAGCGTCATCAAAACAAACCCAACGCAGGCGGTATCCGCACTGCATCGACTGCGCCAGTACGGTTGTCGAATTGTGTTAAGTCAGGTTGGTCGCGACTTAGAGCTTTTTGACAACCTGAAATATCACATTGTCGATTACCTGTTGCTCGACAGCGAGCTAAGTGCCAGCGCTCCCGGCAACTTGATCGACGAAATGTGGGTGTCCATTATCCAGGGTCATGCTCAGCGCCTGGACATTAAAACCATCGCCGGTCCGGTGCAACTGCCGCTCATCATGGATACGCTTTCAGGCATCGGTATTGATATGATTTATGGCGATATTATTGCCGACGCCCAACCGCTGGATCTGCTACTGAATACCAGCAATTTCGCCATCAACTGACGGTTGCCAACCATCCGTATACCAGATATGCAACAGCGCATAGGAGCGCCAGGGTTTCCAGCGCTCTGCATACCGCCGGATCTGGGCTGGTGTCATGCCGGGAAAACGCTGCTTAATCAGATAATCATCCGGCAGAAAAACGTCCTTCGCCTGCCAGCCGCGCAGCGCAAAGTAGTTGGCGGTCCAGCGCCCTATCCCGGGAAATGTTTGTAGCTGCTTAACGCCTTGTTCGATATCGGCAGGGGCTGTTGTCGCGAGCGTTCCTTCAAGGGTTGCATGAGCAAGGTGAATCAACGCTTCAGCGCGTTTGAGCGGCATTCCTAACGTTTTCAGGTGCAGCGGATCGGCGTTGGCAAGCTCTTCTGGAGAGGGAAAACACACATACTCGGGCGCATCCTCCAGCGTATTGCCATAAGCGTGCGCTACTTTCGCTGTCAGTTTTGCGGCCATCGCCACGCTGACTAACTGCCCTAAAATCGCCCGTACCCCTTGCTCAAAAGCATCGACACATCCCGGCAGGCGCAATCCCGGACGCGCCGCGCCGAGGTTACCCAGCGCGCCGACAATTTGCTGCGGGCAACAGGAAAGATCGAACAAGCGCGTTATTTTTGCCAGGCACTCAGAGGCTACAGGCTGTAACCCTGAGCTCAACGTCACGTGTAGCACGTTGGCGTGCAGATCCGGGACAACGCTCACCAGACCACGATGCTCCCCTACGGACAGACTTCGGACATAACTCAGTTCTTCTACGGTTTCGACACCTTCAACCGCACGGGCGGCAAGAAATCCCAGCATCCAGGGCCAGTCATAAGGCGGTTGCCAGCTCAGCGTGAACATTCGGTTTTCCTTTTAAAGCAAACTTACAGCATAAACGGTATTCAATCAGTACGCCTTGCTTTCATATTCCAGTTGTCGGGGCGTCAACTATTCGTTAAAGTCACGCCCCTTCTTCACTGGCATGGGGATTTTTACGGTGTTTATTGGTTTTGACTACGGTACGGCAAACTGTTCAGTGGCCGTTATGCGTGATGGGCAGCCCCACCTGCTCAAAATGGAAAATAACAGCATGCTGCTACCCTCAATGCTGTGCGCACCAACGCGCGAAGCGGTTAGCGAGTGGCTGTATCGCCATCACGACGTTCCAACCACGGACGATGAAACACAGGCGCTGCTTCGCCGTGCGATGCGCTACAATCGCGAAGAAGACATCGACGTTAACGCCAACAGCGTGCAGTTCGGTCTGGCATCGCTGGGTCAATATATTGAAGACCCGGAAGAGGTGTACTTCGTTAAATCGCCAAAATCATTTTTGGGTGCCAGCGGTCTGAAGCCGCAGCAGGTTGCGCTGTTTGAAGATCTGGTCTGTGCGATGATGCTGCACATACGCAACCAGGCACAAAATCAGTTGCCGGAAGCCATCACCCAGGCCGTTATTGGTCGTCCCATCAACTTCCAGGGGTTAGGGGGCGATGACGCCAACGCCCAGGCGCAGGGTATTCTTGAACGTGCGGCTAAACGCGCCGGTTTTCAGGATGTCGTCTTCCAGTACGAGCCGGTAGCGGCTGGTCTGGATTACGAAGCCACGCTGCAGGAAGAAAAACGCGTGCTGGTGGTGGATATTGGCGGGGGTACAACCGACTGTTCACTGCTGCTGATGGGGCCGCAATGGCATCAGCGCGCCGATCGCGAAAACAGCCTGCTGGGGCACAGCGGCTGCCGCGTTGGCGGGAACGATCTGGATATTGCGCTGGCGTTTAAACATCTGATGCCGCTGCTCGGTATGGGGGGAGAAACGGAAAAAGGGATCGCCTTACCTATTCTGCCCTGGTGGAACGCGGTCGCGATCAACGATGTTCCCGCGCAAAGTGACTTCTACAGTAGCGCCAACGGTCGCTTACTCAACGATCTTGTCCGTGACGCGAAAGAAGCCGATAAAGTCGCCCTACTGCTTAAAGTCTGGCGCGAGCGTCTGAGCTATCGCTTGGTGCGCAGCGCAGAAGAGAGCAAAATCGCGCTTTCCGATCAGACCATTGTGACGGCGGCGATACCGTTTATCAGCGACACGCTGGCAACCGATATCAGTCAACACGGGCTGGAAGCTGCGCTCAATCAGCCCCTGGCGCGCATTCTGGAGCAGGTTCAACTGGCGCTGGAAAACGCGCAGGAAAAACCGGACGTGATTTACCTGACCGGCGGTAGCGCGCGTTCGCCGCTGATTAAAAAAGCCCTCGCCCAGCAACTTCCCGGGATTCCGATCGCGGGGGGTGATGATTTCGGTTCCGTTACTGCCGGACTGGCCCGCTGGGCTGACGTTGTTTTCCGCTAAGCGGCTCGCATGCTGAAAAGTACGCGTATTGACATCACCATTGCTGTGGCTTATTTTCAGGAGTGAGGGTTAGGGAGGGCTTCCCCTCCCCCTGGTGTCTTAGTAAGCCGGTAAGCTAATCACTAAGAGTATCACCAGTATGATGACCTGCTTCATCATAACCCTTTCCTTATTTTGGCCCCTTCCTCGGGAGGGGCTTTCCCGTTCCAGCGTCCCGCTGAAATCTCTGGCTTTCCTCCTTTTTGCCTTGTCAGCACTCTAACGCACAATCACGTATTCGCTATCTTCACCACCGATTGTTGCGTAACGCTTCGCAAAGCCGCATTAGCATTCAGACGAATCCCGACAGTGTTTCATAATTCCTCCATTTTTCTCCCTTGTTCGCTGGCTAAACTAGTATCATTCCGCGAATCGTTTCAGGATGAGAAACTTATAACAATGAAAGGCAGTAAAAAATCCCGCTGGGTGATAGCAATCGCGATCGTTGCGGCCACCGTCGCCGCCATCTGGTTCTGGCAAAGCCGTAACGACGCCCAGGAAAGCGCACCGGGCGCGACCAAACCAGCGCAGCACACGCCAGGTTCGGGACGGCGTGGAATGCGCTCCGGGCCGTTGGCTCCCGTTCAGGCTGCCACCGCCGCCATGGAAGCCGTTCCGCGTTACCTGACAGGACTGGGTACCATTACTGCCGCAAATACCGCCACGGTACGTAGCCGGGTGGATGGTCAGCTCATTGCCTTACACTTCGAGGAAGGACAGCAGGTAAAAGCCGGCGACCTGCTGGCAGAGATAGATCCCAGCCAGTTCAAAGTTGCTCTGGCTCAGGCGCAAGGCCAGCTGGCAAAAGATAAAGCCACGCTGGCAAATGCCCGTCGCGATCTTGCCCGCTATCAACAGTTGGTGAAAACTAATCTGGTCTCCCGCCAGGAGCTGGATGCCCAGCAGGCGCTGGTAAATGAAACGTTAGGGACAATCAAAGCCGATGAAGCCAGCGTCGCCAGCGCCCAATTGCAGCTTGACTGGAGCCGGATAACCGCGCCTGTAGAGGGGCGTGTCGGTCTGAAACAGGTCGATGTCGGTAACCAAATTTCCAGCGGCGATACCACCGGAATCGTCGTCATTACGCAAACCCATCCTATCGACCTGATATTCACCTTGCCTGAAAACGACATTGCCACCGTGTTGCGGGCGCAAAAATCGGGGACTCCGTTAAAGGTCGAAGCCTGGGACCGAACCAATTCGCAAAAACTGAGCGAAGGCGTCCTGCTCAGTCTGGACAATCAGATTGATGCCACGACCGGAACCATCAAAGTTAAAGCCCGTTTTGACAATCAGGATGATGCTTTATTCCCTAACCAGTTCGTTAACGCCCGCATGCTGGTCGACACGGAACAAAACGCCGTGGTGATCCCAACGGCCGCCCTGCAGATGGGCAATGAGGGCCATTTTGTCTGGGTGCTGAACAGCGAGAATAAAGTGAGCAAACATCTGGTTAAACCAGGTATTCAGGATAGCCAAAAAGTCGTGATCGCCGCCGGGTTGTCCGCAGGTGATCGGGTCGTAACCGACGGTATTGACCGCCTGACGGAAGGCGCAAAAGTAGAAGTCGTAGAGGCGCATGACGCCTCAGCTCAGGACGAGAAAACAGCGCCCCGCGGATACGGCAAAAAAGGAGCTAACTCCTGATGCAGGTGTTACCTCCGCACAACACAGGCGGGCCATCACGCGTGTTTATTCTGCGACCTGTCGCCACCACGCTGCTGATGGTCGCGATTTTGCTTGCCGGTATTATCGGTTATCGTTTCCTGCCGATCGCCGCCTTACCGGAAGTCGATTACCCCACGATTCAGGTCGTTACGCTGTACCCGGGCGCCAGCCCGGACGTCATGACCTCGGCGGTAACCGCGCCGCTTGAGCGTCAGTTCGGACAGATGTCCGGCTTAAAACAGATGTCCTCGCAAAGTTCCGGCGGCGCATCGGTCGTCACGTTGCAGTTTCAACTAACACTCCCGCTGGATGTTGCCGAGCAGGAAGTTCAGGCTGCGATTAACGCCGCCACCAATTTATTACCGGGCGATCTGCCCAATCCGCCGGTCTACAGCAAGGTAAACCCGGCAGATCCACCGATCATGACGCTGGCGGTCACGTCCAGCGCCATGCCGATGACGCAGGTGGAAGATATGGTCGAAACCCGCGTCGCGCAGAAAATCTCTCAGGTTTCCGGTGTCGGTCTGGTAACACTTTCCGGCGGGCAACGACCGGCGGTCCGCGTGAAGCTTAACGCACAGGCTATTGCCGCACTCGGTCTGACCAGCGAAACCATCCGTACAGCCATTACCGGGGCTAACGTCAATTCGGCAAAAGGGAGTCTTGATGGCCCAACGCGTGCTGTCACCCTTTCCGCCAACGACCAGATGCAGTCCGCAGACGAATATCGCCAGCTCATCGTGGCCTATAAAAACGGTGCGCCGGTTCGTCTGGGCGATGTCGCCACCGTCGAACAAGGGGCAGAAAATAGCTGGCTGGGCGCATGGGCCAATAAGCAACAAGCCATTGTGATGAATGTTCAGCGCCAGCCTGGGGCGAACATCATCTCCACGGCAGACAGTATCCGTCAAATGCTGCCGCAGCTCACCGAAAGCCTGCCCAAATCAGTTAAGGTCAGCGTGCTTTCGGATCGTACGACCAATATTCGTGCGTCCGTTGCAGACACCCAGTTTGAGCTAATGCTGGCGATTGCGCTGGTGGTGATGATCATCTACCTGTTCCTGCGCAATATTCCGGCGACGATTATTCCTGCGGTCGCCGTTCCGCTGTCGCTCATCGGCACCTTCGCGGTGATGGTATTTCTTGATTTCTCCATCAATAACCTGACCCTAATGGCGCTAACCATCGCGACAGGATTCGTAGTGGATGACGCTATCGTGGTTATCGAGAATATTTCTCGCTATATCGAAAAAGGCGAAAAACCGCTGACTGCCGCCCTGAAGGGGGCTGGTGAGATTGGTTTTACCATCATCTCTCTGACATTTTCGCTAATTGCCGTGCTGATCCCGCTGTTGTTTATGGGTGATATCGTTGGCCGATTATTCCGCGAGTTTGCCGTTACGCTGGCCGTGGCAATTCTGATTTCCGCCGTCGTCTCGCTCACCCTCACGCCGATGATGTGCGCGCGCATGCTTAATCAGGCCTCGTTGCGTAAGCAAAACCGCTTCTCCCGCGCCTCGGAGCGTATGTTCGATCGCGTCATTGCCGGGTACGGTCACTGGCTGGCAAAAGTGCTGAACCATCCGTGGCTCACGCTGGGCGTGGCGCTCGGCACGCTGGCACTGAGCGTTATGTTATGGGTCTTTATCCCCAAAGGGTTCTTCCCGATCCAGGACAACGGCATCATCCAGGGTACGCTGCAGGCGCCGCAGTCCAGTTCATTTGTCAGCATGGCCGAGCGCCAGCGCCAGGTTTCCGATGTCATCCTTCAAGATCCGGCGGTCGAGAGCCTGACCGCTTTTGTCGGCGTGGATGGTACTAATCCGGCATTGAACAGCGCGCGTCTGCAAATCAACCTTAAGCCTCTGGACGCTCGCGACGATCGCGTGCAGAAAGTGATCGCACGCCTACAGGACGCAGTTGACAGAGTACCCGGCGTTGATCTCTATCTTCAGCCCACCCAGGACCTGACGATTGATACCCAGGTCAGCCGGACGCAATATCAGTTTACGCTGCAAGCAACGTCCCTTGATGCCCTCAGCACCTGGGTTCCACAGCTGTTAGAAAAACTTCACCAGCTACCGCAACTGTCTGATGTCAGTAGCGACTGGCAGGACAAAGGGCTGGTGGCGTATGTGAACGTCAATCGCGATAGCGCCAGCCGTTTAGGCATCAGCATGGCGGATGTCGATAACGCCCTGTACAACGCCTTCGGCCAGCGACTGATTTCAACCATCTACACCCAGGCCAACCAGTATCGCGTCGTGTTGGAACATGACACCAACAGTACGCCAGGACTTGCTGCACTGGACACTATCCGTCTGACCAGCAGCGACGGCGGCGTGGTTCCGCTCAGCGCAATCGCCAGCATTGAACAGCGTTTTGCTCCGCTGTCGATTAACCACCTCGATCAGTTCCCGGTCACCACCATCTCGTTCAACGTACCGGACGGTCATTCGCTGGGCGATGCGGTGCAGGCAATTCTGGATGCCGAAAAAACGCTCAATCTGCCAGCAAATATTACCACCCAGTTCCAGGGCAGTACGCTCGCTTTCCAGGCCGCACTGGGTAATACCATCTGGTTGATTGTGGCTGCGGTTGTCGCGATGTATATCGTCCTCGGCGTGCTGTATGAGAGCTTTATTCACCCGATTACCATTCTCTCCACGCTACCCACGGCGGGCGTCGGCGCCCTCCTGGCGTTAATGATTGCCGGCAGTGAACTGGACGTCATCGCGATTATCGGCATTATTTTGCTCATCGGTATCGTCAAGAAAAACGCCATCATGATGATCGACTTCGCCCTTGCCGCGGAGCGCGAACAGGGCATGACCCCACGCGACGCTATTTTCCAGGCCTGTCTGCTGCGTTTTCGCCCGATTCTGATGACTACGCTGGCGGCACTGCTCGGCGCGTTGCCGCTGATGTTAAGTACCGGCGTGGGGGCCGAATTACGTCGTCCATTAGGAATTGGTATGGTCGGCGGTCTGCTGGTAAGCCAGGTATTAACCCTGTTTACCACCCCGGTGATTTATCTGCTGTTTGACCGTCTGTCGCTGTACGTGAAAAGCCGCTTCCCGCGTCAGGAAGAGGAAGCGTAAATGAAATTTTTCGCGCTTTTCATTCATCGTCCGGTGGCGACCATTCTCATTTCGGTGGCCATCACCCTGTGCGGGATACTGGGCTTTCGTCTGCTGCCGGTAGCTCCGCTGCCGCAGGTGGATTTCCCGGTGATCATGGTCAGCGCATCATTACCGGGCGCTTCCCCTGAAACGATGGCGTCTTCGGTAGCCACCCCGCTGGAGCGCTCACTGGGGCGCATCGCGGGCGTGAACGAAATGACCTCGAGCAGTTCCCTTGGCAGTACGCGCATTATTCTTGAATTCAAATTCGACCGTGACATCAATGGCGCGGCGCGGGATGTTCAGGCCGCGATTAACGCAGCGCAAAGCCTGCTACCCAGCGGTATGCCAAGCCGCCCCACGTACCGCAAAGCCAACCCTTCCGATGCGCCAATCATGATCCTGACGCTCACGTCGGACACTTACTCGCAGGGTGAGCTGTACGATTTCGCATCAACCCAATTAGCACAGACCATCGCGCAAATCGACGGCGTGGGTGACGTCGACGTTGGGGGCAGCTCTCTGCCTGCCGTGCGCGTAGGGCTTAATCCGCAAGCGCTGTTTAATCAGGGCGTGTCGCTGGACGACGTGCGTAGCGCGATTGCTAACGCCAATGTGCGTAAGCCGCAGGGAGCTATCGAGAATGATACCCACCGCTGGCAGGTACAAACCAACGATGAGCTGAAAACCGCCGCCGAGTACCAGCCGATTATCATCCACTACAATAACGGCGCTGCGGTGCGGCTGGGCGATGTTGCGTCTGTGAGCGACTCGGTGCAGGACGTACGTAACGCGGGGATGACCAACGCAAAACCGGCTATCCTGCTGATGATCCGCAAGTTGCCAGAAGCCAATATTATTCAGACGGTAGACAGCATTCGGGCCAAATTACCGGAGTTACAAACGCTGGTCCCGGCCGCCATCGATCTGCAAATTGCCCAGGACCGTTCACCGACCATTCGCGCCTCGCTGGAGGAAGTCGAACAGACGCTGATTCTCTCCGTTGCGCTGGTTATTCTGGTGGTCTTTGTTTTCCTGCGCTCCGGGCGCGCGACCCTGATCCCTGCGGTAGCGGTTCCGGTCTCGCTGATCGGTACCTTTGCCGCCATGTATCTGTGCGGGTTCAGCCTGAACAACCTGTCATTAATGGCGTTGACCATTGCCACGGGATTTGTCGTTGATGACGCAATCGTGGTGCTGGAAAATATTGCCCGCCACCTGGAAGCGGGAATGAAGCCACTGCAGGCGGCGCTACAGGGTACGCGCGAAGTGGGATTCACGGTGCTCTCAATGAGCCTGTCGCTGGTAGCGGTGTTCCTCCCGCTGCTGTTAATGGGCGGATTGCCTGGGCGCTTGCTGCGCGAATTTGCCGTCACGCTGTCAGTTGCTATCGGTATCTCGCTACTGGTGTCGCTGACATTAACGCCAATGATGTGTGGCTGGATGCTTAAATCCAGCGCCCCGCGTGAACAGTCTCGTAAACGGGGTTTTGGTCGTGTGCTGGTGGCACTGCAACAGAGTTACGGCACTTCGCTTAAATGGGTGCTGCGCCATACGCGACTGGTTGGCGTGGTGTTACTTGGCACCATTGCGCTGAATATCTGGCTTTATATTTCCATCCCCAAAACCTTCTTCCCGGAGCAGGATACGGGCGTGTTGATGGGGGGGATTCAGGCCGACCAGAGCATCTCTTTCCAGGCGATGCGCGGCAAACTGCAGGACTTTATGAAAATCATCCGCGACGACCCGGCGGTGAATAACGTCACCGGTTTTACCGGCGGTTCCCGGGTTAACAGCGGGATGATGTTTATCACCCTCAAGCCACGCGATGAGCGCGGTGAAACCGCTCAGCAGGTGATCGACCGCCTGCGCGTCGCGCTTGCAAAAGAGCCTGGCGCGAATCTGTTTCTGATGGCGGTGCAGGATATTCGCGTCGGCGGTCGCCAGGCCAATGCCAGCTATCAATACACATTGCTTTCCGACGATCTGGCGGCACTGCGCGAGTGGGAACCGAAGATCCGTAAGGCGCTTGCCGCCCTGCCCCAACTGGCGGATGTCAACTCCGATCAGCAGGACAATGGCGCGGAAATGAACCTGGTCTACGATCGCGACACCATGTCTCGTCTGGGGATCGACGTTGCAGCCGCTAACAGCCTGTTGAACAACGCTTTTGGACAACGGCAAATTTCAACTATTTATCAACCGATGAATCAGTACAAAGTGGTGATGGAGGTCGATCGACGTTACACCCAGGACATCAGCGCGCTGGATAAAATGTTCGTCATCAACAATGACGGTAAGGCAATCCCGCTATCGTACTTTGCCAAATGGCAACCGGCGAATGCCCCGCTGTCGGTAAACCATCAGGGCTTGTCCGCTGCCTCAACCGTGTCGTTTAACCTGCCAACAGGTTCTTCACTGTCTGAGGCGACAGAGGCTATCAACAGAACCATGACCCAGCTCGGCGTCCCCTCCACGGTTCGCGGTAGCTTTGCCGGCACGGCACAGGTATTTCAGGACACCATGAACTCGCAGGTGATCCTGATTATCGCCGCCATTGCCACGGTCTACATCGTTCTGGGGATGCTGTATGAAAGCTATGTTCATCCCCTGACCATTCTCTCCACGCTACCTTCAGCTGGCGTCGGGGCTTTGCTGGCGCTGGAGCTGTTCAATGCCCCGTTCAGCCTAATCGCCCTGATAGGGATAATGCTATTAATTGGCATTGTGAAGAAAAATGCCATCATGATGGTCGATTTTGCGCTGGAAGCGCAGAGAAACGGCAAGCTGCAGCCAGAAGAAGCCATTTTCCAGGCCTGCCTGCTGCGCTTTCGCCCAATCATGATGACCACGCTGGCGGCGTTGTTTGGCGCGCTGCCGCTGGTGTTATCCGCCGGGGATGGATCCGAACTACGTCAACCTTTGGGGATAACCATTGTCGGCGGGCTGGTCGTGAGTCAACTCCTGACGCTGTACACCACGCCCGTGGTCTATCTCTTTTTCGACCGTCTGCGTCTGCGTTTTTCGCGTAAAAACAGCAAACCGGTAGCAGAGTTATGACAGAACTTCCCGACAGCACCCGCTGGCAACTTTGGATTGTGGCATTCGGCTTTTTTATGCAGTCGCTGGATACCACCATCGTGAATACTGCGCTTCCCTCGATGGCGGCAAGCCTCGGGGAAAGCCCGTTACACATGCATATGGTCATTGTGTCATATGTTTTAACCGTTGCCGTGATGCTGCCCGCCAGCGGATGGCTGGCGGACAAAGTTGGCGTGCGTAATATCTTCTTCACCGCCATCATCCTGTTTACGCTTGGCTCGCTGTTTTGCGCCGGGTCCAGCACACTCAACGAGCTGGTGATGGCGCGCGTCTTACAAGGCGTTGGCGGTGCGATGATGGTGCCGGTCGGCAGGCTAACGGTGATGAAAATCGTCCCACGTGAGCAATATATGGCGGCGATGACGTTTGTCACATTGCCCGGTCAGATTGGCCCGCTACTGGGACCGGCATTAGGCGGTATTCTGGTTGAGTACGCCTCCTGGCACTGGATATTTTTGATTAACATTCCGGTTGGCATTGTCGGCGCGATAGCGACGTTAATGCTGATGCCCAACTACACCATGCAAACCCGACGCTTCGATCTCTCCGGATTTGCGATGCTGGCAGTCGGCATGGCGGTACTGACGCTGGCACTTGATGGCAGTAAAGGAACCGGCATCTCCAGTATCTCGCTGGCAGCGTTGGTTATCTGCGGAGTGCTGGCTATTGCGCTGTATCTGAAACACGCCCATCGTAATCCACGCGCTCTGTTCAGCCTGAATCTGTTTCGCACACCGACCTTCTCGCTGGGTCTTTTCGGCAGTTTTGCCGGACGCATCGGTAGCGGTATGCTACCGTTTATGACGCCGGTGTTTTTACAAATAGGCCTCGGTTTTTCCCCCTTTCATGCCGGGCTGATGATGATCCCGATGGTGCTCGGCAGTATGGGCATGAAGCGCATTGTGGTGCAGGTCGTTAACCGCTTTGGCTACCGTCGCGTACTGGTCGCTACAACGCTTGGCCTGTCGCTGGTCAGTCTGCTGCTGATGAGCACCGCGCTGCTCGGCTGGTATTACGCCCTGCCCTTCGTACTGTTCTTACAGGGAATGGTCAACTCAACGCGCTTTTCATCCATGAACACCCTAACGTTAAAAGACCTGCCTGACGATCTCGCCAGCAGTGGTAACAGCCTGCTGTCAATGATCATGCAGCTGTCGATGAGTATCGGGGTGACCATCGCTGGACTGCTGCTAGGCATGTTCGGTCAGCAGCATAGCGTCATCGACAGCGGAAGTACGCATACCGTCTTTATGTATACCTGGCTGTGCATCGCATTCATTATCGCGCTGCCCGCCATTATTTTTGCCCGCGTGCCGAACGACACGCAAACCAACGCGGTGATTTCACGGCGCAAGAGGAGCACCTGATGAAGTTCTGGCGGCCCGGTATCACCGGCAAACTGTTTCTGGCGATTTTCGCCACCTGCATCGTGTTGCTGATCAGCATGCACTGGGCCGTACGCATAAGCTTCGAACGCGGTTTTATTGACTATATCAAGCACGGTAACGAACAGCGGCTGCAAATGCTCAGCGACGCATTAAGCGAGCAGTATGAACAGCACGGCAACTGGCGATTCTTACGCAATAACGATCGGTTTGTTTTTCAGATCCTGCGCTCATTTGAACACGACAACGACGATGATAAACCGGGTCCCGGCATGCCGCCGCACGGCTGGCGTACGCAGTTTTGGGTTGTCGACCAAAATGCCCGCGTGCTGGTCGGTCCGCGTGCTCCGGTCCCCCGTGACGGTATGCGCCATCCGATCCGCGTCAACGGTAGCGAAGTCGGTGCCGTGATTGCCTCTCCCGTGGAACGCTTAACGCGCAATACGGATATCAATTTCGACATGCAGCAAAGACGTTCAAGTTGGCTCATCGTCGCGCTCTCCACGATCCTGGCGGCGCTGGCAACGTTTACGCTGGCGCGCAGTCTGCTGGCCCCGGTCAAGCGGTTGGTAGAAGGCACGCACAAACTGGCGGCTGGCGATTTCACCACTCGCGTTGCGCCGACCAGTACGGATGAACTGGGCAAGCTGGCGCAGGACTTCAACCAGCTTGCCAGTACGCTGGAAAAAAACCAGCAGATGCGTCGTGACTTTATGGCCGATATTTCTCACGAACTGCGTACGCCGTTAGCGGTGTTGCGCGGTGAACTGGAGGCCATTCAGGATGGCGTACGCCAGTTCACCCCTGACTCCGTTGCCTCTTTGCAAGCTGAAGTCGGTACGCTCACCAAGCTGGTGGACGATCTGCATCAGCTCTCCATGTCCGATGAAGGCGCGCTGGCCTACCAGAAAACATCGCTGGATCTCATCCCCCTGTTGGAAGTGGCAAGTGGCGCATTTCGTGAACGCTTTGCCAGCCGTGGACTGACGATACAACTTTCACTCCCGGACAGCATGACGGTATTTGGCGACAGGGATCGTTTGATGCAGTTGTTCAACAATCTGCTGGAAAACAGTCTGCGCTACACCGACAGCGGCGGCGGACTGCACATCAGCGCCGAACAACGCGAGCGTATGGTTTTATTAACCTTCGCTGATTCCGCTCCCGGCGTAAGTGACGACCAGTTACAGAAGCTGTTTGAACGCTTTTATCGCACCGAAGGCTCGCGTAACCGTGCCAGCGGTGGTTCCGGGCTGGGGCTGGCAATTTGCGTCAATATCGTACAGGCGCATAATGGTCTGATTCGCGCCGCCCATTCGCCTTTTGGCGGGGTTAGCATTACAGTAACATTACCGCTGGAACGCGATTTACAGAGAGATGTATGACTGAGTTACCCATTGATGAAAACACGCCGCGTATTCTGATCGTGGAAGACGAGCCCAAGCTGGGGCAACTGCTTATCGACTACCTGCGCGCGGCAAGCTACGCTCCTACGCTCATCAGCCATGGCGATCTGGTTCTTCCTTACGTGCGTCAGACGCCGCCCGACCTGATCTTGTTGGATCTGATGCTGCCTGGTACCGACGGCCTGACTCTGTGCCGGGAAATCCGCCGATTCTCTGAAGTCCCCATCATGATGGTAACCGCCAAGATAGAAGAAATTGATCGCCTGCTGGGGCTGGAGATCGGTGCGGATGATTATATTTGCAAACCCTACAGCCCGCGTGAAGTTGTTGCTCGCGTGAAGACGATTCTGCGCCGTTGCAAGCCGCAGCGCGAACTGCAACAGATGGATGCTGACAGCCCGTTGATCGTCGATGAAGGTCGTTTTCAGGCGTCCTGGCGTGGGAAAATGCTCGACTTAACGCCTGCTGAATTTCGCTTACTCAAAACGCTGTCGCATGAACCGGGAAAAGTGTTCTCCCGTGAACAGTTGCTCAATCATCTCTATGACGATTACCGTGTCGTTACCGACCGAACCATCGACAGCCATATTAAGAACCTGCGACGCAAGCTGGAATCGCTGGATGCGGAGCAGTCGTTTATCCGCGCGGTCTATGGCGTAGGGTATCGCTGGGAAGCCGACGCCTGTCGGATTGTGTAAACACTCCCGTCCTGCAGGACTCCGCGGCTTCGTGGAGTCCTGTTGACTAGCAACTCTCCAAATATCGCTCATACTCTTTGTGGCAACACTGTCGTCAATAACTGTTTGATATAAAACTTTAATCAAGGAGTTCATATGGCTGGTTGGTTTGAATTAAGCAAGAGTAGCGATGATCAGTACCGCTTTGTTCTTAAGGCTGGAAACGGGGAAACGATCCTTACCAGTGAGCTTTACACGACAAAAGGCGCGGCAGAAAAAGGGATCGCATCTGTCCAGGCTAACAGCCCTCTGGCCGAGCGTTACGAGAAAAAAACGGCAGCTAATGGCAAATTGCATTTCAATCTGAAAGCAGCAAACCACCAGATTATTGGTAGCAGTCAACTGTATGCGAATGAACAGTCGCGCGAGACCGGTATTGCTTCAGTTAAGACCAATGGTGTAAGTCAGACGATAAAAGATAAAACCTGATAATGACTCGCTCAGCCGGGTAACGCCACGCTGTCGCCCGGCGTTTTTCTTTACCTGTCTTCCCCACAGCGCTACAATGCCCGCCCTTAATATGGGGGCACTCCCCTAACCGCCTCATTGAGTGAGGCGAGTCTGACCTGTCATCAGAACGAGAAAATTATGTTTAAACCGGAACTCCTTTCCCCGGCGGGAACGCTGAAAAACATGCGTTACGCTTTCGCCTATGGCGCAGATGCTGTATATGCGGGCCAGCCGCGTTACTCACTGCGCGTACGCAACAACGAATTCAATCACGAAAACCTGCAGCTAGGCATTAATGAAGCCCATGAACTGGGTAAAAAATTCTATGTGGTGGTTAATATTGCCCCGCATAACGCCAAGCTGAAGACCTTCATTCGTGACCTGAAACCGGTGGTGGAAATGGGACCGGATGCACTGATCATGTCCGACCCTGGTCTGATTATGTTGGTGCGCGAAAACTTCCCTGACATGGACATTCACCTTTCAGTACAGGCTAACGCCGTAAACTGGGCGACGGTGAAATTCTGGAAGCAGATGGGATTGACCCGTGTGATCCTGTCCCGCGAACTGTCGTTGGAAGAAATTGAAGAGATCCGCACCCAGGTGCCGGATATGGAAATTGAGATCTTTGTTCACGGCGCGCTGTGCATGGCTTACTCCGGCCGCTGCCTGCTCTCTGGCTACATCAACAAGCGTGACCCAAATCAGGGTACCTGTACCAATGCCTGCCGCTGGGAATACAACGTGCAGGAAGGCAAAGAAGACGTGGTGGGCAATATCGTGCATAAGTACGAGCCTATCCCGGTACAAAATGTTGAGCCGACGCTGGGTATTGGCGCGCCGACTGACAAAGTCTTTATGATCGAAGAAGCCCAGCGTCCGGGTGAGTACATGACCGCGTTTGAAGACGAACACGGCACTTACATTATGAACTCGAAGGATTTGCGTGCCATTGCCCACGTTGAGCGCCTGACTCAGATGGGCGTGCATTCGCTGAAAATTGAAGGCCGTACTAAATCATACTATTACTGTGCACGTACCGCGCAGGTTTATCGCAAGGCCATTGATGATGCCGCTGCCGGGAAACCGTTCGACCCGCAACTGCTGGAAACGCTGGAAGGTCTGGCGCATCGCGGTTACACCGAGGGGTTCCTGCGCCGCCATACGCATGACGACTATCAGAACTACGAATACGGCTTCTCTGTTTCCGAGCGTCAGCAGTTTGTCGGCGAATTCACTGGCGAACGTAAAGGTGAACTGGCGGCTGTGCTGGTGAAAAATAAATTCACCGTCGGCGACAGCCTGGAGCTAATGACCCCACAGGGCAATATCAACTTTACCCTCGAACAGATGGAAAACGCGAAAGGCGAAGCGATGCCGGTTGCGCCGGGCGATGGTTACACCGTGTGGATGCCTGTACCGGAGGATATCGATCTGAATTATGCATTGTTAATGCGTAATTTTGCCGGTGAGTCCACGCGCAACCCACATGCTAAGTAGTTAATTACGGTTATTTTTCAGCGTTCGGAAGATTCTTAGAAATCGATCACATACCGCTTCGTTCATTAAGGGTATTATCCCATCCGCTGAAAAACATAACCCATAAATGCTAGCTGTACCAGGAACCACCTCCTTAGCCTGCGTAATCTCCCTTACGCAGGCTTATTTTTTGCCTGCCGTTTAACTCCCCCTATTCAAATCACGACTTTCAGGCGAAAAAAAACCGGGCATTACGCCCGGTTCAATAGGTGATTAGATATTAATGTGCTGCTTCTGGCTTGTGCTTTTGCGCACTCTGGAAACCATAGGTCAGCTCATTTTTCTCTTTATCCAGCGCAACGGTCACCTGACCGCCATCCACAAGCGAGCCGAACAGCAGTTCGTTAGCCAATGGTTTTTTCAGGTTATCCTGGACAACACGCGTCATCGGGCGTGCGCCCATTGCGCGGTCATAGCCCTTCTCAGCCAGCCAGTCACGGGCTTCCTGACTCACTTCCAGAGAGACACCTTTCTGATCCAACTGAACCTGAAGTTCGACGATAAACTTATCAACAACCTGATGAATCACCTCAGTAGAGAGATGATCGAACCAGATAATGTTGTCGAGACGGTTACGGAATTCCGGCGTAAACACTTTTTTGATTTCGCCCATCGCATCAGTACTGTTGTCCTGATGAATCAGCCCAATCGATTTACGCTCGGTTTCACGCACGCCGGCGTTAGTGGTCATGACCAGCACCACGTTGCGGAAATCCGCTTTACGCCCGTTATTGTCGGTCAGCGTACCGTTATCCATCACCTGCAGCAGCAGGTTAAAGACGTCCGGATGCGCTTTTTCGATTTCATCCAGCAGCAGTACCGCATGCGGATGCTTAATGACAGCATCCGTCAGCAAACCGCCCTGGTCGAAACCGACATATCCCGGAGGCGCACCAATCAGGCGGCTGACGGTGTGACGTTCCATATACTCGGACATATCAAACCGCAGCAGCTCAATACCCAGCGCTTTGGACAACTGCACCGTGACTTCGGTCTTACCTACACCAGTCGGTCCGGCAAACAGGAACGAACCGACAGGTTTATGCTCGTGTCCCAGACCAGCACGGCTCATTTTGATCGCTTCAGTCAGCGCCTCAATGGCTTTATCCTGTCCGAATACCAGCATTTTCAGACGGTTGCCCAGGTTTTTCAGCGTATCGCGATCGCTCTGCGAAACGCTCTTCTCCGGGATCCGCGCAATGCGGGCTACGACGGACTCGATATCCGCCACGTTGACGGTTTTCTTGCGCTTGCTGACCGGCATCAGACGCGCCCGCGCGCCCGCCTCATCGATCACGTCAATCGCTTTGTCCGGCAGATGACGATCGTTAATGTATTTCACCGCCAGTTCGACCGCTGCACGCACCGCTTTGGCGGTGTAGCGAACATCATGGTGCGCTTCGTATTTCGGCTTCAGACCGTTGATGATCTGCACGGTCTCTTCTACCGACGGCTCAGTGATATCGATTTTCTGGAAACGGCGTGCTAGCGCGCGGTCCTTTTCAAAGATATTGCTGAATTCCTGATAGGTTGTGGAGCCTATTACACGGATTTTACCGCTGGAGAGCAACGGTTTGATCAGGTTAGCCGCATCCACCTGGCCGCCCGATGCCGCACCCGCGCCGATAATGGTGTGGATCTCATCGATAAACAGAATGCTGTTAGTATCCTGTTCCAGTTGTTTCAGCAGCGCCTTAAAGCGTTTTTCAAAATCGCCACGGTATTTGGTACCCGCCAGCAGCGAGCCGATATCCAGAGAGTAAAGGGTACAATCAGCCATCACTTCCGGCACGTCGCCCTGGACGATACGCCAGGCGAGGCCTTCCGCAATAGCGGTTTTCCCGACGCCAGACTCACCCACCAGCAGCGGGTTGTTTTTTCGACGACGGCACAGTACCTGAATGGCGCGTTCCAGCTCTTTGTCCCGTCCAATGAGCGGATCAATTCCGCCCACACGGGCAAGCTGGTTAAGGTTAGTCGTGAAGTTCTCCATACGGTCCTCCCCGCCAGCTTGCTCTTCGTTATTCGGCTGATTACCAGAGTCAGAGGACTGACTTGGTTCGTCTTTGCGCGTGCCATGAGAAATAAAATTCACCACATCAAGGCGACTCACTTCATGCTTACGCAGCAGATAAGCCGCCTGAGATTCCTGCTCGCTGAAGATGGCGACCAGCACATTAGCACCGGTAACTTCATTGCGCCCAGAGGACTGAACATGAAAGACCGCGCGTTGCAACACACGCTGAAAACTCAACGTGGGCTGCGTGTCGCGCTCTTCTTCACTGGCAGGCAATACGGGTGTGGTTTGTTCAATGAAGGCTTCGAGTTCCTGACGCAGCGCCACCAGATCCACAGAACACGCTTCCAGCGCTTCGCGGGCCGATGGGTTACTGAGCAATGCCAGTAGCAAGTGCTCGACGGTCATAAACTCATGTCGGTGCTCGCGCGCTCTGGCGAAAGCCATGTTTAAACTGAGCTCCAGTTCTTGATTGAGCATAGGCACCTCCCCCAATATTTATGCCTGCATTTAGGCTTTTTCTAGCGTACACAGCAACGGATGCTCGTTCTCCCTCGCATACTTGTTCACCATCGCAACTTTGGTTTCAGCCACTTCGGCAGTGAATACGCCGCAAATCGCTTTACCTTGATAGTGAACGGCAAGCATCAGTTGCGTTGCACGTTCTACATCATAAGAAAAGAATTTTTGTAACACGTCAATAACAAACTCCATCGGAGTGTAATCATCATTGACTAATATCACTTTATACATAGATGGCGGTTTTAGCGCGTCGCGCAATTTATCTTCCGCCAGCAGATCGAAATCCAGCCAGTCGTTAGTCTTACCCATTGTCAGTCGTCATCTTCAGTTACGGTTTCCGGCAGAAAATCTTGCCGCTGACAAGCAGCCTATGCGCACAATCAATCTACCTCAAGTATTAGATAACTATCATCTATTAGTGCCATCCGCGACATCTGTCACATAACCGACAATAGCGTTAACTGCTTCAAATTTTGATGCATTTTTACCCTATTCCGTCAGCCTGGCGCTTGACGCCTCGCCTGATTTCTCTAAATTGTAGTTTCGAGAGTTGGCGAGGTTTTGAACAGCTCCCACTCCGCCACCGGTTCATTCCATCTTACTTATATAAGATTTACGAAGGATGTCGAAGCATGGAAACGGGTACTGTTAAGTGGTTCAACAACGCCAAAGGGTTTGGTTTCATCTGCCCCGAAGGCGGCGGCGAAGATATTTTCGCCCATTACTCCACCATTCAGATGGATGGTTACAGAACGCTAAAAGCCGGACAATCTGTCCAGTTTGATGTCCACCAGGGGCCAAAAGGCAATCATGCCAGTGTCATCGTGCCTGTCATTGAAGCAGAAGCTGTCGCATAGCTCTTCTGTTTCATTGTGTACATCCCGCAGTCAAAATGCCAGCCTTTGCGGCTGGCATTTTTATCTCGATGGTATTATTCCCGCGCCAGAGCATCTACCGGATCCAGCCGCGCCGCATTTCGCGCCGGTAGCCAGCCAAACAAAATCCCGGTCGCAGTCGAACACAGAAACGCCGTCAATAAGGCTACGGGTGAGAAACCTATTTCCCAGCCAGGCAGGAATAGCTGAAGCGTAAAGGCGATCAGCATCGACAAGCTAATGCCCAACGCGCCGCCAACCAGACACACCAGCACCGCTTCAATTAAGAACTGCTGCAGTACGTCACTGGCGCGGGCGCCAACCGCCATACGAATGCCAATCTCGCGCGTTCGTTCGGTTACCGAAACCAGCATAATATTCATCACACCAATTCCACCGACCACCAGCGAAATCACGGCCACCAGCGTCAGGAAGAGTTGTAATGTACGTGTGGTCTTTTCGGCGGTTTTCAAGACACCGTCCATATTCCAGGTGAAGAAATCCTTCTTACCGTGGCGTAACGTCAGTAGTCGGGTGAGCTGCTGCTCGGCCTGGGCACTATCAAAACCGTCTTTCACCCGCACGGTGATCGAGTTCAGCCACGACTGCCCCATAATTCGCCCGGACATGGTGCTGTAAGGCAGCCAGACCCGCAGGATCTTGCTACTGCCAAACATCGACTGTTTCTCTTCTGCAACACCAATCACCGTGGCAGGCATATTCCCCACCAGCACGACTTCGCCGACAACTTTCGCTTTGTTGGGGAACAATTGACGACGGGTATTGCTGTCGAGCACCACCACCTGAGCGCGCCCCGCCAGTTGTTCAGCGTTAAAAGTGGTCCCTTCGCTAAACGTCATGCCATAGACATTGAAATAGTCGCCGCTAACGCCATTAGCACTGGCGGCCACGTCGATATTGCCATAGCGTAGCCGCAGGTTTTTCGACACCGCAGGCGTCACCGAACTGACCCAGGGCTGCTTCTGTAACGCCGTTAAATCGTCATACTTCAGCGCCTGTTGATATTGTGGGTCGTCGTCGCCGAAATCTTTGCCAGGATAGATATCGATGGTATTGGTGCCAATAGCGCGAATATCTGCCAGTACCAGCTGTTTAGCCGCATCGCCTACCACCACAATCGACACCACTGAAGCAATACCGATGATGATCCCAAGCATGGTCAGTAGCGTTCGCATTTTATTCGCAGCCATTGCCAGCCAGGCCATAGTGAGCGCTTCGCGAAAACCGCTGACAAACTGCCCCCAGCCGGACGCCGTTTTCACCGTCGGCTCCGCGATATCGCGCCCGGTAGAGGGTTTGTGCGACGGCGGATTGCGCACAATCTCGCCGTCACGAATTTCAATGACGCGTTCGGCCTGCGCGGCGACCTGGCTGTCGTGAGTGACGATAATCACCGTATGCCCGCGATCGCGCAGCTGATGCAAAATCGCCATCACCTCTTCGCCTGAATGGCTGTCCAGCGCGCCGGTGGGTTCGTCGGCGAGGATAACCTGTCCCCCGTTCATCAGCGCACGCGCAATACTGACCCGCTGCTGCTGACCACCGGAAAGCTGGGAAGGCTGATAGTCGACTCTGTCGCCCAGCCCCAGTCGCTGCAGGAGTTCTTGCGCACGGGCCAGGCGCTGCTTACGTTCGGTACCAGCGTAGACTGCAGGCACCTCAACGTTTTGCGCGGCGGTTAAATGCGACAACCAATGATAACGCTGGAAGATAAAACCGAAATGTTCGCGACGCAGCTGGGCTAACGCATCGCTATCCAGCGTGGAGACATCGCGCCCGGCAACCCGATACGTACCGCTGGTGGGTTTGTCCAGACAGCCGAGAATATTCATCAGCGTCGATTTACCCGAGCCAGACGCCCCGACAATCGCTACCATTTCCCCGGCCTGAATGCTCAAGGATACGTCCTTCAATACCTCGACCTGACCTTCGCCTGACGGATAGCTGCGGCGGATATTGCTCAGTTCAAGCAATGCCGTCATTTTGGCGCTCCAGCGTTGCCCTCACCGGTGATGACTTCATCCCCCTCTTCCAGCCCTTTAACGATCTCCACATCGGTGTCATTACGCGCGCCGATAACCACTTCGCGTTCACGGGTTTCGCCGTTACGCAGCAGCCTGACGTTATAACGATTGTTGCCAATAGGATCGCCCAGCGCCGACAGCGGGATCGTCAGGACATTTTTCACATCCGTGAGCTGGATATGGACCTGAGCGGTCATATCCAGACGCAGGATCCCTTTCGGGTTGGGAACTTCGAAGCGAGCATAGTAGAAAATCGCATCATTCACTTTCTCTGGCGTCGGAAGAACATCTTTGAGCTTACCTTCGTAGCGCGTCTGAGGATCGCCCAGTACGGTAAACCAGGCCTTTTGCCCGGGATGCAGGTGAATCACATCCGCCTCGGAAACCTGCGCTTTCACCAGCATGGTGCTCATATCTGCCAATGTTAGAATGTTAGGTGCCTGCTGGGCAGCAATAACGGTTTGCCCCTGAAGGGTAGTAATTTGCGTGACTTCGCCTGCCATTGGCGCGACGATGCGGGTGTAATCAAGGTTGGTTTTTGCCGTATCGAGAGAGGCCTGATTACGCTTAATTTGCGCATCAATTGTGCCGATTTGCGCCTGTTTGACCGCCATCTGAGTAGCCGCCGTGTCGAGATCCTGCTGCGAGACAGCCTGGGTTTTCGCCAGCTGTTGCTGACGGGAAAGCGTTACCCGCGCCAGTTTCCACTCGGCTTCAGCCTGTAAACGCTGAGCGCGTAATTCCATCAGCGTCGCTTCAACCTCTTTAATCTGGTTTTGCGCCTGTTCAGGATCGATAACGCCAAGCAGTTGATCTTTTTTTACTTTGTCGCCAATGGCTACCGACAGCGTTTTTAACTGCCCGCTTACCTGCGCCCCGACGTCAACTTTACGCAACGCATCCAGTTTGCCGGTTGCCAGTACGCTTTGCTGCAGATCGCCCGGACGCACAATTAACGTTTGATACTGAGGTAAAGGCGCATTAAGCGTTCGCCAAAGTGCAATTATCGCCACAATAATGATGATGGCGAAGAGAAAATAGCGCTTTTTGATTTTTCCCTTGAGCTTCATAAATGTCCCAATTTCCCCCAATACGTCCACCAGAGTGGAGTGGTAAACATCAACGTTAAATAAATAGCCGTTGAAAAACGCAAGAATAACAGAGTTATTGATGAATGGTTAAGATCCGCTGTGTTGAAATTAGTACCAGAGTATCAATCGGATTTAAATTATGAGCCAACTAACTGAAAGCACTTTTCTTTCCACTAAACCCATTACCAGCTTTGGCCTTTTTTACGGCCTGAGCAGCGGTCATATACGACCCGCACATTGCTGGGATAAACGGAGCTTTCGTCGTAAGTTTATCTGGCGCTCACTGTTGATACCCCGTCTGACTCAGGAATGGATGAGTGAACTCGCCCAATGGCCGGATCTTGAAAGCCTGCTCTCCCGCCAACCCCGGCTGCCGGTGCGTATGCACCGTCCTTACCTCGCGGCAAATTTCACTCGTAAAATGCGTTTAGACGCGGTGCGTTTTCATTACCATGTTATCCGCCACGCATTCTTACCCGCAGAGTTTAACGCCTTATTAACCAATGACGGTTTACAGCTGGCGCAAATTGAAGGCAAAGATGGCGATATATTTACCGTAACCATGATGATGTTCCCGGTACTGGATAAAGAGGGAGAAAGTACCATTCAGGTGCAAAATGGCGACGGGGACGTGCTGACCAAAATGACGTTTACGTTCTGCGAATATAATGGGAAAAGTACATTATTCATTGGCGGCGTACAGGGCAATTCGCAACTTCCACATGAAGCAATACAAAAAGCGACGAAGTCCTGCCACGGTATTTTCCCAAAACGTATAATTATGGAAGCCATTTGCCGTTTAGCAGAACAGTTGAATATCGAAAAGGTCATGGCGGTCAGCAATGAACAGCATATCTTTCGCAGCCCGCGTTACCACGATAAAAACAAGGTGATACTTTCCGACTACAACGCATTTTGGGAGTCGGTTGGCGGTGAGTGCGACAGTCACGGCTATTACCATATCCCACGCACAATGGCGCGAAAAAGCGAAGCGGACATTGCCAGCAAAAAACGCGCGGAATACCGCCGTCGCTACCAGTTACTGGACAGCATCCACTCGCAGCTGTCGTCGATGTTTCGCAACTAATCCGCTCTGCCGCGTGCCAACCACAGCACGCGGGAAAACATTTTTCGCAGCAGCGTTGGCACCGCGTCAACGCCGCGCCGCCCGGCTTCCATCGCCACCTCAATGGCTAAATCTGGTTTTGACGACCGGTGAATCGCCTTCGAGATAATTTTGCGCATATTCATGGGCACGTTTTCGGGGATTTGCGCCACCCTGTGGAATACGTCAGCGAACCCCTGGCGATACATAAAGTGTTCCATGTCCAGCGCGGGAAGCATGGTTAAATGATCGCGCTCTTCTTCTCTGTCGTTATTCAACAAACTCCGCACCGTAGCGGCATACTTTTTCCCGGCTTCATCACCATCAACCAGCACATGCCACTCGATACCCATCCGGCGGGCGAACTTAACTAGCGGCTTAAGGCCGGACTGGGCAAATTCAATGACTTTGATACCTTCCGCATCAAAGTGGTGCCCACACTGGCGGGCCAGTTCGTTAATGACCCAGGTTTCCGTTTCGCCTTCCACCAGCAGCCAACAGCGGGCAAACAACGACGATGCACGGTTAAAACGAATATGAAAGGCAATACGCCGACCATCTTCTGCGCTGATCCCACCTGGCCCAAGCCGCCAGGCGGCGACGCGGGAGGACTCACGCACCAGGCGGACAACGTGTTCCACGGGGGTGAGGGACAGTAACTCACCTGAGTTGGTGGTCGCCACCCGTTGCAGAGGAAGCAAATTCAGCAGGTGCCAGGCAACCGACAGCATAATCGGATGTAAACGCGTTTCAGGATCTTCTACCAACAGTAACGGCCGGGCGTCTTTATCGAGCCTCAGCGTACCTTTGGCCTGTAACAGCGTCGAAAACAGTCCCAACAAGATCACGCGGTGCGTGCGTCCGCCCGGTCTATCAATCATACGGTTGATAATATCCAGATAGCGCCAGCTACGTTGTTCGTTATTGGAACGTCGACGCATCAGACGATAGCGGGACTGACTGGAACCTTGCTCAGAAAAATAGTGTTCCAATAGCTGTACCATGGCCGATAACCCCTGACGTATCTGCCCATCTGTCAGGTTTTGCGGTCGGGTAGCCAGTTCACGTGCCAGAAAATCCAGTTGCCGCGCGGTCACTTCGACATCCGCCGAATCCGGCACCGTACCGTTTCGGATCCGTCGCATAAAACGTGCGTCGCGCAGGCGCAGTACTGGCATCAAACGCACGAGGTGCCGCGCCTGATCGTTAATGTCGTCGAGGGGAAGCTGATGGCCCTCGCCATCCAGAAAACTGCGTAACGTCAGAACGCTACCGTCGTCCGCACATTCACCTTCCAGTCGATAGAATATGCGGTGATAGCCATCCTGACACAGCGTCCAGCTGGCTTCCAGAGGGCGATACCTGCGCACGCGGTGGCGACCCGGTTGAGACTCACGAAACGTCAGGATGATATGCAAATGATGTTCCCGGCCTTGAATATCGCCCGGCGGGAACCAGAAATCTTCGCGGTCAAAGTGGTACAAATCAGTTTCCGGCGACAGCAACAGGGTTAAAGCATCCAGCAGACTGGACTTACCCCACGCGTTCTCCCCAATCAGCACGTTGCTTTGCTCCAGCATCAACGACAGACGGTTAATACCACGAAATCCAACAATCTCAACGCGTTCGAGAATCATATAGCCTCCGGAAATGCTAACTTTTTCCTTCAAGTTATCAGGAGTATAACGGCAAGCGGGCGCTCAGGACACCCGATATGCTCAGGAGGTTAGTCGCAGAAATCAAAAAATATAAGAATATTCTTCTTATGTTTTCTCCAGAATATTATTTCAGAACTCAATCATCGCCGTTTTGCTAATTGAACTATGCTTCATTCATCCAATATTCAAAAAGGAATCACAACATATTGCCTTAAATCAAATTTTTTCATCAATTTAACTGGCGAAGGGATGATGTTTTTTTCTAAAATACCGGCTCTTTCATCATCGTCCCTTTTAGCGATGAATTACCGGGTAAGGAACACGAACCCGGAACTTTTAATTGAGGTGGTTATGTTCAGGAAATTAGCAGCCGAATTCTTCGGTACGTTTTGGCTCGTCTTTGGTGGGTGCGGTAGCGCAGTTCTGGCCGCAGCATTCCCGGAGTTGGGTATTGGATTTGCCGGTGTCGCGCTGGCGTTTGGTTTGACCGTATTAACCATGGCATTCGCCGTAGGTCATATTTCCGGCGGACACTTTAACCCGGCGGTGACCTTCGGTTTATGGGCGGGCGGTCGCTTCCCGGCAAAAGACGTTATTGGTTATGTTATCGCTCAGGTTGTGGGCGGTATTGTTGCAGCAGCGGCACTGTATCTTATTGCCAGCGGTAAAGCTGGTTTTGACGCAACTGCCAGTGGTTTTGCCTCGAACGGCTTTGGTGAACATTCACCTGGCGGCTATTCAATGCTGTCTGCCGTCGTAATTGAAATTATTTTGACCGCTGGTTTCTTATTAGTGATCCACGGTGCGACCGATAAACATGCTCCGGCAGGTTTTGCACCCATTGCGATTGGTCTGGCGTTAACCCTGATCCACTTGATCAGTATTCCGGTTACCAACACCTCCGTTAACCCGGCACGTAGTACCGCTGTAGCCATCTTCCAGGGCGGCTGGGCATTACAGCAATTGTGGTTCTTCTGGGTTATGCCGATTATCGGTGGGGTCCTCGGCGGTCTTATTTACCGCACTCTGCTGGAAAAACGCGATTAATCGATAACAAAAAAGGCCTGGCGCAAGTCAGGTCTTTTTTTCCCCGCTATATTTCCTTTTATTTGCAACTTTACTCCCTTCTTTGCATTGAGTAGTGTGTGCTGGCGCATTTCGTCTTACTCTCAGCAAGGATCTGGTTTTCATGTTTTCAGGGCTGTTAATCATTCTGGTTCCCCTTATTGTGGGCTACCTTATTCCGCTTCGGCACAGGGCTGCATTAAAACTCATCAATCGCCTGTTGAGCTGGATCGTCTACCTTATTCTCTTTTTTATGGGTATCAGCCTGGCGTTTCTGGATAATCTCGCCAGCAACCTGTTAGCCATTCTTCATTATTCTGCGGTCAGCGTGACGGTCATTTTGCTGTGTAATATCGCGGCGCTGTTCTGGCTGGAGCGTTCGCTGCCCTGGCGACATAACCACAAGCAAGAAAAGCTACCCTCGCGAATTGCGATGGCGCTTGAGTCGCTCCAGCTTTGTGGCGTCGTCGTCGTGGGTTTTCTGCTCGGCCTCACCGGTCTTCCTATTCTGCAGCACGCCACCGAAGCCAGCGAATATACGTTAATCTTTTTACTGTTCCTGGTCGGGATTCAACTGCGCAACAGCGGTATGACCTTAAAGCAAATTGTGCTGAATCGCCGGGGGATGATTGTTGCGGTGGTCGTCGTCGCCAGTTCGATGCTGGCGGGGGTTATTAATGCGTTGATCCTCGGCCTGCCGCTGAAAACCGCGCTGGCGATGGCATCAGGTTTTGGCTGGTATTCCCTGTCCGGTATTCTGTTAACCGAATCCTTCGGGCCGGTGATTGGTAGCGCCGCCTTCTTTAATGACCTGGCCCGCGAGCTGATTGCCATTATGTTGATTCCTGGAATGGTGGGCCGCAGCCGCTCAACCGCGCTGGGGCTATGTGGCGCGACATCAATGGATTTCACCTTACCGGTGCTACAACGCAGCGGCGGTCTGGAGATGGTTCCGGCAGCCATCGTCCACGGCTTTATTCTGAGTCTGTTAGTGCCTTTGCTGATGGCGTTTTTCTCCGCCTGAAGTCAGGACAAATACCTCTCTGGCGGTAGTCATCTACCGCCAAAATTGCGCTAAATCAATCTCCCTGCAAGTTGTAGCAGAAATCCCTTTTATCCCTTCGCGCACAGGCATAACCTTAAACATGTATATTAAATATAACTTTAAAAGGTGTGACCATGTTTTGTGTGCAATGTGAACAAACCATCCGTACTCCGGCAGGAAACGGCTGCTCTTACGCGCAGGGTATGTGCGGTAAAACGGCTGAAACCTCCGATTTGCAGGATCTGCTGATTGCTTCCCTACAAGGTCTGTCTGCATGGGCTGTTAAGGCACGTGAATACGGCATCATCGACCATGAAGTTGATAACTTTGCGCCGCGTGCATTCTTCTCCACGCTGACCAACGTTAACTTCGATTCCCCGCGGATTGTTGGCTATGCCCGTGAAGCTATCGCCATGCGCGACGCCCTGAAAGCGCAATGCCTGAACATCGACGCGAACGCAGCGGTCGCTAACCCGATGGCCGATCTGCAACTGGTCAGCGACGATCTGGGCGACCTGCAACGTCAGGCCGCTGAATTTACCCCGAACAAAGACAAAGCAGCCATTGGCGAGAACATTCTCGGCCTGCGTCTGCTGTGCCTGTACGGCCTGAAAGGTGCGGCAGCTTACATGGAGCACGCGCACGTTCTCGGTCAGTACGACAACGACATCTACGCTCAGTACCACAAAATCATGGCATGGCTGGGAACCTGGCCTTCCGATATGAACGCTCTGCTGGAGTGCTCAATGGAAATCGGCCAGATGAACTTCAAAGTGATGAGCATTCTGGATGCTGGCGAAACCACAAAATACGGCCACCCGACGCCAACTCAGGTCAACGTCAAAGCAACCGAAGGTAAGTGCATCCTGATCTCCGGTCACGACCTGAAAGATCTGTACAACCTGCTGGAGCAGACCGAAGGTACCGGCGTTAACGTCTATACCCACGGTGAAATGCTGCCGGCGCACGGCTACCCGGAACTGCGTAAGTTCAAACACCTGATCGGTAACTACGGCAGCGGCTGGCAGAATCAGCAGGTTGAATTTGCCCGCTTCCCGGGCCCAATCGTAATGACCTCTAACTGCATCATCGACCCAACCGTTGGCGCCTACGATGACCGTATCTGGACTCGTAGCATCGTCGGTTGGCCGGGTGTAAGCCACCTCGAAGGCGACAACTTCGCTCCGGTAATCGCTCAGGCTCAGCAGATGGCGGGCTTCCCATACAGCGAAATTCCGCACCTGATCACCGTTGGTTTCGGTCGTCAGACTCTACTGGGCGCTGCTGATACCCTGATCGACCTGGTAAGCCGCGAAAAACTGCGTCACATCTTCCTGGTTGGCGGTTGTGATGGCGCGCGTGGCGAACGTAACTACTTCACCGACTTCGCCACCAGCGTGCCGGACGACTGCCTGATCCTGACTCTGGCGTGCGGTAAATACCGTTTCAACAAACTGGAGTTCGGCGATATCGAAGGTCTGCCGCGTCTGGTCGATGCAGGTCAGTGTAACGATGCATACTCTGCCATCATCCTGGCGGTAACCCTGGCTGAGAAACTGGGCTGTGGCGTGAACGATCTGCCGCTGTCTCTGGTGCTCTCCTGGTTCGAACAGAAAGCGATTGTCATTCTGCTGACCCTGCTGTCTCTGGGTGTGAAAAACATCGTCACTGGCCCGACTGCGCCTGGCTTCTTCACGCCGGACCTGCTGGCAGTTCTCAACGAGAAGTTCGGTCTGCGTTCCGTGACCACCGTTGAAGAAGACATGAAGCAACTGCTGAGCGCGTAAGGAGTAAAGAATGACAATGCCAACTCATCAGTGCCCATGGCGGATGCAGGTTCATCACATCCATCAGGAAACGCCGGATGTATGGACAATTTCGTTGCTGTGCCACGACTATTATCCGTACCGCGCCGGGCAGTATGCACTGGTCAGCGTACGTAATTCAGCGGACACGCTGCGTGCTTACACCCTTTCTTCAACGCCTGGCGTTAGCGAATACATCACGCTGACCATCCGCCGCATTGACGATGGCGCAGGCTCACAGTGGTTAACCCGCGACGTGAAGCGCGGCGACTATATCTGGCTGTCCGATGCAATGGGTGAATTCACCTGTGAAGATAAAGCGGAAGACAGGTTCCTGATGCTGGCCGCTGGCTGTGGCGTCACGCCAATCATGTCAATGCGTCGCTGGTTGGCAAAATACCGCCCACAGGCAGATGTGCAGGTGATCTTTAACGTCCGTTCACCGCAAGATGTCATTTTTGCCGACGAATGGCGCGAGTATCCGGTGACCTTAGTTGCTGAAAACAATGCCACTGACGGTTTTGTTTCCGGCCGACTGACCACCGAACTGCTGCAAAGCGTACCGGACCTGGCTTCGCGCACCGTGATGACATGCGGCCCGGCGCCGTATATGGATCTGGTCGAGAAAGAAGTCAACGCGCTGGGCGTGACACGCTTCTTTAAAGAGCAGTTCTTCACCCCGGTAGCTGAAGCCGCCACCAGCGGTCTGAAGTTCACCAAACTGCAGCCGGCAAAAGAGTTTTATGCGCCGGTAGGCAGTACGCTGCTGGAAGCGCTGGAAAGCAATAAAGTGCCGGTTGTCGCCGCATGCCGTGCGGGCGTTTGCGGCTGCTGCAAAACCAAAGTGGTTGACGGTAACTACACGGTCAGTAGCACCATGACGCTGACCGACGCAGAAATTGCTGAAGGTTATGTGCTGGCCTGCTCCTGTCATCCGCAGGGTGATTTAGTGCTGGCGTAATTGACCGATATCTGATGTGCAAAAGGCTACCCGGTTATATCGGGTGGCCTTTTTTTATGCTGTCAGACGCTGCAAAATTCCGATTTTTTCACCCTCCGAGGCAAAATACCGCCCTCTTCCCGCGAATTATCGACCACACTTACCTGGCACAGGTTAAGCAAAACCCCGACTACCACGTCGAACTTTCTACAAAGGATCCCCATGAAAAAAGTGGCCATCGTCGGCGTAGGTCCCACCGGAATTTATACGTTTCATGCCCTCGTTGAGCGCGGTGAACCGCTGGAGATACAGCTTTATGAGCAAGCTGAGGAAGCTGGCGTAGGCATGCCTTATAACAGCGACAACAACGCAGACCACATGCTGGCCAATATAGCCAGCATTGAGATCCCGCCGATTTATATCAGTTATCTGACGTGGCTACAGAATCAAAGCGATGAATACCTGGCGCAGTTTCGGCTTGAACGTACATCGTTGCATGAGCGGCAATTTTTGCCCCGGGTGATCCTCGGCGACTATTATCGCGATCGTTTTTTAGCCATCGTCGATAAAGCGCAAAGATCCGGGTTCACAATTCGCGTATATGAATCAAGTAAAGTCACCGACCTGCAAGCAAACCCGACTGGGGTCTCCCTGTGGATCAATCACGCGTCACAGCCCGTCGAAGTGGATTTCGCCGCTATCGCCAGCGGTCATCTGTGGCCAGAAACTGATGCTCAAGCACGCAAGTTTTTCCCCAGTCCGTGGACCGGCCTGATGGAGGCGCAGATTAGCGCTTGCAGGGTGGGTATTCTGGGCACCTCGCTAAGCGCTATCGACGCGGCGATGGCCGTGGTCAGTCAGCATGGTACCTTCACCACCAATACCGACCGTTCACTGCAGTTCACGCGTAAACCCGACAGCCAAAACCTGAAGCTGACCCTGATGTCGCGCAGCGGTGTGCTGCCTGAAGCGGATTTTTACTGCCCTCTTCCCTATGAACCGCTGAATATCGCGACGCAAGAAGCGATTGAAAACGCCATTGCCGAGGGCCAAAACGGATTACTGGACCACATCTTCCGGCTTATTGTGCAACAACTGCAAGACGCGGCGCCAGGGTGGTGCCAACAGGTAGCACTTGCAACGCTTAACGCCGACACATTCCCCGAGGTCTATTTTGCCGACAGGCTCAAGCATGACTCTTTTGACTGGGCGAGGCGTAACCTGGTGGAGGTTGAGCGCAACAAGCAGGAACAACATACCGTCGCCTGGCGCTATACCTTATTGCGCCTACACGAGGTTATTGAAGAGATCGTTCCTCATCTTGATGCTCGCGACGAAAAACGTTTCAGGCACGGACTGGCGCGCGTCTTTATTGATAACTATGCGGCAATCCCGTCTGAATCTATCCGCCGATTGCTGGCTCTGCACGATGCCGGGCTGATTGAGATCCTCGCACTCGGCAAGGATTATGAGCGTACAAATGAGCAGGAAATGACGGTCATTTACCACCACGGTCAGCGCAGTGAATTTGATGTATTTATTGACGCCCGAGGACAACGGGCATTGCAGAGCAAAGATATTCCGTTCCCAACGCTACGCGATCAACTGCTGGCCTGTGGCGATGAGATCCCGGATATCGGCGAAGATTACACGCTGCAAGCACCGGAAAACGCCCGCAACCGCATCGCCTTTGGCGGACTGCCGTGGTTGATGCACGACCGTCCCTTTATTCAGGGGCTGGTGGTTAGCGCTGAAATAGGTGCGGCGATGGCAAAGGCATTGACGCAACGAGCACTGAAACGTCGGCACAAACTGTGGAGCAGTGACGAGATGGATTAGCGGCCAGACTTAATGGCGAGGCGGAGATAGGTTATCGCGTCCCCGCCTCTGTCTTGATTCTCGGATGGCAAACTATCGCCAGGCCGAGTTTCCGGCAACGGAGAAACGCCCCGCGCCCAAAAATGCCACGGCCAGAGCGCCGATGAAGAAATACACCAGACTTTCAATTGCCCATGCGCCGGTTTTATCCAGTGACCAGGTTTCACCCATCCCGACCATCAGCCATGCCACCACCATCGTAAACGCCAGCCCCAACGCCGCCGGACGCGTCAGGATCCCAAGAATAATCAGGCACGGTGCCACAACCTCTCCCAGCAGAACGCCATACGCAATAAAGCCAGGGAAACCTTTCGCTATCAGCATGCCACTGATGCCATCAATACCCGCGAACAGTTTATGCAGCCCATGAAACAGCATTAATCCCCCCACGGCAATACGTAACAAAAACTTGCCAAAATCTTCATGAGTCAGTACCCGGTTAACTGTATTTAATAGTTTTATAACCATTTGAATTTATTCCTTGTTTCACCATGTCCAATAACAAACTACGCTTAATACAGGCTTAATGAAACCTGCCGGAAATAAGAGGTAATGATAAGCATAACTATTATCTTCATCTAAACTTGTAACCGGTATCACATTAAAGGAGAAGGAAAACCATGAAACAAACGGTTGCCGCTTTTATTGCTAAAACACTCGAACAAGCTGGCGTTAAACGCATTTGGGGTGTGACGGGTGACTCGCTAAATGGCCTTAGTGACAGTCTGAATCGTATGGGAACGATTGACTGGATGCCAACCCGTCATGAAGAGGTTGCGGCCTTCGCCGCGGGCGCTGAAGCGCAGTTGACGGGAGAACTGGCCGTCTGCGCTGGCTCGTGTGGACCAGGCAACCTGCACCTGATTAACGGCCTGTTTGATTGCCACCGCAACCACGTCCCGGTACTGGCAATTGCCGCACACATTCCATCCAGTGAGATAGGCAGCGGTTATTTTCAGGAGACCCACCCGCAAGAGTTGTTTCGCGAATGTAGCCACTATTGCGAGCTGGTTTCCAGCCCTGAACAGATCCCACAGGTGCTGGCAATTGCCATGCGTAAAGCGGTGCTCAACCGCGGCGTCTCCGTGGTGGTATTACCCGGCGACGTTGCGCTGAAGCCAGCACCTGAAAGCGCCAGCACTCACTGGTATCATGCGCCGCTCCCGGTGGTCACTCCGGAAGAAGAAGAGCTCAGAAAACTAGCGCAACTGCTACGCTACTCCAGCAATATCGCCCTGATGTGTGGCAGTGGCTGCGCCGGTGCGCATAAAGAACTGGTTGAGTTTGCAGCTAAAATAAAAGCGCCGATTGTGCACGCCCTGCGTGGTAAAGAGCATGTGGAGTACGACAACCCTTACGACGTGGGCATGACCGGGCTGATCGGCTTTTCATCCGGCTTCCATACCATGATGAATGCCGACACGCTGATCCTGCTCGGTACCCAGTTCCCCTATCGCCCGTTCTACCCCACCGACGCCAAGATTATTCAGATTGATATCAATCCGGCGAGCATTGGCGCGCACAGTAAAGTAGACATGGCGCTGGTAGGCGATATTAAATCCACACTCCGCACCCTGCTGCCGCTGGTGGAAGAAAAAACCGATCGGCAGTTCCTGGATAAAGCGCTGGAACACTATCGTGAGGCGCGTAAAGGGCTGGATGATTTAGCCAAACCCAGCGATAAAGCCATTCATCCGCAGTATCTGGCGCAGCAGATCAGCCACTTTGCCGCTGACGACGCCATCTTCACCTGCGACGTTGGCACGCCAACGGTGTGGGCGGCACGTTATCTGAAAATGAACGGTAAACGCCGTCTGATCGGTTCGTTTAACCACGGGTCGATGGCCAATGCCATGCCGCAGGCGCTCGGCGCACAAGCGACCGAACCGGGACGCCAGGTTGTCGCAATGTGCGGTGACGGCGGTTTTAGCATGCTGATGGGCGACTTTCTGTCGGTTGTGCAAATGAAGCTGCCGGTGAAGATTATTGTCTTCAACAACAGCGTGTTGGGGTTTGTGGCGATGGAGATGAAAGCTGGCGGTTATCTGACCGACGGCACCGAACTGCACGATACAAATTTCGCACGGATTGCCGAGGCTTGCGGCATTACGGGCATTCGCGTGGAGAAATCCTCAGAGGTTGATGAAGCGCTGCAAAGGGCGATGTCGATTGACGGTCCGGTGCTGGTCGATGTGGTCGTCGCGAAAGAAGAACTGGCGATCCCGCCGCAGATCAAACTCGAACAAGCTAAAGGTTTTAGCCTGTATATGCTGCGCGCAATCATCAGCGGGCGCGGTGATGAAGTGATCGAACTGGCGAAAACTAACTGGCTCAGGTAAAACAGAGGGCATTACCTCACTTAAAAAGGAATGCCCGTGATTGATTTACGCAGTGATACCGTCACCCGACCAAGTCGCGCCATGCTCGAAGAGATGATGGCCGCCCCGGTCGGGGACGACGTCTACGGTGATGACCCTACCGTTAATGCCCTCCAGCAATACGCAGCCGAGCTTGCTGGCAAAGAAGCCGCAATTTTCTTACCCACAGGCACTCAGGCGAACCTGGTGGCTCTCCTCAGCCATTGTCAGCGCGGGGAAGAGTATATCGCCGGTCAGGGCGCACATAACTATCTCTACGAAGCGGGTGGCGCAGCGGTACTCGGCAGCATTCAACCGCAACCTATCGACGCCATGCCGGATGGCTCTTTGCCGCTGGACAAAGTGGCAGCAAAAATCAAAGCGGACGATATCCATTTTGCCCGCACGCGTCTGCTCAGCCTGGAAAACACCCACAACGGCAAAGTGCTACCACGCGAGTATCTGAAAGAGTCCTGGGAATTTACCCGTGATCGCAATCTTGCGCTGCATGTCGACGGCGCGCGTATTTTTAACGCCATCGTCGCCTATGGCTGTGAGTTAAAAGATGTCACGCAATACTGCGATTCGTTCACCATTTGTCTCTCCAAAGGTTTAGGAACGCCGGTAGGCTCACTGCTGGTCGGCAGCCACGAGTACATCAAGCGCGCCATTCGTTGGCGTAAAATGACCGGTGGCGGAATGCGTCAGGCCGGTATTCTGGCGGCGGCCGGACTGTATGCGCTGAAAAATAACGTGTCGCGCTTACAAGAAGACCATGACAACGCCGCCTGGATGGCGGAACAACTGCGCGAAGCCGGAGCGGACGTAATGCGCCACGACACCAACATGCTGTTTGTCCGCGTTGGCGAAGAACACGCTGCGGCACTGGGCGAGTACATGAAAGCGCAAGGCGTGCTGATTAACGCCTCGCCGATTGTGCGTCTGGTGATGCATCTGGACGTATCGCGTGAACAGCTTGCTGAAGTCGTCGCCCACTGGCGCGCTTTTTTAACCCGCTAAGGAGATGGGCGTGCCGCAACGGATTTTGGTTCTTGGCGCCAGTGGCTACATTGGTCAGCATCTGGTACAGGCGCTCAGTCAGCAAGGGCATCAGGTGCTGGCTGCGGCACGCCGCATCGAGCGGCTGGAAAAGCAGCAGTTGGCCAACGTCAGTTGCCATAAGGTCGATTTGAATTGGCCAGATAACCTAACGCCGCTGCTGACCGGCGTTGATACGGTCTATTACCTGGTCCATGGCATGGGAGAAGGCGGTGATTTTATCGCCCATGAGCGCCAGGTAGCAATGAACGTGCGCGATGCGCTACGTGATACGCCAGTCAAACAGCTTATTTTCCTGAGCTCATTACAGGCTCCCCGGCATGAACAATCCGATCATCTGCGTGCGCGACAGATAACCGCGGACACCCTGCGCGAATCAGGCGTGCCGATGACCGAATTGCGCGCTGGTATTATCGTAGGGGCAGGTTCTGCCGCCTTTGAAGTGATGCGCGACATGGTCTACAACCTGCCGGTACTCACCCCTCCGCGCTGGGTGCGCTCGCGTACCACGCCTATCGCACTGGAGAATTTAATGTACTACCTGGTGGCGTTGTTGGACCATCCTACACGCCAACACCGCGTACTCGAAGCCGCCGGGCCGCAGGTATTGAGCTATCAGGAGCAGTTCGAGCATTTTATGGCGGTCAGCGGTAAACATCGCCTGCTCATCCCTGTCCCCTTTCCTACCCGCTGGATTTCGGTCTGGTTTTTGAACGTCATAACGTCAGTGCCGCCGACCACGGCCAAAGCGCTGATACAGGGGTTAAAACACGACCTGCTGGCCGATGACACCGAATTACGCACGCTGATCCCGCAAAAGCTGATTGCCTTTGATGACGCGGTGCGCAGCACGTTGAAAGAAGAAGAGAAGCTGGTTAATTCCAGCGACTGGGGTTACGACGCGCAGGCATTTGCCCGCTGGCGCCCCGAATATGGCTATTTCGCTAAACAAGCTGGCTTTAGCGTTGAAACCTCCGCCAGTCGGCAGGCACTGTGGCAGGTGGTGAATCGCCTCGGCGGCAAAGAAGGCTATTTCTTCGGTAATATTTTATGGAAAACGCGCGCGGCGTTGGACCTGCTGGTCGGCCATAAGCTGGCGAAAGGCAGACCGCAACACTCTCTGTTGCAGGTTGGCGATACCGTTGATAGCTGGAAAGTTATCATCGTTGAGCCAGAAAAACAGCTGACGCTGCTGTTTGGGATGAAAGCACCAGGATTGGGTCGTCTGAGCTTCACGCTGGAAGATAAAGGCGACCAGCGACGCATTGATGTCCGCGCCTGGTGGCATCCGCACGGCATGCCAGGCCTCTTCTATTGGCTGCTGATGATCCCGGCGCATCTGTTCATTTTCAGAGGGATGGCGAAGCGTATTGCTAAACTTGCAGAACAAATCACAGACTCATGATAAAAAGAGCCTGTATTCTTTCATGTTTCCCATTGCATACAGACGAAATTCACGGAAGAATGCGCACGACGTTTTTTAAACACAGTGGATTGATATGAAGGTACTGGTTACCGGAGCCACCAGCGGCTTAGGCCGAAACGCGGTTGAGTTTTTATGCAGCAAAGGCGTCAGCGTCAGAGCTACCGGTCGCAACGAAGCGATGGGCAAGCTGCTGGAGAAAATGGGCGCAGAGTTTGTGCATGCCGATTTGACCGAGCTGGTCTCTTCGCAGGCAAAAGTGATGCTCGCCGGTATCGATACGCTGTGGCACTGCTCCAGTTTTACCTCACCATGGGGAACTCAGGAAGCCTTCGATCTGGCCAACGTTCGCGCAACCCGCCGTCTGGGCGAGTGGGCCGTGGCTTGGGGCGTTCGTAACTTCATTCATATCTCATCACCGTCGCTCTATTTTGATTATCACCACCATCGCGATATCAAAGAGGACTTCCGCCCCCAACGCTTCGCCAATGAATTCGCCCGCAGTAAAGCGGCTGGCGAAGATGTGATTGCGTTGCTGACACAGGCCAACCCGCAGACCCGTTTTACGGTATTGCGTCCGCAAAGCTTGTTCGGACCACACGATAAAGTCTTTATCCCGCGCCTGGCCCATATGATGTACCACTACGGCAGCATTCTGTTGCCGCACGGCGGAAGTGCGCTGGTGGATATGACCTACTACGAGAATGCGGTGCACGCGATGTGGCTGGCAAGTCAGCAAGCCTGCGATAATCTGCCGTCGGGTCGTGCGTACAACATTACCAACGGCGAGCATCGCACCCTGCGCAGTATTGTGCAGAAACTCATCGACGAGCTAAATATTGATTGTCGTATCCGCTCCGTACCCTACCCGATGCTGGACATGATTGCCCGCAGCATGGAGCGGTTAGGCAATAAATCCGCGAAAGAGCCAAAGCTTACGCATTACGGCGTCTCGAAGCTGAATTTTGACTTTACGCTGGATACCACCCGCGCTCAGGAAGAATTAGGTTATCAGCCCGTTGTGACGCTGGATGAAGGGATTGAGCGTACCGCGGCCTGGCTGCGTGACCACGGCAAGCTGCCGCGTTAACCCTGCCCGTATTTCTCCAGTAACGCTTCGGCAATCGCCTGAGTTTCTGCATCCGCCACGCCGTTCCACAACGTCGGGCGGAAGTGCATCTGGAAGGCCATAATCACCCGCCGCTGTTCACGCGGCGTCATTTCAGGTTTTACCTCATAACCATAGCGCGACAGCAGATCGAGCAATGATGAGGTTTCTACCGGTGCATCGGGCGCTCGCCCGGCAAGATAAAACGTCACTCGCTGAGCATCCGGCCACGCGCCAATTCCCTGAGCGGCCAGTTTTTCCCATGGAAACAGCGGACCTGGATCGTCCTTACGCTGCGGTGCGACATCCGCATGGGCCACCACGTTCTGTGGTTTTATGTCATAGCGGGCAATAATATCTTTCGCTAAGGGGATTAGCGCCTGAATTTGCGCGGGTTCAAACGGCGCAAAATACTTGCTGCCCGCCGATTTTTGCCAGCCACGGTTTTCCAGCTCAATGCCGATCGAGGTATCGTTAATTCGCGTAGCGCCGCGCCAGAAGCTAATCCCCGCATGCCAGGCCAGATCTTTTTCCGCTACCAGTTGCCAGATACGCGGTTTGCCGTGGTAGAGCGGCGGCACTGCCGGGATCAGATAGTGCGAGCTGACGTTTTTATCAGTCAGCGTAGCCAGAGAAGAGTCGAAATCATCGGCCGTGTAATGGATAACCAGCACTTTAATGCGCGGGTAAGCAGCCTGTGCCTGACGACGGGTATCTAACTGATACCCGTCTTTGTCGACAATCCCTTTTTCGCCAGCACATCCTACCAGCAGCAGTGTTAATGCCAGCAGAGACAACAAACGCTTCATCGGCGAGTTTTCACCGCGGTGCCGCTGACGCTCACCATCAGCATGCTACCGTCTTTGCCCACGGTTTCGTAATCGATATCGATACCGACTACCGCATCAGCACCGAGCGCTTTTGCCTGTTCACCAAGCTCCTGAAAAGCAATTTCACGCGCTTTACGCAGCTCTTTTTCATACGCGCCGGAGCGACCGCCGACGATATCGCGAATGCCGGCGAAGAAATCGCGGAAGATATTCGCGCCTAAAATGGCTTCGCCAGTCACAACACCGCAGTATTCCACGATGCTCTGCCCTTCCAGCGTAGGGGTAGTCGAAAACTGCATGGTTAATCTCCTTTTTGCGCTAAGAGCACGATCTCAAAAGCATTATCGAACCGATCCACTATCATTGAAAGGATATATTCTTTACACAAAATAATTCGAGTTGCAGGAAGGCGGCAAGAGAGTGAATCCCCAGAAGCATAGATAACTATGTGACTGGGGTGAACGCACGTAGCCAACGCACAAGCAACTTGAAGTATGACATGTAAATCAACGTAGAACACTAATAGTAGAAAGCTAATAAGGAAATCATTATGCGCTACTCGAAACTCTCTCTGCTGGTTCCATGTGCACTACTTCTCAGCGCCTGTACTACCGTAACGCCGGCCTACAAAGATAACGGCACGCGTAGCGGCTCTTGCGTAGAAGGCGGGCCAGACAGCGTGGCTCAACAATTCTATGATTACCGTATTCAGCACCGAAACAATGACATTACTCCCCTTCGTCCGTACCTCAGCGACAACCTGGCGAAACTGCTGAACGATGCCAGCCGTGATAACGCGCATCGCGATCTGTTTAACAGCGATCCGTTCTCTAGTCGCGCCACGTTACCGGACAGTGCCAGCGTCGCCAGCGCATCGACCATTCCGAATAGTGATGCACGCAACATTCCGCTGCGCGTAGAACTTAAACAGGGTGACCAAAGCTGGCGTGATGAAGTGCTGATGATCCGCGAAGGCCAGTGCTGGGTAATTGACGATGTCCGCTATCTGGGCGGCAGCGTACACGCGCCAGCCGGGACGCTGCGCCAGTCTGTCGAAAACCGCTAACCGCCCCATTCACCCGCCTGAATCATAACCCCCATAAATTGTCTGGCATTCTGCATAGAATGCCGACAATTATTCTTGCCCACTGGTGGCCCCGCTATTTTGTGCTATGTTTAGATAAGAATGCGGTTTGCATTTAACTTTTAACGCATAAATATTGCATAACTATTCTGTCAAAGGTAGTATCTGCGGCTTCAATAGCTATCAGACTGCCAGTATCGAGTGTCAATGAGTATTCAATTAAACGGCATTAACTGCTTCTACGGCGCACATCAGGCGCTGTTCGATATCACGCTGGATTGCCCTCAGGGTGAAACACTGGTGTTACTTGGCCCAAGTGGAGCCGGGAAAAGCTCGCTGCTGCGCGTACTCAACCTGCTTGAGATGCCGCGCTCGGGCACGCTCTCTATTGCGGGTAACCGTTTCGACTTCACGAAGACCCCGTCAGACAAAGCCATTCGGGAGCTGCGTCAGAACGTGGGCATGGTCTTCCAGCAATACAACCTTTGGCCGCATCTCACGGTTGTGCAGAATCTGATTGAAGCGCCCTGCCGCGTACTGGGTCTGACAAAAGATCAAGCGCTGGCGCGTGCCGAAAAATTGCTGGAACGTCTGCGCCTGAAGCCGTACAGCGATCGCTACCCACTGCATCTCTCCGGTGGCCAGCAACAGCGTGTGGCCATTGCCCGCGCGTTGATGATGGAGCCGCAGGTGCTGCTGTTTGATGAACCTACCGCAGCGCTTGATCCGGAAATTACTGCCCAAATCGTCAGCATCATTCGTGAACTGGCGGAAACCAACATTACTCAGGTGATCGTCACCCACGAAGTGGAAGTTGCACGTAAAACGGCCAGCCGTGTGGTGTATATGGAAAACGGTCATATCGTCGAGTTTGGGGATGCGAGCTGCTTTGCCAACCCGCAAACCGAAGCGTTTAAAAACTATCTCTCTCACTAAGATTCGGGACAATACAATGAAAAAAGTTCTGATTGCCGCGCTAATCGCAGGTTTTAGCCTTTCCGCTACCGCAGCCCAAACCATTCGTTTCGCCACCGAAGCGTCTTATCCTCCGTTTGAATCTATTGATGCGAATAACAAAATCGTAGGGTTTGACGTTGATCTGGCGAATGCGCTGTGTAAAGAGATTGACGCGACCTGTACCTTCACCAATCAGGCCTTCGACAGCCTGATCCCGAGCCTGAAATTCCGTCGTTTTGACGCGGTGATGGCCGGTATGGACATCACGCCAGAGCGTGAAAAACAGGTTCTGTTCACCACCCCGTATTACGACAACTCTGCCCTGTTTGTTGGCCAACAGGGTAAATACACCGGCATTGACCAGTTGAAAGGAAAAAAAGTCGGTGTACAAAACGGTACTACGCACCAGAAATTCATCATGGATAAACATCCGGAAGTGACCACCGTACCGTATGACAGCTACCAGAATGCCAAACTCGATCTGCAAAATGGTCGTATTGACGGCGTATTTGGTGATACCGCAGTGGTAACCGAATGGCTGAAAGACAATCCAAAGCTGGCCGCAGTTGGCGACAAAGTGACGGATAAAGATTACTTCGGTACGGGTCTGGGCATCGCTGTGCGCCAGGGCAATACCGAGCTGCAGCAGAAATTTAACGCTGCGCTGGAAAAAGTGAAGAAAGATGGGACTTACGAGACCATCTACAACAAATGGTTCCAGAAGTAATACTTGATGAATGAATTTTTTCCTTTAGCAAGCGCCGCCGGGATGACCGTCGGCCTTGCCGTTTGTGCGCTGATTATTGGCCTCGCGCTCGCCATGTTTTTTGCCGTCTGGGAGTCAGTAAAATGGCGTCCAGTGGCATGGACGGGTTCAGCTCTGGTCACCATCCTGCGTGGTCTGCCGGAAATTCTGGTGGTTCTGTTCATCTATTTCGGCTCTTCACAACTGCTGCTGACGCTGGCCGATGGCTTTACGATCAATCTCGGGGTTGTACAAATCCCGGTTCAGATGCAGATCGAAAACTTCGACGTCAGCCCGTTCCTGTGCGGTGTGATTGCGCTGTCATTGCTGTATGCGGCTTACGCGTCGCAAACGCTGCGTGGCGCGCTAAAGGCCGTACCACTCGGACAATGGGAATCAGGTCAGGCGTTGGGTTTGTCTAAAGCCGCGATCTTCTTTCGCCTGGTGATGCCGCAGATGTGGCGTCACGCTCTGCCGGGACTGGGTAACCAGTGGCTGGTATTGCTGAAAGATACCGCGCTGGTCAGCCTTATCAGCGTGAACGACCTGATGCTGCAAACCAAGAGCATTGCCACCCGTACCCAGGAGCCGTTTACCTGGTACATTGTGGCGGCGGCTATTTACCTGGTGATTACGCTGGTGAGTCAGTACATTCTCAAACGCATTGACCTGCGCGCGACACGATTTGAGCGGAGACCAGGCTAATGCTTGAGTATTTACCTGAATTGTTAAAAGGGCTGCATACCAGCCTGACGCTGACGGTCGCCTCCATCGTGGTTGCTCTGGTGCTGGCGCTGGTTTTCACCGTCATCCTGACGCTAAAAACGCCGATTGTGGTCTGGTTGGTTCGCGCCTATATCACGTTGTTTACCGGTACTCCGCTGCTGGTGCAAATCTTCCTGATCTACTACGGGCCAGGGCAGTTCCCGACGCTACAGGAGTATCCGGTACTGTGGCACCTGCTCTCTGAACCGTGGCTGTGCGCCTTAATTGCGCTATCGTTAAACAGTGCGGCTTATACCACCCAGCTGTTCTACGGTGCTATCCGCGCAATCCCGGAAGGCCAGTGGCAGTCCTGTGGAGCGTTGGGGATGAGTAAGAAGGATACGCTGGCGATTCTGTTGCCGTACGCCTTTAAACGCGCCCTCTCCTCGTATTCTAACGAAGTGGTGCTGGTGTTTAAAAGTACCTCACTGGCATACACCATCACGCTGATGGAAGTCATGGGCTATAGTCAGCTGCTGTATGGTCGCACTTATGACGTCATGGTTTTCGGCGCGGCGGGTGTGATTTACCTGATCGTCAACGGTTTGCTGACGCTGATGATGCGCTTGATCGAACGTAAAGCGCTGGCGTTTGAACACCGGAATTAAATCGGTTTTTATGTCTGATGGCGCTACGCTTATCAGGCTACGATTCATCTTCCGTTGTACACTCTCCGGTGAATATGCATAAAGCCAAAATAAAAAAGACGGACAACAACCTAAATTGTCCGTCTTTTTTTATATCAGAAAAATAATTAATCATTTTTATTGCATATAAATTCATTAAATGGCATTGTTAATTCACGCCGCAGACACGGTAAATAATCATAAGATTGACAGACGGGAGTTCCACCATGAAAAAGTTAGTACTGGCCACATTACTTGCTACTTTCGCCGCTGGCGCCTCAGCTGCTGATAAAATTAGTTTTGGTGTATCAGCGACTTATCCGCCATTTGAGTCACTGGATGCAAGCAATAAAATTGTCGGTTTTGACATCGACCTGGCAACGGCACTGTGCAAACAAATGCAGGCTGACTGTACTTTCACCAATCATGCTTTTGATAGCTTGATTCCCGCGCTGAAATTCAAAAAATATGATGCGGTGATTTCCGGAATGGACATCACGCCTGAGCGTAGCAAGCAGGTGGCATTTACTCAGCCTTACTATGCAAACTCCGCGCTGGTGATTGCGAAAAAAGACACCTATAAAACCTTTGCCGACCTGAAAGGGAAACGCATTGGCATGGAAAACGGTACCACGCACCAGAAATACCTGCAGGATAAACACCCTGAAGTGAAGACCGTGGCCTACGATAGCTATCAGAATGCGATTATCGACCTGAAAAATGGTCGTATTGATGGCGTATTTGGCGATACCGCCGTGGTTAACGAGTGGCTGAAAACCAACCCGCAGTTAGGTGTAGCCACTGACAAAGTGACCGACCCACAATACTTCGGTACTGGTCTTGGCATTGCGGTTCGCCCGGATAACAAAGCCCTGCTGGAAAAACTGAATAGCGCGCTGGCCGCAATCAAAGCTGACGGCACGTACCAAAAAATCAGCGATCAGTGGTTCCCACAGTAACGTCCACCCAATCTGAAAAGCCGCATTCTGCGGCTTTTTTTATCTCTTCGCCTTCGCTTTCAGTCAGTTCTTACGCCATAAACCCATTCCTGGCGTACACTTGTTAAAACGAAAAAAAGTGAGGCAAACGGATGATAGCGTTCCCTGCCAGTTTACTGATCCTCAACGGAAAAAGTGCTGATAATCTCCCCCTGCGTGATGTCATTGCAGAGCTCCGCGATGAAGGCGTGGAAATCCATGTTCGCGTTACCTGGGAAAAAGGCGACGCCCAACGCTACGTTGATGAAGCTTGCCAGTTAGGCGTTGCAACGGTGATTGCCGGCGGCGGCGACGGCACAATTAACGAAGTCTCGACGGCGCTGATCCAGTCACAGGGCGGCAATATCCCGGCGCTCGGTATTTTACCGTTGGGAACGGCGAATGATTTTGCAACCAGCGTAGGCATACCCGACGCCCTTGATAAGGCGTTAAAACTGGCTATCGCCGGAAATGCGACTGATATCGATATGGTTCAGGTCAATGATAAAACCTGTTTTATCAATATGGCGACCGGCGGCTTCGGCACACGCATCACCAGCGAGACGCCAGAAAAACTCAAGGCCGCATTAGGTGGCGTATCGTACTTTATTCACGGATTAATGCGCATGGATACGCTCAAACCCGACATCTGCGACATTCGTGGGGAAGATTTTCACTGGCAGGGTAAGGCGCTGGTCATTGGTATCGGTAATGGTCGTCAGGCCGGTGGTGGGCAACAGCTTTGCCCGACAGCGCTGATCAACGATGGTCTGCTGCAACTGCGTATTTTTACCGGCGAAGAGTTGTTGCCAGGGCTGCTTTCGGCGTTAACGCAATCCGAAGACAACCCTAACATCATCGAAGGCGCATCATCGTGGTTTGATATCCGCGCCCCGCACGAAATTACGTTTAATCTCGATGGCGAACCGCTTAGCGGACAAGAATTTCATATTGAAATCCTGCCCGCAGCGCTACGTTGCAGACTGCCGCCGGGTTGTCCGCTACTGCGTTAACACGACGACACCCCAACTGGGATCAGGCAATGGTGACTTTGCTGTCCAGATAAACATCCTGCACGGCGTTAATCAGCTTAACGCCGTCAGCCATGGTTTTCTTGAATGCTTTTCGTCCAAGAATCAGCCCCATGCCGCCAGCACGTTTGTTAATCACCGCTGTACGTACCGCATCGCTCAGATCGGTTTCGCCGCCAGCCGCACCGCCAGAGTTAATTAATCCGGCGCGCCCCATATAGCAGTTCGCCAGTTGATAACGCACCAGGTCAATTGGGTTGTCGCTGGTCAGCTTGCTGTAAACGCGATCGTCGGTGTAGCCAAAGTTGACTGCTTTATACCCGCCGTTATTTTCCGCCATTTTCTGCTTAACGATATCCGCCCCGATAGTGGCTGCCAGATGGTTAGCCTGCCCGGTGAGATCGGCGGAAACATGGTAATCCACGCCATCTTTTTTAAACGCGGAGTTACGCAGATACGCCCACAGCACGGTGACCATGCCCAGTTCATGAGCACGCTCGAACGCCGCAGAAATCTCTTCAATCTGGCGACGGGACTCCTCTGAACCGAAATAGATGGTTGCCCCTACCGCAACCGCGCCCATATTGAATGCCTGTTCTACGCTGGCATACAGCGTCTGGTCAAACGTATTGGGGTAGCTCAGCGTTTCGTTGTGGTTAATTTTTACAAGAAACGGAATGCGGTGCGCGTAGCGACGGGAGACGGAAGCCAGCACGCCATAGGTCGATGCCACGCAGTTACACCCTGCTTCGATAGCCAGTTCCACAATATTCTTCGGATCAAAGTACAGCGGGTTAGCCGCGAACGATGCCCCCGCGGAGTGTTCCACGCCCTGATCCACCGGTAGAATCGACAGATAACCTGTCCCGGCCAGTCGGCCCGTGTTATACAGCGTTTGCATATTACGCAGCACCGCTGGCGGACGGTTGTTATCCACCATCACGCGATCGACGTAATCATGTCCAGGCAGGTAAAGTTGGTCAGAAGGAATGGTCATACAACGATGCTGTAAAAGGTTGTCGGCATCTTTGCCAAGCAACTGCGCAATATCAGTCATAGCTATGCTCCCGTAAGTTCCGATTTGAAACCGGAATGTGGATTGTCCTGACCCGCTTTGTTGCGGGCAGCAATAAGCCTGGTACCGACTGCGTTTTTTTTCCATCTTTAGCGCACTTTTCAGCAACTTCTGCTGGCTCGATTCAGGAAGAAATAATGTTAAGGCGGTCAAATTTAGACCTCAAAGGTATTTTAAAGGTATTATCGAATGGTACTATCAGTGCGTACCTTACCTGTCATGAAGGATTTAAAGATGAAAACTACAGTTAAGCTGTCGTTCATGATGTTTGTAGAGTGGTTTATCTGGGGCGCCTGGTTTGTACCGCTGTGGCTGTGGCTGAGTAAAAGTGGCTTTAGCGCCGGGGAGATCGGCTGGTCCTATGCCTGTACCGCGATTGCTGCGATCCTGTCGCCCATCCTGGTCGGTTCTGTCACTGACCGTTTTTTCTCCGCGCAAAAAGTGCTAGCGGTGCTGATGTTCGTCGGCGCTATTTTGATGTACTTCGCCGCCCAGCAAACCACCTTCAGCGGATTTTTCCCGCTGTTACTGGCCTATTCGTTGACCTATATGCCGACGATTGCGCTGACCAACAGTATCGCTTTTGCCAACGTCAGTGACGTTGAGCGTGATTTCCCGCGCATCCGTGTGATGGGGACCATTGGCTGGATCGCCTCTGGTTTGGCCTGCGGTTTCTTACCGCAAATGCTTGGCTATAGTGACATCTCCCCTACCAATATTCCTCTGCTAATCACTGCCGGAAGCTCCGCTCTATTGGGCGTCTTTGCGTTCTTTTTACCGGATACGCCGCCGAAAAGTACCGGCAAAATGGATTTCAAGGTCATGCTGGGTCTGGATGCGCTGATCCTGCTGCGGGATAAGAACTTCCTCGTCTTTTTCTTTTGCTCTTTTCTGTTCGCGATGCCGCTGGCGTTCTATTACATCTTCGCCAACGGTTATCTGACAGAAGTCGGGATGAAAAACGCCACCGGCTGGATGACGCTGGGCCAGTTCTCTGAAATCTTCTTTATGCTGGCGCTACCGTTTTTCACCAAACGCTTTGGCATTAAAAAGGTATTGCTGCTTGGTCTTATTACTGCGGCTATCCGCTATGGATTTTTCGTTTACGGCGGCGCGGAAGAATATTTCACTTACGCCCTGCTGTTTCTCGGCATTCTGCTGCACGGCGTCAGTTACGACTTCTACTACGTCACAGCCTACATTTATGTCGATAAAAAAGCGCCCGTACATATGCGCACCGCGGCGCAAGGGCTTATCACCCTCTGCTGTCAGGGATTCGGTAGCCTGCTCGGTTATCGTCTGGGCGGCGTGATGATGGAAAAAATGTTTGCTTATCAGGAACCGGTGAATGGTCTTACCTTTAACTGGGCTGGCATGTGGGGATTTGGCGCGGTCATGATCGCCGTCATTGCCGTAATGTTTATGATTTTCTTTCGCGAGTCAGATAAAGAAATCACCGCCATTAAGGTGGACGATCGCGATGTAGCGTTGAAACAAGGGGAAGTAAAATGAAAGCAGAACGTATTCTCGGTGCTCTTTATGGGCAGGCGTTAGGGGATGCGATGGGTATGCCGTCGGAACTGTGGCCAAGAACCCGGGTTAAAGCCCATTTCGGTTGGATCGACCGTTTTTTACCCGGCCCTGCGGAGAATAATGCCGCCTGCTATTTTAACCAGGCGGAGTTCACTGATGACACCTCCATGGCGCTGTGTCTGGCTGATGCCCTGCTTGAGTGCGACGGAGAGATTGTACCCGACGTTATTGGCCGCAATATTCTGGCCTGGGCCGAACGTTTTGATGCTTTTAATAAAAACGTGCTCGGCCCGACCTCAAAAATTGCCCTAAAAGCCATTCGCGACGGCAAACCTGTCGCCGAACTGGAAAATAGCGGCGTTACCAACGGAGCGGCAATGCGCGTTTCACCGCTGGGATGTCTGCTCCCCGCGCGCGATCTCGATGCCTTTATCGATGATGTGGCATTAGCCTCCAGCCCGACGCATAAATCGGATTTGGCTATCGCTGGCGCAGTGGTGGTCGCATGGGCGGTATCACGCGCTATCGACGGCGGAAAATGGTCAGAGATTGTCGACGCGCTGCCAGCCATTGCCCGGCATGCGCAGCAAAAAAGGATCACTACCTTTAGCGCATCGCTCTCTGCACGCCTTGAACTGGCGCTGAAAATTGTCCGTAACGCTGACGGCATTGAGTCTGCCTGCGAGCAGTTGTATCAGGTTGTAGGGGCCGGAACCAGCACCATTGAATCCGTGCCTTGCGCCATCGCTATGGTTGAGCTGGCGCAGACCGATCCTAACCGCTGCGCCATTCTGTGCGCGAACCTCGGGGGCGATACCGACACCATCGGGGCGATGGCAACTGCCATTTGTGGCGCGCTCCACGGCGTAAGTGCGATTAATCCGGCATTGAAACATGAGCTCGATGCGGTAAATCAGCTGGACTTTATCCGCTACGCCAGTGGATTGATGCGACTGCGCGAGCAGCGGGAGGCACTATGAGCACCACGCGTCTGCAACAACTTCTCCCGCAGTTACGCACACAGCGACCCGTTACGGTGGTGGGTGCGGCGGTGATTGATGTCATTGCCGATGCGTATGCCCTTCCCTGGCGCGGATGTGACATTGAACTCAAACAGCAAGGGGTGAACGTTGGCGGCTGCGCGCTCAATATTGCCGTAGCACTCAAGCGGTTAGGTATCGACGCCAGTAATGCTTTACCGCTGGGTCAGGGGGTGTGGGCCGATATTATCCGCAACCGGATGGCAAAAGAGGGACTGCACAGCCTGATCGATAACGCCGCAGGCGATAACGGCTGGTGTCTGGCTCTGGTCGAGCCGGATGGCGAACGTACCTTTATGTCCTTTAGTGGCGTCGAAAATCAGTGGAACGCTGACTGGCTGGCACAGCTGGAGATCCCACGTCACAGCCTGGTTTATCTCTCGGGCTATCAGTTAGCCTCTCCGTGTGGTGAGTTGCTGGTGCATTGGCTGGAAGGGCTGGAGGAAGTGACGCCATTTATCGATTTTGGCCCACGCATCGGCGACATTCCCGAGCCCTTACTGGCAAGAATTATGGCCTGCCGTCCACTGGTATCGCTCAATCGGCAGGAGGCGGAAATTGCCGCCGAGCGGTTTGCATTAAGCCAGGATATAGAAGGTTTTGGCGCACAATGGGTGCAACGTTTCGCCACACCGGTGGTGGTACGCCACGATAAAGACGGTGCGTGGTATTTCAGCACCCAAACTTCCGGTTGCATACCGGCATTTTCGACAGCGGTCGTTGATACCATTGGCGCTGGTGACAGCCACGCTGGCGGCATGCTGGCGGGACTGGCGTCTGGCTGGTCGCTGGCTGACGCGGTACGGCTTGGAAACGCCGTGGCGTCCTGGGTGGTAGGGCATCGCGGGGGCGATTGCGCCCCTACGCGCGAGGCGTTACTCCTCGCACACAAACACGTATAGATCGCTTCGACAATAGCTGATGCTGTATTCAATGGGCCGTTGCTGCTGGTCAAGCGCTACCTGCTTGATCACCAGCACCGGCACTTTGCTGTCCATTTGAATGTGCGCCTGGAACTCTGCGTCAGGCATTCGGGCACTGACACGTGAGCGGGTGCGCTGCGGGAAAATATGCAGGCTGCGAAAATAGTCATACAGTGAAACGCCGATGGCATCCACGTCATGAATTAGATGGGCAGGAACCCATGACTCTTCAATAGAAACCGCATCTTCATCTACGTAGCGAATGCGCTTGAGCAAGAAGACGTCACTCCCCGTGGCAACAGCCAGCTGCTGCGCTACCTCTTCCGGGCAAGGCACAATCCGCTTGTTAACCCACAGCGTATCTGGTTTTTTACCGCGCAACACCACCTGCTGTGAAAAACCACGCGCTTCTTTTAGCGAATACTCGAAGATGTTGTTGATCTGCGTCCCGTAACCGCGGGCGCGCGTCACGACGCCTTCTTCTTCCAGGGCTTGCATCGCCTTACGAACCGTAATTCGCGAAACGCCAGTCAATTGGCTGAGATCGCGCTCGCCGGGCAGGATATTTCCATGCTCCAGAATCCCGCTGCGCACAGCGTTTTTCACCGTTTGCGCAAATTTGATATACAGCGGCGTGTTATCTGCCGCGGAAATGCGTTCATTCAGTTGCGCGATAAGCTGGGTATGCGCTTGTTCCATTTATCTTTTTCCTGCAGCCGTTTCTGCAGCCAGTATACTCATTACCACCACGCGTGGAAATGATGCACCGGACCAATTCCCTCGCCGACTTCCAGGGTGTCGGCCTGCGCCAATGCCGCTGAAAGCCACAACTTAGCTTCCTGCACTGTCTGTGCCCAGTTGTCATGGCGCGGACGCAGCGCCGCCAGCGCCGCCGATAGCGTACAGCCAGTACCGTGGGTATTTTTGGTCATCACCCTTGGCGCGGTAAAACGCTGCTCGCCATCACGGGTAAAGAGCCAGTCGGGGCTTTGCGCATCCTCCAGATGACCGCCTTTCATCAACACCGCCTCGCAACCCAGCGCCCGCAGCGCCCTTCCCTGCTCTAACATCTCCTGCTCAGTCTGCGCATGGGGAGCCCCGAGCAGCGCCGCAGCTTCGGGTAAATTTGGGGTGATAATCGAAACCTGCGGCAGCAAATGGGTACGCAGCGTTTCAACCGCCGAGGGAGACAGCAACGGATCGCCGCTTTTCGCCAGCATCACGGTATCCAGCACGACATTTTGCACCCGATGGCGACGCAAACGTTCGGCGACCGCTTCAACAATATCCGTTTCCGCTAGCATACCGATTTTAGTGGTGTCGATACGCACATCACTGAACACCGAATCCAGCTGTGCGGCGACAAAGTCAGGTTCAATGCGATACACCGACTGCACCCCGCGCGTATTTTGCGCCACCAACGCCGTGATAACCGAGCAGCCGTAAGCGCCAAGCGCCGAGAACGTTTTTAAATCGGCCTGAATACCTGCGCCACCGCTAGGATCGGTTCCGGCAATGGTTAATGCGTTAATCCGTTTCATAGTTGCTCCTGCGCGTTCAGGTTATAGAGGGCGTCGATAAATGCCGGGACAAAACTGCCCGGTCCGGTTGATTGTTGAGTGGCTATTTGTCCAGCCTGTTTCATCCAGCTACAGGCAGAGGCGACGTTATCAAGCCGGTCACCGTGCAGGGCGCAACTGGCCGCAACGACCGCCGACAGCGCGCATCCGGTGCCCACCACGCGCGTCATCAACGGATCACCGCCGTTCACGCAGACGGTACGCTGACCATCGGTGACATAGTCAATTTCGCCGGTAACTACGACAATGGTCCCAACCTGACGAGCCAGTGCCTGCGCTGCAGGAAGCGCGGCGGCTGCCGTATCGGTCGTATCCACGCCGCGTCCCCCGCCGTTCATACCCGCCAGAGCCAGTATTTCCGAAGCGTTGCCGCGGATAGCTGCAGGCTGTAGCGCCAACAAATCCAGACAGAAGCGACGACGAAACTCCAGCGCCCCCACGGCAACGGGATCGAGCGTCCACGGGGTTTTAGCAAGTTGTGCCCGCTCAACTGCGGCGCGCATCGCCGTAGCCCGTTCCCGGGTTAAGGTGCCGACATTAATCAGTAATGCACTGGCAATAGACGCGAACTGACTGACTTCCTCGGGCTCGATTACCATTGCTGGTGATGCGCCCAGCGCCAACAGCGTATTGGCCGTAAAGCTTTGCACGACCTCGTTGGTCATGCAGTGTGTGAGAGGGGAAAGCGTTCTAAATTGGTGTAAGGTGTGAGCCGCGAGTGTGCGGCTGTGCAGGTCAGGCTGCATGGTTCAGCTCCTGCCCGCGCGAAGAAGGGACACGAGCAGTGTCAGACTTCCCTACGCTGGCATTATCCAGATCAGGTTGTACGCCATATGATAAACCGCATCTGTTACGGGATACACAGGCACTTATAAACTTTTAAAAACATATTTACGTGCATTTATCTGGGTGCTTAAATGGGTACATTCTCAAAAATTGGGTAATTGAAATGAAAGCACCAAAGAAAATCACTAAACAATCCCAGGTTGACGCACTAACACTACCCGCCGATAAAAATGTAATGCGGATCTCTGTACTAAACGGCGCGTTGACGGGTCTTTCGCTGGTTTTACGTCGTACTTCTTCCGGCGGCGTCACTGGCAGCTATATCACCCGCCGAGATGGTAAGGACATATCAATTGGCCCGCGCACGTCCTGGACGCTTGCGGCTGCACAGGAGCGCCATCGGGAAATCATGACCAACATGACGCGCGGTATTGACGCAAGGACAGAAGCGATCACCGTTCCGCACGATCTTAACGCCCTATTCCGCGCTTATATTAATAATCCTGCTTTTGCGCCTGCTGATTCAACGGTTAAAACATACGTTTGTACCTGGCAAAAGTATTGTAACCGCTTGTCGGCTTACGGCGAAACCACGATCGAAAACTTCACGCGCGCCAGTGCTCACAGTCTGATCCGTACCGTCGCCGAAAAGCACAGCGTAAACAGCGCTAAAAAACTGCGCGACATTCTGTTAGCACTGCGCCACTACCTGGAAAGCCAGTTCGATATAGAAGCGTTTGAAACGCTTATGACGCTGCAAAAACTGTTAGGCAAAAATAACACCGAGCTTGAACGGTCGCGACAGCCGCGCACGAACTACCTGGAAAAAGACCAGCTTCGCGCATTATGGCGGTATTTGTGCGAAGACGAAACCAGGCCTGCACATCTGGCTGCACGTATGCTTATCTGTGCACCATTGCGTAAAGGTGAAGTCGTCGGCGGGCGATGGGAGGAAGTCGACGAGGATGCGGGCTTATGGCGGATCCCTGGTTCACGTACTAAAACAGGTTTTCCGCTCAACGTGCCGATCAGTCCAGCAATGGAAGAGATATTCGAAGCGGCACGCAGATGCGTTGACGGTGGTTTTATTTTCGGAATCAGTTCGTCGGCGATTAATCACCGCTTGCCGGAAATGCGCGCGGCCTGCGGTAACGCCGAAATGACGGTACATGATTTGCGTCGCACTGCTTCGCAATTGTCGGCTAGCGATGAACTGAACGAACCAGGGAGCGGGTTAACGTTTATTGAGGCGGATCTAATTTTAAACCACGTCAAAGGTGCAAAGAGCCAAGCGAGCGCTATCGCGACCACATATCAACCTGAAACACTACAAAAAATGGTTACTGATGCGATCGCTAAGTACCAGAATTGGCTAGAAAAAGAGATAATAGACATCCCGTAACATATTGATTTAAATGAAAAAGTCATTGCCTTAGTGAAATGCGATGCCCATACTAAAAACACGTAAATATGCTCATAGAGGTAACTAACGTGTTTTTAAATAAAACTGAAGTCGCACATCGTATCGGGGTAGGTAGAACCAACGTCGATTACATTATCAAGACTGATCCGACATTCCCTAAACCTGTTCAACTCACCCCATCACGCCCGCATTGGCTGGATGTCGCGATCGATGCCTGGGCGCTGGCGCGCAGTGAGATGGCGAACCAAAAACAGGAAAGAGGCCGTGCAGCATGAATCACAAGGGAAATAAAAAAGCCCGTCCTGCCAGACGAGCTTTTTTAATTGGTATCAATCACGCGATCAACGAGATTAATTATATGACCGGTCATATTGCAGAACAAGTTATAACCTGTCGGCGGAGGGTCAATAAATGACAACCGCTATTGATAAGACTACTACGAATACAGAATCCCGTAAAGGCCGTACGTCGGCGGCAGAAATCGCCGAAAAACCCCGCACACGCAGCGCCGACCGGTTCACGTTCGGGCTATGGCGTAAACGTGGAGCGTGCGACGTCAGCGAACAATGCGTCGACGGGCTGGCGTACGTGGCTGAGTTTATCCAGGCAGGTGACGAACTTTTACCCACGCCTGCTACACCCTCAATCGCTCTTTACGAGGTTTTCACTGCGACAGGCCGCCCCGATACGGTGGAAGCGTTAAAATCGCGAGTGGACGCGCTGGGAGCGTCGGCTGCGTGGTTAGAAGGTGAGGATCGCGCACTTATCGCTATCCCGCACACAAAAACGAACGATTTCGACGCCTGGAAGATCTGGAAAGAGATTTTAAAGCGCCTGGAAACGCCGGGGGTAGACATCCGTTTAGTTAACAGCGGCGGAGATGACAACGGTAATCTACAACCCTTCGTTGTTCCGGAAGACTTCATCGTCGACTTTTTCGGCGAAGACGTGATCGACGTAGAAGCCACCGCAGATCGATGGGGCTTTAAAGTTATACAGTCCAAAAAAGACTGTTCAACGGAGCAAGCCGACCCGCGTTTTATCAAAGCAGCACGTCATCAGGGCCAGCCGTTGATTGAAGGGATGGTCGACATCGGCGACTACGGCACCATTTACGCAGCGCCGAACGTCGGGAAAACCACGTTAGCTGTACACATGGCTTTCTGTGTGGCTAACGGCATGAGCCTGTTCGGGCATATGCGCACGTTGCGCAGTCACGTAATTTACGCCGACCTTGAGTTCAACAGCATCGACGACATGCTTACGGCGTCCGCAAGATACCACACGTCGCGTCCAGGCTGGTATCAGATGATCCACCAGACAAACGTTTTGCCCGACCTGGGCAACGACGCCGAAATCGACACCTGGTGCAACGCAATGTTGAAAATAACCAACGGCGAGCCGTGTTTCATTGTCATCGACACGCAGCGTAAAGCGGCGCAGCTATCCACCCGTGCGGGTCAGCCGCTGAAAGAGAACGACAACGACAATATGACCGTTATCGCTAACGCCCTTCAGCGTATCGCACACCGCATGAACGGTGCGGCGTTCAGCCTGCATCACACGACGAAAGCCAACGGCGAAGCAATGGCAGGCGGCGGTGCACTGGAAGCCGGGATCACGTCCGCTTTCTGTCTGACCGTTCCGGACAAGTCGAAACCTGATCAGTTGAATCTGATCGCCACAAAACGACGCGGAAATGGTATGCCGAAGGGTACACCCTACGGCATTCAGATGGTCGAAGTAAAAATCATGGACGACGATGATGCCGACGAAGCTGTCAGACGTCATGAAAAATGGTTTGCCGACTCGATACCGTCAGGAGCAAAAAACACCGCTATCAACGATCAGAAGCGCGCCACGTTCGCGACTGGTCCGCGTACGCACGCCAGAACATTCTTTCCTGGATTGTTCGAAGCATTCGAGGTGAAACAGGGCGCATTGTCCGCAAACGCCGTAAAGCAGGAACAGAGACGCGACGACATAGCAGCCGCGAAAGAGTTTGTTTTAAATGCGCCGTCGCCGGTCTGCGTTGCTGATGTTCGCGAGGCATTCGGGATCTCTAAAAGTTCAGCACAACGCTATATTGAAACCTTGCTAAAAGACGGTTCGATAGCGTGCGTTGAGAAAGCGGAAGGCCGAAAACCTAACAGATACGGGCCATTGTAGTTTTGCGACCCATTTTGCGGTTCACACGTATAGTAAAACACGTCTGAACCGCTACAAACACAACAAGCAGTACACCAACTAATAAAACCACCCTAAGGGGTGGTTTTATTAGTTGGTGATTGGGATGTCGATCGACGTTGTAAGCACGTTTGCGACCCATACGGTGTGAACCGTTACGAGCCGCGCTATTACTGGCTTCGTAACTTTGTGACTCATACCTATAAAACGTGTGAATCACAAAGTGAACCACAAAAACACTGAGGACGTGTAAAACTCGTTATTACTCGTCTGAAGGGTTGAACAAGCGTAGCGCGTTAGTGTTTGCGGTTCAGATGGTATGAACCGCTAAACCACTGTGATTTAATTCAGTAGTTTTAAACATAAGCGACAACCACAAATAGTGACAACCACTTTCCCCTATACATCACTTCGGTACCGTAAAAACCGGAATCACCTGTTCCGCTTTTTCGAACAGGTCGAACAGGTCATTAACAGGTCAAATACAAATTTCAGGCATCCGCGATGGCCATCGTACGCTTGACGGCGTAAACCACTGCAAAAAAGGACTCACAACGATGCCACGCGCGCCGAAACAACCTGTTAAACAGTCAACCGCTAAAGGTCGGGCTAAAACTCAATTCCAGAAAGGCCAGTCGGGTAATCCGGCGGGCAGACCGGCGGGTCGCATGAACTTCGACCGCATGATCCGGCTATGGGTCGCCGACCACAACGCAGAACACCCCGATTCGCCGCTGGACGCTTCCGGCCTGCTTAAAGATATCGGCAAGCGGGCATCCAGCGCGAAGGCGGAAACCGTGTTTAAAGCATTGTTGTCGCATATGCCGAAGCCGTCGATCGACCCAATCAACATGGACGCGGTCGACTTAAGCGATCTGGACGGTCTGACGGAACGCCTTGTCGAGCAGTTATTCACCGGCGCTAACCCGGACAGCATTAAATTCGCGCTTGATTGCGTGCAGCGCCTTTCCGATATTCGCGCCGCTGAAGCGGAACGACGCGCGCTGGAGGCGTTAAGCAAATGAGAACAGGAACGACGGCAGCACGCCTTAAGAAAGTCCGTCAACGCCTGGCAGCGGCGAACGCGGAGCGGGATCTTGCCAGCGGTAAGCCAACATGGAACACGCATCCGCAGTTCGTCGAAGCGTTGCGCGAATTTAAAATCTATATCGGCGATCCGGTCGACGTGTTAGGCCGCGATTGGGAAGCGTTCTTCCTGCCGTGGGAAGTCATGATCGCCGGATATGCAGATCACGACCTGAAGCGTGAATTTATGCAGCACCAGAAAGCTGACGCGGAAGAGTTCGACGCGCCATCCTGGTCATTCGGCGAAATGGTCGTCCGCCAGCACAAGGAGGACACCGGCGCATGATCATTAACACCAACCAACCGCACCCAACCAAAACGCACAACGGACTAACCAGGCAGGAACGCGAAGAACGCGCAGCGGCTGCGGCGCGTCATCGGCAATTAGACACCCTGCGCGCCCGCGTACGGACTTCAATGGCTGACATGGATGAAACACCGGCGGATCCTGCCGCGTACCGTCAGGCGGGCGTACAGGCCGATGCAACGTGGGAGGACGTCGAACGCCGCGCACCAACTGGAAACAGGAAGATAGTCAAAGGGCGCATATTATCGGGGCGCGGTGGAAATAAGCACACGTACGGACCCCAGAAAGAGCAAAAGGATTTACCCGACCTACCACACACCACAATAGACGATCGCAGCGTGGCTGGCGTCCTGCGCACGATTGCGGCGATTAAAAATAAGGGCGACCGCCTGACGGTGTTTTATCACGACGGTGAGAGCGAAACATTAGCCCAGGCGCGCCCCTTCCTGGTTGAAATTATTTCGACAGAACTAAAACGCAAAGTCACGGCGGGAGAAGTCAACGCCGCCGCCTACTACATAGCCACTACCGGTAGTCAGTTAGTTGTTACGGGACATTAAGTTATTGTTTTGCATCGATTTTTTGTCTTTACTTGTCCCTGAATTGTCCGTAACTTGTCCCTTGTTGATTCTCGTCAACGTTGATCATGAAACACCCTTGACCCGAAAGCGCACCCCGATGCGTGAGTAGGGTCGCTCAATCCGCCGGAATCCAACCAATGATTACACCCAAAAAAACCGTAACTGTCGTAACACTGGACGCAGGCAGCAGCAACGAAACGGAGATCGAGATCCGCAGCATCGTTGACTGTTCCGTCTTGCCGCCTCCTGGACGTTCGCCAGCCTGCGCACAACTGGCGCGCTGGTTCGCGGATAAAGTCGCAGAGGGTCAAAAATTCCGCCTTTGCAACGCACCCGATGCCCTGATTAAAGAGTTTCGCCGCGCTTCAGAACGGCGAGGCATCAAAGTAAGCGCCGGTATGCCGCGTAATGAATATGGCGAACTGATCGGCCTGAGTCACATTGAACTGAAACAGAAGGAATCAAACTGATGCAAAAGAACAGCGTAGAAGTGAAACGCCACATCCTGAACAGCGCAGGCCAGCCGCATAAATACACCGGCGCAAGTGTCACGCACGTCGAGATGGCCTTCGCTGGCTATATGGCGCAGCACCATCCCGAAGTGCGCACCGACGAAGTAGACGGATGGGTCGCGGCGTATGCCAACAAAAACAAACTGGCTTAAGGTGCTGAATATGGTCAACGAAAACGAACTACGCGCCCGCCGCCACCTGATCATTTTGCTGGCTAACGGCGTACATGAAGCCCTGGCAATGGATGCCGACAAGCTGGACGACCGCATGAATGATTTATTCATTGAGAAGGTCGGATGCCGTAACTTCGCCAGCGACGAAGAGGAAGACAGCTACGTCGACGGCGTCGAAAAAATGATGTTAGCCGAAGCATTGCAACGCCTAACCCGCGCTTAAACAGTCACACGGAGACTAACCACCATGACAGCACGACGCTACATTTACCGCCGCAGCCGCGCAGAGATCGCCCGCACTATTCGCCTTGCAATGAAACGGCGAGAAGAACGGCAGCGCGCCGCAGCCGCTGCAACAAACACCAACGAAGCCGCCAATTAAGGCGGCTTTTTCTTTCACCAATAAAGTGACAATCGCTTATGGCTGACTTAACGCAATACCTGGGGGATCGTAAGTGGTCGCCCGTTAATTTCCTGTTTAACGACACGTCCGACACCGTGTTCCGTATCGATGGGACGAACCTTGCTTCCATGACGTTTGACTGTGTGGACAACGAACAGCATCACTGGTCGAACACTATTACTGAATTTCCTGTCGAAGAAAGCGTCAACATCAGCGACAACATTAAGCCGAACCCGCGCGAACTGACGTTAACCGGCTTTATCAGTAACACGCCCATCAGCGGCCTGGTTGACGAACTGGTCAACTTTACCGACCGCTTTTTAAACGGACGCAAGCGCACGCAGGACGCATACAACCAACTGAAGGCGCTGTCGGAACTTAAGATCCCTGTAACCGTGACGACGCGTTACGAAGTCTACGAAAACATGGGGCTTGCGGACGTTTCTATCGTGCGCAGCGCGGAGAACGGCGATGCGCTGGTCGTGGATCTGGTCTTCCGTCAAATCAACATTGTCTCGACGCAAACTGGAACAGTACCAGAGGGCATCGGTAAACCAGGTGCGCAAAGCGACAACGCCACAAAGACCCGCGCAGGTTCGAAGGTAGACGCGGGTAAATCCACCGGCAAAGTTATGAAAGCGGACGATCCAAACGTACCGAAGCCCATCCAGCGTCACCGGTCGGCGTTGCTCGCGATGTCAGGTGAAAAAACGGGGTATCACAAATGAACGTCGAACAAATCGCCGCACGCCTTAACACTGGTCCCGCCACACTCGGCGAGCTTGTCCGGGCAGGTGCAAGCGCTGTCGTGATCGCCGATATGGTGCGCGCAGGTGTCGCCGTGGTGCTGCAATTCCACGAGGATAGCGACGCAATGATCATCGGCGGATATGGAACGCCGGCCCCGCAATAATTCGCGACCGGTCCCGCCAGTAATCCAGCCCGCATCAGCGGGTTTTTTAGTGCTTACAGTTTAATTATGACTGTTCAATGCATCTACATCATTGATGCTTTGCCGATGTGCATCATATACTCATTACACGTTTATTAAGTGGTTGCCACTTAAACGCAAAAACGCCGCTACTGCGTCAACAGTAACGGCGTCTTCTAATCTCACAAATGAGGTAAGCATCTGTGAAACTGATCGATACTTTACCGCCTGCGCTGGATGTCGTCCATTACAAGCAAACACCCTTCCCTGTATGCCAACCGTTCTGCGGGGTACAGCGCCATGATTAAAAACGACCGCGACGTCGCACGACTGCGGATCTCTGAAGGTAAAAAGTCCGTCACGCAGCCAGTGAAAACCATCGCGCCCGCTGGCGGGCTATACCTGCTTAAACGCGTCACGCCAGCCGGTAGCGAAGTGCTAACGTGGTTTTTCAGGCACGGCGGCAAGCGTCATACCGTAGGCAACTCAAAAACGGCCTATGCGACCGCCTGCGAGCTTTACGGCGAACTAGTGGCACAAGTGCTACGCAACGAAGTAAAACCGGCTGACGAGCGCCCACGGTGGACAATGGACACGTTGTTCAACAAGTGGATCGACGCCGAAGGGACGCCAGGCGCAGCGGTCGACCTTTCCCGCCTATGGCGTAAGCACTGGTCGCCGGTATGCGGCAACCTGGTAGCGGTCGAAATGAACTACCGGCGCATTGTGGAAATCGTTAATAACGTGCGCGCCGGTATGATTGAGCGTGATGGCAAAGTTCAGGCCAACGCCTTAAGCCGTGGTGCGCGCTTTATCCCGCGCATGTTCGCTTACGGCTTCAAACACGGTATAGCCAACGAACAAGACGAGCCGATCGCCGTACCGCAAACGCTGAAGGCCAGCATCGATAAGAACCAATTACCACCGAAGACGGAACCACGACAGGCCACCTTAACGGCGGGACAATTCCGCGAACTGTTCAACCAGCTACCCGACAACGATGCCGGTAACGCGCTGCGGGTCATTATGCTGACAGGTCGGCGTAAGCGTGAAGCCACGGAGATGGCACGGCAGGAACTGCGCGGCGACATTTGGGTCATCCCTGGCAAGCGCACGAAGAACGGCAAGCCGCAGGAAGTGCCGATCCTTAGTAACCTGCGCGCGGTGCTGGCGCGTTCCACCAACGAGATCGGGCGCTTATGGGAAGTCGGCGCGACAACACCGAACCTGGTATTAAACCGGCTGAACGTGATGGCCAGTTACGAAGACGAGAACGGCGAACCGGTAGTCGTACCGTGCACCGTGCACGACCTGCGCCGGTCGTGGGCTGAATTGCTGCGCACTGAATGTAAGTTAGACCGTGAAACTGTCGATCTGATGCTGGCGCATACGCCGCAGAACGCCGATACAACATCGACCACGTACCAGAAGTTACGCATCGATATGCAGAGCGCCGCAGTTGTCGACGGTTGGCAACGCTGGGATGCGTGGTGTAGTGAAGCAATAAGCAAAGCGGAGGGCTTTTAATATGGCACGTTTATTTTTAGCGGTAGTTCTGGCAGTGTTCACGGTATCCGCGTTCGCCGAAACAACAGAACGTTGCCGGATTAACTCGGCGGGCGACACGGTATGCACTGGCAAATACGGTAAGATCACGAAGCGATGCCACACAGACGGCACCGGCGCGGAAACATGCACCACGTATTAACGGCGTGAACAGTCATTCGCAAACCATTAACGACGAAAGCCCGCTTTAAGCGGGCTTCCTACTAAAAATCTGATTAGATTATTGGTTGCATCTACCCATGACATTTTTTAAATTTTTTACCAGACCCACAATAGCAAGGATCATTTCTTCCTATTTTTTTCTCATTATTAACTATAGGTGATATCTGAAAAGAATCTATTGGCTTAGGAATGAAATCAGTAAGCACATTATAATCCTTCATAGCGATTTTAGCTAACACTCGCTCTTCTTTTGTTAATGGCTTATCGAACTTGCAATAGACGACATCTTCTGATCGTCCATCAGAATCTTTACTTTCTGTTGCAATAATTATTAGTTTTTTTATTTCATTATATTTATATTTTGCTGCCAATGCATACATTTGAATACAGGAAAAGCGCTCCTTTCTGTATTTTTCATATGACAAAAACTCATCTTTCGGGAAGAACAGAAATATATAAAACTTCCCTTCCTCATCAATTGACTGAACAATTCTAGAACTTCTTCTATTTGTTGGTACTTGTTTAAACTTATCCAAAAAAGCATGGGACAAATAGTATCTCGATCTTCTACTTTCTGATGCTAGGGAAGGTGCGAATAAGCAGGTCATTTCTTCCCAAGCTGACTCGCTGATTAAAATTTCGCGGATCTGGGCCGATTTTTTTCCCGCAAACACATCGAATCAGCCTATTTAGGCTATTTTTTCCACCATTTCTGGCGTTATTTCCGGTTTTTACTGAGATCTCTCCCACTGACGTATCATTTGGTCCACCCGAAACAGGTTGGCCAGGGTGAATAACATCGCCAGTTGGTTATCGTTTTTCAGCAGCCCCTTGTATCTGGCTTTCACGAAGCCGAACTGCCGCTTGATGATGCGAAACGGGTGCTCCACCTTGGCACGGATGCTGGCTTTCATGTATTCGATGTTGATGGCCGTTTTGTTCTTGCGCGGATGCTGCTTCAAGGTTTTTACCTTGCCGGGACGCTCGGCGATCAGCCAGTCCACATCCACCTCGGCCAGCTCCTCGCGCTGTGGCGCTCCTTGGTAGCCGGCATCGGCTGAGACAAATTGCTCCTCTCCATGAAGCAGATTACCCAGCTGATTGAGGTCATGCTCGTTGGCCGCGGTGGTGACTAGGCTGTGGGTCAGGCCACTCTTGGCATCGACACCAATGTGGGCCTTCATGCCAAAGTGCCACTGATTGCCTTTCTTGGTCTGATGCATCTCCGGATCGCGTTGCTGCTCTTTGTTCTTGGTAGAGCTGGGTGCCTCAATGATGGTGGCATCCACCAAAGTGCCTTGGGTCATCATGACGCCTGCTTCGGCCAGCCAGCGATTGATGGTCTTGAACAATTGACGGGCCAGTTGATGCTGCTCGAGCAGGTGGCGGAAATTCATGATGGTGGTGCGATCCGGCAGGGCGCTATCCAGGGATAATCGGGCAAACAGGCGCATGGAGGCGATTTCGTACAGGGCATCTTCCATGGCACCGTCGCTCAGGTTGTACCAATGCTGCATGCAGTGAATACGCAGCATGGTCTCCAGCGGATAGGGCCGTCGGCCATTGCCCGCCTTGGGATAAAACGGCTCGATGACAGCGGTCATATTCTGCCATGGCAGAATCTGCTCCATGCGGGAGAGGAAAATCTCTTTTCGGGTCTGACGGCGCTTAGTGCTGAATTCACTATCGGCGAAGGTGAGTTGATGGCTCATGATGTCCCTCTGGGATGCGCTCCGGATGAATATGATGATCTCATATCAGGAACTTGTTCGCACCTTCCCTAGTTGTCTTACTGTTTCCTCATGGCTTAGAAAATCGTTTTCCATTCCCAAACCTACAGTAGCATTAAGAATTGAATCGGAAAAACGCTGAATAGTTTCATCCCAAAAAACACTGCCTTTTTTCAATGCCTTATAGTAATTATACTTAGAAGATTTCTTCAACCCTTCCCATTCATGTTCTGCAATTTGAACAAATGTATTATCTGGAACTATTTTATCATCGACAATTTCACCATGCCCACTCAAGTAAGCCCCCAAAGTATCATCCTCTCCAGGGCTTAATCCAAGATATCCAGAACGAACTACACGTTCTTTCTCTTTTAAGTAAGCAACAAAGTCAGAAATCGTATCCAATTCGGTAAGTAAAAGTTGTAGGGATACTTCGTCTAGCACATGAACGAATGTTTTATTTGGATTAATATCACCCACAGAGAAAGGTAACTCTAGAGTTTCCTTCACGTCAGAAAGGAAAATGTTCATAAACGTGCCTGAACTTCCCTCGGCGATACGTCCAAAATATTTGGATGCTGGCGCTGTACTATTACTTGTTACTGCAACAAGAAAAAAACGCATGTTTTTTTCAATTTCTATCGGAAAAGGATGTTTACATTCCTTGTCCAAAAAAAGACGCCCTTTAGTTTCTTTCAAAAACTTTTCCGCACCATATAATTGAGTTGCGGATTCAGTCACAGATCTTTTGAACCATCTCTTCCATGCGACAGAAACATCAATTCCTTCATGGAACTTAATATCTTTATCAGAGAATATTATTACATTATTTTCAAATACCACCAATAAATCACAGACTTCTTTCCCTGATTTATTTTTTGAATATCCTTCGTCACTATAAACATTAGGGTAAGACCATAGACCTATGAAAGCATTGTTCGCTAGCTCAATTAATCTTTTTTCAGTTTTATTAATTCCTTGCCCTTTCTTAATTACCTTTAACATTGTGCACCTTTGTATAAAAATACAACACGATAACGCGCTAATAAAACCTCAAGAACAGCACCTAGAAGCCTGAAAGGATTCTAGCTATAAGCTCATCATACTGACGTGCTCTCATCACTGTATCTGTTGCAATAGGCTAACGTTTCCAATCTACTTTTCAATGAGCTGGTGCAAAAAAGTGCGTTTACCGGTTGTAATCAAAGATGGGTGCTTTTTTGGGTGCATTAGGACGAAGGATGCCGCCAATACTGGCTATGACATCCCCCAGATCAGGTGGTACGGGTATTTCTCAGCCCATCAGCGATGGGGCACCCCGAGTCGTTGAAACACAAGTTTCGGTAACAGAATACTGCCTACGCTTGATGATGTAAATTAGCGCAGCACCATGGCCCTCCACGAAATTACGGGGTAAGGTTGCAGCTATTCTGTACATTCATTTACACTTTTTACGAAATGACTGGCGTGATCACAAAAAAGTTCTTGTCAGATGCCCTATAAGCCAGGAATGATACACGACTGATGTTGATGACCCGAACAGGTAAAGAGGATGGGTATGAAGAATAAAATGTTGCTGGGTGCACTCCTGCTTGCAAGCAGCGTCGTCTGGGCCGCGCCGGCCGCAACAGCTGCTCCCACCGGAATTGATAAGTATGAGTTGAGCGGTTTCATCGCCGACTTTACCCATTTTAAACCTGGTGACACGGTCCCACCGCTGTACCGTACTGACGAATATGCGATTAAGCAATGGAACCAACGCAACCTGCCAGCCCCTACCGCCGGTACCCACTGGACCTACATGGGTGGTGCGTACGTGCTGATCAACGATGCTGACGGTAAGATCATTAAAGCCTACGACGGCGAGATTTTTTATCATCGTTAATAGAAAAAACACGTACTTTCAGCAAGAAAGTACGTGAAATACCCGCAAATCAATTAGTCATAAGATACTGCAAATATCACTTTACTTTGTACTTCCCCAGGCAGTAATGATTCCCCTGTCACGCGAACATATTTCGCAGTGATAGGGAAAGTGTACTGATTACTGATTGCTTCCAGTTTGGTCATTCTGTTCATCAGATTATCCCCCTGTTTTAGGGGAGAAGTCGCGGTGCCATTATATATCTGGAACCCCACCCCTTTGGCGCCATTCGCTATCGTGTTTTTTAGTATTTTCCCGCTTTCATCCCAGTCACCGCGCACCACTTTAAAAGTGACGGGATTGGTAGTAACGTTATATATACTTTCGCAATTCAATACCAGATTTGTGGAACCCGATTTGGTATTATTAACCGTGAGCATCTCATTCAATGTGGTATCTGGCATTTTAATTTCGTATCGGGGTAATGAAAACTGACACATAGTGGGTTGATGCGTTACTGTAAAGCTTAAATTCTGTGTAAAAGCTGAATTACTCGATAAACGTCCGGTAACCCAGCAATAAAGATAAGCTAGCCAGTTTGAAGTACAAGAATTATCAGAGGTAATACTTACTGCCGGGTCGCTCAGACTAAACGCATCACCGGATACTGTCTGCTTAATAGTCCCTGAATTTACATATCTTGCTGAGATGGTGAAACTTTTGGTATCCAGTACTTCGCCGGCACTAACCGTTTTCTTACCAATACTTACTGGAAAATCATTGCTGGTCAGATTGATATTAATTAAAACCTTCTTGCCGCTGCTCCCCTGAATTGCAACAATGTAATCCTTGAGCGGTGTTGTATAATATAAGCTATCACTGTTAGCTGTACACACTATGTTGCCACTGGAACTGAGATTAATTTGATTTGTTGCTGTTCCAGATGTCATATCCAGATTAATTGTCGTTAATCCGCCATTTTTTGTCTGAAATGTACACCCGGCATCAGCACCAAAGGATGACAGCAGCAAAAATATCAAAAATACGTATCCTTTCATATCTTGCATCCTTATCGGCAAATATAGACTTTATTCTCATCAATCACCCTATCGAAGGTAATTGTACAGAACTGTCCCTGCTGTTTATTAACTGCAACACGTACCGACGCGGGAATGTCGTTGGTGCGAATAAATAACCGACTACCCTGCCCTACCAGGCCTACATTATTACCGATATCATCTTCCACTTCATAACCGAAAGATAACGGAGAGCCGTCCGGACGCTCGGCCAGGAAGTACCAGGGTTTGCGCCGATCGGTTTCAAACTCCGTCATCACGACCGCACCGCGATAGGGTACTGTACCTTTTCGATTGCCCAGTAATGCCACATCGCTATTAGTGTCGGAAAGATCCAGCATCAGCATATTTTCACGGTACGGCGTCAGACTGTCGTAAACCGCGTAACCTTTACTGTTGGTCGTTAGGTAACGATGCCCTTGCACAGCCGCACCCTGTAACCCAGGCGCTTTAACAATGGCGAATGTATCTGAAAGCCGGGGAGTCAGAGCCACGCCCTCAGACCACACCACGATCCCCCCCTGAATATTGCCGCTGGCCTGTTGATACTTTTTCGATTGGCTGTAACTACTGCCTACAGTCGCCACTGGCGCGCGCCAGACCATGCTAACGCCCGCCGTTGTCTCATTCCCCTGTCGTTGCTGACTGAGGTTGGCACCATAGCTGAATTGATCGCGATGACCCGTCACCCCGCTTAAGCTGGTGTTATTCGACTGAAAGCCGTCATTATCAAACGTCGTGGAATTAGAGACGAACAGATCGCGTCGAGGAGTGGAAATACCGTCCCCCCACGAGAACGGGATGGAGATATACAGGTTAAAACGCTTATCCTCGTGGTTATCCTCATCGTACGTTTGACTCACGGCAACGGTATAGCTAACTCGCTGCCAAGCGTTAGAGTAGCTAAGTTGATAATCTTTGCCGTTTCCACTGCGTTGCCAATAGTCGCGCCACAGGCCACTGACCGCCAGGGATCCCCAGTTTTCGGGTAACGCTTGATTTATATTCAGTGAAAAACTGTTCTTGCGGCCAAAGTCGTTTTGATAGTAGTCCGCAATGTCATAAACATCGTTTTTATCGCGATTATAGTTATTTTTATTATTCGCCCACACGTAGTCATTAAAGGTACGATAATCCCGCGAGGAGTAACGATAAGCTGCCAGTGCAAACTGCGTACCGGTCTGCGTGACATATTTGTTCCATGCAACCTGATAGCTCTGACCATCAAAAACATCACCATTATCCTGCTCGCTATGCGATCGCGTGGCGTCTACCGATACTGCGCCAATGGGGGTATTCCAGCCAGTCCCAAGCACAAATGAAGAATAGTTTTGCGACAGCATTGTACCGCCATAGACCGTTAGCAGATTGTTCAGACCATACTGATAACTCCCTTGCAGGAAATCATACTGATTGCCAGCCCCTTCAATATGGCTACGCCCTGCAGCGAAATCATATTCCGATACGCCCGACTGCAGCATATTTGGCACAGATGAAAAAGGCACCAGATAATGAGATATCGTACCGTTAGCCTCTTTCACACTGACATCTAAATCTGAACCGCCGCCAGCGAGTTGTAGATCATCAATAGCAAATGGGCCTGGTGGTACTTCTTTCTGGTAAATAACAAAACCATTTTGTTCGATGGTTACCAGGGCGTTGCTCTGGGCAATCCCACGAACTACAGGGGTAAAATTCTGTTTTGAGTTTGGTAACATTTGCATATCGCGCCAGATACGCACACCACGAAAACGTACGGCATCAAAAATATCTGCCCCGGTATACATGTCACCAGCGCGCAATGTACCAAGAATCGACGGCACACCACGTTCCACATATAACGTGTTGCTCTTCCATTTGCCGTTGCCCTCGTTACCTTTCGTATAGTTGTCACTTGAATGCAACTGCCACCCCAGCAGGTTCAACCCGCTATTCAGGTTCACATAGCAGCTTTTATCATCACCACCGTGTTTATAATTACTGTAATACTGGCTGGCGTAATAAGAGGTATAAAAAGCGTTTACCCCACGATCCCAGGTTTCAGGCGGCATATATCCTGGTTCATATTCAATCACATACGCCTGAGGCACGCTTAAATTTAGAATAAACTCCCCAATGTCATAACTAACACTGCCGCCCTGCACTGCTGCACGCAGCGGCACGCAGCCTTCTTGTTTATCCGTTTTAATGTTCCCGGTGCGAATACCAATTTGCTGCAATTGTGCCCAGGACAGACATGTCAGTTCGGGATCGTCTTTAATATCAATATCGTACCGACCACGCCACTTATTATTAAGATAAACATCCATTTCATATATACCGGGCATTGGCTTATCGCCATCAATTTGATAGCGAGAGATTTTCTCACCATTCAAACCACCGATCATAAAGTGGGTATCAAACGTGTCTTCTTCAGCCCATGCGGATGAAGCAGCCAACACCGACAGGATTGACAGTGTAATAGAATTTATCTTTGACATAATCAATCCTTGACTATCTTTCCGTTTTTATTTTTTCACTTAAGTAGTTTCCGTGATCATCAATAAGAGTAACCTTGTAATGATTAACGACAGCAGTGGTGACGACCTTTTTATCTGACCACGGAGCAAGTAACACTGTCTCGCTGTTTATTTTTGAATTACCCACTAGTTCAGGAATAGTAATCCAGTTAGCAGAATTATTTTTGATATTAATGCCACCGCTGATATCTCTGACGCTTAAGCGAGAAAAGCTTTTTTCATCTACACCGGCGATACCCTGCGGGCGATATATAAATTTGATGCGATTCTGCATAGCAAATTTAATCATGTTCTTGCCTTCTGATTCCGCAGAATTAGGAGGAATATCTAACACATTCAGGAAAAAAAGACTTTCACGATCTTCCGGTAGCGTATTTGCCAATTGCTTAATTTTCAGTTGTTGACCAGAGCCTCCGCTGACCTTTGCCACCGGAGGGCTCATTACAAATGGCACGTGGATTTTTTCGGGTGGCAGACTGGTATCTCCGTCATCTATCCAGGATTGAACCAGCGAGCTGCGACTGCCTTCATTCATTAATTGCACGGTAATTTCTTTTTTCTGTGCCGGATAAATGACACGGGTGCCGTAAATGTATATGCCGCCCCACGCAGGCATTACTGTACCGGCCAGTAAAAACACGAGTATTTTTTTCATTATAATTATCCTTACTGCGGAAATAATCGGCGGCCGGAGCCGCCGACAAACAGGATAGTCATCTTAATCAGTAACAACAGTCATCGTCAGCGAAGAGGCCACATCACCAGCGGAGACATCGGCAGAACCAATTTTCGCGTAGCGTGCGCTAAAGTTCAGAGTATATTTATTGTCCGCAGTTTTAGTTAACTCAATACCTGTATCGGGGTTAACCTGTTTAGTAAAATCATCACCATAGTAAACGGTGAAGCCAGCACCATTATTTGCTGCGGTATTTCGTGTAATATATTTATTATTGCTGTCAAATTGAGAACTGGAGAAAGTAATTTTTGGTGCTTTACTTCCTGTACATTCAACCGTCAATGGCACGGTGGTTTTATTTGAGTATCCTTCATAAACACCACCAGCACTTAAGGCATTTAATCTGTCAGCACCAATTTGGTTCATACCAATGGTCGCAGTGGTATCCCCTGTAAATTTACAGGTGGTCCCTACTACTTTACCAGTAATAATCAGTTCACCCTGATCAGAATCAGCAGCAAAAGCCCCAGCGCTCATAACTACAGCGGACAGAACAGCAGCGGAAATAATTGAACGTTTCATCGTATATTCCTTAATAAATTAACTTCTATTGGTTAAGAGGACTTAACCTGTGAAATTAAATTCGCACACCAGAAACGTTACCGCAATGTAAACGCGTTGTTTTGTTGATTTAAAACAAATTGCAAAGAGCAATATAATAGAAACAAATCAGTCGATTTTTTTATTCTTTTAAATTAATAAATTTACGAGATTAACTGTCGGAATGAAATTCTTCAGAGAAATGAGCAGCCACATATCATTCACAATAATAATACATGGCTGATAAAAGACTTTTAATCGTAACGCGTCATCACAATTTGTCGTGTAGCGTCACCGGTGATAGTAACAATTTCAGTTACCGCACCTTTTGTTGGATTGGAAACACCCGCTCTGACGTTTGAAAAGGAAATAGCATTGCCACAGCGTTGCTGCACTTCGTTATTTACAACATCAGCGCTACAGGTGGGTTCAGTTACCCGACCATTGATATTCAGGGTGGCAGTATCTGTGGCGAAAGCAGAAGCGCTCATTCCATAAGCCAAAGTAATAACTCCCAAGAATAAATTTTTTTTCATTACGTTCATTATTCCTGTATCGGTTGGGAAACAGCACACAAGCCGTCTTTCCAGTAGATTATGGATTAACTGCCTCGCTAAGACTAATTGAGATTGTAGATTAATTCGACCAATTTGATCAATTTAAATGATGCATTGAGGGTGTTTATTCAGAAAAAGACATGAATTATACAGTCCAGATAAATAATTGAGTGAGATTTTTCATCCAATATATTCACCGCATCAATTCATTATTGATGTGGTGAATATTTTTAACGCTATTAATTACACCGCGCGGAAGGCAATTTCACCCGGGATCACTTCCCCTTGCCAGTAGAGCTGGGCAGCGACACGTCCTGCCAGGTCGCGGTAAATGGCGGTAAATTCGCTGTCAGGACGGCTGATGACCGTCGGCGTACCACGATCCAGGTCTTCACGCAGAGAAATATGCAGCGGCATCTGTCCCAGCAGTTGGGTGTGATACTGCTCAGCCAGTTTCTGCGCGCCACCGGTGCCGAAGATTGGCTCGTGATGACCGCAGTTGCTGCAAATATGCATACTCATATTCTCAACAATACCCAGCACTGGCACTTCGACTTTTTCGAACATCACGATGCCTTTTTTCGCATCGATCAGCGCGATGTCCTGCGGAGTGGTCACCACAACAGCACCCGTGACCGGAATGTTTTGCGCCAGCGTCAACTGGATATCACCCGTACCCGGCGGCATATCCAGTACCAGGTAATCAAGATCCGGCCATAAGGTTTCTTGCAGCATCTGCAGCAGGGCTTTGCTGGCCATCGGGCCACGCCACACCATCGCATTATCGTCAGTAACCAGATAACCAATAGAGTTTGTCGCCAGGCCGTGAGACATGATCGGCGCCATATGGGTACCGTCTGGAGAGGTTGGACGCTGGTTTTCCGCACCGAGCATCGTCGGGATTGACGGGCCATAAATATCGGCGTCCAGTATCCCTACCTTCGCCCCTTCCGCAGCCAGCGCCAGCGCCAGGTTCACGGCAGTAGAGGATTTACCCACGCCACCTTTACCCGAACTGACGGCTATGATGTTTTTTACACCATTAATGCCCGGCTGGTTTTTCACGCGTTTCAGCGTCGCAATGTTATGCGACAGTTTCCAGTCGATCGCTTTCGCACCAGTAATACGCAATAGATCGGCGCTACATTGCTCTTTTAAGTCCTCAAACGCGCTCTGCCAGACAAACGGCATGACCAGCTCAACGTGCAACGTGTCATCCATCCAGGCGACGTGATGCAACGCTTTAAGCGTCGTCAGATTATGCTTCAGGGTTGAATGCTGAAAATTCGCCAGCGTCCCGGCAACCATCGCGCGCAGGGTCTCTGGTGATTTGGCCTGGGATTGTGCGTTCATCCCGACTCCTTTTTGTTGTTCTGAAAATACAATAGTCACCAGGTAGTTTACTCCAACCGCAACAATTATTCATTTACGGATAAATGCCCTTATCGCTTGGCGCAGTAATTACCATTTTGGTACTATCAAAGCCCTTTTCACTACAAAAGAAGTAATTGCCCACTATGACTCAAGTCGCGAAGAAAATTCTGGTAACGTGCGCGCTGCCGTACGCCAACGGCTCTATCCACCTCGGCCATATGCTGGAGCACATCCAGGCTGATGTCTGGGTCCGTTACCAGCGAATGCGCGGCCACCAGGTTAACTTCATCTGCGCGGACGACGCACACGGTACGCCAATCATGCTGAAAGCACAGCAGCTTGGGATCACGCCAGAGCAGATGATCGGTGAAATGAGTCAGGAGCATCAGACTGATTTTGCGGGTTTTGACATCAGCTATGACAACTACCACTCTACGCACAGCGAAGAGAACCGTGAGCTGTCTGAGCTGATTTATACGCGCCTGAAGGAGAACGGTTTTATTAAGAACCGTACTATCTCCCAGCTTTACGATCCGGAAAAAGGCATGTTCCTGCCGGACCGTTTCGTTAAAGGCACCTGCCCGAAATGTAAATCTCCGGATCAGTATGGCGATAACTGTGAAGTCTGCGGCGCAACCTACAGCCCGACCGAACTTATCGAGCCGAAATCCGTCGTTTCTGGCGCGACGCCGGTAATGCGCGACTCCGAACACTTCTTCTTTGACCTGCCGTCATTCAGCGAGATGCTGCAGGCCTGGACACGCAGCGGCGCGTTGCAGGAGCAGGTCGCCAACAAAATGCAGGAATGGTTCGAATCCGGCCTGCAGCAGTGGGATATTTCCCGCGATGCCCCATACTTCGGTTTTGAAATCCCGGATGCGCCAGGCAAGTACTTCTATGTCTGGCTTGATGCACCAATTGGCTATATGGGTTCGTTCAAAAACCTGTGCGATAAGCGCGGCGACACGACCAGTTTTGATGAGTATTGGAAGAAAGATTCCGACGCTGAGTTGTATCACTTCATCGGTAAAGACATCGTCTACTTCCATAGCCTGTTCTGGCCGGCAATGCTGGAAGGCAGCAACTTCCGCAAGCCGACCAACCTGTTTGTACACGGTTATGTGACGGTAAACGGTGCGAAGATGTCCAAATCTCGCGGTACCTTCATTAAGGCCAGCACCTGGCTGAAGCACTTTGACGCCGACAGCCTGCGCTACTACTACACGGCGAAGCTTTCTTCACGCATTGATGACATCGACCTGAACCTGGAAGACTTTGTCCAGCGTGTAAACGCCGATATCGTCAACAAAGTAGTCAACCTGGCATCACGTAACGCAGGCTTTATCAGCAAGCGTTTTGACGGCGTACTGGCGGCTGAACTGGCCGACCCGGCGTTGTATAAAACCTTCACTGACGCTGCTGCGGTGATTGGCGAAGCATGGGAAAGCCGTGAATTTGGTAAAGCTATCCGTGAAATCATGGCGCTGGCCGATGTGGCAAACCGCTACGTTGACGAACAGGCTCCGTGGGTCGTTGCTAAACAGGAAGGCCGCGATGCCGACCTGCAGGCGATCTGCTCCATGGGTATCAACCTGTTCCGCGTCCTGATGACTTACCTGAAACCGGTTCTGCCAACGCTTGCTGAACGTGTAGAAGCTTTCCTGAACAGCGAGCTGAGCTGGGATGCCATTAAGCAACCGCTGCTCGGTCACAAGGTCAACACCTTTAAGGCGCTCTACAATCGCATCGACATGAAACAAGTTGAAGCGCTGGTGGAAGCGTCGAAAGAAGAAGTGAAGGCCGCTGCCGCACCGGTAACCGGCCCGCTGGCGGATGACCCGATTCAGGAAACCATTACCTTTGACGATTTCGCCAAAGTTGACCTGCGCGTGGCATTGATTGAAAACGCCGAGTTTGTGGAAGGTTCTGACAAACTGCTGCGTCTGACGCTGGATCTCGGTGGCGAGAAGCGTAACGTCTTCTCTGGTATTCGTTCTGCCTATCCGGATCCGCAGACCCTGGTTGGACGTCAGACAATTATGGTTGCTAACCTGGCACCTCGTAAGATGCGCTTCGGCATTTCTGAAGGGATGGTCATGGCGGCAGGTCCTGGCGGGAAAGATATCTTCCTGTTAAGCCCGGACGAAGGCGCAAAACCTGGCCAACAGGTGAAATAAATCAGACATCTCGAGCGCTGCAACTGCAGCGCTTTTTTTTTGCTGAGAGATTTACCTTTAATCTTAAACACACTCCCCCACTCCATTTTCGGACTGCTTAGCCATCGCTATTAGATTTATTCTATACTGCTCTGCTATTAAGGCCGCCCGGCCCCTTAATATTCATTAGAATTATTATTTAGCTTTCGATATTCATAAAATGGAGTTTCCATGACAGCGTTACAAAAATTAGTTTCTCTCGCCGTGGCATCGGTTGTGGTTTTTTCCCTGGCGGGTTGTGGTGATAAAGAAGAGACGAAAACATTCAATGCCAATCTTAACGGTTCGGATATCACCGTCTCTTACACCTATAAAGGGGACAAAGTTCTGAAACAAAGCTCCGAAAGTAAAATCAGCTATGCGTCTGTCGGCGCCAGCAATAAAGAGGAAGCCGCAAAAGTATTCGATGCGTTAAGCGCCAAATATCAAAATATTGCAGGCGTAGAAGAAAAGCTCACCTATACAGATACCTACGCGCAGGAAAATGTCACTATCGATATGGAAAAAGTCGATATAAAAGCGTTGCAGGCAATTTCCGGGATGAAGCTTTCTGAGAAAGCCGATAAAAATATCAGCATGAAGCAAATGCAAACGGTAATGGAATCGGCGGGTTTTAAAGAAGTGAAATAACATCCTGGCGACCCGAAATTCATCGCGGTCGCCAGCGTCGTTTTACGCTTTCGTTTTGTGCACTCGCGACGTCAAACCCCGCAGGAAATAACGCAGAAACTGATCGCCGCATTCGCGATAGTTCTTATGATCCGGCGCGCGCATCATGGCGGTAATTTCCGGCATCGACACACGAAACTTCTGCTCGGTCATAATGGCCAGAATATCATCGGTTTTCAGCGAAAAGGCGATACGCAGCTTTTTCAGCACCGTATTGTTGTTAACACGACGCTCAAGCGCCAGTTCCGGCGCAGACTCGTCTTTACCACGCAGATGATAAATCAGACCGTTTAAAAATCCGGAGAGAATGATATCCGGGCAACGAATAAACCCGGCTTCATCTTCTTTTGTCATCCAGGTATCAAAACCTGCGGAGGTGGATTCCATGTCAGCAAGCGCAAGAATACGCACCATGTCGTTATTGTTCGCTTTCAGGGTGTAGCGCAGGCTACGAAGAATATCGTTACTTAGCATAGAGCCTTCAACTGTCGGTGATGCAATGGCGCGCAGTGTATCAGTTTTACAGTCCAATCGCCTCTTTTAGACTTTTAAGATAACGGCGACTTACCGGAACTGTCAGCCCGTTGCGTAAAATCAGTTCGGCCTGACCGTTTTCTTCCAGACGGATCTCCCGCAATTGCGCCATATTCACCAGATATTGCCGATGACAGCGCAGCAAAGGAGTACGGCTTTCCAGCGTTCTGAGCGTCAGTTCGGTGAAACCTTCTTTACCATCGCTGCTGGTCACATACACGCCGCTCATGCGGCTGCTGATAAACGCCACGTCATCCATTTGCAGCAGATAGATTCGGCTGTGGCCGCTGCACGGAATAAACTTCAGCGCCTGCTGATTCTCCGGCAGTAGCGATACATCCTGCTTCGTGCGCTCCTGACGTAAACGGCTCAGCGTTTTTTCCAGTCGCGCCTCTTCAATCGGTTTGAGAAGATAATCAAACGCGTGTTCTTCAAAAGCTTTCACCGCATATTCATCAAACGCAGTAAGGAAAACAATATACGGACGATGCTCAGGATCAAGCATGCCAACCATTTCCAGACCGCTGATACGCGGCATCTGAATATCAAGGAACAGGACATCCGGACGCAGTTTATGTACCGCGCCGATGGCTTCCACCGCATTCGAACATTCGCCGACGATCTCGATGTCGCTTTGCGCCTGCAACAGGATCCGCAGATTCTCCCGCGCTAACGGTTCGTCATCGACAATCAGCACTTTGATCATGCCAGTTCCTCCAGAGGAAGTCGTAAAGTGATTCGGGTAAAGCGGTCAGGTTCACACGCTACGCTGATGCCAAAATCGTCGCCAAACCGCTCGCGCAGTCGTTTATCAACCAGATTCATACCCAATCCGCTGGCCTCAGACGTTGGCTGATACAACCCGGCGTTATCTTCAATATCCAGCATCAGATACTGCCCTTCGCGGCGGGCCGTAATCGACACTTCGCCGGTATCCAGTAGCTGAGAGGTACCGTGCTTAATGGCATTCTCCACAATCGGTTGTAGGGTAAAGGCAGGTAATTGCTGATACGAAAGCGCATCTGGCACCGTCAAAGTCACCTGCAGGCGCGACTGAAATCGCGCCTTTTCAATTTGCAGATAGGCATTAACGTGCTCAATTTCATCAGCCAGCGTCACAATCTCCGACGGACGTTTTAAGTTTTTGCGAAAGAACGTCGACAGGTACTGCACCAGTTGGCTGGCCTGCTCGCTATCGCGTCGGATCACGGCTTTGATGGTGTTGAGCGCATTAAACAAAAAATGGGGGTTCACCTGTGCATGCAGGAGTTTGATTTCCGACTGCGTGAGCATCGCTTTTTGCCGCTCATACTGCCCGGCCAGAATCTGCGCCGAAAGCAACTGGGCGATCCCTTCCCCCAGCGTGCGGTTGATCGAGCTAAAGAGGCGGTTTTTGGCTTCATACAGTTTGATGGTCCCCATCACCCGCTGGTTTTCCCCCCGCAAAGGGATCACCAGCGTCGAGCCTAATTTGCATTGCGGGTGCAAAGAGCAGCGGTAAGGGACTTCATTCCCATCGGCATACACCACCTCTCCGGTTTCTATCGCCCGTTGGGTGTACGACGACGAAATAGGTTTTCCGGGTAGATGGTGATCGTCACCAATGCCGGTAAATGCCAGCAGCTTCTCGCGGTCGGTAATTGCCACAGCACCGATATCCAGCTCTTCATACAGCACCTGAGCGACCTTCATGCTGTTAACCTCGTTAAACCCCTGGCGCAAAATACCCTCCGTTGAGGCGGCAACTTTGAGCGCAGTGGCGGAAAAAGCAGAGGTATATTTTTCAAACATCGCCCGTTTATCGAGCAAAATACGCATAAATAAGGCTGCACCCACGGTATTCGTCACCATCATCGGCGCGGCGATATTACTGACCAGCCGAAACGCATCGTCAAACGGCCGGGCGATTAACAAGATGATCAGCATCTGCACCAGTTCGGCGACAAAAGTAATGGCACCCGCGGTCAGTGGGCTAAAGACTTTATCGGTACGGCCACGACGGGTGAGCACGCTGTGCACCAGCCCGCCGAGCAAACCTTCCACAATGGTCGAAATCATGCAACTGAGCGCCGTCATTCCGCCCATTGAATAACGATGTAAGCCACCGGTTAGACCGACCAAACCGCCGACCACCGGGCCGCCAAGCAGCCCGCCCATCACCGCGCCGATAGCACGGGTATTAGCAATAGAATCATCAATGTGCAGCCCGAAATAGGTGCCCAAAATGCAGAAAATGGAAAAGGTAACGTAGCAAAGCAGCTTGTGCGGGAGCCGGATCGTGACCTGCATCAGCGGGATAAACAAACGCGTTTTGCTCATGAGCCACGCGATAACGAGAAACACACACATCTGCTGAAGCAGCAGCAACACCAGATTAAACTCGTACATACCTGCCAACCACACATCACTTAAAAGCGCGTAACATACATGGGCTGCGCGTAACTTTCTTTGAAGTGTTGCAAAAAAAAAGGAATTTGTGAGAACGATCACTCGAAAGCGCGAGCATGACTACAAATTCACCCATTTGTTGATCAAAAAACAGACAAAACTACCTAGTTCGCAAAAGAGCGTCTAAAGTAAAACTGGGACCTCGCGAGCATAAGTGAGACGACGATGGCGCTTTACACAATAGGTGAAGTGGCTTTGCTTTGTGATATCAACCCTGTCACTTTACGCGCGTGGCAGAGGCGTTACGGATTACTGAAACCGCAGCGAACAGACGGCGGGCATCGCCTGTTTAACGACGCGGATATCGACCGGATCCGTGAGATAAAACGCTGGATAAATAACGGCGTTCAGGTCAGTAAGGTAAAAATGTTGCTCAGCAATGAGAACATTGATGTGCATAACGGCTGGCGCGAACAGCAAGAAACGCTGTTGAGCTATTTGCAAAGTAATAATCTGCATAGCCTCAGGATGTGGATCAAAGAGCGCGGTCAGGATTATCCCGCACAAACGCTCAACACCCATTTGTTCATTCCGTTACGCCGCCGCTTGCAATGCCAGCAGCCGATCCTGCAGGCGTTACTGGGGATCCTCGACGGTGTCCTCATCAACTACATCGCTATTTGTCTGGCCTCGGCGCGCAAGAAACAGGGGAAAGATGCCCTGGTTGTCGGCTGGAACATTCATGATACCACCCGCTTATGGCTGGAGGGTTGGGTAGCCAGCCAGCAGGGATGGCGCGTTGACGTCCTCGCCCACTCGCTAAACCAATTGCGACCAGAGCTGTTTGAAGGGCGAACCTTACTGGTCTGGTGCGGCGAAAGCCAAACGCCCGCTCAGCAGCAACAACTGAACGAATGGCGCGCGTTAGGTCACGATATTTATCCGCTCGGTATTTAAAGCCAACCAGGATCGGCTCTTAATATTCTGTTAACAAACGTGTACAATCCTTAGATTCACATAAGGAGTGCATAATGAGCGCAGCTAAAATCGGTGTCATTACCCTCTTCCTGCTGATGGCCATCGGCGGTATCGGCGGCGTCATGCTGGCAGGCTACACATTCATTTTACGTGCCGGGTAAGGTGGCTCGCTAATCGCTCAAACCCGCGGTCAACTATCACCGCAGCCAGCGCGACCAGCAGTGCCCCCTGAATCACATAGGCGGTATTGAACCCGCTCAGGCCGATGATAATCGGCGTGCCCAGCGTGTTCGCCCCGACGGTTGACGCGATCGTAGCGGTGCCGATATTAATAATCACCGACGTGCGAATTCCCGCCAGAATAACCGGTGCCGCCAGCGGCAACTCCACTTTACGCAGCCGCTGGCCCTGACTCATGCCCATTCCGCTGGCGATATCCATCACGCTGGGAGAAATTCCGCCGAGTCCTGCCAGAGTTGCCTGCAAGATTGGTAACACGCCATACAAAATCAGCGCGATAATCGCGGGTTCAAGCCCAAACCCCATCACCGGTACGGCGATCGCCAGCACGGCGACCGGAGGAAATGTCTGCCCCACGGCGGCAATCGTTTCCACCATCGGCCTGAATTCCGCGCCCCAGGGCCGGGTTACCGCTATTCCCGCTCCGGTGCCAATGATGACGGCAAAAAGGCTTGAAATCCCAACCAACGCAAAATGACTCAACGCCAGCGCCGTAAAACTTTCCTGCTGATACACGGGACGCGGCAGCGCCGGAAATAGCGAACTAAACAGGGCCTGACTGTGGGGCAACCCCACCAACAGGATCAGAAACAGCGCAACAAGCCATAGCAATGGATCAGCAAGACGTTTCACGGGTCGGCGTCTCCGAAAGCAAATCGCGAAAATGAAGCGTCCCGCAGGGCAACCCCTGCGGCGTCACGACCGGCAAAACATCGCAGCCACGCGCCACGAACACCGACAATGCATCACGTAGCGTCATCTCATCCACCAGCGGCTCGCCGTCTGAGTGTTCACCGCGACGGATAAAATCCCCTACCGTACGCAGCGACAACAGCCTTACGCCCAGTTCACTGCGGCCAAAAAAAGTTTGCACGAAATCATTCGCTGGCGCAGTGAGCATCGACAGCGACGTGCCTTGCTTCACAACTTTTCCCGCATCCATCAAAATCAGATGCTCCGCCAGTCTCAACGCCTCGTCGATATCATGCGTCACCAGCACAATGGTACGTCCCAATAAACGGTGGATACGCGTCATCTCCTGCTGCAGCGCGCCGCGGGTGACCGGGTCCAGAGCGCCAAAAGGCTCATCCATCAGTAGCACCTGCGGATCTGCCGCCAATGCTCGCGCAACCCCAACCCTCTGCTGTTGTCCGCCGGAAAGCTGATGCGGATAACGGTGACGCAAACTCGCCTCAAGGCCCAGCAGCGCCATAAGTTCATCTGTTCGGTCATCAATACGTGAACGTGACCACTTTTGCAGCTGCGGTACGGTGGCAATATTCTGCGCGACGGTCCAGTGGGGAAACAAACCAATAGACTGAATCGCGTACCCCATGCGCCGTCGTAACTCCAGCACCGGCAGGCTGCGGATCTCCTCCCCGGCGAAACGGATCTGCCCGCTGTCATGTTCAACCAGCCGGTTGATCATCTTTAGCGTGGTAGACTTGCCCGAACCTGACGTGCCAATTAATACCGAAAAGCTGCCCTCTCCTAACTGCAGGTTCAGGTCGTCGACGGCTTTTTGCTGGCCATAGGTTTTACTGACATGGCGAAATTCAATCATTATTCGATACCTTTAGCAGCGCGATCCCTAAATCAAACAGCGCATCAATCAACACAGCCAGCACAACGACCGGGATCACGCCCAACAGCACTAAATCAACGGCGCTACTGAGCAATCCCTGAAAGACCAGCGCGCCAAATCCCCCTGCACCAATCAGCGCGGCTATCACCGCCATTCCCACCGTCTGGACCATCACCACTCGCAAACTGCGCAAGAAGACCGGCAGCGCCAGTGGAAACTGCACCGAGATAAACCGCTGACGCGCGCTCATCCCCATCGCCCTGGCGCTTTCAAGTACATCGCGTGGAACCTGATTCAATCCAGCCACTACGCCGCGAACCAGCGGTAAGAGCGCATACAGCACCAACGCAATAAGCGCAGGCGTCAGACCGGTTCCCGCTACGCCAAGCGAACCCAGCAAGGGAAAGTGCTTCACCAGTCCGGCAAGCGGCGCAATTAACAGGCCAAACAGCGCGACGGAGGGAATAGTCTGGATGATGTTCAGTACCGCGAATACCGGCCCCTGACGGGAGACAGAAAAAGTACACCAGACGCCCAGCGGCACGCCAATGAGCAGCGCGGGCACTACGGTAGCGAACAGAATCGTCAGATGCTGCGCCAGGGCGTCGTTAAAGACATCCTGGCGGTTGGCATATTCTTTAAGCAGAGAAAGATCGTTAAACGTACCGGAGAGCAGTAACACCAGCGGCAAAATGAATATTTGTGCGTGCAATAACCAACGCCACGACGCCCGTTCGGTGATGCGACGAATGGCGTCACTGGCTGCCAGCAGCATCAGTCCCAGCCCTAACCAGAACCCGCTGCCCAGGCTGGTTCTGGCCAGCGGGCTACCCGTCTGAGCCAGATACGTTGCCGTTGTGCCGGCGATGACCAGCGCCGCAATCACCAACAGTTGGCTAACGATAAGCGTCAATATATTGCCGGATTTTCCCGGTACAAAGCACAGAAGAAACAGCAACACACAGGCCGCCGCTAATCCCCATGCCATGTCGGGTTGGATATCCCAGAGTTGACGCCCTTCACCGGAAACCAGGCGATTGGGAGCATAGCTAATGAAAGGAAGCGCTGCCGCCGCGATGGTAAGAAACACCAGCAGCAACAGCACCCGATTTACTGAAATATTCGACAAAACACCCACCCGCTGCAAACTCCGTTACTTCGCCCATCCTTTTTGCTTCAGGTAGTCTGCTGCTACTTTTTTCGCATCCAGCCCCTCCACGGCGATACTGGCATTCAGCCGTTGCAGCGTTTTTTCATCCAAGCTGGCAAATACTGGTTGTAGCCATTCTGCCATTTGCGGGTAGTCCTGCAGCACCGATTCACGCACAACGGGCGCTGGCGCATAAATGGGCTGCACGCCTTGCGGATCGCTTAATGTTTGCAGACCGAGCGCCGCAACCGGACCGTCGGTACCGTAGGCCATCGCCGCATTGACCCCAGAGGTCTGCTGCGCCGCTGCTTTAATCGTCACCGCGGTATCCCCCCCCGCCAGCGACAACAGCTGATTCTGATTCAGTTTGAAATCATAGGCTTTTTCAAAGGCAGGCAGCGCGTCAGCCCGTTCGATAAATTCCGCAGAGGCGGCAAGTTTGAACGTCCCCCCGTCTTTCAGGTAACGGCCTAAATCGGCAAGGGACTCAAGCTTATTCTTTTGCGCGACATCCTGGCGAACCGCAATGGTCCAGGTGTTGTTGGCGGGCGCAGGCGTTAGCCAGATCAGCTTATTTTGCTCTGCGTCCAGCTTTTTCACTTTGTCATAACCGGCCTGCGCATTTTTCCACGCAGGATCATTCTCATCTTTAAAAAAGAATGCGCCATTGCCGGTATATTCCGGATAAATATCCAGTTCACCAGAGGTAATTGCCCCACGCACCACCGGAGTGGTACCCAGCTGTACTTTATTAACGGTTTTCACGCCGTGACTTTCGAGCACCTGCAAAATAATGTTGCCGAGCAGCGCCCCTTCGGTATCTATTTTTGAACCGACCGTGACGGGTGACGCGGCCTGTAAGGGCAAGCTGATCGCGGCTAACAACGCCAGCGAACCCACCCAAACTTTTGAAATTATCATGCTGCACTCCTCATTCTTTTACGGCCCTTTTCAGAGACTTGAGGAAAAAGCATAGTCGAAAAATCAAGCCTTAACCTGGCAATTGGGTAGTAACACTGAGAGTTACTCGCGGTAAGGCGATAACACAATAAAAAAAATCCGGCAAACCCAAAGTGAGTTTACCGGATGGTACGATTTCGCAGGCCTGATAAGCGTCACGCTATCAGGCATGATATCAATTACAGCAGTTCAAATTCGCCCTGCTTCACTCTGGCAGAATCCACGCCGATAAAGACGTTGAACTTGCCCGGTTCGGCATCGTATTGCATACGCTGGTTCCAGAATTTCAGCGCTTCAACATCAATTGGGAAGCTAACGGTTTGGGTTTCACCCGGCTTAAGATTCACCTTCTCAAAACCTTTCAGCTGTTTTACCGGACGACTCATTGAAGCGGTAACATCCTGCAAATACATCTGAATCACCGTCGCACCTTCGCGTTTGCCGGTGTTGGTCACCTGCACGCTGGCCGTCACGGTCCCGTCACGCTTCATCGTCGGAGAAGAGAGTTTCACATCAGAAACCGTGAATGTGGTGTAGCTCAGGCCATAGCCAAAGGGATACAACGGACCGTTCGCTTCGTCAAAGTAGCGCGACGTGTACTTATTCGGCTTATCGGCATTATACGGGCGACCGGTATTGAGATGGCTGTAATAGACCGGGATCTGTCCGACAGAGCGCGGGAAAGACATCGGCAACTTGCCTGACGGGTTGTAATCGCCAAACAGCACATCGGCGATGGCGTTACCGCCTTCCGTCCCGGCAAACCAGGTTTCGAGGATCGCATCGGCCTGTTGATCTTCCTTAACCAGCGCCAGCGGACGACCGTTCATCAGTACCAGAACCAGCGGCTTACCCGTGGCTTTCAGCGCGGTAATCAGGTCACGCTGACTCTGCGGAATGGTGATATCGGTGCGGCTGGAGGCTTCATGCGCCATTCCCTGCGCTTCACCAACTACCGCGACGACTACGTCAGACTGCTTCGCGGCGTTAACGGCTTCATCAATCATCGCCTGCGGCGAACGCGGGTCAACCTTCACCGCCTCTTCATACTGGTTGAGGAAGTCGACAATGCCTTTGTCGTTGGTGATGTTCGCCCCTTTGGCGTATACCACTTTGCCCTGCTCGCCGATGGCATTTTTAATCCCCGTCAGCACCGTTACCGACTGATCGGCAACCCCGGCAGCAGACCAACTGCCCATCACATCACGCTTGCTGTCGGCCAGCGGACCGACAACCGCTACGGTGGCGGATTTTTTCAGCGGCAATGTTTCCAGACGGTTTTTCAGCAGCACCAGGCTTTCACGCGCCACTTCACGCGCCTCTTTGCGGTGCAAACGGCTTTCCGCGTTGGTGTCCTGCGGGTCAGATTCTTTAGCCCCCAGATGGCTGTACGGATCGTTAAACAGCCCCATATCATATTTCACGTTCAGCACATGACGCGCAGCGTCGTCCAGCTCCGCCATCGTCACCTTACCTGACTTAATCAACCCCGGCAGGTATTTGCTGTAATACTCATCACTCATGCTCATGTTGATGCCGGACTTGATCGCCACACGCACCGCATCTTCAGGATCGGCGGCAGTGCCGTGCTTAATCAGTTCCTTAATCGCGCCGTGATCGGAAACGGTAATGCCCTTAAAGCCCCACTCATCGCGCAGGACGTCTTTTAACAGCCATGCATCCGAAGTCGCCGGCGTACCGTTCAGCGAATTAAGCCCCACCATCACCGCACCGCTACCGGCGTCCAGTCCGGCTTTGTACGGTGGCATATAGTCGTTGAACAAACGCTGCGGGCTCATATCGACAGTGTTGTATTCCTTGCCGCCTTCAACCGCGCCATAGGCGGCATAGTGCTTGACGCTGGTCATCACCGAATAGCGATCGGCCGGGCTTTTACCCTGCATCGCTTCCACCATGGTTTTGCCCATCGTGGCGGTCAAATACGTATCTTCGCCAAACCCTTCCGAGGCGCGGCCCCAGCGCGGATCGCGCGAGACATCGACCATCGGCGCCCAGGTCATATTCAGACCATCATCGGCGGCTTCATACGCAGACACTCGACCAACGGTTCTGACCGCATCGAGATTAAAGGAGGATGCCAGACCGAGACTTATCGGGAATACGGTACGCTGACCGTGCAATACGTCGTAGGCAAAAAAGAGAGGGATTTTCAGGCGGCTGAGATCCATCACCTGATCCTGCATTTTGCGGATATCCTGGCGCGTGACGGTGTTAAAAATTGCCCCAACCTGCCCGTCTTTGATCATCTCGCGGATGGCTTCTTTCGGGTTATCAGGCCCGACGCTTATCAAACGCAGTTGCCCAATCTTCTCATCTACGGTCATCTGCTTGAGTAAATCGGTAACGAAGGCATCCCGCGCCTCTGGCGTCAGTGGATGGTTACCAAACAGAGTGTCCGCCAACGCTGGTTGCAATGCCAGACTCACCGCGACACCTACAGAACATAGCCATTTCATGTTGATTCTCTCTTTATTTTTTCCCGACGAGGCAGCGAAAATATAACAAAAACCGCAGTTTGCCGTAAGACTAAACGGGAGCGATAAAGAAAGCTAAGGTTATTCTCCTAATTTTCGAAACCAGCGCGAATCAGTAAAAGACGAACCAGAGACAATATGAATGAGAAAGCGTATTGTCATACAAAGCGCTATGCTTGTTCCTGATATTGAGTCCCACCACAAGGAGTGGAGAATGTCTTCCATTACAACAGATAATAAAGCTTTCCTGAATGAACTGACCCGTCTGGTGGGTCATTCACACCTGCTGACAGAACCTGCTAAAACCGCCCGCTATCGCAAGGGATTCCGCTCCGGCCAGGGCGATGCGCTTGCCGTCGTGTTCCCCGGGTCGCTTTTAGAACTGTGGCGCGTTTTGAGCGCCTGCGTCGCCGCGGATAAAATTATCCTGATGCAGGCCGCTAACACCGGCCTGACCGAAGGGTCTACGCCGAGCGGTAATGATTACGACCGCGAGATTGTCATTATCAGCACCCTGCGTCTTGATAAGCTGCACGTCATCGGCAAAGGTGAACAGGTGCTGGCCTATCCAGGAACCACGCTCTATTCGCTGGAAAAAGCGCTCAAACCGTTTGGCCGTGAGCCGCATTCGGTAATCGGATCTTCCTGTATCGGCGCTTCGGTTATCGGTGGCATTTGCAACAACTCCGGCGGCTCGCTGGTACAGCGCGGCCCGGCATACACGGAGATGTCGCTGTTTGCGCGTATTGATGAACAGGGAAAATTACAGCTGGTTAACCATCTGGGTATCGAGCTGGGCCAGACCCCGGAGCAGATCCTGAGCAAACTGGATGACGAGCGTATTAGAGATGACGATGTTCGCCACGACGGGCGTCACGCGCACGATCATGACTACGTTACCCGCGTCAGAGATATCGACGCGGACACGCCCGCACGCTATAACGCCGACCCGGATCGCTTGTTTGAATCGTCCGGTTGTGCAGGCAAGCTCGCGGTCTTTGCCGTGCGTCTGGACACCTTCGAAGCCGAAAAAAACCAGCAGGTCTTTTACATCGGCACCAACCAGCCAGAGGTGCTGACGGAGATCCGCCGTCATATTCTGGCAAAATTCGAGCATCTGCCGGTCGCCGGTGAATATATGCACCGCGATATTTACGACATCGCTGAGCAATACGGCAAAGATACGTTTCTGATGATCGACAAGCTCGGCACCGACAAAATGCCGTTCTTCTTCACCCTGAAAGGTCGCACCGATGCGATGCTGGAAAAAGTGAAAATTTTCCGTCCTCACTTCACCGACCGAGCAATGCAGAAATTTGGTCATTTGTTCCCCAGCCACTTACCGGCGCGCATGAAAAGCTGGCGCGATAAGTACGAGCATCACCTGCTGTTAAAAATGGCCGGTGGCGGCGTGGCTGAAGCCCAAAACTGGCTAAGCGAGTATTTCAAAACCGCTGAAGGCGACTTCTTTGCCTGTACGGCGGAAGAAGGCAGCAAGGCGTTCTTGCATCGCTTTGCGGCGGCTGGCGCGGCTATTCGTTATCAGGCCGTGCATGCGGATGAGGTGGAAGATATTCTGGCGCTGGATATCGCGCTGCGTCGTAACGACACCGAATGGTACGAGCATCTGCCTCCAGAGATCGACAGTCAACTGGTGCACAAACTCTATTACGGTCACTTTATGTGTTACGTCTTCCATCAGGATTACATCGTGAAAAAAGGCGTGGATGCGCATGCGCTCAAAGAGCAGATGCTGGAACTCCTTCGCGAGCGTGGGGCGCAGTATCCGGCAGAGCATAACGTCGGGCATCTGTATCAGGCACCGGAAACCTTGACCCGTTTTTACCGTGAGAATGACCCCACCAACAGTATGAATCCGGGTATCGGGAAAACGAGTAAGCAGAAGTTCTGGAAAGAATCGTAATCCTGAAAAAGATAAGCGCTACCGGGCATGTTGCCGGGGCGCTTTGCTTGCCCGGCCTACTGCTATATTCGCTATGCGTAGGCCGGAAAAGATATCTTATTTAATCGTTCTGTGCGGTTTGCTCGCCCTTCGCCGAACCTGCCGCCGCCATCTGCGCAGCTTTTTGCTTTTTATAGCTCAGCGCCGCCGCCGGAACCGGCATCACCTTGCCCGTTTCAATCCAGGTACGTAAACGGCTGGCATCGGCAAAGTGAGTATATTTACCAAAGGCATCCATCACCACCAGCGCCACCGGTTTGTTGTTAATCACCGTGCGCATCACCAGACAGTGGCCTGCCGCATTGGTAAACCCGGTTTTCGTTAACTGAATATTCCAGTTATCGCGGTATACCAGATGGTTGGTGTTACGAAACGGCAGCGTATACGCAGGGTTGGCAAACGTCGCCATATCTTCACGCGTGGTACTTAACTGGCCGATCAGCGGGTACTGTTTGCTGGCGATCAGCAGCTTGGTTAAGTCACGGGCGGTCGAGACGTTATGAATCGACAAGCCAGTGGGTTCCACAAAGCGTGTCTGAGTCATGCCGAGCGCTTTCGCTTTGGCATTCATGGCTTTGATAAACGCGTTGTATCCGCCCGGGTAATGATGCGCCAGGCTCGCCGCCGCGCGGTTTTCTGATGACATCAGCGCCAGTAGTAACATGTCTTTACGGCTGATTTCGCTGTTCAGTCGTACGCGAGAGTAAATGCCTTTCATCTCCGGCGTCTGGCTAATATCGACTTTCAGCTTTTCATTCAGCGGCAGTCGTGCATCAAGCACCACCATCGCCGTCATTAATTTGGTAATCGACGCAATCGGACGCACAAGGTCCGGGTGGTTCGAATAGATAACTTTGTTGGTATTCAGATCAACGATCATCGCGCTACCGGACGCTATCTCAGGTTGAGAAGCCGCTGCGGTAGTTGCCGTTTTCGCCACGGCTTGGGGTGCAAAAGGAACGGCCAGCACCAGGGCAAGGCTTAATAATGAAACTCGGAATTTCAGCATGATGAGATTTCTGATAATGGTTCACGCACGTCACAACGCACACCGCCAGAGATTAAGTATTATCTCAAGCTAGCTCAGGCATCATAGCGATCCGGCAGGTTTGCTGCCACAGGAGAATCGTCTCGAAATGCTGCGTTGCTGACTTTTACGTCAACAACGCAGCGTAGACAGGTTTATCCGTCAGAATAACCGATAGCCGTAACCCCACAGGATTACCGTAATAGCCAGCAGAACCTCCAGTACCAGCACACCGATTGCCAGCGTCGAACTGGAAAAACTCAACCCTTCCTCACGAGTGATATTCAGGAACGTCGGAATACCGAGATAAAGTAAATAACCGGTGTAAAACAGCGCGAGAGTCCCGACTAATGCGCACAGCCAGACCAGCGGATAAAGTGCGACCAGCCCGCTTAAAAACAGCGGCGTCGCGACATATCCGGCAAAGACCATACAATGCGCCAGCGACGGACGCTGCGGGTAGTTACGCGCCATCCACCAGATAACCCGGCCCATGACGGCAACGCCCGCCAGCATCACCCCGTAAAACAGAATCGCCATTGCAAATCCAGTCAACAGGGATAATTTCAGGATATTGCCATCGCCAAAATCCCAGCCGATTTGTGTGGTACCGATGAACGCACAAATAACCGGGATTGCCGCCATCAGCAGTACATGGTGGGTATAGTGATGCGAAACGCTTTCGTTTTCGCTGTTGATCACATGCATTTCACGATCGGGATGGGAAAACAGCCCCCAGACATGGTTCATACCGCCCCCTTCTTGTCAGCTCCGGACCTCAACAGTTCAAGTATAATTCAGCTTTGGATTAATTTTTGTACAACAACAAAAATGACGAACCGCTAATTCAGCGCTTTTAAACCCCACGATGATTCACAGGGTGTATGCTTAACGTCGGGAGGTCATCCAGACATATGGATATAAACAGTCTTATTGCACATTACGGTTACGCCGCATTGGTCATTGGCAGTTTGGCCGAAGGTGAAACCATTACCCTGCTGGGCGGCGTGGCGGCACATCAGGGATTACTTAAATTTCCTCTGGTGGTTATCTCTGTGGCCCTGGGCGGGATGATTGGCGATCAATTGCTGTATCTGCTTGGGCGTCGTTACGGTGGAAAAATTTTGCGTCGTTTCTCAAAACATCGCGACAAAATCCGCCGGGCGCAGAAAATGATCCAGCGCCGTCCTTATCTGTTCGTGATTGGCACCCGTTTTATGTATGGTTTTCGCGTGATCGGCCCGTTGCTGATTGGCGCAAGCCATTTGCCACCTAAAATTTTCCTGCCGTTGAATATCCTGGGGGGCTGGCGTGGGCGCTGATATTTACCACTCTGGGTTACGTGGGGGGAGAAGTCATTGCGCCGTGGCTACACAATCTCGACCAGCATATTAAGCACTGGATATGGCTGGCTCTGGTGATTGTGCTGGTGCCTGGCGTTCGGTGGTGGTTAAAAAAACGCAGCAGCAAAAGTACAGCCCGGTAGCGCGATGTCTACCGGGTGGGTGCGTTACGAAGCGTGGTAGCCGCCCCCCAGCGCACGGTTCAACTGGATTGAGGCATCCAGCCATTGCCCTTGTAAAAGCAGAGCGTTGCACTGTTCACGTAATGCCGGGATCTTTGCCTCACTGACCCGGGAGCCCGCAATAATTCCGGCATTGAAGCGCGCCTGCGCCAGACCCACTACGCGCAGTGCATCATGCTCAATCTGCTGCTGATGCTGATTCTTCTGCGCCAGGGTTTCTACCTGCGATGCTGCACGCGCCACGTCATTCACCGCATCCACCACGGCTTTGTTATAATTCGCCACCGTCAGGTTGCTTTGCGCTTGAGTAATGTCGAGATTCGCGTTCAGCCTGCCGCTATCAAAGATAGGCAGCGTCAGCCCGGCCGTTACGCCCATTTGCTGCGCGGAATGGCGAAACAAGTCGCTCAGATGTAACGCATCCTGTTGTAAAAATGCCATCAGATTTACATCGGGATAAAACGCCGCTTTCGCCGCATCAATGCTGCTCAGCGATGACTCAATGTACCAGTGCGCCGCCTGCAAATCCGGTCGGCGGGCCAGCAGCGAATAACCTAGCTGGGACGGGAGCTGGCTTTCCACCGCGGGCAGCGGGGTCGAATGGAGTTTCAGGGCTGTGGACTGCGAGTTGGTCAGCGCGCTCAACCGCGCTTCAATCACCTTCATTTTACCGCTGACATCGTTCAGCTGCTGCTCTGTTTTGCTGGAATCGATATCGGTTTCAACGCCTTCCACCGAAGAAGTAAGACCATTTTGATACAGTTGACGATCGACGTTAATGACGTTCTGCTGCTCGGTTTCGATTTGCGTCAACACGGTTTTCAGCCCGGCCTGCGTTTGCCATTCCCAGTAAAGACGAGCCACACCACTCGCCAGCACCTGTCGCGTTTGCTCGCGCTCGGCTTCACGCGCCTTAACGGCCCCAATACGTGCCGTCACTTCGGCCCGATTTTTACCCCACAGATCCAGATTCCAGCCAGCAGTTAAACCCAAGGTGCCGTTGGTGTACCACGGCCCGGTCGTCCCGGCGGCCGGATCGGTAATGGCAAACGGTCCCATCAGCCCTTCGGCTGACATTCTCTGACGCTCCACATCTGCAGAGAAATCGATCTCCGGGCCATCCTGCGCCTCCACAGCCTTAGCCTGCGCCTCTGCCAGTTGAATGCGCTGTTCCGCGACCTGCATATCAGGAGAGTTTCGTAACGTGCTGTCAATCAGCGCATTAAGCTGGGGGTCATGGTATGCCTTCCACCATTGGCTGTCCGGCCAGCCATTTTTTAACGCCGCAGGCAATGTGGTATCGACATTCGCAGCGGGGGTCTGCTGTGACAGAGACTGGCGGTCATCATGCATCGGCGCGCAACCTGACATCAAAATAAAAAGCGGCAACAATGCCGTCGTGACAAAAGCAGAATTACGATTCATGGAGAGACACAGGTAAGAAAAGATGTGCTGAGATTACGACTTGTCGCGTTTCCTTTTTTAGTTACGCGTGGCAATACACCTTTGGCAATAAAAATATATAATCGGAAAAATATACACCAAACAAATAATTTAGATTAATTAATTTTAATAATTTATGGATGGAGACATTATGTCACAGAATATCTATGACGATCCCGAGTTCTTTGCCGGATATGCCACGCTGGACCGTTCAGTAAAAGGGCTCGACGGTGCGCCAGAATGGCCGACAATACAAGCGATGCTCCCCGCTCTGCAGGGAAAAAATATCCTCGATTTGGGTTGCGGATATGGCTGGTTTTGCCGCTACGCGCGCGATAACCAGGCGGCCAGCGTAGTGGGACTGGATATTTCACAAAAGATGTTAACCCAGGCGCACAGCATGACGCAGGGTAATGGCATCGTTTATCGCCGTGAAGATCTCGAAACGCTTTCCCTGTCGCCAAATTCCTTTGACCTGGTTTATAGCTCACTTGCCCTGCACTATTTGCGCGATATCGCGCGATTATTCGTAACGATTTACCAGTCGTTAACACCGGGAGGCATGTTGGTATTCTCTGCCGAGCATCCCATTTATACTGCACCGCTTAACCAGGGTTGGATAAAAGATAAAACCGGGCAACAGTCCTGGCCGGTCAATCATTATCAGCAGGAAGGCACACGCATCAGTAACTGGTTCGCGGAGGGTGTCAAAAAACAGCACCGTAAGCTGGCGACCTGGATTAATGCGCTGATAGCCGCCGGATTCGAAATCGTTTGTGTCGATGAATGGGGACCGTCCGCTGAACAGATTGCTGAAAACCCGGCGCTGGATGAAGAAAAAGAGCGGCCAATGGTGTTTCTGCTCAGCGCACGTAAACCGGAGTAAGGTCATTACAGGAAGATTTTCAGAGGCTTTCCTATACTTAACCTGAACTCACCAAAAAAGGAACGCTGATGAAAATCTTACTGTGGATTATTTTAGTTATTTTTCTGATTGGGTTATTGGTGGTGACTGGCGTGTTTAAGATGATTTTTTGAAACAAAGGCCACTCCGGTGGCCGATTAATGTGTTAATGCAATTTAGCGATATCAATGGCCTGAATCGCGCGCGCGATATCCGGTGAATTGTTTAATGCGCGGATTTCCTGAAACAGCGCGGTTGCTTCTGAGTATTCTTTACGCAAATACCCTAACCATTGTTTAATCCGCGCCACGTGATACAGCCCGGTATCACCCTGCTTTTCAAGACGGGTATATTTTTGCAATAGCATCACGACATCAGGCCACGGCATACGTGGCTCGTTGTATTTCACCACACGGCTCAGGTTCGGAATATTTAATGCCCCACGGCCAATCATCACCGCATCGCATCCGCTGATAGCCATACAATCCTGGGCGCTTTGCCAGTCCCAGATTTCGCCATTTGCGATAACCGGAATGGTAAGCCGCTGGCGGATCTCACCGATCGCCTGCCAGTTGATATGCTCGGCCTTATAGCCCTGTTCCTTGGTTCGGCCATGCACTGCCAGCTCGCTGGCGCCCGCCTGCTGAACGGCATCAGCAATTTCAAACTGCCTGTCGCTGTTGTCCCAGCCCAGACGCACTTTCACTGTCACGGGGAGATGATCCGGAACCGCCTCGCGCATGGCTTTTGCGCCCCGGTAGATGAGTTCAGGATCTTTTAATAACGTTGCGCCACCGCCGCTGCCGTTGACCAGCTTCGACGGGCAGCCACAGTTCAGATCGACACCAAACGAGCCCAGTTCTACCGCGCGCGCCGCGTTCTCCGCCAGCCACTGCGGATACTGCCCCAGCAACTGTATGCGCACCCGCGTGCCGGATGGCGTCCGGCTATTGTTATGCAGTTCCGGGCAGAGCCGATAGAATACTTTTGCCGGCAGGAGCTGATCCACCACGCGCACAAACTCGGTGATGCACAGATCGTAATCATTCACTTCAGTCAGCAGCTCGCGCACCAGTGAGTCGAGCACACCTTCCATCGGCGCCAGTAAAACACGCATATCGTCACCCGCAAAAAAAGAGGCGCTATGGTAGCGCCTCCGTTCGGGAGATTAAAGAGGCTCAGCGCGGCAACAGGCAGTTATCTTCTTTCCAGCCGTACAGCCATTCCATACCACGATAAAATTCCGCCTGAGATTTGCCTTTCCACAGCAGATTACGCACCTGGCGCTCGACGCCTGCGGCGTGGTACACACGTCCCATTTCGCGCGTCGACCAGACGATGCGCGCAGTACGCGGAATACGCACCGACTCATACAAGGCAAAGGCATCAGCCGCATCGCCGTCACACTGCTGTAACGCCTTACCGAGAGTAACGGCATCTTCAAGCGCCATACAGGCGCCCTGCGCCATATATTGTGCCACCGGATGCGCAGCATCACCCACCAGCGTAATGCGGTCGATCCCCCATTTCTCTACCGGTTCGCGGTCAGCGGTGGACCAACGGCGCCATGAGGTCGGCTTATCCAGCATCTGACGCGGACGCGCATGAATACCGGCAAAATAGGAGAGCACTTCCTCTTTACTGCCATCCTTTACCCCCCACTCCTCCTGCTGACGACTGTGGAAGGTCACCACCAGGTTATACTGCTTGCCGCCACGCAGTGGATAGTGCACCAGGTGGCAGTGCGGTCCGGCCCACAGCACCGGCGCGTTAATGCGCAAATCTTCCGGCATATCATCGCAATCAATCACCGCGCGATAGACCACGTGCCCGGTAACGCGTGGCGCATCGCCAATCAGAGACTGACGCACAACCGACTTCACACCGTCACAGCCCACCAAAATATCCGCTGTCCAGCTGTTACCGTGCTCATCAAAGACCGTCACATCATCTTCTGTCTGGCGAATATCAACCACGTTAGTTGAAGTGCGATACTCAACGTTGGGATGAACCAGTGCCGCCTCCCAGACAGAAGCATGAATATCAACCCGATGGATAACCGCATAAGGACCGCCAAAGTGATCGCGGAACGCCTGCCCGGTTTCAATGCGTACAACCTCTTTCGCGTTTACCGCATCCATCATGGTGATGTGATCGGTAAAAACGGCGCGCTGACGAGCGACGTCACCCACACCAAGGCTGTCCAGAGCAGAAAACGCGTTCGGCCCGAGCTGAATGCCCGCACCAATCTCACCAATCTCGTGCGCTTTCTCCAGCAACATCACTTTAATGCCTTGACGGGCCAGCGACAGCGCGGTCGCCGCGCCGCCAATCCCGCCACCCACGATAATTGCGCGTGTCACTTTAGCCATTGTCGTTCTCCTTATCAGGCTGGAATTTTGTCTTGTTGATTCTCGGGCGCGGCGGCGATAAACGCCGGAAGCTGGGTACAGGCATCATATACCGCCTTACAGCGCGGATACCCGCTCAGATCACAGCCCATACGTAACGCGTTCGCCCACTGCGGGATCAGACAGCAATCCGCCAGCGTCGGCGCATCCCCCACACAGAACGTCCCCGAGTGACTCTGGCGCAGCATCTGTTCAACCGCGCTTAACCCTTGCTGGATCCAGTGCGCATACCAGCGTTTTTTATCCTCTTCACTGACCTTTAGCTCTTCGCTCAGGTAGCGCAGTACCCGCATGTTATTCACGGGATGGATATCACAAGCGATGGCATAAACAATTTCCAGCACCCGGCTGCGCGTCGGGAAGTCGGCTGGCAGCAGCGGCGACTGCGGAAAGTGACCATCCAGCCAGTCGGTTATCGCCAGCGACTGCCCGAGTGATTCTCCCTCATCAGTGACCAGCGTCGGTACAAGCCCTACCGGGTTCATCCGCCGGTAGGCCAGCTCGTTCTGCTGACCGATGCGAATGTTGACACCCACCGTCTGGTAATCAAGCCCCTTCAGCGCCAGCGCAATGCGTACGCGATATGACGCGGAGCTGTTAAAGAAACTGTACAGCTTCATCATCCACCTCAGACAATCTTCACAGCGATGGGGGTTAAACCGTCTACATTGCCGGTGATCACATCTCCTTTCACCACTGCGCCCACGCCCTCTGGCGTGCCTGTGTAAATCAAATCACCCGGCTGTAGTTCGAAAAAGCCGGACAGATAGCTAATCGTTTCATTAACGGACCAGATGAGGTGGCGAATATCGCTACGCTGATGATCGTCGCCGTTGACCTGCAACCAGATAGGCGCGTTGTTAACATCCGCACTTTCGTTGGCTTTATGCAGCGGCGCGATGGGGGCTGAGAGATCAAATGCTTTGCCGATTTCCCACGGACGCCCCATCTGGCGCATCTCCATCTGCCTGTCGCGGCGGGTCATATCCAGACCAGTGGCATAGCCCCAGATATATTCGTGCGCTTTTTCCAGCGGTATATCGCTGCCCTTTTTACCGATCGCCACCACCAGCTCTATCTCATAGTGATAGTTATCGGTCTGCGACGGGTATGGCAGCTCGAGGGTTTGACCGGCCGCCACCGGAACCACCGCATCGGCAGGTTTACAGAAGAAGAACGGCGGTTCGCGATCCGGATCAAAACCCATTTCACGCGCATGAGCGGCATAGTTGCGGCCCACGCAGTAAACGCGACGCACGGGAAACTGTTCATTACTGCCAACGACCGGAACGGTAACAGGCGCTTGTGGTTCGAATACGTATTGCGTCATTTCTCTCTCCAAAATTAATAACGTGCTTCACGGAACAACCCCAGCGCTTCCTGAACCGGTCTGTCCGAAAAACTAAATAAGACGGCATCTTCGTGGGCCTGGAACGACACGCCGTGCCAGGTTGGCACCACGAAGATATCTTTTGGCGAAAAATTGAAGATCTCGGTGCCGATGGTGACCTGCCCGCTTCCTTCCACCACGTGATAGATAGTGCTGTCGGTGGTACGCGCCATCCGCGAGGAAAAGCCCTTCGGCAACAGTTGTAAAAAGGTCCCCATTGAAGGCATGGGATAACCACCGGTTACCGGGTTGACGTAACGCATCTTGTAACCGTCCCACTCATCGGCGTCGCCCATGCGGGTCAGGTCATGCAGCGCTTCACGGCTGCGATCGTAGCGATAGTTGAAAATTGGCGATGAGTTACCCTTCTGATGACGCAGCGGCAGCATATTGGCCGCGTAGCGTGGTAAGTAATCCCCTTCCTTGCGCGTGACTGGTTGCTGATCCTCCGGGTAATCTTCCGCAAAGCCGCAACCCAGCAGATTCACCAGTGGCAGATCCAGACCGTCCAGCCACACCACCGGTTCACTGCCTGGGTTGCCGTGGTCGTGCCAGCGCCACTGTGGCGTCAGAATAAAATCGCCTTCATGCATTTGGGTGCGCTCGCCATCCACCGCGGTAAATGCCCCTTTCCCTTCGACAATAAAGCGCAGCGCAGACTGATTATGCCGGTGACTCGGGGCAACCTCGCCCGGCATGATTAACTGCAATCCGGCGTACAGCGTTGGGGTGATTGAAGACTGTCCGCGCAGCATGGGGTTTTCCAGCACCAGTACGCGACGAATCGCCTCTTTCGCGCCAATCAGATCGCCGCTTTCCAGCAGCAGCGGGCGGATCTCCTGATAGTTCCAGTACGCAGGAGCACAATGTGCGTTCGGCGTTGGCGGTACCAGGCGGTGCAGCGACTCCCACAGCGGGGTCAGATTCTGCCCGGAAATATGCTGGTAAAACTGCTGACGGTTGTTCTTAACATCCTGATTAAGTTCTGACATAGAGATTCTCCTTATTTGTTCACGATGCCTACGCGTGACAACGCGTCAGGGACAGAGGCCGACTGGCGGATAACAACCGTCAGCAGCATAAGCATCACCGCGCTGATGGCCGCCGGAACGGCAATAATGAAAAACAGGTTATCGAATGAGAAATTCATCGCCATCATCACGCCGCCGGAGAGCGAGCCGACAATCGCGCCGCAGCGGCCAATCGCATTAGACCAGCTGACGCCCGTGGCCCGGCTCTGCGTCGGATAAAGCGTGGCGGTTAAGGCATTCAGGCCCACCTGCGAACCGCTGATGCCGATGCCGGTGCCCAAAATGGCCAGCGCCATCAGCCACAGGCCGTTCTCGCTCAGGCCAATCATGACAATACACACCGCACCCAACGCATAGCTCACTGCCAGCACGCGGAAAGGATTGTATTTATCCATCAGCACTCCCAGCACCAGCGCACCTAGCGTACCGCCAATCTGAAAGGCAGCGGTCACCCATGAGGCATGCTGCAGGTCAATTCCACGATGGTTAAGCAGCGTTGGCATCCAGCTGGAGAGCAGATAAATAATCAGCAGGCTCATAAAGAACACCACCCATAACATCAGGGTAATGGGCAACTGTTGCCCGACGAACAGCTGGCGAATGCTGCCTTTGGCAATCGCGGCGCCCTCGTTGAGATAAAATTGGGTATTGTCATAACGTTCCCGGGTGATGGCGCTGACGGTTCTGGCAATCACGTTTTGCGGCAACTGACGACGAACCTGCCAGCGCGGGGATTCCGGCAGCGCAAACAGCAGAGCCACAAACAGCATCAGCGGTAGCACGCCTCCCAGCACCAGGATGCCGTGCCAGCCAATAACCGGCACCAGCTGTGCGCTGACAATCCCGCCCATCGCCGAGCCCAGGGTAAAACCGCAGAACATCATGGTGACCAGTGCACCACGCCGACGCGCTGGCAGGTATTCTGAGGTCATAGTGATAGTATTTGGCATCGCGCCGCCCAGGCCTAACCCGGTAAGGAAGCGCAAAAAAACCAGCGTTTGCAGATCGGGGGAAAAAGCCGAAATCAGGCTCAGTGCGCCGAACAGCGCCACGCAGAGTTCAATCACCCGTTTGCGGCCAAAACGATCCGATAGCGGACCGCAGAGCAGTGCGCCAGCGGTCAGACCCAGCAGGCCTGCGCCAAACAGCGGCGCCAGATCTCCGGCCGTCAGTTGCCAGTGGGTGCGAATGCCGGGCGCGATAAAACCAATAGCTGCGGTATCAAAACCGTCGAGCATGACGACCAAAAAACAGCAAATGATAACGCGCCACTGGGTCTTACCGACGGGGGCGGAATCGATCAGTGCTTGTAGATCACGTTGTTGAGTCATAGTGAATGCCTCAGTGCAGGTAGAGTAGATGTCTGTTTTGTTTTAGGTATGTTGCGACTTTGTATTTTTGGAGATGAAATGTACAATGGCTTTTCATGCAGAGGCATAACCTGGAGGTTATAGCAAATGGCTAACTGGGCGCAGAAACTTAAGTTACACCACCTGCAAACGCTTATTGCGCTGGGCGAACAGGGGAATTTGACTCACGTCGCCCGAATGATGAATATCACTCAGCCAGCGTTGTCAAAATGGTTATCGCAGCTCGAAGATGAGATGGGTATCACACTCTTTGAACGTCATAGCAAAGGCTTACGCCCTTCAGAAGGCGGCAAGCTGCTACTGCAGCATGCCCAACGCCTGATCAATGATATGGAACGTTCACAGTATGAAATCGCCCGTTTTAAGCAGGGAGGTCTGGTAGGGAGTCTGAAGATTGGCTGCTCGCCGGTGGCGACGGACTGCGTTTCACAGGCGATACTGGGTTTGCTCACAGAGCTGCCGACCTTGCATCTTAATATTGAAGAGAAGGTGATGACCCCGCTGCTGCACGATCTGCTCGCGGGTTCGGTGGATGTGGTGGTCGGACGCGTCGGTGGCCGGGCGCTTCAGTTGCCGCTCAATTACCAGGTGCTGTATACCGAACCGGTCTGTTTCGTTGCGCGCCCCGACCATCCACTGGCAAAATATCCCCTGCTCACCTGGCATGATCTGGCTAACTGGCGCTGGATTGTCTGGCCGACGGGAACGCCCATCCGGATAAGCATTGACAACGCGCTGGTAGATAACGGCGTCATGCTACCGGAAAACATCATTGAGTCGGCGTCGATAAACGTCAGCACCAACCTGCTGCAAAGTAGCGACATGATCTCTATTCTTTCTCTACGCCTGGCGCAGCGTTATGCCGCCCAGGGACAGCTGGCTATCCTGAATCTGCCGAAGATTGAACAAAAAGGCAGCGTAGGCGTGTTCTGGCGCAACAATGAAACACCCACGACCGCCCTGAATCGTTTTCTGTATTACCTGGCACAGGTTTAACGTGAACAGTTAGGGCCATCGCCCGATGTTCCAGATATCTATTTCTTCTATGCTTAGAATTCATGATGTGATCGGTAGCACGTTTTGAAGTTTAATTGTATGATGAATCAGTCTCGTCAAGGGTTTCAACTATGAGCAAAGCACTGAACATTATCTGGCAATATTTGCGCGCATTCGTCCTGATTTATGCCTGCCTCTATGCAGGTATTTTTCTTGCATCGCTACTCCCCATCACCATTCCGGGCAGCATTATCGGCATGCTGATTCTGTTTGTCTTACTGGCTTTGCAGGTGTTACCGGCAAAATGGGTTAACCCCGGCTGCTATGTGCTGATTCGCTATATGGCCCTGCTGTTTGTCCCGATTGGCGTGGGGATCATGCAGTACTTTGATCTGCTCCGTGCGCAATTTGGTCCGGTGGTGGTGTCCTGTACCATCAGTACGCTGGTCGTTTTCCTGGTGGTGAGCTGGAGTTCTCACATTGTGCACGGTGAGCGCAAAATCGTTGGGCAAAAAGGGTCTAAAGAATGATGTCGTATATCTGGTGGTCGTTACCCCTTACGCTGGCGGTATTTTTTGGCGCACGTAAGCTGGCTGCACGATTTAAAATGCCGCTATTGAACCCGCTACTGGTCGCCATGGTGGTGATCATTCCCATTCTGATGCTGACCGGAATTCCCTACGATCACTATTTCAAAGGCAGTGAGGTGCTAAACGATTTACTGCAACCTGCCGTGGTCGCGCTGGCCTATCCGTTATACGAACAGCTGCACCAGATTCGCGCTCGCTGGAAATCAATTATTGCCATCTGCTTTGCGGGGAGCGTTGTGGCGATGGTCACAGGTACAACAATCGCCTTGTTGATGGGCGCATCGCCGCAAATTGCTGCGTCAATCATGCCGAAATCGGTAACCACGCCTATCGCTATGGCAGTGGGAGGCAGTATTGGTGGTATTCCGGCCATCAGCGCCGTGTGCGTCATTTTTGTTGGTATCCTCGGGGCTGTGTTTGGTCATACTTTGCTCAATGCGATGCGTATTCGCACCAAAGCCGCACGTGGACTGGCTATGGGTACCGCTTCGCACGCCCTGGGTACCGCACGCTGTGCAGAGTTGGACTATCAGGAAGGCGCGTTTAGCTCTCTGGCGCTGGTTATTTGCGGCATTATCACCTCCTTGGTCGCCCCATTCCTGTTCCCGATTATTCTGGCCCTGGTCGGTTAACCTTCAATTTTTGGCTAATTATTTGCGATGCGTTGCACATTTTTAATTTAAGTTTCATAAGTTGCATACACAATGAGATTTGGATCACATATAAAGCCGTAACAGGCCCGTAAACTACGATTCCATTACATTGTTATGAGGCATCGCCATGCATCCACGTTTTCAAACTGCTTTTGCCCAACTCGCGGATAACTTGCAATCAGCCCTGGCGCCTGTTCTGGCGGATGCGCATTTCCCCGCCATGCTGACTGCTGAGCAGGTCTCTTTGCTGAAACGCGAATCGGGACTGGACGAAGACGCGCTGGCATTCGCTCTACTGCCGCTGGCTGCGGCCTGCGCGCGTACTCCGCTGTCCAACTTCAACGTTGGGGCAATTTCTCGCGGCATCAGCGGCACCTGGTACTTCGGTGGGAACATGGAGTTCCTGGGGGCGACCATGCAGCAAACCGTTCATGCCGAGCAAAGCGCCATTAGCCATGCCTGGCTGCGCGGTGAAAAAGGGCTCGCCGCCATCACCGTCAACTACACGCCGTGCGGCCACTGTCGCCAGTTTATGAACGAACTGAACAGCGGACTGGATTTACGTATTCATCTGCCGGGACGTGCGCCACACGTGCTGCGCGATTACCTGCCAGATGCCTTCGGACCGAAAGATCTGGAGATTAAAACACTGCTGATGGACGATCAGGATCACGGCTTCTCGCTGCAGGGCGATGCGTTGACCCAAGCGGCTATCACCGCCGCCAACAGATGTCATATGCCGTACAGCAACTCCCCAAGCGGCGTGGCGCTGGAATGTAAAGATGGTCGAATTTTTAGCGGTAGCTATGCGGAAAATGCCGCCTTCAACCCGACCCTGCCGCCGCTGCAAGGCGCGTTAAACCTGTTGAACCTTAACGGTTATGACTACCCGGATATCCAGCGTGCTGTGCTGGCTGAAAAAGCCGATGCGCCGTTGATTCAGTGGGATGCGACCTCCGCTACCCTGAAAGCGCTGGGCTGCAATAATATTGAGCGCGTGCTGCTCGGTTAATTGCCTGGCGCTACGCTTATCTGGCCTGCAATCGCTCCAGGTTGTCGGCCAGATTTGCTGTTGCTACCATCCAACAGGGCCGTTTTGCTGAAAATCCCCTCAATCAGATTGCTGTTTCTTGCGCTACGTCTTCCGGTACAGTAGCCTGATTGAAATTCCATCCAAATAACGAGTTTTCTGCATGTTAAAGCGCGTGTTTTACAGCCTGTTAGTCCTGGTAGGCTTGCTGCTTTTGACTGTGCTTGGGCTCGACAGGTGGATGAGCTGGAAGACGGCTCCCTACATCTACGACGAATTGCAGGATTTACCCTATCGCCAGGTCGGTGTGGTCCTGGGCACGGCGAAATACTATCGCACCGGCGTCATCAACCAGTATTACCGCTACCGCATTCAGGGCGCATTGAACGCCTATAACAGTGGAAAGGTAAACTATCTGCTGCTGAGCGGCGACAACGCGCAGCAAAGCTACAACGAACCCATGACGATGCGTAAAGATCTGATTGCCGCAGGTGTCGATCCCGCTGATATCGTGCTTGATTACGCTGGGTTCCGGACGCTCGATTCGATTGTACGAACCCGCAAGGTGTTCGATACCAACGATTTCATCATTATTACTCAGCGATTCCACTGTGAGCGCGCCTTGTTTATTGCGCTGCATATGGGCATTCAGGCCCAGTGCTATGCGGTGCCCTCACCAAAAGATATGCTCACCGTGCGGGTACGTGAATTTGGCGCCCGCTTTGGCGCACTGGCCGATCTCTATATTTTCAAACGTGAACCCCGCTTTTTAGGCCCGCTGGTGCCCATCCCTACCATGCATCAGGTACCGGACGATGCACAGGGATATCCGGCGGTCACGCCTGAACAACTACTCGAATTACAAAAGAAACAAGGAAAATAAGCATGGATGTACAAACCCTTTTCGTCGTGTTGGCCTTTCTGCTCATTCCCGTATTTTGTTTTCGCGAAGCATGGAAAGGCTGGCGTTCTGGGGCCGTAGATAAAATTAAAAAGAATGCGCGCGAACCGGTTTACGCTTATCGCAATCAAGAGCCCCTGCAATTTTGGTCTTATGTGCTGGTTTATGCCGGGTGCGGATGTTTATCCTTCGGGATGGTTATTTACTTAGTCTTTTATCGCTAAAGAATTTTCCTTTATATTAGCATTTGAGAATAGCTAATATTTTGATAATAGTTACCATTTCAATGTAAGGGATTAATGCTGCCCGCCAGCATTTCCCTCAGACTATCTTCTATTTGTGAATCCTTTCACAGAATACTCTTCCTGCAGTGCTTAGCCTTAAGAATAGCCTTCACTTTTTATATTTTGTTATTAACGGTTTGCCTTAATTTACTCAAGCATTAAGGAAGAAAATATGCCACAACAAAATTATCTGGATGAGCTCACGCCTGCTTTTACCCCATTATTAGCAATAAAAGAGGCTTCCCGCTGTTTATTATGTCACGACGCCCCCTGTAGTCATGATTGCCCGGCGCAAACAGACCCAGGGAAATTTATTCGCTCTATTTATTTTCGTAATTTTAAAGGCGCTGCCGAAACTATCCGCGAAAATAATGCGCTCGGTGCGGTGTGCGCCCGGGTTTGCCCAACCGAAAAATTATGCCAGCGCGGATGTACGCGCTCAGGAATGGATAAACCTATCGATATTGCACGTCTGCAACGCTTTATTACCGATTTTGAACAGCAGACCGCAATGAAAATCTATCAGCCGGCAACAAAAACGCTCGGCAAGGTAGCTATCATCGGGGCGGGTCCGGCTGGATTACAGGCCAGCGTAACGCTAAGTAATCTTGGTTATGATGTGACAATCTTCGAAAAACAGGCCCAGCCAGGTGGCTGGTTGCGTTATGGCATTCCTGAGTTTCGTCTGCCGCAAGCAGTTTTGGATCTTGAAATTGCCCGTATCGTTGAAATGGGCGTGACCATCAAGTGCAATTGTGAAGTCGGCAATGCCCTTTCCGTTGAGCAACTCAAAGCAGAATACCGCGCCGTACTGGTTACCGTAGGGATGTCTTACGGTTCAACGTTGCCTCTGTTTGAGAGGGCGAATCACGTCGAAATCGCCGTCGATTTTCTGCAACGAGCCCGGCAATCCAACGGCGATATTACCGTCGCACAAAGTGCATTAATCATCGGCGGTGGCGACGTGGCGATGGATGTCGCCAGTACGTTGAAGCTGCTGGGCTGCCCGTCAGTCACCTGTGTCGCGCGTGAAGAACTCGCTGACTTCCCGGCCAGCGACAAAGAATTCAGCAGCACACAGGCTTTAGGGGTGTCGATAATTGACGGCTTCACGCCCGTGGCGGTTAGCGGAAATCGAGTCACCTTTAAGCACGTACGCCTGCCAGGAGAACTCACGCTTGAAGCCGAACAGATTATTCTCGCCGTCGGCCAACATGCTCAGCTTGATAATTTCGCCGCGTTAAAGCCACAGCGCAATCTTATCGATACGCACAATTATCAAACCGCCGATCCGGCTCTGTTTGCTGCGGGCGATATTGTTAAAGGCGATAAAACCGTTGTTTACGCCGTGAAAACGGGAAAAGAAGCCGCTCAGGCCATTCATCACTATTTAGAGGGAGCTTGCTCATGTTAACGAAAGATCTTTCTATTACTTTTTGCGGCGTCAAATTCCCCAACCCGTTCTGCCTCTCTTCCTCTCCGGTGGGCAACTGCTATGAAATGTGCGCCAAAGCCTATGATAGCGGCTGGGGTGGCATTGTTTTTAAAACGATCGGGTTCTTTATTGCTAATGAAGTCTCCCCACGCTTTGACCATCTCACCAAAGAAGATACCGGCTTTATTGGCTTCAAAAACATGGAACAAATTGCCGAGCATCCGCTGGAGGAGAATCTGGCCGCAATTCGTCGACTGAAACAGGACTACCCGGACAAAGTCCTGATTGCGTCGATTATGGGGGAAAATGAGCAGCAATGGCAGGAACTGGCCCGCCTGGTTGAAGACGCGGGTGCAGACATGATCGAGTGTAACTTCTCGTGCCCGCAAATGACCTCACATGCCATGGGTAGCGATGTCGGGCAAAGCCCTGAGCTGGTTGAAAAGTATTGTCGGGCCGTTAAACGCGGCTCGTCCCTGCCGATGCTGGCGAAAATGACACCGAATATTGGTGATATGTGTGAGGTGGCTCTGGCAGCAAAACACGGAGGTGCCGACGGTATCGCGACCATCAATACGGTTAAATCCATCACGAATATCGATCTGAACCGAAAAATCGGGATGCCGGTCGTCAACGGTAAATCCAGTATTTCCGGCTACTCCGGCAAGGCCGTTAAACCTATTGCTTTGCGATTTATCCAACAACTGCGCATGCACCCTGAACTGCGCAATTTCCCGATTAGCGGCATCGGGGGAATTGAGACCTGGGAAGATGCCGCCGAGTTTTTACTGTTAGGCGCGGCCACGCTGCAGGTGACCACCGGGATCATGCAGTATGGCTACCGGATTGTGGAGGACATGACCAGCGGGCTGTCACATTACCTCGCCGATCAAGGGTTTGACTCACTGGAGGAGATGGTTGGTCTTGCCAATGCCAATATCATCCCCGCGGAGGATCTTGACCGTAGCTACATCGTCTACCCGAACATTCATCTTGATAAATGCGTTGGCTGTGGCCGCTGCTACATCTCCTGTTATGACGGTGGACATCAGGCGATGGAATGGAATGAGGAAACCCGCACACCGCACTGCAACACAGAAAAATGTGTGGGATGCCTGCTGTGTGGTCACGTTTGCCCGGTAGCCTGTATTGAGCTGGGTGAGGTGAAATTTAAATCCGGTGAGAAAGAGCATGCGTTAACGTTGTAACGCTGACAAAAAAGCCCGGTACAGATTACGCTGCACCGGGCTTTTTGCGGTATACGATTACTTTTTACGCGCGTACTTCAGTGAGTCCAGCGCGACCGCGAAGATGATAATGCCGCCCTTGATAATGTACTGCCAGTAAGGGTTCACGCCAATGTAAGTCAGACCGTAGTTGATGACGGTGAAGATAATCACACCGGTCACCACGCCAAACACGGTTCCTACCCCGCCGCTGAACGACACGCCGCCAACCACGCACGCCGCAATCGCATCCAGCTCATACATAAAGCCGAGGTTGTTAGTCGCCGAGCCGATACGCCCGGCTTCGAGCAAACCACCAAAGGCATAAAACACGCCAGACAACGCATAGATGATCAGCAGGTTCAGCGCAACGTTGACCCCGGACACTTTCGCTGCTTCAGGGTTTCCGCCGATGGCGAAAATGTTTTTACCGAAGCGGGTCTTGTTCCACAGCACCCAGACAAACGCCACCGCAATCAGCGCATAGAAGGTGATGTAGGAGAGGCGGAAACTACCCAGCGCAATAAAGCCCTGCGCGAAGGTGGAGAATCCGCTGTCAAAGCCAGAAATTGGCGATGCGCCGACAAAGTCGTAGTACAGGGAGTTGATCCCGTAAACGATGATCATCGTACCCAGGGTGGTAATAAACGGCGTCACATTCAGATAAGCAATGATAATACCGTTCACCAGACCGATAATGGCGCCAATCACGCAAACAATCAGCACGACTACGATGATTGGCATTGTAGCCATTTCCGGGAACACCTTGTTGGCGTTCTCCATCGACTGTAGCAAGGTTGCCGCCACGACTGCCGCCAGGCCAACCTGACGTCCCGCCGACAGATCTGTCCCTTGGGTAACAATCAGCCCGGCCACGCCCAATGCGATAATAATACGCACCGAGGATTGCGTCAGAATATTACTCAGGTTCAGTAAGCTTAAGAAAGTGGGATCCTGGAAAATAATAATCGCCAGCAAAACCAAAAGAACAACGTAAATTCCGCCTTCTTTCAGATAAGTAAGAAAACTTTTCTTATTTAACGCACTCATGAGGAGCCCCTAATCTTAAAGGTGCAAAGACGCAAGACGGAGGATTTCGTTTTGCGTTGTTGTTTTAGTGTCAACAATTCCAGCAACGAGACCATTGCTCATCACCAGAATACGATCGGTAATTCCTAGCAGCTCCGGCATTTCAGAGGAAATAATAATAATCCCCTTATCCTTTTTCGCGAGTTCGGCAATCAGCTGATAAATTTCAAATTTCGCGCCGACATCGATACCACGCGTGGGTTCATCTAACATCAGGATTTCTGGCTGCGTTAATAACCAGCGACCAATAACCACCTTTTGCTGATTACCACCGGACAGTGAACCGATTTGTGTACGATGGCCCGGCGTTTTCACCCTCATTGAGTCAATTACCCACTGGGTATCACTCTTCATGCGGGAATTATCCAGCAGACCAACTTTGTTTTTATAGTTTTGGATATTGGAGATTAACGAGTTAAAACCAATATCCAGATACGCGTAAATACCGGTTGAGCGGCGCTCTTCCGTGACCAGCGCAAAACCATGATTAATGGCCTCATTTGCGCTGTGGTTATTAATCTTTTTGCCGTGTAGCGTAATCGTACCCGATGATTTCTCTCGAATACCAAAAAGCGTTTCAACGATATCGGTACGTTTTGCGCCGACCAGCCCGGCAATCCCGAGAATTTCCCCTTTGTGCAAATCAAACGAGATATCACGAATCGACGGCTGACGCAGCGAGGTCAGGTTACGTACTTGCAGAATGACTTCACCGGGTTTGTTTTCTTTATCCGGAAAACGTTGGTTCAGTGAACGGCCGACCATCATGGAGATGATCTTATCCATATCCAGCCCTTCCAGCGGCTGGGTCGCAATCCACTGACCATCGCGCAGCACGGTAATTTCATCGCATAGCTGGAAGATTTCTTCCATCTTGTGAGAAATATAAACAATACCGCATCCACGCTCTTTCAGCTTACGGATAATGGTAAACAGATGATTAACTTCTTTCTCGGTTAACGATGACGTTGGCTCATCCATGATGACGATTTTTGCGTCATAGGAGAACGCTTTCGCAATTTCAATCATCTGCATTTGAGAAACGGATAATGTACCAACGCGCGCACGCGGATCGATATCAATATCCAGCTCATCAAATATCGCTTTGGTATCGCGGTACATTTTGTCCTGATCGACAAACATGCCTTTGGTGGGATAGCGTCCCAGCCACATGTTATCCATCACAGAACGTTGTAATACCAGGTTTAATTCCTGGTGTACCATCGAAATACCATTTTCAAGCGCTTCTTTAGCAGAATGAAAATCGATTTCTTTACCCTGAAATAAAATACTACCGGAATCTTTTTGATAGATGCCGAAAAGACATTTCAATAATGTTGATTTCCCCGCGCCATTCTCCCCCATTAAGGCATGAATAGAATGTGGGCGGACTTTTAAATTGACATTATCAAGAGCCTTAACGCCGGGGAAGGACTTGTTGATGCCGGTCATTTCCAACAAGTATTCGCCTGACGACTGAGTATGTGTGCTGACCATAATTATACCTTGTTGGCCTTGCAGAGTGCGTTATTAAGGGCGCAATGACATTGCGCCCAAAGACGGAGTATTTACTTATTGGTAAACTCTGCCAGATTATCTTTATCGACACCTACGTAAGGAACGCGAACAATTTTGTTCTCAATTTTCCAGTTAGTGCCATCTGCCGCACCTTTACCGTCAGCCAGGTTTTTCGCCAGATCGAAGGTGGCTTTCGCCTGGTTGTTGGCGTCGTTCAGCACGGTACCAGCCATTGCGCCAGATTTCACCAGAGCCAGCGCTTCAGGCAGCGCATCCACACCAAATACCGGTACGCTGGTTTTGTTGTGCGCTTTCAGTGCTTCAACTGCGCCCATTGCCATCGCATCGTTGTTTGCGATAACCACTTCGATTTTGTTGGCGTTCGGACCGGACATCCACGCATCCATTTTATCTTTTGCCTGAGCGGTATCCCACATTGCAGTATCTAACTGCAGTTGCTCAGTTTTAATGCCTTTATCGTTCAGCTCTTTAATCACGTAAGTGGTACGTGCTTCAGCGTCCGGGTGTCCCGGTTCGCCTTTCAGCAGAACAAACTGAATTTTGCCGTCTTTGTTCAGGTCCCAGTTCGGGTTAGCTGCCCAGTGTTTGGCGATCAAATCACCCTGAATAATACCGGACTCTTTAGAGTCGGTACCGACGTAAAACGCTTTGTCATAGCTGTCCAGCGCCTTACGAGAAGGTTCTTTGTTAAAGAACACGATCGGTACGTTCTGCCCGCGTGCCTTTTCAATGACCGTGCCTGCCGCTGCCGGGTCAACCAGGTTAATCGCCAGTGCTTTAACGCCTTTTGCCAGCAGCACGTCGATCTGGTCGTTTTGTTTGGACTGGTCGTTCTGCGAGTCATTCATCAGCAGCTGTACATCTGGCGCCGCTTTGGCATCTTTTTCAATAGCCTTACGTACTACAGACATAAAGTTATCGTCATACTTATAGATAGTCACACCAATGCGAGTATCAGCAGCGTGCGCAGCCGCGCCGAATAACATGCTTGCCATTACAGCAGACAGGGTCAACACCTTCTTATTCATGGTATCTCCGGTTTTATTATGCAGGGTAGTACTTGAGATAAATGCTCGGCAGGCAGAACGTTACTGAAGTGTTACTGAACGCCGAAGCTCACTTTTAAAAAATATTTCTTCCGTGTCTGGCAACGCTCCAAAAACAGGCTTTAATTTTTGTTTAAGGCACCTTTACCTCGGTGAAAGTGATTATTCACCGTTACATAGTAGTTACAGCGCAACAAACAGTGTCATCATAGCTATCGCATTGTTAATATACTGTGAATTTACTCACATATTGAAAGCGGTTACATCGCGCAACGTTATGAGTTAGTGATCGGTGCCGCATTCTGCCGAAGCGCCACAGAATGGCGACGCACCAGCGTCGGCATAAAGCAATGCGTCGCCTCCAGGTCTAACGTGCCTGCAGCCCCCTGTAGCGCAAGCTCCGTCGCCATTTTTGCCATGGAGGCAATGGGATAGCGTACGGTGGTCAGTTGCGGATCGGTGTAACGCGCGATAGGAATATCATCAAAGCCAATGATAGAAAGGTGTAATGGAATAGCGATGCCGTTGTCTTTTAGCGCGGTCAGCGCGCCGGCAGCCATATTGTCGTTATAGGCGAAAACTGCCGTCAGTTGTAAGTTACGTCCCAGCAGTTCTACCATCGCAGACTCTCCACCCTGCATATCAGGCGAACCGGTGCCGACCCAACTTTCTGCCGCAACAATCCCCTGCTCTTTCAGGGCTGTTAACCACCCTTCTTTGCGCATGGTGTCATCTTCAATGCGATGGCTTGACGCCAGATAACCGATGCGTTGATGACCATTATTCAGCAGCATTCGGGTCGCCATTTTGGCACCGCTGATGTTATCCAGGCAGACGCAGCGGTGGGCGTAACCCGGCACCAGACGGTTGATCAGCACCATGCCGGGGATCTGATCCATAAACTCGGCGAGTTCCCGATCGCTCAGTGCTTTAGAGTGTACAATCAGTGCGTTACAGCGCTGACGAATCAACACCTCAATGGCATGACGTTCTTTTTCAGCCTCATGATAGCTGTTGCCAATCAGGACATACTTCTGATGCTGCTGGGCAACCATATCCACGGCTTTTACCAGCGCACCAAAAAAGGCGTCTGATACATCCATGACCACAACACCAATCGTGTCGCTCACCTGCGTCGCCAGCGCTTGCGCGTTGGCATTAGGTCGATAGCCCAGCAGAGTAACTGCCTTCATTACCGCTTCACGCGTATCGGGACTCACCAGCGCACTGTTGTTCAGTACGCGGGAAACGGTCGCTACAGAAACGCCAGACTGTCGTGCCACATCACGTATGGTGATCATATTCACTGCCCTGTTTTAGATTGCGGTTGCCCGCAGACACCCCAGGCTGGGTATTTTGTCAGCACAATGAAACGCACTGCGTGAGAGATGTCACAGGAATGAAAGCGCTTACATCCGTTTTGTTAATGAATGTGATCCAGATCGTTATCTGGATGTACGCGGCAATGATGTCCCCGCAGCACGCAGGGTTAATTGACGCCACAGCCATTCCACCGGGCCCTGGCGGTAAAAACGTAGCCATATGACGGAGAAAAGTAGGTTAACGGCCCAAACCGGAATGACGAAATACAGCAGCTCCAGTCGGTCAAATTTCATAAATAAGCCGACCTGGTAAAACAGCGTGGTGCAGATTAAGGTTTGTAACAGATAGTTAGTTAATGCCATGCGCCCCACACAGGCGATGGCAATGACCCATTTTAAGCGGCTAAGCTGCGGCCAGAGGCCGAACATCAGCGCGGCGTAACCAATGGTTTGCAACGGCGCGCCCAGCTCTCGCGGGGCTTGTAGCAAGAAGGCACACCAGCGATATGCCCAGTCCAGATGCCACTGAGCGACGATAGCAGGCAGGTTAATCGCTATCCCGAGAATGACCAGCAATACACCGGTGCGTCGGTAATGCTGTAAGCTGTACTGCCCTTTTAACCAACCGCTGCGCATCAATGCCGCGCCGAGCAGCATCATCCCCGCCAGTTGCCAGCCGTACTGTGCGCCCAGCGCCAGCAAGCTATTGGACATCATATCCACGCGATTGCTGACGGCTTCCATTCCACCGTTTATTTTCCAGTATTTTTCATACAGCAACGCTGAGGCATCCGGCGTCCAGGCACGACTGGTTTCACTCCCGGAGATTACCCCCAGCAGCAGCAATACGCCAACGCCCACCAGATAAAGCAGTACGCCGGTGTTAAATAAGCTTTTTACCGACGGCGCATCACGGATCAACCGCCAACAAATCAGGCCGATTAAGCCATATGCCAGCAGGATATCGCCATCCCAGAAGAGTAAACCGTGAATAAAACCCAATAGAACCAGCAGCGTAAGCCGCGACTGGATCCAGCGTTTACCGCGCGGGAGCAGCATTTGCAGACCGGCACCGAACAGCAGCGCAAACAACGTGAGGAATTTTACCTGCGCAAAGAGATCGAGCAGCGCCCAGGTCCAGGCGTCGGATAAGGTGATGTTGCCATACCACGCGGGATTGAGGTATGCCGCCTTTGGCAAGCCAAAGGCGCTAATATTGAGAAGCAGGATACCAAGAATGGCGACGCCACGAATAAAATCCAGCGTGACATTACGCTCCATGGTCCCTGCCCTAATCAGTTGTGATGACGTACTGCGCGCAGGAATTCCTGACGCGTGTTCTGGCTGGACTTAAACAATCCGCCAAGAGAAGTGGTCGTGGTCGCACTGGTCGCATCGCGAATGCCACGCGCTTTCACACAGTAATGTACCGCATCAATCGACACCGCCACATTATTCGTCCCGAGCAGCGTTTGCAGCGCGGTGAGAATTTGCTGGGTGAGACGTTCCTGAACCTGCGGACGCTGTGCGAAAAACAGCACAATGCGGTTAATCTTCGACAGACCAATAACCGAATCTTTCGGGATATACGCCACCGTCGCTTTGCCATCGATAGTAACAAAGTGGTGTTCGCAGGTGCTGGTCAGCGTGATATCGCGGACCGTGACCATCTCGTCCACCTTCATTTTGTTTTCAATGACGGTAATTTTCGGGAAGTTGGCGTAGTCGAGGCCGGAGAAAATCTCATCGACATACATTTTCGCAATGCGATGCGGAGTTTCCATCAAACTGTCATCGCTCAAATCGAGATTGAGCAACTGCATAATCTCGGTCATATGGCCCGAGATAAGACGTTTGCGCGTTTCGTTATCCATCTCTTGCACGGGCGGGCGTAGTGGCGTTTCAAGACCACGCGCGACCAGCGCTTCATGAACCAGGGCCGCTTCTTTACTGAGTGATGACATTTCTTCTTCTCCTGCAGGTGGGGCGCCTCTGCCCTGCATGGGGCAAAGTTTTTAGGCTGTATCACAGCCAGAACATTGTGCGTGAGGCGGCGCACATAATCCAGTATTCACCGCGATAATTATTGAAATTGGCACAGCCTTTCAGCGTAGCGATTTCACTTGTCGTTCTACCCGGTGACGTCGAGTGTTAACGTAAAGTTATATAGATGATGAAGTATGTTTGCTCAATGCGGAAGTGAAAGTTGCTCACAGTGCCATGAATAATCTGTATTATGGTGAGTTCGCAAACATATTCAGGTTCAACACAACAAGGAGCCCCGCATGGAAATGCTTGAAGAGCACCGCTGTTTTGAAGGCTGGCAGCAACGCTGGCGTCACGACTCCGCCACGTTAAATTGCACCATGACCTTCAGTATTTTTCTTCCTCCCCCGCGCGATAACACCCCGCCTCCGGTGCTGTACTGGCTGTCGGGTCTGACATGCAATGATGAAAACTTCACGACTAAAGCCGGCGCACAACGCATCGCGGCTGAGCTGGGCATTGTACTGGTGATGCCGGACACCAGTCCGCGCGGCGAACTGGTTGCCAATGATGATGGCTACGATTTAGGCCAGGGGGCGGGATTTTACCTCAATGCCACCCAACAGCCGTGGGCAACGCATTTTCGCATGTATGACTATCTGCGTGATGAGCTGCCGGCACTGATTCAATCGCAGTTTAACGTCAGCGATCGCTGCGCCATCAGTGGACACTCCATGGGCGGTCACGGCGCATTGATTATGGCGCTGAAAAATCCCGGGAAATACACCAGCATTTCCGCCTTTGCGCCGATCGTAAATCCTTGCCGCGTTCCGTGGGGGGAGAAGGCTTTTAGCGCGTATCTGGGTGAAGATAAATCACAGTGGGCCGCGTGGGACAGCTGCGAGTTAATGTTGGCCAGCAAGCCCTCAGACGCGATTCCGACGCTTGTTGATCAGGGAGACAGCGATCAATTTCTCGCCGATCAGCTGCAACCCGCGGTGCTGGCCGAAACGGCCCGTCAAACCGCATGGCCAATGACGCTGCGTATCCAGCCAGGTTACGACCACAGCTATTACTTTATTGCGTCGTTTATCGAGGATCACCTGCGCTTTCATGCCCAGTATTTGTTGAAGTAACGCCTGAGTGAGGGCGCCAGCCCTCTTCATTTCTCCATCATTCCTTCACTTTTTCTCCTTTTTTCTTTCTCCACTATCCTATTGATTTAAAAAGCATTACCCTCAAAACAAGATCAAACACAAATGATTTCGATTATCATTTGTGTTTACAAACATTCATACTTTTGTACAATCCATTCGCTTCTTTACTGAAAAGAGTCCTTAAAAGACAAATACATACAATTGTCATGGCCTTTCACATGACGCGCTGATCGTTACCCTAAATAATTCGAGTTGTATGAACGCGCGTAGCCACGCATCTGCAACTTGAAGTATGCCGGGTAAATTCATTTAAATGGAATGATACAAATGACTATACCTCACGTTAAGGCTGTAGCTGCCGCAGTATGCGTCGCCAGTCTCCCATCACTCGGACATGCCGCTGAACAAGACACCGTGGTAGTTACCGCCACCGGCTTCGAACAGAAAATTCAGGACGCTCCCGCTTCGATATCTGTTATTACCAAGCAGCAGATTGAGGACAAAGCCTATCGCGATGTTACCGATGCGCTAAAAGACGTCCCTGGCGTCGTCGTCACCGGCGGGGGTAGCAGCAGCGATATCAGTATTCGTGGTATGGCTTCGCAATACACGCTCTTCCTGGTCAACGGTAAACGCATCAGCACACGCGGCACACGTCCTAACAGCGACAACTCAGGTATTGAGCAAGGTTGGCTGCCGCCGCTGGAATCCATTGAGCGTATCGAGGTAATCCGTGGCCCAATGTCATCTCTGTACGGCTCCGATGCGATGGGCGGCGTCATCAACGTCATCACCAAGAAAGTGTCGAATACCAAAGCCTGGACCGGCTCTCTGCACGGCGATGCCACTTTCCAGGAAGACAGAGACTCCGGCGATATTTATCAGACCAACGCCTATGCGTCTGGGCCACTGATTGACGGATTACTCGGCGCAAAAGTGACCGGATTATTCTCTCATCGGGCTGAGGACAAAATCCTCAATGGCTACAATGAACAGCGTATGCGTAACGGGGGCTTAACCCTGAACTTTACGCCAGATGATAAAAATGACATCGACTTCGATTACGCACGTGAACTGCAGGATCGCGACAGTACGCCAGGCAAATCCATGGCCGAGGAAAGCTGCCGCAACGGAAGCTGCAAGCCCAACAGTAAAAGCGAAAACAAGTATGTGCACACAACGTATTCACTAACCCACAGCGGTTATTACGACGACTTCAACTCCACCAGCTATGTCCAGCAGGAAGAGACCGAAAACCCAGGTCGCCAGATGAAGTCCTACAACACGATTTTCAATAACCAGAACCAGGTCTTCCTTGGGGCGCACACCCTGACGTTGGGCGGGCAATACCGTTATGAAAAACTGAGTGATAACGGCAACCAGCTGCAAGCTGCTGATGGACTGAACAAACTGACCCGCTGGAGCTGGGCGCTGTTTGCTGAAGACGAGTGGGCCGTTACCGATACCTTTACGCTGACTGGTGGTCTGCGTATGGATAAAGATGAAAACTACGGCGACAACTGGACGCCGCGCGGTTATGGCGTATGGCATCTGAGCGATCAATGGACCTTAAAAGGCGGCGTTTCAGCGGGCTATCGCGCACCGGATCTGCGCCAGTCATCTGCCAGTTGGGGACAGGTCACCGGCGGCGGTAGACTGAACGGAATCATTGTCGGCAACCCGGACCTGAAGCCGGAGAAAAGCCTCAGCGAAGAGATCGGTTTACTGTGGGATAACGGCAACGATCTCAACGCGGGCGTCACGCTGTTCAATACTGACTTCAAAGACAAAATCACCGAAGTGCGCCGCTGTAACAGCAGCTCCGATCCGGCCTGTACCATCGGCAATACCCACTATGACTTCGTCAGCGATCGCGTTAACGTCGATAAAGCCAATATGCGCGGCGTAGAATCCACTTTCGGCTGGAAGATGACTTCCGACATCAACTGGACGGCGAACTACACTTACACGGAATCTGAACAGAAAAGCGGTCAGTTCTCCGGTCAGCCATTGAACAAAATGCCAAAGCATATGTTCAACACCACGCTGGACTGGCAGGCCACGCAGGATCTCGGTTTCTGGAGCCGTCTGAATCTGCGCGGGAAAACGTCTGAATACCTGAGCCGTACTTCCATGGCGCAGGGCACCCCGTCCTATACTCAGGTCGATGTTGGTTTGCGCTATTATGCAAACAAAGATCTGCTGATGACCGCTGGCGTGTATAACGTGCTGGATAAGCAAATCGATTACGATACCTACGACACTGTTCTCGATGGTCGTCGTTACACGGTTGGCCTGACTTACAGCTTCTAAGTCTGGCGCAATAAAAAAAACCCGGCACTCATCATGCCGGGGTTTTTGTTATGCTTTTTATACTGTTATTTCTTCACGCGATCCGGGAATTTCATTTCGCTGTAGCGAACAAAATGAGTTCCTTTCGCCAGCTTATAGCCAAACCAGATAATCAGGAACAGCGGGATACCGATATAGGTTGCCATCACGCCGCCCCAGTCAATGCTATCTTTCAGGAACGCTTCGTAGTTCTGGCCCAGAGTGATAATCAGGCACAGCACAAAGGCGAAGATCGGACCCAGCGGGAAGAAGCCAGAACGGTACGGCAGATCCTTCACATCGTGACCCTGCAGCACATAACCGCGACGGAAGCGATAGTGGCTAATAGCAATCCCCAGCCAGGCGATAAAGCCCGTCATCCCGGAGGTGTTCAGCAGCCAGAGGTACACGGTCTGGTTACCAAACATCGAGGTCAGGAAACACAGCCCCGCCACCACAGTCGTCGCATACAGCGCGTTACGCGGTACACCGCCACGAGACAGTTTGCCGAAAATACGCGGCGCTTTACCGTCGCATGCCAGGGTGTAAAGCATACGCGTGGAGGCATACATCCCGGAGTTACCTGCTGACAGTACCGCCGTCAGGATAACCGCGTTCATCACTGCAGCGGCTGACAGCAGACCCGCATGCTGGAATACCAACGTGAACGGGCTAACGCTGATGTCTTTCACATCGTTGCGCAGCAGGCTCGGATCGGTGTACGGGATAATCAGGCTGATAATCAAAATCGCGAACACATAGAACAGCAGGATTCGCCAAAACACCTGACGCACCGCACGTGGAATGTTCTTTTCAGGATCTTCAGATTCGCCTGCCGCGATACCGATCAGCTCAGTTCCCTGGAAGGAGAAGCCGACGATCATCGCCACGCCAATCATAGCGGCAAAACCCCCGGCAAACGGTGCATCACCGGTCGTCCAGTTGCTCCAGCCCACTGGCTGAGTGCCTTTGAAGATACCGAAAATCATCATCACGCCAACCACGATGAAGATAATTACAGTGGTGACTTTGATCAGCGAGAACCAGTATTCCGCTTCACCAAATCCGCGAACGGAAATGTAGTTCAGCAGGAAGATAACGCCGAGGAACAGTGCGCTCCAGATCCAGCCCGGCGTGTCCGGGAACCACCAACTCATCACCAGCTGTGCGGCCACCAGGTCAACGGCAATCGTTACCGCCCAGTTGTACCAGTAGTTCCAGCCCAGCGCGAAGCCAAAGCCTTCTTCTACGTAGTTTTGACCGTAAGTGGAGAACGAGCCGGAAACCGGCATATAGGCAGCCAGTTCACCGAGGCTGGTCATCAGGAAGTACACCATCAGACCGATCAGGATATAAGAGAACAACGCGCCGCCAGGACCCGCCGCAGAAATAGTTGCACCAGATGCAACGAAAAGACCTGTACCGATGGAGCCTCCAATGGCAATCATCGTCAGGTGACGCGCCTTCAGTTCACGACGTAGCGTGGGCGCTTCTGTGGTTTTAGTTTCGGAAACCATGTGAAAATGCTATCCATCCAAAAAATGAGGCGCGATTGTAGCAGACGAAATGGCATTCTTCCGGCACAAATGCGCTGTTATAAGAGACCTTCATGACTGGCCGCGGATTATAAGTAAAGCAGAAAACGGGCGGCACAAGGCGGTTAAGACGTAACAGCCATTATGGATAGTGTGGCCTGACGAGAGTTAGCGCGCTATTCGCCCTACTCAACCTGGTCGCTGTAATATAAAAAACGCGTAATGGCATTGGAGATATGTTTTTGCCGGTGATGAACGCGCCAGAGAGTGCGCACTAATCGCGGCAGTGGCACGCTAACTTCGCTCAGCGTCCCTGCCTGTAACTGCTCCGCAATGACCCGACGCGACAAACAGCTGATCCCGAGACCATGGCGCACCGCATGCTTGATGGCCTCGGAGTTCCCCAACTCCATCGCCATCTGAAATCTTGGCAGATGAGACAACAGCAGGTAATCCACCAGTTCACGCGTCCCCGATCCTCGCTCACGCAGGATCCACGGCGAAGCAGCCAGCTGTTCCAGCGTAACGGGCCCCTTTGTGAGCGGTGACGACGGTGCGGCAAACACCACCAGTTCGTCCTCCAGCCACGGTTCAGAGATGATTTCCGTACTGTGACACGGCCCTTCAATCAGCCCGATGTCTACCCGAAAATCCAGCACCGCATTGATCACGTCCTGGCTGTTGCCCACGCTAAGTTCCAGCGGCAAATCGGGGAAGTCCTGGCGATAACGAGCGATCATGGCGGGCAGAATATAATTACCGATGGTGCTACTGGCATAGACCCGAATGGCGCCATTATCTTTGCGAAAAAGCTGTTCGATTTCGGTCGTTTGCTCAAGTAACGCCAGCGCGCGCGGATAAAGCAAGCGTCCGTGTTCGTTAACCACCAGCCGTTTGCCGACACGGTCAAACAGTTGCACGCCAAGTTGCCCTTCCAGATCGGTAAGCGCCGCACTCACCGCCGACTGCGACAATGCCAGCATGACAGATGCCTGGGTCGTTGAGCCGCTTTTTAGTACCTCAGCAAACACTTCAAGTTGTCGCAGGGTGATATGCATAGTCGTTTTCCACCGGATAGCCGTTACTTATACCCTAAATAATTCGAGTTGCAGGAAGGCGGCAAGAGAGAGCATCCCCCGGAGCGTACTTAAGTACGTGACTGGGGTGAACGAGCGCAGCCAACGCACATGCAACTTGAAGTATGACGGGTATACCACTTATATAGATTAATTATAAATATATAATCAATTTTATTTTTAAACCACTTCGCCTTACTCTTTTACCCAGATAAAGGAGAAGGATATGACAGAACTCACCTTACAGACTCATCGTCGTACAGCGTGGCATTTTATTCCGGGGCTTGCCCTGAGTGCAGTTATCACTGGGGTCGCCTTATGGGGAGGATCCATTCCCGCCGTCGCAGGTGCCGGGTTCAGCGCCCTCACCTTAGCCATCTTATTGGGGATGATTCTCGGCAACACCGTCTATCCGCACATCTGGAAAAGCTGTGACGGCGGCGTGCTGTTCGCGAAACAACATTTATTACGTCTGGGGATTATCCTCTACGGTTTCCGCCTCACCTTCGCGCAAATTGCTGACGTCGGCGTCAGCGGTATCGTGATTGATGTATTAACGCTAAGCAGCACCTTTATGATTGCCTGTTTCCTAGGGCAGAAAGTATTTGGTCTGGACCGTCACACCAGCTGGCTGATTGGCGCGGGTAGCAGCATTTGTGGTGCCGCCGCCGTGCTGGCAACCGAACCAGTGGTGAAAGCAGAAGCCAGTAAAGTGACCGTCGCTGTCGCCACCGTGGTTATCTTCGGTACAATCGCTATCTTCCTGTATCCGGCGATGTATCCGTTGCTTTCACACTGGTTTAGCCCAGAAACCTACGGCATTTACATTGGCTCTACCATGCATGAAGTTGCACAGGTTGTGGCTGCCGGGCACGCCATTAGCCCGGATGCGGAAAACGCCGCGGTTATTGCCAAAATGCTGCGCGTCATGATGCTGGCACCGTTCCTTATCCTCCTGGCCGCACGCGTTAAACAGCTGTCTCCGGCCACGGGCGGTGAGAAGAGCAAAATAACCATTCCATGGTTTGCCATCCTGTTCATTGTGGTCGCAATTTTTAACTCGTTCCACCTGCTGCCACAGTCAGTAGTGAACATGCTGGTAACGCTGGACACCATTTTGCTGGCAATGGCGATGGCTGCCCTGGGGTTGACCACGCACGTTAGCGCGCTGAAAAAAGCCGGTGCCAAACCGTTACTGATGGCCCTGCTGCTGTTTGTCTGGCTGATTGTGGGTGGCGGTGCGATTAACGTCGCTATCCACGCGCTGATGGCATAAACGATCACGACTCACCTCTATTAACCCGCTATACTCTCCCTTTTTGTATTTGAGTATGGCGGGTTAAATTTATGAAATATATCGGAGCGCACGTAAGCGCCGCTGGCGGTCTGGCTAACGCCGCTATTCGAGCCGCAGAAATCGAAGCGACCGCATTCGCCCTGTTCACCAAAAATCAGCGCCAGTGGCGTGCCGCGCCGCTGACCACCGAAATCATTGATGATTTTAAATCTGCCTGCGAGAAGTATCACTATACTGCCGCCCAGATCCTGCCTCACGACAGTTACCTGATTAACCTCGGTCATCCGGTTAGCGATGCGCTGGAAAAATCACGTGATGCGTTTATAGATGAAATGCAGCGCTGTGAACTGCTGGGCTTATCCTTGCTGAACTTTCACCCGGGTAGCCATTTGATGCAGATCCCGGAAGATGAGTGTCTGGCGCGCATTGCCGAATCCATCAACATCGCCCTTGCTCAGACCCAGGGCGTTACGGCAGTTATCGAAAATACCGCCGGACAAGGCAGCAACCTTGGATTTAAGTTTGAGCACCTTGCCGCCATTATCGACGGCGTCGAAGATAAGTCCCGCGTCGGCGTCTGTATTGATACCTGCCATGCCTTCGCGGCCGGTTACGATTTGCGCTCCGTCGAGGAATGCGAAAAGACGTTTACGGAATTTGAGCGTATTGTCGGCTTCAGGTACCTACGCGGTATGCACCTGAACGACGCCAAGAGCGCATTTGGCAGTCGCGTTGACCGTCACCACAGCTTAGGTGAAGGCAATATTGGCCACGATGCCTTCCGTTGGATCATGCAGGACAATCGTTTTGACGGCATTCCGCTGGTGCTCGAAACGATTAATCCGGATATCTGGGCAGAAGAGATCGCCTGGCTGAAAGCCCAGCAAACAGAAAAAGCGGTGGCATAATCATGAACGACAGGGAAAAGCAGATCCTTAAGATCCTGCGTCGCAATCCGTTGATTCAGCAGAATGAAATCGCCGATATTTTGCAGATCAGCCGTTCACGCGTTGCTGCGCATATTATGGATTTGATGCGTAAAGGCATGATCAAAGGTAAAGGTTATATCCTTACCGAACAGGATTATTGCGTGGTTGTTGGGGCGATCAATATGGATATTCGTGGTGTTGCTGACATCCACTATCCTCAGGCTGCCTCTAACCCTGGTAGCATTCACTGCTCGGCAGGCGGCGTGGGACGTAACATCGCCCACAACCTGGCGCTGCTGGGCCGTGACGTCCACTTAATTTCCGCTGTTGGCAGTGATTTCTATGGCGAAACATTGCTGGAACAAACGCGTCAGGCCGGTGTTAACGTTTCCAGTTGCATACGCCTGCATGGACATAACACCTCAACTTACCTGTCGATCGCTAATCAGCAGGAAGAGACCGTACTGGCAATTAACGATACCCATATCCTGCAACAATTGACGCCGCAGTTACTGAACAGTTCGCGAGATTTGATCCGCCATTCCGGTGTCGTACTGGCAGATTGCAATCTGACTGCCGAAGCCATTGAGTGGGTCTTTACTATTGCTGATGATATTCCGGTATTCATTGACACCGTTTCAGAGTTCAAAGCGGCAAAAATGAAGACCTGGTTTACGCGTATTCATACGCTAAAACCAACGCAGAAAGAGCTGGCGATTTTGTGGGGTCAACCTATTCATTCAGATGCCGATCGCGTACTGGCCGTCAATAGTCTCCATCAGCAAGGGGTAAAACGAATCTTTGTTTGCCTGGAAGATGAATCCGTTTTTTGCAGCGAAAAGGACGGAGAACAGTTTTTACTGACGCCTCCTGAGCATACGGTTGTAGACAGTTTTGGCGCCGACGATGCTTTTATGGCGGGATTGCTGTACAGCTTTCTGGAAGGTAGTGAATTTCATGAAAGCGCTCACTTTGCCATGGCCTGCGCGGCATTATCGCGAGCCAGCGTCAGCATCAACAACCCAACCCTCTCAGCAGATAACGCCTTGTATTTGCTGCAAACTGCTTAAATGTAATGCCGGATGGCGCTACGCGTATCCGGCATTATTTTCGCTATGCCAGCCCAATAAAGAAACCGGCTATAGTGGCGCTCATCAGGTTTGACAGCGTTGCTGCTGCCAGCGCGCGCATGCCAAGCTGCGCGATTTCCGGGGCACGCTGTGGCGCTATCGCCGAAAATGCCCCGACGACAACGCCAATCGAACCAAAGTTAGCGAAACCGCACAGCGCAAACGAGATAATCGCAATGGTCTTCACATCCAGCGTTCCACCCGTTTGCAGATACGGCGAGAAGTTGAGATAAGCGACAAACTCATTAATCGCCAGCTTCTGTCCGATCAAGCTGCCTGCCAGCGTCGCATCGCTCCAGTCCACACCCATAATCCACGCCAGCGGGGCTAGCGCATAGCCAAAGATCCCTTCCAGAGTGGCGTGACCAAAGCCAAACCACCCACCAATTCCGCCAATAATGCCGTTAATCAGCGCGATAATGGCGACAAATGCCATTACGACTGTCGCCACGCCAGCAGCAATTTTCAGCCCGGTCATCGCTCCGCTCGCCGCTGCTTCGATGATGCTTTTCGGTGGCGTTTCAGTAAATGACAGGTTCTCAAAGGTGACGCGAGATTCTTCAGTAGCCGGACTCAGCATACGCGCGAACAAAATACCGCCAGGGATTGCCATCAACGATGCCGCCAGCAAATAGTCAATCGGAACGCCCATTCCGGCGTAACCGATCATCATTGAGCCAGCAATCGAGGCCATCCCGCTACAAATAGCGGTAAACAGCTCATTGCGATTCAGGCGGTCAATAAACGGCTTCACGATCGCCGGGATCTCGTTTTGCCCGAGAAAAATCGTCGTTACGGCGACAAATGACTCGATCTTACTGATGTTCAGCGCTTTCTGGAAAATACCGCCGAGGATGCGGATCAACAGCCCCATCACGCCAATGTAGTAGAGAAGACTGATCAGTGCGGTCACAAAAATGATGGCCGGAAGCACCCGAAAAGCGAAGATAAACCCGGCTCCGTCAAACAGCACATCCATTTTTGGCCCTACCAGGGAGCCAAAGATAAATGCGCTTCCCGCGTCACTGTATGACATTACCTTGTGGACACCGAGCGCAGCCTGTTCAACCAGCCATTTTCCTGGCGGGAAGTACAGCATAATGCCGCCGATTGCGATTTGCAGTACCAGTGCAGCCCCGACCGTACGCAGACTTATACGTTTTTTATTTACTGACAGCAGAAACGCGATGGCCAGTAATACCACCATACCCACAACACTTCTCATTATATCCATAATGAAATTCCCTTCATGCCAGGAAACCCGGCGTTATCGCCAGGTTTTGGTAGGTTTGATATTCGCGGGCGACCGCATTCTGCCCGGGAAATTCTGTCAGACGAGGCGCTGATACTCCTTCGCAATTTCACAGGCCAGTACCGCATTGTTGAACACCAGCTGAATATTTGATTTCAGGCTGTCACCACCGGTCAGCTCTGCAACCCGCGCTAACAGGAACGGCGTACTCTCTTTGCCCACAACGCCCTGATCTTCCGCTTCTTTTACCGCCCGATCGATTGCCGCATTAATTTTCTCTTCAGCCATCGCAAACTGCTCTGGGATGGGGTTCGCAACAACCAGACCGCCGTCGAGACCCGTTTGCCATTTCACCGCCATGGCTCGGGCAATCTCTTTCGCACTGTCCAGACGGATGCTGACCTCAAACGGACTGGTACGGCAGAAAAATGCTGGCAACGCGTTGGTTTGATAACCAATTAACGGCACACCAAAGGTTTCTAAATATTCAGTAGTTAAGCCGAGATCAAGAATAGATTTCGCCCCGGCACAAATTACCGTGACATTGGTATGCGCCAGTTCTTGCAGATCCGCGGAAATATCAAAGGTATGTTCAGCACCACGATGAACCCCACCTATTCCCCCTGTCGCAAATACTTTAATTCCCGCCAGTGCGGCAATAATCATGGTTGAGGCAACAGTCGTTGCACCATTTTTTCCTGCCGCGACCACAAACGGCAAATCACGACGACTTACTTTCGTAACGCTATGACCTTCTCGCCCAAGCAGCTCAATTTCATCTTTGCTTAAACCAACTTTCATTATTCCGCCAATAATGGCAATGGTCGCAGGAACCGCACCGTGTTTACGAATAGTTTCTTCTACTTCAATCGCTGTCTGGGCATTCTGCGGAAATGGCATACCATGAGAAATAATGGTTGATTCAAGTGCAACAATCGGCTTCTTACTGTTTAATGCTTCCTGTACTTCTGGAGATATTTGTAATAATTCAGAGGAAAGAGTTAATTCAGACATTCTGTGTTCTCCACTAATGAGCTTACATTCGCAACAGACAAATCAGGGTTATTGGTATATTCACAGGCTAACGCCATTGATGAACAACCCTGCGCAAATCGAACCGAATCAATAAAGGGCATGCCGTCTACCCAGCAGGAAGCCAGTCCAGCCATCATTGCATCGCCAGCCCCGGTAACATTAATGACGTGAGTTTTAATCGGCAGCGACCAACCACGACTCCCCGCAATATCACTGTAATAAACACCGTCACCGCCCATGCTGAGCACCAGCCTATTTAAGCCGCGATCATGAAACCAGGCGGCGACTTTACCCACGTCATCACGCCCGGAAAGCGCAATACCGCTTAGCGTTTCGGCTTCAAGCCGGTTGGGTTTAAGAGTGTGAATTTGTCCAAGCCGCTCGCGAATTTTGACGCATTTCCATGCCGATACCGGGTCAACAAACACCGGAACCTCTCCGGCATTTTCCAGCACCCATGCCAGGGCATCTTCGCTGATATTGCAATCGGCGACGATGACTTTCGCCTGCCGAATAAAATCATGATGCTGTGATAAAAAATCTGCTGAAATATGTTCGGTAATGCTCATATCATTAATGGCAACCAACATTTCACCGGTGTTATCAAGCAATGATAAATAACTGGACGTATTCTCTCCGGGAACGATAAGACACTTATCAACATGAACTCCGGATTGATTGGTTTGCGCCAATAACGATTGTCCATAAAAATCATTACCAACCGCCGTCAGTAACCATGAATTTTTCCCCAGCAGCGCGAGATTATGTGCAATGTTACGTCCAACTCCGCCGGGGGTGAATTTTATCTTTCCTGGATTCGAATCCGCATAATTTAGAGAAGCATGCGAATACCCAGCAACATCCATATTGGCCGAGCCAATAGTTACTATGTATTCCTTTTCACGCATAGCACGTCCCCTGGCAATTAACTTGCCACAAATGAGTTCGTTAAAAATAACCAACGCCACACATTAGGTTATTAGAGCACATGTTCACTATCAAACACATGTTCATAGTAAGCGTGTTTTTGACAAAGTAAATCCATATTCAAGATCTAAACTCAATAGATATGAACAGAATCACAATTTTTTATAGATACAGTCTGTAAAGGAAAGAGAAAATGAGAGGTAGTACACAATTCAAGCAGTCTAAAGAGTTTAACTCCGGCATAACCGGAGATTTTTCAGATGCGCCAGACGATCCGGTTCGTATCAACTGAGCGAAACAAGGTCCTCTGGCATATGGTTGTACAAAATCCGCCAGAAGTGCTCAGCCGTTTTATTCAACCGGGTATCCATTCGGTAAATATAAGCCTGAATAGGCACCATCAGTTCCGGCGTCTGCAGACAAACCAGCCGCTTTTCGCGCAGTTCGTTTACGATTGTCCACGCCGGCAGCCAGGCGATACCATGCCCATCCAATGCCATATTTTTTAATAACTCACTCATCGAAGACATAAACAGCGTTCGGGCTGAAATGCCGCCTACTTCCGCCAGATGACGGTTTACCAATCTTCCCATGTAGGATGTGCTGATATAGTTCAGAATCGGTGCCTGCGACTGATAGATATCAAACAACGCCTTACCCTGCGCATCAGCAGCACACACGGGGTACAGTTCAGACTCAAAAACCTTCAAGCCGCAGAAAGGTGACTGCATTAAATCTTCATCCCGAAAGGAGATAATAAAATCGCTTTTCCCCTCGCGCAGAGTATTCACCGCCTGAACAACATCAATAGCTTCAACATGATAGACAAACTCCTCACCCCAGGCCGCCATTGAGTGCACCAATCTGGGCAACATCGTCAGCGACAGAGAATGTGCCGCCGCTATTTTGATATTGGGTACACCCAGTAAATTGTGGCCGCTTAGCTCATCCAGATTACATTCCAGCTGTTGCAACAAACTACGGGTTTGCGAATGAAATAGCTTGCCCTCCTCCGTGAGTTGCAGTGGGCTCGTTGTGCGATCAAAAAGCAGCACACCCACGGCTGATTCGAGCGCCTTGATCCGCCGGCTAAATGCCGGTTGGGATATGTTGCGCTCCTCAGCCGCCTGGGAAAAATGACGGCATGCCTCCAACGTCAGAAAGTCATATAACCATTTTGTCTCAATATTTTTCATGCTTATCACGCGGATATTTAAATATGCCTATTAGCCTTAAAGCATCATGCCTGAATAGTTCCGGAGATGACATTCATCATTAGCGCCTGGTGATTCGTTTTTTGCATCAAGGCTTCATTTTTAACATTAACATACTTCTCTCCCTATCGGTTACGACCGGTTGTCCGCCGTGTAACGCGGAGCCTCTGGCCGAATACCGGCCTGCTGAGGTTACACAATAAACCACAGTCATGCGGTTTTTGCATTGAACCATACATTATTGCATTTCTCCTCACGTCTCACTGCTGTTAAACATTATCAGCAGACACAACCCGGCTCTGAATATTAATTATCGGTGAATTGAGGTATATATCGTGAAAGGTTTAATTGGCGTACTTGGTGGTATGGGACCTGCTGCAACGGTCGACCTGTTTAATAAATTCGTCACTTTTACCGCTGCGCAACGTGACCAGGAACATATCCCCTTAATTATTTCATCTATTCCTGACATTCCTGACCGAACCGACGCGTTAATGCATCATGGTCATTCCCCACTTCCGGCAATGCGCGATTATATGCATAAACTCGAAGATGCTGGCGCCGAGTGTATTGTGATCCCCTGTAACACCGCCCACTTTTGGTTTAATGAATTAAAAGCGTGCTGCCATACAGAGCTGCTCAGTATCGTTGAAACGACCATCAATGAGGTTAAAAACTGCGGGAAATCGCAAATCGGATTACTCGCCACCAACGCCACTTTATACATGGGCCTCTATCAAAAAGGCATAGAATCTCTTGGGTTAACCTGCATCAGCCCTGACTCATCCAGTCAGGAAAAAGTGATGGAAAGCATTTATTGCTTAAAAGCAGGTGATGCTAACCGGGCGCAAACGCTGATGAATGAACAGGCTGAAGCACTCTTCTCACGCGGGGCACAAGTCATCGTGCTCGGATGTACTGAAGTTCCTGTCATTCTTGCTGAAGCAGTCAACAAGTCACCTGAAAAATATATTGATTCAACCGGTTCGTTGGTTCGTGCCGGTATTAAATGGTACGAGAAACGCGTGGGTAAAAATCACCTTTTGGCGCAATGAATATCCCTACCTGTTTAATTGTTGCATTAAATAAAAACCCATTTTAATTACAAATTACTCTCTGGCGGAGGCCATTATGATTTGGCTAGAAATTATCGTAGTGTTGGGCGCAATATTTTTCGGTATCCGCCTTGGCGGAATTGGTATTGGTTTATGTGGCGGGCTGGGGCTGGCTATTTTAACGCTGGGATTTGGGCTGCAAATTGGTTCACCACCCGTTGACGTTATTCTTATTATTATGACGGTGGTGGTGGCGGCATCGGCGCTACAGGCCGCCGGAGGCATGGATTATCTGGTTCGCATTGCCGGTAATTTTATGCGCCGTAACCCTAAATATATCAATATTATTGCGCCGATTATTACCTGGTCGATGACGATTATGGCGGGAACAGGGTTCATCGTCTTTTCTACTCTGCCGGTGATTGCCGAAGTTGCCAAAGAGTCAGGTATTCGCCCTTCTCGTACGCTCGCAGGCTCCGTAGTCGCTTCTCAGGTGGCGATATCCGGTTCGCCGATCAGTGCCGCAATGGCCGCTATGTTGACTATTATGGAAGGCAACGGTATCAGCTTTATTCAGGTCATGGCGGTATGTCTGCCTGCCTCATTTGTCGCCGCGATGGTCGCCGCTTTTATCGCCTCACGCCAGGGATGTGAGCTACAGGATGATGAAGTCTATCTGGAACGCCTGCAAAAAGGACTGGTGCGTAAATATGCAGGGCAAAACAGCACAACGCCAGGTGCCAGACTGTCAGTCGCCCTGTTTATGCTGGCAACGGTGGTCATCGTTATTCTTGCCGCATGCCCTCAATTGCGCCCTGGATTCGATGCAGGTAACCCCATGAATACCCGGGATATTATCATTATCTGCATGCTAGCTGCCGCGTGTCTGATGGTGGTGCTATGCAAAACATCAACAGACGCGATTGTCCTGACATCCACGTTTCGGGCGGGTATGAGTTCGTTGGCAGTGATTCTGGGTATTGTTACGCTGGGCACAACTTTCATTGATGCCCACTTAACGGAGATAAAGGATATCGCGGGCGATATTCTACGGGCTTATCCGATGCTGTTGGCGCTGGTGCTGTTTGGTACCTGCGCGCTTCTCTATTCGCAGGGAGCCACCACGCCGCTGATTATCCCTCTTGCCGTCGCGCTCGGCGTCCCCACATGGGCCATTCTGGCTTCCTATGTCGCAGTGACCGGCGTGTTTGTTCTGCCAACTTATCCGACTTCGCTGGCGGCAATGGAGTTCGACACCACCGGGACAACGCGCGTGGGTAAGTATGTCTTAAACCATCCGTTTATGTTGCCAGGGCTTGGCGGGATCATTGCTGGCGTTGCCTTTGGTTTTATCATCGCGCCAATGATTGCCTGAACCGGTTTAACACAGCCAGGCAGATTTAATGGATAAAAAAAGGGGCAGAGAAATCTCTGCCCCGGATGTCAGCGTTAAATCAGGCCGCCTTTGCCACAACCTCTGCTTCCGGGCGTTTCAGCACCGCGTAGGAGAGACCGGCTACCAGCGTACCGGCAATAATGGCCAGCAGGTATCCAACCACCGGAGTGATTGCGCCAGGGATTAACAGCACGAACAGACCGCCGTGCGGCGCCATCAGCTTAGCCCCCACCGCCATCGAGATAGCCCCAGTAATCGCGCCGCCAACGATACAACAAGGCAGAACGCGCATCGGGTCACGGGCAGCGAATGGGATAGCCCCTTCGGTAATAAAGCACAGGCCCAGTACCAGCGCAGCTTTACCGCCTTCCTGCTGCGCTTTGTCGAACTTACGACGCGCCACCAGCGTTGCCAGCCCCAGGGCCAGCGGAGGCACCATACCCGCCGCCATAATCGCCGCCATCGGCGCATAGGTTTGCGTACTAAGCAGGCCCACACCGAAAGCATACGCCGCTTTGTTAACCGGACCGCCCATATCGGTACACATCATGCCGCCAAGAATCGCTCCAAGCAGCACCGCGTTCGCGGTTCCCATGGTTTGCAGCCAGTGGGTCAGACCTTCCAGAATGCCCGCCACTGGTTTACCGATCAGGTAGATCATGGCCAGACCAACCACCAGGCTTGAAAGCAGCGGAATGATCAGGATCGGTTTCAGCGCTTCCATACTCTGCGGGAGTTTCAGCTTCGTGCTGATGAGCTTCGCCACATAACCGGCAAGGAAACCGGCAATAATCCCGCCAATAAAGCCGGAACCGGTGCTCACCGCCAGCATACCGCCGATAAGACCAGGCGTCAGACCCGGACGGTCAGCGATGGAAAACGCGATGTAGCCCGCCAGAACCGGCACCATCAGCGCGAAAGCTGAACCACCGCCAATCTGCATCAGCGCCGCCGCCAGCGTACCCTGTTCCTTGAACGCTTCGATACCAAAAGCGAATGAGAGTGCAATACACAGACCGCCAGCAACCACCATCGGCAGCATGTAGGATACGCCCGTCAGCAGGTGACGATACGCGCCAGCGCTCTCTTTCTTACCTTCAGTGGTTGCAGACTGCGCTTTGCCGGCAGGCTGGTACGGCGTTGCTTCTTCCAGCGCTTTATCCAGCTCCTGCTTCGTTTTCTTCAGCGCAAGGCCAGTAGAAGTACGGTACATTGGTTTTCCGGCAAACTTCGCCAGATCAACTTCAATGTCAGCCGCCACAATCACCAGATCCGCCTGAGCCACCTCTTCCGGCGTAATGGCATTGCCTGCGCCAACAGAACCACGGGTTTCAACCTTCACCCACCAGCCACGTTTTTTCGCTTCCGTTTCAATAGCTTCAGCGGCCATAAACGTATGGGCAACGCCAGTTGGACAAGCCGTCACCGCCACCACGCGTTTTGGACCACTACTGGCCACGGACGCTGTCGCAACCGGAGCGCTATAAGGTTTTGCGTGGCCTTTCGCTTCGCTGAGGAAAAGTTCAGGATGCGCAACCGCACGACCAATATCGCCCAGCCAGACTTTTTTGCCGTTCAGCGAACTGTCGGCAGGAAGCGTGTCGCCCAGAACAATTGCCAGTTCGGCATCATTAGGATTATCAATAATTTCCAGATGTGCTTTCTGCGCCGCCGCTCCAAGCAGGGTTTTCGCCATATAAGCGCGAGCCTGGCCGAGATTAGCGTCAATAATCAGCAGCGTTTTCATTATGCCTCTCCTGCTGTCAGTTAAACGGTTTTAAGTCGACACGCGCCATCATTGCGGCCAACTGAGGACGATCGGTAATGCCCACATTGCTTTGGCTTACCGCCAGGGCGGCAACAGCGGTTGCCAGACGCAGGGTGTGTTCACTGGATTCACGCATCAGCAGGCCGTAAATCAGGCCGCCAACCATTGAATCACCCGCGCCTACGGTGCTTACCACCTCGACTGACGGCGGTTTAGCAATCCACTCACCCGAAGCGTTAACCCACAGCGCACCTTCCGCGCCAAGTGAAATCACCACGTGAGCAATACCCTGCTCGCGCAACGCATGTGCAGCTTCAATCACATCTATCATTTCTGGCAGCTTACGGCCTGCCCAGATTTCCAGTTCACGACGGTTTGGTTTTACCAGCCACGGCGCCGCTTTCAGACCGGCCACCAGTGCTTCACGACTACTATCAAAGATAATGCAAGGACACTGACTGCGCAGGCGCGTCATCCAGTCGGTGAATGCTTCCGGGCTAACGCCGGTCGGCAAACTGCCGCTGACGCACACCATGTCGAACTGGCCCAACCAGCTCAGCGAGTCATTCACAAAGCGTTCCCAGTCAGCCGGGGTGACTTCAAAGCCGGAGAAATTGAAATCGGACACTTCGCCGTCTTTTTCGGTCAGCTTGACGTTGATACGCGTACGCCCCTGTACAACCTGAAAACGGTTGGCGATACCCAGCTCGCTGAACAACTGCTGAAAACCATCCTGGTTGTCTTTACCGAGGAAACCGCCCACCGTTACATCGATACCTAAATCTTTCAGAACCTTAGCGACGTTAATCCCTTTCCCTGCCGCGTGCAGACCGGTCGTTTTAACCAGGTTCACTTCACCGCGTTCAATTTCCGGGCAGAAACCCACCAGATCGTAGGCTGGGTTAAGGGTGATAGTAGCAACACGTCTGCTCATTACGCGCCCTCCCCAAGACCCGCCGCGATGGCTTCGCCAATCGCTTTCAGCGCCTGTTCAGCATCTTCACCCTGGGCGGTAAAGCGCAGGTGGTGTCCTTTCTTCACGCCTAATGCCACAACTTTCATCAGACTGCGTCCATTCGCCGGCTTGCCGGTTCCATCAAGATTTGTCACGGTAATTTCACTGTTAAATTGTTTAATCGTATTCACCAGCATGGTGCCCGGGCGGGCGTGTAAACCATGCTCATTGCGCACAATAAATTCGGCGCTCAGTACATCATCAGTTAAGGCATCATCGCTGGTCAGCAGCGCCAGCACCGTTGCCGCATCGGCTTTCAACAAACGGTCAGCTTTATTATTCAGCAGCAGATCGCCAAGGCGCTTCAGCACCGCAACCGGTTGTTCGTCATTCATGGCGACGGTCACCAGCAGGGCTGCCGCTTCACCTTGTACATCGAACGCTGTTGCTGCGCGGCTGACCGCAACGGCGCTGCGCACATTGCCTTCAGCACAGTCATTCAGCCAGATCCCCTGACCGAGATTCATCGGTTGCTCATTAATGGCTCTGGCCACAAAGGTGGCGTCAACCGCGCCGACCTCTTTCAGCCGTGCGGCGTTGAGCGCCTGCAGCGTGACCAGCGAGTTGGCAACGACGTCCAGCGACAGCGTTTCGTTATCAAGCTTCAGCTGTTCGCTTTGCTTTTCCCCCATCAGCAACGCGCGCAACTCTTCCGCCGTGGTCGCAGATTTCAGCTGTTCAGCGACGGAGTCATCGCTCAGCACATGCGTCAGCTGACGCAGTAAGCCGAGGTGCTCATCAGAGCTGGCGGCGATGCCGATTGCCACATAAGCAACCTGCCCTTCACCCCAGATCACGCCCTGCGGAAACTGAAACACCTGCACGCCGGTTTTCAGCACCCGATCGCGCGTGTCCGTCGTACCGTGAGGAATAGCAATACCGTTGCCGAGGAACGTGGACGTCTGTTGTTCACGCGCCAGCATGCCATCGACGTAGCCTTCCGCTACGTTACCTGCCAGCACTAAGGCAGCGGCAACCTGGCGAATAGCCTCTTCTTTATTCCCGGCCTGTTCGCCCGGGTGAATATCCTGAACAGATAACTGGAACATGGTTCTCCTCTCCCGCTGATTTGAAACGATTCAGCTAACATGAGAAAAAAGGCGTCACCTGACTCCATCAGTTATGGCAAGATGACGCTGAAACGTTTCAAGAAGTCTTGCTCTTTTTTCTTCAGCACACAAGTAAAGTTGACAAATTACTTGCTGAATTTAGAGATAACGCACATTTTCTCCGCGGAGGAGAAAAAATTGCTGACGCAAAAACGGCGTCAGCCTGTCAGATTCAGCAGCGTCAGCAAACTGCTTTCTCTGACTGAAATGCTATTTTGATTTTTGATGCCGATTTTGATTTGGCTCCCTGTTTATTTTCTGACAAGCAGCGTAAACTCCGCGTCTCTTCACATTATTGATATCAAAACATGCACAACACCCCCGTAGCCGCCACACCCAAGGCGTTTGATTTAACGTCTTCGGCGTTCCTGCTTGTCGCATTTCTGACGGGTATCGCCGGTGCGTTGCAGACGCCAACCCTCAGCCTTTTTCTGACGGATGAAGTCCATGCCCGTCCCGGCATGGTCGGGTTCTTTTTTACCGGTAGCGCCGTAATCGGCATTTTGGTGAGTCAGTTTCTGGCTGGACGTTCAGATAAAAAAGGCGATCGCAAAAACCTGATTGTGTTTTGCTGCGTGCTGGGAATGCTGGCCTGCGTGCTGTTCGCCTGGAACCGTAACTATTTTATTCTGCTGTTTGTCGGGGTATTCCTCAGCAGCTTCGGTTCGACCGCCAACCCGCAAATGTTTGCTCTCGCCCGCGAGCACGCCGACCGTACGGGTCGGGAAGCCGTCATGTTCAGCTCGATATTACGTGCGCAGGTTTCGCTGGCCTGGGTGATTGGCCCGCCGCTAGCCTACGCACTGGCCATGGGGTTTAGCTTTACGGTGATGTACCTCTGCGCGGCGGTGGCGTTTGTTGTCTGCGGCGTAATGGTCTGGCTGTTCTTACCCTCGATGAGTAAAAATGTGCCTCTCGCGACAGGCGCGGTAGAAGCCCCGCGCCGCAATCGACGCGACACGCTGCTACTGTTTGTTATCTGCACGTTAATGTGGGGGACTAACAGTCTCTATATCATTAATATGCCGTTGTTTATTATCAACGAACTGCATCTGCCGGAAAAGCTGGCGGGCATCATGATGGGAACTGCCGCGGGGTTGGAAATCCCAACCATGTTGATTGCCGGATACTTCGCGAAGCGTCTGGGCAAACGCCTGTTGATGAGAATCGCCGTTGTCGCCGGATTTTTCTTTTATGCCGGCATGCTGTTGGCCCACTCTCCGGCGATATTGCTTGGCTTACAGCTGCTGAACGCGATTTACATCGGCATCCTCGGCGGGATTGGCATGCTCTATTTCCAGGATCTGATGCCGGGACAAGCGGGTTCAGCCACAACTCTCTATACAAATACCATTCGCGTGGGCTGGATTATTGCCGGATCGTTGGCGGGTATTGCCGCTGAAATCTGGAACTATCACGCGGTATTCTGGTTTGCGTTGGTGATGATCGTCGCCACCGTCGCGTGTCTGACGCGCATCAAAGACGTTTAAGGTGCGGTCAGCGCCTCGAGCTCAATGAGATAGACCATGGCCTAGTGCGTCGTCTGTCCGCACATTTCCGCACTGGGCTGTAAACCGGCGCACACTTTTGGCCGCAGAGGCGAAGCAAAAATTTTACAGCGCAGGGATTCATCCAGTTGAACGCATGGTGTATTAGCGGGCTTGCCTAATATATAATTATTCACTGTTTAAAAATTCACATTCCTGCTGTTAGCATCTGATCAATCAATACCATCCGAAGGTAATCACTCTCAATGAAACCCAAGCTGTATTCGTATGTGCGTTCTTCATCTGTGAAACAACGGGAAGGTGACTCCCTGGAGCGTCAGCAAGATACCGCTCTAAAAATTGCGGCCCGTTATAATCTCGAACTTGATACAACGGCTTTCCATGATCTCGGCATGTCCACGTTCAAAGGAAAAAAATGCTCATGAAGGGAAGCTATGGAAGTTCATCAAGCAGATTGGGGGTAAAGTTTGTAGTGGTTTACTGAAATTGGCCACCGAATAGAGGTGATATGCTCATCTCAGAACAATACAGGTGTCCCAATGAAAAAAAAGAAATTTCAGCGCAGAGTTTAAACGCGAATCAGCTCAACTGGTCCTTGACCAGAGCTACACCGTTGCAGCTGCGGCCAGTGCTATGGATGTTGGTCTTTCTACCATGACACGATGGGTAAAGCAGTTGCGGGATGAACGACAGGGTACATTTGAAGGTATTTTCCTGAATGATTCGCAAATCATGACCAATTTGATTTCAAAGAAAAAAAGCAAATGCTGGCTGTAAATGGTGGAGTCTATGATCGGGAAATTTGCCAGAAGTAGTATTTCATACTATCAAATGCAGGGATATATCCCTGTAAATCGCTCAAAGCGCAATTCCCATAAAGTCTGACCTGCACAGACCTTCATGAAACGTCAAGTCTAAAACATATTTAGCTTGACGTTTTCATTCTTCCAATTCAAAACAAGCAGGACATTATGATAGTTGTAAAGAATAAAACGATCATTATCAAGAATAATGTAAACTTTACATGTAGCCATGATACCTTATCTTTAGGTAAACTTTTGATGAAATCATAATGTTCTGGTTCCATATTCCTAACTGCAAAACTTCCCTTTCTAAAAACGAATGGGGATATGAAATAGAAATCCTTCTGAAAAGTTAAGAATATACCTCCTGCTTGAGCAAAGATTATTCCTACAGGGACATAACCAAATCGCTCCTTAAAATCATCACATAACAAAAGATGTTGCTTGCTCTTTATTGCTGAATACCCATAAGCAATAATTGTAGATAAAACAAACAATGTGAACAGTACAACCGATGCAATTTTCACTACTTACCTACCGCATTGTAAATTAGTTCACCATACTCTTCACCTTTATCAGATAAATATTCCCCGCCCATATAACCGCCGCCAGCACCTAAAATTACACCGCAAGCTAAAGCTCCAGAGCCACCAGCAGCCATTGTTGCTGCACCTAACACTAATGAACAGACCCCCATACCAACAGCCCCTCCGACCAAACCACCAGCAAGTCCACCGGAAAAACTACCAATTTCAGTATATTTCTTTTTTGTACATTCCGCTTCTCGCCCGACAGAACAGGCTTCATTAATTTCATTCATTGAATGAACAGCACTAAACCCAATTCCGACATAACCAGTATAACGCATCGCTTTAACATATTTTGCAGCACGTTCAATATGAGTTGCATAACCTTCAATATCGCTGATACCAGTTTGATTCCATTTATGGGTGATCGAACTCGTTGACAAGCCCAGAGCATTCTTTATTTTTGTATATTCACCAAACTTCATGCCCTTGTTCAGGAAGCCCACTTTAAGCACCTGTTCAAGCTCTTTGAATAACTGAGCACGTTTTACATAGAACTGTTCACCAATCAAGGCACCGCGAGTCATATAGGTATTCTTGTATGTATCCTGGATCTCTTTGAGAATCTTTTCGATGTTCTCGAAATATTTACCAACAGGTTCAGCAGCAAGACCAATACCTTTATCAGCAATACTGGAAAAGTTAGCAATCGTGGCGTAGTGCTTATGAAGGAAATTGGCCTCTTGATGGGTCAATGGCTCCAGCGCAGTATCAATACGCTCTTTAGCCTCCTGCATATGTGCTATCTGTTCATCATCCTGCTTGTCAGGATCAACCAGAAGCATGATTGAACCAGCTTTATACCTCTCGTCTGCGCCGTTCAACGTAGCGAACAGTTCCTTGGCTCCTGCTGGCGGGGTGCCAGTGAATAGCAGACGTTGCCAGGCTTCTGTAGTACCGCCATAGGGGATTACAGCAAAACCAGCATCTACCCCCTCGCCAGTATCGCTTTTAGGCTCTTTCGTTGCTGATTGCGCATGTTGTACGGGCTCAGGCAGTTCAGGAATATTGGCGATCTCATGTGAACCAATATTGTTTACTTCCGCTTCTCCACCAAGTTCGTAATCAGCATCGAGGATTGATGGAATAAATTTTGATTTGCAGGGACAAGAGCTATAGCAGTGCAAAGTTCCGGCAATCCTTTTGCCATGTATGTCGTCATCATCAAGCCCGCCGCAAATACGGAAACTGCCGGGATGTTTGCCGCAAGTCACTTTATGTCCTTCACAAGCCATGTCTCTACCATGATGCTGATGATCACTCCATCCTTCAAGAATCCGACCGCCGCAAACAGTCTTATCACCTCTGAATAAATAATAACCTTTAGCTGCCATTAATGTTTACTCCCTGGCATGGTTAAAAATCCCCGTGGCAATATATCACCTTCGCGGAAGACCAGCTTCACACCTGATTGCGGCGTTGAGATTATTTCATCGCCATTATCAAGCATGCTGCCAACCAGAGCAGCAGATGCTCCCTGGATAATACGCGCCTCACCAGCACCGGAAACGATGGTAGTTTCACTACCGTCAGCATAAACAACTTTATCTCCAACTCGTGCCATCGGATAGCCACCAGCTGTACAACTCTCAGAAGCATGGCGGATTATTCCACCTTTTCGGGTAAGACTACCAACTACGGCAAATCTGAATATGTAAGCGAGGGGCGGCTTGCTTTACGCTTGTTAATTTATTCGAGTTCTTCGCGGGTTTTGTTGTCACAGCCTGATAAGAGATTTTCGTCATACAGTGGCTGTGAAAGCGATTCGCGGATCTCAGTCGTAATCTCATTGGTGTATTGCTGCATAAGTCCATTTGCCATCAAAAAATAATCGAAGAGTTCATTTTACAAGCAATGACCATACATGCAATAAACATTAGACTTAAGCGAAACTGCATTTCGCGACAGAAGATTATCGGATAATGTAGACAAATTACTCATTGAAAAATTTCAGGCAGAGAACGTTATGGCAGGTATATTAGCAAGTACGGCAGCAGCGGTCGGGATTCTTGATAAAGCTGTGAGTATCACTCAAAAACTGGCGAATAACAGCGATGAACTGGACAAAGCCACACTTAAACTTGAATTAGCCAATCTGATGGTTGAACTTGCCAATGCCAAGATCGAAGCAATAACTACGCAAACGTTGCTCTTTGAGGCTGAACAAATAAATAAGCATAAAGTTAATCATGTATTGGTCATGTTCTAAAATGTCCTGAACGCGATTCTTAGCGTTATTTATAACGTTGGTAAATCGTATAACTTGCAAAGAAAAACGCTTTACGGACTTCTTGTGCAATATTTACGAATCCAGTGTTTTACGACTCAACTTTAATGTGGTATACAAGCGCGTTCCCTTCCCTGTTTGCGACTTCCCGCGTTCTTTTGCCAGGTAAGAAAGCCGGAATACCGGACCTTTGACTGTCGAAGGATCATCCCGATGAATGACGTAGTGATCGGGATAGTCTTTAGTAGACTTAGGCAAGTTTACCAGTGTTGCTTTACCACCTGTCAGTTTCATCCAGATTTCCGTAATAACACCAGCAATCCCTCTGTCTGGCGTTCCAAACCATCTTACCTGTCGATGCGGGAGCGCAATCCAGCAATGGTAATGAGGCTGTGATGCTTTTTCCTGTTGGCAAACCCAACCGCAAGCAAAATCGATGATAGGTTCCGATAAACCGTTGTTTCCAGACTCCGGACGGGCACCTAATCGTTTGAACAGTTTGCGTATGTATTCGTTACCTGCTTCAACAGAAGTGAATGCAGGGAGGTGAAGATCAAAACTGGTATAGAACACTCGACTGTAGCGCCTCTGCATTGCTTTTAGTTCGGTGACCATCACCATAAGTATATCATGGCGAACACCTGATCCAATTCTGGTGTTAATCGTGTATTCATAACCATCATGAACAAAAGACTTGCCATCAATGGCTTTGTAACGACCGTGTTCATGATAAACATTTCGATAACTGTTAGCTTCCAGTAAAACTAGTGGTAGCTGGATTTGAGATTATTGTAATTCTGTTAATAGAATACCTTTCTTTAATGTAAAAAATACACCGAACCCTTCTCTAAGTTCTAAGTTATTACCTAAAAACCACGGCAAAACGCGGGCGTTTGTGATAGCACAAAGCCGCTTCATGTTTGATGTAGGAGATGTATTTGAGGGGGGAGAAAACCCGGAACAAAATTTACGAAACTATAACAAACACTATCGAAATCTTACAATAAGTACAAATAGTAATTTATCAGCGTAAACCTACGAAGTAGCAGTGGGGCAAGTTTCATCTTCGAGTCTGATTAAGTAGGTCATCGCATCTGTTCGATTCGTTGAACACATATCCAGAGATGGTTGCAGGCTACTGCAAACTTTAGGACGAAGGTTGGATCCAAAAATGTTACATAAATTATCATTAGATAGCTGAACACACCTTACATTCGCTGGTTTCCCTTGTGGCATACCTGGGATAGGGCTGGATATTGAAGGAGCAATGCAACAGGCCCCACAGTCGATTCGGCATTCCATTAGGACCTCTCAATTTCTTTGTATTCGAATAAAACATTAACACACTGTCACAATCGGGGCGATAGCATGTAACCAGGGATGCCTTAGTTGTTGGCAGAACCTGGAAGTATGTCAACAAGTCTGGTGGCCCAGATAGACGATTTAAAGACAATACAGAAATTCCGATATGTCTATATGAAAATCTTTCGTTCACAAGTCATTCAGGACTAAATGAGTTATTACAGCTGTCTAAAATTGGGTATGGGGAATGTTTTTCACATGCAATTGAAACACTTAGCAAGAAAGTCATATCTTCTTAGTTAAGTCGTTTTTATACTGTGAATAATTGACTATTGGGTTTGCCATCAGGCATGCCGGGGATGGCACTGGAAATTGAAGGCGCGGTGCAACATGCACCACAATCCGGACGGCATTCCATACAGTACTCTCTTTATCGTAAACCATCGGATTGTGCAGGAAGTGCACAGTAACACCTTTTTTGCACCAGCAAAAGCATCAATTCCGCTTGCCTGAATGCCCCGGCGCGAGTAGTTTTACGCGATATTTTAGACACTCCTCATTACAGGATTTTTTCGATGCCAAGAGCGAACGAAATTAAAAAAGGTATGGTACTGAATTACAACGGCAAGCTGCTGATTGTAAAAGATATTGATATTCAATCACCAACCGCACGTGGCGCCGCCACGCTGTACAAAATGCGTTTTTCTGATGTTCGTACCGGTCTGAAAGTTGAAGAGCGCTTCAAAGGCGATGACATCGTTGATACCGTCACCCTGAGCCGTCGTGGCGTTGATTTCTCCTATGTCGATGGCAACGAATACGTCTTCATGGATAAAGAAGACTATACCCCGTATACCTTCACCAAAGACCAGATCGAAGAAGAATTGCTGTTCATCCCGGAAGGCGGAATGCCGGATATGCAGGTACTGACCTGGGACGGCCAGCTGCTGGCGCTTGAACTGCCGCAAACGGTAGACCTGGAAATCGTTGAAACGGCTCCGGGCATTAAAGGCGCGTCAGCAAGTGCGCGTAACAAACCAGCGACCATGAGCACCGGTCTGGTTATCCTGGTTCCTGAATATCTGAGTGCAGGTGAAAAAATCCGTATTCATATCGAAGAACGTCGCTACATGGGCCGCGCAGACTAATTTTTCTGCTGCGACAGCGGTGAAAAGGGACAGCATTTGCTGTCCCTTTGTTCTTTTCAGCCCTGGCTGCTGAGGTAAAAATCATCCATCAACAGAGATTCCAGATACAGCTCATCCTCACGCATAAAATGCGTTATGACGTTAACCGCCTGAGGATAAACCCCCTCTTCGTCCCGGTGTAAACAACTTTCCCGTAGCAGGGGTGCCCAGCACATAATGTGATGATGCAAAAAGTAATATTGCGCCGATAACGTCTCCTTTTTGGTAACCATTCTCGCCATCAGTGCCAGCTGTACAGCAATATGGTCGGCAGGCTCGTTGTCCTGCGGGGTCAGCCCATACTCGACTAACAGCACATTCATTTCCTTGCGTTCTTCAGGCGCGGTCGTATGCGGATAATGCCCCGCATAAGGTGAAACACCGCCAGGAGGTGCCAGCAAAAACAACGAGGCATAGTCCGCCGCCAGCTCCAGCTGTCGGCTTTCACGGCGCAGCGCCCGAATGAGACTACGTTCCAGGTTTTTGACATCAACGGATAACCCAGGGATAGCCGTCAACGACGCCAGCCACTTTCGGCTTTCCCCACTTTCCAGGCGGATGAGTTGCTCCTCGTCCAGCTCGCGGAACAGCAGTTGCGAAAACCACTGGTACACCGCCGCCCGCTGTCGATGAATATGATTATGCTGCACTTGCCCCCTCCTCTTTCACAACCTCCGGCCCGCCAAAGCCTGTGACCTGCGGGGCATTCTCCTGGTACCGCTCCACCTCGACCAGCACCGTATGCGCCGAAGGCCCCTGCGCCAGTTGTGATGTACCGATATCCGCACTCAGCACATTCGGATCGCCATAAGTGCATAATGTGCCCGCTTTCCCGCCTTCCTGCGGCGAATACCACGCGCCTTCATGAATCCGGACGACGCCAGGCGCGTAATCCGGACTGATCACCACCCCGGCCAGCACCTGGCCTCTGGCGTTAAACACGCGCGCAATATCCCCGGCTTTCAGGCCACGTGCGCGGGCATCCGACTCGCTCATGTACAGCGGCTCTCTTCCTGCCACCGCATAGGTGTTACGAAACGCCTCGCTTGAGCACAACTGGGAGTGCAGACGTTTATCCGGATGGCAGGACTGCAGATGCAGCGGATATTTATCTGTTTTGCTGCCATGGGTACGCTCAAAGGGTTCCATCCACACCGGATGCCCCGGGCAGTCCTCGTAGGCAAAGCCCGCGATGGTTTTGCTGTAAATTTCAATCAGACCAGAGGGTGTTCCTAACGGGTTGATATCCGGCTGTTCGCGAAATTCTCCGTGACGCACCCACGGCTTCCCGGCAGGATATTCAATGTATCCTTCGCCCTGCCAGAAACTCTCGAAGTTCGGCATACTCACGCCAAGGGACGCTCCCGTTTTCGCGCCCTCATCATAAATGGCTTTTATCCACTGCATTTCATCCCGCTTTTCGCGGTATGTCTCTTCCTGACCAAAGCGTTTGCACAGACCGGCAAAGACATCAAAGTCATGTCGCGCTTCAAACTGCGGTTTAACCACCTGATGTATCGCCATCAGCCCTTTATTCGAGTGTGTACCAAACTGCTCAATGTCATTACGCTCAAAGCGCGTGGTCACCGGCAGGACGATATCGGCAAAACGACAGGATGCAGTCCACTGATGATCCAGAACTACCACGGTTTCCAGCTTCTTCCACGCTTCGATCATGCGGTTGCGATCCTGCTGCGCATGGAACGGATTGGCAGCGCTGAAAATCGCCATTTTGATATCAGGGAAAGTTAATGTTTCACCGTTGAAAGCGATCTTTTTGCCTGGCGCCAGCAGACAATCGATCATTCGCGAGGTAGGAATATGCTCTGAAGCGCCGCGGAAATCCGCTTTGTATTTCGCGGCCGGGGGATTATTGATGCTCCCGAGGCCGGACAGGACGGGACCGGCAGAAGTGACCGTCCCGCCGCCGTTATAGTGCCAGCCAAACCCTACTCCGCCGCCCGGCAAGCCAATTTGTCCAACCATGCTGGCCAGCACCACCAGCATCCACGGATACTGCTCGCCATGGTGCATACGCTGCACGCACCAGCCGCCCATAAACTGTGTCCGACCTTTGACCAGCAGGCGGGCGAAGTCGCGGATCTGCTCCGCCGTCAGACCGCAGATTTCCGCCGCCCATTCGGCGTTTTTCGGCTGCTTGTCGCTTTCCCCAAGCAGATACGGCAAGAACTGTTCAAAGCCCACGGTATAATCGTTAATGAACGCCACGTCATACAGTTTTTCTTCGTACAGGGTATGCGCCAGCGCCAGCAATAACGCGACATCCGTTTGCGGTCGCAGCCCCAGCTGCTCACAACCAAGATAGTTTTGCGACTTGCTACGCACCGGATCAACGCTGATAACGCGCATCTTACCCTGCGCAACCGCTTCTTTAATCTGCTGCCAATAACCAAACGCATCGTGATCGGGAACCAGGAACTCGATCTGCAGATTCTTGATAGGATCGCAGCCCCACAGCACGATGGTTTGGGTATTTTCGATAACCAGCGGGAGTGACGTTTGCTGCTCATAAACTTCCAGCGAACCAATCACATGCGGCAAAATGACCTGCGCTGCGGCTGCCGAGTAGTCGCCGACGGTCGTTACATAGCTACCGTGCAAGCCGAGTCCCCGATCCATCGCGCCGCCGGCCTTATGAAATTTGCCAACAATTTGCCAGTCCGCCAGCCCGGTAAAGACACCAGAAGATCCGTAGGTCTTTTGTACTCGTTCAAGCTCTTCATAGAACAGATCCAACACCTGATCCCAGCTCACACGGACAAAGCGATTATCGCCGCGCTGGTTGCGATCTGACTTTTCACGCTTGCGCAGCCAGTCCAGCCGCACCATCGGGTAGCGCACACGCGATGGGTTGTAGACCACTTCACGCACCGCATTCAGCATATCGCAGGGGTATTTGTCGTGTTTGAAGGGGCGGGTATCGACCCATTCACCGTTCACGACTTTGGCTTCAAAAGCGCCAAAGTGCGAGCCAGACTGGATCCATTGCTCCGGGTTTTCACCCGCTGCCCAGACCTTTGAGATCAGTGGATTTGGCCCTAAAGCGCTGACGGCACCGACTGCCAGCATTCCACTTAAAAACCGTCGACGTGACGGATTAAAATCATGAATATCCATAAATTATCCTTTTGAATTGTTAGGTTGAGGTATATCGCTGGCGTGAGTCTGGAGATATTTCAACAACGTACGGTCTTCCACCGGATTAAGCCGGTAGTAGGTGGACATGGATTTCAGTCCGGCGATCCAGCCATTCGCGGAATAACGGGTCGGCGGCGGCGTGCTGTGGCAAGCGCTACAGGTGGATTGCAACATCTGATCGGCGTATTGCCAGAGGGGGTCAATATTGTCGGTAAACCCCTCCGCCGAACTCCAGGCTGTCACGCTTACCTGCTGCCACTCCTGATGCGACTCCGGATCAACCTGAGTTTGCTCAACCTTCACGTTGCTCATCAGCGAGGCATCTAATACGGCAGCAAAAACGCGTTTACCCATATACTGGGTAATCACCCGTCCCCGTCCTTTGCTTTCCCGCCAGCCGATCAGCTCTATCTGAACGTTTTTCCCTTCTCTTTTCAGCACACGCACTTGCGTTGCCGGGTACAGCATGGCTTTACCTGCCGGACTCTCTGCTGTCGCAGTCAGTGATTTTTCGCCTAACGAATACAGCGTCGTCGCCGTGGGTAACTGCTCTCCCTGACGCTGCAGCTGCTTGTAACGATCGCGAAAACCGCTGCTCATATCGGGTTTGTGATGGGCAATGCCTTTGTGACAATCGATACAGTTACTGTCTTTTGCCGCCGCCGCGGTCATTTGCGCCGCTGCATTTGCCGATTGCTTACCGTGATCCATCGCCTCATAGCTATGGCAGGATTTACACGACGCAGAATTATTCGCGCTCATGCGCGCCCATTCTCGCTGGGCCAACTCCGCCCGCTTTGCGGCAAATTTTTCCGGGGTATCGATCGAAGGAGAGATAAAGGTGTGGTAGAGGTCGTTTAAGGCTTGCGTTTTACGAACCAGCGTTGGGACGATGCCTGGCGGAATATGACAATCCTTACACTCCGCACGCACACCAGAAGCATTACGAAAATGCACGCTGGTTTTATACTCCTCGCCAGATGTGCGCATCGAGTGACACGATAAACAAAACTCGGTAGAACTGGTGTAATGAACGCCTTGCCACGTTCCCCAAATAGCCAGGGCCATTGCTACCGCCCCGGCGAATGCGCACCATAGTGCGTTTTTTCTTATCCACGACATGCTTGCCTCCATTTTTTTAATAGCGACACGCTAAGGGATAATAAAAATCAAAAATAGAGACAGCGAAGGCAGATTATAGGAACAGCATCCACTCTATGAGGTTCGTCAAATAGTAAAGAGCAGAAGTCCGTAATATAATCACCATCTATAAATAAGGAATTTATCATGCTCAAACTGACTCTCGATAGAGAAAGCCGGACTCCGCTGCAGTTGCAGATATTTCAATTTTATTTACAGGCCATTCAGCGGGGTGATTTGCTGTGTGGAGATAAACTCCCCTCTATTCGCGAGCAGGCTCAGGCATTGAACATTGCCAAAATAACGGTAGTGATGGCCTATGATAAGCTGATGGCGGCTGGATTAATTAAGAGCCGACACGGCATTGGCTATGAGGTGATATTCACCACGCCTGTACGTGTAACCCCTGCGCATGTGTCCGTACCCCAGGGCTCTCCGCCAGTAACACCAAAAGCGGCCGGGGTCTCTACCGATGTTTACGCAGAGCCTGGGCGGGAGTGCTACTGCCGGATGGGCGTCCCCGATCCCAATGCTTTTCCCTGGGCAAGCTGGCGAAAATGGAATAACGCGCCAAGCGTGCTTAAAGAGCAATTGTTTACCCGATATCATTCATCAAATGGATTATTTTCACTGCGTGAGCAACTAGCCAGGTACCTTAATTTATCTCGCGGCATTAATACCCGGGCGGAGAACATCATCATTACCAATGGGATTCAGGAAGGATTGTCGCTGCTCAGTCAAATATTTATTGTTCATCATGCCGTCAGTCAGCAAAAAAAGTGCCACGTTGTAGCCGAATCCCCTTGCTATTCTGGCGCATGGCATCTGTTTAATTATTACGGTGCAGACATTACGTCAATTGCTGTAGATAACCACGGGCTGCAAACAGATAAATTACCCGAATATGAAACCCAGCTTTGCTATGTGACTCCGGCTCACCAGTATCCAATGGGAAGCGTCCTTTCGCTGGAGCGCCGCCAGTCATTATTGACGTGGGCGCAGCGCGTCGGCGCTTATATCCTTGAAGACGACTACGATGCTGTTTTTACCTATGGCGAGAACCCCCTTCCCGCACTGAAAGCTATGGATTATCACAATCGGGTTATCTACATGGGGACATTTTCCAAAACGCTGGGGCCGGGAACGCGTCTTGGCTATCTCATTTGTCCTGATGAACTGCTCCCGGCAGTAAAGAATATGAAAGCACTCAATAACAATGGCAGTCAGTGGTTATTGCAACAATTTTTAGCCGAATTAATGCAAAATCAGGTGTTTTACTCGCACATCAGCAAGCTGGCCTGCAACTATGCGGCGCGCCTCAATCTGTTACGCGATGGCCTTTCTGTTCTGTTTCCGTCAGGGAAAATCGCTGGCGCAACGGCGGGTCTGCACCTCTCGTTACGCGTTGACAGACACTCAGATATGATAGCCAGGCTGCAACAGCGCTGCCTGCTGGCAGGGATCCGCTTTGACACTCTGCCAGATATTGAAAATGGCTCAGGAGCCGCATGGCGTAGGGAGAACAGCGATGCTGTTATGTTTTTCGGGTTTGGCGGATTGCAGATACAGCAGATCAAAAAGGTGCTGTCGGTACTGGAGCAGGCGCTAGCGCAGCCTTGATGAATTTCAGGGATCGCGCCTGCGGCACAATCCCTGTTGTTAACCTTACAGCAGATCGCGGAACTGCGTTTGTTTTAACGCCAGTTCAACGCCGCGAACTTCCGCCAGCCCTTTCAGGCGACCAATCGCGGAGTAGCCTGGGTTGGTTTTCTTGTGCAGGTCGTCAAGCATCTGGTGTCCGTGATCCGGACGCATCGGGATAGGACGCAAATCGCCCGCCTTTTTACGGCGCTGTTCTTCGCTCAGGATGGCAGCAACCACCGATACCATATCCACATCGCCTTGCAGGTGCGCACCTTCGTGGAAGGTTTTCGGGTTATCTTCACGGCAGGTGGAGCGCAGATGCGTGAAGTGGATTCGATCGCCAAAGGTTTCGATCATTTTCACCAGATCGTTATCGGCGCGCACACCGTAGGAACCGGTGCACATGGTGAAACCGTTATTGATGCTGTCGACGGTTTCTTTCAGCCACTGCATATCTTCGATAGTCGAAACAATGCGCGGCAGGCCGAGGATCGGACGCGGCGGATCGTCAGGGTGAACAGCCAGACGCACGCCGACTTCTTCCGCCACAGGCACAATCGCCCGCAGGAATACCGCCATATTATCGCGCAGATCGTCTTTGCTGATGCCGTCATATTCAGCGAGGCGCGCACGGAACTGATCCAGCGTATAGCCCTCTTCCGCACCGGGCAGGCCGGCAATGATATTGCGGGTCAGCTTTTCGATATCGGCATCGCTCATAGCATTGAAGTAATTCAGCGCCTGGCGTTGTTCTTCTGCGGTGTAATCCGTTGCGGCGCCTGGGCGCTGAAGAATATGCAGTTCAAAGGCTGCAAAAGCAATCTGGTCAAAACGCAGCGCTTTGGAGCCGTCCGGCAGCTGATATTCGAGATCGGTACGTGTCCAGTCGAGGATCGGCATGAAGTTATAGCACACGGTATCGATGCCGCAGGTCGCCAGATTACGGATACTCTGCTGATAATTGGCAATCCACGTTTGGTACTGGCCTGAACGCGTTTTGATATCTTCGTGGACAGGAATACTTTCCACCACCGACCAGGTCAGCCCTTTTTCAGCCAGAATAGCCTGACGCTGTTGAATCTCTTCTACCGGCCACACTTCACCGTTGGGAATGTGGTGCAAGGCGGTCACAACACCCGTTGCGCCAGCCTGACGCACATCATCAAGCGATACCGGATCGTTAGGTCCGTACCAACGCCAGGTTTGTTCCATTGTTTCACCTCACAAGTTGTTATACCAAATTAAACTACCTGAATGACGACTACCATACAGCCATCCCGGAGATGTTCAACAGATGGCCTATCATTGATTGATCCAGCTCACATTCCCCGGATAAATGAGGCACACCAATTCAATTTGCTGTCATATAACTTTATACTGGCATTGTTAATTAATGGTTAATCAGGTGTATTTAATGAAAACTATTGCCTCAGCGCCACTGGCGGAAAATGTCATGATGCCGCAGTACGACCGCCAACAATTAAAAACGCGGATTGTACATTTTGGTTTCGGTGCTTTTCATCGCGCCCATCAGGCGTTATTAACCGACAGGGTGCTGAATGCGCAGGGCGGAGACTGGGGAATTTGCGAGATCAGCCTGTTCAGTGGCGATCGGCTGATGAGTCAGCTTCGCGAACAAGATCATTTATTTACCGTGTTAGAAAAAGGGGCTAACGGCAACCAGCCTATTGTTATCGGTGCCGTTAACGAATGCCTGAACGCCACGCTGGATTCGCTGGCGGCCATTATTGAAAAATTCTGCGAGCCTCAGGTCGCGATTGTCTCGTTAACCATCACGGAAAAAGGCTACTGCATCGATCCGGCAACGGGTTCGTTAGATCTCTCTAATGCGCGTATTATTCACGATCTGCAGACACCGGCTGAACCGCACTCCGCCCCCGGTATAATCGTAGAAGCGCTGCACCGCCGACGTGAACGTGGACTGCAGCCGTTTACCGTCCTCTCCTGCGATAACATCCCGGACAATGGTCATGTGGTAAAAAATGCCGTACTGGGGATGGCGGAAAAACGCTCTCCTGAGCTGGCGCACTGGATCCAGGAACACGTCAGTTTCCCGGGTACTATGGTGGATCGGATTGTTCCCGCCGCCACCGAAGAGTCGCTGGCTGAAATCGCCCATGAGCTGGGCGTTGCCGATCCTTGCGCAATCAGCTGCGAGCCGTTTATTCAGTGGGTGATTGAAGACAACTTTGTCTGTGGTCGTCCGCAATGGGAATCTGCGGGTGTCCAGATGGTCGAAAACGTCTTGCCGTGGGAACAAATGAAACTGCGGATGCTGAACGGCAGCCATTCGTTTCTCGCTTATCTCGGCTATCTGGCCGGATTCCAGCACATCAGCGACTGTATGCAGGATAGCGCATTTCGTGAAGCAGCTTACCGGCTGATGCTCACCGAACAGGCCCCCACGCTGCAAATTACCGATGTTGATTTAAACCAGTATGCCTTAAGCCTACTGGACCGCTTTGCCAACCCGGCGCTGAAACACAAAACCTGGCAAATCGCGATGGATGGTAGCCAGAAATTACCCCAGCGAATGCTGGAAGGGATCCGCGTGCATTTAGCACGTCAAAGCGAGTGGCCGCTGTTGGCGCTCGGCATCGCAGGCTGGATGCGCTACGTGAGCGGTGTGGATGATTCAGGCGCTACGATTGATATTCGTGACCCGCTCAGTGAGAAAATTGCCGCTCTGGTGGCACAGAGCACTGAATCAGAACGCGTCAGCGCCCTGCTTTCTCTGCATGAGATTTTCGCCGCCGATCTCGTACAGAATCCGCAGTTTGTCGCGGTCATTCAGCAGGCCTGGCAACGTATTGCCCAATACGGTGCGCATCAGGCTGTCATTGAAACGTTAAAAAATTAACGATTTCTGCCATTAAACAGGACGAAGCACGTCTTCGTCCCCTCCCCCCTTCTCTTTTTCCCCATTTTTCGCCAGGATTGTTAAATGCCATTACGGTAATTTATGATTCTGGAGTAATTGTGACTAAAACCAATCTCATCACTGGTTTTCTCGGCAGTGGCAAAACCACCTCTATTCTTTATCTATTGGCGAACAAGGATCCCGCAGAGAAGTGGGCCGTGCTGGTCAATGAGTTTGGTGAAGTAGGTATTGATGGCGCCCTGTTAGCCGACAGCGGCGCATTACTAAAAGAGATCCCCGGCGGCTGTATGTGCTGCGTTAACGGTCTACCGATGCAGGTTGGCCTCAATACGCTGCTGCGTCAGGGAAAACCCGATCGATTGCTGATTGAACCCACCGGCCTCGGACACCCCAAACAAATTCTGGATTTACTCACCGCACCGGTTTACGAACCGTGGATCGATCTGCGCGCGACCCTCTGTATTCTTGACCCCCGGCTGTTACTGGATGAAAAAAGCGTCGCCAATGACAATTTCCGCGATCAGCTGGCCGCCGCAGATATCATTGTTGCCAATAAAGCCGACCGCGCCACAGCGGAAAGCGAAAACGCCTTGCAAACATGGTGGCAACACTACGGCGGTAATCGCCAGTTGGTTCATGCCGACCATGGGCAAATTGACGGGCAGTTACTGGATTTACCCCGACTAAACCTGGCAGAGCTTCCTGCAAGCGCAGAGCACGCCCATAGCCATGCAGACAAAAAGGGACTGGCGGCATTGAGTCTGCCGTCACAGCAGCGCTGGCGGCGCAGCCTGAACAGCGGCCAGGGCCATCAGGCCTGCGGTTGGATTTTTGACGCCGATACGGTGTTCGATACCATCGGTCTGCTGGAATGGTCTCGTCTTGCCCCCGTGGGGCGCGTGAAAGGTGTCATGCGTATAAAGGAAGGGCTGGTGCGCATTAACCGCCAGGGAGACGACTGGCATATTGAGACGCAAAACGTCGCGCCACCGGATAGCCGTATTGAACTCATCGCCGATACTGAGACCGACTGGAATACGCTACAGAGTGCATTGTTGAGACTTCGTTTAGACGCTAACGCGTAAGGTTGCCTTCGTTTTTATAGCAATGGTAAACGATGATGAAAACCCGATACCCTCTTATTCTCCTACTCAATATTGCGGGACTGGCGCTGTTTCTGTCCTGGTATCTTCCTGCCGGACATGGGATCTGGTCTTCATTGGATACGGGCGTTTTCCGCTTCTTTAACCAGAAACTGGTGGAAAGCCCGCTGTTCTTGTGGATTGTTGCTATCACCAATAACCGGGCATTTGATGGTTGCTCATTGCTGGCAATGGGCGCCTTGATGCTGCATTTTTGGCTGAAAGAAACGTCGGAAGGTCGCCGACGCATTGTCGCTATTGGCCTGGTTATGCTGCTCACCGCAGTGGTATTAAATCAGTTAGGCCAGGCGCTTATTCCCGTTAAACGCGCCAGCCCTACTCTGATGCTGGATAATATTTATCGCGTCAGCGAACTGCTGCATATTCCGACTAAAGATGCGTCCAGAGACAGTTTCCCCGGCGATCACGGTATGATGCTGCTTATTTTTTCCGCATTTATGCTGCGTTATTTCGGAAAAGTCGCCGGAATAATCGGCCTTATTATCGCTGTGGTTTTTGCCTTTCCACGCATAATGATTGGCGCTCACTGGCTCACCGATATCGTGATCGGTTCCATGACTGTCGTCTTGATTGGTCTGCCCTGGTGGCTAATGACACCGTTAAGCGACCGATTAGTCACTCTGTTTGCGAATTATCTGCCCGGTAAAAACAAACATTTTTTAAACAAATAACGCACAGTAATTAACATCATCAGGGAAAACTCTGATTCCCTGATGATGCTTGTCGATATTTCATCATTCTGGCTGTCATTCTCCCGTCATCTTATTCATCTTTAAAATGATTGGGTTGCATCTTTTTTATCCTGATTGTTCTTAATTTAGACAATGCTGGTTATTCACTTTCTGTATCAATTTTTCTTATAAGAAATCACGTAAATTCACTCGCAATGACCGGACCGATCGGGTAATCTCGAACTCGTTTTGCCTCGCGGGATAATTATTCTCTTCAGGAATAAATTTGTGCGTTCTGCCACAGATTTGACCTTAAAGAATTGTCTCATCGTGCGATGGTAATTAGTCTCGTCACGTTTGGCATTTTTTATAACGATATTTATCGTTAAGGACTTCAAGGGAAAACAAACAAAATGGTCAAATCTCAACCGATTTTGAGATATATCTTGCGGGGCATACCCGCGATAGCAGTTGCGGTTCTGCTTTCTGCATGTAGCACAACGAACACCGCCAGGAATATGCATTCTGAGACGCATGCTGTGGGCAATGGAGATAACTCTTCACTGCAAGCCTCTCAGGATGAATTTGAAAATATGGTCCGTAATATCGATGTTAAATCACGTATTATGGACCAGTATGCTGACTGGAAAGGCGTGCGTTACCGCCTTGGCGGCAGCACCAAAAAAGGCATTGATTGTTCAAGCTTCGTACAACGTACGTTCCGCGAGCAATTTGGTTTAGAGCTTCCTCGCTCAACCTACGAACAACAGGAAACGGGTAAATCCGTTTCGCGCACTAACCTGCGCACAGGCGATCTGGTTCTGTTCCGTGCTGGCTCCACTGGCCGTCACGTCGGTATTTATATCGGCAACAACCAGTTTGTACACGCCTCGACCAGCAGCGGCGTTATCATTTCCAGCATGAACGAACCTTACTGGAAAAAACGTTACAACGAAGCTCGCCGGGTCCTGAGCCGCAGTTAATTTCGTTTGGCAGCTATCCCTTGGCTATCCTGATGAGACATTTTGAAAAGCACTGCTTCGGCGGTGCTTTTTTTTTTTGCTTTGTCTTGTGACTAAGAAAAATCTCACAAGGTGAGTCATTTCAGGTTATATTCATACAGAATAAGCGGTTAACTCAGGTAAACATAAGGAACTATGTTTAAACGCTCCTCTTCATCCAATCAGAAAATCCTGCTTTCCTGTATGTTAACGGGGCTTATCGTCGCGCTCCTGGTGAGTACCCTGCAATTTTTCGTGACCTGGCATAAACGAGACATTAAGTACGACACGCTCCTTTCCGATATCCAGAATTATGTCAGCAGCTACTTCGCCGATCTCAAATCCACCACAGATGACCTTCAGCCACTGGTCGCCAACAGTTGCCAACAAGTCGCTGCTCAACTGACCTCCAGCGCGGCCTTTAGCCTCAACGTTCGCGCATTTTTACTGGTCAAAAACGGCATTGCTTTCTGCTCCTCCGCAACGGGCGCAATGTTCACCCCGATTTTAGATCTGGTCCCAAGCCTCGATATCAGCAGAAATATTGATGTGGAATTACTCCCCGGTACGCCCATGATGCCGAACAAGCCGGCGATAATGATTTGGCACCGGAACCCATCGTTCACTGATAGCGGCGTGTTTACCTCACTGAATATTAATCTGGCCCCTTACCTGCTTTATACCGCCCGACAGGATGATTTTAATGGCATTGCCATAGTCGTCGGTGATAACGCGATTTCAACATTTTCATCACGGATTATTGATGCCTCCGCTCTGCCCCACTCTCACTGGCGGCAGGCGACCGTGGAAGGTATTCCGCTACAGATTCGTTTATATGCCGATGAGTGGACCTATACCGATGTCTGGTATTCGATTATGTTGGGATGCATGGCGGGGATTATTGCTGCGCTTCTTCTCTGGTACTACATCTACACCATCCGTTTACGTCCGGGCAAAGATATCCTCAACGCTATAAAACATAACCAGTTTTATGTGGTGTACCAACCCGTGGTAGAGGTGCAGACACTGGAGGTGAAAGGTGTAGAGGTGTTATTACGCTGGAATCATCCGACAACGGGTGAGATCCCTCCGGATGCTTTTATTCACTACGCCGAATCCCAGAAAATGATTGTCCCGCTGACCCAGCATCTCTTTAAGTTGATAGCCCAGGACGCACCGATGCTGCAAAAAGTGTTACCCGCTGGCGCAAAATTGGGGATCAATATCGCGCCAACGCATCTGCACGGCGAGACGTTTAAAGACGACATTCATCACCTGCAGGCGTCGCTTCCCGCAAACCATTTCCAGATGGTGCTGGAGATCACCGAACGGGATATGCTTAATCAACACGAGGCCACAAAGCTTTTTGAATGGCTTCATTCAGCAGGTTTTGAAATTGCCATTGATGATTTTGGCACCGGTCATAGCGCGCTGATTTATCTGGAACGCTTTACCGTTGACTACCTGAAAATCGATCGCGGCTTTATTAACGCCATTGGAACAGAGACCCTGACCTCTCTGGTTCTGGACGCCGTGTTGACACTCTCTAAGCGTCTTAATATGCTGACGGTGGCTGAAGGGGTTGAAACGCCTGAGCAAGCCCGTTGGCTGCGCGATCGTGGGGTGCATTTTTTCCAGGGATACTGGATTAGCCGACCATTAAAACTTGCTGATTTCGTGCGTTGGATGGCGCAGCCCAATAAGCCGACGTGGTGATCGCAGTATGCGAATCATATACTCTCACTCGCCGCCACATCCCTTATCTTTCAGGCATGATGCCCGTCGGGTTGTGGCAGGAAAAGGAAATCGCATTTAATGATCCCTCGCGTATTGCTGCTGTTTATCGCCCTCATCGGGTTTAGCGCCGAGGCGCAGTCCATCAAAGAAAGCTATGCTTTTGCCGTACTGGGCGAACCGAAGTACGCGTTTAACTTTAATCACTTTGATTACGTCAACCCTGCGGCCCCCAAAGGCGGGCAAATCACCCTCTCCGCCATCGGCACGTTCGATAACTTCAACCGCTATGCGATGCGCGGTAACCCCGGAGCACGTACCGAAACGCTTTACGATACGCTGTTTACTACCTCTGACGATGAACCTGGCAGCTATTATCCGCTCATCGCCGACAGCGCACGCTATGCTGATGACTATTCCTGGGTAGAAATCGCCATCAATCCGCGAGCGCGTTTTCACGATGGCTCCCCCATTACCGCCAGCGATGTCGCATTCACCTTCCACAAATTTATGACTGAAGGCGTGCCGCAATTTCGCCTGGTCTACAAGGGAACAACGGTAAAAGCGATCGCGCCATTAACCGTACGTATTGAATTAGCCAAACCGGGTAAAGAGGACATGCTCAGCCTGTTTTCATTACCCGTGATGCCAGAGAAATACTGGAAAGATCATAAGCTCAGCGATCCCTTATCATCGCCTCCGCTCGCCAGCGGTCCTTATCGCATCACGAAATGGAAGATGGGTCAGTACATTGTCTATTCGCGCGTCAACGATTATTGGGCCGCTAATCTGCCCGTCAACCGTGGCCGCTGGAACTTTGATACCATCCGCTACGACTACTATCTGGATGACAACGTCGCCTTTGAAGCGTTTAAGGCCGGGGCGTTTGACCTGCGTCTTGAAAACGATGCTAAAAACTGGGCGACACGTTATACCGGTAAAAATTTCGCGAATCATTACATCATCAAAGATGAGCAAAAAAACGAATCCGCCCAGGATACGCGTTGGCTGGCGTTTAATATTCAGCGCCCAGTGTTCAGCGACCGACGGGTGCGAGAAGCCATCACCCTGGCATTTGATTTTGAATGGATGAATAAAGCTCTGTTCTATAACGCCTGGAGTCGGACCAACAGCTATTTTCAGAATACCGAGTATGCCGCTAAAAATTACCCCGATGCGGATGAACTGGTGATACTTGCGCCCTTGAAAAAAGATCTCCCTCCTGAGGTCTTCAGCCAAATTTATCAGCCGCCGAAATCAAAAGGCGATGGCTACGATCGTGACAACCTGTTGAAAGCCGATGCCTTACTGGAGCAGGCCGGATGGGTACTTAAGGGACAGCAGCGCGTAAACAGCGCCAACGGTAAACCCCTGAGCTTTGAACTGTTGCTCCCGGCGGGCAGTAACAGTCAGTGGGTGCTGCCGTTCCAGCACAACCTGCAGCGCTTAGGCATTACAATGAACATCCGCCAGGTTGATAACTCACAAATCACAAACCGGCTGCGCAGTCGTGACTATGACATGATGCCGAGATTGTATCGCGCAATGCCGTGGCCAAGTTCGGACCTGCAAATTCTCTGGGCCTCTGAATATATTGACTCCAGCTATAACTCCCCGGGTGTGCAAAGCCCGGTGATTGATAAACTGATCACCCAAATCATCGCGGCGCAGGGCGATAAAGCCAAACTAATCCCACTCGGTCGGGCACTGGACAGGGTATTAACGTGGAACTACTACATGTTGCCGATGTGGTTTATGGCAGAGGATCGCATCGCCTGGTGGGATAAGTTTTCGCATCCAGCTATTCGCCCCATTTATACCATTGGTCTCGACAACTGGTGGTATGACGTTAACAAAGCGGCGAAACTGCCAGCAGCCAGACGGCAGGGAGAATAAATGGGCGCTTATCTGATTCGACGTCTGCTACTGGTGATCCCAACGCTTTGGGCCATCATCACCATCAACTTTTTTATCGTGCAGATTGCCCCCGGTGGTCCGGTTGAGCAGGCCGTCGCCGCTATTGAGTTCGGACAAAGCGGGGCATTACCCGGCGCGGGTAGTGAAGGCATTCGCGCCAGCCACGCGCAAACCGGCGTCGGCAATATCAGCGACAGTAATTACCGAGGTGGCCGTGGTCTTGACCCGGAAGTGATCGCCGAAATCACTCGCCGTTACGGGTTCGATAAGCCCATTCATGAGCGTTATTTCAAAATGCTCTGGGACTATATTCGTTTCGATTTCGGCGACAGTCTGTTTCGTAGCGCCTCAGTGCTGACGCTTATCAAAGATAGCCTGCCTGTTTCCGTCACGCTGGGGCTATGGAGTACGCTCATTATCTATCTGGTGTCGATACCGCTTGGGATCCGCAAAGCCGTTCACAACGGCAGCCGATTTGATGTCTGGAGCAGCGCATTCATTATTATTGGCTATGCCATACCGGCCTTTTTGTTTGCGATTTTACTGATCGTCTTTTTTGCCGGGGGCAGCTATTACGACCTGTTCCCGCTTCGCGGACTGGTTTCCGCCAATTTTGATTCCCTGCCCTGGTATCAGAAAGTGACCGACTACCTTTGGCATATTACCTTGCCAGTGCTGGCGACGGTGGTTGGGGGGTTTGCCGCGCTAACCATGCTGACCAAAAACTCATTTCTGGATGAGGTACGCAAACAGTATGTCGTCACCGCGCGCGCCAAAGGGGTCAGCGAGAAAAACATTCTGTGGAAACATGTGTTTCGCAATGCCATGTTGCTGGTAATCGCTGGCTTCCCGGCAACATTTATCAGCATGTTTTTTACCGGTTCGCTGCTGATTGAAGTGATGTTTTCGCTTAACGGTCTGGGACTACTGGGTTATGAATCCACCGTATCACGTGACTACCCGGTAATGTTTGGCACGCTCTATATCTTCACCCTGATCGGTCTGCTGCTGAATATCCTCAGCGACATCAGCTATACGCTGGTCGATCCCCGTATTGATTTTGAGGGACGCTAATGTCGCGATTAAGCCCCGTCAATCAGGCCCGCTGGGCGCGTTTTCGCCATAACCGTCGCGGCTATTGGTCGCTGTGGATTTTTCTACTGCTCTTCGGCCTTAGCCTGTGTTCAGAACTGATTGCCAATGATAAGCCGCTACTGGTGCGCTACGACAGTAGCTGGTATTTCCCCCTGTTCAAAAACTACAGTGAAAGCGACTTCGGCGGACCATTGGCGACCCAGGCTGATTATCAGGATCCGTGGTTACAGCAGCGCCTGGAAAACCGGGGCTGGATCCTGTGGGCGCCGATACGCTTTGGAGCCACCAGCATTAACTTTGCCACTGATAAGCCCTTCCCTTCCCCGCCTTCTGCACAAAACTGGCTGGGAACGGACGCCAACGGTGGTGATGTGCTGGCACGGATCCTCTACGGCACACGTATTTCTGTCCTGTTCGGATTAATGCTAACCCTGTGCTCCAGCGTGATGGGGATCATGGCTGGCGCAATCCAGGGCTATTATGGTGGCAAGGTGGATCTGTGGGGGCAACGATTCATTGAGGTTTGGTCAGGTATGCCAACGCTGTTTTTGATCATACTGCTGTCGAGCGTGGTCCAGCCAAACTTCTGGTGGCTACTGGGCATTACCGTGCTGTTTGGCTGGATGAGCCTGGTTGGCGTGGTACGCGCGGAATTTTTACGTACCCGAAACTTTGATTACATTCGTGCCGCTCAGGCGCTCGGCGTGAGCGATCGCAGTATTATTCTGCGCCATATGCTGCCCAATGCGATGGTCGCCGCCCTGACCTTTTTACCGTTTATATTATGCGCCTCGATCACCACTCTGACCTCGCTGGATTTTCTTGGCTTCGGCTTACCGCTTGGATCGCCATCGCTGGGAGAACTCCTGTTACAGGGTAAAAACAACCTGCAGGCACCGTGGCTTGGCATCACCGCGTTCATCTCCGTTGCTCTGCTATTATCGCTACTGATATTTATTGGTGAAGCGGTACGCGACGCGTTCGATCCCAACAAGGCGATTTAAGATGACACAACCGCTGTTAGCTATTGAAAATTTATCGGTAGGTTTTCGCCAACAGGAGACCGTGCGCACCGTGGTCAATACCCTCTCACTGAGGGTTGAAGCCGGGCAAACTCTGGCGCTGGTGGGCGAGTCCGGTTCGGGTAAAAGCGTGACCGCGCTTTCTATTCTACGGTTATTACCGACCCCTCCCGCAGTCTACCTTTCCGGCGACATCCGTTTTCATGGCGAATCATTGCTTCATGCCGATGAGCAGACGCTTCGCGGCGTTCGCGGGAATAAAATCGCCATGATTTTCCAGGAACCAATGGTGTCGCTAAACCCGCTTCACAACCTTGAAAAACAGCTGTATGAAGTGCTATCGCTGCATCGGGGAATGCGTCGGGAGGCCGCGCGGGCAGAAATACTGACCTGTCTGGATCGGGTCGGCATCCGTCAGGCGGCCAAACGTCTCGCAGACTATCCGCACCAGCTATCCGGCGGCGAACGCCAGCGCGTGATGATCGCCATGGCGCTGCTTACGCGACCGGAGCTGCTTATTGCCGATGAACCGACCACCGCGCTGGATGTCTCCGTACAGGCGCAAATCCTGCAGCTGCTGCGGGAGTTACAGCGCGAGCTGAACATGGGATTACTGTTTATCACCCACAACCTCAGCATTGTGAAAAAACTGGCCGATACCGTTGCGGTGATGCAAAACGGCCAGTGCGTTGAGCAAAATCGAGCAGCGCAGCTGCTCACTGCGCCAACGCATCCCTACACGCAGAAATTGTTAAACAGCGAACCTTCCGGCGATCCGGTGCCTGTACCTGCCGGGCAAGCTCCATTGCTGGAAGTGGAAAAACTCTGCGTCGCCTTCCCCATCCGTAAAGGTATCCTGAAGCGCGTGGTGGACCATAACGTTGTGGTTAACAACGTCAGTTTTTCCCTCCGCCCCGGTGAAACGCTGGGGCTGGTCGGGGAGTCAGGATCGGGGAAAAGCACTACCGGCCTGGCGCTACTGAGGTTAATCACCTCACAGGGAAGCATTGTGTTCGATGGCCTGGCGCTGCATACCTTAAATCGCCGCCAGCTGTTACCGGTACGTCACCGCATTCAGGTTGTTTTTCAGGATCCCAACTCCTCGCTGAACCCGCGCCTGAGCGTGCTACAGATTATTGAGGAGGGACTGCGCGTTCATCAGCCAACCCTGTCAGCCGAACAGCGCGAAGCGCAGGTGAAAGCGGTAATGGCGGAAGTGGGACTGGATAGCGAAACGCGGCATCGTTACCCGGCGGAGTTTTCCGGCGGTCAACGTCAACGCATAGCCATTGCCAGAGCCTTGATTCTCAAGCCTTCCCTGATCATTCTGGATGAACCAACATCGTCGCTCGACAGAACCGTACAGGCGCAAATCCTGACGTTATTAAAGTCTTTACAGGAAAAGCATCGCCTGGCTTATATCTTTATCAGCCATGATTTGCACGTAGTACGCGCGTTATGCCATCAGGTTATTGTGCTAAGGCAGGGAGAGGTCGTGGAGCAAGGACAATGCGAGCACGTATTTAACGCGCCACAGCAGGCATATACGCGTCAGCTGCTCGCGCAAAGCTGACGCTCAAAACGGATTGTTATTTGAAAACGGCTCTGCGATGGCCACGCCGAAATTTTTCAGTCTGCAGGTCGCGGCAAATTCATCCTGACGATTCACAAACAGGCACGGCTCCCCTTCGCATTCCAACACGGAACAAGGTACCTCAATGTCGCTGAGGGCCTGGCTGAGTTTATGCATGACTGACCACGCGCTGTCACCATCAGGGCTAAGCAATTTGAGCGCCACCAGGCTGTTCTCATTGCTCTGACCGTTTTGCGGAATCGGTTCAACCTTTGAACCTGCGAAACCCACCGACCAACGATAGCACTGTGGCAGACGATGAACGATTGAGAGTTGTAATGTCATCACTTTCTTTCCCTGGAAGTACAATCACTTCACAATTATTTTACATCAATATTAACACATCATTGACAATACGTCTTTAAACAGTTCGTAAACGTTTACACCCTGACTTTATGCCACTTTCCGAACCAAATATTTAAATTTATTCAACGGTTCTGGCATATTTCCGCGCTATATGTACTCGTTTCTGCGATCTAACTCAACCTTTTTAACTACAATGATGTGACTTTTTACATAAATTGATTTTACATAAAATAAACATAAACGGGGAAACAGATAGATTTGCGGTTGATGTATATCAACTCTGGAGGCCCTATCGCCCCCAGGTTGTGTAATAGATCACCGTTTTTTGGCGCGGCTGGCGTAGAGATAGAAGAGAATTGAGCAGGTAGCGCAAAATGCTATCGACCAGATCATCGGCCAGGCCGAGTTAAAAGTCGCCAGTGACAGCAGTGCCCCAACGATGGCGCCAATGCCAAAACGGAACGTCCCTGCCAGCGATGACGCCGTTCCCGCCATATGCGGAAATTCATCCAGAATGACCGCCATGGCGTTGGATGACACCATTGACACGCAGCCAACAAACGCCGCAACGCCCACCACCAGCGCCCAGAAACCAACCCCGAACAGCGCGCTAAAGACCATCCAGCCCGCCATCACGAACTGGATCCACAGGCCAGCACGGAACATATTCAATGCCCCAACCCGACGAACAAAGCGGCTGTTGATGATGGTCATCACGAACAGGAAAACAATGTTCAGCGCGAAGTAATAGCCGAAATGCTGCGGTGAAACGTGGTTAATCTCAATGTAAACAAAAGGTCCGGCGCTCAGGAACGAGAACATCCCGGCAAAACTAAACCCACTGGCCAGCATATAGCTCAGTACACGCTTGTGGCGAAACAGCGAGGCAAAGTTGCCGAGAGTAGTACGCAAGCGAAACGGCTGGCGGCGCTCAACCGGCAAGGTCTCTTTGATCAGCGTAAAGATCATCACCGACGCCAGAATAGCCGCCACGGCGAGGATCCAAAAGATGTAGTGCCAGCTCAGCCATACCAATACCCAGCCGCCCACGATGGGTGCCAGTAAGGGTGCAATTGTCGTGACCAGCATGACAAAGGACATCATGCGCGAAAACTCTTCCTTCGGATAGATATCGCGCATCAGGGCGTTGATAACCACGCTCGCCGCAGCCGCAGCCAGACCATGGAAGAAACGCATCACGATCAGTTGATCGATAGTTTGTGCCAGCGCACAGGCAACTGCCGCCGCCGCAAACACCAGCGTCCCGCCCAGAATCACCGGCTTGCGCCCAATGCTGTCAGCCATTGGACCATAGAGTAACTGCCCCACCGCGAACCCAAGAATATAGGTACTGAGGGTCATCTGCGCGCTACCTGCAGGCACACCAAACTGTTCAGAGATAACAGGTAGTGCCGGAAGATACATATCAATCGACAACGGCATCAGCATGGCTAACAAGCCAAGGATAAAGACAATGGCAATTGACGAGTTCTGCCGGGTGGTCACATTTAGCTCCTGAAATTAACGCGGGGTTAAGTTAACGCTGGCGATTTCTTCTTCGGTCAATGGACGGTATTCGCCCGGCTCCAGATCCTCATCAAGCTTGATGTCACCAATCCGTTCACGGTGCAGTTCCACAACGTGGTTACCGACGGCGGCAAACATACGTTTAACCTGATGATAGCGCCCTTCGCTGATGGTCAATCGCACCTGAGTTGGCGTAATAACCTCCAGCACGGCCGGTTTGGTCAGGTCTTTCTCATTATGCAGTTGTACGCCATGGGCAAACTGTTCGGCGGTGTCATCTGCCACCGGCGACTCCAGCGTCACCAGATAGGTTTTCTCACAATGGTGACGTGGCGAAGTGATGCGATGCGACCACTGTCCGTCATCGGTCATCAGCACCAGTCCGGTGGTGTCGATATCCAGGCGACCTGCCGCATGCAGTTTGTAGGCAACCGGCTCATCAAGGAAATAGAGCACGGTCGGGTGATCCGGGTCATCCGTTGAGCAAACATAACCCTGAGGTTTATTCAGCATAAAATAGCGCGGGCCATTTTGTTGAATCAGGGAATTGCCGTCATATTCTACGTCGTGTTCTGGCAGCAGCTTAAAGGCACTGTTTTTGACGATTTCACCGTCGACGGTAACGCGGTTAGCACGGATCTCACGCCCGGCAATAGCGCGGCTGACGCCGAGTTGCTGAGCGATAAATTTATCAAGTCGCATGAGTGTGATTTTTGCCTGTAAAAAACAAGAAGCGGGATTGCGCCCGAAAAGTGGGACGATTATCCGCCCAGTATAGCGGCGTTACACCATCCCTCAAGGGAAATGATTCATGGCATACTATACATTGTTGCTGCTTACCTTAATGAGCCCATGATTTTTACTCTTCGCCCGTACCAAAAAGAAGCCGTGGATGCCACGCTCAACCATTTCCGCCACCATCGCACGCCAGCGGTTATCGTCCTGCCAACCGGTGCGGGAAAAAGCCTGGTGATTGCTGAACTGGCCCGCGTGGCGCGTGGTCGCGTGCTGATACTGGCGCACGTTAAAGAACTGGTCGCGCAAAACCATGCCAAATATCGCGCGCTGGGGCTGGAAGCCGATATTTTTGCCGCAGGTCTGAAGCGTAAAGAGAGCCACGGGAAAGTGGTATTTGGCAGCGTACAGTCGGTAGCGCGTAATCTTGACGCCTTTCAGGGAGAATTCTCGCTGCTTATCGTCGATGAATGTCACCGTATTGGTGATGATGACGAGAGTCAGTATCAGCAAATCCTCACTCACCTGACCAAAGTAAATCCCCACTTACGCCTGCTCGGGCTTACTGCCACTCCTTTTCGTTTGGGCAAAGGCTGGATTTATCACTTTCATTATCACGGTATGGTGCGCGGCGATGAAAAAGCGCTGTTTCGTGACTGCATTTATGAATTACCGTTGCGTTACATGATTAAACACGGCTACCTGACGCCGCCAGAACGCCTCGACATGCCGGTAGTGCAGTATGACTTCAGCCGCCTGCAGACGCAGAGTAACGGCCTGTTTAGCGAAACGGATCTGAATCAGGAACTGAAAAAGCAGCAGCGAATAACGCCGCATATCATCAGCCAGATTGTCGAGTTTGCCCAGACGCGCAAAGGGGTGATGATTTTCGCCGCCACAGTGGAGCACGCCAAAGAAATTCTGGGCCTGCTGCCTGCTGACGATGCCGCGCTAATCACCGGAGACACGCCTGGCGCTGAGCGTGATGTGCTGATTGAAGAGTTCAAAGCCCAGCGCTTTCGCTATCTGGTGAATGTGTCGGTCCTGACCACTGGCTTCGATGCCCCGCACGTCGACCTTATCGCCATTCTGCGCCCGACGGAGTCAGTTAGCCTTTACCAACAAATTGTCGGTCGCGGCCTGCGCCTGGCGCCGGGTAAAACCGACTGTCTGATCCTCGATTATGCCGGTAACCCGCACGATCTTTACGCGCCGGAAGTGGGGGCGCCGAAAGGAAAAAGCGATAACGTTCCGGTGCAGGTGTTCTGTCCCGCCTGCGGGTTTGCAAACACCTTCTGGGGCAAAACAACGGCAGACGGCACGCTGATTGAACACTTTGGCCGCCGCTGTCAGGGGTGGTTTGAAGATGATGACGGCCATCGCGAACAGTGCGATTTTCGTTTTCGTTTTAAAAACTGCCCACAATGCAACGCGGAAAATGATATCGCCGCCCGCCGTTGTCGGGAGTGCGACACGGTGCTGGTTGACCCGGATGACATGCTGAAAGCCGCACTCAGGCTCAAAGATGCGCTGGTCCTGCGCTGTAGCGGCATGGTGTTACAAAACGGCCAGGATGAAAAAGGCGAATGGCTAAAAATCACCTATTACGATGAAGATGGTGCCGACGTTAGCGAACGCTTTCGCCTGCATACTCCCGCGCAGCGTACGGCTTTCGAGCAACTGTTTATTCGCCCGCACACCCGAACGCCCGGCATTCCCTTACGCTGGATAACCGCCGCCGATATCCTCGCCCAGCAGGCGCTGTTACGTCATCCTGATTTCGTGGTGGCGCGCATGAAAGGTCAGTACTGGCAGGTCCGTGAAAAGGTCTTCGATTATGAAGGACGCTATCGTCGGGCACATGAATTACGCGGTTAATCGTACTTTTGATTGATGTACCAGCCGTTTAAGTATAGAATCTCGCCCGCTTTTGCATACGCAAAGCAGATCACTTACCTGTTGCTGGGTCGCCTGTAGCAGGAATTATTAAAGAGAGATTTAAATGTTTACTATCAACGCTGAAGTACGTAAAGAGCAGGGTAAGGGTGCGAGCCGCCGCCTGCGTGCCGCTAACAAGTTCCCGGCAATCATCTATGGTGGCGCAGAAGCCCCGGTTGCTATCGAACTGGATCACGATGCAGTTATGAACATGCAAGCTAAAGCTGAATTCTACAGCGAAGTTCTGACCATCGTTGTTGACGGTAAAGAAGTGAAAGTTAAAGCTCAGGCAGTACAGCGTCACCCGTTCAAGCCGAAGCTGGCACACATCGACTTCGTTCGCGCGTAATCGCTTACAAGTTGAAGAAAAACCCCGCCTCGGCGGGGTTTTTTTATGGGATTTTGTTGGCGGTAAAGATGAATCACGCAAGCCGGATGGGGGCGTTAACGCCCCCATCCGGCAAACGGCTTTATTTCCCGCCCGAGGTACGACGCTGTAGCTGATCGCGCAGGTTCGGCGGCGTACCTTTGATGGTCAAAGTATCTGTGGCTGGATCCCAGAAAATACGCTCACCCAGTAACATGGCGTCGAAGTTGATGGTTAACCCGCCGCCGCTTCCGGCAAATTTGGTTAACTGACGCAGCGTGCTGCGATCCGCCGGGAAGCTCTCTTCCAGCTCGTAGCCTTTATCAGCGGTAAATTCGCTGAAGCTGACTTCACTGACGCCGGAAAGCTCTTTGGACAGCGACTCCAACTCGATCTCTTCACCGGCCTGTAGTTGCTCGTTGCAGTAGCTGTACACCTGCTGACGCACGTTCTGGCGTTCTGCTTTATCGAGTTGCGCCTCGGCGGTAAAGTCATCGACCGCCTGCAACAGGCCGCGGTTTTGCGCTTTGGCGTTAAGCCCCTCGCTGGCACCCAGGAAGTCCATAAAGAAATCGGCGACTTTGCGCCCTACCCGCCCTTTCAGGAACGTCAGATAGCGCGTGGACTCCGGGTTGGTTTCCCACTCGGTTAAATCAATACGCGCCACGATATCCGCATGATTGATATCCAGATAGTGCGTCGGGTTGATATCCAGATTTTCATTGACGCGCATACTGCTTAAATTGTTCAGCACGGCGACCAGCAGATACTCTACCGCCAGATAGCGGTAATGGCAGAACAGGACAATGCCGCCATCAGCAAAAGGATATTTCGCCAGTTCGTCTCGCAAGCGCCCTGTCGCTGCACGACTAAAGGCCAGAAAATCCTCTTCGCCCTGACGCTGTAAACGCAGCGTTTGCGCCAGTTCACTCTCTGCGCTAAACAGGCCATAAGCTTTATTCTTGGCGCTGTACACCCGATGCAACTCAGCCATCATATCGACAACGGTCGCTGTCGGTTCCAGTAATGAATCGCGCAAGACCAGCTCAAGGTTCTGCTCGTCACGTTTGATAAGCTGGTGCAGGGCAATCTGGTTGATATCCAGACTCATGATAAACTCTCCTTTTAGACCGGGCGGTATTCAACCACCTGCCGGGCAGTGACGCAATAGAAGATAAAAAAGCAGAAAAAAAACTGTCTGTACGGTAATATGTTGCCCTTTCATGAACAGACTGATTTCGATTTATGCCACAAATTTCCCGCTATAGTGACGAACACGTTGAACAACTGCTGAATGAGATGCTCAACGTACTGGAAAAACATAAGGCGCCGACCGACCTTTCCCTGATGGTACTGGGAAATATGGTGACTAACCTTATCAACACAAGCATCGCACCGGCCCAGCGCCAGGCGATTGCCAACTCTTTTGCCCGCGCATTGCAGTCTTCGGTAAACGACGACCAAGCGCATTAAGAGCCTGCTCCGGGGAAACGAACAACAGTTTATGGTAACTCATCGTCAACGCTACCGTGAGAAAGTCTCCCAGATGGTTAGCTGGGGGCACTGGTTTGCCTTGTTCAACATTCTGTTGGCCATGGTGCTCGGTAGCCGTTACCTGTTTGTCGCCGACTGGCCGACAACCCTTGCAGGTCGTGTTTATTCCTACCTGAGCGTTGTCGGGCATTTTAGCTTTCTGGTGTTCGCCACCTATCTGCTGATCCTGTTTCCCCTGACGTTTATCGTCATGTCCCAGAGGCTGATGCGATTCTTATCAGCTATTCTGGCGACGGCTGGCATGACGCTGTTGCTAATCGACAGCGAAGTTTTTACCCGCTTCCACCTGCATCTCAATCCGATCGTCTGGGAACTGGTCATCAACCCAGACCAGAATGAAGCGGCGCGTGACTGGCAGCTGATGTTTATCAGCGTACCGGTTATTCTGTTAATTGAAATGCTGTTTGCGACCTGGAGCTGGCAAAAGCTGCGCAGCCTGACGCGTCGTCGCCATTTTGCCAAACCGTTAGCAGCATTCTTCTTCGTTTCCTTTATCGCCTCGCACGTGGTGTATATCTGGGCGGATGCCAATTTCTATCGCCCGATTACCATGCAGCGTGCGAATCTGCCGCTCTCCTACCCGATGACGGCACGTAAATTCCTGGAAAAACATGGCCTGCTGGATGCGCAAGAGTATCAGCGACGCCTGATCGAACAGGGCAATCCAGAAGCGGTTTCCGTGCAGTACCCGCTCAGCGAACTGCGCTATCGCGATATGGGCACCGGTCAGAACGTGCTGCTGATTACCGTCGACGGTCTGAACTACTCACGCTTTGAAAAACAGATGCCTGCGCTGGCTGAATTCGCCGGGCAGAATATCTCGTTTACGCGTCACATGAGCTCAGGCAACACCACGGATAACGGGATCTTTGGCCTGTTCTATGGTGTCTCGCCAAGCTACATGGACGGCATTTTGTCGACGCGTACGCCTGCGGCGCTTATTACTGCACTGAACCAGCAGGGTTACCAGTTAGGGCTATTCTCCTCGGATGGCTTTACCAGCCCGCTGTATCGCCAGGCGCTGCTGTCAGACTTCTCCATGCCAAGCGTACAAACGCAATCTGACGAACAAACCGCAAGCCAGTGGATTAACTGGCTGGGGCGCTACGCGCAGGAAGATAACCGCTGGTTCTCGTGGGTCTCCTTTAACGGGACGAACCTTGATAACAGCAACCAGAAGAACTTTGCCAAACGCTATGCCAGCGCCGCTCAGGATGTGGATGCCAATATTAACCGTATTCTTAGTGCCCTGCGCGACTCCGGTAAACTGAACAACACGGTGGTGATTATTACCGCAGGTCGGGGCGTGCCGCTGACTCAGGAAGAGAACAATTTTGCCTGGTCGCGTGGTCATCTGCAGGTTCCGCTGGTTATTCACTGGCCGGGAACGCCCGCCCAACGCATCAATAGCCTGACCGATCATACAGACCTGATGACAACGCTCATGCAGCGCCTGCTGCACGTCAGCACGCCTGCTAACGAATACTCGCAGGGGCAGGATCTGTTCAATGCAAACCGCCGCCATTACTGGGTTACCGCCGCCGACGGCAGCACGATGGCCGTTACTACACCAGAGATGACGCTGGTGCTGAACAACAACGGTAATTATCAGACCTATGATTTACGCGGCGAAAAAATAAAAGATCAGAAACCGCAGCTAAGCCTGCTGCTACAGGTTCTGACGGATGAGAAACGATTTATTGCTAACTGATTAATTATAAATCACTTAGCGATGCTTCCCCTTGCATTCGCAGCGGAAAGCAGTAGTATTAGCAGCCATAGCGTCGGCACGTAGCGCAGCCTGGTAGCGCACCGTCATGGGGTGTCGGGGGTCGGAGGTTCAAATCCTCTCGTGCCGACCAAAAATCCCAGAAAAACCAACCTTCATGGTTGGTTTTTTTATGCCCGCGATTCCACGTTCCTTATTATTACCCCGGCCTTTGGCACAGGTTTTACTACTTACCCATGCACAAATTGGGGTAAAATTTACCCTCTCATCAGCGCGATGAAACTAGACGAGTGATGCGCTGAAAACAATAATGATACTAATAAAAACTCAGGAGAATAGTATGCCTGAAGCAACGCCTTTTCGGGTGCTGATTGTCGACGACCACCCACTAATGCGGCGAGGAATTAGTCAATTATTGCAACTGGATCCCGCATTTAACGTAGTCGCGGAAGCAGGTGACGGTGCCAGCGCTATCGATCTGGCTAACCGTCTGGACCTGGATGTGATCCTGCTGGATCTCAATATGAAAGGCATGAGCGGACTGGACACCCTGAATGCGCTGCGCCGGGATGGCGTCACCGCGCAAATTATTATTCTTACCGTCTCGGATGCCGCCAGCGATGTGTACGCCTTAATTGATGCCGGCGCGGATGGTTATTTACTCAAAGACAGCGATCCTGAAGTCTTGCTGGAGGCCATTCGCAGCGGCGCCAAAGGCGGTAAAGCTTTTAGCACACGCGTCAGCGAATATCTGCGCGAACGCGATCTGTTCGGCGCACAAGAAGATCCCTTCAGCATTCTCACCGAACGTGAACTGGATGTATTGCATGAACTGGCTCAGGGGCTGTCGAACAAACAGATTGCGTCAGTGCTGAATATTTCCGAACAGACCGTGAAAGTGCATATTCGCAACCTGCTGCGCAAACTCAATGTGCGCTCTCGCGTTGCTGCCACTATCCTGTTTTTACAAACGCGTGGAATGCAGTAATCCATGAAGAGGCCGGATAGCCCCGATATGCGAAGCGCTATCGGGGCTATTCTGGATACTTATTTCTCCTGCGGCGTTAGCTGCTCCATCGCCTGCTTAATGCTCCGTTCTATTACCGCCCGACGGGTATCGTTGGCAGGTAATAGTTTCAGCATCATCTCCCACGCCGCAACCGCCTCGCCAAAGCGCTGCTGTTCAAAGGCGTTGAAAGCGTACATGCTGAGAACCCGCACGTTGGCATGTTCGCCACGCACCAGTTGGCGTAACAGCTCCCCTCCCCGACGGTTATCATCAGGATCGGAAGAACGGGTCAGCGCCTCCGCATAGCCCAGCGCCGCATCGCTGTTTTTAGGATCCAGTCGATAGGCATTGGCATAGGCTTCAGTGGCCGTACTGGCGTTACCGAGAACCATGCCAATGCGTCCAAGCATGATCCAGCCTTCAACATTTGCGGGATCGGCTTGTAAACGTGTGCGCAGTCCCAGCGCCAGACGCGCCATATCTTCTTCATTGAGCGGTTCCGCTTTCGGATCCAACGCCCGCTCCAGCAGCACCGGAGCCTGAGCGGTGGCCTGCTGCCAGACCTGAACCTGCTTATAGCTGCCGGTTTGGTAATAGCTTACTGCGCCAACCACCAACGCCACCACGATACCAGGCACAAACAACCCGAATCCACCGCGCTTACCATTCGGAATAACATCGTCAGGAAACTCTTCCTGTTTCACCCGAACGCGTCGGCGAGTACGGGCGAAAATAATCCAGCCCCCCAGACCAATCGCTACCACCGGCATCACCCACAGCAGCACGGTGAGCGGCGTTAACGGCGGATCGTAAGTGACGAAGTTGCCGTAGCGCGCCACCATGTAATCGACAATTTCTTTCTGGCTTTTTCCTTCCTGCATCAGTTCGTACACTTTCTGACGCAGGTCGGTGGCAATCATCGAGTTAGAATCGGCAATGCTGTTGTTCTGGCATTTAGGACAACGCAGTTGTTCAGTAAGCTGGCGGAACTGCTGCTCCTGCGCTTCGTCCTTAAACTGCATCACGTCGATAGTCGCAAGCGCGGATCCCGAGATAACCAGCATTAGCAGGCCCAGTAAAAATCTCATTGCGCAGCCTCCTTACTGTACTTGTCCCATAACGGTTTGATCTCGCTCTCCCACACCCGGGCGTTCAGATCGCCGGCATGGCGATAGCGAATAATGCCTTTGCCGTCGATCAGGAACGTCTCCGGAGCACCGTACACGCCAAGATCCAGACCGAGCATACCGTCGCCGTCAAACAGACTTAATGAGTAAGGATTACCCAGCTCTTTGAGCCAGACAATGGCTTTCTGACGATCATCTTTATAGTTCAGACCCACTACCCGCACGCCTTGCGCAGACAGCTGATTCAGATACTGATGCTCGGCGCGACAGGTCGGGCACCAGGTCGCCCAGACGTTCAGCAATACCGGTTTGCCCTGCGTCAGCACATCGGCCTGATAGTGCTGACCCGGATTTTCCAGTGACTCCAGGCGGAATGTCGGAACAGGTTTGCCGATCAGCGCCGATTCCAGATTAGTGGGATCGTCCCCCTGAGCGTTACGCGCGAGCTGCCACAACAGCGCCGCCGCAATGATGAGAAAAATAATAAACGGAATTAACAGTGCGTTGCGCTTCATACAGCCTCCGACGCATTTTTTTGCACCGCGGCGCGAGGACGCGTCCGCTGGCGATAGCGTGGATCAAACAGGCAGAACAACCCGCCCAGCGCCATCAGCAATCCTCCGGCCCAAATCCAGCGAATAAACGGTTTGTAGTACAGGCGTACAGCCCATGCGCCATTATCCAGTTCTTCACCCAGCGCAGCGTACAGATCGCGCGTGAATCCACCGTCAATTGCCGCTTCGGTCATCATCGAACTGGTGCTGTTATAGAAGCGTTTTTCCGCATGCAGCGTGGCTTCCGGCTTACCGTCTCGGGTAACGCCAATAATGGCAACGCCGCCCCGGTAGTTTGGCCCGGTAATATCTTTCACTTCGCGGAAAGTGAACTGATAGTTATGGATACTAACGCTATCACCCGCTTTCATGCGCACATCGCGTTCAACGCTGTAGTTCTGGCTAAAGGCAATACCAACAATGGTAATCGCCAGCCCGACGTGACCCGATACCATGCCCCAGTAGCTTGGCGTCAGCTTTGTCCCACGGGAAATACGCAGGAACGCTTCGGACATCGCCAGTACGAATATCCAGCACGCCATCGCCAGCCCCACCACTGTCATGGCGGCAATGCGATCCTCTAGCAGCCACGGCAGCAGCAGCGACAGAACAAGGGTGGTGACAAACGCGATAAGCAATAACGTTTTCAGTTTACGCGGTCGGTCACGGCCCCAGCGCACTAATGGCCCAATCCCCAACAACAGTGCGAACGGCGCCATCAGCCAGGTGAACATGGTGTTGAAAAACGGCTCGCCAATCGAAATGCTGCCCAGCCCCAGCTGTTTGTGCACCAGCGGCAGCAGCGTGCCCAGTAGCACCACCAGCATGGCGGCAATCAGCAGGACGTTATTCCCCAGCAGCAGTGATTCACGCGACCACAGCGCGTTGTTCACCCGTGAGCGAACCTTGTGACCGCGCACCGCAAACAGCAGCAGGGAGCCGCCAATTACCAGCACCATAAAGGCCAGAATAAACATCCCGCGCGACGGATCGGAGGCGAAAGCATGCACCGACACCAGTACGCCGGAGCGCACCAGGAAAGTACCTAACAGACAAAGTGAGAATGCGCAGATTGACAGCAACAGCGTCCAGGCTTTAAAGCTGGCGCGCTGTTCGGTTACCGACAACGAGTGCATCAGCGCCGTTCCCACCAGCCATGGCATAAACGAGGCGTTTTCAACCGGATCCCAGAACCACCAGCCGCCCCAGCCCAGCTCGTAATAGGCCCAGGCCGAACCGAGCACAATGCCCAGCGTCAGAAACACCCACGCGGCCAGCGTCCACGGACGCGAAAAACGGGCGAATGTGCTGTCCAGTCGTCCACTCATCAGCGCAGCAATCGCAAACGCAAAAGCGACCGAGAAGCCGACATACCCCATGTACAGCAGCGGCGGATGGAAAATCAGCCCCGGATCCTGCAACAGCGGGTTCAGGTCACGTCCTTCAATCGGGAAGTTCGGCAACGTGCGGGCAAACGGGTTGGAGGTAAACAGAATAAATAGCAGGAAACCGACGCTGACCATTCCCATGACCGCCAGCACGCGGGCGACGATATCCAGCGGCATGCGCTGGCTGAACGCCGCAACGGCGAACGTCCAGCCGCTCATCAGCAGCACCCACAGCAGCAACGAGCCTTCATGCGCCCCCCACGTCGCCGCCACCCGGTACCAGACCGGAAGCTGGGTGTTGGAGTTGCTGGCGACGTAGGTCACGGTAAAGTCATTAACCACGAAGGCGTTGACCAGAATCAGGAACGCCCCCATCACACAGATAAACAGTACCCAGGCAAAGGGACGCGCGGAGGCCATCATCCGCACGTCGCCGCGCGCTACGCCCCACAGCGGATAGACCGACAGCAGTAATGCAACGCCAAGCGCAAGGCACAACAGCGCATTGCCAATTTCAGGCATCATGACGTTTTATCCTTATAAACACTTTCCGGGCGACGGTGGTTTTCCTGCATCGCTTTTTCGACTTCCGGCGGGGTGTAATTTTCATCATGTTTAGCAAGCACTTCTTTGGCCTGCACATGATTTCCCCCGTCCAGTTCGCCCTGAACGACGACGCCCTGCCCTTCGCGGAACAGATCCGGCAGAATGCCTTCATAGGTGACATCCACCACACCTTCGGCGTCATAGATGCTGAAATTCACCTTCAACGACTGCGGATCGCGCTTTACGCTGCCAGGCATAACCATACCGCCCACGCGCAGGCGCTGGCCGACTTCAGGCATTTGCTGCGTTTCGCGCTTACCGTAGAGTATCTCTCCCGGCGTATAGAACAGGTCGATATTGGAACGCAGCGCGTAGAGCACCAGCGAAATGGTCAAAGCCAGACCTGCCAGGACCGCGCAGGCTATCCATAACCGATTTTTACGTCGAATATTCACGCCGCCTCCCGTTGCACTTGCGCCGCGCGCATGCGCGCTTCTCTCGCCCGCTGCTGCGCGACACCGCGTAAGATTGCACGATGCTGTAACGCAGAATGCAGCACCAGCGCCACCAGCGGGACAATGCTCATCGCCACAGCCAGCCAGACATACAAGGCGTAACCGCCCATCGCGAAAAAATCACTCCATGATGCAAATGCAGGGGTCATTGGCGGCCTCTTTTTAAGATCAGTTCGCTCACCCACGGGCGGCGTTTTTCCATCATCAAAATCAGGTTACGCATGCGCATCAGCGCCAGCGTGACAAACAGTAACAGGTAGCCGACGATCGCCAGACGCAGCGGCGCGCGCATTGCCGGATCGATACTCTGCTGCATACGGGTCGACCCCTGATGCAGCGTATTCCACCACTCGACCGAGTAGTGAATAATCGGCAAGTTGACCACGCCAATCAGCACCAGAATGCCGGCAGCGCGACCAGCCAGACGGCGGTCGTCAAATGCATGCCACAGCGCAATGGCGCCGACGTAGAGAAACAGCAGCACCAGTTCAGAGGTGAGTCGGGCATCCCAGACCCACCAGGTGCCCCACATCGGTTTGCCCCATGCAGAGCCCGTCACCAGCGCAATAAAGGTAAACACGGCACCAATGGGCGCCATCGCGGCCAGAGCCAGATTGGCCATTTTCATCTGCCAGACCAGGCCAATAAACGCGGCAACGGCCATCGATGCATAAATACCCATCGACCAGATTGCCGCCGGAACGTGCAGATAAATAATGCGATAGCTCTGCCCCTGCTGATAATCCGCAGGCGCGAAGCCAAAGCCCCAGATCAATCCGGTTATCAGTACCACCGCGCTGGCAATCGCCAGCCACGGGATAAACCAGCCACAGATCTGATAGAGCCGAGGAGGCATCGCCAATTGATGAAGTGTTTTCCACATAGTTCAGTCACCAGACTCCGTAAATTAATATCCGTTGTGCCGGAGCGCCTTGCCCGGCCTGCATATCTCAACTGCGCTACTGCACGCTGATCCGTAACGCCACAGCTGTGGCAAACGGGCTTAGCGTGGCGCTGCCGACCAGCAACGCGCCCAGAATCGCCATGTACCCTTCAACCGGTAAGTGCATGGAAGCCGCATCCATCGCCGCGGTCGCAAAAATCAGTAAGGGTATGGTGAGCGGGAGTACCAGCACGCTTAACAGCACGCCGCCGCGCTTTAAGCCCACCGTCAACCCCACGCCCGGCGCGCCGAGGAAGCCCAGCGTCGGCGTCCCGAGTAACAAGGTCAGCGCCATAATTTTCCAGCCGTACATATCCATGCCCAGCAGCAACGCCACCAGCGGCGAGAGGATCAGCAGCGGCAGGCCGGTCACGACCCAGTGCGCCATCACTTTCGCCAGCACCACTGCCGGCAGCGGCAGCGGCAGCAGCATCAGTTGCTCAAGGCTGCCGTCCTGCAGATCATCACGAAACAGGCGCTCCAGCGCCAGCAACGACGCCAGCAGCGCCGCAACCCAGATGATGCCCGGCGCAATACGCGCCAGCAGTTGCGGTTCCGGCCCAATGCTCAGCGGGAACAGCGTAATAACAATCAGGAAGAACCATAAAGGATTGGCGATTTCCGCACTATGACGAAACGCAACTCGTAGTTCTAAACGGAAGATTCGCCACATCATTGCGTTGCCCTCTCGCTGGTCAGCGCAATACGTCGCACTTTATCGGTCTCTACATTGAGCGGTTGGTGGGTGGTGAGAATAACAATACCGCCCTGCTCCGTATGCTGCGCCATACGCTGAGTCAGTCGCTCAACGCCGTTCACATCAATGGCGGTAAAGGGTTCGTCGAGGATCCACAGCCGGGCGCGGGTCAGCCACAAACGGGCCAGTGCCACGCGCCGCTGTTGTCCGGCGGAGAGTTGATTCACCGGGATATCTTCATATCCGGCAAGCCCCGCCTGCGCCAGCGCAGCCAGACACTGTGCGACGTCGCCGTCATGGTGGAAGAAACGCAGGTTTTCCAACGCCGAAAGCCGGGTTTTTATCCCCGGCTGATGTCCGATCCACAGCAGTTGTTGATGGTAGCTGTCCCGCACGTGATGCAGCGGTTGCTCTTGCCAGCAAACCTCCCCTGCGTCGGGACGCGCCAGCCCGGTAAGTAACCGCAGCAAAGTGGTTTTTCCTGCGCCGTTGCTGCCGGTAATTTGTACCCATTCCCCTGCGTTGACGCGAAATGACAAATCGCTGAACAGTATTCTGTCATCCCGCTCGCAAAGTAATTCTCTGGCTTCAAGCATACCTGGTTATCTACATCCTGTTAAAATCCCGGTTTGACTTCGCGCATATCAGGCAGTTTGTGCGCTATCCCTTTATGACAGTCAATACAGGTTTGCCCGTCTTTCACGGCCTGGTCGTGCATTTTGGCCGCAACGCCTTTCTGGGCGGTTAAATCCATAAACTCGAAGTTGTGACAGTTTCGACACTCTTGCGAATTGTTATCTTTCATACGCCGCCACTCATTTTGCGCCATCGTTAAACGATGGTCTTCAAATTTCTGCGGTGTATCTATCAACCCCAGTGCTTTCGCGTACAGCTCTTTACTGGCCTTGATCTTACGAATCATTTTCGGACCCCACTCATGTGGGACGTGGCAATCAGGGCAAGTCGCTCGCACACCACTACGGTTGTTGTAGTGTACGGTTTCCATGTATTCCTGGTACACCGTATTGCGCATTTCGTGACAGCTAATGCAGAACTCTTCTGTATTGGCCTTTTCCATACCGGTATTAAAGCCGCCCCAGAAAATAATGCCGCCCACAAAGCCGATTAACAACAGCGTGCCGAGCGCCAGACGGCTGGGGCGACGCCACCATTGCCAGACGCGCTTAATCCAGCCTGGTTTACGGTTAGAATTTTCCATAATGACCTCTTATTTCCCGTAACCTTTCGAGGGGGTGAAGGTATTTTCAACAATCGGCGCGGCGTCAGCCTGCGGAACGTGACATTGCAGGCAGAAATAACGACGCGGCGCGACTTCAGCCAATACCTTACCGTCGCTGTCCATAAAGTGCGTCGGACTGATGCGCGGCGCACCGGTGGTGCGATAGCTTTCCACACCGTGACATTGCAGGCAGCGGTTAGTGTTAGTCGTCACCTGATACCCTTCAACGCTGTGCGGAACCATCGGCGGCTGATTCACATAGTTCAGCGGCATACGCACTTGCTCTTTCGGCATGCGAATCGCCCCTTCTTGTGTCCCTGAGACTTCCGGTGACTGACTCAGATCCACTCCGTTTGCAGCCCAAACGGCCCCACTGACTACCAGGGCCAGCGCAGCCGTCCATTGACTCAGCGCTTTAATCAGGTCATGGCTTTTCATGATTTCGCTCCCGAACTCCATCGTGTTGTTATTGTAAAAACATCCTCAGAACAGACATCCACACAGCGACCGCAGGCCATGCAATCGCGGCTGGTTACCTGCACCGGACTTTGCTCATCCAGCACCGGCGCACGTAGCACATGCGGTTCCGGGCAAACATGAAAACAATCCATACAGCGGTTACATCTGTTACGTTCTTTTGCCGAAACGGTTAATGCACCTTTACTCCCCACCACGCTATACAGCGCACCCAGTGGGCAAAGATGCCCGCACCAGCCATGCTCAACAACCAGTAGATCAAATAAAAACAGCGCGAGGATCAGCAGCGCCCCGCTGCCAAATCCCATGACCAGGCTCCGTCCGAGCAAAGAGACTGGGTTTATCCACTCCCACAGCAGCGTACCGGTCACGGCGGAACCGACCAGGATAACCACCAGCAGGACGTACCGTATATGGCGCGGCAGGGTTGCAGACTGATTCAGGTCAAACCTTCTGCGCAACCAACTGGCTAAATCGGTGACAGGGTTCATGGGACAAACCCAACTGCAAAACAGTCGCTTACCCGCCAGGGCATACAGCACCGTGATGATGACCGCCCCCGTTAACGCAACCGTCGCCGGCAGGTGTCCGCTGGCCAGGCTTTGCAGGGTAATCAGCGGATCGGTGAACGGGATGGAGTCCAGCAACAGGCTGCTACTGTAATTGCCATGCAGGATCCAGACGCCAAGCCATGGGCCGCTAAGGAACATCGCCAGTATCAGAAACTGGCTCAGACGACGCAGCACCAGCCAGCGATGACTCTTCCACCATCCTTTTTTTGCCTGCGCTTCACGCCCGGCGTCACGTTTACGATTTGCCATTGTTCCCCTCCAGCCAACCGAAGCGGTAATGGTGTCCTAACTCCCCTTTCGCCAGCGACAGGGGCAGCACTTTTATTGCTGGCTGCTCCAGGACGCACACTTTTTCGCATTTCCCGCAGCCGGTACAGGCATCGCTGTGCACGGTTGGAATAAACCGCGCATGCTTGCCGGTACGCATGTTGCGGTCCAGCTCCAGGGTGATAGCCTCATCGATTTTCGGGCATTCGCGATAGCAAACGTCGCAGCGTAATCCCTGATAGTTGAGGCAGTTTTCGTGATCCAGCAGTACCGCCAGCCCCATGCGTGAATCGTCAATAGATTCAATGTCCCTGTCCAACGCACCGCTGGGGCAAACTTTGGCGCACGGAATGTCTTCACACATTTCGCAGGGAATATCACGCGCGACAAAATACGGCGTACCGGCAGCCAGCCCTGAGGCCAGCGTCGCCAGCTTCAGCGTGTCATACGGGCAGGCCTGAACGCACTGACCACAGCGCACGCAGGCACTGGCGAATGCCTCCTCGCTCAGTGCGCCTGGCGGGCGTAGCCGCACGCCGGTTGCACGTGCGGTTTGCTGTTGCAACCCCAGCGCCACGCCAACGACGGCCAGTCCGCCCGCTGCGCGAACCATATCGCGCAGAAAGCGGCGGCGGCCATTTTGGGGTTTTGCTGACCGGGACATAACGCGTTACACCTTCGCCAGTTTCACAGCGCACTTCTTGAAATCCGTCTCTTTGGAGAGCGGATCCGTCGCATCCAGCGTCAGGTTGTTCACCAGCTGTGCGGCGTCGAAGAACGGCATGTAGACCAGCCCCTGCGGTGGACGGTTACGCCCGCGCGTTTCAACTATCGAGATAACTTCACCACGACGGGAAACCACTTTGACTTTGTCGCCACGGCGCAGATCGCGTGCTTTTGCATCCAGCGGATGGATAAACAGCACAGCTTCCGGGAAAGCACGGTGCAGCTCAGGTACGCGACGCGTCATGCTGCCGGTATGCCAGTGCTCCAGCACACGTCCGGTAGACAGCCACAGGTCGTACTCTTTATCCGGCGCTTCTGCGGCAGGTTCAAATGGCAGCGCGAAGATGACCGCTTTGCCGTCCGGCTTACCGTAGAACTTGTAGCTTTCACCCGCTTTCACGTAAGGGTCGTTGCCTTCGCTGTAGCGCCACTGGGTCTCTTTGCCCTCAACGACCGGCCAGCGTAAACCGCGCGCTTTGTGGTAATCGTCAAATGGCGCAAGGTCATGCCCGTGACCGCGACCAAACCAGGCGTACTCTTCGAACAGCCCTTTTTGCAGATAGAAACCCAGCTCGCGGGATTCATCGTTCAGCTGATCTTCAGCCAGTTCAGCCACCGGGAATTTCGTCACTGCAGGCGTGGCAAACAGTACGTCATACAGCGTTTTGCCGCGCAGTTCCGGTTTCTGTGCCAACAGCGCTTCCGGCCACACTTCTTCTGTTTTGAAGCGACGAGAGAACTGCACCAGTTGCCACAGATCCGATTTCGATTCACCCGGCGCTTTAATCTGCTGACGCCAGAACTGTGTACGACGTTCCGCGTTACCGTAAGCACCTTCTTTCTCTACCCACATCGCGGTCGGCAGGATCAGGTCGGCCGACAGAGCGCTGACCGTCGGGTACGGATCGGAGACGATGATGAAGTTGCGCGGATCGCGCCAGCCCGGCATACGCTCTTCGTTGATGTTCGGACCGGCCTGCATGTTGTTGGTACACATCGCCCAGTAGACATTGAGCTTGCCATCTTTCAGCGCACGGTCTTGCGCCACGGCATGCAGACCGATTTTTGCCGGAATGGTCCCCGCCGGAATATTCCAGTGCTTCTCGCAGATATCGCGGTGTTTTTCGTTCGTAACCACCATGTCCGCAGGCAGACGGTGGGAGAACGTACCGACTTCACGCGCGGTACCGCAGGCGGAAGGCTGACCGGTCAAAGAGAACGGACCGCAGCCTGGCTGGGAGATTTTACCGGTCAACAGGTGCAGGTTATAGACCAGGTTGTTGGCCCACACGCCGCGGGTATGCTGGTTGAAGCCCATCGTCCAGTAGGAGATGACTTTTTTCTTCGGATCGGCATACAGCTGCGCCAGCTGTTCCAGCTGATCTTTCGGTACGCCGGTCATTTCGGCGGTTTTATCCAGCGTGTACTCGGCAACAAAGGCTTTGTAGTCCTCAAAGCTCATCGGCTCAGAGGCATCGGATCCCGGGTTTTTCGCCGCTTTTTCCAGCGGATGGGTTGGACGCAGACCGTAGCCAATGTCCGTCACGCCTTTACGCAGATTAACGTGCTTGCTAAAGAAATCCTGGTTGATCGCATTGTTTTGAATGATGTAGTTAGCGATGTAGTTGAGGATCACCAGATCGGTTTGCGGCGTGAAGACCATGCCGTTATCCGCCAGCTCAAAGCTGCGGTGCTGGAAGGTGGAGAGCACCGCGACATTAACATTGGGATCGGACAGACGACGGTTGGTGATGCGCGACCACAGGATCGGGTGCATCTCCGCCATATTCGCGCCCCACAGGACGAAAGCATCTGCATGCTCGATATCGTCATAGCAGCCCATCGGTTCATCCATACCGAAGGTACGCATAAAGCCGACTACCGCTGACGCCATGCAGTGACGCGCGTTCGGGTCGATGTTATTCGAACGAAAACCCGCTTTAAACAATTTGGCAGCGGCATAACCTTCCCAAATCGTCCACTGACCCGAGCCGAACATACCGATAGACTCCGGGCCTTTCTCCTTCAGGGACGTTTTGAATTTCTCTTCCATCACGTCAAAGGCCTGATCCCAGCTAATCGGGGTGAACTCGCCTTCTTTGTGATACTTACCGTCCTTCATGCGCAGCATCGGCTGCGTTAAACGGTCTTTTCCGTACATGATTTTCGGCAGGAAGTAACCTTTGATGCAGTTAAGCCCACGGTTAACCGGCGCATCCGGATCGCCCTGGCATGCCACAACACGCCCTTGCTGCGTCCCGACCAATACGCCACAGCCCGTCCCGCAAAAACGGCACGGGGCTTTGTCCCATTTGATGGCTTCTTGCTGACCGACTACCGCACGGGCTACGCCCGGCACGCTTAACCCGGCAGCCGCCGCAGCGGCCGCAACGGCGTTAGCTTTCATAAAGCTACGACGACTGAGTTTCATGGTGTTTCCTCACCTTGCTCATCCTGCTGGTGATAAACCAGCGACACCGCCAGCACGCCCGCAACGTTGCGCACTGACTCAATAGTTTTCATTAACGTTTCGCTGTGCTCAGCTTCCACCACCACGATCAGTTGACCGCTTTCCACATCGCTGAGTGCAACTTCGCAACCTGGGAACGAACGCAACTGCGTGGCGATATCATTGATATGCTGACTTTTGGCCTGAACGACCAGGCTGCAGACCTGCCAGTTATTGTCCATGGTTGTACTCCGCGTTAATGGCTGATACCGGGCAGATAGCGACACATGCGCCACATCCGTTACAGTCCTGATTGTCGAGCTGCGGCTGATAAATGCCGGACAGCGTGGGACGAAAGGTTATGGCCATGGGTTCACAGCTATCCTGACAGCGATGACATTCAACGGACTGATATGCGAGACAGTTTTCCCCAATCGTAAAATTCAGATCCCATGCCCTGGTGTGGCGCGGAAGAAAAAGGGATTCAGAACAGGCCTCTGCGCAGGCATAGCAAAAGCTACACTCGCCGTGTTTGAAATTTACGCTCGGGTAACCGCCCTGGCCTCGCTGCAGGATGTCGGTTTCACACGCCTGGATGCAGGCGTCACAACGAAGGCAATGGGCCAGAAAGTGAGAGTCTTCCTTGCTCCAGGGCGGACGGATCCCTGAGTTGGCGTTTCGCCAACTGCCTGTCAACATGCCTCGACGGGATAAATCAACCATGACATTGTCCTTCCATAATGACGCCCTTCCCTGGCGGGTTGAACGACATAAAAAACTGCACTATTTATGAGTAGTTATTTTTAGTCGTAAGATATTTCAGGATGTGTTAGAGGTGCATACCCCAATCGGGGTAAATGCTGTTGCCGGATCAAAGGAGTGTTGAGTTGGCGGGAAAAAATGCGCTTTTGCTCACATTTCAATGAGTTATATAAAACCGTATATAACGAACAACTCAAAAAGAGAATGATCTTACAATTAAGATTATTCTTAGAATATATCGCTACCCTGAAAGCAGACCTCTACCAAATGCACTTAAAATATAAGTAAATCCAGATTAATCGATTATGTAAATATGTTAACCTGCCCCAGACTCGTTCATAAGACAGAAGAAAGGAAACACTGTGAACAATAAGATGAAAACAATTGTCCCTGCCGTACTTTTCGCCGCCTTTGCCAGCGCCTCTGCATGGGCTGCCAGTAACGATGCCGGCGCTCAGCCGCTGGAAAAAGTCGCCCCTTATCCTAAGGCGGAAAAGGGTATGAAGCGCCAGGTTATCCAGCTTACTCCTGAGAAAGATGAATCTACTCTGAAAGTAGAACTGCTGATCGGACAAACGCTGGAAGTTGACTGCAACCAACACCGCCTGGGCGGAGAACTGGACAGCAAAACGCTGGAAGGTTGGGGATATGACTACTATGTCTTCGACAAAGTGACGTCTCCGGTTTCAACCATGATGGCCTGCCCGGACGGTAAGAAAGAGAAGAAATTTATTACCGCGTATCTGGGTGATGACGGCATGCTGCGCTACAACAGCAAGTTACCGATTGTGGTCTATACGCCGGAGAACGTGGAAGTGAAATACCGTATCTGGAAAGCGGAAGAGAAGATTCAGGACGCAGTCGCGCGATAAGTAAGAATGTGCCGGAGGGCGGCGTACCGCCTTATCCGGCATTTTATTTACAGTGCGATATCCGCTACAGCTTTCTGCTCAGGCTGCGGTTGCGCCTGAGGTTTCAGCTGAGGTTTCGGCGCTTCATCAGCAGCCTGCGGCTTGTCATATTTCAGCCCCAGAACATCACTGGTGTATTGCAGCTCTTGTTCCGTAGCTTCAACGTTACCGTTCAGCTTGGTACCATAAGACGGAATAATGGTTTTCAGTTTCGCCTGCCATTCAGGGCTGGCCACTTTATCTTTAAACACTTTTTCCATCAGATGCAGCATAATCGGCGCCGCGGTTGATGCCCCCGGAGAAGCGCCCAGCAGCGCGGCAATGGTGCCCTCTTTATCGCTGACGACTTCGGTACCCAGACGCAGCACACCGCCCTTCTCCGCATCACTTTTAATGATCTGCACACGCTGGCCCGCCTGCCATAAACGCCAGTCTTCTTTTTTCGCCTGCGGATAGTACTCTTGCAGCGCGGCAAAACGGTCGTCATCGCTGAGCATCACCTGGCTTACCAGATATTTCACCAGATCGAAGTTATCCAGACCCACGTTGACCATCGGCATAAAGTTCGAGGTGGTGGTCGAGCTGAGCAGATCCCACAATGAACCGTTTTTCAGGAACTTGGTGGAGAATGTCGCGAATGGCCCAAACAGTACAACGCGTTTGCCATCAAGGATACGGGTATCGATGTGCGGCACGGACATCGGCGGCGCGCCAACGGAGGCCTGACCGTACACTTTCGCCAGGTGGCGATTCACCACGTCCGGATTATCCGCAACCAGGAACTGCCCGCCAACCGGGAATCCGGCATAACCTTTCGCTTCCGGAATGTCGGTTTCCTGCAACAGCTTCAGCGCAGCGCCACCGGCACCGATAAAGACAAACTTCGCCTTGATATCGTGTTCCGCTTCGTTATTTTTCAGATCGGCGACCGTGACGGTCCAGCTATTGTCGGCATTGCGTTTAAAGCCACGCACTTCGGTACTCAGCTGCAGCGCAAAGTTGGGCTTTTTCTGCAACGAGGCAATCAGCTGGCGCGTGATTTCGCCGTAGTTTACGTCAGTACCAATCTCGGTACGCGTTGCCGCGACTTTCTGCTTCGGATCGCGGCCTTCCATGACCAGCGGCGCCCACTCTTTAATCTGCGCGTGATCTTCGGAATAACGCATACCACGGAATAACGTGCTCTGCTGCAGTGCGGTGTAACGGGCACGCAGGAAGTTCACGTTCTCGTCACCCCAGACAAAACTCATGTGCGGAACGGTGGTGATAAATGAGCGTGGTTCATGCATTACGCCATTATTGACCTGATAGGCCCAAAACTGGCGGGAGATCTGGAAGGCTTCGTTGATTTCGACTGCCTTTTCAATGCTGATGCTACCGTCGGCCTTTTTAGGCGTGTAGTTCAGCTCCATCAGTGCGGAGTGGCCTGTTCCGGCGTTATTCCAGCCGTTTGAACTTTCCTGCGCTACACCATCCAGTCGCTCAACCATGGTCATTGACCATTGCGGTTCCAGCTCCTGTAAATAGGTTCCCAGCGTGGCGCTCATGATGCCGCCGCCAATCAACAGTACATCCGTTTCCTGCTCTTCCGCCGCTTTAGCTTTTGCCGCCATCGAGACAACATTCAGCCCAACGGCCATGGTGAAGAGCATGGCAGTCACTTTTTTCATAATGTTAATGCCTTACTTTTAGTATCGCTTTTTTGCTTTTAATGCAGGTGAAAATCGAGCGGTATCAACGGTAACACTTAAGTAAAAATATTTAAATATTGTTTATAAATTATATTTAATTTTTAAAAATGTTATTAATACGTTGATAGTTTATACGGTTATTGACAATCATTTCTGGAAACCGGTCCGTCAGACAGGTACTATGCTGCGCTTTGCTATTCACCGCACGGATGCCTGTCGGTCTGCTGTATCGGGCCATTTTTGACCTAAGAGTAACGATGTCTGCCACTCAACCCTCCTCTGTCGCAGTAGCGGAGCACGCGACGCGCGCAGTGCTGCGCCAACCCCGTTTACTGGTTCGCGAAACGCTGGCCGGTGTGGTAACCGCCCTGGCGCTGATCCCGGAAGTGATCTCTTTTTCCGTTATCGCCGGCGTCGATCCTAAAGTCAGCCTGATAGCCTCAGTCGTACTGTGCCTGGCAATGTCATTTTTAGGTGGCCGTCCGGCAATGGTTACCGCAGCGGCAGGATCGGTCGCGCTGGTGATTGGCCCGATGGTGCATCAACACGGCGTCCAGTACATCCTGCCTGCGGTGGTGCTGGCCGGGATTATTCAGATCCTGTTTGGCGTATTGGGGATGGCGCGTCTGATGCGATTCATTCCTACAGCCGTCATGACCGGTTTTGTGAACGCGCTGGGTATTTTGATTTTCTTTGCCCAGGTCCCGCATTTCTGGGGTAAAAGCCCGCTAATCTGGGGGCTGTTTGTCCTGACCCTGTTGATTGTGCTGTGGGTTCCGCGGTTTATTAAAGCGATCCCCGCGCCGCTTATCGCCATCGTGCTGCTGACGGTGTTCACTGTCACCAGCGGACAACTATTACCCACCGTCGGTGACGAAGGTTCAATGCGCGGCGGCCTGCCGGGATTCACGCAGTTATTGGTACCACTCAACCTGCAAACGCTGGCGATTATCTGGCCCTGCGCGCTGAGCATCGCTTTTGTCGGATTAATGGAGTCGCTGTTAACCGCCCGTCTGGTGGATGACCTGACGGTTACGCCGTCGAATAAGAATCGCGAGAGCGCCGGGTTGGGGATAGCCAATATTCTGGCCGGTTTTTATGGCGGCATCGCCGGGTGTGCGATGATTGGTCAAACCATCGTTAACGTCGAGATGGGCAAAGGACGCAGCCGCATCTCGACGGTCGCCGCCGGGCTGGTGCTGTTGTTGCTGGTCACTGGGTTAAGCGAAGTAATGGCGAAAATCCCCATGTCGGTGCTGGCGGGAATTATGGTGATTGTGGCGGTGAAAACCTTCAGTTGGCACAGCATCCAGCCCGCTACGCTGCGGCAACTCCCCGTTACTGAAACGCTGGTGATGCTGATGACCGTCGCGGCAACGGTGTCAACCGGCAACCTGGCGCTTGGCGTGGTTGCCGGGGTGATGACGATGCTCATTCTGCCGCGTATCGTCAGAGGCAAACGTGCGGCTACATCAGAAACAGCGTTGCCAGACCGAGAAAAATAAAGAAACCACCGGTATCGGTGATTGCCGTAATCATGACGCTCGAGCCGACCGCCGGGTCGCGCCCGAGCTTCACCATCGTCATCGGAATAATAACGCCCATCAACGCCGCCATCAGCAAATTGAGCATCATCGCCAGGGTCATCACGCCGCCGAGCGCCATGTCATCGTACAGCCACCAGGTAATGCCGCCCATAATTCCGCCCCACACGAGGCCATTAATCAACGCCACGCCCATTTCGCGCAGGATTAAAAACGTCAGGTTTCCCGGCTGAATATTTTGTAGCGCCAGCGCGCGAACAATCATGGTGATGGTTTGATTCCCGGTGTTGCCGCCGATCCCCGCCACAATCGGCATCAGCGAGGCCAGCGCGACCAGTTGCGAAATTGTATGTTCGAAGCCGTCGATCACTCGCGAAGCGATAAAGGCGGTACAAAGGTTAACGGCCAACCACGCCCAGCGGGTTTTTACCGCTTTCGTGACGGGGGCAAACACATCCTCTCCGGCGCTTAAGCCGCCCATTCGACGCAGATCGGTATCGGTTTCTTCATAGACCACATCGACGATCTCATCGATGGTTAAACGGCCCATCAGTTTACCTGAAGAGTCAACGACCGCGGCACTGACCAGGTCGTCACGTTCAAAGGTTCGCGCGGCGTGTTCGGCGATATCTTCCGGAGAAAAGGTGAGCGGATCATCTTCCATCACCTCGCTGACTTTTCGCTGCACGTCATTGAGCAGAATACAGGTGAGCGTCAGTTCCCCGACCAGCACTTTATTGCGGTCGGTCACGAAGAGTTTATCGGTGTTCTCCGGCATTTTTCCCAGCCGCCGCAGGTAGCGTTGCACCACTTCCAGCGTCACGTCCGGACGCACGGTGATAACTTCGAACTCCATAATCGCACCGACGCGATTCTTCTCGTAGTGCAGCACCTGGCGGACGCGCGCCCGCTCCTCGGCCGGTAACGTCGCCAACAGTCGACCCGTGAGGTTACGAGGGAGATGCTGAACCAGATAAATCTGTTCGTCGATATCAAGGTATTGCAACGCATCCAGCAGCTCACGATCGCTCATCTCATCGATCAGGTCGTCCCAGACGTTTTCAGACGCCTCAAGCAGGACGTTACCGCGCTTTTCACTTTCGACCAGCCGCCACAGGGCGTGACGCTCTTCAGAAGGTAATGCTTCGAGGGTATCCGCCAGATCGGGCGGCGGCAGGTGGGCGACCAGCGCCCCTACCTCAGCAATATCGTCGGCTAACGTGCCGACGTCATATTGCTCAGCCAGGGTAAGCTTGCCCAATAGCGTTGAAACAACGGCTTTATCAGTGGTCAGCAGCCAGATAAGACGCGCACGCTCTTCATCACGCAGTCTGGCGCTGTTTTTGTTTGTTACAGGCATTAATCATAAATCCATTATATGAAATATCATTAATCATGATGCCGATTTATGTAAATAACAATAAACAGTGCCGCCGGGTGGATAAAAAACCGGCGGCATGTGGGATCATGCGGTACGAGCCACCGCGTCACGCGAGGCGGCATCACGCTCATCGCCCAGCAGTTCACTCAACTGTCCGTTACGCATTTCCAGCAGACGATCGGCGTGAATAAAATAGTGATCGTCATGGCTAATGGCGAAGATAGTTTTACCCATTTCTTGCATCAGCGGTAACAGGACTTGATAGAACTCACGACGGAAATGGGGATCCTGATCGGCAGCCCATTCATCCAGCAGAATGATGTCGCGCTCCTCCGCCAGAGCCAGCAGCAGCGCCACGCGTTTCTTCTGCCCTTTCGACAGCTTCAGATTGAGGATGCGACCATCATTCATCTCCAGCTTGTGACCCATCTTTAGATGTTCCAGCCACTTCGCTACCAGCTGCGGATTGGCTTCTTTACCTTCCGGCCCCAGCAATTTGTCGAACAGCCAGACGTCGGTAAACACGGCGGAAAACAGCTTGCGATAATCTTCCGGCTTTTCAACGGCCACGGCCTTACCATCAAGCAAAATTTCACCTGACTGCGGCTGGTATAGCCCGGTCAGTAACATCGCCAGCGTAGATTTCCCGCTGCCGTTGCCGCCAATCAGGAAGATCAGTTCACCGCGATGAATCGTCAGATTTACCGGCCCTACGGAAAAGGCATTATCCTGATAGTGGAAAACCACGTTACGCAGTTCCAGCGTTTGCCAGTTTGGAAAAGCGGTTGGGCGCGGGAATTCGGCCTTAAAAGGTGCCAGTGCGAATTTATTCAGCTTGTTGAATGCCACCTGCGCAGTGAGCAGGGTTGGTAGCGCGCCAACGGCAGAGAGCAGCGGCGTACGCAGGAATAACAGCGTCAGTGAGTAAGTCGCCGCCACGGCGGTATCCGCCCAGCCCAGACTATTCGCCATCCAGAACACCAGGCCAATGGCGCCCAGCATCATAATGTTTGACCAGTTGACCGCGCTCAGGTGGAAGGTATCGGCGCGAATAATATGGTGACGGTACTCTTTGGCATCCGGGACGTACATCTGATTAAAGATATGCTCGGCGCGCTCGCGGTTGAGCGTCAGCTCTTTGCGCCCTTCCAGCACCGTCTGATAATCGTTGTACAACTTGTCTTCTGTTTCGCGCAGGGTAGCCATGTGCTTATACACCCGCGCCACCAGCACAAATCCCCCCCAGATGGTGATTGCCATCCAGATAGCCGTCACCAGCAGCATTTTGGTCGACAGCATCGCCAGATACGCCGCCGATCCGATGGTCAGGATAATCCCCTGCACCAGCTCAGGCAGACGAACAAAGGCGATGGTGATGTTGCGAATGTCGCTGGTTAAACCGGCCAGCAATGAGGCGCTGCCAAGCTGTTCAATACGCTCGACGTGGGTATCCAGAATACGTTTGATAAATTCGCTACGCAGACGGTAGACAAAGTGGTGGCCGAGCGTGGTCAACGCCAGCTGAGAGCCGAGAGTGACAACCATCAATAGCAGCAACAGGCCAAGAAACTCCGGCAGCACCATCAGCGTGGTGTCGACCGTTTCAATCAGACGCTGGTTGATAAACGCAATCAGCCCAATCCCCAACACGGCGCTGGCGAGGCTGAGCGCCATGACGCTGATAAATGGCCAGCGATACTGCCGCCAGACAAGAAGTAAAAGTTCCATGCGAACAACCCGGACAAGTAATAACAGCCCGCAGTTTAAACATCTCTTCGCTGACATCAATAATAATTCTTATTTTTATTCTTTTTTACCCGCCTGACGAAACGTCAGATTGTAGCGACAGTCTCCGGTCAACGGATGATACCCCGTCTTAAGCGGCTGGATCCCATGATAAAACAGCCGCGAAGTACCGCCCCACACCACCACATCGCCATGTTCCAGCAGCAAACGCTTTAAGGGGTCATTACGGCGCAAGCCGCCAAATTGAAAGATGGCCGGCAATCCTAGCGACACCGAGACAATCGGCGCCCGCAGGTCGGGTTCGTCTTTATCCTGATGTAAGGACAGCTTTGCCCCTGGCGTGTAGCGGTTAATCAGACAGGCATCGGGTTGAAAATCAGCATAGCCCGCCGCCGTCGCTGCCTGTTGGCACAGGTCAGCGAATGCATCCGGCAGCGGCGGCCAGTGCGCGCCGGTTAGCGGATCAAAAGGAGAATAAAGGTAACCATGTTGATCCGTCGTCCAACCCAGACGACCGCAGTTGGTCATTGCCACCGACATCGTGTAGCCGCCGGGCGTCACCATCTGGCGAAACGGCGACTGTCTGGCGATAGCCGCTATCGCCTGCAGCAGAGACGGTGCGCAGTCAAAAGCGAAGCGTCGCAGAATAACCGCGCCTGACGCCAGCGGCTCCTGCCAGGGTTTCGCATCCGCAAAGAGATCGAGCATTATGTTTCCTCGCCAGTCGTTTCACGTTGCAGTAACTGTGCTTTGCGCGCAATGCCCCACCGGTAGCCCGAAAGCGCGCCATCGCCGCGGATCACCCGGTGACACGGGATGACGATTGCCAGTTTATTCGCCCCACAGGCGCTGGCCACCGCACGCACCGCCTTCGGTTTGCCGATGGCGCTGGCCAGTTGCTGGTAGCTCATCGTTTCGCCGCACGGAATTGCGCGCAACGCCTGCCACACCTGCTGCTGAAATGCGGTTCCCCGGATATCCAGCGGCAGCGATAACGGCGCGTCACGCGCATTGATTGCGGCGATCACTTCGCGCACGCGCTGCTGAAAATCGGTATCTGCTGGCACATCCTTAGCGGCGGGAAACAACCCATGCAGATCCGCAACCAACGTAGCGTCATCATCACCAAGTAAGATCGCGCAGATACCACGTTCGCTTTCCGCCACCAGACAGCGACCCAGAGTGCAATCTGCCAGGGTATAGCGTACAGAAACGTTGTCACCACCTTTACGAAATTGCTTTGCGGTCATGCCTAACGTCTGATCCGCTTTTCGGTAGTAGCTGCTGCTGTCGGGAAATCCGGCGTTGAGAATTGCCTGCGTTACCGGAACGCCTTTCGCCAGCGCATCGCGCAGACGGCGAGCGCGCCAGGACTGCTGCCACGCTTTGGGGGTCATGCCCGTTGTGGCTTTGAACAGGCGATGTAAGTGATACGGGCTCATCGCCACCTGCTGCGCCAGCTCGTCCAGCGTGAGGGGAGATTCCTGCTCCAGCAACTGGCAGGCGTGGGCTATTTTCTCCAGCCGATGCTGGTGGGCGCTGTCTTTATCCGGCTGACAACGTTTACAGGGACGAAAACCGGCGGCCAGCGCCTGCCGGGCATCGGCAAAGAAACTGACATTTTTGCGCAGCGCATGTTTCGCCCGACAGGACGGACGGCAGAAAATGCCGGTGGTCTGGACGGCGAAAACAAACTGACCGTCAGCGTCGGCGTCACGATCCACAACGGACTGCCAGCGGTCATCATCAGTTATGTGTAAACGATTTTTCATTATGGACTCCTTTGTTAAGCATAGCGCTTAGCCTCAGTGTGTCCCCATAGCCGGATACAAAAACCCGCAATCTTGCTTTTTAATTTTTTTCGCTGAGCAGGAAGCTTTTAAACTGCGGCGACATCCAGGTTTTAAACCCCTCGCCCTCTTTTATAATCATATAGACCGCGAGTCCTTCACGACGCACCACCTCTTTGGCCTTTTCCGGGCCGAGAACCATCAATCCGGTATCCCAACCGTCAGCCTCCAGCGCCGTTGGTGCGATTACCGTTACAGACACCAGGTTGTGTTCAATCGGACGACCGGTTTGCGGATCAATAACATGGGAAAGGCGCTTACCGTCCAGCTCATAATAGTTACGGTAGCTGCCGGAGGTGCTAATGCCATGCCCGTTAATGTCGACAATCGCCTGCACCGCGTTTTCGCGATCGGTCGGTTTCTGAATCGCGACTCGCCACGAAAGCCCGTCTGCATTCATACCGCGGCTGTTCAATGCTCCACCAACGGATACCAGATAACGGGCGATCCCTTCCTGCTCCATTAATCGTGCCAGATGATCGGCGGCATAACCTTCGCCAACGGTCGAGAGATCCACGTACAGCTCGGGCAAATCTTTTTGCAGGTAGTTCCGATGCGCCTCATTAACAACCTTCAGATGTGAAAGCCCGGTTTGCGCTTTTGCGGCGTCAATTTGCGCCTGCGTAGGAATATGCACCGGTTGCTGATCCGGGCCAAAGCCCCACAGATTGACCAACGGACCCACGGTAATATCCATGGCCCCACCGGTTTTTGCGCCAATGCGTAACGCCGAAGTCACGATATCGGCCATAGCATCATTAACCGGCCATGGCGACAGGCTTTTCGACAGGTTAAAGCGCATTAACGCAGAATCATTTTTATAGGTAGAGAGAAGCTGATCGTCGGCATCCAGCTGAGCCTGGATCTTCGCCTGCAGTTCCCCGGCGCGTTTAGCATCTACGCCCACCGCACTGACCCGCCAGAAAGTGCCCATGGTTTTACCTTCCAGAACGGTGGCAGGTTGTGTGGTCTGGGCAGGTTTCGGGGCTTCATCGCACCCGACAAAAAAGATCGTCACAGCCAGTAGTGCTGCGCGATAGAAATTCACTTCCATACGTAATTATCCTCATGCGAACGGGCGCAAGAGTACACCAAAAATCGTTGTTTGTACGACGAAAAAACGGCATTAAAAAAGGCCCCGCAGGGCCTTTTAACGACATGAGCGCAGATTAGAACTGGTAAACCAGACCCAGCGCTACGATATCATCGGTAGAGATGCGAGCATCACGGGTGAACTGGTTGTCATCCAGCAGGTTGATTTTGTAATCAACATAGGTAGACATGTTTTTGTTGAAGTAGTAGGTCGCGCCAACATCAACATATTTCAGGATATCCTGGTCGCCGTAACCATTGTTCAGGTCTTTACCTTTGGACTGCAGGTAAGCCACGGACGGACGCAGACCGAAGTCGAACTGGTACTGCGCAACAGCTTCAAAGTTCTGTGCTTTGTTAGCCCAGCCCAGGTTGCCCGCACGCGTTGCGTTGTAGGTCTGGGTGTACTGTGCTGCCAGGTAAACGTTATTCGCGTCGTATTTCAGACCGCCAGTGTAGGTTTCAGCACGGTCACCGGTACCGAAGTTCAGACGGTTCTGCTCGTCAGTACGTTTGGAGCTGGTGACTGCAGTACCCAGCGCGAAGCCTTCACCGATATCATAAGTGATAGATCCGCCAACGCCGTCGCCGTTCTGACTCAGCGCATCACGACCGTTGCCGGTCACACCAGTCATACCTTCGCCTTCCGGGCTACCGTTTTTACCCTGGTACTGCAGGGCAAAGTTCAGGCCATCAACCAGACCGAAGAAGTCGGTGTTACGATAGGTCGCGAAGCCGTTACCACGCTGCTGCATGAAGTTGTCAGAACCGTAGGTGTCGCCGCCGAATTCCGGCAGAACGTCGGTCCAGGACGTTACGTCGTAAACTACGCCATAGTTACGACCGTAGTCGAAAGATCCTACGTCAGCGAATTTCAGACCAGCAAACGCCACACGGGTCCAGGAGTTGTTTTCGTTTTCAGAGGAGTTACCCTGAATCTGGTATTCCCACTGGCCGTAACCGGTCAGTTGGTCGTTAACCTGGGTTTCGCCTTTGAAGCCGATACGCATATAGGTCTGATCGCCATCTTTAGTGGAGTCATCAGAGAAATAGTGCAGACCGTCTACTTTACCGTACAGGTCTAATTTGTTGCCGTCTTTGTTATAAATTTCAGCCGCATTTGCTGCGCCTGCTACCAGCAGTGCTGGTACCAGGAGGGACAGTACTTTAACTTTCATGTTATTAACCCTCTGTTATATGCCTTTATTGCTTTTTTATGCCACTGCATACTGATTAAGGTCATTAACCAGTCGGCAACTTCATTCTCCGCAAAAACACAGAATAATCCAACACGAATATGATACTAAAACTTTTAAGGTGTTTCATTTATCGGCATAGGTGTTTCAAAATATTAATACGAGGGAACTTTTTTAAAATCAAAAAACAGGCAAAATAAGCACAAATAATCAAGAACTATTTTAATTAAATTTAAAATCAATAGGTTACCTTAAAAATAGTTATAGCACTGAATGACAAAACAAAATCTTCACTCGCAACTAAAATAGACCCGCTATCATCATTAACTTTATTTATTACCGTCATTCATTCATGAATGTCTGTTTACCCCTATTTCAACCGAATGCTTCGCGTTCGGTTTTTTTTTACCCTTCTTTACACAAAACTTACCGTTCTGTGCTACCGATGCAAAACTATAACAACTATTAACTATCTCATTGCGTCGTATTCAGATATAAATCTGATTAATAATTTCTTGTTATTTAATGCTAAATGTATACATTCCGTACAAATATTTGTACCCGCCTTTATCCACTGTACACCTTTGCATTGTCATAGCTGCAACAGAATGGAGCGTAAAAAATGCGGGCCATCCGGCGTGGTGTAAGTGTGGCAATTCATATATTACCCTTTATACTGCCCCATCATCTTTCGCGTCGTTTAACAGGTCATAAACACGAATGAGTCAGTCTGACACAACGGCTTCTACCCGATTCTCCCTGCTACCGGGAAGTATTACCCGTTTCTTCTTATTACTGATCGTTGTGCTGTTGGTGATGATGGGCGTTATGGTCCAGAGCGCCGTCAACACCTGGTTAAAGGATAAGAGCTATCAGATTGTCGATATCACCCATGCCATTCATAAAAGGGTCGATACCTGGCGATACGTGACCTGGCAAATCTATGACAATATTGCCGCTACGGCCAGTTCACCTGGTGCAGAAGGACTGCAGGAAACGCGTCTGAAACAAGACGTCTATTATCTTGAGAAACCGCGCAGAAAGACCGAGGCGCTGATTTTCGGTTCCCATGACAGTTCTACGCTGGAGATGACCCAACGCATCTCAACCTATCTTGATACGCTGTGGGGCGCGGAAAATGTTCCGTGGTCTATGTATTACCTGAATGGTCAGGACAATAGCCTGATCCTTATCTCAACGCTGCCGCTAAAAGATCTGACTTCCGGTTTTAAAGAGTCGACGATTGGTAATATTGTCGATTCACGGCGCGCGGAAATGTTACAACAGGCCAATGCACTGGATGAACGTGAAAGCTTCTCTTCACTGCGCCGTCTGGCGTGGCAGAACGGGCATTACTTCACGCTACGCACGACCTTTAATCAGCCTGGACATCTGGCAACGGTTGTCGCCTTTGACCTGCCGATTAATGACTTGATCCCACCCGGCATGCCGCTGGACAGCTTCCATCTGGTTCCAGATGCCACGTCAACAACCGAGCATCTGAATGAAAAAGAGTCGCCTGACAGCGTCAGCATTAATTTCAACAACAGTAAAATTGAGATATCTTCGGCGCTAAACTCAACGGATATGCGGCTGGTGTGGCAGGTTCCGTTTGGCTCATTGCTGCTCGACACCTTGCAAAGCATTCTGCTGCCGCTGTTACTCAACATTGCTTTGTTGGCCCTGGCGCTGTTTGGCTATACCACCTTTCGCCACCTCCCTGCCCGTTCCACCGAAGTGGCACCAAACCTTGCGGCAAATAATGAACTGCGTGTTCTGCGCGCCATCAATGAAGAGATAGTGTCTTTGCTGCCTCTGGGCTTGCTGGTGCACGATCAAGAAGCAAACCGCACGGTTATCAGCAATAAAATTGCCGACCACCTGTTACCGCATTTAAATTTGCAAAACATTACCAGTATGGCGGAGCAGCATCAGGGGGTGATTCAGGCCACCATCAATAATGAGCTGTATGAGATCCGGCTGTTCCGCAGCCAGATCTCATCGAGAACGCAGATCTTTATTATTCGTGACCAGGACCGCGAAGTGCTGGTTAATAAGAAGCTGAAGCAAGCGCAGCGACTGTATGAGAAAAACCAGCAGGCCCGGGCTGCCTTTATGCAGAATATCGGCAGCGCACTGAAAGACCCGGCGAAAACACTTGCCGCTAATGCTGCCGCACTGAATAGCCCGGACAGCCAGAAACTGGCCAATCAGGCAGACGTTCTGGTGCGTATGGTAGATGAAATCCAGTTGGCCAACCTGCTGGAAAGCGACGCCTGGAAAAGTGAATCGACGCTGTTTTCCGTGCAGGCGTTAATTGATGACGTGGTTCCGGAGGTTCTGCCAGCCATTAAACGTAAAGGGCTGCAGCTACTGATTAAAAATCACCTTAGCGCCCATGATGAACGCCGCGGCGACCGCGATGCCCTGCGCCGTATTTTGCTGTTGCTGATCCAATATGCGGTAACCACCACGCAAATTGGCAAAATCACGCTGGAAGTCGACCAGGATGAGTCGGAGACTGAACGCCTGACCTTCCGCATTCTGGATACCGGGCAAGGTGTCACGTTGAATGAAGTTGATAACCTGCACTTCCCGTTCATCAATGACACCCAGGGCGATCGGTATAGCAAGGCCAACCCGCTGACGTTCTGGTTATGCGATCAGCTCGCCCGCAAGCTAGGTGGACACCTGAACATTAAAGCGCGGGAAGAACTTGGAACACGTTATATAGTCCATGTTAAAATGCCGCTGCACGATCAACATGCTGAAAGTGAAGAGCGTTTGTTAGATGACGTCTGCATAATGGTTGATGTCACCTCTAATGACGTACGCAGCATCGTATTACGCCAACTGGAGAACTGGGGAGCAACCTGCATCACGCCTGATGAGCGGTTGAATAGTCAAGAATATGATCTCTTTTTAACAGATAATCCGTCTAATCTTACTGCCTCAGGCCTTCTTTTAAGCGATGATGAGTCTGGCGTGCGGAAAATTGGCCCTGGTCAGCTGCGCGTCAACTTTAATATGAGCAATGCTATGCAGGAAGCTGTCCTCGAGCTGATAGAAGAGCAGCTGGCACAAGAAGAGATCCAGGAACTCCCCCTCGGCGGAGATGAAAACGCCGAACTTCATGCCAGTGGTTACTATGCACTCTTTGTAGACACAGTACCGGATGATGTTAAGAGGTTGTATACTGAGGCAGCAACCAGCGATTTCGCTGCGTTAGCCCAAACGGCCCATCGCCTGAAAGGCGTGTTTGCCATGCTTAATCTGGTACCCGGCAAGCAGTTATGTGAAGCGCTGGAACATCTTATTCAAGAGAAAGATGCTCCAGGTATAGAAAAATACATCAGCGACATTGACGATTACGTCAAGAGCTTGCTGTAGCAAGGTAGCCCAATACATGAACACTATGAACGTAATTATTGCCGATGACCACCCGATTGTACTGTTCGGTATTCGTAAATCACTTGAGCAAATCGAGTGGGTAAACGTTGTCGGCGAATTTGAAGACTCCACTGCACTGATCAACAATTTGCCTAAGTTAGATGCTCATGTGTTGATTACCGACCTCTCCATGCCGGGAGATAAATACGGTGACGGGATCACGTTAATTAAGTATATCAAGCGCCATTTCCCGAGCCTGTCGATTATTGTTCTCACCATGAACAACAACCCGGCAATCCTGAGCGCGGTACTGGATCTCGATATTGAAGGAATTGTCCTGAAGCAAGGCGCGCCAACAGATCTGCCGAAAGCGCTTGCCGCGCTGCAGAAGGGTAAGAAATTCACCCCGGAAAGCGTTTCTCGTCTGCTGGAAAAAATCAGCGCCAGCGGTTACGGCGACAAACGTCTGTCACCGAAAGAGAGCGAAGTTCTGCGCCTGTTTGCCGAAGGTTTCCTGGTTACTGAAATCGCGAAAAAACTCAACCGCAGTATTAAAACCATCAGCAGCCAGAAAAAGTCGGCAATGATGAAACTCGGTGTGGAAAACGATATCGCCCTGTTGAATTACCTTTCTTCCGTCACGCTGAGTCCTTCAGACAAAGAGTAATTCTTTTAACATCGACGTGCCTGATGGCACGGCGTTTATCAGGCCTACGAATGACACGATGTTGTGCGTGTTACGTAGGCCGGATAAGGCAAACGCCCCATCCGGCCTCTTTTATTCCCGCGCCTTTCTCACTCTTTCCGCATAGACCGTCAGCGTTTGCTTCAATACATCTAACGTCACCGGCTTAGACAGACAGCTATCCATACCTGACTCCAGACAACGCTGCTTCTCTTCAGCCAGCGCGTTGGCCGTCACGCCGACAACCGGCAGGGTTAATCCTAACTGGCGAATACGCTGGGTCAGGCGATAACCATCCATGTTCGGCATGTTAACGTCGCTCAGCACGATGTCGATATGGTTTTTACTCAGTACATTGAGTGCGTCCACGCCGTCATTCGCGGTTTTACACTGATACCCCAACGATCCCAACTGATCGGCCAGTAAACGCCTGTTGATAGGATGATCGTCGACCACCAGAATCATCATGTCATCGTTAGTTGCAGCAACTTTATCCGGGGCTGGCAACGCCGTTGAAAGCTCTTCACTACTCAGCTCAAGGCTGTAGATATGCGCCAACAGCGCGGGCAATTCGTGAGGCGATGCCACGCTGTGCACCCACTCCCCGGGCACCCTTTCCAGCGGAATACCGATATGACGACGGCAGAAAATAACCGCAGCGCGTCCCTGCCACGCCTGGTCCAGCACATCGTCGGCAATCAGCAGGTCATCCGCATCCGGTTGCTGTCCCTCATAGCACTGCACCGTCATCCCGTTACGCGCCAGACTGGATTCAATAAACTGGTACAGCGACGCGTTACGCACCGCCAGCCAGCAACGTTTGCCGACAAGCCCTTCGATACCTTTTTTCAGCGGGTACTGCGCGCCATAAAGCGGAATACGCAGCATAAACTGGCTACCCATTCCCGGTTCAGAATCGACGGAAATATCCCCATCCATCATGCTGATCAGTTTTTCACAGATAGCCAAACCAAGCCCGGTTCCCTGGAAATTACGCTGTACGCCGGTTCCCACCTGGAAGAAAGGATCAAACAAGCGGACGACCTCTTTGGCTGGGATCCCAACCCCGGTATCACGCACGCGAATACTGAGATAGTCTTCGTTACACTGCACGTGCAGCACAATGCAGCCGGTATCGGTAAACTTGATAGCATTACTCAGCAGATTGGAAATCACCTGCTGCAAACGCATCGGATCACCATTGAGCGCCACCGGTACATTCGGGTCGATAAAGCAGTACAACCCCAGCTGTTTGCGAACCACCAGCGGCAGATAGTTAGCCGTAATATGATTCATTACTTCACGCGGTGAAAACTCGCGCGGTTCAATCTTCAGCTGTTCAGATTCAATTTTCGAGAAATCGAGAATATCGCTGATAATTTTCAACAGCAGGCTGGAAGAGTTGTTCATCGCCGTCACCAGGCGATCCACTCCGTTGGGTAACTCTTTGGTTTGCAACAAATCAAGGTTACCGATAATGCCATACAGCGGTGTACGCAGCTCGTGACTTACCGTCGCAAGGAACATCGATTTGGACTGGCTCGCCTGCTCCGCCGCCTGCGCCATCTCCTGCAACGACTCTTCCATTTTAACGCGCGCGCTGATGTCAACTAGCACACAAATTGCCACGTTTTCATTACGATAGCGCGAGTGCACAAAGCTGATTTGCAGATTGGTATTGTTGCTGGTCAGCACATCAACAAAATTGACCTGCTGGCCGCAGATAATTTGCGTTAACCGTTGCCGGTCTTCATGCGTCAGCATATTGAGATAGGTGTGCGCCAGCTCATTACTCAGGATGTTAATGCCATCTATCGTACGCAGAATACAAATCCCAACCGGCGCGGAAGCCACGATTTTACGGTTAAACTGCTCGTGCTCTTCCAGACGCTGGGCATCGCTTTCCGCAGGAATAAAAATGCGCCGCTCATACATGCGCGTGAGCATAAATAACGCCGCGCCAACCAGCACATTCAGCAGAATAGCGTTCAGGATCATCATGCGGATCCGCTCCAGCACCAGGTCGACCGGTACTGAATAAATAATGCTTAGCGATGACGGGGGCAGGTTTTTCTTCAGCACCAGTTCGTGAAAACCCGACGTATAGCCAAACCAGGAGCGCTCCTGCATCCAGCGAGGTTCAGCCTTAATATTCCCCTCTGGGCCTGTGAGCGAAATCAGCGCATGACCATTTTCATCAAGGATGGTCACTCCCATCGGCAAACTGCCCGGCGTGAAAAAGTTCTCCATGCGGATAGGCTGTTCCACACCCAACAGCGCCTGCAGGCGATTAGCGAGATAAACCGGCGTCAGCGCATAGAAATAGCCTATCCCCGGCCGCGGCCCCTGGCTAATCCAGAACAGGTTATTACCGTTTTCGTCCTGCGGTGCATTGCGATACTTAATAATGCGCTCATGCAGCGCCTTCAACGCCCCGTCACGTTCGACAGGCATATCACGCAGACCGAAATTGGCCATGCAAAGGTTGTCGCTGCCGATCAGGAACACACGATTCAAATCATAGGCCGCGGAAAAGTTATCCCGCCAGTAGCGCATAAACCACGCCAGCGATTCCAGCGAACCTCGCCAGGCGTTGCCCATCACCGAGCAGTCGGAGTCGGCAAACAGCGGCTCGAAGTTTGGCACGGCGGTTTTATCATCCCGCGCGCGCAACGACATCACGCCGTTTTCCGCCGTTAAGCGATTCTCCGCGATATATTTCAGCTCTTTAATCACATCAGAGGTGCGCTGAATGTAACGTTGGGCCTGATCGGAACTGAGGTTAAGCTCCTGGTGAATCTCGGACTCTCTCTGGTGCAGCGCATTCACGATGTAGAAAACGGAGGCAAATGCGATTAGCCCCCAGATCAGGAGCGCCAACGCCCTGAACAGATAGCGTGAGACTTTTAGCGTTGAATGAACGGAAGCAAGGTATTTCAAAGGGGCGAAGCTCCGCCTCAGGGCATTAATAGAGTGTGGTTAAGGTAGCGGTAAATGTCCGGCGTCGCAATGCCCTCTCTTTACGGGAATATGATACACCGCTCTGAAACCATTGTCTTAACCCGTGATAATCGTCGTTTGCCTGAAAAACACTGCACGGATGTCAGAATGCGCTACCTGAGATGGCTGGCTCGTCGGTTATACCCACGACGATTACGCAACCAAATGATCATGATGGCCATCCTGATGGTCATCATTCCGACGATATCTATAGGTTATATCGTAGAAACTGAAGGCCGTTCAGCAGTCTTATCTGAAAAAGAGAAAAAACTGTCATCGGTGATAACCCTGCTAAACGATGCGCTGGGCGACCGCTTTAGTCACTACCCAAATTTGCCGCGTGAAGCACGCATTCGCGCGCTTAATCAAGAGTTGGCCCCCATCACCGAGCGCATTACGCAAGCGTTTCCCGGCATTGGCGCCGGGTATTATCACAAAGCGCTGGATGCCATTATCACCTACGCTCCCTCCGCGCTTTACCAAGGCAACGTAGGTATCACCATCACCGAGGATCATCCCGGACGCGAAGTGATGAGTAGCAACGCGCCTGTGGTCTATTCCGGGCGACAGGTTCGCGGCGACATACTCAACTCGATGATCCCAATAGCGCGCCAGGGAGAGGTTATTGGGTATATCTGGGCCAATGAGCTCACCGAAGATATCCGCCAGCAGGCCTGGAGAATGGACGTCAGGATTATTGCCGTACTGGTTGCCGGGCTCATCTGTAGCCTGCTGCTCATCGTGCACTTCTCACGCCGACTCAGTGCGAATATCGACATCATCACCGATGGGCTTTCCACGCTGGCACAAAAAACCCCTACCCGATTGCCTGAACTCCCCGGCGAGTTAGGACAAATCAGCCGTAGCGTCAATGCGCTGGCACAAACGCTACGGGAAACCAAAACCCTTAACGATCTGATCATTGAAAATGCCGCAGATGGCGTGATCGCCATCGACAGGCAAGGCGACGTTACCACCATGAACCCGGCGGCAGAACAGATAACAGGCTACACGCTGCATGAGCTGGTCGGACAGCCCTATGCGACGCTCTTTGCCAATACGCAGTTTTATAGCCCGGTTCTGGACACCCTTGAGCACGGTACTGAACATGTGGCCCAGGAGATTAGCTTTCCAGGACGAGAACGCACCATTGAGATCAGTGTAACCACCAGTCGGATCCATAACGCACACGGCGAGCTGATTGGCGCGCTGGTTATTTTCTCCGATTTAACCGCCCGTAAAGAGACCCAGCGTCGACTGGCGCAAACCGAAAGGCTTGCCACCCTGGGTGAGCTGATGGCCGGCGTCGCGCATGAAGTGCGAAACCCGCTGACCGCAATTCGTGGCTACGTCCAGATCATCCGCCAGCAAACCTCGCTGCCGGAACATCAGGAATATTTATCTGTTGTGCTGAATGAAATTGATTCCATCAATAAAGTTATTCAGCAACTGTTAGATTTCTCTCGCCCACGACAAAGCCAGTGGCAACAGATTCGGCTCAATGCGCTCATTGAAGAGACGCTAATCCTGGTGCAAACCGCTGGCCTGCAGGCACGGATCGCCTTTACAACGGAATTAGATCCCAGCCTGCCGCCGATCGTCGCCGATCGCGAACTCCTCAAACAGGTGATCCTCAATATTTTAATCAATGCGGTACAGGCGATCGCTGCGCGAGGCGAAATTCGCATCCGTACCTGGCAATACTCGGCCTCGCAACAGGCCGTGATGATTGAAGATAATGGCAACGGTATCGATCTCGCCATACAGAAGAAAATATTCGATCCCTTTTTTACGACAAAAGCATCAGGCACCGGTCTTGGACTGGCGCTGAGCCAGCGCATCATCAACGCGCATCAGGGGGATATCCACGTAACCAGCCAGCCTGGCTGCGGGGCGATATTCACTCTGATTTTACCTCTTAACCCGCAGGGAAATCCGTCAGAATGAAAACGACCTATCGTATTCTCATCGTTGATGATGAAGAAAATGTTCGCCGTATGCTTGCCACCGCATTTTCCCTGCAAGGGCATGAGACACATTGCGCCAGCGACGGGAAAGCCGCGCTGAGCCTGTTTAGCGAAACGCAGCCAGACGTGGTGCTGATGGACATTCGCATGCCGGAGATGGACGGTATCGACGCGCTGAAAGTTATGCGCACGCAGCAACCACGGATCCCCGTCATTCTGATGACCGCTTACGCTGAAGTAGAAACCGCAGTAGAAGCTTTACGTAGCGGCGCATTCGACTACGTGATTAAGCCCTTTGATCTCGACGAGCTAAGCATGGTGATTCAACGCGCATTGCAACTGCAGGAGATGAAACAGGAAATCCGCAATCTGCATAAAGCGTTGACCACCAGCTGGCAGTGGGGACACATTCTGACCACCAGCCCGCGTATGATGGATATCTGTAAAGACACGGCGAAAATTGCTCTCTCCCAGGCAAACGTGTTGATTAGCGGTGAAAGCGGCACAGGAAAGGAGCTGATCGCCCGCGCCATTCACTACAACAGCAAACGCGCCAATGGCCCCTTTATCAAAATTAACTGCGCGGCCCTGCCGGAGTCGTTGTTGGAAAGCGAGCTATTTGGTCACGAAAAAGGCGCGTTTACCGGGGCACAGACGTTGCGCCAGGGATTGTTCGAACGCGCTCATCAGGGAACTTTATTGCTTGATGAAATTGGCGAGATGCCGCTGGTGCTGCAGGCCAAGCTGCTGCGCATTTTGCAGGAGAGGGAGTTTGAACGCATCGGCGGGCACCAGACCATTCGCGTTGACATTCGAATCGTCGCCGCCACCAACCGCTGTCTGCAAACGATGGTGAAGGAAGGAACGTTTCGCGAAGACCTGTTTTACCGGCTCAACGTTATCCATCTGACTTTGCCGCCCTTACGCGAGCGTCGTGAAGATATTGCCTTATTAGCAAACCACTTTTTACAAAAATTCAGCTCTGAAAATCAGCGGGATATTATCGAAATCGACCCGACGGCGATGTCGATCCTCACCGCCTGGCCCTGGCCCGGTAACATTCGCGAACTGTCAAACGTCATCGAACGTGCAGTCGTTATGAATACCGGTGCGGTGATCTTTGCCGACGATCTCCCCGACCCGTTGCGCAACCCGGTGAGCGCCACAACAGAAACAAAACCGACTTACTCCGGGGAACGCAATCTGAAAGAAGAGATTAAACGTGAGGAAAAACGAATTATCCTCGAAGTCCTCGACAATCAGGACGGCAATCGCACCCGCACGGCGCTGATGCTGGGAATTAGCCGTCGCGCTTTAATGTATAAATTACAAGAGTACGGCATCGACCCATCAGGTTCCTGATACGCAAATTTGCTATGCAGAATTTTGCACACTGCGCAAAATTCTGCATAACCCCTCCTGGTCTCCTTTCACCAAAACCACAAAAATAAACCAATAAATTCAATCAACTAAACATTAATACGTTTCTTTAGTCATTCTGGCACCCTGCTTGCAATTCCCTGAGCGTACCCAAAATGGAGTATGCAAAAAGGGAAACATAATGAAAACAAAACTGATTACCTTACAAGACGCTGCGGGCTTCTTTCGTGACGGCATGACCATCATGGTCGGTGGTTTTATGGGCGTTGGCACACCACCTCGTCTGGTTGAAGCCCTGCTGGAGTCCGGCGTCAGAGATCTGACGCTGATTGCTAACGATACCGCCTTTGTCGATACCGGTATCGGACCCCTGATCGTCAATGGGCGGGTGAGCAAAGTGATTGCCTCGCACATTGGTACAAACCCGGAAACCGGTCGTCGCATGATTGCCGGCGAGATGGATGTACAGCTGGTTCCGCAAGGTACCCTGATCGAACAGATTCGCTGCGGCGGCGCGGGTCTTGGCGGCTTTCTCACCCCCACGGGCGTTGGCACCATCGTGGAAGAAGGTAAGCAAACCATGACGCTTGAGGGTAAAACCTGGCTGCTTGAACGCCCTTTACGCGCCGATTTAGCGCTTATTCGCGCCCACCGCTCTGACATGCTTGGCAACCTCACCTACCAGCTCAGCGCCCGTAACTTTAACCCTCTGATTGCCCTCGCCGCTGACATCACGCTGGTCGAACCGGACGAAATAGTTGAAACAGGGGAGCTGCAGCCTGACCAGATTGTGACCCCCGCCGCCGTTATCGACCATATCGTCATTCCACAGGAGAGCTAATCATGGATGCTAAACAACGTATTGCGCGCCGGGTGGCGCAAGAACTTCGCGATGGCGATATCGTCAACTTAGGTATCGGCCTGCCAACGATGGTAGCCAACTACTTACCTGCTGATATTCACATTACGCTGCAATCTGAGAACGGTTTTCTGGGGCTGGGCCCAGTCACCACCGCCCATCCTGACCTGGTGAACGCGGGCGGCCAACCGTGCGGTATTTTGCCGGGCGCGGCGATGTTTGATAGCGCCATGTCGTTCGCGTTGATTCGCGGCGGTCATGTTGATGCCTGTGTGCTTGGCGGGTTGCAGGTCGATGAGCAGGCAAACCTCGCCAACTGGGTGGTTCCCGGCAAGATGGTGCCCGGCATGGGTGGCGCAATGGATCTGGTGACCGGTGCGCGTAAAGTCATTATCGCCATGGAGCATTGCGCAAAAGACGGCTCAGCAAAAATCCTGCGTCAATGCACCATGCCGCTCACCGCGCAGCATGCTGTGCATATGCTGGTCACCGAGCTGGCTGTATTCCGCTTTATAGATGGCAAGATGTGGCTGACTGAAATCGTCGAAGGATGCGACATCGCCACGCTATGTGAAAAAACCGAAGCACAGTTTGAAATTGCCGACGATCTGCGCATTCTGCGAGGTGACGCATGATTGGCCGCATCGCTCGCTTTATGACACGGGTAGTCAGCCGCTGGCTGCCCGACCCACTGATTTTCGCCATGTTATTAACGTTGCTGACCTTTGGCATCGCGCTGTGGTTAACGCCGCAGACCCCCATCAGCATGGTGAAATTCTGGGGTGACGGTTTCTGGAACCTTCTGGCGTTTGGTATGCAGATGGCGCTGATCATCGTAACCGGCCATGCGTTAGCCAGTTCCGGGCCGGTGAAAAGCCTGCTGCGTACGGCGGCATCCGCCGCCAAAACCCCCGCTCAGGGCGTCATGCTGGTGACTTTTTTTGGTTCAGTTGCCTGCGTTATTAACTGGGGATTTGGTCTGGTGGTCGGGGCGATGTTCGCCCGCGAAGTTGCTCGTCGGGTACCGGGTTCCGATTATCCGTTACTGATTGCCTGCGCCTACATCGGGTTCCTGACCTGGGGCGGCGGCTTCTCCGGCTCAATGCCTTTGCTGGCGGCAACGCCTGGCAACCCGGTCGAGCACGTAGCGGGCCTCATTCCTGTCGCGGATACCCTGTTCACCGGTTTCAATATTTTCATCACGCTCGGCCTGATTGTGGTGATGCCGTTTATCACCCGGATGATGACGCCAAAACCTTCAGATGTGGTGAGCATCGATCCGAAACTTTTATTGGAAGAAGCTGATTTTCAAAAGAAACTGCCGCCGGATGCGCCGCCATCTGAAAAACTGGAAGAGAGCCGCATTCTGGCGCTGATCATCGGTGCATTAGGGATTGCCTATCTGGGTATCTACTTTGCCGAGAAGGGTTTCAACATCACCATCAATACCGTCAACCTGATGTTTATGATTGCCGGTCTGCTGCTGCACAAAACGCCGATGGCCTATATGCGCGCCGTCAGTGCTGCGGCACGCAGCACCGCCGGGATTCTGGTGCAATTCCCCTTCTATGCCGGCATTCAGTTGATGATGGAGCACTCCGGCCTCGGTGGGCTCATTACTGAATTTTTCATCAACGTTGCCAACAAAGATACCTTCCCACTGATGACTTTCTTCAGTTCAGCCCTGATTAACTTTGCCGTGCCATCCGGCGGTGGCCATTGGGTTATTCAGGGACCGTTCGTCATGCCTGCCGCTCAGGCGCTGGGTGCCGATCTTGGCAAATCAGTCATGGCCATCGCCTACGGTGAGCAGTGGATGAACATGGCACAACCGTTCTGGGCGCTACCCGCGCTGGCCATCGCCGGTCTCGGAGTACGCGACATTATGGGCTACTGCATCACCGCCCTGCTCTTCTCCGGCGTCATTTTTGTTATTGGATTGACCTTGTTCTGACGGCAACAACTTAATTAAAGGAACTGAAAAATGAAAAACTGTGTCATCGTCAGCGCGGCACGTACCGCAATCGGCAGTTTTAACGGCGCACTGGCAACTACGGGTGCCGTCGAGCTTGGATCAATCGTCATTAGAGCCGCTCTTGAACGCGCGCACCTTGACCCACAGCGCGTGGACGAGGTGATTATGGGCAACGTGCTGCAGTCAGGACTCGGGCAAAACCCAGCGCGTCAGGCATTATTAAAAAGCGGCCTGTCCGACACCGTTTGCGGCTTTACCGTCAACAAAGTGTGCGGCTCTGGCCTGAAAAGCGTGGCGCTTGCCGCCCTCGCTATCAAGGCCGGACAAGCCCAGGCGATCGTCGCGGGAGGGATGGAAAACATGAGCCTTGCCCCCTACCTGTTAGATGCAAAAGCCCGCTGGGGCTATCGCCTCGGTGACGGGCAATTGTCCGACGTGATTCTGCGCGATGGCCTGATCTGCGCCGAGCATGGTTACCACATGGGGATCACTGCAGAAAATGTTGCCAAAGAGTATGGCATCAGCCGCGAAATGCAGGATGAACTGGCTCTACAGTCGCAGCGTAAAGCCGTTGCCGCAATCGAGTCTGGCGCATTTGAGGCTGAAATCGTGCCCGTCAGCGTGTCATCACGGAAGAAAACCATCATCTTTGAGCGTGACGAATTCCCCAAAGCTGACTCGACGGCCGAAGGCCTCGCCGCATTGCGTCCAGCCTTCGATAAAGCAGGAACCGTCACCGCAGGTAACGCCTCGGGGATCAACGACGGTGCAGCGGCATTAGTGATAATGGAAGAGTCCGCAGCACTGGAGGCTGGGCTGAAGCCATTAGCGCGGATCAAAGCCTGGGCCAGTGGCGGCGTAGCTCCGGCTATGATGGGGATGGGGCCGGTTCCCGCCACGCTGAAGGCACTGCAACTGAGTGGCTTACAGCTTTCTGATATCGATCTGATCGAAGCCAACGAAGCGTTTGCCGCTCAGTTTCTTGCCGTCGGTAAAACGCTGGGATTTGATCCGCAAAAGGTTAACGTCAACGGTGGGGCAATTGCGCTGGGACACCCTATTGGCGCCAGCGGCGCGCGAATACTGGTGACGCTGCTGCATGCGCTACAGGCACGGGATCAAACGCTTGGACTGGCCACGCTGTGCATCGGCGGCGGTCAGGGCATTGCGATGATAGTGGAGCGAATGAATTAAAAAAAAGGGCCGGATATTTCCGGCCCTTTTTATCACGTCTTAATTACTCTTCAGCGTCGTCCGCTGCATCGTCATCGCTTTCCGCTTCAGGCGCGATATCCTCGTCCCCTTCAGCAGCGCTACCGTCGATGGAGTCGAGCTCTTCATCATCAACCGGTTCAGCAACGCGTTGCAGACCCACAACGTTTTCATCTTCCGCAGTACGGATGAGGATAACGCCCTGGGTGTTACGCCCTACCACGCTGATTTCCGACACGCGAGTACGCACCAGCGTACCTGCATCGGTGATCATCATGATCTGGTCGGTATCTTCAACCTGCACTGCGCCGACAACGGAACCGTTGCGCTCGGTGACTTTGATGGAGATAACGCCCTGGGTCGCACGAGACTTGGTCGGATACTCTTCCGCCGCCGTACGCTTACCGTAGCCGTTCTGGGTAACGGTCAGGATAGCACCTTCACCACGCGGAACGATCAGCGATACCACGCTGTCGCTTTCCGCCAGTTTGATACCGCGTACGCCGGTCGCGGTACGTCCCATCGGACGAACAGCCCCCTCTTTGAAGCGCACCACTTTACCGGCAGCAGAGAACAGCATAACTTCATCACTACCAGACGTCAGGTCAACGCCAATCAGCTCATCGCCTTCGTTCAGGTTAACCGCAATGATACCGGCTGAACGCGGACGGCTGAACTCGGTCAGCGCTGTTTTCTTCACGGTACCGCTGGCGGTTGCCATGAAGACGTTGACGCCTTCTTCGTACTCACGTACTGGCAGAATTGCGGTGATACGTTCGTTAGCTTCCAGTGGCAGCAGGTTGACGATAGGACGTCCACGCGCACCACGGCTTGCTTCCGGCAACTGATAAACCTTCATCCAGTACAAACGACCGCGGCTGGAGAAGCAGAGGATCGTGTCATGGGTGTTGGCCACCAGCAGGCGGTCGATAAAGTCTTCTTCTTTAATTCGTGCTGCAGATTTGCCTTTACCGCCACGACGCTGCGCTTCGTAATCGGTTAACGGCTGATATTTCACGTAGCCCTGATGAGACAAGGTCACGACAACATCTTCCTGGCTAATCAGATCTTCGATGTTGATGTCAGCGCTGTTCGCGGTGATTTCGGTCCGACGTGCGTCGCCGAACTGTTCACGAATCAGCTCCATCTCTTCACGGATGACTTCCATCAGACGATCGGCGCTGCCCAGAATGTGCAGCAGTTCAGCGATCTGCTCCAGCAGCTCTTTGTATTCGTCGAGCAGTTTTTCGTGCTCAAGGCCGGTCAGTTTCTGCAAACGCAGATCCAGAATGGCCTGGGCCTGCTGTTCAGTAAGGTAGTACTGACCGTCACGCACGCCAAATTCCGGTTCCAGCCATTCAGGACGCGCGGCATCATCGCCGGCACGTTCCAACATGGCAGAAACGTTACCCAGCTCCCACGAACGCGCGACCAGCGCTGCTTTCGCTTCTGCCGGGGTTGGCGCACGGCGGATCAGTTCGATGATCGGATCGATGTTCGCCAGCGCAATCGCCAGCGCTTCAAGGATGTGCGCACGGTCGCGGGCTTTACGCAGTTCAAAGATAGTACGGCGGGTTACGACTTCACGGCGGTGACGTACAAACGCAGCAATAATATCTTTCAGGTTCATGATTTTCGGCTGTCCATGGTGCAACGCAACCATGTTGATACCGAAAGAAACCTGCAGTTGGGTCTGGGAGTAGAGGTTGTTCAGAACCACTTCCCCGACTGCGTCGCGTTTCACTTCAATCACGATGCGCATACCGTCTTTGTCAGACTCGTCACGCAGCGCGCTGATACCTTCAACGCGTTTGTCTTTTACCAGCTCGGCGATTTTCTCGATCAGGCGCGCTTTGTTCACCTGATACGGAATTTCATGGACGATGATGGTTTCACGGCCAGTTTTGGCATCCGCTTCGACTTCCGCGCGCGCGCGAATGTACACTTTGCCACGGCCGGTACGGTAGGCTTCTTCAATACCACGACGACCGTTGATGATCGCGGCGGTCGGGAAGTCCGGACCCGGAATATGTTCCATCAGCCCTTCAATGCTGATGTCTTCATCGTCAATGTATGCCAGGCAGCCGTTGATCACTTCCGTCAGGTTGTGCGGCGGAATGTTGGTCGCCATACCTACCGCGATACCGGACGAGCCGTTCACCAGCAGGTTAGGAATTTTGGTTGGCATGACGTCAGGAATTTGTTCGGTGCCGTCGTAGTTATCGACGAAATCCACCGTTTCTTTTTCCAGGTCAGCCATCAGCTCATGGGCGATTTTCGACATACGGATTTCCGTATAACGCATCGCCGCTGCGGAGTCGCCATCGACAGAACCAAAGTTACCCTGACCATCTACCAGCATGTAACGCAAGGAGAATGGCTGCGCCATACGAACAATGGTGTCGTAAACGGCGATATCACCATGAGGGTGGTATTTACCGATTACGTCACCAACGACACGGGCAGATTTTTTATAGGCTTTATTCCAGTCGTTGCCCAATACGTTCATGGCGTAAAGTACGCGACGGTGAACCGGCTTCAGGCCATCTCGGACGTCCGGCAGCGCACGGCCAACAATGACCGACATCGCATAATCCAGATAGGAGCTCTTCAGCTCTTCCTCAATGTTGACCGGTGTAATTTCTCTCGCAAGGTCGCTCATCTAACCGCTATCCCTCTACTGTATCCCGGATTCAAAGGTCGCAAATTATAACACATCCGTGCAGATTCAGGTAAATGGATTCCCCCTGACAGAGGCTTTATTCATCCCGTCAGGCTGATATACTCATTTGCATCGCAAATTTAGGAGTAGAAGCCCCAATGAATGCCGAAAAACCTCCGGTAACTCACAACGTTGATCAGGAAGAAATTGCCAAGTTTGAAGCAGTCGCGTCACGCTGGTGGGATCTTGAGGGTGAATTTAAGCCACTGCACCGTATTAACCCGCTGCGCCTGGGCTATATCACGGAGCGCTCAGGCGGCCTGTTTGGTAAAAAGGTACTCGACGTCGGCTGCGGCGGCGGCATTCTGGCGGAAAGCATGGCGCGCGAAGGCGCAACCGTCACCGGGCTGGACATGGGCTTTGAACCGTTACAGGTAGCAAAACTGCATGCGCTGGAGAGTGGCATCCAGGTGGAATACGTTCAAGAAACGGTTGAAGAACATGCGGAAAAACATGCGCATCAGTATGACGTTGTGACCTGCATGGAAATGCTGGAGCACGTACCGGACCCGCAGTCGGTGGTCAGGGCCTGCGCCAGACTGGTCAAACCGGGCGGCGAAGTGTTTTTCTCCACGCTTAATCGCAACGGCAAATCCTGGCTAATGGCGGTGGTCGGCGCGGAATATATTTTGCGTATGGTGCCGAAAGGCACGCATGATGTGAAAAAATTCATTAAGCCGGCTGAACTGTTAGAGTGGGTTGACCAGACCGTGCTGAAAGAGCGTCATATGACCGGCCTGCACTACAACCCGATCACCAACAGTTTTAAACTCGGCCCCGGCGTTGATGTGAACTATATGCTACACACTACCGCGCAAGCAGATTAACCTCCTCCACCCGGCCGGATAAGGCGTGCAACGCCGCAATCCGGCACCGTACCTGATAGTGCGCAGCTTTCGGGCCTGCGCATCGCCTACCAATCCTGAGTAGGATCGTCAGGGCAATTTTTGCGCCAGGTCATAAGAACTTACCTTGCCTTAGATGAAGAAATCAGCACTCGATCAAATTTTCTATTTTTTTTCTCAATTATTGACATCCTCGCCAGGCCTTATAAGACGCGCACTTAGCGATTATTACCCTTTTGCAACCTCAATTTAACCTCAAAATCAACTCTTGTACTGAAAAGAATCCCTACTAGAATACTCACCATATAGCGTCTACTTTATCAAACAACCCCTACATATAGTATTTATCCACAGACTTAGTCACAACATGACTTTGTGGATAATATGGGGGATATTTTTTCTTTCACGGACAGGTAAAAAACCACATGAATCAGAGTCTGCTGGTGACAAAGCGTGATGGTAGTACAGAGCGCATCAATCTCGACAAAATCCACCGAGTTCTGGATTGGGCGGCAGAAGGACTGAATAACGTATCGATTTCTCAGGTCGAGTTGCGCTCCCACATTCAGTTTTATGACGGTATCAAGACATCCGATATCCATGAAACAATCATCAAAGCTGCCGCCGACCTGATCTCCCGCGAGGCACCGGATTATCAGTACCTGGCTGCTCGCCTGGCGATTTTCCATCTGCGCAAAAAAGCCTACGGTGAGTTTGAACCGCCGAAACTGTTCGACCATGTCGTGAAAATGGTTGAAATGGGCAAATACGACAATCATCTGCTGGAAGACTACACGGAAGAAGAGTTCAAGCAGATGGACTCGTTCATCGTACACGACCGTGATATGACCTTCTCCTACGCTGCGGTGAAGCAGTTAGAAGGTAAATACCTGGTACAAAACCGTGTTACCGGTGAGATTTATGAAAGCGCGCAGTTCCTCTACATTCTGGTAGCGGCCTGCCTGTTCTCTAACTATCCGCGTGAAACGCGTCTGCAATACGTAAAACGTTTCTACGACGCCGTTTCTACGTTTAAAATTTCGCTGCCGACGCCGATTATGTCCGGCGTGCGCACCCCTACCCGTCAGTTCAGCTCCTGCGTACTGATCGAGTGCGGCGACAGCCTGGACTCCATCAACGCCACCTCCAGCGCGATTGTGAAATACGTTTCCCAGCGCGCCGGCATCGGTATCAACGCCGGTCGCATCCGTGCGCTGGGTAGCCCGATCCGCGGCGGTGAAGCGTTCCACACCGGTTGTATTCCGTTCTACAAGCACTTCCAGACCGCGGTAAAATCCTGCTCCCAGGGCGGCGTACGCGGCGGTGCTGCAACGCTGTTCTACCCGATGTGGCACCTGGAAGTTGAAAGCCTGCTGGTCCTGAAAAACAACCGTGGCGTCGAAGGCAACCGCGTGCGTCATATGGACTACGGCGTACAGATCAACAAACTGATGTACACCCGTCTGCTGAAGGGCGGCGACATCACGCTGTTCAGCCCGTCCGACGTTCCAGGCCTGTATGATGCGTTCTTCGCTGACCAGGACGAATTCGAACGTCTGTACACCAAATATGAAAACGACGACAGTATCCGCAAGCAACGCGTGAAAGCCGTTGAGCTGTTCTCACTGATGATGCAGGAACGTGCCTCTACCGGGCGTATCTATATTCAGAACGTTGACCACTGCAACACTCATAGCCCGTTTGATCCAATTGTCGCTCCGGTGCGCCAGTCTAACCTGTGCCTGGAAATCGCCCTGCCGACCAAACCGCTGACCGACGTTAACGACGAAAACGGCGAAATTGCGCTGTGTACGCTGTCCGCATTTAACCTCGGTGCTATCAACAGCCTGGACGAGCTGGAAGAGCTGGCTGAATTGGCGGTGCGCGCGCTGGATGCGCTGCTCGATTATCAGGATTATCCAATTCCTGCCGCCAAACGCGGCGCAATGGGTCGCCGTACGCTGGGTATTGGCGTGATCAACTACGCCTACTGGCTGGCGAAAAACGGTAAGCGTTATTCTGACGGCAGCGCGAACAACCTGACTCACAAAACCTTTGAAGCCATTCAGTATTACCTGATGAAAGCCTCTAACGAGCTGGCGAAAGAGCAAGGCGCGTGCCCGTGGTTTAACGAAACGACCTACTCCAAAGGTATTCTGCCGATCGATACCTATAAAAAAGATCTCGATGCTATTGTCAACGAGCCGCTGCATCTGGATTGGGAACAACTGCGCGAATCCATCAAAACGCACGGTCTGCGTAACTCCACGCTGTCAGCCCTGATGCCATCGGAGACCTCTTCGCAGATCTCTAACGCCACCAACGGTATTGAACCACCGCGCGGCTATGTGAGCATCAAAGCGTCGAAAGACGGTATTCTGCGCCAGGTCGTGCCGGACTACGAACACCTGCACGACGCGTACGAACTGCTGTGGGAAATGCCGAACAACGATGGCTATTTGCAGCTGGTAGGTATCATGCAGAAATTTATCGATCAGTCGATTTCCGCCAACACCAACTATGATCCGTCGCGCTTCCCATCCGGAAAAGTACCGATGCAGCAGTTACTGAAAGACCTGCTCACCGCCTACAAATTTGGTGTGAAAACGCTGTATTATCAAAACACCCGTGACGGTGCGGAAGATTCTCAGGACGATCTGGTGCCGTCCATTCAGGACGACGGCTGCGAAAGCGGCGCATGTAAGATCTGATGAACGATGCCGGGTGGCACCAGGCTCACCCGGCCTACAGTAGCTTGGTTTGTAGGCCGGAAAGGGTGCTTGTAACGCCATCCGGCACTCATCCCACAAAGGATTCACATCAATGGCATACACCACTTTTTCACAGACGAAAAATAACCAACTTCTGGAACCGATGTTCTTCGGCCAGCCGGTGAACGTCGCCCGCTACGATCAGCAAAAATATGACATCTTCGAAAAACTGATCGAAAAGCAGCTCTCTTTCTTCTGGCGTCCGGAAGAAGTTGATGTTTCTCGCGATCGCATCGACTTCCAGGCGCTGCCGGAACATGAAAAGCATATCTTCATCAGCAACCTGAAATATCAGACGCTGCTGGACTCCATTCAGGGACGTAGCCCGAACGTGGCGCTGCTGCCGTTAATCTCGATCCCTGAGCTGGAAACCTGGGTGGAAACATGGGCGTTTTCAGAAACGATCCACTCCCGTTCCTACACCCACATCATTCGTAACATCGTGAACGATCCGGCGGTGGTGTTTGATGACATCGTCACCAACGAGCAGATCCAGAAACGCGCGGAAGGCATTTCCAGCTATTACGACGAATTGATTGAGATGACCAGCTACTGGCATTTGCTGGGCGAGGGCACGCATACCGTTAACGGTAAAACGGTTGTCGTAAGCCTGCGTGAACTGAAGAAGAAGCTGTATCTGTGCCTGATGAGCGTGAACGCGCTGGAAGCGATCCGCTTCTACGTCAGCTTCGCCTGCTCCTTCGCCTTCGCCGAACGTGAACTGATGGAAGGCAACGCGAAAATTATTCGCCTGATCGCCCGCGATGAAGCCCTGCATTTGACCGGGACCCAGCATATGCTGAATCTGCTGCGCAGCGGCGTGGACGATCCGGAAATGGCGGAAATCGCCGAAGAGTGTAAACAAGAATGTTACGACCTGTTCGTACAGGCCGCGCTGCAGGAAAAAGAGTGGGCGGATTATCTGTTCCGTGACGGCTCAATGATTGGCCTGAATAAAGACATTCTGTGCCAGTACGTTGAGTACATCACCAACATCCGTATGCAGGCTGTCGGACTCGACTTGCCGTTCCAGACCCGCTCTAACCCAATCCCATGGATCAACACCTGGCTGGTGTCTGATAACGTGCAGGTTGCGCCGCAGGAAGTGGAAGTCAGCTCTTACCTGGTCGGCCAGATCGATTCGGAAGTCGATACCGACGACCTGAGTAACTTCCAGCTCTGATGGGCCGCGTTACTCTGCGCATCTCTGGCACACAACTGCTGTGCCAGGATGAACACCCTTCCCTGCTTGCCGCGCTCGAATCGCACAATGTTGAAGTTGAATACCAGTGCCGCGCAGGTTATTGCGGCTCCTGCCGTACCCGTCTGGTAGCGGGACAGGTCGACTGGATTGCCGAACCTCTGGCATTCATTCAGCCAGGCGAAATTTTGCCCTGCTGCTGTCGGGCAAAAGGTGATATTGAAATAGAGCTGTAACGCGTGGCGGGATAAAAATTACGACTAAAAAAGAGCCGCCGATGGACGGCAGCTCTTTATTTCTCCTGGAGGTAGGTATGGCCACGTTGACGGCAGACGGCCTTATCTAGCCGTTAATAACGTTTGATCCAACCAGGCCTGTGACCGGAGGTGCATCACAGACCTTGTGCCATTACTCTTTATTCAGGAATGTCACTGCTTTGTCGGGGAAGTCGGTGAACAGCCCGTCAACGCCCGCCTTGTTATACAGAATGTCATACAGCTGGTTTACGTCAGTGGTGTAATCCGGCAGTTGATCGGCACGAACGGTATAAGGATGCACCACCATCTTATTCTGATGCGCGTCCTGTACCATGCCCGTTAACGAGATATTGCCTTTCTTCGACTTCTCATCAATCAGCATGTGATAGTCCGGCCCAATGCCGTCCGCATACTGCGCAACCTGCTTCATGGCACCCGGTTTAAACATCCAGTCGTAGTTGTAATTAACCCAACTACCGTCCGGCTTTTTCTCCTGAGTTTCATTCCAGTCAGTGTACGCAATCAACTGTACCAGATTGAGATCCATCCCCATCTTCGGTTCCAGTTCATTCTTAATGCGCTTTAACTCTGCGACATCAAAACACTGTAGATAAACCTTGTCGTTCTTGTCGGTGTACCCGTACTTTTTCAGCACTTCCAGCGTCTTAGCCGCAATGTCTTTCCCTTCCTGATGATGGAACCACGGCGCTTTCATTTCCGGGTAAATGCCAATGTTTTTACCGGTTGAATGATTTAATCCCTGAACAAACTCAATCTCTTCTTCGAAAGTGTGCACACGGAAATCAGATTTACCCATCGGGAAACGCCCTGGGTAGGTCTGGACCTTTTTGCCATTTTCGATATCAAAGCCTTCGGTAAATTTCAGCGATTTAATCTCATCCAGCGTAAAGTCGATAGCGTAGTAGCGCCCATCTTTACGCGCACGATCCGGGAAACGCTCGGCAACATCGGTGACGCGGTCAAGGTAGTGGTCATGCAGGACAACCAGATGGTCGTCCTTGGTCATCACCAAATCCTGTTCCAGGTAATCAGCCCCCTGAGCATAAGCCATCGCTTTTGCTGGCAGCGTATGCTCCGGTAGATAACCGCTGGCGCCACGGTGCGCAATCACGATTTTTTCTGCGGCAACCGCCGCGCTGCTCACCACAATACCTGTCAGCATTAGCGCCACGCTGAGACTTTTCAATGTGGTTTTCATCTATTAGCCCCCGTTACGCTTCAGTGCGATCTCTTCGTGATGGCGTTTTTCGCCAATCATGACGACCACCAGCAGAATAACCGCCAGCACGCTACCGCCAATCATCACCATAAAGCCGCCGTCCCAACCGAAGAAGTCAACGGTATAGCCAACAATGGCGCTCGCCGCTACGGAACCGCCGAGATAACCGAACAGACCGGTAAAGCCAGCCGCCGTACCCGCCGCTTTTTTCGGTGCCAGTTCCAGCGCATGCAGACCAATCAACATTACCGGACCGTAGATCAGGAAGCCGATGATGATCATACAAGCCATATCCACGTTCGGGTTGCCTGCCGGGTTCATCCAGTAGACGATAGTCGCGATAGTCACCAGCGTCATAAAGAACACGCCGGTCGCACCACGGTTGCCACGGAAGACTTTATCCGACATCCAGCCGCACAGCAGCGTGCCCGGAATACCCGCATATTCATACAGGAAGTAGGCCCAGGATGATTTATCCAGCGCGAAATGTTTCACTTCTTTCAGATAGGTCGGGGACCAGTCCAGGATGCCGTAGCGCAGCAGATAAACAAACACGTTGGCGATAGCGATGTACCACAACAGTTTGTTCGGCAGTACGTATTGCATGAAGATCTGCTTCGCAGTCAGCTCTTCTTCCGCTTTCTCGTTGTAATCGTCCGGGTAGTCGTTCTTGTACTCTTCGATAGGCGGCAGGCCACAAGACTGCGGCGTATCACGCATCAGAGCAAAAGCAAACAGCGCGACGACGATCGCACCGAAAGCAGGCATGTACAGCGCCGCTTTCCAGTCATTGAACCAGGCCATACCCAGCAGGAACAACAGAGGAGGCAGACCACCGCCCACGTTGTGCGCACAGTTCCAGACGGAAACAATGCCCCCACGCTCTTTCTGCGACCACCAGTGCACCATGGTACGACCACACGGCGGCCACCCCATTCCCTGGAACCATCCGCAGAGGAACAGCAGCACAAACATAACCGCAATGCTCGAAGTCGCCCACGGCACAAAGCCCATGAACAACATGACAGCGGCGGCCAGAATCAGACCCGCTGGCAGGAAAACGCGCGGATTCGAGCGATCCGAAACGGACCCCATGATGAATTTCGAAAATCCGTAAGCAATGGAGATACCGGATAACGCAAAACCCAGATCGCCACGCGAGAAACCTTGCTCAACCAGATACGGCATCGCAAGGGCAAAGTTCTTACGTACCAGATAGTACGCGGCATAGCCAAAGAAAATCCCCAGAAAGATCTGCCAACGTAATCGACGATATGTCGGGTCGATCTCCGCTGCAGGCAAACGCGCCGTGTGTGACGCTGGTTTAAAAATGCTCAACATAGTGTAGCCTCCGTGGCCGTCTTTCATTCGAAGTAAACACTGCAGTTCGTCATTACTACCCTACCGCTCCCAGTGTGGCCGCGATGTTAAGGAAAGATACATAACAAAAATGTGAAACGCTGCACATATTGTTACAGATTTATGACAAATGTTCATAAAGGCGCACGAAATCACGTTTCATTTTCGAATAATGAGCGATTATGCGCGAAATCAAACAATCCATGTTTTTTATGTGGCTAAATGATAAAAAACGAACTGTGAGGAAAAACAATGAAAATTCGCGACTCGCAAACAAGTGACGTGATTATCATTGGTGGAGGAGCAACAGGTGCAGGGATCGCACGCGATTGTGCGCTGCGCGGGTTGCGCGTCATCTTAGTGGAACGCCACGATATCGCCACAGGGGCGACCGGACGTAACCACGGTCTGCTGCACAGCGGTGCACGCTACGCCGTCACCGACGCTGAATCTGCCCGGGAGTGCATCAGCGAAAACCAAATTCTCAAACGTATCGCCCGTCATTGCGTTGAGCCGACGGATGGTCTGTTTATTACCCTGCCGGAAGATGAACTCTCCTTCCAGGCAACCTTTATTCGCGCCTGTGAAGAGGCTGGTATTCGCGCAGAAGCCATTGACCCTAAGCAGGCGCGCATTATCGAACCTTCCGTCAACCCACAGCTGATTGGCGCGGTAAAAGTGCCGGACGGCACGGTTGATCCTTTCCGCTTAACCGCCGCCAACATGCTGGATGCGCGTGAGCATGGCGCAGTAATCTTAACGGCGCATGAAGTGACGGGACTGATTCGTGAAGGGGCAACGGTTTGCGGCGTGAACGTACGCAATCATCTGACGGGTGAGATGCAGTCTCTGCATGCGCCGGTAGTCGTCAACGCCGCCGGGATCTGGGGCCAGCGCATTGCGGAATATGCCGACCTGAGCATCCGTATGTTCCCGGCCAAAGGTTCGCTGCTGATTATGGATCACCGCATTAACCAGCATGTCATCAACCGCTGTCGTAAGCCGTCTGACGCCGATATCCTGGTGCCCGGTGATACCATTTCGCTGATTGGCACCACCTCACAGCACATTGATTACGATGATATCGACAGCAACCGCGTCACCGCAGAAGAGGTCGATATACTGCTGCGTGAAGGCGAAAAACTGGCGCCGATTATGGCGAAAACGCGCATTTTACGCGCCTACTCCGGCGTGCGTCCTCTGGTAGCCAGCGACGACGATCCAAGTGGCCGTAACGTCAGTCGTGGGATTGTACTGTTCGATCACGCCCAGCGTGACGGACTGGACGGGTTTATCACCATAACCGGCGGCAAATTGATGACCTACCGCCTGATGGCAGAGTGGGCCACCGATGCCGTTTGCCGTAAGCTTGGCAATACCCAACCTTGCACAACGGCAGACACGGCGCTGCCTGGCTCACAAGAATCGACCGAGCATACGCTTAAACGCGTGATCTCGTTGCCCGCGCCACTGCGCGGCTCAGCGGTCTACCGTCACGGCGATCGCACCCCTGCGTGGCTTAGCGAAGGTCGTCAGCACCGCAGCCTGGTCTGTGAATGCGAAGCGGTCACTGCAGGTGAAGTGCAGTACGCCGTCGAGAATTTGACCGTCAACAGCCTGCTGGATTTGCGTCGCCGTACCCGTGTTGGAATGGGGACCTGCCAGGGCGAATTGTGTGCCTGCCGCGCCGCAGGTTTGCTGCAACGTTTTAATGTCACCACCGCCGCGCAATCTATCACCCAGCTTTCCGATTTTCTCAATGAACGCTGGAAAGGCGTGCAGCCTATCGCCTGGGGAGATGCGCTGCGCGAAAGCGAATTCACACGCTGGGTTTATCAGGGATTGTGCGGTCTGGAAAAGGAGCACCAGGATGAAATTTGATACCGTCATTATCGGCGGCGGCCTGGCCGGACTACTGTGCGGCCTGCAACTGCAAAAAAGCGGTTTACGCTGCACGATTGTCACTCGCGGCCAAAGCGCCCTGCATTTCTCCTCCGGCTCACTGGATTTGCTCAGCAACTTACCCGATGGCCAACCGGTGACGGATATAGAAGCAGGCCTGAATGCGCTGCGCACTCAGGCACCCGCGCACCCGTACAGCACCATCGGAACGCACAACGTCCTGGAGCTGGCCCAGCAGGCGCAAAATCTTCTCGAAGAATGCGGAACGCATTTGCAAGGCAAGGTACATCAGTCACATCAACGCATCACCCCGCTGGGAACGCTACGCTCAACCTGGTTAAGTTCCCCGGAAGTTCCGGTCTGGCCGCTGTCCGCGCAGCGTATCTGCGTTGTAGGTATTAGCGGTTTACTGGATTTTCAGGCACATCTCGCCGCGGCGTCACTGCGTCAACGCAATCTCAGCGTCGAGACGGCAGAAATCGATCTGCCTGAGCTGGATGTCCTGCGTGATAACCCGACCGAGTTTCGCGCCGTCAATATTGCGCGCCTGCTGGATAACGAAGATAAATGGTCACTGCTCTATGACGCTTTACTGCCAGTAGCAAAAACCTGCGACATGATAATTATGCCGGCCTGCTTCGGTCTGGCGGATGAACAGCTCTGGCAATGGCTTAACGAGCGTCTCCCCTGCTCGCTGACGCTGTTACCGACCCTCCCGCCTTCGGTACTGGGTATGCGTTTGCATAACAAATTGCAGCGCCAGTTTGTGCGCCAGGGCGGCGTCTGGATGCCGGGTGATGAAGTGAAGAAAATCACCTGTCAGGACGGCGTAGTCAGCGAAATCTGGACCCGTAATCATGCCGATATTCCTTTGCGGCCACGTTTCGCCGTGCTCGCCAGCGGCAGCTTCTTCAGCAGCGGGCTGGTCGCCACGCGTGAGGCCATCTACGAACCTATCCTGGGGCTGGATGTACAACAAACCGCCACCCGCGCCGAGTGGTATGAGCGTGACGTCTTCGACCCACAACCGTGGCAGCAGTTTGGCGTTACGACCGATGCCGGGCTGCGCCCATCGCTGGCGGGACAAACGATAGAGAACATGTATGCCATCGGTTCCGTTCTCGGCGGATTCGACCCTATCGCCCAGGGTTGCGGAGGCGGCGTGTGCGCTGTTAGCGCCTTACACGCCGCACATCATATTGCGAAACGTGCAGGAGGCCAGCAATGAGCGACACACGTTTTGAAAGTTGTATCAAATGCACGGTGTGCACCACGGCCTGCCCGGTAAGTCGCGTCAATCCGAACTACCCTGGTCCTAAACAGGCCGGACCGGACGGTGAGCGTCTGCGCCTGAAAGATGGCGCGTTATATGACGATGCGCTGAAATACTGCATCAACTGTAAGCGTTGCGAAGTAGCCTGTCCGTCAGATGTGAAGATTGGCGATATCATCCAACGCGCGCGCGCCAAATACGACACAACGCGTCCGTCGCTGCGTAACTTTGTCTTAAGCCATACCGATTTGATGGGTAGCGTGTCCACACCGTTAGCCCCGATAGTGAATACCGCCACCTCACTCAAACCGGTGCGTCAGCTGCTGGATTACGCGCTAAAAATCGACCATCGCCGTACGTTGCCGAAGTACTCTTTCGGCACCTTCCGCCGCTGGTATCGCAGCGTTGCCGCACAGCAAGCGCAATATCAGGATCAGGTTGCCTTTTTCCACGGCTGTTTTGTGAATTACAACCATCCGCAGCTCGGCAAAGATCTGATCAAAGTATTGAATGCGATGGGAACCGGGGTGCAACTGCTGAGCAAAGAGAAATGCTGCGGCGTACCGCTGATTGCCAACGGCTTTACAGATAAAGCGCGTAAGCAGGCGGTGAGCAACGTGGCCTCGCTCAGAGAAGCAATTGACGGTAAAGGCATTCCGGTGATCGCCACCTCATCAACCTGCACCTTTGCGCTGCGTGATGAATATCCGGAAGTGCTGGACGTCGACAACTCAGGTCTACGCGAACACATTGAACTGGCAACCCGCTGGCTGTGGCGCAAGCTGGATGAAGGCAAAACGCTGCCGCTGAAAACGCTGCCACTGAAAGTGGTCTACCACACGCCATGCCACATGGAGAAAATGGGCTGGACGCTCTACACGCTGGAACTGCTACGACAAATTCCAGGGCTGGAGCTAACGGTGCTGGACTCGCAATGTTGCGGGATTGCCGGGACATACGGCTTTAAAAAGGAAAACTACCCGACATCGCAATCCATTGGCGCACCGCTGTTCCGCCAGATTGAAGACAGCGGCGCTGATATCGTCGTCACCGACTGCGAAACCTGTAAATGGCAGATTGAGATGTCTACCAGTAAGCGCTGCGAACACCCCATCACCCTGCTTGCCAAAGCGTTAGGTTAATTCTGTTGCCCGGTGGCGTTGGCTACCGGGCATTTTTGCGAATGCCGTTGTACATAACTGAATACGTTGCAACCGGACGTATTTATCTCTGACTCCTCCACGCAAAGAATCAATTCCACGAATGCAGCCCGCGTCATCCGTGGGTACCGTCACGCCATCTTCTTCCTCTGGTGACGGACTACCATGGCTAAATCAGCAACATCAACACCGCATGATGCGGTTTTTAAAAAGATAATTTCTTATCCTGAGATGGCTCGCGATTTTCTTGAAATTCACCTTCCCGTCGCATTACGCGAGATATGTGACCTGCAAACGCTGAAGCTGGAGCCTACCAGTTTTATCGAAAAGGATCTCCGTGCTTACTATTCCGACGTATTGTGGTCGTTAAAAACCCGAGAAGGTGAAGGCTACATCTACTGCGTTATCGAACATCAGAGTACAGCGGTACAACACATGGCATTTCGCCTGATGCGTTATGCCACTGCCGCCATGCAATATCACCTGGATGCCGGATACAGAACGCTACCTCTGGTTATCCCCATGCTTTTTTATCACGGGCAACAGAGCCCGTATCCGTGGTCGCTCAACTGGCTGGACGAATTTGATTACCCACAACTGGCGCGCAAGCTTTACTCAGAAGCATTTCCGCTAGTGGACATCACTGTGGTATCTGACGACGAGATTATGCAGCATCGGCGTATCGCTCTACTTGAACTGATGCAAAAACATATCCGCGATCGCGATTTGATGGGACTGGTGGACAGGCTGGTCGCGCTTTTAGTTACTCGTACCGTTAATGACAGCCAGTTGCAAACGCTGTTTAATTATCTGCTACAGCGCGGTGAGGCTTCTCATGTCAGCGAATTTATCCGTGAAATTGCCGGGCGCTCACCCCATAACAAGGAGAAATTGATGACGATCGCAGAGAAACTACGCCAGGAAGGCCATCACAATGGATTGCAGGAAGGCTGGCTAAAAGGAACACGAGAAGAAGCATTACGTATTGCCCGCATGATGCTGGAGCGAGGCATCGATCATGAGACAGTCCTGACCATTACCGGATTTTCTGCTGACGACGTGACAGAACATCACCATTAGGAGCTATTTCAGGCCCGATGGCGCTACACCACCGGGCCCGATATTAATAACTGCTTTTCAACGTTTGCGTACTCTGGCCTGGCTTAAACATTGCCAGCCTGCGATCCAGCGCTTCGGTATAAAGCATGGTATCCACGCCTACCGCGACAAAATTTGCTCCCCATTGCAGACATTTCTGCGCCATTGTTGGGTCAACAGCGAGGAAACCGGCTGCTTTTCCGGCTGCGCGAATACGGCGAATGCTATGCTCAATGATCCGCTGCACCTCCGGGTGTCCGGCATTATCCGGATAGCCCAACGACGCAGAAAGATCCGCCGGGCCAATAAAGACACCGTCAATACCGTCAACGTCCAGAATGGCATCCAGATTATCCAGTGCCGCTTTGCTTTCGACCTGTACCAGCAGGCAGAGTGATTCATTAGCCTGGGCCATATAATTGTCGATACGCCCCCAGCGCGCCGCCCGTGCCACGCTGGCGCCGACACCACGCTCGCCGAGCGGTGGATAACGAGTCGCAGAAACCACCTGAAGCGCCTGCTCTGCGCTGTCGACCATCGGGACAAGCAGCGTCTGCGCGCCAATATCCAGCACCTGCTTGATCAACGCTTTACTGCCCTCCACCGGGCGAACCACAGGCTGGCTGGCATAAGGCGCAATCGCCTGCAACTGATGGTAAAGATCCTGCACCGTGTTCGGCGCGTGTTCTCCATCAATCAACAGCCAGTCATAGCCCGACGTCGCGGCAATCTCCGCCATGTAGGAGGTGGTCGAACTAAGCCACAGGCCGACCTGGACTTCCCCTTTGCGTAATCCTTCTTTGAAGGGATTTGATAACAATGCGTTCATAACGATCCTTACAACGTAGATAAGATTAATGATGCGCAGCGCCTGCTTGTGAAACTGAACGGTTCACACTCAGCGTAAAGATGATTAGCGAGCCAATAATCGCGACGCCCGCGAGGACCAGCAGGCCCGCCGCATCGCTGGCAAACACCGTTTCGGCTTTGACGCGCAGAATGGGAGCAATAAAGCCGCCAACGGCACCAAACAGGTTGACGAAGCCGATCCCCGCCGCCAGAGCAGTCCCGGAAAGAAGTTGCGTTGGCATCGTCCAGAACACTGGCTGTACCGCAATGAAACCGACCGCCGCGACGCAGAGCGCCACAATCGCCAGTACCGGTGAAACCAGCCCAGAAAGGCCAATGCCGATTCCTGCCGCCAGCAGCGTCAGCGCGGCAACATTACGCCGGTCGCCGGTGCGATCGGAGTAGCGAGGAATAAGCCATGTACCAAACAGCGCCGCCACCCACGGTATTGCCGCCACGACCGAAGCCGTAAAGCCCACTTTTGTCCCTAACAACGCAGCAACCTGAGTTGGCAGGAAGAAGATCAGGCCATACACCGCCACCTGGATCGTCAGATAGATAATCGCCAGTTGCCAGACACGGCCATTACGCAGCGCATCCGACAGGCGTGAAGTGACCTTTTTCTCCTCTTCACTTGTCAGTTGGCTAATAAGTAACGACTTTTCCTCCGCGCTCAGGAAACGCGCCTGCTGCGGGGTATCATCCAGCCAGAAGAAGGTGAAAATGCCCGCACCTACCGCCAGTAAACCTTCGATAACGAACATCCAGAACCACCCTGGATGCCCCATAAAGCCGTGCATCTCCAACAGCGCACCGGAAAGCGGCGATCCCAGGGTTAACGCCAGCGGCGCCCCCATGTAGAACAGCCCCATGATGCTGGCGCGGTTACGCTGGGGGAACCACTGGGACGTCAGGTAGATCATACCGGGGAAGAAGCCCGCCTCTGCCGCCCCCAGCAGAGTACGGATAATCAGGAATTTCGATTCAGTATCCGCCCATGCCATCGCCGCAGAGAGGAATCCCCACAGCAACGTGGTGGTACCAATCCAGGTTCTGGCACCAAATTTACGCATCAACAGGTTGGCAGGAACCCCCAGAAAGGCATAAACCACAAAGAAAATCCCCGCGCCCAACGCATAAGCTTCGTTGCTCAGACCGGTATCAATCTGATAGGTCTCTTTGGCAAAACCGATGTTCGAGCGGTCAAGAAACGCCAGCACATACAGCGCCAGCATAAAGGGAATCAAACGGGCGCGGTTTTTCTTCACCACACCATCAAGTAACGTGGTACTCATAGCAAGATCCTCAAAGAAATGAGGGCGTTGCCGTGGCATTGGCAACGCACTGGTCATTAGTGGCTATAAGGGCGCTTCAGATTGCAGTCGCGGTTAAGCTCGACGCCAAATCCTGGTTTGTCGAGCACCGACTTATGAATGCGGCCATTGACGGGTACCGGTTCGTCCAGAAGGATCGGATCAAACTGTGGACGCATCGTTGAACAATCCGGGCTGGTCATCAAAAACTCGCTGAACGGGGTATTGGTGAACGTGATTACCGCGTGGTGCGAGTAAACCGAGGAACCATGTGGCACCACCAGCTGTCCGCGCGATTTAGCAATAGCGGCAATTTCCACCAGCGTAGTTAACCCACCGCACCAGCCCACATCCGGCTGCATGATATCGATGCCGGTTTCTGAGAGTGTGCGGAAGGACTGCAGCGTCCCGTGGTGTTCACCGCTGGTGACCATCATCCCCGCCGGGGCGTTACGTTTCAGCTCGCGATAGCCTTCATACTGCTGCGGCGGCAGACACTCTTCGATCCACTTCAGATTAGACGGTGCGCAGGCATGGGCCAGTTTGGTGGCATAGTTCACGTCCTGACTCATCCAGCAATCGAGCATCAACCAGAAATCTGGACCGCATTTCTCACGCATGTCGGCTACCATTGCCGCATCTTTGCGGATCCCCGCATCCCCGTCGTGCGGCCCCCAGTGGGTCGGCATTTTGCCGCCAATAAAGCCCATTTCTTTCGCCAGATCAGGGCGCGCACCGGTCGCGTAGAATTGAATTTCGTCGCGTACCGCGCCACCCAATAGTTTGTAGACCGGTAAACCCACCACCTTGCCAAACAGATCCCACAGCGCCAGATCCACGCACGAGATGGTGTTCATCACCAGACCGCCGGAGCCGGAGTAGTACATCGTTGCGCCCAGCATCTGGTCGTGAATGAGTTTGATATCACTGACGCATTTCCCTTCAATAAAACGATTGAGATGCTTTTCCACAATAAAGCACCCCATCTCTCCTGCCGTGGAAACAGCAAAACCGGTCTGTCCGTTTTCAGCTTCCACTTCAACAATCAGTGTCCCTAATACGTTGATGCCAAAGGACTGGCGCGATTGCTCATATTCACGATATTTGCTCATTGGCGTGGCGATATGATCGTCAATCCAGTGGTTAGCGCCCTGATCGTGATAGTCGCCGCCGCCAGCGCCTTTATCCGCCGTAGCACCACCGGTAAACCAGGCACGAACGTGTTTAATTTTAGGTAGGGTCATGGTGTTCTCCTTTTTATGAAGCGAGTGAGTCGAAGGGACTTTTCCATCCCAACAGGCGTGAAATATCCCTGGCGCAGGCAATCGCTTTACCGGCCAGATAATCACGGTTCTCTTCGTTAATTTGCAGACGAGTGCCGACCACTGAAATCGCGGCGGTCAGTTCATTGTTAGCGTTAAAAACAGGCGCTGCGACGCAACGAACATCGGGATAATCTTCGCCATTATCAAAGCTCCATCCACGCTGTCGAATACGCTCCAGCTCGTCATTCAACTGCTGTGGCCTGGTGATAGTGGTCGGCGTTGCCTGTTCCCATATCAGCTGTTCAATAATGGCTTTTCGTGCGGCTGCCGGTTGCCAGGCCAGCAGGCATTTGCCGATACCCGAGCGATAGAGCGAAAGACTTTTCCCTTCGTGGGAGCGCACGCTGATAGTGGATGACGATTCCACTTTCAGAATGTAATACGCGCTTTCGTGGTCGATGATCCCGAGATGGCAAAGTAACCCTGTCTCATCCATCAGTTGTGTCAGCCGGGGACGCGCCAGTTCACGTAAATCCATCTTGCTCAGCGCATGCCCGGACAACTCAACCAGCTTGGTCCACAGGCAGTAATTTTCCTGATGATCAATGCTGATAAAGCGCTGACGCTTCAGTTCGTTAAGTAACAGGTACGCGGTGCTTTTTGGAATACCCAGCGACTCTATGATGGTGGCGGCGCTACATGGGCCGATACGCGCAATGAGATTGAGTATTTCGATCGCCCTGGTGAGCGCGGGAACTTTGCTTGATTCCAACATACTGGACTCCAGTCTGAGATACTGGAATCAGTGTGGTAGGTTAAGGGGGTTAAAATTGTGAAGCGCATCAAATCCTCTCGTTCTTCCAGCTGGCTGGAGAAAAAACGAGCATAATTGTGAACTAACGCACGGATTTTTTTACAGAGAGTACAACAGGTTGGACTGATAACGGGAAGGCCAGAATGCCTTCCCATAACAAGCGCGTGAGAGAGTGCAAGTCAGGAAGGCAGCGTCAGGGATTCAACCACTTCTATCCAACCGTGTTCGGTGGCAATATCCTGCCCGTTGAGCCAACGGCGCAACATATTGAGCGCCATCATTGCGCACACTTCCTGACGAATCGACAAACTATAACGATTAGCGTTCAGCCGTACGCGTAAGGCATGCGTTCCATCAGGCGTTGCCAGCGCAAAGTTAATATGTTCGTTTTCGAAAGCCGATACCGCCAGCGCCAGCCCGGCATAATGGTTGCCGCGTCGTTCGGTTATCCAGTGTGCCGTTTGCGCCAGCGTTTCTTCCTGGGGCGGAACCACTTCGCTCGCCAACAGCGGAGCATTCGCGCGCGAAAGCTGCAGCGCCACCAGACCACCGGTGAATTGTTCGCTTAGCGTCAGGCTGTATTGCCGTTCCTGCAACGTACGGGCGATTTGCGCGGGTAAACCTTCCGTACCTTCGAAAATCATATTCTGCCCGGCAACCCGCTTAACTTCTGGCCACAGCGCCAGCATCGCTTCCCGTTGGGAATCCGGCCCGGTCAGCTTTAGTTCGATAATCGGCATTGACGAGCGGTAGCCCATTGTCACTCCCGGAGGCAATTGCAGCGGATCCAGGCTCTGCGCCAGCTCGCTTTCAGAACGACCAAAGGTGGTTAATCGCAGGCATAGCGGGGGTTGAGACAGCGAAAAACGCTCACGCAAACGCGGCAGGATCTCATGCTCAACCATAACTTTAAATTCTGATGGCACTCCCGGGGTAAAGAACATCAGGCAGCGGTTAAGCTTCAGGGCAAACCCACACGCGGTTCCTACCGGATTATTGATGAATTCCGCGCTGGCAGGTAGCTCAGCCTGTTTGCGGTTACTCGGTGCCATCACGCGTCCACGATCGCGGAAATAACGCGTCATCTCGGCGAGCCATGCTTCATGCAGCACCAGCCCTTCACCTTTTGCCGTGGCCGCCGCCAGCGCGCTCAAATCATCGCTGGTTGGTCCCAGACCGCCGTTAACGATCAGTACATCGGCATGTTCGCTACGCTCACGCAAAACGGCGACCAAATCATCAAGATTGTCACCTACCGTGTTGCGACGGGTTAGCGGTAACCCCTGATTAAAGAAAAAATCGGCCAGCCAGGCGGCATTCGTGTCGACGATTTGTCCGTGCAACACTTCATCCCCGGTGGATAGCATCTCCACGTTTAACATCGTGTTCTCCTGCTTTTATGATGAAAACACTATAACGCATGGAGGGGGGAAGGCGCGACTGAACGCCGCGCCGGAAAAATCAGAAACTCGCGTTAACCCCAACGTACGGGCCGTCAGCAATCGCGTTATCGCGGTTACCGTCTTTGCCTGCCAGGTTCAGGTAGCGATAACCGGCTTCAATGCTCAGCGGACGCATAATGGTCAGACGCGCACCTGCATTCGCTTCTTCATAGCTGTCGATACCGCTGGAAAGAGAATCGGGAGAGTAATAATACTCGCCAAACAGGCGGAGGCTGTCGCCAATCGGCCACTGCAAACCGCCACCGACCGCCGCCGCGTAACCCTCGTCACCATCATTCGGGTTAGTATAAATGCCTTTCCCACCGACCGTTGCCAGCAGCGGACCGAGAGGAATATTCAGACCCAGTCCCAGCCCGGCCGCATCGCCGTCGTCATCGTTATGCATCCAGTTACCGCTGACGGCCAAACCGGTGGTCTCAGTACCCATACCGAACCCCAGGTTGGTGTAGTCTTCGCCAGCCTGGCCGCTGATGCTAATCGCGCTCGCCGACGCGGAAACAAACAGCATTCCGGCAAAACCCAACATTAAACTTTTTTTCATTTTCTATCCTTTCCAGCAAGAATCAAAACATAGCCCCAAAACCTGTGAATTGTACTGTTAGATCACGAGGAATCAATGCACTAAAAAAGCGATGCAATAACATATTGTAAGCAAATACTACTCACAAGATTTAGATAAGGTTAAATTCTTGTAGCAATTACGCCACTGAGGGCAGCAGAACGCCATTTTCTACAAACATCCTGTTTTCCCTGCCAAAGCAGCGTTATTCGTCGATGAAGCGTTTTTTCTACCGCCAGCAAAAGGTAAGATGCGTGCACGATGGAATTTTCTATACCTCCCCCTACAAGGATTCGACTTATGCGCCAAAGAACAATTGTTTGCCCATTAATTCAAAACGATGGCTGTTATTTACTGTGCAAAATGGCTGACGACCGCGGTGTGTTCCCCGGTCAGTGGGCGCTTTCTGGCGGCGGCGTTGAACCGGGTGAACGTATTGAAGAAGCTTTGCGCCGTGAAGTAAGAGAAGAGCTGGGCGAACAACTGGTGTTATCAGATATTACGCCATGGACCTTCAGTGACGATGTTCGCACCAAAACGTACGCCGATGGCAGTCAGGAAGAGATTTATATGATTTATCTCATCTTCGATTGTGTGGCGGCTAATCGTGAAGTGAAGATTAATGAAGAATTCCAGGCATTCGCCTGGGTTAAAGCGGAAGATCTCGGCTCTTACGATTTAAATATCGCCACGCGTAAAACGTTAACTTTGAAAGGGTTACTGTAAGTTATCATTTTAATAGCGGCATTGCGCTCATCAGTCTGCAGATAACAGCAATGTCGCCCAAACTACTCAAGAACCTACATGATCTTTTTTTCATTAAGATAAATAAAAAACACGCTATTCCTCTCTCTTTCCCAAACCTTAAACTCTTAAGGATAAATTAACCTTCCGTCATTACCCTTTGAAGCCTGATGAAATAATTAACGACGCCCCTGTTTATCATTAAAAATAAAACGTCGGTGGCGTTAAATGGCTTGAAGGAATAATGATGCCTGACTTTTTGCCTTTCTCTCGCCCGGCAATGGGGGCTGAAGAACTTGCTGCTGTGAAGACGGTTCTGGACTCTGGATGGATAACCACCGGCCCGAAAAATCAACAGCTGGAAGAAGCCTTCTGCCAGCTCACGGGAAATCAACACGCCGTCGCCGTCTGCTCCGCTACGGCAGGAATGCACATCACGCTGATGGCGCTGGACATCGGTGCAGGCGATGAGATTATTACACCGTCAATGACGTGGGTTTCTACCCTCAACATGATTGTCCTGCTGGGTGCGACGCCAGTCATGATCGACGTTGACCGCGATACGCTCATGGTCACACCGGAGCAAATTGAGGCCGCCATCACCCCGCGAACCAAAGCCATTATTCCGGTACATTACGCAGGCGCCCCCGCCGACCTGGACGCGATTTATGCCATTGGCGAACGCTATGGCATTCCGATTATAGAAGATGCGGCCCACGCCGTAGGGACGTTGTATAAAGGTCGTCATGTCGGCGCGCGCGGCACGGCAATATTCTCATTTCACGCCATCAAAAATATTACCTGCGCCGAAGGCGGGTTGATCGTTACCGACGACAGCCAGCTTGCCCAACGGCTTCGCAGCCTGAAGTTTCACGGTCTGGGCGTTGATGCCTTTGATCGACAAACCTATGGCCGGGCGCCGCAGGCCGAAGTGCTTGCGCCAGGGTACAAGTACAACCTCACGGATATCAACGCCGCCATTGCGTTGGTACAGCTAAATAAACTGGAACACCTGAACTCACGCCGGGCGCAAATTGCCCGCGAGTATCAACAGACGCTGGCCGATACGCCATTTCAACCACTGAGTCTGCCCCAGTGGGCGCACGTTCACGCCTGGCACCTGTTCATCATTCGCGTTGACGAAGCCCGCTGCGGTCTGAGCAGAGATGCCTTAATGGAAGCGTTAAAGGCCAAAAATATCGGCACCGGTCTGCATTTTCGTGCGGCCCATTCGCAAAAATATTACCGCGAACGCTTCACTACCCTTTCGCTCCCCAATACAGAATGGAATAGCGCGCGCATTTGCTCACTGCCGTTATTCCCCGATATGACCGCCGATGACACCCAGCGGGTAATTACGGCACTTCGCGAGATTGCAGGACAATAACCATGTTTGAAGCAGCACCGATCAAAAAAGTCTCGGTGGTCATTCCCGTTTTTAATGAACAGGAAAGCTTGCCAGAGTTAATCAGACGTACCAGCGCTGCCTGCGAAAAATTGGGCAAAGACTATGAAATTTTGCTAATTGATGACGGCAGCAGCGACCATTCCGCACAGCTGATGATGGACGCTTCCCAGGCACCGAACAGCCATATTGTTTCTATTTTATTGAATCGCAATTACGGGCAACACTCGGCGATTATGGCCGGTTTCAGTCATGTCACCGGCGACGTGATCATCACACTGGATGCCGATTTGCAAAACCCGCCGGAGGAGATCCCACGGCTGGTCGCCACCGCAGATGAAGGCTTCGATGTGGTCGGCACGGTACGTCAGAACCGTCAGGACAGCGTATTTCGTAAGACCGCATCGCGAATGATTAACCATCTGATTCAGCGCACCACCGGTAAAGCGATGGGTGACTACGGTTGCATGTTACGCGCTTATCGCCGCCACATCGTCGATGCCATGCTGCATTGCCAGGAGCGCAGCACCTTTATCCCGATTCTGGCCAACATTTTTGCCCGGCGTGCTACGGAAATCCCGGTACACCATGCAGAGCGAGAATTTGGTGACTCCAAATACAGCTTTATGCGTCTGATCAACCTGATGTATGACCTGGTGACCTGTCTGACCACAACGCCACTTCGTATGTTGAGCCTGTTGGGCAGCGTAATCGCCGCCACTGGCTTTATCTTGTCTATCCTGCTTGTGGTTCTGCGTCTGACGCTCGGTCCACAGTGGGCCGCGGAAGGGGTATTCATGCTGTTTGCCGTCCTGTTTACCTTTATCGGCGCACAGTTTATTGGCATGGGTTTACTCGGCGAATATATCGGTCGCATCTATAACGATGTCCGCGCCCGCCCCCGCTATTTTGTTCAACACGTTATCCGCCCACAAACCACACAGTCAACCGAGGAAAACCGCGCATGAAAGCCATCGTATTTGCCTATCACGATATGGGATGTCAGGGTGTCCAGGCTTTGTTGGATGTAGGTTATGAAATCGCTGCCATTTTCACGCACACCGATAATCCGGGCGAAAAAGCATTTTTTGGATCGGTTTCCCGCCTTGCCGCCAGCGCCGGAATTCCGGTTTACGCCCCGGACGAGGTCAATCATCCCTTGTGGATTGAACGCATTAGCCAACTGGCGCCGGATGTTATCTTCTCGTTCTACTATCGTCATTTACTGAGTGATGAGATCCTCAGTCTTGCGCCTGCGGGGGCTTTTAATCTGCACGGTTCGTTGCTGCCGAAATACCGTGGTCGCGCGCCGCTGAACTGGGTATTGGTCAATGGCGAAACCGAAACCGGCGTCACGCTTCACCGCATGGTCAAACGCGCGGATGCTGGCGCCATTATTGCCCAGCAGCGCGTCGCTATTTCGCCGGATGACGTGGCGTTAACGCTGCACCATAAATTGTGCCAGGCTGCGCGTCAGCTGCTGGAACAGGCACTGCCCGCGATTAAAACCGGGGATTATGCAGAACGCCCCCAACAGGAAGCAGATGCTACCTGTTTTGGTCGCCGTACACCGGAAGATAGCTTCCTCGACTGGAACACACCTGCCGCAGAGTTACATAACCAGGTCCGCGCCGTCAGCGATCCGTGGCCGGGCGCATATAGCTATGTCGGCACACAAAAGTTCACCGTCTGGTCATCGCGCGTTTGCGTAAATGACTCAGCGGCCCAACCGGGTACCGTCATCTCCGTTTCTCCTTTGCTGATCGCCTGCGGCGATGGCGCCCTGGAAATTATTACCGGACAAGCTGGCGATGGTATTGCAATGCAAGGGTCGCAACTGGCGCAGGTTCTGGGCCTGGTACCAGGTTCTCGCCTGAACAGCCAGTCGGTTGCCACCAGCAAATGCCGTACCCGTGTGCTGATCCTCGGCGTTAATGGCTTCATTGGTAACCATCTGACCGAACGCCTGCTGCAAGAAGATCATTACGAAGTGTATGGGCTCGATATTGGCAGTGACGCCATTGGACGTTTTCTGCAGCATCCGCGATTCCACTTCGTCGAAGGCGACATCAGCATTCACTCCGAATGGATTGAATACCATGTTAAAAAATGCGACGTAGTGCTGCCGCTGGTGGCGATCGCAACGCCAATCGAATATACCCGCAACCCGCTGCGCGTATTTGAGCTCGATTTTGAAGAGAACCTGAAAATCATTCGCTACTGCGTGAAATACCGTAAGCGCATCATTTTCCCGTCAACGTCCGAAGTCTACGGCATGTGTACCGACAAAGTCTTCGATGAGGACAGCTCGAATCTGATCGTCGGTCCGGTGAATAAACCACGCTGGATCTACTCCGTTTCCAAGCAGTTGTTGGACCGCGTAATCTGGGCGTACGGCGAAAAAGAGGGATTGCGCTTCACCCTGTTCCGCCCGTTTAACTGGATGGGGCCACGTCTGGACAGCCTTAACGCCGCGCGTATCGGCAGCTCACGCGCCATTACCCAACTGATCCTCAATCTGGTGGAGGGTTCACCGATTAAGCTGATTGAAGGCGGCAAGCAAAAACGCTGCTTTACCGACATTCGGGATGGTATCGAAGCCCTGTACCGCATCATTGAAAACGAAGGCGGACGCTGCGACGGTGAGATTATCAACATCGGTAATCCGCAGAACGAAGCGAGTATTCAGGAACTGGCAGAAATGCTGCTTACCTGCTTTGAAAAACATCCATTGCGTAACCACTTCCCGCCGTTTGCTGGTTTCCGTGACGTCGAAAGCAGCAGCTACTATGGTAAAGGTTATCAAGACGTTGAACATCGTAAGCCCAACATCCGCAATGCGAAACGCTGCCTGAACTGGGAGCCCACCATTGAGATGCAGGAAACGGTAGAAGAGACGCTGGACTTCTTCTTACGCAGTGTGAATATCACGGAACACACATCATGACCCAAGTCGGCTTGCGCATAGATGTCGATACTTTCAGGGGGACGCGCGAAGGCGTACCCCGCCTGCTGGAGACATTGAACCGACATAACGTGCGGGCAAGTTTTTTCTTTAGCGTTGGACCGGACAACATGGGACGCCATCTCTGGCGTCTTGTGAAACCACAATTTCTGTGGAAGATGCTGCGCTCAAACGCCGCATCACTTTACGGATGGGATATATTGCTGGCGGGAACCGCCTGGCCGGGAAAAGAGATCGGCCTGGCCAACGCGGCGATCATTGCGCAAACCGCCCTGATTCATGAAACCGGTCTGCATGCCTGGGATCACCATGCCTGGCAGGCGCGAAGCGGAAACTGGAATGACAAACAGCTGATTGATGATATTTCACGAGGCATCACGGCCCTTGAAACTCTTATCGGACAACCCGTCACTTGTTCTGCCGTTGCCGGATGGCGTGCCGACGATCGCGTCGTCCACGCCAAAGAAACGTTCCATCTGCGTTATAACAGCGACTGTCGGGGAACGTCGTTATTCCGTCCGGTGCTGACGTCCGGGAAAACAGGTACGCCGCAAATTCCCGTCACGCTACCCACCTGGGATGAAGTGGTTGGTCAGGAAGTCCAGGCGGTGGACTTCAACGCTTACATTCTCTCCCACATCCAGATGAGCAGAGGAACACCGGTGTATACCATTCATGCGGAAGTTGAAGGCATCGCCTTTCAGCAGAATTTTGACGAGCTGCTTACTCGCGCCGCAGACATGGGGATAACATTTTGCCCGCTCGGCGACCTGTTACCGGACGATGTCAGTTCGCTGCCAACAGGGCAGATCGTGCGTGGCAAAATACCCGGCAGAGAGGGATGGGTCGGCCGCCAACAACCAGTGAGCGTGACAAGATGAAACATACTGTCCGCTACACCCTGGCATTTATCGCTTTTATTGCGCTGTATTTTATTCTCCCCATCAACAGTCGCCTGCTGTGGCAACCTGATGAAACGCGCTATGCCGAAATCAGTCGGGAAATGCTGACCTCTGGCGACGGGATCGTTCCGCACTTTTTAGGGCTGCGGTATTTTGAAAAACCGATTGCCGGATACTGGTTAAACAGCATCGGGCAATGGCTGTTTGGCGCCAATAATTTCGGCGTCAGAGCAGGAGCCATTTTTGCCACTTTGCTGACGGCGCTAATGGTTGCCTGGCTTGCCATGCGGTTGTGGCGGGATAAGCGCACCGCCGTACTCTCTTCGGTTATCTTTTTAACGTTTTTTTCGGTTTACAGCATCGGCACCTACGCGGTACTTGATCCCATCATTGCGCTCTGGCTAATGGCGGGCATGTGCTGCTTTTGGGAGGGGATGCAAGCCACCAGCAGAATGCGCAAAATTACCGCCTTTCTGCTGTTAGGGTTAACCTGCGGCATGGGCGTGATGACCAAGGGTTTCCTGGCACTCGCCGTTCCTGTGCTCAGCGTACTGCCGTGGGTTTTCGTACAAAAGCGCTGGAAAGATCTCATTATCTACGGTCTGCTGGCAGTAGTCGGTTGCATCGTGACTGTGCTGCCTTGGGGAATAGCGATTGCCCGGCGTGAGCCGGATTTCTGGCATTACTTCTTCTGGGTTGAACATATTCAACGCTTCGCGCAGGAGGATGCCCAACATAAGGCCCCCGTCTGGTACTACATTCCGGTATTGGTGGCTGGCGCATTACCGTGGCTCGGGCTGCTCCCCGGCGCGCTGCGTACGGGCTGGCGTGAACGGGATGTTCCGCGCAGCGCACTGTACCTGCTAAGCTGGATTATCATGCCAATCCTGTTTTTCAGCATCGCGAAAGGAAAACTGCCGACCTATATTCTTTCCTGCTTCGCGCCGCTGGCAATATTGACGGCGCGTTTCGGCCTGCAGGCCGCGCAAAAAGGCGCAACCGCGCTGCGCGTGAATGGCTGGATCAACGTTCTGTTCGGTGTAACCGGCATTGTCGCCACGTTTATTGTTTCTACACTGGGTCCATTAAAGACGCCGGTCTGGTCGCATATCGAAACGTATAAAGTGTTTTGTGCGTGGGGCATTTTTATCATCTGGACGCTCTTTGGCTGGTATACGCTAAATAACCGCGAGAAGAACTGGACGTTCGCAGCGCTGTGTCCATTAGGCCTGGCACTGTTGTTTGGCTTCTCCATTCCTGACCGGGTGATGGAATCTAAACAGCCACAATTTTTTGTCGAGATGACCAAAGAGTCGCTGGAGTCGAGCCGTTATATTCTCACCGACAGCGTTGGCGTCGCCGCGGGGCTGGCCTGGAGCCTGAAGCGTGACGACATCATAATGTACGGACAAACGGGCGAGTTAAAATATGGCCTTAACTACCCGGATGCCCAAGGGCGTTTTATCGGTCGGGGGAACTTTGCCGAGTGGTTAGCGCAACATCGTCAGCAAGGAAACATTACGCTCGTGCTTTCAGTCGATAAGGATGAAGATATTAATCGACTTGCTATCCCTCCCGCTGACTATATCGATAATCAGGGGCGTCTGGTCCTGATTCAGTATCGGCCGAAATGATCTGGATAGCCTTAGTTCTCGCCAGCCTGCTCAGCGTCTGCGGTCAGTTATGTCAGAAGCAGGCGTCGCGACCCGTTCCCGTTCGAGCGCGAAAACGCCACATTACGCTATGGATTGGGCTTGCTCTGGCAAGTCTCGGTCTGGCCATGCTGCTATGGCTGGCGGTGCTGCAGAACATTCCGGTCGGTATCGCCTACCCCATGCTGAGTCTTAATTTTGTATGGGTGACTCTGGCTGCCTGGAAAATCTGGCGCGACCCCGTCACCCCGCGCCACTGGCTGGGTGTGGGGTTAATCATCACCGGCATCTTTATTCTTGGGAGTGCGGTGTAATGGGCATCTTTTGGGGATTATGCAGCGTTATTATCACTTCAGCCGCCCAGTTGAGTCTCGGCTTTGCGATGGATAATCTGCCGCCAATGCTGCAGCCGCAGCAATTCATTTCTGCCGTATTCTCTCTTAGCGTCGGCGCATTTGCTCTGTATGCCGGACTGGCAGGGTATTTACTGTCGGTGATTTGCTGGCATAAAGCGCTGCACCAGCTCGCACTGAGCAAAGCGTATGCCCTGCTCAGCCTGAGCTATGTACTGGTGTGGGTTGCATCAATGATCCTGCCCGGCTGGCAGGGAATATTTTCAGCGAAAGCGCTCGCCGGAGTGCTGTGCATCATGGCAGGGCTACTGACGATTTTTTTACCTTCACACCAGCGCCAACCCTGAGATTATTTATCTTCAGACAGTCGTAACAGGCGTTCCCATTCGTCACACATGTACTGTCTGGCATCAACTATTTTGATTAACCGTGAGGTATCGCGATTAATGCAATACAGTGCATCTTTCAGCGGTGAAAGGAGGTCTCCGGGCTTAACCCACTCGGAAGATTGCGCCTCAGCCAGCATCTTTAGCGAACCGCCGCCATCACAAAGTACGATATAGAGCCTGCCTGCTTTTTTGTGACAGCAAGACTTCTTCACATGCCATTCCATAGCGCACCTTTTGTTAAAAGATTTCACAACAGGTTACACTTAAGCAGATAAACAAAATGACAATAGCGACGCAATGGCGAAAGTGAGAAATGTAATTACTGTTTGCTTAATTTGAACAATGAAGCACTTACCCAATCTGACAGCGCACGACGAGAGATTTTAATCCCTCCGGATTTTAGTTCGGGTGGCAATGTCAGCCAGCATACCGGTTGCTGAAAGCGGGCCAGCTTATCTTTCACCCACTCTGCCAGATTTGTGTCACCCGCATTGGTGTCATACTCAACGACCGCCACCGGGCGATGACCAAACTCTTTGTCTTCTATCGGCACAATGAAAGCTTGCAGAACATGCGGATGCGCAGCAATCACGCGTTCCACCTCTTCCGGCTGTATGCCTTCCCCGCCGCTAAAGAACAGATTGTCCATCCGACCGACAATGGTTAACTTGCCGCCCTTCAACACCCCGCGATCGCGGGTGGCAAACCAGCCTTCCGCGTTTACTAAAGGAATCAGCTGCCCGTTACGCCAGTAACCTTGCGCCATGCTGGCGGCACGCAGCCAGACTTCACCATCAACGATTCTGACTTCTCTGCCTGCCAGGGGCGACCCCACATCCGCCAGGCCATCCGCTTCTTTCGCACAGACCGTAGAAGCAAACTCCGTTAAACCGTAACCGCACCAGCAGCGAATCCTTTTCTCGCGCGCCTGTTCCGTCAATTCAACAGGAATTGCCGCGCCACCCAGGAGCACTGCTTTGAGCGTTACCGCCGTTTTGTTGACCAGCAGGCGCCACAGCTGCGTGGGCACCAGCGAAGCATGAGTGCATCCAGCCAGCATTTGCTCCAATGGTTGCTTGTCGCGCACGGTCATTCGTGCCCCGGCAAACAACCAACGCCACAAAATACCCTGGCCGGAAACATGAAACAGCGGCAGCGAGAGCAGCCAATCATCTTCAGCGTCAAACGGCATTAATGACAGCACGCCCTGCGCGCTTGCCAGATGAGCCTGACAGGTATGCACCGCTGCCTTTGGCAATCCGGTAGAACCTGAGGTTAACGTCATCGTACTCAAACGCTGGGGTAACCACGCGGCGGCATGCTTGCCTGGCACAGCCTGCATCTGCAATGGATGGAGTCCCGTGAGAACATTAGCGGTCTCCAGATCCATCGCAAAACGCAGCGTTAAGTCCGGGACCAGCGCGTCAAGCAGCGATTGAGGCAGCTGTGGGTTAACAGGTAAAACCCGCGCCCCACATTGCAGCAATGCCAGCCAGGCCAGCAAAGCACGTGGATGATTCCAGGCGCGAAGCAGGACGCCATCTCCCTCTTCCACGCCCTGAGCGGCAAAACCGCTGGCCAGATGGTCAACGCGCGTGCAAAGCTCGCTCCAGCTTAATACTTCATCGTTGAGGCGTAGAGCAGGCACCTCTGCACGAACCTGTCGCCAGTGACGCCACGGCCAGTCATCGGGTTGTACCAGGCCCGATATGCTTAAGCTATCGGGCATTTCCCGCTGGGTCATAGCAGGCGTTCCAGCGCATCAACATCGATACACGGCAATGCGCTACCCGGCCAGGTGCGTACCTGCTGGCACTGCATCAGGCTCAGGGTATCCAGCCCCGGAATGGTCTGCGGCGTCAGCCAGGCGGCAATTCGCGCCAGTTGGGTTAAGCCCAGGCTCGACTCGATCGACGAACTAATAACAGCGGTGAGACCAAGCTCATGCGCCGCTGCCACCTGTTCGCGCACTTTTTCGAGACTGCCCGTCAGCGTAGGTTTGATAACCACTGCCTTGACGCCCTCTTCGGCTTCGAAGATGAAATCCGCTTCACGCAGGCTTTCATCCCAGGCAATGGCAATGCCGGTTTCACGCGCAAAAGCACGAGAGTCATCGCGAGTTTTGCATGGCTCTTCGAGAAAAGCGATGCGCCCGCGGTACTCTGGATTAACGTACTTCGCGAACTGCTGGGCTTTCAACGGCGTCCAGGCTCGGTTGGCGTCAAGTCGCAAATGCAGCTCCGGGATAGCCTCAAGCAGCAGGTTGGCGACCATACCGTCACGAACCGCTTCATACAGTCCGACCTTTATCTTCGCTACTTTTTCACCCGGCATGTCCGCCAGTTGCAGTACCAGATCATCAGGATCGCCCGTACACAGCGGCGCTGCACGGTAGTCTGCGTCTTCTGGCAATACGCCAGCCAGTTCGGCCAGCGCACAGCTTGCGCCAAAGGCGACCGAAGGCAGCTGCGGTAAGGAAGAATCCCCCTGTAGCCAGCCGTTGACCCAGGCCAGCAGCTCGGTTTGCGCCTCTTCCCAGCTCTCCTGACTGAAGCCCGGCAGCGGGGAGATCTCTCCCCACCCTTCGCGCTCGCCGTCACAAAGGCGAACGTATAGCCCGTCACGCGTTTTTAACCGCCTGTCGCGCAGAATCACCCCCGCGTCCATGGGGATCTGCCAGCGGTATACCTGCGCGCTACGCATTACGGATTCCGTTTAAATTTGCTGAAATCCGGCTGACGTTTCTGGTTAAAGGCGTTACGGCCTTCCTGACCTTCTTCCGTCATGTAGAACAGCATGGTGGCGTTACCCGCCAGCTCTTGCAGACCAGCCTGACCATCGCAGTCGGCGTTCAGTGCAGCTTTCAGGCAGCGCAACGCCATCGGGCTGTTTTGCAGCATTTCACGACACCAGCGTACGGTCTCTTTTTCCAGATCGACCAGCGGAACCACGGTGTTTACCAGGCCCATATCCAGCGCTTGCTTCGCATCGTACTGACGGCACAGGAACCAGATTTCACGCGCTTTTTTCTGACCGACAATACGCGCCATGTAAGAGGCACCCCAACCGCCATCGAAGGAACCGACTTTCGGACCGGTCTGGCCGAAGATGGCGTTTTCAGCCGCAATGGTCAGGTCACACATCATGTGCAGCACATGGCCGCCGCCGATGGAAAAGCCTGCAACCATCGCCACTACCGGCTTCGGACAGGTACGAATCTGGCGCTGGAAGTCCAGTACGTTCAGGTGATGCACACCGGAATCATCCTGGTATCCGCCGTAGTCACCGCGCACTTTCTGATCGCCACCTGCGCAGAACGCTTTGTCGCCAGCACCGGTCAGAATAATCACGCCAATGTTGTCATCGTAGCGAGCATCTGCCAGCGCCTGGATCATCTCTTTCACGGTGACCGGACGGAAGGCATTGCGTACTTGCGGACGATTAATGGTGATTTTTGCGATACCGTCGGTGGATTTCTCGTAGAGAATGTCGGTGTAGCCTTCAGAGCAATCGTGCCATTCTACCGGTGCGTAAAGCATTGTTTCATCAGGATAGATCATAAAATGTCCTATAGTCAGCGATGCAGAATCTGAGCCAGACAGTCCACCACGCCAGCGGGATTGTCCCGATGCGCGTTGTGTCCGGCATTACGAATCACATGGCTTGGTACGGATATTTCCGCCGCCAGAGCGCGGAATTTATCGTCACGTTCACCACATAAATAATAAAACGGAAATGTGCGCGTAGTGAGTTGCGCACGTAAATCAGGTTGTACGGCTAGCGAGGTGGCCTCCAGCATCGCCGCCAGCGTATGCCCGTTATTCTGGCTACGCAGTGCGACCAACGCTTCTCTTTGCGCCGCATTCAGCGAGGAAAAAACCGGCTGTTGATACCAGTCAATAAACACCTCGCACAGCGGCTCAGCGCGAAAACGCGCAGCCCAGCGACCATCAGAGAGGCGACGCTGAACGCGCGCCTCCTCACTTTGCAAGCCTGGATGTCCACCTTCAACCACCAGACCGCACAGTCCTGGCATCTCCTGACAAGCCGCCATCATCGCGACTCTGCCGCCAAGAGAGTAACCTACCAACCAGTATTTAAGTATGTTGTAACTAAGCAACGTGTTACGCAGCAAAGCGCTTACGTCGTCGAATCCGCTCACGCTGATGTCAGCGGAGCCACCGTGTCCCGGCAGGTCGATATACAGCCGCGAATAATTCTTAAACGCTTCGCCAACCGTCTGCCACTCCCGACAATCACCGGAAAAACCGTGCAGGAAAACCAGCCAGGGAAATCCCGTCTGGCCCAGTTTCGCCTGAGCGTGCAGGATCATAGATGGCTTACCTGCGCCAGCAGTTGCTGCAGGGTTTGCGCCCCATCAGTTTCGTTTACCACCAGCTCAATCACCGTTGCCGCCGGAGTACGCCAGGCGTTAGTCAGCGCGCTCTCCAGTTGCTCCCAGTTTTCCGGGCGCTGGTATTTAAGGTTAAACATGGCGGCAGCATGCTCAAAATGCACGTTCTGCGGCATCAGGTAGAACCGTTCGCGTTCGCTTGCTGGCGTCGGCAACAGGGAAAAAATTTGCCCGCCGTTATTATTGACCACTATCAGGACAAACGGCGCGGAAACCTGGCGCAATAACGCCAGCGCATTGAGGTCATACAGCGCAGATAAATCGCCGACGATAGCCAGCGTCGATTTCGCGCTGGCGCGCTGTACACCTGCTGCCGTTGACAGCAGGCCGTCAATGCCGCTCGCGCCACGGTTGCTATAGACCGGGTAACCCGCCGGAAGCTGCGACAGCGCATCAATCAGGCGCACCACCAGACTGTTGCCCACGAACAGTTGCCCCTGCTCCGGCAAGTATTCGCGGATACGGTGGGCTAATTGCGCTTCACCAAACGCGTCACGACGGGCTTCTACCGCCTGCCAGGCCAGTTGCGCCAGGCGTGGGATCTCCACGCACCAGGGCTGACGTTTCTCCGCCGGATGCAACTCCAGCCAGTCGCCAACCGTCGCTACCAGCCTGCGCCCACGATGGTGAGCCGGATCAAGGCGGCCTTCGATATTATCGACAATCCAGTATTCCTGCGGATCACAGCTGGCCTGCCATTGCAGGAGCCGTTTTCCGGTCAGGCTACTGCCAAGCTGCACCACAATCTGCGCCTGCTGTAATTCAGTGACCGCTTTCGCATTTCCCAGCCACAGGTCGGCGCACGGCAAAGGCTGTCCGGTTTGCGACAGAACATCGCCAATCAGCGGCCAGCCTAGCATCTGCGCCCACTGCGCAACCTTTTTGCCCTCTTCCGCGCTCATGCGGCCTGCAACAACAACGCCGCGTTTTTGTCGCCAGAAAAACCAGTCACGCTGTTTGTCGCTTTCCAGTCGACGCGCTTCACGCAGCCAGGGTTTATCATCCTGCCACCAGTCGCCAAGGCGCTGCTGCCAGTCAATCCCCGTTTCGTCCATGTCGCCATACAGCGGTTCCGCAAATGGGCAATTGATATGAACCGCCCCGCTATGCAGCGCAGCTAAGGCGTTATCAATGGTGGATACCAGCCAACTAGCCGGAATGTTCTGGGTCGGGCGCGGTAAAGAGAGCGTTTGCGATGGATGCGAGGCAAACATTCCGGCCTGACGAATCGCCTGGTTAGCGCCGCAGTCGATAAGCTCAGGAGGTCTGTCAGCCGTGAGTAGAATCAGCTTTTCACCGGTCAGGCCCGCTTCAATCAACGCGGGATACAAATTTGCCACCGCCGTACCGGACGTCACAATCACAGCGACAGGCTGCCGGCTGACTTTTGCCAGACCTAAGGCCAGATGCCCAAGGCCACGCTCATCAAAATGAGTATGGTGAATAAAAGCGGGGTTTTCCGCAGCCGCCAGAGTCAACGGTGTAGAACGAGAGCCAGGGGCAATGCAGACATGCCTGACGCCGTGGCGAGTGAGTGCTTCCAGAATGACCGCCGCCCAGCGTCGGTTAAATGCGCTTACTGACATGAGATTGTCCGGTATCAATATTGCGACACAGTATAAAGAATCGAATAAATGGATTTTTGATATGAGTCGGTAATATACAACTCATTACCCTTCCATCTGTAATAAAGTGCGCAGTCCTGCCGCTTTATTGTCTATTTCTTGCCATTCCTGTTCAGGATCTGAACCACGCACGATCCCTGCCCCGGCATACAGGCGTATCACATTTTCACTAATTTTCGCCGACCGTAATGACACGCAAAACTCGCTTTGGCGCAGAGAAAGGTAACCCGCAGAACCGGCATACCACTCGCGTTCAAACGGTTCATTTTGTTGGATAAATTCACGCGCCAGCTCACGCGGAATACCTGCGACTGCCGCCGTGGGCTGGAGTTGCATCAGACAAAGCGTATCATCAGCCTGATTCAGTTCCGTCCAGATACAGCGGCGCAGGTGCTGCACTTTGCGCAGTCTGAGCACCTGCGGCGGCAGCACATCAAGAGTTTGCGTACAGCCTTGCAGACGCTGGCAAATATCTTCGACCACCAGCATATTCTCGCGCTGGTTTTTATCATCTTTCATTAGCCATTCCCCCAACTGCCAGGCCCGATGATCCTCAGGGTGGTTGGCAACAGTTCCCGCCAGCGCCTCGGTGCGCAGCGCCGTGTCACGCCGCCGATACAGCCGTTCAGGGGAAGAACCAAGAAACGCACACTTTGCGGAGAACGCCATAAAGAAATGGTAGCAGTTCAGGTTTAGACGACGACTGGAAGCCATCACGGCCGCGGCGTTAACCGACTGAGAAAACTGTAAATCGGTCGCCCGCGCCAGCACGACCTTATCGAGCTGTTCCCTATTGATCGTTTGCGTGGCGAGCTTTATCAGATCTGTCCAGCCAGTTTTATCCGGCCAGTTCTGTTCTCCCGTCAAACGCAGACGCAATGCGGGCAGCGGCTTTACGTTGGCGAGCGATGAGATAAACACCACCGCCTGCGCGGCGTCTTCACGCAGCGACACGTCGCTATAGAGATGTAAGCGTAAGCTCGCCACCCCCGCGCAACGTCGCCACTCCAGCCGTGGCAATAACAAATGGCCGCGCTGAGGCTCAAAGGCATTCAGGCCCCAGACACGCAGGTCAGGATTATCATCATGCTGGTGTAAAAAATGCTGGGCTAATTCGAGCGAGGAAAATGTGGCAACAGCGCCCAGTACGGCGGCTTCTTCATCGCCATTACGCTGTTGCCAGTAAAACTGGGGCCAGACAGGTTGACTGGCCAGCCATCCTAAAGCGTCAAACGCATCATTCAGTGGGAAAGGGATATCGTAAATACGAATTCCAGGTGCTGCTGGTATCTCTTGCGACAAATGACGCATCAGACTTTCCAGCGCAGTAGTGATTGAATGCACGCGGACCTCTCCCTGTTAAAAACCTCACATTATACGGGGTACTGAGCAGAAAAAGCAGTACCCCCAGTTAGGGAGTACGTACAAATGCGCTGACGGAATGGAATTTATCGCCGTGCTAACAATAATCCCATCACTAAACCGACCGTGGCACCAACGCCGATTCCGCGCCAGGGTTTTTCATGCACATAATCATCCGCCCGGCAAACGGCTTTCTTCGCGCGGTAATAGTAGCTGTCAGAGGCATGGCTGACGCGATTTCTCACCTCTTCTAACGCCCGCTCTGCCCGCGCTTTTAACTCAAGGTATTTTTGATCGGCTGGATCGCCGGAAGAACGCAGCACCTCCTCCAGCGTTTCACTCAATAATTCCAGATCGTCATCGATACGTGATTCATAAGAATGAAAAGACATTTTATTCTCCCTTTCTATTGACGTACCCGCTAACTATAGACAATCAGGCGTGTTTGCGCCTGTTTACGCCTGATGTGCTTCCCGCGCCATTCCGACGTGTGGAATACCGTCTTCGTCATAGATATCCGTGACCGGCACAAAGCCAAAGCGCGCATAGAATGATTGCAAATGTGCCTGCGCCCCCAGATACAGCGCCTTGTGCGGCCAATGCTGCGTACAGGAGGCCAGCGTCTGAGTCATTAGCTGTTGCCCCAATTTTTCACCCCGCAGCGCTTCGCTTACGATCACCCGCCCAATGACGACCGGCTCAAGCTCATCATCGCTTTTCAGAATCCTCGCATACGCCACCAGTTCATCGTTATGCCAACCCAGAATGTGCCGGTTTTCACCACTCAGGTCATCACCATCCACATCCTGATACGGACACCGTTGCTCAACAACAAATACCGCACAGCGAAGCTCAAGAATGGCGTACAACTGCTGTGTATTGAGCTTTGCATGGTGGAGATCTTGCCAGTGAATCATAGTCTGCCCCTTTGTTGTGATAACCTGAACACCCTGCCTTATTGATGGCGAAAAGTGTAACGCGAAGATGGAATTACTATTTTTAGGCACGTCTGCGGGAGTCCCCACGCGCTCACGCAATGTAACGGCAATTTTACTGAATCTGCAACACCCGACTCAGGCGGGGCTGTGGCTTTTCGATTGTGGTGAAGGAACGCAGCATCAGATGCTGCCCACGCCATTTAACCCTGGAAAACTCGAGCGTATTTTTATCAGCCATCTACACGGCGATCACCTGTTTGGTTTACCGGGGCTGCTGTGCAGTCGCTCAATGGCCGGGAACGTCCAGCCACTGACGCTTTACGGACCAAAGGGGTTGCGAGAGTTTACCGAAACGGCTTTGCGTTTGAGCGGCTCCTGGACCGATTATCCGCTGGATATTGTCGAAATCACCGCGGGTGAAATTGTCGATGACGGCCTGCGTAAAGTAACGGCGTACCCGCTGGAGCATCCGCTGGAGTGCTACGGTTTTCGTGTTGAAGAGCACGACAAACCGGGGGCACTTGACGCCAGCGCCTTGAAGGCGGCTGGTGTTAAAGCGGGCCCGTGGTTCCAGGATTTGAAAGCCGGGAAAACCATCGTGCTGGAGGATGGTCGAGCGATTAACGGTGCCGATTTTCTCGCCCCTGCCACCAGAGGAAAATCTGTGGCTATTTTCGGCGACACAGGACCTTGCGCGTCCGCCATTGAACTGGCACGCGGTGTGGATGTGATGGTACATGAAACCACACTGGACTCCTCAATGGAGGAAAAAGCCAACAGCCGCGGTCACAGCTCGACCCGACAAGCCGCCCAGCTGGCGCTTGAGGCCGGAGTGGGACGCCTGATCATGACCCACGTTAGCTCACGCTACGATGAAAGAGGTTGTCAGCGATTACTCGAAGAGTGCAAAGCGATATTTCCAGACACTGAACTGGCTCACGATTTCGCCATTTTCACCGTTTAATGCTCCATTTTTCCGCCTCAGTGCCGATAACAGTGGAAAGGCTGGCTTTCACACTGAGGACAGGATGAACAATTTCCAGAAAGATATTGATGACAGGACAAACCTAACCCTGTCTAACCGTTTTGAACTGCTGCTGTTTCGCCTTGGCAAATCCGTCGAGGAGCAGAAATCAGAACTGTTTGGCATCAACGTATTCAAACTGCGTGAAATCGTACCGATGCCGACCTTTACGCGTCCCGCAGGTATGAAAGCCCCGTTGCTGGGTATGGTTAACATTCGCGATCAGGTGATCCCGGTGATTGATCTGCCTGCCGTCGCGGGCTGTAAGCCAGAGACCGGACTCAACATCCTGTTGATCACGGAATATGCCCGCAGCGTTCAGGCGTTTGCGGTGGAGTCGGTAGAAAACATTATGCGTCTGGACTGGCAACAGGTGCATACCGCCGAGAAAGCCGTCAATGGTCGCTACATTACCAGTATCGCCTGTCTGGACGACAACAAAGAGACTAACAATCTGGCGCTGGTGCTCGATGTCGAACAGATCCTGTACGATATTGTACCGTCGAACCACGACCTGCGCGCAACAGAGCTGAAAACCAATAAGTTCAACATTACGCCGGGTGCGGTGGCGATTGTGGCTGATGATTCCAAAGTGGCTCGCGCGATGCTGGAAAAAGGGCTTAACGCCATGGAGATTCCACACTTGATGCATGTGACGGGCCAGGATGCGTGGGAAAAGATACAACAGCTATCTGAAGAAGCAGAAGCGGAAGGTAAACCAATCAGCGAGAAGATTGCGCTGGTGCTCACCGATCTGGAAATGCCGGAGATGGACGGTTTTACGCTTACCCGTAAGATAAAAACCGACGAACGCCTGAAGAAGATCCCGGTCGTTATCCACTCCTCACTTTCCGGTAGCGCCAATGAAGATCACGTACGCCGAGTGAAAGCAGATGGTTACGTGGCCAAATTCGAAGTCAATGAGCTGTCTTCAGTCATTCAGGAAGTGATGGATCGCACAGCGAAAGGCATCAGCGGCCCGCTGGTGAGCCGTCAACTTTCGGCCTGACGCCCCAGCAACTTGAAGTATGACGAGTATAGACAGGTAAAAAAAAGAGTCTGGACATTGTCCAGACTCTTTTTCGATCACAGCATGATGAATTACATCAGCGGAGCCGCTAACTGCACGATGCTGATCAACGGTTGCGGGTAGATACCCAGCACCAGTACCAGCAGAGCAGAAATCAACACCACGATACCGCCCGCGCTATACTGCCAGTTGGACGGCGCATCGCGATTCAGTTGCTGCGGTGCGCTCAGGTACAGGCTCACGGCAACGCGCAGGTAGTAGTACAAACCAATCGCGGAACCCACCACCACGGCGGCAACCAGCCACCACAGATTAGCCTGCACACCCACCGCCAGTACGTAGAACTTACCGATAAAGCCCAGCGTCATCGGAATACCCGCCAGAGACAGCATCATCACCGTCATCACCGCCGCGAGGATTGGACGATGCCAGAACAGACCACGGTAGGAGAACAGAGAGTCTGCATCCGGACCGCGGTACGGGCTGGACATCAGGCTGACCACACCGAAAGCACCGAGGCTGCTGAACAGATAACCGGCCAGGTAAACGCCAACCGCTTCCATCGACATCTCGCCGCTCTGCAGGGCAATCAGCGCCACCAGCAGGTAACCAAGGTGAGAGATAGATGAGTAACCAAGCAGACGTTTGATGTTGGTCTGGCTCAGCGCCATCAGGTTACCGAAGATAATGGAAGCAAAGGCAATCACACCCAGCACGATCCGTACCGCTTCGCTATCACCTACCGGTGCGTACAGGAACAGACGCATCACCACGCCGAAGATAGCGATTTTGCTCGCCGTCGCCAGGAAGGTGGAAACCGGAGCCGGAGCGCCCTGGTATACGTCTGGCGTCCACAGGTGGAATGGAACCAGCGAGAGTTTAAAGCCGAGCCCAACAATCATCAGACCGAAGCCCGCCAGCAGCAGCGGTTCTTGCAGCATACCGTCGCCGAGGCTCTTACCGAGCGCGACAAACGACAGGTTGCCAGACTGCGCGTACACCAGCGCCATACCAAACAGCAGGAAGGAAGACGCTGCGGCAGACAGAATGGTGTATTTGATACTGGCTTCCAGCGAACGTTTCTGACGGAACGCATAGCCAACCAGACCAAACAGCGGCAGAGAGATAAGCTCAATACCAAGGAACAGCGCCGCCAGATGGTTAGCGTTAGCCAGCAGAATACCGCCGAGCGCGGCAATCAGTACCAGCAGATAGAACTCTTCCCGGTTGTCGTCGTAGCCTTCCAGCCACGGGTAAGCGAAGGTACAGGTGGCAAGACTCGCCAGCAGCACCAGCCCGGTGTAGAGCATGGCGAAACCGTCAACCCGCATCAGCGGGGTGACGTCCATAGCGCCCGCCTGGCCAACAAACCAGAGCGAAACCAGTGCGGCGTTAAGCCCAATGACCGACAGCGTGGCATTGAGGAAGTGATTGCGTCGCCACGCAATGGAGAGCATCACAACCACCACCGTCAAGCCGACGATCAGCAGCGGTAGCAGCGCAATCAGGTGTTGTGGAGTTATTGTCATGGCGATTTACGGCCTTGTAGTAGTAACGGAATTAACAAACCACTGCTGGATGTTGCTCATCGCAGAATGCGAGGTATCCAGAATCGGCTGCGGATAGAAGCCAAGCAGTACCAGAAGCACGACCAGCAACAGGATGATAAACAGCTCACGCAGCGACATCCCTGGCAGTTCAACACTGGCAATCTGGCTCTTCGCCTTACCAAAGTAAGCGCGATGCAGCATCGCCAGCGAGTAAACAGAAGCAAACACCAGACCAAATGTCGAGATCACGGTAATAACCGGAACCACCTGGTAGCTGCCGAACAGAATCATAAATTCGCCAACGAAGTTACCTGTACCCGGCATACCCAGCGTACACACTGCAAAGAACATTGACAGCGCAGGCAACCATTTCATTTTGCCCCACAGGCCGCCCATCATACGCATATCACGCGTGTGCAGACGTTCGTACAGCTGACCACACAGGATGAACAGACCGGCTGCGGACAGGCCGTGCGCGATCATCTGAATCACCGCACCCTGGTATGCCAGCTGGCTGCCGGTGTAGATAGCAATCAGTACGAAGCCCATGTGGGATACGGAGGTGTAAGCAATCAGACGTTTGATGTCGTACTGATTAAAGGCCATCCACGCGCCGTAGAAGATGCCGATGACGCCAAGCCACATTGCGATAGGCGCAAACTCCGCTGACGCATTCGGGAACAGCGGCAGGGAGAAGCGCAGCAGACCGTAGGCTGCGGTTTTCAGCAAGATACCTGCCAGGTCAACGGAACCTGCGGTCGGTGCCTGGGAGTGAGCATCCGGCAACCAGCCGTGCAGCGGAACCACCGGCATTTTCACCGCGAAAGCGATGAAGAAGCCCAACATCAACAGGTATTCCACGCCGTGGGACATCGGAGTATTCAGCAATTCTTCATAGTTGAAAGTCCACACGCCGGTCGCTTTGTAGTGCACAAACACCAGCGCCAGGATGGCAATCAACATCACCAGACCACTCGCCTGGGTATAAATGAAGAACTTGGTTGCTGCCGTGATACGCGTTTTACCGTCAGAGGCTTTATGCCCCCATAGCGCGATCAGGAAGTACATCGGCACCAGCATCATTTCCCAGAAGAAGAAGAACAGGAACATGTCGATGGCAAGGAACACGCCGATTACGCCGCCTAAGATCCACATCAGGTTCAGGTGGAAAAAGCCTTGGTATTTTTCGATTTCATTCCAGGAGCAAAGTACCGCCAGAACACCGAGCAGGCCGGTCAGCACCACCATCAGCAGCGACAGACCGTCGATAGCAAGATGAATCGAGATGCCAAAGCGTGGGATCCACGGCAGGACAAACTCAGACTGCCACTGCGGAATGCCAGTGGATTGCGTCAGTGAATAGCCGCCCTGCAACCAAAGTTGCAGGCCAAGCGCCAGCGTCAGTCCCATGGTAATCAGCGCGATCCAACGCGGCACCTTCACGCCAAAGCGTTCGGTCTGCCAGCACAGGAAGCCACCGATAAAGGGAATCAATATTAGCCAGGGTAGTAACATGGCGATTTTTATTCCTTTTTAAGGCCCCTAATAGAGGCCTGATTTTCAACGAATTTGGATAAAATTCACTTTACGATCAACGCAGTACCATCAACAGAGCCAGCACAACGACGGCACCGATGCTCATTGATGCTACATACCAACGCAGATAGCCGTTCTCGCTTAACAACAGGCCTTTACCTGCAAAGCGGGAAAGGATCGCCGGAATGTTCATCATTGCGTTCAGCGGATCGCGTTTCAGCAGCCATGCAACGCCCAGGAACGGCTTGACGAACACTTTGTCGTACAGCCAGTCGAAGCCCCAGGCGTTATACCACCAGGTACCCAGCAGACGGCCTGGCGCACTGTTGGCAATCGACGTCACCAGAGTACGTTTACCCAGCCACAGCCATGCTGCGATCAGAATGCCTGCAATCGCGACGATACCGGAGGTAATTTCCAGGGTCATCACGCGACCATGCTCAAGCTCGGTCGTCGCAGGCAGTACACCCTGCAGCGGTGGCACAATCAGTGCGCCAACGAAGGTGGACAGGATCATCAGCACAATCAGCGGCAGATGATGTGTAATCCCCTTCCCTGCGTGAGCGTGAATTTGCTCTTTACCGTGGAACACGATGAAAATCATACGGAAGGTGTACAGAGAGGTCATGAACGCACCGACCAGACCTGCAACCATCAGGTTGATATGACCGTTCGCCATCGCACCGGCCAGAATCTCATCCTTACTGAAGAAGCCTGCGGTAATCAGCGGCAGAGCCGACAGCGCCGCGCCACCGATCAGGAAGCAGAGATACACCAGCGGAATAGACTTACGCAGACCGCCCATCTTGAAGATGTTCTGTTCGTGGTGACAGGCCAGGATAACCGAGCCGGATGCCAGGAACAGCAGCGCTTTAAAGAAGGCGTGCGTCATCAGGTGGAAAATCGCCGCGTCCCACGCCTGAACCCCGAGAGCCAGGAACATATAACCAATCTGGCTCATGGTGGAGTATGCGAGAACGCGTTTGATGTCGGTCTGTACCAGCGCGGCGAAACCAGCCAGTACCAGAGTGATAGCCCCGATAATCCCCACCAGATGCAGGATTTCCGGCGTCATCAGGAACAGGCCGTGAGTACGTGCAATCAGGTAGACACCGGCGGTAACCATCGTCGCTGCGTGGATCAGCGCGGAGACAGGCGTCGGACCTGCCATCGCGTCAGCAAGCCATGTCTGCAACGGCAACTGCGCGGATTTACCCACCGCACCACCCAGCAGCATCAGGGTTGCCCACATCAGCATGTTGTTACCATCTGCAAAGTGAGCAGGCGCCAGTTCCACCATTTCGCGGAAGTTCAGCGTGCCCAGCTCGTTGTAGAGGATAAACAATGCGAAGGCGAGGAACACGTCACCCACACGGGTCACGACGAAGGCTTTCATTGCCGCAGCGCCATTCTTCGGATCGGTGTAATAGAAACCGATCAGCAGATAGGAGCACAGGCCCACGCCTTCCCAGCCGAGGTACATCAGCAGCAGGTTATCCGCCAGTACCAGAACCACCATGCTGGCGATAAACAGGTTGGTGTAGGCGAAGAAACGGGAGTATCCCTCTTCACCGCGCATATACCAGGAGGCGAACATGTGAATCAGGAAACCCACACCGGTCACCACACTGAGCATGGTCAGCGACAGGCCGTCCAGCACCAGGTTAAAACCGATATTGAAGTCACCGACAGACATCCACGTCCACAGCGGCTGGCTGTAGGCCTGTTGACCATTAGCAAAGAAGTCAACGCCAACAAACGCGGTCACAAGCGCCGCCAGGCCAATCGACCCGACACCCACGGTCGCGGACAGATTTTCTGACCAACGACCGCGAGAGAACGCCAGTAATACAAAGCCAATAAATGGCAGAATAATGGTTAAGGCAAGCATGTTCATCCACGCATCTCACTTACTGAATCGATGTTCAGGTTCTGGCGACGGCGATGAAGTTGCAGCAACAGCGCAAGTCCAATGCTCGCTTCCGCAGCCGCAAGGCTGATGGCGAGAATATACATCACCTGACCATCGGTCTGGCCCCAGTAGCTTCCGGCGACCACGAAGGCCAGCGCGGAGGCGTTAATCATGATTTCCAGCCCGATCAGCATAAACAGCAGATTGCGGCGGATAACCAGACCGGTTAAGCCCAGTACGAATAAGACAGCCGCGAGGATCAGTCCATGTTGTAAGGGGATCATGCGTGCTCCTCCGTTTTTCTTTTCGCGCGGTCATCGGTGCGATTGCTCAGCACTTCACCAGAACGCTCTTCGCGCCCTACGTGGAAGGCTACAACCAGACCTGCCAGCAGCAGCATCGAAGCCAGCTCGACCGCCAGTACATACGGTCCGAACAGGGAAATACCGACAGCTTTAGCGCTAATTGGCGTCCCGTCGATGCCCTGATCGTTAACACCCAGAATGGCATAAACAATAACCGCCAGCATGATGGCCGACAGAATCGCCGGTCCAATCCACACCTGCGGTTTCAGCCACTGGCGTTCCTGTTCAATTTCAGAACCACCGAGGTTGAGCATCATGACCACGAACACGAACAACACCATGATGGCGCCCGCGTAGACGATTATTTCCAGCGCCCCCGCGAAGTAAGCACCTAACGAGAAGAACACACCGGAAATCGCCAGCAGCGAAATAATCAGGTACAGCAGTGCGTGTACCGGATTGGTGTGGGTGATCACCCGCAAGGTTGCGAGAATGGCTATCAGGCCACAGATATAAAAAGCGAACTCCATTGCCCCTCTCCTTACGGTAACAGGCTCTTGACGTCGATAGGCTTGGCTTCGTTCTCTGCTTCGCCCTTATCTTTGCCGTCGATTGCCATACCTGCCATCCGGTAGAAGTTATATTCCGGGTATTTACCCGGACCGGAGATCAGCAGATCCTCTTTCTCGTAAACCAGGTCCTGGCGCTTGTACTCACCCAGCTCGAAATCTGGAGTCAGCTGAATAGCCGTTGTCGGACAGGCTTCTTCGCACAGGCCGCAGAAAATGCAGCGTGAGAAGTTAATGCGGAAAAACTCCGGATACCAGCGGCCGTCTTTGGTCTCTGCTTTTTGCAAAGAGATACAGCCTACCGGACACGCTACCGCACACAGGTTACAGGCAACGCAGCGCTCTTCGCCGTCTGGGTCACGGGTCAGAACGATACGACCACGAAAACGGGGCGGTAGATAGACCGGCTCTTCCGGGTACATCTGCGTTTCGCGTTTCGCGAACGCATGCAGGCCGATCATCCAGATACTGCGTACCTGGGTGCCGAAACCTACTAACAATTCTTTTAAGGTCATGGTCTTTGTGTCCCTTATTGCGCCTGCCAGAGAATGACAGCGGCCGTTACCAGCAAGTTGACGAGCGTCAGCGGCAGACAGACTTTCCAGCCGAAGGACATTACCTGGTCATAACGAGGACGCGGTAACGACGCACGAATCAAAATGAACATCATCATGAAGAACGCGGTTTTCAGCGCGAACCAGACGAATGGCGGTAAGAGCGGACCATGCCAGCCACCGAAGAACAGGGTAACCATCAGTGCAGAAATGGTGACGATGCCGATGTACTCACCCACGAAGAACAGACCGAATTTCATACCGGAGTATTCAATGTGGTAACCGTCGGCCAGTTCCTGCTCGGCTTCTGGCTGGTCAAACGGGTGACGGTGACACACCGCCACGCCCGCGATGGCAAAGGTGACAAAACCAAAGAACTGCGGAATAACGTTCCAGATATCAGCCTGGTTGTTGACGATGTCGGTCATGTTAAATGAACCGGCCTGCGCCACCACGCCCATCAGGGAAAGTCCGAGGAACACTTCGTAGCTCAGCGTCTGCGCAGACGCACGCATTGCACCGAGAAGCGAGTATTTGTTGTTACTGGACCAGCCTGCGAACAGCACCGCGTATACCGCGAGGCCTGCCATCATCAGGAAGAACAGGATCCCGATGTTCAGGTCAGCAACCACCCAGTTCGGGCTCACCGGCACGATGGCGAAAGCCAGCAGCAGCGAGGTGAAGGCGATCATCGGTGCCAGGGTAAAGATGACGCGATCCGAGAATTTCGGGATCCAGTCTTCTTTAAAGAACATCTTGATCATGTCCGCAACCAGCTGGAGCGAACCGCCCCAGCCAACACGGTTCGGTCCGTAACGGTTCTGGAACAGACCGAGCAGACGACGTTCGCCAAAGCTCATGAATGCCCCGCAGGTGACCACCACCAGCAGAATCACGACCGCTTTGAGAACGCTCAGCAGGATCTCAATCAGATCGGGTGTAATCCAACTCATTGTTGTGCCTCCTGCAGATCCTCAAGACGTGCACCAGCCAGAACCGGCGCGATGCCAGGCATACCCATTGGCAAACCAACCTGCCCTGCCGTTAATCCTTCAGCGATTTCAACCGGCAGCGTAACCGTGTTGCCATCGTAGCTGAAAGAAACGCGCGTACCGGCATTCACTCCCAACTTCGCGGCATCAGCCGGGTTGAGTTTGATGTACGGTTGCGGCATACGGGTCTGGAAGACAGGCGCACGCTGGGACATTTCGTCACTACCAAACAGATGATAGTAAGGCGCGACACGCCACTGACCATCCTGAGCCTGGAAGCTCGCCGGAACGGTTGTGAAGTAATCCAGACCATCTGCAGAAGCTTCGATCAGACGCACGCCCGGATCGCCATGACGCAGTTTACCGCCCACTTCATCCTGGAACTTGTTCCACGCCTGTGGGGAGTTCCAGCCCGGAGCCCAGGCAAACGGAATTTGTGAACGCGGCGCAGACGGTTGGTTGTTCCCTTCCATAGAGAAAGCGAACATGGTGTCTTTGTCCTGCGGCTGGCGCGGTTCGTGGACGCTGATGTTGGCGCGCATTGCGGTACGGCCACTGTAGCGGTGCGGTTCACGTGCCAGTTTCTGTCCACGGATACGGAAGCTTGCATCCGGCGCGGCATCTTTAATACCCGCCAACTGCGGTAACTTCTCAACGACCGCGTCGATAACATGGTCGAGCTGCGTCCAGTCCACTTCACGACTCTGCACGGTACTGTGCAGCGAGTGCAGCCAGCGCCAGCTTTCCAGCATTACGGTGTTGCTGTCGTAGTAGGATGGGTCATAGACCTGGAAGAAACGCTGGGCGCGCCCTTCGTTGTTAATTACCGTACCATCGCTTTCAGCGAAGCTAGCGGCGGAAAGCACCAGATGGGCGTTTTCCATAATAGCCGTGCGCTGATGGTCAACGACCAGTACCAGCGGCGCTTTCGCCAGCGCGGCGTTCACACGCGTTGCTGAAGCATGGCGATGCAGGTCATTTTCCAACACCACAACGGCGTCAGCACGACCTGTTTCCAGTTCGGTCAGCGCGTCGTCGAGGGAACCACCACCAATCATACCCAGCCCCATACTGTTGACAGAGCGAGCAATCATGGTGATCCCGACGTCTGCGCCACGGCCTTTCAGCGCCTTCGCCACGTTGGCAGCAGCCTGAATCACGTCGGCGCTACCGGCGTTGGTACCGGAAATAATCAGTGGTTTCTTCGCCCCGGCAAGAGCCTGAACGATGACATCAATTTTGTTTTGCAGGTCACGGTCGATACCGTCAACCGCCGGTGCGTTGTTATCCAGTGCATGGGCGATAGCGAAACCTAAACGCGCCTGATCTTCAACCGGCGCACGGTAGGTCCATGCCGCGATATCATCCAGACGGGTGTTATCGACGTTGGTAACGAACAGCGGGTGCTTGGCGCGCTGGCCAATATTGAGGATTGCCGCAATCTGCCAGTCGGCCACTTTCTGCGCCGCCGCCATTTCACGCGCTTTACCTTTCACCGCCTGACGCACTGCCAGCGCAACGCGCGCGCCGGTTTGGGTGACATCTTCGCCCAGGACCAGAACCGCATCGTATGACTCGATTTCGCGCAGTGCCGGGGTATGAATACCGCCGTCACGCAGCACGCTCAGAGCCAGTTGCAGACGTTCCTGCTCGCCCTGGGCAATACCGGTATAGAAGTTATCCGCACCGACCAGTTCACGCAGCGCGAAGTTACTTTCAACGCTGGCACGCGGTGAGCCGATACCAATCACTTTCTTCGACTGACGCAGAATATCTGCCGCGCCCTGCATCGCCTGTTCGGCGTTCAGCGTGATCAGGTCATCGCCACGACGCTGTACCGGCTGACGCGGACGGTCTTTCAGGTTCACGTAACCATAGCCAAAACGACCACGGTCGCAGAGGAAGTAGTGGTTAACGGTACCGTTGTAGCGGTTTTCGATACGACGCAGTTCACCGTAGCGCTCGCCCGGGCTGATGTTACAACCGATAGAACACTGCTGGCAGATGCTCGGCGCAAACTGCATGTCCCATTTACGGTTATAACGCTCGGAGTGCGTTTTATCGGTGAAGACGCCGGTCGGGCAAATTTCCACCAGGTTACCGGAGAATTCGCTTTCGAGCGTACCGTCTTCCGGACGACCAAAGTAGACGTTGTCATGTGCGCCATAGACGCCCAGATCCGCACCATCGGCGTAATCTTTGTAGTAACGTACGCAGCGATAACAGGCGATGCAGCGGTTCATTTCGTGAGAGATGAACGGCCCCAGGTCCTGGTTGCGGTGAGTACGCTTCGTGAAGCGGTAGCGACGGAAGCTATGACCGGTCATGACGGTCATATCCTGAAGGTGGCAGTTACCGCCCTCTTCACAGACCGGACAGTCGTGCGGGTGGTTAGTCATCAACCACTCCACTACGCTTTCGCGAAACTGCTTCGCTTCTTCGTCATCAATTGAAATAAAGGTGCCTTCGGTGGCCGGTGTCATACAAGACATCACCAGGCGACCACGCGTGTCTTCCGCGTTTTGATATTGCTTCACCGCACACTGGCGGCAAGCACCGACGCTTCCCAGCGCCGGGTGCCAGCAAAAGTACGGAATATCAAGGCCGAGAGACAGACAAGCTTCCAGCAGGTTGTCCGCTCCGTTGACCTCATATTCTTTGCCGTCTACATGAATCGTAGCCATAGTCAGCATGCTTCCAGTTGGCTCGGTCTAAAACCGAGCGTTAATCGAATTTCTGATCGCGATTCAGGGTTACCCTGCTATTACCAGCGCTCTTTCAGCAGGTTCGGCTGAATACCACCAATCTGATGGGTATTGCTGAAGGACTGCTTGATGCCAGCTTCGAATTCTTCGCGGAAATATTTAATGGCGCTCTGCAGCGGCTCCACCGCACCCGGTGCGTGTGCACAGAAGGTTTTACCCGGGCCGAGGAAACGACACAGTTGCTCAAGCGTCTCGATATCCCCAGGCTGGCCTTCGCCACGCTCCAGCGCGCGCAGAATTTTCACACTCCACGGCAGACCGTCACGGCACGGCGTACACCAGCCGCAGGACTCGCGGGCAAAGAACTCTTCCAGGTTACGCACCAGAGGAACCATGCCAATCTCGTGATCGACGGCCATTGCCAGCGCGGTGCCCAAACGGCTACCGGCTTTACCAATGCTTTCGAATTCCATCGGCAGATCGAGGTGCGCTTCAGTCAGGAAGTCAGTACCCGCGCCGCCCGGCTGCCAGGCTTTGAATTTCAGGCCATCACGCATGCCGCCCGCGTAATCTTCGAGGATCTCGCGCGCGGTAGTACCGAAAGGCAGTTCCCACAGGCCAGGGTTCTTCACGCGACCGGAGAAGCCCATCAGCTTGGTGCCCGCATCTTTGCTCTGCGAAATGTTCTGGTACCACTCCACGCCGTTCGCGAGGATAGCTGGTACGTTACACAGGGTTTCGACGTTGTTAACGCAGGTCGGCTTACCCCAAGCGCCAGAGCTTGCCGGGAACGGCGGCTTAGAGCGTGGGTTAGCACGACGACCTTCAAGGGAGTTAATCAGCGCCGTCTCTTCACCGCAGATATAGCGCCCTGCCCCGGTGTGGACAAACAGTTCGAAGTCGAAACCGGTGCCCATGATGTTTTTGCCAAGCAAGCCGGCTTCGGTTGCTTCGGCAATCGCGCGACGCAGATGCACAGCCGCTTCGATATATTCACCACGCAGGAAGATGTAACCACGGTACGCTTTCAGCGCAAACGCGGAGATCAGCATGCCTTCCACCAGCAGGTGCGGCAGCTGTTCCATCAGCAGACGGTCTTTATAGGTACCCGGCTCCATTTCATCGGCGTTACACAGCAGGTAACGGATGTTCATGGATTCGTCTTTCGGCATCAGGCTCCACTTCAGACCGGTGGAAAAGCCCGCACCGCCGCGCCCTTTCAGGCCAGCGTCTTTTACCTGATTAACGATTTCGTCCGGTGACAGCCCGGTCAGGGCCTTACGCGCACCTTCGTAGCCGTTCTTGCTACGGTATTCGTCCAGCCAGACCGGCTGTTTGTCATCACGCAGACGCCAGGTCAGCGGATGCGTTTCGGGAGTACGGATAATGTCTTTCATTTATACCGCTCCAGCAGTTCGGGAATGCCTTCCGGGGTCAGGTGAGCATGAGTATCCTCATCGATCATCATGTTCGGCCCTTTATCGCAGTTCCCCAGGCAACAGGTCGGGAGCAGCGTAAAACGACCGTCAAAGGTCGTCTGCCCCGGCTTGATGTTGAGTTTTTTCTCAAGCGCAGCCTGGATCCCCTGATAGCCGTTGATATGGCACACCACGCTGTCGCAGTAGCGGATCACGTGGCGACCTACCGGCTGGCGGAAGATCTGGCTATAGAACGTGGCAACACCTTCTACGTCGCTTGCCGGGATCCCCAGCACATCAGCGATCGCATAGATCGCCCCATCCGGCACCCAGCCACGCTGTTTCTGAACAATTTTCAGCGCTTCAATGGACGCCGCACGCGGGTCTTCGTAGTGGTGCTTCTCGTGCTCAATCGCTTCACGCTCAGCCGCACTCAGCTCAAAAGCCTCGGTTTGTGGTTGTTGATTCTCGTGCATAATTAGCGGTCCACATCTGACATAACAAAATCGATACTACCCAGGTGGACGATAAGGTCGGACACCAGGCTGCCACGTACCGCTACCGGGATCTGCTGCAGGTGCGCATAGCTCGGGGTACGGATACGGGTACGGTAACTCATGGTGCTGCCATCGCTGGTCAGGTAGTAACTGTTAATACCCTTGGTCGCTTCCACCATCTGGAAGGACTCGTTTGCCGGCATAACCGGTCCCCACGAAACCTGCAGGAAGTGGGTGATCAGGGTTTCGATATGTTGCAACGTGCGCTCTTTCGGCGGCGGCGTAGTCAGCGGGTGATCCGCTTTGAACGGGCCTTCCGGCATGTTGTTGAGGCACTGCTCAAGGATGCGCAGACTCTGGCGCAGCTCTTCAACTTTCAGCATCACGCGGGTATAGCAGTCGGACACGCCGCCGCCAACCGGGACTTCAAAGTCAAAGTTTTCGTAGCCAGAGTATGGACGCGCTTTACGCACGTCAAAATCAATACCGGTCGCACGCAGCGCAGCACCGGTACAACCCCAGTCCAGCGCTTCTTTCTTACCGTAAGCGGCAACGCCTTGCGAACGGCCTTTCAGGATGGTGTTACGCAGTGCGGCTTTCTCGTAGGAATCCAGACGTTTTGGCATCCAGTCGAGGAAGTCACGCAGCAGTTTGTCCCAACCGCGCGGCAGATCGTGTGCCACACCGCCGATACGGAACCAGGCCGGGTGCATACGGAAACCGGTGATCGCTTCCACTACGTCATAGATTTTCTGACGGTCGGTAAAGGCGAAGAAGACCGGCGTCATCGCGCCGACGTCCTGGATGAACGTGGAGATGTACAGTAGGTGGCTGTTGATACGGAACAGTTCAGACAACATAACGCGAATCACATTGACGCGATCCGGCGTGGTGATGCCAGCCAGTTTCTCAACGGCCAGTACGTAAGGCATTTCGTTAACACAGCCGCCGAGGTACTCGATACGGTCGGTGTACGGAATGTAGCTGTGCCAGGACTGACGTTCACCCATCTTTTCAGCGCCACGGTGGTGGTAGCCGATGTCAGGCACGCAGTCGACGATTTCTTCGCCATCAAGCTGCAGCACAATACGGAACGCACCGTGAGAAGACGGGTGGTTAGGACCGAGGTTGAGGAACATGAAGTCCTCGTTTTCGGAACTACGCTTCATGCCCCATTCTTCTGGTTTGAAGGTCAGTGATTCCATTTCCAGATCCTGTTTGGCTTTAGTCAGCTCAAACGGATCGAATTCGGTCGCACGCGCCGGGTAGTCTTTACGCAGCGGATGACCTTCCCAGGTATGCGGCATCAGCAGACGCGTCAGGTGCGGGTGACCTTCGATGTCGATGCCAAACATTTCCCAGGTTTCACGCTCATACCAGTTGGCGTTCGGAAACAGTTTGGTGAACGTCGGTACACGCAGGTCGTTTTCAGACAATGCCACCTTGAGCATGATATCGCGATTGCGTTCAATGGAGATCAGGTGATAGAAAACTGAAAAATCCGCGGCAGGTAACCCTTCGCGGTGCGTACGCAGACGTTCGTCCATGCCGTGTAAGTCAAACAGCATGACGTAAGGTTTCGGCAGTCTCTTTAAGAAATCGCCAACTTCCAGTAATTGTTCACGCTTGACCCAAACAACAGGTACCCCGGTGCGAGTCGCCTGAACGGTAAAGGCATCCGGCCCAAAACGGTTGCGCAGTTCGCCAATGACCGGGTCATCAAGGTGATCCCGTGTTTGCCATACAGCGTCTTGCGCGGTTAAGTCGGTCATATTGTTCACCATTGCAAATGGTCCGTGGTGGTCGGCAGTGCTTCGCGCTATTTATGTAGTGATAAGCGAAGGAAGTGCTGCTGCCGACAGGCGCAAATTAAATCTCGTCTGGTGTACGAAGATTCGTTACAGCAATACGTTCGCCGCGTTTACGCTCGCGTTCTGACTGCATATTGGCGCGATAAACGCCCTGATCGCCAACCACCCAGGAGAGCGGACGGCGTTCTTTGCCAATGGAATCTTGCAGCAGCATCAGAGCCTGCATATACGCTTCCGGACGCGGCGGGCATCCCGGGATGTACACATCGACCGGAATAAATTTATCAACGCCCTGCACCACAGAATAGATGTCGTACATACCGCCGGAGTTGGCGCATGCGCCCATGGAAATAACCCATTTCGGTTCCAGCATCTGATCGTAGAGGCGTTGAATAACCGGCGCCATTTTGGTAAAGCAGGTTCCGGCTACGACCATCAGGTCAGCCTGACGCGGCGATGCACGTAGTACTTCCGCACCAAAACGGGCCACATCATGCACGGCGGTAAACGAGGTCACCATCTCAACGTAGCAGCAGGAAAGGCCAAAGTTATAGGGCCAAATTGAGTTTTTACGGCCCCAGTTAACCATGTCATGCAGCTTGCCCATGAACACGTTTTTGTTAACTTCTTGCTCCAGGGGGTCGGTTACGATCTCCTGTTTTTGCAGGGGGTAACGGTCGTTCTCACCGTTAGGATCTATGCGGGTGAGCGTATAATCCATCTTAATGCCTCGCGGTTAGCGTTGACGATTAGCGATACTGTTCGTTTCCGGGTTCATACGCTCGCGGCGTGAACGCGCGGGCGTCCAGTCCAGCGCGCCAATACGCACCAGATAAACCAGACCTGCCAGTAACACAAAAATAAAAATTGCAGCTTCCACAAAGCCAATCCAGCCGCTTTCACGGATAGAAGTTGACCATGCGAACAGATACAGCGCTTCAACGTCGAAGATAACGAAGAACATGGCTACCAGATAAAACTTGGCAGACAGGCGCAAGCGGGCGGTGCCGACCGAGTCGATACCTGATTCAAACGGCACGTTTTTAGATCTCGCGCGCGCGCGACCACCTAAAAACCAGCCGCCGACGAGCATCAGGCAGCACAGGCCAATGGCAACAATAAGAAAGATAGCGAATGCCCAGTGATGAGCGATGATTTCAGTGGATGTTGACATACTCATTGCTTACTCATCAAAAGTAGCGCCAAATTCTCTGCTCTTTTCGGCAGATGAACGCCACATCGATTCATGGGGAGGAATAAAAAAAACCTTACAATCACTGTGAAAAACCATTTTATACAGCTAATTGATGGGGTTTTTTACTCCTTTCTATAACCTTTTGTCAACTTTAACAAAAGTTTCCTCACATTATTTTACACCGCTCCAACTTCATTAACATAAAGTGCTATTTAGACCAATTGCGATCGCATCATCGGTCATTTTTAATGTTGTTGAATCGTGTCCGTAGTGAAGTAAAAAAGATAATACTCACCTATTTTGACAGGAATTCACCCAGATGCCTCCCCCTAAATGGGAGTATTTTCTTGATCTGTGACACGCTTTTGTTAATTCACCATAAAAAACAGCAACAATTTCTCTAGTTTTTTAACATGGAAACAATTAGTAACGCTGCTGCTTATTTTTCAGCCAAGTGTCAGGCCGTTTTTTTACCTTCTGATTTTGTTAAGTTTTAGTATAGCAAATGACATAAAGCGGCAATATTTACATAAAAAAAGAGCCGCTGGATGTTTTTTCATCACCAGAGGCTCTTTTTTACACTAACATTTTAAAACGATTTTTTGTGACGGATTACTCAAAGTCGCCTTCAACAATCAGCGAGTCATCTCCCCCTTCCGGGGTAAACTGATTGTATTGCCAAGGATTTTGATACGTTTGCATCGACTTAAAGATAACTTCTGCCAACTCATTTTGCGTGGACGGATCGCAGCACAACAAATACTCAGTATCAGGCAATGGCGGTAATCCGTCGGCGGCGCCCAGTACGCGTAAATCCGGACTCATCATTTCAACAGGCCGTGCAGTGACGCCGAGCCCTGCTTTTACCGCCGCGCGAACCGCAGGTAAGGTTGAGGCAACATAAGCCAGACGCCACGGGATCTGAGCAGCGTTTAATGTCGCCAGCACGATATCGCGAAACGGGCTCGGATCGTCCAGCAGAACCAACGGTACCGGCTCACCTTTTTGCAGAATATATTCGGCAGCACAGTACCAATGCGTTGGCGAGGTACGCAGATTCAGACATTCAAAATCGCCAGGACGGTTGGTAGTCACAACCAAGTCCACTTCTTGCGACTTCAGCATATCCACCATGTAGGCGTTACGCTTGACCCTCACATCCAGCGCAAGCTTCGGATAAACCGAACTTATTCGGTTGAGCAGGAAAGGCAGTATGGTATCGGCTGATTCATCAGAAGCACCGATAGTTAACACTCCCTGAAGATTATTAAACATTAATGATGAGCATGCCTCATCATTAAAGCGCAGTATTTTTCTGGCGTAACCCAACAGTTGTATACCATGTTCGGTCAGTAGTTTGTTGCGTCCATGGCGCGCAAACAACTCTTTCCCCACGAGTTGCTCAAGACGCTGCATTTGCTGACTCACCGCAGACTGAGTTCGACATACCGCAGCTGCCGCAGCCGCAAAGGTATTCAGGTCGGCAACAGCAACGAAGGTTCTCAGCAGATCGAGGTCGAGGTTAATTATCGGACGATTTGCATTTATCATAGTTTTTCACTTACTCGCGGGTCATACCGGGTTAATGCTGTGCATTTGGAATCAAACAACTCCATTTGTAATGTACCTCCCTCGCAGTTTCGCTTAGTGTAACCAAGTGAAAATAAGGATGTATTTGGTTTAACAAACGAAACAATTCTCTTTCCTGGCTATTTTAATTCCCGTGATATTCATCGGAATATAGCAACGAGAAAGAGCCGAATTTTTAGCTGCTGGATGATTCTGACTTAGGGAAAACATGTAAATTTTGTAAATTTAAAAAAAAGTTAACGAACAATAATTTACACATTAAAAACTAACTTTTCAGTGTGTTAGGAACAACCAACAAACATTTGAATTATCTTAAAATTCAGACTACTTACCATTTCATGAGACTTATCTTAACCTAAAACCACTATATTTATAAGTGTTATCGTGAATAATTCCAGGCTACCAGGTGTTATGTCAGAGCAGCGGTTTTGCTATTATTGGCCCATTCAATTTAATGTCGTTTAAATATTAAATAATAATTAATTAAGAATTCTTCAATTCATTAATTCTGCTTAACAATGAATTCACACCGTATCACGTACGGATCAGGCCGATAACAGGTCCCGCAGTTAAAACCTCAGTATTTTCGAATTACTTCCCCCAGCTTAGACACCCGTGACATTTCGCTTTACAGGTTTAACTTTTTTTGACCAAACAATTCACCACAACCAAACCAATAAAACAAAACATACTACCAACAAAACGCATCCAGATAGATTATTATCTCATAATATTTACATTATTTAGTTGTTAACAGTTAATTATCACTTCATAGCTTTTCAAAATCTTCTACTAAAGACCCTTCAAAACTCACCGCCGTGGGAGTACATTGTGCTGGGCTGACTTCCATGGCAGGGAGTGGCATTCACAGCTAAAAAGGTCAACGTTCATGTCCCCCATTGAAAAATCCAGCAAATTAGAAAACGTCTGTTATGACATTCGCGGCCCGGTTCTGAAGGAAGCAAAGCGCCTGGAAGAAGAAGGCAATAAGGTTCTGAAACTGAACATCGGCAACCCGGCGCCATTCGGGTTTGAAGCGCCAGATGAAATACTGGTGGATGTGATCCGCAATTTGCCAACAGCGCAAGGATATTGCGACTCCAAAGGCCTTTATTCCGCCCGTAAAGCGATTATGCAGCATTACCAGGCCCGTGGTATGCGCGACGTAACCGTGGAAGATATTTATATCGGCAACGGCGTTTCTGAATTAATTGTGCAGGCTATGCAGGCATTGCTGAACAGTGGGGACGAAATGCTGGTTCCTGCTCCTGATTATCCGCTGTGGACGGCGGCGGTATCGCTCTCCGGCGGTAATGCCGTGCACTACCTGTGTGACGAATCATCAGACTGGTTCCCGGACCTGGATGATATCCGCGCCAAAATCACGCCGCGTACGCGTGGAATCGTCATCATCAACCCAAACAACCCAACCGGCGCTGTTTACTCTAAAGAGCTGCTGATGGAGATTGTTGAGATTGCTCGCCAGAACAACCTCATCATCTTTGCGGATGAGATTTACGACAAAATTCTCTACGACGATGCTGAACACCACTCCATCGCTGCAATGGCGCCGGATCTGCTGACCATCACCTTCAATGGCCTGTCAAAAACCTATCGCGTTGCCGGTTTCCGTCAGGGCTGGATGGTGCTGAACGGGCCGAAGAAACATGCTAAAGGATATATTGAAGGTCTTGAGATGCTGGCCTCTATGCGCCTGTGTGCCAACGTTCCGGCGCAACATGCCATTCAGACCGCGCTGGGCGGATACCAGAGCATCAGCGAATTTATCATGCCTGGTGGGCGTCTGTATGAACAACGCAACCGCGCCTGGGAACTGCTCAATGACATTCCTGGTGTCTCCTGCGTAAAACCGCGCGGCGCGCTGTATATGTTCCCGAAAATTGATGCTAAACGCTTCAACATTCATGACGACCAGAAGATGGTGCTCGACTTCCTGCTGCAGGAAAAAGTACTGCTGGTTCAGGGAACAGCGTTCAACTGGCCGTGGCCGGATCATTTCCGCATCGTCACGCTGCCGCGTATTGACGATATTGAAATGTCGCTGAGTAAATTTGAGCGTTTCCTGTCAGGGTATCACCAGCTGTAATTAAACAAAGGCTGTCGGATGGATGACGAGTATTTGCATCTGACAGCCTTCTCTGCGCAAAATGACTCTTAGGTTGCCATCATATAAGGGTCGTTATGAAGCAGAGCCATTTTTTTGCCCACCTCTCCCGTCTGAAGCTCATTAATCGCTGGCCGCTGATGCGCAACGTGCGCACCGAAAACGTGTCTGAACACAGTCTGCAGGTTGCCATGGTTGCCCATGCGCTGGCCGCGATCAAAAACCGTAAATTTGGTGGTCAGGTTAATGCTGAGCGTATTGCTCTGTTGGCGATGTATCACGATGCGTCAGAAGTGCTGACCGGTGATCTCCCTACTCCGGTGAAATATTTCAACTCGCAGATTGCGCAGGAATATAAAGCGATAGAGAAAATTGCCCAGCAAAAACTGGTCGATATGGTGCCTGATGAACTGCGCGATATTTTTGCGCCGCTCATTGATGAGCATGCCTTAAGTGAAGAAGAGAGATCGATTGTTAAACAGGCCGATGCCCTGTGCGCGTATCTGAAGTGTCTGGAGGAACTCTCTGCCGGTAATAACGAATTTCTGCTTGCCAAGACGCGTCTGGAAAAAACGCTGGAGTCGCGACGCAGCGAAGAGATGGACTACTTTATGGACGTGTTTGTCCCGAGTTTTCACCTCTCATTAGATGAAATCAGCCAGGATTCTCCGCTATAAACGCATGACCCGGTGGCGGCGAAGATATCCCCGTCGCCATCCGCCAACAAAATCAAAACGGAAACAGCATCGGGATCATCACCACGCACACCGCCATCACAATGATGGTAAACGGTACGCCAATCTTCACGAAATCGCTAAAGCTGTAGTTGCCAGGTCCGAGCACCAGAGTGTTTACCGGCGAAGAGACCGGTGTCATAAAGGCTGCGGATGCTGCCATCGCAATCCCCATCGCAAAAGGATACGGTGAAACGCCCATCGACTTTGCAGCCGCCAGCGCGATTGGCGCCATCAGCACCGCCGTCGCGGTGTTGGAGATAAATAACCCGATAGTCGCACACAGCACGAACAGGCAGCCCAACATCACATACGGGCCATACCCGCCACCGACATCCATCAGCCCTTTCACCACCAAGTCGACACCGCCGGTTTTTTGTAAAGCCAGCGCGAAGGGCATCATCCCGACAATCAAAATAATGCTTGGCCAGTGAATCGCTTTATAGGCACTTTCGGCATCAATACAGCGAAATTTCCCCATCAGTAGACAGGCGATGATCGCAGCCACCGTATTGGGAATTTCATCAGTGAGCATCAGAGCGACCATCAGCACCAGACAGAAAATCGCATGCGGTGCCTGGCTGTGCGCCGGAGAAGCTTCACTGACTTCCTCCGGCATATTCAGCACGACAAAATCACGCCCTTTTTGTCCCAACAGTGTGATGAGCTTCCAGTTGCCCACCACTAATATGATATCGCCCATCAGCAATGGCTCATCCACCACCGCTCCAGCCAGAGCCGCACCATCGCGCTTCAGCCCAACGACATTCAGCCCGTAGCGGGTACGAAAAGCGATTTCCCGTACCGTTTTGCCGATCAATTCCGATTCAGGGATCAGAGAGATCTCGGCCATCCCCACATCAAGCGCCTGCTCGGAGAAGTATTCGCCGCGCAGTACCATTGGTTCCAGAAACTGTTCACTGCAAAATTCACGCAGGTCGACATCGGCCGCGGACATATCAATCAGCAATACGTCACGGGCGCGAAACTCAGAAACCCCGTTAACGTCGACTATTACGCGACGAAAGCGACGCCAGCGTTCCACGCCAATCACGTTTGCCCCGTAGCGCTCACGCAACTTCAGATCATCCAGACGCTGGCCAATCATAGGAGAACCGGGACGAATCGCCAGCCGACGCGCGCGCCCGGTCAGGCGATATTCTTTAATCAGATCGCGAAAGGTCCGGCGTTTCCAGCCGTCTCCCGGCTGCCTGGAATCTTCCCCCTTGAGCATAAAGCGCATCAGCAGCATATAAATTATGCCGAGTACCAGAACCACCAGCCCCAGCGGGGTAACGCTAAAAAAGCTGAACCCGTTGAGTCCTTCACGTAACAGTTCACTGTTGACGACCAGGTTAGGCGGCGTCGCCACCAGCGTCATCATGCCGCTTATCAAGCCGGCAAAGCTCAGCGGCATCATCAAGCGTGAAGGGGAAATTTCCATGCGCATGGAAACGCTTAAGACCACCGGGATAAAGATGGCGACCACGCCGGTCGAACTCATAAACGCCCCGAGCCCGGCAACGGTAATCATCAGCAACACCAGCATTTTGACTTCACTGCTGCCAGCCACCTTCACCAGCCAGGCACCCATTACTGTCGCCACCCCGGTACGCACCAGGCCGTCGCCGATAATGAATAATGCCGCTATCAAAATAACGTTAGGATCGCTGAATCCGGAAAAGGCTTCTGTGATGCTCAATGTTCCGCTCAGAACAAAGGCAATGATGACCAGCAAAGCGACCGCGTCCATACGCACTCTGCCAGTGACAAACAAGACGACGGCAATCGCCAGCAATGAGAGAACCCATATCAATTCACCGTTCACAACATATCCTTGTTAAATGAGAGGGATGGATCGATTCTGCCATAAAAAAGCCCCAACAATCTGGGGCTAAATCATGTTCAGGTATTTCTTACAACGACCACATTGCCGTTGGGCTGTTTAGTCACAGAAATATGTTCCAGACTGGTCAGCGAAAAATCGACCTCATCCAGACGCGGCGTGTCCACAGGCGCGTTGACCGCTATCACATGACACCCTGCCGCCAGTCCTGAAAGCACCCCAGCGGGCGCATCTTCCACCACCGCGCATTCCTGTGGCGCAAGACCCAAAAGCTGGGCGCCTAACAGATAGGCGTCAGGCTCGGGTTTGCCTCTTTTTACCCGCTCGGCGGTGACAAACACTTCAGGAGCAGGCAGCCCCGCGACACGATGACGCGCTCGTGCGACCGGCATGGATCCGGAGGTCACAATCGCCCATGGAATACCCGCTTTATTGAGGTGGTTGAGTAAATCAACCGCTCCCGGCAGCGCTGTGATCCCCGCGGTTTCCGTCGCTTCGATCTGCTCCAGGCGGGTGAATTCCGCGGCGATCTCAGCCTCAGATTTGCCCACCATAAAGTGTCGCAGGGAGGTAATGGCCTGCTTGCCATGAATAAAGCCGAGCACCTCGGCGTGATCGAGGCCAAAACGATCGGCCCAGTTGCACCACGCGCGTTCTACTGCGGGTAAGGAATCGACCAGCGTTCCATCCAGATCAAACAGAAAACCTTTGCACTGCACGCTCGCCCCCTCAGGCATTAATGATTTGGTTAATTTCATTCGCACTCAGGTGATACTGGCGCGGGCAAGAGTGCCAGACATTTAGCATACGCTGATATTTTTCCCACATCGGGGTCTGGGCGTTGAAGCCATGCGTACCCGCATCAAAGTGGGTATAACGACCTTCTACATTAACCATAAAACGTACGTACCCGAGGTAACGGGCTTCCGTTGCGGCGTCAAAGCCAAGGAAGGTCACGCGGCGCTCATCAATAGCCTGCGCGTCCTTAAGATTAGTCCAGGACACATGTAATGCGTGATACATCTCCATAATATCGATAATCGTACGACAGGTTTCTTCCGTCAGCTCACCAAACTCACGATCCAGCTCGCGCATCTGCAAGCCGTAACCGCGTTCAATAATCGTCTGCAAACGACGATAACGCTCGGCGTTAGTGGGATCGAGCATAGTCATCATTTTGTACTGATTAGACAAAATCAGACGTTGAGCGTTGGTCATTTCCATTTGGGACTCCTGTATCACTACTACTGCGATGAAAAAAAAGAAGGCATCTTGTGCCTTCTTTTATATGCGTAATCAGGGGTCAATTACAAATCATCGAGGAAAGTTTTATCCAGTTGTTTGAAGGCGCGCTTAAGCGTGTCAGCCAGCGCCTGATAATCAGGCTTTCCTTCTACCGGAGTGAGCGCCTGCCCGGCTTCTTGCAATTTACCCCGAACTTCGTAGAACCAGTTGAGTATTGAAGGCGGCAGCGGTGTTACAGAACGTTTACCCAGCCACCACATGCCCTGCATCGGCAGGCTGAGCGCAAACAGCGCAGTCGCCACGGCCGGTCCCAACTGCCCCCCTAACGCAATTTGCCAGCATAAGGTGAAGACGGCGATAGGCGGCATAAAACGGATCGCGTAACGCGTCATGCGGATCACGCGGTTCTCTACAAACACTGGCGCGAGGCGCTTTTCCATTGGCCACGTCTTCGCATAGTGCTGCCCCCGGCGAAACAAGCTAAAAAAATTGACGGAACGATTATCCGGTGTCGACATGGCGGTTACCTCAACTTCACATATAAAAATTAAAAAATTTGTGCAAAACAACAACTACAAAGGACATCGTTCAAAACATTTTGTCTTTAATACCCACATTCAGGTATCCTGTGCCGGCCTGTAAGGCCTTTAGTCCAAAATCATTGAGTCGTCAAATTGACACATAGTATGCCATTGGCTGAAAAATACGCAAAATGACATAGACTCAAAGGTATTTATTCCATCGTGCCCAAAAAGACTATGGCGCATGATGTTAATCATAAACGTCGGTGTCATCATGCGCTACGCTCTATGACTTCCTGACGTTTTTTTAGCCACGTATCATAAATAGGTACTTCCATGTCGAGTAAGTTAGTACTGGTTCTGAACTGCGGTAGCTCCTCACTGAAATTTGCCATCATCGATGCAGTAAACGGTGAAGAATACCTCTCTGGTTTAGCCGAATGTTTCCATCTCCCAGAAGCACGTATCAAGTGGAAAATGGACGGCGGTAAACAAGAAGCGGCTTTAGGTGCAGGCGCCGCTCACAGTGAAGCGCTGAATTTTATCGTTAATACTATTCTGGCACAAAAACCAGAACTGTCTGCTCAGCTGACTGCGATTGGTCACCGTGTTGTTCACGGCGGCGAGAAATACACCGGCTCTGTGGTTATCGACGATTCTGTTATTCAGGGTATCAAAGACGCAGCCTCTTTTGCACCGCTGCATAACCCTGCACACCTGATCGGTATCGCAGAAGCGCTGAAATCCTTCCCGAATCTGAAAGACAAAAACGTGGCTGTGTTCGACACCGCGTTCCATCAGACCATGCCGGAAGAGTCTTACCTCTATGCTCTGCCATACAGCCTGTACAAAGAACACGGTGTTCGTCGTTACGGCGCGCACGGTACCAGCCACTTCTTCGTAACTCAGGAAGCGGCAAAAATTCTGAACAAACCGGTTGATGAGCTCAACATCATCACTTGCCACTTGGGCAACGGCGGTTCTGTTTCTGCTATCCGTAACGGTAAATGTGTTGATACCTCCATGGGTCTGACCCCGCTGGAAGGTCTGGTGATGGGTACGCGTTCCGGTGACATCGACCCGGCGATCATCTTCCACCTGCACGACACCCTGGGCATGAGCGTTGACCAGATCAACAAAATGCTGACCAAAGAGTCCGGCCTGCTGGGTCTGACCGAAGTCACCAGCGACTGCCGTTATGTTGAAGATAACTACGCGACTAAAGAAGACGCTAAACGTGCAATGGACGTTTACTGTCACCGTCTGGCGAAATACATCGGTTCTTACACTGCGCTGATGGATGGTCGTCTGGATGCAGTTGTCTTCACCGGTGGTATCGGTGAAAACGCAGCGATGGTTCGTGAACTGTCTCTGGGCAAACTGGGCGTTCTGGGCTTTGAAGTTGACCACGAACGTAACCTGGCCGCACGTTTCGGCAAATCTGGTTTCATCAACAAAGAAGGTACCCGTCCTGCGGTGGTTATCCCAACCAACGAAGAACTGGTTATCGCGCAAGACGCGAGCCGTCTGACTGCCTGATTTCACACCGCCAGCCTAGCTGGCGGTGCTGTTTTGTAACCCGTCTACATCGACGGTAACGAAAGAGGATAAACCGTGTCCCGTATTATTATGCTGATCCCTACCGGAACCAGCGTCGGTCTGACCAGCGTCAGCCTTGGCGTGATCCGCGCAATGGAACGCAAAGGCGTTCGTCTGAGCGTCTTCAAGCCGATCTCTCAACCGCGTGCCGGTGGCGATGCGCCAGACCAGACTACCAGCATCGTCCGTGCTAACTCTTCTCTGCCAGCCGCTGAGCCGCTGAAGATGAGCCACGTTGAATCTCTGTTGTCCAGCAATCAGAAAGATGTGCTGATGGAAGAGATCATCGCGAACTACCACGCGAACACTAAAGACGCTGAAGTTGTACTGGTTGAAGGCCTGGTCCCAACTCGTAAACATCAGTTCGCACAGTCTCTGAACTACGAAATCGCGAAAACGCTGAACGCAGAAATCGTCTTCGTAATGTCTCAGGGTACTGATACCCCGGAACAGCTGAACGAGCGTATTGAACTGACTCGCAGCAGCTTCGGCGGCGCGAAAAACACCAACATCACCGGCGTAATCGTTAACAAACTGAACGCACCGGTTGATGAGCAGGGCCGTACTCGCCCGGATCTGTCCGAGATTTTCGACGACTCTTCCAAAGCGAAAGTGATCAAAGTTGATCCGGCTAAACTGCAAGAATCCAGCCCGCTGCCGGTTCTGGGCGCGGTGCCATGGAGCTTCGATCTGATCGCAACGCGTGCAATCGATATGGCGCGTCATCTGAACGCCACTATCGTTAACGAAGGTGATATCAATACCCGTCGCGTGAAGTCTGTGACTTTCTGCGCACGCAGCATTCCGCACATGCTGGAGCACTTCCGTGCAGGTTCTCTGCTGGTGACTTCCGCCGATCGTCCTGACGTGCTGGTTGCAGCATGCCTGGCAGCCATGAACGGCGTGGAAATCGGTGCCCTGCTGCTGACTGGCGGCTACGAAATGGACGCGCGTATCACTAAACTGTGCGAACGTGCATTTGAAACCGGCCTGCCGGTATTCATGGTGAACACCAACACCTGGCAGACCTCTCTGAGCCTGCAGAGCTTCAACCTGGAAGTTCCGGTTGACGATCACGAACGTATTGAGAAAGTTCAGGAATACGTTGCTAACTACATCAACGCTGACTGGATTGAATCCCTGACCGCGACCTCTGAGCGCAGCCGTCGTCTGTCTCCACCAGCGTTCCGTTATCAGCTGACCGAGCTGGCACGTAAAGCCGGCAAGCGCGTTGTTCTGCCGGAAGGTGACGAGCCGCGTACCGTTAAAGCGGCGGCTATCTGTGCTGAACGCGGTATCGCAACCTGCGTACTGCTGGGCAACCCGGATGAGATCACCCGCGTTGCAGCCTCTCAGGGCGTTGAGCTGGGCGCTGGCGTAGAAATCGTTGATCCAGATGTGGTTCGCGAAAGCTACGTTGCTCGCCTGGTCGAACTGCGTAAAAACAAAGGTATGACCGAAACCGTTGCCCGCGAACAGCTGGAAGACAACGTGGTTCTCGGTACCCTGATGCTGGAACAGGACGACGTTGACGGTCTGGTTTCTGGTGCAGTTCATACCACCGCGAACACCATCCGTCCGCCGCTGCAGCTGATCAAAACTGCACCGGGTAGTTCCCTGGTGTCTTCCGTGTTCTTCATGCTGCTGCCGGATCAGGTTTACGTATACGGCGACTGCGCGATCAACCCGGATCCGACTGCAGAGCAACTGGCAGAAATCGCGATTCAGTCCGCTGAATCCGCCATTGCTTTCGGTATCGAACCGCGTGTAGCAATGCTCTCCTACTCCACCGGTACTTCTGGTGCAGGTAGCGACGTAGAAAAAGTTCGTGAAGCCACGCGTCTGGCGCAGGAAAAACGTCCTGACCTGATGATCGACGGTCCGCTGCAGTATGACGCCGCCGTTATGGCTGACGTAGCAAAATCCAAAGCGCCGAACTCTCCGGTTGCAGGTCGCGCTACCGTGTTCATCTTCCCGGATCTGAACACCGGTAACACCACCTACAAAGCGGTACAGCGTTCTGCCGACCTGATCTCCATCGGGCCGATGCTGCAGGGTATGCGCAAGCCTGTGAACGACCTGTCTCGTGGCGCGCTGGTTGACGACATCGTCTACACCATCGCTCTGACCGCGATCCAGTCTTCCCAACAGCAGCAGTAATCTGTCGAGTGTGCCGGATGTCTTATCCGGCAACACTTCTGCTTATTAAACCGGAAATAGCTTATATTTCCGGTTTTTTTATACCTGTTTTTCCCGTTGGCATATTCTGAAACATTTGCCAGGATGCGCTGCATCAATGAATAACTATTCTCCTGTTTGCATACTTATCCTCTTTTGCATTGCAACAGGGATAGTCTTTCATGTCAGCAGTAACAGAAACACAGCCAGCTAAAAAATGGGCGATGCCCGATACGTTGGTGATTATTTTTTTCGTTGCCATTTTAACCAGTCTGGCGACATGGGTTGTTCCCGTCGGGATGTTCGACAGTCAGGAAGTGCAGTATCAGGTTGATGGACAAACTAAAACCCGTAAGGTGGTCGACCCCCATTCTTTTCGAATTCTGACCAACGACGCGGGCGAAGAGCAGTATCACCGGGTGCAGTTTTTCACCACCGGTGATGAGCGCCCTGGCCTGATGAATTTTCCGTTTGAAGGGTTAACCTCCGGCTCTAAATTCGGCACTGCCGTCGGCATTATTATGTTTATGCTGGTGATTGGCGGCGCATTCGGCATCGTTATGCGTACCGGAACCATCGATAACGGCATCCTGGCGCTCATCCGCCATACGCGAGGAAACGAAGTCCTGTTTATCCCGGTGCTGTTTGTTCTCTTCTCATTAGGCGGCGCGGTGTTTGGCATGGGGGAAGAGGCGGTCGCCTTTGCCATTATTATCGCACCGTTAATGGTACGGTTAGGTTACGACAGTATCACCACCGTTCTGGTCACCTATATTGCGACTCAGATTGGATTTGCCAGCTCATGGATGAACCCGTTTTGCGTGGTCGTCGCGCAGGGGATTGCGGGCGTGCCGGTGCTCTCTGGTTCCGGTCTGCGTATCATTGTCTGGGTAATTGCGACCCTGATAGGTCTGACCTTCACGCTGGCCTATGCGGCGCGCATCAAAAAGAATCCGCTTTTGTCCCGGGTACATGAATCCGACCGTTTCTTTCGCGAACAGCAGGACGACGTTGTGGAACGACGCTTCACGCTGTGCGACTGGCTGGTGCTGCTGGTGCTGACCGCGGTAATGATTTGGGTTGTCTGGGGGGTTATCGTCAACGCGTGGTTTATTCCTGAGATCGCCAGTCAGTTCTTCACCATGGGCCTGGTAATTGGCATCATCGGCGTGGTCTTTCGTCTCAACGGCATGACGGTCAACATCATGGCCTCCTCATTCACTGAAGGCGCACGAATGATGATTGCCCCTGCCCTGCTGGTCGGTTTTGCCAAGGGCATATTACTGCTGGTCGGTAATGGAGAGGCGGGTGAAGCCAGCGTGTTGAACACGCTGCTGCACAGCATTGCCAACGGCATCAGCGGGCTGGATAACGCCATCGCGGCGTGGTTTATGCTGCTGTTCCAGGCGGTGTTTAATTTCTTCGTTACTTCCGGCTCTGGTCAGGCTGCATTGACCATGCCGTTATTAGCACCCTTAGGCGATCTGGTTGGCGTAAACCGTCAGGTCACCGTACTGGCCTTCCAGTTTGGCGACGGATTCAGTCATATTATCTATCCTACATCGGCATCGCTGATGGCAACGTTAGGCGTGTGTCGGGTGGATTTTCGTAACTGGCTGAAGGTAGGCGCCACACTGTTGGGACTGCTGTTTATTATGTCCAGCGTGGTGGTAATTGGCGCGCAGATAATGGGTTACCATTAAAAAACGATTGCCCGGCCTACACAATTTCTCGACGCTGTAGGCCGGATGAGCAGATTTTACTCAGCTTCTTCCTGCTTTTCGGCTTTCGCCCCTTCATTCTTAGCGTTGCGGGTCATCCACAGCGCCAGGGCTTTCAGTGAGTCCGGCGTAAATTCGTCGCAGCGCGCGGTAATTTCTTCCGGCGTCAGCCAGCAAACTTCACTAACCTCTTCTTCCTGAAGCGCAAACGGTCCGTGGGAAACACAGCTAAACAGCCCGCCCCATACGCGACAGTTCTGGTCTTCAAAATAAAACTGCCCATGCTCGGCAAACGGCACGCCCGCAATCCCCAGTTCCTCTTCCGCTTCACGGCGCGCTGAATCCAGTAGTTGCTCGTCAGCCTGCACAACACCGCCAGCGGTGGCATCCAGCATGCCGGGCAAAAAATCTTTTGTCTCAGTACGACGCTGAACCAGAATTTTGCCCATTCCATCATGCACGACGATATACGTTGCGCGATGGCGTAAGCGTTGCGCCCGCATTTGTTCCCGGCTGGATTGTGCAATGACTTCGTTGTCTTCATTCACAATATCCACCCATTCCGTACTTGCCAAACGACGCTGTTCCACCATCAGGAAACCTTCTTTTTTCTTGCGCTCTTACGGCGCGTTTATGTTTGTGGGGTAAATTACGGATTAATCTCGACCTGTGCAATAACACTTTGATCATTGAGTGCCATTACGCTGAGAACATTATCATCCAGAATCCCGTAACTTGCCGCAAAGCCCCCTTTCGGGATGCTTACCGAGCCGGGATTGAAGTGGTAAACATCCCCTTGACGCTCAGCCACGGGCAAATGTGTATGCCCATAAACCAGCACATCTCCCACGTTGAGCGCCGGCATATTTTGCGGGCCAAAAAGATGCCCGTGCGTCAAAAAGAGTCGCTGGTTTTCTGTCAGAATTTGCTGCCACGGCGCGGTCATCGGAAAATGCAGAAGCATCTGATCCACTTCGCTGTCACAATTGCCACGCACAGCGATAATCCGCGCTGCCAGCGCATTCAACCGCTCAGCAACCTGCGCAGGCGCATAGCCTTCCGGGAGAGCATTACGCGGTCCGTGGTTTAAAACATCACCCAATATCACCAGCCATTGCGCACCGCTTGCGGCAAACCGTTCAAGTACGCGTTCCGTGGCTGGCAACGAACCATGAATGTCCGATGCGAACATCAGTTTCATCACTCACTCCTCGTTGAAAAGTACCTTGTAATGATACTGGATTACGCCCCGTTTTTCAGCAGGAACGCTTCGCTGAAAGCGCGATAAAACGCTGGACTGAAGCGCGCTGCCACTGGAAGGCGGCATATTCTGCAAGCGCTTCGGGAACCTCATCGCCGTTAAGGACCAGACGATTCAGCATTAGCGCTAAATCGCAGTCGGCAATACACCATTCGCCAAATAAATTCTGCTTCCCGTGGCTCAATAAATGGCTCGCAGTGGCGAACAATTTCTCCGCACTGACTTTTCCCGCTTCGCTTAACGGACCTTTCTTCACGCCAGCAAAAACTACGTCCGTTGAGCGTTCTTCACGGATAGGCATCAGATCGCTGCGGATCCACGCCTGAACCTGGCGCGCCCGCGCGCGCTTTTGCACATCGTGTGGGTAGATTCGCTCCCACTGCGGCGGCGCAAAACTCTCTTCCAGGAACTCAGTAATCGCTGATGATTCGCTCAGCTCGAAACCGTCGATTTCAAGCACCGGCACGCGCCGCGTTAACGCATACCCTTGCCATGAAGGTTGCAAGTGTTCGCCGCTGTTGAGATCAACGGTTTTCAGCGTAAAAGGCAGTCCTTTCTCTTGCAGAGCGACATAAACAGACAGCACGTAAGGGGAGAAAAAATTGGCATCTGACCACAGCGTAATTGCAGATTTGCTCATAATGTCCTCTGAAATGTATTGGCTTGCCTTCAAAATATAGAGTCTTTCTCTCACTGTCACTTGATGAAAACTCACGCACGCCAACAGGCTCTATACTTGTTATGACCCGGTTCATGACAAAACGGACGCTGAAAATGATCGATCTCTATTACACTCCATCGCCAAACGGTCACAAAATCACGCTGTTTCTTGAAGAGGCGCAGCTGCAATACCGTCTGATTCATGTCGATATCAGCAAAGGTAGCCAGTTTCACCCTGATTTTCTGCAAATCTCACCAAACAATAAAATCCCGGCCATTATCGACAGTGCCCCGGTAGACGGCGGAAAGCCCATCAGCCTGTTTGAGTCCGGAGAAATTTTACTCTATCTGGCAGAAAAGAGCGGTAAGCTGCTGAGCGGTGAGTTACGTGAACGCCACACTACGCTGCAGTGGCTGTTCTGGCAGGTCAGCGGCCTCGGACCCATGCTGGGCCAGAATCATCATTTTAGCCACTACGCCCCACAAACGATTCCCTACGCCATTGAAAGATACCAGGTTGAAACCCAGCGCCTGTACAACGTGATGAATAAACGTCTGGAAACGTCCCCCTGGCTGGGGGGCGATCACTACAGCATTGCCGACATTGCCTGCTGGCCGTGGATCCACGCCCATCAGCGTCAGCGCATCGACCTCGACAACTACCCGGCGGTCAATAACTGGCATGAACGCATCCGTACGCGTCCCGCAACGGAACGCGCCATGCAACAAGCACAAAGTGAGAAGCGGTGACGCGATTCGGTTCTCGTGTATCATGCAAAGGTTCATACATGGAGGAAACCTGCAATGTCACAACCTGACGCAATTATTCGTATAAAAAACCTTCGTCTGCGCACTTTTATCGGCATCAAAGAAGAGGAGATCCTTAACCGCCAGGATATCGTCATCAACATTGCCATTCACTATCCGGCAGACAAAGCCCGTACCAGCGAAGATATCAACGACGCGCTGAATTATCGCACTATCACCAAGAGCATCATTGCCCACGTAGAGGGTAACCGCTTCTCATTGTTAGAAAAATTAACTCAAGATGTGCTCGATATCGCACGCGAACATCACTGGGTCACTTATGCTCAAGTAGAGATAGATAAACTTCACGCATTACGTTACGCCGACTCAGTCTCTATGACGCTGAGCTGGCAGCGCTAAACATAACCCGGGAGGCGACATGCAGATTCTGATTACCGGCGGTACTGGCCTGATTGGACGTCATCTGATCCCCCGCTTGCTGGAACTGGGGCATCAGATAACCGTAGTGACCCGTTCTCCAGATAAGGCGCGTCAGATTCTCGACTCCCGGGTTACGCTGTCCAAAGGGCTGGAAGAGCGGCAAAATCTCAATGACATTGATGCCGTCATTAACCTTGCCGGAGAGCCGATTGCGGACAAGCGCTGGAGTGCCCAGCAAAAGGAACGCCTGTGTCAGAGCCGCTGGGTCATCACGCAGAAGCTGGTCGATTTAATCAATGCCAGCGAGACACCGCCCGCAGTGCTAATTTCCGGTTCCGCTACCGGTTACTACGGCGATTTAGGCGAAGTGGTGGTCACAGAAGAAGAGCCGCCGCATAACGAATTTACCCATAAGCTGTGCGCCCGCTGGGAGCAGATTGCCAGCACTGCGCAAAGCGATAAAACCCGCGTGTGTATGCTGCGCACCGGCGTGGTACTGGCCTCTGCTGGCGGCATTCTGGCGAAAATGGTTCCGCCGTTTCGTCTTGGCTTAGGCGGACCAATTGGCAACGGACGCCAGTATATGGCCTGGATCCATATTGATGATATGGTCAACGGAATTCTCTGGCTGCTGGATAACGATCTGCGCGGTCCCTTCAATATGGTTTCACCGTACCCGGTACACAATGAGCAGTTTGCCCACGCGCTGGGCCACGCCCTGAACCGTCCTGCCATTCTGCGCGTTCCCGCCACCGCAATGCGGTTGCTGATGGGCGAATCTTCAGTGCTGGTTCTCGGCGGGCAGCGAGCGTTGCCAAAACGCCTGGAAGCGTCCGGTTTCGCGTTTCGCTGGTACGATTTAGAAGAAGCGCTGGCGGATGTCATCCGATAACCCCTAAGCGCTATTCACGGTCGCCGTTGTGGTGGTAAGGTTATAGGCCAGATTTCTGCAATGGCGACGTTATGGCGATAATTTCGACTCCCCGACTTACCCTCTCTTTGTTTCAGTTTTCTGACTGGTCATTTTTCCAGAAACTACGTGAATGTCCTGAAGTCATGCGCTATATGGGCAACATCGCCCCGGCGAAAGATACGCGTCTGTTATTCGCCAGACGCCTTGCCGCACAGCACACTTTTGTCATCCGCGAGCACAACAACCCGACGCCGCTCGGCGATATTGGTCTGCAAATCAGCCATCTCTACCCGCACGAAGCCGACCTCGGCTACGCCATCATGCCACAGGCGCAGGGGAAAGGTATTGCCAGCGAAGCCGTACGCGCGGTGTGCCAGTACGCCTTCGAGCACGCGGCGGTCACGGCGATAAATGCTTACGCACTGGCGGATAATAAGGGCTCAATACGGATTCTGGAAAAAACGGGGTTCGTGCGTACGCAGGTGCTGGAAAAGGCGTATGAGATTGATGGTATCGCCTACGACGACTGGGTTTATCGTCTGGAGTGCGACGCGCTAAAATCCCAGGCCCGGAAAGCGTAGCGCCTCCGGGCAGGTGACTTACTTCAACGAACCTTTGAGGAACTGCTGCAAACGCGGGCTTTGCGGATTACCAAATACCTGCTCGGGATCGCCCTCTTCTTCAATCTTCCCTTGATGCAGGAAAATCACGTGCGTGGAGACATGACGGGCAAACCCCATTTCGTGGGTCACGACCACCATGGTTTTTCCCTCTTCGGCCAGTTGTTGCATAATGCGCAGCACTTCGCCCACCAGCTCCGGGTCAAGTGCCGACGTGGGTTCATCAAACAGCAACACTTCCGGTTCCATCGCCAGCGCACGAGCAATGGAGACACGCTGCTGCTGACCACCGGACAGATGCACCGGATATTTGCCCTGAGCGCGCTCATCAATACCCACTTTCGCCAGATACTTCACCGCACGTTCGCGAGCTTCCTGCTTGCTCAGCCCCAACACCTGGATCGGCGCTTCCATCACGTTTTCCAGCACCGTCATGTGGCTCCACAGATTAAAGTGCTGAAAGACCATCGTCAGTCGCGTGCGCAGCAAGCGCAGCTGATTTTTGTCTGCAACCTTAAGCTGGCCGTCTTTGTCGCGTACCAGACCAATGTTCTGACCACTGACGACAATCGACCCGGCGCTCGGTTTCTCGAGAAAGTTAATGCAGCGCAGGAAGGTACTTTTACCGGAACCTGACGAGCCAATAATACTGATAACATCACCCGCATTGGCCTGCAGCGATACCCCTTTCAGCACTTCATGTTCGCCGTAGTGCTTATGTAAATCGATAACGTTTAATTTATTTTCAGACATCGTGTTACTCGAATCATTTAGAGGATACATGCTGCAACCAGCGTTTTTCCGCTTTACGGAACAGACTGATCAGGACATACGAAATAATCAAATACAGAACAGCGGCAATACCGAAGGCGGTAAACGGCTGATACGTTGCCGAGTTGATATCGCGGGCGATTTTCAACAAATCAGGCACCGTTGCGGTAAATGCCAGCGCCGTGGAGTGCAGCATTAAAATAACTTCATTGCTGTAAGCCGGCAGCGCAATACGTAGCGCGGAAGGCAAAATAATGCAGCGATACAGTTTAAACGACGAGAAACCGTAAGCGCGCGCGGCTTCAATCTCACCATGGGGTACGGAACGAATAGCCCCGGCGAAAATCTCCGTGGTATAGGCGCAGGTATTCAGCGTCAGCGCCAGCACGGTGCAATTTAGCCCACTGCGGAAAAACGCGTTGAGGAAGTCCGTGCCTTTGACTATCTCCAGCGTATACATCCCGGAATAAAACACCAGCAACTGGACGTACAGCGGCGTCCCACGAAAAATATAGGTGAACAGCCAGATGGGAAACTGGATAAATTTATTACTGGAAACACGACCAATTGCCAAAAACAGCGCCAGTATCCCGCCCATCACCACCGATGAAATCAGAAGCCACAGGGTGATAGCCACGCCGGTGTAGCGATACCCGTCGGTCCACAGCAGGGACTTCCAGTATTCCTGAATAATCTCAATCACAGGTCAGCCCTCTTCACACCCACGGAATAGCGGCGCTCAAGGTACAGCAGCACACCATTAGAAACAGTGGTAAACACCAGATAGATGACCCCGCACACTACGGCAAAATAGAACGGCTCCCAGGTACTTTTTCCGGCAAGCTGAGTGGCTTTCACTACGTCTTCCAGGCCGAGCAACGATACCAACGCAGTGGCCTTAAGAATGACCTGCCAGTTGTTGCCAATTCCCGGTAAGGCATAGCGCATCATCGCCGGGAACATAATGCGGCGAAATATTTGTGAACTGGTAAAACCGAATGCCGTCGCGGCTTCAATATGTCCTTTTGGCACGGCCATAAATGCGCCACGAAATGTTTCGGTAAAATAGGCTCCGTAGATAAACCCGAGCGTAATAATACCCGCGACCATCGGATCGATATCAATCTGGCTGATACCGATTGCATCGGTAAGGGTATTCAGCGCGATTTGTAATCCGTAAAAGATGAGCAGCATTAAGACCAGATCGGGCACGCCGCGGATAAGCGTTGTGTACCCTTCGAAAATAAGCGCCAGCGCCCGGCTTTGCGACAGCTTAGCTGCCGCGCCGACAAGGCCTATCAGAACCGCCAGTACCACCGAGCTAAGTGCCAGCTCCAGCGTAACAATTGCGCCCTGTAAAATAACACCTGAAAAGCCATACAACATGCTGCCTGTCCTGTCGTGTGTGGTGGAGTAATAAGCCTCTTTTGATTTCAGACAAACTGTTAAATGCGGGATGGCGACTTTGCCTTATCCGGCCTACAAAATCGCTGTAGACCGGATACGCACAGCGCCATCAGGCATAAATTCAACACGTCAAAAATCTACGGGCTTTATCAGCACCTGCGGTGATTAACCGCCGTAAACATCAAAATCGAAGTACTTTTTCGCCAGCTTCTCGTAAGTACCGTCAGCTCGCATCTCGGCAAAGGCTTTGTTCAGTGCTTCGCGCAGTTCGTTATCATCTTTGCGCAGCCCCATACCGGTACCCACGCCGAATAACTTCTCATCTTTTACAGATGCGCCGCCGAATTTGTAATCTTTACCGACCGGCTGTTTCAGGAAGCCTTCGCTGGCTGCGACTTCATCCTGGAAAGCAGCATCAATACGCCCGGCAGTCAGGTCAGAATAGATATTGTCTTGCCCCTGATAAGAGACAATTTCAATGCCTTTTGGCGCCCAGTGCTCATTGCCGAAGGTTTCCTGAGTCGTGCCCTGCAGCACACCAACACGTTTACCTTTCAGCGACTCAATGGTCGGCTGAATAGCAGAATCTTTAGCGACAACCAGACGCGAGTCGGCTGCATAAAGCTTGTCGGTAAAGGCGATTTCCTGCTGACGTTTTTCAGTGATGGAAAGCGAGGACATAATCGCATCGATTTTCTTCGCTTTTAACGAAGGGATAAGCGCGTCCAGCGGGTTTTCCACGAAGGTACATTGTGTATTGATACGTTTGCACAGCTCTTTAGCCAGATCGATATCAAAACCGACTAATTCACCCTGTGCATTTTTCGATTCGAACGGCGCATAAGTAGGATCGGTACCGATACGAATTTTTTGCGGAATGGCTGCAAATGCTGCGGTAGCACTGGAGAAAGCCAGGACCAGAGAAAGAGACAACACCAGTTTTTTCATAACTATCCTCAACAGACTGTCTTTTATAGGGGATCTTTACAGGACCAGGTGCAGTTATCGTGCCATTAATCGGGCCGACAAGGCAAAGCATTCTACCCTGTCGGCGGTATTTATTTGCATGAAAAGCGCTTAAGTATGCACTCATGCTTATTAAGACAGCGACAAAAGCACCAAAACAGTGCACTGAATTTATTATGCACCGTAATGGTTACCCGCAATGGTGCAGTCCATTCCCCGTTGCGGCGTATTAATCGCCGTAGACATTGAAGTTAAAATACTTGCTCGCCATTTTGTCGTAGGTGCCGTCTTTGCGCAGTTCGCCCAGCGCTTTATCGAAAGCAGCTTTCAGCTCTGCATCATCTTTGCGCAAGCCAATCCCGGTGCCGTCACCAAAGTATTTTTTATCTTTCACCGACGGACCAGCAAAAGCGTAGTCCTTACCGGCAGGCTGCTTCAGGAAGCCTTCGCTGGCCGCGACTTCATCCTGCAACGCCGCGTCCAGACGACCCGCTGTCAGGTCAGAATAGATAAGGTCCTGGTTCGCATAGGCCACCACATCTACGCCTTTGCTGCGCCAGTTGTCATTAGCATAGGCTTCCTGAGTCGAGCCTTGCAGTACGCCAACATGTTTACCTTTAAGGGAATCAAGAGTCGGTTGAATTGGGGAACCTTTCGCGGCGATCAGACGTGAGTCTGCTGCGTAAAGCTTGTCTGAGAACGCAATCTCTTGCTGACGCTTCTCAGTGATTGAAAGCGAGGAGATGATGGCATCAATTTTTTTCGCTTTCAGCGACGGGATCAGCGCGTCAAAGTCGCTGGCTACCCAGGTACATTTGATCTGCATGCGCTTACACATCTCATTTCCCAGATCGATATCAAAGCCGACAAAGTCGCCTTTGGCATCTTTAGAGGAAAAAGGTGCGTACGTTGTATCTGTACCAATACGAACCGTCTGCGGAAGTGCTGCGTAGCTGGCCGCGGTGGCGGAGAGTCCTACCAGCAAAGACAAAGCAAGAACCGTCTTCTTCATACATAACCCTCAAGTGGCGTAATTTTATTATGTTTTACGTTGTGTTGTGTGTTTGCAGACTTTTTCATGCAGGTCTTATGCCATTTTCGCGTCGATGAGGATATTCGACGTTAAATATGTTAATAAAACGTTGCAATAATGTCCTGATTTTGAAGATAGCAGGTCTGACGGTTGAACCGCAGCGTTTCGTTGAGTTTTAACGAATTAAATGTTGAGGATATGATCGCGGTTACAAAATTGCCCTGAAACAGGGCAACGGATGTTTCTTTGCACGCTGATGGAACGGTTTTACGCCCCTTGCCAGCGGGTGAACAGCTCCTGTGGAAGGGAGATATCAAACTGGTCGAGTACGCGGTTAACCGTTTGATTAATCACATCATCTAGCGTTTGCGGGCGATGATAGAATGCCGGGACTGGCGGCATAATCACCGCGCCAATTTCTGCCGCCTGCGTCATCAGCCGCAGATGCCCCAGATGCAGAGGCGTTTCACGCACGCACAGCACCAGCGGGCGGCGTTCTTTCAACACCACGTCTGCCGCACGGGTAAGCAGCCCATCGGTGTAACTGTGGACGATGCCTGAAAGCGTTTTGATTGAACAAGGTAATATTACCATTCCGGCGGTCTGAAAAGAGCCGGAAGAGATACTGGCGGCGATATCGCGCGTATCGTGATTTACATTCGCCAGTGCCTGCACATCGCGTACAGAGAGGTCAGTTTCCAGCGCCAGCGTCTGTCGGGCAGCAGCACTCATCACCAGATGGGTTTCCACATCAGTAACGTCACGCAAAACCTGCAGCAGGCGCACGCCATAAATCGCGCCACTGGCACCGCTAATCCCTACAATGAGTCGTTTCATTTTTTCGCCCTTACTTGCTTCAGGGCTGACTTTGCAGGTTTTTATGCGCAGTTGCAAGTCAGTCCACTCTATGTGTCCTGACCTGCAACAGAACATTACCCTTCGTTATGCATCTCGAGGTTTTCCGCTTCGTTCTGACGCAAAATTGCTTTGGCATCATCATTACGCAGGGAGTCGAGGAAATCGAGATATTGCTGGTCGACGTCTTTGGTGACGTACACGCCGTTAAACACTGAACATTCAAACTGCTGAATATCCGGGTTCTCAGCGCGGACCGCTTCAATCAGATCGTTCAGATCCTGGAAGATAAGACCGTCTGCACCGATTATCTGGCGAATCTCGTCCACTTCGCGACCATGAGCAATCAGCTCCGTCGCCGTAGGCATATCGATACCATAAACGTTCGGGAAGCGAATTTCCGGGGCCGCAGAGGCCAGATACACTTTCTTCGCTCCGGCTTCACGCGCCATCTCGATAATCTGTTCCGAGGTGGTACCGCGCACGATGGAGTCATCCACCAGCAGCACGTTTTTATCACGGAATTCCGCACGGTTGGCGTTCAGCTTACGGCGCACGGATTTACGGCGCAGCTGCTGGCCGGGCATGATAAAGGTACGACCCACGTAGCGGTTTTTCACAAAACCCTGACGGTACGGCTTACCGAGAATACGGGCAATTTCCAGCGCGATATCGCAGGAGGTTTCCGGAATCGGGATCACCACGTCAATGTCCAGATCTTCCCACTCACGAGCAATTTTTTCGCCAAGCTTGGTACCCATATTTACACGGGCGCTGTAGACGGAAATCTTGTCGATAAAGGAGTCAGGACGTGCGAAGTAAACGTATTCAAACAGGCACGGATTGCTGACCGGGTTATCGGCACACTGGCGAGTAAACAGCTGACCTTTTTCGGTGATATACACCGCTTCGCCAGGTGCCACATCGCGCAGGAATTCAAAACCCAGCGTATCCAGCGCCACGCTCTCGGAGGCCACCATATACTCGGTACGACCATCCCCGATATCGCGTTTACCCAGTACCAGCGGACGGATACCGTTAGGATCGCGGAAGGCAACCATACCGTGGCCAATAATCATCGCCACGCAGGCATAGGCGCCGCGGATCTGGCGGTTGGTTGCCGCAATAGCAGCAAAAATATTATCGGCTTCCAGCGGATAATGGCGGAAGTTATCCAGCTCGCTGGCGAAAATATTCAGCAGAATTTCAGAGTCTGAAGTGGTATTGATGTGGCGGCGCTTTTCTTCAAACAGCTTTTTACGCAGCTCATGCGCATTGGTCAGGTTGCCATTATGGGCAAGCGTGATGCCATACGGTGAGTTGACGTAAAAAGGTTGAGCTTCGGAGGCGCTGGAACTGCCAGCCGTTGGGTAACGCACATGACCGATGCCCATATTGCCCTGCAAACGCTGCATATGGCGCGCTTCAAAAATATCGCTCACCATTCCGTTTGCTTTACGCAAGCGGAAGCAGTTGTTGGCATCAATGGTGATGATGCCTGCGGCATCCTGACCACGATGCTGGAGCACCGTTAACGCGTCATAAATCGACTGGTTTACCGGCATAACACCGGCGATACCGACAATACCGCACATACGTCTTTTCCTCGTTCAGCAACAACCCAAAGTTTATACTTTGGGCAAGAAACTTGACGAGCTTTGCAGATAGTCAAAGAACCATCTGATGATGAAACTGAACTGCGGGATCAGCTGCGACTTGCTCCAGTCTTCACTTTTCGACAGACCGGTAAAGGTATCGAGAAAGAACAGTATGGCGGCGACGATCAGCGCTCCTCGCAGAGCACCAAAGCAGATCCCCAACACCCTGTCGGTACCCGACAGGCCTGTTTTCTCTACCAGTTGGCCTATCACAAAGTTAACGATAGCGCCGACGATAAGTGTCGCGATAAACAGTATCGCGATAGCAATCCCATTTCGAACGAGTTCGTCTTCAAAGCCCGTAAACCAGACAGACAGGTAAGTGTAGTAATGGCTGGCGACAAAGAAAGCACAACCCCAAGTCACCAACGATAATGCTTCACGAACAAAGCCACGGATCAGGCTAACCAGACAGGAAAAACCAATCACCGCGATAATGGCGTAATCAATCCAGACCATAAGTGTCCCACGATTTAACGCCCTGTCGTCCTGTTCGGGGCGCATTCTAACAGAAAAAGAAAACGTTTGCGTAGGGATTTCCTTTCCACGCGTAAATAAAAATGGCGCTGAAAAAATCTTCAACGCCATACCGTTTTATGCCTCTTCGGGCACTGCCGGATAGCGGTAAAAACGCCCTATCCGGCCTGAATTAAGAGCAGCGCCGTGAACAGCGCAATCCCTTAATTAGGGGTGTACCCCATCACTACGCCACTCAGACCGGAGATCTTCTGCAGCTCGCCCAGCGAGTTCTTCAGCTTATCTTTGGAGGCGTCAGGTCCTACGAGAATACGGGTTATTTTACCCTGCACCGGCGTTGACGGGGAAGTATATACCCGGAAGCCCGCGCCACGAAGTTTACCCACGATCTCATTGACCTTATCCGCATTTTTCAGCGCACCGAGCTGTACAACATACGCTTTGCCGGTTGGCGCTGGCGGTTCCACCGCGGCCGGTTTCGGCGCTGGAGCCGGTGCTGGCGTCGGAGCGACGGCAACCGGCTGCGGCTTCGGTTTGGGTTTCGGCTGTTCTACAGGCGCGGGGACAGGATCTAACTCCGCGCTGTTTGCCGTCGTCAAACGTGACGGATCCAACGATGGCGCGGCAGCATCGCCCGCGCGCACCTCTTCAGCCGCCCCTTCCGGTGGCTGCGTCGGCAGCGCCTGCGTTGCTGCAGGCATCATGTCTGGTTCATCGCGATCGCCGGGTTTCGGCACCAGCGGGATCGCCGCAAACTCATCCTGATAATGCTTTTTCTGCCCGTCAAGCAGCCCGGGGAGCACAATCACCCCCAGCGCGACCAGCACAATTGTGCCGACTAATCGATTCTGAAACTTACTCGCCACCGCTTCTCCCCACGTCTATCACTTCCATGACATGTGCGACAGTGTGAAACGATCCACACACCAACACGGTATCTTCTGGCTTCGCCTCAGCTAGCGCCGCAGACCATGCCTGCGCCACGCTGTCATAGGCGTAGCCTTTGCCCAGATGCTCCAGCAGTTGTTCTGCAGTAGCTCCACGCGGCCCTTCCAGGGGCGCACAGTACCAGGCGTCAACCACGCTTTTTAACCAGGCTAACGTACCGGCAATATCTTTATCATGTAGCATACCGATAACCGCAAGTACACGCCCGCTTTTCACTAATTTTTTCAGACGGCCGGTCAGATACTCCGCCGCATGCGGGTTATGGGCAACATCAAAAATCACCCGCGGCGACTCGCTCACAATCTGGAAGCGCCCCGGTAAAATAGCCTGTTCAATACCGTCACGAATGGCCTGCTCGCTGACGTTAAGCCCGCTTGCGCGCAGTGCTGCCAGTGCGGTAGCGGCGTTAGGTTGCGGGACCTGCGGCAACGGCAGGTGCGCCAACGTGCCGTGATCGTCCGTAAAGGACCAGTCGTTCTCCGTGACCACATAGCGCCAGTCCACGCCGCAGCGTTGCAAAATCGCCCCGCTCTCTTGTGCAACATCGGCGATGGTGTAAGGCATTTCCGGTTCACCGACGATAGCCGGTTTCTCTGCACGGAAAATTCCCGCCTTCTCACGACCAATGCTTTCGCGATCCGGGCCCAGCCAGTCAGTATGGTCAAGCGCAATGCTGGTGACCACCGCAACATCGGCATCCACGATATTGGTCGCGTCAAGGCGACCGCCTAACCCAACTTCCAGGATGACGACATCCAGTTGGGCCTGTTTAAACAACCAGAGCGCCGATAAGGTACCGTATTCAAAGTAGGTCAGGGAAATGTCGCCACGCGCGTCTTCAATCTCAGCAAACGAGGCGGTATGCGCTGATTCCGGCAGTTCACGCCCCTGCACGCGTACGCGTTCCGTGTAGCGTACCAGATGCGGCGAACTGTAAACGCCAACTTTATAACCTGCTGCGGTCAGCACAGATTCCAGCGTACGGCAGGTTGTGCCTTTCCCGTTGGTTCCCGCCACCGTAAAAACAAATGGCGCGGGTTTCAACACACCCAGTTTGCGCGCCACCTGACTTACGCGTTCCAGGCCGAGATCGATGGTTTTACTGTGCAGGTTTTCCAGATAAGAAAGCCACGATGCCAGGGGCGACGCGGCTTGAGGAATACGTTTATTGTCCATGATGGCTGTAGATTCTTTACGTTGAGAAAAGCAAAAGGGCAGCACCAACCGGCCTGCCCTTTTTTACACGTTGTTTTTCACGTTGCAGATGCGTTGGCTGTGCTCGCTCACCCGAATCACTTACCTGTGTAAGCTCATCGGGATCTACTCTCTTATCGCCTGCCTGCAACCCGAAACCCATAGAGTAAACTATCAGGCCTCTGATTCCTGATCGGGAACCGGAGGTACCACCTCGCCTTCACGCGGCTCATCCGGATTCGGCGTAGGAAGATTCATCAGCTTCGCCAGAATGCTTGCCAGTTTCAGGCGCATTTCAGGACGGCGGACGATCATATCGATAGCGCCTTTTTCAATCAGGAACTCGCTACGCTGGAATCCCGGCGGCAGTTTCTCACGTACGGTTTGCTCGATAACACGCGGACCAGCAAAGCCGATCAGTGCTTTCGGTTCTGCAATGTTGAGATCGCCCAGCATCGCGAAGCTAGCAGAAACACCGCCCATTGTTGGGTCGGTCAGTACAGAAATATACGGTAAACCGCGTTCCTGCATTTTCGCCAGCGCAGCAGATGTTTTCGCCATCTGCATCAGAGACATCAGCGCTTCCTGCATACGCGCCCCGCCAGAAGCGGAGAAGCAGATCAGCGGGCAGTTATCTTCCAGCGCCTGCTCAACGGCACGGACAAAACGCGCGCCGACCACAGAGCCCATGGAGCCGCCCATAAACGCGAACTCGAATGCAGCAGCAACGACCGGCATACCGTGCAGCGTGCCTTTCATTACCACCAGCGCATCTTTCTCGCCAGTTTCTTTCTGCGCAGAAGCCAGTCTGTCTTTGTACTTTTTGGAGTCACGAAACTTCAGCACATCTTTCGGCTCAAGCTCGCTACCCAGTTCCACAAGAGAACCTTCATCTAACAGGCTATGCAGGCGATTGCGCGCCGACATGCGCATATGATGGTCACACTTCGGACAGACCTCAAGATTACGTTCCAGCTCAGCACGGTATAAAACCTGACCGCAGCTATCACACTTGGTCCACACCCCTTCAGGAATGCTTGCCTTGCGGGTGGGAGTAATGTTGCTTTTAATTCGTTCAATCCAGCTCATTGGTGACCTTTCTGCCTGAACCCTAGTCAGCTTTGTTATAAGGGGCGCATAATGCCATTTTTGCCCCTAACAGACCATGAATGTTGCACATTAAAACATAACAGCCCGAAACTTTGGATAAAAAAGTGGTCGAACCGCTGAGTTACTTTCTATTTTGCAGCCCGTGACGCAGCGCGTTTATGGCGAATCACTTCAATTATGCCCGGCAATACGGAAAGGACGATGATCGCCACAATCAGTAATTTCAGGTTTTCCTGAACGATCGGTAGATCGCCGAACAGATAGCCTGCATAGGTGAACAGCAATACCCACAGCAGCGCGCCTGCGACGTTATACATCGCAAAATGACGGTAGGACATGTGCCCCATACCGGCAACAAACGGTGCAAATGTACGCACAATAGGTACGAAACGCGCGAGGATAATCGTTTTGCCGCCATGACGCTCGTAGAACGCATGGGTTTTATCCAGGTAACTGCGACGGAAAATTTTAGAGTTCGGGTTACTGAAGAGTTTTTCACCGAACAAACGGCCAATCGTGTAGTTCACCGCATCGCCGATAATCGCCGCCACAATCATCAACATCACCATCAGATGAACATTGAGATCGTTAGTCGGCAGCGCAGAAAGCGCGCCAGCGACAAACAGCAGCGAGTCTCCCGGCAGGAACGGCGTCACCACCAGCCCGGTTTCGCAGAACAGGATCAGAAACAGAATCGCGTATACCCAGATACCGTATTCCGCAACCAGCTCCGCCAGATGCACATCAATGTGCAGGATAAAATCGATAAGAAAGTAAATCAGGTCCATAGTTTTGCCTTTATACGACTCAAATTAGTCCGCCAGAAATAGCGGGCCCATAGGCGGCTTTGGCAGGTCGAACCGTTCCGGGTAATCTACTGCAACCAGATACAGTCCTTCCGCTTTCGCCGTTGCCGCTGCCAGCGTTCTGTCCTTCGCCGCTAGCAGTTCTGCTATCCAGCTCTCCGGCTGGTTGTTGGCGCCTACTTCCATCAGGCTGCCGACAATATTCCTGACCATATGATGTACAAAGGCATTCGCTTTAATATCCACCACCACATATGCACCAAAACGTTCAACGTTAATGTGCATCACGTTACGCCACGGTGTGCGCGACTGACACTGCACCGCCCGAAACGAGGTAAAATCATTTTCGCCAATCAAACACTGGGCCGCACGATGCATACGATCAGCGTCCAGCGGTTCATAGTAATGGGTTACCCCTTTACCTAAAACCGCAGGGCGCAACCGATGATTGTAGATGATGTAGCGATAACGGCGAGCCGTAGCGCTAAATCGGGCATGGAAATCATCGGGTACAGCTTTCACCCAGCGCACAGCAATGTCACCAGGTAAATTCGCATTTACCCCCAGTGTCCAGGCTGCATCTTTACGCTGGGCAGTCGTTTCAAAGTGCACGACCTGCCCTGTGCCATGAACGCCCGCATCCGTGCGTCCCGCACAAAAGACAGTGATGCGTTCATTCGCCACCTGAGAGAGCGCTTTTTCCAGTTTTTCCTGAACGCTACGCACTTCGTTCTGGCGCTGCCAGCCATAATATTTGCTGCCGTCATACTCTATGCCCAGCGCAATTTTATGGGTTGACGGCTGTTGCAGGTCAGACATTAGTACAGGTACTCCTGCACCAGTTTTTCCGCAATTTTTACTGCCATCAACGCGCCGCCAAAGCGTACGTTGTCTGCCACAGACCAGAACTGAACCTGTTCCGGCATCCCGTAATCGTTATGCACACAGCCAACTGAAAGGTGCGGAGTACCTGACGCATCGCCAACCTGCGTCGGGATATAGGTCTCTTCTGACAGCACTACGTCCTCACCGCGTGAAAACGCATCGCGTGCTTCTTCCGCCGCCAACGGACGCAGGGCTTCAAAATTCACCATCTGTGCGTGGCCATAAAATACCGGCGACTGCACGATGCTGGCGGAGATAAGTAGCCCGTCGTCCTGCATAATTTTGCGCACTTCATCGACGATACGACGCTCTTCGCGCACGCTACCTTCGCGATCCGGCAGCAGCGGCAGCATGTTGAACGCCAGCTGACGACCAAAGAAATCGTCATCGTCAATCGGGATGCCGTTCAGTAGTTTCGCGCTCTGTCCGGCAAGCGCATCTACGGCTTTTTTACCGTGGGCGGAAGCGGAAATAATATTGGTCACCGTAATACGTGACAGCCCGCCGTCATCAATTAGCGGCTTCAGCGCAGACAGCAGTTGGCTGGTCAGGCTGGAAGGGACCGCAATCACATTGCGGTTGCGGTAATCCTCCAGTACGAACGGGTTAACATCCGGAACCACCAGCGGAACGTCCGGCTCAAGCGCGAACAGGCCACTACTATCGATAACCAGGCAACCGGCATTGGTCGCTTCTTCCACCCATGCGGCGGTGGCTTCAGCGCCCGCAACAAAAAATGCCAGTTGCGCCTGCGTCCAGTCAAAGTCTACAACGTCCTGAACAAGGACCGATTTACCGTTAAAACGCAGATGCTCACCTGCGCTTTCATTACGCGCCAGCGCATAAATTTCACCGACCGGGAACTGGCGTTCAGCCAGCGTATCGAGCAGGGCTTCGCCTACGGCGCCCGTTGCGCCCAGAATGGCAATATTCCAGCCTTCAGACATGGTGATTTACTCCAGAAATACGTAAGCGTCCCTGTCGCATTATTCGACAGGGAGCATTAAGAAGACATTAATGTGCCGGGTGATGAACAGCGTTAAAACCCAGCTTACACAGCAAGGTAGCAGCCGTTGCGTCGTCACACATCACGTATAAAGACGACCATTCACGGCGCTCAAGATAATTTTTACGCAGCTTATCAAACTCACCCGGAATTCCAGCGACTTTACGCAGCGGCGCATCATCGCGGCGCACATCATACACTAAATGCACCAGCCTTTTCAGCGTTGGCTGATCTAACGGGCCATGCAGTGTGATACGACCAAATTCCGGCGCAGGTAACAGGGTATTGAGCGCAACGTGTTGTTCGCGACCAATAAACTTGCTAAAAGCCTCAAAGACCTGCGTGGTGCCGCGCGCTTTTCCTTCCAGGGTATACCCGGCAATGTGCGCCGTGCCGATATCGGCTTTCTCCAGCAATGCCACATTGAGATCCGGCTCCCCTTCCCAGACATCCAGCACGACGCTCAGCGACTGCCCGGCATTCAATCGGTTCAGCAATGCCGTATTGTCGATGACCGGCCCGCGGCAGGCGTTGATCACAATGGTGCCCGGCTTCAGCCGGCTAATCAGCGCATCATCTGCCAGGTGCAGCGTTTTGTACGGTCCGTCTTTAAACAACGGCGTATGGAAAGTCAACACATCGGCTTGCTCTACCAGTTCGTCCAGCGAGCGGAAATCTCCCTCGTCACCGCGATCGGCTCGCGGCGGATCGCACAGCAGCGTGCGGATCCCCAGTGCTTCCAGACGTGCCTGCAAACGTCCGCCCACATTGCCCACGCCTACGATGCCTACAGTACGATCGCGTAACGCAAACCCGTCGCGCTCCGCCAGCATCAGCAACGCTGAAAAAACATATTCTACGACCGCAATCGCGTTACAGCCGGGCGCTGCGGAAAAGCCGATCTTCGACTGCGCAAGCCAGGCTTCATCCACATGGTCCGTGCCTGCGGTTGCCGTGCCGACAAATTGAACCGGTTTTCCGCTAAGCAGTGATTCATTTACTTTCGTCACCGAGCGCACCATTAAGGCATCCGCATCATCCAGTTCGGCAACGGGAATCGGGCGACCGGGAACCGCTTTGACCTCCCCCAAACGACTGAACAGTTCGCGGGCATAGGGCATATTTTCATCAACGAGGATTTTCACGTCTTTCGCACCTGTTTGAGAACGAGAGTTAACCGGGCAAGTGTGCCATAATCTCGCCGCCAGGCATACTGCGAGACCTGGTCAGCACAGATTTAAGGAACAGAGATGATGCAGCCCATTTCAGGTACACCCGCACGCCCTCCCGGCGAAGGCCAAAATGCCCCTTCTGCTGCGGGTGAACAACCGTTATCCACACAACAACGTACCGTGCTGGAACGACTGATTACCCGTCTGATTTCACTCACCCAACAGCAAAGCGCCGAGGTGTGGGCCGGAATGAAGCACGATCTGGGCGTCAAAAGTGATACGCCGCTGCAATCACGTCACTTTCCTGCCGCGGAGCAAAACCTGAATCAGCGGCTGGGTGTTGCTCAGCAAAATCATGCTAATCGTCAGGTTCTCTCACAGCTCACTGAATTACTGAGTCAGGGAAATAACCGCCAGGCGGTAAGTGATTTTATCCGTCAGCAGTATGGGCAAACGGCGCTCAGCCAGCTCACGCCTGAGCAGTTGAAGAACGTGCTCACGCTGCTGCAACAAGGGCAGCTTTCTATACCGCAACCGCAACAGCGCCCGGCCACCGATCGTCCGTTGTTACCCGCAGAGCACAATACGCTGAACCAGTTGGTTACCAAACTGGCGGCGGCCACGGGAGAGTCAGGTAAGATGATCTGGCAGTCAATGTTAGAGCTGTCTGGCGTAAAAAGCGGTGAGCTGATCCCCGCCAAACAGTTTACTCATCTGGTCACCTGGCTGCAGGCGCGCCAGACGCTCAGCCTGCAAAGCGCCCCGACGCTACAAACGCTCCAGGCGGCCCTGAAGCTGCCATTAGAGCCGAATGAGCTGACGGCAATAAAAGAGTACGCGCAGCAGACGTATCAGATCCAACCACAAACGATTCTGACCACGGTGCAGGTGCAGGACTTGCTGAATCAAATCTTCCTGCGCCGCGTAGAACGGGAACGCGAGCTAAACGATCCGCGCCATCTTCAACCTATTTACAGCCCGTTCGCGCCGATGATTGAAACGGTTAAATCTCTGTCGGCACGACCGGGACTGCTGTTTGTCGCGTTAATGATCGCATTAGCCATTTTCTGGCTGGTCGCTTAACCTTTGCGCAGCGTAAGCAGCGTCACAACAATCCCCACCACGGCGGATATCGCTCCGGCAAGGAATACCGAGGGATAACCGTACGCGGTGGCCAGCACCCCGGCGACCGGGCCGCTTATGCCGTAGGAGATATCCTGAAACGCGGCGTAACCGCCCAGCGCCGTACCGCGAACCTGCGCGGGCACTCGCTTCACAACCTCTACGCCCAATGCCGGGAAGATAAGCGAACACCCTGCCCCGGTTAATGCCGCCCCGAGCAGCGCAATCCATGCTGATGGGGCCTGCCACAGCAGAATCAGCCCCGCGGTTTCAACCAGTAAGGAGACAACGGCTACCTTCACGCCTCCGAACCGATCCGGCATCCAGCCAAACAGAATGCGCATCAACACAAACGCCCCGCCAAACGCGGTCAGGGTGAACCCCGCCATCGTCCAGCCGTTGCTGACAAAATAGAGTGAAATAAACGTACCGATCACCGCAAAGCCAACGCCCTGCAGCGCCAGGCCCAGGCCCGGTTTCCAGATAAGCCCTACCACGCTCCATAACGAAGGGCGTTCTCCTGCATGAGCAGGCACTTTGCGAACGGTGCCGTTGAATGCCCATGCCAGCAGCGGTAATACCATTGTCGTTCCCGCCAGCGCCGCAAAGCCAAAGTGGCTATGGATCAGCAAGCCCAGCGGTGCACCGGCGGCGAGCGCACCGTAAATCGCCATCCCGTTCCACGACATCACCTTACCCGAGCGTGTTGGACCGACCAGCCCAAGCCCCCAGGTCAGCGTTCCGGTGAGCAGTTGGCTTTCGCCAAAACCGAGGATCAAACGCCCGACGATTAACAATGCAAATTTTACAGGGACAGAGACAGGCAATAGCGCGGCTAACAGCCACGCCGCGCCCGCCAACCCACAGGCAAACATCCCCTGTAGCGCCGAACGTTTGGCGCCATATTGATCGGCTAAGCGCCCGGCGTAGCCGCGCGTTAATACCGTTGCCAGAAACTGTACGCCTACGGCGATACCAACCATGGTGTTGCCATAGCCCAGCTCCTGATGCACAAACAGAGGAATAACGGGCAAAGGTAGGCCGACCGTCATATAGGTCAGGAAAACTGCAAAAGCGATACGAAACAGCGAAAAGTTCGCCGAAGGTGTTTTTTCTTGTTGGGTTACAGCTGTCATGCGTTACTCCAAAATGCAGAGTAAGGCGAGGAATGTCCACGCCCCCTCTACCTGACTTTCAGGATTAAGGTGCGTTGGATAACGTTAAACGCTTACGCATTATCAGATAGATAATGTTGAGTGCGAAGTCTGCCTGTGAGCCACTAAATTTGTCAACCCTGAAATCTCACCAGGTTGGTCACGGTAAAGACGACTTTTCGTCTTTACCGTGACCAACCTTTTGCCATTAGTTTCTTTCCTTTCTGCCTGTGGAATAAAAAATATTTTTTCTTTTGCGCGAAATTTCAGTTTTATTCTGGCAATATTCCAGTGACAAAAAAGAAAGTTACATTCTTTTGTTTCTCTGGTTTATACCCTGAAAAATATCGGCGCCGATAACACATTTCCTTAGGATTACAGAATGGAACACAAAAGCCAAGACTGGCATCGTGCAGATATTAAAAGTGCACTGGAAAAAAAGGAATCACGCTCGGAGATCTTTCTCGTGCGGCTGGATTATCACCCGATTCACTGCGCAATGTATTTACCCGAAGCTGGCCCAGAGCGGAACAGTTCATTGCGCAGGCGCTCGAAACCTCGCCAGACGTGATTTGGCCAGCATGCTATCCACGCCAGCAGCCAGAGGATAAAACAAGTAATACTGAATATTAAATAGATCACTCGTAATTTATCGAGCATATAAATCAATAAATATCCCAGCTTAATATATTGAGAATATTAATAGCACTATTTGCCATTTCCAATTGCGTAAATACTGTTAAAGCATCACGTAATTGCTATTACGTATGTTATTAACAGGAGTCGTTATGATTGGGATAAAAAGGTGGCGATCAATTACGCCAAATCGCACGCGAGTTCATATCCACAAGGGCGCGGTGCGGAATATACCCGCAAAGCCGTCATACACCATTTACAGGAAGAAGTAATGAAAACCTTTCCACTGATTGCTCTCATCCTGCTGATTTGTGGCTGTACCCCTTCTCACCGTGACAGCACGCAGGATGTGAAACAGTTCTATCTTTCGTGGATGAAGAACTACACTCAGGATCCGGATACGCCCCGCGAAACATCAGCATTACTGCAACGCTATGTCGCCAAAGAGGTTATCGGGCGTCTGGCGCTAATTGATACGCTCTATGAGCAGGAGATCGTGCAAGCGGACTACTTTATGTATGTGCAGGATTACGCACCGGCATGGATCCCGCTATTGCGGGTTGGACAGGCGCAGCCATTCCTCGGCGGTGAAAAACTGAACCTGCAGTTAGGCACTGAGTCAGCCCCTATTCGACTGGAGGTTTATACCCGTTGGGAGGAAGGACGGTGGAAAATTTATCGTGTCCGGGACGCGGGTCGTCATTACGAGCAGCCCATTTACAATGCCGGAGAGATTACGCGAGCCAGAGCATGGTCTGCTGAGATCGCGCCGGAATACGAAAAAATGCCGAAGTAAACACGGTAAAAAGGGAGCCTGTTGGCTCCCTTTTTTCGTATTCAAGCTGAGACTTACGCCTTCAGCTTACGCATAACCAGCGTAGCGTTGGTGCCGCCAAAGCCGAAGCTGTTGGACATCACGGTGGTCAGCGCCTGCTCGGTCGGTTTGGTCACGATGTTCAGACCTGCCGCCTGCTCATCCAGCTCTTCAATGTTGATGCTTGGCGCGATAAAGCCATGTTCCAGCATCAGCAGAGAGTAGATAGCTTCCTGCACGCCAGCCGCGCCCAGTGAGTGACCGGTCATCGCTTTGGTTGCGGAGATTGCCGGGCTGTTATTGCCAAACACTTCGCGGATTGCGCCCAGTTCTTTCACGTCGCCTACCGGAGTCGAGGTACCGTGAGAGTTCAGGTAGTCGATCGGCGTGTCTACACCGTGCATCGCCATCTGCATGCAACGTACTGCGCCTTCGCCAGACGGAGCAACCATGTCTGCGCCATCGGACGTTGCGCCGTAACCGACGATTTCCGCATAGATGTGCGCGCCACGTGCCAGAGCGTGCTCCAGTTCTTCAACCACGACCATACCGCCGCCGCCAGCAATAACGAAACCGTCGCGGTTTGCGTCATAGGTACGGGAAGCTTTTGATGGATCGTCGTTGTATTTGGTAGACAGCGCGCCCATTGCATCGAATTCACACGCCATTTCCCAGCACAGCTCTTCGCCGCCGCCAGCAAAAACGATATCCTGTTTGCCCAACTGAATTTGTTCTACCGCGTTGCCGATGCAGTGCGCAGATGTCGCACAGGCAGAGCTGATGGAGTAGTTTACGCCGTGGATTTTGAACGGCGTTGCGAGGCAGGCAGAAACGCCGGACGCCATCGCTTTGGTGACCACATACGGGCCAACCGCTTTCAGACCACGTGGGCTACGCATTGCGTCAGCGCCAAACACCTGAAAACGTGGGGAGCCGCCGCCGGAACCTGCAATCAGGCCAACGCGCGGGTTGTTCTGGTAATCTTCTGCAGCAAGGCCGGCATCAGCCACTGCCTGCTCCATTGATAGGAATGCATAGATGGATGCGTCGCTCATGAAGCGCACTACTTTGCGGTCAATGAGGCCAGTGGTATCCAGTTTTACGTTGCCCCAAACGTGGCTACGCATGCCGGAGTCCTTCAGCTCCTGAGAGAAAGTGATCCCTGAACGTCCTTCACGCAGAGATGCCAGGACTTCCTGCTGGTTATTACCGATGCTGGAAACGATGCCCAAGCCAGTAATCACTGCACGTTTCATTCAATACCTCTGTAAGTCGCACTATTTTAAAGTTTCGAGTGGCACAATAGCGTACACTTGTACGCCGAACAAGTCCGATCAGCCATTTTATGTGGAAATTTGCGCAGCCAGGCACTCATCGCTAAGATCGGGGCACAGCCTGTCAGACGAGTAACTTACGTGAAACAATACGCTATACAACCTGCCAACCTTGAATTCAACGCTGAGGGTACACCTGTTTCCCGAGATTTTGACGATGTCTATTTTTCTAATGATAACGGGCTGGAAGAGACACGTTACGTCTTTCTCGGCGGTAACCATCTCGCCCAACGATTCCCTGCGCATTCACGTCCCCTCTTCGTGGTGGCAGAAAGCGGGTTTGGCACCGGACTTAACTTCCTCACGCTCTGGCAGGCATTTGCCGATTTTCGCGATACCCACCCTGAAGCTACCCTGGAAAGATTACATTTCATCAGCTTTGAAAAATATCCGCTGACGCGTGAAGATCTCACCTTAGCCCACCAGCACTGGCCAGAACTTGCCCCGTGGGCCACGGCACTGCAAGAACAATGGCCGCTGCCGCTGACGGGATGTCATCGCCTGCTGCTTGATGATGGGCGCGTCACGCTGGATCTGTGGTTTGGCGATATTAACGAACTGACCAGTACGCTGGATGACTCTCTGAATCAAAAGGTGGACGCCTGGTTCCTGGACGGTTTCGCACCGGCAAAAAACCCGGATATGTGGACGCCAACGCTGTTTAACGCGATGGCTCGACTGGCTCGTCCCGGCGGGACGCTGGCAACCTTTACATCGGCAGGCTTTGTACGTCGGGGGTTGCAGGAAGCCGGATTTACAATGCAAAAATGCAAAGGCTTTGGGCGCAAACGCGAAATGCTCTGTGGCGTGATGGAACAGACTCAGGCGCTCACGTCCTCGGCGCCATGGTTTGCGCGTACGGGAACAGATAAGCGCGAAGCCGCCATTATTGGTGGAGGAATTGCCAGCGCATTGCTGTCACTGGCGTTATTGCGCCGCGGCTGGCAGGTCACGCTGTATTGCGCCGACGATAAACCTGCCGGGGGCGCATCCGGTAATCGCCAGGGGGCGCTCTACCCCCTACTTAGCAAACATGACGCAGCCATTAATCTCTTTTTCCCCACTGCGTTTACCTTCGCCCGACGACTGTATGACGCCCTCCCCGTTGAGTTCGCGCATGACTGGTGCGGCGTGACGCAACTCGCGTGGGATGAGAAAAGCCAGCAAAAAATCACCCAGATGCTGTCCCTTGAACTGCCCACTGCGCTCGCCGTCGGGGTTGACGCACAGCAGGTTTTACAAACGACAGGGGTGGAAACCGGATGCGGCGGGATTCAGTATCCGGCCGGAGGATGGCTGTACCCGGCGCAGTTAACCGCCGCGGTACTGGAGTATGCAACAACCCTGGGATTACGCACCCGCTACCAACATACGCTGGCCTCACTGACTCGCCAGACAGCAAGCTGGCAATTGCAGTTTTCCAGTGGAGAAACCGCCTCTCACGCAGCAGTCGTTCTGGCTAACGGTCATCGCATTAGCGGCTTTGAGCAAACGCAGCCGCTACCGGTGTACTCCGTGGGCGGTCAGGTGAGTCATATTCCCACCACACCTGCACTTTCAGCGTTACGTCAGGTGCTGTGCTATGACGGCTACCTCACGCCGCACAACCCGCAAAATCAGCAGCACTGCATTGGCGCCAGCTATCATCGTGGGAGTGAAGAGACAGCGTATCGCGAGGACGATCAGCAACAAAACCGTCAACGCTTAATCGACTGCTTCCCGAACGCTGTGTGGGCAAAAGAGGTAGACGTTAGTGACAATGCCGCCCGCTGCGGGGTGCGCTGCGCCACGCGCGATCACATGCCAATGGTCGGCAACGTCGCGGACTATGACGCCACGCTCAGCCAGTACACCACACTTGCTGCAGACAAAGAGCACGCCGTAAGCGCGCCAGTTTATTCCGATTTATTTATGCTGGGCGCGCTGGGATCGCGCGGGCTGTGTACTGCCCCGCTGTGTGCAGAAATTCTGGCTTCGCAAATGAGCAATGAACCGATTCCCATGGATGCCAGCACGCTGGCGGCGCTAAATCCAAATCGTCTGTGGGTCAGGAAGTTATTGAAGGGTAAAGCGGTGAAATAAAAGGATGGGATGCCCTCTCGTCATGGCCTGATGACGCTACGCTTATCAGGCCTACAACCCCCCCCAACAAGGTTGGCCGGATAAGACACCAGAGCGTCGCCATCCGGCACAATTTACCGCAATTATTGTGCAGTAGCCTTCTGGAACAGAGTGTCCCACATTTCTTTCACTAACGCCTGGTCACGCGGCGATAGTTCGCCTGCGCTGATGGCTTTTTCCAGGCTGCTGGTCACATTGGCGTACAATGCCTCAGCGGAATGGTCCTCGCCAGCGTCCAGTTCGGCCACGGCCAGCGTCAGGTGTCCACGCAAATAGCCACTGGCAAACAACTCATCATCGCTGGCGTGCTCTACCATATCGTCGATTAATGCCAGAATGCGTGATTCAAACTCCGCGATCATCTTCTTTCCTCATTGTAAACGTGGCAGCGACTTCAGTTGAGCGCTTCGGGCCACGGGAATAGTTCCGCCTTAAGTTCAGGCGTGTGATAATAATTCTGTAACGCGTTAATGAAGCGCGCCGGACGTTCAGGGATCCCCTTTTCCAGGTACTCCATCACCTGAGCATGGACACGGCGCTGGAATACCACGCGATCCGGTTCAAAGTCCCCTTCAAGGTTGTCGCAACTGACGTTAAACGGGTAGCCCGCCGCCATGCAAAACAGCCAGTCAAACGCCTGCGGCTTCACTTCCACATCTTCAAACTGGCATTGCGTCTTCGCGTCGCGTCCGTCCGGACAGTACCAGTAACCGAAGTCGACCAGTTCACGCCGCGCCTTACCGGCGATGCACCAGTGTGAAATTTCGTGTAACGCGCTGGCGTAATAGCCATGCGCAAAAACGATACGGTGATACGGTAATTCCGCATCCGCAGGAAGATAGATCGGTTCGTCATCGCCTTTAATCAGACGGGTATTAAATTCATCGGCAAAGCAGCCGTTAAAAATCTCAATTAACTGTTCGTAGTGATGGGTATTATTCATTAGTTCATCCCCAGCCAGTGGAGAATCTCCTGTCCATGATTATCATAAAGTAGCTTGGCGCTCATCACGGCGGAGACAATGACGATCATTGGCCGAATGAGTTTTTGTCCTTTACTGAGCACCAGCCGTGAGCCCATCCGTGCGCCAATAAACTGGCCAATGAGCATCACAAATCCGGTCGCCCAAATCACTTTGCCGCCGAGGGCAAACAGCAACAGCCCGCCGATATTCGATGTGGCATTTAATACTTTGGCGTGGGCCGTCGATTTCGCCAGGTTGTAGCCGCACAGCATGACAAAGGCCAGCGCGTAGAACGACCCCGCAGCCGGACCAAAAAAGCCATCGTAAAAGCCGACGCAGCCCCCGGCCACCAGCGCGAAAGGCAACCCATGCAACCGACGCTGTCGGTCCTCCTCCCCCACTTTCGGCATCAACAGAAAGTAAAGGCCAATACAGATAACCAGAACCGGCAGGATCTGGCGCAGAATATCTGACTGCACGTGCTGAACCAACAGCGCGCCGCTCATTGAGCCGATAAAAGTCATGAAGATATTGAGCTTCTGATCCGCCAGATTAACCACGCCCCGGCGAATAAAATAGAGGGAGGAAGAGATAGATCCTCCACAGGCTTGTAGCTTATTGGTGGCCAGCGCTTGCGCGGGTGGCATCCCGGCCGCCATCAATGCCGGAATAGTGAGTAAACCACCGCCTCCGGCCAGAGAATCAATAAAACCTGCCAGCATCGCCACGAAAAAAAGCACACCTAACAGCAGTGGCGACACCATAAACAGAGAGGCAAAATGATCCATTAGAGTACATGCTCGTCCAGTAGCGCCTGGCAGGAAGGCGGCAACGGCGGCGGTGTCTTCTTCTCAGGCTTGGTGGTTCCAGGTTTCGGAGGTTCGAACCAGCTTTGCAGCTCCGCGCCGCAGCCGTCACCCGGTGGTGGTAACGGTTGATCTTCGCACTCAAGACTGTCGGCAGGACAACGTAACCGTACGTGCATATGCGCACGATGCTGGAACCATGGCCGCACTTTACGCAACCAGTCCCGGTCGGTCCCTGCATCCAGACAAAGTTGCTGCTTAATCGCCGGATTCACGAAAATACGCGTGACTTCATTATCTTTTGCCGCCAGCCTGATCAGGCTGAAAATCTCCGGCTTCCAGAGTGACGGCACGACACGTTTGCCATCCTGTGAGACCAGATCTAACGCCTGCGGCCGCAGCAGTTGCGACTGGGTCCAGCGGGTTTTCGGCAGTTGCAGGAAAATATCTACATCCAGTCCCGTCTGGTGGCTGGCGTGACCGCCATTGAATCGCCCACCGGCCGGCATGCCCATATCGCCGATTAACACCGTACCCAGCCCCAGATTGTTGGCCTGATTACTCAGACGCTGGATAAACATCACCAGATCCGGATGGCCAAAGTAACGGCGCTGATCGGTGCGCATCACCTGATAGTGTTCTGACCGTACAGGCAGCGTATCTGCGCCAACAATACAGCCATTGGAGAACGCGCCGATAGACTGCGCGCTGCCTGCAACCGGATGGGTAATTTTCTGCCAGGGCGTCGCCGCCAGACAGGCGGTGCTGGCAAACAGAGCCAGCGCCGCAAGTGCCGTTTTTTTCATCTCTTACCAGCGTGGAATATCGGTCTTCACGTCCGCATTTTGCGCCCGCTGACGCAGCAGGTGATCCATCAACACGATCGCCAGCATCGCTTCGGCGATTGGCACGGCGCGGATCCCAACACACGGATCGTGACGACCTTTGGTGATCATTTCGACTTCTTCACCAAAGCGATTAATAGTGCGCCCTGGAACGGTAATACTCGAGGTCGGTTTCAGCGCCATATGAGCAATGATTTGTTGCCCACTGCTGATCCCACCAAGAATGCCGCCCGCATGATTACTCTGGAAACCTTCTTTGGTGATTTCATCACGGTTCTGGCTGCCGCGCAGTGCAACAACGTCAAAACCGTCGCCAATCTCAACGCCTTTAACGGCGTTAATGCTCATCAGCGCGTGAGCGATATCAGCATCCAGGCGGTCAAATACAGGTTCGCCGAGACCCGCTGGTACGCCGCTTGCAACAACGGTCACCTTCGCCCCGATGGAGTCGCCCTCTTTCTTCAGCCCACGCATAAGTTCGTCCAGCGCTTCGAGTTTATCCGGGTCTGGACAAAAGAACGGGTTAAGCTCCACCTGGGACCAGTCTTTGATCTCCAGCGGAATATCACCCATCTGCGTCAGACAGCCGCGAATTTCAACGCCGAATTTTTCCGCCAGATATTTTTTGGCAATCGCTCCGGCCGCAACGCGCATCGCCGTTTCACGTGCGGATGAGCGTCCGCCGCCACGGTAGTCACGCAGGCCATATTTCTGCTCATAGGTATAGTCGGCGTGTCCTGGACGAAAAACGTCCTTAATCGCGCCGTAATCCTGTGAACGCTGATCGGTATTTTCGATCAACAGGCCAATGCTGGTGCCGGTGGTAACGCCCTCGAACACACCGGAGAGGATTTTCACCTGATCCGGCTCACGACGCTGCGTAGTGTAGCGCGATGTGCCAGGACGGCGTCTGTCGAGATCGTGCTGCAGGTCAGCTTCTGTCAGAGAAATGCCCGGCGGAACACCATCGACAATACAACCGAGCGCCAGCCCGTGTGATTCACCGAAAGTGGTTACGCGAAAGAGTTGCCCAATTGTGTTTCCTGCCATCACGGCTCCGTTATGAGTGTTGTGTATGTGCGCGTGTATTTAGTCTTTATAAATGCTGAAGTGCTCGCGAGCAGCAACTAACTGCTCTTTGGTCAGCATGAATACACCTTCACCGCCGTTGTCGAACTCCAGCCAGGTGAACGGTACATCCGGGTATTGCTCTATCAGATGTACCATGCTGTTTCCGACTTCACAAATCAGAATACCGTTATCTGACAGGTAGTCCGGAGCGTTACCCAGAATGCGGCGGGTAAGTTTCAGTCCATCGCTGCCGGACGCCAGACCCAGCTCAGGTTCATGACGATATTCGTTTGGCAGATCGGACATATCTTCCGCATCGACATACGGCGGATTGGTCACAATCAGGTCATACTGGACTTTCAGCAGATCGCGGAACAGATCGGAACGGATCGGCGTAACATGATGGATCAGGCCGTGCTCTTCAATATTGTGTTCGGTCACCGCCAGCGCGTCGGTGGAAATATCCACCGCATCCACTTCGGCCTCCGGGAAAGCATAGGCGCAGGCAATGGCAATACAGCCGCTGCCGGTACACATATCCAGGATATGCTGCGGCTGCTCATTAATAAGGCCCGCAAAGCGGTTATTAATAAGCTCGCCAATCGGCGAACGTGGTACCAGCACGCGTTCATCAACATAAAACTCATGCCCGCAGAACCAGGCTTTGTTGGTCAAATAAGCGACCGGAATGCGCTCGTTGACGCGGCGAATCACGCGTTCAACAATGCGATGGCGCTCACTGGAAGTCAGACGCGCGGTACGCATATCTTCTGGAATATCCAGCGGCAGATAAAGTGACGGCAGCACCAGCTGTACGGCCTCGTCCCATGGGTTATCCGTGCCATGGCCATACCAGATGTTCGCCGCGCTAAAACGGCTGACCGCCCAACGCAACATGTCCTGAATGGTATGCAGTTCACTCACTGCTTCATCGACGAAAATTTTATCCACGTATTCCTCCAGGGCATGCTCGTATTAATTTCGGCGGCTAGTTTGCCACGAAGACGGCGATAAATCAGCATTCACGCAGGGCCTGAGCGCGAAAATTGCGTTTTAAGCGATCGGATGCCCGCCGAGTCGGGTTAAACTAACGAAAAATAAAAGATGAGACTCTCGAATGAAAAAGAAAACATCGCTCAGCGAGGAGGATCAGACGCTGTTTCGCCAGCTGATGACCGGCACGCGTAAAATTAAACAGGACACCATTGTTCACCGACCGCTACGTAAAAAAATTACCGAGGTTCCGGTTAAAAGGCTGCTGCAGGAACAAGCTGATGCCAGTCACTATTTCTCGGACGAGTTTCAGCAGCTGCTGAATACGGACGGCCCGGTAAGATATCTGCGTGCCGACGTCAGCCATTTCGAACTGAAGAAAATGCGCCGTGGCGATTACTCCCCGGAGCTGTTTCTCGATCTGCACGGGCTGACCCAGCAGCAGGCCAAACAGGAGTTAGGCGCGCTGATTGCCGCCTGTCGTCGCGAGCATGTGTTTTGCGCCTGCGTGATGCATGGCCACGGAAAACATATTCTTAAGCAGCAAACGCCGCTCTGGCTGGCGCAGCATCCGCACGTGATGGCCTTTCATCAAGCGCCAAAAGAGTACGGTGGCGACGCCGCGCTGCTGCTGCTGATTGAAGTGGAAGAGTGTCAACCGCCCGAACTTCCCTGATGCAGAAAAACAGAAAGAGCCGCATTTGCGGCTCTTTGATTTTCCGGATGACGGCTGTGCCTTATCCGATTCCAGGCTTTTTAAATCGCTTTTGCCATTTTTAGGTTACACGGGCTCATCTGCCAGTTAAAAGTACCCTTCCCGCTCTCATCAAGCGTTACGCTGGCAATCGCTGATGTGGTAAACATCGGCGGTGTTTCGCCTGGGCAAAGTTCAGACACCAGATACCCCACTAAAGGTAAGTGAGAGATGACCAGCGCCGTGGCGATACCTTCATTGGCCAGAGCCTGTAAATAGGCGCTGACCAGACCGACATCGCCGCAGGGAGTCAGCTCCGGCAAAACATCCACACCGGTTGGCAGGTTCATACACTCCCCCACCACATCCAGCGTTTGTTCGGCTCGTAGGAACGGGCTCACCAGAACACGTTCGATATCCACTTTTTGACCTTTCAGCCAGTTCGCCATCAGGCGAGATTCGTCACAACCACAGGAGGTTAAGGGACGAACCGAATCACTGGCGGCATCGAGGGCTGCGTCGCCGTGACGCATGATAAAAACTTGCATATTGCACCGCTTTTGTTAACCAGAATCACCGACACCTTTATCCACAGCCCCTATTGACCGTGGTAACGATGTGGTGGCCGGCATTGTGCCTTATCCATTCACCGAATGAAACGCTGTTTTTTACCTCAACGGCGTAAGTATAGTCAATCTCTGTTTACATTTTGAGCGCGACCCATACATTCAGTGCGGATTCATCCTACCTTTGACCTCATGAATTCAGGTCAGTTTCCCCATTACTCCAGAATCTTTCACCGCGTTCCGCCATCTGCAATAACTGCTCACACGGCGTAAACCGCGAGCCGTATTGCGTGGTCAGTCGTTGCAGAGCAGCAACCACTTCACCCGCGCCGAGCGAATCCATATACCGGAACGGGCCGCCGAGGAAGGGCGGAAAACCAATACCAAATACAGCGCCGATATCGCCATCACGCGCGCTGCGGATAATCTTCTCATCGAAACAGCGTGCTGCTTCATTGAGCATTAACATGACGCACCGCTCGGCTATCTGCGCGGCGGTGAGTCGGCCCTGCCCCTGGACGCCAATAAGCGTATAAATTGCAGGGTCGACCTGTTTTTTGCTTTTACGCCCTTTCGCTCCATAAAGATAGAAACCCCGACCATTTTTTCTACCTTTGCGATCGTCATTCAAAATTGAAGCAACAACATTTGCAGGCGCGCTAAAACGTTCTCCATATGCAGCCTCAAGCACTGGTATAATTTTAGTGCCCGTATCAATTCCGACCTCATCCAAAAGTTGGATTGGCCCGACCGGAAAACCAAACTTAACCAGCGCGGCGTCAATGGCTTCAACCCGCTCGCCTTCGGTCAGCATACGAATAGCTTCGTTAATGTATGGCGCTAAAATGCGGTTAACATAAAATCCGGCCTTATCTCTGACCACTATCGGCGTTTTGCCCTGCTTTTTCGCCAGTTTAACGGTTGTGGCAATTGTCTGCTCAGAGGTCGTGGCATGCGGGATAACCTCGACCAGCGGCATTTTTTCCACCGGGCTAAAGAAGTGCAAACCAATTACTTGTTGAGGTCTGGCAGCGTTCGCCGCAATATCGCCAATCGGCAAAGATGAGGTGTTAGAGGCAAAAATGGTATGAGATGCGCAATTTTGCTCAACTTCTGCCACCATCTGTTGTTTTAACGCCAGATCTTCAAATACGGCTTCAATAACCAGGTCGCGATGAGCGAAGCCACGGTAATCGGTTGATCCCGAAATCAGCGCCAGCTGTTTATCACGCTCGCTGGCTTTGATATGACGGCGGCGAACCTTCGTTTCAAGCTGATCCCAGCTGTACTTCAGCGCGTGGTTGATTCCCTTGGCATTTATATCTTTGATACGCACTGGCAAGCCGCCTTTACAGGCCGTCACATAGGCAATACCGCCCCCCATCAGACCGCCGCCCAAAATGCCTACACTGTTTAGCGGGCCGGGCTTCACATCACTTCCGGGATCCTTTTTCACATCGGTGTTGGCAAAAAAGATGTGCCGCAGCCCCTGAGACTGAGATGTCATCGCCAGTTCGCCAAACGCGCGGGCTTCGGCGTCGTAACCGCTGCTGCTGCCTTGCGCCAGGCCGGTTTCGATGACCTCAAGGATACGTTCTGTTGCAGGGTAGTTGCCCTGCGTTTTTTGCGCCGTCTTTTTACTGGCCATGCGGAATAACAGCGCCCGCCCCAGCGGCCCCGCTAGCACACGCTCTCGCACCGGCAGAGTTCGGTGTGCGGGACTGTCCTTTTTGGCCAGTTCTACGGCCGCTTCCAGCAAAATGGTATGCGGTACAACTTCATCCACTAAACCCACTTTCTGCGCCTGTTTTGCGCGTAGTTGTTTTCCGGTGAGGATCATATCCAGCGCGGTACTGACGCCAATCAGACGGGGCAACCGCTGGGTACCGCCAGAGCCGGGCAGCAGACCAAGCTGCACTTCCGGTAAACCCAGTACGGTTTTAGCATCATCGGTACAAATACGATTGTGGCACGCCAGCGCCATCTCCAGGCCACCGCCGAGACAGGCGCCATGAATTGCGGCGATAACGGGGATCGGCAAGGCATTAATTTCCGCCATAATCTGCTGCCCCTGGCGTGCCAGCGTTTCAGCTTCCTGCGCGCTGCGACAGCGACCAATCATGTTGATATCCGCCCCGGCAATGAAGTTATCGGGTTTCGCCGAAATGAACACCACGCCGCGTAATGCTTTGTTATCGCGAATTTGTTTCAGAATGACCCGAACCTGAGAGGCAAATTCCGCCTTCAGGGTATTCATTTTCTCTCCGGGCACATCAATGTTGACAACAGCGACGTTATCCAGACGTACGTTTAGCGTAAAAGCCGATGCCATTTCCATTATTCCGCCTCCAGAACCATTGCCGCACCCAGACCACCTGCAGCACAGGCTGTCACTAAACCAAAACCACCGCCACGGCGTCGTAACTCATGGAGGGTTTGGGTGATCATGCGAGCACCGGTGGCGGCGAAGGGGTGTCCATAGGCAATCGATCCGCCCAGCACATTAAATTTACTGTCATCGACCTCGCCCGTGGCATGCGCCCTGCCCAGCACTTCGCGGGCAAAACGTTCGCTACCCAGCAGTTGAAGATTCGCCAGCGTTTGTGCGGCAAATGCTTCATGCATATCGATCAGGGTTAAATCAACCATGGTCAGACCCGCTCTCTCCAGGGCAAGCGGCGTTGACCACGCCGGCCCCAACAGCATGTCCTGCCAGACATCGATGGCGGTAAAGGCAAAACTACGCAGGTATCCCAGCGGCACCAGCCCCAACTCTTTCGCACGCGATTCCGTCATCATAATTACGGCGGCTGCGCCGTCCGTTAGCGGGGTACTGTTCGCCGCGGTAACGGTGCCGTGCTTTCGGTCAAAGGCCGGACGCAGTTTGGCGTAATCGGCCAGCGTAGAGTTACCGCGAATATTGTTATCTTCTGAAAAAGGATCTTTGAAAGGTGGCGCGTAGGTGGTCATCACCTCATCTGCCAGTTTGCCTTCAGACCACGCCTGAGCGGCGCGCTGATGAGAACGGTGCGCCAGGGCATCCTGTTGCTCTCGCGTAATCCCATAAGTTTTGGCCATTTGCTCGGCCGTATCCCCCATGCGTAAACCGGTGGAGTACTCGGCGACGGCTGGCGGTACGGGCATCAGGTCACGTAAGCGCAGTCGGGAGAAAAGTTTAAGACGCTGACCGGTGGTCCGGGCCTTATTGACATCCACCAGCACCCGCGCCAACTTTTTGCTAACGCCAATAGGCAGAACTGACGAGGAGTCCGCACCGCCGGCAATTCCTGCGCGGATAGTCCCCGCCATCAGGCTTTCCGCGACATTCGCCACCGCCTGGAAGCTGGTGGCGCAGGCTCGGCTTACGCTGTAGGCATCGGTGTGCACATTCATCCCGGTTCCCAGCACGATTTCACGAGCAATATTTGGGGCTTCGGGCATTTGCACCACCTGGCCAAAGACCAGTTGCTCAATCACATCAGCAGAAATTTCGCTGCGCGCCAGCAGCTCGCCAACGACCATTTTCCCCAAATCTACGGCGGGAATGCCATGAAACGCGGTTGCCTGGCGGGCAAATGGCGTACGCAATCCGCTTACGATGGCGATGCGATCGCCCTGGCGGGTAACCAGCGGTAAAGCCTGACTCATAACACTCCCCTGTAAAAAATAAAAATAAGTGGTCTGACCTGATCACAGTCTTAACCAATTTTTTACATTTAGCCAAGCAGGGAGAAAAGAAAGTGGGAGCTAAGACACAGTGAATAATCACTGACAGTGACGAAAAAGCCCTTGCTACAGGGTAACAAGGGCTTTTAAAGAAGGGATTAACGCAGACCCAGTTGGAAGATCAGCGTTTCAGCTTCACAGGCAAAAACAAAGTCGATATCCAGACGCACACCTTCAGACTCTTCAGTAAAGGTCGAGGTGATTTGGCAAGGCTCAGATTCCACGCCACGCGCCTTCTCAGTCAGAGCGGCCAGCGTTTCTTCTGCCTCTGCACGATTCGCGAACACACGGCTGTATGACGCGGTGCAATCGGAGTTGTCCATGATGGTGCCAACATCCATACAGCAGCAAACCGGGGTTTCATCAGCACTGCATTTACTCATTGTAGATTTCCTCTGTATTCGCACCTGTGGTGCCAGATAAACGATGGGGATATTTTACGCTCCCATTATTCGCCTCTCCAGTCGTTAATTGTATGAAATGGGATAAGTGACCGAAATCACACTTAAAAATGATCTAAAACAAAAATCACCCAAACAGGTGAGTGTGCATACCCGCAATTTTGCCAGCTGGATCGCGTTTCCGAGATCAGAATTGAAAATATTTATAAACATACTTGCAACATTTCAGCTGGTCAGACCTATACTCTCGGCACTGGTCTGATTTCTAAGTTGTACCTCAGACCCTACACTTCGCGCTCCTGTTACGGTATGTAACATTGTTTGTATAAAAATAAATCAATGAGGTTATGGTCATGAGCCAGAAAACCCTGTTTACAAAGTCTGCTCTCGCAGTCGCAGTGGCAATTATCTCCACACAGGCCTGGTCTGCAGGCTTTCAGTTAAACGAATTTTCTTCCTCTGGCCTTGGCCGGGCATATTCGGGTGAAGGCGCTATTGCAGATGATGCAGGTAACGCCAGTCGTAACCCGGCGCTGATTATGATGTTTGACCGCCCTACTTTTTCAGCGGGTGCGGTGTATATCGATCCAGACGTGAATATTTCCGGTAAATCGCCATACACCGGTCGCAGCACCGATGCGGACAACATCGCGCCTACGGCGTGGGTTCCCAATGCTCACTTCGTGATGCCGATCAATGAACAGTTTGGTTGGGGGGCTTCTGTCACGTCAAACTATGGCCTGGCAACCGAATTTAACGACAGCTACATCGTCGGCGAATACGGCGGGAAGACCGATCTTAAAACGGTCAACCTGAACCTGAGCGGTGCCTACCGTCTGAATGATAGCTGGAGCTTTGGCGTTGGTTTTAATGCCGTCTATGCCGATGCAAAAATTGAGCGTTATTCCGGTGAACAAACTGCTGCATTGCCAAAAGTCAGCCAGAAAATTGCCAGCCTGAAAGGTGACGAATGGGGTTACGGCTGGAACGCCGGTATTTTGTACGAGCTGGATAAAAATAACCGCTACGGTTTAACGTATCGGTCTGAAGTCAAAATCGACTTCGATGGCGATTACAAGAGCGGCATCCGCACCCAGGCCAACGCGTTACCTGGCGCAGGCACGGAGTTCCCTTGGGGAACCACCAACGCCACCGTCCCAGGTTCTCTGACGCTTAACCTACCGGAAATGTGGGAACTGTCGGGTTACAACCGCGTTGCACCACAGTGGGCTATTCACTACAGCATGGCTTACACCAGCTGGAGTCAGTTCCAGGAGCTGAAAGCAACCGGCACCAACGGGCAGACGCTGTTCTATAAAGAAGAAGGGTTCAAAGATTCTTACCGCATCGCGCTGGGTACGACTTATTACATGGATAAAAGCTGGACCTTCCGTACCGGTATCGCCTATGACGATAGCCCGGTTCCTGCGAGCAAGCGTTCCATCTCCATTCCGGACCAGGACCGTCTGTGGTTGAGTGCGGGTACCACTTACGCCTTCAATGATGACGCGTCTATTGACGTAGGCGTTTCTTATATGCACGGTCAGAAAGTGACCGTCAAAGAAGGCCCGTATACTTTCGATTCTGAAGGTAAAGCCTGGCTGTTCGGTACCAACTTCAACTACGCATTCTGATTTTCTTCAGATATAAAAAAGGTGAGCTTTTTAGCTCACCTTTTTATTTTCATCCTTCCTTACTCGGAATCGATCTCTTTTAAATCGTCCTGAATATCTTTCGCGTTCGGGTTTTCTTCTGGTTTGAGTTTCCCACCGTTCGCAATAAAGTCATGACGCTGGAAGTAAGCTTCTCGCACCATGATGTAAGGGTCGGAAGACTGACGCAGCAGACCGTCGGAATCAAGCAGTTGCGCGCGGGTTTCAATCCCTTCAACCGTCCATTTACCTATCGACAACGGCCAGGTCAGCCAGGACAGTACCGGATACAGCGTATCCACCATGTCGCCGCCATCATCGCGCAGCGTGAAGCTGCCGTAGAATGGAAGCTGCATATACGGTCCGTAACCAACATCATAGTGGCCTAACGTACTACCAAAACGGTGTGGTTCAACGCGCTGTAACTTCGGATTAGCCATACCCGCCACGTCGATAAATCCGCCCATACCTAACAGGGTGTTCAGGAAGAAACGGGTGAAGTGCACCATCCCCTGATAGGGGTCGCCTTGCAGGAAGTAGTTGACCATAACGGCCGGCTCTTCAAGGTTGCCGGTAAAATTGCTCAAACCGTTACGCGCCGGCTGCGGGACATAATCACGCCAGGCAACTGCCACCGGTCGAACAACGTATGGATCTAAAACATTAAAGTTGAAGTTGTACATGGTGCGGTTGAACCCTTCAAATGGGTCCGAACGCCCCTGCTGTTCAGTACCAGAGCTCGCACACCCCACCAAAAGTGTGGTTCCCAGCGCAAGCGCCGACAGGCGAAGCTTCATAAGTGTCTCCCTGTGTATTATGGCTATCGCTGATTGCCATCCATGACGGAACGATGACGTATCCGCCTGTTTAGATGTGAGCGATTGTAACAGCACGTCAAATGATGTCTATATACCCTGTGTTACTGATTTGATCATAGCCTGGTAATGCGTACTCCGCGGCGGCTCTATTCTAGCTACCCCAATAAAAACTAACGTTACCATTTTTGCTATCTCAGACTTTCTCCCGCTGATTTTCGGACAAAAGCCGCTACGCTTTAGCAATACGTGCTAATTCAGGATTCGGCTATGAATGACATTGAGAACGAAAAGATTGATCGGCACAGCGACGAACTCCAGGTCGACAGTGACGAAAAGCTAGAGGGTAAAAAGATTGAGGTCGATGAGGACAGACTCCCCTCCCGCGCCATGGCGATCCATGAACATATCCGCCAGGATGGGGAGAAAGAAATGGAGCGCGACGCGATGGCGCTACTGTGGTCAGCCATCGCTGCGGGACTGTCGATGGGCGCCTCGCTACTGGCTAAAGGAATTTTTCATGTGCAACTGGAAGGTGTGCCTGGAGGATTTTTGCTGGAGAACCTCGGTTATACCTTCGGCTTTATAATTGTCATTATGGCCCGCCAGCAACTGTTTACCGAAAATACCGTCACCGCCGTCCTGCCGGTAATGCAAAACCCTACGCTCGGCAATTTTGGCCTGCTGATGCGCCTGTGGAGTGTGGTTCTGCTAGGTAATATTATTGGCACCGGGGTTGCCGCATGGGCGTTTGAGCATATGCCGATTTTTGATGAAGAAACCCGCGATGCTTTTGTCAAAATCGGCATGGATGTGATGAAAAACACGCCAACGGAGATGTTTTCCAACGCCATCATTTCTGGCTGGTTAATTGCCACAATGGTATGGATGTTTCCCGCCGCCGGTGCGGCAAAGATTATGGTTATTATTCTGATGACCTGGCTGATTGCGCTGGGCGATACCACGCACATCGTCGTCGGTTCGGTGGAAATTCTCTATCTGGTCTTTAATGGTACGCTGCACTGGAGTGATTTCTTCTGGCCCTTTGCTCTCCCTACGCTCGCCGGGAATATCTGTGGCGGGACGTTTATCTTCGCGCTGATGAGCCACGCGCAGATCCGCAATGATATGAGCAATAAACGCAAAGAAGAAGCCAGGTTGCAAGCCAGGCGGGATGAGCAAAAGCAGAAAAACCAGAAAAAACAGGCGTGAATGGTGACGGTTTGAGCAGTTGGGTGGCCTGAGGCTTACCGTTGTGAGTAAAAAACGCTATACTCGTGCCGCTTCGTCCCCTTAGTTAAATGGATATAACGAGCCCCTCCTAAGGGCTAGTTGCAGGTTCGATTCCTGCAGGGGACACTTTTAATTAAATGCATCCGGCTAAATCCTTTCATTTACCTGTCAGTTCATCCCTAAACCAGGCGATAAAACGGCACATTCCTCACCGTTGCAGTAAGATTGTCGGACACCATTGTCTGCTCAGTAGCTATCCGCATCCCTGATTTTCTCAGCCTCAGTACGTCAGCAGCAATACGTTGGCTGCCAAACCAGAAAAGCCCGTCCAAAGCAGTGACATCAAGGCCTGATTCCAGTGCCAGCTTCAGACGCTCACGCGGTGCTTTTACCGTTTTAGCAATTTGCTGATATGGCGCTTCGCTTGAACCTGCACGATTAATGCGTCGAATACGATGCGACAGGCGGTACTGAAATTCATCCGGTATCCCGCCGAGACTCTCTTTCAGGCTGTAAACACAACCAAAGCGTTTGCCGTTAAAGATTACGTTTTTCTGACTAAGCTGTAGCTCTTCACGAACGCTGGCAATCAGTTGCGGGGTACGAAGTAATAACAAACGGAAAGGCAGCTCAAAGCTGGTCACATAGTCCACATTCAATAAAGCAATACGCAGACGCTCTTCCGGACCCGCCTTCATTTCCCGACATTCAGCAATAACATCAGCCCACTGGCCAGCCAGACGGGAACTTTCAGTCGCCTCAGTAAAGCTGTATTTTTCAGTCTGATAATCAATACGTTCGGTCACTCGGAATTCCCTTCTGGCCACATCTCGGTATTGGTTGCTCACTTTACCAGCGACAGACTGCAACCGGAAGCCTGCGAGTATGGTCAGTGGAATGATAGAAACTTCTGCGGAAACGCTTCATTTTTTGATAAATCAATCATTAAAAATATATTTTGACTAAAATCAATTAACCAAAATTATGATTATTGAAGTATAGCCATGATTTATCTTTAGCCAGTTTGTCAGGAATAAGTTCTCCATAAACAGGCTGATTAATACCGGTAATGAGAAACATTATCGGAAATGATTCATCACTCAGAAAAAAGGAATTTATTCATATGATCAGAATCAAGACCAGTATCGCTACTTTGACCCTTTGTACCTTACTGACAGCTCCCGCATGGGGAGACGCGCAATCGCCGATAAGGCTGGTGATCCATGGTGGTGCCGGTACCATTACAAAAGATACCATCACACCAGAACAGGAAAAGCAGTATACAGAAAAACTCACTGAAGCTCTGAATGCAGGTTATGCGGTTCTGAATAAAGGCGGTAGCAGCCTGGAAGCCGTTCAGAAAGCGATTAATGTGATGGAAGATTCTCCTCTCTTCAATGCAGGTAAAGGTGCCGTGTTTACCCACGATGGCCGCAATGAACTGGATGCGTCCATTATGGATGGGAAAACCCGAAAAGCCGGTGCCGTTGCCGGTGTAACCACGGTTAAAAACCCAATTAATGCGGCGTATGCCGTTATGACTCAAAGCCCGCACGTTCTCATGGTCTCGACAGGCGCGGATACCTTTGCAAAAGAACAGGGACTCGCAACCGTTGATCCTGCTTATTTCAAAACAGATTTTCGCTGGCAGCAATTACAGAATGCAATCAAAAAAGAAAAAGTGCTCCTTGATCACGATGGAAAGAGCGCTGCCCTGTTCGCTGATCCAATGATGTATGACTATAAATATGGCACTGTCGGCGCTGTTGCTCTGGATAAAGACGGTAATCTCGCTGCCGGAACGTCTACAGGCGGAATGACCAACAAACGTTACGGACGTGTGGGGGATTCACCTATCATTGGCGCAGGAAATTATGCCGACAATGAAACCGTGGCGGTATCCGCAACCGGCTCAGGAGAAATGTTTATCCGCACGCTGACCGCGTATAACATTGCAGCCCAGGTGAAATACCGCAATACCCCTTTAAAAGACGCAGCGCAGAATGCTCTGGATGAAGTTAAGGCGCTGAATGGCAGCGGTGGAGTAATTGTGCTTGATAAAGCCGGTAATTACACCATGTCCTTCAACTCTGAAGGTATGTACCGGGGAACCATAGGCGATGACGGAAAACCCGTTGTAGCCATTTATCGTTAATACTATTTCCCCGCCAGGGGATGAACCGACCCGGTATATTGTCCGGGTCGGTTAAACGGCGTCAGGTCAGACAACAAAACGATTGACCAGATCCTTCATAGTGACAGACAGATTGTCCAGGCGCTGGCTGTCGCTTGCGGCCTGAGAAACCAACGCCGCGTTTTGCTGCGTGACCTGCTCCATAGGTCGCAGTGCCAGGTTAATCTGAGTTACCCCTTGCGATTGTTCCGTCGCTACACGAGCGATATCCGCAATATATTGCTTCATGCTGGTGGTATTGTCCGCCGCGGCTTCTAGCGCGGTAGCGGACGCCGTAACCCGCTCAACACCCTCACTAATTTTTACCATATTCTGCGCGACCAGCTCGCGGATCTGATTAGCTTCTTTGGCACAACGCTGCGAAAGATTCCGCACTTCACTGGCGACAACCGCAAACCCCCTGCCCATCTCTCCTGCCCGTGCAGCTTCCACTGCCGCATTCAACGCCAGCAAGTTAGTCTGAAACGAAATATCGTCTATCGAGGTCACAATATTCGAGATTTTCTCACTGGAAGAACGAATATCCCCCATGCTCTGATTTGCCGCACTGGCGACGTTACTGGCCTGGCGGACCTCTTTTTCCAGCCTGATTGTCAGATGCTCCGCTTCGCGGGCATTGTCCGCCGTTTGCGTAATCGTCGTGGAGAGCTGTTCCATACTGGCCACCGCTTGTACTATTGATGCTGCCTGTTCATCCGTGCGTTGGGCCAGGTCCTGATTACCCGCCGTAATACTGCTGCTGGCATCGGATAAAACCACGGAGCCTTGTTTAATCTCCTGGACGATATGCTGAATACTTTCCAGCATCGTGTTATAGGCGCGATTAAGTGAGGAAAGCTCATCTTTCCCTGGGGTCGCCAGTCGTTGCGTCAGATCGCCGTTCATACCCGCAATCTTGCGGAGCGTGTCACTAAATTGACGATGCATATTGATAGCGATTGCCCCTGCGAACGCCAATGATGCCAGGAGCGCTAACAAGCTGACAATCATATATATTTGCCAGTTTTTTCGTGCATCCTGCGCGAGTTTTTCCGCATTCGCTAACAGAAGATTCGCCGTCACATCTTCTATCTGCCGCATCACTTCAATACGCTGGGTTTGAACCTTGAACCAGACAGTAGGATCGACATCAAATCCACCGTTCGCGGCATGACTAAACGCGGTTTCGCGTAATGAGAGGGCTTTTGACGCTTCTGTGGACTGTAAGCGGCTTTCCAGCATGGCCGCCTGTTCCGGTGGGCTCAGACGCAACGATTGTGCCAGCCAGACGTTCTGTTTACTGACGACATCACTGAGTTGATGTAACTGCCCCTCGGCGAAATGACCGGAGGAAAAGATATTTGACAGCAGCGCGCGTTCAATACCTGCTTGTTCTTTCAAATTCAGCAAGTTGTAGTAGGCGGCGAATGCGTTCGCCATCTCGCCTGAATCCGTCAACTGTCCCAACCTGCCCACAAAACTCAGCACATCAGCAATGACATTAGTATAAAACTTAACGACATCGGAGGCCGGAAGCCCCAATCGCGTGACGTTTTCCCGGATGGTGGCAAGCGACAGAATGTTTTTCTTAAACGTGGTGACAGAATTGGCGGCATCCCCTTCTGGTAATGCAGTATCGGACAGTGAACGCACAAAGACCTCGATCTCGCGATCGGTTAAAGCCCGCTGCGCGGTTAACTCATCTTTGAACGTCTTCCCTTCTGCCCCCAGAAATCCGACGCTCATTCCCCGTTCTTTTTGCAGCTCATGCACCACATTTCCGGCACTACGCGCGAGCGCTGTCAGTTGAGCAATATTTTCCATCTGCCGTTCTGTCTCAATGCGCGTCAATATTCCTGAACCAGCAAACCAACATAACGCCAATAATAGTGGTTGTAGCGCGATTATTAACTTCATTTTCATCGGCATTCGATAAACCCACCACATGCCACTTTCCTCCATTGTCCATATTTTCATTATGGTTATCGGCGCAATGAGGCTGCACTTTAAATTTGATCAAGAGACAACTGATTGTTTTTTAGATTAAATATCTGCCAAAATAACTCTATTTGATTATGACAATCAGGATAAATGACTGGAATATTTATATTTATGATATCTATTCTCAAGTTAGTTAAATCATTCAGCATATTATTTCTTATTAAAAAACGGGTTAACTATCAACACGATTCGGAAAGGGAGTAAGACACAGAACAGTGACACCTACTGGAGATAACCGTCGTGGCACGGCCATTTTCTGGCATCCCGCCGAACGTTAAGGTTATAATCCTGACAACGATTTTATTGGATTAGAAGCGACGATGACAAAACTTACCCTACAAGAACAGATGCTTAAGGCAGGTCTGGTCAGCAGCAAAAAAGTGGCCAAAGTGCAAAGAACGGCGAAGAAATCGCGCGTTCAGGCTCGCGAAGCCAGAGAAGCGGTTGAAGAGAATAAAAAAGCGCAAATTGAGCGCGACAAGCAGCTCAGCGAACAGCAGAAACAGGCCGCGCTGTCTAAAGAATATAAAGCCCAGATCAAGCAACTGATTGAAATGAATAAAATCACCATTACCCGTGGCGATATTGGTTACAACTTTACTGATAATAACCTGATCAAAAAAGTCTATGTTGATAAGGTGACTCAGTCTCAGCTGATCAAGGGCCGTCTGGCCATTGCCCGACTGACGGCTGAAAGCGGCAACGATAGCGAATACGCCATTATCCCGGCGGTCGTCGCCGACAAGATTGCGCAGCGCGATGCAAGTTATATTGTTTTAAATTGCGAGCTGAGCCAGGAAGCGAAGGACGAAGACGATCCGTATGCTGATTTTGTCATCCCTGATGATTTGATGTGGTAAGAAAAACAACCAGATAATCACCCGTACTTCCGTTGCCTATTTCGGTGAGCGCCAACGCCGCCACCGAAATACTCTCGACGTCCCTTCGCCCCCAATTCTGTCGACTAAAACTTATAGTGTTCTTTGCTCAGCCCGTATTTTCTCATGCGTAAATACAATTTTTTACGCGGGATTTGTAAATACTCCGCCACTTCGTTAATGCGCCCCTGATGAATATTTAGCGCTTCAGTAATGATCTGTCGCTCGTACTCTTCAACCCGCCGATCGAGCGGTGTTGGTTCAGGCAGATGCAGCTGCGGATTCGCGGTTTCAGCCAGCGGGAGTAGCCCAACGGCAAAAAGCTCGGCGGCATTCGCCAGTTCCCGGACATTACTTAACCACACGCGACGCCGCATGCCTTTCAGTAACTCCCCTTCAACCTCGGGCACGGGATGGTTCAGGCGCAGACAGGCTTTCTGCAGGTAATGACGAAACAGCGGCTCAATATCATCCGGACGCTGTGACAACGGCTGGCAACCGATTTGCGTCATCGCAAAACAGTAGTAGAGTTCGGCCACAATCTGGTTGGTTGCCGCCAGTTCCACTAACGATGTGTCACCAATGCCTATCAGACGAAACGGACGCCGCTCCTGGCTTTGCAGATGCACCAGATGGTGCTGCTGTTCACGTGTCAGGCACTCAATATGGCTCAGGACCAGCGTTCCTCCTTGCGCCTGTGCAATAAGGTCATTGAGTAGTCCCGCGTTCCCGGGCGTCAGTTCACCGCGGATAAACGGCCCATCAGCGCTGCGCCCAAGCTGATGCAAATACCGGGCTCCGGTCATACGTCCTGTCCCGGGCTCGCCATAAAACCAGACGGCAATATCCGTTTCCGCCAGGTGTTGCAGACGTTGACGATACTGATTGACCCAGTCGCTGTAGCCGAGCAGTTCAACCTGAAGCTTTTGCTGGCAATAATGGCGACGGGCAATCACGGATTGTCTCTGACGCAGCGCATCCTCTACCAGCGACAGCAGTTTGCCGGGGTCGACCGGTTTTTGCAGAAAGTCCCATGCGCCTTTCTTTACTGCCTCCACCGCCATCGGGACATCGCCATGCCCGGTGATAAGCAGAATAGGCAACTGATTATCATCCTGATGAAACAACGTCATCAGGTCTATTCCATTGCAGCCAGGCATACACACGTCGCTCAGAACAATCCCCAGCCAGTCGGCCTGCAGCCAGTTTCGGGCATCAAAAGGGTTATTGCATGCGTAGACGCGGTACCCCTCTTGTTCAAGCAACAGAGTGTAAGCGTCGAGAACATCGGCATCATCATCAATCAGCAGAACAGAATAGTCATCACACAACATCGTTTACATCCGTCAGATTAAATTGCAGAACGACGCAGGCATGACGCCCCGGTGTCGACGCCAGGCGCAGTTCGCCGTTCATTTGCCCCATTAACGATACACAAATCGATAAGCCAATACCGAGCCCCACATCCTTACTGGTGGTAAACGGCTTTAACAGTGATGGCAATAACGCCTCAGGCCAGCCGGGGCCGTTATCGCAGACAAAGACGCACAATCGGCTGCCCTCAGCCTGCCAGTGAACCTCTATTTGCGCGCCAGTCGGACTGGCATCCAGCGCATTTGCCAGTACGTTTACCAGCACCTGCTGAATACGCACTTCATCACCTGTCACCCATACACTCTGAGCTGGAAGCGTCAGCGTACCCTGCTGTGGCTTATGCCGCATAGCCAACAGTTCCCAGGCGGCGCTGAATGTTTGTCGCAGATCGACCGGATGCAAAGGCGCCCCCGGCTCGGCCCGACGTGCAAACTGACGCAGCGAACGGATAATGGCATCAATACGGGTAATCAGCCCCTCCGCTTTGGTTAACGTACTTCTGGCCTGAGCGGATTGTCCTTGTTCAATTGCCCTTCCCGCCGTAAACAGGTACATCGACAGCGCATTCAGCGGTTGGTTAATCTCGTGCGCCAGCGTGGTCATGGTCTGTCCCACCACTGCCAGTTTTGCCGTCTGGATCAGTTCATCCTGCGTTGCCCGGAGATCGGACTCTATCTCCTTGCGCTCTGTCACTTCCTGCTCCAGCTGATTTTTTTGCGCACTCAACTGGCCCAGAGTATGGCGCAGCAATCCTGCGATGCGCCCGAGCTCATCGCGCCCATAAACCGGGATGGTGGCATCCGTTCTGCCAAGACCAATTTGCACCACGGCCTGGTTGAGTGCGGTAAAACGCTTCACCAGACGCGAACGAATAAAGTAATGGTTGAGCCCCCAGGCGAGAAGTAGCGCCAGCAGCGTCGCCAGCAGTATAAGTCCACCGCTGACACGAACAATTTGTTCCAGCCGCTGGTTAAACATCTGCATTTGCTGATGGCTACTCCCCAACTGCGCCTCAAGCAGTGTTCGAAAGCGCCCGAGCGTTGCCTCTCTGGCATGGTTAGCATCAACGAGCGCTTTTTGCGCGGCGACATAATCGCGCATGGTATCGGGCATTTTATTTTTCATCATCCCGATTTCCAGTAACTCATCAATGGTTTGCCGCAGGGTGATAGTACTGGGCCAGTCATCGAGGGTACGGATATTTTCATCCGCCGTTTTCTTCAGGTTCTCCAGATAGCGGATATGATTCTCCACCAGCATTCCGTCGTCGCTACCCGACTTCAGTTCATTGAGCCTGTCGCGTAAATCATCCACGATCTGATTTTCAATTCTTGCCAGGGTGTAAACCTGCTGCTGCTCGTTTTGTACCTCTCTGGCACGTTTGAGATACTGCGCTGCATCGCCGTTTTTGGCCTCAATTTGATCCAGCAACGTCCCCTGCTGCCAGGTAAAATCCTGCACCAGCGAATTCAGCTCGGTAGTAAAATCATCATGTAGCCAGTCGATGCGCGCGGAGAGTTCACTCACCTTTTCGCGCACGAGGAACATGTTGTAGAGCACCCGGTCCAGCTCCGCCATCAGCGCCCGACTGTCTTGCAAAATCACCGCCAACTGCTGTTGTTCTGCCGATTGTAATCCCCGGCTCAGCACCTCAATTTTGTCCAGATGAGAAATAATTTGATTGCGCAGTTGCAGCCTCACCGTGGTGTTGGGGGCCAACAGGAATTCATTAAGCTGATCCACAACCAGGTTGAGATTTCCTTCTATCAAAAAAGCGGAATATACGCGCGGGAAGTAATCATCAAGTGAATAGCGTATCTGCGAGCTCTGCTCATGCCAGGAGTACAAACTGACGCAGCTTACGCTCAACGTCAGTAATGCGCCCGTCAGAAACGCTCCCCGCAGGCTGCTGCTGATGCTGAGCTGGCGCAGGCGTTGCAGTATCGAACCACCTTTCATTTTAACTCTTCCAGTTTGGATATCGCCTGACGCTGATTTTTAAGAAACCAGAGCTGCCACTCCATCATCTGCTGTTCGGCTACGCTTTTATTCTCAAATTGCGCAAGCCAGGCCTCATCTTCACTACTTCTGGCGTCTATCGGGACGCTGGTCAGTAATGCTCTGATTTCGGGTAGCGTGCGTTTCAGGCGCGCTTCCGCACTGTATAGCGCCCGCCAGGCATCTTTCAGCTGCGCGAGTCGAAAACTGATGGCGGTATCAAACATCCGCTGCACCAACTGTTGCCGCTTAAGGATCAGCCGATAATTAAGCGCGGGCTGGCTCATCAAAATAGCCTGCTGAGCGGCGCGTGGGTTATCAGGCGCGAGCTGCGTGACCGGATATTTCCCCGTGTTCGCATCCGCAAGGATCCGCTGTCCTTCCGGGCTTAACAGATAGCGGATAAAGCGACGCGCTTCGTTGGGGTGCTGGCTATTCTTGAGTACGGCAACATAGGTGGGTGACACCGCCGAGCGAGGGAAATAGGTAAAAGTAAGGTGCGGATCGTTAAGCAACAGGTTGGCATAGTTATCAATAACCGGCCCCGCCACGCCCAGACCGCTCTTAATTTTGTCGGCCACGCCAAAACTGCGTGATGAAATCGTTACCAGATTACCGGCGCTGGCCAACAGCGTCGCCCAGCCCTCTTCCCACCCTTTCTGTTGCAGCAGCGACTCAACCATCAGGTGGTTGGTATCGGAACGCGACGGGCTACTCATCAACAGCGCGTTCTGATATTTAGGCTGCGTTAAATCCCCCCAGTCGGCAGGCGGCGGAAGATGCCGCGCCGCCAGCGCAGAACGATTAATCAACAGGCCAAACCCTGATATCGCCACAGCCACGGAGGTCGAGCGAATCGAGTCTGGCACCAGCCGCTGGCTTTCAGGCAGCGCATTATCGAAAGGTGCCAGCTTCTGGTGCTCCTGAAGATGCTGCAACAGCATGGGTGATGAGGTCAAAATCAGATCGACGTTTTCTGCATTCGCAGTATCCAGCAACTGTTCCAGCGAACCGCTGGTCCGGTTTAACGTGCGAATCATCACTGACCCTGGCTCCGTCTGCCAGCGCTGGATAATCCAGGCCGTGGCCCCTGGGGAAAAGGTGGTCGCCATCACCAGCTCTTTACCCAGGACCTGGCAGCTCGCCGACAGCGACATAAAACAGAGCAAGAATGCCCAAAAACGCCCCCGGCCCAACTGTCTGTTTGTGATCCCGTTCATAAATACCAACATGTACAAAAAATAATATTGAGACAAAACTTACCCGTTTATCACCGCTGGGGGGAAGAATAAGGTTATTCGTAGAATAACCAAACAGAAAGTGACGACATCAGTAAAGAATACCCGAAAATGCAGCCTGAATTTGTTAATACCCGCACACGCCGATGATAAAAATGCCCGTGAAAGAATAGAATTGAAAATCCATTATTAAAAAAGAGTCAAAATCTGCCACGCCGCCCGCAAATTGAGTCAATAGTGACACATTTCATTAACTTGAGTTTCTTTGCCGTCTATTTCACTCTTCACTGCGAAAAATCCTGATATTCACATCAATAAAAAATTAGGTGATGATATGTTATCAATATTTAAGGCAGGACCAGCGGCGAATAAAGTCCCGGCGGAGAAAGTCCAGGCAACTTATGGCCGATACCGCATTCAGGCATTACTCAGCGTATTTCTTGGCTATCTTGCGTACTATATTGTGCGCAATAACTTCACGCTTTCGACTCCATACCTGAAGGAGCATCTGGATCTCAGCGCTACGCAGATTGGTTTACTCAGCAGCTGCATGCTTATTGCCTATGGGATCAGTAAAGGCATTATGAGCAGTCTGGCAGACAAGGCCAGCCCGAAAGTCTTCATGGCATGCGGCCTGATCCTGTGCGCTATCGTCAACGTAGGCCTGGGGTTCAGTACCGGATTCTGGATATTTGCCGCGCTGGTCGTTTTCAACGGTTTGTTTCAGGGGATGGGCGTTGGCCCTTCATTTATTACCATCGCTAACTGGTTTCCACGTAAAGAACGTGGACGCGTTGGCGCATTCTGGAATATCTCACACAACGTTGGCGGTGGTATTGTCGCCCCGATTGTTGGCGCCGCATTTGCCATTTTGGGGAGCGAACACTGGCAAAGTGCCAGCTATATTGTTCCGGCCTGTGTTGCCGTACTGTTTGCTTTTATTGTGCTGATGCTGGGGAAAGGTTCACCACGCCAGGAGGGCTTACCGGCTCTGGAACAAATGATGCCGGAAGAAAAAGTCGTATTAAATTCCCGACACGCTGTCCAGGCGCCAGAAAATATGAGTGCCTTCCAGATCTTCTGCACCTATGTATTGCGTAATAAGAATGCCTGGTATGTTTCACTGGTAGACGTTTTTGTCTATATGGTGCGTTTTGGTATGATTAGCTGGCTGCCAATTTATTTATTAACCGAAAAACATTTCTCGAAAGAGCAAATGAGCATAGCTTTTCTGTTTTTCGAATGGGCGGCAATTCCTTCCACATTACTGGCGGGTTGGCTCACCGATAAACTGTTTAAAGGCCGTCGCATGCCGCTGGCCATGATCTGTATGGCGCTGATTTTCGTCTGCCTGATCGGTTACTGGAAAAGTGAATCGCTGCTGATGGTCACTATTTTTGCCGCCATCGTGGGTTGCCTGATTTATGTTCCGCAGTTCCTGGCCTCCGTTCAGACCATGGAAATCGTCCCCAGCTTCGCAGTAGGTTCTGCGGTAGGGTTACGCGGATTCATGAGCTACATTTTTGGCGCATCGCTGGGAACCAGCCTGTTTGGCGTGATGGTCGATAAAATGGGATGGCATGGCGGCTTCTATCTGTTGATGGGCGGGATTGTATGCTGCATCCTGTTCTGCTACCTCTCCCATCGCGGCGCGCTGGAGCTCGAACAACAACGGAAAAACGCTCAGCAAGAGGAAGCGTCACTCCAGTTGGCTGATGCCCGGTAGCCGATTTCAGTCTCGCAAAAAGTGCCAGCGATGCTGGCACCTCAATACATTCAGATAAAGAATAAATAGCTCAACGTGATAATTTATTGCTTACCGTAACCCACCATAAAGCGGATGATCAAACCGCATGCTGGGGCAAGAAAAAGGAATAATCCGGTAACCATCTCGTTACCATTGGTCAACTGCATAGTAAAAACGTAAATTAATGCCGTGAGTATGGCCATGCCGATAAAAGCACTTATTGACGCCGCAGCCCCCATAACCTGCCAGATATAGCAACTGACGCTCAGAATGCTCAACGCGAGAAAGATCCAAAAATAGAACATAGCGATACCTCCTGTTTGCCGTAAAAATTTACGTAAGTCCTTACACTCCCTTGAGTTTATATTCTAAGACAATTCCCAATAGTTCGCAATTTAAGCAACATTTTCGTTACAATAATCACTCAATCGCTGACTAATAATTTATTCGACTGCCGTTTATTTAATCGTCATAAAAACAACGCATTATATATCGACTCATTTTTGACCTTAATCGCCGTAAAAACATTTACGCATCTTGAGTAATTATTTCTGGCTGACATTAATATTCGGGTGTACATTGAGCGTCCGATCATTCATGCCCCTTCCTGGTTTTGTCCTGACTCAGTTTTACACTCTTTACAGGAACCAATGTCGTTCATGGCGGCCTAACGATCAGTACAGACTGTAAAGCGGCAGACTAAAGAATCTTCGCGATACACCTATTTCGTATCAACAACAGGTGCTTATGTTCCCCCAATGTAAATTTTCACGCGCGTTTTTGCATCCGCGCTACTGGCTCACATGGTTTGGCGTCGGTGTGCTCTGGTTACTGGTACAGCTTCCCTATCCCGTATTGTGTTTTCTTGGTACCCGTACAGGAACGCTGGCTCGTCCATTTTTAAAGCGCCGTGAATCTATTGCTCATAAAAATCTCGAACTCTGTTTCCCAAATCTGTCGCAAGAAGAAAGAGACAAACTGGTCGATGAGAACTTCCGTTCACTCGGCATGGCGCTGCTTGAAACGGGTATGGCCTGGTTCTGGCCGGATCGCCGGGTACGCAAATGGTTTGATGTAGAAGGGCTGGACAACCTGCAACGCGCACAGATGCAAAACCGTGGCGTGATGGTGGTAGGCGTACACTTTATGTCACTCGAATTGGGTGGTCGCGTAATGGGACTTTGCCAACCGATGATGGCAACCTATCGCCCGCACAACAATAAGTTGATGGAGTGGATCCAAACCCGCGGTCGTATGCGCTCCAACAAGGCCATGATCGGCAGAAATAATCTGCGCGGTATTGTCGGCGCCCTGAAAAAAGGGGAAGCGGTATGGTTTGCCCCTGATCAGGACTACGGTCGTAAAGGGAGTTCATTCGCCCCCTTCTTTGCAGTCAAAAACGTCGCGACCACCAACGGTACTTACGTGCTGTCACGGTTATCGGGCGCAGCGATGCTGACCGTAACCATGGTGAGAAAAGCAGATAACTCCGGTTACCGCCTGTTCATCACGCCAGAAATGGAAGGTTATCCAACAGATGAAAGCCAGGCAGCGGCGTATATGAACAAAATTATCGAAAAAGAGATCATGCGCGCGCCCGAGCAGTATCTCTGGATCCACCGTCGCTTCAAAACTCGCCCGATGGGTGAAGCCTCGTTGTACATCTAAAAAGAAAGGCCGAAAGGCCTTTCTTTTTTTCTGCGCCTGAATTACTTCACGCCCCACTTGTTCTGTAATTCAGCCATTCGCTCATTGTAGTTACGGGCTATACACGCTGGCTTATCCTGATCTTTCCAGCATTCGTTACGCCCTTTCACCCAGCCGCGTTGCTCTGCTTTGAGCGTCGGGTTATTACTCGATTTTACCAGCGCCTGCTTGTAGGCCCCGTTCAATGCCAAATCCATGGCTGAGAGCGAAGGACTTTGACAGATAACCTCTTCGATACTGCCCTTTGCTACCGCAGAACAGGAAAAAGAAGGCCCGTTGCTGGTCGATTTCTTTGCCCCTGAAAAGTCGATATTGTCTTCAGGCAGGCAAATCCCGTGCTTACGATTAGGCCCGGTCCAGGAAACGTCCGGATTCCCGTCATCTTTACGGGAGATAGACACGGTATTGTTACCGCTTTTTGCTTCCCAGTAATTTTCATTGAAGGCCTTTACCGTCGCCTTAGTGCCATCAATCCAGATATTGCCTTTACCATCACTATTCACACCACCAATACTTGCGCAGCTGAAATTGAATGCCATTGGCGAGGCCGCCATCGACGTCACTGGCGTAAGAACGAGTGCTAACATCATTAATCTGGTCATTTTTAACCTTTTCATAATCTCATTCCGCGAAAAATTAACCGCATTAACATCATGGAGATATGAGAATTCTCCGAGTAAACATTTCGTCGCTCAATAGCAATTTATTACCGACAGAAATTAAACTGTCGCCGAATCACGACACTTGTAAGTTATTAAAATTAAATAAAAAAATGCCTCTTGTTTCACCTCATTTTTAGGCGTACATTAGCGCCGTCTGGAGCATAAAAGCTCAGAATTCTGAGGTGATGCAGACAAGCAAACGAAGGGAATTCTCCATTTCGTTTACGCGTGCATCAGCTCTCTGTCAGGTTAGCATATGTTCATTTAGACGTACCTCAGGTACGCGGAGAGATGAAAAGTGAAATATTTCTTTATGGGCATTTCTTTTATGGTCATCGTTTGGGCCGGTACTTTCGCCCTGATGATCTAAATTAAAAGACGCAGCAAAAAAACAGGAGCCTGATGGCTCCTGTTTGCTTTTGGGGAAACGTGTTGTTAGTCGGTACTTTCAGTGGCCGATTTTGCACTGGCAGGCAGTAAGCCATCGGCGCGGAACATTGCTTTGATGCCACGGATCGCCTGGCGGGTACGGTCGCGGTTTTCAATTAACGCAAAGCGCACGTGCGTATCACCATAATCACCAAAACCAATCCCCGGCGAAACGCATACCTTCGCCTCGTTCAGCAGTTTCTTGGCAAATTCAAGTGATCCCATCGCGGCGTATTGCTCTGGGATTTTCGCCCAAACGTACATCGAGGCCTTGGGCATCTCGACCATCCACCCGGCTTCATGCAGCCCCTTAACCAGCACATCTCGACGACGTTTATATTGCTCAGCAATATCCCGCACGCACTGCTGATCGCCTTCCAGCGCGGCGATTGCTGCAACCTGCAACGGAGTAAATGTTCCATAATCGTGATAGCTCTTAATTCGAGCCAGCGCGTTCACCAGCGTTTTGTTACCTACCATAAAACCGATACGCCAGCCCGCCATGTTGTAGCTTTTCGATAGGGTGAAAAACTCCACCGCGACATCACGAGCGCCCGGTACCTCCATAATCGACGGCGCTTTCCAGCCATCGTAGACGATATCGGCATAGGCCAGGTCATGAACCACCAGCACGTCATAGCGTTTAGCCAGGGCCACAACTTTTTCGAAGAACTCCAGCTCGACGCACTGCGCAGTCGGGTTGGAAGGAAAACCTAAGATCATCATCTTCGGTTTCGGGTAGCTTTCGCGAATCGCGCGCTCCAGCTCATTAAAGAAATCGACGCCTTCGACCAGCGGCACTGAGCGTACCTGCGCGCCGGCAATCACCGCGCCATAAATATGGATCGGATAACTCGGGTTCGGTACGAGGACCGTATCGCCGTGATCCAGCGTGGCCAGCATCAGGTGCGCCAATCCTTCTTTCGAGCCAATCGTCACAATCGCTTCGGATTCCGGATCGATCTCAACGTCATAGCGTTCCTGGTACCAACGGGAAATCGCCCGACGCAGACGCGGAATGCCGCGCGAGGTGGAGTAACCGTGCGTATCCGGGCGCTGCGCCACGGTACAGAGTTTTTCGACGATGTGAGGAGGCGTGGCCCCATCCGGGTTCCCCATGCTGAAATCGATAATATCTTCGCCGCGCCGACGCGCAGCCATCTTCAGTTCAGCAGTGATGTTAAAAACGTAAGGGGGAAGGCGATCAATACGCGTAAAGCGACGTTCAGGGCGGGAGTCAGCCATAATATCCTCAGATTAACGTTAGCGCCCGGACCGTCCGAGCGACGCTGCCACAATGGTGGCACGTTTAGAAAATAGCCTGAATAATTTCCTTCTGTCGAGAGGCAAAACAAAATATTTTTTATTGAGATAAAAGAGGAAGCGCCAGAAAAAATGAGGAAATAAAATTTTTCACACTCCGCTTAAAATTACCACCATTTAACATTTTATTATTAAACATATTACTTTTCGCGCTCCGTTGACAGGACAGGCATTGTAAATACAACAATCATGCAACAATCCCCTTTTAATATTAAGGTTTTTCCCCATTAGCCACAGGCTGCGCGGGTGCTGGCCATCCAGCCTCAGGTTACCTATCATAGAGGTTTAACCCTTGCGCAAGAGTCACCCGTGCACGAAATATTCAATATGCTGCTGGCGGTATTCGACCGGGCAGCGCTGATGCTGTTCTGTCTGTTTTTCCTGATTCGTATCCGCCTGTTTCGCGAACTGTTGCACAAGTCAGCCCACTCCCCGAAAGAGCTGCTCGCCGTTACCGCGATTTTCTCAATGTTTGCCCTGTTCAGTACCTGGTCCGGCGTACCGGTTGAAGGCTCACTGGTTAACGTACGTATTATCGCCGTCATGTCAGGGGGAATTCTGTTCGGTCCCTGGGTCGGTATCATTACAGGCCTGATCGCGGGCACCCACCGCTACCTGATCGACATCGGCGGCGTAACCGCCCTGCCCTGCTTTATCACCAGCATTCTGGCAGGCTGCATTGCCGGCTGGATCAACCGTAGGATCCCCAAAGCGCAACACTGGCGTGCGGGTATTTTAGGCGGAATGCTGTGCGAATCTCTGACCATGATCCTCGTCGTCGCCTGGGCGCCCACCACCGAACTGGGGCTGGATATCGTTTCGAAAATCGGCATCCCAATGATTCTGGGTAGTGTCTGCATTGGTTTTATCGTCATGCTGGTGCAAAGCGTGGAAGGCGAGAAAGAAGCCAGCGCCGCGAAGCAGGCTAAGCTGGCTCTGGATATCGCCAACAAAACTCTGCCGCTTTTTCGCCAGGTCAATAGCGAATCGCTTCGCCAGGTGTGCGAAATTATTCGCCATGATATCCATGCTGATGCCGTCGCTATTACCAACACCCAGCACGTGCTGGCCTACGTTGGCGTGGGTGAACTTAACTACCGCGATAATGATGATTTCGTCAGTCCGACTACGCAACAGGCGATCAATTACGGAAAAATCATCATTAAAAACAATGATGAAGCGCACCGTACGCCAGAAATACACTCCATGCTGGTGATTCCGCTTTGGGAGAAAGGTGTTGTCACCGGTACGCTAAAAATCTACTACTGTCACGCCCACCAGATAACCTCCTCGCTACAAGAAATGGCCATCGGCCTGTCGCAAATTATCTCGACTCAGCTGGAAGTCTCCCGGGCGGAGCAGCTACGCGAAATGGCAAATAAGGCAGAGCTGCGTGCGCTACAAAGTAAAATAAATCCCCATTTCCTGTTTAACGCCCTGAACGCAATTTCATCGTCGGTGCGGCTGAATCCAGACACTGCGCGCCAGCTGATTTTTAATTTATCGCGCTATCTTCGCTATAATATTGAATTAAAAGACGATGAGCAGATCGACATCAAAAAAGAGCTGTATCAAATCAAGGATTACATCGCCATCGAGCAGGCCCGTTTTGGCGACAAGCTGACGGTTATTTATGATATCGATGAAGAGGTAAGCTGTTATATTCCCAGCCTGCTGATTCAGCCTTTGGTAGAGAACGCTATCGTCCATGGGATTCAGCCCTGCAAAGGAAAAGGGGTGGTCACTATCAGCGTTGCGGAGTGCGGTAATCGGGTACGAATTGCCGTGCGGGATACGGGCCACGGTATCGATCCAAAAGTGATTGAACGGGTCGAATCCAATGAAATGCCGGGCAATAAAATTGGTCTGTTGAATGTGCATCATCGCGTTAAGCTGCTCTACGGCGAGGGCCTCCATATCCGCCGTCTGGAGCCAGGCACTGAGATTGCCTTTTATGTGCCTAATCAGCACTCGCCCGCAGCCGCACCGGCCACATTGTTGCTTTAACCAGGAGTGAAGTCGTGAAAGTCATCATTGTTGAAGATGAATTCCTGGCCCAACAGGAACTTAGCTGGCTGATAAAAGAGCACAGCCAAATGGAGATTGTCGGCACATTTGACGACGGTCTGGACGTGCTGAAATACCTCCAGCACAACCGCGTTGACGCCATTTTTCTGGATATCAATATTCCCTCGCTGGATGGCGTCCTGTTGGCGCAAAACATCAGCCAGTTCGCGCACAAGCCCTTTATTGTCTTTATTACCGCGTGGAAAGAGCACGCTGTTGAAGCCTTTGAACTGGAGGCTTTTGACTACATCCTGAAGCCGTATCAGGAATCACGCATCGTCGGCATGCTGCAAAAGCTGGAAGCAGCCTGGCAGCAACAGCAAACGGGAACCTCGCCTGCCAGTCCGGTGACCCGCGAAAACGATACGATCAATCTGATCAAAGATGAGCGGATCATCGTGACCCCGATCAACGACATCTACTACGCAGAAGCCCATGAAAAGATGACGTTTGTCTACACCCGGCGCGAATCGTACGTGATGCCGATGAACATCACTGAATTTTGCAGCAAATTGCCTGCTTCGCATTTCTTCCGCTGCCACCGCTCGTTCTGTGTGAATCTGAATAAAATCCGCGAGATCGAACCCTGGTTTAACAACACCTACATTTTGCGCTTAAAAGATCTGGAATTTGAAATCCCGGTGAGTCGGAGTAAAGTGAAAGAGTTCAGGCAGTTAATGCACTTATAGCACAGAGAAAGAGCGATGAAAGAGCCAGGCCTCCCCGCAGACCAACAGTTTTTCGCCGATCTGTTCAGCGGCCTGGTATTGAACCCGCAGCGTCTTGGCCGCGTGTGGTTCGCGCCCCAGCCCAGCACGTTACCGCCCGGCAGTTTGTGTATTGACCTTCCGCGCCTCGATATCGTGCTGCGTGGCGAATACAGTAATCAACTGGAAAAACAGCAGCATAGCCTGCCAGAAGGCGACATGCTGTTTATCCCGGCGAAAGCGGCGAATTTGCCCGGCAGCGATAAACCCGTGATGCTACTGAGTCTGGTGTTTTCTCCGGCCTGGCTGGGGCTCTCTTTTTACGATAATCGAACGGCATCGCTGTTACGTCCGATCCGCCGTATTGAGTTACCACATCCGCAGCGCGGCGAAGGCGAGGCGATGCTCACCGCATTAACCCATTTAAGCCGCTCTGCTCAGGCCCAGGATATTATTCAGCCGCTGGTGCTTAGCCTGCTGCATCTGTGTCGTAGCGTGGTGAATACCCGCCCTGACACAGAACGTCCGCGCGCTGAATTTCTCTATCACAGTATGTGTAACTGGGTGCAGGATAACTATGCCCAACCGCTGACCCGGGAAAGCGTAGCGCAGTTTTTTAATATCACGCCCAACCACCTGTCAAAAGTGTTTGCCCAGCACGGCACCATGGGGTTCGTCGAGTACCTGCGGTGGGTCAGAATGGCGAAGGCGCGCATCATCTTACAGAAATACCATCTGTCGATTAGCGAAGTCGCACAGCGGTGCGGGTATCAGGACAGTAATTATTTCTGCCGCCTGTTCCGGCGTCAGTTTGGCCTGACGCCGGGAGAGTACAGCGTACGTTTTCAGTCAGCACGTTAAGTGAGACAACACCAACAGGTTAGTAATATCCGTTTGCATCGTTGTAAAATAACGGCATGTAGCTCCCCCTGCAGGCTTACTCAATAAAGTGAATATGCGATGAAAAACAGACGTGCACTCTCCCTGATGTGTTTTCAGATGCTGGAATCAGGTGCGGATCGTCAGACCGTGAAAAGAGCCCTTACCTCCCGCCGTGTTAAAGCTCGCCAGGCGGTGGTTCTGCTCTGTAAGCAAGAAATGACGCTCTTAAGAGCCGGGAAACTGCCGGTGCCAAACGCGCCACATTGATGATGTCGCTTTCCGGTCGCGTTCATCCAGCCTGCAACCAGATCGTCGCAGGCTGGAGAGCGCTCTTTCAGTGAAGCTTAAAACGTCAGTTCCGCCTCCAGCAACGCGAGAATACTGTCGGCATTTTCTGTGGCAAACAACGACTGGCGGAACGGCTTGTTCACTAGCTTACGCGCCAACTGCGAGAAGACCTTCACGTGGTTAATGCCTTCATCAGCCCCCAGCGTCAGCATGATAACCAGTTCCACTTCGCCCATCTCTGACTGCCAGTCAACGGGATGAGCAAGCCGGGCAATACTGATACTGGAATGGCGGATCCACTGGGACTTAGTGTGCGGAATAGCCACACCAAAACCGACAGCAGTGGTGACTATCTCTTCGCGCTGCCAGATATCTTCCTCCAGTTCAAACGGATGTTCAGTTCGCCCATTAACACCCAGATTGCCGCACAGAAACTGAATCACCTGCTCTTTGTTACTCAGAGATTCACCAACAAAGATGTTCTCCCGCGCCAGTAGCGGACGCACGTCTTTCTGCGGTGCAAACTGGTTTAGCAGATCTTCTATCTCTTGAGCGCTACGGCACTCACAGGCCCGTATGGCGAGTTCACGGCATGCCTGGCCCTCCAGTTGACGAAGCTGACTTTTCACCGCCGGAATACGTGGACTGCTCATGCTCAGCTCGTCGAGTCCTAAGCCCAGTAGCAGCGGTAAATAGCGTCCTTCGCCCCCCAGTTCGCCGCAAATGCCCACCCATTTACCGCGTTCGTGCGCCACGCGGACAATCTGCTGCAACATTCGCAGGAACGACGGCGTAATCGGGTTGTACAACGGCGAAACGCGCGGGTTATTACGATCGACGGCGTACAGGTACTGGGTCATGTCGTTTGAACCAATACTGAAGAAATCCACCTCATCGCAGAAATGGTCGATGATGTAACACACCGACGGCACTTCAACCATAATCCCCAATGAAATTGTCGGAGCATGGCGTAAACCGTCGGCTTTCAGTGCCACCAGCGCTTTTTGCAGTTCGCTTTTTACCCACAAAATCTGGTCAAGGCTGTGCACCATTGGGATCATCAGTTGCGCATTGCCGAAGGTTGCCGCACGTAAGATGGCGCGCAGCTGCGTGCGAAACAGTCCGGCAAACTGCGGATAAATTCGCACCGCGCGGTAGCCCAGGAACGGATTCTCTTCCTGCGGAATATTGAGGTAACGGATATTTTTATCCCCCCCAATATCCATGGTGCGAAAGATAACCGGCTTGTCGCCCGCGGCCAATAAGACCTGCTGGTAGGCTTCAAACTGTTCCTGCTCGTCGGGAGCGCTGTCGCGGTCCATAAACAGCATTTCAGTACGAAACAGCCCAATCCCTTCCGCGCCATTGGCAAACGCCCCCGGCGCTTCCAGCGCGGTACCGATATTCGCTGCAACGTCAATACGCTGATTATCTTTGGTCAGCGCGGGCTGGGCGGCATCCAGCGCCTGCCGCCGCTGGCATTCATCGGCCAGCTTCTGCGCAATCGCGTAATAACCGCGAACCGCATCGTCTGGATTGATGGCCAGTACCCCACAGCGGGCATCCAGTACCGCATGCTGGCCTGCATAGCGGCTAATGGCCTCCAGCGGCAAGCCGCTAAGCACCGGAATAGCCGACGCGCGAGCAAGGATCAGGGTGTGCGATGTGCGCCCTGTTTTCTCCAGGATCATGCCTGACAGATGCTGCAAATTGAGGCTTAAAAACTGGCTGGGCGTCAAATCCTCAGCGACCAGAATCGTCGGCTTATTCAGCACCAGCGCATTGCGCGGACGTCTTTCAGGCCAGGTGATGTGCAGCAGTTGTTCGCTGATATCACGGATATCGCTAACGCGCTCGCGCAGGTAATCGCTACCGGAGGCCGACAGCTTGTCGCACACCTGCTCCATATTGGCGATAATCGCCGCCCCTAACCCCAGATGCTGCTCCAGCATTAAGCGACGAATATTCCCGGCAAACTCGTCGTCCTGAATCAGAGACAGATGGGCGCTGAGGATGGTTTTACTCTCACCCTCACGCTCGCGCAGTTGCTGATTGAGCTGTTCGGCAAGCGTCGCCAGACTATGCTCCAGCCGGGTATTGTCTTCCGCACTCGGCGCAATCGCGCGATAGCTTTCCAGATTATCGCTCTGCCAAAGCGTGAGCGAACCCGCCCCTACGCCCCCTGCAAGCACGGTGCCATAAAGAAGGTCTGGGTTGAGGCGAATCAGCGAACGCGGCAACGGATGCGCCGCCAGTTCCGCCGGCGTCGGCTGAACGCTGTCGCTGTCAATAAACCGGTGCAGGAGGTACTCCTCTAGCGCTCGCCGGGCCTGTTCTTCATCGCGACCGGTGATGGTTAAGCTACAACTGTCATTAAACAGCGTCCCGGTGCCAATCAGCGCCAGCGAGCTTTTCGCATCAGCCCTGGCGTTCTGGCGATGGTTAAGAAATATCACCTCACTTTGCCACCGGCTGCACTGCTCTTTCAGCTCCCACGCCGGACGCGCATGCAGGCCATTGGGTAGCGGGCAAAGAAATTGAATCGTTAGCATAACAACTCCTGATTAGCGCGAAATCAGCACCTGAAATCCGTCAGATGAACCACGGTTTCGCACGTAAGATGTGAAAGAAGAGCCGACAACAACTGCTGCGTCTGGATGATGTCACGGCAGTCGGCAATCGACGCCGCGCAGTGTCCATGCCGCGTAGCTGGCCCCATGACAACCGTGGGGATCCCCGTACCGCTTACGTGCACCGCCCCGCCGTCAGTGCCGCCGTTACTGAACATGTCAAGCTGCAGGGTAATGCCCGCATCGGTGGCCACGCTTTCAACCCACGCCGTCAGCTTTGGCGAGGCAATCAGCGATTTATCGCTTAACACCAGCATCGGGCCATTACCAATCTGCCGATGGTTGGCCGCACCATGATCAAAGTTTTTGGCCCCGCAGGCGGTATCCAGCACGATCGCCACATCCGGGCCGACCGCGCGTGCTGCCGTTTGTCCTCCGCGCAGTCCCACTTCTTCACTGGAACTGGCCACCAGCCAGACCTCGCATGGGAGAATGGCGTTATGCCATTCGCGCAGCAGCGCCACCAGCAAATAACATCCAAGTCGATCATCAAAGGCTTTGCCCATGACTCGCTGGTGCGGCAAAACCTGAAACGTCGTGTCAAAGGTGACGCGATCGCCAGGGCGTACGCCGGCCTGAAGTACCTCGTCATAAGACCGCGCGCCAATGTCCACCTGCAGCGCACTGACGTCATTACCGCTGCGCACTCCGTCGAGCAGACCGGGAATTTTGCTCTCTTCACGGGTGGTGATCCGCACTGGCTGCAATTGCCTGGCCGCCATACGCACATTTCCCACCGGCAATACATCGATCGCTCCTTCGCCGGAAATACTGCGCACGATAAATCCCACTTCATCCATATGCGCGCAGATCATTACCTTCGGACCGGTTGATTCATTCAGACGGATCAGCACCGATCCCAGGCCGTCAAAGCGCACCTCTTTATGCAGACGATCCGCCTCTTCAAGCAGGATCTGCCGCACTTCCTGTTCTGAAGAGGCGATCGCGTCCGCCTCGCTCAGCGCCTTCAGTAGCGATAAGTCCATTACGCTTCTCCCGTGTGTAACAATGTCTTCGCCATGGTGTAGAGCACCTCGCCGCCGTCTGGCGTAACCAGCACCACATCCTCAATACGCACGCCTCCCTGCCCCGGCAGATAAATACCTGGCTCAACGGTGAGCAGCATGCCAGCCGCCAGAGGAGTCGCGTCGGTGGGGGAAAAACGGGGATTTTCATGCACCTCAATGCCAATAGCGTGTCCGGTATTGTGACCAAACTCATCGCCATAGCCCGCCTGCGTAATGACCCGCCTGGCTGCGGCATCAACCTCATGGCAACGCCGACCTGGTCGAATTGCTGCCACCGCCGCACGCTGCGCCGCCAGGACAATCTGATACACGGAAAACAGCGGGCTTTCTTCCGCTGGCTGGTTTGCGTCTGGGATGCGAAAGGTTCTCGTCATATCCGAACAATAGCCCTGATACTGCGCGCCAAAATCCAGCGTGATGAACTCACCCGCCTCGACACGCTTGTCGCTGGCTTTACCGTGCGGCAGCGCGCCGCGCCAGCCGCTGGCGACAATGGTGTCAAAAGAGGGTTTGTCTGCACCGAGCGTGCGCATGTACCACTCCAGTTCAGCGGCGATTTCGCGCTCACTGAGGCCAGGTTGAATAAAGCGGCGAATATGTTCAGCACTAAGGTCAGCTATCCGGCAGGCTTCGCGAATGCAGGCTATCTCCTGCGCCGTTTTTACCTGCCGGAGCACATCCGGCACGGCACTCACTAGTCGGGCACGCAGTTTGCCCGACCATCCATTTACCGTATTCCAGCTTACCTGCTCACCTTCAAATCCCACCGTCTGCAGCTTTTCGTCAGCAATAATGTGATTCACCCGTGAATACAGCGTCTGCGCGCCATCAAGTAGATGGATCTGATAGCCCTGAGTACGCGTAGCGACATCGGTGTAGTAACGGGCGTCGACCAGGATATGCGCGCTTTGATGGCTGATAAACACAAACCCTGAACCGCTGGAGATCCCCATATGCGGCTGTTTATTCTGCCGCGATGACAGCAGCATCGCATCGAGATGTTGCGCCGTTAGCCAGTCACGCAGCGAGGCAAGTAAGCTCATGGTCACAATCCTTCTAATCAGAGGCTTTCAATCAGCAATTTGCCTTTGCGGTACATCATGTTGCGCAGGAACACCACCATCAGCGCCGTAATCACCGCACCTAACAGGATCCCCGCCATATAGACGCCGAGGTTAGTGACCAGCGGCCATGCCCAGATAGCCGATTCCGGGAACCACTGCACCGCCCCCAGCCAGACGGCAGCCGTCGATCCGACAATAGCGCCAACCATATAGGATGGAATTGCCGTGATGGGGCTTTCCAGCGCAAACGGGATTGCCCCTTCGCTGATGCCCATAAATGCGAGGAACATTGCCGTTTTCCCTTGAGGGTAGAGCTGTGCGCTGAACAGGCGTTTGCCGGTTAAGCGCCGATCGAGAAGCGTAGCCAACCCGAGGCCAATTGGAGGAATCACGATGGCAATGGAGCGTGCGGTTACCGGCAGAACGTGATCGGTAGTAAAGCTAAAGGCGACAAATCCTGCGGCTTTATTAATCGGACCGCCGAGGTCAATCGCCGTTGCCGCAGAAATCCCCATCGCGTACATCAGCGTGCCTTTCTCTCCAGCCGCCGTCAGCAGAGAACGAATTCCGCCGTTGATCCACCCGCCAAACGGCGTTATCACGTAATACATCGCCAACATGACGAAGATCGCGGAAAGAATGGGCAGTAAAAAGGTGGTTTTGAATGCCAGCAGGAAATCAGGCAACTGGATTTTTTGGTTCATCCACTTCACCAGATACCCGGCGACAATCGAGATAATCAGCGCGCCAATAAAGGTTGACGGGACGGGGGCACTGGTTGCCCATTGCAGCGTCGCTGGGTCAAAATTCAGTATCTGCGTGGGCTGAGTGGACATCAGTCCACCAATGAACCCCGCCGGAAACGCCAGCTTACCGCCGATAGAGTTGGCGACAAACGCGGCAAACATCGGAATAGCAAAACCAAACAGCACGCCGCCAAAAGATTGCGACAGCCAGGCAAACTTCAGTAATGAGAGATTAAAACCGCTGAATTTTCCGCTGTTCAGCGCATCCATGATGCCGGTGTCAGCAGGAATATCGAGCCAGCTATAGGCGATCAGTTGCGAGAAGGCGAGAATTACCCCGCCCATAATTAACGTCGGTACCATGCGCGAAATACCCGACATCACATGCTGCGGAAGTTCGCCCCAGAAGCTATTGCGGGAGGCCGGTGGATTTTTTATTGCCGCTGCCGCACCAGATGCGCCAGGCACAACGGTTGCACTGCGTTTTTTAATGGCCATACGTAATTCCCTGTCGATGATTATTGTTGTTCAGCGGCAACCATCTCTTCGATCTCTTTGATGATGCCGGCTGCATTTTTTATCGCGTCCTGTAACGTAATTTCGTAGACGTCACGCGACTCAAAACGCTCGTTATCTTCCGGAGTAACGGCAACAGAATGGATGATCAACGTTGCCTCTGCGATATCCTGCGCCGTCAGGCGATTTTGAATTCCGTCCGCACCCTGGGTTTCAATTTTCACTTCATAACCCGCTTCAACCGCGGCTTCTTCCAGCGCCTGAGCCGCCATAAAGGTATGGGCCAGCCCCATTGGGCACGCGCAAACGGCAATCAGTTTTTTGCTCATAATCATTTCCTCGTAATAGTTAACGAGTGAAATTATGGTCCGGGGAAAGTAACGACCGTTATCAGACAAATAATGCTTTTACTGGACAAATAATCCCGCCATTCGGAAATGTGACGAAGGTCGGAAAGGCGGGCGGCAGGCATAAAAAAACCGCGTAATAAACGCGGTTTTGCGGGATATATGTAAACCGGATAAGCGCTGTGCACCGTCCGGCGTTGGTCTTACAAAATATGGCCCAGCGTCTGGCGCAGATGCGCACCGGAACCAAGCAGGCCCGGGTTATCATGCACGATCAGATATACCGGAATATCCTGTACGTAGGCTTTAAAACGCCCCTTATCTTCAAAACCACCACGGAAACCCGAAGCTTTAAAGAAGTCGAGGAAGCGCGGTACGATGCCGCCAGCGATGTACACACCGCCAAACGTGCCCAGCGTTAACGCCAGATCGCCGCCAAAACGCCCCATGATGACGCAGAACAGCGACAGCGCGCGACGACAGTCGATACAGGAATCAGCCAGCGCACGCCCGGTGATATCCTTCGGCTGCAGATTTTCCGGCAGGCGCCCGTCTGATTTGACGATGGCGCGATACAGATTAACCAGCCCCGGACCTGACAGTACGCGCTCTGCGGAAACGTGACCAATTTCCGCACGCAGGACCTCAAGGATAATCCCTTCTTCTTCGCTGTTAGGCGCAAAATCCACGTGACCGCCTTCACCAGGCAAGCTCACCCAGCGTTTATCTACATGCACCAAATGCGCCACGCCGAGTCCGGTACCTGCGCCATAGACAGCAATCGGTTTGCCTTCAACAGGTTCCGCACCGCCAAACTGGATCAAATGCTCTTTCTTCAGCATCGGGATCGCCATCGACACGGCGGTGAAATCATTGATGATTTCCAGATGGCTGAAGCCCAGATTTTTTTTCATCTCAGCAATAGAGAATGCCCAGGTATGGTTGGTCATTGCCACCCAGTCACCGGTTATCGGACAGGCAATGGCAATACAACCATCCTCGACGCTGACGCTATGCTCATCCAGGTATACGCGTACTACCGCCTCGAGGCTTGGGTAATCCAGCCCGGAATAGGTTTTTGCCTGCGAAATCTCGCCGCTGGCAATGTCGCACAGAGCAAGACGCGCGTTGGTGCCGCCAACATCACCTACTAAAGCATATTTTGTCATTCTTCCACTGCTCCGCTAAAGTCAGAATAAATCTTTGCCACACTGTAAATTCATGGGGGCATAACAACAACGCCCTGAAGGCTGATGCCCGTGGAAAATCGATCCAGATCACATAATTACTTTATCGTTTCAGCACCATTTGCAGCGATGCGGTTGCGCAGGCTGTGCAAACTATGTCTATGACTCTGTTTTAAGGAATAGAATATGCTTCATCCACGAGCCAGAACGATGCTCTTGCTATCAACTCCTGCGCTAATTATTGGTATTGCCTCCAGCCTGGTGTTGATCGTTGTGATGAAAGTGGCGTCCGTTTTACAGCAATTTTTGTGGGAACGCCTGCCCGTTAGCATCGGTATTGCCCAGGACTCTCCGCTGTGGATTATCGGCATGCTGACGCTCACGGGGATCATGGTCGGGTTAGTTATTCGCTACAGCCAGGGTCACGCAGGACCGGATCCTGCCTGTGAGCCGTTAATTGGAATGCCGGTCCCCACCTCAGCAATTCCGGGCTTGCTGGCAGCGCTCATCCTCGGCCTGGCGGGTGGCGTCAGTTTGGGTCCGGAACACCCGATCATGACCGTGAATATCGCACTGGCTGTGGCGCTCGGCAGCCGTATGTTTCCCCGCATTGCTAAGCTGGACTGGACCATCCTCGCCTCTGCCGGCACCATTGGCGCGCTATTTGGCACCCCCGTTGCCGCCGCGCTGGTCTTTTCACAAACGCTGAATAGCTCGGACAATGTTCCCTTATGGGATCGCCTGTTTGCACCGTTAATGGCCGCCGCCGCGGGCTCGCTGACCACCAGTCTGTTTTTTCACCCCCATTTTTCACTGCCTATCGCGCACTACACGCAGATGCATGTGATCGATATCCTCAGCGGTGCGGTCGTTGCCGCCATCGCCATTGCCGCCGGGATGGTGGCTGTCTGGTGTCTGCCGCGTTTACACCATTTAATACATCGATTGAAACACCCGGTCCTGATTCTTGGGGCTGGCGGCTTAATCCTCGGCATTTTAGGCGTTATCGGCGGACCGCTTACCTTGTTTAAAGGACTGGACGAAATGCAGCAAATGGCATTTAGCCAGACGCTGGGAGCATCGGATTATTTCATGCTCGCCGTGATCAAATTGGCGGCATTAGTGGTTGCAGCTGCGAGTGGTTTTCGCGGCGGGCGAATTTTCCCGGCAGTATTCGTTGGGGTCGCGCTTGGCCTGATGCTGCACGCCCACGTTGAAGCGGTGCCAGCGGCCATTACCGTCTCCTGCGCGATTCTTGGACTGGTGCTGGTCGTCACCCGTGACGCCTGGCTGAGCCTGTTTATGGCAGCAGTGGTGGTGCCAGATTCCACCCTGCTGCCGCTGCTGTGCATCGTCATGCTGCCCGCCTGGCTGCTACTGGCGGGCAAACCGATGATGATCGCCGAGCGTACCGATAAGTAGTTAGCCTCCGTTACGCGTTTCCAGCGCACGGGTCACCGTGCGCAATAGCTCAGGAAGATCGGCTTTCGGTAGTACCACCTCAATGAACGACAATCGTTGCGGATGGGACAAACGGGCCAGCACTTCTTCCAGTTGTACCGCCTGCTCCACACGCCAGCACTCCGCCTGACATTCACGACGAAACGCCTGCGGCACCTGCGTCCAGTTCCAGGCAGCGATATCGTTATAGCGCTGATTTGCCCCATGTATAGCCCGCTCCACGGTATAGCCGTCATTATTTAGCAGCAAAATAACGGGAGATTGCCCGTCTCTGAGCATAGAGCCCAGTTCCTGAATGGTGAGCTGCGCCGCACCATCGCCAATAATCAGGATCACCCGGCGGTCCGGGCAGGCGGTTTGCGCGCCAAATGCAGCCGGGAGCGCGTAGCCGATAGACCCCCACAGCGGCTGAACCAGCACCTCCGCTCCACCGGGTAGCATGAGCGCAGCCGCGCCAAATGCAGCGGTCCCCTGGTCGACGAGGATAATGTCATTGGGCGCCAGATACTGCTGCACCGTATACCAGAAATTTTCCTGCGTCAGAGGTCCCTTCTCAACCTGAATACGTCTAACTGGCGGGCGTTCTGGCGGCAGTGAAAAAGACATCTCCAGACACAGCTCCCGCAAGGTGGTTACCGCCTGCTCCATCGGGACATTAAACCAACGGTTTCCAATCCGTGAGGCATGTGGCTGCACCTCAATCGTGCGCTCCTGTGGTAACTGTTGCGTAAACCCGGCGGTCAGAGTGTCAACAAATTGTGTGCCAACACACACTATCGTGTCGGCATCTTCTATCGCCTGACGTACATAGTCGCTGCTGGCTCCAGCGCTGTAGGTGCCGACAAACGCCGGATGGCGCTCATCGAATAGCCCTTTGCCCATCAACAACGTGGCGTGGGCCATCGGCGTTTCCGCCATCCAGCGTTGCAATACCGGCTGCAGGCCAAAGCGCTGCGCGAGAACGTCTGCCAGAAGCGCTACGCGCGGGCTGTCCAGTAACCGCTCGCGGGCATGGTAGCGAAACGCTTCTGCCACGCTGCTTTCTGGCTCGCTCAGAGGAACAATCAGGATGTCATTCGGCGGCGTGGTGCGCTGTTTTGCCACATCAGCAGGTAACATCAGATAGCCCGGTCTGCGTTCGATGAGCATTGTTCGCAGCACGCGGTCAATTTCATAACAGGCGTTTTGTTCATCCAGCACTGCGCTGGCCGTCGTCACCGCCTGCTGCATACGATAAAAATGCTGAAAATCACCGTCCCCAAGGGTGTGATGCATCAACTCCCCGCGACGTTGAGCACCGCGACAGGGCGCGCCAACAATATGCAAAACAGGAACATATTCCGCATAGCTTCCCGCGATACCGTTAATCGCGCTTAACTCACCTACGCCAAACGTGGTGAGCAGCGCCCCCACCCCGGATACCCGGGCATAGCCATCCGCAGCATAAGCCGCATTCAACTCGTTCGCACACCCGACCCAACGTACGCTGGGATGTTCAATCACGTGATCAAGAAACTGCAAATTATAATCGCCAGGCACACCAAAGAGATGGCCAACACCACAGCCTGCCAGCCTGTCCAGCAGATAATCAGCAACGGAATACGGGGTTTGCATGACAGCTTTCCTTCTGACGGTAACCTCATGTTGAGTATCGAAGAACTGTGATGACTGTCCAGGAAAGTCGCTGTGAAGGGGGTGGAAAGCAAGATGTACAGTTTTCATCCCTAAATTTAATTGCAGCTGGCCTTGTGTAAACGTATACACTCAAATTCACACCTTATCTGACAGGAGGCTACATGGCTTATCAGGCTGCTGAAAATCGTTATCAGACAATGGAGTACCGCCGCTGCGGTCAGAGCGGCCTCAAGCTCCCGATTGTATCACTGGGGTTGTGGCACAATTTTGGTGATACCACGCAGGTCGAGAACAGTCGGGCGCTGTTACAGCGTGCATTCGATCTGGGGATCACCCATTTTGATCTGGCGAATAACTATGGTCCACCGCCGGGTTCAGCGGAGCGAAATTTTGGTCGCATCCTGCAGGAAGATTTTTTACCGTGGCGAGATGAGCTGATCATCTCCACCAAAGCAGGTTACACCATGTGGGAAGGCCCTTACGGGGACTGGGGTTCACGCAAATACCTGATTGCCAGCCTCGATCAAAGCCTGAAGCGTCTGGGGCTGGAGTATGTCGATATCTTCTACCACCATCGCCCCGACCCTGAAACACCGCTCAGAGAAACCATGCGTGCACTGGATCATATCGTCCGTCAGGGCAAAGCGCTGTACGTAGGCCTCTCTAACTATCCGGCTGAACTTGCCAGACAAGCGATTGAAATACTCGACGATTTAGGTACGCCATGCCTTATTCATCAGCCCAAATATTCTATGTTTGAGCGTTGGGTCGAAGAGAGCCTGCTGTCACTTTTACAGGAAAAAGGCGTCGGTAGTATCGCCTTCTCACCGCTGGCTGGCGGGCAGTTAACCGACCGCTATCTGAACGGTATTCCTGCGGATTCTCGCGCCGCAAGCACCAGCCGTTTTCTGAATCCGGACCAGATCACCCCACAAAAACTGGAAAAAGTTCGAGCACTGAACGCACTGGCAGAGCGACGGGGACAAAAGCTGTCTCAGATGGCGCTCGCGTGGGTTCTTCGGGAAGACAAAGTTACGTCTGTGCTGATTGGCGCCAGTAAACCGGCGCAAATTGAAGATGCCGTCGGTATGCTGGCAAACCGTCACTTTACGCCTGAAGAGTGCGCGGAGATTGATGCCATTCTGAGTCGGTTGAAATAAAGACACATTTATTAACAAAAAGTGCTCTCACTTGCGATTTAAGAGTTGTGGCGATGAAACGGGGCTTTACTGCCCCGTAATATTACGTTAACAGGCCGGCTACGGCTCGATCGTGAAGGAGAGAAAACATGTTCAGGTCACTGATTCTGGCGGCAGTCTTAATGGCTTTTACACCGCTGGCCGCGAACGCTGGCGAAATCACCCTGCTGCCATCAATAAAATTGCAAATTGGCGATCGCGATAATTACGGTAACTACTGGGATGGCGGCCGCTGGCGCGACCGGGATTACTGGCACCATAACTATGAGTGGCGCAAAAATCGCTGGTGGCGTCATGACAACGGCTACCATCGTGGCTGGGATAAACGCAAAGCTTATGAACGCGGCTACCGAGAAGGCTGGAATGACCGTGACGACCATCGCGGTCGTGGGCGCGGCGGTCACGGGCATCGTCATTAAGAAAAGGAACCTGTGGTAACAGAGAATTTTTAACAATGGCAAAGGGTTCCGTTCACCGTATGTTCATTATATCTCTGAACCCCTCATTCCCGTAACGGCAAGGGAGGCTCACCGTCTCCCTTGCCACCCAGGCTTCCGGCAGGAAAAATCGTCACTTCGTGATCCATTCGCCTTATGTCGTCTTCCTTCGGATCGCTTCAGTACGCTGACTTTCAGTTCAATCCGTTTCGCTTTAATAAAAAATACCTTTGCAGCTAATCAATCCTTAAGTGACCAGCATTAACCTGCAGGCTGCTTTTTTATGGTCAAATCCTGCGCTTTTTATTTTTCACTATTTGCCCTTGAGCAAAAATCTCCTGAACGTATCTTATCCTCAAGAGAATTCACGTCAGGATTAACTTATGAATGCTAATTTTAAGAATGAAATTCAGACATTCGGTCGATCGCTATTATTACCGATCGCCGTACTGGCGCCTGTGGGGATGGTCATGGGAATTAGCGCTGCGTTAGGGCAGAGCTATATGATTGATAAACTCCCCTTTCTGGGCAATGAAATTTTCAGAGCAATTCTCTCTTCTCTGGGATTAATCAGCAGCGTCGTTTTTAATAATATTCCTTTACTGTTCGCGATGGGTGTCGCCTACGGTATGTCTAAAAAAGAAAAAGGGATTGCTGTATTTGCGTCCGTCGTGGCTTACCTGACTCTGCTTATCGCCATGCATGTGCATCTTAAGCTGGCGGGTACGCTGGCGAAAGAGGATATGGCTTTGGTCGGACAGGGAATGGTATTAGGTATTCAGACGCTAAAAATCGAAGCGCTGGGCGGCATTATTGCCGGGCTGCTGGCAGCTAAAATAACCGACCGTTTTTACCGGCTGCAATTACCTCTCGCTTTCGCCTTTTTCAGCGGTAAAAAATCCGTCGCGATCTTAGCCATTGCTTTTTCCATTCCCGTCGGCTTGATCATTCCTTTTATCTGGGATCTGTTTACCGCAGGTATGCGCGCCATATCAACCATAATGATGGCGCCCAACATTGGTGCAGGTATTTATATGACGCTCAATCGCCTGCTAATCCCGTTTGGCCTGCACCACGTCCTCAGTTCCACCGTGCGTTTCACCGCGGCAGGCGGTACGTACCTGATTGACGGGCAGACCTATGTCGGTATTTTGCCCGCTATCAATAAAATCCTGTTTGAGCTTGGTCCCACCCATCCGGCCTGGAAAGAGTATATGCCGACGCTCACCAGCTATCTTGCCTCATCACAAATGCTCACGACGCTGTTCCGCGTTCCGGCGATTGGTCTGGCGATGTACCATATGGCCTATTTCAAGAATAAGAAATTTGCCAAAGGGATGATCCTGACCGTGGTGCTGACCGCCATGCTGGGGAATATTACCGAACCGCTGGAGTTCTCCTTCCTGTTTATCGCGCCAAAACTCTTTATTGTCTATGCGGTACTCTGTGGCTTATTGACCATTCCACTGCAATTACTGGAAGTCTCCATCGGCTATATTCGCGGCACCATTTTTGATTTTGGTATTTTCGGTTTGATGTATGAACACACCCAATGGATTAATTTAATTATCCTCGGCGTGATTAACTTTGTTGTCTTCTATTTCGTCTTCCGCTTCGCGATCGGTAAATTTGATATTAAGACCCCAGGCCGCGAGAGTGAAATCGCTGACAGCACCTTACTGAACAATAAAGAGTACGACAAAGTCGCCGAACTGGTGATTCAGGGGCTGGGCGGGACAGACAATATCAAGCGCGTTGAAAACTGCGTTTCACGGTTACGTATTGATTTGAAAGATCAGAAAAAAATGGACATGGCCATTCTTAAAGAATCTGGCTCGCTGGGAACCTTTATCCCCTCCAGCAACCATGTTCATGTGGTATTCGGCCCACACGTAGAATTTGTCCGTAACGCGGTAGACGACCGCCTCGTCGGTGCGAAATAAATTCAAGGAGATAGTAATGCGTGCACTGTATGATTCAAAAAGCAAAACGATCGACGATCGAGGAATGAAATCTCTGCTCGCACAGCCAGCGCGGGTACAGTCATGGCTCGATGTTGAAGCCGCCCTGGCTCAGGCACAGGCCGGACACGGCATGATCCCCGCCAGCGCCGCAGTCAATATTACCGCTAACTGCCACGTGGATAAGATTGACCTGACGGAAATGGAACGCCTGCTGCGCGAGATTGGTCACGGCTTCGTTCCGGTCATCAAAGTGCTGGTCAAAGCCTGTGACAGTGAAAGCGGAAAATACGTGCATTACGGCGTCACCACGCAGAATATTCAGCAAACAGCACAACTTTATCTGGCAAAGCAGTTCGATACCATCATGCAGGGTTTTGTGGACGATATTCTGCGTAACCTGGCAAAGATGGCATCTGACCATAAAGCAACGATTATGGCCGGACGTACCCACGGTAAGCACGCGCTGCCCATCACCTGGGGCTATAAAGCCGCCGTGTGGATTGATGAGTTACTGAGCGCCCAGCAGCGCATGCGGGAAGCGGAAAAACGCGTCTTTACCGTGATGATGGGGGGAGCCGTGGGCGCCTTCCACGCAACCGGTGAAACCGGCCGCCGGGTTCAGGATAGCGTTGCCCAAAAGCTGGGAATGCATTCAATGGCGATTCCCTCCCGCAACTCGCGCATTTACCGCACTGAATACATTAGTAATTTGTGCCTGCTGGCGACGACGTTACACAAAATAGCCGAAGAGGTTTATCAGACCTCAAGCGAAGAGTTTGCCGAAGTTTCAGAAGCCTTTACTAAAGGCACCGTTGGCAGCAGCACCATGCCGCAAAAAGTGAATCCTAAACTGGCGAAGGGGATCATCGCCAACGCGCAGAAATTGTACTCAGTAATGACCTCCTGCCTGTATGTCAGCCCACGTCCCTTCGAAGCAGACAGCTCCGCTTACTTTATCTTTGACGGTAATATTCAGGAGAGTATGGAGTTAATGGCTGAGATTGTGATGCGAGCCGAAGAGTTGACGCGGACGCTGGTCATCAATCCTGGTCGTATGCGCCAGAATGTGCAGTTAACGCATGGTCTTATTAATAGCGAAAAAATCATGATGCAGCTGGTGGAAAGGCTGGGCAAAGATGCCGCACATGAACGCGTCTACCAACTGGCAATGCGCAGCACGCATGAAGGCATCCCCTACGCTGATGTGCTGCGTGATGACCCTCTTATTCGCCAGCACTTTAGCGACTCAGAAATTAATACGCTGCTGGATCCTGCTCACTACATCGGCCTTTGCGCAGAAATCGCCGAGGAAACGGCCGTTCGCGTATGGGAGAAAGACAATGGCTGATCCCCTGCTTTCTCTGGCAAGTGAACGCATTGTCACCCCGAATGGAATCGAAAGCGGCTATCTGCATATTGAAAGCGGACGTATTTCTGGCCTCGACAGTACACCGCGAGGAAAAATCGTCGATTATCGCCATGCCATGCTGATGCCCGGTTTTGTGGATATTCACGTTCACGGCTGGGGGAGAGGGTCGTTTGCCTGGAGAGGTGAACGCCGTTCTTTGCAGGCGATGAGCCGGGATCTGGTTAACGCCGGGGTTACCGCGTGGCTTGCAACATCAGCCACCCAGCCGGAAACGTTCTTGCTGGAGAGTCTTTCCACCGCCGCAGACTGGATTGCAGACGCAAAAGCGGAAGATGGTGCCGAAGCGGTGGGTATTCATATGGAAGGCCCCTTTATTAACCCTGCATACAGCGGAATGCAGAGCAAGGACGCGATTCAACCACCCGGTATCGAAGGATTCAAACGCTATCAGCACGCCGCGAGGGGAAATATCCGTCTGATGACGCTCGCACCTGAACTGCCGGGCGCCCTGGCGCTAATCCGCTATTTACGCCAGTCAGGCGTCACCGTGTCAGCCGGTCATACCGACGCCACCTTTGATGAAACCACCCTCGCCATTGAAGCCGGTTTAACCCACTTTACCCATGCCTTTAGCGCCATGCGCGGGCTGCATCACCGGGAGCCTGGCGTGGTGGGGGCGCTGATGTACCATCAAAATACGTATGCCGAGGTGGCAAAGCAGAGCGGGATTACGTTGCGACCAGAAGTGTTCGACATTCTCTATCGGTTGAAAAAAGATCGCCGGTTGGTCATGGTCAGCGATTGTCTGGGATATGTGGATTTTCCCGAAGGATCAGAATTCCACCATTACCTGCGCCAGGAGACGTTTCGCATTCACAATCATTGTCTTGAAATCACCGACCACAGCGGAAAGACCCGAACGGTTTCACCCACGGAGTGGTCCGAAGTGTGCAAACTGGAGATGAGCTTTCTTGACTCCGTGAAAAATGTGGTCGACAGGCTGGAAAAAGGCTGGGTTTCAGCCGCGCAGATTGCCTGCCTTAATCCGGCTATCCTGGCGGGTGTTGATGCGAGAAAAGGCAGCCTGACGTCAGGAAAAGATGCCGATATTCTCGTGTTGGGTGCAGAGTTAAACCTGGAAGCCGTCTGGTGTCGCGGCGTTTCGCAACCTCTGGCTAAATAAAAATATCACTGTAATGCGTATCAAGAAAAATTTTTAACGCCTCCTGGCTCATTCCCTGAACCTGCTGAATAAAGTCCTCAGCAGGTATTTTTTTGCGCGCGGAGGGAAGTCCATTTTCGCGTAATAACAGGAGATCGTCCTGCGTGAGCCAGAAATTCACTTTGACATAATCCAGCCCGGCGTAGCGGAGATGACTCGATATCTTGTTTGTAAAGGTAATCAGCAGGTCGAATTCGAGCTGCTGAAGCCGCGCAATCTCATTGATGTTGATGCAGGCGGGGATTTCAATATGGAAGCGGGAGAAAAGCATCTCTTTAAAATAGCCGACCTTACTCTCTGACGAGTTCGTCACAATAATGACCCGCTTTTTCTTATCGCCAACAACCCGATTTTTGAGCGCATACTTTTTGATAATCAGCACCAGGGTTGCCAGGTGAATAGCAGAAAAGGTCGTTTGCCAGTGATGTTCAATCTCTTTCACCGCATACTGGACATGATCCCAGAGCTCAGGATAGCGTCGCTGGACATCATGGAGCTTTTTATCATCGAACCAGAGATGAAATTTATTCTGGATGATGGCGGCATAGATAAAATTATAAATCTCCGCAAACCAGGCGTGCTGATTGTGAATGGTGTTCTCCAGACATCCGGCTAAAGCGTGACAGGTGCGCTTAACGTAAGAGACCAGCCGGGCGTCGTATAATGTGAAGGGGCGATGAGTAAACGTCAGTGAAGCAATCAGCAGATCCAGACAGATATTTTCATCCGCATCAGGCAATACGCCATAAGGAAAGGTTGTCAAAAACTTAGCCGCCGAACTCTCCGTAATTCTGTGTCCCCTGCGGATACGGTGCAGGGCAAGGCTAAGATAGACCAGTAAGTATTTTCTGCCGTTATATCCCAGGGCGATGACCGGACTGATTTTATCTTCGTAATAGTCTGCCGCCTGGTTTATCTCTGCAGCACACTCATGAAGAAACTGTTCGGCAATTGAACGGCCTGTCGGCTCATTGGCCTGGTGGGCGATAAGTCGGTGATCCTCACCAATTTCGACCGTTTTTAGTATCGTCATGCACGCCGCCAGCCGTAGCTGGAACTCATCCCCCGCAAGCCGGGAGCCCTTACGCGGGATACTTTGCACAATCAGATCGCGTTCCTGCACCAGGCTCATCATGACGGGATTATCATTTTTTACCGTTCCCGCACTGACATAAAATTTTTTGTAATAATCATTTTTATTCACCACATCGTGCAAACAGAGCGCCACAAAGAGATCCTTCACCCTTTCTTCTGCCGTAGTGATATAGCGATTAAACTGGACGCGCGCTAAAAACTGTCGGTATTCGCTGTAGCCAATCCGGGTGGTAATAAACTGATTATCCTGATGTAGCTGTACATTTTCTGGCAGAAGTTCATTGAGCTCTTTCATTGTCCGTTTTAGCGTGGAGAGCGTTTTACCGAAACGCTCGACGGCCTCTTCAACGGGGAGCGGACTGTTGTCCTGGAGATATTTCAGGAAAGAGAGATCAAAGTGATTCATGAACGCCTGCCAGTTAATTATGCAGGGCACATAATAGAGGCAAAGCTCAATTAAAACCGTGACCCGTCGCGAGTCACGGTTGATTATAGCCCCATCGCCGTGCCTGCCAGTAGCCAGAGATTGAGCGCCACGACCAGTATCACAATGACCCAGCCAATCTGTTTAACGCAACGACGATTGACCAGATCCCCCATCAGCTTACTGTCGCTGGTGAAGATCAGCAGCGGCACCAGCGCCAGCGCGATACCAAAACTGAGCAACACCTGACTCATCACCAGAATACGGGTCGGATCCAATCCCATCAGAATCACAATAAATGATGGCATCATGGTGACGGTACGGCGTACCCATAGCGGAATGTGAAAACGGATAAACCCTTGCATCACCACCTGCCCCGCCAGCGTACCGACCACGGTAGAAGAGAGTCCCGCAGCCACCAGGCTTAAACCAAACACCGTCGCTGCAGCGTGACTCAACAACGGTTCAAGGGTCAGATACGCCTGATCGAGATCGGCAATACCGGTATGCCCGCTAAAATGAAATGCAGCGGCAGCCGTCGCCATCATCGCCAGATTGACAAATCCGGCAATCGTCATGGCAATAGCCACATCCCATTTAGTGGCCGCATAGCGCTGTTGGCGTGTTCCGCCGTGCAAATGCTGAGTTAAGGAAGAGTGCAGATAAATGACGTGCGGCATGATAGTCGCACCGAGCACCCCAGCGGCCAGGAACACCGCTTCGGAATTAGGCAGGCTTGGGATCACCATTCCCTTACTAAGCTGCGCGAAGTTCGGTTGGGAAAAAACCAGCTCCACAATGTAAGCCGCGGCCACAAACAGCAGCAGGCCGCCAATCACCTTTTCCAGCGGTTTTTGACCGCGACGCTGCAGCATCAGAATTAAGAACGTCGCGATACCGGTGAGTACGGCCCCTTGCAATAAGGAGACGCCGAGGATCAGTTTGAAGCCAATCGCAGCGCCAATAAATTCAGCAAGGTCTGTTGCCATAGCGATAATTTCTGCCTGCACCCAGTAGAACCACACCACCGGGCGAGGATAATGATCGCGAATTTGCTCCGCCAGGTTTTTACCCGTAGCAATGCCGAGTTTTGCCGACAGCACCTGAATCAGCATCGCCATCAGGTTTGCCCAGACCACCACCCACAGCAATTGATAACCAAAGCTGGCCCCTGCCTGGATATTGGTGGCGAAGTTACCCGGATCGATATAGCCGATCGCCGCAATGAACGCAGGTCCCATTAATGCGAGCTTCAACTTGCGCGCTGCCCGCCCACTGCTACTCTCAACGCGATCGTTAGTCATTTTAGTGCCTCAGAAACATAGCCTTTGCTATGTTTCAAGCTACGCCTACTGAGAATGATTATCAAATTCATTTTAATGGGTGACGTTGATTTCTCTGATAGCGTTTGTCTATGGATCGATAAGGATTCTGGAAATACTGGCGAGATGTTTAATTATTGTTATGAGAATAGCACAATGACATAACTTTTCACTTCCATACTAAACATAACGGAAGTGTATCACCGATCACTAATTTTGAATCTCGTCACAGGTCCTTATTATAGTGTGTGTTTGATCTCGTTTTCTTTATGGTTGTTACATAGAATGTGCACGAAAACTAAACCTGCCTCATATTTGGAGCAAATATGGACCGCGTTCTTCATTTTGTCCTGGCCCTTGCCGTGGTTGCGGTACTCGCACTGCTGGTAAGCAGTGACCGTAAAAAAATCCGCATTCGTTATGTTATTCAATTGCTTGTTATCGAAGTGTTACTGGCATGGTTCTTCCTGAACTCTGATGTCGGTCTGGGCTTCGTGAGAGGCTTCTCCGAGATGTTTGAGAAACTGCTCGGGTTTGCTAATGAAGGGACTAACTTTGTCTTCGGTAGCATGAACGATAAAGGCCTGGCATTCTTCTTCCTGAAAGTGCTTTGCCCGATCGTCTTCATCTCCGCCCTGATCGGTATTTTGCAGCATATCCGCGTACTGCCGGTAATCATCCGCGCGATTGGTTTCCTGTTATCCAAAGTAAACGGTATGGGCAAACTGGAATCCTTCAACGCCGTCAGCTCTCTGATCCTGGGTCAGTCTGAGAACTTTATCGCCTATAAAGATATTCTCGGCAAAATGTCTCGCAACCGTATGTACACCATGGCAGCAACGGCGATGTCGACCGTTTCCATGTCTATCGTCGGCGCGTACATGACCATGCTTGAGCCGAAATACGTGGTTGCGGCGCTGGTTCTGAACATGTTCAGCACCTTTATCGTGCTGTCGCTGATCAACCCTTACCGCGTTGATGCCAGCGAAGAAAATATCCAGATGTCTAACCTGCACGAAGGCCAGAGTTTCTTCGAAATGCTGGGTGAATACATTCTGGCTGGTTTCAAAGTGGCAATTATCGTTGCGGCGATGCTGATTGGTTTCATCGCACTGATCGCTGCCCTGAACGCCCTGTTCGCCACCGTGACCGGTTGGTTTGGCTACAGCATCTCCTTCCAGGGCATCCTGGGTTACATCTTCTACCCGGTTGCATGGGTAATGGGTGTGCCGTCCAGCGAAGCGCTGCAGGTGGGCAGTATCATGGCGACTAAACTGGTTTCCAACGAGTTCGTTGCGATGATGGATCTGCAGAAAATCGCCGCTACGCTCTCCCCGCGCGCAGAAGGCATCCTGTCCGTGTTCCTGGTTTCCTTCGCTAACTTCTCTTCCATCGGTATTATCGCCGGTGCGATTAAAGGCCTGAACGAAGAGCAAGGTAACGTGGTTTCTCGCTTTGGTCTGAAGCTGGTGTACGGCTCTACGCTGGTGAGCGTACTGTCTGCATCTATCGCCGCACTGGTGCTGTAAGCGTAAGACAACGTCGCAGTGATAAAACCGGGGAGATTCAGATTCTCCCCGGTTTTTTTATGCCTGCGATTCAGCAAACCAAAGAGATAAAGAGTAAGAACTGGCTGGATGCAGAAACAAAAAACCCCCGCTTTTCAGCGAGGGTTTAAATTTTGGTGGAGCTAAGCGGGATCGAACCGCTGACCTCTTGCATGCCATGCAAGCGCTCTCCCAGCTGAGCTATAGCCCCACGATGCTTTTACGTACGTACCAAATTCATTGGGATTAAATTTGGTGGAGCTAAGCGGGATCGAACCGCTGACCTCTTGCATGCCATGCAAGCGCTCTCCCAGCTGAGCTATAGCCCCATTACGTAAAGCTTGTCGAGTTGACGGGCGGCATCATATGAATTCCCTTCGCGTGTGTCAACGGCAAAATTAACTCATAGAATCCAATCGCTGAAAAAGCAGTCAAATGAAGAACATTGCGTAACAACTCGCATTCAGTAGTTAAACGCGTCACGGTTTCTACTAAAATGGTGCTATAAAATGAACCACTAATTAACCCCACGACTATTCAGGGAATCGTTATGTTCAAGGAACGGATGACGCCAGAAGAACTTGCTAATCTGACCGGATACAGCCGACAGACCATCAATAAATGGGTACGCAAAGAAGGTTGGGCGACATCACCAAAACCAGGCGTTCAGGGCGGTAAAGCCCGGTTGGTTCACGTCACCGAACAAGTTCGTGAATACATTCGCAGCGCTGAGCGTTCAGCCGAAGGTTTGTCAGATAACTTATCGTTATCCGGCGATACCTCTGTTGAAGCGCTGCTGATTAGGCTCGCCAAAGAAATGACGCCGACAGAACAGAAAATGTTTACCTCACTGATCCTGCGTGAAGGCATTACGGGTTTATTACAGCGTTTAGGGATCCGCGAAAACAAATAATATGAAAAAATTACGCAGCAAAATGACGACCGAAGAGCTGGCGGAATGTCTCGGAGTTGCCAAACAAACCGTCAATCGTTGGATCAGAGAACAAAACTGGACTACCGAAAAGTTTCCCGGCGTTAAAGGTGGTCGTGCCAGACTGATTCATATTGACTCCAGCGTCCGCGCGTTTCTGCTCAATATTCCCGCTTTTCGCAAAGTCCCTGAAGTTTATCAGGCTGAAGAACCGCTGGCAGAATACACCCACGTAGTACGCAGCCACGCGTGTCGCCAGATAATTAGCGCACTGGACAACATGTCCCCAACGGAACAAGAAAAGCTGGCGATGTATATTTCGCGCGAAGGTATTCGCACTTTTCTTACTCGTTTGGGTATTGATGAGTCTGAATAACAGGCAAAAAAAACGGCAGGATACGCTCCTGCCGTTATTTCATCGGTCAATCAGTCTTATTGCTGGCTTTCACGCTCAGCAATAAACGCCAGCGCTTTATTAATACGCTCAATGCTGCGGGATTTACCAATCGCATGCACCGTAACGTCTAACGCCGGGGACTGACCCGCGCCGGTAACGGCTACGCGCAGCGGCATCCCGACTTTACCCATACCAACTTCCAGCTCATCAGCCGTTGCCTGAATCGCATGGTGCACGTTTTCTGCCGTCCACTCGCTAATCGCAGCCAGCTTGTCACGAACCACTTCCAGCGGCTGACGTGCAACCGGACGCAGGTGTTTCTTCGCTGCATCAGCGTCGAACTCGGCAAAGTCTTCGTAGAAGTAGCGGCAGCTCTGCGCCATCTCTTTCAGCGTTTTGCAGCGCTCACCGAGCAGTTTAACCAGCTCTGACAGCTGCGGGCCTACGCGGGTATCGATATTTTCCTGCTCAATGTGCCATTGCAGATGGGTTGCTACATATTCCGGCGCCAGCGCATTAATATAGTGATGGTTCAGCCACTGCAGTTTTTCAGTGTTAAACGCACTCGCAGACTTGCTCACCGCACCGAGGGAGAACAGTTTGATCATCTCTTCACGGGTGAAAATTTCCTGATCGCCACTGGACCAACCCAGACGCACCAGATAGTTCAGCAGCGCTTCCGGCAGGTAACCGTCGTCGCGGTATTGCATAACGCTGACCGCACCGTGACGTTTGGAGAGTTTTTTACCATCGTCACCGTTGATCATTGATACGTGTGCGTAAACTGGCACCGGCGCGTTCAGCGCTTTCAGGATATTGATCTGACGCGGAGTGTTGTTGATATGGTCTTCCCCACGAATAACGTGGGTGATTTCCATATCCCAGTCGTCGACAACAACGCAGAAGTTGTAGGTCGGGGAACCGTCGGTACGGCGAATGATCAAATCATCCAGCTCCTGGTTGCTGAATTCGATCGGCCCACGGATCTGGTCGTCAAAAATAACGGAACCGTCCTGCGGGTTGGCAAAACGTACCACGCAAGGTTCATCAGCAGCATGATGCTCGTGGCCGTGGCGGCATCGGCCGTCGTAACGCGGCTTCTCACCGTTCGCCATCTGCTCTTCGCGCAGCGCGTCCAGACGCTCTTTAGAGCAGTAGCATTTATATGCAGTGCCTGCTTCCAGCATTTCATCAATCACCGCATTGTAGCGATCAAAACGTTTGGTCTGGAAGTACGGGCCTTCATCCCATTCCAGATTCAGCCAGTTCATGCCATCCATAATGGCTTCAATAGCTTCCGGAGTGGAGCGTTCGAGATCGGTGTCTTCAATACGCAGCACAAACTCACCGCCATGGTTACGTGCAAAAAGCCAGGAATAAAGAGCAGTACGCGCACCGCCGACGTGCAGGTAGCCTGTCGGGCTTGGCGCGAAGCGAGTTTTGATTTTCATGAAATGGCCTTACGTTTATAAAGATGCCGACAACCGGCAAATCCAGGGAAGATTATCAGGCTCGTATTCTATCACCGTGGTCTGATTCCTCAATGTTGTTCAGGTTGGAACATTACGCTTTGCCATTTTCGTATACAAATCATGCCGCACGGACTGTTTTGCGATCGTTTTGTTTAAATTTACGACGAACGAACAATTTCTTTAGAAAATGCGTTGACTCATTTTCAACTCTCCCTATAATGCGACTCCACACAGCGGGGGTGATTAGCTCAGCTGGGAGAGCACCTCCCTTACAAGGAGGGGGTCGGCGGTTCGAACCCGTCATCACCCACCAACTACTTTACGTAGTCTCCGCCGTGTAAAACAAGAAATTGAGAAGTGGGTGATTAGCTCAGCTGGGAGAGCACCTCCCTTACAAGGAGGGGGTCGGCGGTTCGATCCCGTCATCACCCACCACTTTCTCGCCAGCTGGATTTCTTGTTAAAATGTGAAGTACCGAAGTGGGTGATTAGCTCAGCTGGGAGAGCACCTCCCTTACAAGGAGGGGGTCGGCGGTTCGATCCCGTCATCACCCACCACTTCGGGTCGTTAGCTCAGTTGGTAGAGCAGTTGACTTTTAATCAATTGGTCGCAGGTTCGAATCCTGCACGACCCACCAATGTAAAAAGGCGCCCTAAAGGCGCCTTTTTGCTATCTGCGATTCACAAGCTCAGAACCAGCTTTCCTGATGCGCTGCACATCCTGCAATGCTTATTACCCCACCAACGCATCAATCAGCTTCGTTAACGCTGGCGTGGCCTGTTGTTGGTCATAGACAATATACAAATCCGCCGGAATCCGTTCCTCTAACGGCCGGAACACCACGCCGGGCCAGTTCATTTGCGCATAACCATCAGCCATCAACGTTATCCCGATTCCCATACTGATCATCGCCAGTACTGTCTGGGGCTCAACAACTTCACGAATTATCATTGGCGAGAAGCCCGCCTGCTGGCATACACGTTGTAAAAAGCCCCAATCGGAATGTACGGAAGGAAGCGTGACAAAATATTCGTTGCGCAGCGCCGCCAGCGAAACAGCATCCCTTGAGGCCAGTACGTGATCTTCCGGTACTGCAACCATAAATGAAGATTCATGGAGACGTAGGCTGGTAAAACCAACGGCTGGTTCAATAGCCATGCGCCAGATCCCTGCATCAAGCTCCCGACGCTCTAACAGCGCCATTTGCATGCCTGGTGATTTTTCGCGAAACAGTACCTCAACATTGGGGTTTGCTTTCAAAAAGTGGTGCATTGCAGGACGCATTCTTCCCCACAGCGCCGTCCCCACCACACCCAGCTCAATACGCCCCGCTTCGCCGCGACCAATCTGCTCCACTCTCGCCATAGCCTGATTTGCACTGGCTAACAAACGACGCGACTCCTCCATCAGAATTTTTCCTGCATGGGTTAACGCAACGCTGCGGGAATGGCGAATAAACAACAAGGTGCCAAGTTGCTGTTCAAGTTCTTTGATATGAATACTCAAGGGAGGTTGTGACATATTTAACCGGGCAGCAGCCCGGCCAAAATGCAATTCTTCTGCAACAGCGAGAAAATAACGCAATAACTTCAGATCGATTCGGTGGGCTCGTTCCATCTCTGCTGCACTCCAGGAATAAGGGATAACGTCTGGAATCTACCACATTGCTTAGTAAAAAATAGATTTAACGACAAGATACCCAATATACATAAAAACAATAGATAAAACCCCGGGCAAAACATTTGGTGCAGGAATAGGTATTCGGCATAAAGTAAATAATGCGCCAATGCCAAACCCAATGCCTGAGGAAAGAATGTTCTCTTTCACATGAAATCCTTGTTTTGAAATGAAATGGCGAGAATCCTCTCGCCAGTTAAATAAATTTAATGAGCCAATGATTTGGTCGACAATTTGTCTGGCTGGTGCTGATACTTAAAGAACAATGCAAAGACAACAGCCAGAGCCAGCGCATACGCGGCAAAAACCAGCCAGATGGTTTGCCAGTCTTTAACGCCATCTATAGAAAAATAATCCACGGCAATACCACTTAAAATTGATCCAATCCACGCACCAACACCGTTAACCATCGTCATAAACAGCCCCTGAGCGCTGGCACGAATGTTTGAGTCAACCTCCTGCTCGACAAATACTGACCCGGAAATGTTAAAGAAATCGAACGCGCAACCGTAAACGATCATCGACATCAGCAGCAGCACAAAACCGAACGGAGAAGGATCGCCGAAGGCAAAGAAGCCAAAGCGCAGCGTCCACGCCAGCATGCTCATCAGCATCACCGTTTTAATGCCAAAGCGTTTAAGGAAGAATGGAATAGTGAGGATAAAGCCCACTTCCGCCATCTGAGAAACAGACAGCAAAATGGAGGGATACTTCACGACAAAGCTGTCAGCAAACTCAGGATTACGGGCAAAATCATGCAGGAACGGATTACCAAAGACATTGGTTATTTGCAGCACAGCTCCCAGCATCATGGCAAACAGAAAAAAGATTGCCATACGCGGGTTCTTAAACAGCACAAACGCATCCAGCCCCAGTTTACTGGCAAGCGTGGCAGATTCTTTTTTCTGCGCAACAGGAATTTTCGGCAACGTCAGTGCATAAAGCGCGAGCAGCAACGACGCACCGGAGGCGATATACAATTGCGCGTTGCTGAGCTCCAGGCCCATCAGGCTCACCGTCCACATGGCCACAATAAAACCTATCGTGCCAAAAACGCGTACGGGTGGAAATGCCGTCACAGGATCCTGACCCGCTTTCGCCAGACAGGAATAGGAAACACTGTTCGATAACGCAATCGTCGGCATATAGGCCATCGCGTTAACTAACATCACCCAGAACATGGTATCAGAATCGGTAACAGTGGTGGCATACAGCAACACGCCAGCGCAGACCAGGTGGCACAACATATAAGCGCGTTCGGCACGCAGCCATTTGTCAGCGATAATCCCCATAATGCCAGGCATAATAATCGCTGCCAGCCCTTTCGAGCTGTATACCATACCCACATTTGCACCGGTAAAGTGTAGAGTGTTAATCATGTAAGAACCCAGGGTAACCAGCCAGCTACCCCAGATAAAATATTGCAAAAACGACATGATTTTTAAGCGGGACGTAATACCCATTTTTTATTCCTTGCCGTGAGATAAGGCTCCCAAAAGGAGCCTTTGCTATTGTGTGTTTAGGCCAGCTTGCGTAAAAAGCCGCAAATCAGATTAATAAAGTTCTGACGGGAAAGTTCAGCCGCGGCCAGCGTTTGCGCATGGGACAGTTTTACATCTCCTAACCCTTCCGCCAGATTGGTGATCGCAGAGACGGCAACCACGCTGAGGCCACAATGACGAGCGGTAATGACTTCCGGCACCACTGACATTCCGACCACATCGCCGCCAATAATCTGCATCATGCGTATTTCTGCCGCGGTTTCGAAGTTCGGTCCCGGATAAGAAACAAATACGCCTTCGGTGAGGGGGAATCCCTCCTCTGTCGCAACAGTCTGAAGAATGGCGCGGTAATCTGCATCGTAAGCATTTGCCAGAGAGAAGAAGCGATCGCCAAAACGATCATCATTCGCGCCGACCATCGGCGTGCCCGGCATGGTGTTAATATGATCGCGTAACGCCACCAGACTTCCTGGACCAACTTCCGGACGCAGAGATCCTGCCGCATTGGTACAGAACAACACTTCACAGCCCAGTAATTTCAGAGTGCGAATGGCATCGGTCATAACCGTCATACCCCGACCTTCATAAAAATGGCCACGCCCTTTCATACACGCAACAGGAATGCCCGCCAGATGCCCGAGTACCAGTTCTCCTGCATGACCGTGAACGGTGCTCACAGGAAAACCAGGAAGTTTTTCATAAGAGATAGCGACCGCATTTTCAATTTGCTCCGCCAGCGCCCCCAGGCCGGAACCCAAAATAAACGCGACTCGCGGGGTAAACTCCGGTGTGTGTGCACGAATAATATCAACACAATATTCAGGATTATGAGAAAAAAAATCGTGAGACATAAGTATCCTTGTTCTATCGGGTTAAATTTGACTCCTTTTTTATAACGACCTTCGCCCTGCACTGACCAATACACTTTTCACGTGCCATCAATAGTCATTTGATATCGATAGATTTAGATCGCTTCTGTATTAATGAAGAGACAAAAAAGTATTGGTGGTTATCTGCTCTTCATATTAAAAATATGACGCTTTCATTTTTATAAATTACTTATTTTTAATTAAACCATTAATAACTATTGGCATAGGGAAATATGCTATGAAAAAAAACCTTACTCTGACACTCTCTTCTTTACTCATTATTCCCGCGTTATCCCATGCGGAATTTAAAAGTGGATTCGCCGATATCGGCCTGCATTATCTCGACTGGACATCAGAAACTACAGAAAAAACCAGTAAAAAATCCCATAAAGATGACTTTGGGTATCTGGAGCTTGAAGGCGGAGCGAACTTTAGCTGGGGAGAAATGTACGGCTTCTTCGATTGGGAGAATTTCTACAATGGCCGTCACGCTAAACCCGGCAGCGAACAGCGTTATACTTTCAAAAATACCAACCGTATCTATCTCGGTGATACAGGATTAAACCTCTACCTCCATGCTTACGGGACTTACGGTTCACCGAATCGCGCTAACTTCCATGATGATATGTTTCTGTATGGGTTAGGTTATAACTTCACCGGCAATGGGTACTGGTTTAAACCCTTTTTTGCTAAACGTTATACCGATCAGACCTATTACACCGGGGATAATGGTTATGTCATGGGCTGGGTGGCCGGATATAGCTTTCTGCTGGGCAGTGAGAAATTCTGTGTGACGAACTGGAACGAATACGAATTTGACCGCGATGCAACCTACGCTGCTGGTAATGGCGGTAGGGATGGAATCAACGGTGCTGTCGCATTCTGGTGGAACGCGACGCCACATCTGACCGCTGGAATTCAGTATCGTTACGCTGATAATAAACTGGGTGAATCATTCCTGCAGGACGGTATTATTTATTCTCTTAAGTACTTGTTTTAACGCATTACTCCAGCCGGGCAGAGAATTATAACTGATACAACGGATCGCGGGCGCGGGCTGCGGTTAATTCACTGGCCTGCATACGCACCACATCCCACAGCGCCTGAGCAGCGGTTGATAAAGAGCGGTTTTTACGTCGGGCCAGCATCAGTTGCCGTTCAACAACCGGCGTCAGGCGCTTAACCTGCAAGTGACTGCCCTGCGGTAAGGGGAGCGCCAGCGCGGGCAGCACGCTGATGCCAATCCCCGCCTCAACCATCGGAAACAGCGTGGCGGGATGGCCAATCTCCTGAACGATATTGGCATCAATGGAAAAATGGGCCAGCGCAGCGTCGATCAGCGGTCGACTACCGGAAGCATAATCCTGTAGCACCAGGCGTTCGTGATACAAATCCTGCCAGTTCACCCACTCTCGTCGGGCTAACGGATGATCCTGTCGACACAGCAGCAGGAACGGTTCGGACAGCACGGCTTCACACTGCAAATCGGTGACTGCGCCGGGATCAATCACAATGCCAAAATCCACTTCTCCCTGGCGAATACTCTCCAGCACCCATTGCTGTGGCCGGTCGTGCAGCACAAAATCGATAGCCGGATAAAGCTGATTACTCTGGGCAATACACTGCGGAATAAGATGAGCAGAGATCGTCTGGCTGGCGGCAACCCGCACCGTGCCGGTTAACTGCGTTCCTACCTGTCCGGCTTCGCGCAGCGTGCTGTGCAATTCATCCAGAATACGTTCCAGCCGCGCCGCCAACTGGTGTCCGGCCTCCGTCAGCACCACTTCCCGCGTCGTTCTGTCCAATAACCGCACACCTGTCTGCCCTTCCAGCTCTTTGACACTATGGCTGACCGCCGACTGGCTTAAGCCGATGATATCCCCCGCCCGGCTAAAGCTTTTGGCCTGAGCGACGGTGACAAAGATACGCAACTGACGCAGAGAGTAATTCATCTATTCGATTCATATATGGATGCAATAAATCAATTTTATTTCTCAAACGGAAAAAAGCAAAATGTTACTACCGAATTTCAGGAGTCTTTATGAAACTTTTTCGTATTCTTGATCCGTTCACGATAACGCTGATTACCGTTGTTTTGCTGGCGTCCTTTTTCCCGGCCGAAGGTGGTTTTGTGCCTTTCTTTGAAGGCCTAACCACCGCCGCCATTGCCCTGCTGTTTTTTATGCACGGAGCGAAACTCTCGCGTGAAGCCATTATTGCCGGTGGTAGCCACTGGCGTTTGCATCTGTGGGTGATGTGCAGCACGTTTGTTGTCTTCCCGGTTCTCGGCGTTCTGTTCGCCTGGTGGGCGCCGGTCAACGTTGACCCGATGCTGTACACCGGTTTCCTGTACCTGTGTATTTTGCCTGCCACTGTGCAGTCGGCCATCGCTTTTACGTCGCTGGCGGGCGGTAACGTTGCCGCCGCAGTTTGTTCTGCTTCGGCCTCCAGCCTGCTGGGTATTTTTCTCTCGCCGCTGCTGGTAGGGCTGGTGATGAATATGCACGGCGCAGAAGGCAGCCTGGAGCAGGTGGGAAAAATCATGTTGCAGCTGCTGCTGCCGTTCGTGCTGGGTCACCTTTCACGCCCGTGGATTGGAAACTGGGTTTCTCGACATAAAAAATGGATCGCGAAAACGGATCAATCCTCTATTTTGCTGGTGGTGTACTCCGCCTTCAGTGAAGCCGTCGTTAACGGGATCTGGCACAAAGTGGGGGTGGGTTCACTGCTGTTTATCGTGGTGGTCAGCATCATACTGCTGGCAATCGTGATTGGCATAAATGTCTTTGTTGCGCGCAAATGCGGCTTTAACAAAGCTGATGAAATCACCATTGTATTCTGCGGTTCGAAAAAGAGCCTGGCGAACGGGATCCCAATGGCAAATATTTTGTTCCCGACTTCGGTGATTGGGATGATGGTGCTGCCGTTGATGATCTTCCATCAAATACAGCTAATGGTGTGCGCCGTGCTGGCGCGTCGCTACAAGCAACAGACGGACGCATTGCAGGCGCAACAGAAAAGCCGCGCCGCGAAGGCTTAAAGAGGACGTTTCAGGGGCTGCACCAGTTGCGTCAGCCCCTCAGTTTTAATCAGCAGCGTGATTTGCATCAGCTCGCCAAGCTTGCCCGGCGGGAATTCATCCTTACGGGCAAACCACAGCAGATACTCTTCCGGGACATCAATCAACCGACGCCCTTTATATTTGCCAAAGGGCATCACGGTATTGGCGATTTCAACCAGCTGCTCTTTTTCCATCTCAGGCACCCAGTAAGCGGATCATTTCAGCTTCATCGATCACGGCAATACCCAGTTCCTGTGCTTTTGCCAGTTTCGAACCCGCTGCTTCACCGGCAATCACCAGATCGGTTTTCTTCGACACGCTACCGGCCACTTTTGCACCTAACTCGGTCAGTCTCGCTTTGGCGTCATCGCGCGACATCAGGCTCAGGCTCCCGGTCAGCACCACTGTTTTACCTGCGAAGGGGCTGTCGATTTCTTCAGCGTTAATGACCACCGGCGCTGGCCAGTGGATCCCCTGCGCCAGCAGTTGAACAATTACCTCGCGGTTGCTCTCTTCGGCGAAGAAATTAAACACGTGCGTCGCCACCACAATGCCGACATCCGGCACTTTTTGCAGCTCTTCAATGGAAGCGGCTTCCAGCGCGTCAAGCGTGCCAAAATACGCCGCCAGACCAGCAGCCGTAGCTTCGCCGACTTCACGAATGCCTAGCGCATAGAGGAAACGGGCAAACGTGGTTTCTTTCGCTTTTTCCAGCGCATTGACCACGTTTTGCGCCGACTTCGGCCCCATACGATCAAGCCCCGTCAGTTTACCGGCGGTCAGGGTGAAAAGATCCGCCGGCGTGTGGACATACTCTTTCTCGACCAGTTGATCGATAATTTTGTCGCCCATACCGTCAACATCGAGCGCGCGGCGGGAAACAAAGTGTTTCAGCGATTCCTTACGCTGTGCTCCACAGATTAAACCGCCGGTGCAGCGAGTAACCGCTTCGCCTTCCACACGTTCAACATCAGAGTTACAAACCGGACAATGCGCTGGAAACACAATTTCGCGGGTATCTTCCGGGCGTTCAGAAAGCACGACGTTCACCACCTGCGGGATGACATCGCCCGCACGGCGAATGACGACTTTATCGCCAATACGCAACCCCAGACGCTCGATTTCATCAGCGTTATGCAGCGTTGCGTTACTGACCAGCACCCCGGCAACCTGGACCGGCTCAAGGCGGGCGACGGGGGTAATCGCCCCGGTACGTCCAACCTGAAACTCAACATCGCGTACGAAAGTCATCTGCTCCTGCGCCGGGAACTTAAAGGCCACAGCCCAGCGCGGCGCGCGGGCAACAAAGCCCAGTTGCTCCTGCAACGCCATGGAGTTGACTTTGATCACCACGCCATCGATATCAAATCCCAGCGTTGGTCGGTCTTCTTCAACCTTGTGATAGTAAGCAAGTACTTCCTCCGGGGAGTCGCAAAGCGCCACTCTGTCGCTTACCGGCAGGCCCCACTCTTTAAATTGCAGCAGGCGGCCCAGATGGGTATCTGGCAGCGTGCCGCCTTCCAACACACCAACGCCATAGCAGAAGAAAGTAAGCGGTCGCTTCGCTGTGATACGCGGATCGAGTTGGCGCAATGAACCGGCCGCTGCGTTACGCGGGTTAGCAAACACTTTGTTGCCAGTGCGGCGGGCCTCTTCGTTAATTTTTTCAAATCCGGCCTGCGGCAGGAACACTTCACCGCGCACTTCCAGACGTGAAGGGATGTTTTCGCCACGCAATTTTAACGGGATCGCGCGAATGGTGCGCACGTTAGAGGTAATATCCTCACCCGTGGTGCCATCACCACGCGTTGCAGCGCTGACCAGCACACCGTTTTCATACAGGATACTGACTGCCAGGCCGTCCAGTTTCAGTTCACAGCACCAGGTCAGTTTATCGGTACTCTTTAACCTATCCTGCACGCGCTTGTTGAAGGCGAGAAAACTCTCTTCATCAAACACGTTATCCAGCGACAGCATCGGCACTTCATGGCGAATCTGGCTGAACGCGGTTAACGGCGCGGCGCCAACGCGTTGGGTTGGCGAGTCGGGGGTAACAAGGTCCGGATGCTGCGCTTCCAGTTCGCGCAGTTCGCGCATCAGGCGATCGTATTCCGCATCGGGAATTTCCGGCGCGTCCATCACATGGTAGAGATACTCATGATGGCGAAGCGTGGTTCGCAGTTCTGTCAGTTGTTGTTCGATTGATTCCATATCGCACCATCAATGATAAAAAACCCCCGACAGGCGGGGGTTTAGAAAGGAAATGTCACGCCAGAGGAAAATCAGGCGAGAGATTCTTTAACTTCGCGGATGCGGTCCTGATACTCGCGCAGTTTCTGCGGCGTCATCATGCGACGTTGATCGTCGAGCACCACACCACCCACTTCATCGGCAATGTGCTGTGCGGACTGCAGCATCAGCTTAAAGTTTTGCAGCTCGTCCCCGTAGGACGGAACCTGCATAAAAATAGTCACGCCAGGGGTGCTGAAGTCGCCGGTCATTTCTGGGTCAAACGTTCCCGGATTAACCATATTAGCGAGGCTGAACAGCGACGGACCGCTGCCATCCGGGCTCAAATGACGATGGAAAATATTCATATCGCCAAATTTGAAACCGGCCTGCTGAATGCTGTTGAGCAGCACTTCCCCGTTGAGCTCGCTACCATGATGAGCAGCAACGTTCATAATGATGACCGCTTCTTTACGCTGCGGTTTTTCAGCAACAGGCGCTTCTTCTACTACCGGCTCGGGCTGCGGTTGATGTTCAACGACAGGCTCTGCTGGCTGGAAGGTCTGCGGCGCAGGTTGCGGTGCTTGCTGAGCAGGTTGCTGAACCTGCGGGGCAACAGGTTGCTGCACAGGTGGCTGCTGAACAGGCTGATGTTGCACCGGCTGCTGCGGCTGCTGAACATGCGGCGGCGGTACCGGCGCTTGTGCAGGCTGACGCGGCTGAGCAGACGCATAAGGCGGCTGGTACTGGTGTTGCGGCGACTGAGGAGGAACACCATGTTCCTGCGCATTACCGGGAGCATGATTCACACGATGAACGCGAACTTCGCCCACGCCTTCGTCTTCCTCGACGTTGTCGTCGAACGAATCCTCGTCTTCACGTTTAGACTTCATGCGTTTCAGTGGGCGATCGCGGAATATAGAAGACCGCTCTTTACGGCTAGTCCAAAAACCATGTACCAGTAAAGCGATTATGGCGATCGCGCCAACAATGATTAATATCAGACGCAAATCCTGCATCATTATATTCTCTGTTGTTCTAACACCTTGCCACCACGGCAAACATTTACTCACTAAGAGTATTTGTCGATTACGCCAAGTGCAAGTGTACTCTTGGCTTTCACGGCATAAAGATGAACAAAATTGTGCTTTTTGCTGTTTTTTCGAACATTTCCGAACAGCTTAACGCTCAACAACCCGGTAAGATACGCACAGTTTACCAGAGCTTATATAACAAGGAGTACGTCCTGACCATGGTTTCATCATCTGCAGTTGTACCTCGCAGCGGCCTTTATTACTTTTCTCAGGGATGGAAGCTCATCACCCAACCGGGCATTCGTCGTTTTGTTATTCTGCCTTTGCTGGTGAATATCCTGCTGATGGGCGGCGCATTCTGGTGGTTATTTACACAACTCGGTAACTGGGTCCCCGCGCTGATGAGTCACGTCCCTGACTGGCTTCAGTGGCTCAGCTATTTATTGTGGCCGATTGTGACCATTTCCGTGCTGTTGGTATTCGGCTACCTGTTCTCCACTATCGCCAACTGGATTGCCGCACCGTTTAACGGTCTGCTGGCTGAACAGCTGGAAGCGCGCTTAACGGGCGCAACACCGCCCGACACCGGTATTCTCGGCATTATGAAAGACGTTCCGCGCATTATGAAACGCGAATGGCAAAAGCTGGCGTGGTATCTCCCGCGCGCCTTCGTGTTGCTGATCCTGTATTTTATTCCAGGCATTGGGCAGACCGTCGCCCCGGTCCTGTGGTTCCTGTTCAGCGCGTGGATGCTGGCTATTCAGTACTGCGATTATCCTTTTGATAACCATAAGGTTCCTTTTAAGGAGATGCGCGTCGCGCTGCGCACGCGCAAGGTGACCAATATGCAGTTTGGCGCGTTGACCAGCCTGTTCACCATGATTCCGGTGCTCAATCTGTTCATCATGCCGGTAGCGGTTTGTGGTGCCACGGCGATGTGGGTAGACTGCTATCGTGCTAAGCATGCGTTATGGAAGTAATGCAAAAATGTGTAAAAGCGGGCTGGCTTATGCCCGCTCTTATTCCATACTGCTACGCATTATTTCTCATCAGCATATAGATATGCGAATTCCTTACTTCCCCATACTTTCTCAACAGGTATGCTGAAGCGGTATCCCAATTTCATACAGTTAAGGACAGGCCATGAGTAAGATTTTTGAAGATAACTCGCTGACTATCGGTCATACGCCGCTGGTTCGACTGAACCGTATCGGTAACGGACGCATTCTGGCGAAGGTGGAATCACGCAACCCAAGCTTTAGCGTCAAATGCCGTATCGGTGCCAATATGATTTGGGATGCCGAAAAACGTGGTGTACTGAAACCGGGCGTTGAGCTGGTAGAACCGACCAGCGGCAACACGGGGATTGCGCTGGCCTACGTTGCCGCCGCCCGTGGTTACAAACTGACTCTGACCATGCCGGAAACCATGAGCATTGAGCGCCGCAAGCTTTTAAAAGCGCTGGGCGCGAACCTGGTGCTGACTGAAGGCGCAAAAGGTATGAAGGGCGCAATTCAGAAAGCGGAAGAAATCGTAGCCAGCGATCCGGAAAAATTCCTGCTGCTGCAGCAGTTCAGCAACCCGGCGAACCCGGAAATTCACGAAAAAACCACCGGCCCGGAAATCTGGGAAGATACCGATGGCCAGGTTGATGTCTTTATTTCCGGCGTTGGCACCGGCGGCACGCTAACTGGCGTGACCCGTTACATTAAAGGCACTAAAGGCAAAACCGATCTGATCACCGTCGCGGTAGAACCTACAGACTCCCCTGTTATCGCCCAGGCATTGGCGGGTGAAGAACTCAAACCTGGCCCGCATAAAATTCAGGGTATTGGCGCGGGCTTCATTCCTGGCAACCTTGATCTGAAGCTTATCGATAAAGTCGTTGCCATCACCAATGATGAAGCTATTTCTACCGCGCGCCGCCTGATGGAAGAAGAAGGTATTCTGGCGGGGATCTCTTCTGGCGCAGCCGTGGCTGCCGCGCTTAAGCTCCAGGAAGATGAATCCTTTACCAATAAGAATATTGTGGTTATCCTACCGTCATCGGGTGAGCGTTATCTGAGCACTGCACTGTTTGCCGATCTCTTCACAGAGAAAGAACTGCAACAGTAATGCCAGCATGTTAAAAACGCGTAAAAAAGCACCCTTTGGGGTGCTTTTTTGTGGCCTGCTTCAAATTTTCAACTCTCCTGGCATTGATTCAACCCGCCGGAACTGGTATTTAACCAAACTAATTATTTTGATGCGCGAAATTAATCGTTACAGGAAAAGCGCTAGCTGAATCGATTTTATGATTTGGTTCAACTCTTCCTTTCGCGGCATAATGTTTAATGACGAACGAAACGTCAGCGGCAAGAAGTTGCCAGCAACGGATTGCACCGAACTCCTTTTGTGTCGCGTCCAGTTTACGCCGATGCTAACAATACAGGCTAAAGTTGAACCGCCAGGCTAGACTTTAGTTCCACAACACTAAACCTATAAGTTGGGGAAATATAATGTTCCAGCAAGAAGTTACCATTACCGCTCCGAACGGTCTGCATACTCGCCCTGCTGCTCAGTTTGTTAAAGAAGCAAAAGGCTTTACTTCTGAAATTACTGTGACTTCCAACGGCAAAAGCGCTAGCGCCAAAAGCCTGTTTAAACTGCAGACTCTGGGCCTGACTCAGGGTACCGTTGTCACCCTGTCCGCAGAAGGTGAAGACGAGCAGAAAGCAGTTGAGCATCTGGTTAAACTGATGGCTGAACTCGAGTAAGTTCAACGAGTTCTTTTAAATATCAGTCACAAGTAAGGTAGGGTTATGATTTCAGGCATTTTAGCATCCCCGGGTATCGCTTTCGGTAAAGCATTGCTGCTGAAAGAAGACGAGATCGTCATTGACCGGAAAAAAATTTCTGCCGACAAGGTTGATCAGGAAGTTGAACGTTTTCTGAGCGGTCGTGCCAAGGCATCTGCGCAACTGGAAGCGATCAAAACCAAAGCTGGTGAAACGTTCGGTGAAGAAAAAGAAGCCATCTTTGAAGGGCATATCATGCTGCTCGAAGATGAGGAGCTGGAGCAGGAAATCATAGCCCTGATTAAAGATAAGCACATGACGGCTGATGCAGCTGCGCATGAAGTTATCGAAGGTCAGGCCACAGCCCTTGAAGAGCTGGATGATGAATACCTGAAAGAACGTGCGGCTGACGTACGTGACATCGGTAAACGCCTGCTGCGTAACATCCTGGGTCTGGCTATTATCGACCTGAGCGCTATTCAGGAAGAAGTTATCCTGGTAGCCGCAGACCTGACCCCGTCAGAAACCGCACAGCTGAACCTGAACAAGGTGCTGGGTTTCATCACTGACGCGGGCGGACGGACTTCCCATACTTCTATCATGGCGCGTTCTCTGGAACTGCCTGCCATCGTAGGTACGGGTAGCGTCACCTCTCAGGTTAAAAACGACGACTATCTGATTCTGGATGCCGTAAACAACCAGGTTTACGTCAATCCGACCAACGAAGTTATTGAGCAACTGCGCGCCGTTCAGGAGCAGGTTGCTACCGAGAAAGCGGAACTTGCTAAGCTGAAAGATCTCCCGGCTATCACGCTGGACGGACATCAGGTAGAAGTTTGCGCCAACATCGGTACCGTTCGTGACGTTGAAGGCGCTGAGCGTAATGGCGCCGAAGGTGTTGGTCTGTACCGCACCGAATTCCTGTTCATGGACCGTGAATCGCTGCCGACTGAAGAAGAACAGTTTGCCGCATATAAAGCCGTTGCTGAAGCCTGTGGCTCTCAGGCGGTCATCGTCCGTACCATGGACATCGGCGGCGATAAAGAGCTGCCGTACATGAACTTCCCGAAAGAAGAGAACCCGTTCCTGGGCTGGCGTGCCGTACGTATCGCCATGGATCGTAAAGAGATCCTGCGGGATCAGGTTCGCGCTATCCTGCGCGCCTCTGCTTTCGGCAAACTGCGCATCATGTTCCCAATGATCATCTCTGTTGAAGAAGTGCGCGCACTACGCAAAGAGATCGAAATCTACAAACAGGAACTGCGCGACGAAGGTAAAGCATTTGACGAAAGCATTGAGATTGGCGTGATGGTGGAAACACCGGCAGCGGCAACAATTGCGCGTCATTTAGCCAAAGAAGTTGATTTCTTTAGTATCGGCACCAATGATTTAACGCAGTACACCCTGGCAGTTGACCGTGGTAATGATATGATTTCACACCTTTACCAACCGATGTCGCCATCTGTGCTGACGCTGATCAAGCAAGTTATTGATGCTTCTCATGCGGAAGGCAAATGGACTGGCATGTGTGGTGAGCTTGCAGGCGACGAACGTGCTACACTTCTGTTGCTGGGGATGGGTCTGGACGAATTCTCTATGAGCGCCATTTCTATCCCGCGCATTAAGAAGATTATCCGTAACACGAACTTCGAAGATGCGAAGGTGTTAGCAGAGCAGGCTCTTGCTCAACCGACAACGGACGAGTTAATGACGCTGGTTAACAAGTTCATTGAAGAAAAAACAATCTGCTAATCCACGAGATGCGGCCCAATTTACTGCTTAGGAGAAGATCATGGGTTTGTTCGATAAACTGAAATCTCTGGTTTCTGATGATAAGAAAGACACCGGAACTATTGAGATTGTTGCTCCGCTCTCTGGCGAGATCGTCAACATCGAAGACGTGCCGGATGTAGTTTTTGCTGAAAAAATCGTTGGTGATGGCATCGCTATCAAACCAACCGGTAACAAAATGGTCGCCCCTGTTGATGGCACCATCGGCAAAATCTTTGAAACCAACCACGCTTTCTCTATCGAATCCGACAGCGGCATTGAGCTGTTTGTTCACTTCGGTATTGATACCGTTGAACTGAAAGGCGAAGGCTTTAAGCGCATCGCTGAAGAAGGTCAGCGCGTTAAAGTGGGCGACCCGGTTATTGAATTCGATCTGCCGCTGCTGGAAGAAAAAGCCAAGTCTACCCTGACTCCGGTTGTTATCTCCAACATGGACGAAATCAAAGAGCTGATCAAACTGTCCGGTAGCGTGACAGTGGGTGAAACTCCGGTTATCCGCATCAAGAAGTAATTCTTGCTGCAGAGAAGAATGGCGCCTGATGGCGCCATTTTTTTATCTGGCAGACCTCAAAATCTGCCGGATAACGCTAAATTTGTGAGGTGACTGGTCGGTAACACGCCTCGCGCATCAGGATTTTCATCCCTTCCGGCCCGCTTTCCAGCATCCGTCGCTCCGAATCCGCCACTAACAGTTCACAATTGTAGCCACCCGCGATGCCAAACATGGCCCGCGCCACACAGATATCTTCCAGCGCCGTTGCCCCGCTGGTGTCAAAATGTCCAACCATACGCCCATTCTGGCGAACCACCAGCCGGTAACTCTTCATCGCGCCTCCCCTGCCGGTGGCAGAATTAACTCATCACAACCGCACAGATTGGTCCATTTCATCACTTCCAGTACGCGCTGTGCTGCATCGTGCGTCGCGGTTGTCAGCGCTTTACCCAGCACAATACCGCTCACCAGCTCAGCACAAAACAGATCGCCAGTTCCCTTCAGATCCGTTTTAACCCGTGGATGAGCGAACACCTCAACCGTTTCAGCCGTCACTACCGCCACGTTAATAATATCTTCGCTATCCCCCGGCGCACTGGTGATCACCACCCATTTCAGCGTTTCGGTAAGCAGCGATTGCGCCGCCGTGATGGCTTCATCAAGCGTACGACACGGCTTTCCGCTCAGCATTTGCAGTTCAAACACGTTCGGCGTCAGTCCCTGAGCCAGCGGCAGCAGGTGCTGACGGTAGGCCTGCGGAATTTCAGCTTTTACATACATACCGCTGTCCGTATCGCCAATCACCGGGTCAACCAAAATGCACACTGTCGGATGCGTAGCCCGCACCGTTTTCAGCCACTGTGCTAACAGAGCGATTTGCTCTGCACTGCCCATATAGCCTGTCGTCACCGCCTTCAGCTCGCGTAAAGCATCACGCTCATTCAAGGCGCGGAGATACCCGCTAAACCAGTCGGCTGGAATAACGCCGCCGTAAAATGTTTCATAATGCGGGGTATTACTGAACAGCACCGTTGGCACTGCCGTCACGCGTAATCCCTGCGCTTTAATGGCTGGAACGGCGATGCTGTTGCCTACGCTGCCATAGACCACCTGTGACTGGACGGCGACGATATCGGTCTGTAACGCCCGATGCTTGTCGCCGAAGAGCACTGACTGAATATCACTCCCCTGCTCCATAAATTTCTCCTCTCGCTGGACAGCGGGCTTACGCCTCACTATTATCGTCATATGCTAAAATTCATTTTGTCATAGGTCAATAATGATCGACGGAAAAACCGCTAACGAAATTTTTGACAGTATTCGTCAACATGTCGCTACAGGCACGTTGGCGGCAGGAGAAACGTTGCCGCCGGTGCGTGAACTGGCAACAGCATTGAACGTTAACCGTAATACTGTCGCGGCGGCTTATAAACGCCTGGTCACCTCCGGGCTGGCACAAAGCCAGGGACGTAACGGCACGGTAATCAAGGGGATTTCAGCCCCCGTTGCGCTGGAAGGCGGCAATCCGGATACCGCGCTTATCGATCTTTCCGGCGGTAATCCAGCCCCCGCGCGTCTTCCCGATCTCAGCCGTTATTTCGCGCAAATAAATAAGAATCCTCGTTTGTACGGTGATGCCGCTGTATCACCCGGCCTTAAGGCGTGGGCCGCGCAATGGATGCAAGATGCGATGCCAGCCACGGGAGAAATTGATATCACCAGCGGCGCCATTGATGCCATTGAGCGCCTACTGTGCGCCCATTTACTGCCTGGCGACAGCGTAGTGGTAGAAGATCCATGCTTTTTGAGCAGCATCAACATGCTGCGTTATGCCGGATTCTCCGCCAGTCCGGTCAACGTTGACAGCGAAGGCATGCAGCCAGACATGCTGGAAATCGCGCTACAGAAAGGCGCGCGGGCAGTGATTCTGACGCCGCGCGCCCATAACCCGACAGGATGCAGTCTGAGCGCATCCCGCGCGGCGCAATTGCAGGAAATCCTGGCCCGCTATCCGCAGACGCTGGTGATCGTCGACGACCACTTTGCGCTGCTGTCCGCATGTCGTTGGTATCCGGTGATTGCGAAGGAAACCACGCACTGGGCGATTGTCCGCTCAATGTCGAAAACTTTAGGCCCGGATTTACGCCTGGCCATCGTTGCCAGCGATCCACTCACTTCCGCGAAACTGCGTTTACGGCTCAACGCCGGCAGTCAGTGGGTCAGCCATCTGCTGCAGGATCTGGCCTGCGCCTGCCTGAGTGACGAGACTTATCAACACACGCTGGCGCAAACTCAGCAGTTTTACGCCGCCCAGCAGCAAAAGCTGACAGCGGCTCTGCGGCTTCATGGCATTACGCTGCCCGACTGCGACGGTCTTAATCTGTGGCTGCCGCTAGAAGATAACAGCCAGGCGATCGCTTTTGCGCTGGCAAAGTCCGGCTGGCTGGTACGTGAAGGCGAAGTGTTTGGCGTCAATACGCCTGCGCATGGCTTGCGCATTACGCTGTCAACATTAGCAGACAGCGACATTGATAAGCTGGCGACTGATATCCATCAGGCGCTAAAGCGCTAACAGGAGAGAAAAAGTGCGAGTTCATTTTGTTATTCATGAGTCTTTCGAATCTGCTGGCGCGTACCTGCCGTGGGCCGAATCACGCGGCTATACCATCAGTTGGTCGCGCGTTTACGCCGGAGAAACTGTTCCCGCTAATGCCGATGGCTTCGATATGCTGGTGGTATTTGGTGGGCCGCAGTCACCCCGCACCACGCTCGCAGAGTGCCCATACTTTGACTCTCAGGCAGAGCAACATCTGATAAACCAGGCGATTGCGGCACGTAAAATCGTGGTGGGGATCTGTTTGGGGTCGCAGTTAATCGGCGAAGCACTGGGCGCGAAGGTGTGCCAAAGCCCGGAAAAAGAGATTGGTCACTATCCGATCGCCCTGACCGAGGCAGGCCAACAGCATCCGTTGTTCAGCCATTTCGGCTCACCGCTCAACGTGGGTCACTGGCACAATGACATGCCGGGATTAACCGACCAGGCGACAATTCTTGCCACAAGCGAGGGATGTCCGCGACAAATAGTGCAATACGGTAATTTCGTCTATGGTTTTCAGTGCCATATGGAGTTTACCGCCGAAGCGGTCGAAGGATTAATTCAGCACTCTGAGCAAGAACTGGCCGAAGCGAAAGGGAAGCGCTTTATTCGCGCTGTTGAAGAGATGCGCACCTGGGATTACCAGCAGATGAATGAGACGCTGTGGCAATTCCTTGATAAGTTGGTAGAAAAACGTAACGATTGAACAGTGCGGGCCGGAGAAGACACTTTGCGTCGTCATCCGGCGAGCGTGCCGTACGGTTGCCTGCTAGCGCTACGCTTATCAGGCCTACAAATTAAATACCTAATCCCTGGCTGAAATGCTCTTCGCCAAAGACCCCGGTGGAAAGGTAGCGATCGCCGCGATCGCAGATGATCGCCACCACCACCGCCCCCGGTGTCGCGCGCGCCACGCGTAACGCGCCCGCAACCGCGCCGCCAGAACTCACTCCGCAAAAAATCCCTTCGCGAACGGCCAGTTCACGCATGGTGTTTTCCGCATCGTTCTGATGAATATCCAGCACCTCATCCACCAGCGAGGCGTTGAAAATGCCCGGCATATATTCCGCTGGCCAGCGACGAATGCCCGGAATACTACTGCCTTCTTCCGGCTGCAGGCCAACGATGGTGACGGGTTTGTCCTGTTCACGCAGAAAACGCGATACGCCGGTAATGGTGCCTGTCGTCCCCATGCTGGAGACGAAATGGGTAATACGGCCTGACGTCTGCTGCCAGATTTCGGGTCCGGTAGTCGTGTAGTGCGCATACGGGTTATCAGGATTATTAAACTGATCGAGAAGTTTACCTTCTCCGCGCTGCGCCATCTCAAGGGCTAAATCACGCGCCCCTTCCATCCCCTGCTCTTTGGTCACCAGAACCAGTTCAGCCCCGTAAGCACGCATCGCCGCACGTCGCTCCTGGCTCATGTTGTCTGGCATCAGGAGCTTCATGCGGTAGCCTTTCAGCGCGGCAATCATCGCCAGCGCAATACCCGTATTACCACTGGTAGCCTCAATCAGCACGTCGCCTGGCTGAATTTCCCCGCGCTTTTCCGCTTCAACGATCATCGACAACGCCGCGCGGTCTTTCACCGAACCTGCGGGATTGTTGCCTTCCAGCTTGACCCAAATTTCACTGCCGTTTTCCGCCGTCAGACGTTGTAATTTCACCAGAGGCGTATTGCCAATTGTTTGTTCTAATGTGTTCACGTTTTCAGCTCAATAAAATGCCGGGTGGCGCTGCGCTTACCCGGCTTACAGGTCATGCACCACCCGTTAAGCCCGGTAAGCGCAGCGCCACCGGATGATAACTATACGAATTAACCTATCAGGCACTTTGCGCCAGGGCAAGTTCCTCTTCACGCGTTTCAATACGCTGGTCGCCATTATACAAACGCGCATTTTGCAGCCCAACAAACAGACGTTCGCCGCGGTTCGGGGAATCATCGCCCTGCATAATCACCGTCAGCGGTTCGTTATACCACCCCAAGGGTTGCACAACTAATTGGGTGTAGTGTCCTTTCGGGCTGGCTTCCAGCACCTGTACCGGCAACGGCGAATCCAGACTGGTACGACGGCTGACGTCCACTTCCCACGGACGCAGGAACAGATCCACCGGGCCCTGATAGCCAGGCGTATAGCCCAGCGGCCAGCGATGTGCGCCCACGTGGAATTGTCCACCGCGAATCGTCCCTTGCAGGCGGTTAACTTCACCCATAAATTCCAGGACAAAACGGGTAGCCGGTTCGCGCCATACCTGATCGGGCGCATCGGCCTGCTCGATATGACCCTGGCTCATCACCACCACGCGGTCTGCGACTTCCGTCGCTTCTTCCTGATCGTGGGTAACAAACACGCTGGTGAACTTCAGCTCTTCATGCAGCTGACGCAGCCAGCGACGCAGTTCTTTACGCACCTGAGCATCGAGCGCGCCAAACGGCTCGTCGAGCAACAAGATCTGCGGCTCTACCGCCAGCGCACGCGCCAACGCCACGCGCTGCTTTTGCCCCCCGGAAAGCTGTGCCGGGAAACGGTCCGCCAGATGAGCCAGTTGAACCATCTCCAGCAGTTTGGTCACTTTTGCTTTGATCGTCGCCGCATTCGGGCGCTCACGCCGTGGCAGAACAGTCAGACCAAAAGCGATATTGTCGAAAACAGTCATATGACGAAACAGCGCATAGTGCTGAAACACGAACCCCACCTTACGGTCGCGGGCGTGCAAACGACTAACGTCAGTGCCGTGGAAACGGATATGCCCGCTGGACTGATGCTCCAGCCCGGCGATGATGCGCAGCAGCGTGGTTTTGCCCGATCCAGAAGGTCCCAACAGGGCGACCATCTGACCTGAAGGAATATCCAGCGAGATATCGTTCAGCACCTGGGTGCGACCAAAAGACTTCTTAATATTGGCAATCTCAATGCTCATGATTTTCCTCCTGCTGCTCGCGTTTCTCCTGGTTTTCCAGGCGCCATTGCAACATGCTCTTCAAAAACAGGGTAATAATCGCCATCAGCGTTAATAGCGCCGCGGCGGTAAAGGAGCCGACTGTGTTGTAGTCCTGCTCCAGTAATTCAATCTGTAACGGCAGAGACAAGGTTTCACCGCGAATCGAGCCAGAAACCACCGATACCGCGCCAAACTCGCCAATCGCACGGGCGTTGGTCAGCACCACACCGTACAGCAATGCCCAACGGATATTCGGCAGCGTAACGCGACGGAACATTTGCCAGCCGGAGGCGCCAAGCAGAACCGCCGCCTCATCTTCATGGCTGCCCTGGCTTAACATCACCGGCACCAGTTCGCGCACCACAAACGGACAGGTCACGAACACCGTCACCAGCACCATTCCCGGCCAGGCAAACATAATTTGCAGGTTGTGTTCATCCAGCCATCCGCCAAGCGGGCCGTTAGAGCCGTAAAACAGCAGATAGACCAGGCCAGCGACCACCGGTGAAACGGCAAATGGAATATCCAGTAATGTGAGCAACAACTGGCGTCCAGGGAAGTTAAAGCGGGTCACCAGCCAGGCCAGTAACACGCCAAACACCAGGTTCACCGGCACCACAATCAGCGCAATCAGCACCGTCAGCCAGATGGCGTGCAGCATGTCCGGATCAGCCAGGTTCTGTAATACCGGCATCAACCCCTTGCTGAACGCCTGCACGAAGATGTAAACCATCGGCACCAGCAAAATAAAGGCGGATACCAGCATGCCCGTGCCGATCAGAAACCATTTCCCCCAGTTGATGCGGGGTGCGCCATAACGTTTCAATTGGGTAATGTCTGCCATCAGTGACCTACCACGCGTCGACCAAAGCGACTTTGCAGGGTGTTAATTGAAAACAGCAGCAGCAACGAAGCCCCGAGGATCACAGATGCAATCGCGCTGGCGGCCGGGTAGTCAAACTCCTGCAAACGAACAAAAATCATCAGCGAGGTCACTTCCGTTTTCCATGCGATGTTTCCGGCGATAAAGATAACCGCGCCAAACTCACCGAGGCTGCGGGTAAACGAGAGCGCAACGCCCGCGACTAGCGCGGGAGACAGCTCCGGCAGTACCACTTTACGAAAGCTCTGCCAGCGCGTAGCGCCGAGCGTTTCCGCCGCTTCTTCATACTCCGGACCTAACTCTTCCAGCACCGGCTGCACGGTACGCACCACGAATGGAATGCTGGTAAAAGCCATCGCCACCGCAATGCCAAGCCAGGTGTAGGTCACTTTAATATCCAGCTTCGCCAGCCACTCGCCGTAGAAACCATTGACCGAAAACAGCGATGCCAGCGTCAGACCTGCTACCGCCGTAGGCAGCGCAAACGGCAGATCCATCAGCGCATCCAGCAGCGTACGGCCCGGAAAGCGATAGCGGGTTAAGATCCACGCCATCAGCAAACCAAACACGCCGTTAAAAATCGACGCCACAAACGCCGACAGCAGCGTCACTTTATAAGCCGCCACCACCTGCGGGTTGGTAATCACATCCCAGTATTGCGCCCAGCTCATTTGCGCCAATTGCATCACCAGCGCGCTAAGCGGCAGCAGCAAAATCAGGCAGACAAACAGTAAGCTGGTGCCCAAACTTAAGGTAAAGCCGGGCAGCACGCGTCGGGAAGAAACAGCAAACATTTACTTACGCCCCGCCGCCAACAGTTTGTCCAACTCACCGCCGCTGACAAAGTGCGTTTTCATTACCTCAGGCCACGAGCCAAACCTGTCTTCCACGCGGAAAAGTTCGGTCTGCGGGAATTTATCCTGCAGTTTGTCCATCACCTGCGGGTTATTCACGCGGTAGTAGAAATCGGTAATGATGGTTTGCGCCTGCGGGCTGTACAGCCAGTTCAGGTAAGCTTTTGCCGCTTTTTCAGTACCGTTAGCCTGCACATTTTTATCTACCCAGGCCACCGGGAACTCCGCCAGAATGTTGACCTTCGGCACCACCACTTCGAAGCCCTGGTCTTCATACTGTTTACGGATGTTGTTCACTTCTGATTCAAAGGTGATCAGCACATCGCCCAGGCCGCGTTCCACGAATGTGGTGGTTGCCCCGCGACCGCCGGTATCAAACACTTCCACGTTTTTCAGAAACTGGGTCATGAACTGTTCAGTTTTGGCTTTATCCCCACCATCCGCTTTATCTGCCGCGCCCCACGCAGCCAGATAGGTATAACGCGCGTTACCGGAGGTTTTCGGATTCGGGAAAATCAGTTTCACGTCCGGGCGAACCAGGTCGTTCCATTCGTGGATATTCTTCGGATTACCCTTACGCACCAAAAACGCCATGGTGGAATAGAATGGCGAACTGTTATTCGGCAGACGGCTTTGCCAGTCGGCCGGAATCAGCTTGCCTTTGTCATGCAGGATCTGCACATCGGTCACCTGGTTATAGGTCACCACATCGGCTTTCAGCCCCTGCAGAATCGCCAGCGCCTGTTTTGATGACCCGGCATGAGATTGTTTAATCGTCAGTTTGTCACCGCCGTTATCCTTCGCCCATTGCTGTTCAAACGGCGGGTTAAGGGCGGCAAACAGCTCGCGAGAGACATCGTATGAACTGTTCAGCAGCTCCGTTGCCTGCGCCTGACCCACCAGCAGCAGCATTGCTGCCAGCGTCAGGGTTCTTTTTTTCAGTAAGTTAACGGCCATTGCGCACCCTTATAAATTTAATGACTTTCTTATGGTCATCATATTTATAACCAGTGCTAAAGGAGTAACGGTTTTATATACCGTTTGATGATTTGAAAGTTGAAAAGAGAATAAGGGTACCTCCTCCCCAGCGCACGGGGAGGAGACCGGCATCAATCAGACGCCGACGCTAACGCTTTCAGGCAGGGTGCTGCCGCCATCAATCACGTTTTGCGTGCCAGTTAAGTAACTGGACTCATCCGACGCCAGGAATGCCGCCAGTTCACCGACCTCAAGTGGGCAGGCCAAGCGGCGCATCGGGATCGCTTTTGCCATTTCGACTAATACGGATTCAGGATCCTCCGGATTAGACTGACGAGCGATATTTTCCGCCATCGGCGTACGAACGTAGCCCGGGCAAATAGCATTAACGCGAATGCCGGACTGCGCGTATTCCACCGCCAGAGATTTGGTCAAACCGATGATTGCGGCTTTCGACAGCGCGTAGGCCGTTTCGCCCGGATCGGCAACCATATCGCCGGTCACAGAGGACATCATTACGATGCGCCCGTCTTTGCGCGCAATCATCTCCGGCAGAACGGCTTTCGTCACATTCCAGACGCCTTTAATGTTGATATCAATGTGGAAATCGCGATCTTCATCGCTCATATCAAGGAAGTTGCCGAGGCGACATACGCCCGCATTGTTGACCAGAATATCGATTTTGCCTTCAATCTTCTTCGCGCGTTTTACCGCTTCCGTGACCGACGCAAAATCTCTGACGTCAGCGTGAACGGCGGTGCAACGGTGCCCGCGCCCAGCCAACTCATCCGCCAGTTTTTCAATCTCATCGGAGATATCCAGCAGGATTAGGTTCGCGCCATGGCGGGCAAATGTTCTGGCGATCCCTTCGCCAATACCCTGAGATGCGCCCGTAATCAATGCTGTTTTGCCCGTGAGTTTTCCCATTTCAATATTCTCCTTTTGAATATGAAGCATTCGCTTCATTCACGCAGAAGATACAGCAATAACAAATAAGTGCTGAGGAATAGCTCACTAAATCAGGTTAATCTCAGGTAAAAAAAATCCCCGGCGTTGCGGGGACCCAACGGTAAACATGCTCTGACCAGGTTAACAGAAGACTTAAAGCCGTTTTTCCAGCAAATGTGCTCTCATCAACTCCGATGCCATCTGCGCATCCCCTTTTTTAATATGAAACAGTATTTCCCTCTGTTTTGCCGCCGTATCAAGAAAATACTGACGATCGTTCGCAGGTAACGACTCCCTTGTTTTCTCAAAATAAGTAATGAGGACATCAGAGAAAACCTGCAGCACCCGGTTGCCACTCGCCTGTAGCAAGAGCAAATGAAAATCTCTATCGTGACGATCGGCCACCTGGGGGTTATCCGCATTCTCTTCAATAAGCCTTAGCTCATTTTCAAGTTTGGAGAGCATCGCCGGGAAAATTCTACGCGTTGCCAGAGGGATAATCGCGCATTCAATCAGGATCCTTGCCTCTGTAAATTCTGTGATATCAAACCCAGACAAATCAAACTGCATTAACAACTGGTGATTTATGTTGTGCTGTTCCAAATTCTTCATGACGCTGCCACGACGAGGAGATCGTTCCAACATTCCCATCTGTACCAGTGTGCTAAGCGCCTGACGAACTTTATATCTTGATGTATTAAAACGAACGGCAAGCTCAGTTTCAGTTTCAATGCGACCATCAGCATTGCGGTTAGCTTCATCAAGCAGATAATTTTTAATACTTTCAAACAGTTCGTTTTTGTTATCCATAAACACTCTCGGATTAAAGTGCTGCAAAACTGATGAGTATAAATAATCTAATAAGTTAGATTGCTTAATATACTGTTATGGTAAGATTATAGCCCCTATTATTCAAATTATACCAAGCCATTTGTTAATAAAAAGGAATTAATTATGGTGTTATTCGTAACTCAGTTTGCGATAGTACTTATATGTATCGGTATAGGTGGGCGTTTTGGTGGGATTGGCCTGGGGGCTGCTGGCGGGTTAGGACTCGCTATCCTGACTTTTGGTTTTGGACTCCCTCCCGACTCACCTCCTTTCACTGTTATTTCTATTATCCTTGCGGTTATCACTTGCATCACAATCCTCCAGGCGGCTGGCGGGCTTGATTTATTCGTTACGATGGCAGAACGGATCCTCAGAAAGTGGCCGGGCGCGATCACTTTCCTCGGCCCCGCAGTCGCTTACCTTTTTACTGCTATCTGCGGAACAGGATATGTTGCCTTTTCGGTTTATCCAGTCATTGCTGAAATTGCAGCAGATGCCAGAGTACGGCCAGAGAGAGCCATGTCGATGTCAGTAATCGCTGCCAATTTTGGGCTTATTGCCAGCCCGGTCAGTGCGGTCGTTACAGGGACAATTGCTGTCCTTGCTGGATTACATGTCTCTGCTTTAGATATCTTGTTAGTCACCGTTCCCGGAACGTTCCTTGGCTGCGTTGTCGGCTGCCTGTACGTCTTTAAAAGAGGTCATGAGCTTAAAAATGATCCGGAATTCCAACGCAGGGTTGCTGAAGGTGAGTTTGAATCAGTAAAAGCTGAAGAGCGAACAGCCAATATAGTGACAAAAGAGGCGAAGAGAGGATTGCTGATTTTCCTTACCGGTATCATTCTGGTCGTACTTATGGGTTCAATTCCTGAATTACGTCCTGAATGGAATAACGGTACCGGAATGGAGCGTATGAGTATCCCTACCACGCTGCAAATAGTTATGCTGACAACAGCATGTATTATTATGATGGTATGTCGAATTTCTCCGTCAAAACTCGATTCAGGTTCCGTCTTTAAAGCAGGTCTTGTGGGTGTTGTCGCCATATTTGGTCTGTCATGGATGATGAACTCCTTTTTTGAGGCATGGCACGAATTATTTAACACGGCTTTCCACGGTTTCCAGAATCCAGTCTTGTTCGGCATTATTGTTTTTGGTCTTTCAGCCGTAATTTATAGCCCCGCAGCGACTGCCGTAGCGCTACTCCCCGCTGGCGTGTTAATGGGATATCCGGCAGAAACCCTGGTCGCCCTGCTCCCGCTGACTTGTGGATCATTCATTATTCCAGGGGGGGCACAGATTGGCTGTGTGGCGTTTGATCGTACCGGGACAACTCGAATTGGCAAGTATGTGGTTAATCACAGCTACATGCTACCTGGTCTTGTCACCGTTGTAGCATCAACTCTTTTTTGCTTCCTTTTTTCCAAAATGCTGATGTAGTGAGAGATCAATTTAATTGTGGTAAACCTTTTCTTCATGGCATCCCCACTGAATGAATTCAGAGAGGATGCCTGTTACTTACTTCTGAATAGCGCCACTGCAATTTTCCATAGAATGTACTTTACAGAACAACCTGAGCAATGAGATAAGCAAAAATTACCTGAGAGATAACCATCACAAAGCCCGGACGAATATAGCTATGGTTGACAACAAAGCGTCCAATCTTTGTGGTACCTGTTCGATCAAATGCAACACAGCCGATTTGATTTGCTCCAGGTATAATAAAGTCACCACAGGTACAAGCAAAAATAGCGATAAGAAACGGGGCTGGAATACCTAAGGTAACACCGAGTGGCATGATGGCGGCTACCGTCGCCGCCGGGCTCATAATGACCAGCGAGAACAAGAATACAACCACACCAAATAGCATTGGTGCATCATTGACAATGCCACCAAAAACCTTAATCAGTTCTGGCTGATAGGCATCAAAAAACGTCGCCGTCATCCATGAAACACCGAGTATTGCTACCACTCCCATCAAACCTGCACGGAAGACTGAGCCGCTATTCAAGGTACTACTTGGTACTTTACTGACAATCATAATAAACAAAGCGGCTGTCAACATGACCATCTGAATAACCATTGGGGTTGACAGTCTTTTTCCATCCCAGGAAGGGAGTAACTCTGTAAAAGAACCTAAAATAAGTACCAGTACCACACCAATCGCAAAGATAACGACACCTTTTTTAGCGCCAGCTGAAGCAACAAATTCTTTTTTCTGCTCAGTATGCATGAACTCATATTCGCCAGCAGCAACTCTCCTCTGGAATTCCGGATCATCCTCCAGCTCTTTTCCGCGTTTATAAACTGAAAAGCTGGTAACAATAGCTGCCATAAAGAATGATGGGAGAGCAATCGTCAGTATTTGCCCAAGGCTAATCCCGGCATATTCATGCAGAATAGCCAGCATCCCCGCGGTTGCCGCACTCATCGGACTGGCAGCAACCGCGACACTGGCCGCAATAACCGTTGCAGACAACGCTCGCTCCGGACGGACCTTTGCTTCAGCAGCAACTTCAGCGACAACCGGATACAAAGAGAAAGCAACGTAAGTAGTCCCACAGAATAGCGTAAATATAGAAGTTAATATGGGGGCAACAAAAGTAATTGCCTGTGGTTTTTTACGGAGTAATTTTTCAGCCACGCGCACCAGATAATCAAGCCCACCAGCGGCCTGTAATACGCTGACAGCGCCAATCACACAAATAATAATTAGCATTGCAGTAATAGATGGTGCGGAGGGTTTTAGTCCAAAACCCAGAACTAATATTGCAACACCAAGTCCTCCACCAGCACCCAGCCCCATTCCGCCATAACGCCCGCCTATACCAATACAGGCGAGTACAATAAATAATTGTATAAAAAATAAAGCATCCATTTTTCACCTCAAAGCGTCTCCCGGATATTGCATCCGGGAGATATTAATTACTATGCTCGGGATTAGTTTAAATATGATTTAGCAATTTCAATCTGTTTTTTAACAGCATCAGTCCCTGTGCCACCATAAGACATTCTTGATTTAATACATGCTTCGAGAGATATACTCTCATAAATATCATTTTCGATTTTATCATCAAATGTGTGGAATTCATCCAGGGTAAGCTCTTCCAACATTTTTCTATGTTTTATACAGTAATTAACAGCACTGCCAACAATATGGTGAGCTTCTCTAAAAGGAATGCCTTTACGAACCAGGTAGTCAGCCATATCGGTTGCGTTTGAAAATCCTCTTGCCGCTGCGCTGCGAGTATTATCTGAAAGAATAACCATTTTTTCGAGCATCGGCGCCATAATTTTCAGACTGGTCTGTAAGGTATCCATAGAGTCATAGACCTGCTCTTTATCCTCACTCATATCAGTATTATAGGCCAGAGGGATACCTTTCATAATGGTCAACATCGCCATTAGATTTCCGTACATACGCCCCCCTTTGCCGCGCATTTTTTCAGCCACGTCGGGGTTTTTCTTCTGTGGCATGATGCTGGAACCGGTACAGAAATCATCTGAAAGCTCAATAAATTTAAAATCCTGACTTGAGAATAAAACCAGTTCTTCTGACAAACGGGTAAGATGCATAAAGCACATAGCAGCGGCGGCAGTGAATTCAACCATATGGTCACGATCGCTGACAGAATCAATACTGTTTTCAGTCGGTTTGTCAAAGCCAAGCTCTTTAGCCGTGAAATCACGATCAATGGGGAAAGTAGTACCGGCAAGGGCTGCTGAACCTAAAGGGCATTCCCCCATGCGTTGATAAAGGTCTGCAAAACGAGTCCAGTCACGGCGTAACATCCAATAATATGCCATTATCCAGTGCGACAGCAGAATAGGCTGACCGGTCTGTAAATGAGTATAGCCAGGCATGATCGCATTAATGTTATTTTCAGCTTTGCTGATAATAACTTTTTGTAGATGAACGATATCCTGCTGAATTTCACGAATAGTCGATCTCATGTGCATTTTCGAATCGACAGTCGTCTGGTCATTACGACTGCGGCCGGTATGTAGCTTCCCGCCTACAGGACCAATTATTTCTGTCATACGTCTTTCTATCGCCATATGAATATCTTCATCAACGGTATCAAAAACGAATTGCCCTTCCTCAATCTCTTTATTGACCTGCCTTAACCCGCCAATAATCGCATTCGCTTCATCCTGCGTGATAATCCCCTGACGGCCCAGCATAGTGGCGTGAGCAATACTCCCCTGAATATCAAAAGGGCAGAGACGTTGTTCCAGCATAATTGTCGCATTATAAGATTCGACCAGTTTATTTGTAGGCATATCAAAACGCCCACCCCATAATTTTGTAGACATAAAACCTCCGATGACCCTTTGTTGCAAAATGGTTAAATATAAATTCCGTTATTTTTCGGTCATTTTCAGATTACAAGACAGTCATTTTAATTGTCAACAAATGAAGGCATTAAATCAATTTATAGAGAAATTAATTACACTTATTATTTATTTTGTTTTCATAAATTGCATTAAAAAACCTGATCTTCCTCACATTTAAATTGTGATTTAATTCAGATATATTCAGAATTTTTAAAGTAATAAATTGGTATTAATAGTTTATTAATTCTAAATAATTCCATTTAATACCGTTGTCATAACCGAGAAACTGGCAGGTAAATAATAATGAACGTGGGAGGTGATTTTTCAGGATAAGCGTCAACGCGAGTGCATTATCAGCATAGCGGACGTTGGGTGATTCGGGGGAGAGCTATATTGTGCCAGATGGCGGCATCAGCGCCATCTGGCATAAAAAAATTACAGGGCCAGCAAACGATCCAGCGATGGCGCGAAATAATAGCCGCCGGTCACCGGTTTAGTGAAACGCAGCATCGCATCGCGCTTGCCGTCAGTGTCGCCAAACATGCTCAGCAGTTGCTGCTCGATGTTGTGCAAACGGGCGCAATAGGCACAGAAATAGAGGCCGTGCGTACCGCTGGCGGTGCCGTATGGCAGGCTCTGGCGCACAATTTTCAGTCCTTTACCGTCTTCTTTGAGATCGACACGGCTCAGGTGAGAAGTAACCGGACGGTCATCACCGTCGATCTCTTCGTTGGCTTCCTTGGTACGCCCAATCATCATTTCCTGGTCATGAATGCTCATGCGGTTAAGCTGCTTCAGGTTATGTTCCCAACGCTGCACAAACACATAGCTGCCGCCAGCATCCACGCCATCTTTAATAACCGCGACTTCACGGCGCGTTTCAACGCCTGCCGGGTTTTCAGTACCGTCAACAAAGCCGCTGAGATCGCGCTCTTCAACCCAACGGAAACCGTGGATCTCTTCTTTGACTTCAATAAAGTCGCCAAAGGCTTCCATTGCCGCCTGTGCAACGGAGAAATTCACGTCATGACGCAAAGAGAGAATATGAATCAGCACATCATACTGGGTGGCTGGCGCAAGACCTTTACCGTAAGGGATAAAGTCTTTTAACTCTTCTGCGCCAACGCCGCCGCTCAGTGTACGCCAGGTGTTGTTGCCAAAAGCAACAACCGCGCCCAGATGCGCATCCGGGAACTTCGCTTCAAAGGTCGCCAGCTTATCGGCGAAGGTTTTGCTGGCCCCACGCAGGGCCTCAACGTCGCCTTTAACATTGGCTTCAATCCAAATCGCCGCACGGCAATGTTCTGGCAAAATGCCACTCTGAACCTGAGACATTGTTCCTCCTGAAAAAAAAGATGCCACGACATCGTGGCATTGATGGGCGCTATTCTACCTGTTTTTTTAACAAGCCGATTTGTTCAGACGCAAATTAACGCCGCCAGATAATTTTGCTTACTTTCCATGCTTTCAACGTATCGTCAGACGGCATTAAGCCCTCAGGCCCGCTCCACTCACCGGAAAAGACGTAGCTAATATGTTGACTTCCTTCAGCTTTACATTCAACGCCCGCGCTGTCATCGCCAGTCGCCTTCTGACAATTACCAAAGGCTTTAGTGTAAAGGTCGCTAAACGGTGTACCGATTTCGACACCCGCAGAAGAGGGAATATCGCTGTCGACTACATCAATACGGCTAATCGTTCCCTGATTGCCATTGATGACCATCGCCAGCTTGTCATCTTTCATCGCTTCATAAAAGCGCACCACATTACCGTTATCGGTCTTCATCCCGCTACGCAGGCGGTAATCACCGTCCAGCGCATCAGCAATGGTTTTTTCATCCAGCGGGGTTGCGCCAGTCAACGCTCCGACGCCCTGCTCAGTGACCTGCGTTGAAGAACCAAACCAGTTCCACGGATTGGCGGCAGACCAGTTCACCGATGACAACGTTGAACACCCGGTCAATAGCAGCGGCATCGCGCATAAAGTCAAACGCAGTGATTTCATTTCACTTCCTTCCTTATTTATCAACGTTGCTTGGAGTCCGGTTTCGCCAAAAAGTGCCGTTATTCTTTCTCGAGCGAAAAACAGGCGCGCAGACGTTGATTAGTTAACAGCCAGATCAGCGCAACGACATCCGCCACCAGTAGCGCCAGCCCGACGCCGTTGACCGGATCGCCTGCCAGCCACATCACCGGCTGCCAGCACAGTAGCACCAGTTGAGCGAGGATCAGTAATCCTCGCAGCCAGCGCCATACCACCGGAAACGCAAAGCGTCGCCCGCTGAGTAAAAATGCTAATACCGCGGGAATGCCGGGAAGCAAACCCAGCCAGAAAGCGTCGTGATCGGGATAAAACAGATTCAGTAGCGTGTTGCCTTGCTCACGGGAAGAACCGGCAATCACAAACAGAACCCAGGTGCGCGCCTGCAGCAGCAGCACGCACCAGAAGAGAAAAGGCAGGCGCAGACGCCCATGAGCGTCATAGTCGGCCGGATGAAACTCAGTACTCTTCATCTTCGATCAAACGCTTGCCCAGATTGAGTACATCCGCATGTTCATAACCCAGACGTTCATACATACCCTGTACGACGTCATTATCGTCACGCACCATAATTTGAATCTTCGGACAACCGCGGGCAATGAGCTTTTTCTCCAGCCGGTTGAGCAGCGCATTGGCAATGCCGCGACCGCGAAACTCAGGATGCACGCCCAGGTAATAGGCCGAGCCGCGATGCCCGTCATATCCGCCCATCACCGTACCGACCACCTCGCCATTCACTTCAGCGACCAGGAACAAGCTGACGTCATGATTGAGTTTACGCTCAATGTCCATTTCAGGGTCGTTCCATGGACGCAGCAAATCACAGCGCTCCCAGAGGGTGATCACCTCTTCGAAATCTTCCTGGCGAAAAACGCGTATTTCCATGGTATTGGTTACCTTTTCAGGACGTTAAAAAGCGATTATGGCGCGAACGGCTGATTTAGCCAATATCTGACGCGAAGCGGCGGAAAAAATGGCATAATACGGAATTGTCACGTATTGAAATGAAAAGTAAAACAATTCTTATCCCGATCCGTCGCAACGGACAACGCGATACGATATAACGTTTAGAACCTTTTTTTACAACTCAGGCCGTATGAGCACTTTTAAACCACTAAAAACACTCACATCGCGCCGCCAGGTGTTGAAAGCCGGGCTGGCCGCCCTAACGCTGTCAGGCATGTCGCAAGCCATCGCTAAAGAAGAAGCGCTTAAGACCAGCAATGGACACAGCAAACCGAAAGCGAAAAAAGCCGGCGCTAAGCGCGTTGTTGTCCTTGATCCGGGTCACGGAGGGATTGATACCGGCGCAATTGGTCGCAATGGGTCGAAGGAAAAGCACGTGGTACTGGCGATTGCCAAAAACGTGCGCTCGATTCTACGCAACCAGGGGATTGATGCGCGCCTGACGCGCTCCGGCGATACATTTATTCCGCTTTACGATCGCGTCGAGATCGCACATAAGCATGGCGCGGACCTGTTCATGTCGATCCACGCCGATGGTTTTACCAATCCGAGCGCTGCAGGTGCGTCGGTCTTTGCGTTGTCCAATCGCGGTGCCAGTAGCGCCATGGCGAAGTATCTGTCCGATCGTGAAAACCGGGCCGATGAAGTGGCCGGGAAGAAGACCACCGATAAAGACCATTTGCTGCAGCAGGTGCTGTTCGATCTGGTGCAAACGGATACCATTAAAAACAGCCTGACGTTAGGCTCGCATATTCTCAAGAAGATCAAGCCGGTACACCGTCTTCACAGCCGCAGCACGGAACAAGCCGCCTTCGTGGTGCTAAAATCACCATCAATTCCGTCGGTACTGGTCGAAACCTCGTTCATTACCAACCCGGAAGAAGAACGTCTGCTGGGTACGGCGGCATTTCGCCAGAAAATCGCCACCGCTATCGCCAATGGCATCATCAGCTATTTCCACTGGTTTGATAACCAGAAAGCACACTCGAAGAAACGTTAACCATGAAGCCCGATGCACAGCGCGTAAAACAGTTCCTGCTCAGCCTGCAAGATGATATTTGCCAGCAGTTATCCGCCGTAGACGGCGCCGAGTTTGTTGAGGATAACTGGCAACGTGAAGCAGGCGGCGGCGGGCGCAGCCGGGTGCTGCGTAACGGCGGTATTTTCGAGCAAGCGGGCGTCAACTTCTCCCACGTTCACGGCGAGGCAATGCCGGCCTCGGCTACCGCCCATCGCCCCGAGCTTGCGGGACGCAGCTTTGAGGCCATGGGCGTCTCGCTGGTGGTACATCCGCAGAATCCCTACATTCCGACCAGTCATGCCAACGTGCGATTTTTTATCGCGGAAAAACCGGGCACTGACCCGGTCTGGTGGTTTGGCGGCGGCTTTGACTTAACGCCCTACTACGGCTTTGATGAGGATGCGGTTCACTGGCACCGCACGGCGCGAGATCTGTGCCAGCCGTTCGGCGAAGACGTTTATCCCCGTTACAAGAAGTGGTGCGATGACTACTTCTTCCTCAAGCATCGCAACGAACAGCGCGGCATTGGCGGGCTGTTTTTCGATGATTTGAATACGCCGGATTTCGACCACGGCTTCGCCTTTATGCAGGCGGTAGGTCAAGGCTATACCGAAGCGTATCTACCTATTGTTGAGCGCCGCAAAGCAATGAGCTGGGGCGAACGTGAACGCAATTTTCAGCTTTACCGTCGCGGACGCTATGTGGAATTTAACCTGGTGTGGGATCGCGGCACGTTATTCGGTCTGCAGACCGGCGGCCGTACGGAATCGATTCTGATGTCGATGCCGCCGCTGGTGCGCTGGGAGTATGACTGGCAGCCGGAAGCGAACAGCCCGGAAGCCGCCCTTAGCGAGTTTATTCAGGTGCGCGACTGGGTGTAGCCCCAGACAATACCAGCCCCCAGGCCGGATAAAACGCATTTGCGTCGCATCCGGCACATTCATCGCATCATGCCCACTGGCGCATGCGCTGATGCAGCGTCAATGAAGGTTTTTCCGCAAACAGCTGCTGGTAGTCGGTGGCAAATTGCCCTAAATGCCAGAATCCCCACTGCATCGCGGCGTCTTTCACCGTCGTACTCTGCGACCACGGGCTTATCAGCTCGCGACGTACGGCGTTCAGGCGAATGCGTTTTAACCAGGCATTCGGACCGATACCAAGGATCGCGTGAAAGGCGTTTTGCAACGTCCGGCGGCTGACGTGCAGTTGATTACACAGATCGAGCACAGTCAGCGGTTCTGACATATTTTCCAGCACATATTCCCGCGCACGCGACAGCAGGCGACGATAGCTCTGATGGCTGATGCTCTCAGCCGTGATAATCGGCTGCGCCTCCTCCAACATAGTGCCCATCGCCAGCAGCAGGTTATCGCCCAGCACTTTGCGTACCGCAGGTTGATGGAGGTTTTCCGGATTTTCGCTAAACGTCGCCAGCGCCTGCTGCACAAAGCCCCATAACGCGGCTTTGTGTTGTTCTTTAACTTCCAGCGCCGACTGGTTGCGCAGCATATGCAGCACTCTTTCCGGGTTATGCAGGAAGTTGGCCTGACGGGCAATCGCCTCTTCCGAAATGACGACACCCAGAATGGTGTAATCATCCGGCGTACTCAGTTCAAACTCTGTCCCGCCAGGGCGGGTGGCAATTTCAGCGCTCCCCAGACACTGGGTGCCAATAAATCCCTGTTCGCCGCGCGTGGCCGGAATACCAAACCAGAAAGAGTTCGGCCAGACAAGACACGACTGACGTAACGCCAGTCCGGTGTATTCACGGAACACCTGAATATCATCGAGCAGGATTTCCGTGAACTCGCCATGAAATTTTCCCGGATGTAACTGGTCGTAGATCTGCTGCCATGCGGTAATCGTCAGCGCATGCTCATACACATCCGTTGTTCGCCGCTGGTGAACGTTGTCCACCTCCACTTTCGGCGTAAGTTTAACGTCTTCGGGTAATGCTTCATGATAAAGATGGTGCAGGTTTGCAGTACGGTTCTTTTTCATGATCTTTTAAGCCGGAAGCTTCAACGAAGCCCCCGGCCCTCCGACAGGTTAATTTTTTAAGCGATAGCGACTACTGCGTTTACGCAACGCTCCGTCAGAAAAGAGCTGTTCCAGCGCCTTTCTGGCTTCATCAAGTGACCAGCCAAAGTGGGCAGCCACTTCCCCTGCCGTCATTCCTTGACGGACCGATGCCAACAGCGTCAGAAGTTGATCAGAGGATTCAGGCGTCAACGGGGCGTCCTGCGTCTTCTGCGTTTTTACATCTGTTTTCACTTCTGGCTTCTGTTCTGGTTTCTTCGGCTGGCGCTTAAAACCGCCGATCAGCCACTGGGTATCATCGTCCGGTCGGCCGATTTCCTTACGGCTGATAACACGGCCTGTACGCGCAGCAGCGGCGCTACCGGCATCCAGCGCTGCGCGGCACGCCGCCAGATCGCCTTCCACCACCAGCGTCAACCGGCCAGGATCGAGCACTTCGTGGCTAAGCAGGCGCACGTTCGCGGCTTTCAGCATGGCATCCGCCGCATCCACGGCAGCGACCATGCCATCCACTTCCAGTAATCCCAGTGCATTGATCATCACAACCTCTCTTACGCGCGCTGGATTGGGTTACGGGCAATATCCAGAACGGCATCGGCAAAGGCGTTACATGCAGCTTTACAAGCGGCCTGGCTACCGGTCATAAACGCAGCCGAATAGTTGGTTTCTGACGGTGGCGGAACGTAAGTCACCAGTTGTACATCGGCCGATTTCAGCGCAGCATCAATACCAAATGTCGCTTCCAGCGGCGGCGCCACCAGATACGCCATCGGATCGCCAAGCCGGCATCCTGCGGTCGCCGAGAGATACGAGCCGGTACGCGAAACCACATGCGCCAGGAAGGCGGTATCTTCTGCGTCATTCGCCCACTGAAACGCCGCGCCGCTTTCAATATTGGCTACCATCGCGTCCAGACCTGCGCGAACTTCTGCCGGGTTGGGTCCACCGAGCATAATCAGCACTTCACCCGAAGTTGGAGAGGGACTGTGCACCGCGCCGGCATACAGCGAGCGGCCATAAACCACTTCCACCATTGCCTGTTTTGTCGCTTCGTCTGCGGCAATATACGCCACGTCATCAGAATCTGCTGTGATGAGTCCGAGGCTACGTATATGTGGCGGTAATTTAAGTTCACGGGCAAAACCGTCATTTACCGAGGCAATCACGCGCATTGCGGTGACAGAAGGTCTAATCAAATCTAATGCTGGCATGATGCCTCCTTAACGGGTCATATTGATGCCGGATGCTTTTTGCTCCAGCATGCGCTTGGCCAAATCCACAATGACCGCCGCCGCTTCAACCGGTGGCGTACCGCCCTGGTGAATGTTCGAGATACAGGTACGGTCAGCTTCAACGGTCGTCGCCACACGCGGCGAATAGACGGCGTAGCAAGAAAGGCTTTCCGACTGGCCCAGGCCCGGACGTTCCCCAACCAGCAGGATCACCGCTTTCGCGCCCAGCAGTTCGCCGATCTGATCTTCGATTTTCACGCGACCATAGCGAACAAAGAACGGCGTCCCGACCTTCAATCCGGCCTGTTTTAAGCCAGACAACAGCGGCGGCAGAATCTCTTCGTAGTTAGCGGTGATAGCGTCCGTAGATAGGCCATCAGAGATAATCACCTGCACATCCGGGTTCATTACACACTGTGATTTCAGCGCTTCAATGGCTTCCGCACTCAGACGACGCCCCAGATCCGGACGCGTCAGATACAGGTTTTTGTCACTGATTTCCGAGCGCACTTCCAGCAGCCCCTGGGCTTTTACCCACTCTTCCGGCACTTCTTTCAATACCGTATCTTTCGAACGCGAGTGGTCGGCCAGGAAGCGCAGCAGCGCCTGGGTACGCGGACGTGGACCGGCTCGACCGGTACATACACGCGCCGCAGTGCTGCGACGCAGTTCAGTCAACACCTCTGCGCGGTGCGGATTCTCAACGCCAATCCACGCTTTAGCCTCGGCTGAGCCTAAATCCATCGCACAGCTTTCACCGGTCGGCGCGGCACACCGGGTGGTGCTGCATTGCGCTTGTACTGCCGGCGCTTGAGCCTGCGGCTGCGACTCACCCATTGACGCCATCACGCTGCGTACAATTTCTTCAATCTGTTTTTGATCCATCGTGTGTCATCCCCGCGTCATCAGAAGAACAGTGACGGATCGCCCGCCCGTTTGGTCAGGCGACCGTTTGCCATAATGCCCATGGTTTCCAGCCAGCGTTCAAACTCCGGCGACGGACGCAGGTTCAGCAACTGGCGCACGGTCGCGGTGTCGTGGAAAGCGGTGGTCTGATAGTTGAGCATGATGTCGTCACCGAGCGGCATGCCCATGATGTAGTTGCAGCCAGCGGTGGCGAGCAGAATCATCAGGTTTTCGTTGAGGTTCTGGTCAGCATCAGCATGGTTGGTATAGCAGCAGTCGCAGCCCATTGAGATGCCGCTCAGCTTGCCCATAAAGTGATCTTCCAGACCCGCGCGAATAATCTGACGGTCGTTGTAGAGATACTCCGGCCCGATAAAGCCGACAACGGTGTTCACTAGGAACGGATCGTAGTGACGCGCCAGACCGTAGTTACGTGCTTCCATCGTCACCTGATCGGCACCGAAGTTAGCGCCAGCAGAAAGCGCAGACCCTTGTCCGGTTTCGAAGTACAGGCAGTTTTCCCCGGCGATACGGTTAAACTCAGCGCCCACTGCACGCGCTTCATCCAGCATGGCCAGCTCAACGCCAAACTCTTTTAAGCCTTTCTCGCTGCCGCAGATACTCTGGAAAATCAGCCCGCCCGGCGCGCCGCGACGAATGGCTTCGATCTGGGTAGTAACGTGCGCCAGGACGCAGCCCTGGGTCGGGATATTGAATTTGTCGATGACGCCGTACACGGTATCAAGTACGCGGCTTAAGTTTTCCACGTCATCGGTTACCGGGTTAACGCCAATCACCGCATCGCCCGCCCCGAAGGACAACCCTTCGTAGATTTGTGCCGCAATACTCTGCACGTCATCACGGGTGTCGTTCGGCTGTAAACGACAGCTGAAGGTGCCCGGCAGACCAATGGTGGTGTTGGCCTTTTTGATCACCGGCATTTTCTTACCGCCGTAGATCAGGTCCGCGTTAGAGCAGATTTTTGCAACCGCTGCGACCACTTCCGACGTTAATCCTTTGCGCGTAAACGCAATGTCATCAACGGAGGTTTCATCGCTCAGCACGTACTCGCGCAGCTCGCTGATACTCCAGTTTTTGATGCGGTTATAGGCCGTTTCGTTGACGTCGTCCTGAATCAGACGCGTCACGCAGTCCTCTTCATAGGAAATCACCGGGTTGTTGCGGATATCCGCTACCGTCATTTCCGACAGCACCTGTTTGGCCGCCACTCGCTCTTGCGAACTGGTTGCAGCTACCCCTGCCAGCACATCCCCCGAACGCAGTTCGTTGGCTTTGGCCAGCACCTCTTTAACATCCTTAAACTGATAAACATTGCCGAACAATGTGGTCTTTAGTTTCATAAGTCGTTCCCTCAGGAAGGAAATGCGAGTGATTTCACCGTCACCGGCACAACCGATCCGCCAAAAAGAGGCGTACCAATGTCGATATAGTCCCCCGCCCGGACAACCACCTCATCGATGACTGCCAGCGGGTGTTGCTGTAACTGTGGGCGTAACAGCATGCCCAGGGCTTTACCAAAATCCTGCTCGGCTACCACCAGCAGGGGATGCGGATTCGGATGGCGCGCGACAAAGGCCAGTAGCGCATCAATAACCGTTAACAGCGCGGCGTAGCGCACCGGCAGCGAACCGGGTAGCGCCAGCACGTAAGCGTCTGTTTGCGGGTCCAGATCGAGCTGCATCAGCGCTTGTTGCCAGGCGGCCACCAAATCAGCCTCATCAACCGGAATCGCCACCGGCAGATTGCGCAGCGGAAGCGCCACACCTTCCAGCCAGATGGTGCTGCCCGAAAGCGACAGCGTATGCGCACCGGCGCCAATCACCGTGGCGCGCACGGTTTGCGCCGGGAACTGCACGTTCATCTCACGCAGGCGCGGATGTTCATGCAGCGCCGTCGCTAACAGCGGCCCAATATCGGAAAAACAGAATGGATCGGCAGGCTGGTTGCGGTAGCACTCGCCCACCCCGCCTGACAACGTAATCACTTCCGGCTTCACACCCGTCGGCAACAGACTGGTTTGCATCAGCGCCTGCGCCAGCGGTGACAGCGTGCCGTCAATCACCTCAACGATCAGCGCCGCCATCCGTCGGGCCACCTGAACAAGCTGCGCCGCATTGAGGGTCCGGGCGTCGGTGCCTGGACCAAATACGTCATCAACAATCATCTGTCCTGGCTGATGCGCATGCACCACCCGCCCCTGACCGTCCGTTTCCAGCAGCCGTCCGCCGACGTTCAGGCAGGCCGAACCGCTGACTTTTCCGGCATCGAACAGGACGTAGTTCGACGTCCCGCCACCGATGTCGATATTCAGTACGCGGCACAACTTCTGCTCTGACAGGGTTTGAGCCCCTGCGCCGTGACCGGCAATCACTGATTCCAGATGCGGGCCGGCGCTGGCAACCACGAAGTCCCCCAGCGACTGAGAGAGCGTCATCACCGCTGGTCGCGCGTTGCGGGTTTTGGCACTTTCTCCGGTGATGATGATCGCGCCGGAATCGACGGTCTCAGGCGCAATTCCCGCCGCCTGATACTGGGCGAGGATCAGCGCCTTAAGTTCGGCCTCTTTCAACCCGCCCTGCTTATCAACGGGGGTAAAGAACACCGGGCTTTGCCAGCTAATTTCGCGTTTGATGAATTCGTAACGCGGCACCTGCGACACTGCCGCACGGTTGACCAGCTCAAGGCGCGAGAAGATGACCTGAGTGGTGGTGGTGCCGATATCGATACCGACGCTGAGTAGCTGGCGAGTATTCACGATTGCGCCTCCGGGTTGGTTTCTGCTGGTGCCGGAACATCTTCGTCTTTCGGTACCAACAGCATAGCCACACCAATCGCCGTCACGCCGCCAATCAGCTTGCCGACAATCATTGGGAAGATCATCGCGTTCATGTTGGCCGCGGCGAAACCTAAGTGGTCACCCAGAGCGAAGGCTGCGGAGACCGCAAAAGCGCAGTTGATCACTTTGCCGCGGGTATCCATATTCTTCATCATGCCGAACATTGGGATGTTGTTCGCCAGCGTCGCCACCATGCCCGCAGCCGCAATATTATTGATTTTTAACAGGTTACCGACGCTCATCAGCGGCTTTTCAAACCAGCGGGTCAGCAGCAGTACCATTGGGTACGCACCCAGCAGCACGCAGGAGATAGAACCGATAACTTCGATGGCGCGCATCACTTCACCCGGCTTGTCACCCGGTGCCATGAAGATAGGATCAAGACCCGGAATCAGTTCCCAGCCGAGCAGGAATTTGATCACCGCTGCCGCCAGACCGATGGTGATCAGCGCCACCAGGAATTTCGCGAAGATCTGGAAGCCGTTGATCATTTTTTCCGGGATGAATTTCAGTCCCAGCGCCACCAGCACGGCAACGATCAGCACCGGGATCATGTTCATCAGGATTAGCGCGAAGGTGAACTCCACCGGCTGCCCGTTGATTTCGACACCGGAATACATCGCGATCAAACCACCTGCAATACAGCCAATCGGAATGGTGACGATCCCAGCCAACACGCCCAGCGCCAGATAACGACGGTCAGACGGTTCAATAATCCCCAGCGCAACCGGAATAGAGAAGACCAGCGTCGGCCCCATCATCGCCCCGAGGATCAGGCCAGAGTACAGCCACGCCGCAACGTCGCCGCCCGCCAGTTCTTTCGCCAGGAAGAAGCCGCCCATATCGCACGCCAGCAGCGTTCCGGCAAACATCGACGGGTTCGCGCCCAACATTTCGTACAGTGGAATAATCACCGGCCCGAGCACATGCGCCAGTACCGGTGCCAGCGCGGTCATACCGACCATCGCCAGACCCAGCGCGCCCATCGCCATAAAACCTTCTTCAAACTGGCCGCCCGATCCCTCAATACTCTTCCCGAACTTACCGAGGAAGCGTGCCGAACCGCCGAACTGCGACAGGATCCTGTCCACGGCGGCAATCAGCATAAAGAACATCATGATGTACATGATGATTTCGTTAATTCCCATAACCTTCACTCCCTGTCATATGTGTATTTATTGTGCCGCCGCATACAACGCGATAATGTCGGCCTGCGTGGCGGTGCGTGGGTTACTGCGAATACAAATATCCTCCAGCGCGGCGTGAGCCCATGCGCTGTAATGCTCGGGCTTTGCCCCAACGTCAGAGAGTCGTTTGGTCTGGCCCACTTCGCTAATCAGCTCGCTGACGGCGTTGATGGCATCGCGATCGTCCGACTTCTTGTTGGTTAACGCCCGTCCGATATGGCTGAAACGCTCACGACACACCATGCGGTTGAACCCCATTACTGTGGGCAGCAGCATGGCGTTAGCCTGTCCATGTGGAATGTGCAGCGTCGCACCCGGCTGGTGCGCCATCGCGTGACACAGGCCCAGCCCCGCGCTGGAAAACGCCATCCCGGCCATACAGGAAGCCAGTAGCATGCTTTCTCGCGCCGCCAGATCCTGACCATAGCCAACGGCCTTCGGCAGCGATTTACCTATCATCGCAATCGCGCCAATCGCCAGACTGTCGGTAAACGGCGTCGCGTTCAGAGCGCTATACGCTTCAACAGCGTGCGTCAGCGCATCGATCCCGGTCATCGCCGTTACGTGTGCGGGCACACCTTCCGTCAGCGCGGCGTCAAGAATCGCCACATCCGGCATCAGGATTGCGTGGGCCAGCACTTTTTTAAGCCCGGTCGCGGCGTCGATAATCACCGTGACATTAGTGGTTTCTGAACCCGTTCCGGCGGTAGTCGGTACGGCAATCAGCGGCAGACGCGGGCGTAACGCGCTGCTCTCGTCCATGTCTGCCAGCGTCTGGGTGGGATTGGTCACCAGCAACGCCACGGCTTTTGCGGCATCCAATACGGAACCGCCACCAAAGGCCACTACGCCATCGCACTTCGATTCACGCAGTTGCGCGACCGCCGCGCAGACGTCCGTAATGCACGGTTCGCCCACCGGACATGGCCACAGCGTCATCGCCACGCCTTTCATCGCCAGGCTGCGTTCCAGTGCGGCGGTCATCCCCGCCTGGTGCAGGAAACTGTCGACCATGACGAACATATGCGTCAGGCCGCGCGTTTGTGCTTCCTGTCCGCAGGTACTGAGCGCTCCCAGTCCACACAACGTAACCGGTGGAACGCTAAACGTTTTTACGCGTTGCAGATTCAGGGTATCGAATGCCTGAAAGAGCGCGGTCTGCAATTCAGCTTGCATAGATTCCTTCCGCTTTTTCTTTTCCGCTATTTGCAATCGCCAGCGGGGTCATAAACAGGCTGTGCTGGGGTAAATGCACCTGCAGTTCCGGGAAACGCTTACGAAACAGTTCATCAACGCCCGGCTGCATACAGGAACCACCGGCCAGCCATAAATCAGCCACGCCCTGACCGGCAATATGGTGAGCCACAATTTCCGCCATTTTTTCGTAGACCGGCTTAACCACCGGCCAGATTTCTTTACCGTTGCTGCGTTTGTACTGCTCCGCCTCTTCCAACTGGATGCGACGGTTCCCGGCAAGCGTCAGAGAAATGTGGTGCCCGCCGGTCGCTTCATCGGCGGAGTAAGTCACCTTGCCTCGCTTCACAATCGCAATCCCGGTGGTACCGCCACCGATATCCACCACGCCAGCGTTATCAAGCTGCAACAGGTCTGCCACCGCGGTCGGTTCGTCGAGCACATGACTGACTTCAAGCCCGGCAGATTCCAGCACGTTGATCGAGATCCGTGGGTCAGTTCCCGGTGGAAACGAGGTTGCCGCGTGGGTAAAGCGGCAACCCAACTGTTGTTCGAGCGTATCGAGATGGCGACGAACGATGGTCACCGCACCGAAGAAATCCCAGACGATGCCATCGCGCACGACGTCGGCCCAGTCCAGGCAAACTGCAACCGGCTGTCCGTCACTGTCGACAACCATCGACACCACATCACACGTCCCCAAATCCACGCCCAGCCACAGCGGTGAATCGCTCTTTACGGGCGTCTGGTTACATAGCGTTGCCGCTTTTAGCAATCTGGGTGTCAGCCAACGTTGTTCGTCGTGCGCCATGTCGTTCACTCCTTATACAATTCTGAAGGCATCCACCAACACACAGCGACGCAGACGCACAAATGTGCGTGCGCTGGTCACCCCTTCCCCGGTTGGCGTGGTAATGGTCATCGTTGTCCAGCCTTCGCCGCCGAGTCCAAGACCGGCAATGCACGGTCCGTTCTTAACGAAAATGCTGGTATCAATGGCGTTTGCCATGCGGTTCATGTTGTCGATATTGCGCGAGTGCATCGCCGCCGTATGGTGACAGCCGCCTTCAAGCTTGACCGCCAGTTCAATGGCCTCATCGACGTTGGCGACCCGCACGACCGGCAGAACCGGCATCATCAGTTCGGTTACGGCAAACGGGTGAGTCGCAGAGGTTTCGACGAACAACAGCCGGGTTTGCTCCGGTACGTTCAGACCAATCGCCGCAGCGATTTTTCCTGCGTCGCGACCTACCCAGTCACGACTGACCGTGCCTTTACCGCGTTCATCGACATTTTTCAGCAGCACCGGTTGCAGCTGTTCGGCCTGAGCCGTGGTCAGCTTGACTGCATGCTGGCTTTCCATCAGACGCATCAGCTCATCAGCGACGCTATCGACCACGATCAGCACTTTTTCGTCGGCGCAGATAATGTTGTTGTCAAACGAAGCGCCTTTGACGATCGACTGGGCTGCGCGTGCCAGATCAGCCGTTTCATCAACCACCACCGGCGGATTTCCCGCACCGGCGGCAATCAGACGTTTGTTGGTGTGCTTACGCGCGGCATCCACTACGGCTTCACCGCCGGTCACCACCAGCAGGCCGATGCCTGGGTACTTAAACAGACGCTGGGCGGTTTCGATATCCGGATTGGCCACGGTAACCAGCAGGTTTGCCGGTCCGCCTGCAGCAACTACCGCCTGGTTAAGCAGAGTGATAGCGCGCTGAGACACGCCCTTGGCAGCCGGATGCGGTGCGAAGACCACGCTGTTGCCAGCCGCAATCAGGCTGATGGCGTTGTTAATAACGGTCGCAGCCGGGTTGGTGGACGGTGTCACCGAGGCCACCACGCCCCACGGCGCGTTTTCAATCAGCGTCAGGCCGTTATCACCGGTCAGAACCTGTGGAGACAGGCATTCCACGCCCGGCGTGGCGCGTGCCTGCGCCACATTTTTGGCAAATTTATCTTCAACGCGTCCCATGCCGGTTTCTGTGACGGCAAGTTCCGCTAATTCTCGGGCATGTTTTTCGCCCGCCTCACGTAGAGCCGTGATAGCCAGTTGGCGCATGGCAACGCTTTTCAGCCCTTGCTGGGCCAGTTTTGCTGCCGCCACTGCGTCATCCAGGGAGGCAAAAACGCCCATTTCTTGAACGGCACTGACGGGTTGGCTGCTGTCTTTCATTTTCAGCAGCACCGCTTTCACGACCTGTTCAATATCCTGTTGATTCATGATTTTCTGCCTTATTTATGGAAGATCACCTGACCACCTGCCACCACTTCATCAACAATGCCAATCACGCACAGATCGACAGGTGATGATTCGTTACGGTGCGCCTGACGGGCTGAGCTTCCGCTGACCAGCAGCACCCACTCTCCGGTTCCCGCCCCAATGCTGTCGATAGCAACAGCACATTGCCCGTCGGGATTTCCGCAGGCATCAATCATTTCCACCATCAGCAACTTGTCGTGCGCGAGCCCCTGATGGCGTACGGTACAAACAATTTGTCCTGTGACGATTGCCAGTTTCATACGCGCCTCCGTGGCATATTTCAGGTAAAACCTCCCCCTACCCTCCGCAGAAGGTAATGTGAAAAGGAGAGAGGGTGACGCCAGCAATGAAGTCTGTGGCGTCACATGGACGACTTACATGTCGTTGCTGTCGCCTTTAAAGCTGATCGGGAACACTTCTTCCAGATCGCCATGCGGACGCGGGATCACGTGTACGGAAACCAGCTCACCAATACGCTGTGCAGCAGCAGCACCAGCATCCGTTGCGGCTTTACATGCCGCTACGTCGCCACGGACCATTGCAGTAACCAGACCGCCGCCGATCTGCTTCACGCCGACCAGTTTCACGCGTGCCGCTTTAACCATTGCGTCAGAAGCCTCAATCAGTGCAACCAGGCCCCGGGTTTCAATCATTCCTAATGCTTCCATTGTGTTTTCCTCTCATTAAGGGGTCCAGAACGGGACCTAAACAACCAGTGTGTGTGAGGCGTTTTCACGACTCATGTCAGTCTGACGCGGCACTGCTGCCACCAACGCCAGTTCAATAATTTCCTGTACGCTACAGCCGCGAGAGAGGTCATGAAGCGGTGCGGCAAGCCCTTGGATCAACGGACCTACGGCACGATACCCTCCCAGACGCTGGGCGATTTTGTAGCCAATATTGCCTGCCTCCAGCGATGGGAAGACCATCACATTGGCATTGCCCTTTAACGGACTGGCGGGCGCTTTTTGCGCGGCGACATCCGGAACAAAGGCGGCATCAAATTGCAGTTCCCCATCCACGGTAAGCTGCGGGGCACGCTCACGAACGATCTCCGTAGCCTGCTGCACGTTAGCGACGTTAGGATGACGAGCACTGCCTTGACTTGAAAACGACAGCATGGCCACACGCGGTTCTTCACCGGTGATCGCCTGCCATGTCTGCGCGCTGGCAATCGCAATATCCGCCAGCTGTGCGGCTGTGGGCTGCGGCACGACGCTGCAATCGGCAAACCCTAATGCCGGCCCGAGGTACTGCGGCAGCATCAGGAAAATTGACGACAGCGTTTTACAGCCTGGCTGTAGCCCAATAATGCGTAACCCAGCGCGCAGCACGTTTGCTGTCGACGACAAATTGCCCGCAATACAGACGTCAGCTTTACCCGCGCTAACCATGGCGGCGGCGAACATCAGCGGATCGTTGAGTTTTTCCAGCGCATCTGCAGGCGTTTTATCTCCCGCGCGGGCCAGCCAGCGCAGCGCAAACTCTTCACGCATGGACTGGTTGCTTTGCGGGTCGATAACCTGAATGCCATCCATCGCCACCCGATGGCTGAGGGCAAACTGGCGCAGCGCAAACGGACTGGCGACGAGAACAGGATGTGCCAGACCGTGCTGATGCAGGTAATTTGCCGCTTTCAACACCCGAACATCCAGCGCATCCGGGAACACCACCCGTGCAGGTGAGCGCTGGGCGAGTTGACGAGCACGTTCAATGATCATTGCTTCTCCCCCAGTCGCTGTTGAATTTGGCTAACCGTCAGTGGATGCTTCGCTACGCTCAGAATCATCATCACGTAGACCGTACTGGAAAGGCGGTTGAGCGCCTGCATGATGTCCGGTCGCATCACGTCAAAACTACGGGTGATGAATACCTGGGCCGCCACCGTCTCCGTTTCACGAACTTTGGTACGCAGCAGATTAAGCAACGCGCAATCACGGCCATGACTGGCTTCAGGCACCAGATGGTCGTGGTCCAGATAGCGCAGCGGCTGATGCGAAAGCCGGTGTAAATCTTCGTCGCTTAAACCGACAATAGCTTGTGCTGCCAGCGGCTCGTCGATAGCGTCGGCGCGCATAATGTTGCCCAGACGCGAACGGATATCCGCCAGCCACGGCTGCCACGGTTCCGCCAGCTCTATCTGCAACCACACGGCCAGGGCGATGGTGCTGTCCAGCGCGGCGCGAAATCCCAGGCGCGGGTCACTTTTAGCGACCATCTTGTCCGCTGTCAGATGCGTCAGCGTGTCTGCTTTCTTCACCACCGGTTGATGACACAGTTCGCAACTGGCCTGTGGATGCGTATCGCTGCTGGTTAAACCATGCACCTGCTGCGGCTGCTGTTCTTCGTCATCAATAAACAGGCTGCCCTGCTCGTCGATATACTTAATGCGCAGATGTCGGCTTTCCAGTAATTCCCGGGCAGATGGCGTCAGGCGAGCGTCAGCGGGGAGATGAATTTCAGCCCCTTCGCTGAGCGTATGATTCGCTCTAAGCCATGCTTCGGTAATGAAATCCTTCATACATCCGCCTTAGCAGGACTGCCAGTTCGCAGGCCAGGCCACATACAGAAATTTCACCGTCGATGGCGTACCAAATTCGATGCTGGAGCCTTTCGGGATAAACATCACGTCCCCGGCTTTAGCAATCATGGTTTCGCCTTCGTGGCGAACGTGCAGCTCGCCTTCCAGAATCATGTCGATTTCGTCGTAGTTCAGCGTCCATGGGAAAAAAGCGTTATCCCACTGCATGAACCCGGCGGCCATGCTGCTACCGTCCTGGTCGGTCACCAGATCGGTTAAACCCACGCAGTGCGGCTGTGCGCCGTCAAAACGACCAAACTTCACGCTGCTGCCGTCGATGACTTTGACGCCGCCTTTGCCGGTCACCGAGTTAAAACTCGGCTGCATTCCGCCCTGCTCCAGCGACTGTTTCTCCTTCATGACTTTGTCCATCAGTTGGGCGACCAGGCTTTCGGTAAACTGCCCTTCCGGTAACTGCGCAATGATGGTTTCGCGAATGCGCTGGCTTTCCGTTTTGCCATCATCCACCGCAACCGGTGCGGCAGCAGCAACGGTTGGCGCGGATTCATCGCATTCACTGATGGTGACGCCCAGCAGCTCCGCAACTTCGCGCGCCTCCGGGGTGATGATGCTGGCGCGCAGAACAACCGACATTTCCTGTTCGCCGCGTGCGTGGGCCGCACGAATATCGTTAGCTGTGATGAGTTTTTTCACCTGCCCTTTCCTCCTTTTGGCTGAGCTCAGTCAGATAATCCACCAGGTGCTGCACGCTGCGCGGGTCATGGCTGTTGAGTTCGAAAATCGGCTCCTGGAACCCTATCCCGCGAAGTAGTTGTCGCGTTGCGGCGACGTCGGCATCCGGCATGTCCGTTTTGCTGATAACGGCGATTTGTCGTTTACTGGCGCCGATATCCAACAGCCCGGCAGGTAAGCGACTTTCTTTATCATTTGCCGCGTGTATATAAATCAACGTATCAACATCCTGCAGCGTAGTAATTAAGGCGTGATACCAGCGCGGATGGCTAAAATATTCTCCTGGCGTGTCGATATCGCCATTTTCATTAAACTCCACGGCCTGTGTTTTTCTGGCGAGGGAATAATTTCCCTGTAGCGCATTAAAGAGCGTTGTTTTCCCCGCCCCCACCGTACCGACAAACGCAATACGTTTCATCGCCGCCTCTGATTAACTTTTTGTCAGGTTGCACAAAGTGAAATTTAATAACCGACCCAGACCGCTTACCGTCTGTAATAACGCTTCTTCTACCGCGCCTACCGAGCCGTAGATGACCAGCGCACCGCTGAATCGATCGAGAAAGCCGATATGTACATCTGCCGCCTTCATAGCTAAGTCACCGGCAATCATCGCGGTTTCGCCTGGCGTCAGCGTCATGATGCCGATAGCGCCCGCTTCGGGAACGCCGATCTTTTTCGCCAGTTCCTCACCAGGGTGCGCAATGAGATGCGCCAGCGTAACCTGTTTCCCCGGCACAAATTCCTGAATAATGCGTTCTTTTTCCATTGCTCACCGCCTCCGCTAAAACTGCCCTCATCGTAGCAATTTTTTGTCAGAGTAAATAACAAAATTCGGCAACCATGTTTAAAAGGTGAAGTGGATCACTAAGAAAGGGGAAATAAAAAGGCGCGGGAGAAACCCGCGCCGGAAATAAATTAAAGTGAAATTACAGCGGCTGAGTTTGGGCTTCTACAACCGCCAGCGCCACCATATTAACGATACGACGAACAGAAGCGATCGGCGTTAATACGTGAACCGGTTTCGCAACCCCCATCAGCACCGGGCCGACCGTTACGCCTTCAGAGCTGGAAACGCGTAGTAAGTTGTAACTAATACGGGCAGCTTCCATATTCGGCATCACCAGAATATTCGCTGAGCCTTTCAGCGGACTGTCCGGCATGCGGTCATGACGGATGCTTTCCACCAGCGCGGCATCGCCGTGCATTTCGCCATCAATCATCAACTCTGGCGCACGCGCCTTAATCAGCTCCAGCGCTTCGCGCATTTTGCTGGCCGACGGACAGTTAGATGAACCAAAGTTGGAGTGCGACAGCAGCGCTACCTTCGGTTCGATACCAAAGCGACGCACGGTTTCTGCCGCCATCACGGCGATTTCCGCCAGTTGCTCCGGCGTAGGATCGTCGTTAACGTAGGTATCGGCGATAAAGGTGTTACCGCTTGGCAGCAGCAAGGCGTTCATCGCCCCGGCAGTATGCACGCCATCGCGATGACCAAACACCTCTTTCACCACGCTGAAGTGCTCATGGTAGTCGCCTATCGTACCGCAGATCATTGCATCCGCTTCGCCGCGCTGCACCATGATCGCGCCGATCACCGTGGTGTTGGCAATTACCGCACGCTGCGCCTGCTCCTGGGTAATACCACGACGTTTCATAATCTGGTAGTACTCGCTCCAGTACTCTTTAAAGCGCGGATCTGACTCATTGTTGACGATCTCAAAATCGACGCCCGCTTTGATCTGCAGACCCAGTTTCTGGATACGCATTTCGATAACGCTCGGACGACCGATCAGGATCGGTTTCGCCAGACCTAAAGTGATCAGCTCCTGCGTGGCATGCAGTACACGCGCCTCTTCCCCTTCAGTCAGCACCACGCGCTTCGGCGCTTTGCGTGCCAGAGAGAAAATCGGCTTCATGAACAGGTTGGTTTTGTAGACGAATTCGGTCAGCTTATCGATGTAAGCGTCAAAGTCGGCAATCGGACGCGTTGCCACACCGGAATCCATCGCCGCCTTCGCCACCGCAGGGGCGATTTTGACGATCAGACGCGGGTCGAACGGTTTCGGAATAATGTATTCCGGCCCGAAGCTCAGGTCCTGGTCGCCATAGGCGGAGGCCACCACTTCGCTCTGCTCGGCGTGCGCCAGCTCAGCAATGGCGTGTACCGCGGCCAGTTTCATCTCTTCGTTGATGGCAGTAGCGCCGACGTCCAGCGCGCCGCGGAAGATGAACGGGAAGCACAGGACGTTGTTAACCTGGTTCGGGTAGTCGGAACGGCCGGTGCAAATGATGGCGTCAGAACGCACCTCTTTCGCCAGCGGCGGCAGGATTTCCGGTTCCGGGTTGGCGAGGGCCAGGATCATTGGCGCACGCGCCATCTTCTTAACCATTTCCTGCGTCAGCACTTTCGGACCCGAGCAACCGAGGAAAATGTCTGCGCCGTCAATGACATCATCCAGCGTACGCTTACCGTCATCCACCACTGCGTAAGCCGCTTTGGTTTCCGCCATGTTTGGTTCACGATCTTTGTAAATCACCCCTTTGGAGTCGCAGACCACAATGTTGTGTTTCTGCATACCCAGCGCCACCAGCAGGTTCATACAGGCAATCGCCGCCGCACCTGCACCGGACACCACCATGCGCACATCAGAGATATTTTTCTCAACCACCCGCAGACCGTTAAGGATTGCGGCAGTACTGATGATTGCCGTGCCGTGCTGGTCATCGTGGAATACCGGAATATTCATGCGCTCACGGAGTTTTTGCTCAATGTAGAAGCACTCCGGCGCTTTGATATCTTCGAGGTTAATGCCGCCAAACGTTGGTTCAAGCGCCGCTACCACGTTGATAAATTTATCCGGATCGAGTTCATCAACTTCGATGTCGAACACGTCAATCCCGGCGAATTTCTTAAACAGAACGCCTTTACCTTCCATCACTGGTTTACCGGCCAGCGCGCCAATATTACCCAGGCCCAGAACCGCAGTACCGTTGGAAATAACCGCAACCAGGTTGCCGCGTGCGGTGTATTTGTAGGCTGCCAGCGGGTCCTTTTCAATTTCAAGACACGGTGCAGCCACGCCCGGCGAGTAGGCCAACGCGAGGTCGCGCTGGGTTGCCAGAGGCTTGGTCGGAGAAACCTGGATTTTACCGGGTACCGGAAATTCGTGGAAATCGAGGGCGCTTTGTTTTAACTGGTCATCCATCTTGTTGTTCCTTTCACGTATCTATCAAAAAAGTGGCGCGGGTAACCATTCTACTGAGCCGCACATTATCACCTCAGTCAACGGCACAAACTTTGAAGGTCCCCATACTCTCACCATTCAAAGAAAGAATTTGTTATCAATTTATAACATCTATGTTACCTGCTTAAGCCAGCAATACCATGCTTGTCTGCTATGCTTTTTGCTGACAACGCCCGCAATTATCTCAAAAGTGTGAATCACAACACGCATCTAACACTTTACTTTTCAAGGAGTATTTCCTATGACCCGTAAAGAGCTTGCCAATGCCATTCGTGCGCTAAGTATGGATGCCGTCCAAAAAGCTAACTCCGGCCACCCTGGAGCACCAATGGGGATGGCCGATATCGCCGAAGTACTGTGGAACGATTTCCTGCGCCATAACCCGTCCGATCCCACCTGGTACGATCGTGACCGGTTTATTTTATCCAATGGCCACGCCTCAATGCTGCTTTACAGCCTGTTGCATCTTTCCGGCTACAACCTGCCGCTCGAAGAGTTAAAGAACTTCCGCCAGCTCCATTCGAAGACGCCAGGACACCCGGAAATTGGCTATACACCGGGCGTGGAGACCACCACCGGACCGTTGGGTCAGGGTTTAGCCAACGCTGTCGGAATGGCGATTGCAGAACGCACCCTGGCGGCGCAGTTTAACCAGCCAGACCACGAGATTGTTAATCACTATACCTGGGTCTTTATGGGCGACGGCTGTATGATGGAGGGCATTTCTCACGAAGTGTGCTCGCTGGCGGGCACCCTGGGACTTGGCAAACTCATCGGCTTTTACGATCACAACGGCATCTCAATTGATGGCGAAACCGACGGCTGGTTTACCGACGATACCGCGAAACGCTTTGAGGCCTATCACTGGCATGTGGTGCACGAGATTGACGGTCATGACCCTGAGGCGGTGAAAAAAGCGATTCAGGAAGCACAGGCCGTTACCGATAAACCGTCGCTGATTATCTGCCGCACGGTGATTGGTTTTGGTTCACCGAATAAAGCCGGGAAAGAAGAAGCGCACGGCGCGGCGCTGGGTGAAGAAGAAGTGGCGCTGACCCGGCAGAAGTTGGGGTGGCATCATCCTGCCTTTGAAATCCCCAAAGAGATTTACCGGGCGTGGGACGCTCGTGAAAAAGGCGAGAAAGCCCAACAGAGCTGGAATGAGAAATTCGCCGCTTATCGACATGCGCATCCGGATCTGGCGGCAGAGTTTACCCGCCGGATGAGCGGTGGACTGCCGGAAGAGTGGGAAGAAACGACCCAGAAATATATCACCGAGCTGCAGGCCAATCCGGCCAAAATCGCCACCCGTAAGGCCTCACAAAATACCCTGAACGCCTACGGGCCGATACTGCCTGAGCTGCTTGGCGGTTCGGCGGATCTGGCGCCCAGCAACCTGACCATCTGGAAAGGCTCCACTTCTCTTAAAGAGGATCATGCAGGAAATTACATCCACTACGGCGTGCGGGAATTTGGCATGACCGCGATTGCCAACGGTATCGCTCACCACGGGGGCTTCGTACCGTACACCGCAACGTTCCTGATGTTTGTCGAATATGCCCGTAATGCCGCACGCATGGCGGCGCTGATGAAAGCCCGACAAATCATGGTTTATACTCACGACTCGATTGGCCTTGGGGAAGATGGTCCCACGCACCAGGCCGTCGAACAGCTCGCCAGCCTGCGTCTGACGCCTAATTTCAGCACCTGGCGACCCTGCGATCAGGTTGAAGCGGCGGTAGGCTGGAAGCTGGCGGTCGAACGCCATGACGGGCCAACGGCGCTGATCCTCTCGCGGCAAAATCTGGCGCAGGTTGAGCGGACGCCTGAGCAAGTGCAGCAGATTGCCCGCGGCGGCTATGTGCTGAAGGATGGCGGCGGTAAGCCGGATGTTATCCTGATTGCTACCGGTTCAGAAATGGAAATCACGCTGCTGGCGGCGGAAAAACTGACCGGTGAAGGTCGTAACGTGCGAGTGGTTTCTCTGCCCTCAACCGATATTTTCGACGCCCAGGATGAGGCGTATAGGGAATCGGTCCTCCCCTCAAACGTCAGCGCGCGCGTGGCGGTAGAAGCAGGAATTGCCGACTACTGGTACAAATATGTTGGGCTGAAAGGGGCGATTGTCGGTATGACGGGTTATGGGGAGTCGGCTCCGGCAGACAAGCTGTTCCCGTTCTTCGGCTTTACGGTGGATAACATTGTCGACAAAGCGCATAAGGTGCTTAACGTGTGATCCACAGCGTGGGCCAGGCATCTGGCCCATGCCAGTTATCGCAGCTTGGCTCTTGGGCATAGCGCACCAGACGAAAACGCTGGCCGTCGTAGCGCCAGCGGGTCTGGATACCGCAATCTGCCAACCCTCGTCCTTTAGCGAGGGTTACCAGCTCGCGCGACTTCTCATCAAACGTGGCGTTGGTCAGCTCCATATCGCGACTTTCCGCATCCGTTTTAAAAGGCAGGCTTAGCCGTACCGCCCGTGACGTCAACGGGGTAGTACGTGAAACCACCCACGCCAGATCGATGGTGTTATATGCCCCGGCTTCACAGCCGATCATCAGCAGCGCTTTATCATCCGTTAAGGCCGTGACGCGCATCTCGCGACGCAGCGGATCGATCGAACAGCGAATACCGTTGATCCGCCAGTTACCGTAATCCAGCAATTCACTGCGCTCTTGTTGCGTGAGAGGCGTTGGCGTTGGGTTAATCACAGCCACGCCTTTTAAAGCGGGAGCGGGAGGCACGCTGAGCGGAGGCTCGTCGCCTTTTTCGATCCATGCGGTTTCGCTGCCGACCCGTTTTTGCTGGGCGTCGATAAAAAGCAGCGCGGCTTTTAGCCCGACCAGGGACAGGTTTTGCGCCCCTTTTTGCAGGGTTATCGCCTTCGCGTCCTGTACGGTTGTTAAAAATGCGCTGATGGTGGCCGGATCATCGGTCATCAGTTGCCAGGGGGTAATACGCCAGTGTTCGCCGCGAAGCGGGAGCGGCGCGCCATCCAGTAGCAGACGTGGCGCAATATCGCTCTCTTTGGCTGTGGGCGATTCCAGCCCACCCAGTTCAATACGCAACACGGCGTCGGTATGTGCCCCGGCACTGCGGCTCAAGGTCATGACCAGGCCGTGATGTTCTCCGGTATTGCGCGCCACGCAAAAGTTTTGGTTATTGCACGTCACCTGCCAGTCAGAAAACGTCTGTTGCGCGGGCGCGGCCCACAGCAAACGGACGGGTAACAACCCGAGCAGGAAAAGTAAAATAACGCGATAGCGCATGGACGGTACAACCCCGAAGTCAAAACACACAGCCTAAGCGGTATCTTCCTTGCGCGACTGATGTGGCTCAATAAGAATCGTCGGATTGGCCGAAAATTTGTAAAGAAATATAAATCCCGCGCATTAGTCCATGAGATGCGACGACTGCAAATAGTTCAGCAATAGCACCGTCTTACCGTCACGGATCTCACCCGTTTTAATCATTTCCAGCGCCTGGGTGAACGGCAGCTCCAGAACCTCAATATCTTCATCTTCCACACCTCCGCCCGCATTTGCCCGCTGGCTGTCGCTGTATTGTGCAATAAAGAAATGAATTATCTCCGTCACGCCGCCCGGCGACATATAGAGCTCAAACAGCTTACGCACTTCCCCCACTTCAAAGCCGGTCTCTTCAATGGCCTCTTTCCGAATGCACGCTTCCGGTTCGTCGTTATCCAGCAGCCCGGCGCAGGTTTCAATCAGTTGACCGCTTTCATTACCATTGACCCAGGTGGCGACGCGAAACTGGCGGATGAGCACCACCGTTTTCTTCTCCGGGTTATACAGCAGGATAGTGGCGCCGTTGCCGCGATCGTAAACCTCGCGTTTGTGACGAATCACCTCTCCATTGCTACGGGTCAGGTCATAGGTGATATTGCGCAGGATGAAGTAGTTATCGGAAAGGACTTTATCTTTGATGAGGGTAATTTTTTGCGACATACCGGCTCCACAGCAAGAAGTGAGAAATAATACTACGCCGTGAAACCGGGTTTGTCTTGGTGCAATGTCGGCCTGATAAGCGAAGCACCATCAGGCAATTATGCGGCACAGAGCCGGATAGCAACGCTAACGCGCCTTATCCGGCCTTCTTAGCGACTTAGTGAGATTTGACTGATTTTACGCCCAGCCAGTCGACGATCCCCTGGGCGGCATGCCGTCCTTCCGCCATCGCCGTAACCACCAGATCCGCACCGCGTACCGCATCACCACCGGCGAAGATTTTCGGGTTACTGGTTTGATAACGGTATGCGCTTTCAACATTGGCGGCAATGCGCCCCCAGTTATCGACCTTAACCCCATGCGTCTCCAGCCACGGCATGCCATGTGGGTGAAAACCAAACGCCATGATCACCGCATCTGCGGGCATGACAAACTCACTCCCGGCGAGGGGAACCGGGCGACGACGCCCCTGCGCGTCCGGCTCGCCAAGCTGGGTACGTAAAAAACGCACGCCGCTGACTCGCCCATCATCATGTAACACCAGCTCAACCGGCTGGACGTTAAACTCGAAGTTAGCCCCCTCTTCCCGGGCGTTCTTCACCTCTTTTTTCGAACCGGGCATGTTGGCTTCATCACGACGATAAGCGCAGGTCACCTGGCGTGCGCCGTGACGCAGCGCGGTACGCACGCAGTCCATCGCCGTATCGCCTCCGCCCAGTACAACCACGTTCAGTCCGGCGGTGTCGATGAACGGCTCTTCAGGCAGTTCATCCAGCCCCATCACCTGCTTGGTGTTGGCAATCAGGAACGGTAACGCGTCATAAACGCCAGGCGCGTCTTCATTCGGCAGATCCGCCTTCATGGAACGATAGGTTCCTACGCCCACGAACACGGCATCGTAATCCTCCAGCAGCGCCGACAGCGCCACATCCTTACCCACTTCACAGTTAAGTTCGAAATGAATACCCATGGCGCTGAAGATTTCACGGCGGCGGGCCAGCAGCGATTTGTCCAGCTTGAAGGCCGGAATGCCGAACGTCAGCAAACCGCCGATTTCAGGGTGGCGATCGTATACGGTGGCGCTGACTCCGCTGCGCGCCAGCACATCCGCGCAGGCCAGACCCGCCGGCCCCGCGCCGATGATAGCAACGCGCTTATCCACTTTCTGCACGTGGCTTAAGTCCGGTCGCCATCCTTTGCTCAGGGCCCGATCAGAGATGTAACGCTCAATATTTCCGATAGTGACCGCCCCATGCTCGCTACGCACCGTACATGCCCCTTCGCAAAGTCGGTCCTGCGGACATACGCGCCCGGTCACTTCCGGCAGGCAGTTGGTCTGGTGAGAAAGCTCAACCGCCGCATCGATATTCCCGGCTTTGACCAGTTCAATCCACTGCGGAATATGGTTATGCAATGGGCAGGTCCATTCGCAAATACTGTGGTCGCCGCATTTCAGGCAGCGGGACGCTTCCCGTTCCGCCTGCGCCGTACGAAACGGCAGATAGATCTCCTCAAAGCTGGTTTTACGGGCCTCAATTGCCAGCTTATCCGGCTCACCACGCGCAGGCGTCGCCTGCATTTGCTCACGTTTGGTAATTTTATGCGAAACGAAATCGGTGGCGTTGGCGTGCCAGGGCTGGCTTTCCAGACTGGCGGTGCGTAGCCTGCGCGCTTTTGACAGACCAGTAAGCGAATTTTCCGTCACCAGTTGTAACGCTTGTGCCGGACAGTTCTCTACGCAGGCAGGTCCTTGTTCGCGTCCCTGACACAAATCGCATTTGTGCGCAGTGGCTTTCACCTTCCCTTTAGCGACAGGAGTGAGTACGATCTGCATCGTGCCGAAAGGACAAGCAACGACGCACGATTTACAGCCAATACACTTTTTCGGGTTCACCTGAACGCTGTCGTTATCATGGATGATTGCCCCGTTCGGGCAACTTCTGGCGCAGGGCGCATCTTCACAGTGATGGCAGGTTACCGCACTGCGCTGCTGCTGATGCTTGATGACGGTAATTCGGGGCTGGAAATGCCGTTGACTCAGGACATGCTGCTCGCCATTGTGAGCCATGACGCAGGCGACCTCACAGGCATGGCATCCCAGGCACTGCTGGCTATTAACCATAATAAAACGATTCATGGCTTCCTTCTTTTTTGGTTGCAAAAACCTTATTCTTTATATGAGTGTTGTTATTAACCGACACGGAAGGAAGCGGCAATGTTCATTTGCCCAGGAAGCACAACTATTTATCCAGAACCTGTGGCAGATCAATTTATTTCATCGCATATGAAATTGCGTTTCAGTTACCATCCAGTTTCATGGCGTTTTATTAACATTTATCAAATACACCGCATCGTTCGGGCTGTTTTAAGGCGCGACGTGTATTGTGTGAGGATGCACAAGTGACGGTAAAGCGTCCGGTCTCGGCCAGTCTGGCTAAAGCTTTTTTCTACATAGTGCTGTTGTCGATTCTCTCAACGGGTATTGCGCTGCTCACGCTGACCAGCAGCTTACGAGATGCCGAAGCCATCAACGTGGCTGGCTCATTGCGCATGCAAAGTTACCGTCTGGGTTACGATCTGCAAAGCCAAAGTCCGCAGCTTAACGCTCACCGCCAGCTTTTCCAGCAGGCGCTAAACTCGCCAGCACTACAGAACCTGAACGCGTGGTATGTGCCTCAAGCGGTAAAAAGTCGCTATGGACGTCTACATGCAAACTGGCTGGAAATGAACGCCCGTCTGATCGATGGCGATTTAAATTGGTATCAGAGCAATATCAATAACTATGTCGATCAAATCGATCTCTTCGTGCTGGCGCTGCAGCATTATGCCGAACGCAAAGTGATGCTGGTTTTTGGTATTTCACTGGCGGGCGGGATCGGCATTTTCACCCTCGTTTTCTTTACCTTACGGCGTATTCGCCAGCAGGTGGTGCGTCCGCTGAATAAGCTGGTGGTGGCCAGCCAGCACATTGAACACGGTCAGTTTGACATCCCCTCGCTGGATACTGATTTGCCCAACGAACTCGGGTTGTTGGGCAAGACCTTCAGCCAGATGTCGAGTGAATTACACAAGCTGTACCGCTCGCTGGAAGCGTCTGTCGCTGAGAAGACCCACGATCTCCACGAAGCTAATCGTCGTCTGGAAGTGTTGTATCAGTGCTCTCAGGCGTTAAATACCAGTCAGATTGATGTCCACTGCTTCCGCCATATTTTACAGATCGTCCGCGAGCATGACGCCGCCTATTTTCTGGAACTCACCGTCGGAGATAACTGGCGAATTAGCGAAGGCGCAAAAAGCCCCGAGCTGCCGATGCAGATCCTGCCGGTCACCATGCAGGAAACCGTCTACGGTGAACTGCACTGGCAAAGCCCGAACGTCAATGCTTCTACCCCTCTGCTCAACAGCGTCTCCTCGATGCTGGGTCGCGGGTTGTACTTCAACCAGGCGCAAAAACATTTTCAGCAGCTGTTGTTAATGGAGGAGCGGGCGACGATTGCGCGCGAGCTGCACGACTCTCTGGCGCAAGTGCTCTCTTATTTACGCATTCAGCTCACGCTGCTGAAGCGTTCGATTCCCGAAGATAACGCCCCAGCGCAAAGCATTATGGCGGATTTCTCTCAGGCGCTGAACGACGCCTACCGCCAGCTACGCGAACTGCTCACCACCTTCCGCCTGACTTTACAGCAGGCCGATCTCCCCTCCGCCCTGCATGAAATGCTGGAAACGCTGCAAAATCAGACCTCGGCTAAACTGACGCTTGATTGCCGGTTACCGACCCTGGCGCTGGACGCGCAAATGCAGGTGCATCTGCTGCAGATCGTCCGTGAAGCGGTGCTGAACGCGATTAAACATGCCAGCGCAACCGAAATTGCCGTCAGTTGCGTGACCGCGCCGGATGGTAATCACACGGTTTATATTCGCGATAACGGCATCGGCATTGGCGAGCCGCATGAGCCTTCGGGGCACTATGGGTTAAATATTATGCGCGAGCGGGCGGAAAGGCTGAGCGGCACGCTGACTTTCTCTCAACCCTCCGGAGGGGGAACGCTGGTGAGCATCAGTTTTCGTTCGGCAGAATCCGACGGAGAGCTAACGTAAAGAACCGCAAAGCGCCGTCGGTTCTCGATCCAGGCCTGACGGCGTTGGCACGAAAGGTATGCTGTAAACGGGCATGATAATTTACATTATCTTCTTTTTTTCTCCACGTTTGCCCCGTACCTTGCCGCTAAAGTGAAGCAATTCACACCCATAACGATACGCAGAAACACGAGGTCCCCTTTTAATGGCGAATTTTTTCATCGATCGCCCCATTTTTGCCTGGGTGTTAGCAATCCTGTTGTGCCTGACAGGAGCCCTGGCTATTTTTTCGCTGCCCGTTGAGCAATATCCCGATCTGGCACCGCCAAACGTGCGGGTAACCGCGAACTACCCTGGCGCGTCCGCACAAACCCTGGAAAATACCGTCACCCAGGTTATCGAGCAGAACATGACTGGTCTCGATAATCTGATGTACATGTCGTCGCAGAGCAGCGGGACAGGCCAGGCGTCGGTTACGCTGAGCTTCCTCGCGGGAACCGATCCTGATGAAGCCGTCCAGCAGGTGCAAAACCAGCTGCAATCGGCAATGCGTAAGCTGCCGCAGGCGGTACAGAATCAAGGGGTCACGGTGCGCAAGACCGGTGACACCAATATTCTGACCATCGCCTTCGTCTCCACCGATGGCTCAATGGATAAGCAGGACATCGCCGACTACGTCGCCAGTAATATCCAGGATCCGCTCAGTCGTATAAACGGCGTGGGCGATATTGACGCCTACGGTTCACAATATTCCATGCGTATCTGGCTCGACCCGGTCAAACTTAACAGCTTCCAGATGACCGCCAAAGATGTGACCGATGCTATCGAATCACAGAATGCGCAGATTGCCGTCGGGCAACTTGGCGGCACGCCTTCGGTGGACAAACAAGCGCTGAATGCGACGATCAACGCCCAGTCGCTGCTGCAGACTCCGGATGAATTCCGCGCGATTACGCTACGCGTCAACCAGGACGGCTCAGAAGTTAAACTGGGTGATGTGGCGATGGTCGAAATGGGTGCGGAAAAGTATGACTATCTCAGCCGCTTCAACGGCCACCCGGCTTCCGGTCTGGGGGTAAAACTGGCCTCCGGTGCTAATGAAATGGCAACTGCGGAGCTGGTTATCGACCGCCTGAACGAGCTCTCACAGTATTTTCCGCACGGGCTGGAATACAAGGTGGCGTATGAAACTACCTCCTTTGTCAAAGCCTCAATTATCGACGTGGTGAAAACGCTGCTGGAAGCGATCGCGCTGGTATTTCTTGTGATGTACCTGTTCCTGCAAAACTTCCGCGCCACGCTGATCCCTACAATCGCCGTTCCCGTCGTCCTGATGGGTACTTTTTCCGTGCTCTACGCCTTTGGCTACAGCGTTAACACCCTGACGATGTTTGCGATGGTGCTGGCGATCGGCCTGCTGGTCGATGATGCTATTGTGGTGGTGGAAAACGTCGAGCGTATTATGAGTGAGGAAGGCCTCTCACCGCGGGAAGCGACACGGAAATCGATGGGGCAAATCCAGGGCGCGCTGGTCGGTATCGCCATGGTGCTGTCGGCGGTGTTTATCCCGATGGCCTTCTTCGGCGGCACTACCGGGGCTATCTACCGCCAGTTCTCGATTACCATCGTCTCCGCAATGGTTCTTTCAGTTCTGGTGGCGATGATCCTCACCCCTGCCCTGTGCGCCACTCTGCTCAAACCGCTACATAAAGGCGAGCATCACGGGCAAACCGGTTTCTTTGGCTGGTTTAACCGGATGTTTAACCGCAACGCCGAACGCTATGAAAAAGGCGTCGCCAGGATCCTGCACCGCAGCCTGCGCTGGATACTGATTTACGGCCTGCTGCTCGGTGGTATGGTTTTCCTGTTCCTGCGCCTGCCAACCTCCTTCCTGCCGCTCGAAGACCGCGGCATGTTTACCACCTCGATACAGTTGCCCAGCGGCTCGACCCAGCAGCAAACATTGAAAGTGGTTGAGGAAGTGGAGAAGTATTACTTCACCCATGAGAAAGACAACATTACGTCGGTCTTTTCTACGGTCGGTTCCGGCCCTGGCGGGAACGGTCAAAACGTGGCGCGGATGTTTGTCCGCTTAAAAGACTGGGATGATCGCGACACCACCACCGGAACCTCTTTCGCCATCATCGAGCGCGCGACTAAAGCCTTTAATAAGATTAAGGAAGCCCGCGTCTTCGCCAGCAGTCCTCCGGCGATTAGCGGTCTCGGGAGCTCTGCCGGTTTCGATATGGAGCTGCAAGATCACGCCGGTGCGGGCCATGATGCGTTAATGGCCGCGCGCGACAAGCTGATTGAGCTGGCCGGGAAAGACGCGTCTCTGACCCGCGTTCGTCATAATGGTCTGGACGACAGCCCGCAGTTGCAAATTGATATAGATCAGCGCAAAGCCCAGGCGCTGGGCGTTTCCATTGATGACATCAACGACACCTTGCAAACGGCCTGGGGCTCCAGCTACGTCAATGACTTTATGGACCGGGGTCGCGTGAAGAAGGTTTACGTGCAGGCGGCGGCAAAATATCGCATGCTCCCGGACGACATCAATCTGTGGTACGTCCGCAATAATAGCGGCGGCATGGTGCCTTTCTCGGCCTTTGCCACGTCGCGCTGGGAAACGGGTTCACCGCGTCTGGAACGCTATAACGGCTACTCCGCCGTCGAGATTGTTGGCGAAGCCGCCCCAGGCGTCAGTACCGGTACGGCGATGGACATAATGGAATCGCTGGTCCACCAGTTGCCGACCGGATTCGGCCTCGAATGGACCGCAATGTCTTACCAGGAACGGCTGTCGGGCTCTCAGGCGCCAGCCCTGTACGCCATTTCTTTGCTGGTGGTGTTCCTGTGTCTGGCGGCTCTGTACGAAAGCTGGTCGGTTCCCTTCTCCGTCATGCTGGTTGTACCGCTGGGGGTCATTGGCGCACTGCTCGCTACCTGGATGCGCGGTCTGGAAAACGACGTGTACTTTCAGGTCGGGTTACTCACCGTTATCGGGCTTTCGGCGAAGAACGCAATATTGATTGTTGAATTCGCCAATGAGATGAACGAGAAAGGTCACGACTTGCTCGACGCCACGCTGCATGCCTGTCGCCAACGCTTACGCCCAATTCTGATGACGTCACTGGCGTTTATCTTTGGGGTGTTGCCGATGACCATCAGCAGTGGCGCAGGTTCCGGCGGTCAACATGCGGTGGGGACTGGCGTAATGGGCGGGATGATTTCAGCCACTGTCCTGGCGATTTACTTCGTTCCTCTGTTCTTTGTGCTGGTACGCAGACGCTTCCCGTTGAAGCCACGCCCAGAATAATCGGACACAAAAAAGGCGACTTACGTTGAGTCGCCTTTTATTATCCTTTGCAGGATATGAATTTCTTCCAGAAAATTATTTACGAAGCATCACTTCGATAAAGTCTTTCCAGTTCCCCAGTTCACGTTCAATCATAACAACCTCTCTTATTATTATGGGCATTCTACGAAATCATCATCATAAAAAGAAGATCATTTAACCAATGGTTGCGATTACATCCTCCAGTGTTCGGGGGTATATGTAATCACTATGCGCTAACCCCATAAATTTTATGTGACTTACTGCAATATTTTGAAATATTCATACATCATCTACGACTTTGGCAATTCTGATGGAAAAACAGGCTGATGCAAGCAGGCAAATTCTGATTTTCAGTTTCCCGTGGATTTTGGAACTTTCAGGAATCATTATTCACCATTCAACAACAATGTTATATTTTTCTATAACGGTTCGATGACAATATGTATTATTCATGCTTATAGGACACGAGAATAAATATTCAAATTACGTCAATAAGGATTCAAATGATCACCCTCTACGGCATTAAGAATTGCGATACGATTAAAAAAGCCAGACGCTGGCTGGAAGACAATGGGGTCGACTACCGCTTCCATGATTATCGCGTCGACGGCCTGGATAACGCGTTATTACACGCCTTTATCAGCGAATTAGGTTGGGAGGCGCTGCTCAATACACGTGGAACCACCTGGCGCAAACTGGATGAAGCCACACGTAACCAAATCACCGATGCGTCCTCTGCTGCTGCATTGATGATTGAAATGCCTGCAATTATCAAACGCCCATTGCTCTGCGCGCCGGGTAAGCCTATGCTGCTTGGCTTTAGTGAATCCAGTTATACGCAGTTTTTTAATGAGGTATAGTCTATGTCGTGCCCGGTTATTGAGCTGACACAGCAGCTTATTCGCCGTCCTTCCCTGAGCCCGGATGATGCCGGGTGCCAGGCGTTAATGATTGAACGCCTGCGCGCGGTAGGTTTTACCGTTGAGCGTATGGATTTTGGTGACACACAGAATTTTTGGGCATGGCGCGGCAAAGGTGAGACTCTGGCATTTGCCGGTCACACTGACGTAGTGCCTGTCGGCGATGTCGATCGCTGGATTAATCCACCGTTCGAACCGACTATTCGCGATGGCATGTTGTTCGGGCGTGGCGCAGCCGATATGAAAGGCTCACTGGCGGCAATGGTCGTGGCCGCAGAACGTTTTGTCGCCCAGCATCCGAACCATCAGGGTCGTCTGGCGTTTTTGATAACCTCTGACGAAGAGGCCAGCGCCCAAAACGGCACCGTAAAAGTGGTTGAAGCACTTATGGCACGCAATGAACGACTGGATTATTGTCTGGTTGGCGAGCCGTCCAGCACGGAAATCGTTGGCGACGTGGTGAAAAATGGGCGTCGTGGTTCACTGACCTGCAATCTGACCATTCACGGCGTGCAGGGCCACGTAGCCTACCCGCATCTGGCCGATAACCCGGTACACCGCGCGGCGCCAATGCTCAATGAACTGGTGGCGATTGAGTGGGATCAGGGCAACGAATTCTTCCCGGCGACCAGCATGCAGATTGCCAATATTCAGGCAGGAACCGGCAGCAACAATGTTATTCCCGGCGAACTGTTTATCCAGTTCAACTTCCGTTTCAGCACCGAATTAAACGATGAAATGATTAAGTCCCGGGTGCTGGAGCTGCTGGAGAAACATCAGCTGCGTTATACCGTCGACTGGTGGCTTTCCGGTCAGCCGTTCCTGACCGCACGCGGTAAACTGGTGGATGCGGTGGTGAACGCCATTGAGCACTATAATGAGATTAAACCGCAGTTACTGACTACAGGCGGGACGTCCGACGGGCGTTTTATTGCCCGCATGGGGGCACAGGTAGTAGAACTGGGGCCGGTCAACGCGACCATTCATAAAATTAATGAATGTGTTAATGCCGCCGACCTGCAGCTGCTTGCCCGTATGTATCAACGTATCATGGAGCAACTCGTCGCCTGATGAGTGTTCCTGTAAGAGGAAATGAGCATGGACTGGCTGGCAAAATACTGGTGGATTCTGGTGTTGGTGTTTCTGGTAGGCGTATTGCTGAACGTGATTAAAGATCTCAAGCGCGTCGACCACAAGAAATTTCTTGCCAATAAGCCGGAGCTTCCCCCGCATCGTGATTTTAACGATAAATGGGATGACGACGACGATTGGCCAAACAAGGATCAACCGAAGAAATAAGCCAACGCAGGCCGAATGGCGGTTTCACATCGCCATCCGGCCTGCGGGTTAAATCATCTCAATCACATCATCATCGTGAGGCTTACCGCCGCTCAGCGCTTCATCAAAGTAGTGCTTCGGTACGGTAAAACGCAGGTGGTCGAGCGCAAACTGCATACTGCGTTCATCAATGGCGTGCCCCAGATTTTCGACGATATCCAGCGTCACATCCCCACCGGCGCGTATTAACGCCTCCTGCGCGGCAACGGCATGAGATAACTCAATCACCCGGTCTTCACCGCCGTGAATCAAATGCACCGTCGTCGCGGTAGTTGCAACCTCCGGCAACGTGGCATAGCGACCATTAAAGGCGATGACCCGCGACGCCAGCCCTGCCTCGGCTTTAATACTCTCAAGCGACATAATCGAGCCCTGAGAAAAACCAATCAGCGCGGTCGCCTGAGGCGAAACGCCGCTTTGCTTCTGCCAGTAGCGAACGGTTTCGATAAAGACCGGCATAATCGCGTCAATACGCGCCTGGCGGTTCTCATCCGTTATCCCCTGTACAGAAAACCACTGACGCCCGGAAGTCGTACCATAAGGCTCTGCCCCGCCAATGCTGACGATTAGCGCATCCGGAAACAGCGGCGCAAACCAGGAGCCAATTTCGCCCATGGCAACCGGGTTATCGCCGACGCCATGAAACAGCAACAAGAGCTGTTGAGCGGGTTTATCGGGACTTTGAACAACAAAATGGTCATGTTTCATGGCGATCTCCTTAACTGATGAGAATCATTCTACGCCGCTTAACCGCAATGACCATGCCAGGAAATTGAAGAAGTTAGTGAAAAAATTGCCATTGCATAATGCGATTATGTAGCCGTTGTTCACGCTCAGCATCCAGCTGTTTTAAGGCCTGCGCCGCCTCGGCGCGCTGAACTGCCAACAGCGCTTTGCGACCCGATATTTTCAGCTGTTGGCACAATTCGGCATCGCTGCGTTGAGCCTGTATACGCCCGCGCAATGCCGGAAGAGGCAACTCGCTGCGCTCAAGCAAACGACTCAGACAACCTAATGATGTCAGTAATGGTCGATGCGCGAAGGCAAACCCAGCCAGCTCACCCCAGTCATCCTCATTAAGCGTAGTCTCTTTCAGCGGTACCAGCGGAATGCGCTCTGCGTTCCACTGAGCAAGAATCTCCGCATCCCGTCGCAGGCGCTGGTGCGCCCGCCAGGCAAGGCGTTTTCCTGCTTCGCTGATGGGCAGCACCGCCATAGCGGTATAACAGCCGCTGCTGGCTTCCCGATGATTGCCCATTCGTACCAGGACAAAACCGCAACGCTGCCAGAAACGCCATAATTCAGCCGTATAACCAAAGCTGACGGACAGATAGTCGCACTGCGTGCAATAGTGCCGGGCCTGCAGCATCAGCTGTTGCCCAATACCTTCTCTTTGACGTGCGGGATGAACCGCAATTCGACTGACCCGCCGCCCGACGAGCGTCGCTGCCAATGGGTCTCCGCCGTGCGCCGCCAGTGACTGCGCAACCAAATTTCCTCTTGGTCGGCGATATCCGGCCCAGACGGCCTGGCTTAATTCTGCGGATAATCCCCCCTCGTCGACCAGCCAGACGGCACCCGCCACCGAGTCAGCAGCCGAAGCCTGAAGAAAATGCTGACCCGGCGCGTCCATCATTCGCCGCAGATCCAGTGGCGAGGTGCGATAATGCGCACCGGAAAGTAGCTGATATACCGCTAACGGCAGCGCCGGGTTTGTCTGCCATGAGAGTTGATCAAATGCCGAGAAGTTAAGCTCCCCCAAGGGGGCATGCGCAAAGGTTTCGTCGTCAAACACCAGCGCATCGCTGACGATTTTCTCCAGCGGACATCCCTGCGCCCAGCGCACGGGTTGTTGCAACTCATAGCGTCGAAGATGGGGAAAGTGGGCGCAGAATTTCAGCAAAAAGCCTCTGCCGGTTCCCTCGTAGCCCTGTACGGTGGTGGTTAACAGCGTACGAGGGAAACGCGCAACCAGTTGGTGCAGCAGCGGCGCGGGGATCGCGGCGGCTTCATCCACAACCAGCCAGTCTGCGGTTGCAGAACTGCTTAACAGCGCATCGGGGGCCATAAAGCAGTATCGCTCTGCGGCAAATTGCGCCAGCACATCCGTTGCCGCTTTAGCAGGCGCGGTGACAATCGCGGTCCCGTTGATACGTGCTATCAATTGCCCTGCCAGAGCCGATTTACCCCGGCCACGTGCAGCTGTGACCGCAGCCACGCCGGGAGGCATATCCAGCAACTGGGTTAAAATCATCGCCTGTTCAGGCTGAGGGTCACCGGTTGCCGCGTGCCAGACTGCACGAACAGGAAAACGCGGGCTGGAAACTGCGTGATGCTGCTGCCAGTGCAGAGCCTGTCCGTCACGGGAAATCACCCGTTTGACATGTTCAACAAAGTGCGGCGTTGGGATAGGTTCACCACAGTCGCTCCAGCGCAGTGAATCCACGTCCGGATGCGTGTGCCAGGTATGCCAGGGGGGAGTCAGCAAAACCAGCCAGCTCCCGGCGATCAGCGTTCCGCTTAAGGCGGCAAACGCCGCAGCGTCAAATCCCTGCCCGGCGTCAAAAACCGCATGACGAAACTCGCGGCCTAATAACGTTTGCAGCGCCTGTGGCGTACAGTTCGGCTCAGCAGGGGCGGGTGCGCCCACCCATAACCAGTCGCCGGGTAACGTGTCGCGTAGCGCTAATGCCCGCTTCTGACACCAGTTCCCCTCGCCACTGATAATCAGCAGACGACGGATCCCTTCTTGGGCCATCTGTTCAGTTAACGCGCTCAGCGCCGTGTTATCAGACATCCCTGCCTCAGTAGCTTAAATGCCTTTACCAAAAGTATTACATTGTCCCGGATCGCCGCTGTCAAAACCGCGTTTGAACCAGCTAAGCCGCTGCTCAGAAGTGCCGTGGGTAAAGCTGTCTGGCACAACGCGTCCTTGTCCCTGCTGCTGCAGGCGATCGTCGCCAATGGCCTGAGCGGCGTTCAGCGCTTCTGCCAGGTCGCCGGACTCCAGCACGCCCTGCTGCTGCATACTGTTGCCCCAGACGCCGGCAAAGCAGTCCGCCTGCAGTTCCATACGTACGGAAAGACGGTTCACCTCAGCCTGTGAGGCATTCTGCTGCATCTGGCGAACTTTCGGTTCAATACCCAGCAGTTTCTGCACGTGGTGGCCCACTTCATGGGCGATAACATAGCCCTGAGCAAAATCACCATCGGCGCCCAGCTTGTTTTTCATGTCATCATAAAATGAGAGGTCGATATACACCGTACCATCCGCCGGGCAGTAAAACGGCCCCATCACGGACTGACCCGCGCCACAGCCGGTACGCGTCGCTCCGCGATACATTACCAGCTTCGGCTGTTGGTAGGTCCGGCCCATTTTTTCAAACTGCTGCCCCCAGGTATCTTCCGTGGTGGCCAGAATCACCGAGGTGAATTTTGCTGCTTCATCATCATTTGGGCTGATGGAGTGTGATGATTGCTGTTGGGAAACTGGCTGGCCGGTCATTAATCCGGTGAGATCCACGCCATAATATCCCGCCACCAGCACCACAATCAGCAGGATGATGCCGCCTTTACCACTAGGCAAACGAAAACCAGGGCCGCCTATAGAAGGGCCGCCACCGGAGCTATTTCGTCTGTCTTCCACATTGTCACTTTCACGACGCCCTTGCCAGCGCATAATCACCTCAACTTTTTATTCATTATGATGATGATCGTAGGCGGTTCGGAACAGGATTACCATAAGAAACAGTAATCAAAATCGGCGGGATTGATGAGCCGGAGAGCGATCGCCGGCTCAGGGGAGGATTAGTCTAACTTCACACCCAGACGATGCGCGACGGCTTCATAGGCTTCGATCAGGCCGCCCAGGCTCTGGCGGAAGCGATCTTTGTCCATTTTATCCAGCGTTTCTTTGTCCCACAGACGGCTGCCGTCCGGTGAGAACTCATCGCCCAGGACCACTTCACCTTTATACAAACCAAATTCAAGTTTGAAGTCGACCAGAATCAGACCGGCATCATCAAACATCTTTTTCAGCACGTCGTTGGCTTTGTAGGTCAGCTCTTTCATACGCGCCAGATTCTCTTTGCTCACCCAACCAAAAGTTTCGCAATAGGAATCGTTAATCATTGGATCGTGCATAGCATCGTTTTTCAGGAACAGATCAAACAGCGGCGGATTCAGTTCAATACCTTCCTCAACGCCTAAACGCTTAACCAGGGAGCCTGCTGCGCGGTTACGAACCACACATTCAACCGGTACCATCTCCAGTTTTTTCACCAGACATTCAGTATCGGAAAGCAGTCGCTCCATCTGGGTAGGAATGCCCGCTTCTTGCAGTTTAGTCATAATGAAATGGTTGAACTTGTTGTTCACCATGCCTTTACGGTCAAACTGTTCAATGCGCGCGCCATCCCCTGCTGACGTATCATTGCGGAATTCGAGCACCAACAGGTCCGGGTTTTCCGTGCTGTATACGGTCTTCGCTTTACCACGATACAACTCAGCTTGCTTTTGCATCTTTATTACTCCTGGGTGTGAATTAACGATAAATATTGCGTTTTTCTGCCGACGCACACGTTTGCGTATCATATCAGAAAAAAAGGGCTGGAGTTATCCAGCCCTTTATTTTTACTTACTGAACGCTGCCTGGAAGACGGCGACCAGCGCGTCGTTCTGGCTTTGCGTCAGGGTATGCCCCTTCGGATCGATAAACTGCAAGCTACTGCGGTTGTCTAAATCACCGACCTGCAGTTTATAGTCGCCGGATACCAGACCCGGATCGCTTGCGCCCAGCTCCTGCCAGTTGCTATCAGACAGTGGTTTGTAGGTCACGGCGATGCTGCCCTGAGAACGGGTGCTGTCGGTCACTTTCATCCCCACTTTCTCAAGCGCTGCCGGCAGACGTTGCCATACCACGTTGAACGGTCCACGTACCACCAGCATCGGTAAACCGGTGTCATCGGCAGCACTTTGAACATCCATGGTGGCGGCAGAGCGGTTCTGCGCGGCATTCGCGGCATCAGTGGCGTTCTTATCCAGACCTGCGGAGATAACGTTCATCATCTCAGCGCTGTAACGCTGCATTGATGCTGGATCAGCTACGGGTTTACCCGCCTGCTCGAGGTTAATCAGTTTCACCGTTACCGCTTGCTGATAACCCTGCGGTTTAACCGAGATTTGATAACGTCCACGGTACTGCTCGTCTTCATCCAGACGGTTCCAGTTAACCCAGTCGGTGGTCAACGTCTGGCTGGCATCATCACGTTTGGTGATCGTGTAGTTTTTAGACTGAATGACGCTAACGACCTGTGGCCACAGCGTGTTGCCACGACCATTTTCCACCAGCAATGTCGACGTATCACCCGCGATCTGAGTGCGAGCACCGGTGACTAATGCTAACGGCTGAGCCGGCGGGCGAATGTCCAGCGCTTTACCAACGGCACCGCTGCCGTTGGTGACTGGGATATTATAGTCACCCGACATAACCGGCAGAATCATCCCAGCTGGAGCGTGAAGCTCAGCAAGCGGTGCGGCCTCCAGATAGGATTCATCACCGCTCACCTGGCGCTTATAACGCGAGTCAGAACTACAGGCCGCGAGCAACATAACAAGCGAAACACCCGCAACCTTGGCCAGGCGCGACTTTTGTACTGAGTAAGCCATCAAATCTCCCTAAACTTTACAGCAAACCGGCATGCTTAAGCGCCGCTTTGACGATTTCACGAGCATTATCCGTGATTGGCGTCATCGGCAGACGTAGCGTATCGGTCGCCACAAGTCCCAACTCCTTACACGCCCATTTCACTGGGATAGGATTGGGTTCGACAAATAGTTTGTTGTGTAACGGCATCAGACGCTGGTTAATCACCCGCGCCTCGGCAAAGTTCCCGGCTGCCGCCAGTTTGCACATTTCGGCCATATCGCGTGCCGCAACGTTAGACGTCACGGAAATCACGCCATGACCACCGAGCTGCATAAAATCCAATCCGGTCGCGTCATCACCGCTGAGCAGAATAAAGTCGTCTGAAACCAGCTCTTTGATCTGGTGAACGCGACTTAAGTTCCCCGTGGCCTCTTTAATAGCGATAATATTTTTTACTTTCGCCAGGCGACCAACGGTTTCCGGCAACATATCGCAGCCGGTACGGGACGGTACATTATACAGAATTTGCGGCAGGTCAGTATGTTCAGCGATGGCTTTGAAATGCTGGAACAAACCTTCCTGGGTTGGGCGGTTGTAGTAAGGCGTCACCGTCAGGCAGCCGACAACACCACTGTCGTTGAAACGCTGCGTCAGACTAATGGCTTCCGCGGTCGCATTAGCGCCGGTTCCGGCAATCACCGGAATACGCCCGTCGGCCAGCTCCAGGGTCATCATCACCACATCGCCATGTTCATCATGACTCAGGGTGGCAGACTCACCGGTGGTGCCAACCGAAACGATCGCCGAGGTGCCGCTGGCGACATGATAATCAATCAGTTTTTTCAGGCTCGACCGGCAGACTTTACCTTTCTCATCCATCGGCGTAACAAGCGCGACAATACTTCCCGTGAACATGGGCCATCCTCTGTGCAAACAAGTGTCTCAATGGTACGTTTGGTACGACAATAAAAGCAAGCGACCAGAGCCGTTCTGATTGTTGTATGCATGTTTTTTTTATGCTTTCCTTATGATTACCTCACCGCTCAAAGGAAGAACAGGTTTGACATCGTCATCGCAACACTATCTGGTCATTACTGCGCTGGGTGCTGACCGCCCGGGAATTGTGAACACCATCACACGTCATGTCAGCAGTTGCGGCTGTAATATCGAAGACAGCCGACTGGCCATGCTGGGTGACGAGTTCACGTTTATCATGTTGCTGTCGGGCACCTGGAATGCCATTACCCTAATTGAATCAACCTTGCCGTTGAAAGGTGCAGAGCTGGATTTACTGATTGTGATGAAGCGCACGACCGCACGCCCCCGTCCGGCGATGCCCGCTACGGTATGGGTGCAGGTCGATGTTCCTGATTCTCCGCATTTGATTGAACGCTTTACCGCCCTGTTTGACAGCCACCAAATGAATATTGCGGAACTGGTTTCACGCACGCAACCGGCTGAGAACGAAAAGGCGGCACAGCTGTTTATTCAAATTACCGCACATAGTCCTGCGTCACATGATTCGGCAAATATTGAAGATGCGTTTAAAGCACTCTGTACAGAACTCAATGCGCAAGGCAGTATTAACGTCGTCAATTACTCACAGCATGATGAACAGGATGGAGTTAAGTAATGAACCCACTGAAAGCCGGTGATATCGCACCGAAATTTAGCTTGCCGGATCAAGACGGAGAACAAGTAAATTTAACCGACTTCCAGGGACAGCGTGTTCTGGTTTATTTTTACCCGAAAGCCATGACACCCGGCTGTACCGTACAGGCCTGCGGCCTGCGCGATAACATGGATGAGTTAAAAAAAGCAGGTGTTGAAGTGCTGGGAATCAGCACCGATAAACCAGAGAAGCTTTCCCGATTCGCGGAGAAAGAAGTCCTTAACTTCACGCTCCTGTCCGACGAAGATCACCAGGTTTGCGAGCAGTTCGGCGTCTGGGGTGAGAAGTCATTTATGGGCAAAACCTATGATGGCATCCACCGCATCAGCTTCCTGATTGATGCTGAAGGGAAAATTGAGCATGTGTTTGATGACTTCAAAACCAGCAACCACCACGACGTGGTAATGAACTGGCTGAAAGAGAACGCCTGATTTACATTTTGCCGGATAGCGCCTGATGGTGACGCCACGCGTCTTATCAGGCCGCCATCCGCATAACTCCGTAGCCGGATAAGGCGTTTACGCCGCCATCCGGCATCAACGTCGTTTATTCAAACGTCCCTTTTACACAGGCTTTTTTCTCTCTGACGACGGCTTTTCCCTTCGCCCACAGGTGATGAACTTCAAGCGCATCATTGAGCACCAGAATGTCGGCATCGCATCCCACCGCCAGACGCCCTTTATGTTCCAGTCCCAAAAATTCTGCGACCGTTCGCGTCAGCGGACACAGCGCCAGTTCCAGCGGTATGGCATGAACCTTCACCAACTGGCGCACTGTTTCAGCCAGTGATTCAAACCCTGCGACACCGATGCCGGTAAGATTACCGTAGTCATCAAATTCCGGCTGGCTACCGTTGCCATCCGAACTCAAGGTAATACGCGACAGCGGCACGTTCTGGCGTAGCGCCGTGGCGATAGCCGTGGCCGGGTCGACGGGTTCATCAATGCTGCTGGTAATGTCGATATAACCGCCTTTGCGGGCATACTCCAGCGCCGACTGAAACAACGGTTCCGCACGATTGACGTGTGTGGGCAGCAGCTTGGTAATCGGTACATCGCAACTTTCGAGGATCTGGTACAACGGCTCCAGCATGCGCGGGCTGTCGCCCATATGGAAGACGCTAATCCCCGGCTTGCGCCCTAACAATCCGCCAACGCGCGACTGCGCCGCCATGTTTGCCAGCGCCGAGGTGTCCGGGGCTGAAGAACGATGGTCCGAAACAGCACATTTCACGCCAATGATTTTATCGATCAGCGCCACATCGCGATCGATACTGCCGGTGATGGTCGGGGAAGGCAGAGAATACGCCCCGGTCAGCATCCATGCGCTGATGCCTTCAAATTCCAGCGCGCGGGTTTTCGCCAGCAGCGATTCAGGGTGACGGGTAATACCATCTGTCCCCAGCAATCCCACCACCGAGGTGACGCCAGCTTCAACCAGCCGCGACAAGCGCACTTCCGGCGTGCGGGTGTGCGGCCCCGCTTCTCCGCCGCCACCAATCAGATGGACGTGTTGATCGATAAATCCTGGGCACACAATCGCACCGTCAAGATTGATACACTCGCAGCCAGGAAAATCGTCAGGGGAAATCGACGGCGCGATGGCAACAATTTTGCTGCCAGACACCAGTATATCCTGGCGTCCTAAATCTTCCGGCGCGTACACGTGTCCCTGCTGGAACAACGTCAAATTAAGAATGGAACAGTTCATAACCTTCCTTGTCAGGCAATAACCTGCATAACCCAAATAGAGAGCAGCGCATTAATTACGCATACCGCAATAATAAGCGGGTAATAACGGGGATGGACCCCCGCGGTACCCAGACAGCGTCCCACATTTTGCACCGGATTGCCCATCAGGTAGATAGCCGGTAACAGCACCGTAGCATCATGTCCCGAAAGCGTACCGGCGACAACCAGGCTGGCGCAAACACCGACGCCGCCTCCCATACTCATCACCGCCGCCAGCAGTACGGTAGCAGATTCCCCCGGCAGTCCGCACAGCGCCATTACCGGCTCACATACCCGCCCGACAATCTCGAGCAGTCCCGTCACCTTCAGCGCCTGAATAATCACAAACGCCATTACCACGTTAGGCAACAGGCTGGTTGTTGCAATAGTGAATCCGCGCCGTGCGCCATCGATAAACATATCCATGACGTTTTTACGTACTTGCGTTGTCATCTCACGCCTCCTGCTGCGTACGGCGATTTTCCAGCTGCGCAATCCACAAACGCAGCAGGTTCGCACCCACAAATTTGAAGACAAGGATCACCGCCAGCGGCGTAATCACCGGAACGGTAACCATCGTAAACAGCGCAGCACCCGAGGAAAAATAGTTGGTAATACACGCACTGCCGCTGGTTTGCCAGCAGGCAAAAATGGCACGTTCCTGTTCAGTGATAATGCCCTCTTCCGCCATTTCTTTAGTCATCCCTGCCGCAGCATCGGTATTTTGCAAATTCGCAATCAGCGCCAGCGAACAAATACCCGGAATACCGAGTAACGGGCGCAGGACTGGCGTCATCAGTTGCTGCGCCGCACGCAACCCTCCCAGCCCTTCGGTGACGGAAATTATCCCGAGTGAAAGAATGACGGAAGGCGCCAGCTCAAGCGCGAATAAGAAGCCGTCTTTTGCGCCCATACCGCCCGAGCCGCGAAAAGAGACCGCCGTGTCCCCCGCCGCATTAATCTGCCCAAACGCACCGTTGAGAACGGTGAAATCAAAGACTCGCCACCATTCGGTACTTTTCGCAAACATGCCGGAAAAAAGAATAATCGTAATAAAAAAAGCGAGATATCCGCCCCATCCCACCTTCTGCTGCGTGTGTGTGTTGTGACCCATTTTGTTCTCCTGTTGGCCTTATTCCTTGCGTGACTTAAAGACATCACGCGGGTCAAGTTAAAGACAAACGCAGAGAAAAACGACACCAGAGGAGATTATTCAGAATGTGTGGATAGAGGTCAGACAAGTTCGGTTCCGGCGACATTGCATCGCCGGAGCAAACAGATTAGGGTTCATCAACGACCTGACCATCCGGCCAGGCATGCATTACCGCTTTGATTAACGTCGCCAGAGGAATCGCAAAGAATACGCCCCAGAATCCCCACAGGCCGCCGAATATCACCACTGAGAGAATAATCACCAGCGGATGCAGATTTACCGCCTCGGAGAACAGCACCGGCACCAGCAAATTACCGTCCAGCGCCTGGATTATCAGGTATACGGCAAAACAGCTCCAGAACTCGGTGCCAAGCCCGAACTGGAACAATGCCACACCGACCACCGGAATAGTGACCACGAAAGCGCCGATATACGGGATCAGCACGGAGAAGCCTACCAGCACCGCCAGCAGCAGCGAATAGTTGAGGCCAAACAGCAGGAAGCCGAGCCAGGTCGCCACGCCGACCACCACCATTTCCAGCACCTTGCCGCGGATATAGTTGGTGATTTGCTGGTTCATCTCTTTCCACACCTGCCCCGCCAGTCCGCGATTACGCGGCAGCACCCGACGCACAGCGTTCAGCATTTGTCCTTTATCTTTGATCAGGAAGAACACCATCAACGGGACGAGAATCAGATACACCGCCAGCGTCAGCAATCCGACCAGTGAAGCTAGCGAATATTTCACCACCGAATCGCCCATGGTGAGCATTCGCGAGCGCATATTCTCCGCCATCGCATCAATAATGCCCGCATCCATCAGCGCCGGATAACGCCGCGGTAAGGTGGCGGCAAAATCAGACAATTTATTGAGCATGCCGGGCATATCGCGGATCAGGTAGATCCCCTGTTGCCATGCAACGGGCATTACCACAAACGCCATCAGCAGCAAAATACCGACAAACACCACCAAAACAATCGATGTCGCCCAACGCCGTGAACAACCAATATGTTCCAGCCGTACTGTCGGCCATTCGAGCAGGTACGCCAGCACAATGGCGACCAGCAGCGGCGCCAAAAGACCGCTAAAAAAGAACAGGATGCCAAAACCGGCAACCAGAATAATCAGCAAGGCGATGGCTTCGGGGTCGCTAAAGCGGCGGCGATACCATTGCATCAACATTTCGAGCATAAAACCCTTCCATGAATCCAATAGCGGGATTGCGATCCCGAATTGTATCGAAATGTCACAAAAAAGACTTCGCTTTTTATAGCGGATTACGCAAAGTGAAAAGACATTTTTCCTGGGTGTTCATCGTCAGGTTTCGCAGTTACACTCCCTAAGCTTGCGGAGTGTGAACGATACTTCACGGCATTGGTCAAATGGCTATCTCAAAAAAGAATACAGGACAGAGGTTATGTTCAGGCAGTTGAAAAAAAACCTGGTTGCTACCCTCATTGCTGCACTGACCATCGGTCAGGTTGCGCCCGCATTTGCAGAAACCGCGGACACCCTGCCTGATATGGGAACCTCGGCAGGGAGTACGCTTTCCATAGGACAGGAAATGCAGATGGGCGATTATTATGTACGCCAACTGCGCGGCAGTGCGCCATTAATTAACGATCCGTTGCTGACGCAATACATTAATGCGCTGGGGATGCGTCTGGTCTCGCACGCCGACTCGGTAAAAACGCCCTTCACCTTCTTTTTGATTAACAACGATGAAATCAACGCCTTTGCTTTCTTTGGCGGCAACGTTGTTTTGCACTCCGCACTGTTCCGCTATTCCGATAACGAAAGCCAACTGGCATCGGTTATGGCGCACGAAATTTCCCACGTTACGCAGCGTCACCTGGCGCGCGCAATGGAAGACCAGAAACGCAGCGCGCCGCTAACGTGGGTGGGTGCGTTAGGGTCAATTTTATTGGCGATGGCCAGCCCGCAAGCAGGTATGGCGGCGCTGACCGGTACGCTGGCGGGTACACGTCAGGGGATGATTAGCTTTACGCAGCAAAACGAACAGGAAGCAGACCGCATAGGTATTCAGGTACTGCAACGCTCGGGATTCGATCCCCAGGCCATGCCGACGTTTCTGGAAAAATTGCTCGATCAGGCCCGTTACTCTTCGCGTCCACCAGAAATTTTGCTGACTCACCCCCTGCCAGAAAGCCGTCTGTCGGATGCCCGTAACCGCGCCAACCAAATGCGTCCGGCTGTCGTCCAGTCTTCAGAAGATTTTTATCTGGCCAAGGCACGCACCTTAGGCATGTACAACTCTGGTCGCAACCAGCTGACCGATGACCTGCTGAGTAACTGGTCGAAAGGCAACATACGTGAGCAACGTGCGGCGCAGTATGGCCGGGCATTGCAGGCAATGGAGGCCAGTAAATATGACGAGGCACGTAAAGCACTGCAACCGCTGCTGGCGGCAGATGCTAACAATGCCTGGTATCTCGACCTGGCAACGGATATCGATCTCGGCCAGAAGAAAACCAGCGATGCCATTAATCGGTTGAAAAACGCCCGCGACCTGCGCACCAACCCGGTACTGCAGCTCAACCTGGCAAATGCGTATTTACAGGCCGGGCAAGCCAAAGAGGCAGCGACCATCCTGAATCGCTATACGTTTAACCATAAGAACGACCCTAACGGCTGGGATCTGTTAGCGCAAACGGAAGCCAACCTGAACAACCGCGATCAGGAGCTGGCGGCCCGCGCGGAAGGGTATGCCCTCGCAGGACGTCTGGATCAGGCGATTTCGATGCTCAGCAGCGCAAGCTCACAGGTCAAGCTGGGTAGCCAGCAGCAGGCCAGATACGATGCCCGTATCGACCAGCTACGCCAACTGCAAGAGCGCTTTAAACCGTATACGAAAATGTAATTATCGAACCCTTGCCGGATGGCGATATGTAGGCCGGATAAGGCCTTTGGTCGCCATCCGGCAGGATTGTTATGCAAGGAGAAGTCATGTCAGACGCGATTAAAATCTACCATAACCCACGCTGCTCCAAGAGCCGTGAAACGCTGGAGTTACTGAAGTCCAACGGCGTGGACCCGGAAGTGGTGTTGTATCTGGAAACCCCGGCTGACGCCACAACCCTGCGTGAATTGTTGCAGATGCTGGGCATGTCCAGCGCGCGCGAGCTGATGCGCCAGAAAGAAGATCTCTATAAGTCACTTAATCTGGCGGACGTAAATCTGAGTGAAGATGCGCTGATTCAGGCAATGGTGGAAAACCCGAAATTGATGGAGCGCCCGATTGTGGTTGCCAAAGGCCAGGCGAGAATTGGACGCCCGCCGGAGCAGGTACTGGAAATCATCGGTTAACCTGAAACCTGCCGCAGTCTCTTCGGCTGCGGCGCTTACAGCTTCAGTATCTCTTTTACGAATGGAATGGTCAGCTTACGCTGGGCGGTGATCGATGCATGATCAAGCTGATCCAACGTCATAAACAGCGTACGCATTTCTCGATCCAGACGCTTGAGCAGGAAGCGTCCCACATCTTCCGGCAGTTCAAACCCACGAAGTCTGGCGCGTAATTGCAACGCCTGCAGCTTATCTTCATCGGAAAGCGGCTGCAGCTTGTAGATTTGTCCCCAGTCCAGGCGCGAGGCGAGATCCGGCAACCCCAGATTCAGCTGTCTTGGCGGGCGATCGCCGGTGATCAGCAGACGCGTTTTCCCCGACTCCAGGATGCGGTTGTAGAGATCAAAGATCGCCATTTCCCACAGCGAATCCCCGGCCACACATTCGATGTTATCGATGCATACCAGCGATAAATGCTCCATACCGTCGAGCACCTCGGGGACGAACCAGGTACGCTTGTCGAGCGGCACATAGCCTACCGCATCGCCGCGCGCGGACAGTTCCGCACAAGCTGCATGCAGCAAATGACTACGGCCAGCGCCTTCACGCGACCAGAGATAAATATACCCGCTATGGTCCTGACGCAGCACGTTTTGCAGTGCAGCCAGTAAAGAGGAGTTATCCCCCGGCCAGAAACTTGCGAAAGTTTCGTCGTCAGGAAGATAAAGTGGCAAAGAGAGCTGTGCCGGTGTGTTCAGAGATACCTCAACCCAGGATTTCATAAAATCGCGTTGAGTTTAACACAGAAATACGTCGTGATAGAACCGGGCAGCATCGCCACCCGGTAAGAGATTTACTGTTGCGGACTGTCGGCATCTTCCGCGTCAAGCACGACTTCTTCCGGACGCAGCAGGCTGATAACTTTGAAAATCAGGCTCAGACAAACGCCAACAATGGTCGCCAGCGCCATGCCTTTCAGCTCAGCGGCACCAATGTGAACTTTCGCACCACTCACGCCGATGATCAAAATAACCGAGGTCAGGATCAGGTTTTGCGCCTTGTTGTAATCAACTTTTGACTCGATCAGTACGCGAATACCGGAAGCACCAATCACGCCGTACAGCAGCAGCGATACGCCCCCCATGACCGGCAGCGGAATGATTTGGATCGCCGCCGCCAGTTTGCCAACGCAGGAGAGCAGAATGGCAAAAATTGCCGCGCCGCCGATAACCCAGGTACTGTAAACACGAGTAATCGCCATTACGCCAATGTTTTCGCCGTACGTGGTGTTCGGCGTAGAGCCGAAGAAACCAGAGATAACCGTAGACAGGCCGTTGGCAAACATAGAACGATGCAGGCCAGGATCGCGAATCAAATCTTTTTTCACGATATTCGCCGTTACCACCAGGTGTCCAACGTGTTCAGCGATGACCACCAGCGCCGCCGGCAGGATGGTCAGAATGGCAACCCATTCAAAGCGCGGCGTGTAGAACGTTGGCAGAGCAAACCAGTGGGCCTGCGCAATCGGCGTGGTGTCCACGACCCCCATCACGAAGGAGAGCGCGTAGCCGGCCAGCACCCCAATCAGAATCGGGATAATCGCCATAAAACCGCGGAACAGTACAGAGCCAAATACCGTAACCGCCAGCGTCACCATTGAGATGATGATGGTTTTTGAATCCGGTAATTGTCCCTCTGCTGGCAGTAACCCCGCCATGCCCGCAGCGACGCCAGCTAGCTCCAGACCGATGACGGCAACGATTGCGCCCATCGCCGCAGGAGGGAACATGACATCCAGCCAGCCGGTTCCTGCTTTCTTAACGATGAAAGAAACCAGGCAGAACAGAACGCCGCACATAATGAAACCACCCAGCGCCACTTCATATCCTAACGGCAGCAACAGCAGTACCGGGGAAATAAATGCGAAGCTGGAACCCAGATACGCAGGAATTTTACCTTTACAGATAAAGAGATACAGCAACGTACCAATGCCGTTAAACAGCAGAACGGTAGCCGGGTTGATGTGGAACAGGACTGGCACCAGTACCGTTGCGCCAAACATGGCGAACAGGTGCTGCAAACTAAGCGGGATTGTCTGTAAAAGCGGCGGTCTTTCACTCACCCCGATAGCACGGCGCGTCATAGTGTTTTCCTCTGAGTGTTGTTTGTTATTAGCCTTGGGTTGTTATATTCAAAAAAAAGCCGACTCTTAAAGTCGGCTTCTTTTCACTTATTCGTTTACTTGGTACCAAAAATCTTATCGCCGGCATCGCCGAGCCCCGGAATAATGTATCCGTGCTCGTTCAACCCCTGATCGATGGAGGCCGTGTACAGCTCAACATCCGGGTGCGCTTTTTCCAGTGCCGCGATACCTTCCGGTGCCGCAACCAGGACCAGCACTTTAATGCTGGTGCAGCCTGCATTTTTCAGCAGGTCGATGGTGGCGATAACGGAACCGCCGGTTGCCAGCATCGGGTCAACGATCAGCGCCATACGCTCATCGATGTTAGATACCAGCTTCTGGAAGTACGGAACCGGCTCCAGCGTTTCTTCGTTACGGTACATACCAACCACGCTGATACGCGCGCTCGGAACGTTTTCCAGTACGCCTTCCATCATGCCCAGGCCCGCACGCAGGATTGGCACAACGGTGATTTTTTTACCTTTGATTTGGTCAACTTCAACCGGACCGTTCCAGCCTTCAATGGTCACCTTTTCGGTTTCCAGACCAGCGGTTGCTTCATAAGTCAGCAGGCTGCCAACTTCCGAGGCGAGTTCACGAAAGCGTTTAGTGCTGATGTCGTTTTCACGCATCAGTCCCAGCTTGTGTTTGACGAGTGGGTGTTTGACTTCCACGATCTTCATACTCTTCTCCTTTCCTCAGACGAGTGGCAACCACAAAAAAAAATCGCCGGATTATACCGCTTTTCGTCTCTGGCGCAACACTGGATACGCTTGATATGGATCAACCAAAGTCGTTTGCGTCTGGATGATGAGTATAAAACAAGCCCCGCATTATTGGCGGGGCTGGCTGTCAATACTATGAATTTTATAGATATTCAGCATTGGTCTGGATAACGTTTTGATACCATGAAAAAGATTTCTTCGGCGAGCGTGCTAACGTTCCGCTTCCGTCATTATTTTTATCAACATAGATAAAGCCGTAGCGTTTTTTCATCTCCCCCGTCCCGGCTGAGACTAAGTCAATACAACCCCACGGGGTATAACCCATCAGGTCCACACCATCTTCCACTACCGCTTTTTTCATTTCGCTGATATGTGCGGCCATATAGTCAATACGATAGGAATCATCTACCGAGCCGTCGGCCTGCTGCACGTCAATCGCACCAAAGCCGTTTTCGACGATAAACAGCGGCAGTTGGTAATGATCCCAGAACCAGTTCAGCGAATAGCGCAGACCGACGGGATCAATCTGCCAGCCCCAGTCCGATTTCTGCACGTACGGGTTGGAAACCAGACTTTTCGACTCGTCGTAGTCCAGCTGTGGGTTGTCTGCCGTGGCCTGCGTTGCGAAAGACATATAGTAGCTAAAGCCGATGTAATCGACACAACCCTCAGTCAGCGCCTGACGGTCTTCCTCAGTGATATCAAGATCAAAGCCACGCCGGGCAAAGTAGTTGAGAAGATGCCGCGGGTATTTGCCGCGCACATGGACATCGGTAAACCAATAACGCCGGTGCATGGCGTTCATCGCCATCATCATATCGTCCGGCGCGCAGGTCAGTGGATAGATAGGACACATGGCAATCATGCACCCTATCTGCAATGCCGGGTTAATCTCACGCGCAGCCTTTACCGCCAGCGCGCTTGCCACCAGTTCATAGTGCGCCGCCTGGTACATAACCGGCTCGCGGTCTTCACCGGGCTGATATTTCAGGCCAGAGTTAGTAAAAGGTGCGAAGTCTTCGTGATAATTTGCCTGGTTGTTAATTTCATTAAACGTCATCCAGTACTTCACTTTGTGCTGGTAACGGGTAAAAACCACTGCGGCAAAACGGACAAAGAAATCGATAAGTTTGCGGTTGCGCCAGCCGCCATATTGCGTCACCAGATGGTATGGCATCTCGAAATGCGACAACGTAATCACCGGTTCAATGCCATATTTCAGGCATTCGTCAAACAGGTCATCATAGAACTGCAGGCCAGCCTCATTGGGTTGCGCTTCGTCGCCTAAGGGGAAAATACGCGTCCAGGCAATCGAAGTGCGAAAACATTTAAACCCCATTTCGGCAAACAGTTTAATGTCGTCTTTATAGCGGTGATAAAAATCGATGGCGTCGTGGTTAGGGTAGTTTTTACCAGCAATCACACCGTCAGTGATTTCACGCGCCACGCCATGCGCCCCCGCCGTCATGACATCGGCAACGCTAATTCCTTTTCCACCTTCCTGCCAGCCACCTTCCAGTTGATGAGCGGCTACGGCACCACCCCACATGAAATCTGCTTTAAATCCTGACATACCCTTCCCCTCTCGTGATTACTCTGTGCAAAACGCTGTTGATGAAGTCCGCAACAGAAAACAGAAACCGGTTTCAGTACGATACTGTGTATTCAGCTGGCAGGTTTCAAGCACAAGACTGTACCCGGTTTCATTTTCGTGGCGCAGTTCAAACAAATAGATAAATGATTGTAAAATGCTGAAAAAATCAGCACATAAAACTTGATGCAGAGCAGGCTCGCAAACGTTTGCTTTCCCTGTTAGAATTGCGCCGAATTTAACTTTTACTGCAAGTAAACATGTGGGGAAGCAGGCAGTGACCGATAAAACCTCTCTTAGCTACAAAGATGCCGGTGTTGATATTGATGCAGGTAATGCTCTGGTTGATCGAATCAAAGGCGTAGTAAAGAAAACTCGTCGTCCGGAAGTTATGGGTGGTCTGGGTGGCTTCGGTGCGCTGTGCGCATTGCCGCAAAAATATCGTGAACCGGTACTGGTTTCCGGCACTGATGGCGTCGGCACAAAACTGCGTCTGGCGATGGATCTGAAACGCCACGACACTATCGGCATTGACCTCGTCGCAATGTGCGTCAACGACCTCGTGGTTCAGGGCGCTGAGCCGCTGTTTTTCCTCGACTACTATGCTACCGGCAAACTGGATGTGGATACCGCAGCCAGCGTCATTAACGGTATTGCCGAAGGCTGTCTGCAGTCTGGCTGTGCGCTTGTCGGCGGTGAAACGGCTGAAATGCCGGGGATGTACCACGGCGAAGATTACGACGTGGCAGGCTTCTGCGTTGGCGTCGTCGAAAAATCAGAGATCATCGACGGTTCAAAAGTGGCTGACGGCGACGTACTGATTGCACTCGGCTCCAGCGGTCCGCACTCCAACGGCTACTCTCTGGTGCGCAAAATTGTTGAAGTCAGCGGTTGTGACCCGGAAACCACCGAGCTTGAAGGCAAGCCGCTGGCCGATCACTTACTGGCCCCGACCCGCATTTATGTCAAATCCATTCTGGAACTGATTGAGAAGGTTGATGTGCATGCCATTGCCCACCTGACCGGCGGTGGTTTCTGGGAAAATATTCCACGCGTTCTGCCAGACAACACGCAGGCTGTGATCGATGAATCTTCATGGCAGTGGCCAGCCGTCTTCAACTGGCTGCAAACGGCGGGTAACGTCAGCCAGCATGAGATGTATCGCACCTTTAACTGCGGCGTAGGCATGGTTATCGCCCTGCCAGCTTCTGAAGTGGACAAAGCCCTTGCTTTGCTCAATGAGAAAGGTGAAAACGCATGGAAAATCGGTATCATCAAAGCTTCTGATTCCGAACAGCGTGTGGTCATTGAATGAAAAACATTGTGGTGCTCATTTCCGGCAACGGAAGCAATTTGCAGGCGATAATGGATGCCTGCGAACAGAATAAAATCAATGGCACCATACGTGCAGTATTCAGTAACAAGGCCGATGCGTTCGGCCTTGAGCGCGCACGCGAAGCGAATATTCCTGCACACTCGCTGGAAGCCGCCCAGTTTGCCAGTCGCGAAGCATTCGACCAGCAACTGATACAAGAGATCGACGCTTATGCCCCCGATGTCGTGGTGCTGGCCGGTTATATGCGCATTCTAAGTCCGACGTTTGTTGCTCACTATTCTGAACGATTGCTGAATATCCACCCGTCTTTATTGCCGAAGTATCCTGGCCTGCACACGCACCGTCAGGTTCTGGAAAACGGCGATGAAGAGCATGGCACCTCCGTCCATTTCGTCACCGATGAACTGGACGGCGGACCGGTTATTCTCCAGGCCAAGGTTCCGGTATTTGAAGGCGACAGCGAAGATGATGTCACGGCACGAGTCCAGGCCCAGGAACATACCATTTACCCGCTGGTGGTAAGCTGGTTTACTGATGGTCGCCTGAAAATGCGTGATAACGCAGCATGGCTGGACGGCGTTCGTCTGCCGCCACAAGGCTACGCCGCCGACGAAGAATAAAATCAACCTGTAAACCGGATCTCACCATCCGGTTTACAGGCATAAATACCTTTTCCGGTTAACATCTCCGGTATTCATCTACGCTCCCCCCTTTCTCTTTGCTATCAGACGGTTTATTGTCATATTTTTCTGGCACTGTTGGACATCTGAGAGCAATGCTCGCCATAATAAATCGGTAGTGTCCCGTGAATGAAACGGAGTAAAAGTTGTAATGGGTCAGGAAAAGCTATACATCGAGAAAGAACTCAGCTGGTTAGCGTTCAACGAACGTGTACTCCAGGAAGCTGCTGATAAGTCAAACCCGTTGATCGAACGGATGCGTTTCTTAGGCATCTATTCCAATAATCTCGACGAGTTTTATAAGGTTCGTTTCGCCGAACTGAAGCGCCGAATCATTATTAGCGAAGAACAGGGTTCAAACTCTCACTCCCGCCATCTGTTAGGTAAAATCCAGGCCCGCGTATTAAAAGCCGATCAGGAATTTGACGGCCTGTACAACGAGTTGCTGCTGGAGATGGCGCGCAACCAGATTTTCCTTATCAATGAACGTCAGTTGTCGGTCAATCAACAGAGCTGGTTACGCCACTACTTCAAACAATATCTTCGCCAGCACATTACACCGATCCTGATCAACCGCGAGACGGATTTAGTTCAGTTTCTGAAAGATGACTACACCTATCTGGCGGTGGAAATTATCCGCGGCGATACGATCCGCTACGCGCTGCTGGAAATCCCTTCCGACAAGGTTCCCCGTTTTGTGAATCTACCGCCGGAAACCCCGCGCCGTCGCAAACCGATGATCCTGCTGGACAACATCTTACGCTACTGCCTTGACGACATTTTCAAAGGGTTCTTTGATTACGATGCGCTGAACGCCTATTCGATGAAAATGACTCGCGACGCCGAATACGATTTGGTGCACGAGATGGAATCGAGCCTGATGGAGCTGATGTCGTCCAGCCTGAAACAGCGTCTGACCGCAGAGCCTGTACGTTTTGTCTATCAGCGCGACATGCCCAATGCGCTGGTCGAGGTACTGCGTGAAAAGCTGACGATTTCTCGCTACGACTCGATTGTTCCTGGCGGGCGTTACCATAACTTCAAAGACTTTATTAATTTCCCCAACGTTGGCAAAGCTAACCTGGTGAACAAACCGCTACCGCGTTTGCGCCATATCTGGTTCGATAACGAGAAGTTTCGTAACGGCTTTGACGCCGTTCGCGAACGCGACGTGCTGCTATATTATCCGTATCACACTTTTGAGCACGTTCTTGAACTGTTGCGCCAGGCCTCTTTCGATCCGAGCGTGCTGGCGATTAAAATCAACATCTACCGTGTGGCCAAAGACTCGCGCATCATTGATTCGATGATCCATGCTGCGCACAACGGTAAGAAAGTCACCGTGGTGGTGGAGTTGCAGGCTCGCTTTGATGAAGAAGCCAACATTCATTGGGCCAAGCGTCTTACCGAGGCAGGCGTTCACGTCATCTTCTCCGCGCCGGGCCTGAAAATTCACGCCAAATTGTTCCTTATCTCGCGTAAAGAAGGTGATGAAGTTGTGCGCTATGCGCATATCGGGACGGGGAACTTCAACGAAAAAACGGCGCGTCTCTATACCGACTATTCGTTACTTACCGCCGACTCACGCATTACCAACGAGGTTCGTCGGGTGTTCAACTTCATCGAGAACCCGTATCGTCCGGTGACGTTCGATTATCTGCTGGTTTCTCCGCAGAACTCGCGCCGTTTGCTGTACGCGATGATTGACAAAGAAATCGCCAACGCGCAGCAAGGACAGCCTTCCGGTATCACCCTAAAACTGAATAACCTGGTCGATAAAGGCTTGGTTGATCGTCTCTATGCGGCCTCAAGCTCAGGCGTGCCAGTCAATTTATTGATTCGCGGTATGTGCTCTTTGATTCCGAACCTGGAAGGCATTAGCGACAATATTCGCGTGATAAGCATAGTTGACCGCTACCTTGAACACGACCGGGTTTATATCTTCGAAAACGGTGGCGACAAGCAGGTATACCTCTCCTCCGCAGACTGGATGACCAGGAATATCGACTATCGCATCGAAGTCGCCACCCCGCTGCTGGACCCGCGTCTTAAGCAACGGGTGCTGGATATTATCGATATCCTGTTCAGCGACACGGTGAAGGCTCGCTTCATCGATAAAGAACTCAGTAATCGCTACGTACCGCGCGGAAACCGCCGTAAGGTTCAGTCACAATTGGCGATATACGACTACATCAAATCACTCGAGCAACCTGACTAACGCTATGCCAATACACGACAAGACTCCACGACCGCAGGAATTTGCTGCGGTCGACCTTGGTTCAAACAGTTTCCATATGGTCATTGCCCGCGTGGTTGATGGCGCAATGCAGATTATCGGGCGACTGAAACAGCGCGTTCATCTGGCGGATGGCCTCGGCGAAGATAACAAGCTGAGCGAAGAGGCAATGGAGCGCGGATTAAGCTGCCTGTCGCTGTTCGCCGAACGTCTGCAGGGCTTTCCCCCATCAAGCGTATGCATCGTGGGAACCCATACTTTGCGTCAGGCGCTAAATGCGACCGATTTTCTCAAGCGAGCAGAAAAAGTTATCCCCTACCCGATTGAGATTATTTCCGGTAATGAAGAAGCCCGACTGATTTTTATGGGCGTGGAGCACACCCAGCCGGAAAAGGGTCGTAAGCTGGTTATTGATATCGGAGGTGGTTCAACAGAACTGGTGATCGGCGAAGATTTCGAGCCCAAACTGGTGGAAAGTCGTCGTATGGGCTGCGTCAGTTTTGCTCAGATGTATTTCCCGGGCGGCGCTATTAGTCGGGAAAACTTCCAGCGTGCGCGCATGGCGGCAGCGCAAAAGCTTGAAACCTTAACCTGGCAGTTTCGCATTCAGGGCTGGAACGTTGCGCTGGGCGCGTCGGGCACGATTAAAGCGGCACACGAAGTGCTGCTGGAGATGGGTGAGAAAGATGGTTTTATCACCCCTGAACGCCTGGACAAACTGCGAACTGAAGTGCTGAAGCATGCGTCATTCGATGCGCTCAGCCTGCCGGGGCTGTCTGAAGAGCGAAAAGCGGTGTTTGTGCCGGGACTCGCGATTCTGTGCGGCGTTTTTGACGCACTGGCTATCCGCGAACTCCGCCTTTCTGATGGCGCACTACGCGAAGGCGTGCTGTATGAAATGGAAGGTCGTTTTCGCCACCAGGACGTTCGCAGCCGTACCGCGAGCAGCCTGGCGAACCAGTACAACATCGACAGCGAACAGGCCCGGCGCGTACTGGAAACGACGATGCAAATGTACGATCAGTGGCATACGCAGCAGCCAAAGCTGGCCAATCCACAACTGGAAGCGTTGCTGCGCTGGGCGGCGATGCTGCATGAGGTTGGGCTGAACATCAACCACAGCGGTTTACATCGCCACTCGGCGTATATCCTCCAAAACAGCGATTTACCGGGTTTCAATCAGGAACAACAGCTGATGATGGCAACCCTGGTTCGATATCATCGCAAAGCGGTGAAACTGGATGATTTGCCCCGCTTTACGCTGTTCAAGAAAAAACAGTTTCTGCCATTAATTCAGCTGTTGCGACTGGGCGTGCTGCTGAATAATCAGCGACAAGCGACCACCACGCCACCGACGCTGACCCTAATTACCGACGACAACCACTGGACCTTACGCTTTCCGCATGACTGGTTTAGCCAGAATGCGCTGGTGCTGCTCGATCTGGAAAAAGAGCAGCAATACTGGGAAGCCGTTACCGGCTGGCGACTCAAAATTGAAGAAGAGAGTTCACCCGATATCGCCGCATAAGCTCTCAGCAGGTGCCAGTTCTTCTGGCACCTGTTCTTCCAGCATTTCATGCAACGGCTGCGGTTTACCAATCAAATACCCCTGCATGTAATCAATCCCCAGCGAAATTACCGCACTGCGTATTTCTTCGCTTTCGACGTACTCCGCGACCACCAGCATTCTTTTCATCCGCGCCAGATGGCAAATAGAGGCCACGATTTGATAGTCGAGGCTATTCGAAACGATGTTGCGAATAAAGCTGCCATCAATTTTCAGGATATCGGCATTCACATTCTTCAGCCGCGCATAGCTGGCATATCCGGTACCAAAATCATCAATCGCAATCTGACAGCCCAATGATTGCAGCTGCAGTAACGTTGCCTGCGCCTGTTCCGCATTGGTTAAGGCATTACTTTCCGTTACTTCAAAAATCAGCTGCCACGGTTCAACTTTGTACTTAATCAGTAGCTGGTTGATGTCATGCGGAAGCCGGGCCCGGCATACCGATGTGGGAGATAAGTTAATAGCAAACCGACGGGCGGGCATTTTTTCCCGATTCTGTGCCATAAACTTCATCGTATTTTCAATCACCCACAGATCGATGCTGGATGACAATCCAAACTCATGCGCTACCGGTAAGAAGCTGTCAGGACCGATGGTTTCACCATCATCCCCCTCTAGCCGCAGCAGAATTTCATGATAAACATCGCCGCGCACGCCTGAAATCGGCTGCGCCATCAGGAAAAAGCGATGGTGCTCCAGCGCCAGCTGCAGACGATTCATCATCGCAACCTTATCTTTCAGGTCACGTTGCAGGTGCATCACGCCTCGGCGCTGCAAATTCTCTGGCGCATTGGTCGCCAGAGAAAGCTCGGCGATGGTGCTTAACTCCCCCAGTAACAAGTAGATGTGGTTAACAGGAGAACGGACATAGCAAAAACTAATCCCCACCTGCGGCTGTAAAGGCATGCCATCCCAGATAAAACGAAACTGCTTGATATGCCTGTCCAGCGCTTCAATACGCTCCTGATGCGACTCGGTGTTAAAACGCAGAACTAAATCATTACCCGATAACTGATAGACATGCTCATCTTGTTTCAGCAATGGCTTTACCCACTGGGCAAGTTTTTGCTTGTACTGGATACGCAGCATAATGCCGTAATTTTTCACCAGCAGTTCCATACCCGGAACACTCAAAAAGCAAAGCACTGACCATGGCGCCTTTCTCAAATCCCGGTTCAAAGCGCGCAAATTCGGAATATGCACCATGGGGTCAAAGAAGGCCAGACGATGAGAATGTCTGGCGACAATTCTCTGGCGCGTTGCCAGTACGGCAATAAAATTCACGATGAAGGAGAAAACCAGGTAACTCGATGAGGTAATGGCAAGTTGCACATCGTAACCCGAATACCAAGGCATATAGCGTTGATAATAATGAATTGCTGTAATGAGTACGAGCATCCATATTAACGAAATAAATTTATAACCGTAACGCATAGCTCCCCATAGCATGACGGGCAGCATCAGTGACAAGGTATAATTCGTGCTAAATATCGAGCTTTTCTCATCTAGCGGCATACACAACAATGTCATTAGTATGGTCAATATAATCAACCAGACCGCAAACTCTGTTTTGGTAACTTTGTTATCAAACTGCTGCTTTAATTGAGATAAATAGCCTCTGATATACAAAGGATTACGAATCGTGCGAATTATAAAGTAGCACAGTGGAACCCCAACCAGATTCCCGGCCAGCATGGCCTGATAGTTGATCAACGTGCCGGTATTAAGGGGCATAACGCCCACCATACCGGATTTGCTCTCATAGACGCCCACAAACGCGGCGAAATGGAAGAATAGCAGAAACAGCGTTGCCGGGCAGAAAACCTGCCAAAACATGTGCTGAAACATCAGGTGGGAGTCACCGTAAGAAACGTTATTCCGCCGGGGAGCAAAAACTTTATACCCTCCCCAACTGAGCACTATCGTAACTATAAAGTGCGAAATTATTGAGAGCATTTCAAATAACCCAACCTGCGGATATTTGTACCAGATGATGGAAATGATAATTCCTGGTAATGCCGCCCAGCCAAAAAACAACATCAGGCTAATCATCAGCGCTAAAGGCAGGTAGAAAAGAATTACGTTCCCGGTACTAATATGGGCATAGGTGTTAGCAGTGCTCAATATAGGCAACAGCAAGGAAGGCAAGATGAGAGGTAACGCCCACCATCTATCTCTAATACCAATATAATTTTTATTGAGTTTCATAGATGCTCAGTAGAATCCCGCACATCCTGCAGGGGGTATTCGGACAGGCATCCCACCTGACGTTAAAACGATAAAGTTAAATACATTAAAATGACTCATCAATTTTAGTTGTCAGCAAAGGGTGATGCTTGATACACATCAATAAATAAGTCCCTCATTAATCAATTATTACTCTTTTCATGGTTTTTTATCGTTATCTCATTATTAATGCAAATAATAATATTAATTTCCATAACATAAATAGATAAAACAACTGAAGCAATTTTACATAACGAAAAATTGACCATTCCCTCACAGTATGCCTTAATGTGACTATCGCCCTCAGTTGGGTACACTACAAGGAACCTTTTGTGAGCCAGGTTACCAGCCTACGCAAACGACACCGATTTAACAGTCGCATGATCCGGATCGTACTGCTTATCAGCTTTCTTTTCTTCTTCGGACGCTTCGTCTACTCCGCCATAGGTGCGTGGCACCACCACCAGAACAAAAAAGAATCTCAGCAGATCACCCTGCCGCAACAGGCATCTCCTGCACAAACTGACGTACGCTGATCGCTCGCGCCGAGCCGAGCCGAGCCGATGATACTACAGCATTAAGATTCCTTACCGGATGGCTAATCGCCTGACATTTAACCATCCGGTAAGGGATTTGAGTGATGAAACTTCACGCAGTCTTGCCCGCCCACACGTGCTGATATATCGGATAATCAACCGTGTTTTTCGCACAAATACACCATCTTTTAATCCCACTTCACCGCGCCATTCGCGCTGATTTTTTTACGTTCCAGTGTACTGGATATAAAAAAGATACACTGCGCTCAAATAGACGCTAATTAATATCGCTAGAAAATATCACTGACTAAAACATTCATATTTAGCATGAAATTAAATGCTTATCTGAATTGTTACCATTATTAAATTCCACAGGGTAATACCATGAGTACTTTTCATTATTTCCGTAAATAAGAAGCGGTGTTGAATGGATCGCAGACGTTAAGTGCGTGATTAACCCTACTATCGAGCAGGACAGTCGCATCGATAAAATTCGCGCAATAAGAAGCCCTCTGTAAACAGAGGGCTTTTACATACTACCGGTTCAGAAACCGCTAAACGGGAGGAATATTATTCCCACTCAATTATTTACGAATCACATAAGCAATTGACTGGTAACAACTTTTAAAGAAACAGAATTTTTCATACCGTTTTATATACCGTCACCGGAAATCAGTACCCCGTTTTCAGGGAGTCGTACTGCCGCTCGCATGTGAGTCCTGCATCCCTATATCGCTCAGCCTCTTCTGCTGCTGCGATGTAAGATCGGTTGCTTTCTTCAAGCATGTCGGCGAGCACACCGATGACCTTGCTGGCTGGCGTGCCAGTGGGGAAAGATCCGGTATAGTGTTCGGCGAGTCGCTTGGTTTTGTCAAGCTCGGCGCGCAGGCCGTCAGCAGCGGTATTAGCATGCTCAGCGTCAATACGCGCCACATCGATACGGGATTGTGCTTCACGTTCAATTTGCGTCTTCTCCTGATCACGTTGTGACCTGGCCTTATCATCAGCCTGTTTCTGATCTGCCTGCGCTTGCGCATACCCGGCGTCATACTGGCGGTTGCCATGAACATTCCAGGCAACCATGCCACCGACTACCAGAGCAGCAAGCATCACCACGATAAGCAACTGTTTCCAGTACGCTTTGACTAATGAACAGATCATAACAGCGCCTTACGGGCAGCACCGTAACGCGATCGCCGGTCGTCGATACCGTTCTGGCCACCGTTGATAATCTGCGTGACGCGCACCAGGTCGCCTGGATACTTCATACAACCTTTACTGGCGAAGAACCACGCCGCGCTACGGGCTGCGTATTCATCCTGTGCCAGCAGTTCAGGCTGCGCTACCAGATCAACCTTCAGACCGTTACCGCAATCCCGGTAGTTGTTCAGACCGGTGATCTGGATAAGCCCGCGACCACGGTAATTCCATCCGTCGCCAGGACCGTTGTTGCCCATGCGTTTGCTGTACACCAGATTGGCGATCGCGCGCTGGCGTTCCAGCGGAAGAGACTTCTCATACGTTTTACGGCCAAGCGCATTAGCCTGGTCTGGAGTGATACGCCCGGCGCGGATGAAACCCGACAGTCCTGATACGCTGTAGTTGAAGTTTTCCTGTAACCGGGTAAACCCTCCGGACTCATGACCGACTTGCGCAATAAACATCGCCTGGTCATCTGGCTTGGTAATGCCAAATTCATTCATGGCTGCGGAGATATGTGGATACCAGCGCGCGGCCAGTTGCTCAGTAATACCGGCAGCACGCCGGAACTGGTTAATGTCCATGTTGAGACCTCGATATTTTGAATATCTGCACGACGTTACCGCGTGTCTTCAGAACGGCGGCAAGCATGACAGCATTGATGATTACCTCTGATAAATCAGCGGCCATTGGTGTGTGATACCAGATTGCATATGCGGCGCGGACGGGGATGCTGGCAGATGCCACGATAAGGAAGTAGGCTATCCACCCCCCCCACCGACGATGTTGCGAACCATTACGCCGGAAGGTTCCGACGCGGATTGCTATCGCAGAACAGATAACCGCATTGGCAATCAGTAAAAGCAGCTCATGAGTTGTCATCGTCTTTTCTCCCCGGGATTAAATCGCGTGGATTGTCGGAGCGGTGATAGAGCCAGATACCAATACGTACTGCGACGATTGCCGACACGAACGCGCCAGCAGAGAAGACGATCCCTTTCTCGAATGAATCCTGCGTGATAGTTGGGATCAGGCTGGCTACGCCGATAAGGATTGATGCAGTTGGTTTATAGAAAAGAAGCCCGCATAGGAAGCTGAGCATCGACAGGAGAACCCGGCGGCGTATTGGATACTCAACGGCAGAGGTAATAAATATTACCGCACCTGATAAAGCACCAAGCGCCACCTCGGGAGGAACTCCTGCGATTACTGCAGCCAGAGAACCCATGCTAAGCCACTGATTTAAAGACTCACTGGTTAGCTGTGCCGACATAGCAACCACCATTTACTGCGCATAATGAACCCCTTAGTTGGTGAGTTCATCATACACAATAAACCGTATATGGTTTACCTTCGATCAGATTACTCTTACCGAAATTACCTAATTGGTATATAATGATGCGAATTTCACAGTTACCAAGAATGCTGTGATGCTTGACTACGATGCGACTTATCTTGGTAAAAGAACGTTGAATTTATAGACACAAACAAAAGTGTACATGATAAAAATTCATGCGTATCTTTAACTAAAGATGGGGAGCCCGTCTTATCTGACAGTTATCATATTTCTTTTGTGCAAAATTAATTGTAAGAAACGTTTTCAGTAAAATTAATTAATGAATATCCGGCGCCATGGCGCCGGAATTTTAAATGATTGATTCAACTACTCCACTTAACGAAATACTTATCGGAGCAGACGGATGCGGCCTTACTTGGATAGACCCTCGGTTACCAGAGGATCCTATAAATACATCGTATCCAGTTGTGGAATTGAAATCGGAAAACAGGCTTATCGGAGCGGAGTTCTGCGCAGCCGGTGCTGCAGATGATGTTCCGTATCGCTTCAGTAGCCCTGGCGTAACAGCTGCCGACGCACCATCGCGACGACACGTAATATCCAGGTCAAACGTGTAACCGTCAAAACCGAACTGCACAGCATCCTGGAAGAACTTCATTACTTCAGTTACTGACCCTCCTGCAGGCGCAGCGTGATTGAATCCTGAGAAAGTCATCTTAGTAAATCTATCATCCTTATAAACTGAATCGAACGTTTTTTCAATACGAAGGCTGCTGAATCCATATACCCCATTCAAAATTATTGGGTTTTGGACACGGGTGTTCATTCTAATATCCAGCTTAGGGGCACTATATAAATCTATACGCTCCCCCACAACCCCGGAGCGATCTGTAATGTTAACAGCAATAGAAAAAGTGGTATCGTTTCCTTCAATTTTGATAGAGGATCGTTTATCCACATTAATTGAAATGGCTGGGGATGCCTCGGCTGTTGACATTCCTGTGATCACTAACGCTCGCACGTACTTAGTGAGGTATATCTTTGCTTCTTCACTATAATTACCTGCCAAATATGTTGACTGGCTGTCACCAATTCTTATCTCTCCAGTCTCTATTGTAGAAGATACTACAGCTGTTCCAACAAGCGGAACCTCAACTTTTGTTCCAGAAGGAAACGCGGAGGTCATTGCGCGATCAAGTGTCAGAACATTTCCCGAGATTACCGTTATACGACGAGTCTCTACACCGCCTGTTGAATTGGTAAAAGCGATCTCAAACCATGTGTCGAAACCAGACGCATCATTGACCGTGACGATAGTATCTCCTACAGCAACAGCCGAGATGAGTGTCGTACTCATTCCTTCAATAGAAACAGTGCACTGACCTGTAACCCCACCGATATAACCCATAATCTTTATAGAATTGTTGCGAACGCGAATTCCGTATTTTGTTGAAGTCACACCATTTATCGCTCCTTGTGAGTGACCATACCAATACAAAACAAGATGCAATAGATCGTAGTTACTAATACGGTGGTTTATTGATTTATTTTTTATAGTTGCATAAGGAGCTGTATATATAGCGCGAGTTGCTGCATTAGCTCCATTATCAGAAACATTTCCATTAATAGTAAAACCTTCAACGATTTGGTGCCAGTGTAATCTATCTCGGTTTCTATCTCGCGGGTCAACTCCAACGTGGTGCATTGAAATGTCCGATGACGTTGACATGATTATTGTTGCGTCATTTCCAGCACCGGAAAAGGTAAACCCACGACGGTCAACATCTAAATCAAACTTATCAGCAACGTAAACTCCTGACGGGAATGTGAGTTTGCTCATCAGATGATTTGCGCGAGCAACTCTACAAGCTTCAGCAACCGATTCGGAATTTTTTACCGGGTCTGAACTTCCAAAATCAAACGCTGCATAGCTCATCTCAGGCTTGATAATTAAATTTGCAAAATATCCTGAAGGTAAAGAAATTGAATATGTATCATCATCCTTTGTTTTATTAACCTTCCATTCAGAAATAATATTTATTGAATATTTATTAGCATATGTATAAACATTCAACTCTTCATCTAAGCCGGAAAAATCTTTGTTAAGAAGATCAGTCACTGAATTTAATATGTATATTCTTTTATTTAGTGATTTATATAAATTACCTTCTAACGGATCACCTATCATCCTGGTTCCTGTTGGCTTTGCCAACTCAATAAGTACCTCTGAAGCCGTTCCAGATTCAGGAATGATCATTATTGGATTGCCATTATCATCCATTCCAATAATTTTATTTTTACGGAACTCTATAGATGGTAATTGTGTAATACTTTCTCCTGTACGTAACGTTCTACTGAACAACGAATCAGTATAAGATTCGTTTGTTGCGCTTAATGTATCAGCATAATTTTTTGTGGCAGCATCCTGCGGGTGAGAAGGGTCTCGCAGGTTTCTGATGTAGTTGCCAAGAGCATCATAATAATTTGCCACGAATGATGGCTTACGAAGAGCCAATCTTAACCGACTGCGTACCTGCTGTATCAGCATGGTCAACTTATCAAAAGCGTCTTCATGCACTTCTGCGAAAAATTTACCCTGATTGCGTAAATCTGTTTCCTGGGTAACGGGTAGTTCACGCGCTATAGAAATACGAAAACCATTTTCAAGAGCGGTTGTGAGGATGACATTTCCGCCAGTATATCCACCAGCCACCGTCACCGTGTAATCAGTATCCAGAACCAAATCAGTAATGTTCTCGCTCAGGTCAACAACCTGCACAACGAGATCGGACTTCTTAAAAATTCTGAAAGTATAGGGGAATGACGTCGTAACACCGTTCCCTGTGTATTCATTGTGGTCGACTTCGGTTGAGACCGTCATGTTGTAACTCCAGATAGTCGCAGCACCCGGCGCGCCGCACTACTGGTCATTCTATTACCCAATGAACCATATATGAATCGCACAAAAGGCAATCAACCAAGTTATTACCTCACAGGTAATTAAAAATCATACTGGTGAAACGATGTTCCATCTGATATATGTATATATATACAGTGTTTGTATGGAGAATGGTTAATGCAACAGCGGTATCACCATCCACTGGAAGATGGATTTTATGAAAGAGTACACACGCCGGGAGGCGTCATATCCCTGGTGGAGAACTCGCATCTTATGACTTTATTGCGGGAACTTGATAAAGACGGATTCAACGTCGACGGGCCGCTGGCCGAACTTACTGCACTGGTGAACTATGTCACCAGCTCACAACTATCCATGAAGGATGTGCAAACGCATCTCGATTACTGTGTTGAACAGATACGAAGACAAACCACATAAAGAAAAGGCCGCGAAAGCGGCCATTTTATTAGATGTAACGTTCTTTAATGCACCAGCCTTCTGACAGGCTCAATTTAGGCTCAGCCTTTGCAGCTAAATATCCCATCCATCCCTTACGTTTATCGCCTAAAGTCTTTGCCATTTCGTCTGAGTACTGAGACGGAACCCAGATAACAAGGTCTCCTTTACTTAAAGGAGATGTACCTACATCTGATTTATTTTTCATGAAAATAGCTGGCACAATAAACCCGCCATCATCAGAAGAAATCTTCACAGCATAAATTGCGTTACCATCATCATCTGGTTCCTGATCCGTAATAACAAGAGCAATAAGCCCCTGCCTTTCAGCAATATCAGTTGTGCAATATTTACATGCATAATCAAATGCTGACTCATTATCTTTAAAGCAAAGGTCATTGTTTCCGTTCATCACCTTATTCCCCTCAGAATTAAGGCCGATCTCTCGGCCTTATTAATATTAAAACTCATTTACCTGTTTAAGAATGTACTGCGTACTCGTTGTAATGTCGCCAATACAGCGCCTTACGCCTTTCACATAACAAAAGAGAGTTGTCAGCTCCGCGAATGCACCTTCAACATCATGCCCATCCTTGTCCATTTGGCGAAGCAAGTTCATCAACAGTGAGTGCTCTGTCAGACCAGCAACGCCTTCAGGTGAATGAATCAGTTCATGATAGCCAGGCTTAAGCGCGACCTCATACCGCTTCGTATTATTTTTTACTACGCCACGGATTGCAGCGACTACCTCTGCGCTCAATTTTTCTTCTACAAGAAGGGATTCTCTTGCAGTGATCAACTCACCTTCCAGAGGAATCCGGGCGACGAGGGAAACGGCTTCATTGAACTGCCCGGCATCAATATTTTTATATGAAACGCCAAAGTGTGATTTTAGCGCAGACCACATAGTAATAATGGCCTTTGCCTGCTTATCTTTTGGAAGAGCCTGACCGCGAGACATAACCATTTCTTTAATGGCGAACTGCTGATCGGCGGTGATTTTACCCGGCTGAGTTTTCACAGCTTTGCGCGGGTTAACCACTTGGCCCTTAGTCCAGTATTCGTAGAGAACATCGTCACACTCTTCCTGATACTGGATCACGCGGTCACGGATTTCTGGCTTAACCTTGTTTGGGCTGATGGTATTGAGCCAGCCGTTCAGTTTACGGAGGGCGAGGCAAATCATCTTCTGCATGCCGCCTGCGGTGGGTATAGAGATTTCCTCTATACCTTTAGCAAATCGCTGTTTGAGCTTTGTGTACTGCCCCATCCAGTCCATTCCCATACCCTCAACGATCGGCTTCATCGGGGTGTAAGGTTCGCCGTTATGATTTACAACAAACAGATCTGCACCGTGGAATGGTACGCTGATGGTGCAATGATTTTGCTTCAGTGCTAAAGTATTCATGTCGGTTTACCTGATAGTTGCTGACAAATTCGGAGCCTGACGGTCTGACCACCGTTGGGCTTCACTATTTTTACTGAGCATGATCCATCTTCTCTCTGAACTTCAAAGCCCACACAAGAGCCTGAACTAAAGCTGAGTTTTCAGACAACCCCTCTTCTTTTGCGATTTTCTTAAACGCTTCTTTTACCTGCTGTGGGTAACGAAGGGTCAGTTTTGCGTCGTTCTTATCCATCTCAATATTTCCTCTTTGGTTGCATGGAGGCTATTTGCCTCTAGAGTCAAATTACCACGATTGCAGATAGAGTCAAGTAGCCTCTACAATATTTTTTATTTGAGGTCGTAATGGACAAATTCCCAAGTCAGACGCAGGATAAGTTCACGGTTAGATTCCCCGATGGGATGCGCGACGCCGTAGCTGAACGCGCCAAAAGCAACGGCCGATCCATGAACTCAGAGATCGTGCAGATAATTGAGGATGCGCTTTCTGGTGCCCCGGCTGTTGCCATTGGCAGCCACAAAGAACTGGTTGAGCGTTACCGGGAGCTGGCGAAATCACTACCTGATGATGGCAACAGTGAGGAGTGGCAGAAGGAATTTGATAAACTTACTATCGCGATCGTGGATGCGATGACACCGCTGGTGCTATTAAGATCAGAGCTTGTGAAATTGCGCGAGAAAATCAAATGAAACCAATAACTGCCGGTGAGGTGCGACCCAGCTTACCAACAAATCCACAGCCAGATGGGGACCACAAGCCATTTAGCATTGTTGACGCATTAGCTCCAATACCAAATTTTCCTGAAGTTAAAGGGTATAACCCATACAAAATAAATGGTGAAATTTCAGGCTATGAATCGTTTGCTATGAAGTTTGTAGACTCCATGTCGCCACAAGAAACGTTTGCTATAAAACAGCAAATTGATGCGCAAAAACAGATTTTTGGCGTTGAAAGCTATAGTGAGTTTAAGTTTGTAATGTCGGCTTGGGTGTTGAGCATAATCATCGGTGTTTTATTGATTTCCTTCCTGTTTAGAAAATTTCTCAAATAAGCAAATGCCTGCGCGATATCCAGACTCACGCGCAGTACATCAACAGCATGGCTGGTAAGTTCTGATGACAACGGCGCATGGACGCGCCTTCAAATCTGTTCGCCACAAATCGCCATAGTTCGCCTTAGTTCGTATGGTTTCATTGCGCACTTACTCAAATTTGATTAAGCTTACCCAAAAGGTAATCCGACCTTTGTCGAATAGCGCCGTTAGTTGCCTTATAGCTATTGAGGTATGTATGAGCAGAAGATATAGCAAAGAGCTGGCTTTAGAGTCAGGGAGCCCTTTGGGTATCGCTCCTCGCTCTGACTATTCGGGATTTGCCAGAAGGGACGCCAAAGGAAGCGTTGTTTCCCGGGATATGAAAACTGTGGGAGATGACATGAGGCGTTCTGAGGTTAGATTTGCCCGACACATCACGACATCGGATGGTAGAAGGATCGAGGCGGCCAAGGGCAAGGTATTTGTCATTAAAGGATCAAAGGTTAGCCAAGAAGATGCAGGAAGAAAACAAACCTCAACCACAGATGACTTCAATAAATACGCCAAGCTCTATTGGTCAACCAGAAGATAACGCTGCATTTGAAGAAGTAGACGAAGAGCTTAGTAACGATATTATTCAACACCCTGATGCTTTTGCCAGGGTGCTCGACCGCCCTGAAATTCAACAAATAGTTGTCGCTCACCATGCTTTTCAGGGCCCACTACCACCACCCGATTTACTTAGAGGCTATCAGGATATTCTACCTGATGCCCCTGAACGTATCTTCCAGTTGACGGAGAAGGAGTTTTCTCACCGTCAGAGAATGGAAGAAAAGGCCCTTGATGGCGCAATCAACAGAGATAAGCGAGGTCAATTATACGGCCTTGGCGCTACTATCTTTACAGTTGCATGTGCCACCATGCTTGGGTTAACTGGTCATGAAGTTCTGGCAGGAACAGTAATAGGCACTGTTGTTGCAGTAGCCGGTATTTTTGTTCTCCGGCAAAAACCAAGCATAAAGAAGAATGCTGAAGATAAAACGCCAGAAGAAGATTAGCCCGCGTCGCGGGCTTTTTTTGTGGGTGCGGCGGCCTTTGTGACATGTCACACTACCTCATTCCTGGATCTACTTGGTTTATCAACGGCGCGATCCAGAACAGATTGTTGCCAGGAAGAAGTGTTCGCACATTATGCATCACCCGGTCACCAGCGTCACCATTCAGCACCCCAGCAGTCACATCAGTAATGGTGTCCAGCAGGCCGAACGTTGGGCCAAGAGCCGAGCCAATAAATCCACGGCTGGCATATCTCGACTGTGTACCAGTACCGAGCAGCGCGCCAAGCCCAATCATCCCGCCCGTGGCCTTCTCCGCCATGTTGTTGTATTCCATCAGCGGACCGAGAATACCAGAACGGTCGATCCCCTCAAGCGCCAGTTTCTCCGGTGCCCAGTTAACGTCTCTGCCGTTGGCTGCCATCTTCAGTGCGTAGGTCAGCGCGCCGAGGCCTATCTGGAATGCTGCGCCATAGTAGAATTGCGCACTGCCCTCCTGCAGGCCGCCCAGCGTGGCACGGTTGTATGATGCGGTGGTGAAGGATCGGAACTGGAAAACAGTTCGCCCGACCGGGCTGCTGGCCCAGAGTGGCGTATCGCCAATGCCTGGGGTGATGATAATGTTGTTGCTGTCCTTCAGCACAGCGGACTGGAACACCCCGGCAACGTGCTGGTCATCCCACTTTTCAAAGTTCCCGATATGCCAGCCGTCAATCACCTCGCCATGCTTATGAAACTCAGCGTTGATACGGCGAGCCATATTGTCGTTAATGCCGAGCTTCGCCATCCTCGCCCGGGATACGCCGCCGGACAGGAGCAGGTCCGAGGTCACCATGCCGTTTATCGATTTGTTGATGTCGTTGAACTGCCCCATCATTGTCAGCTTGCCAAATACGTCAGTCACCTTATCCAGCCCAGCTTCGACGGCATTGGCCCGCGTGGAGCTGTCCACCAAGTCTGCCATCAACCGGGATCGCGTATTGAGCACGGTTTCAAGCCCCACAGACATTTTCCGCATTTCATCCCTGCCGAGCTTCAGTGCGGGGGATCTGGAGATCAGTGCGCCGTAACCCTTCATGGTGTTCGTAAAGCCGTTTGTCATCACCCCCCTGGCGAGATCAGGTATAGCCGATACCGTCATGCCGCCAAGCTTTGTGACAAAGTTAACGTTTCTCATCGCCCGCCCGGCGCGGATAAAGAATGACGCAGGATCGTCAGGCATGCCGTAAGTGCCAATCAGCCTGTCACGCATAGCAGTTATATCCCGGATATCATTCTCACGGGACTTTGCCAGGCTCGCCTGCTCCGCCGGTCGCTGGCGAATCAGCTCATCATATTCGTCCTGGATGTCTTTCAGTTGCCGTTCCATGGAGCTGTTGCCGAATTTTCTGGTTAGCTCTAACTCGGGCGTGGTCTCACGGATGTGACGCTGCAGGACATAGTTGGCATCGCTTTCGAGGTAGTCGCGCATCAGGCTATCGGGAACACTCAGTGTTCTTGAGCGCGTGCTGCCCGGTGCTTTAACGGTGAAAACGTTCACGAAGTCCTGGGGGATCCTGGCACCGACTATTTTATTAATGGTGGTGTCGGCGACTATTTCAGCGTCCTCCCTCGACATTGCCTGCGGCCCCCTTGACCACCAGCCAACTAGGATGTCGCGGAACTGGTCGCGCTCGTTGACGATCTTCCCGACGCGGTAGACGCGGGGGAAATAGCTGGCCTGCCCGATAGCTTTCAGCTCGGCGTCCGGCGGCAAAAGACCCAGCTCCTGCTGCGCCACCTTAACCCTGTCGACTACCTGCCGCAGCGCCCGCGCCGCGTCCTGCACCAGCGAGTTTGCATGCACGTCACCATTACGCATTGCGTTCCCGACCTCTTCGCGGAACGCGGTGAAATTCATGTCGCCACCACCGGCCTTATACTGGGAATATGCATGCTTATTGGTAACAACAACAGCGGCTTCTTCGCGGCGCCAGGCGCGCACTCGGGTCTCAGCAGCGACCGGGCTCGCATAGCCCCGCTCGTTCCCGCGCAGCGTAAAGTTGTTCTCCGCCAGCTCCAGCGCCGCCACGCGGGTGTTTCGTGATGGCGATGTCATCGTTCTGGTCAAAGGCGTCATATATCCACCAGCCCGCAATGCAGCGTCAGCTACCGGACCACCCGCCAGGGTCAGGTCATCAAGACTTGCTTCGTTGATCCTCATTGCCCCGACGCTGCCGCCGTCCGGAGATGAATCCAGAGCACGTCCAACAGAGTCAGTCACGCTGGCGTTATCCAGCGCGTCACCGAGTTCTCTGGTGGCCGCGTTCCTGACGGTTGGGGAAATAGCCGCGCCAGCAGTTGCAAAGATACCGCTTAACATAGCGCCCGCGGCGACGTGTGCAGCACTTTCCCCCCAGGTTCGGGTTATCTGCTGATTATTCAGCACCACCTCGCTCGCCGCTGTTGCAACCGCGCCGATTGCAGCCTGTGACGCTATGCGGGCCACTGCGCCGCCCTGCGCGCCGGGGATAAACAACGAGGCGACGGTGACAGGATCGACCATACCTGCGGCAATACTGGCAAGAACACCTTCACCACCGGCATCATAAAGCACTCCCTGATCTTCGTTTTGGTCGTCGATCTGCTGTTTCAACCAAGCAGTTTCCTCAGGCGAGCGAGAATCAGCGAAATCAGATCCCCATTGCTCATAACCATGAAGTTCGCTTTTATCTGTATAGGGGTTATATCCTTCTACTGGCTCAAACTGTTTAGCAGGACGGAACAGTCCGCTCAAAATGTTATTACGACGGAATGCCGCGCCCCATACAGATGGCTCTGGCTGTTGCGGCTCCGGGTTGGTTCCTTCAGGTAAAGGGACATCAAACCCGGTTGGCGCGGGCAAGACACTGCCAGCAGGAGTAAACCCGTTGTTAAGTTCTTCTGGCGAGGAATACACAGGCATTATTCATTACTCCATGAGAAATAGTTTTTGAAGCGATTAACACGATCATCGTGGAACCTGCGATACTGTTCATCTATCGCACGGTGCTTATCTTTAAAGCCGCGAATTTCCTGGCCCCTAATGATTTCTTCCTGATATTTTTGCTCCCTTTCCTGTATAGATTTTTTATATGGCTCCCATTCTTCGAGAGATGGTTTCCAGCGCATTGGGCTACCAAATTTGTCGTAGAACGGCTGGACCGCCTCGATGCCGTCTTTGTCCTTCGTCCGTACCATGATTGCGTAATCACCATTTCTCGCAGTCAGTACATCTGGGGTGATCTCAAGCTCACCACCAATGCGCGACTCCGGAGTTTTAGTAGTTACGGGCCCAGCGGAACCAGAAGTAATACCCAACTGTGTTGGGCTAGTTACGATCTGGTCTTTGCGATCGCCATACATCAGTTGCTCTTTCTCGGACTTCCATTGCTCTGCCTGCCATCCGGAAGGACCATAATTGTAAAGCGCCTCTGGTGCATACTTCATCAGCTTCGCGCTGCCATTAACTTCGCTGATGCTCCATGTCCTGGCGATCTGCTGGTTGGTCATTTTCTTCGCCGCATCAGCATTGCCGCCAGTGGTGCGATAGTTAATGTCGTACAGCGCCTGATAATCATTGCGGAATCTGGCCGCTTCCGGCGTCTGGTCATCCGCTGATGGATCCAAGCGGAACCATTGCGCCATATTGCTGACGGCGGAGTCCATCGCCTTAACCCGGTCTTTTTTATACTCATTAGTGCTTTGAGTAGATGCCAGTTGAGCCTTAAGCGCATCTGTCTGGTTGTAAGTCAGGTTTTGTGCCTGTTCGATGGCTGATTCAGGGGCCATACCAGAATCTGTAAGCTGTTTAACGGTAAGATAGAATCCCTGCATATCCTTAGGCATATCACCGACAGAAGCAGGATCTGCGTCATACAGGCGGTTAAACAGATCAGCCCCCTGCTTAACAACATCAGGACTACGAGATCGAGATATAGCAGACAACTGTGATGTAACCTGCGATGGAATAATGCCGGTTTGGGCTACTAGCTGGACGACTCCGTCATGCGTAGAACCGTCGTTAATTCTGAAATTCTGAGCAGTCTGCGTATAGTCGGCAGCTTTCTGCATGGACTTATTTGCAGGGTCCAGCTTTTCACCCATTGAAAGCGCTTCATTGAATCGACGTGAGTCCCGCTGCGCCTGTATGGTTTCATTTGACCGGCTAACCAAAGAAGATAACTTTCCATATGCTTCCAGCTTCAAAGCGTAATCAGGATCGTTAACCTCAGGTTTCTTTTTGAGTAGTTCCTGTTGCTGCTGCTCTGGTGAAAGGTACTGAATGGCCTGGAATGTTTTTGCATTGTCCATGGCAATATCAAGCTGCGATACCATTTTCTTTCCCTGTTCACCATAGCTAAACATAATGGCAGGGATCGATGGAACGGCATCTGGCACTTCACCATTGTTGAGCTGCGCCATTGTATTATTCAGCAGTGGCTCAAGTTCATTAAGAACCAGCTTTCTCTGCTTCTCAATCTGAGCGTTTGCAAGATTATCAATCTGATAAACTGTAACAGGGTCCATACCGGTTTTATTTTTACGGTACCGTGAAATCCATCCCTGCGTTTCAGATGGTAGTTGTTTTATGAAGTCGGCCTGAGATATCTCGCCTTTTCTTGGATCACCAATCTTTTCAATAAGCTTGTCAACATTGCCCTGCCCCCAGTTATAAGCCGCTCCAGCCAGCAATTCAGAACCGTATTTGTTTGACAATTCCTGAGCAAAATCCGATGCCAGCATGGTGTGCTGCTCTTCGTCTGACGGGTTGTATTGAATCCCACGCCGTGCAGCCAGTTCTTTCCCTGTTTCTGGCATCAACTGAAAGCGCCCCTGAGCACCGGCAGAAGACGTAATAATTGAACCGTCAGAATTAAGATGCTTTCCCCCAGACTCGACAATACCGACAGCACGCATATCCAATCCGCCGGCATCATCTGCCGAAAACTCGCCATTTATCCATCCCAGTGGATTATCAACCGCGTAGTTCTTCGCTCTCATCTCAGTAGCGGCAAGGTTATCTTTTTCAATGGCGGCCAGAATCTGTTCCTGTGACCACCCTCTTGAAGCGCCAAATCTTGCAGTTGCTACTGTGCGGATATTTTTTGCTAGTACCGCCTCCTGTGGGTTGTTCCATGAGTCAGCCTCTTTCTGAATCTGTAGCTGTCTGGTGGCATCGTATTGATTACTCTCAAACTCGTTAACCTGCCCCTGCTCATAGCGACCTACATTACCCTGAAACTGGATGCGTTGCTGCTGAGCCTGCTGCATGAACATCTGGCGAGATGCGTCATCAGGTAAAGATGCAGACAGCGATTGGATCTGCTCATCGTATTGCTGCGTAAACTCGTGTCCTTTACCAAGGGCGTTCTGACCCTTCAGGCTGTATAGCTGGGTCTTTAAATCTTCTTCAGCCTGACTGAGCTTTAAACTAGCCTCTTGGGAAAGAGCCACATTAGCCCTCTGCTTAGCCTGACCAAAAACGTTGATAGCTTTGCTTCCAGCATCAACGATAGCATCATCGATGTTTGGCTGATCAAAAGCCTGAAACCCCGGAGACTGAAACCCTCTGCTTTCTACCTGGCGTCCGTTAACTGTAGGTACAACTGGCATTTTGGTTTCTCCTTATCGACCGGTTGGCGTGCCGATAGCTGCACTGATCGGTGCCGCTTTGCTTTGGGTGAATGGCGACCACGTTCCGCCGCCCATCTGGTACGCTCCATATGCCTGAAGAGGTGCCGTCAGCAATGTAGTGAATGCGCCCATATTCCCCTGCTTGCGTGCTGAGCTGGCCTGAGCTTTGTAGTTTTCTGCCTGAACCTGATAGCCATACGCTTCACGCTGAGCGTTATTGACCGTTGTCAGCGCATCCAGTGCACCAAACTGAGCCGTATCACCAAAGATATCCAGCGCTACACCAGTGGATAGATCTGCACCTGTAGCCCCCATGGTTGCCGCCTGGGTACCGGCGGCCTGACGATTGCGACGTCGAACCTCATCAGCCTGAGCATTTCCACGGTTGATAGAATCCTGTGCCTGTGCCGTGGCCACTTCTGCATTTTGCTCGGCAACAGCAGACGAATACTTACCTTGCTGGTACTGGTTGTATGCTGAAACGCCACTTAAAGCGACACTGGCGCCAGCGAGAGCGATAGCCGGGCTGCACATTATTTTCTCTCCATGTGGAAACGGTGAAACGGTAGGTTATTAATGCCGTATGGCTGAGCTTCGTCGATGGTGAATCCCAGCCAGTGAAGCCAAATGCGCGCAGTGTGGTTACGTGCATCAACATAATTTTCAAGATACGGGTAAACAGTAAGCATTGCATTGACCACTTTCCCACAGCGGCGAAGGAAGGTGCGCTGGTATTTCTCCAGTGCGTCAGTGCCCACCAGCCATGGAATTCCGCTGCCGCCGATCATCGATGCTGGTGCTACTCCAAAGACAGTCACCACTTCACCGTTAATCAATCCGGCACAGCAAAATGTTGACGTGCGCAGACCAGTTTCTAGCACGCGGCGCGGACTCCATCCATTGGCTGCCAGAAACTCGTCAATATCTGCCTGACGAACAAGTGGAATAATTGCTTCGATATGCTCTGCGGTAGCGGGTACGATCTGAGCGTTAATCATCAGAAGTCACCGACAGTAAGGCGAGGCAATACAGCAAGAACAGAAAGCGGAAGCGGGTCGAGTTGGCGAACCTTAACACGTCCGTTTTTATTCCAGTTGCTGTCGAGTTTTACTTCAACCTTGCCGGTAGAGTCATCAACAGGATCGTCGTAGAACTCAAATTCCCGCTGCGGATATTCATACCAGGTTCCACCCGGAGTTGTTGCCCATATGCCTCGGCTTGCGTTGACCACCATCGTTACAGTAGGAATGACCTGCTTTTTATCCAGCAGCGTTTCCTGCCCGTTGATATTGATATCCAGAGTTTCGAATTCAGCAGTAATAGGAAGACCGATGTGCACAACTGCGCCGGGTGATTCCAGCGTGACAGAGCCACCGGTTACTGTTTTCTGTGGTTCAACGCTGGCATCTGACAGAATGTTTACCGTCTGCCCTTCGAGGTGCGACAGGCCACCGAACGTTTGGCGAGCCATTTGCCAGTTAGTTGTGGCCACATTGCGAAGTATCGCCGGAACGTTGCGATTGAATCGTACGGTAACCGCGGTATTACTGGTTACGGAGATGATATCGCCTCGCAATTCCATGGATACAGGTTCGTTAGTTTCTGGATCCGTGACGGTATATGGGAACTGGATCTGTGCGCCAACATCCGTACCGACGAAGTAAGCCCCACCACTCACAGTAACCGGGTAATCAACCTGATAGCTCCAGTCACCGCTTCCACCGCTGATGGTCATTGTGCGTGATGATGTATTTCGCCCGTCGTAGCTCAGACCGCAGTCGACAAAGAACGCGTCCTCATCATTGGTGAAAAGGCGACTGGACAGGCGTTCGATGTAACGTTTTGTCTGTCCGTTGATGGTACGGTTAACCACGAAGTAAACAGCATCCTCGCTGCCTTCACTGATGGAGCAGGTGCTTTCGTACCTACCGGCGCTTGATTGTGGCGCCCATGCAAAAACCTGCTGGTCGCGCAGATAGGTCAACACCAGCAATTTACCGTCATCACGAATGCAGAACGCGCTGCTGTACGGCACGATGCAGAAGGACCAGTCAACAATGCTGTGTTTCTGGAAAAGGTGGTTTGCCAGTATCGTCAGGTCCGTCCCCTGGTACCCGTCAACATCGAAGGAATACGCCAGATCTCGCACAACGCTGCCTTTCTCCTGGATGAACAACGCAATGTTAGCCACTGCGATAGGTGGTACGTTACTGGATCCGTTATTCCCCTGAGAGCTGAACGAGAACGCTGACGGCGTGAGAACCTTATTCTGGTCCCCGGATATCGTATATTCCCCGCCGGAAGTCAGCGCAACCAGATTACCAACGTCAATCAGGTGACGGATCTCATTCACCTGCCGCCCGGCGTAAGTGTAGATAATGCGATCATCATCCTGAATCGGGTTGTTCTTGCCGAAGTCCTTATAATCGCCGGTGCGACTCGCCCATATGGTTTGTGGGTACGCGGTAGACGCGGCAAAGTACAGGCGCTGCTGGTAGTAAACAACAGTGCTCGGGTAGCCGTTAACGCTGTTCCACGCGTATTTCGCCCACTTATAGCTTGCGTTAGTGGAGCCAACTACCTGAGACGGAATGAACGACACCACATCGGCAGTTGCTGTCAGGCCATCGCCAGCCACTGCTGTGATTCTGGCAATGCCGAAACCGCTGTGCAGGTACTCCCACTGGATCCCGGTATCATCTGAACCAGTACCGCCCCAGCCATCCCACGACATACCTTCAGTGTGGGATGGTCGAAGTGTCCCTGTCTTGCCAGCAGTATTGGCACGGTAGTAGTTACTGTCTGCACGACGCACATCGTTGATTGCTGTGGTCTTGCTGGTTTCCCATACCGGTACGGAATCAATAGCAGGCTGCTCGAGATAGAACAATTTTCCGACCTGCTCAGCACCGAAGATGGCAGAACTTGCCGTCAACGTAATGGTTCCTGTGCTGGCGCTGGCGTATACCTTCACTGTCTCGTCAACGTTGATATCTTCGAATGGTCCGTTTTTGGTGGTGACATCGACGATCTGCCAGTTGTCGTGTGCGTAACGGCGCAGTTCTTTCGGCGGGTATGCAGGATGTACCAGCGTCAGAACGTCAGCGCTCTGCGTGAATTTTATGCGGAACAGGTCGGTATCAGCATACGGCATTGCCAGCTCATAAATCACATTGCTGGTCGTCAGAACATAAGCGCCGTCTTTAATGACGCGCATATAGTTATGACCGAACTCAAGCGCGTAGGTCTGGACGGTCGAGAACTGAAACGGGATTAACCGGCACTTGCGATCAGGATATTTAGCTGGGCCAACAAAGCGTGTACCGGGTCTGTTCTCGACACCGCCATACTGACGAACAATGAAGTTATCGCACTTGCGAAGCGCCACCTGATACTTCGACATATCAATGCGGCCGTACAGTGACGGACCAATTTCACCACCGGCAAAGCTCGGTTGAATCCAGCTAAAAGCCATTATGACAACCTCTCTGCTGTGAACTCATCTACCGGCGGTTGTGGCTCCTGTGATTCGTTCTGGCTGTGGGAACCAGCACTAATGATCACACGGTTGTACATCGTCAGTGCGTTGTTACCGAGATCTGCGCTACCTGTCAGCGCCATATTGATGGCTGCAGCCAGACGCCATGAAAGCGCCTCCATGAAAATGGCGTCATACATATTGACGTCAGTAACCCGCGCTACGTATTTCAACCACGCTTTCGGCTGATCGGTGTAAATGAGCTTACCTGTCAGATCCTCATTTGAACCGACAACATATTCAATGCGCTGAGCGGCGGTAGGATTGCGTAGTCCGGTCGGCATTATCTCGGTTATGCGCACGCAATCAGATGGATACTGGTAAGCGTATTGCCAGTCAGGAGGTGGATTATTGGTATCAGCCAGCGCAACGCGCTTGGTAGCAAAGTTCCAGTCGAAATCAGCCAGAGCAGCATCGCGGCAAGCATCATAATGCAGGGAGCATTGCCCGGCTTCTTTGCTGGCTTCGTTAAGACTGTTAATGCTGCGGCTGTTGCCGATATTGCTCAGCGCGCGGTTGCAGATCTCGATAACGGAGGCCATTAATCATCCTCCCCGCCATAGAGAGTTTGCGCTGCTGATTTAGGTTGCTCACCGGATACTGGGCTGAGTGCCATATCAGTGATCTGGAGACTGGCGTTATGCTGCATTCCATCTTCCGTTTCGCGGGTAGACGTTGAGCGAATAGTTGCCTTTGCGGTGATCATTACTTCAGTGCCAGCGGATTGAGGCGTTGCCTTGAGCTTGGCGAGCGTCTCGTTGTTCAACTCAATGCAAAGGCCCCACGGATAATCATCACGAGTCTGGGTTTTGCCATCCTCATCCTGATAGGTGTCGGTGCCGGTTTTGAGGTTTACCAGATCCATAACGGACTCCTGCAAGAAGGGGGCCGAAGCCCCCTGTTTGATTAGCGAGGCTTAGACGCCCAGTTCTTTACGCTTATCTGCGATCTTCTCGCGGAGCGTTTCGGCTTTAGCGTTGTGATGCGGTTTCTCGTTGAAGAGAAACTCATACTCTTCGCGGAGTTTATCCAGACCATCATCAGCGCTGTCCGCATCGTTCAGCGGCTCCCGCTCAGCAACGACAGCAGTTGGTTCACCTTTGTGCTTTGCCTTAGCCTTTGCGGCACGTGCAGCATCGTTCAGCGGCTCCCGCTCAGCAACGACAGCAGTTGGTTCACCTTTGTGCTTTGCCTTAGCCTTTGCGGCACGTGCAGCATCGTTCAGCGGCTCCAGCGCCGTTCCCGGCTCACCGTCGTACTCAACTTCAGAACCTTCAGGCCATAGGTTGTTATGAATATGTGATAAACGCAGGACGCGGTATCTTGCTTTTTCACCTGACATCGCTATCCCCTTAGCCAGTCACTTTTGAACGAGTCGGGTAGTACGGGCTGTTGTTATCAACATCCAGGTTAATACCCGAGGTAAATGCGCCAGCCGTCAGCGGGCCAGTACCTACCGTGTAGTTCACGCGCAGATAGCGCTGAACCCCAGCCGGAACCTTCGCAGAGAACAGGCGCTTTCCAGCTGTCAACGCAGCCAGTGCCAGAGCGCCGCTGTCGTAGATAGTGGTCCAGGTGGAATTGTCCGGGCTGGTCTGTAACTGAACGTTCAGGGTCGCAGCACCGGCAGCGGTAGCCGTAGTGTCAACGGTTGCCCAGAACTCCAGCGGATAACCAACGCCGATATCGCGGCGGGTGCCGTCGATAGGACCAAGGTCAATCACATCCGTAGAAGCAGCAGAAGCTGTAACCGCCTGCTTCTCGGAGAACATCAACAGTTTGTCGAGGATCATTTTCTTTCTCCATTCATGGGCCGGTTAGGGCCCATCAGTTAATAACAGGCGTTAAACAACGCGCGCTTCTGTTTCCAGAATCGCATCGGTTTCACGGATTGGGATGCCACGGAAAGTGGTCCACCATTCGCCCTCAGTCTCTTTGACGGACAGAGCCAGAGAAGCTTTATCCAGAGATTGCAGATCGAGCGCCTGAGCAACGGTGCGGTTCATGTAGAAAGCCGCGCGCCCCATCTTCAGGTTAGGAACGCGGTGCAGCGCTTTAACCATCTGGGTGACGATGTTTGCAGCAGAAGCTGGAACAGACAGATCGCTCACATCGATATTGGCGATGCGAACAACGTAGCGCCAGTCACGCAGTGTCAGGCCGTTATCCCACTTGTAGTGAGTTCGGTAACCCTGATATTGACCACCAGCAGAATCGCGCAGAGTCTGCTCACCGAGGTCTTGCATCTGCAGGCCGGCTTTCTGGCCTTTAGGGAAAATACCGTGAACAGTGTTTTCACCCCACACAACCAGCCAGATAGAAGTGTTATCAGTGCCGGTTCCGCCAGCGTCGATAATGTTCTGCCCGTTACCTGCTGATTTACTGGAATAACGGGATGCCAGCCCCATAAACTGCTGCGGATTAACGCTGGTATCACCATAGAACAGGGTCTGAGCCATCTTCTGGTTCATTGCCTCAAGGAATGCACGATCTTCAGACAGACGGAATTCAGCGGTGTTACCGTTCAGATCTGCCAGAGACTTATCGATTTCTGCATAAGTTTCCAGCATGCCCATCGTATCAGTAACCTGAGCAGTAGTACTTTTGCTGTTCGGTACGCCATAGTTCAGCAGACGCCACGTCGCATCAGGAAGGCCAGTGCGTACAGTGGTTTTATGACCAGTTGGAGAGTTACTCTCCATGATCATCATGTCCAGGAGAATTGGGTTTGTCTGGGAAAGCAGTTCGATAATCTTATCGACTTTCCCGTCTGGATCGATGCGCTTACCCCAGTCTGCCAGCGTCAGCGCAGTTAAGCCTTTAACAGCCATGGTTATTTCCTCTCTTATTTGCCATAGAGCACTTCGGCAGCACTACGCTGACCGCTTTCTTTCCCGGTTACCATGCCGTCTTCTGACATGGCCTTACCGACTTTGACGAAGGCCTTCACCAGTTCAGGGTGATTACCCAGGCCAGTGCCTTCCAGATATTCTTTCAGTTCAGGCGTACCGAACTGAGCAAGAGCACGCTGTGCAGCGCTCAGGTTACCGGTGAGCTTATCTCCGCCGATCTCCTTGTCTGCCTTAACGTCAGCAGCCCACTGCTCGGTGGTTTTCTGCCATGCTTCAACCTGTTGCTGCTGGACCATTGGCATGATCTTGGTGCCGTACAGGTCGACCATCTTCTGCGCCTGCTCATTGGTGAGGTTCAGTTCACGGGCGATCGGTTCGAACTGTTCCAGAGCAGCAGCATCAAGCTCCTGACCTTCAGATGGTTTGAACTCGTATTTCTCCGGCGCGCCTTCCTGCTTCTGCTCTTTTTCTTCGCCTGGCTTTTTCTCTTCTGGCTTATCAACATCAGCAGGTTTTTCTTCCTGAGGCTTGTCGCCTTCAGCACCAGGTTGTGGCTTATCGCCTTCTGGTTTAGCCGGATCTCCAGCGGGTGCCGGATTATCACCAGTTGATGCTGCGGGTTCAGATGCAGCAGGAGCTGCGCCACCATCAGCAGGTTGCTCATTGCAAAGACGGCGATGCAGCAAACGTTCAAATAAATTCATGGTCACTCCTGTTCACTGGCCTCTGCGGCCATCTTCAGATACTGATCGGGGCAGTGCGTCATGACGCGCTGAAACAGAACCAGAGCCAGGTTGCGCTGCCCTTCGTTGAATGCTGTGATGTGCGGGTCTACGTTGAAGCAGGCTCCGAACACCTGACCTTTCTCAAGCAGTGACCAGATCACGCGTCGGCCCTGCTCGCTTCCCATAACGAACTGGATGTCGTCGATATCGCGCTGCGCCAGAAGATGCTGTCTAGCGTCAAGCGCTGCTTTACGGCCTTCGTCGTCGATATCCATCATTGCTGCGGTGCTCCTGCTGCATTAGCCATAGCGGTCAATGCGCTCGGGTCAGTTGTCTGCGTTTCGCTGAGAGTCTTGGCTCCCTGCGCTGCGGCCTGTCCCATTGCCAGTGCCTGTGCGGCTTGTGCCTGTTTGGCGCGTTCTTCACGAATACCCTGCACCTGCTCCTGCGGAACGATTACAGTTGGCGATACGCCGGACATTTCGGAGAACGCATCGATAGCCTCATCAACATCGAGCTTGTCGAGTGCTTCAGGTTTGAACTGTGCGAGCTGACCGATGAATCCAACGGTCTGCGAAAGGCTGGTGAGGCCGATAGATTTCTGTGCCTGCGCCATCACGGAGATGTATTCGATACGCAGCGGCATACCCTGCATAACGTCCGGCGGTGGCGGAAGCATGTTCTTGCGCGCCATAATGGAGAACACGCGGTCAATAAGTGGGTTAAGCGCTTCGTCATTCAGGCGCTCCAGCACCGGGCCAAGCATCAACAGCTTCTCTTCCTTCATCTCGATCACCGCTTCCACCGGCATAGAGCGGGTGTTGATGTTCTGCAGCATCATGAAGAGATCTACGAAGTAGGCGCTGTTGATGGTCTGGCGGGTATCCTGAATGTCAGCAAGCAGGTCGGCGGTATTCGGGTTGACCAGGTAAGCAGGTTTGAAACCGTCCTGACCGCTCAACACGTCGAGGTACGTCACATCACCAGGAAGCAGGGAAACACGCTGTGTTTTTAGCGAGGTAGGTGCAACCATCGGCGGGTTAGTGGCCTTATCGATGAGCTGAGCCTTACGCTTCTGCTCAACCTGAAGCGCTTTAACCTGACCGAGTGCCAGCATGCCAGGGCAGGAAGATGCGTAAACGTCTTCGCCGTTAACTTCCCAGCGCGGCGCCAGGATCGGGAATTCATCGAAGCCGGACTCACGCAGCAACTTATCGGAGTCGCCGCCAGTCTCAAAGTACACGGAGCGGAACGGCTTGTTCTTGCTGTCCATCTTCCCGGTGTCGCGATTGATGTTTGGCGTAATGCAGTGGTTAACCTCAATCCACGTTTCATACGTGCCGTTTTGCCACATCCCCCGCACCGATGAGCTGACATTATCCAGCCCAAACTCCTGCACCAGTTGGCGCACGGTCATGGAGAACTGGCGGAAGGATGTATCGACGCTGCCGCGCGGGCTGTTAGCCAGGTAGTAGCTGCCAATCGGGAAAGGCATTGTGCGAATAACGTCCTGGTCATCTTCGAGCACGGCCATAGCGGCGGTACCGAAAGTACCCAGGCTGGTGTACATGACAGGCAATGACTGATACAGGTTCGACTTGTTGAACACTTCGTTCATACGGCGCTGCACGACTTCCAGCCAGACTTTAACCGGTCCGTAATCCATCATGTCAGGGTCTGGTGTTGCCAGTTTGAACCATGGACGGGCAGGGCTGGTGATGCCTGACATCATGCCGCTGGAGAGAATGCGCTGAGCCATTGAGCCGGTAGGATCAACAATCTTAGTGTTACGACGATCATCACGGTTTACATCAGACGTCAGAAAGCGGGAACCGCGCGGATTGATAAAATCGCTCAGGTCACGCCAGTGCGACTCGAACGATGTGCGCTCACTCTTCAACTGTGCGAGTTGCTTCAGCAGACGCTCTTTTTCGGTTTCCGCCATCTCTGCCTACTCCGTTACTGACCGAGCAGCGTTTTACCGCTGGTGTTTGCGGTTGAGGTGTCGCCCTGTGCACCAGTCAGCAGAGTGGAACTGCGGCCAGCGGCTGCACGGCGGCGGCGCTCTTCGTCGTCACGAGAGCTGACAACTGCTGCATCCTGCTCCTGTGGCGCGGCCTGTACTTCTGGTGCTGCTGGCACTGATGGCTTGCTGCCGATACACATAGCAATAGCTCCGTACGTAATTAAATTATTACCAATTTAACCACATATGATTTATTTAGCGTAGGCTATTGACACTTACAACATCAGATATTACCTTTTAGGTAATTGATGTCGATGTAACGCAGTGGTTGTACGGCATATGGCACATGTGCCGCAGCGGTCCGGATGGGTTCCATTGATGCTACTTCCCCAGCCGGGTAGCCGGAATGTGCAAGCCAGTGTTAGGTAAGCACGGACATGACGACTCACCATCGTGGCGATACGGTGTGAAACCTCGGAAGAGACGAGGATATCAGCCATTCACGTTAAGCATCTAGCCGGGTGCTTAGCGGGACTGGAAGAGTTACCACTTGGAGACGGTCCTTTTAAATGTCCTGGACAGTGGCGCTGACGACGGAGCGATAACCGAAGGTCGCATGCCCGACTGAAGGCATTGACTACCCGGAAAGATGGGGAGCATGAAAGGCTAAAGAGGCGGCTCTTTCATGGTGATCCCGCCTAGTTGGTGAAAAGCCGTTATGCGGCTTCATTCCAGCCACGCTGGCTGTAAGGTCAGCACACAACAGGTAAGGGCATTGACTACACCAGATAAATCTTCGGATGTAATGGTAAAACCATGCAGTGCTCTTTCCGTTGTGGTGAATGCGCAGGCTGATGCGCAGCGAAGCGGAAGTAGCGTGGTAATTATCGGCAGAACCGAATCCACATACCGGAGATCAGCACCGGCCACCACAACCCAATCACGCCTTAGGACCGTGATGAAGCGCCCATAATAACGATGCTGTGTAGCTATTGGCGGTGGCAGTTTCCCTTGATGCTGACCACCGTCACTTTTACAGCAGAACGCCATTGCGATGACGTTGCGCTGTAAACCCGTAACTGCCATGGAAGGCACCCTTGCTTCCAGTTCGCCCACTCCGGTGGGCATTTTTTTAAGGTGAAAATCATGGTATCAACCGCATCTCCAGCACCATCCTGCATGGCTATCGAGCAGGAAATTCAGGACAAAGGATCATCAGCTATTGAGTACCTTGAGTCTTTAATTTCTCATGATACTTATGCGAGGATGGTTATTGCAGCGCTCAGGAATGGTGCGATTACTGAACAACAGGCCATCGTTCAGTACATGAATATTCAGAAACAAAGAGCAGATCATTACGAAAGTGAGCTAATTAAGACTATCCAAAGAACGCCATCTGTTCCGACAGTTTTTAAGCCGTGACATGTCACAATCAGCCCGCCGATGCGCGTGCTTTTTCATGCATAGGGATCGTACTCAGTAAGTGCCTTGCCCTGCTGGCTTTGCTGTCCTGGTATATTCATGCGTTTCGACACCGGGAAAGCAAACGTCAGCAGCAGCGCGTCACCCTTGCCAGGAGAACGGCCTAACCGCTCTTTGATGTCATCCTTCGGTTCAATGACTATCTTGCCGTCCACCCTGACTTTGTACTCCGCCGCAGACAGGTCATCAGCCGTCTCCTGATCATCCAGCGCACCACCAATTTTCAGCCACGTTTTGCAACTGTTGAACATCTCGCCGCGCTTATTGAGCATCTGGGGATCGGTGGAACCTCCGCTGAACGATATCAGTTGCCAGGAACGGCCCCAGCCGTCACCGATGGACTTCAGCCCGGTACCGTAACCGAAATCAATGAATACAGCGTCAGCCTGGTACTGGTCCTCAAAGTCGGCGATACGCTTCGCCATAATCAGATCATCGGTTGTCTTGCTGCCTGTCCAGAGCACTTTGCTGTGCAGCCCTTGCCGCAGGTATATCACCGCGTCATCCACTCCGGAATACGCCGGGTCGACACCGATAATCACCGGAGCGTGCGCGACCTGCCCAGCGGTAACTACGCGCTTCATTGCCTCGTCGGTGAGGCCAGTCGGGATAAACTGGAGTTCAGACGCATCAGGGAAGATCCCGCGTACACGGACCTTCACGAAATCGCTTTCCTCGCCGTAGTCCTCAATCCACTTATCGAGCTGAGCCTTGTTCGTGCCTTCCACGGTGCGGCTGTCAATCTGTGCGCACTTCCAGCGGTGCTTATACTTGCGGAAGCACTCGCGGAAGCGCCCGGTGTTTCGCGTCGGGTTACCGAATGCCACCCAAATAATCTCGGTATCTTCATCCGTCAGCGCACCCTCGGCAACTTCCCACACCAGATCGGCAATGTTTGAGGCTTCGTCGAATACGACGATGATGCGCTTACGCTCGTTGTGAAGCCCTGCGAACGCCTCGGTGTTGTGCTCAGACCATGGGATAGCATCAGCGCGCCAGCGTTTGTCATGACCGGGATCGTTGCTGTACATCGCCGTAGCGGTGCAGGTGAACCACTCCTTAGTGATAGCCAGGTTCGACCATTTGATGATTTCCGGCCACGTTTTTGTGCGTAACTGGTTGTCGGTGTTGGCGGTCACCACTACCTTGCAGTCTTCACAGGTCGACATGCCCCAGTTAATCAGCATCGAGATGAACGCAGATTTACCGATGCCATGACCGGATGCGCGGGCCAGCATTATCGGCTGGTGACGGGTAGCGGGGTTCTGGAGGTGATCGCGTATCTCGCGGAATGCGTCGGCCTGCCATTTTCGGGGACCGGTGGCATGCGCCAGCTCTGTACCATCCTCGCCCCACGGGAACGCATACAGCGAATAGCCCAGCGGGTCATACGTGAAGGAGGCAATATCCTCGACGAGTTGCTCTTCCGGCGACATGGCTGCTGCTGTCATTCTTCACCACCAGCCTGAGCCTGTACCCTCTTACGGGCTTTTGCCATCTTCTCAGCAATGGTCATCTTGACGTCGATTTCCAGACGTTCTCTGAACGCATTTACATCGACGTGCTTACCGATAAGCTCCAGGTTCTTCACCTTGTCAGGCCATTTGATTTTTTTGAGGATTGTCTCTATCGAGGTCTCATCCATGTTCATGATGGTCGATGACAGGTCGAAACCGCTCAGTGTGGTGCGCCATATCTTCGGCCATTCGCGGATCGGTTTAAGGCTGCCGTCGTCGTTCAGGATATCCAGCACATCCATCTGGTCGATTTCCACCAGGCGAAGCAGCACGTAATCAGCACTGACGCGCAGGCGCTTGTTACGTTCCTCCATCAGCTCGGCGATCCGTTTCTGGATGCGCTCATCACGCATCATGACACTGGCTTTGACCGCTGCCGTATTAGGTGAGAATCCTGCGTTAATCGCTGCCTGAGTCTGATTCTCAGGGCATTTGGTATATTCCTGCGCGTAAGCCTCCTGCATCGCTGTAAGTGGCTTGTACTGCGTTGATTTGCGTTTTGGTGCTTTTGGTTCTGCTGGCATTGTTACCACCGAAGTAATAATTACCATTTTGGTAATAGTAACACGCAAAACAAAGCCGCCATAGTCGGCGGCCGTTGCAATTTATTGTCGATATCGTGACATGTCACACTGATAATTTAGTCTCATGCCAGCCACGCGTCACCCAGCATTGCGAATCACCGTCACACGGACACGAATCAACCGGCAGTGAATCGCCGCACTTTCCACACCGGTTCGCGCTGATGGATTTGATACGGCCACGAACCCGCGCATCATCCTGGCGGATAAGCAACGCGATGTACTCGCTCATATCATACGGCGCACGACCAGGGCGACGGGCGGCGCAGTTACGCGCCAGCATTTCCAGTTCCTGCTCGTCGAGTTGCAATTCCATCTTGCGGTTACCGGCTTCAGCCAGACGGGCACGCTGCGCGGCTTTGCGTTCTGCTGCGGATTTAACCACGGATAGCACTCCATGCCAGATTAATTAATGATTCCCAGGCGATGTAAACCCTGATTCCTGCAGCCACACCAAACCCGATTATCATGGAGTAAAGCAGAGCGTCGCACTTGGACATCACTTCACCTCCTGCTGCGGTGCTGCTGGCAGAGAAGGCATCGGCATCCAGTGCGATACGGTTTCAATCGTCCGGCATCTTGAGCGATCGCTGTCCCACAGAAATGCGTCTTCCTGGTTGTCATACCAAACTCCCTCGTCAACGCCGTAATCTGGATGAAATATGTAAATAGGTTCATGCGCTTCAGGCATTCGATCGCTTACCGGAATCCAACCATCCGGAGTTACCGGAGAGTTGCCAGCCTGAAGAATAGATTTCAGCGCTGCCCTTGGCATTGCCGACCAGGCAAGAAATACGTCTGACCTGTCGACATCTTCTGTCGGGAGAGTGTTTTCTATTTCGTCCAGCGCATCACTTAGCTTCTGAAATGCGTCGTCTGGAACAACGTGGCACTCTTCGCCATCAACATCTTGCTGACAGCTATCATCTGCGAGTTCGAATGCGGCCCCGCAAACATTGAGCAGCATTTCAATAACGCGACGGTGTTCTGCTGTTACGCAATTCTCCGGCACCACCTGCGCTGGCGGGGTAGTGTAGAGTGGAATTACCGCATCTCCCATTGGCTGAGACAGACACTTAAGGTGAAGCTCACCCATCTTTGCATAAGCCAGAGTTTCCTCAGCGGCATAAAGCACAGGCTCAGCATTCAGGACTTCATCAATCACCTTGACAGCATCAGCCATTGCGTAGCCGAGATTACCGCCGTCACTTTGCGCTGATGCTTTGCTGAGTACTTCGCGTATCTGGTGCAGGCGATCGAGTGATACAGGACCGTGCGCCGGGTGGTTAGTTGTCATGGGTTAGTCCTCACCAGAGATACTGTAGACAGGTTGCTTTGAATGCTCCGCGAACACCTTCACGCGATTCGTAGTAGTAGGTTGAGTAGCCAGCGCGCGGAACTGCCTTCACCCACTTGTAGGCGCAAAACTCGGCCTTATCGAAGCGTTCTCGCTCATATTCTTCAATCTCACCCTGGCGAATGGCTTCGTCGATAAGCTCAGCCTTACTGACTTCTGCGTGGGCCATGAGCGTTACGCATTCGTCACTCTTCAGTAGTTGCACTACAAAGTTAACGTTTTCCATCTCACTCCCCCTTCACGCCAATGCCAACGGCGGCGCGTTCAGCTTCACTTTGTTCCCAAAACCACTTGTGAAGCGCCATCAACTCTTCGTCAATAGGTGCATATTCGCGGTCGAAATATGCCTGTGCATCCTTTTCATCTTCGCTGGGTAACTCGCCTGGCCCCCACAGCGTGTTATAAATCCATGCCAACGCGGTCGTTGCATTACCGGTAGCCTGCCACTCAATAATCGCAGCTTGCATGACCAGAATGTTTTTCCCGATTAACAGGTCCAGTTCTTTGTGTCGGTTGCGGATGTATGCATTCTCTATCTGTAATTCAGTATTGCGCTTCTCTGTGGATTCCAGCTCATCCAGTAGCGCCAGCACATCAGAGTCGCCTGATTCGAATATCGTTACGCGTGATGCTGAGTAATGAGCATCACCCGGGCTTCTTCCTGGCGCATAATGCGCTCCGTTATCGTCGTAAGTACAACCTGAACATGCGTACATAACAGCACCGGCAGATGCCCTTGCTATCGTCATAACAGCGTCGCAAATATGGCATTTCGGTACTGGTTGCAGTGAATAGCGTTCACGCAGTGCCTGTTTGTCGATGTTGCTCATTGGGCTGCCTCCTGGAGACCGATAGCCTCTGCAATTTGAGCTAATACTTCTGCTGATTCTCCGCTTTCCCCAACCGGTTTATTCATCCAGTCAAACGATACCAAGCGACCCGCTTCGACTACTCCGATATTGAAGTCATCACTGCCTTGCATCTTAAAGCCGTGCTTAATGGCCTTGTCACGTTTGTCGAATTCGACACAATCAGATGTGTACTCGATTCCACCTCCGTTTTCGTTGCACCAAAGGTATTGCTGAATGACGATGTATGACTTACTCATAGCGCTGCTCCCTGTCGTAACTGGGCGGCGAACGATGCGGAGTCCTCGGCATGTTGTTCAAGCCAATCAACAAGAGAACCCATGTCCGTTACTGCCGGATTATCCAAAATGCTTTCGTAAACTCGCTTAGATTCCTGCGCCCGCGCTTCAGCCAGGACAGCTTCGGTTGCCGGGGTTGTGTCGAGAGCCATGTCAAGATGACGCCACATATCCCAGACGCCGCCCGTGCCAATGGTTTTCTTCGAAGGAGTAATGCAGGCGATAAATTCGTTATCAGCGCCTTTGTTCATCATGTATTCAGACACCAAACATGATGACGCAGCCTTCAGCGCCGCATTCTCCGCCGCCAACTCCCTGCACTTGCTCTCGGCGTTAGCGAGCTGTACTGCCATGTTGGTTGAGCGAACAAACTGCACTTCAAGCTGTGTAGCCAGATCGCTAATCAGTTGCGCCAGGCTGCGCACGTCGACAGCACCGCATGATGCTTTCAGTTCAGCAGTGCGCTCATGTCCTAACTTCGCTAACTCAATGATATTACTTCCCATTATTACCCTCGCTTACCCGTATAAGTTATTGATTAGTTTGATAACTAAAAGGATCGTCGATTTAGAACTCTTCGACGCCCCACCCGCCACCCGCTTTCTTCGGCTTCACCGTCACGCCGATGATGCGGAACGGATACTGATCTGCTGCGACTTTGGTTTTCACCCTGGCGTCGCCGGTCCAGAAACCTTTCACCTCGTGCAGTTCCATCTCACCGGTGGTGAGTATCACTGCGAAATCAGGCGTGTAGAACGTGTTATCAGCCAGCCGAAGCTTGATACCTTCGAACCGATACCAGGCTATTTCCCCGGCATGCTTGCGTAACTCAAGGTGCTGGCAGTAAGCCGATTCGGTTTTATTCATCTGGCCAGTATTGAGCCTTCCGAGTGCCTGCAACTGCCTTTTCATGATTTACCTCTCAGGTAATTTAAAACCACAAATGAGTTAATTTCAATAGCAATGTGCATATTTTATTACCTTTTTGGTAATTCACGAGATGTAAAAAAATGCGCTACTGCGCTGGTATTACTTGATGAGTCCTGCTGCCTTCCCTCGCCTGTATTCCTCCATGAGCCACTGTGCCGGTGTTAACCCTCCCAGGGTGGCTGCGTTCGGCATGCATCCGAAACTTCGCCCTGGTGGATGGTAGGCGTTACCTGAGCCTGTCAGTGGTGTGCTCATTGGCTCTGGCTTGGCCTGTATGCTGAGTATTGGATCTGGAATCTGGTGACCGGATGCCACTTTTGCCGACCATTCATCCAGCAGCTTGCGGGCATGCTTCTCAACTTCAGCCTCACTCAGTTGGCGCTGATACATCGCCCGGCGAGTATCACAAACAATCCAGTACATGACCGGATGGCGCCACGGGAACCGCTCTGGTCCTCCAGGCTGGAGGCTTTTCTCTTTGGCGTAACGGTGAAACTCACCCATCACGTCCTCGATGCTGATCCCCAGCACCATCTTGCTGTCCTTGCACCACTTGATGAATTGCCCAGGCGAAGGCCAGAACGGTGATTCACTGGCGCGGGCATGTCGCATTCCTGCCGATACCTGCTCACGGGTTCGGATGCCACCTTCGGCGAATGCGGCGATCCACTGCTGCTTTGCTGCTGTCTCCTGCGCTGGAGTCTTCAGGTTGGTCTGCTCAGCTGCCGGGAATAGCTGCTTAAGCTGTTTAAACAGGGCATCTACAAGGCGCTCTGCCGTGATGTTCACAACGTTGTCGCTACCTGCATATTGACGGTCTGAACCGGTTAAGCTGGCCATAGCCTCACCGTCTCGGTTCTGGATGGCGGTAAATACGTTATTCACAGGAAATCCTCCCACGCCTCTGGACTGTTCCAGTGCGGTACGTTGTTTTCAGGTGAGGTCAGTTTGTTCTGTCTGCTGATCTGCAGACGTCTGGCAAGTTTTTGCTCCCATTGCGCATGGTGGAAAGCCTTACCCTCGGCCATCCAGTAAACCCTGAACTCTGCAAGCTCCTGTGGTGTTGGCTGGCAATCCAGGTTAATGCCCTGCAATGAAGACACCCGGAGGAAATCATCCGATGGTGACCAGTTCTCATGCATGACAAATTTCCCGAATTGTCCCAGTCCACCAGGAGGGACAAAGTTGTTAATAACGGCGTTGTTGGCGTCTGTTCTCTGAGGCACTAACCCCCCAGTTTTATCGCCCCTCTCCTTCTCTTGGTTATATGACTGGTTAACTGATAGGTTCTGCATCCCGTTTTTGGGATCATTCAACTTCCCGTTTTTGGGATCATTCAACTTCCCGTTTTTGGGTATATTCCCAATATTGGTAACATTACCGTTTTTGGGTATGTTTAAAGAGAAAACCCGGACCCTTCTTGTTGCCCCTTTTCTTTCTCCTGTATCTGAAATTAGTCCCATTCCGATGAGCGAAATAAGCCCCGACTGAACTGTTTTTTTATTCAGGCTTGTGTCGGTAACCAGGCGTTCGATGCTTGGGTAGCACAGGTTGTATTCATCGGCTCGATCAGCCATCGAGAGCAGGATGAGTTTCAGTGATGAGCTGCCCGGATTTGTTTTCCATGCCCACTCTGTTGCGTGTCTGCTCATGGTAAATACCTGTCGTCAGCTTGAGTGTTGCAGGCTGGCTTCGGCCATGAGCTGCTTTATTTCTGCCTGGCGGCGCAGGCTCGTGTTGATGGCGCATGTAACGCAGTGCCCGTTGTAAACGTAGCGCTCACTGTCATGACCATGCTTACACTGTTTTCCGGTGTAATAACGCTTAAGACCTGCCTTTGCAGCGTCAAGGCGAGTAATAATCTCCATTGCACAACCTCATTAACGTTTACTATTACGATGATTTTGATGCAGGAAGAAAAAAAGATCAACCGTATATGGTTTTTTATTACCAGAAAGGTGTTTTAAGCAGGAAGGAGCCGCCAGGAGATGACGGCATTGATGTGTTCGGAGGGATTATCGGTCGTAGAAGAAGAGCACTAATTCAGGTTTAGACTTTGTCCATTCTCGGGAACGACATGCTTTAAAAAGTCCGTCCATCAGTCGCTTACCTGGCATCTTGCGGCGCCCGGTCAGGTGCGTCTGGATGTAATGACTGGTGGTTCCGGCTTCATCTGCAAATGCTTCACGCTCATCAGGAGACAGCCCCAGCCAGTGCTTTTTGAAATCAAATTTTTTTTCGTCACTCATATTTTGCTTATCTCAGCCTGTCTATTCATATCTGAATTATTACCTTTCTGGTGAAAAAATCAATGATTATTACCGTTATGGTAACTTTACCTTTATGGTAATATTCATTTAAATTTAGTCAGTTAGGTAACATTAAATGGACAAATACAATAGCTATGAAAAGTATTTATGACATAAGACGAAAAAACCTTAACGAAATCATTCGCCGGGATTTCGATGATACCCAGTTGCGCTTTGCAGAAAGGGTGAAGCGTTCGCAGAACCTGGTCAACCGATGGTGTACTGGTATCAAAAATATCGGGCCTAATGCCGCTCGCATCATCGAAGAAGCAGCGCGCAAAGAAAAGTTCTGGCTTGATGTCGATCACGACCTGGCATTCATTCCAGCAGATAACTTTGTTCCAGCCACCGAAGATGGCGAATGGACTGTAGAGAAGCAGGCCGCCGCCACGCTCAATGCCTGGATGAGAAAGAACACGGAAATGACGTCCGAAAAGAAAGTTGCTGTTGCAGCTGGTATTGGCCCGGCCACAGTTAACCGGATTATGAAAGCGGAAGTCAGCACAACTATCGGCGTTCTTTCCTCCCTGGCGCGCGCGTTCGGGCATGAAGCATACGAGATGATTATTCCCGTTGGCGCTCCTGGTGTTATCGACTACGACCACCGGTTGTATGCAGCTCTGCCACAGGAAGAGAAAAATAAGATCACCTCATTCATCAACTTCGTGTTTGAGCAGAACAAAAGCAAGTAATCCCCCGCCATTCTGACGCTTTACCTGCCCGATGGCGGTAAGCTCGCGCCTCAATTAATTACCAAAATGGTAATTTTTTCTCGTCATACCTATTGACATAATCACTTTTTGATCCGATTATTACCTAAAAGGTAATACAAGAGCACATCGCTCAGGCAGAAACCACCACTTCGTGGCTTTCCTGCATCTTTATGTATTACCAAATTGGTAATAGTGAGGTTCATATGCAGTGGAAAGTCATCAACGGTTGGTACTGCGTTACAGCTTGCGGGCTGATGAGCTGGAAATTCCGCACGCTGGGTGAAGCAATGATCTGGGTATTCGTCAGCAAGCTGGCGGTAAAAACGGAAATGGATATGGGGGTGAGCAAGTGAGCGAATCAAAAGAACTGGTGCTGGTACAACTTCCGGCACCTGCAGATCTGGAAGCGGCATTCATCAGTGATGAGTACATCTCAAACCTGATTGCTGATATTCGCCAGAAAGCGTTATCGGTAGTTGGTGACGTCAACACGGTTAAGGGGCGCGGCGTTTATATCAGCATGGCATCTACCGTGCGTCGCACTAAAACAGCCATCGACGACGCTGGAAAAAATCTGGTTGCTGAAATGAAAAAGCGCCCTGCTCTTGTCGATGCAAGCCGCAAAAAAGTACGCGATGCGCTGGATGAACTGGCGGTAGAAATACGCCGACCGGCTACCGAATGGGAAGCTGAACAGGAGCGCATCAAAGCTGAAGAAGCTGCTCGAGTTAAAGCTGAAAACGACCGTAAGCAGTTCGAATCAGATCACGAAATTGCCCTGCTTATGAATGACGCATTCGACCGCGAAGCGAAGGAGAAAGCAGAAGAAGCAGAGCGCCAGCGCATTGCTCATGAAGAAGAGTTGAAGCGCCAGGCGGAAGAAAAGGCCAGGCGTGAAGCCGAAGAGAAAATCGAGCGTGAACGCGCCGAATCTGCCCGTCGCGAGGCTGAATTAAAGTTCAAGGCTGAGCAGGCAGAGCGTGAACGTATTGCCGCAGAGCAAAAAGCTGAAGCAGAGAAGAAGGAAGCCACAGATCGTGCCGAGCGCGAAAAACAGGAAGCTATCGCAGCTGAGCAACGCAAGGCGCAGGAAGAAGCCGAGCGCATCAAACGTGAAGCCGAAGCGAAAGAAGCGGCCCGTCTGGCGGAAGAGAAGCGCATCGCTGATGAAGCGGCATCACGCGCTGCTGATGTAGAGCACCGTCGGGCCATTAATGCTGCTGCGGTCCAAGCTCTCATTGACCAGGGCATTCCTGAAGACTGGGCAAAGGCATGTGTTGTCGCCATCGCTCGCGGGAAAGTCCCAGCAACAACCATCAACTACTGAGGTGGCTATGCACATTCAGCAATTCAATAACCTGAAAAAAATAGCAGTTCAGTTAAGCAATGACTACCAGCTGTCATCTGAACTGTACGACCGCCACGTTGAGCTGATCGAAGCAGTTGCTGGTTGCGAAATGGAAGAGTCATTCAAGCGAGCAATTCTCCGTGCCGGCGTTCGTTATGAGGTAATGGAAGCGGCATTTGAAAGTGATGATTTCGAAGAGCTTATGTCGTCATTCAAACGTGAATTAACTGGCGTCATCGCTCGTCTTGATCTGGCTGACCAGATCGACAGCAAAAGGAATGCGGCATGAATACCGGCATCTATTTCGACATCAGCAACGAGGACTACCACGCCGGTGACGGCGTGAGTAAGTCACAACTGGATATGGTGGCCAAGAACCCCGCCCTTCTGAAATGGGTGAAGGCTGCTCCGGAAGATGAAGAGAAGAAATCCGCACTGGACATGGGTACTGCTCTGCACTGCCTGCTGCTTGAGCCGGAGGAATTCGATAAGCGTTTCATCGTGGCGCCACAGTTCAACCGCCGCACCAATCAGGGTAAAGCCGATGAAGAAGCATTCCTGAAAGATGTTGCCGGTATGGGTATGACGGTGATGGATGCCGAACAGGGCCGGAAACTGAAACTGATGCGCGACAGCGCAATGGCTCACCCGGCGGCGCGCTGGATGCTGGAAGCCCCAGGCCACTGTGAAGCATCGATGTACTGGAATGACGAAGAGACTGCCGAACTGTGCCGAATCCGTCCGGATAAGTGGTTGAACGAGCACAACGTGATCGTCGACGTGAAAAAGGTTGCAGACATGGATCGCTTTGCGCGTCACATCGAGGAATTCCGCTATCACGTGCAGGACGCAATGTACCGCGAAGGCGCACTGAAAGTAACCGGGCAGCCACACGGATTCTTCTTCCTGGCTGTGAGCGAAACCATCGACTGCGGTCGATACCCGGTCCGCGTATTCGAGCTGGATGCGCCGGATGTTGACGCCGGGCATCAGTTATTCCGCCGGGATCTGAACACCTATCACGAATGCCGCATCAGCGATGAATGGGGCGGAGTGGAAATTATTAAACGCCCTGAATGGGCACGCAAACAGGATATGTACGTATGAGCAACGATATCGCAACCATGAATGCACCAGTAGATACCGCTATCGCTGGAACCGCTGCCACCATTTTTAGCCCTGAAGGGTTGAACCAGTTGATGAAATTTGCCGAGGTTATGTCTCAAAGCCGCGTGACCGTACCGGCTCACCTCGCCGGAAAGCCTGCTGATTGCATGGCTGTGGCAATGCAGGCTGCTCAGTGGGGCATGAACCCATTCGCCGTCGCTCAGAAAACTCATGTCGTCAGCGGCACTCTCGGTTATGAGGCCCAACTGGTAAATGCAGTTATCACCACGATGTCGCCAACGAAAGACCGCATCAACTATGAGTGGTTCGGACCGTGGGAAAACGTGATCGGCAAGTTTGTAGAGAAAACATCCCAGAAGGGAAATACCTACATTGCACCAGCATGGACATTGAAGGATGAAGCAGGATGCGGCGTGCGTGTATGGGCAACGATGAAAGGTGAAGATGAACCACGCGTTCTGGAATTGCTCCTGTCTCAGGCCCAAGTTCGCAACTCAACTCTTTGGGCGAGCGATCCTAAACAACAGCTTGCATACCTGGCAACCAAGCGCTGGTCGCGCCTGCACTGCCCTGACGTAATCATGGGCGTCTATACACCCGACGAATTGCAGGAGACAACACCGCGTGTTGAGCGAGATATCACGCCACCAGCGGCAACGGCTCAAGGTATGAACAGCCTGATCAACTCAAAGCCTGAGCAGAAGCAGGAAGATCGTCAGCAGCACAAAGACGATCGCGGTCCTGAAGAGATTCTGCACGCATTTTCCGGCGCGGCGATGAACTACAACACTCAGGCCGACCTGGACAAAGCGTACAAATACGTTGCTCAGAAACTTGCAGGAGATGATGACCTGCTGGCAAAAGCAACTGACGTTTACACCATCCGTTGTGACGAACTGAACGAAGTACCGATGTAACCACCACTGCGGCGCCACGCGCGTCGCAAATGCAAGAGAGGTAATTATGAAAAGAGCATTTGGCAAAAAGGAACTTATGGCAGTGGTGCCGGTATCTATGAGCACCATTGACCGCATGGAGCGCAATGGAGAGTTCCCGCAGCGTTTCTGGATCACTGATAAACGTTGTGCATGGAACGCTGAAGAGGTTGAGAACTGGCTTGATGAACGTCAGGCCACCAGCCCCGCAGAGTTCACCGGAAAAAAGCCGCCGGTTGATCAGCGCGTTTACCGCCCAGTAAGTAACGCCGCATGACAGCGCTGATCAGGCACTGGGAAAAATGGTCAGGATGGTACTTATTCCTGACCGCCGTTTCCGCCTGGCTGTATCTGCTGGCGGTAATTTTCAGAGAAGGCTGGATCCGATGAGCAAATTAACCCGTCTTGAAAAGTATCACCTGAACTATGTGTCTCAGCGTCAGGCATCAAAGGTTGTCGCTGTAACGCCGGCGGCGATGGAGGTAGAAAAGCGCGCCGTTGAACGTGAATCGAAAGGCCAGTTCCGCATTGCAGCCAGGCTCTGGTTGCTGTGCATGGATGCAGCAGTCGGTGAGGTTGAACGCGCCAGAATAGCGATACGCCGTGATCAGTGCATATCGAAAGGTAATGGCTTGCGCCGTGGTGAATACGCAGGGATCGGATGTCGCGGGGTGGTGTATGACTAATCCGCAAGACGATATCACCGTTGGAATGGTGACACTAATTTATTCGATGAAGTATGGAGGCTGGTTAACTCCAGCCAAACTGATTATTCGCAACCCTATAGCAGCTCAGAGAGTGGCTGAAAAGCTGAATGAATCTCTTAAGGTTCGTCCAATTAAGGCAGGTATAGCATGACCGGTAAATACACTCTTATCTACGCCGACCCGCCTTGGGTTTACCGTGACAAAGCAGCCGACGGAGAGCGCGGTGCTGGGTTCAAATACCCAGTAATGAACGTGCTTGATATCTGCCGTCTGCCTGTGTGGGATCTTGCCGCAGATGATTGTTTGCTGGCTATGTGGTGGGTGCCGACGCAGCCGGTTGAAGCGTTGAAGGTAGTCGAGGCGTGGGGCTTCAAGCTGATGACCATGAAGGGATTCACCTGGCACAAGACCAACAAGCATAAGGGGAACAGCGCGATTGGTATGGGTCATATGACTAGGGCAAACAGCGAAGACTGCCTGTTTGCGGTGCGCGGAAAGTTACCGGCCCGCATGGATGCCTCAATATGCCAGCACGTCACCGCACCGCGCATGGAAAACTCCCGCAAGCCTGACGTCATCCGAGAAAAACTGGTGCAACTGCTTGGCGATGTGCCGCGCATTGAGCTATTCGCCCGCCAGTCGTCGCATGGCTTCGATGTTTGGGGAAATCAGTGCGACGGTCCGGCGGTGCAGTTACTGCCAGGATGCGCAATTGACGTGATGAAAGTGGAGGCCGCATGACTATTATCAAAGGTGTACTGATTAGCAGCCAGCGCTACTTAAATATGGATATCGTGAATGACAGAGCTTCACGTTTTAAGCGCTTTGTTGTTAACGTTTACCCTATCGTCCTTCGTGGTACCCAATACACCATCCTTATGGATGGTCATCATAATTATGCTGCTGCGAAAATTGCAGGTGTAGCTCCAGATTATCGGCCAATAGGGAAAAAGGTCATGAAAATTCTTGCTGGTATGTCTGTGGAAGAACGGGAAGCACTTCTAATAAATAACGTTACTGACAGTAATTATTACGTCGTTGAAACTGGAGAGGTGGTTAATTCTCTTTTGCTTCCTGACACATCATGCCGGTTCATAGCTCACGCAAACAATCAGTGGATCTTTGGTGGTGGAATATGACCATGTTCAATGAGGCGGAGTTAATCCGCCAGTTGGAGGAGCAGCGCGCTGTTATTGTGCAGAAGAGCGCGCAAGTTAACTGGCTGCAAACGGAAAATAGTGTCTTGCACAAGAAATGCGAAGAACTGCAAATGACAGTTGAGCTTCAGCGAGAATTTATAAAATCCAGAAATTAATAACCTTCACTCATCAACTTCTCAAACTTCGACGGGGAGAACGGCACCAGATCGGTGTGCTCCCCGTTAATCCAGGCATCAACCATATCTGCCCACTGCTGCAACATATAGGCTCGCTGCCTGGCATACTCCGCTTTGTTATACACTGCACGAACGCCCTTCTGCTCATGCGCCAGCGCCTTTTCAATCCAGTCAGATGGATAACCGGCCTCATGTAAAAGCGTACTGGCAGTACGGCGCAGGTCGTGCACAGAGAAGTTATCCAGATGCCCGCCAGCATCATTCACCGATTCGACAGTAACATTGATCAGCCTGTTCAGTGCGGCGTTGGATAATGGTTTGCTGACCGAGTAGCGTCCAGGCAAAAGGTACTCACTTCCACCAGCGCACATCTGTAGGCCAATCATCAGATCCTGCGCCTGTTTTGGCAGATAGATAACGTGCGCCCGGCTTCCCTTCATACGGTCTGACGGTATGGTCCACGTCCATTTTTTGAAATCAACCTCTGACCATGTGGCATGAGTGAATTCACTTTTACGAACCAGGGTAAGTAGCACCAGCTTTAATGCCAGCTTCATCGTGGCCATAGTCCCGACGTGATCCAGAGCGCGGAAGAATACGCCGATCTCTTCAGGTTGCAGTGTGCGGTCGCGCGGCTTAAACATGGCTATCGATGAAGGCTTAATTTCAGCAGCCGGATTAAACAGGCCGTGCCCGCGGTCATTGGCATAACGGTATACGCTGCTGATAATTTCCCTGGCCTGCACCGCTGTAGCCCGGCCACCACGTTCGACAATGCGATCGCACAGGTCTCGCACCATACCGGTGGTTATCTCAGCCATCATCTTGTTACCCAGAACCGGCATGATATCGCGTTCGATAACGGCCTGTTTCATTGCGCGGGTACTGTCAGCCAGAATGACGTGCTTCATATAGCTGTCGGTATGTACCGCGAATGTCTCAGCCCCACGGATCTTTTTGATACCGTCACGTTTAGCCGCAGCAGGCGACTGTCCTGCCTTCAACAGTTTCTTTGCAGCAATTAGTTCTTCACGCGCTTCCGCCAGACTGATACCGTCACGACCATACTGACCGATGACCAGCGTTTCCCGGCGTCCGTTGATTCTGTAGTCATACCGGAACGAGACAGAGCCGGAAGTAAGCACGGCTACATACAAGCCGTCACGATCCGAAACCTTATACAGTTTGTCCTGCGGCTTGAGGTTTTTTAATTTGGTATCAGTAAGCACAATTCACCCGTAAAGCATCCATGGTTTGACGGTATGAAGAGTATACCTTTAGGGTAATACCGTCACCTGTACCGGCAAAAAATGTGAGATAGAGTGAATAGATATGATGTGATATAAAGAAAACCCCCTGTAAAAACAGAGGGTTGAGTGCTAAATTGAATAGAAATGATTAGCTGTGAGTTAGCTGTAAATCATTCCCACTCAATCGTAGCTGGCGGCTTACCGCTGATGTCATACACCACGCGGGAAATACCGTTAACTTCGTTGATAATGCGGTTAGAGACGCGGCCTAAGAAGTCATACGGCAGGTGCGCCCAGTGCGCGGTCATAAAGTCGATGGTTTCAACAGCACGCAGGGAAACAACCCAGTCGTACTTACGGCCATCGCCCATGACGCCAACGGAACGTACTGGCAGGAACACGGTGAACGCCTGGCTCACTTTGTTGTACAGGTCAGCGTTGTGCAGTTCCTCAATGAAGATAGCATCCGCACGGCGCAGCAGGTCGCAGTACTCTTTCTTCACTTCGCCCAGCACGCGTACGCCCAGACCCGGCCCCGGGAATGGGTGACGGTACAGCATGTCGTACGGCAGACCCAGCTCCAGACCAATCTTACGCACTTCGTCTTTGAACAGCTCACGCAGCGGTTCAACCAGACCCATCTTCATCTCTTTCGGCAAACCGCCCACGTTGTGGTGAGATTTGATGACGTGCGCTTTACCCGTGGCAGAAGCCGCGGATTCGATCACGTCCGGATAGATGGTTCCCTGCGCCAGCCACTTAACGTCTTCCAGCTTCAGCGCTTCTTCGTCGAAGACTTCCACGAACACGCGGCCGATGATTTTACGTTTAGCTTCCGGATCGTTCTCGCCTTTCAGCGCGTCCAGGAAACGCTTTTCACCTTCAACATGAATGATGTTCAGGCCGAAATGGTCGCCGAACATATCCATCACCTGCTGAGCTTCGTTGAGACGCAGCAGACCGTTGTCGACGAACACACAGGTCAGGTTTTTGCCAATTGCACGGTGCAGCAGCATCGCGGTGACGGAGGAGTCAACGCCGCCGGAGAGGCCGAGGATCACTTTATCAGTGCCAACCTGCTCACGAATGCGGGCAACGGCGTCATCGATAATTTTTGCCGGGGTCCACAGCGCTTCACACTGGCAGATGTCGCGCACAAAACGCTCCAGCATGCGCATCCCCTGACGGGTGTGGGTAACTTCCGGATGGAACTGCACACCGTAGAAACGTTTTTCCTCGTGCGCCATGATGGCAAACGGGCAGTTGTCGGTGCTGGCAACGGTCACGAAACCTTCCGGAATAGCGGTCACTTTGTCGCCGTGGCTCATCCACACGTCCAGCAGTGGTTTGCCGTCTGCGGTCAGAGAGTCTTCAATACCGCGGATCAGCGCGCTGTCGGTCTGAACTTCAACCTGCGCATAGCCGAATTCACGTTCGTTAGAACCTTCAACATGACCACCGAGCTGCATTGCCATAGTCTGCATGCCGTAGCACACGCCGAACACAGGCACGCCCGCAGTGAAAACGTATTCCGGCGCACGCGGGCTGTTTTCTTCAGTGGTGCTTTCCGGACCACCGGAAAGAATGATACCGCTTGGGTTGAATTCGCGAATTTGTGCTTCCGTAACATCCCACGCCCACAGTTCACAATAGACGCCCAGTTCACGTACGCGACGAGCAACCAGCTGAGTGTACTGAGATCCGAAATCAAGGATGAGAATGCGATGTTTATGAATATTGTCTGTCATTGACGCTAATTCCGAGGCAAGTGAAACAAATTCGCCCGGCATATAGCCGGGCGCGGAAACTTATCAGGAGCCCATGCGGTAGTTAGGGGACTCTTTGGTGATGGTCACATCGTGAACGTGACTTTCCTGAATACCCGCACCGCTGATACGTACAAACTCTGCTTTTGTTCGCAGCGCGTCGATAGTACCACAGCCGGTCAGACCCATACAGGAGCGCAGGCCACCCATCTGCTGGTGAATGATCTCTTTCAGGCGACCTTTATACGCAACGCGACCTTCGATGCCTTCCGGGACCAGTTTGTCAGCGGCGTTATCGCTTTGGAAATAACGGTCGGAAGAACCTTTGGACATCGCGCCCAAAGAGCCCATACCACGGTATGATTTGTAAGAACGGCCCTGATACAGTTCGATTTCGCCCGGAGATTCTTCAGTCCCCGCCAGCATAGAGCCAACCATCACTGCAGAAGCACCCGCAGCGATCGCTTTTGCGATGTCGCCGGAAAAACGAATACCGCCATCGGCAATAACCGGAATACCTGAGCCTTCCAGCGCTTCAACGGCGTCAGAAACGGCGGTGATCTGCGGTACACCGACGCCGGTAACGATACGGGTAGTACAGATGGAGCCTGGGCCGATACCGACTTTAACAGCGCTGCAGCCGGCTTCCGCCAGCGCGCGAGCGCCTGCACCAGTCGCAACGTTCCCCCCGATGATCTGCAGATCCGGGTATTTAGCACGAGTTTCACGGATACGCTGCAGTACGCCTTCTGAATGACCGTGAGAGGAGTCAATCAGCAGAACATCCACGCCAGCGGCAACCAGCGCGTCAACACGCTCTTCGTTACCCGCACCTGCGCCTACAGCAGCCCCAACGCGCAGACGACCATGCTCGTCTTTACAAGCGTTAGGTTTACGTTCCGCTTTCTGGAAATCTTTAACGGTGATCATGCCGAGCAGATGGAAGCTGTCGTCAACAACCAGCGCTTTCTCGACGCGTTTTTCGTGCATTTTGGCAAAGACAACATCGCGTGCTTCGCCTTCACGAACGGTCACCAGACGCTCTTTCGGCGTCATGTAGACGCTAACCGGCTGATTCAGATCAGTCACAAACCGTACGTCACGACCGGTGATGATGCCGACCAGTTCATTATCTTCAGTCACTACCGGGTAGCCTGCGAAACCGTTACGCTCGGTCAGTTCTTTTACTTCGCGCAGAGTGGTGGTTGGCAGTACGGTTTGTGGGTCGGTCACGACGCCAGATTCATGTTTCTTCACGCGACGAACTTCTTCCGCCTGGCGCTCAATAGACATGTTTTTGTGGATAAAACCGATGCCGCCTTCCTGAGCCAGGGCAATTGCCAGGCGCGCTTCCGTCACGGTGTCCATTGCTGCGGAGAGCATAGGAATGTTCAGGCGAATGGTTTTCGTCAACTGGGTGCTGAGATCAGCAGTATTCGGCAGAACGGTAGAATGAGCGGGAACGAGGAGGACGTCGTCAAACGTCAGGGCTTCTTTTGCGATACGTAGCATGGGCAATATCTCACCTGGGAGGTTATTAAATATTGCCGCGGCATTATACAGAGCGTAACCGATTGCATCCACACTTTTTTGCAAAAAAACCTTGCGCTCCTCTGTGAGCATGTTACTTTCGACTGAATAACTTGCTGATTTAGAATTTGATCCCGCTCACATGTTATCCTCTCAGACCACCTCAATTTTTACCGTAAGCCGCCTGAATCAGACGGTTCGTTTGCTGCTTGAGCAGGAAATGGGACAAGTGTGGATCAGCGGTGAAATTTCGAATTTCACTCAGCCGTCCTCCGGTCACTGGTATTTCACGCTCAAAGATGACACCGCTCAGGTACGCTGCGCGATGTTTCGCAACAGCAATCGCCGGGTAACGTTCCGACCACAGCACGGTCAGCAGGTACTGGTACGCGCCAACATTACATTGTACGAGCCGCGCGGCGACTATCAGATAATTGTTGAGAGCATGCAGCCAGCGGGCGAAGGTTTGCTGCAGCAAAAATATGAGCAACTCAAGGCCAAACTGCAGGCTGAAGGGCTATTCGATCAGCAGTTCAAAAAAACGCTGCCCTCACCGGCCCACTGCGTCGGGGTAATCACCTCTAAAACCGGCGCCGCGCTGCACGATATCCTCCACGTCCTGAAGCGTCGCGACCCTTCCCTGCCCGTTATTATCTACCCGACCGCAGTCCAGGGCGATGATGCGCCAGGGCAGATCGTTCGGGCCATTGAACTGGCGAACGCGCGGGGCGAGTGCGATGTGCTGATCGTCGGGCGCGGCGGCGGCTCGCTGGAAGATTTGTGGAGCTTTAACGACGAACGTGTTGCACGGGCGATCTTTGCCAGCCGCATTCCAGTCGTCAGCGCCGTCGGCCATGAAACCGATGTCACTATTGCCGATTTTATTGCAGATTTACGGGCACCTACGCCGTCGGCGGCGGCAGAAATTGTCAGCCGTAATCAGCTTGAACTGCTGCGTCAAATACAGCATGGTCAGCAGCGTCTGGAGATGGCGATGGACTACTACCTCGCCAATCGTACTCGTCGATTTACCCAGCTTCATCACCGCTTGCAACAGCAGCATCCGCAACTGCGTCTGGCCCGTCAACAGACCGTGCTGGAACGACTGCGTCAGAGAATGAACTTCGCACTTGAGAATAAGATTAAACAGGCAAATCAGCGTCAGCAGCGCATGCTGCAGCGTCTGAATCAGCAAAACCCGCAGCCGCGTATTTACCGTGCGCAAACACGCATTCAGCAACTGGAATACCGCCTGGCGGAAAATATCCGTGCGAGTTTAAGCGAACAGCGCGAGCGTTTTGGCAACGCGGTTACCCATCTTGAGGCAGTCAGCCCACTGGCCACGCTGGCCCGCGGTTATAGCGTGACGACCGCAAAAGAGGGTGAAGTGCTGAAACAGACTAAACAGGTTACAGCAGGTGATGTGCTCACCACCCGCCTGTCTGACGGATGGGTGGAAAGCGAAGTGAGAGCTGTCACGAAGACAAAGAAAACACGCAGGAAAAAACAGGATTAAAGCGGCACAAACGCCACGCGTTTCTTCGAGATAAGGCCATGACCGTTCTGGCAGAAATAATCCACCGCACCACAGGCTTTAAGCACCTGCAGTGGCTGATTGCACTCCGGGCAGTGCGCTTCTAACTGAATATCTTTATTACAGTTATCACAGTGCGCCATACCGTTTTGCGGCTCCAGCTCTGCATGACAATCCGGGCAAATAATAGACATAGCGACTCCAGTACAGGGATCCATTACTGCGCTGAGTTTAACACGATGCGTTTAATGCCGCCCGCGTAACTGCTGCTGTAACGTTAACAGGCACTCCACTTCCTCCAGCCTGCGCTGCGTCGTGCGGCTCACTTCCTGTGGGCTGCGTTCAAACAGACTTTGCGCGCCCAGAATATGCTCCGCCAGACAATGGGCATATACGCTACCAGGCAGACTCCAGCGTTGTACAACATCACCGTCAATCAATTCGAGCACATCCTCGACACCACGGCGATCATGGCTAATGACACGACCATCGCGCAGACAAAGGCGCAGGCCTTTTTGTCCGCCAGCCGGCCCCGCGTATTTATTCAGCCAGATGTCCAGCGGAATGCCGCTAATCTGTCCCTGCAGATGCGCCTCTCCTTCTGCTGTGGTCAGGTCGCCCTCTACAATATTACGTCCCAGACGGTCTTTAGCGCTTTTCACCTGCAAGGTCATACTGTCATTACCGCCCAGGTAACGCACTGTTTCACGCAGCATTGCCAGTACATGTGTGCCAATGTCCAGAATCACACCGTCCGGATGACGAAGCTCACGGGTATCCGGCTCACCGGTGGCAAAGTTAAGCGCAATGGGTTCTCCAACAGCGTTAAACCCGCTCGGTTCCTGCAAAAAACCGTCGATTTTAACAATGTGTGAAAAATGAGAGACAAGTGCCTGTTGCGGATTATCGCCCTGCCACTGCGCTCCGAGTTTGCCCAACGCCAGCTGCATTGCACCATTGCGTGCCATCCAATGGTCGAGTGCCAGCACGCGGTTGGCAGCATCCGGTTGAGTCAGCAGCGTTTTCAGTTTTTCAATTTGGGAAAGCGTGGCGACAATAGGCTTTTCGACCACAATACGAGCGATGGGAGCCGCCAGCGCCTGTTCAAGCACATCGAGGTGATGCATGGATGCGGTGGTAATAAACAGGGTATCAAGCGGCATTGCAAGAAGTTCAGCGAGCAACGCACAGCGTGTCACGTCTGCGGGCTGCTTTGCGGATTGAACATCAAATCCCACACAGCGTAGTGCATCACCGAACATATTACGTAATGCGGGCAAGTATGCCGTTTCAACGACTGCACCAAGCCCAACAAATCCTAACAGCATGCTCTTACCTCGTTAATTGAATAGCCGGGACATAACGTCTGCCCCGGCACAATCGAGGTGTTATCAGGCGCTAGTTGCCGGTTTAGTTTGCGTATTCTCCAGCATGCGACGAATCGGAACAATGAGGATGATCAGTACCGCAGCGCAGATCAGCAGCGCAATCGAGCAGCGTGCGAAGAGATCCGGCAGCATATCCAGTTGGTCAGCCTTCACATGACCGCCAATCAAACCTGCGGCCAGGTTGCCCAGCGCACTGGCGCAGAACCACAGGCCCATCATCTGCCCGCGCATTCTTTCCGGCGCCAGCAGCGTCATTGTCGCCAGACCGATCGGACTCAGGCACAGCTCGCCAAGCGTCAGCATCAGGATACTGCCCACCAGCCAGAATGGAGAAACGCCTGCCCCGCCGTTACTGAGAACGTTTTGCGCCGCCATCATCATCAGACCGAAGCCTGCCGCCGCAAAGAGGATACCGATCACAAACTTGGTGATGCTACTCGGGCGAATATTCATGCTTGCCAGCTTCGGCCATGCCCAACTGAATACCGGTGCCAGCAGGATAATAAACAGCGCGTTTATCGACTGGAACCAGACCGCCGGGATTTCAAAATCACCGATCATACGGTTAGTGTAGTCGTTGGCGAACAGGTTGAATGATGTTGGCTTCTGCTCAAACGCGGACCAGAAGAACGCGGCGGAAACCAGCAGGATAAAGCAGACCAGCAGTCTGGCGCGCTCTTTACGGTTCAGACCGGCAAAGATGAACAGGTAGATAAAGTAGAGCGCAACGGAGGCTGCAATCACGTACACCAGCATGCTGGCAACCGCGACCGGATTAATTACAATCACGCCCTGCGCTATCAGCGTAACGATAACCGCCGCACCGACGGCCAGCGCCAGCAGCCACGCGCCCACGCCGTTACGTTTCACTACCGGGCTATTCCAGGTGGAGTCGAGCCCCACTTCGCTGTCGTAGCGTTTCATTGATGGAACGGCAAATACACGGAAAATGATCAACGCCACCAACATCCCGATACCACCGATGCCAAAGCCCCAGTGCCAGCCATGGGTTTTAATCAGCCAGCCGGAAATCAGCGGCGCGATAAACGACCCCATGTTGATGCCCATGTAGAACAGCGAGAAACCGCCGTCGCGACGCGCATCGCCTTTTTTGTAAAGCGTGCCAACCATGACCGAAATACAGGTCTTAAACAGACCAGAACCGAGCACGATAAACATCAGACCAATAAAGAACAGGTTGTTCCCCATAATGGCGGAGAGCGCAATTGACAGATGGCCGAGGGCAATCAGGATGGAACCGTACCACACCGCTTTCTGTTGGCCGAGCCAGTTATCCGCCAGCCAGCCACCCGGCAGCGCAGCGAGGTACATCGTACCGGCAAAGATACCCACAATCGCCGAGGCATTTTCACGTGCCAGCCCCATGCCGCCGTCATAAACGGTAGCAGCCATAAACAGGATCAGTAACGGGCGAATGCCATAAAACGAGAAGCGCTCCCACATCTCTGTGAAGAACAGCGAGCCGAGCGGATAAGGATGGCCGAAGAAAGTTCGGCTTTCTTTTTGATTAACAGAGGATTGCATAATTCTCCCGAAAGTTATGTCGTCGTGTGTGTAAACACCGCGATGTACGCCAGCCAGTTACGTATCTGACCGATTTTTTACATGCGGCGAAAATTTATTTAACCATTTGATAACCTAAGGCTAGTTTTGTCTAGTACCAGCCCCCGGACTTTAAGACGAAAACTCGACAAATGTCTACTTTCTTAGATTTAAACTTGGTAAAAAATGAATAGTGATTGACATCGCACGGGCTGAGGCTGGCGATGGAACTTCGAAAAAAAACCCGCGACAAGCACGGGTTTTTATCAGCATCAGCAACGGTTACTTGCTTTTTTTGATGTGTTTTATCAAACGCTTACGTTTACGCATCTGCGTCGGCGTCAGCGTATTGCGTTTGTTCGCAAACGGGTTTTCCCCTTCTTTGAACTGAATGCGGATCGGCGTCCCCATCACATCCAAAGACTTACGGAAATAGTTCATCAGATAACGCTTGTAGGAATCCGGCAGGTCTTTGACCTGGTTGCCGTGAATCACCACGATTGGTGGGTTATAACCACCGGCGTGGGCATATTTCAGCTTCACACGACGACCACGCACCAGCGGCGGCTGATGATCTTCTGCCGCCATAGTCATAATGCGCGTCAGCATCGCGGTGCTGACGCGACGGGTGGAGCTGTCATACGCTTCGCGGACCGATTCAAACAGATTACCCACGCCGCTGCCGTGCAGCGCAGAGATGAAGTGTACACGCGCAAAATCAATAAAGCCCAGACGGAAGTCCAAGGTCTCTTTGACCTGCTCTTTCACTTCCTGCGTCAGGCCATCCCACTTGTTGACCACAATAACAAGTGAACGCCCACTATTGAGGATAAAGCCCAGCAGCGACAGGTCCTGATCGGAAATTCCTTCGCGCGCGTCAATCACCAGCATCACCACGTTGGCATCTTCAATCGCCTGCAGCGTTTTGATAACTGAGAATTTTTCTACTGCTTCGGTAATTTTGCCGCGCTTACGCACGCCCGCGGTATCAATGAGCACATATTCGCGCTCATCGCGTTGCATCGGGATATAAATACTGTCACGCGTGGTCCCCGGCATGTCGTAAACCACTACGCGGTCTTCGCCGAGAATACGGTTAGTAAGCGTGGACTTACCTACGTTCGGGCGACCAACAATCGCCAGTTTGATCGGCAGATCCTGCGGGTTGAAGTCATCTTCAGGCTCTTCTTCGCCGTTCTCTTCGGCTTCCAGTTGCGCCCAATATTCTGCATCTTCATCCACCTCTTCCTGAGGAGCAACGTCATCCATCCACGGCAGCAGAACATGCTCCAGCAGGCTGAGAACGCCACGACCATGGGATGCCGCGATCGGATAAATTACACCCAGACCCAGCGAGTAGAAATCGACGACCGCCTGATCAGGATCGAGTCCGTCAGTTTTGTTGGCTACCAGGAACGTCGGTTTCTGGCGCGAACGCAGATGTTTCGCAATGGCTTCATCCGCAGGCATCAGGCCAGCACGCGCATCTACCATGAACAGCACAACGTCCGCTTCTTCGATCGCCAACAGCGACTGTTCCGCCATGCGGGTTTCTACACCGTCTTCGGTGCCATCAATACCGCCGGTATCAATACAGATAAACTCGCGGCCTTCAATTTCCGCACGACCGTACTTACGGTCACGAGTCAGACCCGGGAAATCCGCAACCAGCGCATCTCGGGTGCGAGTTAGACGGTTAAATAACGTGGATTTGCCAACGTTAGGGCGCCCGACAAGCGCGACCACAGGTACCATGTTTAAAGCCTCATTTAATAAATCATCAGACAACGGGCACATTTTTTGCGCCGTTGTTAAAAACAGTAAAACGGCCCCTGCACCAGGAGCCGTTTTTCAAAGCGAGCGGCCGGGACGATTAACGCGTAATAGAGTACAGCGTACCGTCTTTCGCCTGGATCAGCAGTTTACCATCAGCAGAGACCGGCTCGGTCAGGAAACCAGAGCTGTCAACTTTCTGCTGGGCGACAAAGCGGCCATCGTCAACGTTAATCCAGTGCAGGTAGCCTTCGCTATCACCCACGACCAGATTGCCGTTATACAATACCGGGGACGTCAGCAGACGGTGCAGCAGATCGCTTTGCGTCCACAGCGTCACACCGCCGTCGGTGGTCAGCGCCAGTACACGATCGTTCTGGTCTACCAGGTAGATACGGTTACCGTCGACGATGAAATCATTCACTGAGCCCAGTTCACGTTTCCACATGATCTGACCGCTGCGCAGATCCAGCGCCGTCAGGTTACCATTATAAGCCAGCGCGTAGACAACGCCATTGACGATAACAGGCGTGGTATCAACGTCGCTCAGACGATCGATTTCCGTTGGACCTGTCGCCTGAGAAATACGCTGCTGCCAAATCATCTGGCCCTGCTGCATCAGCACGGCGCTTACGCGGCCGTTATCACCGCCAACGATAGCTGCGCCAAAGGCGGTCGCTGGGGCAGATTCGCCGCGCAGAGACAGAGAAGGCATGTCGAGGTTAACGGTCCATTTGATAGCGCCGTCAGCTTCGTTCAAGGCCTGCAACTGACCGTTACTGGTGTGGATTAATACCACGCCATCGCTCACAACAGGACGAGACAGCGCTTCACCGGCAACTTTCGTCTGCCATGCGGTGGTACCATCGCTGGTGTTCAGCGCATAAACCTGCGCTTTTTCGCTGCCAATGTAAACATGGCCACCGGACACGGTTACACCGCCAGAAAGCTGTGCAGATGCGCGGGAGAACCAGCCGTCTTTCTCACCCAGATTAACAGACCAGACTTCTTTGCCGTCGTCCGCATTCAACGCCTTAACGACGCCGGCGCGATCGGCTGCATAGACAACGTTATCCGCCAGCGCAGGATGAAGATTGGAATAGAAATCACCAATACCGTTACCTACAGAGGTGCTCCAGTCCGTAGACGGAGTAAACTGGTTTTCAACCACCGGTAATGGGGACATCTTAACGACATCTTCTTCGCCACTAAACAGTGAACAGCCGCTCAATAGGGTAACGGAAAGCAGCCCTGGCAGAAGTAATTTACGCAATTGCATCGGGTCCCTCTCAGATGGACAAATTATTGATTTTCATCTGCATCATTTCGCTCAGAGCAGGAGAGGCATCGCTTTTCACGCCCGCTTCCCATGCGCTACGCGCACCTTGTTTATCGCCTTTGCTCAGCAATGCTTCACCGCGCAGGTCGGCAACAATGGCCGTCCACCCTTCACCTTTAATGGTGTCGAGTGTTTTCAGCGCGGTATCAGCCTGTTTAAGCTGAACCTGAACACGAGCCAGACGCAGATTAATCACCGCTTTGAGATTCTCATCGCTGGTCGCTGCTAAGCCTTGTTGCAGCTGGCTTGCGGCTTTCTCAAGTTCATTTTGGTCAACAAACTGCTGCGCCAGTTCCAGTGAAGCTAACGCGCCGTAGGTATTTTTGTTTTCTGCGGCAAATTTCTCTGCAGCAGGAAGACTATCCGGTTTACCCGCGCTAACCGCAGTCACCGTATTTTGATATGCCAGAGAAGCAGAGCGTGCGGACTCCGTCTGATGGCTGGTCCAGTAACGCCAGCCAACCAGCGCGCCAACCCCTAAAATGACCCCAACAGCCAGCGCTTTGCCGTTTTCAGCAAAGAAGCGTTTTACTGCATCAATCTGGTCGTTTTCGTTCTCGTAAATTTCCACGCTGTCCTTCTCCTTAGCCCAGTAGAGTGCGCAAATGCGCGGCAACGCTATCCTGCGCTACTGCCGTTTGCTCACCAGAGCGCAAATCCTTCACTACAACAGTACCGTCAGCCACTTCGGACTCGCCCAGTACCAGTGCAACGCGGGCGCCCCACTTGTCGGCGCGGGCGAACTGTTTCTTAAAGTTGCCGCCACCGTGGTTTGTCATCAGTTTCACACCAGGAACTTCATCGCGCAGACGTTCTGCAAGCCGCATTGCCGCCGACTGCGTATCCGCCCCCGAAGCGACCAGGTATATATCGACAACAGGATCTGCGTTAAATTCCGGATTAACTGCCTGAACTAACAAAACAAGTCGTTCCAGACCCATGGCAAAACCCACGGCCGGCGTTGCGCGACCGCCAAGTTGCTCTACCAGACCGTCGTAACGCCCACCGGCACACACTGTACCCTGAGAGCCCAGGCTGCTGGTGACCCACTCAAATACGGTGCGGTTGTAATAATCAAGACCACGAACCAGACGCTGATTGACGGTGTAGGCAATACCTGCGGATTCCAGCAGTTTGCACAGGCCCGCAAAGTGCTCGCGAGAGTCGTCATCAAGATAGTCGCCCAGTGCAGGTGCGTCGTTGAGCAGCGCCTGTACTTCCGGGTTTTTGGAGTCGAGAACGCGCAGCGGGTTAGTGTACATACGGCGCTTGCAGTCTTCGTCCAGTTTCTCTTTGTGCTGTTCCAGGTAGGCGACCAGCGCATCACGGTAGTTAGCGCGGGCTTCAAGCGAACCAATTGAGTTCAGCTCAAGGCTGACATGCTGAGAAATACCCAGCGCGCGCCACCAGCGAGCGGTCAGCATAATCAGTTCAGCATCGATGTCCGGACCTTGCAGGCCAAACACTTCGACACCCAGCTGATGGAATTGACGATAGCGCCCTTTTTGCGGACGTTCGTGGCGGAACATCGGCCCGATATACCACAGACGCTGTTCCTGATTGTACAGGAGACCATGTTCGATGCCGGCGCGTACGCAGCCCGCAGTCCCTTCAGGACGCAACGTCAGGCTGTCGCCATTACGGTCCTCAAAGGTATACATCTCTTTTTCAACCACGTCGGTGACTTCACCGATCGCGCGTTTGAATAACGGGGTCTGCTCTACAATCGGCAAGCGGATTTCACTGTAACCGTAGCTGCCGAGCACGTTTTTGAGAGTGCCTTCAATGCGCTGCCAGATGGCGGTTTCGCCAGGCAGATAATCGTTCATGCCGCGAATGGCTTGAATGTTTTTTGCCACGTTTATTCTCTTTATGAATATAAAAATGAACCCTCAGCGCTAACCCGAACAATGCGGGCGCCATGCGGGTTCAATCATACACGGGAAGCACGCCGCTTCCCATCACGTTGTTATTTTTCAAGCTGCTGCACGTCAATACGACGCGCTTCGTCCAGGATACTCGCTTTGGCGCGAATGCGGGCTTCAAGCTGCGTAATCATATCGTCGTTATCGAGTCGATCCTTACGCACACCGTCTTCATACAGACCGCTTTTCTTGTTACCGCCCGTGACGCCCAGCGTAGAAACCAGCGCTTCGCCAGGACCGTTCACCACGCAGCCGATGATCGAAACATCCATTGGCGTAATGATATCTTCCAGACGTTGTTCCAGCGCGTTCACCGTACCGATAACGTCGAACTCCTGACGCGAGCAGGTTGGGCAGGCGATAAAGTTGATCCCGCGGGCACGAATGCGCAGCGATTTCAGGATATCGAAGCCAACCTTGATCTCTTCCACCGGATCCGCCGCCAAAGAGACACGCAGCGTATCGCCGATCCCTTCGGACAACAGCAATCCTAAACCGATCGCTGATTTTACCGCCCCACTGCGTGCGCCACCGGCTTCGGTGATCCCCAAATGCAGCGGTTGATCGATCTGTTTCGCCAGCAGGCGATAGGATTCTACGGCGAGGAAAACGTCAGACGCTTTAACGCTGACTTTGAATTGATCGAAGTTCAGACGATCGAGGTGATCCACATGGCGCATAGCGGATTCCAGCAGCGCCTGCGGCGTCGGTTCACCGTATTTTTCCTGCAGATCTTTTTCCAGCGATCCGGCGTTGACGCCGATACGGATAGGAATATTTTTATCACGAGCGCAGTCCACTACCATGCGAATACGCTCTTCATTACCGATATTGCCTGGGTTGATACGCAGGCAATCGACGCCGTATTCCGCCACCTTCAGCGCGATACGATAGTCGAAGTGAATATCGGCAACCAGCGGAACATTAACCTGCTGTTTGATAAGCTTGAACGCTTCTGCGGCATCCATTGTCGGTACAGAGACACGAACAATATCTGCGCCGACGCGTTCCAGCGCTTTGATCTGATTAACCGTCGCTTCCACATCTGTGGTACGCGTATTGGTCATAGACTGTACGGCGATGGGCGCGCCATCGCCGATCGGCACGTTCCCAACGTAAATGCGTGTCGATTTTCTACGTTGAATTGGAGCCTGGTTATGCATTAAAAAATCTCCCGCATTGCCGTCTGTTACTGAGCCGGTGATTGTTCGGCATTAACGGTCAGACGCGCAACCTGGTTAGTTCTGATAAAACGACTCAGATCGACAGGTTTACCCTGGAACTGAATCTGCACTGCCGCCGGAGCGCCAATTTTCAGTTTGTACGGCGCCTGACCCGTCAGATTCAGATTGCCGTCCTTACGCTGCATACCACTGAACAGTTTTTTTCCGGTCGCATCGGTCACTTCCAGCCAGCAATCGGCGGTAAAGTTCATTACCAGTGCGTTAGGATCGGCGGCAGGGGTAGTGACACCCGCCTGGTCAGTCGGCAGCGGCGCCGCGGTAGCTGGCGCTGCAGTTGCGGTATCGACGTTAGCCTGAGAAGGTGCCACAACGGCATTCTGCTGCGCATCAGCGGCAGGTGCCGGGGTTGCAGCAACATCTGGCGTAGGCGCTGCGTCCGCCACCGCGCCATCGTCTGGAGCCGGGGTAGTACCCTGGCCCGCTGCGGCGCTGGTATCTAACGGTACGTTCTGCGCACCATCTTTACCGGCATTCAGCTCAGCGGAGGATTGATCGGCCATGGTGGTGATCTCTTCCTGCTGCGCTTTATGGTTCTGCCACCACCAGGCTCCCGTCAGTCCGACAACGACAAACAGCACCAGCCAGGTAAAGGTCATTAACCAGCCGTCGCGTTTTTTACGACGCTTACCGAGCGAGAAGCTCTGCATCGGTGCGACTTTGGCTGGGCGAATCGGAGCCTGTTTTTCCAGCCCTGGCAACAGTTCTTCTTCAGGAATATGCACCAGACGCGCATAAGAACGGATATACCCGCGCAGGAATGTTGAAGCGAGATCGGCTGGTGCCTTATCTTCTTCAATATCACGTACCGTGGAGACCTTCAGGCAAAGTCGCTCCGCGACTGCCTGCTGGCTGAATCCGAGTTGTTCACGGGCATTGCGCAGACGAACGCCGGTGGATAGTGCTTCATTTTTGTCGTGCGTGGCTTCAGTATTCATTCGCTACAGCTGCGTAAATTTGGGTTCTGATGACGGCGAGCCACAATGCTCACCCACACCGCGAAACATCTGGTCAGTTAACCTTCGTCAGACAGTATAAAACGGTCAGACTATCAAAGACAAAACAACGTAAACCTGAGGGCTAAAGGCTTGTTGCGCCGTTACATACTGCCTTAAAGTCGACAAAAACGCACCGTTATTATTGACCTGACAACAACAACAAAGAACCTCATTTGGCTTACGTTGCACTACGGTACATGAATTATACCGTAGTGCACTCAACATCAAACGGTCTTGATATCGATAGCGTCGCCCTGCATACGCTTACGCAGAGTACGCTTGGTACGGTCGATAACGTCACCCGCCAGCTGACCGCAGGCTGCATCGATGTCATCGCCACGTGTTTTACGCACGATGGTAGTGAAACCATAGCTCATCAACACTTTGGAGAAACGATCGATACGGCTGTTAGAGCTACGGCCATACGGCGCGCCAGGGAACGGGTTCCACGGGATCAGGTTAATCTTACACGGCGTATCTTTCAGCAGCTCTGCCAACTGATGCGCGTGTTCAGTACCATCATTGATGTGATCTAACATCACATACTCAATGGTCACACGACCCTGGTTAGCGTTGGATTTCTCCAGATAACGACGAACCGCGCCAAGGAATGTTTCGATATTGTACTTTTTGTTGATAGGTACAATTTCGTCACGAATTTCATCGTTCGGCGCATGCAGAGAAATCGCCAGCGCGACATCAATCATATCGCCCAGCTTATCCAGCGCAGGGACAACGCCTGAGGTGGAGAGCGTGACGCGACGCTTGGACAGCCCAAAACCGAAGTCATCCAACATGATTTCCATCGCTGGCACCACGTTGGTCAGGTTGAGCAGCGGCTCGCCCATCCCCATCATCACTACGTTAGTGATAGGACGCACGCCCGTTGCTTTCACCGCGCCGACGATTTTCGCCGCACGCCAGACCTGACCAATGATTTCCGACACCCGCAGGTTACGGTTAAAGCCCTGTTGCGCCGTAGAGCAGAATTTACACTCTAATGCACAACCGACCTGTGAAGAAACACACAGGGTCGCGCGATCGTCTTCCGGGATATACACGGTTTCTACGCGCTGATCGCCAACCGCGATGGCCCATTTGATCGTACCGTCAGAGGAACGCTGCTCTTCCACCACTTCCGGGGCACGAATTTCAGCCACTTCTTTCAGCTTGTTACGCAGCACCTTATTGATGTCAGTCATGTCATCAAAGTTGTCGCTGCAATAGTGGTACATCCACTTCATGACCTGATCGGCACGAAACGGTTTTTCACCCATATCTTTGAAGAATTCGCGCATTTGCTGACGGTTCAGATCCAGCAGGTTGATTTTTCCATTTTTATTTGGAACCGCAGGAATGACGACTTCAGAGGTGTTAACTAATTCAGACATAATTTTTTCCGGCCTCGTTGTTACACGTTGTGGCCCGTGGAGGGTTAAAAAGAAACGCCCCGGCAAGCGTTCTGCTCTTCCGGGGCGTTGCATTGTACAAAGTCTGGCGCAGGGATGCCACGTTTGCACGAAGCATTAGCGAAAATAATATGTAAATCGCTAATTCCTCTCCAAAGGATTTCGCATCGCAGGAAAGCGGCATGTTCGAGCCTCCCCGAAAGCATAGAAAACTATGCGATGTGAAAGACGCAGGAGATTAGCGCGTGCGCGGGCAAACCTCGCCTTCACCGAAGAAATAGGCGATTTCACGCGCGGCAGATTCAACGGAGTCGGAACCGTGAGTACCGTTCTCAGTGAAGCTATCAGCGTAGTCTGCACGCAGAGTACCCGCCAGCGCATTCGCCGGGTTGGTTGCACCCAGCAGATCACGGTGACGCTGCACGGCATTTTCGCTTTCCAGAACAGAAACAACGATAGGACCGGAGGTCATGAATTCAACCAGACCGTCAAAGAACGGCTTACCATCATGCTCAGCATAGAAGCCACGCGCCTGCTCAACGGTCAGGTGCAGCATTTTAGTACCGACAATTTTGAACCCTGCTGCTTCAAAGCGCGCAAAGATGCTCCCAATAACGTTTTTTGCCACCGCGTTTGGTTTGATGATGGAAAAAGTACGTTCAATAGCCATGATTACCTCTGAAAAAGATGTTTTGTTGTTGTTTACCTGGCGCGGATTATAAAGAGCATCCCGGCAATTGACTATTGACGAAGATAACATTTCTTTAAAATAAGATGAATTTTAGCAACAAAAGTCACCTGGTGGTCTACTGCAACGAAAATCTCACCGTCGCCACCAGTCCGGCGTCATCCATCACCAGCAGTTGATAATCCCCTTTGGTCGCCAGCCGTAGCGTAAGACGGCGTCCGCGTTCATCCAGCCGTTCACCGTTAAGAAACCACCAGCGATCGCCAGTCCCACCGCTGGTTTGTACCGGCAATGAGGCCAGCGCAGAGCCGGGTAAACGCTTCACAATCGCGCCATCACGAACCCCTGTCAACTGCAACGGCAGCGAAGCATCCTGCCCCAGCGGCGGACACGTGGCAGAAACCGGCGGTAATCTCGCCCCACGGCGCTCTGACTCCGGCAGCCATGGCTCCAGCGGTAAAGGCCAGACGATTAACGTTTGTTCGCGCGCCTGCGGGCAATCCGCCGCCACACGTTTGCCTTCATCATCCAGCCAGACGGGGAAACGAATGCCACTCACACCCTCCTGTTCGGGCAATAACAACGTGGGCGGCTGGCTGCCCTCCAGCAGCCAGGTTGCCAGACGGCGTCGACAGTTGCTGTCTCCGGGCGCAAGTGACTGCCCGCCCGGCCAGCACACTACGCCGCGGCTAACGGATTCAGGGCGCGGATCCTCCGGCTGATTTGTCCCGCGAGAGAGCAAAAGATTGTTGACCTGATTGAGCAGCGGCACGGCGCTGGCAAAACCAAACTGGCCCACCACCGGCGTACCGTCGGGTCTGCCGGTCCAGATCCCCATCACATAACGGGCGTTAACGCCAATCGCCCACGCATCGCGATAGCCATAACTGGTACCCGTTTTCCACGCCAGCGGAACCACTCTGCTCAGCGCGTTATCCGGCAGCGGTTGCGCTTCGTCAGCCATAATGCGGCGAATAATCCACGCCGCGCCTACCGACATCAACGGACGCTCCAGCAGTGGATCGTCTGGCTGCAGGCGCAGTTTTCCCGCTTTTCCCTGACGGGCAAAGGCACTGTACGCCGCCGCCATGTCTTCCAGTCTGGCCCCTGCCCCGCCCAAAATCAGCGACAGATTCGGTGCGGCACCTGCGGGCAGATACAGCGGTAAGCCAACGTTACGTAACGATGCGGCAAAACGCTTCGGGCCATAGGCTTCAAGTACCTGCACGGCGGGTAAATTTAGCGAGCGCACCAGCGCTTCGCTCATACTCACCGGGCCATGAAAACCACTGTCAAAATTCCCTGGTCGATAATCTCCGGTTCGACGCGGCACATCCTGCAACAATGAAGCAGGATGAATTAATCCGTCATCCAGCGCCAGACCATAGATAAACGGCTTCAGCACCGAGCCCGGCGAGCGGATCGCATTCACCATATCCACATGGCCAAAGCGGGAGTCGTCATTCATATCTACCGACCCCACCCAGCCACGCACGCTCATATCAGTGTGATCGACCACAATCATCGCCAGCGAACTGCGCGCAGGTAAGCGGCCCTTCCAGTTTTGCGCCAGCTCTTCCAGTTGGCGCTGCAATCCGGCGTCAAGGGTGGTCACGATTTTATCGCTCCGGCTTTTTCCCAGCATCATGCGCGAGAATAACGGCGCTAGCTGCGGCATTTGTCTGGGCGCCAGCCAGACCGGTTCTTCGCGTGACTCCTGCACCTGTCTGGCAGGCCAAACGCCCTGCGTCGCCATGCGCTCAAGCACTTTATTGCGCGCCGCTTCAGCGCGGTCCGGCCAGCGGTCCGGGCGCAGACGGCTCGGTGCCTGCGGCAACACGGCCAGCAGCGCGGCATCGGAATAACTCAACTGTGCGGGTGATTTACCAAGGTAGGCCCAGCTCGCAGCACCCACGCCCTGCAGCGTGCCGCCAAACGGCGCACGGTTAAGATATAGCGTCAGGATGTCGCGCTTAGAAAGATGCCATTCCAGCTGCAATGCGCGCCAGAGCTGGCGGAACTTGCCGCCGAAAGTTCGCGGGTGGGGATCGAGCAATCGTGCGACCTGCATGGTGAGCGTACTGCCGCCTGAAACGACGCGACCTGAGGAGAGGTCCTGCCATGCCGCGCGCAGCACTGAAAACGGATTGACGCCGGGATGTTTCCAGAACCAGCGGTCTTCGTAGTTGATTAACGCCTCAAGGTAACGGGGGGACACCTCATCAATAGTCACCGGATAACGCCAGATACCGTCCGCGTCGGCGAAGCGCCATAGCGGCGTACCATCGTAAGCCACCACGACACGTGCCGGATCGACTTCGTGAAGCGGCAGCGGCCAGATTTTATCTGCCGCCCAACCCCCCGCTACCAGCAATAGCGCAACGGCTGCCAGCCAGAGCCAGCAGCCGCGTTTCCCCAACCCGCGCATCATTTACGGTCTGACAATCAAAAGCCCCTCTGTCGCACCGGTCGCGCGCCACTGCGGAACATACATTGACTCCACTTGCGGCACAGGAACCTGATAGGTCCCCGGCGTTACCGCCCGCGCCAGATAGACCAGCGTCACAGGCTGTCCTTCGTTGACCGCTACCGCGGCGACAAAGCGATCGTCACGGAACTCAACGTGCTGGATATCCGCCTGCTGCATCTGATTGAGCAAATTCGCTACCTCGCTGCCGCTGTCCTGCAGGCTGGCGCTGCCGTTGGCCAGATTCTGGTTTTCCAGCTCCAGGCCGGCTGGCAGTAAGTCAACCACCAGCGCATCCGGTACGTTCTGGCTGGCTTTCACCTCCAGCCAGACCAGTACCAGTTCGCCGCTGCGCAGAGAATCCAGCGCTTTGCTGTTCCCGTCGAGCCCCAGGATCTGACGCTCAATGTGCAGAACGTTGCTGGCAGGCGTCGGCGAGGTTTGCGGGTAACCACTCACATCCAGACGCAGCCACAGCGGCAGATTACCGGTATTGGTGACGTTCAGCGTAGACAGCGCGTCAGCATCCAGATTACGCGTTTGTGATTTCTCCCCGGCTAACGCCTGTTCAGAGAGTGACGTTTGCGCCTGCCACGAGCCAGGCAAGTCCTGTAACGTACGCGCGGCAAGGAACAGCGCATTGTTTTCCTGAGTAGAGAGCCAGCGCTGCCCAAAGGCCTGTTCTGACAAGGTGTTCAGCAGCGTATTCTGCACTTCAGGTTTAAGCTTGTTCTCTTCCAACAATGCCAGCATCAGCGCGTTGTCACGTAGCTGACTGCCGTAATCCGCCATCCACTGCTGCGCATCGCGACGTGGCGTATTCAGCGCCAGCGTCAACGCTTGTTCACTGCGGTTGGCGTCGCCCATGTTTTTCAGCGCTATCCCCAGTTGCATCAACGGTAAACCGGAAGCCGCCTGTGCACGACGCTCCCAGATCTCACGCAGCGCGCCGAGCGGGGCTTTCTGCTGACGAGCCAGCACCAGCGCGGCGTAGGCCTGTACAGCAAACCGGCTTGCTGATGCGTCGTCGGTATAGCGAATCGACATCATGCCCGGATCCTGCAAATAGCGCAGCAGCCGCTCGTTACCCCGGTTAATCACCTCTGCCGGGACGCTATAGCCCTGTTCATTCGCGCGAACGAGGAAATCCATCACATACGCGGTCAGCCAGTATTCTTCCGACCCGTTCTTATCCCACAGCGCAAAACCGCCGTTATCACGCTGCATTTGCAGTAAACGAGAGATGCCAATCTCTACTGCCGCACGGCGTTTTTCATCGCTGTCGCCCGCGATACCTAACGCCTTCAACTGCGCGGCATTAGTGTATAAGGATGGGAACAACCCGCTCGCCGTTTGCTCGAGGCAACCGTAAGGGTAAGCTTTCAGTTCGCGGATATAGCGCGCCAGATTCAGCGGTGGCTTACCGCTGAACAGCAGTTGTCCCTGCATCGTCACAGGAGAGAAATTCGTCAGTTCTTCGCCCGGAAGCTGCCAGGTTGCGCCCGGCTGAAGTGCGACGCCGTAATTAACAGTTTGCGCCGGGAACGCCGGTCGCACGCCAATTTTCCACTGTTTATGCTGAACAGGCAGCGTTTCACCCGGTAGATTCAGACCGCTAATTTGCGCCTGAATTTCGCCATCGCCAAAGCCCTCCCGCGCACGCACCGGAATAAACAGCGTAGTCCGTACGCCTGGCGCCAGATTCACCGGGGCGGGATCTTGCCCCATCAGCTCCAGTAAACCGCTGGCCGCGAGATTAATAATCAGCGTTTGCGGTTTGTCAGTCAGGTTGGTCACGTCCAGCGTCAGGCGCGAGGTATCGCCCCCCGCCAGAAAGCGCGGCATGTTCAGTTCAGCAATTACCGGCGCGGCGACAATCACTTTGCTTTCGCTACTGCCAAAATCATCCGCCGTCCAGGCTTGCGCCATTACCCGCAGCTCGCCGTTGAAATCACCAATTGGTAACGTCACCGTACCTTCGCCCTGCTCGTTAAGCGTCACCGGCAGCGCCTGTTGCGCCACGATATTGACGTGATTAACCGGTGGCTTGCCGCCGCGTTTTAACTCATCGCCATCACCACCAAAGCGCAGCGCCGCCAGACGTCCTTGCCCTTCGATCACCTGGCCGTAAATATCATAAATATCCGCGCCATAGCGTTTTTGCCCGAAAAACGCCTGCCACGGATCCGGCGTGGCGTAATCGGTAATGTTCAACACCCCGCTGTCAACGGCAGAGACCAGCACGTTAACCTGTTTTGGCACATCGCCATTTTTAACGCTGGCTTTAATCTTGACGGTCAACGGCTGATTTGGACGCATTTTCGCCGGACTTTCCAGCGCCAGCGCCAGACGACGGTTTTCATCGCCTAACGGCAAATGCAGTAAGCCAACTGCCCGTTTTGGCGTTGCCGAACGAGACTTGTCGCCAGGACGAACCACCAGCGCGCTGAGATACAAATCATGGCGATTCCAGGTTTTATCGACCGGGATGGAGATATCAAGACCATCCGTCGGTACGTCTATCTCTTGCCACCACAGCGGGCCTTCGCTGGACTCCACCATCGCGTAACCTTTGCCAGCAGCGGGTGCGGCAATATGTAGCTTCATGGTATCGCCGGGACGATAGCCGGGTTTATCCAGTTTCAGGGTCACGCGATCGGGACGCACTGCCCCGCTGCCGTCGCTGTTATCCTGCCAGCTATAACCAGCCCAGAAGCGCACGCTGCTCACCGCATCATTCGGAGCTTTCACTTCCAGGCGATAGGCACCCCACTCGACAGGGAAGCTGACTTTACCGGTCTCATCGGCCTTCAGATCCAGGGTCTGCTCACCCTCAACCAGATCTTTTTGATCGAACTGCGATTGCCAGCCCTCACCTTCAGACCAGTTCCAGTAATAATCACGGCGTTCACGGATCAAACGCACCTGTAAACCGGACACCGCTTTTTTCTCGCCTTGCGCATCGGCATACACAATATCAAAAGCGGCATTGCTGTTTTCATCAACGCCAGGCTGATTGACGGTGGTATCGGTGCGGTAGTCATAAACGGCTTTCGCCGCAAACTGCGGACGAATACCTGGCAGCGTATCCGCAGGCCAGATGGCTTGTTCAACCCGACGCGTCACCGGACGGCCACCCGACTCCAGCAGGCTGGCTTGCAGAATCACCTGTAACGGAGAATGCGTCTCCTGCCATTGGCTGTTGGTAGTCACTTCGCCGCGACCGTGGTCATCCAGCGTCAACTGAACCTCATCGAGGCTGCGAGAAAGATTTTCTTCGGCAATATTACCAAACTGGAACCCCGGTAATGCCTGCACCGCTTCCCGCAGCGGGCGCAGGAAAAGCTGCCCTTGCAGAGCATTGCCGTTGGCGGGCGCGCCGTACAGGTAGTAGCCCACCACCGAGAACTTCACTTCATCAGTTGGAGCCAGCGGCATCTTATTGGCGGTGAGATTGAGCGCCATCCGCTCAGGCATAAAATCTTCGACGTGGAAATCCCACATCCGCGACTGGTTGTCGCCAGTATTGGCACGAATATGCCACATGCCGGTTGGCGCGCTGCTGTCCAGCGGCCAGCTAAAGCGATACAGACCGTTTTCCGGTTGGCTCACTACCGAGCGTAACACCTGTCCGTCGGGCTTAACGACCTCCAGCTTCACCGGCTGGTCAGGCAGCGTTTTGCCGTCGCTATCTCGCAGTAATCCGTTGAGGATCACCGTTTCGCCAGGGCGATAGAGGTCACGGGGGCCAAACATAAAGAACTGCTTGCTGTATCCCGGCGCGCCGGCAATATCAAATTCAGCCAGATCCAACGCCGGGAGCTTCAGGTCCAGCAGCGTGGTTTGCCCGTCTTTACGGGCCAGCAATAAGGCCGCGTCTTTATCGGTTTCCAGCTTGACGTGCCCCTGCGCGTCGCTGGTAGCCTGCGCTAGCGTCTGCCCTTTTTCGTTGAGTAACGTGACCTCAATACCCTGCTGCGCAGCGCCGTTTTCCAGACTCTGCGTAAAGACATCCAGTTGATTGTGGTAACGGTGCGCAGAGACACCAATGTCACTGAGCGTAAACAGCGTAGCAGCATTGCTGTAGTTATAGTGTCCGGCCTGATTCATCACCGCAATGTAAACGCCTGCTTGCTGCAACGGCTTGATATCGCTCAGTGGCAGTAGCAGCTTCTCTCGGGTGTTACGCTCAGGATTGAGGTCAAAGCGTCCGGTATAAACCAGCTCCGCCATTTTCAGCAGATTGTCTGACTCCCAGTTTGACAACGAATTACGGTATTCCCACTGGCTGACAAACGCACCGAGCGACTCAGGCTTCACGCGAAAGAAGTTCACATCCACGCTATTAACGTTAAGGGCCATCACCGGTAACCCTTCAATCACTTTTCCCGGCAGCAGCGAACCGCGACTAGCGAACCCTACGCTTGGCTGGACGTCGCGGGTGGTAATGTTTTTTTCATAATCGATAGCGAACGTCGCTTTATTCAGCGCCAGTAAATCACGCTCAATGGTAACCACCAGTTCCCGATTAGGTTCGAGATGGCGTAAGCGTAGCTCTTTTAGATTTGGCGCCAGCTCCCAGGCACCATCCACTTTGCCGCTTTTTTTATCAACAACGTGCACTACGCGAGAAAAATCTTGTTCCGGATCGAGGGGAATGGAAAAGGTCAAAACGAGCGTTGCCGCGCCGTCGAGTTGGACCTCGGAGGCATCAAGCAGCGTCAGCGACTTACCCTGGCTTTGCTGAATCAGCTTTTGTAATTGGGCCTTATCTTTTGCTGGCGCAGTCTGCGGTGCAGGCGCATCAAGCTTCGCAGCCGTCGGTGATTTTTCGTTATTATTATCGCACCCAACCAGTGCCAGCATCAGCATACAGGCCGCTACGCGTAAATGTTTCATTTTTCATCCCTGGCCGTAGTGGCCCGTTAGCTACGTAGAACAACTATTATGCGTCAGATTTTCGGCTGTGGAAGCCAGTAACTGTTCTACGTTGTCCTATTTTTTCGTGATTAATGTGGATTCGCCTGACAAATCAGCCTCTTTTACTTGTCGCATTGCCCTAAACATCCGACAATTTGCCAAAACCTGGTAAAAATGGAGATGCCTATGACCACCGCCTTTTTTGTCGCTGCCGACTGGCTTGCCGAACACATTGACGACCCGGAAATACAAATTCTTGATGCCCGGATGGCACCTCCAGGACAGGAAGATCGCGATGTTGGCGAGGAGTATCGCGCGGGCCATATTCCTGGCGCAGTCTTTTTTGATATTGAAGCGCTTTCCGACCATACGTCACCGCTACCGCATATGATGCCGCGACCGGAAGCCTTTGCCGTAGCGATGCGCGAATTGGGCGTTCATCAGGATAAACACCTGGTTGTCTACGATGATGGCAACCTGTTTTCCGCGCCACGCGCATGGTGGATGCTGCGGACATTTGGTGTCGAGAATGTCTCCATTCTGGCGGGCGGTCTGGCTGGCTGGCAGCGCGATGAGCTAATGCTCAAAGAAGGAAATGAGGATTTACCGGAAGGTGAATTTAACGTGGCATTTACACCTGAAGCGGTTGTGCGCGTTACCGACGTACTGCTGGCCAGTCATGAAAAAACGGCGCAGATCGTCGATGCCCGACCGGCTGCACGTTTTAATGCCGAAGTTGACGAGCCGCGTCCGGGCCTCAAGCGTGGCCATGTGCCTGGTGCGCTTAACGTACCGTGGACAGAGCTGGTTCGTGACGGTGAACTGAAAACTACCGACGAACTGGATGCTATTTTCTTCAGCCATGGCGTAAGCTTTGACCGTCCCATTATCGCCAGTTGCGGCTCAGGCGTCACGGCAGCGGTGGTTGTGCTGGCGCTTGCCACGCTGGGCGTTTCTAACGTCGCATTGTATGACGGCGCATGGAGCGAATGGGGCGCGCGTAACGATTTACCGGTAGAACCGGCTGAGACTCAATAAAATCTGATTTACTCATCTTTTTCACCCACAAAAAAACCGCTCAATGAGCGGTTTTTTTGTGCCAGTCCGGTTCGCGGCCTTTCCAGCAGGCTGTGCTGCTTTAGCAACGCAGGCTCATCGTAGCGCACTAATACTCCCTTTTAAGGGAGAAAAAGCCAACTGAGTTAGCGGCAAAATTATTCAGTGCGCGAGGTATAATCCTTCGTGGCGGCTTTCCTTCACTCAGATAATCCGGTTCTGTTTGAAATCGCGCAGGAAGCCGCCCCAGCGGCGTTCGTAGAAGGGGGCGATGTGCTCAGTGATAAAGTGGCTCACGCCCTTCTCACCTTTCTTCACCTGGCAGATATCAATGGGTTCATCACCCGGCAACGTATCGGTCGCGACGCTACCCGCAGCATGGATGATCTCTTCAATATCACCTTCAGCTTCAATACCAATCAGCAGATTCGGCTGGGCTTCCGCACTTTCTTTGATTGAGCAGAGAAATGCGCGTTTTACCGGCTTAATGGTTTTAAACAGCGTGGTCAGTGAGTCAATCATCTGCGCCGGAGGTTCAGCGACTTCAGAAAGGAGCAGCGATTCACCACCTTCCAGTACTTCCTGGGTGCTTAGCGGATTACCCTCTTCCCCCATCAGCAGGCTGATTTCGCGCGGCATAAACTCTTTGCCGGTCGGCAGTTTAGCGTTGAGAAAGAGCGTTTCGCCAAGCGTCATTTCAAATAGCGTACGCACCGGCATAACGACAAATGCTTGCTCATCTTCAACCGCCTGTTGCAGGGCTTCCAGGGAGGTGAAGAACGGGATCACGGTCGTGCCGTCTTCTTTTTCCCAGTGTTGAAGGTCGAGGGCGCTGTCTTCAACCACCGCCTCGCCTTCTGCGGCAGTACCCGGCACCCAGACGGTGGATTCCAGTAATGTACGGAAAAATGCCGGACGATGCGCAGGCTCTGTCGCTGCTTGCTCCAGCAACGTTTCTAATTCATTTTTTGTTTCGGACATAAGTATCACAAATTGGATGAATACATGTAAGCCGGATAAGCTTAGCGCCATCCGGCAATACAGTCGTGAATTATGCGGTCAGCAGATTCGCGATGGTGCGCACACCCAGACCAGTTGCGCCCGCAGACCACTGCTCAACCGGCGCTTTGCGATAGGTTGCAGAGCAATCGATGTGCAGCCAGCCTTGCTGGTAATTTTCCACGAAATGGGACAGGAAGCCCGCCGCGGTGCTTGCACCCGCTGGATAGGCCGCACAGCCGGTATTATTCAGCTCAGCAAAATTTGACGGCAGTTGGCTACGGTGGAACTCTGCCAACGGCAAACGCCAGAACGGCTCGTTTTCTTGCGCCGCACTTGCCAACAAACGCGCGGCCAGTTGGTCATCAAAGCTAAACAGCGCGTGGTAATCGTTGCCCAGTGCGGTTTTCGCCGCGCCGGTCAGCGTGGCAGCATCAATGATCAATTCAGGTTTTTGCGCGCTGGCATCGATCAGGCCATCGGCCAGTACCAGACGCCCTTCAGCATCGGTATTCATCACTTCAACTTTTTTACCGTTGCGATAGTGAATGATATCGCCAAGCTTAAAGGCGTTGCCGCTGATCAGGTTATCCGCGCAGCACAGATACAGCTTCACACGCTTGTTCAGGCCACGGGTGATGGCAAACGCCAGCGCGCCGGTGACCGTTGCCGCACCGCCCATATCGGACTTCATTGAGTCCATAAATGCGCTTTGCTTGATGCTGTATCCGCCGGAGTCAAAGGTAATTCCCTTGCCAACCAGGCAGGCATAAACTGGGGCTTCTTTGTCGCCAGTCGGGTTGTAATCCAGCGCCAGCAGCACCGGCGGACGTTCAGAGCCTCGACCTACGGTATGCAGCCCCATGTAGTTCTGCTCGCGCAGATCTTCACCTTTGGTGATACGGTACGAGACGTTGTCGCAGGCCACGCCACACAGCAGGTCTACCGCGCGTTGCGCCAGCTGTTCCGGGCCCAGCTCTTCTGCAGGTGCGTTAATGGTATCGCGCACCCAGTCAATAATCTTCAGACGGTTATCCAGCTCTTTGCGCTGCGCCTCGTCCAGAGCGGCCCACTCAACTTTGCGGGTGCCTTTTGGTCCTTTGTAACCCTGCCAGAACGCCCAGCTACGTTCGGTATCCCAGCCTTCACCATCCAGTTGGACATGTTTAATACCCAGGCCGTCAATTTTACGCGCGGCGCGCTGGATAAGGCTGAGATCATCTTTTCCGTTCAGGTGCAGGGTAATACCGTCATTATTAATGCTGTATGTCGCCTTTTCACCCCAGCGAGCGTCAGCGGGTTGCGTGGAAAGCGTAATTTTCATGGCTTCTGTCATTTTATTTATCCTTATTTCGCGCATACAGGAAAACGGGCCACCCGTGGGCAGCCCGTTGACTTATTCGGCTTCGTCCAGCCAGACCAGTAAAATGGCCTCAAGGATTTTTTCGTTCGATGCCTGTGGATCATCATCGAACTCTTCCAGGTCACAGATCCATTGGTGCAGATCGGTGAAACGAACGGTCTTGGGATCGAGATCGGGGAACGCGTCGTACAGCGCCTCGCCGATTTCGCGGCTATCGGTCCACTTCAGTCCCATACTACCCTCTGTTAATGCTCACGTGCATGATTGATTGTGTAACGTGGGATTTCGACCACTAAATCGTCCTCTGTTACCCGTGCCTGACAGCTTAAACGGCTCTCCGGCTCCAGTCCCCAGGCTTTATCCAGCATGTCGTCTTCTTCTTCTGTGCTTTCCGGTAAAGAATCAAAACCTTCACGTACGATGCAGTGGCAGGTCGTGCAGGCACAGGATTTTTCACAGGCGTGTTCAATCTCGATACCGTTACGCAGGGCAACGTCGAGAATGGTTTCGCCGGTCTCAGCTTCCAGAACTGCGCCATCGGGACAGAGATCCTGATGAGGCAAAATAACAATCTTTGGCATATTAAACCTCGTCCACGGAATGGCCTTTCAGCGCGCTACGGACGGATTTGTCCATACGGCGAGCGGCGAATTCCTGGGTTTGTTTGTCTACGTTTTTAATGGCTTGTTCTATCGCGTCAACATCGTCACCCTGTGCTACCTCGCTCAAGTGCGCGGCGGCGGTGTCGATAGCCTGACGTTCTGCGGCGCTTAACAGCGCGGCATCAGCGTTCAGCGCACCGGATAAACTCTCCAGTACGCGTGCCGCTTCGACTTTCTGTTCTGCCAGCATACGAGCTTTAACGTCCTGCTCGGCAAAACTCATCGAATCCTGAATCATGGAGGCGATTTCACTGTCGGTCAGACCGTAGGACGGTTTGACCTGAATCGAGGACTCAACGCCGGTGGATTTCTCCATAGCGGTGACGCTCAGTAGCCCATCAGCATCGACCTGGAAGGTCACGCGGATATGCGCGCCGCCTGCCGGCAACGCCGGGATACCGCGCAGCGCAAAACGCGCCAGTGAACGACAGTCCTGCACCAGCTCACGCTCGCCTTGCATCACGTGAATGGACATCGCGGTTTGGCCATCTTTAAACGTGGTGAAGTCCTGCGCACGCGCCACCGGGATAGTGGTGTTACGCGGGATCACTTTCTCCACCAGACCGCCCATGGTTTCCAGTCCCAGAGACAGCGGGATAACGTCCAGCAGCAGCATTTCGCTGTCCGGTTTATTCCCGACCAGAATATCCGCCTGGATTGCCGCACCGATGGCGACCACTTTGTCCGGGTCGATAGAGGTCAGCGGCGTACGGCCAAAGAATTCACCGACGCGTTCACGTACCAGCGGCACGCGCGTTGAACCACCGACCATTACCACTTCCAGCACATCCTGCGGCTCAACGCCCGCATCTTTCAGCGCACGGCGGCAGGCCAGCAGCGTACGTTTAACCAGTGCGGAAATGAGTTCATTAAAGGTTTCACGGGTGATTTCACCCTGCCATCCCGCCACGTTAACCGTCACAGAATCGGCGTCGCTGAGTGCGATTTTCGCTGCAATCGCGGCATCCAGCAGTTCGCGCTGTACGCGGTTATCGCTGCGATCGGCAACGCCCGCCTGCTCGCGAATGTAATCGGCCAGCAGATGGTCAAAATCGTCGCCGCCGAGCGCGGAATCACCGCCGGTCGCCAGCACTTCAAACACGCCGCGACTCAGGCGCAGAATAGAAATATCAAAAGTACCGCCGCCAAGGTCATAGACCGCGATCACGCCTTCCTGACCGGAATCCAGGCCATAAGCGATCGCCGCAGCGGTCGGTTCGTTCAGCAGACGCAATACGTGCAGGCCTGCCAGACGCGCGGCGTCTTTCGTCCCCTGACGCTGTGCATCGTCAAAGTAAGCCGGAACGGTGATCACTACGCCATCCAGTTCGCCGGACAACGATTCGGTTGCCCGCGCGGCCAGCGCTTTCAGAATGTCAGCGGATACGCGCACCGGATTAAGCAAACCGGCAGCGGTTTCAATCATCGGCAGGCCGTTTTCGCTCGCCTGGAATGAATAAGGCAGATGCGGGTAACGCGCCTGGATATCCGCCAGAGAGCGGCCCATCATGCGTTTTACCGAGCTGACGGTGTTTGCCGTATCCTGCGCTGCATTGGCGCGGGCATCGTAACCGACCGAGTAGCCCTGTTGCTGATAGTGAACCACTGACGGCAACAGGTGGCGACCTTCATGATCTGCCAACGTTTCGGCCTGGCCGCTGCGTACGGTCGCAACCAGGGAGTTGGTGGTGCCTAAATCGATACCGACCGCCAGACGACGCTGGTGCGGCGCGGCGCTCAGACCAGGCTCACTAATTTGTAATAAGGCCATTTTCGCTTCCGGAAATTAAAAATCGAGCAGTTTTTCTTCGAGTTGTTCTGCACTGCTTCGCAGTTTATCGAGAAAACGCAGCTTACGCACGGTATCTGCCGCTGCGTCCCACGTCTCGCTATCCAGCTGTTCAACCATCAGTTGATGGCGAACGTTGTACATTTCGCTGACGCGTTGCATAAACGCATCCAGCCGTTGATTGTCTTTTGCCTGTTCAATCTCGTCCAGCTCTTCGCGCAGCTCCAGCTGTTCCATCAGAAACGCGGTATCGCGCACCGTGTGCTGCTCGCTGCGGATATCAAAGCCGTGTAAAGACAACAAGTATTCGGCGCGCATCAAAGGATGACGCAGCGTTTGCCAGGCCTGGTTGATAGTGGCGGACTGCGAAACCGCAGCAAGTTGTTCCGCCTGAGAACCGCTGGCGAATTTATCAGGATGATACTGACGTTGCAGATCCTGAAAACGTAGGCTCAGCGCCTGAGTATCGAGCTGATAACGGGCCGGTAAGCCAAAGAGGGTGAAGTAGTCCATAACATTCTCAGGGCATCGATTCTCTGTTGTTCGATGAGGCAAAACCAGAGAGTCAGGTAAAACAAACCCCACGCGCAGGCGACCACGGTGGGGTTATCAGTAAGCGCGTTACACGTGGAAGCTTTCGCCGCATCCACATTCGTCTTTCACGTTCGGGTTAGTGAACTTAAACCCTTCGTTCAGACCTTCTTTGACGAAGTCTAACTGCGTACCGTCGAGGAATTGCAGGCTCTTACCGTCGATCACGACTTTTACGCCTTTGTCTTCAAACACGGAATCTTCAGCCGCCGGCTCGTCAACAAATTCCAGTACATAAGCCATACCTGAGCAGCCGGAGGTTCTCACGCCCAGACGCAGACCAAACCCTTTACCGCGGTTTGCCAGGAAGGTATTTACACGCGCTGCTGCACTGTCGCTTAAGGTAATCGACATAATAAAACCTCAACTCTTAATTATTTTGCTTCACGTTTGCTTTTGTAATCCGCAATCGCGGCTTTAATCGCGTCTTCAGCCAGAATAGAGCAGTGAATTTTCACCGGTGGCAGTTCAAGCTCGTCGGCGATATCGGTATTTTTGATCGCCTGTGCTTCGTCCAGAGATTTCCCTTTTACCCATTCGGTAACCAGAGAGCTGGAGGCAATAGCGGAACCGCAGCCGTAAGTCTTGAAACGCGCGTCTTCAATGATACCCTCATTGTTGACTTTGATCTGCAACTTCATCACGTCGCCACAGGCCGGTGCACCCACCATGCCGCTGCCCACGTTCTCGTCGCTGTTGTCAAAAGAGCCCACGTTACGTGGATTCTCGTAATGATCGATTACTTTTTCGCTATAAGCCATGATGAATTCTCCTTATCGGTACCGATTAGTGATGTGACCATTCAATACTGTTCAAATCCACGCCCTGTTTGAACATTTCCCACAGCGGGGAAAGGTCGCGCAGGCGGCCAATGGAGTTGCGAACCAGATTGATGGCGTAGTCAATCTCTTCTTCGGTAGTGAAACGACCTAAAGAGAAACGAATTGAGCTATGTGCCAGCTCGTCGGTCATCCCCAGCGCGCGCAGCACGTAGGATGGCTCCAGGCTTGCAGAGGTACATGCAGAACCGGAGGATACAGCCAGGTCTTTCAGCGCCATAATCAGCGACTCGCCTTCAACAAAGTTGAAGCTAACGTTGAGAATGTTCGGTGCGCCCTGCTCGAGGTCACCATTGAGGTACACCTCTTCCATATCTTTCACGCCGTTCCACAGACGGTTACGCAGAGTGCGCAGGCGCGCCATCTCGGTTTCCATCTCTTCTTTGGCGATACGGTAAGCTTCACCCATCCCAACGATTTGGTGCACAGGAAGCGTACCGGAACGCATACCACGCTCGTGACCGCCGCCGTGCATCTGCGCTTCAATACGAATACGCGGTTTACGACGAACGTACAGCGCGCCGATACCTTTCGGGCCATAAATTTTGTGGCCGGAGAAGGACATCAGGTCAACTTTCAGTTGGCTCAGATCGATAGGCAGTTTGCCCACGCTCTGAGTCGCATCAACGTGATAGATGATACCGCGGGCACGGCACATTTCGCCGATGGTTGCGATATCCTGTACCACGCCGATTTCGTTGTTAACGTGCATGATGGAGACCAGAATGGTGTCGTCACGCATTGCCGCTTCAAGTTCTTTCAGGTCGATAATGCCATTACGCTGCGGGGCGAGGTAGGTCACTTCAAACCCTTCGCGCTCCAGCTGACGGCAGGTGTCCAGCACGGCTTTGTGTTCGGTTTTGCTGGTGATGATGTGCTTGCCTTTTTTCTGGTAAAAGTTGGCTGCACCTTTAATCGCCAGGTTATCGGATTCCGTCGCACCGGAAGTAAAGACGATTTCACGCGGATCGGCACCGACCAGATCAGCGATCTGATTGCGGGCGATATCTACCGCCTCTTCAGCTTGCCAGCCGAAACGGTGTGAACGGGAAGCTGGGTTACCAAAGTTTCCGTCCAGGGTCAGACACTGCATCATTTTCTCGGCAACACGCGGGTCCACCGGCGTGGTTGCGGAGTAGTCGAGATAGATCGGTAATTTCATTGCTCTATAAACTCCGTACATCGCTTCAATGCAAGGAACCAGGCAACCGGCTGGATGTACGACCGAGTTAACGGGGCGTCTGGCACCCCGGCCTGATTCTGAAATACTTTTTACGCTTCATCTTTCTGGCTGCCTTGATGCAACCAGAAGATATTGCGTAATTTTTATTAGGCACGCAGTTTGACGTCGATAGCGTCTTGCGTGCGGGTACTGCGTGGAGCGTCATGTGTGTGCTGGCGACCAGACACATCCAGGACTTCCTGATTATTCACCAGTTCGCCCAACGTAATGTTGTTGAGGAAACCGGTCAGACGATCGCTCAGATCGCGCCACAGCGCGTGGGTCAGGCATTTATCGCCGCCCTGACAACCGCCTTTGCCCTGGCAACGGGTCGCGTCTACAGACTCGTCAACAGCGCTAATCACTTCACCTACTGCGATGCTGCCGGCATCTTTACCCAGCAGATACCCGCCGCCTGGTCCACGTACGCTGGAAACCAGACCGTTTTTACGCAAACGGGAAAACAGCTGCTCCAGATATGACAGGGAAATTCCCTGACGTTCAGAAATATCAGCCAACGGTACCGGGCCCGTTTCGGAGTTGAGCGCAACGTCCAACATTGCGGTCACGGCATAACGCCCTTTTGATGTCAGTCTCATGTCTTACTTAGCCTCAAACTCGCCCCTGCCCGGGGTTTTTTATTGTAAAATGGGGGTATTGCATAGCAGGGGCAAGTCTGACATTCCCGACTAAATCAGTCAACTATTTACTTGACTAATTTAGTCAGGTATTTAACCTTCAGTGCCTTTTTCATTTACCGGATGGCGCTTCGCTAATCCGGCCTGGGAATCGTGCAGCCATCCGGCATCAAGACGCTTACTTGCCTTTATTCTGCTGCTCTATAGAAGCTAAAATTCCGCGCAAAATGTTCAGCTCCTGGCTCTCAGGACGCGCACGAGTGAACAGACGGCGCAGCTTGTTCATCACCTGCCCCGGATGTCCTTCGCGGATAAACCCGGTCGACAGCAGCGTTTGTTCCAGATGACCGTAAAAACGCTCTAAATCATCGACCAACGGATACTCAGCTTCTTCGTATTCTGCGGTCTTGTCGCTTTCCTGCGTTGCCAGCCAGGCCATGCGAACTTCATAAGAGATGACCTGCACCGCCATCGCCAGGTTGAGCGAGCTGTATTCCGGGTTCGCGGCAATGGCGACATGATAATGGCACTTCTGCAGCTCTTCGTTGGTCAGGCCAACGCGCTCACGTCCAAACACCAGCGCCACCGGCGAGTTCGTTGCTTCAGAGACGCTTTTTAAACCGCATTCACGCGGATCCAGCATTGGCCACGGCAGCGTACGGGAGCGCGCGCTGGTACCCACCACCAGGCTGCAACCCGCCAGCGCTTCATCGAGAGTATCGACGATCTGCGCGCTGCCGATCACATCGCTGGCACCTGCCGCCAGGGCGATGGCCTGGGAGTCCGGTTTAACCAGTGGATTTACCAGCCACAGATTAGTTAAACCCATGGTTTTCATTGCGCGGGCCACAGAGCCCATGTTGCCAGTGTGAGAGGTTTCCACCAGCACGATTCGAATATTTTGCAGCATTGTATTTCTTCGGCTAAAGATTATTCGGGCATATTATCATAAAACGAAGACATATTCCGAACTCGCTGCTATACTCTGCGCCGTTTTCCCGTTCTTTAACATCCAGTGAGAGAGACCGATGCATCCGATGCTGACCATCGCCGTGCGCGCAGCGCGCAAGGCGGGTAATGTAATTGCCAAACACTACGAAACGCCAGACTCTGTAGAAACCAGCCAGAAAGGCAGCAATGATTTCGTGACTAACGTCGATAAAGCCGCCGAAGCGATTATTATCGAAACAATTCGCAAATCTTACCCACAGCACACCATCATCACCGAAGAAAGCGGTGAGCATGTTGGTGAAGATCAGGATGTTCAATGGGTTATCGATCCACTGGATGGCACTACCAACTTCGTAAAACGTCTGCCGCACTTCGCGGTTTCCATCGCAGTACGCATTAAAGGCCGTACTGAAGTCGCCGTTGTTTACGATCCAATGCGTAACGAACTGTTCACCGCAACCCGCGGCCAGGGCGCACAGCTGAACGGCTACCGTCTGCGTGGCAGCACCGCACGCGATCTGGACGGCACAATCATCGCCACCGGTTTCCCGTTCAAAGCGAAACAGCACGCCGCGTCTTACATGAAAATTCTTGGCAAGATGTTTACCGAGTGCGCTGACTTCCGCCGCACAGGTTCTGCTGCGCTGGATCTGGCTTACGTTGCCGCTGCACGTGTTGACGGTTACTTCGAAATCGGTCTGAAACCATGGGATTTCGCCGCAGGTGAGCTGATTGCTCGTGAAGCAGGCGCACTGGTTTGCGACTTCACCGGCGGTCATAACTATATGGTGACTGGCAACATCGTTGCAGGTAATCCGCGCGTAGTGAAAGCCATGCTGGCTAACATGCGTGACGAACTGAGCGACGCGTTGAAGCGTTAATTCAGTACAGCCCGGTGGTGTCATGCTTACCGGGCTTACGTGTTGATACAGGCCGGATAAGGCGAAGCCGCCATCCGGCTTTGATTAAAACGGTCTAATCCCTCGCCCCACCGGCACCGCGCTCACCCACATCACTACCGCAGCAGCAATCAGCACCGCACCACCGGCTAATGCCAGCGTCGTCCAGCCAATCTGTCGCCACAGCACCGGCGCTTTATGTCCGCTAAGTCTCACCGCCAGCGAGCGGAAACTGTGTACCAGCAAAGCCAGTGACGTAATCGTCAAAGAGGTTCCTGCCGCCATCGCCAGCGCCGACGCCATGCCCCAGCTAAAAACGCCAACCACTTTGCTAAACAGTAAAACCATAATTGCCCCGGAGCATGGCCGCATTCCCATAGACAAAACGATCATCAGCCGGGCGCGCCAGTCATCACCGCTTTGCAGCTGTTCAGGATCAGGCAAATGCTGATGCCCACAGCCACAGCCCTCGTGATGCACATGGTGCGGCGTGAAGGCGGTAAATTTCGGGCGACGCAGCAACTGGCGCAATTTCTTCAGCGCACGGACGCACAATAAAACGCCCAACACGCCAACCAGCGCATAACTCCCTTTCTCCAGCCAGAAACTACTCATATGTAGCTGTCGTGCAGGCAACTGCAAAATGGTGAGCACCACAACCACCAGCCCAATGGCGACCAGTCCCTGTAATAAAGATGAGGCCAGCGTCAGGCCAATACTCGATCTCAGCTTCGAGGGATGCGTTGCCAGCCAGGTGGTAATGACGACTTTTCCATGTCCTGGTCCCAACGCATGCAGCACGCCATAGAGAAAACTAAACAGCAGCAGCGATCCCCCGGCCTGGGCCGGATTGGCGGCAACGGCTTTCAGCAAACCGCTCATCTGCTGGTTAACGTCGCGCTGCCAGACGACACTCTTCATCATCACCTGCGGCCAGGCCTGCCATAGCCACAGTATGCCGACTGCAGCCAACAGTAAAAACACCGCCAGCGGCCATAGCGTGAGCCAGCGGCGTCTGGCGGCGCGTTGTTGATAAACTACGGACATTGCAGCGTCACCGTCTGTGCAAACTGTTTACCCAACTCCATATCCTCCGGCGGTGCGTCTTCTTTATCCAGCGACTGCGCAAAGCTCAGCATTTGTTCATTCGGCGTCGGCGTATGTACTGAAATACGGCATTGCTGACTTATGGCCTGCGCCAGCCAGGCATCGCTGTCTTTGTCATAGCTCATATCAACGTAGTAGGTGGGATCGAAGGTTGAAATGGTATATTTTTGACCGCTCAGCGGCTGAGCTTCTGCCAGCGGCAACACGAACGTCAGCACTGCCTGATGTTCTTCACGCTCCATGCCATATTCCGTCGGCCTGTTTTTAAACTTTACCTTTTTCCCGTCGTGCCACACTTCGGTGAAATAGTGCTGCCCGAGGACGTTGGCCATCACTTCTGCCGCCAGTTTTTTCCAGATCTCATCACCAGGTTTGGCATTTCCCGCATCGTAAAGCAGATCTGCCGAGGTGATTTCATCCATCGTCCAGCGCATTTTTAGCGCGACGAACTGCTCATTCTCGCTCACTACCTCGGTTTTCAAATGGATAAAGCTGTGGGGATGCGCACCTGCGCCTAAGGACAGGATCGCGAGAAACAACGTCATAATGATACGTTTAACGCCTTGCATGAGTTCTCCACGAGAAAAATCTACACCGCCACAAATAATGATGCTGTGTTTGGCGAAAGTGTGCTGAGGATACCATTGAACGAAAAAATGTTGAGCCTCCTTTTCCGGTATCGATTCAGTTCTCAATTTCAACAATTTCTTCTTCAGCAACATCCTCCCAAATACCTTTTCGTCGCCACAACTTAAGTGAAATGATAAAAATTTGTTAATTTATGGTTTCATTTTAATGTTTTATTAACACTGAATTTAAATCCCTGAGTGTATTTCCGTGCAAATTTAACCAATATTTAACCGTTTATTTTCCATAAAATTACAATAATGGGCATAGATCACATTCACCAAACTTGTGATTCATTCCCTCTTCCATTCGTTGTTAACTTCACGCCGTGACATGTCCTGCCCCCTACGAAAGGTACAACTATGAAATTCAAACTCGCATTACTCAGTGCAACCCTGGTTTCTGCATGCATGTTGTCCGGCACGTCCTTTGCGGCGGAAAAATATGAAATTGCTGTGGTTGCCAAAGTCACCGGGATTCCGTGGTTTAACCGGATGGAAACCGGTGTTAATGAAGCAGCAAAAAAACTGGATGTGAATGCTTACCAGACCGGGCCTTCCACGCCGGATCCGGCACAGCAGGTCAAAGTGATTGAGGATCTGATCGCCAAAAACGTCAACGCCATCATCGTGGTACCGAACGATGCCAAGGTCCTTGAGCCAGTACTGAAAAAAGCGCGCGATAAAGGCATTGTCGTTCTGACGCACGAATCCCCGGATGAGCAAATTGGCCAATGGGATATCGAAACCATCGATAGTGAAAAATACGCGCAGGCTAACGTCGATGAGTTAGCAAAAAACATGGGCGGCAAAGGGGGTTACGCCATCTATGTCGGTTCACTAACTGTGCCGCTGCATAACGCGTGGGCGGATTATGCAATTAAGTACCAGAAAGAAAAATATCCGGAAATGTTTGAGGTCACTTCACGTCTGCCGGTTGCGGAAAGCATCGATAAATCCTACGCCACGACGCTGGACCTCATGAAAACTTATCCGCAGATGAAAGGCATTATCGGTTTCGGCTCGCTGGGTCCAATCGGTGCGGGTCAGGCTGTGCAGAAAAAACGCGCCAAAGATAAAATCGCCGTCGTCGGGATCGCAATGCCAGCACAGGCTGCACCTTACCTGATGCGTGGTGATATCAAAAAAGCGCTGCTGTGGGATCCAAAAGACGCGGGCTACGCGCTGGTAACGGTTGCCGATCAGCTGTTGCAGGGCAAAGAAGTTAACGCCGACCTGAGTATCGATGGTTTAGGGAAAGCCGATATCGACACGGAGAAGAAAGTGATCCGCTTTAACAAGATCCTCGAAGTCACCAAAGACAACGCACAATCACTTGGTTTCTAAGGCTTTAGCCAACACCAGGGAACCTTAACGCCGGCCGTCTGGCCGGCGCTATCAACCAAACTAACACTCAGCGTCCATCCGGGCGCTCGCAGGGGTATTGTCCATGGCAGACACCACCGCATTTATCACTCTTGAGAATATCAGCAAACAATTCCCGGGCGTGCTGGCGCTGGATAACGTGAATCTGACGCTGAGAAAAGGCGAAGTTCACTGTCTGGCGGGTCAAAACGGCTGTGGTAAAAGTACCATTATTAAAGTGATCTCCGGAGTTTATCATCCGGAAAAAGGCGCGCAGATTTTACTCGATGGCAAATTGTTCCATCACCTGACGCCGCAGCTCTCTTCCCATTATGGCATTCAGGTTATTTATCAGGACCTGTCGTTGTTCCCTAACTTTAGCGTCGCGGAGAATATCGCGGTCAACCGCTATCTGCCCGGTGGCGATATCTGGGTACGTCGTGGCGCCATGAAGCAGCAGGCGCTGGCAGCCATGAAGCGCATCGGTGTGAACATCGATCCCGATAAAAAGGTTGAAAAACTCTCGATTGCCGACCGACAACTGGTCGCCATTTGCCGGGCGATTGCCGCCGACGCGCGTCTGGTGATTATGGACGAGCCCACCGCCTCGCTAACCCGTCAGGAGGTTAATGGCCTGCTACGGGTCGTTAACGAACTAAAAGCTGCCGGAATTTGTGTAGTGTTTGTCAGCCACCGTCTGGATGAAGTGATGGAAGTGGCTGACCGCATCAGCGTGATGCGCGACGGCAAACTGGTGGGCACTTATCCTGCCAGCGAACTCGACAGCCACGAGCTGGCTTTCCTGATGACCGGACAACGCTTCCACTATAGCCCGCTGCCGGAAAGACCCGCTATTGAGCAAGAGCCCCTGCTGGAGCTGCGCAACCTCAGCCGCAGAGGCAAATACCAAAACATTAATCTGTCGCTGCACGGCGGCGAGATTGTCTCCATTGTGGGCCTGCTGGGCGCCGGACGCACCGAACTTTGTCTGAGCCTGTTTGGCATGACGCACCCAGAAAGCGGTGAGATTCGCATTAACGGCCAGCCGGTCACTCTTCGCAATAACCATGATGCCATTAAACATGGGATCGGCTACGTCTCAGAAGATCGCCTGACGCAGGGGCTGATCATGGAGCAGTCGATCTACGACAACACCATCGTCACGGTGTTTGATCAACTGCATACCGGCAGCGGCCTGCTCGATCACCGTAAAGCGCAAAAGCTGGTCGCCGACTTGATCCGCGAGCTGAATATCAAAGTGTCCGATCCACACCTGCCGGTTAAAACCCTTTCCGGCGGTAATGCCCAGCGTATCGCCATTGCCAAATGGGTGGCGACTAATCCCCGCATCCTGATCCTCGACTCCCCTACCGTAGGCGTAGATATCGCCAACAAAGAGGGTATTTACCAGATAGCCCGCGATTTGGCGGAACAGGGTATGGCGGTGCTGATGATTTGCGATGAAATCCCGGAAGCGTATTACAACAGCCACCGCGTGCTGGTGATGCGTCGCGGCAGGCTGGTGGCGGAATTTAATCCTCATCAGTGCCGTGAAGAGGAGATTGCTGAAGTGGTCGAGGTAATCAATGAATAAGATGCATCTCTCCCGTTTAATCGGGCAACATGAATTTTGGCTGGGCCTGCTGGTTGTGGCCCTTGCCGTTGGGCTGAGCATCAGCACCGATGAGTTCTTGTCTTTGGGGAACCTGACGGATGTGGCTACCAGCTATGCGATTCTCGGCATCCTTGCCTGCGGGCTGTTTGTGGTGCTGATTTCCGGTGGGATCGACATCTCATTTCCGGCGATGACCGCGATAGCCCAGTATGCGATGGCCAGTTGGGTTATCGGCCACGGCGGCAACTTCGCGTTGGCGTTAATCATCGCGATTGCGGTGGGTCTGCTGCTGGGACTTATTAATGGCTTCCTGGTCTACTGGCTGCGCGTTCCGGCCATCATCATTACCATCGCCACGTTGAACGTTTACTACGGTCTGCTGGTGTACGCCACCAAAGGCACCTGGCTGTACGGCTTTCCGGACTGGTTTATGAACGGCATCAATTGGTTCTCGTTCACCGCGGCGGATGGCTACGACTACGGCTTGACACTGCCCCTGTTGTGCCTGGCGGCTGTGATCATCTTTACCGCCGTGCTGATGAACTATACCCGTCTTGGCCGTCAGGTTTACGCCATGGGCGGTAATCGTGATGCGGCTTCGCGCCTGGGGCTGAATCTGCTGAAGCTGCATTTCTACGTGTATGGCTACATGGGTATTCTGGCAGGCGTTGCCGCCGTGGTTCAGGCGCAAATCACCCAGTCAGTTGCGCCCAATTCGCTGCTCGGCTTTGAGTTGACGGTACTGGCGGCGGTCGTGCTCGGCGGAACCAGCATGAGCGGCGGACGCGGCACATTAACCGGAACCCTGCTCGGCGTGGTTCTGCTGGCCTTCTTACAAAATGGCCTGACGCTGCTCAGCGTCTCCTCTTACTGGCACACCGTGTTCAGCGGCGCCATTATCCTGGTCAGCATTAGCGCCACGGCCTGGAACGAAAAACGCAAACTGGCAAGGGAGCTTTGAGATGAAAACAATCGCCAGATTTTTACCCGGTGATGCCATCATTCGTCTGCAATGCGTCATTATTGTGGTCGTCGCCCTGGTCTTCTCGGCCCTGCTCGGCAGCCGTTTTTTCAGCGTCGCTAACTTCCAGTCGATTGGCTCGCAACTGCCGATCCTTGGCATGCTGGCCCTCGGGATGGGTATGACCATGCTGACCGGCGGCATAAACCTGTCGATAATTGCAGGAGCGAATGCCTGCTCGCTGGTAATGGCGGCGATTATCGTCACCCATCCGGATAACCCGCTGTTTCTGGTGCTGGCGCTGCTGGCAGGCGCTGCCGTGGCGGTCGCAATCGGTACGCTCAACGGCGCGCTGATTGCCTGGGTCGGGGTTTCGCCGATTCTCGCCACGCTCGGCACGATGACGCTTATCTCCGGGCTGAATATTCTGCTTTCCAATGGGACAGTGATTTCCGGTTTCCCGACCGCCATTCAATATCTTGGTAACGCCACGATTGCCGGTATTCCGGTAGCGCTGCTGCTCTTTTTCCTGGTGGCAATCCTGCTGTGGGTACTGCTGGAGCACACCACGCTTGGGCGCAGTCTGTATCTCGTGGGTTCCAATGAACAGGCTACCCGCTACAGCGGCGTAAATACCGTCCGGGTACAAATTTCCGTGTACGTGATTTCTGCCCTGCTCGGCTGGGTCGCCGCCATTCTGATGATGGCGAAATTCAACTCGGCAAAAGCCGGATACGGTGAGTCATACCTGCTGGTCACCATCCTTGCCTCTGTCCTCGGCGGCATCAACCCGGATGGCGGTTTCGGGCGCATTATCGGCCTGGTACTGGCGCTGATTGTGCTGCAAATGCTGGAAAGCGGCCTTAACTTGCTGGGGGTCAGCAGCTATCTGACGATGGCGCTGTGGGGCGCGGTGCTGATCCTCTTTATCGCATTACAGAATCGTAAAGCCTGATTTCAGGAGAAAAAATTATGGCAAGTTACTTTATTGGTGTGGATGTCGGAACCGGAAGCGCCCGTGCCGGCGTGTTTGATCTCAACGGCAGAATGGTCGGCCAGGCCAGTCGGGCTATCGAGATTTACCGCCCGCAGGCCGATTTTGTTGAGCAGTCTTCCGATAACATCTGGCAGGCGGTGTGTAACGCGGTTCGCGATGCGATTAACCAGTCAGATATCAACCCAATCCAGGTGAAAGGTCTGGGCTTTGACGCTACCTGCTCACTGGTGGTGCTGGATAAAGAAGGTAAACCGCTGACCATCAGCCCGTCCGGGCGCAGCGAACAGAACATCATTGTGTGGATGGATCACCGCGCCATTACCCAGGCTGAACGCATTAACGCCCTGCATCATCGGGTGCTGGACTACGTTGGCGGCATTATCTCCCCGGAAATGCAAACGCCAAAGCTGCTGTGGCTGAAGCAGCATATGCCCAATACCTGGGCCAATGCGGGTTACTACTTTGATCTGCCCGATTTCCTGACCTGGCGCGCAACAGGCGATGACACACGCTCATTGTGTTCGACAGTGTGTAAATGGACCTATATGGGCCATGAAGACAAATGGGATGCCAGCTACTTCCGCCAGATTGGTCTGGAAGACCTGCTGGAACATGATGCTGCCAAAATTGGTCGCTACGTGAAAACCATGGGCGAACCGCTCGGTCACGGGCTGTCCGCGCGCGCCGCCAGCGAAATGGGATTGATTCCGGGGACCGCGGTCAGCGTCTCGATAATCGATGCCCACGCCGGCACGCTCGGAACGCTCGGCGCAAGCGGAGTTTCCGGCGAGGTGGCGGATTTTGACCGTCGTGTCGCGCTAATTGGTGGCACCTCCACCGGACACATGGCAATTTCCAAAGAGCCGCGTTTTATCGGTGGCGTCTGGGGCCCTTACTACTCAGCCGTACTGCCGGAATACTGGCTCAATGAAGGCGGGCAGTCAGCAACCGGGGCGTTAATCGACCACGTTATTCAGTCGCACCCGTGTTACGAAACCCTGCTGACGCAGGCTAAGTCTCAGGGGCAAACCATTTATGAAGTGCTGAATGCGCTGCTGCGTAAAATGGCTGGTGAGCCGGAAGATATCGCCTTTTTGACCCGTGACATGCACATCCTGCCCTATTTCCACGGCAACCGCTCGCCGCGCGCTAACCCCACGCTCACGGGAGCAATCACCGGACTGAAGCTGTCCCGCACGCCGGAAGATATGGCGCTCCAGTACCTCGCAACCATCCAGGCCATTGCGCTGGGAACGCGCCATATCATTGAAACGATGAACCAAAGCGGCTACACCATCGATACGATTATGGCCAGCGGCGGCGGGACGAAAAACCCGATCTTCGTTCAGGAGCATGCCAACGCCACCGGTTGCGCCATGCTGCTGCCTGAAGAGAGCGAAGCCATGCTGCTGGGCGGCGCCATGATGGGGACTATCGCCGCAGGCGTGTTCGACACGTTCCCGGAAGCGATGTCGGCGATGAGCCGGATTGGTAAAACGGTCACCCCGCAGACCAATCGCATTAAGCAGTACTACGATCGCAAATATCGGGTATTCCACGAGATGTATCAGGATCATATGAAATACCGCCAACTGATGCAGGAGGACGCATGAGTGACTCCTGGTCTCAGGCCACCGGCGTATTTCAGCTCTATAGCGATGCCCTCGCAGGTCTGGGACAGCATCTGACTGAACCGGTCTGGCAGTCGCTAATGGCGGAGCTGCGCGGTTGCCAGGGGAAAATCGTCGTCACTGGCGTCGGTACATCCGGTATTGCGGCGCGTAAAGTTGCGCACATGCTCGCCTGCGTGGAACGTCCGGCGATTTACCTCAACGCGACGGATGCGGCGCATGGCGATCTCGGTTTTTTACGCGCCGACGACCTGGTCATTATGCTATCACGCGGGGGAAATTCGGATGAACTCACTCGGCTGCTGCCCGGACTGGCTGCGAGAAATGTGCCCATCCTGAGCGTGACTGAAAACGCCGACTCAGCCATTGCTAAAGCGTCGAGGCTGGTGATTTCCACCGGCATCCAGCGTGAGGCCGACCCGTTGAACATGTTGGCCACCACCTCAATTTTACTGGTCCTGGCTATCTTTGACGCCGCCTGCGCCTGTCTGATGAGCGAAAGCGGTTACTCAAAAGAGACGCTATTGTCTGTACATCCTGGCGGTGATGTGGGATTAACGCTGAGCCGCGAGCAGTAACACCAGACCGCGCATTTCCACTCGTCTTCTCAACCCGTCACCCTCAGGCGGGTTTTTTTATGTCTCAATAGAAGATAAAACAGTGAAAAAGCCAGTTAACGCGCTGCGTTCCACTCCTGCTATCTGTTCCGCACGTTAAAAATTCTGTGACGCTCTCCAGCATTCCTGGTGGAAAGCATTCCATTCTCCAAATCTATGAGCAAACTTTAGCTATTCTTATCAAACATACTTACGGGAGATCCTACAGATGATGTCAAAGCTTGCTCCACCATCTGTACTTTCCGCTCCCCAGCGCCGTTGCCAGGTGCTGCTGACGCTTTTCCTGCCAGGGCAAATCGCTACAGCTCAAACCTTCAGTAGCCTCAATGGCGTTGATGATGCCACTGTTGAGGAAGATATTATTGGCGCAGGACTCGAAATCCAGCGCTATCACCGACTCGCGATTACCACCGCGCTGAATGGCAGCTATACGATCGAAGGGACCCCGCTAAATCAGCGCCTGTGTCTGTTGCAGTGGCTGCGCCGCGGTCTGCGGATCTGCCCGACTTTCATCGCCCAGCATTTCACACCCGCATTAAAAATGGCGCTGAAACAACAAGGTATCGCGCGTACGCTGTATGACGACACCAATCTGCATGCGCTCATTAATCTGTGCTCCCGGCGCTTGCAGAAACCGTTTGAGTACCGTGACATCCAGTTCCTGCGCCTGTATTTACAGTATTGTCTGCTACAGCATCACGCGGGAGTCACCCCGGAATTTAATCCGCTCCAGCAACGCTGGGCGCAATCCTGCGCAGAGTATCCGCTCGCTGAGGAAATTGGCCGCCACTGGCAACGCCACGTCATGCAGAGTGCGCCGCCGGGCGAATCGCTGTTTATGGCGTTGTTGTTTTCAATGCTCCGTATCCCCGACCCCGTGCGCGATAACCACCAGCAGGATCGTCGCCTGCGCCTTGCTATTGCAAGGCTGGTGCTACGTTTTCGCGAGTATGGCAATGTGCGCTTCAGCGATGAGCAAGGACTGAACGATCAGCTGTATATTCACCTTGCCCAGGCGCTTAACCGCAGCGTGTTTGCCATTGGCATAGATAACACGCTGCCGGAGGAGTTCAGCCGACTTTATCCCCGTCTGGTTCGTACTACCCGCGAGGCGATACATGGTTTCGAAGCGGAGTACGATGTGCAGTTTTCAGAAGAAGAGATCGGGCTGGTCGCCGTTATTTTCGGTGCCTGGCTGATGCAGGAGAAGGATTTGCACGAGAAGCAGATCATCCTGCTGACCGGCAACAATGAACAACTTGAAGCGCATATTGAGCAACAGCTGCGCGAACTGACGCTGCTGCCGCTCAACGTAAAACATATGCCGATGCAGGACTTTCAAAAACAGGGTTCGCCACGCGGAGTCACTCTGATTATTACGCCGTATACCACGCCGCTGCCGCTGTTTTCACCGCCGTTGATTCATGCGGATCTGGCACTTACGCCGCATCAGCAGCAGCAGATCCGCAAAATCCTCGAATCATAACGTTGCAGGCTGCGCCACCACCTTCGGGCGCAGAAAGATTGCCGGTAGCGCCACCAGCGCCATCACCCAGAATACGCCGTTGCCCAGATTCTGGTACAGGTAGCCTGCGAATACGGTCATGATGGCGATGCTGCCGCCCATCGCCACCGCAGAATACACCGCCTGCAAACGTATCACTTCGCTGCCCTGGCGCGTCGCGATATAGCGCATTGCCGCCAGGTGGCAGACGGTAAAGGTTCCGCAATGGAGGATTTGCACCACAATCAGCCACGGTAGCTCAGTGCTCCAGCCCATCAACCCCCAACGGGCCACGCCGCAAACGGCGGAAAGCAGCAGCAAATCGCGCGCGCTAAAGCGGCGGAATAGCTTGTGACTGAGCGCAAAAATAATCACTTCCGCCACCACGCCTAATGACCACAAATAGCCCACCGCCGAAGCGGAATATCCGGCAGACTGCCAGTAGATGGCGCTGAACCCGTAATAAGCGGCATGCGCACCTTGCAACAGACTCACACAGGCCAGAAAACGCCAGCTTTGGGTTACCAACGCGCGCCAGGCGGGCCATCCCGCGCTCTCCTGCTGACGGTTTTCCCCCGCTGGCTGCACGCTCGGGCGGATCATCATCCCCAATAGCATCGAGGCGACGCCAAGCGACAGCAGCACCAGGATCACCCGATAGTCAAACAGGCTCACCAGCTTGCCGGTCAGCGCGGAGCCAATCACAAAGGCAACGGATCCCCACAGTCTTACCCGACCGTAGTCCATGGTTATCTGTTTTTGCCAGGTGTTGGCCAGCGCGTCGGTCAACGGCACCAGCGGCGAGAAAAACAGGTTAAAGCCGACCATCACCACCATCAGCCACGCCACGTTGGTGCCCGCCCAGAAGGCCAGCGCAAACACCAGCGTCAACAGGGCCAGAATACGTAAAGCGGAGATCAGACGAGAGGGATCGCTTACGCGCGGCGCAATCAGCAAACTGCCTAGAAAACGGGCAATCAGCCCCGCGCCCAGCAGTAAACCGATGGTTTCCGGCGTCAGCCCCAGCCCTTCGAGCCAGACGCTCCAGAAAGGCAGAAAAATACCGTAGCTAAAGAAGTAGGTGAAATAACCGAGCGCCAGCCAGCGCGTGGAATGCAAAGCCATGAATCCCTCCCGTTTGGAGGCGATAGTCTGGCGACAAACGCAGGCTGGCGCAAGAGAGCATTAACAGGCAGATAACATGATTTTGCCCTATTCGACGCAAATCTGCATCGCAAAATGGCAGCGTTCTCCCTGCGCTAAAACCTGCAATCCCGGCTGCCCCTGCATGTGGTGGGCATTCACCGGATGCGTTTGCGGCTCCAGGCACAAGAACTCCTCACCCGACATTCTGAACAGCATCAACCATGGAGTTTGCGCTAAAATCGTGACTTTCATCACATCTCGCTGAATAACGGCCCGCCCGCTCCAGCCAGAATATCCAACGTTCAGCCAGCTATCCTCGCCGTATTGCGCGTACATGAAATCCGCCGCTGGAGGGATTTCACGTTGCCATTCCAGCGGCAGATGCTGTTCCCCCTCCGGCCAGTAGCCGCCGGTGGTGAATTGCGCCGTGCTGTGCTTATCAAAAGCGAAAAACGGATGGAACCCACAGCCATAAATCATCGGCTGTTCACCGCAATGGGTGAGCGTCAACGAGACGTGCAGGCTTGAGGTTTCCAGTTGATAGCAAAGTTGCGCCGTATAGTCATAGCCACAGGGATGCCAACTGCGCAACTGCAGCAAACAACCGCTTTGGGTCACGGTGATAACCTGCCAGCGTTGCAGCCAGCCGTCACCGTGCAGGAAAAAGGTGTCATCTGCGCCATGTTGAGGTAACACCACCTCTTCACCGCGCAGCATAAAACGATTTCCCGCCACCCGATTCGCGACCGGCAGCATCGGGAACAGGCCGCAATCACCGGGCTGCTGACCATGACCTTCGCGTAAAATTGCCTGTTGATGTTGTAACGAAACCAGACTTAATAGCGAACCGCCCTGCGGATCTACGCACATCCGCAGATGTGCGTTTTGTAGCATCAGCAGACCATCCATTAGCGAGCGCTTCGTTGTTGGGCTGATGCGCCAACTTTCGTATGCTGCGCCGCCAGCTGCTCTTCCAGCGCTTCCAGCGTCACGCCTTTGGTTTCCGGAACATTACGCAGAACATACATGAATCCCATCGCGCAAATCACACCGTACAACAGGAAGCTTCCCGACGCGCCCAGACTCGCATTGAGCAGCGGGAAAGTATAGGTCAGCAGGAAGCAGGCAATCCACAGCGCTAGCGTACCGAGCGACATCGCCAGCCCGCGGACGCGGTTAGGGAAAATTTCAGACAGCAGCACCCAGGTCACCGGGGCCAGCGTCAGGGCATAAATAGCGATCGCCGCCAGCACCAGAACCAGAACCGGCCAACCCATAATGCCCAACCCGTACGCCCCGGCAATCAGCATATAGATAACCGTTAATCCTGACGCCCCGAACAACATCAGTTTACGGCGACCAATTTTGTCTACTAACGGCAGAGCGGCAAGGGTAAAGACCAGATTGATGATCCCTGTCGCCACGATCGATTTTAACGTACCGTTGATGTCGAATCCGGCAGAGGCGAAGATCTCCTGCGCATAGTTGAAAATAACGTTGATCCCACACCACTGCTGGAACACTGCCAGCACCATTCCAATAATCACGATCGGTTTGATCTGCGGTTGTAACAGCGTTGACCACGCGACCTTGTGATTATCTTTTTGCAACGTATGTTCAATCTCTTTCAGCGTTTGACCAGCATATTCCGCCGAACCAATGCGCTGCAGCATGGTACGCGCACGATCGGCTTTGCCTGCTTTCACCAGCCAGCGCGGCGATTCAGGTACAAAGAACATCAGTACCAGGAAAATTATCGCGGGCACTAATTCAGCGCCAAACATCCAACGCCAGCCCGTCTGACCGTTCCAGCTTTCCACAATCGCCTGCTGCGTAGCGCCTGAGGCTACAGGTTCGGCAATCATCAGGTTAATAAGCTGCGCCGCCAGTACGCCAATCACGATAGTGAGCTGGTTAACGGCAACAAAGCGCCCACGCTTTTCAGCCGGGCTAACCTCGGCGATATACAACGGGCTTAGCGCAGACGCCAGACCAATCCCCACGCCTCCAACGATGCGATAAACAATAAACATGTCGAAATTACTGGCGACGGCAGTTCCCCAGGCGGAAGCGCTAAAGAGGATCGCCGAGAGAATCAGCGGCATCTTTCGGCCAAACTTATCGGCGCACCATCCGGAAATCAGCGCGCCAAAGATACAACCGACCAAAGCCGAACTCATCGCCCAGCCGGATTGCGCTGGATCGGTAATCGAGAAATAGGCTTCATAGAAGGGTTTTGCCCCACCGATCACCACCCAGTCATAGCCAAACAGTAAACCACCGCAGGCCGCAACCAGGCAGATAGTCCAGACGTAACCAATCTTTAAATGTGTCTGCGCGTTATTCATTATGATTCCTCTTTCAGGGAAACGCAGGGGACAGTAGGTTTCGGGTGAGGTTGCCCCCACCCATTTCGGGTGTTACTGGAAAAGCCTTACGTTAATGGCGTGACGTAGCAGTAATGCCTTGTCATGCGCCGGATTGAGTTGCAGGAGTGCGTCAAGATCGCGCTGGCAAGCAGCACTATTTCCCAACCCCAGATGCCCGAGCACACTGATAAACAGGCAGTGTTGCTGGTGTTTTGCTTGTGCTGAGGTATCCAGCACCACCAGATCGGGTAGCGATACGGCAAAGAAATCGACATCCGGGACATTGTCGCGATGCGATTCAACCCATTGCAGGAAGCTATTAAACAGAGCGTTCGCCTGAGCATCATCGCCAAGTTTTCTCTGCGCCATACCCTGCCAGAAGAGATAATCCACAGGCTGGTCGTTGTAGTAACGGCCAGCATCCAGTGTGCTACCGCCGCGCGTCGCACGGGAGAAGTAACGCTGGGATTCATCAAAACACCCCTGCTGCTGCGCGCAATGTCCCAGTAAATACCAGATATCGTTATCCGTTTGTCCGGGTAAACGCCCCTCCCCGAGGTTTTGCGGGTAGTGCAACGCCTGTTGCAACTGCGCGATGGCGGTTTGCGGGTCACCGGACTGAATGGCAGCCAGCGCACGATGCATCTGATTCAGCAGATATTGCCCGGTGGCTTTGCCTTCACCACCTTCCCACGGATGGAACACGCGCTCACGTAATACTGCTGCGGCATCGTCGTAACGCCCTAATCCATTCCACAGACTGAGCAGTTCCACCGTCAGATCGTCACGATGGAAGACAATCTCTTTGCTGGCTTCCAGTCGCTGCAGGCGCAGTTCAGCCGGTTGCGCCATCAGCTTCTTGAGATAGTCGAGTTCAAACAGGAAACGGGCATTTTGCGGCTCCAGTGCCACGGCCTGCGACAGATACTGCATCGCCTGCTGCGCATCATGCAGTTTGTTCCAGGCATAGATCCCCAGTAAGCGGTGTACAGGAGCGAAATCCGCTTCCTGCGCAAGGGTAAACTGCCAGCAGGATACCGCTTCGGCATAACGCCGTTTGCTGTACCAGAAACAGCCAAGTAAATAGCGGGCAAAAGCGCTCTGTTCGAGGGTTTGCAGCATCTGCACTTCATCCAGCGTATTGGGGAAACGAACGCGGTTTTGCAGACATTCTCGGGCACGTTCGATGAAGGGTTGTGGGTTGTCACTTAGCGAGGCGCGCCACAGCATAGGCAGCGTTTCCTGGCTGTCGAGCAGTTCCAGCACGCCACGGGCAGCATCCTTTTGCCCCAATGAGATCAACCAGCCTGCCAGTTCACACGCGTTGGTACCGCGCCGCCCGGTAATCGAGATCAGCGCTTGCGCCGTCGCCTCGTCCTGACAGATGGCCCAGCGCGCATAGTGCAGGGTGTAGCTCAGAGGATAATCAACCAGCTGTTGGCGAATGTAGTCCAGGGCTTGCGGAATGCGATCAAGTTTTGCCAGCGCCAGCGCTTTCAGTCCCATCGCCAGGTTATTACTGCCGTTAAAGCGCAGGCTCTGCTCGACTTTTTCCAACGCGCCAACGTAGTCCTGACGCTTCATCGCCAGACGCGCTAACGACCAGAAAGCCGCATCCCGACAGTTGCCGCTCCAACTGGCCTTATAATAATTATCCCAAGCGCTGTCATTGTCGCCCTGACGTTCCTGTGCGGCGGCCAGCAGCATGCTCGCCTCGCCATCACGCGGATTTTTATTGAGCTTATGCGCCCGTTCCAGCGCCTTACCCGCACAATGCGCCGCCAGCGCCCAGTCTGCGCGGTTTAGCGCCAGCGTCCCCAGGGCCACATTATTGCGGTAATCCAGCGGATCAACATCCAGCGCGCGGCGATAATAATCTTCAGCATAGCGGCTGGCATGGTTGTACTGCTCCAGATGCTGACCAATAAAATAGAGTTCATCGGTATTAGAGAGTGCTTCTGGCTGTGCTGGCGCGACGGCCGCCGAAGGCAGCGGTAACTCTTGCGCGATGTGCTCTTCGTACTGCAAAAGCGTAGCGCCATCGGCGTTAGTGACGGTCATTGTCACCCGGGTATGGCCATTGTCTGACACATCAGCCAGCCAGCTCTGTCCCGGCTCCAGAGTGAGTGTATTTTCATAGAATGGCTGCCCGTGTGCGGCAAGCGTAACCTGAACATCGCGTAACGGCGCAATCGCATAAATGCCCACAGAAAGCTGGCGACTCTCACGCACCAGACGAAGCGCCAACTGCGTGCTGGCGTTTTGCACCATACCCAGTTCGCTGTAAGGCAGGAAGTTTTGCACGAAGACTTTCTCTTCGTACGGCGCAAGCCAGGTGAAATCCGGCTGGTTATCGGTAAAGACCCCGGTCATAAGTTCGATATACGGACCGTTGTCATCAGTGAGATTACGATCCCAGGCAACGCCAAAGTCGCCATAACCCCAAGTCCACTGTTTTTTCCCTGGCGAAACGTGGTGATCGGCCACATGCAGCAACCCACCGCGCTCGCCGTGATGCCAGGCACCAACAAAATCATAATCAGATTTTTCAGCCATATAGGAGGTCGGCACTGGTACGTTTTTGTAGCGCGAGATATCCACGCCAGCCGAATAGTCCACTTTGTAGTATGTGCCGGTGGCGATGGGAAACGCAGAGACATCGCGCTTACCGTGGTCGAATACCGCCGTCACATCCGGTGGAAACACGCTTTGGTGATCGTCGCCGCCCTTCACCGCCGGATTCGCCCACCATAAGAAGTGGCGCGGGGTAGCGTTACCGTTAAAAACCTTCCCGGTTATCTCGATCAACGCGCGATCCGGATACAGCGTGAATCCGGTCATGACCTGTAAACCACGCATGGGCTCTACCTCGCCCATCCAGACGGTGTATTCGCCCTGCTCACCCTGCTGTTGCGTAAAATCCACCGGCATAAAGGTGGTCGGGCGATGATGTTGCGGCCAGTTAAACTCAATGCCGCCAGAGATCCACGGCCCAAGCAGACCGACCAGCGCAGGTTTTACCACTTCGTTGTAGTAGACGAAGTCGCGCTGCTGCACTTTGTCATACGCTCGATGAATGCGTCCGCCTAACTCCGGCAGCAGCATGATGCGAATGAAGTCATTCTCCATCCATACCGCCTGATAGTCGCGCATTTCACGTTTGCCGGTCAGCGTATCAATCACGCCATAGGGATAAACCGCTCCTGAAGACCCCTGATAAACTCGCTTTTCCAGAAACATTGGGTTGGCGTCTTCTTCACCCGCTGTCCACGTGGGGAGGGTGATCGTTTCCTGCCAAACTTTTACTGAACCGTACATGCCGCGCTCCACTTAATAAACAAAAGTAAAAATTCAACTTGATGCTATTCTGCGGCAGTTAAGTGGCGTTAAAATGCGCAATGCTCACGCAATATAGTTAAGGGAGTTAAGTGAATGCAGCGTTCGGGGTTCAACAACGCCAGGGTACGTCAGGCGAATAAACAGATTTTTTTGTCACATCTGTGGCGAGAAAAGCAGCTCAGCAAGTCACAGCTGGCGCAGCTCACCAGCCTGTCGATCCCGGCGGTTAGCAATATCCTCGAAGAACTGATGGATGAAGGAAGAATCAGCCATTCGCGAGAAACTTTAAGCCAGCGCGGTTTGAGCAGTGGCAGCTATCATTTGCCAGAGAAAGGTGCCTGGACGCTGTGTATCAACGTCACCCCCACCAGCATCACCAGTCAACTGGCGGATGCTCGGCTGGTTGCCGTCGGCGACTGGCAGCATGAAGTCATCAACCCCGAATCGCCAAAAGCGCTGCTGACAGCATTGGCGGCGCACTGGCGGGAATATCGTCGACAATTTCCCGAGGTCACGATTAATCTGGCGCTTGGCGTTCACGGTCAGGTTGATCCGATAACCGGCGCATCAAAAACCATGCCTCAGGCGCCGTGGAAAACACCGGTGGAAATAAAATATCTGCTGGAGGAGATGCTCGGCGTACAGGTCCGGCTGGATAATGACTGCGTGATGCTGGCGCTGGCGGAAAAATGGCAAAACCCGGCGGCTAACGGTGATTTTTGCGTGATTAACGTTGATTACGGTATTGGCTCATCGTTTGTGATTAACGATAACATCTGGCGCGGGAGTCTGTATGGCAGCGGTCAGATTGGGCATACCATCATTCATCCCGATGGGATCGCCTGTGACTGTGGCCGTTATGGCTGTCTGGAAACAGTGGCGTCATTGAGCGCGTTGAAAAAGCAGGCCCGCGTGTGGATGAAATCGCAGCCGACATCCCTTTACGACCCGGAAACGCTCACCACCGACCAGCTTATTACTGCCTGGCAACACGGAGATGTTCGCATTCAGGCCTGGGCCGAACATGCCGCCAGCGCCATCGGCCTGAGTCTTTATAATTTTTTGAATATACTGAACATTAATCAAATATGGTTGTATGGTCGTAGCTGTGCATTTGGCGATAGCTGGCTCAATACGCTGGTACAGCAAACCGGGTTTAATCCGTTCGATCACGGCGATAACCCGCGTGCCAGAGCAACTCAGATAAGCTTCGGTCAGCTTAATCGCCCTCAGCAACTCATGGGAATTGGCTATCTTTATGTCGAATCACAGCTTAGCGAGCTGTAGTCATTACTCCGCCAGGCTCACGGCTAAACGTTCATGCACAGTGGCGATAAAATCGGTCAATGCCGGTTTGATTGGCCCTTTTTTCCACGCCATCAGCAGGGCAATGGTCGGAACATCGCCAACAATAGGCCGAAAAACCACCTGCCCGGTATTAAAATTATTCATATAACCGGGTATCAAAGTCACCCCCAGCCCCATGCCGACCAGATTCATGGTCACCAGAATATTGGTCGCTACCTGCACAATATTGGGCTGGCTTTCCTGCTGCTGAAACCAGTTTTTGACAATCATCGCTAGCGCCCCGGAATAAGCGGGATCGGTACTGACAAAATTTACGCCGTGTAACTGTTCTGCGGAGATCGCTTGCTCATTGGCTAACGGATGGTTCACCGGTAACACCACGACCAGCGGCTCATGAATCAGCTCCAGATAATCCAGCTCCGGGCTGTACACCGGGTGACGCATTAAGCCCACGTCCAGTTCTCCGTTGAGGATCCTTTCTTCCTGTTCGGTGGTTATCAGGCTTACCAGCTCAATGTGTGTATCCGGTTGTTTTAAACGAAATAAGGGCAGCACCTTCGGTAGCAAATTCACCTCAGCGGAAGGGACAAAACCAATAGCGAAATGATTATCTTCCTGCCCCGTTTTACGGGCGCGAACTTTGGCATTTTCCGCCTGCTCAAGGATCGCCAGCGCATCCTGTAAAAAGCACTCCCCGGCCGCCGTCAGCGCAACTTTTCGCTTGTCCCGCACCAGTAACGGAACGCCCACGCAGGTTTCCAGATCGCGGATCTGGCTGCTTAACGACGGCTGAGAGGTATGCAGCTTTTCTGCCGCCCGGGTGAAATTCAGCGCCTGCGCCACCGCCACAAAATAGCGTAAGTGCCTCAGTTCCATGCCCTTCTCCTTGTTATCGAAAAAATGTCTCAACTGGTAGAAATTTACTATTTCACAGATTGATAACTAACCAGCAACATCCTTATGGCACAAAAATAGAAGGTCAATACATCTTATCTTTCAGGATTAAAAAATATGACCACACCCTCAAATTTAGACATCTACCAACTGATCGACACGCAAAACGGTCGTGTAACCCCACGGATTTATACTGACCCAGAAATTTACCAACTGGAGCTGGAACGCATCTTCGGGCGCTGCTGGCTATTTCTCGCCCACGAAAGCCAAATCCCCAAAGCCGGTGATTTTTTTAACACCTACATGGGCGAGGATGCGGTCGTGGTGGTTCGCCAGAAAGACGGCAGCATCAAAGCGTTTCTCAACCAGTGCCGCCACCGGGCGATGCGCGTCAGCTACGCCGACTGCGGGAACACTCGCGCCTTTACCTGCCCGTATCACGGCTGGTCGTACGGTATCAATGGCGAGCTGATCGACGTCCCGCTGGAGCCTCGCGCTTACCCGCAAGGGCTATGCAAATCGCACTGGGGACTGAACGAAGTTCCTGGCGTAGAGAGCTATAAAGGGCTGATTTTCGGCAACTGGGACACCACCGCGCCCACGCTACGCGATTATCTCGGCGACATCGCGTGGTATCTCGACGGTGTGCTTGACCGCCGCGAAGGCGGCACAGAAATCGTCGGCGGCGTACAGAAGTGGACCATCGACTGTAACTGGAAATTCCCCGCCGAACAGTTTGCCAGCGATCAGTATCACGCATTGTTCAGTCATGCCTCCGCTGTGCAGGTGTTGGGGGCAAAAGACGACGGTAGCGATAAACGCCTCGGTGACGGACAAACCGCTCGCCCGGTGTGGGAAACCGCCAAAGATGCACTACAGTTCGGCCAGGACGGGCACGGCAGCGGCTTCTTCTTTACCGAAAAGCCGGATGCCAACGTGTGGGTCGACGGCGAAGTCTCCAGCTACTACCGCGACACCTACGCGGAAGCTGAACAGCGTCTGGGTAAGGTTCGTGCCCTGCGTCTGGCCGGTCACAACAACATTTTTCCAACACTTTCCTGGCTCAATGGTACCGCTACGTTGCGCGTCTGGCATCCGCGCGGTCCTGATCAGGTTGAAGTGTGGGCGTTCTGTATTACCGATAAAGCCGCCTCTGATGAAGTGAAAGCCGCATTTGAAAACAGCGCTACGCGCGCTTTTGGCCCCGCCGGATTCCTTGAGCAGGACGACTCGGAAAACTGGAGTGAAATTCAAAAACTGCTGAAGGGGCATCGGGCGCGTAATAGCAAACTGTGCCTGGAAATGGGGCTAGGTCAGGAGAAACGTCGTGAAGACGGCATTCCGGGGATCACCAACTACATCTTCTCAGAAACCGCCGCCCGCGGCATGTATCAGCGCTGGGCTGATTTACTCAGCAGCGAAAGCTGGCAGGAAGTGCAGGAAAAAACCGCCGCTTACCAGCAGGAGGTGATGAAATGAGTGCTTTAGTTTCCCTGGAACTGCATCACCGCATTACGCAGTTTCTCTACCATGAAGCCAGCCTGCTGGATGACTGGCAGTTTCGCGACTGGCTGGCACAGCTGGATGACGACATTCGCTATACCATGCGCACAACGGTCAATGCCCAGACGCGCGATCGTCGCAAAGGCGTGCAGCCGCCAACCACCTGGATTTTTAACGACAATAAAGATCAGCTTGAACGCCGTATTGCGCGACTGGAAACCGGAATGGCCTGGGCAGAGGAGCCGCCGTCGCGTACCCGGCACCTGATCAGCAACTGTCAGGTCAGTGAAACCGAAGTGCCGGATGTGTTCGCCGTGCGCCTTAACTATCTGCTGTATCGCGCGCAAAAAGAGCGCGATGAAACCTTTTACGTCGGCATGCGCATGGACAAAGTGCGCCGTTTACCGGGCGATGAGTGGCGCTTACTGGAGCGTGAGATCGTGCTGGATCAAGCGGTGATCACCTCCCATAACCTGAGTGTATTGTTCTGATGAGTCGTATTTATGCCTGCCCCGTAGGGGATTTGCCGGAGGGTGAAGCGCTCCGGCTCGACACCTCGCCTGTCATCGCGCTGTTCAACGTTGGCGGCGAGTTTTATGCCATTAACGATCGCTGTAGCCACGGTAATGCCTCGATGTCGGAAGGTTATCTGGAAGACGACGCGACGGTGGAATGCCCGCTACATGCCGCCAGTTTCTGCCTGAAAACCGGTAAGGCGTTGTGTTTACCTGCCACCGATCCGCTGACCACCTACGCGGTGTACGTGGAAGGTAGTGATGTGTTCGTTGATATTCCAGAGGACGCGAGATGAGCGATTTACGCGATAACGTGGTCTTTATCACCGGCGGCGGCTCCGGTCTTGGCCTGGCGCTGGTCGAGCGTTTCATTGAGGAAGGCGCGCGGGTCGCCACGCTGGAACTTTCGCCAGCCAAAGTCGCCAGCCTGCGCCAACGTTTTGGCGAACATGTGCTGGCAGTAGAAGGCAACGTCACCTGCTACGCCGACTATCAGCGCGCGGTGGATCAAATTCTGGCGCGCTACGGCACGCTGGACTGTTTGATCGGCAACGCCGGGATATGGGATCACAACGCCTCGCTGGTCAATACGCCAGCGGACGCGCTGGAGAGCGGCTTTCATGAGCTGTTTAACGTCAACGTGTTGGGCTATCTGCTGGGCGCAAAAGCCTGCGCCCCTGCGCTTATCGCCAGCGAAGGCAACATCATCTTTACCCTTTCCAACGCGGCGTGGTATCCCGGCGGCGGCGGTCCGTTGTATACCGCCTCTAAACATGCCGCCACCGGGTTGATTCGCCAGTTAGCCTACGAGCTGGCGCCAAAGGTGCGCGTCAACGGCGTCGGTCCGTGCGGCATGGCGACCGATCTGCGCGGCCCACAGGCGCTGGGCCAGGGCGATACGTCGATTATGCAGTCGCTGACGCCGGAAAAAATCGCCGCCATTTTGCCGTTGCAGTTTTTTCCTGAGCCAGCGGATTTTACCGGCCCGTATGTGATGCTGGCGTCAAAGCGCAACAATCGCACATTGAGTGGCGTGATGATCAATGCCGATGCCGGTTTGGGCATTCGCGGTATTCGTCACGTTGCCGCCGGACTGGATCTCTGAGGAGGCGTTATGAGCCCTAAAATTATCGCTATCGTCGGCGGTGGTCAGGCTGCGGCAATGGCCGCCGTCGCACTGCGTCAGCAAGGATTTAACGGCGAATTGCATCTGTTTTCCGATGAGCCGTATCAGCCCTATGAACGCCCTCCGCTCTCCAAAGCGATGCTGCTGGACGAAAATCCACAGCGACAGCCGATCCTGAACGCTGACTGGTGGCTGGAGAACAACGTACAGTTGCATCTTGGCGTCACTCTGCGTCAGATTGACCGCACCTCGCGCACGCTGATGCTCGCCGATGGTCAGTCCTACCGCTGGTCGCAGTTGCTGTTGGCGACCGGGGCCGCCGCCAGACCGCTGCCGCTACTGGATAAACTGGGCGAACGTTGCTTTACCCTGCGTCACGCCACAGATGCCGAGCGTCTGTGCGGTGCCTTGCTGCCGGGCAAGTCGATTGTGATTGTCGGTGCGGGCACCATTGGCCTGGAATTAGCGGCCAGCGCGATCCAACGCGGCTGTCGGGTGACGTTAGTGGAGCTGGCCTCAACGGTAATGGGTCGCAACGCCCCTGCTCCGGTGCGCGACTATCTGCTAAACCGCCACCGACAGGCAGGGGTGCGGGTGTTGCTCAACAGCGCCATTGAGCACGCTGAAGCGGGAGAGTTTCTCTCGCTTACCCTGCAAAACGGCGAGACGCTACAGGCCGATGCGCTGGTTTATGGCATCGGTATCGTGGCGAATGATGCGCTGGCTCGCGAAGCGGGGTTGGAGACGGCTAACGGTATTATCGTTGACTCCGCATGCATCACCTCCGATCCCGCGATTTTCGCCGCCGGTGATGTGGCGATAACGCGCCAGCCCGACGGTTCGTTAGAACGGGTAGAAAGCTGGGAAAATGCCAATAACCAGGCACAGATTGCCGCTGCCGCAATGCTTAATCTGCCGTTGCCGGAGAAGACGCCAGGCTGGTTCTGGACCGACCAATTTAATGACAATCTGCAATTTGTTGGCGGTATGCAAGGGCAAACATGGTTATGTCGTGGCAATCCGGATGACGGCAAGGCTATCTGGTTCCACCTGCGTGATGGGAAGCTAATTGGCGCAGTAGCGCTCAACAACGGACGCGAAGTGCGCGCACTGCGTAAGTTAATTCATTCAGGACGAGTAGTAAGCGAGGAAGCGCTGTGCGATGAAGGCGTAGCGCTGAAGTCGTTGTGATAGCAGCCTGATAAGCGCAGCGCTATCAGGCATTAAAAAAGGCCGCATCAGCGGCCTTTCGTTTTGCGTTAAGCAGAATTACGCGTAAACCGGGAAGCGTGCGCAGATATCCAGAACTTTACCTTTGACGCGCTCGATAACGGCTTCGTCATTGATGTTGTCCAGAACGTCACACATCCAGCCAGCCAGCTCTTTCACTTCCGCTTCTTTAAAGCCACGGCGAGTTACAGCCGGAGAACCGATACGGATACCGGAAGTCACAAACGGGCTCTTCGGATCGTTCGGCACGCTGTTTTTGTTAACAGTGATGTTAGCGCGGCCCAGTGCGGCGTCAGCTTCTTTACCGGTCAGGTTTTTATCAACCAGATCCAGCAGGAACAGGTGGTTTTCAGTACCGCCAGAAACCACTTTGTAGCCACGGTTCAGGAACACTTCCACCATCGCTTTAGCGTTTTTAGCAACCTGCTGCTGGTAAACCTTAAACTCAGGTTCCATCGCTTCTTTCAGCGCCACGGCTTTCGCCGCGATCACGTGCATCAGCGGGCCGCCCTGCGCGCTTGGGAACACCGCGGAGTTCAGCTTTTTGTACAGCTCTTCGTCACCGCCTTTCGCCAGGATCAGGCCGCCGCGCGGACCCGCCAGGGTTTTGTGGGTGGTGGTGGTCACTACGTGTGCGTGTGGAACCGGGTTCGGGTAAACGCCTGCGGCGATCAGGCCCGCAACGTGCGCCATGTCAACAAACAGGTATGCGCCAATGCTGTCGGCGATTTCACGCATTTTTGCCCAGTCAACAACGCCAGAGTAAGCAGAGAAGCCGCCGATGATCATCTTCGGCTTGTGCTCTTTGGCCTGCTTAGCCATATCTTCGTAGTCAATTTTACCGGACTCATCAATACCGTAAGGGATGATGTTGTACAGCTTGCCAGAGAAGTTAACCGGGGAACCGTGAGTCAGGTGGCCGCCTTGCGCCAGGTTCATACCCAGAACGGTATCACCCGGTTGCAGCAGAGCGGTGTAAACAGCGAAGTTAGCCTGGGAGCCGGAGTGCGGCTGTACGTTAGCGTAGTCAGCGCCAAACAGCTCTTTTGCACGATCGATAGCCAATTGCTCAACGATATCAACGTACTCGCAACCGCCGTAGTAGCGCTTGCCCGGATAACCTTCAGCGTATTTGTTGGTCAGCTGAGAACCCTGCGCCTGCATAACACGCGGGCTGGTGTAGTTTTCGGAGGCGATCAGTTCGATGTGCTCTTCCTGACGTACTTTTTCCTGCTCCATAGCCTGCCACAGTTCGGCATCATAATCGGCAATGTTCATTTCACGCTTTAACATCCGCATCTCCTGACTCAGCTAACAATAGAATTTCGGCCTAAAAAGGCAGTCCCGTTGGACGACGGCGAACAGTATAACCGAATCATTCTTCGATAACAGGTCTTGACAAAGGATTTTACGCAAACGATTACCTTCACGGCACGCAAGGCTTTGGAGAACAAAGGTCTGCTGAATTTCAACGGATTTCTTTTCAGGTTTGTGATGCAGATTTTTCACGATGTAACCTTTACAACGCAAAGTGACAAAGAACCATTTACAATGCAGGGGTATTTTTTATAAGATGCATTTGACATACATCATTAAAATTTCAGATAAAGGAAGACCGTATGCTTGACGCACAAACCATCGCTACAGTGAAAGCCACCATTCCCCTGCTGGTTGAAACAGGCCCGAAGCTGACCGCCCATTTCTACGATCGCATGTTTACGCATAACCCAGAGCTGAAAGAAATCTTCAACATGAGTAACCAGCGTAATGGCGACCAGCGTGAAGCGCTGTTTAACGCTATTGCCGCGTATGCCAGCAATATCGAGAACCTGGCGGCGCTGTTGCCTGCCGTTGAGAAAATCGCGCAGAAGCATACCAGCTTCCAGATTAAACCGGAGCAGTACAACATCGTAGGTGGCCATTTGCTGGCAACGCTGGACGAAATGTTCAGTCCGGGCCAGGAAGTTCTGGATGCATGGGGCAAAGCATACGGCGTGCTGGCGAACGTTTTCATCAACCGTGAAGCGCAGATCTACAGTGAAAATGCCAATAAAAATGGCGGCTGGGAAGGTACCCGTCCTTTCCGCATCGTGGCAAAAACCCCACGCAGTGCGCTTATCACCAGCTTTGAATTTGAACCTGTCGACGGTGGCGCAGTGGCTGAATATCATCCGGGGCAATACCTGGGCGTCTGGCTGAAGCCGGAAGGTTTCCCGCATCAGGAAATTCGTCAGTACTCACTGACCCGTAAACCCGATGGCAAAGGCTACCGTATTGCCGTGAAGCGTGAAGACGGTGGTCAGGTTTCCACCTGGCTGCACAACCATGCGAATGTGGGCGACGTCGTTCACTTAGCTGCACCTGCGGGCGATTTCTTTATGGACGTTGCGACCGATACCCCAGTGTCTCTGATTTCAGCAGGCGTGGGTCAAACCCCGATGCTGGCGATGCTGGATACGCTGGCAAAAGCGAATCATACGGCGCAGGTTAACTGGTTCCACGCGGCAGAAAATGGCGATGTACATGCCTTTGCCGATGAAGTGAATGAACTGGGCAAAACGCTGCCACGCTTTAGCGCACACACCTGGTATCGTGAGCCAACCGAAGCCGATCGCGCGAAAGGTGCGTTTGATAGTATTGGTCTGATGGATTTGAACAAACTGGAAGGCGCAATCAGCGATCCGGCGATGCAGTTTTATCTGTGCGGTCCGGTTGGCTTTATGCAGTTTGCCGCGAAGCAGCTGATCGGCCTGGGCGTGAAAAACGAGAACATTCATTACGAATGCTTCGGCCCGCATAAAGTCTTGTAATTACTCATGCCGGATGGCGCTGCGCTTATCAGGCCTACGGGATATTGTAGGCCTGATAAGGTGTTTACACCGCCATCCGGCAAGCACGGCGCGGCTTAGATTGCCGCGTCGTCTTCTTCACCGGTGCGAATACGAATCACGCGTGCCACGTCGAAGACAAAAATCTTACCGTCACCGATTTTACCGGTCTGGGCAGTACGAATAATGGTGTCGACGCAGGTATCGACGATGTCGTCGGTGACCACAATTTCAATTTTTACCTTCGGCAGAAAATCCACCATATATTCCGCACCACGGTACAGCTCAGTATGGCCTTTCTGACGGCCAAACCCTTTCACTTCTGTTACAGTCATACCGGTAATGCCGACTTCAGCCAGCGCTTCGCGGACGTCGTCCAGCTTGAAGGGTTTAATAATCGCATCAATCTTTTTCATGCTATTCCTTGAAAAGGTCGCCTGTCTTTTGATCGAATAAAACTAACATAATCCGCAGATTTATTCTTTGAAATCGTTTGCATCCAGCTCATGGCGAGAGAGCAACTTGTAGAATTCGGTGCGGTTGCGCCCCGCCATTCGCGCCGCATGGGTCACATTGCCCTTGGTGATTTGCAACAGCTTACGCAGGTAGTTGAGTTCAAACTGGTTACGCGCTTCAACAAAGGTCGGCAGCGCGGTGTTCTCCCCTTCCAGCGCCTGCTCCACCAGCGCGTCGCTGATCACCGGCGAAGAGGTCAACGCCACGCACTGCTCAATCACGTTAACCAACTGACGCACGTTACCAGGCCAACTGGCGGTCATTAACCGTTTCATGGCATCGGTCGAAAAGGCGCGCACGAACGGTTTGTGTCGTTCAGCAGACTGGCGCAGCAGATGGTTTGCCAGCAGCGGAATATCTTCCGTACGCTCGGCCAGCGCCGGGATCTTCAGGCTCACCACGTTGAGGCGATAGTACAAATCTTCGCGAAATTCCCCCCGAGCCATCGCTTTGGGTAAATCACGGTGGGTCGCGGAAACGATCCGCACATCAATATCGATATCGCGGTTACTACCCAGCGGCCTGACTTTTCGCTCCTGCAATACACGTAGCAATTTAACCTGCAACGGCGCGGGCATATCGCCAATCTCATCGAGAAACAGCGTCCCGCCTTCCGCGGCCTGAAATAGCCCTTCACGATTGCTCACCGCGCCGGTAAATGCGCCGCGCGCATGACCAAACAGCTCAGACTCCAGCAGTTGTTCCGGCAATGCGCCACAGTTAATGGCAATAAAAGGCTTGTGGCTGCGCGGGCTGGCGTTATGAATGGCCTGGGCAAAAACTTCTTTCCCGGTTCCGCTTTGGCCGTTGATCAATACGCTTACGTCCGATTGCGCCACCATGCGCGCCTGTTCTAGCAGGCGCAGCATCAGTGGGCTGCGGGTGACGATGGACTCACGCCAGCTGTCATCAGCGGCAGGCGCAGACTGTTCCAACGCCCCGTCGATCGCATGGTATAACGCGTCTTTATCCACCGGCTTAGTGAGAAAGCTGAACACCCCTTGCTGAGTCGCCGCAACGGCGTCGGGGATGGAACCGTGAGCGGTGAGGATAATAACCGGCATTCCCGGCTGCACTTTCTGGATTTCAGTAAACAGCTGCATGCCGTCCATTTCATCCATGCGCAGATCGCTAATAACCAGATCCACTTTTTCACGGTTCAGCACTCGTAGCCCTTCCTGCCCGCTTTCTGCGGTTACGACGCTGTAGCCTTCGCTGGTCAGGCGCATTCCAAGTAATTTCAACAGGCCGGGATCGTCATCCACCAGCAGCAGATGCGCGGGCTTACGGCTTATCATGGCGTGACCTCATCGGCAGACGGCGCTGCGCCTTCCTCGTTATCAGGTAGGGTGACTTTTTCGTTCCCGTGCGGCGCATCAGGGTTGTAACTACCGGCGGGTTTGCGCGTGGAAAGCTGGCGTTCAATATCGGTTAGATTCTCCAGCTTGCGGGTCGTGAGATCGAGCTGAGACTGCAAATGTTGCTGCTGCTGACGTAGCGTATCAAGATCGCTGTCTGACGCCTGCTGAAGCTTGCTGTAGCGCATACGCTCTTCGGCCAGTTGCAACTGCAACGTCTGACTGCTGCGCCAGACCTGATACAGCGGGCGTACCTGTGGCGGAATTTGCGGGTTTAATGCGTCGAGGCGCGTAACCGTCTCCCGCCTTTCAGGCGGCGTAATGTTGGCGTTATCAAGCAGGATCCCGCGCCTGAAAGCCCCCTGCCAGGTATCAGGCATCATCGTGCTGGCTTCACTACGCGCCTGTACCGGCATCAGGCGATTGGCGCAATCCATCGCCCGCAGCCAGTACAGCGGATTGGTCTCTGTGGGCTGACCAGACAGCGACCAGATATCGCTACAGTCGGTTGCAAGGTAGTCCGCCAGTTGATGAGGCGGAATTTTCTCCTGCGAGGGGTCGCCGATAATATGATTCACCGCGTTCGGGACGCAGCCTACCAGCGCCAGACACGGCAGGCTTGCGAGGATGACGCGACGGAAAAAATGTCGTTTAAGCATTCGGACAACAACGTATGGCATACTCACCAGACTTAGGTTTATTTTAGTGATTTTTCGCTGCAGATAGCGGCAGTTCTATGCGAAAACAAACGTTTTGCGCATGCTCATCAACCAGATACAGTTTGCCCCGCATACGGCGGATGCAATCTCTGGCAATGCTCAGCCCCAACCCGCTTCCTTTTACCGCCCCTTTTCGCTGATGGCTACCCTGGAAAAAAGGCTCGAAGATCATGGTCTGTTCTGCTTCTGGAATCGGTGTGCCGGTATTCATTACATCAATGTATACCATTGAGCCATGCAAACTGCTGCGGATCCAAATGTTACCGGATTCAGCGCCATAGTGCACCGCATTGGAATAAAGATTGTCCAGCACGCTCATCAATAGCATCGGTTCTGCCAGGCAGGCGTTCACCGCAAGCGCAACATCAGTATGTATCATTTTGGCGCGAGCGGGCAGGCTATGTGCAGAAACAACGCTTTCCACCAGCGGCGCGATTTCCACACGTTCAAGCTCAACCTCGTCATCCGCCAGCTTGCGGTTGTAATCGAGCAGTTGCTCAATCAGTTTTTGCAGGTTGCGGCTACTGTCATCGAGAATACCGACCACCTCTTTTTGCTCTGGCGTTAACGGCCCAACGACCTGATCGGCTAACAGCTCGGTACCTTCGCGCATGCTCGCCAGAGGCGTTTTCAGCTCATGAGACAGGTGGCGTAAAAACTGATGTCGTTGTGACTCCAGCCAGGAGAGACGTTCGCTCAGCCAGATAATGCGCTGCCCCACGGAGCGCAGCTCCCGGGGTCCCGTAAATAATACGCTATCGCCCAGCGAGCGCCCTTCCCCCAGACGATTGATCATTTTTTCTATGCCCTTCACCGGACCGATTATCATGCGGGTAAACAGCAACACCATCGCCAGGCTGACAAGAAACAGCACCAGCGCCTGCCAGCCAAAGAACTGCCCACGTTCGGCTATTTCCTGCTGTAGCTGCTGCCCACGAGAAAAGACGACCGTGCGCGTCGCTTGTACCATTTCAGTATTGGCACTGGCGAAAGCGTCCAGCCGCGCCGCCGCCACGCTGTCAGGACCGCTGTTAGTGCACTGCAACTGCGCGAGATCGTTGAGGTCCTGACGTAGTGCCTCATAAAGCTTGGTATCCGGCAACACGCCCGCATGCGCATCCAGCATGTCGCTGTAGCGTTTACGTTGGCTCTGGTAAACCTTAGCCAGCGTTGGGTCATCAAGCACACAGTATTGCCGGTAGCTACGCTCCATCTCCAGCGCGGCATTGGTCATCGCTTCACTGCGTCTGGCGTCAATCAGCGTGGTTTGGTTCGTCAGCGCCGCCTGCGCGCTCAGGGCATTCAGACTTTGCCACGCCTGCCAGGCCAAAACTAACAACGGCAGCAGGATAAGCAAAAATGCCAACGTAACCAATTGACGTAGAGATCGGGGGAAAACAGACCAGCGCTTCAAGGCGTTACTCTCAATGGACAGGAATAGGTTGATGCTAACTGAGGGGAACGTCAGATACAACAAAGCCGGGATTAACCCGGCTTTGTTGTGGAATAAGGCGGTGCCTAACTCGACGTTTCGCCCGAAGGTTGATATGAGCGATGCTAATATCAGATGTTGGACGGCAGGCACCTTGTTGTGCGTCATTCGAAGTTTATGTAGCACGTCCCGAAGGGGCTGACATAAGAAGGTGAATGAGCCACTGGGTTATATTATGCAGCATCTGTGCCAATATTCAAAACACTTTATTAACACAATGATAAATATAGAAAATGTTCTTATTCATATGAAAAATGATTTTGGCTATTTTTCACCCTTACTGTCGCCAATCAGCAACACCCACAGCACTTAAAAACAAATTCATTTTAAATCATATAATTAAATGTCTCTTTTTAGCGACAACGTAACCCCACCTATGTCGGGATTTCCCGACACTTAAACGCATTGTCGGATAGCGGCATACAAAATGACAGACAAAAAAAAGCCCCTCACGCAGAGGGGCTTAAGGGTTATCGAGCTGATTACCCGAGCTGCTTACGCGCGTTGCGGAAGATACGCATCCACGGGCTGTCCTCGCCCCAGTTTTCCGGGTGCCAGGAGTTGCTCACGGTACGGAATACGCGTTCCGGGTGCGGCATCATAATGGTGACGCGACCATTTTCAGTAGTAACGGCAGTAATTCCGTTCGGCGAACCGTTCGGGTTAGCCGGGTAGGTCTCGGTCACCTTACCGAAGTTATCAACGTAGCGCAGCGCCACCAGCCCCTTACTCTCCAGCGCGGCCAGATGCGCGCCGTCACGCACTTCCACACGGCCTTCACCGTGAGAAACGGCAATCGGCATCATCGAACCAACCATATCGGCAAGCAGTAAAGACGGGCTTTGCGTCACTTCGACCAGGCTGAAGCGGGCTTCAAAACGATCGGAGTGGTTACGCACAAAGCGTGGCCACAGCTCGCTTCCCGGGATCAGTTCACGCAGGTTAGACATCATCTGGCAACCGTTACACACCCCGAGCGCCAGCGTTTGCGGGCGATGGAAGAAGGTTTCGAACTCATCACGGACGCGGTTGTTGAACAGAATCGACTTCGCCCAGCCTTCCCCTGCGCCGAGCACATCGCCGTAAGAGAAACCGCCACAAGCGACCAGCGCCTGGAAGTTACCCAGACCGATGCGTCCGCCCAGCAGGTCGCTCATATGCACATCGATGGCGTCAAAGCCCGCACGGTGGAAGGCAGCCGCCATTTCAACGTGGGAGTTCACGCCCTGCTCGCGCAGCACGGCCACTTTTGGACGCGCGCCGGTAGCGATGTACGGGGAGGCAACATCTTCGTTGATATCAAACGACAGTTTAACGTTGAGGCCAGGATCGGCATCGTTGGTTTTAGCGTCGTGTTCCTGATCGGCACACTCCGGGTTGTCGCGCAGACGCTGCATCTGCCAGGTGGTTTCCGCCCACCACATGCGCAGCGTGGTGCGGCTTTCGCTGAACACCGGCTGACCGTTGGCGCTCAGGGTGAAACGGTCACCCGTTACCGCCTGGCCAAGATAGTGCACGCAATCTGCCAGGCCATGTTGTGCCAGCAACACCTCAACCGCTGCACGGTCAGCAGCGCGAACCTGGATCACTGCGCCCAGCTCTTCATTAAACAGCGCCGCCAGACGATCGTCACCCAGAGAGTGGATATCAGCGTCAATACCGCAGTGACCGGTGAAGGCCATTTCCGCCAGCGTAACCAGCAGTCCGCCGTCGGAACGGTCATGGTAGGCCAGCAGCTTACGCTGCGCGACCAGCGCCTGAATGGCGTCGTAGAAGCCTTTCAGTTGCTCAACGTTACGCACGTCGGCAGGCTTGTCGCCCAGTTGACGATAAACCTGTGCCAGCGCCGTCGCGCCCAGCGCGTTGTGACCAAGACCGAGGTCAATCAGCAGCAGGGCGTTGTCTTCAGTAGAGAGCTGTGGGGTTATCGTGTGGCGCACGTCTTCCACGCGGGCAAAGGCGGTGATCACCAGCGACAGCGGCGAAGTCATTTCACGCTGCTCATTACCTTCCTGCCAGCGGGTTTTCATCGACATAGAGTCTTTGCCCACCGGAATAGTCAGGCCAAGCGCCGGACATAATTCTTCCCCAACGGCTTTTACCGCTTCGTACAGCCCGGCATCTTCACCGGGGTGACCCGCAGCCGCCATCCAGTTAGCCGACAGTTTAATGCGTTTGATATCGCCAATCTGCGTTGCCGCAATGTTAGTCAGCGCTTCACCTACCGCCAGACGCGCAGAGGCCGAGAAATCCAGTAGCGCAACGGGCGCACGCTCACCGATAGACATCGCTTCACCGTAGTAGCTATCCAGGCTTGCGGTGGTGACCGCGCAGTTGGCTACCGGGATCTGCCACGGACCAACCATCTGGTCACGCGCCACCATGCCGGTAACGGTACGGTCGCCGATCGTCACGAGGAACGTTTTCTCAGCGACAGTCGGCAGATGCAGCACGCGGTTAACCGCATCTGCAATCGAGATTTCGCCACGATTCAGGGCGTCACCTTTGGCTTTCAGCGTCTGCACATCGCGGGTCATTTTCGGGGTTTTACCCAGCAGCACATCAAGCGGCATGTCGATCGGCTGGTTATCGAAGTGGCTGTCGCTCAGTGTGAGATGCTGTTCTTCGGTGGCCTCACCGATCACCGCATACGGCGCGCGCTCGCGCTTACACAGTTCGTCAAACAGCGGTAGCTGGTCAGCGGCAACCGCCAGCACATAACGCTCCTGGGATTCGTTACACCAGATTTCCAGCGGGCTCATACCCGGCTCGTCGCTAAGGATATCGCGCAGCTGGAACTTACCGCCGCGACCGCCATCGCTTACCAACTCCGGCATGGCGTTAGACAGACCGCCCGCGCCAACGTCATGGATAAACAGGATCGGGTTCGCATCGCCCATCTGCCAGCAGCGGTCGATAACTTCCTGGCAACGACGTTCCATTTCCGGGTTGTCGCGCTGTACCGAAGCGAAATCAAGATCGGCATCAGACTGGCCGGAAGCCATAGAGGAGGCCGCCCCGCCGCCAAGCCCGATGTTCATCGCCGGGCCGCCGAGGACGATCAGCTTGGCGCCAACGACGATCTCACCTTTTTGCACGTGATCGGCACGGATGTTACCGATCCCGCCCGCCAGCATGATCGGTTTATGGTAACCGCGTAGCTCTTCGCCGTTGTGGCTGTTGACCTTTTCTTCGTAGGTGCGGAAGTAGCCGGTCAGCGCCGGGCGACCGAATTCGTTGTTAAATGCCGCGCCGCCCAACGGACCTTCGGTCATGATATCGAGCGCGGTAACAATACGGTCCGGCTTACCAAAGTCTTCTTCCCACGGCTGTTCAAAGCCAGGAATACGCAGGTTGGAAACGGAGAAGCCCACCAGCCCGGCTTTCGGTTTTGCACCACGACCGGTTGCACCCTCGTCGCGGATTTCGCCGCCGGAGCCGGTAGCCGCGCCCGGCCACGGAGAGATAGCCGTCGGGTGGTTGTGGGTTTCAACCTTCATCAGGATGTGGGCTGGCTCCTGATGGAAATCGTAGCGGCCGGTTTTGTGGTCGGCAAAGTAGCGGCCCACTTCAGAACCTTCCATTACCGCGGCGTTGTCTTTATAAGCAGACAGCACGTGGTCCGGCGTGGTTTCGAAAGTGTTTTTAATCATCTTGAACAGCGACTTGGGCTGCTGTTTACCGTCGATAACCCAGTCGGCGTTAAAAATTTTGTGGCGGCAGTGCTCGGAGTTAGCCTGCGCAAACATGTACAGTTCAATGTCGTTCGGGTTGCGTCCCAGTTTGGTAAACGCATCCTGCAGATAGTCGATTTCGTCTTCCGCCAGCGCCAGACCGAGACGCAGGTTAGCGTCGATCAGCGCCTGGCGTCCCTCACCCAGCAGATCAACACTGGAGACCGGCGCAGGCTGGTGATGGACAAACAGTTTTTCGGCATCGTTCAGCGCAGAGAAAACCGTTTCCATCATGCGGTCGTGCAGTTCGTCGGCAACCATCTGCCACTGCTCAGCGGTCAGCGTAGAGGCTTCTACATACCAGGCAATGCCACGTTCCAGACGGCTAATCTGTTGCAGGCCACAGTTGTGGGCAATATCAGTCGCTTTAGAAGACCACGGGGAGATGGTGCCAGGGCGAGGCGTAACCAGCAGCAGTTTGCCTTCAGGGGCATGGCTGTGAAGAGCAGGACCATATTTCAGCAGGCGTACAAGCTGGGCGTGCTCATCCTCATTCAACGGTGCATTCAGATCGGCAAAATGGACGTACTCGGCGTAAATATTGTGGACCTGGAGGTTGGCAGCCTGAAAACGTGCCAGCAGTTTATTAATACGGAATGCAGACAGTGCAGGTGAACCACGCAGAATTTCCATCATAAGTCTCTCGTCTTCTAAGCTTTCGGTGTGCCCAAGTGGGGGAAACGGACGTCATTATAAAGAATCTACCGCGCCGACGAAACCGTTTGCGTCGAAATAAAATCACGACCTTCTCTTATCATCAAATGCGGTCTGGTTTCTGAATAAGTTGCCAACTGACGCAAGTTTAAGCAAAATGCCGCTCATTAATGACGACTTCACTTCTTAATCATCACCACAGCAGGCAGAGACAACGTACGGTTCAGAGAATTAACTAATTGAAAAAATTAAAGATTAATTATCTGTTCATCGGCATATTAACGCTGTTGTTGGCAGCGGCCCTCTGGCCATCTATTCCCTGGTTCGGTAAAGCCGAAAATCGTATCGCCGCCATTCAGTCGCGGGGAGAACTGCGCGTCAGTACCCTCGACTCGCCGTTAACTTACGCGACCCTCAACGGCAAGAAATTCGGCCTGGATTATGAACTGACTCAGGCGTTCGCCAACTACCTGGGCGTGAAGTTAAAAGTCACCGTGCGCCAGAACATCAGCCAGCTTTTTGACGACCTGGATAACGGTCATGCCGATCTGTTAGCCGCAGGCCTGGTATATAACAGCGAGCGGGTGAAAAATTACCAGCCAGGTCCGACCTACTATTCGGTTTCACAACAGTTGGTGTATCGGGTTGGGCAATACCGCCCGCGCACTCTTGCCACTGTGAACGAAAATCAGCTGACCATCGCCCCGGGACACGTGGTGGTTAACGATCTCCAGTTGCTTAAAGAGAATAAATTTCCCGATCTGAGCTGGAAGGTGGATGACAAAAAAGGCACCACTGAACTGCTTGATGATGTTATCGCCGGGAAGCTGGATTACACCATTGCCGATTCCGTCGCCATCAGCTTATACCAACGCGTACATCCTGAACTGGCCGTAGCGCTGGACGTATCTGACGAACAGCCGGTGACCTGGTTTAGTCGCCTGGACGATGACAACACGCTGTCTGCCGCCCTGTTGGATTTTTTTAACACCATGAATGAAGACGGCTCTCTGGCACGGCTAGAAGAAAAGTATCTCGGACATGGCGATGATTTTGACTATGTTGATACCCGCACCTTTTTACGCGCCGTAGACAGCGTATTGCCGGACCTTAAGCCGCTGTTTGAGAAATATGCGCAGGAGATAGACTGGCGACTGCTCGCCGCAATCTCTTATCAGGAGTCGCACTGGGACGCGCAGGCCACTTCCCCGACCGGCGTACGCGGGTTGATGATGCTGACCAAAAATACCGCTCAAAGTCTCGGACTGACTGACCGTACCGATGCCGAACAAAGCATCAGCGGCGGCGCACGGTATTTGCAGGATATGATGAGTAAAGTGCCCGATACCGTCCCCGAAGGGGAACGCATCTGGTTTGCGCTCGCAGCCTACAACATGGGTTATGCGCACATGCTGGATGCACGGGCGCTGACAGTGAAAACCAAAGGCAATCCGAACAGTTGGTCCGACGTAAAACAGCGTCTGCCGCTGCTCAGCCAAAAGCCGTATTACAACAAGCTGACCTATGGTTATGCGCGAGGCCACGAAGCCTACGCTTATGTAGAAAATATCCGTAAGTACCAGATTAGCCTGGTGGGGTATCTGCAGGAGAAAGAAAAACGGGCGCTTGAAACGCAGCAACTGGCGCAGGATTACCCGGCGGTGACGCCGGCAGAGCTAATAGGTAAAGATGAATTGCCGCTTTCGGCGTTTCTGTCTCAGACGTCGTCAAATTACCTGTCGCACTCCCCTTCCCTGCTGTTTTCACCGCAGAAAAAAGAGGGCAAGTAGCCTCGGAAGCCTGATAAGCGCAGCGTCATCAGGCAATCAGACCGGCATTTACAAATTGGCGTTTTTTTTCAGCGCTTTGATTTCCTGACGACGCATGCGAAAGAAATCACTGAGCAACGTGGCGCATTCATCTCGTAGCACCCCTTCGGTCACCTCCACCCGATGATTCATTCCAGGGTGATGCAGTACATCCATTAATGACCCGGCAGCCCCCGTTTTCGCATCGCGCGCGCCAAAAACGACATGGCCGATACGGCTGTGCACCATCGCGCCTGCGCACATCACACACGGCTCCAGAGTGACATACAGCGTGGTATCCAACAGACGATAGTTTTGCAGCACCAGGCCACCCTGACGCAGCGCCATAATTTCAGCGTGGGCAGTCGGATCATGGTGACCAATCGGACGGTTCCAGCCTTCGCCAATCACGCGGTTGTTATGTACCAATACCGCGCCCACCGGGACTTCACGCTCATCCCAGGCGCGCTTAGCCAGCGTTAAAGCATGACGCATCCAGTATTCGTGGCTAAATTCAACTTCAGACAAAGGGGGTAACTCCAGTAATCAAAGCGGGCGCATTATACACAGACGCTATCGTTTACTCTATTCGAGTTGTTGCAGCTCTCCGCGCGGCGTGACGCGCCAGCGATGCTGGCAAAAAGAGAGCAGAGGATTGTCCTGATTACTGTCGCTGTAGCCACTGTAAAGCTGAAGCGGCGCACCAATGTGGCGTTCCAGTTGCGTCACTTTCTCATGGCCCAGACAGCGCAGAGGCAGCACCCACCCGCCGAATCCCCGCGCCATTTTACTGGCGATCAGATTGACTCGCGGTAGCCACGGCGTATCGAAGTACACCTGCTCGACCAGCGACTGCGGGGAGCCAGTAATAAGCCAGATTTCGGCGTCAGAGCTTAACAGGTAGGTTGTCAGCCGCTGCTGCACGAGCGGAAAGGCCGTCACGTTACTGCGAAACCAGCGCACAAAGTCAGCCTGATGCCCTTTCAGACGCGCCTCGCTACGACCAAAAGTGCATCCCCACAACAGCAGGCTCATTGGCCAGCGGGCGGCGCGCCCTTGTATCAGCAGCGCCAGCGCAATCACCGGTAGCAGAGGCAGCACAAGCAACGCATTCAGCGGCTGGCGACGCAGCAGATAACGTATAAAGCTACCGAACATATCCTGCTGGTGTAATGTGCCATCCAAATCAAAAAAAACAACGCGGCGCTGGTGATTGGTCAAACCTTATTCCTCTGGATCGTTGAACCCCAATAGCCAGGTAAACAGGAACCCGGCGATAACTGCTACCAGATAGCCTAACAGATAGAACATCACTTTTCCGGCAACAATCGTCAGTGCCAGCGGCAAACCGGAGATGCCAAAGGTGATAACCGTCGCCACCTTCCAGTAGCTAATCAGCGCCCCGCCTACCGCTCCGCCAAGGCAGGCACCGATAAACGGTTTACCCAACGGCAGCGTGACGCCAAAAATAAGCGGTTCGCCAATGCCCAGCAGCCCGACCGGCAGCGCTCCTTTGATCACTTTCTTAAGCCGCGCATTGCGGGTTTTCATCAACACCGCTATCGCAGCCCCTACTTGTCCAACGCCTGCCATCGCCAGGATAGGAAAGAGCGCGTTATAACCGTGCGCCTGTACCAGCTCAACGTGGATGGGCACCAACCCTTGATGAAGTCCGGTGAGCACCAATGGCAGGAAAGTTCCCGCCAGTATGGCACCAACCAGGAACCCGCCGCGGTCGATAGCCCAGGATGCGCCGTGAGCGATGGATTCAGAAATCCAGCCTCCAAGCGGTTGCAGCGCCACAATCGCGATGGCCCCGGTAATGATGGTGGTCAGCAGCGGGTTAAGGATAAGCTCCAGCGATTCCGGCAACAGCTCGCGGAATTTGCGCTCGATCCAACACATCAGCGCAACCACCAGCAGCACTGCGATCACCCCGCCGCGCCCCGGCTGCAACGCTTCGCCAAACAGGGTAATCTGCGCCAGCTGCGGACTGGAGAGGATCCCCGCCATCACCCCACCCATCGCCAGAGAGCCGCCGAAGACTTTGGCGGTATTCACCCCAACCAGAATATTCATGATGGCAAACACGGCGCTACCAAATATGCCCATCAGCCCCAGCATATTCGGATAATGGGTCGCAAAATCCCCCACGATATCCGGTCGCTTAAGGATGTTAATAATGCCGGTGATCAAGCCGGAGGCGATAAACGCCGGAATAAGAGGGATAAAGACGTTCGCCAGCTTGCGCAGCGCATCGCTCATTGGTGCTTTGTACTTCGCTTTGGCCTCTGATTTGGTGCGCTCGATATTATTCACATCTGCACGCTCGCCGCCACCGGCAATCAGGGAGCGCATGGCATCCACCACCTTGGCAGCTTTACCGGGGCCGACGATTATCTGATGCTGCGCGCCCTGCTTCACGTAACCGCTAACACCGGGCAGTTGCCTGAGATGGGGAATATCAATCTGATCGTCATCCTGAACTTCCACCCTGACGCGGGTCATACAGTTTTCCAGGCGCAGAATATTTTGCTCTCCACCTACGCCCAGCAGAATGTCGCTGGCCAGCACCGCCGTCTTATCCATATACACCTCTTAGTGTTCTAACGCCGCGCGTAAAAAACCCTGGTGAGCGGCAAGCTTTTCACGGGCGGCAGCGGCATCCAGGCCGGTGAGCGCCATTAAAATCGCTGGCTTAACGTCAAAATCAGTCTGCTTTAACAGCGCTTGCGCCTGTTCACGCGCAATGCCGGTGGCTTCAACCACCATACGGCACGCCCGATCGACCAGTTTGACGTTGGTTGCCTGCATATCCACCATCAGGTTCTGGTACACCTTGCCAAATTTCACCATCGCACCGGTGGAGATCATATTGAGCACCAATTTTTGCGCGGTGCCGGATTTCAGTCGCGTTGACCCGGTCAACGCCTCCGGCCCCACCACCGGGGAGATAGCAATATCCGCTTCATGCGCGACAGGAGAATCCGGATTGCAGGAAATAGCCGCCGTCGTACAACCCACCGAACGCGCATATTTCAGCCCGCCAATCACATACGGCGTGCGACCTGAAGCCGCCAGACCAACCACCAGATCCTGTGCGGTAAGGTTGAGTGCGCGCAGATCGTCTTCGCCTAACTGCGGGTTATCTTCCGCACCTTCTACCGCCTTGAGCAGCGCGCCCGGCCCCCCGGCAATCAGCCCAACCACCAGACCATGCGGTACACCGAAGGTCGGTGGGCACTCAGACGCGTCCAGCACTCCAAGACGTCCGCTGGTACCTGCGCCCATGTAAATAATGCGTCCACCGGCTTTTAACGCGTTAGCTGCCGCATCGACCGCGCACGCAACTTGAGGCAGAGTTGCTTTTACTGCTTCCGCTACCAGCGTATCCTGTTGATTAAATCGATGAACCAACTCCAACGTTGAGAGCGCATCCAGATCCATGGTCTGTGGATTGCGGGTTTCTGAAACTAATGCACCGAGATTCATTTTTTGTTCCTTAGGAATTTTTAATTCATAATAATCTGTCATAATGGAATATTATATTCATCCAGGCGAGTGAAATTTTGTTTTGCAATCGCCATCACGTTTTCGCCAGGAGACAGCATGAACTGTTTAATTCGCATTCGTCAGCGTTACCCGGACCTCGCGCAAAGCGATAAAAAACTTGCGGATTATCTTCTTGCTCAGCCGGATACCGCGCGTCATCTCAGCTCACAGCAGCTGGCCTTTGAAGCAGGCGTCAGCCAGTCCAGCGTGGTGAAGTTCGCGCAAAAGATGGGCTTTAAAGGGTTTCCGGCGCTGAAACTGGCGATTAGCGAAGCGTTGGCCAGCAATCCCAACCCTCATTCCATTCCGGTGCATAATCAGATTCGCGGTGACGACCCCATGCGTATGGTGGGCGAAAAGCTGATTAAAGAGAACGTGGCGGCGATGCATGCGACGCTGGACGTCAACAGCGAAGAGAAACTGATAGAGAGCGTCACGATGCTGCGCTCAGCCCGGCGCATTATCCTGACCGGGATTGGCGCATCGGGTCTGGTAGCGCAGAATTTTGCCTGGAAACTGCTAAAGATTGGGTTTAACGCGGTGGTTGAACGCGATATGCACGCCCTGCTGGCGGCGGTGCAGGCGCTTTCACCTAACGATCTGCTGCTGGCCATTTCGTATACCGGAGAACGCCGCGAACTCAACCTGGCTGCGGATGAAACGTTGCGCGCCGGAGCCAAAATTCTCGCCATCACCGGATTTACCCCTAACGCCCTGCAACAGCGCGCAACTCATTGTCTGTACACGATTGCTGAAGAACAGGCCACGCGCAGCGCAGCGATTTCCTCTACCCATGCGCAAATGATGCTCACTGATTTACTGTTTATGGCGCTGGTGCAGCAAGATCTGGAGCATGCCCCGGAACGCATTCGCCACAGCGAAGCACTGGTAAAAAAACTGGTCTGAGCAAAGAATGCGCGTATAATGCCCGCCCGATTTGTGATGTTTTGAGAGTTTCCTGATGGCCCTGTTAATCACTAAAAAGTGTATCAATTGCGATATGTGCGAGCCCGAATGCCCGAATGAGGCGATTTCGATGGGTGACAGCATTTACGAGATTAACAGCGACAAGTGTACGGAATGCGTAGGCCATTACGACACGCCAACCTGCCAGAAGGTGTGCCCGATCCCTAATACTATTTTGAAAGATCCGGCACATGTCGAAACGGAAGAGCAGCTGTGGGATAAGTTTGTACTGATGCACCACGCCGATAAGCTGTAACGTTGCCTGATGACGCTATGCTTATCAGGCCGATGAAACGTTAGCTCTCGATAATCACCGTGGCGCAGGCGTAGTGACGCTCATCGGCCAGCGTCACATGCATATGTGCGACGCCGAGTTTTTCCGCCAGTTTTAACGCCTCCCCCCATAACCGCAGACGCGGCTTACCGAGTTCATCGTTAAAGACCTCAAACTGATTAAACGCCAGACCGTTGCGAATACCGGTACCAAAGGCTTTTGCTGCCGCCTCTTTGACCGCAAAACGCTTCGCCAGAAAGCGCACCGGTTGCTGATGCGTCTCCCAGATTGCCCATTCGTTGTCGCTGAGCACGCGTCTTGCCAGACGGTCGCCGGAACGGGAGATCACCGCTTCGATGCGGGCAATCTCCACGATATCCGTACCTAATCCCAGAATCGCCATTAGCCACGCGCTTCCAGCATCAGGCGCTTCATTTCGACTACTGCATCTTTCAGACCACTCATCACCGCGCGGCCGATAATGGCATGGCCAATGTTCAACTCGTGTATTTCCGGGATCCGCGCGATGGCTTTAACGTTATGGTACGTCAGGCCGTGACCCGCATTAACCTTCAGGCCAAGGCTGGCGGCAAAGGTCGCCGCTTTGGCGATACGCGCCAGTTCGCTGGCCTGTTCAGCGTCGGTTTTCGCATCGGCGTAACAGCCGGTGTGAATTTCGATGTACGGCGCGCCGACTTCAGCAGCGGCCTTAATCTGTTCGTCATCAGCATCGATAAACAGCGAAACCAGAATGCCTGCGTCCGCCAGGCGTTTGCAGGCATCGCGCATCTTGTCACGCTGACCCGCGACGTCCAGGCCACCTTCAGTCGTCACTTCCTGACGTTTTTCCGGCACCAGGCAGCAAAAATGCGGCTTAGTCTCAACGGCAATCGCCAGCATCTCTTCGGTTACCGCCATTTCCAGATTCATACGCGTATCCAGCGTCTGGCGCAAAATGCGCACGTCGCGATCGGTAATATGGCGACGGTCTTCACGCAGGTGCACGGTAATGCCGTCTGCGCCCGCCTGCTCAACGATAAACGCCGCCTGAACCGGGTCAGGGTATGCGGTGCCGCGTGCATTACGTAAAGTGGCAATGTGGTCAATGTTGACGCCTAACAGTAATTCGGCCATGGCAATCCATCCTCGTTAATCATTTTTTGTTTTTACTGCGCGTTTTGGCATAAATTGCCGGAACAGTTCCCGGCTTTTTAACGGCTTACCACCAAGATACGGCTTTAACGCCATGCGGGTAAAGCGTTTCGCGGCGCGAAGCGTATCAGCATCCGGAAATTCCCGCGATTCGAGTGCTTTCAGATGGCGTCCGGTAAAGGTGGCGTTATCAATCACTACGCTTGCGATAAACCCTTTTTCTTCCCGGTAACGATAGGTCATGGTGTCGTCCACCGGCTCGCCACTACCCGCACAGTGGGTAAAATCGACGCCGTACCCCAGATGTCCAAGTAAGGCCAGCTCAAAGCGACGCAGCGCAGGCTCTGGCGAACCCGTCGCGCCAGCCAGCGCCTGAATACAGTTGAGGTAGTCGAAAAAGAGTTCAGAAAAGCGGGTCTCATACTCAAGTACGCGAGAGATAAGCTCGTTGATATACAAGCCACTGTACAGTGTGATACCGCTAAGGGGGAGAGCCAGAGAAACGGCTTCGGCACTGCGTAAGGTTTTGACCTCACCACGTCCACCAAAGCGAAGCAACAATGGAGTAAAAGGCTGGAGCGCGCCTTTGAGATTAGAACGTTTGGAGCGCGCGCCTTTAGCCACCAGGCGCACACGACCCGATTCTTCCGTGAAGACGTCCAGCACGAGACTGGTTTCGCTCCACGGGCGGCTATGCAGGACAAAAGCGCGTTGCCATCCTTCCATCATACCCGCCGTCTTTCAAGCTGCAGGTGTGTTGGCTGCGCCCACTCACCCCAGTCACTCACTTGAGTAAGCTCTCGAGGATCTGCGGTCTTGCCGCCTTCCTGCACCTCGAAAGCCATAACCTATGAAAAATTAGACGTCGTCGCCGTAACCGAGGCTACGCAGCGCGCGCTCGTCATCGGCCCAGCCGGATTTCACTTTCACCCACAGCTCGAGGTGAACGGGCGCTTCGAACATCTCCTGCATGTCTTTACGCGCTTCGATGCCGATGGTTTTAATTTTGGCCCCTTTGTTGCCAATAACCATCTTCTTCTGCCCTTCACGTTCAACGAGGATCAGACCGTTAATATCGTAACCACCGCGTTCGTTAGAGATAAAGCGCTCAATCTCCACGGTAACGGAGTACGGCAGTTCAGCCCCCAGAAAACGCATCAGCTTTTCACGGATGATTTCAGAAGCCATAAAGCGCTGAGAACGGTCGGTGATGTAATCTTCCGGGAAGTGATGAATGGCTTCCGGCAGGTGCTTACGCACGATGCCCGCAACGGTATCAACATTCAGGCCGGTTTCGGCAGAAATCGGGACAATATCAAGGAAGTTCATCTGGCTTGCCAGGAACTGCAAGTGCGGCAGTAAATCGGCTTTTTCCTGAACGTTGTCCACTTTGTTCACAGCCAGAATAACCGGGGCTTTACCGTCGCGCAGCTTGTTGAGCACCATTTCGTCGTCCGGCGTCCAGCGGGTGCCTTCCACAACGAAAATAACCAGTTCAACATCACCAATCGAGCTGCTTGCCGCTTTGTTCATCAGGCGGTTGATCGCCCGTTTTTCTTCCATATGAAGGCCCGGGGTATCAACATAAATTGCCTGATACGCACCTTCGGTATGGATGCCAACAATACGGTGACGTGTTGTCTGAGCCTTACGTGAGGTAATGGAAATCTTCTGCCCAAGCAGATTATTCAACAGGGTGGATTTGCCGACGTTCGGGCGACCGACGATGGCAATAAATCCGCAGTAAGTTTTCTCTTCGCTCATTCCAGCTCCAGTTTTTTCAACGCCTGTTCGGCGGCAGCCTGCTCAGCCTTACGACGGCTCGAACCTGTGCCAACCACCGGTTCACTCAGGCCGCTGACCTGGCAGTGGATAGTAAATTCTTGATCGTGTGCTTCACCACGAACCTGCACCACCAGATAGGACGGTAGCGGCAGGTGGCGACCCTGCAAATATTCCTGAAGGCGCGTTTTCGGATCTTTTTGTTTATCGCCTGGGCTAATTTCATCCAGACGAGTCTGATACCAGTTCAGGATCAGTTGTTCAACGGTTTGAATATCGCTGTCGAGGAAGACGCCGCCGATCAAAGCTTCAACGGTATCTGCCAGGATCGATTCACGACGGAAACCGCCGCTTTTCAGCTCGCCTGGCCCCAAACGTAAACATTCACCGAGGTCAAACTCACGGGCTAATTCAGCCAGCGTATTGCCGCGAACCAGCGTCGCGCGCATGCGACTCATATCACCTTCATCCACACGCGGAAAACGGTGATACAGCGCATTAGCGATAACAAAGCTCAGAATAGAGTCGCCTAAAAATTCTAAACGCTCGTTATGTTTGCTGCTGGCGCTACGGTGAGTTAATGCCTGCTGCAACAGCTCCTGATGATTAAAAGTGTAGCCCAGCTTCCGTTGAAGCCGATTAATTACGATGGGGTTCATGCGATACCAATAAATGAATGCGTCAACAATTCAGCACACGAAACAGACCTGATATACGCATTTCGCTTAGCCATCCCGCTTCGGCTGAATGCATTTATACACAAACCAACGCTGTTTCGTGTGCCGTGGCAACCTGTCGGTGCCAACCTCAAACTTCGGGGGAATATTCTATACACAACGACAAGGGATGTCGTTAGTCTGCGGGAATTTATCCGAGAAATAATTCACGCTGTCGCCATAATGACGACAACGTGAACGATTATCAGCGATTAGTGAATGCCACCAATACGGCTTAAGCGCACACCGGTCGGCCATTCGCCTTCTTGCTTATCGAAACTCATCCAGATAGCGGTTGCTTTACCAACCAGATTCGCTTCCGGCACAAATCCCCAGTAACGGCTGTCCGCGCTGTTGTCACGGTTATCACCCATCATGAAGTAGTGTCCCGGCGGGACGATCCAGGTTGCCAACTGCTGGCCTGGCTGGCGGTAATACATCCCCACCTGATCCTGCGCGATTGGCACGGTCAGAATGCGGTGCGTTACCTCACCCAGCGTTTCTTTACGCTCGGAGAGGCGAATACCGTTATCTTTCGTTTCATTCAGCGGAACCTCAAAGAAGCCGCTGGTCGCTTCACCGCCGTTACGACGCGCAAATGTCTGCACAAAATCACTTGGCTGAACATCAGAGTACGTTACCGGCAGCGCGTTTTCACACGCCTGACCGGAACTGCATCCTGGCTGAATAGTTACCTCTTTCGCCACCGGATCGTACGTCACTTTGTCTCCCGGTAAACCGACAGCACGTTTGATGTAGTCCAGACGCGGATCTTCCGGGTATTTAAACACCACGATATCACCGCGTTTCGGATGGCCGGTTTCGATCAGCGTTTTCTGGTAAATCGGATCTTTAATCCCGTAGGCGAATTTCTCCACCAGGATAAAGTCACCGATAAGCAGTGTCGGCATCATCGAACCAGACGGGATCTGGAACGGCTCATAAATAAATGAACGCACCACCAGCACAATAGCTAAAACCGGGAAAACGGATGCCCCGGTTTCCAGCCAGCCTGGCTTAGGGGCCACTTTTTTCAGCGTTGCTTTATCCAGTGAATCACCTGCAGCAGCTTGCGCTGCTGCCTGACGCTCCCGGCGTTTAGGCGCGAAGATGAATTTATCTACGCACCATAAAATGCCCGTCACCAGTGTGGCAATCACCAGAATCAGGGCAAACATGTTCGCCATGCCAACTCCTTAAGATTATTTGCTGTCTTTACCGACATGCAGAATGGCGAGGAAGGCTTCCTGTGGCAGTTCGACGTTACCGATCTGCTTCATGCGCTTTTTACCCTCTTTCTGTTTTTGCAGCAGCTTTTTCTTACGGCTGATATCGCCACCGTAGCATTTCGCCAGAACGTTTTTACGCAGCTGCTTAACCGTTGAACGCGCGATGATGTGCGTACCAATGGCCGCCTGGATCGCGATATCAAACTGCTGGCGAGGGATCAGATCTTTCATCTTCTCGACCAGTTCACGACCACGGCTCTGGGAGTTGTCGCGGTGGGTAATCAGCGCCAGCGCATCGACACGTTCGTTGTTGATGAGAACATCAACGCGCACCATGTCAGACGCCTGGAAACGTTTGAAGTTATAGTCCAGCGACGCATAGCCGCGAGAAGTTGACTTCAGACGGTCGAAGAAGTCGAGTACCACTTCCGCCATCGGAATTTCATAGGTCAGCGCCACCTGGTTACCGTGGTAAACCATGTTGGTCTGTACGCCGCGCTTCTCGATACACAGCGTGATGACGTTACCGAGGTAAGCCTGCGGCAGCAGCATATGACACTCAGCAATCGGCTCACGCAGTTCGTATATGTTGTTCAACGGCGGCAGCTTGGACGGGCTATCGACGTAGATCGTCTCTTTCGCCGTGGTTTCGACTTCGTAGACTACGGTCGGCGCGGTAGTGATCAGATCCAGATCGTATTCACGTTCCAGACGTTCCTGAATGATCTCCATGTGCAGCAGACCGAGGAAGCCACAGCGGAAGCCGAAGCCCAGCGCGGTTGAGCTTTCCGGTTCATAGAACAGGGAGGCGTCGTTGAGGCTCAGCTTGCCGAGCGCGTCACGGAAGTTTTCGTAGTCGTCAGAGCTCACCGGGAACAGACCGGCGTAAACCTGCGGCTTCACTTTTTTAAAGCCTGGCAGCGGCTTGTCCGCCGGGTTACGCGCCTGCGTCAGGGTATCGCCAACCGGTGCGCCCAGGATGTCTTTAATCGCACAAACCAACCAACCCACCTCGCCGCATTTCAGCTCGGTACGGTCAACCTGTTTTGGCGTGAAGATACCCAGACGGTCAGCGTTATAGACCTGACCGGTGCTCATCACTTTAATTTTGTCGCCTTTACGCATGGTGCCGTTTTTAATACGCACCAGTGATACGACGCCCAGGTAGTTATCGAACCAGGAGTCGATGATCAGCGCCTGTAACGGACCTTCCGGGTCGCCTTCCGGCGGCGGGATGTCGCGCACCAGACGTTCAAGAACGTCAGTGACGCCAACGCCGGTTTTCGCCGAACAGCGAACGGCATCCGTCGCATCGATACCGACGATATCTTCGATCTCTTCCGCCACACGCTCAGGATCGGCGGCTGGCAGGTCAATTTTGTTCAGTACCGGCACCACTTCCAGATCCATTTCCATGGCGGTATAGCAGTTAGCCAGGGTCTGTGCTTCGACGCCCTGTCCGGCATCAACCACCAGCAGTGCGCCTTCACAGGCGGCAAGCGAGCGGGAAACTTCATACGAGAAGTCAACGTGGCCCGGGGTGTCGATAAAGTTAAGCTGATAGGTTTCACCATCAGATGCTTTGAAATCGAGCGTCACGCTCTGCGCTTTGATAGTAATACCGCGCTCACGCTCAAGATCCATCGAGTCGAGAACCTGCGCTTCCATTTCACGGTCAGACAGGCCACCGCAGATCTGGATAATACGGTCAGACAGCGTCGATTTACCGTGGTCGATGTGAGCTATGATTGAAAAGTTACGTATGTTCTTCATATAGTGTAATTATTGTGCCTTACGCCCGCCTGAGCAGGCTCTGAGAAGTCGCTGATCTGAGCTTAACGTCTGTTTAAGTGAAACGCCGCATTCTACACTACAACGCTGAGGCGAGGAAATGTTCATAGAGCAAGGATAGCGGGAACTGGAAACAACTTTGCAAAGTCGGTGAAACTTTTGCCGGATGGTGACACAAGCGCCATCAGGCAAAGCTATCACTGATGGGTTTCGACGCGAATGAGATCGGGTGGAAGAGCAACGTTCAGAATGACCGGCTGCCAGGCTTCGCGCTCAGCAAGCTTACGAGAGTATCCACGGGCAATCAGGAATCCGCCCACGCCCCCCAGCACGGCACCACTTAATGCCGCAAGGTCGGAACCAAACAGCACCTGGAATAGCGCCGCGAAGAGAAAGAGCCCCGCCAACGGAGACATGTAGACCAACATCGCTGAACCCAGCAGGCTACCCTCGGCAATACCCAGTTCAACTTTTTGACCGGGCGCTAAGGGTTCGTCGCTGGGCACCACGATGGTATGCGTGGTCTGCGGCCCAAGTTTGTTCAGCACGCGGCTCCCGCATCCGGCCCGCGAAGCACAGCTGCTACATGATGCTTTAACATCACAGCTGACCGTCGCCAGACCATTTTGCCAGGAGACGACTGTCGCCCACTCTTTAATCATTGTGCAGCCCTGAACTTAATATTGTCCGCGATACGCTTCGCCGTTTGCGGTGGAAGCTCGCCCACAATCGTAATTTCCGCGTTATCACGCACGCTGGTGCTAACCGTTCTACGCCCGGTTCGCAACAGCTGATCGGCGCTGTTTTGCATCGCACGGTTTACGTTCACGGAGAAACTGAACAGGCCATCAGAATATAGGCGCGATTCGATCGGCATGTTATCCATCGTCGGCAGCGGACGTCGACTGCTGGAAACTTCACTGAAGCCTTGCGGCAACCACGACGGACTCCAGTTGAAGTTGGTTTTCTCGCCCGCAGGAACTGACAGCAACGGCGGTAGATTGGCTTTCGCCAGCGCCTGCATGCTATCGCTAACGCCGTTGTTTACGGTAAAGGCGATAACACGGAACTGTTCCAGCGTCTCACCATCACGGTCGAGAAGATCGACGCGCATCGGCAGCTTAGTCTCCGTGTCCATCCAGACGATATAGCTGTAACGCGTACCGTCACGGGCGACTACGCGGATCACTTCACAGAGCCGATCGGCAATGCGGGTGCGACCTACTGAGATAAAGTCATAGTAGGGAGCAAGACGTTTGAAGTCGGTGTAAATCAGAGAGGGCAGAGAGTCAACGATATAGTCGCCGTTCAGCGTGAACGGTTCGAGACCAGGCTCAAAATAGCTGATTTCATTGCCACGCTGCACCACTTCCCGGCGCGGTCCATCCATTTGCAACAGTTGCGCTAGCGGACGGTTATCCAGGCGGGCATGGCGATAACGTAGGGATTCAACACCCTGCTTATTGATGCTGACAAATGACAGCTCATAGGTTAGCGACTGGCTGGCCAGATTCATCTGCTGCAACAACGCCCCGGACGCAGGATTGGCCGAGGCGTTTACAGAGAAAAACAGGCTACCAGCCACAAGTGACATGGCAAACCAAAGTTGCTTCATTACTGCGATTGCGTTCCTAAAGTTTGAATTCCTGGCACCTGCACAGCGGCTTGCTGTGTTTGGGCCTGCTCAAACTGAAGCTGTTCAGAGTGCAGTCGACGTTGCAGTTCGTAGTCCTGCAACATGGCATTAATACGACGACGCTGCTCCTGTACCTGCTGTTGCTGACCGCCGCTGGCCGTCGCGTCAGAGGGTACACCCAAGCTTACCGGACTGGCTTTACCCATCATCGGTAATGTATTAAATACCGGCGTTTCGGGCTGCTGGGACGTTTCAGATTGCCCATTATAGTGCTGGACGCCAACAATAACTGCAAGTGATACACACGCGGCCACACCCATTTGGGTAAGCTGCGCGGCCCACGGACGCATTTTCTTCCAGAATGGCATTTTCTGCCACTGGTGCGGTGCTGGCTGGGCCTCAGGAATCAATGGCACCGTCTGACGTACTGGCTCATCCTGGATGGCAGCCATTACGCGGGCGGAAATATCGAAATGGAGAACGTCGGCGGTATCACCTCGCATGGAATCGCGAATCAGGTGATAACTCTCCCAGGTTTTTTGCATTTCCGGGTCCTGAGTCAGCTCTTTGAGTAACTCAGTATCCAGCGTTTCGCCATCCATTAAAGCGGAAAGTTTTTCTTTCTGCATGCCTAATACCTTTTCCAGTATCCCGCTATCGTCAACGCCTGATAAGCGGTTGAACTTTATTATCAATAGCTTCCCTCGCTCGGAAGATACGTGAACGCACCGTACCCACCGGACAATCCATGATAGCGGCTATCTCTTCATAGCTCAGGCCATCCAGCTCCCGCAAAGTTATTGCCATGCGTAAATCTTCCGGGAGGGACTCAATAGTCCGGAAAACTATCTGTCTCAGTTCTTCTGACAACATTAAGTTCTCAGGGTTCGAAATTTCTTTCAGCGCACCGCCACTTTCGTAATTTTCTGCTTCAATCGCATCAATATCACTGGAAGGTGGACGACGCCCCTGAGCGACCAGGTAATTCTTCGCTGTATTGACTGCAATACGATACAGCCAGGTATAAAAAGCACTATCTCCCCGGAACGAGTCCAGCGCACGATAGGCCTTGATAAATGCTTCTTGTACTACATCGGGTACATCGCCCGACGGTACATAGCGAGAAACCAGACTCGCCACCTTATGCTGATAGCGCACTACCAGTAGGTTAAAGGCTTTCTGATCTCCCTTCTGGACCCGTTCTACCAGGACCTGGTCCGTTAACTGCTCGCTCATCCGAGGTAAAGTCTCCCCAAACCAAATTTCCACGCGCCTTCGAAACGCCACTCCATCAGCTTCACTATGAGCAAGCAAATGCTTAGAGTGCTCAAGTTTCGTAAAGTTCCGTTACGCATTGTTTTTTGTTTGTCATGTTGTAGACAGGTCTTATCTCTCATTATAAGTCTACATAATCCGATCGACGCACTATCTGTTTAGAAATGCCCATTTCACCGCTTGCAGAGTAACCCAACGGCCACTTTATTTCATCACATAATCTGGTGCTAACGGCCTGCTTCACAAAATATTTTTGCTCATTTCGTCCTCGTCATGCTTTTTTTTCATGTTTAGTCACTGCAACACATTTAAAAATAAAACGTGCAGTATCGCGCAATGTGGTGCTATGGTGACCAAACAGTGTTTAGTAAATTAAACAAAAATCATGAATACGACTCCTGAATTATCCTGTGACGTGCTGATCATTGGCAGCGGGGCTGCCGGACTCTCACTGGCGCTGCGCCTGGCCGAAAAACATCAGGTTATTGTCCTGAGCAAAGGTCCGGTCAGCGAAGGCTCGACATTTTATGCCCAGGGCGGTATTGCCGCGGTGTTTGATGAAACCGACAGCATCGATTCCCACGTTGAAGATACTCTGATTGCCGGGGCCGGCCTGTGCGATCGCCATGCGGTTGAATTTGTCGCCAGCAATGCCCGCACCTGCGTTCAGTGGCTTATCGATCAGGGCGTCTTATTTGATACGCAGGTTCAGCCCAACGGTGAGGAGAGCTATCACCTGACCCGTGAAGGTGGTCATAGCCATCGACGCATTCTGCACTCTGCGGATGCCACCGGTAAAGAAGTCGAAACCACCCTCGTCAGCCAGGCACAAAATCACCCCAACATACGGGTTCTTGAGCGCAGTAATGCCGTCGATCTGATTGTCTCCGATAAAATCGGTCTGCCGGGAACGCGTCGGGTTGTCGGAGCCTGGATCTGGAACCGTAATAAAGAAGCCGTAGAAACCTGCCATGCCAAGTCAGTAGTGTTGGCCACCGGCGGCGCGTCAAAGGTGTACCAATACACCACCAATCCAGATATTTCCTCGGGTGACGGGATTGCGATGGCCTGGCGCGCGGGATGCCGTGTCGCCAACCTGGAATTTAACCAGTTTCACCCGACGGCGCTGTATCACCCGCAGGCGCGCAACTTTCTGCTAACCGAGGCGCTGCGTGGCGAAGGCGCACATCTGAAGCGCCCGGACGGTTCGCGCTTTATGCCCGATTTTGACGAGCGTGGCGAACTGGCTCCCCGCGATATTGTTGCCCGCGCCATCGACCACGAAATGAAGCGCCTGGGCGCTGACTGCATGTTTCTCGACATCAGCCATAAACCGGAAGAATTTGTTCGTCAGCATTTCCCGATGATTTATGAAAAATTGCTGGGACTGGGCATCGATTTGACCAAAGAGCCGGTTCCCATCGTTCCTGCCGCGCACTATACCTGCGGCGGCGTGATGGTGGATGACTTTGGCCGTACCGATGTCGACGGGCTGTATGCGATCGGCGAAGTGAGTTACACCGGCCTGCATGGAGCCAACCGGATGGCGTCAAACTCATTACTGGAGTGCCTAGTTTACGGCTGGTCCGCGGCTGAAGATATCGACAGGCGAATGCCTTATGCTCGCAGCGTCAGCACCCTCCCGGATTGGGATGAAAGCCGGGTAGAAAACCCGGATGAACTGGTTGTGATTCAGCATAACTGGCATGAACTGCGGCTGTTTATGTGGGATTACGTCGGTATTGTGCGCACAACTAAACGTCTGGAGCGCGCCCTGCGCCGTATCACCATGTTGCAACAGGAAATCGACGAGTATTACGCTCATTTCCGCGTGTCGAACAACTTGCTGGAACTGCGCAATCTGGTGCAGGTTGCTGAGCTGATTGTCCGCTGCGCGATGATGCGTAAAGAGAGTCGGGGCCTGCACTATACGCTGGATTATCCTGAACAGCTTCCAGAGGCAGGCCCGTCCATTCTCTCGCCGCTAAGTCATCACATGAACAGATAAAACGCCTGGGTCAGCGCCGTGTAACCTTCAGAGTAACGTTGGTCTGGCCCACGGATCACCAGCCTGTCACTAAAGCACTCCCCGGCCTGCGGGGAGAATGCCAGCAGTACCCGATTCGGTAGTCGGGCCTCGGTTTCTGCTACATCCGTGCGCAATCGCAGATGCCAGCCCATGCCCAGTGCCTGCTGGGAAAATGCGTTACCAATCTGTTCGGGCAGCACCACACAGAAAAAACCTTCTTCCGTAATGCTGTCTGCCGCCAGCGTCAGCAATACTTGATGATCGAGCGTGGTGGTGTAGCGAGCCTGCTCGCGCTGCGGCGTGGCACATTCCACTCCCTGTTCATAATAGGGAGGGTTGCTGATGATCAAATCAAAGCGCACGGTCTGGCGCGGTACCCACTGCTGCACATCTTCCGTATGAACGTTCACGCGATGCATCCACGGGGATTGCGCGATGTTCTCCTGCGCCTGCTGCGCGGCATCAACATCAAGCTCCACAGCGTCAATGATGACGTTTTCATCTGTGCGCTGGGCCAGCATCAGCGCCAACAGGCCGCTCCCGGTACCAATATCCAGGATCCGCTTTACGCCAGCAACAGGGGCCCAGGCCCCCAATAAAATGCCGTCCGTTCCGACTTTCATTGCACAACGATCGTGTGCCACAAAAAACTGCTTAAAAGTAAATCCATTACGTCTAAGTACGGATGTAGACTGGGGCATGAAGAACAACCTTCCTGGAAAAAAAACGATAACATAGGATAAAAACAATACCTGAGAAGGTATATCCATACAAACAGATGAAGATTGCAGCCGTAACGTCTATAATCAGCGCCCCACTCAGAGGTAGAACATGACTGTAACGACTTTTTCCGAACTTGAACTCGATGAAAGCCTTCTGGATGCCCTCCAGGAAAAAGGTTTCACTCGCCCGACCGCCATTCAGGCTGCCGCCATTCCGCCTGCGCTCGATGGCCGTGATGTACTCGGTTCTGCGCCGACAGGCACCGGTAAAACGGCGGCATATTTGCTGCCAGCGTTGCAGCACCTGCTCGACTTCCCGCGCAAGAAATCTGGCCCGCCGCGCATTTTGATTTTGACACCGACGCGCGAACTGGCGATGCAGGTTGCCGAACACGCCCGTGAACTGGCGAAGAATACGCATCTGGATATCGCCACGATTACCGGCGGCGTGGCTTACATGAACCACATGGAAGTCTTTAGCGAAAACCAGGACATCGTGGTCGCCACTACCGGTCGTCTGCTGCAGTACATTAAAGAAGAAAACTTCGACTGCCATGCGGTTGAGACACTAATCCTCGATGAAGCAGACCGCATGCTGGACATGGGCTTTGCCCAAGACATCGAGCATATCGCTGGAGAAACCCGCTGGCGTAAGCAAACTATGCTGTTCTCCGCCACGCTGGAAGGCAATGCGATCAAAGATTTTGCTGAGCGTCTGCTGGAGGATCCGGTCGAAGTTTCGGCGGATCCGTCTACCCGCGAACGCAAGAAGATTCATCAGTTTTACTACCGTGCCGATGACATCGAGCACAAAACGGCCCTGCTGATCCATTTGTTAAAACAGCCAGAAGCGACCCGCTCGATTGTTTTTGTACGTAAACGCGAGCGTGTGCACGAGCTGGCAGGCTGGTTGCGCCAGGCGGGCATTAATAACTGCTATCTCGAAGGCGAGATGGTGCAGAACAAACGTAATGAAGCGATCAAACGCCTGACCGATGGTCGTGTGAACGTGCTGGTAGCAACCGACGTTGCCGCTCGTGGGATCGATATTCCTGACGTCAGCCACGTCTTTAACTTCGACATGCCGCGCAGCGGCGATGCCTATCTGCACCGCATTGGCCGTACCGGTCGTGCAGGCCGTAAAGGTACTGCGATCTCTTTGGTTGAAGCCCACGACCATCTGCTGCTCGGCAAAGCGAGCCGCTATATTGACGAGCCACTGAAAGCACGCGTCATCGACGAACTGCGTCCAACCACGCGCGCGCCAAGTGAGAAATCTAACGGTAAGCCATCCAAGAAAGTGCTGGCGAAGCGCGCCGAGCAAAAAGCAAAAGAGAAAGAGAAACCGCGGGTGAAAAAACGTCACCGCGACGCCAAAAATATCGGCAAACGCCGTAAGCCGAGCGGAGCTGCTACCCAGCAGTCCGACAAAGAGTAAACCGAATGCCGGGCCGTTTAGCCCGGCTTTTTTTGTGCACAAAAAAGCGGAAGATACGTTGGCATCTTCCGCTTTCAGATTCTCTGCTAGACGGGGTTATTCCCCGTGAGCCTTACAGGCTCTCAGTAAAGGTACGAGCAATAACGTCGCGCTGCTGTTCTGGCGTCAGAGAGTTGAAACGCACGGCATAACCAGAAACACGGATGGTCAGCTGCGGATATTTTTCCGGATGCTTAACCGCATCTTCCAGAGTTTCGCGGCGCAGAACGTTCACGTTCAGGTGCTGACCACCTTCCACACGGACTTCCGGCTGTACGTCTACCGGTACTTCACGGTATTCGATTTCACCCAGTTTGCTGACAGCAACGACTTCATCAGCATTGAAACCTGCTTTCGCAACGATGCAGCGTGCTTCGCCTTTTTCGCTGTCCAGCAGCCAGAAAGAGTTCAGCAGGTCGTCATTTGCAGCTTTAGTAATCTGGATACCTGTAATCATTTGATGCCTCCCCGGCAAAATTATTTGATCTCGGTTGGCCGTCATCCGGCCAATTGGTAAAACCATTGTTGCTTGAGTGTATATATACCCCTCACACACCCTTGAATCTTTGATTTAAATCAATAAAAACCATACATGAAAAGTGGTGATAGGTGGATTTTATTGTTTTACATCAACTTACGCCACATACGCAGCTAAACTTTTTACATAAATTTTCAACTATCTTTAAGGGGTAGACCCTTGAGAAATGTACAGAATTTTGCGACGTCGAAAGAAGCAGTTAAGCTAGGGGGATCGAAAATTCGCAGGAGAGCGAGATGGCCACCGAATTAACCTGGCACGATGTGCTGGCAGAAGAGAAACAACAGCCTTATTTTGTTAACACGCTGCATACTGTGGCGGGCGAGCGTCAGTCGGGTATGACAATTTATCCGCCACAAAAAGATGTATTCAACGCTTTTCGCTTTACCGAACTTGGTGACGTGAAAGTCGTCATCCTGGGGCAGGATCCTTACCACGGTCCAGGCCAGGCACACGGTCTCGCGTTTTCTGTCCGCCCCGGTATTGCCACCCCGCCCTCATTGCTGAACATGTACAAAGAGCTGGAAGCAACGATTCCTGGCTTCACACGCCCAACGCACGGATATCTGGAAAGCTGGGCACGCCAGGGTGTGCTGTTACTCAACACCGTGCTTACCGTCCGTGCCGGGCAGGCACATTCGCACGCCAGTCTGGGATGGGAAACATTTACCGATAAAGTCATCAGCCTGATTAACCAACATCGGGAAGGCGTGGTATTCCTGCTCTGGGGTTCACACGCACAAAAGAAAGGTGCGATTATTGATGCGCAGCGTCACCATGTATTGAAAGCGCCGCACCCATCACCGCTCTCTGCGCATCGCGGTTTCTTTGGCTGCAATCACTTTGTACTGGCTAATGAGTGGCTGGAACAACGAGGTGAAAAGCCGATTGACTGGACGCCGGTATTACCCGCAGAAAGCGAGTAAAAAAATGCCAGCGAATCGCTGGCATTTTTGTTATCAGGCTTTGTTCTGACGCCACCACTCCGCGAGCAGCACGCCGGTCGCAACAGAAACGTTGAGCGTTTCTACGTTGCCCGTACCGTCTATCGCCACGCACAGGTCGTCGGCTGAGCATGCTGCTTCTGGCAGAGCCTCGCGCTCACGCCCTAATACCAGCACCATTTTTTCCGGCAACGTGGTAGTAAACAGCGGTTTGCCTTTCACGCTTGAGGTCATCACTACCGTGTAACCTGCTTTACGGAAGTCGTCCAGCACATCGACAATACTGTCACCGGTGATCGGCTGAACGTGCTCAGCTCCGCCTTCAGCGGTGCGGATAGCCGCACCTGATTCCAACAGCGCCGCATCCTGTACCACCACGCCTTTCACACCGAAGTGCGCGCAGCTACGCATCATGCCGCCCAGGTTGTGCGGGTTAGCAATGTCTTCGAGGGCCAGCACACAATCCTGCGCCCCGGCCTGACCAACCCACTGCTTAACAGTAGTACCGTTACGTTTTTTGATCAGGAAACAGACGCCGCCATGGTGTTCAGTGCCGGAGGCTTTCGCCAGCTCGGCTTCGTCAACCACGTGGTAGGCTTTGCGGTTCGCCGCCATCCAGCGTAATGCTTCTTTAAAGCGCGGGGTTACGCTCTGAACAAACCAGGCGCGAACAATAGCGTCCGGACGACTCTGGAACAGAGCCTGACAGGCATTCTCACCGTAAACACGGGTTTCTTCCGCGCGCTGACGACGTAATACTTCAGGATCGATAAAGCTTTTGCCGCTGATACCACCGTGATCGGCTTTGTCTGCTGCATCATCATTCGGTGCGCGGGACACGGTACGCCATGGTGAATCTTCACGTCCACGGTCGCGTTCTACATCGCGGCCACGACCACGTTCACGACCACGTTCGCTGTTCGGACCCTTTCTGTCATCACGGGCAGGGCGACGACCGCCTTCGGCTCGGGAAGTACCGGGGCGACCGCCGCCTTTACCAGTACGTGGATTTTGGGTGCGTTTGTCCGAGTCATCGTCACTGCGGACGTACATCACTTTGACCTTGCCGTTTTTATTCTTCAGTTCGTCGCTCATGTTTTTCTCCACCTGCTCTGCGCGAAGCGCGAAGATTACCCGATGTGCACGTCGTTAGCCATTATTTCATTTAAAAGCTAAGGACTATTGTACTCATTGAATAAAACGCATTGTTGTTTAGAACAGACTCCCCGATAATATGTAACATAATAGAAACATACTGGCGTTACTGCCGTGAAGTCCACTCCACTCATCCAGAGGTTAGTTATGAATACCGTTTGTACCAGCTGCCAGGCTATCAACCGCATCCCCGACGATCGTGTCCAGGAAGCGGCTAAATGCGGACGCTGTGGTCACGACCTGTTTGATGGGGAGGTGATCAATGCGACCGGTGAAACACTGGATAAACTGTTAAAAGACGATCTCCCGGTGGTGGTTGATTTTTGGGCCCCCTGGTGTGGTCCATGCCGTAACTTCGCCCCGATTTTTGAAGATGTCGCGGAAGAGCGTAGCGGTAAAGTGCGTTTTGTTAAAGTGAATACAGAAGCCGAGCGAGAACTCAGCGCCCGTTTCGGTATCCGCAGCATCCCGACCATTATGATCTTCAGAAAAGGTGAAATCGTCGACATGCTTAATGGCGCCGTACCTAAAGCCCCGTTTGATAGCTGGCTTAACGAATCATTATAATCTCTACGGGGCGCATCTTGTGCCCCGTTTTCACCTCTGCGACAATAGCGTTTTTCAACGTGTTCTCCCATGACCGATAACGCTGTTCTTCAGTTACGCGCTGAGCGCCTCGCGCGCGCCACGCGTCCTTTCCTTGCCCGAGGTAATCGCATTCGCCGCTGTCAGCGCTGCCTGCTGCCGCTGAAGCTCTGCTTGTGTGCAACGCTGGTGCCGTCTGAGGCCAAAAGCCGCTTTTGTCTGGTGATGTTTGATACCGAGCCGATGAAGCCCAGCAACACGGGACGTTTGATTGCCGATATTTTGCCCGATACCACGGCTTTTCAGTGGTCACGCACCGAACCGCCGCAGGCGCTGCTCGAACTGGTGAAAAATCCGGATTACCAGCCGATGGTTGTATTCCCGGCATCCTATGCGGGCGAAGAGCGTGAAGTGATTTTCGCGCCACCAACCGGTAAACCACCGTTGTTTATCATGCTTGATGGTACCTGGCCTGAAGCGCGTAAAATGTTCCGCAAAAGCCCGTACCTTGATAACCTGCCGGTGATCTCCGTTGATTTATCGCGACTTTCCGCTTACCGCCTGCGTGGCATTCACGCCGAAGGGCAATACTGTACTGCCGAAGTGGCCATCGCGTTGTTGGATCTGGCGGGCGATACACAAGCTGCGGAGGGGTTGAGCGATCATTTTACTCGCTTTAAAACCCGCTACCTGGCAGGAAAAACTCAACATCAGGGAAGCGTCACAGCAGACTCGCCAGAAAGCGTTTAAAATCATTCGGTCACTGGTGTCATTAAGGAAGCCGATATGAGTCAGCGTGGTCTGGAAGCACTACTGCGACCGAAATCCATTGCGGTGATTGGGGCGTCAATGAAGCCTAATCGCGCAGGTTACCTGATGATGCGTAACCTGCTTGCCGGCGGTTTCAATGGACCTGTTTTACCAGTGACGCCAGCATGGAAAGCGGTATTGGGCGTCCTGGCCTGGCCCAATATCAACAGCCTGCCTTTTAGCCCAGACCTTGCCGTGTTGTGCACCAATGCCAGCCGCAACCTGGCATTACTCGAAGCGCTTGGCGAGAAAGGCTGTAAAACCTGCATTATTCTTTCAGCTCCCGCATCGCAGCACCTGGAATTGTTGGCCTGCGCCGCACGCTACAACATACGTCTGCTAGGCCCCAACAGCCTGGGACTTCTCGCGCCCTGGCAGGGGCTTAACGCCAGCTTTTCTCCCGTCCCCATCAAGCGCGGTAAGTTGGCATTTATTTCCCAGTCAGCGGCGATTTCCAACACCATTCTGGACTGGGCGCAGCAGCGCGACATGGGTTTTTCCTGGTTTATCGCGCTGGGCGACAGCCTTGATATCGACGTTGATGAACTACTGGATTACCTGGCGCGCGACAGTAAAACCAGCGCGATATTACTGTATCTCGAACATTTAAGTGATGCCCGGCGCTTTGTCTCCGCCGCCCGTAGCGCCTCGCGCAATAAACCCATTCTGGTGATTAAGAGCGGTCGCAGTCCGGCTGCGCAGCGTTTACTGCATACCAGTGCAGGGATGGACCCTGCGTGGGACGCGGCTATCCAGCGCGCCGGTTTATTACGCGTACAAGACACTCACGAGCTGTTCTCTGCGGTAGAAACCCTGAGCCACATGCGTCCACTGCGCGGCGACAGGCTGATGATCATCAGCAATGGGGCCGCGCCTGCCGCACTGGCATTAGATGAGCTGTGGTCAAAAAATGGCAAGTTGGCGACACTGAGTGAAGATACCTGCCAGAAATTACGCGATGTGTTACCTGAACATATTGATATCGCCAACCCGCTGGATCTGCGTGACGACGCCAGCAGCGAACACTACGTTAAGACGCTGGATATCTTGCTCGCCAGTCAGGATTTCGACGCACTGATGGTGATTCACTCACCCAGCGCAGCCGCCCCGGGAACAGAAAGCGCGCAAGCGTTAATCGAGGCGGTAAAACGTCATCCCCGCGGTAAGTTCGTCTCGTTGCTGACCAACTGGTGCGGAGAATTTTCCTCCCAGGAAGCCCGTAGACTGTTTAGCGAAGCCGGATTACCTACCTACCGCACGCCAGAAGGCACCATCACCGCGTTTATGCATATGGTGGAGTACCGGCGTAACCAGAAGCAACTGCGGGAAACCCCTGCGCTGCCCGATTACCTGACCACCAACACCGCCGAGGCGCATAATCTGTTACAGCAGGCGATTGCTGAAGGAGCAACGTCGCTGGATACCCATGAAGTGCAGCCGATTTTACAAGCCTATGGCTTACACACGCTGCCTACGTGGATCGCCAGCGACAGCGCTGAAGCCGTACACATCGCGGAGCAAATCGGTTACCCGGTGGCGCTAAAGCTGCGTTCTCCTGATATCCCGCATAAATCAGAAGTTCAGGGGGTAATGCTCTACCTGCGGACAGCAACAGAGGTGCAGCAGGCAGCCAATGCGATTTTTGATCGGGTAAAAATGGCCTGGCCGCAGGCGCGCATTCACGGTTTATTAGTTCAAAGTATGGCGAATCGCGCTGGCGCTCAGGAGCTGCGCGTCGTCGTTGAACATGACCCGGTATTTGGCCCGTTGATTATGCTTGGTGAAGGCGGAGTTGAGTGGCGACCAGAAGAGCAAGCCGTGGTGGCGTTGCCGCCATTGAACATGAATCTGGCGCGTTATCTGGTGATCCAGGGGATCAAAAATAAAAAGATCCGCGCTCGCAGCGCATTACGCCCATTGGATATCGCCGGGTTAAGTCAGCTTCTGGTGCAGGTCTCCAATCTGATCGTCGATTGTCCGGAAATTCAGCGTCTGGATATTCATCCGCTGTTGGCCTCCGCCGGTGAATTTACCGCGCTGGATGTCACGCTGGACATTGCCCCTTTCACGGGCGATAACGAAAGCAGGCTGGCTATACGTCCCTACCCCCATCAGCTTGAAGAATGGGTGGAGTTGAAGAACGGCGAGCGTTGCTTGTTCCGCCCTATTTTGCCCGAGGATGAACCTCATCTGCAGCAGTTCATTTCTCAGGTAACAAAAGAAGATCTTTATTATCGCTATTTCAGTGAGATCAACGAATTTACCCACGAAGATTTAGCCAATATGACGCAGATCGACTACGATCGGGAAATGGCCTTTGTTGCGGTACGCTGTAAAAACAATCAGCAAGAGATCCTCGGCGTAACGCGAGCAATCTCGGATCCTGATAACATTGACGCCGAGTTCGCCGTGCTGGTTCGTTCAGATCTCAAAGGGCTTGGACTGGGTCGCCGGTTGATGGAAAAATTAATTGCATATACCCGAGATCACGGACTTAGACGTTTGAATGGTATTACGATGCCAAACAATCGTGGGATGGTCGCCCTGGCCCGGAAACTCGGGTTCGCTGTTGACGTCCAACTCGAAGAGGGAATTGTTGGGCTAACGCTTAATCTGGCCCAATTTGAGGAATCGTGAGTAAGGTACTGGAAATGTTGACCACATTAATAGGTACTGGTGGTATCATTACCCGATTATGTCGTCTGCATAGCACAGAGGACCCTTCAATGAACAGAGAAGAAATGCACTGTGATGTTGTCAAAATTTAAGCGTAATAAACATCAACAACACCTTGCCCAACTACCCAAGATTTCTCAGTCAGTTGATGATGTAGATTTCTTTTATGCTCCCGCTAATTTCAGGGAGACTCTGCTGGAAAAAATAGCCAGCGCGACGCGACGGATCTGCATTATTGCGCTGTACCTGGAACAGGATGACGGTGGCAAAGGCATACTCGACGCGCTCTATGTGGCAAAACGGCAGCGTCCTGAACTGGATGTCCGGGTGCTTGTCGACTGGCACCGAGCCCAGCGCGGACGTATTGGTGCTGCGGCATCGAATACCAACGCTGACTGGTATTGCCGAATGGCACAAGAAAACCCAGGTATTGATATTCCTGTCTACGGTGTTCCGATTAACACCCGAGAAGCGCTTGGCGTCCTGCATTTTAAAGGCTTTATCATCGATGACAGCGTCCTGTATAGCGGGGCCAGCCTGAATGATGTTTATCTGCATCAGCATGATAAATATCGCTATGACCGTTATCAGTTGATTCGCAACGCGCAAATGGCCGATATCATGTTCGATTGGGTCACGCAGAACCTGATGAACGGTCGCGGCGTTAATCGCCTTGATGATATTAATCGCCCTAAAAGCCCGGAAATTAAAAACGACATCCGCCTGTACCGTCAGGAACTGCGCGATGCGTCATTCCATTTTCAGGGTGATGCGGATAATGAACAGCTTTCGGTAACGCCTCTGGTAGGCCTTGGAAAATCCAGTCTGTTAAATAAGACCATTTTCCACCTTATGCCCTGCGCGGAGCACAAGCTCACAATCTGTACCCCTTATTTCAACCTGCCCGCTATACTGGTGCGCAATATCATTCAGCTGCTGCGTGAAGGCAAAAAGGTCGAGATCATTGTCGGTGATAAAACCGCCAACGACTTTTTCATTCCAGAAGATGAGCCATTTAAAATAATCGGCGCGCTACCCTACCTGTATGAAATTAACCTGCGCCGTTTCCTGAGCAGACTGCAATATTACGTGAATACCGACCAACTGGTCGTGCGCTTATGGAAAGATGATGACAACACCTATCATCTGAAAGGCATGTGGGTTGATGATAAATGGATGCTGCTCACCGGCAACAACCTTAACCCTCGCGCCTGGCGTCTGGATCTGGAAAACGCCATCCTTATCCACGATCCGAAGCAAGAGCTGACTCCCCAGCGCGATAAAGAACTGGAGCTTATTCGCACGCATACCACCGTCGTTAAGCACTATCGCGACCTGCAAAGCATTGCCGACTATCCAGTCAAAGTGCGTAAGCTCATCCGTCGACTACGCCGTATCCGTATCGACAGACTAATTAGCCGTATTCTGTAACCAAGACCCCGTCCAGTGACGGGGTTTTTCCTATGGAGGCAACGGTGCGCTTGTTTATTCTTTTCAGTATCCTGGCCATTTCTGGCTGCAGCCACATGGCAAACGACCGCTGGAGCGGACAAGACAAGGCTCAACACTTTATCGCCTCCGCTATGCTCTCCGCAGCTGGAAACGAATATGCTCAACATCAGGGCAACAGCCGCGATCGCAGCGCGGCTATCGGCCTGATGTTCTCTGTCAGCCTGGGCGCGTCAAAAGAGTTATGGGACAGCCGCCCAGCTGGGAGCGGCTGGAGCTGGAAAGACTTCGCCTGGGATGTTGCAGGCGCGTCTACCGGCTATGCGGTCTGGCAACTGGCACATCACTAGAGGCGCAGACCTTTCCCCTTCCCATGCAGCATCAGCGATACCAAAAATGCGACTATTGCCAGTGCTGTAACGTACCAGAAGAATGTTGTTTCCATACCGACAGACTTCAGGGATAACGCAACATATTCGGCTGAGCCACCAAACAGAGCATTGGCCACCGCATAAGATAATCCAACCCCCAGAGCGCGCACCTGTGCCGGGAACATCTCGGCCTTCAGAATACCGCTGATTGACGTATAGAAACTCACAATTAGCAAGGCACACATCACCAGAGCAAACGCCATATACGGGGACGTCACGCTTTGCAACGCAGTCAGAATGGGGACGGTGAAAATCGCGGCCAACGCGCCAAAACACAGCATTGAAGTACGTCGGCCAATTTTATCTGACAAGGCACCGAACAACGGTTGCACCAGCATAAACACACACAGTGCCGCCGTCATAATCCCACTGGCTACATTGGCATGCATACCGGCGGTGTTAACCAGGTACTTCTGCATGTAAGTTGTGAACGTGTAAAAACACAGCGAGCCAGCAGCGGTAAAGCCAAGCACCATGATGAAGGCTTTGCGATTACGCCACAGACCTTTCAGAGAGCCAGCTTCTTTCAGCGCACGAACGTCCTGTTTCGAGGTTTCATCCAACTGTCGACGCAGCCATAACGCAACAATAGCCAGTACGGCACCCAACGCAAATGGAATACGCCAACCCCACGATCTTAGCGCTGAGTCTTCTAACGTTTGCTGTAATATGACCACAACCAGCAGTGCCAGTAATTGCCCGCCGATTAACGTCACGTACTGGAAGGAAGCATAAAAACCTTTCTTACCTTCAACGGCTACTTCACTCATATAGGTAGCGCTGGTCCCGTATTCACCACCGACAGACAGCCCCTGAAATAACCTAGCCAGCAGCAATAGAGCAGGAGCCCAGGTACCGATGGTTTCATATCCCGGAAGACAAGCGATCACCAGCGATCCCATACACATCATACAAACTGACAGCAGCATCGACTTTTTACGCCCGTGCTTATCCGCGATGCGACCAAACAGCCATCCGCCAATCGGTCGCATCAGAAAGCCTGCAGCAAAAACTCCGGCTGTTTGTAAGAGCTGCGTGGTGGTGTTTCCTGATGGAAAAAAGATATGAGCAAAATAGAGAGAGCAGAAAGAATAGATATAGAAATCAAACCATTCGACCAGATTCCCTGACGATGCTCCGACAATCGCCCATATACGACGCCGAGTATCGCCGTCTGCCAGCGCCCCGTTCTCAGTTACACTGCTATCAGCCATTAGAATTGTACCCCTGCCAACGATTGCATTAATTTATCAATGGTGGTTGTGTCTTTTTTGGTGAAATAAATGTTATATAATTGTTATAATTTATTATGAGAGAAAGATCACGATTTTCATTAGCAGAGAAAGGATTCAGATATGTTCGAGAAAGAGAAAAATCGGTTTGAAATAGAGTGGGCTTTTATGGGCTGGATAAAACGGTACGCTGCCTCCGGCAGTTTTCACTCCCTGCAGACGCAAAAAAGCCCATCCGGCAGGATGGGCTTCTTCACTTGTTTGATGCCTGGCAGTTTATGGCGGGCGTCCTGCCCGCCACCCTCCGGGCCGTTGCTGCGCAACGTTCAAATCCGCTCCCGGCGGATTTGTCCTCCTCAGGAGAGCACTCACCGACAGACCACAGATAAAACAAAAGGCCGGTCTTTCGACCGGGCCTTTCGCTTTTATTTGATGCCTGGCAGTTCCCTACTCTCGCATGGGGAGACCCCACACTACCATCGGCGCTACGGCGTTTCACTTCTGAGTTCGGCATGGGGTCAGGTGGGACCACCGCGCTACAGCCGCCAGGCAAATTCTGTCTATCAACACACTTTTCGCATGTCGATGTAATCTGTAATCAAGCTGAATTTCGATGTCTCATCCGCCAAAACATCTTCGGCGTTGTAAGGTTAAGCCTCACGGTTCATTAGTATCGGTTAGCTCAACGTATCGCTACGCTTACACACCCGACCTATCAACGTCGTCGTCTTCAACGTTCCTTCAGGACCCTTAAAGGGTCAGGGAGAACTCATCTCGGGGCAAGTTTCGTGCTTAGATGCTTTCAGCACTTATCTCTTCCGCATTTAGCTACCGGGCAATGCCATTGGCATGACAACCCGAACACCAGTGATGCGTCCACTCCGGTCCTCTCGTACTAGGAGCAGCCCCCCTCAATTCTCCAGCGCCCACGGCAGATAGGGACCGAACTGTCTCACGACGTTCTAAACCCAGCTCGCGTACCACTTTAAATGGCGAACAGCCATACCCTTGGGACCTACTTCAGCCCCAGGATGTGATGAGCCGACATCGAGGTGCCAAACACCGCCGTCGATATGAACTCTTGGGCGGTATCAGCCTGTTATCCCCGGAGTACCTTTTATCCGTTGAGCGATGGCCCTTCCATTCAGAACCACCGGATCACTAAGACCTGCTTTCGCACCTGCTCGAGCCGTCACTCTCGCAGTCAAGCTAGCTTATGCCTTTGCACTAACCTCCTGATGTCCGACCAGGATTAGCTAACCTTCGTGCTCCTCCGTTACTCTTTAGGAGGAGACCGCCCCAGTCAAACTACCCACCAGACACTGTCCGCAACCCGGATTACGGGTCTACGTTAGAACACCAGCCATTAAAGGGTGGTATTTCAAGGTTGGCTCCATGCAGACTGGCGTCCACACTTCAAAGCCTCCCACCTATCCTACACATCAAGGACCAGTGTTCAGTGTCAAGCTATAGTAAAGGTTCACGGGGTCTTTCCGTCTTGCCGCGGGTACACTGCATCTTCACAGCGAGTTCAATTTCACTGAGTCTCGGGTGGAGACAGCCTGGCCATCATTACGCCATTCGTGCAGGTCGGAACTTACCCGACAAGGAATTTCGCTACCTTAGGACCGTTATAGTTACGGCCGCCGTTTACCGGGGCTTCGATCAAGAGCTTCTCCTTACGGATAACCCCATCAATTAACCTTCCGGCACCGGGCAGGCGTCACACCGTATACGTCCACTTTCGTGTTTGCACAGTGCTGTGTTTTTAATAAACAGTTGCAGCCAGCTGGTATCTTCGACTGATTTCAGCTCCATGAGTAAATCACTTCACCTACATATCAGCGTGCCTTCTCCCGAAGTTACGGCACCATTTTGCCTAGTTCCTTCACCCGAGTTCTCTCAAGCGCCTTGGTATTCTCTACCTGACCACCTGTGTCGGTTTGGGGTACGATTTTGTGTTACCTGATGCTTAGAGGCTTTTCCTGGAAGCAGGGCATTTGTTACTTCAGCACCGTAGTGCCTCGTCATCACACCTCAGCGTTAACAAGACTCCGGATTTACCTGGAATCTCCGCCTACATGCTTAAACCGGGACAACCGTCGCCCGGCTAACATAGCCTTCTCCGTCCCCCCTTCGCAGTAACACCAAGTACAGGAATATTAACCTGTTTCCCATCGACTACGCCTTTCGGCCTCGCCTTAGGGGTCGACTCACCCTGCCCCGATTAACGTTGGACAGGAACCCTTGGTCTTCCGGCGTGCGGGTTTTTCACCCGCATTATCGTTACTTATGTCAGCATTCGCACTTCTGATACCTCCAGCATGCCTCACAGCACACCTTCAACGGCTTACAGAACGCTCCCCTACCCAACAACACATAGTGTCGCTGCCGCAGCTTCGGTGCATGGTTTAGCCCCGTTACATCTTCCGCGCAGGCCGACTCGACCAGTGAGCTATTACGCTTTCTTTAAATGATGGCTGCTTCTAAGCCAACATCCTGGCTGTCTGTGCCTTCCCACATCGTTTCCCACTTAACCATGACTTTGGGACCTTAGCTGGCGGTCTGGGTTGTTTCCCTCTTCACGACGGACGTTAGCACCCGCCGTGTGTCTCCCGTGATAACATTCTTCGGTATTCGCAGTTTGCATCGGGTTGGTAAGTCGGGATGACCCCCTAGCCGAAACAGTGCTCTACCCCCGAAGATGAATTCACGAGGCGCTACCTAAATAGCTTTCGGGGAGAACCAGCTATCTCCCGGTTTGATTGGCCTTTCACCCCCAGCCACAAGTCATCCGCTAATTTTTCAACATTAGTCGGTTCGGTCCTCCAGTTAGTGTTACCCAACCTTCAACCTGCCCATGGCTAGATCACCGGGTTTCGGGTCTATACCCTGCAACTTAACGCCCAGTTAAGACTCGGTTTCCCTTCGGCTCCCCTATTCGGTTAACCTTGCTACAGAATATAAGTCGCTGACCCATTATACAAAAGGTACGCAGTCACCCCATAAAGAGGCTCCCACTGCTTGTACGTACACGGTTTCAGGTTCTTTTTCACTCCCCTCGCCGGGGTTCTTTTCGCCTTTCCCTCACGGTACTGGTTCACTATCGGTCAGTCAGGAGTATTTAGCCTTGGAGGATGGTCCCCCCATATTCAGACAGGATACCACGTGTCCCGCCCTACTCTTCGAGTTCACAACACATGCACTTTTGTGTACGGGGCTGTCACCCTGTATCGCCGGACTTTCCAGACCGTTCCACTACCACACATGCTGATTCAGACTCTGGGCTGCTCCCCGTTCGCTCGCCGCTACTGGGGGAATCTCGGTTGATTTCTTTTCCTCGGGGTACTTAGATGTTTCAGTTCCCCCGGTTCGCTTCATTACGCTATGTATTCACGTAATGATAGTGTGACGAATCACACTGGGTTTCCCCATTCGGAAATCGCCGGTTATAACGGTTCATATCACCTTACCGACGCTTATCGCAGATTAGCACGTCCTTCATCGCCTCTGACTGCCAGGGCATCCACCGTGTACGCTTAGTCGCTTAACCTCACAACCCGAAGATGTTTCGTAAAACACTTCAGCATTGCGAAAATTTGAGAGACTCGAACACACCGCTTTTCATTTCTTATTACGGAGAAATGAAACAGTGTGTCGTTTCAATTTTCAGCTTGATCCAGATTTTTAAAGAGCAAATATCTCAAACGAGACTCGAAAGTCTGTTTTGAGATACTTCGGTCGGCGACTTTCACTCACACATACCAGCAAGTGGCGTCCCCTAGGGGATTCGAACCCCTGTTACCGCCGTGAAAGGGCGGTGTCCTGGGCCTCTAGACGAAGGGGACACTGAAGTCTCAATCGAAAGACGCCTTGCTATTTACTTTTCATCAGACAATCTGTGTGAGCACTACAAAGAACGTTTCTTTAAGGTAAGGAGGTGATCCAACCGCAGGTTCCCCTACGGTTACCTTGTTACGACTTCACCCCAGTCATGAATCACAAAGTGGTAAGCGCCCTCCCGAAGGTTAAGCTACCTACTTCTTTTGCAACCCACTCCCATGGTGTGACGGGCGGTGTGTACAAGGCCCGGGAACGTATTCACCGTGGCATTCTGATCCACGATTACTAGCGATTCCGACTTCATGGAGTCGAGTTGCAGACTCCAATCCGGACTACGACATACTTTATGAGGTCCGCTTGCTCTCGCGAGGTCGCTTCTCTTTGTATATGCCATTGTAGCACGTGTGTAGCCCTACTCGTAAGGGCCATGATGACTTGACGTCATCCCCACCTTCCTCCAGTTTATCACTGGCAGTCTCCTTTGAGTTCCCGACCGAATCGCTGGCAACAAAGGATAAGGGTTGCGCTCGTTGCGGGACTTAACCCAACATTTCACAACACGAGCTGACGACAGCCATGCAGCACCTGTCTCACGGTTCCCGAAGGCACCAAGGCATCTCTGCCAAGTTCCGTGGATGTCAAGAGTAGGTAAGGTTCTTCGCGTTGCATCGAATTAAACCACATGCTCCACCGCTTGTGCGGGCCCCCGTCAATTCATTTGAGTTTTAACCTTGCGGCCGTACTCCCCAGGCGGTCGACTTAACGCGTTAGCTCCGGAAGCCACGCCTCAAGGGCACAACCTCCAAGTCGACATCGTTTACGGCGTGGACTACCAGGGTATCTAATCCTGTTTGCTCCCCACGCTTTCGCACCTGAGCGTCAGTCTTTGTCCAGGGGGCCGCCTTCGCCACCGGTATTCCTCCAGATCTCTACGCATTTCACCGCTACACCTGGAATTCTACCCCCCTCTACAAGACTCTAGCCTGCCAGTTTCGGATGCAGTTCCCAGGTTGAGCCCGGGGATTTCACATCCGACTTGACAGACCGCCTGCGTGCGCTTTACGCCCAGTAATTCCGATTAACGCTTGCACCCTCCGTATTACCGCGGCTGCTGGCACGGAGTTAGCCGGTGCTTCTTCTGCGAGTAACGTCAATTGCTGCGGTTATTAACCACAACACCTTCCTCCTCGCTGAAAGTACTTTACAACCCGAAGGCCTTCTTCATACACGCGGCATGGCTGCATCAGGCTTGCGCCCATTGTGCAATATTCCCCACTGCTGCCTCCCGTAGGAGTCTGGACCGTGTCTCAGTTCCAGTGTGGCTGGTCATCCTCTCAGACCAGCTAGGGATCGTCGCCTAGGTGAGCCGTTACCCCACCTACTAGCTAATCCCATCTGGGCACATCCGATGGCAAGAGGCCCGAAGGTCCCCCTCTTTGGTCTTGCGACGTTATGCGGTATTAGCTACCGTTTCCAGTAGTTATCCCCCTCCATCGGGCAGTTTCCCAGACATTACTCACCCGTCCGCCACTCGTCACCCAAGGAGCAAGCTCCTCTGTGCTACCGTTCGACTTGCATGTGTTAGGCCTGCCGCCAGCGTTCAATCTGAGCCATGATCAAACTCTTCAATTTAAGTTTGATGCTCGTGAATTAAACTTCGTAATGAATTACGTGTTCACTCAGAGACTTGGTATTCATTTTTCGTCTTGCGACGTTAAGAATCCGTATCTTCGAGTGCCCACACAGATTGTCTGATAAATTGTTAAAGAGCAGTGCCGCTTCGCTTTTTCTCAGCGGCGCGGGGTGTGCATATTACGCCATCCCGCTGGAGAGTCAAGCGTTTATTTTCGCTTTTCTCCGCTGACCCGGCGGTTTGTAATCCGTTGTTCCGTGTCAGTGGAGGCGCATTATAGGGAGTTATTTCAGGCTGACAAGTTAAAAATACAAAAAACTTATCAAGCGACTACTTTTAAACCATTACATTGATTTTTGCTTTGTTTTTAAACAAAAACGAGCCCCACAGGGCTCGTTTATTGTCGTTTTGTGACTTACTGCACTGCCACAATGCGATCGTCATTCACTTCCAGCCGAATCGTTTTGCCTGGAATCAGCTCACCAGACAGAATTTGCTGCGCCAGCGGGTTTTCGATCTGTTGCTGGATAGCACGTTTGAGTGGACGTGCGCCATACACCGGATCGTAACCATTCGCACTCAGCAGTTTAAGCGCCTCGTCAGAGATATGAATTTCATAGCCACGCTCTTCCAGACGTTTATACAGACGTTGCAGTTGGATCTGTGCAATAGAAGCAATGTGCTGCTCACCCAACGGATGGAATACAACAACTTCATCTATACGGTTGATGAATTCCGGGCGGAAATTATGGCTCACGACGCCCAGGACCATATCCTTCATGTGGCCGTAGTCCAGCTCACCGAAGCGTTCCTGAATCAGATCGGACCCCAGGTTCGAGGTCATGATGACAACCGTATTACGGAAGTCGACCGTTCTCCCCTGCCCGTCAGTCAGACGACCATCGTCAAGCACCTGCAACAGAATATTGAACACATCCGGGTGCGCTTTCTCCACTTCATCCAGCAGGATGACAGAGTAAGGACGACGACGTACCGCTTCTGTCAGATATCCACCTTCCTCATAGCCGACATATCCCGGAGGCGCCCCGACCAGACGAGACACCGAGTGTTTCTCCATAAACTCGGACATATCGATACGCACCATGGCATCATCACTGTCGAACATAAAGTTTGCCAGCGCTTTGCACAGTTCAGTTTTACCGACACCGGTTGGGCCGAGGAACAAGAACGAACCAATCGGGCGATTTGGATCGGACAAGCCAGCACGGCTACGACGGATGGCGTTAGAAACGGCTTCCACCGCTTCGTTCTGGCCAATCACGCGGCTGTGCAACTGCTGCTCCATACGCAACAGTTTTTCCCGTTCGCCTTCCAGCATGCGAGCAACCGGGATCCCGGTCCAGCGCGCCAGCACTTCTGCAATTTCTGCATCCGTGACTTTATTACGCAGCAGACGCATGGTTTTGCCTTCAGACTGGGTGGCTGCTTCCAGCTGTTTTTCCAGTTCAGGAATTTTGCCGTACTGCAGTTCAGACATCCGCGCCAGGTCGCCGACACGACGCGCCTGTTCGATGGCGATTTTCGCCTGCTCCAGCTCAGCCTTGATAGTTTGCGTTCCCGAAAGGGATGCTTTTTCAGCTTTCCACTCTTCTTCTAATTCAGAATACTGGCGCTCTTTATCGTCCAGCTCTTCGTTGAGCATCTCGAGACGTTTTTTACTCGCCTCATCAGACTCTTTCATTAATGCCTGCTGTTCCAGTTTGAGCTGGATAATACGGCGGTCGAGTCTGTCGAGTTCCTCCGGCTTGGAGTCAATCTGCATACGAATGCTGGATGCCGCCTCATCGATAAGGTCGATAGCTTTGTCCGGCAACTGACGATCGGCAATATAGCGGTGAGACAGCGTAGCTGCCGCAACAATCGCCGGGTCAGTGATCTGCACATGGTGGTGCAGCTCATAACGTTCTTTCAGGCCACGCAGAATCGCGATGGTGTCTTCTACTGAAGGTTCGGCTACAAATACTTTCTGGAAACGACGTTCCAGTGCCGCATCTTTTTCGATGTACTGGCGATATTCATCAAGCGTTGTTGCGCCTACACAGTGCAGTTCCCCGCGTGCCAGCGCAGGTTTCAGCATGTTCCCGGCGTCCATTGCGCCATCGGCTTTACCCGCCCCAACCATGGTATGCAGCTCATCAATAAACAGGATGACATTGCCTTCCTGTTTCGAGAGATCGTTCAGCACGCCTTTTAAGCGTTCTTCAAACTCACCACGATATTTGGCCCCAGCCACCAGCGCGCCCATATCCAGCGCCAGCACACGGCGACCTTTTAAGCCTTCCGGCACTTCACCATTGATAATTCGTTGGGCCAGCCCTTCAACGATGGCCGTTTTACCAACACCTGGTTCGCCGATTAACACCGGGTTATTTTTAGTACGACGCTGCAGTACCTGAATGGTACGGCGAATTTCTTCATCACGCCCGATAACCGGATCGAGTTTGCCCTGCTCGGCACGTTCGGTCAGGTCGACGGTATATTTTTTCAAGGCCTGACGTTGGTCTTCAGCCCCCTGGTCATTCACGCTTTCACCTCCACGCATTTGTTCAATTGCCTGAGTGATATTCGCGGTCGTCGCACCTGCTGATTTTAGTAAATCGGTCAGCGTACCGCGTGACTCAAGCGCCGCCAGTACGAACAGTTCTGACGAAATAAAGTTGTCCCCACGTTTTTGCGCCAGCTTGTCGCAAAGATTCAGTACACGCACCAGATCCTGAGAAGGCTGCACATCACCGCCGGTACCTTCTACCTGCGGCAACCGGCTCAACGCCTGGTCAATGGCTGTACGTAACTGGCCAGCATTAATGCCAGCAGACGTTAATAAAGGACGTACCGATCCCCCTTCCTGATTCAGCAAGGCGCTCATTAGATGAAGTGGTTCGATGAATTGATTGTCGTGCCCCAATGCGAGTGACTGGGCATCGGCAAGAGCAAGCTGGAATTTATTAGTAAGACGATCCAGACGCATAACTCCTCCCATAACAGGTCAAAATTGCTACTGGAGATTAAATGAGGTCATCCCTCAATTATTCAAGGTGAATGACCTGAATTATGTGAAAAGAAAATTACACGTACCGGATCGTCTTGATTCTTTAGGTTATATCAGCCAAATAAAACTTGCCATACGACCCGTGGTATTGTCGCGACGATAAGAGAAGAACGTCTCACTTTCGCTGAAGGTGCAACGGTCGCCACCGTAGATGTTCTCTACTCCGATATTTACCAGACACTGACGCGCAAGCTGGTAAATATTCGCCAGATATTTATCACCATGCGGTACAAATGCGAGGTCCGCTTGCGGATCTTTCGCCATGAACGCTGCGCGAACTTCTGCTCCCACTTCAAACGCGTTCGGGCCAATCGCCGGGCCTAGCCAGGCAATAATGTTTTCAGGTTTGTCGGCAAAACACGCCACCGTCTCTTCCAGCACGCCTGCGCATAATCCGCGCCAACCCGCATGTGCCGCCGCGACTTCCGTTCCAGCGCGATTGCAAAACAGCACCGGCAGACAGTCGGCCGTCATCACTGCACACACGGTGCCAGGCGTATTGCTGTAAGAAGCATCCGCACGTTTGGAGGCATAAGGCTCGCCGGTCAGTTTCAGGACATCCTTACCGTGGACCTGCTCCAGCCAGACTGGCTTTGACGGCAGATTGCCCGCAGCAAACAGCCGCTTGCGGTTCTCTTCAACATGCTCCGGGTTGTCGCCGCAATGGGCGCCCAGATTCAGCGAATCATAAGGCGGCATGCTAACACCGCCAATACGGGTAGAACTACACGCCACAACACCTTGCGGTATCGGCCACTGCGGGACAATTAGCTTACTCATAGCCAGGCAATATCATCCTTATGTTCTTCGAAATCAGCGCGCATCACTTCAATCAATTGCACCATATCTTGTGGAATCGGTGCGTGCCATTCCATTTCGATACCTGAAATTGGGTGATATAAACGCAGCATAGTCGCGTGCAGCGCCTGACGATCGAACTTACGCAGCACGGAGATAAATTCGTCAGAAGCGCCTTTCGGTGGACGCGGACGACCGCCGTAGACCTGATCGCCCACCAGCGGATGGGTGATATGCGCCATGTGCACGCGGATCTGGTGCGTACGTCCGGTTTCCAGACGCAGCCGCAGACGCGTGTGCACACGGAAGTGTTCCATAATGCGATAGTGCGTCACCGCCGGTTTCCCCATCGGGTGTACCGCCATGTGCGTACGCTTAGTCGGGTGGCGGCTAATCGGTTCCTCAACGGTTCCGCCTGCCGTCATATGACCAATCGCCACGGCTTCGTACTCACGGGTAATTTCACGCAGCTGCAGCGACTCCACCAGACGCGTTTGCGCCGGAACGGTTTTTGCCACCACCATTAATCCGGTCGTGTCTTTATCCAGACGGTGCACGATACCAGCACGTGGAACATCCGCGATTGGCGGGTAGTAATGCAGTAATGCATTCAATACCGTGCCATCAGGATTACCGGCGCCCGGATGCACTACGAGGTCACGGGGTTTGTTGATGACAAGAATATCATCATCTTCATAAACGATATCCAGTGGGATATCCTGAGGCTCAAAACGAACCTCTTCATCAATTTCTGCAGTGATGGAGACGCGCTCTCCACCCAACACTTTTTCTTTCGGTTTATCGCAAAGATTGCCATTTACCAGTATGCGCTGGTCAAGGATCCATTCTTTTATGCGCGATCGCGAATAATCAGGGAACAATTCGGCCAAAGCCTGATCTAAGCGTTGACCGAGCTGATTTTCGGAGACTGTTGCGGTGAGTTCTACTCGTTGTGCCATAAACTGCTTCTTCGTTTAACGTTGGGTTTTACGGCTTTGCCGTTTAATATAGTGTGCTATTGTAGCTGGTCTTAACCGGGAGCAGGAACAGAGAATCTCCCGTAAAACATTTTGAGGAAAGTCAAAACGTCATGACGCGCATGAAATATCTGGTGGCAGCAGCCACGTTGAGCCTGTTTTTGGCGGGTTGCTCTGGTTCAAAGGAAGAGGTGCCCGATAATCCGCCAAATGAAATCTACGCGACTGCTCAGCAAAAGCTGCAGGACGGTAACTGGAAACAGGCAATAACGCAATTAGAAGCGTTGGATAACCGTTATCCATTTGGACCGTATTCTCAGCAGGTGCAATTAGATCTCATCTACGCCTACTACAAAAACGCCGATCTGCCACTTGCTCAGGCTGCCATCGATCGTTTTATTCGTCTTAACCCGACACACCCTAACATTGATTATGTCATGTATATGCGTGGCCTGACCAATATGGCGTTGGATGATAGCGCACTGCAAGGATTCTTTGGTGTTGATCGCAGCGATCGCGATCCGCAACATGCCCGAGCTGCGTTTAATGACTTTTCCAAACTGGTACGTGGCTATCCGAACAGCCAGTACACCACTGACGCCACCAAACGTCTGGTATTCCTGAAAGACCGTCTGGCGAAGTATGAATATTCCGTTGTGGAATACTACACTGCCCGCGGTGCATGGGTTGCCGTGGTAAACCGTGTAGAAGGCATGCTGCGCGACTTCCCGGATACTCAAGCAACACGCAATGCCCTGCCGTTGATGGAAAATGCTTATCGCCAGATGCAGATGAATGCGCAGGCAGAAAAAGTAGCGAAAATCATTGCCGCCAACAGCAGCAATACCTGATTTATCTCAGAATGCAAACGGCAGCCCAAAGGCTGCCGTTTTTTTATCCGTAAACACCACAACTGAAGCGGTTTAGCCGCAACGCATCTCATCAAATATGGCCTTCTTTCAGGTATTCCTCAAGTAAAAAATCGCTTGTTCCTGCGGTGCCTCACAAAAAGGTTTTCTTGACAAAAAGCGACAAAAAAATGTGATTAATATCACACATTTTGACATTAGGAACGGTATGCTGGAATCACCAAGACGGGAAAGACAAGAGGTAAAATTTATGACAATGAACATTACCAGTAAACAAATGGAAATTACTCCGGCAATTCGCCAGCATGTCGCAGACCGTCTCGCCAAACTCGAAAAATGGCAAACTCATCTGATTAATCCACATATCATTCTGTCTAAGGAGCCGCAGGGTTTCATTGCTGATGCCACCATCAATACACCGAACGGACATCTGGTCGCCAGCGCAAAACACGAGGATATGTACACCGCAATTAACGATTTGATCAACAAGCTGGAACGGCAGCTCAATAAAGTGCAGCACAAAGGCGAAGCCCGTCGTGCAACAACTTCAGTCAAAGACGCCAACTTCGTCGAAGCAGAAGAAGAGTAGTCCCTTACATTGAGTGTATCGCCAACGCGCCTCCGGGCGCGTTTTTTGTTGACAGGGTGAAAACAGTACGGGTACTTTACTGACGTAGCCAAAGGAAAATTACATGAAACTTGTCCCGTTCTTCTTCGCATTCTTTTTTACCTTCCCCTGAATGGGAGGCGTTTCGTCGTGTGATAAAGAATGCGAAGACGAACAATAAGGCCTCCCACAACGGGGGGCCTTTTTTATTGATAACAAGAAAGGCAACACTATGACATCGGAAAACCCATTGCTGGCGCTGCGCGATAAGATCAGCACGCTGGATGAAAAATTACTGGCCCTGCTGGCTGAGCGACGTGGACTGGCCGTAGAAGTTGGCAAAGCTAAGCTCCTTTCACATCGTCCAGTTCGTGATATCGACCGTGAGCGCGATCTGTTGGACCGACTGATTCAGCTTGGCAAAGCACATCATCTTGATGCTCACTACATCACTCGCCTGTTCCAGCTCATAATCGAAGACTCCGTCCTGACTCAGCAGGCACTGCTCCAGCAGCATCTGAACAAAATTAACCCGCACTCAGCACGCGTTGCTTTCCTTGGGCCAAAAGGGTCATATTCTCATCTTGCCGCACGCCAGTATGCTGCCCGCCATTTTGAACAATTTATAGAAAGCGGCTGCGCGAAATTTGCCGATATCTTTAATCAGGTCGAAACCGGACAAGCTGACTACGCAGTGGTTCCGATTGAAAACACCAGTTCCGGTGGGATTAACGACGTTTACGACCTGCTACAGCACACCAGCCTGTCTATCGTTGGCGAGATGACTATCACGATTGACCACTGCCTACTGGTGTCCGGCACGACAGATCTCGAGACCATTGAAACGGTATATAGCCATCCGCAGCCATTCCAGCAGTGCAGCAAATTCCTGAGTCGTTACCCACACTGGAAGATTGAGTACACCGAAAGCACCTCGGCGGCGATGGAAAAAGTTGCGCAGGCTAACTCACCGCGCGTGGCGGCTCTGGGGAGCGAAGCCGGAGGCGTACTATACGGTTTGCAGGTTCTTGAGCATATCGAAGCTAATCAGACGCAAAACATCACCCGCTTCGTGGTACTGGCGCGCAAGGCAATCAATGTTTCCGATCAGGTGCCAGCAAAAACCACGTTGCTGATGGCGACAGGACAACAAGCCGGTGCGCTGGTAGAAGCTCTGCTGGTACTGCGCAACCATAATCTGATTATGACTAAACTGGAGTCACGCCCGATTCACGGCAATCCCTGGGAGGAAATGTTTTATCTTGATATCCAGGCCAACCTGGAATCACCCCAGATGCAAAAAGCATTGAAGGAGTTAGGTGAGATTACGCGCTCGATGAAAGTACTTGGCTGCTATCCAAGTGAGAATGTGGTGCCGGTCGATCCAAGCTAACGTTTGACAATGCCGGATGGCGCTACGCTTATCCGGCATTCTATTTAGCCGATCCTTGTATGACTGATACAACGCATCAGCGTTGCCATCAAGCATCGTATTTATTGGCGACTATCGTTAGCCTGGCGCAACAAAGTACGGCTTTCGTTCTGGAAGCGTTTCGCATAATCACCAAACCAGTGCTCCACCTTACGGAAGCTGTCGATGAACGCTTGCTTATCGCCCTGCTCCAGTAAACCGATCGCCTCACCAAAACGTTGGTAGTAGCGTTTGATCAGCGCAAGGTTACTCTCAGACGACATAATGATATCGGCATAGAGCTGCGGATCCTGGGCAAACAGACGTCCGACCATCGCCAGTTCAAGGCGATAAATCGGCGAAGAGAGTGCCAGTAACTGCTCCAGTTGAACATTCTCTTCCGCTAAATGCAGACCGTAAGCAAAGGTCGCAAAGTGACGCAATGCCTGAATAAATGCCATGTTCTGGTCGTGTTCAACAGCACTGATCCGATGCAGTCGCGCACCCCACACCTGAATCTGTTCCAGAAACCACTGATAAGCTTCCGGCTGACGTCCGTCACACCAGACGACGACCTGCTTTGCCAGACTGCCGCTGTCCGGGCCAAACATAGGGTGTAATCCCACCACCGGGCCGTCGTGCGCCGCCAGCATCGCCTGCAAAGGACCATTTTTCACCGAAGCCAGATCCACCAGGATGCAGTCGGACGGCAGACGCGGTAATTTGGCGATCACCTGCTCAGTGACATGGATCGGCACGCTGACGATCACCATGCCAGCATCAGAGACGATCTCCGGCGCACGATCCCAATCCTGCTGTTCCAGGATCCGTACCTGATAACCTGACAGGGTGAGCATTTTTTCGAACAGACGTCCCATCTGACCGCCGCCGCCGACAATCACCACCGGTCGCAGAGAAGGACAAAGCGTTTTAAATCCTTTGTCGTTCTCACTGGAGTAAGACTCGCGCATAACCCGGCGCAGCACATCTTCAATCAGGTCCGGCGGCACGCCAAGGGCTTCCGCTTCCGCCCGGCGGGAGGCCAGCATTGAGGCTTCCCGTTCCGGCACGTAGATAGGCAGCCCAAAGCGGCTTTTTACTTCACCGACTTCGGCCACCAGCTCCAGGCGACGTGCCAGTAAACCCAGCAGCGCCTTGTCGACTTCATCAATTTGATCGCGTAATGCGGTCAATTCAGCAACCATAACCAACCTCTTATGCTACACGCGCCGACAGCTGGCCGTTTAAATCCTGGCTAATTTCACGCAGTAGCGCATCCGTCATTTCCCAGCTAATGCAGGCATCAGTTACAGACACGCCGTATTTCATTTCGCTACGCGGCTGTTCAGAAGACTGGTTGCCTTCGTGAATATTACTTTCAATCATCAAGCCAATGATCGAGCGATTGCCATCTTTGATTTGTGCAATCACGGATTCAGCCACGGCAGGCTGGCGGCGGTAATCTTTATTGGAGTTACCATGACTGCAATCTACCATCAGAGAAGGTCGTAGTCCCGCCTGCTCCATCTCTTTTTCGCACTGGGCGACATCTGCCGGGCTGTAGTTCGGCGCTTTACCACCGCGCAGGATCACGTGACCGTCCGGGTTACCCTGAGTTTGCAGCAGTGCAACCTGTCCAGCCTGGTTAATACCAACAAAGCGGTGCGACTGTGCCGCCGCGCGCATCGCGTTAATGGCGGTCGCCAGGCTACCGTCAGTACCGTTCTTAAAGCCGACCGGCATCGAAAGACCGGAAGCCATTTCGCGGTGAGTCTGCGATTCCGTGGTACGCGCACCGATTGCAGACCAGCTAAACAGATCGCCCAGGTATTGCGGGCTATTGGGATCCAGCGCTTCAGTTGCCAGCGGTAGTCCCATATTCACCAGTTCAAGCAGCAGCTGACGCGCAATTTTCAGGCCGGCTTCAACATCAAAAGAGCCATCCATATGAGGATCGTTAATTAACCCTTTCCAGCCGACGGTGGTACGGGGTTTTTCAAAATAGACACGCATCACCAGGTAGAGGCTATCGCTGACCTCTGCGGCAAGGGCTTTAAACCGACGAGCGTACTCAATAGCCATTTCAGGATCGTGAATGGAACACGGGCCACATACCACCAGCAGGCGCGGATCGCGACCAGAGATAATATCTGAAATGGTTTTACGCGACTGGGAGATTTGCGCTTCTTGCGCCTGGCTCAGCGGGAATTCAGCTTTCAGCTGCTCCGGAGTCATCAGAACCTGTTCGTCGGTAATATGTACGTTGTTCAGCGCGTCTTTTTGCATGGTGGTGATCCTGTTTAGCTCGTTTGCGATAGTTGGTCCTCAGCGAGGAGGTGATAACGATAACACAACAGGTAAAGATTTCAATCCACAAACCGTAAATTTTAATTTACAACACACACTTTAATGACAGAACACGCCCTCCATTGCGTACATTAAAATTTACACCATCCGGTATTGAGATCCACTATGCTTAAAAAAACGAGGGAGTACAGGCAATGAAGCAACTCATCAGCACTCTATTTCTATTACTTCTTAGCGGATGTCAGATAGATCCTTATACCCACGCCCCCACATGGACGGGAACCGCCTGGTACGACGCCGGAATACAAGATGCCATTTCGGGGTATGCCGTTAAAGATAATGAAACTCTTGCCGACAACTACAATGACCCCGAAGTCGATCGTACGGAATATCTTAAGGGTTATGCCGAGGGACAACGTAAAATCTGCCAGCCGGATTTTGTTTACGCCAGAGGTTTGACCGGGAAAACCTTTCCCTCAAGTTGTGATACGGTCGAAAATATTGACCAGTTACACAGTGCCTGGCAAAAAGGAGCAAACGAAGGTGCCACCTCAATAAGATTAAATTAAACAATAGCTTATATTTTATAAATTACTAAGATTTAACTTAAATCACTAATAGCTTTCCACCTGGCATAATGACGGCTTAGGAAAATAATGTTATTTTGTCCTAAATAATCTTGAATGTATTTCGACGTTTTACGGCAAACGCTGGTAGGTAACTATTCATGAGCTATTCTTACCGACTCATACTTCTACTGGCACTGCTCCTGACCGGATTACCGCTGTACGCCCAAAGCGTTACGGAAGAAGCAAAATCTGTACGCGCTATGGTTTCCGGCATCGTTAGTTATACGCGCTGGCCTGCACTTTCCGGGCCCCCCAAACTGTGTATTTTCTCTTCATCGCGTTTTTCCAGTGTCCTGGGAGATACCAGTGCCGGAGCATTACCCTATCTTCCCGTCATCATTCGTACGGAACAAGAAATATTAGTTTCGCAGTGTGACGGTTTTTATTTTGGAAAAGAATCCCCTACTTATCAGGTGGAATTAAAGAATAAATATCCGTCTAAGGCATTGCTATTAATTGCCGAACAGAACCCCGAATGCGTTATTGGCAGCGCCTTTTGCCTCATAATTAAAGATGAAGATGTGAGATTTTCCGTAAATATGGATTCCCTTTCACGCAGTGGCGTAAGGGTCAGTCCGGACGTATTAATGCTTGCACGGAATCAGAAGCATGGATAAGGGCCATTCTCCCATAACACGCCCGACGTTTAAGCGGACATTACGGCGTATCAGCATAATCAGCGTTCTGGTAACTATGACGCTGATCTGGCTGCTGCTCAGCATTTCTTCGGTGCTGGCATTGAGACAGTATGCGCAAAAGAACCTGGATCTGACCGCTGCAACCATGACCCGCACACTTGAAGCAGCATTAGTTTTTTCTGATGGCGTCGCGGCCACTGAAACGCTGGCAGCACTGGGCCAGCAGGGGCAATTTTCCGTTGCAGAAGTTCGTAATAAAAACCAGAAGGTGATCGCCACCTGGCGCTATAACGCGCAGGATAGCACTGAAAAAATCAGCGGACTTATCAGCCACTGGCTGTTCCCACAACCGGTCACTCAACCTATTTTGCATAATGGCAACGTCATCGGCGAAGTGCGATTGACTGCGCGCGATAGTGTTATCAGCCATTTCATCTATTTGTCGCTGGCCGTCCTTACCGGGTGCATTCTGTTGGCCTCTGGCATTGCATTAATGCTCACTCGTTATTTACATAATGGCGTCGTGGAAGCCCTGCAAAATATAACCGAGGTGGTACATGATGTTCGTACCAACCGTAACTTTTCACGGCGCGTTTCAGAAGAGCGCATTGAAGAGTTTCACCTTTTTGCCCAGGATTTTAATAGTCTTCTGGACGAGATGGAGGAGTGGCAACTTAAACTGCAGGCAAAGAACGCCCAGCTTTTGCGTACGGCGCTACACGATCCGCTGACCGGCCTGGCGAATCGCGCCGCATTTCGCAGCAGCATTAACGCCCTGATGAATGACCATGCCGCCCACAGCAGCTCCGCACTGTTATTCCTTGATGGTGATAATTTTAAATTTATTAATGATACCTGGGGCCACGCAGCGGGGGATCGGGTCCTGATTGAAGTTGCAAACAGGCTGGCCGAGTTTGGTGGTAATCGACATCACCCCTACAGACTTGGCGGCGATGAGTTCGCTATGGTGCTGTACAGCGTTCACTCTGAATACGAAGTTCAGCGGATCTGCGCGGCACTGTCACACGAGTTTAACCGACCTTTTGACCTGCATAACGGTCATCAGGCAAGCATGACACTCAGCATTGGTTTTGCGCTGACGTGGGAACATGCCTCTGCCGAGAAATTACAAGAACTTGCCGATAAAAATATGTATCAGGCCAAAAATTTGCGTTCTGAACGCATTATTAAAAAATAAGGACTTACACATGCTAAAACGTCTATCATCCCCGTTTCTTCTGCTTTTACTGATTTTGGCAGGCTGTCAGGCACCTCAGGGAAAATTTACCCCGGAGCAAATTGCAGCCATGAAATCGTACGGATTTACCGAAGCTTCCGGAGACTGGTCTCTTGGTCTGTCTGACAACATCCTGTTTGACAAAAACGACTATAAGCTCCGCCCTGAAAGTGAAAAGCAGATCCAGGAAATGGCATCCAAACTGGCAGCTACCGGGTTAAACCATGCGCGTATGGATGGTCATACCGATAACTACGGCGAAGACAGCTACAACGAAGCGCTGTCGCTCAAACGCGCGAATGTGGTCGCCGATGCCTGGGCACAGGGCGCCAATATTCCCCGCTCTAACCTGACAACTCAGGGACTCGGGAAAAAATACCCGATTGCCAGTAATCAGACGTCAAAAGGTCGTGCTGAAAACCGCCGGGTTGCAGTCGTGATCGCTACGCCGTAAAAGTCCTCAACTGGCTGCGCGCCGCGCAGCCATCCAATTGCAATAAAACAAAAGAGTAAGGTCGGAATAAAAAAAGGGCCAGCCTTTCGGCCAGCCCTTTTCTAACAGGATGTCGCTTGCGCGAATCTTAGTTAAGACGCTCTTTGATACGAGCAGACTTACCAGTGCGCTCACGCAGGTAGTACAGTTTAGCTTTACGAACAGCACCACGACGTTTAACAGCAATGCTGTCAACTACCGGAGAGTGAGTCTGGAAGACACGCTCAACGCCTTCGCCGTTGGAAATTTTACGAACAGTGAATGCAGAGTGCAGACCGCGGTTACGAATAGCGATAACCACGCCCTCGAATGCCTGCAGACGTTTTTTGGAACCTTCAACAACCCATACTTTCACTTCCACGGTATCACCCGGACGGAAGGAAGGTACGTCCTGCTTCATCTGCTCTTGTTCAAGTTGCTTAATAATGTTGCTCATAATTTAATCTCTTATCCTGGGTAAACTGATATTTGGGGGTCTCAGACCAGCCCATCATGTTTATGCTGCTGTTGTGCGTGTTCCGTTTTGAACTCCGCCAGCAACCTTGCTTGCTCTTCAGTCAGAGCCAGGTTTTCCAGAAGTTCAGGTCTTCTAAGCCAGGTCCGGCCCAGCGACTGTTTTAAACGCCAGCGACGTATCTCAGCGTGGTTCCCCGACAGTAACACTGCCGGTACTTCCATCTGTTCTAACACTTCAGGTCGGGTATAGTGCGGGCAATCCAGCAACCCATCAGCAAACGAATCTTCGATTGCTGAAGCTTCATGACCCAGAACTCCCGGAATAAACCGAGAAACGGAGTCGATCAGCGTCATTGCTGGTAACTCACCACCGCTGAGAACGTAATCGCCGATTGACCATTCTTCGTCAATTTCGGTTTGAATCACGCGCTCATCTATTCCTTCATAGCGACCACACACCAGAATCAGCTTTTGATTCGTGGCCAGTTCGCTAACGCCCGCTTGATCAAGCTTGCGTCCCTGAGGTGACAGATAAATCACCTTTGCGCCTTCACCAGCCGCAGCTTTTGCTGCATGAATGGCGTCCCGTAAAGGTTGCACCATCATTAACATCCCCGGTCCGCCGCCGTAAGGACGATCGTCCACGGTACGGTGCCGGTCATGAGTAAAGTCACGAGGACTCCAGCTCTGGATGTTCAGCAGGCCATTTTTTACTGCCCGGCCAGTTACCCCGTAATCGGTAATTGCGCGGAACATTTCTGGAAACAGGCTAACGATACCTATAAACACAAGCCAATCCCCATAACGCCGACTTTTACCGTTTATCCGGTGGTTTAAAAACCAGGATCCCAATCTACTTCGATAGTACGAGTAGCGAGATCGACTTTCTTGATAACCTGCCCATCGAGGAACGGTACAAGACGTTCCTTGATACCAAACGCATCTTTCAGGTTTGCCTTAATGACAATGACGTCATTCGAACCGGTTTCCATCATATCGACGACTTTACCGAGATCGTAACCTTCAGTGGTCACTACCTGGCAGCCCATAAGGTCTTTCCAGTAGTAGGAACCATCTTCCAGCGCTGGCAACTGCGAGGAATCCACGACAATTTCGCAATTTGTCAGTAGATTCGCCGAATCACGATCGTCAACGCCTTTCAGCTTGATGATCAGATCCTGATTGTGGTGCTTCCAGCTTTCCAGCTGTACTTGCTGCCACTGACCCGCCTTCTGGATAAACCAGGGCTGATAGTCAAAAATGCTTTCGGCGTCTTCAGTGGAAGAAAACACTCTGAGCCAACCACGGATACCGTAAGAAGACCCCATTTTCCCCAAAACGATGGGTTCCACAGGAGCCTGCGCGGCGAGTTGCTTGCTCATCATGACCACCGTGACAGATTAAGCTGCTTTGTTTGCTGCTTTGATCAGCGTAGCTACGCGATCAGAAATAGTCGCGCCCTGGCCAACCCAGTGAGCGATGCGATCCAGATCCAGGCGAGTGCCTTCTTCTTTTTCGCTAGCGATTGGGTTAAAGAAGCCAACGCGCTCGATGAAGCGACCGTTGCGTGCATTACGGCTGTCGGTAACAACAACCTGGTAGAACGGACGCTTTTTAGCGCCGTGACGAGCTAAACGAATAGTAACCATAACATCCTCTTGTGTGAATAAAACACCCAGGCCCCATCGAGGAACGGAGCCCGGGTGTCATATTAAAAGCCCGAAAATTTTACTGATTTCTGGGAAAAAAGCAATCAACATGTGATGAGGCTTTATACCAGGGCGTTACCATTGCAGCCAGTTTGGCGTCGGCGTGCGCGCAGAAAGCGGAACGTACATGCAGTATGTGAGCATTTCGAGCCCACCCCGGCGTCAAAAAGGCAAATTAGGTAGCCCGATATATTTATCTACCAGGGAAGCCTGGCGGCATCATACCCTTCATGCCACGCATCATCTTCGCCATACCGCCTTTCTTCATTTTCTTCATCATGCGCTGCATGTCGTCGAACTGTTTCAGAAGGCGGTTTACGTCCTGTACCTGCATACCGCAGCCGGCAGCAATACGGCGTTTACGGGAACCTTTGATGATTTCCGGCTTAGCGCGTTCTTTCATCGTCATCGAGTTGATGATGGCTTCCATACGCACCAGCACTTTATCGTCCATCTGCGATTTCACGTTGTCTGGGATCTGCCCCATGCCCGGCAGCTTGCCCATCAGGCTTGCCATGCCGCCCATGTTTTTCATCTGGTTGAGCTGCTCAAGGAAATCGTTGAGATCGAAGCCGTCGCCTTTTTTCAGCTTGCTGGCTAATTTCTCTGCCTGCGCGCGGTCAACCTTGCTTTCGATATCTTCGATCAGCGACAGCACGTCACCCATGCCGAGAATACGCGAAGCAATACGATCCGGATGGAACGGCTCCAGCGCTTCGGTTTTCTCGCCGACGCCGAGGAATTTAATTGGCTTGCCGGTGATATGACGAATAGAGAGCGCCGCACCACCACGAGCATCACCATCAACTTTGGTCAGCACGACACCGGTTAACGGCAGCGCTTCGTTGAAGGCTTTTGCGGTATTCGCGGCATCCTGACCGGTCATGGCGTCGACCACAAACAGCGTTTCAACCGGCTTGATAGAAGCGTGGACCTGTTTGATTTCGTCCATCATCGCTTCATCAACGTGCAGGCGACCGGCGGTATCCACCAGCAGCACGTCGTAGAATTTGAGTTTAGCTTCTTTCAGCGCGGCGTTAACGATATCGACCGGCTTCTGGCCGACATCCGACGGGAAGAAGTCCACACCGACCTGCTCGGCCAGCGTTTCCAGCTGTTTTATCGCCGCCGGGCGATAAACGTCCGCGGAGACCACCAGCACTTTCTTCTTGTGCTTCTCACGCAGGAATTTCCCCAGCTTACCGACGCTGGTCGTTTTACCCGCCCCCTGCAGACCAGCCATCAGCACAACGGCTGGCGGCTGTGCAGCCAGATTCAGGGTCTGGTTTTCTTCGCCCATTGCCGCAACCAGTTCGTTACGGACAATCTTGACGAACTCCTGACCCGGCGTCAGGCTTTTGTTAACTTCATGACCAACCGCTTTCTCTTTTACGCGATTGATAAACTCACGCACTACCGGCAGCGCTACGTCAGCCTCCAGCAGCGCCATGCGCACTTCGCGCAGCGTCTCTTTAACGTTGTCTTCAGTAAGGCGTCCACGGCCACTGATATTGCGCAGCGTGCGCGACAAACGATCGGTTAAATTATCAAACATTGTCTCTCGCCTGGGGTGGAAACGGTCGGTCGCGACAGCGACACATCAACAGAAATTTGTCGCAGTATAACATGAAGCCGCCTTTGTTGTTATGCAACGGTTGGAGCAGCGGTCACGTAACGCTATACTGCTTTTCTTTATCACTGGCCAACTGTCGACACCTATATGCCCGTTTTTGCTCTGCTCGCCCTTGTCGCCTACTCAGTCAGCCTTGCGCTGATTATTCCCGCTCTGCTGCAAAAAAACAGCGGCTGGCGGCGTATGGCTATTCTCTCTGCGGTCGTCGCGCTGGTAAGTCATGCTATCGCCCTGGAAGCGCGAATTCTGCCCGGCGGTGAAAGCGGACAAAACCTGAGTCTGTTGAACGTCGGCTCACTGGTTAGCCTGATGATCTGTACGGTAATGACTATCGTCGCTTCCCGCAATCGTGGCTGGCTATTGCTGCCCATTGTCTACGCCTTTGCGCTAATCAACCTGGCCTTCGCCACGTTTATGCCGAACGAGTTCATCACCCATCTCGAAGCTACACCGGGCATGATGATTCACATCGGGCTATCGCTATTCGCTTACGCCACGCTGATTATCGCCGCACTGTATGCGCTGCAACTGGCATGGATCGACTACCAGTTGAAAAACAAAAAACTGGCCTTCAGCAATGAGATGCCGCCGCTAATGAGTATTGAGCGGAAAATGTTTCATATCACCCAAATTGGCGTGGTTCTGCTGACGCTCACCCTGTGCACTGGCCTGTTTTACATGCATAACCTGTTCAGTACCGAGAACATTGATAAAGCCGTTCTCTCTATCGTGGCATGGTTTGTCTATATCGTTCTGTTGTGGGGGCATTACCATGAAGGCTGGCGCGGACGTCGCGTCGTATGGTTTAACGTCGCAGGCGCAGGCATTCTAACGCTGGCCTATTTCGGCAGTCGTATCCTGCAGCAGTTCGTGAGTTAAATCTTTAAGGAACCCTACGTGGAACACATCTCCACCACCACGCTCATTATCACGCTTCTCATCATGGTGGTCATTTCCGCCTATTTTTCCGGTTCTGAAACCGGAATGATGACCCTGAATCGCTATCGTCTACGTCATCGGGCCAAGCAGGGGAATCGTCAGGCAAAACGCGTTGAAAAGCTACTTCGTAAGCCGGACCGCCTGATAAGCCTGGTGCTCATCGGTAATAATCTGGTGAATATTCTGGCCTCCGCGCTCGGCACCATTGTCGGTATGCGCTTGTATGGCGATGCGGGTGTCGCTATTGCCACTGGGGTACTGACGTTTGTCGTGCTGGTTTTTGCCGAAGTACTGCCCAAAACTATTGCCGCGCTGTATCCGGAAAAAGTCGCCTATCCGAGCAGTGTACTGCTGGCTCCACTGCAGATTCTGATGATGCCGTTGGTGTGGCTACTCAACACCATCACGCGGCTACTTATGCGCATGATGGGCATCAAAACGGATATCGTGGTGAGCGGTTCGCTGAGTAAAGATGAACTGCGAACGCTGGTGAATGAATCGCGCTCGCAAATTTCACGCCGTAACCAGGATATGCTGCTGTCAGTGCTGGATCTGGAAAAAGTCAGCGTCGATGACATCATGATCCCGCGTAACGAAATCATCGGCATTGATATTAACGATGACTGGAAGTCAATCGTGCGTCAGCTTTCGCACTCTCCACACGGCCGTATTGTGCTGTACCGCGACTCGCTGGACGACGCCATCAGTATGCTGCGCGTACGTGAAGCCTGGCGATTGATGGCAGAGAAAAAAGAGTTCACCAAAGAGACTATGTTACGTGCCGCCGACGAAATTTATTACGTCCCGGAAGGTACGCCTCTCAGCACCCAGCTCATTAAGTTTCAGCGAAACAAGAAGAAAGTGGGTCTGGTTGTTAATGAATATGGCGATATTCAGGGGCTGGTCACGGTCGAAGATATTCTGGAAGAGATTGTCGGCGACTTCACCACTTCAATGTCACCCACGCTTGCCGAAGAGGTAACGCCGCAGAATGATGGCTCGGTGATCATTGACGGCAGCGCCAACGTTCGTGAAATCAATAAGGCGTTTAACTGGCACCTGCCGGAAGATGACGCACGTACCGTGAATGGTATTATTCTTGAAGCGCTGGAAGAGATCCCGGTTGCTGGCACGCGTGTGCGTATTGGACAGTACGATATCGATATTCTCGACGTGCAGGACAATATGATTAAACAGGTGCAGGTATTGCCGGTCAAACCGCTACGGGAAAGCGTGTCGGACCAGTGAGAGTAATTCAGGCCGGGTAGCGCGTGAGCATTACCCGGCCTGAAGGCTGATTAGCCTTTGGCTTTCGCCACAGAGACCATCGCGGCGCGGATGGTACGTCCGTTCAGGGTATAGCCTTTTTGCATTACCATCAGCACATTACCGGCAGCAACGTCGTCGGACTCTACCATTGCAATTGCCTGGTGCACGTTCGGGTCCATCGGCACATCGATATCCGCAACCACCTGTACACCAAACTTCGCCACGACATCCAGCATTGACTTACGGGTCAGCTCAATACCTTCAACCATCGCCGCCATAGCGTCATTATCTTTGTCCGCCACTTCCAGCGCGCGGTCCAGGCTATCCAGCACCGGCAGCAGTTCGTTGACGAATTTTTCCAGCGCAAACTTATGCGCTTTTTCTACGTCCAGTTCGGTACGACGACGCAGGTTTTCCATTTCCGCTTTGATACGCAACACGCTGTCGCGCTCGCGAGTTTCGGCCTCAGCAAGCTGAGCTTCCAGATTCGCAATTTTTTCATCGCGCGGATCCACCTGCTCAGCAGAAGCGTCTGATTCAACCGCCTCAACTTCTTCGTGCTGATCCATGATAATTTCTTCCGGGGCTTGCCCCTCAGGCGTTTTCTGTTCTTTACTACTCATGAATTTCTCCGCGTTTTTTTCGCATTCATCTCGCTAACTTGGCTTATTATGGGGATCAGATTCAGGGATTCAAGGGAAGTACTCACATTGTCACTAATCTTCGTTACAAGGACCTCGAGAAAATGAACAAACATTTCAAGTGTATTGGCATTGTGGGGCATCCACGTCACCCCACTGCACTGACCACACATGAAATGCTCTACCGTTGGCTGTGCACCAAAGGTTATGAGGTTATCGTTGAGCAACAAATCGCCCACGAACTGCAGCTGAAAAATGTGAAAACCGGCACGCTCGCAGAAATTGGCCAACAGGCAGACCTCGCCGTGGTAGTCGGCGGCGACGGCAATATGCTGGGCGCCGCACGCACCCTGGCACGTTATGACATCAAGGTTATTGGCATTAACCGCGGCAACCTCGGTTTTTTGACCGACCTTGACCCAGACAATGCCCAACAACAGTTAGCTGACGTGCTGGAAGGCCACTACATCAGCGAAAAGCGCTTTTTACTCGAAGCTCAGGTGTGTCAACAGGATTGCCAGAAGCGCATTAGCACTGCCATCAATGAAGTTGTGCTGCACCCTGGGAAAGTGGCGCACATGATTGAATTTGAAGTCTATATCGATGAAATTTTTGCCTTCTCCCAACGTTCAGATGGGCTGATTATCTCCACGCCGACCGGCTCTACCGCCTACTCGCTCTCTGCCGGAGGCCCAATTCTGACGCCTTCTCTGGATGCCATTACGCTGGTACCCATGTTTCCGCATACGCTTTCCGCGCGACCGCTGGTGATCAACAGTAGCAGCACCATTCGCCTGCGCTTTTCTCATCGCCGTAACGATCTGGAGATCAGCTGTGACAGCCAAATCGCCCTACCTATACAGGAAGGTGAAGACGTATTGATTCGCCGCTGTGATTATCATCTAAACCTGATACATCCAAAAGATTACAGCTATTTCAACACATTAAGCACTAAGCTTGGTTGGTCAAAAAAATTATTCTAATTTAACGCCAACCTCTTTACTGTATAAAAAACCAGTTTATACTGTATGAAATTACAGTTATGGTTTTTCATACAGGAAAACAGCTATGTTGGCACAACTGACAATCAGCAATTTTGCTATCGTTCGTGAACTTGAGATCGATTTCCAGAACGGAATGACCGTTATCACCGGTGAGACCGGTGCGGGTAAGTCCATTGCCATTGATGCTCTCGGTTTGTGTCTGGGCGGACGCGCAGACGCAGACATGGTGCGTGCAGGCGCCATGCGAGCCGACCTCTGCGCCCGTTTTGCCTTAAAAGATACCCCCGCAGCCCTGCGCTGGCTGGAAGAGAACCAGCTTGAGGAAGGCCGTGAGTGTTTGTTGCGTCGCGTTATCAGCAGCGATGGCCGCTCCCGTGGATTTATTAACGGAACCGCCGTTCCGTTATCGCAGTTGCGCGAGCTGGGCCAGTTACTTATTCAAATCCATGGCCAGCATGCGCATCAGCTCCTGACAAAATCAGAACACCAAAAATCCCTGCTTGATGGTTACGCCAATGAAGCCTCTCTGACCCAGGAAATGGCTGCGCGCTACCAACTATGGCACCAAAGTTGTCGTGACCTGGCGCATCATCAGCAACAAAGCCTGGAACGCGCAGCCCGGGCGGAATTGTTGCAATACCAGTTAAAGGAACTGAACGAATTCAATCCGCAGCCGGGTGAGTTTGAGCAAATTGATGAAGAGTACAAGCGCCTGGCTAACAGTGGGCAATTGCTCACCACCAGCCAACAGGCGCTGGCTATCCTGGCAGATGGTGAAGACATCAATCTGCAAAGCCAACTGTACACCGCAAAACACCTGATCACTGAACTGGCAGGCATGGACGGCAAACTTTCAGGTATTCTGGATATGCTGGAAGAGGCCACCATCCAGCTCAGCGAAGCCAGCGACGAGCTGCGCCACTATTGCGATCGTCTGGATTTAGACCCTAACCGCTTGTTCGAACTCGAACAGCGTATCTCCAGGCAAATCTCGTTGGCGCGTAAGCATCATGTTGCCCCTGAAGTGCTGCCACAGTTCTATCAGTCGCTGCTGGATGAACAACAGCAACTGGACGATCAGGCCGACTCGCTCGAAACCTTAACCCTGGCGGTGAACAATCACCACCAGCAGGCGCTGGAAACGGCAAAAATGCTGCACCAACAGCGTCAGCATTATGCGCAGGAACTGGGACAACTTATTACAGAGAGCATGCATGCTCTTTCGATGCCGCACGGTGTCTTTTGCATTGATGTGAAATTTGAGGAGCACCATCTGAGCGCAGACGGTGCCGATCGCGTGGAGTTTAAAGTAACCACTAACCCAGGTCAGCCGTTACAGCCAATTGCGAAAGTCGCTTCCGGCGGGGAACTGTCACGTATTGCGCTGGCTATTCAGGTCATTACAGCACGTAAGATGGAAACGCCTGCGCTAATTTTCGATGAGGTGGATGTTGGTATCAGCGGCCCGACGGCTGCGGTAGTGGGTAAAATGTTGCGACAGTTGGGCGAGTCAACGCAGGTAATGTGTGTTACTCACCTGCCGCAGGTTGCGGGCTGTGGTCATCAACATTTCTATGTCAGCAAAGAAACAGATGGCGCGATGACGGAAACACACATGCAGCCGCTTGATAAACGCGCGCGCCTGCAGGAATTAGCCCGTCTACTTGGCGGTAGCGAAGTGACGCGCAATACCCTCGCAAATGCAAAAGAACTGCTGGCGGCATAAACTTTTTTACCTTGTGAAGGTCTGAGTTCAACATAAAATCGCCGACCGACCCGACAGCAAAAGGTTTTAAAGTGGTGAAAGGTCTATTATCATCGGCATATTACATATGAGCCGCGTACTGCTCGGGCCCGAAAAGGAATCAAATCACTATGCGCTGTAAAACGCTGACTGCTGCTGCAGCAGTACTACTGATGTTGACTGCAGGCTGTTCCACTCTGGAGCGAGTGGTTTACCGCCCTGACATCAACCAGGGAAATTATCTGACACCTACCGATGTCGCTAAAGTGCGCACGGGTATGACGCAACAGCAGGTTGCTTATGCTCTGGGTACACCAATGATGTCCGATCCTTTTGGCACTAACACCTGGTTTTATGTGTTCCGTCAGCAACCTGGACATGAAGGCGTAACCCAGCAAACGCTGACGCTGACCTTTAACAGCAGCGGCGTATTGACCAACATTGATAACAAACCCGCTTTGACCGATAACAAGTAGGTTTGAGAGATCAAAAAAAGGTGCTCAATGAGCACCTTTTTTATTGTCTGTTACTTTTTAGCGGATTTCTCTGCTCGCTGTCTGCGCAGCTCTTTTGGGTCAGCAATCAGTGGTCGGTAAATTTCCACCCGATCGCCGTCATGCAGAACATCAGCAAGCTTTACCGGACGGCTGTAGATACCCACTTTATTTTTACTGAGATCGATATCGGTACGTAATTCCAGCAGCCCGGAAGCGCGGATAGCCTCTTCCACCGTTGCGCCCTGCTGCAGCGTTACGCGCTGTAAATACTGTTTCTCGGATAGCGCGTACGCCACTTCAACGACAATTTTAGCCGACGCTGACACTGTAAACCTCTTTCGCGCGAACCGTGAAGGCCTGCACCATATTTGAAGCCAGTTCTTTAAAGATACGGCCAAACGCCAGCTCGACTAACTTATTGGTGAACTCAAAATCAAGGTGAAATTCAATACGACACGCTTCATGACTCAGTGGCGTAAACTTCCAGCCGCCAATCAGCTTCTTGAACGGCCCATCGACCAGATGCATCAGAATGCTCTGATTACTGGTCAGTTGATTGCGCGTGGTGAACGTTTTACTGATCCCTGCTTTCGAGACATCCACAGCGGCCGTCATTTGTCCCGGAGTCGACTCCAGTACGCGGCTACCGGTGCAACCCGGCAAAAACTGAGGATAGGACTTAACATCATTCACTAGCTGATACATCTGTTCCGCACTGTAGGGTACTAAAGCGGTCCGGCTAATCTGAGGCATAACAATTCCCATCAATATCAATCACACAAATAATACCATTTATCACCCGCTAAAAAAAACGCTATAGCCTAACTCGTGCTAAGATAGCGCCTTGCGCCCCGCTGGATGAAATGGGGTGTTTTTCGATTCCAGATTACCTATACTGAGCGGCATTATGACGAAGAAAAAAGCACACAAACCTGGCTCAGCCACAATCGCGCTAAACAAGCGCGCACGACACGAATACTTTATTGAAGAAGAGTTCGAAGCAGGACTCGCCCTGCAAGGTTGGGAAGTCAAATCCCTGCGCGCGGGTAAAGCCAACATCGGCGACAGCTATGTCATACTCAAAGACGGCGAAGCGTTCCTGTTTGGCGCCAACTTCACGCCGATGGCGGTGGCCTCAACACACGTGGTATGCGACCCCACCCGAACCCGTAAACTGTTGTTAAACCAGCGTGAACTCGACTCCCTGTATGGTCGTATGAATCGTGATGGTTATACCGTCGTTGCGCTTTCGTTATACTGGAAGAATGCCTGGTGCAAAGTGAAAATTGGCGTTGCGAAAGGTAAGAAACAGCACGACAAGCGCTCTGATGTGAAAGAACGCGAATGGCAGTTAGATAAAGCGCGTATCATGAAAAATGCTGGCCGCTAAACGCTACTCCCCTGTGACCAGTCTCCCCTCCTGAGACTGGTTCTTATTTTTTAGTTATCGAAACCCACACAATACATTCACCTCATTTATAGTTTATTTATGCTGAATCGTTCAGATATGAAATAACCCCCCTGTCATTACCGTTGCGGTCTATAGTCCAATAATATAAAAGTTCAAGACCATAGCATTCATATTTCCATTTATTTAATAACACTATTATTACTGTTGTTTATTATATTGGTGTTCATTTCAATAAAAACAAAACCATTTAAATACAATTACTTACAATAAAAACAACCGTTAAAAGCAAACTAAAAAGTATCCTTTCCAAATGACTAATTACTTTTTTAATATGGATAAGTTGCAGAATACTTTCTTTCTGACTATATCATCTAATACGAAAGAACTATTCAGCAGAAAGGGCCCGGACGTATTTAATCAATAAACTAACATCTATGTGACCTAATCAATGAAATTACATGTGTAAATTCATCTTTATGATGAACGGAGCCCCTGTCTGCTCATTTTCCCAGCGCGCTGTTGCGGATTAATACTCCCGGCATGCCATCAGGAGTGAACATATGCGTCTACTCGCCGTTGTATCAAAATTAACAGGCGTTTCCACAAATGTTGAAGCCTCTGAAGTTACGCTCAGTTCACCTTCAATCGTGAAACTGTCTGTGTCGCGTGAGGAGGTGAGTCAACTCACGCGCGTTAATCAGGATCTGGTTGTCACACTCCGCTCAGGTGAAATCATCACCATTAAAAATTTCTACCTCGGAAAAGGTGAAGCGCAAAACCAACTTGTTCTGGAGGACAGTAATGGCGCACTGTGGTGGGTTCAGGATACTGACGGAGCATTCCATTTCCAGCACCTGGACGATCTCACACCGCTGATGACGGCCGAAGGCAGTCATGAAGGCGGCGCCGTCTGGCCGTGGGTTCTTGGCGGGATCGCTGTCGCTGGCGGGATTGGCCTCGCTGCGGGTGGTGGCGGCGGCGGGAGCGATAATAACGCTGGAAACGGTAATGCCGGGAACGGCAATGGTAGCGGCGGCAATGGCAACGGCGGCGAAGGTAACGGTAACGGTAACGGTAATGGCGACGGTGACGGTGACGGTGACGGTGACGGTGACGGTGACGGTGATGGCGGCACACCGCCAACGACAACCCCTAACAGGCCAGACGTCCCCGTTATCACCAGCATAATCGATAACCAGGAGCTGATTACTGGCCCTGTCAATCAGCAGGAATCCACCAACGATAATACGCCGACACTCCAGGGCACCGGCCCCGCGAATGCCACATTACATATTTTTGATAACGGCGTCGAAATAGGCCAGGTCACAATCGATGCCAACGGCAACTGGTCGTTTACGCCATCCTCTCCTCTGGCAGACGGCACACACCAGTTTACCGTCAGCGCTTCAAACGGTGCTGGCAGCAGCGGCATGTCGGACAGTTGGGAAATTATTGTCGATTCGCTTGCCCCCGACGCCCCCGTGGTCACTCAGGAAACCGACAATGTCGGTTCCATTACCGGCTTTATCGCCAATAACGGCGTAACCGACGATGCCACGCCGACGCTCACGGGCACAGGCGAAGTAGGTAGTTTCATCAGCATTTCTGATAACGGCATTCTGATCGGCATGGTCCGGGTGGATGACAATGGGAACTGGACATTTACACCAGACATTCCGCTCAGCGATGGTGTTCACAATCTGACGCTGACGCAAACTGACGCCGCGGGTAACGTGAGCGCGGAAACGCGCGTGCCGACATTCACCGTTGATACCACCCCGCCTGCAGCCGCAGTCATTTCCTCCGTTAATCCGGAAGGTACAACGGTAACCGGTAGCGCTGAGGCGGGAAGCCTGGTCATTATCATCGGCAGTAATAATCAGGTTTTGGGTTCAACAACGGTCGGTCAAACCGGCAATTTCGTCATCGCGATTTCGCCCTCACAGACGCACGGTGAAGCGCTGATCGCGAAAATTCAGGACCAGGCAGGCAACATCGGGCCAGATACCTCTTTCAATGCCACCAACTCTGGCTACCCGGGCGTGCCCGTTATCGTCAGCATAATGGATGATTTTGCCCCCTCAACCGGACCATTGAGCAATAATCAGGCCACCAACGATAATACCCCCACGCTCTCTGGCACTGCCGACGCCAACAGCACAGTGACTATTTACGACAACGGCACAATTATCGACAGCGTACTGGCTGACGGTAACGGTAACTGGACATGGACTTCCAGCTCCCCGTTATCAGATGAGCTACACGCCTTCAGCGCCACCGCGACAAACCAGTCAGGTACAGGAGGCATGTCACCAGCGTTCAATATCAACATCGACACCCAGCCACCGTCGCCACCTGATGATCTCAACGTATCTGCGGATGGGACTGTCGTCACCGGAACGACCGATCCAGGCAATACCGTGGTTATCACCGGCAGTGGCGGAACTCAGATCGGCAGCGGCGTCGCCGGAACGGACGGCTCATTTACCATCACCATTAACCCACCACAGACCAATGGCGAAACCATTGAAGCCATCGCAACCGATCCGGCAGGAAACCCAAGCCTGCCTGAAACAGCGCTTGCACCAGACATTACCGCGCCACAGCCCCCAACAAACCTGCTAGTTAATGGCACTGGCGACCAGGTCACCGGCAAGGCCGAACCCAACAGTACGGTCAATATTCTGGATCCAGATGGCAATATCATTGGTACGGCAACTGCCGATACGGATGGGGATTTCACCGCAACGCTGGTTCCGCCGCAAACCAACGGCGAGACCCTTACGGCAAATGCGACCGACACCGCAGGCAACAAGGGCGACGACGCCTCTGTCAACGCACCGGACACCACGGCACCTGATGCGCCAACCGGCGTCACCGTCGCCGGAGACGGCGGTTCTGTAAGCGGACATGCTGAAGCGGGAAGCACCGTCACCGTTAAAAACAGCAACGGTAACCCGATTGGCATAGGCCAGGCTGACAGCGGCGGCAATTTCACCGTGTCTATAGCGCCGTCGCAAAAGAACGGCGAAACGGTAAAAGTCACCGCAACGGACAGCAGCAATAACGAGAGTCAGCCTACCTCCGCGTTGGCTCCGGATATCACTGCACCAAACCAGCCAGTTATTATTGCCGTTACTGATGATGTTGACGATTTCACTGGCCCCATCAATAACAATGGGTTAACCAACGACGATAAACCGAAAATTGAAGGCATCGCCGAAGCAGGTTCGCGGGTCAAAATTTATGATAATGGCACCCTGCTTGCGACCGTTACCGCTGATAACAACGGTAACTGGAACTATACGCCCACCGCAGCACTAAGCCAGGGCGCGCACGTATTTACGGTGACGGCAACAGACGCTGCCAACAACACCAGCAGCGCCGCCAGTTGGAAAATTATTGTCGATAGCATCGCCCCAACCGTTCCAGTAATAACGTTGGTTAACGATGATGTTGGCAGCATTACGGGCAACGTTGCAAATAACGGTTGGGTCACTAACGATAACACGCCAACCCTCTCGGGTACCGGTGAACCAGGTTCACTGGTGAGCCTGTACGATGGCAGTCTGTTGATGACGGTTATTCTTGTCGACAGTTCAGGCACCTGGAGCTATACCGTTCCGGGAAATCAGGTGCTCAGCGATCGCACTCATCAGTTTACGGTATCGGCAACCGATGCTGCCGGTAATGTCATCACCTCACCCACGGTGGTCAGCGTTACCGTAGATACTCAACCGCCAGGCGATCCTATCATTTTGGCTGCCACCGACGACGTTGGGAATGCGCCGATCGATCTGCCTTCCGGAAGCCGTTCAAACGATACCTTACCAGAGCTGAAAGGAACCGGAATAGCCGGTTCTACAATCACCCTCTATGAGGGTTCCACGCCAATTGGCAGCACAACGGTTTTACCCGCCGGCACCTGGAGTATTCAACTCAGCCAACCGCTCAGTGAAGGCGCACACAATTTATCCGCTATCGCCACGGACGCTGCAGGCAACGCCAGCAATGCCGGGAACTTTACGCTGACGATTGATACCACCCCACCAGTTGCCCCGGTTATCAGCTCCGCAGAAGGTCTTATTGGGACAAATCTACAAACGCTGAGTAACGGCAGCAGTACCAAGAGCTCGAATCCCGAACTCTCCGGAACCGGCGAGCCCGGCGCGAAGATTACGATTTATGATAATGGCGGTTCTATTGGCACCGTCACCGTACAGCCAGACGGCACCTGGACATTTACCCCAACCTCACTCGCCGACGGGCCGCATAAATTTACCGCCACGGCGACTGACGTTGCAGGCAACACGGGGATCCCGTCGGCAAGCTTTACTCTGACAGTAAACAATACGCCTCCCGCACAACCAGCCGCGCCAATCATTACCGACGATGTGGCTCCGGTAACGGGTGTGGTCACTAATGGCAACACCAATGACACCACGCCAACTTTTAGCGGCACGGGGAACGTCGGGGATCTGATTACCCTCTATCTTGCTGGTACTCCCCCATTGCAGGGAACAGCAACAGTAGGTGCAGACGGTACCTGGAGCTTCACTCCGTCAGCACCGGTTGCTCCTGGTAGTTATCAGGTAACTCTCACCGCAACCGATCCAGCAGGCAACGTCAGCCTGCCATCTAACGCCATAACACTGAACATCGACACGACGCCGTCTGCACCTCCGGTGATTATCGCCGCCAACGATAATGTCGGTGACGCCACGGGCGACCTTGCGACAGATGCCGTGACTGATGACACCACGCCAACCATTCGCGGTACTGGCACAGACGGGGATACCATCACCCTGTATAACGGGGGGACGGTGATCGGTACTACAACGGTGGCTGGCGGAACCTGGAGTATTACGCCAGGGACTGCGCTGGCGAACGGAAGCTACACGTTAAGCGCCACCGCAACCGATCCGGCAGGTAACATCAGCGACAATTCAAACAGCATTTCGTTTACGGTTAACAACACGAAGCTGACGTTGCCGCAGGTAACGGATATTCAGGATAACGTTGGAATCTTTACCGGTTCGCTAACCAGTGGCAGCGTCACGGACGATACCTCCCCGACCATTAGCGGGACCGGCACACCGGGCAGTACAGTGTTAATTTTCGATGGCAATAATCCCGTCGCAATTGCTACGGCTACCGTTGCTGCTAACGGCACCTGGAGTGTGGATGTTCCCCTCACGCCTAACGTCTCTCACACACTGACGTTCGGCGCCGTGGATGCTGCAGGTAACTCACTGGCTGCAGATAACCCGCTGACGGTGATTGTCGATACCCTGCCGCCTGCAACGCCTACGGTTACCAGCGTAGATCCTAACGGGACGCTGGTAAGCGGTACGGCCGATGCCGGCAGCACCGTGATTATTCGCAGCGGTAACACCATTCTCGGCCAGGGGGTGGCAGACGGTTCTGGTAACTTTGCTGTCACCATTTCGCCAGCGCAAACAACCGGCCAGGCGCTCAACGCCATCGCTCAGGATACCGCCGGAAATCAAAGCGATCCGACAACGTTTAACGCCGCTACCTCCAGCGTTCCGCATCCACCGACTCTTGAGATCGTTGATGACATCGCGCCCATCATGGGGGTGATTGGCAACGGTAAAACCACCAACGACACCTTACCGCTGCTACAAGGGACCGCCACTGCAGGGGCATCGGTGACTATCTATCAAAATGGCGCATCCATCGCCACGGTAACCGCCGATGCCGTGTCTGGCGCATGGAGTTATCAGCTACCCACTGCGCTGACTAACGGCATTACCTATAACTTCACGGTTTCACAAACGGTGGACGGTACCCCAAGTGGTCTGTCGCCCAACTACGCAATCACCATCGACACCACGCCCCCACAGGTGCCAACTATCACCAGCATTATTGACGATATTGCCCCTGGCACCGGATCGTTGGATAAAGGGCAAATTACCAACGATTCACGCCCGACGTTTAACGGAACCGGCGAAGCGGGGGCAACCATCACCCTTTACGATAATGGCATCGCTTATGCCACTACCACGGTAAACAGCAACGGATTCTGGAGTTTTACCCCGACCGCTCCGCTGGGAGAAGGCGACCATATCTTTACCGCTCGCGCAACAGATGCCGCAGGCAACCAGGGAGATCCATCCGGTGATTTCCAGATCATTGTCGATACCCTGGTGCCGAATGCCCCCTCAATTGTGACGGTCACGGACAACGTTGGTACAACCCAAATCCTGACCTCCGGGCAGTTGACCAACGATAATACCCCAACGCTTGCTGGCGTTACCGAGGCGGATTCGATTGTTACCATCCGCGATAACGGGGCGGTCATTGGCACAACCATCAGCGATGAAAACGGCAACTGGAGCTTTACGCCTGCGCCTGCTCTCGGTGAAGGCAGCCACTCGCTGACTGCCACTGTCACAGATGGCGCGGGCAATATCAGCCCGGCAACGCCACCGTTTGTGGTTGTCGTCGACACGCTGCCGCCAGCGGCACCGACCATTACCTCCGTAATTGACGATCAGCCTGGCAATACAGCGCTGACCAACGGACAACTGACAAACGATGCGCAGCCTACGCTGAACGGCAAAGGCGAGATCGGTACCATCATCACGATCCGTGATAATGGCGTCGCCATCGGTACAGCGCAGGTGGACGAGTCAGGCAACTGGCGCTTCACACCGGATGCACCACTGGGACAGGGACAACATATATTCACCACCGTTGCCACCGATCAGGCAGGTAACTCCGGCGGAGTATCATCATCGTTTACTATTGAGCTGGACTCAGTTGCCCCGTCAATCCCGGTCATTAGCTCAGTTCAGGACAGCACCGCACCGACAACAGGCCCGATAACCAACGGGCAGACCACGAATGAATCCCGTCCCGCCCTGAGCGGCACCGGTGAAATTGGCGCGACCATTACCGTCCTGAGCGATGGTCAGCCCATCGGCACCACCACCGTTGGGGCTAACGGCACCTGGAGCTTAACCCCAACGGATGCACTCAGTAACGGTCCGCATACGCTGACCGTCACCGCCACCGACAGCGCCGGTAATACCAGCCAGCCATCCAATAGCTTCGCGCTTATCGTGGATACCGTGTTGCCTGGTACGCCAGCGATTACTCAGGTTGCAGATGATGTCGGCCCGCTGATCGGTAATCTGAACAACGGTCAGGCCACGAACGATCCACTCCCGACGCTTAGCGGCACGGCTGAAGCCAATTCCACGGTAAGAGTTTACGATAACGGATCGTTTATCGGCTTTACCTCAGCGGATGGCACGGGCGCCTGGAGCTTCACGCCAGGAACCGAGCTCGGCAACGGTAACCACGCGCTGACGGTGACAGCCACCGACGCTGCCGGAAACGTCAGCCCCACGTCCGCTGGATTTAACATCGTTGTTGATACCGTCGCCCCGCTTGCGCCAACGATTATCCAGGCTTTTGATGACGTGCTGCCGGGAACCGGAACGCTGTCGAGCGGGGCCTTTACCAACGACACCCGTCCCGTACTCAACGGCTCGGCGGAAGCCGGTGCCCGGGTAGCCATCTACGATAATGGCACACTGCTGGCAACGGTAACTGCGGCGATAGACGGCACCTGGGAATATCTGCCTGCCGCGCTGGGTAACGGTCAGCATGTGTTTACCGCTATCGCCACCGATGCCGCCGGAAACGTAAGTCCTACCTCCGGCGGGTTTATTATTAATGTCGACACCATTGCGCCATCCGCCCCGCTGCTGGTCTCAGTGGTGGATGATATCGCAGGCGGCGTGTTCAATGCGGCGCTCAACAACGGACAACTGACCAACGATGCGCGCCCGACGCTGAACGGTACCGCCGAGGCAGGCAGCACCGTCAGCATCTATGATGGAAGCACCCTGCTGGGTACGGCGCTGGTGCAAAGTAATAACAGTTGGTCGTTTACCCCAACTACGCCGCTGACGAATGGATCGCACACCTTCACCGTCACCGCGACTGATGCGGCGGGCAACACCAGCAGTGCGACGGCAGGCTTTAGCGTGGTGGTCGACACCACGGCGCCGACGCAGCCTTCAATCAGCAGCATTATTGACGACGTCGGGCCAAACACCGGGGCGATTGGCGCTAATCAGCCAACCAACGACGCACGCCCAACATTAAACGGCACCACAGAAGCCAACGCGCGGGTCGATATTTACGATAACGGCAGCTTTGTCATCAGCGTGACAGCGGACGGCAGCGGTAACTGGAGTTACACCCCAACCACCGCGCTGGCACAAGGTACTCACTCCTTTACCATCACCGCAACGGACAGTGCGGGTAATACCAGTGGCATATCGTCTGCGGCAGCGATCGTGGTCGATACCGTCGCCCCGGGCATTCCTACAGGGCTGGCGGTAAACGCCAACGGTACCACGCTCACCGGCGTTGCCGAGCCAAACAGCACGGTCATTATTACCTCCAGCGGTGGAACGGTGCTCGGCACGGCAACCGCCAACGCCTCCGGTAATTTCACCTTCACGCTGAACCCACCGCAAATCAGTGGGCAAACGCTGCAGGTCAGCGCCCAGGATGCCGCAGGCAACATCGGCACGGCGGGTAACGTTCTGGCACCGTTTACTGGCGTACCGCCTGCGCCGGTTATTGCCACCGTTCTCGATGACGTCGGTACGATCACGGGGCCCGTCGCGGCGGGCAAAACCACCAATGATACGCTGCCAACGCTCAACGGAACGGCGCAGGCTAACGCCATCGTCAGCCTGTACAACAACGGCGTGCTAATGGGCACCACGACCGCAGACGGTAACGGGATCTGGAGCTTTACCCCATCCGGGGCGCTCAGCGAAGGTAACCACGCGTTTACCGCCACTGCAACAAACGCCAACGGCGCAAGCGGGTTGTCCAGTTCGTTCAGCGTGATTGTGGACACCACGCCACCGACCGCGCCAACGATACTGATCAGCGCCGATGGCGGCACCGTCAGCGGCGTCGCCGAAGCGGGAAGCACGGTCACTATCTCCCTGCCCGGCGGCACCAGCGTGACGGCAATCGCCAACAGCAGCGGTGTCTACAGCGTCAACCTGCCGGTTCGCCAGATTGAAGGCCAGTCGCTGTCCGCCACGGCGACCGATGCGGCGGGCAATACCTCATCGCCGACAAGCGCTATCGCACCGGTATTGCCGCTGCAGGCTGAAGACAACGTCACCAGTCTGCCGCTGCAAACCGATGTTATCGTCAGCACCGATCATCAAAGCGATTATGGTTTCCTGCTGGTTAATGCGTTGGGGAATGTCGCCAACGTGCTGGGGAACGATACGGCAAGCGTTAATTTCAGCATCGCTTCTGGCGGCAGCGGGTCCATTACGATCAATGCCGCCGCGACCGGCGTGGTGCTGTCGCTGTTAAACACGCTGGAGATCGTCATCCAACGCTTTGACACCGGGCTGAATGCCTGGGTAACGGTGGTGGATACCGGGAAACCAGACTTCGCCAGCCTGCTCACCCTGGGCGCCTCGGGCGTAACGCTCAATTACAGCGGGCTGACTGGCGGTGATTACCGCGTGGTCAGTTACAACACCAACCTGCTGGCGACCGGCGCATACACCAGCCTTGATGTCTCGGTGGTGAAAGCCAGCGCAGGGACCATCATCGGCGGTACCACGGAATCCGGGAACATCATCACAGATACCGATCCCGCCAACGGGCAGGATAATGCGCCTTCCGGCACGTTGGTCACCGCCATCACCGACGGTAACGGCAACGTTGTGAATATCCCGGCGGGCGGCATTGATGTGCAAGGGAAATACGGTATTCTGCATATCAATCAGAACGGTAGCTACACCTATACCCTGACCAATACGTCAATCTCGGTGTATGGGCGCTCCGAAAGCTTCACCTACACGCTGACGCATGGCAGCGATCACTCCTCGGCAAAACTGGTGGTAACGCTCGGTCAGGCCCCAACCACCAGCACGGTAACCGCGGCAGACGATGCAGCAGTGCTGACTTACGGAACGCAAGTCATCGCGGTTGACCACTTGCCTTCACAACAAACCGGCTTCACGCTCGCCAGCGTCGGACTCGGCAATGTGCTGGACGTCAGTCTGGTCAACGGTCTGACTAACCCGATTAAGTTTAACGTTGACGATGGCGCAACCCGCACGCTGACCGTACAGGCGAATGTTCTCGGCGTGACGCTTGGCGGCTTCGATCTCTATGTTTATCGCTTCAACGAGTCAATTCAGCAGTATGAGCAGTACCGGGTACAGCCAAACTGGGTCACCGCCCTACTGGGCGGAAGTTCGTCAGCGTATACCATTACGCTACCAGGTGGCGATTATCTGTTCCTGCTTAACGCTTCCGGCGGCCTGACGTTGCTGACCAGCTATACCCTGAATATTCAGGCCGATCACACCTACGCCGTCGACAGCCTGAGTGCGACAACCAATGGCAATCTGCTGGTCAACGACTCGGCTCCGGCCAATACCGTTATCACCGAAGTAAACGGTATCGTCGTTAACGGGACGGGCACTACCACTATTAATGGGCAGTACGGCACGCTGACTATCGATGCGAAGGGGAACTACACCTACACGCTAAGAAGCGGACTGGGTGCAGACGGTATCAACACCCCGGACAGCTTTGTGTATAAGGTCAGAGCACCAAACGGCGATACCGGCAGCGCCTCGCTGAATATCAAACCAACGCCGCAGCCGCTGGACGCCGTAAATGACGTCAGCAGCACGATGGCGGTCACCACGCAGGCGGACACCTCCAGATTGTTTGCTGACAACAGCGTCGGGAACGCCAGTTGGAACGCCCAACTCCTTTCTCCCACCTCACAAAATGGCACTGGCGTCATTGAGGTCGCGACGGGAACGGCGGTGCAAAACGCCATACTGCATTTTAACGTTGCTTCAGGTCTGACGCTGGGCGGACTGACCGTCACCTGGGCGCTGTATGACAGCAACAACGTCAAGGTTGCCAGTAACTCATTCAACGGTGGATTGCTTATTGGCGGCAATATCGATATTGCCCTGGGGATCATGTTGCACCCCGGTAACTATCGACTCGACTACACCGGCAGCGTCGGGGCTTTAGGGCTGGGGAATATCACCATCACCCCTAGCGTGAAAGGCACGATAATCGACCTGCAGAACGTCGAAACGTCCGCGGCAAACAGCGTCGCCGGCAACATTTATGACGGGGACCATATTGCCAGCGTGCATACCTTGCTGACGGTGAGCGGCACGGGCGGTAGCACCGCCACGCTGGATCCGCTGAGCAGCACGACCAGCGCCATCATTAACGGGCTGTACGGCAAACTGACCATTGGCATTGATGGTCATTACACCTACGCCCTCAACAGCGATGTCTCACTTTCCACCATCCTCACCAAAGAGACATTTACTTACACCCTAAACGATCAGAATGGGCATACCGATACCGCTACGTTGACCATCAACATGAATCCGCAGGTTGTAAGCACCGTGGATGCCGATCGTTTTACCGGCAGTGTCTACGGCGATACGCTGATTTATCACCTGCTCAACGCCAACGATGCTACCGGTGGTAACGTTGGCAATGTTGGCGTTGGACCTACCGATACCTGGACCAACTTCTCGCTGGCCCAGGGTGACAAAATCGATATCGGCGACCTGCTGGTGGGCTGGAACGGGCAGAACGCTACGCTCGGCAACTACCTCACCGTGACCACCAGCGGTAACAACACGGTGATTGCCATCGACCGCGACGGTACCGGCAACACTTATCACTCAACCAATCTCATAACGCTGGAGAACGTCCACACCACGCTCGATGAGCTGGTGCAACAAAATCACATTGTGCCCTGAAGCTAACGCATAACGTTAAAGCGCCATAACTACAGCCCCGGATGCCATGACGTCCGGGGCAATAACAGTCGTCGCTGCCGTATTTTGTAAGGGATAAACTATGAGAAATGTCGCGCCTGTTGCCTTACTGCTGGCATTAACGCTCTGTACCCTGCGGGTGAATGCCGAAGATGAACCGCAAATTATTACGCCGGAAGGCCTGGCCACCAGCCAGATGCTGCCCTCGCTGGACGGCGCGGTTGCCGATCTGCCGCTGAGCGCCGCCGCCCCCGGCAGCCTGACGCTCAACGACGCAGTGAGTCGCGCCGTGAGCTGGCATCCTTCTATTCATGAATCCATCGGCAAACTGCTCTCACAAAATGAGCAGATCGACGTGGCGAAATCAAAATATTACCCTCAGGTTTCTGCCGGGATGAACAACGGTTACAGCAATACTTATACCGATCACGGCTTTAGCCCGGCCCTGGTTATTTCAGTGTCGCAAATGCTGTACGACTTCGGCAAAGTGGCAAGCCAGGTCCGCGCTGAAACCGCCGGATCCGCACAACAGCAGGCGAATGTGTTACTCAGTATTGATACCATCGCCCACGCAACCGCCAACGCGATAGTCCAGGTGCAGACGTGGCAGCAAATGGTGGACGCCGCCGAAGAGCAGCTCAGCGCCTTGAACGGTATTGGTCGGCTGACCCGTCAACGCAATGATGAAGGGGCAACCTCGCTATCCGACGTGGTGCAAACCGATGCGCGTATCGAGTCTGCACGTTCTCAGTTGGCGCAGTATCAGGCCAATCTCGACAGCAGCAAGGCAACGCTGATGAGCTTCCTCGGCTGGAACTCGCTTAACGGCATCAGCAACGAATTTCCGGTCAAACTGGACAGCAGTTGTGATGTGGTCAAACCGGACGATAAGCTGGTTCCTGCGGTGCTGGCGGCATGGGCGCAGGCGAATGTGGCCCAGGCAAATCTCGATTACGCCAACGCGCAGATGACGCCCACTATCTCCCTGGAGCCGTCGGTTCAGCACTATCTCAACGACAAATACCCCAGCCATGAGGTGCTCGACAAAACCCAGTACTCCACGTGGGTAAAAGTCGAGATGCCGCTGTATCAGGGGGGCGGACTCACCGCCAGACGCAACGCCGCCAGTCACGCGGTAGAGTCTGCACAGTACTCCATCCAGCGTACCCGACTTGAAGTGCGGCAGAAATTACTGGAATCCCGCAGCCAGGCGATGAGCCTCGCTACTGCCCTGCAGATCCTGCGTCGCCAGCAACGGCTGAGTGAACAAACGCGCGAGCTTTATCAACAGCAGTATCTGGACCTCGGGTCACGCCCACTGCTCGACGTGCTTAACGCCGAGCAGGAGGTATATCAGGCCCGTTTTGCTGAACTCCAGACTCAAAACCAGCTGCGCCAGCTCCAGTTGAACTGCCTCTATAACACCGGCTCGCTTCGCCAGGCGTTCGCCTTAAATAACCGCAGTATTCAATCGGTGGAGATAAAGCTATGAGCGACGTCGATACACATGCGGAAGATGCGATTGGCGAACACGCCCTGAGCCAGTGGGCGCAGGCGATGACGCATATTGCCAGCCACTATCGCGTTACCTGTTCGCCCGGCGCAATCCAGGCCAACGCCCCGTGGTTTGCGGGAAAAAACCGAGCTATGGCCCTGTCGCAGCTGGCGCGTCAGGCGGGGCTGTCATTTCATGCGCTGGATACTGCCACGCAGGCGTTCGGCCAGTGGCGTCTGCCGGTGGTGGCGGAACTGCGCGACGGCCAACTGATGGTGATAGAACATTTCAACGGTGAAGATGCGTTGGATGTTTTTATCATCGCCGAAGAGGGCCAGCGTAACCGACTCACAGTTGCAGAACTTCTGCCGGAGATCGTGAGCATTACCGCGCTGCGCCCGCTGTCGGCGCTGAAGGACAGTCGGGTAGACCGCTATATTTCGCGCTTCAGGCCCGACTGGATGCGCGAACTGGTGTTACAGGACATCCGCCCTTACCTGCCGGTCATGGTTGCCGCCTTTCTGATTAACGTCCTGTCGCTCGCCGGGATTATCTTTTCGATGCAGGTCTATGATCGGGTGATCCCCGCCCAGTCTTATCCAACGCTGTATGTTCTCTCCACCGGCGTTCTGGTGGCGGTGCTGTTTGGCTTTTTGCTGCGCGAAGCGCGTACCCACATAATGGACCTGCTCGGCAAACGCGCTGATATGCGCATTTCCGATCGCGTGTTCAGCCACGCATTGCGGCTGCGCAACAGCGCCGTTCCCCGCTCGACGGGGAGCTTTATTTCTCAACTGCGCGAGCTGGAACAGGTTCGCGAGATGATCACCTCCTCAACCCTGTCGACCCTTGTCGATCTGCCGTTTTTCTTTTTGTTTATCGTGGTGCTGGCCTTTATCGCCCCGCCGCTGGCGTGGATAGCCCCCGTCGCGGCCCTGCTGATGATCCTGCCTGGTTTGCTGTTACAGAAGAAACTGGCGGTACTCGCCAACCAGGCAGCGCATGAATCCACCCTGCGCAACGCGGTGCTGGTCGAGAGCGTTCAGGGGCTGGAAGATATCAAGCTGATGCAGGCGGAAAACCGCTTTTTACAACAGTGGAACAGCTACATCCGTATTACCGGAGAGTCCGGGCTGCGCACGCGCAAGCTGACTCAGGGGCTGATTGGCTGGGGCATGTCGGTACAAAGCCTGGTCTACGCCGCCATCATTATGTTCGGCGCGCCGATGGTCATTGAAGGCACAATGACCACCGGGGCGGTGGTGGCCGCGTCGATGCTCGGTTCCAGAATGATTGCCCCGATGGCGAACCTGTGCGGCGTGCTGGCCCGCTGGCAGCAGGTCAAGGCGGCGAAGATGGGGTTAGACAGCATCATGCAGCTTCCCACCGAAACGCAGTACGATGAAGACCGGGTACATCAGGAGATTTTTCACGGCCATTATCTGTTTGAAAACGCGCACTTTCGCTACCACAGCGACGATCAACGCGTTCCGCTGCGCATCTCGCGTCTGGAGGTCATGCCCGGCGAACGGGTGGCGATCCTCGGGCGTAACGGCGCCGGGAAATCAACACTGCTACAGGCCATGGCGGGTGGCGTAGAGATTATCCAGGGCGATGTTCGACTCGATAACCTGAGCCTGGCGCAAATTGATATGGCCGATTTACGCCGCAATATCGGTTTTCTCAGTCAGAATGCGCGGCTGTTTTTCGGCACCCTGCGCGAGAACCTGACCCTCGGCGCACCGCATGCCAGCGACGCGCAGATCTTCGAAGCACTGGAGGTCAGCGGCGCGGCGGCTTTCGTTAAACAACTCGCCAAAGGGCTGGCGCACCCCATTATGGAGGGCGGCAACGGCCTGTCCGGTGGACAACGGCAGTCGATCCTGCTGGCAAGAATGCTGCTGCGATCGCCCAATATCGTGCTGCTCGACGAACCCAGCGCCTCGCTGGATGAACATACCGAACGAGAGTTTATTCAGCGCCTGAACCAGTGGCTGGGCAACCGAACATTGATTGTCGCCACCCATCGCGTGCCGGTTCTGGAGCTGGTCGAGCGCGTAGTGGTGTTAAAAGAAGGTCAACTGGTCATGGATGCCCCGAAAGCGCAGGCGCTGAATGCGAGCCGGGCACCAGCCCCTACTCACGGTCGGGAGTGGAAAAATGAAAACCAATCCGCATGACGCTGCCATGGACGACCTCGATATCCGTCGCGAGCACCGTTTTTCCGGGGCCAGCCGCATTATTCTGCTCAGCACACTGCTGTTTGCCGTCCTGGGTATCTGGGCGTATTTCGGCAAGCTGGATGAAGTCTCGACCGGCAGCGGGAAGGTAATCCCCAGCTCGCGCGAGCAGGTCTTGCAGTCGCTGGATGGCGGTATTCTCGCCGAGCTCACGGTACGCGAAGGAGATAAAGTACAGGCTAATCAGATTGTCGCGCGCCTCGACCCCACTCGCTCTGAGTCCAACGTTGGGGAGAGCGCCGCCCGCTATCGCGCCTCACTGGCTTCCAGCGCAAGGCTCAATGCCGAAGTTAACGATCTGCCGCTCGTGTTTCCCGCTTCACTACGCGCCTGGCCGGATCTCATCGCCTCCGAAACACGCTTGTATAAAAGTCGCCGCGCGCAGCTCGCTGATTCTATGGCAGAACTGCAGGATGCGCTGGTCTCGGTAAATAAAGAGCTGGCCATAACCCAACGGCTGGAAAAAAGTGGTGCCGCCAGCCACGTTGAAGTGCTGCGCCTGCAACGACAAAAAAGCGATTTGGGATTAAAAATCACCGATCTGCGCTCACAATACTTCGTGCAGGCGCGGGAAGCGCTGTCAAAAGCCAATGCCGAAGTGGATATGCTGGCGGCTATTTTGAAAGGACGCGAGGATTCCGTCACCCGCCTGACCGTGCGCGCGCCGATGCGCGGTATTGTGAAAAACATCCAGGTCACTACCATTGGCGGCGTTATCCCGCCCAATGGCGAGATGATGGAGATTGTACCGCTGGACGATCATCTGCTGATTGAAACCCGCCTGTCTCCGCGCGATATCGCGTTCATCCACCCCGGCCAACGGGCGCTGGTGAAAATAACCGCTTATGACTACGCGATTTACGGCGGTCTGGAAGGCGTAGTCGAAACTATTTCCCCGGACACTATTCAAGACAAAGTGAAACCGGAAATATTCTACTACCGCGTGTTTATCCGCACCCATCAGGACTTCTTACAGAACAAACTGGGACGCCATTTCTCCATCGTACCGGGAATGATTGCCACAGTGGATATAAAAACAGGTGAAAAAACCATCGTCGACTATTTAATCAAACCGTTTAATCGCGCAAAAGAAGCGCTGCGCGAGCGGTAAATCCTTGAGGATTAGGGGTTGCGGGGGCTGGTCACGCGTGTCACAAGTCTGTTATACTTGCTCTAACACATTGGGGCTGATTCTGGATTCGACGGGATTCGCGAAACCCAAGGTGCATGCCGAGGGGCGGTTGGCCTCGTAAAAAGCCGCAAAAAAATAGTCGCAAACGACGAAAACTACGCTTTAGCAGCTTAATAACCTGCTCTGAGCCCTCTCTCCCTAGCTTCCGCTCTTAAGACGGGGATCAAAGAGAGGTCAAACCCAAAAGAGATCGCGTGGAGGCCCTGCCTGGGGTTGAAGCGTTAAATCTAATCAGGCTAGTCTGGTAGTGGCGTGTCTGTCCGCAGGTGCCAGGCGAATGTAAAGACTGACTAAGCATGTAGTACCGAGGATGTAGGAATTTCGGACGCGGGTTCAACTCCCGCCAGCTCCACCAAAATTCTCCATCGGTGATTACCAGAGTCATCCGATGAAGTCCTAAGAGCCCGCACGGCACAAGCCCTGCGGGCTTTTTTGTGCCTTCAATTTGTCCCGCGAAGTCCGAAGAGAACTAATTAAATCCGAACCTTTTAGGCCCATTGATAGGCCCAACGAAAAGCTCTATTGTTTTCGTTGGGCCTAAACGCATGGAGACTCCCCCATGGCAAGAAAAACCAAGCCGTTAACCGATACGGAAATCAAAGCCGCCAAACCTAAAGCTACCGATTACCAGCTGTATGATGGTGACGGGCTTACTCTATTAATCAAGTCCAGTGGTAGTAAGCTCTGGCAGTTCCGTTACTATCGGCCTCTGACCAAGCAGCGAACCAAACAGAGCTTCGGTGCATACCCTGCCATATCCCTTTCTGATGCGCGTAAACTCAGAGCTGAATCTCGAGTTTTGTTGGCGAAAGACATTGATCCTCAGGAACATCAGAAAGAACAGGTAAGAAATTCTCAAGAGGCTAAAACCAACACTTTCTTGCTAGTTGCCCAGCGTTGGTGGAATGTGAAGAAAGCCAGCGTAACAGAAGGCTATGCCGACGATATCTGGCGCTCACTTGAGAGAGATATTTTTCCAGCAATCGGTGATATCAGTGTCACTGAGATTAAGGCCCATACTCTGGTTAAAGCAGTGCAGCCGGTCCAGGCCAGAGGTGCATTAGAGACAGTCCGACGCCTTTGTCAGCGTATTAACGAAGTCATGATTTATGCGCAGAACACAGGCCTGATTGATGCAGTTCCCAGTGTAAATATCGGAAAAGCGTTCGAGAAACCGCAAAAGAAAAACATGCCGAGTATCCGTCCGGATCAGCTTCCACAGTTAATGCAAACAATGCGTACAGCAAGTATCAGTGTGTCAACGCGGTGCTTGTTCATGTGGCAGCTTCTCACCATTACCCGCCCTGCCGAAGCTGCTGAGGCTCGATGGGATGAGATCGATTTCAATGCTAGCGAATGGAAAATTCCTGCAGCTCGAATGAAGATGAACCGGGACCATACGGTTCCACTATCCAATGAGGCTCTCTCTATTCTGGAAATGATGAAGTCACTCAGTGGTGGCCGTGAATTTATCTTTCCCAGTCGCATCAAACCAACCCAGCCAATGAACAGCCAAACAGTTAATGCCGCACTGAAGCGTGCTGGCTTAGGAGGCGTACTCGTTTCACACGGCTTACGTTCTATCGCCAGTACAGCACTCAATGAGAAAGGATTTCCGCCTGATGTCATTGAAGCAGCACTGGCTCATGTGGACAAAAATGAGGTTCGTCGCGCTTACAACCGCAGTGATTACCTTGAGCAACGTCGTCCGATGATGCAGTGGTGGGCTTACTTTGTGAAAAAGGCAGATAGTGGCAGACTCACTGACGTTGAATTAACAACATTAAAGCTAACTGGATAAGACCAATTCTTAATCCACACAAGCGAAAAACAGGAGTGTGCGGTAATGGCGCAATCCAGTTATATAAAGTCTAACTCCCTAGGCTTCACGTATGATTCGACCGGACAGCATTGACTCATACTACGCTGAATAAATCCTAAGGAGCCTGCCATTGGTACGTATGCTTACAAACACTCGTATGCTAAATCAGGGGATAATATTGTTTACCATTGAGACTGCACGTGAAGAGGCGAATAGGTTTCGAAAGATACTCGAAACATGTGATCCGTCAACAACCTACCTTGTACCTCACGGCTTCCCGGTAATGAGTTGCAAGCTTTGCTCAATGTTACTTTCCTTCCACTTTCTGCAATTATGGCCCGAACTGGAATTGAAAGGGGTCACTGGAGTCACCGGTAAAAATGGCGCAATAACTCACTTCTGGCTGGAAGTGGAAAATTACGTTATTGATATCACCGGAGATCAATACAACATCATCAACGCCAGTAAACTAAACGAAAATATCGTAAGAAACAGGCCCTTTATGCCTGTTCACGTCGCTAACCAAAAGGATAGCTATCTCTATAATTTATTTGAAATTAAAGGGAAAGAGCATTTGAGCTATGGCTTTCCGACAATCGGTGATGATTTCATCGATGAGATGGAATGTGATTATCGCCAGCTTGTCAGGTGATGGTGGAAATAGAATCAAGAAATAGATGCAAACCTGCGCTTTTATCGGCAAGTCTGCATCATAAGCTCTAAAGGCCTCTCAGCTGCCGTCATATTAACTGACTAGTGCCAAAGTTACGATAGCCGTCATGGGAATCTTTACTGTACGTTTTTGCTAGGTAAGCAACACGTAGCAGGAAGTCGTAATAATCGGGACTTAACGTTAACGCATCCTGCCGGGTGAACCAGGCGCTGTGATTTTTCGGGAATTCAACCCGACTGGCATAGTAAGGATAACTTAGCCCTATTGCACTGCACCAAGCTTTCTGAATACGGGTCCCCATATTATCAGCGTCAGGCTTTGTATAATCTCCCAGATAACCATAAACGTCTTTGTTGAATAGCAGAACCAGATGGTAGTGAGGGCGTTCCCCGGTAACACGTTCCCTGGCCCAGATATAGCCGAGTGGTGTAGGCTCACCAGCCCTGCCAGAGCGCTTGTGCTCTTCCCGTAGCTGGCTTTTCAGGGATTCTATAGCCCGAGTAATGGCTTTCTCATCATCTTTCTGAAAGCATATCGGCATATCTGGCTCTCCAGGCACATGGGACTGAGCAAACCGAAAGTCGGCCCGTAACGTGAACATCCGGTCATGTTTCTCTGAAAAATTAGATGTCACGTCATATGCTCTACGGAGCATATAGCTTGATATAAGGGAGTTATATTTTTCCGCTGCTTCCTGTTGCAGGAACTTAAACTGCTTTTCAGTTAATTTATACGGTGATTTCATAATATGAGTTCACTGAGTAATGGGTAGCCGATAACTACCCAGGTTATTGTGGGATGGTTTAAGCTAAGGTTACGATGCCCTTTTACATTAGACTCACCTTGACTACTGACATGTTCTACTATGTTTTATATGCTTATTCATGATTGATATAGATACCTATACAATGCAGACATATATTACATATACCGGACCTTTCTAGGTGCCCAAGGCAACTACGTGGTGATGAGGGAAGCCGCAGTATGCTTGGGTAAAAAATATATCTAACTAGCTGATATAAAATCAAAATAACTCTGAAGTTATTCTGGTCGAGCTAACTTACTCAGTGTCAGCGAGCCAGTCTGGTGTATTGGCGTGTTGGTCCTCGCTGCCAGTTCGACAGGGTTCATTGTTGAACCGATAAATTTGACATAATTGATACCTGCCTCTTCGAATAGCTGCACCATTCCTTTTGATTCAAGCTTTTCTAATGATGGCATAAGCCGCTCAGAGCATCTTATGGATCTTGGACCCTTTTTGATAATGTCATTTCTTCTGAAATCGTAGGAACCATTTTCGACAAGTTGCGATTCCATCCAGAATAATATTTTCTCTTCATCACTAAGCTCTCTTGCAGAATCAATTTTTGCGATTGCATGATTGACAAACCAATCCATCAAATTCAAAGCTGATAACAAATTTTCCTCTGTTATTATTGTCGAACCGGGTTCACCAGAAACCTGAAAAATGCCTGCCATTCTGAGTCCCTGCTCGATAATCCGGGCACCTACATCATCGTAGTGATACAAGGAACCTCCAGGTTTCATCTTTTGCTGCAAACTTAACGATGTTTTATCCAGCAGTTCCTGGGCATCCGGGGCCAGAGTAAGTGTTATTAGTTCATCACCATTTTCTCTTCGCTTCACCCCCGCTTTTATATGCCGCGTTATCACTGAGTACAATTCAGAAAGCACCGCCTCGCTATGAGTGTAATGACCATTGATTATGCACGGTTCAGTAATCTGCTCCATGTCTATCATCTGTGTACGTGCCTGCAATCCAGTCTCTCTCATGTTTGCTTTTTTCTGTCTGCTGGTATTGTCATATGGTTGAGGCTGCATCGCTAAAAAAAATGAAAATACATAATTTTCAATAACAAAGCTTTCAGTGGCAGCCCTGTCTATTGTAACTTTGTCTCCACACCAGTATGTATTGAGAAGCGCGGGATTGTTGAACACACTCCCCTTGAACACTGCGGTTGCCTCGTCATTAAAAAGCGCCTTATTTTGATACCCCAGCCCAATTGATTTTGCGAGCGCTTCGCTTGTCGGATTCGTTGTGATAATGACCTTTCTTACTGGCGCTTTCGGTTGTCGGCCAATACATTCTTCAATTTTCTTACTCGTTTCGGTAGTATCTTCCCCCTTGCTCAGAGACTTTTTATAAAGCCTTTTTAGTACTTTAAACTCTGCCTCCCAAAGAATATTTATTCGCTCAAATGCTTTAAGCTCAGCACGATAAGCATCTTCAAACTCCCGCTCTTGTTGTGCAAAGGGGGCCTTCAACAATCTGAATATTGTTGATTTTCCACTGCCAGATCTTGAAAGCAGCAGCAGGTATAAGGCCAGAAGGGATCGCTGCTTGTTCTTTAACTGAACACAGTACAAATCCTGACAGGCCAGCCCTAAAAAGGCTAATAACGTAACAATGATTATCTCAATAGCCACTCCAGTTATGTATTGCAAATGCGAAGCCCAATGCCTGATATGACGTGGCAGAATGTCAAATTTCAGGTTAAGCTCATGATTAATTTTGTTTTTATTTCTCATTGCATCATCCTTTATTTTTTTGCAAAAAATTAAACGGTTCGGGAAGCGATCCACTCGTCAATAGCAGTAGATCGCCATCCTACTGATGCGGCCCCTAGTCGGACCGGTTTAGGAAACTCGGCATCGTAATACTTGGATTTTGGATTCAGTTTTTCGTAGATGCTTGAGCGAGATATCCCAAGCATCATGGTCAGCTCAGTCATGCGCAGGATGCGCAGCGGGTGTGCTTTTTGTTCACTAATATTCGGCATTTTCACTCCTCCTGTTGGACCTCTTTAGCTGGATTCGACTTTCTCACACCATCTGAGATACTGTCCCCGTCAAAAAACGGAAACCAACCGGAGGGAACGTGGGGACTCATGCTTTTGCTGATATGATGTATCGTCTTTACCAGTGCTTTGGCCTGTTTGAAAAAGATGACGAACGGCGTGAAGTGCGTGGAAACAGCAGTTTTTCCTTTCATCAGAATTTTTTCGATCAAGGCTATAACGATTTAATAAGAATAATTGACAGCAATGAAGTCTTCAGCCTCGAAGAAAGACGCGAAGTTTTTTACAAATACGAGCAACTATATAACGCGCTAATGCATATTCCGGTCTTTTCTCATCTAGATAATAGCCAAATCACAAAGCGATACCTTCAGGTCGCATTGCCTCCCATAGTAGCATTAGACGTCTATAATTCTCTTCCCCCCGATGATGAAATGCATTTCTATTACCATATTCATCGTTTTTTAATCAGCATACACTGCCCACACGGAAGCGCTGATAAAAGAAAGATTTATTCAGGAGTAAAGGAATACCTTCGAGAATATATTCGCACACTTGAGTTTCACTACACGGATCATCTGGCACCACTAATTAGTTTCATTAATGACATTAAAGCAAGTAGTGGACAGAAGGAAGCGACTATAAGGAGAATAATAAAAGATTGCCGTTTAGAGTATGATGAAAGTTACATCTCTGAAAAGAACATAAAACTCAATTTTCTGAATTTAAATAAAATTGAAAAAGCTTATCTTTCACTTAACGTGTTACTTGCATTTGAACGCAAGACCTCTGCTGTCGCAGCAATATCCATGCATTACCGACATACGGTGAGCAATGGCGTTAATTACAACACTAGCTTTGGCATTCTATGTCGATATCTTTATTCCAAAGGGTATGATGAACGACTATTACACTATATCACACTCCCATTTTATAACGAAGCAGTCCGACCGATTTCGGTAATGATAGAGGAGAAACCGTATCGCTACGTTCACGAATTAAAATGGCTTATTTTCAACATTAGTGAAGGCAACAAATACACTAAGTGGGATTTAGCCGAAATGGAATCCAGTCTCAATGCCGCCACTAACTCAGATGTACTAAAGCCTTACTCCCAACTTTTGCAAATCATCACTTTTCTCAGTCAAAATAAAATATACGAAGCCTTCTGTCTTGTAAACAAAATCCCATTAGATAGCTTACCTATTGGTTATCTGCCTTCAGCCTTTTCAGTTATCAAAATGGCATTAAAAGTAAAACTGGAAAGAAAAAAAATAAGAAACAAAACATTACTATCCGTGATAAACAGTACTTTGAGTAATCAAGGTACCCTTACTGATTTTATACCTGTAACTACAGGAGAAACTGATAGTAATGTTGTACTATCTGCAGATAACATGACGATCATGCGTGCAATAAAAATGTACAACCACATGATAAGAAAGGTAAGTTACTTATCTGAGGATTCACCGTCTGAAGTCTGTCCGCAATCTATATTCGGGCTTCTTAATGAAATAGAATTTGCGCTGGGTAAGCTAAATTCCCTGGTTTGCGAAACAGGTGATAGTATTGATAGTAATGAACTGGCCGGGTTTATAGTAAAAAATAAAACACTAACAGCTCGCGAATTGAATGAAAACCTGGTTGGCGTACTTGATAAATGCACACTTTATAATTTCCTGAGTAGCATCAATGTTTTTATTAGTTATTTGAGATGCCCTGGAGAAGAACTAGGACACATTAGGATATTTGCCGGAGTAACAGAGAAGCCAAAACGTCTTCGGGAAAAGGTATGTGGGGCTTTGAGAATTGCATCAGAAAAACGTAGATAGGGAAAATTATGGAAAAGGGAAACGTATCCATACGTCAACAGAGAAGTACTGGTTCAGTCAGAAAAAGTAAATAACGCTTTATGTTTCCCCTGCTACAGCTGCTACGTGTAGCAGCTGTAGCAGGGGTCAGAGATAGATGAGTATGTTATTTATTTCAGCTAACGGGTCGATCATATTTCATGCCTACTGGCGTTTCCTGATTCGACTGGCGTATCTGGCGTAAACCAGTACCAAGAATATTTACAGCGATTACCGTAATTTTGGCACAAGCCAGTGTTCACGCTTAGGCGGATTAGCCTGTTAATAGCACTCTGAGTGAGGTATTTATCCTCACTCAGAGTGCTATTAACATAATTGACACATTTCTCCGTGAAATTTCTGTAGTCTGCCTCGGTACCCTGCTACAACTTGCTACATGTAGCAGGTTGTAACAATCCCTACAAAATTAAGATATGTTTTTCGCTCAATTATCGGGTTCGTCACAATATACCTCTAAAAGAGGTATTAGCCTCATGGTAATATAGAGATCCGAATTCTTCCTTTGTCGTTAACCTAGGAAAAGTCTATGAGCGAAGTAGCTAATTATACGGATGTCTTTCAAAGTTGGCAGGATCACCGATTTAATTTCAGTCTTGCAGTACCCTTGACCAACACTCCCGGTCTACGTAAGCCCCAATTAGCTGCTATTTATGCAACGCTGGGGCATCTGGTGGTTGACCCTTCCTCCCCGGCAACGGTCGTAATGCCTACGGGTACAGGAAAAACTGACACAATGCTTGCCCTGCTCATTGCAGGCAAAATGTCTAGAACCTTAATTCTGGTTCCATCAGATGCTCTGAGAACTCAAATATCTGGTAAATGCGAAAAATTCGTAACACTTCGCACTGTGGGAGCCATATCTGATACGGCTTTAAACCCTGTAGTCGAAGTAATCAACTCGGGAATGTCTGAACAAGAAGTTCTTCAGCTTGCTAAAGCAAATGTTATTGTAGCTACTCCGCAAGCCCTCCAACTATTCGATAAGGATGCACTGCAAGCTTTGGTAGGAATCTGTAGTCACCTTCTAATAGATGAAGCCCATCACGTTGCAGCAACAAGTTGGGGCCGTATCAAAAAATCTTTCAACGGGAAACCATGTATTCAGTTTACCGCAACTCCATTTCGAGAAGATGGTTTAGCATTAGAAGGAAAAATTATTTATAACTACCCTCTTCGCGATGCTCAAAATGATGGCTATTTCAAAAGCATCGAATTTCACCCAGTACGGGAATACAATTTAGATCGCTCTGACCAAGCTATAGCAGATCAGGCTGTAGAGCTATTGAGAAAAGATATACAAGCGGGCTATAACCATCTGATGTTAGTGCGGGCTAAATCACAAAAACGAGCTGAAGCCCTCTTCGAAATTTACAGGACTCATGCGGATCTTAACCCGGTATTAATACATAGCAAAGTTCCAAACCAAGCTAGAATTTTCGAAGAGATTGTCCTGAAAAAATACCGAATCATCGTTTGTGTGGACATGCTAGGGGAAGGTTTTGATTTGCCTGAACTTAAAATCGCTGCTATTCATGATCAGCACAGAAGCCCTGCAGTCACATTACAGTTTATTGGCCGGTTAACTAGGGTTGATAATTCTCTTGGGAACGCAAAATTTGTTGCCAACATTGCAAACCAAAAGACTGATCACCAAATGTCAGAGCTCTATAAAGAGAGTGCTGACTGGGGTTCTGTGATCCGGGATGTTAGTCAAGAAAAAGTTAGTAAGGAAATAGAAAAAGAGTCATTCAGTGGGCAGTTTTCAGATGAGAAAGACGCAGATACTATCTTTGGGTTGAATCCAAATCCAAAGATTAGTGCAACAGCCTATCATCTTTCCCCCAAGAACTGGATGCCGGAAAGAGCAAATGAAATGTCTGGCAACAGAGAGAAGTTACAATATATTTCCATTAATGATGAAGCAGATACAGTCATCGTAGTAACAAAACGAGAAACACTTGTTGGATGGGCTCAAACTGAAGCTATTTTCGACACCAACTGGCTCTTATATCTGGCATTTTACAACAAACCCGAGAACACACTTTTTATTCACACATCGGGTGATGACATGCAATCTAACCGATTCCTTAATTTAGTGGCTAAAGAACCTGTACGTATTAATGGTGAACCGACATTTCGCTCGCTCCACAATATTAAGTTAATGAAATTGCAAAACGTAGGCTTATCTCGTGCCCGAAAGGATCTCCGATTTACGATGCATGTAGGTCACGACATCAATCAAGTAATCAGTGAGATTGAAAAAGGTAGTGCAAAGAAATCCAACGTTTTTGCAACTGGTTTCGAACAAGGTGATAGAACTACAGTTGGTTGCTCGCACAAAGGTAAAATTTGGGAGATGAACTCATCACCAATTAATTATTGGGTCGAATGGTGTAAAAATATCTCTAAGAAACTTAATGATAAAACAATAGACCCAAGTGATTTATTGAAGAATGTCATGCGAGCAGAGAAAATTGAGCAAAAATGGCCTGATGGCCTTTTTTACTCAGACTGGCCTGAGTCCATAGCAATCGAGAATGAACAAAAAATATCTCTTATTTTTCAGGGAGAGAGGTTCAACCTTCTTGATATTGTTCTGGGCAAGCCAAATTATGATGATGACCTAACTTTAAGTATTCCTGTGTACGTCGCAGATACAGATGGATTGGAACATCTAATTACAAAGATCAATATTAAGCTATTGGAGGATGGTTACAAAACACACTGCCCCGGTTTGAAAATTTCATTATCTCAAGAGGTTCCGTTAGATGAATACTTGGATAGCGAACCACTGGTGCTACTAAGTGTCGATGGGTCAATGCTTCTAGGTAATTATCGTTATTTCTCGCCCAACAGTGTAGATATAAAACTGCCAATCTCTCTACTTGAGGTATGGGATTGGGGGACAACTAAAATTCATCAGGAATCAATGCGTGCAGAAAAACGCTTTGATAGTGTACAGGGATTTACTTACAACAAGATTGCTGATGATTACAGTATAGTATTCAATGATGATGGTGCAGGTGAAATCGCCGATCTCGTTGCAATTCGTGAAAGTAAAAATGTCATTCATATTGATTTATTTCACTGCAAATATTGTTCCTTGACTGATGGAGTGGCTATACCAGGAGCCCGCGTGAACGATGTTTACGAAGTGTGTGGTCAGGCATCCAGATCTGTAAAATGGTTATATACGGGTGAGAAGTTTTTTGATCGTTTGATGGATCGTTATCAAAAGTCGCTTCCAATCGGTTTTGATAGAATCCTAAAGGGACTCCCAGAACAACTCGAGATATTGCGAAATAAGTGTCATGATCACGAACTGGTTTTCAGGTTTGCTATAGTACAACCTGCTATTTCAGCTACAAAAATTTCTAGCGGTCAGTTAGCAGTGCTTGGAACGAGTTACTCATACATTAAAAGTATTTCCGGATCGGATATAAGAGTTATCGTTAGCCCTTAAACTTATAAATATATTATATTTTGGGACTAAGTGGTCAGTTCCATCAGATCTAACCACTTAGTCCCAAAAGCTGACACTGTTCGCATATTTAGAGTTAATTATTGAAACATTGCTCGCTTCCATTGATAATTTTCAAAACATCAATAATATTGATGCTGAGAGTCTTTCTCTTAAATTTCAAAAGGAAAACTATCATGGGTCTAAAACCAGGTCCAAAGCCAATTGCTAAATCGACAGGAAAACCGGATCAACGTCGACGTGATAATAAAGATACACCTGGCAACACCCCGGGGTTGAAGCCTAGCAAATTAACAGGTAAATAAATTTAGGATATAGTTAACTTATTTAAACCCTAAATACAACATTATATTACTAAAGATTTTTTTGCAGCCAGATGCGTGCACCTGCTATATCATACGCCCTTTCCCCAAATCCCTTCGCAAGAAGGGATTCTGGTAAATAATCATCATATTTATCCAAGTGCTTTTCTGGAACATCTGTAGCAAGATCAAATGCAGATGGCAAGCCTGACAACAGTATTTCTTTAAGCGCGTGCTGAACGGAAGCTACACTTGAATTATCGATTTCTATAACACCAGCAAACGAATTTGCTTTAAAACCACAGCGTAGGAGCAAGGCTGTAATCGTATTCACAACTTTATCCCCCATCCAGGGAATTACGTAACAGTGTTGCCCGCTCGTAATAAAATATTCATTTTGCAGGTCATAATGCCGAAAGTTACTACAGCCTTCAGCAAATAGATTTCTGGCGGCAGAATCGGCATAATCGACTCTCTTGCTACCTATCGCTATGCGGTAATCACTTTCCCTATAGATAGCGAGCATTTCCTGACGTACGGCATCATGAACAGACATTCCTCCCCCACTAAATTGTGGTGGCTGACCGCCTTTGGTCGCCTCTACATAGATAACTTTTTTCTCTGTCTCGATCTCTGTCACTTTCCAGCGCCGCCCACCGAAGATGATATGTTGGTCTGGTAGCAGTGGGGAGTCCACAGGCACTGTTCCAAGGGTTCTGTTTCCGGTGACAATGCGGAACTCTTCCGGTGTATTGAACACGGCATAAAACGTGTAATGGTTAGTCAGTTTCTCACCCTCTGCCCCAACAACCATTTCGCCGCTAGCAAGTTGAGTGAGCAGGCCACAGGTTCCCATATGTTTAAGCAGACTTTTGAAATCGTTTAAATCTACATTTCTAAACGGCCCTGTCTGGCATAGTTGTGACCAGAGCTGGTCGGCACGAACTCCGCCCCATTGTGCCGTAATAGCAAGAATCTGGTGCAACAGCGTGGAATAATGCATCTGTCGAGCATCTGCTGGTTCAAACCATTGTTTAGAGATCATCAATCTGATCATTGCCATCGACTGGACCAACTGCAGCCGTAGGTGGTCAACGATACTGCTAGTTACAGTAAGCTCATTTTCTGTAATTAGCATTCTTAGAACTGATGGGGAGTCGCGTCGCCCAGAACGTCCCATACGCTGACGCAGACTGGAAACAGAATGCGGAGGCGTAACTTGGATAACCGACTTAACCTTACCGATATCAATTCCCAACTCAAGCGTCATTGTACAAACAGCAGTTGTGGGCAAATTACCTTTCTGAAGACGAGATTCAAGCGCCTCACGTAATTCCTTGGCAAGGGAACCATGGTGGGGGAAAAATTCATTCGGAACAATTTGTTCCTCACACATGTCGCTCAGCGTTGCCGCAATACTTTCAGTGCGCTTTCGGCTGTTTGCAAAGACCAAATGAGAATCGCCACGGCAAAGTCTAAAAATGTCAGCGCAAACGTCATGTTCAGCTGAACTCTGAAGTTCTTCCTCTTTTTGGTTCACTCGCTCCAGGTACCCTTTGACCTGTACCTGAAGAGTGGCCGTGCTATTACTATCTGTAACAGTTACGCAGGGGAGTCGTTTGTCCGGGCGCAACATTTCGGGCACTTTCTCCAGTTCCCCCAGCGTGGCACTCAACGCAACGCGGGGAATTGGATTTACCTGGCGTCCTAGCACATGGTCAATTCTATTGAGCAGAGAAAGCAGCTGTACACCACGCTCTGAGCCAATAAAAGCATGAAACTCATCAATAACGATGTATGCGACTGAAGAAAACGCCTGTTTGAGCCAGCCCATTGAATTTATGAGCAAAGACTCAAGTGACTCAGGTGTAATCAGTAAAATGCCAGCAGGGTTTGTCCGAGCCTTCTTCTTTTTGCTTTGTGGCACATCCCCGTGCCAGGGAGTCACTGGCATTTCCAATGCATCTCCAAGGCTCTCAAGACGACGGTACTGATCGTTAATCAATGCCTTCAACGGACTGATATAGACGATGCCAAATCCATTAGTGAGATCTGCAACTGCCGAACAGGCAGGAAGAAAGAAAGCCTCTGTTTTACCCGCTGCTGTGCCTGCACTGATTAGCACGTCTCGATCACGGGCTAAAATTGCCGGGATAGAACTCTCCTGCAAGGGCCTTAATGTAGACCACCCCTGCTTGTAAACCCACTTACGGACGCGGGGATCGAGACTATCATAGGCACTGCTCATAGTTTGAAGTTCGCCAGTCCGTCATCGTCATCGCTTTCCTCTACAATGGCGTCATCCATATCGCTGGGCCTGTCCTCTTCAATCGCCACACCCTCGATTAGTGTTTGCCAATTCATCGTTCTGTTTTGTTCCAGCACGGCCAGCATGTCCAAGAAACCTTTTATGGTATTACGGGGGGTACGGAAGTAAGCATCTCCAATGGTTTTACTACAGTGATGCAGAAATCCAGTCAGTGCCTCATCTGGAATCAGATAATTCTCTGGATCTCCGCCTGCATAAACATGGCGAAGATTTCTCAGTAAAATATACAGTTCCTCAGGGGTGAGGCTGGCAAGATGCAAAGTAGGAGACGAGTAGTCAATCACTCCTGCTTTTTGCGCGAACCGATTTTCCGCCAGACGTGATTGGAGCGCCTCATAGCTGTAAAGACCTTTGCGCGGATCGAAAAGGAACTCTGGCGTCCCCCCGAGGATAAAACCAATGTTCTCGGCTGAACCTTGCAGGCAGTCATTCAGGATCCGCAAAATCTGTTCGTAGTTCGCTGTTCTTGCTTGCGTATTATTCAGTTTAAAGAGGTTCACCATTTCGTCGAGGCTGACCAAAAGACCGGCATAGCCAGCCTGGCGGACAAAAAGGCTCATCAGCTTCAAAGAGTCATAGAATGAAGCGTCTGAGATAATAGTCCGAACGTCGAGATCGTGACGGGCATCAGTTTTAGTAGTGTACTCTCCACGCAACCAGCGAATGGCATTGGATTTTAGCGTTTCGTTATCCTGCTCATGCCCCCGCCAGAATGCATCAATGACCTTCGCAAAGTCATATCCACCGACCATATCTGATAGTGCTGCCAGGCGTTTATGAATAACTGATGAAACCTCGGAGCCGTCCGTGTCAGCTTCCTTCCTTGCCTCCGTAACGAACCTTTCAACAACGCTAAGTAACGCATTACCATCCGGCTTGTTTCTGGTGGACATGTTTTTCATGAGCTCAGAATAAAGATTACGAGCCTGACCTCCCGATGAGTGAATACGTCTGTCAGGAGAAAGGTCAGCACTGACTGACACCAACTTCTTCTCCAGCGCAATAGAGCGCACAACACTCAGAAAGAACGTTTTACCAGAACCATATTCACCGATGATAAGTCTGAAGCTTGCACCACCGTCAGCAATCCTCTCAATATCCTGATGGAGAGCGGTGATCTCATTCACGCGGCCAACCTGGATATGCTGAATGCCTATCCTTGGCGTTACACCTGACTTAAGTGACTGAATAATAGCGTCGCGTTCTTTCACTCTTATACGTGTTACAGACATTCACTATCCCTCTAATTCTTTGGCAATTTCCAGGTCAACCCAGATATCATCATCGGTATCGTCCAGTACCGGAGCATCAACCACCGCATAGGACCAGTCATTGATCACCTCAAGCGCACCGCCGAGCATCAAGTTCAAATTTCCGCACAATTCTGTCGCCTCTTTCCGGGACCACTGTTCTTTCTCCAGCAAACTGCGATAAAGCTGGCTATGTGCGGAATCAAGGCCCCCCGCCTCCGTTAATGAGGCAGGTGCGCTTTCTGGCTCTTCCGGTTCTTCTTCGGTGAAAATTGTGTTCAGTAATTTACGAACATCATCCGTGGCAGATTCGTGTCGGGCAAGTACATTAGCATCCAGTGTGAACCCTGCCGTTGGCTGATCAGTTGGTACAGACGAGACGAGATCATGTTCAGTTGCAGAATGCTGATGGATATTGCTCGAGACAGATGAGGGATCCAGACCCAAACTTGAATAAATCTTCTCAAGCTGTTTAATTTCGGCAGGCGCTATTGTTCCATCTGAGCAGGCAACACTAACGATAACTTTACCCACAGCAGCCTTTTCCGCAGCCCCCATCAACTCAACCCTGCTTTTCATTCCCGTCATATTGGCTGGGGTATGAAGCTGCCACGTTAAGTACGCATGTAGAGAGCGCTTTTCATCATCGGTGAAGATAGGATTGTTGTTGATGGCATTCTCAAGAACTTTCTGTTCAGCTTGATCAAGGGAATCGTCAATCAAGGCGACCATCGCCCCTAATCTGAGCGTCATTACTGCTGAGATAAATTCAGGAGAAGGTGAGAAGCGTCCACCTTCGGCGGCAGGGAATAGAACAAGTGTCCCATCAACATCCGCCTTCACATGGTGATAATACGGGTCAGGTGCCAGACCGTAACCCATCTTCAGAGCAAAGGCCTGCATCAAGTCGGCCTCTTTTTTATTGATTTTAGTTGGACAGCTGGCATTCATATGTGCCCAAAAGTCAGCAACTGATACTCGCCCCTCTTTTTCGAGGATCGCCTCATCAGCCCAGCGTTTGAATGAGCTTAATATTTTTTCTGCGCTTTCATTAACGATCTCTGAAGGGAGCAACATAATTGCAGCCGTATCATTGACTGACGTACCTTTCCGGCCAAGGTAGCGACTGTAAGCATCAAGTTCATCTGTACATATGTCAGCAAGGGCCATAATTTTTTGGACAGGTCCCTTCAATGCACTTGGATCAGGCAGGTCAGGAACAGGAAGTCGGACACCTCGCAAACTAGGACTTGCTGGTGTGTAATCTAACCTTAGGCGCGTTTTATTCGCCTTAACGACCATCCCTTCACCATATTTGAGGGTGTAACGCCGTTTGAAAAGCGCAGCAAACTCTTTAGCACAGCGGCGAGCCGGGGTACGCAGCGAATACTCGGTATGGTTTATTACCCAGTTCAATGCCAGTTCAGCTGATACAGGAACTCCTTCATGTACAGTTTTTGCCAGAGCCAGCTTAAATTGCATGCCGTTGCTGAAACCAGAATCGCTATCGAGCACAGTGGTTAAACCCAAATCCGGACGCAGAATAGACATGGCTTCGAGCAATTGCGTCGAATATACACGGAAGGAGCGGTTCTCAATGAATACCGATCTTAACCGAGCGACTTCATTGAACAGGCTGCTGAACTCAGCAGCAGGGAATTTTTGGTAAGTGGAATCTACAAGCGCTTTTCTTTCCAGACCGTAGAGGTATATAAAAACATAGCCTATAGGACACGATGGGTCGGACCTATCGCTGGCAAGCCAACTAACATACGCACCGCGTGCTTCAGGGGAAAGAGAGGAAAAACTGGGCCAGTATCCTAATGAACTGTCTTCGTAAAGATACGAAGTGGGTTGTATCTTACATGTATCATCAATTAATGATGCCTCACTTCCATCGTCATAATAGCCGCCTGACTCCTGACTAGAGGGCTTCATACGTTGCCCCATGTAAATGTGGCCACCGCTAATTGTTACACCAGCTACAGTTATCATTTCACCCGGAAGTACCCAGCGAGCTAATGCACCTACTGACTTTGAGGTGCTCTGGTAATGATTGGTTGTCTCCCGAAGTTCAACACCCCGGCCGCCACTCAATGTAAAGGTTGCAAGGTTGTTATCTTCACTATCATCGTTTCGCACAACCGTCTCTTTTTTCTTGATGTCAGCGATCCATTCTTTTGGCGGTGCTTTCACGGGGCTTGAAGCATAAGACTTTGGAGATTTACGTTTTTTCTTTCTAAAAAACAACAAGTAAATTACTAAAATCGCTGCCAGAAACTTCAATAACTCCATGATATATAACCTTAAAATCATTCCTCACGCACACTCACAAGCAGCAATGAAGGTTGGGCAAGTGGATTAATCTTAAAATAATACGTCTAAATCGCAAGGGTTCAAACCAAAATGCAATCAAAATTAATTTATTGATTTAAAAGAAATAATTATTGATTAAGCATGTGAACCAGAAGGTGTGTTCAAAATGTACGAATTTCTGTTGGGCTATTCGCCTCCGAATCGGGTTGTGTTGCTGCTGCTTTAATATGCAAGCGATTGCTCCAAAGAGCTAGAGCTGGTCGCTACATCGTGAAACTTCCCGATACGCTGAGCAGAGTGACAATGTGTTTAGCTGCAAAATCTTTTAGGCCAGATCAACATCATCTCTAATCTCCCCATTTCACTCATGGGGCAAGAAGCAATTCACTTTGCCCTCTTAATACCAAAGCGGACATTGGTAACATTTCCGTGACTTAAAAATGAGAGATAGATCACATATAACTAAGTATCTCCGCTGACTTATGTCAGTAATCTGAATATCAATCATGAAAATACTTTTGTCATCTAACAATCTTTACGACGTTAATTGTAAGATAATAGATAGTTATTACATGCCGCGGCATATTGCCGAGAGGCTTATACCAGGTGCCGCATATGACTCAGCAAGAGAAAAACAAATATATCCCACTCAATGTCGGCGAAACTGCCGTGCTTCATGACGCCAATACCTTGCTACCTCGTGAGGAAATTTACGAGCAATTGGCAGTACTGATCCGGCAAGCGAGGAATCGTGCAATCGAGGCAAAAGACAAATCATTAAACGAGTTGCGAGCACACAATGCTATCTCGATCGATGGAGCACGTGGCACTGGCAAAACAGCCGTGCTGGTAAACCTCAAACGTTATCTTGAACTGGAACATAATGATCTGCTTTCAGATATCCACATTATGGAACCGATCGATCCAACCCTTCTGGAGGACGGCGAATCATTGTTCCTTCATATCATAGTGGCGGCAGTTCTGCACGACGATGGGATAAAACAGGCTCAATGCAACAAACCTGAACAGTCACGTGCGCTCAACCGAGCTTTAGACAAGCTCGCACACACGTTGGAAGCGGTCGATACACAGAAAGAACACTCTGGCATGGACAAAGTACGTGCTATGTATGGTAATAAACACCTAGCCGACAGCGTGCAAGACTTTTTTCGTGAAGCTGTGCATCTTCTAGGTAAAAAGCTGCTGGTTCTACCGATTGACGACGTAGACACTTCTCTTAATCGAGCTTTTGAAAACCTAGAAATAATCCGCCGCTATATGACAACGCCTTATGTACTACCAATCGTCAGTGGTGACCGGGCTCTATATCATGAAGTGACTTGGCGTGATTTTCATGGACGTTTGATAAAAGACTCGGACTACCTAGCGGAGTCAGCGTATGAAAGGTCACTGGAATTAGCTGAAGAATACCAAAGAAAAATTCTACCTTTCCCGCGTAGACTGACTATGCCAGCAGTCAGCAGCTATTGGCAACAGACAGACATCTATTTACGTAGCGAAAAGTTCGGTGACATTATGCCATTGCGTAATTTCATCGCCTGGTTGGAAATTTTTATATCTGGACCTGTAAATGGACAAGAGGATAGCCGTATTATTTTACCAATACCGTCTATTCGCAGCTTAACCCAACTGATTGGCCATTGCAGCAGTTTTATTGCTTTATTACCTGATGCAATTCGTACCGCTAAAAATGAATTGGAAGTTCGCCGAGTTTGGCAGATGCCAACGGTGCCATTAGAAGTAATGGCAGCGTTTCAGGATAAGCATAAAGAGCTAAGCGAAAAATCAAAGCGAGAGTATACCGATGCGTACAAACTATTTACCGAAAAAATGAAAGAACTATCGCCAGTTGATTATTCATTTGACAAGGTAGAGAATGATAATAAAAACAACATAACGAAAAATGATCTGGCCGTAAAAATGGCGGACTATTTCCGTTTTGAATCCAAAGCTGGTGCGGTTTATCTGGTGCTAATCGCCAAACAATACTGGCAAAATTGGACAAATACTGATTCATTAGTACGTCAAGGCAGTATTTTTGATACACCTCTATTCCAACCACTAACACATAATACAGCTAACCTTGCTTTTTTTGACAAAACTTCTGATCTATCAGCATGGGCAAGTGCACTGGAAGAACGCTTACCTGAAGAATGGCTTATTGGTCTAAAATCTCATCAAACCATTTTACCTTATCCTGTGGCAGAAGTCGGCATTAATGCAGCTACAGCATGGGATTATCAAGGTATGATTGAGAGGATTGTTCTAAATGATGAAGGGAAGAAGAAGGCTACATTTTTGATCAACCTGCTTGTTCAGTACAACTTCTATACCAATGCTAAACAAACCATGCTTCTGAATATTGGTCGTATCTTTGAACTAATTATTTCCAGTATTGCAGGCCCTATTTCTCGTGAAGACTTGCAGACTATATTGAGTCGTGCACCATTCTTTTCCACCCGAGCATTGGCCCCCACTAAAACACTGTTGATTGATTACTTAAAGACTGAAAATAGAAGCACAACAGGAGTACAAAATATAACTGGTGAAGCGGAAACAGTAGCAGAGCCTAGTGATGAATTTGATCCAATTGTTGTTTTGCAAAATGATATTGATAATTGGCGCAAAGAGCACAATCTTGAGCAAGTCGAACTTTCACCCTGGCTGGTCTATAAAGTGTTTAACAAGGTATATAGCCAACTTGCTAGTAACGAGAAAATCCCTAGTGGCATGAAAAATGTTGGGATTGCAATGAATATGGTGGCTCATACTTTTTACGCAACTTGGTCTGCATTTGGCAGTTTTGAAAAAGGTGAATTATTTGGTTTACCTAATGTGGTTGCAACTACCAATCTAAATGCAGACAAACTAAATAATTTTGAAAAGAATGACCATTTCAACATCAATGTGGGCCCTTTTGCACCTAGTAATTCGCAAATTGAAAATGATAATGAGCCCTACCAAATTCGAAGTACATACGGAAAAAGTACCCGAACTATCAGTTATTGTCTGGCAGAACACCCTCTGAGAAAATGGATTGATGAGTTGATTGAGGTTGAATGGCCCTCTGTACGCACTGCCAAAGAGGTATTGTTAGAAGAACTTAATTTACCTGAAACAGACAGGATCCCTTGGACGAAAATCGAACTTCAACTAAAAGATGATCCTGATTCAGCAAGGGAGCTCTTGGAAAATCTTGAAGCTCAATTTGGGGTAAATGATATTATCGTGAAAAATCTCAAAACACGGTTAACTAAATTGCATCCGGAAAATAATAGCTAATGCTCCAGAGAACCCTAAGCGAACACGCCGCCGAATGCTTTTATGGTGATGAAAGATTGGCTGCATGGTTGTGGCAAAGTTTACAGCCAACATCTGAAGGATTTATAGCTGGTTTTTGGGAAAAACTTCAAGATCGTTTCTACCATTTACTAGTCGAGGGTGTAGAGGCTCGTTATCCGAGAGAGCATCGACTTACCGATGTTCGTCAGCTGATGGGGAAAATGTGTGCTGGTGAGTTGTTGCTGACACCAGAGTTACCTTGGCTGCATGACTTACAACAACGACTATTGCTGCGAAATGGCGATCTGCTCAGTTACCGAGAGCGTGAGGTTAAGGCATATGTGCGTCTTGCGGCAGGGTTGGATCCAACTCTTCTGGTTGGTTGGCACTTGGCTCAGTGGTTGGAAGATATCCCGCAGCCAGCCATCCATGATATTCACCGCGTTCTATCTGCCCAAACAACGTTTTTCGCACCTTCGAGCAATCCCTCCCAGCCTTTTGCTGAAGGGCATGTACATTGGGGAGGGATCACTACTGATTGCATTATCCTTGATGGTCATTTATTGAGCAAAAATGAGAAGACACTTAGTCAAAGAGATGGATTTTGGCAAGAAGAACAACACGAGATTTTGCAGCCTCTACAAAGAAGGGCGCGGCAGTTATTGATTTTGCTCCTTGATAAGGAGCAAGGATGGCCAAGTATTCTTAATACCCTATCCACTCGAATGGATGAACCAAAAGAATTACCCAACTGGGAAGTGCTCGCCAATCGATTCGTTGCGGCTAAAATTGGTTCGTCCGAATGGCTGTTGGGTGAATTCGCTCGTACTATGCAATATGGTCGAGCCAACCGTTGGTTATGGCTATATTTGTATCTGTGCAGCCTCTACCGTTCACCTAATACCCACCCACTCCAACGTGCCGCCACTTTGTGCTTTTGGCAGACCGTTAACCTTCTACGCCGTACTCTGATTATGGATGGTCAAGGGCTAACACGTTTTGTTGAACGTTACTTCAAACCAGCACTTGGACGTGGAGGTGATATTGCAAGCAGAGTCCAGCGTGTATGGATGGGGCAGGGAGACGTGGCAGAGATAAAAAGCACACCTTCAGTCTTTGCTCCAAAATTCGCTAAGAGAATCGCCAAAGAATTAATAGCGAGAGAAGGACTGCAATTACCCAAGCCACCATATATTTTTGGCGAACATGAGATACCACTGGATACAAAGGCGTTAGCGAGCATGCACGCGCTGGAAAAGTGGCAGTTTTGCGGCCATTTCTTGCGTTCTGCCACACATCAAAAAAACCAGCATGCGAGACCGGATATTAAGGGGTTATGGAAACAAGCTGAAGACCTCGTATGTAATCTGCAAAGCGGGTCTGGCTGGGTTGCATCCGAATTCATGGGAGGAAATCTAAACTCTAATTTCCGCTTTCAGCCAGCGCGATGGTTTCGCGGGTTGGACGTGGCTGGTGATGAAAATGCGTTGAAGATCGAATGGTTTGCACCGGTACTACGCTGGCTGCGCAGTGGCTTCAAATCGAAACAGGCTGGTGAGTTGGCTTGCTCTGGTTTTCATCTGAGCATCCATGCCGGAGAAGATTACGCCCATCCCGCCTCAGGAATGCGACATGTAGACGAAACAGTGCAGTTTTGTCAAATGCGCGAGGGAGATCGACTAGGACATGCCTTAGCGCTAGGCATTGACCCCAAACGTTGGGCAAAACGGCAAGGTGAGATGATCCTGACGCTTGATGAGCATCTGGATAATCTTGTATGGCTATGGCACCACGCTAGCCTACTGAGTGCATGTTTGCCCTTGGCTCAGCAGGTATTACCGCTGCTTACTAGGCGTATTGCCCGTTTTTGGCGCGAGTCCTGCTGGTGGCAGGTACCGGATCCAATGAGTCTACATAGTTTGGGTTCTAGCCCTGCTGATTTTGATAGTTCACCTTTAAGATCCGCGACAGCAGATGATTTATTTGCATCATGGTTATTGCGACGAAACTGCCATTACAGCTGGCAAGGACTACGTAATGATTGGCCATTGCAATCAAAGGAAAGTATCGCCCTACCGGACCATAAACAATTAGTCAATGGTACGAGTATGGCAAGTAAACTGTATTTTGCACGTCATGAATGGTTGAGTAGTGGGAAGGAAAAACAGTTAGTGGTTATTCGAGTGGGTGATGAAAGCCTAGTGCAAGCCCATTTTGGTAGTAAGCACAACAACGATCTTCTCGAGGATGTGGAAACCACAGCCGAACTAGATTTTATGCATGCATTGCAGGACTGGTTGCTGAACGAATACGATCAGTTGGGACTAATCATAGAGGCTAATCCAACATCCAATGTTTATATTGCGCGGTTAAAGTCGCATGCTGAGCACCCAATCTTCCGGTGGCATCCACCTGATGAATCTGTACTTGATAACGGTGCGGAAGCCAATCTTTATGGCTTGCGGCGTGGGCCGGTACGAGTGCTTGTGAATACCGACGATCCCGGTATTATGCCGACTACACTACGCACAGAATTCCTATTGTTACGTGAAGCTGCACTGGAGTTGAAGGTTGGCCGCACTGTAGCCGAACGCTGGCTGGAAACACTGCGACAGTACAGTCTTGAGCAATTTCATCGCAACCACCGGCAAGTATTTGAGCCAATTTAATTAGTGAGAGCATGTTGCCAAAAAAATTTTTAAATTGACTATGTCTAGCGACTCTAAGTCTTCGCGAAAATATGCAATTTATATTATTCGGCGCACTCCTCTATCAAAGCAAATACTAAACTTTTAAAAATATTCAAATATATATTATTTCTCTGAACATAACGGCAGAACTTCACTGTTCTGCCGTTTTTTTATTTTATATTTTAAAGGAGTTGCGATGAAAAATTCTGACGGCCTGCTGCCCATGCAGAACTCGCTTTCTGGTCTGCCCCAGTGGGTATCTGAACGCATTCTGCAGCAGATAAATCAGTTAACCCACTACGAGCCTGTAATAGGCATTATGGGGAAAACCGGCGCGGGTAAGAGCAGCTTGTGCAATGCCCTGTTTGCCGGGGAGGTGTCGCCAGTCAATGATATTACAGCCTGCACACGCGAGCCCTTGTGCTTTCGCCTGCAGCTGGGAAAGCGCTATATGACCATCGTGGACCTGCCCGGAGTGGGCGAAAGTGGCGTTCGCGATAGCGAGTATGCCACGCTGTACCGTGAACAACTTCCCCGGCTCGACTTGATACTGTGGCTGATTAAGGCCGATGACCGGGCACTGGCGGTGGATGAATATTTTTACCGACAGGTGATAGGTGAGGCATACCGGCATAAGATGCTATTTGTTATCAGTCAGGCAGATAAAGCTGAACCCACCAGCGGTGGTGATAAATTATCCACTGAACAGAAACAAAACATCAGCCGCAAAATCGGCCTGTTACATGAGCTATTCCAACCTGTAAACCCTGTCTGTGCGGTGTCGGTACGTTTGCAGTGGGGGCTGCGGGTGATGTCTGAACGGATGATCCGTTGCTTACCACGTGAGGCCAGCAGTCCGGTGGCAGTACAGCTTAGTGCTCCGCTTCGTACCAATGCCGTTAATAAAAAAGCGCGTGACGATTTTGGTGAAACGGTCGGCTCGGTACTGGACACAATAAGTTCCATGCCACTGATACCACCCCCAATACGGGCAATCATTCAGGCTGCACGCGACACCGTGGTATCGGTCGCTCGTGCCGTCTGGAATTTCTTCTTCTGAACACTTACCCCCTCTAACCCGTAGTTTCCTGAGCCCTGCCGCGATTGAGCGGCAGGGCTTTTCTGTCTTTATTTTCCCATCATGAGGAGTCTGCTTATGACACGTCTGGCTTCGCGCTTTGGCGCATCAAATCTTATCCGTCGTGACCGTCCGTTAACCCGCGAAGAGCTATTTCGTGTAGTGCCCAGTGTTTTCAGCGAGGACAAACACGAATCCCGCAGTGAACGATACACATATATACCCACCATATCCCTGCTGGATAGTCTGCAGTGCGAAGGCTTTCAGCCCTTCTTTGCCTGTCAGACCAGAGTGCGTGACCCAGGTCGCCGCGAGCACACAAAGCACATGCTGCGCCTGCGTCGGGAGGGGCAAATTACCGACAAGCAAGTCCCGGAAATCATTCTGCTCAACTCTCATGACGGCACCAGCTCGTATCAGATGCTGCCGGGATTATTCCGTGCGGTGTGCCAGAACGGACTCGTCTGCGGTGAGTCGTTTGGCGAGGTGCGGGTGCCGCACAAAGGAGATGTCGTGAGTCAGGTGATTGAGGGGGCGTATGAAGTGCTGGGTATTTTTGACCGTGTGGAAGAGAAGCGAGATTCCATGCAGTCGCTGATGCTGCCGCCACCTGCACAACAGGCTCTGGCACAGGCTGCACTGACGTACCGTTTCGGTGAGGACCACCAGCCGGTGACAGCACCTCAGATACTATCCCCACGCCGCTGGCAGGATGAGAGCAATGATCTATGGACCACATACCAGCGTATTCAGGAGAACCTGATTAAGGGCGGGCTCAGTGGTCGGAGTGCAAAAGGCGGGCGAACGCATACCCGTGCCGTGCGTAGTATCGACGGAGATGTGAGGCTCAACCGGGCTCTCTGGGTGATGGCTGAAGCGATGCTGAGTGGGTTTCAGTCCTGAGCTTGTTATCAGCATGTTAGGAAAGGACACTCCCTGTCCGTTTTGCCTCCATTGGATTGAGTGTTTTTTCACCGCATCTCACGGTGTGCCGCGTCGGGCCTGCTTCCGGAGGCAGATAAAAAATAGTTCATCCCGTGTCCATAACCTGTCCGCCCCCCTCTTTAGAATCATTTCATATTCAGTCAGTTAACTATTACGGAGATTTAAGATGACACAGGCAGAGCGCCGTCATGACCGGCTGGCTGTCAGGCTGTCACTGATAATCAGCCGCCTGGTTGCCGGTGAAACGCTGAACATGGCGCGGCTTGCTGCAGAGTTTGGTGTGTCAGTCCGTACCCTGCGACGGGATTTTCGCGAACGGCTGATATACCTCGACCTTGAGTATCGACGGGGGCAATGCCGCCTGCGCAGCACCGGTGGGGGCGTACAGGGCGAGTTGGATGCACTGACCTTTGCTCACCGGGCAGGACTGGCCGATATTTTTCCGGGGCTGGACCGGCGTCTGGCTGGCATGCTGCTCACTGCCGGAGGGATGCCGTGTCTGGTATGGCAGCCGCCACATTCTGTGTCCCCGGCCATCTCACTGGTGTTCTACCGTCTCGTCAGTGCCATTACCGCCTGCCAGCGGGTACTGCTGCTGGCCGAGGGAGAGCGCTGTGACGGGCTGGCCCCATACCGCCTGATATCACTCGACGGCTGCTGGTACCTCACTGGTGAACTTAACGGGTATATCACCGTGCATCCTCTGGCGACCATCCATGCGGTGACAGTTCTGAACACCACTTTTACCCCGCGAAAACGTCTCTGCCAGTTAACCACACAGGCGGGCTTTATCCAGGCCCTTCCGCACTTCAGCTGTATCCGCGAAGTCCTGTCTCCTGGTCCCTCTGAGGAGAAGCCGGACAACACACTGATTTAATTACCTCTGTTAAGAAGGAAAAGCTATGACCTGGCATTACGAGAAAAATGGCATACGTCACGACAATGTGACCGAGGACGACATCACTGGCCTGATTGCGCGCGGTGAACTCACCGCTGCCACGCTGGTGTGGCGACAGGGCATGCCGGACTGGCAACCGGTCTCCGCCACCCCGCTGGCTTCAGCGCTACTCCACAGCACCACACCACCAGCGCTGCCGGGGAACCGCATTCCGGGTGGAGTGGCATGGACGCTGGCATTTGCTCCCTTCATTGGTTATGCGCTCGAGCTGTGGACTGCAGGGCTGAACGGAATGTCTTTTGACGAGGCATATGAGGCTGTCTCGGGCGGGCAGTACTGGTTTATCACGCTGCTGCTCAATATCGCTCTGGGGTATCTCGATGAGCGACGCCTGCGTAATGCCGGAGTGGATACCACCATGTTCGGCAAACTGGCCTGGCTGGTGCCGTTCTATTTGTGGCGTCGGGCGAAAACCCTCGGTCAGAAACCGGCTTACTTCTGGGTATGGATTGTGATGCTGGCCCTGACCGTATGGGCCTGAATCACCGCTACCTGATACTTTCTCTGTTAAGGACCAACGTAATGAAAACACTAATTAAAATACTGGGCATTACCGGCAGCCTTCTGCTTTGTGCAGGGGCTCAGGCCCAGCCCTATAACCGGACGCTACCTGCAGTCGTCAATGACAACAATGGGAATATTTTCTGGTGTGATGCGCATCGTCAGGTTACCGGAAAATGCGAAGCCATGTCTGTTGACCGTCAGGGCGGGATGGTCACGGTGCGTTCAGCACCTTTTAAAGACTGCGAAGGTGGCCTGTGGGGCTGGATAACTATCATGCACAACGATGTGTCGAAGGGATTCACCATTACTCCGGACAAGAAATTCGGTCTCACCGTAAAAGACCTGTGCCGTCCGGGCACGGTAGTGACCTTTAAGCCCAACCAGAAGAAGCCGGAATATGACGACCTGGTGGCACTTTACCAGGGCAAAGAGCTGTTTCGCTACCGGCGCTTCTGATAACACTCGATACCAACCTCCCTCATTTTGCCCGACAGCGGGCTGGATTAATTCAGGAAGAAAACCATGCTGAAAATACTGACCTCTGCTGTACCCGCCCTCATTCTGTCACTTGCCGCATTCAGTGCCGGTGCCGCTCAGCTTCCGGCAAGCCTGATGGATAAAGACAATCCCGGCCAGGAGTACTGGTGCCAGGGAAACGACATCAACACCTCCATGTGCTCACTGACCGGTGTCAGCGACGACCATAAATTTGCCCTGATTCACGACCTGCCGGGCCCGGCCTGTGAAGACTTAAGCTTCGGGATTATCGACCTCGTGCGCCAGACCGGTGTCAACATTCCTTACGATGGTGGTGACTGTAAGGGCGATGTGCAGGCCGGTTTTGTGCGTGGCACGAAAGATAATGCCCTGTATGTGAAAATTGTACGGGGCAGCAAAACCCTGCGGCTGTATAAGGTACAAACCGGTTACTGACAATCACCCGACACCTGCATACTCCCAAAGCCCCTAACGCGTCTGCGTCAGGGGCTTTTGCTTTTAAGGTACACCGAATGTCTGAATCTCATATGTTGCCACCGGGACCGTTCACCCGACAGCAGGCTGAAGCGGTTACCCGCCGGTATAAAAATATCGCTGTTGAAGATGACCAGCGCAGCCACTTCCGCCTGGTGGTTCGTGACTCTGAAGGTCGAATGGTCTGGCGGGCGTGGTGCTTTGAACCTGATGCTGGTGAAGGGCTTAACCGTTATATCCGCAAGTCAGGCATCCTCAGAGCATCCTCCTACTGACCACACCTATTCATCATCCCTGCATGTCCTTTATTTCCCATACGCCAGCCATCGTCGCTGGCGTTTTTATTGACGGAGAATATCCATGACGACACAAACTAAGCGAGAATTGATGTCCGCTAATGAACCTCAATTTGACCTTACTGCAACCCTGGTACCTGACGAGCAGCGTCTCGATTTCTGGCCGCTGTATTTTGGCGATATCCCGCAGTGGATATCGCTGGAACCCCGTATTTTCGCCTGGATGGAGCGCTTTTGTGATGAGTACAGCGGTGGTATCTGGTCCTTTTACACGCTCCGTAATGGCGGCGCGTTTATGGCCCCTGATGCTGACGGTGACGATAAATGGTATCTGTTCAACGGCATGAACGGCAATGGTGCGCAAATGAGCGCAGAAGCCGCAGGTATTGCTATCTGCATGATTGAATACAGCCATCACGCCTGTCGCACCGAATGCGATGCCATGACAGAGCACTATTACCGCCTGCGGTATTACGCCCTGCAGCATCCTGAATTCCACGCCATTTTTCGCATTATTGATTAAGGATATTCATGATGGAACAGTCACTTATCCCACAGACTCCGGCACTTCCATTGACCGCAAAACATATTGTAAAACGCGCCTTAACCCTGCTTGACCGACACCTGCGCGAAACAGGCGTGGCATTCACCTCTACTCAGGCCGCCCGCGACTGGCTTCGGTTGAAAATGGCGGGGCTGGAGCGCGAAGAGTTTATGGTGCTGTATCTGAACCAGCAGAACCAGTTGATTGCCCACGAAACTCTGTTTGCCGGTTCCATTAGCAGCACCGAGGTGCATCCCCGTGAGGTGGTCAAACGCGCCCTGTACTTCAATGCGGCAGCAGTGATACTGGCGCATAACCATCCCTCCGGTGACACCACACCCAGCCAGGCAGATAAGTCCATCACGCAGCGTCTGGTGCAGGCGCTTCAGCTCGTTGATATCCGTGTTCCTGACCATCTCATTGTCGGTGGCACGCAGATATTGTCGTTTGCTGAACACGGTTTGCTTTGAGGTATGACATGAAAATTATCAGTAAACGCCGGGCGATGACGATTTACCGTCAGCATCCGGCCTCCCGCATTTTTCGATACTGCACCGGCAGATACCAGTGGCATGGCAGTATCTGTCATTACACCGGTCTGGCCGTTCCTGACATTCCCGGCGTGCTGGCGGTATACGCCGAACGCCGCCAGGACCGCAACGGTCCCTATACCTGTCTGATGGGTATCACTCTGAACTGACAATAAAGGTGGTTATAAATGAGCAACATTACATGGGGCCTGCAGCGGGATACCACGCCGCGTCTGGGAGCCCGTCTGGTACAGGAGGGCAACCGGCTGTACTATCTGGCTGACCGGGCCAGTATCACCGGTAAATTCAGTGACGCTGAATGCCGGAAGCTGGATGAAACATTCCCGCACTTTATCAGCCAGATGGAATCGATGCTGACCACTGGTGAAATGAATCCCCGCCATGCCCACTGTGTCACCCTGTACCACAACGGTTTCACCTGCGAAGCCGACACTCTTGGCAGTTGCGGCTATGTATACATCGCCGTCTATCCCACTCAACGCTAACGAATTTCACGAGAGCAAACATGAAAACTCTACCTGCTACAATTTCACGGGCGACGAAGCCCTGTCTGTCGCCCGTGGCTGTCTGGCAAATGTTACTGACACGCCTGCTGGAACAACACTATGGCCTGACGCTAAACGACACGCCGTTCAGTGATAATACAGTTATTCAGGAACATATTAATGCTGGAGTATCGCTAAGCGATGCGGTGAACTTTCTTGTCGAAAAGTACGAACTGGTTCGTATCGACCGAAAGGGATTTTCGTGGCAAGAACAAACCCCGTATATTTCCGTAGTGGATATTCTACGAGCAAGGCGCTCTACCGGCTTGCTAAAAACTAATGTGAAATAAACGCTTAAATACAGAGCAGATTAAAGGAAAGCAAAATGCTAATCTCGTAGACGAAGAGACTCCTGCTGTAACCTCCCCTCCCCTGCAAAAAACCTGACATTTTCTTTTAGGACCAACAATGGGACCAAAATGAAAATTGAACTGAAGGTTTTCAGCCAATAAACAACAATTTACAAAACCAATTCAGACTCCGCCAGCGACAGTGCTAGGACAGCACTAACAAAAACAGGATGTTAGCAGTCTCAGCAGGACACCGACCAGACGGTGAGGAGACAAAAAAGGATACGCAAAGGAGCCGCGGCTCCTTTGCGATGAAGAAGCCCGCTTTGCGGGCTTTTTTGTATCTTTGATATGAAGAATTGACTCCTAGCACCAAAGGGGCTATTATTCTTTGCATGAGGTAGCGGAAAGGCCGCAGCCCGAACCCGAAAGGATGAACAATGAGCACTAACGATATAACAACCGCCGAACTTGAAAAAATCCATGCGGAAATCGCCAAGCTGATGGCAGAAACTTCAAAGCTTAACCGCGAATCAGCCTAGTATCCGATTGTTGTTGCTTCAGGGCTTATCGGGGCGGTAGCAACAATTACCACTGTACTGCTCAAATTATTCTAATATAAAGCCCCGAAAGGGGCTTTTATACAGGTGATATATGCGACTGATTAATGACTACGACCCCCCTACTCCAGAAGACCTTAACCAGCTCAAAGAACAGCTTGGTTATACCGGCACACAAATGGCAGATCTGGCTGGTGTAGCAAGCAACAGCCAATGGAGAAAATATACAGGCGGTGAGTCGCCGCGCGCGATATCACCGCACATACTTTTTTTTATTGCAGCTCAATTAACACTAGATAAAAATGAATTAAATGAAGTGTTAAATAAAATGCGTGAAATCGGTGCTAAGTTATAAATGTGCTGTTTAATTTAATTACTTTCCTATGGTAACCAAATGAAAATCACACACAGAGAATTACAAACAATAAGGAAAACCATTTCTGATGACTGTATTATTTATTTGTCTGGTCCATCATCACTTTGCACACCTTTGGAACTATTGCGTTCAAAAAGCGTCATTAGTGTCAATGGTAGCACAGGTTACTTACTAGACCACAATATTCCAGTGTTGGCATATATTGTTTGTGATGGTTCATATTATGAAAATAACAAGAATCTTTTTCTTAAATATTCATCTTATGCCAAGTATACTTTCATTAGCCATGATGTTATTAAACGGGCAACACCTACAGAAAGAGAAAACTTACTTAATACATGTTTTATCCTAAATGAATTTTGTGGATCAAGGGGTGGTCCTGGAAGGAAAATAAGATACAAAATAAAATCGGCAATCAATAAAAACATTTTTATAAAATGTTCTGTATCACGTAAAGAAAAAGTAATTGCTTTCTCAACCGATGTATATCATGGTCATTTCGGTAGTGCGACGGTTGCATTTAGTGCATTACAACTAGCAATAACACTTAAATTCCAAAAAATTTACTTCTCAGGTTTGGACATGAAAGGAAAATGTGAGAGGTTTTATAGCGAAGGTAAACCACAACCTACAACATTACCCACGGATTTTGATTTTATATTGAAATCCTTTACTTTTCTAATGAAAAAGCATCGTGGGAATATTTTCAACCTCTCAGATAAAACAGCTATCCCATATGAAGTAATACCATTCATGAGCACCGATAACATTTTAAATTAAATGTATTTAGGTCGTATTAACTCATATTAAATTCTGTGGTTGAATGCGATAGACGTGTTTATCATATCTATCGCAACAAGTGTTAATCACATGGCGAAACAGACCAGTCAATATCTGGCGCATCGGCTGGCTTAATGCGATTAAGCAGAACGCGGTATTTTCTCCATTCTGACAACGCGGCGGTTTTCTCTTCCGTTTCCATTCCTTCACCAACAGCATCCAGACGCCAGTCAATCTCTGATTTTGCCAGCATCAGCAGACTTTCTTTTTGTTGCGTCGCCTGAGTAACCTGCGCCACTTTTTCTGCCTCCGTGTCGTGTATCCATTATTTTCCGTCCCATTTCACAAAATGGCCTTCTGGTGCGATGGAAACAACATCATCAGATAGTGCGCCTAACTGGTTAATTGTGGTTGCTTCCCCCGTTTGGATGCTGTAAACAATTTTCCCGCGATGGTCTTCGACAAGCGCCCATTTACCTGTTTGATCATCGAACACGGCAACAAAGCCATCCGGCGAATCAGGCGGGGCAATATCAGTGCAATAGGCAGGTAAACCCGTATACGCCGGAATAAAGCCATCACCTTTACCGATAAATTCGTTTGTATCTGCGGAAAGGTTATAGATGGTAATAATCAGATCCAAATCAGTCATTTTAAAAGTCATTATGCAAGCCTCACTAAATAATTAAATGCGGTATTTTTTACGGTATTTTCTGCATTGCCCGCAGCGTTGACCGTAATTGCGTGATTGTGTGCGCCCAAAGTAACGTTATGGCTGTGTGCACCAATTGGTGTTGTATGGGAGTGAGCACCACCTGACGCCGTTTGCTGAGTTCCAGCACCCCCTGCACCGACTAATCCCGTTTGCACCGATGTATTAAGGAAATAAACAGATACTCCATGGGTGTGAGCGCCTGTGCTATTACTTGTTTTTGTCCCGTAATCAAATGGCGTTGTCGCTTTTGTTCCCAGATCCGTATTTGCAGCCGTAGCGCTATGGTTATGTGATTTAATGCCGTCCTGTTCCTGCGACAGAACAGCCCGACCGCTGGTTGGCTTGCCCTTTATCGTCTGGCCGCGCATATCAGGAATAATCCCCGAGGGATAGGCCAGCGCTAATTTTGGATACTTCGTTTTATCAAACGCCTGCCCCTGCATAAGAGCATATAATCAGGATGGATTTGAGTCAGACGGCCACGGAATTGGCGCGCCAACAGGGTAAACATCATTTAACCCAAGCGTCGCCAGTTCCCCTAATGCCAGATTACTTCTTGCCTTTGCTTTATCCTGGAGATCTGCAAGGTTTTGCGCTTTTAACAAGGCATTACCCACACCACTCCCTACCAGCAACTGTATCGCCTCAAATAACTGGGTATGTTTCCCTTTTTCAAGGGTCTCACCAGCACCTTCCACGACACTGCAAATCTCTTCCTGTACGGCATCCCACATATCACTGTTAAGATCCGGCGGCCGGTTGCCTGGTCTCCGTTCGTAAAGCCATTTTTCCCCGGCCCAAATTTATCAACCTGAGCCGTAGCAGTATCAATTCGATGCATCTTCTGTTCCTTCCGGATAGGCAAAAACAACAACGGTGTGCGACGGAGCAAGTTTGTCGATCACACATTCCGCAACGGTATGAACAAAAAGACACCCGCGGTCGCTGGCGCATTATCGCAACTCTATACCACTGGCCGGATCGTTAAAACGGGTGTGCTTACATATACTTAATATATCCATGCTTAATAACGATAATTAATTATTATTTAACCTAACACTGAATGCGGCTTTTTGACCCACCACAAAATTACCGTATTGATCGCTCACAGCTGCACAAAATGGATAAATACCGTCATCAGCACTTACAGTTTTTTCCTAAAGCCAGCGCTTCGTTCGTGTGCCATGCTTAATCACGCTAATAACTTATAACGCTAAGCGAGGATATTATGAAAAAGACAATTATCGCATTATCTGCAATTCTGTTGGCTTCTCCCGTTATTGCCGCGACAACACACGCAACTGATAATGATGTAGCCGCCGCGCACGAAAATGCCAATACCGCAAAAGAAAAACTGCATCAGGCGCAGAATCAGGGCGAAGAGCAACAGTTAAAAGCAAAACATGCTGCTGAAGGTAAACAAGATGACCTGAGCAGTAAAGTGAGTGAAAGCTCACAAAAAGCCTGGAATACAACCAAAGAAGGTACTGAAAAAGGTTGGAATGCAACAAAAGAAGGTACCGAGAAAGGCTGGAATAAGACCAAAGAAGGTGCTGCCTCCGTTGAGAAAAAAGTCAGCGAGTAATCTTCCAGCCATTCAATAATAAAAAGCCGCTTTCGCGGTTTTTTTTATAAGTAATGAGCCGTAATCCAGGATTGCCTACCCGCCAGGCTAAACCAGAGCTGGGCCACGGTAACGCATTGGACCTGTCGCCACACACTTTCGCCCTCATCCAGCGACCAGATAAAATACAGTCTGTTATTACCATAAGCTACAATAATATTAATTTTAGATAATCAACGGCACGTTTGCTGACAATAATGAGCAAAGGGTTACTATAGGCCTGTCTTTTTTTAGCAGGAAAGTAAAATGAAAAAAACAAAAGGGTTGATAATTGTTGCCCTTGCTTTCACCCTGGCATCATGTGCTTCAATTCCTGAGAATATCAAAGGTAATAATCAACCAGATATACAAAAAAACTTTATCTCCGTGCATAACCAACCGGGATTATATACCGGTCAGCAGGCCCGCTTTGGGGGTAAAGTCATCAATGTGATTAACACCAAAACGGATACATTACTGGAAATCGCTGTTCTGCCACTGAACAACTATGCTAAACCGCAAATAGACGCGAGCTATCAGGGGCGTATTCTTGCCCAGCAGAAAGGTTTTCTCGATCCGGTAAACTACAGAAACCATTTCGTTACTATTTTGGGGACAATTCAAGGAGATGAACCAGGATTCATCAACAAAGTCCCGTACAACTTTGTTAAAGTTGATTTACAAGGTATTCAGGTTTGGCATTTAACGGAGTCAGTCAACACCACCTATAATATGTGGGATTACGGCTATGGCGCGTTCTGGCCTGAACCCATGTGGGGCGCCCCCTATTACGCTAATACAGTAACTCAGGTAACTCAGGAGCTAGTGAAATAATCTCTGTAGTAAGATGGCGCGAATATATACCGGAGTCGGGTACTGACAAACGCCCAGCACATTACCCCGCGTTGACCTTATTGCGCCATCCTGCTTTATGAGATCCTTCGCTTAGCACGCATTCTTCCTGTTACATATAATTTTACCCGCTAACACTTGAGCGAAAAAATGGGCTTTAGCCATCTCATGCCTGAGCATCTTTTGTTATTTACCGATAACTCTCCCACCCTGCCTGTAATAAAAGAACATTGGTGTTTACGATTTATTCAGGGATTACTATGAACAGAAAATGCTTACTGTTGATACCATTATTTTTTAGTAGCGTCATCATCACCGCCTGCGATAATAAACCTGCAGTAAAAACCACCGCGATGGAGCCTGAGGTCGGCGTTGTTACCTTAGCGCCCTCTTCAGTGAATATTAAAAGTGAACTTCCAGGTCGCGCGGTTTCATTCGAGATCGCCGAAATCCGCCCTCAGGTTGGTGGGATCATCATAAAACGCAACTTTATTGAAGGTGATAAAGTCAGCAAAGGAGAGTCACTGTATCAAATTGATCCAGCCCCGCTGCAGGCACGACTGGATTCAGCCAAAGGCGCGCTGGCAAAGGCACTGGCGACGGCCAATAATGTGCGTCTGACATTAAATCGGCAGTCAGCGTTAATAAAATCCAATTACGTCAGCCGCCAGGACTACGACACGACACGCTCACAGCTTAATGAAGCAGAAGCCAATGTCGCCGTCGCCAAAGCGGATCTTGAGCAGGCCACCATCAACCTTCGTTACGCTAATGTCACCTCACCGATTGATGGCATCAGCGGTAAATCCTCCGTAACCGTGGGTGCCCTGGTCACCGCAAATCAGGAAAACGCGCTGGTCACCGTTCAGCGGCTGGATCCGATTTATGTTGATTTAACACAGTCAGTACAAGATTTCTTACGCCTGAAAGAAGAGAAAGCCAACGGCAAAATTGCCCAGCAACAAGGCAAAATTCCTGTTGAGCTGATGCTGGAAAACGGCAAACCCTATCGCCATACCGGTACGCTTGAGTTTTCTGATCCCGCCGTCGATGAGACCACCGGATCGGTGACTTTGCGCGCCGTGTTCCCCAATCCTGAAGGTGAAATTTTACCCGGCATGTATGTCACAGCGTTGCTGGACGAAGGCAGCCAGCAGAATGTTTTGATGGTCCCCCAACAAGGGATTACGCATAACGAACAAGGAAAAGCCACCGCGCTGATCCTTGACCAGCAAAACGTGGTGCAACTGCGCGAAATAAACGCCGTGAAGGCCGTTGGCAATCAATGGCTGGTGACCGCAGGATTACGCCCCGGCGATCGGGTCATTGTGTCCGGATTACAAAGAATTCGTCCGGGAATCAAAGCCCGGGTCCTCCCTTCAAAACTGACCACTCCTGACGCGGGAACTGAACAGTAATATTTCAGGTATTAAGGACACTTTCTTCATGGCCAACTTTTTTATTGAGCGCCCGGTTTTCGCCTGGGTGCTCGCCATTATCATGATGTTTACGGGCGGTATCGCGATAATGAACCTGCCGATCGCCCAGTATCCACAAATTGCTCCCCCAACCATTACCATCAGCGCTGCCTACCCAGGGGCAGACGCAAAGACCGTTGAAGACTCCGTGACTCAGGTGATTGAACAGAATATGAATGGTCTTGATGGCCTGATGTATATGTCATCCACCAGCGATGCGGCAGGTAATGCGTCGATTATCCTGACCTTCAAAACGGGCACGTCACCCGATATTGCGCAGGTTCAGGTACAGAATAAACTGCAGCTGGCGATGCCCTCTTTACCGCAGGAAGTACAGCAGCAAGGGATCAGTGTTGATAAATCCAGCAGCAATATTTTGATGGTCGCCGGCTTTATCTCTGATAATAACAGCCTGAGCCAATATGATATTGCCGACTATGTGGCCTCGAACATCAAAGACCCAATAAGCCGCACTGCCGGGGTGGGGAGCGTACAGTTATTCGGTTCGCAATACGCCATGCGTATCTGGCTGGATCCGCAAAAGCTCGACAAGTATAACCTCACACCTCAGGACGTCATTACCCAGCTCAAAGTTCAGAACAATCAGATATCGGGTGGGCAGTTGGGAGGCATGCCTCAGTCAGCCGATCAGCAGCTAAATGCGTCGATAATCGTCCAGACGCGCCTGCAAACTACCGATGAATTTGGCAAGATCTTCCTTAAAGTTCAGCAAGATGGTTCCCAGGTTCTGCTGCGCGATGTCGCGCGAATTGAGCTGGGTGCGGAAAATTATGCAACGGTTGCACGTTACAACGGTAAACCCGCCGCCGGGATTGCAATTAAACTTGCCGCTGGCGCGAATGCCCTGGAAACATCCCAGGCAGTCAAACAGGAGCTGAACAGATTATCGGCCTGGTTTCCGGCCAGCATGAAAACCGTTTATCCCTATGACACCACTCCGTTTATCGAAATTTCGATTCAGGGGGTTTTTCATACTTTGATCGAGGCAATCATTCTGGTATTCCTCGTCATGTATCTGTTTTTGCAAAGTTTCCGCGCAACGCTTATCCCCACAATCGCCGTTCCGGTAGTGATCCTTGGCACCTTTGCGATACTCGACGTCGCGGGTTTTTCGATTAATACGCTCACGATGTTTGGCATGGTGCTGGCGATAGGGTTGTTAGTCGATGATGCCATCGTGGTGGTTGAGAACGTAGAACGCATTATTGCCGAAGAACACTTGTCACCAAAAGCGGCGACACATAAAGCGATGGGCCAGTTGCAGAGAGCGCTGGTCGGTATTGCCGTTGTGTTATCCGCCGTATTTATGCCGATGGCATTTATGAGCGGAGCAACCGGTGAAATTTTCCGTCAGTTTTCTATCACTTTAATCTCCTCCATGCTGCTGTCGGTGTTTGTGGCGATGAGCCTGACGCCAGCACTCTGCGCCATGCTGTTGAAATCCCACGAGGGAGAAAAAGTAAACACACATTTTCTGTTTACCCGTTTCAATCACTTTATGGAGAAATGTACTCAGCACTACACGGATAGCACCCGTAAACTGCTACGTTGCACAGGCCGTTATATGGTCGTGTACTTAGTGATTGGCGCGGGCATGATTGTGCTGTTTCTACGTACCCCGACCTCCTTTTTGCCTGAAGAAGACCAGGGGGTATTCATGACCACCGCGCAATTGCCTTCGGGCTCAACGATGGTGAACACCAGCAAAGTGCTCGGGGAAATAACGGATTACTACCTGACGAAAGAACAGAAAAATGTCGCTTCGGTTTTCACCGTAGGCGGATTTGGTTTCAGCGGCCAGGGGCAAAACAACGGTCTGGCGTTTATCAGCCTGAAACCGTGGTCAGAACGCGTTGGTGAAGAAAACTCAGTCACCGCCATTATTCGACGGGCGATGATGGCCTTAAGCACCATCAATAATGCCGTCGTTTATCCGTTTAATTTACCCGCTGTTGCAGAACTGGGAACGGCTTCAGGTTTTGACATGGAGCTGCTGGATAACGGTAACCTTGGGCATGAAAAAATGATGCAGGCCCGAAACAAGCTTCTGGCGCTGGCCAACCAGTCGTCCGGTGAGGTCGACGGGGTGCGCCCGAATGGTCTGGAAGATACACCGATGTTCCGCATTCATGTTAACGCCACGAAGGCAGAAGCCATGGGCGTTGCATTATCGGATATCAATCAGACCATCTCCACGGCGTTCGGTAGTCGCTATGTCAATGATTTCCTGAATCAGGGACGCGTTAAAAAAGTGTATGTCCAGGCCGATACGCCGTTCCGTATGTTGCCGGATAATATCAATCACTGGTACGTACGTAATGCCTCCGGCGCCATGACGCCGCTTTCGGCCTACTCATCCACCGAGTGGACCTACGGTTCTCCCCGCCTTGAACGCTACAACGGTCAGCCTGCAATGGAAATTCTGGGCCAGCCGGTCGAAGGGAAAAGCAGCGGCGATGCGATGAAATTTATGGCATCGCTGATAAACAAACTGCCCGCGGGCGTCGGCTATGCCTGGACCGGTCTGTCTTATCAGGAGGCGCTGTCCACAAACCAGGCACCAATGCTGTACGGCATTTCGCTGATCGTCGTATTTCTGGCACTGGCGGCACTGTATGAAAGCTGGTCGATACCGTTCTCGGTAATGCTGGTTGTGCCAATCGGGGTGGTCGGCGCTTTGCTGGCGACCGACTTGCGCGGCCTGAGCAATGATGTTTACTTCCAGGTAGGCCTGCTCACCACCATGGGGCTCTCGGCTAAAAACGCCATTCTGATCGTCGAGTTCGCCGTCGAGATCATGCAAAAGGAAGGAAAAACGCCGCTTGAAGCCGCAGTAGAGGCCGCGCAAATGCGCTTACGCCCTATTTTGATGACGTCACTGGCCTTTATCTTAGGGGTTATCCCTCTGGCAATAAGCAACGGCGCGGGCTCTGGTGCGCAAAATGCCGTCGGTACGGGTGTTATTGGTGGGATGCTGGCCGCAACAGTGCTGGCGATCTACTTTGTTCCGCTGTTCTTTGTTCTCGTAGAAAACATGCTGGCGCGATTCAAAACACGGCGCTGATTCCCTGCCCTCGTACGTGATTATCCCTGGGATAAGTTTATTAAATCCCAGGGATTCTCAATGCTCTCTCAGAGAAAGGGTTCCGTTCACCTTAAGTTCTTCATTTCATTACAGCGACGATACAGTGACTACGTTAAGAGTGGCATTCTCCACCACACTTGAGTCCCTCTGCTCTGCGGGTAATCAATGCCCTGTGGCGCTTCGCTTATCAGGTCTACGGTTGTTAGCGGGCCCTGTTATCCAGCGAATTTCTCGTGGATAGCAGGGTAAACATTACGGGGATTTTTTCTTGTAGGGTAACAACTAAGGTAGGTACAGAGGTTGTCAATTCTGACTCATGCCAGGCTATCAAAACGGGTAATCAATAGTGCAGACCGGAACCCTTCAGATTTACGGCCAGCTCGCCCAATTTAGTATCAGGGTGTCGATGACACATTTTAATCATCTTGGGTACAGCGACAGTTTCCACCTCATGCAGGGGAACATAATCATCGCCTTTAAAGTCCGAATTTTTATTAACAATCACAAAGGCAATTGCTGTCATGTATTGCCGACTCATATCAACGAATTCTTTACAGGTCATATCTTGTGGCGCCGCTTCCGTTGCCTGTGTAGCAAAAGCACGGCTCATCGGCGCCATAACAGAGGCCATAAGAATAGCTGTAGAGACAATCAATTTAATATTCACAATGCGCTCCAGAAGTAGCATTAATTTTTATCGGCGAGTTTTTCAGTTTGTACCAACGACGCATTTCTGCGCAGACTGATAAAAGCCAAAGAACTAAAAATCATCTCAACGCCTATAAAGATGGAGGTAAACACATAAGAACGGTCGGGATCCATATTCAGCCATACGGCTGCAATAAGCAGGTCAAAAATACCGATAAAAATATTCCATCCATAGCCCGGACTGCGGAACATTTTGACGCCGGAAGCAACACGAAAAATCCCGCCAAGAATAAACAGGCAGCAAAAAACCATTGCCAATGAATTCATACCTATCACAGGATTTTCGAGGAAACAGTATCCCAGCAGCAACCATGCGATAGCAAAAAAGGCATAGGTAAATTTGGCTTTCAACTGCTTTTTACCCGAGGAAAACAGGCTGTAAATAGAATAGAAGCCGCACACCAGGAACATAAAACCTGTTGCATAGCTTAAGTAAACACCTGCAGCGATTGGATAGATTAAGCAGCAGATGCCGCAAACCAACAACAGCACGGCCATGATTGTGGCGTGTCTTTTATAATGAAATAGTGTTTTTTCATTAAATGCTTTCAGGCTTTGCTGATTAAAAACAAACATACATCCTCCGTTACATAGAAACGCAATGTAACCTACTAATAAAAGAGTAATATTCACTTAATACATATCACTTACAATGGAATGATAAGACTTTCCCTCCGAATTCGTATATAAGAATAAAGGAATGTCATTATCTGTATAATCCTACACGTGTCAGACGTCTGACACCTGTAAGATTAAACGCTCATTATTCTATCCTGGCTCTGATTCCACTCTTCGAAGTTATTTAATATGCTTATTTCGTTTGGTGAGATATACCAAATTTATTCAGGAGAAAGTAATGAAAAAGATTATTCTTGCAGGTCTGCTTGCAACCATGATGGGCTCAGCCCCGGTACTGGCAGCTACCACTACCACGCCGGCACAAACTGCTACCGCCAATGTACAAAAAGAAGCTGCCGATATTATGCAGGTCGCAGTACAAGGTGCAAACGCGATGCGTGATATTCAGCTTGCCCGTCTGGCCCTGTTTCATTGACAGCCTGACAGTGCTAAAAAATTAACCGATGACGCCGCTTCCCTGCTTGCAGGTGACAGCCACGACTGGGCGAAATTTGTAAAAGCTGCGCCTAAAGCCAAGATGATTGACGATCAGTACGTGATTATTAACGCTACGATTGCGCTGTCAGAAGACTATATTGCCACCCCAGCTAAAGAATCCGCTATCAATACAGCGAATGGCAAAATGGCTAAAGGCGACTGGAAAGGTGCTGTGGATACCTTGCAACTGGCGGGTATCAGCGTGCTTCAGACCCAATACCTGATGCCCCTGAATCAGACGCGTAAAGCCGTTGCCAGCGCTCAAAAACTGCTGTCTTCAGGTAAATACTATGAAGCAAACCTTGTGTTAAAGGGTGCTGAAGAAGGCATTGTGATCGATAGCGAGATGCTGGGCGCAGGCCAGTAATACTCAGCACTACGGAGTGTTGAACCAGGACTTTCTCTCCTGATCGGGTTGCTACGGCAACCCGATCAGGGGGGTTAATGGCTAATCAGACTGTTAATCTCAATCTCAATTTCCCGCATGACGGCAACAATCTTCTGTAATGCTTCCTGGCGTACTGCCAGAGGAAGATCGTCATGTCGCATCGATTCAAAAGGTTCGCATAGCGTCTGAAGAGCAGTAATGCCCAGAATTTGCGCCGAACCATGCAACCGGTGAAGGGCTCGCAAAAACAGCTGGGGTTCGTCTTGCTCAACGGCTTTCTCGGCCGCCTGTAAATCGCTAAACGTTGCCTCGCGGAATGTTTCGAGTATCTCGTTCATTAATGCGCGATCGCCGCCGGTATTTTCCGTCAAGACATTGAATTTCAGATGCCGGATTGCACAAGGAGACGAATAACCGGTTTCGATTTTGCTTAATTCATGCGTCAGTGTCTGAATCGACACGGGCTTAAACAGACACAAATTCATGCCGTTTTGCAGACACCTGTCACGTGACTGTGGGAGCGCGCTGGCCGTCAGTCCCCATATTTGTAAATGAGGCTGCTGACGACGTAACGAAGCCGCAAGATCAAACCCGTCCTTCTTCGGCATATTCACATCGGTTATCAACAGGTCGTATGATTTTTTAGCCAGTTTGGCTTCGGCTTCCTCACCATCACACGCTTCATCCACGCTGTAACCAATGGCGTTCAACTGTCGCTTAAGCAGCAGGCGATTGGTCGGGTTGTCATCTGCTATCAAAATAGACAGACACGGCAGCGGCAACAGCGCCCCCGGCGTGTTGCTATCCGGTACAACTGACTGGCGGGCTGTCTCAACCGGCAGCGTTATGGTAAACGTGGTTCCTTGCGCCGGAACGCTCATCAGCTCCAGCGTACCGCCCATCAGCGTCACCAGCTCTTTGCAGATAAATAATCCCAGACCAGACCCCGTTTGTTGACGCCCACAGCGCCCCTGAGCGTAGCGACGAAACAGCCCGGCCTGCTCCTCTTCGCTAATCCCGCAACCGGTATCGCTAATGGCGATGGTCAGGGTACCGTGATTCTCCCCGTCAGGTGTTAAACGGGCCGTCACATGAATGCTACCCTGCTCGGTAAACTTCAGCGCATTGCCCACCAGGTTGGTGAGAATTTGCCGCAAAGCTTGTTGATCGACAAACACCCGCTCGTTTGCCGGCAACTGGCTTACGCAAGCAAGCGTAACGCCTTTCTGTCTGGCTAAGGCATCAAAAGAGTGACACTGCAATTCAATGAGCTGCGAGAGATCCGTCCATTGAGGAACAACCTGATATTTACCAGACTCAATCTTATCAACGTCCAGAATCTTACCGATCAGCCCAAGCAGTGACTGGGCTGTCGCTGCGGTAAGAGCAATCGCCTCTTTTCGTTGTGCCGGGCTGAGTTCTGAGCTCGACAGTAATTCCAGAAAGCCCACAATCGAGCTGACAGGGGTACGTAATTCATGGCTCATGCTCGCAAGAAAGCGACTTTTGGCCTTGGTTGCTTCAATCGCTTTATTTTTTTCGGTTTCCAGTTCTTGAGACAATGCCTCTTTGAGATGAAGCTGCTCTTCCAGCTGCCGCTGCGATTGTTTTCTTTTATTTACCTCACGGGAGAGTGAGATCCCCCAGATCAGGCTAATTGCTATCAGCAACAGCGCAAACACCACCAGTTGATAGAACTGTTTGCTATACCGACTCCAGAGATCGACCTGCGTATTAGAAATTTTCGACCACTTCTCCGTCATCTGCAAAATCTCACGCGGCGGTATCGCCTGCAGCGCTTTATCCATTACGGACTTCAACATGGGCTCGTGGGGAGAAACCGCAAAGCTCACCGACGCGCCAGGCATATCTGGTAGCCTAAAAAAGTGCATGTTTTTCTGATAGTCATGATCGACCATGAACCTTGCCGACAATTCGGTAGCAATTGCCGCGTCAACCTTGCCATCCCTGAGCATAGTCATCGCGACGCTGCCAGTATCAGCATCCACCCAGGTGGCCTGCGGGTAGCGTTGTTTCAGGTCACTTTCCAAAACATGTCCGGCGGGCAACGCAATACGGATCGGTGTATTCAGTAACGAGTCGGCCGTTTCATCGCGGGAAGTGATAATCACAAATGCCACATTCATCAGCGGATCGCTAAAGGTCGAATTGTGCTGATTTTGATTTGTCAGGGTGATAGTGGGATACATATCCCATCGTTCGCCGCTTATTTGTTTGGTCTGTTCACTTTTGGTGTTGGCCAAAACCGGCTCAAAATCAATCCCCGTTTGCAGATGAATAATATTCAGCAAATCGCCAAGAATTCCACGTAACTCACCGCTGCGATCGACAAGCGTGTAAGGCGGGTAATCTGGATTGATAAGAATGCGAATAGTATGTTTCTTCTTCAGCCACGCTTTTTCCTGATCGGTAAAAGGAATAGGCGCATTCAGAAAAGCAAGGTTACCGCGGTTCAGCCAGTTCTGCATGACCTGCATATGAATTTCATTACTGATTGACGTAATGAAACCATCAAGAATATTTCTTAATACTGGCTGGTCGTCCTTCACCACAAAATAATTATATTGCTCTTGTTTATCAAAGTAGTGCGTAATAACCAGTGATTGCGAAAAATATCGGGAGACACAATGACTGCTGGTGATATTGTTCCCAATATAATATTGGTTATCACCGTTCACTACCGATGCCATGGCCTGATACTCGTCGTCGAAAAATGAGACTTTAGCTTCAGGAAAAGCATCCTGGATAACATCAAGAAAAGGACAATCTCGCACACACGCGACGCTAACCTGATGCTCCGAGGTCAGCGGCAGCATGGTGTTTTTTAGCGAGGTCACAAGCGTCGGCCACGTCGTCAGTAATGCCGAAGTGCGCAATAAATGGCCGCCGACATCTTGTCGCCGGGACAGCTGAGTTATCAATGTATCTACATCGTTACTGGCAAGTGCGGTCAGCGCTTCTTGCTCATTATCATACTGCTTTATAACAATTTTTATATTGAGATTCTTTTGCATTAGCGCAAGATAATCCGCGTTGACGCCCCGATAATATTCACCGCTATTTTGATAAACAATGGGGGAGACTTCCGGTAACCAGGTGCCAACAACCAAGGTTTTTTTATGCGCTAACCAGTTTGTTTCTTCCCTGTTCAAGCCGATATGTTGTACTGAGGTATTATAGTTACTTTTTAGCTCAACTTGCCGGGCTGAGCTTACACCCGTAGAAAACCCGATGGTAAATATGACCATCAAAAAAATAAACAAGCGTTCCAGCATTACTCTATCCTATTTTATTTCTTTGCGCATAATCATAAATTTCCATTAATGACGAGCAATCTAATTTCTCCATCAAACGGCTTTTATAGGTGCTTACCGTTTTATTACTGATGTTCATTTTGCTGGCAATAGTGCTGTAATCCATACCGTTAAGAATATAACGCAACACTCTCATTTCCTGGGTCGACAACGTATCAAGCTTATCCTGTTCGCTGACAGATGAGCCAGTAAAATGCTCAAGGGAAAAGGGAAAATAGCTATACCCATTTTTTGCAGCTTCGATTGCGGCAAGAATATTATTCATACCCTCTTTTTTACTCACAAATCCGTTGGCACCGTATTCGGCGCTACGTTTGCCGTAAAAAAATTCATTTTTGGCTGAAATGATAATGATTACACCAGCATAGTGCCGCTTTCGCAGTTGCTCCAGCACTTCGATGCCGCTGATGCCCGGAATATCCACATCAATAATCAGTAACTCCGGCTTAGTTTTCTCAACGGTTTGGACCACATGCTCTCCGCTGTCGAGCTCGGTGGTTACGGTAATACCATTAGTATCGAGTAAGTTGCGGATGGCTATGCGAGCTAATGGGTGATCATCAACGATTATCGCGTTCATTGCGTATAAGAATCCCGATAAATAAAGAGAGGCGATGGCTATCGAGCAGGTGAGCCTTAAGCATTATAATTTATAAAAATAAGGCGTTATCAGGTAAATCCTAACACATTCACACGTATATTTATTAGTTTTTTATAAAAACGAAGAATAAGGCATAAATGCAACACTGTATTTTACAAATTTTAAACCTTGAGCCTATCTAAATATCAAACCATTAACACAACCAAAAGGAATATTCCTACATGCGTAGGATAAATCCCTCATTTATTATGATTCATTCTTAATGGCCGGGGTCATATAACCAGGGGGAGTTTTCATCACAACGGCAAAGGTGTATATGCAGAATAGCTATCTAAGAATCATTTTTATACCAGGTCAAATCTGGAGAAAAAGATAATAAACCTGCTGATTTGATAGTAAAACGCCCTGTGGCTCAGGAAACAACAGAGCCACAGGAGTCAGTCATGAATCAGGCTTTACTGGGCAACGCCCCAATAGCATGGGAGCTTTTCACGGTCAGCGTAACGACGGCAGAACATAACAGCGCGGCAATCATAAAGATAAAGGCGCTGTTATAACTTCCACCACTGCTTTGAATCAGCCAGCCGATGATAGGTGCAGAAACGACTCCCGCCATCTGACCGCCAAAGTTAACGATCCCGGATGCCCGCCCCATGATGTTGCTGGGAATGGTGTCCATCAGAATGCCCCAGAATGTCGCCATGGCGAAGAACATGAACAGGGCTGAAATACACTGATAAACCACCGCCATATCTGCACTGCTCACGCTGAAGGTCAGGTACAGGAAACCCGCGGCAATAACGGAGGTCACGACATACAACGTTTTACGCTGGGGTTTAAATTTATCTGAGCAATAGCCGCCTAACAACGTTCCGCCTGCGCCAAACAGGAAGGGAATGGCCGCCATGACGCCGGTTTTTGCCAGAGAAAACTCACGAACGGTGATCAGGTAGCTTGGCAGCCAGGTTGAAAAGCCCCAGAAGGTGATATCAAACAAAAACCAGATACTCGCCATTTGCCAGAGCACCGGCATTTTGAGGACGTCTTTAAACGCGATGCCGCTGGTGTTTTGCAGGCTTCCCTGCTCGTCAGCAGCCAGTTCCGCCAGATCCTGCTGCGTAATTGCGGGGTGATCTTTCGGATTGTCGCGGGTAAAAAAGTAGATCCCCGCCGCGATAAACAGACCCGGAATACCTAGCACGATAAAGACCATGTGCCAGCCAAAGGCCCCGATTATACTTGCGGCTACCACTACCGCCAGCGCCGGGCCTAAGGTGTTTACCGTTGACTGAATCGCCGTGGCGCGGCCACGTTCTTTCGACGGGAAATAGGTTGATATCATCTTCCAGGAAGCCGACGGGAAACAACCTTCACCAACACCAAAGAAGAAGCGAACGGCCAGCATTAGCGGCAGCGTCAACACGGCACCGGTTAAGCTGGTGAAAACAGACCACCAGGCAATACCGATGGCCATGATTTTGCGCGAACCAAACTTATCCGCCAGTAAACCGCCGGGAATTTGAAACGCGGCATAACCAATAAAAAAAGCGCTAATAATTAACCCTTGTTGGGTCGTATCCAGATTTAAATCTTTGCCGATATAAGGGAGAGAAACGCTCATCACCATTCTGTCGAGAAAAGAGAGCAGCCACGCCAGCCAGATCAATGTCAGGACGGTATACCTTGCTTTCCAGGTCTTTGGTTTACCTGAAGGTAAAGACGTTTGTAGGTTCATTGTGATGTCCTTAAGGTGTAGTGATCTACCGCGGCCATAAATGGTCGCGATAAATCAATGCGTGTTTAGCGTTATTTATTAATATTGTTTTCTAATAACCGTACCGCTACAGGCATAACTTTCAGTGCCATTGATTAAGGCAATGCGCCCATTAACCATGACAATTTCAATCCCTTCCGGATATTGATTGGGTTCAACAAAAGTGCCCTTATCGGCAATGGTGTTAGGATCGAACATCACAATATCCGCCGCATAACCCACTTTCAGCAGCCCACGATCCTGCAGGCCTAATACCTCAGCGGGTTTGCCAGTCATCTTACGGATTGCCGCTTCCCAGCTCAGACATCCCTCTTCACGCACATATTTACCGAGCACACGAGGGAATGCGCCAAACACGCGCGGGTGCGGTTTGCCAGCCCCCATTAAACCGTCGGTACAGACGTTTTGCTCAGGACGGCAAAGGAACTTAATCACATGCTCTTCAGTACCGTAAAAGTCGACCATCCCAACGGCGTTTTCTTCTTCAAACAGCAGATCGAAGGTGGCGTTGTACGGATCTTTTCCGCGTAGCTCGCCCAACTGAACGAGGTTCAGACCGACGGCATCCTGGTTTTTTGTCGTTTTTACGCTGGTGACAAAAATCTGGTCCAGCCCGGCAAAATCGATAAAGTTATCCCAGCCAGGAATGCCCTGCTGAATATCGTCGATCATTTTGGCGCGCAGTTCAGGCGAGGCCAGCCGCTCAAGTAATTTGTCAGTGCCACCGGAGTGGACCCACGGCGGCAGGATCACGCCGAGCATCGTGCTGCCCGCCACATACGGATACTGGTCGAAAGAGATACGAATCCCCTCTTCCTGCGCCTGTTCCAACATGCCCAGCATCTGGTCAATCAGCCCCCAGTTTTTCTTACCGCAAACCTTCATATGTGAAATATGCAGCCAGACGCCAGTGGCGGTGGCGATATCAATCAGTTCCTGCGTTGAGTTGATAATATCGTCCGCTTCACTGCGCTGATGCACCACAAAGATCCCGTCATATTTCGCCGTCACTTTGCACAGTTCAATCATTTCGGCGGTATCGCCAAAGGCGCAAGGCATGTAGATGAGCCCAGTGGAAAGACCAAACGCCCCTGCTTGTAACTCCCGCTCAAGGATTTCGCACATCTTCGCCACATCCTCACGAGTAGAGGGGCGCCCATCCAGGCCCATGGCTTCCATGCGTACGTTGCCATGCGGAACTAAATACGCGAGGTTTGTCGCCGGATGACGCGATGCCAGCAGATTGAGGTAGCCGTCTGTGTTTTTATATTTCCAGTCTATTTTGTCGGTATCGCCATCCAGTCCGGCGATATTTTTACGCCAGGCCGGAATATATTCTTCAGGCAACGGCGCCAGGGCGACACCATCCTGCCCTAACAGCTCGGTGGTAATACCCTGACGAATTTTTGCCGACAGCGCGGGGTTAATAATGGCCGACAGGTCAGAGTGCGTATGGGTATCAATAAAACCAGGACAAATAATTTTTCCCGTTGCGTCAATAACCTGTTCATTAACGCCAACGTCAATTTGACCGATTGCGACAATGCGTCCTTCGTCAACCATCACATCGGCAATTCTGCCTTTGCTGCCCGTCCCATCGATTACATTTCCGTTTTTGAAAATGGTTTTCATCGTTATTCTCCATAGCGGTATCGCTTCACGACACCACTTGTAAGGTAAGAGGTTGTTATCTTTCTTTTTATTGGCGATAGAGTGTCTGAATGATGCTGTAATAGCCGCTGGCCGAGCCGGTTAACTGATCAATCTCGATATATTCATCGATGGTGTGGGCCAGGTTTTCGCGTGAAGGTCCGAAGCCGATAGTTTTAATTCCCGCTTCGCCCGCATAGTGGCTGCCGTTGGTGCAAAATGAGTACTGTGTGATGGTTGGATTAAACCCGGCCTCGCGAACGCCAGCCAGAGCGGCCTGCACGAATTCGTCAGACTCGTCATACACCCAGCCCGGGAAGAAGCGCTCGCCCTCAATCGTGGCACCGGTATAGCAAGACTCCTGACCTACCGCGTAGGAGACACGGGCCTTAAACTGCGGATCCTGTGCGGTAAGTTCCGCAAGCGCATTTTCCAGTGGGGCAATAACACTTTCTTTGGTTTCACCCACCAGCAAACGACGATCGTAGGTTGCGCGACAATAATCCGGCACTACCGAAGCTCCCGGGTATGGCGAAGATTTAATGTCGGTAAGCTCCAGAATGCCAGGCCCCAGTACCGGGTGCGTGGGCGGAGTGATTGTGCGAATTTTGTCGATCAATTGCGCCATTTTGTACACCGCGTTAATGCCTGCCTGCGGGTTGGCGGAGTGCGCGGGTTTACCAAACGTTTCGACCACAATTTCAGCGCGGCCACGCTGACCAATTTTCAGGTTTAACTCGGAAGCTTCACCGATGATCACGTAGTCCGGCTTATAGCGCTCGCTGACCAGCCGGGCAGCAATACCTTCAAAGCACTCCTCATGCACGATGCAGGCAACGTAGATTTTGCCGGCAAAATTACGCTGATTGTCCTGGCCGAAAAAACCCACGGCGGAAATCATCGCCGCCACGGCACCTTTCATATCGGTTGTACCGCGACCATAAATTTTGCCATCGTCGATATCGCCGCCGTACGGGTTGCGGCTCCACTTCTCTTCGTTGACCGGCACGGTATCGATATGTCCATCGAGAACCAGCGTTTTCCCCGGCTGATTGCCGACAATGCCGCCCACAATGTTGCCGTACTTATCAACGTGGATGTCATCGAACTGGTAATGCTGCATCATTTTTTTTATGGCATTAACCACTTCCCCTTCCTGACCGGAATAACTTTTTTGTTGGATCAGCGCCTGACAGTTTTTAATGACTTCATCAATACGTTTTGCAGATAACATGGGTTTCTCCGTTATTTCTCTCAATCAGGAAATGTGTTATTTGATGCCCGGGTACTGACCGCCCCAGACAATATCCAGATATTGTTGTGGGTCGGTGTCGCCTTCGGTACTGACCAACAGCACGCGGGAATGCGCATCCAGCCCCAGTTGTTCACGCGTTTGCGCCAGTTCAGGTGAGGTCATCAGCAGCGCCAGCAGACCGGAAGTGACCGCGCCGGACTCACCGGATACGATCTGCGGATCGCCCGCCAACGGATTACCCAGCATGCGCATGCCCAGCGCTGCGACTTCATCAGGGCAGGAGGCAAATGCGTTGGCATAATCACGTAGCAGTTTCCAGCCGATGCTGTTCGCCTCACCGCAGGCGAGACCAGCCATCACGGTTTGCAAATCGCCGCCCACCGCAATTGCATCCCCCTCTTTAGAACGGGCAGAGCGGTAAAGACAATCGGCAATTAACGCTTCAGCGACGATCACTTTCGGGCGGTGTGCACCCCAGGCTGCCGTCACCATTCCCTGCACCATTCCGGCAAACGAGCCAACGCCTGCCTGAACAAAAATATGCGTCGGCGCAACCTGATGCAGCTGGTCTATCGCCTCCAGCATCAGCGTGCCGTAGCCCTGCATAATCCACTGCGGGATTTTTTCATACCCTTCCCAGGCGGTATCCTGCACCACAATCCAGCCATGCTTTTGTGCTTGTTCCGCGGTCATGCGAACCGCATCGTCATAGTTCATATCGACGATTTCAGCGGTAGCGCCTTCATTACGGATGGAGGTCAAACGCTGCTGCGAAGAGCCCTTCGGCATATAAACCACGGCGTTTTGCTTCAGTTGGCGCGCCATCCACGCCACACCGCGACCGTGGTTGCCATCGGTGGTGGTGGCAAACGTGACGGTTTGGAGATCGCGGCGTACCTCTTCGCTGGTCATCACGTCAAACGGCAGTTCACTGATATCCTTGCCGATTAATTCCGCGATATGGCACGCCATCGCATAGGAGCCGCCTAACGCTTTGAAGGCTTTCAGGCCAAAACGCTGAGACTCATCCTTGAGATAGATATTTTTAACACCCAGCTTTTGTGCAAGAGCCGGCAGCGTATATAACGGCGTCGGCGCATAACCCGGAATAGACCGATGAAAATTCAACGCTTTTACCAGTTCCTGGCGACTAAACGGTGCCAGCGGCGCGTTTGGATGTTCGGTAAACGGCGTCTGGTTGATAAAAAATGATAAGTTTTCCTGCATCATAAAACCTCATTGTTCTGGTATTTCACTCCCTGTAATAGACGTATACAGAGATAGTTACGCTATCGGTATTGCAAATAGAGCAAAATGCTTACCAGTTTTTTATTAATCGAGTAAAACCTTATAAATATTTTAATAAAGTCTTTATTTTCAAATAATTAAAAAGAAAACGAGATGGGCACTGAAAAATACCACAGCGTTAGTTTATCGCCTCGTTTGATAAATTCTCACAATTGATAAATAGTGTGATCGCGGAAGATAAAATAAAAAAAACATCCAAAAACAGAGCAGTAGATTGATTTTTCGCAAATCATTTTTGCATTGCTTCGCATATTTATCATCTCCCTTGAGAAATGCCACTCGCTGCCGGAGATGTACCATGATTTCAGTACTCAGCAATATTCAGGATGATATCTGCAATTATGCCGACGCTATTTCTGGCATAACCGGAACGGATGTTGAAATCATCGATGAATCCTTAATGCGCATCGCTGGCACCGGTAAATACCGACATATGCTCAATGAAAACGTGGCAAAAAATGGCTACATCTACCACCACGTTTTGCAGGTCCGAGAAACGGTTCTTATCAAAAACCCCGGCGAACATCCGCTGTGTCAGTTATGTGAAAAACACCACTACTGTTCTGAAATGCTGGATTTGAACGCACCAATTTTTCTCAACAATCGAGTGATTGGCGTGATCGGAATTATTTGCTCAACCCAGGCGCAGCGTGACGCGTTATTGAGCCAGATTGATAAATTTGTCACTTTTATTGAGCAAATCGCGGTGATGATCTCCAGTAAGGTCTTTGAATGTCTGGAGCGTTTACGCGCGCAGGAAACCCTCGGCGCATTTCGGCGTCTGATCGATGCCATGGACCGCGGCGTTGTAGCAATTGATGGCAATGGTCTTATCTGGCATGCCAATCATTCAGCCGATCGCATTCTCAACCGCGAAGTTCAGGGATTACCGCTGACCATTGAAACAACCGGGGACAGTTTGTATGGCGATGAAGAAGCATGGCTGACGCTTGAAGGCCAGAAACACCATGTACTGTGCAAACAAATTTCGCTCTCCTCGCTGGATAACGATCGCTTAACGATGGTCATCTTTCGTGATGCGCACGACTACCTGAGTAACCTTACTCCATCCCCTTACGAGTCTGACACGCAGGTGCGGCTGATTGGTCACTCTTCCTCAATGGAGCAACTCAGAAGCACCATTAGCAAAATTGCCAACAGCTACGCCAGCGTGCTCATCACCGGGGAAAGCGGCTCGGGTAAAGAGGTCGTGGCATTTGCCATTCACCAAAACAGCCCCCGTAAAGCCGCCCCTTTCGTGACAATCAACTGCGCGGCAATCCCCGAGCAACTACTGGAAAGCGAACTGTTTGGCTATGTACGCGGTGCATTTAGCGGTGCAGATCCCAAAGGACGAATGGGGAAATTTGAACTGGCCAACGGCGGCAGCCTGTTTCTGGATGAGATCGGCGATATGCCGCTGCACCTGCAGGCCAAGCTGCTCAGGGTGTTGCAGGAAAAAGCGATCACCCGCGTGGGTTCTAATAACATCATTAATATTGATGTGCGCATTATTGCCGCGACCAACAAAAATATTAGCGCGATGGTGGAGAATAATCAGTTTCGCGAAGACCTTTTCTATCGCCTGAATGTCGTCCCTCTGGTGCTTCCTTCCCTGCGTGAACGCAGGGCTGATATCGCCGTCCTCGCACAATACTTTGCCGATGAGTTTTCGGTCAGTTACCAGCGTTCACCGCAAAAACTGCCCGATGACGTTATTAATCGCCTTTATGCCTGGCACTGGCCGGGGAACATTCGCGAATTACGCAACGTCATCGAATACATTTTTGTGATGCGCGGAGAAGCCGCTGGGATCAACGCCAGCCATCTGCCCCCTTATTTACTCTCCCCGGCTGACAGCAGGAAAACCACGATGACCGCACAACCCCGACAGCTGGCGATCCAAGGAAAACAAGCGGAAAGGGACGCTATCGAAAATGCCATTCAGCGATTTGGTTCAAGCGTGGAGGGCAAAAAACAGGCTGCATCAGAACTGGGAGTCAGTATTGCCACGCTCTATCGAAAAATAAAACTGTATGGTTTGTGAGCCCTATTTTTTTAACAATTAAGCCCGCGTAGCGCGGGCTTGTGGTGGGTATAACAGAGCAAATTAAGTACAGGGATACTTAATCAAACACACCATTGATAACCGCGGTGACAATTGCCGTGCTCAGTGCAATCAACACCAGATTGTCGCCAACAACCTGCCATTCATAACCCGGGTAATACGGCAGTTGATTCAGCATCGAGGATGGGACACTTTTCTTAGCGATCCCCGGAGGAAGTGGTTTTCCTCGCGCCAGATTTTTGGCGATGCCCGGAGGCAGTGACTTATATCCCGTCAAACCATATCTGACGGCATACTGCCTGGCCACGTTATAGCTAATATCACTATCAACATGGTCCGGCTTGCCATAATTTTTACGCTGTTCCGATTGCGAGTTGTTTTTTGAGCCTGGATTTCCTTTCTGGCTATGACTGCTATTACCCTTATTCCCACTATTACCATGGTTGCCGCTATTACCATTTCCGTTGCCATTACCGGGGTTAGCCGAAACGGGGATAGCGCACATCGACATCGCGGCAACGGCAACTAAAGCCGTTGCTAAAGTACGGAGCCTGGACATGATGATTCCTTAAGATATGGATACATACAAAATGTATGGTATTGCGTGAATATTGGCTATCGCTATGAATCCGATTTATTGGCAGAAAAACGCTGTCGTTTTGCAAAGTGAGCAGCTTTGATTGACCGTTTTTTAAATTAAAAACCGCCATTCCCGTTAACTCAGATCGGCAAGCGACAGGCACAGGATCTGAGTTTTTGGGAATAACTTCGCGAAAATGGAGAGAAAACGGCGTTTTTTTTCGGTTAAGCTATGTTCATGCTTTGGCGCTACCCATGGTCAGATTCACTATTCAGGAACCCACCCATAATGGCAAAAAGTACCCCGCAGCTGCCGCTCGACCCACATATGTGTCGCAGCTATGAAAAAAAGTCGCGAAGTCCGCTGGCGCTCTACTCAGAGTATCAGCGGATGGACGTCGAGCTGCGGGCTCCGCTGGCCATGACCTACAGCCACTGGCACGGTCAGGTTGAAGTGAATGTGCCGTTTGATGGCGATGTGGAGTACCTTTTCAATGACGAAGTGGTGAAAAGCAAACAGGGCTTTATCACGCTGTTCTGGGCCTGCACCCCCCATCAGCTGACGGATGCCGGGCACTGTAAACAGATGGCCATCTTCAACTTACCGATGCATCTGTTTTTGTCCTGGCCGCTGGACAGGGAACTGATCAACCACGTGACGCATGGGATGGTGATTACGTCGCTTGCCTCGCAGCAGTTGAGTGCTTTTGAAGTACAGCGCTGGCAGAGTGAACTCAACAGCGACAATGAGCAAATTCGTCAATTAGCCATTGATGAGATTGCCCTGATGCTCAAGCGATTTAGCCTCGCTGGCTGGCGGCCAGTGCTGGGTAACAAAACATCGCGCACCCAGAAAAACAGTATTTCACGGCATTCACAGTTTTACGTCAGCCAGATGCTGGAGTTTATTGCCGCAAACTGCGACAAACAGCTTACGGTCGATGCTATTGCCGAACACGTTAAGCTCAACCCAAATTATGCGATGGGCATTTTTCATCGCGTGATGCAACTAACAATGAAACAGTATATTACCGCAATGCGCATCAACCATGTGCGGGCTTTGCTTAGCGATACGGATAAAACAATTCTGGATATCGCTACAATTGCAGGTTTCCGATCCAGCAGCCGTTTTTATAGCTCATTTCATAAATACGTCGGCATGCCGCCGCAGCAGTATCGCAAACTGAGCCAACAGCGCCGAAATCATTCACCTTATGCCGAGGGGTAATTTATTCGTCAAACTCACTCTTACCTTACAACCAAAATATAAGCATCAGAATAGCAGGTCAAAATAGATAATCTGCAGCAGTTAATAAAATAGGGTTCAGCCATGAACTCTGGCAACTATGTTACTCAGTTATGGGTGACCTGTAGCAGGTATTTATTTGACGTGTTCAACCATTATCGATTGGGATGGAATTATGGAATTAAATAGCTGCACCGCCAACAACAGAAAGCCATTGTCTTTCTTTTGGTCAGTTTTACCCATGATAGTCATGCTGGGTGGCATTAGCATCGGATATTTTATCTTCAATATTCGTGCTGAACCCATGATCCTCGTGGGAACCGCAACCGCCTCGTTTATCGCCATCACTCACGGCTACACGTGGGATGACATTCTACAATCTATTTGCAATAAAATATCTGAAGCGCTTCCTGTCATATTAATCGTCGCCAGTATCGGTTTCTTAATTGGCGCATGGATGGTGTCAGGCACTATTCCAATGATGATTTATTATGGTCTGAAGTGGATTAACCCGCAGTATTTCTATATTTCAGCATTTATGCTGGGAGCGCTGATCTCAGTCTGTACCGGCACCTCCTGGGGATCCATCGGAACCGTCGGGATCGCCATGATTGGCGTAGCGATTGGTCTGAATGTTTCGCTGCCCATTGCTGCTGGCGCTATTGTCTCCGGCTGCTGGTTTGGTGATAAGCTTTCTCCGGTTTCTGACTCAACCAACATGGCGGCGCTGGCTGCCGGTGTAAACCTGTACTCGCATATCGGCCATCTGCTGTGGACCACCGGCCCGGGATTTATTATCTGCTGCGTCGTATACAGCTATATGGGCATGGGCATTGATGCCTCATCCAGCGCGCCAGCCAATATCACCAACTTGATGAACGCTATCGGCCAGATTTATCACTTTAACATTCTTCTACTGTTGCCACCGATCATCGTTTTGTATGGCTCACTGTCAAAAAGACCGCCAATCCCGATGCTCTTTTTATCCACAATAGTCTCGATGATTCTGGCATTAGCCTTTCAGCAATTTACCGCATCATCGGTTGGCGAATCCGTGGTTAGCGGTTTTAAGCTCGCGATGCTCACCGGAGATAACCAGCCAACACTATCATCAGATGTTTCGCGCTTACTGGAACGAGGCGGCGCCATTTCAATGTTTAGCAGCTTCGTCACCGTCTTCAGCGCCTTCAGCTTTGCCGGCGCAATGAGTGCGACAGGCTCTTTGCACACCGTGATAAACGCGCTCACGAAAGGCGTTAAATCCACATTCCGCCTGGTGGCCACCACGATTGTGACGACGTTCACCATCTGTGCCTGTACGGCAAATGGAACCTTGCCACTGCTGCTGTGCGGCGATGCCTTTAAAGAAGAATATAAAAAACGAGGGCTTGCGACAAAGAACCTCTCGCGTACTACCGAAGATGCGGGAACCGTTGTCGAACCGATTATCCCCTGGTCTGCCTCAGGCGTTTATTGCGCCACGATGCTGGGCGTGGCGACGCTTGATTATTTGCCATGGGCAATCCTCTGCTACAGCGGCATCATCTTTGCCCTGCTGTGGGCGGCCACCGGTATTGGTATTGCTAAATATGAACCAAATGAAGCTACAGAGCATATGGTTGAGCAAAAATCATAGGCTAATAAATAGCTAAATATTGGCTACCACCAGGGTAAATTTAATATATCGATTAGATATACAGAAATATTCTTCACTGTTGCGTTGCTTAAACTATTTTTCAGAGACTGTCCAGGAGTCAGCAATGTCTTTGTTTGATGATATTGTCATAAGGGATGTTAATTGCCGTAAATACGGTCAATTACAACAGATGTACGGCACCACCGATGTATTACCGCTGTGGATTGCAGATATGGATTTTGTGACGCCAGAGCCAATCATGAGCACACTGCGTTCAGTGGTATCGCAGCCAGTACAAGGCTACAACCTGGATTATCCGCAATGGAAAGAGTCCGTTATTCATTGGTATGCGCAACAGTATGATGTCGACATAAAGCCACACTGGTTGCATTTTATTCCCGGCGTCATAAAAACTATCGTGCTCTCTCTGATGGTGTTTACCCGACCAGGCGATAATATTTTAACCTGTACGCCAATATATGACCCCTACCCTAATCTGGTAAACACCAGCGGCAGGAATTTGATTCAAACGCGCCTCATTGAGGAAGATGGTCATTACGAATTTGACTGGCATGATTTCAGCGAAAAACTCAAGCAGTGCAAAATGTTTCTTTTCCCTTCGCCGCATAATCCAGGCGGTATGGTGTGGTCGCGGGAAACGCTGGAAAAAGTAAGTCACTATTGTCAGCAAGCTGGCGTCATTATTCTCTCAGATGAAGTGCATAGTGATTTAACCCTGCCAGGCAAGCGCCATCTGCCGTTTTTTACTTTAGACGAAGCGACAGGGAGCCAGTCAATCGTGCTGACCTCAATCAGTAAAACCTTCAACACGGCGGCGATCCAGGGCGGAATTGCCATTATTAAAAATGATGAATTACGCCATCAGTTCTATGGTTTCCTGGATAACTGCTACCTTGCCGAGACACATTCATTACAGCAGGCGGCCATTTACAGCGCCTTTACCTATTGTGGCGACTGGCACCAAAAATTATTAGCCTACCTGGCCGACAATGTGGCGTTTGTTAAAAGTGAAATTGAAAAGCACTGTCCCTTAATCTCCATTGTGTATGGCGGCGCATCGTATCTTCTGTTCCTGAACGCGGAAAAAATGAATCTTAGCGATGAACAGCTAAGCGCATTTTTTGTGCAGGACGCAAAACTGGGTCTGTCACCAGGCGCGCAATATGGCCCCGGCGGAGAGGGTCACATGAGACTCAACGTTGGGTGCCCGCGCTCGGTACTGGTAGAAGCGATGAACCAACTGAAAGCGGCGTACCAAAAACGACAGAACGCGTAGCGCGCATCACACTCTTTGCCCCGCCACGGTGGGGCAAAACTATACAAAGATGTTGCAGAACTGCTATAAAGTTTTTCCGTTCTGTCGGCTGGTGTTAAACTGGAAAGTGTGATCTTCATCATAACCTGCTTAAACAGAGAAAAGAGACACTGCTATGCAACATATCATTGAGGGCTTCCTCAACTTCCAAAAAGAGATTTTCCCTCAACGTAAGGAACTCTTTCGCAGCCTGGCATCCAGCCAGAATCCCAAAGCGCTTTTCATCTCCTGTTCCGATAGCCGCCTGGTGCCAGAACTCGTTACTCAGCAAGAGCCCGGACAGCTTTTCGTTATCCGCAACGCCGGTAATATCGTTCCGTCTTTTGGACCGGAACCCGGTGGCGTATCTGCTACGATTGAATACGCGGTTGTCGCACTTGGCGTGACGGATATCGTCATCTGCGGACACTCCAACTGCGGCGCGATGAAAGCCATTGCCGATAGCCAACCTCTGGATCCGATGCCCGCTGTGGCTCACTGGTTGCACTATGCCGATGCCGCGAAAGCCGTGGTTGAGAAGAAAACCTGGGATAACCCAATCGATAAAGTTAACGCCATGGTGGAAGAAAACGTTATCGCACAGCTCAATAATATTAAAACGCATCCTTGCGTCGCGGTTGGGCTGCGAAATAATGCGCTTCGTCTGCACGGCTGGGTATATGACATCGAAAGCGGTGAAATCCGTACCCTGGATAAAAACAGCAAAACCTACGTTTCCCTTGCTGATAACCCGCAGGTGCATTTCGAGTAAATCGTCCACTAGAGCAAGGATGCTCTGGAGAGCTTTTACCTACTTTTGTGCTATAGACAAAAAACGCACTTGCAGCTAGTTTTTTAAATAGCCGTTGATGTTTTGCTTTTGCATTGGCCTTAGCTCATCCATTCAGTATTGCAACAGATTGCATATATTTAGAGTAAAACAGCTGTTCACCTGAGTGTTTTATCAAAATTATCTAGCAGCGATATCAATTCTGATAATGGTGCAGGCGATAAAAAGGAGCTGACGCAAATGCAAGCGAAATTAAAACGAATAATAAACATGTTATTTTATCATGAATCATGGGATATCATGATTATTAAGGATCATGGTACACACCAATTCCCAAATAACACACTGGATATATTAAATAAATCCGCTGCACAGCAGTTAAAAAAGGAATATACGTTTCAAGCCGATCCTTTTCTTATTGAAAAAGATGATAAACTGTATGTTTTTTATGAAGCTTTTAGCTTTCGCAACTCGAAAGGCACGCTCCGATGCCGTATTCTTGATAGTGAACTGGTTGAAATTGATGACGTGAAACTTGAAGGTTTTGACGACCTGATGTGTCATTTGTCATTTCCGTTCCTGATTAATATTAACGATCAGCTCTTCATGATTCCTGAATCATCAGAAAGAAAAGAAGTGATACTGTTTCAGTCAGTAGAGTTTCCTACACGCTGGAAGAAAATTAAAGTTCTAATCTCTGACACCGAAGTGACAGATAACATTTTTCTTTCAATGAATGAGACCTGCTATCTTATGTCGACCACCATGGATAATAAAATAATTATTCATTCGGCAGAGCATCTCCACGGACAGTGGCAGAGAATTACTCCTGCATTGAAGGTGAGCAATCATCATCATCGGGGAGCGGGTGCGCCTTATCTTGTCGATAAAAAAATGTATTTCTTAACCCAGGAATGCACACCTGAAACATATGGAAAATCTATCTACATCAAAGAATTAGTCACACTGAATGACGCTACTTTTGATGAGAATCTGATCGAACAAATCAATTCGTCGATCAACCACAGTGACGGCGTTCACACGCTAAATTTCTCAAGTAACTATATTGCCTATGATACAAAAATAAACAAATTCAGCTTTTTATCTATACTTAGAAAAATATCTTACAAGTGTATGGTGAGTTACCGAAATTATTACCTTGCCAGGCGTCACCAATAGCGTTTTCTATGATAGTGACGTGAATCAATGCCCATTTTCATCGCATTTTCTGGAGTCCATATGGCTATTCTTGTCACTGGTGGTGCAGGTTATATTGGTTCACATACTGTTTTAACGCTACTGGAAAGAGGCGATGATGTCGTTGTCATCGATAATCTGGCAAACGCCAGCCGAATCTCGCTGGACAGGGTCGCGGAACTCACAGGAAGGGAACCCATTGTCTATATCGCTGATGTTCTCGACAGGCAGGCATTAAAAAACATTTTCGCCAACCATAACATCACCGATGTCATTCATTTTGCGGGCCTCAAATCGGTTTCCGAGTCGATAAAAGAACCCCTTGCTTACTACGAAAACAACGTCACTGGAACGCTGGTTTTACTGGATGAGATGCTGGCCGCAGGCGTTAATCGATTCATTTTTAGCTCATCAGCTACGGTATACGGTAATCCGGAAAGCGTGCCGCTGAGCGAGCAATCGCGTACGGGGGGTACCACCAATCCGTACGGTACCTCTAAATTAATGGTCGAACAGATTCTGGCCGATTTCTCCCGCGCGCAGCCCGACTTCCGCATTACCTGCCTGCGCTATTTCAACCCAGTCGGCGCCCATACTTCGGGTCGAATTGGTGAGGCTCCCAACGGTATCCCCAATAACCTGGTGCCGTACATCTCCCAGGTTGCGATTGGTAAGCTGAAAACCGTGTCGGTGTACGGCAATGACTATCCAACCCCCGACGGCACCGGCGTTCGTGATTATATCCACGTCATGGATTTGGCGACCGGCCATTTAGCCGCGCTGGATAGCCAGAACAAAGGCGCTGCCTACAAGGTGATTAATCTCGGTACCGGGGTCGGTTATTCCGTGATTAATCTGATTGAGGCGTTTGAAAAAGCGGCGCAGAAAAAAATAAGCTATCAATTTGTCGACAGAAGGCCCGGCGACATTGCCGAATGTTGGTCTGACCCGTCACTGGCATACAAAGAGTTAGGCTGGAAGGCCATCTACAACCTTGATGAAATGATGCGTGACACCTGGAACTGGCAAAAAAACAACCCGAATGGTTATAACATCTGATGTACCCGGCAACGAGCCTCAGGCTCGTTGCAGTGACGGGCTAGTGTGCCGTTATCGTTGATACGCGATACCAGCCGCTGCTCTGCTTTCCTTCGTTGGCAAAGTTAATTCTTGCCGCCCCGGATTTATCCAGCATCGAAACCTCAATGGCGTATTGCCCTTTCGCCAGTCGACCCGGCATGGGCAATGCGTAGCTAACCTGATAAACGCCCGGGAGCCAACGTCGTATATCATCCGCCGCATTCCCCTGCGCCACCACCTTATTGGCGCTATCCACCACACGAAAAGCCAGCGTGTAGGGCAGATAAATCGGTGCGATACCTTCGTTATACCAGGTACTGTTCAACCTCAACGTTTGTCCGCCGTCCCACACGGACTCATGGCTCAGAGACGCTAAGCGAAACCGATAGCCCAGTTTGGTCAGCGCATCATCAACAATCGGTCGATAATCGCTGGGTATCGCTCTCGATTTCAGGTTGATCGTGCTGGCGTGCTGCTTGACCGCCCAGTCAAAAATGCCCTGCACTTCGGCACGCGTATAGTGGAAGGTGTTCTTCCAGTCCTGCATATATGAACAGATTTCCAGACTGACCGGCGCACGTTTCCAGGTATCATTAAACCCCGAATAGCTCTGCTGTGCTGCCAGTAATCGCTGCGGGTAATCATCGGCCATATGGCTCCAGGAGTCCGAAAATACGCGCAGGTCACCCCAGCAATCCGCCCGCCATCCAGCCCCTCGCGCCACCGCATTCGCCAGGCTTTGCCCACCGCTCATCAACATTATTTTCGGCGTCGAAGGGAAGGCAGAAAAGTGCATTGCGACGTAGCGGTCTAACTGCGCGGTGGTGTACTGCTCCAACAGTGGTTTCAGATCAGGGAAATTGCTGTTATGCCATTCACCCCAGGCCCCCACCATGCCGATATCCACAAAAGCGAGATTCTCATTACCGTCGTAGCGTTTTCCGAATGCGTTCAGCAGACGCTGGCTGTACTCAATAAACAGCGGGTCGCTTAAATCCGGAATAAATGTTTTATTATCGGGCGTCCAGCGGCCTTTCACGCCTTTTTTAATCAGCCAATCGGGAATTTTTGTGCCATCCCCCGGATCGGCAAGCACCATAAACCGCAGCCCGACATTCATCGCGGGACGATGCGCTACCGCGTATTTGAAGGCATCATCCACCAGCGCAAAATTATACTGACCTTCAACAGGCTCCAGCTCTCGCCAGTAAAATCGCTCGTATTCAAATCCGGTATTGGGATAATCCGCCAGACCCAGCGTTTCACCGTACCCCTGATGAAAACTTGCCACGCCAATCCCCGGATTGGTTAGCGGGCCCGTTAATGCTTTGGGGGTTACGGTCGTTAATGCAGACATAACCGCCAACGGAAAGGACATCAACAACAGCGCAGAAACCCATTTACACTTCATCGCAGTGACGCCCTCCACAGGTTTGTTTACGCTAGCGGTTTTTCAGACTTAACCACCAGTCCCATATACCCACATGAAAATTTTGGAACACATCAATACCTAATGCTGATTTGATCATATACAGCGTCAGCAATACGCAGCAGGTAACGAACAACACGGCAATCAGCAGCAAAAAAGTGAGCAATATTCTCGACAGGGTCGATTCCTGACGATGCTGCCGACGCAAATCTCTGCCAAACAAAAAAACCAGATAATAGCGTTTACTGAAAAAGGGAAAGCTTCGGCGAATATCGATCTGATGCCGCGAAGTCAGAGTCGAGGCCAGGATCGCTTTTTCCACCCCTTCTTTTTGTTCAGGGGTCAACCCTTGCGCAATCGGCTCGTCAAGATGAGCATAAAATCGTTCGATGACGGGAGGACGATTTTGAGGACTGGTCAAAATTAACCTATATCTTTATCAATTGAGTGATAGACGTTAATCGTCTTTTTGGCGATTTCATGCCAGTTATAGTTTTGCAAATATACACGATAGTCCACGCTATTGGTTGCCGCCCACTCGGTTAATTTTTCGGCCAGGCTGGTCACATCCCCCACCTTAAAATAGGCCTCGGACGGCAGTTGAACTTCGAGGTTAGCCGGAATATCACTGACGACGGCAGGAAGAGAAAATGACATTGCTTCCAGCAGCGCAATGGGCAATCCTTCATGGTATGAAGGCATCACAAACAGCTGTGCCTGGGAAAACACCGCCTGAAGCTCATCACCACGCAAGAACCCCGTCATCACAACGCCAGGGGTGTCCGCGGCAAGCTTTTTGAGGCGAATGCTGTATTCGGTCGGATGATCCGCATCGCCAATTAACACTAACGGCATAGTTAAACCGCTGCGCTGATAGGCGGCGATGGCATCATGCATCCCTTTTTCTTCCACAAATCGCCCAACCACCACGAGGTAGTTTTTCGGCTGCAGCCCAAAGCGGGAGAGCGTATTGTCGATGGTCAGCGCAGATAACGACCGCGGTTCGTTGACGCCATTGTGAATTAAATGCGCATCATAGCGAGCGTGTTTTTTCTGGATCAGTTGATTAATAACCTCAGAAATCACAATCACTTCGTTGGCATATCTCACAGCCCAACGCTCACCCAGCAGCAATATTTTTTTAGCAACGAATCCCCATTTTTGACGATCGTAATCAGGTCCATGGTGGGTGAACACCACCTTCTTCCCTAACATGCGTAATAAGGGGATCACAAGCCCAGGTCCGATAGCATGGACATGCACAATATCTGAATGGTCGATACTTGTCCTAAATGCCGCTAAAACGGAATGGACAATCGCTTCCAGCGAGCGCTTTTTGGGTGCCCACAGCGCGTAGGTTTCAACTTTCTTATATAATGATCGTTTGTAATTTACATACGGCGAGCGTGCAATCACGCAAATATCAACGTCCAACTGCTGCTTAATGGCAGGATATAGATTCTGACAGTGTGTCTCCACCCCGCCCAATACATCAGGAATACCACGCGTACCAAAAACCGTTATTTTTTTACTCATACTATGGCCTGCTCAGCAGTTCTTTATAGAGCGCCAGTAGAGTATCCATATGTTTACTCAGCGCATATTTTTCACTCAATCGCGCACGACCCTGTAAGCCCATGACCCGCGCCTTCTCTGGCGAGTCGGCCAGTGCATCCATCGCATTTGCTAACTCCTGCGCATTGCCAGGTTCGAATAAAATCCCTTCGATTCCGTCACGAATTTGTTCCGGGATACCGCCGATGCGCGATCCGATCACCGGCTTGCCTAAGGACATCGCCTCTAATATCGCCATAGAACAGTTTTCATAGCATTCTGAAGGAAGGATCACTGCCCGTGCATGCTTAATAAGGTTATCGAGAGCTTCCCCTTGTTGCACATAACCTAAAAACTCAACGTCCGGGTATTGGGCGACTAATTCGTCGTGCAGGGGACCGTGCCCCACAATTTTCAGCGGCGCTTTGTTCTGCATTTTCTCATGCGCCGCCAATAACGTTGCCACGCCCTTTTCACGGCTCAGGCGACCGAAGTACAGCATATAGCCCGCATCGCTTACCTCATCCAGAGGACGGCTGTCATCAACGCCATTGACGATGACATCAATGCGCGAATTCGGCAGCGTACGCAACAATACGCCGCGTAAAAAGACGCTCGGCGAAACGATCACATCCAGCGCCTGGTAATTTTGCGCAATATACTGCCAGGTCGCCTCTAAAGAGAGCAGGAGGCTTTTTGAAGCAGAGCCTTCCTGGCAACGATACCTGAAGGCATTGAAAACCGTCCCGGTAATACAGGAATCACACACTTTACCGTCGCGCAGCATGGAATAGGCAGGACAGACGATTTTATAGTCATGCGCGGTCAGCACCGTTTTGCAGCCAAAATTGCGGGCCACTTTAATCAACGCCGGCGTTAACTGATGGTAAATGTTATGGAAGTGGACGATATCCGGACGCTCTTTTTGTAGTAGCGCCAGCATCTTTTTGCAGGCCTGCGAATTATGAATAAAGTTAACCGCCGTTTTGAGCCCGCCCAGCAGATTGCTCTCTTGGTGGTAGTCCACATTGCTGACGAAATAATCCGCATAGTCCGAAGGGAAATTGTTCTCATGCTGCATCGAGAAATCAATAACCTGCACTCCGGCCTGTTTCAGCATCTCGCGCTCTTGAAAATAAACGGTTTCCGCGCCGCCTTTAATGAAAAAAAACTTATTCACTAATAAAACTTTCATTGCGCCAGCCTTAGTTATTCATGAATGATTTTACTGTCAGGCGGAGTCAACGGATCGCGTACTGGTTTAGTCAACCCTTTAACAAGTCCCGCAGAAAGCACGGCCAGGTTCATTACGCTCTGCAATCCGTTCAATAACGATCGATTCTGCACGGTTTTCAAGATAATAAAGGCTAGCAAGGGTAGAAATGCAATATCGAAAAGTTCGAGATTGAAGGTCACCGCCGCAATAAACAAGGCAATCAGATACACAGAAAAAATCGCCTCGTTCTTAACCATTTTTAACGCTTTGCCGAAATAAGGTTTTCCCCACGCACAACGTAAAAGCTCGCCCGGTGCCTGATAGTATCCACTTTTCCAGCGGTGCTTCAGCATCTGAAAGGTCGGCATGGTATGCGAAGTATGAATAAAATACGGAATATTCAGACGGCGTAGTTTATAACCCGCATCGAGCAAACGCAGGCCAAGTTCAGCTTCTTCATAAGCGTGCAAATTACGGTTGGTGAGATAACCAATTTTCTCAATCGCAGAGCGGCGATATAACCCACCACCGCCTAAATGGTCGCTATCTCCAAGCGGATAGATTTTACTAATACGCTGCTTACGCGATTTAAATTCATAGTTAACGGCATCGTCCATTTCAACGGTTCCCGCGACACCTGCATATTCCGGCTCAGCCTGCAAAAAAGCGACAGCCTGATCCACAAAGCCCTCTTCCAGCTCCATGTCGCCGTCCATCAGCAACAGATATTCCCCTTCACTATACAGATAACCTAACTGATGCCCGACGCCGCAGCAACGATCGCCTGGGTCAGTTAAAGAGACCACGGTCGCCCCTTTATCGATCGCAAGCTGTTGGGTGTTATCCGTTGACAGGCTATCTGCCACTATAATTTTATGTGGATAATCAACAAGCTGCCTGCGGATACTGTCTATCGTTTTCTCAATACATTCAGATTCATTGAGTGTTTTAATACTCACTGAAATAAACGGTTTTTGGTCCATACAATTACCCTACACAGCGAAGGACGGTTCGACGAATCACTAAACTTGATCCTAGTGATAAATAGAACAGGAATTGTAACATCGGTGTAATCATCAGTATCTGGCTGTAAGGTAAGCTAATTAAGCAACTGATAGCAAAAGCGTTAAACGCCGGTGCAAAGCTCAGCAACTGAAGATCCTGCTGGTCCAGTTGTTCAAGCGTCAGTAATGGCTTTGGCTGACAAACTTTCAGGATATAAATGAATAAGCTAATAAAAAGTAACGTGCCGATCACCCCGACTTCCCACAGCAGCATACTCAGGGAAGTCGAGTCGAGAATTAAGTTATAAATGATATTCAAAAAGCCCGGCGACACCGTACTCCCGCTGTTTGTGGCGTTGAGCCCATAACCAAATAACGTTCCTGAAAGCCCCCACAGATCGTTATTTTTCAACCAGAACAGGAACGTCGTAAAGCGCCCTAACTCCCCGGTAGACATGATGTAGTTCGGGTCAAAGATATAGCTTAAGGAGTCGATGAAAATGCTTAACGAGCTTTTCGACGGATCGCCGCCAAACGCGGAAGAATAATAGTACGCGAGGATCACTATCGACAGGCTAATAAGCAGCAGCATGCCCGCCACAATAACCAACAGCGTCTTCAGATTAACCTTACTGACGTCTTTGACGTAGCTCGGCGAGATCCACACCCACGCGAGGAACAGAGGTGACAGCAGAATGACGAACTTCACTTCACCAATAATACATAGCCCGATCCCAAGAACAATGTGCAACGCCATGGACTTGAACGTGGTCAACCCGTGCTTATACTCAGAGACTTTTAACGACATAATCAACAGGCAAAACAGGCCCATCGCAGCAGTGTTACCGCCCCCCATGGGGTCACCGCCAAACGTGCCAACCACAGAGTCCCATTTCTCATCTTCGCCACGCACCGCAACGCGCTGGGGAACGACCAGTAAAACCTGATAAATCATTACCGGGATTTGCGCGTAAAACACCCAGTACAGATAGCGCGTTGCACGGTAAATCTGCGACTCCCGGCAAAATCCCAGCAGCAAACAGATCATCACCAGTGACAATGCGATTTCATTTTTAAATGCCACAATCGCGACGGTGATTCCGCCCTGAATCAGCGTCGATGTTCCGGCCAGTATCAGGAACGAAAAATACAACGCCAGGACAATCGTCTCCTGCGCATCCAGCTGCAGCGAGCCATCACGCGTCTGCATCACCAATAATCCCACCATCAACAGGGTCAGGAAAAAGGGGATCCACAGCACCGACTGCATGCCGGTAAAGTATTGCACCAGGCCACACAGGATCAGCGTGACAAAGCTAAAAACCTGTAAATAGTATCCGGTATTCAGCGTCATAGTATCACCGGCTTATCTTTCAGAAGATTGGCTCGCTTATTCATTTTCAGATAAATGAAGGCGTAGCGAATAAATGTCAGTGAAGAAAACAGGATAACCGACGTGGCATAATCTTTATGAAAATAGGGAATGACGACAAATGCGAATAACACAATCGCCAGCTGTTCCAGTTGGATACGCAGAAAATAGCGGTGGGAACCAAAAATAAGCTCAATCACCGTCAGAGGGCTTATCGCCAGCGCCGGGAATAAATAGGGCAACATGTAGCGCGACGTCTCAATGGAGTTAATCCAGTCTTCGCTAAAGCCCAGACGCATCACTATTGGATAGAAAATAAACACCCCGAGAGTACAGATAACCCCCAGAACCAACAGTAGCATCCGCACCCTGGTATATTCCTGATAATTAAAGGTGTTATTTCTGAAGTCGATAGACCACTTGGAAAAAATAGTATTGCGCACTGCGTTGCCGATGATCACCACCGGCGCCAGGCAAAAGCGGCTAACCACGGAAAAATAACCTGCCGTCAGCGCCGAGAACCAAAAGTTAATCAACATAATCGGCAAATTACTGCTGGCCATCGCCAGCACTTCCGCACTACCGACTTTGGTAATGTGATGGATATTTTGTTTGAAAAAATGCCAGTTACTGGCAGGTCGCAAATGTCTGGCCGCCACAGAGCGAATATCAAACGAATGCAAAATACAGCTTATGGTCAGCACCATCGTCGCGCAGGCCCATGACCAATAAAACAGTTGCACCTGATGCGTAACCAGAACCGAAAGTAATACCACAACAGAGACAGAGATGCGCTGGAAAATCAGAAAACGAAAATTGGCCGTGCGCAGCGACAGGTTTTCCGAGATTAAAACCCACGCCGTCGCCAGCGTCAGCAAATAAAGGAACAGGATATTCTGGTGAAACAGCCACGCTGTCAGTACGGCGTACGGTAAGGCAATGATCGTGCTTTGGAGCAGGCAAAATACGACGTTCTGTACCAGTTCGTCGTCGTGCTGTTTTGGAATTAAAAGCTGCGATGCAAAGGTACACACCTGCGCGCCCACCACGGCGATGCTGTAATTGAGCGCATAAAGCCCCACCTCAGCCATATCGTACTTGTGCGAAATCAACCAGATAGACAGCGCACCAATCAACTGCGAGATGACTGATGAACCGGCTATCGTGGAAGCGCTCTTCAGTAGACTCATACCCGGCCTGGCGTCGTCATCAGTTGATCGGTACTGAAGTTAAGTGAACGCAGACCCTCCTGGGTTTCAAGATCTTTTTCTTCAACCGCATTGAGTACCGCGCCAATCACCACGCCGTTATTTTCCTCAATCCTATCCAGCGCGCTGGCGATGTGTCCCGCCGACTCCACCCCGGCTTTCACTATGAAAACAACCCCATCGACGGCACGTTTGATCAGTTGAACATCCTGGCTCTGATTCACAGCAGCAACATCAATAATGATGCGCTGATAATGCGATTTCAGTTCGCGCATTAAGGGTTCAACGTGCTCCGACGACAACATCAGTAAAGAAGAGATGGTGCTCTTGCCGTGCGCAATAAAGTCGAGATTATCACTGAGCGTGATCCGCGCCTGTTCCAGCTGAGTCTCTCCGCGCAGCAGCTCAGCCAGGCCTGCGGATGTGGCTGATGCCAGTTCAGAAGAAAGCCCGCCCGTATTAAAGAAATCCGCATCAATTAGCAGCGTTTTCTGGTCAAAACTAAAGGAGTTCGCTAACAGATTCGCCAACAAAGAACGCCCATCACCGTGTTCCGTCGATGCCACGGCGAGCGTCTGTAATGGACGATTATCCAGCATAATCCGGGTACGGATACCGTGCACAATATCAGCATTCAGCGGGTTCTTCAGGATCATGTCCCGCACTTGCGCACGCCCTGAGGTTCCACTAAAATGACGGATTTCACCCAGCGGGCTAACGTTGAGGCGCTTTTTCATGCGACTCAGGCTAGCGATTGAGTTATCCATCGCCGCTTTGACAATGAAATACATGATGCTAAACACGACCACCAGCATGACCACCATCACCAACAGCAGTGATTTATTCGGCTTCGCCGGTTTTAATGTGGGAACTGCGGGATCGTATAACACCGCATCGGCATTCACGCCGGACAGCGACAGCTCCTGAGTACGCTGATAGAGCGATTTATACAGGTCTTCCATTTTATCTAACGACAGTTTTTGGCCGTTCCAGACATCCCGTTTTGACGCCATTTTCTGGAAGATCTCTTTCTGCTGTTCAACCTGTTGCTGATAGTTCTTTTCATCCGCCAGCGCCGCCAGATATTGCTGACGTAAGCCGACTTTCAGCTCACCCAACACCCGTCCGGTTTGGCTTTGGATCGACTGAACATCGGCCTCTGCTTTTAAAATGGCGGGGTTTTTTGGCCCATAAACTTTGCGCAGTTCAGACAACGTACGCTGCGCCTGAATCAGCGCAATGCGCAGATCCTGAATCTGAGCGTGGTTAGAGACCGAAGGCAGCGAGATAACGCTCTCGGCGGACTTCCCTGCTCCATTCACTTCGTTATAAACGGATTCAGCGGCAACACGACGTTGGGTCGCGTCGGCCAGACGATTGGTCACGATACTTAACTGCTCAGTTTCAAAACCATCGATACCGCGAAAGGTCAACAGCCCGGCATTTTTCAGATAGCTTTCCATCTCTTCTTTTTGCTTCGCTATCGACTTCTGAATCTCTTCCATTTTTTCATAATTCAGCTCGCGGGCTTTCTCTACTTTCTGACGCTTTTGCTCCAGCGTATAGTTGATGAAAGCCTGCGCGACGCCGTTGGCGATATCAGCCGCAACCTGGGGCGAAGTCGATTCATAGGTAATAGAGGCGAGGTTCGTTGTCCGAATACCGATGACATTCAGGTTTTTCGACAACGTTTTCAGCGCCAGCTCCATTCTCAGTTGCCGACTTTCACTGCTATCAGCGCCCTGAGCATCGGCTTTTTCCCCGGTAAATGCCGGGTTTTCATCCAGCTTCATATCGCGAACGGCTTGCTCGAGCACAATTCGTGAATGCATCAACGCATATTGCGTTTCGTAGTAACCACTGCGCGTTGAATCGAAACCATCAACCTGTGGGAACGGAGAAACGTTATCGGCCTGCGCCTTAATCAGCACCGTCGCCGTTGATACATACTTTGAGGACATCATGCTGATTAACGGATAAGCCACGACCCCGGCAACGATACCGGCCAGCGCGATTTTCCAGGCGTTCTTTTTCAGCGCTTTGGCAAAGCGGGAGAATTCAACAGTGCTTTCTCGTTTTTTGCCGTTTTCCACTATTGATAGTTTCATCGTCAGAAGAACCCCATGCCAATAATCACGACATCCCCAGGATGAACAGAGTGCGTTAAATCAACATTCTCAAGCAGCTGATTGCTACCTGACAGGCGAATGTTGATATCTTGACGGTCAGCACGATCTGTAAATCCCCCCGCCTGCGCAATAGATTTCTCGACGGTAAGTCCTGGCTCATAAGCGAATCCATTCGGACTTTTCACCTCGCCAGAAACATAGTATTTACGGAACTCGGCAATACTCACCGTCACCATCGGAGTAGTAAAATAATCTCCAGTCAGGCGTTGAGTTAATTCGTTAGTCACCTGTTCAACAGTTTTATCTTTTAATATAAGAGCACCAACAAACGGGAAATTAATCTCCCCACTCTTATCCAAAATAAACCGCATCGTCATATCGGGTTGACCATGAACAGCGATATTGACAGTATCCCCTGCCCCAAGTCGGTAATCCTGCTGAACAGTAGCAGGATCGTCCATTAATCTCGGGCTGGACGTTGTGCATCCGACCATCAGGATACTGAATAGCAAAACCGCGCACAGTTCTATTATTTTCATTTTAGATCTGAACCTTAGCTTTAAGCATAATCATAGAATTATCATAACCCAACGTTCTGATGACTTCCTGATTGTCGTTGGGACCGATATAAAACGAATCAGTATCCTTATTCGAATTCAACGTATCTATTTGATATTTAATCTCAAAATTGACCGACGGTGTGTAGTCATAGCTCATGGTTACGCTAAATACCCCATCTTTATCATGCCGATCTTTATTCTGTTTTTGATAGTCTTCTGAAGTGTATGAGTAATCCAGCAAGGTAGAGAAACGGTTGCCTAACCAGAAGTGCTGGTAAGAAAGACCATACTGGGTGACTAAAATATATCCCCCAACTTCCGATGGGTCTTTAATGCTTTGCGCTGAATGCACCGTGAAAACAGACTGTTGTAACGGCTTCCACTCCCCTTTTATATCCCAGTTTAGACCATTAAAATCATGCGAGTTTGCGTTGTTTTCAAATGTCTTGTACAACCATGAAATATTCATGTCGACATTGGTTTTTCCCGTCAACTGCGACTTCAGGCCATACAGCAAATAATACTCATTAGTGTCTTTTTCTGAGTTGTTATCATAGTGACGCTGGTTTGTAATAAAGCTATAGCGAAAACGCGTTCTGGATGTGTATTGGTCAAAAATTTCTGCCACCAGGCTATTTTCGTGCCATTCCTGTTCCTGAATGTAATTGTAGAAATCTTCACTACTCTCCTGGGCGTCAGACGTATTGCCGAACGTCAGTTTTTTGTATAACAACGCCAGTTCCGCTTTCCCGCGCCCATCCGGCGCGCCATAGCTGTAGCGCAATTCACTGTTAATAAAATTCGTCGTCAGCGGAGATTTAATCCCATACTGCTCGAATTGACCCGGTAGAAACCCCTCAGTGATCCCTCGACCGCGGGATTCGTGCCCAAGCGTATCCTCCAGATTGAGTGTTAAGCCGTGCTTGAGCCCATAGCGCCAGGCACCGTTAAAACGGAAAAAATGATCGTTATAGTTATCAGCGGAATCGCTTGAGTAGTTACGATAATCACCGGAGTACATCAGTAAATACTTATCCTGACCGCGCTCTCCGATCATACTCAAAACGGGCGCTGCGCTCTGAAACGAGGAACCGATAGCATCTCTGCTATGTGGCTGATAAGACACGTTATCATTATAACCATAGTCCACAGCGACCTTGCCCTGGAAGTCGATCCCCGCAAAGCCAATGTGTGATTTCGGTGTTAAATCAGCCCATACGGGCTGCGATATCACGATTCCGGTAATCACGAGTAATTTAGTATGCATTCTTACCGATAAATCCTTTAAAAATAGTTTTAATAATAATTTTTATATCCAACCATAAAGACCAGTTTTGAATGTACTCAATATCGTACTGAACCCTTTTTTCCATCTTATAAAGCGCATCGATTTCCCCGCGGAAACCGTTGATCTGCGCAAGCCCGGTGATCCCAGGCTTAACTTTATGGCGGATCATGTAATTTTCGACCTGTTTACGGTACTGCTCATTATGCGTAACCGCATGAGGTCTGGGACCGACAATCGACATACTTCCCTGCAATACATTGATAAATTGCGGCAGTTCATCCAGTGAGGTGCGGCGTAAGAAACTACCGAATTTGGTTACCCGCGGATCGTTTTTAGTGGCCTGAATAACCGTATCGGCGTTCTCCATAACGCGCATCGAGCGAAACTTCCAGACCTTAATTTTTTGCCCGCTAAGACCATACCGATCTTGTTTGAAAAAGACTGGCCCGCGGGAAGTAAGTTTGATTCCAATGGCAATGGCCAACATTAGCGAAGAAATCATCACCATAATAATGCTGCCAAGCACCAAATCTTCCGCCCGCTTGATAAACGAACCCGCCCCTTCAAACGGCGAACTAAAAATTCCAATAGTTTGCAGGTTGTGAATGGAGCGTAGCTTGGACATGTTGTTACTGTAGGTATAGAAGTCAGGAACAATATACGTATCTACGGTAGTGTCTGACATCATCGCCAAAAAATGACGAATGCGCTGTAAAGCTACCATCGGTAAAGCGATGTAGATTTCGTCTATATTTCCCTGCCGGGCTTCCTCAACCAGATTGATCACCGGCCCACGAAAGGGGCTTTTTACCTTATCGACGATATCGCCACAGCGGGATAAGGCGCGCTCATCATAAAAAGCCAGATCCAATGTGATATTAGCGTATTCATCCATTAACGCGTTTTCTGCAGCCAGACCATTGTCGGTCAGACCAATAATCGCCACGCGCATACTCTTTTTCGTTGAATATTTAAAAATGAAAAAGCGAATGTAATAAAGAAAAGGTAATGGGATGAAGTACCAGTAAATAATCGCTGAATAAAAGGGGGAAGGCAGTTTGTCTAAGTAGCCGAGAGACTCGGGTTCAGCCACCGTCATGCTGACCAGTTCGTTAAAAAAAATCGCCAGCAGCGTACAAAAAACCAACCGTTTTTGATTACGTAAACCGATCGTCTTAATCTTTTGTTGATAAATTTTAATGTATTCAGCAAACAGTAAGAAAAAGACTGAGAAGAGAATACTCAGAATGGCAATGGTGTTAAATGGCGCCAGACCTAACAGATGGGCGCTAAAAATTAACGTCGCATTGATTACAATGAAATCGACCAGCTTTAAAAAGACTGGATATCCGTGGCTGCTAATCTTTAGCGATTTTTTAAGCATATCTCAGCCCATTATTTATTGATTTTTAATTGTTTTTTTCCTCATTTATGTTGCTAATTATATCACAAGTCTTAAAAACGCAATGGCACACCGTCATTAAATGTAAAAAACAATGTAATACAATGTGATGAGTTTCGCACCACACAAATACAACCCAATGATTCAATTGATTATTTATTAATGTTCTTTTTTATTTTTATCATTATAAAAAATGATAAAATGCAACATAAACGTCATTGACAGTTCACAATTCATAAGCTACCACGGGTAGAATCACATGATGATCGCCTGACAACGGCTTAACCTTACAAAAAGCAATACTTTGTCCAAACCTCGTTGCGCTATGGTCAGTGATGAGAGTCCTGGAGAGCGACAAGAAGAAATCAATAAGTCTATTTATAATACCCACCATAAAAATAACTTAGTAACACATTTACAAAGCAATGATTAGCAACCTTATTATAAATAAGGTATTTTACGAAGAGTATGCGATTGCTTTCATTTTCACGCTCAAAATTCAAAAAAAAAACGAATAGTAAAAAAAATTTAGTTTAAATAATTGTAGCAACTCCGATGAGTAGAAGCGGCAAGCATGGCTTAAATTAAAACGATAGCCAATCATTGAGAAAATGCGTGTTACATATTACTAATGTCAACATTCTGCATGAACACAACTTTAACATCAGAATTTTCAGCGCTTACCAACACATCGATTTAAAATAAAGAGAAGAGAATAAATGACAGCATTAAAATTTTGTTAAAAGCGGCGTAAATCAACCCAACGAATTATTGACAATAATGTATGCACTTTTGTTAAGATATATATAAAAACACCTTCCAAAGCCATTCAATCATGCCAAAAAATTTTGTTTACTTATTTTTCGCAAATAAATAATATCCGCGCCGGATTACTTGTTGAGCAATTTACGCACGTTAATCATTTCTTTCAAATGAAGTCCTACATCATTTTTTGACGTTGATGAACTCCAGCTGAATCTGTGCCTCTGACAAGTACTTTTCTGGGTAAATAATAAATTTAACGGAGTTATGATGATGAAAACTGCACTTACCAGCAGTGTACTGGTCGCTTTGTTTGCCGCTAATGCTGGCGCTAATACTGGCCCAGTTGCGAATTACGTTACCACTGCCGCAACAGGTTCTAAAGCCACCGCGACGGTCCATTTTACCGGTGAAATTGTTGCCAGTACCTGCGTGGTGAGCACAGCAAACCAGCCAGGTAAAACAGTGGCATTGCCACAAGTTACCAACCAGCTATTTAGCGGCGCGGGCTCTAGCACCGGTGATACTCCGTTTACGTTGCAGTTTAGCGGCTGTAGTGGGGTAACTGGAGGAAGCGGCTATGTGGTGGTCTTTACTGGTAAAACCCCTGGCAGTAATACAGCACTTCTGGAAGCGAAACGTGGCTCGGCTTCTGCCACCGATGTTGGCATCGAAGTGGATCAAGCGGGTCATGCCCTCGATTTCGCTTCCGGTAGTAATGAGGTGAGCTTAACAGCAGATCAAAATGGCGATGCACAAATCGATCTGGTCGCCAAATATCAGCAAATTGGCGCAACGCTGCCTGCGGCAGGCACGATCACTGCGGATATGAATTACACCGTCATTTATAAATAACGGACGTTGATTGCTATGGATGGCACTCTTCCCTGAACCTGGAAAGTGCACCTGATGAATAAAATATTCTTTTACCTGTTGCTGTGTGTGGTTAGCACCGCTCACAGCGCAATTAATTTGGGTCAAACACGCGTTATTTATAATGAGAACGATAAAGCGGCGATGTTTGACGTCAACAATAATACAGACAAGCCATATATGGTACAGACGTGGCTGGATAATGGTAATCCGGATGAGACGCCAGCCAATCTGCCAATGTTAATTACGCCCCCGATCCTGAAACTTGACGGCCATAAATCAGCCGTGTTGCGAGCTATTTATCAGGGCAACGGCTTTCCTGAGGATGTTGAATCTGTAGTGTGGATTAATGTGCAGGAAATCCCCACCATCGAGAATGAAGAAAATACCTTACAGCTGGCGCAGCGTATTCGCATCAAACTATTTTATCGCCCTGCTGGTCTGAATATGACGCTACCTGAAGCCGTTGAGAAATTACAGTGGCAGTGCCACGGTCATACTCTGCGGGCGGTCAATGCGACGCCATTACATATCTCCCTGACGCAATTACATATTAACGGCCAAAACATTGATGCCGACATGATTAATCCGCATGGCGAACGCACGTTTGCGTTGTCACAGCAAAAAGTCAGCCATATCGGTTTTAGCTGGGTAGATGATTACGGCGGCACTAACGCGGTTAATAACGTCCCGGTATCTTGCAATTAAGTTGGGGTTGCACATGATGAAAAAAAATAAGCACCCGCAACGGTACACCCTCTTTACGCTGTCAACGCTGGCCGTGTGCATACCTGCATACGCCAGCAGCACGCCGCAGTTTAATACCCGTTTTGTACATGGTACGCAAAATATTACCTCCGTAGTGCAAATAGCCCGTAATGACGGACTTAGCGAAGGTACGTTTGAATACGATATATATCTTGACCATAGCTTCGTCGAAACGCGTAATGTTGACTTTAAAAGACGTCAACCACAAGGCAAGCCGCAACCTTGCCTGAGCGCGGACGATCTGCGCAAATACGGGATTAAAATCCCCGAGGGTAACGCCGATACCTGCGTGGAGCTCACGGCGCTGATCGCAAACAGTCGCCTGACGGCAGATGCAAACTACCAGCGCATTGATATTTCAGTACCAGAAGCGTTTCTGCTTTCGACTGCGCATGACGCCGTGCCTGAATCGGCCTATGACGATGGGATTAATGCCGCTTTTGTCGGCTACAACGCCAATACGACGCACCTGATTGAACAGGGTCAGGATCATGACTCTGTTTTTGCCAGTTTTGCCAACGGTATAAATCTGGCGGGATGGCATTTTCGCAACCAGTCTACTTTCAGCTATGCCAGCGGTTCAGGCCGTCAATGGCAGGCGGTTTCCACGTGGGTGGAACGTAATATTATTGCGCTGCGTAGCCGCTTGCGCTTCGGGCAAACATATACGGACGACGATGTGTTTGACAGCATCCAGTTTACCGGGGCACAACTCACCAGCGATGAAAACATGTTGCCTGATAGCCAACGCGATTTTGCACCAGTCGTTCGCGGCGTCGCCAATAGCAATGCCACAATCGAAATCCGTCAAAATGGCTATCTGATTTACAGCAAAAACGTCGCGCCAGGCGCGTTTGACATCGACGATATTAACCCCAGCAACCAAAGCGGCGACCTGAACGTCAGCGTTATTGAAGCCGATGGCAGTCGGCGTAATTTCACTGTGCCTTATTCGGCGGTCCCGAACATGCTGCGTGCAGGTAACAGCCGCTTTCAGTTTACGGCAGGGGAATACCGCGACGGTTACAGCGGCGGCTGGCGGCCCCGCTTTGTTCAAGGCACATTGAGTTATGGTCTCAGCTTTGGCTCCACGTTGTACGGTGGTTTCCTGACCGCAGAAAGCTATAATGCGATTGCCACCGGGATCGCGCAGGATCTGCACCAGTTCGGCGCGATCTCTTTCGATATCACTACCGCCAGAGCGCAGCTTGCCAGTGGAGATACGTCCACAGGACAAAGTTACCGTTTCTTATACTCCAAATCGCTAAACCAGTACGGTACGGATTTCCGTCTGGTAGGCTACCGCTACAATACCTCCGGTTATTACAGCTTTAGCGACACCATTAACGAGCATAACAGCTGGTCCTCGGGCTATTACGACATCGCCTATGACGACCCGAATCAACAGCTGCGTTTTCCTGGCGAAGAGCACAACAAAAAGCACTACTACACCACTAACTACAATAATCGCCGCCAACGTTTTGAGGTCTCTGTTAACCAGCGTTTGTGGGATAACGCCTCTCTTTACGTCAGCGCCAGCCAGCAAAACTATTGGCACAACGGGAGTCACGACCGCACGATACAGTTGGGTTACAACGATACACTGGGGAAAATCAACTGGAGCGTTTATGTACAGGATACCCGTAACCAGTACGACTACCAGGACCGCAGTATCAACCTGACGCTTTCCATTCCATTCGATTTCATGGATAGCCGCGGCTTTGTCTCCACCAACCTCATGCATAGCCAGCAGAATGGCGACAGCTACTCCACCAGCTACAGCAATACAGCATTTGACGATCGTCTGAGCTGGGGCGTTCAGGGCAGTACCACCGATCGACAGGATTCCTCTGCCGGGGTTAACGCCGCCTGGCAAGGCGACAAGATGAATGTTCAGGGGGGCTACAGCGCAGGACGCAACTACCAGAATATGAATATGGGCATCAGCGGCGGGGCAATGCTGCACGCAGGCGGCGTGACGCTCATGCACTCTCCTGGCGATACCATGGTGTTGGTCGAGGCCAAAAATGCCGACGGTGTCCATATCCAGCAACAAAATGGCGTGGCAATTGACGGTAACGGCTATGCGGTCCTTACCGCAGCAGACGCATGGCATTACAACGTGGTGAGTCTGAATACCGCTGATATTGGTGCCGGGCTGGATATTCCGCAGGCACAGAAAAAAATTGTTCCAACAGAGAAAGCCATCGGCAAAGTGGTGTTTGAAACCTTCAGTGGCCGCAACTATCTGGTCAATGCCGTCATGCCCGGCAACATTGCCCCCCCGGTCGGCGCGAACGTACGAGATACCAAAGGTCGTAGCCACGGTCTGGTCGGTATGCATGGCGCACTGTATGCCAGCGGCGTGGAAGACAATTCTCGCCTGGAAGTGCGCTGGGGCTCCCATGCAAATGAACACTGCTTTATTCAAATGCCGGATAACCATAACCAGCCGGTGAAGAAAATCGGATATACACAAATTACCGCCCAGTGCGTCGGCTCGTAAGGTGCAATCAATGAATCCGTTAAAAATAGTTAAACTTGTGGTGCTGCTTTGTTTGCCGATATTCAGTAGTGCAAGCTATGCAGTTACCTGTAAAGCAAACAACATCTCCGTACAGGTTGATCCCATTAAAATCAGCCACAGTACCACCGCCGGGGACACCGTTTGGGTGTCCAATCGACAAACCGTTAGCGTCACTTGCAGCGACACAGACTATATGCCCCACGGCGAAGCCGCCAAAATCTACATCGACCCCGACCATGAGTTTGCGAATTTTCTGCAGGGAACCAATATGAAACTGGTGGTGAGCATTGATGGTCGCCCCTACGATCAAAGCGCCCAGGCCGTCGCCACCCAATATCATGCAACGTTGCCCCGAATAGGTTCAGACAGCTACTGCAATAGTTATAGCCACAGACATTCCAGTGACTGTGTGGCGCGCCCACAAACATTTTCTTTCACCTTTAACCTCAGTCTGGTCGCTACCGGAAAACTCCCGGATCCTTTGCCTGCGCTGGCCGGTCGCACCATCAACAAAGTTTTCGTCGTCGACGGTATTGGCAGCATTAACGCCTGCGGTTCGCATTGCTCCACCAGCAATCCGGCCAAAAACTTTGGCCCCGCGCTTAATGGCCTGAATAACATCAGTTATATCAACTGCGAACCGATCGTCTCTATCAGCTCTGACAAAGGAACGGATACCGTCGAGTTTGGCAGGATCAGCATTACCGAAGCAAAAGTGGGAAAAGATAACAGCCACAGTAAACAGTTTGCCGTTATTGCCGCAGAAGCCGCCGGGAAGCATGAATGTCGCGGCATCAACTACGCGGTAACGTTTACCGGCACCACGAGCAACAGCGGCGCAGTTTTTACCGGTCAGGGTACGCCAGATATCGGCGTTACGCTCCAGGATGCTGCACAACCCGGCTCCGGGGACATTATCAGCGGCAACCGTATCGATTTTGCCAGCAGCGCGTTTACCAACCAGAGCGACAGCCGACGCAAAGAGTTCATGGCAACCCTGTTCTGGCTGAAGAATCCTCCCCAACCCGGCACATTTAGTATCCCTGTCAATGCGACGGTGACCTTTAAATAACAGACGCAGGACGATGCTGATCGTCCTGCGCGTCTCGCACCAGGCATAAAAACCGCAGTCGTACGCTTAACCCGCCTAATGCTTCACTCCGTGATAGCTGAGGGTGCGTGCGGTGCAGACGAGCAATGTCGTTGACCAGCGCCAGGCCTATCCCGGCGCCAGGGACATTACCGACGTTATCAAGGCGATGAAACGGTAGCAGCGCCTGGTGCACCATCTGCTCATCGATACCCGGCCCGCTATCTTCAACCACCAGCACCACCGCCTCTCCTTTTCGCAGCAGACGGGCGGTTACCACACCATGCGGCGGCGTGTATTTCAGTGCGTTATCCAGCAGATTCCCGCACAGTTCGCCAAGCAGGACTTCATCACCCTCAATCCACACCGCATCCTGTTCCCCTTCATAGCCCAGATCGATCCCTTTACTGCGCGCCTGCGCCAGTCGCGTGAAACAACTGCTTTGCACCACCTCATACAAATTAACCGGCGAGAAGTGCCTTTCTCCTTGCTCTTTGCGCTTCACAGCCGACAGCTGTAACAGCCTTTCCGTCAGTTGAATGGTGTTATCCAGCGTGGAGCTCATGGCTTGCAGACTCTCATACCATTGCTGCGGCTGCTGGCTGGCGAGGGCCACCGCCGCCTGAGTTTTTAGCACCGCCAGCGGCGTTTTAAGCTGATGGGAAGCATCCGCGCTGAAGCGCTCCTGGCGAGAGATCAGGCCGCGTAGTCGGTCCAGATAACGGTTGAATGCCACAATCAACAGACGGGTTTCCGACCACGGCAGTAGCTCCGGCAGCGGCGTCAACAGCCCAGGCTCGCGACGCACCATCAGCGATGACAGCTGGCGCATCGGGCGTAACACCCGACGCAGCAGCCAGCCGACCAGCACCAGCGTGAGCAGCACCAGCAGCCCTTGCGAAACCCACGAGGAAAACAGCAACTGTCGCGCCAGGTAACGTCGCGATTGCAGCGTTTCGGCGACATAAATCTCGGCCATGCCGATAATGCCGCCCTCGTTGACGGGCTGCAGCAGACGCGCCACGCGAATTGCCTCCCCGCGATATTCAGTGTGATAAAACCACGCCAGCGCCGGATAAAGTCGCGTACGCGATGTCGCAGGCGGCATCGCAGGTAAATCGTCATAACCTGAGATAACCTTCCCCGCCGGGTCGACCACCTTGTAATACAACCTGTCGTTCATATTCAGCTCAAAGCTGTCCAGCACCACCCACGGCACATTCACTTCCAGCTGTTTGTTGTGCACCACCAGTCGCTCGGAGACGGTTCTGGCAGACGAGAGCAGCGTCCGGTCATACGCCTGCGTCGCCGCCTGTAGCGCGCTGACATAGCTGTTAAATGCCGACAACCCCCACAACAACATGAGCGGCAAACCCAGAAACATCAGCAGTTGCAGGTACAACGATTGGGGTTTAACCCACTTCATCGCTACGCTCCAGCACATAGCCCAGCCCGCGCAGCGTGGCGATGCGCACATCGCTTCCCTGTAGCTTTTTACGCAGACGATGGATGTACAATTCAATGCTTTCGGGGCTGACCTCATCGTTTAGACTGAAGACCTGTTCAAACAACTGCTGACGCGAAACCGGTCGCAATCGACGGTACATCAGCACCGTCAGCAATGCCTGTTCGCGCGGCGTGAGCGCCAGCGGCTGCCCCTGCAACAGAAAATAGCCCTCATCGTGAAACGCCAGTTCGCCCAGTTGCTGTATGCCCTGCACCTGCCCCGCGCTGCGGCGTAGCAAAGCCCTCAGCCGGGCATCCAGCTCCTCGATTTCAAACGGTTTTGCCAGATAATCATCGGCCCCGACGTTCAATCCTTTCACCCGATCGGCCACCGCGCTACGCGCCGTCAGCAGCAGCACAGGAAGCGTCTGCCCGCGTTTGCGCAGGCGCTGAACGACGTCAAGACCATCCAGTCCCGGCATATTGATGTCCAGCACCGCCAGCGCGTACGTTTCGCTATGTAAAAGATGGTCGGCCGCCAGGCCATCAAAAACGCAGTCGACGGCAAAACCGTTTTGCACCAGCGCTTTCTCCAGCCAGTGAGCTAACTCACGGTTATCTTCCGCTAATAAGAGACGCATATCACATCCTGTAAAGTTTCTGCCGCATTGAAAGGGAATTGAAAGGTTAATGTTTTAACAATCACGCAACCGAACTGCTACACATCGGCTCACATAATCACAAAAATCTTCTTCCGTACCCGAAAATCCGGTTTTCCGGCGTGAGGATAAACAATGAAAAAACAGTTACTTCGTACCCTTACTGCAAGCATTTTACTGATGAGTACCTCTGTTCTGGCGGAACAAGCGCCATCGCGCACAGAATGTATCGCCCCTGCTAAACCTGGCGGTGGTTTCGATCTCACCTGTAAGTTGATTCAAGTGAGCATGATGGAAACCGGCGCTATCGAAAAACCGATGCGCGTTACCTACATGCCCGGTGGCGTTGGCGCCGTGGCCTATAACGCGATCGTCGCGCAACGTCCGGCTGAAGCGGGTACCGTAGTGGCATTCTCCGGCGGCTCGCTGCTGAACCTGTCACAAGGGAAGTTTGGTCGCTACGGCGTTGATGATGTCCGCTGGCTGGCAAGTGTCGGCACTGACTACGGCATGATTGCCGTACGCCAGGACTCACCATGGAAAACGCTGAAAGATCTGCTGACGGCAATGGAGAAAGATCCTAACAGCGTGGTCATTGGCGCAGGCGCCTCTATCGGTAGTCAGGACTGGATGAAGTCGGCGCTGCTGGCGCAAAAAGCCAACGTCGATCCACATAAGATGCGCTATGTGGCCTTTGAGGGCGGCGGCGAACCGGTCACCGCGCTGATGGGGAATCACGTACAGGTGGTTTCCGGCGATCTCAGCGAGATGGTGCCTTATCTTAGCGGCGACAAAATCCGCGTGCTCGCCGTGTTCTCTGATGAACGTCTGCCAGGCCAGTTAGCTAACGTACCAACCGCCAAAGAGCAGGGTTACGACCTCGTGTGGCCCATCATTCGTGGCTTCTACGTTGGACCAAAAGTCAGCGACGCCGAGTATCAGTGGTGGGTTGATGCCTTTAATAAACTCCAGCAGACCGATGAGTTTAAAAAGCAGCGCGATCTGCGCGGCCTGTTTGAATTCAACATGAGCGGTAAGCAGCTCGACGAATACGTGAAAAAGCAGGTCACGGATTACCGTGAGCAGGCGAAAGCCTTCGGTCTGGCGAAATAAGCGCAGAGGCAAAGATGATGAGCGATCGTATTTTTGCAGGTATCTGGCTGTTGCTCTGCATAGCCGGGCTGTTCGTGGCCTGGCAAATCACCAGCGAATACAGCTATGAGCCGGTTGGGCCGCGTCCCTTTCCGCTTGGCATTATCAGCCTGATGCTGGTATGCGCCGTGGCGCTGCTGTTGCGCCATCCCGACACCATCAGTTGGCCCCGCCGTCACGTTCTGCAAAAGCTGCTGACGATGGTGATTGTTCTGTTGATGTACGCCTGGGGTTTCGAATGGCTCGGTTTTCCCATCGCCACCGCCATTCTCACCGTGGTAATTGGCATGCTGTTCGGCGCAACCATTCCGGCTGCGGGGATTTCCGGCGCGGTACTCGGCATACTGCTGTGGTATGCCTTTGACCGACTGCTTGACGTCACCTTACCACTCGGCGCCTGGCTGGGTTAACGGAGAAACGATGGATACCTGGATTTATCTTTCTCAGGGTTTCGCGGTGGCCATGACGCCGGAAAACCTGGTCATCGCCCTGATTGGCTGTTTTGTCGGTACCATTGTCGGGCTGTTGCCTGGTCTTGGACCCATTAACGGCGTGGCGATCCTCCTGCCTCTGGCCTTCGCTTTGCATCTGCCTGCAGAATCTGCGCTGATCCTGCTGGCTACGGTCTACATAGGTTGTGAATACGGCGGACGTATCTCCTCCATCCTGCTGAATGTTCCCGGCGATGCGGCGGCGATTATGACCGCGCTGGATGGCTACCCGATGGCGCAGCAAGGCCGCGGCGGCGTTGCGCTCTCTATCTCGGCGGTCAGCTCTTTCATTGGTTCGCTTATCGCTATCGGCGGCATCATTCTGTTTGCCCCGGCGTTAGCCCAATGGTCGCTGGCCTTCGGTCCGGCGGAATACTTTGCCTTAATGGTTTTCGCCATTGCCTGCCTTGGCAGCATGATGGCGCAAAACCCGCTGAAATCATTTCTGGCAGCGCTTATCGGTCTCGGCCTTGCGACCGTTGGCGTAGACGCCAATACCGGGGTTTATCGCTTTACCTTTGACAGCGTTCATCTCTCCGACGGTGTGCAGTTTATCGTGGTAGTGATTGGGCTGTTCTCAGTCTCTGAAATACTGTTAATGCTGGAACATACCAGCAGTGGCCAGACGCTGGTGCGTAAAACGGGCCGCATGTTATTTAACGCTAAAGAAGGTGCGCAGTGCGTTGGCGCAACCCTGCGTTCATCGGTGATTGGCTTTTTCGTCGGCGTCCTGCCTGGCGCGGGCGCAACCATTGCCAGTGCTATCACCTACATGACCGAGAAAAAGCTCAGCGGCAATAGCGACAGCTTCGGCAAAGGGGATATACGCGGCGTGGCGGCCCCCGAAGCCGCCAACAACGCCTCGGCCTGTGGCTCCTTTATCCCGATGCTGACGCTCGGCGTACCGGGCTCCGGCACCACGGCGGTGATGATGGGCGCGCTGACGCTGTACAATATCACCCCGGGTCCGGCCATGTTCACCGAACAGCCGGATATCGTTTGGGGGCTGATTGCGGCGCTGCTGATTGCTAACGTGATGCTGCTGGTGATGAACATCCCGTTGATCGGCCTGTTTACCCGTATGCTGACCATCCCCTTGTGGTTTTTGGTACCGGCTATTGCGGCAGTCTCCGCGGTGGGCGTGTATGCCGTCCACAGCACCACTTTCGATCTGGTGCTGATGGTTGCCCTCGGCGTGCTGGGCTACATATTGCGCAAAATGCACTTCCCGATGTCGCCGTTGATTTTAGGCTTCGTTCTCGGGGAAATGCTGGAGCAGAACCTGCGTCGGGCGCTGTCTATCAGTAACGGTAATATGGATATTCTGTGGGCCAGCGGCGTGGCGAAAGTGCTGCTGGTGATGGCGGTAGTGGTTATCGTGGTCCCGCCAGTGCTACGCCTGATTCGTAAACGTAACAGCAAACCGCAGGTGGATATCAGCTAATAATATGCCGGATAGCGGCGCTGACGCGCCTTATCCGGCATTTTCATCTTAATTCCTGAACGGCACTGAGTACGTGCTCAACAAACCGCGTCAGCTTAGGCAGCGGACGCAAATCTTGTCGCCACAGTAGATGAATCGGCCGCGGCTGCGGCGTAAACTTTTCCAGTATCCGAATCAGTTTCCCGGTAGCCAACTCTTGCGCCAGCAGCACCTCCGGTTGCAATAACAGTCCAGCCCCCGCTACCGCCGCCATACGCAGGCCATGACCATCGTTACAGCGCAGGATCGCATCACGCTTCCATCTGACTTCGCCCGTCACGCCAGGCAGTATCCATTCGTTGCGAGCCGTCCATACGGTATGGGACAGGCACAGATGATCCACCAGATCCGCTGGCGTAAGGGGCGTGCCATGACGGGCAAGATAATCCTTTGATGCACAGATCGCCATACGGTAAGGGCACAGGTATTTCGCCACCACATCAGTCTGATGGATATCGCCAATACGGATCGCCAGGTCGACGCCTTCATTCACCAGATCAACCATCCGGTTGGTCAGATCCAGCTCAATGCGCACCTCTGGCCAGGCCTGTAAAAACGCAGCGGCCAGCGGCGAGATAACGCAAGCGCCAAAAGAAGTAGGCGCGCTAATGCGCAGCGTCCCCGCAGGGGCCAGCCGCAGACGCTCTACCGAACGCTCAGCTATCGACACCTGCTCCAGCACGCGGCGGGCTTCTTCAAAATAGACACGCCCGGCATCAGTCAGGCTCTGGCGGCGAGTATTGCGCTCCAGCAGACGCGTGCCGAGCTGTGCTTCCAGTTGGGTGATATATTTTCCCACCATCACCGCAGACATCTCGAGTCTTGTTGCCGCGGAGGTAAAGCTTCCGCTCTCCACCACGGCGATAAACGTTTCCATGCCGCGCAGCTTATCCATATTACAAACCTCTGGTTAGTAATCATCTAACTTATAGCCAGTTTATCCGATTTCATTTTCATTAAAGAATAGCGGCTCACACTATTCTGGAGGTGGTTATGAAAATCGTCATTATTGGTGCCAGCGGTACAGTGGGGCGCGCAGTCACAGAAACGTTAAGCCGTAAACATGAGGTGATCCGCGTAGGTCGCACGCAGGGAGATTACCAGGTCGATATCACCTCGCAGGAGAGTGTCGAGGCATTGTTTGAAAAAGTCGGTCGGGTAGATGCGATCGTTTCCGCCACCGGCAACCTGTTCTTTGGCCCGCTGTCGACAATGACCGACGAGGACTTTAATCAGGGATTACAGGATAAGCTGTTAGGCCAAATACGTCTGGCATTAACCGGGCAACATTTCCTCAATGATGGCGGCTCGATTACGCTAATTAGCGGCATTATCGCCCATGAACCCATCGCACAAGGGGCGAATGCGGCAACGATCAATGCCGGACTGGAAGGATTTGTGCGCGCTGCTGCCTGTGAGCTAGGTCGTGGTCAGCGCATTAACCTGATAAGCCCAACCGTACTCAGTGAATCCGCCGAAGCATACGATGGTTTCTTCCCAGGCTTTGAAAGCGTCCCCGCCGCTACCGTTGCCAATGCCTATCGCCGCAGCGTGGAAGGCATCCAAACCGGGCGCATTTATAAAGTCGGTTACTGATCAAAGCATTACCTCGCCTCTTACGTCATCAGTAAGAGGCGAGGCGCTGCCTATTTTCAGGCACCCGTTTCGTTTCTTATTCGCGCATTGATATATTCCACGGCCTGGATGACATCCATAATGCCGTTAATCGCATTCGTCACACCTTGCCCGATAATAATCTCTGCCTGGCGCAGGTTGAAAGGTTCACCTTTACTTCCCTCAGACTCCCTTATTCCCGTCATACCTTTTTCATTCAATAAATTAAACCACGGGTAGAGATTGAGAACGTTTTGGTCGTGACATATTCCAGACCAGGCGCTATTCCCTCCCAGCAGAACCAGATGGCGGGCAATTTCATCGGAATAGAGCCAATGAAAGAACTGCTCAACCTGTTTTTTCTTTTTACTGTAGCGGGACATTCCGATGGAGCCGCCCCCCAATTGTGGAAGTTGCCCCGGAACGGGCGCATAGCCAATTGTGGGAGCTATGGCGGTGTGCGCCACATCGTTAAACAAATTGAGATACATGATCAGCATGGCAAGATTTCCACGCTCAAACTGTTTTACCGCGTCACTCCACCACTCTCCGGGCAGGTTCACGGCTATAGAAAGTTGTTGTAGATATTGTTCAAGTGCAGCAGTGGCAAGTGAAGGCTCGAGCTGTACCGGCTCGCCTTCACGCACCAAACGCCCACCGAGCGCGTAGTAACGCAGCAGATACTCAGTAGCGATAAGCCCTGAGCTTCCTAGCGTCACCGCCGTTCCCATCGGGCGCTGCTTGTTTTCTGGCTGATGTAATTGACTAAAGAAAGCCGCTATCTCATCAAATTGCGCAAAGCTCTCTGGAAGCGTTAACTCTTTTCCCGTTGCTTCATAAAACATCCGTTTAATCGTCGCATCTTCAAACAGATCTCGTCGATAAAACAGAAGCTGCATACTGGCATCAAAAGGTATTGCCCATGCCGTCCCATTTACTATGCTGAAGTGCTGTTGAATTTGCTCAGAGAAGTGTTCCAGCAGTAACGGAAGCTCAGAAGAGACGGACTCCAGCGGTAATAGTGCTTTCTCTGCAAACCAGGGAAAACACGCCATATCGATTCGCAGTAAATCGTAATAAGGATGTAGATGAAGATGGGAGAGAATTTCAAAAACTTCATCATAGGGATAAACCGCAAGATTTACCTTAATACCGGTCTGGCGATAAAAATGGGGTAATAGTTTCTTCAACGCATCAGTCGAAGGACTCGGTAAAATTAACATATTCAGCGTCGCCTCTTTCTCAGGCGGCGGCACGTACTGACCATTCCAGGAAAAACCGCAATTCGTCAGAATACGATGCTTTTCTTTACTTTTGGGCTGGCGAATACTGGAGGCAATAGTTGTCCCCAAACGACCATAATCCATCTGGTAGCTTGTGATCCCGTCGAAAGATGCAGGAAGATTATCACTCAGTTGCAATATCGGCGGGCAGGACTGGGAGCTACCAAACCAGGCTGCTTGCGTTAGTGCTCGCGTTCTCTCAGAGTCCTGGACAATAAACAGATCGGGAATTGCCCCACGAAAAAAGTCAAAAGCGACGGTGTTAGCTTCACTGGCATGTGCAGGTAAAATCGTCAGCTTTGTAAGCGGACTTAATTCCCGGCAGGTTTCCTGTATCGCTTGAGTGAAGCGCGCGCTGTGGGAAAATTCCAGACGTTCACAGAAAACGCCAATATGGCCCGGCTGCTGTGCCAGCGCCCTTCTCGCTATTTCTTCGCCTGCAGTCACATAATCAAGGCTAAAATAACAAACTGCGCCGACAGGCTGGCGATAGGCAAACAGAACATTCTCCGGAGAGAGTCTGAGCAAGTCGTAATAGGGCTGACTGTCATTCAGGCAACTGACTGAGACAATGGCCTGGTAAGACTTTGCCGCCAGCGTTTGCAGGATCTCCAGCTCAAGATTGGGCAGATCATTGGTCAGGTAAAGGTCAATCGGTTCGCTTAATGAAGGCTGCCAGACCTGATGCAATCCCCGATAGAGTTGAAAATACTGCTCGGCATTGATGTCGGGCAGAATCAATGCCACTCCCTGACTTTTGCTGGCTCTCAACGATTGCGCCTGCGCATTCAACTGATAGCCAACTTCTCGGGCTGCACGTTGAACCGCTTCAATTTTCTCGACGCTTACATTCCCTCTGCCATTGAGCACATTCGAAACAGTCCCATGCGACACACCGGCAATTCTTGCTATGTCTTTGATAGTTGGCATTTTTACATCCTTCCCCTGATGCTTTGATGCTAGCACGGCACTCATCAGGAAACTATCTCCAGCACATGAATTTGAACGTTACAAAACTAAAAAGTGCATTTTATAATGCATGTCAAAATAAAAGCCTGACGCTATTCATAGACAAAACTCATGACATTAAATTCTTAACACGATGAAATACATATATAAATTTTATAATATTTGAAGAGGATCACTTCTAAAGCAAAAGATCATTGTTCATATAAAACGCCGGAATCATAATTGACACGTTCCAATTATGTTTTATTACATTAACGCTTAAAAAAACAACAATCACATTTGTCATTAAGAGGGAAACATGAAGATTCATTTTCTGGGAACCGCTGCATCTGAAGGGATCCCCAATCCTTTTTGCCGTTGTGAGCACTGCCAGCAAGCCCGCATTCGTAAAGGCAAAGACTTACGCACACACTCTTCAGCCATTATCGACGATGAACTGCTCATTGACGTCGCGCCTGAATTCAGTCAGCAACTGCTGCGAGATGGCCTGGACGCAACAGAGATCAGATCGCTATTGTTCACACATACTCACCCCGATCATTTCAACGTCGGCGATCTTTTTAGCCGGATGGAAGGGTACGGATTTGAGATTACTCATCCGTTGCACATTTTTGGTAATGACCGTGCAATTAACGGTGCCGCCCAAGTGTTACCGGGCTACAGCGCTGAAAGATTTGCTTTTCATTGTCTGGTTCCCTTCGTGACCGTTGAAACTCGCGGATACCGCATCACTCCACTACTGGCTAACCATGCCAAGTGGGAGCTTTGTTATACCTGGTTTATCGAAAAGGAAGGTCAGTCCATTTTCTACGGACATGATTCAGGCTGGTTTCCTGAGCTCACATGGCAGTGGTTGAAAGGGAAAAAAATCGATCTGGCTGTCCTGGAATGCACCTACGGTTTTAATGGTGATAATCGTACTAATAACCACATGAGTCTGGAAACAGTCTTCGCCGCCAGAGACAGGCTTGCGGAACTGGGTTGCCTTGAGAAAAATAGCCAACTTATCGTCTCGCATATTTCACACAGCGGAGGTCTGCTGCACGACGATCTCATTGCGGCATGCGACAAAGAAAACATTCTTGTCGCCTGGGACGGGCTTAACCTGAGCATCAACCAATAAGGATATGCAATATGGACCTTAATAAAACACCACGCCTGTTGATTATGATGTTCATACAATATTTCATGCAGGGTGCCTGGAATATGACCATGGGGCTGGTATTGAGCACCTATGGTATGGCGACAATTATTGGCTCATCCTATGCCTTGCTTGGCCTGGCGACTATTCTTTCCCCGCTATTTATTGGCATGGTCGCCGACCGCTTCTTTTCGTCACAAAAAGTCATGGCGATCCTGCATTTAATTAATGCTGGTGTACTGTTGTTTGTTCCACAATTTATTGAGGCACACAACACAGGTATGACGTTGACCATGATTTTCCTGGTTGGTCTGCTGTTTTATCCTACAACTGCGCTGGCTAACAGTATCAGTTTCAGCCACATTAACGGGGTAAAATACTTCCCATTTATTCGTGTATTCGGCACATTTGGCTTTATGGTCATCGGCTTTATCATTGGTGAAATGGGTTATTCTGGAAATACCATCACCTGGTATATTGCGTCGGCCTCAGGTGTCGTTCTCGGCCTGTACTGTTTTACGTTGCCAAACACCCCACCGAAAGCAAAAGGAAGCGTGTTTACGCTTCGCGATCTGTTATGTCTGGACGCTCTGGCGCTCTTCAAAGACCGTAGTTTCTCAGTTTTGATGCTCAGTATTTTTGTCCTGATGATCCCAAAAACGGCTTATTCCGCCTATATCCCGGTCTTTTTAAAAGCGCTTGGATTCGATAACGCCGCTTCAATGATGCAGGTTGGCATCGCCTGTGAAGTCATTTTCATGTTCCTGCTGTCATTCTTCTTACTGAAAGCTGGCTTCAAAATAACTCTAATGTTAGGCGCCGTTTGCTGGATTATCCGCACACTATTATTTGCTAATGCTTCGCTGGATGCCAACATGATGTTTGTGCTGATCGGCCTGATGTTACAAGGATTCTGCTGGGACTTTTTCTTTACCGTGGGCGACATTTATGTTGACCGTAAAGCCGCGCCAGAGATCAAAGCACAAGCCCAAAGCTTGCGATTTATCGTCTCCAACGGCGTTGGTCTGCTATTTGCTTCTACCGTATGCGGGAAAATCTTTAATAACACCGTGACGGAACAAGGTCCAGAGTCGTTACCACAATGGGAAACATTCTGGCTAGTTTCAGCAGGCGTTGCCGCAGTGGTCAGCGTATTCTTCCTGATTTTCTTCCGGGACGATATTTCCAAACGCAAAACGGACCTCACATTGAAAAAAGCAAACTCCTGATCGTTAAAGACTCTCTCATTAAGGTAATTGCATGAATAATCTGGCCGCCATCATCAATGAGCAAGGATTGTTGCCTTTAACTACGATCATCAAAATCAGCATTGCATTTATTCTGGGTGGCATTATTGGCCTGGAAAGGGAATCGAAAGGGAAACCGGTCGGCTTCAAAACCTGCGTTATTTTATCCGTAGCCAGCTGTGTGTTAACTGTCGTATCAATACAATCTGCTGAATACTATGCTGAAATTTCGATGAATATCCGTAGCGATCCTATGCGCCTGGCGGCCCAGATTATCAGCGGCGTTGGTTTTCTCGGTGCGGGAGTCATTTTGCACCGACATGACGATGCTATCTCTGGTCTTACTACTGCAGCAATTGTCTGGGCATCTGCAGGGGTGGGAATCACCTGTGGAGCCGGTTTTTATTTTCATGCTTTTTTTGCCACGGCTTTATTTTTACTCGCCATCAAACTAAGCCCATTCATTATTTTCTTACAGACCAGAAACCAGTTTCCCGGAAAAGTAAAAGTGCGGGTCATTCTTGATCAACGCGACGCTCTCGAAAATCTGATAACCCGCATTCATCAACAGAAAAACATTATTGAAAACATCACGATCAGGGATATCAAGAAGGGCAAAATTGAGGTTAATCTCAAAATCGTAATACGTAAAAAGATGACCTTGCCCGACTTATACCACGATCTGACTCATGTTGAACACGTCTGCGCCATCGCACTTGAACATTAATACACCTTATATTCTTCTTTAAAATCAGGGGGGTTCGCCCCTGAAATAGCCACTCAGCTTCCATCCAGCCTCTAAATACTTACTTTTTATAATGTTAAATAATTGTTGTTTTTGATCACAAATAATAAACAAACAAGCTCATTCTGTGCGCGTTTTTCAAAAATGTAGATATTTTTAATTTATGGCTACGAAACGAGCTGCGCCATATCTCCCTGACAATCTACTGAGAGGAACGATTTGATGAACGCACTGACTGCCGTAAAACCGAACGCTGATGATCCAGCCCAGCACTACAGCGGTTTCACATTGAAACCATCAGCCCAGTCCCCACGCCTGCTGGAGCTGACTTTTTCCGCTGAGACCACTGAGCAATTTCTGAAAGCCGTAGCGCAGTGGCCGGTGCAGGCACTGGAATACAAATCCTTCCTGCGCTTCAAAGTGGGCAAGATCCTCGACGACCTGTGCGGTAATCAGTTGCAGCCTTTGCTGCTGAAAACGTTGCTCGATCGTGCCGAAGGCGCACTGCTGATCAACGCCGTTGGCGTGGATGATGTCGCACAGGCTGAAGAGATGGTCAAGCTGGCGACGGCGGTAGCGCATCTTATCGGGCGCTCCAATTTTGACGCGATGAGCGGTCAATACTATGCCCGTTTTGTGGTGAAAAACGTTGATAACTCAGACAGCTATCTGCGCCAGCCGCACCGTGTAATGGAGCTGCATAACGACGGAACCTACCTCGAAGAAATCACCGACTATGTGCTGATGATGAAGATTGACGAGCAGAACATGACCGGCGGTAACTCGCTGCTGCTGCACCTCGACGACTGGGAACATCTGGATCAGTACTTTACCCACCCGCTGGCGCGTCGCGCCATGCGCTTTGCCGCACCGCCAAGCAAAAACGTCAGCCAGGAAGTGTTCCATCCGGTGTTTGACGTTGACCAGCAGGGCCGCCCGGTGATGCGCTACATCGACCAGTTCGTCCAGCCTAAAGATTATGAAGAAGGCGTCTGGCTGAGCGATTTGTCCGATGCGTTGGAAACCAGCAAGGCCATTATTTCCGTTCCGGTTTCAGTCGGTAAATTCCTGCTAATCAACAACCTGTTCTGGTTGCACGGTCGCGATCGCTTCACTTCACATCCTGACCTGCGCCGCGAACTGATGCGCCAGCGTGGTTATTTCGCTTATGCGACAAACCACTACCAGACCCATCAGTAAGCGCGAAGGAATAAAGCGGATGTATGATTTTGTGATTATTGGCGGCGGCATTATCGGCATGTCGACCGCCATGCAGCTGATTGATGTCTATCCGGACGCCAGAATCGCGCTGCTGGAAAAAGAGTCCGGCCCGGCCTGTCACCAGACGGGCCACAACAGCGGCGTAATTCATGCTGGGGTCTATTACACCCCTGGTAGCCTGAAAGCGCAGTTTTGCCTGGCCGGAAATCGCGCCACAAAAGCCTTTTGCGACCAAAACGGCATCCGCTACGACGTCTGCGGAAAAATGCTGGTTGCCACCTCCGAACTGGAAATGGAGCGCATGCGCGCGCTGTGGGATCGCACCGCCGCTAACGGCCTTGAGCGCGAATGGCTGAATGCGCAGGAGCTTCGCGAGCGTGAACCCAACATCACCGGGCTGGGCGGTATTTTTGTTCCGTCGAGCGGGATCGTCAGCTACCGCGAAGTCACCGCCGCGATGGCGAAGATATTTCAGGCCAAAGGCGGTGAGATTATCTACAACGCTGAGGTCAGCGCGCTAAAAGAGCACGCTGCGGGCGTTGTCGTACATACCCGTCAGGGTCAGGAATTTGAGGGAGCGACGCTGATTAGCTGCTCTGGCCTGATGGCGGACCGACTAGTGAAAATGCTCGGCGTTGAACCCGGCTTTATCATCTGTCCGTTCCGTGGCGAATATTTCCGTCTGGCGTCAGAACATAACCAGATAGTCAACCATCTGATCTACCCCATCCCCGACCCGGCGATGCCGTTTCTCGGCGTTCATCTGACCCGGATGATTGACGGCAGCGTCACCGTGGGCCCCAACGCGGTACTGGCATTTAAACGTGAAGGCTACCGTAAACGCGACTTCTCGCTCAGCGATACGCTGGAGATCCTCAGCTCTTCCGGCATTCGTCGCGTGCTGCAAAACAACCTGCGCTCAGGACTTGGCGAAATGAAGAATTCGCTGTGCAAAAGCGGTTATCTGCGGCTGGTACAAAAGTACTGCCCGAGTCTCACGCTCAAGGATCTGCAGCCCTGGCCTGCTGGCGTGCGGGCACAGGCTGTATCACCGGACGGCAAGCTAATCGACGATTTCCTGTTTGTCACCACGCCACGCTCAATTCACACCTGTAACGCGCCTTCTCCGGCAGCAACATCGGCGATCCCTATCGGCGCGCATATTGTCAGCAAAGTTCATGCGCTGCTGGAGAACCAGAGTAATCCCGGACGCACGCTACGTGCGGCACGTAGCGTGGAAACATTACACGCCGCATTCACCCGTTAAAACGATTTAGACAGGACGCAATTATGCAACTTAACGATCCAACCTTATTTCGCCAGCAGGCACTGATCGACGGCAACTGGCGTGACGCCAACAGCGGCGAGACCATCGCGGTGACCAACCCCGCCAACGGTCAGCAATTAGGTAGCGTACCGAAAATGGGGGCGGATGAAACCCGCGAAGCGATTAACGCCGCTAACCGCGCTCTGCCCGCCTGGCGTGCGCTGACCGCCAAAGAGCGGGCCAACATCCTGCGCCGCTGGTTCAACCTGATGATTGAGCATCAGGACGATCTCGCCCGTCTGATGACCCTGGAACAGGGTAAACCGCTGGCAGAAGCCAAAGGTGAAATCACCTATGCCGCTTCCTTTATTGAGTGGTTTGCCGAAGAGGGCAAACGTATCTATGGCGATACGATCCCCGGCCACCAGGCCGACAAACGCCTAATCGTCATCAAACAGCCGATCGGCGTTACCGCCGCGATTACGCCGTGGAACTTCCCCGCGGCGATGATTACCCGCAAAGCTGGTCCGGCGCTGGCGGCTGGTTGCACAATGGTGCTTAAACCGGCCAGCCAGACCCCCTACTCCGCACTGGCGCTGGCAGAGCTTGCCAATCGCGCCGGGATCCCGGCAGGCGTTTTCAGTGTGGTGACCGGTTCAGCGAGCGCGGTCGGCAACGAGCTGACCGGCAACCCGCTGGTACGCAAGCTGTCATTTACCGGCTCAACCGAAATTGGCCGTCAGTTAATGCAGCAGTGCGCCAAAGACATCAAAAAAGTGTCGCTGGAGCTGGGCGGCAATGCGCCGTTTATCGTCTTTGACGATGCCGATCTTGATAAAGCCGTGGAAGGCGCACTGGCATCGAAGTTCCGTAACGCAGGCCAAACCTGTGTCTGCGCCAACCGCCTGTACGTGCAGGACGGCGTGTATGACCGTTTTGCCGAAAAACTCCAGCAGGCAGTGAGCAAACTGCACCTCGGTGATGGTCTGCAACCTGACGTCACCACCGGACCGCTGATCGACGAGAAAGCGGTAGCCAAAGTGCAGGAACACATCGCCGATGCTCTGGATAAAGGCGCGCGCATTATCGCGGGTGGCAAACCTCACGCACTCGGCGGCAACTTCTTCCAGCCCACCATTTTGGTGGATGTGCCTGACAACGCGAAGGTCGCCAAAGAAGAGACGTTCGGCCCGCTGGCTCCGCTGTTCCGGTTTAAGGACGAGGCTGACGTCATCGCTCAGGCTAATGACACTGAGTTTGGTCTGGCCGCCTATTTCTACGCCCGTGATTTGAGCCGCGTCTTTCGCGTTGGCGAAGCGCTGGAATACGGCATTGTCGGGATTAACACCGGCATTATCTCCAACGAAGTCGCCCCGTTTGGGGGAATCAAAGCCTCCGGTCTTGGCCGTGAAGGATCGAAATACGGCATCGAAGACTACTTAGAAATCAAATATATGTGCATCGGCCTTTAATAAAATAAATACTGGAGAACACCTGATGAGCACCAACAAAGAACTTATGCAACGTCGCAGCAACGCCGTTCCCCGTGGCGTAGGACAAATCCACCCTATTTTTGCCGAGCGTGCAGAAAACTGTCGAGTCTGGGACGTTGAAGGCCGTGAATTCCTCGATTTTGCTGGCGGTATTGCGGTGCTGAACACCGGCCACCTGCACCCGCAGATCGTCTCTGCGGTAGAAGCACAGTTGAAAAAGCTGTCCCATACCTGTTTCCAGGTGCTGGCCTATGAGCCGTACCTGGAGCTGTGCGAAATCATGAATAAGAAAGTGCCGGGCGATTTCGCCAAAAAAACCCTGCTGGTGACAACCGGCTCGGAAGCGGTGGAAAACGCGGTGAAAATAGCCCGCGCCGCCACCAAACGAACCGGCACTATCGCCTTCAGCGGCGCTTACCACGGTCGAACCCACTACACCCTGTCGCTGACCGGGAAAGTAAATCCGTACTCTGCAGGAATGGGACTGATGCCGGGCCACGTGTATCGTGCGCTTTATCCTTGCCCGCTGCACGGCATCAGTGAAGACGATGCTATCGCCAGCATTCACCGTATCTTCAAAAATGATGCCGCTCCGGAAGATGTTGCCGCCATCGTGATTGAGCCCGTCCAGGGCGAAGGTGGTTTTTACGCCGCCTCTCCTGCTTTTATGCAACGTCTGCGCGCCATTTGTGACGAGCACGGCATCATGCTGATTGCCGATGAAGTACAGAGCGGCGCAGGCCGTACCGGTACGCTGTTCGCTATGGAGCAGATGGGCGTTGCGCCCGATCTCACCACCTTCGCCAAATCTATTGCCGGTGGCTTCCCGCTGGCGGGAGTGACCGGGCGCGCCGAAGTCATGGACGCTATCCCACCGGGCGGTCTGGGCGGTACCTATGCCGGTAACCCGATTGCCTGCGCCGCCGCACTGGCGGTACTGAATATTTTCGAACAGGAAAATCTGCTGCAAAAAGCCAACGACCTGGGGCAAACCCTGCGCGAAGGCCTGCTGGCTATCGCGGAAAGCCACCGCGAGATTGGCGATGTACGCGGGCTGGGAGCGATGATCGCAATCGAACTGTTTGAAGACGGCGATCACACGAAACCAGACGCCAAACTGACTGCGGAAATCGTCGCGCGTGCGCGCGATAAAGGGCTGATCCTGCTCTCCTGCGGACCTTACTACAACGTACTGCGCATTCTTGTCCCACTGACCATTGAAGATGCCCAAATCCGCCAGGGGCTGGACATTATCGCTCAGTGTTTTGCCGAAGCGAAGCAGGGTTAACACCGCATTCGACCAATAAAAAACGCAATCCTCAGGCCGGATAAGGCGGAGCCGCCATCCGGCAGACAGGGTCAATAACAATAAATACGCGTGCCCCGGCGCGGGAATGCCGGGGTGCTCTCCCAAGTGAAATACTTTCGAGAGGTTTAAAAGATGGGGCAAGTGTCACAATCACATGATTTAGGGGGCGGGCTGAAATCACGCCACGTCACCATGCTGTCTATTGCCGGGGTTATCGGCGCAAGTTTGTTTGTGGGTTCAAGCGTGGCGATTGCAGAAGCCGGTCCCGCAGTATTACTGGCCTATCTGTTCGCCGGATTGCTGGTGGTGATGATTATGCGCATGCTGGCCGAAATGGCCGTTGCCACCCCGGATACCGGTTCCTTTTCCACCTACGCCGATAAGGCCATTGGCCCGTGGGCGGGTTATACCATCGGCTGGCTGTACTGGTGGTTCTGGGTGTTGGTTATCCCGCTGGAAGCGAATATTGCCGCCATCATTCTGCACTCCTGGGTTCCAGGCATTCCTATCTGGCTGTTTTCTCTGGTTATCACGTTGGCATTAACCGGCAGTAATTTGCTGAGCGTCAAAAATTACGGTGAGTTCGAGTTCTGGCTGGCGCTGTGCAAAGTGATTGCCATTCTGGCGTTTATCACTCTCGGCGCGGTGGCGATTAGCGGTTTCTATCCCTATGCCGAGGTCAGCGGAGTTTCGCGTCTGTGGGATCAGGGCGGCTTCATGCCCAACGGCTTTGGCGCGGTGATCAGCGCGATGCTAATCACCATGTTCTCCTTTATGGGCGCAGAGATTGTTACTATCGCCGCCGCCGAGTCCGACACCCCGGATAAGCACATCGTCCGCGCCACCAACTCGGTTATCTGGCGTATCTCCATCTTCTATCTGTGCTCTATTTTCGTGGTCGTCGCGCTGATTCCGTGGAACATGCCGGGACTGAAAGAGGTGGGCTCTTACCGCTCGGTGCTGGAATTACTGCATATCCCACACGCGAAGCTGATCATGGACTGTGTCATATTGCTGTCGGTAACCAGTTGTCTGAACTCCGCGCTGTATACGTCCTCGCGTATGCTTTACTCCCTGAGCCGTCGTGGCGATGCTCCCGCCTTTATGGGTAAAACGAACCGGAGTAAAACGCCTTATGTGGCGGTGTTGCTGTCTACGGGTGCCGCGTTCCTCACCGTGGTGGTCAACTATTACGCCCCGGCCAAGGTGTTCAAATTCCTGATCGACAGCTCTGGCGCCATCGCCCTGCTGGTTTATCTGGTGATTGCAATTTCCCAACTGCGGATGCGCAAAATCCTGCTGGCGCGAGGCGGTGAAATTAGACTGAAAATGTGGCTCTATCCGTGGCTTACCTGGCTGGTAATCGCCTTTATTATCTTTGTGCTGGTGGTGATGCTCTTTCGCCCGGCTCAACAACTGGAAGTTATCTCTACCGGGTTGTTAGCCATAGGAATTATTTGCACCGTGCCTATTATGTCACGCTGGAAAAAACTGCTATCGTGGCAAAAAGCACCGTTGCAAAATACGCATTAAACCTTTTCCCGGCGCAGGCCGGGAAAACCGTTCAGGAGTAAGACCATGACCGCCATTCCCCAACCGACGGCCATTGATGGATACCGCTGGCTGAAAAACGACATCATCCGCGGTGTGTATCAGCCTGATGAAAAACTGCGTATGAGCCTGCTGACCTCACGCTATGAGCTTGGCGTGGGACCGTTACGCGAAGCGCTTTCGCAGTTGGTTGCCGAGCGGCTGGTCACGGTGGTCAATCAGAAAGGGTATCGTGTCGCCCCAATGTCCGAACAGGAGTTGCTCGATATTTTCGATGCCCGCGCCAATATGGAAGCCATGCTGGTCGCGCTGGCCATTGAACGCGGCGGCGACGCCTGGGAAGCTGAAATTCTGGCGCGGGCGCATATGCTCGGCAAGCTTGAAGCCGTTGACGCCAGTGAACAGATGCTCGACGAGTGGGATCAGCGCCATCAGGCTTTTCACTCGGCAATTGTCGCTGGCTGCGGTTCACAGTATCTGCTGCAAATGCGCGAACGGCTATTCGATTTGGCGGCGCGCTACCGGTTTATCTGGCTGCGAAAGACGGTGCTGTCGGTGGAGATGTTGGAAGATAAACACGATCAGCACCAAACGCTGACCGAAGCAATTCTGGCACGCGATGCCGCACGTGCCAGCGAATTAATGCGCCAGCACCTGCTGACGCCTATTCCGATTATTCAACAAGCGATGTCCGGCAAATTGCTGACGCAATAAGCCTGAACATTCTTATTGTTCTGGAATACGCAAAACCTGCCCTGGATAAATTTTATCCGGGCTTTTCAGCATCGGTTTATTCGCTTCAAATATCTGGTTATACAGGTTGGCGTTACCGTATACCTGTTTGGCAATAGCGCTCAGGGTATCTCCTGATTTTACGGTATAAAACTGGCTTTCACTCGCCGGCGCAGAAGTTTTTACCTGATCGTCGACGCTGGCAATACCAGAGATATTACCAATCGCAATCAGGATTTTTTCTTTCGCTTCCTGACTTAATCCATCGCCAGAAACGGTGGCTTTACCTTCGTTAATTTGGACGTTCACTTTATCCGCATCCGGGATGCCCGTTTTGTTCAGGTGTTCCTGTACCTTTTTTGCCAGATCGGCAGTGTCATGGTTGCCAGTAACCGCATCCCACAGTTTTTCACCCGCATCTTTTACAAAATTAAAGAGTCCCATATCCACCTCGGTAGTTAACAATCAACACCAGGAAGTGTAGCAGAGGAGAAAGGAGCGCAAAGAAAACGGCGCCAGAGCGCCGTAGTTGAAAGATAATTAGTTACGCGTTTGTATCCAGAAGGCGTGGATCAGACCCGGGATGTAGCCCAGCAGCGTCAGAACAATATTGAGGATAAATGCCCAGCCGAACCCCTTCCCCAGCAGCACGCCAAGCGGGGGCAGAATAATAGTAAAAACGATTCTCCAGAAACCCATACACACTCCATACAAGCAAAAAGTTACTCATTGTTTAAAAAGAGATTTTATCTCTAAGCATAGTCAGTGTACCTAACTCTGCCAGCCTTCCCCTGCTGTTTTACCCTCCTTTACGCTCTTTACGCTGGCGTACGTTGACTGTTTATTTTAGAATAAGCTTAATTTAGAACATGCTTAAATACATATGACTGAACTTGAACAACTCCAGGCCAGCGCTGAGCAGGCTGCCGCCCTGCTAAAAGCGATGAGTAACCCGAAAAGGTTGCTGATTTTGTGCATGCTCTGCGGCTCACCCGGTACCAGCGCGGGCGAATTAGCCCGTGTTACCGGCCTGAGTCCTTCCGCCACTTCGCAGCATCTGGCGCGTATGCGTGAAGAGGGCCTGATAGACAGCCAACGCGATGCCCAGCGCATCCTGTACTCCATCAAAAATGCGGCCGTGAATTCACTGATCGCCACATTAAAAACACTGTATTGCCCATAAGGAGCCATCATGACCATTGGGACGATTTCCCCACGCGAGGCGCAGACGCTGGTCGCACAAGGCGCAAAACTGATTGATATCCGCGATGCTGACGAGTATCTGTACGAGCATATTCCGGAGGCGCATCTGGCGCCATTACCTACGCTAGAGCAGGGATCGCTGCCTGCGAATTTACACGCCGGGCAGGTGATTTTTCACTGCCAGTCAGGCAAACGTACACAAAACGCGGCGACAAAACTGAACGCTATTGCCGCGCCTGCGCAGGTCTGGTTGTTGGAAGGAGGCATTGACGGCTGGAAAGCCGCAGGTTTTCCGGTGGCAAAAGATCGTTCACAACCGTTACCGCTGATGCGCCAGGTGCAGATAGCCGCAGGCAGCCTTGCCTTACTCGGCGTCATTCTGGGCTACACCGTTAGCAGCGCCTTCTTCCTGCTGAGCGGTTTTGTGGGTGCCGGGCTAATACTCGCTGGCGTGACCGGCTTTTGCGGCATGGCGCGATTGCTGGATATCATGCCCTGGAACCGACGTACTCATTAAGCGGTAATCATTGAAACTGCGCTGTACCCGCTGATTGACGTGATCTATGGTGAGTTCTGCGATAAATAAAGGAGAGCAATATGTTTAAACCTGGCGATCTGGTTCAACCACGCATGGGTGGACCTAAACTGAAAGTTGTCGAAGTCAATGGCGATCACATTGTGGCGGTACACGCCAGTAATGAAAGCGGCGAAAAATTCACGCTGAAAGCAGCTGACGTGACGCGATATACCGAAGAGGGTGATTTTGGCGTTTGCTGAAAATAAGCGGTGAGGTCGCCCTCACCGCATTAATAATCAGATCAAAAAGTCATCAAGAGATTTACCGGCAGCCAGCGCCTGGGCAATTGGCTTCGGTGTGCGACCCTGTCCGGTCCATGTTTTTGTTTCACCATTGAGATCGGTAAAACGATATTTCGCCGGGCGCGGCTGACGTTTTTTAACTGAACGTGCCGTCGCAGGCGTCATGCTCAGCAGTTCTTCCGGATTGATCCCGTCTGCCTGCATCAGCGCCAGCAAAGTATTAATTTTTTCCTGCTGTTCTGCACGTTGGCGCTGTAGTTGTTCTTCTTCATCGCGGCGTTCTTTGGTCACTACCCTGAATTTTTCAAGCATATCTTCCAGCACGTCAACGGAAAATTCACGAGCCATTGCACGCAGCGAGCGGATATTATTTAAGTTTTTTAACATTGAACTCATATTAACAAAACCTCTTTAACGTAAAACATAAAAACGGTATTACCCTAAATATTGTATGCAACTGATTATTATATTTCCAGTCTAATTTATTCGCATATTACTAATCAAAAAAGCTAATCCAGTTATTTATAGCATCCATTTTGATATCGACCATGCGATATATTTTATTCCTCTGCTAGTCGCTATAAATATACCTGCAAGGAGTCTCAGGGTATCACTCGAGAAACAGGCCACAACATCGCGCGGAGCCGGTGCGTATACATATTGCACATTAGTCAACATTGAGAAAAGGAGCGCAAAAAATTCAGAAAAACAAATTTCCATAACCCATTGATCTAAAATACCTTTAATTAAATCAGCAACGAAAATACCGAAACGAACAAAAAACAAACCATTGCAGAGCATTTTATCGACAAAAAGGTAATAAATAAAAATTTTAAGCTAGTTGCTAGTTATTATCCAGGCAGATATCCTATTCAAACGCGAAAGCAGCAAGACAAATCACTAGCAAGAAGGTATTCAAAACCTTTTTTTCCCTTTTTACAAGGAGCATTAACATGTTCTCTCCGCAGTCACGCTTGCGTCATGCAGTAGCAGACACGTTCGCGATGGTTGTTTATTGTTCTGTCGTGAACATGTTGATCGAAATATTCCTTTCTGGAATGAGCTTCGAACAGTCTCTGTACTCCAGACTGGTGGCTATCCCCGTCAACATACTGATCGCGTGGCCATACGGCATGTATCGCGATTTGTTTATGCGCGCGGCGCGTAAAGCCACGCAAGCAGGATGGGGGAAAAATCTGGCGGACGTGCTGGCTTATGTCACCTTCCAGTCACCAGTGTATGTGATTATTCTATTGACGGTTGGCGCAGACTGGCACCAGATTATGGCTGCAGTAAGTTCGAACATCGTGGTATCAATGCTGATGGGCGCGGTCTATGGCTACTTTCTTGATTATTGCCGCCGCCTGTTTAAGGTCAGCAGCTATCACCAGGCTAAAGCCTGACACATCTCTTCGCGACTGGCCCTGCCAGTCGCATTATTAGTTTGAACTAACGTCACCAAACAACCCACTCAGATAACGCTCAAGCGCAATTCGCGAACTGAAGCCGTGCGGAATACCATAATGTTCGTGAGTCTCTCCGGCTAAATATAGCGGGAATTGCTGGTAGTGATCGCAGGTTTTAATATCCGTCGCAGGTTCCGCCAGCGAAGAGCTGCGCTCTTTTAGCGTGGGATGGATAACTAATGCGGTACGTCCCATACGTGCTTCACGGTTAACGTACACATAATTTTCGCCACGACGATAGCCGTACGTTTTTTGCGTCACTACATCGACGGTAAAGCCCACTTTTTCAAGTACGCGCGCCACCTCATCAGGTCGTAAATACATATATTTTCCTCGTTATCTTTTTTACTGCGGGCTTACCTTACCTGATTCAGCATTAGCAACGCTTTCAGAAAAGTCCATAAACGAGTGGCGATGGTGGGACGAATATCTTAAGAACCGCGCAGAATTATGTCAGCGACATCCGCAGTTGATACGCCGCCTGCTGCGCCATTTCCACCGAGCTGATGTTAGTAAACGACAGCAATATTCCCCCCTTTCCTGCTGAAGTTATTCGCCAGCGGCTTAACGCCTGAACCGCCAGCCCGGCCTGATTCGCTTTGCGCACTAGCGCAACATCATCTCCGTCGACAGTTATCACCAGCTGAATCCCTCCTTCCTGAGGAATGACGTTAAATCCTTGTTCGCTCAGCGCGTTTTCCATCCATTGACGTCGCAGGGCATAATTCTGGCGCATACGTTTTAAGTGCCGCCAGAAGTGGCCATCTTGCATAAAATCCGCCAGCGTTTGCTGCCATAAAACCGGAACGCTACAGGCCGTTAGCGCCGCCTGCTGACGAAAATGTTCGACCTGAGTCAGGGGTACCACCAGCCATGCCGTGCGCAAAGCCGGAAACATCGATTTGCTGAACGTTCCGGCATAAATCACCCGCTGGGGCGCATCCAGACTTTTTAGCGGCGGCAACGGTTTACCGTGGTAGCGAAATTCACTGTCGTAATCATCTTCAATGATCCACGCCTGCGCCCGAGTCGCCCATTCAAGCAGTTGGTGGCGACGGTCTAATGACAGGGCGACGCCCAGCGGACTTTGGTGTGCGGGTGTGAGCAGCACAAAACGCGCCTGCGGGTAGTCACGGATCCCAGCGCAGACATCCAGGCCATCGGCATCAACCGACACCGGCATCAGCTCAATGCGCTCCTGAGCCACCACGGGGTGAATCAACGGAAAGCCAGGATCTTCGACCCACATCCCCTCACCGGGTTGAGACAGAGCGCGCAGGATTAACGTCATTGATGCCGCGTAGCCTGAAGTAATAAAAATCTGCTCCGGCTGGCACTCAATACTGCGTGAGACGCGCAGGTAATCGACAATCGCCTGACGTAAAACCCGTTCGCCGCAAACATCGCCCACGGCCAGGTCAAAACGCGTTTGGGTGCGTAAACGCCGCCCCATCACCCGCGCCCAGACGTCCCGCGGGAAGAGATCGAGTGCGGGTAATCCCATCTGAAAAGGCTGCGGCCTGGGGTTTTCTCCGGCGAAGATGGCGGGAGACACAGGTGCGTTTTCCGGTCGCAGTTGCTCACTGACAAATGTTCCTGCCTGCCCGCGCCGCGTGAGCCAGCCCTGCGCCACCAGATCTGCATAGGCATTTTCCACCGTCGAACGTGATACCCCCAGCTCCTGGGCCCAGGTCCGACTGGAGGGCAATCTTGTGCCAGGCTTTAGTTCACCTTTCTCAATGGCGTTTTTTAACTGACGGGCGATTTGCTGATAGCGTGGCATTTATGGTCTGCTTTTTTGGCAACAATATGGCTCTCTATAGCAGTCCATTATAGTGCTACATTGCGGGTCATCCAAACGAGGAGAAATACCATGACAATGTTACGCCAGCCCTATTATGAACTCAGTCCTGAAATCTATAACGCTTTGGTTCAGGCCAGCAAAGCGCTGGAAAACTGCGCGCTGGAACCTACGCTGACGGAACTGATTTACCTGCGAGTCTCGCAAATCAACGGCTGCGCCTTTTGCCTGGAAATGCACAGTAAGGCGCTGCGCAAATCCGGTGTTGCGCAGGCCAAACTGGACGCGCTGGCAGGCTGGCGGGTGAGTCATCACTTCAGCGAGCAGGAGCGTGCGGCGCTGGCGTGGGCCGAATCCGTCACCCATATAGCCAGCACCCATGCCGAAGATGACGTTTATTTGCCGCTGCTCGACCATTTTAGCGCGAAAGAGATTAGCGATCTGACGTTTGCTATTAGCCTGATGAACTGCTTTAACCGTCTGGCGGTAGGGATGCGCATGTGATTCTGCGCTGCCGGATGGCGACATAAACGCCATCCGGCAACCTGCCATAGTTCCTATCACTTCCTCCGTCAGGCTCATCACCCATGCCCTCATCAATCTAAAATTACCATATCTTGTATGGTTGAATCTTTTTAAAACTACATCTAGTATCTCCTCTATCAAGACACACACAACCTGACGCCCTCTATCGCGTCATTCTTTTACTTTTAGATGGAAATACGAATCATGCGCATTGTTATTTACACTCGTAACAACTGTGTTCAGTGCCACGCTACTAAGCGGGCGATGGAAAGCCGCGGGTTTGACTTTGAGATGGTTAACGTCGATTTACACCCCGATATGGCTGATCGCCTGCGCGATCAAGGCTTTCGTCAGTTACCGGTCGTGGTCGCAGGGGAAACCAGTTGGTCAGGATTTCGCCCGGACATGATCAACCGTCTGCGCCCGGCTCCTCAAGTGGCCAGCGCATGAGTCAGCTCGTCTACTTTTCCAGCAGCTCCGAAAATACGCACCGCTTCATGCAGCGTCTGGGGCTGCCTGCCATCCGCATTCCGCTTAACGAACGCGAGCGGATCCGGGTAGACGAACCTTACATTTTAATCGTGCCCTCCTACGGTGGCGGCGGTACAGCTGGCGCGGTCCCGAGACAGGTGATCCGCTTTTTAAACGATACGCACAACCGGGCGTTAATCCGTGGAGTGATCGCCTCCGGCAATCGCAATTTCGGGGACGCCTACGGTCGCGCGGGTGATGTCATCTCACAAAAATGCGGCGTGCCGTGGCTCTATCGCTTTGAGCTGATGGGCACCCAAAGCGATATCGACAACGTGCAAAAAGGAGTGAGCGAATTTTGGCAACGACAACCGCAGAACGTGTAACACAGCAGACGCTGGATTATCACGCCCTGAACGCCATGCTGAATCTGTACGATAAGGCCGGGCGCATTCAGTTCGACAAAGACCATCAGGCGGTGGAGGCATTCTTTACCGCCCACGTCCGCCCCAACTCGGTGGCGTTTGCCAGCCAGCAGGCGCGTCTGGACACGTTGGTGGATGAAGGCTATTACGATGCCAGCGTGTTAGCCCGCTATGATCGCGCGTTTGTGCTGAAGCTATTCGCCCACGCCCACGCCAGCGGATTCCGTTTCCAGACGTTCCTCGGCGCATGGAAGTTCTACACCAGCTATACGCTGAAAACGTTCGACGGGAAGCGCTATCTCGAAGACTTTGAGGATCGCGTAACGATGGTGGCGCTCACGCTGGCGCAGGGCGATGAAGCGCTCGCTCTGCAACTGACCGATGAAATGCTCTCCGGGCGTTTTCAACCCGCCACGCCAACCTTTTTAAACTGCGGTAAACAGCAACGCGGCGAGCTGGTTTCCTGCTTCCTGTTACGCATTGAAGACAACATGGAGTCAATTGGACGGGCGGTCAACTCGGCGCTGCAACTCTCCAAACGCGGCGGCGGCGTGGCATTTTTGCTCTCTAACCTGCGTGAGGCAGGTGCCCCCATTAAGCGCATTGAGAACCAGTCCTCTGGGGTGATCCCGGTAATGAAAATGCTGGAGGATGCGTTTTCTTATGCGAATCAATTAGGGGCGCGTCAGGGTGCAGGCGCGGTGTATCTGCACGCGCATCATCCGGATATTTTGCGTTTTCTCGATACCAAACGTGAAAACGCCGACGAGAAAATCCGTATCAAAACGCTCTCGCTTGGTGTGGTGATCCCGGATGTCACCTTCCAGTTAGCCAAAGAAAATGCCCAAATGGCTCTGTTTTCACCGTATGACGTGGAACGCATTTACGGCAAACCATTCGGTGATATCGCCGTAACTGAACGGTATGACGAACTGGTTGCCGACAAACGAGTGCGCAAAAAATACATTAACGCCCGCGATTTCTTCCAGCGGCTGGCCGAGATCCAGTTCGAGTCCGGCTACCCTTACATCATGTTTGAAGACACGGTGAATCGCGCTAATCCAATTGCCGGTCGTATCAATATGAGCAACCTGTGCTCAGAGATTTTGCAGGTTAACAGCGCTTCCACCTACGATGAAAACCTCAATTACGCGCAAACAGGGCACGATATCTCCTGCAACCTCGGCTCGTTGAATATCGCTCATACCATGGATTCGCCAGACTTTGGTCGCACAGTGGAAACGGCGGTTCGCGGCTTAACGGCCGTTTCGGACATGAGCCATATCCGCAGCGTACCCTCAATTGAGGCCGGGAACAGCGCATCGCACGCTATCGGTCTTGGGCAGATGAACCTGCACGGGTATCTGGCACGGGAAGGTATCGCCTACGGCTCACCTGAAGGGCTGGATTTCACCAATCTCTATTTCTACACCATCACCTGGCATGCGCTGAATACGTCGATGAAGCTCGCCCGGGAACGCGGCAAAACCTTTGCCGGATTCAGACAGTCCCGCTACGCCAGCGGTGAGTATTTTAACCAGTATCTGCAGGGCGACTGGCAGCCAAAAACTGCCAAGGTTCGCACACTGTTTGCCGCCAGCGGCATTACGCTGCCAACGCGCGAAATGTGGTCGCAGCTGCGTGAAGATGTCATGCGCTACGGCATTTATAACCAGAATTTACAAGCGGTTCCGCCAACGGGTTCTATCTCCTACATCAACCATGCGACATCAAGCATTCACCCGATCGTGTCAAAAGTGGAGATTCGCAAAGAGGGCAAAACCGGGCGCGTTTACTACCCTGCCCCGTTTATGACCAATGAGAATCTGGCCTTGTATCAGGATGCCTACGAGATTGGTCCACAAAAAATCATTGATACCTACGCTGAAGCAACGCGGCATGTCGATCAGGGGCTTTCACTGACGCTCTTTTTCCCCGATACCGCCACTACTCGCGATATCAACAAAGCGCAGATTTACGCCTGGCGTAAGGGCATCAAATCGCTGTACTACATCCGACTACGCCAGTTGGCGCTGGAAGGAACCGAAATCGAAGGTTGCGTGTCATGCGCGCTGTAAGGAGGACAACATGACATTATCCCGCGTGAGTGCCATCAACTGGAACAAGATTGAGGATGATAAAGATCTCGAGGTTTGGAATCGCCTGACCAGTAACTTCTGGTTACCGGAAAAGGTCCCGCTCTCCAACGATATCCCGGCCTGGCAAACGTTGAACGCCGCCGAACAGCAGCTGACTATCCGCGTTTTTACCGGGCTGACGCTGCTCGACACCATTCAGAACATAGCCGGTGCGCCAGCATTGATGGCCGATTCGTTAACGCCGCATGAAGAGGCGGTGCTATCGAATATCAGCTTTATGGAAGCGGTGCACGCCCGTTCGTACAGCTCAATTTTCTCCACTCTTTGCCAGACCAAAGACGTGGATGCGGCTTACGCGTGGAGTGAAGAAAATACCCCACTCCAGCGCAAGGCACAGATCGTTTTGACACATTACGCCAGCGACGAACCGTTGAAGAAAAAAATTGCCAGCGTGTTTCTGGAATCCTTCCTGTTCTATTCCGGCTTCTGGTTGCCAATGTATTTCTCCAGCCGCGGAAAACTGACCAATACCGCCGATCTCATTCGTCTGATCATTCGTGATGAAGCAGTTCACGGGTATTACATTGGTTATAAATATCAAAAAGGTCTGGAGCACATTTCTGAATCCGCACGCGAGGAGTTAAAGAATTTTGCCCTCGACCTGCTGATGGAATTGTATGATAACGAAGCGCGTTATACGGAAGAATTGTATGCAGAAACCGGCTGGGTGGATGACGTCAAATCCTTCCTTTGCTACAACGCCAATAAGGCATTAATGAATTTGGGGTATGAGGCATTATTCCCGCCAGAAATGGCGGAGGTTAACCCGGCAATCCTTGCCGCGCTGTCGCCCAACGCTGACGAAAACCACGATTTCTTCTCGGGTTCCGGCTCATCATACGTGATGGGAAAAGCTGTCGAAACTGAAGACGACGACTGGAATTTCTAGCACTCATTTCCGCGGGAAATACCGTACATTTTTCGCGGAAATATTTTAACAGGATCACACTTTTGTCGTGCAAATATAATTGTGTGATCTACACTCAATATCAGCCGCATTATTCGCCTGCATTTCAGCAATTCAGGCGACTTTTCATTGCCATTTACAAAAAATATTACCCCATTCACATTCGCGCTCAGCCCTTATATCACGGGAAGTCCCGCCACATGGCCTTCGGCAATATTCGTGCCACAAACAAATTCAGGGTTGTCTCAGATTCTCAGTATGTTAGGGTAGAAAAAGGTCACTATTTCCATCAGGTAATATATCGATATAAACAAATAACAGGAATCATTCTATTGCATGGCAATTAAATTAGAAGTTAAAAATCTCTATAAGATATTTGGAGAGCATCCGCAGAGAGCTTTCAAATATATTGAAAAAGGACTTTCAAAAGAGCAGATTCTGGATAAAACAGGGCTATCGCTTGGCGTTAAGAACGCCAGTCTGGCCATTGAAGAAGGCGAGATATTTGTCATCATGGGATTATCCGGTTCGGGTAAATCCACAATGGTACGCCTTCTCAATCGCCTGATTGAACCCACCCGCGGGCAAGTATTGATTGACGGCGTAGACATCGCCCGGATATCCGATGCTGAGCTTCGCGAGGTGCGCAGAAAAAAGATTGCGATGGTTTTCCAGTCCTTTGCCCTGATGCCGCACATGACGGTCCTGGACAATACGGCATTCGGCATGGAATTAGCCGGTGTTGGCGCGGATGAACGTCGTGAAAAAGCGTTAGATGCGCTGCGTCAGGTTGGTCTGGAGAATTATGCTCACGGATACCCGGATGAACTTTCCGGAGGGATGCGCCAGCGTGTGGGCCTCGCCCGTGCATTAGCCATAAACCCTGACATCTTATTAATGGATGAGGCCTTTTCTGCCCTCGATCCGTTAATTCGTACCGAGATGCAGGATGAACTGGTAAAACTACAGGCGAAACATCAACGTACAGTGGTCTTTATTTCCCACGATCTCGACGAAGCTATGCGTATTGGCGACAGAATTGCCATTATGCAAAACGGTGAAGTGGTCCAGGTCGGCACGCCAGATGAAATCCTGAATAATCCGGCCAATGATTATGTACGCACCTTCTTCCGCGGCGTTGATATTAGCCAGGTCTTTAGTGCCAAAGATATTTCACGTCGTAGCCCTGAAGGTTTAATTCGTAAAACGCCCGGGGTCGGTCCACGTTCAGCGCTGCAATTATTGCAGGACAAAGATCGCGAATATGGTTACGTGATCGAGCGCGGCAATAAATTCGTCGGCGTTGTCTCTATCGACTCTTTAAAAACAGCATTAAGTCAGGCGCAAGGTATTGAAGCGGCATTGATCGATGAGCCGTTAGCCGTGGATGCGCAAACTCCTCTCAGCGAGTTGCTTTCTCATGTCGGCCAGGCCCCGTGCGCGGTGCCGGTTGTTGATGAGGAACAACAGTATGTGGGCATCATTTCAAAACGCATGCTGTTACAGGCTTTAGATCGTGAGGGGGCAAACAATGGCTGATCAAACCAATCCGTGGGATACCACACCAGCGGCCGACAGTGCCGCACAAACCGCCGATGCCTGGAGTACGCCATCAGGCGCGCCAGCTGACGGCGGTGGCGCAGACTGGCTGACCAGCGCACCCGCGCCGGCGCCAGAGCATTTCAATATTATGGATCCGTTCCATAAAACGCTGATCCCTCTGGATAGCTGGGTCACAGAAGGGATCGACTGGGTCGTTACCCATTTCCGTCCGGTCTTCCAGGGCATTCGAGTCCCGGTGGATTATATTCTCAACGGCTTCCAGCAGCTTCTGTTGGGTATGCCAGCCCCGGTGGCGATTATCCTGTTCGCTCTGATTGCCTGGCAGATTTCCGGCGTTGGAATGGGCGTTGCTACGCTGATTTCATTGATTGCAATCGGAGCCATCGGCGCGTGGTCGCAGGCCATGATCACCCTGGCGCTGGTACTTACCGCGCTGCTGTTCTGCGTGGTGATCGGTCTGCCGATGGGGATCTGGTTGGCGCGCAGTCCACGGGCGGCAAAAATTGTTCGTCCGCTGCTGGACGCCATGCAAACCACACCGGCGTTCGTCTATCTGGTGCCGATCGTCATGCTGTTTGGTATCGGCAACGTCCCGGGCGTGGTGGTGACGATTATCTTCGCCCTGCCGCCAATCGTGCGTCTGACCATTCTGGGGATTAACCAGGTGCCAGCCGACTTGATTGAAGCCTCGCGCTCATTTGGCGCCAGCCCGCGCCAGATGCTGTTTAAAGTGCAGCTCCCGCTGGCGATGCCTACCATTATGGCCGGGGTCAACCAGACGCTGATGCTGGCGCTCTCAATGGTCGTCATCGCGTCGATGATCGCCGTCGGCGGACTGGGTCAGATGGTTCTGCGCGGAATCGGTCGTCTGGATATGGGGCTTGCCACCGTCGGCGGGGTTGGGATCGTGATCCTCGCCATCATTCTCGACCGTCTGACGCAGGCTGTCGGTCGCGACGCCCGTAGCCGTGGCAACCGTCGCTGGTACACCACCGGTCCCGTTGGCCTTATCACTCGCCCATTCACGAAGTAATTCACCCGTTGCCCGGTGGCGCATTGCTTACCGGGCCTATACGTCCCTCCAATAATTAAGGAACAACGATGCGACAGAACGTCATTATTGCCACAGCGTTTGCCACCCTTGTCTCCACCAGCACTTTCGCTGCCGATCTGCCAGGCAAAGGCATCACTGTACAGCCAATCCAGAGCACTATCTCTGAAGAATCCTTCCAGACGCAACTGGTCGCCCGTGCGCTGGAGAAACTGGGTTATACCGTTAACAAAACAAGCGAAGTTGACTACAACGTCGGCTATACCTCCATTGCCTCTGGCGATGCAACTTTTACCGCTGTGAACTGGCAGCCGCTGCATGATGATATGTATGCCGCAGCGGGCGGAGACAAAAAGTTCTATCGCGAGGGGGTATTCGTTACGGGTGCCGCGCAAGGTTATCTGATCGATAAAAAAACCGCTGAGCAGTATAAAATCACCAACATTGCCCAGTTAAAAGATCCGAAGATCGCCAAAATCTTTGACACCAACGGCGACGGAAAAGCAGACATGATGGGCTGCTCGCCGGGCTGGGGCTGCGAAGCGGTGATCAACCACCAGAACAAAGCCTTCGATCTGGAAAAAACCGTCGAGGTCAGCCACGGTAACTATGCGGCGATGATGGCTGACACCATTACCCGCTTTAAAGAAGGCAAACCCATTCTTTACTACACCTGGACACCGTACTGGGTGAGCGACGTAATGAAACCGGGTAAAGATGTGGTCTGGCTGCAGGTGCCGTTCTCTTCCCTGCCAGGCGAGCAGAAAGACATTGATACCAAGCTGCCAAACGGCGCCAACTACGGCTTCCCGGTGAACACTATGCATATCGTCGCCAACAAAGCCTGGGCGGAGAAAAACCCGGCTGCGGCGAAACTGTTTGCCGTCATGAAGCTGCCGCTGGCGGATATCAACGCGCAGAACGCGATGATGCACGACGGGAAAGCATCTGAAGCCGACGTGCAGGGTCACGTTGACGGCTGGATCAAAGCCCACCAGCAACAGTTTGATGGCTGGGTGAAAGAAGCGCTGGCTGCGCAGAAATAACCCCCTCGTAGGTCTGATAAGCGTAGCGCCATCACACCAATGCCGGATGGTGGCGCGATGCGCCTTATCCGGCCTACACGCCCTCCTCCCAACCGCACAATCCATCACCCAACAAATCAGCAACATTTAATCACTTACGTTATGATTGTTTTCTGCAACCCATTTTTCAGTTGAAAACCATGACGAAAACCACTCAGGGACTTAGCCCTTCGCTGATCCTGTTAATGTCTATCGCCACCGGCCTCGCCGTCGCCAGTAACTATTACGCGCAGCCGCTGCTCGACACCATCGCACGTAACTTTTCGCTATCGGCCAGTACCGCTGGCTTTATCGTCACCGCGGCCCAGCTCGGCTATGCCGCCGGCCTGCTGTTTTTAGTACCGCTTGGCGATATGTTTGAACGTCGGATGCTGATCGTCTCCATGACGCTGTTAGCGGCAGGCGGCATGCTTATTACCGCCAGTAGCCAGTCGCTGGGCATGCTGATCCTCGGCACCGCCCTGACCGGGTTGTTCTCGGTAGTGGCACAGATTCTGGTTCCGCTGGCGGCGACGCTTGCCACGCCGGATAAGCGCGGTAAAGTTGTCGGCACCATTATGAGCGGCCTGCTGCTGGGTATCCTGCTGGCGCGCACCGTGGCGGGATTACTGGCCAATCTTGGCGGCTGGCGCACCGTATTTTGGGTCGCATCGATATTAATGGCGCTGATGGCGATTGCGCTGTGGCGCGGTCTGCCGAAGATGAAATCAGATACTCATCTCAACTATCCGCAACTGTTAGGCTCCGTATTCAGCCTGTTTATCCATGATAAATTGCTGCGTACCCGCGCGATGCTGGGCTGCCTGACCTTTGCCAATTTCAGTATTCTCTGGACCTCTATGGCGTTTTTGCTCGCCGCGCCGCCGTTTAACTACTCCGAAGGAACGATCGGGCTGTTTGGCCTGGCAGGGGCCGCAGGGGCGTTAGGCGCGCGTCCGGCAGGTGGTTTTGCCGATAAGGGAAAATCACATCTCACCACGACCACAGGTCTGTTATTACTGCTGCTCTCCTGGTGGGCTATCTGGTTAGGGCATAGTTCCGTACCAATGCTGATTATCGGTATCCTGGTCCTGGACCTCACCGTTCAGGGTGTGCATATCACCAACCAGACGGTTATCTATCGCATACATCCGGACGCACGTAATCGCCTGACCGCCGGATACATGACCAGCTATTTTATTGGCGGGGCTGCTGGTTCGCTGATTTCGGCCTCCGCCTGGCAGCATGCCGGTTGGGCTGGCGTTTGTCTGGCCGGTACGACCGTTGCCCTACTCAACCTGTTGGTCTGGTGGCGAGGATATCACCGTCAGGAAGCCGTAAATTAAGCATATAGCGTATGTTTACCGCTGATTGGGCTCCGCAGGGTGTTAAGGAGCCCATCAGTCTGCTAAGGTTATAACTCATTGAACCAAGTTATATTAATTTCGGTAATGAAACCTATAACCCTATGGAAAGCCCGATATCCCAGTCTGAACCCAGTTCTGCGACGCTAACTGAAGGATTCAAAGACAGCCTGCCAATAGTCATCAGCTATATTCCGGTCGCTTTTGCATTTGGTCTCAATGCCACTCGCCTTGGCTTTACTCCGGTTGAAAGCGTGTTTTTCTCCTGCATTATCTATGCGGGAGCCAGCCAGTTTGTCATCACCACAATGCTCGCCGCAGGCAGTTCTTTGTGGGTCGCCGCACTGACCGTCATGGCCATGGATGTACGCCATGTTTTGTACGGACCTTCCCTGCGCAGCCGAATCGCCCAGCGACTGAGCAAACCCAAAAGCGCGCTGTGGGCCTTTGGCCTCACCGATGAAGTCTTTGCCGCCGCCACGGCGAAGCTGGTACGGGATAACCGGCGCTGGAGTGAAAACTGGATGATCGGCATTGCGCTATGCTCCTGGGCCTCCTGGGTGTTTGGCACGGTGATCGGCGCGTTTTCCGGTAGTGGTTTACTCAAGGATTACCCGGCAGTTGAAGCGGCGTTGGGCTTCATGCTCCCGGCGCTGTTCATGAGCTTCCTGCTCGCCTCTTTCCAGCGTCAACAAGCACTTTGTGTAACTGCAGCACTGGCCGGCGCGCTGGCTGGCGTCATGCTGTTTTCCATTCCTGCCGCTATCCTTGCAGGCATTGTCTGCGGATGCCTGACGGCTCTTATCCAGTCATTTTGGCAGGGAGGTCCCGATGAGCTATGAGGTCTTGCTGCTTGGCCTGCTGGTCGGCTGCGTTAACTACTGTTTTCGTTATTTGCCGCTCCGTCTTGGAGTGGGCAATGTTCGCCCGACGAAGCGCGGCGCGACGGGCATATTACTCGACACCATTGGCATTGCATCAATTTGCGCCCTGTTGGTGGTGTCTACCGCGCCAGAAGTGATGCACGATTCTCGTCGGTTCGTGCCTACGCTGGTGGGGTTTGTCATACTGGGCGCAAGCTTCTATAAGACCCGCAGCATCATCATTCCAACCTTACTGAGTGCTCTGGGCTATGGATTAGCCTGGAAAATGCTGATTGTCTTATAGATAAAAACAATCATTTTAAATAAATAATACATTTACTTTATTTGTCACTGTCGTTACTATATCGGCTGAAATTAATGAGGTTATACCCAAATGGATAGTTCGTTTACGCCCATTGAACAAATGCTAAAATTTCGCGCCAGCCGCTACGAAGAGTTCCCTTATCAGGAAGTGCTTCTGACTCGTCTATGCATGCACATGCAGGGCAAGCTGCTGGAAAACCGCAATAAGATGCTGAAAGCTCAAGGGATTAACGAGACATTGTTTATGGCGTTGATTACGCTGGAGTCTCAGGAAAACCACAGTATTCAGCCTTCTGAACTGAGTTGCGCGCTTGGCTCGTCACGCACTAACGCAACCCGCATTGCGGATGAGTTAGAAAAACGTGGCTGGATCGAACGTCGCGAAAGCGATAACGATCGCCGCTGTCTGCATCTGCAATTGACCGAGAAAGGCCACGCATTTTTGCAAGAGGTGTTACCGCCTCAGCATAATTGCCTGCATCAGCTTTGGTCATCTCTCAGCACCACCGAAAAAGATCAGCTTGAGCAAATTACCCGTAAACTTCTGACCCGTCTTGACCAGATGGAGCAGGATGGCGCGGTATTAGAAGCGTTGCGCTAACGCGCCGACTCGCTCAGAAATCCAGATTTATAAATGAAAAAACCGACAGGCCAGCACGCATACTGCTGGCCTGTCTGATAAACAGGTCGGCTCAGCCGATGTGAAAAAAAAGAAGATCGTGGAGAACAACATGAGCGTAAATGCGGAGACTCAAACCCCGCAGCAACCGGTCAAGAAGAATGGCAAACGTAAAAGTATGCTGCTCCTTCTGACCTTGCTCTTTATTATCATTGCCGTGGCATATGGGATTTATTGGTTTTTAGTACTGCGTCATGTCGAAGAGACAGACGATGCGTACGTGGCAGGGAACCAGGTTCAAATCATGGCGCAGGTATCAGGCAGCGTGACGAAAGTCTGGGCTGATAACACTGACTTTGTAAAACAAGGCGATGTGCTGGTCACCCTCGACCAGACGGACGCAAAGCAGGCATTTGAAAAAGCCAAAACTGCGCTGGCTTCCAGCGTGCGTCAGACGCACCAGTTGATGATCAATAGCAAGCAGTTACAAGCAAGCATTGAAGTGCAGAGAACCGCGCTGGCGCAGGCACAAAGCGACTTTAATCGCCGTGTCCCGCTGGGCAACGCCAACCTGATTGGCCGCGAAGAGCTGCAACATGCGCGTGATGCCGTCGCCAGCGCTCAGGCTCAGCTTGATGTGGCTATCCAACAATATAATGCCAACCAGGCGATGATTCTCGGCAGTAAGCTGGAAGACCAGCCCGCCGTGCAACAGGCTGCCACTGAAGTGCGCAATGCCTGGCTGGCGCTGGAACGAACCAGAATCGTCAGCCCAATGACTGGCTATGTTTCCCGTCGTTCCGTGCAGCCGGGAGCGCAAATCAGCCCGACCACGCCGCTGATGGCGGTCGTTCCAGCCACTAACCTGTGGGTGGATGCCAACTTCAAAGAAACACAGCTCGCGCACATGCGTATCGGTCAACCTGCGACCGTTATCAGCGATATTTACGGCGACGACGTGAAATATACCGGTAAGGTTGTCGGGCTGGATATGGGTACGGGCAGCGCCTTTTCCCTGCTGCCAGCACAAAACGCAACGGGTAACTGGATCAAAGTCGTCCAGCGTCTGCCGGTGCGTATTGAACTGGATGCACAGCAGCTGGCGCAGCATCCGCTGCGTATCGGTTTATCTACGCTGGTTACGGTAGATACCTCAAATCGTGACGGACAAATTCTGGCAAGCCAGGTTCGCACCACGCCGGTATCAGAAAGTAATGCACGGGAAATCAACCTTGCTCCGGTCAATAAGATGATCGAAGAGATCGTGCAGGCCAACGCGGGCTAATTCAAAGGTGCGTGTGATGCAACAGCAAAAACCGCTGGAAGGCGCGCAGCTCGTCATTATGACGATCGCGCTGTCCCTGGCGACATTCATGCAGGTGCTGGACTCCACCATTGCTAACGTGGCGATCCCCACTATCGCCGGGAACCTCGGCTCTTCACTGAGCCAGGGAACCTGGGTGATCACCTCATTCGGGGTGGCGAACGCTATCTCGATTCCGATCACCGGCTGGCTGGCAAAGCGTTTTGGCGAAGTAAGGCTATTCATGTGGTCAACTATCGCCTTCGTCATTGCGTCATGGGCATGCGGGATGTCCACCAGCCTGAACATGCTGATTTTCTTCCGCGTAATCCAGGGGATTGTCGCCGGTCCATTAATTCCGCTGTCACAAAGCTTGTTGCTGAATAACTATCCTCCCGCCAAACGTTCTATCGCTCTGGCGCTATGGTCGATGACGGTGATTGTTGCCCCGATATGCGGCCCTATTCTTGGGGGCTATATCAGCGACAACTATCACTGGGGCTGGATATTTTTCATCAACGTGCCAATCGGTGCTGCGGTGGTATTGATGACCCTGCAAACCCTGCGCGGTCGGGAAACCAAAACCGAGCAGCGGCGCATCGATGCCATTGGTCTGGCCCTGCTGGTCATTGGTATCGGCAGTTTGCAGATTATGCTCGACCGCGGCAAAGAGCTGGACTGGTTCGCCTCTCAGGAGATTATCATCCTGACGGTGGTCGCTGTTGTCGCCATCAGCTTCCTGATCGTCTGGGAGCTTACTGACGAGCACCCCATTGTCGACCTCTCGCTGTTTAAGTCGCGCAACTTTACCATCGGCTGTCTGTGTATCAGTCTGGCCTATATGCTCTACTTCGGCGCAATCGTCCTGCTGCCGCAGCTGTTGCAGGAGGTATACGGCTATACAGCAACCTGGGCCGGTCTGGCGTCAGCGCCGGTTGGGGTGATTCCGGTGATCTTATCGCCGATTATCGGCCGCTTCGCACACAAGCTTGATATGCGTCGGTTAGTTACGTTCAGTTTTATTATGTACGCCGTCTGTTTCTACTGGCGTGCGTGGACGTTCGAACCGGGTATGGACTTTGGCGCATCGGCCTGGCCACAGTTTATTCAGGGTTTCGCGGTAGCCTGCTTCTTTATGCCGCTGACGACTATCACGCTGTCCGGCTTACCGCCTGAGCGTCTGGCCGCGGCATCAAGTTTGTCGAACTTTACGCGAACGCTGGCCGGCTCTATTGGCACATCAATTACGACGACGATGTGGACTAACCGCGAGTCACTTCACCATGCGCAGTTAACGGAATCCGTTAATCCTTACAATCCAAATGCGCAGGCAATGTACGATAAGCTGCAGGATTTAGGGATGACGCACCAGCAGGCGTCAGGCTGGATAGCCCAGCAGATCACCAATCAGGGACTGATTATTTCCGCCAACGAAATCTTCTGGATGTCGGCGGGGATCTTCCTGGTCTTGCTTGGCCTGGTGTGGTTTGCCAAACCACCCTTCGGTGCGGGCGGCGGCGGCGGTGGCGCGCACTAAATATCTGATAAAAGGGATCTGCGGATCCCTTTTTTATTGCCCCGTAAACCACCTCCCAGGGATATGGTTGAGGGGAGGCAATAAAAAACCCCGGTTATAAGCCGAGGTTAATTTAAATACTGGAACAACTAATCAGTATGACTAAATATGCAGTTCCTGCAGTTTCTCTTTCGGCAGCGCCAGCTCTTCATTGCTGTTAACGCGTACATCATGCTCCAGAATATGACGTGCGATATCCTGTGCTTCGCTAAGAGAGTGCATCTGATACGTGCCACACTGGTAAACGTTCAGCTCCGGGATCTGGTTTTGATCCTGCACTTTCAGCACGTCCGCCATCGCCGCTTTCCACGCGTCGGCAACACGCTGCTCGTCTGGCGTACCAATCAGGCTCATGTAAAAGCCAGTGCGGCATCCCATCGGAGAGATATCGATAATCTCCACGCCGTTGCCGTTGAGATGGTTACGCATAAAACCTGCAAACAGGTGTTCCAGCGTGTGGATACCTTTCTCAGGCATCACTTCTTTGTTCGGAATGCAGAAACGCAGATCAAACACGGTGATTGCGTCGCCATGCGGGGTGTTCATCGTTTTTGCAACCCGGACCGCGGGAGCTTCCATCCGGGTGTGATCGACAGTAAAACTATCTAACAACGGCATTTAGCCACCTCCGATAAATTTTTTGAAAATAATCTGAACTCTTTGTTCCGGGGCGAGTCTGAGTATATGAAAGACGCGCATTTGTTATCATCATCCCTGTTTTCAGAGATGAAATTTTGGCCACTCCCGAGTGGCCTTTTTCTTTTGTATCAAGCGTGCTTTTCCAGCCACACGCTAAACGGCTCAGTATCAGCCGCTTCGATCTCCTGCTGACGACGCTTTGAAGCCTCGGTTTCAGCAATAAATTCCGCTTCCTGCAATATTTCTAACGGCTCTTCACGCAGCAGATTTCGGTAAGCCTCACCCAGCGCTTTACCCGTGCCGCCAATGCCTTCATCAATCATAGACCGTAGGATGCGGGCAGAGAAAGTCAGTTCTGGGTTGTCAAAACAGGCAACCAGTTCATCACAGACCTTTTGATACTCCTCCCCCCCATCGATGCTGTCCAGCGTTTGTGCCACGCGTTTCAGATCACGGAACAGATCTTTCCCTACCTTAGGCAACGGGAACTGGGCTGTTTCACAGCCAATACCTAACGTCAACCCAGGCTTACGACCTTCAAGAATCACCCGATTCCAGTTTTTACGCGTACACAGCAATTCATCGCTGCTCATTTCCGGGGCATCGGCCAGCGCACACCAGACCATAAACAGATCGAGGAAACGCACCTGCTGCTCGTCCACGCCGATCGGTGAGAACGGGTTGATATCCAGTGAGCGAACTTCGATGTACTCAATACCGCCACGCAGAAGCGCGTCAGAAGGCGTTTCGCCACGACGAGTGACGCGTTTCGGGCGAATAGGCGCATACAGCTCATTTTCAATCTGCAGAACGTTGCTGTTGATTTGCAGACGCTTACCGTCCTTCTCCAGACCGATCGCCGCGTACTCCTCGGAAGGGGTTTTAATCGCGCGCTTTAATCCTGCCACATACTCATGCAAATCGTTAAACGTAATTCCGAGATTGCTTTGCGACTTATTGGTATAGCCCAAATCACTCAGACGCAGCGACGTCGCATACGGCAGGTAATACATCCCACAGTCGGTTTTTTCAAACGGCAGGGTTGTCGGTTTTCCTTGCAGGAAAGAGGAACAAATGGCCGGAGAGGCGCCAAACAGGTACGGGATCACCCAACCAAAACGGTAGTAGTTGCGGATCAGACGGAAGTAACCCGCGGAGATTTTCTCTTTAGCATCTTCGCCGTCCGTTACGCCACATTTCGCCTGCCAGAAAGCCATCGGCAATGAGAAATTGTAGTGTACGCCGGAGATAGTCTGCATCAGCGCGCCGTAACGGTTTTTGAGGCCTTCACGGTACAGCGTTTTCAGACGACCGGTATTCGACGTACCGTACTGCGCCAGTTCGATATCCTGGCCTTCGGCAATATAGCAAGGCATGCTCAACGGCCACATACGCTCGTCGCCCAGATTCCTGGCGGTATACCGATGCAGGTCGCGCATGAACGTGAGCATTTTCTCAATGTCGTCGCCTGGAGGCGTAATAAACTCCAGCAGCGCTTCGGCAAAGTCAGTGGTTATCCATTTATGCGTTAGTGCTGAGCCTAACACCTCAGGATGGCCTGTCGTTGCTAATGACCCATCTGCATTAACGCGCAGCGTTTCGCGCTCCAGCCCACGTTGAATCCCCTTTAACGCCTGAGGATGGTTTTCCAGCCAGGCCAGCGCCTGTGATACGTCCGGGATCAAATTGACCTCCCGCCTGTCAAAATCGTTTTAATTAGCATAATGGTATTGGTTACCCTGAAGGCTATCTCACAACACAATTAGTGCCACCACATAATGCCTTGCGTCGTAACCGCTGCGACAACTATATAGCGCAGCGCCTTGCCAAGGCATAAGAAAAAAAGTACTGGACCCCACGAGATGCGCATCCATCCAGCTAACAGGCACAGTAAATCACCCACAACCGGCATCCAGCTTAATAATAGTGTGACAGCGCCATAGCGCCGCAGCCAGCCAGTGGCTTTTTCTTGCCAGCGCGATGTTTTACGCAATGGAAAGAAACGCCCAAGGATAACGTTAGTTAACCCTCCAAGGCTATTACCCATTGTTGCTGTTAAGACTAAGACCCAGGGATGACTTACCCCAGAGACCAGCAAAGCAACTAAAACAACTTCAGAATTGCCGGGTAATAGCGTAGCGCTGAGAAAACTGCTGGCAAACAGTGACAGGAGCGATAGTCCATCACTCACAATAACCGGACATCCACCGCGTCCATTCCTGCGGCACGCGCCGCCTGCAGTCCAAAATCGGCATCTTCAAATACGACACAGCGCGCCGGAGCAACCCCCATACGTTCGGCACAGAGCAAAAACGTATCAGGAGCAGGTTTATGGTGTTGTACGTGATCGGCTGCGACTACAGCATCAAAATAGCGACGCAGCCCAAGGTGTGCGAGCAGAGCTTCCGCAATCGCGCTTTCACTCCCCGTACCTACCGACATAGGACGACGACCATGCCAGGCTTTCACGACGTCAACCAATGGCAAAGGCTGGACGCTATCCAGCAGCATACTTCTCACCTTGTCGGTTTTTTCACGCGCCAATGCATGAGGGTCAAGATCGGCATGATTCAATTCAATTACCGACTGGGCAATACGCCACGTTGGGGAGCCATTGAGGGCGACCATGGCTTGTTCATCAAAACGTAATCCATAATGCCCCAATACCTCATGCCACGCCTTACGGTGCGTTGGCTCGGTATCCAGGATGGTGCCATCCATATCAAAAATCAAACCCGCATAACGTTCGTACATCGTCTTCTCACAAGCCGAATGACCAGACGTTATTTTATCGTAATTGATTGATTTTGTCGCTGACAGCGAATTAAGGGGGTGTTCCGGGAGTATGTGGAAATGATTCAAAGGAGAGAAGATGATGCATCCGGGAGGATTACTCGGCTGCGCCTCGCCCTGGGGCCGTTGCTGAAGCAACGTTATCATCCCTGGTGCTCACGATTATCTCGCAGACCATGAAACAACAGTGTTGCTGTTATCTCGGAGAAGATGGTGCATCCGGGAGGATTCGAACCTCCGACCGCTCGGTTCGTAGCCGAGTACTCTATCCAGCTGAGCTACGGATGCATCAGGGAAACTTGCTTTACTGCAGACTTGATGTCGCTGCTAAAGCGCTATCAAGTAAGATGGTGCATCCGGGAGGATTACTCGGCTGCGCCTCGCCCTGTGGGCCGTTGCTGAAGCAACGTTATCCTCCCTGGTGCTCGCGATTATCTCGCAGACCATGAAACAACAGTGTTGCTGTTATCTCGGAGAAGATGGTGCATCCGGGAGGATTCGAACCTCCGACCGCTCGGTTCGTAGCCGAGTACTCTATCCAGCTGAGCTACGGATGCATCGGGAAACTTGCTTTACTGCCGATATTGATATCGTAATGAGCGATATCAAGTAAGAGATGGTGCATCCGGGAGGATTACTCGGCTGCGCCTCGCCCTGTGGGCCGTTGCTGAAGCAACGTTATCCTCCCTGGTACTCACGATTATCTCGCAGACCATGAAACAACAGTTTTGCTGTTATCTCGGAGAAGATGGTGCATCCGGGAGGATTCGAACCTCCGACCGCTCGGTTCGTAGCCGAGTACTCTATCCAGCTGAGCTACGGATGCATCAGGGAAACTTACTTTACTGCAGATTTGATGCCGCTGCTAAAGCGCTATCAAATAATATGGTGCATCCGGGAGGATTCGAACCTCCGACCGCTCGGTTCGTAGCCGAGTACTCTATCCAGCTGAGCTACGGATGCAAATGGCGGTGAGGCGGGGATTCGAACCCCGGATGCAGCTTTTGACCGCATACTCCCTTAGCAGGGGAGCGCCTTCAGCCTCTCGGCCACCTCACCAACACGCCTCTTGCGAGTGCTTCGAAGAACTTGTTTCTGCTCATCGTCGCTGCGTGGCGCACATATTACTTTCTGGGACTTATAAGTCAAACAATTTTTCCAGCGCTTTTATCGTTTGCACATTTCACGCGCAATTAGTCTGCAAAAACGGCAAAAAGAGTGTTTTATCAACAGATAAATTGGCAATTTCCTGAGGCAATGAACAAACGGAAAAATCGCAGGGAAAGGCAATACGCGGATGAGAATCGAAAAAATGAGGAAGACGAAGAAGAAAAGAGAAGAAAAGGGATAATTCAATCAGGTTGCGCCTCACCAGAAAGGTGAGACGCGAAAACCTTAGTAACTGGACTGCTGGGATTTTTCAGCCTGGATACGCTGGTAGATCTCTTCACGATGGACAGAAACTTCTTTCGGGGCGTTTACGCCAATGCGCACCTGGTTGCCCTTCACCCCTAAAACTGTCACGGTGACCTCATCGCCTATCATGAGGGTCTCACCAACTCGACGAGTCAGAATCAGCATTCTTTGCTCCTTGAAAGATTAAAAGAGTCGGGTCTCTCTGTATCCCGGCATTATCCATCATATAACGCCAAAAAGTAAGCGATGACAAACACCTAAGTGTAAGCAGTCACGGCATCACATTCTGTTAAACCTAAGTTTAGCCGATATACACAACTTCAACCTGACTTTATCGTTGTCGATAGCGTTGATACAAACGCTGCGGATTGAAGTCCGCAGCGTCGACTTACGCTTATAATTATTACAGTTTTGCGCTGACCCAGCCTTTCACACTGGCTAACGCTGCTGGCAGAGCCGCAGCATCCGTACCACCGGCTTGCGCCATGTCCGGACGACCACCACCCTTACCGCCTACCTGCTGAGCGACCATTCCAACCAGTTCCCCTGCTTTCACGCGATCTGTCACGTCCTTAGACACACCCGCAATCAGAGAAACCTTACCTTCCACTACCGTTGCCAGAACGATAACGGTAGACCCCAGTTGATTTTTCAGATCATCAACCATGGTACGCAACATTTTCGGCTCAACGTCCGCGAGTTCGCTGACCAGCAGCTTCACGCCATTGATATCAACCGCTTTGCTGGAGAGATTTGCACTCTCCTGCGCCGCAGCCTGTTCCTTCAATTGCTGCAATTCTTTTTCGAGTTGACGCGTACGCTCCAGTACGGAACGAACTTTGTCACCAATATTCTGGCTATCGCCTTTCAGCAGCTGCGCAATATCGCTTAAGCGATCGCTCTCAGCATGCACGGTTTGGATAGCGCCTTCACCGGTCACAGCTTCAATACGACGAACGCCCGCCGCAGTGCCTGACTCAGACACAATACGGAACAGACCGATATCACCCGTACGGCTGGCATGAGTACCACCACACAGTTCGGTAGAGAAATCCCCCATGCTCAGAACACGCACGTGGTCGTCATATTTCTCGCCAAACAGCGCCATTGCGCCTTTGGCTTTCGCCGCTTCGAGATCCATGATGTTCGTTTCAATCGGCAGATTGCGACGAATTTGCGCATTCACCAGATCTTCAACGGCACGGATTTCAGCAGGCTTCATAGCTTCAGTATGAGAGAAGTCGAAGCGCAGCACTTTATCGTTAACCAACGAGCCTTTCTGTGCCACATGCGTGCCCAGTACCTGGCGCAGCGCCGCGTGCATCAGGTGCGTTGCGGAGTGGTTCAAGCGAATGCGCGCACGACGAGTGTCATCAACATCAGCCTGTACTGCATCGCCAATTTTCAGAGAACCCGCAGACAGCTTACCGATGTGACCAATGGCCTGGCCATATTTCTGCGTGTCGCTCACGGCAAACGCGAAGCCTGCGCCTTTCAGTTCACCCTTGTCGCCAACCTGACCACCAGATTCCGCATAGAACGGAGTCTGATCCAGTACGACAACTGCGTCCTGACCTGCGTTAATTGCGTCTACCGCTTTACCATCAACAAACAGCGCGGTCACTTTGCCGTTCAGTTCCAGGTGTTCGTAGCCTTTAAATTCAGAGGCACCATCAACACGAATCATCGCATTGTAGTCTGCGCCAAAGCCGCTGGCTTCACGCGCGCGACGGCGCTGTTCTTCCATTGCAGCTTCAAAGCCCGCTTCGTCAACCTTAATGTTGCGCTCGCGGCAAACGTCTGCCGTCAGGTCAACCGGGAAACCGTAGGTATCATACAGACGGAATGCGGTTTCACCATCCAGTGTATCGCCGGACAGTTTTGCCAGTTCTTCATCCAGCAGCGCCAGACCACGCTCCAGTGTACGCGCAAACTGCTCTTCTTCGGTTTTCAGAACCTGCTCAACCATAGCCTGCTGACGCTTCAGTTCTTCACCTGCGGAGCCCATGACGTCCACCAGCGGACCAACCAGCTTGTAGAAGAAGGTATCCTTCGCGCCCAGCATGTTGCCATGACGTACCGCGCGACGAATGATACGACGCAGCACATAACCACGGTTTTCATTCGACGGGACAACGCCATCGGCAATCAGGAATGCACAGGAGCGGATATGGTCAGCGATAACGCGCAGCGACTTGTTGCTCAGATCGGTCGCGCCGGTGACTTTCGCCACGGACTCAATCAGTGAACGGAACAGGTCGATTTCATAGTTGGAATTAACGTGTTGCAGCACGGCCGCAATACGCTCAAGGCCCATACCGGTATCCACGGACGGCTTCGGCAGCGGTTCCATGGTACCGTCAGCCTGACGGTTGAACTGCATGAAGACGATGTTCCAGATCTCAATGTAGCGATCGCCATCTTCTTCTGCGCTTCCCGGAGGGCCACCCCAAATGTGGTCGCCATGGTCGTAGAAAATTTCGGTGCAAGGACCGCAAGGGCCGGTATCACCCATCTGCCAGAAGTTGTCGGAAGCATAAGCCGCGCCTTTGTTATCACCGATACGGATGATACGTTCGCGCGGAATGCCGACTTCTTTTTCCCAGATTTCATAGGCTTCATCGTCAGTTTCATAGACGGTGACCCACAGACGCTCTTTTGGCAGGGCAAACCAGTTTTCACCGGTCAGCAGTTCCCATGCGTATTGAATAGCATCATGTTTGAAATAATCGCCGAAGCTGAAGTTGCCCAGCATTTCGAAGAAAGTATGGTGACGTGCAGTGTAACCGACGTTTTCCAGGTCGTTGTGCTTACCGCCCGCCCGCACGCAACGCTGCGAGGTGGTTGCGCGGGAATAATTACGCTTGTCGAGGCCAAGGAACACATCCTTGAACTGGTTCATCCCGGCGTTGGTAAACAACAAAGTAGGGTCATTGTTCGGTACCAGGGAGCTGCTGGCAACTACCTGATGTCCTTTACTATGGAAAAAATCGAGAAACGCCTGACGGATCTCAGCGGTGCTCTTGCTCATAATTATCCTGAAGAAATCAAGCTAACGAAATGTCATTACCAGCATCGGCACGTAAACTGCGCCTCTGGCAATCGAAAAGTGGGAATAAGATAAGTTTTCTTTACTGGGAAGTAAAATCCCGTATGCGCTCAATCGTCAAAATTTCGCCATATTGCCTGAATATCTTCCATCAGATAGCCACGGTAGAGCAAAAAACGCTGGACCTTTACCTTATCTGAAAAATCTACAGGTAAAGGTTCTCCGTATTTACGAATGGCCTGCGCGCGCGCAAGTGCTGCCCAGTCAATTTCGCACTCGCGCATGGCTCGTTCAACGGCTTCACGCGAAATCCCTTTTTGGTTTAATTCCTGACGCACGCGCGCGGGTCCATAACCTTTACGGCTACGGCTGGAGATAAACTGCTGAACGAAGCGGTCATCATCCAGATAACGACTTTCAATACACCAGGCGATGACCTTGTCGTAATCCTCCGGCGTTGCATCAATGTCTTCCGGTCCATTTTTTCCCATCACCGGAGCGGCCAGCTTACGCCGCAGTTCCTGCTCGCTGTGATCGCGCATCGCCAGTATACGTACAGCGCGGTCAAGAAGTCGGGAATAAGCGGAGCGGCGGGAAGTTGCTTCTGTCATAGTGAGCCTTCAGAAATGGAAAAGGGCTGCATCGTATGCAGCCCTTCTATGTGCGATAACGTCAGATTATCAGAAATCTTCGTTCGTTTCTTTTACATCTTCACCGCTGTCATCAACAGAGAAGTCTGGTTTTGAATCCGGGTTATTGAGCAGTAACTCACGTACTTTCTTCTCAATTTCCTTCGCAGTTGCCGGGTTTTCCTTCAGCCAGTTAGTGGCATTCGCTTTACCCTGACCAATTTTCTCACCGTTGTAGCTGTACCATGCACCGGCTTTTTCAATCAGCTTCTCTTTCACGCCCAAATCGACCAGTTCGCCGTAGAAGTTGATACCTTCACCGTAAAGAATCTGGAATTCAGCCTGTTTGAACGGCGCTGCAATTTTGTTTTTCACAACCTTAACACGGGTTTCGCTACCAACCACGTTGTCGCCTTCTTTCACCGCGCCAATACGACGGATATCCAGGCGAACAGAAGCATAGAATTTCAGGGCGTTACCACCGGTGGTGGTTTCCGGGTTACCGAACATAACGCCAATCTTCATACGGATCTGGTTGATGAAAATCAGTAGCGTGTTGGACTGCTTCAGGTTACCGGCCAGCTTACGCATGGCCTGGCTCATCATACGTGCCGCAAGGCCCATGTGAGAGTCACCAATCTCGCCTTCGATTTCTGCCTTCGGCGTCAATGCGGCAACGGAGTCGACAACGATAACGTCAACCGCACCGGAGCGCGCCAGCGCATCACAGATTTCCAGCGCTTGTTCACCGGTATCCGGCTGAGAGCACAGCAGATTGTCGATATCAACGCCAAGCTTGCGCGCATAGACGGGATCCAGTGCGTGTTCCGCATCGATGAACGCACAGGTTTTACCTTCGCGCTGTGCGGCAGCAATAACCTGCAGGGTCAGCGTCGTTTTACCGGAAGATTCAGGCCCGTAGATTTCAACGATACGGCCCATTGGCAAACCGCCCGCGCCCAATGCGATATCCAGAGAAAGCGAACCAGTGGAGATGGTTTCCACATCCATGGAACGGTCTTCACCCAGGCGCATGATGGAGCCTTTACCGAATTGCTTTTCGATCTGACCCAGCGCTGCCGCCAACGCTTTCTGTTTGTTTTCGTCGATAGCCATTAATTACTCCTGTCATGCCGCTTTCGGGTTAAACCGCGAAACGTGATAGATAATGTTCTGTTGGGGCAATTATACTGTATGCTCATACAGTATCAAGTGTTTTGTAGAAATTGTTGCCACAGGGTTTGTAACGCGTAGGCGGTCGCCTGTCGACGTACCGCATCGCGATCGCCGCTGAAGCATTCCCGGCGGGTAATCCCCTCGCCGCTCGCGCTGGCAAAAGCGAACCATACCGTCCCCACGGGCTTTTCTTCACTGCCGCCATCTGGCCCCGCAATGCCGCTAATCGAAACAGCGAAATGCGCGCGGGCCGCTTTTAGCGCGCCAATCGCCATCTCCACCACCACAGGTTCGCTCACCGCCCCATGCTGGACCAGCGTCTCTTCGCGCACGCCAATCATCTGCGCTTTGGCTTCATTGCTGTAGGTCACAAACCCGCGTTCAAACCAGGCGGAGCTGCCGGCAATATCCGTAATTGCTTTAGCTACCCAGCCGCCGGTGCAGGATTCCGCCGTCGTCACGGTTGCCCCGCGCGCTTTCAACGCCAGGCCAACCTGCTCGCTTAACTGCATCAGTTCACTGTCGGTCATTTCAGCCTCTGTCAGTTAAAAAAATATGCCGGACAAGATAGCACTTTCATAACCAAGATGGGGATGAGGAGACAATTTTACGAGGGGCATTCAGAAAATAGATAAACCGCATTCAAAAGAGTACCGGATAACGCACCAGGATAGCCTATTCGGTCTACAAGGGATTGCCCCTGTAGACCGATAACAAATGATTACTGCACGCGCGCCAGCGCGACCGCCTGACCCAATTGCCACACGGCCATGGCATAGTGGGTACTGTGGTTATAGCGGGTGATGGTGTAGAAGTTCGGCAGTCCATACCAATACTGATAACCGGTACCGATATCCAGTCGCAGCAGGCTGGCCTGCTGATGATTACCCAGAGACTGCTGCGGCGTCAGGCTTGCGGCGGCAAGCTGAGAAATGCTGTACTGGGTTTTAAAGCCGTTCGCCAGCCCAGGCGCCTGGCCATTCGCCGGAACCGCAACCATATCGCCTTTCACCCAGCCGTGGCCTTTGAAATAGTTCGCCACGCTACCGATAGCATCAACCGGATCCCACAGGTTAATGTGACCATCGCCATTGAAATCAACGGCATATTGTTTATAGGAAGATGGCATAAATTGGCCGTAGCCCATCGCCCCTGCGAAAGAACCTTTCAAATCGAGCGGATCGTCGCTTTCATCTCGCGCCATCAGCAGGAAGGTTTCCAGTTCACCAGAGAAATATTCCGCACGACGAGGATAGTTAAACGACAACGTCGCCAGCGCATCCAGAATCCGCGTTTTACCCATCACGCGGCCCCAGCGAGTCTCTACGCCAATAATGCCAACGATAATTTCCGGCGGTACGCCGTAGACCTGCCATGCACGGTTCAGCGCATCTTCATATTGGTTCCAGAAGGCCACACCGTTTTGCACGTTATCCGGAGTGATGAACTGTTTACGATACCGCAGCCATGCACCGTTAGGTCCGGCTGGCGGTTGAGTCGTCGGCGCCTGGCGGTCCATCAAACGCAATACCGAGTCCAGACGCTTGGCCTGCGACAGGATCTCCTGCAGCTGCTGGCGGTCAAAGCCGTGCTTGTTCACCATTTTCTCGATGAACTGCTGCGCGTTCGGATTATTGGCAAAATCGCCGCCCGTTTGCATGACATTGTGCTGTGGCTCAAGCAGGAAGCCGCCGGATGGCGTACCCGTAGTCGTTTGAGTCTCTGAAGGTTTAGGTTTGCTGCTACAAGCAGCAAGCAATACGAAAAGGGGAAGTAACGCTACATAACGACGCTTGAACATGAGACATCCATTAAACAAATTCAGCCTGGGAGAAGTATGGTAAAGCATCCTCCGCCACACAAGGAAGCAGTAGTCGCTCTCCTTCACAGAATTTCCCCCCTCTTGCACTCCTGACCGGCACATTTGCGCGTCCTTACGCACAATCTTTCAAATTAAAATATTTATCTTTCATTTTGCGATCAAAATAACACTTTTAAATCTTTCGATCTGATTAAAATTAGTTACCGTTTGGCAAGATAACTAAAACCCCTACAGGAGAGAATAATGATCGACACCATCACACTCGGTGCTGAGTGGTTTATCGGATTGTTCCAGAAAGGCGGAGAGGTGTTTACCGGCATGGTGACCGGTATTCTGCCTCTGCTGATCAGTCTGCTGGTCATCATGAATGCGCTGATTAACTTTATCGGTCAGCAACGTATTGAACGTTTTGCCCAGCGCTGCGCCGGAAACCCGCTGTCCCGCTATCTACTGCTGCCGTGCATCGGCACATTTGTGTTTTGTAATCCTATGACACTGAGCCTGGGCCGCTTTATGCCGGAAAAGTTCAAGCCCAGCTACTACGCAGCCGCCTCTTACAGCTGCCATTCAATGAACGGCTTATTTCCCCACATCAATCCCGGTGAGCTGTTCGTCTATCTGGGGATCGCCAGCGGTCTGACCACGCTGGGTCTTCCGCTCGGCCCGCTGGCGGTGAGCTATTTGCTGGTCGGCCTGGTGACCAACTTCTTCCGCGGCTGGGTGACCGATTTCACCACCACCATCTTTGAGAAAAAAATGGGCATTCAACTTGAGCAGAAAGTACATCTGGCGGGAGCTGCATCATGACGCGTATTCGTATTGAAAAAGGCACCGGCGGCTGGGGCGGCCCGCTTGAACTGGATGCCGTGCCAGGCAAGAAAATTGTCTATATCACCGCAGGGACTCGCCCCGCAATAGTCGACAGGATAGCCAGCCTGACAGGTTGGCAGGCCGTTGATGGCTTCAAAGAAGGCGAGCCGCCAGAGAACGAAATTGGCGTGGCGATCATCGACTGCGGCGGCACGCTGCGCTGCGGGATCTATCCAAAACGTCGTATACCAACAGTGAATATTCACGCGACGGGTAAATCCGGTCCGCTGGCCCAATATATTATCGAAGATATCTATGTCTCTGGCGTGAAAGAAGAAAACATTACCGTTATCGGTGAAGCATCCGCTGCGCCAACGCCTGCAAACAGCACGATGGGTCGCGAGTACGACACCAGCAAGAAAATTACCGAACAAAGCGACGGTCTGTTGGCAAAAGTCGGCATGGGAATGGGTTCAGCCGTTGCGGTTCTGTTTCAGGCCGGGCGAGACACTATCGATACCGTCCTGAAAACCATTCTGCCGTTTATGGCGTTCGTCTCGGCGCTGATCGGCATCATTATGGCGTCTGGCCTGGGGGACTGGATTGCCCATGGACTCGCACCGCTGGCCAGCCATCCGCTGGGGCTGGTAACCCTGGCGCTAATCTGCTCTTTCCCGCTGCTGTCCCCTTTCCTCGGCCCTGGTGCGGTCATCGCCCAGGTGATCGGCGTCCTGATCGGCGTACAGATTGGTTTGGGGAACATTCCTCCGCATCTGGCGCTACCTGCCTTGTTCGCCATTAACGCTCAGGCGGCATGCGACTTTATTCCAGTCGGATTGTCGCTAGCCGAAGCGCGCCAGGACACGGTCCGCGTCGGTGTGCCATCCGTACTGGTGAGTCGTTTTCTGACCGGCGCACCGACCGTTCTCATCGCCTGGTTTGTTTCCGGCTTTATTTACCAATAAGAGGCACTCAAAAATGACCGTGATTTATGAAACCACCATCACCCGCATCGGCCAGAGCGCCCCGGATGCACTCTGCGACCAGATGCTAATTACCTTTCGTGAAGGCGCGCCTGCGGATATCGAAGAATTTTGCTTCATCCATTGCCATGGGGAGCTGAACGGCTCTTTGCAGGCTGGGATCCAATTTGAGCTAGGCCAGCATCACTACCCGGTCACAGCCGTTGGCAGCGTGGCGGAACAAAACTTACGTGAACTGGGGCATATCACTCTGCGTTTTGACGGACTGAGTGAAGCTGAATTTCCCGGCACCGTACACGTTGCGGGCCCCGTACCGGACGGTATCGCGCCGGGCTGTATTTTGAAGTTTATTGCTTAAGATTGAAGGAGATAAAGATGAATCAGGTTGCCGTTGTCATTGGTGGAGGCCAGACCCTGGGGGCATTCCTTTGCCGTGGGCTTGCGACAGAAGGGTACCGCGTCGCGGTGGTGGATATCCAAAGCGATAAAGCCGCCAACGTCGCGCAGGAAATTAACGCCGAGTTTGGCGAAGGCACCGCCTACGGTTTTGGCGCTGATGCCACCAGCGAACAGAGTGTGCTGGCGCTGTCGCGCGGAGTGGATGAAATATTTGGCCGCGTCGATCTGCTGGTTTACAGCGCGGGTATCGCAAAAGCCGCGTTTATCAGCGACTTTCAGCTTGGGGATTTCGACCGCTCGCTGCAGGTGAATCTGGTCGGCTACTTCCTCTGCGCACGTGAATTTTCACGCCTGATGATCCGCGATGGCGTCCAGGGACGCATTATCCAGATCAACTCCAAATCAGGGAAAGTGGGCAGTAAACACAACTCAGGCTATAGCGCGGCAAAATTTGGCGGCGTAGGTTTAACCCAGTCGCTGGCGCTGGATCTGGCAGAGTACGGGATCACCGTGCATTCACTGATGCTCGGCAATCTGCTGAAATCACCGATGTTTCAGTCATTATTACCGCAATATGCGACCAAGCTTGGCCTTAAGCCAGACGAAGTCGAGCAGTACTACATTGATAAGGTTCCGCTTAAGCGCGGCTGCGATTATCAGGACGTGCTGAACATGCTGCTGTTTTACGCCAGCCCGAAAGCCTCTTACTGCACCGGTCAGTCCATTAACGTGACCGGTGGTCAGGTGATGTTCTAAGAAACATGATTGCCCGGTGGCGCTGCGCTTACCGGGCCTACACACATCTGTGTCGGATAAGGCACAGCCGCCATCCGGCAAAATCAAAGGAGCACATTATGGTTTCCGCACTGATTACCGTCGCCGCTATCGCCTGGTGCCTGCAACTGGCGCTCGGTGGCTGGCAAATATCCCGCTTTAACCGGGCGTTTGATCAACTCTGCCAGCGGGGTCGGGTTGGCGTAGGTCGTTCCGGTGGACGGTTTAAACCCCGCGTGGTGGTCGCCATCGCGCTGGATGAACAGCAGCGGGTTACCGATTCGTTATTTATGAAAGGTCTTACTGTATTTGCCAGGCCCGGTAAAATTGCCACGATAATGGGCAAACATCTTGATGATTTACAGCCTGATGTGATCTTTCCCCATGATCCGTTAGCGCAGAATGCACTATCATTGGCGCTTAAACTGAAACATGGGTAATTTCGTTGTGAATGCTAATAGCTTGCGAAATTATCATTTTGCAACCTAATAAGTCAGGGTAATCACGCCTATGAAACCTCGTCAGCGACAGGCGGCCATACTGGAGCACCTGCAAAAGCAGGGAAAATGCTCGGTTGAAGAACTGGCCCACTACTTTGACACAACCGGCACGACCATTCGCAAAGACCTGGTCATTCTGGAGAATGCCGGAACCGTCATTCGTACCTATGGCGGCGTGGTATTAAATAAAGATGAATCCGACCCGCCAATCGATCACAAAACGCTAATCAATACGCATAAAAAAGAGCAGATTGCCGAAGCCGCCGTCCGTTTTATTCACGATGGCGACTCGATTATTCTGGATGCGGGCAGCACCGTATTGCAGATGGTGCCGATGCTCACCCGCTTTAGCAACATCACCGTCATGACCAACAGTCTGCACATTGTTAACGCCCTTTCAGAGCTGGACAACGAGCAAACTATCCTGATGCCCGGCGGGACCTTTCGCAAAAAATCTGCGTCATTTCACGGTCAGCTGGCAGAAAACGCCTTTGAGCAGTTCAGCTTTGATAAACTCTTCATGGGCACCGACGGCATTGACCTCAATGCCGGCGTGACCACCTTTAATGAGGTGTTTAGCGTCAGTAAAGCGATGTGCAATGCCGCTCGCGAAGTGATTCTGATGGCTGACTCGTCAAAATTTGGGCGCAAAAGCCCCAATGTTGTGTGCAGTCTGGAAAGCGTCGACAAGCTGATTACCGATGCGGGTATCGACCCTGCGTTTCGTCAGGCGCTGGAAGCAAAAGGGATTGAAGTGATCATAACCGGAGAAACCAATGAGTGATGCACTACTGAACGCGGGCCGTCAGACGTTAATGCTGGAGCTACAGGAAGCCAGCCGACTGCCTGAACGACTGGGCGATGATTTTGTCCGCGCCGCCAATACTATCATCCACTGCGAAGGCAAAGTGATTGTCTCCGGGATTGGCAAATCAGGCCATATTGGCAAAAAAATAGCCGCGACCCTCGCCAGTACCGGCACGCCCGCCTTTTTTGTGCATCCGGCTGAAGCGCTGCACGGCGACTTAGGGATGATTGAAAGCCGTGATGTCATGCTGTTTATTTCCTACTCCGGCGGCGCAAAAGAACTGGATCTCATCATTCCGCGCCTGGAAGACAAGTCCGTCGCTCTGCTGGCAATGACCGGAAAACCGACCTCACCACTGGGTCTGGCAGCCAAAGCCGTGCTGGATATTTCCGTTGAGCGCGAAGCCTGTCCGATGCGCCTGGCACCGACTTCCAGCACCGTGAACACTCTGATGATGGGCGACGCATTGGCAATCGCCGTGATGCAGGCGCGCGGCTTTAACGAAGAAGATTTTGCCCGCTCGCATCCGGCGGGTGCGCTGGGCGCTCGTCTGCTAAATAAAGTGCATCATCTGATGCGCCGTGACGATGCCATTCCGCAGGTGACGCTCACCACCAGCGTCATGGACGCGATGCTGGAACTAAGCCGTACGGGTCTTGGCCTGGTGGCAGTCTGCGACGACGAGTCGCTGGTGAAAGGCGTCTTTACCGACGGCGACCTGCGCCGCTGGCTGGTTGGCGGCGGAGCGCTCACCACTCAGGTTAGCGAAGCAATGACCCATAATGGCATTACGCTGCAGGCCCAGAGCCGCGCCATTGACGCCAAAGAGATCCTGATGAAGCGCAAAATCACTGCCGCACCGGTGGTAGATGAAAACGGTAAACTCACCGGTGCTATCAACCTGCAGGATTTCTATCAGGCAGGTATTATCTAATCCTTCAGCCCCAGACGTTTCGCCAGCCGGTGCAGGTTGGCGACGTCTGTTTCCAGCGCCCGCGCACTTGCCGCCCAACTGTGATTATTTTGCGCCAACGCCCGGCGGATCATCTCCCGCTGGAATGACTCCGTTGCCTCACGCAGGTTGCGATGCTGCGGGATCTCCGCAACAACCTCCGCCTGCGGAGCCGGGGTTTCATCCTGCAGGGCAAAATGCTGCGCCTCAAGCACCACTTCATCCCCTGCCCTGGTGGCCCTTGCCAGAACAACCGCCCGGTGAATGGCATGTTCCAGCTCACGCACGTTCCCGGGCCAGCCATAATTCAACAGATGGCTACGCGCGCCGGGACTTAACACCACGCGGGAAAGTCCCAGCCGCAGCCGACATTGTTCGCAAAAATAACCGGCCAGCAGTACCACATCTTCGCCGCGTTCACGAAGGGGCGGTACGAAAAGAGGAAAGACGCTCAGACGGTGGAACAAATCCGCACGGAAATTCCCGGCCAGCACCTCTTCCCGTAAATCACGGTTCGTTGCCGCCAGCACCCGAACATCCACGCGCAGGCTGCGATCGTCACCCACACGCTGAATATCGCCGTACTGCAACACACGTAGCAACTTAGCCTGTAACGCCAGCGATAGCTCACCAATCTCATCGAGAAACAGCGTCCCATTGTCAGCCATTTCAAACTTACCGCTACGATTGCTGATAGCCCCGGTAAAGGCGCCTTTTACGTGACCAAACAGCTCACTTTCCGCTACGGTTTCCGGCAACGCCGCGCAGTTCAGATACACCAGCGGATTCACCGCGCGCGGCGAACCTTCATGGATAGCCTTAGCTACCAGCTCCTTCCCGGTCCCCGTTTCGCCACTAATCAGTACGTTGAGATCGGATCCCGCCACAATCTCAATCTCTTTTTTCAACTGCAGCATATTGGGCGACAGGCCAATCATTTGGGTTTCAGTCACCTGCTCGAAGGCTGTCGACGAGCCCGGCAACATATTCTGGCTTTCCAGTTGTTCAATCAGCAGCGCATTGCTCAGTGCGCCCGCCGCCAGCGCGGCAATCAGCCTAAGTTCTTCATCGCTGAAAACATCGAATTGATCGGGCTCCATGCCATCCAGCGTTAACGCGCCAATCAGATTTTGACCGGCGAACAGCGGTAAGCCAATGCAGGCGTGTACCTTCAGGCTCTCCTGGCCCGGAATCAGCCCATCGTAAGGGTCTGGCAAATCGCTGTCGGCAGGGAAACGAACCACGTCCCCGGCGCGGGCAATCGCCTCCAGACGAGGATGCCCTTCCAGGGTAAAGCGCCTGCCGAGAACGTCCTGCGCCAGCCCATCGATCGCCAGCGGAATAAACTGTCGCGACTCATAGCGCAGCAATGCCGACGCGTCGCACTCCAACACCTGACGCAAGGTGGTTATCAGGCGTTGAAAACGGTCCTGATGTCCAATACCGCTTTGTAATTCAATGGCGATACCCGCCAGCACGTCTACGGAAAAACTCATGACGACCTCATTGTCATTTTGACAATTCATATTGTCATATTGACAATAAAATGAATAGTCATTTTGACTACTACCTTATAGGCATTAAAAAACAAACCCTTTAAAATCAACAAATAAAAAGTTGGCACGCAACCTGCAATAAGCAAAACATCTTTTTTAGAAAAACGCTGAATTAATTACTGAGGTTGCTATGTCTATTCTGGTTAAAAATAACATTCATTGGGTTGGCCAACGTGACTGGGAAGTTCGTGATTTCCACGGGACTGAATATAAAACGCTGCGCGGTAGCAGCTACAACAGCTATCTCATCCGTGAAGAAAAAAATGTCCTGATCGATACAGTAGACCACAAGTTTAGCCGTGAATTCGTGCAGAACCTGCGCAGTGAAATTGACCTGGCAGATATCGACTACATCATCATTAACCACGCGGAAGAGGACCATGCCGGTGCGCTGACTGAGCTGATGTCCTGCATCCCTGACACCCCAATTTACTGCACAGCCAACGCTATTGACTCTATCAACGGGCACCACCACCACCCGGAGTGGAACTTCAACGTGGTGAAAACCGGCGACTCGCTGGACATTGGCAACGGTAAGCAACTGATCTTCGTTGAAACACCGATGCTGCACTGGCCTGACAGCATGATGACCTACATGACCGGCGATGCGGTGCTGTTCAGTAACGATGCCTTCGGCCAGCACTACTGTGATGAACGTCTGTTTAACGACGAAGTTGACCAGACCGAACTGTTCGAACAGTGCCAGCGTTACTACGCCAACATCCTGACGCCGTTCAGCCGTCTGGTGACACCGAAAATCACTGAGATTCTCGGCTTCAACCTGCCGGTGGATATGATTGCCACTTCCCACGGCGTGGTATGGCGCGACAACCCGACACAAATCGTTGAAATGTATCTGAAATGGGCGGCTGACTATCAGGAAGACCGTATCACCATTTTCTACGACACCATGTCCAACAACACCCGCATGATGGCGGACGCCATTGCCCAGGGCATTAACGAAGTTGACCCGAACGTGGCGGTGAAAATCTTTAACGTCGCCCGTAGCGACAAAAACGAAGTCCTGACTAACGTCTTCCGCTCTAAAGGCGTGCTGGTTGGTACTTCAACGATGAATAACGTAATGATGCCAAAAATCGCTGGTCTGGTAGAAGAGATGACCGGCCTGCGTTTTCGTAACAAACGCGCCAGCGCCTTTGGTTCACACGGCTGGAGCGGCGGCGCGGTAGACCGTTTGTCCACACGCTTGCAGGATGCCGGTTTCGAGATGTCGCTGAGTCTGAAAGCGAAATGGCGTCCGGATCTGGACGCGCTGGAACTGTGTCGCCAGCATGGCCGTGAAATCGCACGTCAGTGGGCGCTTGCTCCGCTGCCGGAAACAATCGTCAAAACGGCAACCAAAGAGGAAGAGTGCGCCTGTGCCGCTGCGGCTGCCGCTGATCTTGGTCCAAGCATGCAGTGCAGCGTATGCCAGTGGATTTACGACCCGGCAAAAGGTGAACCGCTGCAGGATGTCGCGCCGGGAACACCGTGGAGCGACGTGCCGGATAACTTCCTGTGCCCGGAATGTTCATTAGGTAAAGACGTCTTTGACGTACTGGCAACGGAGGCAAAATGAGCCGCGGAATTGTCATTATTGGTTCAGGCTTCGCCGCCCGCCAGTTAGTCAAAAATATCCGTAAGCAGGATGCAAATGTCCCGCTAACCCTGATTGCTGCAGACAGTATGGATGAGTACAACAAGCCCGATCTCAGCCATGTTATCAGTCAGTCGCAACGTGCAGACGACCTCACCCGCCAGTCGGCGGGGGAGTTTGCCGAACAGTTTAATTTGCGCCTGTTCCCGCACACCTGGGTAACCGACATCGATGCCGATGCTCACGTAGTGAAAAGCCAGGAGCAACAGTGGCCATACGACAAACTGGTGCTGGCGACGGGAGCGTCGGCGTTCGTACCGCCGATTACCGGACGTGAGTTAATGCTCACATTGAACAGCCAACAAGAGTATCGCGCCTGTGAAACACAACTGCGTGACGCCCAACGGGTGCTGATTGTCGGCGGCGGCTTGATTGGCAGCGAACTGGCGATGGATTTTTGTCGTGCTGGTAAAGCGGTGACGCTTATCGACAACGCCGCCAGCATTCTGGCTTCGCTGATGCCGCCAGAAGTAAGCAGTCGCTTACAGCATCGTCTGACCGATATGGGCGTACACCTGCTGCTGAAGTCGCAGATTCAGGGGCTGGAGAAAACGGAGTCGGGGATTCGCGCCACGCTCGATCGTAGCCGCAGCGTAGAAGTCGATGCGGTGATCGCCGCTACGGGTCTGCGCCCTGAAACCGCGCTGGCGCGTCGCGCCGGATTGAACATCAATCGTGGCGTCTGCGTCGACAGCTACCTGCAAACCAGTCACCCGGACATTTATGCTCTCGGCGACTGTGCGGAAATTAACGGTCAGGTACTCCCGTTCCTGCAACCGATTCAGCTGAGCGCCATGTATCTGGCGAAAAACCTGCTCGGCGGCAATGCACCATTGAAGTTGCCTGCCATGCTGGTAAAAGTCAAAACGCCGGAATTACCCTTGCATCTGGCTGGGGAAACCCAGCGCCGCGATCTGAACTGGCATATTGCCGCCGAAGCGCAAGGGATAGTGGCCAGAGGGATGAACGACGCAGGCCAGCTATGTGCCTTTGTCGTCAGCGAAGACCGCATGAAAGAGGCCTTTGCGCTGCTGAAAACGCTGCCCGTGTAAGTACAGGATACCGTTGCTTGATTTATTAACCTCACGCACATGGATGTGCGTTGCCACTTGTCGGTATGCCCCGACCTGTTGTTCTTGCCCCGCCAGTCCCGGGGCTTTTTTATTTTTGCGCCAACGCCCGCGCCGCGGCAATCACGCCCTGCCCCAACGACAACCCGCCGTCGCCCGCCGGTAAACGCTGCGGGAACAGTAAGGTAAAATCATGAAGATAAAACGCCAGCCGGGCTGACAATAAGCGGTTATGCATCACACCTCCGCTGAATACCAGCGTCTTAATCCCCCGCTCTTCGGCCTGCAAACGCATCAGGGTGGCAAACCCACGCGCCAGCGCGTCGTGAAACGCCCACGCTCTTTCGGCAGGTTTGACCTGCCAGGTCAGCCATTGCTGCCAAAAAACCGCTAAGTCCAGCTGATTGCCATCAAGCGGCACCGTGACAGGGTGCTCAACGCCAGCACATTGCGATGCCATCGCCTCCAGCGCGCAGGCCGCCTCACCTTCATAACTCAGCGATTCCGGCGCACATTGAAGCGCGGCGGCAACGGCATCAAACAGCCGTCCGCACGATGACGCCAGCGGTGCGTTAATCCCCCGCTCAATGGCGCGCGCCAGCACGTTCCAGTTTTGATGTTGCAGCACCGATGTTTCCGGGTAGCGCTGCCAGTCAGGAACAAAACGCAGGCACTGCGCGAGCAAATTGCGCCACGGCTGTTTTGCCGCCAGATCGCCCCCCGCCAGCGCTACCGCTGGCAAGCCGCCAAGGTGTTCGCATTCACGATAGTTGACCCGCAAACACTCTCCCCCCCACAGCGCGCCGTTTTCCCCCATGCCGATACCGTCTAACGTCAGAGCAATCACGTCGCCACCATCGAGCGACCAGCCGTGCTCGGCCAGACACGCAGCGGCATGCGCATGGTGATGCAGCACCGTTTCGGTTGGCAGATTCATTTCGCTGGCCCACTGGCTGGAAACATAACCAGGGTGTGCATCATGCACGATACGCTGCGGCGTAAAGTCATAAATGTTCTGGATCAGGCGCAGCGCATCACGCCACTGCTGCTGAATGCCGTCATCGCTGAGATCGCCCAAATGCTGGCTAATAACCGCCTGTTCACCACGCACCAGGCAGAAGGTATTTTTCAGATCTGCGCCCAGGCAAAGCATCGGCGGCACGTCGTGAAATCCTGGCGGCAGCGCCACCGCATCCGGCACGTAACCCCGTGAACGACGCAGCATCTCCCCACTGTCGCGTACCACAGAGTCATCCATCCGCTGCACAATTTCGCGGTTATGCAGCAGGAAACCATCGGCAATTTCGTGTAAATCTTCCAGCGCCTGGGCGTTGGTAATAGCGGGCGGTCTGCCGCTGAGATTGCCTGAGGTCATTACCAACGGACAATTCATCTCTTGTAAGAGCAAATGCTGCAACGGATTCGCTGGCAGCATGACGCCCACTTCCGTTAACCCTGGCGCAATGCCCTCGCTCAATGCTGCGACATAGCGTTTCTGCACTAACACGATCGGCGCGGCTGGGGTTGTCAGCAAACGACGAGCGGGTTCAGGCAGTCCGTCATCACCGGGCAACATCACTGCCAAAGGTTTTGCCGGACGGTGTTTGCGCAGCCTGAGCAGCGCTACGGCGTCATCATTTCGTGCATCGCACACCAGATGAAACCCACCGATCCCTTTAACGGCCACAATACCGCCCGCTTTCAGGCGCGATACTGCCGCCTGCAACGCCTCTTCTTTCTCCGCCCGCTCACCCGCGCTAAACCATTCGAGGTGGGGACCGCATGCCGGACAGGCAACGGGCTGGGCATGGAAGCGACGGTCGTACGGATCACGATACTCTTTATCGCATTGCGCACAGAGTGGGAATGACGCCATCACGGTAAACGGGCGATCGTAGGGCATGGCGCGGATAATCGTAAAGCGCGGGCCACAGTGGGTGCAGTTGATAAAGGGATAACGATAGCGGCGTTCGCCGGGGGTGTTCATTTCAACCAGACATTCTGGACAGGTCGCGGCATCCGGAACGATTTGCGTATTCATCGTTCCGCCAGCACTTTGCCGAATCGAGAAATCGGCAGGCGGCTGCGTCCAGGCGAACGGTTCGCTCTCAACGCTGTCAATGCGCGCCAGCGGCGGGCAGTGTTGATGCAATTGCGCAATAAACTCTGCCGGATCTTCCTGTATACGCACAACCACACCGTCACCGTCGTTACACACATCGCCATGTAGCTGTAACCGCTGCGCCAGTTGCCAGACGTAGGGGCGAAATCCGACGCCCTGTACCTTACCGCGAATACGCAGCTGTACGCCGGAGTGGTTGTTTATTGTCATGATGAATTCCCGCGGTATTGTATCCCTGAAATGTCCGTTTGCCGGATGGCGGCTTCGCCTTATCCGGCACGTATTTTACGCGGATTTTCAGATATCAGAACAGCAAAGATGCCGTGGAATCCAGCGCCGCGCGACGGCGTTTTTCAGCGCTCAGTTGCTCAAGCTTATTGCGATCCACATAAATCAGCGCGTGAGTCGGGCAGACTTCCATACAGGCAGGACCGGCCTCACGATGGTGGCACAGGTCACACTTATTGGCTTCGGCTTTTTCTGCCCGGACGTTCAGACCTGCCCCGCTGTTACGAACAACCGGACGCACGACCACTTCCATTGCGCCATAAGGGCAAGCCACAACGCAGGTTTTACACCCAATGCAGCGCTCCTGCATCACGTGGACAAAGCCTTTATCACGGCTGATTGCACCGTTCGGGCAGACGTTAGCGCACGGCGCGTCTTCACACTGGCGGCACAGCGTCGCCGTGGAGACATTAACGCCTTTGATGACGTGAATGCGGGGTAAAAAGGTTTCAGGGGTCAGCGATGCGCAGTCCTGGTTATCCTGATGGGATACCACGCAGGCCACTTCACAGGTACGGCAACCAATGCATTTATTGGCGTCTGCAATGATGAAACGGTTCATCAATTTCTCCAGCAATGACAGATTATCTGCCGAAGCATTCATAAATCGTGCCAGAATTTAATTAACTGTTATTAAAGGTTTTTTATTTTGATGAATGCAGAGAAGCCGTGTCATCGTCACTAGTGACGATGACAAATGACAGCCGTCAGCGCAAAACGAGCGGCGCAACAGAGTCGCGTTGAATGAGTTCACCGGTGAAGGTTTTTGGCGGCGTAAACGCCCCGTCATCCAGCATAAAGATCAGGCGGCCTATCGTTTCCTGAATCATTTCCGTTACCGGGATTTTGACGCTGGAAAGCGCCGGAATAGTGTATGGCGCGATGGCGATATCGTCGAAGCCAATCACCGACACCTGAGCAGGGACGCTCACGCCATGCGCGTGCAACTGCTTCATCGCACCGATCGCCATATCATCATTGCTGGCCACCAGCGCGGTAAAATTGACCTGACGCGAAAGCAAAGTTTCGACTCCCGCTGCGCCGCAGGATGGCGTCCATTTCCCTTTAACAATCAAATCACTATTAAGCGGAATGCCATGATGTGCCAGCGCGTCTTTATAGCCTGAAAGTCGCTCCACGCCGGTAGGCGAATCCATCGAGCCAGTAATAAAACCAATCTCTTTGTGCCCGGCGGCAATGAGCTGAGTAACAGCATTAAAACTGGTTTGCTTTTGATCACACCACACGCAGTGGCTGGTATTTTTCCGCAGCCGCCGATTAAGCACCATAATCGGCTGGGCGTGGGCGTCGATGATATCGTCTATCTCATCCACGCTAAGAAAACGCGGATAGATCATAATCGCGTCACAGCGCAGGTCGAGCAGGTACTGGATCGCCTGACGCTCTTCCTCTGCGCTGTGCTTACCGTCAGCCAGCAACAACTGGCGTCCCTTATCTTCCGCCATCCGCGCGGTATGAAACAGCAGTTCGCTGAAATAGACGCCGTGATAAAGGGTGTTAGTTACCACCAGACCCAGCGTCTGCGTGGTTTTCGCTGCCAGACTGCGTGCCAGCAAGTTAGGGCGGTAACCACTCTCTTCAATGGCCTGAAACACGCGGTCTTTGGTTTCCTGGCTGACATAGCCATTCCCGGAAAGCACCCGGGAAACCGTCGCTTTTGACACCCCGGCACGCTTCGCCACCTCCAGCATCGTGGTCATATTACTCATCCCTTTTCTCTCAATGTGACGCAGTGTACTGCACCGTTTCGCCGCTGTCCTTGCTGCTAAATTGCAAACGCTGACATCTGGTGATCGGAGTCACAATTATAAAAAATGATCAAAATTAAAACTTGCCCATTACGTGTAATTTAAACATGATTTTGTGGAACCGGTTTCCTATCTGTGTTTCATCAACCCAGAAAAGCGACCAACGTGAACGGATAAAACATAACGTACTCTACTGATAAAACAGGATTAAATCCGATGTCCAAAAATTATGCAGCGCTGGCGCGCTCGGTTGTGACGGCTCTGGGAGGCGTGGACAACATCACAGCAGTGACCCACTGTATGACCCGTTTGCGTTTCGTTATCAAAGATGACTCGCAGGTCGACAGCACGACGCTGAAGACGCTCCCTGGCGTGCTCGGCGTGGTGCGCAGCGATAACCAGTGCCAGGTGATCATCGGCAACACCGTTTCGCAGGCGTATCGCGAGGTAGTCAGCCTGTTACCTGCCAATATGCAACCTGCAGAGCCGCAAACCAAACCTCGGCTGACGCTGAAGCGGATTGGTGCGGGGATCCTCGACGCGCTGATCGGCACAATGTCCCCGTTGATCCCGGCTATTATCGGCGGATCAATGCTCAAGCTGCTGGCAATGATCCTCGAAATGACCGGCGTGCTGGTGAAAGGATCGTCCACGCTCACTATTCTGACCGTAATCGGCGACGGTGCCTTCTTCTTCCTGCCACTGATGGTCGCCGCCTCAGCAGCCATAAAATTCAAAACCAACATGTCGCTGGCAATCGCCATCGCTGGCGTACTGGTGCATCCCAGCTTCATCGAACTGATGGCGAAGGCCGCGCAGGGTGAGCACGTTGAGTTTGCCCTGATCCCGGTGACGGCGGTGAAATACACCTACACGGTGATCCCGGCGCTGGTCATGACCTGGTGTCTGTCCTACATCGAACGCTGGGTCGATCGCATCACTCCGGCGGTAACCAAAAACTTCCTTAAACCGATGCTAATCGTGCTGATCGCCGCCCCACTCGCCATCGTCATCATTGGCCCGATCGGTATCTGGATCGGTAGTGCAATTTCAGCACTGGTTTATACCATTCACGGCTATCTCGGCTGGCTGTCGGTGGCCATTATGGGCGCATTGTGGCCGCTGCTGGTGATGACCGGTATGCACCGCGTCTTCACGCCAACCATTATTCAGACCATTGCCGAAACCGGAAAAGAAGGCATGGTGATGCCGTCGGAAATCGGTGCCAATTTGTCGCTGGGCGGTTCATCGCTGGCAGTGGCATGGAAAACCAAAAACCCGGAACTGCGTCAGACGGCGTTAGCGGCAGCCGCCTCGGCCATCATGGCAGGCATTTCCGAACCCGCGCTGTATGGCGTGGCGATCCGCCTGAAACGCCCACTGATTGCGAGTCTTATCAGCGGCTTTATCTGCGGTGCCGTTGCCGGAATGGCCGGACTGGCGAGCCACTCCATGGCGGCTCCAGGCTTGTTCACCAGCGTACAGTTTTTCGATCCCGCCAATCCGATGACCATCGTTTGGGTGTTTGGCGTGATGGCGCTGGCGGTCGTGCTTTCCTTTGTATTAACACTGCTCCTCGGCTTTGAAGATATTCCTGTCGAAGATGCAGCCGCGCAGGCCAGAAAAAACCAGGCCGCGCAACCAGGCAATATCAATAGAGCCAGCATTTGACTGGTATGAACTGAGGTTAACTATGTCTGTTTTTCCGCAAGGATTTTTATGGGGCGGCGCACTGGCCGCCAACCAGTCTGAAGGGGCATACCGGGAAGGCGGCAAAGGGCTGACCACCGTCGATATGATCCCCCACGGCACAAACCGCATGGCCGTCAAACTGGGTCAGGAAAAACGCTTTACGCTGCGGGATGACGAATTTTATCCCAGCCATCAGGCAATCGACTTTTATCATCGCTATAAAGAAGATATCGCGCTGATGGCGGAAATGGGGTTTACGGTTTTTCGTACTTCCATTGCCTGGAGCCGTCTCTACCCTAACGGCGACGAGCTGACGCCAAATGAAGAGGGTATCGCGTTTTACCGGGCCGTGTTTGCCGAGTGTAAAAAATACGGTATTGAGCCGTTAGTTACGCTGTGTCACTTCGATGTGCCGATGCATCTGGTCAGCGAGTATGGCTCCTGGCGTAACCGCAAAATGGTAGAGTTCTTTACCCGCTACGCCCGTACCTGCTTCGAGGCCTTTGACGGTCTGGTGAAGTACTGGCTAACGTTCAACGAAATCAACATTATGCTGCACAGCCCTTTTTCTGGCGCCGGACTGGTGTTTGAAGAAGGTGAAAATCAGGATCAGGTGAAATATCAGTCCGCCCACCACGAACTGATTGCCAGCGCTCTGGCAACTAAAATAGCCCATGAAATTAATCCGCAAAACCAGGTCGGCTGTATGCTGGCGGGCGGTAATTTTTATCCTTATTCCTGTAAACCGGAAGATGTGTGGACCGCGCTGGAAAAAGACCGCGAAAACCTGTTCTTTATTGATGTGCAGGCGCGCGGGGCTTACCCCGCTTACTCTGCCCGTGTGTTTCGCGAAAAAGGCGTGGTGATAGAAAAAGCGGCGGGAGATGACGATATCCTGAAAAACACCGTCGATTTCGTCTCGTTTAGCTATTACGCATCGCGCTGCGCCTCCGCTGAAATGAATACTGGCAATACCAGCGCCGCTAACGTGGTGAAGTCGCTGCGTAATCCGTACATTGCCGCCAGCGAATGGGGCTGGGGCATCGACCCACTCGGTCTGCGCATCACCATGAATATGATGTATGACCGCTACCAGAAGCCGTTGTTTCTGGTGGAAAACGGGCTGGGGGCGAAAGATGAGATCGATGCTAACGGCGAAATCAATGACGACTATCGCATTAGCTATTTACGCGAGCACATTCGCGCCATTGCAGATGCTATTGAAGATGGCGTGCCGCTGCTGGGCTACACCACCTGGGGCTGTATCGATTTGGTTTCAGCCTCAACCGGTGAGATGAGCAAACGCTACGGTTTTGTGTATGTGGACCGCGATGACGCGGGCAACGGCACGTTAGCGCGTAAACGCAAAAAATCGTTCTGGTGGTATAAGAAAGTGATTGCGAGCAACGGGACCGATCTGGAATAACAATGTTGCCGGGTGACACTGCCATCCGGCTACACGTATTATTCAGAATATATATACCCGCTGTCTGTTATCATTTTTATTGTACAACTTTAGGATTTTGCAGCAGCGGCAAAGGCGCTTCGCCCAACGCGTGGACCTGACCAATAATTGTCGCGCTCCGGCCAATCTGTAATGACTCAACATTCGTACTATTATGGGAGCCAAACTGGAACTGAATCACGTGGTTCGTTTTATTATTTTCGTCTTTTAGGCTGACAAGATAAGAATAAGCATTGGAAATACCATTAACCTTACGAATATCAATGACCACGCCCCGCAGCTTCACCCATTCACCAAGATAGTCCTTATTGGCTTTAACAGGATTTAAGGTATAGGGCGCGACAAAATCAGCGACGGACAAGGTTGGCATTGACGCAGCTGATGACTCCCCCGGTTGAAATAATCGGTCTCCCGCAGAGAAGAACGCGTCAGCCGCCGTCTCGCACCCGCTAAGAAGAGAGGAAATAATAATTAAATTTACCAAACGTATACCTGAACGCATAAATAACTCCTGTATATTAATTTCCCATATATTCAAATTCTAAATAATTCGAGTATATAACCTCCCTGAACAACGCCGAAATATAATATAACTCCCGTATTAGTAAAAGAAGAGAATATTCTCCCCCCAGCTATTATCAACTTCTCATCTTTTTCATTATTTGCATTCTATTTTCTGGATCTGCCTTCCAGTTTCGGGTTTGCCCTCCCGCCTTTTTACTGGCATTTTATTCAGTAGTTTTCCATCGTTTTATTCGTAACAAGGGAGTGTTAATGTCTGGTAAAAATGGTAATGCCGAAGCGGTTATCAACAAGCCATTACGTCATTTTAAAGTCAGCTATGTCAGAGTACGGCATGAAGATCGCAAAACCGGTTTTACACGACGTATAAGCCGCCATGCTTCACTCACGATGAACGGAGACTGGCTGGAACAGGCGGGGTTCCCAACGGGCACGTCGGTAAAAGTATCGGTTACGCAGGGGAAATTAATTATTGAACAAGCGGGTGAATAGTCTGTTTCCAGGGTGTCAACGTTATCCGGATGGTGGTAATGCGACACACCATCCGGTATTCAGTGCCCTCAGGCTCAGGCTTCCGGTGCCTCTAATTCAGCGAACCCACCGTGTCCTTCCCACCCGGCTAATCGCTGATAAACGGTATCTACCGCATCTTTGATCGGCTGTGTCATCGGGTAGTAAAAACCGACAATATCCGGCTGAATGCCAAGGAAAATCACCTCGCCAACGTCGTCTTGCAGCTGATCGACCAGGTAGTTCAGCGGCATGTTGTGGGTGGTCATCATGAACATCTCGGCAATATCATCAGGATCGATAATGCGGATTTCACCAGGATTTAGCCCCATGTCGGTGGCATCCACAATCAACAGACGCTGCGGACGCAACTCACGGATGGCGACGATGTCGTTTTCCGGCGCGCTACCGCCGTCGATGACAACCCATTGACCTTGAGGATTTGCAGCACACATTTCGGCCAACAGCGGCCCCGCGCCGTCATCGCCCATCATGCTGTTACCCACACATAATAAAACGTCAGTCACGATGTCTCCTCACCATCAGATAGATGGCGCTTTCCTGGTGGATATCGTGAAGCATGCTAAGCATCAGCTTGCTCCACTCCTGCTGCTGCGGGGTCTGCACGGCACGCGCATCATCGAACGCGCGCGCCAGCATCTGCACATGGTTGAAATCGATGACGATCTCGCCGTACTTCGGCACGCCTTCCATTTTCCGGCGGGCTTCACTGCCTTCAGCAAGCGTGGCAATCCACGCCAGATATTCATCCCACGGGCAGGTTAACGCCGCTTCCAGGCAATCGATGATCCCAAGGTGGTGACCAATCGCCAGGCTGTAATAGACAACCTGCTGCGCCTCAGCGGGCGTTGCATCGTTCTCATCAATAAACTTACGGCTCAGTTGACTGAACACCACCGTTTCACTCATCGGATACGCGCCTCTTCGACAACATGATTAAGATGCGTGACGATCTCGGTCAGACGCGGATCGTTTTCCGCTTCCAGCCAGCGCGCCACCTGATGCTCGCCCTGCCCTAACTGTGTCATATAGTCATCAGCAATCTGGCGACCGTAGCGGTAGCCCGCCAGACGGCGGGCTTCACGATCCACCTTCACGCGCAGCGGCTGAACCATGTCCGGATGCAGAATTTCAGCCGGCTGTTCGTCCAGTTCACCTGGCGCACGCGCGTGAATTTTTTGTTCCAGCAGACCCAGCGCCATTGCAAAACCGTACAGCGTAGCCGCAGGCGTTGGCGGACAACCAGGAATATACACATCCACCGGTACGATTTTATCCGTGCCGCCCCATACGCAGTATAAGTCGTGGAAGATACCGCCGCTGTTACCGCAGGCACCGTAAGAGATACAAATTTTCGGATCTGGCGCAGACTGCCAGGCGCGCAGCGCCGGAGAGCGCATGGCACGCGTTACCGCGCCGGTAAACAGCAGGATATCCGCATGGCGCGGTGATGGTACAACTTTGATACCAAAACGTTCGGCATCAAACAGCGGAGAAAGCGTAGCGAAGATTTCGATTTCACAGCCGTTGCAGCCGCCGCAGTCCACACGGTAAACGTACGCTGAACGCTTGATGCTTTTAAGCAGCGACGCTTTCATGCTGGCAATGGATTCATCCACCGTCATCGGTACCGGAATACCGTTGGCGTCACGTGGGCCTAATAAATTGCTCATCAGCTGGCCTCTTTCATATGGCGAGTCAGTTCAATACGGTCAGACGGCACCAGGCATTTCTGGCGCTTACAATCCGGGCAGGTCTCAAAGCTTTCACGGTGGTTTTCCGCACGGCTGTCACCGTTGTGCTTAAGCAGCGCAATGGCGTAATCAATCTCTTTTTGTACCGCAAACGGGCGGTTACATACGCGGCAATTACACAGCGCAAAGCGGGACTGCTGCAGGAAATCCTCTTTCTTCCACACCGCCAGTTCATACTCCTGCGACAGCTTGATTGCCGCCGTCGGGCAGACTTCTTCGCAGCGGGCGCAGAAGATGCAACGGCCGAGATTGAACTGCCACGCCAGCTCATGGGTGACCAGATCGGTTTCTACCGTCAGCGCGTTCGACGGGCACGCATTCACACAGGCCGCACAGCCAATGCACTGCTGCGGATTGTGTTCCGGTTTGCCACGGAAGTTTTTATCGACCGCAATCGGCTCCAGCGGATACGACGATGTCGGCGCCCCGGTTTTGATGACTTTTTTGATAAAGGTAAACATGGCGATTCCTTATTTCAGCGGCGAGTTTTTACGCTCGATGCTGTAGCGCTCAAGTTCTTTGTACGGCACGACTTTGCTCTTCTTCTTACGCACATCGACCACAGTCATACGGTCGGTACAGGAATAGCAAGGATCGAGGCTACCGATAATCAGCGGGGCATCGGAAACGGTGTTGCCACGCAGCATGTAGCGCAGCGTCGGCCAGTTGGCGTAAGTCGCCGCGCGACAGCGCCAGCGATACAGTTTCTGGTTGTCGCCAGTCATACTCCAGTGGATGTCATCCCCGCGCGGCGCTTCAGCAAAGCCCAGCGCAAAGCGTTGTGGAATGTAGGTGAAACCTTCCACAGCCAGCGGGCCGCCTGGCAGGTTGTCCAGACCAAAGTCGATCATATTCAGTGCGGTGTAGACTTCATTGATACGGACTTTCAGACGAGAAATAACGTCGCAACCCTGCTCACTGTGAACTTCCATCGGCAGCAGACCATAGCCCACAAACGGGTGATCGGCGCGGGTGTCACGCGCATGGCCGCTGGCGCGCACCATCGGGCCGACGTTACTGAAGTCACGGGCAATCTCCGGATCCAGACGGCCAATACCTACGGTACGCTGTTCCATGTTCGGCGTGCTGAGCAGCATATCGACCAGTTCCTGCACGTCACGACGCATCTGCTGCGCCAGTTGACGGGTCTGGATCATATCCTCTTTCAACAGATCACGACGAATACCGCCGATCAGGTTCAGACCGTAAGTTTTACGTGCCCCGGTGAGGATCTCCGCCATCTTCATGGAAGTTTCACGCACGCGGAAGAACTGCATAAAGCCGGAGTCAAAACCGGTAAAGTGACAGGCCAGGCCGAGGTTCAGCAGGTGCGAGTGCAGGCGTTCAACTTCCAGCAGAATGGCGCGGATCATCTGCGCACGTTCCGGCACGACGATGCCCATCGCGTTCTCGACGGAGGTGGTATAGGCGGTGCTGTGCGCAAAGCCGCAAATGCCGCACACGCGGTCGGACAAGAAGGTCACTTCGTTGTAACCCATGCGGGTTTCCGCCAGCTTCTCCATGCCGCGGTGGACATAGAACAGACGGTAGTCGGCGTCGATGATGTTCTCGCCGTCAACAAACAGACGGAAGTGACCAGGTTCATCAGAGGTGACGTGCAGTGGGCCAATCGGCACTACATTATTTTTCTTGTCTCCCAGTTCGTTGATGAACTCGTAGGTTTCAGCATCGGTAGTCGGCGCGGGGCGCTGGCGATAATCCATGCTGTCTTTACGCAGCGGGTAGAGTTCGTCCGGCCAGTCATCCGGCAGTACCAGACGACGCTCATCGGGCAAACCAACCGGGATCAAACCGTACATATCGCGCACTTCGCGCTCGCCCCAGACCGCAGCAGGCACGCGCGGCGTGACGGACGGGAACTCCAGCTTATTGGCATCGACTTCAACGCGCACGGTAATCCAGCACTTGGTACCCTGCTCCATCGACAGCACGTAGTACACGGCATAATGACCGCACAGCTGACGTTCGTCGTTACCAAACAGCACGGACAACCAGCCACCCTGTTTGTAGTACAGGAACTCCACCACTTCCGGCAGGTAGTTCACCTTGACGGTGATCGTCAGCTGATCTTTGGTCTGCCAGGCTTCATCCAGCACGACGCCCGGGAAGGCCTGGTGCAGCGCCGCGAGATATTGTTGACCTAATTTTTCTTCAGACATGCTCAAACTCTCTTAAATCACGCCACCAGCAAGGAGACGAACGCTAAAAACGCAAACCCAAAACCGGCCCAGGTCACGCGTGAAGTGGCGCAAAAACGCAGACGCGCCATGCTGTTTTCGAACAGGGCGATGACCAGCACGCCGAGAACCAGTTTGACGACGGCAATCACCAGCGCCAGCAGCAGCCCACCCGAGGTGAAGGTTTCCATCTGTCCCCACGGCAGGAACACGCCAACGAACATTTGCAGAACGACCAGTTGCTTAAGGCTAATGCCCCATTTCAGCACCGCAAAACCGCTGCCGCTGTATTCGGTCAATGGACCTTCCTGCAGCTCCTGCTCTGCCTCTGCCAGATCGAACGGCAGTTTGCCCATTTCGATAAAGGTGGCGAAAGCACAGGCGCACAGCGCCAGAATCAACGGAATGCTGCGTGCAGCAGGCCAGTGATAAATGGTATCGGCGATATTGCTGATATGCGTTGAGCCAGCAACCTGCGCCGCTACCCACAGACCCAGCAGCAGGATAGGTTCAACCAGCACGCCGAGCATCGCTTCGCGGCTGGCGCCAATAGCGGTAAACGGGCTACCGGTATCCAGGCCCGCGATAGAGAAGAAGAAGCGAGCGATGGCGAACAGGTAAATTAAGGTGATCAGATCGCCCAGTTGCGGCAGCGGTGAGCCAACGGTCACTACCGGCAACGCGGTGGCGATAGTCAGCATCACACCCACCATCACAAACGGCGTCAGGCGGAAAACCCAACTGGAATCCGCAGGCGCAATGCTCTGACGGCCCAGCAGTTTGATAATGTCGCGGTATTCCTGCAAAACGCCCGGACCGCGGCGATTGTGCAAACGCGCACGTGCCACGCGGGTAATACCGGACAGCAGCGGCGCAACGGCAAACAGCACCAGCGCCTGAATTAACGGATATAAAACACTCATTCTCAGGCTCCTCGTGAAACCACAATCACCACCAGTACCGCCAGCTCAATCAGCGCCAGGCGACGGAACAGCACCGGTGCAGCCGCATTCTGCCAGCCCGGAACCAGTGATACCGGATTCAGCCATTTGCGCAGTTTGAGTACCGGTGCAAAGGCTTCTTTCACCGGCATGGCAAAACCGTGTGCGGTAATGACCATTGACTGCTCGTGATCGTAACCACACACCCATGCCGCACCGCGTGAACGCGATGGCAGACGGTTGCCTTTGAAAATCGCCATGATGATAAACGGCAGCAGCGGACATGCGATCAGCAGCAGCGTGATCATTGGCTGAGAAACGGTGGTGTTCGCGGTTTCCAGCGGCAGCGGAACGGCAGCGGAGATCATCGGCAGCAGCCACGGCGCAGCAACGCCCCCAATCACGCAGCAGATAGCCAACGCGACTACGCTAACGCCCATCAGGATTGGCGCGCAGCAGGCATTTTCAGCTTCCTTCGTGCGCGGTGCGCCAAGGAACGTAACGCCATAGACTTTCGCCATACACATCACCGCCAGCGCGCCGGTAATCGCCAGTCCTACCGCCAGTAACGGTCCTAACAGACGACCGACAAACGCGCCGCTGTTGCCAAGCTTAAAGAAGGACTGGTAGATAACCCACTCACCGGCAAAACCGTTCAGCGGCGGCAGTGCGGCCATCGCCATCAGGCCAACCAGCATCGCCAGAGAGATAACCGGCATACGTTTACCTATACCGCCCAGTTTTTCGATATCACGATGACCGGTACGGAACCAGATGCTGCCTGCGCCCAGGAACAGAACGCTTTTGAACAGGCTGTGGTTTACCAGGTGGTACAGACCGCCGGTCAAACCCAGCGCAATCAGCGCAGGTTGATTCAGGGAAATTCCGGTTACGCCTGCGCCCAGACCCAGCAGAATAATGCCGATGTTTTCCAGCGTGTGGTATGCCAGCAGACGCTGAATGTTGTGTTCCATCAGCGCATACAGACCGCCGACAAACGCGGTGATCATTCCCAGCACCAGCAGCGTAATGCCCCACCACAGCGGCGCATTACCGCCCAGCAACGACAGGGAGAGAATACCCAGCAGACCCACTTTCATGACGACGGTAGAGAACAGCGCCGCCGCCGGTGCGCTGGCGTTGGCGTGTGCCTGTGGCACCCATCCGTGCAGCGGAATAATCCCGGCCAGCAGGCCAAAACCCGCCACGCCCAGCAGCCAGATATCAGACCCGAGCGGCAGCTCCTGTGCGCGCAGGTCAAGCAGGCGCAGCTCCAGGGTGCCGTAGCGTTGCCACACCAGGTAGCAGGCAATAGCCAGCAGCAGCGTGCCGACGCGGCCCAGCGCAAACCACAGTTTGCCCTCTTTGCTGCAGCCGGTGAGGAACACGGCACACAGCGCCATGATTTCCGCCATCACCACCAGCGTTCCGAGGTTGCTGGCAACCACCGCACATACCGCCGCGGCCATCAGCAGATTCACCAGCAGCCCGTTGGCTTTTACCTGCGGATGACGATGCCAGTCAATGTTGTACAGGCTGACAAACAGGCCGCACAGGCCCAGCGTAATCAGCCAGATAGCGTTCAACGGGGTAATTTGCACACTGTGACCAATAAACGGCATCACACCGCTTAAAGCCAGGGCATTAGTCAGTACGGTGAAACCCGCAGCCGCTGTACACAGGCTGCCAACCGCACCGCCAACCCCGGCAATCCAGCCGCTCAGCGGTTTGTGAAATGAAAACAGAAATGCCAGAACCGCAGCCGCCGTAAACCAGGCCACGCCGCTGTTAATCAGTGAAATTGCGCTCATTTTGCATCCCCACTCTGAGCCTGCTGAAACAAGGTGAGATCGCCGAAATCGGTATTGAAAGTCAGCTCACGCTTACGTTTGCTGGCGCGGGCAATATCCACGTTACTCACCAGGTGCAGGGCTTTGGTCGGGCACATGCGTACGCAGGCCGGACCAAGCTCGTCAAAACTGCACAGATCGCATTTCACCGCGATGGCGCGAATACCCGGAACCCAGTCCAGCAACGTGCTCACGCGGGCAGGCGCTGGCGGAGCCGGAGGCGCTTTTGGCGTATTGGCGTTTGCCGGGATATGCAGCGGACGGCTACCGGAAAACTCAATCGCGCCAAACGGACAGGCTATCCCGCACAGTTTGCAGCTTACACACAGGCTTTCATTCAGCTGCACGGCACCATCAACGCGATTAATCGCATTAACCGGACAAACGGTGGCGCAAGGCGCATCTTCGCAATGGTGGCAAAGCTGCGGGGCGGATTCTTTTTCATTTAACATCACTTTCAGGCGCGGCATTGACTGCAGGCCATGCTGGCGATGTGTCTCTGAGCAGGCGGCTTCACAGGTGTGGCAGCCGATGCAAAGAGTGGAGTCAGCAATTACAAAACGATTCACCAGGCATTCCTCAGGTGATAGTCATTTTTGACGAAAACATGTCTGGAAAATGTCATTTCGACATTTTTCGACATGCCCATTCCCTAAACGTCGTGACGCAGTATGAAAGCGCATCATGACAAAAGTGGGCACACCCAAGGCTTAAGCCGGGCTATGTCCCTCAATCAGCTGGCTTAAATTCACCGGCATATTGTTTTCAACCGCGGTATAGAGGCTGTCGTAGACGGTGGCGATTTTTTCGAGATAGTGCTCCAGCACCTGCTCGCGATCGCGGTTGCTGATACGCTCATCAACCTTACCGTCGATGGTCAACTCAGCCTGTGCAATCAGTTGCTTATCATCACCGTCTTTCGTTTCAACGTAGTACTCGATGGTGTGGCTGTTAAAGCCGTCCGCCAGCGTGACGTAGATAGTGAAGTGTTCAAAAAGGACGAAGCAGAGATCCTTGTCCGGTGCGCAGCTCATTGCATGATGCAAACGCGCTTTTGACAGGGTGATCCCCTGAACCAGCGAGTTGCAGTAAATACGCCACTGGTCCTGTAGGCGACGATGCCGTTCAGCGATGTAATCGGCTTTTTCGCTTATTTCCCAAATAGTCATGTCAGGTTACCCGTTTAGCAGAGATGAACAGCTTTAAGCACATTTCATGCCAAAATTTAAAACCTTAATTTTCATATAGATAAAAAATCAAAGAGCGGTGACGACATGTCATTTCGTCATCGTCGTCATTGTCACGATAGAAAAAATTCAAGCTGGCATGTTTATTGCTTTTAATACGGCAACTTCATAGGAGGCGGTATGCACGAAATAACCCTCTGCCAACGGGCACTGGAATTGATTGAACAACAGGCCACGCAATACGGTGCTCAACGAGTAACTGGGGTCTGGCTCAAAATTGGCGCATTTTCTTGCGTAGAAACCAGCGCTCTCGCCTTTTGTTTTGATCTGGTATGCCGCGGGACCCTTGCAGAAGGTTGTAAACTCCACCTCGAAGAACAAGAAGCCGAATGTTGGTGCGAATCTTGTCAGCAATACGTCACCTTACTGACGCAACGCGTGCGCAGATGTCCGCAATGCAACAGCGATATGCTGAGAATTGTGGCCGATGACGGCTTACAGATTCGACGTATTGAAATAGATGAAACTCCAGCGCCGGATGCCGACGCCTAAGCGTCATCATCCGGCAACTGAAGTATCGCAAGTAATAAATCAGGAGTGAGCGATGTGTACGACATGTGGTTGCGCTGAAGGCAACCTTTATATAGAGGGTGATGAGCATAATCCCCACTCGGCGTTTCGCAGCGCGCCATTTGCCCCAGCGGCTCGTCCGGCGCTGAATATTACCGGGGTGAAGACCTCCAGTTTCACACCGAGCCAGACCGAAGAAGGCGATTTGCATTACGGTCACGGTGAAGCAGGCACCCACGCGCCAGGCATGAGTCAGCGCCGGATGCTGGAAGTGGAAATTGACGTGCTGGATAAAAACAACCGTCTGGCCGAGCGCAACCGCGCACGCTTTGCTGCCCGTCAACATCTGGTATTAAACCTTGTCTCAAGCCCAGGCTCCGGTAAAACCACGCTGCTGACCGAAACGCTGATGAAGCTTAAAGACAGCGTGCCTTGCGCCGTCATTGAAGGCGACCAGCAGACGGTTAACGATGCCGCCCGTATTCGCGCCACAGGTACGCCCGCCATCCAGGTCAACACCGGTAAAGGTTGCCACCTTGACGCACAAATGATTGCTGACGCCGCGCCACGTTTGCCGCTTGAAGACAACGGCATCCTGTTCATTGAAAACGTCGGGAACCTGGTTTGCCCGGCCAGCTTCGACCTCGGCGAACGCCATAAAGTGGCGGTGCTTTCCGTCACCGAAGGCGAAGACAAGCCGCTGAAATACCCGCATATGTTTGCCGCCGCGTCGCTGATGCTGCTCAACAAAGTAGACCTACTGCCGTACCTCAATTTTGACGTAGAAAAGTGCATCGCCAGCGCCCGGGAAGTGAACCCGGAAATTGAGATTATCCTGATTTCCGCCACCAGTGGCGAAGGCATGGACCAATGGCTCTCCTGGCTGGAGACGCAGCGATGTGCATAGGTGTTCCGGGTCAAATCCGCACCATTGATGGCAACCAGGCCAAAGTCGACGTTTGCGGTATTCAGCGCGACGTCGACCTGACGCTGGTCGGAAGCTGCGATGAACACGGTCAACCCCGTCTGGGCCAGTGGGTACTGGTCCACGTCGGCTTTGCCATGAGCATCATTAATGAAGCTGAAGCGCGCGACACGCTCGACGCGCTGCAAAACATGTTTGACGTTGAGCCGGATGTCGGCGCGTTGTTGTATGGCGAGGAAAAATAATGCGTTTTGTTGACGAATACCGCGCACCAGAACAGGTGATGCAGTTGATAGAGCACCTGTGTGAACGTGCCGCACACCTCCCCTACACTGCTGAACGTCCGCTGCGCATCATGGAAGTATGTGGTGGTCATACCCACGCTATCTTCAAGTTCGGTCTCGACCAATTGTTGCCCGACAACGTCGAGTTTATTCATGGCCCGGGCTGCCCGGTTTGCGTTCTGCCTATGGGCAGAATCGACAGCTGTGTGGAAATCGCCAGCCATTCTGAAGTGATTTTTTGCACCTTTGGCGATGCGATGCGCGTTCCGGGTAAACAAGGTTCTTTGCTACAAGCCAAAGCGCGCGGCGCGGATATCCGCATCGTCTATTCACCGATGGATGCGCTGAAGCTGGCGCAGGAAAACCCAACGCGTAAGGTTGTGTTCTTTGGCCTGGGTTTTGAAACCACAATGCCAACCACCGCCATCACCCTTCAGCAGGCAAAACAGCGTGACGTGCAGAACTTTTACTTTTTCTGCCAGCACATCACGCTTATCCCTACGCTGCGCAGCCTGCTGGAACAGCCGGACAATGGCATCGACGCCTTCTTAGCGCCGGGCCATGTCAGCATGGTGATTGGCACCGATGCCTATAATTTCATTGCTTCAGATTTCCATCGTCCGTTGGTGGTCGCCGGTTTCGAACCGCTCGATCTGTTGCAGGGCGTGGTGATGTTGATTGAACAGAAGATTGCCGCGCATAGCCAGGTTGAAAACCAGTATCGCCGCGTGGTGCCGGACGCCGGTAACCTGTTAGCGCAACAGGCCATCGCCGAAGTGTTCTGCGTCAATGGCGATAGCGAATGGCGCGGTCTGGGCGTCATTGAGTCCTCTGGCGTTCACCTGACGCCAGACTATCAGCGCTTTGATGCCGAAGCGCATTTCCAGCCAGCGCCGCAGCAGGTGTATGACGATCCGCGCGCGCGTTGCGGCGAGGTATTGACCGGCAGATGCAAACCGCATCAGTGCCCGCTATTTGGCAAAACCTGTAACCCGGAGACCGCGTTTGGCGCCCTGATGGTCTCCTCAGAAGGCGCATGTGCCGCCTGGTATCAGTATCGTCAGCAGGAGTGTGAAGCATGAACAGCGTACAACTCGCCCACGGTAGCGGCGGTCAGGCTATGCAGCAGTTGATCAACAGTCTGTTTATGGAGGCTTTTGCTAATCCGTGGCTGGCAGAACAAGAGGATCAGGCGCGTCTGGATCTGGCGCAACTGGTCGCAGAAGGCGATCGTCTGGCGTTTTCAACCGACAGCTATGTTATCGATCCGTTGTTCTTCCCAGGTGGCAATATCGGCAAGCTGGCCATCTGCGGTACGGCTAACGACGTGGCGGTCAGCGGCGCGATCCCTCGCTACCTCTCCTGCGGTTTTATCCTCGAAGAGGGTTTGCCGATGGAGACGTTGAAAACCGTCGTCAACAGTATGGCGGCGACCGCGCGTGAAGCAGGCATCGCCATCGTGACCGGCGATACCAAAGTCGTGCAGCGCGGCGCTGCAGACAAGCTGTTCATCAACACGGCCGGAATGGGGGCGATCCCCGCCAACATTCACTGGGGCGCACAGACCCTCGGCCCAGGCGATGTGCTGCTGGTCAGCGGTACGCTTGGCGATCACGGCGCAACTATCCTTAACCTGCGCGAACAGCTGGGTCTTGATGGCGAACTGGTCAGCGACTGCGCGGTATTGACACCGCTTATCCAGACGCTGCGTGATATTCCCGGCGTGAAGGCGCTGCGTGACGCGACCCGTGGCGGCGTAAATGCTGTAACGCATGAATTTGCCGCCTCATGCGGGTTTGGTATTGAGCTGTCTGAAGCGGCCCTGCCCGTGAAGCCCGCGGTGCGTGGCGTTTGCGAACTGCTGGGTCTGGATGCGCTTAACTTTGCTAACGAAGGCAAGCTGGTGATTGCCGTTGAGCGTCAGGCTGCTGAAACGGTGCTTGCCGCGCTGCGCGCACATCCGTTAGGACGCGATGCCGCAATGATTGGTGAAGTGGTAGAACGCAAAGGTGTGCGTCTTGCCGGACTCTACGGCGTGAAACGCACTCTCGATTTACCACACGCCGAACCATTACCTCGTATATGCTAACAGCCGGTTGGCAGCAAGCTGTAGGCCGGGTAAGACGCATTTGCGTCGACATCCGGCCTTAACGCTGCATTATCACCTGATGGCGTTTTGCCGATCGGGTCTACGGTTCGAGTAGCGGGACCAGTCCGGCAATAATTTACGACTTATACCTATAATTCATTTACCGTTTTCGCACCGTTCTGCGGTGCTTTTCCTGGAAAAGCAATATGTCGTATACACCGATGAGTGACCTCGGACAGCAAGGCCTGTTCGATATTACTCGTACATTATTACAGCAGCCCGACCTGCCGTCTCTCAGCGAGGCGCTTTCGCAACTGGTCAAGCGTTCAGCGCTGGCCGACTGCGCGGCTATTGTCTTATGGCAGGCACAAACGCAGCGTGCGCGTTATTTTGCGACGCGTGAAAATGGTAACCCCATCGATTATGAAGACGAAACGGTGCTGGCGCATGGCCCGGTACGCCGTATTTTGTCTCGCCCCGATGCGCTGCACTGCAACTATCACGAGTTTAGCGAAACCTGGCCACAGCTGGCCTCTGGCGGGCTGTATTCTAAATTTGGTCACTACTGCCTGCTACCGCTGGCAGCAGATGGGCGAATCTTTGGCGGTTGCGAATTTATCCGTAACGAAGACCAACCGTGGAGTGAAAAAGAGTACAACCGGCTGCAGACCTTCACCCAAATAGTCGGCGTCGTTGCTGAACAAATTCAAAGCCGGGTCAGCAACAATGTCGATTACGATCTCCTGTGCCGTGAGCGTGATAACTTTCGCATCCTGGTCGCCATCACCAATGCTGTACTCTCCCGCCTGGATATTGATGAGCTGGTCAGCGAAGTCGCCAAAGAGATCCATCACTACTTCGACATTGATGCCATCAGCTGATCCTACCCACGTAATATGGACACAGGCCTAAGCGAGGTTCTTGTTTTCAAATTGTTCCGGACTGAGGCCGCCACACCAACTGTGCCGCCGCCACCGATTGTAATCACATTCGATATAATTAAACACCGTTGCCCGCATTATTTCCCGGCTGATAAAGTGTTCTCCATGGATACATTCCACTTTCAGCGAATGAAAGAAGCTTTCCACGCAGGCATTATCGTAGCAGCAACCTTTTGCGCTCATACTTCCACGCAGATTATGCCGCTTCAGTTGCGCCTGATAATCTGCTGAACAGTACTGGCCTCCACGGTCCGTGTGAACGATAACGTTCCGGGGCCTCTTACGCCGCCACAGCGCCATCTGCAGGGCATCGCAGGCCAGTTGCGCCGTCATGCGTGGCGACATTGACCAGCCAATAACGGCACGTGACCACAGGTCAATGACCACTGCCAGATACAGCCAGCCTTCATCTGTACGTAAGTACGTGATGTCTCCTGCCCACTTCTGGTTCGGGCCACTGGCGTAAAAATCCTGCTCCAACAGATTTTCTGACACAGGCAGGCCGTGTGCGCGGTAGCTGACCGGGCTGAACTTCCGGGAGGCCTTTGCCCTCAGTCCCTGACGGCGCAGGCTTGCCGCCACGGTTTTTACGTTAAAGGGGTAACCCTGAGCACGCAGTTCATCCGTCAGGCGTGGGGCACCGTAACGCTGTTTTGACCGGGTAAAAGCCGCGAGGACAACGCTGTCGCAGTGTTGGCGGAACTGCTGACGCGTGCTTATCCTTGTCCGCCGCTGACACCACGTATACCAGCCGCTGCGGGCCACCCGGAGCACGCGGCACATTGCTTTGATGCTGAACTCAGCCTGATGTTTTTCAATAAAGACATACTTCATTTCAGGCGCTTCGCGAAGTATGTCGCGGCCTTTTGGAGGATAGCCAGCTCTTCATCCCGTTCTGCCAGCTGGCGTTTGAGACGTGCAATCTCGGTAGACATCTCCAGTTCACGTTCAGAAGACGTCTGCTGATTTTGCTGTTTACTGCGCCAGTTGTAGAGCTGTGATTCATACAGGCTGAGTTCACGGGCTGCGGCAGTAACACCGATGCGTTCAGCAAGCTTCAGGGCTTCACTGCGAAATTCAGGCGAATGCTGTTTACGGGGTTTTTTACTGGTTGATACTGTTTTTGTCATGTGAGTCACCTCTGACTGAGAGTTTACTCACTTAGCCGCGTGTCCACTATTGCTGGGTAAGATCACAGCATCGTGTTACGCAGCGATCGCAAAAACAAGCTCAGCATTTATTCCACTCACTATCTGGATGAACATCATCCGGCACACGAACAAAGTGAAGTGGACGAAGCCGGCACGCTCTCTGAACGGGTCTTCAAAAGTAAAGAGATGCTGCTGATTAACCTGAGCGAACGCGATACCCTGGCCCCTTACGAAAGAATGTTGTTCGAAACCTGGGGCAACCAGCTACAGACTCTGTGCCTGCTGCCGCTGATGTCCGGCAATAATATGCTCGGCGTACTTAAGCTGGCGCAATGCGAAGAGAAAGTATTCACCACCGCCAATCTCAAACTGCTGCGCCAAATCGCAGAACGCGTGGCGATCGCCGTGGATAACGCCCTCGCCTACCAGGAGATCCACCGCCTGAAGGAGCGGCTGGTCGATGAAAACCTGGCGCTGACTGAACAACTCAACAACGTGGAAAGTGAGTTCGGAGAAATCATTGGCCGCAGCGAAGCGATGTACAGCGTACTCAAACAGGTCGAAATGGTGGCGCAAAGCGACAGCACTGTCCTGATTCTTGGTGAAACCGGGACGGGTAAGGAGCTGATTGCACGAGCAATTCACAACCTGAGCGGACGTAACGCCCGTCGGATGGTGAAAATGAACTGCGCGGCAATGCCTGCCGGATTGCTGGAAAGCGATCTGTTTGGCCATGAGCGTGGCGCATTTACCGGGGCCAGCACGCAGCGGATTGGACGCTTTGAACTGGCGGACAAAAGTTCGTTATTTCTCGATGAAGTTGGCGACATGCCGCTGGAGCTTCAGCCCAAGCTGCTGCGCGTTCTGCAGGAGCAGGAGTTTGAACGTCTGGGCAGCAATAAGCTGATCCAGACCGACGTTCGCTTGATCGCTGCCACTAACCGCGATCTGAAAAAGATGGTCGCCGATCGCGAGTTTCGTAACGATCTCTACTATCGACTGAACGTCTTCCCGATCCATCTGCCGCCGCTGCGCGAGCGCCCGGAAGATATTCCGCTGCTGGTGAAAGCCTTCACCTTCAAAATTGCCCGCCGGATGGGGCGCAATATCGACAGCATTCCCGCCGAAGCCCTGCGTACGCTGAGCAGCATGGAATGGCCGGGTAACGTGCGCGAACTGGAAAACGTCGTAGAACGCGCGGTTCTGCTCACCCGGGGCAACGTGCTGCAACTGTCCCTGCCGGATGTAATCGCTATGGCGCCGTCTACGCCGCCGGTGGCGACCGAAGTCGCGCAGGATGGCGAAGATGAATACCAGCTGATAATGCGCGTTCTGAAAGAAACCAATGGCGTTGTCGCCGGTCCTAAAGGCGCGGCACAAAGACTGGGGTTGAAACGCACAACGTTACTCTCGCGCATGAAGCGCCTGGGCATTGATAAGGACGCACTGGTTTAGCCAATGTGGCTATACTGGGTGATATCTCAACGAAAGGAGGCAGTATGGCAGTATCAGCACGTAATCAATTAACCGGCACAGTGAGCGCAGTCGCTACAGGCGCAGTGAATGATGAAGTTGAACTGACGCTGGCTGGCGGCGCAAAACTGGTCGCGATTGTGACCCATAGCAGCCAGCAGGCGCTGGGTCTGACAAAAGGGAAAGAGGCGATTGCCTTGATTAAAGCGCCGTGGGTGACGCTGGCAACAGAAGACTGCGGTCTGAGATTCTCTGCCCGCAACCAGTTTGCCGGTAGCGTTTCCCAGGTCACCGAAGGCGCAGTCAACGCCACGGTGCATATCAAAACTGACGCAGGCTTTGATATTGTTGCCGTCGTCACCAACGAAAGTCAGCATGAGATGAAACTGAGTCAGGGCAGCCGCGTTATTGCGCTGATCAAAGCCTCAGCCATTCTGATTGCCACCAAAGCATAATATCCATTCGTCAACGCATGACCAAATTGCCCGATAGCGTTACGCTTATCGGGCCTACGCCACTGGTGCGTTTGTCTTTGTCGGCCGGATAAGGCGCAGCCGCCATCCGGCATAGAATTGCTAAATCACTTCTTCCGCTGGTATTTCTCGGGTAACTCCGGCACCGGACGTTTGTCATCAATCAGATGACGCACGGTCAGGATCGGATGACGCCAGAGCATTCTGGGTCCAGCCCAACGCATAATTTGCTTCATCTCTTCGCGTTTAGCGGGCTGGTAACAGTGCACCGGACACTGTTTGCAGGCCGGTTTTTCCTCACCAAATACGCATTTATCCAGGCGCTTTTGCGCATAGGCAAACAACGCATCGTAATGCCCCGGTTCATCTGAAGCCTGCGGACACTGGCTCTCATACAGCGAGATCATTCTCTGGATCGTCATTTTCTCACGTGCAATACGTTTGCCGGACATGATGCCTCCATAATTAAGTTGCATAAATAATACACCTTAACTAAGCGCAGGACTATTACCTGGCGGTGATACATTCCTTAGCACCCTACGCAAATAAGAATTATTTTCATTTGTTTATGCCATGTGCTATATAACATAGCAAAGGCTATATTCGATGATAAATTAACCACTTTGTTGTGAGGGATACTATGCCGCATCTGCCCCATCTGAAGTCATTTCTCCTTGCCAGCGTGTTAACGGCGCTTACGCTGTCACCTGCCTGGGCGAAAGAAAAGTTCAAAGTGATAACCACCTTTACGGTGATTGCCGATATGGCAAGCAATGTGGCAGGTGACGCGGCGGACGTCAGTTCCATCACCAAACCCGGGGCAGAAATTCACGAATATCAACCCACACCGGGGGATATTAAACGGGCGCAAGGCGCACAGCTTATTCTCTCCAACGGCCTTAACCTCGAACTATGGTTTGCCCGCTTCTACCAAAATTTGTCCGGCGTACCGGAGGTCATGGTCTCAAATGGCGTGCAGCCAATGGGTATCAGCGAAGGGCCATACAACGGCAAACCGAATCCGCATGCCTGGATGTCAGCGGAGAACGCGCTTATCTACGTGGATAATATTCGCGATGCGCTGATGAAATACGATCCCGACCATGCCGCAACCTACCAGAAAAATGCGGAGAATTATAAAGCGAAAATCCAGCAGACTCTGGCGCCACTGCATGCAGAACTGGCGAAGCTCCCTGCTGATAAACGCTGGCTGGTCACCAGCGAAGGCGCATTCTCTTACCTCGCGCGTGATAACGGCCTGAAAGAGCTGTATCTATGGCCGATCAATGCCGATCAGCAAGGCACGCCCAAGCAGGTACGCAAAGTGATCGATGCGATCAGAAAACATCAAATCCCTACCGTATTTAGCGAAAGCACCGTGTCCGACAAACCTGCGCGTCAGGTCGCCCGCGAGTCTGGCGCGTATTACGGCGGCGTGCTGTATGTCGATTCGCTCAGCGCTGCCGATGGTCCGGTACCGACCTATCTGGATTTACTGCGCGTGACGACAGAAACCATCGTCAGCGGCATCAACGACGGGTTAAGGAGCCAAAAATGAGTCAATCTGCGATTACCGTGAATCAGGTTACGGTGACGTATCGCAACGGCCACACCGCGCTGCGGGATGCCACTTTTCAGGTTCCGGGCGGCTCAATTGCCGCTCTGGTCGGCGTAAACGGTTCGGGAAAATCAACGCTTTTTAAAGCGCTGATGGGTTTTGTCCGGTTGGCGAAAGGGGAAATATCTATTCTGCAACAACCGGTTAATAAGGCGCTCAAACAGAATCTTATCGCCTATGTCCCCCAGTCAGAAGAGGTGGACTGGTCGTTTCCGGTACTGGTGGAAGATGTAGTGATGATGGGCCGCTTTGGCCATATGGGTTGGCTGCGTCGACCAAAACAGATCGACCACGACTGCGTGGATGCGGCGCTGGCGCGGGTAGATATGCTGGACTATCGCCATCGCCAGATAGGTGAACTGTCCGGCGGGCAGAAAAAACGCGTTTTTCTGGCAAGAGCCATCGCACAGGACGGGCAGGTTATTTTACTGGATGAACCCTTCACCGGCGTGGATGTGAAAACCGAGGCCCGGATCATCGATCTGCTGCGTGAACTGCGTGATGAAGGCCGGACCATGCTGGTCTCTACCCATAATCTGGGATCCGTCACCGAATTTTGCGATTACACGGTGATGATTAAGGGCACGGTGCTGGCAAGTGGGCCAACCGAAACCACCTTTACCCACGAGAATCTCGAGCTGGCATTCAGCGGCGTTCTGCGTCACGTCGCGCTGAGCGGAGGTGAACAACACGTGATTACCGATGATGAACGTCCGTTTATTTCGCGACGCGCGGCAAGCGAGGGGGAGTAATCATGAACTGGCTGACGGAGCCGTTTGGCTACCAGTACATGCTCAACGCCATGTGGGTTTCGGCGATGGTCGGCGGCCTGTGCGCATTTCTCTCCTGCTATCTGATGCTCAAAGGCTGGTCGCTGATTGGCGATGCGCTGTCGCACTCGATCGTTCCAGGCGTGGCCGGAGCCTATATGTTAGGGCTTCCCTTTGCGCTGGGCGCATTTCTTTCCGGTGGACTGGCGGCGGGCAGCATGCTGTTTCTCAATCAGCGTTCACGCCTGAAGGAAGATGCCATTATCGGGCTGATTTTTTCGTCCTTTTTCGGTATAGGGCTGTTTATGGTGTCGCTTAATCCGATGTCGGTGAACATCCAGACCATTATTCTGGGTAACATCCTGGCGATTGCGCCGGAAGATATTCTGCAACTGGCGATCATCGGCGTGGTTTCGCTGACCATTCTGTTTTTGAAGTGGAAAGATCTGATGGTGGTCTTTTTTGATGAAAACCACGCGCGGTCTATCGGTCTGAATCCGGGTCGGCTGAAGCTGTTGTTTTTTACGCTGCTCTCCGTTTCCACGATCGCCGCACTGCAAACCGTCGGCGCCTTTCTGGTGATTTGCCTGGTGGTTACGCCCGGTGCGACGGCCTGGCTGCTGACCGATCGTTTTCCTCGCCTGCTCACCATCGCCGTGGCGCTCGGCAGCCTGACCAGCTTTTTTGGCGCCTGGCTAAGCTACTGGCTGGACGGTGCAACCGGCGGAATTATCGTCGTTCTGCAAACGCTGCTGTTCCTGCTGGCATTTGTCTTCGCACCAAAACACGGTCTGCTGGCAAATCGCCGCCGCGCCCGTCTGGTGAACAAGGAGCAAGTATGATCTTAACAACGCTGCTGGAACCTTTTCAGTTTAGCTTTATGGTTAATGCGCTGGTCATCTCTACCATCGTCGCTGTGCCCTGCGCGCTGCTGTCGGTATTTTTAGTACTCAAAGGCTGGGCGCTGATGGGCGATGCCATGAGTCATGCGGTATTCCCAGGGATTGTACTGGCGTGGATTGCGGGCATCCCGCTGGCAATTGGCGCGTTTATCGCCGGTCTGTTCTGCGCGGTGGCGACCGGATACCTCGACGATAACAGCCGCATCAAGCGCGACACCATCATGGGTATTGTTTTCTCCGGGATGTTTGGTGCGGGTCTGGTGCTGTACGTCTCTATCCAGTCAGAAGTCCATCTCGATCATATTCTGTTCGGCGACATGCTGGGCGTATCGTTAAGCGATATCATGCAAACCGCGGTTATTACTCTGGGGATCGCGCTTATCATCGGACTTAAATGGAAAGATTTGCTGCTGCATGCGTTCGACCCACATCAGGCAAAGGCCAGTGGGCTTAACACCGCACTGCTGCATTACGGCCTGTTGTGCATGATCGCCCTGACGATTGTCGCCACGCTAAAATCGGTAGGGATTATTTTGTCAATTTCATTACTGATTGCACCTGGCGCCATCGCGATTTTAATGACGAGGAAATTTTCCCACGCCTTATGGCTGGCGGTGGCGATGTCGGTCATTACCTCATTCATGGGCGTGTACCTGTCATTTTTCATCGACAGCGCGCCGGCTCCCACCATAGTCGTACTATTTTCTCTGCTGTTTGTGATTACCTTTATTTATGCAACCCTGCGCGATCGGCGTTTAGAGAATCAGCTTCAGCTGCAGGATCCGTAAATTATTGGTCAGCTAATGTTCTTGATATTAATATAGCCTCCGCCAGGAGGTTATATTATCGGCAGATTACAGCATCGTGATGATACGTTTAAATAAACGGATTATAGATTACTCTAACGTGAACAACGGTTGTGGCTTGCCAATGTGGTATCCCTGTAACCACCCGACATTCATGTGTTCCAGGTGCATCTGGATTTCGGCACTTTCAACAAACTCGGCGACAACCTGCATACCTTTCATTGCCGCAACCCGGCAGAAAGATTCGATGATATAGCGACTAACCTCACATTTTATAATCCCACGAACGAAAGACCCATCAATCTTCAAAATATCTGCTTCAATGTTCATCAGGCGTTCATAGCTTGCAAACCCGGCACCGAAGTCATCAATCGCGATCCGACATCCCAATTGACGTAGTAAGCGTAGTGTATCTGCCGTGTGTTCTTTATCTGACAGGGTATCAGCCTCGGTTATCTCAAAAATAATCCGTTGCGGTATCACCACATATTCCTGCAACAACGCAGTTATCTTTGCAACGATACCTGAACGACATAGCGTCACTGGCGCCAGGTTAATGGAAAAACAACTCAGCGGATGGTAGCGCATGTACTTCAGGGTGTTCTCAATAACCCAAAGATCGATATCGGGTGCTAACCCTGTGTCGCGTGCAACCGACAGAAAATGGTCAGGGGAAAGAAATTCCCCGTGCTCATTGAGCATGCGGATCAATATCTCATGATAGGATTCATCACCACGAGTACTGACGATAGGCTGGGCCAGCAGGACAAAGGTATTGTGATCCAACGCGTTTTGCAGTGCAGCGCGAACATCCGTTGTATCGGTAGTAGGGTTGCCAAACAGTCGGCTATGCTGTGCCTCAAGGTTTTCCGGCCTGCCGTTGGTCATTGGCGATATGACTTTTGTTATTATTGGAGGGAACATCATATTCATATCAAATTAATAAATAAATACTAATTTATAGATAAAAATGGACATTCCGCGTAGCTGGCATCAGCGGTGAAGAAAAAGACAAAAACCAACATACTGATAATCAACAAAAATCACAAACCCAGTTTTTTCATTATCATTCCAGCTGAGTGCAAAAAAACACGTCAGATGCTTTTAATGTTAACTTTAACATACAAAAAAAGAGAGTTTCCCTCGCTTCATAATTATTTTTCCGTCACTCACTAACTCCTGCAATACTTTGTGGATAGCACTGCGTGAGATATGATTTCGAGCGAGAATGAATGTATACACAGATGTGTTTTCACGCATCTCAGGCTCCATCGACCAAATATATTTCAGGTGTTCAATAATCAATTCACGGATAGTACGATGCGATTGCAATTTTTCTCGTTGAAAATAGCGTTGCAGATGTAGCGTTAAAATATCAAATGCATGTTTCCAAAGATTCTTCGTAGTGAACAAAAGTTCGGCATTGGGTGCACTCATCGCCCACATTTCACAATCGGTATCACAACGTAAATAGTGTCCGGCAACTTCCGTACGCATTTGGGGCAAGCCGAGGATGGCCGGTGCAGATATACTTACCATCACTAAATCATTTTCCACACGATGAACAGAGACGGCCCCTTTCTCCAGAAACAAGATATTTCCATCACTCTTCAGATCAATACGCTGGCGTTTTTTGCGTAAGGACAGCCAGGCATTATCTGACTTTTTCATTTCATCACCAACAAGCACTACAGCATTTTCAATATCTTTCTGGAACATGGGACTCTCTACCGCAAATTATGGCTTTGTCAAAACGAGGGTGGATTTTTACTCAACACGAAAAATAAATGTCAGCTCACCAACAAGCTGACATTTATTCCCATCTACATCTACCACCGGCATTCCCTGGTGCCGTTGACGCGTTCAGACTCATGCTGTTTTCGCGTGGTGGCGCCAGGCAGTATATGACGCTGTCCATAAAGAATTAATGACAATCATCTTTGTCGTCTTTATTTCATCTTTCTGTTCTTTTCAATGTAGCCAAAAAGATACAATACATTGATTTATATATAGTTTATTTTCATTAAAAAGTTATCATTGTTGTTATATTATGATAAGAAATTGAAACACTTCGCGGTTCTCGCTGCAGGGTCGGGTCCATACTGGTGGTCTTTATGGGCTAAGTGGTATCATGACTCGCCAACCGCCTGGCGCACCAGCAAGAGTAGAAACATCATGTCTGAGACTGGCAATGTCAGTTATCTGATTGAAAAAATAATAATATTTACGCCAGCTACACAATCGCTGGCGCGGATAGATCAACCCAATCAGCGGATAAAACTCAAACACTCGGCGTCATTATGTCTTTTATTACTTATTCAACATCGTGGGCAAGTGGTTTCCCAAAACGAACTACTGGAATTCGGCTGGGGTAAAAATCACCGCCAGGTGAGCTTCAACGCCTTTTATCAAAGCATCCTCTCTTTGCGCAAAAGTTTGCTGCAGCTGGAACTGGAGCAACCGCTTATCACCACGATCCCCCGCAAAGGGCTGATCATCCAGGAAGAGTTCAATATTCAGGTGATTGAAACTCCGGAGGAGAGCGTATCTTTTACAGCAGAACCTTTAGTGCCGGATGTCGCCATAGAAGAACTGTCAGATGACACAGCGCGCCAACCTTTGATAACCACTGCTGAAATGGTAATACTTGCCATTACCCTGACAATTTGTGTGCTTATAATGTATCCGTGGCAAACCAGTGATAACTATTTCTCCGGCTATATCACCGCAGACAACGCCCCCACTGACTGTCAGTATTATTTTAATAATGATGCCAGTAACTTCTCCCGACATACGGCATTTATCAACAAAAATCCTGGGCTGTGTCAGAGCCATAAATTTATCTATATCACCACCTACCCTGAATCCAAAAAATTATCCGTGCTTGTATGTCGCTCACCGATGAAAAACAGGCAGGAAAATGCCTGTCAGTCGGTTTATTACCCACGGTATGATAGCTAATGAATTTTTATTCCCGAACGCCCCGCATCCAGACAGGTATTATCCTGTTGCTTTGTTTTGCTGCGCTAATTGTTACCGCCGTCTACCGGTACAGTAAAAACAATGGTCAGTTACATAATCTGACCTGTCGGTCTGCCATCGAGATTGTACGCAATACAAGCTCATTCCGAGGGATCATTGATATCAAAACCGGCGGCAGCAAAGGTATTGTGAATATTGATGGCATTATCAAGGATGCCGAAAATAATGAGCAGACCGTGCAACGCATGGTACTTTTTACACAATCCAGCTACGGCTCAAGCCCGGTTTGGATTTCGCAGAAAATCCAAATCTCCAATCGCGAAACAGCACCCGCCAGTCTCATTCAGGAACTCCTCCCCGACTTCTTCCTGACCAACACCAGCGTATCCAACGTCGATTTTTTTGCGCTGAATAGAGAGACGTATTTGATTACCAAAGAGGGGATCCCCTATCTGTACTGCCAGAATTATGCGTTGCCGGAAAATGAATAATCAATAAGCGAAGATTAAATAAGAGCAAAAACGATTTGAAAGAGTCACTTGATACGGACTTCACGAACCACATGCCAATGATGCCTTGGTGTGTTAATGCTGATTAATAAAGATTATTTTCTCTCATAATATAAAAAACCCATTCTAATCTACACTACCATAACTCACTGATTATGCGAACATTGTTACCCTGCTCGTCCAGCGTTATAACTTTCTGGTTTTCCAATAATCTCTTCCCCTCATCAATGCAGGATGTCAGCGACGAAGGACGGGCTGACCTGTGAAAAAAACGTATATGCTCGACACCTGTATCTGAGCGTTCATCCTGCACGGGCAGCTGTAATTCGTACTGAAGCGCCTGGAGCAGGCGGTGTTGGCCAGCGATCGGACGTGGTCTCGGCTATCAACTGGGCCGAACGACACGGCGATTGCCGGCATGCTATCGCCGCCGGCGTGTGCTGCTGACCATTAATGTGAGGGAGTTTGAGCGGGTGCCGGGGCTCACGCTGGAAGACTGGGCAAAATAAGCCGTAGTCTCCTGGAGTATCCTCTGAGCATACCCGGTATGGTTTTTGAGCATGTCGGGTATGCTGTCTTTATCGCTACCTGTCCTTATTCACGCAAAGCGCAAACGGCGACTGCAGATTTTCAATCAACCAGCCATTTAACAACGGATTGATCCTGATCTGACGGACAGTGCCTTCCGGAACATAAAAGAAGCTGTGTTTGAATATTTCATCACTGGCGGTGTCCTGTGATTTTTTGACATAGTGCATATTGCTCACTGAAATTTCGCCTGGCCTGTTCACCTCGTAACCGAAATGAATCGTCCTGGAAACCGTTTCGTGGTCACCTTCAGAATTGATATATCCGGACAACACAACCTGACCAGAGAATTGTTTATCGAGACGAAAGATGAGGTTCAGTGTGGCAGTAAATTCAGGGTTAAGATGGTTATAACGAATGATCGTGCTGCAGTCGATGTCCATGCCATTCTGTCGCTTAAGCATGTACATATAGAAACCGATGGACGATGCCATGACCAGTAGCAGACTGACAGCTGCACAGAGGCGACTTATCTTAATTGCTTTCATAGCCATTCCAGTAGTTATTAAGGCAGGATATATACTGCTTGTCTTTCGTTGTACATCTGCTGATAAATACCCGGCCTTTACTGCCATAAATATAAGCGTCTGACGCCTGATAAAGAAATACAGCCCCGTCCAGGCAGTCAATATTATTCTGCCGGGCCAGGGTGACAAATACGTCCTTCTTTTTCTCAAGGAATGAAATGGAGTTTTTCTGAATGGTGTACACCGGGCAATTCTGATAGTTAAACAGAAAATGGGTCTGAATATCTTTCAGGGCCGATGTGGTTGTTGCCGGGATCTGACTGCCCGCAATAAAAATGGCGGCACTGGCGGCAAACATAGCTAACAGCAGAATGTTAAAGGTTATTCTGTGTTTTGCCGAAAATGCAGAATACCGCCGTTTTATTCCGGTTCCGGTACAGTCCGTCGTTGTAACCGACTCATGCACCGGGAATGTATCTGTCATCACCACGACCTCTATATCCTGATTAAACATAAAACCGATTCGTGGCACAGTGGTTGTAATGGCTCAATAGTAATGTCCGCCTGTGGCTCAATTCAGATGTCCGCGCTATGGTAAGCTTCACTGGTCCGTTTAAACTACCGGGAGGCATATCATGAGCGCAGAAAGCTCAGGAGTGTTTACTTTGAAAGAGATCAACCGGATCAAGATTATACAGGACGTCATTGAACGTCGCATCACAACGCGCCGTGCGGCCGAGCACCTCGGTATCAGCGACAGGCAATGCCGCAGACTTCTTGCCCGTTACCGTGAAGGCGGACCGCTTGGTATGGCCAGCAGACGATGTGGCATGCGTGGTAACCGCCAGTTGCCACCCGGGCTCGCAGATCAGGCTCTGGAACTGATCAAGACGCGTTATGCTGATTTCGGTCCGACTCTGGCGCGTGAAAAGCTCGAAGAACTCCACGGACTGTTTCTTGGCAAAGAAACTGTCCGGCGCATCATGGTGCGGGCTGGCTTATGGGTTCCCCGTAAACAACGTGCCGCAAGGATCCCTCAACCACGGTACCGGCGTCCGTGTACTGGTGAGCTGATACAAATAGATGGCTGTGATCACGACTGGTTTGAAGGCCGTGGCCCGGCCTGCACCGCGCTGGTCTATGTTGATGATGCAACCAGCAAACTGATGGAACTGTTGTTTGTTAAATCGGAGTCCACGTTTTCTTACTTCGAAGCCACGCGGCGCTATATCGATAAGCATGGTAAACCGCTGGCACTGTACAGCGATAAAGCCGGTGTTTTTCGTGTTAACAATAAACACGCCACAGGCGGAGACGGGCATACTCAGTTTGGGCGAGCCATGCATGAACTGAACATCCAGACTATCTGTGCAGAAACCAGTCCCGCCAAAGGGCGTGTAGAACGAGCTCACCTCACTTTACAGGATCGTCTGGTCAAAGAGCTGCGGTTACAGGGCATTTGTTCAATGGAGGCTGCAAATGACTTCGCTGAGGCCTATATGGCTGACTATAACCGCCGTTTTGGCAAAGTACCGCGACATGATTTTGACGTACACCGTGCTGTAGAACATGATGAGGACCTGGGGCTTATTTTCACTGTTCGTGAAAAACGTAAAGTCTCAAAATCGTTGACGATACAATATGATAAAATGTTGTACCTGATTGAAGACAGCGAACTGAGTCGCCGTGCAATAGGTAAATATATCGATGTGTATCACTATCCTGATGGCAGAAAAGAGCTGCGCCTGAACGGTACGCTACTTCCCTACTCTACCTACGACCGACTGTCAGAAATCGACCAGGGCGCGATTGTCGATAACAAGCGTCTTGGCCGAACCCTGGAGTTTATCAGTCTGGTGCAGAGCAAGCGGGATAACACGCGCTCTCAGTCAATTCCCGCTGGAGATGGCCCTTCCCGACGACGGCCAAAGCAGGAAGGGAAGAAATCCCAGCGCTCACTGGATAATGATGACATGCTCGAAGCACTCAAACAGCTTCAGTCACGTTCAGAGGACATTTTTGGTAAAAGAGCCCGCTGATGGTACTCACTGGCCGGACAGTGGTTGCTCACCAGTTGATATTGTCCGGCCAGACCCATGATGTATTATTCATTTCGTTCAGCATCTTTATGTCCTGCTTTTCACGGGCATACTTACCCCATAATGAATGAAAAGAACGAACAATACTGATTAACTGCTTTTTTCTTTGCTCCGGAGATAGGCTGATAAAATAGCAGCACCTGCTGTCAATATTATCCTCAATGAAATTAAAATCAGAGTCTGATGCATATTTTACTGTTAGCATAATATCATTCGACGTTGTTCTCTCAGACTCTGTTAATGCTGATTCTATCAGGTATTCAAAGGCATACATGACAGACAGCTGGTTTTTGTCTGTCTGAATATAACCCATTGAGTTTCTGAGTATTGAGGACTGTACCAGGACCAGAGGCCATAAAAGCTCAACACCATAAAGCTTATATGTATCATGTTGATCATACTGATGTTGCTCAACACGACGATTACCTTCCCGTGCTTTACGAATATCATAGGCAAGGGATAACATAAATCCGTCTTTAACTTTAATCAGTGGGCTTTCATCCACGATGTAATGAATGAGTTCATGTAATTCATTCAGGGCTTCTGAATCTCCCCACAGTATAAAACCTGCATTGTTCGGCGTTAACTCGTATCGAAGCATGGGCTCAATCATCCTGTTGTTTCAGTCGGAGGAAAGTCTATCAGTAAAGAGAATGAGAGATCAAAGTGGTCATTTTAATTGAGCTGGATAACGGACATTTCAATTGAGCCTTGACAGTGGTAATACATTCTGCCTGAATCCCTGTGCTGACAAAGTACTTCCTGATTTCGGAAATATATTTATTAAGGGTGTGGTTTGACGAACGCAGACCGTGTAAATCCCAGACATTATCCAGCAGCTCATCCCGGTTAATCACCTGCCCCTGTCTTTCCAGCAGATAGGCTAAAAGTCTGTTCATGGTTGCTGTCAGAATAATGACAGAATCTTCATCCGAGACCGGCCAGATTGTGCCATCATCTGAACGATACCTGGCCAGAGAACTGATTAAATAATCCACATGAACACTCCAATATCCTGAACGTAAGGCGATAAAAAACGCCTGTTCCACCTCATTATCACTACGTCTGACTTTTGCAAAGCATACCATACGCAGCCAGGATATCTTAATTACCAGGTTAATTGATTGTAAATCACTTATATTTTAGCATTTTAATCCGCAAAATAACTTAACGCCGATACATGAACTTATTTGCCACTCTTCTCAGTTAAGATTGTTCGCAGAATGAGCAGGTTCTTATCATCTAATAGTCATCAGCATTACTGCCATTCACCATCCGGGATATGAAGAGTTCCCAGGTTAACGGATCCACCATGGTTCAGGAGCAACTCCATGATAAGCACCAACATGCTCAGGAAGGCAGAACGTTTCTTCAGTAAGGCCGGAACACGGATAAGAGAGTCGATCCTGTCAGCAGAACTGGCTGGAGCTGAGTTTGTGCCTTATGTGCAACCGGTTTACAGGGCTTACAAGGTTGCAGGCGGAGAAGTGTTATTGAGGATCCGAAAAGATGGAATCCTTCACTCTCCGGAGAAATACATCTCTGCAATGGAGTCATGCGAGGTGATTAATGATGTGACATGCTCTTTGCTGTCTGATGTTAAAACTTTTTTCAACGGCTATGAAGGAGCCCTTCCCGATGACTTCTATCTTTCCTTCAATATCTGTGCGAGACAACTGAATTCCCCGGACGTTATTGAAGCAGTGACCGATTTTAATAAAACATTTGAAGGACGCATTGCTGTATTACTTGAAATTGTCGAACGTGGCACGATGCATCTCGATGACTTTGCGCTTGACGCAATGCAACAACTTACCGATGCAGGTGTGCGATTTGCGATTGATGACTTCGGAAACGGAAGTTCGTGTCTTAAATATATTGAGCATTCGGGTTTTTCAACCATCAAGATTGATAAATGCCTTACAGTGGCCAGCAACGGTTCATTAATTTATTCCGCGGTAATTGATTCAATCGTAACCCTCTCTGAACGATTGCAAATCCAGCTTGTGGCAGAGGGAGTGGAAAATAAAGAACAATTATCTCTTTTGAAAGATAAAGGTGTGAATGTTTTTCAGGGTTATCTTTTTTCAAAACCCGTCAGCATGCACGAGTTCTGCAAACATATTTAACACCCTTACCCCTGTAAACAGACCGGACATGACTGACTGAGTGGAAAATAAAAATCACGCCCTCAGCTGCAGGGTGATTTAAATACATTTACAGTCGCAAAACATTTAATCCGGAACTGCTTATGGGCCTGAGTTAAAAACGGCTCACAGCCCGTCACGGAAAATATTACAGATATAAACCAGTGCAATTGACTGACCCCTTATCGACTGCACATGAACACCAGGGATATATAAGATATGTCAGCTAACTTTGCAACACCTCCTGAATTTCCGACCTGTGCCGGACCGGAAGGTATTCTGTTTGACTTTAATTACGGCGCGCGTGTTTACCTTCCGGAAGGGAAATGGCATGTCATTTTAATGGATGATGATTCCGGCAATATCCTTTTCAGCTGTGATTCTGACGGCGGGTGGGTCGCCAGTACCAAAAAATATTACATCCGTTTCCGCATTCAGGTATTCCACCAGGGAGAAGCGCATCCGGTCCTGGATGAAACACTGGACATGAAGGACAAGCCGGTCGTCATCTTTTTCCCGACCGGAACTCTGGGCGATATGCTTGGCTGGTTCCCTTACGCCGAGCGATTTCGTCAACTGCACCGGTGCCAGCTTGAATGCGTCATGGGGCAGGAAATCATTGACCTGCTCAGCGCACAATATCCGGAGATAACCTTCTCCACAAAAGAATCCCACCGGACAATCAATCCCTACGCGTCCTGGTACGTCGGTCTTTTCTTCAAGGCTGACACACTTCATCAGCCCGTTGATTTCAGGAAAGTCGGCTTTCACCGCAATGCCGGTTACATCCTCGGGGTTGACCCGCGGGAGTGCCCGCCTCGCCTGAAGCTTGATGCAGAACGAAAAATTGCGGAGCCCTACGTCTGCATCGCCGCGCAGTCAACCAACCAGGCTAAATACTGGAACAACGGTCACGGCTGGGCAGAGGTGGTAGCCCACCTTAAATCACTGGGATACCGGGTGCTGTGCATTGACCGCCAGGCCCATCACGGTCAGGGCTTCGTCTGGAACCACATCCCCTATGGTGCCGAAGACTTCACGGGCGACATTCCGCTTCAGGAGCGGGTGGACCTGTTAAGGCATGCGAGCTTCTTTATCGGTCTGAGCAGCGGGCTGTCATGGCTTGCCTGGGCGGCCGGCATTCCGGTGGTGTTAATCAGCGGATTCAGTCTACCCAACAGCGAATTTCACACTCCCTGGCGGGTGTTCAGCAGTCATGGCTGTAACGGCTGCTGGGATGACACATCGGTTGATTTTGACCACCAGGATTTTTTGTGGTGCCCGCATCACAGGGATACCCCAAGACAGTATGAGTGCACGCGACTGATAACCGGACGACAGGTTACAGGGATGGTGGACCGTCTGCATGCAGGATTAGTTGATAATTAAGGAGCGTTACTATGAACAAGATATATACCACCGTCTGGTGCGAGTCGCGCCAGCAGTGGGTGGTCACCTCTGAGCTTGCGACCGGGTCCAGTCGCCCGAAGCTGGCGCCGAAGAAAAGCGCGCTGGCGCTACTGCTGGGGGCAATGCTGCTGCCATCAGCGCCGGTTATGGCTGTGGATTATGTGGGCACGACGGTAGACGGGAATTCGGGTAATCAGAATCTTTATTCAGGAGATACGGCCACCGATACCACCATCAACAGTGGTGGAATACAGTTCGTCTCCAGCGGAGGCACAGCCAGCGAAACCATCATCAACAGTAGCGGTCGGCAGAACGTCTCCAGTGACGGTACGGCTACTGGCACTACCATTAATAGCTTTGGCGTACAATATGTCTACAACGGAGGCACAGCCACTAATACCATCATCAACAACGATGGCTGGCAGTATGTCTCCAGTGGCGGCACTGCAACTTACACCCACATCAACATCGGGGGTGAACAGTACATCGACGATGGCACAGCTACCGATACCACGGTAAAAGGTGGCGTACAGTACGTCTCCAGCGGCGGCACTGCCACAGCCACCACTATTAGCAGCGCTGGCTGGCAGTACGTTTTCAATGGGGGCTCGGCCACCGATACCACCATCAACAGCGGCACCCAGACCGTCTACAATGGCGGCACAGCCAATGGCACCACCATCAATAACGGTGGCCTCCAGCACATCTCCAGCGGGGGAACAGCCACTGACACCAGCATCAACAACGGTGGTAAGCAGCACGTCTCCAGTGGTGGTACAGCCACCGACACCACCATTAACAGAGGCAGCCAGTACGTCTCCGGCGGTACAGCCACCGACACCACCATTAACGGTGGCTTCCAGTACATCAGCGTCGGTGGTACAGCCACTAACACCACCATTGACGGTGGCGGCCAGTACATCAGCGTCGGTGGTACAGCCACTAACACCACCCTCATCGGTGGCAGGCAATTCATTGATGGTGGCAGAGCCACTGAGACTACCATCAACAAACTTGGCAGGCAGTATGTATCAAGCGGTGGTTCGGCCACTGGGACTACCATTAACGACGGTGGCCAACAGGTTGTCTCCAATGGCGGCACAGCAACTGACACCACTATTAATTTCTTTGGCGAGCAGATCGTCTACAGGGATGGTACAGCCACAGCCACCACCATCAAAAACGGTGGCGGGCAGTACATCTACAGTGGGGGCACAGCCGCTTACACCAGTATCAGCGGTGGCGGGCAGCACATCTACAGTGGGGGCACAGCCGCTTACACCAGTATCAGCGGTGGCGGGCAGCACATCTACAGTGGGGGCACAGCCACTTACACCAGTATCAGCGGTGGCGGGCAGCACATCTACAGTGGGGGCACTGTCACTGACACCACCATCAACAGTGGTGGCCGGCAAAACGTCTCCAGTGGCGGCACAGCCGCTTACACCAGTATCAGCGGTGGCGAGCAGCACATCTACAGCGGAGGCACTGCCACAAACACCACTATCAACAATGGCTCACAGGTAGTCTACAGTGGCGGCACAGCCATTGACACCACCATCAATAGCGGTCAGTCGTGGCTACAGACGGGGGCACTGGCTGACGGCGAAACCAAAGTGAACGCCGGTGGTGAACTGCTGATGGACGCTGGCTCTGTCGCAACGGACGTGCGCATCACGGGGGGCACCCTCTCTGTCGCCGACCTTACCAATACCACCGCCAGTTATACCCCGGCTCAGGTCGATAAGCTCACCATGAACGGCGGTAACGTCAACTTCCTGCGCAACAGCAAAGGTGAATTCGCGAAACTGACTATTACGGAACTGAACGGAACCGGAAACTTCCTTTTCAATACCTCGCTGGCCGACCGCAAAGCCAACTTTGTCACCATCGAGCAGGGTTCAGGCCAGTTTGGCATTGCCGTTAATGACTCCGGTAAAGAAATCTCAGACCACATCGACCTCACAGTGAACCTCATCCATGAGAAGGGTGGTGACATTGATTTTGAAATGGTCACGGCTAACGGGCGAAGCACCAGCATGGTTGACGGCGGGACCTACATGTACACCCTGTTCAGCGAGCAGAATAAAGACGGTCTCAACGGCGGTAACGTCTGGTACCTGGGCGCGATGACGGAAGAACCTGGCGGTGGTGAGAATCCGGGTGGCGGTGAAAACCCTGGCGGTGGCGAAAACCCTGGCGGCGGCGAGAACCCTGGCGGCGGTGAAAACCCTGGCGGCGGCGAGAACCCTGGCGGCGGCGAGAACCCTGGCGGCGGTGAAAACCCTGGCGGCGGTGAAAACCCTGGCGGTGGTGAGAACCCTGGCGGCGGTGAAAACCCTGGCGGTGGTGAGAACCCTGGCGGTGGTGAGAACCCTGGCGGCGGTGAGAACCCTGGCGGCGGTGAAAAACCGGGCGGTGGTGAAAACCCGGGCGGTGGTGAAAACCCGGGCGGCGGCGAGAATCCGGACGGCGGTGACAACGGCAATACCGGCGGTAGCGGAAGCGGCGACAAGAAGCCGATGACCACCCCGGCAACGGACGCCATCCTGGCCATGTCGAATGCCGGCCTGAATGTCATCCACTCCGAGCTGGAAGGCCTGCTCATGTACCGGACAAATCTGGATAAAACCGGACCGGAAAGTAACGTGTGGGGTCACTACCTTGGCAGCAAAAACCATACGGATACCAGCAACGGCGCGGCGTATCAGCTTAATCAGAACGGCATTGAAATCGGTGCCGACACGCGGACGGATTTTGCGCGCGGCAGCCTCGTCACGGGGGCATTCATGTCTTACAGCGACAACACTGTTAAGCATGCCCGCGGTGGAAAAAGCAAAATCGACAGCTACGGTATCGGCCTGTATGCAACATGGTTTGATGCCAGCGGCTTCTACGCTGACGGTGTGGTGAAAGGTAACCGCCTGAACAACAAACTGAGAGCCGTGATGACCAACGGCGGCAGAACCGGCGGTGACTGGACGCAGTATGGTCTCAGCACAGCCGTTGAAGGTGGCTATCAGTTTGATGTGAGGGACGACCTGAGCCTCACGCCTTATGCCCGCCTGGCGTTTGTTCAGATGAGCAGTGAGGACGTAAAGCTGAGCAACGGCATGAAGGGTAACACCGGCACGCCGCGCTCGGTAACGGGTGAGGCCGGCGCGAAGCTGACCGGCAAGTTCAGCCTCGGTGCGACAGAATTTAAACCTTACCTGTCAGCGGCGATCGTGCAGGAGTATGCAGACTCAAATGAAGTCACCATCAATGCGCGCAACCGCTTTGACAACAACGTCAAAGGCACGTCAGGCAAGTACGGTCTGGGCGCATCGGTCAGTGTCGGCAAGGACGTAACGCTGTACGGCGAGGCTAATTATCGTCAGGGCAGCCATACGGAGACGCCGGTTCAGGGTGTGGCCGGTATCCGTATCGGATTCTGATGTTATCTCAGGGGCCTCAGGGCCCTTATTCATTGCGCTATGAAATATCCGGATATGTTTATGTCTCACATGATTTTGACAAAAGATGTTTATTTAAAGAAAGCGTTGTCTGTCATCCTTGAACAGGTGTCTCCCGCCAGGAAGCTCTGCATTGTTGATATTGAATCGTACAGAAGCCTGGGCGCGATTTTCAGACTGCTAAAAAGAAAGAAACTGACTGATAAGCACGGGTTAATCTTCATCGGTGGCAAAGATGTCAGTTCAAGGGTTCTTGAGCCGCTTGTGACGATATACAGAAAATCGTGCTTTATGGACTTTCGAAAACAACTCAATGACGGCAGGACGCATTCACCTCAATATGCGTTAAATCATATTGCATGCTGCAGGGATCTCAGCTTGCTTTCAGGCCAAGAAAAAAAGACACTTTTTGCCCTGCGTGATACTGACGACACCTTGGCGATTGCCAGAAACATTCATCTGTCGCCAAAAACTGTTTATACCTATACCAGCAAGATCAGGCAAAAGTTTAACCTCAGTTCGATACTGCAGGTCAGACAATTTATTTTCTCGGAGTTTGTCCTTGATGCTGAAACCGGAGAAGGGCTTTTCCCCTGAACCTCCGAGATTTTTAATATCAACAGATCATTAAAGACTGCAGGCAGAAAATGATGGTTTCAGGGGGTATTTGATAATGGACTGGATGAAATGACAACCACCAACTGGTCTTTTCGAACGTTGTTACTTATAGCAAGTGGAAGCACAGGAACGGGTACATTTAACCGCATTGTTGATGCCACGATCAGTTGCCCGTGTTCAGTATTTGAGGGTGGGCTGTTTTAGCTGACATTAGCTAAAATCCCGACTGGAAAGACGAAGAGGTAATAATCAACAGGAGTGTACAGGATAAACTGGCACGTTCTCTTGCCGCTGAAACAACTGATGCTATCCCATTTATTCCGTACATGCTGCAGGATCTCTGGGCACCTGGTATCAATCCTGAAATTGTCCTGGCACTACTTTAAAGGTATTGATCATGTTCATAACCCGATTGATTGCCCTGCCCGGGAGTCAACTTTAGCCCAGAACCGACACGGCAATTGTATCTAACGCGTTTATTTTATTATTTTTTTGATAATAATTTGTTAATTAATTTATTCGCTCGCCTATTCAGCTGTTCTGCAAAAACGTCATTTGCAGCTTTTGCCCATCATCTAACCAGTAATTACTTTCTTAACGCTAGCCTCTTCACCCCCTCGCTCATGATATAAATTTATAAACAACATTAAAAATAGTGTTTTAATCTTAAAAAAATAATTTGATCGATATTTGCATTTACCAAATATTCAAACAATGGTTTTATATTCCAACCTTACAGCGTGACGCGAAATGTTGTTCTGCAACCGAATGCGCCACTCCAGAGAAGGTGAAATGAATCATCAACATCTGTTCAGATGCCAGGGATGATGTAGCGCGAACCAGGGAGCAGGGAAAAAGTTTCACGCTACTGACAAAAGTAAATTTGATTATGAAAATGGGATATAGACAAATGTTTAACAAAACATTCATCGTAGTGGCATTGATGGTTTCCGGCTCTGCATTTGCAGCTGAATCAACCGGCGTAGCGGGTGGCACCATTACCTTTAACGGTTCAGTGTCCGATACCACCTGTAACGTGGTGACCAATAACGGTTCAGACTTCACGGTAAACCTTTCCCCTATCGCTGTGGGTGATATGGGCACCACCGCCGGTGTTGTTAAAACCAACGCCAAAGACTTCACCATGAATCTGAAAAACTGCTCTGCGGCATCGGACGAAGCTAAAACGCTTAAAATCACTTTCAGCAGCAGCAACCTGTCGGATGACGCTAAATACCTGAAAAACTACAGCGACAATGGCGCCGAGGGTGTGGGTATTGCGCTAACCAAAGACGGTAACACTGCCGTACCGTTTGATACCGCTTTCGATACTGGTCTGAGTTCCGCTAACGCTGCCACCGAAGATGGCGTCACACTGACCATGTATGCCAACTACTACAACTACGGTGGCGCGGCCGTAACAACCGGTAAAGTAGTTACTGACGCAACTTATTCCTTCAGCTACGACTAACTCATTCAGCCGGGGTCTCCCCGGCTCTCCTCTACGACATTATGAAAACTCTGATATTTTTTCTTGCGGCTACGTTCATTTCCATGAATGCCAGCGCAAGCGTTGTGATCAACGAAACGCGTGTTATTTATCCGGCCAGCGCCAAATTTGTGTCGGTGCAACTGGTAAACGACAGCGAACAAACCCATCTGGTCCAGTCATGGATTGACGAGGGCGATGCTTCCGCCGCGCCGGAGAAAGTCAAAGTGCCGTTTTCTCTGCTGCCTCCGGTCGTAAAAATGAGCGGACACGCCGGACAGGCTCTGAAAATCTCGGCGATGAACACCCAGTCGCTGCCAAAAGACCGCGAAAGTGTGTTCTGGCTTAACGTTCTGGATGTCCCTCCCGTCCCTGAAGGCAGTGGTGATAGCTACCTGCAGGTGGCCATTCGTAACCGCATAAAACTATTCTATCGTCCGGATGTACTGAGCGATCTCGACAGCAGCGTAGCGGAGAAAATTACCGTTTCAACTTCTGGCGGTCACACCTGCCTGAAGAATAATTCGCCATATTACATGACCATCCCTCAGGTCGTGACCTGGCAGGGGGGCGAGCTAAAGCAAAGCCGAAAAGATAATTTACTGGCTGAGACTGCGTTTATTCCGCCGTTTGGCTGCGCGCTGGTGTCCAGCAAAATTCAGTCCGGTGGGCAATATCGCCTTACCTGGCTTGATGATTATGGCGCAAAGAGATTCAGCACTATCCACTGATATCCCAGATAAATGACTCCAGGTTCAATTCTGATGAAAAACAGTTCTCTTTTTCGTATAAGTTTGCTAGGGAAGGTGCGAACAAGTTCCTGATATGAGATCATCATATTCATCCGGAGCGCATCCCAGAGGGACATCATGAGCCATCAACTCACCTTCGCCGATAGTGAATTCAGCACTAAGCGCCGTCAGACCCGAAAAGAGATTTTCCTCTCCCGCATGGAGCAGATTCTGCCATGGCAGAATATGACCGCTGTCATCGAGCCGTTTTATCCCAAGGCGGGCAATGGCCGACGGCCCTATCCGCTGGAGACCATGCTGCGTATTCACTGCATGCAGCATTGGTACAACCTGAGCGACGGTGCCATGGAAGATGCCCTGTACGAAATCGCCTCCATGCGCCTGTTTGCCCGATTATCCCTGGATAGCGCCCTGCCGGATCGCACCACCATCATGAATTTCCGCCACCTGCTCGAGCAGCATCAACTGGCCCGTCAATTGTTCAAGACCATCAATCGCTGGCTGGCCGAAGCAGGCGTCATGATGACCCAAGGCACTTTGGTGGATGCCACCATCATTGAGGCACCCAGCTCTACCAAGAACAAAGAGCAGCAACGCGATCCGGAGATGCATCAGACCAAGAAAGGCAATCAGTGGCACTTTGGCATGAAGGCCCACATTGGTGTCGATGCCAAGAGTGGCCTGACCCACAGCCTAGTCACCACCGCGGCCAACGAGCATGACCTCAATCAGCTGGGTAATCTGCTTCATGGAGAGGAGCAATTTGTCTCAGCCGATGCCGGCTACCAAGGAGCGCCACAGCGCGAGGAGCTGGCCGAGGTGGATGTGGACTGGCTGATCGCCGAGCGTCCCGGCAAGGTAAAAACCTTGAAGCAGCATCCGCGCAAGAACAAAACGGCCATCAACATCGAATACATGAAAGCCAGCATCCGTGCCAAGGTGGAGCACCCGTTTCGCATCATCAAGCGGCAGTTCGGCTTCGTGAAAGCCAGATACAAGGGGCTGCTGAAAAACGATAACCAACTGGCGATGTTATTCACCCTGGCCAACCTGTTTCGGGTGGACCAAATGATACGTCAGTGGGAGAGATCTCAGTAAAAACCGGAAATAACGCCAGAAATGGTGGAAAAAATAGCCTAAATAGGCTGATTCGATGTGTTTGCGGGAAAAAAATCGGCCCAGATCCGCGAAATTTTAATCAGCGAGTCAGCTTGGGAAGAAATGACCTGCTTATTCGCACCTTCCCTAAGGTTTACGATGCGCGCGGGCAGCTGATGGGTATCGTTTTGCCAGGACAGGTGATGGGCGTGGAGGAGCTGCACATCGGGTACTGTCAGCAGGATATTCAGGCCGCAACGGAAATAGAAGTTTGCGTACTGAGAAGCGATCATTTCTACGAAATGAGCCAGCTGATGCCAGGATTTACAGATTTTATTGTCAGGATCCTGTCACGTTCGGCGCAGGAAAAACAGCAATTTATTTCAGTATTGACCAAAAGTGATACTTTGCAGAAGGTTCAATATTTCCTGCAACTGTTGTCTCGCACTTATAAAGAGTATGGCTTTGAGCATCTCAACCTTGAGTTACCGATCAGTAAGAAAGAACTGGCCCAGGTTCTGGGCATTTCGATATCCACCTTGTCGCGTGCCCTGGATAGCCTGAAGGATCAGGGGATTATTTCCATGCTAAATAAAAAAGAGATAACGCTAATGGTGTCAGACAAAAAATAGCGTCTGAATGATGATCTTCTTGTAATTTCTTAGTTTCATCTCAAAAAATCAGTAAATCATTTATTGTCCAGTGTATCCCTTTGAGGAAAGCACCGGACTCATTTTTCTTAAAAACAAAGAGTTAAGGTTTTGCCCAATGTCGTTTGTCGTATTCTCTGATGATATTTTTTTTACCCGGTCTGCGGGAGGGCTGATGCCAATAGATAGCCTGCGCGAAGAGAACTTATGTATTATTGATATTGAATCTTTCTTCAGCTTGCATGATATTAAACATCGTGTTTGCAATGAACTGACCGACGGCTATTCTATCATTTTTGTAAAAGGCCGTGGAATGTTATCAAAGGTGCTTTCATCACTGGAGGGTATCTCCAGAACCGCCTCTGTAACGGAGTTTATCCGGTATATTAATGAAGGCCGAAGATATACTGTCTATCATATACTCACCATAATTGATTCTTTGCGGGAGCTACGTAACCTTACCCATACCGAGATTTCCGTAGCCTGTGCGTTACGCCGACAAATAAATATTACTGCCACATCCCAACTTCTGCACTGCTCAACGAAAGCAGTGTATCAGCGGGTATCTGCCTTGGCTCAGAAAATGAACCTCAGATACGGTACCCAAATCCAGTATTTCTTGTACCGCGAATATACCATTGAGGAACTCCAGCAGATAAATTGCATGAAACATCGTCCTGATACCGGTGTATTCCAGAATAATGGACCGACCCCACATCTGTAAGCAGATTCGCTCCTCACGACGAGGCCTGTCTAATGGCCTCCTTACTGAGGTATCGCCCCGGTTGTCGTACAGGTTGAATCACCACGGATTTAACAGTCACCTCAGAGTCATTTATGGACTTATCTTTGTCTCCAGGCTTCATCATTTCTACCGCTTTAAACGAAAGTAGCTTTCCCTCTTGTTTTCCTGCCATAAAGACTCCGTTATCATGCACCTTATGCAGTCATGAACATCAAGGTAGGTTACTCTGTATATGCCCATATTTTACCCAGGTATAGGTTGGCAAGGCACACTTTAACCCACCTTTAAATGTAGGATTTCATGATATTCGATGAGACAACGTGAAACTTAATGATAACCACAAAAATCACTAACTCATTAAAAATTAAGAAAATGGACATCATAAACCGATGAGTACAATAGAAAACTTAGACTCCCACACCCCCATGATGCAGCAGTATCTCAAGCTGAAGGCTCAGCACCCGGAAATACTGCTGTTTTACCGCATGGGCGACTTTTACGAACTGTTTTATGACGATGCGAAACGCGCGTCTCAACTGCTTGATATCTCCCTGACCAAACGCGGCGCATCTGCAGGCGAGCCAATCCCAATGGCAGGCATTCCTCATCATGCGGTAGAAAACTACCTCGCCAAGCTGGTCAATCAGGGTGAGTCCGTTGCTATTTGTGAACAGATTGGCGATCCGGCGACCAGCAAAGGCCCGGTTGAGCGCAAAGTGGTACGTATTGTCACACCAGGCACCATCAGTGATGAAGCGTTGTTGCAGGAACGCCAGGACAACCTGCTGGCCGCCATCTGGCAAGACAGTAAAGGGTACGGCTACGCTACGCTGGATATCAGCTCCGGGCGTTTTCGTGTCAGTGAACCCGCTGACCGCGAAACCATGGCCGCGGAATTGCAGCGCACCAACCCCGCTGAATTGCTGTATGCCGAGGATTTTGCCGAAACCTCGCTGATAGAGGGACGTCGCGGCCTGCGTCGTCGTCCGCTGTGGGAATTTGAAATTGATACCGCCCGTCAGCAGTTAAATCTGCAGTTCGGCACGCGGGATCTGATTGGCTTTGGCGTGGAAAACGCCCCACGCGGGTTATGCGCTGCCGGCTGTCTGCTGCAATACGTAAAAGATACCCAACGCACCTCGCTGCCGCATATTCGTTCCATCACCATGGAGCGTCAGCAGGACAGCATCATCATGGACGCCGCCACACGCCGCAATCTGGAAATCACCCAGAACCTGGCGGGCGGGGTGGAAAACACGCTGGCTTCAGTACTCGACTGCACCGTGACACCGATGGGTAGCCGTATGCTCAAGCGCTGGCTGCATATGCCGGTCCGCGACACCAAAATCCTCACCGAGCGCCAACAGACCATCGGCGCGCTGCAGGATACCACCAGCGAATTACAACCCGTGCTGCGTCAGGTAGGCGATCTGGAACGTATTCTGGCGCGTCTGGCCCTGCGTACTGCGCGCCCGCGCGATCTGGCCCGTATGCGTCATGCCTTCCAGCAATTACCCGCACTGCGCGCGCAACTGGAAAACGTAGATAGCGCCCCCGTGCAGATGCTGCGCGAGAAAATGGGTGAGTTTACTGAGCTGCGTGAACTGTTGGAACGTGCCGTCGTGGAAGCTCCGCCGGTGCTCGTACGTGACGGCGGCGTCATTGCCCCAGGCTACAATGAAGAGCTTGATGAGTGGCGAGCGCTGGCTGATGGCGCCACGGACTACCTCGACAGACTGGAAATCCGCGAACGCGAACGCACCGGTCTGGACACGCTGAAAGTAGGATTTAACGCCGTGCACGGCTACTACATTCAGATCAGCCGTGGGCAAAGTCATCTGGCGCCAATTAACTACGTACGCCGCCAGACATTGAAAAACGCCGAACGCTACATTATTCCGGAACTGAAAGAGTACGAAGACAAAGTTCTGACCTCAAAAGGCAAAGCGCTGGCGCTGGAAAAACAGCTGTATGACGAACTGTTCGACATGCTGCTGCCACACCTGGCTGATTTGCAACAGAGCGCCAGCGCGCTGGCGGAGTTGGACGTGCTGGTCAACCTCGCGGAGCGTGCTTATACCCTGAATTACACCTGTCCGATCTTCACCGATAAACCCGGTATTCGTATTACCGAGGGACGCCATCCGGTGGTTGAACAGGTGCTGACCGAGCCGTTTATCGCCAACCCGCTTAACCTCTCGCCTCAGCGACGGATGCTGATCATCACCGGCCCAAACATGGGGGGTAAAAGTACCTATATGCGCCAGACTGCGTTGATTGCGCTACTGGCCTATATCGGCAGCTACGTTCCGGCACAGAAAGTCGAGATCGGGCCTATCGATCGTATCTTTACCCGCGTGGGCGCGGCGGATGATCTGGCATCAGGTCGTTCCACCTTCATGGTAGAAATGACCGAAACCGCCAACATTCTGCATAACGCCACCGAGAACAGTCTGGTGCTGATGGATGAGATTGGACGCGGCACCTCCACCTACGACGGCCTGTCGCTGGCATGGGCATGCGCAGAAAATCTGGCGAATAAAATCAAAGCATTAACTTTATTTGCGACCCACTACTTCGAACTGACGCAGTTACCGGAGAAGATGGAGGGCGTCGCTAATGTGCATCTGGATGCGTTAGAGCACGGCGATACCATCGCCTTCATGCACAGCGTGCAGGATGGCGCGGCGAGCAAGAGCTATGGTCTGGCAGTCGCTGCCCTGGCTGGCGTACCGAAAGAGGTGATCAAACGCGCGCGGCAAAAACTGCGCGAGCTGGAAAGCATCGCGCCGAATGTTGCCGCAACCCAGGTCGACGGCACGCAGATGTCGCTGCTGTCAGTACCGGAAGAAACGTCACCCGCCGTTGATGCGCTGGAAAACCTCGACCCGGATTCGCTAACGCCTCGCCAGGCGCTGGAGTGGATCTACCGGTTGAAAAGTCTGGTGTAGTAAAAAGAACCCGATAGCGGTAGCCCTAAAGAAAAAGGCCAGTCTCAATGAGACTGGCCTTTCTTGATAGAACTTGTGCTTACTCGCGGAAAAGCGCTTCGATATTCAGTCCCTGAGTCTGCAGAATTTCACGCAGACGACGCAGACCTTCAACCTGAATCTGGCGAACACGTTCACGAGTGAGACCAATTTCACGGCCCACATCTTCCAGTGTCGCAGCTTCGTACCCCAGCAGACCAAAACGACGTGCCAGCACTTCACGCTGCTTGGCGTTCAGTTCGAACAGCCATTTGACGATGCTCTGTTTCATATCATCGTCTTGCGTGGTGTCTTCCGGACCGTTTTCCTTTTCATCGGCCAGAATATCCAGCAACGCTTTTTCGGAATCGCCACCCAGCGGGGTGTCTACCGAGGTAATACGCTCGTTGAGTCGGAGCATACGGCTGACGTCATCAACCGGTTTATCCAGTTGTTCAGCAATCTCTTCTGCACTCGGTTCGTGGTCCAGTTTATGCGACAACTCACGCGCGGTACGCAGATAGACGTTCAGCTCTTTTACAATGTGAATCGGCAGTCGGATCGTACGGGTTTGGTTCATAATCGCCCGTTCGATCGTCTGGCGGATCCACCAGGTTGCGTATGTTGAGAAGCGGAACCCACGTTCCGGGTCAAACTTCTCGACGGCACGGATAAGCCCTAAATTGCCCTCTTCAATCAGGTCCAGCAATGCCAGACCACGATTGCCATAACGACGAGCAATTTTCACCACCAGACGCAGGTTACTTTCAATCATGCGACGGCGAGATGCGACATCTCCACGCAGTGCGCGACGCGCAAAATAAACTTCTTCTTCGGCTGTTAACAGTGGTGAATAACCAATCTCACCAAGGTAAAGCTGAGTCGCGTCCAACACACGCTGTGTGGCCCCCTGCGATAACAGCTCTTCTTCAGCCAGGTCGTTATCACTGGGTTCCTCTTCACTCAAGGCTTTTTCATCAAAAGCCTCTACTCCGTTCTCATCAAATTCCGCATCTTCATTTAAATCATGAACTTTCAGCGTATTCTGACTCATAAAGGTGGCTCCTACCCGTGATCCCTAACGGAACTAGCACGTGAAAGCCTGGTTCCGCCTAATTATCGCTGCGGTAAATAGCGCAGCGGGTTTACGGATTTCCCCTTGTAACGAATTTCAAAATGCAAGCGTGTTGAACTGGTTCCGGTGCTACCCATGGTAGCTATTTTCTGCCCCGCCTTGATTTCTTGTTGTTCCCGGACCAGCATTGTATCGTTATGGGCGTAGGCGCTCAGGTAATCATCGTTATGTTTGATGATAATAAGATTACCGTAACCACGCAGCGCATTACCGGCATAGACGACGCGTCCATCTGCGGTCGCGACAATAGCCTGTCCTTTGCTGCCTGCAATGTCGATCCCTTTATTGCCACCTTCGGTAGCTGCAAAGTTTTCGATCACTTTGCCGTCAGTCGGCCAGCGCCATGTAGAGATTGGCGAGCTAGTCGACGTTGAGCTTGCAGTTGATTCGGTTGTGCTAACTGCTGGAGCCGTTACAGGCGCTGTGACCACAGTCCCAGCAGGCTTGTTGTTCGGCAACATTTTGTTAGCACTTTGTTCACCTGAATCCTCAGAATACGTAATTGTTGGTTTCGAAGCAACAGCAACGGTGGAATTTTGTGCAGGGTTGGTCACAACTCCTTGCTGTGCTGCATCCGCCTGGGTGATGGCATTGCCACCGGTAATCGGTGCGCCAGACGCGTTGCCCACTTGCAGAGTTTGACCGACATTCAGGCCATACGGGGCCGGAACGTTATTGCGTTGTGCGAGGTCACGGAAATCGTTCCCGGTGATCCAGGCAATATAGAAAAGGGTATCGCCTTTCTTAACAGTATAGGTACTGCCGCCCGTGTAGCTACCTTTCGGAATATTCCCATACTTACGATTGTATACAATACGACCGTTTTCCATCTGCACAGGCTGTTGAGCAACAGGCTGGATTTGCGTTGGCTGTGTAGTTGGTTGCTGCACCGACTGGATCTGTGGCGTCTGCTGTACCGTCGACGTCGAGCCCATTTTGGGTGGAGGCGTAATCAGCATGCCAGAACTGGTGTTCGTTGATGCACTACCGTTAACCGAGCTGACCGGCGCTGGTGGATTCGAGGTGTTTGAACAACCAGCCAACCATAGTGAAACCAGTGACAATGCCGCAATGCGGCGAACGGTAAATTTGTGGCTTCCCGCGCTCATTTATCCCCCAGGAAAATTGGTTAAAACCAGTGACGTAATCACCGTGCAAGGCCCCGTCACAATACGCTTACTCTTTCGAGAATAACCAGGAAAACTCCAGGTATTCAGCAGCGCTATCTACGCAAGCTCCCCTTTCACTAAGGGAACGAAACGTACGGCCTCCACGGTATCGATAATAAATTCGCCTCCCCGACGACGCACCCGCTTCAGAAACTGGTGCTCATCGCCCACGGGTAAAACGAGAATGCCGCCCTCATCCAGTTGCATCATCAATGCGGTCGGGATCTCGGGCGGCGCTGCCGTTACAATGATAGCGTCAAACGGAGCTCGCGCCTGCCAGCCTTGCCATCCATCACCATGACGGGTCGAAACATTATGTAAATCAAGCTGCTTCAGGCGGCGACGCGCCTGCCATTGCAAACCTTTAATGCGCTCAACGGAGCACACATGATGCACCAGGTGCGCCAGAATCGCCGTCTGGTAGCCAGAGCCAGTACCAATTTCCAGCACCCGAGACTGCGGCGTTAGCTCAAGCAGTTCGGTCATTCGCGCAACCATATAAGGCTGCGAAATCGTCTGCCCCTGACCAATCGGCAGGGCAATATTGTCCCAGGCCTTATGTTCAAACGCCTCATCAATGAATTTTTCACGCGGCACGGCGGCGAGCGCATCGAGGACAAGCTCATCTCTGATGCCTTGCGCACGTAATTGTTCAAGAAGAGTGTGTACGCGTCTGCTTACCATTGCGTGTCGACTCCCACGCTGTCTAACCAGTCAGAAACCACTTCATGCGCGCCGTATGCGGTTAAATCGACATGCAGCGGCGTGATGGAAACATAGCCTTCATCGACGGCGGCAAAATCCGTATCCGGCCCGGCGTCGCACTTTTCGCCCGGTGGCCCGATCCAGTACAGGGTATTACCGCGTGGGTCCTGCTGTGGAATAACCTGATCCGCCGGATGGCGACTGCCGCAGCGCGTGACGCGAATACCTCTAATCTGATCCAGCGGTAAATCCGGCACGTTGATATTCAAAATGCGACCGGTGCGCAGCGGTTCACGACTCAGCGCCCGTAAGATACGACAGGTTACTGCGGCAGCAGTATCGTAGTGTTTATGGCCATCAAGTGAGACAGCCAGCGCCGGGAATCCCAGATGCCGGCCTTCCATTGCCGCCGCAACGGTACCGGAATAGATAACATCATCACCCAGATTAGGACCCGCATTAATACCAGAAACGACAATGTCCGGACGCGGACGCATTAATGCGTTCACGCCCAGATAGACGCAGTCGGTGGGCGTACCCATTTGTACGGCGATATCGCCGTTATCATAGGTAAAGGTGCGAAGTGAAGATTCCAGCGTCAGCGAGTTAGACGCGCCACTGCGGTTACGATCCGGGGCAACCACCTGTACGTCAGCAAACTCACGCAGCGCTTTCGCCAGCGTTTGTATACCGGGTGCGTGGACCCCATCATCGTTACTCAGCAATATACGCATAATCACCCATTGTGTTAATAAGTTCCCTTACAACACTGGTGGCGAAGCTACCTGCCGGTAGCCAGAAGCGTAACTCGACGGTTACGTCATCCCACCAGTTCCAGCTTAATTGTTGTGGATACAGCAACATAGCGCGACGCGACGCGTCAACTTTCTCGCGCAATAACAGAGACTGCAGCGCGGTTTCATCAGCAACAGCGGCTTTTTCAAACGCCAGTGCGTCGCGCTGAGTTCCCCACTCACCGCTGCCCGGTAATGCCGCAGTGATCATTAATTCTTTCTCATCGACGCGACGCTGTAATTCAGTGTGTTCTTCCTGTGTGGCGACAAACCAGCTTCCGCGTCCGGATAATTGTAGCGCATCGCCGTCAACAACTTGATTAAAGTCTGTTTTTTTCAAGCGTTCACTGACTATCTGATTAAACAACGCGCTACGGGCCGCCGACAACCAAAAACTGCGTTTATTGCGATCGCGCACCGGCGCATCGCTTTGTGCCCAGCGCAGCGCCCCTTGCAGGTTGCTACCGCCAATACCAAAACGCTGAGCGCCAAAATAGTTCGGTACGCCGCGTTCGCTAATCGCCTGCAAACGCGCTTCAACGTCATTTCGCTCGCTCACTTCACGCAACACCAGCGTAAATTCGTTGCCTTTCAGCGCCCCTAAACGCAGCTTACGCTTGTGGCGCGCGTACTCCAGAACTTTACAGCCTTCGAGCTCAAATTTGCTTAGATCAGGCATTGCATTGCCCGGTACGCGCGCGCACAGCCACTGTTCCGTGACCGCATGCTTATCTTTCTGCCCGGCAAAGCTCACTTCACGGGCGTGAATTTTCAGGAATTTCGCCAGCGCGTCAGCCACAAAACGGGTGTTACAACCGTTTTTCAGGATGCGCACCAAAACATGCTCGCCTTCGCCATCCGGTTCGAAGCCTAAATCTTCGACGACAACAAAGTCTTCCGGATTCGCTTTCAGGACGCCATGGCCCAGTGGTTTGCCATGGAGATACGTCAGATCGTCAAACACAGTCATTTCGGTGCCTTAATGAGTAACGCCACCGCTTCACAGGCAATCCCTTCCCCACGCCCGGTAAAACCGAGTTTTTCCGTGGTGGTCGCTTTCACGTTAACATCATCCATATGGCAGCCGAGATCTTCGGCAATAAACACGCGCATTTGCGGAATGTGCGGCAGCATCTTCGGCGCCTGAGCAATAATTGTCACATCCACATTACCAAGCGTATAGCCTTTGGCCTGAATACGCCGCCAGGCTTCTCGCAATAATTCACGACTATCGGCACCTTTAAAGGTCGGGTCGGTGTCAGGGAAGAGTTTACCGATATCCCCCAGCGCAGCCGCGCCCAGCAGAGCATCGGTTAGCGCGTGTAACGCCACATCGCCATCAGAATGCGCCAGCAATCCTTTTTCATACGGGATGCGCACACCACCAATGATAATTGGGCCTTCTCCGCCAAAAGCGTGTACGTCGAAACCGTGTCCAATTCGCATTATGTCTTCTCCTGGTGGGTAGTCCGGGTCAGATAAAATTCGGCCAGCGCCAAATCCTCTGGACGCGTTACTTTAATATTATCAGCCCGTCCTTCAACGAGCTGAGGGTGTAAGCCGCAATATTCCAGCGCCGAGGCCTCATCCGTAATGGTTGCGCCTTCGTGGAGCGCACGGGTCAGGCAGTCGTGCAACAGCTCGCGAGGGAAAAACTGCGGCGTCAACGCGTGCCATAAATCGGTGCGATCGATCGTATGGGCAATGTCTGTTCGGCCCGGCTCCGCGCGCTTCATCGTGTCGCGTACTGGTGCCGCCAGGATCCCGCCGGTGCGACTGGTCTCACTGATTGCCAGCAAACGGGCTAAATCATCCTGGTGCAGACACGGACGCGCGGCATCATGCACCAGTACCCAACTGGCCTCACCTGCGGCTTGCAAACCAGCAAGGACAGAATCGGCACGCTCGTTGCCGCCATCCACTACGGTAATTTGCGGATGCGCGGCGAGTGGAAGTTGGGCAAAGCGGCTGTCGCCTGGGCTGATAGCGATAACGACTCGCGTCACTCGGGGATGAGCCAGCAGCGCATCAACCGAGTGTTCAAGAATGGTTTTATTGCCAATAGAGAGGTACTGCTTAGGACACTCTGTTTGCATTCGGCGGCCAAACCCGGCAGCCGGCACCACGGCGCAAACGTCCAATAAAGTGGCTGCCATGTTAAATCCCTGGACGGTTTATCGATTATTTTGCCCTGCAGTCTGAGCGCGTTTAGACGCGTCAGGCACCAGACGATAAAAGGTTTCGCCCGGCTTAGTCATGCTGAGTTCGTTGCGCGCGCGCTCCTCAATAGCCTCTTGTCCGCCATTGAGATCGTCAATTTCGGCAAAGAGCTGATCGTTACGTGCTTTTAGTTTCGCGTTCGTAGCTTGCTGCGCAGCAACATCATCGTTGACGCGACTATAGTCATGTATGCCGTTCTTACCGAACCACAGCGAATACTGCAGCCAGACCAATAAAGCCAGCAACAGCAGCGTTAGTTTACCCATCCTGCCCCCTGAAAAACGGCATTAACATCCCATAACTTCCGCAGACAACTTTACATCAACGGTCGGGAATGCCGCGACAACGCGGGCAAATGTACCACATTTGCCCGTTGTTACGTATACCCCGTGTAAGGAGAACATAATCTCATTGTTGGTTACGGTTTGAATTATGACCAGAGAGTGAACAACATCAGCGATTGTTAAAAAAAGGCGTTTGCCTAACCCAACAACCACAGAAATAGCGCGCCAAACATCGCCCCAACCACCAGTAGGGTGCAGGTAATGCTCAGCAGCAACAGCCCCTTCAATAGGGAGTGCAGCGCAATACCCGCGACAATCGCCACGGGCAGCAATGCGAGGAAAAAGGGCCAGGTATAAATGAAGAAAAAGAGTGTGTTAGGGCCATAAATCAGAAACGGAATCCCCAGCGCCAACAGCCACGCGATAAAACCGACCACAGCACCCGGTAGTGACCAGGTGGTTTCATCGTCGGCGGCGAAGGTATCTGACTCTGTAATAGTAATGTTATGGCTGTTACGCATATCTAATCCTGTGACCGTGACTGACCGGGCATACAAGCTCGGGTGTCTCAGGATCTGATAATATCTTCCTGCCTCAGCAGGTCTAATAATTGGGGTACCAAATTTGTTACCAATTGTTCACCATCAAGGTGAATCTCTGGCGATTCAGGCGCTTCGTATACGGAATCAATTCCGGTGAAATTGCGCAACTCACCCGCCCGCGCTTTTTTATACAGCCCTTTTGGATCGCGTAATTCGCACGTTGCCAGCGGCGTATCCACAAAAACCTCAATAAAACGCCCTTCGCCAACGCGTTCACGGACCATTTTGCGTTCGGCGCGATGTGGAGAGATAAAGGCAGTCAACACCACAAGACCCGCATCCACCATCAGGTTAGCCACCTCGCCAACCCGACGAATATTCTCCTTACGATCGGCATCGCTAAACCCAAGATCGCTGCACAGGCCGTGGCGCACGTTATCGCCATCCAACAAATAGGTACTCACTCCCAGCTTGTGCAACGCCTCTTCCAGCGCCCCTGCTACCGTGGATTTACCGGAACCAGACAGCCCGGTAAACCACAGCACAACACCACGATGACCGTGGCGTTGTTCCCGCTGTTGCGGTGTAACAGGATGGGCATGCCAGACGACGTTTTCGTCATGCAGCGCCATTATTTTCCTCCCAGCAGATCGCGCGCGCCCCAGTGCGGGAAATGGCGACGCACCAACGCATTAAGCTCCAGCTCAAACGCGCTGAACTGAGAAGCCGCGGTGTGCTCCTGGACGATTGGCTCACGTACCAGCCCCGCGCCGACGGTAACGTTGGTCAGGCGGTCAATGATAATCAGCCCGCCCGTAACCGGGTTCTGCTGATAGGTATCCAGCACCAGCGGCTCATCAAAGGTCAGATTAACCAGACCGATGCCGTTTAGCGGCAACGCTTCAACATCACGTTGGGTCAGGTTATTAATATCAATCTGGTACTGCACGTTATCAACGCGTGCGCGGGTCTTCTTACCGGCGACTTTGATGTCGTAGCTCTGCCCAGGCGACAACGGTTGTTCCGCCATCCACACCACATCAACGGCAGCGCTTTGTACCGCAGGTAACGCTTCACCGGCATCAAGTAGCAGGTCGCCACGGCTGATATCGATCTCATCTTTCAATACCAGGGTGATCGCTTCACCCGCATGTGCTTCCTGTAAATCGCCATCAAAGGTTACGATCCGTGCCACGCTCGACTCAACGCCGGATGGCAGTACTTTGACGCGTTGCCCTACCTTCACACTACCGGAGGCCAGCGTCCCGGCATAACCACGAAAATCCAGATTCGGTCGGTTCACATACTGCACCGGGAAGCGCATCGGCTGAGTATCAACTATGCGTTGGATCTCAACGGTTTCCAGTACTTCCAGTAGCGTCGGACCGCTGTACCACGACATGCTGGCGCTTTGTGAAGCCACGTTGTCGCCTTCCAGCGCAGAGAGCGGCACAAACCGGATATCCAGGTTGCCCGGCAACTGTTCAGCAAAAGTAAGATAGTCTTCGCGAATGCGGTTAAATGTCTCTTCGCTAAAGTTCACCAGATCCATTTTGTTGATCGCCACCACCAGGTGTTTGATCCCAAGTAGCGTGGAGATAAAGCTGTGACGACGGGTCTGATCCAGCACGCCTTTACGCGCATCGATCAGCAGGATCGCCAGGTCGCAGGTCGACGCACCGGTCGCCATGTTGCGAGTGTATTGCTCATGACCGGGAGTATCCGCAATAATAAATTTACGCTTCTCGGTAGAGAAATAACGGTAAGCCACGTCGATGGTGATGCCCTGCTCGCGCTCGGCTTGCAAGCCGTCAACCAATAACGCCAGATCGAGCTTTTCGCCCTGAGTACCGTGACGTTTACTGTCGTTGTGCAGCGATGAAAGCTGGTCTTCATAAATCTGACGCGTGTCGTGCAGCAGGCGACCAATCAGGGTGCTTTTCCCGTCATCCACGCTACCGCAGGTTAAAAAACGCAGCAGGCTTTTGTGTTGCTGGGCGACCATCCAGGCTTCGACGCCGCCTTCATTAGCAATTTGTTGTGCAAGTGTCGTGTTCATGGCGGCTCCTTAGAAATACCCCTGACGTTTCTTCAGCTCCATGGAGCCCGCCTGGTCGCGGTCAATCACGCGGCCCTGACGTTCACTGGTGGTTGAGACCAGCATCTCTTCGATGATTTCCGGCAGCGTCTGCGCATTCGACTCCACCGCGCCTGTTAACGGCCAGCAGCCGAGCGTACGGAAACGCACCATGCGTTTTTTAATCACTTCACCCGGTTGCAGATCGATTCTGTCGTCATCAATCATCATCAGCATGCCGTCGCGTTCCAGCACCGGACGCTCCGCCGCCAGGTACAGCGGCACGATGTCGATATTTTCCAGCCAGATGTACTGCCAGATATCCTGTTCAGTCCAGTTGGAGAGCGGGAATACGCGAATGCTTTCGCCTTTGTTAATCTGTCCGTTGTAGTTATGCCACAGTTCCGGACGCTGATTTTTAGGGTCCCAGCGATGAAAACGATCGCGGAAAGAATAAATGCGCTCCTTGGCACGCGATTTCTCTTCGTCACGACGAGCGCCACCGAACGCGGCGTCGAAACCGTATTTGTTCAACGCCTGCTTCAACCCTTCGGTTTTCATAATATCGGTATGCTTGGCGCTACCGTGAACAAACGGGTTGATGCCCATCGCCACCCCTTCCGGGTTTTTATGCACCAGCAGTTCACAACCGTAGGCTTTCGCCGTGCGGTCACGAAACTCGTACATCTCGCTGAATTTCCAGCCGGTATCAACGTGCAGCAGAGGGAACGGCAACGTGCCAGGATAAAACGCTTTGCGCGCCAGATGCAGCATTACGCTGGAATCTTTGCCGATGGAATACATCATCACCGGATTCGAAAACTCGGCGGCCACCTCACGAATAATATGGATGCTTTCCGCTTCCAGTTGCCGCAGGTGGGTAAGTCGTTTTTGATCCATAACCGTTCCTATGTAATGCCGTTATTTTGCTAACGATGCTCAGATAACCTGACTATAGGGAGGGCAAGAGGGCGAATGAAATTACGAATTGGAATGAGTAGTTCCTCAAAGGAATAACGATCCGGAAAAGCAAATATCAAAAAGTGCTTAAGCTACCGAATTTCGGGCATTTAGGAGCAAATGAAATTGTTTTACCTCGATCACGGTTTCATACTAGCGGCTAAAAATTTCTGCTTGGTATTTAAGGACTCATTATGTTTTCCGCAACGCGCCCCCTTCTTGCAATCCTGGCGCTCGGCGCGTGCTTTATCCTTCCCGCACAGGCAACATCTTCCAAACCTGGAGATATCGCAAATACCCAGGCTCGATATATCGCAACGTTTTTCCCAGGCCGCGTAACGGGCTCTCCGGCAGAAATGTTGTCTGCTGATTATATTCGTCAGCAATTTCAGCAGATGGGCTACAGCAGTGATATTCGAACGTTTAATAGCCGTTATGTTTATACCGCCAAAAATAACCGTAAAAACTGGCATAACGTCACGGGGAGTACCGTTATTGCCGCACATGAGGGTAAAGCGCCACAGCAGATTATTATCATGGCGCACCTCGACACCTACGCCGCACAGAGCGACGCCGATTCCGATGCCAATCTGGGTGGATTGACCCTGCAAGGTATTGATGACAACGCCGCAGGACTTGGCGTGATGCTGGAACTGGCGGAAAAACTCAAAGACGTGCCGACGCAGTACGGCATTCGATTTATCGCCACCAGCGGCGAGGAAGAAGGCAAACTGGGCGCGGAGAACATCCTGAAGCGAATGAGCGCCGCCGAGAAGAAAAATACGCTGCTGGTTATCAACCTCGATAACCTGATCGTCGGCGATAAGCTCTATTTCAATAGCGGTAAGAAAACCCCGGAAGCGGTGCGAAAATTGACGCGCGACCGGGCACTGGCCATCGCGCACAGCCGCGGTATCGTAGCCAGCACCAATCCGGGACTGAACAAAAACTATCCGAAAGGTACTGGATGTTGTAACGATGCAGAGGTCTTTGACAACGCGGGCATTGCCGTGCTCTCCGTTGAAGCAACCAACTGGAGTCTGGGCAAGAAAGATGGCTATCAACAGCGCGCCAAAAGCGCCTCGTTCCCGGCAGGCAACAGCTGGCACGATGTGCGACTGGATAACCAGCAGCATATCGATAAAGCCTTACCGGGCAGGATAGAGCACCGTAGCCGCGACGTGGTACGCATTATGCTCCCGCTGGTGAAAGAACTGGCAAAAGCGGGAAAATCCTCGTAACCCATCCAGCCCCATAATATTTCTGCTTTCAAAGTGGATTATCCCCGCTGGCGCGGGGAACACACAGAATCGTTTGGCTTCATCGAGTGCAATAACGGTTTATCCCCGCTGGCGCGGGGAACACAACAGCCGGTTATTTAATAATTGCGTGCCGGTCGGTTTATCCCCGCTGGCGCGGGGAACACGAAGTATTGTTCAAATGCCTGCAGGCAGCGAGCGGTTTATCCCCGCTGGCGCGGGGAACACATGAGTGCTTTCTCAATGCGAACTTCATTAATCGGTTTATCCCCGCTGGCGCGGGGAACACGTTGATGAACAGTCAGAGCGCGAACAACAAATCGGTTTATCCCCGCTGGCGCGGGGAACACCGCGTCAGCATTGGTCAGGACATTAAACACGCCGGTTTATCCCCGCTGGCGCGGGGAACACAGCAGCCGGATCGGTGTTGACCCACGAACGGCCGGTTTATCCCCGCTGGCGCGGGGAACACGATAACCTCATTACTTTTTTTGCTTGTTGTCACGGTTTATCCCCGCTGGCGCGGGGAACACAAAATATTGACCATCTACCCCAAAATTTATCCCGGTTTATCCCCGCTGGCGCGGGGAACACCGGTCAATGATTGTCGGGGCTTGTTTACTGAACGGTTTATCCCCGCTGGCGCGGGGAACACGTCAATAATGATTTTGACCGTATCTGGCAAGTCGGTTTATCCCCGCTGGCGCGGGGAACACCACCTGAAATGCTCCACGCCGCCACATACGTTCCGGTTTATCCCCGCTGGCGCGGGGAACACTTTGACTTAATATCGCTACAAATGACGCTGGCACGGTTTATCCCCGCTGGCGCGGGGAACACGCCGAGCACGCCACCAAGCGGCCCTGCTGCCTCCGGTTTATCCCCGCTGGCGCGGGGAACACAGCATTACGCCACTGATTGAAAATATCCGCGCCGGTTTATCCCCGCTGGCGCGGGGAACACCATGCTCAGATTTACGCCGGATCTCATCGCCACGGTTTATCCCCGCTGGCGCGGGGAACACCGAAACATTGGATGCTACCAGGCTGTCGTAGGCGGTTTATCCCCGCTGGCGCGGGGAACACTGGCCCAATACAGGAATCCCAAGGCTGCGCATCGGTTTATTCCCGCTGGCGCGGGGAACACGCCATCACTCGCCGCATTTAAAATCCTCCATGCGGTTTATCCCCGCTGGCGCGGGGAACACAAATCATCGGCGTTCTCTATTACCCAGTTCATCGGTTTATCCCCGCTGGCGCGGGGAACACTCAACCTCCTGTGCAGGAGGCCCCATGACCATCGGTTTATCCCCGCTGGCGCGGGGAACACAACCTCCTGTAATTGCCGTTCGGCCGCGGCCTCGGTTTATCCCCGCTGGCGCGGGGAACACACCGACGCAACAGGCAAGAAATTTGTGGCGACCGGTTTATCCCCGCTGGCGCGGGGAACACCAGCCGATGTGGCACAGCAATTCCTATGTGCGCGGTTTATCCCCGCTGGCGCGGGGAACACCTGATTGTTGATGTTGAAGGTGTGGGCGTGAGCGGTTTATCCCCGCTGGCGCGGGGAACACCAGCGGCATGAGCTCGACGTAAAAGGTGCGGTCGGTTTATCCCCGCTGGCGCGGGGAACACACTGGCGGCGTTAATGGTAGTGAGCACGTTAACGGTTTATCCCCGCTGGCGCGGGGAACACTGCTCGGTAAGACAATCAGAATCATGGTTAACCGGTTTATCCCCGCTGGCGCGGGGAACACTCAGAAAAGTAAACTCCTGACGGAAATGTTAGCGGTTTATCCCCGCTGGCGCGGGGAACACCACGCATAACATGAAAAAACCAAGTCACAATACGGTTTATCCCCGCTGGCGCGGGGAACACTGGCTGGCAATATACGTTCACCACGTCGCCATCGGTTTATCCCCGCTGGCGCGGGGAACACTCTAAAACTATATCACTGATCTAAAAGGGATTATAGCCGTAGAAAAATTTCACCAAATTTTCCACATTATTAAAGAACTATAACCCATTGATTTTACGAAGGATGGAATGACACTAACCTTAATCCATCCAGTTCCACCGCCATGCGCCTGTTTTCACCCCATGTTTGAAAATCAAAACCAGACTCATTATTCACCGCCCAAGCCATAACAACATTCCCTTCGTCTGCCAGGGTAGTGACCTGATGCCAGATCATTTCTCGCACCTTACGTGAGGTATCGCCAACGTAAACACCTGCGCGAACTTCTAATAACCAGACAGCCAGACGACCGCGCAAACGAGCAGGAACATTTTCGGTGACAACAACAAGCATACTCATGCGCTACCCCCTGTGCCCTGCATCGCCCAATGAAACAGGCTCAGGGATCGCCGGAGGTTGGGCATCTGCAAAAGGTTTAGGGATTTCAATTTCCCCGGCAGCCAGTACTTCCTCAATCAATGGGATGATCCGCGCCAGCGTTTTCTGGCTGCGGAATATATCCCGACAGGCCAGACGAACCTCTTTATCTGGACTGACTGGCGCACGGGCAGCAATCTCGAAAGCAACCGGAACAACACCATCAAATTTGACGATATCAGCAATGTCATACACAAAAGAGAGCGGCTTACCGGAATGCACAAAACCAATAGCAGGTGCATAACCTGCGGCTAATACCGCCGCTTCGGTAATACCATAAAGACAGGATGTGGCAGCACTAATACACTGATTAACCGTGTCGCCCTTTTTCCAGTCTTTAGGATCGTAACGTCGACCATGCCACTTCACACCGTAGCGCTCTGCCAGCAGAGCATAGCTCTGGCGTACCCGCGCGCCTTCGATGCCGCGGAGTTGTTCAACGGAGCGACGGCTGGGAGCAGGCTCACCAAAACGCAATTCGAACATTTTACGCACCACTTTCAGCCGGAGTTCTTCATCCAGCGCCAGCTTTGCCTGATACAACAGTCTGTCTGAACGCGCGCCTCCCGGCTGTCCGCAGGCGTACAGTCGTACACCTGCTTCACCAACCCATACCAGTAAGGTGCCCGTGGTTGCCGCCAGTCGCACTGCGGCATGAGAAACGCGCGTGCCTGGCTCCAGCATAATGCAGGCTATCGATCCCACCGGAATATGCGTTCGTATTCCCGTTTTGTCGATCAGCACGAACGCACCGTCGATCACATCAATCTGCCCGTATTGCAGAAAGATCATTGAGGTACGATCTTTCATTGGGATGGGGCTCAGCGGTAGCCAATTCATTATTCCCCTCGCCGAATCAACATCAGACCGCAGCCCAGCGCTTTGCTTTTACCGACCCCATTCCTGAGAGCGTGAGAGAAACGCGTCACATCGTCTACCCGTAACAGTCCCGCAAAATCAACGCTGCCAAAACTGATAGGACGTTCCCCGGTCAGTCGACTGAAACGTTGTTGCTGGTAACTCACCACGTAATCCTGCTTATCAGGAAGCATGAAACCATGCTGTTCCCCCTGACGGCGTAGCCAGTTATTCGCCGCGATGATTTGCAGTGGCCAGTGTTGTTCAGCAGGTATCCCTTTCTGCTTTGCCTGGTATTTGGCATCCATCATCACGTCGCTACGCTTACCGGATCGGGTGATAACGGGATTCGCGCGTAGCGAAAAATACAGAAACATGCCTTTTGTCAGATGTGGCTGAAACGGTTTACTCTCTACGGCAAAAATATTATGCCCATCCAGAGGTGGAACATCCGACTGCACATAAAAACGCTCGCCCCGTTCTGCAGACTCATGGCGAAACAGAAAACGGCGTTCATCGTGATGAGAAAAAAGCTGCCAGAGCCATTGATGACTGGCATAGGGGCTGGCGCTCTGCCACTTCTGCATCATTTCAGGCGTTAGCTTGCCGAGGTCCAGCGTTACGCGTGACAGAAACATTATTTTTCCTCCCCGAGCTGGCCTGCAAACTGAGTACGCGTAGTGAACTGCCAGCGTACTTTACTGAGTGGCTGATCGCTTCTCTGAACGGAAATAGCAGGCACAACGCCCTGCGGCTCGCCTTCCCAATAGCAAAGATCAGATGCGGTAGTGATTGCCGCCAGTTCCGGGCAAATCAACGCCTGCTCTGCCTGGTAAAAAACCTGGGCCAACGTTCCGTCCAGTATCAGCGGCGCCAGCGGCAGGGCTGGAGGACAAGATTTTCGCCCCAGATACAGAGGAAATACAGGCTCCTCCAGTGCAGCTGCCAGTTTTTCCAGAACTATCGTTGCCCCTTCAGTTTCCTGAACAGCAATATGGAACAGCGCATCGCACCTATATTCGCGGGTGGTGATCATCGTGTTGAGATCTTCCGGCGCCAGAACCAGCTCATCACGCCGGGTGAAATAAATGCGCTTTCTGTTCTCTTTTGGTACTTCGACAGTGTGATAGTCACGCAGCCATTGCTCGCGGGAAGAAAACGGTCGTATGGCAAAATGGTAGTGTCGGTTAAAATCATCCAGATGAGCAGCATCACGCCGGATACCACAGGCGGCAGCAAGCAACCCCAATAATGCTGAACGACTGGGCACAGCGTTGCTGTGTCTCACCTCGCCCACGGCGGCTTCGCCCCAGGACATCAACGGCGCGTAAAGCTGAAAAACAAGATAGCGGGACATCGCAACTCCTTACTGGCTGACAAACTCCAGCAGTTCCTGAAGCGAACCTTCGCCCGATTCCACATTCATCTCATAGTGGCGCTCCCCCTCACGCGACCCGTAGGCGCGTTCAAACTTCTGCCGCTGCTCTTTCAGGCGTTGAATGGCCTGTGTCTGCTGATCTTCTCCACGAACAGGATTAAAGAAAGCGACTGAAAGCGCACGAGGCTGCTGGCGTCCCATTTCCACCAGTGCGTAAGATGCGTAAGCACGCGAGGCAAAGCTGTTCTGATTTCCGGTTGGCGAGACGGTGAGCGCCGTTTCGGCCAGCGCCTTAAGGGTTCGCGCGACCAGGGCTTCATCACCGTTGAGGTTTTCCAGTAACAGGTCGCGACTGATGCAAATATAAGAATAGAATAACGCAGAGGCGAAGCCCTTCTCACCCATATGCGCCGACCCGGCGTCATCCTCTTTACGGTTCAGATCGTCCACTGCCGTAAAGAAATCCTCTTCAACCGTAACGGCGCTGACGCCAAGAGCATGAGCCACCTGGCAAGCGGCTTCAACGTTAAACGCCGGGCTGGACGCCAGCATGCGACCAAACAGCGCGATATCAACGCCGCTGGCAGTTTCACGTAACAGCTTCAGCTCACCCTCTTCCGGTTCACGTTTATCCGCAATCAGCGTTTCAACCAGTTGGTTTATATGCCGGTATTCATCCGGACTGATATGCACCAGTTGTTCGATATTCAGGTTCTCTTCCGCCTTCGCATTTTTATCGGCTTTTAATTTGCCGAACTGGCTGGCTATTTTTCCAGCGGCGGAAAGCGCCATCTTTTCTGCAACTCCACCAGCCAGCAGATGTTTATAAATCTCACTGCCCAGACGGCGAGTGCGGGTGCCAATATGTCCACTAAGCGCGCTTTCAAAAACTTCCGAGGTACGCCATGCGCGCTTGAGTCTTTGTGAGGAGACCCGAAGGCGTTCTACTCCGCCCATAATGGCGGTTTTCGGACGTCCGGTATCATCACGGTTCAGGTTAGCGGGGGCGTAAGCCGTCAGAATATGCAATTGAATAAATGTCGTCATGAGTGAAATCCTTTTTATTTGTTCCTGGGAGATTTTTCGCCAGCCTGCAGATATTCACTGGCCCAGCGTACGGAGAGGCGCTTAAAGGGGTTACTTTCAGCCGCCAGATGTGCTTCTTTCGCCTGCCATTCACGCATCCATAAGAAAACCCCGTCAGCCAGCGACACAAGGTTAACGCCCTGGTCACCGCGCAGTTTTACCGCACGAATCAGTTGACTGGAGAGTTCCGCCGGGGTTCTGACCGCCAACAGACGATCGAAACGCTGACGTGAAAGGCAGGGGCCGCTTTTAATCTCTTCACCAAGCTGGCGGGCGAAAGAGCCGGTAGCGTTGTCGTGATGGGCGTGGGCCGCAATGCCTGTAAAAATGGCTAATGCCAGTCTGTCGCTGGCCTGCTTTTCAACTCCCGTCAGCGCACGGTTCAGATGATGAAAAGCCTGGCTGGTGAGCGCCCCATACGGTAAAACAGCATGACGCAGCTCTGCTCGCCAGGCTCGACCATTGCCTGTAAAAGCAGCATCGACGCTATTGCGTTCCTGCAAACTCCGAAACCAACGGCGAATAATGCCGGGCGCACCGTCGATGATAATCAGCTCTTTTCCGGTGTTAGTTTCAAACATTCGCCTGCTCCTTATGTTCCATAGCGAGCTCCTTCAGTGTTTTCAGGCTGGTGAGTTTTTTGACATTCTTGATAAGACTGAGCCGGGCAGACAAAATTCGTTGCAAATCCGCCGTATTATCGGGGTTGGTAAAAGCGCTCTGGTCGAATATTTGTAGCAACCCGCGTTGCAGGTTCTCCCCCCACTCCCGCAGCGCGGCGCGCGCCTGAGGCTGAAGAGAAGAAGGATGTTGGCTTAACGTCTGCCATAGCTGACGAAATCCTGGCTCGGTCTGCTGCCAGAAGGCGATATCCACTATACTGAAATCCCCCTTCGCCTCTTTAGGACTCCCGAACCAGGCCTGTTTAAGCGCCTGAACGAGAAGAGGTCGAACGGAGATCGCCAGTTCGACCGCTATTGAAAGCAGGTCTTTAAAACTTTCAGCTTCATCGGCAGATAAAGCGATCAGAGGTAAACGATGCTCATACCAACAACGCGCCTTGGCGTTATCCATATCAAAACCGAAACACCATAATCCGGTAGCTCCCGGTTCTGGATTCCCGAGCACAACGCGTGCAGGGATCGTGCAATTCAATTTATCTTCCGTCGTCATCGTCAGTCCCAGCCAGTCTTTATAGACCAGACCACCGGGTTGTCCCTTGAGCGCCAGCATCGGTGACGCCGCGTCTTTCAGCGCTTTTCGATACGGCGAAAGCGGGTGAACCCAGCCGTCATACTGCACGCCGTAGTTTTTGCTGCGGATCTGGCTGAGCAACGCAGGATGATGCTCGCCGCACAAATCACACTCGCCGCTTTGCGTATGGCTGAAATCAATCTCCAGCCGTCGCGGCATGCCCCAATAGGCCTGGAGCGGATGTGCATTTTCGGGCGTCACCCTATTTTTTGCCGTTTCACTACTGCGGGTTGCGGCCAGCCACGGGAAAATCAGAGCCAGTTGCTCATCCTGCCATTGCTGCTGCCCTGGCATAACATTCAGCCAAAGTTTGTGCCACAGCGGCTCATTTGGCTGAAATGGCATTAACAGCGTCGTCAGCGGCCCGCCGCCGCGCATGCTGGTACGAAACCCGGCGCCGCCCGCTGGGGAGTTGGTCTGAACGGTATAAAGCGCCATCACCGCACAGTGCGGGCAAAAATGCCGATAAATGCGACGTTTTACGAAGTGATCTTTATTTAACTTAACGGCGTTGCCGCCGGGAGCGTCAATCAGCAGCCCGGCGATTGCGCTGTTTTCAACATCCAGCCCGGAAAAATCCTGCAAAAAAGCGGGTTTCTGTGGGCCAAACTGCATGGCAACCGCCACGCGTTCCAGCGCTTTTTGCCAGCGGTCCGGATCAATACCATCTTCCCAGATATCCTCCCACTGTTCTTCATCCTCCGGCGCGAATACTGTTTGTAGCAGGCCAATCAATAACTGATATGCCGCCCCCTGAAAATCTGCGCGCGGCCACGCCAGTTCGATAATGTCATTATCAGCCAGCTCGCCTGGCGAAATTTTTCGCCGCTGCCCCTGCCTGTCGATAACCGGTAGCCAGGGCTCCGTGATAAGTGAAAACATGATTCCTCCTGAAATAAATTACTGCAAATGCTGGCTCGATAACCCCCACGCCTTGCTATAAACTGCCGACGCATCCCCCTCTGTAAGCAACAGCACCTGTGCCTTCGGGTTGTGAATTTCGTGGCGAAAATGTTCGAGTTCTTCCCCCTGCAAACACGGCGCGTTAGCAGCAATTTTCTGCCAGAGCGTTTCCCGCAACGAGAGGCGACTTTGTTGCCAGGAAAACGGTTCCAGCCGGGCGTAGGATTGCAGAGAGCCTCCCTCCGCCCGCCAGGCAAGAAACAAATCGACGGTGGGCTCGCTTAATCGGGTGGAAAGCTCCACGTCGTCACTCCATCCCGCCATGCTTGCGGTACGGTGATAGCCAGTTTCCCAATCCAGAATGTTTTGCTTTGCGGCAGCCTTCACACTGAGATCTTTGCCGTAAACGTTATCCTCCTGAGCTTGCAGGCCAACGGGCGCGGCTATCCATGCTTCGTATACGCTTTCCACCAGTTCGCGGGCATCTTCCGGCATGCGAATCTCCCCTTTGTCGCGCAATATTGCCTGTGTCCGCCACAGGCAAGCGTGGTCTTCGTAGACATAGCCTGTACCTTTGAGATGTTCACCCAGCCAGCCACTTTCCGCTTCCGGTTGCCACTCCGGCGCCAGAATGTGCAACGCTGGAGACAGACGACCATCTGGCATCTGCCCGGTTAGCGCCCCGTGTCGATCGCGAATATGGCGCTGTAAACGTCCTGCGCGCTGAATCAATAAATCGACCGGGGCCAGGTCGCTAATCATGACGTCGATATCCAGATCCAAACTCTGTTCCACAACCTGTGTTGCGATCAGCACTTTGCCACGCCGCAACGTTGGCGTGCTTGATTTTCCGAACCATTCCAGAGCCCGATTTTCTATTGCCATACGATCGATAAATGCAAAACGACTGTGGAACAACAGCAGGTTTTCTGGTGGAACAAGCCCGCTATCCAGCAACTGGCGATAGACGGTAATCGCGTCATCCACCGTGTTACGGATCCAGCAGATGCATTGCCCGCTTTCAACGGTGCGGAGGATCAGTTCACGGGCGCTGCCCGGATCGTTGAGCCACTGCACCGCAACGCGACGAGCCACTTCAGGACGCGTGGGAATATAGCGTTCAGATACCCCCTGCGAACTGAGATGCGAAAGCCAGGGATAGCCTGCATTTTGATCGGCAATAACGGGAGCACCGTTAATACCGCGCTGGAAAGCATTCAGTAACGTATGGCGTAAAGACGAGGGCAGCGTGGCGCTCAGGATGATGACGCTACCGCCCTGAGCCGCATGAAAGGTCAGTAGCCCTTCCAGCAGACGCACCATATAGCTGTCATAAGCATGTACTTCGTCCATAAGCAGGATCTTGCGATACAGCCCGAGCAAACGTAGAGACTGATGACGAAATGGCATGGCGGCCATTAATGCCTGATCGAGAGTTCCGACCCCCACCTCAGCCAGCAGCGATTTCTTGCGTGAATCAGCAAACCAGATATTGCAGGCACTGCTGGCAGCCTGTTCATCCTGTATATAGGCAGATTGTCCGGCATTCCGCGATGACCACAGGGAATGCGTGAAGGCCTCCGACATGTCGCTTGAGCCATGCGCCAGCACCAGCGACGGGCGTTGCTCTGCTACAAATAACGCGCGATAAGCCGTTGCCAGCCGTTGAAACATGGCGTTTGAGGTTGCCATAGTCGGCAGTCCAACGTACAGGCTGTCACCTTTCCCCTGAGCCATTAACCGCTGGGTGAGGATCAGCGCCGCTTCCGTTTTGCCTGCACCGGTCACATCCTCCAGTACAAAAAGTTGTGGGCCTTCGGCTGAAATCGCTATGTCCATAGCGCTTTGCTGAAGCGGCGTTAAGTGCTGAATAAACGGGAACAGATCGGCCGGATTACGGTGGGTATCTACCGAAGAAAGCTGAGGAAGTTGCGCCAGCGCGTACGTGGCCTGTGCTAAGGCCCTCTGCCAGTACGCGCTATCTGGCATAACGGTACTGACCAGTGGAAAATCATGTTGGTTCGATCCCATCCAGTCCGCAAGCGTTGTCAGTCCAGCCAGCAGCCAGCTTTGTTGACAGAGTTTTTTACGCCAGATTTTGTCGCAAAACCGGTCGGGGAAATCAGTGACATTGAGGAGAGAAGAGAGCGCCGCCATCCATTCTTCGGCAGCCACTTTGTCTTCGGGGGTAAAAGCAACGCTTCCTTTGACATCCTTTAATGGCGGAAGACCATGATGACCGGTGACGACGTTGAGCCAGATATCCAGCGTTCTTTCACTTTCGCGTGTTAACGCAGGTAACGCATTGGGCCATGCTTTTCTCAACCCCTGCCAGAACCAGTATCCCAGCGAGTCGTGTCGTTCAGGATAGCCAATCCCGCTGATACCGGGCACCAAATCCGGGTAAGACGTCTTATTGAGCTGCTGAAAACCCCGCGCGAATTTCCCTATATCGTGGAGCCCCAGTATCCAGGCAAACCAGCGCGCAGCCTCTTCCCGGGAGAAACCTAATTCGGCAAAGATATCTGCCGCATGAAAGCGATTGCGCATCACCATTTGCCAACCGCAGGCCGCCACATCCAGACAGTGATAGGGCAGCAAATGGTATGCCTCCCCCTGGTCGTGAATATTTTCCTTTTTACTGGTTTTTCCCCAGTAAGCAAAATAAGGTGCGTAATTAGCCATTTATTAATAACAAGTCCGAATCCAAATATATTAAGAGGATTACAGACTAAGAAATAATATCGGTGATCAGAATCACACCTTAACGCGCAAAATAAAGTATTTATGCAAGATAATAATAAATATGAATAAGATAAATTAAATAAATAAGCACCAGAAATATTTCCCTCTATTTTCCGGTGCTGATGAGACGATCACCCTTCGTGCAATCCGCACTCGCGCTTCAATCCAAAGAACCGCGTCTCTTCTTCCGCCATACCCGGCTCCCATTTGCGGGTGGTATGGGTATCACCCACTGACAGATAGCCCTGATCCCACAGTGGATGGTATTTCAGGCCGTGCTTTTGCAGATACTGGTAAACGGTACGGTTGTCCCAGTCGATGATCGGCAGCACTTTAAACACGCCGCGCTGGATAGCCAGCACCGGCAAATGCGCCCGGCTGCCCGACTGCTCGCGGCGCAGACCGGCAAACCAGGTTTGCGCATTGAGTTCTTTAAGCGCGCGGTTCATCGGCTCGACTTTGTTGATCTCATTGTATTTCTCAATGCCTTCAACGCCCTGCTCCCACAGTTTGCCGTAGCGCGCTTCCTGCCAGGCCGCGCTCTCCTTAGCCCGGTAGACTTGCAGATTAAGCTTGAGCTTGTCTGTTAACTCATCAATAAACTGGTAGGTTTCCGGGAACAAATAGCCGGTATCGGTGAGGATCACCGGGATATCCGGGTGAACCTGATTCACCAGGTGCAGGCTTACTGCCGCCTGGATACCAAAGCTTGATGACAGTACATATTCACCAGGCAGGTTTTCCAGCGCCCACGCCACGCGATCCTCTGCGCTCAATTTTTCCAGTTGGTCGTTGGTTTGTGCCAACGCCATAACGCGTTCAACTTTCGGCAGCGCGTTCAACGCGTTGAGATCGAGTTTGGACATAAATTCCTCGCTGTTTACCTTGCCTGATGGCGCTGCGCTTATCAGGCCTACAGATTCAGCAGACCCGATAAGTCAATTTCACCTTATTCCCAGAAATCCCGGGCGGGATCGAGCACCGGGCGAATGATGCCCGCACGCACCGTAAAATCACCGAAGCCTTCACCCGCTTCGCGCTCTTTCGCCCAGCGCCCAACCAGTTCGTCAACGGAGTCGAGAATTTCCGATTCCGTAATATTTTCGCGATACATACGCGGAATGCGCGTGCCCATGCGGTTACCGCCAAGGTGTACGTTGTAGCGCCCCGGGGCTTTACCCACCAGGCCCAGTTCCGCCAGCATCGCGCGGCCGCAGCCGTTCGGGCAGCCTGTAACGCGCATCACGATATGCTCGTCAGGAATGCCGTGTTTTTCGAGAATAGCTTCCACTTTATCAGTGAACGATGGCAGGAAACGTTCGGCCTCCGCCATCGCCAGCGGACAGGTCGGGAACGACACGCAGGCCATCGAGTTTTCACGCTGCGGCTTCACCGCATTCATCAATCCGTGATCGCGCGCCAGCTTCTCGATCTTCGCTTTTTGGCTTTCCGGCACACCAGCAATGATCAGGTTCTGGTTGGCGGTGATGCGGAAATCCCCTTTGTGGATCTTCGCGATCTCCAGCAGGCCGGTTTTCAGCGGACGGCCCGGATAATCCAGGATACGGCCGTTTTCAATAAACAGCGTCAGGTGCCAGTTATTGTCGATCCCTTTTACCCAACCAATACGATCGCCGCGACCGGTGAACTCGTACGGGCGGATCGGCTCAAATTTGATGCCCGCGCGACGCTCCACTTCTTCTTTGAACGTGTCGATACCAACGCGTTCAAGCGTGTATTTAGTTTTGGCGTTTTTACGATCGGTACGGTTACCCCAGTCGCGCTGCGTTGTCACCACAGCTTCTGCTACCGCCAGGGTGTGCTCCAGCGGCAGATAGCCGAACTCGCTCGCGGTGCGGGCGTAGGTTTTCTTATTGCCGTGCTCAATCGACAAACCACCGCCGACCAACAGGTTAAAGCCCACCAGCTTGCCGTTTTCGGCAATCGCCACGAAGTTCATATCGTTGGCGTGCAGATCGATGTCGTTCTGCGGTGGGATTACGACCGTGGTTTTAAACTTACGCGGCAGATAGGTTTGACCGAGGATCGGCTCTTCGTCGGTGGTCGCTACCTTCTCCTGATCCAGCCAAATTTCTGCATAGGCGCGAGTACGCGGCAGCAGATGTTCGGAGATCTTCTTCGCCCATTCATAGGCTTGGGCGTGCAGCTCGGACTCGTACGGGTTAGAGGTACACAGAACGTTACGGTTCATGTCGTTGGCGGTCGCCAGCGCGTCCAGCCCGACCGAATGCAGCATCTGGTGTACCGGCTTAACGTTCTTCTTCAGAATGCCGTGAAACTGGAAGGTCTGACGGTTGGTCAGACGAATGCTGCCATAAATCGTGTTGTCATGGGCGAACGTGTCGATCGCCTGCCACTGTTTGGTGGTGATCACCCCACCCGGCAGACGGCAGCGCAGCAGCATCGCGTGACGCGGTTCCAGCTTTTGCTCGGCTCGTTCGGCGCGGATATCGCGGTCATCCTGCTGGTACATACCGTGAAAACGGATCAGCAGGAAGTTATCGCCTTTGAAGCCGCCGGTCAGGCCGTCGTTTAAATCTTCGGCAATCGTACCGCGCAGATAGTTGCTTTCCAGCTTCATACGCTCAGCGTCGGACAGCTTGCCTTCGACCACCAATGGTCCTGGGTATTTTTCGCTCATTAGTAGACATCTCGCTGATAACGGCGCTCAATGCGCAGCTCACTTAAAAATTCATCCGCCGCTTCGATATCCATAGAACCGAATTCGGCAATCACTTCCAACAAAGCCTGCTCAACGTCTTTCGCCATGCGATTGGCGTCGCCGCAGACATAAATGTGGGCACCGTCGTTTATCCAGCGCCATAGTTCCGCACCTTGTTGGCGCAGTTTATCTTGTACGTAGACTTTTTCTTTTTGATCGCGCGACCAGGCGAGATCGATGCGCGAGAGCACGCCCTCTTTGACGTAACGCTGCCATTCCACCTGGTACAGGAAATCTTCGGTAAAGTGTGGATTGCCAAAAAACAGCCAGTTTTTGCCTTCGGCTCCGTCAGCCGCACGCTGCTGCATGAATGCACGGAACGGCGCAATCCCCGTGCCCGGTCCAATCATAATCACCGGTGTCTGCGGGTTAGCCGGCAGGCGGAAGTTATCGTTGTGTTCGATGAACACGCGCACTTCACCCTCTTCTTCCACGCGATCGGCGAGGAAACTGGACGCGCCACCAGCACGGGCACGACCTTCAATGTCATAACGCACCACGCCCACGGTGACGTGCACTTCGCTTTCCACCTCCGCCTGGGAAGAGGCAATAGAATACAAACGCGGCGTCAGCGGGCGCAGAAGATCAACCAACGTTTGGGCGTCCAGTTGCGCTGGGGAGAAGCGCACCATATCGACGATTGGCGTGGTTGCGGCGTAATGCTGCAATTGCGCTTTGTCGCCCACCAGCGGCAGCAGAGAGTCGCTACGGGTTAAAGTGGCATAGTTCTCGACGATATTGCCGGTGTTAACCGTCAGCTCGAAATGCCACTGCAGCGCTTCGGTGAGCGACAGGGTTTTGCCGTCAACCGTGACCGGTTCATCTCCTTTCAGCCACAGCAATTCAACCAGCTCTTTGACCAGCTCAGGATCGTTCTGATACCAGACTCCTAAGGCATCGCCCGGCTGGTAGCGCAGACCGGAGTCGCCGAGATCGATTTCAATATGACGCACATCTTTTTCCGAGTCGCGACCGGTGATTTTCTGATTCACCGCAAGCGACGCCGTCAGTGGCGCTTCTTTGGTGTACGGGCTGGTGTGTACTTCGTTTACCGCACCGCTCGCAGCAACTTGCACAGACGATGCCGCAGGCGCACGCGCTTTCAGGACATCAACCAGACGGGCACGCCATTCGGCTGCCGCGCCCTGGTATTCGACGTCGGCATCCACGCGGTCAAGCAAGCGTTCACCGCCCAGCTCGGCCAGTTTTGCATCGAAGTCTTTTCCTGACTGACAGAAAAACTCGTAAGAAGTGTCACCAAGACCAAACACGGCAAAAGCGGTGTTATCGAGCTTCGGCGCTTTTTTCGAGAACAGGAATTTATGCAACGCTACGGCTTCTTCCGCCGGTTCACCTTCCCCTTGCGTCGACGCCACTACGATCAGCAATTTCTCATTGGCGATTTGTTTGAATTTATAGTCGCCAGCATTGATGAGAGTGACGTTGAGCTTTGCAGCGATCAGATCATCGCGCAGAGCTTCCGCCACACGACGCGCATTACCGGTTTGCGAGGCGGAGATAAGCGTAATGCCAGGCATTTCAGCAGCAGGCGCAGGAGTCGCCGCATTGCTGCCTGGCTGCTGATTCAGCACGCCCCAAAAATAGCCAGAAACCCACGCAAGCTGTGCGGGAGTGAAATCGGTCGTGGCCGCCTGAAGGCGTGCCAGTTGCTCCGGGTTTAGCGGTAGCAGAGCGGAAGGTGGGGCCTGTGTCGTCATGCGTTGTCATGTTCCAGTAAGCAAAGCGGATTTCAGCAATAAAACCCAAACTGAAGATAAGGTTAACGGCGGGGATAGTAACAATTAAAGAAGGGATAGAAATAACAAATAACCAAATGAACTAACCTGTTTTAGTTATAGTTATTAACAGCAAAACAGATTGGATAACCATATGATATATCAATAATTATTAAATATTACCATCATGAATAGGTCGTTCTGATACTCAGCGCCCTTTTAACTAATGATAAAATTCGCTCTTTACGGTACCCTACGGCGGTTTTTCGCATTCTTGAGAGTAAAAAATGTCCACCACCTTGTTTAAAGATTTCACCTTCGAAGCCGCTCACCGCCTGCCGCATGTACCGGAAGGGCATAAGTGTGGCCGCCTGCATGGTCACTCATTTATGGTGCGTCTTGAAATTACCGGTGAAGTCGATCCGCATACCGGTTGGATCATGGATTTTTCTGAGTTAAAAGCCGCGTTTAAGCCAACTTACAACAGACTCGATCACTACTATCTGAACGATATTCCCGGCTTAGAAAACCCAACTAGTGAAGTTCTGGCCAAATGGATTTGGGATCAGGTTAAACCGGTTGTCCCTCTGCTGAGTGCCGTAATGGTGAAAGAGACCTGCACAGCAGGCTGCGTGTATCGCGGGGAATGATTGTATCGTCTGTGGCGACGGTCAATTTTCCTTAACTAACACTCTGTTAGGGTTATGTGCTCTGGATATCTGGAGCACAACATGTCTGACGATTTCGATATTATTATTATCGGTGCAGGGATAGCGGGCACCGCTTGTGCTTTACGCTGCGTGCCCGCTATGTGGTACTGGCGGAAGGGGCAACAACCTGCTGGCCGAGCGTTATGGATTTCTGCCTCGTCCCTCGACAACCGCAATGGCATTAAAGAGACTTTGGCGCTGGATAAAGGGATTTTCCGCGATTTAACCCAGCACACCGATGTGATCCTGAAAAAGTCGTATGAAGTACTGCATGGCGGCCTGAATAACGTCAATTCGATTCAGAGCTGGTCGAACGCATAAGGTTGTCCGGCCTGCATTGAGTGCTACATGCAGGCCGATAAACCCATTATCATCAGGCAATATTCAGATATTTATGGGTCTGCATCGACAGACGCCAGTTCCGCGCGATACAGGTATCAATACACAAACGCGTGGCATCTTCTTTCTGGCTGATTGGCTGTAAGGCGATGATACGCGGTTTGTCGTCGCTCAACGTAGCCAGCAGTTCATCCAGCGCTTCAATATCGCGAACGCGACCAACCGGATGTTTGATTTCATTCGCACGCTCCAGCGCCTGCGACAGCACATCATAACCGCCGCGCATATTCACCTTCGGCGATACGGTCACCCAGGTATTCGGCGTACAGCGCACTTCGTGGGTACCGCTGGTTTCAATCTGGCAGCTAAAGCCGTTCTTTTCCAGCAGGTCTGTCAGCGGCATCAGGTCATGAATGCAGGGCTCGCCACCGGTTATCACCACGTGACGGGCGGTATAGCCCTGACGCAAAATGACCGCCAGCAGATCCTCGCTGCTCGCCGCGCCCCATTTATCGCTCTCTTTGGTCTTAGCCAGGATGCTGTACAGGGAGACTTCCCGATCCTCAAGCTTATCCCAGGTGTGTTTGGTATCGCACCAGGCACAGCCAACCGGGCATCCCTGTAAACGAATAAAAATGGCGGGGACGCCGGTAAAGTAACCCTCACCTTGCAGGGTCTGGAACATCTCGTTAATCGGGTACTGCATAGCGCTCTCAATATGGGGATAAACGATAATTATCGCAGATCCCCGCCAAAGTATCATGCCCCATCGATGCTTTACGCGGCGATCGCCGCGGCAAAGCGTGCCGTAATCTGCTGCGGACGCGTGATAGCCCCTCCAACCACCACGGTATGGGCACCTAATGCCAGGCAACGTGCAGCACGTTCCGGGGTATCGACGTTTCCTTCCGCCACGACCGGTATGCTGACCGCAGCCAACACCTCACGTAAAAAACCGCAGTCGTTTTCCGCCAGCACATGCCCGACAGTGTCAGCGGTATAGCCGTAGAGCGTAGTGCCCACGCAGTCAAACCCCAGACGCTCGGCGGTCACCGCCTCGTCTACAGTGGCGATATCCGCCATCAGCAGTACGGACGGGTAGCGAGCGCGGACTTGTGCGACCAGTTCTTCCAGCGTTTGCCCACCAGGGCGCGGGCGCGCTGTCGCGTCCAGAGCAATAATTTCCGGCTCAACGGTCATCAACTCATCCACTTCCTGCAGGGTGGCCGTGATAAACACATCACTACCCGGATAATCGCGCTTGATAATCCCAATCACCGGCAGTGAGACGATCTCTTTGATAGCGCGAATATCCACCACGCTGTTCGCACGGATACCTACCGCACCGCCCTGTGCTGCCGCCAACGCCATACGCGACATAATAAATGGACTGTGCAGAGGCTCATTTTCCAGCGCCTGACAGGAGACGATTAATTTACCTTTCAGGCAATCCAGTACAGTTTTCATTACGATAAGATCTCTTCGACTTCGTTTTTAATGATGGTGACATGCGGGCCATAAATCACCTGAACACCGTTACCGCGAATAATAACGCCACGTGCTCCGGTCGCTTTCAGCGCCGCTTCATCTACCTTGCTGCTCTCTTTCACCGTCACGCGTAAGCGTGTTGCGCAACAGTCCACCTCTTCCAGATTCTCTTTGCCTCCCAGCCCAGAGATGACTGCCGCTGCGCGTTCACTTTGAGGCAGACCGGATTCAATTGGGGTTACGTTTTCACGCCCTGGTGTCAGCCAGCCAAAGCGGTTGATCAAATAGCGGAAGGTAAAGTAGTAAAGGAAGAACCACGGTATCCCCACCATGGGAACGTACATCCAGTTGGTTTTGGCTTCCCCCTGTAAGACGCCGAAGAGGAGGAAATCGATAAGCCCACCCGAAAAGGTTTGCCCAATAGTGATATGTAAAATATGAGCCATCATAAACGCCAGGCCATCGAAGAAGGCGTGAATGACATATAACACGGGAGCCACAAAGAGGAAGGAGAACTCGATAGGCTCAGTGATCCCCGTCAGGAAAGAGGTCAGGGCTGCCGACAACAGCAGGCCGGCGACAAGCTTTCTGTTCTCCGGCTTGGCAGTGTGATACATCGCCAGGCATGCGCCAAGCAGGCCAAACATCATGGTAATGAATCGCCCGGACATAAAGCGCGAGGTGCCCGCATAGAACTGCTGCGTATTCGGATCGGCAAGTTGGGCAAAGAAAATCCGCTGCGTACCTTCAACCAACTGGCCGTTGACGATTTCGCTACCGCCAAGCGCCGTCGTCCAGAACGGCAAATAAAAGATATGGTGTAAACCCAGTGGGCCAAGCATACGCAGGATGAAGCCGTACAACAGTGTCCCCAGATAACCCGTCGCATCCACCAGACCACCCAGCCCAAAAATGAGTTTCTGGAAATGCGGCCAAACCACTGTCATGACAGCCCCCACAACAATCGCGGCAAGGGAGCTAATAATCGGTACAAAGCGCGAACCGCTGAAGAAACCAAGGAACTGAGGTAGTGAGACTTTATTGAAACGGCTATGCAGCGCGCAGGTGACAAGACCAATAACCACCCCACCAAACACGCCCGTTTCCAGCGTCTGAATACCCAGCGTCATCCCCTGGCCAACGGCACCAGGGTTCTCGTGCGCCAGTGTCCCGTTGAGGGTCAATAAGGCATTGATAGTGGCATTCATCACCAAAAATGCCAGCAATGCCGCCAGCCCGGCGGTACCTTTATCCGTTTTCGCCAGCCCTACAGCGACACCCACTGCGAACAGCACCGAAAGATTGGCAAACACAATAGAACCGGCGCTGCTCATGATTGTGAAGATTGCCTGCAACCAGTCGACATCCAAAAACGGATAAGCCGTCAATGTGTTTGGATTCGACAGTGCGCCGCCAATCCCTAACAACAGTCCCGCGGCGGGCAATACCGCAATCGGCAGCATGAAGGATTTGCCGAAGCGCTGCGCTTTTTCAAACCATGCACCCGATGAGGCGCCGCTAAACATTTGCATCATTTTTTCATCTCCCCGACTAGTGATGAAAATTTTTACCATAATTATTTTTATAAATGAAAATTATCATCAAAAACCAGGAAGCCGATCATACTTTTTTAAAATGACTGGCATCTCTCCCCTGCTTTCCGCCACACTATCAGCAGAGAAACGCATTAAGGATTTTGCATGTCAGAAAATGAAAACCTGCTGCTGAGATTGCGCCAGAGCGTTGACGGATATAGCCGAACACAACAGAAGCTGGGAGAGTTTGTGCTAAGCGATCCGGCAAAAGTTGTCTACCTGACGATTACCGAACTGGCGCGTGAAAGCGACACCAGCGAAGCTAGCGTCACACGGCTGTGCCGTACGCTGGGGTGTAAGGGCTATAACGAGTTCAAAATGGCGCTGGCACTCGATCTCCAGCAAGAACAGCCGGTAGAGCACAGCGGGGATGAAATTGACAATGTGGTCAATGAATCCGTGCAAGCACTGCAGGACACCGCAAAATTACTCGACAGAGCATTACTTGAAGCAGCCGCTCTTGCGCTGCATCAGGCGCAGTCGGTACAGATTTATGGCGTAGCGGCCAGCGCCATTCTGGGGGAGTATTTACATTACAAACTCCTGCGCTTGGGCAAACCCGCACAATTGTTCAGCGATATGCATCGCGCAGCCATGAACGCCACAACGCTAAGCAAAGACACGATCGTGGTGGCGATTTCCAGCTCAGGCTCCACGCGCGATCTGCTGCATGTCGTTAAACTGGCGCGTAAGCAAGGCGCGCGCGTACTGGCGTTGAGTAATACGCCGCGCAGTCCGTTGGCTTCACTGAGTGATATTCAACTGGTCGCAGCCAAACCAGAAGGTCCGTTGAGTGCTGGTGCGCTAAACGCCAAGGTGGGAGTGATGCTGTTGGTAGAACTGCTCACCACGTCACTGATTGCGCTGGATGAAAAGTACAGTGATGTGAGCCAGAAAACCGCCAGTGCGACCTTACCGCTACTGCTTTAGAGGCATAAAAAAACCCGCCGCAGCGGGTTTTTACGTTAAGAGTTAAAGAACAGGATTACGCCTGACCTTTGATCTCTTTACGACCGTTGTACGGCGCTTGTTCACCCAGAGCTTCTTCGATACGAATCAGCTGGTTGTACTTAGCAACGCGATCAGAACGGCTCATAGAACCGGTTTTGATCTGGCCTGCAGCGGTACCAACAGCCAGGTCAGCGATGGTAGCGTCTTCAGTTTCGCCAGAACGGTGAGAGATGACAGCGGTGTAGCCAGCGTCTTTCGCCATTTTGATCGCAGCCAGAGTTTCGGTCAGAGAACCGATCTGGTTGAATTTGATCAGGATGGAGTTAACGATGCCTTTTTCGATACCTTCTTTCAGGATCTTGGTGTTGGTTACGAACAGATCGTCACCAACCAGCTGGATTTTGTCGCCCAGAACTTTAGTCTGGTATGCGAAACCGTCCCAGTCAGACTCGTCCAGACCATCTTCGATGGACACGATCGGGTACTGTTTGGTCAGTTCTTCCAGGAAGTGAGTGAATTCTTCGGAGGTGAATGCTTTGTTGCCTTCGCCAGCCAGAACGTATTTACCGTCTTTGTAGAATTCAGAAGCTGCACAGTCCATCGCCAGGGTGATGTCTTTGCCCAGCTCGTAGCCAGCTGCTTTAACCGCTTCAGCGATTACAGCCAGAGCTTCAGCGTTGGAACCCAGGTTCGGCGCGTAGCCGCCTTCGTCACCCACTGCAGTGTTCATACCTTTAGCTTTCAGAACTTTAGCCAGGTTATGGAACACTTCAGAACCCATACGTACGGCTTCTTTCAGGGTTTTAGCGCCAACCGGCTGAATCATGAACTCCTGGATGTCAACGTTGTTGTCAGCGTGCTCACCACCGTTGATGATGTTCATCATCGGAACCGGCATGGAGTATTTGCCCGGAGTACCGTTTAGTTCAGCGATGTGTGCATACAGCGGCAGGCCTTTAGCAGCAGCTGCTGCTTTGGCGTTCGCCAGGGACACAGCCAGGATGGCGTTTGCACCGAAGTTGGATTTGTTTTCAGTACCGTCCAGATCGATCATGATCTTGTCGATGCCAGCCTGATCTTTAGCATCTTTACCCAGCAGAGCCTGAGCAATTGGGCCGTTAACAGCTGCAACAGCTTTCAGTACGCCTTTACCCATGAAACGGGATTTGTCGCCGTCGCGCAGTTCCAGTGCTTCGCGGGAACCAGTAGAAGCACCTGACGGAGCTGCTGCCATACCAACGAAACCACCTTCCAGGTGTACTTCGGCTTCAACAGTCGGGTTACCACGGGAGTCGATGATTTCACGACCGATGATTTTAACGATTTTGGACATTAGATTTTCCTCAGTACAAGTTAAACTAAAACTCCAGACAAACAATGCACCCGGATGGGTGCATTGCCGTTCTAACTTTTTTACTTCTTACTTCGCCTGACGCTTCTGATGTTCACTGGCGGCTTTCACAAAGCCGGCAAACAGCGGGTGCCCATCACGTGGCGTGGAAGTAAATTCCGGGTGGAACTGACAGGCCACGAACCACGGATGATTCGGTACCTCAATGATCTCGACCAACTGATCATCACCGGAACGGCCTGCAATACGCAGACCCGCAGCTTCAATCTGTTTCAACAGCATATTGTTGACTTCGTAACGGTGGCGATGGCGTTCAACAATTGTCGGCGCACCGTACAGCTGACGAACCAGGCTATCGTCGCTCAACTGACACTGCTGGGCGCCAAGGCGCATTGTGCCGCCCAGATCGCTCTTCTCGGTACGGACTTCAACGTTGCCGTCTTCATCGCGCCATTCGGTAATCAGGGCCACCACCGGGTACTTACAGTCTGGCACAAATTCCGTGGAGTTGGCGTTATCCATACCCACTACGTTACGTGCAAACTCAATCAACGCAACCTGCATACCCAGGCAAATACCCAGATAAGGAACATTGTTTTCACGCGCAAAGCGCGCTGTCGCGATCTTACCTTCAACACCACGGTAGCCGAAGCCGCCAGGGATCAGGATTGCATCAAGACCTTTCAGGATCTCAACGCCGCGCGTTTCGACATCTTGCGAATCGATCAGCTTAATGTTGACGGTGACACGATTCTTCAGACCACCGTGCTTCAATGCTTCGATAACTGACTTATAGGCATCCGGCAGTTCAATATACTTGCCGACCATACCGATAGTCACTTCGCCTGCCGGATTCGCTTCTTCGTAGATAACCTGTTCCCATTCTGACAGATTAGCTTCCGGACAGTTCAAGCTGAATCGTTTACAAATATAATCGTCAAGGCCCTGGGATTTCAACAGGCCTGGAATTTTATAGATGGAATCGACATCTTTCATTGAAATAACGGCTTTTTCTGGCACGTTACAGAACAATGCAATTTTTGCACGTTCGTTGGCCGGAACCGCGCGATCGGAACGACAGATCAGAATGTCAGGCTGGATACCAATCGACAGCAACTCTTTTACCGAGTGCTGAGTCGGTTTAGTTTTGACTTCACCGGCAGCGGCCAGGTAAGGAACCAGAGTCAGGTGCATGAACAGCGCGTGTTCACGACCGATATCTACCGCTAATTGGCGAATCGCTTCCAGGAATGGCAGGGATTCGATATCACCGACCGTACCGCCGATTTCAACCAGAACGACGTCATGACCTTCGCCACCGGCAAGGACACGCTCTTTAATCGCGTTGGTGATGTGCGGGATAACCTGTACGGTTGCACCCAGATAGTCGCCACGGCGCTCTTTGCGCAGGACATCGGAGTAAATTCGACCGGTAGTGAAGTTATTGCGGCGAGTCATTTTGGTACGAATGAAACGCTCATAGTGACCCAGGTCCAGGTCGGTTTCAGCGCCGTCTTCAGTAACGAACACTTCCCCGTGTTGGATTGGACTCATAGTACCTGGATCGACGTTGATGTACGGATCCAGTTTCATCATGGTCACGTTGAGGCCACGAGCCTCAAGAATGGCTGCCAGGGAGGCTGCGGCAATGCCTTTACCCAGAGAGGATACGACCCCGCCGGTCACAAAAATATAGTTCGTTGTCATGCTGGACCTGAGAAGTTAGGGTGAAACGATGGAATTACCAAGACGGGAAAGTAGTATACCCGAACATGACGAGCGCCACAAACTTTCATTATTCCTCCTCTTCACCAGGCTCACATAAACATCGGGAGTGAGAAAATAGCCCCTTTGGGGTAAATGTTTTTGACGTAAATCAAGCGCTTGTTATTTAAAAAATCACACAAATCGCCCTTGACCGACGAAATCCCTTAGAGATCAATTTCCTGCCGTTTTACCTGTTGCCAGACTTCTTCCATAGTTTCTAGATCAACACCAGTCATTTCCAGACCCCGGGCCGCTACAATTCGCTCAACCTCACGAAAACGGCGCTCAAATTTCTCGTTCGCTTTTTGCAATGCGGTCTCTGCTTTAGTGCCTAAATGCCGAGCCATATTGACCGTAGCAAACAGCAGGTCGCCCATTTCCTCCTCCAGTTTAGCCTGGTCGACAACAGCCTGCTTCGCCTCAAACATGACTTCATCGATCTCTTCGTAAACCTTGTCGACAACCGGTCCTAATGTTTTCCAGTCGAAGCCAACATTAGAGCAGCGTTTCTGGATTTTTTGGGCGCGCATTAACGCCGGTAAACTACGGGGAATATCGTCGAGTGCGGAATGCTGCGCCTTCTGGGCGCGTTCTTCGCTTTTGATCTGCTCCCAGCGGGTCAACACCTCAGTGCTGTTACTGGCAGAAACATCAGCAAAAACATGTGGGTGGCGACGCTCAAGCTTATCGCTGATGGCGGCGCAAATATCATTGAAATCGAAACGTCCTTCTTCCTGCGCCATCTGGGCGTAAAACACCACCTGGAACAGCAAGTCACCCAGCTCTCCACGCAGGTCGTCGAAGTCTTCCCGCGCAATTGCGTCCAGCACTTCATAGGTTTCTTCGAGGGTGTAAGGGGCAATAGTGGCGAATGTCTGCTCTTTGTCCCAGGGACAACCGTTTTCCGGGTCGCGCAGGCGCTGCATAATACCGAGCAGTCGGTCGATTTGATTCATTGGAATATCCTGAAATTTCAATACGCGAGGCCAGCTAAGACGACAGCCGATATCCGGCAACATGGCAATGCCTGATGGCAACGCTAACGCGCCTCATCAGGCATGCAAACTTATCTGGCCTATAAAATAATTAATTACCGTGCAGACGACGTGCGTCGATCACATCCGGCACCTGGTTCAGCTTGCCAAGCACACGCCCGAGCACCTGCAGGTTATAGATTTCGATGGTCATATCGATGGTAGCCAGCTGCTGTTTGGTATCACTCCGGCTGGCAACCCCCAGCACGTTCACCTTTTCGTTGGCAAGAATCGTGGTGATATCACGTAATAAGCCGCTGCGATCGTTAGCCTGGACGCGAACCACCAGCGAATATCCTGCCGAGTAGCTTTCGCCCCAAACCGCATCAACAATACGTTCCGGCGCATGGGAGCGCAGCTCGGTCAGCTGTTCGCAATCCGCCCGGTGCACGGAAATACCGCGGCCCTGAGTGATAAACCCGACAATTTCATCGCCTGGAATCGGCTGGCAGCAGCGCGCGATGTGGTGCATCAGGTTACCCACCCCTTCCACCACCACGCGACCGTCGTCTTTACGGCGACTCTGCGGCGCCTGCGTTTTCTGCTGAAGCTGTTTCAGCGCGGCGGCATCCTGTTCGGCTGCGCTTGGCTTATTAAACTGCGCCTGCAGGAAGTTCACCATCTGGTTGAGGCGAATGTCTCCCCCACCAATCGCCGCCAGCAGCTCATCCAGCTCATTGAAGCTGTAGCGCGGCAGCAGGTGCTTTTCCGCTTCTTTCAGGCTAATGCCTAAATGCGCCAGCTCATCGTCGAGGATCTGGCGGCCAGCAAGGATGTTTTTGTCGCGGTCCTGTTTACGGAACCAGGCGTGGATCTTCGAACGCCCCCGACTGGTGGTGACATAGCCGAGGTTAGGGTTCAACCAGTCGCGGCTTGGGTTGGGTTGTTTCTGGGTGATAATTTCAATTTGATCGCCCATCTGCAGCTGGTAGGTAAACGGTACGATGCGCCCGCCAATTTTCGCGCCAATGCAACGATGCCCCACATCACTGTGAATATGATAAGCAAAATCGAGCGGTGTGGAGCCCGCAGGTAAGTCCACAACGTCGCCTTTTGGCGTAAAGACGTACACTCGGTCATCAAAGACCTGGCTACGGACTTCATCCAGCATTTCGCCAGAGTCCGCCATCTCTTCCTGCCAGGCGATCAGCTTACGCAGCCATGCAATACGATCTTCATGACCAGAACGCGCCACGCCGGAAGCGGTGCCCTCTTTGTATTTCCAGTGTGCCGCAACGCCCAGTTCGGCATCTTCGTGCATCTGTTTCGTACGGATCTGAATTTCAATGGTTTTCCCGCCCGGTCCCAGCACAACCGTATGAATTGACTGATAGCCGTTGGGTTTCGGGTTAGCAACATAGTCATCGAACTCATCCGGCAGATGGCGATAGTGAGTATGCACTATCCCGAGCGCGGCATAGCAGTCCTGTAAACGCTCCGCCACGATACGCACCGCGCGCACGTCGAAAAGTTCATCGAAGGCCAGCTGCTTTTTCTGCATTTTGCGCCAGATGCTGTAGATGTGCTTCGGACGTCCGTACACTTCGGCTTTGACGCCTTCCGTTTTCATCTCTGAGCGCAAATGACCGACGAACTCATCAATGTAATGCTCGCGATCGATGCGACGTTCGTGCAGCAGCTTGGCAATACGTTTGTATTCAGCCGGGTGCAGGTAACGGAAGCAGTAATCTTCCAGTTCCCATTTTAATTGCCCGATACCCAAACGGTTGGCCAGCGGCGCATAGATATTGGTGCACTCTTTTGCCGCCAGAACGCGTTCATCTTCTGGAGCGTCCTTCACTTCACGCAGATGTGCAATCCGCTCCGCCAGCTTGATGACCACACAGCGGAAATCATCCACCATAGCCAGCAGCATGCGGCGAACGTTATCAACCTGTTCGGATGAGACTGAATCGGTATGAGTGGCCTTAAGCTGGCGTATTGCCGCCATATCCCGCACGCCGTGGATAAGATGAACAATGGATTTGCCCACGCTCTCGCGCAGGATGTCTTCACTGACCACGTTGGCATCTGCCAGAGGGAACAGCATTGCTGCGCGCAGCGTGTCGATATCCATGCTCAACATGGAGAGTATTTCTACCATCTCCACGCCACGCCACAGCAGCAGTTCCGCATCCGGATGCCCCTGTGTCTGCTGCTGGCAGTACGCCCAGGTTTCGGCTAAGCGTTCACACGACTGCTGGCTGGAGATCCCCAGACTCGCGATCCATTTCTTTGGATCAAACTCACCAGCTTTATTTATATGTGCACTTCTTACCGCAACCATTGTCCTCTCCTTAAGGGGCCTGGCCTGTCGAAGTCGACAAGCCATACCCATTGTCTTTCACGCTGCATTACCACCCGAAATCCAATGGGTACAAAATTCATTACATACGCTCAAACAGGACCATTGATTCCAGGTGTCCAGTGTGCGGGAACATATCGAGCATCGCCAGTCGCCGTATGGCATATCCCGCGTTGAGCAAAGCGTCGCTGTCACGAGCCAGCGTTGCCGGGTTACAGGATACATAAACAACGCGTATAGGTTCTAATTTTATAATATGTTGCATCACACCTGCAGCCCCCGCACGCGCAGGATCGAGCAATACTTTGTCGAATCCGTTTTTCGCCCACGGCTGCCGGGTAACATCTTCCTCAAGGTTTTCATGAAAGAATGTCACATTGTGTAATCCGTTATTCAGCGCGTTTTCCCGGCCTTTTTCCACCAGCGCCGGTACCCCTTCCACCCCCACCACGTTTGCAGCCCGGGTTGCCAACGGCAGGGTAAAATTACCCATTCCACAGAACAGATCGAGTACGCGATCTTCAGGTTGCACATCCAGCCATTCGAGCGCACGGACCACCATTTGTTGGTTTACCCCTTCATTGACCTGAATAAAATCACGCGGGCTGAAGGTTAACCGTAGTCCATTTGAGTCATACCAGGGCGACTCTTCTGATATTGATTCCAGTATCTCGCTTTGCGGGGCCAGAAACAAAGACAGCCCCTGAGAATGCGAAAAGCATTCCAGTTTTTCTTTGTCCTGAACACTTAATGGCGCCGTGTGGCGCAAAATCATCAGGGTTCCGCTCCCCGCCTGCACCAGCTCGACATGACCAAGATGGCGTAACCCTTGCAGACTTTCCAGACACGCCCGGATGTGGGGCAAGAGCGCTTCAAGCTGGGGCACCAAAATAGGGCATTGTTTGACATCGATAATGTCGCTGGATGCGGATTTGCGAAACCCCATCTGCAATTTTTGTTCTTTTGGCCGATAGTTCAGGCTCAACCTGGCGCGACGACGATAGCCCCACGGGGTATCAGCTATAACATCCGACACTTCACATTTCATTAAACGCGACAACGCCGCGCTTTTGCTACGCTGCTGCAACGAGATGCTGGCATGCTGCTGCTGGCAGCCGCCGCACACGCCAAAATGCGGGCAACGTGGCACTTCACGCTGCGGACTGTCGTTTAAACGTCGTTTTACTTGCGCGCGGGCGAACTGTTTTTTATCTTCGGTAATCACCACCTCGGCGCTTTCCTGAGGTAGCAATTCCGGTATAAACAACGCCTTTCCGTTATGGCGAGCAACGCCCTGGCCGAAAGGATCAAGGTCATTGACGGTAGCGGTTATGATCTGACGCGTCGTCACGCGTCGTTTTGCAGAGTAGAATTGCGCCATCGACGAGATATTTCTCTATTTAACAGTGTGACCCTAATTGTCCCATAACGGAACTCCATGACCAACTACAGCCTGCGCGCACGCATGATGATTCTGATCCTGGCCCCGACCGTCCTGATTGGTTTGCTGCTCAGTATCTTTTTTGTTGTGCATCGCTATAACGACTTGCAGCGTCAACTGGAAGATGCTGGCACCAGCATCATTGAGCCACTCGCGGTCTCCAGCGAATATGGCATGAATCTGCAAAACAGAGAATCCATCGGCCAACTTATCAGCGTGCTGCATCGTCGCCATTCCGATATCGTGCGGGCAATTTCTGTCTATGACGAGAATAACCGGCTGTTTGTCACATCCAATTTTCATCTCGATCCGTCTGAAATGCAGCTGGCAACCGGTTCACCATTTCCCCGAAAGCTGAGCGTCACCCGGCTCGGGGATATTATGATCCTGCGAACGCCAATTATATCGGAAAGCTATTCGCCGGATGAATCTGCCGTCAGCGACGCCAAAAATACGGAAAATATGCTGGGGTATGTGGCGCTTGAGCTGGACCTCAAGTCAGTACGATTGCAGCAGTATAAAGAGATCTTTATCTCCAGCGTAATGATGCTGTTTTGTATCGGTATTGCGTTAATTTTTGGCTGGCGTCTGATGCGCGACGTGACTGGCCCGATTCGCAATATGGTGAATACCGTTGACCGAATACGTAGAGGACAGCTCGACAGCCGCGTCGAAGGTTTCATGTTGGGCGAGCTGGATATGCTCAAAAATGGCATCAACTCGATGGCGATGTCACTTGCGGCCTACCATGAAGAGATGCAGCACAACATCGACCAGGCCACCTCTGACCTGCGCGAAACGTTGGAGCAGATGGAAATCCAGAACGTCGAACTGGATCTGGCGAAGAAACGCGCCCAGGAAGCGGCGCGTATTAAGTCTGAGTTTCTGGCTAACATGTCGCATGAGCTGCGTACGCCGCTGAATGGCGTGATTGGCTTCACCCGCCTGACGCTTAAAACCGAGCTCAACACGACGCAGCGCGATCACCTGAATACGATTGAACGCTCGGCCAACAATCTGTTGGCCATCATCAATGATGTGCTCGACTTCTCCAAACTTGAGGCGGGCAAACTGATTCTGGAAAGCATCCCATTCCCGCTGCGTAGCACGCTGGATGACGTCGTCACGCTGTTAGCGCACTCATCCCATGATAAAGGGCTTGAGCTGACGCTAAATATTAAGAATGACGTGCCGGACAACGTCATCGGGGACCCGCTGCGCTTACAGCAGGTAATCACTAATCTGGTTGGCAATGCCATCAAATTTACCGAAGGCGGTAATATCGACATTCTGGTCGAGAAACGCGCCCTCAGTAACACGAAAGTGCAAATTGAAGTGCAAATCCGCGATACCGGAATTGGCATCCCTGAGCGCGATCAGTCACGCCTGTTCCAGGCCTTCCGCCAGGCCGATGCCAGTATTTCCCGCCGCCACGGCGGGACCGGACTGGGCCTGGTCATTACGCAAAAGCTGGTCAATGAAATGGGCGGGGATATCTCCTTCCACAGCCAGCCGAACCGGGGCTCCACGTTCTGGTTCCATATCAGCCTCGATCTCAACCCTAACGTTCTCGTGGATCGCTCAACCACGCACTGTCTGGCCGGAAAGCGGCTGGCCTACGTTGAACCTAACGCCACAGCCGCGCAATGCACGTTAGATATCTTGAGTGAAACGCCGCTGGAAGTGATTTACAGCCCTTCATTCTCCGGACTGCCGAAGGATCACTACGATATTCTGCTGCTTGGCATACCGGTCACTTTACGCGAACCGCTCACCATGCAGCATGAGCGGCTGGCAAGCGCAGCGGCGATGACCGACTTTTTGTTACTGGCTCTGCCTTGCCATGCGCAGATCAACGCTGAGAAATTAAAGCAGGGCGGCGCGGCGGCGTGCCTGTTGAAACCTCTAACCTCAACCCGCTTACTGCCAGCGTTGACAGAGTATTGTCAACTGAACCACAGCGCGGCTCCGCTACTGTTAGACGAGAGCAAAATTGCGATGACCGTCATGGCGGTGGACGACAACCCGGCGAACCTCAAGCTGATTGGCGCACTGCTGGAAGATAAAGTGCAGCACGTCGTGCTCTGCGACAGCGGACATCAGGCTGTGGATCGCGCCAAACAGATGCAGTTTGATCTCATCCTGATGGATATTCAGATGCCAGACATGGACGGTATTCGCGCCTGCGAACTGATCCACCAGCTTCCTCATCAACAACAGACGCCGGTCATTGCGGTCACCGCGCATGCCATGGCCGGGCAAAAAGAGAAGCTGCTCAGCGCCGGGATGAACGATTACCTGGCGAAGCCTATCGAAGAAGATAAGCTGCATAATCTGCTGTTACGCTACAAACCCGGCGCGAGCACATCGCTGAGGGCGCTCGCTGTTGAACCGGTCGTCAATCCGAATACCACACTCGACTGGCAACTGGCGTTAAGGCAAGCCGCCGGTAAAAACGATCTGGCGCGGGATATGCTGCAAATGCTGCTCGATTTTCTGCCCGAAGTGCGTAACAAAATTGAAGAACAGCTGGTAGGTGAAAACCCTGAAGGACTGGTGGATATGATCCATAAACTGCATGGCAGTTGCGGTTATAGCGGCGTTCCCCGCATGAAAAACCTGTGTCAGCTGATTGAGCAGCAATTACGTAGCGGGAGCAAAGAAGAAGAGCTGGAGCCTGAGTTTTTAGAGCTTCTGGATGAAATGGATAACGTTGCGCGCGAAGCGAAGAGGTTGTTAGGGTAAAGATCTGATTGCCGGATGACGACGCTCACGCGTCTTATCCGGCTTTCATGCCACATCATTCAACGTAATTGCTGACCCGCTTTCAGGGTCGCGGCCACGTTTCGCGCCGTCATTCGCACGTTCTCACTCGCGTTCTTCAGCGCCTCATCCAGTGTGCAAACGGTATAGATAACGCTAAAAACCGCATCAAGCCCATGCTCATGTACAACACCGACATCAGCCGTCAGGCTGCCAGCAATGCCGATAACCGGTTTGTTGTAACGCTTTGCCACCTTCGCCACGCCAACCGGAACCTTACCGTGAATGGTCTGGCTGTCGATACGTCCTTCGCCCGTGACCACTAAATCCGCATCCGCAACGCAGTCGTCGAGGTGTAACGCATCCGTCACGACCTCAATACCGCAGCGTAACTGTGCGCCGCAAAACGCATACAGTGCCGCCCCCATACCGCCAGCCGCGCCACCACCCGCCAGTTCCAGCACGTTGACGTCCAGATCGCGGGCAATGAGTTGCGCATAATGCGTGAGCGCCCGATCAAGACGAAGAATCATCTCCGGCGTCGCCCCCTTTTGCGGACCGAAGACCGCAGAGGCCCCCTCTTCACCGGTCAACGGATTAGTCACATCGCAGGCCACTTCAATACGGCACGCGGCAAGACGCGGGTCTAGCTGAGAAATATCAATCCGGGCGAGTGATTCAAGGCCAGTCCCGCCATGAGCAATATCGTTATTTTGCGCATCCAGTAATTTTGCTCCCAGCGCTTGCACCATCCCGGCACCGCCATCATTGGTGGCGCTGCCGCCAATGCCGATAATGATATGTTCAACGCCCGCGTCCAGCGCATGACGGATTAGCTCCCCGGTTCCCCAGGAGGTCGTTTTCAGCGGATCGCGTAAACCTGCGGGAACCTGCTCCAGTCCACTGGCGGCCGCCATTTCGATAAACGCCGAACGCTCATCCCCGGATAAACCATAAAATGCCTGAATCGTTTTACCCAGAGGGCCGGTAACATCAACATGCACAAGGTGGCCTTGCGTTGCGGCAACCATCGCTTCGACCGTTCCCTCACCGCCATCCGCGACCGGGATCTTCACGTAATTCGCCTCAGGCCAGATCTCACGAAATCCCAGCTCAATAGCCGTTGCCACTTCAAGCGCACTCAAACTTTCCTTATAGGAATCCGGTGCGATTACTATTTTCATAAAGCATCCTTACGCATGTTGACTGTGTTAAGCATACACCAGGAGAAAAACCGCCCCTTGGTGGGAGCGGTCCCAGTTCGCTTAGCGTACCATGCACGGACGCTTATTATCAAACGTCCAGTTCGGGATCAGATACTGCATTCCCATGGCATCATCGCGCGCTCCCAGTCCATGTTGCTGATACAGCTCATGAGCTTTCATAACCTGATCCATATCCAGCTCCACGCCCAGACCCGGCTTCGCCGGTACCTGCACCATGCCGCCTTTGATTTCAAACGGCTCTTTGGTCAGGCGTTGATTGCCTTCCTGCCAGATCCAGTGGGTATCGATAGCGGTAATTTTGCCCGGCGCCGCCGCCGCAACATGAGTAAACATCGCCAGCGAAATATCAAAGTGGTTGTTAGAGTGCGAGCCCCAGGTCAGCCCAAACTCATGACACATCTGCGCAACGCGGACAGAACCCTGCATAGTCCAGAAGTGAGGATCCGCCAGCGGGATATCCACGGACTGCAACGACAGCATATGTCCCATCTGACGCCAGTCGGTGGCGATCATATTAGTGGCGGTCGGCAAACCGGTAGCACGACGGAATTCCGCCATGACTTCACGGCCTGAGAACCCCTGCTCGGCGCCGCACGGATCTTCCGCATAAGCCAGCGATCCTTTCAGGTACTTACCAATTTTAATCGCTTCATTCAGCGACCACGCACCATTGGGATCGAGCGTGACGCGTGCCTGTGGAAAGCGTTTCGCCAGCGCCACAATAGATTCCGCTTCTTCTTCCCCGGCCAACACCCCGCCTTTCAGTTTGAAATCGTTGAAACCATATTTCTCATATGCGGCTTCCGCCAGGCGCACCACTGCATCCGGGGTCATCGCCTCTTCATGACGCAGGCGATACCAGTCGCATTTCTCATCCGGCTGGCTCTGATACGGCAGCGGCGTCGCGTTACGGTTACCGACGAAGAACAGATAACCCAGCATTTCAACTTCGCTACGCTGCTGACCGTCGCCCAGCAGAGATGCGACGTTAACGCCCAGATGCTGACCCAGCAGATCCAACATGGCCGCTTCGATCCCGGTAACCACATGAATAGTGGTACGTAAATCGAAGGTCTGCAAACCACGGCCACCGGCATCACGATCGGCAAAGGTATTGCGGACCGCATTCAGTACGTTTTTGTATTCACCTAACGTTTTGCCCACCACCAGCGGAATGGCATCTTCCAGGGTCTGACGAATTTTTTCGCCGCCGGGAATCTCACCCACGCCGGTATGACCGGAGTTATCTTTGATAATCACAATATTACGCGTGAAGAACGGGGCATGTGCGCCGCTCAGATTCATCAGCATGCTGTCATGGCCCGCAACCGGGATCACCTGCATCGCGGTTACGACTGGGGTAGTAAATTGTGCGCTCATAATTAAGTCCTTATTCAAAATTAGTGGCGGCCGAAAACGGGACGTTTACGGTCAAAAGTCCATCCAGGGATCAGATACTGCATCGGGCCTGCGTCATTACGCGCGCCGCCGGGCAGCGCCTTATAGGCTTCATGCGCTTTCTGTACCTGATCCCAGTCCAGTTCCACGCCCAGGCCGGGCGCGTCGGGTACCGCAATTTTTCCGTGTTTAATCTCCAGCGGATTTTTGGTCAGGCGGCAATCGCCCTCCTGCCAGATCCAGTGAGTGTCGATCGCCGTTGGGTTGCCCGGCGCAGCGGCACCGACGTGGGTGAACATCGCCAGGGAAATATCAAAATGATTGTTAGAGTGGCAGCCCCAGGTCAGTCCCCAGTCATCGCATAGCTGTGCCACGCGTACCGCGCCGGAAAGGGTCCAGAAGTGAGGATCGGCCAGTGGAATATCTACCGAGTTGAGCATCACCGCATGGCCCATCTCACGCCAGTTGGTGGCTATCATATTCGTTGCTACCGGCAGGCCGGTTGCACGGCGGAACTCGGCCATCACTTCGCGGCCAGAAAAACCCTGTTCTGCGCCGCACGGATCTTCGGCGTAAGTCAGAACATCGTTCAGCCCTTTACACAAGGAAATAGCTTCATCCAGAAGCCAAGCACCGTTAGGATCGACCGTAATACGCGCATCCGGGAAGCATTGTTTCAACGCGCGAGCGGTGTCGATTTCCTGCTCGCCAGGCAGCACACCGCCTTTGAGTTTGAAATCTTTAAAGCCGTAGCGATCCTGCGAAGCCTGAGCCAGACGTACCACCGCCTCACTGTTCATCGCCTGCTGGTGACGCAGGTGATACCACTCATGGTTACCCGGCGTGCTGTCCAGATACGGCAGATCGGTTTTGCTGCGATCTCCCACGTAGAACAGATAGCCGAGCACGGTGACCGCATCGCGCTGCTTGCCTGGCCCTAACAGTTCGCAGACCGGCACGTTCAGCGCCTTGCCCAGCAGGTCGAGCAGTGCGGCTTCCAGCGCGGCCACCGCATTAACCCGCAGTTCAAAGGTCCAGGCACCTTTGCCAAAGGTGTCAAAATCAGCGGCCTGGTTGCCTTTATGCACCTGCTGAACCACCTTATTCAGGCGCGCGACTTCCTGGCCCAACACTTGTGGAATCGCGTCCACCAGCGTCTGATAAATCACTTCGCCGCCCGGCGCTTCACCGACGCCGGTATTTCCGGCGTTATCGGTGAGCACGACGATATTGCGGGTAAAGTATGCGTTATGCGCCCCGCCAATATTGAGCAGCATGCTGTCATGACCGGCCACCGGGATGACCTTCATATCGGTAATAATGGGACTCGATTGTGTTGTCATCATCATTGCCCTGCGACAGGTTTCAGTTCGATACGTTTAATATCACCTACCAGCACCAGATAGCTCACTACAGCAATCAGCGCATGCACCCCGACGTAAATCAACGCACCGTTAAACGAGCCAGTGGTACCTACGATGTAGCCGATAGCAATTGGCGTAACGATACCGGAGATGTTGCCAAACATATTGAACAGACCGCCGCTCAAACCGCTAATCTCTTTTGGCGCAGTATCGGCCATCACCGCCCATCCCAACGCACCGATACCTTTGCCGAAGAAGGCCAGCGCCATAAAGCCGATGATCATCCACTCCACGTTGACGTAGTTACAGAACACCATCACCATCGACAACAGCATACCCAGTACGATTGGCGTTTTACGGGCGATATTCAGCGAACCGGTACGGCGCATCAGCCAGTCGGAAATAATGCCGCCGAGCACGCCGCCTGCAAATCCGCAAATGGCTGGGACCGAGGCAACAAAACCAGCTTTCAAAATCGACATACCGCGTGCCTGTACCAGATAAACCGGGAACCAGGTGATAAAGAAATAGGTCAGCGCGTTTATGCAGTATTGGCCGATATAAATACCGATCATCATCCGTGAGCCCAGCAGTTGCTTGATCTGCCCCCACTTCACGCTGAACGGCACTTTGGCTTTGGCTGCCGCCTGATCCATATTGATCAGCGCTCCGCCTTCGGCAATGTAGTCCAGCTCTTTTTGGTTTACGCCCGGATGCTGGTTCGGTTCATGAATCACCTTCAGCCAGATAAAGCTGATAACAATCCCGAGACCGCCCATAAAGAAGAACACATGCGACCAGCCCACTTCGTGGGTCAACCAGCCCATGATTGGCGCGAAGATCACGGTGGCAAAGTACTGCGCCGAGTTAAAAATAGCGACCGCCGTGCCCCTTTCCTGCGCCGGGAACCACGCCGCCACAATACGACTGTTGCCAGGGAAGGATGGCGCTTCGGCTAACCCCACGAGGAAGCGCAGGGTAAACAGCGCAACGATAATGCCGAAGCCGCTGAAGATATCGACGAAGCCCTGCAGCAGGGTAAACATCGACCAGATAAAAATGGACCAGAAGTAAACACGTTTTGAACCGAAGCGGTCGAGCAGCCAGCCGCCGGGGATCTGACCGATAACATAGGCCCATGAAAAAGCGGAGAATACATACCCCATCCCTACCGCATCCAGACCAATATCTTTGGCCATCTCCGAGCCGGCGATGGATAAGGTGGCGCGATCGCCGTAGTTGAAGGATGTGACGATAAACAGCATCACCACTATCCAGTAGCGAGCGTTAGTGCGTTTTTCCGCGCTGCTCGCCGCCTGACTTAATGAACTCATTGTTGCACTCCTGAATCTTGGCTTTCGCCAGTTCATTCTGTACAGCACCTGTAGGGTGATCAGAATGAGAGGTTAGTGTGTGGCAGTTTTGGTACAGCTCAGGGCCGTTTTATTCTGACTCGCTGCCTTTTCGGGAACTGACGGGAAAAGTATATGAAGGAGTGCCTCTTACCCTCACCGTGCAAAAACACAACATTGTGGGAGGTAAATGAGGTTGTTTATGGCATAAGCCTAAGGGAATGGAAGATGCTTCACGAAATTGGCGTTTGGTGGGCGATTTGTTGCCGGGTAGCAACGCCTTACCCGGCCTACGACCCAAAAGAGAGTAACAGGCCCGTGCAAACAAAGCGCTGCCGGGCGAAAGGTTATTTAAGCAAGGTTCCCCAGTTTTCTACCCACGGATTGGATTCGCTTTCCGGTTCAGGATGCTCGCTGGCGTCAATCAGCAGCATTTCCCCTACACGTTGGGCGCTTTGTTCCTGCAACAGTGCATCGAACTGCTTGCCGCCATTGCAGAAATTAACATAGCTACTGTCACCCAGCGCAATTACCCCGTAATGCAGATTTGGCTGGAAACCGAGATTATCTTTGATCCCCTGAAACAGCGGCACGATGCTATCCGGCAGATCGCCCTGCCCGGTCGTTGAGGTCACCACCAGCACATATTTTTCCTGATATGCCTGCCAGTCGCTGAGCTCGGGATCTTCGAACACCGTGGCTTTATGACCCTGCGCCGTCAAAATAGCTTCGGCCTCTTCGGCAACCAGCAACGCGTTTCCGTACATCGTGCCGACAAAAATTCCAATTTCCGCCATAACCGTAATCTCCAGGGACTTAAGAATCTATCTGCTCATCCTGACCTGACAGCCCGCTGAACTCAACCCTTTCATTCTCAGGGAGAAGTCCACGCCAGCCAAACTGTGATAGCGCCTGCATCCAGACATCATCCAGCCCGGCGCGAATAACCAGCGGTTCGCCGGTGAAAGGATGAGTCAGCGCAAGCTGGCTGGCATGAAGCATCAAACGCTGACAGCCAAAGTGCTCAGCGGCGCTGCGGTTTTGCCGCAAATCACCGTGCTTACTGTCGCCGATAATTGGATGGCGTAAGTGCGCCAGATGGCGTCTGAGCTGGTGTTTTCGACCGGTTTTAGGATCCAGTTCCACCAATCCGTAACGGGTCGTCGGATAACGTCCGGTCGCTACCGGCATCTCAACCGTCGCCAAACCGCGATAATGGGTGACGGCAGGCTGCGGGCCTTTATCATCACGGGCAAATTTATCGGCGATCTTATCCAGTTCTTCGACCAGCGGGTAATCCAGCACGGCATCATCCATCAGCCAGCCACGCACAATCGCATGATAGCGTTTCTGAATTTGATGATGTTCAAATTGCTGGGACAGCAACCGCCCGGCTTCGCTGGACAGTCCCATCAGCAGTACTCCGGAAGTCGGTCTGTCGAGTCGGTGGGCGGTAAAAACGTGCTGACCAATCTGGTCGCGTACCGTTTGCATCACCACCACTTTCTCATCCCGGTCGAGCCAACTGCGGTGAACCAACCAGCCCGAAGGTTTGTTAACTGCGACCAGCCATTCGTCCTGATACAGAATCTCCAGCATCAGGCGTTATCACTTGTAAACAGTGCATCCAATTCCTGCAATGCCGTCAGGAGAATTTCGCGTTGCGGGTGATCGGCTGCCAACGCCATTTCGTAATACGGTGCGACGGCAAAAGCCTGCGGAAGCGGCTGAGCGTTATCAATCAGCGTATGCATGCGGGGAATCAATACCCATTGCAGCCACTCAACCGGCTCCATGGTATCCATACAAAAAGGCTGCGTGCTGGTAAACAGATGCTCTGCAGGCTCATCCAACCGCCAGTGATTATGTTCACGCAGTAGCGCTTCAAGCGCGTGTAACTGCTGGCGCACACGGTCATGAGTCGTCATGAAATTAACCTCAATGATGAAAAATCTGGCGCGAAGAATAGCACTAGTGAAGGGAAATAAAAAAAGGGAGCACTGTAAAAACAGTGCTCCCGGTTCGTTTCGCAGCGTTCCAGCTACTTTTAGTGCTCCCTGCTCATCCGTGACAACTTTTCCTGTGGTCTTGCGACCTTGTTCATCCTGAACTTGTGCATCCTGCTCACATCACCCCGATGTGAAAACTTCATCCTGAAGTGTCCTGGCCATCCTGACCCGCCGAACATCCTGACCGGCTCTCATTCTCCATCCTGGAGGTGTCCCTTAACGCATCCAGCGCTTTCCGCTTTGCTTCATCCTGAAGCCTGTCCTTGTAACACCGTCCTGGTGTGTCCTGCCGAAGAGCCATCATCCTGATGTTCTCTTCGTTGTGCGACTCCTTGTCGACAGATATAGAATCGCCTGTTTCGCCTTGTCTTACAAGATGCTTACAGACACTCCCTTAAGATTATTTTCGTATGAAAGTTGACAATAAAACATTAACTTTATGAATAATAAGGAATAATTATTTTATCCGTTCATTAAGTCTTTACTTATCACCTGGCAATGTCCTACAGGGTTTGTAAGAGATCTCTCACAAGGTTCAGGGCAATCTGGATTACAGAACTGGCTTAAGCTGAGTGAGAAATTCCGCAAGTGAGTCCGCCAGCACCGTTCGTTTACGGGTTCCCAGCGTTTCTTTACACACTTCACCGGAGAGATTGCACACCGAAATAACGTCAAGCTCATTGTCCTGGGTGGCAATAAAAAGCGTAGGCGACAGCTTGAGGCGCTTTTGCGTAACCAGGTGACCAATCAGGTTTTCCTGAACGCGCCTGAAGTCGTCTTCGCTCCAGGTTTGCAGCAGCGTTAGTTTTTCATCCGCAAACTGCGCGTGCATGTCCCCAGCAAACTGGGTGGTGTAAAAAGCGTGAACGGCTGGTTGTATCACGATATCAAAGGCGCGTTCAACCGCATTGAGGTTTTTTTCGCCGACAAAAGGCTGAGGTTGCCAGAATACCGCATCGTCTGTGGAAGAAATGATGCACGGAGAAGGTACGCCATACAGCTCTTCGCTGAGGGGCCAGCTGTTGTTTTTTTCGTACCATGCGTCGCAATAACGTGTCGTAAAGGCTGTCAACGCCTGCGCTGTCAATTCGTCCACTGATTTCTCTCTTCACAAAAGCTAGGATACACTTGTCGCATAGTGTATCTGGTTTATGACGGTGAAACATGTCCTCTTATGAAAATCATCAGGCGCTTGACGGCCTGACTCTTGGTAAATCAACAGATTACCGTGACAATTACGATGCCAGCCTGCTGCAGGGCGTTCCACGCAGCCTGAACCGCGACCCGCTGGATTTACAGGCCGATAATCTGCCTTTTCACGGTGCCGATATCTGGACGCTATATGAACTGTCATGGCTGAATGCCAACGGTTTACCGCAGGTAGCGGTCGGTCATGTAGAACTGGATTACACCAGCGTAAATCTGATCGAATCGAAAAGCTTTAAGCTTTACCTGAACAGTTTTAACCAGACGCGTTTTGATTCCTGGGATGCGGTACGCCAGACGCTGGAAAACGATCTGCGCGCTTGTGCTCAGGGTGATGTCAGCGTAGCGCTGTACCGTCTTGACGAACTGGAAGGACAACCGATAGCCCACTTTAACGGCACCTGCATCGACAATCAGGATATCGTCATCGATAACTACCAGTTCAGCACAGAGTATCTGGAAAATGCCGTTGGCGGTGAAAAAGCGGTGGAAGAGACGCTGGTCAGCCATCTGCTGAAGTCTAACTGCTTGATCACCCACCAGCCGGACTGGGGCTCCATACAGATTCAGTATCGCGGACGAAAAATCGATCGCGAGAAGCTGCTGCGTTATCTGGTCTCCTTCCGTCACCATAATGAGTTTCACGAGCAGTGCGTGGAACGCATTTTCAATGACATTCTGCGCTTCTGCCAGCCGGAGAAACTGAGCGTTTACGCGCGCTACACGCGACGTGGCGGCCTGGACATTAACCCATGGCGCACCAACACCGATTTCACCCCAGCAACGGGGCGCCTGGTACGTCAGTAATCTTTTTTCTCAATTTTGCGTGCCGGATTCCGCGCGCAAGGTTGTGAAAGGTCATAAGCCAGGGCTATTGTAATCAACAGGGAATGACGTGTTGCGTCCCATAAGGAGTTTACTTGATTACACATATTAGCCCGCTTGGCTCAATGGACATGTTGTCGCAGTTGGAAGTCGATATGCTTAAACGCACGGCCAGCAGCGACCTGTATCAACTGTTTCGTAACTGTTCGCTTGCCGTTCTGAACTCCGGCAGTTTGACCGACAACAGCAAAGAGCTGCTGTCACGCTTTGAAAGTTTCGACATTAACGTGCTGCGCCGCGAACGGGGCGTGAAGCTGGAACTGATCAACCCACCTGAAGATGCGTTTGTTGATGGACGCATTATTCGCGCACTGCAGGCCAACCTGTTTGCCGTGCTGCGCGACATTCTGTTCGTCAATGGCCAGATCCATAACGCCGGTCGCTTTCAGCATCTGGATCTTGAAAGCTCGGTGCATATTACCAACCTGGTATTCTCGATCCTGCGCAATGCCCGGGCGCTACACGTGGGTGAAGCGCCGAACATGGTCGTCTGCTGGGGGGGTCACTCAATCAACGAAAATGAGTACCTGTACGCCCGTCGCGTTGGTACCCAGTTGGGCCTGCGCGAACTGAACATCTGTACCGGCTGTGGTCCGGGGGCGATGGAAGCGCCAATGAAAGGCGCTGCGGTCGGTCACGCCCAGCAACGATACAAAGACAGCCGCTTTATCGGTATGACCGAACCGTCAATCATTGCCGCTGAGCCGCCTAACCCGCTGGTTAACGAACTGATAATCATGCCAGACATTGAAAAACGTCTGGAAGCGTTCGTGCGTATCGCCCACGGTATAATCATCTTCCCAGGCGGCGTAGGGACAGCAGAAGAACTGCTGTATCTGCTGGGGATCCTGATGAACCCGGCCAACAAAGATCAAGTTTTACCGCTGATCCTGACTGGACCAAAAGAGAGCGCCGATTACTTCCGCGTGCTGGACGAATTTATCGTGCACACGCTGGGGGAAGATGCGCGTCGCCACTATCGCATTATCATAGACGATGCAGCAGAAGTGGCTCGTCTGATGAAAAAAGCGATGCCGCTGGTGAAAGAGAACCGCCGTGACACCGGTGATGCCTACAGCTTTAACTGGTCTATTCGTATCGCGCCTGATTTGCAGATGCCGTTCGAGCCGTCCCATGAAAACATGGCTAACCTGAAGCTGTACCCGGATCAACCCGTGGAAGTACTGGCGGCAGACCTGCGCCGTGCGTTCTCGGGGATTGTAGCCGGTAACGTGAAGGAAGTCGGGATCCGCGCCATCGAAGAGTTTGGCCCGTACAAAATCCACGGTGACCGCGAAATGATGCGCCGCATGGACGATCTCCTGCAGGGCTTTGTTGCACAGCATCGTATGAAGTTACCTGGCTCCGCGTATATCCCTTGCTACGAGATTTGCGCCTAACCTCCAACAGCCGCCAGCAGACGCTATCGCGGTGACAGTTTTGTCCATATCAAAGCCGGGTTTGGCGCATCAGCCTCCCGGCTTTTTTTAGTGATACCAGTCACATAGCTCAGACGATCATATAAATACCGATGATGTTTCATTAAAAATAACGCGCTGCGCAAACGATTACCTTTAAAACCCAACCGTGATTTATCTTAGGAAATTATTATTAGTCGCCAAAATCCTCTAAAAACAACAGTTTTTACAGCGTAACGCTCGTATCTTCGCGCCTTCGCTTTCATGATATATGTCGTTAATGTTAGCCTTCGCGCCCGTAAATTCGCTTTGACTATTTTTTAACAGATTAATGGTCCAAATTTATCCACATAAAAGGTGGATTATTGCATTTGGGATCGCGATCACTGATACATTCATTACTAAAATGTATCTTTCCGCCCGCAAATTATTACGGCGAAAAATTATATAAAAAATCGCTCAACGAATTTCGATTTACAGTCGGGTATTTTCTCATTGGATTGACCCCAAACCCGACTTTTTAAGCTTCCTCCAGGAGAAATAGATGGAAAACACTCAAACCAGCACTATCGTTACGGGCCAGACCCGCAGCGCATGGCGCAAGACAGACACCATGTGGATGCTGGGCCTTTACGGCACGGCGATTGGCGCGGGTGTATTGTTCCTGCCGATTAACGCAGGCGTAGGCGGTATGATTCCGCTGATCATCATGGCGATCCTCGCTTTCCCAATGACCTTCTTTGCACACCGCGGCCTGACTCGCTTCGTGCTGTCCGGTAAAAATCCGGGTGAAGACATTACTGAAGTTGTAGAAGAACACTTTGGTGTAGGCGCAGGAAAACTGATTACCCTGCTCTACTTCTTCGCTATCTACCCAATTCTGTTGGTCTACAGCGTAGCAATCACCAACACCGTCGAAAGCTTCCTGACCCACCAGTTGGCAATTACGCCGCCGCCGCGCGCAATCCTGTCTCTGATCCTGATTGTCGGCATGATGACCATCGTGCGTTTCGGTGAGCAGATGATCGTGAAGGCGATGAGCATCCTGGTATTCCCGTTTGTTGCCGCCCTGATGCTGCTGGCGCTGTACCTGATCCCTCAGTGGAGCGGTGCAGTTCTGGAAACCCTGTCCTTTGACTCTGCAGCAACCACCGGCAACGGACTGCTGTTGACCCTGTGGCTGGCAATTCCGGTAATGGTGTTCTCCTTCAACCACTCACCAATCATCTCCTCCTTCGCCGTGGCGAAGCGTGAAGAATACGGTGATGAAGCTGAGAAGAAATGCTCTAAGATTCTGGCATTCGCTCACATCATGATGGTGCTGACCGTTATGTTCTTCGTCTTCAGCTGCGTATTTAGCCTGACCCCAGCGGATCTGGCTGCAGCGAAAGAGCAGAACATCTCTATCCTGTCTTACCTGGCAAACCACTTTAACGCGCCGATCATTGCCTGGATGGCACCGATCATCGCGATTATCGCTATCACCAAATCCTTCCTCGGCCACTACCTGGGCGCACGTGAAGGTTTCAACGGTATGGTGATTAAGTCTCTGCGCGGCAAAGGCAAAACCATCGAAATCAACAAACTGAACAAAATCACTGCGCTGTTCATGCTGGTAACCACCTGGATTGTGGCGACGCTGAACCCAAGTATCCTCGGTATGATTGAAACCCTGGGTGGCCCAATCATCGCGATGATTCTGTTCCTGATGCCGATGTATGCAATTCAGAAAGTACCGGCAATGCGTAAATACAGCGGCCATATCAGCAACGTCTTCGTTGTGATTATGGGCCTGATCGCTATCTCCGCTATTTTCTACTCTCTGTTCAGTTAATTCCCCTGCGCCGCTCCTCGGGGCGGCGCACCTCGATACACAATGGACGCCTCATGATTAGCGTATTCGATATTTTCAAAATCGGCATTGGCCCTTCCAGCTCCCACACTGTTGGCCCGATGAAAGCAGGCAAACAATTCACGGATGACCTGATTGCACGCGGAATTCTCACTGACGTAACCCGCGTAGTGGTTGATGTCTATGGCTCTTTGTCTCTGACGGGGAAAGGTCACCATACCGACATCGCGATTATTATGGGCCTGGCGGGTAATCTGCCGGATACCGTAGACATTGATGCCATCCCGGCCTTTATCCAGGATGTGAATACTCATGGACGTTTGCTGCTGGCGGACGGTCAACATGAGGTCGAGTTCCCGGTCGACAAGTGCATGAATTTCCATGCGGACAATCTGTCCCTGCACGAAAACGGGATGCGTATTACCGCACTGGCGGGCGAAAAAGCCATTTACAGCCAGACTTACTATTCCATTGGCGGTGGGTTCATCGTTGATGAAGAACATTTTGGTTTACCGAACAACTCTCCGGTAAACGTGCCGTATCCGTATAAATCTGCGGCTGATTTGCAACGTCATTGCCAGGAAACCGGCCTGTCACTTTCCGGTCTGATGATGCAAAACGAACTGGCGCTGCACAGCAAAGAAGAGCTGGAACAACACTTCGCCAACGTCTGGGACGTCATGCGCAGCGGGATTGAGCGCGGCATCACCACCGAAGGTGTATTGCCGGGCAAACTGCGCGTTCCACGTCGCGCGGCGGCGCTGCGTCGTATGCTGGTCAGCAGCGACAAAACCACCACTGATCCGATGGCGGTTGTTGACTGGATCAACATGTTCGCGCTGGCCGTGAACGAAGAAAACGCTGCCGGTGGACGCGTGGTTACGGCGCCAACTAATGGCGCATGCGGGATTGTTCCTGCCGTGCTGGCGTACTACGACAAGTTTATCCGCGAAGTGAATGCTAACTCGCTGGCACGCTACATGCTGGTCGCGAGCGCCATTGGTTCACTGTACAAGATGAACGCCTCTATCTCTGGCGCCGAAGTGGGCTGTCAGGGTGAAGTCGGCGTTGCCTGCTCCATGGCTGCGGCCGGTCTGGCTGAACTGCTGGGCGGTAGCCCAATGCAGGTGTGCATCGCGGCGGAAATCGGTATGGAACATAACCTGGGTCTGACCTGCGATCCGGTTGCCGGCCAGGTGCAGGTACCGTGCATTGAGCGTAACGCCATTGCTTCGGTTAAAGCAGTGAACGCCGCACGTATGGCGCTGCGCCGTACCAGCGAACCGCGCGTGTGCCTTGATAAAGTCATCGAGACCATGTACGAAACCGGTAAAGACATGAACGCCAAATACCGTGAAACATCTCGCGGCGGTCTGGCGATGAAGATTGTCACCTGCGATTAAGTCCCACCACGTTTCAGGATCTGTAGGCCGGATGAGGCGCTCGCCGCCATCCGGTCTACGGATAACGCTATTTCGCAACACTCGCCTCCCCTCGCCGTGAATGTTACCCTACAAACTTATTTGTTAGGGAGAACACCGTGGCCGTCCACCTGCTCATTGTCGATGCACTGAACCTTATCCGCCGCATTCACGCCGTACAGGGCTCACCCTGCGTAGAGACGTGCCAGCACGCGCTCGATCAGTTGATTGTGCACAGTCAGCCTACGCACGCCGTGGCGGTATTCGATGATGAAGCGCGCAACAGCGGCTGGCGTCACCAACGGTTGCCTGACTACAAAGCCGGTCGCCCCCCGATGCCTGATGAATTGCACCAGGAAATGCCCGCCTTACGCGCCGCTTTTGAACAGCGCGGCGTCTGCTGTTGGGTCTCCAGCGGGAATGAAGCCGATGATTTAGCCGCAACCCTGGCGGTTAAAGTGAGCCAGGCGGGACATCAGGCTACCATCGTCTCAACCGATAAAGGCTATTGTCAGTTGCTCTCCCCGACGCTGCGTATTCGTGACTACTTCCAGAAGCGCTGGCTGGATGCACCGTTTATTGAGAAAGAGTTTGGCGTGCTGCCGCAGCAGTTGCCTGATTACTGGGGACTGGCCGGGATCAGCAGTTCGAAAGTACCGGGGGTTGCAGGTATTGGTCCCAAAAGCGCCACGCAGCTGCTCGTACAGTTTCAACATCTGGAAGGCATTTACGCGCATCTTGATGAAGTACCGGACAAGTGGCGCAAGAAACTAGAGATGCACCAGGAGATGGCGTTTCTGTGTCGCGATATCGCACGGCTGCAAACGGACTTACATATCGACGGAAACCTGCAGCAATTACGGTTGGTGCGATAGCTCTGTTGCCGAATGGCGCTGTGCTTATCTGGCCTACACGTCGAACACCCCGGTAGGCCGGATAAGGCTTTCACGCCGTCACGCTGAAAAATTACCAGGCGGTGTGGTACAGCTCAACGATATCCCCAAGATTCGCTTCACGGGGATTTCCCCCGGTACAAACATCGTCCAATGCCGCCTGTGCCAGCGCAGGAATATCCTCTTTACGTACGCCAACATCGCGTAAATGCAGTGGGATCCCTACATCGCGGTTAAGGGCGAAGACGGCATCTACTGCCGCTTTACGTGCCTCTGCCAGCGTCAGTCCTTCAACCTTAACTCCCATCACCCGGGCGATATCGCGGAATTTTTCCCCGGTGAATTCGGCGTTATAGCGCATCACGTGCGGCAGCAAAATGGCATTTGCTACGCCGTGCGGCGTGTTATAAAACGCGCCTAACGGGTGTGCCATTCCATGCACTAATCCCAGACCAACGTTGGAAAAGCCCATCCCGGCCACGTACTGGCCCAGCGCCATCGCTTCCCCAGCCTGGGTATCGCCCGCAACGGAACCACGTAATGCCCCGGCTATCATTTCAATGGCTTTAATGTGCAGCGCATCGGTAAGCGCCCATGCCGCCCGCGTGATGTACCCCTCAATAGCATGGGTCAGGGCATCCACTCCGGTGGCGGCTTTTAGCGCCGCTGGCATGCCGTCCATCATGTCTGCATCGATGAACGCTACCTGTGGGATGTCATGGGGATCGACACAAACAAACTTACGCCGATTTTCTTCGTCAGTGATCACGTAGTTAATGGTCACTTCCGCTGCCGTTCCCGCGGTGGTGGGGATAGCCATAACCGGCACGCTCGGGTTGCGTGTTGGCGATAACCCTTCAAGGCTGCGTACATCCGCAAACTCAGGGTTATTATTGATAATGCCAATCGCTTTACAGGTATCCTGAGGGGAGCCTCCGCCGATGGCGATCAGATAGTCTGCGCCGCTTTGCTGAAAGACACCCAACCCTTCCTGCACCACCGCAATGGTTGGGTTAGGAATAACGCCTGAATAGATTTCCCATGCCAGACCAGCAGCATCCATTCGGGAAGTCACCTTATCGACAACGCCGCACTGCACCAGATTTTTATCAGTCACAATCAACGCTTTGCGATAACCACGACGGATGACTTCATCGGTTAATGCACCAACAGCTCCCCGGCCAAACCATGCCGTTTCGTTCAGAATCATTCTGTTCGCCATCGTATTTCTCCTTTTCGCTATGCGAAATTACTCTTCAATGCGTAATCCGTAAGATTTGAATTTCTCCAGCACAATAGCGATCTCCTCGTCATCCAGCACCGGCACTGGGTCAACAATCGCCAGCGTGCTCAGATAAAGGCGGGCCAGAACTTCCACTTCATGCGCCAACCACAGTGCTTTTTCCAAATTCGCTTCACAAGCAATCAACCCATGGTGCTGTAAAAGCGTTGCCTTACGGTTTTTCAGGGCGACGCTCACATGCTCTGACAGCTCTCGTGTACCAAACGTCGCATAAGGCGCACACGGAATAGAGTTCCCCCCAGCCGCCGCAATCATGTAGTGAATTGCCGGGATAGGGCGATTAAGAATAGAAACGGCCGTGCAATGTACGGCATGGTTATGGACAACCGCATTGGCATCGGGACGCGTCTGGTATGCCGCCAGGTGAAAACGCCATTCACTGGAGGGTAATTGTCCTTTATCATATTTCCCGTCGTTATCTACATACACGATCATATTTTCAGTAAGTCTTTCGTAAGGAATACCGCTGGGCGTGATCAGCATCCCATTTTCATAACGCGCACTCACATTTCCCGCCGTCCCCTGATTCAATCCAAGGCTGGTCATTTCAAGGCAGGTTTCAATGATTTCTCGCGACAAACGCATTCTTTCCATAATGATTCTCCGGGTACAGTTTCCCCTCGTCTTTATTGCGAAAAATGCAGCCGCAGAATAAGACGGGTCAGGTTTCAGATACTGGCAGCCACTGAACATATATATTCATGTTCAGTAGGCCGATTTATTTATAGCGGCGTATTAAGGTTGTCTTACGCGCTTAATAAGCTTCATCTCAACTTTTACAGTTTCTTTAATTGGCTGGTCATCAATAGCACTCATCATCATATCGAACGCTTTTTCCGCCCAAACATTTTCATCCTGCTGCATTGACCAGACATTATTGGCGAGGAATCCCAGCATTGGGTGTTCATCGAATGTCCCAATGTTAATTTCAGGTGGAATTGTGCCAAAACGATTACGAATAGCATTAATGGCCCCCTCCAGTACGGGTAATGATGAGGCGATAAATGCCTGTGGACAGCCCTGTTCGCCGATCAACTCATCCATCAGTCGATAACCTCCCTCGGGCGTGTTGTCCGGACCTTCGCGCACCCAATCGCTATGCAAAATACCATTATTGTTCAATGCATTAAGATAACCTTGTAAACGGTCGCCGATGCTGGGTAATCCGGTATCTCCCACCAAAAACCAGATCGGCGACTTTCCAGCGTCAAACAAACTTTGCGTCAATTTTTCGCCGCCCAAAATGTTATGGCTTTCTACCAGAGCGTTATCGGTATACTTAAAATCACGGTCAAGTAACACCATCGGTTTTCTGACCTGACGTAAATGGTGCTGCTGATTCTCTAATGTTGAGGGAACAATAAAAAGGCCATCGACATTGCGAGCTATTAACGCTTTGGTCAGTTTATTTTCGTAATCAACATCGTCATAGGTACAGCTAATCGTTAGCTGATAACCGGAACGACGACAGCGTTGCTCAAGTTTTTCTGCGAGTGTGGCAAAAAACACGTTGGAAATATTGGGCACAATCAATCCCAACGTATCCGTTTTATTCAATTTCAGGCTACGTGCTGAATGGTTAATGACGTAACCATAGCGCTCGACATATTCATTAATACGCGTTTGGGTTTTGACACTGATTCGATATTGCTCTGCTTTCCCGTTCAGCACCAGTCGTACGGTCGTAACCGATAAATTCAGATCGCTGGCTATCTGTTCTACTGTTTTAGCCATTTATATGCCCCAGTTCACATCCAAAAACGTCAATCTACAATCATAAAAGTATTTTAAACTTTTGTCTTACTGCATAAGTTGGTTAATCGCCTGCTGCTGATCCCACATCATCAGATAAGCCTGATATTTGCGGTCATAGAAGTTCCGCCGTGCCGGGTTAGCCTTAATCACCTCGCCTGATCGAACCATCGCCTGGCATGCAGATGGAATATTTTCCCACGCGCCGCAGGCAACCGCGCCGGTGATGGCCGCACCTAACGTCACTGCATCCTCTTCCTGCATCAGATGAATATCGCATCCGGTGGCATCGGCATATTCTCGCAACCACAGTGGGTTATGCGTTGCGCCGCCGCACAGCGTCAGTCGGGAAATGGTGTGACCGTTTTCGCGCATCACTTCCATAATATGCCGCGTACCGCAGGCGATCGCCTGTAATGTCGCCAGGTACAGACGAGCAACCTGCATCTCGCCTCGCTCAAGAGTCAAACCGCAAACACTCCCCCGGGCATCGGGTCGCGCGCGCGGTGAACGATTGCCGTGGTGATCGGCCAGCACATGCAAATAACGACCAGGCTCTGACTCCTGCGCCTCAAGTGCGGCGACCCATTCATTAACTAAAACGATGGGATGGCAACCCCGCGCCTCAGCCTTGTGAAATAGCGCCGCGCTGGCTCCTGACTCCTGAAGCGTCCAGTCGACTAACGCCCCAGCAGCACTTTGCCCCCCTTCTGTCAGCCAGTAGCCTGGCAGCATGGCTGACCAGTACGGCCCCCATACACCAGGTGTATGAATTTCCTGCTCGCTGCACAGCATATGGCAATTTGACGTTCCGCTGATCAACGCCAACGTCCCCTCAGGCTCAACACCAGCAAGCGCTACTCCGCCCGCATGGGCATCAATCATTCCGCTAGCGACGACCACTGCAGTCGTCAGCCCCAGCGCCTGGGCCGCATCGGCGCTAAGCGTTCCAACGGCGGCGCCTGGCGGCAGGATCCGCGACGGGATTTTTCCCAACAAATCCGTTAGCTCAACAGCGTCAAGCAAAGAGTGGCTAAAGCGTTGTTCATGTGCCAGATAGTTCCATTTACACGTCAGCGTGCACAGACCAGCAACATCACAGGCGGTAGCTTTAGAGACCAGAAAGTCCGCCAGATCGTAGAAGCGATACGCACTCTGCCAGGTGGCTGGAAAATGGTTTTTCAACCACAGTACTTTAGGAAGCTCCATTTCGACGCTGACTTCACCGCCAACGTAGCGCAGAGCCGGATCCTGCGTGGCGTTTATACGTTGCGTCTCCTGCGCCGCACGATGATCCATCCACATGATGATGTTATGGTCTGATGGTTCGCCTGGTGAAACTGCCAGACCCCGCCCCTGTTCATCCAGTGCCACCAATGAACAGGTGGCATCAAATCCCAATGCGCGAATCTCCTCAATGCGAACCCCGGATGACGACACCGCCTCCTTCACTGCATGGCAAACCTGCTGCCAGATTTCTGCAGATGACTGCTCAACCCGCTCAGGACCGGGTCGAAACTGCGAGATGGCATATGTCGCAAAAGCCAGCCGTTTGCCACTGGCATCAAAGACACCAGCCCTGACGCTGGCGGAACCGACATCCACACCGAGGAAATATCCACTGCCCATAGTAACTCCCTGACGCTGGCGAATGATGGGGCGAGCACTTCGCCCCAACGGTGTTATTTTTTACCGAATGGGTGTAACAGCTTGTCAATTTCCGGGGTGTCAATGTTCTTCGCATTAACGAATTTAACCGGAATATCAATTTCTTTCGGTACAGACTGACCCGATACCGCTGCATTTAGTGTCTTGATACCCTGGTAGCCAATCTGATAAGCGTCCTGCACGACAAAGCCCTGAATGACCCCAGACTTCAGGAAAGCAATGATTGCCTCGGTGCTATCAAAACCAATCACTTTCACTTTGCCTTTCAGGTTTTGACTATCAATGGCGTTTGCTACGCCCAGCGTTGAGCCTTCATTGGTGCCATAAATCCCTGCAATATCAGGGTTGGCCTGGATCATATCGATGGTTTTATCCATCGCTTTTTGCGGATCGCCATCGCTGTACTGGACCGGTAGCACCTGGATTTCCGGGTATTTCTCCTTCATGCGGGCAATAAACCCTTCCGAACGCTCAATCGCTGAGGAGGTCCCCGCTACGTGCGCAATAATGCCCACTTTACCTTTGCTGCCCACTTCCGCTGCCAGTGCATCCGCCGCTTCAGCACCGGCTTTACGGTTATTCGTGGCGACAAAGCTCACTGGAATATCGGAATTCACGCCGGAGTCAAACGTCACAACTTTAATGCCGCGTGAATTTGCGGTCTCAACTAATGGCGCCAGCGCATTGGCATCTAACGCTGCCAGCAATAGCCCATTGGGTTTTTGCGCCATCGCGTTTTCAACTAGCTGAATCTGCTCGGCAATCTGAGTTTCATCCGCCGGGCCAACATAGCTGGTTTTATCACCCGACTCTTTTGCTGCCGCTTCCGTCCCCATTTTTACGGTTTGCCAGAATTCATGCTGGAAACCTTTACTGACCACCGGAAGGTTCATATCTTTAGCCAATACGCTGGATGTCATACAGGCCAGCAGGGATAACGCATAGACAAAATTCCTGGTTCTCATTGTTTTACTCCGTTCTGAGTGAGTCACCCTAAACGTCAGGGTTATGATGCCCCGTGACTTCCGGGAGCGTAAATCAACGAATTTTTTTGCGTAATGTATCGAGATAAACCGCCGCAATGACCACCACGCCCATGGCCACCATTTGCCAGAACTGGGAAACCCCCATCAGGTTCAGACCATTTTTCAACACGCTCATAATGAATGCGCCGATGATAGTCCCGCCGATGGTGCCAATTCCTCCCATCAGGCTCGTCCCACCAATAACAACCGCCGCGATGGCTTCCAGTTCATAACCCACGCCAACCGTTGGCTGACCAGAGTTCAGACGTGAGGCCAGAATAACGCCGGCGATCCCGGTCAGCAGACCGCAAAAGGCGTAGACGAAAATTTTGACGCGTTGAACTTTAATTCCCGAAAGGTGTGCGGCCACCTCATTGCTACCCACAGCGTAAACATAGCGACCAATCACCGTTTTCTTCAGGATGTAGGCGGCGATTAGCGCCACCACTACCAGGTAAAAAACGGGATAAGGCAACACATCGAACAAACGTCCCTGGGCCAGCATTTTGAAGGTGGGGTAATCAGCGAAATAAATCGCACGACCATCTGTCATCACCATATTGATGCCTCTGACGGACATCATCAGGCCCAGCGTGGCGATAAAAGGTGGGATAGTCATTTTGGTGACCAGCAGACCATTGATATAGCCGCATAATCCACCGGCCAGCACCCCGGCCAGAATACATACGGGCAGAGGCAATCCCAGCGTGGCGCTGATGCCTACCGCAACACCAGAAAAGGCCACCACCGAGCCAAGAGAAAGGTCGATTCCTGACGTGATAATGACGAAGGTAACGCCAATCGCCATAATGCCAATCACTGAAGTTTGCAGAGCGATTGTCATGATGTTTTCAGTGTTAAAGAAAAATGGCGAACCAAAGCTAAAAAATATTACTAAAATAATCAGACTCAAAAGCGGCGCAAGGCGCATTAAAAGTTCTTTGTTAATTTTTATTTTCTTATTATTGCTGTCTGAAGAGGTTACAGAGATAGTCATAAATTAGTCCTCTAACGTCGCATATTGCATGATTTTTTCTTGTGTGGCGTCATCAGAAGCTAACTCCCCGGTAATACGTCCATTACGCATCACTAAAATGCGATCGCACATACCCAGCACTTCCGGTAATTCAGAGGAGATCATGATAATTGACTTCCCTTTTGCCACCAGTCGATTCATTAATTCATAAATTTCAAGTTTGGCACCCACATCAATACCGCGAGTGGGTTCATCAAAGATGAGAATATCGGTGTCTTTACACACCCATCTGGCTATAATAATTTTCTGCTGATTACCACCACTTAAATTCAGAGCAGCCTGTTCTAAATGTGGTGTTTTAATGCGTAGGGCTTTCACCTGTTCTTCGCTGGTTTTCTGACAACGTTTGCTGTCCACGTTGCCATAACGATCGGAATACTCAGGATAATTGCCCAACATAATATTGCGCTCAACGGACAGTCCTAATGCCAGCCCCTCTTTTTTCCTGTCCTCGGTTAAATAGCTGATACCCTGTTTGATAGCATCAGGAATATCTTTAATTACCGTCACGTTACCGTTCAGCTTGAGGGTTCCGCCATCAATGGGATCCGCACCAAAAATCGCCCGCGCCAGCTCAGTACGTCCTGCCCCCATCAGACCGGCGAAGCCCAAAATTTCGCCCTGATACAGAGTGAAATCAATATTGTTTAATACGCCATTGCGCGTCAGACCGCTTACTTCCAACACCGGCTTGCGTTGAGCCAAAGGTTCGCGGCGAGGATAGATATTGCCAAGATCGCGCCCAACCATCATGGCAATCAGATCGCTAATTTTAACCGCATCATAATCCACAGTGGCAATAAACTGACCATCCCGCATCACCGTCGCGCGATCGGCGATCAGCGCCAGTTCCTCTAATCTGTGCGAGATATAAACAATGCCCGTTCCCTGTTCTTTCAGCAAACGAGTTACCTGAAATAAGCTGTCAATTTCCGTTTCGGTCAGCGCTGCCGTCGGTTCATCCATAATAAGAATCTTGGCATTCACCGATATCGCTTTAGCAATCTCAACCATTTGTTGTTGCGCGACGGTCAGATCGGCCACCAGCGTTTCTGGAGAGATATTCAGGTTTAATTTTTGCAAAATATCGATAGCTGCCTGTCGCTGTTGTTTTTCATCCAGACGCCAGCGATTATTTTTGCAAAACTCCCTGCCAATAAATATATTATCTTCCACCGTGAGTTCAGGGAAAAGGTTAAACTCCTGGTGAATGATGGTGATACCTGCGCTTTGTGCACTCAACGGGTTCGCAAAAGTAACAGGTTGTCCCTCAAAAATAATATCCCCTTCATCAGGCTGATAAACACCGGATAAAATCTTCATCAACGTAGACTTTCCTGCGCCATTCTCACCCAGCAGCGCATGAACCTCTCCTTTGCGTAAAGCAAAATCCACATTACTCAACGCTAATACGCCGGGAAAACGTTTCGTAATATGACTCATCTGTAAAAATGTTTCAGACATTGCTGCTTTCCTCAATATACAGAAACTGCAATCAGTGAATCAGGCGCAAAACGTTGCCAGGAAGCCATCGTCACCGTTAATGCGAATACTACCTATAAGTTCATATGCGTTTTATCAATTATGCTAACTCGAGTTAGCGAAGTGCCTTTTAAAGCTATTTTAGCTACTCAAAATAGCCAAATCATTTGGTTTAAAACTGTGACGCTGAACAGACAATTTATTACAACCAATTAATTTAAAAAGAATTTATTGAAAATACCCGTCCTGGTTTATTTGACGCAGATCGAATTTTAACCACTTCTCGTGAAGCCTCTCACAGTTCCACAACAAAAAAGTTGTGCAAAAAACTCTCTAATACCTAAGCTAACTCGAGTTAGCAAAAATGGGTTATTCAGCCAACTGCGACGGTGGTGTTCAACATCCGCTTTTGCAGCACGGCATAAAGTGAGATGAGGAACCTCGAATGAACAAAAATAGCTTACCGAAAATTGGAATTCGTCCGGTGATTGATGGGCGCCGTATGGGTGTTCGTGAATCGCTCGAAGAGCAAACCATGAATATGGCAAAAGCCACTGCTGCGCTGATCACAGAGAAACTTCGTCACGCCTGTGGTGCACAAATTGAATGTGTGATTGCCGACACTTGCATTGCCGGGATGGCTGAATCTGCCGCCTGTGAAGAAAAATTCAGCAGCCTGAACGTAGGCGTGACGATTACTGTTACCCCATGCTGGTGCTACGGTAGCGAAACCATCGACATGGATCCGATGCGCCCGAAAGCTATCTGGGGCTTTAACGGAACAGAACGTCCCGGCGCAGTTTATCTGGCCGCAGCATTGGCTGCGCATAATCAAAAAGGACTTCCCGCCTTCTCTATTTACGGCCATGACGTACAGGATGCCGGTGACACCACGATCCCTGCCGATGTTGAAGAAAAATTGCTGCGCTTTGCCCGCGCGGGCCTGGCGGTTGCCAGTATGAAAGGCAAAAGCTACCTGTCCGTAGGCGGCGTTTCAATGGGCATTGCCGGCTCGATTGTCGATCATAACTTCTTTGAATCCTGGCTGGGAATGAAGGTTCAACCCGTTGATATGACCGAACTGCGTCGTCGCATCGACCAAAAAATCTATGACGAAGCTGAGCTGGAAATGGCGCTGGCGTGGGCGGATAAAAACTTCCGCTACGGTGAAGATCAGAACGCACAGCAATATAAGCGTAACGCAGAGCAGAGCCGTGCGGTGCTGAAAGAGAGTCTGCTGATGGCCATGTGCATTCGCGACATGATGCAGGGTAACCAGAAACTGGCAGACAAAGGTCGGGTTGAAGAGTCGCTGGGGTACAACGCGATTGCCGCAGGCTTCCAGGGCCAGCGTCACTGGACCGATCAATACCCGAATGGCGATACCGCCGAAGCACTGCTCAACAGCTCCTTTGACTGGAACGGCATTCGCGAACCGTTCGTTGTCGCCACCGAAAACGACAGCCTGAACGGCGTGGCGATGCTGTTTGGTCATCAACTCACCGGCACAGCGCAGGTCTTTGCCGATGTGCGCACCTACTGGTCGCCAGAGGCGGTTGAACGCGTCACAGGTAAACCGCTAACCGGCCTTGCTGAGCACGGTATTATTCACCTGATTAACTCCGGCTCGGCAGCGCTGGATGGCTCCTGCAAACAGCGCGACGGCGAAGGGAAACCGACCATGAAGCCGCACTGGGAAATCTCACAGAAAGAGGCGGATGATTGCCTGGCGGCTACCGAATGGTGTCCGGCTATTCACGAATACTTCCGCGGCGGCGGCTATTCTTCTCGCTTCCTGACCGAGGGCGGCGTGCCGTTCACCATGACCCGCATCAACATCATCAAAGGCCTGGGCCCGGTGCTGCAAATCGCGGAAGGCTGGAGCGTGGAATTGCCGAAAGAGATGCACGACCAGCTTGATGCGCGCACCAACTCCACCTGGCCAACCACCTGGTTCGCCCCGCGCTTAACCGGTAAAGGCCCGTTCAGCGATGTCTATTCCGTCATGGCTAACTGGGGCGCAAACCACGGCGTACTGACGATTGGTCACGTGGGCGCGGACTTTATTACGCTCGCCGCCATGTTGCGTATCCCGGTTTGTATGCACAACGTGGAAGACGAAAAAATTTACCGCCCTTCAGCCTGGGCAGCCCATGGTATGGATATGGAAGGCCAGGATTATCGCGCCTGCCAGAACTACGGCCCGCTGTATAAGCGTTAATGCGACTCTGGCCCGGTGGCGCAAGCTTACCGGGCCTGCGCAGTGAATTTTGTAGGCCGGGTAAGCGCTGCGCCATCCGGCTACGTTTGGGGAGCGAATATGAAACAAGACGTTATCCTGGTTCTCGACTGTGGCGCGACCAACGTGCGGGCTATCGCCGTTGACCGACAGGGAAAGATTGTCGCCCGCGCAGCAACCCCGAACGCCAGTGACATCGCAACAGAAAACAGTACCTGGCATCAATGGTCGCTGGAGGCCATTCTGCAACGCTTCGCCGACTGCTGTCAGCGCCTCTGCACGCAACTGGCCGCCTGCCATGTCCGCGGGATCGCCGTCACCACTTTTGGCGTAGACGGCGCGCTGGTTGATAAGAACGGCAAGCAGCTGTATCCGGTGATTAGCTGGAAATGCCCACGCACCGCAGCGGTGATGGAGAATATTCACCGCTACATATCACCGCAGCAATTGCAGGAAATTTCCGGCGTTGGCGCATTTAGCTTCAACACGCTGTATAAACTGGTGTGGCTGCAAGAAAACCATCCGCAATTTCTGGAGCAGGCGCACGCCTGGTTGTTTATCTCGTCGCTTATCAACCACCGTTTAACCGGCGAGTTCACTACAGATATCACCATGGCGGGCACCAGCCAGCTGCTGGACATCCGGCAGCGCGATTTTAGTCATGACATTTTGCAAGCTACGGGCATACCGCGCCGTCTGTTCCCGCGCCTGGTTGAAGCAGGCGAACAGATTGGGGCTTTGCAACCAGAGGCTGCCAGCTTGCTCGGGCTTACGGCGGGAATTCCGGTCATCTCTGCCGGACACGACACGCAGTTTGCGCTATTTGGCGCTGGAGCCCAGCCAGATGAACCGGTGCTCTCTTCCGGCACATGGGAAATTCTGATGGTGCGCAGTGCGCAGGTGGATACCTCCCAGCTCAGCCAATATGCGGGTTCCACTTGTGAGCTGGATAGCCAGGCTGGACTTAATAACCCCGGCATGCAGTGGCTGGCTTCCGGTGTACTCGAGTGGGTGCGTAAGCTGCTGTGGACTGCCGACACCCCCTGGCAGACGCTGATTGACGAAGCCAGGGCCATCCCGGCAGGCGCCGAAGGCGTGAAGATGCACTGCGACCTGCTGGCCTGTCAGAATGCGGGCTGGCAAGGGGTTACGCTCAATACCACCCGTGGGCACTTTTATCGCGCCGCGCTGGAAGGACTGACAGAACAGCTGCAGCGAAACCTCCATACGCTGGAAAAAATCGGTCATTTCCAGGCCACAGAACTGCTATTGGTTGGTGGGGGAAGCCGTAACGCGTTGTGGAATCAGATCAAAGCGAATGTTCTCGGGATACCTGTCAAAGTGCTGGATGACGCCGAAACCACCGTGGCAGGTGCCGCAATGTTTGCGTGGTCGGGCATTGGGGAATTTGCCTCACCGGAACAGGCACGCGGGCAGGTACGCTACCAGTACCGTTACTTCTATCCGCAAACCGAATCCGAACTAACAGGAGTTGAGTAACATGCTCAAAACAATATCTCCCTTAATTTCGCCCGACCTGCTGAAGGTGCTGGCTGAAATGGGCCACGGCGATGAGATTATATTTTCCGATGCCCACTTTCCGGCCCACAGCATGGGACCGCAGGTTATCCGCGCCGACGGTCTATTGGTCAGCGACCTGCTACAGGCGATTATTCCGCTCTTTGAACTGGACAGCTATGCCCCACCGCTGGTGATGATGGCGGCTGTTGAAGGCGATGCCCTCGATCCTGACGTCGAGGCCCGCTATCGTCAGGCGCTTTCACTGCAAACCCCCTGCCCGGACATCACGCGTATTGACCGCTATGCCTTCTATGAACGCGCGCAACAGGCGTTTGCGATCGTTATCACAGGAGAGCGGGCAAAGTACGGGAATATTCTATTAAAAAAAGGAGTAACCCCGTAATCTCTGGTCTGAATGCCCGTCAGCTACGGGCATTCATCATAAGATGAGGATCAGAACATGAAAGCGGCGCGCCAGCAGGCGATCGTAGATCTGCTTACCAACCACAAAAATCTGACAACCGAAACCCTTGCTTTGCAACTTAAGGTCAGCAAAGAGACCATCCGCCGCGATCTCAGCGAGCTACAAGCCCAGGGAAAAGTGCTGCGCAATCACGGGCGGGCCAAAGTGATTCATCGGGAAAATCAGGACAGCGGCGACCCGTTTCATATGCGACTCAAAAGCCACTATGCCCACAAAGCGAATATTGCCCGCGAAGCGCTGGCATGGATCGAAGAAGGTATGGTGATAGCCCTGGACGCCAGCTCAACGTGCTGGTACCTGGCGCGACAGTTACCGGACATCAACATTCACGTCTTTACCAACAGCCAGCCCATTTGCCAGGAATTGGCTAAACGCGAACACCTTCAGCTCATCAGCTCCGGTGGTCGCCTTGAGCGTAAATACGGTTGCTATGTTAACCCCTCGCTCATCTCGCAGCTCAAACCACTCGAGATCGATCTGTTTATTTTTTCCTGCGTAGGGATCGACAGCGACGGCGCACTTTGGGACTCTAACGCGACCAATGCCGACTTCAAGTCCATTCTGCTTAAGCGCGCAGCGCAGTCATTATTGCTGATCGATAAAAGTAAATTTAATCGTTCGGGGGAGGCCCGGATTGGGCATCTGGATGATGTGACGCATATTATTTCAGATACGCCGCTAATTGAAACAATACAGGCCGGATGAGGCATTTACGCCTTCATCCGGCCTGCAATTTTACCTTATCGCTCGTCGCGACGACCACCAACAGCAGCCCACAGGCGACGGACGTGCACGGTGACTTCTTCACGGTCATGATACAGCTGACGCGCCTGAATCTGGGCATTTACGCCATGCTCGTCAAGCTGTGCCTGAATATAAGCCAGGTTTTGCGACACCTCTTCGTAGCGTTTTTTCATCGGCAGCTTGAGGTTGAAGATAGTCTCACGACACCAGCCGTTGACCAGCCACTGCGCCATCAGGGCGGCAACCTTCGCGGGCTTTTCCACCATGTCGCAAACCATCCACGAAATGTTATTGCGATTTGGCCGGTACTTAAATCCGTCTTCACGCAGCCAGGTAACTTGTCCGGTATCCATCAGGCTTTGCGCCATCGGACCATTATCCACGGAGTAAACCCACATGTTGCGTTTAACCAGTTGATAGGTCCAACCGCCCGGGCATGCCCCTAAATCCACCGCATACATTCCGTTAGCCAGACGTTCATCCCACTCATCGGCTGGAATAAACACGTGCAGCGCTTCTTCCAGCTTCAGTGTTGAACGGCTCGGCGCATCGGCCGGGAACTTCAGACGCGGAATGCCCATGTAGAACGGGGAGTTATTGTCAGGCCAGGAATAGCCGGTATAGCAACAGCCTGGTGCGATAAAGAACACATGAACCACCGGACGTTTTGGCGTTTCATATTTTGCCAGCACGCCCGCTTCCCGCAGCGCCGCGCGCAGTGGTACGGTAAATTTACGGCAAAATTTAACCAACTCTTTGCTTTCATTGGTATCAGCAACTTCAACGCGCAGATCGCCGCCTTTCTCTACCACGCCCTGCAACATGCCGACAATCGGCGTAATGCGGTCTTCCGGCGGTAAATATTGCAGCAGTTCGCCCACCACAAACATTTGACGGGCAAAAATCAGCGAGCTAAACGGCAACTCTTTCACTAACTTTTCGGCATCGTCCTGCTGATAGCATTCGAAGATGACGTAACCCGCATTGTCTTTCACGCGGGCAAAACCGAAGATTTCCCGGCGTCCTGCTTTATCCGTAATTTCTGCGGCGCACTCTTTTTCAAAACCTGGGCGACACAACAATACAACCTTATTCATGGCTAACGCCCTTACGTTTCAATCGAATAGCGCCCACTAACATCAGCGCCCAGCCCACAAGGAAGCTGAAACCGCCGACGGGGGTAACAAACGCCCACAGGCGTAAATGCGAGAGCGCGAGGCAATACAGGCTGCCGCTAAACAACACGGTTCCTAATGCCAAAAACACGCTACTCCAGTAAAACCAAATGCTAATGCGCCGCTGCATGGCGACGGCCAGGCCAAATATAGCCAGCGTATGGAACGCCTGATACTCGAGGCCAGTCTGGATCCACCCCATCTCAACGACACCGAGGGTTTTACTCAGAACATGTGCCCCAAAGGCGCCCAACGCCACAAAGATAAAGCCACTTACGGCGGCAAAAATCAGCATAAAACGGCTGGTCATGTGAATACCCTACGTAAATTATTGTTCATAACGAAAGCGGAATTTTTCTTGTTCCGTGGCCGCTTTCGCCAGAATCCACTGACGGAAGGCGGCTATTTTACCCAGTTCTGCCTGACTGTCATGACAAACCAGATAAAATGCGTTTTTGCTGACCAGAACATCATTAAACGGACAGACCAGACGTCCGGCTTCTATTTCGGATTGCGCCATGACGTTATTAGCCAACGCAATTCCCTGTCCATGGATAGCAGCCTGGAGCACCATGGCGCTATGGCTGAAGATGGGTCCCTGCTGTACGTTGATATGATTCAGGCCAAGCTGGCGCGTATAGGCTTGCCAGTCACGGCGTGACGCATCGTGCAATAATGTGTGTTTCGCCAGATCTTCGGGCGTCTTTAGCGGTTTATCACCGGTGAGTAATAGCGGCGAGCAGACCGGCAATAAATATTCTGCGTACAATTTTTCAACGCGCAGACCCGGCCAGTTGCCACGTCCGTAGAAAATCGCCACATCAACGTCGTCAGCCAGTTTGTCTTCCTGACGGTCCACCGCCTGGATCCTGACATCGATTCCCGGATAAGCTGAGTTAAAGCTAGAGAGTCTGGGAACCATCCATTGGATTGCAAAACTGGGCAATAAACTCACAGTGAGCGCACCTTTTGCACTGCGTGCCTGAAGTTTACGCGTCGCGTCGGTTAATTGCGAAAAAATCTCTTTGATGTCGAGAAAGTAGCTTTGGCCTTCTTCCGTTAACAGCAAAGATCGATTGCGTCGACGAAACAGCTTCAGCCCCAGGAAATCCTCAAGTGACTTGATTTGATGACTTACTGCGGCCTGCGTCACAAAAAGCTCTTCTGCTGCGCGAGTAAAGCTCAAATGACGCGCTGCAGCATCAAAAACACGCAACGCATTTAGGGGTGGTAATCGTTTTGACATGACTTTTAGGCTTTGATGTTAAATGAATTTAACAATTAACCAACAGGTTGTAACCTATTAGTTTTTTTTATCTGAGCCATTATAAATTGTCCGTTGAGGTTCTACCAGCAAATACCTATAGTGGCGGCACTTCCTGAAGCCGGAACGAAAAGTTTTATCGGAATGCGTGTTCTGGTGGGCTTTTGGCTTACGGTTGTGATGTTGTGTTGTTGTGTTTGCAATTGGTCTGCGATTCAGACCATGGTAGCAAAGCTACCCTTTTTCACTTCCTGTACATTTACCCTGTCTGTCCATAGTGATTAATGTAGCACCGCCAAATTGCGGTGCTTTTTTTTGTCCGACTCTTTGTCGATGGACGACCGGTTAGTTATCCAGTTCTACCATCTCTTTCACATCGGTACGGTTAATCTGCTGTTTGTTGCCGTTAGCGTCTTTATACGAAATCATCCCCGTTTCATTGTCGGTCTGTGGCTTACCATCAGATACGATTGATCGACCATCATTGGTGTGCATCACGTAATTCGAACCAGAACAGGCGCTCAGGGCAAAAGTCAGCATACAAGCAGAGATAATTGCGGCAGTCTTTTTCATCTTTTTCTCCTTAAAGCGATTTATGCTATTAAAAACACACTCCGTAACAGGCTAAATTGCTCGCCTAACGATATATAGCATAAGACACTGCGTGGACTTTGCCAGGATATCCAGAGTATTCCGATGGTTAGCACACCCCTTGTATCAGCGCCCTTTTTGCGCCACGATCGGTTTACTGAACTGAGGAATACCATGAACGCTTTTAACCCCGCGCAGTTTCGCGCGCAATTTCCCGCACTCAACGATGCTGGCGTCTATCTCGACAGCGCTGCTACAGCACTGAAGCCGCAGGCAGTGATTGAGGCCACCCATCAGTTTTATAGCCTGAGCGCCGGGAACGTCCATCGCAGCCAGTTTGCCGAAGCACAGCGCCTGACCGCACGCTATGAAGCCGCGCGGGAAAAAGTCGCAAGCCTGATTAATGCGCCGGATGACAAAACAATCGTCTGGACCCGCGGTACGACGGAAGCGATCAACATGGTTGCCCAAAGCTATGCGCGACCGCGGTTACAACCGGGTGATGAGATTATCGTTAGCGCAGCAGAACATCATGCCAACCTCGTGCCCTGGCTGATGGTGGCGGAGCAAACGGGGGCGAAGGTCGTCAGACTACCGCTTAACGACCATTTATTGCCAGACGTTGAAAGCCTCGCGCAACTCATCACTCCACGCAGCCGCATTCTGGCGCTTGGGCAGATGTCGAACGTTACCGGCGGTTGCCCGGATTTAGCCCGCGCCATTACGCTCGCCCATGCGGCTGGAATGGTGGTGATGGTGGACGGCGCCCAGGGGATTGTCCATTTCCCCGCCGACGTACAGCAATTAGACATTGATTTCTATGCGTTCTCGGGCCACAAGCTGTATGGCCCCACCGGCATTGGCGTGCTGTACGGTAAACCGCAACTGCTGGATGCCATGTCTCCCTGGCTCGGTGGCGGTAAAATGATTAGCGAAGTTAGTTTTGACGGTTTCACCACCCAGGCTGCTCCATGGAAGCTGGAGGCCGGTACACCTAACGTTGCTGGCGTTATCGGGCTAAGCGCGGCGCTCGAATGGCTGGCGGACGTTGACGTGGTGCAGGCCGAAAACTGGAGCCGGGGTCTGGCGACGCTGGCAGAAGATGCACTGGCGAAACGCCCCGGCTTTCGCTCCTTCCGCTGCCAGGACTCCAGTCTGTTAGCCTTTGATTTCGCAGGGGTTCATCACAGCGACATGGTGACGTTGCTGGCCGAATATGGCATTGCACTGCGTGCAGGACAACACTGTGCGCAACCGCTGCTGGCAGAACTGGGCGTATCCGGGACGCTACGCGCCTCATTTGCACCTTATAATACGCAAAGTGATGTAGATGCGTTGGTCGCAGCCGTTGACCGCGCGCTGGAAATATTGGTGGATTAATGACAAGCCCTCTGTTCGCCGGACACCCGTTTGGCACAACCGTAACGGAAGAGACGTTACGCAATACCTTTACCCCGCTCACCCAGTGGGAAGATAAATATCGCCAGCTGATTCTGCTGGGTAAGCAGTTGCCAGCGCTTCCGGATTCGCTAAAGGCACAGGCCAAAGAGATCGCGGGCTGCGAAAACCGCGTTTGGCTGGGGCATACCCTTCATGAGAATGGTACTTTGCATTTCTTCGGCGACAGCGAAGGTCGCATTGTACGCGGGCTGCTGGCGGTATTACTCACGGCGGTTGAAGGTAAAACTGCAGCCGAGTTACTGGCGCATTCGCCTATGGCATTATTTGACGAGCTAGGTTTACGCGCGCAGCTCAGCGCCTCGCGTACCCAGGGGCTGCATGCTCTTAACGCGGCGATTCTTGAGGCTGCCCGACAGGTTTGATGGTTGCCGGATGGCGACGCGAACGCGCCTTATCCGGCACAACACAATCAACTCTGGCGCGCCGCTTTCGCCATCATCTTCTTCAGCGCATGTGAGACGGCAACAAAGCCAAAGGTGGCGGTCACCATAGTGGCCGCGCCAAAACCGGATGCGCAATCCATGCGCTTCGGCCCTTCCGCCGTCGCCTTCATCGCACATACCGAGCCATCTGCCTGCGGGTAAACCAGCGCTTCGGTCGAGAACACACAGTCCACGCCCAGCTTGCCTTTGCTGTTTTTCACCACGCCAAAATCGCTTTTCAGTCGCTCGCGTAGCTTGGCTGCCAGCGGATCCTGGATAGTTTTTGCCAAATCAACGACCTGTATCTGCGTCGGGTCGATCTGCCCTCCCGCACCACCGGTGGTCACCAGCGGAATTTTGTTACGCCGACACCAGGCGATCAGTGCCGCTTTTGGGCGCACGCTATCAATAGCATCAATGACATACGAATAACCCGCACTCATATACTCAGCAACATTATCCGGCGTGACAAAATCATCGACCACGTTCACCCGGCACTCCGGGTTAATCTGACGGATACGTTCAGCCATCACTTCAGCTTTTGCCAGGCCGACGTTATCGCGCAGAGCATGGATCTGGCGGTTAGTATTGGTGACGCACACATCATCCATATCGATGAGCGTGATGGCGCCAATACCGGTACGCGCCAGCGCTTCCGCCGCCCACGACCCTACCCCGCCAATCCCGACCACGCAAACGTGCGATTGGGCAAACAACTGCAGCGCATTTTCGCCATACAGACGCGCCGTACCGCCAAAACGCTGGCGCCAGGCATCACTGATAACCACAGACATAACACCTCAAATTCATTAATATCGAGCGCCATCCGGCTATTAACCGCTGAACACGTTACCCGTACCCGGCGCTGTTTTCAGTACCCACACGCGACCGTAGTGATTATACCACCCCGCACGGTGTCCGGCGTCAGCACCAATGCCCTGATAGATATCGAAGTGTTGCCCTTTAATAGCGCCACCCACATCTAACGCCACCATCAGGCGCAGTTCGTACTGCCCGGTAAACTTGCCGTTATTGTCCAGTAACGGGACTTCCGCCAGCAATGTTGTGCCCGCCGGAATGATACTGCGGTCAGAAGCCACAGATGCGCGGCCAATCAACGGTACCGCGCTGGCCCCTTTGACCGGTGCAAAAGATTGCGGTTTAAAGAAGACAAACGATGGGTTCTGCTCCAACAGCTCACGCACTTCGGCTTCGCTGTGCGTTTCACCCCAATGGCGAATAGCCTGCATCGACATATCTTCTTTTTTCACTTCGCCACGATCGATAAGCACTTTACCGATGCTGCGATAGGCGTGGCCGTTTTTCCCGGAATAGCTAAAGAAGTTAAGCGGGCTGCCATCGCCAAAATCGATGTAACCACTGCCCTGCACATCCATAATGAAGTTATCCATTAGGGAGTTGCTGTACGCCAGAATGTAGTTGTCGCTCAGCGCGCCCGCGTAAATCTCGGCACGGCTTGGTAAGCGCCCACGTTTTGGCGGCATGCGATAGATAGGATACTGAAACTCGCCCTGGCGCGTATGGCGCGCCTGAATAACCGGCGTGTAGTAACCGGTAAACTGGACGTTACCGTAGTTGTCCGCCCCTTCCATTTGCCAGGCATCAATACCAAACTGGCGCATACTGCGCGTATCACCGCCCGCACGTAACCACTGCTGGATAGCGTTGTAAACGTTGCTCTGGTTGCCGTACAAACGTGGCGAAGCGCTGCGAATTTGATTAACCTGCTCGGCGAAATCACCGGCATTGATTGGTGCGCCAACCGCATCAGGCTGGTTCACCAGTGAGAAAGGCTGGGTAAATTTCCCGTCTTTATACTGCTGCCCACGATCGGTGGGTTTTGAGGAACACGCGGCGAGCATCGCGACGACAGCTCCCGCCAGAAGATATTTTGCCCAACGTCCTTTCATTGTTCTCGTCTTATGTTGCCTGAATGCGAGACGAAGATAACAAACCCCCGAACCTAATGAAATGCGTATACATACCCGAACGCAAATTTTGAGCAAAAAACAATCCAGAATGCGTTGTTTTTGTTCATTTTCACCTTAAAAACGTGATCAAGGTGAAAAAAGGGTTGCATGAAAATGCGAGCAGAGTATAGTGCGCATCCACGGACGCGGGGTGGAGCAGCTTGGTAGCTCGTCGGGCTCATAACCCGAAGGTCGTCAGTTCAAATCTGGCCCCCGCAACCAATTAAAATTTGATGAAATAAAAGCAGTACGGTGACGCGGGGTGGAGCAGCCTGGTAGCTCGTCGGGCTCATAACCCGAAGGTCGTCGGTTCAAATCCGGCCCCCGCAACCAATCAAATTTGATAAAATATAAAGCAGTACGGTGACGCGGGGTGGAGCAGCCTGGTAGCTCGTCGGGCTCATAACCCGAAGGTCGTCGGTTCAAATCCGGCCCCCGCAACCAACATTATAAACACCCTAAAGGGTGTTTTTTTGTATCTGTGGTCCATAAAAAAAGCGCTTTTCAGCGCTTTTTTGTTATCCCCTTCTCGCCAGCGTCGCACCATCGGCAAAGTAGGCTTTGATCCCCGCCAGAATCGACTCTGCAACTTCCTGCTGGAAGGTCGCAGTTTTGAGCTTACGCTCTTCCTCAACGTTACTGATAAATGCGGTTTCCACCAGAATAGACGGAATATCCGGCGCTTTAAGTACCGCAAACCCGGCTTGTTCAACCTGGTTCTTATGCAGATTGTTAACTTTACCGAGCTTATTCAATACCGCTTTACCAAACTTCAGGCTGTCGGCGATGGTCAGCGATTGCACCATGTCGAACATGGTATGGTCGACGTAGCGATCGCCGCTCTTGCTGACGCCGCCAATCAAATCCGAGGCGTTCTGAGTTTGCGCCAGATATTTCGCGGCGGTGCTTGTCGCCCCTTTAGTCGAGAGCGCAAACACCGACGAACCTCTGGGCTGTCGACTGGTAAATGCATCGGCGTGAATAGAGACAAACAGGTCTGCACGCTGCTTCTGCGCTTTCGCCACGCGGACTTTAAGCGGAATGAAGATATCTTCATTTCGCGTCATAAAGACCTTCATGTTGCCCTCTTTCTCTATGAGGGCTCGCAGGCGTCGGGCAATCTGCAGCACCACATCTTTTTCACGCGTCTTGTATTTCCCCACCGCACCGGAGTCCTCTCCGCCATGCCCTGGGTCGAGCATAATGACAATGGGACGATCGCGCCCCGCTTTACCCGGCTGCGGGCCACTTTGCGCAGGCGGCACCTGTTTGTCCAGATCGCCCTTGTTGTATTCTTCCAGCAACGCCAGCAGCGGATCCTGAACATCCTGGGCATTCGCGGGATAGAGATCCATCACCAGACGTTCTTTAAAGCCGGCCACCGGAGCCAGCGCAAAAAGTTGCGGCTTCACATTCTGTTTCAGCTCGAACACCATCCGCACGGTCTGTGGGTCAAACTGCCCGACGCGCGCCGATTTAATATACGGATCGTCAGGACGGATCTGCGCACCCATGCCCTTGAGCACCGAGTTCAAATTAACGCCTTCAATATCCACAACCACACGCTCAGGATTACTCAGGGCAAACTGTTTGTATTTCAGCAGACGGTTAGATTCTACCGTGACGCGGGTATAGCTGGACGCTGGCCAGACACGTACGGCAACGACCTGACTCATGGCCGCCAGACCAACCTGGCTGACGCTCAAAAGCCACATAGCACCCGCACCTTTCAGTAAACGGCGGCGACTGATTGCTGAATTGGATCCCGACATGCTTCTCCCGAGCAAAAAGAAATCTTTATTGAGGTAATACGTAAAACGTCTGAATTGACCGGAAACTTTAGCGAATGACGCATAATCTGTCATCTATAAAAGGGTAAACATTCTTTTTATATTCACGGCATTACTGAGAAAAATCTTCGGCATGGGTAAAAATTACGCTTGCGCACAGCGTCAAAACAGAATAAAAATACATAAATTACGAATAATCATGCAATGAGGGTGTGCCGTGGTGAAGGAGCGTAGAACCGAACTGGTACAGGGATTCCGCCATTCTGTTCCCTATATCAATACCCATCGGGGAAAGACGTTTGTCATTATGCTGGGCGGCGAAGCCATCGAGCATGAAAACTTTTCCAGTATCGTCAATGACATTGGCCTTCTTCATAGTCTCAGCATCCGCCTTGTCGTGGTCTATGGCGCACGACCGCAGATTGATGCCAATCTTGCGGCGCATCATCATGAACCGGTGTACCACAAGAATACGCGCGTTACCGACGCTAAAACCCTGGAGCTGGTCAAACAGGCGGCAGGGTTACTTCAGCTTGATATTACCGCCCGCCTGTCAATGAGCCTGAATAATACGCCATTGCAGGGGGCGCACATCAATGTGGTCAGCGGTAATTTTATTATCTCCCAGCCGCTGGGCGTTGATGACGGCGTGGATTACTGCCATAGCGGACGTATTCGTCGTATTGATGAAGATGCCATTCACCGTCAGTTAGACAGTGGCGCGATTGTGCTGATGGGTCCGGTCGCCGTTTCCGTCACCGGTGAGAGCTTTAACCTGACTTCAGAAGAGGTCGCCACACAGTTGGCTATCAAACTGAAGGCAGAGAAAATGATCGGCTTTTGCTCCTCTCAGGGCGTCACCAACGATGATGGCGATATTATTTCCGAGCTGTTTCCTAACGAAGCCCAGGCGCGCGTTGAGTTGCAGGAAGAGAAAGGCGATTACAGCTCCGGCACAGTGCGCTTCCTGCGCGGGGCAGTGAAAGCCTGTCGCAGTGGGGTACGGCGCTGCCATCTGATCAGCTATCAGGAAGATGGCGCATTGCTGCAGGAACTGTTCTCCCGTGACGGGATTGGTACGCAGATCGTAATGGAAAGCGCCGAGCAGATCCGCCGCGCTACCATTAACGATATCGGCGGGATTCTGGAGCTGATCCGTCCGCTGGAGCAACAAGGCATTCTGGTACGTCGCTCCCGCGAACAACTGGAAATGGAGATCGACAAATTCACGATTATTCAGCGCGATAACCTGACCATCGCCTGCGCCGCTCTGTACCCTTTCCCGGAGGAGAGAATTGGCGAAATGGCGTGCGTGGCGGTGCATCCGGACTACCGTAGCTCATCGCGCGGGGAAGTATTGCTGGAGCGGATCGCCGCGCAGGCCCGGCAAATGGGACTGAGCAAACTGTTCGTGCTGACCACGCGCAGCATTCACTGGTTCCAGGAACGTGGTTTCACGCCGGTGGATATCGACCTGCTGCCGGAAAGCAAGAAAGAGATGTACAACTATCAGCGGCGGTCAAAGGTGCTGATGGCGGATTTGGGGTAGTAGTCGTTGCCGGATGCGGTATAAATGCCTTATCCGGCAACGAATTTTATTGATTAAACAACGCCGCCAATCCGCTGCGACGTTCGGTGCGGGTGGCAATGGCGTTACTTAATATCCGCTCATCGGCATACAGTGACAGACGCCGGCGCGCGCGGGTGACGGCGGTATAGACCAGCTCGCGGGTAACCACGGGTGAATGCTGGCTCGGTAAAATCAACGCCGCATGGTCAAACTCAGATCCCTGCGATTTGTGCACGGTCATCGCCCAGGTGGTTTCATGTTCAGGTAAGCGACTGGGCTGGACTGATTTGATAGAACCGTCCGGCAGCGCAAACCACACCCTCAGGCCCTGTCCACGATCGAGGGCAATGCCGATATCACCGTTAAATAATCCCAGCGAACTGTCATTGCGCGCGATCATCACCGGCCTTCCCTCATACCAGCGGCTATGCGTTGAACGATGAATTTTACGTTTTTGCGCCATCACCTGCTCAAGGCGTTCATTCAAACCACCCACGCCAAACGGGCCTTCACGCAGGGCACACAACAGCTGATACTCATTGAAGGCCTGAATGACGGCATCCGGCTCAGCGCCCTCGCGCAGTAAATCCAGATAGTGCCCATAACCCGCCAGCGCCTCATCCAACATCGCGGCGTAATCTTCGCTGCTATGTAGCGTGCGTTTTTCAATGTCGCTAAACCCCTGCTGGAAGACCGTTTTGAGCGCGGCTTTGTCACCACGATTAATCGCAGCAGCCAACTGACCGATTCCCGAATCGCTACCGAAACGGTAACTCTTTTGCAGCAGACACAAACTGTCGCGCAAAGCGGCGGCCTGAGTTCCCAGACCTGCCGGAATAGCGCTTCCGGTCAGACGACTGAGCTGGCGGGCGCGTTCCGGGGTAAACCCGTCACCGACGAAAGCACAGATATCCCCCAGCACCGCCCCCGCTTCGACGGAAGCGAGCTGGTCACGATCGCCAAGAAAAATCACCCGCCCGTGCGGCGGCAGCGCATCGATAAGGCGCGACATCATCGGCAAATCAATCATCGAGGCTTCATCCACCACCAGCACATCCAGATGCAGCGGGTTTCCCGCATGATGGCGCAGGCGCTGACTGCCTGGTTGAGCGCCTAATAATCGATGCAACGTACTGGCGTCATCGGGAATGCGTTTCTTTTGCTCTTCGGTTAACGGCAGTTCTCGTAGCGCTGCGCCCAGCGAGGCAGTCAGGCGCGCTGCCGCCTTTCCAGTAGGAGCCGCCAGACGAATACGGCAGCGTTCTCCCTCCGCCATCTGAATCAACGCCGCCAAAAGCCTCGCAACTGTTGTCGTTTTTCCGGTCCCCGGCCCGCCGGAGATCACCGATATCCGGCGGGTCAGCGCGACAGCAGCGGCCACTTTTTGCCAGTTAACACCTTCCGCTGGTGGAAACAACGCCGCCAGCGTGTGGGTCAGCCGTTGTTCATCCACCTCAATGGCGTGGTTAACTTCACTGAAAAAGCGAGCCACCGCCCGTTCGTTATGCCACATCCGGTTCAGATACAGGCGATCACCGTGCAGCACCAGCGGTGTGGGTTGCTCACCACGACTTACCGCCCCGGAGGCCAGCAAACATTCCGTCCAGTCTTCTGGCTCCCCCACTTCAGCGAGCCAGGCGCTTAAAAGGGGATGGGCATCCTCGCTCAGGGATAACCGTGAAAGTGGTAAGCAGACGTGCCCTTCTCCTGCTTCACGACTAAGCAACGCCACCGCCAGCGCAACGGCAGGGTTGTCATTTCCGGCAACCGCCAGCGCAAACTGAGCATCCAGAGGCCGGAGCTGTTTTTGCTCCACAGCTTCCAGTAATCGTTTCTGGATTGTCATGACATCTCCTCCAGTGGCGCACCGACAAACATCTCGTCCATCAAGGCGATTAACTCCCCGTCAGGTCGGGTCGCGTAAATTCCCTGTTGCGGATTTTCACTGTCAATGCCACGCAAGAAGAGATAGATAACACCGCCAAAATGGCGTTCATAATCATAATCAGCAATGCGATGGCGCAAGTAGCGATGCAGCGCCAGGGTATAAAGTTGATACTGCAGGTCGTAGCGATGCGCCTGCATGGCAGAGGCCATCGCCTGCTGCGTATACGCTGAGCTGTCTTCCCCAAGCCAGTTCGATTTGTAATCGAGAAGGTAATAACGCCCCTGGTGGCGGAAAACCAGGTCAATAAATCCTTTCAGCATGCCGCGTACCTGCATAAATTCCAACGCAGGGCACCCCGCGGAGAGCGGATCGTATTGGCGAATTAACGCATCAAGTTGGCTGGCCATCAGCGGCTGCGAAATCGGCAGGTAAAACTCCATCTCCACCTGTTTTTCACCCGCGGAAAGATGGCTCAAACTCACGCCCGTCTCGTTGAGAGGCGCCTGCAAAATGGCATCCAGCCATTCGGTCAAAACCGGCGTCCAGTGCGCGTCATAACCGCCCAATGCCAGTTTTTCCTCGACCCAACTCGGATCTACCGGTTGAGTAAAGTCGAGATCTTCAAACAGGCTATGCAAGAATGTACCTGGCGAAGCGCCGCGCGGGAACTGATGCGGAGTAAGCCCTGACTCTTCAATAACCTCACCAACGCCTGCGGCATCAATATCCAGTCGCGGGATCAGATCCTGCGCGATTCCATGCCCACGCTGCTGCAGACCGGAATAACTGGTCACGCGCCAGCTATCGCCGGGCGTACGCTGCAGTATTTTCGCACTCAGTTCGCAGCTAACAGCCTGCGCAACTTGCCAGCGTTCACCGTCAGGCTGCGCAGGCGTCTGGCAGGCAATATCATCACTGCACAACGCTTCAATCGCACTACGCAGACCCGCGGCATCCATCGGCTCACCTTTTTGCAACAGGCGACCAAGGGCGCTGTGATGCACATCGGTATCCCCTTTTTTATCGCCCCGACGTCGCACCAACGGCGCCACGCCAAGGCTGCAGTGCCATACCGAACGGGTTAGCGCGACATAGAGCAAACGCAGGTCTTCCGCCAGACGTTCCGCTTCAGCCAGCTCAACGCTCTCCTCGGCATCGCTGAGATCCAGCACGGCTTCAAAAGAGCTGCGATCGTGGTAGAAAGCCTGATCCTGGACGCGGAAATTCGTGATAAACGGCAGCCAGACCAGCGGATACTCCAGCCCTTTAGATTTATGGATAGTGACGATTTTGACCAGATGCTTGTCGCTTTCCAGCCTGAGCTGCTGGCTGGACGCGTTGCTGTCGGGTTCAAGAATATGCTGGGACAGCCAGCGCACCAGCGCATGCTCGCTTTCCAGCTGCGAGCCCGCTTCCTGCAACAGTTCGCTGATATGTAAAATATCGGTCAGGCGGCGTTCGCCCCCCGCCGTCGCCAGCAGGTTTTCCGCAATCTGGCGGGTTGTCATCAGCGCGCGCAGCATCGGCATCACGCCGCGTTTATGCCAGATCTGACGATAGCCATCAAACTCTTCGACCACCGCATCCCAGGCATTTTCGTCGTTATTTAAGGCTTCAAGATCCTGCGCATTCAGCCCCATCATTGAGGTCGCCAGCGCGCTACGCAGCGTGTTCTCACGCTCCGGCGTCATCACCGCCTGCAGCACCCACAGCAACTCCCGCGCTTCCAGCGTTTCAAATACGCTGTCACGGTTGGAAAGGTAGACGGAGGGAATTGCCAGCTGCGTCAGCGCATCACGGACCAGTGCCGCCTCCTGGCGGCTACGAACCAGTACGCTGATGTCCGACGCGCGTACCGGACTGGATGTTTTACCACTGACCAGTTGCGCAGCGCCAGACTGCCCTGCCTTAAGCCAGTCGCGAATTTGCGTGGCGCACACCTGGGCCATGTAGTTCTGATAATCGCCTACGCCGCAGCTTTCCCCTTCCATCAGCCACATGCTCATGGCTGGCTGTGTCTCACCGTGTAAAACAAACCGAAACGACTGGTTTTTTTCTGCAAATTTTACCGGGCTAAAGGGGATTTCGCGGAACATAAAGGCGTCATCCATCTGGCTGAAAAGCGTATTTACGCTATTGACCATGCCGGGGGCCGAACGCCAGTTGGTATCGAGCGTATAGTGTGCGCTGACCTCGCTGCGCGCCTTCATATAGGTGAAGATATCCGCGCCGCGGAACGCGTAAATCGCCTGTTTTGGGTCGCCAATCAGCAGCAGTGCGGTATCCGGCTGATGCTGCCAGATCCGGCGAAAAATACGGTACTGCTGCGGATCGGTATCCTGAAATTCATCGATCATCGCGACCGGAAAACGGGTACGGATAGCCGTCGCCAGCGCATCGCCGCTTTCACTGCGCAACGCCGCATCCAGACGGCTGAGCATATCGTCAAAGCCTAGTTCACCGCGGCGTCGTTTCTCCTCGGCAACCGCTGAACGGATCTCCGCCAGCGCCCGGGTGATCACCAGATCGCGGAGAGTTAACGGTTCGCTAAGCAGTTCATCAATAGCGACAAACAGCGGGTGCTGAGGGGTTATTCCGCCCGCTTTGGTGCGTTCTTCCAGAAAACGCTGAGAGAATTTCTCCAGCGCGTCAGGAAGCTGATAACTTTGGGTTTCTTCTTGCGCCCATGCACCGATCTTTTCGATCCACTTACCCTGGTTACCACGGTTAAATTTACGCCGGTCGATCCCGGAGGCTTCCAGCAGGCCATCCAGCTCATCAACGGAATCACGCCATTGCTGCTTGATCTGGTTAATGCGCGCGAGAATTTGTTCGTGTCGGGAAGCCAGCGTTTCGTCATCAGACGGCGGAGCCTTGATGACCGGCGCTTCCCCCTGCAGATAGCGATCGATGTCTCTCAGCAGAGCCTGCGGTCCTTTCCACGTTTCAAAAATCACCTGCGCAATGTCGCGGGGTAGTGGATAGCAGTGTCGACGCCAGAAGTCCGCACAGGCCTGATAGCGCAGCAGCGATTCATCTTCTATCAGTTGCTGTTCGAACAGCATGCCTGATTCAAAGGCGTTGAGACTGAGCATACGCTGACAAAAGCCGTGGATGGTAAACACCGCCGCTTCATCCATCTGTCTTTCAGCCAATAGCAGCCACTGAGCGGCCTGTTTTTTATCGGCGATTTCATCTAACAAACGGGCATATAGCGGGTTGTCGGTTGTTTCACGCAGGCAGGCAATTCGCAGTTCATGAATGTTGCTACGAATTCGACCACGCAACTCTTCGGTGGCCGCCTCGGTGAAGGTGACCACGAGCAGTTCTTCAACGGTCAGAGGACGAGGAAAGGCGGCAGAGCCGCCCAGTCCAAGCAGTAAACGTAAATACAGGGCGGCGATGGTAAAGGTTTTACCGGTGCCCGCAGAGGCTTCAATCAGGCGCTCGCCCGTCAGGGGCAAGCGCAGTGGATCAAGGGACTCAGCGGCATCATTCATTCTTATCACTCATCAGGGGTAAGGTTTGCTGCAACGCGCTGACGGTCTGCCACACTTTCCAGCCTTCCGGGTGCACATATTCTGCTTTCCCGTTCTGACTGCCGGAAACCTGTGACAGTATCGCCATGCCTTGCGGCTCAACCACCGCCTGATGGAAGAAGTCGGCAAGTTTTTGCGGCGTCAGCAGTTTAATCTGAGCCACTATTTTATCACGTGAATCGAAGCGCATATTGCCGCGATCAAAATCTTTGCTTAACTGTGAGGCTTCTTCCCCCAGCGTTTGCGGCGCCTGCAGCATTTGCGCAATAATCGCCTGCTGAATTTGCGCAAACTCTTCAGGTTTCATCGCCCGCAGCTTCGCTTCCGCCGTCGGGAAGAACGCTTTATAACGCTCCCAAAGGTAAGACGGCTGCTTATCATTGCTTTGCAGCAGGAACCCCATTCCCCACTGACGGCCAATACTCATTGGGAAAGCAAATACAGCGTAGCCTAACTGCTCTTCAGTACGCAGTTGATTGTAGAACCACGGCTGAACAATCTGCCCTAACATGGCGCTGTAGGCTGAACTAGCGTATTCATCGTATCCGGTTGGCACAAATACCGCCGCCAGCGCGGAGTCCGTGCTACTGCCTGCTTTTTCAAAGATGACGGACTGCTTCTTGTCCACAACCACATCTTTATTGCGACACCACTGTGACCCGTTAGCGCCAAGCTGTTGTTGGATATCCCGCGCCATGGTCGTCGCCTGAGCGGCGCTCATATTACCAATTACCAGGAATTCAGGCCGCGCACCGGTTTTTAAGGCGTCGCGGTACGCCATCACCTCTTTCAGGGTGATGGAAGGCAGTAGCTTACGGCGCTCATCGCGTGAGAAGTACGGCACCTGAGAAAGCATTTGCACTGGCATAATTGCCTGATCGTAGGCTTTACCCTTCTCTGCAGAATCCATCATCTGGGCATACCAGGATTTCGCCTGTTCCAGCTGTTCATCCGTTGAGGTGTAGCTGAAATAGCCGCTCAGCAGCGCCTGAAAAAGCTGCGGCAGACGTTGGGTATAGCCGTTGGCGTTAAGCATCAACCCATTGTTAGCGTTGGTAGAGAAACCAATTCCACCTACCGACGCCTGGTTGCTTAACTGATCGAGCGCAATCCCCGCCAGGTAATCGTTAAGTGCGAATAATACCTGGTTGCGGGCGCTGTCCATGGCCTTCGGGTTACGCAGGATCACGCTGACGTCAGCCTTCGGCTCACTGGCAAAATACTGGCTCGGCGCATACACCACGCGTAGATCCGGCTCATCAACGATCAGTTCCGGGTGAGCGTATTTTTTATCCGTTTTAATCAGCGTGAAATCATCCGGAATGTAGGGGTTCAACTCCGGTAACGACAGCGCAATGCCCTGCGCTTTTTGCTGCCAGTCGGCAAAGGTTTTGTCGCTGATTTTATCCACCTGGTAAGGCGCATCGACAAAATAAGCGGTTTTATTATGCGGTTCTTTCGCACTGATATACCAGATACGTGCATTCTGTGGCGTCATCATCGCCAGGCGTTGCTCAACGGCTTTCACATCGTACTGGTCGGCAATATTCACCGCATCCAGCGTATGTTCGACAGGAACGCGGATCATGGTATCAGCCAGCCATTCCACGTAGTCCATATCACGGGTGATGGAGGGATAACGGAAATCGAGATCCAGTACGTGCGCCAGTTCGTCAAAATAGCGTTTATCGACGCCTTTATCGCGTAACAGATTGAGATAACTGAAAATTGCCGCAACAACTTCATCGCGGTTCGCCAGCCCTTTGTCGGTTAACGTCGCGGAAATGGCTAACACGCCGCTGTTCCCATTGACCACCGGATCGGAATCCGCACGAATACCTTCAACCAGTCCCTGCTTTTGCAGCCAGTCAGACAACGTGCCAGGGCTACGATTACCAATCAGATAGGTCACCAGCTCATCGGTTTTACTGCGGAACTGCGCGCTGTTGTTATCGATACGAAACTCGACGCGCAGTACTTTACGCGGCATTGCCGGAACATAGTGGATGATGACGCCCTTTTGCGCGTCGGTGACTACCGGTACGGTAATTTCAGGCTTTGCGATATTTCTGTTCGGTACGCGTCCAAAGGTGTCAGCAGCTATCCGCGCCAGCTCTGGCAGCGGCTTATTGCTATAAATCACCGCCTTCATCAGGTTCGCGGAGTAGTACTTTTCATGAAATTTTTGTAATGCCTGCACCACCGGGTTTCCCGGTTTATCGCTTAATGTCTCGAGATTTCCGCCGGAGAAACGCGAGCCAGGGTGCGCCGGGTTGATGGTCTCAGCGCTCACCTGCGCCATACGCATCCCGTCTCGGGTACGCGCCAGCGTCAGCTCGGAGTTAACCGCGTTACGCTCACGATCGGCATATTTTTTATCCAGCAACGGGTCGGCAATAGCGTCCGCCAGGCGATCCACCGCTCCCACCAACGCGTCGTTTTCGACTTCAAGATAGAAGGCCGTACGGTAAGGCGCGGTGCTGGCATTGTGGCTGCCGCCGTGCATTTTCAGGAATTCAGCCAGACTGTCCGGCTGTGGGTATTTTTTCGAGCCCATCAGACACATGTGTTCGAGATAATGCGCCAGCCCCTGATGCTCGTCCGGATCTTCCAGCGAGCCCACGGGAACCACCAGTGCAGAAAGGGATTTCACGGCCTGAGGATCGGATACCAGCAACACGACCATGCCGTTATCAAGGCGCACGGCCTGATACTGGCGGGTGTCTTTATCGCTTTTACGGATGGTTTCAGCTAAAGGCTGCCAACCGGTATCTGCCTGACTTACGGGAACCCAAAGGGCGACGAACAACAGTAATGCGCTGAACCAGGTGCTGCGGGGCATTCACAAACCTCATCATTAACGTATTCACCTGTTCACAGCAAAGCACGCATAAATACGTGGTCTGAACAGGGCAAGACTATGTGCTGAACGAGCCAGCATCCTCTCTTTGTAAGAATCAGTCCGTGACAGAATGCGCATCATAGTGGAAGCCATCGAACTGCGCAATTTTTATACAATCATCATGACTGATTAAAGCGAAAAATCGGTAACAGGTAGCGCTGAGACTGTAAAACAATGGTCTCCAGCGTAGCCGCATCCAGCTGACGCCAAAGACGCTGATACCAGATATCATCACCTTCACCCCGTACCATCATGTTGCCTTCATAGGCCTGCAGAAACTTACTGCGCGCTTTTTGCAACGTTGCATCGTCATCTAACATGGCATCATTTGCGGCGTCATAACAGGTTTTTATCCAGGCGCCGCCGCTTTCGGGCAATACCAGCAATGGTGACGACATGCCATCCCGATACCCGTCAATGAGCTGCGACAGGTACAGCAGCGCCTGCTCTGCATCCAGTGGCGGAAAACGCCATTCCCCGTCTTTACGCAGGAACAACCGGCTCTCTCCCGTACCGCCACTGGCACAATAGACAAGATGTTCCAGCCAAAGTTGCACACCCTGCGCAATGCTTATCAAAGATGGGCGCCAGCGCAACAAACCGTCCTCTTGCACCTGTGGCAGCCAACCGGTGATTTGCACGCCGTTACAGTTAAGATCGATTTCCATACTCTGGCAGGGCTGACGACAGGCGATAATGCGTTCAGCCAGCGACTGCATCTCCTGACGCTGCGTATCCCACAGAATTTCGCCAAATGGCCCATAGGGAAGCGTGCCCGCCGCACGAAAACGGCGAAACAGTTGTTCAGCATCCTTCTCTTCAACCAGCGTGTTAAGCAATTGCTGATTAAGCTGATAGCGGGTTAATCCTTCAAGAGTGAACGGTTCCGTTTCCGGGATCTCACTTTCTTCAGAGCGGAAGTTGACCCTCAGACGCATCTGGAAAAAAGCCCTTACCGGATGAGCCCAAAATCGCTGCAGCGTTTCCAGCGTCAGCGTTTCAGGCATCTCAAAGGGAAGCGTCTGGACAAAATCCGTGTGCGCTTTTCCTGACAGGCTCGCCGCAGGCAGCCATTCCCGGGCATAGCTTTGCTGTTCGCCCGGCAGATAGTTTTGTGCATCAAAGGGCATACGGGTATGCAAACGGGTAATGTGTGCTTTTACCCGGGCCTCGCTTTGATCGCAGGTCAATGATTCATCGCCCGGCAGATAGTGGCTTTGCCCGATGTAGTCCATCAGTTCCTGCACCAGTACCGACGGGAAGCGCTCGCTGTTGTCCTGAATGGAGCGGCCAATGTAGCTGATGTAGAGCGTTTGCTGTGCTGAAATCAATGCTTCAAGAAACAGGTAGCGGTCATCATCGCGACGGCTGCGATCGCCCCTCATCGGTTTTTGACTCATCAAATCAAAGCCCAACGGCGCAAGCTGACGCGGATAAACGCCATCGTTCATACCCAGCAGGCACACCACCTTGAAAGGAATAGAGCGCATCGGCATCAGCGTACAAATGTTAACTGGCCCCGCCAGGAAGCGCTGGCTAATGCGCTCCTGGTCAAGACGCTGGGCCAGCTCATCACGCAATAGAGAAAGCGGTATGGCATCACCATACTCAGCCCCCAGACCTTCAGTGATAATGGCCTGCCACTGCTGTTCAATCAGCGTCATCGCCGCTTCGGTATCTGCATCCGGCAGGAAGAAATCATTAAGCATGTCCCGACAAACGGGCAGCCACTCTTCCAGCGGGCGCTCCTGCGCTAACCCTCTACGCCAGAGATTGAGCTGCATCAGCAACGAGGCCAGATGCCCTACCAGCTCGGCAATCAAACCGTTGGACTCATCGTATGGCAATACCGATTGCCACTCGCCCTGCGCGCTTTCCATCGCGTAGCCGAGCAGCATGCGCGTTAAACCAAATTGCCAGGTATGCTGACCTGTAGGCGGAAGTTCCAGTTCACGCACGTTATCGTCGTCAATTCCCCAGCGAATCCCGGATTCATTGACCCATAACCGAAGATAGCGCAGCCCTTCTTCATCGATATTGAAACGCGCCGCCAGCACGGGCACATCCAGTAATGCCAGCACATCCTCTGAGACAAAACGGCTATCCGGCAGCGACAGCAGGCTAATAAAGGCCTGTAAGACAGGATGAGACTGGCGCGCCCGACGGTCGGAAATCGCATAAGGTAAGTAACGCTCAGCTGGCGCGCTGCCAAAGACCGACTGAATAAATGGGCTGTAGCTGTCGATATCCGCCACCATCACAATAATATCGCGCGGCGTCAGCGTGGGATCCGCTTCCAGCATTGCCAGCAGGCGGTCATGAAGAATTTCTACCTCGCGCTGTGGGCTATGACAAACATGGAAAGTCACGCTGGTGTCGTTTAGTTCAAGTCGTCGTTTATTGTCGCTACGCGAATACTCTTCAAGCGTAACGCCCGCCACGGCATGACTTTCAAGTTCCAGAATATCCGATTGAATATTATGCAAAAGATTGTCAGGCGTAATATCGACAAACGCATCCAGCTCCTGACTATTTTCCAGTTCTGAAAGCAAATAAATGTAATCGCGCCCCAGTTTGCCCCACGAGGCCAGCATCGGGTTGCCCACATCCTGTTCACCATCGCTGTTAAACAATCCTTCGGCTTTCTGACTATCGCGAAACAGCGGCAGATGGCGTTCTTCAAAGCTGTGCCGACGCTGACGCGCCATCAGCTTCGCCAGCCAGGCGGGATCCTTTATATCTCCCCAGTAGTAGCGACAAGGGTTGGTAAACAGCAGATGAATATCAATGTGCTTGCCCAGCGCCTGCAATGCCTGCAAATAAACCGGCGGTAGCGCCGAAATGCCGCAAATAAAGACGCGAGAAGGCAGTCCCTGCGGGCACTCGGACGCGCTTTCCAGAGACTGAATAAATCGTTGGTATAAATTGGCGCGATGCCAGCGCGGCTGGCCCAATTCCTCGGTGTGTTCCACCAGCGCTTTCCACAACGGCGCCTGCCAGGCCTGAGACTCACCGAGTCCCTCAACCTGTCGCCCAGCTTCCCACTGGGTCAACCACTCAGGGCGATAGACTAAATACTGGTCGAAGAGGTCAGCCGCGCGCGAGGAAAGCTGAAACAGCTTACGTTTATCGGTGTCGTCCGTCAGATAGTGGCGCAGCAATGCGAAGTCATCGCCATCCAGCAATTGCGGCAACAGCGTCATCAACTTCCAGCTCATGCTCTGTTTGCTGAACGCGCTCTCTTTCGGGATATCCGGCAGCACGCGCACAAACATATCCCAGATAAAACTCGCGGGCAGCGGAAAATCAATGTTGGCGGCAATACTAAACTTCTGTGCAAGGGTCATTTGTAGCCACTGCGCCATACCGGTACTTTGAACCAGGATCATCTCAGGTTCAAAGGGGTCGTCCAGCCGCTCGCGCTCAACGATAAATTCCATTAACGCTTCCAGCACATCCAGACGATTGGAGTGGTAGACCCTTAACATAGCGACTCCTGACTACTGACGATTCGGGCAATGCAGACGCGTCATCTGACCCTGCCTGCCCAAGGGTGACGAAATTTTAACGTTGATGCTGACACATCCCGCGCTCGTTGTCTGCATTCGGTTAACCTGCCAGTTCAAAGGCGATGAAAACTGATACAGCTGGGTTTGCTGCCAGGCGTGACGCCAGAGTTGCTGATACTGGTTTCTGATGATAAAGCTGTTCATCAGCGCCCGCTGGTATCCTGACAGCGCGGTCACAATCATGATCATCAGCACCATTGCCAGCATCACTTCCGGCAGGCTAAAGCCATGCTGTCTGTTCAGGGGATCTGACATAGTGCCTGCTCCTTTAGCGGACAAAAATCGCTCCAGCCATGCACCGAATATTCGATATTGTCATCAATAATCGCCCCCTGCCGCCATAACGATACCCCTTCATAATGGACTATTAGCAGCACGAAATTATTAGTAAGCAGTCGCAGGCAAACCGCGGCATCCTGCGTGGTATAACGCCGACACTGTACGGCGAGTTGTAAGCGCCAGGGCTGCATACGCCCCCATTCCATCGCGGATTGCACCACCGCCTGGCGCTGCAGAGCCTGACTTTGCGTGACCACTCGCGAAGCAAAACGGGACTCCTGCCTGCTAACGCCTTGCAGCAGAAGGCTACCGAGCACCAGTAGCAACAAGACCATCGCTAAAGATGAAACGCCCCGCTCACGGTTCACAGGTTGAATCCTGTCACGCTGTAGACTGCTTCAATAACCTTTTGTGGTTCGGCATTGTTCACTCCGCGCAAACGCAGCGTAAGGAGCGGGGAATATCCGCTGATATTCAGACGTTCGACCTGAAATGCCTCAATCTGTATCGTGGCTGGATCGGTCATTTTCTCCCACCCTTTTCCATTGCAGTCCGTTACTCCCCGCAGGGTCTCCAGTACCTTGTCCTGTAAACGAAATCCAATCGTATCGGCCTCTTTCGCGGGACTGCTCTCCCAAATGCCGTTGCTATTGGCATCCCAGCGCGCAATGACACAGTCGCCCTTAGCCGATATCTCCAGCCCTTCTCCGACACAGTTTCCGCGGCAGTACCCTGCCCGCTGAAGATGCTTCGCCACGGTGTATACCCGCCGCCATATTTCATCTTCAAGCGCTAACTGGCGCGTGTTGCGCAGGATCTCTCGCTGCAGCGCGGGTAAAAATCGCGCTGAGCTAAGCAATAAAACGCTGCTAATCGCCATAGCAATCAGCACCTCAAGGAGTGAAAAGCCCCGTTCATTTACTGACATAACCTGGCCTCATCTTTCTCGCAAAGCCTGATTCGCCCCCAGCCTGACACCACCACGCGCCATTCCCCTGTCGTATTTTTCAGGCGAATATGTCCAGCCCATGCCGTATTGCGCAGACCAAAAAAGGCCAGTGAAGGCGTTATCTCTGCCATTTCGACATCGTCCCAGGGCGGTGTAAAAACCAAGGGCGAAACGGGTAGACACGTGGTTTGCACAGCAGCAGAGCTGACAAAACACCAGGATGTGCCATCCCGAATCACGCTGATGACGTGATCGCGGTTACGCCAGTTAGCATCTTCACGCAGTTGCAGCAGGTAATCTCGCACCTGAATGGCGGTTTGCCATAGCCGCTGTTGCTGCTGCCAGCGCTGCCAACCATACAGCCCCGAGGCGCCAAGCGCCGCGACGATCAGCATCGCGACGATCAGCATCGCAATCAGGGTTTCGAGAAGCGTGTAGCCGTGTTGTTTTTTCATGCCGCCAGTATGGCGTGAGGAAAATGAATAACGAGCGGGAAATTCGGTTTCTACGGCGAGCTACGAGGAATATTTGTCGCGTTGCAGGTCGTTGCAATATTTCAGGAACCCACGCCGAAGAACGCGATTTGAGACAAAAAAAACCGACGCGCACGGGCGTCGGTTGTGACAGCATGAAGCCGGTTAGATAGCCACTGGCGCTTTAATACCAGGATGCGGATCGTAGCCTTCAATTTCGAAATCTTCGAAGCGATAGTCAAAGATAGATTCAGGCTTACGTTTGATGACCAGCTTCGGCAGCGCGCGCGGTTCGCGGCTAAGCTGCAGATGCGTTTGATCCATATGGTTGCTGTACAGGTGCGTGTCGCCACCGGTCCAGACAAAATCACCCACTTCCAGATCGCACTGCTGCGCCATCATGTGTACCAGCAAGGCGTAGCTGGCAATGTTAAACGGCAAACCGAGGAACACATCGCACGAACGCTGATACAGCTGGCAGGAGAGCTTGCCATCCGCCACGTAAAACTGGAAGAACGCGTGGCACGGCGCCAGCGCCATTTTATCCAGCTCACCGACGTTCCATGCAGAAACGATAATTCGGCGAGAGTCCGGGTCATTTTTGAGCTGGTTTAACACCGTGGTGATCTGGTCAATATGGCGACCATCTGGCGTAGGCCACGCACGCCACTGTTTGCCATAAACCGGCCCCAGATTACCGTTTTCATCCGCCCATTCGTCCCAGATTGAGACGTTGTTTTCATGCAGGTAGGCAACGTTGGTGTCGCCCTGCAAAAACCATAGCAGTTCATGAATGATCGAGCGTAAATGGCAGCGTTTAGTCGTAACCAGCGGGAACCCTTCCTGCAGATTAAAACGCATCTGATGACCAAAAATGGAAAGCGTTCCGGTTCCGGTACGGTCGTTTTTCTGTGTGCCTTCATCCAGCACTTTTTGCATCAGTTCTAAATACTGTTTCATGGTTCCTCAGGAAACGTGTTGCTGTGGGCTGCGGCGGTACGCCCAAACCATCATAATAATGCCTGCGACAATCATCGGGATTGAGAGGATCTGTCCCATGCTGATGTACTGTACCCAGGTGCCGGTAAACTGCGCATCCGGCTGGCGGAAGAATTCAACGATAATACGAAACGCGCCATAACCAATCAGGAACAGACCGGATACCGAACCCATCGGGCGCGGTTTACGAATGTACAGATTAAGAATGATAAACAACACAACGCCTTCCAGCGCCATCTCATAAAGCTGTGAGGCATGGCGCGGCAGCGAGCCGTAGGTATCAAAAATAGACTGCCATTGCGGGTTAGTTTGCAGCAGTAAAATGTCTTCGGTACGGGAGCCCGGGAACAGCATGGCGTACTTGAAATTCGGATCAACGCGTCCCCACAGCTCACCGTTGATAAAGTTGCCCAAACGCCCTGCGCCCAGACCAAACGGAATCAGCGGGGCAATGAAATCAGAAACCTGGAAGAATGAACGCTTGGTGCGTTTGGCGAAGATAATCATCACCAGGATCACACCAATAAGCCCACCGTGGAAGGACATCCCGCCGTCCCAGACGCGGAACAGATACAGTGGGTTATCGAGGAATAACGGGAAGTTATAGAACAGTACGTAACCAATACGTCCTCCGAGGAAAACCCCGAGGAAGCCCGCATACAGTAGATTTTCTACTTCATTTTTGGTCCAGCCACTGCCCGGACGATTAGCACGGCGCGTCGCCAGCCACATCGCAAAAATAAACCCCACCAAATACATTAAGCCGTACCAGTGAAGCGCGACGGGTCCGATTGAGAAAATGACCGGATCGAAATCCGGAAAATGCAGATAGCTACTGGTCATCTGTCACCACAAGTTCTTGTTATTTCGCTGAAGTCAGACAGCAATTGATAAGCGCGCCTGCATAATGCAGGCGCTCCAAAGGTGCGAATGATAGCACATGGGGATCGCAGCGGATGCCGATTACAGTTAAAAGATATGTATACCTACTGTTACCAGCCCCCGATTCACAATCCCCCGCGAATCAGTCCCCCCATGCCACGGCGTTCCATAAAAGCCGCCACCTGATGGCGTACTTCTGTCGCCATCTGCGCTTCCAGGCTGCGTTGCGCCAGCGTTTGCGCCTCATCAAAATCGATATGGCGCAGCAGATATTTAACGCGAGCCACGGAACGACCGTTCATCGACAAATGGCGAAAACCCAGGCCGATCAGAATGGCCACGCACATCGGGTCGCCCGCCATTTCACCGCACAATCGCAAATCGATACCGCTTCTTTCGGCTTCCTGCGCAATCATTGCCAGCACACGTAACATACCCGGATGCAGGCTGTCATAAATGCTGGCCACCCGCGTATTGTTACGATCGACAGCCAGAATGTACTGGGTGAGATCGTTGGTTCCGACCGAGATAAAGTCTATCCGGTTTATCAGGTGCGGCAGCATAAACACCATCGACGGAACTTCCAGCATGATGCCAATGCGCGGTTTTGGGATCGCGTAGCCGATCATCTCTTCCACTTCGCGTCCGGCGCGTTCAATCAAACGTCGCGCTTCGTCCACTTCATCAATGCTGGTGACCATCGGCAGCAAAATGCTCAGGTTGCCGGTTGCCGCGTTGGCACGCAGCATGGCCCGAACCTGGATCAAAAAGATCTCCGGCTGATCGAGCGTTATGCGGATCCCACGCCAGCCAAGGCACGGGTTCTCTTCACTGATCGGCATGTAGGGCAGTTGTTTATCGGCGCCGACATCCAGCGTACGCAGAGTCACCGGCTTGTCGTTAAACATTTGCAGCATGCCCTGATACTGCGCAACCTGTTCTTCTTCTGAAGGAAAACCGCTTTGCAGCATGAACGGGATTTCGGTGCGATACAGGCCAATGCCGTCGATCCGGCTCCCCAGCTTCTCTTCATGCTCCGGGCTGAGGCCCGCATTGAGCATCACCTTCACGCGCTCGCCGCTTTTCAACTGTGCTGGCTGGTTGACGTCGTCTTCCGCCAGGCGGCTCAGCTCAATTTCTTCACTGATAAGACGCTGGTATTCCTGGATCAATACCGGTTCTGGATCGACCAGCAGTTCACCGCGATAACCGTCCACTACCAGCGTACGGCGATGTAACACCGACGGCTGGATATCGGCCCCCATGACGGTAGGGATACCCAGCGCACGAACCATAATAGCCGCATGAGAGTTGGCCGCGCCGTCCCGGACAACCACACCGACTAAGCGGTCCTGAGGAAGTTCCGCCAGCGTGGTGGCGGAAAGCTCATCCGCCACCAGCACAAAGCGTTCCGGCCAGGTATTCGGCCCCTGGATCGAGTCGTCAAGATGGAACAGTAGACGCTGGCCCAGCGCGCGTAAATCTCCGGCCCGCTCTTTGAGGTAGTTATCACTCAGCGCGGCAAACTGTTCGGCAAACTTTTCGATGATCGTTTTAACGGCCCACTCGGCCACCGAACCGTTATCCACTTCCGCAAATAGCTCACGGCGCAGACGAGTATCGGAAAGCAAGTGTGAGTAGAGATCAAAAATCGCCGCCGTTTCTTTTTGCGCCCCAGCGGTAAAGCGTTTGCTGTAGCGGCGGAATTCATTCGCGGCCTCTTCCAGCGCACCGGTGAGTCGCTCGCGCTCAAGCACCGGATCCAGCGTTGAAGCCTGATAGACCTGCTCCATCAGCGGCAGCGTCGCATCCTGCCAGCCTTCGGCTATTGCCACGCCAGGCGCGGCGGGCAATGCGCGGATGCGCGTTTGCCGGTATTGGCCGAACAGCGCGTTAAGCTGCGACTGCGAAAGAATAGCTGCCATTTGCGTGGCGAGCGTGACGAGGAAAGACTCTTCACTTTCATCGTACTGGCGCAATTCGCGCTGCTGGACCACCAGCACACCTAACAGCTGACGGCGCTGAATAATCGGTACGCCTAAGAACGCACGAAAACGCTCTTCTTTTACCGAAGGGATGTATTTAAAGCTGGGATGTTTTTGCGCATCGGCGAGGTTGATAGGTTCCGCCAGCCTGCCAACCAGGCCAACGATACCTTCATCAAACGCGAGTGCGACAGTACGACCACGCGGTTTCTTCAGTCCCCGGGTCGCCATGAGGTAATAACAACGTCGATCGTGATCGGCCAAATAAACCGAACAGACCTCTGTATCCATCGCAAGACAGATGTCGGTAACCAGAATATTCAGCGCTTCATTCAGACGCGGAGCACTGGCCACCTTTTCGACTATTTCGCGCAGGCGGGTGAGCATAATTTGCGTAGCTTAACCTCTTTTACGTCTGTACGCAGGTGCGCTTTGCGGCTTAGGAGTGCTCTCCTGAAGCGCCATGACAACACTTGCGAATTCTTTCATCACCCTGCGATAGACATCGCGTTTAAATGACACCACCTGTCGAACCGGATACCAGTAACTCACCCAGCGCCAGCCGTCGAACTCAGGTGTACTGCTGGTTTGCATATTGATTTCAGCATCGCTGCTGACCAATTGCAGAAGAAACCATTTTTGTTTCTGGCCGATACAAACCGGCTTCGTGTCCCAACGCACCAAACGTTTCGGTAACTTGTAACGCAACCAGTTACGAGTAGAAGCAAGGATCCGTACATCTTTACGACTGAGACCCACTTCTTCAAAGAGTTCCCGGTACATCGCCTGCTCTGCTGTCTCTCCTGCATTTATCCCACCTTGCGGGAATTGCCAGGAGTGCTGACCAAATCGCCGGGCCCACATGACCTGCCCCTGGCGGTTACAAATTACTATCCCTACATTCGGGCGGTAGCCATCGTCATCAATCACCGGACTACCTCAATATAAACCTTATATACAAACGATTGTTTCACACTCCAGAGAGGCGGTAAACCACTCTGTTAAGGGCGCGATACTCTAATAACAATTGAATAACTCACAGCTAAGGGCGGAGTTATAAACAGAAGAAGGGCAAGCAAGGCGATTTTATTCACCTTTTCTGTGGATATAGTTGTGAAGAAGTACGGAATTACTATGGGAAAACCCAGAACAGTCCGAATAAGACATTCGTCACATATCAAAAATAGTCTTCTATATTCATAAAGTTAAAACCGTTCAGCGCAAATAAACCCATAGAAACGTGACGTATATCACGCACACGATCTTCAGGCTGATGAAAGATCGACCAGCGTTGGTTTTATCCACAGATTATGCCAATAAGTTAGGCACAATTTGTGTGAAAATTCGATTTTCGTCGCACGTCAAGGCTGTAAATTGAAACAGTAGTGGGGGTTTTTCACAGTTATCCCATCTTTCTGTGGATAACATGGTGTAAGATCCTGTTCATTGTCAGTGACCAGAATTGGAAAACCCGCTTCGCTGTTGCGCAACTCTGCGTATGTGAATCTAAAAACCAATATAAATCATAGAATTGAATAAAGCATGTGGAAAAAGATAAACTCTGTCCACACGGTATAAAATCTTTGCTCATTTTTTCACCTAAGGGTTAACCCGATGTCAGAACTCCATCCGCTGCTTTCTCCCCCTGAATCTGAAGCCCAGTTGTTGAGCCAGGCACAGCTGCTTTCGGGCTACGCGCTGGGAGAGTTGGCGGCAATGGCAGGACTCGTTACCCCCAAGGATCTCAAGCGCGATAAAGGCTGGATTGGCGTGTTACTGGAAATCTGGCTCGGCGCCAGTGCGGGCAGCAAACCGGAGCAGGATTTTGCGGCGCTGGGCGTGGAGCTGAAAACAATCCCAGTGGATAGCCTTGGCAGACCGCTGGAAACCACCTTTGTGTGCGTGGCACCGTTAACCGGCAATACCGGCGTTACCTGGGAAACCAGCCATGTGCGGCACAAACTTAAACGCGTTCTGTGGATCCCGGTAGAAGGCGAACGCAGCATCCCGCTGGCTGAGCGCCGCGTCGGTTCTCCCCTGCTGTGGAGCCCGAATGAAGAAGAAGACCGGCAATTGCGTCTGGACTGGGAAGAGTTGATGGACATGATAGTGTTAGGCCACGTCGAACGCATCACTGCCCGCCATGGGGAAGTGCTACAGCTGCGTCCTAAAGCCGCCAACGCCCGAGCGCTTACCGAGGCCATTGGCGCCCATGGCGAACCCATCCTGACCCTACCACGCGGTTTTTACTTGAAAAAGAACTTCACGAGCGCATTGCTTGAGCGACATTTCTTGTTCCAGGCGCAATAGGCACCGTCCGGTCTTTCACCCGCCGCGTTACGGGCCTATAATTACCGCTTCTTTTTTTTGGCAGGACTTTGTTCGATGTTATTTGCATGGATAACCGATCCTAACGCCTGGCTTGCGCTCGGTACGCTGACGCTGCTGGAGATCGTTCTTGGGATCGACAATATTATTTTCCTCTCTCTGGTTGTAGCCAAACTCCCGACAGCGCAACGCAATCATGCCCGACGTATTGGGCTTGCAGCGGCGATGATCATGCGTCTGGCACTGCTGGCCTCTATCGCCTGGGTAACGCGTCTGACAAACCCGCTATTCGAAGTGTTTGGCGAGGCAATATCAGCGCGCGACCTGATCCTTCTACTGGGGGGATTGTTCCTGATCTGGAAAGCCAGTAAGGAGATCCATGAATCCATTGAAGGTGAGGAAGAGGGACTGAAAACCCGCGTTTCCTCTTTTCTGGGCGCGATTGTGCAGATCATGTTGTTAGACATTATCTTCAGCCTGGATTCCGTGATTACTGCGGTAGGCTTGTCCGATCATCTGTTTATCATGATGGCGGCAGTGGTGATTGCCGTGGGTGTGATGATGTTTGCTGCACGCCCGATTGGCGATTTTGTCGATCGCCATCCTTCGGTAAAAATGCTGGCGCTCTCGTTCCTGATTCTGGTCGGTTTCACGCTAATTCTGGAAAGTTTCGACGTCCACGTTCCGAAAGGATATATCTATTTCGCCATGTTCTTCTCTATTGCGGTAGAGACCCTGAACCTGTGGCGTAATAAAAAAAATCCGCTCTGATGAAATCCATCGCTCCCCGCACGGGGAGCGAATGCGCGCCACACCTACCTCTTCTCACAGTTTAAGATTTTACTGCTTTCGCCATGCACAACTTCGCGTTATTACTAAACTATTGTCAGATGCAGGCCATGTGAGGATAAGCAGATGAAAAAATGGGCAGTTTTGATTTCCGCCGTAGGACTGGCTTTTGCCGTTTCCGGATGCAGCAGTGATTATGTAATGGCGACAAAAGATGGTCGAATGATCCTGACCGATGGAAAACCAGAAATTGACGATGATACCGGTCTGGTGAGCTATCACGACCAGCAAGGCAATGCGATGCAGATTAATCGCGATGATGTGTCTCAAATCATTGAACGCTGATGGTTGAGGTCAGCAGCGCGCTGGCCTTAACAATTTTACTTCCCTTTTTCTCTTCCCTCAGCCATTTTTATAATCCTTATGTCGTGATTATAAAAAGGAAACGGCTATGCAATATCACCGTATACCCCACAGCTCGCTTGAAGTCAGTACACTGGGGCTGGGCACAATGACGTTTGGTGAACAAAACAGCGAAGCCGACGCACATGCACAGCTCGATTATGCCGTAGAACAAGGCATAAATTTGATCGACGTTGCCGAGATGTATCCGGTACCGCCGCGTCCTGAAACCCAGGGTCTCACCGAAACCTACGTAGGTCACTGGCTCGCCAAACACGGCAGCCGTGAAAAGCTAATCGTTGCTTCTAAGGTCAGTGGACCTTCACGTAACAACGACAGCGGTATTCGACCGAATCAGGCGCTGGACCGTAAAAATATCCGTGAAGCGCTGCACGACAGCCTGAAAAGACTGCAAACCGATTACCTGGATCTGTATCAGGTTCACTGGCCGCAGCGCCCGACCAACTGCTTTGGTAAGTTAGGCTACAGCTGGACGGACTCTGCGCCAGTCGTTTCGCTGCTGGATACGCTGGACGCGCTGGCAGAGTTTCAGCGCGCAGGGAAAATTCGCTACATCGGCGTGTCCAATGAAACCGCGTTTGGCGTGATGCGCTACCTGCACCTGGCGGACAAACACGATCTGCCGCGCATCGCCACCATCCAGAACCCCTACAGCCTGCTGAATCGCAGCTTTGAGGTTGGACTGGCGGAAGTGAGCCAGTATGAAGGCGTTGAACTGCTGGCCTACTCTTGCCTTGGCTTCGGTACATTAACCGGTAAATACCTGAACGGCGCGAAGCCTGCCGGTGCACGCAATACGCTGTTTAGCCGTTTCACGCGTTACAGCGGCGAGCAAACGCAAAAAGCCGTTGCGGCCTATGTGGATATCGCGAAACGCCATAATCTGGATCCTGCGCAAATGGCGTTGGCATTCGTGCGTCGTCAGCCGTTTGTCGCCAGCACCCTGCTGGGAGCCACGACGATGGAGCAGCTAAAAACCAACGTTGAAAGCCTGCATCTGGAGTTGAGCGAAGAAGTACTGGCAGAGATTGAAGCGGTGCATCAGGTGTATACCTATCCTGCACCGTGACGGTTAGTGCCTGATGGCGCTACGCTTATCAGACCTACAAATTGCAGCTCTCTGTAGGCCAGATAAGGCGACGCTGCCATCCGGCACATTCATTGTTCATTCATCTCGTACCAGGCTGTCGGCGCTGCCAAATCCACAGCGCCGCAATCGCCAGCGCAAACAGCGCACCGAATCCAATACCAATCGCTACCGCCGGGATCCCCACCAGCACTGCCAGTGAGTAAATCCCAAGCATCAGCAGCATCGCGCTGTTTTCGCCCAGGTTTTGCACCGCGATCGCATTACCCGCACCGACACTTTTCTTGCCCCGCTCCTGCAGCAACGCATTCAGCGGTACCACAAAGAAGCCACCTGACACGCCGATAAGCATCAGCAACGCGTAAGCCGGAAGCAGCGCATGCTGAAGTGAGAAAATCAGCACCACGACGCCAATCAGGATCCCCGCTGACATACAGCGCGACACGGTTTCCAGCGTCACCAGCTTCGCTGCCGCCCCCGCACCTACAACAATCCCAATCGCTACCATGGCATTGAGGTAGGTCGGCGTAGCGTTATCGGTGATGCCGAGCGCCACCGGAACCCACAGCACCAGCAGAAAACGCAGCGTGACGCCCGCGCCCCAAAAAAGGCTGGTTCCGACCAACGAAAAACGTGTTTCACCGTTGCGCCACAGCGAAGAGGCGGCGCAGAAGAAACTGCGCGTCATTTTCCCCAGATGCCAGGATTGGCCAGGACGAGCCGCGGCCAGTTTCGGGATGTACAGGTTAGCCACCACGGCGCCAGCATAGGCCAGCGCACAGGCAGAAAGCGCGGCAATCACATGCCAGTCGGCCAGAACGCCACCAGCGACAGAACCGAGCAAAATCGCGGCGATAGTGGAGGCTTCCATCAGGCCGTTGGCTTTCACCAGTTTGTCACCGGTGGTCAATTCACCGAGAATGCCATACTTGGCCGGTGAGTACGCGGCCGCGCCAATCCCCACCAGCGTATACCCGAGAAACGGATTAATGCCGAAGCAAATACTCGCCGCGCCCAGCAGTTTCAGGGCGTTCGCGAACATCATCACTCTGCCTTTGGCAAAGCTATCCGCCACCTGTCCAACAAATGGCGCAAACAGGATGTAAGCGCCCACAAACACCATTTGCAGGATTGGCTGGCTCCAGTCCGGATAAAATTGTTCCTTCAGCAGCGCCAGCGTGGCGAACAGCAGCGCGTTATCGCCAAACGCCGACAGAAACTGCGCGGCGATGACGGACATCATCCCTTTGGACCAGATTGAAGTGTTAGTGTGCGCTGACTCAATCATGTTGTTTTTCCGGCTCATCGACCCAGCTTTTCAGCGTAACAAAATCCGGCTTACCGCTGCCGAGTAATGGGAGTTGCTTCAGGTGGCGAATATCACGCGGTACGGCAAGTTCAGGCACGCCATGCGCTCGCGCATACTGCTGTAGTTTTTCACGCGTGAGTTCGCTGTCGGTAGTGAACAGCACCAGCGCCTCACCTTTGCTGGCATCGCTCTTGATCGCCGTGGCGTGCATTTTGTCTGCAGATACCGCCAATGCCAGTTGCTCAACCATTTCCAGCGAGACCATCTCTCCGGCAATTTTAGCAAAACGCTTGGCGCGCCCCTGGATCTGTACAAAGCCGTTTTCATCAAAGCGGACGATGTCTCCGGTGTCATACCAGCCGCGCTCAATCTCACCCTGCGCATTTTCTGCCGTCGGCACTTCCAGCACGCCAGGTTTTTCGACGCGCAAATAGCCGCTCATAATATTCGGGCCTTTCAGTTGCAAACGCCCACCATCCTCAATACCCGGAACAGCCAGCAGTCGGGCATCCATGCCAGGCAAGATGCGCCCTACCGTTCCTGATTTTGCCGCCATCGGTACATTGATCGACACAACCGGCGCACATTCCGTCACGCCATAGCCTTCAAGGACGCGCAGGCCAAATTTCTCCTGCCATAGCTGCTTTGTGCTGTCTTGCAGTTTTTCCGCGCCTGCCACCACATAGCGCAGGCGGTGGAAATCGTACGGATGCGCGAAACGCGCATAGTTGCCGAGGAACGTTGAAGTACCAAACAACACGGTGCAGTTCCGGTCGTATACCAGCTCCGGCACAATGCGGTAATGAAGCGGGCTGGGATAAAGAAACACTTCCGCACCGGTCAGTAGCGGTGTGAATAATCCCACCGTCAGGCCAAAGGAGTGGAACAGCGGCAGTGCCGACATAAAGCGGTCATCGGCGGTGAAATCGGCAATTGTTTTAATCTGCTCAACGTTCGCCAGAATACTCTTGTGGCTGTGGACCACGCCTTTCGGATGGCCTTCCGAACCAGACGTAAAGAGGATCACAGCAGCCTCTTCCGGCTGCTGTTTCACCTGCGCCAGATGCGGTGCCAGCAGATGTGAGAAAATCCACAGCTTATCGCTCAACGTCACATCGGCTTTTAAATCTTCCAGATAAACCCAGCGCACCTGGGTGAGCTGTTCCGGTAGATGCCAGAGTTTGCCTTTATCGAGAAACTGTCGGGAAGTGAAGATCGTTTTGATTTCAGACGCTGTAATGGCGCTGGTTAACCCTTTCACGCCCGCCGTGTAGTTCATCATGGCCGGAATGCGTCGACGCGCAATGGCTCCAAAAATGACCGCCGCGCTGATCCCCGCATTTGGCAGCATCAGGCCGATTTTTTCACCTTCGGCGCTGTATTTTTCCAGAATACGGGCCACAAAGAGCGTCTTAGTCAGCAGTTTGCGGTAGCTGTCCGGCGTAAAGTTAACATCTTCAATGCAGTTTTTGCCCGCGCCAAAACGGTATTTTGCTGCCAGCAGCGACTCGTATAGCGTTTCACGCGGGCGTACAGCCATGCGTGCTTCCATCATAATTTGATGCAGCATTTCACCGGCGATTTTGCGGCGATCGCGAGCTCGCGGGGCTTCCGGCATTGGCATTTGAGTCGGCGGTAGAATGTGCAGTTGGATACGCGGGAAGAATCGCTGTTTAACCAGACCTTTCAGGCGGCTGAAGTGGGAAAGCTCAGCCCCCTCAATGCGGACAGGAACGACCGTCGCTCCCGACTTCGCGGCGACAAACCCGGCACCGTCATATATTTTCATCAACGAACCGGTGGTCGAAATGCGTCCTTCGGGAAAAATCACCACCGGACGGCCCTGCTCGACCAGACGGACCAGATGCTTAATCGACATCGGTTTGGTTGGGTCTAACGGCACGAAGTCAATCAGCGGGGTTAGCCAGCGCATATACCATTGCTGGCTGATCGAGGTGTAAACGGCGAAGACGGGACGAATCGGTAAAAATAGCGCCAGCAGGATGCCGTCTATAAATGAGACGTGGTTGGGAGTGATTAGAACGCGTTCTCCCTGTAGCGCGCTGACATTGCCCGTGACGCGAACGCGGAAAAGCACGCGAAACAGATTACGAAAAAAGCCAAATAGCATCTCAACTCCCTGTGCCATTAATTATAGAAACATTAATGGTGGGAGAGTATACGAGTTGGGGAATGGGCGCGACAGGTAAACAGGTAAATACAGTCCGAAAAAAAACCTGCGCATCCGCGCAGGTCGGTGCAAGAGACAGGTACGAAGTGCGTACCGAATAATCTCACCAATCAATACCTCTGGGATCTTGATTGTGGTCGTCAGCAGCCAGATACGCCAGTACGAAAACGCAAAGGAATGAACCCAAATGCAACGAGTTGTGTAAATTATCGGTTACTGTTACAGATAGGCTGAAGGCAAAAAAAAACCTGCGCATCTGCGCAGGCTGGTGTAATTCTAGTGATCAACCCGAAAGTTGATTTCACCTATCAATACCTCTGGGATCCCAACTTTAGCAATCCGCTCAGTTCTCCCACCAGCGAACAATCGCAACAGCACATCGCAAAGTGTAAGCAAAAATTAGCATTTTCTATTTTCTGTCTTACTTCGCTCGCGCGCGCTCACATTTGCGAGGTCCTGACGGGCAATCTGCTTGAACAGCCAGCCATTTTCCGTAACACTGACGGAATGTAAGCGTTTACCCACAACAGGTACTATCATGGCGACCATAAAGGATGTAGCCCGACTAGCTGGTGTATCAGTCGCCACCGTTTCTCGAGTGATCAATGATTCCCCCAAAGCCAGCGAAGCATCGCGTCTGGCCGTAACGAGTGCAATGGAATCACTCAGCTACCACCCCAATGCGAACGCGCGTGCACTGGCGCAACAATCCACTGAAACCATCGGTCTGGTCGTTGGTGATGTGTCCGATCCATTCTTTGGGGCAATGGTTAAAGCTGTCGAGCAGGTGGCCTATAACACCGGGAATTTTTTGCTGATTGGCAACGGCTACCATAATGAACAGAAGGAACGTCAGGCGATTGAACAGCTCATTCGCCACCGCTGCGCGGCCCTTGTTGTCCATGCCAAAATCATCCCGGATGCGGACTTGGCTTCATTAATGAAGCAAATCCCCGGCATGGTATTGATTAACCGAATTCTGCCGGGATTCGAACAACGCTGCGTTGCCCTCGATGACCGTTTCGGCGCGTGGCTCGCTACCCGACACCTTATTCAACAGGGCCATACGCGCATTGGCTACCTGTGTTCCAATCACAGTATTTCTGATGCGGAAGATCGTCTGCAAGGCTATTACGACGCGCTGGCGGAGAGCAATATACCGGTAAGCGATCGACTGGTGACGTTCGGCGAACCGGATGAAAGCGGCGGTGAACAGGCCATGACCGAGTTACTTGGTCGTGGCAAAAACTTCACTGCGGTAGCCTGCTACAACGACTCAATGGCGGCTGGCGCCATGGGCGTATTGAATGATAACGGCATTGATGTGCCGGGAGAAATCTCGCTGATTGGCTTTGATGATGTGCTGATTTCCCGCTATGTGCGCCCACGTCTGACCACGGTACGCTATCCCATCGTGACGATGGCAACCCAGGCCGCTGAACTGGCGCTCGCGTTGGCGGAGAAGCGACCCGCACCTGAAATTACCCACGTCTTTAACCCAACTCTGGTGCGTCGCCATTCCGTTTCGGCGCTGACAGAGCCGGGGAACTCATCGTCAAACGATTAACCAGGATTGCGTCATGACTACGATGTTGGACGTTTCACGACACGCAGGCGTCTCAAAAGCGACCGTTTCGCGCGTACTAAATGGAACGGGTCAGGTAAAAGAGAGCACGCGCCAGAAAGTGTTCAAGGCCATGCAGGCACTCGATTATCGACCCAACTTTTTAGCGCGCTCTTTAGCGAATCGCACCAGCAACAGCATTGGCCTGGTGGTTTCCACATTTGATGGATTCTACTTTGGCCGCCTGCTGCAACAGGCCTCGCGCCAGACGGAGTCTCACGGCAAGCAGTTGATCGTCACCGATGGTCACGACACGCCGGAGCGTGAGCAGGAAGCCGTGCAAATGCTGGCCGACAGGCAGTGCGACGCCATTATTCTCTATACCCGCTATATGAGTGAAAAGGCGATTATGTCGCTGATGAACAGCATTGCGATGCCCTTGCTGGTCATCAACCGTGATGTCAGTCAGGCCCGCGATCGCGCGATTTTCTTTGAGCAGGAAGACGCGGCGTATCAGGCGGTCAATTATCTGATCTCGCAGGGGCACAGCGATATTGCTTGTATCACCGTGCCAGGCCATACGCCTACCGGTAAATCCCGCCTGATGGGGTATCGTAAGGCTCTGGAAAAAAACGGTATTCCCTGGGATCCTGATAAGGTTAAATACGGCGACTCCACGATGACGCGAGGCTATGAAGCCTGTCGAGAACTGCTGGAGGAAGGGGTGACATTCAGCGCCCTGTTCGCCTGTAACGATGACATGGCATTAGGTGCATCAAAAGCGTTACATCAGGCCGGACTGAGGATCCCGACGGACGTCTCGCTGTTTGGTTTTGATGATGCGCCCAGCGCCAAATGGCTGGAACCGGGGTTATCTACCGTTTATCTGCCGATTGATACCATGATAACCACGGCAATCGACCAGGCTATACGTCTGGCCAACGGTGAGAGCGTGGAGCCGATCCCTCCGTTTACCGGCAAACTGGTATTACGTGACTCAGTAACGCTCGGACCGTACTTTAAGTAATATGAAAAAGAGCCGGATAGTGACGCAAGCACCTTATCCGGCCTGCTTTACTCAGATTAATTCCAGCGCTAACAGCTCATCAATGGTCTGGCGACGACGAATCAGTCGCGCCACGCCGTTATCAAACAAGACCTCCGGTAGCAGCGGGCGGCTATTGTAGTTTGACGACATTGACGCTCCGTACGCCCCGGTATCATGCAAAACCAGATAATCACCCGGCACCACCGCAGGCAACAGACGGGTTTCCACATTTCCGCCTTCCTGCTGGGTAAACACGTCGCCTGATTCGCACAGCGGTCCGGCCACCACGGTCTCTCGTTGAGGAGTTTGTTGCAGAGAACGACCATCCCCCGCCAGCGCAGAGATATGGTGATAGCTACCGTACATGGCCGGGCGCATCAGATCGTTGAAGCCCGCATCGATCAGCACAAAGTGACGGCTGCCCATCTCTTTCACGCTGCGCACCTGCGCCACTAACACGCCGGCTTCCGCGACCAGGAAACGCCCTGGTTCGATCTCCAGTTTGACGGCATGACCCAGATGACGCGCAATACTATCGCGCGCGGCGTTCCACAATCCAAAATAGTGATCGGTGTCGATCGCCTCTTCACCTTCGCGATACGGGATAGATAAACCGCCGCCTGCGGAGATCGCCTCCAGATCCTGACCAAATTCCACTACCTGACGCACCATCGCGCCGCACACCTGCTCCAGATGCGCGTAGTCCACGCCAGAGCCGATATGCATATGAATACCCACCAATTTCAGCTTATAGCGCTGAATTACCTCCAGCGCCGCCGGAAGATCGCTGTACCAGATACCGTGCTTGCTGTTCTCACCCCCGGTATTGGTTTTCTGACTGTGTCCATGCCCAAAGCCAGGGTTTACGCGGAGCCACACGCGATGGCCCGGCGAGAGCTGGCCCAGTTGTTCCAGCATATCGACCGACCCGGCATTTACCGGAATGCTCAATTCATGCACCCGGGCGAGCGTCGCTTCATCAATCATATCGGCGGTAAAGACAATCTCATCTTTGCCCGGTACAAAACCTGCCGCCAGCGCGCGTTCAATTTCGCCAAGCGAGACGGAATCGACCTTCACGCCCTGCTCGCGCATCAGGCGCAAAATATGAATATTCGAACATGCCTTCTGGGCAAAACGCACCACGTCAAACTGACTCAGTTTGGCAATCTGCGCGCGAATAATCTGCGCATCATAGACCCACACCGGGCAGCCGAATTCGGCAGGCAGGCGCAACAGGTTGTCGGCGGTCAGGTCAGTGTCTGTGTTGTTGAGTGGGCGTGGCATGGCGTGCTCCGGTATTGGCTTTTTTATGATTACGCCACAGCTCAAAAAGAATAAAAAATATCGTTTTATCTTGAGTCTATGCAAAAATGATATGGATCAGCTCATTCGAGGATTGCTTATGCCCGCGGTTAACCTGCGTCACATTGAAATTTTTCACGCCATCATGACCGCTGGTAATCTGACGGAAGCCGCGCGCATGCTACATACCTCGCAGCCCACCGTCAGCCGGGAACTGGCCCGATTCGAAAAAGTCCTGGGATTAACGCTGTTTGAACGCACGCGTGGCCGACTGCATCCAACCGTGCAAGGCTTACGTCTGTTTGAAGAGGTACAACGTTCGTGGTACGGCCTGGACAGAATTGTGAGCGCCGCCGAAAGCCTGCGCGAATTTCGTCAAGGTGAATTGTCGATTGTTTGCCTGCCGGTATTTTCACAGTCCTTTTTACCGCCGCTGCTGCAGCCATTTCTCGCGCGCTATCCGCAGGTCAACATTCAGATCGTGCCGCAGGAGTCACCACTGTTGGAAGAGTGGCTGTCGGCGCAGCGCCACGATCTGGGGTTAACGGAAACGCTGCATACGCCAGCCGGAACGAAACGCACCGAATTGCTGGCGCTGGATGAAGTGTGTGTACTGCCGCAGGGGCATCCGCTGACCGAGAAAGCGGTATTAACGCCGCAGGATTTTCAGGGAGAGAACTATATCAGCCTGTCGCGGACCGACAGTTACCGTCAGCTACTGGACACCCTGTTTAACGAACATCAGGTGAAGCGCCGCATGGTGATTGAAACCCACAGCGCCGCTTCAATTTGTGCAATGGTGCGGGCGGGCGTGGGGATCTCGGTGGTAAACCCACTGACCGCGCTGGATTATGCCAGCAGCGGAGTGGTTATCCGCCGCTTCAGTATTTCGGTACCCTTTACGGTCAGCCTGATCCACCCACTTCATCGCCCTGCCTCGGCGCTGGTCGATGCTTTTACGGCGCATCTGCAAGCCCATCTCCCGAGACTTATCGATCCGCTGGAGGTTATTTTGTATCCACAGACGAAAGCATAAACGCCACCGCATCTTGCGCATGGATTGCCGCGGTGTCGAAAACCGGTAATGGACTTAGCTCGGCTGGAACCAGCAGACCAATCTCGGTACAGCCAAAGATAACCCCTTGAGCGCCCTGTTTAGCCAACTGATCAATTACGCTCAGGTAGTAGTCGCGGGAAGCGTTGCTAAACTCACCGAGGCACAGCTCGTCAAAAATAATCTGGTTTATTTTCTGACGATCATCAGCCTCAGGAATAAGCGTGCTAATACCAAATTCAGTCTGTAGGCGCCCGCGGTAAAAATCCTGCTCCATGGTGTAGCGCGTACCCAGTAGCGCCACGTTGCTCATCTGCTGTTTTTGTATGGCCCGACCCGTCGCATCGGCAATATGCAGGAACGGCACGTCACAGGCGGTTTCAATCGCCTCAGCAACTTTGTGCATGGTGTTGGTACACAGCACAATCCCTTCCGCTCCAGCTTGCTGAAGCCCTGCGGCGGCCTGCGCGAGGATCTCCCCAGCCCGCTGCCAGTCACCGCCAGACTGACAGGCTTCGATCTCGTGAAAATCTACGCTGTGCAACAGAATCTGTGCCGAGTGCAGGCCACCCAGACGCTGTTTTACCCCTTCATTAATGAGTCGATAATAAGGAATGGTGGATTCCCAGCTCATACCGCCTAACAGACCGATCGTTTTCATCATTTCCCCTGATTTGTTGTTATCTCTCCAGTGAACCAAAGATGTGATCAACTTTCCACATCTGTTGGCGTGCATTTCTTTTTTTAAATTTCTGATATAGGTTTAATGAAACATTGTTTTAATTACAGGAATACCGGATGTTTATTTTTCATAAAGAGACCACCCTTGAAGATCTGGGCAATGGCGTTACCCGACGTATTCTTGCTCACGACGGTAAAATGATGGCGGTTGAGGTGAACTTCGAGCAAGGCGCGATTGGCCCGATGCACAATCATCCGCATGAGCAGCTGACTTACGTTTTGTCTGGGGAGTTTGAATTTACCATCGGCGAAGAAAAGCATGTCGTTAGGGCAGGCGATACCCTATATAAACAGCCCAACATTATGCATGGCTGCGTCTGTTTAAAACCGGGAACGCTACTCGATACCTTTACGCCCATGCGCGAAGATTTTCTGCCTGCGTAATTTTATCTGTTCGTAATCTGCCTGGCGGCATAATGTTGTTCCAGAGGGAATGAATATGTCGCCTCCGGTGTATTGCTACATTCACCTTATGTTTAACCGACAAAACCTGCCAAAGGGCAGGGTTTGTCGGTTCTGGAAAGCGGATTAACGCGCCAGCCAGCCGCCGTCTACCGCAACGGTATAGCCGTTGATATAGTCAGATGCGCTGGATGCCAGGAACACAATCGGCCCCATCAGGTCACTCGGCAGACCCCAACGACCCGCCGGGATACGATCGAGAATTTCTGCGCTACGCTGCTCATCAGCGCGCAGCTGTTGAGTGTTGTTCGTCGCCATGTAACCCGGCGCAATTGCGTTGACGTTGATGTTATGTTTGGCCCACTCGTTCGCCATCAGGCGGGTGACGCCCATTACGCCGCTTTTAGACGCGGTGTAAGACGGCACGCGGATCCCGCCCTGGAAAGAAAGCATAGAGGCGATGTTGATAATTTTGCCGCCGTTACCCTGAGCGATAAAGTGCTTCGCCGCGGCCTGAGACATAAAGAACACGCTCTTAATGTTCAGGTTCATCACGTCGTCCCAGTCTTTTTCGCTGAAGTCGATCGCATCGTCACGACGGATAAGACCTGCGTTGTTGACCAGAATATCGATATGACCGAATTCTGCCACTGCGCGCTCCAGCAGCGCCGGAATACCGTCAATTTGACGCAAGTCGGCGGTTAAACTTAAAAAACGGCGCCCCAGCGCGGTCACGCGTTCGATAGTTTCCGTCGGTTCAACGATGTTGATCCCCACGATATCGCAGCCCGCTTCAGCCAAACCCAACGCCATACCCTGACCCAGGCCAGTGTCACAACCGGTCACAACGGCGACCTTACCTTCAAGAGAGAATGCATTCAAAATCATTGTAAATCCTTAATTTTTTATAATGCCCGCCGCAGCAGGCACGGCTATCGCCCGCAACTAGCGCAGATCTTTGACCGCTACATGGTCCATATCATCAAAGACCTGGTTTTCGCCGACCATGCCCCAAATGAACGTATAAGCTTTTGTGCCAACGCCGGAGTGAATTGACCAGCTCGGCGAAATCACCGCCTGCTCGTTGTGCATCACAATATGACGCGTTTCCTGAGGCTGCCCCATCATGTGGAAGACGCAGGTATCTTCTTCCATATTGAAATAGAAATAGACTTCCATACGACGTTCATGGGTATGACACGGCATGGTGTTCCACAGGTTACCCGGCGCCAGTTCGGTCAGACCCATGCTCAACTGGCAGGTTTCCAGCACATCCGGCACAAAATATTTGTTGATGGTACGACGGTTACTGGTGAGGTCATCGCCCAGCGTCACTGGCGCAACGTCTGCTGGCGTGACTTTTTTGGTTGGATAAGTCGTGTGGGCCGGCGCGCAGTTGTAGTAAAACTTCGCTGGTTTCGCCGTATCGATGCTGGCGAATACCACTTCTTTGGCCCCTTTCCCGACGTACAGCGCGTCACGATGACCAATTTCATAGCACTGGCCGTCAACGGTAATCGTGCCCGGGCCACCGATGTTAATCACACCCAGCTCACGACGTTCGAGGAAGTAGGCTACGCCCAGCTGTTTGCCGACTTCGCCACCCACAGAGACGGTTTTGGCCACTGGCATAATGCCGCCAACAATGATGCGGTCAATGTGGCTGTAGACCATGGTGTATTCATCTGCGACAAACACTTCTTCGACCAAAAACTCATTACGCAGCTCCTGAGTGTCCAGGGTTTTCGCATGCGCACTATGGATGCTTTGTCTTACGTCCACATTTACCTCCAGTGATAAATTGACCGTGAATGCTTAAACGAATAGCAAAACGCTGTTCCGTTTTATCTTATGCGCTCATGATATCCCTCCCGGAATGGGTTTTCAATTACAAATAAAACAGCGTTTCACTTTTTCTGCATCTTATTATCAAAAGTGTAATTGCGATCACGCTAGCGCATATAAATCGCGGGCATGATTTCAATAAAATCATTTAAAACAATTAGATAGATAAAAATAAACAAGAGTAGTTCATGAGGGGTAGGAATAAGACATTGAAAATACAGCCAGCCTCACATGTCGTTCACACACCTTTTCTAACAAAGTGCGCTGTTAATCACATGAAATGAAACGCCGTTTTGATACGTTAGCAGAGTTTAGAGTGTATGTTTCTGTAACTGGCCTTGCCCTCCTGTTGGAGGGCTTTTTTATAGATGCAGGGGATATACAGCGGGAAAGGCGTTTAAGCAGAGAAAACTTCGGGTGGTTAATCTCGCTCGATAGCGAGCGCCACGCCCTGACCACCGCCGATACATAACGTTGCCAGGCCCTTGTGCGCCCGACGCTTCACCATTTCATGCACCAGTGAAACCAGAATACGGCAGCCAGATGCGCCAATCGGATGACCAAGCGCAATGGCTCCGCCGTTCACATTCACTCGCCGTTCATCCCACTCCAGCATTTTTCCAACGGACAATGCCTGTGCGGCAAAGGCTTCGTTGGCCTCGATAAGATCAACATCAGCCAGTTGCCAGCCCACACGCTCAAGGCAACGGCGCGTCGCGTACACCGGCGCAATTCCCATGAGCGCGGGATCGACCCCGACGCTGGCAAAGGCACGAATGCGGGCCAGCACCGGCAAATTCAGCTCCAGGGCCTTGGCCTCGCTCATCATCATCACCGCAGCGGCGCCATCATTGATGGATGACGCGTTGCCCGCGGTTACTGAACCGAGCCTGTCGAAGGTAGGATCCAGACGCGCCAGCCCTTCTGCGCTGGCATCGGTGCGCGGCTGTTCGTCGGTATCCACCACGAACGATTGCCCATTACGCTGCGTTACCACCGGCACGATTTCATCTTTAAAGCGCCCTGCGTCAATTGCCATCCGCGCCTTGTGCTGCGAATGCAGTGCGTAGGCATCCTGCAGTTCACGGCTGATGCCATATTCCCGCGCCAGATTTTCCGCGGTAACGCCCATATGGTAATCGTTGAAAGCGTCCCACAGGCCGTCATGCACCAGGCTGTCGACCAGTTGACTGTTGCCCAACTGTGCGCCGGTACGGCTATCAGTAAGGACATGCGGCGCACGGCTCATATTCTCTTGTCCGCCCGCAATCACAATGTCGGCTTCGCCGCACTGGATAGCCTGGGTCGCCAGATGCAGCGCTTTCAGACCCGAGCCGCAGACATCGTTAATGGTGATGGCGGAGACGGTATTGGGTAGCCCACCATTGATGGCGGACTGACGCGCCGGGTTTTGCCCGGCACCAGCGGTAAGCACCTGTCCGAGGATCACTTCATCCACAGCGTGAACATCCACGCCCGTGCGCTCCAGTAACGCCCTGACTACCATGCTACCTAATTCAACGGCAGAGTGGCGCGCCAGCGTCCCCTGGAAGCAGCCGATCGGTGTCCGTAACGCCCCGACTATCACAACCTCTTTCATCACCACCTCAGCGCAAAATAACACCGCAATAGTAGATGATTGTTAAAAAGAGTTATCAAGGTTGTTTAAAAACGGTGATTTTTATCACAAAGGAAATTCGTATCATTTATTGGTCATCTGAACGCCACTCTGCTGTAAATGGTCGCGCAGCCAACTTCCCGCCACGCCAGGCGGTGATTTCTTATTCCACAGCAGATCGATTGAGATAGCCTTTGGCCAGCCGGGCAGCATCAATTGGACCAGCGGTTTTTCTGCCGCAAACTCCTCCACCAGCGCACAAGGGAGCGCGCACCAGCCGAATCCCTGCACCGCCATACTCAGCAGCAACAAATAGTTAGGCGCCGACCAGACGGGGCCGCGCGCCACGTTGGTGCCGCTTTCCAGATAGGTATTCAGCCGCAGCTCTCGCCAGGTATGTAGCTGTTCCCACTGCAGTTTTTCTTGAGTCGCCAGTGGATGTGATGCCGCAACGTATAATCCCATCCAGGTTTGCATCGGCAGACGCGTGACGCCCATGTCGGTCGGGTAATCCTCCCGCGCTTCGATCAACCCAACCTGAGCACGTCCTTTTTGCAGCAGATCGATCACGTCTTCATCTTCGCCAATCAGACATTCAAACTCGGTATGGGGAAACTTGTGGTCAAACTGCACCATCAATTCTTCCAGCACATCCGGATGCAGCGTGTCAGACAAAACGAAGGTCAGACGCGCTTCCGTTTCACCCGACAGCGAAATTGCTGCCTCATCAAGACGTTCGCTGGCCGTCAAAATTGCCTGCACATAGCCCAGCACCCGCTTACCTTCTTCGGTTAGCGTCGGCTGACGTGATGAGCGGTCAAACAGCGCAAAACCGAGATCGGCTTCCAGATGCGCAATGGCCGTGCTGATGGTGGACTGACTTTTACGCAGCCGCCGGGCCGCAGCAGAAAATGAGCCGCAGGAAACGGTCTCCACAAATGCCGTTAACGCTTCAGGAGAGTAACGCATGAACTATCTACTTTATCGATGGATACTATCTTTTAGATATCACATAAAACGATAAAATTGCCACCATTCCGTTATCCGGGCATCAAAGAAGGTTTTAGATTATGCAACACGATACAGTCCAACGCCGCTCGTTACTGGAGCGAATTTTTCATGCCGTCTGCTTTGAAGGCATTGCCACCGCGATCCTCGCACCAACCACCGCATGGTTGATGCAGCGCTCGGTGCTGGAAATGGGCGGACTGACCATTCTTCTCGCCACGACGGCGATGATCTGGAATATCATTTATAACGCCCTGTTTGACCGACTGTGGCCGTCGCACCTGGTAAAACGTACGGCTAAAGTGCGGGCATTCCACGCCTTAGGCTTCGAGAGCGGTTTTATTGTCATCGGGGTGAGCATCGTGGCGTATGTGCTGAACGTCAGCCTGCTCCAGGCATTCACGCTGGAAATAGGTTTCTTCCTGTTCTTCCTGCCATACACCATGTTCTATAACTGGGCTTATGACACTTTACGCGAGCGCGTTATGAAGCGTCGCCAGCAGCGCGTTACTGCCTAATAATTCAAACAATAGCCGGAATCTTCTCGGTTCCGGCTTTTGATCCATTCACTCGCCCGCTTGTTGACACCTCCCCCAGCCCCTGCCATTTGTGGTAAATTGCGCTTCTTTTTGTTTATTTTATAGTTGATACGTTCAAATAATGTCGAAATTTTGGTCAAAAGAAGAGACTCTCTGGAGCTTCGCACTATATGGGACTGCCGTCGGCGCAGGAACCCTCTTCCTCCCCATACAGCTGGGTTCTGCAGGCGCGGTGGTACTGTTTATCACCGCACTCGTCGCCTGGCCTTTAACCTACTGGCCGCACAAGGCGCTGTGCCAGTTTATCCTGTCCTCAAAAACCTCGGCAGGTGAAGGGATCACTGGTGCAGTTACGCACTACTACGGCAAAAAGATAGGCAGCCTGATCACGACCCTCTATTTTATTGCCTTCTTTGTGGTGGTGCTGATCTACGCCGTGGCGATAACTAATTCACTCACTGAACAACTGGCAAAACATATCGCCATCGATCTGCGTGTTCGCATGCTGGTCAGTCTTGGCGTGGTGCTGGTGCTGAACTTGATTTTTCTGATGGGCCGACAAGCAACCATTCGGGTAATGGGTTTTCTGGTGTTCCCGCTCATCGCGTACTTTTTGTTCCTTTCGCTCTACCTGACCGGAAGCTGGCAGCCAACGCTACTCACCGGCCAGATGTCTTTCGATCAGCACACGCTTCATCAGGTTTGGATATCTATTCCCGTGATGGTTTTTGCTTTTAGCCATACGCCAATTATCTCGACGTTCGCCATCGACCGACGTGAGAAATATGGCGAGCAGGCCATGGGTAAATGCAAAAAAATCATGAAGGTAGCCTACGTCATCATCTGCCTGAGCGTGCTGTTTTTCGTCTTCAGCTGTTTGCTTTCGATTCCGACAAACTATATCGAGGACGCGAAAAATGAAGGGGTGACCATTCTGTCAGCGCTATCGATGATGCCAAACGCACCAGCATGGCTGTCGATTTCTGGGATCATTGTCGCCGTCGTGGCGATGTCAAAATCGTTCCTCGGCACCTACTTTGGCGTGATTGAAGGGGCAACCGAGGTGGTAAAAACATCGTTGCATCAGGTGGGAGTGAAGAAAAGCCGGGCCTTTAACCGCGCCCTGTCCATTATGCTGGTTTCGACCATTACGTTTATCATTTGCTGCATTAACCCTAATGCAATTTCAATGATTTACGCGATTAGCGGGCCGCTGATTGCCATGATTCTGTTTATCATGCCGACATTATCTACCTATCTGATCCCGGCGCTAAAGCCGTACCGTTCAGTGGGAAATCTGATCACCCTGATTGTCGGTCTGCTGTGCGTATCTGTGATGTTTTTTGGCTAGAACGTGTTTTTAACGGCTCATTCATCAGTATGTGGATGAGCCGTTAAACTGACTTATTTGATGTACGAATCGAGTACCTTCAAAACCACATCCAAATCTTCTTCGCGCTTAATTTCATCGCCCTGATGCACAATGTGCTCGGTCAGATGACCTTTAATCACCTCGCGCATTAACCCGTTTACCGCACCGCGGATCGCCGCTATTTGCTGCAATACCGCCGCGCATTCATGCGGTTCATCCAGCATGGTTTTCAACGCCGCTACCTGCCCCTGAATCTTACTGGCTCGGGCTTTCAGCTTTTGTTTGTCGCGGATCGTATGTGACATAGCAATACCTTTTCAACGTCTGGCTGGAGCGACAATACCATCGTCATTCTACTGGGGGGTAGTATTTAATACTGGGGGGGAGTAGAATCTGGCAAAATTAAACAACTAAGAATCATTCTCATGGGTGAGTTTTCTACGCTTCTTCAGCAAGGCAACGCCTGGTTTTTCATTCCCAGCGCGATTCTATTAGGAGTGTTACACGGTCTGGAACCGGGGCATTCCAAGACGATGATGGCGGCCTTTATTATTGCCATTAAGGGAACCATCAAACAGGCGGTGATGCTGGGGCTGGCGGCAACGCTGTCGCATACCGCAGTGGTATGGCTGATTGCGCTCGGCGGGATGTATATCAGCAAAGCGTTTACTGCCCAGGCCGTTGAGCCCTGGCTGCAGTTTGTCTCGGCGATTATTATTCTCGGGACCGCATTCTGGATGTTCTGGCGAACCTGGCAGGGAGAACAGAACTGGCTGACCCAGACGCATCATGACCACGATCATGAGCATCACCATGATCATGATGACCATCACCACCATCATAACCACGGTGAAGCTCACCACCATCATCACGAACATGATCATCACCATAGCGCCCTGGCCGGACTGAGCGAAGATTCAAAAGCGTATCAGGACGCCCACGAGCGGGCACATGCTACCGATATTCAGCGCCGCTTTGCAGGCAAAGAGGTCACCAACGGCCAAATATTATTGTTTGGTCTGACCGGCGGGTTGATCCCCTGCCCTGCCGCCATTACGGTACTGCTGATTTGCATCCAGCTCAAAGCCTTCACGCTGGGTGCCACCATGGTGCTGTGCTTCAGCCTCGGGCTGGCGCTAACGCTTGTAACGGTGGGCGTGGGAGCGGCAATCAGCGTGCAGCAGGCGGCCAAACGCTGGAGCGGATTTAACACACTGGCACGCAAAGCGCCCTATTTTTCCAGCGCGCTTATCGCGATGGTCGGCTTATATATGGGGATTCACGGCTATATGGGGATCGTCGGTTAACGAGCAGAGAGCGCAGCAGCGATTGCCGCTGCGCATCAAACCAGGCTAGCTTGCGACGTTCCCCCACACCAGTTGGCCTTTGTGGAAGGTCGCGGTGCGTGGGGAGATTCGCGCGACCGCTTCCGCTGAGCAGGAGGCATCCACCAGTACAAAGCTGGCTTCATCCTGCGCCTTCGGCCAGACGCGCTCACCTTTATCGTTAAGCGGCAGCACATCGCCGGTGGCGAGGAACAGCGCTCGCGACAGGTTGAGTTCATTGGGACGAATATACAGCTGCGCGTACAGATTCGCCTTCTCCAGCATGTCTCCAAGCCCGTACGGCGACCAATGGTCAATCACACTGTCGGTCCCGGTAATCACTTCCACGCCTTTGTCACGCAACTGCTTGAGCGGCATATGCAAGGTACCGATCGGCACCGTCGAGGCAATGGTAATCTGCTGCGCCGCCATGCGGCTCGCCAGCGCATCCACCTGTTGTTCGTTCAGGGTTGCCAGCGCAAATGCGTGACTGATGGTCAGTTTGCCCTTCAACTGCGGCGTTTTCTCCACCGTTTCCACCATGTAATTCACCGCCGCAACGCCCGCCGGGCTGGTTTCATGCAGATGGATATCCACGCCTTTATCGTAATCCAGCGCAATCTGGAACATGGTGTCGAGGGATTTTTCCATCGCCCCATCCACGCTGGTTGGGTCCAGACCGCCGACGTAATGCGCCCCCGCCTGCATTGCTTCACGCATCAACGGTTCAGACTTCGATAACAGCAGGCCATGCTGCGGAAACGCCACGATTTCACAGGCAAAACCCGGCTGGCGACGCGCCAGCACCGCCTGCAGATTTTCCAGGTTTTTCAGCCCGGAAACCGGTTCGATATTGCAGTGGCTGCGGGCAATCGAGGTGCCTTTTGATTGCAGCAGATCGATGAGCTTTTCCGCGCGCTCCTGCGTGTAAGGCTGGAGTTCAGGCAGCAGCTTTTGCTCCAGGCGGATCATATCCTGAATGGTGGTGCCAGCCGGGCGATTCAGCGAACGCCAGGGACCGCCGTAAAAGGTTTTATCCAGATGGATGTGCATGTCGCGCATGGCGGGCAGCATCAGCTTTCCACCCGCATCGTAGTGCGGCAGCATCGCATCCGGATGCTGCTTATTCTCACGCAGTGCAACAATTTTCCCGTCCTGAATTTCAACGGTTTGCAGCGCGGTACGGGTATGCACCACCACCGAGTTTTCGTAATCAAACCCCGCTTCCAGCAGGACGTTATCCAGGTAATAGTGCTTATCGTTAATCGTCATTGTGCTCTTCGCCCCGCAGGTGTTCCCGACAGGATTAGCAGCATACGCGACTGGAGCCACTGCGCCAAACAGCGCGGCAGCGGTCACCATTTTTCCGCTCTGACTTAAAAATTCACGGCGGCTGTTACTTTCCTTCATTCACATTTCCTCTCAGGAATGGACAATATGGGTGCCCGTTTCGCCGCGCAGTGCGGCCGGCAGGCATTCCGGCGTGGTGATGATCACTCGCTTACCGCCACGCGCCAGGAACGCCAGACTGGCAACGATTTTGGGTAACATGCTCCCCGGCGGGAAATGTCCCTCCTGCATGTAACGGGTCATCGTTGCGACATCCACCGTATCCAGCGCCTGCTGGTTGGGTTTGCCAAAATGAATACAGACCTGTTCGACGCCGGTGGTGATCACCAGAATGTCAGCGCGGATTTCCTGCGCCAGCAGAGCCGTGGAGAGATCTTTATCAATAACCGCATCCACGCTCTGATAATCCCCCTGATCGCTACGCACCACCGGGATCCCGCCGCCCCCCGCGCCAATCACCACAAAACCTTGCTGGGTCAGCGTTTTGATCGCCTCAGCCTCGACAATACGCTTCGGTTCCGGAGAGGCGACGACCCGGCGGTAGCCGCGTCCCGAATCTTCAACAAAGCGCCAGCCCGGATTGACCCGCTGCAGTTCATCGCGCTGCGCTTCGCTAAAGAACGCGCCGATAGGCTTGGTCGGGTTAGCGAAGCCCGGATCGTTTTTGTCGACCTCCACCTGCGTGACCACCGTAACCGCCTTCTGTTCACCGCGCCGCGCCAGGCGGTTGTTCAGCGCCTGTTGGATCAGATAGCCGATCCCGCCCTGCGTATCGGCGACGCAGTTTGCCAGCGGGGTGAGCGGCAACCCTTCACGCTCATGCGCGATTTCCGCACGCCGTAGATCCAGCCCCACCTGCGGCCCGTTTCCGTGCGTCAGCACAATGTTGTAGTCCGATGCCAACATCTCCAGCACCGTGTCCGCCACCGCTTTCACCGCTTCAGCCTGGTGCTCAATCGACTGGCTGGCGTTATCTTTGATAATGCTGTTGCCGCCAATGGCAACGACCACAAGTTCTTTCATAGTGTTATCTTCCGCTTACAGGCGATTCAGGTCGTTTTCGTCGGTTCCTGCTCAGGGGCAGTCACCGCTTCACGGCTATCAAGAACATGCTTGAGGACAAACATGCCGCTCATCATCAGGTAGGCCACAACAAACATCATCGAACTGCCTTCTGCAAAGCCAACCGCCGGAGAGTGGATCACACCAAACAGCGATAACAGCGCGCCAAAAGCTGCGGCAATCGCCCCACGCAGCGGCTTATTCATAATGGCGAAGATAGCGACGCAGCCCCACAGCATACTGGCCAGCGGCGCGCCGCTTCCCAGATGCACCAGCCCATCGTAATAGACACCTTTGCTGTGCAGCAGGTCGCTGCCCAGTTTCCCCGCGGATGTTCCGGCGGCGCCCATCACGCTGTTGACGATGGTCAACGCCCAGTTAGCGATCCACGGGAACAAGCAGATAAAGATAACGGGAACCTCGACTTTGGGCGTCTCTCGCACCACCTGGTTGGCGGTCACCACGCCGATAAACACCAGAATCGGCACTATCGCAGTCATCGGAATAATCGCGAGCATAAACGCCCCCAGCCCAAACAGCGGTACCAGGAACATGGTGATGCCTGAAGCGAGGGTATAACCGATGCTGGCCCCCATCGCTTTCCAGCCCGCATGCCCAACATATACGGTCACCGGGAATGGGTTGCCCAGCATGCAGCCGAGCATGGAGGCAAAACCGTTCGCCATCATGACTTTACGGGTGTTGTACTCATCACCCGCCGCATGCGCACTTTCAATATTCTCAAGGTCAAAAATGTAGTTCGCCAGACCCAGAGGAACCGCAGAAGCCAGGTACGGCAGCGCGTGCGGCAAACCCTGCAGGACGCTGTCGACATGGATTTCCGGCGGGTTGAAGCCAAAGGAAGACATCGAAGATTTAATGGCTTCCGGGCTTTGCAAACCGGAGATCCACGCCAACGCTGTACCGGCAATCAGCAGCAGCAAACCGGTGGGGATGCGGGCAAAAATCGGCTTCTTACCGAACCAGTTAATGAAGATCAACAACAAGACGATGAAAGAGACGGTCGGCGCTTCAAATGCCTGCAGCATCGGGTTCATCGCCAGCAGCAACAGTCCCAGACCGGACAGACAAGAAAGTAATACCGTACGCGGGATCATCTTGCGGATGGTCTCGCCCAGGAAGGAGCAGCCGACCAGGATCAACGCTTCGACAAAGCACCACACCAGAGCTATCTGGATAGCAAAGTTGGCATCTTTGGTTTGCTGATATACCGGCATTAGCACCAGGAAGGTCACGGTAAAAATTGACGGTGCGCTCGGCCCAGACGGCAGCGCTGTCACATCTTTACGCCCGGTGTGCTTTGCCATCTGCAGGCCAAACCAGGCGTAGCAGACGCTGGCCACCAGCACCGCCAGACCAAAGGCAGGCGCAATGCGACCATAGACAATTTCGGTAGGGATCCCGACGACAAAAATGAGCAGCCCCATCATTGTCAGCAGGTTAGTCAGGTTGTTGGTCATCAGCCCAAAGTAAGCAGCCCAGTCACCACGTTTCCATTCTAGTTTTATGCTGTTCATGGAATATCCTTAACAGGTTAAGCATCGTTTGCGATCCCGTGGATCGCCCAGCCCTGCAGGTAAGCAACGTTTTTCGCTTCGCTACTGTGGGGCTAACAGCGTTAGCCCCGATTGTTGTTATTGGCAGTAGCGGTCGCGCCAGTTGAGGATCGCCTTTTCAAAACAGGCGAACGGCGGATGGACTATTCCGGCGCCGATCATGCCGATCCCCGCATCTTTGTGCGCAATTGCGGTGTTAATCACCGGCAGAATGCCGGTGCTACCCACGCGCGTAATGTCGATAGCGGTCGGTACGCCCATAAAACCAAGTAACGGAATGGTAACGTTGGGGTTTTCGCCGAGAGTGATTTCACGCATCTGGCGAGAGAAATCGACCGCCTCTTCAACCGTACCGCCCACCAGCGCCACGATGGCCGGTGCCGTGGCCATGGCAAAACCGCCGATGCCGTAGGTTTCGGTAATTGCGCTATCACCGATATCACGTCCGGAATCTTCGGGCTTATAGCCCGCAAACATTGGGCCAATCACCTGCTGCGCCGGACCGGTAAACCACTGACCCGGTAAGCCGCTGATGCGCAGACCGAATTCAACGCCGTTACGCGCCATCGTCGTGACTACAGTGCTGTATTCGATCCCGTGTGCGGCGTCCATTGCGGCTTTACACATCGCCATCCAGGTCGGTCCGGAGAAGTAATCGCTGCTGAGGACGAACTCGAATACCTCACGCTGCTGCTCAACCGGATAGCCGGTCTGAATAATCCACGGCGTCAGTGCCTGTATCAGTAGCGCCGTCCCGGCGTTATTGCGGTTATGACACTCATCGCCCATGTGCAGCGCCTGCGCCAGCATCAGGCGCAGATCGATTTCGCCCGCCAGCTTCATGGCGTCGCGCAGCATCGGTCCCATCACATCGCGCATCCAGTTCAGGCGATCGATAACGCTCTGATCGTTCGCGCCCATGCGCAGGATCTTCGCCATCTGCTCGCTCATATTGGTGTATGCGCGGTTGCCGTAGGTTTTGTTCTCGACGATGTGCATAAACATCGACGCCGACGTTACACCCGCCATCGAACCGACACAGTCATGCTCGTGGCACGGTGAGAAGATGATTTCACCCGAGGCGGCCAGGTCGGCGGCTTCATCCAGATCTTTCGCCAGCCCTTCAAACACCAAAGCCCCGGTGACCGCGCCCTTCATTGCGCCGCACATTTTTTCCCAGCAGATGGGCGGTCCGGCGTGCAGGATGGTGTTGCGGGTCATGCCCGGCACGACGTTGATCGCCTGGTCATAGCCAATCAGCACCGGATGCGACTGGATAATGCGTTCCAGCGCCTGCTGGTTAGCGGCAGCGATTTTGTCAGCCAGCGGCGAATCGGCAATTTCGTCCAGTGCGGCCACGACCTGCATGTTGCCCTGGCCCGGCGGCGTCCAGTCGAGCTGGGTCACGGGAACATTCTGCTTTTTCAGGTCATCGCTGAACATCGCGATGCCGACATTAATCACGTTCAGCGGCTGGTTAAACAGTGTCTGGCTCATCAGGCTTCCTCCCCTTTACAGATAAATTCACGCGCCAGCAATCCGGTATTGGTGCTACTGCTCGCCCAGATCACGCCTGCATCGGTCAGCATCTGGCACTGTTTTTCCAGCGACGGCGTATCGAGATCGGTTCCCAGCACGTAGCCGAGGATCTCAAGCGGACGCCCCTCTGCGGCGGCGATCGCTTTGGCTTCGACGATCGCCTCGATCATCACGCCAACCGGATCTTCATGTGATCCATATCCAAGAACGAAGTCCATAACGATCACGCCGACTTCAGGATCGCGTGCTTCCTGCAACAGACGACTAATGCGGTTGGTTGGATCGATCATCGGGTGCGGTTTACCGTTGGTAAAATCGTCATCTCCGAAATCAAGGAAGGTATGTCCCACGCTGCGGTTGAGATCTGTCAGGCGAAAAGCCGGATCCGGATGAATGTTGCTGTAAACTTCTGCATGTTTTTCCATGGCAGCAAACATCGCCTCATCGCAAAGCGTGCCGCCACAGAACAAGCCGCGAATGTACTTTTGCTGCGGGGTCAGGCGGGCGCGGACCTCTTCAATCAGCGGCCAGTTGAGCGGATGCAGATCCAGACTCTCTTTTTTCACGCCAGTCAGCAGTACCGCTTTCAGCGCCGCCTCTTTAGTGCCGCGTGCAAACAGCAGACCGTTTTCATCCGCAGGCGCGGCTTCACGTCCGAGGAAACACACCACGACGGGCTTATGGCAGGCGCGCGCACGTTCCAGCACTTTGCGCGCCACTGTTGGCGCAGGAGGTTTGGAGATAAGCGCGATGATCTCGGTTTGCGGATCGGCCTCCAGCATACCAATCGCGTCAAGCATCATCAGGCCGCCAATCTTTTCGCTCAGATCGCGTCCACCGGTGCCAATCAGTTGGGAAATCCCGCCGCCAAACTCGTGAATGCGTACGCTCAGCTCCTGGCTACCGGTACCGGAGGCGCCAACAATTCCGATGTTGCCGCGACGCACCGCATTGCCAAAACACAGCGCCGCGCCGTTAATAATGGCGGTTCCGCAATCGGGCCCCATCATCAGCAGCCCTTTTTCATGCGCCAGCTGCTTGAGCGCCAGTTCGTCTTCAAGAGAGACGTTGTCAGAAAACAGCATCACGTTGAGGTTATTTTGCAGCGCCTGACGCGCTTCACGCGCGGCAAACAGACCATTGACCGAGATCACCGCCAGGTTGCTGTCAGGAACATGCTTCTTCGCACTGGCAAGCGTGGCATAGCGCGCTTCATGCTGCCCCCCTTGCTCTTTATGCGTAAACAAGTCTTCAATCGCCACCAGCGTCTGATCGTTCGCCGCCTCGCTGGCACCTTTAATGACAATCATCAGGTCGCCACTTTTCGCCTCTTCAAGTTCAGGCGTGAGCAGACCGAGATTCTTCAGTACGCCCTTATTCATTTCTGTCGCCATAGCCACGAACGCCTGTTCAACGCCATCGAGCTTATTTGCGCGTGTGGAGATAGACATCAGTGAGACAGAATCAAAATACGTGTTCTTTTTAACAACTATCCTGATCGACATAATTCCCTCCGGACCTGTGGCTCAGGGCGCAGGCGTCCGCCATGCCATACAGCATGTCGCAGCCAGAACTTGAGCCGATATTTTTAATGTCAGTAATATATTGCGTAGAAACGGGTTGTTGCTCAGTAATAATATGGTTCAGCAGCCGTCCGACGCTTTCCCGATAACGTTGATGAAAGGCTTCCTCTAGCGTTATTTTGCTGAGTAGCGTGGTATTATTTCCGGCACATTGTAAGGCTGCTAAAAATTCATCACGATATTTCCCCAGTGGATGTCCAGGAATAAATAAAATAGTGCTTAAGCCCACTAAATAATCATCAGATGAAGGCGTCAGACCAATCCCCAGACCAATTAAATGGCTGACCGCTGTAGAGATATTTTCTCCTGTCTGCAACGCCGCCAGTAATGTTTGCCGGCGACTCAGTAATTGGCGGGTGATTTCCAGATAAAACGGGTTATCACCCTGGTACAGAAATAATGTGTCAGCGCTTCTTAGCTGTTGGCGGATAACCTCTTCCCAGCGCAGCCAGCGGATTGCAGCAAAGCTTATTGCATCAGGCCTCCACTGTGGTATGCGCCACGGCAGACAACCGGAAGTTTCTATCCATTTATCGTTGCCAACGGCTATCCCCGATTCGGTAAAACTGACTCTCTCACCGGGGTGAAACAGCTCTTCACAATGCGTCAGCGCCAGCCGACAGCTGTTAGGCGCGTTATCACAACCTTCACTCAGTAACGTCAGCAACCGCTGCTGTTCAGGTATCAACAGGTTTACCGCGCGGGAAAAAACCTGTTCAACCCGTCCCGTTCCCCGGAAAGCGAGAAACGCGCCGTCTGCGGTTAGCGCCCGTACGCATCGCCGTGATGGCGTAGCGATAGTGGCGCTCCTCTGTCAGGCTCCGGCCGCAATCAGCAGCTCGGAAATTTCGTGGTATCCTTTCTCCCGCGCCAGCTCCAGCGGGGTTTTACCGTATTTATCCGTCATGTGCGGGTTTGCGCCATACTCGAGCAGCAGCTTGACGATTTCCTGCTGTTTCGCACCGCCGTCATTAAGCACGATGGCTTCCAGTAACGGCGTCCAGCCGACAAAGTTGGTATGATTAACATTGATATCGGTACGCAGCAGCAGTTCGCGTACGATCTCTACATGACCTTTTTCGCTGGCAGGCGTAATACCGACGCCGCCAAAACGGCTCAGGCAATTAAGATCGGGGTTGGCCGGTAATACGGTACGCAGCAGCGTTAAATCGTTAGTCAGACAGCTAATCAGGAATGGATTAAAACAGGTTTGATCCTGTTTATTAATATCGGCACCGGCAGCAATCAATAAAGAAACACAGTCATAATGTTTATTCAGGCTGGCAATAATTATGGCAGTGCGCCCCTGGCGGTTAGTGGCATTAATATCCACATTTTTTGCCAGGCAGGATTTTAATCCATCGGCATCACCCTGCTCTGCCGCCAGCAGAAATTCAGTAATGAGTTCTTTCTCTGACATAATCGCTCTCCTGCAGTTTTTTAGACTTTTTAAATATCCGATAAGCTGAGAATAGCAACAGAGTGCAGAGAATAATATCCGCTTAAATTTCATTCATCGTAAGCGTGTCGATTATTGAATCAAATTTAACAATGAGAACAAAACGTGCTGTAGTGCAATCTTTTCCTTATGACAGAGCCGCTTTTAGCCATTAATCAGTTGTCAGGAAAATCAGGCGTGATGCTACACGGATAGCGGCCTGCAATTAATATACAGAAGTGTGATTGCCTTCAAATCAATTGTAAAACTAGTGTTAAATTCTGTTCAAAACTGATTGCTCTGCATAAGGATTACAAATACATTCAACAATCATCGCGTCGCAGATGCGCGTTTGTCGCCGGAGGGGAGGAAGATGAATTCAATTTTTACCGAGGAAAACCTGCTGGCATTTACGATGGCAGCCCGCTACAGCAGCTTCAGCAAGGCGGCTGAGGAACTTGGCTTAACCACATCAGCAATTAGTTACACCATTAAGCGCATGGAGGTGGGGCTCGACGTGGTGCTGTTTACCCGCAGTACCCGCAGCATTGAGCTGACCGAGTCCGGACGCTATCTGTTTCGCAAGGCGACCGACCTGCTCAACGATTTCCACGCCATCAAGCGCAGTATTGATACCATTGCTCAGGGCATTGAAGCCCGGGTACGCATCTGTATTAATCAACTGTTGTATACCCCTCAACATACGGCACGACTGCTGCAGGTACTCAAGAAACAGTTTCCAACCTGCCAGATAACCGTCACCACCGAGGTGTATAACGGCGTCTGGGATTCGATCATTAACAACCTCGCCAACATCGCTATCGGCGCGCCGGATACGTTACTGGACGGCGGGGGGATTGATTACACCGAGATCGGCGCGATCCGTTGGTCGTTTGCGATTGCCCCGGATCATCCGCTGGCTTTTATGCCTGAACCGATTTCTGAGAGCCAGCTGCGCCTGTACCCGAACATCATGGTGGAAGACACCGCGCACACCATCAACAAGAAGGTCGGCTGGCTGTTACACGGACAGGAGTCGATTCTGGTTCCTGATTTTAATACCAAATGCCAGTGCCAGATCCTGGGTGAGGGCATCGGTTTTCTGCCGGACTATATGGTACGCGAGGCGATGGAAAAGTCGTTGCTGGTCACGCGGCAGATCCACAACCCGCGTCAGGATTCAAGGATGCTGCTGGCGACCCAGCATTCGGCCACCGGTCGTGTAACCCAGTGGATTAAAAAAGAGTTTGGCCCACAAGGTGTATTGACGGGAATTTATCAGGATTTGCTGCATCGGGAGTGATGCGCCGGACGGCGGTCATGCCTTCCGGCGTACGTAAGATTATCAGGCGCGAATATCGTCATACTCGCGGGTTTTATCAAACTCATGTTTGGCAAACGGGCACAGCGGAATAACTTTGCGGTTTTCGGCGCGCATTTTCTCCACCACCTTCGCCACCAGCAGTTTACCGACCCCCTGGCCTTTCAGGCTGGGGTCGACATCGGTATGTTCAATGATGCTCAGATGCTCACCCGTCGGCACGAAGACAATCTCGGCAACCTGATTGCCTTCGGCATCGTTAACATAAAATTTGTTGTGGCCTGCAAGAATTTCCATGGTCCCCTCACTCATTTCTGGCGATATTTCAGCGCACCGCTCGGACAGGTATCAATCACTTTAATGACCGTCGCGACATCCACTTCATCCGGAATGATCCACGGTTTACGCTTCAGGTTAAAAAGCGCTGCGCTTCCCCGCACGCAGTTGCCCGAATGTTGACATATCGCCGTATTGAAGTAGACGTCAATCTTCTCGCCGGTATAGGCCCGGTAACCGGCATCCAGTAGTTCCTTATCCACGACATTGCCTCGCATTTTTTTATTGTCTGGGTCTAATCATAGACCTGTGCGAGGCTGAAGGAAGCAGCTGAAAGTAGAAATATCACTCAGGCCTTTTCTGCCACGACGGCTGCGGCTCAGGCGGCAAATACTCCAGCATCGCAGGCGTCGGCGGCGGTAGACGGTTATCGGCGATATCCCTGTCCACATCGATATGACTGATTTCACCACTTTCATGATGGTGAACCGTCAGCACCCGCGCTTTGTTCAGCTCTGTCACCAGTTCCCGGGTAATACGTAAACTTTCCGCCAGCTCATGATCTTCCAGTCCGGGCCTGCGACTGCGACGTTCCACCCGAAAACGAAACTGGTTGTACTTCGCCCAACCAATCAGCACCAGTCCGTTGACCAGCGCGACAAGGATGTAAAACGTGACCGTATCCAGCGTGGTGAAAAAGGGTCGCACGCCTATATAAGGTGAGTGCGCCAGAGCGGTGATCAGCCCTTTATAGATCAAATATAAAAAGCCAACCCAGGCAAAAAGCGTTAACAGCACGTCAATGATGCGCGGCAGCAAACGCTGCTCCGTAAAGATCAGCGGCTGGCTCATGATTCGATCCTCCCAATTCCACGATCGGGACTCACCCAACGCGCCCTGCCGCGTTTGCGTTTAAGCATTACTTTCGGGAAAGCGACCAGCGTGGTGAACAGGCTTAACATCCAGTACACCACCGGGAACCAGATAATCCAGAACAACGACGCGCCAATGCCTTTTTCATAGCGCCGCTCAATCATCAGACTCACCGCAAACTGCAGCAAGCACACCACGCCGAGGATTAGCCCAGTAAAGGCAGGCGGGAACAGATGTTGTACATACAGCGAGTCCGGCATCGGGATCATCAGCCCTAACAGGAACAGCACGATACTGATCGCATAGGCAAACGCCCAGCTGGTAGAAAAACAGAACTCAAAAAACAGCGGCCACATACGGCGATATTCCCATGACCACAGGCGGCGCATATTCACGATAAACACCTCCGCACCGCCTTGCGCCCAGCGCAGTCGTTGTTTCCATAACCCTCTTAACGTTTCAGGCATCAGGATCCAGCACAGTGCGCGCGGCTCAAAAAATATCGACCAGTGGCGCAATTGCAGCTTCCAACTGATATCGATGTCTTCGGTGATCATGTCCGGGCTCCAGTAACCGACCTCGGCCAGCGCGCGACGACGAAACGCAGCAACCACGCCGGAAACGGTAAAGATCTGCCCGTAAACTCGCTGAGTACGCTTAATCAAGCCGATAATGGAAGAAAACTCCCCGACCTGCACCCGACCGATTAAGGTGGAGCGGGTTCGAATACGTGGGTTCCCGGTCACCGCACCGACGCGCGGGAACTGGATCAGCGGCGCCACAATATAGGCAACGGCATCACGGTCCAGTAACGCATCGCCATCAATACACACCAGGTAATCACTGCGCGCCGCTGCTGCCCCGGTCTTGAGCGCCAGCGCTTTGCCCTGGTTTTCAGCCAGATGAATCACCCGCAGACTGGGGTATTCCACCGCCAGTTGTTCCAACACGTCGTGGGTGTCATCCGTTGAACCATCGTTGATGGCAATCACTTCAATATTTTTATATCGCTGCGCCAGCGCGGCCTCAATGGTTTCGCGCGCATTGATCCCTTCGTTAAAACAGGGGATCAGAATGGAAACCAGCGGATTCCCCTCCAGCGTCGGTGGCGGTGTGTCATCTCCCCATTTCCAGTGACGCTCACGGTAGAACCAGAAATAGACCCCGCCGCTTATCCACAAAGCAGACATAAACAAGGGCCAGAAGAAGACGAAGTTCAACATCACTTCACCTGTAAAGATGACCGCCACGCCAAACGGCAGGCTGAACATCAGGCAAAGTATCAGGAAAGCAATTATGCGATCGGTCATTTTTGCGGGTACCAGTATGAGGAGAACGTCGAGCGAATCTCTGACATCTCAGGTTTGTCGCTGATGAAATCATCCGGGTAATAGCCGTAGTTACCTGCACCGCTTAATTTCAGCTGGCGCATCCATTCGGCTATTTGTTTTCCGCTGATTTCAGCCTCGTCCCCGGATTTACGCCAGTCTCGTGCCTGTAGTTCAAACACGGTTTTGTCCAGCGCGCCGGGCGTTTGTGCAACGGCATTCACTAATCTGTCGAGCCAGGCGTTGGCATCATTAGCCGGGATCTGCTCCATGAAAGGCATCGCCATTGGTGCCGTCCAGTCATAGGTATTGAGGAAATCATTCAGGTTCTGCGCAAACCAGGCTTCACTCTCCGGCTCCAGTACCGGCATGGCGTAAATATTGCGCGCCGTTTGCACCTGCGGACCGCGAATATTACGCACCGCCTGGGTCAGTTGTTTGGTGAAGTCGATCAGCACCTTACTTTTCAGTCGCGTCCAGCGCTCGAACGCCTGGGGATTGCTACGGATTTGCTCAATGCTTCCGGGAAGCCCTGCGGCGCGGTAGGCAGCCAATGCCTCCGGTGACGCGTCTTCAAAGTCCGTCAGGAAAGCATCGTCATGGAATAAAATCCCTTTGAAGCTGGCGTGTTTGGCCAGGTCTTCATAGATTTCAGTGATGCGCTGACGCGCTTCGCTGCTCCAGGGGGACAGACGGACATAGTTCTCGCGGTTGATCGCTGTACGTCCCGTTTTCGGATCCCAGGCGGTTACGCGTGGGATGGAAGCGTCGAGATCGAAAGCCAGAACCGGCATCCAGGCATACACCGTCACCCCTGCCCGCGTTTGTAACTGCCAGGAGATATAGTTAAAAAGGTCGGCACGCATCGGCAGCCAGCGGTTAGGGAAATAGAGCTCGCGAATATTTCCGTCACCCTGCGGATCGGCGTAGGCCTGCAGGAAGACATGAGAAATACGCATGTCATAAACGCGCTGGATAAGTTTGTCGATGTTTCGCTTCTGCTGAGCCGGGTCCTTGTCATACACGTAATCCAGATCGACATGCATCACGCGCATCGTCTGCGGTTCACGTACCTGAGCGACCTGGCTGGCAAAGCGCTTAAGAGAGGGGTTATCAGAGATTAGCACGCGCGGGATGTCATCAAGAAACGCGGCATTCGCCAACCCTTCGTTGAGCGTGAAGGCCATCTTATAGCCATGCTCTTTAGCCAGGTTTAACGTTGTGCCGTTGGCTGCCCCGTAAGGCCAGACCCACGCGCGCGGTGATTTCCCGGTCACCGATTTGATCTTGTTGGTGATGAGAGAGATATCCGCGTTTATACGGCGCGTGTACTGTTCATCCGTTTCGTAAGTGCCGGTTTTCTTATCATACAGGCGGTTCGCCACCGCCGGTTCTTTACTTCCCTGCGGGTTGGCTTGTGCACCGAAATGCGAATTCCAGGTGTGCGCACCGACTTCCACCAACGGTGATTTGCCCATCTCTTCGACCATTTTCCAGGTGGCGAATTTATCTCGCGCCGTCATTAAGCCGCCAAAATCGACTTTTTTGTTGGCGGGAGCATCAACCCAACTCCCTACCGGCGCCCAGAGCGCAGGCCAGTTATAGGCTTTCAGCAGCGGCCAGACGCGGGTATAAAAACTGCTATATCCGTCATCAAAGGTGAGTAATACCGCTTTTTCCGGCAACACGATTTTACCGTCATGGGCGTCCAGGATTTGCTGCACGCTGATCGGGTTATAGCCATTATCACGCAGCCAGGCCATTTGGTCGCTCAACGCGCTGGTGCGCACAGAAAGATAGCGTTGGTCGGCGGCACCATCCTCGACATCGTGGTAACCGAGCACCAGGAAGCTATTTTTCGGCCACGGATGATCCGCCGTCAGCGGCGTTCTCTCTGCGGGAGGAACGTAGCGAGGCGTTGTATTGTGCGCGCTACTGCACGCGGTAATCATCAACCAGCCAGCGATTAATGCGCTAAGCCACAGGCATCTTTTCAGCATGAACAATCCTTAAAACCTGACATTTAAATCGAAAGCGAGGGAGATATTCCGCTCACGTTTACCGTCGTAGGGGCGTTTATCCCAAATCAGCATCACCCCGCCATCTACGACGTTGTTCCATTTGAGCCGTTGTCCGTATCCCACCTGAACGATGGCACCAGCGTCCTGGCCTTGCTGCCAATAGCCACCTACGCCAGCCAGACCTTGCTGCGTCCACACGGTGTCATAATGGCGGTAAAGAACCTGCTCCGCGCTCAGACCAGGTACCACGGAAAAATCACTCTTCGGGTTGTAATACGGCACATTCTCTTTGGTGTTGGTGCTCCCGCCGATGCCCGGGGTAAAGTCTAGGGTGAAGCGCGGCGTTGTCCACATGCGCTCTTTTCCGCTGAGTCCGTATTCGATGCGATCGTTACCATCTGAGAAATGTGATGCGGCAAACGACAGTTGATATTCACGTCGTTCGTTTTGATACCAGCGAACAAACATATCGCCGCCGTTGGCATACACGCCGCTACGCAGCGCGCGCAGTGGCGTATTACGCGACAAGCGCTCGGCCGAACCGCCTACGCGCCAGTTGTCATTGAAGTCATGCCAGCCGGAAAGACGACCGCCAATTTTCTGACCATCGCCATAATTTCGGCCAGAGACTTCCATTTCTGCCCAGTAGTCGCGGGAAGTCCATTCCCCCCCCGCCGCCAGATCGCGGCTGATGCCTTTACCTTCCTCAAATTCGCCAGTAGCAAAGTTGAATCCAGTAAACAATCGCCAGTTGTCGTTAATTGGCGGACTGTAAATGGCAGTATTGATGTTGAAGTCATTCTTACCGCTGACCGGGCTATCGGACGAGAGCCCTTGTGTGCCGCTAATGCGCACTTCCGACATTTTGTGGACATCACGAATACGCGCGAGGCGCAGCGTCGCTTCATCATCTGGGCTACGAGCGATGACGTCATCCGTCAGTTCATCGGCCTGCCTCCATTCCTGGAGATCCAACGCAACATAAGCCTGCTGACGCTCCAGTTCCAGGTTACTTGGCTCAATCACTTCCGCCAGCTTCAGCTCTTTCTCCGCCGCATGCGGCAAGCCACGCGCTTCAAGAACGGAGGCATAAGATATGCGCAGCCCCTGGTTACCTGAACCTGTTCGCGCCAGATGCTCTGCGAGATTTTCAGCCTCAGGTAGTTCATTGGCAGCAATATAATATTGCGTCAGCATCGACTGTCCGAGCAGCCAGTTATCGTTAGGCTGTGGCGTTGGCGAACCATAGATGCGCCTCAGGTACGGACTCTCTTTGATTAGGTTTTCGGCCTGTTTTTTAGCGGCATCAAAGTTTTCATTATCGATATGCGCGTAGAACAGATCCTGTTGATCCTCAGGACCAAGCGGCGTAACGGGAATCGGTCCATTCGGGTAGTAGATGCTCATCAGCATCGCTTCGGTTTTTTCTGGCTGGCGTTCGCTTAACCATGCCGATGCTACCCAGCGTTTTGCGTAGTTTGGCACTTCGCCGCTCGCAGAAAGCGATTCGTATTCCTTAATCACTTCAGACGTTCGCTTACGAACCAGCAAAGCGCCCATGCGGTCAATTCTCGCCCGACGGACATCATTCTGCGCGGACGGCTCATCCTTCCAGGCAGCCAGCAACTGGTCATAACGGGCCAGCGCTTTATCCGCCACGATAAACCGCTCTTCTTCATTACGTGCAGACGTATAGGAGGAACGTACCATTTCGGCGGCCGCATCAAGCTCAAGGCGGCGCTTCACAGGATCTGCCGTAGGCACTACCTCCGCCATATTTAAGGCGGGCCCGGAAACACGGTTTGCTGACAGAGCAGACAGCAGCGTAGATTTTGCATTTTTGTTGCCAGGATCAACGTCATCCGCCTGGCTGGCAACCAACAGCGCGTCCCAGTTTTTTCCCTGAGAATGATATACGTAGGCAAGTAGCGCATCGGAGTCAGCCCCCGGATGTGCCTGTGCCCATTTATTCGCTTCAGTAAGGGCTTGCTGATTGTAGCGAGCATCTGCCAACGTCATTATCCAGCCGGTGCGTACGTCAACGTTGTCAGGCTCTTCCTGTAAAACGCTTTCCCATACCGCCAATGAATCATTCCAGTTTTTCTGGTTACGGTACGCACGTGCAGCGGCGACTTTGCCGCGTGCAGGCACATCCATCTGCCCACGATAGCGCTGCCAAATTTCAATAGTGGCTTTATCGTTGTTATCAACCCAACTGGAAACTTGCAGCCAGTCGGCAACCTGATTTGGCGTTAGCGCGCTTTGCTTTCCCTGATCCTCTAGATAACGCAATAACGGTGCACTATTACCACCCCGCGCTTCAATAACCAAAGCGTCATAATCTGATGTCGCTGCAGAGATTTGCATAGGGAAAAGAACGCTTGCCGTAAATAAACAGCTTAAAGACTTAAAACGTTTAATGAAGTTGGCATGTCGACGCATACTTAACATATCTGCCCTTATAACTTACATCAGAGTAAAAATAAGCGTTTTCAATATATTACAGTCGGTTACTTACGATACCCGACCATGTAAGATGCACTGCCGCTTATTTTGCAATAGGGTTATGAAGCAATTAACTCTTTCGTCTTATTGACTACCCGCGCCTAGCCCTCTAATCGTGGGAAAGCAGGCGTAAACTCGAAAATTTTATCACTCAGCGTAGTTCGTGGCTATGCGATACGAAAACTCTTAGACAAAAAAGTATTTTAGACTAAATAATCCTAATACTCTTGGGATTGAATTCTGGATTTAGATTAAGTTTGCATGACGAAACCTTGTGACGATGATAACTATTGCTAGTTGGCATAGCTACACCGCGCAACTGTTTGCATGGTAACTATTGTGTGCGGATAGAGAAAGTTCTGATAATAATGCCCCTGATAACAACAAAGATAACAATGTAAATAATATAACCTAATTTTAAGTTTCGAACAGGGTCGATAAAATGAAATTAAAGGTACAGTCATAAGCAGAACTAAGTACAGTAAAAAAAACAGTAAAAACTTAATAGAATCAAACAACTTCCTGAGCCTATCATTGCAATCTACCAAAATTGGTATTTTGGTATCCGCCATAATACGTGCGCGAAGAATTGTGCATTGCTCAACTCGCTAATGTATTTACCAACCTTGCGTATTATTGACAGTATCAACCCCACTCACTTTACCCTTACAATTTGAAAGCTTATTTACATTGGAAATAATTTATATACCCTAAATAATTCGAGTTACATGAAGGCGGCAAGTGAGTAAATCCCCAGGAGCATAGCGAACTATGTGACTGAAGTGAGCTAGCGTAGCCAACGCATATGCATCTTAAAGAATGGCGGGTATAGACGCATAATTTTTTGCACTTACCTTCCCTCCAGCCTTTGAGGTAATTTGGACAAAGATGCCAATGGGAGCTGGTCAATGAAAATCGTTAACGCTGAAAAAAAACACATCCCCGCCATACGCGATATCTACGCCCATCATGTTATTCACGGTACCGGCAGCTTTGAAACTGACCCACCGGATACCCGCGAGATGCAAGCTCGTCTGGAAAAAATCCGCAGTCTGGAACTGCCGTGGGTTGTCGCATTGCAAGAAGATAAGGTCATCGGGTATTGCTATCTCACCCGCTACCGCGAGCGTTATGCCTATCGCTATACCCTCGAAGATTCGATTTATATTGACCCGACGGCACAGCGTCAGGGGGTGGGAAAAGCGTTGCTACGCCATGTAATTGAGTGGGCTGAAACGCAGGGTTATCGGCAGTTGATCGCTATCGTCGGCGACAGCAATAATCAGGGATCGCTGAAAGTCCATCAGCAGGCCGGATTTACGAAAATAGGCACGCTGACGAACATTGGATTCAAGCATGGGCTCTGGCTTAATACGGTATTAATGCAACGCAGCCTGGGTACAGGTAACAGTACGCTACCAGCGGATTTCGATGCCGCTATTTAACATCGCTAAGGGATGACTTCAGGATACTGTCTTCTGGTAACCCTCAGACAAACAGAACCACAATCAGGTATAACGTAGCTATTATATAATTCTCCGTTTTTCAGCTCGTTAGAACGAAAAAAGCACCCGAACGTTAATGAACGGATGCTTTCTAAATCGAATAACTCAGTTTTACTTAGCGGGCGGCCCCGCCTGGTGCGCCAAAGGCATCGCGGGGCAAACATCTTTTCAGCCCGAAGATGATTCATCCCTGCGCGTGATATTTCGCCAAATCCCTCCCGACAGTCTCAGATTTTCCGGCCCGCTATTCAGGATTTGGGTTACACATTTCAGGTAATTGTCTTTCCAGCGCTCAATAAAAGAAGACTGGCTTTCGAACCTCTGCGGATCGACCATTTTCTCCAAAACAAAATGGATGCGCCCGTCTCGCCACACCGGAACACCAAATACGGTGGGTAGGTGCATTTTCCAGGCAAGTCGAGAGCAAAAGGTGGAGTAGGTAATCTGCTGGCCGAAAAAGTCGATAGTCGGCGCGCTCAAATTCAGCGCGCCGTCGATCGCCACAACAAGCGACTGCCCACTATGTAAGGTCTGTATGCAGGCCCTGACCACGTCCGCTTCGCTTTTGTCACTAACCGAAATCAACCGCTCACCGTAGCCCCCTTTGAGCACGCCAGGCGTGGAAGCCACCCATTTACTGTTCATTTCCAGCAAGGAGAGGATCATCGGCCCGGCATACATTGCGCCCATATGAGCCGATACAACAATGCAACCACGCTTATCGAGCTGCAGCCGTTGGAAAAACTGCTCGACATGCGATATATCGGCCAACCGATACATCGGTTCGTCGGCCTGCTCTCCACGGCATTCAAGCCAGTCGAGGAGATAATTATCGGCAAGATACCCCCACTTCGCCCGGCGTTCCCATTCATCGCGCTCGATACCGGACTGTCTGCCGGCAACTTCCCATGCCCAGTCAAGGCGCTCAGGCGGTAGATTAACGGCAGATATTTGCCCATCAAGCGCCAGCAGCCCCTCTTCGAATGACTGAGGCAGATGGCTTGCTCTGGCCTGAATATAGTGCTCAAAGACGCTTTCCGCTTCGCTTGTTTTCCCCGCCTGTAACAACGCCGCCGCGGCATAACGGTTCCATTTACTGGTCGCCCCTTTTTCCCTTGCCAGTTGTACAAACTCATCGCTGGCAGCAGCGTATTGCCCAACCTGGCGCAGTGCTCGGGCATACATGGCTCTGACATAAGGAAGATCAGGATGAGTCGCGAGCGACTGCTGCAGTAACGGAATGGCTTTCTCATTCTGACCCGTTCTGATTAAGGCATCGGCATACAGGGTCACGATCCGTAAATTATCAGGGTTAAAATCCAGGGCATGACGCCAATGCTCAGCGGCCTGAAGCTTCGCTTCCCGGCTGCGACCGGATTGATAGTAGGCAAGCCCCAGGCTACGACGCAGCGCCGCACCATCCAACCCACGGCCTAATGCGGACTCCCCAGTCTGAATGGCTTCCTGATATTTACCGACAGCGCACAGCGTATCAACCGCCAGCCCCGCCGACTCCTGGCTTTCTAACGCGAAGAAAGGGAGCAATGCGCGGGCCAAGTCATGATCTTCTGGTAGGCGGCTTTTATTTAAGAAACGGAGGCAGGTCTCAATCATATCTCCCCGCGGGGGAGCTTCCTGCGCCTGTGTTCTGGCCAACGAGATTGCCTGTAACTCTTTATCCACCAGCGTCAGGCTGCGCAGATGGAGGGCAAAAATTTTGCTATTGCCCGAAAAAGCGAGCCATGCCCGCTCGGCTAAGTCAGCAACAGTCGCATATTGTTTACTCTTAAGCAGCACACTTGCGACCAGCAGGACATCCTCCGGCTGGCACACATTCACCGCCAGCAGTTTGTTAACCACCTGTAGTACAGCGTCCCGATGATGTGATGCCAGCGGCGAAATAACCCAGCGTCGCAATAAATCACGGCTATTCTTTGCCGTCAGCACACGGTCTGACAACAAAGTCAGCGCGGCATCTGTTTCATCTTTACGCAAACACGCGATAGCGAAGAGAAGAATGTTTTGCTCATTTCCAGCACTATCTCGTACTTTTTCGGGATGCTGACCGAAATAGTGACATAGCCCCTCCCAATCCTCTTGTTTGAGCAGGGTGGTTGGCGATATTTTTTTACATGTAGAGTGCAAGCTCATCGTATTTCCTTACTCCGCCTTATTCACGCATCCGCCTGATGGTTATCAGGAGAGAAGTCACCAGGTACGCGATGCCCAGCAACACGAAGAACAGTAACCACTTTGTTCCATCGGCATAGCGAGTGGTGTCAGACACCACCATCGGTTGAGAAATGATCAGCAAATACCGTCTCTCACGTAGCGCTTGAAGCTTCCCTTGCTGTAAGGTCTGTAAGGCAGATTCCCAGCGTGTTTTGGCGATCTCACTCTGCAGGCGAAGATCTTCAAACAGGGACAGACTTTCTGAAGAACCTTGCGACCCTAACTTATTTGACAGGCGGTTACGTTGTTCGCCGATCTGCTTTTCCAGGACCTTGATTTTGGCCGACAGGCGAGGAATAAGGGGGTTCTGATCCAAACCATTAGCCATTAATTGCGCGTATTCCGCTTTCGCCTCCGCCAACTGCGTTTCAAAGCCAGCAATTAATTGATAAATCGCGGTCACGGTTTCCTGCGGTTCAATATCTTTTTGTATATGCTGTATTTTTAGCAATTCAAGCCGAGCGGCCCCCAGATTCTCCTGGGCCGATTTAACATCGTTTTCCAGCCATAAAATCCGTTCCTGCTGCATCCGCGCTGAAACGGTATTAACGTGCTGTTCAGCAAAAGCCAGAATGCGCTGGGCAAAAAACTCAGCCTGTTTCGCACTCCGCGCCTTGACGTTTAAACGCAGCATGCCCTGTTGAATATCGACAGCAACCGAGACTTTCGATAAATAGTAACGATAAGGATCATCATTAATACCCAGCGGTGCGTGGTAGCGGGAAAATAATGCGATATCGTCTTGCGCGAAATAAGATAAAAAACCGAGCTCTTTTTCCATCCGCTCCATCATTTCTTTCGAAAGTATAAACTCGCGAACCTGAAAGCCCTCCGACATCTCATTGCCTGCACCAAAGAAAGCTGTTCCAGAAAAATTATCCTGGCTGGCATCAGTTTGCACAATAAAGGTGGCATCCGCGCTATAAAAACGCGAAGTTAATAGCCACGACATAAGCATAATAACCAGCAGCGGCAAAGCAATATAAAGAAAGAGCCGACGTAGCGATTGTTTGGCTTGCTGAACACGCCGCTCTTTAATAACCAATGACGCTCTACGGACGGAATCAGCATCCGTCGCGGACCACCCGGCGTCTGGGCGATGATGACTTTTCGCATCGGCCGTTTTTTCCGTCTGGCGAAGGGCGCGTTCATCCTCTTTTTGTTGTAGTCGCGAGGCTCGGCTTTCTTCTGCTACCTTCGCCCTTTCCTCTTTCCATTTTTTAATACGTTCTGAATTTTCCACACTCTATCCGTATATTTTCTAATTATATATCAAAGGAATAATCATCAGTTTGAATCGTCGCCTGATTTGACTGATATTGTTCAAAAAGCGCAGATGCTTGTGCTAAATCTTCACACATCGTAATTTTTCCATGCAGCAGTACGCCAAACGCATGACAGTGTTCTTTAATAAGCCGAGGGTTGCGCGTTAGCACAATCAACCCTTTCTGTTGCAGCTCATAAGCTAGTGCCGCCTGCATACGCAACTGTGTGGCATTATCCCCGGTGTACAGCTTGTCATCGGCAATATAAAGGCGGCAGGGAAGCAGTAAATTAATGGCAAATGCCAGATGCGCTTTCATCGTGACAGAATATTCACTCACCCTGTCGGTATAGCGCCGTTCAAGCTGGGTCAATTGATAGCAGAAATGTGAAAACTCATCGCCATCCAGGCCATAAAGACTGGCCATCATGCGCGCATTCTCTTCGCCGGTTAACCCCGGCAGAACAAAAGCATTTGCCCCCAGTGGGAGCGCATCACCCCGTAGCCCAATAAAATCCCCTTCATCAGGAGCATCTATACCGCACAGCAATCGGGTTAGCGTCGTTTTGCCTGAACCAGGGGCCGCCAGAATACCGATATGCTCATGGTAATCCATGATAAAATCTGTTTTATCAAGGACCACCCGCGGGCCCTTATCAGACTCAAAATAGCGTGTACAACCTAATAAACCGAACACGAACGCGTCTCTCCTGAAGCTAAGGTCAGTGATTTTCAGTGTCACAAATCAGGTGAAAAATGATGCCCGCGAGGAATAACGTTGCGGAAAATGCCAGAGGGTAAAGAGGTTCAAGGTACAAGGAGTCATACCCCTCAAACATTCCTTCTCTGACTATCTCATTAGCATGAAGTAGAGGGTTCCAGCTGAATATGCTTAATAATGAATAGGGCAATTCATTCGCCGTATAAAAGACAGCTGAAATCAAAAACATCGGTCTTAGCACTACAGGAACGGCTTTGTAGACCAGCGGAAACCGTTCAGACAGTGCGTCACAAAAGTAACCAAACGATAACCCCAGAAGCCATGCGATAACCATCCCTTCAAAAATCAGGATCGGTTTCTGGGCTTCCCAACGGGAGAAGATAAGAAAGTTAATTAATGAAACAATAATATAAATGATAACCGCATTAACAAATTCGACTGCGGCAAGAGCAAAAATCACATGTCTTTTCTTAACCTGCGAGACAACCGCCAACGATGTAAAGAATGAACGGGTGCGCATGGTTGCGGTAATGGTATAACGAAATAACAGATACGGTAATATACCCGCAATAACAAAGCTGATATCGTCAGTGAATATTGGCACGGTGCGATTTAAATATTGAAAAGAAATAACGGTAATGGTTATCCATACCAATGGTACGGCCAGCACCATCATATAGTTTAGCAAATTACCGTTATAGCGTGTTTTGATATCGCGTGACATTAACAAAATGATTAACTCATAGACGGTAATGAGTTTCATAAAATAATAAGTATTATTTTTCAAAATATTCATATGGCGACGTTAGAAAGAATTAGAGCCGCGGATCAAAAAGCTATCGAATGCGGCTTTCACCTTAGCGAAATCAGTCAAAGAGGCGTTCGAGATATAGATAACATCGCCGTCCTCCACCCGCATGGCCTGTGCTAAAAACACCGAGTCAGGTTGGCTCATATCGACATGATAGATATTCAGCTTACGCATCTGCTGTTTCGCTTGCTCCGCTTCGTCATGCTTGTACAGAAAAACCGCCTGCGGATCGGCAAGATTGTCGTTTAATCCTTTCGCCAGCGCCAAAGCATCCACTACGCTGGAATGACGCTGAACCAGAGCATGTTTTCCCTGAACACCCGCCGCGCCGAGCACATTAACATACTCGGTCACTTGACGCAGAGTGATACGGTCATCCGGCTGTAAGACAATATCCAGCCCGGGATACTGATAAATATCTGACAGTCGCGCATTGAAATAATGCTGCTGGCGCGTCACGTGAACTTCCATCATCTCTGCGCTGGTATTTTCTACTGCCGCCGCCGTTGCCAAAAAATGACTAAGACGATTCATACTCTGTTCGAGAGGGTAGCGACCCGTTTTCCCGCTGCCCTCGACCGTCACCATGGCTCCGGTGCGGGCGGTAAGCGTCACCAGCACCTGAGGATTCAGGACAACGCGCGAAAGTCGCTTTCTGATCTCTTCAGCCAGTTGTGTCACATCCAGCCCGGTAACCGGAATGATCCCGGCATAAGGCACCTGAACGATATTACCGTCAGTCACAAGAATATTTTCAAAATCCGCCCGGTCGCCGCTCGCGTTATTGGATAAATACCCCGCCCCGCCCGAGGATAAAATAGTGATATGCAGCACATCGCCTTTAGCCAAAGAGGTCCAGTGCCAATTATTTTGGGCAAAGACCGGATCGACAATAGTTTTCGGCACAGTATCGGCATCACTCAGTTTTAATGTCGGCGTGACTTCGACCAGATGATAATGAGGATCGTCCTGATTAATCAGGCTGGATTTAAATACCGCCCTGGGAATAGTGCATCCCGAAAGCAGAAAAAACGTCGTTAATAATATAATAATTTTTTTCATAACTTATTTTATAAATGAAATAGCTGAAAAAATGCTGCCCATTAATTAACGAGGCTGAGAGGCAATGGTTTGTACAAACGTTCCCACCATATGTTCCACGGTGAAGCGTTCTTGTAAAAATGACTGCGTCTGTTGGCAAATACCGGTTCTGCTGCGCCATAAATTGACCAACTGTTCTGCATAGCGACAAGCCTGGTCAAGATTGACCGTCTGTGCATCATCAAGAATGAAACCCGAAACACCCTCAATAAAGCATTCTGCCGATCCACCTGCAGGGGTTGAAATCACCGGCACCCCGACCATTTGTGCTTCAATGAGCACATTGGGTAGCCCTTCATAACGCGAAAACAAAATGAATACGTCCATTTTTTGCAGCCAATACCCCACGTCACGCGAGACGCCAACGAATAGTATTCTCTCCAGAATCCCCAACTGTTCGGCGCGTTTCTGCGCTTCAGCGCGCAAATCACCATCGCCTACCAGCACAAAGCGTGTGGCGGGGTGGTGCTGTAAATAGCGTGCTGCAAAATCAATCCATGCAAAAGGGTTCTTATCGCCTACAAAGCGGAAAACGCCACCAATAGTCGTGTCCGCATCCTGTGTTTTTTGCGTAAACTGCTGCCAGATTTTATGTGGCACCTCAGAAGAGGGTTCGGTAGATGGCGGTAAGACGCCGTTATATACAACCTGGAAGTGCTTCGCCTCCAACTTTAGCCAGTCGGCATAATGGCGGGTCACACAATGGTTGTTACTCATAAAATCAACGCCAGGCACGACCGCCAGCGCCTGGTAGAGAGGCTCATATTCCGGCTTGAACAGACGCTTTCTCACCACCGGCGGTAAGCCACGTAATCCCAGTTGAATTCTGGGCACGCCAGCAATCAGCGCTGCAAGCGCAATCATCAGACAAGCGCCATCCTGCCAAACGGAGAGATAATCCAGCTTGCGCTCGCATAAGTGGGGGACCAGATGCTTGATACCGTAGTTACACACCGGCGGCAGATGAGAGAGCAATAAGCGCAACTCCGGAGATTCTATTGTCGTATCGTCAAAGAAGTTTCCGGTAACCTTCGCGATTTCAAGCACCTCGACCTGTTCTTCCAGCACTTCTTTCAGGAAAAAGTCTTGCCTGAGTTCCGGTGCCAGGGAGCGAATAATGAGCTCTACCGGCTCTTCTACTTTCAGGCCGCCAATTTTCCCCTGTTGCCGATATTTTCTGGCGATCTCAATAGCCAGCCTAGAAATCTGACGCTCTGCACCGCCGCTACCTAGCGAGCCTGTACAGAGCGCAAGGCGACCAAAAGATCCGACGGGAAGCTGCCGCGGCTGACGATTTCGATAGAACAAGATGGCATGCTTCATTGCAATAATACGGGTGTTGGTCCCCACAGGGATCGCTTCCCCTTCAAGGCGTTCAAGCAAATCGCAGATCTTATTTATTTTGCCTAAATAATTGTTATATTTTTTCTGCACGCCGGTGCTAACCTTTTTAAGAATTAGCTGCGCATCTTTGGCTAGCCCCGTATTATATAAACGACGCGCATACTCATAACGTGCTTCGTCATTGTTTTGTGCAATCAGCGTTTCGTAGAGAGCGTATGCACGCGCCGTTTCATTGAAATCATGAAGAAATTCTGCTTTTTTTAGCATCGCTAATGAAGTTAAAGCCTCAGCCGGTAATTCGCTGTCAATTAACGCAACAGCTTGCGCAAGCTTCTTCTCTTGTTTCAATGTTAAAAGCGTTTTCCCTAGCGCAGCTAACTTTTCTTCCTGCGTAATCATTACGACTTCCCTGATGTATTTTTTTGTAATGCGGTTATGCAGGTCGAGATCTGCCTTGTCACCGGCTCCGTTGGTCCATTCACTTTCTCCAGTCGCTGCCAATACTGCAAAGCCTGGGTGTAGTCGCGTAAATGCATTGCGTTTAATGCGGCATATTTCAAGGCATAGGCATTTTCACTATCAAAAACGAGTAATTTTTTCGCATAATCTAGATGTTCATAAGACGCGATAGTGCTACCGCCATCCTTCAGTGACTCATTAAATAATCTGATAATTTGCTTATATTCACGCATCAGGCGAGAAACATCAGGATCAATTCGTTTCAAGCTAATCAATACAGACAATGCTTCATCCAGACGCCCTTCCGTTTTCTTCTGGCGTACATATTTAAGGGCTCTGGTTGCAACATTGCGACACTCTTTCTCAAACAACTCGTTCATCGAGGCATTCTGGAATGATGGAGAAATGCTCATGACGTTAGCAATCAAATCAATGAGGAACGGAATGTCGTTAATATGACGTATACTGCGTAACATAATCGACTGCAGGCTGGTAATATTCGAATTACGAATCAAGGTCATATGGGCCAACGTGCACGCGTCTTTCCAGGCACCAAGATTCACCAGCGTTCTTGCACAATATACGGTGCTAACGGGATCGAACTCCAGAAGTGGCCACACTATTTTCGCCCCTGCCAGGATATTTTCATAATCCTCACGCTCATACATTTCTCTTAATTTCTCGCGCCATGCCATTTTAACTTCATTATTAAAGCGAGAAATACGTGCATGGGGATAAACCATAAATGCAGAGTAGCTGTAGACCAGCGAAGTACTCAGTGAGACAAAATCATCAACCGAATGTAGCGACAGCGCAGTATTGTTCCATGCCTCAAAAACGTCGTGGAGTTTATCTTTATACGAGGTGCTAAGCGCCTGATGATAGCTCATATTCTTGATGCAGAAAGCTGTGCGGATAACGAGACCGGTATCATGAATCGTCGACAATACCGTCAGCGCAAATTCTGACTCATGGCGGAGTAGCTGCTCGAGCGCATGCATGAAAATCAATTCATCACTGAATTTGATTGCCAAAGATAACGCTGTTTCCATAAACGCATCATTTAGGCGCTGCGATTGAATGCCGGCATGGAAAGCTTCGGAGAATGCGTTGCCATCATTGAAATATTGCGTGCTGCTCAGGAAATTAACCCATCCGCTTTGGGTTTCAGGATTCAATAACAGTACACGTTTCCAGTATTGATATGACTTATCAAACAGCTGTAAAGCATCGGCTGAGCCGGCGGCAACGGTAAGGACTTCTTCATCTTCAATTTCATTGGAAAGCATCATCTCGGCCGTCGATAAGGCTTCCCGCCAACGCGCTAATCCATGTAGAGACCTCAGCCGACAACGTAATGTACTGTCCGTCGTACCGATAATTTTCTCAACATCACTAATATCCTGATAAGCCTGTTCATAATAACCTAAACGGCTGAAGATTACGGACCGAAGTTGGATTAGAACGGGCTCTTGCTGCTGATTTCTTAATGCGGCAAAAAGTTGCTGTGATGCAGCAATAATGTCGCCATCGGCAAGCAGCTTAGTGATCGACAGGGTAATCTCACGTATTTGGTCCTGTTTCTCTTGTCGCCCCTCATCAAGATGATGATTAGTATTATTGATCACTCCCTTAAAAATAGCCGCAACGATCGCATCACCAAACATGTCGGTATAATGAGTAAGATCGTCGCCATTTTTTTCCAGGGCTCGTTTCTGCCCCCACTTTTCCATCAAATTTGTCGGATTAACGCAGGGAATATCCATCCTGGTGGCGATGGTCTCGACATTTTTAATCAACCGACTGCGGGACTGAATGACGGTTCCAGCACGAGTCACGGCATCAACATGGGTCATAAACATAACGCGATCGCGACCAAGCAGCTGAACGATTTCCATCATATCCTGTTCGATAGCATGCTCATCCATCTGCTCGACATTGATATTGCTTAATAAGGCACGATCGTCTTCCGACATTCCGGCAAAACAGGGATCGTCTTTGAGATAGGCCAGCAGTTTGTGTTGATTTCCTTGCGTGGCCAGCGACCAGTACACACGCGCCCGCTCTGTTTGGCTAAAAAACTCATAGAAATGACGAGTTAAATAATTTATTTGTAAGCAGAACCCATAGGCCATAATCTTCTTCTGACTTGAAATCTCAACGATATAGAAATCAGAACGACTATGAACGTCGGTATTTGAATAATTTACGGCAGGTCTAAAAATAAAAGGCCGGACCTTTTCAGGAATATCTATCAAGCCTAAAATAAAACGAACCTGCTGTAATGCCTCGCTGCTCGTATGCGTAAAACCATATATCCTTTTAAAATTAGCCTTGAAATTAAAATAAGGCTGAGCTCGTTTTACCGGACTCACAATACGGCAACTACCAATGGCTGTAAGCGTAAACATCCCTGACGATTTCATTAAATTCATCCACGTGAAAGGAAAGTGAGTAGTTTTACTCAGGAATACAAAGCAGTCTTTTTATCGATATACCATTTTAGAGTCTGCTTAAGTCCTTCTTTGATATCAAACTCAGGCTCATATGAAAGAAATGTTTTTATTTTGGTAATATCTGCCTGACTATGCTTAACGTCACCGTCACGAAAATCTTTATAAATTGGTTCAGCACTAATATGTTCGTCCCGCCATAAATTCAACCCATCGCGGATGAGATAATAAAGCTCATTTAGCGAAGTTCTGTCTCCAACAGCCACATTATAGACTTTATTTTTTGAGACTAAATCATTAGTCGTTGCTGATAATAAATTGGCCTGAATCACATTTTCTATATAGCAAAAATCCCGGCTTGTTGAACCATCGCCATTGATATAAATTGGTTCATCTTTAAGAAGCGATAGTATCCAGCGAGGAATGACTGCAGAGTATGCTCCGTTAGGGTTTTGGCGACGGCCAAATACATTAAAGTAGCGTAGGCCAATAGTGTTAAAATCATAGCTGCGAGCAAACACCTCGGCGTACAATTCATTGACGTATTTTGTAACCGCATACGGGCTTAATGGCCGGCCGATCCGTTCCTCAATTTTAGGCAAATCGGGATGGTCACCATAAGTACTACTGCTTGCGGCATAGGTGAAACCAGATACATGTGCATCTCTCGCCGCCGTCAACATATTTAAAAAACCATCAATGTTAGCGCTATTTGTCGTGATAGGATCCTGCAAGGAACGTGGTACGCTTCCCAGAGCGGCCTGATGTAAAACGTAATCGACATTCTCACAAACAGCCTGACAATCGGCAAACGACCGGATATCCCCATGAACAAAGGTAAACCGCGACCATTGTTCTTCACTGACAGCGGCACGCACATCCTCTAAATTATGTTGATAGCCAGTTGAAAAGTTATCCAACCCAATTACTGTTTGATTTAAATAGAGTAGTTCTTCTAATAATCCAGAGCCGATAAAACCTGCTACGCCAGTAATAAGCCAACGTTTTGGTTCAAGAACGAGTTGTATTTTTAATTCATCATAGGCTGTCATGATTATAACCTCACATCTGACTGCTCAGGCGAAAGGATATACTTCAAATCATAAAGCACATGTTTATCTTTTCCAAAGCCACGAATATCAGTACTCCCCATCTTCTTAAACTGCTCATGGCCAACGGCAACAATAATGGCATCATAAGAAGCCGCCTTGATTTCCGATACAGGTATAATCCCGTATTCCTCTTCGACTTCCTCAGCATCCACCCAAGGGTCAAAAATATCAACATTACAGCTGTAATTGCCCAACTCTTTTACAACATCGATAATGCGGGTATTCCTGATATCCGGGCAGTTTTCTTTAAAGGTGAAACCCAGAATCAGAACGTTAGAACCCTCAACATTAATCCCTTTTTTGATCATGGCTTTGATCAACTGTCCCGAAACATAGTTACCCATATTATCGTTCAGTCGACGACCCGCGAGGATAATTTCCGGATAGTAACCGATGCCCTGAGATTTATGAGTCAGATAATAGGGATCGACGCCAATGCAGTGACCACCAACCAGTCCAGGACGGAATGGCAGGAAGTTCCATTTACTTCCCGCTGCTCGCAGTACGGCTTCAGTGTCAATCTCTAATCGGTTAAAGATAATCGCCAATTCATTTACCAGCGCGATATTGAGATCGCGTTGGGTATTTTCAATCACCTTTGCCGCTTCCGCGATCTTAATGCTTTCCGTTTTGTACGTTCCTGCCGTGATGATCTGTCGATAGATCTCATCAACCAGACAGGCCGTTTCTGCAGTTGAACCTGAGGTAATTTTCTTGATAGTTGTCAGACGATATTTTTTATCGCCGGGATTGATGCGCTCTGGGCTATATCCGACAAAGAAGTCTTTGTTAAATGTCATCGCTGACATACGCTCAAGGATCGGCACGCATTCTTCTTCAGTACACCCTGGATATACCGTAGATTCATACACCACGATATCCCCCGACCTCAGTACTTTGCCAACAGTTTCACTTGCCATAATCAAAGGGGTGAGATCTGGTTGCTTATAATCGTTGATCGGCGTCGGGACGGTAATGATGTAAAAATTGCATTCTCTGATCTCATCAATTGATGAGGTAAACGTCAGATGGCGAGCATCACGTAGCTCTTCTTCTGTGGTTTCGAGATTGACATCGATCCCTTCTTTTAGCTCGAGTATACGTTTATGATTAACATCAAAACCAACCACCTGACGAATTTTCCCAAATTCAGCAGCCAATGGTAAGCCAACATACCCGAGTCCAATAATGGCAATTTTTACATCATCTTTGCTGATCATTACTGATAAGTCCCTTATTTAATAATTATTAACTTTAAATAAATCCCAGATGTTTTCTGGAACGCTACCGCCCCTGACGTTCTTAGCCAGCGTATCTATTCTTATCGAAATCACGACAGTTTCTAGTCTAAGCAAGGCTAGAAATTTTATATTTCCTAATTTTAGTTAAATGGAGGTCGTATGCAGTATCCGTTCTAAAACAACAATTAAAGATCGGATCTTTAATTGTAATTCTTAATGAGAAAACGCATAGCATTTTATTCTGGCAATAGAAGATATCGAGGGTCTCGCACGCCGAATTTAAGGGCGATCTCTTTTCTCCAACGATACAATGTTGACGGCGAGTTCATAAATCTATCCTGAAGCTCCTCCATACCGCTTTCGGTTAAGAAGTACTTCATCTTCATGATATCTTTGTTGCTAATCTTAAAGTTACATTCCCTTCGCCCTGCCGTTATCTTGTCACCATTTCGTCGATATAGGCTTATTTTCTTAATCATCTCCGACACAGATGTTGAGGTATCGAAAACAGCAATAACATTTTTGATATTATCCAACCAAAAAAGAGCCAAAGGCATCAACCGTGAGCTGGAAATGATGATTATGATTTTATTGATATTTTTATTCCGTGAGAAAAAAACCAAGGTGCTACGTAAGCTATATTGATTAAGATTCACGAATAAATAATTTCTTTCGTTTGTAATCAGTGACATTTCATCAATAACACTAGCGGCACCACCCCCAAAGTAAATATCATTAGGTGGCCAGAAATGTTGATACTTCATGAAGCCTCCATAACCTCAAAAAACTCTATTTCATCCATGGAAAGGTAAGTATGTACTTTTAAGCACACCGACCCTCTAAAAAATACCTAACAATCGAGTAATTGATTTTATTAATATTGCTAAATACATGAGATGAACTTTTACACAACAAGGATGTGATATCAACCCCTCGCCATTCATAGCTAAAAACTATCAATCACTCATTCTTAGATTTGAATTACTAATGGATACCGGCATTTCAATACGATTATTGGTTGTATTATTAGCACCACCTGTGAAACCGCACTTTCATCTTTTATTCAAAATGAGAAAATTCTCAAAACAAAATGAAACATTTTCTTACAAATTACCAGCATACATACTGTGGTTAAAGGTAGCCTGACTGAATTGTCACCCATATCTCTACCTTTAAATTCTTAGCTATACCGTGTGAGATTTTAATCAGTACAACTGAAGTCTATCTAACTATATTTGCTATATTTTTCAACAACAATGCCAGAATATACACAAGGCTAACGAGCCCCCCGGCATAGCAAGCATTCAAAATGGTACAAAGTACTAAACTAACTCGTATATTTTTGTGTATCTACATAATTTCGTGACAGGATAATGAGAACAAAACTAGTCGCCTCGTGGAATTATCACTAATAATAAAACTCCTGAAGATATTTTTAACAAAATAGATGTCCACCATTTTTATCCAGGTAAAATCATACCAAGTCTAAACCATTTAAAACCTGTTACTGCCGATTAGAGAAAATTGACCTACAAAAAGAATACATTACTTATTTATGAAGAATGACCAATCTTATATCGTGTTCAAAAAAGATAACTATTGAATTATAATCTAACAATTAACTACGTGACCTATATTAGCGTTGATATATTTTCAGACAGACAATCAAACATACTCCTTAAAATTTCTTAAATAAATTCAATTGATTGATAGTTGATTTTTTGTACCACGGGAGAAATGCGATATTTAAGACACCAGTATCGCGAATTGAAAGGATTAACCAGCATATACAAAGCTCTACTATCCGAGAGCGTCAAAGATTTCTCTTTGGCCCCTGTGGATAGTTAGTTTCATATGAGGTATCTGAGGTATCTGAGGTATCTCCCGCCAGGGGAGCCTATCGTCTCCCACAATCGCTTTAGCCTGCATAGTCGTGCATTGAGTCCGTATGACCGTTAAACAAAGAAACACATTGAGATTACGAAGAATAATTGAATCAGGAGAGTCTGTGAGAAGTAAGTCGTGGAGCGGGCGAAGGGAATCGAACCCTCGTATAGAGCTTGGGAAGCTCTCGTTCTACCATTGAACTACGCCCGCATTGGAGTGCGTAAGGGATTATAAACCTTACGCTCTTCTTGGCAAGGGACTAACTGACTGACTGGCGATTAATTCACCGTCAGCATTTTGGCTTACTGCCCTTTGGTGGCAAATAACGAAGCGGATCGATAGCCGTCGCCCGATAGCGGATCTGGAAATGCAGCCGCACCGTGGTCGCATCCGAGCTGCCCATCGTCGCGATCTTCTGCCCGGCTTTCACGTTTTGACCGTTGTTCACCAACATGGTGTCATTATGCGCATACGCAGTGATGTAGTCCTCACTGTGCTTAATCATAATGAGATTACCGTAACCCCGTAGCTGATTACCGACATAAACCACCTTCCCGGCTCCGGCGGCATAAATCGGCGTACCGCGCGCAGCTGAGATATCAATGCCTTTATTGCCGCCGTCCGCGGTTGAATAAGGCAGAATCACTTTACCGCTGGCAGGCCACTGCCAGCAGCGCTGCCCTACCGGAGGCCAGGAGGATTGCGGTACGGACGAAGATGGTCTGACCGCTGCCGTTTTGGTTGAGGATTTCGTCGTTGTTTTGCCAGAGCCTGAACTGGTTTTCGCGCCGCCGCTGACCTTCAGCTTTTGCCCCACTTCAATGGTATAGGGCGGTGAAATATTATTCAGGCGTGCAAGCTCTTTTACGCTAGTCCCGGTGGCGCGCGAAATACGGTATAGCGTATCTCCCCGCTTCACGGTATACACGGAGCCGGAATAACTTCCTGTATCAGACGACTTGCTCCCGGAACAGCCTGCTAACAGCAGACCGACACACAGCAGCATCGCGATACTCAGGCCATTTTTCTTCAGGCGTCCTGCACTCAAAACAATACCTCGCAACATTTTCAGACGCTTTATCATAGCAGCCAGAAACCGGATGCCAAATCATATCGCGCAACGAAGCGTCGACTCTGGCATTTCACACCCTCTGTTAATCATTCTGACTTAATACAGCATATAATGTGAATGCTTAAGATTGATGGTGGACGCTATGCGACAGGAACATGTCATTTTATTGAATGAGCAGGGCCAGCCCTGTGGGGCACTGGAAAAGTATGCGGCGCATACCGCCACAACCCCCCTGCACTCTGCTTTCTCATGCTGGATATTTAACGAGCAGGGTCAACTGCTGGTCACCCGCCGTTCGCTGCACAAAAAAGCCTGGCCAGGCGTCTGGACCAACTCTGTCTGCGGTCACCCGCAGTTGGGTGAAACCACCGAAGCCGCTATTATCCGCCGGGCTTGCTTCGAACTGGGTGCAGACATCGACTCGCTCAGCCCCGTGTATGCTGATTTTCGTTATTGCGCCACGGATCCGAGTGGAATAGTGGAAAACGAAGTATGCCCGGTTTATGCCGCACATATCGTCAGTGAGCTACAGCTAAACCCAGATGAAGTGATGGATTCCCAGTGGAGCAATCTTGAGGATGTTTTAAGCGGGATTGACGCGACGCCGTGGGCTTTTAGCCCGTGGATGGTAATGCAGGTTTCAGATGTTAAGGCGCGAGAGTTACTGCGCAAGTTTGCCAACGGGAATTGATTGCCTAACGGGGCTACGCCCATCAAGCCTACATAACGCATCGTAGGCCTGATAAGGCATCAGCCGCCATCCGGCATTTCACATCTTACTTAACCGGGCGCATTGCCGGGAACAGGATTACGTCGCGGATAGTATGGCTGTTTGTGAACAGCATAACCATACGGTCGATACCAATGCCCAGGCCCGCAGTCGGCGGCAGACCGTGTTCCAGAGCGGTAACATAGTCTTCGTCGTAGAACATCGCTTCGTCGTCACCTGCATCTTTGGCGTTAACCTGATCCTGGAAACGCTGCGCCTGATCTTCTGCATCGTTCAGCTCGCTGAAGCCGTTACCGATTTCACGTCCGCCAATGAAGAATTCGAAGCGATCGGTGATTTCCGGATTTTCATCATTACGACGCGCCAGCGGAGAAACTTCTGCCGGGTACTCGGTAATGAAGGTCGGTTGAATCAGGTGCGCTTCTGCAACTTCTTCAAAGATTTCGGTCACGATACGGCCCAGACCCCAGCTCTTCTCAACTTTGATGCCGATAGATTCCGCAATCGCTTTTGCAGAATCGAAGTTATCCAGATCGGCCATGTTGGTTTCCGGACGGTATTTCTGAATCGCTTCGCGCATCGTCAGTTTTTCGAACGGCTTACCAAAGTCAAAGATTTCTTCGCCGTAAGGCACTTCAGTCGTTCCCAGAACGTTCTGCGCCAGTGTACGGAACAGCGATTCGGTCAGTTCGATCAGATCTTTGTAGTCCGCATAAGCCATGTAGAGTTCCATCATAGTGAACTCTGGATTATGGCGAACAGAGATGCCTTCGTTACGGAAGTTACGGTTAATTTCGAATACGCGTTCGAAGCCGCCAACCACCAGGCGCTTGAGGTACAGTTCCGGTGCGATACGCAGGTACATGTCCAGATCCAGCGCGTTATGATGGGTGATAAACGGACGCGCTGCCGCCCCGCCAGGGATCACCTGCATCATCGGGGTTTCTACTTCCATAAAGCCACGACCAACCATGAACTGACGGATACCAGCCATAATCTGTGAACGCACTTTAAAGGTATTGCGGGATTCATCGTTAGAGATGAGGTCCAGGTAGCGTTGACGATAGCGCGCTTCCTGATCCTGCAGACCGTGGAATTTATCCGGCAATGGGCGCAACGCTTTCGTCAGCAGACGCAGCTCGGTGCAGTGGATAGACAGCTCACCGGTCTTGGTCTTGAACAACTTACCTTTCGCGCCGAGGATATCGCCCAGATCCCATTTTTTGAACTGCTCGTTGTAGACGCCTTCCGGCAGATCGTCGCGAGCAACGTACAGCTGAATGCGGCCGCCAACATCCTGCAGCGTAACGAATGATGCTTTACCCATAATACGGCGGGTCATCATACGGCCAGCAACGGAAACCTCAATGTTCAGCGCTTCCAGCTCTTCGTTTTCTTTTGCATCGAAGTCAGCATGCAGTTGGTCTGAGGTATGATCGCGACGGAAATCGTTCGGGAAGGGGATCCCCTGCTCGCGCAGGCTCGCCAGCTTCTCACGGCGCGTTTTCAGTTCATTGTTAAGGTCGGCTACCGCGTCAGCGCCCTGTACGTGTTGTTCAGACATGTTGGTTCCTCATAACCCTGCTTTCAAACTTGCTTCGATAAATTGATCCAGGCTGCCATCCAGCACCGCCTGCGTGTTGCGGGTTTCAACCCCGGTACGCAGATCTTTGATGCGGGAGTCATCAAGGACATAAGAACGAATCTGGCTACCCCAGCCGATATCTGATTTAGTATCTTCCATCGCCTGTTTCTCGGCATTCTTCTTCTGCATTTCCAGTTCATAAAGCTTCGCTTTCATCTGCTTCATGGCCTGGTCTTTGTTCTTGTGCTGGGAACGGTCATTCTGACACTGCGTCACAATCCCGGTCGGGATGTGGGTGATACGCACCGCAGATTCGGTACGGTTAACGTGCTGACCGCCCGCACCAGAAGCGCGGTAAACGTCAATACGCAGGTCCGCCGGGTTGATATCGATATCAATATCATCGTCAACTTCCGGGTAGACAAACGCAGAGCTGAACGACGTATGGCGACGACCGCCGGAGTCGAATGGGCTTTTACGCACCAGGCGATGTACACCGGTTTCGGTACGCAGCCAACCGTAAGCATATTCGCCAGCAATTCTGATGGTCACGGATTTAATACCCGCCACTTCACCTTCAGATTCTTCAATAATTTCAGTCTTAAAGCCGCGCGCTTCAGCCCAACGCAGGTACATACGCATCAGCATGCTTGCCCAGTCCTGTGCTTCCGTACCGCCTGAGCCAGCCTGAATATCGAGATAGCAATCTGCGCTATCATATTCACCGGAGAACATACGACGGAATTCCAGCTGGGCCAGCTTATCTTCCAGCGTATCAAGTTCTGCTACGGCTTCGTTAAAGGTTTCTTCGTCGTCGGCTTCTACAGCCAGTTCCAGCAGGCCGGAGACATCTTCCAGGCCCTGGCTCATCTGATCAAGCGTATCAACGATGGCCTCAAGGGAGGAACGCTCTTTACCCAGCGCCTGCGCGCGTTCGGGTTCGTTCCATACGTCCGGCTGTTCCAGCTCGGCGTTTACTTCTTCCAGACGCTCTTTCTTGGCATCATAGTCAAAGATACCCCCTAAGAACGTTAGAGCGCTCCGTGAGGTCCTGAATGCGGTTATTTACCGGATTAATTTCAAACATTGTCTGATTTCTTTTATTGGACTAGTCAAAATGCGGTTATAAGAGCGGGATTGTAACTAATCCACACCCTTTTTTATAGCGAATATACACATCATCCTTCAAGCTGCCTCTTTGTTGGCTGCGCGATTTCTCCCCGGTCACGTACTACTCGTACGCTCATGGAGACTCATCCACTTGCCGCCTCGATGCAGCTTGAATGATTTTGTGTAAAGTGACGCTAAAGTGGCCAGATATTATCGATTATAATCTGCAGGCTGCGGTTGCCGCGAAACTCATTGATATCCAGTTTGTAGGCAAGCTGAACTTCGCGAACACCGTTATCCGGCCAGCAGGTGGTATCAACGTTAAACGCAATACCGTCCAGCAACGGTCCACCACCGACGGGCTCCACCATCACCTTCAGATGACGCTCACCGACCAGACGCTGCTGGAGCAGACGGAAATGCCCGTCAAACAGTGGTTCCGGGAACATTTGTCCCCACGGTCCGGCATCACGCAGCATTTGCGCGACCTCCATGGTCATCTCCGCCGCGCTCAGAGCACCGTCTGACACCACTTCGCCCTGCAGTAAGGCAGGGTCCAGCCACTCGGTTACCAGTTCACCGAAACGCTGCTGGAAACGCTCAAACTGCGCCTCTTCCAGCGACAAACCCGCCGCCATAGCGTGACCGCCAAACTTGAGGATCATACCTGGATGAAGAGTGTCCAGGCGCTCCAGCGCATCGCGCATGTGCAGCCCCTGAATCGAGCGCCCGGAGCCTTTCAGCGTACCGTCACCGGCCGGGGCAAACGCAATTACCGGACGGTGAAAGCGCTCTTTAATACGCGATGCCAGAATCCCCACCACTCCTTGATGCCACTCGGGATGATACATCGCCAGACCGCCCGGTAGCGTATCGCTACTGCGCTCCAGCTTTTCACACAGAGTCAGCGCTTCCGCCTGCATACCCTGCTCGATCTCTTTACGCGTCTGGTTGAGTGCGTCCAGCTCATTGGCCAGCACACGTGCTTCACCAATGTTGTCGCACAGCAACAGCGCCACGCCAACGGACATATCGTCCAGACGCCCCGCTGCATTCAGCCGTGGCCCGAGGGCAAAACCTAAATCACTGGCAGCCAATTTGAGTGGGTCGCGATTGGAAATCTCCAGCAGCGCTTTTATACCAGGGCGGCACTTTCCGGCACGAATACGGCTTAAGCCTTGCCACGTCAGAATGCGGTTATTGGCATCCAGCGGGACCACGTCGGCCACCGTACCAAGCGCAACCAGATCGAGCAAATCCGCCAGGTTCGGCGGCGCAATTCCTCGTTCATCAAACCAGCCTTTGTCACGCAGGAAGGTGCGCAGCGCCAGCATCAGATAGAAGGCCACGCCAACGCCAGCCAGCGATTTAGACGGGAATTCACAATCGTGCAGGTTAGGATTGATGATCGCTTCAGCGCCCGGCAGCGTGTCCCCAGGCAGATGGTGATCGGTCACAACGACCGGGATCCCCAGCGTTCTGGCATGTTCAACACCCGCGTGGGACGAGATGCCGTTGTCGACGGTGACAATCAACTGAGCGCCCCGGGCATGGGCCTGATCAACGACTTCCGGGCTTAAGCCATAACCGTCTTCAAAACGATTAGGCACCAGGTAGTCCACGTTACTGCAGCCCAACGCGCGCATCGCCAGAATGCTGAGCGCGGTGCTGGTCGCGCCATCGGCGTCAAAATCGCCGACCACGATGATTCGGGTTCCTTCGCGAAAAGCGTTATAGAGGATTTCAACCGCTTTTTCGACACCGTTCAAATGCTGCCACGGCAGCATGCCTTTCACACTACGCTCAAGCTCCTGCGCGCTGCGCACGCCACGGCTGGCGTATAAACGGCGCAGTAATGGCGGCAAGTCGGCAGGTAGCTCGGCGGTCTCGTCGGCTTCACGCCGACGAAGTTGTATCTGTTGTTTCACGCGAATTATTTACCGCTGGTTTGTTTTGCATGTGCGTCGAGGAATTCTTTCATCTCTTTCGGGCCCTGATAGCCTGGCACTACATAGCCATTGCTCAGCACAATCGCCGGCGTACCGCTGACGCCAAACTGTACGCCCAGCGCGTAGTGGTTAGCGATGTCCACATTACAGGTCGCAGGCTTCACATCTTTGCCAGCCATGGCGTCGTCAAAGGCTTTGTTTTTGTCCTTCGCACACCAGATAGATTTCATATCCTGCTCGGCCTGGCTTTCCAGTCCCTGACGAGGGAAGGCCAGATAGCGTACGGTAATCCCTAACGCATTGTAGTCTTTCATCTCTTCATGCAGCTTGTGGCAGTAGCCACAGGTGATGTCGGTGAAAACGGTAATGACGTGTTTTTCCTGCGGCGCTTTGTAGACGATCATCTCGTTTTCCAGCGCGTTCAAATGCTTCATCAGCAGTTGGTTGGTGACGTTTACCGGGCTTGCACCGCTCACGTCATACATCGGTCCCTGAATAATATGTTTACCGTCTTCGGTAACGTACAGCACGCCGCTATTGGTCAGTACAGTTTTCATGCCCGCAACCGGAGCAGACTGAATCTCGGTACTCTGAACACCCAGCTTCGCTAATGACTGGCGAATCGCCGCATCGTCTGCATGTACCATGCCGGAAAACGCCGTCGCCAGCAGGGTGAACATCATAAAACGTTTTTTCATAACCTATCCTTTCCTGTCAGCACTCACGCTCGCGGGTGATGCTGTTGATGTAGTTGCCGCAAGCGCTCCGTTGCGACATGAGTATAAATCTGCGTTGTCGAGAGGTCGCTATGCCCCAGTAGCATCTGCACCACGCGCAGATCAGCGCCATGGTTGAGCAGATGCGTGGCAAACGCATGCCGCAGGACGTGCGGGGACAGCTTTTCGCTGTCGATTCCAGCCAACACAGCATAGTGTTTGATACGATGCCAGAAGGTTTGACGAGTCATCTGTTGCGCCCGCTGGCTGGGAAACAGCACATCTATTGATACACCGTTAAGCAACCACGGACGCCCATGCTCCAGGTACGTTTCCAGCCAGTACACCGCCTCCTCACCTAACGGGACAAGGCGCTCTTTATTACCTTTACCGATCACCCGAACCACGCCCTGACGCAGGCTGACGTCACTCATCGTCAGCCCCACCAGTTCAGACACGCGCAGGCCTGTGGCATACAATACTTCCAGCATGGCTTTGTCGCGAAGTTCCAGCGGTTGTTCTATCAGCGGCGCCTGCAGAAGTCGTTCGACCTGTGCTTCGCTGAGATCTTTGGGCAGACGCTGCGGAAGTTTAGGTGATGCAAGCGAGGCGCTGGGGTCATCTTCGCGATATTTTTCACGGTACAGATGCTGAAAAAAACGCCGCATTGCACTGAGCAAGCGTGCGGAACTGGTGGCTTTATATCCCCCATCCATCCGCTCAGCCAGCAATGCTTGCAGGTCATCACTCTGCGCGGTCGCAAGCGAGGCGCCGCGGTGATGTAGCCATTCGACAAGCATGGTCAGATCGCGACGATACGCACTTAGCGTGTTTTCCGCCAGATTTCGTTCCAGCCACAGGGCATCAAGAAACTGCTCGATGCGTGCCAGATCCTGTTCCACTCGCGCCCCTTATTTCACTCTCATTTTTGATGCATTATGCCTCATTGTGCCGAGAATGCGGCGATTCTGTTACACTACCCGCAACGCTACAGCAGAATTGAGATGTTTACGTCATGAACATGGGTCTTTTTTACGGTTCCAGCACCTGCTATACCGAAATGGCAGCAGAAAAAATCCGCGATATCCTGGGTCCCGAACTGGTGACACTGCACAACCTCAAAGATGATTCCCCGACCTTAATGGAGCAGTATGACGTGCTCATTTTAGGCATCCCAACCTGGGATTTCGGTGAAATCCAAGAGGACTGGGAAGCGGTCTGGGAGCAACTGGACGACCTCAACCTGGAAGGCAAAATTGTTGCGCTTTACGGTATGGGCGATCAGTTGGGATACGGTGAATGGTTCCTGGATGCGCTGGGTATGCTGCACGATAAACTGGTCACCAAAGGCGTAAAATTTGTTGGTTACTGGCCAACCGAAGGGTATGAATTTACCAGCGATAAGCCCGTCATTGCCGATGGACAGCTGTTTGTTGGCCTGGCGCTGGATGAAACAAACCAGTACGATCTCAGCGATGAACGCATTCAGGCCTGGTGCGAGCAAATCCTTGGTGAAATGGCCGAACACTGGTCCTGATAACCATTTTGCCGGATGTAGGCGTAAACGCCATATCCGGCCTACATGCCGCACCGAACCGTAGACCTTAACGCTGCACGCCATCAGGCATTCATCAGCATTATCCCTGCTTCGCCTGTTGCAGTATTAACCGCCGCAAATCCCGCCACTCCGCGTCATCCATACTGTCTGCCGCCAGCCACAAATGCTGACGTTTTCCGGCATCGGAACGTAAACGCAGCATCATGCCTGTTTTGACCATCCAGGGTGCGCTAGCAATAGTCCACTCTTGCCCTTGCCAGCGCAGACGACCGTCCATCAACAGCCGAATCTCGCCCTGACAGGCATTGATTCGGCGCTGGCTACGGACGCTATCGAACACCACCAGAGAGAGCAGAACCAGCCATAATGGGGTGTAGCTCAATGGCCAGGGCATCAATAAAATAAATACCGCGACCAGCCCATGAATGAGCAACGAAAGCCATTGCGCGCGCCATGAAACGCGTAAATCAGATTGCCACTGGACCACGTTCCCGATTCCGTGTCTGGATAAGTCGCACCATCTGCTCTAGCTGAGCATCAGCCGGTTTCCCATGATTCATCAACCAGTTAAATAAGTCTGGATCATCACATTCTAGCAGACGGATAAAGATACGTTTTTCTTCATCACTTAAGCTGTCATATTCATGTTCGAAAAACGGCATGATCGAGATGTCCAGCTCACGCATACCGCGACGGCATGCCCAATGAATACGTGCTTTGTTGTTAATATCCATGTTCTTCTTCCTGTCTCGCGAAAACGAAGTATCCCGCTATTGTAACGTGTTTTTCCCTCATATTTACGGGAATATCAGCAAACGGAAGCGTGCTCGCTAAATAAAACCACATTAAGTCAAAGGATTCAGCATTTTTGGATGTCTCCTCGCAAAGCTTAATATATGGCACAAATAGCCTGTTTAAACCGCTTGCAATGGGCCATAGCTCTTTTACCATTAGTCATTATCACTGCGTTAAGCAAATCAGGACATTAATTATGGCTTTTATATCTTTTCCTCCTCGCCAGCCTTTCGCGTCAACGCGCTTGCCTCTGACGCTAATGACGCTCGATGAATGGGCGCTCGCCACCATCACCGGTGTCGACAGTGAGAAGTATATTCAGGGTCAGGTCACAGCAGATGTCAGCCAGATGACCGAGCATCAGCACGTGTTGGCAGCACATTGTGACGCTAAAGGTAAAATGTGGAGCCCCCTGCGTCTGTTCCGCCAGGGTGACGGTTTTGCATGGCTTGAGCGACGTAATCTGCGCGATGCGCAGCTCACCGAACTGAAAAAATATGCGGTCTTCTCGAAAGTGGCGATTGCCCCGGACGACGAGCGCGTACTGCTGGGCGTCGCGGGATTCCAGGCGCGCGCAGCGCTGGCCAATCTCTTTAGCGAATTACCAAACAGCGATAAGCAGGTCATTACTGAAGGTTCTTCCACCATATTGTGGTTCGAACATCCCGCTGAGCGTTTCCTGCTGATCGTTGATATTGCAACGGCGGAAACCCTGGTAGAGAAGCTGCGCGGTGAAGCGGAGTTAAATAACAGCCAACAGTGGCTGGCGCTGGATATCGAAGCAGGTATTCCGGTGATTGATACTGCCAACAGCGCGCAGTTTATTCCGCAAGCCACCAATCTGCAGGCTCTGGGCGGAATCAGCTTTAAAAAAGGCTGCTATACCGGTCAGGAAATGGTTGCTCGCGCAAAATTTCGCGGAGCCAACAAACGTGCCATGTGGACGCTGGCAGGTGCGGCCAGTCGGGTACCAGAAGCAGGTGAAGACCTGGAGCTGAAAATGGGTGAGAACTGGCGTCGTACCGGCACCGTACTCGCCGCGGTGCAACTGGCGGATGGACAGGTACTGGTGCAGGTTGTGATGAATAACGACATGGAAGCCGACAGCGTGTTCCGCGTTCGTGACGACGCGAAAACGCTGCATATCGTACCGCTGCCGTATTCGCTGGAAGAGTAAATCGCCGGGTGGTGACTTTATCTTACCGGGTCGCGCGTTTTAAAGACCCGGTAAGCACAGCACTGCTGGGTAATGATAATTACGCCTGCCCCACGTACAGGTAGATCGCCAGGAAATGGCAAACGCTGCCACCCAGCACAAAGCCGTGCCAGATCGCATGGTTGTATGGAATGCGCTTACAGACGTAGAAAATAACGCCCAGCGAATACACCACACCACCAACTGCCAGCAACGTCACACCACCCACCGCCAGCTTAACCGCCAGTTGATACACCACAATCAGCGATAGCCAGCCCATCGCCAGGTAGGTTACCAGCGACAGAACCTTAAACCGGTGCGCAATGGTCAGTTTGAATAAAATACCGAGCAGCGCCAGGCTCCAGATAACAATCATCAGTCCATGTGCCAGCGGCGAATCCAGCCCCACCAGCAGAAATGGCGTGTAGGTCCCGGCAATCAGCAGATAAATCGCGCAGTGGTCGAACTTTTTCAGCCAGACTTTCGCTCTTTGATGGGGGATCGCGTGATATAAAGTTGAGGCGAGGAACAGCAGGATCATGCTGCCGCCATACAGGCTATAGCTGGTTATCGCCATGGCGCTGGCGTTGGTATCCACTGCCTGAACCAGCAACAATACCAGTCCGACAATCCCAAACACCAGCCCGATACCGTGACTGATGCTATTGGCTATTTCCTCTGCCAGCGAATATCCCTGCGCAATTAATGGCTTCTGAACCATATTTTACTCCCGAGAAACGAACACTATCGTGATTGCTCCTCTAGCGTAACTGAGAATGGTTCCAGTGAACACCTGTTAGCTAAAATATTTGCCAACTAAATAATAATCCATAAAAATCATGATATTATATTTTAATATTCAGCTAACAGGCGTACCGTTAAAATCAAAGGCATTTAAAATCAATCACATAAAATTGTGTTTGATCCGGGTAAATCTCGGCAATCACGTGTTTAAGTTCTTCTAGCGTCATGTTTTCCTGGCGAGCATGTTTCTCCGTCAGCGTATCCAGCGTGACGGTTGAGGTGCCAACAACCTCAATCGTGCAGAAGTACCCCTCATCTTCGAAGCGCCCAACCCGTAGAATGTCACCGGCTTTGAAGTGTGATTCGGACTCGTCACGAATCGTAATGGTTTTGCGTCCGGCCAGAATGTCATCCTGGAAACGCTGAAAAAAAGTGATGTCATTTGGCTGCATGTTATTATTCCCTGTAGATGAAGTCTGATGAGTGAGTTTTGCCATTGTGAGTATGTTCTCCCACGCTGCCATCGCCAGTCTCAACAATCTTGAGATGCTGGTCTACAACTATGTCATCAAAAACCGTGACAAAGTCATGTACATGACCATTCGCGAACTGGCGGATGCCGTGGGCGTTTCCACCACCACCGTACTGCGCTTTTGCCGCAAGCTTAAGTGTGAAGGTTACTCAGAATTTCGCGTACGCTTCAAATTATATTTAGAGCAGAATGAACCGCAACAGGCTAATTTCGGTGCCAGCGAAATTATCAGCTTCTTTAAAGGCGTCAATAACGACGAGTTCGACAAACTACTCGATCAGGCTGTTGATATTATATTATCTTCCGAGCGTATTATATTCGTCGGGGCGGGAACATCCGGAGCCCTGGCAAAATATGGCGCACGTTTTTTCTCAAACGTCGGAAAATTCAGTAACCACATCGATGACCCTTATTTCCCGGTAACTAATGATATGGCCAGAAACGCGCTGGCGATCGTACTTTCAGTTTCTGGAGAAACCGAAGAGATCCTACGCTTTGCCAGCCAGTTCAGTCTGCATAACTGTAAGGTTCTGTCGGTCACCAGCCATGAACATTCGCGCCTCGCGAAACTTGCCGACTTTAATCTCTCCTGGCACGTTCCACAGACACGCATTGCCGGGGTATACGATATAACCACGCAGATCCCCGTTATTTATATTCTGGAATCACTCGGTCGCAAGCTGGCGAAAAGAATAGCGTAAAAAAACAATATGTTTTTTTGATGTAACAAATCACATTAACGCTATTTTGTTATATCGTGACATTTATCTTTCCTTTGTTAGACTCAAAATCAGATTGTATTAATTTGAGACTGAGCGCAGATGAAAAAACTTACCTTACCAAACGATTTTTTATGGGGCGGCGCGGTTGCGGCGCATCAGGTTGAAGGCGGCTGGAATAAAGGTGGCAAAGGGCCCAGCATTTGCGACGTACTGACCGGGGGGGCACACGGCGTTCCGCGAGAAATCACTCAGGACGTCGTGCCAGGTAAGTACTACCCCAACCACGAAGCCGTCGATTTTTACGGTCATTACAAAGAAGACATTAAGCTGTTTGCCGAGATGGGCTTCAAATGCTTCCGTACGTCAATTGCCTGGACCCGTATCTTCCCTAAAGGGGACGAAACCCAGCCAAACGAAGAAGGGCTAAAATTCTACGACGACATGTTTGATGAACTGCTGAAGTACAATATCGAACCGGTCATCACCCTTTCCCACTTCGAAATGCCGCTACACCTGGTTCAACAGTACGGTAGCTGGACCAATCGTAAAGTCGTTGATTTCTTTGTCCGTTTTGCTGAAGTGGTCCTTGAGCGCTACAAGCACAAAGTCAAATACTGGATGACCTTCAACGAGATCAACAACCAGCGTAACTGGCGTGCACCGCTGTTTGGCTATTGCTGCTCCGGCGTGGTGTATACCGAGCATGAAAACCCGGAAGAGACTATGTACCAGGTGCTGCACCACCAGTTCGTGGCCAGCGCTCTGGCGGTGAAAGCCGCACGTCGCATCAACCCTGAAATGAAAGTCGGCTGCATGCTGGCAATGGTCCCGCTATACCCGTTCTCCTGTAAGCCTGAAGATGTGATGTTCGCGCAGGAATCGATGCGTGAACGCTATGTATTCACCGACGTTCAACTGCGCGGCTACTATCCATCTTATGTACTGAACGAGTGGGAGCGCCGCGAATTCAATATTCGAATGGAAGCTGGCGATGAACAAATCCTGCGTGAAGGCACCTGCGACTATCTCGGATTTAGTTACTACATGACCAACGCGGTAAAAGCGGAAGGCGGTAGCGGCGATGCTATTTCCGGTTTTGAGGGCAGCGTGCCGAACCCGCACGTCAAAGCATCCGACTGGGGCTGGCAGATTGATCCGGTCGGCCTGCGTTACGCCTTGTGCGAACTGTACGAGCGTTATCAGAAGCCATTGTTTATCGTTGAAAACGGATTTGGCGCTTACGACAAAGTTGAAGAAGACGGCAGCATCCACGATGACTACCGCATCGACTATCTGCGCGCCCACGTCGAAGAGATGATGAAAGCGGTAACGTATGACGGCGTAGATCTGATGGGCTACACGCCGTGGGGCTGCATCGACTGCGTCTCGTTCACCACCGGCCAGTACAGCAAACGCTACGGTTTTATCTACGTGAACAAACACGACGACGGCACTGGCGATATGTCGCGTTCGCGTAAGAAAAGTTTTGAGTGGTATAAAGCGGTGATTGCCAGCAACGGCGAGAATCTGTAATTTTTAGCCGGATGGCGCTGCGCTTATCGGGTTTACGGGAACTGAACCTGTAGACCAGAGCAGACATTTACGCCGCCATCCGGCAAGCAACGCATTACTTCCCGCCGGCCAGCTCCAAAAAACTACCCGTGACGTAAGACGCCTTCTCACTCAGCAGCCAGGTAATCGCCTGCGCGACCTCTTCCGGCTGTCCGCCGCGCTGCATAGGCAACATGGATTTCACGCGATCCACCCTTCCCGGCTCACCGCCTGACGCATGCATTTCCGTGTAGATAAGACCGGGTCTCACGCAGTTCACGCGTATCCCCTGCGCCGCAACCTCCAGCGCGAGGCCGGTGGTGAGCGTGTCCACCGCACCTTTTGAGGCTGCATAATCAACATATTCGAACGGGGCACCAAGCCGTGACGCCGCCGAAGAGACATTCACAATCGCCCCGCCCTGACCGCCGTGCTTAAACGACATGCGCTTTACCGCTTCCCGACAACACAGAAAATAGCCGGTAACATTAGTCGCCAGGACGCGATTAATACGCTCAGCGGTTAGACTTTCCACCGTGCTCTGTTCAAACAAAATCCCGGCATTGTTCACCAGAGCAGTCAGCGGCTCGCCCTCGCGGTCAATGGACTCAAACATCGCCCCGACCTGGCTTTCATCGCTGATATCTGCCCGCAGAGCAAACGCCTTTCCTCCCGCAGCGGCGATATTGTTCACCACCTCCGTTGCCGCACGAATATTGTGATGAAAGTTAACGGCGACCGTGTAACCCTCTAGCGCTAACTGCAGCGCGGTTGCTCGACCAATGCCGCGACTGCCCCCCGTAACCAGTGCTATAGCCATCACTATTCTCCCCAAAAATAAAGGCGCCGAAGCGCCTTTAAAAGATAGCTGAATCAGTCGATTACTGATAATCGCTCAGCGGCACGCAGGAGCAGAACAGGTTACGGTCACCGTAAACGTCATCAAGGCGTTTCACGGTCGGCCAGTATTTGTTCGCTACGCCCGCCGGGAAGACGGCGATTTCGCGGCTGTAACCGTGATTCCACTCTGCGACCAGCTCATTTTGCGTGTGCGGGGAGTTAACCAGCGGGTTATCTGTAAGCGACCATTCACCGGCTTTCACGCGATCGATCTCTGCGCGGATTGCCAGCATCGCATTGATAAAGCGATCCAGTTCCACTTTGCTTTCCGATTCAGTCGGTTCCACCATCAGCGTACCCGCTACCGGGAACGACATGGTCGGCGCATGGAAACCGTAATCGATCAGACGCTTGGCAATATCCAGTTCGCTGATGCCGGTCTCTTCTTTCAGTGGGCGAATGTCGAGAATACATTCATGTGCCACGCGACCATCGCGACCGGTATACAGCACCGGATAGGCATCTTTCAGACGGCTGGCAATGTAGTTAGCGTTCAGGATCGCCACCTGGCTTGCCTGCTTCAGACCTTCTGCGCCCATCATACGGATGTACATCCAGCTGATCGGCAGAATGGATGCGCTACCGAACGGTGCCGCAGAAACCGCGCCCTGACGGGTGAGCATCCCTTCAATCTGTACTACGCTATGACCCGGCACGAACGGCGCCAGATGCGATTTAACACCGATTGGTCCCATACCTGGGCCACCGCCGCCGTGCGGAATGCAGAATGTTTTATGCAGGTTAAGGTGAGAGACATCGGCACCGATAAAGCCCGGTGTGGTGATCCCAACCTGAGCATTCATGTTCGCGCCATCAAGATAAACCTGGCCGCCAAACTGGTGCACAACGTCGCACACTTCACGGATCGTTTCTTCATACACGCCATGAGTAGAGGGATAGGTCACCATGATGCAGGAGAGGTTTTCACCCGCCTGCGCCGCTTTTTCACGCAGATCGCCAAGATCGATGTTGCCGTTTTTATCACAGGCGACAACCACTACCTGCATACCCGCCATCTGTGCGGAGGCCGGGTTGGTACCGTGGGCAGAGGCCGGGATCAGACAGATATCGCGATGGCCTTCGTTACGGCTTTCGTGATAATGGCGAATCGCCAGCAGACCCGCATACTCGCCCTGCGCGCCGGAGTTCGGCTGCATGCAGACTGCGTCATAACCGGTCAGTTTTACCAGCCATTCGGAAAGCTGGCCGATCATCTGGTGATAACCTTCTGCCTGCTCTGGCGGGCAGAACGGATGCAGTTCAGCGAATTCCGGCCAAGTGATAGGGATCATCTCGGCGGCAGCGTTCAGCTTCATGGTGCAAGATCCCAGCGGGATCATTGCCTGGTTCAGGGCCAGATCTTTGCGCTCCAGCGAGTGCATGTAACGCATCATCTCGGTTTCGCTGTGATAGCGATTAAACACCGGATGGCTGAGGATCGCATCATCACGCAGCATGCTGTCCTGAATGGAACGGCTGTCGAGCGCCACGTCTTTGTCCAGCGTTTCGATGTTCAGACCGTGGCTGTCTCCCAGCAGAACATTGAACAACTGCACCACGTTTTCACGGGTGGTGGTTTCATCGAGCGTAATACCTACCGCGTTATGGATATCGCTACGCAGGTTGATTTCTGCCGCTTCAGCACGCGCCAGTACCGCAGCCTTATCGGCCACTTCAACACACAAAGTGTCAAAGTAGTGCGCATGACGCAGCTTTAATCCTTTTTGTTGCAGACCGGCTGCCAGAATATCGGTCAGACGATGGATGCGATTAGCGATGCGTTTCAGGCCAACCGGGCCATGATAAACGGCATACAGGCTGGCGATGTTGGCCAGCAGAACCTGCGAGGTACAAATGTTGGAGTTCGCTTTCTCGCGGCGGATATGCTGTTCGCGAGTCTGCATCGCCATGCGCAGGGCGGTATTACCCGCTGCATCTTTGGAGACGCCGATAATACGGCCTGGCATGGAGCGTTTGAATTCGTCTTTAGCGGCAAAGAATGCCGCGTGCGGGCCGCCGTAGCCCATCGGTACGCCGAAGCGTTGCGCAGAGCCGAAAACGATATCCGCGCCCTGTTTGCCCGGTGCAGTCAGCAGTACCAGCGCCATAAAGTCGGCAGCGACGCTGACCACTATTTTACGGGATTTCAGCTCAGCCATCAGGGCGCTGTAGTCGTGCACTTCACCGGTGGTGCCCACCTGCTGCAACAGCACGCCGAACACATCCTGATGATCCAATGCTTTTGCCGCGTCATCAACAATGACGTCAAAACCAAAAGTTTGCGCACGAGTACGCACTACGTCAAGCGTTTGCGGATGAACATCAGCCGCCACAAAGAAACGGTTGGCATTTTTCAGTTTGCTGACGCGTTTGGCCATCGCCATGGCTTCAGCTGCAGCAGTAGCTTCATCCAGCAGAGAAGCGGAAGCCATGTCCAGGCCGGTCAGGTCCAGCGTCACCTGCTGGAAGTTCAGCAATGCTTCCAGACGGCCCTGGGAGACTTCCGGTTGATACGGGGTGTAGGCGGTGTACCAACCCGGGTTTTCCAGCATGTTACGCAGGATAACCGGTGGCAGCTGCACGGCGGTGTAGCCCATGCCAATGTAGGACGTGAAGCGCTTGTTACGCCCGGCGATGGCTTTTAATTCAGCCAGCGCAGCGTATTCGGTCGCCGCCTCGCCCACCTGTGGCGGGGTTGCGAGCTGAATGTCTTTCGGCACAATCTGGCCGATCAGCGCGTTTAACGACTCGGCGCCAACCGCATTCAGCATCTCTTGCTGCTGCGCGGCGTCCGGTCCGATGTGGCGTTCAATGAAAGCGCCGCTATTTTCAAGCTGGCTTAACGTCTGTGTCATGGGCGATGGTTCCTGAAACGTGCAGTGAATCGTAGGTGTCTCTACTTACCTGAATACGCAAAAAATTCGCGTTGCAGGAAGGCGGCGACGCAGCACATCCCCAGGAGCTTACATCAGTAAGTAACTGAGGTGTGCAAGAAAGCCAACACACCTGCAACGTGAAGAATGAAGCGTATTTATTCGTCTTCTAACAAAGCTTCATATGCAGTCGCATCCAGCAGCGATTCAATTTCGCTTTCATCGCTGGCTTTGATTTTGAAGATCCAGCCCCCTGCATACGGCTCGCTGTTGACCAGTTCCGGGGAGTCGCTGAGCGCGTCGTTAACCGCAACAATCTCACCGCCTACTGGCGCATAAATATCGGATGCCGCTTTTACGGATTCCGCAACGGCGCAGTCATCGCCCGCGCTGACGGTTGCGCCAACTTCGGGCAGGTCAACGAAAACCATGTCACCTAACAGCTCCTGAGCATGTTCGGTGATCCCAACGGTGTAAGAGCCGTCAGCTTCTTTGCGCAGCCATTCGTGTTCTTTGCTGTATTTCAGTTCTGCAGGTACGTTGCTCATCAATCAATCTCCAAAAAAGGATGAATTACGCGACGGCTTTGCCGTTACGCACAAAAACAGGTTTAGTCACTTTTACCGGCATTTCGCGGTTACGGATCTGTACGATCGCGTTCTCACCAATACCCGCAGGGACACGCGCCAGCGCGATGCTGTAACCCAGGGTTGGGGAGAATGTCCCGCTGGTGATAATGCCTTCCTGCTGATTGCCGGAAGCATCGGTGAAACGCACCGGCAGTTCATTACGCAGTACGCCTTTCTCGGTCATCACCAGTCCAACCAACTGTTCGTGGCCTTTTTCACGCTGCATTTCCAGCGCTTCCCGACCGATAAAGTCGCGGTCAGTCGGTTCCCACGCGATGGTCCAGCCCATGTTGGCCGCCAGCGGAGAAATGGCTTCGTCCATCTCCTGACCGTACAGGTTCATGCCGGCTTCCAGACGCAGCGTGTCGCGCGCGCCAAGACCGCAAGGTTTGACACCTGCTTGTACCAGCGCACGCCAGAAGTCTGCCGCCTTTTCACTCGGCATGGCAATTTCATAGCCTGCTTCGCCGGTATAACCGGTGGTTGCGATAAACAAATCACCCGCCTGAACGCCGAAGAACGGCTTCATGCCTTCTACCGCCTGACGCTGCTCGTCAGTAAACAATGTGGCTGCTTTTGCCTGCGCGTTTGGGCCCTGCACCGCAATCAGCGACAGATCGTCTCGAACGGTGATGTCGATGGCGTAAGGTTCAGCGTGTTGGGTAATCCAGGAGAGGTCTTTTTCGCGGGTGGCGGAGTTTACAACGAGGCGGAAGAAATCTTCAGTGAAGTAGTAGACAATCAGGTCATCTATCACGCCGCCCGAAGCGTTGAGCATACCGGAATAGAGGGCTTTACCCGTCTTCGTTAGCTTCGCGACGTCGTTTGCCAGCAGATAACGCAAGAACTCCCGGGTGCGGCTACCGCGCAGGTCGACGATGGTCATATGTGACACATCAAACATTCCGGCATCGGTGCGAACAGCATGGTGTTCATCAAGCTGAGAACCGTAATGCAGTGGCATCATCCAGCCATGGAAATCTACCATGCGCGCGCCACATAGCGTGTGTTGTTCGTACAAAGGAGTCTGTTGAGCCATCTTTTCCTCGTTGAATAAGCGGGGCTACCAACTCTTTCGCGGTGAAATTTTCGCCACGAAACCCAGCACCGCAGCCGCTCCAGGGGCCACGACGCAAACGTTCTCTTTGTCCTGAACTTACCACCGAAACAGACGCTAAACCATAAGGCAAAATTAACCATCACATTAGCTTATGGCCAAAAACAGCAAAATCACCGACAGAACAAAACCCCATCCACACGGCAAATAATCAGAATAAAAAATAAATACAAGCTGGAATTAATAGCACCAACCAACATTAAATGTGGAAAAATTGTCAAAAATGGCGTTATGAAAAAAACGTAATATTAAAAAAACTAATGCGAAAAAGGCGTGGAATTAGATTATTTCAAATGAGAGAAGCACCCCGGCGCGCAGGCCGGGAGTGGAAAGTGTGACGGGTCTCAAACTCTTAAGATTGTCCTTACGGACGCTAGCGTAACCACTCAGGAAGATCGTTCAGTCCCATCGCCTGGCGGATGAGCTGTGGTTTTACGCCTGGCAGGGTATCGGCCAGTTTCAGACCAATATCACGCAGCAGTTTTTTCGCCGGATTCTCGCCTGCAAACAGTTCACGAAAGCCCTGCATACCGGCCAGCATCATCGCTGCGCTGTGCTTACGGCTGCGCTCGTAGCGCCGCAAATAGAGATACTGACCAATATCTTTGCCCTGACGCTGGAGCCGCTTCAGCTCATCGATCAGCTCCGCCGCATCCATAAAGCCAAGGTTAACCCCCTGACCCGCCAGCGGGTGGATGGTATGCGCCGCATCCCCCACCAGCGCCAGACGATGAGCAGCGAACTGACGGGCATAGCGTCCCGTCAGCGGAAACGCCTGACGCTCGCTTTCAAGGCTGCATAGCCCCAGGCGATTATCAAAAGCGATATTCAGCGCCTGATTAAACTCATCAACGCTTGCCAGCCGCATGCGTTCTGCTTCCTGCGGCGAGAGCGACCAGACGATAGAGCATAGGTGCGGGTCACTGAGAGGCAGGAACGCCAGGATCCCCTCACCGTGAAACGCCTGCCGCGCAACCGCGCCGTGAGCTTCCTGCGTACGGATAGTCGCCACCAGCGCATGATGACGGTAATCCCAGAAAGTGAGCGGAATATCCGCTTTGTTGCGCAGCCAGGAGTTAGCGCCATCGGCGCCGACTACCAGGCGAGCTGTCAGCATTGCGCCATCTTTCAGGGACAGAAATGCCTCATTCTCACCCCAGGCTACCTGCTGTAACTCAGCGGGCGCCATCAGCGTAATATCCGCTGAACGCTGCGCTTTTTGCCAGAGTACGTAATGGATCTCTGAGTTTTCAACGATGTGGCCTAAATGGCTGTAGCCCATGCTCTGGTCATCAAACGCAATACGCCCAAAGCTGTCTTTGTCCCAGACTTCCATGCCGTGGTAGCAACAAGCGCGACGGGCAACAATGTCGGACCAGACGCCCAGTCGGCTAAGCAGTTTTTCACTGGCGGCATTAATGGCCGATACGCGAAGCTGAGGAGGTGCATCCGCCGCCAAAGGCTGCGGAACATGTTGTTCTAACACCGCAACGCGCAACCCGCTGCCCTGCAAGCCGCAGGCAACCGCCAGTCCCACCATGCCGCCACCAACAATTGCTACATCAACACTTTGCACTGTTTGCTCCTGAAAATAGGACAATCAAAAACCGTAGGCCGGATAAGGCAAAGCCGCCATCCGGCATTACTTCCGCGACATTGCCTGATGGCGCTGCGCTAATCAGGCCTGCTTTTTTAATTCGGCCTACAGGTTATATCTATCGCGCAACCCAACCGAGGGTCCGCTCCGCCAACGCATCGCGCGCAGGCGTGAATAATTCCATCGCCATCAGCCCGACATTACGCCCAACGACCAGCGGGGCCCAGCGATTGGCAAACAAATACACCAAATTGTTGGTCACACCAATCGTCGTTTCGCGATCGCGTTCGCGGCGCTGCTGATAGTGTGCCAGCACCGCATAATCACCGATATCTTCCGCGCAGTTTTGCGCCTGCGTCAACGTCTCGGCCAGGCTCATCACATCGCGCAGACCAAGGTTGAAACCTTGTCCGGCAATGGGATGCAGCGTCTGTGCTGCGTTCCCCACCAGCACAGTACGATGGGTAATGGCTTTTTGCGCCGAGGTTAATGAAAGCGGATAGGCGTTGCGTTTACCGGCCTGGGTAATACGCCCCAACCGCCAGCCAAACGCAGTTTGCAGTTCGCGGCAAAATTGTTCGTCGGACCAGGCCATAATCTCATCACGCCGCTCCAGCGGATGGCACCACACCAGCGAGCAGCGACCATCAGACATCGGTAGCATTGCCAGCGGACCATATTGCGTGAAACGTTCGAACGCTCGCCCGTCATGCGCAACGGAGGTCGTCACGTTGGCAATCACCGCCAGTTGTTCATAGGGTTGTTGCTGCCAGTCAACGCCGCAGGCGGTAGCCAGCGCGGAGCGCGTGCCATCGGCGGCCACCAACAGGCGACCATTAATCATCTCGCCATTTTCCAGCGTAACCTCAACGCGTTCCTGCGTGCGTGACACGCTGGCTACACGGTCGGGGCAGTGCAGCGTGATGCCCGGCGCTTTACGCAGCAGCGCAAACAAACGCAGCCCGACATCGTGCAGTTCTACCACCTGGCCCAGCGCCGGAATACGGTATTCCTGCGCATCCAGCGTCACAAATCCGGCATGGCCGCGATCGCTGACGTGAACCGTTTTGATCGCCGTTGCGCAATCGGCAATCGCCTGCCATACGCCAATTCGCGCCAGCTGTTGGCAGGTCCCTGCCGCCAGCGCGATCGCCCGGGCGTCAAACCCTGGATGGCGGTCAGTTTCAGGTTCGCTCGCTTCTATCAGGTGAACAGGCAGAGTCCCGTGGCTGAGCTGAGAAATGGCCAGCGCCAGCGTCGCACCGACCATACCACCGCCAACGATAATCACGCTCATTGCAGTCGCGCCGCAGCCATTAAGGCTTCAATGTCATCCGCTTTCTTCACCACGCTGGCGGTCAGGTTCTCATTGCCGTCCTCGGTGATGAGGATGTCATCTTCAATACGAATGCCGATACCACGATAAGCAAGCGGCACATCGGCGTCCGGTGCGATATACAGCCCCGGTTCGACGGTGAGCACCATTCCTGGCTCGAGAATACGTGAGCGGTCCTGACCATAAACGCCAACGTCGTGCACATCCAGTCCCAGCCAATGGCTAAGACCATGCATAAAGAATGGGCGATGCGCATTTTCGGTAATCAGTTGGTCGATCTCGCCGTGCAAAATGCCAAGCTTCACCAGACCCGTAATCATGATGCGCACCACTTCGCCGGTGACTTCCTGGATGGACGTCCCCGGGCGATACAGGCGCAGGCTGGTCTCTAATGACTCCAGTACGATGTCGTAGATTTCACGCTGAGCAGGGGAAAATTTGCCGTTTACCGGGAAGGTACGCGTAATGTCGCCCGCATAACCTTTGTATTCACACCCGGCGTCAATTAACACCAGATCGCCATCGCGCATTGCACTTTCATTTTCGGTGTAATGGAGAATACAGCCGTTTTCGCCGCTGCCGACAATCGTGTTATAGGATGGGTAACGCGCGCCATGGCGAGTAAACTCGTGGTGAATCTCCCCTTCCAACTGGTATTCAAACATTCCCGGACGGCATTTTTCCATCGCGCGGATATGCGCCAGCGCACTGATCTCTCCGGCACGGCGCATGACCGCAATTTCTTCTGGTGATTTGAACAGGCGCATTTCATGGACCATTGGACGCCAGTCGATGATCGCGGCGGGTGCGTGCAGATTTTGTCTGGAGCCTTTACGCAGTTTATCCAACGCCGTGCACACAATCTCGTCTGCCCAGGCATATTCGCCCTGTGCGTGGTACACCGCGTCCAGGCCATTGAGCAACAGGTGCAGTTGTTGGTTGATTTCACTGAAGGCCAGCGCCCGGTCAACGCCGAGTTTTGCCGGTGCGGCATCCTGGCCCAGACGGCGGCCAAACCAGATCTCCGCCGTCAGATCGCGAACCCGATTAAACAAAACGCTGTGGTTATGAGTGTCATCACTTTTAATCAGCACCAGCACGGCTTCCGGTTCGTTAAAACCGGTGAAGTACCAGAAATCACTGCTTTGGCGGTACGGGTATTCACTGTCCGCGCTGCGCGTCGCTTCAGGCGCGGCAAAAATCAGCGCGGCGCTGCCGGGCTGCATTTGTGCCAGTAAAGCCTGGCGACGACGCTGGAATTCTTGCTGAGATATCTCGCTCATCACACTCTCCTTTGCGTTTCGTTCTTAGTGCAGAGTCGGTTTACGGACTTCCGGCGCGGTCGGCTGCTGACGCGTAAACGTGTCATGACACAGCAAGGCGGCTACGCGCACGTATTCGATAATCTCTTCGAGCGACATTTCCAGCTCTTCCTGATCTTCGTCTTCGTCATATCCCAACTGAGCGATATTGCGCAGGTCGTCAATCGCTTCACCGGTTTCACCGGTCACTTTGTCGAGCTTTGGCTGCGTAACGCCAAGGCCCAGCAAAAAGTGGTTTACCCACCCCGCCAGCGCATCGGCACGATCAAACACGCTAACGTCGTCGCCTTCAGGCAGATAAAGCTGAAAAAGGAAGCCGTCGTCCTCGAGGGCATCGCTGGTGGCAGAGTGCATTTTCATCAGTGCCTGAGCCAGCTCGTGACCGAAGGCCAGACCTTCGTTCGTCAGGTCGTGCAGCAGCGGCTGCCATGAGCTGTCGTTGTTGCCGCCGCAAATCATCCCGCTGATCAAGCCGTGCATTTCGGCCGGGGTTAATCCAGCCCCTTGTTGGTTCAAAAACTGGCTAACGTCGTTGTAGCCAGGCATTTCGTTCTGTATAGACATAAGCATTCGTCATCAAAGGGAGGAATATTCATGGTATGCTACCACTTTGGGCCCTGGTGGACCAGAAAAGGGCTTGTATCTTGATACCAGGGTAGCTATAGTGTCGCCCCTTCGCGGACCCAAGGTCTGGAGACGAAGGCAGCGCAGTCAATCAGCAGGAAGGTGGCATGTCTGCACAACCCGTCGATATCCAAATATTTGGCCGTTCACTGCGAGTGAATTGCCCGCCTGAACAAAGGGATGCGTTGAATCAGGCTGCGGACGATCTCAATCAGCGATTGCAAGATCTGAAAGTTCGCACTAGAGTCACAAATACTGAGCAGTTGGTTTTCATCGCCGCGTTGAACATCAGCTATGAATTAACTCAGGAAAAAGCGAAGACGCGTGAGTACGCGGCGAGCATGGAACAACGTATTCGGATGCTACAACAGACCATCGAACAGGCGTTGCTTGATCAGGGTCGCATAACCGAAAAAACGGGCCAAAACTTTGAATAACACTTTTCGGTTTACTGTGGTAGAGTGACCGTGAAGACAAAATTTCTCTGAGATGTTTGCAAGCGGGCCAGTCCCCTGAGCCGATATTTCATACCACAAGAATGTGGCGCTCCATGGTTGGTGAGCATGCTCGGCCCGTCCGAGAAGCCTTAAAACTGTGACGACGCATTCACCTTGAACCAAGGGTTCAAGGGTTACAGCCTGCGGCGGCATCTCGGAGATTCCCTTCTACCTGGCAACAGCCATGACACTACTTTCTGAACTCCCTTTATCCCGGCAAGAAATTCGTCAACTGATTCGACAGCGTCGTCGCGCGTTGACCTCTGAACAGCAACGACAATACGGTCAGCAAGCCGCGACCCGAATGCTCAGTTTTCCCCCTGTTGTACTCGCGCATACTGTGGCGGTATTTCTCTCGTTCGATGGTGAACTCGATACCCAGCCGCTGATAGATCAGCTGTGGCGAGCGGGCAAGCGCGTTTACCTTCCGGTTCTTCATCCCTTCAGTCCCGGTAATTTACTGTTCCTGCACTATCATCCGCGCAGCGACCTGGTGACCAATCGCTTAAAGATCCAGGAACCACGGCTTGATGTACGCGACGTATTGCCACTGTCAAAGCTGGACGTACTGATTACGCCGTTAGTGGCATTTGATGAGGACGGGCAACGCCTGGGCATGGGCGGTGGATTTTACGACCGCACGCTACAAAACTGGCAGCAGCATAAGATCCAACCCGTGGGCTACGCGCATGACTGCCAGTTAGTAGAAAAATTGCCGGTTGAAGAGTGGGATATCCCGCTGCCAGCGGTGGTGACGCCATCCAAAATCTGGGAGTGGTAGCCGTTTTTTGCCGATTGACAGCGCCGTTTTTTTGACCTAAATTCCTCGGTGAAGGGTGAGGGAGGCGAACCTCCCTCCTGCGTACTCTCTGTTAATATGCTGGCCAAGCGATGATTAACAGGATCAGCAGCATGATGACGTATCTCATCATCGTCCCTTTCCTTTTTAGAGCCCCTGCTTCGGTAGGGGCTTTCCCGTTTCAGCGCTATGCTGCGCCCCTATCGTAAATTCCTTTTATTGCTGTACAACACGCAACGCTGCCTTTAGTTGCCAACTGCGGCAAAGCTCGAAAAACAGAATGTATGCGTTACAGAAAGAGATTTTGAGGCAGGGAAATCAGAGGAAAGATGGGCAGGTCAACCGCCTGCCCATGTAGAGGAAATCAGTACAGCAGACGAGCGCGAATGGTTCCCGGAAGGGCTTTCATCGCCAGCAGCGCTTTCTCCGCCACATCTTCATCCGCTTCAATATCAATAACCACATAACCTACCTGCGCGGAAGTCTGCAGATACTGCGCGGCAATGTTGACGCCCTGCTCGGCAAAAATCTGGTTCAGTGCCGTCAGTACGCCCGGACGGTTTTCGTGAATGTGCATCAGACGACGACCACCGTGCAGCGGCAGCGAAACTTCCGGGAAGTTTACCGCAGACAGCGTAGACCCGTTGTCGGAATACTTGGTCAGTTTCCCAGCTACTTCCAGACCGATGTTTTCCTGCGCTTCCAGCGTTGAACCACCAATGTGCGGCGTCAGGATCACGTTATCGAAATCACACAGCGGCGAAGTGAAAGGATCGCTGTTAGTTGCCGGCTCGGTTGGGAATACGTCGATTGCAGCCCCCGCCAGATGTTTAGTCGCTAATGCGTCGCACAACGCAGGAATATCAACAACCGTACCGCGTGCGGCGTTAATCAGCAGCGCCCCCGGCTTCATCAGCGAAATTTCACGCGCGCCCATCAGGTTTTTGGTGGAGGCATTTTCCGGCACGTGCAGACTGACCACGTCGCTCATATTGAGCAGGTCGGAAAGATGCTGTACCTGCGTGGCATTGCCAAGCGGGAGTTTATTTTCAATATCATAGAAAAAGACATGCATCCCGAGCGATTCCGCCAGAATGCCCAACTGAGTACCAATGTGGCCGTAGCCGATGATCCCCAGTTTTTTCCCACGCGCTTCAAAAGAGCCGGTAGCCAGTTTATTCCACACGCCACGGTGCGCTTTGGCGTTCGCTTCGGGTACACCACGTAGCAGTAGCAGCAGTTCGCCAATCACCAGCTCAGCAACGGAACGTGTGTTAGAGAATGGTGCGTTAAACACAGGGATCCCGCGCTTTGCCGCTGCACTTAGATCAACCTGGTTGGTGCCAATGCAGAAGCAGCCAATCGCGACCAGTTTCTCTGCGGCGTCAATCACATCTTCAGTCAGATGGGTACGGGATCGCAGGCCAATGAAGTGGGCATCACGGATGGACTCTTTCAGTTGTTCAGTGTCCAGAGCACCTTTGTGAAACTCGATGTTGGTATAACCTGCTGCACGAAGGCTTTCGAGTGCTTTTTGGTGCACGCCTTCAACCAGCAGAAATTTAATCTTATCTTTCTCCAGTGATACCTTTGCCATTTCCCCGACCCTGTCTTTTTTGTTCAAACTGATGTGTTGTGTGTGGGATTTTCATCCGTCTCTTCAACATATCAAAAAATAATATTGCGGCAATATGAACGTTTGCGTCGCCGTGCTGAAGAAATGTCATTCAACGGGAAATGTCAGAGGAAAATACTGGCGATAACTTTTTCTTTGGAGAGATCGGCAGGACAATATTATAAACGTGACACAAGTCACCAAATTTGCCCTGCCAAAATTTTTTTAACGGGAGAAGACGCTCCCGTCAGATCATTTTACGATAGTTTTCACGCCGTCAGGAGTACCGATCAGCGCGACATCCGCACCACGGTTGGCAAACAGGCCGACGGTTACCACACCTGGAATCGCATTGATGGCATTCTCCAGCGCGATGGCGTCGAGGATCTCCAGACCGTGCACATCGAGGATCACGTTGCCGTTGTCCGTCACGACGCCCTGACGATATTCAGGACGACCGCCTAGCTTCACCAACTGGCGAGCCACAGCGCTGCGCGCCATTGGGATCACTTCGACCGGCAGCGGGAAGTTACCGAGAATATCGACTTCTTTAGACGCATCCGCGATGCAGATAAATTTCTTCGCCACGGAAGCAATGATTTTTTCACGGGTCAACGCTGCGCCGCCGCCCTTGATCATCTGCATGTGACCGTTGATTTCATCCGCGCCGTCAACGTATACGCCGAGGCTGTCCACTTCGTTAAGATCGAACACGTGGATGCCAAGGCTTTTGAGTTTTTCAGTCGATGCGTCCGAACTGGATACCGCACCTTCAATCTGACCTTTCATTGTGCCCAGCGCATCAATAAAGTGTGCGGCTGTTGAACCTGTACCTACGCCCACAATGGTGCCGGGCTGTACATACTGAAGTGCCGCCCATCCTACTGCTTTTTTCAGTTCATCCTGCGTCATGATCGTTTCGCCTGTGGTGTGAATATGGTGGGAAAATTCACGCGCATTATAGAACATTGTGCAGAAAAATGTCCCCACACCCGCTCGCAAGCGGCGGATTTCGTCTTTACCCAATCAAAAATTGTGTCATAGTGCAGAACAAGCAAAAATTTCAGGAGTGCGTCAAAGCAATGAAACGTCCGGACTACAGAACACTACAAGCACTGGATGCGGTTATTCGTGAACGAGGATTTGAGCGCGCGGCGCAAAAGCTGTGCATCACGCAATCCGCGGTTTCACAGCGCATAAAACAGCTTGAGAATATGTTCGGACAACCGCTGCTGGTGCGCACCGTACCGCCGCGCCCAACGGAACAGGGACAGAAACTACTGGCGCTTCTGCGCCAGGTTGAACTGCTGGAAGACGAGTGGCTGGGCGATGAACAAACCGGCTCGACGCCGCTTCTGCTTTCGCTGGCGGTGAACGCCGACAGTCTGGCGACCTGGTTACTTCCGGCGCTGGCCCCGGTACTGGCTAATTCACCGATTCGACTGAACCTGCAGGTTGAAGATGAAACCCGAACCCAGGAACGTCTGCGTCGGGGTGAAGTAGTCGGCGCGGTGAGTATTCAACATCAGGCGCTGCCAAGCTGTCTGGTGGATAAATTGGGCGCGTTGGACTACCTGTTTGTTGGCTCTAAACCTTTCGCCGAGCGTTATTTCCCAAACGGCGTCACCCGTTCCGCCCTGCTGAAAGCCCCGGCGGTCGCGTTTGACCATCTTGATGATATGCACCAGGCGTTCCTGCAACAAAACTTCGACCTGCCGCCGGGCAGCGTACCGTGCCATATCGTTAACTCGTCTGAAGCCTTCGTCCAGTTAGCCCGTCAGGGAACAACCTGCTGCATGATCCCACACTTACAGATTGAGAAAGAGCTGGAAAGCGGTGAGCTTATCGACTTAACGCCAGGCCTGTTCCAGCGTCGGATGCTATACTGGCACCGCTTTGCGCCAGAAAGCCGCATGATGCGCAACGTCACCGACGCGCTGCTGGCCTATGGCCACAACGTACTGCGTCAGGATTAATTCCTCGAACAGAGGCCGGATAGCGGCGTAACGCTTTATCCGGCCTACAAGCCTTTCCCCTCATTTCATGCTATTCCCGCCACGTCTTTGAAATACATCACAAAATAAAACACGCCACACGGCAAAAAACGACGTCCTGTTGGCTATTTTTTGCTGGCGACAAGCCAAATGAAAAAGCACACCGTATTCGCAAAGATTCAACTTATTGCGTAATACGGAGCAAAAAATGGCAAACGTGCAGGAGTGGCAAACACTCGCCAATAAAGAACTCAGTCGACGGGAAAAAACCGTTGAGTCGCTGGAAAGACAAACGGCGGAAGGGATTGCCATCAAGCCGCTGTACACCGAAGCGGATCTCGATAATCTGGAAGTCACGGGCACCCTGCCCGGTCTGCCGCCTTACGTGCGTGGCCCGCGCGCCACTATGTATACCGCGCAGCCGTGGACGATTCGCCAATACGCCGGTTTCTCTACCGCCAAAGAGTCCAACGCCTTTTACCGCCGTAACCTCGCCGCTGGGCAAAAAGGGCTTTCCGTTGCCTTTGACCTTGCCACTCATCGTGGCTATGACTCAGACAACCCGCGCGTAGCGGGCGACGTCGGCAAAGCCGGCGTGGCGATCGATACCGTCGAAGATATGAAGGTGCTGTTCGACCAGATCCCGCTGGATAAGATGTCCGTTTCGATGACCATGAACGGCGCGGTGCTGCCGGTACTGGCGTTTTATATCGTCGCGGCGCAGGAGCAAGGCGTGATGTCGGAACAGCTCACCGGGACCATTCAGAACGATATTCTGAAAGAGTACCTGTGCCGCAACACCTACATTTATCCGCCAAAACCCTCCATGCGCATTATCGCCGACATCATCGCCTGGTGCTCAGGCAACATGCCGCGCTTTAATACCATCAGCATCAGCGGCTATCACATGGGTGAAGCCGGGGCAAACTGCGTACAGCAGGTGGCGTTTACGCTGGCAGACGGTATTGATTACATCAAGGCCGCGCTTTCCGCCGGACTGAAAATTGATGACTTCGCCCCGCGCCTGTCATTCTTCTTCGGCATCGGCATGGATCTGTTTATGAACGTCGCCATGCTGCGCGCTGCACGGTATCTGTGGAGCGAAGCGGTCAGCAGTTTTGGCGCGACCAACCCGAAATCTCTCGCTCTGCGTACCCACTGCCAGACCTCAGGCTGGAGCCTGACCGAGCAGGACCCGTACAACAACGTGGTACGTACCACCATTGAAGCGCTCGGCGCTACGCTTGGCGGCACTCAGTCTCTGCATACCAACGCTTTTGATGAAGCGCTCGGTCTGCCCACCGATTTCTCAGCCCGTATTGCGCGTAATACGCAGATCATCATTCAGGAAGAATCAGAGATCTGCCGCACCGTCGATCCGCTGGCCGGATCGTATTACGTCGAATCACTCACCGATCAAATCGTGAAGCAGGCGCGCACGATCATCAAGCAGATTGATGAGGCAGGCGGCATGGCGAAGGCGATTGAAGCCGGACTTCCTAAACGGATGATCGAAGAAGCGTCCGCGCGCGAACAGTCGCTGATCGACCAGGGTAAGCGCGTTATCGTCGGGGTGAACAAATACAAGCTGGATAAAGAAGACGACACGTCGGTGCTGGAGATCGACAACGTGAAGGTGCGCAACGAGCAGATTGCCTCACTGCAGCATATCCGCGCCACCCGCGACAATGATGCGGTTAAAACCGCGCTATCCGCGCTGACCCACGCCGCGCAGCAGAATGAAAATCTGCTGGCAGCCGCCGTCAACGCCGCCCGCGTTCGCGCCACGCTAGGCGAAATATCCGATGCGCTCGAGGCCGCCTTTGACCGTTATCTGGTTCCCAGCCAGTGTGTTACTGGGGTGATTGCGCAAAGCTATCACCAGTCCGACAAATCCGCCGATGAGTTCGATGCCATTGTTGCGCAAACTGAACAATTCCTCGCAGAAAATGGCCGCCGCCCGCGTATTTTGATCGCCAAGATGGGTCAGGACGGCCACGATCGCGGCGCAAAAGTGATCGCCAGCGCCTACTCCGATCTCGGCTTTGATGTCGATCTCAGCCCGATGTTCTCCACACCGGAGGAAATTGCCCGTCTGGCGGTAGAAAACGATGTGCATGTCGTTGGCGCATCATCACTGGCGGCGGGTCATAAGACATTGATCCCGGAGCTGGTCACCGCGCTCAAAGGCTGGGGACGCGAAGACATTTGCGTCGTCGCCGGCGGGGTTATTCCGCCACAGGATTACGCTTTTCTACACGAACATGGCGTGGCAGCCATTTATGGCCCAGGCACGCCAATGCTCGACAGCGTCCGCGATGTGTTAACCCGTATCAGTCAGCATCATGATTAACGCCGCCACGCTTGAGGATACCGTCCGCCGCTTGCGACTCGGTGAACGTGCTACGCTCGCCCAGGCGATGACGCTGGTCGAAAGCAATCACCCGCGCCACCAGCCGCTGAGTACGCAATTGCTGGACGCGATTATGCCGTTCACCGGTAACGCCCTGCGTCTGGGGATCACCGGCACGCCGGGCGCGGGTAAAAGCACCTTTCTGGAAGTATTCGGCATGCTGTTAATTCGCCGCGGGTTACGGGTAGCGGTGATCGCCGTCGATCCCAGCAGCCCGGTCAGCGGCGGCAGCATTCTGGGTGATAAAACCCGCATGACGGAACTGGCTCGCGCAGAATCTGCGTTTATACGTCCGGTTCCTTCCAGCGGTCATTTAGGCGGCGCCAGCCAGCGCGCCCGCGAATTAATGCTGCTGTGCGAGGCGGCTGGCTTCAACGTGGTGATTGTGGAAACCGTCGGCGTTGGGCAGTCAGAAACCGAAGTCGCAGGCATGGTGGATTGCTTTCTCTCACTGCAAATCGCCGGCGGTGGCGACGATTTGCAGGGCATCAAAAAAGGCCTGATGGAGATGGCGGATCTGGTCGTCATCAACAAGGACGACGGTGATAACCGTACCAGCGTTGCCATCGCCCGCCATATGTACGAATCCGCCCTGCATATTCTGCGCCGCAAATATGACGAGTGGCAGCCGCAGGTTCTGACCTGTAGTGCCTTGGAAAAACGCGGCATTGAGGAGGTTTGGCAGGCGATAACCGACTTTAAAACGTGCCTTACCGCCAGCGGTCGACTGGAAAAAGTCCGCCAGCAGCAGGCGGTGGAATGGCTACACAAGCAGGCTGAAGAAGAAGCCCTGCATCTGCTGTTTGCCCGGGATGATTTCGACCGGTATTTCCAGCAGACGCTGCTGGCCGTCAAAAACAATGATCTTTCGCCGCGCACCGGCCTGCGGCACATCAGCGAATTTATCCAGCATCATTACTTTCAATAAAGAGAACATTATGTCTTATCAATACGTCAACGTGGTCATCATCCAGAAAGTCGCGGTCATTGAGTTCAATTACGCCCGCAAGCTCAATGCCCTGAGCAAAGTGTTTATTGACGATCTGATGCAGGCGCTGAACGACCTCAATCGTCCGGACATTCGCTGCATCATTCTGCGCGCCCCGAGCGGGGCCAAAGTGTTCTCTGCCGGGCATGATATTCATGAACTCCCCACCGGACGTCGCGATCCGCTCTCTTATGACGATCCGCTGCGTCAGATAACTCGTATGATCCAAAAATATCCGAAGCCGGTGATCTCCATGGTTGAAGGCAGCGTCTGGGGCGGCGCGTTTGAGATGATCATGAGTTCCGATCTGATCATCGCAGCCAGTACGTCTACCTTCTCCATGACCCCGGTCAACCTCGGCGTGCCCTATAACCTGGTGGGCATCCACAACCTGACCCGCGACGCTGGTTTTCACATCGTTAAGGAGCTGATTTTTACCGCCTCGCCCATCACCGCTCAACGCGCTATGGCGGTCGGGATCCTCAACCATGTCGTTCCAACCGAGGAACTGGAAGATTTCACCCTGCAAATGGCGCATCACATCTCGGAAAAAGCGCCGCTGGCAATCGCCGTCATCAAAGAAGAACTGCGCGTGTTGGGCGAAGCACACACCATGAACTCTGACGAATTCGAGCGCATTCAGGGCATGCGCCGCGCGGTGTATGACAGCGAGGATTATCAGGAAGGGATGAACGCGTTTATGGAAAAACGTAAACCTAATTTTGTTGGCCATTAATCACGTCCGACGAAGGAGACGGCCATGAAACGGATGAGCGCCGAACAGGCGGCAGAAATTATCCAGCACGATGATATGGTGGCGTTCAGCGGCTTTACCCCCGCGGGTTCGCCAAAAGCGTTACCCACCGCAATTGCCCAACGCGCCTGCGAACGGCATCAGGACGGGCAGCCTTTTCAGATCCGCCTGCTGACCGGGGCGTCAATTGGCGCCGCCGCTGATGATGCATTATCCGCGGCGGATGCCGTTTCCTGGCGTGCGCCTTATCAAACCTCATCTGGCCTGCGCGAGAAAATTAACCAGGGCCAGGTGAGGTTTGTCGATCTCCATTTGAGCGAAGTCGCGCAGATGGTTAATTACGGCTTTTTTGGCGATATCGATGTTGCCGTCATTGAAGCTTCCGCCATTGCGCCGGATGGCCGGATTTGGCTTTCCAGCGGTATTGGCAATGCGCCTACCTGGCTGCTGCGGGCGAAAAAGGTGATTATCGAGCTGAATCATTACCATAATCCGCGCGTGGCTGAGTTTGCCGACATCGTAATACCCGGCGCACCGCCGCGGCGTAACAGCGTACCCATATTTCATACCATGGATCGCGTGGGCAGTCAGTGCGTGCAGATAGACCCCAGGAAAGTGGTAGCGGTGGTGGATACCGAGCTGCCCGATGCCGGGAATGCGTCGGATAAAACCAATCCGGTCAGCCAACAAATTGCCGATAACGTCGTCACTTTCCTACTGGCAGAAATGGCGCACAAACGCATTCCAGCAGAGTTTCTGCCCTTACAAAGCGGCGTGGGCAATATCAACAACGCGGTAATGGCGCGACTGGGGGAGAATCCGGATATTCCGCCCTTTATGATGTATTCAGAGGTGTTACAGGAATCGGTGGTGCATCTGCTGGAAACGGGCAAGATCACCGGTGCCAGCGCCTCCAGCCTGACCATCTCAGCCCCGTCGCTACAGAAGATTTACGACAACATGGACTTCTTCGCCAGCCGAATTGTGCTGCGCCCGCAGGAGATCTCCAATAACCCGGAAATCATCCGTCGGCTGGGGGTCATTGCGCTCAACGTTGGGCTTGAGTTTGATATCTACGGCCATGCCAATTCCACGCACGTTGCGGGCGTGAACCTGATGAACGGGATCGGCGGCAGCGGGGATTTCGAGCGCAACGCCTACCTGTCTATCTTTATGGCGCCGTCGATTGCCAAAGGCGGGAAAATCTCAACCATCGTGCCGATGTGCAGCCATGTCGACCACAGCGAACATAGCGTTAAAGTGATCGTGACCGAACGAGGGATTGCCGATCTGCGTGGGTTATCTCCGATGCAGCGGGCGCACACGATTATCGATAACTGTGCGCATCCCCTTTACCGGGACTACCTGCACCGCTATCTGGAAAAAGCGCCCGGCGGGCATATCCATCACGATCTCAGCCATGCGTTCGATCTGCATCGCAACCTTCTCGAGACAGGATCGATGCTCGGTTAACTTGCCGTACCGTCACGATCTTCAGCAATATGCTGGAGCATGGTGCCGGTATAGCGATGATTTTTCAGCGAATAGAGAAACTCCTGCATATACATGGGGCTGCCGGGCGCGTCGAAATACTTTAGCGTCGACGGATTCACCAGCCGCCAGGCAAAATGAGGAATCACCGTCAAAAACTGCCCGCGCTCCACCGCACTAATCTTGGCCATAAAGCTGTATGGACGGTAGATAATCGTCGGATTGATCCCACAGGGCCGCATATAAGCATCCAGCATCGCCTCAAAGTTGGCGCGATTCTGGAAGCGCATTTGCAGCCAGGGTAGCTCGCGCAGCAGATCCTGCGGCTGTTTCTCTTCGTAGCGCCGGGAAACGAGAAACCCCAGACGCAGCGGAGACAGTTCGCTGATCGCCAGATTTTCCAACTCTTGTACGCGGGGAGAAACGTGCTGTGGCGAGATAATGAAATCCAGTTTGCGGTCGAACAGATTATCAATCACCCCATTCTCACTGAATTCAACGGCCTGGGCCGTCACGCCGTCATATTTATCGCCAAGGCTAATCAACTGGTCAAAAATAATCGTTGGATAAGTATTATCGATACCGATGACGATTTCCCGCGAGCGACAAGAGGCGTTATGAATTTCGTTATCAATGGCAGAGAGGCGCTGATAGACGGGAAACAGCTTCTGATAGAGCTCCTGTCCGGCTTTATTCAGGCTGATGTTGTTATCTTTACGGGTAAACAGCGTATAGCCGATTTGATCTTCCAGTGCAGCAATGCTTTTACCGAAAGGCGATGCGGTCATATGTATTTTTTCTGCCGCTCTGGCGATGTTATTGGTTTGCGCCAGCAGAATGAAATTACGCATCTTTTTCGAGATAAAAATATCCATAGCGTCCCCTTAAAAATCGCTATGGCCTATCCTCATTACCACGAAAAAAAAGACTGAATGTGAGGTCTCATTTTTACAGTTGCTCACAGAAAAAACCGGCTGGAATGTTTTGTCGGCCTGATGAGACGCGTAAGCATCGCCATCAGGCTAAAATCTTGCCGGATGGCGACTTACGCCTTATCAAGACTACTTATTGGTTACTGTAGGCTCAATCTGGAAGACGACATCAACCTGATCGTCAAACTGAATAACCGGCTGTTCGTAGGTTTCCTGAGCGGAGGTTGCAGGCGCTGCATCTGCTTTCATCATCCGTACCATCGGGCTTGGTTGATAATTGGAAACGTGGTAACGCACGCTGTAAACGGGACCCAGTTTGCTATTAAAGCCCGCGGCCAGCTGTTCAGCCTGATGAACCGCATCATCAATCGCCGCTTTACGCGCTTTGTCTTTGTAAGCATCCGGCTGGGCAACGCCCAGCGATACCGAACGAATCTCATTCAGACCGGCCTTCAGCGCGCCATCAAGCAGAGCGTTGAGTTTGTCTAACTGACGCAGCGTGACTTCAACGGTGCGCACCGCACGATAGCCTTTGAGAATGCTTTTGCCGTTCTGGTAGTCGTAGTCCGGCTGCGTACGCAAGTTTGCAGCGCTAATGTCTTTCTTCGCTATCTGGTTCTGTTCAAGGAAGGACAGATATTGCGCCACGCGCTCATCGGCCTGCTTCTTCGCGGAAGCCGCATCCTTTGCAGCAACGTTCACTTCAATCGCCAGGGTGGCGATGTCTGGTGTTGCATCTACGCTTGCCGTTCCGGAAGTCACGATGTGTGGTCCATTTGGCAACTCATTTGCCTGTACCGATAGTGCGCTGAATCCGACTAATGCCGCCAGGGCCATTATTTTGAACTTCACGGTCGTTCCTCCATGTTTCATTAATTACCCCAAAACTCAGGGCACATGCAGGCAAGCTTAGCCGATCTCGCTGCGTTGTCCATCAGACAACACTTAGTTGAACAGCGCTTGAACGTGCGCAACACCTTCTTTTGCCAGCTGAAAAGCGATAAACCACATCACTAATCCTACCAGCGTATTGATGATGCGCTGTGCTTTCGCAGTTCGCAGACGCGGTGCCAGCCAGGCCGCCAGCAATGCCAGACCGAAGAACCACAGGAACGAAGCGCTGACGGTTCCCAGTGCAAACCAGCGTTTAGGCTCAACATCCAGTTGTCCCCCCAGACTCCCGAGCACCACAAAGGTATCCAGGTAAACATGTGGGTTGAGCCATGTCACCGCCAGCATAGTGGCGATAATTTTCCAGCGCCCCTGCTTCATCACCTCGGCGCTGGCCAGTTCCAGATTACTACTCATCGCCGTTTTTAGCGCACCGAATCCGTACCAGAGTAAAAATGCGACCCCGCCCCAGGTGACCAGCGCCATCAGCCATGGCGACTGCATCAGCAAGGCGCTACCGCCGAAGATACCCGCGCAAATCAGCACTAAATCGCTGATGGCGCAGAGTAAAGCAATCATGATGTGATACTGACGACGGATCCCCTGATTCATCACGAAGGCATTTTGTGGACCAAGCGGAAGTATCATGGCTGCACCAAGCGCAAGCCCTTGAAAATAGTAGGATAACATGTAAAACATCTCACATAATTGTCTTGTGGGCAGACTATACTGCGCGGGATTCATTAGAGGAAATGGATAATATTAATCAGTAATTAGCATTATTAATAATACCGCGCACACTCCCCTCCATATTCAGTCTCTGACAATAGCGATTGTGCGTTACCCGAGGTATGCTGAAAGATAAATCTGTCTATACCAAAGGAATGGGTATGAAGCATAACGCGAACATTTTTCTCTTCTGTGCCTCGCTGATAGTTACCAGTTTGTGGCCCACTGTCGCCAGCGCAGACAGAACGCTGCGCTATACCGATCACGAGCCATATGGCAACATGCGTACCCGGCTCATAAAAGAGACTTTTTTTCGCGCGATCGAACAAGAGTCGCTTGGACGTTTGAAAATCGACGCTCACTGGAACGGCGAGCTGTCCACCAGCTATGACGCCTTAAAAACTATCGGCCAGGGCAGCGTGGCGGATATGGGGATCGTGGTCCCTGAGTACACGCCCGAACAACTGCCGCGACACCAGATTTTTAAGAGCTTCCCCCTCGGACCGGGTCGTGGTGAAGCGCAGGTTAACGCCTTTCAGCGGATTTTCCGCGAGTATCGCCAGTTTGGTCGCGAGCTGGAAAACAACAATCTGGTGAATCTTCAGTTTTTCCTCGGCTATCCGGTTGGATTTTTTACTACCAAACCGAACGTCAATTTGGCACAGCTGAATGCAAGCCAATGGCGGACCGCCAGCTTTTGGCATCAATCATTTTTACGCAACGCGGGCGGCGTGCCGGTCAGCATGCCATGGAATGAAAAAATTACCGATGCGCTTCAGACCGGACAGCTTGACGGCCTGATGGTTAACCTCGACAGCGGAGATGATATCCATGCCCAGCGGGCGGCCCCCTATATTCAGCTCTCCCCTTCGCTCTGGCTCGGACACGTTTATCTTCTGGTGATGAATAAAGACGTCTGGGATAGCCTGGACGTGAAAGATCGCGCAGCCATCAATCGGGCCGCCGCCATGACGCAAAAGCGTATTGGCGCAGTGCAGGACGCAAGCCTGACCGCAATGGCGAAAAAGATGGCAAAAGAGGGTGCACACGTTCATTACCTGACCAACAGCGAGCTGAATGCGTGGCAAGCCGCTACCGGGTATCAGCACGTTCAGGCCGAATGGATTGCCCAACAGGAAAGTAAAGGAATAAACGATGTTGGCGAGCTGATGCAGGGTGTCAGCGCAATTCTTAACAAGACGAGATAAATCAACGCCCGCCTCTCTCTGGCGGGCGTTTTTAGCTGAAGTTACTCGGTCGCGTTCTCTTTCACGCGTTTAAAGTTCACATCCATCTGCGGGTACGGGAAGCTGATACCGTTGGCGTCAAACTCGCGCTTAATACGCTCCAGTACATCCCAGTAGACGCTTTGCAGATCGCTGCTGTTGCTCCAGACACGTACGACGAAATTAATCGAGGAAGCGCCCAGCTCATTCAGGCGCACCGTCATTTCACGGTCTTTTAGGATGCGATCTTCAGACTGGATGATATCAGTGAGGATTTTTTTCACCTGATCGATATCGGAGTCGTAGGCCACGCCGATAATAAATTCGTTACGACGGACCGGCTCGCGAGAGAAGTTAATGATGTTCCCGGCAATGATTTTACCGTTTGGGATCACCACAATCTTACCGTCTACGGTACGCATAGTTGTGGAGAAAATCTGCACGTTAAGCACGGTTCCCGCAACGCCGCCAAGGTCTACATATTCACCCGCGCGGAACGGACGGAACATCACCAGCAGCACGCCTGCGGCGAGGTTGGACAGCGACCCTTGCAGTGCCAGACCGACAGCTAAACCTGCGGCACCGAGAACGGCGATCACGGAGGCAGTTTGCACCCCAACGCGACCCAGCGCGGCAATCAGCGTGAAAGCGATAATACCGTAGCGCACCAGTGCAGAAAGAAAGTCGGCAACGGTGGCATCAATTTTACGCGCCAGCATCAGGCGATTAACGGTGTTTGATACGATACGCGCCACGATCATACCGATAATGACAATCGCGATGGCCGCAACGATGTTGACGGCATAGCTCAACAGTAGTTCCTGATTGCGGACCAGCCAGGTGCCCGCACCGTTTATGCTGTCGACAACATTCAAATCTTCCATTCAATATTCCTTTTTTGCTTACCCAAACGGGAGAAATAAAGCCGCCCTAACGGGACTGGCAACCTGACAAGGGTAAACAATAAACTCATATTTTGCCAAACAGATCACAGAATTCTCTGTCAGCAGCACATTGAAATGGCAATAAAAAAGGCCCGCATTTGCGGGCCTCATGTCACGTTGGACGGCGTAAATTACAGAACGTCAACCGCGTTCAGTTCTTTGAAAGCCTGTTCCAGACGGGTGATCATGGTTGCCTGACCAGCACGCAGCCATACGCGCGGATCGTAGTATTTCTTGTTCGGCTGATCTTCGCCTTTCGGGTTACCCAACTGACCCTGCAGGTAAGCTTCGTTTGCTTTGTAGTAGTTCAGAACGCCTTCCCAGGTAGCCCATTGGGTATCGGTGTCGATGTTCATTTTCACTACGCCGTAGCTTACGGAATCTTTGATTTCCTGAGCAGTAGAACCGGAACCGCCGTGGAAGACGAAGTTCAGGCTGTTATGCGGCAGGTTATGTTTCTTAGAAACATAGTCCTGAGAGTCGCGCAGGATGGTCGGGGTCAGAACTACGTTACCCGGCTTGTAAACGCCGTGTACGTTACCGAAGGACGCTGCGATGGTGAAACGCGGGCTGATTTTGCTCAGCTCGGTGTATGCGTAGTCAACGTCTTCCGGTTGGGTGTACAGTGCAGAAGCGTCCATGTGGCTGTTGTCCACGCCGTCTTCTTCACCACCGGTGCAACCCAGTTCGATTTCCAGAGTCATGCCCATTTTGGACATGCGCGCCAGGTATTTGGAGCAGATTTCGATGTTCTCTTCCAGAGACTCTTCAGACAGGTCGATCATGTGAGAAGAGAACAGCGGTTTGCCTGTTGCTGCGAAGTGTTTTTCACCCGCGTCCAGCAGACCGTCGATCCACGGCAGCAGTTTCTTCGCGCAGTGGTCAGTGTGCAGGATAACCGGAACACCATAGTGTTCAGCCATCTGGTGAACGTGATGCGCACCAGAGATCGCACCCAGGATTGCAGCGCCCTGAGGAACGTCAGACTTCACGCCTTTACCCGCGATGAAAGAAGCACCACCGTTGGAGAACTGGACGATTACCGGCGCTTTAACTTTTGCAGCGGTTTCCAGAACGGCGTTGATGGAGTCGGTACCAACGCAGTTAACAGCTGGCAGAGCAAAGTTGTTTTCTTTAGCTACCTGGAAAACTTTCTGTACGTCATCACCAGTGATTACGCCTGGTTTTACGAAATCAAAAATTTTAGACATGTTGCGAGTCCTGTATCTTCGGCCTTGGAAAGGGGGCGCGCTCGACAGCGCGCTAATAATTGGGCAGGTTTCCCTGCCCATCAATGTCTTACTTTTTAGCACGCTCTTCGAGCATGGCTACTGCTGGCAGTACTTTGCCTTCCACGAATTCGAGGAATGCGCCGCCGCCAGTAGAGATGTAGGAGATTTTGTCAGCAATGCCGAACAGGTCGATTGCTGCCAGGGTGTCACCGCCGCCTGCGATAGAGAATGCTTCGCTGTCTGCGATAGCATTAGCAACGATTTCAGTACCTTTGCGGAAGTTCGGGAATTCGAACACGCCAACCGGGCCGTTCCACAGAATGGTTTTCGCATTCTTCAGAATGTCAGCCAGCTGCTGTGCAGAAGCGTCGCCGATATCCAGGATCTGCTCGTCTTCTTTTACATCGCTAACGGATTTAAGCGTAGCCGGTGCAGTTTCAGAGAATTCAGTCGCTACGCGAACGTCAGTCGGGACCGGGATATCACAAGTCGTCAGCAGACGCTTAGCTTCATCAACCAGGTCAGCTTCGTACAGGGATTTGCCGACGTTGTGGCCTTGAGCAGCAACGAAGGTGTTCGCGATACCACCACCAACGATCAGCTGGTCAGCGATTTTTGACAGAGAGTCCAGAACGGTCAGTTTGGTAGAAACTTTAGAACCACCAACGATAGCCACCATCGGACGAGCAGGTTCTTTCAGCGCTTTACCCAGCGCGTCCAGTTCAGCAGCCAGCAGCGGACCAGCGCAAGCTACGTCGGCGAATTTACCGATACCGTGGGTAGAAGCCTGCGCACGGTGAGCGGTACCGAAAGCGTCCATTACGAATACGTCGCAAAGCGCAGCGTATTTTTTGGACAGTGCTTCGTCGTCTTTCTTCTCGCCTTTGTTGAAGCGAACGTTTTCCAGAACAACCAGTTCACCGGCAGCGACTTCAACGCCGTCCAGGTAATCTTTTACCAGGCGAACCGGAGCAGACAGTTTGTCTTTCAGGTAGTTAACAACCGGCAGCAGAGAGAATTCTTCGTTGTACTCGCCTTCGGTAGGACGACCCAGGTGGGAAGTTACCATCACTTTAGCACCCTGTTTCAGGGCCAGTTCGATGGTCGGCAGGGAAGCACGGATACGCGCATCGCTGGTTACTTTCCCTTCTTTAACTGGTACGTTCAGGTCCGCACGGATAAAAACGCGTTTACCAGCCAGATCCAGATCGGTCATCTTAATTACAGACATGGTGAATCCTCTCGTTGATTCATAAAGTTTTGTCGACGCTCAAGCGTCGAGCCTGAAACCAATAGCAGCCATCGCTAACGTTGTGTCGAGCATACGGTTAGCAAAGCCCCATTCATTATCACACCAGACCAGCGTTTTGATCAGGTGAGCGCCACTCACGCGCGTTTGCGTACCATCAACGATGGCGCTGTGCGGGTCGTGGTTAAAATCTACAGAGACCAACGGTAATTCCGTATAGTCAACTATACCATGAAATGCACCTTGTGCTGCTTTTTGCAGCAACTGGTTGACTTCACTGGCTTTTACTGGTTTTTTCACCGTCACGCTTAAGTCGATCGCCGTCACATTTATGGTCGGTACACGCACCGCAATCGCTTCAAAACGATCGTTAAACTGCGGGAAAATTCGCGTGATGCCCGCCGCCAGTTTGGTATCAACCGGAATAATAGACTGGCTGGCCGCTCGCGTGCGACGCAGGTCAGGATGATAGGCATCAATAACCTGCTGATCGTGCATCGCGGAGTGGATCGTGGTGACGGTACCAGACTCAATGCCGTAAGCATCATCCAGCAATTTAATGACGGGTATTATGCAATTCGTGGTGCAGGAGGCGTTGGAAACGATCCGGTGTTCAGCGCGCAGCTGATCCTGATTAACGCCATACACAACGGTTGCGTCGATGTCGTGACTACCAGGATGTGAAAAGAGCACTTTTTTTGCACCAGCGGCAATATGCGCCTCGCCGTGTTCGCGGTTGCCGAAGACCCCCGTACAATCCAGCACAACGTCGACACTCAGTTCGCGCCAGGGAAGCGCATCGAGCGTTCGCTCATGCAGAATGCGGATCGCGTCATCGCCAACGATGAGCTGGTCACGTTCCTGACGAACATCCCAGGCAAAACGTCCATGGCTGGTGTCATATTTCAACAAATGCGCCATGCCTGCAGCATCCGCCAGTTCGTTGATTGCCACCACGGTGATTTCCGCCCGACGCCCGGATTCATACAAAGCACGAACCACGTTGCGTCCGATGCGACCGAAACCATTAATCGCTACGCGTACGGTCATAGGTCTCCTGCAAGGATTTCTCAGAAACGATGTGGCAGACAGAGTAATGCAGCAAATCGCTCAGGGAAACCTTACCTGTCGCAAACTGCGACTAATTGGTTAATTGTCGAACATTTAATCGACTGAAACGCTTCAGCTAGAATAAGCGAAACGCGGAATAAAAGGAATGATTGTCCAGCCAAAGAAAACAGTTATCTGACGTACATCACATTTTTCCCGCTGAGACCGGGGGAAATTATTCCAGTAAGCCGTAATAATCATTACGGCTTAACAGGAATAATTGGCCTTCACGCAATCCGATATTCACCAGATTCCAGCATCTCCAGCGTCAGGTCACCAGGCAGACTCGCTTCCAGTACCCGACGAACATTCGGTCCGTCGGTACGCTCATAAAACGCCTCAGCGTCAGCTTGTGATAGTCCGCCCGCCAGTTTACGGCCTACCAATCGTGTACGGAGCGCGTTGGCAGGAGCACGAATAAACAGCGAATAATCACAAAACTCAGCTAACGCCCGCCACCTTTCATCATCGCGTAATAACCAGTTTCCTTCCACAATCACAATCGGCGCGATCACTGTTATAGCCGCTTCTACCGGATCGTGTTTTTGCCGGTCGTACTGTGGCCAGGAGCCCTCCCCTTCCCTTATCAGACGTAGATTCTGTGCAAGTTTATCCACATCAAAGGTTTCCGGCGCACCTTTGTATGCTCGCAGGTTATGAGCATCCAGCCAGGTGTTGTAGTGATGGAAGCCATCCATCGGCAGCGTCTGGATCTCCGGCAGGCCAGGATCCTGACGGGAGAGATATTCCCAGAAGGTGGTCAGCGTCGATTTACCCGTACCAGGCGGTGCGCTGAGAAAAACGATCGTTCGTCGCTGCGGGTGAGTGGCGTGTATTTTTGCCAGCTGTTGTAATAACGGTTTGTGGACGTTCTCTATCTCATCATCACGGTAATGTGCTTCAACCTGTAGCCCATTCACCGTTAGTTTGATTTTCACGGCGTTAATTCCTTTAAAATCGCCGTCACTGCCAGCGTCATTGCCGTCTTGACCATTGCGCTAAAGCGCACTTCGGACCACGCAGCAAAGTCGGCAAATTTCATCGACTCCAGCGCACCGTAGAGCGTTGCGTTGCGGGTGATACTGTTCACGTTGCTGACAAAATCCCAGGTAATGTCATCGGCAAAACCGGGGATATTATCCTGCTCGTTCAGGTACTGATAAAACTGAGAGAAATGGGTGATGTCGGCATAAAGCCATTTATCCATTTTTCCCAACGCATAAATCAGACGTAACGCAACGTCGATATCGTCAAGCGGTCCACTCTGGGCGAGTAACGGCTTCACTGCATATTCCACGATCTCTTCATCGTTATTAACGAACAGCGACGGTAGAAAGCGCTTAATGCCCTGGAGCAAAATGTTATGTGCCGTCGTCATAAACGAGAGTAAATTATTTTGAGCATCCAGTTGCTCAAGCACATCGTCTTCTGTCAGCGTCGTCATTCGTTTCTCGATAAATCACCATGAATGCAGAGAGTCTATTATATTACACGTTCGATCCGCGCCGCCGATCAGTAAAGTTTGCGTGCGCACACCATTCGCAACCTGTTGGATCCCTTTCACAAGATCTCCGCCCGTGACCCCTGTCGCGCTAAAGAGGATCTTATTTCCCCCTACCAGTTCGTCCAACGCGTAGATCCGGTTGATCTCAACGCCCATTTCCGCGCAGCGCTGATGTTCCTGTGCCGCAATCAGACGATTATCTGCGTTATTTCCTTTCGCTTCACAAAAATCAATCAGTTCAGCCTGCATATCGCCCCCCAGCGCTTTAACCGCACAGGCTGAAATAACCCCTTCAGGCGCGCCGCCAATGGTATACATCAGATCATAAGGATTCTCCTGCATACAGGCCAGCACGCTGGCGGCCACGTCACCATCGGGCAGAGCAAAGACCTTGACGCCAAGCCGTGTCGCCTCGGCAATCGCTGGTTGAAGGCGCGGTTTATCCAGCGTCACCATCCGCAGTCGCTCCAGCGGTTTACCCAATGCCTCTGCCACATTACGCAAATTATCTGCCAACGGCAGCGCCAGATTAATCGCCCCTTTCGCAAACCGATTAACAACCAGTTTTTTCATGTACATATCAGGAGCGTGTAACAAACTACCGCGAGGGGCAAACGCCATGACGGCCAGCGCATTGCTTTGCCCCATAGCCACCATTCGGGTTCCTTCGATAGGATCAACGGCGATATCTACCTCAGGTCCGCTGCCGGTTCCCACTTCTTCACCAATCCACAGCATCGGGGCTTGATCAATCTCCCCTTCGCCAATAACGATGCGTCCGCGAATGGCAATACTGTTCAATGCTTCCCGCATTGCCGTCACAGCCAGACCATCAATCTTGTTTTTATCGCCGCACCCGGTTTGCGGCCAGGCTGCCAGTGCAGCCTGCTCCGTGATACGAAATAGCGGCCATGCCAGCGACATCATATCGCCGCCTCCCCGATATCAACGCCAAAGTGTGCCAAAAGGTATTTTTCTGCCTTTTCATTCCAGATACCGTGCGTCTCCTCCACCAGCAGCGCCAGTTCTTTGAATAATGGGTCAGTTTTCCCTTTCTCGGCAAAATCAGCAATGGCGGTTAGTGGCATGGTAACGCCGTTATATATCAGCTTCTTACCGCCGGGGATCGCCGGTAAATTCAATACAGTTTCCGGAACTGCATCAAGGCCGCCAATGTGCGTCACCATAAACGACGGTTGCAGTTGGCCAGTTGCACTGAGCGCAATAGCCTCTTTCATATCATCCGTTGAACCACCGGATGTCCCGACAACGTGAGTGCTGTTGTAGTGCACGTTATAAAAATTAAACGGCACTTTGAAGTTACTGTCCGTAGGACCGGCAAAAAAATTCAGGCAACCATCTTCCGCGAGTAAATCATCAGCCATCTCAACAACTGCAGGCACTGCCGCATACACAAAGACATCATCAAAACCTGCGTCATGAGTTAACGCTCGCAGCATCGCTGTCGGAGAATCCATGCCAGTAGTATTCACATAGATGAGCTCAATCCCCTTTTCTGCCGCCAGCTCAACGGGCAACAGTTTTTTAGCCTGCGCCAGTCGTGCTTCGTCAATGTCGACCACCACCACGCGTGACGGCTGAATACTTCCGTTAATGGCATAATCTATTGCACCAATACCCATCGGCCCGGCGCAGGCCAGAAGCGCAATGTTCCCCCCTGGCTTAATCCCCATGCGATGCTCATAAACGTAAGGCGTGGTATGAAAATTCGCGTTATACGCGCCAATAATGCAGCACATCGGTTCTGCCAATGAGGCGGCGGCAAAATAAGAGCCGTGGTAAGGCAAAACGCATCCCAGGTTAATCGCCACTTCCGGGATAATCATATATGTCGCATTGCCGCCAAAATATTCGTAGCTGTATCCCGCTGAATATCCACTTGGCAATCCCATCGCGGGTTGCAACACAAAACGCTGATCTTTCTTATATTTATCCGTCAGGTTTTTCCCCACCTCAACAATGATACCTGCACATTCATGTCCGGTAATAACCGGATGATTTCCCAGATCGTCCGGTACGCGTTTATGATCGCTCCCCAATGCTGCTGCTTTCCAGGTGGACAAACAAACGCTATCGGATATTACGCTTACTAACAATTCATTATCTGTAATTGCAGGCAGTTCAAACTCACGGATACGAATATCCTGCTTGCCATATATGGCAGCAACTTTCGTTTTCATATTCACTCCAAAAATAGAAGAAGGCTAGTTCGCAGTAATGCGTTTAAATAAATCATCCAACAATGGGTCACCAATATAGTTCTTAATCAGCACTAATGGCTTTTCACTTACACGTTTAACACGACCTTCAAGACTGGCATGGGTGACAATAATATCGGCATCTTGCGGAACGTTTTCGATAGCATAATGCGTCACAGTAATATTCAATCCCGCTTTCTCCAGACGCTTACGAAACGTGGTTGCCCCCATAGCACTGGAACCCATTCCTGCATCACAGACAAAAGCGACACGTTTAATGTTTTTATAAGAGAATTTCCCTTCCTGCTTCATTGCTTTGACGGCTCTGGCTGATTCAGCAAAGTCATCTTCACTTTCTGTTTCAACGTTCTTTTCCATTTTCAGGATGACAGAGGTAATAACAAAAGTAACAACGGTTCCCGCAGTGACTCCTGCAATGGTCGCGAGGAAAGAACCTTTCGGCGTTAATGCCAGATAGGCGAATATAGATCCTGGGCTTGGCCCCGCAACTAACCCACCGTCCAGCAGGTGGAATACCCACGTCCCGGTCATTCCCCCGGCAATCATCGCGATCAGGGTCAGAGGCTTCATCAGCACATACGGGAAATACAGTTCATGAATACCACCTAGGAAGTGGATAATCATGGCGCCTGGCGCAGACTTTTTACTCATCCCTTTGCCAAAGATAGCAAAGCCGAGTAACAAACCTAATCCCGGCCCTGGGTTAGATGCCACCATGAAGAAAATTGATTTTCCCGTTTCAGAAGCTTGCTGCATCCCCAGCGGATAATACACCCCCTGATCGATGGCATTGTTCAGAAAGAGGATTTTTGCCGGCTCATTGATTACGGATAGCAACGGCAGATAGCCCGCATGAACCAACGCTTCAATACACTCCTTCACGAAATTATTGGCAATGAGAACCGCCGGGCCGATAACTTCAAACCCCAGCAAGCATAAAAGCATTCCCGCAATACCAAGAGAGAAATTATTGATAACCATCTCGAAGCCTGCAGGAATGCGTTTTTCCAGCAGACGGTCGATATGCTTAATCACCCAACCGCCAAGCGGCCCCATTACCATCGCGCCAAGGAACATCGGGATATCCGCGCCCACAATAACGCCAATAGAACCAATGCCCCCCATCACCGCACCGCGTTTCCCGCCAACCAGATGTCCCCCAGTGGAGCCAATCATGACGGGCAGTAAATAGGTAATCATCGGACCGACAATTTTGGCGAAATGCTCATTCGGCATCCAACCAGTAGGAATAAATAATGCGGTAATAAAACCCCAGGCAATAAATGCGCCGATGTTAGGAATGACCATTGCAGTCAAAAACCCACCAAAAGCCTGGACTTTGGCACGAGCAGACTTGTTTTCCATAATAATGTCCTGAAAGGAAACCGTTAATTATGCTTGAGCGATAATATCCGCCAATTGTTTTTCTGATTTAGCCGCTAACAAAGCGGTTAGTGCTTCCTCTTCACATAATAATTCGCTTAAGGCCTGAATAGCGCCAATGTGTGAATCAGCATTAGCCGCCGACAATCCGATTAATAATCTGACACCTTCATCATCTTCGGCAAATTTCACTTCCTGTTTGAGAAGCGTTAATGACATACCGGTTTTTAACGCGCCACACTCCGGTCGAGCGTGCGGCATGGCGACACCTGGCGCTAAAATATAATAAGGACCATTGTTAATCGTTGAGTCTTTAATGGCCTGAATATAATCTGAATTGACATAATGATTGGCAAGTAAGGATGACATAGAAAAGTCAATTGCCTCCTGCCAGTTCTTTGCTGAATTTTTTATTGAGATAGATGATTCGGGAAAGTAATCAATCAGCCGCATACATTTTCCTTATTTTATTTTTAGGGTACGAGTTAGCGTTAAAAATAAAATACGCGCACGGCGAAATGAAATCAATCGAGGAGAAAACTACATACAGCGCAGAATGTTTTTTGATGATGCCTTTAAAAACAATGAATTGAGAAAAGAAATATAAAAGTCAACAGAAATAATGTGACTCAAGTTACAAATATAAAACATCGCTAAATATCATATTTGTGATGCAAATCTACATTTTCAGGTTGCGCACGACCAAATAAATTTACTTACTTTAAAAAAACGGGCCGCATAAGCGACCCGTTTTCACCTGTAATCAAAATTACAGCAGTTCTTTTGCTTTCGCGACAACGTTGTCGACAGTGAAGCCAAACTCTTCAAACAGCAGCTCAGCCGGTGCAGACTCACCAAAGGTAGTCATACCAACGATAGCGCCGTTCAGGCCCACATATTTGAACCAGTAGTCTGCGATACCCGCTTCCACTGCAACACGTGCGGAAACAGCTTTCGGCAGTACGGACTCGCGATAAGCGGCATCCTGTTTGTCGAACGCGTCGGTAGACGGCATGGAAACCACGCGCGCTTTAACGCCTTCAGCGGTCAGTTTGTCCCAGGCAGCCACAGCCAGCTCAACTTCAGAACCGGTAGCGATGAAGATCAGTTCCGGCTGACCGGCGCAATCTTTCAGCACGTAACCACCGCGCGCGATGTTCGCCAGCTGCTCTTCGGTACGTTCCTGCTGTGCCAGGTTCTGGCGGGAGAGGATCAGCGCGGTCGGACCGTCCTGACGCTCTACACCGTATTTCCATGCAACGGCAGATTCAACCTGGTCACACGGACGCCAGGTGCTCATGTTCGGGGTCACACGCAGCGAAGCTACCTGCTCTACCGGCTGGTGAGTCGGGCCATCTTCGCCCAGACCGATGGAGTCGTGGGTATAGACCATCACCTGACGCTGTTTCATCAGCGCAGCCATACGCACCGCGTTACGGGCATATTCCACAAACATCAGGAAGGTGGAGGTGTACGGCAGGAAGCCACCGTGCAGGGAGATACCGTTAGCGATAGCGGTCATACCGAATTCACGTACACCGTAATGGATGTAGTTACCGGCAGTATCTTCGTTGATAGCTTTAGAACCAGACCACAGAGTCAGGTTACTTGGTGCCAGGTCAGCGGAGCCACCGAGGAATTCAGGCAGCAGAGGACCAAACGCTTCAATCGCGTTCTGAGACGCTTTACGGCTGGCGATTTTCGCCGGGTTAGCCTGTAGCTTAGCGATGAACTCGTTCGCTTTTGCGTCGAAGTCAGACGGCATTTCACCTTTCATACGACGGGTGAATTCAGCGGCTTCCTGCGGGAAGGCTTTCGCATAAGCAGCGAACTTCTCGTTCCATGCAGCTTCTTTTGCCTGGCCTGCTTCTTTCGCATCCCACTGCGCGTAGATTTCAGACGGAATTTCAAACGGCGCGTATTTCCAGCCCAGCTGTTCGCGGGTCAGTGCGATTTCTGCATCACCCAGCGGCGCACCGTGAGAGTCGTGGGTACCAGCTTTATTCGGGGAACCGAAACCGATGATGGTTTTGCACATCAGCAGGGACGGTTTGTCGGTCACAGCGCGAGCTTCTTCAACTGCGCGCTTAATCGCGTCAGCATCGTGACCATCAACGCCACGAACCACGTGCCAGCCGTAAGCTTCGAAACGCTTAGCGGTGTCATCGGTGAACCAGCCTTCAACGTGGCCATCGATAGAGATGCCGTTGTCATCGTAGAACGCTACCAGTTTACCCAGCTTCAGCGTACCGGCCAGGGAACATACCTCGTGAGAGATACCTTCCATCATGCAGCCGTCGCCCATGAAAGCATAGGTGAAGTGGTCAACGATGTCGTGACCAGGACGGTTAAACTGCGCCGCCAGCGTTTTTTCGGCGATAGCCATACCCACAGCATTCGCAATGCCCTGACCCAGAGGACCGGTAGTGGTTTCAACACCCGCGGTGTAACCCACTTCCGGGTGACCCGGCGTTTTGGAATGCAGCTGACGGAAGTTCTGCAGCTCGGACATCGGCAGATCGTAGCCGGTGAGGTGCAGCAGGCTGTAAATCAGCATGGAGCCGTGGCCGTTGGACAGCACGAAGCGGTCACGGTCAGCCCAGGACGGGTTAGTCGGGTTGTGGTTCAGGAAATCACGCCACAGGACTTCGGCAATGTCAGCCATACCCATCGGGGCACCCGGGTGACCGGATTTGGCTTTCTGTACTGCGTCCATGCTCAGCGCACGAATAGCATTGGCAAGCTCTTTACGTGAGGACATTTTGACTCCAGATCGGATAATGAAGGCTGAGCCCTTAACGACTTGACGACAGCGCGTTTTGGGCTACGCCGGAAAAAAGTGCCAACAATGTAACCCAAGCCGCGTGTCATGTACATGGAGCATCCTTTTACCGCTTCAGAAATCTCTGGATCATGCGCGCAAGTTGCGCAATCTTCTCGCCCGCTGAATGTTCTTTTCTTTATACTAAGGCCGAGCGTCGGTTTACCTGCAAACGACGCATTTTTTAGAAAAATCCTGACTTTGTGCGGAAGAGAAAAAATGAAAATTCGCGCTTTACTGCTTGCTACGAGCATGGCGGCGGCATTGACCGGCTGCCAGAACATGGACTCAAACGGACTGCTTTCTTCTGGCGCAGAGGCTTTTCAGGCCTATAGTCTGAGCGATACTCAGGTAAAAGCGCTGAGCGATCAGGCCTGTAAAGATATGGACAGCAAGGCTACTATCGCCCCTGCCAGCAGCGAGTACACAACGCGTCTTGGCAAAATCGCCGCCGCGCTTGGCGACAACATTAACGGCCAGCCGGTGAACTACAAAGTCTATATGGCGAAAGATGTGAATGCCTTTGCCATGGCGAACGGTTGTATCCGCGTGTACAGCGGCCTGATGGACATGATGACCGATAACGAAGTCGAAGCGGTGATCGGCCACGAAATGGGCCACGTCGCGCTGGGTCACGTGAAAAAAGGCATGCAGGTCGCGCTGGGCACTAACGCCGTACGTGCAGCAGCGGCTTCCGCTGGCGGCATTGTCGGCAGCCTGTCGCAGTCGCAATTGGGCGATCTTGGCGAGAAACTGGTGAACTCGCAGTTCTCCCAGCGTCAGGAATCCGAAGCGGATGATTACTCGTATGATTTGTTGCGCAAACGTGGGATCAATCCGGCAGGCCTGGCCACCAGCTTTGAGAAACTGGCTAAACTGGAAGCAGGACGCCAAAGCTCAATGTTTGACGATCACCCGGCATCTGCAGAACGTGCGCAACACATTCGCGATCGCATGAGCGCAGACGGGATAAAATAATCCTCGAACAGTGCCGGATGGCGGCGTGAACGCCTTACCCGGCCTACAAATTCAGCAATAATGTAGGCCGGACTAGCGTCAGCGACATCCGGCAAAATAGTCCGAAACCCGTTATTCGCCTTTCTTCGCCGCCTGGATATACAGCATTTCCAGTGCCAGCGTAGCCGCCGCCAGCGCGGTGATCTCTGACTGATCGTAGGCCGGAGCCACTTCCACCACATCCATCCCGACGATATTCAGATCTTTCAGACCACGTACCAGCTTGATCGCGCGATCGGAAGTCAGACCGCCGATCACGGGCGTACCGGTTCCTGGAGCAAACGCCGGATCGAGGCAGTCGATATCAAAGGTCAGATACACCGGCATATCACCAACAATCTGCTTAACCTGGGCGATGACGTCATCTACGCCGCGATCGTTCACCTGGCAAGCATCCAGCACGGTAAAGCCGTTATCTTTGTCGAACTCGGTACGAATACCGATCTGCACAGAGTGATTCGGATCGATCAGACCTTCGTTCGGCGCAGTGTAGAACATGGTACCGTGGTCGAATTCACAGCCGTTAGCGTAGGTGTCGGTGTGGGCATCAAAGTGCACCAGCGCCATTTTACCAAAGTGTTTAGCGTGCGCGCGCAGGAGCGGCAGCGTGACGAAGTGGTCACCGCCGAAAGAGAGCATGCGCTTACCAGCAGAAAGCAACTTCTCAGCATGCGCCTGCAGTTTTTCACTCATTTCACGGGCATCACCGAACGCATAAACCAGATCGCCGCAGTCCACCACGTTCAGGCGCTCGCGCATATCGAAGTCCCACGGGAAGCGATTGTGTTCCCACGCCAGGTTAGTGGAAACCTGACGGATCGCAGCCGGACCATGACGACCGCCCGCGCGGCCAGACGTTGCCATATCAAACGGTACGCCGGTGATCACCCAATCGGCGTCGCTGTCGTACGGCATGAAGTTCATCGGCAGACGCAAAAAACCAAAGGCGTTAGAAACCAGGGAGTTGTCGTATTGATGACCTAAGGTGCTCATGTACTGACCTCTTTTAAAATCGGTGAAAAAAAATCCCCTCCGCGTCGTTAAGCCCGACGAGGAAGGGATTGATTTACGTGACTACTTGTATAGGCGAATTATCGCCGTTAATTTGCTCAGGTTCAAGCGAACCCCAACAGCATTACTCGTCTTCGAGATAGGTATATCCGTACAGACCTGCCTCAAACTCTTCGAGGAACTGCTGCTGCAACTCGGTATCCAGATCGGTGTTTTTCACCTGGTCACGGAACTGAGTTAGCAGGGTGTTCGGATCCAACTGCACGTATTGCAGCATATCCGCCACGGTATCCCCTTCGTCAGACAGCTCAACTTCCACGCTGCCGTCAGGGAAGACGAACACGTCAACCGCTTCAGTATCACCGAACAGGTTGTGCATGTTGCCAAGGATCTCCTGGTACGCACCCACCATAAAGAAGCCCAGCATCGGCGGGTTCTCAGGGTCGTATTCCGGCATCGGCATGGTGGTCGCAATGCCGTCACCATCAACATAGTGGTCGATAGCGCCATCAGAGTCACAGGTGATATCCAGCAGCACCGCACGGCGCTCAGGAGCCTTGTTCAGCCCTTCCAGCGGCATCACCGGGAACAGCTGATCGATCCCCCACGCATCCGGCATCGACTGGAACAGTGAGAAGTTGACGTAAATCTTATCCGCCATACGCTCCTGCAACTCGTCGATAATCGGACGGTGCGCGCGGTTGCTCGGGTCGAGTTGTTTTTGCACATCGTGACACATGTTCAGATAGAGCTGTTCTGCCCACGCGCGTTCCTGCAGGCTAAAGGTGCCTGAAGAGTACCCAACGTGAATATCGTGCAGATCCATCTGGCTGTCGTGCAGCCATTCACGCAGCGAACGACGGGTTCCCGGCTCATGCATCTCTTGCCAGGTTTCCCACATGCTTTGCAGGGCACGCGGCGCATCGTCAGCCGGAGGCGTTGCTTCGGTATGCTCGCTACGCTCAACGCCGATAATGTTAGACACCAGCACGGTATGATGCGCGGTAACAGCCCGACCGGATTCGGTAATTACCGTCGGGTGCGGCAGACCGTGCTCTTCACAGGCGTCGCCAATGGCCCAGATGATGTTGTTCGCGTATTCGTTCAGGCCGTAGTTTACGGAGCAGTCAGACTGCGAACGGGTACCTTCGTAGTCCACGCCCAGGCCACCGCCCACGTCGAAGCACTGGATATTTACGCCAAGCTTGTGCAGCTCAACGTAGAAACGCGCCGACTCACGTACGCCGGTGGCAATATCACGAATGTTCGCCATCTGTGAGCCGAGGTGGAAGTGCAGCAACTGAATACTGTCCAGACGACCGCGCTCGCGCAGCATTTCTACCAGTTGCAGCACCTGGTTTGCCGCCAGGCCGAATTTCGATTTCTCTCCGCCGGAGGACTGCCATTTGCCGGACCCTTGCGACGCCAGACGCGCACGCACGCCCAGACGCGGAACAACATTCAGTCGTTCAGCTTCATCCAGCACGATAGCGATTTCAGACATCTTCTCGATGACCAGATAGATCTTATGGCCCATCTTTTCGCCAATTAGCGCCAGGCGGATGTATTCGCGGTCTTTATAGCCGTTACACACGATCACGCTGCGGGTCATTCCGGCATGAGCCAGAACGGCCATCAGTTCAGCTTTAGAACCGGCTTCCAGCCCCAGCGGTTCGCCGGAGTGGATCAGCGATTCAATCACGCGACGGTGCTGGTTAACCTTGATCGGGTAAACGAGGAAATAGTCACCGTTGTAGCCGTAAGACTCACGGGCGCGCTTAAACGCGGCGTTAATCGAACGCAGACGGTGTTGCAGGATCTGCGGGAAGCAGAACAATGCAGGCAAACGCTGGCCCTGCGCTTCACGGGCTTTCACCAACTCAGCAAGGTCAACGCGCGCTTCTGGTACGTCGGGATCCGGGCACACGCTGATGTGGCCCAGTTCATTGACGTCATAGTAGTTATTACCCCACCAGGCAATATTGTAAGTACGCAGCATCTTGCTGGCTTCCTGGGAACTCATTGCAACCTCCTGCATGGAGCGTAGTACACCGTGTTCGCCTGCTGACGAAGGCGAACCCAAAGAAATGTCGTCAGACATAGCGAACCTCAAATTTTATTAACAAGTGTAAAACAGTTGACTACTATCGCAATCCGAAGACGCGATAACAACCCAAATACAGGCAGAATTTCCAGCAGATAGTGCTGACGCTCCGACTGTGCGACCGGTTTCTTTTTCATATCAATGTAAACACGTAACCGAACTTAATGCTGACGGTTCGGCGAAACCACGAGAAAACTCTTGTTTACCAAGAGCGCCCTTGTTCAGTTCTTAGTGACCGTTGCCGGCCCTGGAGTCCTGAGAAGCGCCGAGATGGGTATAACATCGGCAGGTATGCAAGATGCAGATTGCGGGGGACATATGTACACCAGAACGGTGCGACAGATTCAGCAGAATACAACGGTTCATTATCTCGTATCACCTCCACGGTTGCTCCTGACGGAACGAACCCACAAGCCAAAGCTAAAGTTTTAACCCGGCTGGAAGTGGCAACACGATGAAAACGTCGTGTGCTTTTTTGTCTATCCTCAATAAATCGAGTTGCGGGAAGGCGGCAACGCAGTGAATCCCCGGGCGCTTACAGGAGTAAGTGACTGGGCGAGTATTGCCAACGCACATGCAACTTGAAGTATGACGGATATGAGCCGCGCGCCGCGTTTTATACCGACAACAGTACGAAAAAGCAAAAGATAAATACGCGCATTGCCAGCACCGTCAGGAAAAATTTCCAGTTACATTTTCAGTACAATGCGAGCTCAATCAAAAAAAGCTGGAAATCAGGCGCAGAACCGCCTTAAAATAGCCGTCCAGATGTTAATCCATCTATACCGATTAACACTCAGACTGCCAGTGTCCGTCATCTGCAGACTCATGGTAGAATCTTCTACACATGGCTATTCCACTCGACAGTTTGAGCTAACTACATTCTCCTTAGGTGAAATTAAATATGGCAAAACACCTTTTTACGTCCGAGTCCGTATCAGAAGGGCATCCTGACAAAATCGCTGACCAAATCTCTGATGCCGTGCTGGATGCAATCCTGGAGCAGGATCCGAAAGCACGCGTTGCCTGCGAAACCTACGTCAAAACCGGTATGGTTTTAGTTGGCGGTGAGATCACCACCAGCGCATGGGTTGATATCGAAGAGATCACCCGTAACACGGTTCGCGAAATTGGCTATGTGCATTCCGACATGGGCTTTGATGCCAACTCTTGTGCGGTACTGAGCGCGATTGGTAAACAGTCTCCGGACATCAACCAGGGTGTTGACCGTGCGGATCCGCTGGAACAGGGCGCAGGCGACCAGGGTCTGATGTTTGGTTATGCAACCAACGAAACCGACGTGCTGATGCCAGCCCCGATTACCTATGCTCACCGTCTGGTGCAGCGTCAGGCTGAAGTGCGTAAAAACGGCACCTTATCCTGGCTGCGCCCGGATGCAAAAAGCCAGGTAACCTTCCAGTATGACGACGGTAAAATCGTCGGTATCGATGCGGTTGTTCTGTCGACTCAGCACTCTGAAGATATCGATCAGAAATCGCTGCAAGAAGCCGTTATGGAAGAGATCATCAAGCCGGTACTGCCGACTGAATGGCTGACAGCTTCAACCAAGTTCTTCATCAACCCAACTGGTCGTTTCGTTATCGGCGGTCCAATGGGTGACTGCGGTCTGACGGGTCGTAAAATCATCGTTGATACCTACGGCGGCATGGCCCGTCACGGCGGCGGCGCATTCTCTGGTAAGGATCCGTCTAAAGTTGACCGTTCCGCAGCTTATGCAGCCCGCTACGTAGCGAAAAACATCGTTGCCGCTGGCCTGGCTGACCGTTGTGAGATTCAGGTTTCCTACGCAATCGGCGTGGCTGAACCGACCTCTATCATGGTGGAAACGTTCGGTACTGAAAAAGTGCCTTCAGAACAGCTGACCCTGCTGGTGCGTGAGTTCTTCGACCTGCGCCCGTATGGCCTGATTCAGATGCTGGATCTGCTGCACCCAATTTACAAAGAAACCGCCGCTTACGGTCACTTTGGTCGCGAACATTTCCCATGGGAAAAAACCGACAAAGCCGCCCTGCTGCGTGAAGCTGCCGGTCTGAAGTAATTCCCCGACGGCTCAATGCTTATGAAGACCAGCCTCATGCTGGTCTTTTTTATGTCATTTGCTCTCCCATCCCCCATCGCTATAACCACGCTAATTTCATTTGCTTCAATAACAAATGAAAGCGATTACATAGCACAGTATTTCTATCTACCTTGAATTCACATCTCTTCGTTACCAGCATTGCATCACTGTTACATCATATTTCAGCAATGTCTTAAAATCAGCCAATCAACTTTATTCTATAATAATAAATAATGTTAACTTTCAACTCATTAAACAATAATCCACATGAATGCCAGTGTAACCGATTACACTAATGTGATGTGATTCGCATTTTTTTACCCCGTACTCACCTACCCTTAACATCAACAAAACTAGCTACCCAACGGAGGGCATCATGCCTGACAATAAAAAAACGGGGCATTCCAACAAAGCCATGACATTTTTTGTCTGCTTCCTGGCAGCCCTGGCTGGATTACTTTTTGGCCTGGATATCGGTGTTATTGCCGGTGCTTTACCATTCATCACCGACGAGTTCCAAATTACCCCACACACTCAGGAATGGGTGGTGAGTTCCATGATGTTTGGTGCGGCAGTGGGCGCCGTCGGCAGCGGTTGGCTCTCCTTTAAGCTGGGGCGTAAAAAAAGCCTGATGATCGGCGCAATCCTGTTTGTTGCCGGTTCGCTGTTCTCCGCCGCAGCGCCAAACGTTGAAGTGCTGCTGGTTTCCCGCGTGCTGCTCGGCCTGGCAGTCGGCGTTGCGTCTTATACCGCACCGTTGTACTTGTCCGAAATCGCCCCGGAAAAAATTCGCGGCAGCATGATTTCTATGTATCAGTTAATGATCACCATCGGTATTTTAGGTGCGTATCTTTCCGATACGGCATTTAGCTACAGCGGCGCATGGCGCTGGATGCTGGGCGTGATCATCATCCCTGCCCTGTTACTGCTGGTTGGCGTCATCTTCCTGCCGGACAGCCCGCGTTGGTTTGCGGCTAAACGTCGTTTTGTCGATGCCGAACGCGTTCTGTTGCGTCTGCGTGACACCAGCGCTGAAGCCAAACGCGAGCTGGATGAAATTCGTGAAAGCCTGCAAGTGAAGCAGAGCGGCTGGGCGCTGTTTAAAGAAAACAGCAACTTCCGCCGCGCAGTTTTCCTTGGCGTTCTATTACAGGTGATGCAGCAGTTCACCGGGATGAACGTCATTATGTATTACGCGCCAAAAATCTTTGAGCTGGCGGGTTACACCAACACCACCGAACAGATGTGGGGGACCGTTATTGTCGGTCTGACCAACGTGCTGGCAACCTTTATCGCCATTGGCCTGGTTGACCGCTGGGGCCGAAAACCTACGCTGATCCTCGGCTTTATCGTCATGGCCGTCGGTATGGGCGTGCTGGGTACAATGATGCACGTGGGTATTCACTCGCCAGCCGCACAATACTTCGCTGTCCTGATGCTGCTAATGTTTATCGTTGGCTTTGCGATGAGCGCCGGTCCGCTGATTTGGGTACTGTGCTCTGAAATCCAGCCGCTGAAAGGTCGCGATTTCGGCATCACCTGCTCTACCGCAACTAACTGGATTGCCAACATGATTGTCGGCGCAACCTTCCTGACGATGCTGAACTCGCTGGGCAGCGCCAACACCTTCTGGGTCTACGGTGGCCTGAACGTACTGTTCATCTTCCTGACCCTGTGGCTGATCCCTGAAACTAAAAACGTCTCTCTGGAACACATTGAACGTAACCTGATGAAAGGTCGTAAACTGCGCGAAATTGGCGCACACGACTAATCTCGTTAGGCTTCCTCCCCCGTGGGAGGGAGCCTTCCTCTTGCAGTCCCTTCCCTGTCGCACTATCCTCTGGCGTTATGAAAACCTCCCGTCTCCCGATCGCCATCCAGCAAGCCGTTATGCGCAGCCTGCGGGAAAAACTCGCTCAGGCCAATCTCAAGCTCGAACGCCAATACCCGGAACCAAAGCTGGTTTACCAACAGCGCGGAACCGCCGCGGGTACCGCGTGGCTACAAACCTACGAAATTCGTCTTAATCCAGTTTTGCTGATGGAGAATGTTGACGCGTTCGTTAACGAAGTGGTGCCCCATGAACTGGCGCATCTACTGGTGTGGAAACACTTTGGCCGCGTACCGCCGCACGGGAAAGAGTGGAAATGGATGATGGAGAGCGTGCTGGGCGTACCGGCCCGGCGCACGCATCAGTTTGAGCTGCAATCCGTGCAGCGTAAGACCTTTACATACCGCTGTAAGTGTCAGGAGCACCAACTGACCGTCCGCCGCCATAACCGCGTTGTACGCGGCGAAGCCACCTACCGCTGCGTTCACTGCGGTGAACCGCTGGTTGCAGAATAATCTTCAGAATTATCAGGAACTTTTCTGATCTAACTGATTGCATACAGGAATGACTTTCGCTACGTTGCGGGCTCGTTTTGACACGGAGTTCGTGATGTACCGTAATCTTTCTTTTGCTGCGGCCCTGTTAGCCGCTGCGTTTTCAGGCTCGGTTTTAGCCGAAGGCATCAACAGTTTTTCTCAGGCAAAAGCAGCAGGCGTTAAAGTTAACGCCGATGCGCCAGGCGATTTCTATTGCGGATGTAAAATTAACTGGCAAGGAAAAAAAGGGGTCGTTGACCTCGAATCCTGCGGCTATAAAGTGCGAAAAAATGAAAACCGCGCCAGTCGAATTGAATGGGAACACGTTGTCCCCGCCTGGCAATTTGGTCATCAGCGCCAGTGCTGGCAGGACGGAGGGCGTAAAAACTGCGCTAAAGATCCGGTCTATCGCAAAATGGAAAGCGATATGCATAACCTGCAGCCCGCGGTGGGTGAGGTCAATGGCGATCGCGCAAACTTTATGTACAGCCAGTGGAACGGTGGTGAAGGCCAATATGGACAATGCACCATGAAGGTTGACTTCAAAGAGAAAGTTGCCGAGCCGCCAGCCCGCGCCCGTGGCGCCATCGCGCGTACCTATTTTTACATGCGCGACCAATACAACCTGACGCTCTCCCGCCAGCAAACTCAGCTTTTTAATGCCTGGAATAAGCAGTATCCGGTCACCGATTGGGAGTGTGAGCGCGACGAACGCATTGCGAAGGTACAGGGGAACCATAACCCCTATGTGCAACGCGCTTGCCAGGCGCAAAAGAGCTAACCTACACTAGCAGCAATATTTTTTAACCATGCCCTGGCCTTTTGCAGCCCAGGGCCATGACGCGGATGTTTAACTATGCGCATTCCTCGCATTTATCACCCTGAGCCACTCACTTCCGGCAGCCAAATTTCACTGTGTGAAGATGCAGCCAACCATATCGGCCGCGTACTGCGTATGGGGCCAGGCCAGGCGCTACAGCTGTTTGATGGCAGCAATCAGGTATTCGACGCCGAAATCACCCACGCCAGTAAGAAAAGCGTGGACGTGAAGGTGCTTAACGCTGAACTCGACGATCGAGAATCGCCGCTGCACATCCACCTGGGCCAGGTGATGTCGCGGGGTGAAAAAATGGAATTTACTATCCAAAAATCGATTGAACTGGGTGTAAGCCTCATTACGCCACTTTTTTCTGAGCGCTGCGGCGTTAAACTGGACAGCGAACGCCTGAACAAGAAGCTCCAGCAGTGGCAGAAAATCGCCATTGCCGCCTGCGAACAGTGCGGTCGTAATCGGGTGCCTGAAATTCGCCCGGCGATGGATCTGGAAGCGTGGTGCGCCGAACAAGATGAAGGTCTGAAACTGAACCTGCATCCCCGCGCCAGCGCCAGCATCAATACGCTGCCGCTCCCGGTGGAACGCATCCGCTTGCTGATTGGCCCCGAAGGTGGGCTGTCGGCAGATGAAATTGCCATGACCGCACGATATCAATTTACTGATATTCTGTTAGGACCTCGCGTTCTGCGTACTGAGACAACTGCGCTCACCGCCATCACCGCGCTACAGGTGCGTTTTGGCGATCTGGGCTAACGGAGAAGAACAATGATCAAGCTCGGCATCGTGATGGATCCCATCGCAAGCATCAACATCAAGAAAGATTCCAGCTTCGCTATGCTGCTGGAAGCGCAACGTCGCGGTTACGAAATTCATTATATGGAAATGGCCGATCTCTATCTTATCAACGGTGAAGCCCGCGCCCGTACGCGTACCCTGAGCGTAGAGCAGAACTACGACAAATGGTATGAGTTCAATAGCGAGCAGGATCTCCCGCTGGCAGATCTGGACGTCATTCTGATGCGTAAGGATCCGCCGTTTGATACCGAGTTCATCTACGCAACCTATATTCTGGAACGTGCAGAGGAGAAAGGGACGCTAATCGTCAACAAACCGCAGAGCCTGCGCGATTGTAACGAGAAGCTGTTCACCGCATGGTTTGCCGACCTGACGCCGGAAACGCTGGTCACGCGTAACAAAGCGCAGCTGAAAGCCTTCTGGCAAAAACACAGCGACATCATTCTCAAACCGCTGGACGGCATGGGCGGCGCATCTATTTTCCGCGTGAAGGAAGGCGATCCGAACCTTGGCGTTATTGCCGAAACACTGACCGAGCACGGTACCCGTTATTGCATGGCGCAGAACTATCTGCCGGCAATTAAAGACGGCGATAAACGCGTGCTGGTGGTCGATGGCGAACCCGTTCCGTACTGCCTGGCGCGTATTCCACAAGGCGGCGAAACCCGTGGCAACCTGGCAGCCGGCGGTCGTGGCGAGCCGCGTCCATTAACCGACAGCGACTGGGAAATTGCACGTCGCATTGGGCCAACGCTGAAAGCAAAAGGTTTGATTTTTGTCGGTCTGGATATCATTGGCGACCGTCTGACGGAAATTAACGTCACCAGCCCAACCTGTATTCGTGAAATTGAAGCGGAGTTCCCGGTTTCGATTACCGGTATGCTGATGGACGCCATCGAGGCACGTTTGCAGAAATAAATAAGTTGCCGGATGGCGATGCCTTCGCGTCTTATCCGGCCTACATTTGCACCCCGTAGGCCGGATAAGGCAAAGCCGCCATCCGGCAAAGCTATCTTCAGAGGGTGACATCTTCGCGCTTTGCCCACATACTGGGCTCTGTTGCTTTTTTGAACCAGGAAACAGAACCTCTGACAATGAATTTACAGCATCACTTTCTAATTGCCATGCCTGCTCTCCAGGATCCGATTTTCCGCCGTTCCGTGGTGTATATCTGTGAACACAATGAGAACGGAGCAATGGGGATTATCGTCAATAAACCTCTGGAAAACTTACAAATTGAAGGGATTCTGGAAAAGCTGAAGATTACTCCAGAAGCACGCGATCCTGCCATTCGTCTGGACAAACCGGTGATGCTCGGCGGCCCGCTGGCGGAAGACCGTGGATTTATTCTACACACCCCGCCGTCACGCTTTGCCTCCAGTATTCGCATTTCAGATAACACTATCATCACCACCTCCCGCGATGTACTTGAAACCCTGGGTACGCAGGAGCAGCCATCCGAAGTGCTGGTTGCGCTGGGCTATTCATCATGGGAAAAAGGTCAACTGGAACAAGAGCTACTGGATAACGCCTGGCTCACTGCTCCCGCAGACCTCAACATCTTATTTAAAACACCGATTGCCGACCGCTGGCGCGATGCGGCGAAGCTTATCGGGATAGATATTCAGACCATGCCTGGCGTGGCGGGACACGCCTGATGAGCGGAACATTACTCTCTTTTGATTTTGGTACGAAAAGTATCGGCGTCGCGGTTGGTCAACGCATTACCGGTACGGCGAGACCCTTGCCCGCCATCAAAGCACAGGACGGTACGCCAGACTGGAGTTTGATTGAACGCCTGCTAAAAGAGTGGCAGCCGGACGAAATCATTGTCGGCCTGCCGCTCAACATGGATGGCACCGAACAACCCCTTACTGCGCGCGCGCGCAAATTCGCTAACCGTATTCACGGTCGCTTTGGCGTAACCGTAACGCTACACGATGAACGTTTGAGCACCGTCGAAGCCCGCTCAGGCCTGTTTGAGCAAGGCGGATACCGGGCGTTGAATAAAGGCAAAGTAGATTCCGCTTCTGCCGTTATTATCCTTGAAAGCTATTTCGAGCAGGGCTACTAAAGTCGCCCCTGCGCCTGGCGCTGCTGCTGACTTTGTGCAAACGTCTGCATACCTGTCTGCTGCCCGGTTTGAATCACACCGGGTAGCTGATGCGTTTTCCCTTCGCGGATCAAATTGCCCACGGCGGGCGTGTTGACGAGCAGTTCGAATAGCGCCACGCGTCCTCCCTGCTTATCTTCCTCCAGCTTTTGCGAAAGTACCGCCCGCAGGCTGTCTGCAAGCTGGTTACGCACCGGATCTTTCTCCTGTGCGGGAAAGGTGTCCACCAGCCGCGCGATGGCCTGCGCCGCCCCTCGCGTATGTAAGGTTGCCAACACCAGATGCCCGGTCTCCGCTGCCGTTAAGGCCAAACGAATAGTTTCCACGTCGCGCAGCTCGCCCAGCAAAATGACGTCGGGATCTTCGCGTAACGCGCCGCGCAAACCGGCAGCAAAAGAAGCGCAGTGTACGCCCACCTCCCGCTGTTGAATAAGACAACGCTGGCTGGTGTAGCGATATTCAATCGGATCTTCCAGCGTCAGAATATGCCCCGCAATATGTTGATTAAGGTACTCCACCATCGCCGCCAGGGTGGTTGATTTACCGCTGCCGGTGGCTCCAGTGACCAGAACTAATCCATTTTCACCGTGCAGCAGTTCAGGTATGGCCTCCGGGGTCTGGAGATCGTCTAAACGAGGACATTCAAGCGGTAGCAATCTTAGCGCCAGCGAGGTTCCCTGTTGATGAGCAAATGCGCTGGCGCGTAGACGCCGGGAGTCCGCCAACGTAAGGGCAAAATCAATCTGCCCCTGTTCCCGCCACTGTACCTGTTGTTGCTCACTGAGCCAGCACATCAGCAGATTCTCCACGTCAGGGGGAGTAAATGGTGCTATTTCGACTTTTCCACGTATGCGCCAGCGCGCAGGCCATGCATTGCACAGGTGTAGATCCGACACGTTATGCTTTACACTAAGGGCCACTATTTCTTCCATATTCATATGAACATCCTCGGAAAATGAACGATATCGCGCATAACCTGGCACATGTCCGGGACAAAATCTCAGCCGCCGCGACGCGTTGCGGGCGGTCTTCAGAAGAAGTTATGTTGCTTGCAGTCAGCAAAACCAAACCTGCGAGCGCCATCGAAGAAGCCATGACCGCAGGGCAGCGTGCCTTCGGTGAAAACTATGTCCAGGAAGGGGTGGATAAGATCCGCTACTTTCAGGAAAAAGGCGTTAACGATCTGCAGTGGCACTTTATCGGCCCGCTGCAGTCGAACAAAAGTCGTCTGGTCGCTGAACATTTTGACTGGTGCCATACGATTGATCGTCTGCGTATCGCTGCCCGTCTGAGCGAACAGCGCCCTGCGGAACTGCCGCCGCTCAATGTGTTGATTCAGATTAATATCAGCGATGAGAACAGTAAGTCAGGTATTCCGCTTGCAGAGCTTGACGCACTGGCCGCTGAAGTCGCCGCGCTGCCACGCATTACCCTGCGTGGTCTGATGGCGATTCCGGCGCCAGAGTCAGATTATGTAAGGCAGTTTGAAGTTGCACAGCAAATGGCGGTAGCATTTGCCGGGTTGAAAACACGTTACCCAAGTATCGACACGCTCTCACTGGGGATGTCTGATGATATGGATGCCGCCATTGCGGCGGGTAGCACGATGGTGCGCATCGGCACTGCCATTTTTGGTGCTCGTGATTACACTAAAAAATAAGGAAAACTAAGGAACACCATGAATACGTTGACCTTCCTGCTCTCAACGGTAATTGAGCTGTATACCATGGCGCTGCTGCTGCGCGTGTGGATGCAATGGTCTCGCTGCGATTTCTACAACCCGTTCTCGCAGTTTATTGTGAAAATCACTCAGCCCATTATTGGGCCGTTACGCCGTATCATTCCCCCGATGGGGCCAATTGACAGCGCATCGGCATTAGTTGCGCTCGTTCTGAGCTTTATCAAGGCCATCGTGCTGTTTAAGGTGGTTACGTTCCAGCCGATCATCTGGATCGCCGCCGTGCTGATTGTCCTGAAGACTATCGGACTGCTGATTTTCTGGGTTCTGCTGGTGATGGCGATTATGAGCTGGGTCAGCCAGGGCCGCAGCCCTGTGGAGTACGTGCTGATTCAACTGGCGGATCCGCTGCTGCGTCCTATTCGTCGCTTACTTCCAGGCATGGGCGGGATCGATTTCTCGCCAATGATCCTGGTTCTGCTGCTGTATGTCATTAACATGGGCATCGCAGAAGTGTTACAGGCGACAGGTAACATGCTGCTGCCGGGGCTGTGGATGGCGCTATGAGTGCCGTTACCCCCTGCGATGACGGTCTGGTTTTACGGCTCTACATTCAGCCTAAAGCCAGCCGTGACAGTATTGTAGGTTTACATGGCGACGAACTAAAAGTCGCCATTACCGCCCCACCGGTTGATGGGCAAGCCAATAGCCATCTGGTGAAGTTTCTCGGCAAACAGTTCCGTGTGGCAAAAAGCCAGGTCGTCATTGAGAAGGGCGAGCTTGGTCGTCACAAACAGGTTAAAATCATTCATCCGCAACAGATCCCGCCCGAAATTGCGGCGCTAACTGATTAGGTATCCCATGCAAAAAGTTGTCCTCGCGACCGGCAACGCCGGTAAAGTGCGTGAACTCGCCTCTCTTCTGAGTGATTTCGGTCTTGATGTTGTTGCCCAAACGGATCTGGGTGTTGATTCTGCAGAAGAAACCGGGCTGACGTTTATTGAGAACGCCATTCTGAAGGCACGTCATGCCGCGCAAATTACCGGTTTACCCGCCATTGCTGATGACTCCGGTCTGGCGGTAAATGCCCTTGGCGGCGCGCCGGGCATCTATTCAGCCCGCTATTCCGGCGAAGATGCAACCGATCAGCAGAACCTGGAAAAACTGCTCCACACCCTGCAGGATGTTCCTGATGACAAGCGCCAGGCACAATTCCACTGCGTGCTGGTGTATATGCGCCATGCAGACGATCCAACACCTGTGGTTTGCCACGGACGCTGGCCGGGCGTTATTGCCCGTGAACCTGCCGGAAACGGTGGTTTTGGCTACGACCCAATCTTCTTTGTGCCCTCTGAAGGGAAAACCGCCGCCGAACTGACCCGCGAAGAAAAGAGTGCGATTTCTCACCGCGGACAAGCGCTGAAGCTGCTGCTGGATGCCCTGCGTAATGGTTAAGCTTCCACCGATAAGTCTTTACATACACATCCCGTGGTGCGTGCAGAAATGCCCGTACTGCGACTTCAACTCGCATGCGCTTAAAGGCGAAGTCCCTCATGACGACTATGTGCAGCATCTGCTGAGCGATCTGGATTCTGAGGTGGCCCACGCCCAGGGCCGCGAGGTAAAGACGATTTTTATCGGTGGTGGTACGCCGAGCCTGCTTTCTGGCCCGGCAATGCAAACGCTGCTCGACGGCGTGCGCGCACGGCTGAATCTCGCCGCAGATGCAGAAATCACGATGGAGGCGAATCCCGGTACGGTGGAAGCCGATCGCTTTGTGGATTATCAACGTGCTGGCGTAAACCGTATCTCCATTGGTGTACAGAGCTTTAGCTCCGCCAAACTCGAACGTCTGGGACGTATTCACGGGCCGGAAGAAGCCAAACGTGCAGCGCACCTGGCGAGCGGTCTGGGACTACGCAGCTTTAACCTCGACCTGATGCACGGTTTACCGGATCAGACGCTGGAAGAGGCACTGGGCGATTTACAGCAGGCCATCGCGCTCAACCCGCCGCATCTTTCCTGGTATCAGTTGACCATCGAACCGAATACGCTGTTCGGGTCCCGACCACCGGTATTACCGGACGACGACGCGCTGTGGGATATTTTTGAGCAAGGCCACCAATTGCTGACCGCCGCGGGGTATCAGCAGTACGAAACCTCAGCCTACGCCAGACCGGGTTATCAGTGTCAGCACAACCTAAATTACTGGCGTTTTGGCGACTATCTAGGCATTGGCTGCGGCGCGCACGGCAAAGTCACTTTCCCTGACGGTCGCATCCTGCGCACTACCAAAACGCGACATCCGCGCGGATACATGCAAGGACGTTATCTGGAAAGCCAGCGAGATGTCGCCGAGGCCGATAAGCCGTTTGAGTTCTTTATGAACCGTTTCCGGCTGCTGGAAGCCGCGCCTCGCGCGGAGTTCACGCAATATACCGGGCTTACCGAAGACGTTATTCGTCGACAGATCGATGAGGCCATTGCCCAGGGCTATCTGAGTGAATGCGATGAATACTGGCAGATTACCCAACACGGTAAGCTATTTTTGAATTCGCTGCTGGAGCTGTTTCTGGCGGAGTGATGCTCGATGCGCCCACGGGCGCATTATTGACAGGTGTGCCTTTAGTGGTCAGCATGGCGGAAAACTTTACAGGATGGTCTTTCGTCTAGGTCTTTCAAAAAATGTATAATCCCCGACCAATCCCACTAAGGTGTATAAATATGCAAAATAACGATCGGCAATCATCATAACCACAAAAATGATGAGCGAATTGATCGTTACGCATATTCAGAAGATTTTGAGAAAACGCCCCAGTCGGATGACCGGGGCCGGAGTGATTAATACTGATTAAACATTTCCTGGATCTGCTTAGGATCCTTGGTTTGGGTCAGAGCCAGTTGCAGCAGAACACGCGCTTTTTGCGGGTTCAGAGAGCCTGACGCCACAAATCCGTATTTCGCATCATCAACTTCAGCATCCTGGGTGGTGGCGCCCGTTGGTACACGGGATGAACGCACCACAACGGTACCTTTATGCGCGGCAGTGGCCAGCGTATCGAAAATGGTTTTATACAGATTACCGTTACCTACACCCGCACTGACGATCCCGGCATAACCCGCGTCGACCAATGCTTTGGCTGGCAGATCGGAGGCGTTAGCGTAGTTGTAAACAATCCCAACTTTCGGCAGCTCGGTCAGCTTAGATACATCGAACGGCGTGGATGTGGTGTGCTTACGCGCAGGCGTACGCTGGTAGTCGATTTTACCGTTATGGATATACCCCAGCGGACCATAGTTAACGGATTTGAAAGTAGCGACATCCGTAGTGTTAGTTTTGGTCACGTCGCGACCATCCATAACGGTGTCGTTCATCACCACCAGCACACCACGGTTGGCAGAGGCTTTGTCTGCGGCGGTTACCACGGCGTTATACAGGTTGAACGGGCCATCAGCGCTCATACCCGTAGACGGACGCATTGCGCCGACCAGCACCACCGGCTTGTTGCACTTGACGGTGAGATCGAGGAAATAGGCGGTTTCTTCCATGGTATCCGTACCATGTGTTACCACGAAGCCGTCAGTTTTATCACACTCGGTATTAATCTTTTTCGCCAGCGTTAGCCAGACTTCGTCATTCATATCCTGGGAGCCGATGTTTACCACCTGCTCGCCTTTCACAACGGCGATATCTTTCAACTGAGGTACGGCATCAACCAAATTTTCTACGCCGACTTTGCCTGCCGTGTAGTTAGATTTTGTTGCAGAGTCACCACCGCCGGCAATCGTCCCGCCGGTAGCTAAAATAGTGATGTTTGGCAGTGCAAGCGCCGCGCCGCTGAAACCCATAACCAGTGCGGCAAGTGCCGTTCTCTTGAAAAACTCCATGTTATTTCTCCAGTTACTTGAATTTGCAGCATTATGTCTATCTTACAGATGAATAATGTGACGCCATCCAATTAACCAGATTTATATCTCCATCAAATTGTTATTCTTAGAGATGGATATCAAAAAAACAGAAAAATACAAAATAAAACGGCACAGAATGTTTCTGTGCCGTTAAAAAGAGGTGAAGATTATTTCAGAGTGCTAACCAGCGTTTTACGATCGTTTTCCAGCGTCACGACGCGGGCACAAACATCTTTGCCAAACTGCTGGAAGTCTTGTTCCTGATTCTTCCATTCGTTCTGAATTGAGGTTTGCAAACCTCCGAGGCTTCCGAGCACGCCCTGCAGCGGATTACCACCGCCTTTGAGCACGGCTTTCGCCCCCATCTCGTTGATGCTGTCCTGCAAAATACCGCCCATCGCCTGATTGACCAGCTGTTGTCCATCCGCGCGAACCTGATCAATCGCCTTATAATGGAAGGTCAGGCCGTCAGTGCGATGTTCAATAATGCGGTTCATCTGCTCTTTCAATTGCGCATCCAGCTTAGTTAAGCGGCCACGCATGTTGCTGCTTTCGCCGACCTCTTTGGCGATGATTTTATCCAGCGCCACGCGACCTTTCTCCACGCGCGCTCTGGCACCTTCGTCAATCCACGGCAGGCTGCTACGCAACGCCGCCTGATAATCTTTGGCCTGTTCACGCTGCGCGGCGTTCAGGTTGTACTGTTTACCGTTAAAGGTGACATCACCGGCCTGGGTAATGACCAGGTTGCCGTTCTCACCCTTCACCTGTACCGTTTGTGGACTCAAAATCACATCGTCACGCGGGGTGACGCTGCACTGATAATCAGCATGTGCGGCCATCGCCGTGAACGTTAGGACTGCCGCCAGCAGCGTTTTGCGCATCATATCTTTCCCTCAATACAAATTGGGCCGGCATTTGCCGACCCTTTGCTACTTAGTCCCACCAAATATCGAAAAGTTCGCTGGTGCGCACTTCTTCGAGTTTGTGCTCTTCCAGCCACTTACGCACGATAGCCTGATGTTCTTCGGTGCATTTGCCGATTTCCTGCAGACAGATCAGACCTTCCCAGGCCAGATAGCCGCTGCCGTCAAAGGCCAGCTTGTTCGGTTCGATAACTTCATTGATAAAATCATCAACGATTTGATCGACCTGCTCTCCAGATGTACCTTCCGGGAAACGCCATGCAACCGAAAATCCTACTTCCTGGAATTCGTCGATGTGCATTTTTTTACGCAGACGACGGCTACGGTTCTTTGCCATTATTTCACCCTCTCGAACATTAAGTCCCATACGCCGTGGCCAAGACGATGACCACGTTGTTCAAATTTGGTTACCGGGCGCGATTCCGGGCGCGGTACGTAATCGTTACTCTCTGACTGGTTTTTATACCCGTCAATCGAGGACATCACTTCAAGCATGTGCTCCGCATAGGCTTCCCAGTCGGTTGCCATGTGGAACACGCCGCCCAGCTTCAGCTTGCTTAAGATATGCTCAGCAAACGGTACCTGAACGATACGGCGTTTATTATGACGTGCTTTATGCCACGGGTCAGGGAAAAACAGCTGAACCATAGATAAAGAATTGTCAGGAATCATTTTATGCAGGACTTCGACGGCATCATGGCACATGACACGCAGGTTCTCGACGCCCTCTTCATGAGCTGAAGCCAGACACGCGCCAACGCCCGGTGAGTGAACCTCAATGCCGAGGAAATTTTGCTCCGGACGCGCTTTCGCCATCGCCACCAGCGAAGCCCCCATACCAAAACCAATTTCAAGCGTGACTGGCGCATCGCGACCAAACAGCGCAGCGAAATCCACAGGTTCTTCGCTGAACTCAACGCCCATCACCGGCCAGTAGTTTTCCAGCGCGTGTTCCTGCCCTTTCGTCAGTCGCCCCTGGCGACGAACAAAACTACGAATCCGGCGCAGCGGGCGGCCGTTTTCATCAAATTCCGGTGAAATGACGTCGTTCTTCATAAAAGTTTAGTCTGCTGTGTTTGAGTTCTGAAAACGGGCATTATCCAAAGTTAGTTGCCGGATGCAAGTAAAGGAAGAAAGTGAGCAGCGGAAAGTTCCGGTTTACACCCCGTTGCCGCTGTGCTGCAATCTTGCCCCCGGCAATAATGAAACGGTAATCATGCAAGCGTCTCAATTCTCGGCTCAGGTTTTGAGCTGGTACGACAAATACGGGCGGAAAACGCTGCCCTGGCAAATTGATAAGACGCCTTACAAAGTATGGCTCTCTGAGGTGATGCTGCAACAAACTCAGGTTGCGACCGTTATCCCCTACTTTGAGCGCTTTATGGCGCGCTTCCCAACGGTAACGGATTTAGCCCATGCGCCGCTGGATGAAGTCCTGCATTTATGGACCGGGCTGGGCTATTACGCTCGAGCGCGTAATCTGCATAAAGCCGCGCAACAGGTTGTGACGCTGCACGGCGGCTCATTCCCGCAAACCTTTGATGAAGTGGCCGCCCTGCCAGGCGTCGGACGTTCAACTGCAGGCGCGATCCTTTCGCTCTCCCTGGGTCAGCATTTTCCGATTCTTGACGGTAACGTCAAACGTGTGCTGGCTCGCTGTTATGCTGTAAGCGGCTGGCCGGGTAAAAAAGAGGTCGAAAAGAAACTGTGGGAGTTGAGCGAGCAGGTTACGCCAGCCCATGGGGTTGAGCGGTTTAATCAGGCGATGATGGATTTAGGCGCCATGGTCTGTACGCGCTCAAAACCCAAATGTTCCCTGTGTCCGTTGGAAAATGGCTGTGTGGCGAGCGCCAATGCAAGCTGGGCGCTGTACCCGGGTAAAAAACCCAAACAGACATTACCAGAACGGACGGGCTATTTTTTACTGATGCAGCATGAAAACGAGGTGTTGCTCGCGCAGCGACCACCCAGCGGCTTATGGGGTGGCTTATACTGTTTTCCGCAGTTTGATGATGAGGATGGGCTACGCGACTGGCTGGCGCAACGGCAAATTAACGCAGATAATCTGACCCAACTTAATGCGTTTCGCCATACCTTTAGCCATTTCCACTTAGATATTGTGCCTATGTGGCTTCCCGTGTCCTCATTCACCTCATGCATGGATGAAGGCAACGCGCTCTGGTATAACTTAGCGCAACCGCCGTCGGTCGGACTGGCGGCCCCCGTGGAGCGTTTGTTACAGCAATTACGTGTCGGCACACAGGTTTAACGTACCGGTCGATAAAGAGGATTTTTTATGAGCAGAACGATTTTTTGCACTTTCCTGCAACGCGAAGCAGAAGGACAGGATTTTCAGCTGTACCCGGGCGATCTGGGAAAACGCATCTATAACGAGATTTCTAAAGAAGCATGGGCGCAATGGCAGCATAAACAAACCATGCTGATTAACGAGAAGAAACTCAATATGATGAACGTTGAACACCGTAAGTTACTGGAACAGGAGATGATTAACTTCCTGTTTGAAGGTAAGGATGTGCATATTGAAGGCTATACGCCTGAAGAAAAAAAATAAGCATCGCTTGCTGGCAATCTCGTAGGCCGGATAGGGTGCTTGCACCGCCATCCGGCAAAACGATACAACAACAAACACAACACGCACTCCCGGAATGATGAAAAAATTTCTCGCGCTTGCCGTTATCGCGCCGTTGCTCATCTCCTGTTCCAGTTCGACCAAAAAAGGCGATTCCTATAACGAAGCCTGGGTCAAGGATACCAACGGTTTTGATATTCTGATGGGGCAATTTGCCCATAACATTGAGAATCTGTGGGGATTTAAGGAAGTGCTGATTGCGGGTCCGAAGGACTACGTAAAGTATACCGATCAGTATCAAACCCGCAGCCATATCAATTTTGATGACGGTACGATAACCGTCGAGACCATTGCCGGGACAGATCCAGCCGGACATCTGCGTCTAGCGATTATCAAGACGTTGCTGATGGGCGATGATCCGGGTTCTATCGACCTCTATTCCGATGTCGACGACATTAAGATTTCCAAAGAGCCGTTCCTGTACGGGCAGGTAGTCGATAATACCGGCCAGCCTATTCGTTGGGAGGGACGTGCAACCAACTTTGCCAACTACCTGCTACAAACGCGACTGAAAAAGCGCAGCAATGGCTTGCGTATCATCTATAGCGTGACGATCAATCTGGTCCCAAATCACCTTGATAAGCGCGCGCATAAATACGTCGGCATGGTACGTCAGGCTTCACGTAAGTATGGCGTCGACGAGTCGCTGATTCTGGCCATCATGCAAACCGAATCCTCGTTTAACCCGTATGCGGTCAGCCATGCCGATGCGCTGGGACTCATGCAGGTGGTACAACACAGCGCCGGAAAAGATGTGTTCCGTTCCCAGGGGCGCTCAGGCACGCCAAGCCGTAGCTTCTTGTTTGACCCGGCCAGCAACATTGATACCGGTACTGCCTATCTGGCAATGCTGAATAATGTCTATTTGGGCGGCATTGATAATCCGACCTCGCGTCGCTATGCGGTGATCACCGCGTATAACGGCGGAGCGGGCAGCGTGCTGCGCGTGTTCTCGAACGATAAAATTCAGGCCGCAAACATCATTAACAGCATGTCCCCTGGAGACGTTTATCAAACGCTGACCACCCGACACCCATCTGCTGAATCACGCCGATATCTTTACAAGGTCAATTCCGCACAAAAATCATATCGTCGCCGCTAATGTATCCCTCTCTTGCCCCCTAAAACGGGGGCCTAAAGAGGGAAAAACGTTAACTCCATCACTCTTTTGCTTTGCAATCCGAAATTGTTTGCAAATATTTGTCACAGGTAACAAAAAAAGAGTGCCTCTCGTTGATAGAATCACATCATATAGCCACGGCAAATGTGCCTTTTAAAACATTCATCCGCATTACGGTGTGAGGAAATTAACATGAATCTTAAGCTGCAGCTGAAAGTTCTCTCGTTTCTGCAGTTCTGCTTATGGGGTAGTTGGCTCACTACCCTCGGCTCCTATATGTTTGTCACCCTTAAATTTGATGGTGCATCCATTGGCGCGGTGTACAGCTCGCTGGGGATCGCCGCCGTGTTTATGCCTACGCTGTTAGGGATCGTGGCTGACAAATGGATCAGTGCAAAATGGGTGTACGCCATTTGTCACCTGGTCGGCGCAGCAACGCTGTTCGCCGCAGCCGAAGTCACCACGCCAGGCGCCATGTTCTTTGTGATCTTGCTTAACTCCCTGGCCTATATGCCAACGTTGGGGTTAATCAACACCATCTCTTACTATCGCCTGCAATCAGCCGGGATGGATATTGTTACAGACTTCCCGCCAATCCGTATCTGGGGCACCATCGGCTTTATTCTGGCGATGTGGGCGGTAAGCTTCTCCGGCTTTGAACTGAGCCATATGCAGCTGTATATCGGCGCGACGCTGTCCGTCGTATTGGCGCTGTTCACCCTGACGCTGCCGCATATCCCGGTCGCCAATCAGCAGAAAAACCAGAGCTGGTCTTCCATGCTGGGCCTGGATGCCTTCGCGCTGTTTAAAAACAAGCGGATGGCGATTTTCTTCATCTTCTCTATGATGCTGGGCGCAGAGCTGCAAATTACCAATATGTTCGGTAATACCTTCCTGCACAGCTTCGATAACAATCCGCTGTTCTCCGGCAGCTTCATCGTTGAACACGCGTCGGTGATGATGTCGATTTCGCAGATCTCCGAGACGCTGTTTATCCTGACCATCCCGTTCTTCTTAAGCCGTTACGGTATTAAGAACGTGATGCTTATCAGTATTGTGGCGTGGATGCTGCGCTTCGGCCTGTTTGCCTACGGCGATCCAACACCGTTTGGTACCGTGCTGCTGGTTCTGTCGATGATTGTTTACGGCTGTGCCTTCGACTTCTTCAATATCTCTGGCTCCGTGTTTGTAGAGAAAGAAGTTCGCCCTGAAATCCGCGCCAGCGCACAAGGCATGTTCCTGATGATGACCAACGGCTTCGGTTGTATTCTGGGCGGTCTGGTGAGCGGTAAAGTAGTTGAACACTATACGCTGAACGGTATTACCGATTGGCAGACCGTGTGGCTGATCTTCGCAGGTTACTCGCTGGTTCTGGCTTTTGCCTTCGTTGCGCTGTTTAAATACAAACACGTACGCGTTCCGGCAGGTGCCCAGACTATCGCGCACTAATCTTTATTGATTAAATAGGGTCACCTGATGGTGGCCCTATTTGGTCAGATGACGCTTACTTCAGAACATATCCATACAGACGTTTAATGCCGTCTGCATCCGTTTCACTGTAAACCCCTTGCAGCTCCGGCGAGAAGCCCGGCAGCAGGTTTATGCCCTCTTCCAATGCCAGGAAGTAACGTTGCACCGCCCCGCCCCATACTTCGCCCGGTACCACGCACAGTACGCCCGGAGGATAAGGCAGCGCGCCTTCTGCCGCAATGCGACCAGCGGCATCACAAATACGCACCAGTTCAACATCACCGCGGATAAAGGCGCTGTTAGCATCCTGCGGGTTCATCGCCACGGCAGGCAAACTCTCCTGACGGAACATCGCTTTTTGCAGATCTTTCACATCAAAGCTGACGTACAGTGAGTGCATCTCCTGACACAGTTCACGCAGCGTGTAATCCCGGTAACGTACCGGATACTTATTGAAGATGGTGGGCAGTACGTTTGCCAGCGGCGTATCGTCTTCAATATGCTGTTCAAACTGCGCCAGCATCGCGACCAGTTGCGCCAGTTTCTCAGCGCTTTCTGCTGGGGTCAGCAGGAACAGAATCGAGTTAAGGTCGCATTTCTCCGGCACGATACCGTTTTCACGCAGATAATGCGCCAAAATCGTCGCCGGAATACCAAACTCAGTATATTGCCCGGTTTGCGCATCAATGCCCGGAGTGGTTAACAGCAGTTTGCAGGGATCGACAAAATACTGGTCGCGTGCATATCCAGAAAAACCATGCCATTTAGCACCAGGTTCAAAGCTAAAGAAGCGACGCTCGCTGGCAATCACCTGTGTCGGATAGCTTTCCCACGGTTTGCCATCTACTACCGGAGGAATAAACGGTTGAAGCAGCTTACAGCGGGTAATAATCGCTTTGCGGGCCTCGATCCCCAGCGTCACACATTCCGCCCATAGCCGACGGCCGCTCTCGCCTTCATGGATTTTGGCGTTTACGTCCAGCGCCGCAAACAGCGGGTAAAACGGGCTGGTGGAAGCATGCAGCATAAACGCATTGTTCAGACGCTTATGCGGGCAGAAGCGCGCCTGGCCGCGAATATGGTTATCCTTTTTATGGATCTGCGAGGTTTGCGAGAATCCGGCCTGCTGTTTGTGTACCGACTGAGTGACAAAGATCCCCGGATCGTTAGCATTGAGCTCTAGCAGCAGCGGCGACCCATCGGCCATCATCGGGATAAATTGCTCGTAACCGACCCATGCGGAATCAAACAGGATGTAATCGCACAGGTGACCGATCTTGTCGATCACCTGCCGGGCGTTATAGATCGTACCGTCATAGGTACCCAACTGAATGATCGCCAGACGGAACGGGCGCGGTTGATCAGCCTTTTGCGGCGCAACTTCTCGAAGTTGCTGGCGCAGATACTCCTCATCAAAGCAGTGCTCATCAATGCCGCCAATAAAGCCAAACGGATTACGCGCCGCTTCCAGGTAAACCGGCGTAGCGCCCGCCTGGATCAGCGCCCCGTGGTGGTTCGATTTATGATTGTTGCGATCAAACAGCACCAGATCGCCGCGCGTCAGCAGCGCATTGGTGACCACTTTATTGGCCGAAGAGGTCCCATTCAGCACAAAGTAGGTTTTATCCGCGTGGAAAACTTTCGCAGCAAATTTCTGCGCATGTTTCGCTGACCCTTCATGAATCAACAGATCGCCAAGCTTAACGTCAGCGTTGCACATATCCGCGCGAAACAGATTCTCACCAAAGAACTCATAGAAATGTCGGCCCGCAGGATGCTTCTTAAAAAACTCACCGTGTTGGTGTCCCGGGCAGGCAAACGTGCTGTTCCCCATTTCGACATACTGGGTAAGCGTGTCATAGAACGGCGGCAGCAGCTCTTCCTCATACTGACAGGCAGTAGATTCCAGCTCCAGCCAGTCCTGAGCCTGACCGCGAATTACCGCATTAACGCCCGCAGGCACATCAACATCAGACTCTGCGAACAGAAACACAGGTAGATGAAAACCGGTGCGTTTCAGCAAAGCCAGGATCCCACTGCGGCTGTCCGCAACGGTAATGACGACTGCCGCAACGTCAGTAAAATCGGTACTGTCCAGCGACACCACCTGACGATGGCTGGACAGACGAGAAACCAGTTCACTACTGGCGGCAATTTTCATTGATTTCATAAGCGCAATAACCCGTTTCGGGAAAATCAAAAGTCCCGGACAACGCCGCATGGCTTTGCCCACGAAATGACAGGTCAAACTGGTTACCAGCCCCGACCGCCAGACATCAGTAAAAGCAGATAGCCTCTGATTTTACTGTTATCCTGCAGTGAGCGTGCGCTGCCCTCACCGCATGGTGGGAGCGTAAAGATAAGTCGCGGGAAGGGGCAAACGTCGCGCAAAAAGGCGATGTTGAAGGCGATGTAGGGGGAGTAATATCATCCCAGGCAGCCCCATTCAGACAGAAGAAAATTCGCGCAATCATGGCACCTTTCACTTACAGGCGCAAGATAAAATCCTGTGCGAAAACCTTACAGATAAGCAAGCATTTCGTCCGAAAGTTGCGGCATAATAATGCAATCTGAAACATAATTTCACCCAGCTAATTGCCTTTAGTATCAAGACGATGATGGGTATGCAGGAGCAAATGTGGTAATCGGACCCTTTATTAATGCCAGCGCCATTTTATTTGGTGGCATTCTCGGCGCGCTGCTCAGCCAGCATATACCAGAACGTATTCGGGTCTCCATGACCTCTAATTTCGGGCTGGCCTCGTTAGGGATTGGTATCTTGCTGGTTATCAAATGCGCCAATCTACCGGTGATGGTTCTGGCAACGCTGGTCGGCGCGTTAATTGGCGAGTTTTGTCATCTGGAAAAAGGGATCAATGCTGCGGTAGCCAAAGCGCAGCAGCTTTTCACCCGCTCGGACGCCAACGTAACGCACGAATCCTTTATTCAAAGCTATGTGGCTATCATTGTGCTGTTTTGCGCCAGCGGTACCGGGATCTTCGGTGCGATACATGAAGGGATGACCGGCGACCCGAATATTTTAATCGCCAAGTCATTTTTGGATTTCTTCACGGCCATCATTTTTGCCTGCTCATTAGGAATCGCGGTATCCGCCATTTGCATGCCGATGCTGGCAATCCAGCTAACGCTTGCCACCTGTGCAGCACTGATTTTACCCCTGACGACGCCAGCTATGATGGCCGATTTCAGCGCCGTAGGCGGTCTATTGCTGCTGGCAACCGGTTTGCGTATTTGCGGCATCAAAATGTTTGCGGTTGTGAATATGCTTCCTGCCCTGCTGCTGGCAATGCCGCTTTCCGCCGCCTGGACGGCATTTTTTGCCTGAGAATGCGTGCATTAGCAGCAATGTGGTGATAGATTGTGCAGTCTGCATTGATTTGAAGAAATTTCGTTGACGAAGCGAAGCGAATCGGGTTTAATGCGCCTCGTTGCCCGGATAGCTCAGTCGGTAGAGCAGGGGATTGAAAATCCCCGTGTCCTTGGTTCGATTCCGAGTCCGGGCACCACTAATTTTGCATCAAAGCACGCTGGTTAAGAGATGAGAACCTTAACGGGCGGTTAATACAGGGGCCGGTCATTACGGAATGTCCTCCGGTGTAGGCGTATCTGCACTGGTTAACGTTTCTGAATCAGTCCCTCAAGTCAGGGAGCCTGTGTCCGCAGGCTCCCTGTTCTCGATCACTGGCAATAATCCCAGTCAATCAGTTTTGTGTCAATAGTTGTAATTCCCTTTCTACACAGAGATCTGTGTGCAGCGACAATTCTTCTTCCAGTGTTTTTCCCACAATGTCCATATTGAGTTCCACATATTCCATTGTTGTGCTTACGCTACGATGACCCAGTAAATCTTTAACCAACTGAAGATTCCTTTCCGGTGCTTTCATCAGTTCTGTAGCCAGGGTATGTCTGAAACGGTGCGGCGAAACGGCAAAACCACATTCCTTTGACAGACGGCGAAAAAAGGAGCGGATCTTTTGATGCATCACTGTCACATCATTCCTATCAAATTTTGCCTTTTTCCCGGCAATGTAAAAACTGACATCGAAGAGGTTATCTTTTGGCCCGGCTCCAGCCTCCGTTGCCCGTGTAAGAAGAAGCTGTAGCCGCAAACGCAGCTGCTTAACAACGGGAACGCGCCATTCCCTGTGCGTTTTACTCCCCTCAAGGCGCAGATCTATATAACCTTCTGTCAGATTGACGTCCCTGAGCTGAATATGCAGCAGTTGATTTTGCCTCATTCCCGTATATCTGAGCGTATCCAGGACGGTTATCCAGAACCAGGCCGGGTAAAGCGCACTCCGACCGCCACGTGCGAAAATTTTCCGGTTGGATTCAATTTCAGCCTGCTGCATTATCAGATAAAGGCGGGTTAGCTGAGAGCGGTTTAAAGTCCGCTTTTTCTTTCTGTCCCGCTGTACAGTGCAATTGTTAAAAGGGTTTTTGCCCGCAGGCAATAAACCACTTTCCATAGCATAGTTATAGAGGGCCCTGAGATGTGCAATTTTATTGTTCCAGGTCTGCGCCGATTGTTGCTTTTCTCTGAGTACATGTCGCCGCCATCTGAGTACTTCATGATGTGTAACCATTGATGGGGTTATGTCTGCCCCCGTAAATTTCAGGAATCCCTTTACAACCTTTGCGTAGCTCCATTCTGTTGCAGCTCGCAGGTTTCGGGCGAAGAAGTACTCCTCAAGCAATTCTTCCCATGTCGTATAATGGTTTTTGTCAGACATACAGCATTTCCTTTTTCTAAATCAAGCTGCCCTTAAGGGCCCTCATGGACTGCCCCTCCTTCACAGGAAAGACAGAAGTCCGCTGTCTTCAGGGGAAGACGCCCCTCTGAAAAGGTGTGTAGTCTTGACAAGATATCCACTTACAGGTTTAAACGTGCCTTCTTTGCCAGGCGAGTGGTACAGTTTTGCTTTAATAAAACGCTCTCCCCTGCGCACCCTGTGAATATGCAGCTTCTCAAATTCAATTTGTATGGAATCCCTGCTTAGCTCTGCTCCGCTTTCTCTGATGTAAAGATAAAATATGTCCGGAACCCTGAGAAAGATGAACCCTGCAACTGCATGCGCCCTCGAATCAGGCTGATTAATATCAATTCGCTTGCTCTTAAGTCCTTCAGAAAGCCACCTGACAAATTCAGTGCCAGTCTGTTTTTTTATCACTGTTTTTTGTGCGTCAATGTTAATGCTGTGTAAAGGGATGTTATCCTCTACAGCGCGTTCAGGGAAAGAGTCTTCTGCTACTGTCTGATTTATCTCAGGCTTATCAGCTTCGGGACTTAGTTCATTAAGGGGGGAAAATTCTGGCACACTTTCTGCTCTCGTACTGATTGAAGGCTCTTCATCACATGCTTCAGTCCCGGTCATATCAGGCTCTGCAATTGCACTGAACAGACTTAGCAGCATCTCTGTATCAGCCTTCTCTGTTTCGTTTGGATCACATTCCGTAATCTCGCCTGCCTTTTCATTGCTGACGAGATTGCTGTCATCAGCCATCGGCACCGGTGCAATAGAAGATGCGAGTTGAATACCCTGCAAATCTGGAACTTCTGGCGATGCAGTTTTAAGTTTTGCTTCTACTGACGGTTCTGATTCAATCTCTTGATCAGACGGCGTTTGCGTAACTGAAAGGGCCGGCTCTATGAGGGTGTTAACTTTCTCATTTGCCCCGGATACCTCCAGCGAAGGCGATTCCACCTTTTCAGCAGCTTGCTTCATTAAGCTTCTAATAAGTGGCATCGCCGGATGCTGGTTCCATAAGGCCCCGGTAAGATTGCCCAGAGCTTCGGGATTTTCTGCCAGCCATCCTGTCGCCTCTGCTGGCACAAGTTGTCCTGCTGCCAGCGCTGCAAAAGCTGAGGAGTTGTCAGCTTCCCGGAAGCGAAATCGATAAGGTGAGTCCGGAACGGTTATTCCCGGAAGCCAGCTTTTACCATCAAGCAGCTCACCCTCCAGAGACGCCAGGAGCGGCAAATGCCAGAACAGTGCAGACCAGAAAATGACTGCATTCCACATCACGTTTTGCTCTGCCTGCTCTTCTGGCGCAGCTCCGGGTGGAAACATGTATCCTTTGGCCAGTCTGACCGCACAGGTTGTGAACTGCAGCGTAAGGTCCCCGAAGCCGTCTGACTGCGACCACCTTCCCTGCTGTGTTGCCGGCACATTCTGTACCCTGGCCAGTAAGCCATGCAGTGGCGTTATATAAAACCGGTGATAAACATCCGCCGGAAGTGAGCTGTTTTCCCATATTTGTTGCAGGCAGGTTTTTCTCAACGGACTACAGCACAGCGTATCGACCGTACGCGGAGTGTGGTAGCCGGCAGGTGTGACAGCGGATACATGATGTGCTGGTTCCGGTTCACCTTTTGAAAACAGAAACCTAAGGGTCCTGATTCTGTCGCGCATGATTTTCTCCTGGTATAGGGCTGCCCAGTGTTGTGACACTCCCCGCGCTTCACCATAAAAAACCAGTTACTCACTCTCAGAAGTTTTTCCCGTTTCTTCGTGCCTGTCGGCGCTCTCTCCATTTCCGGACGGTACGGTTTCGTGCGTCGTCTCGCGGTTTTTCCCGCCTTCATCACTCAGCCAGCGCATCAGTTCGTTAAGCACAAGCGTTCTTCTGGCCCGGGTGACAGCCACGTACAGCAGGTTAGTCTCATCCTGCCGCTCATCCTGCGAAAGAAGCGGGTCGGTAATGTCAGTAAAATCCTCACTCAGCATTACCACCGGCCATTCCAGCCCTTTGCTGCGGTGTGCGGTTGAAACCGTGACCTGAGCGTCTTTCTCATGGGTTACCACCTGACGGCGCATGATGGCCAGCTTTTGCGGTAGTGGGAAAAAGTCATCGAGAAGACGAATGGCCTGGTTCATCTCCACGTCCTGTGTGGCTTTTGCTATTGAGCAGTATTCATCAAAATCCCGGTAGTCCCGGCTGAGGCGCGGGGACTGCATCTTTTCAGGCATATCGGCGGAGAACCAGTACAGGTTTTCCAGCTCCTCTGTTTTGTAGCCTTCAATCCCCCCGACCCAGAAGACATTTTTCTCCATAAGGCTCGCCGTCAGGGCACTGCCGATCACGCCGGATACCGTCCGGCTCAGTACAGCAATATGCTCAGCCCCTGCCGGAAGGCTGCTGACGACAGCATCCTGCCCCCCGTTACCTGTCACGCGCTTTTCCTCTCCGGCACGTTCAAGCAGGATGTTGGCCATCCGCGCGACCTCAGGGCCAAACCGAAAACTCGCTGTCAGCCACAACCGGTCTGCCTGCACCAGCTGCGGGGCTCTCAGTGCATTATCTGCCCCCCGAAACCGGTATATCTGCTGGTAACGGTCGCCGACCAGAATGACCCGGCAGGGCTGATTCAGTACAAATGCACTGGTCACCGGATTGGCGTCCTGTGCCTCGTCGAAGAGGATGGTGTCCCAGCGTTTTGACAGGTCAGGATGAGAGAGCTGGAACAGTTTAAGGTAGGTGTCGTGCGTGACGGGAAAGACTGAATCAGTACGGCTCATTTCATACCAGAGGATTTGTATTGCCCCCAGAATTTTACCGGCATCGAGACCGTGGCGATCATCCTCAGACGGCAGATGTATCAGCCCCGGCTCGGGGTCAGCACTGCAGAGGAACATGTTCAGCCCGCTGAGCGCCAGCCGCGCCAGCGCCCAGTGGCGGGTATTGAGCTTTCTGGCCACATCCGTAATGCGCAGACTGGCTGTCAGCCGGTCACGGAAATGTTTGCCGAAACGGGCCCATGCAAGCTGATGCGACGTTTTACACTCTACGTTATAGGGGAATTTGCGTTCAGCCTCATCCCGCACAGCGCGATTATAGGCGAGGTAAAGCATTTTACTTTCCGGGTTGGCTTCAGCGTAACTCACTAAAGTGGAGGTTTTACCTGTACCGGCAAAGGCATTCACCACGAGATGATTGCCCTTCCACTCGATGATGGCGTTTTGTTCGGCTGTTGTTTTCCAGGTCACTGTGTTCTCCCGCAGCAGCAGATGTAAAAAAACAGCCTGACAGCGGGAAGCGTGCACTTCGAGAAAAAACCAGATCCCTTTTTTCAAAGATAAAAAACGCCCCCGAGCGGGAGCGTAAAAATGATGATCTTATTTTTTTATACTACGTATACATGACAAGTTAGCAACATCCACAAACTTGCGCTGACGTTAACAATAATCGCTATCAATTATCTTAATTGGTCTTTCATTCACTCTCTCCGCTATTCACGCACTATTTTTATCTATAGAATTCTTCAGGAGATATTTAATGTAAAACTTTACAATCCCCCTAAGCACTTAAAACGTTCATTAAGTAGCGACCTTGACCTTCTGTGTTAACACGTTGCTCCATAAGAGTTACCATCTTTAAAAGAGAATGTTGGAAACAATTATTACTTATATACTCTTCCCCAGGAGAAATGGTAGCGCATAATAAAAATGGCATAGCTGGCCTATCCGAATAAATATCAAATGATGAATTATGGAAATCTCTAATGAGTAGTTTCTCATCAGGATTTAAAATAATCAAACCAATGATGGAACTATTTGCATCTGAAATAGAATGAAGTCCATGAAGATATTTAAGCGTTAACTCAGGTAAATAATGTAAAAAGGCTTTATCAGTAGAAGTATACTTCGCATCAAGAATGAGATACTTGTCAATACCATTCCCATTGCTAATATGTATTACAAAGTCGGGAGATCGATTAGAAAATCTCCCTGAGGAAGAACGATGAGTCACCATACCATTGTAAGTTGTCCATCCTTCACTGTTAACCAAACCTCTTAGGTCTGCCATGGGATGGGTGGCCATCCAATATTTTGGCTCATATAGTAATTTTAGAGTAGCCCCTTTTCTAAGATTAAAAACAAATGATATTGATTCATTAACTGGTTCGGGCGCGGATTTAGAGCCTATATGCTGTCCTAATATCTCTCTTATATAGAAAAGAGAATAGTATTCAAACAATTTTGGAATGCTTTGTATGGATAATAACTCTTCTTGAACACTCCAATCAGGTTTCCCAAATCGGTACCAGTCAACGATCTTTTTGAAAACAGAAAGGTATAAAGGATCCTTTTTGGCTTTCATTGTAAACGTGGGCACTCCGATTATATGTTTTTTTGCAGGCATCACCTCTGCCATTATCCTTTTAAGAGAATGTAAATCTGATAATATTGATTTGCATTTTAAAATTTTTCGCCCATTAATACTCTTCTGAAATTTTTGTATTTGAGAGAAAAAACTAACATACCCTAAAGGGCTTCCATTTATTCTATTTGGATACTTATCAGGGTTTTTGAAGCCTGAAAGAAGAGAAGAAGTGGTTTGAATTAAAGTCATAACAAAACCATGCAAAACTTGATTTTCATAAACGTCAGAATCTTCTACTGCCTGGTGCTCAATAAGCTTTCTCGCCCCATAAAGCTCATCGTTAAACTCCAAAATTGCACTTTCATATGAATCTGTTTCAAATAGCTCATCAGTGTTGCTACATAGCCATGACAGCGTCAAATCATCAATATTTGTGTTGTCACTCGGATAAACATATTTCTCCCGACTTGTTAATTTAGAAATAGGTCTTTGTATTATTTTTCTTATCAGGGTTGTCGTTATTTCGACAATGCTTTCAATTTGTTCTAGTAAAATTTCAGCAGGAGTATCCCCATTTTTGAAACCTGCTTTCCGCCGAGTTACTCTGAAAAAAGCACAAAGAGCATTACTATCGATTTTTGCTATATAGTTCAGCATCTTATCAACTCGCTCTGCATTTAACTTTTTTGCCAGAACTTCTATCGATTGAAAACTAAAAAGTTCAGTCCTTTCACCGTATTGAGCTTCAAGTACTAATTCGGCTATTCCATAGTAATTATGGAAAAAACATTCATATGAAAAACGCCCTAGCCTTTTGGGAAGCCATCTGTAAGTCCAAAGCTCGCCTACACGTTCGATTAAAGTAGGTTCCACTTCATTTTCGTATAATAACAAAGAAATCTTTTCGTAATAGTTTTCACTCGTAAAGGCTATTTCTATAGCTTCATCTTCAAGAATGAATAATGATGAGTTGATTTTTTCATCGATTAACTTCAGTTCAAAAGCATCTCCCTGACGCTTCCCCCCTAAAATTGAAACCTTAATTTTCATAATCAACAATCCTAAAAATAAGAGTAAGATTCGCTATAAATATCACCATTATTTATTATATTTCTAAGTGTTGCTTTAGAAATATGAAGATCAAACTCCACAAGCTTTTGCTCAAGATTGTGCAATCTTTCTTTGAAACCTGCACCGTACCCCTCAATCAATGGCAAAACGTGCTGATTTATTGCAAAATCTAGAGGCTGAACTTGTAACCCTTCGATTTCATTAGCAATATAGCAATACCTCTTCATTGCATTATATTTTCTTTGACTGACTCTAACAGAAGTAGTTCTGGTAAGAGGAGCTTTTAATATTTCTATTATTTCATCAAGTAAGTTCTCCTCTTCCGTCGTAAAAGAAGACTCATATAAGCTCACATCAAAACAACTTTCCAACCATTCGTTTTTCACAGCGCCTTCAAATGCTAAAGATCTTATAACGTTCGATTTAAATTCTGCGTTGTGATTTAAACCTATTACGGGTACCCGGTCGATTAACCTTGGCGATAAACGTTCAGTTGACGCATCATTGTTAATAGTTGCTATAAAACGCACACCATCAGCCACGGTAATATATCTTTCGTCTTCAGATGGAATGCCAGAATCAATTTTTCTATTTCTTCCTTCGGGATCACACATACCTAGAAAGTCTGACCAATAGTGTTCGACGCTAGACAGGTTGGCCTCATCAAGTAGAATTATTTTCAAATAATCTGGATTATGATCACTCTTCAAAAACTCATAAAGACCTGTACGGGCTGGCTGGTAAACGTCTTTTAAGGAATTATAAAATCCTAAGATGTCTCGGCTTGATACCCAAGCTCTTCCGACTGGAATATTAATAAAGTTACTAGTATTGTATGTATTCTCACCATTAGTCAAGCCCATATTTTGAGCTAATCTAATAGCCGTGGAGGTTTTTCCTGTTCCCGGAGGGCCTGATAAAATTGTCATGAATGATTGATTCAAGCATATAATTAAATTCGCCATTTCATCAAATGAAAAATTCCTTCCATTATCGTTGCTAAATGAATCAACTAAGTAATTAATGTATTCTTTTCTGTTTTCTTTATTCAGTTCGATAGTTGATGGATTTATCTTTGTTTTATATATTTTCGGCGTGCTTTCTCTTGCCCTGCCACCATTCAAGAGAGTTTTGAGGTTTTGTATTGTTTGTATCTCTACAGTTTTTTCCAGAAGCTGTGGAGAGTTCAAAGTTGCTTTTTTAAGTTTAAGTGCTTTCTCAGCTGATTCTTTGTCTTTTTCAATATCCTCTTTAAGCCTTTTCAGATAATTTATTTCTTCATTCAGAGAATTATAATCATTTACCCTAGACTCCATTGAGTAGAATTGTTCAAGCTTAATGCTTGCATTTTTAATGTTTTCTTCTAACTCAGCATTTTTTTCCGTCAAAGCCTGCTGTTTTTGAAGGAGAAGGTCATGAGCATCTTCAGCAGACTGTTTTTTTATTCTCTCAAGTTCTTCTCTAGCCCTGACCTTTTCATATTCAACATTTTTTAATTCAGAATCTAATTCTGCTTTTTTATTTGTTATTAGCCTTTCTAAATCACTTATCTCTTTATTTAATTTACTCTTCTGTACTCGAGTAACTTCCTCTAGTTCTTTAGACTTTTGCTTAACCAGCAGGTCTTTATTTTTGCTGAAATAATCATCTAAATAAAGCCTGCCATCCCTACTTTCTGCTAAAAACTCTTGAACAATCTCTTGGCCGAATGGACTTGAATCTAAAAATTCTCCAAGTAGCTCCTTAAGTCTTTTAAGACGCTCGCTATTCTCTAATACTTTATTCTTCTTAACATACTCATCAATCCCTTGCGACAACTTTTGCGCTTCACTTTTTCCTAAAGGAGATTTATTTTTCGAAAATCCATTTCCAAATCCATTTTTGGTGAAGTAAGAAACAAGCCTTGTATCTGAAATGTAATCTTTTTGCTCAAACAATAAACTGGAGAGGTCTTTCAAATTTTTAATATATTTTCTAACTTCACCTTTAATAATTAACTCATAAGAAAAATCATTAGCTATAATTTCCTTTAAATCAAACCTTGCTATATGGTCTTGTTTAAGCTGTAAGGGTGACGGTGTAGATAAAGGAGATAATTGCCAATTGTTATCTTGTTTGGAGGCTTTAAACGGTCCATATACATAGCCCTCATTCTCAATAAAGAATTGAGCGCTAGGGGCGTCAATATCATGACCAAGGAAACCTGTTTTTATATCGGGGAGAGCAGATTTTATAATTGGAATAAAGTAGCTTTTATCGAGCCTTTCTACTTTACTTCCAAGTCCAAAATGCTTTTGATGTCTTGTATTAATTTTCCAGTCATCATCATTGCTTTCGTAATATTCATTAAGAATAAATAATTCATCATATCCAAACTGCTGGCTTATATTCAAAAATCCTTTGGAAATAAATATTCCTCCATTAGGAAAATCGCTAGGATCAATTTTTTCATAATTTCCATTTTCATCAAGATAAGCAACAGGAATCACAAGCCCCATATCAGGGTTAACTGTATGATTTTCTTCCTTTATAACCAATAACCTGTTCATAGAACCTCATTCGAAACCATAAGAAACGTTAATATTAATATGCTACTATTAACATGTTGAAATCATTATTAAGAATTAGCTTAATTATGAGCATTCCTTATAGAACGACTTGAAACATTTAGCAATGGATGGTAGTTGAAAACTTCTTGTTTTTGGTAAGTGGCAGGTATTGATTTGAACTCCTTAGCTCGCCAAAAAGAATTATCATTAAATTCAAATGGTTAATTATTCCGTTTGAAGCCACAATAAAAAGGAATACATATCCTGGTCAACTGGCCGTCGGCTGAGAAAAAAATGCCACGGCAGAGCCGTGGCTGAGTCAACGGAGGAACAGGCTTTTACCCCCGGACCTCACGATATGATGCAGGTTCCTGAGCCGGTGAAGCGGGCTCATCGCTGACGAGATAAAGCACCTGTCCGGGTTGAGGCGCGCCGGACGCGCCTTTGTGTCCGTCAACATGCTCACCGCCGTCATAGCAGTCGTAACCGCTGAGCCCGCTCACGGGCTCGCTGTAGCTGTGACGCACCTCGCAGTCAAACACCGCTGAGATTTCCCCGACAACCTCACCTGACGGCGGGAGCCAGGGCATATCCATCTGCAGCGTAAGACTGTTAGGCGTATGGCGCTGCCAGTTGACGTTGTGCCCGGCCGGCCACTCCATGCCGTACTGCCGGCAGTAGAGGCTGGTTGTGGTCGACACACCGGACATCAGCCCCCCGGAGCCGTTCAGCTCTGCTGCCAGCCGCGTAGGTATGACGGCCAGCATATCGCAGGGCTGGGAGCGTTCAGGATACTGGCTGAGCCGCTCCCAGGCAGTTGCAGCATGAGACTCATCGCCGGCGCTGACCAGACCAAACCAGTCGGTATACTGTCTGGCAATCAGCTCCGCCATAACCTCACGTGCCGGGTCGGGAATATTCTCCCATTTCAGCGCGCCCAGACCTGACTGGTGATAAAGCCGGTCCACGGCTCTGATGGTTTCCGCATCGAGGATGGCATCCTTCAGCAGGAGCGCCAGCCAGCTTTCAAACGCCTGATTGGCCGCAGTGGAAAGCCCGGTGCCTGCACGGACCAGCCCCTGACAGGGCGGATACGACGTGGTCCGCACCGGCTTGAGTATCCCCGCCGCGCCAGCCAGAAACAGCTGTATGCTCTGCTGCACTGCGTGGCGGTGACGCGGTACGTCAGTGCCGTTTATCCACTGCAGCATGACATCGATGCAGACTGATTTACCGGTGATTTCCAGGCGGTTATGACACCATTCGGACATAGTGAATACTCCTCTTTCATAAAAAAAAGAGGACACAGCCCCGTGAGGAGCGGTGTCCTCACGGGACGGCGACAGTTACGGAATAACCGTCACCGGATAAGTTAATTACGCCGCCACAGCCTGACTTTCAGGCAGTGCCAGCAGATATTCCGACGCTTCCCGGGCATGCCGGCAGGCGCGGAACAGGGCCTTTTTGTCAGATTTCAGCACCTTCAGCCAGTGGTCCACATAGCTGTCGTGCTGAACCTCACCGAACACGCCGAGCTGAGCACACAAAAACGCGCTGCCCATTTCGGCGATGAGCTCCTCAAAGGCATACACCGGGTCCCCGAACTGCCGGGATGAGGAGGTTATCCCCTCCCGGTTAAGTCGCTTCGCATGACCGGTACTGTGTACAAGCTCATGCAACAGCGTGGACCAGCAGTCCGCTTCCGTAAAAAACTGCTCAGCCATCGGCATCACAATTTCATCCGTCAGCGGGCGGTAATATGCCCGGTTCTGAGGCAGCATCCGGTTTTTAACCCCAGTGGCGTTAAACATCCGGATCACCCTGTTCATCACGTCCGGACAGAGTATGCCGTCCTCATCCACCGTCGGTGGTTGCTCAGGTGAAGCCGCAACCTCTGCCGGCAACCCCTCACACTGCTCAGCGTTGAACAGCTGCAGGGGTTTGAGCATCGGCACGGTTTCCATCAGCGGTTTACCGTCACTGTCATAAAGGCGGTTGCCTTCGCGATCCTCTGCCTGCTTCGTCCAGTCCTTATAAACCACCGCCAGGGTGGCTTTCTCACCCTTACGCACCTGCCCGCCAGCCTGCTGCGCCTGCCGGTAAGTCATCCAGCGGTTATTGCGAAAACCCTGCTCTTCCGCTGACATCCAGAGAAGCAGGACATTCACGCCGCTGTAGTGACGTCCGGTTGTGGCATTCAGGGGCAGACCGGCCAGACCGCTGCCGGCAGCCGCGCGCCACGGCTTACGCCAGGGCGCTACGCCGTTTTCCAGCGCGACAACAATGCGGTCGGTGATCTGGCGATAAAGGTCAGTCGGTTTTGCCGGACGGCGAGCCGCCTTGCGTGAAGTCGTTTTTTTCATGAGATATACCTTTAATCAGAGGCATACCCCTGCGCCGGCGAGCGCAGAGATACGCCCGTCGACGGGAAATTCAGAGGTCAGTTACCATGCGGCATAAAACCACAGGTATTCATGTTCAAAGTCAAAATCACTGAGCAGGCTTTCCAGCCTGTCACGCAGGGTGAAAACGTACTGCAGCCGGCGCTGAAGAAGCGGATTATCCTCATTCCCCTCTGTAAATGTCGCAATCGCACAGTCCAGCCTCTCTTTCAGTTGCTGAATATGCTCGCGTGACAGTTCCAGACAGGTCGCGTTTTCCACCTCACCGACGTGCTTATCCAGCCAGGTAATCAGTGAAAAATCGCGGCTCAGTTCACACACCGGATGATACGGTGCCGGTACTGCGACGATCTGCCGGTGCTGGCTGTAGAGAAAAATATCCAGTCCCATACGGGCCTCCTTCGGTTCAGAAAGAGGCAGGAATCTTTCCGGCAGGAAAAGTCCCTGCCGGGGTGAATTAACGTCCGGTTATTCGCAGCGCCCCCTGCGGGGTCACCTGCGATAACCTGGCCTGCAGCCTGCCACAGGCGTTCAGAAAAGTTTGATGATCTTCAGGCTTCGCCCGCTTACAGCTGATGAAGGCCGCCTGCGTCAGCAGACGCACGGCGTTTTCACGCCAGCGGCAGAGTTCATCAGGCCCGACACAGGCACTGAAGTGACAGACTGCACTCGCCAAAAGCTGATCGGCCTTCTGGCGATACTGCGCCACTTTCACCCGGTCAGTCGCAGCGGTGAGCACCTGTATCTGTGTGTCGGTAATCAGGAGCCTCAGGTCCGTCCTGCCGGACAGTACAGAGGTGGCTACCGCGTCGCTTATCGACAGTGATTCAATGAAATCATCGCCGCCGGCAAGCAGGCGTGCCGTGTCGTACCAGTCCTCATTTTTCTGAGGGTGACACCCTGCGGCATACGCAATACGCGGCACCGGATCGTTGCCCTGCCAGGCACCGGTGGCCGGCATAAGATAAACACCCTCATCCTTTGCCAGGTGAAGCTGGCCTCCCTGCATACGGGCGGTTAGCAGGACGTTAGTCAGGTCTTTATTGTCGAAAAAAAGCATGGGGCTCTCCTGTAAAAACGGGAGAGCCGCTCCGTCCGGAGTCATCTCTCCCGACGGGGTTAAAGTCAGTACTGTTTAAAACGAGTCAGATTTTTCCGCGACCCGCTTCAGTTCGTACAGATGGAATTCCGCCAGCACGAAGGCATTCCAGTCCTCATTGCTCAGCACCCGCTCACCACCGGAGAGCAGCTGCAGCAGCAGGGAATCAAACGCGCCCTCGCCTACCGGTGTTTTCAGTACCGACTGAGGCGCGGTCAGCGTCGGCTGCTCAGGCAGACCGAGATGTTGTTCAATCCAGCGTAACGGTAACGCCCAGCTGCGACCCTCGTCTGAAGAATGTATCCGGAAGCTGTCCGGACACAGGTTATGCAGCAGGACCATCACAATACGTGCAAAGAAATCGCAGGGCTGATGCTGAAAATCCAGCTCCTGGATACTCAGCGTATTGCGGTTGCGCTCCCGCTCTATAGTCATGTTGACCGGCCAGACACTGCCGCCTGTGTCGCCACGAAACGCCATGACATCAGCAACCGGAAACAGGTCAGCCGCGCGATTAAGCGACGGCAGATACGTATTCCCCGGACGCAGACGCACCGGCAGTTGCCAGAAAGTTTCTGTGACGGCCAGAACGAAAGCATGCCAGTGTCGCAACGGAACCGTGCTGACATGCTCGATGGTGTAGACAACCGACATGGAAGCCGGCGAAGAAAACTGGTTTTTCATCGATAAATCCTCCGCGAATAAAAAAGGGGGGATTTATCCCCCGGACGGGAGTAAATCCCCGTCAGGGTGTGTTCTGTCTGCTGATTACATCCGTTCGAGAGCCGCTATAGCCCGATCACACCGGGCATCCTGGATACCTTCATCCACGGCCTTCTCCCAGAAGGGCCGGTTAATTTCTTTTCCCAGCTCGTCCAGCGTGAAGAGCAGATTTTTAGACGTATCAGGCAAAGGCGGAATATCGCCTTCCCCGAGTAAAAAGACAAACCAGCCATAAGCTGTGCCGGTCCCAATGATGGAATCTTCCAGAAACGTCAGTTCATTCGTTTCATCCCGGTCCGTATGAAGATCGAGACGCTGAAATGCCCTGATGCTCAGGAGTTCACTCTCAAGCAGGCAAAGCCAGCTGAGCGTGTCCAGTGGAGTTTTAAGCGTATAAACGTCTGTGTGCATGGGTATATCCTCAGGTAAATAACGGGATATCCCCGTCAGGGTCCACAACATTTCACGGTCACGGCCTTCATCAGCCGATCAGTGCAGTGCATATGAATCAGATTGCTCCTGATACACATATTCAGGATTAAAGCGGAGGCGTTGCAGCACAGCTAACGACAGTGGATCAGCGAAATTTATGCCAGAAACGGCCACACCATCCAGTATGTCGCCGGCCTTAACCCGGGAAGAATATCCGTAATACTGACACCAGACGCAAAGTTCGGGGTCAGCCGGATCACAATCACCGAGCGGTGCGACAAAAACCTGTTCGCCACAGGAGACGTTATCTCTGAGGATTTCGCCCCTGATGAAAACGCCACTTACGGGGCCATACTGAGCGGGACATACATCCCGTCGCGTCTCAGACATCGACAGAATACGAAAAGTGACGTCGTGCAGTGCTTCAGTCATGAGAATGCCCTCCGGAAAGAAAACGGTAGCGCAGGTGTGCCAGATGCTGTGCCTGGCGGCAGGCATGGCGGTATGCGTTTCGACGACCTGTTATTCCCTCAGGAAAAGAAACCGGCAGGCGGTGAAAAACATACTCGGCGCGGTGGCAGCCTGTACGAACGGTAAGAAAGACGTTAACGCCCTGGTCTTTGACAGAAGAGATATGAGCACGGACGGCATAATTGCCCGAGCCGTTGACATACCAGTTGCTGTTGCGATGCAGATAAATGAAAGATTTCAATTTCCGGACAGCTGCGTCAGCAGACTGCTGAAGCTGAGTAAGGATATGTTCAGGGAAAATCGCAGAAGAGATGACAGACATTGTGTTTCTCCATAAAAAAAGGAAACACCTGCCCGAGCGGGAAGTGTTTCCCGTCGGGGAGTCAGAAAAAACAACATTCTGACTGTCTGGTTAGTACAGAAGGAACCTTTATCGTCGCGTCATAGTGCGCTTAAATTGACGATATCTGCTCTCAAAGGTGTGCAGATTTACCAATTTTTTGCCCCTTTTCAGGTTACAGGAGCTTTTGTTGTAGCCACCCGAAGGCGATTCTCACAGGCTACTGAATCATTGGTGGTTGCAAAAGCAACGTATAAGCCTGTTCATTTTCAAAACAAAACGCAGATCTGTCAAGCCGCAGATAACCTTGTGTACTGAATCATACAACAAGTATTGGATGAGACTTATACTGAACCATCCCCCCAACCATCTCAGGAAGATGATCATGGAACTCATTACCCGCCTTGTTTATATCGATACATCTGCCTATGAACGAAAGCATTTTCAGTTTGGCTTATACATTCTTGAAAAACTGGAGAATTTTGCATCACATGATAAAGTGCGTATCCTTGTTACTGACATCACACGCAGAGAAATTGAATTACATATTCGTAAAAACGCTGAGGAAGCCTTAAAAGAACTTAATAAATTTCAGAAAACGTATGCCCCGATACTGAGAACTACTCCGGCGCATGTACCAACAGAGATATTCGTAAAACCAGGTAATGCTGCCAACTTACTGATTTAGTGTATGATGGTGATTTTAAGGTGCTTGCGTGGCTTCCATTTCCATCAGATGTCCTTCCTGCTCCGTTACTGAAGGCGTGGTGCGTAACGGCAAAAGCACTGCCGGACATCAGCGCTATCTCTGCTCTCATTGCCGTAAAACATGGCAACTACAGTTCACTTACACCGCCTCTCAGCCCGGTACGCACCAGAAAATCATTGATATGGCCATGAATGGCGTCGGATGTCGCGCCAGTGCACGCATTATGGGCGTTGGCCTCAACACGGTTTTACGTCACTTAAAAAACTCAGGCCGCAGTCGGTAACCTCGCGCATACAACCGGGCAGTGATGTGATTGTCTGCGCTGAAATGGACGAACAGTGGGGCTACGTCGGTGCTAAATCACGTCAGCGCTGGCTGTTTTACGCGTATGACAGGATACGGAGGACGGTTGTGGCGCACGTCTTCGGTGAACGCACTCTGGCCACACTGGAGCGTCTTCTGAGCCTGCTGTCGGCCTTTGAGGTCGTGGTATGGATGACGGATGGCTGACGGATGGCTGGCCGCTGTATGAATCCCGCCTGAAGGGAAAGCTGCACGTTATCAGCAAGCGTTACACTCAGCGCATTGAGCGACATAACCTGAATCTGAGACAACATCTGGCAAGGCTGGGACGGAAGTCACTGTCGTTCTCAAAATCGGTGGAGCTGCATGACAAGGTCATCGGGCATTATCTGAACATAAAACACTATCAGTAAGTTGGAGTCATTACCCGATGCACGGTGATGCTGCCAACTTACTGATTTAGTGTATGATGGTGTTTTTGAGGTGCTCCAGTGGCTTCTGTTTCTATCAGCTGTCCCTCCTGTTCAGCTACTGACGGGGTGGTGCGTAACGGCAAAAGCACTGCCGGACATCAGCGCTATCTCTGCTCTCACTGCCGTAAAACATGGCAACTGCAGTTCACTTACACCGCTTCTCAACCCGGTACGCACCAGAAAATCATTGATATGGCCATGAATGGTGTTGGATGCCGGGCAACCGCCCGCATTATGGGCGTTGGCCTCAACACGATTTTACGTCACTTAAAAAACTCAGGCCGCAGTCGGTAACCTCGCGCATACAGCCGGGCAGTGACGTCATCGTCTGCGCGGAAATGGACGAACAGTGGGGCTATGTCGGGGCTAAATCGCGCCAGCGCTGGCTGTTTTACGCGTATGACAGGCTCCGGAAGACGGTTTGCGCACGTATTCGGTGAACGCACTATGGCGACGCTGGGGCGTCTTATGAGCCTGCTGTCACCCTTTGACGTGGTGATATGGATGACGGATGGCTGGCCGCTGTATGAATCCCGCCTGAAGGGAAAGCTGCACGTAATCAGCAAGCGATATACGCAGCGAATTGAGCGGCATAACCTGAATCTGAGGCAGCACCTGGCACGGCTGGGACGGAAGTCGCTGTCGCTCTCAAAATCGGTGGAGCTGCATGACAAAGTCATCGGGCATTATCTGAACATAAAACACTATCAATAAGTTGGAGTCATTACCCTTTTTTCAACTTCTGATGGATGCGAGTGATTGAACTCATACATTAATGTTTTCCCACGAAGTCTTTTTTCAGGTAAGCCTTCGCACATATCGGTAAATAGCTTGCCTGCTTTTATTTTTTCTGTCATCGACATGTTCATTTTTAACATTCCGTCCTGATAAGTTGGTCGGATAAGGCGCTCGCGCCGTATCCGACATTAATTTCTTAAGCGACTTCATTCACCTAGCGACGCAGCAGGGAAAGTGGGCCGGGGCCGCTAAGCGTGAACACGGAAATTAAGGTGAAGCCCAGCGCCACCAGACCCAGCACCAGGTAAGCGCCCTGGAAACCGATGCTTTCATACATATTGCCCGCCAGAATAGACATAAAAATCATCGCCAGTTGCTTAAAGAAGCAGAAACAGACCAGATAAATCGTCGCTGAAAAACGCACTTCAAACTGGCTGGTAATATATTTAAAGCTGCCCACCAGCAGGAACGGTACTTCAAACATATGCAGCGTTTTCAGAATAACCACTTCCAGTGCTGAGGTAGCGAACGATGAGCCAATAATACGTACTGACATAATAGTGCCAGCCAGCAGCAGGGCGTTTTTCCCACCGATGCGATTAATGATCAGTGGCGCAAAAAACATAATCGAGGCGTTAAGTAATTCGCCCATTGTCGTTACGTAGCCAAATACCCGCGTACCCTGTTCACCGGTAGCAAAGAACGAAGTAAAGAAATTAGCAAACTGTTGGTCAAAAACATCGTAGGTGCAGGAAACGCCAATAACATACAGTGACAAAAACCACAGTTTTGGCTGTCTGAACAGTTCCAGCGCCAGCTTAAGGCTAAATGCCGAATGGTTGGCACCTACCGCATTGGCAACCGTGGCAGAAGAGGGCGCATCTGTTTTGGCGAAAAAGAGCAAAACGGCGAGGATGAATGCACAGCCAGAACCCAGCCAGAAAACAAACTGATTATTGATGGTGAACATGATGCCGACAATCGAGGCACACAGCGCCCAGCCAACACAGCCAAACATCCGCGCGCGACCAAATTCGAAATTACTGCGACGGCTGACTTTCTCGATAAATGCCTCTACTGCTGGCGCACCGGCGTTAAAACAAAAGCCTAGATAAATACCACCAACAATCGATCCTACTAAAATGTTGTATTGTAACAGTGGCCCGAAGATAAAAATAAAGAACGGCGCAAACATCACTAACATACCGGTAATAATCCACAGCAGGTATTTGCGCAGCCCGAGTTTGTCAGAAAGCAGACCAAACAGCGGTTGGAATAATAGCGAGAACAGAGAAATAGCGGCAAAAATAATACCCGTATCACTTTTGCTGATATGGTTGATGTCATGTAGCCAAATCGGGAAAAACGGGAAGTAGGCTCCCATGATAAAAAAGTAAAAGAAAAAGAATAAACCGAACATCCAAAAGTTTGTGTTTTTTAAATAGTACATAATGGATTTCCTTACGCGAAATACGGGCAGACATGGCCTGCCCGGTTATTATTATTTTTGACACCAGAGCAACTGGTAATGGTAGCTACCGGCGCTAAGCTGGAATTCCGCCGACACTGACGGGCTCCAGGAGTCGTCGCCACCAATCCCCATATGGAAACCGTCGATATTCAGCCATGTGCCTTCTTCCGCGTGCAGCAGATGGCGATGGCTGGTTTCCATCAGTTGCTGTTGACTGTAGCGGCTGATGTTGAACTGGAAGTCGCCGCGCCACTGGTGTGGGCCATAACTCAATTCGCGCGTCCCGCAGCGCAGACCGTTTTCGCTCGGGAAGACGTACGGGGTATACATGTCTGACAATGGCAGATCCCAGCGGTCAAAACAGGCCGCAGTAAGGCGGTCGGGATAGTTTTCTTGCGGCCCTAATCCGAGCCAGTTTACCCGCTCTGCTACCTGCGCCAGCTGGCAGGTCAGGCCAATCCGCGCCGGATGTGGCGTATTGCTCGCCACTTCAACATCAACGGTAATCACCATTTGACCACTTCCATCAATCCGGTAGGTTTTCCGGCTGATAAATAAGGTTTTCCCCTGATGCTGCCACGCGTGGACCGTGGTAATCAGCACCGCGTCGGCAAGCGTATCTGCCGTGCACTGCAACAACGCTGCTTCGGCCTGGTAATGGCCCGCCGCCTTCCAGCGTTCGACCCAGGCGTTAGGGTCAATGCGGGTCGCTTCACTTACGCCAATGTCGTTATCCAGCGGTGCGCGGGTGAACTGATCGCGCAGCGGCGTCAGCAGTTGTTTTTTATCGCCAATCCACATCTGTGAAAGAAAGCCTGACTGGCGGTTAAATTGCCAACGCTTATTATCCAGCTCGATGCAAAAATCCGTTTCGCTGGTGGTCAGTTGCGGGATGGCGTGGGGCGCGGAGGGGAGTGTCACGCTGAGGTTTTCCGCCAGACGCCACTGCTGCCAGGCGCTGATGTGTCCGGCTGCTGACCATGTGGTCGCGTTCGGTTGCACTACGTGAACCGTTAGCCAGAGTTGTCCGGCGCTCTTCGGCTGCGGTAGTCCAGGCAGTTCAATCAACTGTTTACCTTGTGGAGCGACATCCAGAGGCACTTCACCGCTTGCCAGCGGCTTGCCATCCAGCGCTACCATCCAGTGCAGGAGCTCGTTATCGCTATGACGGAACAGGTATTCGCTGGTCACTTCGATGGTTCGCCCGGATAAACTGAACTGGAAAAACTGCTGCTGGTGTTTTGCTTCCGTCAGCGCCGGATGCGGCGTGCGGTCGGCAAAGACCAGACCGTTCATGCAGAACTGGCGATCATTCGGCGTATCGCCAAAATCACCGCCGTAAGCCGACCACGGATTGCCATTTTCATCATATTTAATCAGCGACTGATCCACCCAGTCCCAGACGAAGCCGCCCTGTAAACGGGGGTACTGACGAAACGCCTGCCAGTATTTAGCGAAGCCGCCAAGACTGTTACCCATCGCGTGGGCGTATTCGCAAAGGATCAGCGGGCGCGTCTCTCCAGGCAACGAAAGCCATTTTTTGATGGACCATTTCGGCACAGCCGGGAAGGGCTGGTCTTCATCCACGCGCGCGTACATCGGGCAAATAATATCGGTTGCGAAGGTGTCGGCTCCGCCGCCTTCATACTGTACCGGGCGGGAAGGATCGACAGATTTGATCCAGCGATAGAGTGCGTCGTGATTAGCGCCGTGGCCTGATTCATTCCCCAGCGACCAGATGATCACACTCGGGTGATTACGATCGCGCTGCACCATTCGCGTTACGCGTTCGCTCATCGCGGGTAGCCAGCGCGGATCATCGGTCAGACGATTCATTGGCACCATGCCGTGGGTTTCAATGTTGGCTTCATCCACCACATACAGGCCGTAGTGGTCGCACAGCGTGTACCACAGCGGATGGTTCGGATAATGCGAACAGCGCACGGCGTTAAAGTTGTTCTGCTTCATCAGCAGGATATCCTGCACCATCGTCTGCTCATCCATGACCTGACCATGCAGAGGATGATGCTCGTGACGGTTAACGCCGCGAATCAGCAACGGCTTGCCGTTCAGCAGCAGCAGACCATTTTCAATCCGCACCTCGCGGAAACCGACATCGCAGGCTTCTGCTTCAATCAGCGTGCCGTCGGCGGTGTGCAGTTCAACCACCGCACGATAGAGATTCGGGATTTCGGCGCTCCACAGTTTCGGGTTTTCGACGTTCAGACGTAGGGTGACGTGATCGGCATAACCACCACGCTCATCGATAATTTCACCGCCGAAAGGCGCGGTGCCGCTGGCGACCTGCGTTTCACCCTGCCACAAAGAAACCGTCACCCGCAGCTCATCGCGCAGCTCGCCGTACATCTGAACGTCTGCCTCCAGTACAGCGCGGCTGAAATCATCATTAAAGTGAGTGGCTACATGGAAATCGCTGATTTGCGTGCTCGGTTTATGCAGCAACGAGACGTCACGGAAAATGCCGCTCATCCGCCACATATCCTGATCTTCCAGATAACTGCCGTCACTCCAGCGCAGCACCATCACCGCGAGGCGGTTTTCTCCGGCGCGTAAAAATGTGCTCAGGTCAAATTCAGACGGCAAACGGCTGTCCTGGCCGTAACCGACCCAGCGCCCGTTGCACCACAGATGAAACGCCGAGTTAACGCCATCAAAAATAATTCGCGTCTGGCCTTCCTGTAGCCAGCTTTCATCAACATTAAATGTGAGCGAGTAACAACCAGTCGGATTCTCCGTGGGAACAAATGGCGGATTGACCGTAATGGGATAGGTCACGTTGGTGTAGATGGGCGCGTCGTAACCGTGCATCTGCCAGTTTGAGGGGACGACGACAGTATCGGCGACAGGAAGATCGCACTCCAGCCAGCTTTCCGGAACCGCTTCTGGTGCCGGAAACCAGACAAATTGCCACTCACCATTCAGGCTGCGCAACTGTTGGGAAGGGAGATTGGTGCGGGCCTCTTCGCTATTACGCCAGCTGGCGAAAGGGGGATGTGCTGCAAGGCGATTAAGTTGGGTAACGCCAGGGTTTTCCCAGTCACGACGTTGTAATACGACGGCCAGTGAATCCGTAATCATAGTCATAGCTGTATCCTGTGTGAAATTGTTATCCGCTAACAATTTCACACAACATACGAGTCGGACGCATAAAGTGTAAAGCCTGGGGTGCCTAATGAGTGAGCTGACTCACATTAATTGCGTTGCGCTCACTGCCCGCTTTCCAGTCGGGAAACTTGTCGTGCCAGCTGCATTAATGAATCGGCCAACTCGCGGGGAGAGGCGGTTTGCGTCTTGGGCGCCAGGGTGGTTTTTCTTTTCACCAGAGAGACGGGCAAAAGCTGATTGCCCTTCACCGCCTGGCCCTGAGAGAGTTGCAGCAAGCGGTCCACGCTGGTTTGCCCCAGCAGGCGAAAATCCTGTTTGATGGTGGTTAACGGCGGGATATAACACGAGCTGTCTTCGGTATCGTCGTATCCCACTACCGAGATATCCGCACCAACGCGCAACCCGGACTCGGTAATGGCGCGCATTGCGCCCAGCGCCATCTGATCGTTGGCAACCAGCATCGCAGTGGGAACGATGCCCTCATTTAGCATTTGCATGGTTTGTTGAAAACCGGACATGGCACTCCAGTCGCCTTCCCGTTCCGCTATCGGCTGAATTTGATTGCGAGTGAGATATTTATGCCAGCCCGCCAGACGCAGACGCGCCGAGACAGAACTTAATGGGCCCGCTAACAGCGCGATTTGCTGGTGACCCAATGCGACCAGATGCTCCACGCCCAGTCGCGTACCGTCTTCATGGGAGAAAATAATACTGTTGATGGGAGTCTGGTCAGAGACATCAAGAAATAACGCCGGAACATTAGCGCAGGCAGCTTCCACAGCAATGGCATCCTGGTCATCCAGCGGATAGTTAATGATCAGCCCACTGACGCGTTGCGCGAGAAGATTGTGCACCGCCGCTTTACAGGCTTCGACGCCGCTTCGTTCTACCATCGACACCACCACGCTGGCACCCAGTTGATCGGCGCGAGATTTAATCGCCGCGACAATTTGCGACGGCGCGTGCAGGGCCAGACTGGAGGTAGCAACGCCAATCAGCAACGACTGTTTGCCCGCCAGTTGTTGTGCCACGCGGTTGGGAATGTAGTTCAGCTGCGCCATCGCCGCTTCCACCTTTTCCCGCGTTTTCGCAGAGACGTGGCTGGCCTGGTTCATCACGCGGGAAACGGTCTGATAAGAGACACCGGCATACTCTGCGACATCGTATAGCGTTACTGGTTTCACATTTACCACCCTGAATTGACTCTCTTCGGGTGCTATCATGCCATACCACGAAATGTTTTGCGCCATTCGGAGGGGGCACGCCGAAGTGAGATTCAAAATGCCGACGTCAGTTCACAGGTGGGTAATGATACCAACGTGTTGATTTCGTATTTTCACTGACACCAGGATCATCCTGATGTTACAAGGATTGAATGACTACAGATTAAAATAGTCATCAACAGGTTGACAGCATTACCCAGAATATCGCAGCCTGGCTTAAGTCATCCATTTAATTATTAATCAAGGGATTATCAATGAAAAATATCATGACGTTATTCCTCTCTATAATCCTGCCTTTTTCAGTCTGTGCTCAAACCGTGACGGCAACAGGCGATACACTGGAGCAGACGGAAGAAAAAATTCGCCAGCAGGCTGACAAGCAGGGTGACAGGTATTATAATATTACCGAAGCCCGCATGGGAAATAAAGTACATATCACAGCAGAAATCCTGCCGAAATAAATAGTTCGGGGTAATACTGCCCCCTGATTTTACAGGTATGGATATTGACGCGGTCAAAGATATTAATATCAATATTACATGCTGAAGGTTTTTATTTTTGATTCATTAATAACTTTATAAACTATCATGGGTGGGGAACTGCGAGTTACCCGTACATGTCGGGTAAAACTCACCCATCATCATGTACAGCAACTCCAGACTCCCCACTGGCAGCAGTACTTGCGGATATCTTGTCAAGAAAAATGCGAATGACTCACACACCCGGAATAAAGAAACGATATTTTTTGCATGTCAAAACAATTATCAGATTAAAAATAAATCCAACAAGTAAAAAAGAGACAATCAATCCTTTCAGAAACGGAAAGTCAATAAATGAAACAGTAAGACTTGCTGGCGCATCAAGCATTAAAGCTATTCGAACATGTAAATTTACTGATTGATAATTTAAAGAAGCCACAGCCCTGCATGAGCTGTGGCTGTACATCCTGAAAATTCAGTAGCGATACAATCTATTCTTTTTCCTTACGAAAATAAACTTGTTTAATATAACGCCCCCGACCATCTCCATGGCCCAGGTCCATTGAAACTAATGCCTCGGATTCATCGCGACTCATTCCATTTTTAATATGGTGATTTACAGCATCGCGGGAGTAAGCGTAACGTAAACTGTGCGGCGCATTTTTACCATTCATTCCGGCCTCTCTTACAATATTACGGTAGCGATCAATAGCGGTATGCAGAGAGGGTTTATCAATCAGTTTTCCGTTATGTTCACTGACATAACTAATTGCCTTGTCAAGAATTGATAAAACTTTTTCGCGATTAAAAACTGTCGTTTCCCTTGGACGTCCGCCTTTAGTCCCGAAAACAACACGGACACGCTCATGATTATTAATCAGTGCCTGCCTCCATGTCTTTAAAGACTTTGCAGACTGAACGGTTTCTTCTGTTCTCAATCCAAGATATCGGGAAAGTTGCACAGCAAGAGCAACGCCCTCGTCTTTTCTTTGGGCAAAACTGACCACAGCATTAAGTTTTTCGTCTGTAATGGGAAGTTTAGTTCCATCCCGGTTAGCACCAGAAATCCCGAGCGCCTGATTACTCAGGTTAATGTGACTGGGATCGGCCAGTTTATTTCTTCCTGCTGATAATAAAACAGAACGGATAGCAGACATCTCATTCTGTAACGTCCTGAGAGATAAACTATCTGCCTTCCTGCTCTCAATATACTTTTCAATATGGGAAGTTTTGATATGTTTTACGTCCCTGATCTGAATATTCAGTTCAGACAGTCGTTCAGAAAAACGTTCTGCGATTCTTGAACGGTCAGCCACCGTTTTATAACTTCCCCGCCCCTGACGGGCAAGCGTGACGAGTTGTTTGCACAGCTGTTTACTGAATCTGGACATTTCACTCTCTCCAAAGGCATACACGTCCCTCTGCTTGTAAAGAAGCAGACGGATCTGTAGACCAGCAATTCATTCCCCGACGACACGGTTGCTGTTGCGCTTCCTGCGTCTCGACTGGTATCTGTGCATCGGGGCGGCGAATTGTTGAGTTCTTGCGAGGCACCCCAGATCTCTGATCTGTTTGCTGCTTATGCAGAGCTGACTTACGTCAAGCTGCCTCCAACACTACTGCTCGTAGTGTCGCCATCGATACCGAGTCGATTTCCTCCTTACTGATAGTTGAACGTTCAGACGGCCTCCCGTCGTGCTTACGTTGATGTGAAAGTGATTTTAAAACCGCACTGACACGGGCTACATGTTGGTCAGATGGTAGTAAAACGTTGAAAACCACGTCTTACGTGGGTTGAGACGTTATGCGCTGCGCGCGTCACTTGGTAGTGTCTTCGCCACTTCACAAGTGACGCCGCGCAGCTTCGTGCTCCTAATGCAACTCCGTAAGCGGCCAAATGTACCAAATGGCCTTATCCGTCGATGCAAAAGTCGTACGAAACTCAGGGCGTATCACTGCAAATGAGAAGACGTTGAACTGATGCCGTTCACAGAACGGAAGTGAATTGAAACTGGCAGATTTGCTACACAGTAAACCTTCATCGCCGCGTCATAGTGCGCCTTCATAGACGATATCTGCTTTCAAAGGTGAGCAGATTTGCCACATTTTTCATGTACTCCCTTTCAGGCTTAGAGAGTTTTATTGTGCAGTCACCCGAAGGCGCTCCTCACAGACTGCCGGAACATTGGTGGTCGCAGCTTAAGTGCGACTGTAGCCACCCAAAGGCGCTCATCACAGGCTACAAGAGCATTGGTGGTCGCCAGTGCGACAGTACAACAGTTTGATAGTACCAACAGGGAAATACGACGTCAAATGGATGTAGACATCGTTTTTTGGGTGAGTAATATGTAGTTTTCTCCGATGAAAGTGGTTGATATGGATATTTTAAAACAACGCCTTATGATTCTGATTTTCGGATTATCTAACTTTTTATTCTTTTATTTATTATTAACCTCTATTGATCTAAATATATTCTTAATGACTAAATAGATGCGCGGAATAGTAGATCACTGAAAGGGAACTCAGCCCGGATTGTGCGATCTGATCAATCGCCAAACCAACCAAAACCACCAACCGGACTGAGCGATGCCGATCATAGCACCAATACCCCGTGGCGAACGACGCCTGATGCAGAAAGCTATTCATAAAACGCGCGATAAAAATCATGCCCGCAGACTCACGGCCATGCTGATGCTTCATCGGGGTGAACGGGTCAGCGATGTTGCCAGAACTCTCTGTTGTGCCCGTTCATCCGTTGGTCGCTGGATTAACTGGTTTACGCACTCAGGTATTGAAGGCCTGAAATCCTTACCCGCAGGGCGCTCCCGACGCTGGCCTTTTGAACATATCTGCACCCTGTTACGTGAGCTGATAAAGCATTCTCCCGGCGATTTTGGTTATCAACGTTCACGCTGGAGCACCGAATTACTGGCATTAAAAATCAATGAGATAACCGGTTGCCAGTTACATGCAGGAACCGTTCGCCGCTGGTTGCCATCTGCGGGGCTTGTATGGCGCAGGGCCGCGCCAACTCTGCGTATCCGTGACCCACATAAAGATGAAAAGATGGCGGTAATCCACAAAGCGCTGGATGAATGCAGCGCAGAGCATCCGGTATTTTATGAAGATGAAGTGGATATCCACCTTAATCCTAAAATCGGTGCGGACTGGCAGTTGCGCGGACAGCAGAAACGGGTAGTGACGCCGGGGCAGAACGAAAAATACTATCTGGCCGGCGCACTGCACAGTGGCACGGGTAAAGTCAGGTAGTTATCATTAACACATAATGATAACTACCTTTTCCCGATAAAATATCACTCACCTATAGCCACGGAATGAATTTCCTTCATCAACTTCTGTACGCCAGATCCCGATAGCCTTTCTGCAGATGCCGATGAATATGTTATATAGAGTTTACTTCCACTCCCGTTTTTTTCAATTTCTACATCTAAATGATCGTTATCATTCCAGTCAGAGCCCATTTTATAATAGCTACCAGGTATTGCCTCCCAAACTGGATGTGCATCATCTTCAGCGGCCGCTTTCCATGCCCCGTCATTAGAGCTATTCCGTAAACTATCCAGCTCCTGACTTGACATAAACTTGTAATGTCTTTTTATTCTGGCAGCAGCAGTATCTACATCAACAGCTACAGTATAATTTTTAGACTTGGATTCTTTTTTTAATGACTGAGGTAAATGCATTGGTGTCGTAACATCAGTTGATGGGTTAGAGTTTCCCCTCAAAGAGTTCATTATACCTGAAGCACCATGACTGATTTTATTATTTGTATCTGCTATTTCCTGCATGCTACAGGCTGTGACAAGAGCAGGAATTATTAAAATGGCGGTAAGACTCCTCACGATCCATATCCTCCAAACATATTTACTAAAAAAGCGGTCAATGAAAAGTACGCTTGACTTATTCACCATGTAACAGACTGTAAACCCTGCCGTATAGAGTTTGTAATGTCAATGGTGCGGTTTTGAGCAAATATAAAAAAGATTACCTTACTCTGACAATATCATCCAATCTGTTTGTAAAAGCGGGCGAAAGTCTTTCTATTCGCATCTTTCAGCCTGTGGCATCACTTTTAATGCCCTGCCCTGCAAACCAGACTGAACCCTTACCAGAGCTGTTAATGCTGTCTATGAGTGTCATTAATTCATCGCTATTACGATGAGGCTGAAGGTCATCGAACAGGGTAAGTTGTAATACTGCCGCGCTGCGAAAATCGGTGAGAATTACACCTGCGCGTTGATAACGATGCCCCGGGATGAATATTGTTTCAAGAGCTCTTACAGCCGCCTTGATGATATCCCGGGAATCACGGGCCGGAACAGCAAGCTCCGTTACAGCCTGATTTTAAAGAACGACTCATTCTCTGCAAAGGGACTGGTACTGATGAACACCGCTACTCGTTTACAAAACTGGCGCTCTGCGCGTAACTTTTCCGCTGCACGTTCGGCATGAGCGCAGACGGCCTGATGGATGCTGAATTCATCTGTAGGTTTTTCTCCAAAGGAGCGGGAGCATATGATTTGCTCCTTTGGAGCTGTAAACTCTTCAAGGCCCAGGCAGGGCATGCCGTTGAGTTCTCTTACTGTTCGTTCAACAACCACTGAAAATTGCTTACGAATAAATGAAGGAGACAGCTCAGACAGCTGGAGTGCATTGTTAATCCCCATCAACTGCAATTTTTTACCGAGCCGACGGCCAATACCCCAGACCTCTTCGACTGGCACCAAGGCCATTAACTTTCGCTGTCGCCCTATATTGCTCAGGTCAACTACTCCTCGCGTAGCTGGCCAGCGTTTACTTGCATATTGGGCCAGTTTTGCTGTGTAACACTGCTGTTCTACACTCAATCAAAAATCCAGTTACATCAGTACATCTGCCATATGCTGCCAGCATTAGAGGAGAGGTATATATGTTTCGGTTACGTCGCGGTAGCGGTGATTTTCTCTTTCATGTGACAGATTCTCAAGGGTTGCCACATTTATCGTTGACGGTTTATGCATGTCGAGCCGACAGGTACCATTCACCAGCCACAGTTAAGGCTTATCTCAGGCATCTTCTGGCATTTTTTTCCTGGGCTGGACAGGATGAAACAGTGAAGCGACAGCATTGGGATTTGCTGGGCAACAGTAGTCAGGTCCGTGCTGTACTCGAACATTTCCTGACAACCCAGCTGCACTGTACTCTGTTTTTCGCCCGCGATCTGTCAGGAGGAGATATTCGCAAGGTGCAGGTTACTTGGGGAAAAGCCCACCGGATAAATCATCTGTTAGCTGCGCTGCGATCTTTTTATCAGTTACTCATCTCGATGCAGCTGTATCCCCATCCTCACCCTCTTGATTTACCCCAAGCCAAAAATATGATTGCCGAAATCCGGCAGCAGCATTTTGATGACTTTGTGAGAATAAATCAGCGACCGCCGATGCCATCAGACAGTGGCATTGACCATTGGCGTCCTCTCAGGCTGACTTCTTCGTATTACAGAATTAAAGATAATCAATGGATTCCTGAGTATTTGGACGATCCGGAACTTATGGGGCATGTACTGGCCTCAGGCGAACAGGGCGGCTGGAACCTACAGGATATAGCACTCGTGAGAATACTTTTCGATACGGGCTGCAGAATACACGAGGCCTGTGCGCTGACTATGCATGACTGGAAGGTCAGCGGTTTTCGCAACATGTTCATGTCGCTAAGTAAAGGCAGTCGTGGGAAGCGGGTCAAGAATATTATCATCACGGATAAAACGCTGAAGGTGCTGCTGCGCTATATCAGAAATGACAGGCCTGAGCTGCTGCCATATATCAACGGGCGCACCACTTTGCCTCCCGAAAATGTTCACCGGCTTCCTCTCTTCTGTACAAAAAGAGGTCATCCACTGACACCGGACAACTTTAGACGTTACCGGTGGACGCCTGTGCTGGCCGCTGCCGGGCTTAAGATACGCACGCACCAGGTTCGACACTGGTTTGTCACGATGGCGCTGAACGAGATCCACCGTAGCGCCGTTTCAGAGGCTGATCTTCTGCAGAAACGCAGCGCCCTACAGGTATTAATGGGATGGAGATCCGATATGTTGCCAGCTTATGATCAAGCCCGACAGCGTCATGATTTGCCTTTGCTGGCAAGTGCAATACACACCTACATCGAAGACAAGCAGTTGGAGGCTCAAGCTGCTTGTGATGTGCCCGATGACAAGGAAAGTCAGGGCTCGCTGATGCTGAAAGAAATGTTGGAGGGGAAACTATGAGCATTGATACTCAACCTGTTGCACGGCGCCGTCATACATTATTTTGTGAACTTACTCAGCGTGAAGAACGGGGAAATTGGTTCAGGATTGAAGACTTACCGGGCACCCGTACCGGACGGCCTGCACTGAAAAGAGCGTTGATGCCTTACATTGAGAATGTTATGGCTCAGCTGCTCGGTACTACGCCCATGTGCGATAAGACGTTTCTAAGATGGGAGCAGCAATATCTGACATTTGATTTTTTCATCCGATGCAGCAGATATGCACTGGAGATTAAATATCGATACATTATTTATTGCATTGAGGATGGGCTCAGAAACAACAATGAAGAGTATATATTAAAAATAAGACAGCAGTGTTGTGCTGCAGATAAAGATATTTTCAGCATTGTTGAGAAAATTAAGTTCAAGGAGCCTATAGCCAAACCCGTTGCACTCTCTGGCTCTATTTCACGCCTGCCTCTGGATGAGCGTGAAAAGGTTATTTATAAATTATACGACTTTTATAAAGCGCAGGCTGAACCCTTTAAAACTTCAGAAATATCAGATCAATTCGGCATAGATTTACATATCATATCTAGGTATGGACGTTGTTACATTAGCAAACTGGCTGATCTGCTTATTGACGAAGATGTTTCTGATGATTTGGCCTACTTTGAATGGAACAGAACGGTAACGACCTTCAAGTACTCACTGCAAAATACAGCAAGAGCAAAAGAGATTGGCGAGAAAAAAGTGGCCCTTGCCATTGATTATTTAAGTCGAAATCAACGTGAAGTGACATATTCAGAAATAACCACCATTGTCTGCCTTGACCATCGGCTAGTTAAAAGAGCGGTGGCTCAATGGGAAAAGCGCACTGATAAAAAATTGGTGAAAAAAGATGCCTGGAAAACAATCTCTCTGGATGAGTTGATCGCCACACTCGACCCGGTTCTTCATACAATACCGTTGACGTTTCTGGATTCGCCTGCAACAGGTAAACCAATGACCAATGCACAGATACGTATGATTTACGAGATTAAGCAACCGAGGCTGAGAAACACGGCATTTTTTATCATGGCGACTTGTTACAGTAACAGAAGAAATGACATTACTTTTTTTTATTACATGCCCCGTTTTCTTAACGCAACTGGCCTGGATGACATAGACCAGTTTGACTGTGAGACCTTTTTCAAGGCGTATCATCAAGGTGACCTTATCCCGGAAGACAACATAGGGCAGCGGGCTAGAATAATTCAGACGTATTTTCGGTTACTCGTTAAACAAGCAGATTACTTCAGCAAACTTAACGCAGACCAGCGAGAAAAATTTACCCCCTTTGCACTGCCGCGCGTGTCAGACGATTTATTCTGGAAAAAATCCACCCTACACAGGGCTGTCTCACAGGAACAAAAAAACAAAAGAAAGTCTAAAACAGCTGTCCTGCACCAGAAGTTTTATTTTCTTCGCGATTTTGTGGAAAGAAGAAAGTTGCAGATCAACAGGCTACATCAGGAGATACAAAAGGCGTTTAAGCAATTTGAAAAGTCGGGGAAAAAGACGCCGCTGGTTTTTGAGTATACAGAATCTGTTGTCATGGAAAACAGAGGCGAACAGGCATATACGCACAGGTTTAAAGTCTGGGACGCAAAACTATTGAGGCAGGCACATGAGCATGTCGCTGAAACCGGAATCTATCGATTTCATGATGCTAATCCGCATCATACTATTCACGACTCGGATATAAAATTCACTACTTATGAGGGAAGCTACGATAAGCATCACCAGCCCGTTGAAGGGTTGTGGTTCACTGAACTGATCATGCTTGCCGCGTTCACGGGCACTCCTTCGACTGAAATCACTGACCGATACGGGGTATCTAAGACGTCTTTTCAAGGTCCCATCACCACTCCCTACGGATTTACAGCCAGCCGGTGGCAATACCTGTTGAGTAAAGATTTGGGACTGATATTTATTCCTGTTGAAATTTTGATGGTCGATGCTCTGTTGGCGCATTCTGTTGTACAGATCATGTCAAAGACAGGGGCCAGAGCACATGAGTTTTTGCAGATAAGGTTAGTCCCAGAGCATCTTTATCGGATCAGTCTGGCAGAAAATAAAGAGTGCATTTTATTTAACGCGGTTCCCAAAGGGAGATTAAAAGAGGAGCCTTTTTATATTGATAATAAGTGCATGGAAAGTCTTTATGAATGGTGGGGTTACCAAAGAAGCAGAGCGCAGACTTTCCCCGTAATTAAAGCAGCAGCATGCCTGGGGCCAAAATTAAAGCCTGCAAGCTACCTCTGGCAAAACGATGAAAAACATTTCACACAGAAAGACAACAACGGCGCACTTTCCGTTATGCTCCATGGGCTTTCCCTGAAAACACCTGCCGGTGAGCCTGTAAAAGTCACCAGCCATCTGCTCAGGCATAGTTTTGCAACAGAGATGCGTACGCTGAATACGCCACTTGATGTGCTGGCTCTGTTGATGAAGCAAAAAGATGTCAACGTTACGGAATATTATGCCAGGCATACGCCCTCCCAACTGGTCGAGCTGCAGCAGCAAATTTTCACTCAGCGGCATGACTTCTCCAGGCAACATATCCGCACGAAAGCCGATGTTGTTCAGCAACTGACAGAGGCTATCGGTAAGGTGGGAGCGCTGATACCCGTTACGGGTGGATGTTGCACGATTGCGAATGCGTGTCCGGCCAAGTTTGCCTGTATTGGCTGTGCGGGGAATGCCCCCGATCCCGCCAGACGCAGTGACGTCCTGGTGTACAGAGATGCTTGGGTAAAGATGGCTGAGCTTGCCGGGCAGCAGAATTTGCCAGCAGAAAAGAGAAAAGCTCGCGAAATTATTGGCAGCTGTGACGACATGCTGGAAGAAATGGATTTGATTGAGCAGGTCGATACCATCAGGCGTAACCTGCAGTCCTCATCCTGACGCACAAGAGGTTAGCGGTATGACAAATAAAAATATGAGCGGTATTTATACCTGGCAACTCAACCGCGTTGAAAACAGTGTGTCCTTGGTTAAACGTGCGATTGATGTGCTCCTGTCAGGGAGGCTAAGAATCAGTCTGACGACGATTGTTCTGGCTTCAAAAAGCGTAGACCCTGCGGGAAAAGGCGTATCTGCTTCCACCATCTTGCGGAACAGGCAATGCCACGAGCTGTACAAAAAGCACGCAACACTAAGCGGCAGTAGCCAGAAAAAAAGTACCATTTCGGTCGCTGAGCTTAATGATCCAACAGAGTCAGAATTACGGAGAGCTTATCTTCTTGCGAGTAAGAGCAAAATAGCCCTGATAGCGAAGGTTATTTTGCTTGAACGTGAGCTTGAAAACTGTGAAATACAGAATGGTAACCTGCGAGAGAAAATACTGTCACTGCAGCTACCGCACCTGTAAGGCCAGCATTCATTTTCATTTAGCGATAGGCAGATCTGAATAGCGTGTAGTGTAAGCAGGTGACAGCATCTCACGTTTCATTGCCCAGGGCTTTTGGATGCCCTGCCCCGCAAACCAGACCTTTCCTTTTCCTGACGCGTTAATGCCGTCGATTGCCGTCATGAGTGCCTTGCTATTAGCTTTCGGGGCGAAACTGTCAAACAAATTAAGCTGTGCTGTGCCGCGACTAAAAAAGTCTGCCAGCATAATGCCCGCTTTCATGTAACGGTAACCATCGACCCATATTCGATCCAGTGATTCTGTCGCGGCACGAATGATGTCACGCGTATCATCAGAAGGTGTCAGTAATTTCACCGATGATTGGTTTCCATAATAAATTTCATTATCTGCGTGCGGGCTGGTGCGTAGAAAAACGCTAACAAAAGCACAAAACTGGTGCTCGCTACGCAATTTTGCTGCAGCGCGCTCCGCATAGGTGCAGACAGCCTGACGCATATCGGCATACTCGGTAATACGATACCCAAAAGATCGGCTGCACATAATCTGTTGCTTATCGGACGCGAACTCCTCAAGCGCCAGACACGGTTCACCACGCAGCTCACGCAACGTTCTTTCCAGAACAACGTTGAAATGCTTTTTGATTACCCACGGTGAGCTATTGGCTAAGTCCAGTGCTGTACTGATCCCCATAGCGTTCAGTTTTTTGCTGATGCGCCTTCCTACCCCCCACACCTCCTCTACAGGCACGCGCTCTAACAGCTTTCGCTGACGTGATATGTCAGATAAATCAACTACACCTCCCGTACCAGGCCATCTCTTTGCTGCGTAATTTGCTAATTTCGCTAACGTTTTGGTTTGCGAAGCGCCAATCCCGATCGTGAGCCCGGTATTTTTAAACACCTGGTTTCGCACAGTTTTGCCAAAATCTGTCAGAGACATGCAGCTAGCTACACCAGATAAGTCGATAAAGGCTTCATCGATTGAATAGATCTCGATGGCAGGCGACATCTCCGTCAGCGTCTGCATAACTCGCGCGCTGAGATCGGCATAAAGGGCATAGTTTGAACTGAATACGTGCACTGCGGAGGGGAATGTTTTATTTTTCAATTTAAAAAAAGGTTCTCCCATCATAATGCCGAGCGCTTTTGCCTCTGCTGAACGCGAAATTACGCAACCGTCGTTGTTAGAGACCACCACCACGGGTTTTCCCTTTAAATCCGGGCGGAACACCGTTTCACAAGACGTATAAAAGTTGTTGACGTCAGCCAGAGCAAACATCGTCATTGATGTGACTTCACTGAAAATGTAACTACGCCAAATATTTCCAGATCTTCTGGATGATGAAACGTAATGGGTGAGTAATTGCTATTGTAAGGAACAAGTTGCAGGACGGGATGCGTGCGCAACTCCTTGACGGTAAATTCTCCGGCGATAGCCGCAATTACAATATCGCCGTGACTTGCCGAAAGCGAACGATCAACCACCAGAAGGTCACCATCTCCAATTCCAGCATCCGTCATGGAGTCACCGCTTACTTTAATGAAATATGTGGCGTTAGGGTGGGCTATCAAAAGCGTATTGAGATTTAACCTATCTTCGACGTAGTCTTGTGCGGGACTAGGAAAACCACAAGGTACTCGCTCCGCAAAGAGAGGCAGATGGATAGAAGGGACAATCTCTATGGGATAAAAAAACTTCATAATGAGAGACTCAGCGAAACTGTATTTATATACAGTATCACTGCATTTTTCGCACATTCAACCTTCTTCTAAGCAGTTTTCTGGAACCATTTGAAGTTGCGAGTAATTTAGGCTTACTGTATGGGCTATAACCTGAGTAAGTTTGCATTTGTGCTGCTTTTTAGATAATTTAGATAACTTATCTAAATACCGAACCCGTATAGGCGAAAATGACCGAAATTGAGATTTATGAGCGTATCAGACAAGTATTGGTCGATGCGCCTCGCAATCAATACACCGCAGAGTTACACCTGCAAATGATTAAATATGCTGATGAATTGAAGAACATCACATCTAAAGAGTTCTGTGAAGGGGTTGGGCTACGGAGCAGCTTCGGCACGGAGTTCAGCAAAATGCGCAACTTAACCCAGCGCTTAAAAGCAGCAGGGCTCAATACAGCAAAGATCTAACAGATTAGATACAAACTAACTGTATTGGGATAGCTCTCGGACACTAAAAGGAAGAAAATGGCCGTTAACAAATTTTTTTATTATGCCTCCCTCTGCAGCCATAGCGATGGAAGTCGAGGTTGGACGTTTTCTATTAATTCAAAGGACGAAATATTATGAATATCCAAATAGATACTGTTCGTATCAGCGGATTTCGGGGTATATGTAATATTGAAGTGACCTTACCGAGAGTTACCGTTTTACTAGGGCAAAATAATGCCGGAAAAACATCGATTGTAAAAGCTCTACAACTAGCATTGGGGGACTACTCACGGTACTTAGCTGACGAAGATTTTCATATAGGCGAAGATGAAAAACGCCAAGAGACGATTACAGTAGACCTTCGATTTATAGCTGTTGATAGTGATGCGAGAGCAAGAGAGTTTTCAGAGAACTGGCAACAGGCATTTGGCGATAAAATTCAGTCAGAGCCTGATGGGAAGCAATTTGTAGCAATACGTACTACTGCAAAACCAGATCGAGTGAAAGGCGGTTATATTGTTGAGCGGTTCCATTTGGATGAGTGGCCAGAACTTAGTGGGTGGCAAGACGTTCGAGTTGGCAGCAAGAACAGATTGGGCAAACGATTGGAGTCTGTACCTTTCATTTCGATCGATGCACAAAGAGACATCCATAATGAACTAAAGGAAAAATCTTCTTTTGTTGGTCGTGTGCTATCCAGCGTTGAGTATGACGAAAAAGACGTGGCTGAACTAGAGCGGCTGGTAGCCGAAGTTAATAAAGAGGCCATAGAAAAAAGCGAGCCGCTTAAACGATTGAAGACTCATCTGGATAACATGAATCAATCGTTTGAGGGTTCAGGCCAAACAGAGCTTACCCCATTTCCAAAGAAGATTCGTGACCTGTCAAAGCGGTTTAGTGTGAATTTTGGTGAAACGGATAAAAGCTCATTTTCTATGGAATATCACGGCATGGGTACACGCAGTTGGGCATCCATGTTAACAGTAAAGGCCTTTACCGAACTGCTGGCCAAAAATCACGAAGAGGAAGCCGAGCCATTTTTCCCAGTTATGGCAGCTGAGGAACCAGAAGCACATCTACACCCGAACGCGCAAAGGACATTGTATAGACAACTCGTGGATGTGCCAGGACAAGTGATTATAAGCACTCACTCGCCGTATATTGCTGGCCTAGCCGAGTTGCACGAAATTAGATCTCTGAGCAAACGGAAAAATTCAGTCCAAGTATATCAGTTGAGAGATGAGTTTGAAGATGATGATCTGAGGAGATTGAAAAGAGAGGTAGTACACTCCCGTGGTGAGCTCTTATTTTCCAAAGCAATAGTCCTCTCTGAAGGAGAAACCGAAGAACAAGCCCTCCCCGAGCTATTTGGAGCGTATGCTGGAAAGCATCCCTTCTCACTTGGAATTAATTTTGTTGGTGTCAATGGCTCAGGGGCAAAATATCGTCCATTCCTCATTTTGGCGAAAGACCTTAACATTCCAGTCTTTATATTTAGTGATGGAGAGCCTAAAACGATTAAAGATCTCAAGAAAAATTATGAAAAAGTTTTCGGAGTTACTGATATCGAGAAAGCCAATAATATCACAATACTTGACGGGACTGATTTTGAGGGATATCTATTAAGTCAGGGCCTTCGCGATTTGATAGAAAAAACTATCAATGAAGTTGAAGGTGAGGATACCATAGACAAGTGGATTGAGAAAAAAGACGGCATGCTTTTAAAACGAGTCAAAACTGATAAGCCAAGTTGCCAAACCTGTCATCAGCATATTTTTGAGGATGTGCTACGAGATTACAAGGATGATGCTGGACGAATTCGCGCAATCCTTGAAATTCTTGATTCAAGCAAACCGCTTTATGCTAAGGCAATTACAGACAACCTGATTAAATTGTCAGCAGATAAGTTTCCTGAGAAGATCATTGAATTATTCAAAAAAATTGAATCTGGAGTCTGATATGAATCTATCAAATGCTCAGCGTCAGATTATTGAAGCTCCAATAAACTCTGCTGTTCAAGTGCTTGCATCAGCTGGCTCTGGTAAAACACGTGTGTTAACAGAGCGTGTTCGGTATATTTTGGATAAAACTAAAAAAGAAGGTATCATCGCTCTTACCTTCACAAATAAAGCAGCGGAGGAAATGAGTGCACGTTTAGCTGATTTCGAGCAAGTAGAAGATAGGGTTTGGATCGCTACGATACATTCTGTCGCACAGCGTATTTTGGAGAAATATGGACACACCGTTGGTTTACCCACGGAGTTACACATATATGATAGAGATAAAGACCGAATGGAAGTCTTCATACAGTCTTTACGTGAAGATGGCATTAATATAGATGAGTATCTAAATATCACTGATTCAAGAGAATTGAAAAGCAGAGAAAAAAATCTGCAATCCTTTATGGATATTTTCTCGAAAATAAAACGAGAGTTGTTGACTGACCTTGAAGTTGCCGAATTATATCCAAATAATAATATTTGGAAAATATACCAAGACTATCAATCTGCACTGCTTAATAGTGGCGGCATCGACTACGATGATATTTTGGTATATGCACATAAAATTCTACTAACACATGATTGGGTCGCAAAAATATACCGGTCCCAGTATAAACATATTTGTGTTGATGAAGCTCAAGATCTTAATAAAGCGCAGTATGAGTTTATCAGGGTACTTTGCGGTGATGCTATAAAAAGCATTATAATGGTAGGAGATCCTAATCAGATGATTTATGGGTTTAACGGGTCCTCGAAAGACTATCTCTGCACCAACTTTGTAGATGACTTCACCCCACAATGCTTTGAACTTAAAGAAAACTATCGTAGCACTAAAGCCGTTATACGTGCAGCAAACAAGTTGCGGCCAGGCTCACAAGCAGAAATTGATTATGCCTTAGAAGGCGGTGTATGGATTTCAGAATTTGATACGGAAGAGGATGAGGCTGCGGCGATTGTTGCTACTGTTAAAAAACTTTTGGATTTGAGAGTTAACGATGAAATAGAAGGTGAGATTTCACTGAAAAATATGGTAGTGATTGGCCGCAATCGTTTTGTTTTTAGTAAGCTTGAAAGTTCTCTTAAAGACAATTCAATACCTTACTCTTTGAGAAAAGGTGAAAGACAGCTTGAGCCTTCAACTAGATTCGGCAAGATATTAGATTATGCCATTCGGGTGAAACTTAACTCTAAAGATTGGGTGGATGGGAAGAAGTTATGCCAAATATTGAATATTGCTGAGCCAAAAAATTGGACGACCTGTGTATTGCAGGAAATAGCTGCTCAAGTTTCATCATCAGTTGACGAGTACTCTGATGTATTCGCAAAACTTCTTTTCGCTGTCGATGGATTGGATATAGAAAATCCAAAAATCCCTAAGCTTGTAAAGGACTTTAACTGCCTTCTCACTTCATTGGTTGAAAGACATAGCAGTATTTCTGACGGTAAAATAGAAGATGTTAAGCTCAGCATTGAAGAACTTGATGAATTTAATCGCACATGGACACGCTTTAAACGGAAAGGAATTGGGGATTCCCTGGTTGCATTTCGCAATGCGTTAGCTCTGGGACAGCTTTCGCAAGATACCCTTGAAAACGGCTTAACATTAAGTACCGTACACACAATGAAGGGTCTTGAGAAGGATATCGTGTTTTTAATTGGTATGTGTGAAGGCGTTTTCCCAGACTACAGAGCCAATACAGTAAAAGAACTTGATGAGGAAAGAAATAACGCATTTGTCGCAGTAACAAGAGCCAAGCGATGGCTTTATATATCTTATCCTAAGCAACGAATGATGCCATGGGGCGACAAAAAATTTCAGCGAAAATCTCGGTTTGTAATGGAGATGGAATCATGAGCAGCATAGTTCTGCAAAATGGTGACGTGAAACTACCTCAACCTATTTATCGTTACCCAGATTAATGGCAAAGTTATATTAATCAGTTAAACAAACTGCATATACTGCTGGTATATGCAGTTTCATTCATCATTTTAAGGAGTTTAAATTATTGATACTTATATTGCCACCCTAAAATGTGACTCAATTATTAGTATAATTCACTGTCCAACATTGGTGTGTATAAATTCTAACTCACAAGAAATGCACACACACAATAATTAAGATGCTGATGAAAAATAATTATCTTTTGATTTATATCATTCAAGCTAAAATTGAGATGCGAATATTATCAAAACCCATACATCCATACATCCATCCATACATCCATACATCCATACATCCATACATCCATACATCTTGAATAATTCCATTGAATAAAGGGCTAACTACATGAATATATTGTCAGAATTACTCAGAAAACTGATGCTTGATGAAAAAAAAAGTGATGAATAATAACCCGGTTAAGCACCCCACATTGATCGGAAGCATGTATGAAGGGGCCACCAAGAAAATACTGAAAAAAATAGACTTTTCACATCCTGATCTTAAGGTCGTATCAGGAATCATCACATCAGGTGATAATCACTCTGGACAGATCGATTGTATGGTCGTTATAGGTGAAGGAGAGAGAATTACAAATACTGATGACTTTTTTTATCCGATAGATAAAGTGATAGCAGTTTTTGAAATAAAGAAAAATTTGTTTTCACGTGAAATAGATAACGTTTATCAGCATTTGAATGCAGTCTTCCAATTATCTAAATTAGATTATCAGGTTAAGCAAGACGAGGGGGCTCTTAATTTTAACACTACCAGACCAGCTCAGGAGTTTGTTAATCTTTTTGGCGTGTGGCCTTGTCATTATGAAGAAAATGATAGTCTACCACTACATCAACGTGTAGTGTATCAAAGCCTGGTTAGAGACTGGCTCACTCCATTACGAATTGCGATTGGTTATAATGGTTTCAAAAGCGAAGACGCACTTCGAGCAAGCGTCCATAAGATTTATGAAAATAAAGAATTCCAACCCGGATATGGCATGCAAAATATGCCAAATTTGCTGATAAGTGATGGATACTCATTAATTAAAATGAATGGGATGCCTTATAAGGGATTTTGGAATGAAGAGCATGGATGGTGCTGGCTGGGTTCAAGTAATGCAAACCCAATTTTACTTATCATGGAGTTATTGTTTGACCGTGTGCAACTTTTATTGGGAATAAAACCTGACAGGGGAGACGATCAAAATGAGGAAGTTCTCTACCCTCTAATTTTGAGTAAACCAGTAGTTGAGAGTGAAAAGTTGGGATGGTACACATTCATTATACAGGCTCCCGTCCCTGAAAGACAGGTATCTCAAACACAATGGTCACCTATACGACTATCTCTTCTTGAAAAAGATCTTCTGGGTCTACTACATAAACATGGCCCGCTGGAGATAAAAGGTGATATACTCTGTGAATATAAATCCAAATATGACTTAGATAATGTTTTCGAAGCTATTCAGTCACTTTTAGATGCTCGGGTTGTTTTGGCTACTGATGAACAATTGTATATATGTTCCGGAAAATGGTCTGTAGCTAAAGTATGCGGTAGCTTTTATTGCGGTGATAATAGCGATGAAAGATTCGAGCATTGGGTCAAACTGAACACGACCCCACCTTGGCAGATGGGGAAAATTTACATAATCAGCCCTTCTCCTTATGGACCGCCAACGTTATCGACAGAAAAGGGTTTAAGCACTAAATGACATTAATGATTCGACGATAGCCTGCCAGGGCATTCAGAAATATGGTATAAAGAAACCAATGAGTCTTTCTTTCGCTCTTAAACTACTTCAAGAGAGGATCGAGTTTCGTCGCCGCAAATATGGTAAATTTCGAATATACATTAATATTGTTGGTATGTCTGAAAACATCCATGAGTGGCCAACGTGGAAAGTGTGTGACTAGTCCGCCAAGCAGAGTTTTCTGATACAAATTATAGGTCAATTTTTTTGTCGATGTCATCTATTGGATATAATGGATTGTTATCTCCATCAAAGAGATCATCCATATGGATTTGAGTGTCCAAGGCTCGCCATATAAGGCTTACAGGAGTCATCTGGTATTGATCACGTTCCAACCTATTTGCTTCTCGTAGTTTCGGAAACCATTTAAGTGGAGCCCCTACGATCCTTCCATCTGCCAGTTCGACCCAAACCATGGAATTATCAAAAGATACATTAACAGGGAATTCGAATGCATGCTGCGGTTCAGATAATAGTGTCATTTTTATACGGTCCGACTGCTTAACTGAAGCAGTAAAAGCTGAATTACTTCTGTTGCGTTCGACATTAGCACTTTCAAGCATATGCTGCAGTACGGTAAGTTGCGGACTGAGGCAATGCTCTTTCGTCGCACTGATAATGTTACGCTGGAAAGATCGCCAGCTGATTTCTTCTCTAATCGGGTCTGTAATCATCTGGCGCTCTTCACCTGTAGCGTTTCCCACCTCCTCAGAAAGTGCTTTAAGGGAGTCCATAGCAACGTCAGAATCAGCATAAAGAGTTAGTATCTCGCCACATGTTAACTTTCCCAACAACACCGCTCGTTCATATTCTTCTGCCAATCCCATGATTGTGCTATCAGATACATGATTGCTCCTGATCCAACTAACAATATTTTGTAGCGCAGCGACACGCTGAATAATGGCCATAGCCTGGCGGTTACAGTTTGTTAAGCGTTGAACTCGAGTAGTTAGAACATCGTCAACATTTACGATAGCGGACTCATCAATGATCTCCCTCAGCAGTTTTGAACGCTGGCTAAGGGTTGCTTCAATTCCTGAGTAAATCTTGAACGTTTCGTTATGCCCTTTAATGACATATTCAATAAGCTGTACGTATCGGTTACGGGTGACAACCACTTGATGAAGTGAGGTAAGGCGACTTTCCCAGTACCTTGTATAGGCAGTTTCGATACCGCTAGGGAAAACATCCAGTGGCGGTATTGCATCGCCTATTTTCCCGTGCTGGGCGGCAACCATCGTCTGAAGTTTATCTGTCGAAAGAGAATACAGATGCCAATTCATCAAATAAATCTAACTCTCATGAAATACCAGTTAACTAATACTGCTATCAACCTTCAAGTTTTTCCAGTATCGATTCAGTCGACATGTCAGTCCGTTCAAAAAAAACACTCTCCAGCGAGAGAGACAGATTGCTTCATATGCTACAAGCATATGTAAAAAGCCTTGTTTAATGCTGACTAATGAAGAAATACTTGATCACTGTATAAAACCAGAGTTTTCGTTGGGCCTATCCCCACTGACCCTGACCCAAAATCCTGTTCCATTCAGAAACAGAATTCCGGCATGATAAACACTCCCCTGAACGGAGGTGGTGCCGATGAAAAAGTCACGATTCACCGAAGAGCAGATTGTTTTTGCCCTGAAGCAGGCTGAACTGGGTACGTCAGTGCCGGACGTCTGTCGCAAGCTGGGCATTTCGGATGCCACTTTCTATACGTGGCGTAAAAAATACGGTGGTATTTCTCCTTCGGAGCTGAAGCATATGCGGCAACTGGAAGAGGAAAATCTGCGGCTGAAGAGGCTGGTTGCCGATCTGAGCCTCGACAAGGCGATGCTGCAGGACGTGCTGGCAAAAAAGAGCTGACGCTGGCACACCTGCGCGAATGGGTCAGGGATTTGCAAGCCCGCTACGGGGCCAGTGAGAGACAGGTCTGTTTTGCGCTGCGGGTCAGCCGCAGCTCGTTTCGATATCGTTCTGTGGCCGCCGACGACAGCGCACTGCGGCTACGCATCCGTGAGATAACCGAAACCCGGGTTCATTACGGGTACCGCCGGGTACACGTGATGCTCAGGCGGGAAGGCTGGCGCGATAATCACAAACGGATCTACCGGCTTTACAGCGAACAGGGGCTGTCACTGCGTCTCAAACGGCCACGCCGCAATAAATCGGCCCAGCGCCGACAACCGCAGCCTCAGGGTCTGTATCCGAATCACGTCTGGGGCATGGATTTTGTCTCTGATGCGTTGTTTGACGGGCGACGACTGCGCCTGCTGACGGTTATCGACCTGTACACCCGCGAATGCCTGGGGATCTGCGTGGGGCAGAATTTGCGTTCAACAGAAGTGGCAGAAATGCTGAACAGCATAGCGCTCAGACGTCCTTTACCTCAGTTGCTGAAAACCGATAATGGTTCTGAATTTGCAGGTAAAATGCTGGACAGATGGGTGTACGAAAGAGGCATCAGAATCGACTTCTCACGCCCGGGAACACCGACGGACAATGCGACGGTGGAGTCCTTCAACGGCAGGTTACGGCAGGAATGCCTGAACGAAAACTGGTTCATGTCCCTGGAGGATGCACGGTGCAAAATCGAGGCCTGGCGCATACACTATAACCAGAGACGTCCCCATTCTGCGCTGGGCTGGATGACGCCATCTGAATTTGCTGAAAAGTCTGCCGGTTGCCTGAATATGCAGCCAACATGAAGCCGGTTATTCCTGATTATGACTGGAGCATATTCGGGGTCAGGGTCATATGAAGACATTACTAACATCACGGTGTATTAATCAACGGGGAGCAGGTCAGGGCTGCATGGCGAGCGCTACAAAACGGGCTTTCTCTTCGGGAGTATAACGGCGGCGCTTTTGCTCGCCAGTGATCACTTCGATTCTTTGCACAGGACACTCCTTAAACATAGCTCTATGCCTATGTCTTACTGGTGAAGTGTCCGGTTTAAACGGGGGCTATTACAGGATACTAATAGCCCTTGTTAATTGCACAAAAAATCGGCTATGGCTATAGTGGTCTTTAAGGCTTACCTAGTATGGAGGAATGTAATGCCTCAATCTCAAAAAAATCGAGCTTGGAATCGTGGAGCAAGACTTGCAATCCTTTATAAGCAAATGAAAGTTAATCTCCTGAATCTTGATAAAATTTGCGTAACATTGGCAAAGAAAAATAGAATACCTACATGGATTGGCCATATGCCCTTGATTCTGGTTTTTGCCGGCACTCTAGCAGGGCTTTTGACAGTGGGTTTTGTGATCTCCGCATGCCTGATCTTTCTTTTATGTATCACCTTCATTGCAAAAAATGTCAGCTCGTCAGCTCCTGACGATGATGATTCAAGCACAGGCCCCGGTTACAGATATGGTAAAGATGGATATGGTTATTATACGGGTTCTGATGACATTACGTCTGAGAAACTAGATTAAGCGAGGCATTCACGCCTCGCTTAATATGCCATTATAAACGAACACTTTTTTTAACTGAATCTACAGCTGCTCCCCCGGTTTCTTGAGGTTTAGCAACCCCAGTTTTAAGTGCCCCAGAGATTACATCGCCTATTCTTACTCCCGCCCAAGATAATGCTCCTAACCAAACGGCAGGCAGTACAATAAACATCGCTCCCATAACCAGATTCATAATAAGGTCATCGGTACTGTTCTGCAGCCCTGCCATATTAAAGCGGCTGTGAGTGTCTGAACTGTACAACGCGGTTAACAACCAGCTGTCGAGCCAGCGCGCCAGTTCCCACAAGAATGTCAGGAAGTTAAGAGCAAATATCACAAAGGTCAGCGTAATAACGGTTTTGAATTCGTAGGCCGCAAATGCCAGGATCAGCGGCAGCATGACATATATTGCCATCAGCAGGATGGCCTGCACCATTGGCAGCGCCTGCCGCATCGCATCGAACGCCGGGAACGCGGCCAGACTGCCGAGGGCCGTACCGCCAATGGAGGCCACGCGCGCCGCGGCATTATCCAGGGTAAAATCGGCGTTGCCGCCATAGCCGGCATACACGTGACCATTCTGTGAGACCGTCAGGCTTTCCGGGCTGACCAGACGACGGATGACGGCTTCCTGATAGTCACTGTCGTTAAAGCCTGACATTTTCATTGCGGCCGAGATACGCAGCCACATATCGGGGTCGGCCTGGTCCTTCACCCGTGCTTTCAGTCCGGTGTCCGTACTGCTCCACCACTCGCTGCAGGTGGGATAGCCTCCTCTTCCTGTATTGGGCCGGCCGCTGTCCCGGCTGTCGGTCCACGGGAACGCAGCCCGGGGCAGTTTGGACTGCAACGAAGGATAATACCGGCTCAGGAATGTACTGCTGCCAATCCATTCGATATCACGCAGCGTGGTTTTGTCCTTTGTCTGGCCCTGATCCTGTTGCTTCCACAGATACAACGCAACCGAATAGCAGTCGTTGGTGAAGTCCTGCAGTTCCTGCGCCAGCGCTTTGTTGTCGATACGCGTATGCTGCACTTCAAAGCGGATCTGGCGCATGTCAGGGCGGCAGGGAATGGTCGCCACGGCTGCCTGGGTTACCCCTTTTGAGAGTTTATGAATCAGCACCCACCATACCGGTGCTGCAGCCGTCTGGCCGTTGAGACTGGTGACCACGCCGGCATAGCCGCTTTCATCCGGCGCTTTTGGCGTCCACACACCACAGCTCTTTGCCCGGGTTGTGTCGTACTGCATCGTACTGAGGCTGACATTAATCAGCGGTACGCAGCAGGCAATCATCACCAGGAAACCGGCATACAGCGCGTTCTCGATACGGGGCAACGACAGCATCCCCTTGTTGCCTTCATCCTCCCCCTCTTCGCGGACCCTGAGCCAAACCCCCACCACCTTAAACGCCAGCGGCAGGACAAAAAGCCCGGTACTCAGCAGGACATTCCACAGGCCGTTATTGATCACCCAGCCGAGCAGCGTGAGAAAATACTCAAGATAGCTGTTTGTCGTCATCTTCAGGCTCCCGGACCGGTAAACATCGCGTACTCACATAACGCGATAAAAAGTACACTGACCACACTGATGCGCAGCAGTGGTCGCCTGTACGACTCTTGCAAACCCGGCGCATGCCGGATTTTCAAGAGGCCCCACGCAACCAGCGCATACAGCGCCAGTCGCCATATCAGCCAGCCGTAGCGCGTCGACTGCATCCAGCTCCGGAATGCAGCAGCTTCAGTCGGATGTTTCATGGCGGTGTCAGCCACCATCAGTGAGACCACCATGAACAGCGCCATGCAGGCGAGGAAAATGCCGGCACGGGTCAGGACTTTCCTGACAGTCGTTTTTTTACGCATCCTTATTCCCTCATTCAGCCGACTGCGGCGCTGCCATCTGGTTGAAGCGACTGTCGGTATTGTCATCAGACTGGGTCTGCGGGTTGGTTTCGACGCGCTGGTTCTCCCTGTCGATAATGGTCAGCACCGAATTACGTGACAGTTCACGCTTCATCTCCATCTCGTTTTTCAGCGCCGCGATTTCCCGATCCAGCGCCTCAATACGCTGGCCGGCGGTATCAATGGCCTTTGGCTGAGCGGCAGCATTCGGCTCCGACATACCGGTAACCATCATGCGACGCATCAGCAGCGCCGTTTCCACCGTGTCAGACATGGCCAGCTCGCCTGCAAGGCGGGCGGTCAGGGCCGCGTTATCCGGATCACGCTGCAGGGCTTTAATCACGCCGGCCGTCACCGGCAGTCCGCCTGTTTTCAGCTTCGCCAGATTCGCGGCCGTGGGCTTTTCCGTACCGTTGACGAGCCTGACCAGCTGCTCAGCGTTGGCTTTGGTTGCCTCTTCCAGCAGTGGGGCAAAGCCGGTGCCGGCAACGGTCGTACCGGGCTGGTCATCCGCATCACCGCTGGTACATTCGCTCGCGTTGGCACAGGTGCGCATCGAACGATCGCCCAGCACCTTCACGGTCATGGCCGCCGCCTCTTCCGCGCTGCCGAATTTAGAGCATGCGCCACCGTTACAGCTGCTTTCGCCGACAGTCGAATTAGCGGTGACAGGCAGACCGTTCATCATGTTGTAGCCGGCAGCAACAAGGTCATGGGTGACACGGATGGCGGGCTGCCCCGCCCCCCCACGTTTCTGACCGCCAATCCAGTTATTGCCCGACGTGCCGGTGACTTTCCGCCCCGCCTCATCTGCACGAACCGCGTCAGTGTCTCCGCTGTTCACAACAGACTTGTATTCATCCATCATGGCCTGCTGCGTCCAGTTACTGCTGTCGCTGAAGTCCATCATCTTTTTCGCCATGTTCTGGCAGTTGAGCTGCGCCTTGTCGAATGACACATTGGCCTGAAGCACGCCGTTTGTGAGCATGTCATACAGACCGGGGTTGGCCCGCTGAATGACCATCGCCGGCAGACTGGCCACCGCGCCGGTGGCCCCCTGAATCACGTCGCCCATCAGGTTTTTAAAGCCTGATGTGACGCCGTTGAGCTGGTTGCCGACGGTGGTTTTCAGGTCAAAATTGCCGCACATCAGGTCACTGCTCCAGCCGGTATTCAGCCCCAGCTTCTGCATATTGCCGCGCGTGGCCGGCTGGGAAATGACCGAGCCGCCGCCGAGGGTGTAGAACAGTTTGTCTGACACCGCCCCATCCACGGACTTGCCGTAACCGATGGCGCTGTTGTTCACCTGCGGCAGGGACATGCCCAGGATGGTATTGTCATCATCGGCTGCGTGCGCGGCCGGGAGGACGTTCAGCAGGGAGCCGGTCAGCAGCAGGCTTACGCGAGCGGCTGAAAATGAAGGTGTTTTTTTCACGGTTTTCCTCATCAGATATCAGTGCTGCCCAGAAATGTCTGCCCGCGTCGTTTGCAGCAGCTGTAGGGCTGCCAGAACGCAAAGGCTTCGTTGTTGTCGCTCGCGGCGGTGTGGCTCCCGTCCGGGAAGACGGCACATGACTGTGTCATGTGGGGGGCCAGCCGCTGCCATTTGTGATTGCGTGTGCCGGTGTTTTCCTTAACCTCGCCCGGTGGCCAGTACCCGTCATGACGGTTGCCTTTGAGCACCTGATACACATGCGGCTGCCCGGCGCGGGTGATAATGTCTGCGACACGCTGTGCCACCACGGCAGAGGCTTTATCATCATCGGTCTGGCTGACAAACCCCGAACGGGGATAGACGTTGCCCCACATATTTGCTGCGGCCTGACTGCCGATTTCCCGCTGGCCGGGCACAAGCGCCTCCGGATAGAGGGACTCCGGCACGCCCGTGCGCCAGGCCGCCGAATCCAGCGTACTCAGGAAGTAAGGCATTAACGGGGTGGCTGCGGTATCACAGGAATAGCCCGGAATACTGCCGCCAATCAGGGAGGTGGCCGGGTGGCCAATCGCATCGGCATATTTGAAACGGACGGCAGACTTGCGCTGGCCGGGATTTTTCATGTCGGCCGGATTGGCTCCTCCGGCAGAAACACCGGAAAGCCCGCTGGTCACAGCACTCTCTAACCCGCCGGCGGTCTGGCTGACAAACGCCATTTCCTGCCACGGGTTGCCGCCCGGAGCGACATAGGTCGAAACGACTGTCTGAGGAATGAAGTGGGTGACTTTGACCGATGTGCGCACCTTGCAGCCAAAGGGGGTGCAGAACAGCCAGTAACAGATGCCACTCACACGCCAGCTGATACAGTTTTGCGACACGGCGCTGGCAATAATCTGCGCGGTGTTAAGTGCTGCAATAGCTGCCGGCGCGGTTGCCGTACCCAGTACCGTGGCAACCGCCAGCGAGCACACCGTGGTTCTGATGCGGGAAGGTTTTGTATTCACTGACCACCTCCCCGGTTACGCAGGGAAGTGGCCACGGCCACATCCGTGGTGCCGTACACCACATCGCGGTCATCAAATACCACAGCCGGCACTTTTTTGATGCCCAGCTCCCAGGCCCGGACCACCTGCCGATAAGAATCGTTTAGTTGCAGCTGTTTTTGTTGCCAGGCAGGAGACGTCATAATCTGCCTGACCTGTGCTTCGGCCTGCTGCGGGTCTGCAGGCAATTCCCCGAACATGTCGGCCTGCAGCCGGTCAGGACCATCAAGAAGGACCACCGGCACGTCCGGCGGCAGATTTGTCGGCAGATGTTGACTGTCGGTGAAGAAGACCGTGCCGGCCAGTGCGAATGCCGGCAGCAGAGCCGGCAGGAAAACAAGAGGGGTCAGTTTCATGAATCGGGACTCCGTCAGACTGAATCGTCTGTCAGCGTGCCCGCGGCCGTTCATAAAAGCCGCAATAAACTCATTTTCAGAACTCAAAAATTAATCTGCAAGTTTAGAATTTTCCTTTCCCACTGCTTTACCTGTTCTGACTGACCGCTGCGTGCCCAAGCCGTGTGAAAACTGTTTTGGTCGCTTAATCTGAGAAAAACGGGGCTGAAAACTACGCTCATACGTAAAATTTGGCTCAGCTAAACAGTCGAGTAATTACAGATTTTGCGTAGGTGCGCGAACTTCAGTTTTGGGTTAGGGCCCATAGCGCAGTCGGACTGACGGCTCGGTCTGAGGAGGATCCGGGGGCGGACTAAACCGGGCAGTGGCTGAAGTTTTGATGATCAGCAGCAGGCACTTTGGAATGCCCCCGCTTCCGCAGACAGTATCTGTCCTCACGGTGAGGCCTTTTCGAAGGCCTCCGGACTGACGCCTTCCAGGTGACTGTTAAACCCGTGGCGATTCATCCTTTTTGACTTACGCAGCATACACCAGATGGCTGATGCAGAGTTCATGGCAGGGATAATATGTTTAACCTGATAGAGGATCGTAATCCCGGTGAAGTAATACCCATCAAATCATTTATGAAATGTCCGCGCCTCGTGCGGGATGAAAATAAAGTTTAATACTAACTAACGGCAAAAGCCGCCTGGATCGGTGTTTTTTTGTTCGAAAAAGGAGGGGTTATCATCCTAAACCAGAGGCCGGGCGCACCTGCCGGTCGGATCCGTAGAAATAAAGTTTCATACTTAGCGATTAGAAAGCCTTAAAGGCATACTGGTACGCCAACGCTTGGAACTACTTAACCTGCTGTTATGGCGCAGTCAAGCTCCTGGCTGCCGACAATGTTAAACGTTTTCAGACCGCCCCTAAATGTAAAATCAACCATCGCTAAATCTGTTAGGAAGAAGCCCTTGAATCAATCACACAAAGGCTGCTGTAACCCCAGCAGCCATGTTTGCGGCAAATAATCTGAGAGCTCCCGCCCTAGAAATCAGGCGGCTCTCGATCTGAATGCCCACGATTTGCACGGCATCCACCACAGCCTTTTCAAAGACAGTGCACGTCCCTACGGGCTGCGGGGCATCGCTTGGTTGTGCAGGATAGGCTAGTGCCACTAGGTTGCATCCAGTAGCCTTGGAGAAGGCCAGGGCTTCGTAGATGTCAGCTTCACTGATGCGAAGCTGTCCCTTCTCCACGTGGCCCTTGTACTTGGCATCCAGCAGCATCCTGGGCCTTGTTCCATCGAGCTCAATTACACAGTCTGGGTACACTGAAAGCTTGCTCACAGCACCGGTAATCATCCTGATCTTAGTGCCTAAGGGATAGCCCTGTTGGGGCACTACGGCACTGCGACCAAAGCCCAATCGTGCGGCCACCGTTAACAGATCTTCCCACACGCGCCAGGTATTCACTAAGTAACCAGGTGCATGGGCCTGTCCCTGCTTGTAGTTAAGCCCCAGGCCTCCGAGCACATCGATAGACAGCTCATGCAGTGGCTTCCACGCTCGGTGCCGTGCAGGAATGGGGTTTCGACGGTTAGCAGCAACGTTCTGAGGCGAAAGGTCCTCAATCAAACGCACCAGCGAACTTGCGGCTGAAGGGTCACTTACTTCAGGGAGTAACTCCCTGGCCGCTGCCACGATATCCCCGTTCCAACCGTTCTTGCGATCAAAGCGAATGAGCTCTTGCTCAAAGCCATCAGGTGAAGGAAAGATGAGATCCACCGGATCAGGATCCCCATCGATGAAGAAGTCTGCTTCACGCACACTACGATAACTGCGCAGTGGCCGACGTTTACGGGCCTCGTACATGCTCGTGATGGAACGAGCTACTAGCGTAGACAAATCCCTTGGGGTACCACCTGATGCCGATAAGCGTTCGGAAGCCAAGAGCCGCCCATGACGTGAAAGCGTGGAGAGGAAAAAGAAATCTTCGCGCCACGCTGCATCTGTGTCGTCGAGTCCCAAAAACTTGGGAGCAACTTCCAGTTCCAGTGAAGGTGCCAGGCGAATGAGGCCCGCAAAATCGATGGCACGTGTGCCCTTGGCATCCACACTGATAGGGTTGTAGCTAAGCCTTAAGCTCGACGCAATCCGGCTCCCAGCCTCCAATAAAAGGCTGTTGGCCTTCGTGCGATCCACCCCAATCGCTTCAGCAATCGCACGGCTCAGGTCAACGGGTGTACCGTACTCAATAAGGGACAGCCGTGTTCGGGGGTTCACCACGTGCTACCCCCTCGGATTGGCAAATGCCCTGAGAGCTGCGTAGATATTGTTCTCAGCAAAATTCGTGGGCCCTTCAAAACGAAAGCGTAAATCATCCGCAAAAGTTGTCTCGGTGAGCTTGAACGGATTAAAGGCTGGCCCATCCAGCGCATTAAGAGCCGCTGCAATTCCTCGTGTGTCCCCGAAGAATACCTCTTCCACGTGTGCCCGCACCTTCGCCCACCCTACACACAGCGTGCCCAAAGCTTCATTAAGGCCCAATGTTTGCGGCTTCACATCCGACATCAGTACACCATGCCCGATCTGAAACTCGGGACCACGGCCCAGAGCAATTTGCGCGTTTACAGCAATCCAGGCACTCACCGAAGCCTCCAAGGCATCGTTCACGCTGGCAGGTACATCAGGCAATGCATTGACACCCTTGGCACCCAAACCGTAAAACGTCCGCAAAGCCGCCTCATCGGGCTCTAGGCGCATAGGTTCCCAACGACGCAAGAACGCGACATCCAAGGGCTCCACAGACGCATCGGCCTGATTCATCGCAGCCAGGATATAGAGGTCATGGGGCAGTGCGTATTCGATCACATCACCAGAGACGGGATCGAGCATTTCAAAGAACTGCGTTTCAGCAAGTTTGGCCCCATCAGAGGCCAAGCGTTTATCGGACTCAATGGCCACAATGGCACCACCGAACACCTGCACCGCAGGACCTCGGTTGATCTCATCAATGATCAACAGTGCAGCCCCATTGGCACCCTTCGCATGCTCACTGGCACGGTACAGAGTCCCCTTCACGATGGTGAAGTCTGGGTCTCCTGCTGTCTTGTTGACCGCAGGCGTGATGCCCGATAAGAAATCGCGGTACTTGGAGTTTTGGTGGAAGACCGTCCGAAAGACTTTGCGGTCCATCTTGGTGGGTGCAGGAATGTCTTTAACAACCCCAGCAGCAGGGGGAATAGGGATGCCGCCCATGGGATTGAGCTGCGGTGGGCCACCTGCAGGAGCAAGACCAAAGGCTGTTTCAAAGGCCAAAGCAACTTCGGCCAAGAGCTTGGACTTGCCCGTGCCAGGTGCACCAGACACCAGCACGTTGCGCGAACGTGCGAGTAGCTTTAACACCTGTTTGCAGTTTTCACTTACCATTACAGAACCTACGCATGTTCGTGAAGTCGATATAGCCAATTACGGCTCGATTAGCAGCCCGCTGTGCATCCAAACAACTCAATAGCTCTTGAGCAACTGAAGGATCCCAAACGCCTTTAACACGAAGAGTTGCTTCTTCCGCGAAGTGCGGCCAAACCGACTGGTCATGAAGCTGAATCAGAAGCAACAAAACGCGATTCCCAATTCCCCCTGATGGCATTCGGTCCGAATCAAAACATGAAAATTTCGGCACCTGAGAAATCCATCCCTCTCTCGGCCGAGACTTTGTGGGTGACATAAACTCAGCTGCTCTTGATACAACCTGTGTTGAGTCCGGCTCGTTCCAAAAGAAGGTACCTTGATGTACTGCCTTTCCACCCCGGAGAATTTTATTGGGAAATATCAACTCAACAGCTGGCAACACCGCCTCGTAGGGAAATCGAAAGTCTCTTGCCCCCCCTCCAGAATCAGAGTCATTAGACTCCGCATCAGCTTTCCGTCGATCTCCCTCAACAATCTCCTTGTACAGAATTCGAGCAACCTGTCCCGCTCCATTAGCCATGAATTTTGGATCCTTCTTCTATTTCTTCGCCCCCCAGAGCGAACTCAGAGGGTACATAAGCAATCGCCCCCAGCGCGCGTGCCTGCATCGCACGGTGCGACCAAACTGTAGACAGACTTCCTGTGCGTTTTGCCATTGCAGCCAAAACATTATCTCGGGTAATTGTGGACTTGGCCTCACCTGGCAAGCCCACTTGGCCCCGATCCAAAAGCGGGAAGTCTTGGAGCACTAACTCCATGTCCTTCAAATCGAGCCCATAGGCCACGGCCACTTCCGCATCAATCTCCCCACGAAGCTGCGCCATGCGCTCGTAGGTTTCACGAGTAGCCCCCGCACTGTCAAGTGTGCGCAATTCGCGTGCAGCACTCACCAGCCTCTTCCATGGCAAACCATCTTTGGCGAGTTTTGGCATGGGCACGCTTTGCAGCAGGAAGTAATTCACCGTCGTAGTGAGCACACGCCGAAGCATCCAGTCAAAGGCAAAACTGTTAGCGATGGACACCCACACCAGCAGCCGTTCTTCTGATGGGTCTTCAGGGAAAAGGATCGTGGGCACCTTATTGCCACAGACCACCCCAGCAGGAATTAACGAGGCCATGAGCGAACGCTCATTGGTCTGACCCGCAATGTCGCAAAAGCCCACACGCAGCACGTCCGCACGGTGCTGGTTAGCACTGGGCATGTCGGAGAGACGAATCCAAAACTGGGGGGCAAGGCGTGAGTCTCCGATGGCATAAGCCTCCCACAACGCACGGCGACCAGTGCCTGACACGTGGCCTTTTACACCAAAGCGATGCGCCTGCACCATTCGACCTTCCACCAGTGGCAAAGCGCCAGGCGTGGCACGCCCCAGGAACTTAGGACGCTCCTTGGTCATATCAACTTCACGGCAAAACTTCGGGGTCCAGCCATAACCAGGCTCTTCCCACGAAACACCTGCTTCTCCGATCTTTGAGAAGAGCTTCCACTCAGACACGTTACGAACCTCGGGCAGGCTCAAATCGCCCCGAACACCCGCAAGTGCTGCACGCCCAATAGTGGCAGTTCCCGTAATCTCCAATCCCGTAGGGGTGCCCCGCTCATGCATGAGAGTGATGGGCTCACGCTTGCTCTTTTCAGAGCCAGCCTTAGTGAGAGCCACGGCCAGGAACTTAAAGCGTGTGTCGATCGTAAAGAACCGTGCACGGTTATCGATGATCGACATGGACACGCTTTGGCTCGCATCAAAGATTTTCTGCCGCATGGCGCGGGTACCTTGCGAGCGAATGAGCCCACCCGGAATTAGTGCAACCACCACACCCTGCTTTTTGCAGAGTTCAAAAAAGAGGTCCGTGAAAGCAATGTATAGGTCTGGCTCTCCATTACCCAAATCGGGATAGCGAGCCAACAGGCGACGAGAGTAGTTCGCTACCTCATTGCGCTGCTGGGCAAACAGATCCTCATCAAGCCCATGAATTTGGGCCCCGTAGTGGCGCTTGGTGCCTGAGGACTTCAAGAATTCGTGCCGTGAGAGCTTGACCTTTTCCCATGGTGGATTGCCGATCACCGCATCAAACCCCTCAGGGACCATGGCAGTCCAAACCTTGCGATCAGCCATCAAGCTATCGCCACAGTACCAACGGGCACGCATAGCCTTAAGAGTCGATACATCATCAGTGAACGAAGCAAGCGCAAGCAGTGCCGCACGCAAAGAGTTGCCAGAAAGATCCGCTGCATACACACCGTGAGCCAACCAATGCGCCGTCTTGGCTCTATCCATACCACACACTGCGTGAGTCAGCGCTGCTAGCAAAATTCCTGCACCGCAGGCAGGATCAATCACCTTGCTCTTGTGTGTGAGCTTGGGGGCTGCGAGCTGCGCCAGTCGTGTAGCCAGGCGAAAATCCGTATGGTAGGCGCCCGTGCTTTTTCGATCCTGCTCATGCAAGACCTCACGCGCCAAGACACTCAGTGCCAAAGCAGGGTGAATAGGTGAACGCTCGATGGCACTTGCTACAGGTACCGCAAGCTCCAAAAGATCTGATGCTGCGCGCTTGCTCTTGACTCCAAAAGCCTCATGAAACGCCGTTAGGTCAAACCCGCCAAAACGCGCTGATGCTGCCTCCAAAACTTGAAGCCGAAGCTCAAAGCTGGTTTCCCCTCCCACAGCCTGAGTGAGTGCCGCTTCTGCTGGGGCCAGGTACTCTGATTCAACAGGCCGAGGAGAACTCATGCATAGCTCCTCACGAGAACGGGTTTGATAGCTTTAACTGTTTTTGACTGGGCTTGGGGAAGCTGTGCCATGGACCGTTTCACGACCACCAAAAACTCATTCACATCGGACGCCGAGCTACTGGCTGCCTTGTTTGGCCGGTATCGACCAATGGCGCCCAAAGGGTACATTGTGGACGAGCCGATCTTAGAAAGCTCAGCCTTCATGTCCTGCATGCAGATGTGCCCTTCACTACTGTACGAGAGCAGTACCCTTTGAGCCTTCAAGCCATGAACCAGACGCGAGAGTGTTTTGAGAGCACGGCTCTTGTAGCAAAAGTCAGAAGCCAAGGCCTTCCATGGACGAAGTCCCGCAACCCCCTCCACCACAGGCTCATCGCCAAGAGCCACCGTTTCAAGGATGTGGTAATAGCTCGCGTATTGACGCTTGGTGTACGGGGGGTCCAAATACACGAGGTCGTGTGCAACATTCGGAACGTCGAACACATCACCCACGCTAGCCTCAACACACACTCCAGTTTCTTTGAGATCACGGCAACGCATGGCAATCTTGTTTTGAGATTGGCTTGTCCATTTGGAGAGGAAGCAGCCAAAAGTGCCCGCAATGTTGGCAACGCGGTTCAGTGCACTAAAGAGATCGGCAATCAATAGCCTCTCCTCAATTTCGTCAATATATCCGGCACCTTTCCACTCAACAATCAAGCAGCGCATAGCGTCTATCTTAGCTGCATTTTCTTCGGTGAAGTACCTACGCTCAATTCCACACGTATCGATCGAAGCGGGGCTATAAGTGCGCCACATAAAATCATGCAATGGCTTAACTGCGTTTAGCTTGCTAACAGCACCAGAGTACCCACCAAGTTTTTTGAAGGTCACCTGATCATGGCTGATAAGACGTGCCCCAGCAGAGATAACAGCTGAGTGCAAGCTATCATTAATCCGCACATTCCAACCATGCTCCGCAGCAGCCTCAGCTACAGCTCCAGTTCCACAAAAAGCATCCACAAAAAACGCGCCCTTTCTAGGCGGCCCAATGTGGGATGCTATCTTGTCGACGAGTCTAGATTTGGAGCCAATATAGCGAAAAGTCATATAGAAACCCCTACGTTTTTTTTACGGCCAGTTACTGCTCGACCCTGACCAAGTTCTTGGCTGGCTTCTGGGCTTTGCAACACAATGCCTTTGTGGTCGCAATAGTCACAAAGGAGTACCTCAAGCATATTCACCATGCTCCGCTGCTCATGCTCCGCTGCCTTCTTTAAGGCCTGTTTGAACTTTCTGGAAACTCTTAGATTTAAGGTCTCACTTTTGAGGTCAGTGAATCGCATGAAAACGCCCCGCATATGTCTGTGCAATTGCGTTATTGTATATGCACACATACTGAATAGATACACTATGACAGCGATTCTTAACCTTACGTACAATGCAGCACTTTTCACTCGCGGACCAGACGGCATCCTTCATGGTTTCTCCTACTCCGAAGGCGAGCTATAGGGAATCCTGACTGCTTAGCAATACATTTATCCAATTTTCGACGTATCTCGAGTCTTAATGTGCCAGCCATAACAAAGCCAACGTCCTAGTTGATATCATCAACATAGCGCACGTTGGCTTAGGGTGAAACTCTATTTTCAAGGAGGAAACTTTATTTTCATCCCACACCTCGCGCGTTACCGTTTTACTAAAACTCGCCAGTCATAAAAAAACCGGCCCCAGCGGCCGGCATCAAAAAAGCATTCTGTTCTTTTTGTTATCATGCTCCTGGTGAAGACAAGTTTTCGTTTTAAACGTCCAGCCCGTTAATCCACAGCATCAGATACGCCAGGTCGGCCGAATCCGGCACCGTGATATACCAGCGCGGATGCGCATACTCCTCTTCCTGCGGCCAGCTCGTCTGTCCCGTCACGGTGATAAGGATGTTCACCGCCTGCTTCAGCTTTCCCTCAAGATAGATGGCCACGCTGCTGCTGAGTCCCACCCGGTGCGGGTGACAGGTCATTCTGACCGGACCGGTCAGGCGCTGCCTGAGCATTGCCCGCAGCCTCACCAGGTGCTGATGGGTCGCCGGGAGCACACCGGGCTCCCCCTGAGGCGACAGGGTGAACAGGGCTGAGCCACTGTGCTCATGAATAGTGGGTTCAGGGTACTTCAGTGTCATCATACCGTGGCAGGCTCCTGTTGTTTTTCCGTCAGACCGCGCAGACGGTCCAGATTCTGCGCGACGCGTTTTGCCGCCTCCAGTTCGCTGCAGTGAAATTCATTCATCAGCGCCCGGCGTTCGGCTTTCTCTTCTTTTTCCGTCATGCCCAGTGCCAGGAAGAGACTGGGCGGCACGGCACGAAACAGCGCTTCGATCCGTTTCGCCAGCACCACGCCTTCCGTATAACACCCCGACAGTTTACTGGCGGAAAGCAGCACCGATTCCTGCTCCGGCGTGAGCGCGCGAAAACGGCTGATATCTTTGACCTCTTCCGGAGGCATGGTCAGACAAATCCACCATTCCGCCATGTTAAGCATCTTTTCGGCAATGTCTGGGTAATCCTTAAGATTCTGGGTGGCCAGCCACAACCAGGCCCCGAGCTTACGCCACATCTTGACCACCTTGGTCATGTACGGCGACAGCAGCGGATTAACCGTCACGATATGCGCCTCATCCACCGTGAAGACAATATCCCGGCCCAGGAACTGGTCACGCTCCGCGATGTTGTTAATCATGTTGGTCATCGAGACCATGGTCAGGGCCATCTGCGCCTCGTAGCCCTCACGCGCCAGATGCCCCAGGTCGACCAGCGTCACGTCCGCTTCCGGCCACAGCTCCCCTTCACGGTTGAACAGCTCCGCTTCAAAGCTCCCGGCCTGAGTGAACATGCCCAGGGATTCCGCCATTTCCGCCGCTTTCGCCTTGCGCTGGGCATTGCGGACATTGATGACGCCCTCATCGTTGTCAGAGGCAATGTCGTACAGCGCCTTCTGCAGGTCAGACGGCAGCATCTGCCGCCCTTCCTTATACGTGGCATGTGCCGCCATCAGCAGCGCCTCACGTATCATCGCCCTGTCGGCACGCTTAAGGTCAGCCTCTTCTTTCGGGTCACCGCCGGTGATCATCATGCGCGCGGAGATTTCCATTTCACCGAGAACGTCACGCTTGTCATCCTCGCCATCGTCGTCCGTGTCGATATCCGGCAGGTCGCTCTCATCAACGGCCTGGGCGGCCAGGCCTTCTTCCACCAGTTTGTGAGCATCAGCAAACGGCGGCAGACTGACGCCGCTCCCGGGTTTGACGCTGATTTTATTCACCGTCAGCCCGAGGCTGTCAAAGAAGTCGGCCAGCAGGCCGAACGAATTCCCGGCCTCCGCAATAAACAGCCGCGGACGATGGACGGCCATCAGCTGGGAGAGCGCGGCACACAGCGTGGCCGACTTGCCCGCCCCGGTCGGGCCGAACAACAGCAGATGCGCGTTCTGGGTGCGGTCGAGCTTGTTGAGCGGATCGAATGTCAGGGTATCCCCGCCGCGGTTGAAAAAGCTGAAGCCGGGGTGCCCCGTGCCGGTTTCCCGCCCGGTTACCGGCAAAAGTCCTGCCAGGTGCTGAACCCATGTCAGACGGGTATACCAGTGTTTTCTGTCGCTGTCCGGGTTAAAGCACATCGGCAGCGCCCGCAGCCAGCTGTTCAGCGGACCTTCTTCAAACTCCGGCCGTACCGGCTGCAGACCGGCCCCGAGCAATACGGTGGACAGCTCCAGCCGCTTGCGCTTCAGGCTGGTCATGTCGTCGCCGCGCAGCAGGAAGGTGATCCCCGCCCGGTACAGCTTGTGCCGGTTGCCCAGATACTCTTTGACCGTCTTCACATCCTGGCGGACGCGGCCCGACTCGGTATTCTCACCGACCGCATTTTTCGACAGCCGGTTAAACTGCTCTTCAAGCCGGTCCTGGGGCTGTACCACCACGGTCATGCACACCATGGTCCCTTCCGGAAACATATCCATCAGGGCATTAATTTTCTTTTCACCCCGGCTTTTCTCGCCGGTCAGGGTGCCCGGCTCCGGCGGTGTACGCAGTTTTTCCACCGCCACCGCGCAGTGCGGCTTGTTGTCAATCCACCACACGCCGTTTTCCGGGTCTGAAACCGGCGGCGTGAACCACAGGGTTTCGGCAAAATCATTGCTGACCGGCACGGTGCCTTCAGGTGTCTCGCGCGGGTCTGCGTAAGCAGCCTGCCGATAGAGCGTGGTTTTCTCCACCCAGTCCGGTGACGGATTGAACAGCCGCAGCAGCCAGCCATGCACCTGCAGGCCGTTCTGCCGGGTGCAGCGGATCCCCGCCCCGCCCAGGGCATTAACGACCCGGTCGCACACCTGATTGAGCATCGCCACCGGCGGCATCGGATCCCGGCTTTTACCAAGCCAGCGATAAACAACCATCCGGGTGCGGCGCTGCTGCCCGCGCCACGGCTGGCCGGTAATCAGCGAGTCAGTAAAAAGTCCCTCAGGCCGGGAGATACTGCGGATATGGCGCTCCATTTCACCCAGCCAGGCGTCGGTAAACGCCGTGCGCTGTGCATGTGGTTTGACATACCCGCGCAGCCTGTCCAGGTACGCGTCAGTGTCGTCCTCGTCCTGGCAGAAGAACTGCACGACCCAGGGATTCACGTCATGTTCATCAAAGCTGTCCTGAAGTGCATCCTCAACCGAGTCCCGGATCTGTTCCAGGCGCTCTTCGGTTCGCCCTTCGGTCGCCACCGGTGTCACATCATAAACGGCCCCCACCGACACGCCGTCATCGAGCAGGAGACACTGCTCTTCATCGAGAAATTCTGCCCAGGGCAAAAAGTCAATGATGGACGGATTGGCGTGATAAACCTTCTCCTCATCCTGGCGCGTCATTTTCCCGGGGCGCTTCAGAGGTTGCCGGCCCTTCACGGCCGCGGTCAGGGTTTCATCTGCCTGAACGGACTGGCCGTCATCAACCGGCGTCTGCCGGTCGGTGGATTTATTACGCGTAAACAGTGAAAGCATTACAGGGCCTCCGTGCGCTCGCCAGGCATGGCATACTGCGTCTGGCTGTAGAACGGGAACACAGTGCTGTAACCCGGCACCGGCGTGTTACCGTCTGCCAGATGGGGATACAGGTACATCACCATGTCGGGGTTGGGCAGCCGGGGAAACTGCTGGGTGATTTCGCTTTCCTGAGTACGGCTGTAGCTGCGGTCGGCCTGCGCGTCCGCCTGCGTTTCGCTGCCAGTCAGCGGGCGTCGCAGCGTGTCGCGGACCGCCGCAGACTGGCGGGAAGTACTGCCGCCACCGTCCGCCCCGTTCCACAGTTCCAGCATGGTGTTATCGCCCGCCGGCAGCATTTCCTCTTTGGAGGTTGAGCAGCCGCTGAGCATCACACAGCTCAGGGCCAGAATGAAAACCGTTCTGTACATTACCGGTATCTCCTTTGTGAGGCGGCCGGATCGTAACCGCCGCAGATAAAAACGAACGCACTGACATTCAGCAGGTGCCCCAGCTCCCGTAATGTCATACGCGGGCAGTAAAGCCGGCGCGGGATTTTCGGGCTGCGCCACGAAACGGCACACTCCCGGGCACTGAGCGGCAGGGAGAACCTGCCGATATCCAGTAAAAGCTGGCCATCGCGCCAGCGCAGTAAAGGTGCGCCGGCAGGCAACAGCGCTACGGGTCGCAGCAACAGAACCGCAGAAGACGCAGGGATCACGTCAATATGCCAGCCTGCCCCGTCGCTGAACGTCCAGCACACGGATGAAAGAGGGAAAAACGTTATCTGTCCCGCCATGGCCGTGTACTCAGTCCAGTCCGCCGTTGTCACTGATGCCACCCGGCAGGGTGAAGTCGTAGCGCACCTTACGGCCCTTATCTTCATAATCAATGGCCAGCTGACGGGTGATATGCACGGCGAGACGGGCACCAGGCGGCACATAAATGGCATCAAACGTCATCCCGTAACGCTGTTTGATCCAGTCGGTGGTTTCAGACATGCCGCCGGAAATGGCTTTCCCCAGCGCCGCCTGTCCGGCGTCGCCGGTCATGGTGGCGGAAATGCCATTCACGTTATTCTGTGTGGTGTACTGCCCCTGGCTCATCGCTTCACCCGCCGCACCGGCAGCCGACAGGCCAAAAATGGTGGGCAGATAGGTGGAGGCATTGGACTTACGTTCGCCGCCAATGCACGGGATCCCGTTTTCATCCGAAATCCAGCCGATACCGCCACTGGTGCCGGTATCCTGTTTAGCCTGAGCGTTATTATTTTGCCCGCTGGCGTTGTTACTGGCGTCGGGTCTGGGGAGGGTGCGTACCGTACCGTCGGAAAAGACAAAGGTGACGCTGTTAACCTGCCCGCGCACACAGGACAGTGTCCAGTCTCCGCTGGCCGTCCCGGAAACAATCGCCCCTTCGACGTCCGGTAACTCGATGCCGTTCGCCGTCAGGTTATCCTTACCGATAAGCACCTTAAACGGATAAGGATCGGTCACGGTGCCGTTGATGGGCACACGGCCAAGCAGTGCCGTCATGGCGCGGCTGCCGACCAGCGTGGAATTTTCCGGCAGCGTGTAAACCGGCTCTGCGCTCTCTTCCGCCCCTTTTTCATTCGTACGTCCCTTCACTTTCTCCTCATAGGCCGCTTTCTGTCGGGTCAGCTCATTTTCACCCAGAAAAGAAGTCGGGAACTGAGGAGATGCCTTGCCGCTGGCCGCGTCCCGCGGGTCCGTCTCTTTCTGGTCCGTCGGCGCGACCCACATCATGCCGTCGCTGCCCTGAGAAGCCGCCCCCCCGGTACTGCTGCCCATGCCGTCCAGGCCCAGCCCCAGCGGGATATCGCTGTCCGCCGTTTTTTTCTCGGTGTCAGGCTTTTTGAGTTTGTCGGTCAGCTCCTGGATTTTCGCCGTCAGGCTCAGTTGTTCGTTCTGAAGCTGCGCCTGCCGCTTGTCGTACTGCTCGCGCAGACCATTAACGGCCTCATTCACCTGTCCTGAAACGTCCTGATTGCGTCGGCGCAACCGCTCGTTTTCTTTCACCAAATCCGCGTTCTGCTTATCCAGCGTTTTCTGGCGGTCACGCACATCGTTCAGCCGGCCGATAAGCGTGCGCAGGGTGTCCTCCGGCGTGTCGCCTTCCACACCCAGCGCCTTCAGTTCATCCGGCGAGAGATTATGCAGGGGGCCGCCGCTTTGTTTTGCCTGAGATTGTTCTGCCGGTTCGTTTTTGCAGCTTTTGAGCCCCACGGCCAGCCCGGCAATCACCACGGCCGGCACGATAATTTTCACCAGGGCATTAGATTTAATCTGCATGGCGGGCCTCCTGTTTTACCGTGCGGGCCGCTTTACGCAGCGCAGACGGCTCAGCAATAAATGCGCTCTCCGGACGACCGGCGGTCACCACATACACCGTGGTGGTGTCTTCCGGCGTGCCGGCAGGACCGACCCAGCGGTGCTGGAAGGTGGCGGACACAAACTGTCCCTGCAGCGAGCGTGGATCCAGAACGACCTTACGGCTGCCGGTGTTCGTGAGCCTGAGTGCCACCACGCTGCGGTTTGCCACACCCCAGCCAGCCAGCGGCGTGACCGTTAATGGTTCAGAGGGATACAGCGTGCTGACACGTCGGGGCAGATGAGGATTGACCGGATGAATACCCGGGACCGCCTCGACCGTACGTGCCGGAGCATAAAGGCTCTGAGCGGCATAGCGGGTCAGCAGCACCGGGATGGGGGCGCTGTAGCGGATTTTTTTACGCTTTGCCTGAGTACCATCATCGCTGCCGGTGGGAGCAGATGAGCCTGATCCGGAAGCAGCCCGGTCTGCACCACCTGGCTGACCGGCCGCATCGCCGGCGTGACTCAGCGTGCTGACATCACCGCTGTAGACCAGCCGCACCGGCTCAGTCGGCCCTTTTTCACCGGCGGCGATATCAAACAGCAGAACCTCGCCGCTTTCCACATCCTGCAGCTGCACCCGCGTCTGCGGAAAGGCGCTGTCGGCTTTCAGGTAGACGGCTCCCCCGGTGCTCTGCACCCGGAGTTTACCGTTAAGCGCCGGCGGAAAACCGACGCGGACGTTTTTGTCCACAAAGACCACCCGCTCCTGCCCCACCTTCAGGGGGATCTGCAGCGGAATACGCTCCCATTTCATCAGCTCATCTGCGCCGGCAGGACGTGATACCAGCATTGCCAGGGGCAGCAGGGCGAAGGACAGCGCCATCAGCCCGGCGCGGTAGTGGGGGTTTTTACTCATCACTGAAACACTCCTGACTTCTCCGGTTTAGGTGCAGGCGGTGCCGCCTCCAGACGCTGGGGCACACCGGCATAACAGTCCAGCGCCAGACCGAACGGGTTGCGCTCCGCATCACCTTCCCAGCGCACCACTTTAAGCGGGTAACGTACCAGGGCGCGTTTGACCGGCTCGGCATGGAAATATTCGTCGGCCACCACGTCCAGGCGGGCAATCCAGTGATCGCGATCCTGTACGGTCACGCTCTGTGACTGGTAACCGCGACCGGGCACTTCATACACCACGCGCACGCGGTCGGTGAGCTCCCCGGCGTCACCGCGTTTCTTTGCATCCGCTTTCAGGAAATCCTGACAGGACGGCGTCAGATACGGCGACAGCGCATTGATTTTGCCGGAATAATCCACCTCGCCGTTTTTCGGCCAGGCATTGAGCTGCTGAAAAATGTAGAACGCAAAGGAGTAGACCGTCGGGGGTGGCACTTCCCACCAGGGCCGCGTGCTGCCGGTACGTAAATCCGGCGGGTTATGCACGGTCAGCTTGCTGGGCGCCAGCATCCAGCCGGCACAGGTGAATAAAAGGAAAAAGGCGAGCACGGCGCAGGCGATGCGCAGCGTCTGAATATGCTGGTCGCGGTCTTTTACCGCATGGCGAAAACGGCTCATGAGGCTCTCCTGTTACGTTTCACTGACCAGCCCCGGGCATCCACTATCAGTTTCGGATTGCCCATCCCCAGCCGGCGTTTTTTCGTCTCCAGTCGCTGCCAGAGCCAGTTCTCAGGCTTACCGCGCTTGAGCCTGGCCATCCAGCGGCCGCCGAACCAGACGAGCAGCAGCGGCATGACCAGCAGGCCGGTGGGAACAACAACCCAGCCGGCAAGCGGGATAAACGGCAGTGACAGGAGCAGACCCGCACCCGCGCCGGCAAGGGCTGCCAGCCCCATCTCATGGGTGGTAAACCCGCGAAACACCACGGGCTCACTGTTGAGACGGTCAGGTAAAAAACGAATGGTCTGCATCGTCGCAGGCTCCTACAACAGAATGTCGGCAGACTTGCCGAGCAGCCAGATAACGGCAACCAGCAGCACCACACCCACCACCACAATGGCCCCGAATTTGGTCCAGGTGGCTTTCTCATTGCGGACTTCGGTGAAGGTGTGCAGGGCGGCAATGGCAACGTTGATAAAGGCAACGGCCGCCACGACCAGCCCCCCGATAACAATGCCGTCCTGCAGGTAGCCCTTGATTTGTCCCGACAGCCCGCTTCCGCCTCCGGACTCAGGCGCTTCAACGCTTGGCAAATCCGCAAAGGCCGGTTTGCAGGTGAGCCAGCCCAGCAGGGCAAGCGTACCGGCGCGGGTCAGCGTACGACTGCCGAAACGGCGCAGGCGGGCAACAACAGACTCAGAATGGTGCATGGGATTCATCTCCTGACTTAACGTTTTGAATGAGTTAACTGGCAAACATCCAGATACACACAAGCAACAGCAGCACGGTGCGGACGGCAAAACGCCCCAGGGCCGCGTCACGCACTTTGGTGTTACTCCAGCCGGTCCAGACATCCGACAGCGCCCACGCGGCCCATAAAAAAAGAAACGCCAGCAGTGCCCCGATGCAGAGCAGATGAAGGATGTTCACATCAAGACTGCCGGAGCCGGCTTTAAACGCGTTCGTTTGTTCGGATGTCATGGGCATCAGGGCCGCTCCCGCCGGTAATTACCGGCCACAAAAGACGGGTCACGCGGTTGCGCGCGGGAGGGCTCCAGATAGCGGTCAATGCCGCTGCGGATGGTGTTGAGATCGGATGTGGCCTGACGGTAATCAAAGAAAAAGCGGCCACGGTCAGCCGGGTCGGCCTGTGCAACCGCCACGCGGGCCCGTTCAAGCGACGCCTGAACCTGGTCCAGCTGACGCTGAACAGACGCAAGCTCGTCTTTCTCGGATGCCTGTGCAGCAGCTGATGCCAGAAAGGTCAGCAATACCAGGCCAGTGATGCCCGGGACACGACGGTTGCGCCGCATGGCCGGACGATGTGAGTTCATACGCACCTCCAGAAGGATTAAGGGGTGCGGACAGGATGCGGAAGAGGGAGCGTCGGGTCAGCGATAAACCCTAAACAGGAATTTCAAAATTAATTGCAGGTCTGTGCCGGTGGCAGGTTTAGCTGTAAATAAAGGTTCATTGTGATATTAAGAAAACTCAACGGTAAACAGAGGGAAAATGAAAATGATGAAGACTGTTCTGAAGGCCACGTTAATCACTGCACTGATTACCGGCCCTGTTCTTGCGGCCGACGGTACTGGCAAAGTCCAACTTTCAGACCTGCATTTCGCCACAGCAGCAAATGGTTTGCAGCAAATTGAAGGCACGGGAACAAACGTGTCAGGTGGGCCTGTGAAGACTGTAATTGTCAAATTCAACTTGCTTCAGAATGGGGCAGTAATAGGAAATACGGCAGCGATGGCTGAAAATCTGGAGCCGGGTCAGCAATGGAAGCTACAGGCCCCCTACGACAGCATAACCAACAAGCCAGACAGCTTCAAAGTGACAGAACTGACGGTATTTAATAACTGACACTGACGCGCCAGTAACGGTCGTTTCATGGCTTGTCTGCTGACGGCAGGCGCGCAAAACAAGTTTTGCACGCCTCCGTCCAGCCCTGATTTAAAGATACTTCTTGAACGACGCAGTGGTCACCGTTACGGCGATCCCCAGCAGAACAGCCGCCGGCAACAACAGCAGATTGGGGTAGACTGCCGTGGGCCAGGAAAGGTACAGCATGGCGGGCACCACAGCGGCCGGTTTGACCAGCTTCTTGGCATGATGATAGACAAACGAACTTTCATACCCCGCGCCGTACCGCCGCAGATCACGCCGCCCCAGCCCCTCAACCAGCGCCACCACCACGACCAGCACAAACAACGGCACGGACAGCACCAGGATGGTGACGCGTACCAGGGTGATAATGCTGATCCATACCGTGGCCAGCAGGTATTCACGCAGGTAGCCGGCAAGCCAGCCGCTCCAGCTGTTGATTTCCCGGGTGACGGCATTGTCACTGTGCATCTGGTGTGCATACTGCTGCCGGACCCAGTCCAGGAAGCCACTGTCCACAAAGGCCCACTGATAGGCGGTGCTCACCCAGCGCACAACCGTCACCGATGGTTCAGACAGCAGCAGGCTGCGGGTGAACTCTGTGGACAGCCACCCCAGCTCGGTGTTCATGACCGCTTCACTGTGCGCCGCCCCGGCTTCCGGCCAGAAGAAGGCGATGCCGATATATTCAATCAGCAGGCTCAGCAGCAGCGAGGACAGCACCACGCCCACCAGGGCCCATGGCCAGCCCCAGAGCAGATTATACAGAATGCCGTGCTTGCGTTCCGGCAGCGTCTGCTGCTGTGGGGGACGTTTTACCTCAGCCATTCGCCCCTCCTGTGACCGGCACGTTCAGGGCCGGACCGTCCCGCCACCAGGATTCGCCGCTGTGATAGCTGCGCCGCATCTCCTCCGCTATTTTCTCAATACTTTCCGGCATCAGCACATCATCAGCATCCCCGGCAGGCAGCGGCATGCGGATTTTCCACAGTTGCCCGCCTTCCAGCAGGGCAAACGCCTGCCCTTTTGGCAGCGTCACGATATCGGCCGGCTCCAGCAGCGGGACTTTTACCGTCCCGACGCGGTCCTGGGTGCTTGAGGTGAAGTCCTGGTCTGCATTGACATCCGCCGTGTCCTGGTGCCCGGAGACCAGCGTTTTGGTGTAAATCTCCACCTGCGGCAGCTGCGTGGTCAGCAGCTCGGCGGTGCGGTTCTCCCTGACGCGCAGCATAATCAGGTTGTTAAAGTTACCCTGTACCTGGGCCGTCTTGGCCGCATTCCCGATGCGTGCCTCAATATCAGAAGACGTCTGGGTATAGGCTGTCACCTGCATGCCGGCACCGCCCCCTTTGTTGATGAGAGGAATAAACTCATCCCCCATCAGCTCGTTAAACTCATCGCAGTGCAGGTTAATCAGGGACTTCCCTTCTTTCCCGCCCGGCAGGCCAGCATTGATACCGTGTTTATAAATGTGCCCGGCCACACTCACCAGATCGGCGAACATGGAGTTACCGACCGCGCTCGCCACTTCACTGTCACTGAGCGCATCGAGCCCCACATACACCACGGCTTTTTTACGGATGATCTGTTCCCAGTCAAAAATCGGCCGCGTGTCGTCAATGTCCTGATAATCCGGCGACAGCAGCTCGGCGGTCTTGCCGGTGGTCAGTTTTTCCAGCAGCGGCAGCAGCGACGCCACGATTTTGTCAAAGTAAGTACGGTCATAACGTACCGCTGACCGCAGCCCGTCAAGGATGGGATCATAGAGTTTTTTACCCTCTTCTGAACTCAGGGCAACCTCAATGGCCCAGATACGTAAGGCATCCGGCTGACCCTGCATGTTACGGGGCACGTCGTCCTCTCCCAGCACCTGCTGATTATTCTCAATCTGCGTCTGCAGAGCCGGCAGCTGCGCCTGGATGATTTTTTCCGCATAGCGGATATAGAGATCGGCGATATTGTTCACGTAGCGCATGATCAGCGTGTAGTCAGGGCGCTCACCCAGGGCGACCAGCGCACGGGCGATGATGTTGACGAACCGCCAGGCAAATTCGCGGAATGCCGCGCTGTTCCCCTCACCCGACAGCTGACCGGCCACGCGGGACGCCACCTCTGACACGCGACCAAAACGCCCGACGGCATTATAACGGGCTGAAATTTCAGGCCAGCCAAGATGAAAAATATACAGCTCGTCCCCGCGTCCGGCCCGGTGGGCCTCTGCCCAGACGCGTTTCATCAGGTCTGCGTCGCCTTTCGGATCAAACACGATGGTGACTTCACCCCGCCGGATATCCTGGGTGACTAGCAGCTCTGCCAGCCGGGTCTTCCCGACGCGCGTGGTGCCGTACACCACCGTATGGCCAACGCGCTCCCCCAGAGCCAGGGTGACGTCTTTTTCGTCGGGCTCGATGCCGTGCAGCGCCGGATTGCCGCCCACCGGTGGTAACGGCCGCACCGGGTTCAGCGGCGTATCGGCACTCAGCAGCTTACCCAGCCAGGGCAGACGGTGCTCTGTCATCATTTCGAGCTGACGCGCCCCCAGGTAAAAGCGGTTTGGCTGCAGGTAACGGGCCACTTCAGGGCGCAGCGTATCCTGCAGCCGCTGGGTGTGTTTTTGCGTCCAGCGGAACCCCCGGCCTAGAAACAGGCGACGATGACTGACGGGGATCTGTTTAGTACTCATGACATAGCGCGTCAGGCGGCGGAGATTCCGGCGGTAGCGAATAATCTTCATCCCCTGATGCGTGCGGGTGACGGCCAGCGCCGCAAACCCGGCTGCGGTGACATAGCTGACAGTCGGAGCCAGAGCGACAGCCCAGGGTGCCTGCACACAGACATACGCCGCCATGCCCGATACCACGGCGGTATTCAGCTCAACGGCCGGACGCAGCAGGGCCTCAATGACGTAACGGTTACTCATCGTCTGCCTCCTTTATAATTTTACCGTCGGCCATACGGATATACGTTCCCCTCCCGGCACCGGCTTCCCTGCAGGAAAGGGAGTGGTAACGCAGGGCATCCGCCAGTAAGCGCCAGAGCACATACAGAACATTCGACAGGATGAAAAAAATGATCCATACGGCCCGCAATGACAGCAGGTAATTGTTCGCCGCGGTTTCTGTGGAGACGGCAGTGACGGTACAGGCTGCCGGCTTTGCCTCAGGCGGAGCCGCATTATCAGGCACCGGGCATTCCTCCCACATGTAATGTCCGGGCGGCGCGGTGCGCCATGCCGTTGCCTCCTTCTGCAACTGGTCGTTCAGGTCACTGACCGGATGGCCGAAAACAAGCCAGGCGAGCAGGCAGACACCGCCGAAAGCGGCAGGCACGAAAACGGCATGACGGAATAAACAGAACACAAGCCACAAAGCGTAGCGCAGGCTGTTCAGGATGATGTGCATAAAAGATTCCTCAGAGATACTGCCGGACGTCCTGCCCGGCGAGAATGGCCAGCAGGCGTTGCCCGCTGATGATGCGCAGGCGCGGTGACGCCATATGAAGGGTGCGGCTCATTTTTCCGGTACGGCCCGTGTGGATAAAGAGCCCCCGGCGGCCGGAGTGCAGGAGAAGTCGGTCGAAGTCCTCAACATGTGCGGGGGAAACAGCACGACTGTACCGTTTGGCCTGGATAAGCCAGTGCTCGCCGTCGATGATGACCTGGCCATCAAGGCCGCCGTCACCGCTGTAGGAGGCATTGCGCACCACGGTTAGCCCCTGACGTTCAAAGGCAGACAGCAACAGCTCTTCAAAGACATAGGGGCTGATTTTGCGCAGATAGGTCAGACGCTGCCCGTCTCCCGGCAGGAGGGTCAGTTTATTCAGTACCCGCCCCGCCGTTGCCCGGTATCGCCGGTGACGGCGGGTGCTGGCTTTCTCACGCCAGCGCAGGTTCAGAAAGGCCATCACCACCAGGAAAAGGACTATCAGTATGACCGCCCCATAAGGGTGTGCCATCAGCAGACCGTTGATATCTGGCGTGCTCATTACGGCTTAAACTGCTGCGTCAGGCCGGTATCGGTGATGAGTACCGGATAATGCTCAATCTGCAGGCGACGGGCCAGCTCGCTGCCGGAAGCCGGGGCCAGGCTGACACCGGGTGCCAGTTCGCGCAGCTCGCGCACGGTATCCATGTCTGTGACGTTGACTATCATCCCGGCCGCATGCTGTTCAGCCAGCGCGCCGGCATTGGCTTTCAGCCATTCACGGGACAGAGCATCATCCCCGATCAGAAACAACGCCCCGATGCCGGGCAACTGCAGCGGCCGGTCTGCTGTATTCCCCGGGCTCAGTTCAGGTGTGTTAACGGGTAACATACCCGCCATCCCGTCAGCCAGCGGAACACCGTGGTCCGGCTGGCGTGAAGGCTGTACGTCACTGACGCCGGGCATGCCGGGCTGTTTATTAACGGCCTCAAAATACGGCGCAGCATCTTCACCGCCCAGATCAGCAATCACATTCAGTTCAGCATGGCCGGTCAGGGGAAGGAGGGTAAACAGCAGTAAGGACAGCGTTTTCATCAGGGTTATCTCCCGGGTTCAGTCCAGACGAAGCCTGGATCGGGGGTGAGCGCAGCAACCGAGCGGGGCGCTTCAGCTGCCGGCGCAGAAATGCGGGGTGCAGGGCTGATTTTTGCCAGATGCCCTCTCACAATGGCGCGGTAACGTGCAGCAGGCTGACCACCTGCGGGATGGTGGTAGCAGCCGGCCGCATCCAGCCAGCTGCCTGGCTTACGCGCCCAGCACTCACGCAGAATGGTGGCGGCGGCGTTCAGGTTGGTGTAAGGGTCAAACGCATCCCACGTCGAGGCAAAATGATGACCGTTCCAGCCCAGATTGACCTGGGCAATACCGACATCGATGCGCTTAAGCGGGTGACTCTTCATAAAGACCTGCAGCGCCTGCCAGGCCTGCAGGCGCGTCTCATAGCGATACCCTTTGCCTGCCACATTGATGGTCCAGGGCCATGGCCGTATTCCGCGGGGAAGTTTGCGCGAAGACTCGCTCAGTGATACCGAGTAAAGCGCTTCGGGGGGCACGCCGTGCGCCATGGCCACGCGGACGTAACCCTCCGGCACCGTCTGGTCAGCATGGCCGTCAGGGACGGCCGCCATCAGTAAGCCCAGCGCCAGTGCGCCGGTCAGAATGCTGCGATTGCCCATTTACCGTCTCCCGCCTGCTGCAGTAAAACCGGCATCAGGCCGTTACCAAAGCGCATCCACCGGCCGCCGTCGTGGTTAAGCGTGATCTGGCGCTTGCGGACCTTTTCCACGGGAATGTGATGGTCCCGCGCCCAGCTGCGAAGCGCATCATCACTGCCCTGGCTGTCGACCAGATAGATGTCCACCGGCCGGTTGTCAGCCAGCACGGCAGACAGTTTCGCGTCGCAGGTTGCGCAGTCTTTTGACCTGACGAACAGCGCCAGCCGGCCGCCACTGTCGTGCGCCACGCCGGAGGCGTTCCCCATATTGACCGGCAGTGTGCCCGGATACAGGCGCTGCCAGGCCGCGTTCACCTCACGCTGGAAATCAAGCTCTTTCTGGGTGCGGGCAAACTCTTCCTTCACCCACTTTTCAGCAAACTTACGGCGCTCTGCCGGCGTCTGCGCCTCGATACCGAGGGTGGAAAGCGGATCGAGACCCGGCGACTGGGTACCCCGGGGTCCCTTCATCAGCTGCTGATAACGCTGATAATCGTCGGCACTGAGTCCCCACTGACCGGCCTGCTGCTGCAGGTTTTGCTGTGCGGAGTCCGCCCGTTGTGTTGATTCCTGTCGGCTGACATCCATCTGTCCTGATGTGGTCGCGGCCAGGGTCAGGGGACTCAGCAGCATGGCGGCTAAAAAGGTATGTTTCAGTTTCATCATTCGCTCCGTTATTCTGCTCTGAGCACGGTCTGGCGGCCGTTAACCCGAAACGTCGCCTCACCATAACCGGCACTGACCAGCGTCCAGCCGGACACGGTTTCACCCTCTCCGACCAGGGCCACCTGCGACAGGTTGCTGTAGCCCCGGGGCGCGATGGCAGCCCAGGACTCTGCCCCCCGCTTCTCCACTCCCGTCAGCACAAAAGGCGCAGTGCGGGCCACGCGAAGGGATGGAGCAGAACGACGTGTGTCAGCGGGACGGGGCTTTTTTGCAGCAGGCTCGTTTTTTTTTACCGGTGAGGCGACAGGTGCGGCGGGTGCGGGTGCCGGCTGTGATTTCAGCGCTGTCAGCTGCTCAGTCAGCGCACTCAGGCGGGTTTCCAGCCCCTGCTGGGCGTCCTGAAGGGTTCGCAATGACTGACGCACGGCGTCGTCGCTGCCGGCCTGTTTCGCTGCTGCGCTCAGCTCCTGCTGCATCTCGCCAAGTTTTTTCCGGGTATCCTGCAGGCCGGTTTTGAGCGTGGTCACATCTGACTGCAGGGCCGCGACTGTCTCAACAGTGGCCGCTGTACTGCCCTGAGATTCAAGGCGTGCAAGGCGTTCATCAAGGTTCGATATGCCCAGACTGAAGGCGGTGTAGCCCAGCGCCAGAATGCCGGCCAGCGCCACACCGCTGGCAGCGCCCCAGATGAGGCGGCGGCGGGGACGCCAGCTGAATCTTTTACGGGCCGGAGCGGGGTCAGTATGGAATGGTTGCTGTTCGCTCATTTTCTCAGAAACCCTCCGCTGACAGGTTTAACGGGTACTGACTGAGGGGCGCTGATGGCCGGTTGTGACACGGCGGACGGCGCAGGCGTGGACCAGGTGCTGACCGGCGGCGGAAGCTGGGAGACCGGCAGCTGGTAGCCGTCGCGCAGGCTGTGGCAGACCACACGCTGTACATCATCCACCTCAAGCTGCCAGGCCGGACCGGCCAGGACCTGCAGGGCAGTACGCAGGCGCATCGGGCCCAGCTGGTACTGGACGGCCGGCAATGCCTGGCGGTAAAGCACGCCGTTGGCGGAGCCGGTCGCGCACAGGGAATAACCGGACTGGCGCAGGGCGTAACGCAGCGCATCCGCCACAGTAGGATGCAGGGATGACGGGATGCGAATATCAATAATTTGCGAGAGAGGGTCACGCTGGGCCGCCTGCGGATCGGTACTGACCAGCAGATAACGATCGTAGCGCACCACTTCCGGCGTCCGCGCATACTCGTCCGGAGAGACCGGCTGAACGTTGCGGGTGACGGTGGTGCCGGGTGTCGGGTCCGCAGGCTCACGTTGCTGCAACTTTTGCGGCTGGGAAACACAGCCCGCAAGGAGCAGCAGGGGAAGAACAGTGGCAAGCCTGCCTGGTGAAAATATGTTGTGAGAGGTGTTACGTTTCATCCGGAATTTTCCTGTACAGTGATAAAACAGCCCTCACTGTGCGGAATCAGTCCGGTTTCACTCAATTAACAACTGATTTTCCGTTGATGAAAAAAAACGCCGGCAAAAGCCAGCGTTTTTCACTAATAGCGCGCTGTCAGGCTACTTTATGGGGACGATGGGTCACATCGCCGCGGCCTTCAAGCAACCCCGCAATAGAAATGTCTTCGTCCAGCGCGTCCCAGTGGATACCACGGGGACTCAGTTCATAGCTGTTAAGCTGTTCAGTTGAAGCATGCAACAGGCGTGGAAACCATGCCAGCGGCACACCGATGGTACGGGCGTCGTTGAGTTCAACCCACATCGTGGCCTCATCGAAGCTGACCCGTTTAGCTGAAATAGTCATTCCAGGCCTCCAGAAACAATGCTTGGTTATCTTCAACGATCCCCGTCAGTTCTTTTAATACCCGTGAATTAAACCCATCGTTACTGGCCAGAGCCACTGATGGCGTTAACCAGAATTTGGCTTCACTACCTGCTTTCATTACGTGAATGTGTGCAGGTTCGAGCGGGTTACCTTCATTAGAATAAAAAAAGAACCGGAAACCGTTGATCCTCAGTATAACAGGCATGTCAGTTATCCTTAAATGCTGACCGGATTATGTGTAAGTTCAGAGCAACTGCCATAAAGGCTGTTCAGAGTGCATGGATTGCCGATTTTGGTACTCCATACCCGAATCCAATGAACGGTATATCGTCATCGAAGTCCATCGGTGGCGCACCGGCACTGCTGCCGGAAGCCTGGCCACTGTGAGTCGGTCCGGAAGGTTGCTGAGGCTGGCCCCAGTCATTCCGGGAAGACGTATTCTGACCGCTGCCGGACTGGCGACCGCCAAGCATCTGCATGGTGCCACCAATGTTTACCACCACCTCTGTGATGTATTTCTCCTGGCCAGACTGATCGGTCCATTTGCGTGTGCGCAGCTGGCCCTCGATGTAAACCTGGGAGCCTTTGCGCAGATATTCACCCGCAATTTCTGCCAGCTTGCCGAAAATAACCACCCGGTGCCATTCGGTCACTTCTTTCTGTTCACCGGACTGCTTATCACGCCAGCTCTCAGACGTGGCCAGAGAAAGGGTGGCAACTGCACTGCCATTGGGAATATAACGCACTTCAGGATCCTGGCCGAGATTACCGACAAGAATCACCTTGTTAACGCCGCGTGAGGACATAATCATTTCTCCTGTAAAGAATAAAGAAACACCCCGCGAACGGGGTGTGTCAGGTGCGCATCAGAATGAGTTTTCTGCGTAGTTTTGTTGTGCGGCAGAGCCATTCTGCGGCGGCACGGAGTCAGATTTTTCAGTCTTGTAGACCATGTCCTGGCCTATTTTGATCCAGTCCACCTTTATCAGGCGGGCTTTCAGACTGACACGCTGTTCGCCGGCATGCTCGCCCTTGTTCAGCGTAAATATGTCCGTGGACGGATTACTCAGGTTAAAGCCCAGCAGGACTTTTTTGTCTTCATCGACGGCTTTCTGGCAGCGGGCGATAAGGCTGGTAGCCTCTTTACCTGCGACAGAAATGTCAAAACGGACGTAGGCCGGATTGTCAGTCGGACCGCTCAGTGCATTGATTACGCAGCTGAGGAACGAGCCATTCTGATGGTTAACCTGGCGGATGTTGCTGAGATACCCGATGCCTTTAATAGTCAGGTTGAAGTACTCAGATTTTGCAGATGCAGAAGTATTGTTTGCAGACATGATGTTTTCTCCATGGAGGTAAAAATAGGTACGACGGAGAAACCATCTGCCCTGACGGGAGTGGTTTCCCGTCGGGGGTCAGGATCGGTTGAATCCTGAGAGTCTGGTATGTTGAAGGAACCTTCATCGCCGCGTCGTAATGCGCTTGTACAGGCGATATCTGCTTTCAAAGGTGCGCAGATGTACCAAAGTTTGCTCCCTTTCAGGTTACAGGAGCTTTCGCTGTAGCCACCCGAAGGCGATTCTCACAGGCTACTGAATCATTGGTGGTCGTATGAACGACGGTTTAGCACTTTTATAATTAAACCGTCCTCCCTGAATGTCAACGGTCAAAATGGAAAACGTGATCCGTAAAAATAAAAGGGCACCGTTTCCGGTGCCCTGGGGTCAGTGCCTTAACCTGCGGTCGTCTCATCTGTCTCCGGGGAATAATCCCGACGCGGTTTTCACGGAGTGCATGCGTCTTACAGGTCAGTTAGTGTGCAATAACTTCCTGCCAGGCCTGCTGGGGGTAAATCCCGTTAAAGTTTACCTTACAGCACCGTGGCCAGCGGGGCACCTATGCATCAAAGCCTGGCAACAATAGCAGAACCCGGCCCGGGGTTGTACAGTGAAATAGTTCAATACTGCGCGGATTATTCTGTTTTAGCCTTAACCGATGTTTTTTTACGCTTCGCTGCTTTCTTCTTACCTGTACTGATAATTCCCTCACAGTCCGGATAGCGTATGCACCCCCCAAAATCACCATTTTTACCTTTACGTTTACGCGGGGGTCCTTTGCATAACGGGCAGGGAGGCGTGACGGGAGCAGTAATTTTCACACTGTCCTGGCGGCCTTTTTCGACAAGGTGACGGGTCCACTGCAGCTGCTTTTGCATAAAGACCGCAAGCGACATTTTCCCCTGCGAAATATCATCCAGTGCCTGCTCCCATAATGCGGTCATGCCCGGGCTCGTCAGCGTTTCCGGCAGGGCCGCAATCAGCTCCCGGGCCATCTGCGTTGAGTGGATGTGCTTCCCTTTTTTCTCCAGATAGTGTCGTTTGAAGAGGGTTTCAAGCACGGCCGCACGCGTCGCCTCTGTGCCCAGACCGGCGTTATCACGCAGCACTTTCTTCAGCTTCGGGTCACTGACGAAACTGGCCGCGTTCTTCATGGCAGCAATCAGCGTCCCCTCCGTGAACGGTTTGGGCGGACTGGTTTTCATATCCTTAACCTCAGAACCGGTGACAGCGCAAATATCCCCTTTTGCCAGCGCCGGCAGCGCCATACTGTCACCGTCGACGTCCTCTTCATCGTCATCTTTTTCAGCCAGGAACAATGACTTCCAGCCCGTCACCACACCGACTTTCCCGCGTGTACGGAACAGCTGTCCACCGATATTGAAAGAGGCCTCCGTCACGTCAGATTCCTGCAGCGGAAGGAACTGGGCGAAATAATGCTGGCGAATCAGCTGGTAGACCTTCAGCTCATCGGCGCTGAGGCGTGACAAATCAAATGCCTGTCGGGTGGGAATGATGGCATGGTGCGCGGTGATTTTTTTGTCATTCCAGACACGCGAGACAAACTGCCTGTCCAGCTGATTCAGTACCGGGGCCACAGCCGGATCGGATTTCGCCACTGCCGCCAGCACGTCGGATATTTCCTGCTGCATGGAAGTTGGCAGAAAACCGCAGTCTGTACGGGGGTAGGTGGTCGCTTTGTGGGTTTCGTAAAGTGACTGAGCAATGGCGAGCACATCATTTGCGCCCATGCCGAATTTTCGGGAACAGACCTGCTGAAGGGTGCCCAGGTCAAAACAGAGGGGTGCCGCCGTTTTCTCCCGCTTCTGTGTCACCTCCAGTACCGCAGCCCTGCCCTGCTGCTGACACAGCTGTCCCACCGCCCGGGCAGCCTGAGGATTGATGCAACGCTTTTCCTCATCACAGTACTGCTCAACGGGCACCCAGCCAGCCCGGAACCGGACGCCCTCTTTTTCAATAAGCGCATGTACCTGCCACCAGGGCTTTGGCACGAAGGACGTAATTTCATTATCCCGGTTAACCACCATGGCAAGCGTCGGCGTCTGTACCCGCCCGACGGACAGCACTTCTGACACCCCTGAGTCACGGGCCTTGAGAGTATAAAGGCGGGTCAGGTTCATACCGATGAGCCAGTCAGCCTGGCTCCGGCCCTTGCCGGCATCGTACAGCAGGGCTGTTTTTTCTCCGGGAAGAATATTGCCCAGTGCTTCCTTCACACTGGCCTCATCCAGGGCTGACAACCAGAGCCGGCGTACCGCGCCACTGTAGCGGCAGTATTCCAGCAGCTCACGCGCGATCACCTCGCCCTCGCGGTCGGCATCGGTGGCGATGACCACCTCAGAGGCCTTTTTGAGCAGCTTACTGATAACAGTGAACTGCGATTTTGTCTGCTCCTTGACGACCATTTTCCAGGCCTCAGGCAGCACAGGCAGAACATCGGCACGCCACGGCCTGCCATACTGCTCGCCATAGGCTTCAGGGCTGGCAGTTTCGAGTAAATGGCCGACCGCCCAGGTCACAACGATGTTACCGCCGCTGATAAATCCCTGCTCACGCTTGCTGATGCCCAGCACGCGGGCAATATCCTTTGCCTGGGAGGGTTTTTCACACAGAAAGAGTTGCATGTGTTGCCTCCCGCATCAGCTTTTTTCACCCGCCGCAACAGCGCGGACATCATTCATCAGTTTCGTGACGCCGGACCGGGCCAGGCGCTGTGATGATGATGAGCGATAGACAACATAGAGCCTGCTGCCGGACCCGTTTTTTTCGATTTCGATATCCAGGTGATCACGTCCGTTCCAGTCGGAGCCCATTTTGTAGTAGCTGCCCGGCATGGCGTCCCAGACGGGATGCGCATCATCTTCAGCCGCCGCTTTCCAGTCCCCGTCATTTGCTGCCTGGCGCATGGACTCAAGCTCCTGCGTGGAAATGAATTTATAGTGCCGCTTTAAGCGGGCCGCTGCCGTATCCACATCGACCGGCACGGAGAACGTTTTATCGACGGACTGCATGGCCTGTTGCCCTGCCGGGCTCATCAGCGGCATCCCGCCACTTTCTCCGCTGCTGTTGCCGCCCAACGTTTTTGTCAGGTTTGCGGCTGTGTCACTGACCTGTTTATTAATCGCAGCCCAGTCCGTTGTTGCGCATCCGCTCAGTAAAAAGAAGGAGGTGAGGAGGAACACAGGACGAATCATATTATTCCTCCTCTGCTATGTTGTTTTTAAGCGGAGGTGAGAACGAAGAGCGTTTTTTACCGCTTAACACATCCGGATCAGGTTCGCCATTTCGCTCAATGGCAACAAGCCCTTGCGTGGTTTTTTCTGCAATATCACGGCGAGTCACTGCAAGTGTTCGGTAAGGCTGAATCACGCCATAGACCTGACGAACAGCATGGCCACCATTGTCCAGGATAGTGTCACGTTGCGAACGCGAAATCAGCCCGTAATGAAAAGCCTGGAAAGCTTTCATTGCTAACTGATCATATCCAACCAGAAGCCATACGCACCGGTATCCTAACGGTGAACGGCTGAAAACGCTGACATTTAACGGATCGGCTGATTCAACTTCCGAGAGCGTTACCCCTTTGGGTACGGCTGACAATATGGCATCCAGTGAACTGAAGTTTTCATTAATTTTAAGTGTTGCTCGTTGCAGGGCTTCTTCGAGCCGTACCAGAGCCATATCGGCATAGGGATTATCTGCCGCTGAGTCTCGGGAAGCATTACCAGCTCGCGCAATGGCTTGCGGCATGCTGATTATTTCAGGCCTCTTTTTTTTCACCCCTGTATCGTCCGGAGCATCACGTTTCCTGCCCTCCCAAAGCCGGATTGCATAATGTGTATGGAGCAGGATATTAACAGAGGACTGTAGGGCCCCCGCTCGTGAAGCGGTCGTTCCGCCCTTTGTTTTACCATCAGACATGTCTAACGCCTCTCTTTAGTGGGTAATGAGTTTTGACACGCTTGAGATAGTCCGGGCGAGAGGGGTATATGAACAACTTAAAATCAGATCGTCACCATTACAAATTTGCAGGACCTTCATCTCTTTTATGGCGAAGAAATATTGCCTGGCTTTTAAGCACTGTTGCCACTGGCAACAGTGCTTACTTTTTAGTCAGTGTTGCCACTGGCAACAGCGCTCACTTTTTAGCCAGCATTTTTGCTGACAAAAGTGCAAGACTTCATGCGCCGCTGCCTGTAAAAATCTGCAATCTCATGAATTTATGATTTTTTCCCGAATTTTCTTCACCAGATCCCTGATATTTTCCTCCGATACCGGGCGGGCAGAGGCGCGTGGTTCGGGTTTCCATTGTTGCTGTTCGGGACGCTGAACTGTTTTTTGCCCGACACTGTCAGATATATCGCCACCCTGACGGGGCGCGTATAACCTGCCCTCACGCGCTTTCTTCATCACGGCCAGCAACCAGCCTACCGGGTTGCTGAGCTGCTGGCGTGCCATCACCTTTTGCAGGCTGAGCAGCACAAGTTGTGCCTGCTCCTCAGGCAACGCCTGCAGCTGTGCGGTCAGCATGGCAATATCTTCTGCCGGAACAAGTTCATGCAGACTGTCGGGAAGCACAGGTTTACCCGGTACGTACGTATTTTTATTCACACTGTGTGTGATACTACGTACGTAATGGTTCGGTTTCCGAACCCGGCCATAACTGACTGTTTTTACTGGCAGTACGGATTCCGAACTTAGTGAGTTGTTATGCCTTTCTGGACTGAGTTCGGTATCCGAACCCTGTTTTTTAGCGGCGATTCCTGGCCGTTTATGACTGAGTTCGGTTTCCGAACCCGGTGCGGGACAGGGTATTCGGTGATGATGTTTCGCCATCTGGCTGGGCGTCTGTGGGCGGTCCAGACGCGATTCGATCAGCGCAAGATGGCTGCGATAATGGCGCATGGTGGGGTCGTTTTTTATATCGTCGAGCACTTCGCGGGCGGTCTGGCTGATAGTCCGGTTTTTACTCAGGCAGGCATCCGCCACCGTATCAAGGAAGCGGGGGTCGAGCATTTCCGCATCGCTGAACGTCAGGGGCTCATCGTGCTGAGCATAGATATTCCCCCGCACCCGCCCTTTATCATCCCGCACGCGTTTACAGAGGCTGAGCCAGCCGGTTATTCGCAGCATAAGCAGGACGCGGCTTACCGTTTCCCTTGAGGCTTTCCCCTTTCCGGGTGAGGCAAGCTGCAGCTGCAGTTCGTCATAGCTGGGGAAAACCGCCCCCTCATTATTTTGTGCATACAGCCGGATCATCATCCAGCCCATCTTGTCCAGTGGTGACAACCGCGTGTCGAGCAACAGCCGGCGGGGAATGGAATCATGCACATTTCCAGTAAACAGCAGGCCGTTACGTATCCTGCCATCATCCCGCCGGGGACTGGCCGCAAGGCGGGCATTCATTTTATCCAGCGTATAAGCAATCAGGCTTTCTGCAGGCAGACTCATTATTTTTCCTTTTCGGCCGCCATCACGGCCGTTCTGAACTGTCAGTATGCTTAGTACTGCACCCGCGTACGGGTGCAGGGTAAACAGGCTGTCATGCTGCTATTTCCGTATGGCGCTGTTATAGCGTTCGTGGCTGAGAAGAAGCCATGTCCGGCCTTCGTTGCGACTCAGCAGACGCCAGAACGGGCCGAGATCGATTTTGTAGTAACCGCAGCCTTTCTCATCGAGCCGGGTGTAATTACGCGCCCCCTGCCGGAAACGGCGAACCTGACGTAACGCCTTTTGACAGCATTGCGGCGGCGTACCATGGGGAGCCCGCAGGCCCGGCGCAACCATTCTGTATTTCATGCCGTCTTCCTTACCGGCGTTCGGGCCGGAGAAGGCTGCCGGGTCTTGTGCCAGCCGCGGACGGCATGCCAGACCGACGTCAGCGAGACGTTCATCTGTTCTGCAGCCAGCATCATTACGTCCAGCCCGTCAGCACTTTCCGCGTCTTCAACGCCGGACTTTTGCCACTGACGCCACAGGGCGGCGTTTTCCTCATCACCCAGTGCGTTACCGCGCCCCGGCCGGACATCGATACCGGCAATGCGACGGCGGGCCGCCACGTCCGTACTGGAGAGCCCGAAGTAATTGGCCATCAGTTCAATGGAGCCGCCCAGCGCCAGCGCCCGATCGATACGCTGGAGTCGTTTCTGTTCCGTCCGGGCCTGCTGTAGCATGCGCACCAGATTGCCGTGATTGATGCCCACACTGATGATCGACACCTCACTGCCGGAAAGGTAGTGAAGCTCTTCGAGCGAGAGCCCCTGCAGCATCTGCATTTCCTCGCGGTTCAGTCCCAGCGATTCGCAGCGGCGGAGATAGCCACTTCTGAGATCCATAACCAGCTGCATCAATAATCCGTTTGCAGCCTGAGATAAACTGTTCATCATTCCCCCTTAATCCTGACGGTAACCAATGGCTGCCGGACCCCGGCCGCTGACACCCTGATGAAGACGGGCATTTTGTCCGGCTTCATACCCCTGATAACGTGCTGTATCCGCCCCGCGGCAGGCTTTCAGTTCACGGGTTGTGACTGTTTTCATACTGCGGCTTTCCAGCCAGTGACTCATCACCTGCTGCTCCTCGCTGCTGATGTCAGTTGCCGATATCACCTCACGCACCCCACATACCCAGCCGTCACGGAACTGCTCCGCTCTCGCCCGGCGTGTGGCCAGTTTCAGCCGCTTACTCTGGGTTTTGAGATAAGAATTTGTGGCATCTTTCAGCTGGCGCGTCAGCACATCAAAGGCATAGGCTGCTATCTCAGGTTTTTCACTGAATCCGTAAAAGGTTACCGAACGGCGATACCCGGCAGAGGTCTGACGCCATGAGTAATAAGCCTGGCAGCCAAAGGCATGACAGACGCCCCGGACAAGGGTCACCATCCATTCCGGAACTTTTTCAGCATCCGAAGGGGCCGTGCGGGAAGACGCTTCGCGCACGGATGTAAGGCCGGCATCAAGCTCGCTGATACCGTATCTGGCCATCAGCTTCTGGGCACGCTGCAGGGCCAGTCCTGCCTCATGGGCATTACTGTTGCTGCGGCCCAGCTTCAGCAGTTTCCTGACAAGATTCAGCAGTCGCAACTGTCGCTGTGAGTTATTCATCACTGTTATCCTCCCCGTACTTCAGACCGCGTTGCAGCTCCCGGAGACGGCGCATAACGCGCATCAGGCGGAGCAGTTTCAGAGCATCTTCATCTGTCAGGGCAGGTGCTTCCCCCTCACCCGGGCCGCCGGTGAAAAGCTCCGGCAGACCACACACCCCTGCCGCCGGATGCAGCACAGGCGCTTCGCCGGTCAGGCCCAGCAGAAATGCGGCGGCTTCAGAACACACCTCACCTGCCCCGACGTAACCGGCAGACATGTCCTTGTCGCGTTGAGGAAGAATTTCATCTTCGCAGCCAAGGACCTCACCCAGCTCCCATGCCAGACGAAAAGCGGTATTCTGCAGGTGTTCGATATCGTCCTGATGGGCCGGCACATGCCAGATGCTGTCATTACTCACCGGCGCGTCATCCTGCAGGACAACTTCAGGTTCTGGTGTTAAAAGAGAAAGCAGGCCATCCTCCCCATTGTCCTCTTCTCCACCATTCTCTTCTCCGTACCCATCGGAGAGGGTAACCAGCCCGCTAACATCCCCACTCTCACCTGAAATAACCGGCGCGGCACCGTACATATCTGGCTGAACCTCATGCCGAGGGGGCTCATTAATCGGTGTTTCAGAAGGAGAAGACGCATTACCCGGAACGGGCGTTACAGCCCCTCCTGAGACCTCAGGACGTGAACTGGAGACAGGTAGCGGGACGCCTTCACTCTCATCTGAGCCTGTGGTATGCAGGGCGTGATCAGCATTAACAGACTTGTTTGCGGCGGGAAAGGCAACCGTCTCCGGCTCGCCAAAGTGATGTCTGCGGTTGCGTTCTTTAGGATCGAGTTCCATCATCCAGCGGTCATAGTCCAGTTCCGGATGGGGTAACGCCTGCAGTAAATCACCAATAAATTCATCGCGAAACATCTCCAGAGACCACAGTTCCGGGGAGTTGAAACGGCCACAACACTGGCCAAAAACGTCGCTGAAGGATTTATCGCCTGTGTCTGAAATCAGGCAAAACTCATCCCACACGCGTTCCGCATCATGCCGGAGCGCCAGCAGTGACGTTATTTGTGGCCTGCCAAGCCCGGACTCAAGCAGGTCTGGGATCCACGGATAAAGATATTTCAGCGCATCTTCCATACGGCTGACTGTTGAGTAATGGACTGGCAAACCTTCACGGGTCAGTAGCTCTGACAACTGACGCAACGAAACCGTCTTTCCCATCTGCTCTTCATATATAGAGCGGGCTTTGTGGATCCCCTGCGCTTTTTCAATAAAACTCAGCTCCCCGCGCACTTCATTCTCTGCCAGATGGCCAATAACACACTGCAGCCGTCCCGGCCACGGCTTGAACAACACATGGACGCGGAAAAACCGGTCTTCTCCGGTTTCCTGCCACAGTTCTGACAGGATCTGATAACGTGTATTACCCCCGTCGCTGAAGATGTACATATCGGGCTCACCATCCGGGTCACGGGTGACTTTGGGCACGGTGTCCAGCCCGCGCGAACGGATGGAAGCCTTGATATCGTCATAACGCGGATTGCGTGATGTTCGCGGATTATCAGGATTCGGGCTTAACTGGTCGAGCGTCAGGACCATGGGCATTTCAGCCGCCGGCATGACGCTGATATTGCCGGCCGCCTGCGACTGGCGTCCGGGCTGCAGCATGGCAGCCCCCACATTAGAACTTTTACGGCTCATGCCTGTTTCCTCCCGCTGCGGTAACCGAAGTCATAGCTGCCTTCCTGAAACTCCGAAAAGAGGGTGTAACGCCCGTCAAATTTGACTTTTACCGTGCCGGTTGGCCCCTGCCGCTGCTTGCCGACAATGATCTCAGCCACCCCGGCATCAGGGGTGCCGGGGTTATAAACCTCATCCCGGTAAATAAACATGATGAGGTCCGCATCCTGCTCCAGCGCACCGGAGTCACGCAGGTCACCATTATTGGGGCGTTTATCGGCCCGCTGCTCCACCAGGCGGTTGAGCTGGGAAAGCGCCAGTACCGGACAGCCCAGCTCTTTACCGAGCGCCTTAAGCGAGCGGGAAATTTCCGCTATTTCCTGCGTGCGGTTTTCCTGCTCGGGGGAGCGGACAAGCTGCAGATAGTCCAGCATGATGAGAGAGGGTCTGCCGTATTTGCGGACATAGCGACGGGCGCGGGCGCGCAGTGTGGCCGGGGTCTGGTAACTGGTATCATCAATGATCAGACGGTTTTTCCACTCAATAATGCGACCGGTTGCCTCGGACACGCGAGCCCAGTCTTCATCATCCATGTTGCCGCTGCGAAGCCGGGACAGTTCCACCCGGCCTTCCATCGCCAGCAGGCGCATCATCAGCTGCTCTGAGGGCATTTCAAGACTGAACACAAAGACGTGATCGTCAGGTTTTGCGCTCACGGCCGCTGTGCAGGCGGCCATGGCCAGCGACGTTTTCCCCATGGAAGGACGGGCGGCCAGCAGGGCCAGATCGCCGGGCTGGAGACCACAGGTCATCGCGTCCAGTTCACTGAACCCTGTCGGTGTCCCGGTGAGGCCGTCACTGGCGGACATGCTTTCCAGCTGCGTCAGCAGTTTATCCAGCGCCTCGTTAACACCGGTCTCACTGTTGAGCTGCATGGCTCCCTGTTCGGCAATGTTAAACAACTTACCTTCGGCCGACTCAAGAATGCCCGCCGAGCTGGCTTTCGGGGCTTGCACATCGGAAAGAAGACTGTTACCCACAGTCATCAGCTGCCGCAGGCGGCTTTTCTCCGCCACCACCCCGGCGTATGCCAGGATATTGGCTGCAGACGGCGTGTTTTTACTCATTTCAGCCAGATAAGCAAAGCCGCCACACTGTTCAAGGTCGCCTCTGTTCTCCAGCCGTTCCGTAATAGTGATGAGATCGAGCGGTAGCCCTTCTCCGGCCAGCTCGGCCATCACGCGAAAGACCATACGGTGCGGCCGGGAAAACAAATCTTCCGGGGAGATTTGCAGTATCACCTCATCCCACCGGTCGTTATCAAGCATCAGTCCGCCCAGTACGGCCTGCTCAGCCTCATAAGAGCAGGGCATCATCATCTCAGACATGACGCACCTCCCGGGTCAGAACGTCACTGAAATGGCTCTGCCACTCGGGGAACAGTTCAGACGCGAGGTCGTGCATGGTGACGGCTGCGGCCGGACCTTTGCGGCGTGTTTTGTATTCCAGACGATGCACGGGCTGCTGCTTGACGTGCCCCAGTTTGAAAATATCCAGCGCCTCGATACGGGTATCGAGTAAACGATAAACGTCACGGTTGCCCAGCGCAGAGGCGTCGTAATGTTTTTCGTTAATGATGGCGGCAAGACCGTCCATTGCTTCACGGTCAAGCAGAGTGTTTTCGATACAGTTGACGAGAATGGAAATATCAGGAAGGCGGATACCGTAATTTTCATAGGTTTTCAGGCGGGTAAGCATATGAAGGGAGCCGCGGATAAATTCACGGACATCCGGAAGGATGGGTTTAACAACGCCCATCACATTACCGGTAGAGGAAAGGAGGGAAAGCTCGGTCATGACGCCTGTTGCGCCTTTCGAATCCACAATAATGACGTCATAACGGTTAAAGAAAGGATGCTGAAGTATGTTACGCAGGCGCAGACGGCCGTCTGCAGCGTGGAGCATCGCGGTCGGCAACAGTTCGTCCGGGTCGTTAGAGTAGATGACATCGAGATTTTTTATGGCGGTCTGCGAAATGCATTGCGTATGGTCACTGACCATCTGCATCAGCAATTCATAGAGACCGAAAGGGGATTCATGCTCCAGCGCGAAGATACTGCTGGCTGTGGGCTGGGAATAGTCTGCATCCACAAGAAGGGTGTTCAGGCCGGCATCGGCAAGAAAACCGGCAAGGTAAGCAGCAAACGTGGATTTGCCTTCTCCACCTTTGGGAGAGATAACGGGAAGTATTTTCATTTTGCACACTCTTTACAGTATGCAAATACGCCTGTTTACAAACTATTAACTTTGACTCAGGGATTGAAAATCCCCGTGTCCTTGGTTCGATTCCGAGTCCGGGCACCAAATTTATATCAACGGACCTCCACGGAGGTCCGTTTTTGCATTCTGCGCCCGCCAAAATACGCACCTCGCGAATCATCCGTTTCCACAGAACTCCATCGAATTCCACCTGCATCAAGTTTCTTGTGCGGGTACATATGAGGGTATAGTCTGATTCGATAAAATTCTGTACCCTCATCCAACATCAGGAGCATAGCTATGGCACTGACTGACGCTAAAATCCGCGCAGCCAAACCGGATGAAAAACCTTATAAGCTGGCCGACAGCGGCAACATGTTTTTGCTCGTTCACCCTAATGGCTCCCGCTACTGGCGATTGCGCTATCGTCATCTCGGTAAAGAGAAAACACTGGCGCTTGGTCAGTATCCCGAAGTATCACTGTCTGAAGCGCGTGATAAACGCGATGAGGCCAGAAAACTCATATCTGACGGTATTGACCCGTGTGAACAACGGAGAGCGAAGAAAGGTGCACCGGAGGCCGTAAACACTTTTGAGCTCGTAGCCCGTCAATGGCATAAGAGCAATAAAAAATGGTCCGAAGCTCACAGCGAGAAGGTACTCAAAAGTCTTGAGTGTCACGTATTCCCCTATATAGGTTTACGCGATATCACAACGCTGAGAACACCAGATTTGCTGGTACCCGTCAAAGCGGCCGAAACCAAAGAGATATATGAGATTGCAGCCCGCCTTCAGCAACGTATCACTGCAATCATGCGCTATGCCGCCCAGTCCGGTATTATAAGTTATAACCCTGCTGTGGATATGTCCGGTGCGTTAACAACGGTGAAACGACAGCATCGCCCTGCTCTCGCCTTAAATCGCATTTCAGAGCTCCTTGAGCGACTAAATATATACAGAGGCCAGCCTCTCACCCGACTGGCAACAAAACTGACCCTGCTTATCTTCATCCGTTCAAGTGAACTCCGTTTTGCCAGATGGTCTGAGATCGACCTTGATAAAGCCATGTGGACCCTTCCCCCAGAGCGGAAACCCATTGAAGGGGTCAAATACTCGCACCGTGGCTCTAAAATGCGTACAGAACATCTGGTACCACTTTCGGTCCAGGCGCTGGATATACTGAAACAAATCCAGGCTATCAGCGGTGAACATGAGCTGATCTTTACTGGTGACCATAATCCCTGGAAACCTATGAGTGAAAATACGATCAATAACGCATTACGCCTGATGGGCTACGATACAAAGATCGATGTCTGTGGTCACGGCTTCCGGGCAATGGCTTGCAGTTCGTTGATTGAATCAGGATTATGGTCGAAAGATGCAGTGGAACGCCAGATGAGCCATCAGGAACGTAATGGCGTACGTGCGGCTTATATCCATAAAGCGGAATTTCTGGATGAGCGCAGACTGATGCTGCAATGGTGGGCTGACTTTCTTGATGCTAACCAAGAGGAAACAATTAGTCCGTTTGATTATACAAAACTCAATAACCCGATGCGGGCAAGATAAATCGTGTAGTACACAAATTACATACAGAAGGCACCTGGACTTTAACGTCCGGGTGCCTTCTTCTTTTTAACAACCGAAAAGCAGGAGATTTTATCAATGGTTACAATGTGTCCAAAATGTGGTTCTGAACGCGTTAGCGAACGTAACATTGGGAGGAAGGCTGGAGGTATTGCTGGAGGTGTGGCTGGAGCCCTTAGTGGAGCAAGCTCGGGGGCGGCAATTGGTTCTGTTGTGCCAGTTCTGGGAACTGCGACCGGGGCTGTTATTGGTGCTGTGCTGGGGAGGTTTGTGGCTGGTGCAACTACAGGAGCAGTTACCGGCTCAGCCCTTGATGGACTCCTGTTTGACAGATACGAGTGCGACGATTGTGGTCATACCTTTGACTAGAAGGCTATGAAAAATTTCATATCTTTATGATTTTAATGAATAAAAAATATCCACTACTTGCCTCATCAATTTTAATACACCACATCCCCCGCATAAACTGATCTACAAAAACGATCGATATCATTGTAATGATAGTTATAAACTATCAAAAATACATAATTGATCGCTTTTATCGATAGATATTGCAGATCAATTATTGAAATTCGATCGGTAATAACAATTTTACCTGCACTCATAACCTCCCTATCTTAGAAAGGATTTAATTAGAATCAGGCCAGGATTCTTACCGGGTGACAATAAGGAGATGCACCATGCGCCTATAGCAAGGAGGTTTCAATGCGGCAGGTATAAGTCTGCCCATCTATTCAACATGCTTACCGGACAAAGTGACGGCATTAAACCACCACTTCAGTCATTTATTGCTATTTTTCAAGGAGCTAACGATGGCATTTATTCTTTTACTTTTGTGGATCGGAGCATCGATAGTTATTGGTAAATTGGCTCAGGCCAGTGGCCGTTCGTTCTTCATATGGTTTGTTATCAGTATGCTTATAGACCCCATATTTGGTGCTATTCTTTTTGCTGTAGTCGTGAGGTCAAAATGAAACCAGACAGAATTAAGGGGCTTTTTAAAGCCTATCTTGGCAGTGGTGCTTTATTCATGTTGCTTGTTTGTACAGGGATTGTTGTTTTGTTAGGTCAATAAGGGAAATGATTACGTATTTTAATAATTATTTTATATTTACTGCCATCCCCCCCTCCGGTTCAACACTCTTGATGTATATCAGTATAACGTTCTCTGTAATATTTCGGCTATTATGTAAAGATAAGGAATTATCATGATAAACTATTATGAATATCTTGAACTGGATATGAATGCCAGCGTTGATGAATTAAACCATGCGATACAAAAAGTAAGTGAACGTGATGATGCAGATTTAAAATTCATCCGTGAAATGAAATCTATTTTGTTAAACGATGAAGCCAGGGTTCTGTATAATAACAAATTGATTTCTTTTATTGTTGGCGATCGTAAAAAGTCTGATTTGGTAAGCGCTGAGAATATTCGTGAATTATTAAATATAGACAACTCGTCGTTACATGAAAAATATATCTGGATTGCAACGGGATTGTTTGTTGTCGGCGTTTTATCCGCATGTTTGTTTAGTTTAGCTGTCAACTATACGGTTAATCTGTTCGTTATGATTGCCCTGGTTATTTTGTTCTATATGGACTGGAAGCTACTGGATAAACATGGTAAGGCAAGTTTTTCAAAATGGTGGATTCTTTTTTCGCCAGTTTATATTGCTAAACGTTGTAAAGCCGTTGGTCAGGGGAAAATGCTGTTGCTGGTCTGGCTTGGGATCTGGGTTGTATATGGCATCGGGAACTTTGCGTTCAATGGTAGCAAAGCGATGCTGGAACGTACAGCATGCGAGGTGGTAACGGATATCTATCATAAACAGTTACGTCAATACTCACAGCAATGTGAGAACGTAACGTTAACTGAAAGTGAAGGGAAACAGCACTATGGATTTGCTCAACTTAGTGATGGTACAACTAAAGATATTACCGTGACAGAACAATCAGATGGTAAGATTGTTGTATATATTGAATAGGCATTTTTGAGGCAAAGTACTTACCTTTGGGGTAAGTGCTTTTTATATATTGTTTATTTTTAGAGAAGGTTTGTATGAAATTTCTAAATGGAATTAAATATGTGACTGCTCTGGGGGTAGTTACTATCTCCTGTTCAGTAATAGCATCACCTTATGGAGATTCAGATGTCTTGTTCGGGTGTTTTATAAAAGGTAAAACCACTAAAGAGGTGGCTGTGTTAAGGAATAATAATGAGATCACTTATTTATTCGGTAAATCGGACATTAACGGAGGTGGTGGGGTTATTCCTGAAATCACTCTGGTAAAAAATGTGAGTCAGTTAAGTCAGTCCTGGAATTACAGTCGGGCTGAGGGGGTGTCGATACATACATTGAACATACCAGAAAACGAGTATACTTACTCTATTTCCTATATCGATGATGGAAAAAATACTGATGGGGAAATAACTATTTTAAAACAGGGAAAAGAAATCAGTACGATAAAATGCGATGATATCTGGGAACAACATCTGGGTGACAGCAATATGATGCATGGTATCCCCGATGAACATTCAGACAATATTAACGAATATGTAAGTAATAAATCCAACTCAAAATCAGAGAAGATACCATCTCAATCACCTGTTAAGATCAAAATAGAAGATACCACTTACAACTTCAAAGGTAATGTCAGTGCTGAGCACACTATAAGAAGACATGTTTATGTTTATGGTTTGAAGGATAGTGTAACGATTACTGGTTTAAGTATAGACCGTGGTAGTTGTTATCGGTGGAATACCCGACCAGTAACTCTGGGCTATGGTAAAGGTACAGATTTCTCTCTTGTTATAAGTCAAAAGGTTGCCTATGCAAACTCCGGGTGGAACTGGATTGAGATGAATAATCAATATTCAAAATGTATGTGGTCTGAAGTTGAAGTTAAAACCGATATGGGAAATTATACTTTTAATTTGACCATGTGAGTAATAATAAAGACGAGTGGTACATAGGGGGAAATAAAATATACGTATATAAATGCTTGTTCGGTATGTTAAACGAACAAGCATTTGTAGGTTTTTATTTTCTCTCAATCATAATCAATCTGTGAATGTTATTAATTTTTACTCAGATATCCGACTGATTAGACGAGATTGGTAGTCCATATGCCACATCGCGGAAAGAGGCCAATGCAGCTTCTAAATGTTCTACAATCTCATGTTGCAACACATCCGGCGGAGGCAAGTCATCGAGGTTATCCGAGCTATCGTCTTTTAACCAGAATATGTCAAGGCTAGCCTTATCTCGGGCGATTAGCTCCTCGTAACTAAAAAGTTTAAAGCGCTCAGTTTCCTGACGTTTCTGACGATTCTTCGGGTTGTAGCAGGAAATAAAATCCTGAAGATCACTTAACTTTAAAGTACGGGTCTTTAATGTGAAATGTTTGTTAGTACGTAGATCATAGAACCACACTCCGTTTGTATGGACTTTCCCATCTTTGGGTTTAGCATCAAAGAATACTACATTTGCCTTTACTCCCTGTGCATAAAAAATCCCTGTTGGCAAACGCAGTACAGTATGCACATCGCAACTTTCCAACCATTTTCGACGAATTTTTTCACCGATCCCCCCTTCGAACAATACATTGTCAGGCAATACAACAGCTGCTTTGCCATTCGGTTTCAGTATGCTAACGATATGTTGTAGAAAATTGAGTTGTTTGTTAGAGGTAGTTTCCCAAAAATCTTGGCGCTCGTAAGTCAACGTATCACGATCTTCTTCACCCTCCTCATTAGTTATGGTCATGCTACTCTTTTTACCAAATGGAGGGTTGGCTAACACATAATCGACCTTGACTTTGGGCTCGGAAATTAAGGCATCGGAGCGTTCTATTGCTGGTTCCCCATACAATTCCCCAATATTGTGTAGAAAAAGATTCATCAGACACATGCGACGAGTACTAGGAACGATCTCGTTTCCGTAAAAAGTGCCTTCGCGTAAAAAATGCGCTTGTTTACTGTTTAAAGTTTGTGCCTCACGCGGTAACCAATCTGAATTTTCTTTAAGCCATTGCCCAGTATTGGATAACCACTCATTAGCAACCAAGAAAAAACCACCTGTTCCACAAGCGGGGTCTGCAATGGTTTTCATAGGTTTTGGCTGTAGACAAGCGACCATAGCTTGAATGATAGCTCGTGGTGTAAAGTACTGACCTGCACCACTTTTTGTATCTTCGGCATTCTTTTGTAGCAGACCTTCGTATAGATCACCTTTGGTGTCAGCATCAAGACTGATCCAATTTTCAGCATCAATCATCTGTACCAGCCTAGAGAGCTTGGCCGGATCTTGTATTTTATTCTGGGCCTTAAAAAATATGGCTCCCAACATTCCAGGCTCTTCTCCAAGCTTGTGCAAGGTCGCCAGGTAATGCGCCTCTAATGGTTCTCCGCTTTTATTGCACAAACACTTCCAGCCATATCCTTCCGGTATTTTTGTTTCGTGGTTATAAGGTTCTTGCTCATATTCATGGGCTAATTTCAGAAACAGTAAGTAGGTGAGCTGTTCTAAATAGTCACCGTAACCTACACCATCATCACGCAGGGTGTTACAAAAGTTCCAAAGTTTATGGACAAGGGTACTAGCGTTCATAAAAGTGCCTCAACCCAAGCTTTGTCTCGATGTGTGCCAATAGCTGATCGATAAAAGCTTGAATATTCTTGATCTATGGATAAATATTTTTTCAGTTCAGCTATGACTGTAGGATTTGCATTATTGCCGGCGATCATCAGTAAGGTAGCTAACGTTTGCCATCGACTTCGTTTTTCTTCGGGAGTATTCCAATCATTGAAACCAAGCCAGTCAATTGTATATCGCGCGCGTAGATACTCCCAAGACCCTACAGGGGCTAGTGGTTTCACCTCACCATCAAGGCCGTGTGCGAGGAGATCACAATCAGCTTGTACACAAGGATCTAAAAGCCTAGGTAACTCTAGATTTAAAGAGCCTGAAGGTAATACACAACGCAGCCTCTCATCTTGAATCGGAAATTCATTGGACTTACCATGCCGAGTGCCAGAATCATCTTTTTCCGGACGGTTACAACGTTGGCATGAAAGACGGAAATTCCACCATTCATAAGCCAACCAATAGTACCCATTATGGTTTTTTAGTTCGACACCATCCACTGTGATACCGAGTTTAGGGCGAAAGTGATCAACATCAAAAGGTGCGCGAGAACTTTTGGCCTCACAATACCAACATTTATCTCCGCTGATATTCGCAAGCCATTTTTTGAGCACCCCCCAACTTGTATGATTCTTTATGTAATCCGATCGAAGCACATGCTCGTCTAACTCATCAACCTTAGCAATTCTAGCCGCGTATATTTTGTTCCAGCGCGTAGGTAAGTGAGGTGGAAATGGAATCCAAATTCTTCTCAAGACTGCCCATCCTTTAAGCTACGAAGTAGACTTTGCACTAACACATCTAACGCTTGCTGTTTATTTTCTGGAGTGATAACGGCACCATCTACAACACCGTCAGTAGCCAAATCAAATCTGGCGCGTAGATACTCTTGTTCGAGCCTATCTCGCGAAGCAAAATTAAAATCTAGACCTTCGAGTCGCTGGCGGATGTCCGCTAATTTCGAGCGTTCAGCCTCATTGAGTGGCTGCTGCTGCGTAGATAGCTGATGTAATATCATTAGATCGTCATTGGTGGCTTTATCTAGGCTGGTGCCTAAGCCGAACATATCGCTGGTCACGATACCAGCGAAACCCATGCCTTTAGGATCGACAGCTGGATTTTCTGCTCGTACAGTGCGACTGCCAGCTTCGCGATACAGAATCTGAACTTGCTCTTTGACTAGTTCAGCAATAGCCAAGGGGTTATGTGTTGTCAATATAATGTGGCTATTGTCATCCCCTTTACTATTCTGCCCAACAAATGACTTCAGGTAGTTAAGATAATCCACACACCAGCGTGGGTTCAAATGCGTATCAGGTTCATCTAGTAAAAACAAGCTTTCTTCTTCTGCGGTAAAGCGGAGTAGTCCCAATACTGTAAGCAGTTGTTGTTCACCCTCGCTCAGCTCGCGAAACGTAACGCTGCCGTCGTTCTTTTTCAAGCGAACTCGAATACGTACCTCCTCGATTAATTCGGAGACGTAAGTACTCTCAAGATCTCGAAAAAATTGTGCTGGGGCCTGATCGCCTACCAAGCGTCTCAATGCAGCAATATCTTTCACGTACAAATACTTGAACTGCAGTTTTTTTTTGTTCCAGATGGATGTAGACACACGGCGACTGACTTCAATGGGAGCCAAAGCTATGTCATACAATCGCGACAAGAAATCACGCACCACACCGCGTGCATTCCAAAATCGAGGGTCACCATCGACTGCTTCAGATTTCCATGGAGGCTGGCGCAGAACAAACAAGACAGATTCAATACCTTCATCAGGATCAAGTCCAAGGTGGTCATCAAGGAAAGTTCGCACCACATCAGATTGCTGTATAAGGAAGGCTAGTAACACAAACTGGCTATGCACAGGCATGGCATAGAACAGTCGTTTCAGGCCAGGATCTTCGCCGTTACGCAGCTTGCTGTCGTAACTTTCTAGATAGGGGCGAAAAACCTCATGCATACGCGGACTTTCACCCGAGTAGTAACTAAATACATAACGCGGGAGATGTTCACTATCTGCATTCAAAAAGTCAGTGAACTTTATCTCTTTGCCTCGCAAAGCTGGCACAGATTCTTCTCCCTCAATGAAAGGAAGCGAGTTATCTTCACCACGGGCCTCTGCATCCGTTGCAATGTGAACTGTAAAAGGTTCCTTCTCGCGATCTGGATCAGCATCTATGTAAATATGTCGTAGATTCTCCCCAGAACCCATATGATAAGCCAATTTAAAAGCAAATTCGGATATGCGCTTTTTGGCGATCAGATCACGGAAGATAATCGCCAGCGCCTCCAGCACATTAGACTTTCCTGTTCCGTTCCAGCCGATGACAACTGTTACCCAGTGATCTTGGTCAAAGTCGATAGTGACATTTTTCAAATTTTTAAATTTGTGGGTTGCACTATCTTTGGCACTGCCTATGGTGAGCTTATCTAAACGCATAGCTTAATCTACCAATTTTAAACGGTCAGCAATCTTACGTTGTTCTTTACCCTTTGTGGTTTCTACTGACTCCGTGATAGCCTCCACTAATAAACGCTGACTTTTATCTAACGCACGTAATTCGGCATAAAGGGCTTCAATTTCATCGGTCTGTGCACCATCGGCTACGCCACAACGACGGAAAACTTCTTGTGCTGGCAGCCAGTCACCCGCTTCAGAAAGCACATCAACTAATTTGCGGACCACTGTAGAACACTCCTTTTTCTTGCTCTTACGCGGTTTCGACGGCTTGGCCAGTTCAGTTCGCTGAATACGGATGCGCTCCAACAGTACACTCGCTGGCTCATCGTTAGGATCCTGCGGTACAAGCTGGCCATCGAAAGCTAAACGTAATATGTTTTGTCGCTGAACAATCGATTGTTTTAGAGCCAATTCAATAGATTGTTCTTGGCTTGTTAATGCTTCTAAGTGTGCTTGAATTTTTTCCACAATCACTTGTTGCTCTGCGGCGGGAGCAACTGGCACAGGGAACAACCTCAGCATCTTCATGTTAATTGATGCAAGATTAGTCGTTTGTTTTCCTGCCTTTCTAAACCAAAACTTGCCGAAAGTATTCCCATGATGGGAGAGAAGTTCAGATTGAAGATCCTCAACATACGGGCGCATTCGAAATACATGATTTTGATGAATGCAGTCTGAAATCTCATTTCGCCAAACCCAACCTCTCCCCAACTTATCACGGTCACCGCCTTCGTTGAATAGCACATCACCATTGACGAGTGCCAGTTCCTTTATGTCTCGTTCAGTTGCAAGAATGGTTTTGACCTCGGATAAATTAAAATAGCCTCTCTGCACATTCGCAACACGTAAGTAAGGCACCTCGCGCAAGACAACTCCATCTTTTCGCTTCATTCCTTTGGCAACACCTGATGCGATGTCGCCCAGCATATCTAAACTAGCCCACACCCATCCTTCAGGCAATTGCGATAAACTTGTGGTATCGGGCTGAACTGGCAATGGGTATTTTTTTTGCCAATCTTTCGGTGGCTTCTTGTTTTGCTCAGCAAATTTGGCCAACTGCTTGGATTCCCAGTGAGCACGCCGCTCAAAAAGGATCCGTTCTAATAGTTGAGCACCACTCTCAGCAGGATGGTTGTTGTTACGCCAATCTGCTGTGAGCGCACCTTCGACGGCTGATTTAAGTAGGGATTGTCGATATTGAATGAGCTTCTTTTGAGCAATTTTAAGTTCTTGTACGCCTATATCTAACTCAGTGAGTAACTCGTCAAGTTTTTCAACGATTCGTGTTTGTTCGGGGCGAGGGGGGACAGGCAATCTTAGTGTGCTCAAGTTGCCACGAGAAATGCGCTTTCTCGTTGAACCGCTTTGTAAAGAATGAATTTCTGTTCTGAATGATGGAGAGTTGATGAAATGCATTAACCATTTGCGATTAAAATGTTCCTCTTTTCCTCGGATAATACACACATCAACCACGGTTACAGCCTGTTTACTGTCCCCTGGAAACAGACAAGCCCGTCCCAACGGATCAGGCATGCGAGCTACCAGCACATCTCCACGTTTGAGGAAAGTACACCCTAATTCTATTGCTGTTGCTTGCGTAAGAAAACGATTCGATTTATCGACGTACCGGCCATCACCAACATCTGCGAGTTGAATAAGACGAACATCGCCATTTGGATCTTGATCCTTAGTCTCAACCCAATCGCCGTCAACGAGGATACCATCGCTAGAAATTAGCTCAGGCAAGCGAGCATACATCCATCCAAGCGGTAAGTCGCTCACGCCACCAATCCCTCATTCATCTCTGTTATCAAGATATCTAACTCCTTGCCAATAGTTGCTTTGCCTTCTTCAATCTCACTTTTGTCTGCCAGTTCAGTGTAGTCAAAGACATCATGGTGATTGTTGTTATAAGAATGCTCTTTAGCTTGCTCAGACACTAGTACGCTTAACGTTATGGCAACCCTTCCTGGTTTGGAAACATTTATCGAATTCGCTGGCAATAGGTTTATGCTTATACCTAGCCCCAATGTTCAACCATTCCTTGATCATATCAAATGCCAGCGCCCAATGCTGGTACGCTTGTTAATAGAAGAAACTGAGTGTTACAATTTCATTCTAATGGTGCTGAAACAGCCTAAAAAACGCAATGCATCACCAGCAGAACTGTTGGTGATGCTACGTAATCAAATTATATAACTATCTGATTCAGTAAGGTAGCTAGTCTGGGAGGTAATGTAACTACATGATTTGTTTTAGATTTAACTGGGCGCCTGCTCAATAAAGAACCAAATCTCTTATTCCGATTCATATCCAAATAATCCTCCTATCACTGCAGCATTAGTCTGCGCGCTTAAAAATGCTCGGCCTTATGAAGACAAGCCGCTAGTACCGCGTTACGTTCAATGTGACTCATCTGGCGCCACACTACATCAATTGAAAATAATTAAATAAAATCAAGTTGTTAGCTTGGTTTTCGGGCGTCGTGCGTGTAAACATCCACTTTCGTGCCATAGTCCTGCCCTATGCAGGGGTATTAATAGCGGTATGCATTGGGATTGTTTGGCTGCTAGTGGATTTGACCCTTTATATCCAGACGCTTTTTCTCTCTTATGGTTACGATAACTTTCTGCGTATATATTCTCGTGGTGAGCGGTATCCCAGCGCACTGTGCGGATGATGTTCATTGTAATGGCTGAACGCCACTGCCAGATTTATCAACGCCATCTGGCTGTCCGCTTTTGGCATGATGCTGATGTAATCCCGCTTTATCGTCTTCACGAAGCTTTCTGCGATGCCGTTACTTTCCGGGCTACGCACTCTTGTCGTGCACGGTTCAAGCCCCAGCATCCGGGCGAACGCCCGTGTTTCATGCGCCCTGTAAGCCGAACCATTATCCGTCAGCCATTCCAGCGGCTCTGACGGCAGATGTTGCCCAAAGCGTTTTTCCACCGCACCCAGCATCACATCCTGCACTGTTTCTTTGTCATAGCCACCTGTGCCCGCTGCCCAGTCGATGATCTCCCGGTCACAGCAGTCCTGGGCGAAGGTTACCCGCAACTTTTCGCCATTGTCACAGCGGAACTCGAAGCCGTCTGAGCACCAGCGCCGGTTGCTTTCAGCCACCGCCACGCGTCCTTTATGGGCCCGCTTCCGGTGGTGATCAGCTGGCTTACGCTCAAGAAGAAGATAGTGAGTGCTCATAATGCGGTACACCCGCTTCGCATTCACAACAGGCTGCCCGTCCTGCTCAGACTCCCGTCGCAACAGCGCCCATACCCGGCGATAACCGTATGTGGGCAGTTCAGCCACCGCCGTATTTATCCGGGACAACACCGCGGTGTCGTCGAAGCTGGATTGTCTTCTGCGATCCTGCCAGCCAGATGGCCGGTTAACCCTGATACTCAGCTGCGCACGCGACACACCGATACTCCGGCAGACGTCAGTTATTCGTCGTCCCCGGGCAACAAGGGTGCATGCGCAATCCATTTTTTTGCCCGACCGAACTCCACAGCCTCTTTAAGTATTTCAGCTTCCATCGTCTTTTTGCCCAGAAGGCGCTGAAGCTCGCGGATTTGCTTATTGGCAGCAGCAAGTTCAGATGCGGGAACGACCTCTTCGCCTGATGCCACGGCGGTCAGAGAGCCGTCTTCATACTGCCTGCGCCATTTGAAGATCTGGTTAGCATTGATGCCATGAAGACGGGCAACATGAGACACGGTCATGCCGGGCTCCATAGTCTGCTGAATAATGGCAATTTTTTCCTGCGGTGTTCGGCGTCGCCGCCGCTCGGGTCCTGATAACACTTCAACCATCTTATTATTCTGACTGGTGTTAAACATAGGTCTAAGACTACCTCTTATTTTAAGAGAGGCGAAGTGTCCGGTGATCTATGGGGCTAGTCTAGCTAGTCCCTCAACTACCGGAAGGCTGTGTAATCACAAGTACCGATAGCCTGCAGACCTGCGCATGTGCCAGCGACTGTTCCTGCAACACTGTACCATTGACCGGATGCCGGAATCGCCCGCTTGGCAGAGTGGGTGACGAGACCCGCTGCGAGAATGATAATGCCTCATGCGTTCATGAGGGTGGGAGCTGTCAGTTGTGATGGGGTATTATTCCCCGCTTTCGGGGGAAGAGCTAATGCCGATGTACTTTACCATGAGGGCGAGTGTTTATGTCCATTTCTGATCCGCAAGTACCATAACGGGATGTTACAAACTGATAAACATTGACTTTGATAGAGGTCCCCTGCCACGCATCATGCTATTCTTTCTCGTAGTTTCTCCAACGAATTCAGTACAATGTACATTGATAAATTTTTAACTGAATATGATGAGTCGCTGACCGGCGAGATGAATATTGACCCTTTGGGTCAACTGGTTATCTGGTCATCCTGGGGACAGGATCTCTTTCACGGACGCATCACTTCTATTGCCAATGATGTCAGGCAGTATACGCTTAACCTGCTGCACCACAGCGTCATCCGAAAAATAATGCTGGATGATGCTGTGCAAACCGCTGGAGCGATGAAAATACGCTATCCCAAAAAGCAGCTCAGGGAGTTTATTGCGGCAAGCCTTATTCATCTGGAGAATATTTATATTTATTCGATGTTGGGGACGGAACAGGGCGACGTAACACTCGCGGGAGTGCAGGGGATTAATAAGGCCAGGGCAAAATGGCATATCTCTGATAAGAACCCTCAGCTCACTTTTGGCCATCAGAAGGAAAGTGAACTGCTGACAAACCAGCTTGCGCTCGGTACCAACGGCCGCTACAAATCGCCGATGATCAGCATGCGTTTTTTCACGACGACCTACGACTATGATCTGCCGGATAGTAAGCCTGTATGGGAGGCCGCTGAAGCCTTTATTCGCCAGGTCCCCGAGTTACACCAACTGCATGCTGATGTACTGACCTATCTTAAGTCGCTGATGTGCGAAGCAAGCAAGGATGCCCTGACGCCCTTCTTCAGTAAAATTCCCGACAGTCTTAAAACTCTCTACGCCAGCGTATTTCGCAACCCTAAACATGTGGGCAACTACTCGCAGGCATTCTGGCTCGCCAGAACCGGGCTCAATAAAAATGGTGCAGGTGCCATTTATCGGGTACTGGAGCGAGAACGAAAATACCCTGAGCAATCACTTTTGCCGATTTCGAGTGTTTTTCTTGAAGCCTGGAAGAATGCCGATGCAACGATGGAAATGGAAGAATGCGAACGGCAAACGCTGGGATACATTATTGAGGCAGAACCGTTTCTGTCTTTAATTGACCTGATGTTCACAGGACTAAGGCGGCAGAGCCAGCAGAGCCTCGACGACTTCGCGCTATTCTGGCAGCGGAACGGACTGACGACTCAGACTTTACCTCAGCTGTCGATGAGGCTTGGGCGAAACAATGAGTTGGTGGCGTCGCTTTCCGGTACACCCAACAGACGCTTTCGGCAACTGCTTTCGCTAGCCAGTGGGCCGTCTCTGGAGGCGCAGGTGCGTGGGCTGCTGGCGTATCACTGTGGACTGATGGAAGCCCGTGGGCAGTTTCCATGGCTTATGCTTGAAGGCAATATCATCTCGCTGCAGACTCCACTTGTAGCTATTGATCTGGAACGTAAAAGTAGTGATTGGGTCAACCATTATTATATACCGCAATTCCGTCATTTACTGGATGGATTATGGGGAGCTGAAGCGTGAAGCTCCTCGATGCGTTTAAAGAGCAAATAGCGCAGATGGGGCCGCTGAAACGAGTCTGGCTCACGACCTTTAATCTCGATATCGCGTTTGTCGAAAGCCGGATTCTTCCGGCCGTCCTGGATATCGACCCGCCTGTAGGCCGCATGGATTATGAAGGGCTACAGCGGGCATTAAATGAAAGCAATATTGATTTTCGCGTTTATTGCGATCCGCGAATGATCGCCCTGGATAAACCTAAAAGAACCTCAATTGCAGTTTATCCCGTGTCGGTGCGTAAGCTTGCTGCGGATGAAGCATTATATCTGGACGGGGAGCACAGCCTGTTTCATCCAAAGGTGTTTTACCTTGAAGATAAGAACAAGAAAATTGTCCTCGGAGCCGGAAGCGCGAATCTTACGCTCAGCGGCTGGGGGCGGAATCAGGAAGCCGTGGACTTTCGGACGGTTTCCAGCAATGCGCAGTATCAGCAGATAAAACAGTTTTTCATGGGACTTGATGAGGAGCCTAACCAGGACATATTGCCTGCAGATGGTGACATACTCTATGGTGACGATCCAAAGTGGTCGTTTATTCACAGCCTCAGCGAGCTCACGCTGATGGATGCGCTAATCGCGAATGGTGAACTGACAACGCTCAGCGTCTGGTCTCCTTATCTTGCCGATAACTTGCCTGCTCTGATAGCAAAGTTGGCTGGGCCTTATCTGCGCGTTGAGCTGGTGCCTGATCTTGCTGCAGGGCAATTCATTCGTACACGCTGGGGAGAGGAGCTGCAGGCGCTAATTACGGTACAGCGATTGACGTTGTTTAAACCTCCCGCCGAACGTGATCCGCGATTAATGATGACGCACGCCAAACTGTGGCTGGGAGAGAGTACAACGGGCCGTCACCTTGCGATAGGCTCATGGAACTTCACCGGACCGGGCTGCAGTAGCCTGAGGGTAAAGGGGAGAAATGTTGAAGCCGGGATCGTACATCCCGTCAGCAAACGGACCACATTGTGCTCGACGGTATGGGCCGTAAATGAGGGAGATTTTGCCAGTGAAGAATTGCTGGAAGAGGAAGCCCTGGTGCCGGGCAGTCTCCCGCCTTTCGACTTGACGGTTATTTTTGACTGGCAGCGCTGCGAATACAGGCTTACCGGAAAGTGGTTTCTCGGCAAGCCGAAGGAGGGGTACCGGCTGCTTCTGCCCGGGATCAAAAAACCGGTCAGACTTACCTGGAACACAGTTGACGGTACGCTGGCATCTCCTTTTCTGATAGATGTCGAGCAAAGCGCAGCACTGCTGGATAGCCCTTTCTACACGCTGCGTAAAACCGGTGAAGCGGACTGGACTGGCACTATTGTTGAAACGGGCTCAGAATATCGCCGCGCCCTGCGCTTTAAATCACTGGACGATGTTCTCGACAGTTATATGAATTCCTCCGAACCTGAACAAAGCGATAATCTGATACTCCGCAGCGTGGCTGGTCAGGATGAATTATTCAGCGAGGAGAGCGACGAGACAGAGTACCTAAGCCCGGAAGCTACCAGCTACTTCCGGCTGTTTCAGGCAATGCGGCTACGCAGTAAAACCTTATCAGCCATGGATAATAGAGAACAACTACACCGTCGCCTGTTCAGCGAACCCGGTTGTCTGCTGGAACTGGCAGAAATGGTCAAAGCGCGCGTTGAAAAGGAACCCGCGTCAGTATTCAACTGGTTTCTGGCACATGAGGTCAATAGCATGGCTGCTCTGGCACAGGCGCGATTGGATGATATCAACAAAAAAAATGCATCAAGCACCGCAGATATTTCCGCGCATCAGTGGAGTTCACTGCGCATTCCTCCCCCACCTCTGAAGGGGAAAAAAAGCACCCAACGTTATCTGGATATCATCCGTAAAGAGTGTGGATATGATAACTAAACAACCTCAGCCTGTTACGCCTCATTGTGTCTCAGAAAAGATGAACTTTGATGTAGCCGACCCCTTATGGCGCTACGAAACGTGCAGCACCAGCATGGCGGCAAAGCAGGCTGAAGGCGTAGCGGGCCTGTGGAATTTACTTGCTGATCAGCGGGTAGCGCTGCTTGCCGATGAAGTGGGTATGGGAAAGACCTATCAGGCAATAGCAGTGATGCTGCTAATGTGGCAGGAGAAGCCTGATGCGCGCATTCTGGTCATGGCCCCAAACTCGACACTGTGCAACAACTGGAAAACAGAGTTCACTACCTTTATTCATAAGCATCTTAGAATGAAAGATAACCCCTTTACTTCTCATAAGGGAAAGGAAAAATACGCGCCGCAGTTTCATGGTCGGCTGAAAGAACTGAGCGCAGCTGTTAAAGAAAAGTCACACTATTTCTTTCTGACTACTATCTATTCGTTGAGCGGACTGGTACCGAAGGATGAAAAAGACAATGCATTTTTTGTCGCTGAGAAGTATGGGGAGATATATCGGCAGGAAATAAAAGACGCTCTCGATGGTACGGGTTTGGATTTAATTATCATCGACGAAGCCCACTATTTCCGCAACCGTAATGACAGCCAGCGAGCAGCTGCGGCACGTACTTTCTTTGGGGAAGGGAAAGACCGACTGGCCCGAAATGCACTGCTTCTGACCGCAACTCCAAATCATTCTGCGGCACGGAATATATACGATATATTAAGTTACTTTACAGATATTACGTTGAAGTATGGCATGGATGATGTACGTTCTTTGATGGAGAATTTCGCCATCCGTCGATTGCGGAAAATGTGCGGGAGCAATAATCAGCACTACAGTAAATATGCATATCGTCGGGAACAGGCAAGTGCCGCCAGTTTTTCTGGTAGCGCTGAGGCAGAGCTGTTTTTTGCCTTTTATCAAAAAAAACTGGTTGAAGAGCTGGATAAAGAGAACAAAGGCAGCGGCGACAAGCGGATGATGTATGGATACCTGGAGGGTTTTGAATCCACTGGCAATATTGAGAATGAGCAGGATGCAAATGATAATGAACATACTCAAACTGATTTTAGCCGGGCGCTGGATTCGTCCCTGTTAACCGGGCTGACGCGTCAGTTTCATAATGTCTACCACCGTTTTCCGGATCATCCCAAATACGATGTACTGGTCAATGAGTGTATGTCCGACGATCCCTTTGCATCTCAGGCACTATATAGCCGCAAGCATCTGGTCTTTGTCCGCCGTATCCCGTCGGTGCGCGAGATAACTCAGCGTATTAATGCTCGCTATGATGAGATGATGGCTGAGCGATTAATTCGGCTTTGGCAACTGCCGCCGGAGGCGTTGGAGAAGTGGCGCAGTACGCGCTGGTCCCGGGAAGAGTATGAAAACCTGATATCGGAAAAGACTATCAATTATCAGGATACAGATGAGCCTGCAGAGGAATGCTTACTGGACGATGATGGCGAAGAAAATGAAGCAAAGCTTTCCAGCAGGATCGCGGCGCTTTTCGTGACCAAAACGAGTGGCATACTGCGGCGCACGGACTGCAGTAACGTCAGCCTGCGCTTTCGCCGTCCGGAGAGTTTGTTATCGCTGTTTCTGGAACCTGCCCGCGATGGTATTTCGGCAACTTATACACAGTATTATCGCAGAGAGTCCGGAGAGCGGATGCGTGATAGCTACAGTGATGCCGCGAGGGATATTCGTCAGGAAATGCTGGTGGAGAATGTTTCAAACTATGCCCACCCGATGGCTACGGCCTGGGGAATTATGTTCGATTTACTTCCTGAGCAGCATCAACATCAGATCAGGACATGGAAAGCGCAGCCGAACGGCATGGCGATAGTCGAGAACTTTGCCAACTATCTGCGCATTGGCTACCTGTTTGCCAGCCCGGTGATGGTCGAACTTTACTGTTGGTTTACTGAATTTAACCGTGTATCCCAGCGCGGCGATGCCCAGCAGCGCTATCTGCAATTTATTGAATGGGTGACGCCGAAATTCAAGGATTCGCTGATACTGCGTTATTTCTCGGCAGCCATCCAAACGTTTGAAACGCTGTGTGAGAAGATTGTTGGCCAGCCGCTTGATAATAGCCTTTACGCCTGGCGCGAACTCAGCAGCCTGAACAGTCCGGCATGGTACGCCAGCGGTGAGTCTCACAACCGTGAGCGGCTTATACGCGGATTTAACTCGCCATTCTTCCCGGATGTGCTTGTGGCGACTTCGGTGATGCAGGAAGGCGTAAATCTGCATCTGCAATGCCATAAAGTCCATCATTACGGCATTGCCTGGACTCCCGGCGATAATGAGCAGAGGAATGGTCGCGTCGATCGCCTCTTTGGCCGCGTGAATATGCTGCTTAAAGAGAGCAGTAATGCCGAGATGGTTATTAATTATCCTTATCTCGCAAGCTCATTCGATCAGGATCAACTGGCTTCATTCATTCACCATAAGTACGTCGTGGAGGAAAAACTGGATAACTGTGAAACGCAGAGTTTCAATCGAGAAATTGATACGAAAGAGAGTACATCGGGCTGGCGTCGGTACAATGCATACCAAGTGTAGAGAATGGATCCGAACAGCAACCAGTAAAAAGTGCTTCAATCACTTTTTTTTTCATCATGCCTCCCTACTATCATCTCTTATCGGCTATCTGTAAATATATGGCTGCTAACAGCCTGCGTGAACAACCCCAATAAGTAAATGATGTTTTTAATATTTATCTTTAGATTAATTATCTCTTAATCTTTTTCTGTGAGTAAACCGTCACTTTTGGGTCGTAATGCAGATTAGACTGGCCCCATGAATCACCAGACACTTCGACCCACTTTAAATTAATGACTAGTCGGGAGATAAGCATGATCGAAGAGTTGCTGGGACCAGAGCGCCACAGGCGCCGTTGTCCACAGGAAAAGATTGCCATCGTTCAGGAAACGCATCGCCTAGCATGACCATTTCCCATGTTGCACGGCTTCATAGTGTGAATGCAAACCAGATCTTCGCCTGGCGAAAGCAGTACAAGGAAGGTAGTCTCACCGCGATCATGGCTGGCGAAGATGTTGTTCCCGCCTCAGAACTTGCGGCGACGGTGAAACAAATCAAAGAGCTACAGCGCTTGCTGGGTAAAAAGACCATGGAGAATGCGCTGCTGAAGGAAGCCGTTGAGTATGGTCGGCAAAAATGAACCACCCCGTGAATCCTGGAGAGATTTCAGGCTGACAACTTTTCCTGAAGAACCAGCAGCGCTGCCATTTGCGCCAGTGCTTTATCTTTCCGGCGTAACTCTTTTTCAAGCGCCCGGATGCGGCTTTTCTCTGTGCGGGTCGCTCGTTGCTCGTCGACCAACTGGCGATGCTTCGGCTGGTTGGCGATCAGACAGTTTGGCTTCCATTCAGCGACATGTTCAGGATAAAGGCCATTTTTACGGCAGTATTCAGACAGCTCATGCTTAGAAAGTGCAGCTGTTTCAAGCAGAATAGTAAAAATTTGCTCTGCCTATTGTTCCACACCGGGTTTCACTTTTCGGATGATCAAGCCCTCAAGTTCCAGTTGTTTTCGCCAGCCATGTACCGTGGCAGTTCCAACGGCATCGTTCAAGCCATCTCTCCAATCGTCTTACGAAAACGTAGCAGTGCAATCGTAAAAAATACGCCACCGATAGCCAGCAGCGTCAGAAACTGCGGCCAGACAATCGCAAAATCTGCGCCTCGATATAGAATTGCCTGCGCCAGGCTGACGAAATGAGTTGTCGGCATGGTGAGCATGATGTCCTGCACCGCCTGCGGCATACTTTCTCGTGGCGTTGATCCCCCGGATAGCATCTGAAGTGGTAGCAGCACTAGAATCATCAACAGCCCTAACTGCGGCATCGAGCGGGCCACGGTTCCCATAAATATTCCAATTGAGGTAGTAGCAAACAGGCTCAGGGCTACTCCAAGCATAAACAGCGGTATAGAGCCTTCAATCGGCACCTGCAACACTCCCTGGACCATCAATATAAGCGATAATCCAGAAACGACCAGCACCACCAAACCCATTGACCAGATCTTTGCCATCATAATTTCAAACGGCGTCACCGGCATCACCAGCAGGTGCTCCACGGTTCCATGCTCTCGTTCACGTATCAACGCCGAACCGGTAAGCACGATGGCCAGCATAGTAATATTGTTGATAATCGCCATTACGGCCCCGAAACGTTCCTGTTCCAGATTCGGGTTAAAACGCATCCTGACGGCTAGCTCGACTGGCAACGAGCTGTTATCCCGATAGCGGGCGACAAAGCTATTTACCTCACCAGTGACGATATTCTGGATATAGCTATTGCCGGTAAACGCCTGGCTCATTCGCGTCGCATCAACGTTTACCTGCAGCTCCGGCTGGCGTCCGGCTAAAACATCACGCTGGAAGTTAGGGGGAATATTGATCGCGAATGTATATCGCCCGGCATCCAGCCCTGCGTCCATTTCATCAGCGGTAATCAGCTCAGGGGGTAAAAACCAGGGGCGATAAAAACCGTTGATAATGCGCGATGAGAGCTGCGATTTATCCATATCCGCAATAGCGATAGGGGCTAAATGTAACGACCCCGGCATAACGGTAGCGGAGGAGTAAACCGAGACGGTAAAGGCGAAGACAATTAATGTCAGCATCGCCTTATCGCCAAGCAGGCTGCGTAGCTCTTTCATGCCTAAATTATAAATATTGCGTAATCCGCGCATTATCCCTCCTGTTTTTTCAGCAGCCACACGCTCAGGCCCAGCACCAGCGGAACCGCAATAAGCAGTGGTATGAAGGATGCCCACAGGTCCGTCAGATTTAGCGCTTTGGAAAACGTTCCTCGCGCAATGGTCAGAAAGTGGCTGGTTGGATAAATCTGGCCAATCCAGCGGCCCGGCCCTTCCAGAGAAGCGACGGGATCGATCATCCCCGAGAACTGCGTCGCCGGGATAAGCGTAATAATCGCGGTACCGAAAATCGCCGCAATCTGGCTTTTCATAAAGGTTGAGATCAGTAGGCCAAGCCCGGTGGCAATCGTGACATAGAGCAGTGCGGCCAGCATAAGCGTCAGGAAGCTCCCTTTATGCGGTACGCCAAAGACAAACACCGACAGTGCACATAGTAGAAAGAAGTTAAACATCCCCAGCACGATATACGGCACCTGTTTGCCCAGAAGAAATTCACTGCGGGTGGTCGGCGTCACGTACAGATTGATGATCGAGCCCAGCTCTTTCTCACGCACTACGCTGAGCGCGCTGAGCATTGCCGGGATCATCATCAACAGCAGCGGAATAACTGCTGGAACAATCGCTGGCAGACTCTTCACGTCCGGGTTATAGCGATAGCGGGTTTCAATAGAAATCAGTGAGGTATCGCGATTGGGGCTGGCCTGGCGACCGGCCATCTCCTGAAGCCAGGCCAAATGCATCGCCTGCACGTAGCCGCGCACCGTTTCCGCCCGGTTTGGCATTGCGCCATCCACCCACACGCCGATTTGCGCTGGCGTTCCCCGAGCGATGTCGCGGCCAAAATTAGGCGGAATTTCGATAGCCACCGCCAGCTCGCCGTTGCGCATCCGCCGGTCCAGTTCACTGTAGCTTTGCAGCGGCGGCTGTTCGATAAAATAGCGTGAACCGGCGATATTCTGCGACCAGCCCTGGCTGCTGACGGTTTGATCGCGGTCGAGTACCGCAAATCGCAGATCCTCGACGTCCATACTGATCCCATATCCCATAATAAACATCAGGATCACCGTGCCCAGCAATGCCAGAGTCGATCGTACCGGATCGCGACGTAGCTCCAGCGCTTCGCGACGGCTGTAGCTAAACAGGCGGCGCAAGCTAAACGCCTGACGCGGAGCAATGGTTTCGGTTTTGTGTTCAATCATGGGAATCGGCGCAGCCTCAGCAGCAGGCGGCTGTGCGGCATCTGCTGCCTCCTGTAGCCAGGCGATAAAGGCCTCTTCGAGGCTGGCCGACCCGCGCTGTTCGACCAGCGCCTGCGGCGTATCGCTGGCCAGCACTTTGCCAGCATGCATCAGTGAAATGCGATCGCAGCGCTCGGCTTCATTCATAAAGTGGGTGGAGATAAAAATCGTCACCCGATCCTGGCGGGCCAGATTGACCATCAATTGCCAGAACATGTCCCGGGCCACGGGATCGACGCCGGAGGTGGGTTCATCAAGAATTAACATTTCCGGACGGTGAATGACCGCGACCGCCAGCGATAGCCGCTGACGAATACCTAACGGCAGCGAGGCGGGCAGGGTGTCTTCAACCTCTTCCAGCATAAAGCGCTGACTCATCTCGGCGACCCGACCGGGGATCTCCGCATCCGGAATATGGAACAGACGGGCATGTAGATCGAGGTTTTGCCTAACGGTCAGTTCACTGTAGAGGGAAAAGGCCTGCGACATATAGCCAACGCGGCGGCGGGTTTCAATATCCTTCGGGTCGACCGGTTGGCCAAATAGCCAGGCCTCGCCTTCGCTGGCCGGTAACAGCCCGGTCAGCATTTTCATGGTTGTTGATTTACCACAGCCGTTGGAGCCGAGGAAACCGAAGATTTCGCCACGGGCGATACGAAAGTTCACGTGATCAACGGCGACAAAATTGCCAAAGCGCATCGTCAGGCCGCGAGCTTCAATGGCGATTTCGCTCTCCTCTGCGTTGCGCGGTGGAATGATCACCTCTTTATGCGCCAGGCGCTGGGCTTCAGGAAGCAGGGCGATAAACGCCTGTTCCAGCGTCTGGCTCTTCGTTTGCGCCCTGAGTTCGTCTGCGCTGCCGGTCGCCAGTACTTCCCCCGCATTCATGGCGACCAGCCAGTCAAAACGTTCCGCTTCTTCCATATAGGCGGTGGCGACCAGCACGCTCATCTCCGGCTGGCGCTGACGAATGCTGTCGATCAGATCCCAAAACTGTGCCCGGGAGAGAGGATCAACGCCCGTGGTCGGTTCATCAAGGATTAACAGCTGCGGATCGTGAATGAGCGCGCAGCACAGGCCGAGCTTTTGCTTCATCCCGCCGGAAAGTTTCCCCGCCGGACGGTCGCGAAACGGCGCGAGTCCGGTGCTCTGGAGCAGCTCATTGATTCTGCTCTCACGCTCGGCCTTATCATGGCCGAACAGGCGGGCAAAGAAGTCGACGTTTTCATAGACCGACAGGGTATGGTAGAGGTTCTTCCCTAGCCCCTGAGGCATCCAGGCAATTTTCGGGCACACATCCTGGCGGTGGCGAACATCGCTCATGTCGCCGCCGAGCACGACCACATTGCCGTGCTCAATGACCCGTGCGCCGGAAATTAATGACAGCAGGCTGGACTTGCCGACGCCGTCTGGCCCGATCAGGCCCACCATACAGCGGGCGGGAATGCTCAGCGTAATGTCTTTTAGCGCGGTGGTTGCGCCAAAGTGCTGACTGACGTTCTCCAGGCGGGCGATCGTGTTCATTGTGGCAACCTCACCGTCAGCGCTTCAGGCCACGCCTGCTGGTTATCCAGACGCACCCAGGCCATACCTGGCAGGCCGGTTTTCACATACTCAAGGTGCTGTTCCAGCAGCTCCGGCGGAATGCGGGCTTTGACGCGGAACATCAGCTTCAGCCGTTCATCGCTGGTTTCCACCGTTTTGGGGGTAAACTGCGCCACGCTGGCGACAAAACTGATATTGGCAGGAATGGCCAGATTGGGTGCGGCATCAAGGATAATTCGCGCTTCGCTGCCCAGCGCCAGCAGGCCAGCTTGTTCAGTAGGCAGGAAGAAGGTCATGTAGACATCGGACAAGTCGACCATATTCAGCACCCGCCCGCCTGCCGCCAGCACTTCTCCCGGTTCAGCAACGCGATACTGAATACGACCATCGCGGGGCGCTTTCAGTTCGCTATCATCGATATCGGCGATAATCCGACGCTCCGTGGCCTGAGCTGCTTCAACGCGGGTTTGTGCCTGAATAATGCTGGTTCTTGACGCCTCAATAGCCGCTCTGGCGGCAGAGACCTGGGCTTTTGCTGATTCCAGCACTGCTCTGGCGCTTTCCGCCGCCGCCAGGTCGTCATCAAGCTGCTGAGCGGAGACCGCGCCGCGCTGTGAGAGTGTGCTGGAACGGCCGTAGCGTTTGGCGGCGGAGTTTAATTCAGCCTGCCGCTGCTTCACGACCGCCTCAGCGGCGCGCATTTCGCCTTGACGCTGATCGAGCAGCGCTTTCGCTGCGGCAATCGAACTTTCAGCTTCTTTAATTTGTGCGGCGGCTTCCAGCCGTTGTTCGTTGAGCACCCGGATATCCATGCGGGCTAAGACTTCACCCTGGCGGACAAACTGCCCTTCTTTGACCAGAATGGTATCGATACGTCCGGCGGTTTTGGTGGCGATATCGACCTCTGTGGCTTCAATTCTACCGTTGCTGCTGGCAAAGCCTGCCGGGAGTCCCGGTGGGCGCAGCATCCACCATGCGGCGGCGGCAATCACCACCAGTAAACCAATAACGTAGACTGCCCAACGCCGTTTGATTTTGTCCATACGCGACTCGCTTTGTTCCATTTGCTGAGTGGTGCGCGTTTCTCCTCCGCATAGCGAAGTATCGTCTCTCCAGGAAAGGAAGGTATGGGGGATAAGGCCAACCGGCGCATGACGCCTTCAGCGCTGCTAACCGGTCAGAAAGAGGTGCGATTAATGTGGTCATCATCAGCAATCCTCGCCTTAAATGAAACACGCATATTTATTGCTACTGTCAATGCAATACTAACACCCGCAACAAATATGTCCATATACAAAACATGGACTTGTCGTAGAGTTAACATAAAAAAACAGCTGAGGCACGGTGAGGCAATATTACCCATGATGCTTATTGGGTTTAATGCTCCGGGCCTTGCTCATACAATCTTCATCGTTTTTCATTAAGAGCCTATCCCAGTCGGATTTTATTCCAGACAATGACGCCGCAGGAAAAATATAGCATCGCTTCATAATTTTCGATTTTCTGTTCCCTGCGCGTCAGGACGCGGCGGTAGCAATTCATCCAGCAGTGTGTTCTCTCCACACCCCAGCGATGAGCCTTAAAATCTGTGTTTTTAATGGTTTCTGCTCCCTCTTTCCGTGACCGGATATGAGGTTCATAGCACCGGATTTTCAGATACGCCTCCAGCTATCCGGCTTCATACCCCTTATCCATGCAAAGGCGGAGTCTTCTGCCGGGTCTGCCCGCCTGAAGAGCGTCGAGGGTATCTGCAACCAGCTTTATGTCGTGGGTATTTGCACCGGCGACAGCCAGTGCAAGCGGAAGCCCGTACGCATCCGTCATCAGGCTGCTCTTCCTCCCTGTTTCCCGCGGTCCGTGGGGTTTCGGCCTGTTTTTTTTAGCCAGACAGCGGTGATTTGGTCATGCTGCCATCCATCGACAGCCACGACCAGTCAATAGCATCCAACTGCTCACAGGCAAGCAGTCCATTCTGTCAGAAGCGTTCAAATACTCCGGCATCCCGCCACTCCTGGAAGAGGCGGTGGGCTGAGCTTGACGAGCATATTCCTGTAGCATTCAAATCATTCCACTGGCAATCTTTCTGAACATAAAGAAAATGGCATTCATGCCGCACGATTATCAACGCGCTTGCGATGCGTACACAGTGGGGGCTGAATTTTGTGTTCCAAGGTGAGTCGGGCCATTTTCTCCCAGAGTTCATCGCTGATCTGCCACTTGTTGCCCGCCATACTTTGCTCTCAGCAATTTCCATCATTTATTACCTGACAATCCCTTTTGGGATGGGTTCTTAGCATCATTAACACTTTGTTAACTTGAGCTGGTTTAAGTTAATTCAAATTTGATAAAAACATAAGGGTGCATTACCTGTATGGACGCTAACCCGGTAACGTCTTTTGACGAATAATGCATGTTACCGGCTGGCAATATGAGAATATAAATGAAAATTCTGATTAACTGGCCTCCTTTGCGCCAACTAATAAATTACATACAAGAGCGTTTCACCTTTCTGGTTTTGCTCTGCTGGCCAGCGATTATCTGGTTGGTTTGTCGGGTAATTGTATGGCTGACGGATGGCATCATGACGCTACTGGGAAAGCCGTTAGAGCACTCATTCACCGTGTATCTTCAGCTCTGTATGACGCTAAGTACCCTGCTGAAAATCTCGGTCACCTGGGTGCTGCTGCTGTTTATTCTGTTCAGCATGGTAATGGGGTTTACCTGGCTGCTGCGGCGTGTTATGAACCGTAATAAGTAAAAGACCACCTTCTAAGAAGGTGGCTTCTGTAAGTTGATTTTCCCCTGTAACTCCAGACTCACCGACTCTCTTATTTAGGCCTACCGTATCGACAAAGTACCCTCGGGACCAAAAAATGGTTACCCCAAAGCTTCTTTCTTCGATTGTAGAGCCTGATTGCGCCGCATACGCATGATAAAGACGGCGGGTGATGTCATTGTGCAGTAAAAAGTCTTCGCAAAGAAACTGTTTCATAAGATCTCCGGGATTACAGTGCGGCGACGGCCTGACGGGCACCGGCATCAAGTAACCGCTGATACGCACGTTTTACCGCATCAACAAAACCCTGCTGCTTCGTCAGGTGGTCACCGAAAATGGATTCAATCGCCAGCAGCTCATCCGTGCCGCTGACATAACGCATCCAGCCTGCCACACCCAGTGCCAGATGACGATACCAGTTGCAGCACGACTGGGGCGAAATCGAAGTGGAGGTTGCAGGACAGCGATGCAAAGTTAACTTCGCGGTAAATATGCTGGGGTTCTCCCGTCGCTTCCATGTCTTCGCGGCACCAAAACAGGATGCTGAACACACCTATGAGTCGCTGGTCCGCGCCTTCCGGTACTTCGGTGGCAGTGTGAAAACCGTGCTGGTTGATAACCAGAAAGCTGCAGTAATGAAGAATAACAACGGAAAGGTGGTGTTCAACTCCGGGTTCCTGTTGCTGGCCGACCACTATGGCTTCCTGCCACGGGCCTGCCGTCCGCGCAGAGCCAGAACCAAAGGCAAAGTGGAGCGGATGGTGAAATATCTTAAGGAGAACTTCTTCGTCCGGTACAGCAGATTCGACAGCTTCACCCATGTAAACCAGCAACTGGAGCAGTGGATGGCTGATGTTGCTGATAAACGGGAGCTTCGCCAGTTCAGACAAACACCAGAGCAGCGCTTCGCGCTGGAACAGGAGCATCTGCAGCCGTTGCCGGATACGGACTTCGATACCAGCTACTTCGACATCCGCCATGTGTCCTGGGACAGCTATATCAAGGTTGGCGGCAATCGTTACAGTGTTCCCGAGACTCTGTGCGGGCAGCCGGTCTCGATACGGATCATCACTGGATGATGAGTGCTGGTGGCGCCACACCGGCTGTGTTCAGCATTATCTGGCTGGCAAACCGTCCCGGCGCACCATGCCCTTCTATGACAGCAGGTGAGTATGCTAAGTGCCTATGAGGGATTGCTGTGATGCATGAACTTGAAGTACTGCTGAGTCGTCTGAAAATGGAACAGTTTAATGAAAATGCAAGGAACCACGGCGATACTGAAAAACAGCCATCAGTACCAGAAGAGGCAAAGAAAGCTCAAGAAACTCTTCCTGAGAAGTCTGCAGTGCAATCAGCCATGCAGGGCCATGCCAGCCTAAGACTTCTTTCAGAATACCAAGGGAGCGATCAATAATATTAGTCACGATGATAAGTAAAATAAAAGTCACAACAGTGATTGCGTACCCTTCATGTGCTTTTGCCGCCGACCAGACCCTACGCCCGTGGCAGGATAAAATATGTAAACAGGCCAGAACAATCGGCAGCAAAATCACCAGTGCCATAATTTTATCCTGCCAGGGCAGTTCACCGGTCCAGAAACGGAGTTTAAGCATACTCATTCCATTAATCGATTTATGCAAATCAGATTCACGAGCCATCATTGTAAATAATACACAAATGACTGACCACCGGGTCCATTTTCTACCTGCGAATGAAGGGGATAGAGTTATAACTATCAGAGCAATAGCATAAAAATACAATGTCAGACTCTCAATGAACTCTCCTTCCTGAACAAGATGAATCAACGTCTGGACAGGCATAAAACACCACAAAATGAACGTAAAAACTGAAACCAGAACAGTAAATTTAACAGCAATAAACGGGGTGTTAATAAACGACATCATTTCTTCCTGAAAATATTTTATTATACATCTGGATCTGTAAATATTTTTATTAATTTATGCTCAATTTCAATCTGTAGGGTATATACCCGTGATCATTGAAGATGCTTGATTTTCAAGCAAGAGGGGATCATGCCGTTCACCATAAAAATCTTTATCACTGACCAGTAAAAAGCTGAACTTGAACGTCTTCATGGCTCCAGTCGTGATAAGCGCGTTTGCGATCGTATTAAAGCCATTCTTCTGACCTCCGAGGGCTGGAGTTCAGCCATGATTGCTCAGACTTTACTTGCATCAGACGACGGTTGATCGCCATATCAGCGAGTTTCTGAACAAATGGAAGCTGAAGCGTAAGCGCACCGTGAAGGACGTGGGGTAAAAATTAGTTTACAGAGAGAGTTACGTTCCAGGGCAACAGTTCTTTCACGCGGTTGGCAGGCCATGTATTGATGACGCTGACCACGTGCCGCAGCCAGGCCTCCGGCTCAATGCCGTTAAGTTTACAGCTACCGATCAGGCTGTACATCACTGCTGCACTGTCGCCACCACCATCAGAACCGAATAACATATAGTTACGCCGCCCCAGCGCAACCACCCGGAGGGCGTTTTCACACAGATTATTGTCTATCTCCACCCAGCCATTGCGACAGTATTCGTTCAGGGCATCCCATTGTTTCAGCAGGTATGTGAACGCTTTCGCCGTATCTGAGTGACGCGACAGCATGCCCATCTGCTGCTGTATCCAGTCGTACAGTGACTGCATCAACGGCATGTTTCTGGCTTTCCTGGCGGTCAGTCGCTCTTCTGCCGGACTGCCGCGGATCTCCGATTCGATAGCGTACAGAGCCCCGATACGGTTAGGGGTAGTGACCGGGTAACTGCTCTAATGCGCTCAGCAACTGTGTTTCCAGCTCTGTCATCCTGCTCTACTCCCGTACCAGCTTCACCGCGTTCCGCTTCCCGTTGCCCGCCGTCCAGCCCGCTTCGGCTTTCATTCCCTCCGGCAGCGCCGGTGGCAGAGTGGCAGACAAGTCGTTATCCGGCAGGCGAAGGGGCGAGAAGACCTTACAGGAGACAATATGAATCAGGGCAAGGCCTCTGACGTACCAGTTACGGACATGCTGAATTTTTTACGTGGTGGTGTGGGGGCATGCTTTTTGTCTTAGGGAATAAACATAACCACGATGCTACAGGGCTGAAAAAATTTGAAGATGTGAGTTCACTAGGCGTTACTTACGAAGCGTGTTGGCAGACCATTTAACGTGCAATTCGTGATAAAGTCGAAACATTTAAACATGTTGCTAAATGTAAAATATTGGAATATTATTCTTACCTTTATGTATTTTCGCAAAATACAGGACGATTAATCTTGTTTAAAAGCAGATTGTTCCTATTTTTGCTATTGCAATTCCAATCAATAGTCATTTCTTGATAGCCCCCCCCCTAACAATGAGTGGTTTTCGATTGTTTTAAACGATTTAACATTCTGAATACACTTAGACTATATTCTGTCCAGCAATGGATTCATCGTGCTTCATTCCTGACAAGGAGTAGCATCGCTGAATGTACTTTATAAGCGTATTAATTCATCGAGAGTCTAAATATGAAAATCTCTAAACTGTCTGCTGTATTGGCATTGGCTGTAAGCACTGCTGCAATTTCTTCTTTCTCAGCTCAAGCTACTGACGGGACTATTACTTTCAATGGTAGAGTGACTGACCAAACTTGTACTATATCCACCCCAGGCGGTAAAGATTTCACCGTAACTCTGCCAACTGTTTCTGCCTCTACTCTGGCAGCTCAGAGCGCAACTGCTGGCCGTACTCCGTTCGCGATCAATCTGAGCGACTGCTCTAAAGGCAATGTGGCTACTTATTTCGAGCCGGGCGCTACTGTTGATTTCAATACTGGCCGTCTGAATAACCAAGCGCAGACTGACGCTGCAACTAACGTACAGATTCAGTTGCTGGGCAGCAACAACCAATTCCTGCCAATCCTTGCTGCTGGTACTAATGGCGCGCAGGAGAACTCCCAGTGGGTTACCGTTGCTAACAAAGGTGACTCTGCTGACCTGAACTACTACGCTGAATATTACGCTACCAGCGCTGCCGGCGCCGGTGATGTAACTTCTACCGTCCAGTACACCATTATTTATCAGTAAGTAATATTTCTTTAAGAAATATTCTTATCCCGGTGGGGATGTTATGTCCCCACCGTTTTCCCTTACTGTAGCGATAATATAATGAAGAACTCATTTAAAAAATACAGCCTATTGCTGAGCGCCATGTTGTTCAGCAGCAGCGTTTTTTCCAGTGTCATTATTAACGGTACTCGTATTATTTATCCGGGGAAGCAACGGGAAGTTACCGTCCAATTATCAAATAATGGTGCTTCACCGGCACTTATTCAGTCTTGGATTGATGAAGGCGACGCAAAAACCACACCAGAAAACAGCAAAGCGCCATTTATCATTTCACCGCCAATCAGCCGTGTTGAACCGACTACCGGCCAAGCGCTGCGTGTTTCATTGACCACGGCGAGTTTGCCGCAAGACAAAGAATCCTTGTTCTGGTTGAACGTACTGGAGATCCCGCCAGCACCAACCGGGGCTAACAATAGTGCACCTGAAAACTATTTACAGGTGGCATTCCGTTCCCGCGTAAAACTGTTATATCGGCCTACTGGTCTGCCGGGGGAAGCGAATGATGCACCCGAAAAACTGCAGTGGCGTTTCAGCACTGCGGGCGTCAGCGTGAAAAACCCAACGCCGTACTATGTGTCATTTACCGAGATTAATGCAGTCGTAAATCAAAAACGTGTGCCATTGGCCCCGAACGGTGACATGCTGGCACCTGGGCAGGAAAAAACATTGTCCTTCTCCGGTGACATCACGCGTATTGCTGATATTGCTTACACCACCATTAATGATTTTGGCGGACGCGTGTCCCGTACTAAGAATAAGCAAAAGTAATTCTTGGAACAGAGTTTCAGGCCCAGAACAATTTATTTCAGAGAGCGGGCTTAATTTGGTAAAGGAATGCTTTATATGAAAGAGTTACCTATCTCTGCAGCGATTAAAATGGCGTGGCCCAATTATAAATCGATTCTACTGTTAAGCGGCAGCGCGCTCTGTATGGCGGCCCCTGCAGCGTCTTGGGCGAATGGAGGGGCTGATAGCAAAAAGCCTACGGCACCGGTTGAAGCGACCTTTAACAGTAGCTTCCTGGTTGGGGAAGCGCAAGGTGTGGATCTTTCACGCTTCCGTGATGGTAACCCGATCTTAGCGGGAAAATATTCGCTCGACGTGTATGTGAACGGCGAGTGGAAAGGCAAAAAAAACATCGACTTTAAAAACGTGCCGGGAAAAAACAGCGCTGATACCTGCTTTACCCTACTGTCGTTGGATGAGTTTGGTGTAGACACCGCGACAATGAGCGGGGACCCTGCGGTTAATACCGAGACGTGCAAAACTCTGGCTCAGTGGGTGCCTGAAGCCTATTACCGTTTGGACACCAGTACACTGCGCATGGATATCAGTATCCCCCAAGCGGCGCTGCGGCGCAGCGCTCGCGGCTATGTAGATCCGCGCTTCTGGGATCGTGGCATTACCGCCGGCAGCTTGTTGTATAACTTCAATGCGTTCAATACTCACAGCTCCGCCAACGGCAGCAATTCTGATTCAACTAATGCATACTTAACTTTGAACGCCGGGCTGAACGTGGCTGGTTGGCAACTGCGTCATGACTCCAACGTGAACTGGCGTTCTAACGACAGCACTCATTGGCAAAATACCGCGACTTACGCGCAGCGGGCAATGCCGTCTATCCGCGGCATGCTGACATTGGGTGACAGTTACACCAGCGGTGATTTCTTCAACTCCATAGGTTTTCGCGGTGTTCAGATCGCCACGGATGATCGCATGCTGCCTGATTCCTTGAACGGGTATGCGCCGGTTGTGCGTGGGGTCGCGCAAAGCAATGCTCTGGTGGAAATACGCCAGAATAACCAGCTAATCTATCAAACTACCGTTGCTCCGGGCGAGTTTATCATCAACGATCTCTATCCTACGGGTTACGGCGGCGATCTGAATGTTACCATAAATGAGGCCGATGGCAGCAAACGCCAGTTCAGTGTTCCCTATGCTTCGGTAGCGCAGATGCTTCGTCCAGGCATTCAGCGTTATGCAATAACCGCGGGTCGAGTACGCGATGATAATTTAAGCAAGGAACCCGATATGTTCCAGGCGACTTATCAGCGCGGTTTTACCAACATTATTACGGGATACACAGGTGGGATCGTCAGTGATGGCTATGGCGCAGTGCTGGTGGGCAGCGCGGTTGCGACACCGATCGGCGCATTTGCGTTCGACGTAACGCAGTCTAATACCCGACTGAAGCAAGGTGATCAGACAGGACAGAGTTATAAGCTCAGCTATAGCAAACTGATGGCCGAAACTAATACCAACTTCACTATCGCCGCTTATCGCTATTCAACTTCCGGCTACCTATCTTTGCAGGATGCCGTCTACTCCCGAGACAATGAACGCAAGGGATTGAGCGTAGATGCGGTTAACCGCCAGCGTAGCGAATACCAGCTGACGCTGAACCAAGGGCTGGGGGACAATTACGGTTCCTTGTACATCACCGGTTCGGTGCGTGATTACTGGAACCGTGGTGGGAGCACCAAGCAATACCAGGTGGGCTATAACAACTATTACAGTCGTGTGACCTATGGCCTTTCCGCTATGCGTACCACGGATATGTATAACCGAGATGAGACTCGTTATTACCTGACATTGTCGGTTCCATTCAGCGTCGGTTCGCAGACCCTGAGCCTGAATAGTTCACTAGGCTATACCGACAACGGCTACGACAGCAGTCGTGTGGGCCTGAATGGTTCAACCGGCGAAGACAACAACATCAGCTATAGTGCCACGTTGGCCAACGATCGTTCCGGCGGGACTAACAGTAGTGTGAGCGGTGAATACCGTAGTCGTTTTGCCACGATGAACGGGTCCTACAGCTATGGTAAAGATTACCGTCAATCTTCGATCGGCGTATCGGGTAGCGTCGTTGCCCATAGCGGTGGTGTCACACTGACACCGCAACGCGGGCAGACCATGGTGTTGGTGGAAGCCCCGGACGCCGCCGGCGCGATTGTGACCAACTCGTCAGGCGTTCGTATCGATGATAACGGTTATGCAGTGGTTCCTTATGTTGCGCCATATCGCATGACGAGCGTAACGCTCGATCCGAGCGGCATGTCGCGCGACGTTGAATTGGAAAGCAGCAGCCAACAGGTTGCACCCTATGCCGGTGCGATTGCCCGGTTGGAATTCAAGACAACGAAAGGCCAGGCGTTGATCATTCATGCACTCGGCCCTGATGGCAACGCGTTGCCGTTTGGCGCCGAAGTGCTGGATACCCGTAATCAGGTGGTCGGCATTGTTGGGCAGGGCAGCCGTATCTACTTGCGTACCGAAGCTCAGAAAGGTTTGTTGCAAATTAAGTGGGGCACACAGCCAACGCAGCAGTGCTCTGTCAGCTACAGCGCTAAGGCGCAAATTAATAATACTGACTACGAAATTATTGAAGCGAGTTGCAAATGATAAAGTATACATGTGTTCCATCGCTGAATAAAACGGCAGCGAAATGCCTGATGCTGCTCGGACTGCTAATGGCAGGTGGTCAGAGTGCTTATGCCGCCTGTTACGTCAATAATGGCTACAAGGCGCAAGTGATCAACATGAATCTTGGGCGTGTGCTGGTTACACCAAGCAGCCAGGTTGGGGATACTTTGGTCACCGCTCAGTTCACGATTAACCCGGTCTCTAGGTATGGCAGTTGTACTAATGGCGGCAACGCGATTGGGGAGATCCTCCAGGGCAGCCCGACGAGCTTCAGCAATGTGTGGAGTACCAATATTCCAGGTATCGGGATTCGTTTATACCGAGAAGCGGGGAGTATAAGTACCTATTATCCCCATACCTTGCGGTTGAACGGCAACATTGCTGTCAACCTGAACGGTGGTTATTTCAAGATCGACATTGTTAAAACCGCCGCACAAACCGGTTCTGGGCAACTGGTCCCTGGAAAGTACACGACTTATTATATGGATGGCTCTGGACGGAACTTACCGATGCTGGAATCGATCGTCGACGCCAACAGTCTGACAATCGTTACATCGACTTGTAACGTGGACAGCGGTTCCAAGAACAAGGTGGTTAATCTGGATACCGTCACCGCAGCCTCATTTGGTGGTGTAGGTTCAACGCAGGGCGAAAAGGCATTTGATATCAATATTAATTGCGTTGGTGGCATTGGCGAGGATCTGTTGCCGGGCAATGCGGGGCAAGGGATCGTCAATGTACGTTTTGACTATACGCAGGATGCTTCCAATGCTCCTGGCGTGATCAAATCCGAACCTGGTGCCAACACCGCATCCGGCGTTGCCATCCAGCTGTTGACTGGCAATACGACCCAGCCGATCAAGAATGGTGATGCGGTCAATGCCGGACGTATCATTCCTAACCAGTCCAATACGCTAACGTTGCCGCTGAAGGCGCGTTACTATCGCACTGGCTCGACAATTAAAGGCGGCAATATAAAATCGACCGCCACCTTTACCATCGAGTACAACTAAGCCGCGTTCAGACGAAAAAGCCAATGGAGTTACCCATTGGCTTTTTTGTTACGGAATCCCATGAATAATCTAAAAAAATCAGAAAGAGATTATCTCGCCTGTCACATCGGGGCAGGAAACAGGCGCTGATGCCGCCTGCCTATTCCGCGTTAATCCTTCCACCGTGGGGTTGATACCGGATGACGGATATAAATCTATGCGGGGGATTGATAGCAGAGCATGGTCCGCAAATCTGACAGCGTTGAATTATTGGCAGTGTGGGCAGAAAATGCCAAACACTCTGATTTTAAATTACATCGTCGGGTTGCCTAAAGAACTACTTTCGCCGGATCTGACCCGATGGGAAAAGAAGGGCAAAAATGACGAAGCCTTGTTACATTTTGCATGTGGTCTCGTCGTCTGGAATAAAGTCATATTGAGATAGATTTTTATTCAAAATTTAATTCATCATCGGCTTTTAACTTGACCATAAAATTATATAAGTCATGTGTGTTTTTTAATTTAAGTTTACTTACGATTTTCAACCTATGAGAATATACTGTCTTAAAATTAACATCTAAAATTGAAGATATTTTTTTACAATCATATTCGCTGGATATTAAGTCGAAAATAATTAATTCCCTTTGTGTTAAAGTATGAATGTAAATATATCGATGATATACTCCGTCAAGTATTTTTTGATAATCTGAAAGCGGAGATTTAAGATCTATAACAATTATTTTTGAAAAGAGGATTAGTCGATAATATGGAAAGGACTGAACATTATCAACTATGAATACAGGTACAGAATCAACAGGATTCAATAAATTATTATTGATAAACTTGATCTTCTCATAGCAGGACAAGTTATCTTTTGCTAAATTAAAAAAAATTATACTGCTGGTGTGATTCTCTATTTTAAAGTTACAACTTTCAGAGAAAGGTAATACATCAATATTTTTATTGATACTGCTGATAAATAACTGGATTGCCATTCCTGAAATATTATCTTCAGTGTAGATTTTTATTTTCTTCATCCGTATATCCTACGTATGGTCTACATTTCTTAAATATTTATCCTAGTGCATATCTCACACAACCCGATCTTTTATTCCGAGATGTTCCGAACTTACTTCCCTGTTTAATTTGAGCACAAATTCACGGTTTACTACGGCCAGATTCGACCATCATAAGCTCCGTTAATAAACATGTTTACTTCTGTGATCAGGAGTGAACTATAAACGGAGTAGAGTTAACACTCATAGTGTAATTTCTGTTTTTACCCTCTGTGGTGTCGTGATAAGTTCATCAATCCTTTTCTCTGGCCACAGATATCCCTGTAAAGCGAACCATGGCATATCTTTTAACCATGAAACATAGTGCAAAGTCTCAACACCTTCAATGACCACTTTATAATTATTTACATGGAAGTAATTTAATAATGCACACATCAGGTCCTGCCCGCCGTTCTGCGCAGATAAATTCCACAGAAGGTTTTTACTAATCTTTATATTTTGAAATGAATTATTTTCTAATGCCATAAAACCTGCATACCCTGCACCGAAATCATCCATCCAGAGTGAATACTCTTTATTTAGAGTGTTAATGATTGACCCGGATTTCACCAGCGATTCAGAAAACTCATTCATTTCAAAATGCAGACAACCGATTTTTCTTACCCATTGTATTATAGCGTCATCAGTCAGTATCTGTAATGTTGATTCATCAACATTCACTGTAGCAATAATATCATTCTGATGAAACCACGACCGATGCTTTTCAACAAGCGAAATCTGCTGCAGAAGGATCTGCGAGCGTAGTGTGACAGATATCTGACGAAAAAATTCCTCCATGGGCAAGGGGGCGTCCGTTAGACGGGTCAGACACTCTACGGCAACAATATTTCCGTCACGACCGAACATGGGTTGAAAAACATAATATACATCAGCCAGCATATTGGGTGTAGTGAGCATTAATAGCCCCTTAGGTTATTTGAAGGTGACATCAACATTAGCCGATGCATTAAAAGCACCTATTCTGGTCAGAGCTGCGTAGGTGCGCCATTTCAGGCTGGCCAGAAAATGACTTTCAATGACGCTGCCGTTGACACAGCCAAGAGTGGCCGGGTTGTTCATCGGGATCCAAGCTGTTGGGGCTGAAGAAGATATCAATATCCCAAAACCTCTGTCAGAAGTGTGCAAAATAACCGTTGCATCCTAGATGAGATTAATAATGCTGAAGGTAACCATCAGTGTTTGCCCCCCACCCTTGGTCAGTTCAGCCCTGATACTGAACGGAACCTGCTTTTCCCACTACTGCATTTCGCGCCAGAATTTTACTAAAATCCACCGCGGAATCATTATTGACTAAAAACATTATATTTTGACACATAATATATAAAATTTAGCCAAAATGTATAATCGTTATAAACGATTTATTTAACACTTTTCTTTGTTTATACCTATTGATTATGGTAATCAATAATTCTCAAACAATAGGATCAGGCTATTGAATGTAACGTTCCGGTGAACGCACATTGACGACAGTGACCGGTTCTGCATTCCACAGTTCCAGTCAGTCGATCAGGAGATTTTTCGCGAAGGGTAACAGTTCGTGCAGCCTCTCCTGCGGTAATGAAGGCAGGCGCTCCAGCACCGATTTCAGCCAGCCATACGGCTCCACGCCGTTCAGCCGCGCTGTTTCCAGCAGGCTCATGATGGCAGCAGCACGATGCCCCGCCTGCAACGATCCGGCGAACAGCCACGTATTCCGCCCCATCACCACCTGCCGGATCGCCCGTTCGCACCGGTTATTATCCAGCGGCAGCGCGCCGTCATCCACGAACCTTCTGAACTATGAGGATTATCATTGATGAGACAGTTTAAAATCTCCCACCCCGGAGAGATGATCGCCAGGGATTTAGCTGATATGGGGATTAGCGGTTGTCGATTTGCTCTCAATATTGGGGTTACGCCAGCAACCGTATCTCGCCTTCTGGCTGGAAAAACTGCATTAACTCCCGCACTTGCCATTCGAATATCTGCTGCGCTAGGCAGTACGCCTGAGTTTTGGCTCAGACTTCAAAGTGCCTTCGACTTACGCCAGCTTGAAAGCGAGATAGACACCTCAAATATCGTGCTGTATGGCACAGGAAGCGACGCAAAGACCAGCGCATAAAAGAAACCCGCCACTATCGGCGTAATGCCGATCAGTTAAGGATCGGTTGACCGATCCAGTGGCTGTGTAAGAATCCGGAAATGTTCATTCGTTTCCGGATTTTTTTATGCTTCTCAGTCAGGTACTCAACACCGTTCATAATTTTACACCGGAGGCGTTTTCTGCGCTTTCTGAACTGCTTTCACCTGAACTCATTGATGAATGCCTCGCCGATACAGGTATCGTCACTATTCGCAAACGTCGGCTTCCGATGGAGATGATGGTCTGGGCCGTGACCGGAATGGCATTGTTTCGTTCCCTGTCCATGAACCAGATAGTCTCACACCTTGATATTCTTCTGCCTGGTAAACGTCCCTTTGTGGCACCCAGCGCCGTTGTTCAGGCTCGTCAGCGACTGGAAGCCGATGTCATCCGTCTGGTCTTTGAAAAAACACGCCTGAACCGCCCCGGTTTTCCTGGAGTGAGTTAAGTTCGGGAGTTCAGGCTGCCAGATCCTTGTTCCCGATGGAAGCGTAATACGCTTTTTCTGCCTCTACGTTTTGCATGCATGGTTAGTTTCCTCTTGATTTTTCCATACGCTGTTTTAACCATGTCTTTACTTCACTTTCAGTCCAGCGGGAGCTACGGCCCAATTTAATCGGCTTCGGGAATTCACCGTCCTTGATGAGTTTATAAAACCATTTGTCTGTTAATCCAGTGTAAGCAGTAATAAAGGCCATATTAACGAGGCGATCTTTTGTGAGGTCTGTATCTGACATGTGATTATTATTTTTATGATTAAATACTGATGCATGTTCTTTCATTATTAATTCTCTTTCGGTAAATATACAATATCTGGAGTTGTTTGAAGTTTAGACTGATTTTTTTCTAAACTTTACCTTTAAAATATAACTGTGCGAAGAAAAATCACCTTCGGATATTATAAGTATCATCATTCAGGATGGATCATGAATTAATAGCGATTTTTTATATATCGTTAACTTACCTATATGCTGACATGAGTTGATCTGGCAACAGCAATAAATATTGAATAGATGGTATTAGCATTACAGCTACAATATCAGATTGACATCGGGCGATTATTTATCCAGTCGTCCAGTTCTGACTCCAGCCAGCCAACTGATTTAGTGCCCAAGCGACGTTGGATGGGAAAAGTTGGATCATATCGTGGTGATTTGGTGTTTAACCAGTCATAGATGGTCGCACGAGCGATGCCTAGCTTTTCCATGACATCTTTGATCCTGAGCATTTTAGCTGGATTTACATACTTTACTGTCTGCTGTGTTGAGTTACTTTGAGACATAATCAATACCTTTTTTGCGTTTTAGACAGGGACTATGTTGCCAACAAATGCCAGGCTACAATAGGCCTTAAGTAAATGAGCAGTTAAATCACTTCAGGGGGCTTTACTTTTTATGGATAATGTGAGTTGCGATTCTTTGGATGAAATATATCAAGACATACGCAAGGCTTTTGAAGAGAAGCTTGAAGCGTTAGTAACAAAGCTGAAAGGTTCAGTCCAATACGATGAACTGATAACAATGCGTGAAAAAGCTAATGAGGTTATTGAGGAATTTAAGACCATCGAGGAGGTACTGCCGGAGAGAATTGTTGATGAATCCCATCTAGATAATTTCCGTTTACTACAGGAATTTAATGATGTTAATGGAATTATTGTGCCAAAACCGTATGTCTATAAAAAAACTTACGCTGAGGCTCGGGCCAGTATACAGAAAGAAATGTTTGACGGTCGAATTTCTGGAATTATCAAATTAGTGGATGAAAACTTCTGGTTACATTATCTTTTTATGGGGTTTAAGGATTTTTACTGGAGTGAGTATATTTTATCAAATGGCAATAAAAAAGATAGTTGCGAGTTTTTACTTTATGCACTACTTTATATCACCTACGCCGCAGACAGAAATGATAAAGCAAAGACTGGTGATTGGCTTAGATTAAATGAAAGGTTTGATAGAATTAAAAGAAAATCAGCATCAAGCCTTGGCGGAAAGAAAAAATCAAAAGATCTCGATTATCTAAAGTTATATATATCTTCAGCGCTGTCCGATCATTCCCCTGAAGGTGGTTGGGAAAGCAAGAGGCAATTCATTGATACCATTATCCCACTCGTTGTAAAACTTGATGGAGAACACAATTCCGAAAAATGGAAGGGAGATCCAATAAAAAGGGAAAACACATTACGTAATAGAATCGATAAATGGTTATTGGACGACCTGCGGGACAATTATGATAAATTTATTCGAAATAAGAATAAGCGTTAATTAATTGAGTTAAAAATAACTTTTTGCACCTCCAATGCCCTTCCATATCTCATGTATTCACAAGTGTGCTTAACACTTGACCAGGGAAGGGCATTATTTTTCTTTGCAAACTTAGAATAGTATAAAATTAATATGATAATGTCCGGAGGTGACAGTGATAACTGATGTTTTTCCCGCCTGGAACACCATCCCTGAAAATAATATTTTTATAAAAAAAGTTTTTATATATTTTCAAAAACATCATATATATCAATTTATTGCCACTCCATTTGAAATATTCAACATATCTTAATCACTGCTATCAGTTGCTACTGGTAGCAACTGATAGCAGTGCAGTTGACATCAATGACGATGGATATGTATTATTTCGCTGGTGCTGCCATTACTATTTTTAATTTTTTCAATTCTTATTTTCTCATCTTCTTCCAGATAAGCTAGCGCATCGTTAAGTTTTCTTGAGTTTCTTAGAGCATATGGGCCTTTTCTCCTTACTATCATTTTATTCAGAATGGTGGGAGTGTTTAATATTTGAGGGTAATTAACATCAGGATCCTTGTATTTTAATAACCATTTGTACAATATATCAGCGTTATGCTCTATTGAATCTGAGCATGATGAGATAGCATCAAGAGCCTGTTGATAATAAAAATACGCTGTTTTCGCACCTGCCTGAATGGTTCTTTCAGATATTTCATTTCCGTGCTCATCACTAAAAAGATGAAAAACCCCAGCCAGTCTGACAATATTTTCAGGCATCTTAGACAACATGCCTTCTACAACAGGATGTTTCTCTCTGTCTTTAAGTATACGTGATTCAATATGTTTATATACTAAACCGAGTGCTGACTGAGCCTCTTCGGATAAGTATAGATATTTATGCTTTTCATTATTTTTGTACCTCTCTTCAGAAAGCAGCAGTAGTTCCTTTATTCTGTCATGAAACCTGATGGTGTTACTTTTACTGTTATTCTTAACAGAGCTGCGGTGACCTCTTTTTGAAGTTACTCCGGTTATCATAAAACGGGACAGAAACCCTGAGCCTACTGCATAATCCCCCTGAAGTTTGATATATTTTTTAAACTCACTGGACTGAATCATTAATAACATTGTAAACATACATTCATCCATACTACATCTGCCACTTTTTCGTTCTATATCAAACGGAGCTCCATCCCATAAAAGGTTTAAAAATCCCAGGTTATTCTTTGCACGTCCTTTGAAGAAAATACCGGCCTCATCCGACATAAGACTCGATGAAGGCACATGACTGCAGAGTCCCTGCTGTAGCGCTTCTGGTGTCGTATCACTGTAGATCAACTTATGCAATGCGGGTGGTTGCGGTTTTTTTCGGTAAAGCTCTTTCATGCTCTGAGTATCGTATTCAACATCAATTCCTTTCTCGGTTTTTTTACTAATCACTTTCAATAGTGCTTTCTCCTGACTTTTCCATGACTGAAGTTCTGCATTGTAATCCAGCATTAATAACGTATATTTTTGACGTGATTCCTTTTCAAAATCAAAAAATGGTTGTGTGACTAATTTAAATACGGCACTTTTTCTCTCTCCAGAGTCAGCAATAACGGTGTAATACATTGGGCAAGGGCTCACTCTCCCGTCTGGATGTTGTATTTTTATTACCCCCTGGCATGCCAGTGATACAGCAGCCAGAACAACTGTTTCAATGAGTTCTACCGGAGCCTGTAGTTCTCTTTCTATCTCCTCCACGGCATCTCTTAAAATGGGAGGAAAAAAATTTACAGGATTGTTATTTCTATCATTAAGCGAACATCCAACACTCATATCTTATCTCTCATGTCAAGTTTATTTTAAGGGTATCTCCTTCCGGTAATGAGAATATGCTATCCGGCTGCTATTTGGAATACACCAGAAAACCATCAGACCAAATTAGCTTTATTTGGATTGATATTATTTTAGTCAGGATTGCTTTGCTACCTGATACTGTACAGATATGAGTCATGAACAGCTCTGTTCTGGTCTGTTTTACCCATGGGGAAATAGATAATTTGTGATGCCATTATTTAAAGCTACATCCAAAATTACGTTCACCATCTGTAAAGCATTTGCTTTTCTTTTTTGCAAAGTAACTTGTCCGGTAAATCAGTGAGCCATATGACTCACTTTGCTTGCCATCCTTTGCATTCAGGTAATAACAAGGATTGCTGGGTGTGTGGACTAACTCTTTATCGGGGGGATAAATGAAACTGACAGCACTCATCCATGACTCACGTATAAGGCGGAGGAGTGTACCTTTTTTACTATCGTACGCTCCCAGTGTATTGAAAGTGTCCCCGTTGAGTAACAGTAATACGTGATAATGTTTCTTATGTGAATCAGGTACAAACTCTCTGGCCCAGACAACGCGTAATGATGTTTTACGAACGCGTTTACCCTCTTTCTCCCGTTTGTTAAGATGATGTGAAATTTTTGCTTTCAGAGAATCCGTAAAGCGGGATATTACTGATGAATCTGTCCTTGCGAAATTAGCCTCATCAGGCATGTCATTTAATGGTTTGAGAACAGGAGTATGTAAATCTATTCTTACAGCCAATACTCTTGAGTGTTCACTCAATGCTTTATCAATAGTTTGTTCTATTTTCTTTAAATGGTATTGATTCAATTTTCCGTGAGAGGTGATATATTCGTACATACTATTTGTTTCCTTTTTTATATTTCGAAAGTGTTAGTCGTAGTAGAGCTGATTATTTAATTAAATCACTTTCTCTACGCTTGTATTGTTCATATGCATTATACATACGGTATATGTTTACTTGCCGAGTTATATGCATGAGCGTTGTTTTATTAGTGATGGAATGTTTGTTGGTTTCAATGTATTGAATTACATATGTTCTCATGTTTATTAATCTACAGGCATTGGTTTATATGTGTCGATATGTATCATTAACCTATATACACATCTATATACATACATAGACAAACGCCACTGTTCTTTAGTCAGGGGTTGAAATTGCAATAAAGGAAGGAATTAACGATATTCATGATTTTTATACCTTTTTAGCCATCAAATTGCTCTGGACTTATCACATATAATGTTTGGGCTTTTTATTAAGTTATGGATGAGTTTGAACCTATATTACTTTGGCGAAAATCCGTTATCCCTCGAAGGATATATCTATTCTTGAAGGTTAAGCGGTTTGGTACAAACAGATAAATTAAGGAGCTCATCATGAAACTAGCCAGTCGTTTTGGACGGGTAAATCAGGTACGGCGCGACCGCCCGTTAACCCGTGAAGAATTGATGCATTACGTCCCCAGTGTTTTTAGTGAGAATAAACACGAATCCCGCAGTGACCGATATACCTGGATACCGACCATCACTATTCTTGATAATCTGCAGCGGGAAGGTTTTGAGCCTTTTTTTGCCTGCCAGACCCGCGTACGTGACCAGAGCAGACGGGAGCACACCAAACACATGTTGCGCCTGCGTCGTGCCGGACAACTCACCGGCCAGCAGGTTCCCGAAATTATCCTCCTCAATTCACACGATGGCTCATCCAGCTATCAGATGTTGCCGGGACTGTTTCGTGGCGTCTGTACCAACGGACTGGTCTGCGGGCAGTCATTCGGCGAAGTACGGGTGCCGCATAAAGGGGATGTGGTGGAGAAAGTTATTGAAGGGGCTTACGAGGTACTGGGGATATTTGACCGGGTTGAGGAGAAACGTGATGCCATGCAGTCGGCTCTGTTACCACCACCAGCGCAGCAGGCGATGGCGAGGGCTGCTCTCCACTATCGTTTTGGTGAAGACCACCAGCCCGTCACTACCGCTCAGATACTGACGCCACGACGTTACGAAGACCGCAGTGACGACCTCTGGACGGTGTACCAGCGGGTGCAGGAGAACCTGATGAAGGGAGGACTGGCGGGACGCACTGCACAAGGACGAAGCAACCGTACCCGTGCTGTGAACGGTATCGACGGCGATGTGAAACTTAATCGTGCGCTGTGGGTGATGGCAGAGAATATGCTCGAACTGCTGGGACAGGAATGACTTCGACGAGGAGAGACATACCCGTGAACACCGAAACTCACCCACACCTTCCCTCCGGCCCGTTTACGCGTGAGCAGGCCTCAGGCATCGCAGCGCAATATGACAACGTCGCCATTGAAGACGACCAGGGAACGCATTTTCGTCTGGTTATTCGTTGCGAAGGTGTGATGGTCTGGCGGGCATGGAACTTTGAACCTGAAGCCGGAGTGATGCTGAATCGCTACATCGCACGTTATGGCATCCGCAGGTCCTGACCAACCTTACCAGACTTCAGTCTCAGCCTTTCCCGCCAGCCCTGACCGGCTGGCTTTTTTATTTCCGGAGTCATTAATCATGAACAACGCATTAACGGATAACACCATTCCGACAGACACTCTTTGTGCCATACCTGTTAAAGATGAACAGCGCCTTCGTTTCTGGCCTCAGCATTTTGGTCGTATCCCGCAGTGGATAACCCTCGAACCCCGCATCTTTGCCTGGATGGACCGGTTGTGTGCGGATTACAGCGGTGGTGTCTGGGATTTTTACACTCTCAGCAACGGTGGCGCTTTCATGGCTCCGGAAGAGAGTGAAGGTCCCTGGTCGCTGTTCAATATCCTGAATGGTAACGGCGCTGAAATGAGTGCTGAAGCTGCCGGGATTGCAGCCTGTCTGATTGCTTACAGCCACCATGCCTGCCGCACGGAGTGTGATGCCATGACGGAACACTATTACCGTCTTCGGGACTACGCGCTGAACCATCCGGAATGCAGCGCCATTATGCACATTATCGACTGAGGTCCCGCACCATGGAAAAACAGTTACCGTTGTTTGCATATGAACTGACGGCATCAGCACAACAGACCATCCGCGAGGCACTGACCCTGCTGGAGCGCCAGTTACGCGAACCCGGCGCATCGTTTACGTCCAGCAGCTCAGTACGTGACTGGTTACGGCTCCAGCTGACAATGGAGGAAAGAGAGGCATTTGTTCTGCTGCTGCTGGATAACCAGCACCGGCTGATTACGCACGAAACGCTGTTCAAAGGCACCATCAGCCACACTGAAGTCCATCCACGGGAAGTGGTGAAGGCCTCCCTGAAATACAATGCGGCAGCGGTGATTGTTGCTCACTGTCATCCCTCAGGTCATGCCGAACCCAGTCAGGCTGACAGACGGGTGACAGAGCGTCTGAAGAATGCTCTGGACCTTGTGGGTGTGCGTCTCCTGGACCACCTCGTTATCGGCGGAATGGATATCGTCTCGTTTGCTGAACGGGGCTGGTTGTAAGGGAGGAGTATTAATGAAAATTATCAGTAAGCGTCAGGCGATGGCGATATACCGCCAGCATCCACAGTCCCGGTTGTTTCGCTTCTGTACCGGCAAATATAAATGGTCCGGCAGCATCTGCCACTATGTCGGTCGCGAGGTGGAAGATATCAGCGGTGTACTGGCCGTATTCGCTGAGCGCCGCCAGGACCGCAATGGCCCGTATGTCGTATTACGCAGCGTAAGCCTGAATTAATTCACGATTAAGAAGGACTACATTTTGTCGAAGAAAACCACGATAACAACGCATGATATCAGCGAACCCTGGTGGGGGCTCAGGCGCAGTGTCTCTCCGTGTTTTGGGGCCCGTCTGGTCCAGGAGGGGAATCGGCTGAATTATCTGGCTGACCGTGCGAACTTTGATGGTCAGTTCTGCGATGCGGATTTGCGCCATCTTGACCAGGCTTTCCCGGTATTGATGAAACAGCTGGAGTTAATGCTTACCAGCGGTGAACTGAATCCCCGTCATCAGCACTGCGTCACGCTGTATGCAAAAGGTCTGACCTGCGAGGCCGATACCCTCGGCTCACACGGTTACCTTTACCTCGCGATTTACACAACGCCTGCTACTGCCGCATAACCCCTGCGCCGTAGAGCACCATCCATAAAGAGATCACACCATGAAAATATTATCAGACTCCCCCACACGGGCGGCGCCGTCGCGCCCGTCTCCCGTTGAAATCTGGCAGACTCTGTTGACGTACCTGCTGGATCAGCACTACGGTCTTACGCTTAACGACACACCGTTTGGCCACGATGGCGTGATCCAGGAGCATATTGGCACCGGGATCACCCTGTGTGATGCGGTGAATCTTATCGTCGAAAAATACAAACTGGTCCGTATCGATCGTCACGGTTTCAGCGCAGACACACAGTCACCGCTTATCGGCAGTATCGATATCCTGCGGGCCCGAAAAGAAACTGGGCTGATGACCCGCCATGGCTACAGAGCGATTACTGATATCACGACGGGTAAATACAGTGAGGCCGGGCAATGAAACTCTCTCTGACCGTGGAAGCCGATGCCATCAACGTACTGGCCCTCAATATGGGCCGGATCGCTGTAGATATTGACGGGATTGAACTGGCCGACCTGATGAATGTGGTCAGCGATAACGGTTATTCACTTCGTGTTGCTGATACTCCCGGAAAGCTGGTTGTTGAAGATCCGCTACCACGTACCACCCGTCTGAACGGGATCCAGTGCAGCACCGCGCATATTACCGAAGACGACAACACCCTGCTGTTTACATTGTCACATCAACATGAAGACCATGGTGACAGTGAATGGATAAGTTATACCGGATCCGGCTATCTGATTTATCTGGATTCCTGGCAGTACCCGGTACTCCAGCTTAAGAAGCGGGGATTATCGAAGCCCTGCCGTCGGCTAATCGTGACGCTGATACGTCTCCACGCCATCAGAATTATCCTTCTGGATGCTCTGGGCGAATTGCTGCCCGGCTTTGCCACTTTCGACTGGTAGACCCTCATTCCGATATACTCAGTCTCTGCAACACATCCGGTCAGAATAATCGCTATCCGATATTAACCTTACGCATAAACGCCAGCCTTCATCGGCTGGCGCTTTGCTTTATATAAGGAAGGAGAACCATGTCAGAACTTACTCTCACCGAATCCGAAGTGTTAACTGACCATACTGACGTAATTTGCTCCACCAGCATTGAACGCATCATCATCGGACGTAGTAACGTACTTAAACAAATTGAGACACTGATACAACACGTTGCCGATATATCGACGCTGACCAGCAGTATCGGCGGTAAAACTGTTCTGGACTGGGCCATGAAGATGAGATGTTTTCTATTAAGTACTTTCAGAAGGGAACAGCGCATATCACATTTAAGCGGGCAGAGCTGGTTGATAAGCTGAATGACATCATCGCCCACCACTACCCTGGCACGCTGGCATCCATGCAGTAGTCAGGATGATTTACCTGTCTGCACATAAGTGGAATTTCATTACCAGTGAAGGGGCTAAACAAACGCCTTGCCATCTCAACTACTTATGGCCAAAATAAAGCAGGCGTACCTGGTGCTTTTCTTCTGGTGGTTTGTTACTGGATCCTTGTGACGCACCAGGTGCGTCGCCAGACATAAGACCATAATGAAGCATCTACACATCATCCTCATATGACCATCCCCTTGCCGTCCCCGATTCGGTTTTTAAATTCGTAACAGGTGGGACAGAGGGTACAAATGAGGGTACATTTTTAACCACATCAAAAATTTTACTTGTAAATCATAAGAATAAAGCAAAGCATCGATTCCGAGTCCGGCACCACTATCCAAAGCCGGTTGGTCAGATTTGCAAGACGCAATTCTGACGGACACGAAGGTGAGCCAGTAAAAACACGATGTAACGCTGTTACCGTAGTGGAAAGAAAGGCTCCTGAAAAACAGACTTGTTTGCCGCAAGTCTGTTTTTTCGTGCGTGATCTTTACAGCTTTTGTTTGCTAATGTCAAATTGTGTCAGTGCTGTATTCATCACACTGCTACATCAACTCCGTTTCCAGTATATCCCGCAGACTATCAACACTTTCATCAATGTATTCCAGCGTTGACGTGATACTCACATGACCCAACAGTTTCTTCACCGCATACAGATTACGCTCCGGGGATTTCATCATGTGCGTAGCAACCGTGTGCCGGAACCGGTGCGGAGTGATCGTGAATTTGCACTCCCGGGATAAGCGCCGGAAGAACGCTCTCAACGGGAACTCATTCATCACTTCCGGGTATTTACGCTTTCTTACCAGGTCAAACCAGCCCACATTGAACACCTGATCATCCGACTCCATCCCAGCCTCACCGGCTTTTCTCACCAGTTCCTCCCGCGACGGATACAGCGACGAGACAATCGGAACCCGATGCTCGCGATGGTTTTTCGCTCCCTCGATGTTCAGGTCAATCCACCGTTCCTCAAGGTTAATATCACCCAGCCGTATATGCAGAAGCTGATTTTGTCGTATGGCCGTATAGCGGAAAACATTCACCACCGTCAGCCAGAACCATACCGGGAGTAGCGCATTTCTGCGACCGTTGAACATACTGCTGTTCCCCTTCCCTGTCTCAGCGTCCAGATGTTGCGCCATCAGCCGGTACATCGCATCCATTTGCGTCTGTGTCAGCGTCTTCTTCTTTTTTGTTCCCGGACGAACAACCGCGCCATTGAAAGGATTTTCAGCCTGCGGTAATAATCCCTGCTTAATACCAAAATTAAACAACGCCCTCATATGCGCCACCTTGTTATTCCACGTCCTAGTGGCGCAGTTTTGATCATTCAATACCCGATGCCGCCATTTCAGTACCGTAAGATGATCGATATTCGCAGGATTATGCGGCGTAAACCCCTCAAACGAGCGAACGACTTTCTGGTAACTCCACTCTGTCGCCGGTCGCAGTGATTTGCTGTAAAAATAGTGTTCAGTCAGTGTCCCAAAGGTGCAGGCAGTCATAAGAATATCCTTATATAACAATCAATAAGGGGTTATCTCCCGGATTGTTATCGCTACCATAAACTTTACTGGCAAGTACCAGATAGCCGCTCAGTTTCTGGAAACGCCCTTCCAGCTGTTCATTCTGGTACAGATGACAGGTATACATCGTGCCATTGTCCTGTCGGTGATGCCCCAGTTGCTCAAACGCCCGCTGGAGCCGCACTTTATCGTCTCCCGGCGTCCCCTTGTCGGATAAAAACTGGTGAAAAATTCCCGGGGTCCGTAAAAAGACAAAACCGGCCACCAGATGAATACGCGCATCTGGGGTATTCACTGCCAGGCTTCCGTTGCCGCAGCCGGTGATTAACCATTGCCAGAATACGTCTTCGGGATCGTTGTTCGTCGCGGATTGCGGAACGTCTTCCTGGCTTTCCGGCTCATCGTTCATCATTGCCTCATAGCCCATCATCGCCAGCAGCATATCCGTATCATCCGGCGCTTCCGGCATATCATCGTCTTCAGCTAAGAGCGGCGCTGAAATCAGTTCCCTGATTGATGCCACGCCTTCCTGAACAGGAGACAAAGCGGGCTGACTCCCCGCCTGAGCAGGTATCAACACGTCTGGCTGTAACAATTCCGTGACCACTTCCGCAGGGACTGGTACAACGGCAGCAGCTAGTGTGTCCACCGTCATCGGTGCAGCGGATATGCCTGAAGAAAGGTGAACGGCCTCAGAAATAATGGCGTTAATCACGCCCGATTGCGCCCGGAAGCCGGTCAGGTAAGTCGATAAGGTTTTAACCGCTTCAGGCCAGGTGCTTAACCAGTCAATCGCTTCCGGGGGCATAATCCGCCAGGCCATCATCGCGCCGAAACTTTGCTGCCGTTCCGGAGATAGCTCAGGAACAAAACGAAAGCGGTAAGGCTCAGGCGGCGCATCCAGCAGAGGGAACCAGCGCTTGCCGCTCTCCAGCTCAACATGCAGATGGCAAAGGGACTCAAGGGAAGACAGCATGGCCGCATAGACAACCACCGCATTCCAGGCCGCGCTTTGCGCCGCCTGTTCTTCTGGTGGAGCGCCAACCGGCAACATATAGCTTTTCGACAACCGCGCCGCATACGACACCGTCTCCAGCATGTAATCGACCATTCCTCCCGGGCGGGCATGTAAGCCCGTTTCCGCCAGCGGAAACTGCTGCATCAGGATGACGCAACGCTCCAGCGGCACCAGATAATACTGACGATACATCTCTTTCGGCAGGGACGAATAATCCCAGAGTGATTGCAGACATTGTTGACGGCGGGTTGTCGCCAGCAGTTCGCTGGCTGGCATCGACAAATAATAGCTTGGCGGTGCCGTGGGTTTTGCGGTTTTGGGGGCTGGAGTGACTGTCGGGCGCTCACGACCCGGACGAAAGAAGGATTTCAGACTGAGCATCTAAGCGATAACCCGTTCAGGAAAGCTGACCGTAATATCATCACAGATGGGTCGGTCCTGGCTGACACGCTTCAGAAAAGGAAGTGCTGAGGTGGATTCGGTTGATAACGCGTCACTCATGATGTGTTCCATTTCACAGTAAAGCCGCTATTCTCCGAGTACTGATGGATACCCTCAACCATCAACTGTTTACCAGTACTGAAAAATTACCGAAAAAAATGCTCCCGCAGGAGCATTATGGTGAAAAGTGTATGGATCACTTTACGGGCCGGTTAACAGATTTCCGGCAAACGGTTCTGACTGTCGGCAAAGAGCGAGAAGTGGACATTTACATATTTGTTCCAGTGGCCAAATTTAGTGCACCACTACAGTATCGATTAACACCTATCCTTTAAATCTGGTCGGCCTATGCGTAAACAATCGATTTTTGAAGTCAAGGTTAGGGCAGCTCTTCCCGCTTAACCAATGGAACGCTGTAATCAGGTCGAATACTCTTTGAACCCGGCATAGCTCGCATCTCTTGCGGGAAATGCCAGATATTAAAATCCTTATTCGGGAATGTATCGTAATGGAAAAAATCCCAGCCAAGCAGAGCAGCCATACGTTCAAAGGCAAGCTCCTTAGCCACTGATAGTTCTCGCCGAGGATTAAGGTACTTCAAGTACCCAGAGTTCACAGCTCCGGTCAGAATGTCGACAACCTGTAATCCAAGATGATGCTTAGAGTCGTGCATCGTCACAGACTTAACCAGCTTCTTCATCCCTGCCCTAGCCAGCATGTTGTTAGCAACAATACCTGTCACTTCATCGTTCTTTTTGTATTTATCAATCTTCTGGTCGATGATCACCTCAACGTCACTCTTAATCTGCTTAGCAACGTTCTTAACGAGCATTGTGTACGTCTGGTAAAAAGCCAACTCCCTGTCCGTTTGCCAGTTGTTGTAAATGTTCTTAACTACAACAATTGAGTGGAAGCAGCACGAGTTCTTGAGCACCATAGCCAGCAGCTCAATGCAAATGTTTGCCTGCCCTGCACTGTTCTTAATCTTGGACCACTTCAACTCACCGACAATCCCGTACTTATCTTTTAATTTCTGGACGCGCTCATTGAAGATGTGCAACGTGTCTTTACGCACACACAGCAAACCAATGCCATAACAGCGGTCACTCCCTGTCGTACCACTCTCATCACCAAAAGCCACGTATTCCATACAAATACCCGCATAAAATTGAATGGGTATTTTATGCTCAACCCAAGCGACAGACAATGTTTGTAGGTCTACTCAAGAGCCTTTAGGTATCTAATGTATCCATACGCTCGCACAATCTACTCACGGCACTTGACGGGCAGGACGAAGGTCTTATATGAGCGAAAATCGGAAGTTAGTGTCCTCATAATTTTGGTAGAATATTCGAACTTTTCCTTTTTAAGAAACTTGAGACTTTATGAAAAAATCACTCTTGCTAGTTATGTTTCTTTTCTCATCTTGTGTTACTGCGAGTAATGACCTAGATCTTTATGATAATCAAGGCAACGCCGTCGTTTATATTTCACTTGATGACGAGTTGACTTTATATAGTTGGGAGGGCGAACCAAGCGCCTACCTTAAACGTAACCAGAACAATGAGTTTGATGTTTATGGCTTCAATGGGAATCATTTAGGCTGGTTTACTAAAGGTAAGTTGATTGATCACGATGGCTATGTGGCCTGTGCAGTAAAAGACATGGTTACCACACCTAATTTGCCATCACTTAAATCACTTAAGAGCCTCAGGCCCCTAAAATCGCTAACGGAACTTCCCCCTCTTTTCCCATTGCTAAAAAATGCCTTTGGTCAGACAAATTGTTCTTTGTTAGTAGCTTCAGGCGTTGCATAAATCCACAACGGATGCATTTCTTGAAAGGGATGCCCCTTCAGAGGAAAAATACTTACGGTATCCGCTCCTAGTGTAAATAGACCCGTTTTAGTTCCATGCATTTTTTGAGATCCCGGCCAAATAATGGTGCTGTCGGTATTCCTCCGGTGTCATATTGTTCAGTGATTCATGCGGACGTTCACAGTTATATTCTGACACCATTTCTCCGTGATTTCCCGCACTTCATTCAGCATTCTGAACAGATAAAAATCGAGTATTTCTGTACGGTATGTCCGGTTAAAGCGCTCAATGAAAGCGTTCTGCGTCGGCTTACCTGGCTGGATAAACTCCAGTTTTACTGCATGTTTCTCTGCCCATTCAGCCAGTGCCAGAGAGATAAATTCCGGACCATTATCCATGCGCAGCATGACCGGATACCCGCGATTTGCCGCGATCCTGTCGAGTACACGGACCACGCGCTGAGCTGGCAGATTCAGATCGATTTCAATCGACAACGCCTCACGGTTAAAGTCATCAACGACATTGAACGTGCGAATACGACGGCCACAGACCAGGACATCATGCATAAAATCGACAGACCAGCTCTGATTCAGCGCTTCCGGCGTGGCCAGTGGCGAGGGATTACGCACCGGCAACCGCTGTTTGCCCTTACGACGAAAGTTCAGCTTCAGCAGACAATAAATACGATGGATCCTTTTGTGATTCCACGGGTGTCCCTGCCGCCTCAGAACCTGAAAAAGTTTCGGAAAACCGTATCGTGGGTATCGCTCGGCCACTGCCTGCAACGCGACAATAACGGGTTCGTCACGTGTGGTATCCGGGCGGTAATGGTAAACCGTTCTGCTCAGGTTAAGACTCCGACAGGCCTGACGGATACTGAGTCCGAACGTCGTTATCAGATGAGTGACCAGCTCACGCATAAAGGCTGATTTTAAAGCTTTTTTTCGATAACGTCTTTCAGCGCCCGGTTCTCAAGGCTCAGGTCGGCAAACATCCGTTTGAGACGTCGGTTCTCGTCCTCAAGATCCTTGATCTTTTTAATATCAGAAGCCTCCAGGCCGCCGTATCTGGACTTCCATTTGTAGTAGGTGGCTTCAGAGATACCGGCCTCCCGGCAGACATCCTTAACAGTTCGTCCGGCTTCAACCGACTTAATCACGGCAATGATCTGATGCTCAGTAAAACGGGCTTTACGCATAGCAATCTACTTTGTTGGCAGATTGATTATGCCGGAGGATCTCTAAATATGAATGGCACGATTATGCGGGATACTTACACATCGGCCCGTTGAACTCACAGTGATTACCGGTCTACAAGAGTGACGAAATGAGAGTTGTTCCTGTACCTAAATCCCAGGCTGCATTTGCAATAGGCAGATGAAACAGAATTATGACATGTAAAAACGGGTATTACTTGATGATGGTAGTATCTAAAAAAGGGGGCAGAACAAGCGCCCCCATGAATGGCTGAATAACCTGACACAGGAAGAGTACAGGCTGATGACTTAAAGCCCGAATGTGTCAGAATTAACACGAGCGTGCTACATTTATTATACCAACATAAAAGAGCCAGCTAAATAATAGTAATATTTATCTCATCTAAGACCTCATTCGTGTATCCATACACTTTCTCTGGCAATGGGTCATTATAATGATCACATACGATCTGGACATAGAGTGTATATTTACCACTTGGAATATGTTCACTAACCTTCGAACTGATGGTGTTGGAAAAACTTTCATTTAAATAGATAAGTCCTTTTTCAGACCCTATTAAGTACTCATTAAAATCCTCATCTTTTAATTTAACATTGAACGTTACAATTTCCACACTTGGAAGATGCGAATATTCAATCATATATTGCGATGAAAATGTAACATCAAACTGTTCTAAATGATTGAATTCATTCTTACTCACTTCAATACTTTTAGTCAGGAACATAAAATCATAAGGATTCCGGTAAAATATATTGACTAGTGCTGGATTACTAACGGAAATATCTCCAGGCTTAACAATATATCGATTCTCATTATCGTCGAAATCACTATGCGTCAACCGTATTGAATATTCTGCAACAGGTTGTGACTGGTCAACATTGAGTTGACCAGGGTTTATATTAAGGTCAATCTTAATTTCCCCCAGTTCTGTAACCCCATAACTTTTTTTATTACTCCTGATAATACGTCCGTTTACATCCAAATATTCAATGTAAAAATCGCAAAGCTTATTACCTTCAAAAACAATAGGTTGAATAACAACCTCAGATGGTGGGTAAGTTGCACCTGAATATAAAACATCTGGTAGAGGTATATTCTTTGATAAGGAAAAAAATTCACTATAATTTTCTTCTGATAAAATATAAACATCAGATTCAAATAAATCTAACTTCTCAAAAACAGGGAACACTTCTTCACTTTTTGTAGCAATGATAACTCTATAATTTTGTTCTACAGATATTTCATTGAAGTCGCCTTTAATTACAAATGGTGAGTTTTCACCATTATCTAAACGTACAATAGTACTACCTAGAGTTTTAATAATGTTAGTATTGATATCAGTAAGTAATAGGAAAAATTCTTTTACCTCATCAATCTCACTATGTATTTTTATTTCTACTTCTATTTGACTTCCATAAGGAATAGTAGTGGGGATCACTACATCATTTACTAAATGTAATGTCTCACATACATGCCGATTAATCGTAACCTTTTCTTTTAAGATATTATTGCTACTATCCTTAAGCTTTTGCATCATACCATCTTTGCTAAGATACATTACTTCCACATATCTTTCACCAAAAGATATATCAATCGGCATTTCAATAGGAATTATTAAACTAGACTCCTCACCTGATGCGAGGGAAATATTAACATTTTTGCTTATAACATTTCTTTTAAAATTATTTTTATCACAGGACACTAAGTTCAAATGTCCCTCAAAACTAGTATCTGTAATATTTTTTATAACGACCTCAACAGAACTCGAAGATAGCTGGGTTAAAACATTATTAGTTACTAATAATTTTTCTGCTACCAACAACGGTTCAGATGATGGCCTAATGCCAAATATAATACACACTGGTTTACAACCCTGCATATCATTAGTTAAGTTATAGTAATAGCTACTGCCCCCCCCCCAGCCATAATTAAAAGAAAAAACACCATCCCCCATGTAACCATCACATACAGTTGAATGCCCTGGAATATCAACCAAAACAGGGAATCCCATTTGCAGGTTTTCTATAACGGCATCGTTTATAGTTGATTGTTGAATATAATCGGTATAGTTATTCGTCTCTTTGTATGAGATATATGATATGTCATCTTCATAGCTAAAGTTATCGACAAGCGCACTTATCTCTTCTAAAAAATCCAGTTGAGAGCTAGATGATAAACCAAAGTGCGTGTTGATTGCACATGCAACATGTCCAATCATAGTTGATATTGCATCTCGTGCTTCTTCTGATAGAGCCTTATCATCCATTAAATCCCAACGATACACATATCCATCGATATTAATTTGTGGATCTTCAGCCATAATACCATTAATCATCCCCTTACCTTTAGCTGGATAGGAATTAGCTCTCATTAATTGAGCAATAGCCAGGGCAGTACAACCGACTAAGTACGGTTTTACAAAGTTATTATACGGTGCCGATTGAATCCAGTGACTTGTTGTTAATGGCCCTATAAGATACTCTCTTTCTTTCACACTTGCGCGTTTCATTTTCCATCCTCAATTTCAAAAAAATTAATTAACACTTTATAGATTATTTAAATTTCTGACAGCAAATAATAAAAACCATAGACCTACAATGAATATCATTTTGACTTTATATTCTAAAATCAGTATTGCCCTCCCATCCTGGACCATACACCGGTAAAAAAACTCTCTTTAATTAATAGAGAAAATATAAAGTTTCGTCGTAAAGACAATACAACCACATGCCTTAAGGAGAAACATTTAGTTGAACACATCAAAAATATAGATTTAAAATTCAATGAAAGATATACATACAAGATAAAACACTAATGATATTTAATGCAACTGAATCGACACAGATTTAACGGACACATTAGAGTGATTTAAAATAGTTAAAAAAGATAATGACCATAAACTGTAAACGTTAACACAAAAATTTTAAGTTAAAACGCTAAAACGAATAGTTGAATGAGGTCATCCTGTTCATCAGAGCAGCATCACATATTTATATCGCATCTCAAAATCTCTACACCAGGATAAATAAGTATAGCCGGAATTGTCTGCTAACAACGCACAGTCAAATACTCAGGCCGCCCCCCCTACAAATCCCAAAAGAACTGTAGCAGGTTACTAATGAGTGACATATTTTACTTTGAAAAACCGTCTGAATGACATACACCTTTATCCGTGACAATTGAATGAGTATCGTCCACATCCAGCACTGAATCGTGGGTCAACATAAATACCTATAATGCTAATTGACAGCTATATCTATAAACATAGGGAAACAGAAGCCAGAGATTACTACCACTGACAATACTTTTTTTTGAAATTTGTTTAAAAGTCTTGCATCTCAAATAGAACGCAAGTATTACAAATCAATAGTCCAACCTAAAGATTTTCCATCAAAAAGATGACAACATATTACCCCAGCCTCATTCAGCTTTGTTAACCAATTTCGGGTAACGTAAATAGATAATCCACAAATATCTGCTATCTGTCTCGTTGTCAATCCTGCTTCAGAGGTGGTACTAAGCGCTTGATATATAAGACTCAAGTTAGCGTATCCTTTACGCCCTTTAGCAAGACGCATTGTTTCATTAAGCTTCCCAATTTTTCTTAAAGCAACATCTGTTTTAATAGATGAATCACCACTTAATTCTTCTTTTGCATCTTTTTCAGAAAGACTTTTTCCAATTATATTTCTTTCCGTTTCACCCAACAACAAATAATAAACATTATCATTTACCGCATTACTGCTCATAAGAAAAGCCAACCTCGGAGTCATTCAGAATTGTTGCAAATGATATCCTCAAAACCCATTAAAACGGCATATTTAGTTAAAATGGCATATTAATATAGGTTAAAATTCCGCTTTTTAAATAATTTACAGAATAAAAATCTTTTGAGCGTTCTGATTTTTACACCGATTATTAATCATCTTTCAATGCAAATGAAAATCGGATTAAATGTATTTTCGATAAGGAAAGCGGTGTCCTTCAATCTTTCAACTCGAATTCGACGACCAGCTGTACTTAAATCAAACATTAGTCGATTGAACATCTGATCATCAGTTGAATCATTAACATTTTTCTTGATAACGAAATTTGATAATGTGAAATAGCTATAGTATTCAATCGAGTAATCGAAATATATAATCCTCAGTACATCAAATGTAGTATTAGTATCTAACTCTGTGAGTTCACCAGAAAAAGAAGCCATTCCAGTCCCGTTGGGATTAAAAGTCATACCGATTATACCGCTGTATTGAAATCCTTTTTTTGGCATGGGGATCAGTACGGGTGACTCACAATTAATCATTTCTCGCTTGGACACATCAAAGTAATAATATATATTAGCCAGAATAATCACAATGAAAGATATAAGTATGGTTAACTTAATAATTGCGCGCATTGATATACACTCCATTGCAAGCTGAAATAATATTATCTTTCTCACCAGAAATATTGCAACGGCTAATAAATTCCCGCCCCTTACCCTCTAGTGAAATACGTTCATCAGATTGATACACATACGAGAAATCCTTAGTGCAGGCTATGTTAAAATTTTCATTTTCAACCATCTTCTCAATCCTGGAACGAATTGATGCAAAATCATGCTCGCTTACATTTTTAAGCGTGTAAATTTTACAAGAATCTATTTTACCAAAATAAAAGAGCTCCTTGTTTGTTAATCGGTCTTTAAGGAAAAAAATCTGATATAATAAAACCATAAGCAAAATCATAAAACTTAGAATTGCAAAAAGATATTTACTAAAAAAACCATCCTTGAGCAAACTAAAACCACCATCTTTATAATTACTAACATTATCTCCAGATAAATAAAAACCAACGCGTGGTATTGTCTTAATTAACTCCTCTTGACATTCCAAGTCTGTAAGCGTTTTTCTTATAAAAGAAACATATTGAGTCAGACTGTTATTTGATGCAAGCATCTCATTTCCAGACCATACATAATCAAAAATCGCTTCTCTGGGGACAACCTTCCCTGCGTTGATTAACAAGCATGTAAGAACACGTGCAGCCATATGTGGTAAAACAATAATATCGTCCGCACGATTTTTGTTAACTAAAGAACCATCATCAGAATTGTAAACTATAGAATTGTTAATCAAAAATTTCATTTTGATAAATGTCTCTAACAAATTGATCAGCATTTGATGCAGATACGTATCAACATAATGGATAAATTATAGTCCTTACAGTTCTAACTTGCAGAAATTTATACTACTTATTTTTATTTTGATGATGCTGCCATGTCATTAGCAATGCTTTCTAGTATAGCTTCTGGCACCCTTTGTTGGTTGAAATACGTTTCGCACAAGGCTTTCTGCTCATTTTGCAACGGGTCCTTACCTCCGGATGAAAAATGATCTAACCATGGGACTAACATCTCTGGCTGCTCTGCTGGGATAGGATGAACCCCTTTCTTGACATGAACGCCAAATGCATTGAAGGGGCTATGATCTTCACGCTCTAAAAACAATACAGGCTTTTGATTAAGCTGGTATTCAAGCAGAAAACTAATCCCATCAACGATCAGTAAATCGGAAGCCTTGAACGGACCGGCGTAGTCGCCATTTGTAAGTACTCCTGTATTCGGTAGTGCACACCATCTGGCACAAAATACATCAAACTCTGAAGAGGATGTGTTTGAAATTGATTGCATTTGGCTGACAAGCGCAGGATGAGGACTGAACAAAAAATCAATTTCAGGATGCACCTGTGCCAGATTCAGCATAAATGATTTCACCATCCAAAATGTACCGAAATTGGTCCATTCAGTACCCGTGGAGTGGTGCGCACTCCATATTATTTTAAACTTATTTCCTGTATTTATCGGCCAGATGGGTTCTGCGTGACACAAATAATCAACTCGTGGATGCCCAGAAGTGATTACGGGTAATGTTGATGGCATAAACTCGCGTATTGCATCATTCGCAATAAATATTCCACTGGCTCGTCGATACAAAGGACTCGCCCGAAATCCTGAGACATGAATCGGGGCAATACTGTAATCTATATAATAAATCTTCGCAAAACCAAGCCATTCGGCAGCAAAAGCTGGCGATATATCAGCATCCCAATGTGATTGTCTAAAAATAATTTGAGGTTCTAATGCACGAAGAGTAGACAAGTCATCAAAAAGATCTCCCGAGATAATCCTGATATGCGGAATACCTTTAGATTTCATGCTATTATGGGTATTCTCTTCATTACAAAGCTTTTCGCTTCCAGGATACTTTCGCGGGATAGTCACAACTATCGGATCAAATCGAGGATCTTTACTCATTGCGAGCCAAACAGCGTGCAAACTACTCCATATTTCAACACTGTGGACAAGAAAAACACAACGCCATGGTGCTTTTCTTTTCATTATCAGACGCTCAGAATGATGAATAGATTGCGATACAACCAAAAGTTTCTGGCGAATATCATTCAGCTGAGAAGAGAGCGAGTCTATCTGCGATTGTTGATGAACACTGTTGCTTAAAATGGCGTTAATTGAGTCTATAAGCCGCCTATAACGCAGAGTTATCCCAGGAAATACTCTACGAATACCCATTGTGATCAGAGATCTAACCATTACTTTTGCCTTTTAAACCAAATCTGGACACCAGGCTACAGAGGGTTAAACGCATATAAAAGTTAAACATTTTACTTCCCATCTTCCTTGCCAGTAAGAATCGCTCAAAATGAGTGAGTGGAAATGATGCTCCAAGGCATTGTTTGAATATATTGTTCAGGTAATGTTTTTTTAGGGGCTCTTCAATAATAAACCATCCCCAATAGTGTGTATTTAACATCAATCTAAAAGCTTGCATTGCCGTGGAACGTGTTATCTCTGGTTTAAGGCGCAACATAAGCCATTCGAAAAGCTCAACATGTACCAATAAGCGTTCATCCTTGATGCCGATATCCTGTCCTGGCCTTGCCTGACGGTAAAAATAGTGACAATCCGTAATCGTTGTTAACTTTCGGGCTGCGAACAATGCTTCAAACTGAAAAGGAAGATCATCGAAACGACGAATATGTGCCGGGAATACAATTGCCTTTTCTTTCAGCATCGCTGTACGGTAGATCTTACGCCAAATCGTGGGACGCGAACTTAACTCATCACAAAGCAACGCATTCTCATTACCCGGGCATTCCACCTTCCCACCATCGGGATAAAATTCAGTCCAGCCGCATTGAGCCACATCAGACTGACGCAGCACAGCAGAACGGAATAGAGAGCTAAACATGTTCGGTGCAACAAAATCATCGCTATCAACAAACCCAGTAAATGTTCCCCGAGCAGCTGAAAGACCGGTGTTTCGTGCAGTAGCACACCCAGAATTTTGTTGATGAATCGTTCTGAAGCGTTGCGGATATTGTATCTGCCATTTTTTAGCAATTTCCCCACTACCATCGGTTGAACCATCATCAACAACAATGACTTCCAGCCCGTCCAAATCCTGATGAGCTAATGATGAAAGGCACTCATCCAGCCAATCGACAACATTATAGACAGGTACGACAACACTAACGGGTACTGAAGACAAGCGCCCACTGACTTGCGTTGAAGCTTCATCCACCCACCAGCTAAAACGCTCACAATGTTTCGCTGAAAATTGGTACCATTGCAGCCAGTCTCCCGCTGAACGTTCCAGAACGCCGCAGGCAACATCTGGAGCGTGAGAAAGAATTAATTTTTTTATTTGTTCCGAGTTGTTTTGGTCCAGCACAGCATAGAGTTCGTATCTCTTATCTACAGGAGATTTATTAATAAGCTGATTTATATCTGACACGACATAAATATCTGAATGCGAAAGTAACGAACTCCACCTTCGTTGGCCAGCAGATTCTGAGTCCACAATCCAGATAGGTGCCTCATGCTCTTTTAATGAATTAATCATATTTGGGCTAATCAATTTGTCACCCGGAATGATAATCAGTGGGATATCAGGACGCTGAGCAAAATAAGGGTGTCTGCCATCGATACAGGAAGAAATAACTTTCATTGTGAACCGCCTTTAATCATTTTCCCCATCAGACGAAAGATACCGAGCCATAACATCGGACGAAACAGTAAACCGGGGACCAAAAACGGCAGACTGCTCCATCGGTAGCCAGCAGCCAGTCGAGACAGTCCATGTGAGCTACCCACTAACAACGCTAAAGCAATAATGGCCTGCCCCGCTGGCAACCCAGCCTTGAATGCCGTAGCAAGCACCTGACGCGGACGGGCATGCTCAAACAGCGAACACGATGCAACATAGTAGGGTTTGCGATCTTCGGGTAGAGAAGCGACGCCACTCCAGTGCAACATACGTAATAGCTGCCCCATTAATATTCTGCAATGATTACTGGAAAGTGTTGCAGGCACTGCGTCAATGACTCCCGCTACTGCGTCTACCATATCGCGTCGGCGATGGCTTCGTTCCTCCGTGATTTTACCGGGCCTTCCCACCCGATAATAGTAACCGACTATGTCCATCAACATTATTTTTCCTTCGCTAAAAAGAACACGGTAATGAGGAACCAAATCTTCAAATACTTTGCCATCACGAAAAAAGCCAACGTTGTGCAACCAAAAATTCCTCCGATAAACTCCGGTATTAATATTTGGCTCAAGACCTAATAATTCAGGGGCCGCAATAAACGTAGTAACCCCATCATCACAATACTTGCGCGACTGAGAATAGCTCTTTTCATCATAGAAAGGAGACAGTGTCTGATTAATATCGTCATAAACCATACTGCGCCAAAAAACAGCATCAGCATGATTCCTTTCACCACGATCAATGGCCACCATTAGCGTTAATGCATTTAACCAGTCATCACTATCACAAAAAGCAATCCAGTCACCTCTTGCCAGACACACCCCTTTATTACGAGTAGCCGACAGTCCCTGATTGGGTTGCTTCAACAGAAGAACCTGTCCTGGAAATTTCGCCAACAAATCCGGCAAACACTTGAAACTATCATCGGTACTGCCGTCATCAATGACGATCAATTCAGCATTAGTCAGTAATGATGAGGATAATGAAGCAAGCGTCATTTCTACCCAAGCAGCTGTGTTATAAACAGGAACGACGATGCTCACCACCGGTATTTCTGCACTGCGAGTATCAAGAATAATGTCAGGTTTCAGGTTAATTCCCTCTCACTTAAAAATTAAATTCTGGTAGATGCTATACGCCCGGCGCAGCGCCCTCAGACGCCGTGAACCTCGTATACAATCCTGTATCTTCTGCCCTCCGATCCGAAACCACAGATGGCGATAAATGCGAATTAAACCATCCGATAACGTAAACCGAAGCTTGCCCATGGGAGTGCGGGGCGTTCTTAAATGCCTAAAATACTCGCGTCGAAGCGGATGACGACAGCCAGGAAGCCATGGCTTATCCGGGCCTGTAAAATGTAATATGACGGGTCCGGCCAGCGCTGCAACGTGCTCCTGGGCACTAAAAGAAGGTGTCAGGATGTCCGGCAAGTAACAACGCGTCTGGACGTTGTAAATTAAAGGCAGAGTATGAATTTCTCCCTGATGCGCCAAATTCAGCACATCCTGATCCTGCAATCGAATAACTTGCTGAAAGCGGTAATAAATGGTCAGGTATTCTTTTAATGGAGACGGATAACGCGCTCTGAGTGCATCCAGGTTGATAAGGAGTACCCCAGCATTAATGTAAAGGCTCTCAATACCAAGCCTCTGCGCCTGATCTCTTCCGCCCTCATCCGCGCAGGCTCCCATTACTACATTTGCCGGCAAATCATACTGCCAGAGAGGAAGAAGGTTGCCGCATACCACCATATCCGCATCCAACCACAGCACTCGGGATACATCAGTAAGCAATTCCGCAAGCAATAGTCGATACCACGTTCGATGGCTAATATGGCGTCGGTTATTGGGGAGATACTCAAGAGAGTTATGTGAAACCTGATGAAACTGAAAGCGGATGTTGTCACCCCTTTCGTTGGACAGGAGCGCTCTGCTTTTTTGAGATAATGTTTCATCGCACAGTAAATGGATGATGAGTCTTTGTTTCGGATGTAGCCCTGTAATCAGCGATGACAAGAATGTATCGGCATGAACAACATAGGCGTCATCGACTGCGATAGCGACTTGTATTGCCTCATCAATCAACTGGCTTCGATCTGGCTCTACGGGTTGAGAAGGCTTGAGGTATGCAGGAGAAACCCCTGTTGCAACCCCTGTTTGCCCAATCCTCATCTCTGGCCAACGCTGCTGAGCCGCAATGAGCCAGGCCTGCGTCAAACGCTCGGCAAGAAAGCCCCAAACTCGCTGCTGATAATGCGTGTAATGCTCAAGAGAGCGTTGTTGCGATTCCGGTAGTAATACTCCAAAAAGAAACGAACAGTAATCCTGAAAATAAGGATGTCGCATCACCACAAGATTACCCGTGACCATCGAAGTTCGTGAAAGGCAGTCAATCAGAGGGAGATAGAAATCTGGCCAGTCTCGCTTCACTCTTTCAACTATGCTTTCCAGATCGGCACCATGATGTGCACGATGATAATACTCTGCCACCGTCATTATCTGTTCAGGCAACCCAGGGGGATGTACCGGTAGCGCAGGAGCGGTCATGGCATCATATGACTCCAGACACTCATTGACCTGTTTCTCTGTCCAGCCGAAATAGTGGAGGGTATTTTCATCCAGTTTAGAGAATGTTCCGTTCAGGATCTTATTCTTACGAAACGTCAGCATGCGCCGATAGTGCATCAGCCCATACCAGTCGGCATCGACATTTTTCCATATCCAGTAAAGGGCCGTAAGCTCACTCCAGAAGGGATTTTGAGACGAAATATTGTCCCCTTCGTCGTCCCCCGCCGCGTAATCAAGACGAGTTGAAACAACAGATCGACCTGCCTGAATGGGTGTAAAATAACGATTTCGAAAGTATGGTGCCGGGCGATGATGGCATACGAAAAAACGGACCACGGGTTCAGACATTATTTTCCTCCCCCGGACCAGCCAGACCGTCACGAAGCCCTATACCCCAGTGCCAGATATTGCGGAGTTTTTCAGGGCCACTCATTGCGCCAGCCAATTGCCCAAGCACCCTCAACGCAGTGACATTGTTATTCCATGGGGCACCCGAACGGGTTCTTGATAGCCACAAAAGGTTTCGTGTTAATAACTTACGGCGCTCGGGAGAGACGCCGCTGCGGCTGTTAATATCATGTTGAAATCGTAGCGATGGACACCACAGCATCCTGACACCTTGTCTTGCAAGCGCGGCTCCGGCGGCCAAATCGTCAAAATAAAGAAACAATCTTGTATCCAGTACATCCAGCAATTGCCGTACGACTCTACGCTCAACGCAGCAACCCACAAACGTCAGCGTACAGACCGACGTTATATTGGGCTCTCGGGGCAGCCATCGCTCAGGGAAGAAAAGATAGCCCAACGATTGTCGTAAGGTTTGCGGCAAACGCTTAAACGGCATGTTCATTCGGCAAGGTTGATTGAGTGCATCTCGAACATGACTCAACCAAATATCGGCCTGAGGCTGCTTTGCCAGTTCACAAAGCCAATCCGGTGCAGGTTGCGCATCATCATCGTAAAGACAGACGTGCGTCCAACCCGTCACCGCCGTTAACGCTTCTAATCCTGCTGCAAAGCCACCCGCACCACCACGATTCTCAGGTTGATGCAATACAGTCAGCCTTAGCTCATCCAGGCTATCCAGCCATTCTTTGGTTCCATCGGTGGAGGCGTTGTTAACCACCAGCACCTGGTCGAATGACATATTTAGCGTGTGGACCAGCGTCCTTTTCAGCATCGTTAACCTGTTAAAGGTAACAATCAGCGCAGCCACTTTCATGCGTTATCATCCGGCCAGGCCAAAAAGTGCTCACCTGCTGGGGTTGTTATAAAATGCTTCGCGATCGATATGGCCTGGCGTAGCGTAACGTCCATATCCATATAGCGATAAGTCCCTAATCGCCCGATAAATGTCACACCAGTAAGAGCCGAAGCACGTTCGCGGTAGTGAGTCAGCAGCCGTTCATCATCTGCCATTCGCAACGGGTAATAAGGGATATCATTCTCTTTGGCCTCCCGAGGGATTTCCCTGACTAAAAGCGTTTGTTGATGCTGCTCCCAGGGACTCAGACGCGCATGGTCAGTAATGCGCGTCCAGGGAACAGATTTATCAGCATAATTCATGACGGCACACCCCTGAGCGTCAGCCGTTGCAGCCTCCCGAATAAAATCCAACGTCCTCCAGCGCAAGCGACCCGCATCATGATTAAACCAGGCATCAAGTGGACCGGACCAGAAAACATGTCCTTTATCCATCAACTCACGTGCAATTTCTGCCGTCACAGTGACGTCAGTCTGCACCTTAATATTGGGGTGTTGCAGCATAGATTGAACCATCGCGGTATACCCGTCCTGTGGCATACCCTGAAAACGGCTATCAAAATAGCCATCTGTATAGTCAAACCTGAATGGAAGGCGCTTGAGAATAGAAGCCGGAAGCTGCGTAGCCGAACATCCCCACTGCTTTTCGGTGTAATCACGGAAAAACGTCTCATAAAGGGGAGCCCCCATAAGTTCATGCGCATGTTGCTGAAGATTTTCTGCGCCGTCAGGCGTTGAAATCGTCATTGAAGCAAGCCATTTTCGCGCTTCATTGGGCGTCATTGCCGCTGAGCGAAACTGGTTTAAGGTGTGCAAATTTACTGGCAAATTCCAGACCTGCCCCTGGCTGGTCGTAAACACACGATGTTGATATGGCATAAATCGTGCGAAGCGCTGGACAAACTGCCAGACTTCTTCATCGTTGGTATGGAATATATGCGGTCCGTAACGGTGCTCACGCACCTGAGTATGCGGGCATCGTTCATCGTGGCAATTTCCCGCGACATGGTCACGTTGTTCAAAGATGCTAACCTGAGCACCCTGTTCGGCCAACAGCCGAGCGATGGTCGCGCCGGATAAACCAGCCCCTACGATATAGATATTTTTATTTTTCATTTTTTACTCGCTTCCTGCTGCATAGCTTCTTGATAGAGTGGAAGAATGTCGTTTGGTGAGCCATCAGCAATCATCTGATGGTTTTCGAACCACAGCACGCGATCGCAGAATTGTTGAATATCCTTTGGATTGTGGCTGACGAAAAGAAGGGTGACGCCCTGGGCCCGAAAGCGTTTTAGTACTTCATAGCAGCGTTGGCGGAAAGCAGCATCCCCCACGGCAAGTACTTCATCTACAAGCAAAATATCCGGAGAGATTTGAGTCATAACCGCAAAACCCAGCCTGGCTAACATTCCGCTGGAATAGATTCGTACCGGTTCGTCAATAAAGCGTCCAAGTTCAGCGAAATCGATAATCGCCGGCATCGCTCGTTTAACTTCCTCCCGACGCAGACCCAGGAGCGTTGCATTTAGAGCAATATTTTCCCGACCGGTGAGCTCAGGATGAAATCCGGCCCCCAGTTCCAACATTGAGGCTACGCGGCCACATACCTTTACCTGTCCGGTTGTAGGGGAAAGCACGCCTGCGACAAGTCCCAATAGCGTACTTTTCCCTGCGCCATTGCGGCCTATCAGCGCCACGGATTCTCCGCGACGAATACGAAAACTCACATTTTCCAGCGCTGTGTGCTGATGTTGCCTGATCAGAGCTTTAAGCTGTCCTGGATGTAGCAATAGCGATTTAAGACCAGAACCGAGGTGGTGCCAAAGCGGGTAGCTCTTACTTACCTTGACAAGTTCAACCGTCGATGACATCACAAAACCTCCGCGAATCGGGGAGCAAGCCTACGGAGCACTTGATATCCAACCAGTAACATCACGACGGAAAACACAAACATTGACAGCAAATGTTCGCCAGAAAGTCGTCCATGCATAAAAAGTTCACGCCATGCCAGAATCAAAGGTGCCAATGGATTAAGATTGAGAAGCCATTGCCAGCGTGCAGGTACCATTTCAGGCGAATAAAGCACCGGCGTGGCGTAAAACAAGAGCATCAGCCCAAGCTGTACAAAGCGTTCAAGATCGCGCAGAAACAACGTTAGTGACGATAAAAGACAAGACAGTCCAGTCAGAAGCATAAATTGCACTAAAAACAGCAGTGCTCCGCCCCATAGCCAGGCAAATGTAGGTTCTGAACCTGTACGGCTGACCAGCAAAAACAGAGCCAGTACCGGGAGGGTAAATAAAAAATGTACCCCCTCCGTTAACACCTGAGTAATAGGCAAGACTATGCGTGGAAAGGTGGTTTTTTTGATAATGGCACTATTTACAAAAAACAAAGCAGGTGCCGTACTCAGGCAGGACGTAATCCACTGCCAGGGAAAAAGACCGCACAACAAAAAAAGCGGGTAATCAGCAATAGGCACCCGCATGACCTGCCCGAAGATCAGCCAGTAAATAGCCCCGAACATCAGCGGGTGCCCTACAGACCACAGCCAGCCGAACAGACTGTTTTTGTAGCGTACCTTTATCTCTTTTTGGACCAGCACACGAATAAGATCCCGCTGCCACAGTAACGACAAAATAAAACGTTTCATTTTTCAAGTTCCATGACGCCAGAGATCGCGGAGAGACTCAGCACTCGCTCATAACAAGAGAGGTTCTTAGCCGCAGCATGAGAGGCCGTCAGAGAATGAAGCACACGCTGTCGCCCTGCTTTACCCTTGCGTTCACAGCAAGCAGGGTCCTCCAATAGCCCCCTCAGGGCAGCAGCAAAGGCAATATCATCGCCATCTTTTATCAGCGCACCACAACTGTTATCTGCGGGTAAAATGGTTCGGCATCCACCACGATCAAAAGCCACGGAAGGACGACCGCAACTGGCCGCCTCCAGGAGAATGCGCGGCACCCCTTCTGCATAACGCGATGGAAGCGCAATAATATTGGCCTGAGCAATCAGCGCAGGCATATCATGTCGTGCCCCCAACCACTCAATCTCCCCCTGGTGGTGAAGCTGAACGAGCTCTGCTTCGGGAATACCATTCACGTCTCCCGGGGCGGCGAGTCCTGCCACCTGCAGGTGCAGAGCCACGCCCTCTGAGCGCAGCTGTCGACAAATGTTAAGCAACGTGTCGAGCCCTTTAGGACGAATGAGCCTCCCCGCAAATAACACAACCGGTACGCGATTTCTGGGGAAAGACGAATAAGGAAAAGCATCGGGATTAACCCCTGAGCAACCAGTCACCATCGTGCGGGATATTGTGATACCGCAATTGTCCATGAGCGTCTTGCGATCGCCTTCGTGCTCAAACACCAGCAGGGTTTGAGGTTTTCGGGTAGCCCTGCGCCACCACCATCCCGTGATTGCCCTGGCCGGTCTCGCGAACGGAAAGGTGCCACTCCACAAGCGGCCTAATCCCGGGAAAGTTAGGGCTACCGGCCAGCGGCCAGCAAGACCTGCACCAATCAGGCAGGGTTTTAGCGTAATGCAATGCACCAGATCAGGCTTCAAACGGCGCAACCAAAGCGATATTTGCAAGCCGCTTTGTATCAGGTTAAACGGGCTTGCTGACGGGCCTTTCAGTGAAATTTCATGCCAGTGAATTCCTGCCTGATGCAATTGACGCATAACAAACTCATCGCCCTGACGGCATAAAAGATGAACGTCATAACCGGCCTTTTTCGCCGCACAGGCGCGGTCAAGCCAGTGCAAGGCAAAATAGGCCGCATCGTTAACGATAAAGCAGAGTTTCAAAGATCACCTCGGAGGAAGCGGGGATCGAAAGGAAAATCACGATGCCCCCGGATGCGCCATTTCTCCGCCGCCTCCAGGTCACCTTTCGATTTTGCAATGGTAATCAACGACGCTGTCATATTGGCGTCGTTATGCACGTGCAGCCAGGTGCTGGCACAGCGTTCAAATTGATTCAGATGAGCGGTTTTTCGGCTCTGATTGAAAGCCATAAGCTCACTGACACACCGGTTAAATTGCAATCGGTCATACTGTGCGAATGAATTTGGTACATCCTTGAGTAATTCAGTATCCGTTAACCCACTTCTCTCAGCTGTGCGCAGTATTGCGCGCGTCTGCCAGGCCGTATGCAGAAAAAACATGCCCCATAAGCAGAGGCCCCCCACTGCAATCAGGATGAAACGCTTCAGGCTGAGTGAAACTTCCCGAAGTTTAAGCAAACGAACCGGCCAGCTAAGACGAAGCAAAAGCAAAAAAATGACGGCATGCACGGCTGACAGATAAAACGGATACTCTGTCATGCAGTGCAGGGCAATAGGCAGCGTGAGGGCCCAGATCGTACGCGAACGATGCGACCCCTTAATCAAAGGGATGCAAAAAATGCCGGCAAACAACAGTAGCCCGCTCAATGCCACAATGCCGCCTTCAGCCAACACGAATAGAATTTCATTGTGTGGATGCGTCACCGTATGCTCAAAGCTGGAAACTTGCCCCGTACTTGCGAGCGCATCAGGCCACACGCTTTCAAAGCTGCCAGCCCCCGCACCCAAAAGAGGATGCTGTTTTATCAACGCAACACTTCCTTCCAGCATTTGCCTGCGCTGGATGGAAGATTCAGCCCGCATGCGCTCAAGGCTGAAAGCCGATGCATCTTTTGCATCTGAATTTATTGCCGTTTTATCAGCCTGGGATTGCATCTGGTGTTCAGCTGGCACGAGAACCGGGATCCCTGGCGATGGAATGATTTGTATCAGCAGCCAGCAGCCAACGATCAGGCCGGTTATCAGTAGTATTGTTTTTCGACGCATTTTCGCCGGAGAAAAAATAACCAGCCCCACCATGGCAATAGTGGCCCCCAGCCATCCCGTTCTGGAGTGGGTCAAATAAAGGGCGAAACCGATCGTCAGTAGAATGACAACCCAGGCAAAAATTGAATTTTTACGGCGGCATTGCACCACGGACCACAGCGCCGCGCCGAGGCCCGTCGCCAAAAATGATCCCAGAAGATTGACCTGACCGAACATACCTAATGGCCGACCTTCCGCCGCCAGAGGATTGTAATGCAGCCATCGCCATGAAAAATAAGGCGTATAGAGCTGAAGGATGGTAACAATGGCTTGTATAAAGGCAGCTACGGCGAGGATGCCAATAAAAAGATGGGCATCCATCCATGTCGTCCTGCTTTGTATATGCAAGCAAAAAAAAACCAACAGCAGGATAATAAATGCTGTTCTTCCCAGGGCGTTTATTTGCCATCCGAGTTCATTTGTTGTGATTAAAGACAAATTAATAAGTAAAAATGCTAACATCAACCAAAAAACATAATTTAACCCAAAGAAATCCGTTTTATTCCATTTAGAAAAAATAATAACAATTGACTGCAGAGCAATAACCCACCAGGTAGCAATGCTATGTAAAGAATTAAGCCCCGCTGCACTGACATTATCCACAGGGACGTGAATGATGATAAGCAACAACAGTAGCAACGGGGAGTAAAAATATGATTGTTTAATTACACCTGACATCATAGAAATACTAAAATTAGCTCCCAACTAACGATTTCGTCGATCCATCATAGTGTTCTGCATTGCAAAAATAATAATTTTTCCTCAACTCACCATCCTCAATAAGACCCTGAAGATAATTCGAAATTTCAGCCAGTAATTTTGCCACCTCAGGACAACTATCATTGACACAATGAATACCAGTCAACGATCTTTTTTTTAGATTGGTTATACCTCCCCCATAATGAATGACTGCATTTCCCAGTAACCTGAGACGTTCGATATCACAAACTTTACACATTAACATTATGAAAAGACCTCTTTACTCTAAGCAGCACACATTCATGAATGTGTCGTATTAAATAATCCTAAACAATTTATTGAATTGTCATTATCATTACTGCGCTTGCCTTAAAATCACCTGTTGGGATATCGGAAAGAGATTGGGTTGATTCGCGCACCGCATAAAACTCCAGCGTTGACGTCGTATAGCCAGCGTCATAGTCCCTTGAGATTATTTTATTTCTTTCAACACGCTCACCATCAAAAACCATAGCAACACCAAACCCATTAGCATTAGTTCTTATTGAATCACCATCATCAACGGATAGGGAATCATATTCAAATTGAATAGTTACTGCTGTTCCAGAATCGCGAGTGCAAAGGACACCCACGTCTCTTTTTTCGTGTTGATTTGACGAGGCAATACTTGTTTGTATTTCACTTCTTTCCAATATCCCCATATCAACAGAAATATCAGTACCATGATTTAAGAAACATGTAGACCCTGTATTAGGGAGTTCCATTACACCTTTGCAAAAAAACATACCCAAAGAGCGCCATTCATTCATATGGTCATCAAGAAGGACAAGACAAGCATTTGATGAAGATGAAAGCATTCCAGAGTAACCACCGAAATCAACATTTTGCTCATATATTAATTGTCCTGACCGAATGAAAACAGACCTAACAGTATCCATAAAATATGTCGCAGACGATTTAGGACATACCACCGGATAGATTGATGGGCAAAAATACATTCTTATTTTATAATTAGCACTAAAAGGGACATATGCACCTTCCCAGCCAAAAACCGCTCCGACATTTCTACTATCTGACGTAGGGACAAATTTTTGCCCTGCCCCCCATAATAGCTCAGCAGAACCTCTATCACCTATCAATGGATTCCAGTGGCATCCACCTTCGGGCGTATAAATGAGATGACTTGAATGGCCATCCGCACAATCCTGTCCTGATGCAGTAATTCCACGAATAACGCTATGTGACGCTTCCACCGTTCCACATGGAATTGTAGACATAATTAACAAAACGACTAAATATATAAATCTAAACTTCATTTAAATGTACTCCGCAATTAACGTCACCGCTACCGAAAACTCACCTTCCTCCAAAACCTCTCCTGGGTTTGGAATAAGGGAAACACTTAGCTTTGGTTTTTGAGTAACATTTGCCAATCTAAATTCTTCATTTAATATTAATGGAACCCCATCTTTATAAAACTGAATCCATAGACCTTTCCTCCCGGAATCAACAATACTTCCGTCGGATGGTACCGGTGTCGCATTTAATGTCATCAAAATCGTATTCAAGTCTCCGACATTACCGCAGTCGAGATCATAATCAATTTCACGGTTATATTGGCCACTTTCAACTTTATTAATTCCAACATTACCAAAAATAATTTCGATTGTTCGATCGTTATCAATTGAACAAGGCGTCATTGCCTGAAGAAGACCAGTGAATTTAACATCAACACTGTCCCCCTTCTGTTCAGAAATTGCCAACACACTAAAAGATACGACCCCAAAGACCAAACACACCAGCTTAATAAAGCATATTCTCATATTTGTTCGTGGCCCCTTTAATCAAATTCCATCAGTAGCGTCGCAGATGATGTAATAGAGTTTCCACTAATCAGTTTTTTGTTCACATCGGTTTGTATCAGTTGTGCCTCTAGCTTGGGAAAATGCATTACCTCAACGGCAAAAGGCACATTAACATCCTGAATCTGTCCATTTACCCTCAGTGCTATACCCAGTCCAGTGTTGGCGGCAACGCCCCCAACAATGCCAACTTCGAGCAATTTATTACCGTCATATAGTTGTTCACTGCCATCTTTTGAAGAAAGCATCATCCTCGCCGTACCCGACGTATCACCAGTGCAAGTCATATCGCTGATCAGCGGTTCAATATAAGTTTTGCCTAATTCGTTACTGATAGAACTAAAGCGAATGTCACCAAAATCAACCAACACTTCGCCGCCTTCATTAAATGTGCATTTCCCCGTCACCACAATTGAACCAGAGATATTTATTTTCATTTCAAATCTATCTCCCGCATCTCGGCGGGCGGCATGTGTCGTGCCCGTTGCGCATAGCAAAAAGATAAGAGAGACCAACCCGAAATGATATAGCCACTGCGACTTCATCAGTGAAAAGTACATTCCTTTTTGGGTAAGGGAACCCCAGTGACTTTTCTTCATGGATAATCCACCTTAAATGTTGCCGTCACCGAGAAAGGACCAGACTTTATAGTGTTGGTTTCAATGGCATTAGGCTCCGCCTCGATATATCCTTGCAATTTAATCTCCGACTCGCTGTTACTTAGCAGAAAGAGCGGACTTGGTTTATTAATGGGGATTAATTGCGACGGCGCTTCCGTATCTGAATCTGGCAAGGTTTCAATGCCGAAAGCCAGACCATTTTCCTCACCGTTATTGGTGACCAGCAGCCCTGGCAGAGGTCCGCTTTCAGCCCCAAGAAATGTCACCGTCGCACTATTGCCCATACTGGTATCGCAATCAACGAGCTTAATGGAAAAAACCATGCCTGGTGTGCGGGCAGCCGTCTGAAAGTATTTACCGACCACATTGCCAAAATCCAGTGGAATGTCTGCTGATTCAGGAGACAGCGTGCAGGGTTCAGTGACGAGTTTACCGCTGATATGGATATTATTTTCCACCGCATAAATGGGCGTTAACGTCAGATGCCCCAACAACACGGCAAAAATTATCCGGGGATTCATTAGTCATACTCCAGTTCAAAATTCACTGTGGCGTAGTACTCACCTGCCGTAAGTGGGGCAGATGTTCTCTCTACACTAACGCTGTAAACCAGCTCATCCTGTGCTGGGGAGATAAACTGAGCCGGGCCCTGTTCGCCCAGGCGAACATCCTGCCCCCGGTGATCGGTCAAACGAAGGCCTATCCCCTCTACGCCAATGACACCAATCAGTTCAGGATTATCGGCGTTAGTCTGTGCCTGGAACCGCACAGAAAGAATGGGTTGAATAGCGTCCCAGGCAACATTGCCGGTTCGTTTATCCACCAGACTGCCGCCTTTACGGGTGCAATCTTTCAGGCGCAGCAAAAATGTAACGGGTACACTGCGATCGCCCGGATGCTGCAACTCAGCAGTAGACGTCGCTCCCAGTTCAACATCTTGCCAGCGGGAGATCATATCCAGACGACATACGCCTTCAGTCAATGCACCACGCACCTGTATTTCCCCGTGCTCACCTTCCACATTCCAATGATCCACAGCGAAAGTGGTGCCAGGCAGTGCTGCCATAACAATCGATAAAAACGATGTCAGCAATTTCAGTCTGGTCCGCATCATTTACCCCTCCATTTTCCACCAGACGTCCTTCGCAAAAACGTCCAGTAGAGCAGGTCTTAACCGGCCTTGGTACTTTTAAGCGTGCAGCTATTTCCCGTGCAGCTAAAAATCAGTTTTGGGCGGCCGCCGTAATCATTGACATAGGTCAGAACAGGGCTGTTACCCACCGCTGAAGCCGGTACGCCTAAAGGCGCTTGCCCTTTAGGTTCCAGCATCAGCGGTTTGAAATCTTTGAGGCTTTCACCGCCTAATGCCGGTGACACGCCGGTAAAAGTGACAAAATAAGGCGTTGGGTTATGCACCACGTATTTGCCTCCCTCTTTAGTTAATGTCACCTGTTCCTGCCAAGGCTTGCTGTTGGATTCAACCTTCAACGCAGCCGGGCGATAAAACAGTTTGATGCGTGTCTGTAATGCAATCTGCAGCGTATTGGGTTTACTGCTTTTCGGCGGGATCTCTCGCAGGTTAAAGTAGTAAAGGCTCTCCCGGTCCTGCGCCAACAGGTTCATTCCGGGTGTAGCCTGCACTTTTACCTGAGTTTTGGCGCCAGGTTCGATACGCTGCACGGGTGGAAGCGCAGTCAGAGGGCTGGTGATCTTGTTACCTTGCGCATCGTCGATCCAGATCTGTGCCAGATAAGGCAGCTCTTTATTCTGGTTCGTCACCCCCATAGAAACAGAGTTGTCTCCTCCATCCAGCACCACGCGAGTGCGATCCAGAGCAAGGGCAGCATTGGCAGATTGTGAAAGCCCCATTAACACCAGAGTAATTGCACACGCCCTGGAGGTAGTGGCCAAACGGGATTGAATAGTCATTTTCATATTTCGCTTATCTGTCTATATTACTGATAATCATCTGTTAGATTCACCGATTAATTACTTTGTCTCGGCAACACACGGTAATAACAAATTTCCTTCCGGCATTGTGGCAGGCAGAGTAATAACACACTGAGCCTCACCATCCCAGTTCACTTCCATTTTTTCTTCCGGTTTAATCCCGGATAGCCAGACCATACCGTCTTCACTGATAATCCCTGTCTGGTCTTTATTATTATTCAGTATCGTTGCACCAAAAGGCGGCGTACTACCATTCACTAATTTAATAACAGCCATCGATTTATGTCCGGCAATAATACCAAAACGACGATAACCAATAGCGCCCTGAGTCAGTGTCCCCTGTACAACCGAACGCGTGGCTTCGACATCCTCACCTAACTTATTTAGATCAATATTAATGCTATTACGGTAGTAGCTCGCCACATCACCGACAACGGTCTTACCAAACATATTCGAATAAGACGGTACCCCAGTATTACTGACCGGGACATTCGAAACTCCACCGGTATCCACCATCATCCGCGTGCCACCCTGCGCACCAACTCGATGCGATGCCGCACCCTTCGCCGTCGCAGTGATCCCACCTCTCATAGAGGCCCCCGCAGCACGATAACGATTACCCTCAAAACTACTGTTAAAGCTCATATCGCTGAAATCTCCCTGATGAGAGAGATAGCCGCCGCCGCTGACCCTATTATCACGCGTCAAACCTGCACTCACGCTATAATTGTCGCTGTTTCCGATGCTGTTAGAGTAGGTCGCCCTTTGAGAATTCGTCCCTCCACTGAAGGACGCATCGTAACTTAATGAACCCCCGTCTCCCCACGGTATAGAAAGGCTGACGAAGGCACCATCATCTTTCAAACCATTATAATCACTTCGAAATGCAGAAACATTCAGACTCATGTTTTTAAACGACATGAAATCAAAATAGCGCGACATGGAGATGGTATATGCATTATTTGTCGGGCGATCCCAATAGGTCTGATGGCTATAATTTATATAAAACGATGAATGCCAGTCTCGCACTTGCTGATTAAAACTGATGGTATAAAGTTGCTTGCTGCTATTCGTGCGTTTATATCCCTGATATTTCGCATTCAGGTACTGGCTTACACTCATAAAATTACGTTCAGAAAAACGGTAACCTGCAAACGTCACCTGGCTGTCAGTCTCATCAAAACGCTTAGAATAACTGAGACGATATGAACCACCTTGTTTTGTTCCGTCTTCCGGCACTACTGCACGAGAATGAGTGATATCGAAAGATAATGCACCGAAGGCCATCAAATCACGCCCCGCCCCCAAAGCTAAAGCCGTATAATCTCCAGCAGTCAGCCCGCCGCCAAATAGCGACCAGCCGTTTGTGACCCCCCAAGAAAACTCTCCTGTGCCGAACACCGGCCCCTGACTATGATGTTCATAACTTGACGGTTTACCGGCTGAAAATTTATAACGCACACGTCCTGGTCGGGATAAATAAGGGATGGTCGCAGTATCGATCTGATACTGGCTGCTACTGCCATCCTCCTCCGCAACTTTCACATCAAGTTTACCGCTGATGGCATTACTCAAATCCTGAATACGGAATGGACCGGCAGCAACAGTAGTTTCATAAATCACTCGCCCCTGCTGGCTGATCGTGACTTTAGCGTTGGTCTTTGCAATCCCGACAACTTCAGGCGCATAACCACGCAGGTTAGGCGGTAACATGCTGTCATCCGAAATCAGGCTGGCCCCGGTGTAACGGAAACTGTCAAACATGTCGGAGGATAAATAATCTTCACCGAGAGTTAGTTTTGCCCGTGCAGCCGCAATCGACCGGTATAAATAGTAACGGTTCCAGCTCCAGTTTTGCTCATTACCACCACTATTATCTGTTCGATGACTGTAATTTCCCTGCCAGTCCGCGCGAAAACGCCACGCGCCAACGTTCATCCCGGCAACCCCATTGCCGCTGAGCGTTTTAGAATCGCCCCCCTGCTGCTGGTGAGTTGTCTGACCATTCATACTGTAGTCAAACAGCACGCCAGGGATGCCATCATCCCAGCGAGACGGTGGATCCCAGTTATCGGCGGTGTACTCCAGATAAGCCTGAGGCAAATTGACTTTCACCGCACTGGCACCGAGGTCTCCAGCCACGGACATACCGGGAAGAGACGCGGGATCCAGACACTCGTTATTGTGCCACCAGGTGAGTTTTTTGGCAGACGCTTCCGTCAGCCCTAACTGTTCCACGACATCTTGAGTCAGGCACGCATAGCTTTTATTTGCGTCATCATCTGGGGCAAAAAAATCAATCTCACGTTCTGGCAACGAAGAGTTATTAATCTGAACAGCCAGCGTATAGCTCCCGGGCATCACATACCCGGCCTGTGAAAACTGGCTCAAATCAATTTGAGAGCGATCTTTGAGGTCAAGTACATCCGTATTAAACTGAACGTCATCGGCAGCCACTGCAATTTGACAGCTGGAAAGTATCAAAAATACTTCGAGCGCAAGCGGACGAATTTTCCCTAGGTATCCTGGATTATGTTTCATCAAAAATAATCCACCTTAAAGCGAATAATACTATAGTAATCACCAGGCCTGATTTCCTGGCCATTGCCTTTCAAATGAAGTTGGTAATTCAGTGCCATTAAGCCCGGCGAAAGCATTCCCGCGGGTAATACCTTTCCAGGAATGGCTATATTCCCGTTATGATCGCTAATTTCAAGTGCAATGCCTTTGGCTTCACCTGTAACATTAAATAACTTCCCGTCATCAGATGATCCATCGAAAGTAACCTGAAAGTGGCTCCACTGTTTTGGGGGAGGACCATCAGACTGTAACGAGCAATTTTCGAGATTAATATGAAACGAAACGCTTACCTTTTCGGCGGGCTGAATAACCATCGCAACAGGTTGAGTTGTTATTTGAACGGTCTGGTAGCGGTCATCCATAGTAATACTACAGGCAGTATCAATGATACTCCCCTGCATATTGACTCGGCCGCGGCTCTGTTCAGAAGCGATAACATAATATGGAAATGCTGCAAGCAAGAAGCAAGTTAGGATTATAGATCCTATTTGGTTAAAATAACGCATAACTAATCTTCATTCCTGCCTGCCGTCATTGGCGATTAAACTCAGGCGCAAACATTTGTCAGCGCCTGGATTGTTATTCTAAATGTCAGAACAACAGCTAAAACTTACTCGTAAGACATCACGAAGTTAGCAGTAGAGGTAAACGTACCAGGCACAACAGCACCGGAAGTCTTCGCACCCTGAACATAAGCCTGGAACTGCAGTTCATTATCGCCATCGTTAAGTACGATCGCTTTTGCAGTTGTATTTGGAGCAATCACATTGCTACCCATATCAGTAATTATCACGCCCACCCCCTGAGCCTGACCGGTAACTGCAAATGAACTATCCAGACCCGCGGTTTTATCACCTTCATAACCGTTAAAAGCAACATTCACTTCATTGCCATTTTCGAAGGTACAATCGTGCAGCTGGATGTTGAAATCTACAGGAGTAGAACGGTTGCCGCCCTCTAAAGCACCTTTGGCAATAGCACCCAATTGAACGGTCTGATCAAGGCTGTCTGCATCAATTGAACATGGAGCATCGATAACAGAACCTTTAAAGGTAATTTTACCGTGGCCCTGATCCTCAGCGGCATGTGCACCAGTAATCATTACAGAGGACATAGCTACCGCGAGAAGAATTTTTTTCATAATAAGTACTTTTCCTGAATTTAGAGACATTCCTGTCTATTTAGAATGAAATGTAGTTCGAAAATATATATTCCCGAATACGCGCTTATTATTAAACAGCATATGCAGCGCAGTCAAACCTCATTAAAAATAAACTAAATCACTGAATTTAAAGGAAATATTAAAAACACATGAAACCATAAAAAATATAATCACTGCAAAAACACCATCACATTAAAATCTAGATATAATATTCTGTTAATTTATAAAAAACGAGATTAAAAACCTAAACATTGCCAATATTACAGACTTATAAACCAAAAAGATTACATTGCTCCACATATGTTACCAATAGTTAAAATTTCAACCATAAAAACCAACAAAAAACACACATTTAACACTTAAAAATTTTAAATTTTAATTTAAATCATCAAATAAATATTTCATGACTGAATAACGAAAATATAAGATTAGCAAAGTTAAGAAAGGTAAAAATAGGAAAGAGGGTTCTAGGTAGAGTGTACAGAATCATTATGACGGCAGAATAAAATACTTTAAAAAACTAAGCTTTTATTCCGCCACAATGAGAGCGGTGTAGGCGGTTACAGACGACACGAGAGTGTGTGTATGAAGGTTTTCACCCAACGTAGTCAGGCGATGTGATGATAAAAAAGGGGGGAGAATATCACGGTAGGAGGGACATTAGTTTTAGTAAAACGCAATCTTTAAACGTTAAAATTCCTTTGATAAAAAGACTCTCAACTGCAAAAGCCCCTGCAAATTCAGCTTACTTGTTACATTTCTGACCATGGTGTAGAAAGTTTTCTCGGTCATGTTGGTGAGCTTTGCGGAGCGCAAAATGTTCTCCTCCTGGCATAAAGCATGTAAGCATTGACGCTCCCTCACCGTTAGTAGAGAAAGCTGGTGATACTGATTAACCATCTCTTTCAGTTCTTTGAAGGTTGATAATTTGATAGCGCTAATATCGTTTTTGATCCGCAATAACGATTCACTGACTGGAATGGGGTTCAGTTTGTCCATAAGCCTGAAAATAATGCTTTTGCTACCTACATAGGTTAGCCGTTTGTTTTTGGGTAACCTCAACACCTCAAGTTCACCTATTAATTCATATAAAGAATTAAATGAGTCAAGATCCAGTACAATTACATCATCCATTAAATTACTGTTCCGCATCAACTCCTTAATTCCTATTCTTAAATAAGAATTATTGGTAAGAACTGTGACAGCCATAAACCTACATCCCTAGAAAAAATGAGTAAAAGATTTAAACATTATCATTGTTATCTTTATATTATAAATAACTCAGTTATTAAAATAGATTAGATGACAATTGGAAGATTCATCGCGATTTAGTGAGATAGATTATAAGTAAACACAACATGCAGAAAAACAAAACAACCATCACTTGCCCAAAAGCATATAAACCAAGTAATGCAAAACTTTTCTCGTACATCCTGGAACCCTTAATTTTTGCTAAATAATAGCCATAAAATTATTTTCTAACATCTATTACTCATTGCTAAACTGTGGCAATTAATACGAAAGACTTTACGCTTAGAAATCTAAACATAGATTCAACAAAAATTCAGACCAAAAAACACGATATTTTCATGAAAACCCAATCCAAAGGCGACATTTACACCTAACAAAGCAATAAATACGATATTTTAGACCACAAAAATAGACTGTACTTAGGCAGATTAAATCGGCTCACCGGGATCCACACTTTTGCTTTTTCTCCCTGCTTACCTGACGGGATCTCACCATGAAAGCGCATGGCATGACCGGCGTAATGCTCTGGGGCAGGATTTCGAGCATGAAATAGAACATTATTTAGCCGAAGCCAATATCATTCTGCTGTTGGACACTAGCGACCTTAATGTATTGAATTATCTCTGGAATAATGAAATAAAGAATGCAATGGCTCGACATGAACGCTGAGAAGCAATATTGATCCCAGTGATTTTACGCAACTGTACCTGGCACAATCTTCCCTTGGGGAAGCTACTGGCAGCACAACCAAGGACGGGAAAGCGATTACTTAAGTTGGCTGGGTCATGATTCATAATGGGTTTGCTCTGTTCTTTTGCGGAATAGTCGGGAGTTATGGATTGTTACGCTGGTAACCTGCTCATCACCATTCGAAATGGTGAGTGCCAGCACCAGGGGGAGTTCTTAAGATGCGGTCGCTAAACACCGCGGGTAACCAACGGGCACACAAAAATCCGGCAAAACACTTGCCGCGCGTAAAGCCAGCGGCATTAATGCATTACGAATGATTCGGGTCTTCCAGTTTGACCGTCATTATCTATGGCCGACGTCGCAGCAGTAATTCAGTTGCTCGATGGATTCTTCAATACTGTAAATGCCCGTCCCTCACGAAACACAGTATCTATCCTTGCGGTAATGATCACAGCACTATCCTGGCGCTGGCGGTAGCATCCCATCCTGATCTGGATGATACGCCGCTTTCTGTTTCCGAGGACGCGTCTATGGCATCAGGGTGCAGTGATGGGCAGGGTGCACTATAGGGGCCCCGATAGAGATCCTGGCGTTAACCTTTTAGAGCACTCAGTGATAATCCCTGATGAATATTATTATTAATTTTTCATGATTTTATAGCGGAGATCATCAACCAATTTTATATAACCAACTAAATCAGTTGATGATCTTTGGCTGGCTTATTTCCAGTACTACCGCCCTCGAATGGCATTTTGCTTCAGCAGCGTATAACGATTAAGAAGTTGGTTAAGCCGCATATCGAGCTGCTGATACAAAGCGGGTGATACACTCCCCTGTTTTTTTAATTCCTCATCGATTTGACGCAACAATTCTTCTGTCGGCGGCGTTTGGTCAAGCTGGCGGCGGATAGTGAAAATGGCTGATTTCAACTCCGACCCCGTCAGGTATTTACCCTTGCGTTCATCAAGCGCATTTAGCTGGGCGGTTAACGCTTCCAGCCCCTGCTGGGCATTATGCCAGTTTTGCAGAGCACTTTCCGGCAACGCTTCCGTAGTTAACTGTTTCTGTAATCTGCTCGTGAATACTGTCGTCTGTGATTCTTCCGGCCACAGAGTGACTAACTGCTGCGCTAATGATGCAGCATATTCCCGCGACCACAAAGGTGGCAAGCGATGTAAAACGTCCAATTGCCCTTGCGTTGCAGCAATTATATCTTGCTTCTTCCCCTGCAAATCTGAGGACTGCTTCAATGTGGACAATTGTTCAGGTGTCAGCACCTGCGGCAATGGCTTAACCAGTTCATATCCGTCAGCTCGCATATAGTTGATACCAAGAAAAGCGCCTGTACTCACCACTGCTGTAACCATGACACCGATAGCAAATCCCAGCCACATACGTCGGGTTCCATGATCGATTTTGGTCGCTAAAACCGCTGTGCTCGATTGCTCGGACGACGCTGGCTCATTAACCACAAAGACCAACTGTGGCAAAGACGTCGCAACGTTATTTGTTGCCCCTGGAGCCGGTATCATCACTACGGCCGATCCCGAATCGGGATCGGACTTCTCCAGACGCAAAGCTGCATTGTGCATCCAGGTCACGATAGCCTCCAGTTTACTAAGCGCTTTCAATTCAAGCCGTTGCAGCACTGCGCAGGCATGTTTTAAACTTTGTTCAACCCGATACACCTTTGATAAATCAGCATATGACAGCGTTAACGTACGCAATTCTTGCTGTAAGCGAACAGACAGCCATGCCAGGATCTCAACGCGGGCATGGGTTTGCTGTGGCCATATTGCATTCCAGTGGTGCGTCAGTAAGGCCTCCAGAAGTTCCGTGCCTTCGGCAAGTCCCTCCAGTCCCGCATTACGTATTCTGGCGACGGTGTACCAGGCCAGTGTTTGCAGTTCGACGCCATTATGACGAAACAATGACAGGCTTAACTGTTCAACTTTTTGCCAGTCAACGTCCGGGCGCGCAGGGTGAGTCAGCTTGCTAATTTCATCACGTAACTGCCCGAACTCCATGAAAGCACGCGGGTCCCCCCCGGTGCTGATGCGATTCTTTTCCATATCAGTACACTCCAGTCTCAAGCCAACCCTGCCTCTTGAGGTGCCGAATCAGAACCCGCCCCTCGGGCATAAACTCGGTTCCGTAACGCACAAGGCCAATTCCCTTCAGCTCAGTATCAATGGCATAGCGCAGTTCACCAGGAACGTGCTGCTCCAGCAGGACAACCGTTATTTTTTTCAGGCGAGGCTCATATTTGAGCAGAACGGCAGACAATGTCCCCATGAGCTCATGGGCCGTTCCCGGCATGCCCTGAAGGATTTTCGTCATATCGGGCAGGCCGTAGTCTGGCAGATGCGCCAGAGTGCCGGCACGGCAGTTGAGGATGCGTTGCATGTTATCCAGTACCGAGAGGATGACCTGATTTTCTTCACTGACCTGGTTGAGATTGAGACCACCGGTAAAATTTCCGGTCAGCATTTCATACAGCGAAGGCGTGTTATATCCCTGGGTCATCATTCGTCCTTAAGCTGTTGCAGCGTCAGATGGTTGTTACCGGCTTCCAGAATGCGCGGCTTATCCGGGTCAAGTTCTTCGCGGCCTATCACCTGCTTCCAGGTGTTGTTGACCATATCCGGGTGACGGAACAGACCCACCACCGCCACAAACTGTGTATCGACCTCCATCGGCATATTCAGGGTCGCATCACCGCCCGGCTTAACCACCACATCACGGCTTGCCAGCAGGTCAGCTTTCAGAATGGTCTCCCCGTCTATCAGCAACTGCTGGTAGACCGTTTTGTCGAATGCTTTGCGGCCTTTTAACTGGTAGACGCGAACCACAACCGGTTCAGACAGTGAGTTACTTTCGCGGGAATCGGTATTCAGCGCTTCACGGGCGGTGAAATCGAGGTGCAGTACCTTAATTTTTTTGTAGAACACGGCATTAAACGCCGATTTGGTGCCATCGGTGATGCTTTGCGTCACCCCGCAGCCTGCAAGGCTTAATGCCAGCAGCGGTAACAGCCAGCGCGTGGTTTTAGTTAAACTTGTACGTAACACGTCGGTTTCCTTGTTGTGGTGTCGCGGGCTGAAGTCCGGTGTAATAGCCCAGTTCGGTCGTATAGGTCTGCGGGATATCGTCCGGGAGACCTTCGTCTTCCGCGCCCAGCACGCCATTCATCCCCAGCCAGAATGGGCCTTCGCCAAGGGGCGGCGCGGCCAGCAGACGAGTGGCGGTGGTCAGGGTGATTTTTGCCTTGAAGCGCCAGCCGAGATAGACACGCAGCATCACCAGAAAGTCCTGATACAGCAGGCCATCCGGCTTCCAGCCCTGTACTTCCTGTTCATTTTCCGTGGTGATAGCAACGAGCAGCTGGCTGTTGGCATCCATCGCTTCGTCGCCGAGCGGCGTGTTGCCATCCAGAAGAAAATCGTCATCACCGTAAAAGCCCAGTGGCTGGCTGACCGCCACCGGGCGCAGACAGTAGGGGCTGACCTTCACAGTGGTATCCGGGGCCAGCAGCGTCACCAGCGCCTGCATTCCCTCCTGGGTTTTACCGGGCTGTTGCAGTACGCCCAGCAGCGCAAGAAATCGGGATACCGGCGTGGCAATATGGTTTGCCGTACCGGGAATGCCCAACCCCACCAGGCCCAGCAACGACTGCGAGATGCTGTCAGTCCCGCCAGGCTCGAATGTGGCCGGGTAGGAATATTTTCGCCAGATACGATAAAACTGAGTCAGGATGCGGTGGCTGAAGATATCCAGAAAGCCCTGTAATGCCTCATGCCCTTCCCGGCGCTGGGTGATGTCATCAAGGTACGCTGTGGGCAAAGGAGAATCGACACCATACATCCCCATAAAGGTCATGCGGATGATCGGTGGCCTGCGGTCATCATCCTCGTCATATTCGACAGCTTTCAGTTCACTGGCAGGGAAACCCATCCCCGGATGCGGCGCAAACCGCACCGGGTCATCTGCGGGGTGGCTGGTTGAGCCCATCAGCGGCCGGTCCGGATTCAGTTTCTCCAGCAACTGGCAGAAACGGTAAAAGTTTATCCGGTTAAGGTCAGCCTCCAGGCGCGGGGTCAGCCGGGAATACGGCGGTTGTGCTTCTCTTCCCATTCAAGGCGCTCTCCGGTTGGTTGCAGGATGATAATCAGGCGGTTAAACAAATAGATATCGGTATACAGCGCGAAGAAGCGGCTGAGCATCTCACCAAACAGGCAGATGTCACCGCGTCCGGCAAAGCCGTGGCTGTCCAGCGTCACCTCAATCTGCACACCGCGTACCAGGTAGCCCTGCTCAAAGCGCTCGGTTTCGCTGTGCTTCACGTCAATGATGGCTTCCAGGCGGCGACGGTTCATCTCGCTGTCGGTCCATTCGTACAGCGCAAGGGTACCGCGCAGCACATCGGCATTATCCATCATCGACAGGAAGCCGCTGCCGAGGTGACTCAGCACGCGCCAGTGGAAACGGTCCTGCGCCGGCGGATAACAGGGCAGTGTCGGCGCACACAGGTTACGTACGGCAATACTGGTCGAGGTGGTTTTCATCACCGTATCAAGCACCGTGCTCTGCAGTGCTCGTCGTGGCAGTTGGCCGTTGGTGCCGGTGAGCGTCAGCGACAGGCTTTCGTCTTCCGGTACGGTGTGGTTATCAAAGGCTTCACCGCCAAGGATAAGCCAGGTGTTATGCAGGCCCGACGGGCCACGGCGCACGCGGGTGTGGTAGTAATATTCCGGCGCTTCATGACGCATCATTCCACCTTTGTGGCGGAAACTCGAAAACGGCACGTAGGTGTGCTGGCTCGATGACATTACCGAATCCACCGCGTATATCTCGGTATGACCATCCTGCACGCGCATTGGGCGCAGCATGTATTCGGTCTGCAGGGAGTTGAGTGTCAGCGGGTCGGATTCCAGCGGGAACAGGTTAATCACCGGCACACAGTTCAGGCGCAGATGCTTTTCGGTAAAGCTGAAATCATGCTCCCAGCGCTCCGCCAGTACCACGTCGATTTCAAACCATGGGAGCTCAGCCGGAAAGGCCACGGTCTCCAGCCCACTCAGCCCCATAAACATGAATTTTTCACGGAAGGTGAAGTACTCCAGCAACAGCTGGTAGCCGCTAAAGCTGCTGCTTCCCTTCGGCCACAGGTCATCGTCATCACCAAAGCCCAGCGCAGTGAAATATCCGTCGAGCGGTCTTCTGTCCATGTCTCCCGGCATCCGCAACCATAGGCGGGCCGTGTTCATGGTAAAAGCTTCATGCATGGCGCAGGCCAGCGGAGCGTCTGCATTGAAGTAGAACGGGAGCTGACTGAGATCGACACGACCCCAGTCGGCAAGATGGCTGCAATTAAAGCGCAGCGTGATGACCGAACGCCCGTCAGGGTCGGTGGACAGGCGGACGTGCTCCAGCGACAACGGTTGAAGGGTGATCTCTTTGGTGGTGGTGTACCGGCAGCGCGTGCCCTTCTCGCCGATCGGTCGTGAGTTCACCTCGAAACCTTTGACGATGCGCATCTGCTCTTTCATTTCGCGCCAGTCGGGGGTGAACTCCACCACCGACATTGACGGAATGGTGCGCAGATAATGTGGCCACAGCAGGCTGACCAGCCCTTCGGTCAGTTCCGGTAGATCGTCATCAAGTTTCTCGCGCAAGCGGCCCATCAGGAAGGCAAAGCCTTCAAACAGGCGTTCCACATACGGGTCGCGCGCGCCCGCTTTATCGAGATTGAGCATTGCCGCCTGCTCCGGGTGAGCACGGGCAAACTCTTCACCGGCTTCCAGCAGGTAGCGCATTTCAGCGTCGTAATAACGCAGGGTTAAATCGTCCATATTAATTTCTGCTCAATAATTGCCGAATGAATAGTATTATCTAAATAAAATTGTGCTGATGATGTTCCTGAGGACAGGAACATCTTATTAATTATCACGCTGCCCACATACCGATGGTGGTAGTACATACTCAGTGGCCATCCCCGGCATCCATCCATCAGGACGGCCGGTGCATTTCACATAGCCTTTACTTTGAAGAGCCGAAGTGTATGCAAAGGAAAAAATGACAGAACTTATGAGAAAAACACCAACCAAACCTATAAAAATTCTATTGGTATTTTTGCATTTTATAATTGCCTGTTCCTCTCCGTGCCGCATAGCCAGATACCAATATATACATGGAAAAAGAAGGATTATCGGTATCATTAGTAGAGCGGAAACTGTTGGTGAAAAAACAATCTCATTTTCGAATTCAAATAGTTCAGTGAATGCATCATATGCAAACCATAAAGAACCAAACGATGAAACACACCAAATAATAAGGGTTCCAACAAATCTACGTTTTGGACTCATAAATCAATTACCTGTGAAGTTAAGTCGCCAATGTATTTTTTAATATACTGCTTTATCTTAGATTAGGTGTTCCAGCAGCTTTTTTGGGCATACTATGATATTTACTAACGGCAACTCTGGGGATCTTTGGCGTATCTTGTTGCCATGCCAGGCACCCAAGCTTTCGGGGTGTCTGGACAGACAACATATCCTTTATTTTCAAGTTTGTTTGAAAAATAAATTTTAAATCCAACCTGAAAAGCAACAGTAACAATGAATACTGCAATCATGTACTTAGTTACAATTTTTTGTACCTTCATAGAAACTCTGCGTCCTAGAAAAATAGGCCATAAAGAAAAAAATGCTACTGGAGTCAAGATGAAGACAGCAGAAAAACCATAGACAAAAAAAGATGAGAATGATAATTCAGATGGGAATTCATAATATTCTCTTAGCGTAGTTAAGGAAAGCCCCCCCCCCACCAAGATCAATGGAACATAAAGACACAGCATACCAAAAAACATTCCAACCCTACGTTTAAATGGAAATTCCTGCATCAAAACCACTCCTTTTCAAAATTCTCTAATGATTGCCTTATGTATTTCTTTACCTCATATTCAATAACCGTTTTCCCACGAGAAAGCATACCATCAACATACATTGCGCCCAAATCCCATAAGCCTCTTTCCATTTCTTTTGCTTTCTCAACAAATTCCTGCTGCGCCGATTCAATGAGAGAAACAACTTTGTCTGTAATCTTATACTCATCATCTAATTTATTGAGTGCCCATGCGGATAATGCACCGGCAACCAGCACAACAACTATTGGTGCTGCAATTGTTGAGAATACCCCTACAGCGTAAAAACCAGCCCCCCAGGTTATCGCTGACGAAATACCGACCTTAACCACATCTACAGCCCACTTACCTATGAATTTCGCTAACGTAGTCTCATCATTAAAGATAAAGTCAACAGAATCAGCCACAGAGACATAAATCAGACCGAAAAGAAAACCTTCTTTTATCGCGTTACTCAGTCCGTACTTTCCTATTCCATACTTGATGATCTGAGGATTTTTTGCGGCAAACACAGGTGCATTTAATATTTTCCGGATCCCAGCATAACCACTTATTTTTATTAACTCTGTCCCCTTGTGGTTAACATACACTGTTGCAGTTATGCCAAGGCTACCTAGCTGATATAATACCTTCGAAGTGGAGTATGCGTCTTTTAAATTAGTACCGTAGTTAACAACAAATTCACCGGGTTTGCTCTGGGAAACGAAGGACCACCCTGATTTATAGAATCCCATAGATGTCAAATACTCAAAAACTTCCCCAAGCGTAAGTAACATGACGTTGTGGTTATTAGCATTCAACATTGCCCTCAAATTACCATCAGGTAAATCATGAGTATTCCGTAAAACTGGATAATCAGGCACAAACCCTGTCGGCTTTTGCTCATCGGTCAGATAACCAGGCAGCTCAGGAGAGGTCTGCGTCGGAGTCGCTGTAAAGCCAGCTGCTGATTTTCCAGCGGAAGCTCCACTGATCTTCTCGTACGTATCATCCATCATCGACGGAATAAACTTCGCCTTGCAGGGGCATGTACTGTAGCTGTCGAGGGTTCCGGCCATTCGCCGGTCATGAATGGTATCGTTGTCGATGCCACCGGCTATCTTGAATAGTCCGGCATGCTTCCCGCAGGTCACACTGTCCTGCTCCCGGGCAACCGGTTTATCAAACAGAGTGTGATCCTCTGCGCCCGTGGTGATTTTCCCGCCGCAGGTCGTCTTGTCGCCCTGCACCAGGTAAAAGCCTTCTGCTGCCATATTTTTCCCTTTAGCTGAATTCAGTCCAGGTTACCCGCAAAGCACTGCACTGCACTGCTTGCCGGATCGAGCGCAATCAGCCCAGCCAGAAGCAAATCCATCTCCGGCTGAAGTCGTGATTTATCGGCCTCACTGCGGCTGGCTTTCATGCGCAACAGTCTGAGGCGGCGCGATTTCACTTCGAACAGCAGTGCAGGCGTCCACTGTGTGAGGGTAATTGTCTGTGCGGCGCTGTCGAGCTCACCCAACAGATGCAAGGCCAGTTCATTCTTGCCCTTTTGCTCGGCCACACGGGCCATCAGCAGGCGCAGCAACCATTTGTCTTTTGCCGAGTCGTTGCCCGGACGGGTCTGCAGCTAGTGTAGTGTGGCATCTGCGTTGAAATAGAACGGGAGCTGGCTGAGATCGACACGGCTCCAGTCGGCGAGATGGCTGCAGTTAAAGCGCATCGTGATGACCGAACGTCCGTCAGGGTCAGTCGATAGGCGGTCGTGCTCCAGCGACAACGGTTGAAGGGTGATCTCTTTGGTGGTGGTGTACCGGCAGCGCGTGCCCTTCTCGCCGATCGGTCGTGAGTTCACCTCGAAACCTTTGACGATGCGCATCTGCTCTTTCATTTCGCGCCAGTCGGGGGTGAACTCCACCACCGACATTGACGGAATGGTGCGCAGATAATGTGGCCACAGCAGGCTGACCAGCCCTTCGGTCAGTTCCGGTAGATCGTCATCAAGTTTCTCGCGCAAGCGGCCCATCAGGAAGGCAAAACCTTCAAACAGGCGTTCCACATACGGGTCGCGCGCGCCCGCTTTATCGAGATTGAGCATTGCCGCATGCTCCGGGTGAGCACGGGCAAACTCTTCACCGGCTTCCAGCAGGTAGCGCATTTCAGCGTCGTAATAACGCAGGGTTAAATCATCCATAATAGTTTCTGTTTAGTTAATTACTGCATGATGAGCGATTAAGGGAATTCCAAAAACCGACAGGCGACTTCAAATAAAAAAGGTCGCTCATCAATATGGTTTACAGGAGAATGTTTCTTTTACATAACGAGTGGCTGTGCCTGGCATCCAGCCCGATGGAATACCATTGCAGCGTACATATCCTCTGCTAATCAGCTCTTTGGGATAGAAGATGGAGTACAACAGACCCAGTATTACGATAGCAATGCAACCCCATTTAAAATATAAAACATAGTAATCCATCTTCCTGAAAGCAAACTCTTTTTCCATGAAAAGAACCAGAATAAAATAGGCCAGTGGAAATATCATCACGAAAGGCAACGCAACCAAAGCAACGGTTAACCATGAAAAAACAATTTCATCACCAAAGCTGGAATATTCTTTAAATATACCTTTTCCAAGATAAAAGCTCAGAGCACACGACCCAAGAATGATCACTATAGCGAAAAATGCACGAATTCTATCTTTCATGCTGCCTATCCGAACTGAAGCATAATTTTTTATCGACCACATACTTGCTGGCCGTTCCGGGTGTCCATCCAGATGGCACTCCTGAGCAAAGAATGTAACCTTTGCTTTTAAGTGCTGACAAATAGCCAAACGAAATAGTACATGACAAAGCAAAAGCAAACACACACATACACTTGAAAAGTGGCATAATTTTATTCACTTTTTTAAGTGCGTATTCTTGCTCATATCGGAGCGAAAGGTAAAACCAGTATAAAGGAAACGCAAACATAATTGGTATGGATATAAGACTTAATGACATCCACGAAAAAATAATCTCATCATGAAATTTGAGACAGTCAAAGACTTCGCTCAACCAAAAATAAAACGACAGAATAGAAACAACCGACAATATAAGAATTGAAAAAACAGCTTTGGTTTTTTTTGTCATATGTTAGTATATCCTCTTGATAATATCGTCAATTGAGTTTCTCAAAAAACATCTAATTTCTGACTCTATAATTTGCTTGCCTTTAATTAACATTTGCTCTGCAAGCATAGCACCTAAATCCCAAAAACCATCTTCCATTTCTCTGGCTTTTTCAGCGAATTCCTGTTGAGCCGCATCAATGTACTCAACTACTTTGTCTGTCACACCAAACTTCTGGTCCAGCTTATTTAAACCCCAGGCAGCAAAAAATCCAACGCCAATGACTATTACAAGGTTAAATGCAATCAACGGGGTTACTACGACACTTCCAACGACAAATGTGACTACTGATACAATGCCAATTTTCATTACATCAGTAGCCAGAGATCCTATGAATTCAGCTAAAGATCTCTCATCGTTCAAAATGAAATCAAGAGTCCTGTAAGCGGCTGCGACATAAAATGTCAGCCGTGCTCCTTCAACAACAGATTTTGCAAACCCATATTTACCAATACCCAAATCAACAATCTTTGGATTTTTAGCCGCAAACACAGGTGCATTCAATATCTTCCTTACGCCAGGATAACCACTTATTTTTATCAGTTCTGTACCGTTGCGGTTTACATATGTTGTTGCTTTTATGCTGAAGCTTCCCAATTGATTGATCAACATGGATGCAGTCACAACGTCCTTGATATTTGTTCCATAATTTACAACTATTTGTCCGGGGTCACTTTCTGTTATTGCTACCCATCCATGTTTCCATGCCCCCCACGAGGACAATATTTCGAAAGCTTCTGGAAGAGTGAGCAGCATCACATCCTGATTAGTTTGCCTTAGCATAGCCCTCAAATTACCATCAGGTAAATCATGAGTATTCCGTAAAACTGGATAATCAGGTACAAATCCAGTTGGCTTTTGCTTACCGGTCAGATAACTCGGCAATTCTGGCGAAGTTTGCACAGATGCTGCAAAGCCTGCAGCTGTTTCTCCAGCGGAAGATCCACTGATCTTCTCGTACGTATCATCCATCATTGATGGAATAAACTTCGCCTTGCAGGGGCAGGTACTGTAGCTGTCGAGGGTTCCTGCCATTCGCCTGTCATGAATGGTATCGTTGTCGATGCCACCGGCTATCTTGAAAAGCCCGGCATGCTTACCGCAGGTCACACTGTCCTGCTCCCGGGCAACCGGTTTATCAAACAGAGTGTGATCCTCTGCGCCCGTGGTGATTTTCCCGCCGCAGGTCGTCTTGTCGCCCTGCACCAGGTAAAAGCCTTCTGCTGCCATATTTTTCCCTTTAGCTGAATTCAGTCCAGGTTACCCGCAAAGCACTGCACTGCCTGCCGGATCGAGCGCAATCAGACCAGCCAGAAGCTGGTCCATCTCAGGCTGAAGCCGTGATTTATCGGTTTCACTGCGTGTGGCTTTCATACGCAGCAGTCTGAGGCGACGCGATTTCACTTCAAACAGCAGCGCCGGTGTCCACTGTGTGAGGGTGATTGACTGTGCTGCACCATCGAGCTCACCCAGCAAATGCAGCGCCAGTCGGGGGTGAACTCCACCACCGACATCGACGGAATGGTTCGCAGATAATGTGGCCACAGCAGGATGACCAGCCCTTCGGTCAGTTCCGGTAGATCGTCATCAAGTTTCTCGCGCAAACGGCCCATCAGGAAGGCAAAGACCTCGAACAGACGCTCCACGTACGCGTCGCGCGCGCCCGCTTTATCGAGATTGAGCATTGCCGCCTGCTCGGGATGGGTCCGGGAGAACTCTTCGCCCGCTTCCAGCAGGTAGCGCATTTCAGCGTCATAATAACGCAGGGTTAAATCATCCATCTTTATTCTGCTTAGTAAATTGCTGCGTGTTAAACACTGAAGCAGACTCCGGGAGTCTGGCACGGGTAATCATAAAGAAAAGAGAATCATCAATGCTGAGTACAAAGGGACGGTTCTATGGCATATTTTTTTGCCATGCCAAGCATCCAACCCGAAGGGATCCCCTGACATTCTGTGTAACCTTTATGCATTAACGATGTTGTGTATCTTTCTGAAAAAATGAACATTCCCAGGATAGTTAACCCTAAGATGATAAACGTGGTTTTCAGTAATTTTTTACCTGATGCAATGGTTATCTGCTTCCCGGTAAAAATAACAGGAAAAATCATCACCAATAACGGTGAGAAAAAAAAGAAAAATGCGGCAGAAAAAGTTACCCAAAAAGAGAAGTTAACGACATCGGGGTAAGAAAGGTATTCACTCAACTTAAAAATACCGAGATATGAAATCCCGATAGAAATCACCAGGAAGAATACCACACCGAAAAATGTAATTACACGTTGTTTAAGAGGATACATTGCTTGCCAAGTCCGTCAAGATTTCATGGACAAATGCCATGAGAGCTAATTTCAAGACAAATGAAATTCTCGTCTTTATCAGACACGGTTTTCAGCAAAGGATATATGTTAGCTCCAGAGTATTTTTTTGATGATCACCATCCCCTGTTGTTAAATTAAATCCACCACCATATTTCTCTGAAAACAACCATTCTAGATTCTGGTCTTTACTGGATCGTTGAAACTGAGCAAATGCTTTCTGTTGTCCGACTGCAAGCGTAAAATGTTCATCAGTATTTCCTCCCAATGAAGAGATATAGCCAGAAAATTCTGAAACCGAGACAGAAAGCGGTGCATCGCAAGGATTTTTTATAAAAATAACGCCGGGGTATGGTTTTTGTGACGAACACGCTGACACGCTCAAAAAAAATACAAATAAGAAGTAATTTAGTCATTGAATTTTACCCTACTCAGCCAGATCAAACCTTTTACATCCTCTTCAGCCGCCACTGAATGTTTACCCTGGATGTCCAATGATTGCTGTTTATTTAACATTAGGTACATCAATGTTCAGTAACAATAAATTTATCAAAAAATCATTATGGACATAAAGAACTATCATTAATCTCATAGACTACATTGCGTGTTTCCAAATTTCTTTCCGTAGTCACATTTTTCAACAACAAAAATATTTGATTGCCTTTTAAAACTTTTTCACTATGACCATCTGAAATACTCACAATAAAATCTTGCCCATTAGCATTAAAATGCTCAGAAAAATCTTGTTTTAAACTTACTAAAGAGAACACAGCAATAATGCCACGTTCTTTAGGCAATAATGATAATACTTCAGAATCTTGTCCATTCTGAGACGTTATAGAACCAGTGTAGTTTTTTGTGATAATGGAAACTCTTACTGGGCACGGGTTAAAAATATAAACAACTCCATCATATGTCAACTGGTTAGAGCATCCTGTCAAAAAAACAAAAATAATAATAATAATAATAATAATAATAACAGATAATCTAATCATTAAATTCAACCCGAGAGAGCCATATTAATCCCTTTACATCTTCATTCGCCGCTATAGAATTACTATACTGAATAAGTGCTGGCGCTGGGTTATCAGAATATTTCATAAGATCTATCTCTCCTTGTCTCGGCATTTTGAAACCAGGTAAAGGTTCCTGTGTAAGCACCGTAGATGTTTTTTTATGAGACCACGAATAATCCGGACTTGATCCTGCACCATATTTATTGAGAAGGATATGTCCCATTTCATGAGCAGAATCTAATTTAAACCTTGATTCGGCAGCAGCATTATAGTCAGGTTCTAATCCTTGAATATAACGACTATAATAAAAACCATAATTATGGCAGATTTTTCTAAATCCAGCAAGACTCGAGGAACGACCATATTCACTTTCCAAGCATTCTACCAAACTAAATGAAGGCATGGATGCTGTAGTATTAACGCCAACAGAAACAGAAACCTTGTATTTACCCTGACGGGTTATGATGCCATCACCAATACCCGGAACTCTTGTACCATTTCGGGACCAGTAAAATTCTATTCCTTCCTTTGCCAGTTTCTGCAAATCAATATAACTCACGGGTTGGAGCAATTGATTCATACCGTCAATACCGCCATCATCAAAAGCGCCCCGCCAGAAGACATCAACTGTGGTACTGGTTCTATTGATTAGCACATCCACCCAATCTTGTTCTTTAGGTGAATTATTTAATGCCAGATCTACCTTTATCATTTGATCGCCCCTAAGGGCAATTAACCTGACCGTTAATGACTTACTTTTAAGCTTACGAGTATCCAGTATTCCTGCATTACTGTAACCATCCCAGTACCATTCATGCTCGCCTTGCTCAAATAAGCTGGAAGTATACTTTTCACTGTAAATAAGTTCAGCACCATCCACAACCTCAAGGGAAAGCCCTTCTGCCTCATCGCCTTTATTGATGATTCGGAAACCAATTTTCTCAGTGTAGTTGGTACTTCCTCCCTTTATCATCTCATCATAGTCTGGAATTGAAAGAGGCGTAAGGACCTTATTTCCTGACAACAGGATTTTATAATCCAATTTTTCATCGCTTTTTTTATTATTCTTATTTGCTGACTGTGCATGTTGTTCAGGTTCGCTCTGGCCTGAGGTTGTCTTCTCGTACGTATCATCCATCATCGACGGAATAAACTTCGCCTTGCAGGGGCATGTACTGTAGCTGTCGAGGGTTCCGGCCATTCGCCGGTCATGAATGGTATCGTTGTCGATGCCACCGGCTATCTTGAATAGTCCGGCATGCTTCCCGCAGGTCACACTGTCCTGCTCCCGGGCAACCGGTTTATCAAACAGAGTGTGATCCTCTGCACCCGTCGTTATTCTCCCGCCGCAGGTCGTCTTGTCGCCCTGCACCAGGTAAAAGCCTTCTGCTGCCATATTTTTCCCTTAGCTGAATTCAGTCCAGGTTATCCGCAAAGCACTGCACTGCCTGCCGGATCGAGCGCAATCAGACCAGCCAGAAGCTGGTCCATCTCAGGCTGAAGCCGTGATTTATCGGTTTCACTGCGTGTAGCTTTCATACGCAGCAGTCTGAGGCGACGCGATTTCACTTCAAACAGCAGCGCCGGTGTCCACTGCGTGAGGGTGATGGACTGCGCAGCACCATCGAGCTCGCCCAGCAGATGCAGCGCCAGTTCATTCTTGCCCTTCTGCTCGGCTACACGGGCCATCAGCAGGCGCAGCAGCCATTTGTCTTTTGTGGAGTCGGAGCCCGGACGGGTCTGCAGCCAGTGTAGTGTGGCATCCAGACCGTCAGTGTCCGCTTTCTCCAACGCTTCCGGCTCAAGGGCCAGAATATCGTTGCCCGTCTCACTGACGGCACTGACCGGCTCATCGCGCCAGCCGGACATATCGTCCAGTACGCTCTGATTTATCCAGTTCAGCGTGACTTCATCGGCAAACGGCGTTCCGTCATTAAAGGCCAAGGTTTCAAGCCCGGTAAGGCGGCGCAGCAACCCTTTCAGGTCTGCAGTGATGATATCGGCCAGTACATCCTGCCCTGACTTTATCAGTGCCTGGTGGATATACCACTGCAAATCCAGCCAGAGGTGATTGGCACCGCGCGAGAAGGTATTGTCCGCCTGCTCCAGTATTTCCAGCCAGCTCTGCTGCAGATACAGGCGTTTGAGCATGGCCCGCTGGTCAGCGCGCGGCGGTTCGATGCGCGTTTTCCCTTCGGCATCAGGTGCCGGAATAGCACTCAGCGTGTCATGACGCAGGCTTTTCATCAGCCGGTGTGCGGCGAGCCAGCCATCGGGCTGCTCACGCAGATATCCGGTCAGGGTACGGGCCTGGGCCAGCAAATCTTGACCAGAGGTGATGCGGCTCAAAACCGGCGTGTCTGACTCGATGGTATGCATAGCGCTCTGTGACTGAGCCTTATTACCAGCGTTCTGCGGTACCACAGCATCCACGCCACCGGCCTTCATCAGGCGAGACTCCAGAGCACTGTATAGTGCATTGAGCTCTGGCCGTGACGCTTCTGGTTCTGGCTCCAGACTGTCGCGGATGAGCAGCAGCGCACCGGCAGTGCGCAGTGCATCATCGCGTACCACTTCCGGCCAGAGTGACAGGCTGTCCAGAACGCGGGAGCCTGCGAGCCACTCCAGCGCCGGTTTACGGCTCCGCTCACGCTGAGGATGAAGCTGCGTTCCATAGCGCTGTAGCAATCTGGCCAGCAGTTCAAGCCCTTCGGCAAAGCCGGTCTCCCCGTCCTGATGCAGACGCGCCCAGCAGTAGTAGGTGGCGATCCGGATATCTTTGGCTGTGGTGGTCAGCAGTTTTTCGGCAAGCGTGCAAATCAGGCCGGTATCGATGCCGGATAGTTTATTGACCTCCTCGCGGATACGCTGAAAATCATCGTCATAACCGGGGTCTTCTCCGGTCGGACTGGTGTCATTTACCGGAGCAAGCCAGGGCTGCCAGTTTTCCGTGCGTGCCTGCGCCTGTTGCCGCAACTGAGTTTCGTCAGCCTGACAGGCGGCAACCAGATTCTGCAGTGTGCTCATTATTCGCCCCCCTCCATGTCATTGTTTCTGGTGTTGGCCATCAGCGCCTGCGCGGTGGCCTCGCTGTCAACACTGAATATCTGATCCGGCAGCGTGAAACCACGCAGTTCCAGCAGCGCCAGCGGACCTTTTCCGAGTTGTGAGCGCAGCACCCACTGCAGGGTGCGACCATCCGGGGCGGTAAAACTCATCATCCACTGACTGCGGTCAAGCTGCTGGCGCTTGCCCTGGTCCAGCCAGCGAATAAAGCCCCAGGTCCCACTGAAATCCCCGAACAGACGCGCACCGGCATTGACCGTGGTCCAGGTCAGCATCGTCCCTGGCTTGTAGGTATCTCCCGGCCAGCGGAAGCTTTGCCAGTCGGCCATCTGGTTGAAGTAGTGCAGCTTTTGTCCATCAATGGTCAACTGGGTTTCCACCACCTGCGGCACAGGACGCGCCTGCAGTTCAAAGCTGATGCCCTGGCTGCCATCTGTGAACAGAATGTCTGACAGTTGGCTCAGTTGGTTAATGGCCCGCAGGAAGGCCGGGTTAAAGTTCAACCTCTGGCTGTTGACCTTATCCGGTACCCACTGACTACCCTCTTTGTGCAGCACACCGTTGAGCTCTGTCGTCAGGAAGCGCTCTATACGTCCGCTGTCCTTACGCACAAATTCAGCCAGCATCGGCAAAGAGGCATCACTTTTACTCACCGCAAACGGGAAGCGCCCGTCAAAGGCCGTGTGCCAGTTCGCCACCACGGCGCGGCTCCATTTATCATTCAGGCTCGCCGCCGACGGCTGCAGCACCGTTTCCCAGGCTTGAGTCAGTGGCAACACGAACATCGTGCTGCCAAAACTGCTCCACTCTTCGCCAAGGCTTGCCGAAATAAGGCTACCGTATTGCTGGGTGTCGGTCAGATCGACGCTCTTGCCCTTAAACACGGTCTGGGCGAGAGTCTGCATCATCTCCAGTGGATCAGAAGCGCTTGCCACCTGCTGCAGGCGCAGACGCACGCGGGTGATACGGGTCAGATAGGTCTGCAGGCTCAGCGAAGTGTCAGCCGACATGACGTTGCTGCCTTTGTTTTTACCCAGAAGCTGAAGCAGCGGACCAAAGGTTTCATCCAGCGGACCCTGCGGCCCTGACGCAGACTGGTCAATCACCGGTTTGTCTTTCCCGCCGACAAGATCCTTAGCCGATTTGATAATGGAATCCGAAAGTCCCTCGCTTTGCTGGCCGGTCTGCCCCTGCCAGGCGAGAGTATTCATCAGAGCAATCAGTGGCGACTGGCGCACATCACTCATCAGCGTCAACTGGTCAGTGACGTCTGCAATGTTGTTTGCCGGGTTAAGCCGCAGGCTGTTGAGAAAATTCAGCCAGCTACCCGCAAAATCAGTGAAGTAACGTTGCGTCAGGCGCGCTTTCAGGGCTTCCGGCGACAGGTCTGAGGACACTGCTTTTCGGCTGTCGCTCAGCACCCAGTCAATTTCGTCACGACGGGAGTTAGCCGCTTTCTCTATCGCCTGCTGAATACCGCCCTCCCACGCCTGACGGGTAAACATGCCTGGTACCACTTCATCAGTGGTGAACAGGCGCCGGGCATCAGTACCGCTGGTCATGTCCTCCAGAGATACATCTGCAAAGTTACGGCGCACCGATTTGAGCATGTTTTCATACAGCGTACTTTCCGCGTTGCGACGCCCGATTTGCTGTAACAGTACCTGACGGCTCTGGCTCACCAGCTGCACATCCGGCGTGATTTTCCACTGTGGCTGTTTTGGGAGTGTGGCGATATAGAAGGCCCACAAATCCGGCGACAGGCTTTGCCACAGACCGGTAGAGATGCCCGTCCGCGCTGGCTGCACGGTTTTCAGGGTCTGCGCGTAGAATGCGCCGTCGGCTTTATCCGGCCGAGCCATCATCATCCACGCCTTCAATTGGTCATAACCGGGTTTAGCAAGCTGCGCACGCCGATCGCTGTTCGGCACAGAGTTGATCAGCGCGGTCAGTTTTTCCGTCAGAGCGGCATTGGCCGGATCGCGAATCAGGCGATTATTCGCGACACCGTACCACGGCAGCATCGCGCTCAGCAGATGTTGGCTATGATCAAGGCCAAAGCGCTGATACAAAGGTGAGCCATTCTGAATGTGATGCTGTAAACGACCCGCATCGTTACGCAGTTCATGCAGTGTCGTCAGCTGGTAATCCGATACGGAAGGATGTTCCACCAGGTTGCGTGCTTTTGTCGCGACAGAAGAGATTTGCCCGTAGTTCAGTGAAAACGAAAGCAGCGTCCCGCCCCCCCAGACCCCGATAATGATCATCAGTATCCAGGCAAGCGTTTGTTCCCACGCCATCCCGACACGGCGGCCACGTACACGGAGGCAGTCGCCAACGATACCCTGCCAGGTCGCTGGCAGAGTTAGCGCATGGCGCTTTGATTCCGGGATATATTTCTCAGCGTCGGCAGGTGCAGCACCGGCTGTTTCTCCTGCGATAGCGGCAGGTTTATTCTCCGGCAGGCTGAACATCAGGCCACGCAGTGGAACGCGCTGCTGTGAGGCAGACAGCCATGGCACCAGTTGCTGCGTCCAGCGGGCTATACCGCCATCTTTGAGATGCTGGCCAAGGCGCAGCAGGAAGTCATAGCTGTTGTTCTCAGCGACCTGAATCACTCCCTGCATCCGCAGGGTCGGCAACATGAGTTCTAGCTGGCGGGTTATATCGTCAGGCTTGGCACGTAGCGGGAAACTGGCCCCTACCGCCTGTTCAGTGCGTCTTGCCTGCGACCACTTGCTGTCGCACAGTTGCCACAGCCAGACCGGGGCAGAATAACGCAGCAGCTCGCTGATTTTTTCCAGCCCGCGTAAATCGTTGTCACTGATTTGTGGCGTCAGGTTAAGCGACTGCGGCATGACGCGAACAATCCCGTCCAGTGGGCGTCCACGACGCAGCTTGCGCAGCGCGGTGTATTTTTCGCGGTCAGGCTCCGATGTCAGGCTCCCGCCGTAAATCAGCACGGTACGGTTGCCTTCGAGCCACTGCTGACTTTGCAGGCCAGGTACCAGCTGTTCGATTGCCGCTTCATCACCAGTGATTAACAACAGACGGGTTTTACGACGCCAGTAAAGGCCAATACGGGAGCGGAGATGTCCCCGAATCTTGTTACACATGACCACCGCAGGGTGAACAGGTGCTTTATCATTTTCCCGCTTCTTTTTCTCATCATCACCGTTGGTGTTGTCGACAAGCGCATTAAACTCCTGCTTACCGGCACTACGTACTGCCGCCAGGAGCACTACGGATACGATAAGGGCGCAACCTGAAATACATCCGCCGGCGATAAGCCAGTAAATTTGCTGCTGACTTCCGTCTTCAATCCCGGCTACATCCGGATGCTTCCAGACCATGAACGTCATAACGGCTAACAGCAAAAAGAAAATCAATGCGACAGCAAGATAGCGGCCTTCCGTAGTCTTCGGTGTTAAAGGTAGCTTCACGGATCCATCTCCTGTCGGGAAGCAATCGGGGTAATGAGTGTGCTCCACAGCACATTCTGTGTCGTATCACCGCAGATAATCATCTGTGGGGACTGAGTTTGTCGGGCGATTTCAGTGGCGGCAGCGATAGCCAGCCAGGGAGCCGCGGCACCGGCATGTCCCATGGATGTATCGAGCGAAATGACGGCTTCGTCCTCTACAGACTGCGCAGGGTGCGCATTCTGGCACTCAATAACTTCTGCACGCTGCTCACCCGTCAGCCCGGCAAGCCATAAATTTTTCACGATATTTTCTTTGAGCGGGACATTATAGGCGGCCATGTTCATCCCCTCCCTCAGCTCACCGGTTGGAGCAGCATCTGGACGGTGCAGCAACGCGAGAGGTTCGAGTGATTCCTGGGTCAGGCGGTTGCCAAGAAGCAGTGCTACACCGGCTTCAGCTGTGTTGTCAGATTCGGCAGGCTTTAACTGGAGACCCACAATCAATAACATTGCTTTATCTTTAATACGTTCATTCAACCAGCGATCGATTACACTGAGCCCAGTCCCCTCACCATATTCAACAGGAAGAGTAATATTGTTCTTTTGCCAGGTTTCATCCCAGTAATGGCGAATACTCTCCAGAGGCAGCGATGTTGTTACATCAAAAAATACTACCAGTGGTAATTTGTCAGGGATATGTGCGAAAGGAATGCCAGCAATCAACTTCGAAAAAATATTCGTTATCACGAATTTTAGCGAGTCCTGCGGGCTGGAATAAATTTGGCTCATCCTGGAGCTTTCATTTCCATCTCGGTCGACCTGCGAAACAATAATGCTATCGTTATTTTGCATCGCAATAGCTGTATCTTTCTGAGCAACTGATGAGTGGCCGGTAATGAATGTTACATTCAGCACCTGTAGTGCACGACGTGCCTTACGGGTTTCTCGAAGAATCCATTGTTCTCGTTGTGTGTCGAAAGCATTTGCTTTGCTATCCTGCAATGCCCACAGAAGCAGACAAGAAGCAAATGGAACACTCCACAAAACAATAGGCACACCTAAAGCAACCTTCCAAAAATACAGATTTTCAACATAACGCCAAAATATACGCATTAATATAACACTGACCGAAAGCATGGCAACCAGAGCAATAATCCAACGAGAAAATTTCAGAGACTTAGGTCTTGGATAGCATTCTGGCAAATGTTTAAGTGTATATAACATTCATTCTCTCATATTACAGATTAACTAAATTGGCTTTGGGTAAAGATGATGTGAGGGAATAATTCACTTAAAACCACGTGAAAGGTCACAATCAAAAAAGGTTCATTATTTTAATGAAGGATAAAGACGTTAATTTAATTTGGTCGTTGAAATAGACTTCCATTTCTTCAGCATGTAATTTAGCAGTAGCTTATCGTTTTTTAGATTATAATCTGGAACCGGAGGGCTTTCTCCACCATACCCACCGTTTTCAACTATGATATGCTCTTCCCCTCGTAGGGAATATTTTACTCCATTTTTATACGCGAAATACTTTACAGTAACTGGGTCTATCCCACCAATACATCCAATTTTATAAGCAAATAAAACAGTGCCTTCGCCATCGGCAAAACTATTGTTTACTTCAATTGATTCTTTTATCAAATTCAGATTAATATCCACTTCACAGTCATTAACATAATCATTTAGAATCCAATCATCCTTTCCCTTCGTCACCTGTTTTACAGATAAATGCTCTCCAGTATTATCTTTATTGACTTCCTTCTCCATCACCAACTCATGCTCGCCAGAATTATCTATCCACGTTGTATTGAAGATAAGTTCTTTAGCACAAGTAGGATTAACCGGAAAAATCATGAATATGCATGCCAACCTAAAAATCAGCTTAGCTTCTGAATAAAGTTTCATTAACGGCATCCTTCTTCAAATAAAAATACTCACCTAAATGAGCCACACATTATTTTCTCAAAATATATACATCTTCAATTCCTCGACAAAGGCTTCATATGTTCAGCACAAGAAACCCCATGCTCTCGATGCATACCATCCATGAAATCATGGAGCAAAATAATTATCAACGGCAAACAGAACCTTGCACAACCCTAAGTCCAATGACTGAAAATCACTTGAAATCACTTTCTCAGTCACTATTTTACCTTCAAGTGGTACTAAGGTTAAAATCGCATTATCATTATACTTTTCTATATTTATCATTGCATCAAACCCATGTGCTATCTGGTCATCATGAAATGATGAAAGTTTGTATCTCAAAATATTGAGGCTTGAGCTTTTGCCATTCATAGCACTATCAATTAATTGAGGCGTAATACCTGCAGGAACAGTTTTAACATAAGAGATGGAGATCTCTGACCCAGATCTTTTCTGCCAACACGATTGATTTTCTTCGTGTGTTTTATTTTCACCCCTATAGCTTTGGTACAATCCCTTCCCATCCTCATTGCCGCTTACAAACAAGTAATATCCTCTTTCCCCACAGTAGGCCTTAAAGCAAAATAAGGAAAGAAAAATCAACAGTAATTTATTACACATTTATCTATCCTTAACGGCAGGTTTATTTTTGCCTTTCAGCTTGCGTACATATGGTGTATTGATTGATTCATTTAATTCTACGACATTAAATACTTGAAGCACCCCTCTACCCAACTCTGAATATGCAGCAGGAATATAGTAGCCAACAAAAAATTTCGTAGTGTCACTTTGAAGCATAAAGTTAATAGAATCATTCTGGTTCCCACCAAGAACAATTATCTCTCCACTTACTGAATCTCGCCCATAAACAAATGCCACATGTCCTTTCCCACCTCGGCGCCATACCATTAGACAGCCATAAATTGGTGATGATATTTTTTTAAAATTTTCATCGGCGACAAATGAATTAGACCCAGCAAATCCTTTGGATATTTTATAAGATGACACTTTAAAACAGTAGTTAACAAAAGAAGCACACCATGGAGTATTAGAAAGTGTGTAATTGCATTTAGGGCTAATCAGCTGATGAAAATTGTGTCCAATCTTATCTTCTTTAACCCCGCCCCACAGCTTGGCCTCTTCCATTGCTTTTTGCATCCACGGTGCCTCACGTTGTTCATGGGGAAGCAATGCTATCGGTTTATCCGATTTTTTAGATCCAACTGATTCCAGTGTTTTTTTATCTAAATTGACCGATTGCACATTGGATGAAGTTCTACTAACTGGGGGCTGAGGTTTGGGTGCCTGTTTGTCAGAGGCTGAGACAGAGCTACTCCATTTTGAATAGTTTGCATCATTTGAAATCAATATCGACTGACCTGGATAGATTTTGTTTAGATCTGCGATATTGTTCCGACGAGCGAGTTCATCAACAGTTGTGCCATTTTGTGCTGCAATCTTCGCAAGAGTATCACCCGGTGCAACTATATAGGTTGAAGGACCATTAGTATTGGCACCATAAATCGTCAAGTTCTGACCTGGGAAGATCTTACTCACATCTTTTATATTATTGTTTTTGGCAATTTCATAAGTGCTTGTCTTATAACGTTCAGCAATTTTCGATAGAGAGTCTCCTGACATGACTATATACTCTATCGGCTTCTGAGCGCTCTTCTCACGTGGAAGTTTGGGGGTCTCGGCAAGAGTTTTTGCAGAGAATTGAGAAAAGTTTCGCGTAAGCAGTATATTCTTCGTTTCATCCCCAGCGACTGCTGAATGAACAATATCCTCTTTTCCAGCAGAATTAGTATATTTGACGACAATAGCCATTCCTTGTTTCGTATGGATGATTGTCTTGAGCTTGCCGTAAGCATCTGTTTTCCACTCGTAGCTAGTGCTTCCTATTGTCACTTTAAATGGCACATCAGCAACTGGTCGAGAGCCATCAGAAACAGTCACATTTGTCACATATACCCATTTTTCAGTACCGGCCTTCAGGCCACCTTCTTTTTTACTGATTGCATCCACAACTTTCCCGAATTCATTATCATCCAAGTCAGATATTTTTTTATCTTTTGCAACGCCACTCTCTGAACTTATAAAGTTGGCATACGCTACGGGATCATTGCCTGCGGTTTCAGGGGCATACTGCGACATCATCTCAGAGATGGTGTTATTTCGATATTTTCGCTTCAACAATGCACATTTTTCACGCTCCCCAGCTTCAATGCTGGAAAAAATCGCAAATGTATTTTCTTTCGGATTATATACAGTCCCGGCACCTATCCGCCCTTTTTGCTTACTTGCATCAGGCAATGCCATAATATTCCCGGGATTGTTAAATCTCCAGTTTAATGTCCCTGCAGTTTTTAGCAAACGAGTCCCATCACCAGCTTCGTACTCAACCGTTTTGGTTTCAAGATGGTATGTCGCTTTTACAAATCTCATACATCATCCTTTTTATTTTCCCGTTGGTTTAAAGCTGGTGTCGTTTAGTAAAACTGAAGTCATATGATAGCCTGTGACAGCAAGCATAACTTTTCCATCTACAGTGACATGGTGATTAAGTAAATTGCGTTTAGTTTTATAATCATCACCGCTAACAATGAGCTGAACATTGCTGTCCCAACCTTTTTGGTCAGTATTAGCATCAACCACGCACTGTAGCGGATTATTTAAATGCAGAATCCAATAGAGTAATTTTTCGTCATGCTCCCTATCTTCCCCCCAATTTTTGGGGCCGTAAAATAATTCCTCTTTCATTACTCCTGTGAGTACAATCTTATCCCCCTCTTTCAGGCATACAGCATATACACCGAAGTTATAAAATAAGATAGCCACACTCAACGTAAGTTTCATAAGCATACTTAACATTATCAACTAACCTTTGTTAAGTTTAATAAAGTTGCAATCATTGGTTCAGTCAATGATGATGTTCTATCATCTTCAGAATCCATTTCACTTAAATAAAGATCAGCATCAGGTGCTTCATCCTCAAAATATTCCATACTGTCGTCTTCAGTTGATGAAAAAGAAAGCTCCTCTTTACTCCAGGTTTCTCGCCCAATGATTAAATTTAATGTATCGCTTTCAGGAAGCACTATTTTCGGGAAGCGACCTGAACTGTCTACCGTGCCGGTCGACAGGATTTTGCCATTGCTGTCAGTAATGCTGTATGGCTGATTTGTCATCCAGTCCATACTTTGGCTGACACTATCGGCACCAGGGAAAGCAAAACGTAAGCTTTGTTCGCCAGGTTCCATTACAGGAAATACAGGCAGCGTGACCTTTTCTGATGCGCTTGCCTTACGCCCATAATGTCCTGCTTTCGTACGATATTCACCTGCAGTAGCAGATTCAATCGCACTCGCATCAATCCGGATATAGCTCCCACCACCATTCAGAGTCAGCTTCTTCTTCGCGATGATTTTGATTTCATCCTCCGTGCTGACAATGCTGATTTCTTTACGGGCCAGCAATTCCATCAGGTCGTTCTGCGCCTGTATCTGCACCGGCCCCTGATTAGCAATGAGCTTAATACCGAGCTTACGCACAAATACGCTCAGGGCATTACCTACCCCGACGAACAGATTTTTCACCACGCTGACGTCGGCATTTTTACCGGCAGTGGCTATCAGATTCTGCCCGGCAGAGACCTGCAGATGTTGTCCGCTGGTCAGTGCGATGCCGTCCGGAGCACTCAGCAGCAGCACTGTTTTTTTTAGGTCTGTCAGCTGCTGTTCCAGCAGTTTGATTTGCGCCTGGAGATCGGCCGGGTTCGCGGTCGCCTTCTGCGCGTCACCGGAGATGGACGTCATCTGCTCCCGGGCATCCCCCAGATTGCTGACCGCCGGCTGCATCTCCAGCACCTGACCCTGTGCTTTCGCCTGGCCATCCGCACTGATAAATATGCCTTTCTGCGCCCGTATCGCGCCCCATGAGTCCGTTCTGAGTTCAAAACCCTCACCGCGCTTCTGCTTCTCAGCATCCACTAAATGTCCGAGATTCAGCTGACTCTTGCCGCCGTACTCAGTGGAAACCTTGATATGCTCTTTCCCGCGCTCATCGTCGAGGCGGATTTTGTTGTTCGCCGGTGTGCGCAGGACGTTACGTTTGTAGTTGCGGATGGTGACGTGATCGCCGTGGGCCGAGTCGTGAAGTACGCCAGAAATGTACGGTCTGTCCGGGTTACCGTCCTCAAAGCCAATCGCCACTTCGGTGCCCGCCAGCAGCGGCAGGTGCAGGCCGTAGGTATCACCCGCATAAGGGCGGGACTGCCGTACCCACAGGCTCTCGAATCCAGTTTCCCAGTTATCACGGTCAAACAGCATGTTGACGCGATAGCGGCCATCTTTATCGATATGGCCGTAGGTATCGTTCTCGGTGGTGCTCGTGACACGTGCCGGCAATGTGCCGGCCATCACCGGGCGTGAGCCAGGCTCAGGGCGGAAACTAAAATCAGTGCTGTCCGGGATACCGTCGAACCTGACGCCGAAGTCTTCATCACGGCGCGCATGGCTGTGCATCGCTGTGACGACCACGCCCTGAGCAAACACCTCTGCCACTTCGTACCCGCCGGTGACTTTCAGCACATGCCCAGGAGAGAGGGTCGGGCAGCTGGTGATGGCGCGGGTCTGCGTCTGACCATTCAGGTAGCGCTCATGACGAATGCGGGCATAAAACGCCCCTGACTCCGGGGCCGGATTGCGGTCGTAGGTACTACCTGGTGTCAGATAGTTATCAGCGTAGTGATAGGCATCACCGTAGGTGGTGGCATCCCCGCGGGTCGCATCGACCCGGGTGTTCATGTCATCCGTGGCCTGGCGGTAGTTGTAATCACGGGTGCTGACCTGCTTCTGCACCACGTTATGATGGCTCTCCATGCCCCAGACCGAGTCCACGCCTTTTGAATGCTGTCCTGATGGCGGAACCGATGGCAGCGTCAGGCCTTTTTCATACCCCTGCTGGCCGTCATAAAATTCCACCACGTCGATGTTCAGGCGCGTATCAGTGGTAAACCGGAACCAGATGCCCACCTCACCCAACAGACGGGTAATAAAGTGCAGGTCATCCTCGCCGTACTGCATCACCTGCTCACGACGCGGGTACTCTTTTGAGAGTGAGAACAGAAAATCCTGACCGCGCATGTTGTGGCGCTCGCGCAGAATTTTTTCCACGATTTGTGGGACCGACATATCCTGATAAATGGCGTTCTGATGCGAACGGTCAAGCAGCGCCAGGCGTGGCTGGAGCGTCAGGGCATAGTGGGTTTCATCCTTTGAGGTACTGAGGCGTTCAAAGCCGCTCACCACTCCCTGAAGGGTGCGCACGGCCTGTTGCATTTTGATGCCGTAACCCTGGTCTACCGGGGCCTGCAGCGTCAGGGAAGCCGCTTTCATCAACATCATTTCTTTGCTGATGGCATGGTTGCCGCTGGTGAACTCAATCCGGTAGCTGAACGGCGAGCTCAGGGCTTCATCGCCTTCAAACGCCAGCACATCGAGCTCTGCTGCACAGCCCTTCACCGCCAGCAGGTGATGGTTGTGGCTGAATCTGATTGGGGGATTGTTGCTCATGCGTGCACTCCTTGTGTACGGTCAAACTCCAGCCCGATACCCTCTTCCTCACTCCAGCTAAGGCATAGCGACTGTGGTTTCTGTTTCGCAGCCATGTGGGTCAGGAGTTGCTGGCTCAGCACCGGCAGAATCTGCTGATTCAGCAGGCTGTCGACGTTACGCGCCCCGGTATCCGGCAGCAGGCAGGCGGCAGTCAGTGCGTCATACAGGCTCTCATCAATCTGCGTGGTCAGGCCGTAGTGACGGTTGAGGCGTTTGCTCACCTGCGCCAGCTTCATTTCCACGATGGTGCGCATCGCCGCTTCCGCTAGCGGACGATAAATCACGGTCTGGAAGCGGGCCAGCAGCGCAGGCTGGAAGTGGTCACGCAGAGTCGGGCGCAGCAGTTCGTGCAGGTCGCCTTCGCTGGCCTCCGGCTGTTCGTCCAGCAACTGCATGATGTGGTCGCTGCCGAGGTTCGAGGTCATCAGAATAACCGTGTTGCGGAAGTCGATTTCGCGCCCTTCGCCGTCACGCATAAAGCCGCGGTCGAAGACCTGGTAGAACAGGTTCATCACGTCGCGGTGCGCCTTTTCCACTTCATCGAGCAGCACCACGCTGTACGGACGCTTGCGGACCGCTTCGGTGAGGATACCGCCCTGACCGTAGCCGACGTAGCCCGGCGGCGAGCCTTTCAGCTGGGACACCGTGTGCGGCTCCTGGTACTCGGACAGGTTGATGGTGATGAGTGACTTCTCGCCACCGTACAGCACATCCGCCAGCGCCAGTGCGGTTTCGGTCTTGCCGACACCACTTGGACCGACCAGCAGGAACACACCCTGCGGACCGTTTTCTGACGTCAGGCCCGTTTTGGCGGCACGCAGACGCTGTGCAATGGCATTAAGAGAAACATCCTGACCCACCACACGTTTGCCAATTTCGTTTTCCAGGGTCAGCAGTTCGGTCTGCTCGTCCTTCATCAGGGAAGAGAGCGGCACGCCGGTCCAGTCGGCAATCACATTGGCGACGGTGCGGACGTCCACATCCACCGACAGCAGCGGGTTGCTGTGCTGTATGCCGTTCAGCGCCTGTTGCAGCGCGTGCGTCTCACTCTGGCGGGAGATGTCCTGGCGGCTTTCCAGCAGTTGTTCGGTGAGTTTCAGCTCCTCGCCGTACCGGGCTTCCAGTTCGTCAAGTTCAGCGATAAGGTCCTTCTCTTCCTGCTCAATGGCGGTCAGGCGTTCGCCGTGGCTCTGATTGCCGACTGCGATATCTTCCAGCAGCGCCTGCTTCTCTATGTCCAGCGAGGTCATCAGCGCGCGAATACGGGTCAGCGGCTCCGGCACGGTGTCGAGGCTCATGCGCACGCGGGCTGCGGCCGTATCGAGTAAATCGACGGCCTTGTCCGGCAACTGGCGGCCCGTCAGATAACGGCGGGACAGCGTGACGGCGGCGCGTACCGCATCGTCAGTAATATGCACGCCATGGTGTTCGGCATAGCGTGATTTCAGACCACGCAGCATCAGGCAGGCCGTATCGTCATCCGGCTCGTCCACTTTCACCATCTGGAAGCGGCGCTCAAGAGCCGCATCACGTTCAAAATATTGTTTGTATTCAGACCAGGTGGTGGCGGCGATGGTGCGCAGTTCACCGCGGGCCAGCGCCGGTTTCAGCAGGTTGGCCGCATCCGCACCGCCCGCCTGGTTGCCCGCGCCGATAATGGTGTGTGCTTCATCGATAAACAGCAGAATGGGCACCGGCGACTGCTGCACCGCATCAATCACGTTTTTCAGGCGCTGTTCGAATTCACCTTTCACGCCCGCCCCCGCCTGCAGCAGGCCGAGGTCAAGGGTGCGCAGCGCCACCGGCTTGAGCGATTCCGGCACGTTACCCTCAGAGATTCGTAGCGCCAGGCCTTCCACCAGCGCGGTTTTGCCGACACCCGGTTCACCGACCAGGATCGGATTGTTTTTGCGACGCCGCGAGAGAATGTCGACCATCTGGCGGATTTCCGTGTCACGGCCGAACACCGGGTCAATCTTGCCCTCTTTCGCTTTGGCAGTGATGTCGAGCGTGAATTTATCCAGCGCGTTCTGCAGCGCCGGGGTCAGTTCCCCCTCTTTTACCTCCACGCCGACAGGACGCCCGACGAACTCCACTTCTCCACCATGGCTCTGTGCCAGTTCGGCTTCCTGCTGTACTTCCGGGCGTTCATCGGACTGCGCGTCGAGCAGCGGGCGCAGGCGTTCCAGTTGGCTCTGCCCCAGGGTCAGCAAAGGCCACAGACCATCGCAGCGAGCAAGTCGCTGGTTCTCCGTCAGCGCCATCAGCAGGTGTTGGCTTCGGATACTTTCCTCTCCGGCAAGTGAGGCCTGCATCCAGGCTTCCTGCAGCAGAGACTGAATGGAAGCAGACAGCTGCGGGCGGCTGCGAACCGAACGCGGCTGCTTGTCCAGCCAGCCCAGCAAATCCTGCCAGATGGCGTCCATATCCCACTCATAACGGCGCGCCAGCACCGTCAGGTCACCTTCCCCCTGTTCGAGCAACTTCAGCAGCCAGTGCTCCGGCAGAATTTCCGCATGGGCGCGGGTCTGACAGAGCGAAGCCGCCCCTTCCATCGCACGGGCACAGTAAGGGTTCAGACGTCGCAACAGGATGGCTGGATTTTCCATGAATCTCTCTCTTTGTCGGTTCCTGGACACGCTACCGCCCATCGCTGTTTTCCGTGAAGGAGACCAAAGCGCATACGGTCAGGCTGGCAGTTTGTGGTTTTCTTTGCTGAAAACCCGTTTCAGGCAGGCTCTCAGCAAAAAAATGCGGACAGGAAACCCCGTCCGCATCAGGCTTACGCGGTGGCGCGTTCGTTCCAGGAATCGGAATGAATGATGTTGCCGTCTTTGTAGGTCCAGGTGATTTTTTCGTAGCGCAGTTCAATGCGCTCAAGGTGGTTGTGCTTCTCTTTAGAAGGATCCTTGATGTCATACATTTCAGGATTCACTTTCACCACTTTCACGTTTTCCAGTTTGGTGTTGAAGTACTCCACTTCCTGGCCCGCGTCGTTGATTTTGTACCACCTGAATTCCGCAGACTTGAGGGTCTGACCGGTAGTCACCGCCTTGTACAGATACGGGCTGGACGAGTCGATTTCCTTGGTGAACAGGAACGGGGTGTGGATACGGGTACCGGTCAGCTTGCCGGTGTTGTTATCGGTCGGGATGTACAGGTTATGCTCCTGAGCGACAACCTCGATGCTGCCTTCACGATCCTGAACGTCCACAGAACCTTTAATGTCCGCGCCGCCGTCGTCTTTCAGCCAAAGATAAACAGGAATTGCCATGTGATTTACTCCATTACAGTTTTATCTGCGCCATCATCCGATGACGCCTGGGGATTGCCCGGTATCTGACAGGCATCGGCCTGCGGTACCAGACTGATTTCGACACGACGGTTAAGTGCGCGCCCTTCCGGGGTGTCGTTCGTTGCGATCGGGCGGCTTTCGCCATAGCCCTGCACCGCAAAACAGCTCTCCGGCACATCGCCGGTGTCACGCATCCAGTTGCGCACCGCTTCGGCACGCTGAAGTGAAAGCGTCTGGTTCAGTTTTGGATTGCCGGTGTTGTCGGTATGACCTGACACCACAATCAGCCAGCCCGGTTTAGCTTTGATGCCAACCAGGGAGGTCACCAGCATTTTGGTGGAGCCCGGCTTGAGGTCGGATTTACCGGAATCGAACAGCGACATGCTGTCGAGGCGGACAATTTTCGGTACCGGTTTGGATTTCGGCTGTGGTTCAGACGGCGGAGGTGGAGGCACCCAGGAACGGATCGCATCCAGCACAGGCATTCGCAGACGCTCCCCCTGATACAGACCGAGCCCCATCCGCATCGGTACGCCATTACGAGCCTGGTCATTCAGCTCTGCCGCATCGTCACGCAGGACAGCAACGGCATCGGCTTTGGGTCCGAAATCATGCATCGGGATACGGTCATAGCGGGCAATATCGAAGCTCACACGCTGCAGCAGCTGGCGATTGTTCCAGCCACTACTGAGCAGCGCAGCAATGGCCGCCAGCGTGAAAATCCCGAGCGCACAACGGAAGGCTCGCCCACGCGGCGTCAGGCCTCGCCCTTCGGGCAGCAGTGGCAGGATAAAATCCGGGAAGGGGGAGATAACCGTACTGTCCGTTCCTACCGGCTGCCAGCCCGCTACCTGCTGCATCGCAGTGTGACGGGAAAGCCACGCAGTCCAGGCAGATGTGGCCAGACTTCCGGCAAGGATCGGTCCCATTCCCCACAGCACCGCGACAGGCGCAATGACAGGAACGTCGGGGTTCTCATCCATAAAGACAGCTTTGACGTGCTGATGGAACCAGCTCATCAGGCTGTTCATCAACACCTGTTGCTGCATCGCAGGCGACCCACCGGTGGTAACCCATGTAGCGATTGAACTCGGCGCTGAAGATTCACGCCAGACCCTCACCCCTTCCCCCGGGATAGCCGCCTGCCAGAGCAGATCATTCGTCATCGCACTGCCAACCTGACCATTCAGAACCAGCGGCACGGAATGCCCGGTTTCTTTACGCAACTGGCTGATTTGCCAGCGCAAGGCCAGCAGACGACTGGTAAGGCGCTCGCTGTCGGCGTGTTTCTGTGGACAGACGCTGACCATCACCGACAGCTGGCGACCCCAGTCAGGTCGCAACCACAGTACCTGGCGGGCTGCCTGCTCCAGATCCTGATGATCCTCCACGCGGATCCAGCATCCCTGCGTGACAGTGAGCACCGGTGACTGCTGCATACATGCCAGCGGCAGATCGCCACAGACCAACACCACGGGCTGACGGTAAGTGGCTTCCGGGAGGTCATCCAGACGCAGGGTGACGTCATGCTCCACACGACGACTGGCGACATACCAGAACGCCAGGATAAGCCCCAGCATCGCCAACAGAACAAGCAAAGAAACCAGTCGGGACACCGGCAGGAAACCCAGGCAGACCACTGCACTCAGCAGGGCGGCCCATAACGCAAGCCCGCGCTGTTGTTCAGGACTCATTTCACGGCTCCCGGTAGCAGGGTCAGCAGCGTCTGATCCAACCAGTGATCCAGTCCCCACCAGAGTGCGGCGACTACCATCACGCTCAGGCCGATACGCACGGGCCATGACGCCAGCCAACCACCCATTCCTCGTCCGGTACGGCTTTCTGCCAGTATCGGGTGAGCCTGCGGATAGCTGAACGGCGTGACATGTTCACTGAGCGCGTTGACGAGTTTCTGGCGCTCCGGATCGTTCAGCGAGCGGAAACTGCCGAGAAACCCCAGCATCATGACCCGCTGGAAGCAGGTCACAACAGCGTGGTCGGGCGCCGGTTCACGCAGCACATCGCGCATCCGATCGCACAGCGTATCACCGGCATCCATGGTGCCAAGGAAGTGCCCCTGCAGAGGAATGTCATACCACTGCAGGCAGGCATCATCCTCCACACCGCGACCTTTGACGGCTTCATCAAGCAGCGCACACTGTGCAGTGAGAATATGCTGACAGCTGGCTTCATCGAGTTCGCTCGCTTTCAGCTCACGCTGCACGCGTTCGACATCAGCAATGCAGCGCTCCCACAACGTGCGCCCTTCTCCATCCTGAAACTTCGGACCGTGACGCAGGCTGATCACCTGCAGCCAGGTGTCCTGCAGCAGGGCATCAATATCAATGGACGCAGCAGCGCTGCGTTTAGGCTCACTCATGTTCTCAGTACCGCAAAGAGTTCAAGTTCAGGCTCGCCGAGCATGCCCGGAACGTAAAACATACAGGTGCCGCCCTGAAGCATTTCGCTGGCCAGAGGATGAGAGACATCGAGGCTGAAATACTGGTTTTCCAGACGCAGTGGGATGGCGGCCGGCACATGACGCAGGGGCATCAGGGGCACACCCACCCGTGATGAATTGACGATACTCCTGACATGATCCGGACTGCCGACCTTGCACTGGCGCGGGAACTGTTCCTGCAGCTGTGCCACCGGTATCGGTGAACGCACGGAGAGGTAGTAATCTGCCCCTTCGCGCAGGCGTGGGTCATGCAGACGGGCCTGCCAGAAGTGAAGCCGGGCATCATGCTCAAGCTCAATCGCTACCACCCGCGACGGCAGGCTGGCTTCCAGCAGGTCGCCCAGTAGGTCAAAGAGCGGCGGGAAGACGTTATTCAGTTGCTCATGCTGCCAGACAGGAATAGCACTCACTTGGTGTTCCAGCGAGAAGGTCAGCAGACTGCCCGCGAGCCTTGCCAGCTCCGGATACAGACGCTCCGGCGGACTTTGCGGGTGTCGCTGAAACTGTCCGAGCACGGGTTCTGCGCTGTTCAGGGCATTGAGCAACCAGAACAGAGACACGTCAGCCACGGCAAAATCGGCCATGCGCTCGTTACTTTCACGACGCATGTCCATCAGGCGACTCAGACGGGCACGCAGTTGCATCATCAGCTGTTCCAGCTGGGTCACCAGCCAGCGGCTGCCCTGCAGAGCCAGCAGTGGCGGAAGAAAGGTTTCATCGAGTGCCCAGCTCCCCTGTGAATCCTGCTGTAGACGGGCGACCGGACAGGTCAGGTAATCACTGTTGTTCTGATGGGCGAAACGCAACGTCAGCTCGGGCTGCATCACCGCAATCTGGCGGGTATCGTCCCCAAAGGCGTTACGGACATCCCGCCAGCGCTGGCGATAACGCACAGGGCGCTCGGCCACCTCATCGGGTTTAAGACAGTTGCCGCCATTTGCCCGCAGTAGCGGAAGCGCCAGAACCACCGCCACTTCCTGTGATTCGCCCTCAAGCGCCAGCACCGGCGGCAGGGAGTCGGCATTATCCGTGTCGATAAGCGTGCCGTCGGGGAAACGGATGTGCAGATGACGGGCCTGCAGGCGGCCCAGTTTCAGTGCATCCGGTTCGAAAGTGGCATCAATCATCCCCCAGGGATGGGAGAGGCCCAGTCGGGCAATGCATTCCGCAGACCAGGCCGCGTATGCGGCCTGTTGCTGGAAGTGCTGGGGAGAGACCATAACGCCCCTGCCCCATAACGGTTGTTCCGTATTCATTGGCTTCCTGCCTTAGCTTATGACTTGGCTTTCGGCATCTGGGAAACCAGTGACAGGTTGACGTCCATCCCTTCGACTTGGAAGTGCGGTACGGCGTACAGCTTCACGCGAAAGAAGCCCGGGTTGTCTTCGATGTCTTCCACCACCACTTTTGCATCACGCAGCGGGTGAGAGGCCTGCAGCTCGTCGCCTGGATCGGTCATTTCAGTCACCAGACTGCGCACCCAGGTGTTGAGCTCAAGCTCCAGCAGACGACGGTCTTTGGTGGTGCCGATGTTTTCGCGCTGGATAAGCTTCAGGTAGTGCGCAATACGCGACAGCAGGAAGATGTACGGCAGACGGGCGTTGATACGGCTGTTAGCCGTGGCATCCGCGGTGTCATACAGGGCCGGCTTATGGGTGGAGTTAGCGCTGAAGAAGCAGGAATAATCTCTATTTTTATAGTAGGACAGCGGAATGAAGCCCAGATTGGCAAACTCAAATTCGCGGGTTTCCGGGATCATCACTTCTGACGGGATCTTGACCTGATTGCCGGTGCCCAGATCGTACAGATGAATAGGCAGATCCTGCACGGCACCACCGGCCTGCGGGCCACGGATTTGCACACACCAGCCGTTGTTGATGAAGCTGCGAACCATGTTAGACGCAAAAGCAAACGAGGCGTTAGTCCACAGGTATTTGTCGTGATCCGGGCCTTTCACTTCTTCCACATAGTTGAAGCTGCGCACTGGCACGGTGTCCGGACCATAAGGCAGACGACCCAGTACACGCGGCATCACCAGACCGATATAGCGTGCATCGTCCGTCTCGCGGAAGGATTTCCACTTGATGTACTCCGCACGGTCAAAGTAGTTACCAATATCTTTGATGGCCGCCACTTCCTCCATTGAATCCTTGAGGAAAAATTTCGGGCCGGCTGAGCCGATAAACGGCATATGCGCTGCGGCAGACACTTTTGAAATATTGCGCAGCAGAGCGACATCCTGCGCAGAGGCATCGAATTCGTAGGCAGAAATCAGCGCGGCAATCGGCTCACCGCCCGGGGTGTCATACTCATCAATGTATGTATGTTTATACAGTCCACTCTGGATGATTTCCGGGCTGTCTTCGAAGTCCTGACGCAGGTCTTCTTTGGACATATCCAGCAGTTCAACCTTCACGTTCTGACGGAAATCAGTTTTGTCGACCAGGGATTTCACGCCGCGCCACAGGCTCTCCACAGCCTGGAATTCTTCGCTATGCATTACCGCATCCAGCTGACGGCTAATCTGGTAGTCCAGCTCTGCGATATGGTGGTCAATAAGGTTTTTATCGAGTTTTTCAACTTTTGAGCCCGCTTTCGTCAGGCATTCCAGGAACACCTGCATGCCGGCCGTTAAACGTTCATCCGCAGTCGCATCCGACATCGCCTGCGCGTCCTGCCAGATATCCAGCGCACTCAGCTCAGAGACCGGGTTCAGATTGATTTTTTCAAACAGGGACGCATAAACCCCGCCCGCAGCAGGACGTTCCAGCACCACGCTTTCGCCACCAGTCGCATTCTCATTTTTTACAGACATCAGCATCTTCCTTTTTAATCCGTTAAATCATCGTGACCGTTATGGCTGTTTAGGTGCCAGAGCAGACAGCTCTGAGCGGAGTTCTGCGCTTAACGCCGGGTCGAGCAGAATTTTTTCCAGCTCCTTTCGGAAAGCCTGATTGTCCAGCAGGTTCGCTTTTAAATCGCGAAGCAGGTTACGCATGGAAAGCATTGCCTTCAGCTGAGGGATCTGTCTGGAAACCTGCTCCGGGGTGAAATCTTTCATGCTCTGGAATGTCAGACTGATATTGTCTTCGCTACCATCACTGGCGAGCGTGTTTTTAACGGTCAGATTGACTTTTGGGGAATATTCGGAAAGAACTGAGTCGAAATTATTCTTGTTCAAGTTAACTTTTTTGCGCTCAGACAGTGGTGCAGATTCCTGACCATTACTGAAGTCGCCCGCCACCAGTAATTTCAGAGGGAGCTCAGTTTTCTTGCTGGCTCCCCCTGTATGCAGGTCAAGCTTTAGATTAATACGTGCCTTTGGCACTTCATTCTGGAAACTATCAGCCATCTCATCATCCCTCGGTTTATCACTGCGTGCATCTTTCAAACGAAAGTTCTTTACATGTGATAATAGAACAATGATCGACAATAAATCAAACTTACAGATCTTTAATCTATTTTAAGTAAATTCTTAGGAATTTTCCTCTAAATGTTAATAGTGAATAGTGCTGAAATGTCAGTAAAATGGACTATTACCGGCACACAAAACAAACATTTATGTCGCAGCAGTTAAAATGAACGGATAATTATTAATAAATGGTTCTTGAATTGATCTACATCAATATAAGAAAGTTAAAAACACCAATGCGCTTTCAAGGAAATGGTTTTAGATCAGAAAGAAATAAAAGGGGGCAGTGAGTCATAGCCTTGCTTCATGTGGGAAACACCGCAATAGCCATAAGGAAAGCATCAGGAACATAATCGGTTTTATGTCCCAAAAGAGAGCGTTTCATTTAATGTCAGGGCTGTATGACGCCTGGGAGGGCATGGGCCTGGAAAACCGCCATACACGATGACAAATCGCCAGTCACAAGAAATTCAATCGGTGTAATCAGCCTGCCCTCATCCGGAAGCCTCTCAGCGTTGACATGGTCACGATACTTCTTGCGCCAGCAAAACCATGGTTGATGTTATGCAACGCCAGAACCTGACCGCGTAATACAGCCCGTCTGCCGTCTGGTTTTTCAGGGGGGTTAACTGCTGCGATGAACCCCGAACACGTGGCAGAGTGAGCATATCACCTCTATTCAGGTGGCCAAATTCAGTGTTCCACTACAAAATCCAGAGAATGTGCATACCATTTTATGGATTTTTTTATGTCCGCACTTTACCCGTTCAAAAGCCAGTATCTAGCCCTTTCTCTCGTTCTGATCGCTAACGCTGCAACTATTTTCCGGTTCCTCAAATTCACGACAAATTAATGTGGTGCTTTCCATGGGAATTGGCTCTTCTGTTAGACCACACCAGGGATGCCCATTTATCGACTGATGAAACCGGCAAAAACGGCACTCACCAAACATTCTGGCCCCCTGATTTTTCTGCATACTCCGCAGATGGGCCAGAAAAACTGTTTTCAGTTGTTCCTCAGAAAAAGCTAATGAATCCCAAGGCTCCTGCAGTGTCTCCTGCATGATGGTATGCATCACTTCACTCGCTTTGGATGTCAGAACCAGATGGACAACCCGTTTATCCTTGCCGTCATTTTCTCTTCTAATCCAGCCTTCACGCTCTAGTTTATTCAGGGACTGCGATACCGTGCCTTTAGTCAGCCCGAGGTATTCCGTTGTTGCAGCGGGCGTATTGGAATAACCATTGCATCGCGTTAAATAGAAAAGAATCTGAACCCATGTTGTGGGGAGTCCTTTCAGTTGCGGATGGCGATAAAAGCTGCCCATTTGCAGGCTCACCAGGCGTTCAAGAATATCAAAGAGTGTCACAGTTACCTGCCTCTGCTTGCCGGGATACGTGCTGGATAAGCAAACGTCCAGACTTTCTAACGATGGGGATTTACTGTCATCAATAGTATCGATTCAAAACCATATTGACAATATTTTCAGTGTGTGTGTAATATCAAATGGTATCGATTCAATACCATTTGATATTACACAAGGAAAGTCATCATGAGTAAAACAGCCGTTTTCTTTCATGCAGGTTGCCCGGTATGCGTAGATGCAGAACACCAAATCGCACTGGCACTGGATCCCGCTCAATACACGGTAGAAATCATTCATCTCGGAAATGATAAAACGCGGCTGAATGAGGCCATCGAAGCTGGTGTGCAATCTGTTCCAGCCCTGGTACTGGATGGCGGTATCCCGCTTCACATCAACTTTGGTGCGTTTATTAAAGATCTGCTTTAAGGATAAAAATGAAACGTATTGCGATTGTATTAGCAATGGCTGTCGCCACCTCTGCCGGTGCACATGGCAATGAGCCTCATCAGGGCGGTATTAAAACCAGCGCCGACAAGGCTGTATTGGCTGAGTTTGATATTGTGCACACTAAAGTCACTACCGAAGGGAATGTTGCCACCTTCCATATGGCAGTTTCCGGCAAGGCAGGTAAAAGTAAGCCTGCAGTAACAGGTAAGCTGGCGGGAACGGAAATTTTCTCTTATGTCTGGCCGACAACGATCGATCCGTATGAAGTGGGATTTGAACATAAGGCCGGTATCCTGGCACTGGCGGTAACATCCCATCCTGATCTGGATGATACGCCGCTGTATGATGAAAATGGCGATGGTAACCGCAACAATGATGGCGATCTGTGGCATACCCACTGGGTGGTGCTGAAGCCTAACGAGGTCTGCGGGCCTGGCGCACTGGCCGTAGTTGATATTCCTGAGGGACAAAAACCCAGGTTGCCAAAAACCTGGCCTGGCTTGCCGGTACTGTTGGACAGTCCGGGCTGGAATCCTACGCTGACAGGCGAAACTGTAGAAGTGAAAGTTCCGTTCGATAATATTGGCGTGGTCACTGCCAGCCAGTTTGATGGTGTAACTGCCGGGCTACGAGTTAATGCGTCCGTTCATGCGCCGCTACTTTGCGTCGAGGATGTATTTAAAGTGGCCTCTGGCAAGCTGACGCTGCCGGGGAAAGTAAACCAGTAACGGAAATTAACCCGCACCACAGTGCGGGTTCTGGAGTTAACATGAATATCATTCGTCATCCGCGAGCACCAGCATTGACAATTGAACGCTGGTTTAATACGTCACAGCCGATAACCTTGGAATCATTGCGCGGCAAGGTCGTGGTAATGGAATCATTTCAGATGCTGTGTCCCGGCTGTGTTTCCCATGGACTGCCGCAGGTTTCACGTGTGTATGCCACTTTTCCACCGGATAAAGTGGCCGTTATTGGCCTACATACGGTTTTTGAGCATCATGAGGTAATGACCGCACAGGCACTGGAAACCTTTCTATCAGAATACCGCATCCCTTTCCCCGTCGGGGTGGATATGCCGTCTCCTGACAATGATGTCCCCCAGACCATGCTGTCCTACGCTATGCGCGGTACACCTACGTTGACGTTAATTGATCAGCAGGGATACCTACGCCAGCAATATTTTGGTCAGGTAGACGACCTCGCGCTGGGAGCAGAAATCGGGGCGTTATTGAATGAATCGCTGTCCGTTTCCAAGGACGCGTCTATGGCATCAGGGTGCAGTGATGGGCAGTGTGCCACTACATAATGAGATACTGGATATGGCGGAGAGTTTTTTCCTGCCCGTGGGAAGGGTGAGACATTATCCCCGGGCAGTAAAAAAGAAACCGCAACGCTATGCATTACGGTTTCCATCAAAAGCTAAACTGACAAGCATTAGGAGATATACTCCGGCTTTTCGCATTTCAATCAAGAACACGCAAAAAGATTACTCTTCCTTCACCACAATCAGCGGTTCGATATCGCTCTCTTTTTTAATCACCAGCGACTCATCGCCGCGCAGGCAGGTCCCCCCATAGTTACCGCCTACGGTGAAGGTACAAACCTGAATATATTTACCGGCAATTTTTGGCAGACACCAAAGCTGCTGATAAATGTTCTTCTGCTCGGCAAACTTACCGCTGGTTTTATCCAGTAACTCTTCCTGATGGCTCACCAGATCGATGTTGCTGCCACAACGTCCAGCAATAGGTTTCACTGCATAACCGGTTTGCGCCAGCTCTTCATTAACAGTGAAATCAGTATCAAGCAGATAGCGGTGGTGTGGGAACAGTTGCCACAGGATCGGCAGAATCGCTTTATTACCAGGGATCACCGTCCACAGAGGTTCAAAGACCAGCACTTCCGGGCGCAGCAACACGTCGATTAAACGCACTTCCTGATTCGTATGCCCGGTACGAATTGGTACCGCAGCGTACTCCGTTTCACTGACCTCTCGCACCTGCTCAATCGCGGTTTCCCACGCCCAGGTTTTCCAGACGCAGTTCACCAGACGACCGTCCCCGTCAATCAGCTGACCAGCGTCATCCCAACGTAGCTCATCGAGGCCACGCAGAATTTTACTGTCAAACCCGGCCTGACGTAGCGCCTGCTGCATAAACTGAGCGTGGTAGTTTTCCTCTATATCTTTATCCTGCATGATGTGGACAAAAGAACGCGCGCGGCTGTGCTTCCAGGCCCCCGCCAGTTCGTTGATCAATCCTTCAGCTGGGTTGTGTCCCTGTCCTGTATAGCCCTGCTCGGCCCATCTTTCGAGGATCAAACCGGCTTCGGTATGGCACGATGCGGAATCGGCGTTGTACTCATACACCTTCAGTCCGCGTTCATCCATACAGAAATCCATACGTCCCGTAATCATATGATGCCGACGACGCTGCCAGGAAAGGCGCAGACGCGGCCAGAGGATTTTCGGGATATCGAACAGCGCCAGCAGGTTGTCATCTTTCAGCACTTTGTCGGTCGCGTGCAGATACATCAGGTGCAGCTCGTTGGTGGCTTTGATCAGTTCCTGCTCTGCACTCTCGGTAATGGTGAAGTACTGATGCGGATCCTGATTAATAACGTGGCCGTTCGCCAGCACGTAGGCTTTCTGCAGCGGATCCTGTTCATCAAGCCATTTACCGTCAAACTGCCCGTTATCTTCCAGTCGCGCGCCGCCAATTCTCAACGAGTCGTTGGCGATCTCCGGCTGCGGCAGGCTGTCACGGGTATCATCGGTCTGGATCATCCAGCCAAGGATGGTGGTGTCGTCAAAGGTATCACGCAGGGTGTAACAACCGTTTTCAACCACCATCTCCAGTTCGCGGGTCCACTGCTGTCCGGGTGGCAACGGCGTATGGAGCACGTTCTGTTCGGCAATACGGATTTTGTTTTCCAGCAACTGGGTGACGACCGCCACATGGCCGGTATCGTTAAACTCACCGCCTTTTTGCCAGATAAGCAGAGCACCGGCTACCGGCGCGCGGGGTGAACCATTCGGAAATGCCTGTAACGGCAGGATATTGTCATTCACCACTTCGCGCAGAAAGCGTAAGGAAAAGATCTCCCAGGCCATGCCCACATCGGTGAAGACCACGCCATAATTAAGGAAGAGAAAGCGGCGTGCGAACTCTACGCACTGCCATTTGTGGCCCATGTATTCGTCGTCGATATAGCTGCGAAATGCCGCATCATCGTCGTAGTCCCGTGGGTCGAGGGAGCTGTAATCTGAAGAGTAGATTGCTACGCCGCCTGGGGCGTAGCCCAATAATGTCCCGAATGGGGCATCCTGACTGGTCGTTCCTTTGCTCATGCACCTTACCTCAAAACAATACAGCCTGAGCAGGTTGGCGTGAATTTTTCGCTCTGATTGCCTGCTCTGCGACACTAACCGGACAGAGGTCAACATCATCATACACCTCAACGCAGCGGCTGGCGCTCAGAGGCGAAAAATTCACAGCAGGAACTACGCTTTTGTCAGGGTGACCGGTACGCTTTTATACGCCGGAGTCAAACTTTGTGTGTCCACCGCATCCAGCGAAAGCAGGACATTCGCTTCTGGCAGATAAGCGCCTATTGAGCCCACCGCCATGTTGTAAATCACCACCGTCAAGCCGCACATAATGCGATCCGCACAGGGCTGGCCGCTGTCGTCCAGCGCCTGAACGTTGACCACATCTCCCTGGCTCAGACCGCGAGTCGCCGCTTCTTCAGCGCTTAAAAACACCACATCCCGACGACCGGTAATGCCACGGTAGCGATCGTTCATACCATAAATAGTGGTGTTGTATTGATCGTGGCTGCGCAGCGTCGCCAGAACCAGTGCATCGGCAGGCTGATTTTCTCGCTCTACCGCCCGCTGATGGCTGACGATAAAATTGGCTTTACCATTCGCCGTACGCCATTCACGGCGCGAAGCGGGCGTATCCATACGAAATCCGCCCGGCTCGGCAATACGGGCATTGTAATCGTGGAACGCCGGGATCACGGCTTCAATGGCGTCACGGATCAGCGCGTAGTCCCCGGTTAACGCTTCCCAGTTGATCGGCGAAAGCGGCAGAGTGGCGTGTGCCATGCCCGCCACAATCGCGGGTTCCGATTTTAACCAGCGGGAAGCTGGCTTCAGCGCGCCGCAGGAAGCATGGACCATCGACATCGAGTCTTCGACGGTCACCGACTGGCTCCCCGTCGCCTGAATGTCGCGCTCCGTTCGACCTAATGCAGGCAGCAGGTAATTATGCTTTGCCAGCAGCAAATGCGATCTGTTCAGCTTGGTCGCAACATGGACCTGCAGATCCAAATTTTTCATCGCCGCAAAGGTACGCTGCGGCTGCGGCATCGCCACCGCCAGATTGCCACCCATGCAAATGAGCGCTTTTGCCTCTCCCCGTTCGATGGCCCGAATACTCTCCACGCTGGAGCGGCCATGTGTACGCGGCACACGGATAGAAAAATGCGTCTCAAGGCGTTGCAGGAAGTCTTCGGATGCCGCTTCGTTGATCCCCACGGAACGGTCGCCCTGAACGTTAGAATGACCGCGCAACGGGCAGATCCCCGCCCCCGGCTTACCCATATTGCCTTTCAGTAGCAGCAGGTTTACCAGTTGCTGGACGTTCTCAGTACCGTTTTTATGCTGGGTGATGCCCAGCCCGTAACAAATAATAGTCGCACGAGATTTACTGTAGCTGTGTGCCAGGTCTTCCATCTGACTGCGCGTCAGGCCCGAGTCCTGTTCCAGCTCCGCCCAGTTATGCTGACGTAAGTCATCATACAGCGCTGCATATCCAGCAGTATGCTCATCGATAAACGCATGATCGAGTGTCGGTTGCTGATCCAGTAAGATCCGCGCTTCATCCATTTCGATCAGCGCCTTCATGATGCCTTTGAGCAGCGAGGCGTCACCGCCCATTTTTACCTGGTAATAGTCGTTGCTCAGCTGCGTCGACTGACCGGTGAACATCTCTTTCGGGCTTTGCGGGAAACTAAAGCGCTCAAGCCCCCTTTCGTTCAGCGGATTGATAGAGATAATTTTAGCCCCGCGTTTGGCAACGTCGCGTAAGGTGGTCAGCATACGTGGATGATTAGTGCCAGGGTTATGCCCGATACAAATCACCAGATCGCAATGGTCAAAATCGTCAAGTTCAACGGTCCCTTTTCCAAGGCCAATGGCCGGCGTTAGCCCTGCGCTGGTCGGTCCGTGGCACATGTTTGAGCAATCAGGAAAGTTGCTGCTGCCATATTCGCGGGCAAAAAGCTGATACAGGAACGCCGCTTCATTTGACGTTCTGCCGGAGGTGTAAAACTCAACCTGCTGGGGTGAATCATAGCTGCGCAGACGCTCGCCTATCTCCTGGAAGGCGATATCCCAATCCACCGCCTGCCAGGTATCTGATGCTGCATCGTATTTCATCGGATGCGTCAAACGACCGATATTTTCCAGCTCATAATCGCTGTAGTGCCAGAGTGTGGAAACCGGGTGACGGCTGAAAAATTCCGGTGACGCTTTTTTACTGGTTGTCTCCCAGGAGACCGCCTTAACGCCATTTTCGCACAGCTCCATTGGCGCACGATGCCCTGGGTCCGGCCACGCACAGCCCGGACAGTCGAACCCTTTCACCTGGTTCATTTTGAACATCGCGATAATGTCGCGGGCGACAGCCTTTTGCGAAAACACCGAAGCAGTGACGGCTTTTACCGCGCCCCACCCACCCGCCGGGCCCTGATAACCGCTTACTCCTGGAACACCATTTTTCATTATTACTGCTTATTCACCGCCAATTTTTAATGGTGAATACGGTAGCAATTTCCGTCCAACATTGATTTCCTCTTCATGGAGTACGGAGCGAGTACAATGAACGGGTTAGATTTATCTTCCCCTTTCAGCACAAAGCGACATAAAGTCCCAATCTGTTAAATTGAGTTCTACCTAACTGCTACACTGCATCAACACAACCACTCAGAAGGCAGGTCAATATGTCAGACAATACCTATCAGCCCGCGAAAGTCTGGACGTGGGAAAAATCGAACGGGGGCGCATTCGCCAATATCAACCGCCCGGTTTCCGGTGCCACCCACGAGAAAACGCTGCCGGTTGGCAAACATCCGCTGCAGCTCTATTCGCTGGGTACGCCAAACGGGCAGAAAGTGACGATCATGCTGGAGGAGTTGCTGGCGCAGGGGGTGAAGGGCGCGGAATACGATGCCTGGATTATCCGCATTGGCGATGGCGATCAGTTTTCCAGCGGCTTTGTTGAGGTGAATCCGAACTCGAAGATCCCGGCGCTACGCGATCACTCGCAAAACCCACCAGTTCGCGTATTCGAATCTGGCGCAATCCTGCTCTATCTGGCGGAAAAATATGGTTATTTCCTGCCGCAGGATTTGGCAAAACGCACCGAAACGCTGAACTGGTTGTTCTGGTTACAAGGCGCAGCGCCGTTCCTCGGCGGAGGCTTTGGCCACTTCTATAACTATGCTCCGGTAAAAATTGAGTACGCTATCAATCGCTTCACCATGGAAGCCAAGCGCTTACTCGACGTGCTGGATAAACAATTGGCGCAACATCAGTTTGTGGCCGGAGATGAATACACCATTGCCGATATGGCGGTCTGGCCATGGTTTGGCAATGTGGTTCTGGGCAACGTCTACGACGCAGCAGAGTTCCTTGACGCAGGAAGCTACAAGCACGTACAACGCTGGGCAAAAGAGATTGCAGCGCGTCCGGCGGTTAAGCGTGGTCGTATTGTAAACCGCACTAACGGACCGCTGAACGAGCAGCTTCATGAACGCCATGACGCCAGCGACTTCGATACCCAAACCGAAGATAAGCGCCAGAACTAAAATAAATTGCCGGATGGCAACCGCTATCCGGCAATTTCATTCAGGATTTGTCACGCGCTGGTGACGTCGTACTCCATGCGGCGAAGTGCGTCTAACGTGGCTTTAGCTTCATCTTCATCAATGATGCTCATGGCGAACCCTACGTGCACCAGCACCCATTGCCCGACCAGCTCAGCTGTATCACCTTCACAAATCAGGGCAATATTGACATCACGTTTGATGCCGCACACTTCAACCTGCGCAAGCTGGTGAATATCTTCACCAACGGCCAGAACCTGACCAGGGACTCCAATACACATATCTGACTCCGCCCCATAGCAACCTATGGGTTATTCGACTTCAATACTTTTCACTTTCAGTGAATCGCCAGCATCAACCCGCAGACGATCGCCCTGACATTGTGGACACTGCGCATCATGCTGGGTGATTTCCACAACCTGACTGCAATCCCAGCACCATGCCTGGGCTGGCTTGTAATCAATATGCAGTTCACAACCCTGAGCCAGCGTCCCCTGACAGACGATGTCGAAACTGAAACGAACGGCGCTCTCTTCAACGCAGGAGAGCGCCCCGATTTCCAGCCAAACACCGGTTACACGTTTGACACCGTGCTGCTCTGCCTGCTGTTGAACAATCTCAACCGCGCTCTGACAAAGGGACAGCTCATGCATTTTCGCAGTTCCGACGACCCAGCAGCAACGCGCGGCGATTAAGCTGCGGCGCATTCGGATCGCTAACCGGCAGCGATAACAGCATTCGCGCGCAATCGTCAGTCAGACGCATGCCTTCTTGCGCCGACATACTGTGCGAAAGCGGCGACATCAGTGAGCAGGAAAGGTATTGCGATACGCCCTCCAGTTCACCAACGGTAAAGGTCATCTCGCCATACGGCAGACGCAGTCCGATTTTTTCGCTGACTTTACGCACCGGCCAGATCTGGTCCGGTCCGGGGAAAATCAGTGCGCTGAGCATCCAGGGCGTGATAACACACCCCGTCCACTGTCCTTCAAACAGCGTAAATTCAGAGACATATACCGGCATGTTCGGATGCAGGAAAGAGAGATCGTGCATTGAACGCCGGGCAACCTCTTCAAACGCTGCCTGAATTTGCTTCTTCGGGGCCGTCTGAAAACCGACAAACTCCTCAGACATGAGCCGCCTCCCGCGGGATCGCTTCAACACCTGATTCGCGAAGCGCGGCAAGAACCTGCTCAAGCGCAGGTTCAATCATCGCTTCAACCGTTGGCGTTAGTCCGATATGCGGCTCCAGCGATTCCGGAATAACACCGACTAACGTCAGCTTTTTCGGAAACTCGCCGGTGAAACGCAGGGCCGACAATACGTCGGCCAGACCAAGCTGGTGCGGTGAGATTTTGTTGGTAAACAGCGCCGGGATCTCTTCATCCCGCAGGACCATCATCGTTCCTGGCGTGTTTTTCTTCGACACAATGGCGTCAGCAATGATCAGATGATCTCTGTTCGCCATATCACCGAGAAGCTCCATCCCAGCCGTACCACCGTCCAGAACATCAACAAAGTCTGGCAGGACGTACCGTTGTTCTAATGCTTCAACGATACGTACCCCGATGGCTTCGTCGGTCAGCAAAATATTGCCGACCCCTAAGACTAATATCCGCATTACAGAACCTTAACTGAGACCACTTCGTTCCCATCAACGTCCACCACATGCACCGCACATGACATACAAGGGTCGAAGGAGTGAATGGTACGAACCACTTCCAGCGGTTTGTTTGGATCGGCAATCGGCGTACCTACCAGCGAGCGCTCATACGGTCCCACTTCATCATTAAAGTTACGTGGGCCAGAGTTCCAGGTTGACGGTACTACCGCCTGGTAGTTGCTGATAATGCCATCTTTGATCACCATCCAATGAGACAGCATACCGCGCGGCGCTTCGAGGAAACCGACACCTTTAAATTCACCCGTTGCCGGGATATCCGGTTTCACGAAGGTGGTGTGGTCGCCTTTGCCGATGTTCACAATCAGCGCATTGTACTGATCCTGCAGAACGTTCTGCAGTTCACAGCAGTGAACGGTACGGCCAATAATACGGCCCAACGTAGAGTGCAGCTGTGACACTTCGATAGTTTTACCGGTCAGCTTGGTGTAAATCGCGATGATTTCATTCAGCTTGGCATGGGTAGACTCGCGTTTGGCCGCCAGTTTACACAGCATGTTGGCCAACGGCCCCACTTCAACTGTTTTACCGTAGAAGGTCGGTGCTTTAACCCAGGAGTACTTGCCATCATCTGACCAACCGGTGTAATCAGGAACCGTTGTGCCTTCCCACGGAGCCTGCGGCGCTTCGTCTTTGTACCAGGCGTGTTTCGCACTCTCCTGAATCCCTTTGATCAGGTACTCATCGGAGTGAGAGGTGATCGGACGATAGGTCGACAGATCTTCATTGGTGATGTAACCACCCGGGAACAGGAAGCTGCCGTTTTTACCGTCAGTCGGGAATTCCGGTGCGCTCAGATAGTTAACCGCACCTTGACCACGTTCCAGCCACTCAGGGTAGAACGCAGCAATAACTGCGGTATCAACCTTGTAAACCTGCTCAACGAAGTCGCTCAGCTTATCGATAAAGGACTTGATATACATCAGGCGCTCAAGGTTCAGCACGCCAAGGCCGTCGAGGTTAATTGGGTTAGCAACCCCGCCTACCGCCAGGTTCTGAATGTGCGGCGTTTTACCGCCCAACAGCGCCACAACACGGTTAGCATCACGCTGGCATTCCAGCGCCTGCAGGTAGTGAGCGACCGCAATCAGGTTCACTTCTGGCGGCAGCTGCATCGCCGGGTGACCCCAGCAACCGTTGGCAAAAATGCCTAACTGACCGCTGGCAACAAGGTCTTTGATCTTGTTCTGAACCTTAGTGAACTCTTCTGCGCTGTTCAGGTGCCAGGAGGACACGCCGTTCAGCATGGCAGACGCTTTCGCTGGATCTGCTTTCAGTGCAGAGGTGATATCCACCCAGTCCAGCGCAGAGAGCTGATAGAAGTGAACAATGTGGTCATGCGTAGTGTGCGCGGCCAGAATGATGTTACGGATATACTGTGCGTTCACCGGAACATCAATATTCAGCGCGCTTTCTGCTGCACGAACGGAAGAGATAGCGTGAGTGGTAGTACAAACGCCACAGATACGCTGCACAATCATCCAGGCATCGCGCGGATCGCGGTTTTTCACGATCTCTTCCATGCCGCGCCACATGGTACCGGAAGCCCATGCTTTAGATACCACGCCATTTTCGATTTCGCAGTCGATGCGTAAATGACCCTCAATACGGGTTACCGGATCAATAGTAATTCTCTGGCTCATGCTTTGCTCGCCTCATGACGATTTTGATCGTTTTGTTTTAAAGGAGGAAGTATCGGCAGTAGACGAATGAGTACGATGTATGCACAAATCTCAATAGCCACAAAACCAATAGAAATCAACAGTTCTTCCCAGGTCGGGAAGTAGTGGTAGCCACCACCAGGATTGAACGCCACCAGCGAATAGGACAGACGCCATGTCGCACAACCCAGCAATGCGCTCAGCGCAGACAGATACAGCATGCGTGAGTCGTTACGCAGCTTAGTGACGCGCAGCACCACCAGCGGGAAGACCATCAGCACGACTTCAATCCAGAACATCAGGGAGTAAAGATCGCCTGAGAACGCATAGGACAGCTTGTCGCGATAGATCAGTTCGCCAAAGCGCAGAACCACGAAAATCGCCAACAGTACGCTGATGGTATTCGTCAGCTTGATAAACAAACTTTTCTCATCCGGACCATTACCTTTCAGCCCGGCTTGTACCAACGAGCCTTCAAAGATGACGATCGAGAAGCCCATAATAAAAGCGGTTAATACGGAGAAAAGCGGCAACATTTCATAAGCTTGCCATAGCGGATGCACCTTATAGCCCGCAGATATCATCAATGAACCCATTGAAGACTGGTGCATAGTTGGCAGCAGCGCGCCAAGGGCAATGATAAAGAACATCACTTTATTCAAACGTTTGAGAGAGACTTTCCACCCCAGACGTTCAAACAGAGCCGGAGCAAATTCCAGCGCCATGATGCCGATATAGATGGTCATACAGACCGCCGTTTCGAACAGTACCGAGTTCACGTTGAAGTGGCCCGGAATGTAGAAATACGGCAGGTTCCAGTAACGACCGACGTCAATGGTGATCGACAGACCACCCAGCGAGTAGCCAAACAGGCTCGCCAGCAGCGCCGGACGTACCAGTGGATGGTATTGTCCTCTGTTGAAAACATACACCGCCCACGCCAGCGCCCAGCCACCACATGCGAAGCCGGTACCAATCAGCAGGTCAAACGCGATCCATACACCCCATGGGAAACCGCCGTTCAGATCGGAGACTGAGCCCAATCCGAAGACCAGACGTTTCACGATCAGGAGCATACACAGGACGATAAGCGGCCCAAAAATAATGACCGGTTTGCTGATTATTTTTCCGCCCAGCGGTTTAGGATCATGACTCATGATCGTCTCCTCCATCGTGATGGTCGTTTTTCGTGTTACGACGAACCAGCACGGTTAAGCCCGCCAGCGCAGCCAGGGGTAATATCATGCCCTTGTACAAGGAATGTTGAACATGTTCGGAACGCGCACCGGTTGAAAGATCATCCAGTTTCGGCAGATCCAAATCCTCGTAAGGAACGCCCGTCAGTACCATAACCTGTGTACCACCACCCTCTTTCTCGCCGTACAGATGGGGGTAATACTTCGGTACCGTATGCAGATAGGTATCGCCTGCTTTCACCGTCTGACGCGGATAGTGGTATTCGCTGCCAGGCTTCAGCGCGAGACGTTTTTTCGCCTCAGCCATCAGCTCTTCACGCGTACCAAAAATCACCGCACCAGCAGGGCACACTTCAACACAACCCGGTAAACCGCCTTTATCCAGACGCTCAACACCTTTCTGGTTACACAGTTCACATTTGTGAAGCGCACCAAACGGGTTGTTGTAGTCATACTTAGGCACATTGTACGGGCAGGCGACCATGCAGTAACGACAGCCCGTGCAGACATCTTTGTCATAGTGGACGATGCCAGTTTTCGGATCTTTCTTCAGCGCGGAGACCGGGCAAACGGAGACGCAGTTCGGATCGACACAGTGCATGCACTGCTTCTTAATGTATGCGTAGCCGTTTTCTTCCTGGTCTTTGTTAACGCCTGTTCCGCTACGCCACACCTGGATGATGTTATTGGTATACGGTGACAGTTTGTCGTTGTTCGACCAGGTCTGCTCGCCTTCCGGGTTACGCGCCGGGAAGTTGATATCCTGACACTTGGTGACACAGGCCTGGCAGCCTACGCACAGCGTCGAGTCATAGAGCATCCCAAGAGAACCAGGGATCGGCGGACGGTTTTCTGCAGCCGCATGGCTGATGGACGGCGCAGCGCCCAACAGCAATGCCCCGCTGGAGGCTGCTTTAATAAAGTTACGTCTGTTCACGGTTATTCTCCCCGTGAGTCAGCGTTATCTTTCTTCTGCTGACGCCCCAGTTCACGAACCGCCATCACGCTGACACCGGCAACCAGTCCTACTACGCCACCAAGCAGCCCAATCGCCCCGGCAGAAATATTGCCGCCTTCTTTCATATTGACGTCAGGTTTCTCGGAACGCGGTGTTTGGTTTTCCACATGAGCAAGCTGGTGAATACCTTTATGGAAACCGACACCTTCTTCGTTACAGCCGTAGCAAGGGTGACCGATAGCCACCGGCCACACGCCGCCAACATCGCAGAATTGCAGCGTTGAGCAGTTGCCGTAGGTTTCTGGTCCTTTACAGCCCAGATGGTAGAGGCACCATCCTTCACGGTGACCTTCATCGCCAAACTCTTTAGCAAAACGACCTGCATCGAAGTGCGGGCGACGTTCGCAGTGTTCGTGAATCAAACGACCATAGGCAAATGTCGGACGGTTTTTGGTATCCAGCTTCGGCGGCTTACCGTAAGTGATGATATGCGCGACCGTTGCAAGGAAGTTGTGCGGGTTCGGAGGACAGCCGGGGATGTTGATGATGGTTTTGCCTGGCAGAACTTCCTGCAAGCCGACGGCACCCGTTGGGTTAACGCCAGCAGCAGCAACACCACCCCACGCGGCACAAGAGCCGATGGCAATGATAGCGGCAGCGCCTTCTGCGGCCCGGCGGATGTGATCTACGATCGGCTCACCGGCAACCATGCAGTAAATACCATTGTCTTTCAGTGGGATAGAACCATCTACAACCAAAACATATTGCCCTTTGTACTTCTCCAGAGCGTTATGTTTATTCTCTTCGACCTGGTGGCCGAAAGCGGCAGAGAGTACCTCATGGTATTCCAGAGAGATTGTCTCCAGAACGAGGTTTTCCACTGTAGGGTGTGTCGCGCGAAGTAGCGATTCAGTACAACCCGTACACTCCTGCGCACCAATCCAGATAACCGGTGGACGCTGAGGACGAGAAACTGATTCGGCCATTTCTGCGGCGGCTTTGCTACTGAGCCCCATGGTAGCGGCCAGTGCTGCACAAAGCTTCATGAAATCACGGCGATTGATGCCGTTCGAATTGATGAGAGAGTTATCTCCAGTCATTTTATAGTTATTCCGTTGCGAAGACCTGGCTTTTATTTTGCACCTTTCGCATGTTGCATATTGCGATCGGCGCGCCATTTACCACACTTTTTATATGGTTATGTGCATTATAATACTTCGGCGGAGCAACAAAACGAAGGCGTAGGTCAATAGTGTAATTAATTAAAGCAAGATAATACCCCTTTCGGATCAAGCTTCGAGACGATAGCCAGCCATGAAAAAACGAATTGTTGTACTGGACTGGTTCTCTTTAAAGAAATCCATAACCATCTCTTTATCCAGCCCATAGCGACGCGTGAGGATCCCCGCTTCCCACGCGCTGAGCTGTCGATCGCCCGTTTTTTCAAACATTCGATGAGAAAATCCCAGCACAAAACCGCGTTTATAATCAGCACAAAAATTGGCCGCCGTGCGTGCGCTATCCGCACTTGACGCGTTTAATCCGGCCATCAAGCCTTTTCCAAAATGGTTGTCCATGCATAACCTCCAATCGCTATATAATAAATTATATAGCGATTTTTTAAGCAAAGGCCAGAGGTATCACGTACTTTTTTATGCCCGCTTAAAAGGACACCCATTCATCCTTTTTAGCGGCCGCAGACGTTTTGCTGTCTGCTGAAGGGGAAGCGGTACTGGCCGCGGCGTACTGCACATCGTTTGCTGAAAGACGGAACTGTTGTACCGAGCGTTGCAGCTCTTCCGTTTGCCGTTCAAGCGCCACAGCCGCGGCGGAAACTTGCTCTACCAGCGCGGCGTTCTGTTGCGTTACGCTGTCCATCTGCGTGATCGCCACGCTCACCTGCGAGATGCCCTTATTCTGTTCTTCTGAGGCAGAAGCAATTTGCTTCATGATAACGGTCACTTCGGTGGCTCCGCGCAAAATTGCCTCCATGGTTAATCCCGTCTCTTTAACCAGTCGAGCGCCCTGATCGACGCGACGCGACGATTCGCCAATCAGCGTCTCAATCTCTTTCGCCGCCCCGGCGCTACGGCTGGCGAGGTTACGCACCTCACCGGCAACAACGGCAAAACCACGCCCCTGCTCACCTGCTCTGGCAGCTTCAACTGCCGCGTTCAGCGCCAGAATATTGGTCTGGAAGGCAATACTATTAATAACAGACGTAATTTCCGCGATCTGTTTAGAGCTGGCGGCAATGCCGTCCATCGTCTCAACCACTTCTGAAACCAGGCTGCTCCCTTTACCTGCCGTCTCTGTCGCCGTATCGGCAAGCTGGCTGGCTTCACGCGCGTTTTCGGCGTTCAGTTTTACCGTTGCGGTCAGTTGCTCCATGCTGGCAGCGGTCTCTTCCAGCGCCGCAGCCTGCTCCTCAGTACGCGATGAGAGATCGTTATTGCCGGTGGAAATTTCCGTAGCCCCTCGCCAGATGTTGTCACTACCTGAGCGAATTGTGCTGACGGCTTCGCGCAGGCTGTCCTGCATCGCGCACAATAACGGCACCAGTTGGCCCACGCAGTTACGGCCAAAATCTTCGATTGGATGGCTGAGATCGCCCTGAGCAATCTGTTGGAACTGTTGGCGGATACGTCCCAGGGGTTTCACCATCATGGCGACGAGGTAACGGTCTGTGAAGAACAGGAGGGCAATACCGAGGATCACGGCGGTAATAATTAGCGTCCGGATGATAGACGTTTTGCCATCGACCATGACGCGCGTGGTATCAAGCCGCTTACCTGCCGTGGCGTTAAAACGTTCGGCACTGGCGCCAAATTCACGGCTCAGCGCTGGCGTAACGGTGCTGGCATGCTCCGCAAAGGCCGTAAGCGTGCCCTGCTGCGCCAGTTGCATTTGCGGAATCACCCCGTTATCCAGCAGCGCCTGCCACTTCGCCAGTACCGCCGCGGCAACGTCCGGATCCATAGGCCCCGGAGACAACGTTTTCATCTCCTGGAGTTTTTTGCTCATATTATCCAGGGACTGCTGCGCTGGTGCAAAATCAGGCGTTCCGCCGCTCATTTTGACATCCATGGCGCGACTTAAGCGCGTTACGAAGCGAAAATACTGATCGTTCCCCTGACTGAGCACCGTCATCTGATGGACAAGATGACGGTCAATATCATTGCCTTCAGATATTTTTGATAAAGAATGAAGACTGAATAAACCCACGCCCGACCAGAGCAGGCAAAAAAGTCCCAGTATTGCCAACATGACAATACGAATAGTGAAGTTTTTCAGCAAACGCATAATAATTTCCTTGCCGTTGATGAGGAATTCGCCATCAGGCGATACTTATCCTTGTTATCGGCAGGCAACAGAGAAGATATAATGCATTCTTTATTTTTTTACTTTCTTAAGTATATCCAATATTATTTACACTATATCAACATGAATGCTAATGAAATTAGCTAGCATTATTATTCAGATAATTAACCTGAAGCATTAAATAATCCCTTGTTTTCTATCGTAAATATTTGTTAAACCATGCAAGAGTACGCTCCCAGGCCAAATCAGCGGCAGCATTATCATAACGCGGTGTCGAGTCATTATGAAAACCATGATTAACGCCGGGATAGATATATGCCTCATAGACTTTCTTATTGGCTTTGAGCGCCGCTTCATAGGCAGGCCATCCCTCATTAATTCGGGTATCTAATTGCGCATAGTGCAGTAATAAAGGCGCTTTGATTTTAGGGACATCTGATGCAGGAACCTGACGCCCATAAAAAGGCACTGCGCAGGCCAGTTCAGGAAAAACAACGGCTGCGGCATTCGATACGCCGCCACCGTAGCAAAATCCGGTGATACCCACCTTTCCCGTCGCGTCTGAATAACGCTGCATAAATTCAATGGCGGCAAAGAAGTCGTTCATCAGCTTTACGGGGTCAACCTGCTGCTGCAACTCCCGACCTTTATCATCATTGCCAGGATAGCCCCCCACTGAACTTAATCCATCAGGCGCGAGTGCAATATAGCCCGCCTTCGCCACCCGCCGTGCCACATCCTCAATATACGGATTCAGCCCACGATTCTCATGCACCACCACTACCGCCGGAACTTTCCCCGTCGCTTTCGCAGGTTTAACCAGATACCCACGCACATCACCATGCCCTTCAGGTGAAGGATAAGTCATGTATTCCGCCAGGATATCAGGATCGGTGAACTCCACCTGCGTTGCGAGGGCATAATTGGGTTTCAACACATTGAATAATGCCAGCGCCGTCATACCACCGACTGCATATTTCGCAGCAAGATTGAGAAACTCGCGTTTCGTTATTTTGCCATGAGCGTAATAGTCATAGTAGTCGAGCAATTCTTGCGGAAAGTCTTTGGCAGTTAGACGCGGCATGGCAGCACTCCAGATCGATGTTTTTTTAAGCAAAGCACAGTGGTCTGTTTTTGCCCAGTTTTTCATTCCAGTGTGACCTGGTGAACGGGATATTCATCATGAACCCGCTAGAATAGAAACGTTGTTTCGAAATTCACCTGCACTAAGGAGATCTCATGGACTGGTTTGCCAATCCTGAACGTTACGAGCAGATGCTCTATCGCTACTGCGGGCGCAGCGGTTTACGTTTACCCGCGCTATCGCTGGGTTTGTGGCACAGTTTTGGGCACGTTCAGGCGCTGGATTCACAGCGCGCTCTGCTGCGTAAAGCATTTGATTTAGGCATCACGCATTTTGATTTAGCCAATAACTACGGGCCGCCTCCGGGCAGCGCAGAAGAGAATTTTGGCCGATTACTGCGCGAGGATTTTGCACACTATCGTGATGAACTGATCATCTCCACCAAGGCAGGCTATGACATGTGGCCAGGGCCATACGGTTCTGGCGGTTCGCGCAAATACCTGCTCGCCAGCCTCGACCAGAGCCTGAAACGCATGGGCCTCGACTATGTCGATATCTTCTACTCGCACCGCGTTGACGAAAATACGCCAATGGAAGAGACCGCCTCAGCGCTGGCCCATGCGGTGCAAAGCGGTAAAGCGCTGTATGTCGGCATCTCATCCTATTCCCCGAAGCGTACGCAGAAAATGGCCGAGCTGATGCGGGAATGGAAAATTCCGCTGCTGATCCACCAGCCTTCTTACAACCTGCTTAACCGTTGGGTAGACAGCAGCGGTCTGCTGGATACGCTGGAATCCAACGGCATGGGCTGCATCGCATTTACGCCGCTGGCCCAGGGGCTGCTGACGGGGAAATACCTCAACGGCATTCCGGAAGGTTCACGCATGCAGCGTGAAGGGAAAAAAGTTCGTGGGCTGACGGAAAATATGCTGACGGAAGAAAACCTTAACAGCCTGCGTTTGCTCAATGAAATGGCGCAACAGCGCGGACAGTCGATGGCGCAAATGGCCTTAAGCTGGCTGCTGAAAGACAACCGGGTGACGTCGGTATTAATTGGCGCCAGCCGACCGGAGCAACTGGAGGAGAACGTTCAGGCGTTGGCTAACCTGACGTTCAGCGCCGAAGAACTGGCGCAGATCGATAAGCATGTCACGGATGGTAAACTGAACCTGTGGCAGGCCTCATCTGACAAATAGCCGTTTGTAACTCTGTGCCGGGAAGCGGCGTTAGCCTCCCCGGCACGTAACAGGGCCAGCCAATCCCTTCACACCTCTTCCGCTTTGATCTCTGGACGTTGAAATTCCGGCCACACCAGCGCGACAAGCGCAGGATAAGCCTCCAGACTGAACTCCCTGAAGCACTGGCGTAAGTTAAGCACATCCAGATCGGCATGCGGGACTTTCTCACCGCTCAGACAGCGCTTTTTTATATTGTCGTAATATTTATACACCGCAGAGTTGAGATCGCTACAACGCCGCTGTGCATCAAATAGCCCTGGCGTCTCATTTAGCTCTACCATTGTCATCCGCTTGATCGTGGAGTGGATAAAATCGATATATTCGTGATTAACGCGCCAATACCATACTGGGGTAATCGAATTCATCAGTACCGAAAAATGATCTTCCCCCTCTTCTTTACTCAGCATTTCCGGCTGGTTTTCAGAGTGCCCATTTTCTGCATATCGGTTTTTATTTGCACTGCGCATCAACAAAAGTACCCCGCAGGTAAGCAATAGCAGGGTAATAACAGAATAAAATATACTGTTCATATACTGGCTCCATTTTTTTTGATTTTAAAATTACGCCATGCTATTGTCAACGCAGCCTGGTTTATTTAGAACAACATATCATTGGCATCAAAGGATATTTCAACATGCTTCCCGAGCATCTTGTTCCCTCGCGTTTTCACTTATCCAGCTCATCTACTAATACCCGTCCCGCAGATAATAGTGAAAATTTGACTCAGGGAAAGAGAACATTAAGTGATTATGAACCCGATATTTTGATTAGCTCTACCGCTAACGGCCAGGCGCGCAATATGTTATTTGAAGAGTGCGATCGCCATTTAAAAGAGCGCCTGTTTCGTGCCGCAAAAATTGAGTCCTTCACTCGCCTGCTCAATTCACTACAAGCGGAAGGCGACATTAATGCTCAAGAATTAAGTAAAATTTTATCGACAAAAACAGCCAGCGTAAATGAACAGGGCAATAAAATTTGGCTTAATTTAATTACGCGTGAGACCAGCGATCCTATTTTTTATTCTCTGGAAGAGAAATAAAATGAAAGATGTTGAGGATAATAATGTTTATTTGGCTTTAGATGACCATAAAAGCGATGAGTTTGTCTTAAAGCAAAATTTGGCCGTATTGATTGCCAATAAAAATGCGACGTTGGAAAGCGTTGCCCAGGAGATGGTCTCTATTCCCGCCGCGCTGGTGCGGATGAAATGGCAAAATCGTCGCGAAATTTATGCGCTACAGGCTAAAGAAGAGATCTATGGCGCCGCGATTGAAGCCATTATGGAGCAGCAACCAGAACTACGGGACAAAATCATGGCCCGGCTGGAGAGCACATACCAGCATATACTCAAGCGAGAAACAGCCACCTTACGCCTGACGCGTAAACTGTCTGAAGGAAACTACGAACCCACCAGGATAACGGCAGTCGCACTGGATGAGGACAGATAAGGGCGTGTGGGGAGAGTTGAATCAGGAGAGGAAGGCCGGGTAAGGCAACAACCATTACCCGGCAATCAGGATTACTTCGCTTTCACGGTCTCTTCACCGACCAGACCAATCTTCAGGAAACCCGCCTGATGCAGCGTATCCATAACTTTCATCATGGTTTCATAATCGACGGTTTTATCCGCACGGAAGAAAATCGTGGTGTCTTTCTTCCCATCGGTCAGCGTATTTAATTCGCTAATCATGGTGTCATCCGTCACCTGATTGTTGCCAATAAACATACTCTTATCGGCTTTAACAGACAGGTAAACCGGTTTTTCCGGACGCGGCTGCGGCGTGCTGGTGGAAGCCGGGAGATTCACCTTCACATCCACCGTTGCCAACGGTGCGGCCACCATAAAGATGATCAATAAAACCAACATAACATCGATAAACGGCGTCACGTTGATTTCATGCATTTCACCGTTATCGTCCAAGTTTTCATTAAAGCTCATTGCCATGGAACATTATCCTACACGTAATTTCTGCGCAGCACGTACCGGATGGGCAGAAGCGCTAGCGTTCAGGTCCAGATCGCGACTTTGCAGCAACAATACCTGTGCCGCGACATCGCCCAGCATCGCTTTATAGCTGCCAATCTGACGTGCGAAAATGTTGTAGATAACGACCGCAGGAATTGCCGCGATCAGACCGATCGCCGTCGCTAACAGTGCTTCTGCGATACCCGGCGCAACAACGGCCAGGTTGGTCGTTTGGGTTTGTGCAATGCCGATGAAGCTATTCATGATCCCCCATACGGTACCGAACAGACCCACAAATGGAGAGATAGCCCCGATGGTGGCCAGGTAGCCGTTACCACGTCCCATATGACGACCTACCGCCGCCACACGACGCTCCAGACGGAAGCCGGTACGCTCTTTAATACCTTCGTTGTCGTCGCTGCCTTCTGACAATTCCAGTTCGTTCTGCGCTTCGTAAATCAACTGTGCGCCCAAGCTTTTGCCATCAAATCCTGCAGCAATCTCATTTGCCTGGTCTAAAGAGCGGGCGTCCGCCAGCAGTTGCTGTTCACGCTTAAGGCGGCGTTTCTGAGTAAAGAACTCAAGGCTCTTACTAAAGAAGATAGCCCAGGTGACCACTGATGCCAAAATCAGCCCAATCATCACGCACTTAACCACGATATCGGCGTGCTGATACATACCCCAGACGGAAAGATCCGTCTGCATCAAATTATTACCCACTCTGTATCTCCAGGACGCAAATCACAAAATCTGAGCGTAATGATATCAAAACGACGTCGAATTGATAGTCGTTCTCATTACTATTTACACATTGCCGCACCTTTGGTTTCTTTTCCTTGCGCTTACGCAGTAAAAAAGTCACCAGAAGCATTTTGAGATTATTTTCTACTGTATGACCGTTCTGCAGGATGCGTCATCTTTGATTCATGGTAGTTTAGACATCCAGACGTATAAAAACAGGTAAGACGACATGGCAGATAAGCAACTTGAAACCAAACTCGTTCACGCAGGACGCAGTAAAAAGTACACGCTGGGCGCGGTAAATAGCGTGATCCAGCGCGCTTCTTCGCTAGTGTTTGACACCGTAGAGGCCAAAAAGCAGGCTACGCACAACCGTGCTAACGGTGCGCTTTTCTATGGACGTCGCGGAACCTTGACGCATCTTTCCCTGCAGGAGGCAATGTGTGAACTGGAAGGCGGCGCGGGTTGTGCGTTATTCCCCTGCGGCGCGGCGGCCGTTGCCAACACCATCCTCGCCTTTGTGGAACAAGGGGATCATGTGCTGATGACCAACACCGCCTATGAACCCAGCCAGGATTTCTGCACCAAAATTCTCGGCAAACTCGGCGTGTCCACCGGATGGTTCGATCCGCTGGTTGGTGCCGATATTGTGAAGCACATACAGCCGAACACTAAAGTCGTATTTCTGGAATCTCCCGGCTCTGTCACCATGGAAGTACATGATGTTCCTGCTATTGTTGCCGCCGTCAGAAGCGTCGCGCCGGATGCGATCATCATAATTGATAACACTTGGGCTGCCGGGGTGCTGTTCAAAGCGCTGGATTTTGGCATCGATATTTCTATTCAGGCTGGCACCAAATATCTGATTGGCCATTCCGACGCCATGGTCGGCACTGCGGTAGCTAATGCCCGTTGCTGGGATCAACTGCGCGAAAATGCCTATCTGATGGGGCAAATGCTGGACGCCGATACCGCCTATATGACCAGCCGCGGACTGCGTACGCTAAGCGTTCGCCTGCGCCAACATCATGAAAGCAGCTTAAAGGTCGCCGAGTGGCTGGCCAGCCATCCGCAGGTCGCCCGCGTGAACCACCCCGCGCTGCCCGGCAGTAAAGGCCACGAATTCTGGAAGCGTGATTTCACCGGCAGCAGCGGACTGTTCTCATTTGTATTGAATAAGAAACTAAATCATGAAGAGCTGGCCGCGTATCTGGACCACTTCAGCCTGTTCAGCATGGCCTACTCCTGGGGCGGTTTTGAGTCGCTGATTCTCGCTAATCAGCCGGAACACATTGCGGCAATCCGTCCGCAAGGCGAGGTGGACTTCAGTGGAACGCTCATCCGTTTGCATATCGGTTTAGAGAATGTTGACGATCTGATTGCCGATTTGGCCGCAGGATTTGCCCGAATCGAGTAAAATTGCCATAGATGGACATATATGCAGACACTTCTGGTGGAAAAGTCTGCAATTGTTGCGTCCGGGATCAAGGCATCCCGGACAATTCAGGAGTACAATCCACACATAAACGCTGTTCCACAGGAAAGTCCATGGTAGTCATTCAAGATATTGTCTCCGCGCTTTGGCAACACGATTTTGCCGCGTTGGCGGATCCGCACGTTGTGAGCGTGGTGTACTTCGTAATGTTCGCCACACTGTTTTTAGAAAATGGCCTGCTGCCTGCCTCCTTTTTACCCGGAGACAGCCTGTTATTGCTGGCAGGGGCGCTGATCGCTCAGGACGTGATGAGTTTTATACCTACCATAGCTATTCTGACTGCCGCAGCCAGTCTGGGCTGCTGGCTGAGCTACATTCAGGGACGCTGGCTGGGCAACACGCGGACGGTAAAAGGCTGGCTGGCGCAATTACCTGATAAATATCATCAGCGCGCTACCTGCATGTTTGACCAACACGGGCTGATGGCACTGCTGGCTGGGCGTTTCCTGGCATTCGTTCGTACCTTGCTGCCAACAATGGCGGGAATTTCGGGCCTGCCAAACCGTCGGTTCCAGTTTTTTAACTGGCTGAGCGGTCTGCTGTGGGTCACCGTCGTCACCGGCTTTGGCTATGCGCTGAGCATGATCCCGTTCGTCAAACGCCATGAAGATCAGGTGATGACCTTTTTAATGATCCTGCCGATTGCCCTGTTAACCGCGGGTCTGTTGGGAACCCTGTTTGTCGTGATTAAAAAAAAATACTGTAGCGCCTGAGCATTAACCGTAGGCCGGGGTTCCCCCGGCATTTTCGCCTGATGACGTTTCGCTTATCAGGCCAGCGCTGAGCAAGTTTAACTCCCCTGCATCATTCGAATTCTGGCTGCATCCTCCCCCGGCGTTACGCCAAAGAAACGTTTGAATTCCCGACTGAATTGCGATGCGCTCTCATAGCCGACGCGCATGGCAGCCGCACTGGCCTTCATCCCGTCGTGGATCATCATCATCCGTGCTTTATGCAGACGATAGCTCTTCAGGTATTGCAGCGGCGACGTGCTGGTCACCGCTTTAAAATTATGATGAAGCGCCGACACGCTCATGTTCGCTTCTGCCGCCAGCTGTTCGACATTGAGATTTTCGGTGTATTTGGTTTCAATGCGCTTCAGCACCCGGCTTATCAAACTGAAATGCGTCTGGCGGCTGACCAGCGCCAGTAATGCGCCGCCGCGCGGCCCGGTCAGCACATGGTAGAGGATCTCGCGAATAATCTGTTTCCCCAGAATACGCGCATCCAGCGGTCGCTCCATCACATCCAGCAGGCGCTCAGCGGCGCAAAGAATTTCGTCAGAGAGCGTCGCGGAGTTGATCCCGCTGGCCGCCATGGCGGGCTGGAACAGCTCATCTTCCCCAATGTCCATCAACAGCTCCTGCAATTGCAGAATATCGACATTCAGGTAGATACCGGCCAGGGGAACCTCCGGCGTTGCATACGTTTCACATTCAAAGGGTAACGGTACGGTTAGCAACAGGTATTCGTTGGCGTCATAACGAAATACACGTTCATTGATATAACCAATTTTATGTCCCGAAAAGAGAAATATGATTCCTGGCTGATACATTACCGGTGTACGCGCTGCCGGCTCAGTGCCGTGCAGCAGGCGGACATCTGGCAGCAGTTCGCTGAGTTTATTTTCATTGTTTTTCAGCTGCTTAATTTTTTCTGTCAGCAGAAGGCAGATCTCATCACGGTTCATAGAGCACCATTTCATCATCGGTTTGCAACCCTGACATAATGCGCAGATTTATCCGTTTTCTCCAGCAGTCTGTAGAAATGGGCAAGACATCGGCAGAAATGAGCATTGAGAGCAGCGCGGCTGACGACCACAATGTTCATCATCCGGCAGACACTCTCCTGCCCTCTTTTTTACCCACATAAGGGAACGAGCAATGAACAACTTTAATCTCCATACCCCAACCCGCATTCTGTTTGGTAAAGGTGCGATTGCTGAGCTGCGCGATCAAATCCCTCAGGATGCTCGCGTATTGGTTACCTATGGCGGCGGTAGCGTGAAAAAAACCGGTGTCCTGGCACAGGTTCAGGATGCGCTGAAAGGCCTGGACGTGCTGGAGTTTGGCGGTATTGAGCCGAACCCGTCTTATGAAACGCTGATGAACGCGGTAAAAATCGTGCGTGATGAGAAAGTGACGTTCCTGCTGGCGGTAGGCGGCGGTTCGGTGCTGGATGGCACCAAATTCATCGCGGCTGCGGCACAATACGCTGACGGCATCGATCCATGGCGCATTCTGGAAACCCACGGCAACGACGTAACAAGCGCTATCCCGATGGGCTCCGTATTAACCCTGCCAGCAACCGGCTCTGAATCTAACTCCGGCGCGGTCATTTCGCGTAAAACCACCGGCGATAAGCTGGCCTTTATGACCCCATTTGTGCAGCCGGTATTCGCCGTGCTGGATCCGGTTTACACCTATACCCTGCCGCCGCGTCAGGTTGCGAACGGCGTCGTAGATGCCTTCGTACATACCGTTGAGCAGTATGTGACTTATCCGGTTGACGGGAAAATTCAGGATCGCTTTGCTGAAGGTATTCTGCTTACGCTGGTAGAAGAAGGCCCGAAAGCATTGCAGGAGCCGGAAAATTACAACGTGCGTGCGAACGTTATGTGGGCGGCAACCCAGGCGCTGAACGGTCTGATTGGCGCAGGCGTACCACAAGACTGGGCAACGCATATGCTGGGCCACGAACTGACCGCAATGCACGGTCTGGATCATGCTCAAACATTGGCTATCGTTCTGCCAGCGCTGTGGAATGAAAAACGCGATACCAAACGTGCCAAACTGCTGCAATACGCAGAGCGTATCTGGAATATCACCGAAGGTTCCGATGACCAACGCATCGACGCCGCTATTGCCGCAACCCGCGCTTTCTTCGAACAAATGGGCGTACCGACTCGTCTGTCTGACTACGGCCTGGACGGTAGCTCCATCCCAGCGCTACTGGAAAAACTGCAAGCGCACGGCGGTACGAAACTGGGCGAACATCAGGACATTACGCTCGAGGTCAGCCGTCGGATTTACGAAGCTGCCCGCTAAGGTTTTTTCACCTCCGCCTTTCATTTTTGGGTATTTATATTCTAAATAATTCGAGTTGCATAAAGGCGGCAAAGGAGAGAATCCCCAGGAGCTTACATAAGTTAGTGACTGGGGGTGAAACGACAAACCTGCCGGGAGCAGATTTGAACGCTGCTTGCAGCGGACCTGAAAGGGTGAGGCTCATGGATGGGCCGCGTAATAAAGCCAACGCATATGCAGCTTGAAGTATGACGAGGATAGGCCAGACTTAAGTCACACCTAACTTACCGGGGCTTGCCTCGGTAAACTCAATTCAGGGGAGGAATTATGACCGGTCCAACCATTATTAAACTACAGGATGGTAACGTCATGCCGCAGCTGGGCCTGGGGGTCTGGAAGGCAAGTAACGAAGAGGTCATCACTGCCATTCATAAAGCGCTGGAAGTGGGGTATCGCTCAATTGATACCGCTGCGGCGTACAAAAACGAAGAAGGTGTCGGCAAAGCAATACGCGATGCGGGCGTACCGCGGGAAGAGTTATTCATCACCACCAAGCTATGGAATGATGACCAGAAACGTCCTCGGGAAGCCTTGCTCGAAAGCATGGAGAAACTCCAGCTCGATTACCTCGATCTTTATCTGATGCACTGGCCGGTTCCGGCGATCGACCACTACGTTGAAGCGTGGGAAAGCATGATCGATCTGCAAAAAGAAGGGCTGATTAAGAGCATCGGCGTGTGTAACTTTCAGATCAATCATCTCCAGCGACTGATGGATGAAACCGGCGTACCACCGGTGATTAACCAGATAGAACTTCATCCGCTTATGCAACAGCGCCAACTGCACGCCTGGAACGCAACGCATAAAATCCAGACCGAATCCTGGAGCCCGCTGGCGCAGGGCGGCAAAGACGTCTTTGATCAAAAGATCATCCGCGATCTCGCAGAGAAATATGGCAAATCACCGGCGCAGATTGTCATCCGCTGGCATCTGGATAGCGGCCTGGTGGTTATTCCGAAATCAGTCACCCCTGCGCGTATCGCAGAAAACTTTAACGTCTGGGACTTCCGCCTGGATAAAGATGAATTAGGCGAAATCGCAAAGCTCGATCAGGGCAAACGTCTGGGACCAGACCCGGACCAGTTCGGCGGTTAACCCCTTCTCTCCTGCCCGACATCTCGTCGGGCCTTTACTGATTTGAATTTCGGCGTAGACCACGTGCACAGCTAATTGAGTCCCATGCGATCTGCCCCACTGGAAGCCGATTGAATCGCAGCAGAACCAATTTTTCGAGCAGTATGAAGGATATCTGTCGTCACACGATCATGAACGGGCGGATGATGCAAAACTGGCCGCATTAGCGGCCAGAATTCGTGAGGCATAATTACTGAGCACTTCTGCCAGATGGCACCTTATCCGGCCGACTGTCTTTCAGGCCCGGTAAACATTTCACTCCCGGGCAAGACAGATTAGCGCCCAGCTACTTTCCCACGTTTTTTGTTCGCGGCGGGCGTCTGGCGCTGATGCGCCACAGGCGTGTGCTTGGTCAACGCCGGACGGGTATGACGGTTCTGGCGACGCGCTTCGCGCATCTCTTCCAGCGTAGGCGCCGGAACCAGACATTCGCGACGACCACCGATCAGATGCTTTTTCCCCATATCTTCCAGCGCCTGGCGGATTAACGGCCAGTTGGCTGGGTCGTGGTAACGCAGCAGCGCTTTATGCAGACGACGCTGTTTATCACCTTTCGGCACCACCACGTCTTCACTCTTGTAACCAATTTTACCCAGCGGGTTTTTCCCGGTGTAATACATGGTTGTGGAGTTCGCCAATGGTGATGGATAGAAGTTCTGCACCTGATCCAGACGGAAACGACGTTGCTTCAGCCACAGCGCCAGATTCACCATATCCTCGTCACGCGTCCCAGGATGCGCAGAAATAAAGTACGGGATCAGGTACTGCTCTTTACCGGCCTGTTTAGAGTAGGTGTCGAACAATTCCTTAAAGCGATCGTAGCTGCCCATCCCCGGCTTCATCATCTTCGACAGCGGGCCTTCTTCAGTATGCTCTGGCGCAATCTTCAGATAGCCGCCCACGTGGTGGGTCGCCAGCTCTTTGATATAGCGCGGATCTTCGACCGCGATGTCATAGCGCACACCTGAAGCGATAAGGATCTTTTTAATGCCTTTCAAATCACGCGCACGGCGATAGAGGTTAATCGTCGGCTCGTGGTTGGTATCCATATGCGGACAGATATCCGGGTAGACGCATGACAAACGACGGCAGGTTTGCTCCGCACGCGGTGACTTACAGCGCAGCATATACATGTTCGCCGTTGGGCCGCCGAGATCGGAAATCACGCCGGTAAAGCCCGGAACGGTGTCGCGAATAGCTTCGATTTCATTGATGATCGAATCTTCAGAGCGGCTCTGGATAATGCGGCCTTCGTGCTCGGTGATCGAACAGAACGAGCAGCCGCCAAAACAGCCACGCATAATGTTGATCGAGAAACGGATCATCTCATAGGCCGGAATGCGGCTGTCGCCATACGCCGGATGCGGCACGCGCTTGTACGGCAGCGCAAAGACGCTGTCCATTTCTTCGGTAGAGAGCGGAATGGCTGGCGGGTTGATCCAGATGTAGCGATCGCCATGCTTTTGCATCAGCGCACGCGCACAGCCTGGGTTGGTTTCGTGGTGCAGGATGCGCGACGCATGTGCATACAGCACTTTATCGCCCTTCACTTTTTCGAAGGACGGCAGCAGCACGTAGGTTTTTTCCCACGGTTTCGGGCGCGGCGGCTGTACGGTTACCGCTTTCGCTTCCTGCTTTTTCGGGGCGACAGGTTTGTTGTCGGCACACGGCAGATCCTCGCCGTATGGATGCGGGATCGGGTCAATTTTGCCCGGCGTGTCGAGACGCGTGGAATCCACCCCACTCCAGCCCGGCAGCGCTTCTTTAACCATAATCGCGGTGTTACGCACGTCGCGGATCTGATCGATAGTTTCACCCATCGCCAGACGATGCGCCACTTCCACCAGCGGACGTTCGCCGTTACCGAACATCAGCATGTCGGCTTTTGAATCCACCAGCACGGAGCGACGAACGGTATCAGACCAGTAGTCGTAGTGCGCGGTACGGCGCAGGCTGGCCTCAATACCGCCGAGAATAACCGGCACATCTTTCCATGCTTCCTTACAGCGCTGGGTATAGACCAGCGTCGCGCGGTCCGGGCGTTTGCCCGCCACGTTGTCTGGCGTATAAGCATCGTCATGGCGCAGTCGGCGATCGGCGGTATAACGGTTGATCATCGAATCCATGTTGCCTGCGGTTACACCAAAGAACAGGTTCGGTTTACCCAAACGCATAAAATCGTCTTTGTTGTTCCACTCCGGCTGGGCGATAATCCCAACACGAAAGCCCTGCGCTTCCAGCATACGGCCGCAAATTGCCATGCCAAAGCTGGGATGATCGACGTATGCATCGCCGGTAACCAGAATGATGTCGCAGCTATCCCAGCCAAGTTGGTCCATTTCGTCGCGTGACATCGGCAAAAATGGTGCCGGGCCAAAACAGGCAGCCCAGTACTGCGGCCAGGAGAAAAGGTCTCTGTCCGGCTGGATCAGGGATATTGCGCTCATAGTGCTTCCAAAAATGGTAAAAAAATAATCAAAGGCCGGGGATTATACGCTGTATGTCGGCAAGAAATGAAGTGGAGTCTGAGTCGGACAAGTAGAAAGTGATTTAAATTGTTAAATTTTACGACGCCCATTTTTATCATTCATAATTAACACCATGCCGGCCAGCTGAGATAACTCTTTTTCGGCGGGGGATTTTTCATTGCGACTCAACGATTCACTGCATATTTCCCAGTTACGGGTAGTTGTTCACCTGTGCGGATTTCTGGTTCTTCTCTACAGCTTCTCCATGCTGCCGCCGATGGCCATTGCTCTGTTAAATAAAGAGCGGAGCTTTTTCGCTTTTTTCAGCACATTTATGACGTTCTTTACCCTCGGCGGTGGAGCGTGGCTGGCAACCAAACATGCAGGTATTCAACTACGAACCCGGGATGGCTTCGTCATTATCGTCCTGTTCTGGCTGCTGTTTTCGTTTATCAGCGCCATGCCGATGTGGATGGACGATGGCTTAAATCTCTCCTTTGCCGATGCCCTGTTCGAAGGGGTTTCCGGGATAACCACCACTGGCGCTACGGTAATTGACGACGTCAGCGCCTTGCCGAAATCGTATCTGTATTATCGGGCTCAGCTCAATTTTATTGGCGGCCTGGGGGTTATTGTCCTTGCCGTGGCGGTATTACCCCTGCTGGGTATTGGTGGTATGAAGCTGTATCAGTCTGAAATGCCAGGTCCCTTTAAAGAAGAACGCCTCACGCCAAGGCTTGCTGATACCGCTCGTACGCTGTGGCTGACCTACGTCATTCTCGGCCTTATTTGTACTCTGGCCTACTGGATTGCCGGGATGTCGTTTTTCGATGCCTTATGCCACGGGCTGTCGACGGTCTCTCTCGGCGGATTTTCTACCCGTAGCGAGAGCATCGGCTTTTATAACAGCCACGCTATTGAGTTAGTCGCCGGACTGTTTTCACTGCTGTCTGCGTTTAACTTCACCCTCTGGTACGTAGCTATTGTGAAACGTACCTTTAAGCCCTTTCGTCGTAATGCCGAGCTGCGTTTCTTTCTGCTTATTGCGCTGGTTGTCACCTTGATCGCCACCTGGCAGGTCTGGCGGGCGGGTATGTACGGGATAACGGACAGCCTGGTGCATGCCTTTTTTCTGGCCAGCTCCATGCTGACAGATAATGGCCTGTCGACGGCGGATTATGCGCAGTGGCCTTCGCACACGATCTTCATGCTGCTCAGCGCCAGTTTCTTCGGCGGTTGTGTCGGCTCGACCTGCGGGGGGATTAAGGTGCTGCGTTTTTTGATTATGTTCAAGCAATGCCGTCAGGAGTTACATCAGCTCGCGCATCCTCGCGCCCTGCTGAATATCAAAGTGGGCAATAACGTGGTAAGCGACCGAGTAGTGCGTTCGGTATGGAGCTTTTTCTTTCTCTACGTTTTATTTACCAGCTTTTTTATCTGGGCGCTCAATCTGATGGGCTACGATCTCTTCTCCTCATTCGCCACCGTTGCCGCCTGCATCAATAACATGGGGCTGGGATTTGGCATCACCGCAACGACGTTTGGCACCTTAAACGAGGAGGCAAAACTTCTGATGTGCGCGGCCATGATCATGGGGCGTCTGGAGATTTACCCCATTCTGATCCTGTTCTCGCGCATGTTCTGGCGGGCGTAACGGAAACTCCGGCGCATTACGGCGCCGGGTTCACCAACATCTGTCCGATCGAGCCACGATCCGCCATTTCCAGCGTCTGACTGTTAAAGTAGAACGGGAAATGAGCCCAGGAAGGTTGTCCGTAGTAGACCAGTAATTCAACCTGGCCGTCGACCCAGACGGTATCTTTCCAGCCCCGGTCTTCCGGGAACGGCATTGCGCCATTCACATTACGGATCAGGAACGAGACGCCTTCGATATGGAAAGACTGAGGCATATCCGCTCGTACCGTCCAGCGCTCCCAGGAGCCCTGCTGAGCGGTAATATCCATGCGGTTGACGTCCCACAGCTGACCGTTGATGCCGGGATCGTCATCCAGACTGATATCACGGCTGCGAATCGGTGAACCACTGAGGATTTCCGTTGGCAGCAGGCGCATTGGCAGACTGTCGGTCACCAGCGGCAGGAGGCCGGTCGGGCGCAGCGTCAATACCAGCGTGGAGATGAGAATACTGGAAGGCTCAAAGAATCCGCGGATCCTGTCGACAATGCTGGCCGCCTCACCACAGGTGATAGAGACCTCATTTCCGTTAGTCATATCCACCAGGATCTCACGGCGCTCGCCAGGCGCCAGCGAGAGCTGCTTCACCGAAACGGGCGCAGGTAAAAAGCCCTGATCGCTGGAAATCACATGCAGCGCGCGGCCATCGCTCATTTGCAACTGGTAACGACGCGAGTTTGAAGCGTTCAGCAAACGCAAACGCACCCAGCCGCGAGAGACTTCGACATACGGGCTTTGCGCCCCGTTGACCAGCAGCGTATCACCGACAAAACCACCGCTGCCGGGTTCGCTGTACTCCGGCGTACCAAAGTTGTCCAGACGCTTGTCCTGGATAATGATCGGAAAATCATCCACGCCGTAGTGGTTGGGAATAGACAGTGATTTACTCACTTCATCTTCAATCAGCCACATTCCGGCAAGACCGTTATAAACCTGCTGGGCAGTACGATTTGGCGTATTGGCGTGATACCACAGCGTAGCGGCATTCTGACGAATCGGCAGCACTGGTGCCCAGTCTGCATTAGGGGACATCATGCGCGCCGGGCCGCCCATCAGCGGGCCTGGCACCTGTAATCCAGCGACAGTCATCGAGACATTTTCAGTCAGACGGTTGCTGTAGATAAGCTTGACGTCATCCCCTTTCCAGACGCGGATCGTCGGTCCCAGGTAGCGACCGTTAATCCCCCAGACAGGTGCGCGCGTGCCTTGCGTGAAGGACCAGTGGGCGCGTTGCAGCGTCATAAATAACGGCTGCCCCCGACGGGACTCCAGCAGCGGAGGTACGGGTAACGGTTGTTGCTGACCGGCAGCATTAGCCTTCAGCGGAACAGCACCTGCACACAGTGCGATCCCCGATGCCTGAATGAACTGACGCCGACTGAATGACATATAAACTCCATGAAAAACTGGCGATTAACACGCAGGAAATCTTTTCCTGTAACAAACCCGAATTGCGCGGATTAAACCTTACCGGCGGCTTCCCGCTCAGCAACTTCTTTATCGAGTTCTGCGATTTTTTGTTCCATCAGCGTACGGCAATGCGCTGCCAGTTCACGAACCTGATCTTTCCCAAAATGGCTAATATCTACCGGTGGCAACATCTCTACAATCGCCAGACCATTATTGAGTCGGTTGAGTTTTATCTTGTTCGAGGTAGTTGAAACGCACACCGGAATAACCGGGACACCCGCCGCAATCGCCGCATGAAACGCGCCGGTTTTAAACGGCAGCAGACCGCGACCACGGCTGCGCGTTCCTTCCGGGAACATCCAGATAGAAATACGACGTTTTTTGAAATGATTCACCACCGCCGCAATGGTGCTGTGCGCTTTGGTACGGTTGTTTCTGTCAATCAGCAGGTTGCCGGTTAACCAGTACAGCAGCCCGAAGAATGGGATCCACAACAGGCTTTTTTTGCCTACCGTCACCGTCGGCGGCTGAACGATATTCGCAGCGGTAACCATGTCATAGTTGTTCTGATGATTACAAATATAGATAGCATTACCATAGTTCTGCGCGTCTGCCGGCATGCGGCACTCAACCTTCAGGCCATAAAGGGGAGCCAGGCGGCCAAACATATGACCGAACGTTGCGACGTGTTTTGGATTTCGTGGGCTGAACAAACAGTATATGCAACCGAAAATACAGACCAGAACGCAGTAAATAACAGTAATGATTAAACGAAAAATATATAGCATAACAACCTCTGAGGCCTAAGAGCCTGGCATTTTACGTCACCTGATTCATCACGCAGTATCAGGTTAGGGCTTTGTTAAGGGCGGCTCTCTGGAAAAGCGTATTGTTAATCGCAACGCACGAATAAACAACGGTTTCACGGGAATTTTTAACGTTGGCTCTCCCCGGGCTAAAACAGGGAGAGCCGGACGGTAGCGTTATTCTTCGCTGTCGCCGTGACTGGCGCGTCGAGGCGAGTCAATGTCAATGCGATCGATACGCTGCAGACCACGCATTAGCGTACCGCGACGGCCACGCTCGCCGGTCACTTTCTGCAACTCTTCAGGACGCAGTTTAATTTTGCGCTTACCGACGTGGATAGTCAGCGTGCTTTGTGGCGGCAGCACGTAGAGCTGCGCCAGGCCATCTTCACCTTTCGCCGCTTCCGCTGAAGGGATATTGATAATCTTGTTCCCTTTGCCTTTTGACAATTGCGGCAAATCGCTTACCGGGAACATCAACATGCGACCAGCTTGGGTGATTGCCAGCAGCATATCGGTTTCATCTTCAATCACAACCGGCGGCATAACGCGCGAATTTTCTGGCAGCGTAATCAATGCCTTACCAGCACGGTTACGAGCTACCAGGTCGTTGAAGGTGCAGACAAAACCGTAACCCGCATCGGATGCCATCAGCAGTTTCTGATCGTCGCCTTCCATCAGCATGTGCTCAACCGTCGCGCCCGGCGGCAGCGTGAGCTTCCCGGTCAGCGGTTCACCCTGTCCACGCGCCGACGGCAGCGTAATCGGGTCGATGGCGTAACTGCGTCCGGTCGAGTCCACGAACACCACCGGTTGGTTGCTCTTACCCTTCACCGCAGACTTAAAGCTGTCGCCCGCTTTATAGCTTAATCCCGGCGCATCAATGTCGTGGCCTTTCGCGCTACGCACCCAACCACTCTGAGACAGCACAATGGTCACTGGCTCTGACGGCAGCATGTCGTGCTCGCTCATCGCCTTCGCTTCTTCACGTTCCTGCAGCGGAGAGCGGCGTTCGTCGCCATAGGCCTCGGCATCAGCCTGCAGCTCTTTCTTCAGCAGGTTACTCATTTTACGCTCGGAAGCCAGAATGCCTTGCAGCTGATCGCGCTCTTTCGCCAGCTCATCCTGCTCGCCGCGGATTTTCATCTCTTCGAGTTTGGCAAGGTGGCGCAATTTCAGCTCAAGAATGGCTTCAGCCTGGGTTTCAGAAATGCCAAACCGCGACATCAGCTCGGGCTTAGGTTCATCCTCATGACGAATAATTTCGATCACTTCGTCAATGTTGAGGAACGCCACCAGCAAACCTTCAAGGATATGCAGGCGTTTAAGCACTTTTTCCAGACGATAGTTCAGGCGACGACGTACGGTATCGCGGCGGAACGCCAGCCATTCGGTGAGAATCTCCAGCAGATTTTTCACCGCCGGACGACCATCAAGACCGATCATATTCAGATTGATGCGGTAGCTTTTTTCCAGATCGGTGGTGGCAAACAGGTGGTTCATCACCTGCTCCATATCCACACGATTGGAGCGCGGGACAATCACTAGACGGGTCGGGTTTTCGTGATCCGATTCGTCGCGCAGATCGTCTACCATCGGCAGCTTTTTATTGCGCATTTGAGCGGCGATCTGCTCCAGCACTTTTGCCCCGGAAACCTGATGCGGCAGTGCGGAAATCACCACCGCGCCGTCTTCTTTCGTCCATACCGCGCGCATACGTACGGAGCCACGTCCGTTTTCGTAAATCTTACGAATCTCTGCCCGCGAGGTAATGATCTCCGCTTCGGTCGGGTAATCCGGCCCCTGCACGATGTCCAGCAACTGATCCAGCGTTGTTTTCGGTTGCTCAATCAGGGTAATCGCCGCTTTCGCCACTTCACGCAGGTTATGCGGCGGAATGTCCGTCGCCATACCAACGGCAATACCGGTCGTGCCGTTCAACAGAATATTTGGCAGACGCGCAGGCAGCATCTTCGGCTCCTGCATGGTGCCGTCGAAGTTTGGCACCCAGTCCGACGTACCCTGGCCGAGTTCACCCAGCAGAACTTCCGCATATTTAGACAGGCGGGATTCGGTATAACGCATCGCCGCGAAGGATTTCGGATCGTCCGGCGCCCCCCAGTTCCCCTGCCCGTCAACCAGCGGATAACGGTAAGAGAACGGCTGCGCCATCAGCACCATCGCTTCATAACAAGCGCTGTCGCCGTGTGGGTGGTATTTACCCAGTACGTCACCGACGGTACGGGCGGATTTTTTAAATTTGGCGCTGGCATTCAGCCCTAGTTCGGACATCGCGTACACGATGCGACGCTGAACGGGTTTCAAACCATCGCCAATAAACGGCAACGCCCTGTCCATGATGACGTACATGGAGTAGTTCAGATAGGCGGTTTCCGTGAATTCATGCAGCGCCAGGCGCTCTGCCATATCGCTCATTAATCGTGGTTCCTCAACTTTGTACCCCTCTATTGAAGGGCAATATTGCCGCAGATACTACCCTATCTGGCGTGTTGAGTCACAAAGAAAAGGGCCACGAGTGCGGCCCTGATGGGGATTATTTGGCAACTTTGGTAATCTGTTTCACGTCGATTTCAACGGAGTTCCAGTCTTTATCCACTTCACCCTGGATTTCAACCACATCCTGCGGTGTGACGGTTACGCCGTTCCAGCGCTTGTGGTCGATATCCACATTCACCGTGCCGGTCGCATCTTTAAACACATACAGGTCGTCGGAAATACGCTCAACAATGTTCCCGCGCAGGGTAACCCAAGTGTCATCACGCAGTGATTTGGCGCTTTCTACCGTCGCGCTGCTACCATTCGGGCCGACAAATCCGCCATTTTGGCTTTGCGTGGTGGTTGTCGGTCCAGAGAAACCGCCCTGCTGCGCTGCCAGAACAGGTGCGGAACACAGTGCCATTACAGCAACCATTGCAGCTAATTTTTTCATCGTCATGTCTCCCTTTCATTTTGGTTTACGACTATTAAATAAGTTAATCCTTAACAAGTTCTTAAGGCAAAAAAGATACTTTTTTTGCTGTACAGAGGCTGTAGTCACAAGGTTTACTGACGCTAATGAGAGCGGCTGCAGGGAAGAACATATGCGTATTTTACTGATCGAAGATGACACGTTGATCGGCGACGGCCTGAAAACAGGTCTGAGTAAAATGGGTTTCAGCACCGACTGGTTTACCGAGGGTCGACAGGGGAAAGAAGCGCTCTACAGCGCCCCTTATGATGCGGTGATCCTCGACCTGACGCTGCCAGGCATCGACGGACGGGACATCTTGCGCGAATGGCGAGCCAACGGAAAGCAGGAGCCAGTGCTGATTCTGACCGCTCGCGACGCGCTGGCGGAACGCGTTGAGGGTCTGCGTCTCGGCGCGGATGACTATCTGTGCAAACCCTTTGCGCTGATCGAAGTTGCCGCCAGGCTGGAGGCGCTGGTGCGCCGTGCCAGCGGCCAGGCGAGCAACATATTGCGCCATGGCCAGGTGACGCTCGATCCCGGTGCGCTGGTTGCCACGGCGGCAGATGAGCCTTTGTCTCTCAAACCCAAAGAGTTCGCTCTACTGGAACTGCTGATGCGCAATAAGGGTCGCGTCCTGCCCCGCAAACTGATTGAAGAAAAACTGTATACCTGGGACGAAAACGTCTCCAGCAATGCGATTGAGGTACACGTCCATCACTTACGCCGTAAGCTCGGCAGCGACTTTATCCGTACCGTGCATGGCATTGGCTACACCCTGGGTGACGCATGAAACTCACACAACGCCTCAGCCTGCGCGTCAGGCTAACGCTTATTTTTCTGATTCTGGCATCAGCAACCTGGGCCGTTTCGAGCTTTGTAGCCTGGAAGCAGACCACCGATAATGTCGATGAGCTGTTTGATACCCAACTGATGTTGTTCGCCAAGCGGCTTAGCACGCTGGATATCAGCGACGTCACCACCTCAAGCAATATGGCTCGCACGCCGAAGAAGCTCAAGCACGGCCATATTGATGACGACGCGCTGACGTTTGCCATCTTCACCATCAACGGCAAAATGGTATTGCACGATGGCGACAACGGCCAGGACATTCCCTACAGCTACACCCGCGAAGGCTTTACCGATGGCCAACTCAAGGGGGACAACGACGCATGGCGTTTTCTGTGGCTGAATTCCGCTGACGGCAAATACCGCATTGTGGTAGGCCAGGAGTGGGAGTATCGAGAGGATATGGCGCTGTCGATCGTCACCGCCCAGTTAACACCGTGGTTGATTGCGCTGCCGCTGATGTTGCTAATCCTGGTGGTCATGATTAGCCGTGAACTCAGGCCGCTGAAAAAACTGGCGCAGGCTCTGCGCTGGCGCTCACCGGAATCGGAGGAGCCGCTCGACCCGAAAGGTGTGCCAAGCGAAGTACGCCCGTTGGTTGAATCGCTCAATCAGTTGTTTACCCGCACCCATTCCATGATGGTCCGCGAACGGCGCTTCACTTCTGATGCTGCCCACGAGCTGCGCAGCCCGTTGACCGCGCTGAAAGTACAAACTGAAGTGGTGCAACTGTCAGACGACGACCCGCAAACGCGGGAAAAAGCGCTGGTACAGTTGCATGCGGGAATTGAACGCGCCACCCGGCTGGTCGATCAGTTATTGACGCTTTCACGCCTCGACTCCCTCGACAATCTTCAGGATGTGGCGGAAATCTCGCTGGAGGAGCTTTTGCAATCCGCGGTGATGGATATCTACCATCCAGCCCAGCAGGCGCACATCGACGTGCGTTTGCAGATTAACGCGCACAACATCATGCGCACAGGACAGCCGCTGTTGCTGAGCCTGATGGTACGAAATCTACTGGATAATGCGATCCGCTACAGCCCCCGGGGTAGCATTGTGGAAGTGACGCTCAACGCCCGGAATTTTAGCGTCAAGGATAATGGTTCTGGCGTTGCGCCAGAGGTCCTGACGCACATCGGGGAACGCTTTTATCGTCCACCGGGACAAAGCGTGACCGGCAGCGGTCTTGGCCTATCGATTGTCCGCCGTATCGCAATATTGCATGGAATGTCAGCCTCGTTTGGCAACGCTCCGCAAGGTGGCTTTGAAGCGAAGGTCAGTTGGTAATTGCGTTATTATTGCTCAAATAGCAAAAGACTTTGCACATTTTGCTAATTTCACCGCGTCGCTGGTAGGGGTAAAATCGTCTTCAAACGTATTTCCCTGAGGACACAAAATGAGCAACATTCTGATTATCAATGGTGCGAAAAAATTCGCCCACTCCAACGGTCAGTTAAACGACACCCTGACCGAGGTCGCGGATGGCCTTCTGCGCGACCTCGGGCATGATGTTAAAATCGTGCGCGCCGACAGCGACTATGACATTTCTGATGAAGTACAGAACTTCGTCTGGGCCGATGTGGTTATCTGGCAAATGCCTGGCTGGTGGATGGGTGCGCCGTGGACCGTGAAAAAATACATTGATGACGTGTTTACCGAAGGTCACGGTACGCTGTACGCCAGCGATGGTCGCACGCGTTCAGATGCGTCTAAAAAATACGGCTCCGGTGGGCTGATTCAGGGCAAAAAATACATGCTGTCACTGACCTGGAACGCACCGATGGAAGCTTTCACTGAAAAAGATCAGTTCTTCCATGGCGTTGGCGTTGATGGCGTTTATCTCCCGTTCCATAAAGCAAACCAGTTCCTGGGAATGGAAGCGCTGCCGACCTTTATCACCAATGACGTGATTAAAATGCCGGACGTCCCGCGTTATATCGCAGAATATCGCAAGCATCTGAGCGAAATTTTTGGTTAACTGGTAACCTGGAATTAGAAGGAGTTAACCATGCTTACCGTTATTGCAGAAATCCGTACACGTCCAGGTCAACATCACCGCCAGGCGGTACTGGATCAATTCGCTAAAATCGTTCCAACCGTACTGAAAGAGGAAGGCTGCCACGGCTACGCGCCGATGGTCGATCATGCTGCTGGCGTCAGTTTTCAGACCACAGCCCCGGACTCAATCGTGATGGTTGAACAGTGGGAAAGCATTGCGCATCTTGAAGCGCATTTGCAGACACCGCATATGAAAGCCTATAGCGAAGCCGTGAAAGGCGACGTGCTGGACATGAGTATTCGTATTCTGGAGTCTGGCATTTAAGATTGTCGATTTGCCGGATAACGCCATAAACAGACGTATCCGGCTTATATTGCAATCCTCAGGCCTGGTAAGCCCAGCGCCACCAGGCATTCACGGTCAATTACCCTTCGAGATCCGCCAGGTCGCCTTTCTCCTGCAACCAGTTACGGCGATCTTCAGAACGCTTCTTGGCCAGCAGCATATCCATCATTGCGTTGGTACGCTGATCGTCTTCGTCATCGATGATGAGCTGCACCAGGCGGCGGGTGTTCGGATCCAGCGTGGTTTCACGCAGCTGCATCGGGTTCATTTCACCCAGACCTTTAAAGCGCTGCACGTTCGGCTTGCCTTTCTTGCGTTTTAACTGCTCCAGCACGCCCGCTTTCTCTTCTTCCGTCAGCGCGTAATACACCTCTTTACCGAGGTCGATACGGTATAACGGCGGCAGCGCCACATAGACGTGACCGTGTTTCACCAGCGTACGGAAGTGTTTCACAAACAGCGCGCACAGCAGCGTGGCGATGTGCAAACCATCGGAATCCGCATCCGCCAGAATACAGATCTTACCGTAGCGCAGCTGGCTCAGATCATCACTGTCCGGATCGATGCCGATCGCCACCGAAATATCGTGAACTTCCTGCGAGGCCAACACTTCATCGGAAGAGACTTCCCAGGTGTTGAGGATCTTACCTTTCAGCGGCATGATCGCCTGATATTCACGATCGCGCGCCTGTTTAGCCGATCCGCCCGCCGAGTCACCTTCGACGAGGAACAGTTCGGTGCGATTAAGATCCTGCGCGGTACAGTCCGCCAGTTTCCCCGGCAACGCCGGACCGCTGGTCAACTTTTTACGCACCACTTTTTTCGCCGCACGCAGACGACGCTGGGCGCTGGAAATCGCCATCTCAGCCAGCAGTTCGGCTGATTGCACGTTCTGGTTCAGCCACAGGCTGAAAGCATCTTTCACCACGCCAGAGACGAATGCCGCGCACTGCCGCGAAGAGAGGCGCTCTTTGGTTTGTCCGGCAAACTGCGGATCCTGCATTTTTACCGACAGCACGTAAGCACAGCGATCCCAGATATCTTCCGCCGACAGCTTCACGCCGCGCGGCAGAATATTGCGGTATTCACAGAACTCGCGCATTGCATCCAGCAGACCCTGACGCAGGCCGTTAACGTGCGTACCGCCCTGCATAGTTGGGATCAGGTTCACATAGCTTTCAGTCAGCAGCTCGCCGCCTTCCGGCAGCCAGAGCAGCGCCCAGTCCACGGTTTCTGTTTCACCGCTGAAATTACCGATAAACGGTTTTTCCGGCAGCGTCGGCAGGCCATTCACCGCTTCGCTCAGATAGTCATTCAGGCCATCCTGGTAGCACCAGCGCTGTTCACTGTTATTGACCTCATCCTTAAAGGTGATCTCAACGCCTGGGCACAGCACCGCTTTGGCTTTCAGTACGTGCGTTAAGCGCGAAACGGAAAAACGCGGGCTGTCAAAGAAGCTTTCATCCGGCCAGAAGTGCACGCTGGTTCCGGTATTGCGTTTACCGCAGGTACCGACAACCTGTAAATCCTGCACCTTATCGCCGTTCTCAAACGCGATGTTGTACACCTGCCCGTCGCGGCGCACGTTCACTTCCACACGCTTCGACAGGGCGTTGACCACGGAGATCCCTACCCCATGTAAACCACCAGAGAACTGATAGTTTTTGTTGGAGAACTTACCGCCCGCGTGCAGACGACAGAGGATCAGCTCTACCGCCGGAACACCCTCTTCAGGGTGAATGTCTACCGGCATGCCGCGGCCATCATCAATAACTTCCAGAGACTGGTCGGCATGTAAAATCACGTCCACGCGTTTTGCGTGGCCCGCCAGTGCTTCATCCACACTGTTATCAATCACTTCCTGTCCAAGATGGTTCGGACGGGTTGTATCGGTGTACATCCCCGGGCGACGGCGTACCGGCTCAAGCCCAGTGAGTACCTCAATGGCATCAGCGTTATAAGTTTGCGTCATGGTTTAAATAAGCAATTCGAATTGATCGTCAGAAACTGTGCAGTCCAAGGAAATCGACAATCGGGTTGAAATAATCTTCGAAGCCCGTGAATGCGTGGTTTCCGCCCTCAATAACTGTCTGGCGGCAGGAGGCGTAATACGCCACCGCCTGGCGGTAGTCCAACACTTCATCGCCCGTTTGTTGAAGCAGCCAGATCAAATCCGGCGCTTCCAGCGGGTCAATCTGCATGACTTTAAGATCGTAAATATGGCGTGACTCTAGCACATATTGCTGCCCCGTGTAGGGGTTCTCGTTTTGACCGAGATAGTCGACCAGCAGTTCATAAGGTCGGACAGCAGGGTTCACCACCACCGCGGGCAGCATAAAACATTGCGACAGCCAGGTGGCGTAATAGCCTCCTAGCGAGGAACCGACAATTCCCAGCGACTCTCCGCCATGTTCAAGAATGATCGATTCCAGCATCTCTGCGGCCTGGGCCGGATACGGTGGCAACTGGGGTACGATCATCTCAATGTGCGGATGATGCTCCGCCAGCCAGTTTTTCAGCAAACATGCCTTCGCCGAACGAGGAGAACTATTAAATCCGTGAAGATAAAGAAGCGTAGACATCAGTAGCCTTCTGAAGCGGTATCAGGGTGGAACCGATTACCCTGCAGACGGCGTACCTGCGTCTGCAACGTCCCGTCAGCAAAAAGCTCCAGCGTCCGCCAGCCTGGGCTGATGGTATCTAACGTGAAGTTGGAACAGTGTGGCTTAAACTGCACACAGGTCGACGGCGTCGCCAGCAGGCGGCGTCCGTTCCAGTCCAAATCCAGTTCCTGATGAATATGCCCACACAACAAATACTTGGCACGAGGATAATTCACCAGCACGTTATCCAGCTCTGCGGCATTACGCAGGCTATGCTGATCGAGCCAGCTACAGCCTGCTGGCAGAGGATGATGATGCAGAAGCAGCAAAGTATTGCGCTCAGGCGCATCGGCAAGTTTACGTTCCAGCCATTCGAGCTGAAATTCGCTTAATTCACCGTGGGGAACGCCGAACACCTGGCTGTCCAGCAACAGGATTTGCCACTGTTCACCAATAAAGACGCGTTTAGCGGGTGAGATCCCCGCGTCCTGTAGCGCGCTGTACATTGCCGGCTGAAAATCGTGATTGCCCGGTAGCCAAACGCAGGGCGCACGAAAGCTTGCGATGCCCTCAGCAAAATGCTGATAGGCCGCAGCGGATTGGTCCTGCGCCAAATCACCAGTCGCGACGATCAGATCGTATTCAGGCGACTCTGCATGTATTGCATCCAGTACGGATTGATAGCTGTCCCAGGTGTTTACACCCAGCAGCGTTTCATGCTTTTCGGCAAACAGGTGAGTGTCTGTAATTTGTAAGATCCTGACTCTGGCCTCACCAGCCAAAGGAAGGGTTAACAGGCTTTCCAAATGGTGTCCTTAGGTTTCACGACGCTAATAAACCGGAATCGCCATCGCTCCATGTGCTAAACAGTACCGTAACCAGTCGGCCAGAAACTGATTAATTTGATGCTTTTCGTCGCGTTGATGCAACTTTTTATTTGGATAATCATACCGCGCTTTGAAGCGAAAGATCTGCTGACTCGAACACACTTCGGCCACCCTCGCGTCATGATACAGGCGGACTGTCAATGACGGCAGGCTCCAGTAAGTGACCGCGGGTGCCGTTTGTTCGATCGCGACAAGCGTAGTGTATAGGGTCGATTCAACGATCGTTAACCGATATTGTGCGTTTGCGACCTGATAGCTCACTGTTTCATCGGCTGCGTCATTACGCGGCAGCAGACGGCGCAATTGCGAATAGTTGGTTTCGCACAGGCGCATCATTTCAGGGAAGTCAGGTGTGTAACGCTTCATTTTTTCCACTCAGTTTTTAACTCTTGATAGTGCAGCTGTAACCATTGCAAGGCGATGACAGAAGCCGCGTTGTCGATTTTCCCCTCTTCAACCCATTGATAAGCCTGCTCCCGGCTCACCACATGAACACGAATATCTTCGTTTTCATCAGCCAGACCGTGGATCCCGCTCGCGGTCGTGGCGTCCACTTCGCCAACTAAAATAGACAGGCGCTCACTGGTGCCGCCAGGGCTTGCCAGATAGCTCAGAACGGGCTTGGTACGTTTAACTTCCAGCCCGGCCTCTTCCATCGCTTCACGACGAGCCACTTCCTCAACGGTTTCGCCCTCTTCAATCATTCCGGCCACCATTTCCAGGAGCCACGGGCTTTCGCTGGTATCAAACGCTGCGATACGGATCTGCTCGACCAGAACCACTTCGTCCCGCTCAGGGTCAAAGGGTAGCAAGACTGCCGCGTGTCCGCGCTCAAAAATTTCGCGCTTTACCTCACCGCTCATACCGCCGTTAAACAGGCGATGACGGAACCGATAAAGATCCAGTGAAAAAAAACCGCGGTATAGCGTTTCTCGTGCAATAATTTCTACATCATTTTTAGTGAAAGTCATTGGCAAGTTGTCTGGTTTACGCATTGTGCTGTCCTGAAACCAATAGTGATTAAAATGTGAATTTCAAGGTCGTTTGACTGATGTTTGAACGCCCTTGTGTTAAATTGATGCAAATTAACGCCGTATGGCACGTAACGCCAACTTTTTGAAGTGGCGGATTCTGCTAGAATCAGCAAATATTTTTACAATTTGATCAGCGCTAAATACTGCTTCACAACAAGGAATGCAAATGAAGAAATTGCTCCCCATCCTTATCGGCCTGAGCCTGTCGGGGTTCACTACTTTGAGCCAGGCAGAAAACCTGATGCAGGTTTATCAGCAAGCACGCCTGAGCAACCCGGAATTGCGTAAATCCGCCGCCGATCGCGATACTGCATTCGAAAAAATTAACGAAGCGCGTAGCCCATTACTGCCGCAACTAGGTTTAGGTGCCGATTACACCTACAGCAATGGCTACCGTGATGCAAATGGCGTCAACTCCAACGCAACCAGCGCGTCATTACAATTGACTCAGACGCTGTTCGACATGTCTAAATGGCGTGCCCTGACGCTGCAAGAAAAAGCAGCAGGCATCCAGGACGTAACGTATCAGACCGATCAGCAAACGCTGATCCTGAATACCGCTACCGCTTATTTTAACGTACTGAACGCGATTGACGTGCTGTCTTACACTCAGGCACAGAAAGATGCGGTCTATCGTCAGTTAGATCAGACCACACAGCGTTTTAACGTGGGCCTGGTCGCCATCACTGACGTACAGAACGCCCGTTCACAATACGATACCGTGCTGGCGAACGAAGTGACCGCGCGTAACAATCTGGACAACGCGGTAGAACAGCTGCGCCAGGTGACCGGTAACTACTACCCGGAACTGGCTTCGCTGAACGTTGATGGCTTTAAAACCAACAAACCGCAAGCGGTGAACGCGCTGCTGAAAGAAGCAGAAAACCGCAACCTCTCATTATTGCAGGCGCGTTTGAGCCAGGATCTGGCGCGTGAACAGATTCGTCTGGCGCAGGATGGTTACTTACCGACGCTGGGTTTGACCGCCTCTACCGGCGTTTCTGACACCTCCTACAACGGGTCGAAAACCAACACCTCCCAGTATGACGACAGCAACATGGGCCAGAACAAAATCGGTCTGAACTTCTCGTTGCCGCTGTACCAGGGCGGGATGGTTAACTCGCAGGTGAAACAAGCGCAGTACAACTTTGTTGGCGCGAGCGAACAACTGGAAAGCGCGCACCGCAGCGTGGTGCAAACCGTGCGTTCTTCGTTCAACAACATTAATGCTTCCATCAGTAGCATTAACGCGTACAAACAAGCGGTTGTCTCTGCCCAAAGCTCTTTAGATGCGATGGAAGCAGGCTATTCCGTAGGTACCCGTACCATCGTGGATGTGTTGGATGCCACCACCACGCTGTACAACGCCAAGCAGCAACTGGCGAATGCGCGTTATACCTATCTTATCAACCAGCTTAACGTCAAATCTGCGCTCGGTACGCTGAACGAGCAGGATCTGGTGGCGCTGAACAATACGCTGGGTAAACCGATCCCGACTTCTCCGGATAATGTAGCGCCGCAAAATCCGCAGCAAGATGCCGCTGTGAATGACTTTAACAGCAACGGCAATATGCCTGCGGCTCAACCAACGGCTGCACGTTCAACCAGCAGCAACGGTAACAACCCGTTCCGTAACTGATGCTGATGACGGGGCTTCGGCCCCGTCTGAACGTAAGGCAACGTAAAGATCCACCCCTTCTTCCGCATTCTCGCCTCTTCCCGCTTCAATTTCGACCAGTCATCCTCTATTCTGAGCAGAGTTACCACTGGGTCCTGGAAGACATAAATGAAACGGACAAAATCTATACATCACGCCTCGTTCCGCAAAAGCTGGAGCGCGCGCCACCTGACTCCTGTCGCTCTGGCAGTTACCGCTGTTTTTATGCTCGCGGGCTGTGAAAAGAGTGACGAAACGGTTTCGCTTTATCAGAACGCGGACGACTGCTCTGCAGCTAATCCGGGTAAAAGCGCCGAATGTACCACCGCGTTTAACAATGCGCTGAAAGAAGCTGAACGCACCGCGCCAAAATACGCCACTCGCGAAGACTGTATCGCTGAATTCGGCGAAGGCCAGTGCCAACAGGCACCTGCACAAGCGGGCATGGCGCCGACCGGTGAAGGCCAGGCTCAGGCGCAGAATCAAAGCAGCGGCAGCTTCTGGATGCCGCTGATGGCAGGCTATATGATGGGCCGCATGATGGGTGGCGGTATGGGCGCTCAGCAGCCGCTGTTCAGCTCGAAAAATCCGGCCAGCCCGGCATACGGCAAATATACGGATGCCGGCGGTAAAAACTACGGCGCCGCAACGCCAGGTCGCACCATGACCGTACCGAAAACCGCCATGGCGCCGAAACCGGCTACCACCTCTACCGTAACCCGCGGTGGATTTGGCGAATCTGTGGCTAAACAGAGCACCATGCAGCGTAGCGCAAGCGGTACTACCACTCGTTCAATGGGCGGCTGATCGTCATGGAAAGAGTCAGTATTGTTGAGCGCCCGGACTGGCGCGATAAAGCCACCGAATACGGTTTCAACTTTCACACTATGTACGGCGAGCCGTACTGGTGTGAGGATGCGTATTATAAGCTCACGCTTGCTCAGGTCGAAAAGCTGGAAGAGGTCACCGCAGAGCTGCATCAAATGTGTCTCAAAGTGGTGGAAAGGGTCATCGCCAGCGATGAGCTGATGACCAAGTTTCGCATTCCGAAGCATACCTGGGGCTTTGTCCGCCAGTCCTGGCTGACACAGCAGCCGTCGCTCTATTCGCGTCTCGATCTGGCGTGGGACGGCACGGGCGAGCCTAAGCTGTTAGAAAACAACGCCGATACGCCAACCTCTCTGTACGAAGCTGCGTTTTTCCAGTGGATCTGGCTGGAAGACCAACTCAATGCAGGCAACCTGCCGGAAGGCAGCGATCAATTCAACAGTCTGCAGGAAAAGCTGATCGAGCGTTTCGCCGAGCTGCGTGAGCAGTATGGTTTTCAGTTGCTACATCTGACCTGTTGTCGCGATACGGTGGAAGATCGCGGAACGATCCAGTATCTGCAGGATTGCGCTGCCGAAGCTGAAATCGCCACTGAATTCCTCTATGTCGAAGATATTGGTCTTGGTGAAAAGGGTCAGTTCACGGATATGCAGGATCAGGTCATTGCTAACCTGTTCAAGCTCTATCCGTGGGAATTCATGCTGCGCGAAATGTTCTCCACTAAGCTGGAAGACGCTGGCGTTCGCTGGCTGGAACCAGCCTGGAAGAGCATCATCTCCAACAAAGCGTTATTACCGCTGTTGTGGGAAATGTTCCCGGATCATCCGAATCTGCTGCCTGCGTATTTCGCCGAAGATGACTATCCTCAGATGGATAAATTCGTCGTAAAGCCGATCTTCTCACGTGAAGGCGCGAACGTTTCAATTATCGAAAACGGTAAAACGATCGAAGCAGTGGAAGGGCCGTACGGCGAAGAAGGTATGATCGTGCAGCAATTCCATCAGCTACCGAAGTTTGGCGACAGCTATATGTTGATCGGCAGCTGGCTAATCAACGATCAACCAGCTGGCATTGGCATTCGCGAAGACCGTGCGTTAATCACGCAGGATCTCTCGCGTTTCTATCCGCATATTTTTGTCGAATGACTGAGAGTGCCGGGTGGTAGCTGCGTCTTACCCGGCCTACAGCACGAACTGTAGGCTCGATAAGCGCAGTGCCATCGGGCATTTATCATCCGACCTGCACCGACAACATACTCAAACTTCCCATCTCAATCCCGTCAACAGGAATAGTCACCGGCTCTTTGCCATCCCAGGCACCTAATACATACAGCAGCGGCAGATAGTGATCCGGTGTCGGGTTCGATAACGATCCCCCTTCATGATCGAGATAGTTCACCAGCGGGTGCTGTTCAACCGGTCCCTGCCATGTCAGGTTTGTTTTAACATAATCGTTGAATGAGGTCGCCCACGGATATGGCGTGTTCTCACCGTGCCAACGCGCAGTGCGCAGGTTATGCACCACGTTACCGCTGGCTACCAGCATAATGCCCTCATCACGCAGTGCCGCCAGCTTGCGGCCAATTTCAAAATGCCAGGCCGCAGGTTTGGTACTGTCAATGCTCAGCTGCACCATCGGAATATCCGCATGCGGGTACATCTTGATCAGCACGCCCCATGAACCGTGGTCAAAACCCCACGCCTCTTTGTCTAAGGTAACGGGCACTGGGGCCAGCAAGTCAACCAGATGCTGCGCCAGTTCCGGTGATCCAGGAGCCGGGTAATGGGTGTCATACAGCGCCTGCGGAAAACCGCCAAAATCGTGGATTGTTTTAGGCGCTTCCATCGCCGTCACGCCCGTGCCACGAGTGAACCAATGCGCCGAGACCACCACAATGGCTTTCGGGCGCGGCAACGTTTCCCCCAGTTGCTGCCAGGCGCGGGTATAAACGTTATCTTCCAGAACATTCATCGGGCTACCGTGACCCAAAAACAATGCTGGCATACGAGTTGAAGACATGATGATATCCTTACTGAGGGAGTCATTTTGATACCACCACAATACGCTTATTCGGCTGATGAAGAACTCAGATAACCATGATGAAGATCATCAGTTATTTTGACGATCCAACCCGGACAGCAGATTGATAAGGAGTTTTATTTGTCGATGTCAGTACCTTTACTTCTGACTTTACTGGCAGGCGCCGCCACGTTTATCGGCGCATTTCTCGGCGTGTTAGGGCAAAAACCCTCCAACCGCGTGCTCGCCTTTTCGTTAGGCTTCGCCGCAGGGATTATGTTACTGATCTCACTGATGGAGATGCTCCCAGCCGCACTGGCTGCTGAAGGTATGTCGCCGGTATTGGGCTACGGAATGTTTATCGTTGGCTTACTGGGATACTTTGGCCTGGACCGCCTATTGCCGCACGCGCACCCTCAGGATCTGGTACAGAAAACCACGCGGCCTCTGCCCGGATCCATTAAACGTACCGCGATTTTATTAACGCTCGGCATTAGCCTGCACAACTTCCCGGAAGGGATAGCGACGTTTGTTACCGCCAGCAGCAACCTCGAGCTGGGCTTTGGTATTGCCCTTGCCGTCGCATTACACAATATTCCTGAAGGATTAGCCGTTGCGGGTCCAGTCTATGCAGCCACGGGCTCCAAACGGACGGCGATATTCTGGGCCGGGATCTCGGGCATGGCGGAAATCCTGGGCGGCGTACTGGCGTGGTTAATTCTGGGGAGCCTGATCTCACCGGTAGTGATGGCGGCAATAATGGCAGCAGTCGCAGGAATTATGGTGGCGCTGTCCGTCGATGAGCTAATGCCGTTGGCAAAAGAGATCGACCCGAATAATAATCCCAGCTATGGGGTACTTTGTGGAATGTCGGTGATGGGGTTAAGCCTTGTCATCCTCCAGTCCATGGGGATCGGCTAATTCAGAGGGCGGATGCCACCCTGCTAATTTACAGCATCCGCTCATCCATAGCAGAACGTGAAGGACTATTCCTGTTCCTTAACCGCGCTGTTATCTTCGCCAGAACGACGAAAGAGTTTGTTTCGCGCCTCGAGTAATGCATCCCGGTCTTGCCGAAATGCCCGACAATAACGCTTCATATGGCAATAATAACCAACTGCAACGAGTGCAATTAATACAATCCAGTACCAGGCGATAAACATTCTTTTACCCTTAAAATTTAACATCATTAAACATTTAACGTTAAAATTTTACACAACCTTATTCTGACATACTCATATAGTGGCATATTCCAGAAACAAATATATGATTTCGATCATATAAACCAGCAGCTATGCAAATAGTTAACACCGTTATAAAAAATAAAACAATGTCGACAAGATCACACTGCGCAATAATAAATATTGCCCTTAAAATAACGCACTCATACCATCCCAAAAATAATAAAAATTAGCACCTGCAAAATAATACATTTCATCAATATTAATATATTCACCATAAAAGTAGCATCAGCAATACCATATTTTATTATATTCACATCGTAAAAACATAATATATTCAGCACTGTTATATTTAAAGATAATATAAGGAGATATATCCATGTTTACACAGTACCGAAAAACACTTCTAGCCGGAACGCTTGCACTGACGTTTGGCTTTGCCGCAGGGAATTCATTTGCCGCAGGTTTCCAACCAGCCCAGCCCGCAGGAAAATTGGGTGCGATAGTCGTTGACCCATACGGAAACGCCCCTCTTACCGCACTGGTTGAATTAGATAGTCACGTTATTTCGGATGTTAAAGTCACCGTTCATGGTAAAGGTGAAAAAGGAGTCCCAATTACCTATACCGTCGGCAAAGAATCCCTCGCCACCTACGATGGGGTTCCTATTTTTGGCCTTTATCAAAAGTTCGCTAATAAGGTCACCGTTGAATATAAAGAAAATGGCAAGGCCATCAAGGAAGATTACGTGGTGCAAACATCTGCCATCGTTAATCACTACATGGATAACCGTTCTATTTCCGATTTACAGCAAACAAACGTTATAAAGGTCGCACCTGGCTTTGAAGACCGTCTCTATCTGGTGAATACCCACACCTTTACCGCGCAGGGCGCAGAATTCCACTGGCATGGTGAAAAAGATAAAAATGCCGGTATCCTGGATGCTGGTCCGGCCGGTGGCGCATTACCCTTTGATATCGCACCCTTTACCTTTGTCGTTGATACGGAAGGCGAATATCGTTGGTGGCTGGATCAGGACACTTTCTATGACGGCCATGACATGGATATCAATAAGCGCGGTTACCTGATGGGCATACGGGAGACACCGCGCGGCACCTTCACCGCCGTACAGGGCCAGCACTGGTATGAGTTCGATATGATGGGCCAGATTCTGGCCGACCATAAGCTGCCGCGCGGATTCCTCGACGCATCGCATGAGTCCGTCGAAACGGTGAACGGCACCGTACTGCTTCGCGTGGGTAAACGTGATTATCGCAAGGAAGATGGCATTCACGTACAAACTATCCGCGACCAGATTATTGAAGTCGACAAATCCGGTCGTGTTGTTGACGTGTGGGATCTGACAAAAATTCTCGATCCGATGCGTGATGCACTGCTGGGTGCGTTGGATGCGGGCGCGGTATGCGTCAACGTGGACCTCGCTCATGCCGGTCAGCAGGCAAAACTGGAGCCAGATACCCCCTACGGTGACGCCCTCGGCGTGGGTGCTGGTCGTAACTGGGCGCACGTTAACTCCATCGCCTTTGACGCCAAAGACGACGCCATCATTATCTCTTCCCGCCATCAGGGGGTTGTCAAAATCGGTCGCGATAAACAGGTGAAGTGGATCCTTGCACCGTCTAAAGGCTGGAATAAGGCGCTGGCAAGCAAGCTGTTAAAACCGGTTGATGATAAAGGCACCGCACTGAAATGTGATGAAAATGGCAAGTGCGAGAATACCGATTTCGATTTTACCTACACTCAACACACCGCATGGCTCTCCAGCAAAGGAACGCTTACCATTTTTGACAACGGCGATGGCCGCGGACTCGAACAACCAGCGTTACCAACGATGAAATACTCCCGTTTCGTCGAATATAAAATTGACGAGAAAAAAGGGACCGTTCAGCAAATTTGGGAGTACGGAAAAGAGCGCGGTTACGATTTTTATAGCCCTATCACCTCGGTTATCGAATATCAAAAGGATCGCGACACCATGTTTGGCTTTGGTGGTTCGATTAATTTATTTGACGTTGGACAACCAACCATCGGCAAAATCAACGAAATTGACTACAAAACAAAAGAAGTCAAAGTCGAAATTAATGTCCTGTCCGATAAGCCAAATCAAACTCACTACCGTGCATTGCTGGTTCATCCACGCCAAATGTTTAAATAATTACGTTAGATTAAGGATTAATTATGTCATCTAAATGGATCACTTCATTATTTAAAAGTGTGGTATTAACCGCCGCGCTTGCCTCACCGTTTGCAGCATCAGCGTTTACTGAAGGCACTGATTATATGGTTCTGGAAAAACCAATTCCCAATGCTGATAAGACGTTGATCAAAGTATTCAGTTACGCCTGCCCATTTTGCTACAAATATGATAAAGCCGTGACAGGGCCCGTGTCAGACAAAGTCGCCGATGTCGTTACTTTCACTCCGTTTCATCTGGAAACCAAAGGGGAATACGGTAAGCAGGCCAGTGAAATCTTTGCCGTAATGATTGCCAGGGACATGGCTGCAGGTATTTCATTGTTTGACGCCAAATCACAGTTTAAAAAAGCCAAGTTCGCTTATTACGCCGCCTACCACGATAAGAAAGAGCGCTGGTCAGAGGGTAAAGATCCCGCCTCATTCATCAAAACAGGGTTGGATGCAGCGGGCATGAGCCAGGCTGATTTTGACGCGGCATTGAAGGATCCTGCCGTCCAGCAAACGCTGGAGAAATGGAAAGCAGCATATGATGTCGCCAAAATTCAGGGCGTTCCGGCTTACGTCGTCAATGGTAAATACCTGATCTACACCAAAAATATCAAATCTATTGATTCCATGGCTGAGCTTGTCAGAGAGCTCGCGAAAAAATAAACAGGGACCCGGCTATGGCTTTCATAAAAGGATCGTGGCGAGACTTATGTAATACACCGGTTGATACCCTGGTGAGATGGCAGGAACAGCGCTTTCTGTGGCTGTTGATGGCTTGCGCAATGGGTGGATTGATTATTCTGGCGCACTCGTTCTTCCAAATCTATCTCTACATGGCACCCTGCGAGCAATGTGTCTACATTCGTTTTGCCATGCTGGTGATGGTTTTTGGCGGATTGATTGCGGCAATCAACCCCAAAAATGTTGTTCTGAAGCTCATCGGTTGTATCGCGGCATTTTACGGCAGCATCCTGGGCATTAAGTTCTCCATCAAACTTAACAGCATTCATTATGCTGTACATAATCCGGACCCGGATTCGCTGTTTGGCGTACAGGGATGTTCCACCGATCCGACATTCCCTTTCAATTTGCCTCTGGCCAACTGGGCACCGGAGTGGTTTAAACCCACAGGAGATTGCGGCTATGACGCTCCCATTGTTCCCGACGGCGTGGCGCTCAGCAGTACGCAAAAGTGGTTTGTCGATCTGTACCAGCAGTCAGAAGGCTGGTATCTGATCCCGCCTTGGCATTTTATGAACATGGCGCAGGCCTGTTTGTTGGCCTTTAGTTTGTGCTTACTGTTGCTCGTCATTATGAGCGGCGCATGGGCATTAAAGCGGGTGAGAACCAAATAATCAGAGCAAGAAACAAAAAAACCGAAGCCTGGAAGATGGCTTCGGTTTTTTATGCTTACCGCGACTAACGTGGTAATTTGCGATTAGCTGGCTTTGCGCTCATGCGCCTGACGGTAAGCCACCAGGTCTTCGATAGTAACTACCGCCATATTATGCTTGCCGGCAAATTCGATACATTCTGGCGCACGCGCCATGGTGCCATCGTCATTGGTCAGTTCGCACAGCACGCCTGCCGGTTTAAACCCTGCCAGCGTCATCAGGTCGATGGTTGCTTCAGTGTGACCACCGCGGGTCAACACGCCACCTGCCTGAGCACGCAGCGGGAAAACGTGCCCCGGACGGTTAAGATCGGAAGGTTTAGCGCAATCCTGAATTGCCGCACGCACCGTAGTAACACGGTCCGCAGCGGAAACGCCGGTGGTCACGCCTTCTGCGGCTTCAATGGTCACGGTAAAACCGGTACCGTAAGCGCTGGTGTTATTTTCCACCATCATTGGCAGATCGAGCTGTTTGCGTCGGTCTTCAGTGATGCACAGGCATACAATACCGCTGCCGTGACGGATGGTCAGAGCCATCTGTTCAACGGTCATGGTTTCTGCCGGGAAAATCATATCGCCTTCGTTTTCACGATCTTCGTCGTCAAGCACCATCACACCGCGTCCTTCACGCAGCGCAGACAGCGCAAGTTCAACACGTTCGAAAGGCGTACCAAAAGAGGAAAGTAGCGTCTGATTCATGGTAAAAAAACCTCACTAAAATTATGGTTACCAGAATCAGGGCAGTCTTAGGAGTACCGTCTAAGCGGCAAAAAAATAACGTGAGCGGGTCCATGCCCGACTGGATCGTTACTCTCTCCCATCCGGACTCTAACCGTCGGCCCCGGAATTACACCGGATCTGCTGACCTTTGAGTTTGCACCCAAAGCGCTCGCGGGCTTTCAACCTGAGTTGATTTACCGCCGGTGGGGAATTTCGCCCCGCCCTGAGAATAAGCGGGTTAACTATAACGCTATTGATTACCTTCATCAACGCCTTTGCTCGTCTTAGCTTCACACAATTCTGGTTTATGCCTGTGCCAGTTCGCACTACAATAGGCAACAACACGTACCAGTTCAGGGAAACCACAATGATTGACCCGAAAAAAATTGAGCAGATTGCTCGTCAGGTTCACGAGTCGATGCCGAAAGGGATCCGCGAGTTTGGCGAAGACGTCGAGAAGAAAATTCGTCAAACGCTGCAGTCACAGCTGACCCGTCTGGATCTGGTAAGCCGTGAAGAGTTTGATGTACAGACTCAGGTTTTGCTGCGTACCCGTGAAAAGCTGGCGCTGCTTGAGCAACGTCTGACGGAGCTGGAATCGCGTGAAAAAACGGCGGAAGTTAAACCTGCTCCCGCGATCCCGTCAGTCGATCCGCAAGAGTAAAAACGACAACGGGCCGCAAGGCCCGTTTTTTCTGTTAGTGTTCCAGTTCTAGCTTCCTGGCCTCCGTCGCTTGCTGGCAGTACAGCGCATAGCGTTTGCAAAACCAGCTACGATGTTCTTCATCCATATTCCCAGTTATCGCCTGGATATCTACGGGATGGCCCTCAGCTTGCATCCTGGCAAAACTACGGGCCAGGAAATCGAAATTGTTCATTGAATACATATTGCTGTTCATGAGCATACCCTCCAGTTATTGAATATCTGTTAAGGCCATATGCTTTTTCTAATTTCAGTATTTCCCTGGATGCGAAGTTATTCTGTACATATTGTGCGCAAACCCACTGCGCTGGTTCACAGTTTCCCACGAAATCTAAGAGGGGTCGGATTTAAGGTCAGCGTGACGCACGCTGGATTGTAACGTCATGTAAAAGTAAATCAGGGGGAGAAATCCCTTCTCCCCTTATTCCTTTACTTTAAGTTGAAGAAAACAGCAGCATCAACAGCAAGAAACGTATCGCATCCAAAAGTTCGATACGTTTCCAGCATTTGTTATTTATCGCTGTCTTTTTGGATCTTCTTGATGATATTGGTCGTTGAGCAGCCATCTTCAAAGTTCAGCACCAGCACTTCACCGCCGTTCGCCCACACTTCTTTGCTGCCCGCAATATCTTCCGGCTTATAGTCGCCGCCTTTTACCAGCAGATCCGGCAGGATGCCGGCAATCAGACGCTGTGGTGTGTCTTCTTCAAAAGAGACCACCCAGTCGACGGCTTCCAGCGCGCCCAGCACGATCATGCGCTGTTCCAGCGGGTTGACCGGACGCGTTTCGCCTTTCAGACGTTTGGTCGAAGCATCGCTGTTTACCGCCACGATCAGACGATCGCCCAGCTTGCGCGCATTCGCCAGATAGGAAACGTGGCCCGCATGGAGGATGTCGAACACGCCGTTGGTCATCACCACTTTCTCACCGCGCTTGCGGGCGCTGGCTACGGCCTGTTTCAGCTCAGACTCGCTCATCACGCCAAAGCCAGTGTCGGCCCGACCGCGCACGGCGTTTTCCAGTTCAATCGGGGAAACGGTGGAAGTCCCCAGTTTACCGACGACAACACCCGCTGCGGCATTAGCAAAATAACACGCCTCTTCCAGAGTGTTCCCCGCCGCCAGCGTCGCAGCCAGCACGCCGATCACCGTATCACCCGCACCCGTCACGTCATACACTTCCTGCGCCTGCGTCGGCATATGCAGTGGCGATTTGCCCGGTTGCAGCAGCGTCATACCCTGTTCGGAACGCGTGATCAGCAGCGCAGAAAGGTCGAAATCTGCAATTACTTTCATGCCGCGCTCAACCAGTTCATCTTCGCTTTTGCACTTACCGGCCACCGCTTCAAATTCAGACAAATTCGGCGTCAGCAGCGTTGCGCCCCGATAGCGTTCAAAATCGGTCCCTTTCGGATCGATAAGCACCGGCACCCCAGCCTTACGCGCCAGAGCAATCATCTGCTGCACGCTTGCCAGCGCGCCTTTGGCATAATCGGAGAGCACCAAAGCGCCAATGGAGCCCAGAGCCTGGTTAATACGCTCATGCAGCGGCTGCGGATCCACGCCTTCAAAACCTTCTTCGAAATCCAGGCGAATCAGCTGCTGGTTGCGGGAAAGCACGCGCAGTTTGGTGATCGTCGGATGAGTTGGCACAGAAACGAAGTCACATTTTACGTTCACATCCGCCAGCGTTTTGCTCAGCGCACGCGCCGCGTCGTCAATCCCAGTCAGGCCCACCAGACGCGAATTCGCTCCCAGAGAGGCAATGTTCATCGCCACGTTTGCTGCGCCACCGGGACGTTCTTCAATGGTATCAACCTTCACCACCGGAACCGGCGCTTCAGGTGAAATACGGCTGGTAGGACCGTACCAGTAGCGATCTAGCATCACATCACCGACAACCATGACTCCTGCACGTTCAAACTCTGGCAGCGTTACTTTCATTCCTGTCTCCTGAGAGATTCTCTGAGGGTCTTAAAATTTGCGCGCGATAATAGCACACTTCACTCGGCAACCAGCCACTTCTGCCAGCTGTCACGCACCAGCGTACGTTCAGCGTCGAAGTGCTCCGGCGCCACATGGCCCGGAAGTTCCTGCAATGCAAGATGGTGAAGTTCATCACGCAGCGTCGTATAAGCACGGGTAAGCGCCAGCGCTTCCTGCTCATCCATAATGTCGTTTTGCGCCAGTAACTCCAGAATGCGCACGTTATCCGACCAGCGCGTCAGCTTCGGTTTTTCATGCGCATAGCGCAGCACCAGGTATTGCGTAATAAACTCAATGTCGGTGATGCCGCCTTCATCCGCTTTGATATCAAAACGATCGCGATGCTTATTGCCCAAATGGGCCCGCATTTTCTCACGCATTTCGCGCACATCGGTCTGCAAGGTTTTCGCATCGCGGACGAGGGTCATGATATCGCGACGAATCGCATCAAACTGAGAGGTCAACCGCGGGTCGCCGTACACCACTCGAGCGCGCACCAGCGCCTGATGCTCCCACGTCCAGGCTTCGTTGCGCTGGTAATCAGCGAAAGCCTCGGTTGATGTCACCAGCATTCCCGCCGCGCCGGACGGACGCAACCGCGCATCCACTTCATACAAAATACCGGATGAGGTGCGGGTGCTGAAAAGGTGCATAATGCGCTGCGACAGACGCAAATAGAACTGTCGCCCGTCAATCTCACGCTCACCATCCGTCATCACGTCCATAGGACAGTCATGCAGGAAGATCAAATCAAGATCCGAACTGTAGCCCAGCTCCCAGCCGCCCAGTTTGCCATACCCGACGACGGCAAAACCGCGCCCCTCGCGCTCGTCAAGATGAGTGGGTTGCCCGTAGCGAGCGACCATCTGCATCCACGCCTGCTGGACTACCGCATCAATAATAGCTTCCGCCAGCCAGGTTAAGTGGTCGCTCACCTTCATCACCGGCAGCGTACCAGCGATATCTGCCGCGGCAATGCGCAGCAACTGCGTTTGCTTAAACTGACGCAGCGCTTCCAACTGCTGCTCTTCGTCATCTTCCGGTACGCGCAGCAAATACTGGCGCAGTTCATCACGGTAGGCATCCGTGGCGGTGGGTTGATACAGGGTGTTCGGATCCAGCAGTTCATCGAGCAACAGCGGATACCGCGCCAGCTGGCTGGCGATCATCGGCGAAGCGGCACATAACGAAATCAGATGCTTAAGCGCTCCGGGGAATTCGCTCAGCAGCTCCAGATAGGTCGTACGGGTCACAATGCCTACCAGCAGCGGTGTGATGCGCGACAGTGGGACTGAGGCGTCGTCACGCGAACAGACATCGCTCAGCAGATGTGGCATTAAGTGATCCAGCACCTGGCGTCCGCGTGGGCCAATGGTGCGTTTATCCAGCTCTTTGCGAAAATCGGCAATCAGAGACAGCACGCGCCGGCGATCGTCATCCGCCAGATGCGTCAGCACCGGCGTGGTGTCATCTTCCTGTAATGCGTCCTGCCACAGTTCACGCCACTGTTCTGAGAGCGACTCTTCCTGGGTTTCTGCTTCGTCATCGCCAATCAACTCGTTAAACACCCGGCGCACGTTGTCCATATGACTGGCCAGCACATCGGTTAGCTGCTGCCAGTCATCGACGTTCATCCCCCACGCCAGCCGCGCGCGGTTCAGTTCATCGCCTGGCAACGTCTGGGTCTGCTCATCATTGATACTTTGCAGCAGGTTCTCCAGACGACGTAAATAGAGATAGGCTGCGCGCAGTTGTTCCGCGTCGGTGTCTGACAGCAGGTGCAACGCATTGATGGCGCTGAGCGTGGGTAACAGCGAGCGGGATTGCAATGACGGCTCGCGCCCACCGCGAATAAGCTGGAAGACCTGCACGATAAATTCGATTTCACGAATACCACCCGCGCCCAACTTAATGTTTTCTTTCAGGCCACGGCGGCGCACTTCGCGGGCAATCATTCCTTTCATGTTACGCAGAGACTGGATCACGCTGAAATCAATATAGCGGCGGAAGACAAAAGGCCGCAGCATAGCGCGAAGCTCACTGACGTAAGTACCGTCGCAATCGCCCATAATGCGGGCTTTGACCATCGCATAGCGTTCCCAGTCGCGCCCTTGTTCCTGGTAATAATCCTCCAGCGCGGAGAAGCTCAGCACCAGCGGGCCGCTGTCGCCAAACGGGCGTAAACGCATATCCACCCGATAGACAAATCCATCCATTGTGGGCTGATCCAGCACTTTGATGAGCCGCTGGCCCATACGGGTAAAGAACTGCGCGTTATCCAGCTCGCGACGTCCACCCTGCGTGCTGCCGTGCTCCGGCCAGGCAAAAATCAGATCGATATCAGAGGAAAAATTCAGTTCACCGCCGCCCAGTTTCCCCATGCCTAAAATCAGCAGCGGTTGCGCAACACCTTGTGGATTACAGGGCGTCCCCCATTCACGACAGCAGGCGGCGTATAACCAGTCACGCGCGGCGACGATCAACGTTTCAGCCAAATGGCTTAGCTGCTGCAAGATACTCTCTTCCGTCACCAGCGACAGCGTCTGCGCCCAGGCGATACGCACCATGATGCGACGGCGAAACAGGCGCAGCTCACGCATCAGCGTGTTTTCATCGCTAACGTCGACCAATGCTTGCTGTAACCAATCAGCATAGTGTTGCCATTCATCCGCCCCGGGTGGCGTGCTTTCCAGTTCGACCAGCCATTCGGGATGGGCAATAATGCTGTCGCGAAAAAAATCACTGAATGTAAGCACTGACTTCGCCTGAATACTAAGCGAGGACTCAGATATTGCTGCTGGCAGCCGCTCAACAACGGTCGGCCAGTACTGCTGTAACGGTGAAGAGAGCTGCTTCATTTATGGATTATCCTTTGAATAGTACCGGGCAGCGGCATGTTGCCTTATCCAGCCTGCATGCCGCTTCCGCCCATCGCGTAGGCCTGATAAGCGCAGCGCCATCAGGCATCCCGGCCTCACCCTGATTATCGTTTTCCGCTGTGCAGCCAGAACGGTTCCAAAGCAATCGCCTCGTTGCGGAAGTGTTCAATTTCAATGTATTGGTTGGCCGCAATGGCGTGACGTAAACCCTGCCAGGTGGCGATCCATTCCGATGCGACCTTTTCGTCGTAGTATCCCGCCAGCATCAGCATGCTATCAATATTGCGCGTCAGGCGCGGAAGTTGAGCGGCGTACTGATCGCCCAGCGGCTGAGCAAAAGCTGTTTTCAGTTCAGCGGCATGGCGCGAGAGATGGGTATCTGAGAAACGCTTAAAGGAGTCGGCTATTTTACCCTGCGCCTTCGCATCAAGGAACGGCTGCCACCCTTTGGTCACCAGCCATTCGGTCAACGCCAGCTTGGCCATCGCCGTTTGCGTGCTGTAAACCGCGGAAACGGCAGAAACGTCAGACGCAATGATCGCTTCCGACTGGGTCAGCAAATCACGTAAGTGAGCACTCGCTTTTCGCGGCACATTACCGCCAAACAGCATCAGAATGTGACGCACCAGGCCCATCGCAGCCAGCACCTCGGCTTTCGCCCCTTTGACGCCGCGCACCCACAGCTCTTCATGGTACTGCCACTGTGATAATGCCAGCTCCAGCGCCGCTTCCAGCCCTTGCTCAATACTTGCTTTTGCCGGAACCTTCAAAATGCGCGTCGGTTTGAGTTCACGCGGTGCATTCCCCTGAGCCAGATGATAGCCGCGCGCCGCTTTACTCAGGCTGCCCTGGCGTAAACCGGTTTGCGATACCAGCTGGTTTGCCAGCTTCAATACCGCACGGGTATCGCCGCTTAACAGCTCCAGTTCAAGCTCACAGATAGGTTCAGCCAACTCGCCCGCTTTCACTTCCCCGAGATCGAGGGCCATTTCAATGCGGCTACCGTCGATATCAAGGTGCCATTTCTCACGGTAAAAATCGGTGCTGAAGAGCGGCTGTACCTGAGAGGCAAGTTCAGCGGGCAGTTTGCCATCAGGCCAGACTTCCGTTGGGAACAGGGAGAGATCCAACTCTGGCGCGTTCAGCGCAACGTTAAACTCCGGCCGCTGATGCAGGCCACCCGTCACTCGTCCGGCAATTTTCATGGTCATTTCGTAATGACCGTTTTCACCGCGAATACGCAGCCCCATATCGTGACCACGCAGCCACGCATCGGGCGTTTCGTAGTAGATATTCAGCAACTGGCTGGGCGCATGATGCTCTCCCCCCAGCGTATTCAGACGTTCACGTAGCGCATCTACAGCGTCACTATTGACGATAAATTTTAATTCGATTTCCTGGGCCATGGTCTTGTACTTATGGGTTATGTCACAGTTGAGAAAACTGACTGCGAACTAAGCTCGTTCTTTATGGTCAGTAGATAGTATTTTGCGCCAAATTGCCATGCAACGAGCAATTTGACGGGCGTAAAAGTTTCGAGTGGTGGCAAAAAGGACACAGATGATTCCGATTGATGTCGAATGCTTTGCGTAGAGACACTGATGCCACTACTATCGTTCCACTTTCTATGACAATAACGACAGCCTGATGCCAAAATTACGCCTGATTGGATTAACTTTACTCGCACTTAGCGCCACTGCAGTCTCTCATGCCGAAGAAAAGCGCTATGTTTCTGACGAACTGAACACCTGGGTCCGCAGCGGTCCGGGAGATAATTATCGCCTCGTGGGTACGGTTAACGCCGGCGAGGAAGTCACGCTATTACAGACCGATGCCAACACTAACTACGCCCAGGTGAAAGACAGCACCGGACGTACCGCCTGGATCCCACTGAAAGAGCTGAACAGTACGCCGAGCCTGCGTACCCGCGTTCCCGATCTGGAAAACCAGGTTAAGACCTTGACCGATAAGCTCAATAATATCGACACCACGTGGAATCAGCGCACCGCCGATATGCAGCAAAAGGTGTCGCAAAGCGACAGCGTAATCGACGGGCTGAAACAAGAAAACCAGAAGCTGAGGAACGAGCTTATCGTGGCGCAAAAGAAGGTCAGCGCAGCCAACCTTCAGCTTGATGACAAACAGCGCACCATCATCATGCAGTGGTTTATGTATGGCGGCGGCGTGCTTGGTCTTGGTTTGTTGCTCGGCCTGGTTCTGCCACACATGATCCCCAGCCGTAAACGTAAAGATCGCTGGATGAACTGAATCGCCTTCTCCGCCGCACTGACATATGATTAAGGGATCATAATTTCAAAAGGAAAGTGGCGTGAAGATTTATCTGGTCGGTGGTGCTGTTCGGGATGCGTTATTAGGGCTACCGATTAAAGATAAAGATTGGGTTGTTGTCGGCGCCACGCCGCAAGAGATGCTCGACGCGGGCTACCAGCAGGTAGGCCGCGATTTTCCCGTGTTTCTGCATCCGCAAACCCGGGAAGAGTATGCGCTGGCGCGTACCGAACGCAAATCAGGCTCGGGGTATACCGGATTCACCTGTTACGCCGCGCCGGATGTGACGCTGGAGGCCGATCTTCAGCGTCGCGATCTGACCATCAACGCAATGGCCCGCGATGACGACGGCGAGATTATCGATCCGTATAACGGACGCGACGATCTGGAAAACCGTCTGCTACGCCATGTGTCCCCCGCCTTTAGCGAAGACCCATTGCGCGTGCTGCGCGTGGCGCGCTTTGCTGCCCGCTATGCGCACCTCGGTTTTCGTATCGCTGAAGAAACCATGACGCTGATGCGCGATATGAACGCCGCAGGGGAACTGGAGCACCTGACGCCAGAGCGGGTGTGGAAAGAAACAGAAGGTGCTTTAACCACCCGCAACCCACAGGTATTTTTTCAGGTCCTGCGCGACTGCGGCGCACTGCACGTCCTGTTTCCGGAAGTAGATGCTCTGTTTGGCGTTCCCGCGCCCGCGCAATGGCATCCGGAAATTGATACAGGTATTCACACGCTGATGACGCTGTCGATGGCGGCCATGTTAAGTCCGGAGGTCGACGTGCGTTTCGCCACGCTGTGCCACGATCTTGGCAAGGCATTGACGCCAAAAGCGCTGTGGCCACGCCACCACGGTCACGGTCCGGCTGGCGTGAAGCTGGTCGAGCAACTGTGCCAACGCCTGCGCGTGCCGAATGACATCCGTGATTTAGCCAAACTGGTAGCCGAGTTCCACGACCTCATTCATACCTTCCCGATCCTGCAGCCGAAAACCATCGTTAAGCTGTTTGATTCCATCGATGCCTGGCGCAAACCGCAGCGCGTGGAGCAAATCGCCCTGACCAGCGAGGCCGACGTGCGTGGGCGAACCGGTTTTGAAGCGGCGGATTATCCGCAAGGCAGGCTGTTGCGTGAAGCCTGGCAGGTTGCGCAGGCGGTACCAACGAAAGACGTCGTTGAGGCGGGATTCAAAGGTCAGGCTATTCGCGAGGAACTGACCCGGCGTCGGATCGCGGCGGTGGCCGCCTGGAAAGAACAACGTTGCCCAAAAGCATAGACAGTGCATTGCCGGATAAGCGTTAACGCCGCTATCCGGCAAGCTAGCAAAATCAGAAGAACACGACGTAAACGGCAGCCGCCACAATAAAGCGGTAAATCGCAAACGGAATAAACGAGATGCGCTTAATCAGCTGTAGGAAGGTTTTGATCGCCACCAACGCCACGATAAACGCCGTCACGAAACCAACTGCAAACATCGGAATATCTGATGCGCTGAGGAACGTCCAGCTTTTGTAGAGATCCAGCGCCGTTGCGCCCATCATCATCGGCACGGCCAGCAGGAAGGAGAATTCGGAGGCCGCGTAACGGCTTACTCCCATCAGCATACCGCCAGAAATCGTCGCCCCGGAACGAGAAAAACCCGGCCACAGCGCCAGACACTGGAAACAGCCAATCATAAACGCCTGGCGATAGGTCATATCATCCAGACCCGGCGCTCGCGGCTCTTTCGGCTTCAGGCATTCTGCGGCAATCAGCAGCACGCCCCCTACCACCAGCGCATACATGACGTTGATCGGGTTAAACAGCGATTTGATGATGTCGTGGAAAATCAGTCCCAGTACGACGGCAGGAACCATCCCCAACAGGATATGGCCCAGCGTCAGCCGACCTTTGCCAGTGCCTTCATGTGGGACCTTACCGAAGTGAATGCCAATCAGGCCAAACAGGCGTCGCCAGAACATCACCACGACCGCCAGGATAGAGCCCAACTGGATTACCACCTCAAATGTTTTTGCGGTGTCACCCTCAAAACCCAACAAGTGGCCAACAATAATCATATGGCCGGTACTGGAAACGGGTAAAAACTCCGTCAATCCTTCGACCACACCCAAAATTGCCGCCACCAGCAGCGAGTGCATATCACTCATTAATGAACCTCTAGATAGAGAAACCACGGCGAAAACGAGCCGACATAAAGACCCTTTTATACCCGTTTGGTTTAGATATTATTAAGTTAATTATTTTCTTTCAGATTATTGCCACGCTCAATGATAACCCCGACGTTCGCCGCACGGGCAACCGCGCCAGGTTTACTGAGTTTGATCCGCACCCATGGAGAATTAAAACGGCTAAGCAGCAGATCCGCCACTTCTTCCGCCACGCGTTCGACCAGCGCAAAGCGCCCGCCTTCCACATGATTAACAACCGTTTGAGCAATATCAGCATAGCTCAGGCAATCAGCCACATCATCGCTTTTAGCCGATTTACGGTTGTCCCACGCCATTTCGATATCGAACACCAACTGTTGTTCGATCGTTTGTTCCCAGTCGTAAACACCAATAGTGGTGATTACAGAAAGTTGCTCTATAAATACAATATCCATCACGACCTGCCTGCTTTTTGGCTAACCCGGATACCACTTCCGGCGAAATATGCGTATTATCCACAGAAGTAGCGTTTTACACGACATTTTCAAAACGGAACAGCTTATGAGTGCAATCGCGCCTGGAATGATTATCTTCGCGTACCTCTGTGGCTCAATTTCCAGTGCTATTCTGGTATGCCGCCTTGCTGGATTACCGGACCCGCGTGACAGCGGATCTGGGAATCCGGGCGCGACAAACGTATTGCGCATCGGTGGCAAAGGAGCCGCCGTCGCGGTGCTGATTTTCGACGTCCTGAAAGGTATGTTACCCGTCTGGGGTGCCTATGCGCTAGGCATTAGCCCCTTCTGGCTGGGATTGATCGCGATCGCCGCCTGTCTGGGTCACATTTGGCCGGTCTTCTTCGGCTTTAAAGGTGGGAAAGGCGTTGCCACCGCCTTTGGCGCAATTGCGCCGATTGGTTGGGATTTAACCGGTGTGATGGCCGGAACCTGGCTGCTGACCGTCTTATTAAGCGGCTATTCATCATTAGGCGCTATCGTCAGCGCGCTGATCGCCCCCTTTTACGTCTGGTGGTTCAATCCCCAGTTCACTTTCCCGGTGTCCATGCTGTCGTGCTTAATTCTGTTACGCCACCATGACAACATTCAGCGTCTGTGGCGTCGTCAGGAGCCAAAGATCTGGACCAAGCTGAAGAAAAAACGCGAAAGAGACCCAGAGTGATTTTAATGTCGGATAGCGACGCAACAGCGTCTTATCCGGCGTGGGGAATGTGATACCCCTCTACCGTTTTGCCTAATCGGTGCTGGCACCACGTCGCCAGAAACTCCACGCACACCCGAAGCTTCACGCTGCGGTACAGCGGCTCCTGATAAACCGCCCAGATATTGGCGCTTTGCGCATAGTCCGGCAGCACGCGCACCAGTTCACCGCTTGCCAGAAACGGCTGCAGGTCCCATTCGGAACGCAGCATAATCCCTTTTCCCTGTAGCGCCCACTGCAACACAATCTCGCCGCTGTTAGAGGAAAGATGTCCCGCCACCTTGACCGACTTTTTCTCCTGGCCGTTATCCAGCTCCCACACCCCGTGGGTCATATCGCGTTCTTTAGTGACCAGGCAATCATGACGACTTAATTCCTGCAGCGTTGTCGGCTCACCGTATTTTTGTAAATACGTCGGCGCTGCACATAATATTCTTCTATTTTTCGTTAACAAATGCGCAATATAATAATCCGGAATCTCGTCATTAATACGAATATCCAAATCGATATTATCCTGCGCCAAATCAATTTGCCGATCATAAAGTTCAAAATGCACCTGTAATTCAGGATAGCTATGCATCAGTTCGGTAATAGCCGGTGCAATATAACTGCGCCCAAAGCCAAAGCTACAGCCGATACGAATCATCCCTGCCGGGCGCGTTTTGAGTTGCGTGACGTCATCGACCAGATGCTGATAGCCCGCAAGAATAGCCTGCGCATGTTCATAACAACGTTGACCACTCTCCGTGAGTATCACGCCGCGCGCGGAGCGGCTTAGCAGCGTCGTCCCCAGCGTGGACTCAAGGATCTGAATGCGTTTCGTCACAAACGCGGGCGTTTGTCCGAGCGCCGCGGCGGCGGCACTGAAGCTGCCGCTATGAACAATTTCAACCAGGACCTGCAGGTCTTTCGCGAGGGGATACGTGTTCAGCATGATCGGTATATCCGTAAAGTTGTTAACCGCAGTGTAATTCCCTCATGCGTATTAAACCCTGCCTTTGCGCAATTTTTATTGCTTATCTGAACATCATTCACGATCTGTTAATTGGATATTCACAGTGGCAAATAATATAAAACCACATTTTTAGTGATAGTTTGTGGCGGAGAATTTATTTCCAGATAAATAAAAGAACTGGAGTTAACAAGATGAGCAATCAAAATAACCAAAATGCGATAACTACGCTGACAAACATTGTCGCCGATTTTACCGCCATGATTTCTACCCGCATGCCTGACGACGTCGTAGATAAATTAAAACAGCTGCGTGAAGGCGAAACTTCGCCGATGGGTAAAATCATCTACCACACCATGTTTGACAACATGCAGAAAGCTATCGACCTGAACCGTCCGGCCTGTCAGGACACCGGCGAGATTATGTTCTTTGTGAAGGTCGGCTCCCGTTTTCCGCTGCTGGGCGAACTGCAAAGCATCCTGAAACAGGCCGTTGAAGACGCCACGGTAAAAGCGCCGCTGCGCCATAACGCGGTCGAGATTTTTGACGAAGTGAATACCGGCAAAAATACCGGTACCGGTGTGCCGTGGGTCACCTGGGACATCATCCCTGATAACGACGACGCGGAAATCGAAGTCTACATGGCAGGCGGCGGTTGTACGCTGCCGGGACGTTCGAAAGTGTTAATGCCCTCTGAAGGCTACGAGGGCGTGGTGAAATTTGTCTTCGAAAATATCTCCACGTTAGCAGTCAACGCTTGCCCGCCGGTGCTGGTGGGCGTAGGTATTGCCACCTCCGTGGAAACCGCCGCCGTACTTTCTCGTAAAGCGGTGCTACGTCCTATCGGATCACGTCATCCGAATCCAAAAGCGGCCGAACTGGAACTGCGTCTGGAAGAAGGGCTGAACCGTCTGGGCATCGGCCCGCAAGGGTTGACCGGGAATAGCTCGGTGATGGGCGTGCATATCGAATCCGCCGCACGCCATCCGTCGACTATCGGCGTTGCCGTTTCTACCGGCTGCTGGGCACACCGTCGCGGCACACTGTTAGTTCATGCTGACCTCTCCTTCGAAAACCTGTCTCACACCCGGAGCGCGTTATGAAAAAGATCCTCACAACCCCGATCAAAGCCGAAGATCTGGCCGACATTCGCGTTGGCGATGTCATCTACCTGACCGGTACGCTGGTGACCTGCCGTGACGTGTGTCACCGCCGCCTGATCGAACTGAAGCGCCCGATTCCTTATGACCTGAACGGCAAAGCCATTTTCCACGCGGGGCCCATCGTACGTAAGAACGGTGAAAAATGGGAGATGGTCTCCGTTGGCCCAACCACCAGCATGCGTATGGAAGCGTTTGAGAAAGACTTTATCGAGCAGACGGGCGTCAAACTGGTGGTCGGCAAGGGAGGCATGGGACCGCTAACGGAAGCAGGCTGCAAACAGTTTAAAGCGCTGCACGTAATCTTCCCGGCAGGTTGTGCGGTCGTGGCGGCAACCCAGGTTGAAGAGATCGAAGAGGTACACTGGACCGAACTTGGCATGCCGGAGTCCCTGTGGGTATGTCGGGTTAAAGAGTTCGGCCCGCTGATCGTTTCCATCGACACCCACGGCAATAACCTGATCGCCGAAAACAAAAAGCTGTTCGCTGAACGTCGCGATCCTATCGTCGATGAAATCTGCGAGCACGTGCACTACATCAAATAACCCTCCCGGAGAGGCGCTGCGCCTCTCCCTTTTCGTAGGGATACAACAATGGCACCTTTAGCTGGTTGGTGGCGATACCTGGCTCCGCTGGTGGTCATCGCCATTATTGCTGTACTGCCCGTCCCCAACGGCCTTGAGAGCCACACCTGGCTCTATTTTGCCGTTTTTACCGGTGTGATTGTGGGGCTTATTCTGGAACCTGTACCGGGCGCGGTGGTGGCGATGATTGGCATTTCGATCATCGCCGTCCTTTCACCGTGGCTGCTGTTCAGCCCGGAGCAACTCGCGCAGGACGGTTTTAAATTTACCGCCAAATCGCTGTCATGGGCGGTCTCTGGTTTTTCAAACTCGGTAATCTGGCTTATCTTCGCGGCCTTTATGTTTGGTACCGGCTATGAGAAAACCGGGCTCGGTCGACGTATCGCGCTGATGCTGGTGAAAAAGATGGGGCACCGGACGCTGTTTCTCGGCTATGCGGTGATGTTCTCTGAACTTATCCTCGCTCCCGTCACGCCGTCCAACTCCGCGCGCGGGGCCGGAATAATCTACCCGATTATCCGCAACCTGCCGCCGCTGTATAACTCGCAGCCCAATAGCGCCAGTTCTCGCTCCATTGGCTCGTACATTATGTGGATGGGCATTGTCGCCGACTGCGTCACCAGCGCCATTTTCTTAACGGCGATGGCGCCGAACCTGCTGTTAATCGGCCTGATGAAAGGCGCGTCCCACACGGCGCTGAGCTGGGGCGACTGGTTCTTAGGCATGCTGCCGCTGAGTATTTTACTGGTGCTGATTGTGCCCTGGCTGGCGTACGTGTTGTATCCACCGGTACTGAAATCCGGCGATCAGGTTCCGCGCTGGGCGGATACAGAGCTAAAAGCAATGGGACCGCTCTGCGCACGCGAGAAAAAAATGTTGGTGCTGATGGTCGGCGCACTGGTGCTGTGGATCTTCGGCGGCGATTACATTGACGCTGCGATGGTCGGATACAGCGTAGTGGCGTTGATGCTGGTACTGCGCATCATTAGCTGGGATGACATCGTCAGTAATAAAGCCGCGTGGAACGTCTTTTTCTGGCTGGCCTCGCTGATAACGCTGGCGACCGGGCTCAATAACACCGGTTTTATTACCTGGTTCGGCAAGCTGCTGGCAAACGGGTTGAGCGGCTATTCGCCGATGATGGTGATGGTGGCGCTCATTGTGGTGTTCTATCTGCTGCGCTACTTCTTTGCCAGCGCCACGGCGTATACCTCCGCCCTGGCACCGATGATGATTGCCGCCGCGCTGGCGATGCCGGAAATCCCACTCCCGGTCTTCTGCCTGATGGTCGGCGCAGCCATTGGTCTCGGCAGCATTCTGACCCCGTATGCCACCGGTCCTAGCCCTATCTACTACGGCAGCGGCTATTTGCCGACGGTAGATTACTGGCGACTCGGTGCTATTTTTGGCCTGATTTTCCTTGTGCTGCTGGTGATTACCGGTCTGATCTGGATGCCCCTCGTTTTACTGTAAAACCCCATTGGGGCGGCATATTGTCGCCCCTTCATCCATAAGCTTCTCATATGATCGATTTCCCGATGTGCTGAGGCATACTTTTTTGTATGCAAACACCCTCATACTGATAAGGGAAACGCTCTGGACACGGTTGCGCACGAGACACTCACACGGGGCTGGCAGGCCGAACTGGATCTGCATTTCACCCGCACTGGGCACAACACGGTGCTCGCCTCGGCGCGTCATCATGGTCCATTGACGGTTCAGCGCCCGTTTTACCCGGAAGAGGACGTCTGCCACCTCTATTTGCTTCATCCACCCGCGGGGATCGTCGGCGGGGATGAACTACACATTGCCGTAACTCTCAACGAAAACAGTCATGCGTTAATCACCCAGCCCGGCGCGGGAAAGTTTTATCGCAGCGGTGGGCCGCAGGCGTTGCTGCGCCAACATTTCACGCTCGCCCCGCACGCCACGCTGGAGTGGCTCCCCCAGGATACGATCCTCTTTCCTGGCGCCAACGCCACTATCCAGTCCGTCTTTCACATGGCGTCGGAGAGTCGACTGCTGGCCTGGGATCTGCTGTGCCTCGGGCGACCAGTTATGCAGGAGTCCTTCAGCCACGGCTCGCTGCAAAACCGTCTGGAAGTGTGGCGAAATGGGCAGCCGCTGCTGATAGAGCGCTTGCAGTTGCAGAAGGGGGAGCTGAGCGGCGTCGCGCACCATCCCTGGGTCGGCACGTTGCTGTGTTATCCGGCCACTGAAAACATGCTGGAAGGCACGCGCGAGCGGCTGACGCCGCTTGGCGATTACGCCGGGGCAACGCTTAACGACTCACTGCTGACGATCCGCTTTCTTGCCGACGACAACCTGATTGTTCAGCGCGTTATGCGTAACATCTGGCAATTTCTGCGCCCGCTTTTGACACACAAACCGCCCGTACTACCGCGAATCTGGCAAACCTAAGAGACCCCGTATGGAACTGACTCCCAGAGAAAAAGACAAGCTGTTGCTGTTTACCGCCGCGCTGGTGGCAGAACGTCGCCTGGCCCGCGGGCTGAAGCTGAACTATCCGGAATCGGTGGCGCTAATTAGCGCTTTCATCATGGAAGGGGCACGCGATGGTCAAACTGTGGCCTCGCTGATGGAAGATGGGCGTCACATCCTGCGCCGCGATCAGGTGATGGAAGGCGTACCGGAGATGATCCCAGATATTCAGGTTGAAGCGACGTTTCCGGACGGATCAAAGCTGGTCACCGTCCACAACCCGATCGTTTAAGGAGCGGCAATGATCCCTGGTGAATATCAGATAGCCAAAGGCAATATCGCGCTCAATCAGGGGCGGGAAACCTGTACGATCGTGGTGGAAAACCATGGCGACAGACCCATCCAGGTGGGATCGCACTATCACTTTTCCGAGGTGAACCCGGCGCTGCGCTTTGACAGGCGGGCTGCACGCGGCTTTCGTCTAAACATTCCTGCGGGCACGGCGGTACGTTTTGAGCCGGGACAAAAACGCGAAGTCGAACTGGTGCGCGTCGCTGGCGCACAAAGGATCGTGGGTTTTCGCAACGAAGTGATGGGCGCGCTGGAGGCAAATGATGAGTGAAATTTCACGGCAGGCGTACGCCGACATGTTTGGCCCAACCACCGGCGATAAGGTACGTCTGGCGGATACCGACCTGTGGATTGAGGTGGAAAAAGACTTCACCACCTACGGCGAAGAGGTCAAATTCGGCGGCGGGAAAGTGATCCGCGACGGCATGGGTCAGGGACAAATGCGCGCGCAAGCGTGTGTGGATCTGGTGATAACCAACGCCCTGATCGTCGATCATTGGGGGATCGTGAAAGCGGATATCGGCATCAAGGACGCCAGGATCTTCGCCATCGGCAAAGCAGGTAATCCTGATATTCAGCCCGACGTCACGATCCCGATAGGCGTGGGAACTGAAGTCATCGCCGGGGAAGGCAAGATCGTCACCGCGGGCGGCGTGGATACGCATATTCACTGGATCTGCCCACAGCAGGCACAGGAGGCGCTGGTTTCCGGCGTAACGACGATGATCGGCGGCGGCACCGGCCCGGCAGCAGGAACTAACGCCACCACCTGCACGCCGGGTCCGTGGTACATCGCGCGCATGCTGCAGGCGGCAGACGCCTTGCCGGTTAACATCGGTTTGCTGGGTAAAGGCAACGGCTCAAACCCTGACGCCCTGCGCGAGCAAATCACCGCGGGCGCCATTGGCCTGAAAATCCATGAAGATTGGGGCGCCACGCCAGCCGCCATCAACTGTTCCCTGGAAGTAGCAGAGGAGATGGATATCCAGGTGGCGCTGCACAGCGATACGCTCAATGAGTCCGGTTTCGTTGAAGATACGCTGGCGGCGATTGGCGATCGCACCATTCATACCTTCCACACCGAAGGCGCGGGCGGCGGCCATGCGCCAGATATCATCACCGCCTGCGCGCATCCGAATATTCTGCCCTCCTCCACTAACCCGACGCTGCCCTATACCGTCAACACCATCGACGAGCATCTCGACATGCTGATGGTTTGCCACCACCTCGATCCGGATATCGCCGAAGACGTGGCCTTTGCCGAATCACGCATTCGCCGGGAAACGATCGCTGCCGAAGATGTGCTGCATGACATTGGCGCGTTTTCCCTGACCTCGTCCGATTCACAGGCGATGGGGCGCGTGGGCGAAGTGATCCTGCGCACCTGGCAGGTGGCGCACCGCATGAAGGTTCAGCGTGGTCCACTGGCAGAAGAAACAGGCGACAACGACAACCAGCGCGTTAAACGCTACGTCGCCAAATACACCATCAACCCGGCGCTAACCCACGGCATCGCCCACGAAGTTGGCTCCGTTGAGCCTGGCAAGCTGGCCGATCTGGTGCTGTGGTCCCCAGCCTTTTTTGGCGTAAAACCAGCGACGATCGTAAAGGGCGGGATGATCGCGTGTGCGCCGATGGGCGATATCAACGCCTCGATCCCCACCCCGCAGCCGGTGCATTACCGCATGATGTTCGGTGCACTTGGCGCGGCGCGGCATCGTACTCGGCTGACCTTTATTTCGCAGGCCGCTAACGCGCAAAACATCCCGCAGCAGCTCAATTTGCAAAGCGCCATCGCCGTCGTCAAAGGCTGTCGGACGGTGAAAAAGGCCGACATGATCCACAACGGCCTGCAACCCAATATTACCGTCGATGCTCAGACTTATGAGGTGCGCATTGATGGCGAACTTATCACCAGCGAACCGGCAGACGTTTTGCCGATGGCGCAACGCTATTTCCTGTTTTGAGGAGTGACGATGATCTACCTGACCCAACGCCTTGACCACGCCCACCGCGTCACCGCAAGCGTCACGCTACCCATTGATATTCGAGTAAAAAGCCGTGCCAGAGTGACGCTGAACGACGGTCGCGAAGCCGGGCTAATGCTTCCGCGCGGTTTGCTGTTACGCAGTGGTGATCTGCTGACCACCGAAGATGGCAGCGAGGTGATCGAAGTGATCGCCGCGCCGGAGTCAGTTTCCGTGGTGCGCTGCGCCGATCCTTTCCTGCTCGCCAAAGCCTGTTATCACCTCGGCAATCGCCACGTTCCGCTGCAAATTCTGCCGGATGAGTTGCGCTACCATCACGATCATGTGCTGGACGCCATGTTGCGCCAGTTCAGCCTGGAGGTGACGTTCGCTCAACTACCGTTTGAACCGGAAGCAGGCGCTTATGCCAGTGAATCACACGGGCATCATCACGCCCATGCGCACTGATGCATAACATCCAACAGCTGCGTCTGATGCAGCTCGCCAGCAGCGCTCTCCCGGTGGGGTCGTTTACCTGGTCCCAGGGTCTGGAGTGGGCGGTTGAAATCGGCTGGGTGAAAAGCGCCGATGACTTCTCTGACTGGCAAATCCAGCAGATGGAGCAGAACTTCTTTACCGTCGACCTACCGCTACTGGCGAGACTGTATCGCGCCTGCGAGCAGGACGATCTCGCTGCAGCACACCGCTGGAGCGCTTACCTGTTGGCCTGTCGGGAAACCCGCGAACTTCGAGATGAAGAACGCAGTCGGGGCGCGGCGTTTACGCGGCTGGTCACCGACTGGGAAGCAGATTGCTCGCGGGAGTGGCGCGCGCTCTTTGTCGACAGCCAACTCTGCGGTATGGCCTGGCTGGGCGTGCGCTGGAAAATCCCCCTGACGGAGCTGGCGTTAAGCCTCGGCTACAGCTGGATTGAGAGCGCAGTGATGGCTGGCGTCAAACTGGTTCCATTTGGGCAGCAGGCGGCCCAGCGTTTGATCATTGCGCTTTGCAATCGGTATGCGCAAGGTCTGGCACAGGCGCTGGCGTGTCCTGACGACAGCCTCGGCTCCGCAACGCCGTTGGCGGCCATCGCATCTGCCCGGCATGAAACCCAATATTCCCGATTATTCCGCTCCTGAGGAGAAAAAATGAGTAATAACAAGCATCCCCTGCGCGTGGGCGTTGGCGGCCCGGTTGGCTCCGGTAAAACGGCGCTGCTGGAAGCGTTATGCAAATCCATGCGCAGCAGCTATCAACTTGCGGTAGTGACCAACGATATCTATACCAAAGAAGATCAGCGCATTCTCACCGAGGCAGGCGCCCTGGAGCCAGACAGGATCGTCGGCGTGGAAACCGGCGGTTGCCCGCACACCGCTATCCGTGAAGATGCGTCGATGAATCTGGCCGCCGTTGAGGCGCTGAGCGAGAAATTCGGCAATCTGGATCTGATTTTTGTGGAAAGCGGCGGCGATAACCTGAGCGCCACCTTCAGCCCGGAATTAGCGGATCTGACGATCTATGTGATCGACGTTGCCGAAGGTGAGAAGATCCCGCGTAAGGGTGGCCCGGGGATCACCAAATCTGATTTTCTGGTGATCAATAAAACCGATCTGGCCCCTTACGTGGGCGCCTCGCTGGAGGTGATGGAACGCGATACCCTACGCATGCGCGGCGAGCGTCCGTGGACGTTTAGTAATTTAAAATCCGGAGAGGGTCTGGAAAAAATTATCGCGTTTCTGGAAGAGAAAGGGATGCTGCGGGAGTAGAGTATTGCCCGGTGGCGCTACGCTTACCGGGCCTACAATATTATGTGCTTATGCCGCCGGTAATTCCGCCAGCGGCCAGCGAGGACGCACGGTCACGCCAAGATCCGCCGTTGCACCCGCTTTAAAACGCACCATGCCCGCGTAGGCGATCATCGCCCCGTTATCGGTGCAAAATTCCGGACGCGCGTAAAACACTTCGCCACGACGCTTTTGCATCATCTCGGCCAGTTTTGCACGCAGCGTACGGTTAGCGCTCACGCCCCCCGCCATCACCAGACGTTTAAAACCGGTTTGATCCAGCGCGCGTTTACACTTGATCATCAGCGTATCAACCACAGCATCTTCAAACGCACGGGCGATATCTGCACGCGTCTGATCGTCATTTTCGTTATTACGAATGGTATTCGCGGCGAAAGTTTTCAGGCCGGAGAAACTGAAATCCAGACCCGGACGGTCGGTCATCGGGCGCGGGAAGACAAAGCGTTTTTCAACGCCTTGCGATGCAAGCTTTGACAGCATTGGGCCGCCAGGATAATCCAGCCCCAGCAGCTTGGCCGTTTTATCGAACGCTTCACCGGCGGCATCATCTATCGATTCACCCAGCAATTCATACTGCCCAATACCGGTGACGCTGATCAGTTGCGTGTGACCGCCGGAAACCAGCAGCGCAACGAACGGGAAAGCAGGGGGATTATCTTCCAGCATCGGCGCCAGCAGATGCCCTTCCATATGGTGCACAGGAATTGCCGGTACGCCCCAGGCGAACGCCAGCGAACGTCCTACGGTTGCGCCGACCAGCAGCGCGCCAACCAGACCAGGACCTGCGGTATACGCCACCGCATCAATCTCTTTTGCCGTCAGTCCCGCTTCTTTCAGCGCGGCCTGGATCAGCGGTACGGTTTTACGTACGTGATCGCGCGAGGCCAGTTCTGGCACTACGCCGCCGTAGTCAGCGTGTAATTTCACCTGACTATACAATTGGTTGGCTAAAAGACCTTTTTCATCGTCGTAAATGGCGATGCCGGTTTCATCGCAGGATGTTTCAATACCCAGTACACGCATGACTTGTTTTACCTCGCTCTATTACCGCGCAGTGTAGGACCAATGCGGGTTGATGTAAAACTTTGTTCGCCCCAGGAGTTCCGCTCGTGTATACTCCTTATCCTTATAAAAGTCCCTTTCAAAATCGCGTCGGTGCTTTACAAAGCAGCAGCAATTGCAGTAAAATTCCGCACCATTTTGAAATAAGCTGGCGTTGATGCCAGCGGCAAACCGAATTTATAAAGGTGAGAGTTACATGCCGGTAATTAAAGTACGTGAAAACGAGCCGTTCGACGTAGCACTGCGTCGCTTCAAGCGTTCATGCGAAAAAGCAGGTGTTCTGGCGGAAGTTCGTCGTCGTGAGTTCTATGAAAAACCGACTACTGAACGTAAGCGCGCTAAAGCTTCTGCTGTGAAACGTCACGCGAAGAAACTGGCTCGCGAAAACGCACGCCGTACTCGTCTGTACTAATCCATTGAGAGCCAAGGCTCTCAATTCAGACAGAGTTGTAGTTGTAAGGCCGTGCTTCCGGAAGGAATGCGCGGCTTGTTTTCGTTTATACGCGTCATCATTCAAGCTGCCTCTGCGTTGGCTGCAGTCGTTCCCTCCAGTCACGTACTGATGTACGCTCCTGAGGATTCGCTCCCTTGCCGTCTTGATGCATCTTGAATGATTTTGTGTATATAAGTCATAAAAAAATAAACGGGGCATATGGCTGGACGAATTCCACGCGTATTTATAAATGACCTGCTGGCAAGAACCGACATTGTCGATCTCATCGACGCGCGGGTAAAGCTGAAGAAGCAGGGTAAAAATTATCACGCGTGCTGTCCGTTCCATAACGAAAAAACCCCCTCTTTCACCGTAAACGGTGAGAAACAGTTTTATCACTGCTTTGGGTGTGGCGCACATGGCAACGCCGTCGACTTTCTCATGAACTACGACAAGCTCGAGTTTGTGGAAACCGTCGAAGAACTGGCCGCAATGCACAACCTTGAAGTGCCCTATGAAGCAGGCAGTGGCCCTAGTCAGATAGAGCGCCATCAACGGCAAAGCCTTTATCAATTGATGGACGGCCTGAACACTTTTTATCAACAGTCTTTGATGCAACCCGCCGCTACCCCCGCGCGCCAGTACCTGGAAAAGCGAGGATTAAGTAGCGACGTGATCACCCGTTTTGCTATTGGTTTTGCGCCCCCCGGCTGGGACAACGTCCTGAAACGGTTTGGCGGCAATGCTGAGAATCGTAAATCGCTGGTCGATGCGGGAATGTTGGTCACCAACGATCAGGGACGCAGTTACGATCGCTTCCGCGAACGGGTGATGTTCCCCATCCGCGACAAACGTGGTCGAGTCATTGGTTTTGGTGGACGCGTGCTGGGCGATGCCCTGCCGAAGTATCTCAACTCCCCGGAAACCGATATTTTCCATAAAGGTCGCCAGCTGTATGGCCTTTATGAAGCCCAGCAGGATAACGCCGATCCGCAGCGCCTGTTAGTGGTAGAAGGCTATATGGATGTGGTGGCGCTGGCGCAATACGGCATTAACTACGCTGTGGCATCCCTTGGGACGTCAACCACCGCCGATCACATCCAGTTGTTGTTCCGCGCGACGAACAACGTAATTTGCTGTTACGACGGTGACCGTGCCGGACGCGACGCAGCATGGCGCGCGCTGGAAACCGCACTGCCCTATATGACAGACGGACGCCAGCTACGCTTTATGTTTTTACCTGACGGCGAAGACCCCGATACGCTGGTGCGTAAAGAAGGGAAAGAGGCCTTTGAAGCCCGGATGGAGAAGGCGCTGCCACTCTCCGCGTTTTTATTTAACAGCCTGTTGCCGCAGGTGGATTTGAGTACCCCAGACGGACGCGCACAGCTCAGCACGCTGGCATTACCGCTGATTACTCAGGTACCAGGCGAAACGTTACGCATTTATCTGCGACAGGAGTTGGGAAACAAGCTCGGCATTCTGGATGACAGTCAGCTTGAACGTTTAATGCCAAAACTGGCAGAAAATGGGGCTTCCCGCCCTGTTCCACAGCTAAAACGTACGACCATGCGTATACTTATAGGGTTGCTGGTACAGAACCCGGGTCTCGCCCCGCTGGTTCCGCCGTTAGGCGCACTGGATAGCAATAAGCTGCCTGGACTTGGCTTATTCAGAGAACTGGTCAACACTTGTCTGGCTCAGCCAGGTCTGACCACCGGACAACTTTTAGAACACTATCGTGGCACAAATGATGCTGCGACCCTTGAAAAACTGTCGATGTGGGACGATATAGCAGATAAAGATATCGCAGAAAAAACCTTCACCGACTCACTCAACCATATGTTTGATTCGATGCTTGAGCTGCGCCAGGAAGAGTTGATAGCTCGTGAGCGCACACACGGTTTAAGCAGCGAAGAACGCCGGGAACTCTGGACGCTGAACCAGGAACTGGCCAAGAAATAACAGAAAGACAAAAGTATTTAACGGCTTAACTGCCGAATATCGCTCGGGAAGCCCCCGACAGCCGCACGGAGAGGCAGCGGCAAAATATAAGTATGCCCTCGTTTTGCCGTTGGCGGTTTTACCGCCCAACACCAATCAAACGAATTAAGTGTGGATACCGTCTTATGGAGCAAAACCCGCAGTCACAGCTGAAGCTACTTGTCCAACGTGGTAAGGAGCAAGGCTATCTGACCTATGCCGAGGTCAATGACCATCTGCCGGAAGATATCGTCGATTCAGATCAAATCGAAGACATCATCCAAATGATCAATGACATGGGTATTCAGGTGATGGAAGAAGCACCTGATGCCGATGATCTGCTGCTTGCTGAAACCTCCAACAGCACCGATGAAGACGCGGAAGAAGCGGCTGCCCAGGTTCTGTCCAGCGTTGAGTCTGAAATCGGTCGTACAACTGACCCGGTCCGCATGTACATGCGTGAAATGGGTACCGTTGAACTGTTAACCCGTGAAGGCGAAATCGACATCGCTAAACGCATCGAAGACGGGATTAACCAGGTTCAATGCTCCGTTGCCGAATACCCGGAAGCCATCACCTACCTGCTTGAGCAATACGATCGTGTAGAAGCTGAAGAAGCGCGTCTTTCCGATCTGATCACCGGCTTTGTCGATCCGAACGCGGAAGAAGACATGGCGCCAACGGCGACACACGTCGGTTCTGAGCTCTCTCAGGAAGAGATGGATGACGATGCAGACGAAGATGAAGAAGATGACGACGACAGCAGCGATGACGACAACAGCATCGACCCTGAATTAGCGCGTGATAAATTCGGTGAACTGCGTACTCAGTACGAAATCACTCGCGACACCATCAAAGCAAAAGGCCGCAGCCATGCTGCCGCGCAGGAAGAAATTCAGAAGCTGTCTGAAGTGTTCAAACAGTTCCGCCTGGTGCCGAAGCAGTTCGACTACCTGGTAAACAGCATGCGCGTCATGATGGACCGCGTGCGTACTCAGGAACGTCTGATCATGAAGCTCTGCGTTGAGCAGTGCAAAATGCCGAAGAAAAACTTCATCACCCTGTTCACTGGCAACGAAACCAGCGAAACCTGGTTCAACGCGGCAATCGCGATGAACAAACCGTGGTCTGAAAAACTGCACGACGTGGCAGATGACGTTCACCGCGGACTGCAGAAACTGCAGCAGATTGAAGAAGAAACCGGCCTGACCATCGAGCAGGTTAAAGACATCAACCGTCGCATGTCCATCGGTGAAGCGAAAGCCCGCCGTGCGAAAAAAGAGATGGTTGAAGCGAACTTGCGTCTGGTTATCTCTATCGCCAAGAAATACACCAACCGTGGTCTGCAGTTCCTGGATTTGATTCAGGAAGGTAACATCGGTCTGATGAAAGCGGTTGATAAGTTTGAATACCGTCGTGGTTACAAGTTCTCTACCTATGCAACCTGGTGGATCCGTCAGGCGATCACCCGCTCGATCGCGGATCAGGCACGTACCATCCGTATCCCGGTACATATGATTGAGACCATCAACAAGCTCAACCGTATCTCCCGTCAGATGCTGCAAGAGATGGGCCGCGAGCCGACGCCGGAAGAGCTGGCTGAACGCATGCTGATGCCGGAAGACAAGATCCGTAAAGTGCTGAAGATCGCTAAAGAGCCTATCTCCATGGAAACGCCGATCGGCGACGATGAAGATTCGCATCTGGGTGATTTCATCGAGGATACCACCCTCGAGCTGCCGCTGGATTCTGCTACTACCGAGAGCCTGCGTGCCGCAACGCACGACGTTCTGGCTGGCCTGACCGCCCGTGAAGCGAAAGTTCTGCGTATGCGTTTCGGTATCGATATGAATACCGACCACACGCTGGAAGAAGTCGGTAAACAGTTCGACGTTACCCGCGAACGTATCCGTCAGATCGAAGCGAAAGCGCTGCGTAAACTGCGCCACCCGAGCCGCTCTGAAGTGCTGCGTAGCTTCCTCGACGATTAATCTCGCCGCATAAGCATAAACGCCACCGCAAGGTGGCGTTTTTCTTTATAGTCCCCGCCTGGCCAGGGCGTCATTCACTTCCCGATACGCCTCCACCAGTTTATCCAGAGTAATCCGACTTAACCCGCTGGGATTCGGCAAAACCCATATTTGCGTCGCGCCAATAGTCAGCGTTTGTTTTCCCCACTGCGCCCCACGCTGGCTGAGGCCCTGCTCAAATGCCTGCTTCCCAAGGATTGCGAGTCCGGCGGGCTGATACTCTTCTATTTTCTCAATGAGCTTACGACCGCCGTTGCGCATCTCCTGTAACTTCACTTCATTGGCTTGCACCGTCGGTCTGTCGACAAATTTAGTCACGCCGCAACGGAAGTCCAGCAAGTGTTGTGCCTCTTCGGGTTTGAGCTGGCGATCGGTAAATCCCGCCTGATGGATGACCTTCCAGAAGCGATTAGCGGGATGTGCAAAGGGGAATCCTGTACCTGCGGAAGACAACCCCGGATTGATGCCGCAAAACACCACCCGCAGCCCCGGCGCCAGTATGTCCTTAACCATAATTACTCCCATCAATACATCAGAGGAACAAGTATAACGGACTGAAAATACATTGTTTATAAAAACAGCATCCGTACGCTTATGTCTGGATTGCAACGCGGAGTTACTTTATAATCCACCGCCACGGCCCCTTAGCTCAGTGGTTAGAGCAGGCGACTCATAATCGCTTGGTCGCTGGTTCAAGTCCAGCAGGGGCCACCAAGATTCAAGGACTTGCGAGAAATCGCAGGTCCTTTTTTTTTGGGGGCTCTTCCGTAGATGTTGGCACGAGCCAAAAGGATTCCTGCTGGAACAAATCAATATCTGTTCGCGCCAAAATGTGAAATGAGAGCCGGGAAGAATACGGCAGGCGGGGCCTGAAGATATATTATGGGATGCCTCTGTCCAGCAACAAGCTGGTCACAGTCCCCCTCTGGACGTTGCCATCCAGAGATGGAAACGTCCGTTAGAGTTTGATTCGATAGTCAGCTCAAACTAGCTCTTTGAGCTGCTCCTGCATATAGGTTGAAAAATATTCTGGGTTCTTGATAAGGATGCGGTTACCGGAGGCCACTTTTTCTGCCCATCCGGCCACTTTTTTCGTGAACTCGGGATTCCATCCCTCCTGCTCACCCCGTGCCATCACAGCTTCCGGACTTGCTGGCACACCTAAGTCATGCAAATACTTTAAGATTCCCTTAGCGGTACTTTCATCCATTGAATGGGGTACTGACGCCGAAGTGTTCATACCACCAATAAAATCCAATGCTTTCTCAATTGCTGTTGGCATGCTCTTATCCTTAAAATTAACCACGTGAGAGACACATTTATACTATGTACCCAACTCCGTCGGGATATCAAAGAGAACATCACCTTTATTTGATTTACCCCGCAGCTAAACGCTTGCGGCGGCTGTTTTCTGCACGATTAATTCGCTATCCCGGCCAAAACCAGCCCGGTCGCTACCGCATTACGCGGCCCTTCGGTACCACGGATGTTGCCCTGTCCGGCAACCACGCCGTAATGCGCCAGCGCGTCGGTGATCATCTGCGGGATTTCGAAATCCAGCGAGGAGCCGCCCACCAGCACCACAAAAGTCATATCACGAATAGAGCCGCCGGGTGATACCTGGCGTAAAGCGCGCAGGCAGTTGGTCACAAAAACTTTCTCTTTGGCCTGTCGGCGCACCAACCGAATTTTTTCCAGCGAGGTCTGGTTATCTACGGGGATCAGCTCGCCGTTTTTCAGATAAACGACTTTGGCAAACACTGACGGACTGAGCGGTTCGCGAAAAAACTCCACCGCGCCGTTCTCGTGGCGAATGCTGAACAGGCTCTCCACTTTTGCCAGCGGGTATTTTTTAATTTCCTCCGCCAGAAACGGATCGCTTAAGCCCAGCTCGGTTTGAATCAACAGGCTGACCATATTCCCCGCGCCAGCCAGATGGACCGCTTTCACAACGCCATCGCTATTGATAATGGCGGCATCGGTAGAGCCTGCGCCTAAATCGAGGATCGCCAGCGGTGCAGCACATCCGGGCGTTGTTAACGCACCGGCAACAGCCATGTTGGCCTCCACGCCGCCGACTTCAACCGGGATGTTTAACCGGGCGCTCAGCTCACTGGCGATGGCCTGCATCTGTAAGCGATCGGATTTCACCATCGCCGCAATGCCAACGGCGTTCTCCATTGAACACTCCCCGGCAATACCGCCCTGCACCTTGCGCGGAATAAACGTATCCACCGCCAACAGATCCTGAATATACACCGCGTTCATGTCGTGACCGGTCAGCGAGGCCATAACCTTACGCACCCGCTCCAGCATGCCGCCTGCATGCGTACCTGCTTCACCACGAATATCGCACACGGGCGCACAGGTGCTCATCGCCTGCATAATGGCCTGTGCGCCTTGCGCTACGTCGGCTTCACCGCCGCGCTTTTCGCCGCGGATAAAGATCTTACCCGCCGGGATCACCCTTGAGCGCACATCACCCTGCGGGGTTTTCAGCACCACGGCGGAACGGTTGCCAATTAGCGCTCTGGCGATGGGGACGATAGTTTGCGTTTCCTCGGGCGTCAGGGTAAAAAAGGTCGCGATGCCGTAAGGATTCGACAGCACACGCACCACCTGTCCTGGGGCTGCCACTTCCACCGCCGCCAGCACACCTTCCGGCACCTTCTCCAGCAGGGTGACTTCATCTACCACCGGCATTGTTCGACGCAGGCGATTGTTCACCAGCACGCCATCATCTTTTTTCAGGATCGCCGCCACCACGTTGACACCGCGATCCAGCGCCTCATTGATAAACCAAACCGCCTCGAGGAAATCCCTCTCCTCACCGACCAGCGGGATCCAGCCCTGGATAAACCGATCTTCACTCAACGCCGCCAGCTTCTCCACGGCGATGGTGGTTCCCATTCCCACGCCAACGCCGCCGGGCGTTTGCGGGTTATGCCCAATCATTGTTGATTCGGTAATGATGGTTTCAGTGATGGTTTCCATCGCCACATCGCCAATCACCGGTGCCGCCTCGTTGATGCAGATTTTCGCCACGTCCTGAAGCGACCACGGGGTGTTATTCAGCGCCTGCTGCAGGGAGGCCACCACCCCGGTAATATTGTCCCGTGTGCCTTTCATACCGGTCGTAGCGACAATCCCGCTGGAGATAAACCGGCCATGCTGCGCCAACGCCACTTCGGTGGTGGCGTTGCCGATATCAATCCCTGCAATTAACGGCATACAACCTCCGTCACTGGCTGCCTTTACGCAGCTTATTTCTCTGCAGATACACCTCTGCCGACTCGCGGACAAACCCGGCGTTCACCGTGGCATGCCAGGTATGTTCCAGTTCATCGGCAATGGCCTGAAGCTCGGCGAACGAAGAACGAAACGGCCGCAGCGCGTTGTAAATTTCTAGAATACGGGCATCCGGGATTGCTATAAGCTCCGCCGCACGACGGAAATTACGCGCCACGGCGTGACGCTGCATCTGTTCGGCAATCTGCGCCTGGTACTCCAGCGTTTGCTGAGAAATACGCACATCCTGCGGACCTACGCGGCCCGCCAGCACATTCTCAAGGGTAATCTCGGTTAGCGGTTTGCCGGTAGGAGTCTGGATTTTCTCAGGGCAGCGGGTTGCTAATGGATAATCCTGCGCGGTCATGATGTTGTCGTTCATGGTCATTCCCTTACAAGTGCAATATGCAGCGTGACAGGCGCAGCATCCTGCACCACGTGTTTGGTTTCTTTGATATGAAACAGCGCGGCCTTGGCCATAAATTTGGGGCGTACCATCTGGTCATTAACCACTGGCACTGGCGAAGGCGACTCTTTACGTGCATAGCGCGCGGCGTTTTTACCAATCTGGCGATAGGTTTCCAGCGTCAGCAGCGGAGCCTGAGAGAACAGCTCAAGGTTGCTCAGAGGCAGCAGATCGCGCTGATGAATCACCGTGGTTCCTTTCGACTGGATACCAATCCCGATGCCAGAACCGCTGAGATTTGCCGCATCCCATGCCATAAATGAAACATCAGAAGTGCGCAGAATCCTCACCACCCGTGCATGCAGCCCCTCTTCTTCAATGCCGGCAACCAGCTCTTTCAAAATCGCTTTGTGCGACATATCAATCAGTGTTTTGTGCTGATACTTATCAAAGGCCGGGCCGACGCCTATCACGACTTCATCCACGCGTTCGTCCGCTTTAGCCGCCTCGCCTTCGCTCACCTGCAAGGTGAAAACCGGCTTACGTTCAGTTGTGCATTCCACTGTGTACCGCCTTATTCGATCGAGCCGGGCTGAACCACGCCCGCAATATTTTTAATTTCCGCCCAACGTTCGGCAGAGATGCGATAGCCGGTGCCGGGTCCCTGATAATCGTTGATGTCATTAACGGCGCTGACGACGTCGAACTGACGATCCAGAATGGCCGACGTTTGCAGGTAATCACCAGTAACACGCTGCCTCAGCATGTTGAGGATATTACTGGCGATGTCTTCGAAGCCGCTGGAACTCAACGCGCCGACGATATCCAGCCCGGTGATATTGCGTTTCATCATCTCTTCCACGGCAGCCAAATCTTCCACCACATTGCGCGCGGGCATATCTTTGCTGCCGTGAGCGTAAGTGGCGGCGTCCACCTCTTCATCGCTAATCAGCGGCAGACCCAGTTCGCGGAACACCGCCTGAATGGCGCGCGCGGCCTTATTGCGGATGGCGATTGTCTCCTCTTCCGTGACCGGACGCAGGCCCCCGTCAACCATCAGATCGCGTTGCAGAATGTTGTAATCATCGAAGTCTTCAGCGTCGAAGTTCGACCCGGCAAACATGTTGTCGTAGTTCGGTACCGCGCTATAGCCGGAGAAGATAAAGTCGGTGCCCGGCAGCATCTGCATCAGGGTGCGAGCAGTACGACGAATATCGGAGTGGGAAAAGGTCTGGTCATTGGCGGAGGCCACTTCAAGGTCGAGCATCGAGGCAATCAGGTTTTCCGCCAGCACCGCGCGAATCCCCGACGGCACAGCGCCGGTCATGCCGATACAGCTGACCGCACCGTTTTGTAAGCCCTGTACGCCCGCGCCTTTGGTGATAAAAATGCAACGCGACTCCAGATAAAGCATCGATTTACTTTCGGAATAGCCCATCAGCGCTTCCGAGCCGGTGCCGGAGGTGTAGCGCATCTTCAGGCCACGAGAAGCATAAGCCGAGGCAAGAAACGCTTTTGACCACGGCGTATCATCGCCATCGGTAAACACCGACTCCGTGCCATATACCGACACCGTTTCGGCGTAGCTGGTTAGCCCGCGCATTCCCAGCTCCAGCTCCGTGGCCTCTTCAACGGAGCATTGCGTCAGCACGCCGGGGCGACCGCATTGGGACCCCACCAGCAGCGCCAGGGCGTTAAACGGCGCATAGCGGGCGATCCCGACCGTTGTTTCCTGTTCGGAAAAGCCACGGATCCCCGCTTCAGCAGCGTCGGCAGCAATCTGTACCGGGTTATCTTTCAGGTTGGTCACGTGGCACTGATTGGAGGGGGTGCGTCTGGCGCGCATTTTTTGCAGCGCCATCATCATCTCCACCACGTTCATTTGCGCCATCACCTCCACCGCTTTCGCCGGGGTGATGGCAGTCGTAATGGCAATGATCTCTTCCCGACTGACGTGGATATCCACCAGCATTCTGGCGATCTCCAGCGCGTCGAGCTGCATGGCGCGCTCGGCCTCGGGCACGTTAATCGCGTAATCGGCAATGAACCGGTCAATCATGTCGAACTCGGCGCGGCTCTTGCCGTCCAGCTCAACAATACGACCATTTTCCACCTTCACCGACGAAGCCGGATCGTAAGGGCTTTCCATTGCGATCAGCCCCTCTTCAGGCCATTCGCCAATTAGCCCATCCTGATTTACAGGCCGCTGGGCAAGCACTTCGAATCGTTTTGATCTTCTCATAGTTTATGGACTCAAAAGATAAAAAATAGGGACGCCGGGCCGTATTGCCGGGGACACAACACCCGGCATTCGCCTTTCATCAGCAATAGCCGAACTCTAAATGAGCAGGACAATAAAAAAATAAAATTAATTTCGTTCCAATTTGGTACGTAATAAAAAACCATCGTTTCATATTGAAACGCGGCTCAGGAATATTCGCCGTGAATTGTGACGAGGTTAAATGATCATTATCAATAAACGCCACAACAGGAAACTGAAGGTAATATTTTTGAAATCCCCACCCTATTGACTTAATAACTCGGGGCGAGAAAATAAGATAAAGCCAATGATAAAAATAGCTGTTGCGCGATATTTTCGTGACCTCAGCCCTACAACCTTTTCAGGAGAGACTGTGAATAAGAGCCAACAAATCGCCACCATTACGCTGGCGGCTGCAAAGAAAATGGCGCAGGCCGTCGAGGCTAAAGCGCTTGAAATCAACGTTCCGGTGGTGTTTTCCGTGGTGGATCACGGCGGGAACACGCTGCTAATGCAACGTATGGACGACGCGTTTGTCACCAGCTGTGATATCTCTCTTAATAAAGCTTATACCGCCTGCTGCCTGCGACAGGGTACCCATGAAATTACCGATGCGGTACAACCAGGTGCCTCTCTATATGGCTTGCAGCTCACCAATCAACAACGAATTGTTATTTTTGGCGGCGGTTTTCCTGTCATATTAAACGGCAAATTAATCGGTGCCGTTGGCGTAAGTGGCGGTACCGTCGAACAAGACAGATTATTAGCAGAAACCGCATTGAATTGTTTCTCTGAATTATAATTTAAATCTAAGAAGGTATATTATGAGCTATCGTATGTTTGATTACCTGGTGCCAAATGTGAACTTCTTTGGCCCCAATGCTATTTCCGTGGTCGGCGAACGCTGTAAACTGTTGGGCGGTAAAAAAGCGCTGCTGGTCACTGATAAAGGTCTGCGGGCGATTAAAGACGGCGCGGTAGATAAAACCCTCACACATCTGCGTGAAGCCGGTATTGACGTCGTGGTTTTTGACGGCGTTGAGCCAAACCCCAAAGACACCAACGTGCGCGACGGCCTGGAGGTCTTTCGGAAAGAGCATTGCGACATCATCGTTACCGTTGGCGGCGGTAGCCCGCATGACTGCGGTAAAGGCATCGGTATCGCCGCGACTCACGAAGGGGATCTCTACAGCTATGCCGGGATTGAAACCCTGACCAACCCGCTGCCGCCGATCGTTGCGGTGAATACCACTGCCGGGACCGCCAGCGAAGTCACCCGCCACTGCGTGCTGACCAATACCAAAACCAAAGTGAAGTTTGTGATTGTCAGCTGGCGCAACCTGCCGTCGGTCTCTATTAACGATCCGCTGCTGATGCTCGGCAAACCAGCTCCACTGACTGCGGCCACCGGGATGGACGCCCTGACCCACGCCGTGGAAGCCTACATTTCCAAAGATGCCAACCCGGTCACCGACGCTGCCGCTATCCAGGCGATCCGCCTGATCGCCCGTAACTTGCGCCAGGCCGTGGCGCTGGGCAGCAACCTGAAAGCTCGCGAGAACATGGCCTACGCCTCCCTGCTGGCGGGTATGGCCTTCAACAACGCCAACCTCGGCTACGTTCACGCGATGGCGCATCAGCTTGGCGGTCTTTACGACATGCCGCACGGCGTGGCGAATGCCGTACTGCTGCCGCACGTAGCGCGCTATAACCTGATCGCTAACCCGGAAAAATTTGCCGACATCGCAGAGTTTATGGGCGAAAACACTAACGGACTCTCTACCATGGATGCCGCCGAGCTGGCCATTCATGCTATTGCCCGCCTCTCCGCCGACATCGGTATTCCGCAGCATCTGCGCGATCTGGGCGTCAAAGAAGCCGATTTCCCGTATATGGCGGAAATGGCGCTGAAGGACGGCAACGCCTTCTCCAACCCGCGCAAAGGGAACGAGAAAGAAATTGCCGAGATCTTCCGTCAGGCATTCTGATAACGCAGGGGGCGCAATGTCACTTTCATCACCGGGCGTACACCTGTTTTATCACTCATGCTGGCAGGGTACTCGCGTGCTTGATGAGCTGTGTTGGGGGCTGGAAGAGCAAGGCGTTCCCTGCCGGGCAATCTGTTGCGACGATCATGACTGCGCGCTGGCGCTCGGCAAACTGGCGGCCAAAAGTTCGGCGCTGCGCGTGGGTCTCGGTCTCAACGCCACCGGAGATATTGCCTTAACCCATGCCCAGTTGCCCGAGGATCGGGCGCTGGTCTGCGGGCATACCCGCGCCGGGACAGCACAGATCCGCACGCTCGGCGCCAATGCCGGTCAACTGGTTAAAGTTCTTCCCTTCAGCGAGATAAAATAAATGTACCGCATCTATACCCGAACCGGCGATAACGGCACGACCGCGCTGTTTGGCGGCAGTCGTATCGATAAAGACGACATCCGCGTTGAGGCCTACGGCACGGTGGATGAACTGATTTCCCAGCTTGGCGTCTGCTATGCCAGCACGCGCCAGGCCGAGCTACGCCAGGAATTGCACGCTATGCAGAAGATGCTGTTCGTACTGGGGGCGGAACTCGCCAGCGATCAGAAAGGACTCACACGCTTAAAACAGCGTATTGGCGAAGAGGATATTCAGGCGCTGGAGCAGCTTATTGACCGCAATATGGCGCAAAGCGGCCCGCTCAAAGAGTTTGTTATTCCGGGGAAAAATCAGGCATCGGCACAACTGCACGTTGCGCGAACCCTGACGCGTCGGCTGGAGCGGATCCTCATCGCGATGGGCAGAACGCTGACGTTACGCGATGAGGCCAGGCGTTATATCAACCGGCTGTCGGATGCGCTGTTCTCGATGGCCAGAATCGAAGAAACTACTCCAGATGTTTGCGCTTAAACTGGCTGGCATCGATGTCGTACTGCTTCATCTTACGCCACAGGGTGGTGCGACCAATATTCAGCAGTTGCGACATCTCCTGAACACGCCCACTGGTCACGCGGGCGGCATGGATAATCGCCTCTTTCTCGATGGCGGTAAAGGTCAGGCTGGCGGGCAGCAGTGAAGATGCCGTCTCCAGACCAGGGCGTTCGGCAAACAGATAATCCGGCAGATTGCTCAGCCGAATATGGCCGTTATCACTGCTGATGGCGATATTTTCAATAATGCTGTTCAGCTCAAAATCATTACCCGGCCACGAATAGGCCACCAGTTGTGCCAACGCGTCGTCGTCGATCTTCAGGCTGGATGAAAAGCGTTTTTTCAGGCTATTCAACCGCGTATAAATCAGCGATGGAATACTGTTACGCCGCGCCCTCAGCGGCGGGATAACGATCTCAAAAGAGTGCAGCGCGTAATACAACTGACGGCTAAAGCGGTTTTGCTCCACCAGATTCGCGAGATCAACCGTGGTGGTGGCGATCACTTTGACATCCACCGGAATCAGCCGCCGGGCATCCAGGCGGGTTAAAACGCCCTGCTTGATCACCTGCAGCAGCGCGGATTGTAACTCCGGCGCCAGATATTCAATTTTTTCCAGAAACAGCGTGCCGCCGTTCGCCAGTTCAAGACGGCTCAGCCGCCCGTTTTCATCATCAGTGGGCGCACTGCCCATAAAATCCTGCCCCAGTACGCTGTTGGCATACAGCTGGCAGTTCACGGCGATATACGGCCCGCTGGCGCGTTCGCTTTCATTGTGAATGGCCTGACTCAATAGCTCTTTACCGACGCCCTCTTCCCCGCACAGCAGGATCGGGAAACTTCCCCTCGCCGCCTGACGACCAAAGTGGATCAAACGTCGGGTTTCTGGATCGTCTGTCGACATCTGCTCAAAGGTGTGGCTCACCTTGCCGAGCTGGCTGGTCATCAGTTGACGCATTTGCTCCACCGGATGCAGCAGCAGGATAAAGCTGTTGCCCTGCTCTTCAACAATCGGTTTCAGGGTGATGACGGCATCAACAAACTGGTGCTGGCTTTCAAAGGTGACTTCGACATGATTCAGGCCGCGGGCATGTTTGATCGCCCGACGCAGCAGCATGGGGAGATTGAGCAGGTCGTTAATATTCTTCCCCTGGCTGGCCTGCGCGTCGAGATGCAAAAGCAGCGCCGCGCGCGCATTGAGGAACTGCAATACGCCCTGTTCGTTCCAGGCCATCACGCCATCATCCATACTCTCCAGCAGCCCGTACATCTGGTTCAGATGGCGGTTGGATTCAGCCAGCAGGCTGTCAGTCAGCAATGAGTTGCCGACTTCTCTGGCAATCGCCAGCGTCAGGGATAAATCAGAAACGCACTCATGCTCTACCAGACAGCACAGCGAGATGGAGCCAAACAGTCGACCATGGTTATCGAATACTGGCGTAGAGCAGAACGACCACGGATGCAACGCCTGTTTAAAGTGTTGATCGCCAGAGGTTTTTGTCGGCTGCCCCGGCATCGTCGCCAGCGACAACGCGCAACTGCCAATAATGCTTTCTGCACAGTAGCTGCCGTCGCGAAAACCGAGCTCCGCCAGTTGCTCCACCGTCTGCGGATCGCCGCAACGGCTGAGAATACAGGCTGATTCATCCAGAATTAGCAACGCGCACGGACGGCCGTCCATAAACTCCCAGGCATCTTCCAGCGCGGCCTGAGCAATCGTCAGCAGCGCAGTTTTGCGACGACAGATCGACTCAAAGGTCAGGCCCTGCGCCTGATGCGGCGCCTGCCAGGTTTCCCGCTGCATAAACTTGCTGCAACGATGCCATGACTGGGCAATGACAGAAGAGACTTCCTTCCCAATGTCCTGAGTGTGCGTCGTCATATCCCTTTCCGCTGTTTTACCATAGACAACCCCTCCGGCAGAGACTGTCAGAGGGGGGAGAAGATGCCGGATAAAAACTTGCCGACGACTGATTAACGCGCCAGCCACTGCTGTCCCAGCAGGTCTGCCGTCAGAATCGCGGCATGTACGCTCTCAGGCGTCACCGGGAACGGCATATTGTGGATGGTTTCACCTTCCGCGCAGGTCGCTTTGGCCACGGCCATGATCTTGCCGTCAATGTCGTCTTTCACGCCCATTTCCGCTAACGTTACCGGCAGGCCTACTTTCTGACAGAAATTCAGCACGGTTTCGATCTCTTCCATCGGGCTGTTTTGCAGCACCAGCTGCGCCAGCGTGCCAAAGGCGACTTTTTCACCGTGGTACAAATGGTGACACTCTTCCAGAATCGTAAAACCGTTGTGGATAGCATGCGCCCCTGCAAGACCGCTGCTTTCAAAGCCGATGCCGCTGAGGTAAGTGTTCGCTTCGACAATACGCTCCAGCGCATCAGTCACCACGCCAGCCTGCGCGGCAAAGCGTGCCTTTTCGCCTTCCGCCAGCAGGGTATCATAGCACAGGCGCGCCAGGCTCAACGCCGCTACGGTGGACTGTCCGCCCGCCATGCTGGTCGCTCTGGCGTCATAACAGGCTTTCGCTTCAAACCAGGTTGAGAGCGCATCGCCCATCCCGGCCACCAGCAGGCGTACCGGCGCTTTGGCAATGATTGCGGTGTCCATCACCACCATATCCGGGTTTTTCGGGTAGATCAGATACTCTTCAAACTCACCGGCTTCGGTATAGATAACGGACAGCGCGCTGGTTGGCGCATCGGTAGAGGCGATAGTCGGGATCACCACCACCGGTAGCTTCTGGTAGTAACCAATCGCTTTGGCGGTATCCAACGTTTTCCCGCCGCCAATCCCAACCACGCCGCGGCAACCGTGCTGTTTCAGAATGGCAATCAGGCGATTAATTTCAATATGGCTGCATTCACCGTTGAAGCGTTCCGCGTGGCAGCTAATGTCGTGGCTGTGCAGGCCATTGAGTACCTTCTCTCCCGCCAGCTTCATCACGAAGTCATCCGCAATCACGAAAAAGCTGTCCGCCAGATTTTTAGCGTATTGACCAAATAAGGTGGAAGCGTCAGGGCCCTGGAGATATTTGGCTGGAGATTGAATAACTTTTAGCATTCCTTTCATCCTCAAATAAGTACATGTTTTTACATGGTGAGCCCTGGCGTTAACCTGTTTGGCCTGTTGCTGTCGGCAAAAACAGGAGGTACCGGAGCGATGCAATAACTGTATGGCGAGGTGTGAACAAAAAAATCTTTCGTCATTTTGTTCTGATATGAAACAGATAAAAACGACGCACGTTCCATTCTGGAACGCTTATCCACAAAAATGATAAGGTTTGCGATCCCGATCCGTTCATTTACCCCCAAATCTCCGGCAAACACGAAGCTCAGTTCCTCTTTTACTCATGCAGTTGCATTAAAACCGGCAAAAAAAAGGCTGGCTGCGCCGTATGAGCGGCGCTGATCGCAGGAGAAAAAAGTCGAGCGAGCTCGCATTATGATCATTCCCCGCTTTTTTAAGTTTCATTTCGGAACAAAAAACAGCGTCAGCGTTCCGTAATGAAACTCATTTTAGCGTTGTTTTTTTCCACGCTGACTTCGCCAGAATCTCTTCATTGCCTCCGCACCATGATCCTACATTCGGGGGTTTGTCTTTCACTCAACCTCGAGGAGCCGTTATGTCTCAATTCTTTTTTAACCAACGCACCCATCTCGTGAGCGACGTCATCGACGGGGCGATTATCGCCAGCCCATGGAATAACCTGGCGCGTCTGGAAAGCGATCCGGCCATTCGCATCGTGGTCCGTCGTGACCTTAATAAAAATAACGTAGCGGTCATTTCCGGCGGCGGTTCGGGACACGAACCCGCGCACGTTGGGTTTATCGGTAAAGGCATGCTAACCGCTGCGGTCTGCGGCGACGTTTTCGCCTCCCCGAGCGTGGATGCTGTACTGACCGCGATTCAGGCGGTGACCGGTGAGGCTGGCTGTTTGTTGATTGTGAAAAACTACACCGGTGACCGTCTTAATTTCGGTCTCGCCGCCGAGAAGGCGCGTCGCCTTGGCTATAACGTTGAAATGCTGATTGTCGGCGACGACATCTCCCTGCCGGATAACAAACACCCACGTGGCATTGCGGGAACTATCCTGGTGCATAAAATCGCAGGCTATTTTGCCGAACGCGGCTATAACCTCGCCACCGTCCTGCGTGAAGCGCAGTACGCAGCCAGCAACACCTTTAGCCTGGGCGTAGCCCTTTCCAGCTGTCATCTGCCGCAAGAAACCGACGCAGCCCCTCGTCATCATCCGGGTCATGCGGAGCTGGGTATGGGCATTCACGGCGAACCAGGCGCATCGGTTATCGACACCCAAAACAGTGCGCAAGTGGTGAACCTGATGGTGGATAAACTGCTGGCCGCCCTGCCTGAAACCGGTCGTCTGGCGGTGATGATTAATAATCTTGGCGGCGTTTCCGTGGCCGAAATGGCCATCATCACCCGCGAACTCGCCAGCAGCCCGCTGCACTCGCGTATCGACTGGCTAATTGGCCCGGCCTCGCTGGTCACCGCGCTGGATATGAAAGGCTTCTCACTGACGGCCATCGTGCTGGAAGAGAGCATCGAAAAAGCACTGCTCACCGAAGTGGAAACCAGCAACTGGCCGACGCCGGTCCCACCGCGTGAAATCAGCTGCGTAGCGTCATCTCAGCGTAGCGCCCGCGTGGAATTCCAGCCTTCGGCAAACGCCCTGGTGGCCGGGATTGTGGAGCTGGTCACCGCAACCCTTTCCGATCTGGAGACTCATCTGAATGCGCTGGACGCCAAAGTCGGCGATGGCGATACCGGTTCGACCTTTGCCGCCGGCGCGCGTGAAATTGCCAGCCTGCTGCATCGCCAGCAGCTGCCGCTGGATAACCTTGCCACGCTGTTCGCGCTGATTGGCGAACGTCTGACCGTGGTGATGGGCGGTTCCAGCGGTGTGCTGATGTCAATCTTCTTTACCGCCGCCGGGCAGAAACTGGAACAGGGCGCTAACGTTGTCGAAGCGCTAAATACGGGGCTGGCGCAGATGAAGTTCTACGGCGGCGCAGACGAAGGCGATCGCACGATGATTGATGCGCTGCAACCGGCCCTGACTTCGCTGCTCACACAGCCGAAAAATCTGCAGGCCGCATTCGACGCCGCGCAAGCGGGAGCCGAACGAACCTGTTTGTCGAGCAAAGCCAATGCGGGTCGCGCATCGTATCTGAGCAGCGAAAGCCTGCTCGGAAACATGGACCCCGGCGCGCACGCCGTAGCGATGGTGTTTAAAGCGCTAGCGGAGAGTGAGCTGGGCTAAGATGTAACAAGGAGCGCTTCTCAGGTATTTACTGCCTGATGGCGCTTCGCTTATCAGGCAGAACGTTAACGATAAACGCGGATCCCGCCCTCTACGCCGCGACTAAACAGCACCTGCCAAAGTTCAATATCTCTGGCGCGGAAAGCCCCGGCGCAGGCGCATAAATAGTAGTTAAACATTCTTCTGAAGGTGGCGGAATAACGTGATGACAGCTCCGGCCACGCTTGATTAAAGCGCTCGTGCCACGCCATCAGCGTTTTATCGTAATCGCTGCCAAAGTTATGCCAGTCTTCCATCACAAACCGTGATTCGCTGGCTTCGGCAATATGGGAGATCGCCGGTAAGCAGCCGTTCGGGAAAATGTATTTATTGATCCACGGATCGACGCTCATCCCTTTTTTATTGCTACCAATGGTGTGTAGCAGGAACAGTCCGTCCGGTTTTAAACAACGGTCGGCGATGCTGAAATAGGTGTCGTAGTTTTTTGGCCCGACGTGTTCAAACATCCCCACGGAGACAATGCGATCGTAGTGTTTATCGAGGTCGCGATAATCCTGCAGCAGAATCTTAACGTCCAGTCCTTCACAGCGCTGCTGCGCCATTTTTTGCTGCTCTTTAGAAATGGTGACGCCTTCCACCGCCACGCCATAATGACGCGCCGCATATTCCGCCAGCCCGCCCCAGCCACAACCAATATCGAGTAAACGCATGCCCGGTTTAAGTTGTAGCTTCTCACAGATCATTTTTAATTTGGCATTTTGCGCATCGTCTAATGTGGTCGCGTCTTTCCAGTAAGCGCAGGAATATTGCATATGCGGATCAAGCATCAGCGCAAAGAGATCGTTACCAATATCATAATGTTCTTTGCCGACAATCCACGCGCGGCTCCGCGACTGCAAATTAAACAGGCGTGCGCTGGCAATACGTAAAATATCTTTCAGGTTACCCGGCATCTGCTGGTCAAGTTTTGCTTTCAGGATTTTGCAGAACAGAATATCGAGCCGCTCGCAGTCCCACCAGCCTTCCATATAGCTTTCGCCAAGCCCTAACGAGCCTTGTTGCAGTACCCGTTTAAAGAAACCGGCATGATGAAGTTGAATGTCCCAGGCACGGGAGCCATTAATCCTGATATCCGCTTGCGAAAGCAGCTCTTTTCCCATTCGGGTCCAGTTATCATTTGTTTCATTGACGATGACAGCATCTGAACAAAGCGAGTTCATGGTATTTACCAAAGGTGGGCTAAAAATTCTTACGCAAGATTATTATGGAAAAAAGAGTGTATGTATTATGATCCGCGGACAAGATCTATCGAGCAGCGGACACACCATCGGGAGCATTGACGATCTATTTATGGAAACTCTCGTGCAAAAACAGTGGAACTCCTTCCCGGATAACTCCATGACGGAACTGCCGCAGGATGTTTACTTTCGCTCGTATGTCCTGGAAGCCAATCATCATGTTCCACAGCATTCACACTCTTTTATGCAGTTTCATTTCGCCCGCAAAGGCAGTATGCGTATTGATGTTGCCGGCAAGTGCTGGATAATCCCGGCGCATTATGGCATCTGGATCCCGAATAATACGGAGCATGCGGTTTGGGCATTGGATGATGTGTATTTAGAGAATCTGGATATTAAACCGAGCTTTCTTGAAGAGAGCATCAATGAATGTAAAGTGGTGGCTATCAGTGATTTCGCCAGAGAGTTTATTCATTACGCCACGAATTTAATTTCGGGCCATTATGATAGCCAGTCAAAAGAGGGCAAGCTGGTTAGCGTCCTGGTCGACATTATTCTGCAGCTTCCGGAAGTCGCTTTTGTATTACCCTGGCCGCAGGATCGCGAATTAACCAAAGTTTGCCGAACAATACAAGAATCCCCGGCGCTGGAGCATTCGGTTGAATACTGGGCGCAGCATCTGGGTATGTCTGCCCGTACCTTTTCACGCCATTTCAAAAAAGAAACCGGATTGCCTTTCAGCGTCTGGAAGCAAAAAATGCGTATTCTGGAATCCGTATTAATGCTGAAGAAAAATAAAAGCGTGACCGCCGTGGCGCTCGACGTAGGGTATTCAAGCACCGCGGCATTTAGCTACGCATTCCGCCAGGCGTTTGGCGTTCCGCCATCTAATTACTGATTAACGACGCTGATGCCAGTAAGCCGCTGCGCGAACAAGTTGCTGATCGAACGCCTCGCTTTCAAAGCGAGCACTCAGGTTTTTGACCACCTTACCTTCGCCGGTAATCCAGATGTAATAATCATCTGCGGGCACGCTTAGCCGCGATAAGTGTTCATTCACCGCCTGCTCGTCATGGCCGATAAACCACTGAATAGTAAATCCGTCGAGATGGGCAAAATAGTCCTGGTACGCGGCATCCTGCACGCTTACCAGCGCCGTGACGTTCGGACGTACCGCTAAACGGCTGAGCGACTCCATGCGTCGGCGCAGCGCAGGCATTCCCGATTCATCACACACGTAAACCTGATACGCATAGTCCTCTGGCACCACCAAAGAACCGCGCGGTCCGCCTACCGTCAGCTTGTCACCCTCGCGGGCATTCATCGCCCACGTACTTGCCACGCCACCGTCATGAATATAGAAATCCAGTGCCAGCTCATGGCGTGCTTCGTCATACAACGGCGTGTAATCACGGGATATCGGACGCACGCCGTCAGCCCAGACAATACCTTCATCGGTGACAACCGGCGGCACAAAGTGGCTGCCCGGTTCAGGGAAAAAGACCTTGGTATGGTCGTCAAAGCCGTGTGAGCTAAAACCATCCAGAGCGTCACCGCCCAGTACAATGCGCTGAAAGCCCGCGCTAATACGTTCGACGCGCAGGACGGTAAGTTCCCGAAAACGCAGTTCATTGCGAACGCGCTGCGGGTAGCGTGAGGTGTTTTTTGTCATTTTTTCGCCTTCGGAAGATAATACGATATATCTAATTTAATTTTTAAATGATAATGATTGCTAATCAGAAAGATTGCAAGCACTTTTTTGATATAGTCGCTTTCTGACTAAACGGCTAACACACACCTTTAAAAAAAGATAAAAATCATCAATTTAAATAAAAAACATTTTATAGCCTTGCGCAAAAATGATATTTAGATATAAATTAGATATATCTAAAACACATCAGGAGACGATGATGCAAAACCATCATGAAGGTTGCTGCAAGCATACAGAGCACCAACACGAAGGCTGCTGCAAGGGTGAAGGACATCACCACGAAGGCCGCCACAACGAACACCATGCAGGTTGCTGCAAAGGTGAAGAACATCGCCATGAAGGCTGCAACAAAGAACATCACCACGAACAGGGTTGTGGACACCGCCACGGTCGCGGCGGCGGTCGTCGCCAGCGCTTCTTCGGTCACGGAGAATTACGCCTGGTCATTCTGGATATCCTGACCCGCGACGCCAGCCACGGCTATGAGCTGATTAAAGCGATTGAAACCCTGACTCAGGGCAACTATACCCCGAGTCCGGGCGTCGTCTATCCGACGCTGGATTTCTTGCAGGATCAAGAGCTGATCACCATCAGCGACGAGGAAGGCGGGCGTAAACAGATAGCGATCACAACCCAGGGCCAGCTGTGGCTGGATGAAAACCGTGAGCATCTGGAACATATCCACGAACGTATTAAAGCCCGCTGCGTGGGTTTTGAATTACGCAAGAACCCGCAGATGAAACGCGCGCTGGAGAACTTCAAAGCCGTGCTGGACCTGCGGGTCAATCATGGTGATACCAGCGATGCGCAGATCAAAAAAATCATCGGTATTATCGATCGCGCTGCGCTGGATATTACTCAACTGGATTAATCTACAGAGCAGGCGGAACGCGTTCACCCTGCGTTCCGCCTTTATCGTTAATATTAATGCAGCACCGTGACTGCATCTTCCAGACGACCAGCGCGATGTTTCACCATCGCGGAAATCTGGGCGCTCTCTTCAACCAGCTCGGCGTTTTTCTGCGTAATATTGCTTAATTCATTCACTGCGCGAGTCAGGCTCGAAAGACCATCTGACTGTTCCAGCGTTGAGTGACTGATTTGGGCGATCAACTGCGTCACGTTTTGCACCTGCGCCACAATATCATCCATCGTGCGCCCTGCGGCGTGAACCTGGTCAGATCCGGACTGCACCTTATCGGCGCTGGCATCAATCAGCTTGCGGATATCATTGGCTGCACTGGCGCTGCGGCTGGCAAGATGACGCACTTCTCCCGCCACCACGGCGAACCCTTTCCCCTGCTCACCCGCCCGTGCGGCTTCAACAGCGGCGTTCAGGGCCAGAATATTAGTCTGGAAAGCAATATCGTTAATCAGCGTGGTAATGGTGCCGATCCGCTGGGTGCTGTTGGCGATATCATCCATAGTTTTGATGACGGTATCCATCGCCTCGCCGCCGTGCGTCGCCGCGCTGCTGGCTGCAATGGAGAGCTTGTCGGCCGCGGCGGCGGTCTCTGAGTTTTGCTTCACCGATGCCGCCATCTGATTCATAGTGGTCACCGTTTCCTGCACGTTCTCTACGGTCTGCTGCGTATGCTTGTTTAAATCATCGCTGCCTTTCGCCAGCGTTTCGCTGTCACTGCGCACACAGCTCACCTGACTGGAGACATCATGGATGAGCCAACGGCACATTAGCCCCAGTTGCCCAACCGCTCGCAGCATCAGGCCCAGTTCATCACTGCGGTTAAGATGCGACACGCTGTTTCGTTCACCGGTCGCCACTTTTAGCGCCTGACGAGCGACATTCTCAATAGGACGCACAATCTGCCATTCGAAAATAGCCGTTCCCAACATAATCACCAGCGCGCTTATCAGCAGTAACGGCCATTCGGCGCCCATTTGCTGCAATGCGGCCGCCAGTACGATAAACATAATTGCCATTACGCTGCGCACTCGCCAGCGAATCGGCAGCGCCGGGAGTTTACCCAGCCAGCCTTTGCGTACCACCAGTCCTTTATGGATACGTCGGTTGCAACGCCCTTCATTCAGTGCTTTATATAAAGGCTCTACCGCCGCAATCTCCTCGTCAGTGGCCCGGGTACGAATCGACATATATCCGGTGACACGACCTTCCCGCACCATCGGCACCGCATTGGCCCTTACCCAGTAGTGATCGCCATTCTTACGCCGGTTTTTCACAATCCCGCTCCATGGCTCGCCCTGTTTCAGGGTGTACCACATATCCGCAAACGCCGCTTTTGGCATATCCGGATGACGAACCAGATTGTGCGGCTTATCGAGCAATTCATTCAATTGATAGCCACTGACCTGGACAAAAGTATCGTTCGCGTGGGTGATATAGCTTTGTAAATCGGTGGTCGACATGAGGGTGATATCATCATCCAGCGGTGTATTTTGCTGACTAACGTAGGGATGAGAAGACATGATTGCGTCCTGTGCAGGTTATCTGGTTGTTAACTCTTTCGGCTTATGTTATTTCGGCGATAATTTTTTTATCTTTAGTTGTTAAATTTGATTTAGATCGCAATTTGCGATTAAACCTCAAAATCTGTACGCATTCTAATCCATTGATTTAAAATACTTTCATTGAGTAACTATTCAACTACACGTCTACCAACGCACCGTCACAGTGCAAATATTGCTCACTTTTAGCGCAGAAAAGTGCTTTTCCGATCTGTTTTCGCGGTCTTAACCTGGGCAAAATGCCAGCAAATGTTAAACATCAGCATTAAATGTTGCGTGAATGAGATGTTTCCTGGTGTTTATCCCGATTTTTGCTAAGCGCGCCGGAATGGCGCAATCACTGCAATACTTAAATCAGTATCATGTGATACGCGAGCTCCGGGAGCATATTTTGAACAGGTTACCTTCCAGCGCATCGGCCCTGGCCTGCAGCGCACACGCACTGAATCTCATCGAAAAGCGCACGCTTGATCATGAGGAAATGAAATCATTAAACCGAGAGGTGATTGAATACTTCAAGGAGCATGTCAATCCGGGGTTCTTAGAGTATCGAAAATCTGTAACTGCAGGCGGGGATTACGGAGCCGTAGAGTGGCAAGCGGGAAGCCTGAATACGCTTGTCGACACCCAGGGGCAGGAGTTCGTCGATTGCCTGGGTGGATTTGGAATTTTCAACGTGGGGCACCGTAATCCAGTCGTGGTTTCCGCCGTACAGAATCAACTCGCGAAACAACCTCTGCACAGCCAGGAGCTACTTGACCCTCTGCGGGCCATGCTGGCAAAAACCCTCGCCGCGCTGGCGCCAGGTAAACTGAAATACAGTTTTTTCTGTAACAGCGGGACCGAGTCGGTTGAAGCCGCTCTGAAGCTGGCGAAAGCGTATCAATCGCCGCGCGGTAAATTTACGTTCATTGCCACCAGCGGCGCATTCCACGGCAAATCATTGGGAGCACTGTCCGCCACGGCTAAATCAACCTTCCGCAAACCCTTTATGCCGCTGCTGCCAGGTTTCCGCCATGTACCGTTTGGCGATATTAACGCGATGCGCACCATGCTCAGCGAGTGTAAAAAGACTGGTGACGACGTCGCAGCCGTGATCCTCGAACCTATCCAGGGTGAAGGGGGCGTGATCCTGCCACCGCAAGGGTATTTGCCCGCCGTGCGTAAACTTTGCGATGAGTTTGGCGCGCTGATGATCCTTGATGAAGTACAGACCGGCATGGGTCGTACCGGCAAAATGTTCGCCTGCGAGCACGAAAACGTGCAGCCCGACATTATGTGTCTGGCCAAGGCGCTGGGCGGCGGCGTGATGCCAATTGGCGCAACTATTGCCACTGAAGAGGTGTTTTCCGTTCTGTTCGACAATCCCTTCTTGCATACCACCACGTTTGGCGGCAACCCGCTCGCTTGTGCGGCTGCGTTAGCCACCATAAACGTCCTGCTGGAGCAAAATTTACCGGCTCAGGCGGAGCAGAAAGGCGATATGTTGCTGGATGGTTTCCGCCAGCTTGCGCGGGAGTACCCAGACCTGGTGCATGATGTACGCGGTAAAGGCATGCTGATGGCAATTGAGTTTGTCGATAATGAAATCGGCTACAACTTTGCCAGTGAGATGTTCCGCCAGCGGGTACTGGTTGCCGGCACGCTAAACAATGCAAAGACGATCCGTATCGAACCGCCGTTAACGTTAACGATCGAGCAATGCGATCTGGTATTGCGATCGACGCGCAAAGCCCTGGCAGCATTACGGGTGAGCGTGGAGCAGGTGTAATACAGGTCGGATGGCGCTGCGCATCTCAGGCTTACGGGATCAAATGTAGGTCGGAGAAAAGCGTAGCCGCCATCCGGCAATTAGCACAACTTAAACAATCCGCACACCCGCTGGCATAAGGCGTTCTGGCGTCAGCAGCACGCTTTCGCTGCCATCGTCCGTCTCAGCGCACAGCAACATGCATTCTGACGTTTCCCCGCGCATTTTGGCCTTTTGCAGATTACACAGCACCACCACCGTTTTCCCCATCAATTCCTCTTCGCTGTAATAAGGCACCAGGCTGGTCACGGTTTGCAGCGTACGCTCTCCCACATCCACCTGCACGATATACAGCTTATCAGCATTGTCATGGCGCTTTACCTGTGCGATTTTTCCAACACGTATTTCCATTCGGGAAAAATCAGCAAATGCGACGGTATCCATTGTGTTCTCCTTTGGTAAAATTTTACTAAATACTAGCAAAATATTTTCTTGGCATGGTTCTCAAAAGCGGGAAAATGACGTAGTCATCACACTCTGAAAGCCCAGTTTTACCCCAGGCATGTCAATTAAACGTACTTTTTTTACTGAAAACAGATGAATAGATAAGCACTTCATTTACAATGCGCAGGTAACTCAGGGAAAAGGCAAACATGGCAACACTTAAAGACATCGCAATCGAAGCTGGCGTGTCCCTGGCGACAGTGTCCCGGGTTTTAAACGATGACCCCACGCTGAATGTAAAAGAAGAGACCAAGCATCGCATTCTGGAGATCGCGGAAAAACTGGAGTACAAAACCAGCAGTGCTCGTAAAAACCAGACCAGCGCGCTCGGCCCCCAGCATATTCTGGCGCTCTACAGCTACCAGCAGGATTTGGAAATCAACGATCCTTACTATCTCGCGATCCGTCACGGAATAGAAACCCAGTGTGAGAAGCTGGGGATCGAACTGACCAACTGCTATGAGCACAGTGGGCTGCCGGAGAGCAAAAACATTACCGGCATTCTTATTGTCGGCAAGCCTTCTCCGACTTTGCGTAATGCGGCAACAGCGCTTACCGACAACATCTGCTTTATCGATTTCCATGAACCCGGCAGCGAATATGACGCCGTCGATATCGATCTGGCCCGCATCAGTAAAGAGAGTATCGACTACTTCATCGCCCAGGGCGTCACTCGCATTGGCTTCATCGGCGGTGAAGACGAACCCGGCAAGGCAGATATCCGTGAAGCCGCGTTTGTCGAATACGGTCGTCTGCAGCAGGTCGTTTCTGAACAGGACATCTATCGCGGCGGTTTCTCCAGTTCATCAGGGTATGAACTGGCCAAAAAAATGCTGGCGAAAGCCGACTATCCCGGTGCCCTGTTTGTGGCTTCAGACTCGATTGCTATTGGCGTTCTGCGCGCCATTCACGAGCGTGGCCTGAACATTCCGCAGGACATTTCGCTGATTAGCGTTAATGATATCCCGACAGCGCGCTTCACTTTTCCTCCGCTTTCCACCGTTCGCATCCATTCAGAAATGATGGGCAGTCAGGGCGTCAACCTGCTGTTTGAGAAAGCCCGCGATGGGCGTGCGCTTCCTCTGCTGGTTTTTGTTCCCAGCAAGCTGAAACTGCGCGGCACCACCCGCTAAAATCCCCAGTAAACACGCCCGGTTTCTTCTGATGCCGGGCGCGCATTGTCATGCATTATTTTCTGCACCCCCATTATTTTCGTGATCCAGTTAAAGTAAATCACCTCACTCGCTATATTTTAGTAAAACTTTTACTAAAATCACCATCAATTACACTTACTCACCATTACAATGAATGGTTCCGATTTTTCTCCACCGGGAGGCCTTATGAATCGCTGGGAAAACATTCAGCTCACCCACGAAAATCGACTGGCGCCACGCGCATATTTTTTCTCTTATGACTCCGTTGCGCAGGCTCGCTCGTTTGCCCGCGAAACCAGCAGCCTCTTTCAGTTGCTAAGCGGTCAGTGGAATTTTCAGTTCTTTGAGCATCCGCTGCAGGTGCCGGAAATCTTTACGTCGCAGTTTATGAACGACTGGGGCAGCATTACTGTCCCCGGCATGTGGCAGATGGAAGGACATGGCAAACTGCAGTATACCGACGAAGGTTTTCCTTTCCCGATTGATGTCCCCTACGTTCCGACCAATAACCCCACCGGAGCCTACCAGCGCATTTTCTCCCTCAGCGAAGGCTGGCAGGGCAAACAAACGCTGATTAAATTTGATGGCGTAGAAACCTACTTCGAAGTTTACGTGAATGGTCAGTACGTTGGTTTCAGTAAAGGCAGCCGCCTGACGGCTGAATTTGATATCAGCGCGGTGGTGAAGACCGGTGACAACCTGCTGTGCGTTCGCGTAATGCAATGGGCTGATTCCACTTACGTTGAAGACCAGGACATGTGGTGGTCGGCGGGAATTTTCCGCGACGTCTATCTGGTAGGCAAACAGGCGACCCATATTCAGGATTTTACCGTTCGCACCGAGTTCGATGATGACTATCGCGACGCCACCCTCACCTGCGACATTGCGCTGGAAAACCTGGCTGCCACGCCAGCGATGGCGTCGCTCGAATACACCTTGTTTGACGGTGAGCAGGCGCTGCATAGCAGTGTGATTAACAATCTGGCAGTGGATCAACACACCCGCACCGCTTTTAATTTCAAGGTTAGCGCGCCGCAGCAGTGGTCAGCGGAATCGCCGTATCTTTATCATCTGGTGATGACGCTGAAAGATGCCAACGGCAATCTCCTTGAGGTCGTGCCACAGCGGGTCGGATTCCGCGATATCAAAGTTCGCGACGGTCTGTTTTACATCAATAACCGCTACGTGATGCTGCATGGCGTTAACCGCCACGATAACGATCATCTTAAAGGCCGTGCGGTTGGCATGGATCGCGTTGAAAAAGATCTGCTGTTAATGAAGCAGCACAACATCAACTCCGTGCGTACCGCCCATTACCCGAACGATCCGCGCTTCTATGAATTGTGCGATATCTACGGTCTGTTCGTGATGGCCGAAACCGACGTTGAATCTCACGGCTTCGCCAATATCGGCGATATCAGCCGGATAACCGACGATCCGCTGTGGGAAAACGTCTACGTTGAGCGCATCGTGCGCCACATCCATGCACAAAAAAACCACCCGTCGATCGTCATCTGGTCGCTCGGCAACGAATCCGGATACGGCTGTAACATCCGCGCCATGTATCACGCCGCGAAAGCGCTGGATGACACGCGTCTGATCCATTACGAAGAAGATCGTGACGCCGAAGTGGTGGATATCATCTCCACCATGTACACCCGTGTGCCGCTGATGAATGAGTTTGGCGAATATCCACATCCTAAGCCGCGCATCATCTGCGAATATGCTCACGCCATGGGCAACGGTCCCGGCGGGCTGACGGAATATCAGAACGTCTTTTATCAGCATGACTGCATTCAGGGACACTATGTCTGGGAGTGGTGCGATCACGGGATTCAGGCCAAAGATGACGACGGCAACGTCTGGTACAAATATGGCGGCGACTACGGCGACTATCCGAACAACTACAACTTCTGCCTTGATGGCCTGATTTATTCCGATCAAACCCCGGGGCCGGGTCTGCAAGAGTACAAGCAGGTGATTGCGCCAGTAAAAGTACGCGCACAGGATCTGGCTCGCGGCGAGCTACGGGTAGAAAACAAACTGTGGTTTACCACGCTTGACGACTACACCTTGCATATTGAGGTTCGCGCCGAGGGAGATACGCTTTCTGCTCAGCAGATAAAACTGCGCGACGTCCCTCCTAACAGCGATACCCTCGTGCAATGCACACTGCCGGAGCTGGATGCGCGCGAAGCGTTCCTCAACGTCATCGTGACGAAAGATTCCCGTACGGCATACAGCGAAGCCGGGCACCACATCGCGACTTATCAGTTCCCGCTGAAGGCCAGAACGGCGGCTGCCGTACCGTTTAGCCTGAAAAACGCTACCCCTCTGACGCTGGAAGACAGCCCCCAGAGCTGCACCATACGCGGTTATAACTTCCTTCTGACCTTCTCAAAACTGAACGGTAAGCCCATTAGCTGGACCGTTAACGGTGAGGAGCTGATTACCCGCGAGCCGAAGATTAATTTCTTCAAACCAACCATTGATAACCACAAACAAGAGTTCGAAGGCCTTTGGCAACCAAATCATTTACAGATTATGCAGGAGCATCTGCGCGATTTTGCCATTGAGCAAACCGATGACGCGCTGTTGATAACCAGCCAGACGATTATCGCCCCGCCGGTATTTGATTTCGGTATGCGCTGTACCTACCGCTGGCGGATTGCCGCAGACGGTCAGTTGAACGTGGAGCTTTCCGGCCAGCCTTACGGCGAGTACCGGGACATTATTCCGTGCATCGGCTTCACGATGGGCATCAACGGCGATTTGGGGCAGGTGGCATATTACGGACGTGGTCCCGGTGAAAACTATGCCGATAGCCAGCAGGCCAACATCATCGATATCTGGCGCAGCAGCGTGGATGAGATGTTCGAAAACTATCCGTTCCCGCAAAACAACGGCAATCGTCAGGACGTGCGCTGGGCAACGCTAACCAACCGCCACGGCAACGGTCTGCTGGTGGTTCCGCAGCGCCCTGTCAACCTGAGCGCCTGGCGCTATACGCCAGAAAATATCTTTGCCGCACAGCACTGTAATGCGCTGCAGCGCAGCGATGACATCACCCTGAATCTGGACCACCAGGTGCTGGGCTTAGGCTCCAACTCGTGGGGAAGCGAGGTGCTTGATTCCTGGCGCGTCTGGTTCCGTTCGTTCAGCTACGGCTTCACGTTGTTGCCGGTTTCCGGTAGCGAATCTAGCGCTCAAACCGCCGCCAGCCGCGTCTTTGGTACCGGGTTCTTTTCCACGAATTTGCACAGTGAGAATACAAAATGAGGATCATCGACAACTTAGCGCAGTTCCAACAAATTTACGCATCCGGGAAGAAGTGGCAGCGCTGCGTCGAAGCGATTGAAAATATTGATAATATTCAACCAGGCGTCGCCCACTCTATCGGTGATTCCCTGAGCTATCGCGTGGAGACAGACTCCGCGACCGATGCACTGTTTACCGGTCATCGTCGTTATTTTGAGATCCATTACTACCTGCAAGGACAGCAAAAAATAGAGTATGCCGCCAAAGAGGATCTCCAGGTGGTTGAATATTATCGCGATGAAACCGATCGTGAATATCTGAAAGGCTGTGGAAAAACCGTAGAAGTGCGCGAAGGACAAATGGTTATTTGTGACAACCATGAAGCCTATCGTTTTATTTGTAATAACGCAGTGAAGAAAGTCGTACTCAAAGTCACCATCGAAGATGGTTATTTTCATAATAAATAAAAACACAGGCGGCGCCGACGTTGCGCCGCCAGTACCCTATAATAATCAGGAATCGGAGATGTGCTATGTCTGATACCAAACGTAATACCATCGGCAAGTTCGGCTTACTTTCACTCACCTTTGCCGCGGTTTATAGTTTTAATAACGTTATCAACAATAATATTGAGCTTGGTCTGGCATCCGCACCGATGTTTTTCCTCGCGACGATCTTCTACTTTATTCCGTTCTGCTTAATCATCGCTGAATTTGTTTCGCTGAATAAAAACTCCGAAGCCGGTGTCTATGCATGGGTGAAAAGTTCGCTGGGCGGACGTTGGGCATTTATTACCGCCTATACCTATTGGTTCGTTAACCTGTTCTTTTTTACCTCGCTATTACCCCGTGTTATCGCCTACGCCTCATATGCTTTTTTAGGCTACGAATACATTCTGACGCCGTTCGCAACCACTGTATTAAGTATGGTGCTGTTTGCCTTCTCCACCTGGGTTTCGACCAACGGCGCAAAAATGTTAGGACCGATTACTTCGGTCACCTCTACATTGATGCTGCTGCTGACCCTGTCCTACATCCTACTGGCGGGTACTGCGCTGGTTGGCGGCGTACAGCCTGCTGACCCTATCACCGTAGACGCAATGATCCCGAATTTTAACTGGGCCTTCCTCGGTATCACCACCTGGATCTTTATGGCGGCAGGCGGTGCGGAGTCGGTGGCAGTGTACGTCAACGACGTCAAGGGCGGGTCCAAATCGTTCGTGAAGGTTATTATCATTGCCGGGATTTTTATCGGCGTGCTCTATTCCATCTCGTCTGTGCTGATCAACGTCTTCGTGAGCAGCAAAGAGCTGAAATTTACCGGTGGTTCGGTACAGGTATTCCACGGCCTGGCGGCATACTTTGGTCTGCCGGAACTGATCGTTAACCGCTTTGTCGGCCTGGTCTCCTTTACCGCGATGTTCGGCTCTCTGCTGATGTGGACCGCAACGCCGGTGAAAATTTTCTTCTCTGAAATTCCTGCCGGTATTTTCGGTAAAAAAACCGTCGAACTGAATGAAAACGGCGTTCCGGCCCGCGCAGCCTGGATTCAGTTCCTGATTGTTATCCCGCTGATGATTATCCCAACGCTCGGCTCCAATACCGTGCAGGATTTAATGAACACCATAATCAACATGACCGCCGCCGCATCGATGCTGCCGCCGCTGTTTATTATGCTGGCTTACCTGAATCTGCGCGCAAAACTGGACCACTTACCGCGCGACTTCCGTATGGGCTCGCAAAAAACCGGCATTATTGTGGTATCGATGCTGATTGTCCTTTTCACCATCGGGTTTATTGCCTCGACCTTCCCGACCGGTGGTAACATCATGACCATTATTTTCTATAACGTCGGGGGGATTGTTATTTTCCTCGGTTTTGCCTGGTGGAAATACAGTAAATACATCAAAGGGCTAACCAAAGAAGAAAAAGCTATTGAGGCGGCTCCCGCGTCAGATATTAATTAAAGTATTAATAACGATTAGAGCTGTCTGTTTTCTTACGCACCTGAAATACAATGTGAAATTAAATATACAGACTTGCAGGGCATTTATTGCCCTGCTCTTCTGTTGTGTATTTTCATTATTTGCAGCAAAGATTCGTCCACCAGCGGTCGCAACGTGTGAATCGCCCCCCTGCCAGAAGGAGGTTTAGCAACCCAGGACGCTCTGCGGCATTTATTTAACCCCCAGATGCCGCCACAGTTTGTCCAGCGGCATTGTCGCCAGCGCCACGCACTCATCGGCGGCGCCGTACCAGACGTGCAGCGTCTCATCGCGGATCAGCGCCCCACAGGTGAACACCACATTGCCGAAGAAGCCTTCGCGCTCGTAGGGCGCATCTGGCTCCAGCAACGGTACCGGTGATTTCGCCAAAATATGGGTCGGATCGTTGAGATCCAGCAGCAGCGCGCCGAGGCAGTAGCGCTGATCGGCATCCACACCGTGGTAGATCTCCAGCCAGCCGCGATCGGTTTTTAATACCGGCGCGCCGCCGCCTGATTTACGGCAGTCCCAGGCATCGCCGGACCGTCCCAGCAGGTGGCGATGGTTGCCCCAGTGCAACATATCCGGCGACTCGCAGATCCAGATTTCCGGATGACCGAAGTGGCACGGGGCCGGACGGGTCAGGGCGTGATATTTACCGGCGATCTTTTCCGGGAAAAAGCAGACGTCGCGGTTGTCCGGACAGAGGATCAACCCTTTTTTCTCCACCGTGACAAAATCTTTGGTCACCGCCAGCGCGGTAGAGATCCCCAGCGACGACACCGCCGAGTAGTTGATGTACGCGATATCATCGATGCGGGTGATCCGCGCATCTTCGCAGCCGAACTCTTCATATTGCGTATCGGCGATGATAAACGGCTGGCTGTCAATCCGGAAGTTCACCCCGTCGCGACTGCGCGCCAGACGCAGATGCGACATGGAGGTCAGCCACACCCGCGCCGGATCGCTTTTCAGCACGATCACCCGCGGATCGCTGAAATCATAGCGTTCATCGCGACGATCGAAACTTGCGGTGGCCTGTACCCAGCCCGCATCGGTTTTTTCCAACAGCGGTACGACACGCTGCTGCGGGTCGGAATTGATCACGCTTTCCGCCACCCGCAGCAGCAAAACGATCTCCCCGTCACACTCCGTTACGCCAGCATTGAAAACACAATCGACCTTCCTGCCGGGCAGTGAAGGCGTCACGTCCGCCGGGGTAATCAACGGGTTTTTACTGTGCCTGTCCATGTACTCTCCTTTTGATCAAACATTGATTCTTGCCAATCCATTGCGCGTCCTCCCCGTACAGCACTTCAGCCTCAATCTCCTGCCACGGATTGCGAACGGGCGCACCAAAGTTGATGGCGACCCAGACCTGCTCCGCCGCCGTCGAACGGGTAAACCAGACGCATTCGTCAGTGAGGTCGAGCGAGTCCTGCTGTCCCTGATGCAGCGCCGCAACGCGGCGGCGCAGGGCGATAAGCAGTCGGTACTGATGCCAGAACGATGTCTCATCCTGCTGCTGGCGCTCCGCGTTAATCAGGGTGATATCGCCGCCGACGGGCATCCACGGTGCGACGGAGGAAAATCCGCCAAAGGGGGCGTCGCGCCAGGGCAGCGGCGCGCGCGAACCATCCCGCGAATGTTCAATAGCCAGCGCCAGCGCCTGCTGTGGGCTGCTGCCTGCGGCAAGGGCGGTGCGGTAATGGGTTTTTCCCTGAATATCAAAAAGCTGCTCCGCCGTTTGCGGACGGTAGTCGGTCACCCCCAGCTCTTCTCCCTGGAAGATAAACGGCACGCCGCTCACCGTTAGCTGAAGCGCCAGCACCGCCAGCGCCCGCCCGGTATCGCGCTCGTTTTCGCCAAAGCGGCTGATCATCCGCGACATATCATGGCTGGAGAAAAACAGCGTCGGTAAACCCGACTGCGCAGCCAGCGTGGTTTTTAACTGGCTGAAAAGACGGGAAACATCAAAGGTTTTCTGGCTGCCGATATTGAAATTAAACACCACGTCCATCAGCTGCGGACTTTGATAGCGGCTGAGCACGTCAGGGTCTTCGCTGCCGATTTCGCCAATCAGGAAATAGTCACCCTGCGCCCGAACATGGGCACACAGCCGTTGCAGCGTTTCAGGGAGTCGCGGCTGATTGATGTCAAATTCATGGCGCTGCTCGCCGTTCTCTTCCGGGTTATCAGGCCCAATGCCGTCGGTAGTAAGAAAGTTGATGACGTCAAAGCGAAAACCGTCCACCCCCTGCGTAACCCAGAAATCCACTACCCGGTAAATTTCCTGTTCCACCGCCGGGTTGGCCCAGTTGAGATCCACCTGGCCGGGCGCGAATTTATGGTAATAAAACTCGCCGGTGTCTGGCTCAGCGGTCCACGCGCTGCCGGAAAAGAAAGAACGCCAGTTATTCGGCTGGCGGCGAAAAAGGAAATAATCACGATAGCGGCTGTCCGGATTATTCCACGCCTCGCAAAACCAGGGATGTTCTGAGGAGACGTGATTGACCACCAGATCGATAATCACCCGAATGCCTCTGGCGTGGCAGCCGTCAACCACCCGGCGAAAATCGTCGAGAGTGCCGAAACGGGCGTCAACGGCGCAGTAATCGCTGATATCGTAGCCGTTATCCACCAGCGGAGAGGGATAAAACGGCGTGATCCACACCGCACCGATGCCCAGCGCCTGCAAATAATCCAGCCGGGAAATCAGGCCCGGAAAATCGCCCAGCCCGTCGTTATTGCCGTCGCAAAACGAAGGCAGATAAATTTGATAGCAGGTACACGCCTGCCACCACGGTTGCTTTTTCACCGTCACATTCCTTATTTCAGTGATAACGACATGCCTTCGAGGAAGTATTTTCTGAACAGAATAAACAGGACAACGATTGGCAGCATCTGCACCACCGACCCCGCCAGCACCGGTCCCAGGTAGATGCCGTAGGATTTGCTGAAGGTGGCGAGCAGCACCGAAAACGGCATTTTGTCCACTTCGCGCATCACGATCAGCGGCCAGAGGAAGTTGTCCCATGAGCTGGAAAAGGTGAACAGTGCGACAATCGCCAGAATGGATTTATTCAGCGGCATCATCACATGCCGCAAGATCCCCCACAGGCTGGCGTGATCGAGCCTTGCGGCATACAGGTAATCATTCGGCGTGCCTTTAAAGCTCTGCGAAACCATAAAAATGCCCCAGGCGCTCATCGCATACGGCAGGATCATCGCCCCGTAGCTGTTGATCAGCCCCAGTTCACGCATCAGGACAAACTGTGGAATGATGAACATAAAGACCGGGAAAACCATCTGCACAATTAACAGGTTGCGAAACGCATTTTTGCCGCGAAACTCGGTTTTCGCGACGGCATATCCCACCAGCATTGAGGTCAGCGTGACGCAGACGGTAATGGTGAGCGACACAAACAGCGAGTTAACCAGGGTGCGCAAAAAAGGTTTGTCCGCCCGGTTGCTGTTATCGAACAGAAAAGCGTAATTCTCCAGCGTCAGATGACCGGAAAAAAGCCCGGTCGTGTAGATTTGCGCCGTCGGTTTCAGCGAGGAGATCACCATCCAGATAAAAGGATACAGCCAGGTGAGCGCCAGCAAAAACATCACGGCGTGAATGAGCAGCGTTAAGGGAGTCAGTTTCTTCATTCACACAATCTCGATATGTTTTTCGAATACTTTGCGGAAGACCCAGATGGCGAGGAAACTGCATGCCGCAACGATAATCGACATGGTCGCCGCCCAGGTTGGCTTCATTTTCTGGAACGCCACTTCATACATCACCACCATCGGACTGGTGGTGCTGTTGAGCGGTCCGCCGCCGGTGATAAGATACGGCTCGGTAAAGATGCTGAACGCCACGGTAATCGCCAGCACCATCACCATCACGATTTGCGCGTTCATCATCGGCAGGGTAATCGCCCAACTTTGCTTAAACTTCCCGGTTTTATCCAACTGCGCCGCGCTGTAAATATCCGCGGGGATCGCCACCATCCCGGAATAGAGAATCAGCCCGTAATAACCGACGAATTTCCAGGTAACAATTAACGCAATGGATAACATGGCGCAGTCAGGGTTGGTAAACCAGGGCACAGAGATGCCGAAACTGGCCTGTAAAAATTGATTGACCGGCCCGTATTCACTGAACAGTTTTGCAAAGACGATGGAATAGGCCACCCCCGAAGAGATATTCGCCAGTAAAAAGCTCAGGGCAATAAAACTTTTCCCGTACTTAATTTTTCGTAATCCCGCGGCAAACAGCAGCGAGGCAAGAAAGACAATCGGGATATACCACATTAAAAAACGGCACACGTTCCACATCGACTGCCAGAATAACGCGTCATGAAACACGCCAATGATATTCTGTAATCCGCTAAACGTCGGCGTGCCAATAAATTGCCAGTTCGTCACGCTGAGCACGACCAGCCAGCACAGCGGATAAAACCAGAACAGCAACGAATAACCGATCCACGTGGAGGCCAGCAGGCCTCCGGTGCGGGATTCATATCCAGCCATTTTTTCCCCTTATTTCGCCAGCAACGTGTTAATTTCCTGCGCGGATTTATCGAGGGTGGCTGCCGGATCGGCGTGGTTGAAAATGACCTGCTCCAGCATCTGCGTCATGCTGCGCTGAATCTCCGTGGTTTGCGTAGTGGCCGCTGGCGGCAGCGCGACGTCCACGTAAGAAGCGATCGCCTTCTCCAGCGGGTTTTTCTCAAAGTAATTCACAAACAGCGGATTACTCATTAAATCACTGCGTGCTGGCGGCATACCGGTCAGCTCCAGCCAGCTCCGGTCGTGCTCGGCGTTGTTAAAGACCCACTGAATAAACGCCCACGCCTGCGCTTTGCGCTTGCTGGAACTGAAGATCACCACCCCTTTGCTGTCGCCGAACGTATACGGGTGCGCGTCGCCTTTCTCGGTGAGCATCGGCCCAATTTGCAGCGTTTTGAGGATCTCCGGATACTGCTTGTGATAGCGAGCGATATCCCACGGACCGCGCGCGGACGCCAGCACCTGTCCAGTCGCTAACGGATCGTCGGCGGCGGTGAAGTCGTAGCTGCTCCACTTGCTGTTAAAGACTTTCCCCATAAAGGTCAGTACCGCCTGTCCGGCAGGATCGGCAAACGTCGCCTGATGACCCGCGAGGTAAGGTTTACCGCCGTTTTGCGCATAATAAAGCGGAATAAAATCGAACCAGCGTTCCCACCAGTTTTTCCCGGCGGTCATCTGGATAACATAGCCGTTATTATCCGCCGCCCGGCGCTCTGCCAGTTGATAAAGCTCATCATAACGAGTCGGAACATGATCAAAACCATACTGCTTGAGTAAATCGCCCCGCCACCACCAGACGATAGGATTAATATAGATTGGCAGAACGTGTTGCTCGCCGTTTAATTGCCAGGCAGGAATAATTTTGCCCATCTGTCGGTTATTAATGAGTTCATTAAAGCCGCTCATTTTAGACAGGTCTTCCAGCTGACCAATTTCCACCAACTGGCTGGCAAAACCGATAAAGATATTACTGGAAATATCGGGTTCCGTGCCGGAAGCCAGCGCGTTCATTATTGCCTCTTCAGAACTGCTGGCGGCAGGAATGGGCGTAAATTCGACCGGGGTATGCGCCGGGTCTTTATTCCATTCTTTAACCATAGTATTCCAGAAGGCTTCTTCATTTTCGTTTGGTGCCACCCACATTTTAATTGGCGTTTTTGCTGTCTCTGCGGATTTTTTATCATCCGGACCGCAGCCAGAAATACAAAATGCGAATAGTACACAGGCTGTTAATTTAGCTAATTTTACAACTCTCACGATAACTCTCCATTTACTTTCAATAAGTATTGATTTACCGCTACCCTGCTATTGAATGGAGCGTAAATTAACACCCCCTTTTTATGTTTAACGTTAAACAAATCACAAAACGATTTTTGTTTAACGTTAAACTTTGCATCACCGTTCAACGCAATGGACGATAGAAATAAATAATTCACGCCAATATATAAACCCAGCAAATATATTAAAAATGAAAATAAACGTTAATGATAATAAAGATAAGAAACGTATTACGATAAAATCATTGGCCAAGATTATGGGTATTTCCCATACCACGGTGTCGAACGCATGGAATAATCCGGAAAAATTATCTCCGGAGCTGCGCCAGCGAATTTTGCAATATGCCAGCGAGCTTGGCTTTCAGGGACCGGACAAGCTGGCGCGCGCGCTGCGTACCGGCAAATCTGACACCATCGGCGTGATATTCAACGACTCTATGAGTTACGTGTTTATCGATCCCCACGACATTGCGCTGATGCGGGGGATCGCCGTCCAGTGTGAAGAACAAAACGTCAATCTGGTCTTGATCCCTTTGCGTAAGCGGCAACAGACGCCGCTCAACACCTTGGTTGATGGCTATATTCTCAACGCCACGCATAACAATGCGGCTATGATCCAGCACGCGCTGGCTCACGGACGTCCGGTGGTCACGCTCGATTTTCAGTTCCCCGACCACAGCAGCGTCTCCATCGATAACGCCTGCGCCATGCGCGATATTGCCCGCTATCTGGCCGACAAAGGTCATCGGTATTTCGGCGTCATCGCTTTTCCGTCACAGCCCTCGGCGCAGGGAATGTGCGATCTGACCGCTCCCGTCACCGGCGACAACCTGCTGATGCTCTCCCGCGTGAATGCCTGCCGGGAAGTTTTCCAGCAGCGCGGCTTCGCCCTTGAAACGTGCTGGCTGTATCAAACCCGACACGATGAAGAACACGGCGAACAGGCGGCCAAAGCGTTACTGGAAACCCATCCGGAGATCACTGCGCTTATCTGCCTTTCCGATCGCTTCGCCGTCGGCGCGATCCACTACTGCCAACGGCAGCAACTGGCGGTTCCGCAGCGGGTTGCCGTTACCGGTTTCGATAATCTCGCCGTTGAGGTGGCGGGAATACGCCTGACCACCATCGCGCAAGACGCGGAAAAGAAAGGGGAAATGGCCGTCAAATTGCTGCTCACCAGAGGACCGGTGACCCACTATGAATTGCCTTACCAGCTCATCATTCGGGAGTCAGCCTGACTCATTAATTACAGAAGAGTAGATTATGGATGAACTAACCTGTTTTAAAGCCTACGACATTCGCGGTGAGGTTGGCGTCAACCTGACGCCGGATATCGCCTTTCGCATCGGTCGCGCTTACGCCGCCTGGCGCCATCCGCGCCGGGTAGTGATCGGCGCCGACATTCGCCTTAGCTCGGAATCGTTAAAATCCGCCGTGACCGACGGGCTGATTTCCAGCGGCGTGGATGTTATCGACCTTGGTCTGTCAGGCACCGAAGAGATCTATTTCGCCACCCGGGAACTGCGTGCCGACGGCGGCATTCAGATTACCGCCAGCCATAATCCGGCGCAGTACAATGGTATGAAGCTGGTGCGCGAAGAGGCGCGTCCGATCAGTAACGACAACGGCCTGCTGGAGATAAAAGCGCTGGCGGAGCGCAATGACTTTGCTCCGATCGTCCATCGTGGCAGCCTCATCCCTTATGATAATCGCCCCGCCTGGATTGCCTGCCTGCTGCGCTTCCTTCAGCATCCGCCGACTCGCCCGCTACGTATTGTGACCAACGCCGGACATGGCACCGTCGGGCCTGCGCTTGACGCTATCGCCGACGGACTGGCCCGTGCGGGCGTTCAGATTGAGTTTATTCGCCTGCACCATCAGCCGGACGGTCATTTCCCGGCGGGCGTGCCGAATCCGATGCTGACGGAAAACCGCCTCATCACCCAGCAGGCGGTTATCGAGAATCAGGCTGATTTCGGCATCGCCTGGGATGGCGATTTCGATCGCTGCTTCTTCTTTGATGAGTGTGGCCGCTTTATTGAGAGCTACTACCTGGTTGGCCTGTTCGCCGAGCACTTCCTGCAACGCTCCGCAGGCAGTCATATCATTCTGGACCCGCGCCTGACGTGGAATACGCTGGACGTTGTAACTCGCTGCGGCGGAATCCCGGTCATCAGCAAAACCGGGCACGCCTTTATCAAAGCGCGAATGCGCGAAGAGGACGCGGTCTACGGCGGAGAAATGAGCGGCCACCACTACTTCCGCGATTTTGGCTATTGCGACAGCGGGATGATCCCACTGGTATTGCTGCTGCAAATTATCGGCAGCGCCAGCCGTCCGCTGTCGGCGTATATCGAACACGCCCAGGTGCGCTTTCCGGTTTCCGGCGAAATCAATCTGACGGTGGCCGATCCGCAATCTGTCATGCAATCCATCGCCTCTCACTATCTGCAAGCCGGCGGCCTGCGTGACGATTGCGATGGGTTGAGCATCGACTTCGTTGACTGGCGCTTCAACTTACGCGCCTCCAACACCGAGTCGCTGCTGCGCCTGAACGTGGAAACCCGCGCGGATACGGCACTGCTGGCGCGCAAAACCGATGAAATTTTAACGCTGATTGCAGCCTGGGATTCTGACAAGGAGAGGTTATGACCGCGCTAAGCCTGAGCAATATTCATAAAGCCTGGGGCAAGAACACCATCATTGAAAATCTGTCGCTGGAGATCGCCTCCGGGGAGTTCATTGTGCTGGTTGGCCCTTCCGGATGCGGGAAATCCACGCTGCTGCGGATCATCGCCGGACTGGAAATCCCCGACGGCGGTAAACTGGTGATGGGGGGAAAAGAGGTTACCAAACTTGCGGCGGGCAAACGCAACCTGTCGATGGTGTTTCAGTCCTACGCCCTCTACCCGCATATGACCGTCAGGGAAAATCTGTCATTCGGTTTACGTAATATCAACACGCCCGCCGCCGAGATTGATAAGCGGGTCGCTCACGCCGCCAGCATGCTGAAGCTGGAAGAGATGCTGGACAGGCTGCCGCAGAATCTGTCCGGCGGGCAGCGCCAACGTGTGGCGATCGGGCGTTCTATTGTCCAGCAACCGGAACTGTTTCTGTTTGATGAACCGCTGTCTAACCTGGATGCCGCGTTGCGGGTCGGGATGCGCCAGGAGATCCAGCAACTGCATAACACCCTGAAAAACACCATGATCTATGTAACGCACGATCAGGTGGAGGCGATGACGCTGGCCGATCGCATCGTGGTGCTTTACAAGGGAAAAATTGAGCAGGTGGGCACGCCGCTGGAGCTGTATAACACCCCGGCAAACCTGTTTGTCGCTGAGTTTATCGGCACGCCGAAAATCAATGTTCTGCCAGCGGTATGGCGCGAAGGCGCGCTGCATATCGCCGATAACCTTGTCTTCCGCCTCACCCGTCAGCCAGCAGGCGTTAGCGACGGGGACAAGCTGTTTGTCGCCATCCGCCCGGAGCATATGCAGTACCAGCAGACCGGGGATTTCACATTGCAAGGTCGTACCCGGCTGTGTGAATTACAGGGCGACTCCACGCTGGTGTGGTTGGATTTAGCCGGCCACCCCGTGTGCCTGAAGTCTTTTCAACAGCTTAGCTTCATGCCGGATACACCACTTACGCTCACCGTACAAGAGTCGCACCTGCATCTCTTTGACGGTCTGGGTAAACGACTGGCGTTCTGACCCACTTGCCCTTGCGTCCGCAGGGGCATTTTTTGAATCCCATCACAATCACGGCATTCCCCTTTTCCCTTTTACGCGGCGACGGCTAAATTATTAACTCATCCGACCACATAACAATAATTTTACATACTGGACACCTTTATGAGCTATCCGTCGCTGTTCGCCCCGCTCGATTTAGGCTTCACCACGCTTAAAAACCGCGTGCTGATGGGTTCAATGCATACCGGGCTGGAGGAGTATCCCGACGGTGCAGAACGGCTGGCCGCGTTCTACGCCGAACGCGCCCGTCACGGCGTAGCGTTAATTGTGAGCGGAGGTATTGCGCCTGCGCTTTCCGGCGTGGGGATGGAAGGCGGCGCGATGCTGAACGACACCAGCCAGCTTGCACATCATCGCGTCATTACCGACGCCGTGCATGACGAAGGCGGCAAAATCGCCCTGCAAATCCTGCATACCGGGCGTTACAGCTACCAGCCGCATCTGGTGGCACCTTCTGCCATTCAGGCGCCAATCAACCGCTTTACGCCGCATGAGCTGACGCACGATGAGGTGCTGCAGTTGATTGAAGATTTCGCCCACTGCGCTCAACTGGCGCGGGAAGCGGGCTATGATGGCGTCGAAGTGATGGGCTCGGAAGGCTATCTCATCAACGAATTCCTGACTCTGCGTACCAATCAGCGCAATGACGAATGGGGCGGCGAGTATGCCAACCGCATGCGTTTTGCCGTGGAAGTGGTGCGCGCGGTACGCCAGCGTGCCGGAAATGACTTTATTATTATCTTCCGCCTGTCGATGCTCGATCTGGTGGAAAACGGCGGAACCTTCGACGAAACCGTCCAGCTGGCGCAGGCGATAGAAGCCGCAGGGGCGACCATTATTAACACCGGTATTGGCTGGCATGAGGCGCGTATTCCCACTATCGCCACCCCGGTGCCGCGCGGTGCGTTTAGTTGGGTGACACGTAAGCTGAAAGGGCATGTGACGATCCCACTGGTCACCACCAACCGCATTAACGATCCTCAAGTCGCCGATGACATTCTGGCCCGTGGCGATGCCGATATGGTGTCGATGGCCCGTCCGTTCCTCGCCGATGCCGAACTGCTGTCAAAAGCGCAAACCGGGCGAGCGGATGAGATCAATACCTGTATCGGCTGTAACCAGGCCTGCCTGGATCAGATTTTCGTCGGCAAAGTCACCTCTTGCCTGGTGAATCCGCGCGCCTGCCATGAGACCAAAATGCCGATCGTTGCCGCCACTGCGCCGAAAAATCTGGCGGTTGTCGGAGCAGGTCCTGCAGGCCTCGCCTTCGCCATTAATGCCGCCGCACGCGGTCATCACGTGACATTGTTTGACGCGCATAGCGAGATTGGCGGGCAGTTTAATATCGCTAAGCAAATCCCCGGCAAAGAAGAATTTTATGAAACCCTGCGCTACTACCGCCGGATGATCGATGTGACTGGCGTGTCGCTGAAGCTGAATCACTTTGTCAGCGCACGCGATCTGTACCCCTTCGATGAAGTGATCCTCGCCAGCGGGATCGAACCACGCATGCCACCGATCGAGGGGATCGCGCATCCTAAAGTGCTCAGCTATCTCGACGTCCTGCGCGATAAAATGCCGGTGGGCAAACGCGTGGCGATCGTTGGCTGCGGCGGGATCGGTTTTGATACCGCCATGTATTTGAGCCAGCCCGGTGAGCCCACCAGCCAAAACATTGCGGAATTCTGCGTGGAATGGGGGATCGACACCAGTCTGCAACAGCCTGGCGGCTTACGCCTGGAAGGCCCGCACTTATCCCGCAGCCCGCGCCAGATAGTGATGTTGCAGCGCAAAGCCAGCAAACCGGGACAAGGTTTAGGGAAAACGACGGGCTGGATCCATCGCGCCACCCTGCTCTCACGCGGCGTGAAAATGATCCCGGCAGTTAGCTATCAGAAAATTGATGATGATGGGTTACACGTCGTGTTGAACGGCGAACCGTTGATCTTTAACGTGGATAACGTGGTGATTTGCGCCGGACAAGAGCCGCGCCGTGAACTGGTTGATCCACTCCACGCAGCAGGTAAAACGGTGCATCTGATCGGCGGCTGCGATGTAGCGATGGAGCTGGATGCCCGACGCGCTATTGCGCAAGGGACGATGCTGGCGCTGGAAATTTAACAGTATGTATTTCGTAGGCCGGATAAGGCGGTCACGCCGCCATCCGGCACACACGATTAGCGGCGGCGACCGGTTTTGACCGCTTTTAGCACCACGAATTTATTATTGGTGGCGATGGTCACGCAGTTGCCGAAAATCTTCTTCAGCTTGTGGAAGTAGTCAAGGTGACGGTTAGCCACAATGTACAGCTCACCGTTGATTTTCAGGCAGCGGCGAGCGTGGTGGAACATCTCCCAGGCAATGTTATCCGTCAGCGCGTGCTTCTGGTGGAACGGTGGGTTACACAGCACGGCGTTAAAGCGGAACGGTTCGACGCCCGACAGCGCGTTGTTGATCATAAACTCACAGCGATCCAGCGCTTCAGGCATGTTACTTTCCACGTTCAAGCGGCTTGAAGCCACCGCCATCGGCGATTCATCAACAAATACCACGCTGGCTTCCGGGTTCTTCGCCAGCAGCGTCATACCGATGACGCCGTTACCACAGCCGAGGTCAACAATCTCCCCTTCGAGGTTTTCCGGCAGATGCTCGATAAAAAAGCGTGCGCCGATATCCAGTCCGGTACGGGAGAAGACGTTGGCGTGGTTATGGATAGTCCATTCGGTACCTTCCAGCTTCCAGCTTAGCGTTTGCGAGGCAGCGGCCAGCTCAGGTTTGCTGAACGTACAGTTGATTAAACGGGCTTTTTTCCACGCCAGCGTCGTGGTGGTTGGACCCAATACTTTTTCAAACAGCTCCAGCGTCGAGGTATGCACATCACGCGCTTTTGCCCCGGCGATGATACGCGTTTGCGGCGTTACCACTTCGCGCAGTGCGCGCAGTTGCTGCTCCAGCAGCGCCATGGTTTTTGGCAGCTTAATCAGCACCACGCCCGGCGCCTGCGGATATTCAGCGGTGCTGTCGAGGAATTTGACGCTCGACTCAGCAATATCGTTATGACGCAGGTTCTCGCGTGTGGCAAGCTCGCTGAGATAGGAGTCGCCAATGCTGTACGGCGCATGTTGCGCCAGCGCACAGCCCAGCGCGCCAAAGGTATCATTCAGGATTAGCACCGGGCCGCTAATCTCGGTATCGTCCAGCTGTTGCAGCAGATATTCATCTGCCGCTTCCCACGCCAGCAGCGGGTTAACGTCATCCGTTTCCGGGAAACGTTTAAGTGACAGCGAACGGAAACCGTTGTCTATGTGGCTCATCGGCCCTCCTGAATGGTAAAATTTCGGCGTATCCCTGAAAAGGGTGCGTGAGTATACACTTTTTATGATTGGCATGGGCAAAGATGAACCAACTAACTTATCTCCAGGGCTATCCGGAGAATTTACTTTCTCAGGTGAGAACGCTGATTGCTGAACAGCGTCTGGGCGCAGTGCTGGAGAAGCGCTATCCGGGGACGCATGATTTCGCGACCGACAAAGCGCTCTGGCAATATACTCAGGATCTGAAAAATCAGTTCCTGCGTAATGCCCCGCCGCTGAATAAAGTCATGTATGACAGCAAGATACACGTTCTGAAGAATGCGCTGGGGCTGCATACCGCCGTATCTCGCGTGCAGGGCGGTAAGCTAAAAGCCAAAGCGGAGATCCGCGTTGCCACCGTGTTTCGCAATGCCCCTGAACCTTTTTTACGCATGATCGTCGTTCATGAACTGGCGCATCTGAAAGAAAAAGAGCACGACAAAGCGTTTTACCAGCTGTGCTGTCATATGGAGCCTCAGTATCATCAACTGGAGTTCGATACCCGCCTGTGGTTAACGCAACAATCGTTAAAGCAAACTGCGTAGTCGCGCACTGGCTTTGTCTTCAGAGCATGCTAAATTGACGAAAGGATCCCTTTTCGCAGCCTGAAGGCCATTATGATACGTTTCGCAGTAATTGGCACAAACTGGATCACCCGCCAGTTTGTCGATGCCGCCCATGAAACCGGCAAATATAAGTTGACCGCGGTCTATTCCCGTAGCCTCGAGCAGGCGCAGACCTTCGCCAACGATTACCCCGTCGAGCATCTGTTTACCTCACTGGAAGCGATGGCGCAAAGCGAGGCGATCGACGCCGTCTACATCGCCAGTCCAAACTCCCTGCACTTCCCGCAGACCGAGCTGTTTTTGCGGCACAAAAAGCATGTTATTTGCGAAAAGCCGCTGGCCTCAAACCTGGCGCAAGCCGAAGCCGCTATCGCCTGCGCGCGCGAAAATCAGGTCGTGTTGTTTGAAGCGTTTAAGACCGCCAGCTTGCCTAACTTCCTGCTGTTGCAACAATCTCTACCCAAAGTCGGAAGAATCAGGAAAGCGTTTATTAATTACTGCCAGTACTCCTCGCGTTACCAGCGCTATCTGGACGGTGAAAATCCGAACACGTTTAATCCGGCGTTCTCAAATGGCTCGATCATGGATATCGGTTTTTACTGCCTGGCCTCAGCGGTTGCGCTGTGGGGTGAGCCGCAAAGCGTTCAGGCCAGCGCCAGTCTGCTGGAAAGCGGCGTAGATGCCCACGGCGTGGTGGTGATGAATTACGGTGATTTCAGCGTCACACTCCAGCACTCAAAAGTAAGCGACTCGGTGTTAGCCAGTGAAATTCAGGGTGAGCAGGGATCGCTGGTGATCGAGCATATCTCCGAGTGTCAGAAAGTGTGCTTCGTTCCTCGCGGGGGGAAAACCCAGGATCTGACGACGCCTCAGCACATCAATACTATGCTGTATGAGGCAGAGGCTTTTGCTCATTTGGTTGAATCCGGCGAAGTGGATCACCCCGCACTGGCCGTCAGCCGTATCACCGCCAAACTGCAAACAGAGATTCGCCGCCAGACCGGCGTGATTTTCCCGGCAGACGAAGCGGTATCATCGCTGACAGCGTAAAGGTATGTAAAACGAATGTTGCAGGCCATTGACTGAATGCATGGCCTGTAATATTTTGTAACCCGCAAAGGGGAGTAACTTCGTTGTCGGTTGATCGTCATTACGATGTGTGAAAAACCACATCCGGTCGCCGGGCGATAACAAAGGAATACGCCATCGTATTCCTTTGTTGTTGTAAGTGAGACCTTGCCGAATGGCAAGGTCTATGCATAAAAAGCAGCGGCTAACGTCATTCGGCGTTGGCCGTTTTTTTTATGCATGGGGAAATACAATGAATACTGTCGGCACACCGTTGTTATGGGGTGGCTTCGCTGTCGTGGTGGTAATTATGCTGGCCATCGACCTGCTGTTGCAGGGTCGTCGTGGCGCGCATACGATGTCGATGAAGCAGGCTGCGGCCTGGTCAATCGTTTGGGTAACGCTGTCGTTACTGTTTAACGCCGTCTTCTGGTGGTACCTTGCACAAACCCAAGGCCGCGCCGTTGCCGACCCACAGGCACTGGCGTTCCTTACCGGCTATTTGATCGAAAAATCGCTGGCAGTAGATAACGTCTTTGTCTGGTTGATGCTGTTCAGCTACTTCTCCGTACCGCCTGCGTTGCAGCGTCGGGTACTGGTGTATGGCGTGCTGGGAGCCATTGTTCTGCGTACGATCATGATCTTCGCCGGCAGTTGGCTTATCACCCAATTTGAGTGGCTGTTGTACGTGTTCGGTGCATTCCTGCTGTTTACCGGCGTGAAGATGGCGCTGGCGAAAGAAGATGCTTCCGGTATTGGCGACAGACCGTTAGTACGCTGGCTGCGCGGTCATTTGCGCATGACCGATACCATCGAAGATGAAAAATTCTTCGTGCGTAAAAACGGCCTGCTGTTTGTTACGCCGCTGATGCTGGTGTTGATTCTGGTTGAGCTGAGCGACGTCATTTTTGCCGTCGACAGTATTCCGGCTATCTTTGCCGTCACTACCGACCCGTTCATCGTGTTGACCTCAAACCTGTTTGCTATTTTGGGTCTGCGCGCAATGTACTTCCTGCTGGCGGGCGTGGCGGAGCGTTTCTCCATGCTGAAGTACGGTTTGTCGGTCATTCTGGTGTTTATCGGTATTAAGATGCTGATCGTCGATTTCTACCATATCCCGATCGCTATCTCGTTAGGCGTGGTATTTGGCATTCTGTTTGTGACGCTGATTGTGAACGCCTGGGTCAACCACCAGCACGATAAAAAGCAGCAAATACAGTAAGTTTCATCTGCTAGCTGAAAAGCCCGACAGCACACTGCGTGCGTCGGGCTTTTTGTTTATCATGTCAAAATAATGTTAACTCAAAGTTATAAAATATGATCTCAACGCGAAATCCAGGATATTTCGCTTCCAGAACCCTGTTCTTTCCTTATACTCAGCCATGCAAACATTTGCCCCATCCTGAAAGATGCGTCTACAGAACGCACAAAGGCAGGGCAACAACACAATGAAAGGATTACTACATGACTACGCAACGTTCATCGGGGCTATTCTCGCGCCTGGCGCAAGGGAGCCTGGTTAAACAAATTTTGATCGGTTTGGTTCTGGGGATTTTACTGGCACTGGTGTCAAAACCTGCGGCAGAAGCCGTTGGTTTACTGGGTACTCTGTTCGTCGGCGCGTTAAAAGCCGTCGCGCCAATTCTGGTTCTGATGCTGGTAATGGCTTCTATCGCCAACCACCAGCACGGGCAAAAAACCAATATCCGCCCAATCCTGTTCCTCTACCTGCTCGGAACATTTTCCGCAGCGTTAGCGGCCGTTGTCTTCAGCTTCGCCTTCCCATCGACACTGCATCTTTCCAGCAGCGCCAGCGATATCGTACCGCCGTCCGGCATTATCGAAGTGATGCGTGGCCTGCTAATGAGCATGGTTTCTAACCCAATTGATGCACTGCTTAACGCCAACTACATCGGCATCCTGGTTTGGGCCGTCGGTCTGGGCTTTGCGCTGCGTCACGGTAATGAAACGACCAAAAATTTGGTCAACGATATGTCCAACGCAGTCACCTTTATGGTGAAGCTGGTGATTCGTTTCGCGCCGATCGGTATCTTCGGCCTGGTCTCCTCCACGCTGGCAACCACCGGTTTCGCCACGCTTTGGGGCTACGCACATCTGCTGACCGTGCTGGTAGGCTGTATGCTGCTGGTAGCGTTGGTGGTCAACCCGCTGCTGGTATTCTGGAAAATTCGCCGCAACCCATATCCGTTAGTGCTGGCCTGTCTGCGTGAAAGCGGCGTGTACGCCTTCTTTACCCGCAGCTCCGCGGCAAACATTCCGGTGAATATGGCGCTGTGTGAGAAGCTGAACCTGGATCGTGATACCTATTCGGTGTCTATCCCGCTGGGAGCCACCATCAACATGGCTGGCGCGGCGATCACCATTACCGTGTTGACGCTGGCGGCGGTAAATACGTTGGGTATTCCGGTCGATTTACCGACGGCGCTGTTACTGAGCGTGGTGGCTTCGCTGTGCGCCTGCGGCGCATCGGGCGTGGCGGGCGGTTCTCTGCTGCTGATCCCACTGGCATGTAATATGTTCGGTATCCCGAATGACATCGCCATGCAGGTCGTTGCCGTTGGCTTTATCATCGGCGTATTGCAGGATTCCTGTGAAACGGCGCTGAACTCTTCTACAGACGTCCTGTTTACCGCTGCGGCCTGCCAGGCTGAAGACGAACGTCTGGCAAATAACGCCCTGCGCGGCTAATCTCTGCCCCTCCGTCACCGGACGGAGGGGTTCTCTTCTTGTACGCTTTTTTCAATTTTGAATGGATCAATTCCGCGTTTTTGCATCCGCCGGAAGCGAATAATGTTCAGGCCGTTCATCACCAGAAAACTACCTTCGATCATCGTCCCACCAATCGATCCCAACCAGAAATTATGGATAACCCAACAGGCGGTTGCGCACCACATTACGCAGCGCACGGTCAGCCCCTGGCAGCGAAACAGCGCCCAGGTGCTGGCCAGCGTGCCGATAATCGGCAACAGCTCCATCGCATGCTGTAATTTCGCCAGCCCGAGAACCAGGGTGAGGATAATAAAAACGGTCATTACCCATAGTTTGCGGGTATGCATCGAGACGAGTGTGCGGATGGTGTTTAGCTCTGCACTCATTCCCGCAGGCCAGGCGCCCATCAGAAAAAAATGCACGCCAATGGTGGCGCTGTAGACGGCAAGTTGCAGCCGGAACCGGCGCTCATCTCGATTGAAAAAGGTGGTAATGCCGATCAAAAAGGCGATGACACCTACGCCCTGGGCCAGCCAATACGCGGTCATGGGAGATCCTTGTGAGGAAACGCAAATACAAACGGCGCCCCATATTATGAAACGCCGTTTTTAAAATCCACTCCATTTCGATTACCCAAAAGATTTCGTGCTACCGCAAGGCGGTAAGTTCAGACATCCCCGGGAGCTTACTGGAGTAAGTGACCGGGGTGAATGGACGCAGCCAACGCGGCTGTCACGCGAAAGATGAAGGGTAATTACAATGTTACGCCGCTTTTAAAGATAGCCAGTTCCCGGAAATCGTTGCGCTCGTTGCAGGTTTGCTTGCCATTGGCGAACTCAACGATCGTATCGACAAACTCGCTCAGTAGCTGAGGCATCGCTTTACCATGGATCAGCTGTCCGGCGTCAAAATCGATCCAGTGTTTTTTCTTGGCCGCCAGCTCGCTGTTGGTCGCAATTTTCACCGTCGGCACAAAACCGCCGTACGGCGTACCGCGGCCGGTGCTGAACAGCACCATATGACAGCCCGCGCCCGCGAGGGCACTGGTAGCAACCGCATCGTTACCGGGCGCGCTCAGTAAGTTCAGGCCGTGTGTCTTCAGGCGTTCGCCGTAGCGCAGTACGTCCACCACCTGGCTGGAGCCCGCTTTTTGCGTGCAGCCCAGAGATTTATCTTCCAGCGTGGTGATCCCGCCCGCTTTGTTGCCCGGCGATGGATTCTCGTAAATCGGCTGGTCGTGAGCAATGAAGTACTGCTTAAAGTCATTGACCATGGTCACCAGCTTGCCAAAGGTTTCTTCGTCACGGCAGTGGTCCATCAGCAGCTGCTCGGCACCGAACATTTCCGGTACTTCAGTCAGCACGGTGGTGCCGCCGTTGGCAATCACGTAGTCGGAAAAACGCCCCAGCATCGGGTTGGCGGTAATACCGGACAGGCCGTCAGAGCCGCCGCATTCCAGACCAAACTTCAGCTCGCCCAGCTTACCCGGCTCACGCTTATCGTTACGCATCACGTTGTACAACTGATGGAGATGTTCAATCCCCGCTTCCACTTCGTCTTCCTGATGTTGGCAGACCATAAAGTGAACACGCTCAGGATCGTACTCGCCTAAAGTTTCGCGGAAGGCATCAACCTGGTTGTTTTCACAGCCCAGGCCGACCACCAGCACCGCACCCGCATTCGGGTGGCGCACCATATTTTGCAGCATGGTACGGGTGTTGATGTGGTCGTCACCCAGTTGCGAACAGCCGTAGGTGTGACTGAAAAGATGCACGCCGTCGATACCCTCGGCGTCGTTGGTCTCTTTCAGAAAGCGGTTCTGCATCTGACGCGCCATAGCGTTGACGCAGCCGACCGTCGGCAGGATCCACAGTTCGTTGCGCACGCCGACCTCGCCGTTGGCGCGACGGTAGATCTGTACATCGCGATCGGCGGGTTGAACAAGCTCTGCCTGAAAATCAGGGTGGTAGCTATACGTGTCCAGGTCGCTCAGATTCGTGCGCGTGTTGTGAGCATGAATATGCTCACCCGCCGCCACGTCCACCAACGTATGACCGATTGGCAAACCGTATTTAATGACGTTTTCGCCTTGCGCAATATCGCATAAAGCGAATTTATGGCCACGAGAAACCGCTTGGCGCAGGATTACCGCTTGCCCATCAACGGTGACTTCGGTTCCTTCAGCCAAATCAGCGAGCGCTACCGCGACGTTATCCAGCGTATGGATCTTGATGTATTGCATACCTTCACCCAGGCCTTAGTTCAGTTCAATGGCGAAATAATCACGCGCATTGTTGAAGCAAATATTTCTGACCATTTCACCCAACAGCTGGATATCTGCCGGCGCTTCACCTGCAGCAACCCAACGGCCAATCATCTGGCACAGGATGCGACGGAAGTATTCATGGCGCGTGTATGACAGGAAGCTACGGCTATCGGTCAGCATGCCGACGAAACGGCTCAGCAGACCGAGCTGGGCCAGTTGCGTCATCTGACGTTCCATACCGTCTTTCTGATCGTTGAACCACCAGCCGGAACCGAACTGCATCTTGCCCGGCATACCTTCGCCCTGGAAGTTGCCGATCATGGTGCCCAGCACTTCGTTATCGCGCGGGTTCAGGCAGTAGAGAATGGTTTTCGGCAGCAGGTTCTGTTCGTTCTGCTTGCTCAGCAGTTTGGACAGCTCTTCGGCCATCGGGCGATCGTTGATGGAGTCGAAGCCGACATCTGCGCCCAACAGTTTGAACTGACGCAGGTTGTTATTACGCAGCGCGCCGATGTGGTACTGCTGTACCCATTCACGACGCGCGTATTCCGCACCGAGGAACACCAGCACCGCGGTTTTAAACTGGGCAACTTCATGCTCGCTCAGCGTTTCACCCGCCAGGCGGCGTGCCAGAATGCTATCCAGTTCAGATTCGTTAGATTCAGCAAACAGCACCACGTCCAGCGCGTGGTCAGAGACTTTACAGCCGTGAGCCGCAAAGTGATCCAGACGTTTGGTCAGCGCAGCTTGCAGGTCGCTGAAGCGGCGGATATCCGTGTCAGACACCTCACCGAGCTTCGCCATATAGTCATTAAAGGTCGCCTGCTCAATGTTAAAGGCTTTATCCGGACGCCAGCTCGGCAGCACTTTCACATCAAAGCTTCCGTCTTTAGCAACGGCCGCGTGATGCTCCAGAGAGTCGATCGGGTCATCGGTAGTACCGACCATTTTCACATTCATCTGCTGCATGATGCCGCGTGCGGAGAATTTGTCCTGCGCCAGCAGTTCATTGCACTGGTTCCAGATTTCGTCAGCCGTTGCCGGAGACAGCAGCTTACCTGTAATACCAAACGGGCGACGTAATTCGAGGTGGGTCCAATGGTACAGCGGGTTACCGATTGTGTGCGGAACCGTGGCGGCCCAGGCGTCAAACTTCTCGCGATCGGAGGCATCGCCGGTACACAGGCGCTCAGAGACGCCGTTAGTACGCATCGCACGCCACTTGTAGTGGTCACCCTTCAGCCAGATGTCATACAGGTTATTAAAACGGTAGTTTTCCGCGATTTGTTGCGGTGGCAAATGGCAGTGGTAGTCGAAGATTGGCTGGTCTTTGGCGTAATCATGATACAGACGGCGGGCAAATTCGGTGTCCAACAGGAAATCTTCAGTCATAAACGGGGTCATTATCGTCTTCCTCTCAGCGAGTGCGTCAGATTGCTTATGTTTTGATGTTGACAAAGTTATCACACCAATTTCCATACACTGAAGATATTTTCGTGAGTTAGATCAACAAATGGCGACAAAAAAATTACTCTCAAAGAGGTAAACCTCGCGCCAAGCCGCACCAGCACTGGCTTTGCTGAATCGAAATAATGACCACACGAAGATTCACACTTTTGTGATGGCACTCACCTTTTAAAGCTGTATGACAAGTTATCTTTTTGCCGTCGCGATACATAAGCCGACGGAATGCAAATTACCGATGTATCACCATCGGATTAACCGGTACGGAAACCGAATTAGCACAAATATTGACATGGCAGAGTTCGGGGAGTACCGGCTTTTTTTTCGGTTACCCCCTCGTAAAAGAACATCCTCCTCCCTGAACTGGAAGATGACCGCTCGTTCGCGGACATAACAAAACGATGAGGTTTTACATGCGTAAAATTAAAGGGTTACGTTGGTACATGATCGCACTGGTGACGCTTGGCACCGTGCTGGGTTATCTGACACGTAACACTGTGGCGGCAGCTGCGCCAACTCTGATGGAAGAGTTACACATCTCCACCCAACAGTATTCCTATATCATCGCAGCGTATTCTGCTGCTTACACCGTAATGCAACCCGTTGCCGGCTATGTACTCGATGTGCTCGGCACAAAAATTGGTTACGCGATGTTCGCCGTTCTGTGGGCCGTCTTCTGTGGCGCGACCGCACTGGCTGGTAGCTGGGGTGGACTGGCGCTGGCGCGAGGCGCAGTCGGTGCCGCTGAAGCTGCGATGATCCCTGCGGGTCTGAAAGCCAGTTCTGAATGGTTCCCGGCAAAAGAACGTTCAATCGCCGTGGGTTACTTTAACGTCGGTTCCTCTATCGGCGCGATGATTGCTCCGCCGCTGGTCGTCTGGGCTATCGTCATGCACAGCTGGCAGATGGCATTCATTATTTCTGGTGCCCTGAGCTTCATCTGGGCCATGTGCTGGTTGGTATTTTACAAACACCCACGCGACCAGAAAAAACTGTCTGATGAAGAACGTGATTACATTCTGAATGGTCAGGAATCACAGCATAAAAACAGCACCGCCAAGAAAATGTCTCTCGGTCAGATCCTGCGTAACCGCCAGTTCTGGGGCATCGCGCTGCCGCGTTTCCTGGCAGAGCCGGCCTGGGGTACCTTCAACGCCTGGATCCCGCTGTTCATGTTTAAAGTCTACGGCTTTAACCTGAAAGAGATTGCGATGTTTGCCTGGATGCCGATGCTATTTGCTGACCTGGGTTGTATCGTAGGGGGTTACTTACCGCCGCTGTTCCAGCGCTGGTTCGGCGTTAACCTGATCGTTTCCCGTAAAATGGTCGTCACCATGGGCGCATTGCTGATGATTGGCCCAGGGATGATCGGTCTGTTCACCAGCCCGTACATTGCTATCGCCCTGCTGTGCGTCGGCGGCTTTGCTCACCAGGCGCTGTCCGGTGCGCTGATCACGCTCTCTTCTGACGTATTTGGTCGTAATGAAGTGGCAACCGCGAACGGTCTGACCGGTATGTCCGCCTGGCTTGCAAGTACGCTGTTTGCGCTGGTCGTTGGCGCGCTGGCTGACACCATCGGCTTCAGCCCGCTGTTCGCCGTACTGGCGGTATTCGACCTGCTCGGCGCGTTAGTCATCTGGACGGTATTGCAGAACAAATCGGCCAGCGAGGTAGAGTCAGCTTCGCAAACTGGCGATCCCGCTGCGCAAAGTTAACCAGACACGATTTAACAAGGTTATGTAATGCTAAGCCGCCAGTCATCTGGCGGCTTTTTTATCGCCGCGAGTGGAGCCGGAATCGCAAAAGTGGTATAACAAATAGAGTCTGCCGTATCATGCCTGGAGCGCATATGGAAATCACCGAACCACGACGTTTGTACCAACAACTTGCCGCTGATCTGAAAGAACGCATTGAGCAGGGTGTCTACCTGGTGGGTGACAAACTCCCCGCCGAGCGCTTTATCGCCGATGAAAAAAATGTCAGCCGCACCGTGGTTCGTGAAGCGATTATCATGCTCGAGGTTGAGGGCTATGTTGAAGTGCGTAAAGGATCGGGGATCCACGTCATTTCAAATCAACCCAAACACTATGTCGCGCCAGATGAAAGTCTGGAATTCGCCAGCTACGGTCCGTTTGAGCTGCTCCAGGCTCGCCAGCTCATAGAAAGCAACATTGCTGAGTTTGCCGCCACCCAGGTGACCAAACAGGACATCATGAAACTGATGGAAATTCAGGAGAAGTCGCGTAACGAAAAAAGCTTTCGTGACTCCGAGTGGGATCTCCTGTTCCATGTGCAGGTCGCGCTGGCAACACAGAACTCTGCCCTGGCCGCAATTGTTGAAAAAATGTGGACTCAGCGTATTCACAACCCCTACTGGAAGAAACTGCACGACCACATCGATCTGCGCACGATAGATAACTGGTGCGACGACCATGACCAGATCCTGCGGGCGCTGATTCGCAAAGATCCACACGCCGCCAAACTGGCGATGTGGCAGCATCTTGAGAACACAAAGCAGATGCTGTTTAACGAAACCAGCGATGATTTTGAATTCAACGCAGACCGTTATCTTTTTACCGATAATCCCGTCATTCATCTCGATACGGCAGCTAACGGCGCAAAATAAACAATCTTAACGATGCAGGCGCGACAAAGCGCCTGTTTCTGACGCTTGGTAAGCATTAGGTATAAAGTGTCAGCCTGTGTAAATCCTCTCGCCTCCCTCCATTGCGATAAGCAAAATCACAGGGCAACACCCGTAATTTCTATAACGGACTACGTTGACCTTTGTTACAATTAGTTGTTATTTGAATTTTTGTGTTTGAGAGCTTGCTTACTTCACAACTTTACAGGGAATAGTTCAGGCCGTGAATTTGTGTCAGACCGCGATCCATGTAAAAAACACCAATAAAATTGCGGCGTTACAAACTCCAGAATACCGGCATGACGACAACCGATTCTCCAGGAATATTGAATGGAACTACTGACTCAATTACTGAATGCTTTATGGGCTCAGGATTTTGAAACGCTGGCCAATCCCTCCATGATTGGCATGCTCTATTTCGTACTGTTTACCATTTTGTTTCTGGAAAATGGACTGCTGCCAGCAGCCTTTTTACCTGGCGACAGTCTACTGGTACTGGTCGGCGTACTTATCGCTAAAGGCGCGATGGGTTTTCCGCAAACGGTACTGCTGCTCACCACCGCGGCCAGCCTGGGTTGCTGGCTCAGCTATATCCAGGGGAGATGGCTGGGAAATACCCGCACCGTTCAAAACTGGCTGTCTCATCTACCCGCGCACTACCATCAGCGCGCACATCATCTGTTCCATAAGCATGGCTTGTCTGCCCTGTTGGTCGGTCGCTTTATCGCGTTTGTCAGAACATTACTGCCGACCATCGCAGGATTGTCCGGTCTGAACAATGCGCGCTTTCAGTTTTTTAACTGGATGAGCGGACTGCTTTGGGTTCTGATTCTCACAACGCTTGGCTATCTGCTGGGCAAAACGCCAGTGTTTCTCAAATATGAAGATCAGCTGATGTCTTGTCTGATGCTGCTTCCCGTGGTGTTACTGGTGTTTGGTCTGGCAGGTTCACTGGTTGTGCTTTGGAAAAAGAAATACGGGAACCGAGGGTAAATTATGCTGAAATCATGCATAACACTCCGACGACTGGCCTGGACGACTACTTTTATGCTGTTTATCGGCGCGCTGCTCCTGACCTGGTCGGTCATCCGCCAGCAGGAGTCAACGCTTGCCATTCGTGCTGTAAACCAGGGAGCCACCATGCCTGATGGCTTCTCTATCTGGCATCACCTGGACGCCAACGGCATTCGCTTTAAAAGCATTACTCCGCAAAATGACGCGCTGCTGATCACCTTTGATTCCAGCGCGCAAAGCGCAGCCGCAAAGGTCGTGCTGGACCGAACGTTACCGCACGGTTTCGTTATTGCTCAGCAGGATGATGATAATCAGGCGGTACAGTGGTTATCCCGCTTACGTGATACCCCGCACCGTTTTGGTTAATCTCCAGGAATCTGAATTAGATCACTCACTTTGGTGATTTCATCATTTAGCGCCTATGATTAATAAACTGGGTTTATGACCCATTGCTTTATTATTCTGGAGCATCGGCCAAAGCCACAAGGTCGAATCACAATGGAAGGTTCAAGAATGAAATACCGCATCGCTTTAGCAATTAGTCTTTTCGCTCTCAGTGCCGGCAGTTACGCCTCCCCCCTCTGTCAGGAAAAAGAACAGGATATTCAGCGGGAGATAAGCTATGCCGAAAAGCACAACAATCAAAACCGCATCAATGGTCTGAACAAAGCGCTGAGCGAAGTTCGGGCAAATTGTACTGACAGCAAACTGCGCGCCGACCATCAGAAAAAAATCGCCGAGCAGAAAAATGAGATAGCCGAGCGTCAACGTGATTTGGCCGAGGCGAAGCAAAAAGGCGATGCGGATAAGATAGCCAAGCGCGAACATAAGCTTGCTGAAGCTCAGCAAGAGCTGAAAGAACTCGAGACACGCGATTACTAAGTACGGTAACTAGCCACTCAACTGGAGAAAACTATGTCGAAAGATAATGCTACGGAAAACCTGCGCGCTGAGCTGAAATCTCTTGCGGATACGCTTGAAGAAGTACTTAGCTCCTCTGGCGATAAGTCGAAGGAAGAGATGAGTAAAATTCGCAGTAAAGCCGAACATGCGTTACGCGAGAGCCGCCATCGTCTGAGCGAAACCAGCGATGTGATTGCTAAACAGACCCGTGAGGCCGCGGCAAAAGCCGATAACTACGTACGCGAAAACCCATGGACAGGCGTCGGCATTGGCGCAGCAGTCGGTGTGGTGCTTGGTGTACTGCTGTCGCGCCGTTAATAATGGCAGACTCTCAACACGCACAAGGTCCAGGCAAAGGCGTACTGGGTATTGGACAGCGGATCCTGACGATTCTCGTTGAGATCGTAGAGACGCGGCTGCGGCTGGCCGTCGTTGAGCTGGAAGAGGAAAAAGCCAATCTCATCCAGATCCTGCTGATGCTTGGGCTGACCATGCTGTTCGCGGCGTTTGGTCTGATGAGCCTGATGGTGCTTATCATCTGGGCCATAGACCCGCAGTATCGCCTGAACGCCATGATTGCCACCACCGTTGTGCTGTTGCTTTTAGCGCTTATCGGCGGGCTATGGACGCTGAGTAAAGCGCGTAAAACAACGCTGCTACGCCATACGCGCAATGAACTCGCTAACGACAGGCAGGCCCTGGAGGATGATGCATAATGAGCAGTAAAGTCGAACGTCAACAACGTAAGGCGCAACTGCTTGGACAGATCCAGCAGCAAAGGCTGGATCTGTCGGCCACTCGCCGCGACTGGCTGGAAGCCACCGAAGTTTACGATCGTGGCTGGAAGACGCTGCTGAACCTGCGTGGCTGGGTGTTGGTCGGAAGCAGTATTATGGCGGTTCGCACCATTCGTAACCCGAATCTGCTGGTACGCTGGGCTAAACGCGGCTTTAGCGTGTGGAGCATCTGGCGTCTGGTTAAATCGACCATCAGACAACAGCAACTGCGCGGCTAATCACCTCTTCTCCCCCTAACCTCAAATTTTTTGAAAATTTCTGACAGTTTTCCTTGCTAACAATTGTCATTAGCCGCGTTTATGATTCTCTCCATCGACAGCAACGACGCACTCTGCGACGTCGTTGCACAAAAAAACACAATAAGCCGCCTGAGTGGTTTCCTGGAGAGTATGATGAAGAAATTAGAAGATGTTGGTGTACTGGTAGCGCGCATTCTGATGCCAATCCTGTTTATTACCGCAGGTTGGGGAAAAATCACCGGATATGCGGGTACCCAACAGTACATGGAAGCCATGGGCGTCCCAGGATTTATGTTACCGCTGGTTATCCTGCTTGAGTTTGGCGGCGGTCTGGCCATCCTGTTTGGTTTCCTGACCCGCACTACCGCGCTGTTCACCGCGGGCTTCACGCTGCTGACGGCGTTCCTCTTCCACAGCAATTTTGCGGAAGGTGTGAACTCTCTGATGTTTATGAAAAACCTGACCATCGCAGGCGGCTTCCTGCTGCTGGCTATCACCGGTCCGGGCGCATTCAGCATCGACCGTGTACTGAATAAAAAATGGTAAGCGAGCTATACTAAACGCATCAAAAAGCGAGGAGACATCTCCTCGCTTTTGCTATCTGAGGAGGCGAAAATCATGGGACAACTCATTGACGGCGTATGGCATGATACCTGGTATGACACCAAATCAACCGGGGGAAAATTTCAACGCTCTGCATCAGCTTTCCGTAACTGGCTCACTGCGGATGGCGCACCCGGTCCAACGGGCGAAGGGGGTTTCGCCGCCGAAAAAGACCGCTATCATCTCTACGTTTCTCTGGCCTGTCCGTGGGCGCATCGCACGCTGATCTTGCGTAAACTCAAAGGGCTGGAACCGTTTATTTCCGTTTCCGTTGTGCATCCGCTGATGCTGGAAAACGGCTGGACCTTTGACGATAACTTCCCGGCGGCAACCGGCGATACCCTGTATCAGCACGAATTTCTTTATCAACTCTATTTACACGCCGATCCGCACTACAGCGGTCGGGTGACCGTTCCGGTGTTGTGGGACAAAAAGAACCACACCATTGTCAGCAACGAATCTGCAGATATCATCCGTATGTTTAACACTGCGTTTGATGCGCTGGGCGCGAAAGCCGGGGATTACTATCCACCCGCTCTGCAAACTAAAATCGACGAGCTCAACGGCTGGATTTATGACAACGTCAATAACGGCGTGTATAAAGCCGGATTTGCCACCAGTCAGGAAGCCTACGACGACGCCGTAGAAAAAGTCTTTCAATCTCTGGCGCGACTGGAGCAGATCCTTGGGCAACATCGCTACCTGACCGGGTACCAGTTAACAGAGGCCGATATTCGCCTGTGGACCACGTTGGTGCGCTTTGATCCTGTGTATGTGACGCACTTCAAGTGCGACAAACACCGGATTAGCGACTATCTGAACCTGTACGGTTTCCTGCGCGATATCTACCAGATGCCAGGCATTGCGGAGACCGTTAATTTCGATCACATCCGCAGTCACTACTTCCGTAGCCACAAAACCATTAACCCGACCGGCATTATTTCTGTCGGACCGTGGCAGGACCTCAACGAACCCCACGGGCGTGATGACCGTTTTGCCTGATTTACACGGGTCCCCTTTGGGGGCCAAATAATTAATACAGCAAATATTTACCAGCATTCCATTCACGGCTATTCTTAATTTGATTGCTTTAAAAACAAGTAATTGAATACAGAACGAGGCAAAAATGGATTGGTATTTAAACGTATTAAAGAACTACTTTGGTTTTGGGGGCCGCGCGCGTCGTAAAGAATACTGGATGTTTGTGCTGGTCAACATCATCTTTACGTTCGTGCTGGGCATTCTGGACAGAATGCTTGGCTGGGAACGCGCCGGAGGGGAAGGCATATTAACGACGATTTATGGGGTTCTGGTCTTTATCCCGTGGTGGGCGGTGCAGTTCCGGCGTTTACATGACACCGACCGCTCGGCCTGGTGGCTACTGGTGCTGCTGATCCCGATCGTAGGCTGGTTGGTAATCATCATTTTCAACTGTCAAAATGGGACTCAGGGGAGCAACCGCTTCGGCGCTGACCCCAAACAACTGTCCTGATGTAATACACCATCTTGTCGGCCGGATAAGGTGCATTTGCACCGCATCCGGCGTAACAGCCCTGCTATTTACCCGCAAACAGCTTGGGAATTTCCCGCAAACACCAGGATTTCGCTTCGCCCATGCTGTCTCGACGCCAGGCCATAATAATATCAATTTCGCTTGTCGATTCCGGGCTAACCACACGCAAGCGACCCGCCGCAATGTCCTCTTCCACCAGCGGATATGGCATCGTCGCCACGCCAAGGCCGGCCAACAGCGCCTGGCGTTTATCTTCTATCGAACTCACCGTCAGACGCGGCTGTTTATCCAGCAGTTGAACCGTCAGCACCGGACGTTCGCGGGCCGTGTCCGCCACCGCGATTCCGCGGTACTTCACACGGGTGACTTCCGACAACGGTTCCGGCTCCTGATGAATTGGATGATCCGGGGCCGCCACATATACGTTCATCAACGAGTACAGCTTGCGCGAGTTGATTTCCGAAGATGAGCGAAAATGCATATCCGGCGCAATCACGATATCCGCCCGCCCCTGCTCCAGACGCTCCCACGCCCCGGCCAGAACTTCGGTAATAACGGAAAGCTGGGTATTGGCCTTCCCGGCAAGTCTGTCGATCAGCGGGAAAAACGCCGCCGTCGGCACCAGCGCTTCGGTGACGATGGTCAGATGCGTTTCCCAACCGCGAGCCAGCGCTTCGGCATCGGTGGTCAGCTTATCCGCAGCTTCCAACAGTACACGCCCACGTTCCAGCAGCATACGCCCGACGTTGGTGAATTTTGTGCGATGACCTGAACGGTCGAACAGCACGACGTCCAGCTCTTCCTCCAGCTTCTGCATGGTATAGCTGAGCGCGGAAGGAACGCGCCCCAGTTCGTCCGCTGCGGCGGCAAAGCTGCCACGCCGGTCTATTGCGTCCATGACGCGTAACGCCTCAAGCGTTAAAGCCCTTTCTTTGGCCATCTCGTTCTCATTCAGGAAATTTGAACATACCGGGCAGAATATCTGGCTAACAATGCAGCGTCTAGCCATTTAACATAAAAGGAAGTAAAGAGAGGTCAAGAACTATGATTACTACCCGTACAGCCAAACAATGCGGGCAAGCAGACTACGGCTGGCTGCAGGCCCGTTATACCTTCTCCTTTGGGCACTATTTTGATCCTAAACTGCTGGGTTATGCCTCGCTGCGTGTTCTGAACCAGGAAGTTCTGGCACCGGGAGCCTCTTTCCAGCCACGTACCTATCCGAAGGTGGATATCGTCAATCTGATCCTCGAAGGGGAAGCGGAGTATCGCGACAGTGAAGGGAACCATATCCAGGCCAAGGCAGGAGAAGTTTTACTGCTCGCCACACAGCCGGGAATTAGCTACAGCGAACACAATATCAGCAAAGATAAACCGTTAACCCGAATGCAGCTCTGGCTGGATGCCTGCCCGCAGCGCGAAAACGCCTGCGTACAGAAAGCCACGCTGAGTGCCGGTAAGCATCAGTTGCTCGCCTCGCCGGATGGTGAACAAAGCAGCCTGCATCTGCGTCAACAGGTATGGGTGCACCACGTTGAACTGCAACAAGGTGAATCGCTGAGTTTTCAGTTACATGGGCCGCGGGCTTACTTACAGTCGATCCACGGCAGATTCCATGCGGTGACATCTGGCGCCGAAAAGGAAGCGCTCACCTGCGGCGATGGTGCATTTATTCGTGACGAAACTAACATAACGTTAGTCGCCGATACCGCGCTGCGCGCTTTGCTGATAGATTTGCCCGTATAGTCAGGGAAAACAATGGAGTACGACTATTGAGCAAGAAATCATCAAAAAAACGCCAGCCGCAGGTTGAGCCGAAAAAACAGGATACTGTGACCTTCGGCTATGAAGAAATGCTGACAGAGCTGGAAGCGATTGTGGCGGATGCCGAGCTACGTCTGGAAGACGAAGAAGCCGCCTGAAAAGGCGGCTTAGAGTTATGCCGGGGGCGATTCCGCCTTACCCGGCCTGCAGATTAATGTGCCTTACTGGCCATGATCTCAATGATCTGCTTGTCGGTTTCCTGCATCGAGCGACACGCCAGCGCACACAGGTTCGTGATAGATTGCTCCACGTTGTGCGCCACAATCCCTTCATTGCCGGTCACAGCGGTATCATCCAGCGCCATCAGCACCGCTTTCCACGCCGCAGATGCGCTGGTTGAAACTTTCATCGCGCAGCTGTTTGAGGCACCATCGCAAATCATTCCGCTCACGTCGCCAATCATGCTGCTGATTGCCATCGCGATGGTGTTGTAGCGACCATCAACAATCCACGCCATCCCCGCCGCGGCGCCCATCGCCGCCGTGGTTGCCGCACACAGTGCAGACAAACGCGGAAGCTGATGATGGATGTAGATAGCGCTCAGGTGAGACAACATCAGCGCACGCGCCAGTTTCTCTTCATCCGCACCAAAGTGCTCAGCCACCACCATTACCGGAACGGTCGCGGTAATCCCCTGATTTCCAGAGCCCGAGTTGCTCATTGCCGGAAGCGTCGCCCCGCCCATTCGCGCATCCGATGCCGCACTGGTGCGGATCAGAATAGAGGTGGAGAGATCGTTCGCCAGCAGGCCACGCGCGCACTGCTTCTCAAGCGTGGTTCCGATGTGCAAGCCCCAGTTACCGCGCAGCCCTTCCTGGGAAAGGGCACCGTTCAGTTTTGCCGCATCGAGAATAAAGCGGATTGACTCAAACGGTACCGCGTTCACGAACGCCAGAATCTCTTCCAGCGACGTGTGGGACAATACCGCCAACGGTGACTCCTGCTCCTCTTCCTGAGCGTTCTGTTCTGTCGTGAACACCACGCCCTTATTGGTCTCAATGTGCACAATGTTGGTATGACCACCAACAATCGTCACGCACGCCCATCCTTCAGCGCTATAAACCTTCGCACGGGAGAAAAGAATGTCCTCGCATGGCTCCTGCAGCATCACCGCGACCTTCCCGGCGGTAAGCATCGCTTTCGCATCGGCAATCGCTTGAGGCGAGGCGTCTTTCAGTACCTCTAAACCGGCGTGGGCATTTCCCCCCAGCGCACCCAGTGCCGCCGCGACAGGCAGCCCAACCATTCCGGTACCCGGCACGGTAACGCCCATGCCGTTTTTCATCAGGTTCGGTGAGACCCACGCATCAATGCGTTCAACCGCGCCGTCCAGCTCAGAGGAGGCGACCGCTGCCGCCAGAGCCAGAGAGATAGGTTCCGTGCAGCCCAGCGCAGGCTTAACTTCTTCCTGCACCGCGCGGATAAAACTATCCCATAATGGATTCAATGTAGTCTCAAACATAACAACAACCTTTGCTCAGATATCTCAGGAAAATGCCAGGAACGGAGAAACGCACAGCAGCAGGCCCGTGACAATAATCAGATACAGGGAAGCGCCTTTGTATTTGTGCAGTGCAGGAACTTTGTAGACCAGCCAGGCCGGGATAAGACATCCCACCATGCCGAAGATAGGGCTACAAATAGAAGTGAAGCTCAGTACCGGCGCATTGAGCACAATGGCTCCCCACGCCAGCAGGATAGCGAAAACCATAATGCCGCGCTGAACCAGGGTCTCATTGATTTTCTCGGCTGGCATTTTGCGGCGCAGCACGTTCATCACGATCCCTTGAGTGGCTTCACGGAACCCTAAGTAAACGCCGAAGAAAGCGGTCATTACTGCAAAGATGTTCAGAATAACGCTGACGATTTTCACCCAGCCAGCACCCGCGCCGCTGATAAACTGCGCGGCAATCGCCAGAGCGGAAATGTTCTGCTCATAAGCTTTAACCGCTTCGTCATGGCCCATCGCCAGCGTGAAGGAAACGGCGTAGAAAAAGACGGTCACAAACAGAATACCGAACGCAATATTCATGGCTCGCAGGGCTTTATGGCGTGCCACTTCAATGGATTTATTGCGAGAACGATAGGAGATAACCATCGGGCTTAAGGTCTGAATAAACAGAATCGAGGTCAGGGTAAACGGCAGCGTGATAATCGCGTTTTTGATCAGCAGCGCCATCGGCGGCAGTGAACCTACGTTATATAAATGCCACATCCCAACCATCGACACGCCAAGCGCCGCCACCACCAGCAGCTTGGTCAGTACCATACCGGTGGAGATTTTAAACAGCAGTTTTTCCCCGCGGGACGAGATAGCCACCAGGATGCAAATCAGCACCAGGCCATAGAACGGGCTGTCGGACAGTAAACCTTCAGTAACACCAAAAGTATGCAGGTAGGAGGCGCTATCGTTGGTGATGGCGGTGGAATAGACGAACATCCAGATAACCAGCATCACAAAATACAACGCACCTAACAGGATGCCCCAGTTCTTACCCAGATAGCCGCTGATTACGCTCGGGTAGTCTTTACACTCTGGGGACTCAGCCAGCGTATTAATAAACAGACGCTGGAACAGATACATGGCTGGGTAGCCGATGATAGAGGAGAGCAAAAACACCCACAGCCCCATCAAACCCACCTGGACGGGAAGAAAAACAATCCCCGCACCAATTGCCATACCGATACTCATAATGACCCAGCCGGTGTCCATGCTGTCGAATTTAATGGCTTCGCGCCATTCACTTTCGGTCATTCCCGCCCGACGTGCCGGAGCAGATGCGTCGAGTATTACGCTGTTATTCGTTGCCGTTTCCATAAAAATCTCGCTCAAAATGTAGGGTAAGGTTTTATTATTTTTCCGTTCCGCATCAATGCGATACGCGGTACGAGTCGTGCAGGCGAGTTCGTTAGAATGGAGAAATCATACGCCGAGGGTCAGAGAAAAACTTCACATAAATACCCCCTAACTTCATAATGTTTAATAAAATTTTTCTATTTCATCTTTATAGAATGGTATTATTTTCTCTTTTTGAAGCAGATCACAACAAAAAAAGACGCGCTCAGGTGTAGTATTGGTTAGTTAAGCATTATGAAGAACATGTAATTCTTGCTCAGGGTTCCGTTCACCTCAGCAGTGTCATTTCTCTGAAGCGCAGATACCCGTGAACGTGCAAGGGAGGCTCACCGCCGCCTCCCTTGCAACCCAGGCTCCCGGCGGGAAAATCGTCGCTGTGCGATTCATTCGTCTTATGCCGTCTGCCTGTCGGGTCGGGGCCGAGCCTGCGTCCCAGCAGGCCGTCCCCTCTGCCCGCATCCCTGCGGGCAGCCCCGGTCAGCCGTCAACGCCTCATCGATTTTCAGCCGGAACGGGGTCATCGCTGCAACGCACTGACTTCCAGTTAAATCTGTTTTGCTGTTCAGATATATTCCAATAAAAACGCAGGTGGTCAGGTGTGGGCTGGTCCGGCTGAAAATTGCCGACGTGTTTCCGTAAGGCCGGGAGAACCCGCAGGGATGCGGGTTCAGGGCGCGTTTTGCAGGGACGCTACCTCGCGCCCGGCCCGGTAGCCTGGAGGAATAAACGGAGGGAACCGCGGAGCGGCAATTTTCCCGCCGGGAGCCGGGATTGTTAAGGGTACGGCGATAGTACCCTTAACACGTTCACAGGTCGTATTGTCTCAGAGAAGTGATATCACTAAGGTGAACGTAGCAATACGCCGGAGGCAACAGATTCATTACCTCCGTATGTGCCACTTTCCATTATCGCTACGGCCACTCATCCTCGTTAACTGACAAGCATTACGCACTAACGTGCACCTTTTTTATCATGCCATATTGATTAATTTATTGCTGGATAGCGCTGCGCTTACCAGGCACGGCTTTTCACCTCAGGTACAAACCACTTTAATTGCCAGCCCACCGCGTGAGGTTTCACGGTATTTGTCGTTCATATCTTTACCCGTTTCATACATGGTCTCGATCACTTTATCGAGCGAAACGCGTGGTTCTGACGTTCGACGTAGCGCCATGCGCGCGGCGTTGACGGCTTTTACTGCGTTGATCGCATTACGTTCAATGCACGGTATTTGCACCTGTCCGGCTACCGGATCGCAGGTCAGCCCCAGGTTATGCTCCATGGCGATTTCCGCTGCAATGCAGACCTGCGACGGGCTACCGCCCAGCAGTTCCGTCAGACCGGCAGCCGCCATTGAACAGGCTACGCCAATCTCACCCTGGCAGCCCACCTCAGCACCAGAAATAGAGGCGTTCATCTTATACAGCGCGCCTATCGCCCCCGCGGCCAGCAAATAGCGGGCAATGGAGTTCGCATTCACCGGACGGCGGAACTTGTCGTAATAGGCCAATACGGCGGGAATAATCCCACATGCACCGTTGGTCGGCGCCGTCACAACCCGGCAGCCGGCGGCGTTTTCTTCGCTCACGGCCAGCGCGAACATGTTGATCCAGTCAATAACGTTCATCGGGTCGCTGGACAGATTATCGCTGGAAACCAGCAACCGACGTAACGCCACGGCGCGACGCGGAACGTTAAGCGGCCCCGGCAGGACGCCTTCGGTGTTCATGCCGCGCTCAATCCCGGCGTGCATGACGTCCCAAATGGCGGCAAAGCCAGCATCGATTTCCTCTTTGCTGCGCATCGCCAGCTCGTTTTGCATCATCAAACCGGAAACAGACAGCCCATTGCGCTCGCACAGTTTCAGCAGTTCGCTGGCGGAATGAAAATTGTAGGGCACGTGTGCTTCAACATCATGCACCTGCCCAAATTGCTCCTCTTCAATGATAAAACCACCGCCGACGGAGTAATAGGTTTTGCTTAATAGCCTCTCGGTGCCGTTCCACGCGGTGATACGCATGCCATTTTCATGGCGTGGCAGGGTTTCGGTATGAAAGAGAATATTTTCATCTGGAGAGAAATCGACAACATGCGCGCCCTCAGCAACCGGCAAACGTCCGGTACGGGCCACTTCCTGAGTAAAACCAGCGATTGAGTCTATATTAACGTTTTGCGGACTGTTACCGGCCAGCCCCATCATGATCGCGACATCTGTCGCATGACCTTTCCCGGTCAGGGAAAGCGATCCGTAAAGATCGACCACAATATGTGTGGTTCTGGGGAGTTCTCCGCTGCTGACCAACAGATCGATAAAGCTTTTACCTGCGTTCATTGGCCCCACGGTATGGGAGCTGGAAGGTCCAATGCCAATCTTGAAAATATCGAATGCGCTAATCATATCCACACCCTCGGATTGCCGTTCAGTGAAGACCAGGTTTCACACTCATTAAGGATTGGGGCGATCCTGAGATCGCCCCGCAAGGGATTACAGCGTGTCGCCACGTACGGCGATGGCTTCAATCTCCAGCTTCACATCCTTTGGTAAGCGGGCGACCTGTACGCAACTGCGCGTGGGGTAGATAGCCTGATGCTCATCAAAGAACTGCTGGTACACCTGGTTAATGGTGGCGAAGTCGTTCAGGTCGGATACGAAAACGGTAGTCTTCACGATATCGCTCACTTTCAAACCTGCGGACTCGACGATCGCTTTCACGTTTTCCAGGCTTTGACGTGCCTGATCGGCCACGTTTTCTGCCACTTCACCGGTCTGTGGACACACCGGGATTTGACCTGACGTCAACACCATGCTGCCCAGGTCCACGCCCTGTACGTAAGGCCCAATCGCCCCTGGTGCACATTCGGTTGCAATAACTTTTCTCATAATCCCTCCGGCGTCAGAGCGCCTGGGTGAAAGTACGTGAAATAACATCTTGCTGCTGTTCACGGGTCAACGCGTTGAAGCGCACCGCATAGCCAGACACGCGGATCGTCAGGTTCGGATAGTTTTCCGGGTGCTCAATGGCATCCATCAACATTTCACGGTTCATAACGTTAACGTTCAGATGCTGCCCACCTTCCACATGCGCTTCATGGTGGAAGTAACCGTCCAGCAGACCAACCAGGTTGGTTTTACGCACCCCATCTTCTTTGCCCAGTGCAGCCGGCACAATGGAGAAGGTGTACGAGATACCGTCTTTGGCATAGGTAAACGGCAGTTTGGCCACCGAGGTTAACGACGCAACCGCGCCTTTACGATCGCGGCCGTGCATCGGGTTAGCCCCTGGCGCAAACGGCGTACCTGCGCGACGTCCGTCCGGTGTGTTACCGGTTTTCTGTCCGTACACCACGTTGGAAGTGATGGTCAGAATGGACTGCGTCGGCACTGCGTTACGGTAGGTTGGCAACACCTTAATTTTCTTCATGAAGCGTTCGACCAGGTCGCAGGCAATGCTGTCTACTCGCTCGTCGTTGTTGCCGTATTGCGGATAGTCGCCTTCGATTTCGAAATCGACAGCCAGACCGTTTTCATCACGAATCGGTTTCACGCGAGCGTATTTGATAGCCGACAGTGAATCCGCCGCCACGGACAGACCCGCCATACCACAAGCCATCGTGCGATAGACATCACGATCGTGCAGCGCCATCAGCGAAGCTTCATAGCTGTACTTGTCGTGCATATAGTGGATGATGTTCAGCGCGCTGATGTACTGCACGGCCAGCCAGTCCATAAAGTGGTCCAGGCTCTCCATCACCGTATCGTAATCCAGCACGTCATCCATCAGCGGTGCCGTTTTCGGCCCAACCTGAATTTTCAGCTTCTCATCCACGCCGCCGTTGATTGCGTACAGCAACGTTTTGGCGAGGTTGGCACGCGCACCGAAGAACTGCATTTGTTTGCCGATAACCATCGGGCTTACGCAGCAGGCAATGGCATAGTCATCGCTGTCAAAGTCGGCACGCATCAAATCGTCGTTTTCATACTGCAAAGACGAGGTGATGATAGACACCTGGGCGGCGTACTTTTTGAAGGCAATCGGCAGCGCTTCAGACCACAGCACCGTCAGGTTCGGCTCAGGCGCCGGTCCCATAGTGTGCAGAGTATGCAGGTAGCGGAACGAGTTTTTCGTTACCAGCGTGCGGCCATCCAGCCCCATGCCGCCGATAACTTCAGTCGCCCAGATAGGGTCGCCTGAGAACAGGGTGTCGAATTCCGGCGTACGCAGGAAGCGCACCATACGGATCTTCATAATGAAGTGGTCGATCAGCTCCTGCGCCTGCTGCTCGTTTAAAATTCCCGCTTTGAAATCGCGCTCAATGTAGATGTCGAGGAACGATGCGGTACGGCCCAGCGACATTGCGCCGCCGTTCTGAGATTTCACCGCAGCCAGGTAAGCAAAGTAAACCCACTGCACCGCTTCCTGCGCATTACGCGCCGGGCGGGAGATATCGCAGCCGTACTTCGCTGCCATTTCCTGCATCTGTAGCAGGGCGCGACGGTGCTCAGACAGCTCTTCGCGCAGGCGAATCGTGGCTTCAAGATTCTGGCCCCACTCCAGGTTCGACTGGAGATCGGCAAACTGCAGTTCACGCTCGCGTACCAGGTAGCGGATACCGTACAGCGCGACGCGGCGATAGTCGCCGATGATACGACCACGGCCATAGCCATCCGGCAGACCGGTCAGCACGCCGGATTTACGGCAGCGCAGCATATCCGGAGAGTAGGCGTCGAATACGCCCTGGTTATGGGTTTTACGCAGTTCAGTAAACTGGTATTCAAAATCAGCATCCATCTCACGACCATAAGCATCAAAAGAGCTTTTGATCATGTTGATGCCGCCAAACGGATGCAGAGCGCGCTTGAGCGGCTTATCCGTTTGCAGACCAACGATTTTTTCCAGTTCTTGTTCAATATAACCCGCATCATGTGCGGTTATCGTGGTGGCAATATTGGTATCGAAATCAACCGGCGCGTGCGTCGAGTTTTCAATACGGATGCCCGCCATGACTTTTTCCCACAATGCAGTGGTCGCTGGCGTTGCTTCGGCGAGGAAAGATTCATCCCCTTCATAAGGCGTATAGTTGTGCTGAATAAAATCACGGACATTAATTTCTTCTTTCCAGTCCGTACCTTTAAAGCCATTCCAGGCTTCGGCATACAGCATATCGCTGGTATCGATATTTACCTTCATGAAAAATAATCTCTCTGCTGAAAATTAATTATGCAAATTCTACTGGTATATTAATTTTGCCTAACGCAATGGCATCACGCGCAATCATTTTCTCTTCATTTGTGGGAATAACCGCACAAATAACACGAGCATCTTTATTAGAGATAATTCTTTCGCCATGGGAATTTGGCAGGCTATTCATCTCGCTGTCGATATTCACCCCTAAAACGGCGAGATGTTCAATAACCAGACGACGAATTAATACCGAGTTCTCACCTATTCCACCGGTGAAAATAATCCCATCAAGACGATGCAGCGAAGCGGCATGTCCGGCGATATGGCGCGCGATACGATGCACAAACGTTTTAATCGCCAACTGCGCACGCTCATGTCCCTCGTGCCAGGCTTTTTCTAACGTACGTAAGTCAGAGGACAAACCGGAAATACCCAGTAAACCGGACTCTTTATTCACAACGCGCTCAAGGTCGCTCAGCGTCTGGTTGGTTTCGCTGGCAATCCACGCCATGGCGCCGAAATCGACGTCACCGCTGCGTGTGCCCATCATCAGCCCTTCCAACGGCGTCATGCCCATTGAGGTATCAACGCTCTGCCCGTTACGCACCGCGCAGATTGACGCGCCGTTCCCCAGGTGAGCCACAACCAGACCGGAGTCATCACTCTGCAGCTCAAGAAGCTCATGCGCTCGCTGAGATACATAGCGGTGCGACGTGCCGTGGAAGCCATAACGACGAACGCCTAACTCCTCAAAATATTTCCACGGTAGACCGTAAAGATAGGCCTCTGGGGCCATCGTCTGGTGGAAGCTGGTATCAAATACCGCAACCTGCTGCACGCCTGGGAAAAGGTGCTGTGCGGATTCAATCCCACTGAGGTTCGCATAATTATGTAACGGTGCTAAAGGCGATACCCGGCGAATATTATCGATAACGTCGTCAGTAATAATTGCTGATTCGGTAAAGATATTTCCACCGTGGGCAATGCGGTGGCCAATTAAGGCCACGCTGTCCATTAAATTACGTTTTTCCAGTTCAACGGCGATTGCTTTTAATGCGTCTTCGTAGCTGTGGTGAGCCAGCTTAGCTGGCTCTCCTCCATTAATTGCTATGAACGCATTTTCAGAGTTAATACCGTCCGCGATTCCCGCCATTAAAACTTCACAGTTCGCTGCATCCAGCACTGAGAATTTAATGGAAGACGAACCACAGTTAATAACCAGTACTACCGGAAACTCATTCATTTCACTACTCCGCTCATCCTGAGCTTAAGGATTAAAACAGTTTGTAGACAATGTTCAGGATAGTCAGCAGACCAATCACGGTAACAAACACGTTATCCAGACGGCCACGGTATTTCGCCAGTGACGGCGCTTTACGGATGGCATACATCGGCAGCAGGCAGAGCAGAGAGGCAATAATCGGCGCGCCCATTGCTTCAATCAGGTCCAGGATGTTCGGGTTGGCGTAAGCCACAACCCAGGTGGAGCCCATGATGAAGATCATGCTGATGGTATTAAGTTTGCCAGCGGAAACCTTAGTTTTATCGCCTTTGTAACCAAACTTCAGCACCAGACCGTTCAGACCTTCCAGCGTGCCCAGGTAGTGGCCGAAGAAAGATTTGAAGATAGCAACCAGTGCGATGATTGAAGCGCCGTACTCCAGAACGGTCGCGAAGGTGGACTTCGAACCGGACAGTGAAGCGAAGTGGTTCGCCAGGTAAGACAGTACTGGAATGTTCTGCGCTTTCGCATCCGCCATGTTTGCCGGAGAGAGCGTGAACAGGCAGCTAAAGGCAAAGAACATCACCACGGCAACCATCAGCATACTGGCGCGGGAGATGATTTTTGAACATTTCTGTTCGGTAAATTCGCGACCGTAATCTTTCTCATACTCTTCACGTTTAGAGACCACGAAGGAAGAAACGATTGGTGAGAAGTTGAAAGAGAACACCATGATGGAAATACCCAGCCACACGGTAACCAGGATGCCGTCATGGCCAGTCAGAGCGATATTGCTGAGATCAACCTGATCGATAACCGCAGAGTTCCAGTAAGGAATCAGAGACAGAGAGATCAGCACCAGGCTGGCAATAAACGGCCATACCAGGTAGCTCATTACTTTAACCATCAGATCCTTACCAAACCAGATGACGAATGCCATCAGCAGCAGCAGGAACAGTGCCACGAAGCCACGGTTTAACGCTGGCATCTGCAACTGGTTTTCCCAAAAGGTCATAAAGGTGTTGGTAATGGTGACGCCATAAATCCACAGCAGCGGACAAATCGCAAAGAAGTAGAGGAACGTGATAACCACGCCGCCCGTTTTACCAAAGTGCTCTTCAACCGTTTCTGTGATGTTACCGGAAGGGTTAGAACCGGAAAGACACAGGCGTGCCAGCGCACGGTGGCAATAGAAGGCGATGGGGTATGCTAACACCAGCATTATCAGAATGGGGATCAGTCCGCCAAAACCTGCGCGGATAGGGAAGAACAGCACCCCGGCGCCGATGGCTGTACCAAATAAACCCAGTGTCCAGGTGGTGTCCGATTTGCGCCAGGACGACTGTTTTGTCTGGCTGGATACAATGCTATCAGTAGTACTCATATCCTATCCTCAACGAAGTATATTAAGCGTCAACTAAACCAGTAATTTGAGATACACGAGAAAGGTCGATATTACCGCCAGAAATAATGCTGACTGTTTTTCTGTTCTGGATATAGCTATCTAATTTCCCGCTTAATAATGCTGCGCAAGCCAGCGCGCCGGCACCTTCAGTCACAACTTTATTTCGCTGAATTAATGCCACCATGCTGTTGCGAATTTCATCTTCGCTGACCAGGACAATGTCATCCACCAACTCACGAACAATTTCATACGTTAAAGTACCCGGGCGGGAAACGTCACAACCATCCGCCAGGGTGCCGGTCGTTCGGTGCGTGGTTATTTCTCCAGCGTGGAAAGAAGCCGCCATGCCATGAACATTTTCAGACTGTACGCCAATAATTTTAATAGTCGGGTTAATAGATTTAATTGCCACCGCAATACCAGCAATCAGTCCGCCACCGCCAATTGGCACAATCACGTTATCGACATCGTACAGATCTTCCAGAATTTCCAGACCAATAGTGCCCTGACCAGCAATTACTTTCGGGTCATCATATGGCGGAATAAAGATACGGCCTTCAGTTTCCACAATCTCGCTAACCTTAGCGATGGTGTCGTTGAAGTTGTCGCCGTGCAGCACAACCTCTGCGGAATAATCGCAGGTTGCAGCAACTTTAGACTTCGGCGCGCCTTTCGGCATGACCACTTTGCCGTCGATTCCGAGCATGGCGCAGGAGAGAGAAACCCCTTGCGCATGGTTACCTGCAGAGCAAGCCACCACGCCCTTACATCTTTCAGCTTCGGTTAATGAACTGAGCTTGTTAAACGCGCCACGGATTTTAAATGAACCGGTACGCTGCATATTTTCAAACTTGAGGAAAATTTCCCCTTTGCAACGTTCACTAAAATAGTTAGAGCGAGGCATTCCCGTTTTATAAATTTTCCCCGCCAGTCTTTTTTTCGCTTCGAGGATATCTTCAATTGCAACTGGGAGATCGTATGTAATGTGCATTAGAACCTCTTACTAGGGTATTAAAGTAAATAGATAGCCGTGACCATTGTCAGATATAGACAGATGGCGTTGATTTCGTGTTAAAACAAATTCAATCTTTAATCAATTTCAATTAATTGCCTTCGTCTCCGACAATTATATGATGAATACTCTTTGGCTAATTCCACCAAAATAGATGCTGCTTTTTTAATTCGATAATTTTTCGACCATACGGCGGCATAACGCGCGACGGGTAAGGTTTCTTCTACCGGGATAGTAATAAACTGGTTTGAGCCAAACGGTGTGGTCATATCGCAGGGAATTACTGTTAAGAAATCAGCATTGAGAACAAGATTATAAATCGTAACGACGGAGTCTGTTTTAACGATGTTTTCACTGCTGATGCCATTATTTTGTAACGTAGTTAGAAGTTCACTGTAGTACCCCATATTCGTTTGTGGCAACACCCACTGTTCGTTTTTCAACGCGCTCAGCGAGGTGATGCCGGTGCATGTTCGGGACTTGCTGGCAACCAGGATGAAGTCTGACTCAAAGAGCGGCTCAACATGCAGATCGTGCAGTTTCATCTCATCACTCAGCGTACCGATCGCGAAGTCCAGACGCCCGTCACGAATCGCAGGTAAGAACGAGGAGAGCTGAGCTTCATACATGGAAACCTGCGCTTTCGGGAACACTTCTTTGAATTTTTTAATCATGCCGGACATGATGGTGAAGGCAATCAGTGAAGGAAAGCCAAACGACACATCAACGACCGCATTGCTCGTCATGCTGTTCATCTCATCAACCATGTTCTTCATTTCACGGGTAATAGATTCAGACCATGAGAGCATAACCTGACCTGCCTGAGTTAATGTCACACCAGTATTTTTGCGTACGACTAACTCAATACCGAAATAAGCTTCTACATCATTAATGATTTTGCTGACAGCCGGTTGAGTTAAACCTAATTCTTTTGCAGCTGAGCCGATAGAACCGCTTCTAATGACTTCCTGAAAGACCACTAAGTGCTGTGTTTTAGGGAGTGTAATAGTATTCATATCGACCTGCGCTAATTACTTTGTTGACGGCAGGAAGTGTACCAAATTAAGCGAACGAGGATATGTGCTACCACTCACAAATCCCCTTGACTTACATTTTGTAAGACTATTATTTAAATTGAAATCACTTAATAATCATATAGATATGAAATATCGATCTCACTTTATCCTGACTTTAATCAAAAAAAGATGGGGGGATAACGATTTTTTATGGCTATAACAACACCATTTCTCCTGCTATTTCTTAAAACCACGAAAGGCTATATTTCAATCAATTACAGAGTAATTACCAGGCAAAACAGCGCTTAAATTTAATAAGCAACTTATCAAATATAATTATATTTTATCGTTTATAGTGGTCAAATAACGTTATGCATCACGTTTTTTAGCCTTATTTGTTTGTAAAGAAACATTGCATTTATTAATATTTAAACCAAAACATACAAATAATCATCACATGCAACATTGCATTAACAGTAGTTTTGTACAATTTATCAGCCAGTAATTTTGTGATGGCGATCGATTGCGTTCGATTATTCTCGATAAAAACGTATCGCGCAGCGTTTTGTGCTAGTCATCACAAAAAATGAAATATCCCGCGAGACATTCCCTCAGATAAAAGAAGCCCAATGCGTAAATAAAGGTCAAATAACGATGAGATTAATGGGAAATAAAGGCCAGATTCGTGGTGAACCAACTACAACAAAGAAAGGCCAGGACAAAGCCCAGCCATTCACTCACAATCAGGATTTACTCATCGCGAAAACCGGGCTTGCCATTGGCTTTGCGCCACATTTTGACCTGTTGGACTACGCCCTCGGGGCTATCATCCTGCCCGTCATCAGGGTAAAAAATGAGGTCTGATCCGGCGGGGTGCTCGCATAACCTTATAAATTCTAGTATGTTTTTCTCATCTTCCTGTTCAGTCTCTCCTTCAGCATTATAGATTTTGCTTACCAGCTTCAAAAAATCACCCTCGGTATAATCAGAGAGTTGTTTCTTATCCGTCATACTATTTCCTCTGCCCTGTTGAATGGATTTCTATATGACGCTTAGGGGTTGCAACGCCCATATTATCGACATTGTAGACTTCACCGCCTTCGCCTATTGGTTTGATATGATGAATTTCAAACTTTGTGCGCCCCCCAACTCTGCCACCACCAAAAGCTACGGGCGCTCTTCCTTTCTGCATATGGCGAACATTCGCACCTCGGAATTGCTTTGAAAGTTCAGGGTCTTTGCTGACCTCCAGCCAGAAAGCCTGCCTGAAGTCGTCAAAATTGGAGAAGGTGCGTCCACGCAGTTTATCAGCAATCTGAGACGGGATAGGCGAACCGTTACCCTGACCCGCATCAGCTAACCAGGTGCCAGAAATCTTTTGCCCCTTGCCTGTGACTTGCCCTGGCAGATTGCGAATATAAACATAAATCGGGTCAAACGTCCCGGCAGGGTGTACCAGAATATAATCCCTGAATGGGCGTTCTCCCGGTGCTGGCGTTTCCGTTGACCACGGGCTGTTGATTTCACTTTCAGGGTAAGCCAACACGTTCGGAGGGACGTATAGGTGGTCTTGATTACCGGTATTTGAAGGTGATACATATCACTCTTTGGGAGACAAATTAAGCAGGTTATCAGACCAAAGAAAGGCTAGGACAAAGCCCAGCCATTCCACTCGCAATCAGAATTTACTCATCGCGAAAACCGGGCTTGCCATTGGCTTTACGCCACTCTTTGATTTCTTGAACAACCGCGACCGGACCGCCTTTCCCTTCTTCTGGGTAATATATCAAATCAGAACCTGACGGATGTTCAGAAAGCCGCTCAAACTCTGCTACAGCAGCCATATGGGCCTTTTCAGATGGATAGGTATCGTTACAAATATCTTCAACAAAACTGAGGAACTCAGCTTCAGTAAAATCAGTGATGTCTTTATGCGTTACCATTTTATTTTCCTTGGTGAATTTCGATGTGCCGCTTTGGTGTAGTGACACCCAAATTATCTACGTCATAAACTGCACCACTATTTCTGATCTCTTCGATATGATGAAGTTCATACTTGACCCTTTGCCCGATGCTATCGGGTTTTCTTGCGTAGGCGGATCGACCATTTTTCATCGTAGCTAAGTTACGTGGATCAAATTGCTTTGAAAGTTCAGGGTCTTTGCTGACCTCCAGCCAGAAAGCCTGCCTGAAGTCGTCAAAATTGGAGAAGGTGCGTCCACGCAGTTTGTCAGCAATCTGAGACGGGATAGGCGAACCGTTACCCTGAACCGCATCAGCTAACCAGGTGCCAGAAATCTTTTGCCCCTTGCCTGTGACTTGCCCTGGCAGATTGCGAATATAAACATAAATCGGGTCAAACGTCCCAGCAGGGTGTACCAGAATATAATCCCTGAATGGGCGTTCTCCCGGTGCTGGCGTTTCCGTTGACCACGGGCTGTTGATTTCACTTTCAGGGTAAACCAGCACACTCGGAGGAACGTATACATTGTCCCGATTCCCGGTATTGGAAGGAGATTCATACCCAGGATCGTCTGGTGTCCAAACAATCGTTGGCTTACTTGCGCTATCCTCCCAGAACTCATAGTTCCCGGTGGCGCTGTTCTTCTGAAGCATTCGAACCGGAACTTTGTCCTGCCCACCTCCAGCGCTGACATGAAAACCTTTCGGCCTTATCATCCCGTTTTGCTCTGCTTCCCAGCGAAAGCGAACGCGCGTTGGAACATCTTCTTTATTCCGTGCGGCCTGCTCAAGCCGCATTTTATCGATGTAGTCCTGTTCGCCGCTGTTGAGTTTTGGCGAGTAGAATATGCCAAACAGAAAAACGGTGGTGGGGTTGGGGACTATCCAACGGCCAGCAGCAGAAAGATTTCCCCCGATTTTTTGCAATGCTGCATATCCAGCCTCAATTGCAACATCAGTGGTGACCCCTGCTGTCGTCGCGGCTCTTGCTGTTGCCATCCCTGCGGTCGCTGCCGCTTTAGGGGCATCCGGGGAGCTGAAAAGGCGCTTATACCACGGGTGATTATCTTCTGGTGGTGAGGTCGGTTCGGCGGGTTTATGCTTCTTTGCTGCCTGCGCGTGCTGGACGGGGTCCGATCCAGTTTCTTTCGGTTGGGGCAGCGCCCGGTAGTAGCCAGCATGCCCAAAATTATCAACGGATTCCTGATCTGTTCCTGCGTCGGTACAACCTTCTCCCCGCAGACAGGATTTAGCAAAAACAGGTAATGCACTTGAGGCTGCCGCAGCAGCAATCGCTTGGTTAATGGGCCATTCTGCCGCCCGCTTTTGGTGCTCTTCGAAAGGATCGCCAGGGCTGTCTTCTACCCAGAGTGTTGTCGTGCCCATTACCTGATTGTTTTTGCAGTTACACAACACCTGATCACCAGTGGCAACGCAGGGTTTGTTTTCCGCAAAGTAGTATGCCGTACCATTTATCTGAAATGGTCCATTGCAGGTTTCTTTCGGACACCAGGCCATATCGCCACTTAGCGCAATATTCCTGTCTTCAATAATCGTTGAGGAAGCGGAAATAACCTCTCCACCGCTCGTGGTCTTGTCTCCTAGCCTTACCAGCGCTCTGGCCATAAATCCCTCTATTTACTATGGATAAATTGCTGAGAGGGAATTGTACAAATAACGATCATTAGTCGAAAGTATTTTTTCAGTTAAAGTGAAACTGCGTTTTGATACATCCATAAAATGGATGTTTTATGCAATTTTATTCAGTTTGCGAAGTATAAAAGATTTTGCTGTATGGGCATTCTTTCGACTTAGTGATGTAGTTAAACGGACAAATACTGTTGCTCTACACATATGGGATCTGTCCATTAGCCATGATTGCCTGCTCCGGGTTGTTCATAGCAACATGCCCGGCTCTGGCTTTGAAGGCCACCAACAATCCACGAAGCATTGCTGCATAACCTTTCATTATTTATTTTCTTGATTTATTTCCTTGCTGTTATCAGGTTGGCTCATTACTGAGTAGAGACGGGAAAATATAAACCTTGCTCTGCTGGCTGAATCGCAGCCCAGAAAGCAAAAACCCCGCCGAAGCGGGGTTTTATAAAGAGGTGAAGCTGACCGATAAGTCAGGAAAAATCAACCATACGTCAGGCATCTGTGGCGTTTGTGTTGTCTTGTATCACAGACTGTATCCCACTTTGTATCACAACGATAGTCCTGAAATTTACTCGCTATCAGCCGTGTTGAAGCTTTTGCTGTACGGGCAATGTTTCGACTTCGTGATATAGGTAAACGTGTAAATGCTATTGCTATAAACACAGAGAGTCCGACCATTTTCCATCGTCGATTGATCTGGGTTACTCATCGTTATTCGACCCGCGTTGGCACTAAACGGCAACAATAAACTGCAAAATATCAATACAGAACCTTTCATCCTTAACCCCTCAATGTTCGTTTTTCACCAATCACGACAGCTTAGCAAGCTTCAATCTCCTTAGACGATTATAGTAACTACGTTGATCAATTTTACCGATCGATTTTATAGTATCAATCGATTAAAGTAATTTAATCACATCCTTGTGTTTGCCTATGGTGCACAAACTTTACTCAACTAATGAGGCTATTATGAAAAAGATTGTTGCGGTATTTCTGGGGGTTAGCATGTCCAATTGCGTGCTGGCGGGTGATGGATCGCCTGAACTGAAATCAGAAAGCCAGGCTGTTATTCGTAATGCTGGCTATCAATGTGACAAAGTGAATGGTGTCTTCCCTGCTGCTTTTGGTGGCTCAGTCACTGTGTTCTGCGATGACGTATATCAGTACATAATTAAGGACAAAGGCGGGCGGTATACCGTCGAAGTTAATGATTAAGGACTTGTATCATGGCAATAAGGTCTTGCAGAGAGTGTGGGCAGAAGGTTTCTTCAGAAGCGAAAGTGTGTCTAGGTTGTGGTGTTAAAAAACCATATCAGTCTCCCGTGAGAGGATTCATTTTTTTAGGTTTCATCGCAATCGCGATTTATAAAGGATGTAGTGGCGGTGGTAGTGAGAATACTGGGAACGCCTATTACTCGAATGATGTAGCTAGCAATGATGCCCCAACAAGCCAGCCATTTGTTGCGCGTGAAGCAGTAAAGGTAAAGAAAGCTGCGTCGGTGAACCTTATGCCAGCATCAACTACGCCATTCACTCAATCTCAAGTCTGTAAGGCAGCAATTGCAGGTATGTTCGGTAAGAGTGTGGGTAAAACTCAAGTAGCCAAAACGAAAACGGCTGGAGTGTTTACTGTTTCATACATGCGCCCTTCGGATAACCAGCGTTTTTCATTCAACTGTAAATTATCTGATGACAACGTGATTTGGACAGAGTCAGGTCAAAGTTCTAACCGTTGGCGGGGTACTAGTAATGTTGAATTTAATGTGGTGTTTATGGTTCGATATGACGAACTCACAGTGAAAGAGTTACACGCGGACTCTGACGACGTAACGTACAAATTCAGAATGAAAGATTTCCGATGACGAATCTCAAGGGCTGCATCTAGCGGCCTCTTTTAGTAACGTCATGTTGAAAACAAAACAAGATGCAAGCTCAGCTAAACGGATCCATATTTATTGAGTTAGTTACTCATTCTCTTGACCAAGTATCCTTTTAAATAATGATAACCAACTGATAATATTAATATTTAATCAGAGTAATCTGAAGAGGTTATTCTGCTAACCCAGTCAAACATGATCTGCATATGGTTGCCATTTGGTCTAATCATTCCGACTTGGCAAGCATTAACACCTGTTGTTTCCCCTATCAGAATACGCCCATCTAGCATATGTACTTTTATACCCACCCCTTGTTTAAAGCACTTATTGCAGATAGAGAAAAAGTCTTTCCTTGTTGGGTCACATGGCTGAACATTAAAAACATCAGCAGCAATAAGTCTTGCGGTTAAACTTTCGCCAATCGGCAATTCTTCGAGTGATGCGAGAAACTCAAGTTTTACCTCAATCCTATTGCTTCCCTTAGCTTCATCAGATGCCAAGATCATATTTTCTTTCTGATTAAACTTTGAAATATAACCGATTATTGATTGCCCGTTGCCGCTTACCAACTTTACAGGATAATCATTGAAGCGTAGAAATTGTATCCTGCGAGCAAGCGTAGAATATTCACGGGGCCATTTTTCCGCTTCTCGACCATATGAGATATCATTCATAACAGTTGTACCTTAGAACCAGTTTTAGCACATTAAACAAAAAAGCCCCGCAATCACGGGGCTTAGTACTATAAACTATATTAACGCAGCAGAGACAGTACGTTCTGCGTGGTCTGGTTAGCCTGCGCCAGAACAGAAGTACCCGCCTGTTGCAGGATCTGTGCACGAGACATGTTAGATACTTCGGTCGCGTAGTCGGAATCTTCGATACGGCTACGAGCAGAAGACAGGTTGTTTACAGTGTTGCCCAGGTTGGTGATAGCAGAATCGAAACGGTTCTGTACTGCACCCAGGTCGGAACGCAGTGCGTCAACTTTAGCCAGAGCGTCATCCAACGCTTTCAACGGATCGGAGGTAGATGTTGACTTTGTGGTGGACTCGGTAGTCAGTTTACCACTTTCATTTAGGTAAATTTTTGAGCCAGCGTTGTTTGTGACAGCACCATTGGAGTGAGCATAGTAGTTCACAGTTTCTTTAGCGACGTTGGTCAGTTTACCTTCGATATCGGTAAAAGCATCCTTAGCTGTAGCAGCAGTTCCTGCGCCATCCGAATCATATTTTACAGCGCCCGCAGTAACTGAATATACACCAGCCCCTTGGCCGTCAGTAACCGTGAAATCACCAGTGCTGATATCTTTTGCCATTTCCGTAGCTGAAATTTTTGCTCCGGATACGTCTACTGTTGCGTTAGACGGAGTAGTCATTGCAGTTTTTGCAAGCGTACCCGCTGCTACACCTGCGGTATCACCCGCAGTTTTTGCGGTTCCTGTAGCAAAAGCAGTTGCAGCGGCTTCAGCATCAGCAGTATCAGCACCGCCGTTAATTTGAGCGTCATATGTTGTTTTATAATCTGCATTATATTTAGTAGCATAAGCATTATCATATGCAGTTTTATAAGCAGCTGAATAAGCATTAGCTTTGTGCATTTCTGCACTGCCGCCTACTGAGGTAATCGTAGTATCTCCAACTTTAATCGTTGTGTTTACGGCTGATGCAGTCGGATTACCATAAGCGTCTAAACCGGTAGTATCGGTATTAGCAATCAGATTATCCCAGGTAGCCGCCTTAGTCTGGCCGTTACTTGTCTGGGTCAGGTTACCCTTAGCATCCAGAAAAAGCGCTTTGCCATCTGTGGATGTGATAGTTCCGTCTTTACTTACTTTTACATCTTGGGTAGTTGCGCCAATTTTTACATTCGCGGTGAATGAATCCCCGGCGTTTGGAGCAAATTTATTCAGAGCGTTTGTAGAAGAAACTCCTGTCGCGCTAAAGCTATACGATTTACTTGCTGCATCGTAAGTGTATTTATTATCTGTGGCTGCAACGCCAAGCCCATTACCGGTGCCGTCAAAATGTAAGGTGCTTTTATCTTTAACGCTTGTCATCACATCTGAGGCTGTCGCTTTAGCATTATCGACATCCTTTTTGAAAGTAATGGTACCATCTTTATCAGGTACACCTTTATCAAATCCAGCCAGCGTCAGGCTATCTGCAGTAGCAGCTTTGTTCGCTACTTCACCTTTACCGTTCACGTTGAAGCCAGTCAGGCCAAGAGTCTTAGAGGTGATTTCTTTCAGGTCGATAGTGATGGTTTCGCCATCGTTCGCACCAACCTGGATTTTCATGGAGCTGTCGGACGCCAGCACTTTCACGCCGTTGAACTGAGTCTGACCGGATACGCGGTCGATTTCGCCCAGACGCTGGGTGATTTCATTCTGGATAGAGTCCAGGTCGGACTGGGAGTTGGTGCCGTTGGTTGCCTGAACAGCCAACTCACGAACACGCTGCAGGTTGTTATTGATTTCAGACAGCGCGCCTTCAGTTGTCTGAGCAACAGAGATACCATCGTTGGCGTTTCGGGAAGCCTGAGTAAGGCCTTTGATGTTAGATGTGAAACGGTTAGCAATCGCCTGACCTGCAGCATCGTCTTTCGCGCTGTTGATACGCAGTCCGGAAGACAGACGCTCGATAGCCGAACTCAGAGAAGACTGTGATTTGTTCAGGTTATTTTGAGTCAACAGCGACAGGCTGTTAGTATTGATGACTTGTGCCATAAAATTTTCCTTTTGGGTGTATAAGCCAGGCTTACCTGTGTCATTCAAGTTATCGACAACTTTGACCTAAACTTTATATTTTTTTTGTTAATATTAAATTATTGTTTTAACTATATTTAATACACAAAGTTCCGCTGTTCGTCATATACCCAATACGATAGAATTTTCATCAGGTATGTCTTATCTCGTCTCTTCACAAAAAATTGCTAAATGATTGTCTGATCGGTCAAGCATGTTCCGTTAGCTTCCAAAGGCAACTCTCGATCTTTTACAAATATCATACAGGTCAATGACATTGACCTAGCTGGTATCAACAATCTAACGTTTTATGACACCAGTAAACCCTACCCTAAATTAGTATCATTAAATTAGCACATTGACATTATGATACCATTAGTTGATTATGATACCGTTTTTGACACCAATCAGGAGAGCGATTATGAGCCGTACATTTGCATATTGCCGTGTGTCTACCAGCGAACAGTCAACAGAAAACCAGATTATGGCGATTCGTCAGGCTGGTTATGAAGTGCCTGAGAATCGTGTTGTCTCGGAGACGGTATCCGGTGGCGTACAGGCAATGAAGCGTAAAGGCTTTGCCGATATGGTTACTCATAAGCTGGAAGCTGGGGATCGACTAGTGGTGCTGAAGCTAGATCGCTTAGGTCGTGACAACATCGATGTGCAGCAAACTATAGCGATGTTGGTAGAAAAAGAGATAGATGTAGTGTCGCTGGATCTGCCTGTGCGTAACCTTTCCAGCGCGGAAGGGAAGCTGATGCTACAAATGTTTTCAGCGTTTGCGGAGTTCGAAAAATCCCGCATTATTGAACGCACAAAAGAAGGATTAGTAAGAGCCAGGAAGGAAGGGAAGAAGTTAGGCCGTCCGGTTGCGGCAGATACCCTTCAGCGTGTACAGGAAGCCAGAGCTAAGGGGCTGAGTCAGTCCAAAGCGGCGTTAGCATTGAATTTAAGTCTCCCGACTATCAAACGAAACTGGAACATCAAAGAGGCGTAAGATTTAACCTGTCTTCACTCAGATTCAGATGCTGCCCTGCCAACGTTTGAGGCTTAATTATGGCTATTTTCGGGTCAATTAATTCGAAATATTCTGGCGACAGTAACTCCAGCGGAGCCGCACACCAGCTTAAATCCACCTGGAAAAGATAGTGATGGAGTGCTATATTTAAAAGTTAAGCCGTAGTATATGAGAGAAGGCATTGTTAAACGCAATGAGCGCTATCGTGAGCGTTTTTTGTAGTATGGGTAATGCGTAGGTACTACTTCCTAATTTGAAGGCCGTAGAGAGCGTTACACTAAGGATTTAGCAATTATGGTTTTTATTGCTCAATTTTGATGTTGAGTGGACCCGATCCCCATTTCCGGTCTGATACTTTCCACGCTCTTTCGCCAGATACGATACCCACAGAAAAGGCCCCTCGAGCGTTTTCGGCTTATTTCTTTCGATAATGTAATAATTCGGATATCTTTCCGTTGCCTTTGGCAGCTCCACCAGCGCTGCTTTACCGCCCGTCAGACCCATCCAGATTTCAACAATGCTTCCGGCAATGCCACTTGTGGGTGTCCCAAGGCGTCTGACCTGTCGATGCGGGAGGGCAATCCAGCAATGGTAATGCACCTGTTTTGCTTTCTCTTGCTCCCGTACCCAGCCATAAGCAAAGTTGAGGATCGGTTCTGCCAATCCCTCAGGCCTGTTTAATTTAGCCCTCAGGCGTTCACGTAGTTTTTTAAACAGGTCGCTTACCCACCTGTTGCCTGTGTCTATTGGGGTATTCTCAGGTAAGCGTAAATCGAAGCGAGAGAAGTAAACCCGGCTGTAGATGGACAGTATTGCATCAAGCTGTTCTGCTATAGGGGTAAGGATATCAAGGCGAACACCAGATTGGTCGGTGGTGTTGATCGGGTAGGAGTAACCATGACGAATGAAAACATCACCATCGATTACCCTGTAACGCCCGTGTGCATGACCTTTGGTTGTGTAAGGCGTAGCCTGTGTGAGCATTGACTGAGCACATCCTTCTTCTGACACAATACCCCCCAAGTTAGTTATATAAACAACCCTCGCGTACACGCACACACGTATAAGTTATTACCATCTGACCACCGTAAAACGAAGCGGGTACAGGTAGTGCAAACCCCATCAAGCAAAGCCTGACGGCAAAAAAGATGGATGAAATTTTTTCGAAGAAAGTTTACACGGAATATAGAAACCTAAAATAACAATAACTCAAAACAAATAGCAGTGCAAAGAATATTTTAATCTGCGGTATTTTTCAGGTTTGCTTCTGCAATTTTTCCGTTTTTGCGATACTCCGACATTGTGCTTCCCTGTCGATAAACGCTTAGCTACGACTCAGCAAACCCATTGAATTAGAATGACTATCACTAAAACCAGTCAACACTATCAACGACTGGAAGCAAATCCGAAACTTTCATCTTGCCCGTGTAAACCTTGGTTTGTCCTTGGTTTGAATGTTCGTGACCTATCGTTTGCTGAACAAGTGTGAGGGTGTGCTTTGCCTGAATTTCAGTTACGAAAGTGTGACGTAAGCTATGCACAATACGTCTATTTTTATAATCATCAAGATAATCAATACCCAATTGTTCACGTATCGCATGAAAAAGCCGCGTTACCTGACTTGTATTAGTGATTTCGGGGAACAAATTAGTATCTGCCTTTTTGCTATCCAAATAATCCAAAAAACCCATATTGATCAAACGTTGTGAGATAGGAACCTGCCGAATCCCTGCCTCAGTTTTACTATCCCCAATCATTATGTAATGTCTCTGACTGTCCTCGTCCAACCGCACATCAGAAACATTCAGTTTTGCGATTTCAGAGCGCCGAGCGCCAGTATACGCCAGTAGCAAAAAAACCCATTTTTTCCAACCATCCAAAGTCGCGAAGTGACATACCAATTTTCGCATTTCTGCTCCGGTGTAATAACCATAGCTGAGGCTTTTAGCTTGGTACGGAACATTAAGTGTCGGTGATGATTCAAGAATATCCTCTTCTTTAGTCAGGTAGGTTGAAAACAGTCCCTGACACAACTTCAGATAATCTTTGACCGTTTTGGGTGAAACCAGGTCTGCTTCTGGAACTTCATCCAAGTCCAAACATTGCTCAATAGTCATTCGGTTATAAGGCCTCTTATTCTGACGAGGTAAACCTTCAACTACCTCAAGCAGGTTTTTAATATCGCGCCGAGTAATGTCAGAAACTTGAGTATCAGCTCCCAAAACTGCCTCTATCACTTCATAGTATTTTTCATTCCCCTGCCGAATTTTAGGGGTCCAGCCCGACCTAAAATTTACAAAACCTTTCCATGCCTCAGATAGGGTCAGTTTAGAGCGCAATGGTTTTTCAGGCTTATCCTCTGAGATGGAAACGTTATAATTGTCAGGTCGCATAGAGTTAACGATCTGGCGATAATCAGAATGTCGTTGATCCATAAAGGCTATATGTGCATCGCAGTAATGTCTCAAGAGAAGGTCGTACTCTGAGGCCAAATAATCGACTTCATCCGCCATGCCCGTAAGATCAAACTGGCTACCAAGTTGCTCTATGACTGAATCTGTCGACAGCGGTTCAACATCTTGTTTAAAGGTTCCATCAAGTAGTAATCCAAAATCACGCGCATTACGTTTTTCACGAGCCAATGAACCGGATTCTCGCAGGGTGTTACGTACAGTTGCGGGAATTTTTTTTGCTGCGGCGTAAAAATCTGCCTGAATTTTAAGCAAATAACGATCAATATCGTCTTGTTCTAACTTCTTCATTTTCTGCACTATATCCAATAGTTGGGCTGGCTCCATCTTGGACGATTTTACAAAAGAAATGAACATCGAGAGACGGGAAGATATAAATCTTGCTCTACTGGCTGAATCGCAGCCCAGCGACACACGAAAGAAACCGCCTGAAGGCAGTCTAAAATGAAGGCTGTAACGGTTGCCACGCTTTAGGATATTCGGGATGGAACAGCCGTTGGTGTGCCTCGTCTGTATCACAGTCTGTGTCACATTTTCACCTATTAAGGCCTGAGACACACCAACGTATTGTTTTTGAATGAGTTGAAGCTGACCGATAAGCCGGGTTCTGTCGTGGACAGTCATTCATCTAGGCCAGCAATCGCTCACTGGCTCAAGCAGCCTACCCGGGTTCAGTACGGGCCGTACCTTGTGAACCCCTATTTGGCCTTGCTCCGGGTGGAGTTTACCGTGCCACGGACTGTTACCAGCCGCGCGGTGCGCTCTTACCGCACCCTTTCACCCTTACCTGATCCCACTTGCGTGGGCCATCGGCGGTTTGCTCTCTGTTGCACTGGTCGTGGGTTTCCCCCCCAGGCGTTACCTGGCACCCTGCCCTATGGAGCCCGGACTTTCCTCCCCTCCGCCCGTCTCCCCCGAAGAGGACGACGACGAAGCGGCGACTGTCTGGTCAGCTTCGGCGCGCAGTATAGAGGGTTTGCGGGGCATTGTCACCCCGCACTGCGCATTCCTATCGCCAACGTGGCGGCGATGTTTCTTGAAGCGCGATAAATATTATCAAATGCCCCACGAAAGGCCTCTTCCAGCGTGCTGATGGTGGTTAATACGCTAAACACCGCATCGATACCATATTGATGCACCACCTCCACATCGCGCGTCAGGCTACCGCCAATACCAATTACCGGCTTGTGGTACTTCTTCGCGACATTCGCCACACCCACCGGCACTTTGCCGTGAATGCTCTGGCTGTCAATCCGCCCTTCTCCGGTCACCACCAGCGTACAGTCATGAATATGCTCTTCCAGATTGAGCGCCTGGGTCACAATCTCAATACCACTGCGCAACTCCGCACCTAAAAAAGCCATTAACGCGGCGCCCATTCCGCCTGCCGCACCAGAGCCAGGAACGTCTTTCACATCAACCCGCAGCGATTTTTTAATGATGTCGGCATAGTGAGACAGATTGCGGTCCAGTTCGATAATGCGTTCTTCCGTCGCCCCTTTCTGCGGGCCAAAAATGCGCGAAGCGCCAGTATCGCCGGTAAGTGGATTGGTCACATCGCAGGCCACGCGAATTGAGCAGGTTTTTAAGCGCGGATCCAGGCCCGTTATATCGATGGTGTTCAGACTCTCCAGGCTTCCACCACCGTTGCCAATCTCTGTCCCGTTGGCGTCGCAGAGTTTCGCCCCCAGCGCCTGCACCATACCCGCGCCGCCGTCGTTGGTCGCACTGCCGCCAATACCAATAATGATGCTCTGCGCACCGCTATCCAGCGCCTGCAAAATCAACTCCCCGGTGCCGCGCGACGTGGTGACTAACGGGTTACGCTTTTCAGGTGGAACCAACGCCAGACCGCTGGCTGCCGCCATTTCGATAAACGCGGTTTTACCATCTCCAGACATGCCCCAGCAGGCATTCACTTTTTCGCCCAGCGGCCCCGTCACCCACGCTGAATGTTCACTCCCCTGCGTAGCGGCAATCATGGCTTCGACCGTTCCTTCACCGCCATCGGCAACCGGGACAGAAACATATTGCGCATCGGGGAAAATTTCCCGAAATCCTTTTTCTATTGCCTGAGCTACCTCGGTGGCAGAAAGGCTTTCTTTATAAGAGTCTGGGGCAATTACGATTTTCATAGTTATGTAGCCTGACAGTGCCGCGCAAGGCAAGAAATACAGGGCGCGCATCCGCGCCCTTCTTGTTAGCGAGTGACTTCCACTTTCGCCAGTTTTTCGTAGTAGCATGCGAGTGCGCTATGATCGGCGGTGCCCAGCCCATCAGCGCGTAGCGCCTGCATCATCTCCATGACTGCAGCAGTCAGCGGTAACTGAGCGCCAACGCCATGAGAGGTATCCAGCGCGTTCGCCAGATCTTTAATATGCAGGTCGATACGGAAACCCGGCTTAAAGTTTCTGTCCATAACCATCGGCGCTTTCGCATCCAGTACGGTGCTTCCCGCCAGCCCACCACGGATCGCCTGATACACCAGATCCGGGTTTACGCCCGCTTTGGTCGCAAGCGTCAGCGCTTCCGACATCGCCGCAATGTTCAGCGCCACAATCACCTGATTCGCCAGCTTGGTGACGTTACCCGCGCCGATATCACCGGTATGTACCACGGAACCTGCCATCGCCTTCATCAGATCGTAATATTTGTCAAAAATCGCTTTATCACCGCCAACCATCACCGACAGAGTACCGTCGATGGCTTTCGGTTCACCGCCGCTTACCGGCGCGTCCAGCATATCCACGCCTTTCGCTTTCAGCGCGTCGCTGATTTCACGGCTGGCTAACGGCGCGATGGAGCTCATGTCGATCAGCACTGTCCCCGGTTTCGCCCCTTCAATAATGCCGCCCTCTCCCAGCGCCACTTCTTTCACATGCGGAGAATTCGGCAGCATGGTGATGATCACATCGCACTGCTCGGCAATATCTTTCGCCGTGGCGGCGGTTTCTGCGCCTGCGGCAATCACTTCCGCAATGGATTCCGGGTTACGGTCAGCAACCACCAGCGAGTAACCTGCCTTGAGGAGGTTTTTACTCATTGGTTTACCCATAATACCGAGGCCAATAAAACCAACTTTCATTGTCATGTCTTTATCTCTCTCTACTGTCGAGGGTGGTTATTTCTTAAAAGAATCAGCCAATTTTTGCGTGGCTGAACGGAACACGCCAAGATCGCTGCCAACGGCAACAAACGTCGCGCCCCACTCCAGATAACGACGCGCATCCGCCTCTACCGGGGCCAGAATGCCGCTTGGTTTGCCGTGTGCTTTCGCGCGGGCAAAAATGTGCTGGATAGCTTTCTGCACATCAGGGTGTGACGCATTGCCGAGGTGGCCTAACGCCGCAGCCAGATCGCTTGGGCCGACGAAGACCCCGTCGACGCCTTCTGTCGCCGCGATTGCGTCAACGTTATCGACGCCCTCCTGACTTTCGATCTGCACGATGATGGTGATGTTCTTATTCGACTGCGCAAAGTAGTCCGGTACGGTGCCAAACATATTGGCGCGATGGGATACGGACACGCCGCGAATACCTTCCGGCGGATAGCGGGTCGACGCCACGGCGTTCACCGCCTCTTCTTCCGTCTCCACGAACGGGATCAGGAAATTGTAAAATCCGATATCCAGCAGGCGTTTGATAATTACCGGCTCGTTGGTCGGTACGCGCACTACCGGCGCGCTGGCGCTGCCTTTCAGCGCCATCAATTGCGGGATAAACGTCGATATGTCGTTCGGCGCGTGTTCGCCGTCCAGCACCAGCCAGTCAAAACCCGCCAGGCCTAAAACTTCGGTACTGATTGGGCTGGCTAATGCAGACCAGCAGCCAATCTGAATCTGTTGCGCCGCGAGAGCCGCTTTAAACTTATTCGGAAAAATCGTGTTATTCATCGCTTACACCTTTGTTTATTTCTGCAATTCCATACGTTTAATGTCACCGACAATAAACAGGTAGCAAACCATTGCCATCAGCGCCGAGCACCCTACAAACATCAGCGCAGCATTAAATGAGTGCAGCTCGCTCACCAGATACCCAATCACCAGCGGGGTGACGATGGAAGCCACATTGCCAAATACGTTAAATACCCCACCGCACAGACCGACAATCTCTTTCGGCGCAGTATCGGAAATCACCGGCCACCCCAGCGCCCCGAAGCCTTTACCGAAGAACGCCAGCGCCATCAGCGCCACCACCAGGGTGGTGTTATCGGTGTAGTTACACAGAATAATGGTCGAGGCGAGCAGCATTCCGAGCACAATCGGCAGCTTACGTGCCAGAGTGATGCTGAAGCCACGTTTAATCAGATAATCAGAGAACACGCCGCCGAGTACGCCACCGGCAAATCCGCACAGCGCAGGGATCGAAGCCACCAGGCCCACTTTCAGGATCGACATGCCTTTTTCCTGTACCAGGTAAATCGGGAACCAGGTGAGGAAAAACCAGGTAATTGTGTTGATAAAATACTGTCCGAAGAACACGCCGAGCATCATACGGTTAGTGAGCAACTGCTTGATATAATGCAATTTAGGACCGCCTGACTTCACATCACCCGGCTTTTTATGGTCCATATCCACGACCGCGCCGTTTTCAGAGATAAACTTCAGCTCTTCTTGCGACATACGCGGGTGATCGGTTGGGTTATGAATAAACTTTACCCACAGTCCGGTGAGCACAAAACCAATCACGCCCATCACGGTAAAGACGTGTTCCCAGCCCCAGGCGAAGGTCAGCCAGCCCAGCAGCGGCGAAAACAGCGCCAGAGAGAAATACTGTGCGGAGTTAAAAATTGCGGACGCCGTACCGCGCTCTTTCGTCGGGAACCAGGCCGCCACGATACGGGCATTCGCCGGGAAGGACGGCGCTTCCGAGAAGCCCAGCATAAAGCGCATGATGAACATTGAAATACCCGCCCAGGCCAGCGGGAACATGTCGACAAAGCCCTGCAGGAAGGTAAACAGCGACCAGAAGAACAGGCTGTAGGTATAGACTTTCTTTGAACCGAACTTATCCAGCAGCCAGCCGCCGGGGATTTGCATTAACAGGTAAGCCCAGCCGAAAGCGGAGAAAATGTACCCCATTGAGATGGCACTGAGCTGTAACTCTTTCGCCACTTCCGTGCCGGCAATTGACAGCGTTGCACGGTCCGCATAGTTAACGGCTGTAACGATAAATATTATCAGCAATATTAAGTAACGGGTGTGCGTGCCTTTCTTTTTCTCGACAACTGTATCCAGAATCATTCTAATTACCTCGGGTACATTAAATTTTTATTATTATTGGGTAGATATTCCTGGTGATAAATTACTGATAATAAGAATGCTTAATAATTTATCAGACGCTATGAAACCGTGATTTAGTATAATCAGCAGCGCAACGTTAATCATTGTGCAAGCGCTCATTAAACATGCGTTATTAAAATAATGTTTTGGGCATATGCACACATACATGGGCGCTAATGCACACATTTACGTATTGCTACCCCTGGTGGGGCGGCCTTGCTGAGTTTAAGTGATCATCATCACATTCTTGGCGATAAACTCCTGACATTCTTATTTCACGATACCGAATCTTTATTACTTATAATTAGATTCAAAATATAAATATCCAAACTATTATCACCATCTTGTTGGAGAATACTGGACAATGGCCGACATCGAAATCAGACAAGAATCGCCAACGGCGTTTTATATTAAAGTTCACGAAACAGATAATGTGGCGATAATTGTCAATGACAATGGTCTGAAAGCTGGGACGCGTTTTCCAGACGGACTGGAACTCATTGAACATATTCCCCAGGGACATAAAGTGGCGCTCTTGGATATTCCTGTTCGCGGCGAAATCGTGCGTTATGGCGAAGTGATAGGCTATGCCGTTCGCGATATCCCACGCGGCAGTTGGATTGATGAATCAATGGTTGAGCTACCCAAGGCCCCGCCGCTGGAGACGCTGCCGCTGGCAACCAAAGTGCCAGAGCCGCTGCCGCCTCTTGAGGGTTACACCTTCGAAGGTTATCGCAATGCGGACGGTAGTGTCGGCACCAAGAATCTGCTCGGTATTTCCACCAGTGTGCACTGCGTGGCGGGCGTGGTGGATTATGTGGTGAAAATCATTGAGCGCAATCTGCTGCCCAAATACCCGAACGTTGACGGCGTGGTCGGACTCAATCATCTGTACGGCTGCGGCGTGGCGATTAATGCCCCAGCCGCCATCGTGCCGATTCGTACCATTCACAATATTGCGCTAAACCCGAACTTTGGCGGTGAAGTGATGGTCATTGGCCTCGGCTGCGAAAAACTGCAGCCAGAGCGCCTGCTGGAAGGCACGCACGATGTGAAAAGTATTCCGGTCGACAGCGCCAGCATCGTCAGCCTGCAGGATGAAAAACACGTTGGCTTTCAATCGATGGTTGCCGATATTTTGCAGGTGGCCGAACGCCATCTGGCAAAACTCAATCAACGCCAGCGTGAAACCTGCCCGGCATCAGAACTGGTGGTCGGCATGCAGTGCGGCGGCAGCGATGCGTTTTCAGGCGTGACGGCCAACCCGGCGGTCGGTTATGCCTCCGACCTGTTAGTACGCTGCGGCGCCACCGTAATGTTCTCTGAGGTTACCGAAGTGCGCGATGCCATCCATCTTCTGACCCCACGTGCGATTAACGAAGAAGTAGGTAAACGCCTGCTTGAAGAGATGGCCTGGTACGATAACTACCTTGATATGGGCAAAACGGATCGCAGCGCCAACCCTTCTCCTGGCAACAAGAAAGGCGGTCTGGCAAACGTGGTGGAAAAAGCGCTGGGTTCTATTGCCAAGTCTGGCAAGAGCGCGATTGTCGAAGTCTTGTCGCCGGGCCAACGCCCAACCAAACGCGGCCTGATTTACGCGGCTACACCCGCCAGTGATTTTGTCTGCGGTACGCAGCAGGTCGCTTCCGGGATCACCGTGCAGGTGTTCACCACCGGTCGCGGTACGCCGTACGGCCTGATGGCCGTGCCGGTGATAAAAATGGCGACCCGTACCGAGCTGGCCAACCGTTGGTTTGACCTGATGGACATCAACGCAGGCACCATCGCCACCGGGGAAGAAACCATTGAAGACGTGGGTCTGAAACTGTTCGAGTTTATTCTCGACGTCGCCAGCGGGCGTAAGAAAACCTTCTCGGATCAATGGGGACTGCATAACCAACTGGCGGTGTTTAACCCGGCGCCAGTGACCTGATTATCCACGTTTTTTCTTCATGAGCATGCCTTCGGGCATGCTTTTTTTTGCTATATACTTTCGCAATCCTCCCTTTTCTTTCGAAACTTTCATTTATCAGATCGAAATCACAAAAAAACGTTACGAAACCCTATACTTTATTTCGAAGAAAGCAATCGAAAGACTTCGGAGGAAGTATGTTTATCATCTCAAGCAAAATGATGCTGAAGAAGGCACAGCGAGAAGGCTATGCCGTACCGGCGTTTAACATTCACAACCTGGAGACCTTACAGGTTGTCGTGGAAACAGCAGCCGAACTACGCTCTCCGTTGATCGTCGCCGGCACGCCTGGCACTTTTAGCTATGCCGGTGTCGGTAATATCGTTGCAATCGCCAGTGAACTGGCAAGATGCTGGAACCATCCTCTCGCCATCCATCTCGATCACCATGAAAGCGCCACCGATATTGAAGAGAAAGTCGCTACAGGTATTCGCTCCGTCATGATCGATGGTTCCCATCTGCCGTTTGTCGACAACATTGCGTTAGTTAAACACGTAACGGATTACTGCCATCGCTATGACGTTAGCGTTGAAGCTGAGCTGGGACGGTTGGGTGGACAAGAAGATGACCTAATCGTGGACGGAAAAGATGCGCTTTATACCCACCCAGAACAGGCTCGGGAGTTCGTGGAAAAAACCGGTATCGACTCACTGGCGGTCGCGATTGGCACGGCTCATGGTCTGTATAGCACTGAACCTAAACTGGATTTTGAACGGCTAACAGAAATTCGTCAGTCCGTTGATATTCCACTGGTTCTACATGGCGCATCCGGCCTGCCAGCGCATGATATTAAGCGCGCCATCTCTTTAGGGATCTGCAAAGTCAATGTCGCTACCGAACTCAAAATCGCCTTTTCTGGCGCACTCAAAACCTATCTGAGTACACATACTAATGCGAATGACCCACGGCATTACATGATGCCAGCAAAAGCCGCCATGAAAGAAGTGGTACGTAAAGTCATTGCCGACTGCGGTTGCGAAGGAAAACTATAAGTAACTGATTAATATGAATTGTATGAATTCTGGCAAAGGTCTGTTTTAAAGCTGGATCACGAAAGCTGCTTTTACCCTTTGCCTTCAATCCAAAAATATTATGAAGATAAACAAAAGATATCGGAGATAGAAGTGAAAGAAATAATCTCTCGTCATAAAGCAGGTGAACATTTAGGTATTTGTTCTGTTTGTTCAGCACATCCGTTGGTCATTGAATCCGCATTACGCTTTGATCTCAATACGGACAGTAAAGTTCTGATCGAAGCAACGTCTAATCAGGTTAATCAGTTTGGTGGCTATACCGGGATGAAACCCGCCGATTTCCGTGATTTTGTCTATGGCATCGCACAAGAAATTGGCTTCCCTCGAGAAAGACTGATCCTGGGGGGCGATCACCTCGGCCCTAACTGCTGGCAAAATGAAGTAGCGGCAGAAGCGATGCAGAAATCCGTAGCCTTGATTAAAGCTTACGTCGCCGCAGGATTCAGCAAAATCCATCTTGATGCTTCAATGTCCTGCGCTGACGATCCGACACCGCTAGACCCGATGGTTGTTGCTCAGCGAGCAGCCATACTTTGCCAGGCAGCAGAATCAACAGCAACCGAAGAACAGAAACGCCAACTGACTTACGTGATTGGCACTGAAGTTCCCGTACCTGGTGGAGAAGCCACCACCATCGGTAGCGTTCATGTCACACGTGAAGAAGATGCCGCCCGGACACTGGAAACCCATCAGGTTGCCTTCAGTGCATTAGGGCTTGAAGAAGCGTTAACGCGCGTAATCGCCATTGTGGTCCAGCCCGGCGTCGAATTCGATCACACTCAAATTATTCACTATCAGCCACAAGCTGCAAAAGCGCTTTCCGCCTGGATCAAAGAGACCCCAATGGTCTACGAAGCGCATTCTACCGATTATCAAACCCGCCAGGCATACCGTGCGCTGGTACGCGATCACTATGCGATTTTGAAAGTGGGTCCAGCACTCACCTTCGCTCTGCGTGAAGCTATTTTTGCCCTTGCGCAAATGGAAAATGAACTGGTATCTCCGGAGCAAAGAAGCCGGGTATTGGAAGTGATTGACGAAGTTATGTTGAATGAACCGGACTACTGGAAAAAATACTATCGCCCAACCTGGAGTCAGGCGATGGTTGATATTCACTTCAGTCTCTCCGACCGTATTCGTTACTACTGGCCGCATCCCCGCATTCGTCAAAGCGTAGAGAAATTAATAACCAATCTTAATGACGTCGCTTTACCACTGGGGCTAATTAGCCAGTTTATGCCCGTGCAATTTGAGCGTCTGTCTGAAGGAACATTAACCGCGACGCCACACAATCTGATTATCGACAAAATTCAGGACGTTCTGCGCGCCTATCGCTTTGGTTGCGCACCAGCACTTGCCTGAAATCAGGAGAATATATGAGCCAACTTTTTGTCCGAACAGGAATTAACTTTAGCTCGTGTCAGCATGCGCTGACACATATTGGGGAGGAGATGCTGGCCAAAGGGGTCGTGCACGAAAGTTACCCGCAGGCCCTGATTGAGCGTGAAGCAACCTTTCCAACTGGAATAGCGCTGGAACGTCATGCCGTTGCGATTCCACATTGTGAAGCTGTCCATGCTAAATCTCCTGCTATCTATCTGATTCGCCCGGATACACCGGTCAACTTTCAACAAGCGGATGATGATGAAGAGATCGCCGTCTCTTTAATTATCGCCTTAATCGTTGAGAACCCGACGGCACAACTGAAGCTCCTGCGTCGTCTGTTTAGTGAGCTACAAAACCCGAACACCATTGAAGCATTACTGAATGCGCCCGATGCAGAACTGGCAATGCTCTTTCGGGAAAAAATCCTTGAGTCTGAGCTCTGTGCCCAGATTTGATAAAAAACTGATAATAAAAGGAATACCCTATGAAACGTAAAGTAATTGTGGCCTGTGGCGGTGCTGTAGCAACTTCAACAATGGCTGCAGAAGAAATTAAAGAACTCTGTGAAGCCAACAATATACAACTCGACCTGGTTCAGTGTCGTGTAACAGAAATCGAAACCTATATGGACGGCGCAGACCTCATTTGTACCACGGCTCGCGTTGACCGTACATTTGGCGATATCCCGGTGGTTCACGGCATGCCTTTTGTCTCAGGCGTGGGTATCGAAGCATTGCAGCAAAAAATCCTGACCATCCTCGTGGGGTAACGCCATGTTTAGCGAAATAATGCGTTATATCCTCGATTTAGGTCCAACGGTTATGCTGCCGTTAGTGATCATCATCTTCTCAAAATTGCTGGGAATGAAGCTCGGGGATTGTTTTAAATCTGGTCTGCATATCGGGATTGGGTTTGTCGGCATCGGTCTGGTAATCGGCCTGATGCTGGACTCTATTGGACCTGCCGCAAAAGCAATGGCAGAACAGTTTCAAATCAACCTGCACGTCATCGATGTCGGCTGGCCTGGTTCATCACCGATGACTTGGGCTTCGCAAATTGCGTTAATTGCGATTCCTGTCGCCATTGGGGTGAATATCCTGATGCTGGTTACCCGCATGACCCGTGTGGTGAATGTCGACATCTGGAATATCTGGCATATGACGTTTACCGGCGCCATGTTGCATCTGGCGACCGGTTCATACTGGTTGGGCATCCTCGGTGTGGTTGTTCATGCCGCCTTCGTCTACAAACTGGGCGACTGGTTTGCCAAAGACACGCGCGACTTTTTTGGTCTGGAAGGCATCGCCATTCCACATGGTTCCTCGGCATATCTGGGCCCGATAGCGGTCCTGGTTGATACGATCATTGAAAAAATCCCAGGTCTGAACCGCATTCATTTCAGTGCGGACGATGTACAAAAACGCTTCGGCCCCTTCGGCGAGCCCGTGACCGTCGGTTTTGTGATGGGGTTAGTGATCGGCATGCTGGCAGGGTATGACGTTAAAGCAGTGCTCCAACTGGCGGTGAAAACAGCTGCCGTTATGTTGCTCATGCCGCGCGTCATTAAACCGATTATGGATGGACTCACTCCCATTGCAAAGCATGCTCGCAAGCGCCTGCAGGCAAAATTTGGTGGCCAGGAGTTCTTGATTGGCCTGGATCCTGCGCTACTGCTCGGCCATACGTCGGTGGTTTCCGCCAGTCTTATCTTTATCCCGCTGACCATTCTGATTGCCGTTCTGGTACCAGGAAACCAGGTTCTGCCATTCGGCGATCTCGCGACCATTGGTTTCTTTGTCGCCATGGCGGTAGCCGTTCATCAGGGAAACCTTTTCCGCACGCTGATCTCCGGCGTCATCATCATGGGTATCACCCTGTGGATAGCCACGCAAACCATTGGTTTACATACCCAGCTAGCCGCCAATGCGGGCGCATTGAAAGCTGGTGGCATGGTGGCTTCAATGGACCAGGGCGGTTCCCCAATCACCTGGCTGCTAATCCAGCTCTTCACCTGGCAGAACGTGGTGGGTTTCATCATTATCGGTGCTATTTACCTGTTGGGTGTACTGCTGACCTGGCGTCGGGCGCGTAATTTCGTGGCGGCTGAAAAAGCGGCAGCCATAACAGAAAGCCAGACCGCATCTTAATTTCTGGGGAGCATTTGCTCCCCTTCACTTTTCTGGAGACACTTATGAAATCAGTGGTTATTCACGCTGAGGGCGACGTACGCGTTGAAGAACGTCCCATACCACAACTGCAAACTGATGAAGATGTACTGGTCAAGGTGGTCAGTTCAGGGCTTTGCGGCTCAGATATTCCCCGAGTCTTCAATCATGGCGCTCACTATTATCCAATCACACTTGGGCATGAGTTCAGTGGCTATGTTGAGTCTTACGGCGCGGGCGTAACCGATCTACAACCCGGAGATGCCGTTGCCTGCGTACCGCTGCTCCCCTGCTTCCACTGTCCTCAGTGCGAGCGTGGATATTTCTCATTGTGTAAGCAATATCAGTTTGTCGGATCGCGCAGCGAAGGCGGCAATGCAGAATATGTGGTGGTAAAACGCGCCAACCTGTTCCGCCTGCCTTCAGAAATGCCGATTGATGATGGCGCATTCATTGAGCCCATTACCGTTGGCCTGCATGCTTTTCACCTCGCTCAGGGATGCGAAGGCAAAAACGTGATCATCGTTGGTGCAGGTACTATCGGTTTACTGGCAATGCAATGTGCTCGCGAACTCGGCGCAAAAAGCATCACGGCGATTGATATCAACCCGCAGAAGCTGGCGTTAGCAAAAGAACTGGGGGCAACCTATGTGTTTAACAGTCGGGAGATGAGTGCGACCGAGATCCACTCCAGTCTGGAGAACATTCAATTTGACCAACTCATCCTGGAGACTGCGGGAACCCCACAAACTGTTACTCTGTCGATCGAAATTGCCGGACCTCGCGCTCAACTGGCATTAGTCGGTACGCTGCATCACGATCTGGCGCTAGCTTCAGGTGTTTTTGGGCAAATATTGCGTAAAGAGTTAACCATCCTTGGCAGTTGGATGAACTATTCCAGCCCATGGCCTGGAGAAGAGTGGGAAACCGCTGCCCGTTTACTCACGGAGAAACGCTTACAGCTTGAGCCGTTAATTGCCCACAGTGGTGATGCCGACAGCTTTGCCAGCGCAGTCAAGTCACTCAATGGCGCGCCGATGCAGGGGAAAATTCTGCTCAAACTCTCCTGACCCAACGAGCCAGCAACCTGCGCTGGCTCACATTTACTTTCGAAATTTAGCGTTCACCTTTCGCAATCCTTCGATTAAACTAGTGGCAGTCAAATTATCAGGCAAATCAATATGAACTCATTTGAGAGAAGGAATAAAATTGTCGACCTGATTAATACGCAAGGTAGCGTACTGGTAATGGATCTTTCGAATACCTTTGGTATTTCTGAAGTAACCATTCGCGCCGACCTGCGGTTATTAGAAGAGAAGGGTCTGGTCACCCGTTTTCATGGCGGTGCGGCAAAACCAGGAAGCCATCTGGCTGAAGGTGACAATCAGGAAGTATTATTAGAAGACCGGTATCAGCTTGCCAGCGATCCCAAAAAGCGGATCGCTCAGGCTGCAACGGCAATGGTCGAGGAAGGAATGACCGTGATTCTGGATAGCGGAAGCACGACCTTACTGATCGCTGAGGCGCTAAACCGAAAAAGTAATATCACAGTTATTACCAATAGCCTGCCCGCTGCGTTTACGTTATCGGAAAACAAAGACATTACGCTGGTCGTCTGCGGCGGCACGGTGCGTCACAAAACTCATTCAATGCATGGCACTATCGCTGAACGTTCCCTTCAAGGGATAAGCGCAGACCTGATGTTCGTTGGCGCCGACGGGATTGATGCCACTAATGGTATAACGACATTCAACGAAGGCTATTCGATTAGTAGCGTGATGGCTGCTGCGGCACATAAGGTTATTGCCGTACTGGATGCAACAAAATTTAACCGACGAGGTTTTAATCAGGTACTTCCAATGGAGAAGATTAACTGCGTAATAACCGACGACAGTATCAGCAAACAGGATAAATCAGCGCTGGCCAAAACAGGGGTTGAACTGCTGGTCGTTTAAATTACCCTCCATAGCCCCCCTTTCGTCGCGCCAACGCGTTGCAGTTTGCCTTTTAGCTGCAACGCTTTCAGATAGCGTTCTACAGTTCGGGCTGAGATTTCACACTCATCAGCGATACTTTTGGCGGATCTGCCTGGCTGATTCGACAAGATTCGTAGTATGCGTTTTTCAATATCCAGTAAATCAGGCGACATTTCTTCCGACATTTCTTCCGACATTTCTTCCGACAGGGCTGATGATTTCCCCAATCCCTCTTGCAAAGCAGAGATGATGTTTTCAAGGATAAATTCTATAAATGGCGTGCAGCTACTTTGTCGATCGCACTGCCCTAACACCTGGTAGTAGCGATCCTGTTGGTAGTGGATCAGTGTCTCTACTGGTAACCACGCCAATTCCGATCGCCACTCACGGAGGATTAATGTCTGCCACAACCGGCCCATCCGTCCATTGCCGTCGGCAAAAGGATGAATGAATTCAAATTCATAATGGAAAATAGCACCAGCAATCAGTGGGTGGAGCTCTGTCGTTTTTAACCAGCCCAGTAGGTCATTCATCAATCGAAGAACTTGTGACGCCGGTGGGGCCATATGGATAAGCTGTTTCTCCCTGTAAACACCGACATTGCCGGATCGCAATTGACCCGGGTTATCGACAAGCCCCATCATCAGGATTTGATGTGCCTGTAAAAGATCGGAGAGTCTTTCACTTTTCCACTCTGACATTTTTTCATAGGCCAGAATCGCATTTCTGACTTCCTGTATATCTTTAGCCGGAGCCAGAATACGTTTCCCCTCCATCAGAGCGGTGACTTGTTCCGTAGTCAACGAATTATGCTCAATCGCTAAAGAGGCCTGAATAGTGCGAATACGATTCTCTTTGCGCAAAAGAGGAGATGCCCTACCAGCCATCGCCGCCCAATTTCCCATCAACTCCCCAATTTCAATGACTTGATTGAGGATCAATGGAGTGATGACGAAAGGTGGTTGGTAGGTGCTCACTGTTACTACCCCTGCTGTTCCAGCGCGTACTTATACAGCGCATTCTTCTTCACGCCGTGGATCTCAGCGGCCAGTGCGGCGGCCTTTTTCAGCGGCAGTTCTGCCTGCAATAAGGCCAGCGTACGCAGCGCATCAGCCGGAAGGTCGTCTTCTTGCGCTTTGTGTCCTTCGACAATCAGCACCATTTCGCCTTTTCGACGATTTTCATCTTCCCTGACCCACGCCAGCAGTTCGCCGACCGGCGCGCCGTGAATGGTTTCCCAGGTTTTGGTCAACTCACGCGCCAACACCACGTAGCGGGATTCGCCCCAGACGGCAACCATATCTTCCAGGCTATCCAGCAAACGGTGGGTGGATTCATAAAAAATAAGCGTACGCGGTTCAGCCTCAATGGCTTTCATCGCATCACGACGCCCTTTCGATTTGGCAGGCAGAAAACCTTCATAGCAAAAGCGGTCTGAAGGCAGACCTGCAGCGCTCAGGGCAGCAATCGCCGCGCAAGGACCTGGCAGGGGAACAACGCGGATCCCTGCTTCGCGACAGGTCCGTACCAGATGGTAACCAGGATCGTTAATCAGCGGCGTTCCGGCATCGGAAACCAGCGCAATGTTTTGCCCTTCTTTAAGCTTCGCCACCAGCGTTTCGGCCTTTTGTTGCTCGTTGTGGTCATGTAAAGCGAACAAACGCGCGTTAATCGCGAAGTGTTGTAACAAGAGTCCTGTATGACGAGTGTCTTCAGCGGCAATCAAATCAACGGCTTGTAAAACTTCGAGCGCTCGTTGGGTAATATCAGCCAAATTTCCTATAGGAGTAGGTACAATAAAGAGTTGGCCTTGAGAATTATCCGCCGATTCGTGTTGTTTCATTGTGTCGTCCGTATTGCCGATTTAATATTGAGCATTGAGTAAAAAAATATCACTGGATACAGTATGGTACCCTCAACATTTTCTCGTTTGAAAGCCGCACGCGCGCTACCAGTCATTCTGGCTGCACTGATTTTCGCAGGCTGTGGCACCCAGGCGCCAGACCAGAGTGCAGCCCATATGCAGGGCACTGCGCAGGCTGATTCCGGCTTTTATCTGCAACAAATGCAGCAAAGCTCAGATGATAGCAAGACCAACTGGCAATTACTCGCCATTCGTGCACTGCTGAAAGAAGGCAAGAGCCAGCAGGCTTTCGAGCTGTTCAACCAGCTACCACAGAAGCTAAGCGATACCCAGCGTCGTGAGCAGTCACTGCTGGCCGTCGAAATTAAGCTCGCGCAGAAAGATGTCGCTGGCGCACAGGCCCTGCTGGATAAGCTAACCCCCGCCGATTTTGATCAAAACCAGCAGGCGAGATACTGGCAGGCGCAAATCGACGTCAACCAGGGTCGTCCATCGCTGACTTTACTGCGCGCCCTGATCGCCCAGGAACCGCTGCTGGCCGCGAACGCTAAGCAGAAAAACATGGATGCCACCTGGCAGGCGCTGTCATCCATGACCCAGGAGCAAGCGCAGACGCTGGTCATCAATGCGGATGAAAACGTGCTGCAAGGCTGGTTAGATCTCCAGCGCGTCTGGTTCGATAACCGTAACGATCCAGACATGATGAAAGCCGGTATTGCTGACTGGCAGAAACGTTATCCACAAAACCCGGGGGCAAAACTATTGCCAACGCAGTTGGTTAACGTGCAGAGCTTTAAACCCGCTTCCACCAGCAAAATTGCTCTGCTGCTGCCGCTGAACGGTCAGGCCGCTGTATTTGGCCGTACTATTCAGCAAGGCTTTGAAGCTGCGAAAAATATGGGTACTCAACCCGTAGCGGCCCCTGCTGTTACCGCGCCTGCTGCGGATACAGCGGCTGCTGCGGATACAGCGGCTGCGACGACCACGGAACAGCCGCAAACGACTGACGGTGTTGCCAGTCCGGCTCAGGCGTCAGTAAGCGATCTGACCAACGAGACGCCAGCACAGCCAGAAGCTACAGCTCCACAACCAACAGCGCCTGCGCAGCCAACAACCGCCAGCGCACCAGCGAATCCGTCCGCGGAGCTGAAAATCTACGACACGTCATCACTGCCGCTGAATCAGATCCTGACTCAGGTTCAGCAGGATGGCGCCAGCATCGTGGTTGGCCCACTGTTGAAGAACAATGTTGAAGAGCTGATGAAAAGCGACACGCCATTAAACGTCCTGGCGCTTAATCAGCCGGAGTCGGTGAAAAACCTGCCGAACGTCTGCTACTTCGCTCTGTCGCCAGAAGATGAAGCGCGCGACGCAGCACGCCACATTCGCGATCAAGGAAAACAGACGCCGCTGTTGTTGATCCCGCGGAGTTCGTTAGGCGATCGCGTTGCCAACGCCTTTGCACAGGAGTGGCAAAAACTGGGTGGCGGCGTGGTGCTGCAGCAGAAGTTCGGCTCCACCGCTGAGCTGAAAATGGGCGTCAACGGCGGCTCGGGGATCTCCCTGACGGGCAGCCCGGTGGCCTCTTCTGTACCCGCGCAGCCTGGCGTGACGATTGGCGGTCTGACCATTCCGGCAGCACCTACCGATGCGCAAATCACCGGCGGCAGCGGTCGTGTTGATGCCGTATATATTCTGGCAACGCCGGAAGAAATTGCATTTATAAAGCCGATGATCGCCATGCGCAACGGCAGCCAGAGCGGAGCCACGCTGTACGCCAGCTCCCGTAGCGCGCAGGGAACTGCCGGCCCGGATTTCCGTCTGGAGATGGAAGGCTTGCAGTACAGCGAAATTCCGATGCTGGCAGGCGCTAACGCCCCTCTCATGCAGCAGGCGCTGGGCGCGGTTCGTAACGACTACTCGCTGGCACGTATGTACGCGATGGGCGTCGATGCCTGGTCGCTTGCCAACCACTTCTCGCAAATGCGTCAGGTGCAGGGTTTCGAAATTAACGGCAACACCGGAGCCTTAACCGCAACGCAGGATTGTGTGATTAACAGGAAGTTATCATGGCTCAAATACCAGCAAGGACAAGTCGTCCCCGCCAGTTAACGAGTAAACAGACCGGTGACGCGTGGGAATCCACCGCGCGTGACTGGCTGCAGAGCAAGGGACTGCATTTTATCGCCGCCAACGTGCATGAGCGTGGCGGCGAAATCGACCTGATAATGCATGAAGGCAACACCACCGTATTTGTTGAGGTTCGCTATCGGCGCTCAGCCCAGTTTGGCGGTGCAGCGGCGAGTGTGACCCGGAGCAAACAACACAAATTATTACAGACTGCCCGCTTGTGGCTTGCACGCCACAATGGAAGTTTTGATACTGTGGATTGCCGGTTCGATGTGTTAGCCTTCACCGGAAATGATGTTGAGTGGTTTAAGGACGCGTTCAACGACCGCTCATAGTTGAAGATTCAGAGCCTGGTTCTTAAGGATTAGCGTGTTAGATAGAATTAAAGTCTGCTTTACAGAAAGCATTCAAACTCAGATAGCTGCGGCTGAAGCACTTCCGGATGCGATCTCCCGTGCAGCCATGACGCTGGTTCAGTCCCTGCTCAATGGCAACAAAATTCTCTGTTGTGGTAATGGGACGTCCGCTGCCAACGCACAGCATTTTGCTGCCAGCATGATCAATCGTTTTGAAACAGAGCGCCCAAGTTTACCTGCGATTGCACTAAATACTGATAATGTGGTCTTAACTGCGATTGCCAACGATCGCCTGCACGATGAAGTTTATGCAAAACAAGTCCGTGCGCTGGGACATGCAGGTGATGTTCTGCTGGCAATCTCTACGCGTGGTAATAGCCGCGATATCGTAAAAGCCGTTGAAGCCGCCGTGACACGCGACATGACAATTGTCGCACTGACCGGATATGACGGAGGGGAGCTGGCCGGGTTACTGGGGCCGCAGGATGTTGAAATCCGTATCCCTTCACACCACAGCGCCCGCGTTCAGGAAATGCATATGCTGACGGTCAACTGCCTTTGCGATCTCATCGATAACACGCTTTTCCCTCACCAGGATGATTAAGGAGTACACATGAAGGCATTTTCGCCGCTTGCTGTGATTATCGCTGCCCTGCTACTGCAAGGCTGTGTCGCTGCCGCCGTTGTCGGAACTGCTGCTGTCGGCACCAAAGCCGCGACGGATCCTCGCAGTGTAGGCACCCAGGTAGATGACGGAACCCTGGAATTACGCGTCAATACCGCATTGTCGAAAGATGCCCAGATCAAGAAAGAGGCGCGTATCAACGTGAGCGCGTATCAGGGTAAAGTGCTGCTGGTCGGTCAGTCGCCAAATAGCGAACTGTCTGCGCGAGCAAAACAGATTGCGATGGGCGTAGAAGGTACCACTGAGGTCTTTAACGAGATCCGTCAGGGTCAGCCAATCGGCCTGGGCGATGCGTCTAACGATACCTGGATAACCACTAAAGTACGTTCCCAGTTGCTGACCAGCGATCAGGTGAAATCCTCTAACGTGAAAGTCACCACCGAAAACGGGGAAGTGTTCCTGTTGGGTCTGGTAACTGAACGTGAAGCGAAGGCTGCGGCAGACATCGCCAGCCGGGTAAGCGGCGTGAAACGCGTCACTACGGCTTTTACGTTTATTAAGTAAGACTGCTACAAATGCCGGATGGGGACGCCAGAGCGTCCTCTCCGGCATTTTATTTGGCTCTTTCGCGCAGTTCGGAAGAGGTCAGGATCGAAACGCCTTCATGTCCAGGCGCCAGTGCCTCCGCCAGCATAGCCCGGGCTACATCACGCGCCTCAATCGACTTCCAGTTCCCCGGCAGCAGCCGAAATAACGGCGCTAAAAACCTCTCATTCGCCCGCTGTTTATCCCGCTCTCCGAGTAACATTGAAGGCCGAACAATCGTCAGCCGCGGCCAATTTTGCGCGATCAGCGCCTGCTCCATTTCCCCTTTCACCCGGTTATAAAAAAACGGTGAATTGGCATTGGCACCCATCGAACTGACCACCAGCATATGCTGAGCGCCCAACCGACGCCCCGTCAGGGCCGTGTCCACCACCAGCGTATAGTCAGCATGGATAAACGCTTCTTTGCTACCCGCTTCTCGCCGGGTGGTTCCCAGACAACAAAAGACAATATCTACCGGATCGGTGACCTGCGCCAGCGCATCAGTTAGCTGCGGATCATAGGGATTATAGACGCCAGCCGTATCAGCCAGCGGTCGACGCGTCGGCGCCGTGATGGCATTGACCCGGGGTTCATTGAGCAGCATACGCAGCAAATTTCCGCCTACCAGCCCCGTTGCGCCTGTTATTAACACCTGACTCATCGCTAATCTTCCCCTGACTCTTTAATCACTCTATTAACTATAGATCACGTTGCCAGTGCATTTTTTTGCCAAAGCCCAGCGTGTTGTCCGTGAATTTAACTTCATCCAGTCGAATCTCCCACACGGGCGCAGGCAGCATTCTGGCGACCGGGAAACGGCGGTTGTAGGCGTTACGCGCGGCTTCACTCTCCTGCCCTTCAAGACGCCGGATTTCCCCTTTAAACTGTACGCCACGAATCAGGGCGACCGTTTTGGGCTGACCATTTACCGTGCCGGCAATCGGCGCGCGCGGCCCGGACATCTGCGCATGGCGCGTTTTCTCTTCGGTCAGCACATAGAACACCATCTTCTGCGCATCAAACAGGTAAAACGCATTGGCGCACCATAATTCACCGTCATGATGTACACACCAGGTCACGACGTGCTGCTTTGCCAGCCAGCGGGTCACCGCAGTCAGTGTTTCCATTTCTGTTCTCTTTTATACTGTAGGCCTGAAAATTATCACGTCGATGGTGACAATGACACCCTGGTATCTGTACCTGATCCGTACTGCGGACAACGCCTTATACACCGGAATAACCACCGATGTGCAGCGCCGCTATAAGCAGCATCAAAGTGGGAAAGGCGCGAAGGCGCTGCGCGGAAAGGGAGAACTCACGTTGGCATTTGCGGCTCAGGTCGGTGACCGTTCGCTGGCCCTGCGCTTAGAATATCGCGTCAAACAGCTTACAAAGCGGCAGAAAGAGCGCCTTGTTGAAGGCGAAGGGCTTGAGGCACTACTGAGCAGCCTGCAAACCCCCGGCGCTTAAAAACGATTGAAGTAGTCGTGGTATTCCACAAGGCCCGTCACACCCTCCAGCGCATCTTCCGCCAGGCGATGAACCTGGAACGCGCTTTCGGTGCCCGGCCAGCGGCAACGTAGGTCATGATGGGCAGCCAGCTCAAAACCAAAGCGGCTGTACAGCGCCGGATCGCCCAGCGTAACCACCGCGGCGTAACCAAACTCGTTCAGGGAATCGAGTCCTTCATAGACCAGCTGACGCGCCAGACCCTGCCCACGGTAGTTTTCATCCACCGCGAGCGGCGCCATGCCGACCCATTGCAGGTCTTCGCCCTGGACATCGACAGGGCTGAACGCGACGTAACCCACTACCTGACCTTCGTCATCGGTAGCAACCAGACCAAGCGTTATGAAACCGTCTTCACGCAGGTCGTGCACTAATTTCGCTTCCGCATCGCTCTCAAATGAACGACGCAGCAATGCATCAATACCTGGGGCATCAATGGGAATTTCAACTCGAATCAGCATGGCTCACCTACCGAAGTCTGTTTGGTTTCTGGCGACGTTTTCATTCCCGCCTCAACAAAATCCGCCAACTGCATCAGCATGACGCGCAACGCTTTAGGCATCTGATCCAGTTCGATGGCGTCCATCAGATTTTTTACATACAGCCCTAATTCTGTATCACCTTCAATCACCAGGCGACGCTGGAAGAACAGCGTATCCGGATCCTGCTTACGCGCCGCGATCATCAGGAGATCGCTGGCATCCGCGCTAAAACTCACATCCGCCTCTGCATTCTGGCTGACGATAAGTTTATCGTTCTCAACAGAGGTATACCATTTAAGGCCAATGTCACGCACATGAATGCTCAGCCAGCGACCGTCGAGAAACTCCAGCTCCCCATCGGCCAGCGCCTGACTAAACTGCCAGCTCAGGACCTGCTCCAGAACCTGGCGCTTCAGCGCAAAGGGCGTCAGTTTAACCGGTACACTCATCAGAGAAGGACCAAAATGTACTAAGCGTGAACGCAGTTTATCCAACACGAGCTTTACTCCCTGTTTCAATTATCCTGCTATTTTGCCATATCAAATAAACGACATAGCGGCATAAATCAACAATTCGCTACGAAATTGTTACCTCTTATTGGTATCACCAATACGACTTTAACTGCCTCAAATCAAAAATTGTCTCAGCAAGGTTAACTAAAATCCCTCTTCGTTAACATTTCTGCGCCCTTTACGGCGCAACGTTCAGGATAAATTATGGAGCTGCTCTGCCCTGCCGGAAACCTCCCGGCGCTTAAGGCGGCCATCGAGAACGGCGCTGATGCGGTCTACATCGGGCTGAAAGATGATACCAACGCCCGTCATTTCGCCGGCCTTAATTTTACCGAGAAAAAATTGCAGGAAGCGGTGAGTTTTGTCCATCAGCACCGCCGTAAGCTGCACATCGCGATTAACACCTTTGCGCATCCGGATGGTTACGCGCGCTGGCAACGTGCCGTAGATATGGCGGCGCAACTGGGTGCGGATGCGCTGATCCTCGCCGACCTCGCCATGCTTGAGTATGCCGCAGAGCGCTACCCGCATATTGAGCGTCATGTCTCTGTTCAGGCATCCGCAACCAATGAAGAGGCGATTAATTTCTATCATCGCAACTTTGATGTCGCCCGCGTGGTGCTGCCGCGCGTACTGTCTATTCACCAGGTGAAGCAGCTCGCTCGCGTCACGCCAGTTCCCCTGGAAGTGTTCGCCTTTGGCAGTCTGTGCATTATGGCGGAAGGCCGCTGCTATCTTTCATCCTATCTGACGGGCGAGTCTCCTAATACGGTTGGCGCTTGCTCCCCTGCCCGTTTTGTTCGCTGGCAGCAGACCCAACAAGGGCTGGAATCCCGTCTTAATGAAGTGCTGATCGACCGTTATCAGGACGGAGAAAACGCCGGTTATCCGACGCTGTGTAAAGGCCGCTATCTGGTTGATGGCGAGCGCTATCATGCGCTGGAAGAACCCACCAGCCTGAATACGCTGGAGCTGCTGCCAGAACTGCTGGCGGCCAATATTGCCTCGGTGAAAATCGAAGGGCGTCAGCGTAGCCCGGCCTACGTCAGCCAGGTGGCGAAAGTGTGGCGCCAGGCGATCGACCGCTGTATGGCCGACCCGCAAAACTACGCCCCACAGGCCGCGTGGATGGAAACGCTCGGTTCAATGTCCGAAGGCACGCAGACCACGCTTGGCGCGTATCACCGTAAATGGCAGTGAGAGAAGCAATGAAATATTCCTTAGGGCCGGTGCTGTGGTACTGGCCGAAAGAAACGCTGGAAGATTTTTATCAGCAGGCCGCCACCAGCCAGGCCGACGTTATCTATCTTGGCGAAGCGGTGTGCAGTAAACGCCGCGCCACCAAAGTAGGCGACTGGATCGATATGGCGAAATCGCTCGCTGGCAGCGGTAAACAGGTGGTGCTGTCAACGCTGGCGCTGGTGCAGGCCTCCTCTGAACTGGGAGAGCTGAAGCGCTATGTCGAAAACGGCGACTTCCTGCTGGAAGCCAGCGATCTCGGCGTGGTAAACATGTGCGCCGAGCGTAAGCTGCCGTTTGTCGCCGGGCATGCGCTCAACTGCTACAACGCGGTAACCCTGCGTTTGCTGCTCAGGCAGGGCATGGTGCGCTGGTGTATGCCGGTAGAACTGTCCCGTGACTGGCTGGTCAATCTGCTCAACCAGTGTGAAGAGCTGGGTATTCGCAATCAGTTTGAAGTAGAGGTACTGAGCTACGGGCATCTGCCGCTGGCGTACTCTGCCCGATGCTTTACCGCACGCTCTGAAGACCGTCCAAAAGACGAGTGTGAAACCTGCTGCATCAAATACCCGAATGGGCGCGATGTGCTGTCGCAGGAGAATCAGCAGGTCTTTGTCCTCAACGGCATCCAGACTATGAGCGGCTATGTTTACAACCTCGGCAACGAGCTGACATCGATGCAGGGTCTGGTTGATATTGTGCGTCTGTCCCCTTCAGGCAGCGACACGTTCGCCATGCTCGATGCCTTCCGCGCCAATGAAAATGGCACTGCCCCATTACCGCTTGCTGCCCACAGCGACTGCAACGGCTACTGGAAACGGCTGGCAGGTCTTGAACTACAGCCGTGATTAATAGCTCACTTTGTTAACAACATTCGCTAATCTTTAATGCAGTATTAAAAGATTAACCGGTAACAAAGTGAGCCGTTATGACTGACAAAACTATTCCGTTCTCGGTGCTGGATCTGGCGCCGATCCCTGAAGGATCTTCGGCAAAAGAGGCCTTCACACACTCGCTTGATCTCGCTCGACTGGCCGAAAAGCGCGGCTACCACCGTTACTGGCTGGCAGAACATCACAACATGACCGGCATCGCCAGCGCGGCGACCTCTGTGCTGATTGGCTATCTGGCGGCCAATACCACCACGCTGCATCTTGGTTCTGGCGGCGTTATGCTGCCCAACCATTCGCCGCTGGTGATCGCCGAGCAGTTCGGTACCCTGAATACGCTGTATCCGGGACGAATCGATCTCGGGCTTGGCCGCGCGCCGGGTAGCGACCAACCGACCATGCGCGCGTTGCGCCGCCATATGAGTGGTGATATCGATAACTTCCCGCGCGACGTAGCTGAACTGGTGGACTGGTTCGACGCCCGCGATCCAAATCCTCATGTACGCCCGGTTCCCGGCTACGGCGAGCAGATCCCGGTCTGGTTATTAGGCTCCAGCCTGTACAGCGCACAGCTGGCAGCCCAGCTAGGCCTGCCATTTGCCTTCGCCTCGCACTTTGCTCCGGATATGTTGCATCAGGCGCTGCATCTGTATCGCACCCAGTTCAAGGCCTCTGAGCGGCTGGCAAAACCGTATGCGATGGTGTGCATCAACATCATTGCCGCCGACAGCAACCGCGATGCCGAATTTCTTTTCACCTCAATGCAGCAGGCGTTTGTGAAACTGCGTCGTGGCGAAACCGGCCAGCTACCGCCACCGGTAGAGAATATGCATCAGCTGTGGTCCGCTTCCGAGCAGTACGGCGTACAACAGGCTCTGAGCATGTCGCTGGTTGGTGATAAGGCGAAAGTGCGACACGGTCTCGACGCCATTTTGCGTGAAACCCAGGCCGATGAAATTATGGTTAACGGCCAGATTTTTGATCATCAGGCACGGCTACATTCGTTTGACCTGGCGATGCAGGTGAAAGAAGAGTTGGTGGGGTAATCGTTGTTTTGCCCGGTGGCGCTTCGCTTACCGGGCTTACGAGACCGTATAGGCCGGATAAGGCGCAACCGCCATCCGGCACTAAAAGGTTACTGGTACACAGGCAACAAATTCACGCTCGACAGAATATGGATAACCGCGTTGCCGATACCGAATACCAGGATCAGCGCAATCATCGGCTTGCCGCCCCAGACACGGAATTTCGGGCTGCCGAAACGCTCACGGGATTTACGGGCCAGCAGCGCCGGAACAATGGCGGCCCAGATGGTCGCGGCAAGCCCTGCATAGCCAATGGCGTACAGGAAACCGTTCGGCCACAGCAGGCCACCGACAATCGGCGGGACAAACGTTAGCAATGCCGTTTTAAAACGTCCCATTGCCGAGTCATCAAAGCCAAACAGATCCGCCAAATAGTCAAACAGACCGAGCGTGACCCCGAGGAATGAACTCGCCACCGCAAAGTTGGAGAACACCACCAGCAGCAGATCCAGACTGCGGCTGTTCAGCACTCCGCTCAGCGCCTGTACCAGCACATCAATGTTACCGCCCTGCTGCGCAATACCGATAAATTCCGGACGCGGGATGTTACCCATCGTCCCCAGCAACCATACGGTATACAGCACCAGCGCCAGCAGCGTGCCGTACACCAGGCACTTAACGATGGTCTTCGGATCTTTGCCGTAATACTTCATCAGGCTCGGGACGTTGCCGTGATAGCCGAATGAGGCCAGGCAGAACGGTAACGTCATCAGCAGGTACGGCGTATACGAAGCGTTGCTCTGCGCCACGTTAAACAGCGTAGTAGGCGTAACATGCCCCAGCAGACTGCCGAAGGTCAGGAAAAAAGTAATCACCTTCGCGCCCAGCACAATCGCCGTCATGCGGCTAACCGCTTTGGTGCTTAACCACACCACGAACGCCACCAGCAGCGCAAAACCAAGACCTGCCGCACGTGCCGGAACGTTCAGCGACATCTCCGAGAAGGTGTGATGCAGGATCGAACCGCTCGCCGAGATATACGCATAGGTAAGGATATAGAGAACGAAAGCAATCGAGATGCCGTTCACAACGTTCCAGCCTTTGCCCAGCAGATCTTTCGTGATGGTGTCAAAGCTGGAACCAATGCGGTAATTGAGGTTAGCTTCAAGGATCATCAGCCCGGAGTGCAGCATACAAAACCAGGTGAAGATCAGCGCCGCCATTGACCAGAAGAACCACGCCCCGGACATGACCACTGGCAGAGAAAACATCCCTGCGCCAATAATGGTGCCGCCGATGATCACCACGCCGCCAAGCAGCGAAGGTGACGTTTGGGTGGTGGTTAGTGTTGCCATTTAGCCATCTCTCCAGTCATTTATATTGTGACTACATTTCAATGTGCTGCACTGTACCAGTACACGAGTACAAATGAAATAAAAAAAGCCCCGATTGTTGAGATCGGGGCTGTATATTTTACTTTACGGTATTAAACCGTAATTTCGCATGGATTACGCATCACCACCGAAACGACGACGACCAGCGGAATCATCACGACGCGGAGCAGAAGAATCGTCACGACGCGGACCGCGGTTGCCTTCACGACGTTCGCCGCTGAAACGACGACCTTCGCTACGACCGCCTTCACGACGCTCGCCGCTGAAACCACGACCTTCTCCACGACCGCCTTCACGACGCTCACCGCTGAAACGGCCACCGCCACGACGCTCACCACCGGTGTGCGGAACTGCATCGCCAACCAGCTGCATGTTCATCGGCTTGTTCAGGATGCGAGTACGGGTAAAGTGCTGCAGCACGTCGCCCGGCATACCTTTCGGCAGCTCGATGGTAGAGTGGAAAGCAAACAGCTTGATGTTACCGATGTAACGGCTGCTGATATCGCCTTCGTTAGCAATCGCACCAACGATATGACGGACTTCAACACCGTCATCACGGCCCACTTCAATGCGGTACAGCTGCATATCGCCAACGTCACGACGTTCACGACGCGGACGGTCTTCACCACCACGCTCATTACGGTCACCACGCGGGCCACGATCGTTGCGGTCACGCGGACCACGATCGTCACGGTCGCGGAATTCGCGTTTCGGACGCATCGGCGCATCTGGCGGCAGGATCAGCGGGCGTTCGCCCTGAGCCATTTTCAGCAGTGCGGCTGCCAGCGTTTCGATATCCAGTTCTTCTTCCGGCTGCATTTTCGCCAGCAGAGCACGGTACTGATCCAGATCGCTGCTTTCCAGCTGCTGCTGTACTTTAGCGGCGAATTTTTCCAGACGGCGTTTGCCCAGCAGGTCTGCGTTCGGCAGTTCTACTTCCGGAATAGTCAGCTTCATGGTGCGTTCGATGTTACGCAGCAGACGACGCTCACGGTTCTCAACGAACAGCAGCGCACGACCCGCACGGCCCGCACGACCGGTACGGCCGATACGGTGAACGTAAGATTCGGAATCCATCGGGATGTCGTAGTTAACAACCAGGCTGATACGCTCAACGTCCAGGCCACGGGCCGCAACGTCGGTAGCAATCAGAATATCCAGACGGCCATCTTTCAGACGCTCCAGAGTCTGCTCACGCAGGGACTGGTTCATGTCGCCGTTCAGTGCAGCGCTGCTATAACCGCTACGCTCCAGCGCTTCTGCCACTTCCAGGGTCGCATTTTTGGTACGAACGAAGATAATCGCCGCATCAAAGTCTTCTGCTTCCAGGAAACGCACCAGCGCTTCATTTTTACGCATGCCCCAGACGGTCCAGTAGCTCTGGCTGATGTCAGGACGGGTAGTTACGCTGGACTGAATGCGTACTTCCTGCGGCTCTTTCATAAAGCGGCGGGTAATACGACGAATCGCTTCCGGCATAGTCGCGGAGAACAGAGCGGTCTGATGACCTTCCGGGATCTGCGCCATGATGGTTTCAACGTCTTCGATGAAGCCCATACGCAGCATTTCATCAGCTTCGTCCAGTACCAGACCGCTCAGTTTGGAGAGGTCCAGAGTACCGCGCTTCAGGTGGTCCAGCAGACGGCCCGGCGTACCGACAACGATCTGTGGTCCCTGACGCAGGGCACGTAATTGCACGTCATAACGTTGGCCGCCGTACAGGGCAACCACGTTCACGCCGCGCATGTGTTTAGAGAAATCCGTCATGGCTTCTGCAACCTGAACCGCCAGTTCGCGGGTCGGTGCCAGCACCAGAATCTGAGGTGCCTTCAGCTCAGGATCAAGATTGTTGAGCAGCGGTAAAGAGAACGCTGCAGTTTTGCCGCTACCCGTCTGGGCCATACCCAGAACATCGCGGCCGCCCAGCAGATGCGGAATGCACTCTGCCTGGATTGGAGATGGTTTTTCGTAACCCAGATCGGTAAGGGCTTCAAGGATAGGAGCCTTCAGGCCCAGATCTGCAAAAGTGGTTTCGAATTCAGCCATGTAGTACGTGTGCCTCAAAATTAATGGCGGCCAGTCTACATAACTCATCATGAAATTGATCTGCAATTTTCATTGAAAAGTGTGAACCGGCTCAAAGTAGGTGTATTAACGAACAACAACGCCCTCACCCGTGAAGGTGATGGCAATCAAAAAAGATTACGGGCTGATGTGTACGTCAGCTATTGCTGGTCCGATTCTGCCAGGTCATCTTGGTCCTGGCCCAGGAGCGATAATTCCAACAATGCGTATCGGTGCTCAACAAAGTTATGAACGTTGTTAGCCACCGCCAGTTTGAACAATGCCGTAGCGTTGTCCAAATCCCCCAGACTTAGGTAGTACTTACCTAAATAGAAGTTGGTTTCACTGAGATGCTCAGCGAGCGAGGTGTTATCCGTTGCGTCCGCCTTTAGGCGTTCCATCAGCGTTGCTTCGCTAATGTTGCCCAGGTAGAACTCGACAATGTTCCATCCCCATTGCTCTTTATCCGATTTCTCAAAGCGTTGCTTTAACGCTTCTTTAGCCTGCTTCTCATCGAGCTTCTGCTCGGCGAGATAAAGCCACAGACTACGGAAAGGATCATTGGGATCGTCTTGATAAAACGCTAGCAGATCATCTTGCGCTAACTTGTCGCGACCGCCGTAATACAATGCGATACCGCGATTTAAGTGCGCGTAGTTGTAAGTTGGATCAAGCTCAAGTACAGAATCAAACGCTTCATAGGCAGCATCAAAATTGCCTGCCTGCGTTAAATATATACCTAAGTAATTGAATACTTCAGGCATATCTGGTCGGATTGCCAGCGCTTGTGAAAAATCATTTCGCGCCAGTGCCCTCAGACCGAGACTATCATACAACACTCCGCGCTCATATAAAAGCTGTGCGCGTTCGTCATCGGTTAAAGCCCGACTGGCAAGAATTTGTTCCATACGTGCCAGAATCACTTCCTGCTGCAAAGTCGGTTGCAATGGTACTGCGAGGACTTCACTCTTACGCCAGGCGGAATTACTGCATCCAGCCAGCGTGAGTGCTGTCGCAACGAAACACCAGCGCAAAAAAGGCTTCATTTCCCACTCCCGAAGACAACGATTGAATGAACGTCCAGGTTCCCCGGTTGCTAACAAGGCGTCCTGCCGGGTTAAAAGCCCTCCACTTTCACGGAGGGCAATGGCAACCTTACTCGCCCTGGCTTGCCGGAGCTTCCGGTTCGCCTGCAGGCTGAGACTGCTCAGTTGCTTCTTTAATGCTCAGACGTACACGGCCCTGGCGATCAACTTCCAGAACTTTGACCGGTACTTCCTGGCCCATCTGCAGGTAATCGGTCACTTTCTCAACGCGTTTGTCAGCGATCTGAGAGATGTGTACCAGACCTTCTTTACCGCCACCAATGGCAACGAATGCGCCAAAGTCAACGATACGGGTCACTTTACCATTGTAGATACGGCCTACTTCGATCTCTGCGGTGATCTCTTCGATACGACGGATAGCATATTTCGCTTTCTCGCCGTCGGTCGCAGCAATCTTCACAGTACCATCATCTTCAATTTCAATGGTGGTGCCGGTTTCTTCGGTCAGAGCACGGATAACAGAACCGCCTTTACCGATAACGTCTTTGATCTTGTCCGGGCTGATCTTGATGGTGTGGATACGCGGAGCGAACTGAGAAATGTCACCACGCGGTGCGTTGATCGCTTGTTCCATCACACCCAGGATGTGCAGACGCGCACCTTTAGCCTGGTTCAGAGCAACCTGCATGATCTCTTTGGTGATACCTTCAATTTTGATATCCATCTGCAGTGCAGAGATACCGTCGCGGGAACCCGCCACTTTGAAGTCCATATCGCCCAGGTGGTCTTCGTCGCCCAGGATGTCAGACAGAACAACAAAGTTGTCGCCTTCTTTCACCAGACCCATCGCGATACCCGCAACGGCAGCTTTGATCGGCACGCCTGCGTCCATCAGCGCCAGAGAAGCACCACATACGGAAGCCATGGAAGAAGAACCGTTAGATTCGGTGATTTCAGAAACCACACGTACGGTGTACGGGAATTTATCCAGTTCCGGCATCACTGCCAGTACGCCACGCTTCGCCAGACGACCGTGACCAATCTCACGACGCTTCGGAGAACCGACCATACCGGTTTCACCTACGCAGTACGGAGGGAAGTTGTAGTGGAACAGGAAGTTGTCAGTACGCTCGCCCATCAGCTCGTCAAGGTTCTGCGCATCACGAGTGGTGCCTAGGGTCGCAGTAACCAGCGCCTGAGTTTCACCACGGGTGAACAGTGCGGAACCGTGGGTACGCGGCAGCACGCCAGTACGCACGTCCAGACCACGGATCATATCTTTTTCACGGCCATCGATGCGCGGCTCGCCTGCCAATACGCGGCTGCGAACAACATTTTTCTCGATAGCGTGCAGGATTTCACCCAGTTCGTTAGCGTCCAGGGTTTCGTCTTCAGCCACCAGAGTTGCGATGGTTTCAGATTTGATCACGTCAACCTGAGCGTAACGCTCTTGTTTGTCGGTGATACGGTAAGCATCGCTCAGACGAGCTTCTGCCAGTGCGGCAACGCGTGCGTTCAGCGCTTCGTTGACGGCTTCTGGCTGCCAGTCCCAACGCGGTTTGCCAGCTTCTTTCGCCAGCTCGTTGATAGCCTGAATAACAACCTGCTGCTGTTCGTGGCCGAATACTACAGCGCCCAGCATCTGGTCTTCGCTCAGCAGTTCAGCTTCGGATTCAACCATCAGTACGGCAGCTTCAGTACCAGCAACAACCAGGTCCAGCTTGCTTTCTTTCAGTTCGTCCTGAGTCGGGTTCAGTACGTACTGGTCATTGATGTAACCAACACGTGCAGCACCGATCGGGCCGTTGAATGGGATGCCAGACAGAGTCAGCGCAGCAGATGCACCAATCATTGCCACGATATCCGGGTTAACCTGCGGGTTAACGGAAACAACGGTCGCGATAACCTGAACTTCGTTAACGAAGCCTTCCGGGAACAGCGGGCGAACCGGGCGGTCAATCAGACGCGCGATCAGGGTTTCGCCTTCGCTTGGGCGGCCTTCACGACGGAAGAAGCTACCCGGGATACGGCCAGCAGCGTAGGTACGCTCCTGATAGTTAACGGTCAGTGGGAAAAAGTCCTGGCCTGGTTTCGCTTTTTTCTGGCCAACAACGGTAACGAATACCGCAGTGTCATCCATGCTAACCATAACAGCGGCAGTCGCCTGACGCGCCATCATGCCGGTTTCCAGCGTAACGGTATGCTGACCGTACTGGAATTTACGAACGATCGGATTAAGCAAATTAATATCCTTTCTCTATTTTTTGACGACACATTTTTGCGCCATCGTTAATACCCGATCTTCTGCGCATCCTCGCGACTAATGACAACCCTAACCCATAAGCATGAGTAAAGCCTCTCATTAGCCGCGCGAACCTCTGCAACGGAAGATCATTCATAGCAACAATACATTAGTTTCCAGCGAATTGCTGCCATCTGCTGGAAAAAAGGGGCCATGAAGGCCCCCTCTTTCTGAAACTCGAAAGAATTAGCGACGCAGACCCAGACGCTCGATCAGCGCGGTGTAACGTGCAACATCTTTACGTTTCAGGTAGTCGAGCAGTTTACGACGCTGAGAAACCATGCGCAGCAGACCACGACGGCTGTGGTGATCTTTTTTGTGCTCTGCAAAGTGGCCCTGCAGGTGGTTAATCTGTGCAGTCAACAGAGCAACCTGAACATCGGTAGAACCGGTGTCGTTTGCATCACGACCAAACTCAGAAACGATTTTAGCGGTAGCTTCAGTACTTAGAGACATTTTAAAACTCCAAAGTGTTAAGAATGAAAGGATGCCGATCTCTAATTCAGCTATCCCAGTGTATACACGCCTTCTTCAAACTGACCCTGCGCTGGCTGTGTCCGCTCACCTCGGTCACTTACCTGAGTAAGCTCCTGAGGATCCTCAGACCTGCCGCCTTGATGCAGCTCGAATGATTTTGTGTACACGTCACGCAGATTGTTAAACAATTTACGCGACGTTAAGCGGCAGTATTCTACTCGCAGCGCCCTTTTATCGCAAGACAGAGAGCGCTATGCAGGATACTCAACCACCAGGCGACGAGGGGCGACACGACCTTCATCGTCCATCTCCCCCATGCCGATAAACTTGCCGTCATCGCCTTCCGTCACGCGCACCAGCCCTTCAAGCGGCGCACCTGACGTCCGTACCGGGTTACCATTTTTAAAGTAAACCGACGATGTTAAAGGCAAATTAACAACAGGGTAGTCCGATGCAGGACTGTCCATTGGCATCAGCAAAGGATCAAGCAGCTGCGCCGCCGGAATGTTCTGCTGTTCGGCCTGTTCAACCAGCTCATGCAGGTGTTCCAGCGTAACCATACGATCCACCGGATACTTGCTGACCGTCAGACGACGCAGATACGTTACGTGCGCGCCGCAGCCCAGCTTCTCACCGAGATCGTCAACGATGGTGCGAATATAAGTGCCTTTGGAGCAGTGAACTTCCAGCTCCAGCTCGTTACCTTCGTGGCGAATAAACAGCAGCTCATAGACGGTAATCGGGCGCGCTTCACGCGGCACTTCAATGCCCTGACGCGCATATTCGTACAGCTTTTTACCCTGGTACTTCAGCGCCGAATACATTGACGGAATCTGCTCGATATCGCCACGGAAAGTCTCCAGCGCGCTGGCAAGCTGCTCTGCGCTGAAGGTTACCGGACGCTCCTGCACGATTTGCCCATCGGCATCGGAGGTGTCGGTACGTTGGCCCAGACGGGCAACCACACGATAGCGTTTGTCAGAATCCAGCAAATACTGGGAAAACTTAGTCGCTTCACCGAGGCAGATAGGCAGCATGCCTGTCGCCAGCGGATCCAGCGCGCCGGTATGTCCCGCGCGGTTGGCATTGTAGATGCGCTTTACTTTTTGCAGTACGTCATTGCTGGACATGCCCTGCGGCTTATCCAGCAGCAGAACACCGTGAATGTCGCGACCACGACGACGAGGACGACTCATCAGTCCTCCTTGCTGTCGTCCGCTGGGTTCACACGACGCTCATCGTCATGTTTCACCACGCTGGTCACCAGGTTGGACATGCGCATCCCTTCAACTAACGAATTGTCGTAGAAGAAGGTCAGCTCAGGCACGATACGCAGACGCATTGCTTTACCCAGCAAAGAGCGGATAAAACCAGAGGCTTCCTGCAGTGCCTTAATGCCGTTTTTCACGGCAGCTTCGTCCTGATCGTTGAGGAAAGTCACGAACACTTTAGCGTATGCCAGGTCTCGGGACATCTCAACACCCGATACGGTGGTCATCATACCAACACGCGGGTCTTTGATTTCGCGTTGCAGGATGAGTGCGATTTCTTTCTGCATCTCCTGCGCGACACGCTGTGGGCGACCAAATTCTTTCGCCATAATAAATTCTCCAGAATAAAGACAAAAAAGGGGCCATAAGCCCCTTTTTAAATTTCTTGCCGGGTGGCGCTTCGCTTCCCCAGCCTACACTTAATCATCTTCTAAGGATTTTGGGTTGCAGCAAGGCGGCAAACTCGTAAATCCCCGGGAGCATAGATAACTATGTGACCGGGGTGAGCGAGCGCAGCCAACGCAGTTGCGGCCCAAAAGACGACGAAGATTATGCGATGGTACGTTTGATCTCGATAATCTCGAACACTTCGATCATATCGCCAACGCGAACGTCGTTGTAGTTCTTAACGCCGATACCACATTCCATGCCATTACGGACTTCGTTGACGTCATCCTTGAAGCGGCGCAGGGATTCCAGCTCGCCTTCATAGATAACCACGTTGTCGCGCAGTACGCGGATTGGGTTGTGACGTTTAATCGTGCCTTCGGTAACCATACAGCCTGCGATAGCGCCGAATTTCGGTGATTTGAACACATCACGAACTTCAGCCAGACCAATGATCTGCTGTTTCAGTTCCGGAGACAGCATGCCGCTCATCGCTGCTTTCACTTCGTCGATCAGATGATAGATGACGGAGTAGTAACGCAGATCCAGGCTTTCTGATTCGATAACTTTACGTGCAGAGGCATCAGCACGGACGTTGAAGCCAACCAGAATCGCGTTGGATGCCGCAGCCAGGGTCGCGTCGGTTTCGGTGATACCACCTACGCCAGAACCGATAATCTTCACTTTTACTTCGTCGGTAGACAGTTTCAGTAAAGAGTCGGAAATCGCTTCTACAGAACCCTGAACATCGGCCTTCAGAACGATGTTCACTTCGTGAACTTCGCCTTCGGTCATGTTGGCGAACATGTTCTCCAGTTTAGATTTCTGCTGACGAGCCAGTTTAACTTCACGGAATTTGCCCTGACGGTACAGTGCAACTTCACGGGCTTTCTTCTCGTCACGAACAACGGTAACTTCGTCACCCGCAGCCGGAACACCGGACAGACCCAGGATTTCCACCGGAATAGACGGACCCGCTTCCAGTACTTCCTGACCCAGTTCGTTACGCATCGCACGAACGCGGCCGTATTCGAAACCACACAGTACGATGTCGCCTTTGTTCAGCGTACCTTCACGTACCAGCACGGTAGCAACCGGACCACGACCTTTATCCAGGAAGGATTCGATAACCGCACCGCTCGCCATACCTTTACGCACAGCTTTCAGTTCCAGTACTTCGGCCTGCAGCAGGATAGCATCCAGCAGTTCGTCAATACCGGTACCCGCTTTCGCAGAAACGTGGACGAACTGGCTCTCGCCGCCCCAATCTTCCGGCATGATGCCGTACTGGGACAGTTCGTTTTTAACGCGATCTGGATCCGCTTCTGGTTTATCGATTTTGTTGACTGCAACCACTACCGGCACACCTGCCGCTTTCGCGTGCTGGATAGCTTCGATAGTCTGCGGCATCACGCCGTCATCTGCTGCAACAACCAGAACAACGATATCCGTTGCCTGAGCACCGCGAGCACGCATGGAGGTAAACGCGGCGTGACCCGGGGTATCCAGGAAGGTGATCATACCGTTGTCAGTTTCAACATGGTACGCACCGATGTGCTGAGTAATGCCGCCCGCTTCGCCAGAGGCAACTTTCGTGGAGCGAATGTAGTCCAGCAGAGACGTTTTACCGTGGTCAACGTGACCCATGATGGTCACTACCGGTGCGCGCGGTTCTGCCGCAGCGCCGGTGTCACGGTCGCTCATTACTGCTTCTTCCAGCTCGTTTTCACGACGCAGGATAACTTTGTGGCCCATCTCTTCGGCAACCAGCTGTGCGGTTTCCTGGTCGATGACCTGGTTAATGGTCGCCATTGCGCCCAGCTTCATCATCGCTTTGATGACCTGAGAACCTTTGACTGCCATCTTGTTCGCCAGATCGCCAACGGTGATGGTTTCGCCGATCACAACGTCACGGTTAACGGCCTGAGCCGGCTTCTGGAAGCCCTGCTGCAGAGCGGAACCTTTACGCTGCTTACCGCCTTTACCGCCGCGAACCGCTGCACGCGCTTCTTCACGGTCAGCTTTAGATTCAGCGTGTTTGTTACCTTTCTTCGCCGGACGCGCTGCTTTCGTGCTGCGAGTACGACCACGACCGCCTTCTACTTCGCGATCGTTCTCGTCTTCTGCCTGGCGAGCATGCTGAGAGGTGGTGACGTGATAATCGCTGGTATCTTCAACAGGTTCAGCGTTATTCACACCATTCTTCTCGTTTTCTTCCGCCATACGGCGAGCTTCTTCCGCTACGCGGCGCGCTTCTTCTTCAAGCTTGCGACGTGCTTCTTCTTCCGCTTTACGCTTCAGTTCTGCGGCTTCATTTTCACGGCGGGCTTTTTCGGCCTGGGCGGTTTTAGTCATATCGTCGGTCTGTTGATTGCTCACTTTGTCTTTTTCCGCAGCTTCACGTTTCGCTTTATCAGCGGCTTCACGCTTAGCTTGTTCTGCGGCCTCACGTTCGGCTTTTTGTTGCGCCTCGCGTTTGGCAGCTTCTTCTGCCTCACGACGGGCTTGCTCTTCCGCTTCACGCTGCGCCTGCTCTTCCGCGGCAAGGCGTTCAGCCTCTTGCGGATCGCGTTTCACAAAGGTGCGTGTCTTGCGGACTTCGATTTGTACCGATTTGCTTTTTCCACCGGTACCTGGAATATTGAGAGTACTGCGCGTTTTACGCTGCAATGTCAACTTATCGGGCGCTGAGCCGTTTTCACGGTTCAAATGCGCCAGTAAGGTTTGTTTCTCTTGTGCGGACACAGAGTCGTCAGCAGACTTCGGGATACCTGCATCAGCAAATTGCTGTACCAGGCGATCCACGGAGGTCTGTATCTCTGCAGCCAGCGTTTTTACGGTTACATCTGTCATACTGTTCCTTCCTGCTACAGTTTATTACGCTTCGTCGCCGAACCAGCAAATATTACGGGCAGCCATAATCAGCTCACCGGCTTTTTCGTCGGTCAACCCTTCGATATCAGCCAGATCATCAATGCCCTGTTCAGCGAGATCTTCCAGCGTACAAACACCACGGGCAGCCAGTTTGAAGGCCATCTCACGATCCAATCCTTCCAGATTCAGCAGATCGTCAGCCGGTTTGTTATCACCGAGACTTTCTTCCTGGGCCAGTGCCAGAGTGGTCAGTGCGTTTTTAGCACGCTCGCGCAGCGCTTCAACGGTCTGTTCATCCAGGCCGTCAATTTCCAGCAGCTCTTTCATTGGCACGTAGGCCAGTTCTTCCAGCGTCGCAAAACCTTCTTCTACCAGAACCGTCGCGAAATCTTCATCGATATCGAGATATTTGGTGAAGGTATCAATGGCTGCATGTGCTTCAGCCTGATGCTTCGCCTGCAGGTCATCAACGGTCATCACGTTGAGTTCCCAACCGCTCAGTTGTGAAGCCAGGCGGACGTTCTGACCATTACGTCCAATCGCCTGAGCCAGGTTACCGGCTTCAACCGCGATATCCATGGTGTGTTTGTCTTCATCCACCACGATAGAAGCGACGTCTGCTGGCGCCATTGCGTTAATCACGAACTGCGCCGGATTATCATCCCACAGGACGATATCGATACGCTCGCCGCCCAGTTCGGTAGAAACCGCCTGAACGCGCGCACCGCGCATACCCACACAGGCGCCGACCGGATCAATACGCTTGTCGTTGGTCTTAACGGCGATTTTCGCACGTGAACCCGGATCGCGAGCAGCCGCTTTAATTTCGATCACTTCTTCGCCAATTTCCGGCACTTCAATGCGGAACAGCTCTATCAGCATTTCCGGTTTGGAACGGGTTACGAACAGCTGGGCACCGCGCGCTTCCGGGCGTACAGAGTAAAGAACGCCACGGATACGGTCGCCTGGGCGGAAGTTTTCACGCGGCAGCATGTCTTCACGCAGGATCACGGCTTCAGCATTGCTGCCCAGATCCAGAGAAATGTTGTCGCGGTTAACTTTCTTCACCACACCGGTGACGATTTCGCCTTCGTGTTCGCGGAACTGATCGACAACCATTGCGCGTTCGGCTTCACGTACTTTCTGTACGATAACCTGTTTCGCGGTCTGGGTGGTGATACGGTCAAAGGTGACAGACTCAATCTGATCTTCAACATATTCGCCCACGTTCAGGCTTTCGTCTTCGAAGCGTGCCGCTTCCAGCGTAATTTCTTTGGTCGGCTGAGTAACTTCTTCTACGATTACCCAACGACGGAAGGTATCGAAATCACCGCTTTTACGATCGATTTCTACGCGAACGTCGATCTCTTGCTCATATTTTTTCTTTGTTGCTGTAGCCAGCGCACTTTCCAGCGCTTCAAAAATTTTCTCGCGTGGCAGCGCTTTTTCGTTGGATACGGCTTCAACAACAGCCAAAATTTCTTTGTTCATCGCGGGCTTTTCACCTCAATCCAGACTGTTAAAAGTGGGGAACCAGGTTCGCCTTCTGGATATTACTCAGCGCGAACACTTCATCTTTACCTTCGACTGTGACCGTGATCATCTCACCATCCACCGCTTTGATAACGCCCTGCCATTTACGACGGTTTTGTACCGCCATACGAAGAACCAGCGTCACTTCTTCACCCAGGAAACGCACGTAGTGTTCAGCTGTGAACAGAGGACGGTCGAGACCCGGAGAGGAGACTTCCAGGTTGTAGGCAACGGTGATTGGGTCTTCGACATCCATCACGGCGCTTACCTGATGGCTCACATCAGCACAATCATCAACATTGATGCCATCTTCACTATCAATATAGATGCGCAGTGTGGATGTGCGACCACGAATAAATTCGATGCCGACCAACTCGTAGCCCAGGGCTTCAACTGGCGCTGTAATCATCTCTGTTAATTTTTGCTCTAATGTGGACAAGCCCACCCCCAAGACATAAAAAAAGGGCCTAAAGCCCAGTTATTCTGTAGTCAGATAACAAAAAACCCCGATAAATCGGGGCTTTATATAACTGAACCCTATAACCGCACCTGCGGTTCGGAAAACCTTCCGAAAGAATTTTTTTCAAATCCAGCTACGAAGGCCTAAGTCTTCACAGTATATTTGAAAAAGAACTCTAAGGGAAAGTGGTTGCGGGGGCCGGATTTGAACCGACGACCTTCGGGTTATGAGCCCGACGAGCTACCAGGCTGCTCCACCCCGCGCCTGAAACGTGGCAAATTTTACTCGTTTTGGGTAAAAAATGCAAATACTGCTGGGATTTGGTACCGAGGACGGGACGTAAAATCTGCGCACAGTATATTGATTCACTATGCGGTATGTCAACCTTGTTACGACTATGCAAATCAATGAATGCTGCCCAGCGAATATTCGACCAGATAAATGTGTCACCCGCGCCGTTATTTAACGAAATTATCACTAAACTCTTCCTGTCATCCAGAAAAGATGATTAAATGAAAACTCACTTATTTTGCATAAAAATGCAATTAGTATAATAAGCCGACCTCTTCACCAGTCTATCAAGCAGGGTTTTATTTTATGACGACGATTCTCAAGCATCTCCCGGTAGGTCAACGTATTGGTATCGCTTTTTCCGGCGGCCTGGACACCAGTGCAGCACTGCTGTGGATGCGACAAAAAGGGGCTGTCCCATATGCATATACTGCGAATTTGGGCCAGCCGGATGAGGATGACTATGACGCCATTCCTCGCCGTGCAATGGAATATGGTGCTGAGAATGCTCGCCTGGTAGATTGCCGTAAGCAGCTGGTTGCCGAAGGGATCGCAGCGATTCAGTGCGGTGCATTCCACAACACCACCGGCGGACTGACCTATTTCAATACCACTCCGCTGGGCCGTGCTGTCACCGGCACCATGCTGGTTGCGGCCATGAAAGAAGATGGCGTAAATATCTGGGGTGACGGTAGCACCTATAAAGGTAACGATATTGAACGTTTCTATCGTTACGGTCTGCTGACCAACGCCGAACTGCAGATTTACAAACCATGGCTGGATACCGATTTTATCGATGAACTCGGCGGTCGTCATGAGATGTCCGAATTTATGATTGCCTGTGGTTTCGACTACAAGATGTCCGTTGAGAAAGCGTACTCCACGGACTCCAATATGCTCGGGGCGACCCACGAAGCAAAAGACCTCGAGTTTCTGAACTCCAGCGTCAAAATCGTCAACCCGATTATGGGCGTGAAATTCTGGGATGAGAGCGTGAAGATCCCGGCAGAAGAAGTCACCGTGCGTTTCGAGCAGGGTCATCCGGTTGCGCTGAACGGTAAAACCTTTAGCGACGACGTTGAGATGATGCTGGAAGCCAACCGTATCGGCGGTCGTCACGGTCTGGGTATGAGCGATCAGATTGAAAACCGTATCATTGAAGCGAAAAGCCGGGGCATCTACGAAGCTCCGGGGATGGCATTGCTGCACATCGCCTATGAGCGTCTGCTGACCGGGATTCACAACGAAGACACCATCGAGCAGTATCACGCGCACGGTCGCCAGCTTGGTCGTCTGTTGTATCAGGGCCGCTGGTTTGACTCTCAGGCGCTGATGCTGCGTGACGGTCTGCAGCGTTGGGTTGCCAGCCAGATTACGGGTGAAGTGACGCTGGAACTGCGTCGCGGTAATGATTACTCAATCCTCAACACCGTGTCTGACAATCTGACTTACAAACCAGAACGTCTGACGATGGAAAAAGGCGACTCAGTATTCTCTCCGGATGATCGTATCGGTCAGTTGACCATGCGTAATCTGGATATCACTGATACCCGCGAGAAGCTGTTCGGTTATGCGCAGTCTGGCCTGCTGACCGCCTCTTCCACAACCGGCCTGCCGCAGGTTGAGAATCTGGAAAACAAGGCGAAGTAAATATTCATCATCTTCAGGCCGCGAAAGCGGCCTTTTTTATGCGCAAAAATAGGGATGTTCTGTTACCCTGAGGCCTGATAAGCTTGGCATCATCAGGTATTTTAATAGTCGGATGGAGTCCTAAATGTCTTATCCGACCTACAGAACTACCACAAATGACAGACGAAAAAAAAGACGCTTTGCAGCGTCTTTTTTTTGGAATTTGGTACCGAGGATGGGACTCGAACCCACAAGCCCGTTAGGGCACTACCACCTCAAGGTAGCGTGTCTACCAATTCCACCACCTCGGTACAGAATACTTAGCGCGGGATATCGCTGGTCGGCTGAGCCGGAGCAGCTGGCTGAGTTTGCTCGGTTTTCGCCGGTGCACTCAGATTTTCCCACTCACTTCCTTTATTGGTCTTATTGCTGTTCATGTTACCCAGCACCAGACTGATGATGAAGAACAAGGTTCCCAATACAGCTGTCATGCGGGTCATGAAGTTACCAGAACCACTTGAACCAAACAGAGTACCAGAAGCGCCTGCGCCAAAAGAGGCTCCCATATCAGCGCCTTTGCCTTGCTGCAGCATGATCAAGCCTACCAGGCCAATTGCCACAATAAGGAAAACTACTAAAAGAGCTTCGTGCATAATCAACCTGTTCCTTGCGGAGTTGCCGCGTACAATGCTTCGACCATTAAAGCGGGAATGTTTACTGTTTCCCACTGAAGCGGGTGTGAATACTAACCAAAGCGAATAACCTTCGCAAGGGCAATTTGTTGGCATTGTATCAACTGCGGAAAAAATCGCCATATCAATCAAAAACGCAGCAATTTCTCCCAGCATCTCTGCATGACGGCGCGTTGATCGTCAAGATTCGCCCATACCACAACGGGGATTTCACAAATCAGGTCAGCGTTTTCTGGCCAGCAGTGAATAATTTGCTGGTTCACCAACTCTTCCGCCACCATCGATTCGGGTAACCATGCCATCCCCATATGCCGCAGCACCATTTCTCGTATCGTTTCGCTTAAACCACTCTCAAACACTTTTTTCAGACGTGGGCGGACGCGTTGTTCAGCTGGCTCAATAATGCGTCTGACAAAGGTGTAGTCGCTATAGCATAGCCATGGGATCGGCGCATGCGGATCGTTAAGCGCATTAGCCAACTGCGCAGAAATAACCGGTATAAATCGCTCATACCGCCATAGTGAACGTTTTAACCCTCCGGCAATCTCCAGCCCCGGCTGCGAAGATGGTAAATCGTAGGTCACCAGCAGATCGATTTGCCGATCTATCAAGGCGTTAAAATGGTTGTCTATCCCCTGAATACTGGCATTAACCGTAAAATTTAACTGCGGTTCGCTCTGTCGCAGATAGTTGATCATATCCGGCAGGATATTCACCGACAGCGTATGCAAGCTAACCATCACCAGCGTATTGTCCGTTGCTGGCGTCATCGCCGATAGCTCGTGGCGCGCCTCTGTTAGTGTACTGAGGACGTGCCGGGCATAGGGTTCAAAGCGTTCACCATAGCGTGTCAGCGTAACGGGGGTCGTGGTCCGGTCAAACAACGGCACCCCTAACACCTCTTCCAGCGCCTTTATACGCCGACTGAGTGCGGGTTGAGTAATATGCCGCTGCGCCGCGGCCTGAGAGTAGTTTCCATGCTGACTCAATGCCAGAAAATCTTCCAGCCACTTACAATCCACGTTGAACTCTCCACCATGCCATAACCGCATCCTCCAATACCAAATCGGTAATAGTCATAGTTATAGTAATGGCTTTATGGTGGGCATCATAACAACAATATTCCTTTTCACCTGCCGACTCTCACCCACGACGTTTGACAGGACCGATATGTTTACTTTATTGACCAATGCCCGTGTTTTTTCTCCCGAGGATTTAGGCCTCTGCTCCCTGCTCATTCATGCCGACCGAATTGTGGCGGTAGAAAAAGATATTTCCCTGTTTGATGGCGTCGACGAGGTCATCGATTGTCATGGCAAATGGGTTATCCCAGGCATAATCGATCAACATGTCCATCTTACCGGTGGCGGTGGCGAGGCTGGATTTGCCAGCCGAACGCCAGCCGTCAAGCTACGCGATCTGATTCAGGCAGGTATTACCACGGTTGTCGGCGTGTTAGGTACCGATGCCATTTCTCGTTCGCCCAAAGACCTCTACGCCAAAATGCAGTCTCTCAACCTTGAGGGATTACGCGCATTTATGCATACGGGAGCCTACGCGGTACCCAGCCCAACCATTACGCGATCCATCCGCGATGACATGACCTTTATTCCAGCGATACTTGGCGTCAAAATCGCCCTCGCCGATCACCGTGGTTCTTACCCCTCTTTCCAGGAATTGCTGAGAATAGTAAGCGATATCCGCGTGGCTTCCCTGCTGGCAGGCAAAAAAGGGTTACTGCATGTACATCTTGGGAATCTGCCGGAAGGGATGTCACAGCTTATTGAGCTGTGTGATGCAGGCATTCCGATTCACCACATTTCACCGACCCATGTTGCGAGAACAGCGCCCTTGTTCGAACAGGCGATTGCGTTCGCTCATCGTGGCGGCCATATCGACGTTACGTCTGGCGGTAGTCGCTTTATGCCTCAGGAACAGGCAATCCTCCACGCTCTGGAAGCCCAGGTTCCAGCCGATCGCATCACGATCAGCTCTGATGGTAATGGCAGCGTTCCGCGCTTTAACGCCCAGGGTATTGTGGAAGGCTTAAGCGCGGCACCGGTCGCAGGTAACCTTAATCTTCTTCCTCGCTTGATTGATGTGGGGATCCCGGTGCCACAAGCGATCGCGATGTTGACGGCAAACGTTGCGCGCTCGCTGGGTATTTCCGGCGGCGTGCTCTGCGCCGGGGAACGTGCCGATATCTGTGTACTCAATGATGACCTCTCGCTGGCCCATCTGTTCGCTGCGGGTAAGCCGTTGCTGCGGGATGGCGAGTGCCTGGTTACTGGCAACTTCGAGTAAGGGGGCAAGAATGTCATTATTACTGGCGCTAATTGCCATCATTTTTGCCGGACGTCTGATCCTCAAAAAATATCACCCCCAGTCAGTGTTGCTGTTGACCGGGATTGTGCTGCTGCTTATCGCGCATTTTAGCGGGATGACCACGCTCAGTAGCCTGGTGAAAAAAAGCACCGGATTCGGCCCCTTTGATGCCTTCGAGTTTATTCGCGATACCCTGAGCGTGCGCCTCGGCGGCCTTGGGCTGCAAATTATGCTGATTGGTGGTTTCGCTACATATATGTCGGCCATTGGCGCAAGCCAGGTGCTGGTTCGGGTGACATCTCGCCCTTTGCAACGCCTGAACTCACCGTACCTGCTGTTGGGGCTGGCGCTGTTGCTGGGTCAATTCCTGTCGCTGTTTATCAGCAGCGCCACCGGGCTGGGTCTGCTGTTGATGGCGACGCTCTACCCGCTGCTGACCCGTCTTGGCTGTAGCCGCGCTGCCGTTGCCGCCGTTATCGCCAGTACCTGTGCGGTTGAATTTGGTCCAGGTTCCGGCAACTCGGTTCTCGCCGCCAAAACCGCAGGCATCGAGGTGGTGAACTATTTCGTGCAGGATCAGTTGCCGATCGTCGTCCCCGTTATTCTGTTCATCGCCCTATTACATATTGTTGTGCAACGCTTTTTCGACCATCGGGAAAGCAGTGACGGTGTGGCTCAGCAGATGCAGACATTAACGTCGACCGATGAAACTGAAGCACCGATCGCTTGGCTTTTTCTGCCCATGCTACCTCTGGTGTTGATGCTGGTGTGCAGTGATTTAGTATTCAGTTCGCTCAAAATTACGCTGGATACCGCCGTACTGATAAGCCTCGCCATTACCCTGGTTTGTGAGTATTGCCGTCATCGTAAGGCGCGCGAGGTGATGGCAGGCGTACAAAAAGTCTTTGACAGCATGGGCAGCGTTTTTGCCACCGTCGTCACGCTGATTATCGCCGGTGAAGTCTTTTCAGCCGGACTGAAAGCTATTGGCGCCGTCGATGCGCTGCTGTCGCTTTCCGGTGAATTTGGCCTCAGCGCCGCCTCTATTATCCTGCTGATGACCCTTATCACCTTTGCAATTTCAGCGCTAATGGGCTCCGGAAATGCGGCGTTTTTCTCCTTCGCCCCAATGGTACCGGACATCAGCCGTCATATCGGTAGCGACATCGCAGTCATGATGTTGCCTATCCAGATATCGGCGGGTATTGGTCGTACGTTATCCCCCATTGCCGGCGTCATCATTGCTATCGCGGGAATTGCAGGCGTCTCACCTGTGGATATTGTTAAGCGCACCGCGATTCCGATGCTGGGCGGTTGGTTACTGATGATTGCGCTGACCTTTGCCCGGTCAGGGCATTTGCTGGCGGTTCTGCCGTGGCTGGCAGTCCTTGTAATATTAATGATCGGTGGTTACTTCTGGCAGCGCCGACATAAACAATCGCTTCCCGTACAGTAAAAAAAACCGGAGTCCCAGACTCCGGTTTTCACTGTCTTTAGTGATTACACCGCTTTGACGGCATCGGCAATACGGTGAGCGAATTCAGTCACCTGCGCTTCATCTTCACCTTCAACCATCACGCGAATTAACGGTTCAGTACCTGACTTACGCAGCAGAACACGTCCGCGATTGCCCAGTGCAGCTTCAACTTCAGCCATCACCGCTTTCACGTTTTCATGTTCCAGCGGATCGCCGCTACCTGCGGTGTAACGTACGTTAACCAGCAGTTGCGGGAACATTTTCATGCCGCTGCACAGGTCGTGCAAACTCATATGGTTACGCACCATCGCCGCCAGTACCTGCAGACCTGCAACGATACCGTCACCGGTGGTGGTTTTGTCCAGCAGGATCACATGGCCTGAGTTTTCAGCACCGATACGCCAGCCTTTTTCCTGCATTTTTTCCAGTACGTAGCGGTCGCCGACTTTCGCACGGGCAAACGGAATACCCAACTGTTTCAGCGCCAGCTCGAGGCCCATATTGCTCATCAGCGTGCCTACCGCGCCACCGCGCAGTTGCCCCTGACGCAGGGCTTCACGGGCAATGATGTACATGATCTGATCGCCATCGACCTTATTGCCTTCGTGGTCAACCATAATGACGCGGTCACCGTCACCATCCAGCGCAATACCCAGATCAGCTTTTTCCGCCATCACGCGCGCCTGCAGGGCACGGACGTCGGTAGCGCCGACTTCTTCATTGATATTCACACCGTTTGGCTCACAGCCAATAGCAATCACGTTTGCGCCCAGCTCACGCAGTACATTTGGCGCAATGTGGTACGTCGCACCATTAGCGCAATCCACCACAATTTTAAGCTCACTCAGACTCAATTCATTCGGGAAGGTGCCTTTGCAAAACTCGATATAACGACCGGCAGCATCAACGATGCGGGTAGCTTTACCCAGTTCAGCCGAGTCCACGCAGGTGATCGCTTTTTCCATTTCGGCTTCGATAGCTTCTTCAACCGCATCCGGCAGTTTGGTCCCATCGATGGAGAAGAATTTAATCCCGTTGTCATAGTACGGGTTGTGCGAAGCGGAGATAACAATCCCGGCTTCAGCACGGAAGGCGCGCGTCAGATATGCAACGGCAGGTGTTGGCATTGGGCCTGTGAAAGAAGCCGACAGTCCGGCGGCAGCCAGACCCGCTTCCAGTGCGGACTCCAGCATATAGCCAGAAATACGCGTATCTTTGCCGATAATAATTTTACGTGAACCATGACGTGCCAGCACTTTTCCTGCAGCCCAACCCAGTTTGAGCACAAAGTCAGGGGTAATTGGGGCGTCGCCTACGCGACCACGGATCCCATCGGTGCCAAAATATTTACGATTACTCATAGCGTTTATTTTCCTTTGCAGACAATGTGGCTTCCACCACACGCATCGCTTCTACGGTTTCTTTGACGTCATGGACACGAATGATATGCGCCCCTTGCATTGCGGCAATGACCGCACACGCAAGGCTACCGCTCAGGCGTTCGGATGGCCCCACATTCAGCAACTGGCCAACCATTGATTTTCGTGACATCCCAACCAGCAATGGCAGATTAAAATGATGAAACTCAGCCAAACGTGCCAGTAATGTGTAGTTGTGAGTGAGATTTTTACCGAATCCGAACCCGGGGTCGAGCAACAATTTATCTTTTGTGATTCCAGCCCGCTCGCAGCGTGCTATTTGTTCAACAAAGTAACGATTTACATCAGCAAAAACATCCTCGTACTTTGGTGCTTCCTGCATGGTTTTCGGCTGACCCTGCATATGCATCAGACAAACCGGTAATCCGGTTTCTGCTGCGGCTTCCAGCGCCCCAGGCTCCGAGAGTGAGCGAATGTCATTGATGATATGTGCGCCGACTCTGGCGCACTCGCGAATCACTTCTGCTTTTGAAGTATCGACCGAAATCCACACTTCAAAACGTTGAGCAATCGCCTCCACCACCGGGATCACTCGCTGCAACTCTTCTTCCACGCTCACATCGGCCGCGCCTGGACGCGTGGATTCACCACCCACATCAATGATAGTCGCCCCAGCGTTAATCATCAGGTTTGCGTGTTTTACCGCCTCAACCAGAGAGTTGTGCGCACCACCATCGGAAAAGGAATCTGGCGTGACGTTCAAAATCCCCATGACGTGTGGATGGCTGAGATCCAGTGAAGACCCCTGAGCAAAGAGTTTCATAGTTTTATCCCTGATAACATCTTGAATATACAAATAAGAAAAACCCCGGGGCAAGCCCCAGGGTTTTAAATTAAAACACGGTCATCATCAACGATAACTTATTTGTCGCCCAGTTGCTCTGACATGGTGCCAGAGTCCGGCGCACGCGGTTCATCAACCGGACGCGGCGCACTTGGCTTGCCGGTGCTGCCAGAGTTGTTGTTAGAAGAACCCGGTTCTTCCCAACCCGCTGGCGGACGTACCTCGCGGCGAGCCATCAGATCATCAATCTGCGGCGCATCGATGGTCTCATATTTCATGAGCGCATCTTTCATCGAGTGCAGAATGTCCATATTTTCGTTCAGCAGACGACGCGCACGGTCATAGTTACGCTCAATCAGCAGTTTAACTTCCTGATCGATAATACGAGCCGTTTCATCGGACATATGTTTAGCTTTCGCCACAGAACGTCCCAGGAACACTTCGCCTTCTTCTTCAGCGTACAGCAACGGACCGAGTTTCTCGGAGAAGCCCCACTGAGTAACCATGTTACGCGCCAGGTTAGTCGCGACTTTAATATCGTTCGACGCACCGGTAGAAACATGTTCAACACCGTAGATGATCTCTTCGGCCAGACGACCGCCGTACAGCGTGGAGATCTGACTTTCCAGTTTCTGGCGGCTGGCGCTGATTGCGTCGCCTTCAGGCAGGAAGAAAGTCACACCCAGCGCACGACCGCGCGGGATAATCGTCACTTTGTGCACCGGATCGTGTTCCGGTACCAGGCGACCGATAATCGCGTGGCCTGCTTCGTGATACGCGGTAGATTCTTTCTGCGCTTCCGTCATCACCATGGAGCGACGTTCCGCACCCATCATGATTTTGTCTTTCGCTTTCTCGAATTCAACCATCGATACAACACGCTTGTTGCCACGAGCTGCAAACAGCGCCGCTTCGTTGACCAGGTTCGCGAGATCAGCACCGGAGAAGCCAGGCGTACCACGTGCAATGATTGCCGCATCGATATCCGGAGACAGCGGTACGCGACGCATATGCACTTTCAGGATCTGTTCACGACCGCGGACATCCGGCAGACCAACCACAACCTGACGGTCGAAACGGCCTGGACGCAGCAGCGCAGGGTCAAGAACGTCCGGACGGTTAGTTGCCGCGATAACGATAATGCCTTCGTTACCTTCGAAGCCGTCCATCTCAACCAGCATCTGGTTCAGTGTCTGCTCACGTTCATCGTGACCACCGCCCAGACCTGCACCACGCTGGCGACCTACGGCGTCGATTTCATCGATGAAGATGATGCACGGTGCCGCTTTCTTGGCTTGTTCGAACATGTCACGCACACGAGATGCACCGACACCCACGAACATTTCCACGAAATCAGAACCGGAAATGGTGAAGAAAGGAACCTTCGCTTCACCTGCGATAGCTTTCGCCAGCAGGGTTTTACCCGTACCCGGAGGACCGACCATCAGAACGCCTTTCGGGATTTTACCGCCCAGCTTCTGGAAACGGCTCGGTTCGCGCAGATACTCAACCAGCTCAGCAACTTCTTCTTTTGCTTCGTCGCAACCAGCAACGTCTGCAAAAGTCGTTTTGATCTGATCTTCCGTCAGCATGCGCGCTTTGCTCTTACCGAACGACATGGCACCTTTGCCACCACCGCCCTGCATTTGACGCATGAAGAAGATCCAGACACCAATCAGCAGCAGCATTGGGAACCAGGAAATGAAGATAGAAGCCAGCAGGCTCGGCTCTTCAGGCGGTTCACCAACAACCTTGACGTTTTTGGTCAGCAGGTTATCAAGCAGCTTCGGATCGTTAACCGGAATGTAGGTCGTGTAACGGTTACTATCTTTCTTGGTAACGTTAATCTCACGTCCGTTGATCTTCGCTTCACGAACCTGGTCCTGATTGACCTCTTGCAGGAAGGTAGAGTAATCAACCTTACGGCCATTAGACTCGCTGGGCCCAAAGCTCTGGAATACTGACATCAGCACAACGGCAATGACCAGCCAGAGAATTAGGTTTTTCGCCATGTCACTCAAGGGATTAACCTCATATTACAACTGTGTTAAAAACAGCGTCAGGATACTCTATATCCAGTTTCTTTCAAACTTTCGTTTGAAATCTACCGGTTATGGTTTACGCCCGGTCGCTACAATATACACTTCACGCGAACGGGCGCGAGAAGAGTCCGGCTTACGAACTTTGACCTTCGTAAACAGGGAGCGAATCTCTCTTAGATACTCATCGAAGCCTTCGCCCTGGAACACCTTCACTACAAAACTACCACCTGGCGCTAATACATCACGAGCCATTCCAAGCGCCAGCTCTACCAGATACATGGCCCGGGGAATATCCACCGCCGGTGTTCCACACATATTTGGCGCCATATCAGACATGACAACTTGTACTTTACTGTCACCTACGCGCTCAAGTAACGCTTTCAGGACTAATTCATCACGAAAGTCGCCCTGAAGGAAGTCCACACCAACGATTGGATCCATAGGTAAAAGATCGCAAGCGATAATGCGGCCAGTGTTGCCGATCTGCGTAACCGCATATTGCGACCAGCCACCGGGTGCAGCACCGAGATCAACAATCGTCATCCCCGGTTTAAAAATTTTGTCACTTTGCTGTATTTCATCAAGTTTAAACCAGGCACGGGAACGTAACCCCTTTTTCTGCGCCTGCTGAACATATTTATCGCTAAAGTGTTCCTGAAGCCAGCGACTTGAGCTGGCAGAACGCTTTTTACCTGTCATTTCACATTCCCAAAGGGCAGTTCATCGTAACCAATGGTGTAAATTTCTACACAGCTATTTGGCGATATATGGGAGATGGCGGTAGAATGACCCGTTTTCAATCCCAACGTAAGCAAAAATATACGATGAATCTGAGTACTAAACAAAAACAGCACCTGAAAGGTCTGGCACATCCGCTCAAGCCTGTAGTTATGCTTGGCAACAATGGTTTGACCGAAGGGGTACTGGCCGAGATTGAACAAGCGTTAGAGCACCATGAACTTATCAAGGTGAAAATCGCCTCGGAAGATCGCGATACTAAAACCTTGATCGTGGAAGCTATCGTACGCGAAACCGGCGCCTGCAATGTACAGGTCATCGGTAAAACGCTGGTACTGTATCGCCCGACTAAAGAACGTAAAATCTCGCTGCCACGCTAAGAATATCCCAAAGTTGCACACGAAGTTTGTGTAAAACGCGGGATTTTCCGCTAGCAGGAGAGCAAAATGCCACGCTCTCTTCGTTGATAAAAGGCCGCTATGCGGCCTTTTTCCTTTCTTTACAATGTATCAACATCTTAACCAAGATGCGAATTACAGGTATTCTACCTTCGTTACTTCATATTCAACTTCACCGCCCGGCGTTTTAATAACCACCACGTCATCCTGCTCTTTACCGATCAGGCCACGAGCAATAGGCGAGTTCACCGAAATCAGGTTCTGTTTAAAATCGGCTTCATCATCGCCGACAATACGCCAGGTCTGCTCTTCGTCGTTATCGAGATTCAGCACGGTAACCGTTGCGCCGAAAACTACGCGACCATTGTTCGGCATTTTTGTGACGTCGATAACCTGCGCGTTGGACAGTTTAGCTTCGATATCTTTAATGCGCCCTTCGCAGAAACCCTGCTGTTCGCGCGCCGCGTGATACTCTGCATTTTCTTTCAGGTCGCCATGCTCGCGCGCATCTGCGATAGCGGCAATGATTTCAGGACGGCGCACCGATTTCAGAAAATCCAGTTCTTCGCGCAGTTTTTCAGCACCACGTAAGGTCATTGGGATAGCTTGCATTTGTTATACCTCTTGAACATTCCTGTAGGGGGCGGCTGCTCTCACCCCGGCTGCTAAGCCCACTCTGGCATACGCCATGCCAGAGTCAGAAGCAAAAAAATACCGACCCGGGGCTCAGGGTCCCAGGTCAGCTACAATTCTCTATTTGATGATCATTTTACCCTGGAGTTCCCTATGGGTCATCGTTTACTTTTTGGGGCGTTGCGCCGTAGTATGACGGCCTGTTTCCAGGTTGTTAGCGCGAGATTATGCGATTTTCCAGATTTACCATTGGATTGACTGCCAGTATAGCGTTCAGCGTTCAGGCTGCGAACGTCGACGAGTATATCAATCAGCTCCCTGCCGGGGCCAACCTCGCCCTTATGGTACAGAAGGTTGGCACACCTGCTCCTGCTATTGATTACCATAGCCAGCAGATGGCGCTGCCGGCCAGTACCCAGAAAGTGATCACCGCGCTGGCGGCATTGATTCAGCTCGGGCCTGACTTTCGTTTTACCACCACGCTTGAGACTAAAGGCAACGTGGAAGGCGGCGTTTTGAAAGGTGACTTAGTGGCGCGATTTGGTGCCGATCCGACGCTAAAACGTCAGGATATTCGCAATATGGTGGCAACCCTGAAAAAATCAGGCGTGACGCAAATTGCCGGAAATATCATGATCGACACCTCCATTTTCGCCAGCCATGATAAAGCGCCTGGCTGGCCCTGGAACGACATGACGCAGTGTTTTAGCGCACCGCCCGCGGCGGCTATTGTCGATCGTAACTGTTTCTCGGTTTCACTCTATAGCGCGCAAAAACCTAACGATCTCGCCTTTATCCGCGTGGCATCTTACTACCCGGTCACCATGTTCAGTCACGTGCGTACTCTCGCTCGTGGCTCTGCCGAAGCGCAATATTGTGAACTGGACGTGGTTCCAGGCGATCTCAACCGCTTTACGTTGACCGGATGCCTGCCCCAACGAGCCGATCCGCTGCCGCTGGCATTCGCTATTCAGGACGGCGCCAGCTATGCCGGGGCGATTATCAAAGATGAGCTAAAACAAGCTGGTATCACTTACAGCGGGACTCTGTTGCGCCAGACGCTGGTCAACGAGCCGGGGACCGTGGTAGCCAGTAAGCAGTCGGCGCCGCTGCACGACCTGCTTAAGATTATGCTGAAAAAATCGGACAACATGATTGCCGATACCGTTTTCCGTATGATTGGCCATGCACGATTTAACGTGCCAGGTACCTGGCGAGCAGGTTCTGATGCCGTACGCCAGATTCTGCGTCAGCAAGCGGGTATTGATATCGGCAACACCATTATTGCCGACGGTTCTGGGCTCTCCCGCCATAACCTGATTGCCCCGGCGACCATGATGCAGGTGCTGCAATATATCGCTCAGCACGATAACGAGCTGAACTTTATCACCATGCTGCCGCTGGCAGGCCATGACGGCTCTTTGCAATACCGTGCGGGTCTGCATCAGGCTGGCGTAGATGGCAAAGTATCGGCGAAGACAGGCTCACTGCAGGGGGTCTATAACCTGGCAGGCTTCATCACCACGGCAAGCGGTCAGCGCATGGCATTTGTGCAGTATCTGTCTGGTTATGCGGTAGAGCCAGCTGATCAGCGTAATCGCCGTATTCCACTGGTCCGCTTCGAGAGCCGGTTATACAAGGATATTTATCAGAATAACTGAGTATGTTTGCCAGATGGCAGCGCTAACGCACCTAATCCGGCCTTCTGAAACCTGGAAACAAAACCCCGGCAACATGGCCGGGGTTTTTAATGTGATTAACGCTTGTAGATGAACTCAACGCCTTCTTCGTCGTCTTCGTCCCAATCGTCATCCCAATCATCTTCTGCTTCGTCTTCGACTTCAGCGAGCTGCTGGCGGTGATAATCATCCCACATGAACTCGACTTTCTCTGGTTGTTTCGCTTCTTCAGCCTGAACAATCGGGTTCTCGATGATAAAGGTCATCACATCCCAGCAGAGATCCTTCACGCCCAACTGGCTGGCGGCGGAGATCAGGTAATATTTACCTTCCCAGCCTAACGCTTCGGCGATCGCTTTCGCTTTCTCTTCCGCTTCAGCCTTGTCCAGCAAATCAATTTTGTTGAACACTAACCAACGCGGTTTAGACGCCAGATCCTGGCTGTATTTCTCAAGCTCGCCAATAATGATACGGGCATTTTCAACCGGATCGGAACCGTCAATCGGATCGATATCAATGAGGTGTAGCAGTACGCGGCAGCGTTCCAGGTGTTTCAGGAAGCGGATACCCAAGCCTGCGCCTTCAGCCGCGCCTTCAATCAGACCCGGAATGTCGGCAACCACGAAGCTCTTTTCGTTGTCCATACGCACCACACCCAGGCTCGGAACCAGAGTGGTGAACGGATAGTCAGCGACTTTCGGCTTCGCCGCGGACACCGCACGGATAAACGTCGATTTACCGGCGTTTGGCATGCCCAACATCCCCACGTCCGCCAGCAGCATCAGCTCCAGCATCAGATCGCGTTTATCGCCCGGTGTACCCATCGTTTTCTGACGCGGAGTACGGTTGACCGAGGATTTGAAACGGGTGTTGCCCAAACCGTGCCAGCCGCCTTTAGCGACCATCAGACGCTGACCGTGTTTGGTCATGTCGCCCATGGTTTCGCCCGTGCCCTGATCGATTACACGCGTACCTACAGGCACTTTAATCGTGACATCTTTACCACGCTTGCCGGTGCAATCACGGCTCGCGCCATTCTGTCCACGTTCCGCGCGGAATGATTTTTCAAAACGGTAATCGATCAGCGTGTTCAGGTTTTCGTCGGCTTCCAGCCAAACGTCACCACCGTCACCACCGTCTCCACCGTCCGGACCGCCTTTTGGGATGTACTTTTCGCGGCGGAAGCTGACGCAACCATTACCGCCATCACCTGCAACGACCAGAATCGATGCTTCATCAACAAACTTCATTTTACTCTCCGTAAATCATTCGCCTGAGCGGGGCTGCGAAACCACCGTTTCATGCTTACGTAAACCGCCCCAAATTCGATGACCAATGGCGGAATACATCGCGCCCGCAACCACGATAAACGCACCGAGATAACCTAATAGGTTTAGCATCGGTCTGGCGAAGAAATCGGGCCAGGCCAGTGATAATAAATCTGAAAATAACAACGTAAACAGCGGAGTGAGCGTAATAATGGCGCTCACCTGTGCCGCCTGCCAACGCGCCATCGCTTCCGCGAGAGCACCGTATCCTACCAGCGTATTCAGGCCGCAGAATACAAGGCATGCCAGCTGCCAGTCACTGAGCTGCGTGATGACACCGGGTTTAGCCAACGGCAACAACGCAATAGTACATAAAGTGTACAGTAAAAACAGGATCTGCGGTGATGCCAGACGGCGCAATAACACCTTTTGCGCGACCCCATAGCTCACCCAGACCATCGCCGCACCAACACCAAAGATAACGCCCCAGGTGTAATCGGTGAGACGGGTAAAAATTTCGATCAGACTGGTATTAAAAAACAGAACCAGACCGCTCAGAAGCATAATGGCGCCAATCACCTGCGTACCGCGCATCTTTTCTTTTAGGATAAAGACGCTGGCAATCATCATACCAACCGGTGACAGCTGACCGATAACCTGCGAAGCCGTTGGGCTCAAATATTGCAAGGATGAACTAAACAGAATGAAGTTACCGAACAACCCACCGGTAGCGATAGCCAACAGGATCAGCCAACGCGCTTTGCGAAAAATACGCAACGGAGGGAGCTTTTTTTTAACCGCAAGAATAGCGCCAAGGCCAATGCTTGCCATTAAAAAACGGTAGAACACCACGGTAGGAGGCTCCATCACCTCCAGCACTTGCTTCATCGCTATTGGCAAAGCGCCCCAACATACTGCCGTTGTGAGTGCTAACAGAATACCAATACCTGCCTGCTGCTTCATGCCGTATTCCCTGCAAGGGCTCGTTTCCGGGTTATCACGGCGCGACGAGCGTATTTACCGGCCGTCGAATGTAAAAAGCCCCGCAACGTGTTGCGGGGCTTTTATCCGTTACCGGGACGCGAAAAACTTATTCAGCAACGATGCTGATGAATTTACGGTTTTTCGGGCCTTTCACTTCAAATTTCACTTTACCGTCTGCTTTAGCAAACAGAGTGTGGTCTTTGCCGCAACCAACGTTGGAGCCAGCGTGGAATTTAGTACCACGTTGACGAACGATGATGCTACCAGCCAGAACTGTTTCACCGCCGAAGCGTTTTACGCCCAGACGTTTAGCTTCTGAATCGCGACCGTTACGAGTCGAGCCGCCAGCCTTTTTATGTGCCATTTAATCTGCTCCCCTTAACTTAAGCGCTGATGCCAGTGATTTTTACATCAGTGAACCACTGACGATGGCCCTGCTGCTTACGGTAGTGTTTACGACGACGAAACTTAACGATTTTAACTTTCTCGCCACGACCATGAGCAACAACTTCAGCTTTGATAACGCCGCCATCAACGAAAGGAACGCCGATTTTGACTTCTTCACCGTTTGCGATCATCAGAACTTCTGCGAATTCAACAGATTCGCCAGTTGCGATGTCCAGCTTTTCCAGGCGAACGGTCTGACCTTCGCTTACTCGGTGTTGTTTACCACCACTTTGGAAAACCGCGTACATAAAAAACTCCGCTTCCGCGCACACCTTTTTGATGATTCAGAGTGCGCTATAAATATTCACAATAGGGCGCGAATATTACGCAAAACGCGAGCCTTTGACAAGTGCTACGTCAATACATGAAGAAAAAAAACACAACACGTACGGTAACGTTTATCTATGGCGTTTTTTCAGTACAATCAGCATATATTTATAACCCTAAACCCGACGTTACCTTCCGATACAGTGAGGTAATCGGGGCGAGAAGCCCGGCTTTTGCGATGAATTTAGAAAAAATCAATGAGTTAACCGCGCAAGATATGGCGGGGGTCAATGCGACAATCCTTGAACAGCTCAATTCCGACGTGCAGCTGATCAATCAACTGGGGTACTACATCGTTAGCGGCGGCGGAAAACGCATTCGCCCAATGATCGCCGTACTCGCCGCGCGTGCAGTTGGCTACCAGGAAAATGCGCACGTTACGATTGCAGCCCTCATCGAGTTTATTCACACCGCGACCCTGTTGCACGACGATGTTGTGGATGAGTCCGACATGCGCCGCGGAAAAGCCACAGCGAATGCGGCGTTTGGCAATGCGGCCAGCGTGCTGGTCGGCGATTTTATCTATACCCGCGCTTTTCAGATGATGACCAGCCTCGGTTCGCTGAAAGTGCTGGAAGTCATGTCGAAAGCGGTCAACGTCATCGCCGAAGGTGAAGTCTTGCAGTTGATGAACGTCAACGACCCGGACATCACTGAAGAAAACTATATGCGTGTTATCTACAGTAAGACCGCGCGTTTGTTTGAAGCGGCTGCCCAATGCTCTGGCATTCTGGCTGGTTGCAGCGAAGAACAAGAGAAAGGGTTGCAGGATTATGGCCGTTATCTCGGTACTGCTTTCCAGTTAATTGACGATTTGCTGGATTACAACGCGGATGGTGAGCAACTGGGTAAAAACGTCGGTGATGACCTCAACGAGGGCAAACCAACGCTGCCGCTGCTGCATGCCATGCGCCACGGCACCCCTGAACAAGCACAAATGATCCGCCAGGCTATTGAGCAGGGTAATGGCCGTCACCTTCTGGAGCCTGTTCTGGAAGCGATGAACGCCTGTGGTTCCCTGGAGTGGACTCGCCAACGTGCAGAAGAAGAGGCTGATAAGGCCATCGCTGCGCTGCAGGTACTGCCTGATACGCCGTGGAGAGAAGCGCTGATTGGTCTGGCGCATATCGCCGTACAGCGCGACCGTTAATACCCTGCGGCATCTTTCATCATCCCGTGCCCTGCACGGGATGCTTTTATAAATTCCAATAAATACTTCCCCCTCTCCAGCAATCTTCGCATAAATTTGGCATATTCTGAATATACTCACACTTTACATGAACATTTTAGAACATTCGTTCTCCGGGCGTTATAGTATCTCCACAACCGATCGTGGAACCATAAGTCGATAACCAAAGGAGAGATGAGTTTATGGAAAACAAGCTGATTGACTGGCATCCGGCCGATATCATCGCCGGACTGCGCAAGAAAGGGACCTCAATGGCCGCTGAATCACGTAAAAATGGATTAAGCTCATCAACGCTGGCCAATGCGTTAACACGCCCATGGCCAAAAGGTGAGTTGATTATCGCCCGATCGTTGGGAACCGACCCGTGGGTGATTTGGCCGTCACGCTATCACGATGCAAAAACACATGAGTTTATCGACAGAACGCGGATGATGAGGGGACGCAAAGAGAAACAGAATCCTGAATGAACACTGATGAGTAGTAACCCCCGGTTCACAGAACTGGGGGTTACAAGAGACGTAGACGATTACTCGCCTTTCACGCGCTCAATGTTTGCGCCCAGCGCGCGCAGTTTATCTTCGATGCGCTCATAGCCGCGATCGATGTGATAAATACGATCGACTACCGTCGTACCTTCAGCAATACACCCAGCCAGCACGAGGCTTGCAGATGCGCGCAGATCGGTCGCCATAACCTGTGCGCCGGAGAGCGTTTCCACGCCGTGGCAAATCACGGTATTGCTTTCGATTTCTGCGTGAGCGCCCATACGGCTCAGCTCAGGCACGTGCATAAAGCGGTTCTCAAACACGGTTTCCGTGATGAAACCCGTCCCTTCTGCCACCAGGTTCAGCAACGTGAACTGGGCCTGCATATCGGTAGGGAACGCCGGGTGCGGCGCTGTGCGCACATTGACAGCTTTCGGACGTTTACCGTGCATGTCCAGGCTGATCCAGTCGTCACCGACTTCGATATCCGCTCCCGCATCACGCAGCTTCGCCAGAACGGCATCCAGCGTGTCAGGTTGTGCATTACGACAGATAATTTTGCCGCGAGAAATTGCCGCTGCGACCAGGAAAGTACCGGTTTCGATGCGGTCAGGCAGAACGCGATACACACCGCCGCCGAGGCGCTCAACGCCTTCGATAGTAATACGATCGGTACCCTGGCCTGTGATTTTTGCGCCCATCGCAATCAGGAAGTTCGCGGTATCCACGATCTCCGGCTCACGCGCGGCGTTTTCGATGATGGTAGTGCCTTCGGCAAGCGTTGCTGCGCACATGATAGTGACCGTCGCGCCGACGCTCACTTTGTCCATGACGATATGCGCGCCTTTCAGGCGGCCATCAACGGACGCTTTCACATAGCCTTCTTCAAGCTTAATAGTCGCGCCTAACTGCTCCAGACCAGTAATGTGCAGGTCAACCGGACGCGCGCCGATGGTGCAGCCGCCCGGCAGTGAAACCTGGCCCTGGCCAAAGCGGGCAACCAGTGGCCCAAGCGCCCAGATGGATGCACGCATGGTTTTGACCAGATCGTACGGCGCACAGAAGACGTTCACGTCACGCGCATCAATGTGCACAGAACCATTACGCTCAACTTTCGCCCCCAACTGGCTCAGCAGCTTCATTGAGGTGTCAACATCCTTCAGTTTCGGGACGTTCTGGATCTCTACAGGTTCTTCCGCCAGCAGCGCCGCAAACAGGATCGGCAGCGCGGCGTTTTTAGCGCCTGAAATTGTGACTTCGCCCTGGAGCTTGGTTGGCCCCTGAACACGAAATTTATCCATTATTCTGTTCTCTGTTAAGAATTTATCTTCGCTACCGGCATATCACCCGTAGCTCAAAAACCGTTAAGTTTGCGATCGCGCGCCCATTCCGCTGGAGTAAACGCCTTAATCGACACGGCATGAATGCGGTTGTCCGCAATGTACTCCATCAACGGGCCATAGACCGATTGCTGTTTCTTGACCCGGCTCATGCCTTCAAACATCTCACCCACGGCAATAACCTGAAAGTGACTGCCGTCGCCAGAAACGTGGACTTCCTGGAGGGAGAGTGCATTCATCAGCACGCTCTGAATTTCATTATTTTCCATGGGCTCTTCATTCGTCAGATAGTGAAAACAGCCCAACATCTTAGAGCAAAGTGGCGCTGTCATAAATAAGCAAAAAGCCCCGCTGATAAATCAGACAAGGCTTTAGTGGCAGATCCCCCGCAGAGGAGTTGCCGGATGGCGGCACAAGACCTTATCCGGCTTACAAAAATTAACGAGGAAGAACGTCGTCAGGCAAATTGTAAAGCTGCGCCAGCGTGTACACTTTATCGTTCACGCCAGCGAGCGAAACGCTGTTCCCCTGCTGCTTGCCCTCATTAATCAGGTGCAGCAGTAATGCCAGACCACCGGTATCCACCCGGGAAATCTGGTTCAGGTCGATGCAGGATACCCCTTTCATCGCCTCAACTCGCGCATCCCATAATGGGTTTAACACGTCCTGATCCAGCTCTCCCACCAGCACCAGCTTGTCGCCTTCACGCATCCAGGTGAGTGACTGCGTCATTATTTTTTCTCTTCCAGCGTGATTTTCTGCTGAGAAATAGATTTCAGCTGTGCCGTCAGGCCATCAATACCTTTCGTACGCAGCAGGTCGCTCCACTCATTCTGTTTGGTGGTGATCATACTTACGCCTTCAGCAATCATGTCATACGCCTGCCAGTTACCCGTCTGGGAATTTTTACGCCACTGGAAATCCAGACGTACCGGAGGACGACCGTTTGGATCGATGATTGTTACGCGGATAGGCACGATGGTCGCATCACCCAGCGGCTGCTCAGGGGCAATCTGATAGGTCTGGCCGTGGTACATCGCCAGCGCCTGACCGTACGCCTGCTTCAGATATTCACGGAATGCGGCGAAATAGGCGTCACGCTGAGCCGGTGTCGCATCTTTGTAGTAGCGGCCCAGTACCAGTGCACCTGCATACTTAACCTGCACGTAAGGCAGCAGTTCCTGATCGACCACCTGACGCAGGTAATCCGGGTTGGAACGGATTTTAGGTTGCTCGTTCTTCAGACGGTCAAACGTCTTCTGCGCCGCCTCATCCATCAGTTTGTACGGGTTCGTCTGGTCCGCTGCGGTTGCCGCGCTAAGTGGAGCAATCACCAGCATAGCCACCATCATCAATCGTTTAAACATACGTCGATTCTCCTGAGATTATTTCGTTGCGCCCGCAGGCGTAGTGGCTTCATTATTGCCTTCAGTTGCGGCTGGCGCATCGCCAGAATTCTTATTGTCATCACCTTTACTGTTGCTGTTGTAAAGGAACTGACCAATCATATCTTCCAGCACCATCGCAGATTTCGTGTCCTGAATCGTACCGCCATCTTTGAGGATAGACGTTCCCAGCTCAGGATCTTCAAAACCTACGTTCAATGCCAGATACTGTTCGCCCAACAGACCGGAAGTACGGATGCTCAGAGAACTGGTGTCAGGAATATGGTTAAAACGCGATTCAATTTCCAGCGTCACGCGCGGCAGGTACGTTTTCTGATCTAACGAGATGTCCGATACGCGTCCTACCACGACCCCGCCAATCCGCACCGGAGAGCGCTCTCTCAGACCGCCGATATTATCAAAGGTCGCATAAATCGTATAAGTCGGTTCAGTACGCATTGAGGTGACGTTCGCCGCCTTCAGGCAGACAAACAGCGCGGCCAGCAGCGCAACCAGCAGGAATAACCCGACCCAAATTTCATTTTTTTTCGTTTGCATGAACTCAATTCCCAAACATCAGTGCGGTCAGCACAAAATCCAGCCCCAGAACGGCAAGAGAGGCGTGCACTACGGTGCGTGTCGTTGCCCGGCTAATCCCGGCAGAGGTCGGGATAGCATCATAACCATTGAACAATGCAATCCAGGTGACCGTAATGGCAAACACCACGCTCTTAATCAGGCAGTTGACCAGATCCAGACGCCAGTCGACGGCATTTTGCATAGCCGACCAGAAAAAGCCTGCATCAATACCTTTCCAGCTTACGCCAACCAACGACCCACCCCAGATCCCCACCGCGACAAATATAATCGTCAGCAGCGGCAATGAAATAACACCGGCCCAAAAACGCGGGGAGATCACTCGGCGCAGTGGATCGACGGCCATCATTTCCAGGCTGGAAAGCTGCTCGGTCGCCCGCATCAGGCCAATCTCTGCGGTTAAGGCCGATCCGGCCCGCCCGGCAAACAACAGCGCCGCAACCACCGGCCCCAGCTCACGTAGCAATGACAGCGCCACCAGCATACCGAGGCTGGTTTCCGCACTGTAGGTCGTCAGCACCAGGTATCCCTGCAACCCCAGCACCATGCCGATGAACACGCCAGAAACAATAATGATCAGCATCGATAAGACACCGACATTATAGAGCTGGCGTATCAGCAGCGGCGCATGTTTGCGAAACTCCGGCTTGCCGACAACTGCATTGAACAACATTAATCCGGCTCGCCCGAACGTCCTGAGGGTTTTTATTCCCCGATGTCCGAGTGATGCCAGCGCATTTAACAACATGGGTGGCTTAACTCCCTGTTTTGAGTAAATCGATGTGGTAGTCGCCCGCCGGGTAACGGAACGGAACCGGTCCATCGGCAATGCCATCGAGGAACTGACGCACACGCGGATCGGCATTTTCTTGCAGCGCCTGAGCACTACCGTAGGCCACTATTTTTTTGTCCGCCATAATATAGGCGTAATCCGCAATACTCAGCACTTCTGGCACATCATGGGAAACCACCACGCAGGTGACGCCCAGTGCGCTGTTCAGTTCAGAAATCAGCTTCACCAGCACGCCCATGGTGATGGGATCCTGGCCGACGAACGGCTCATCAAACATAATAAGGTCTGGCTCCAGCGCGATAGCACGTGCTAACGCGGCACGACGCGCCATCCCACCGGATAATTCAGAAGGCATTAATTTTGCCGCGCCCCGCAGACCAACGGCCTCGAGCTTCATCATTACCGTGCTTTTCAGCAGCGGCGCAGGCAGCGTTGTATGCTCGCGCAACGGGTATGCAACGTTGTCAAACACATTCATATCAGTAAACAGCGCACCAGACTGGAATAGCATGCTCATGCGCTTACGCACGGTAAATAAACGCGAACGGGACATGGCCGGGACATTTTCGCCGTCAAACAGGATCTCGCCCTTATCGGGGGAGATTTGTCCGCCGATCAGACGCAACAGCGTAGTTTTGCCGATGCCTGATGGCCCCATGATCGCCGTCACCTTACCACGCGGCACCGTCAGGGAAATATTATCAAAGATGCAGCGGTCGCCTCGGGAAAAGCTGACATCGCGCATATCGATTAGATTCGCCACAGACTGACCCATTGATTCATCCTTTACTATTGCCTCGTTGATCGAAGAGTTTGGCGCTCAATTTAGCCCTGAACCCAACATATTTACAGATTATTACCTGTCCTGGTTAGCGAAAGCTGGCATTTGTTTTACTTTTTAGCCGCATAAAGTCAAAATTAAGAATTCGTGACGGCTTCCAGAAATCCTTCAAGTGGACCGGCGAGTATACCTGAAGAAAGGACTTTAGATGCTTTTAGCGACGGCGCTGTTAATAATTGGTTTACTTCTGGTGGTCTACGGTGCCGACCGACTGGTATTTGCCGCATCCATTTTATGTCGAAACTTCGGTATTCCCCCCATTATCATCGGGATGACCGTGGTCAGCATTGGTACATCGTTACCCGAGATAATTGTCTCCGTTGCCGCATCGATGAACGGGCAGCTTGATTTAGCCGTCGGTACCGCCATCGGCTCTAACATTACCAACATACTGCTTATTTTAGGCCTGTCGGCACTGATTCATCCTTTTACCGTGCATTCTGATGTTCTGCGTCGTGAATTACCGCTAATGTTGCTGGTAAGCATCTTAGCCGCATCGGTCCTGTATGACGGGCAATTGAGTCGCAGCGATGGTTTCTTTCTTCTGCTTCTGGCCGTGCTATGGCTGTTATTCATTGTTAAAATCGCCCGTCTGGCTGAGCGACAAGGTAACGACAGCCTGACCCGCGAGCAGATCGCGGAACTGCCGCGCGAAGGCGGGTTACCGGTCGCGTTTTTGTGGTTGGGTATTGCGCTAATTATTATGCCAATGGCAACGCGTATGGTGGTAGATAACGCAACCGTACTGGCGAACTACTTCGCCATGAGCGAACTCACCATCGGGCTGACGGTTGTCGCCATTGGTACCAGCCTGCCGGAGCTGGCAACGGCAATTGCGGGTCTGCGTAAAGGCGAAAACGATATTGCCGTCGGCAACATCATCGGCGCGAACATTTTTAATATTGTTATCGTCCTCGGACTGCCGGCGCTGATTACGCCGGGGGAAGTTAATCCGATGGCCTTCACCCGTGACTATAGCGTCATGCTGCTGGTGAGCGTAATTTTTGCACTACTCTGCTGGCGACGTCCGCGCCAGATTGGTCGCGGCGCGGGTGCGCTGCTGACCGGCGGTTTTATCATATGGCTGGCGATGCTGTATTGGTTATCGCCACTTCTCGTTGGATAACTGGAAACGCATTATGTCGCACTTAGAGTTGCAACCGGGTTTTGACTTTCAGCAAGCAGGCAAGGAAGTCCTGGCAATTGAACGTGAAGGCCTGGCGGAGCTTGATCAGTACATCAACCAAAATTTTACTCTCGCCTGCGAGAAAATATTCAGCTGCCCGGGCAAAGTTGTAGTGATGGGGATGGGGAAATCTGGACATATCGGGCGGAAAATGGCGGCCACATTTGCCAGCACCGGCACCCCCTCATTTTTCGTGCATCCAGGCGAAGCCGCACATGGCGATCTGGGCATGGTCTCGCCGCAGGATGTAGTCATCGCCATCTCTAACTCCGGTGAATCCAATGAGATAGCGGCGTTAATCCCGGTGTTAAAACGTCTTCATGTACCGCTTATCTGCATGACCGGTCGTCCGGAAAGCAGCATGGCGCGTGCGGCAGATGTGCATCTGTGTGTTAAAGTGCCTAAGGAAGCTTGCCCGTTAGGCCTGGCGCCGACCAGCAGCACGACCGCAACGCTGGTGATGGGCGATGCGCTAGCCGTGGCATTATTAAAAGCGCGTGGCTTTACCGCGGAAGATTTTGCGTTATCTCATCCCGGTGGCGCACTAGGCCGTAAGCTTTTACTGCGCGTTAACGATATTATGCATACGGGCGATGAGATCCCGCATGTGACTAAAAGCGCCAGCCTGCGTGACGCCTTACTTGAGATCACGCGTAAAAATCTCGGCATGACCGTCATTTGCGATGATGACATGAAGATTGACGGTATTTTCACCGATGGCGATTTACGTCGCGTCTTCGATATGGGCGTTGATGTTCGCCAGTTAGGCATTGCCGATGTGATGACCCCTGGCGGCATTCGCGTGCGTCCGGGCATTCTTGCCGTCGATGCCCTGAACTTAATGCAGTCCCGCCATATCACCTCGGTTATGGTTGCTGATGGCGACCGGTTACTTGGTGTGTTACATATGCATGATCTGCTGCGTGCAGGTGTAGTGTAAGAAACTCAAGGATAAAGAAAATGAGTAAAGCAGGTGCGTCGCTTGCGACCTGTTATGGACCCGTCAGCACAGACGTTATCACCCGGGCAGAGAACATCCGTTTGCTGATCCTGGATGTGGATGGCGTACTGTCTGATGGTCTGATTTATATGGGCAACAACGGTGAAGAGCTGAAGGCTTTTAACGTCCGCGATGGTTACGGAATTCGCTGTGCGCTCACTTCCGGTATCGAGGTTGCCATTATTACCGGACGAAAGGCTAAACTTGTAGAAGATCGCTGTGCCACATTGGGGATCACGCATTTGTATCAGGGGCAGTCAGACAAACTGGTCGCCTTTAACGATCTCCTTAGCAAACTGGCGATCGCTCCTGAAAATGTTGCGTACGTTGGCGATGATCTGATCGACTGGCCGGTGATGGCACAAGTGGGATTAAGCGTGGCGGTGGCGGATGCTCATCCTTTGCTGATCCCGCGGGCTGATTATGTCACCCGCATCGATGGGGGACGCGGCGCGGTCCGCGAAGTCTGCGATTTATTACTCCTGGCGCAGGGCAAACTGGACGAGGCCAAAGGGCAATCGATATGAGCAAAACCAGACGTTGGGTTATCATTCTACTGTCGCTGGCTGTCCTTGTGATGATTGGTATTAATCTGGCAGACAAAGACGACACCGCTGAGGTCGTCGTAAATAACAACGAGCCAACCTATAAGAGCGAACATACTGATACCGTTGTGTATAGTCCCGAAGGCGCACTGAGCTATCACTTGATCGCGCAAAACGTTGAATATTATTCGGAACAAGCGGTTTCGTGGTTTACTCAACCGGTATTAACCACATTTGATAAGGATAAAGTACCGACCTGGACGATCAAGGCTGATAAAGCAAAATTGACCAACGATCGGATGCTATATCTGTACGGCCATGTTGAGGTCAACGCCCTGGTGCCCGACTCTCAACTACGCAGAATGACGACCGATAACGCACAGATTAACCTGGTGACACAAGACGTCACTTCCGATGATCTCGTCACGTTATATGGCACAACATTTAACTCCAGCGGACTGAAGATGCGCGGCAACTTACGCAGCAAGAACGCCGAGCTGATTGAAAAGGTTAGAACCTCATATGAAATCCAAAACAAACAAACTCAGCCTTAATCTTGTGCTTGCCAGCTCACTTCTGGCCGCCAGCATCCCGGCATTCGCCGTCACCGGCGATACCGAGCAGCCGATTCACATTGAGTCGGACCAGCAGTCTCTTGATATGCAAGGCAACGTGGTGACCTTTACTGGCAATGTGATTGTGACTCAGGGCACCATCAAAATTAACGCCGATAAAGTCGTCGTAACCCGCCCTGGCGGTGAAGACGGTAAAGAAGTCATTGATGGCTACGGTAATCCTGCAACCTTTTACCAGATGCAGGACAACGGTAAACCGGTTAAAGGCCACGCCTCACACATGCATTATGAACTGGCGAAAGACTTCGTCGTTCTCACCGGTAAAGCTTACCTGGAACAGCTCGATAGCAACATCACAGGCGATAAGATCACCTATCTGGTGAAAGAGCAGAAAATGCAGGCCTTCAGCGATAAAGGCAAACGCGTCACCACCGTTCTGGTACCGTCGCAGTTGCAGGACAAAAACAAGGCTCCGGCAGAGAAAAAAGGTAACTGATTCGTTATGGCAACATTAACTGCAAAGAACCTTGCAAAAGCCTATAAGGGCCGCCGTGTGGTGGAAGATGTCAGTCTGACCGTCAACTCCGGGGAGATCGTCGGTCTGCTCGGTCCTAACGGTGCGGGTAAGACAACGACCTTTTACATGGTGGTCGGCATTGTCCCACGTGATGCGGGCAACATTATCATTGATGACGAAGACATCAGCCTGCTGCCTCTGCATGCGCGCGCGCGTCGCGGCATCGGCTACTTGCCGCAGGAAGCGTCTATTTTCCGTCGCCTGAGCGTGTTTGATAACCTGATGGCGGTGCTGCAAATTCGTGACGATCTTACCAGCGAGCAGCGGGAAGATCGTGCCAACGAGCTGATGGAAGAGTTCCACATCGAACACCTGCGTGACAGCATGGGACAGTCGCTCTCCGGTGGTGAACGACGCCGCGTGGAGATCGCCCGCGCACTGGCCGCGAATCCGAAATTTATCCTGCTGGATGAACCGTTTGCCGGTGTTGACCCGATTTCCGTTATTGATATCAAACGGATCATCGAACACCTGCGCGACAGCGGGCTTGGGGTGCTGATTACCGACCATAACGTTCGCGAAACGCTGGCAGTGTGTGAGCGCGCCTACATCGTGAGTCAGGGCCACCTGATCGCGCATGGCACGCCAACAGAAATACTGCAGGATGAGCACGTTAAACGCGTATACCTTGGGGAAGACTTCAGACTCTGATAGGGTAGAAGACTTCACGTCACCGCAGGAGAGAACAACTCTGAACATGAAGCAAGGTTTGCAACTCAGGCTTAGCCAACAACTGGCGATGACGCCTCAGCTACAACAGGCTATCCGTCTGTTGCAGCTGTCCACGCTGGAACTTCAGCAAGAACTTCAGCAAGCGCTGGAAAGTAATCCACTGCTCGAGCAAACCGATCTTCACGACGAAATTGATACCCAGGAAAAACAGGACAGCGAATCCCTCGACACCGCAGATGCTCTCGAACAAAAAGAGATGCCAGAGGAGCTGCCGCTTGACGCCAGTTGGGATGAAATTTACACCGCCGGTACGCCTTCTGGCACCAGCGGGGATTACATCGACGACGAACTGCCTGTGTATCAGGGTGAGACCACGCAATCGCTGCAGGATTACCTGATGTGGCAAGTGGAGCTGACCCCGTTCTCGGATACCGATCGCGCAATTGCGACATCCATTGTTGATGCGGTAGACGAAACCGGTTATCTCACCGTAACCCTGGACGATATTCTCGAAAGCATGGGCGATGACGACGTCGGCATGGACGAAATCGAAGCCGTGCTTAAACGCATTCAGCGTTTTGATCCCGTGGGCGTGGCGGCCAAAGATCTCCGCGACTGCTTATTGATCCAACTTTCACAGTTTGATAAAGCCACGCCGTGGCTGGAAGAAGCGCGCCTGATCATCAGCGATCACCTCGATCTGTTAGCCAACCATGACTTCCGCACGCTGATGCGCGTAACCCGGCTGAAAGAAGATGTGCTGAAAGAAGCCGTCAATCTTATTCAGTCCCTGGACCCCAGACCTGGGCAGTCTATCCAGACAGGGGAGCCAGAATACGTTATTCCGGATGTACTGGTGCGTAAGCATAACGATCGCTGGGTGGTCGAACTCAACGGCGACAGCATTCCACGGCTGCAGATTAACCAGCACTACGCCGCCATGTGCAACAGCGCGCGCAACGACGCTGACAGCCAGTTTATTCGTAGCAATCTGCAGGATGCAAAGTGGCTGATTAAAAGCCTGGAAAGTCGCAATGATACGCTGCTGCGCGTCAGTCGCTGTATCGTTGAACAGCAGCAAGCCTTCTTTGATCAAGGCGAAGAGTTTATGAAACCGATGGTGCTGGCGGATATCGCCCAGGCCGTCGAGATGCACGAATCGACCATTTCCCGAGTGACCACGCAAAAGTATCTGCACAGTCCGCGCGGCATTTTTGAATTGAAGTATTTCTTTTCCAGTCACGTTAACACTGAAGGCGGAGGCGAAGCCTCATCCACAGCTATCCGTGCACTGGTGAAGAAATTAATTGCTGCGGAAAACCCCGCGAAACCGCTGAGTGACAGCAAGTTAACCTCTATGCTGTCAGAACAGGGTATCATGGTGGCACGCCGCACTGTTGCGAAGTACCGAGAGTCTTTATCCATTCCGCCGTCGAACCAGCGCAAACAGCTGGTCTGACCCAACCGATAAGGAAGACACTATGCAGCTCAACATCACTGGAAACAACGTCGAAATCACTGAAGCCTTACGCGATTTTGTTAATACAAAATTCGCCAAGCTAGAACAATATTTCGACCGGATTAATCAGGTCTATATTGTGTTGAAAGTGGAGAAGGTGACACATATCTCGGATGCAACACTGCATGTGAACGGTGGCGAAATTCATGCCAGCGCGGAAGGTCAGGATATGTACGCCGCCATTGACGGTTTAATTGATAAACTGGCTCGGCAGTTAACAAAACATAAAGATAAACTGAAACAGCACTAACTTGTCCGGGCAGTTAGCGGGTGCAGGACGGCCTGTTGTGTCGCACAACGGGCCATTTGTACAGTTAGCGCTTAGGTGAAATTATGACAAATAACGATACGACTCTACAACTGAGCAATGTTCTTAACCAGGAATGTACACGCGCTGGCGTTCACTGCCAAAGCAAGAAACGCGCGCTGGAAATCATCAGCGAACTGGCGGCAAAACAGCTCAGCTTGCCCTCTCAGGTGGTATTTGAAGCCATTCTGACGCGTGAAAAAATGGGCAGTACCGGCATCGGTAATGGAATTGCTATCCCGCACGGAAAGCTGGAAGAAGACACGATGCGCGCAGTTGGCGTGTTTGTGCAACTTGAAACGCCAATTGCTTTCGACGCCATTGATAATCAACCCGTCGATCTGCTTTTCGCCCTGCTGGTTCCGGCAGACCAAACCAAGACGCATTTGCATACGTTGTCGCTGGTCGCCAAACGTCTGGCCGATAAAACCATCTGCCGCCGCCTGCGCGCAGCACAGAGTGACCAGGAGTTGTATCAAATCATCACGGACACCGAAGGTGGACTGGATGAAGCATAACAACCCAATGGCATCCTTTTTTGTCGTTGTGAGGAGAAACAGTACATGGTACTGATGATCGTCAGCGGTCGTTCGGGGTCAGGAAAATCTGTCGCCCTGCGAGCGCTGGAAGATATGGGTTTTTACTGCGTGGATAACCTTCCCGTAGTGCTGTTGCCCGATCTGGCTCGTACTCTGGCCGATCGCCAGATTTCTGCGGCCGTCAGCATTGATGTGCGCAACATGCCTGAGTCCCCAGAGATTTTCGAGCAGGCAATGAACAATCTGCCTGAAGGCTTCTCACCACAGTTGCTGTTCCTTGACGCCGATCGTAACACCCTGATTCGCCGCTACAGCGACACGCGTCGCCTGCATCCTCTTTCCAGCAAGAACTTATCTCTGGAGAGCGCTATCGATAAGGAAAGCGATTTGCTGGAGCCTCTGCGCTCTCGTGCTGACCTAATCGTGGATACCTCCGAAATGTCCGTGCACGAACTGGCGGAAATGTTGCGTACCCGCCTGCTGGGCAAGCGTGAACGCGAATTGACGATGGTATTCGAATCCTTTGGTTTCAAACACGGTATCCCAATTGACGCGGATTACGTCTTTGACGTGCGTTTCCTGCCTAACCCGCATTGGGATCCGAAGCTGCGCCCGATGACCGGTCTTGACCGCCCCGTCGCCGCCTTCCTTGACAGGCACACAGAAGTACACAATTTTATCTACCAGACTCGCAGCTATCTTGAGCTATGGTTACCCATGCTGGAGACCAACAACCGCAGCTACCTCACCGTAGCTATCGGCTGTACCGGCGGGAAACACCGTTCGGTGTATATTGCAGAGCAGCTGGCAGACTACTTCCGCTCACGCGGTAAAAACGTACAGTCACGCCATCGTACGCTGGAAAAACGTAAATCATGACCGTGAAGCAAACCGTTGAAATCACGAATAAGCTGGGTATGCATGCTCGCCCAGCCATGAAACTGTTTGAATTGATGCAGGGTTTTGAAGCAGAAGTTTTGCTGCGTAATGATGAAGGAACGGAAGCCGAGGCAAACAGTGTTATCGCTCTGCTGATGCTGGATTCCGCCAAAGGGCGTCAGATAGAAGTTGAAGCCACGGGTCCACAGGAAGTGGAAGCCCTGGCAGCGGTGATTGCCCTGTTTAATTCAGGATTTGATGAAGATTAGTCGAGTACCTGAAGCGCTGCGCTCATCACGCCTACACGGCAACGTCACACTCCCGTAGGCCGGATCCGCATCCGGCAATAAACCCGTTAATACAGCTTATTTTCCCGCATAAACGACTCACCGCCTAGCTGGCGCATTTGGCGCATAATCCACGCCTGACGGCTACGTACATAACCAGAAGGCGCATTCGCTTTAAAACGCAAAGGATTGGGTAATACCGCCGCCAGCAAGGCCGCTTCAGACAGACTCAGCCGACTGGCTGGCTTATGGAAATAGCGCTGCGCCGCTGCCTCCACGCCGAAAACCCCATCACCAAACTCAGCAATATTCAGGTAAACGGTCAGAATACGCTTCTTGCTCCAGACGGTTTCCATACCCAGCGTTAGCCCGGCTTCGAGACCTTTACGCACCCAGCTACGTCCATCCCACAGAAAGAGGTTTTTTGCCGTCTGTTGCGATAACGTCGACGCCCCGCGAATACGGTTTTCATTACGTTCGTTGTGCGCCAGTGCTTTCTCTATGGCGGAAACATCGAATCCCCAGTGCTCGGGAAACTTCTGGTCCTCCGCGGCGATCACCGCCAGTCCCATCCACGGTGAGATCTCATCCATGCTCACCCAGTCTGAGTGCGCCACATAACCGAAATCACCGGACAGCCATGCGCTCAGTTGCCGCTCGACCATCACGGCAGAGAAAGGGACTGGCATCACGCTGAAAAGTGCGATGCCCCCGCCCCAGAATACGGCGAGGACAACGACCGCCCGCAGAAAGATACGTCGCAGAAAGGCGGTAACTCCTTTTCTCATTCAGCCAGCACCAGCACACGTGATACCAGTTTATCGATACCACTCGCGGCCTGAGCGATGTCCTGCGCCAGCATATAGGCGGGAGTGGTGACGATTTTGTTGTCTTCATCAACGACAATGTCATCAACCGGACAAGGCACATGTTCTGCGCCCATCTCTTCCAGCACCTCTGCCGTATCAATATCAGTACCGATGGTCAGACGCAGCGGAAAGTCAAAAATTTTAGGTAACATGGCAGGCGCAATGCACATAAATCCCAGCGGCTTACCCGCCTGATGCATAGCCACCGCCAGCGCAGCTAAGTCGCTATCAACTCGGCACTCACTGCCCTGGCTGGCAAAATTGCTCAGATTTTTGGCCGCGCCAAACCCGCCTGGCACGATCAACGCATCCAGTTCCGTTGAGACTGCCTGAGCAAGTGGGCGAATATCACCGCGTGTTATACGGGCGGCTTCAATCAGCACATTACGCGTTTCCTGCATCGGCTCGCCGGTCAGATGATTAATCACATCCGCTTGTTGTTTATCCGGTGCGAAACAGACGGCCTGAGCGCCGTTGCGGGCAATCGCCAGAAGCGTGAGAACAGTTTCATGGATCTCTGCGCCGTCATACACGCCGCATCCGCTGAGCACTACACCCACTTTTTTCATCGTGATACTCCTTTCTCAACTGGCTGAAACATATTAGTTATTATGATTTAAATGCTACGCTTCACACATTTAACTGATTCATGTAACAAATTATTTAAGATTTGCTATCTTAACTGCGTGCGGCCTGAAAATTAGGGCTGCGCCCTTGTAAACAATGATAATAATTTACGGCGCAGCCACGATTTCCCTGGTGTTGGCGCAGTATTCGCGCACCCCGGTCAAGCCGGGGTCATTTTTTTTCCACGCTCGCCACCCAGGCCTTCAATACCGCCACGTCGTGCTGCCACTCCTGCTTCATCTCTTCAATCCATTCAGCAACATTATCTTCCCAGGCAGGAAGATCTGGCGACTGGATTTGCTGACCTAACTGTTGCAGGTGGCGCAGCCCCACGGAACCTGCCGCGCCTTTAATTTTATGGCCTTCCTCAACAACGCCTTTTTTATCCCGTGCGGTCAGATTGGACTCCAGCACGCTCAAATATCCCGGCATCATCTTCTCAAACACCGCCAGCCCGTCGGTTATTAACTTCGGTCCCACCAGCTCGAGGTATTGTTCCAACATAGGAATATCTAACAGCGCTTGCGATTTACTGCTCTCTTCAGATGTCACAGTGCTCTCCTCTTTGTTTCGGGTATCCCAGTATTTTTTGATCATGGCGGTTAACGCCGGAACCGACAGCGGCTTACTCAGCACGTCGTCCATTCCCGCGTCCAGATACTCTTTTTTATCTTTCAGAACGTTGGCGGTAAGCGCAACCAGCGGCGGCAGGTCCTCACGGGCGTATTTTTGCGTCAGCTCGCGCGAGATATCCAGACCGGTCATATCCGGTAGCTGAATATCCAGCAGCACCAGGTCATATTCGCCCGGCGTGAACATTTCCAGCGCGGCTTTCCCGGTCATGGCGACATCCACGCTGTTGCCCAGTTTTTCCAGCACTGAACGCGCGACAATAACGTTCAGTTCGATATCTTCCACCAGCAGCACATTCAGGGCTGGCAGCGGCATGTCGTCGTCTTCAAAGGCGTCTTCAATCTCTTCCGCTACCGCCGGCGCATGCACGGTCAGCGTAAAGATGGAGCCTTTGCCAGCCTGGCTGGAGACCGTAATATCACCGCCCATGTTTTTCGCCAGACGCTTCGATACGGCCAGTCCAATCCCGGTTCCCGTTGCCGGTTTGCCGCCATTGCTGTCCTTCACCTGATAATACATGGCGAAGATTTTATCTTGCTCATCCTGCGGAATACCGATCCCGGAATCTTCAACTTCGAAATGCAGTATATTCCCCTGGTCATAGCGCGCCCGCACGGTTACCTGCCCCTGCTGGGTAAACTTCACGGCGTTGCTGATCAGATTCCACAGAATCTGGCGCAAACGCGTGCCGTCGGTAATGACCTTATGCGGTAGTGGTAACGTCGGCTCAAGCACAAAACGCAGCCCTTTTTGCTGCGCCTGCAGGCCAGAGAGGTTTTCCAGATCCGCCATAAAGCTGGTGAAATCGATCGGCTGGTTATCGAGCTGAACTTTACGTCGCTCCATCTTATCCATGTCGATAATATCGTTGAAAATATTCCCCAGCGTCACGGCAGAGACGTGGATTGTTTTCAGGTATTTTTCCTGCTCAGCGGTCAGATCCGTATCCAGCAGGATCCGGCTTAAGCCGACAATGCCGTTAAGCGGGGTGCGCAGTTCGTGGCTGATGGTAGAAATGAAGGTGGTCTTATCGCGGCTGGCGCGCTCTAACGCGTCCTGATAACGCTTACGCTCGGTAATATCGCGCCCAAAACCCATCAGACCATGTCGCTTACCTACGCGGTCATAGTAAGGCACTTTGCGAATTTCAAAGCAGGCTTTGCGCCCGTCCGGATAGTCCAGCCACTGTTCGTAGGTGAGTGAGACGTTATGACGGAACACCTTCTCGTCGGTTTCAATGACCTTTTCTGCCGCCTCAGGGGAGTAAACATCAGCCGGTTTTAAATTCACCAACTGCTTTTCGCTCTTGCCGGTCAGCAGTTCCATGGCACGGTTACAGCCGGAAAATTCTTTATCTTCATTACGATAAAAAACCAGATCCGGCGAGGCATCAAGGAAAGAGCGTAAAAAGGAAGACTGCTGCTCAAGCTGAATCTGCGCTTCTTCGCGCTCTTTGATTTCAACCTTCAACTGCTCGAACGTATCCTGGCGCTCCGCTTCGGCTTTTTCGCGCTCAACAATTTCCTGATTAAGCTGGGCAATATTATCTTTCAACTGCACATTGAGCTTGAGATCGCGCTCGCGCATCTCTTCCAGCTTTTGTACCAGTCGTGACAAGCGTTGCCGGGACTCTTCCAGTTGCTCCACCACCACTGACAGAAAATAGACGGCCCAGGGGGTAATTAACAGACCAAAAAAGATAGAGCGGATAACATCAATGCTTTCTACCTGGCCATGCAGCACCATGGTGACAGCCATCTGCACCACAATCGCCAACACGACCAGCGCCAGCGCCAATAACAGCGAAAAGCGCACCAGACCCAATTTCATCATCAGGTCGACGTAATATTGCGCCAGCATACGGATTTGCTTCATAGAGGGTTCCTTCACGACAACTTGGCACAATAATACTCAATTCTCAGCGTGACGTTGAAGATTGTGCAAGAAATGCGGAGGTTATCGGTGAAATGACCGAGGAGAGATTCAACGTGGGCCTGATAAGCGTAGCGTCATCAGGCAAGCAGGCGCAGATTGCCGGATGGTTAGCTCCCAGGCTGAATCCACGGAGTGCCAAGCGCAGAGCCTTGAACACCATGAGCATTGAGATAGCGATCCAGTTCGACCATCCCGGTCCAGCGGTTTTCACACCATAGCGGAGCCAACAGCATTGGGCGACGCGCGCTGGCAGAGATTCGATGATAAATCACCTCTGGCGGCGTATGGCGGATCATCTCCCCGGCGGTAACCGTGTAGTCGTCCAGTTCAATTCCGTGCAGACGTCCGGCTTCCCAGGCCTTTGCCATCGTACTGCCTTTCACAATATGCAGCGGATGCAGCTTAATACCGTCAACGCCCGTCTCCACCACTCGTTCCATGGTTTGCAGACAGTCTGCCTGTCCTTCTCCCGGCAGACCAACAATCAGGTGTGAGCACACTTTCAGCCCGCGCTCGCGCGCCAGCCGCGTGGTGTTCTGATAGCAGGCAAAATCATGGCCGCGGTTAATCCGGTGCAGAGTTTTGTCATGCGCAGTTTGCAGACCGAGCTCCAGCCATACCTCATAGCCGAGGTCTTTATACTCACAAAGCAGATCGAGTACCGCATCCGGCACGCAGTCGGGGCGCGTCCCAACGCATAACCCGACGATGTTGGCCTGGCTGACCGCCTGTTGATACATCGAACGCAGCACCTGTACTTCCGCAAAGGTGCTGGTATAAGCCTGGAAATAGGCCAGATAGCGTCTGGCGCGATTGACCAACTGCGCCTGATGCTCAAGCTGCTCGGCAATTGAATGGTGCTGCTGTGCTTCATCGGCAAACGAGGCGACATTACAGAAAGTACATCCGCCGCGTCCGATGGTGCCATCACGGTTTGGACAGCTAAAGCCGCCGTGCAGCGTGAGTTTATGAACCTTTTGCCCATAACGGCGAGAAAGATCCCCACCAAACATATTGACTAATTTCTGTAACTGCATAATCTGGTAGACCGCGCCTTGAAAAGAGGCCAAAGCCTGCCATTTTTTGCCCCAGTCGGCGATGACCTGGATCAATCGCCCTGGCGAGCCTTTATTTATTGCATAACAAATCAAAATAATCGAAATTTCATTCACTCAAAATATAATTACTTTTCCTTATATCCAGCTGTTTTTTTTATCTTCTTATACTCTCAGCGTAAAAACAGTATCTTTAAGACGCTAAAACTCTAAAAACCAGCATAAAATGCCAAGTATATCGATAAACAAAGGGAGGACGAGAGATATCCGGCCTCTCTTACAGTGAGACAGATCACACTTCCCAGGGCATCCTCCTCAGGTTATATCAATGTATAAAACCCTTTTATTTCAATATTTTCATAAAGTTAATTGCCCAATAGCACATTTTTGCATAAATAAGATTGCCATTTGACCTGTGTGTGGATTCCCGATAACTTGGAAATCCGCTGGAAGCTTTCTGGATGAGCAGTCTGCTCATCATATTTATGCAGTAATTGAGATTCCCTCTGAAGCAAGTCCTCAAACTTGTTTGACCTGTGCGAAAAGGATAAAGAGGGCGAATGCGAGGTAAGCGTATGACACGCAAACCCCGTCGCCATGCTCTTGGTGTGCCCGTGCGCAACGGTCCAGATGGGAATCCCGCAGAGCCTGGGGAGGTTCACTGATATGTTGTACGATAAATCCCTTGAGAGGGATAACTGTGGTTTCGGCCTGATCGCCCACATAGAAGGCGAACCTAGCCACAAGGTAGTGCGTACCGCCATACACGCACTGGCCCGCATGCAGCACCGTGGCGCAATTCTTGCCGATGGAAAAACCGGCGATGGTTGCGGCCTGCTGTTACAAAAACCTGACCGCTTTTTCCGCATCGTAGCGCAAGAGCGCGGCTGGCGTTTAGCCAAAAACTACGCCGTCGGCATGATCTTTTTAAATAAAGACGCTGAGCTGGCAGCGGCTTCTCGTCGCATTGTAGAAGAAGAATTACAGCAGGAGACCCTGTCGATTGTCGGCTGGCGCGACGTGCCGACTAACGAAGGTGTTCTCGGTGAAATTGCGCTCTCCTCCCTGCCTCGTATCGAGCAAATTTTTGTTAATGCCCCTGCGGGCTGGCGTCCGCGTGATATGGAGCGTCGCCTGTTCATCGCGCGCCGTCGTATCGAAAAACGCCTCCAGGAAGATAAAGACTTCTACGTCTGTAGCTTGTCGAACCTGGTCAATATCTATAAAGGTCTGTGTATGCCGGCGGATCTGCCGCGCTTTTACCTGGACCTGGCGGACCTGCGTCTGGAATCGGCCATCTGCCTGTTCCACCAGCGCTTCTCCACCAACACCGTACCACGCTGGCCGCTGGCGCAACCGTTTCGCTACCTGGCGCACAATGGTGAAATCAACACCATCACCGGCAACCGCCAGTGGGCACGCGCTCGTACCTATAAATTCCAGACGCCGCTGATCCCTGATCTGCACGACGCCGCACCGTTCGTTAACGAAACCGGCTCCGACTCCAGCTCAATGGATAACATGCTGGAACTGCTGCTGGCTGGTGGGATGGATATCATCCGCGCCATGCGTCTACTGGTGCCGCCGGCCTGGCAGAACAACCCGGATATGGACCCGGAGCTGCGCGCGTTCTTCGACTTTAACTCCATGCACATGGAGCCGTGGGATGGTCCGGCGGGTATCGTTATGTCCGACGGTCGCTTTGCCGCCTGTAACCTTGACCGCAACGGCCTGCGTCCGGCGCGCTACGTCATCACCAAAGACAAGCTGATTACTTGCGCTTCTGAAGTCGGGATCTGGGATTATCAGCCGGATGAAGTGGTTGAGAAAGGTCGCGTCGGCCCTGGGGAGTTGATGGTTATCGATACCCGTAGCGGGCGCATTCTGCATTCGGCTGAAACCGATGACGATCTGAAAAGCCGCCACCCCTACAAAGAGTGGATGGAGAAGAACGTCCGCCGTCTGGTGCCTTTCGAAGACCTGGCTGACGATCAGGTCGGCAGCCGTGAACTGGACGATGACACCCTCGCCAGCTACCAGAAACAGTTTAACTACAGCGCTGAAGAGCTGGATTCCGTTATCCGCGTGCTCGGTGAAAATGGTCAGGAAGCGGTCGGTTCAATGGGTGATGATACCCCGTTTGCCGTGCTCTCCAGCCAGCCGCGCATCATTTATGACTACTTCCGCCAGCAGTTTGCCCAGGTCACCAACCCGCCGATCGACCCGCTGCGTGAAGCGCACGTCATGTCGCTGGCCACCAGCATCGGTCGTGAGATGAACGTCTTCTGCGAAGCCGAAGGTCAGGCGCACCGTCTGAGCTTTAAGTCGCCGATCCTGCTGTACTCCGATTTCACCCAGCTCACCACCATGAAAGAGGAGCATTATCGCGCTGACCGACTGGATATCACCTTCGACGTGACTGAAACCACGCTCGAAGAGACCGTCAAAGCATTGTGCGATAAGGCTGAACAGATGGTGCGTAACGGCACGGTGCTGCTGGTGCTCTCTGACCGTAATATCGCAAAAAACCGCTTGCCGGTTCCGGCACCGATGGCCGTTGGCGCAGTACAAACACGTCTGGTAGAACAAAGCCTGCGTTGCGATGCCAACATCATCGTTGAAACCGCCAGCGCCCGTGACCCGCACCATTTTGCCGTTCTGCTCGGTTTTGGCGCGACGGCCATTTATCCGTATCTGGCGTATGAAACGCTGGGACGTCTGATCGACACTCAAGCGATTGCCAAAGATTACCGGACAGTGATGCTGAACTACCGTAACGGCATCAACAAGGGTCTGTACAAAATCATGTCCAAAATGGGCATCTCGACCATCGCCTCTTACCGCTGCTCGAAGCTGTTTGAAGCCGTTGGTCTGCACGATGATGTTGTGGCTTTATGCTTCCAGGGCGTGGTCAGTCGCATCAGCGGCGCGGGTTTTACCGACTTCCAGCAGGATCTGCTGAACCTCTCCAAACATGCCTGGCTGGCGCGTAAGCCTATCAGCCAGGGCGGTTTACTGAAGTACGTCCACGGCGGCGAATACCACGCCTACAACCCGGATGTGGTGCGCACGCTGCAACAGGCAGTACAAAGCGGCGAGTACAGCGACTATCAGGAATATGCAAAGCTGGTCAATGAGCGTCCGGCGGCCACGCTGCGCGATCTGCTGGCGATTACACCTGGCGATGAAGCCGTAAGCATTAGCGAAGTAGAACCCGCAACCGAACTGTTTAAACGCTTTGATACCGCAGCGATGTCTATCGGGGCATTAAGCCCGGAAGCACACGAGGCGCTGGCCGAAGCCATGAACAGCATCGGCGGTAACTCGAACTCCGGTGAAGGCGGCGAAGATCCGGCACGCTACGGCACTAACAAGGTGTCGCGCATTAAGCAGGTGGCTTCCGGTCGCTTTGGCGTAACCCCAGCGTACCTGGTCAATGCTGATGTCATTCAGATTAAAGTCGCTCAAGGCGCGAAGCCGGGCGAAGGCGGTCAGTTACCGGGTGATAAAGTCACCCCGTACATCGCCAAACTGCGTTATTCGGTGCCGGGCGTGACGCTGATCTCCCCGCCGCCGCACCACGATATCTACTCTATCGAGGACTTAGCGCAGCTGATTTTCGACCTGAAACAGGTTAACCCGAAAGCGATGATCTCGGTGAAGCTGGTTTCCGAACCAGGCGTCGGCACTATTGCGACCGGCGTGGCGAAAGCCTATGCGGATCTGATTACCATTGCCGGCTACGATGGCGGTACCGGTGCAAGTCCGCTCTCATCCGTGAAGTATGCGGGCTGCCCGTGGGAACTCGGTCTGGTGGAAACCCAGCAGGCGCTGGTGGCTAACGGTCTGCGTCACAAGATCCGTCTGCAGGTCGATGGCGGTCTGAAAACCGGCGTCGATATCATTAAAGCGGCAATTTTGGGTGCAGAAAGCTTCGGTTTCGGCACCGGCCCCATGGTCGCGCTGGGCTGTAAATACCTGCGTATTTGCCATCTGAACAACTGCGCAACCGGCGTGGCAACTCAAGATGACAAACTGCGTAAGAACCACTATCACGGCCTGCCGTTCAAAGTGACTAACTACTTTGAATTTATCGCCCGCGAAACCCGCGAGCTGATGGCGCAACTGGGCGTGAAACGTCTGGTGGATCTGATTGGTCGTACCGACCTGCTCAAAGAGCTGGAAGGGTTTACCGCCAAGCAGCAGAAGCTGGAGCTATCTCATCTGCTGGAAACCGCTGAACCGCATCCAGGTAAAGCGCTGCATTGCACTGAAAACAATCCGCCGTTTGATAACGGCGTGCTGAACGCCCAGCTGTTACAGCAGGCGAAACCGTTTGTCGATGAGCGCCAGAGCAAAACCTTCTGGTTCGATATCCGCAACACCGACCGTTCCGTCGGCGCATCGCTGTCGGGCTATATCGCTCAGACGCATGGCGATCAGGGGCTGGCATCTGACCCGATTAAAGCACACTTCAGCGGTACCGCAGGCCAGAGCTTCGGCGTGTGGAACGCGGGCGGCGTGGAGCTGTATCTGACCGGCGATGCCAACGACTATGTCGGTAAAGGCATGGCGGGCGGCCTGCTGGCAGTGCGTCCTCCGGTTGGCTCTGCTTTCCGTAGCCATGAGGCGAGCATCATTGGTAACACCTGCCTGTATGGTGCTACCGGTGGCCGCCTGTTTGCTGCGGGTCGTGCGGGTGAGCGTTTTGCGGTGCGTAACTCCGGCGCTATTACCGTGGTTGAAGGTATTGGCGACAACGGCTGTGAATATATGACCGGCGGCATCGTGTGTATTCTCGGCAAAACCGGCGTCAACTTCGGTGCGGGCATGACCGGCGGATTCGCCTACGTGCTCGACGAAGACGGTGAATTCCGCAAACGCGTGAACCCGGAACTGGTAGAAGTACTGAGCGTGGACTCGCTGGCTATTCATGAGGAACACCTGCGCGGTCTGATTACCGAGCACGTACAACATACCGGTTCTTCACACGGCGAAGAGATCCTGGCGAACTGGCCAGCATTCTCGGCGAAATTCGCGCTGGTAAAACCGAAATCCAGTGATGTGAAAGCACTGTTGGGTCACCGTAGTCGTAGCGCAGCAGAGCTGCGTGTGCAGGCGCAGTAAGGGGTAGCAGCAATGAGTCAGAACGTATACCAATTTATCGACCTGCAGCGCGTTGATCCACCGAAGAAACCGCTGAAGATCCGTAAGATCGAATTTATCGAGATCTACGAGCCGTTTTCCGAAGGCCAGGCCAAAGCACAGGCAGATCGCTGTCTTTCCTGCGGCAACCCGTACTGCGAGTGGAAGTGCCCGGTACATAACTACATTCCGAACTGGCTTAAGCTGGCGAATGAGGGACGTATTTTTGAAGCGGCAGAACTGTCGCACCAGACTAACACTCTGCCGGAAGTCTGTGGCCGAGTGTGCCCACAGGATCGTCTTTGTGAAGGATCCTGCACGCTAAACGATGAGTTCGGTGCGGTAACTATCGGCAACATCGAGCGCTATATCAACGATAAAGCGTTCGAGATGGGCTGGCGTCCGGATATGACTGGCGTTCGCCAGACGGACAAGCGCGTGGCGATCATCGGTGCAGGTCCGGCGGGCCTGGCCTGTGCTGATGTGCTGACCCGCAACGGCGTGAAGGCGGTGGTATTTGACCGCCACCCGGAAATCGGCGGTCTGCTGACCTTCGGGATCCCGGCGTTCAAGCTGGAGAAAGAGGTCATGACCCGTCGCCGTGAAATCTTCACCGGTATGGGCATTGAGTTCAAACTAAACGTGGAAGTGGGCCGCGACGTGCAGCTCAACGATCTGCTGAAGGATTACGATGCCGTGTTCCTTGGCGTAGGTACCTATCAGTCGATGCGCGGTGGGCTGGAAAACGAAGACGCTTCCGGCGTATTTGATGCCCTGCCGTTCCTGATCGCCAATACCAAACAGTTGATGGGATTTGGCGAAAGCAGTGACGAGCCGTACATCAGCATGGAAGGCAAACGCGTCGTTGTTCTCGGCGGTGGCGATACCGCGATGGACTGCGTGCGGACCTCGGTTCGCCAGAACGCGGCACACGTAATCTGCGCCTATCGCCGCGACGAAGAGAACATGCCGGGTTCCAAACGCGAGGTGAAAAACGCGCGTGAAGAAGGCGTCGAGTTCCAGTTCAACGTCCAGCCTTTAGGCGTGGAAGTGAATGCCAACGGTAAAGTGTGCGGCGTGAAAATGGCGCGCACCGAAATGGGCGAACCGGATGCGAAGGGGCGTCGCCGCGCGGAGATCGTCGCCGGTTCCGAGCACGTTGTTCCAGCTGATGCGGTGGTACTGGCGTTTGGCTTCCGCCCGCACAGTATGGAGTGGCTGAAAGAGCACAGCGTCGAGCTGGATTCTCAGGGCCGTATTATTGCTCCGGAACGCAGCGATAACGCCTTCCAGACCAGCAACCCAAAAATCTTCGCTGGTGGCGACATCGTGCGTGGTTCGGATCTTGTAGTCACCGCGATTGCCGAAGGTCGTAAAGCGGCAGACGGTATCCTGAACTACCTGGAAGTGTAAGTAAGCGTCTTCTGGCATCTCATCTTCAAACGCTGATGAGATGCCAGATTCCTCGCAATACCCCTGCCCCCTCCCCTCTATCAACACCGTGAAAGAGAACTAACAAAACATACGGAAACGTTTGCTTTATTCTGAGAACTGTATATTATGCGGCGGATTTTTTGGGCAAAATTCATGGAGGCGTTGTGTCGCAGGACAACAATTATAGCCAGGGCCCCGTCCCTCTGGCGGCGCGGAAGGGCGTGATTCCACTAACGTTTGTCATGTTGGGACTCACATTTTTTTCCGCCAGTATGTGGACCGGTGGCACACTCGGTACCGGTCTTTCCTATAATGATTTCTTCCTGGCAGTTCTCTTCGGTAATCTTCTCCTCGGTATTTACACTGCATTTCTCGGTTTTATCGGCGCAAAAACAGGGCTCTCAACCCACCTTCTGGCACGTTACTCATTTGGTTTGAAAGGTTCATGGCTTCCCTCACTGCTCTTAGGCGGTACACAGGTAGGCTGGTTTGGCGTTGGTGTGGCCATGTTTGCTATCCCGGTTGGCAAAGCGACGGGGATTGACGTCAATATTCTGATTGCGGTTTCCGGTCTGTTGATGACCCTGACTATCTTTTTTGGCATCTCGGCGCTGACCGTTTTATCTATCATCGCCGTACCTGCCATCGTCGTTCTTGGCAGCTACTCCGTCTGGCTGGCGGTGAGCGATGTCGGCGGTTTAGACCATTTAAAAGCGATAGTGCCGCAGACACCGCTGAATTTCTCCACCGCACTGGCGCTGGTGGTCGGCTCATTTATCAGCGCAGGCACGTTAACCGCCGACTTTGTCCGCTTTGGCCGCAACGCCAAAGGTGCGGTACTGATTGCCATGGTGGCATTTTTCCTTGGCAACTCGTTGATGTTTATCTTCGGCGCTGCGGGTGCCGCCGCTGTTGGACAGGCGGACATCTCTGACGTGATGATTGCTCAGGGCCTGCTGCTGCCCGCGATTGTGGTGCTCGGCCTGAATATCTGGACCACCAACGACAATGCGCTCTACGCTTCAGGTTTGGGATTTGCCAATATTACCGGCCTTTCCAGCCGTTCGTTGTCGGTGGCTAACGGTATTATCGGCACACTGTGCGCACTGTGGCTTTACAATAACTTTGTCGGTTGGCTGACATTTTTGTCGGCAGCGATTCCTCCAATTGGTGGAGTGATTATCGCCGACTATCTGCTGAACCATCGCCGATATGCCGACTTCAGCAAAGCACAATTTATTTCCGTAAACTGGATAGCTATCCTGTCCGTTGCACTGGGCATTGCCGCCGGTCACTATATTCCCGGTATCGTACCCGTCAACGCCGTACTCGGCGGCGTATTCAGCTATATCCTGCTGAACCCACTTTTCAATCGCAGCCTTGCTAAATCACCAGAGGTCAGCCATGCAGAATAATAACATCACCATTCGTCAGGCGCGTTTACAGGGACGCGAAGGATTGTGGCAGCTCACGGTTGAAAACGGACGCTTCAGCCGAATTGAGGCTCAGGACGCCGCTACGTTGCCGCAGGGGGAAGTGCTTGATGCCGAAGGTGGCCTGGCAATCCCACCGTTCGTAGAGCCACATATCCACCTGGATACCACGCAAACCGCGGGGGAGCCGAGCTGGAACCAGTCTGGTACGTTATTTGAAGGCATTGAGCGCTGGGCCGAACGTAAGGCAATGCTCACTCACGATGACGTCAAAGCGCGCGCCATGCAGACTCTTAAGTGGCAGATGGCCAACGGCATTCAGTATGTTCGCACTCACGTTGACGTTTCCGACCCAACGCTGACCGCGCTGAAAGCCATGCTGGAGGTGAAGCAAGAAGTCGCTCCGTGGGTAGAGCTACAGATTGTCGCGTTCCCGCAAGAGGGCATTCTTTCTTATCCCAACGGTGAAGCGTTATTAGAGGAAGCCGTGCGTTTGGGGGCCGACGTCATTGGCGCTATCCCCCACTTTGAATTTACGCGTGAATATGGCGTGGAGTCGTTGCACAAAATTTTCGCCCTCGCGCAAAAATACGACAGACTTATCGACGTGCACTGTGACGAAATTGACGATGAGCAATCACGCTTTGTTGAAACCGTCGCGGCGCTGGCCCATCGCGACAATATGGGCGAGCGCGTGACCGCCAGCCATACTACGGCAATGCACTCCTATAACGGCGCGTATGCTTCCCGTCTTTTCCGCCTGTTGAAAATGTCCGGCATTAACTTTGTCGCGAATCCACTGGTGAATATTCACCTGCAAGGGCGCTTTGACACGTATCCTAAACGCCGCGGCGTCACACGCGTCAAAGAGATGCTGGAGGCAGAGATCAACGTCTGCTTCGGCCATGATGACGTCTTCGATCCGTGGTATCCGCTAGGCACCGCGAATATGCTGCAGGTACTGCACATGGGGTTACATGTGTGCCAGCTGATGGGATACGGACAAATTAACGATGGCCTGAATCTGATCACCACCCACAGCGCGAAAACCCTGCACCTGCAGGACTACGGTCTGAGCGTGGGGAATTCCGCGAACCTGGTGATTTTACCGGCAGAGAATGGGTTTGACGCGGTTCGTCGCCAGACGCCTGCACGTTATTCCATTCGTCACGGGCGAATCATTGCCGAGACTGTGCCGAGCCAAACGACGCTGCATCTGACGCAGCCGGAAGCGGTGACGTTTAAGCGCTAGGTTGTAATATCCGGTGTCGGATGGCGCAAGCCTTGCCATCCGACACCGTCGCTCTCATCGTCAGGTGTGTAATAAACTGGCGCGCACCTTGATCACCACCTTTTTGATGTCCATCGGAGCCTGTACCACGCAGCCCGGCTTATGCGGCTCGCCCGGCATAAAAATCACAAATCTTCCCGGCTTCAGTACCATCGCCTGCTCATCGGCAATCTGGCTACACAGCTGATAATCATCCTCAACGTGCATCTCTTCGCACTGACGAGCAGAATCAGTCATCCCGAACAGAATGCGTTCTTCACCGGATAACAGTACCTGAATATCAATGTACTCCCTGTGCAGCTCCGCTTTCTTTTGCTCTGGGCTCTGCGTTGCAAATTGCATGACATTCATAAAAATATTATCGCCCTGCAACTCGTAGCGCCCTGGCGTTTTCTCCTGCAGATTCGCCGCAACAGCCAGCGTTAACGCCTGCTGCAAAACCGGATGTAATCCGGCAGAAGGCAATGAACGCAACTCAGCTGACATCATAATCAATCTCCCTGGGCCAACAGCGCGGCCCCCAGTAATCCAGCGTCATGACGGTAATGCGCCGCCCGTAATTCTACGTGGTAAGCCGAAGGCTCTTGTGCCAGATAGTTTTCCACCAGCGCCAGATACCCTTCTGCCAGCCCCACGCTGCCGCCAATCACCACAATCTGGCAATCGATCGTGGCCTTCACATCGGCGACAAGCCTTGCCAAAGTACGTGCCGAACGATGGATCAACCGACTGGCCTGCTCATCACCCTGCCCGGCGCGGCTAAAAATGGTTTTGGCGTCGCATCCAGCAAGCGCGCCTTCGGCAGCCGCCGCGATCCCACGACCGGAAGCGATCGCCTCGACACAACCCACACGCCCGCAACCGCACACCGGCCCATGCGGATCAGCCAGCGTATGTCCCAGATGCCCGGCCAGACCGCCAATCCCGGTCAGCAGCTTCCCATCACTTACCACCCCGCCGCCTACACCGGTGGAGACGGTGATAAACACCATATCGCGGTACTCGCCGCCAAGCGCATGATACTCAGCCCACGCCGCGGCCTGCGCGTCATTGACTGCCAGCGTCGGCAAAGCGGTGAGATCTTCTAGCGTTTGCACCAGAGGAAAATGCAGCAGCCCGCCGAGGTTGTGCGGGTTCAGCGCCAGTAGAGAACCGTCGCGGATAATCCCCGTTGAGGCGATCGCCACCCGCGTTGCCTGCCCCTGTAGCGGCGCAACCAGTGCTTGTAACGCGGCACGCAGAGCATCCGGTGTTTTGCTGGCGGGCGTCGGCAATTCATGACGCTCTTGGATTTGCAGGCTGCTGTCTACCAGTGCGACAGCCAGTTTGGTGCCGCCAATATCAATCGACAGCGTGGTCATAGCACCGCCTTTTTAAGCGCTGTGTTGTACCACTGGCAAATGTGCTCCAGCCGGGTAATGGCTGAGCCGACTGTCACCGCCCATGCGCCATGACGCATCGCCTCAGCGGCCTGCGCTGGCGTGTTGTAACGTCCTTCAGCAATCACCCGACAACCCGCGTCACTTAAAGACTTCACCAGAGCCAGATCCGGCTCTTCGGGCGTTTCTGGCGTGGTATAACCAGAAAGGGTAGTGCCAATGATTTCGGCACCGAGTTTCTGGCAGGCCATGCCATCCGCCATGGACGAACAGTCAGCCATCGCAAGGCGTTGGTGATGATGAATACGTGCCAGTAAGGTTTCTACAGGTACCGGACGTACGCGATCGGTACCGTCGATGGCGATGATGTCAGCGCCTGCCTGCGCTAACGCATCAACATCCTCCAGATATGCGGTGATGCGGACCGGAGAGTCATCAAGGTCACGTTTGAGAATGCCGATAATCGGCACCGAAACTACCGCCCTGGTCGCTTTCAGGTTTTCCACCCCTTCAATGCGTAACGCCACCGCGCCAGCCTGTTCTGCGGCCAGCGCCATCGCCGCAACAATTTCCGGTTTATCTAACGGGCTGTCAGGAACAGGCTGGCAGGAGACAATCAGCCCGCCGTTCGCGGCAATCTTGATATCCAGTTGTTCAAGTAACGACATGCTTATTCCCTTATGACTATTGCCCGGCGCAGGACCGGGCAAACGGATTAACTTTTGGATTTCACCATGGTGCTTTTGTCGCCGCCGAACGGCACGGCCCCACTAAACGGTTTGCCATCAATGGCATCATGCGTACGCAATGCTTCAGGCCGCAGCCAGCGCTGTACGCGAGACGGCATATCGAGACCAATCAGCAGGATCACCACAAATGTCAGGCCGAAAGAGAGCGATCCCAACGCGGTGCCCAGATCCAGTCGTTGGGCAATCAGCGCACCGATGATCGGTGCCAACGCCCCGCCCAGTGCACCCACGTTGTAGGTGAAGCCCAGACCCGCCGCACGCTGGTCGGTATCGAAATAGCCGCCAATCAGTTTTGGTAAGATCCCGGAGATCCCCTGACCGAGCATTTGCTGGAAAAACAGCAGTAAACCCAGTACCCAGACGTTTGAGCCGCCAATCGCAAACACTGGAATAATCAGCAACTGCGAAGCCAGCAGACTGCAGACATAGGCCTTACGCGTGCCCAGCCAGTCGCCAAGAAAACCACCGACGCAACAACCGACCGCCGCGCCAAAGCCGCTAAAGAAGAGCACCCTGGCGACAGTGGAAGGGTCATACAGCAATTCGGTTTTCAGATAGGTTGGCAGCAGCGCCTGAATCGGCCACGAGTAAAGGAAGGCAAACAGCACAACCACCATCAGCATGACGCCCGTCGGCCAGCGTTTCCCGCTGCTTTGCACCATAAAACTAATGAAGATAAACGCGCATATCAGGCCAAGGACCGCTACGATAGCCGCATTTTGCAGGTTGCCTGCAAAGCAGAACCACAGCGCGGTTGCGGCGGCAAGAGTCATCACAATATTGATAACCCGATGTTCGCCCCGGTAGAGAATGTCCACCATCGTGCGTACCGGCGCTTTGCCTTCGTGTTTCTCTTTCCAGTCTTCCGCTTCCGGAATATTTTTACGCAGCCAGAGGGCGAAGATAATCGGCAAAATGCCGATGAAGAACAGCGCGCGCCATCCCCAGACCGGGACCACCAGGCTGTAGACCTAGGCGGCGATCACTGCACCTACAGAGAAGCCGGAAATCAGGAAGCCGCTGGCTTTGTTTCGCAGGTGCCTGGGCCAGCTTTCAATAACATAAGTTGCGCTGGAGCCGTACTCACCAGCCATCCCCATACCGATAACCAGGCGGGCGATAAACATGGTGGTGTAGCCCGGCGCGAAGCCGCAGGCCAGCGTCCCCACAGAGAACAGAATGATACTGGTGACCATCGCCAGGCGGCGTCCATAACGGTCGCCCATCGCGCCCAGCATTAACCCGCCAAACCAGCGGGAGATAAAAGCGGCCGAAATCAGACTGGCCGCCTGCACCGTCGTCAGTCCGAATTCGCCTTGTACTTCCGTCAGCACAAGGGCGATTAATACAAAATCAAAACCATCAAGCAAATATCCCAGCCAGGCGGCAGAAAATGCCCGCCATTGTGCCCGATTGAGATGGCGATACCACGGGATGCTCTGGGTAGAAGTACTCATTTTACTCTCCCGACGATCTTTATTTTCGTTGTGGTGCCGGATGGCGGATTCGCCTTATCCGGCCTACGAGTCTTGTTTTTGCAGGCCGGATAAGCATTGTGCTATCCGGCGTCCGATCAGTCGCGTTCCAGCATTAATTGCTGGGCCAGCGCTTTCAGTTCCGGCAGATATTGTTCATCTACCGGGGCAAATGGTTTACGGCACAGCGGAACAGAAACCACGTCCATATAGTGCAATACCGTCTTCAGGCCGCGGAACACGCCAACCTTAATGAGCAGATCGATAACCTTATTGCACTCGGTTTGCAGCTTTTGCGCCGTCCGGATGTCGCCTTCTTTGAGCGCTTTCACAATTCCCTGATAACGCCATCCCATAATGTTGTAAGTGCTACCGATACCGCCATCTGCGCCCGCCAACAGACCAGAAGCGAAGATCTCGTCATAGCCGTTATAAAGCACCAGATCGGGGTGAGCGCGGCGGATCTGTTCCATCTGATAGAGATCGCCTGAGGTTTGCTTCAGCGCGCCAACGCCGGGCAACGTCACCAGCGTGTTGATTTGATCCAGCGTCAGTTTTACGCCGCTCAGCGCCGGGATGTTATAGACCACCATCGGCAAGCCATCAGCGGAATCAATAATTGCGCGGTAGTGATCGCAGTGCTCTTCAAAACTGAACGGATAGTAAAACGGTGTGACGGCTGAAACCGCATCAAAGCCGTAGCGATGCGCGGCACTCGCCAGCTGTTGGCTCTCTTCGGTACTCACTGTGCCAACGTGAGCGATCAGCGTCACCTTACCTTTCGCTTCTTCGGCAACAATTTCCAGTACCTGCTCTCTCTCAGCGCGGTTTTGGACAAATGCCTCACCCGTAGACCCACCGACATAGAGCCCGTCGATCCCTTGCCCAATGTTGAAACGCACCAGGCGGCGCAGGCTCTCAATGTCCAGTCGCTGTTGGCTATCGAATGGGGTTAACAACGCTGGCATTACGCCTTTTAAATCTCTTGCCATAGCTACCTCTGATGATGATTAGTGTTATCTGACTGCATACCTTTATACCTGTTATACCAGATCAAATAAGCAGCAATACAATACAGAACGCTTATAGTGCGATCTGCCTCACTAAACGATCGTCAGGATCGCGATTACTTACGCAATTTTTTACTTTTGCTAAAGGCGTGCCAGGTAGCGGAAACGCTGTTGAGATGTTCTTGCAGTGCGCGGTCAGCTTCCTCAGGGTCGCGCTGACGAATCGCGTCGACAATAGCGATATGCTGCTGATAACTCACGTTATTGTGCTCATACAACTCTTGGTCGGCTACGGTCGGACGGGCGGCAATCAGCCAGTCTAACAGCGCAACATGGATAGCCATAAAGATGGGATTGCCCGGGATCTCCGCCAGTATGCGATGAAAATCAACGTCCGAGCGAATGAACAGCGTATTGTCATCGAGCGACTGGCTGTTGATCTCCAGTGCTTTCGCCAGTCTGTCGATTTGCTCATCCGTCGCATGTTCTGCGGCGTATCGTACCAGGCTGGATTCAAAGAACAGTCGCAGCTGTTCGAAGTGGGCAATGCCGCCGGGATGCGCGAGGAAATCTTTCGCCATACCGGACAGCTCGCTGATAATGGTATCAGCTGAAGGACGCGAAACGCGGGCGCGCTCGCCATTGTTGATTTGCACCAGACCTTTGCGTTTTAACGCTGCCAGCGCTTCTCGTACAGAAGGACGGCCCACGTTAAAGAAGGCCATCAGCTCCCGCTCAGACGGTAACTGTTCGCCCTCGCCAAACTCCCGACGACGAATCATCTGCTCCAGTTCTTCTTCAACCATTTCAGACAGTTTTTTACGCGCCAGCGGGCGGCTGCGTAAGCTACGGCCAATGGTGGATGGAGAGTCTTCAGCTTGCGAATCAAATGCGTTCATAGGGCCCATTCAGCTAAGTCGTGGTGACAAATAACAGCGGGTTTATCCTAACACAGGATCGAAAGCAGGGTGAAATGATGGTCAATCAGACTGTCGGGCTTATTGGCGGTCTAACGCATCCGGATATTTTGTTACGCTAAAACATTCAGCTTATCTTTAATTGAAAACAATCATATTCGCTTCGTGAAATTTATGAATATGAACGTGATAAATTATCATAACCATCTATTTTATAACGATAAATAATTTAAACATCGAATTAAAAATAAGATATTCACTCCATAAAAATCGCCCGAAAAAATATAACATCCGTTTGGACAACAGCGTTATTACCGGATTTATCTTCTTCTCTGGCATGGAGTGAAACAATGTTCGGCATCATTATCTCTGTCATCGTTTTATTCACGATGGGTTACCTGATCCTCAAAAACTACAAACCGCAGGTAGTGCTGGCAGCCGCGGGGATCTTCCTGATGCTCTGCGGCGTCTGGCTAGGCTACGGCGCGCTGGTCGCTGACGACAAGAGCAGCGGCTATCTACTGGTCGATATTTACAACGAAATTCTGCGTATGCTTTCCAATCGGGCGGCCGGACTAGGGTTATCAATCATGGCGGTAGGTGGTTATGCCCGTTATATGGACAGGATGGGGGCCAGCAGAGCGATGGTTAGCCTGTTAAGCCGCCCGCTTAAGCTAATCCGCTCACCCTATGTTGTTCTTGCCGCCACCTATGTGATTGGTCAGATCATGGCGCAGTTCATCACCAGCGCTTCCGGGTTAGGCATGCTGCTGATGGTGACGCTGTTCCCGACGCTGGTCAGTCTTGGCGTGAGCCGTTTATCCGCGGTGGCGGTCATTGCCACTTCAATGTCAATTGAATGGGGCATTCTGGAAACTAACTCTATTTTTGCCGCGCAGGTGGCGGGCATGAAAATCGCTACCTACTTCTTTCACTATCAGTTACCCGTCGCATCGTGTGTTATCGTCGCCGTCGCTATTGCACATTTTTTCGTTCAGCGGCAGTTTGATAAAAAAGCATTCCCGGAAAGCAACGGATTCGCTGAACAAAAGACGCTGGAAAACGTGCCACCTCTCTATTACGCCATTCTACCCGTCATGCCGTTGCTTCTGATGTTGGGCTCGCTTGCCCTGGCACATATGGGGTTAATGAAAACAGAGCTGAATCTAGTGGTGGTCATGCTGATGAGCATGACGCTGACGATGTTTGTCGAGTTCCTGCATAAACATAATCTGCGCGAAACGATGGATGACGTGCAGGCCTTCTTTGATGGCATGGGAACCCAGTTTGCCAACGTTGTCACGCTGGTGGTCGCCGGTGAGATCTTTGCGAAAGGGTTGACGACTATCGGGACTGTCGACGCTGTAATAAAAGGTGCAGAGCATTCCGGCCTTGGCGGTATCGGCGTGATGATCATCATGGCCGTGGTCATTGCCGCCTGTGCGATTGTCATGGGGTCAGGTAACGCGCCGTTTATGTCTTTTGCCAGCCTGATTCCAGATATTGCCGCCGGACTACATATTCCTGCGGTAGTGATGATTATGCCGATGCATTTTGCTACTACGCTGGCCCGGGCGGTATCCCCCATTACAGCGGTCATTGTGGTGACATCAGGTATTGCGGGCGTATCGCCCTTTGAAGTGGTAAAACGTACGGCCATCCCGATGGCAGTGGGATTTGTGGTCAATATGATAGCCACCATCACGCTGTTTTACTGATCCCGAAGGCAGAAAACAGAACAGGCCCCAAAGGGCCTGTTTTTTATTTCACTACGCGTAGCGCTGGACGCCCACCGCGAGGCGGCGGCGGAGTGTCATCCGGATCGTTGTCGTCGCCATTGTCAGGCTTATCGCCATCAATGACCGACATGACCGTTTCACTCTCAAAACCAGGTGCGTCGTTGTCGTCATCATTTAAGCTGGCGACATCTTCGTCGTAGGCGGCTTCCGGCTCGAACATAGTACCGGCGCCATTTTCACGAGCATAAATTGCCAGAACTGCCGCCAGCGGTACAGAAACCTGACGCGGCACACCACCGAAGCGCGCGTTAAAGCGCACTTCATCGTTAGCCAGTTCCAGGTTACCCACCGCACGCGGTGCGATATTCAGAACAATTTGCCCATCACGCGCATATTCCATAGGAACCTGCACGTCCTGAAGCGTCACATCCACCACCAGGTGCGGCGTAAGCTGGTTGTCTAACAACCACTCATAGAATGCGCGCAGCAGATACGGACGGCGTGGTGTTAGCTGTGGCAAATCCATACAGGTTAACCCCGGCCCAGACGCATTTCACGTTCAGGCTCAGTCAGAGAAGCCAGGAAAGAATCACGTTCAAAGACGCGAGTCATGTACCCTTTCAGTTCTTTCGAACCTGCGCCGTTGAATTCAATGCCCAGCTGCGGTAAACGCCACAGCAGCGGCGCCAGGTAGCAGTCTACCAGGCTGAACTCATCGCTCAGGAAGTAAGGTTTCTGGCCAAATACTGGTGCAATTGCCAGCAGTTCTTCGCGCAGACGCTTACGCGCGACTTCGGCTTCAGAAGCAGAACCGTTCACGATGACATTCATCAGCGTGTACCAGTCTTTTTCAATACGCTGCATGTACAGGCGGCTTTCACCACGCGCAACCGGGTAAACCGGCATCAGCGGCGGATGCGGGAAGCGCTCATCCAGGTATTCCATAATGATGCGAGATTCCCACAGGGTCAGCTCACGATCCACCAGTGTCGGTACGCTCTGATTCGGGTTGAGGTCGATCAGATCCTGCGGTGGATTGTCCTTCTCCACATGCTCAATCTCGAAACTAACACCTTTCTCAGCCAGCACAATGCGGACCTGATGGCTATAGATGTCAGTAGGACCAGAAAACAGCGTCATTACCGAACGTTTGTTGGCAGCGACAGCCATGAAAACCTCCAGGTATATTCAGAATTTTTACTGCTACCAGCCACTAAGTGGCCAGCCAGAAGTGATGTCACCCATATTCGGGAAAGCCATTACTGTTCAAAATACAAACAAAAAATGAACGATACCGGACATTTGGGCAGAAAATTGGATGATAGTTTACCAGATTTTGTGACCTTTGTGGTGAGTCGATTCTTGAAATGGGGAAAAAGAGGTGGCAATCAGCGGATTACCGTGGTTATACGGAGAGCAGTAACGATAAAAAAACCCGCCGAAGCGGGTTTTTTCGCAAATTGTTGTCTGCCGAAGCAGAGTACAATTAACGTTTGGAGAACTGAGGACGACGACGTGCTTTACGCAGACCGACTTTCTTACGTTCAACCTGACGAGCATCACGGGTAACGAAGCCAGCTTTACGCAGTTCGCCACGCAGGGATTCGTCGTACTCCATCAGAGCGCGGGTGATACCGTGACGGATCGCACCAGCCTGACCAGAGATACCACCACCTTTAACAGTGATGTACAGATCCAGTTTCTCAACCATGTCGACCAGTTCCAGCGGCTGACGAACTACCATGCGGGCAGTTTCACGACCGAAGTACTGTTCCAGAGAACGTTGGTTGATTACGATTTTACCACTGCCCGGTTTGATGAAAACGCGAGCTGCGGAACTTTTGCGGCGACCAGTGCCGTAGTATTGATTTTCAGCCATTGCCTATAATCCCGATTAGATGTCAAGAACTTGCGGTTGCTGTGCCGCGTGGTTGTGCTCGTTGCCAGCGTAAACTTTCAGTTTACGGAACATAGCACGACCCAGCGGGCCTTTTGGCAGCATGCCTTTAACCGCGATTTCAAGCACACGCTCAGGACGGCGAGCAATCATCTCTTCAAAGGTCGCTTGTTTGATACCGCCGATGTGACCGGTGTGGTGATAGTACACTTTGTCAGTACGCTTGTTGCCAGTTACAGCAACTTTGTCAGCGTTCAGAACGATGATGTAATCACCGGTATCTACGTGCGGAGTATATTCCGCTTTGTGCTTACCGCGCAGGCGCAGAGCCAGTTCGGAAGCCAGACGGCCCAGAGTTTTACCGGTCGCGTCAACAACATACCAGTCGCGTTTTACGGTTTCTGGTTTAGCTGTAAAAGTTTTCATTAAAAGCTTACCCAAATAAATAAGTTACACGTTGGTGAACACCCAAACGTTTTGTCAGTTGAGGTTCACACGACATTGTCCAGCAAACCTACCCCTTCGAATAGCCTATGCCGGCGCATAGAAAGTTTTGGGAAAAAAACTCTCTCGTAACGTGGGGTCGCAAGATTATAGAGAAGTCAGGGTCAAAGATCGACCCCTTTATGTGATTTGCGGCAGGTTTAACCGGCTAAATGTTCCCGCTTCAGATACTCTTCGCTTTGCATCTCCTGCAAACGCGACAAACAACGCTGAAATTCAAACTTCAGACGATCGCCCTGATAAATTTCGTAAAGTGGTGAGGCCGCACTGACCACCAGCTTAACGTGGCGTTCGTAGAACTCATCCACCAGTGCAATAAAACGCCGCGCTTCGCTCTCCATCAGCGTCGTCATGACCGGCACATCAGACAACAGCACCGTATGAAACAGACGCGATAGCGCAATGTAGTCATGCTGACTACGCGCATCGACACAGAGCGTGGTGAACGACACCGCCAGCGTTTGGTTTTCGACGGCCAGCGTCTGCATCGGACGATGATTGATCTCCAGCGTCGGCGCATGTTCACCTTTCGTTCCCGCTAATGCCAGCCAGAGCTTGTCCATCTGCTGGCGGGTTTCCTCATTCAGTGGCGACAACCACAAATGCGCCTGCGTTAAGGTGCGCAGACGATAATCGACGCCAGCATCGACATTCATGATGTCACAATGCTGTTTGATGGCATCAATGGCAGGAAGAAAGCGCGTGCGTTGCAAACCGTTGCGATACAGCTCATCAGGCGGAATATTGGAGGTTGCCACCAGCGTAATACCACGGGCAAACAGCGCCTTCATCAGGCCGCCGAGCAGCATGGCGTCGGTGATGTCAGAAACAAAAAATTCGTCAAAGCACAGCACGTCAGTTTCAGCCTTAAAGCGGTCGGCAATGATTTCCAGCGGATCGCTCTGCCCCTGCAGGGCCGTAAGCTCTTCATGGACACGCAGCATAAAACGATGAAAGTGCAAACGCTGTTTACGCCCGCCCGGCAGGCTATGGAAGAACAGATCCATCAGCCACGTTTTTCCTCGCCCGACTCCGCCCCACATATACAGACCACGCACTGGCGCGTTGGTCGGTGACTCACGCTTTCCCAGCAATTTGCCAAAACGCGCCATCAGTCCGCTCTCCTGCGGCGCAGGACGTGCTGGCGTCGAAAGCGCCTGGAAAATTGTTTCCAGTCGATTCACTGCTTCTTGTTGTACGTTGTCGGGCTGATGACTGCCGTCTTTGAGGGCTTGCTGGTAACGCGATGTCGGGGAAAGGCTTTGCATGATGTTATTGTTATTCCTTGAGAATCGATGTGCCGTCGCTCACGGTTGACGAAAAAAAGGCCGTTCTACATTACGTGATATAAACACGGGATTCCACTTCTACGGGATTAGCGGTTATAGTGGCATAATCAGGCGCAGGCATGGAGCCTAAAGCCAACACCCTACGGAAACACAAGACAACGGGAGATGTTCATGACCTGGGAATATGCGCTAATTGGGTTAGTCGTCGGTATCATTATTGGTGCTGTAGCCATGCGTTTTGGTAATCGTAAATTACGCCAACAGCAGGCATTGCAGTACGAACTGGAAAAAAATAAAGCTGAGCTGGAAGAGTACCGCGAAGAGCTGGTGAGCCACTTTGCCCGCAGCGCTGAACTGCTGGATAACATGGCGGACGATTATCGTCAGATCTACCAGCATATGGCGAAAAGCTCCAGCAACCTGCTGCCGGGTATGTCACCGGAAAATAATCCGTTCCGTAATCGTCTGGCAGAGTCCGAAGCGGGTAACGATCAGGCGCCGGTTCAGATGCCGCGTGACTATTCTGAAGGCGCATCTGGCCTGCTGCGTAGTGGCGCAAAGCGCGACTAACTGCACATCGTTAAGAAATTTATTGGGCGCAGCAATTGCGCCCTCCGCTTCTCTTCCTGTCCCAGCTATTATTTAGTCGTTAGCCTCATTGTGACCAAACCGAAAATTCAATAACATCAAACTGTTTTGAATCATCTTCCGTTTACTCAAGGTACGAGAGCAGGATCCATGAAAAAACAAACCCAGCTGTTGAGTGCATTAGCGTTAAGTGTCGGGTTAACTCTCTCGGCGCCATTCCCAGCCGCAGCGTCGATTCCCAGCCAAGTTCCCGGCCAGGCTGCGTTCCCCAGCCTAGCCCCGATGCTGGAGAAAGTGTTACCTGCCGTGGTGAGCGTAAGGGTCGAAGGCACCGCCGCTCAGGGGCAGAAAGTCCCGGAAGAGTTCAAAAAGTTTTTTGGTGATGAACTTCCCGATCAACCTGCACAACCTTTTGAAGGGCTGGGTTCCGGGGTCATCATTGATGCCGCCAAAGGCTACGTCCTGACCAATAATCACGTCATCAATCAGGCGCAAAAAATCAGCGTTCAGCTTAATGATGGCCGTGAGTTCGACGCTAAGCTTATCGGCAGCGACGACCAGAGCGATATCGCTCTGCTGCAAATTCAACACCCCAGCAACCTGACGCAAATTGCCATTGCCGACTCCGACAAACTCCGCGTCGGTGATTTTGCGGTGGCCGTGGGTAACCCGTTTGGTTTGGGGCAAACGGCCACCTCCGGCATCGTTTCAGCTTTGGGTCGCAGCGGGTTGAACCTGGAAGGTCTGGAAAACTTTATTCAGACCGACGCCTCCATCAACCGGGGTAACTCCGGCGGCGCGTTGCTAAACCTCAATGGTGAGCTGATTGGCATTAACACCGCGATTCTCGCGCCCGGCGGCGGTAGCATCGGTATTGGTTTTGCGATCCCGAGCAATATGGCACGCACGCTGGCGCAGCAACTGATGCAGTTTGGTGAAATCAAACGTGGTCTGCTGGGAATTAAAGGCACCGAAATGACCGCCGATATCGCCAAAGCGTTCAAACTGGACGTGCAGCGCGGCGCGTTTGTCAGCGAGGTTCTGCCTAACTCTGGCTCCGCAAAAGCAGGTGTGAAGTCTGGTGACGTCATTACCAGCCTCAACGGCAAACCGCTCAACAGCTTCGCCGAACTGCGTTCACGCATAGCGACAACCGAACCAGGGACCAAAGTCAAACTGGGCCTGCTGCGTAACGGTAAACCGCTGGAGGTTGAAGTAACCCTGGATACCAGTACATCATCTTCCGCCAGCGCGGAGATGATTGCTCCTGCGTTGCAAGGGGCTACGCTCAGTGACGGTCAGCTTAAAGACGGCACCAAAGGCATCAAAATTGATAACGTTGAAAAAAGCAGCCCAGCCGCGCAGGCCGGTCTGCATAAAGATGACGTTATCATTGGCGTTAACCGCGATCGTGTAAACTCGATCGCCGAAATGCGTAAAGTGCTGGAAACGAAACCGTCGATCATTGCTCTGCAGGTAGTGCGCGGTAACGAGAGTATTTACCTGCTCCTGCGTTAACGCATGCAACCGGACATCAGCCCCCCGTGTGATGTCCGGTAAACTCGTGATATGCTGCTGCCGTTCCCTTTATTAATGACGCCGCCATCATGTTTGTGAAGCTTTTACGTTCGGTCGCGATTGGTTTAATCGTCGGCGCTATTCTGCTGGCCGCGATGCCCTCTCTGCGAAAAATAAATACGCTTACCGCGCCACAGTTCGACAGTGCAGATGAAACGCCCGCCAGCTATAACCCGGCGGTTCGCCGTGCAGCGCCTGCCGTCGTTAACGTTTATAACCGTAGTATGAACAGCACAGCACATAACCAGCTTGAGATCCGCACACTCGGCTCAGGCGTTATCATGGATCAGCGCGGCTATATCATTACCAATAAGCACGTCATTAATGATGCCGACCAAATCATCGTCGCGTTGCAGGATGGGCGTGTATTCGAAGCGCTGCTTGTGGGTTCTGATACGTTAACCGATCTTGCGGTGCTGAAAATCAACGCGACTGGCGGACTGCCGACAATTCCAATTAATAACAAACGCGTGCCGCACATCGGCGATGTCGTCCTCGCCATTGGTAACCCGTACAACCTTGGGCAAACCATCACTCAGGGGATCATCAGCGCCACCGGTCGTATTGGCCTGAACCCGACTGGACGGCAAAACTTCCTGCAAACGGATGCCTCCATCAACCACGGCAACTCCGGCGGCGCGTTGGTCAACTCGCTGGGCGAGTTAATGGGTATTAACACGCTGTCATTTGATAAGAGCAACGATGGCGAAACCCCGGAAGGGATCGGCTTTGCTATTCCGTTTCAGTTGGCAACCAAAATCATGGATAAGCTGATTCGTGACGGGCGCGTGATTCGCGGCTACATCGGCATCAGCGGTCGCGAAATTGCGCCACTGCACGCCCAGGGCGGTGGGATGGATCAAATTCAGGGGATTGTGGTTAACGAAGTGGCCCCAGACGGTCCAGCTGCGCAGGCTGGAATTCAGGTTAACGATCTGATTATTTCGGTCAATAACAAACCGGCGGTATCTGCGCTGGAGACCATGGACCAGGTGGCAGAGATTCGCCCTGGTTCGGTTATCTCTGTTGTCGTGATGCGTGATGACAAGCAGTTGACGCTGCAGGTAACGATTCAGGAATACCCGGCTACAAACTAAATCACAAACGAAATGATGTAAAAAAACCGGAGATAGCTCCGGTTTTTTTATGCGTCAAATTCGCGATATTTGTAGGACGGATAAAGCGTAAACACCGCCATCCGGCCTACATAAAGGCGTTATTTAACGAACTCTTCACCCAGGGTGATATCTTTCTTCAGCGTATCCAGCATACCTTCCAGCGAGCTCTGCTCAAATGCGCTCAGCTTGCCGATAGACTGGCGTTCTTCTACGCCGTTTTTACCCAACAGCAGCGGCTGAGAGAAGAAGCGAGCATACTGGCCGTCGCCTTCAACGTAAGCACATTCAACCACGCCTTTTTCGCCGCTCAGCGCGCGAACCAGTGACAGGCCGAAACGTGCTGCAGCCTGACCCATAGACAGGGTTGCAGATCCGCCACCGGCTTTAGCTTCCACAACTTCAGTACCCGCATTCTGGATACGTTTGGTCAGGTCAGCCGCTTCTTGCTCAGTGAAGCTCACGCCAGGGATTTGTGACAGCAGCGGGAGAATGGTCACGCCAGAGTGGCCGCCAATAACCGGGACTTCAACGTCACCAGGCTGCTTGCCTTTCAGTTCCGCAACAAAGGTGTTGGAGCGGATGATGTCCAGCGTGGTCACGCCAAACAGTTTGTTCTTATCGTATACGCCTGCTTTTTTCAGCACTTCTGCAGCGATAGCAACGGTCGTGTTCACTGGGTTGGTGATGATACCGATACATGCTTTCGGGCAGGTTTTAGCAACCTGCTGCACCAGGTTCTTCACGATACCGGCGTTAACGTTGAACAGGTCGGAACGATCCATACCCGGTTTACGTGCGACACCCGCAGAGATCAGTACCACATCAGCACCTTCCAGTGCAGGGGTAGCGTCTTCGCCGCTGAAGCCTTTGATTTTCACAGCAGTAGGGATATGGCTCAAATCAACGGCCACGCCAGGCGTTACTGGAGCGATGTCGTACAGGGAGAGTTCTGAACCTGAAGGCAGTTGGGTTTTTAACAGTAATGCTAGCGCCTGACCGATACCACCAGCAGCGCCGAGGACTGCAACTTTCATCCTAAACTCCTTATTATATTGATAAGCAAAGTGTCTATTGCTCCGCGGCGGCGACCTTAATTCACAAATCCAACGAATACAACAACCACGCGTCAAGAATGCGTAGTCACGCAAATTTGGCTTTTATGCATTTAACTTACGTAAAATAAAACCTAAGTTACGTAATTCAAAACCACCCGCACAGTAGAGCAACTTTCCAACAGGTGCTGACAATATACCCTACCCACCTCTCAAAACAACATCAATTTGATAACATTTAATTTACTTTTAACCTTATTTGCGAGCCGTGACACAGGCATGTTTCTTGATAACGAAATTTGATAAAATTCCGCTCTTTCATAACATTATTTCAGCCTTGAACAAGGCAGACTGTTTGCATAAAAATTCATCTGTATGCACAATAATGTTGTTTCTACCGCCATATTACGGGTGACTTATGCGAAGCTCGGCAAAACAAGAAGAATTAGTAAAGGCGTTTAAAGCGCTGCTTAAAGAAGAAAAGTTCAGCTCTCAGGGCGAAATCGTCCTCGCGTTGCAGGATCAGGGCTTTGATAATATCAATCAGTCCAAGGTTTCTCGCATGCTGACCAAGTTCGGCGCCGTGCGTACCCGCAATGCGAAAATGGAAATGGTGTACTGCCTGCCGGCAGAGTTAGGGGTACCTACAACATCCAGTCCACTGAAAAATCTGGTATTGGATATCGATTACAACGATGCAGTTGTGGTTATTCATACCAGCCCTGGCGCTGCTCAGTTGATTGCACGTCTGCTGGACTCATTAGGTAAAGCGGAAGGTATTCTGGGTACAATTGCCGGTGACGATACCATCTTCACCACCCCAGCTAAGGGTTTTACGGTAAAAGATTTGTACGAAGCCATTCTGGAACTGTTTGAACAAGAGCTGTAATACTTCCTCCCCGTCGCCTCGCGGCGGGGAAAAACCTCTGTATCCACCCTCCTCCCTCTATTATCCACTGTCATTGATTTAACAAATGGTGCGTTTAACCGTCAAAAGTCATTCACATAGCGAATATGAAGAGTTAAAAACGCACATTTTGCAAAAATTCATATCTCAATGATTTAATTGAATTTATTATAAAACCGATGTTTAAAACCCTATTTTTAATTCTGTTTGGTTATAAAAAATATTTTTCTTAACACTTAATCCGCATGGAAACAATTAGCGTGGTATTAATTTATCGAGTGATTAGTGTATACTTGATTTTGTGATGAGGGTCACGAAACGCAGACCCCAATAAAAGAATTCGACGAGGTAAATATCATGAAAATCAAAACAACTATTGCAACCTTAAGCCTTCTTTCTGTTCTCTCTTTCGGTGCAAGCGCCGCAGTGACTCAGGTGAACTCACAAGAAGCACAGAACCTGCAATCCATGGGCAGCATCTCCGTATCTCAGATCGGTAGCTCACCAATGGACATGCGTCAGGCTATCGCCGCTAAAGCTGAAAAAGCGGGTGCCAGCAGCTATCGCGTCACCGAACTCCGTGAAGGCGCTCACTGGCACGCGACTGCAGAACTCTACAAATAAACCCTCGTCGTCTAGTCCGACGACTTGCCCCCGCCTGCCGGGGGCTTTTTTATGCCTTACATTGAGTGACGAACGTTAAAGCGCAGCTGTCCTTCCAGCTCTTCTTCCGCTTCATCGAACAGTAAAATCAGCGCGCCGTATCGCCTGCGTAGCTTGTCCGGCAAATGAACAAATTCAATCTCCAGCGGCAGCGGTAAAACGTCCCCGATAACCACCTCCCACAGAGAATCTAAATCAACCACCTTTTCCCGGGCGAGACCGAACGCGCGCGTAAACTCACGGTAGAAATCCCCCTGGTCTTCTATCTCGTCAAAATCAAATGTATAGATGTTCATCTATAGCCACCATCCAGACGCCAGTCACTCTACAGACCATCAATATGCAGGAACCTCCTGCATTTTCAGGTAAGTATAGCCATAAAAAAACCGACGCTTTTAGCGTCGGTTTCCAACTCTTAATTACTGGTCAGCGCATGCTGGTATTTGTGCAGCATCCCGCTAAGTCGTTTTACCGGCTCGGTCACCTGCGGTGGAGCTTGCCAGATGTTTAATTTCTCCTGATAGATCTCAAGCTCTTCCAGCAGCTGGCTAAAGTAGCGTCGGCGCTTGTCGTCGTTTCCTGCGGAAATCACGTGATCCGCAGTGCGACGAAGCTGGCGATGGAACGCGGATAGATCCTCGTTTACCGGTATCGGCGCATCGCGCAGGCGCTGATGCGCAATGATCATCGTCAGCGCCAGGCGAAACTTCGCCAGGTCGCCGGGAAATTTGTTCATCAGCAAAAACAGCTGCTGATAAAGCGCCGGGAGATGGTTTTCTTTACGACGTACCACGTTGGTGGTCATCGCTGAAACCGCCGCCGAGACAAACTGGTTGAGCAACACGCGACCCGTTCTGTCACGAGAGTTATCGCGCACCAACAGAATGACGATAAATGCCAGCACGCAGCCAACAATTTGCCCCAGCGCACTGTCAAGGAACTGGCTAAAGTGGAAGGTCATCGGGTTATCCAGCACGATGATATTAATAGTGCTGGCCAGAGCCCCCATTGATCCCAGTCGTCGTTTCTGTACCTCTATACCCAGAAAGAACCCCAGCACCGCCAGGCTCAGGCACAGTAACAACATGCTTTGTTGCGTATTGGGGATAATCACCAGGAAATAGAGCGCCCCGAGCGGTAACGCCGCCAACGTACCGTAAATAAAGTCTATCGCCACCATGCGCGGGTTGGGCAAACGCATTGCCAGCGAAGTGACAACCGCAATCATCACCATTGCGCCGCTGCCGGAAGTCCATCCGGTCCACAGCCAGAATAAAGTTCCCAGGACACAAGAAAGCGTGGTGCGCCAGAAGTTGACCATCGCATGATGGCGCTCGGCAGACTCCACCTTCACCACTGGCTCACCTTGCAGGATCTCTTCTTCCGTGGCGCTAATTTTGGTATTACTCAGTACACCGCGTTTGAGCAACAGGTAGCGCGTCGCGGCGCCTGCCCAACTATATATCGTGATCGGCGTTTCGCGTTCGCCGGTCCAGGCAATCACCCGCCGCATCCGCTTCAACTGTTTATGAACATCCTGCACCGTTTCAACCGGCATATTGAACAACTCGCGGAAGGTATCAGTGATCAGTTCGGGTCGAGTGTTCTGAATAAGATAGGTTTCACAGGACTGCGTGATGAGCGTGAGTGACAGCGTGTTCAATGCTTTGAGTCTGCGGTTAGCCCGCCCCCAGCGTGAGGACTCCATATTCAGGTTACTACGCATGCCTTCCAGTGCCGCCGTACGCCGGACTAAATCGCCCCAGGCTTTGTCCACTTCTTCACTGTCACCATGCTTAATGCACAGCTGCATAAGCTGATACTGCGCCACCAGCAGGCTGTCCAGTTCGACATCAATCTCCTGTTTCACCGAACGGGGCGAAAAGAGCAGATCGGCCACAATAGCACAGACAATCCCCATCACTATTTCACTACAACGTTCGAGCGCAAATTGCGGCGTCAGCAGCGGTTCAGCCTGGATGGTAATGACGATGATCAGCGCCGTATAGCCCGAAAGTCCCCAGGCATAGGAGTTTTCGATCTTCACAAGCGACGAGATCCAGGTACAAAAACCGGCCCAGATACAACACACCAGGATCATCAATAACGGGGCGCGGATCATGCTGATGATAATGATCAGTGCAGCAATACAGCCGATAAATGTCCCGACAATACGCAGCATGCCGCGATAGCGTATAGCACCAGAATAGGGCTCTCCGCCAGCGGCAAAGGCCGGGCCAGCCGCCACAATGGCGGCGGTCAGCACTGCCCAGCGCGGGGTCTCAAGTTGGAAGTGAAAGCCAACGAACAGCGCCAGTACAATCGCGCACGCCAGTTTTACCGCAAAGCGGATATGCTGGTTGGCAATAGAGAAAATGCCCATCACGATTAGCCAAACTCGCGCAGGCGGTGCGCCATTTTACGGAAGAAGGATTCCCGGCTTGCATCGCGATCCTGCTTACCGGTAATGACGACGGTAGCCGTAGTCCCCGCAGGCCACAGGGTGCCCTGCTGCTCATCAAGACGAATTCGCACCGGTACACGCTGCGCCAGGCGCACCCATTCAAGATTGGAATCAATGGTCGCCATACCCTTTGCGTCCCGAGTGCTGCTGGCATTCGTTACGCCAGCCGCCACGCTATCAACGGTGCCCTTCAGCACATGATTACTGCCCAGCGGGGTGATCTCTGCGCGATACCCAGGGCGGACGCCTTCCAGCTTGGTTTCTTCCATATAGGCCAGCACATAAAAAGAATGCTGTTTGACCAACGCCACCGCCGTAGAGCCGCGAGTAATAAATTCGCCGCTGTAGACGTTCAGGTTAGTCACCCAGCCATCTGCTGGCGCGCGAATGACGGTACGTTCCAGATCTAATTTCGCCAGGTCGCGGGTCGCCTGCGCCTTCGCAAGCTGGTGTAATACGGTTTGCAGGACATTGTTTGACTGGTCAATCTCTTCACGAGACATAGCCTGCACGCCCAGCCGATTACGACGGCTGGCCTCCTGGCGTTTTTCCTGTGATAACACCTGATAGTAGGCGACGTCTGCTTCCGCTTCTTCGAGTGCTTTTTTATAGCGCGGCTGATCGATGGTAAACAGAACCTGGTCTTTCTTCACCAGTTGATTATCATGAACGTTGACGTTAGTGATAAGCCCAGCGACATCCGGGGCTATTGCCACAACGTCGGCGCTGAAGCGCGCATCACGCGTCCACGGCGACTCGGTGTAGAACACCCATGCGCGGAAAATGGCGATGAAGGCCAGAATGACCAGTACGAGAGTCGTGGCCGTACGGGAGAGTTTTCTTGTTAGTGTTTTCACTTCAACCTCAAACGAACAGGCGCGTTATTAAATAGAACAGGCAGCAATACAGCGCGGTGTTAAACAGAGCCGGGTGCCAGACAAAATCATAGATGCCAGTTGGAACCAGTACCCGGCGCACCAGCCAGAAAATCGCCAGTGACAAAAGTAATTCGAAAAAAATCGGTGGGAAGGACAGACCAAACACCACGATAACGGGAAACAGACTCATGTTGACCTTGGTAGCTTAAGAGAGTGCAGGTGATAGATTTTCTAGCGTATGTCACCGCAGAGAAGGGCAAGGATGAGCCAGGCGAGAGCGACATAGCTGTTATTTGAATAATAATATATTAACGTAACTGTTATGCTGTTATCTATATTATGTGATCTAAATCACTTTTAAGTCAGAGTGAACAATGGAACGATTAAAACGTATGTCGGTGTTTGCCAAAGTTGTCGAACTGGGCTCCTTCACCGCCGCCGCAAGACAGTTACAAATGAGCGTTTCATCGATAAGCCAGACGGTCTCTAAACTGGAAGATGAGCTACAGGTCAAGCTGCTAAACCGCAGCACACGCAGCATTGGGCTAACTGAAGCCGGTAAAATTTATTATCAGGGTTGCCGCCGGATGCTGCACGAAGCACAGGATGTTCACGAACAGCTTTATGCCTTTAACAACACGCCCATCGGCACCTTGCGCATTGGCTGTTCTTCAACCATGGCACAAAATGTCCTCGCTGGGTTGACCGCAACGATGCTGAAAGAGTATCCAGGATTGACGGTAAATCTGGTAACAGGCATCCCGGCACCGGATTTAATCGCCGACGGTCTGGACGTGGTTATTCGCGTCGGCGCGTTGCAGGACTCCAGCCTGTTTTCACGTCGCCTGGGAACCATGCCGATGGTGGTCTGCGCCGCTAAAAGCTATCTCGCTCAGTTTGGCGTGCCGGAAAAACCCGCCGATCTCAGCAACCACTCGTGGCTGGAATACAGCGTGCGCCCGGATAATGAATTCGAACTTATCGCTCCGGAGGGGATCTCTACCCGCCTGATCCCAGAAGGGCGCTTCGTGACTAACGATCCGATGACGCTGGTGCGCTGGCTGGCCGCAGGCGCGGGCATTGCCTATGTGCCGCTGATGTGGGTGATCAATGAGATCAATCGTGGCGAAGTGGAGATCCTGCTGCCCCGCTACCAGTCGGATCCACGTCCGGTCTATGCGCTGTATACCGAAAAAGACAAACTACCGCTCAAGGTCCAGGTGGTGATTAACTATCTGACGGATTATTTTGTCGATGTGGCGCAGCTGTTTCAGGGGATGTACGGCCGGGGCAAAGAGAAATAAAAAAGCCCGGTAGCGCTTTGCTTACCGGGCCTACATTCAGTGCCAGCACACATTCCAGGCCGGATACGCTGAGCGCTATCCGGCGACCGGGTCGTTACGCGGTGCCACCTACGGTCAAGTTATCCACCTTCAGCGTCGGCTGGCCCACGCCCACCGGCAAGCTCTGTCCTTCTTTACCGCAAACGCCAACCCCGTTATCCAGTTTCAGGTCGTTACCCACCATCGAAATCTGCTGCATCGCTTCGATACCGGAGCCAATCAGCGTTGCGCCTTTCACCGGTTTGGTCACTTTACCGTTTTCAATCAGATACGCTTCGGACGTCGAGAATACAAATTTCCCGGAGGTGATATCCACCTGACCGCCGCCAAAGTTAGGCGCATAAATACCGTATTCAACGGATTCGATGATTTCCTGCGGCGTGGATTTCCCCGGCAGCATATAGGTGTTGGTCATACGCGGCATCGGCAAGTGCGCGTAAGATTCACGGCGACCGTTACCCGTTGGCGCTACGCCCATCAGGCGCGCATTCAGTTTGTCCTGCATGTAGCCTTTCAGAATGCCGTTTTCGATCAGCACGTTGTACTGACCCGGTGTCCCTTCGTCATCGATAGCCACGGAACCACGACGGTCCGCCATTGTGCCATCATCCACAACGGTACATAGTTCTGATGCCACCAGCTCACCCATGTGACCGCTGAATACCGAGGTGCCACGGCGGTTAAAATCACCTTCCAGACCATGACCGACCGCTTCATGCAGCAGAACGCCAGGCCAGCCAGCGCCGAGTACCACCGGCAGCGTACCAGCAGGCGCTGCTACCGCGGACAGATTGACTAACGCCATGCGTACGGCCTCTTTCGCCCACGCGTCGGCACGGACTTCACCATCGAGGTCGCCAAGGAAATAGTCATAGCCAAAACGACCGCCGCCACCGCTGGCGCCGCGCTCACGCTTACCATCCTCTTCGACCTGTACGCTTACGGACAAACGTACCAGCGGGCGGACGTCAGCGGCCAGCGTACCATCAGTCGCGGCCACCAGGATCAGTTCATAAACACCGGTCAGGCTGGCGGTCACTTCCTGGACGCGTTTGTCGGTGGCACGGGCCACGTTGTCTACGCGGCGCAGGATATCGAGTTTTTCTTCACGGCTCATGCTCTGCAACGGATCAACCGAGGTGTAAAGCGCCTGATGCTCCACGGCCCCCAGCGTTTTTACTTTGCCGTCACCGTTGTCACGCACGATAGTACGCGCGGCATGAGCGCTTTGTTCCAGCGCCAACAGGCTAATCTGGTCTGCATAGGCAAACCCTGTTTTCTCGCCGCTGATGGCGCGCACGCCAACGCCCTGATCGATATTGTAAGAACCATCTTTAATGATGCGGTCTTCTAAAACCCAGGATTCGTGATAGCTCGACTGAAAATAGAGATCGCCGTAATCAAGACGGCGTTCGGCCAGTTGGCCCAGGATGGCAAACAGATCCTGATGTTTCAGGCCATTTGCCGCTAGCAATTGTTCACTTACCAGGTTCAGACTCATCGTTTTGATTACTCATTTAATTCTGCCGGATAGCGGAAAAAACGCCTTATCCGGCCTACGTTGTTAGGCTGCTGTAGGCCGGATAAGCGCTGCGCCATCCGGCAATACTATGTACTGAGATTGGGGCAATTACTCGCCCCCGTCAAATCATTGCTGGCTTTCTTTGCGCGGCTGACGCAGAACTTCGTTAATTTGCGGCTTATCGACCGGACCGGTGATGCGATAGCGCAGAATCGAGACTTTGCTCCACAGCGGCCCCAGCACCTTACTGGCGGCAAACACCGCCGCACCAACAATCGGGTTGACGGCAAACGCGGCGGCAACCCCTACGGTGGCAGAAATTTCTGGTGCGACGATGGCTTCCATGTCCAGATCCCGGCGTACCAGGTTCACTGAACCTTTCATCGCAATGTCGGCTTCCAGACCGTCCACCAGCGTGTCGTCGGTATGCATCACGCCATCTTTGATCCACGCCGTGCTGCGAATCGAGTCGAAATAGAAGCCTTCGCTGAAGGTGTCGCTAAAATCAAAGCGCAGTTTACGCAGTAACGCATCGAAGCTTAGCAGACGTAACAGTTGCCCCGCATGTCCGGTACTGAGTTCGGTAAGTTCGCCTTTGCCCAGCCGGGTACGCAAAATACCATTCAGCGAGGCTACATCAGGATCCCACGGCGGATTACGCCAATGCAGATCATACTCCACGTTGAATGAAGAATTGCGAATCGGCGTTGATACGCCAAAGAAACCGGCTGCGGAGTCAATTTTATTGCCGCTCAGTTTACCCTTCAGCGACGTTCGCTCCTTGCCCGGCGCATTCACCCACACGCCGTCGGTGGTCAGTCTGGCAAAACCCGTATCCAACAGACCGTTACTCAAGGTCAGCGTGTCGCCTTTAATCGCTACATCGGCGTCAATGCGCCCGTATTTCTGTCCCCACATCCAGCACTCGGCACAGCGCAGCTGAAGGTCCGGCCAGCCACGGAAGCTGACGTTGTCGATGGCTGAGAACGGCGAGGCTGGCGTACTATTTTGTGACGGTTTTGCCGCGCTTGGGTTGTAATAAAGATACTTAATATTGGCCAGCCACGGCGCATTATTGCGCATAGCCAGCGTGGCGTTAATTTCACGGCCCTGCGCCTGCACGGTGGAGCCATTGCTCGCAGGCTCAGAAACGATACTCAAATTATTCCACTGTTGACCGCCCAGGGATAACGATGGCGTACGCACCGTGATGCGCTGCGGGAAGTTAGCGTTGCTGCCCACGTTATCCACAGCGCCTTTCTGGAATAACGCCAGCCATTGCGCGCCATCCATAGGGGGAAGATTAAGCTCTATGCCTTGTTGATCGGGTAACGCTGGCACGGTGCGGCTTTCCGACGCCCAGATTGCGCGGTCAAGCGTCAGTTTCTGATTCAGCAGCCAGCGGCTATTAAAATGATTTTTACTGCCAGCGTTGCCGGTCAGATCAAAGCTGCGCAGATTGCCGTTGGCCTTAACGTTCACCGGCAACGCCTCACCGGCCGTCTTATTCAGCGGAGAAGGTAAGTGACTACTTACATTCTTGAGGTCGCCCTTTAACTCAACGTTGTAGGTCGGCCCGGCATGATACGGAAGATCGATTCCTACCTTGCCATTCCACGCTATGCTACCATTCAACGCGTCGTTGACCTGCGTCGGTAAAATCCCCATGCGGCTTGGCTGCCAGTCACCTTGCAGATTCACGGCTACCTGATAGGCTTTCGCCCCTTCGGTCGTGGAAAAGTCGACGTTCAGCGGCTGATTAAACCAGTTCGCGGTCATCGGCTCACTCTTCAGATCGCCGTTGATAAAGCTGAATTTACCATTCAAATTCTTCAGCGTGCTGTCGAGCGGTTTAATAAACAGGCTGTTATTACGCAGGTTGACGTCACCTTTGGCGGTAACCAGCGAGCCGTCTAGCGGAATATCAAGATGCAAGCGAGCATTCACATCGCCGTCAATCTGCAACTGCTCAAGCGTAGCGCCGAGTGAATCCTTCAATGGCGTCTCATCAAAATAAGGTCCGACCGCCTTGCCCGGCCCGTTGATGTCGGCATCAATCAGCAGTTTTTCTTTGGCATAGTCGGGGATGTTAGCCGTCAGATTACTGGCCTTCACACCGCCCAGATTAACGCTATCGGTCTTCATCCACAGGCCGTCGTTAATGAAGTTCAGTTCAATATTAAGGTCAGTCAGCGCGGGCCAGTCGGGCTGGAAAGCAAACTTCGCATTGCGAAGCGGCACCAGTACCTGGAACTGCCCTTCATTGTGTAGATACGGGAACAGATGCGGGTCGCCGCCATACACCAACGTGGCGTTATCCGCTTCGCCGCCCTGAATAGCGCCGCTGAGGTAATCAACCAGCTCTTTGCCCATCAGGTTTTCCGGGAAGTAACGCCAGGCCTGAGAGCCATCGTCGGTGCTGATACCTGCCAGAATGCCCAACCATGGCTCATCATTGGCGGGCTGCAGATAGCGAAAACCACCGCGTGCGTGTACCGCTTTCGCTTTAACATCAATGTTGCGCCCATCTAACTGGAAACCTTTATCATTCTTCAGCCAGCTTAGCGTCGCTACGCCATCCTCTATTTCCAGCGGTGCGCGAAAGACGGTTTCATACGGCATTTTAGCTTGCTTCATGGAAGCAGTGAGCGCCCCGTTTTCAACGCTGCCCGCGAGCGTACCGGAGAAATGTTCTGCCCCTGGCAGCAGCTTCCACTGTTTCCAGGCCAGATTGGTCCACGAGGACTGGAAGCGAGTTTTTTCTGTTGCCTGTAACGGGATATCCAGCGCCAGCACATCTATTTTGCCGCTCGGCTGCGTGGCCCGCCAGATATCACCCAGCGCAGGCGATAACTTGGCCGCCATCGGACGCAGCCCTTCTAACCCGGCCAGCTCCAGATTGCTGGCGCGGATGCGTAGCTCGTCGCTGCGTTTGTTATTCTCGCCGCCGACTTCCTGTTCAGGGATCCAGGCCAGCGTTAACGCCCCGCTTGGCCAGGGTTTATCATCCATCGTGATACGGGTATCGGGAATGGAGAATTGCCAGCCCGACTGCTCGCGGCTGATGTGCGCCGTCAGGTTATCGACGGAGAGCGTGTGCGTACGACTCTCTCCCAGCCAACTTGCCCCACCTTTTTTCAGCCAGACATCGCCGCCGGAAACGACACCTTTTCTGATCGTCATCCATGCTTCCAGGCTAAAACGCGCGGTTTGCAACGCGACATTATCCTGCATCCATTTACCCAGCCACGGCTTGACGTCGATATCGTCGGCCTGCAGCCAGACCCGACCGTTATTCAACAGCCCGTTGTCATCACGCAGATCCATTCGAACCTGCATAACACCGTGCTGCCCGGTCAAACTGGAGAGACTGACCTGGCCTTCAGCGCGATGTCGGTTTTTACCGTTAAGCCAGGTAAGCTGCGGGATCGCCAGTTCTGCACGCTGGCCTGAGAGGGTTAAAAAGCTAATCTGGCTGTCGCGTAGATCGAAATGATCAAACTGACGCAGGAAGAGATCGCTCAGGTGGCCGGCTTCAATTCCATCACCGCTTTCGCTGCGCTGGATGGGGGTGTTGGTACGCAGCTGCAACTGCCAGAAGGTGAGATCGCGAAACTGCCAGCGCATGTGCAGCAAGCTTTGCCAGACATCCAGCGCTAATGTAACGCGCTTTACCGAAAATTCACCGCCATCTTTAAGCTGCGCATGGATATCACGCGCTTCAAGAGTAGGGCCGAAATTTTGCCAGCTAGCGGAAAGTTGGCTGGCGGAGACGGGCAGACCGGTAGCGGATTCAATCTTGTCAAGGATGGCCGGACGCCAGCTATCAAGATGAGGCAGCGCAAGGCGCAGCCCACTGACCAGCAGCGCTGCGATGACAACGAATGCGGCTCCAGTGAGCAGTAATATCCCCGGCAATCGCCTCACGCGCCTCTCCTTGTCTACCAAAAAATGTGACTCACAAAACCGTCTTGCCGGATGGCGGCGTGAACGCCTTCTCCGGCCTGCAAGGTATCGCCATTGGGCGTTTACCAGGCCAGATTACATCATGACAACGTCGAACTGCTCCTGGTTATACAGCGGTTCGACTTGTACTTTAACCTGTTTGCCGACAAAGATTTCCACTTCCGCCAACGCATGTGACTCTTCACCCTTCAGGGTTTCAGCCACTGCCGGAGATGCATAAACCAGGAAACGATCGGAGTCATATGCATGGTGTACCCGCACGATTTCGCGCATGATTTCATAGCATACAGTTTCCACGGTTTTCACCGTACCGCGCCCATGACAGGTCGGACACTCGTTGCACAGCACATGTTCCACGCTTTCACGCGTGCGTTTGCGCGTCATCTCCACCAGGCCCAGCTGTGAAAAACCGTTGATGCTGGTTTTTACGCGATCCTTGCTCAGCGCCTGTTCCAGAGAGTGCAGTACCCGTCGACGGTGATCTTCATTATTCATGTCGATAAAATCGATAATGATAATGCCGCCGAGGTTACGCAGACGCAGCTGACGAGCAATGGCCTGCGTTGCTTCAATATTAGTATTAAAGATAGTGTCGTCGAGATTACGATGCCCAACAAACGCTCCGGTATTGATATCGACGGTGGTCATTGCTTCAGTTTGATCGATGATCAGATAGCCGCCGGATTTCAGTTCAACCTTGCGTTCCAGCGCGCGCTGGATTTCATTCTCAACGTCAAAGAGATCAAAAATGGGCTGGCGCCCGCTGTAATGTTCCAGCTTGCTGGTCATCTCGGGGATATATTCCGCTGTGAACTCCAGCAACGCTTCATAGGTCAGACGAGAGTCAACGCGGATCCGGTCAAGCTGGGCATCCGCAAAATCACGCAACACGCGCTGCGCCAGCGCCAGTTCGCCGTACATCTGGTAGCGCGTTTGCGGGCGCTTTTTACGCTCCATAACTTTAGTCCAGACGCGCTTCAGGTAGGCAGCATCCGAGGCCAGATCCTCCTCGCAGACGCCTTCCGCCGCTGTGCGAATGATGAATCCGCCCTGTTCATCGCAGTAATCCGCCACCACTTTTTTCAGGCGTTCGCGTTCGGTTTCGCTTTCGATACGTTGGGAAACGCCAACGTGCGAAGCACCCGGCATAAAGACGAGGTAACGGGAAGGAAGCGTGATGTCCGTCGTCAGGCGTGCGCCCTTAGTACCCAACGGATCTTTTACCACCTGCACCATCAGATCCTGGCCCTGGCGCACCAGTTCAGAAATGTCGCGCACGGTGAACTGTTTTTGTTCTTCACCCGCCACGCATTCGGTGTGCGGCATGATGTCTGAAGCGTGAAGAAATGCGGCTTTATCCAGTCCAATATCTACAAAAGCCGCCTGCATACCCGGAAGTACACGACTTACACGACCTTTGTAGATATTGCCTACGATTCCGCGTCGCGCCTCACGTTCAATATGAATTTCCTGCAGAATACCACCATCAATGTAAGCAACCCGAGTTTCCGATGGCGTTACGTTTACCAACAATTCAGCCGTCATGTTTATCCCTTTTCTCACGCAGTGCGTTAAAATTGGTCAGCAACTCATACGTTTCTACCAGCGGTAAGCCGACTACGGCGTGATAGCTGCCATTGATCTTCCTGACAAAACAGCCACCCAACCCTTGAATACCGTATGCACCTGCTTTATCCATTGGTTCACCGCTGGCAACATAGCCCGCGATGTCCTTATCGGTTAGTGCTCTGAACGTCACTTCCGTCACCACCAGACAGTCCAGACTGTGCCGGCGGTCGGCCAATGCCACGGCGGTCATGACCTGATGCGTTTTGCCCGACAGTTTGCGCAGCATTACTGCGGCATGGGCGGCGTCGTGTGGTTTTTCCAGCACTTCGCCATTAAGGATAACAATGGTATCCGCACCCAATACCGGCAAATCGCGCTGCGCCAGCGCCACGCCAGCCTGCGCTTTTTCGCGTGCCAGACGCGAAACATACTGCTGCGCGCTCTCCTGCGGGTGTCGCTGTTCTTCAATCCCAGGCACCAGCCGTTCAAAGGTAACACCAAGCTGAGCGAGCAGCTCCTGACGACGTGGAGAACCTGAAGCAAGATACAGAGTATTCATATCAACCTTATTGCACCGCAAACTGCTGACGGACTTTACGCATCAGTAAGAATAGCCATGGCCAAAGCACACCATTCACTACACTACTCCAGAACACTTCGGGTCTGAAAGAGACATTGATCACTAAAAACTCGGCCCAGAAAACAATAATATCCACGACCAGTGATAACAACATGACCACCAGCGCCTGTTGCCAGAGCGCGAGGTTACGGAATAGCTGGAATTTCAGCGCGACCAGATAAGCAATGATACTCATCGACAATGCGCGCACGCCAAGCGTGGAGCCGCTGATGAGATCCAGTATGGCACCCACCACAAACCCCGTGCCCACATTTACGCGATGCGGCAGCGCCAGGATCCAGTACAACAAGATGAGCAGTACCCAGTTTGGCCGGAAAACCAGAATATCGTCCGGCCAGGGCATGACTTGCAGCAACAGTGCAATAAGGAACGAGAGCCAAATCACCCAACGTCCCTGGCTACGATAGCTTGCCACTTACTGTCCTCCCGGCTTACGCGGAACAGGTTGTGGCGGCGTGGTACCCGCAGGCGCTGGAGTCACGCCTGTTGCGGGAGCTGGCACTGGCGCAGGCGGCCCCATGGCATCTGGTGCAGGCAGAACTTGCGGCATCATTTGCATCAGACGTTCATTGGCAACGCGGTGCACTTCTTCTGGCGTCATCGGATTTGCGCCGTTACGATCGGCACCCCACAACAGCAGCAGATAACGCAGACGCTGCAGACCTGCGGTCGGGCGTGCCTGAATCACGGTATAAGCACGCTGAGTGTCCAGCTTAACGGAAGAAACAACACCAACCGGATAGCCTTCAGGGAAACGTCCCCCCAGACCCGAGGTAACCAGCACATCGCCAACGCGAATGTCGGTGTTGGCCGGCAGGTGATCGAGCTGAAGATCGTCGGTGCAGCCGTTACCGGCAGCGATCACGCGGATATCGTTACGCAGTACCTGAATGGGCAGAGCATGCGTCGCATCGCAAATTAGTAGCACGCGGCTGGTCAGTTTAGCCACCGCTACGACCTGACCCACAACGCCTTTGTCGCTAATAACCGGCTGACCTTCGTAGACCCCGTTAACGCTCCCTTTGTCGATCACCACCTGATCGCTGTAAGGGTCATTAACCGTCGAGATGACCTGCGTCACCATCTTTTGTTCGTCCTGACGCAGCGGCGATCCCAGCAGCTCACGCAAACGCGCGTTCTCCTGTTTATATTGCCCCAGCATCAGCAGCTCGCTGTTTTTCAGCAGCAGTTCCTGACGCAACGCCCGATTTTCAAGTTCGAGTTGGTCACGCGAAGCCAGCGTTTGCGAAACGCCGTCGAGTAATTCACGAGGACCATTTGAGATAAAGTAGAAAGGACTGACGGCGGTATCCATGTACGTTCGGATTTGACTAAACGTACCCAGGCGGCTGTCGGCAATAATAACGCCGAGCGCCACCAGCACCGCCAGAATAAGGCGAATCTGTAGCGACGGGCCACGGCTAAAAATTGGCTTCATAGTCTATGCGTATTCTCGTATCAGAGCGGAAGGGCAACCCGCGGGCTACCCTACCTGCATCCGATTACTCTTCGCTGAACAGGTCGCCGCCGTGCATATCGATCATTTCCAGCGCCTTGCCGCCACCGCGCGCCACGCAGGTCAGCGGATCTTCAGCAACAACAACTGGAATACCGGTTTCTTCCATTAACAGACGGTCAAGGTTACGCAGCAGAGCACCGCCACCGGTCAGTACCATGCCGCGTTCGGAGATGTCAGACGCCAGTTCTGGCGGACACTGTTCCAGTGCAACCATCACCGCGCTCACGATACCGGTCAGCGGTTCCTGCAGGGCTTCCAGAATCTCGTTGGAGTTCAGGGTAAAGCCGCGTGGAACACCTTCTGCCAGGTTACGGCCGCGAACTTCGATCTCGCGCACTTCGTCGCCCGGATAAGCGGAACCGATTTCGTGTTTAATACGTTCTGCGGTGGCTTCACCGATCAGAGAACCGTAGTTACGACGAACATAATTAATGATGGCTTCGTCGAAGCGGTCACCGCCAATACGTACAGAAGAGGAATAAACCACGCCGTTCAGGGAGATAACGGCAACTTCAGTTGTACCACCACCGATATCCACAACCATAGAACCGGTTGCTTCAGAAACTGGCAGACCCGCCCCGATCGCAGCCGCCATCGGCTCTTCGATCAGGAATACTTCACGGGCGCCTGCGCCCTGAGCGGATTCACGGATCGCGCGGCGTTCAACCTGAGTTGCTCCAACCGGTACACATACCAGTACGCGCGGGCTTGGGCGCATGAAGCTATTGCTGTGCACTTGTTTGATAAAGTGCTGGAGCATTTTTTCAGTCACGAAGAAGTCAGCGATAACGCCGTCTTTCATTGGGCGAATGGCAGCGATATTGCCCGGTGTACGACCCAGCATCTGCTTCGCGTCATGGCCCACTGCGGCTACGCTTTTTGGCGAGCCGGCACGATCCTGACGAATGGCCACAACAGAAGGCTCATTCAATACGATGCCTTGTCCTTTTACATAAATAAGGGTATTCGCGGTACCCAGGTCAATGGACAGGTCATTGGAAAACATGCCACGAAATTTTTTCAACATACTAAGGGATAATCCTGAAAGCTGGGGCGGAAAACAAAATCCGCTTACTTTACCAACCACACGCAGCAGCGACAAGGCGCAAAAATCATCTGCTACGGTGAAAATTAGTGCAGTTCGTTTCCTTTGTTACAAAATCGGCCTGAGTCCATCAGGGCTGAATAAATCAGCAGCACTCCTCGCTTTTGTTTGCAACCTGTCAAAGGTCATTCACCTGCATGTTTGCTGTTACAACCTGGCGAGCAGACAAGCACACCCCCAGAAGGCACAGCGCGCGTTATTCTACGTGAAAACGAATTAAACGGCAGGTTAAACCGAGTATCTTTGCGAATATTTTTTCACGTTAGTGTCAAGTGGCTGTGATGCGGCAAAAAAATCCCCTTGCCCACCCGCAACTCCGCGTTCCGTCAGCGTATGCCACTCGCTACGCGAACGAACGCCCGTGGCGTAAACCTGCGTTGGTGTTCCAGAACAAGCCTCCACCAGGCTTTGCACCAGGAGCTGGTTTTCGGTTCGCTTATCAATATTCCTCACCAGGCTTGGATGCAGCTTCAATAACTCAACGTTAAGCTCTTTGATCCAACTGGTGCTCACCAGCGTTAAACCCGCCTGCGTAACGGCAATTCGCACACCCAGCGCATTCATCAATCTGATGACGGGCTGTAACCGGCTGATATGTTGACAGACATCTGCCTCAGCAAGTTCAATAATTATGCGTTTGCGTAATGATTTTTCGCACTGCATCAGCGTATCACGTAGCCAGCGCTGAAAACGTGGGCGAATTAGCGATTCAACCGTTGTCTGCATCGCCAGGTTTTCCTGCGGCCAATAGCCCAACAGTAAGATCAGACGGCTGATTTGCAGGCGGTCATATTCTTCTGCCAGGCCAAACTGCAGGACCATCGGCATATATTCCGCCGAAATAACCTCTTCGCTGCCATCAAAAATACGGCACATCAGCTCCCGGTGGTGCACCCGTCCTTCACGGGTTACCGCAGGCTTTTGATAAATTCTTGGTCCACCCCGGCTGAGCATCTGTTCGATCAGCGTTCGCCAGCGTACGTTACCCCGACCTTTTTCCGGTAGTGAGTCATCATAGACCGACCAACTGTTCCCACCCTGCAATACCGAGTTCCGCGTGGCGGCTTCGGCGTGATCCATCACTTGTTCCGTCGACTGACCGCTGCGGCAAACACAAATGCCAATATGAACCATATCGGCACGGTCGATCATTTTATTAGCCGGAAGCGCATCTACCGCTTTTAATAATTGCCCGGCAATACTTTCCGCCTCTTTCAGCGTGCGGTGTGGCAACAGGATGGCAAAATCGCTACGGTGGTAGCGCGCCAGCAACGCGCCCGGATAGCGCGTCATAAAAGTCGACAACAAATTGATTAGCGTTGAAATTTGTTCTTCCGCAAGGGTAATTCCCCAGCTATCGCGCAGCAGCGTAAAGTCCGGCAGGCGTACCATCATCACGACGCCATGCGATCCCACTTTTTCCTGATCTTCCAGCAGCGTTGCCAGTTGGTTATCAAAGAACAGGCGGTTGCTTAACCCGGTTTTTGTATCCTGCGCCACATAGGAACGAATCAGCGTATCCAGTCGGCTACGTTGCTCGCGGGCACTTTGAATTTCGGTCAGCAGCATATCGAGCGCGCTACTGGTACGCGCAGGCCATTCATAAACAGTCCCCCGCACGTTCGGTCCACGTTCGCCGTTAAGAATGCGCGTTGAACGAATCTCCAGCAACTCTTGACCTGAAAGCTGACGCTGAAGCCAGCGCACAGACAAAAAGAGCATCAGTATAATGAAAGCAATCGCCAACGTGAGTGGCGCGGTAGTCATCAGCGAATGGAAATAGTTGCCCATTGGATCCTGATAAACCAGACGCAGCGACATGCCCGGGTGTTTGACCAACGGGACGGTGACATCACGATACAGATTGTTCGTCCCCGCCGGGCGGTAGCTACTGGTTCGGGAGTGGTCATACACCACGTGTTCGCCCTGTAGCAGTTCGACGCGCACGATATCAACCGAAACCATCAGTTCATCGATTTGCGGGGTTAGCGCAACGACATCGCGGGAGACAAGGTGCGTATCAATCGCTGTCGCCACCGCCTGAACACGGGTGGTGAACTTATATTGAATCGCGTTATAGAAACTCAGCGAGCAACCGATCAGAGTTACGAAGATCGTTAACCCTGTAAGCAGCGTCACAAAAGCTGAAAATTTCGTCGTTAATCGCATCCTTGTGTTAACTCCGACAGTTATGAAACAGGCATGAAAGTGATAAAGCGGCGCGAAAATGCAAAACTGAACGCAAAATCCGTCCATTTATACAAACAGTGTGGGCATACTACCAAATTAGGTATATCTGGCAATTTATTGCGCGGAATCGGCATCATGTTTTGATTAGCGAGTATAGTCTTCATTAATAATTTTCCAATCCACTATACGAATTGAGGACAGGTTATGCAGGCTTTGATCTTAGAACAGCAGGACGGAAAAACCCTCGCATCCGTTCAACCCCTCGACGAAAATCAGCTACCGGAAGGCGATGTGACGGTGGATGTCCACTGGTCAAGCCTGAACTATAAAGACGCCCTGGCTATCACCGGCAAGGGTAAAATCATTCGCAATTTTCCGATGATTCCTGGTATCGATTTCGCCGGTACCGTGCGCGCAAGCGAAGATCCCCGTTTTCATGCAGGTCAGGAAGTTTTACTGACCGGCTGGGGCGTGGGTGAAAATCATTGGGGTGGACTGGCCGAACGCGCACGCGTGAAAGGCGACTGGCTGGTTGCGCTGCCACAAGGGCTGGACGGACGTAAAGCCATGGTCATCGGTACCGCTGGCTTTACCGCCATGCTGTGCGTCATGGCGCTTGAAGATGCAGGTATTCGCCCGCAAGACGGTGAGATTGTCGTCACCGGCGCCAGCGGCGGCGTGGGCAGCACGGCCGTGGCATTACTGCATAAGCTGGGTTATCAGGTTGCGGCGGTTTCGGGTCGCGAAAGCACTCACGACTACCTGAAGAGCCTGGGCGCTAACCGTATCCTTAGCCGCGATGAATTTGCTGAATCTCGCCCGTTGGAAAAACAGCTGTGGGCTGGTGCGGTTGATACCGTTGGCGACAAAGTTCTGGCAAAAGTCCTGGCACAGATGAACTACGGTGCCTGCGTTGCCGCCTGCGGTCTGGCTGGCGGTTTCGCTCTGCCGACGACGGTGATGCCATTTATTCTGCGTAACGTTCGTTTGCAAGGGGTGGACTCGGTGATGACCCCGCCGGCACGCCGGGCAGAAGCCTGGGCGCGTCTGGTTAAGGATCTACCGGACTCTTTCTATGCTCAGGCCGCCACGGAGATTACGCTGGCAGATGCGCCGAAGTTTGCCGATGCCATCATCAATAACCAGGTGCAAGGTCGTACGCTGGTGAAGGTGAAGTAACAAGCTCTGGCGCAGAAATTTACACTTAATTAACGAAATTTCGCGGCATATCTACAGACTCCCTGCCATATTAACTACGCGTCCCCTGTCAGTTATGACGCGTAAGCCGGGAGTCTGTTATGAAGAAATTACGTCCATTTACAGAAGCCGACGTCACTGACGAGTCGGCTTTTTTTATGCAACGCCGCCAGGTACTGAAAGCATTAGGAATCAGCGCCGCCGCGTTGTCTTTCCCCCTCTCTGCGCAGGCTGACCTTCTTAGCTGGTTTAAGGGGAATGACCGCCCGCCCGCGCCCGCGGGTAAGCCGCTTGATTTCAGTAAACCCGCCGCCTGGCAAAATTCGCTTCCTTTAACGCCAGCGGATAAAGTTTCTGGCTACAACAACTTCTATGAGTTCGGTCTCGATAAAGCGGATCCGGCAGCCAATGCTGGCAGTCTGAAAACCGATCCGTGGACGTTAAAAATCAGTGGTGAGGTGGCAAAACCACTCACCCTCGATCACGATGCGCTGACCGCCCGTTTCCCACTGGAAGAACGGATTTACCGGATGCGCTGTGTGGAAGCCTGGTCAATGGTCGTGCCGTGGATTGGTTTTCCGTTACATAAACTGCTGGCGCAGGTTGAACCCACCAGCAACGCAAAATATGTCGCCTTCGAAACGATCTACGCACCGGATGAGATGCCCGGACAAAAAGATCGCTTTATTGGCGGCGGGCTGAAGTATCCCTATGTTGAAGGACTGCGTCTGGATGAAGCAATGCATCCACTCACCCTGCTTACCGTGGGGGTTTATGGAAAAGCGCTTCCTCCACAAAATGGCGCGCCCATTCGCTTAATTGTGCCGTGGAAATACGGATTTAAAGGCATTAAGTCGATCGTGAGTATTAAACTAACCCGCGAACGCCCCCCGACAACCTGGAATCTGGCCGCCCCCAATGAATATGGATTTTATGCCAACGTGAATCCGCATGTCGATCACCCGCGCTGGTCCCAGGCCACTGAGCGTTTTATTGGCGCAGGCGGTATTCTGGACGTTCAGCGCCAACCCACGCTGCTGTTTAATGGTTACGCCGACGAGGTCGCTTCGCTGTACCGTGGTCTTAATCTGCAGGAGAATTTTTAAGTGCGCCTGACTGCAAAGCACATTACTGGACTGAAAGTTTGCCTGCATCTTGCCGGCTTTTTACCGTTTGTCTGGCTATTTTGGGCGGTGAATCACGGTGGTCTGAGCGCAGACCCGGTCAAAGATATCCAGCACTTTACCGGTAGGACAGCTCTGAAATTCTTGCTGGCGACCTTACTGGTCTCTCCCCTCGCGCGCTACGCTAAACAGCCATTATTGATACGCACACGGCGCCTGTTAGGGCTATGGTGTTTCGCCTGGGCAACGTTGCATTTAACCAGCTACGCACTCCTCGAACTGGGCATTCATAATCTGGCGCTGTTAGGACGGGAATTAATCACGCGACCTTATTTGATGTTGGGCATTGCCAGTTGGGGCATATTATTCGCCCTCACGTTAACCTCCACCCAGTCGGCTCAGCGAAAACTGGGCAAAAATTGGCAGTATTTGCACAACTTCGTCTATCTTGTGGCGATCCTGGCACCCATACATTATCTGTGGTCGGTAAAAATTATCTCCCCTCAACCGATTATTTATGCAGCACTCGCTGTGGTGTTGTTAGCCTGCCGTTACAAGAAGTTTCGCCAGTGGTGGCGGTAGTTTCACGTTATGTGCAGTGCGTTACAAAATGTGGACGATCCGATTTTCTTTACATGTTAACGGTTGATTATCTTCCCTGATAAGACCAGTATTTAGCTGCCAATTGCTACGAAATAGTTATAATGTGCGACTTTGCTATCCCCGGTAGCGTTTTTAGAGCGCTGAAAGGGTGACATTCGCATGTTGAAGGTATATTTTGTCTTTTACCCGAAAATGGCAGAAGATAGCCGCACAATGACTAACAAGTCTGGCAATCTCACTTAATGGCAACCGCACCCAGTGCAATGCCTGAGATGCGTGGCATCTTGTCACTCACTGTTATAAAAATGCTATACAGACGGCGGTAAAACGCTTGTCACAATCTCACTAAACAAAGAGTACGGAACCCACTCATGGATATTCGTAAGATTAAAAAACTGATCGAGCTGGTTGAAGAATCAGGCATCTCCGAACTGGAAATTTCTGAAGGCGAAGAGTCTGTACGCATCAGCCGTGCGGCGCCAGCTGCAAGTTTTCCAATGATGCAACAGGCTTATGCTGCACCAGTGATGCAGCAGCCAGCTTTGTCTAACGCTGTCGCACAAACTGCCTCTCCAAGTATGGAAGCTCCGGCAGCAGCGGAAATCAGTGGTCACATCGTACGCTCCCCAATGGTTGGTACGTTCTACCGCACCCCGAGCCCAGATGCGAAAGCGTTCATCGAAATCGGCCAGAAAGTGAATGCGGGCGATACCCTGTGCATCGTTGAAGCCATGAAAATGATGAACCAGATCGAAGCCGACAAATCCGGCGTAGTGAAAGCGATTCTGGTAGAAAGCGGTCAACCGGTAGAATTTGACGAGCCGCTGGTCGTCATCGAATAACGAGGCGAACATGTTGGATAAAATTGTTATCGCCAACCGCGGTGAGATCGCCCTGCGTATTCTGCGTGCCTGTAAAGAGCTGGGCATCAAGACTGTCGCTGTGCATTCAAGCGCGGATCGCGATTTAAAACACGTATTGCTGGCGGATGAGACGGTCTGTATTGGCCCGGCTCCGTCCGTAAAAAGCTATCTGAACATCCCGGCTATCATTAGCGCTGCTGAAATCACCGGCGCAGTGGCAATTCACCCGGGCTATGGCTTCCTCTCTGAGAATGCCAACTTTGCTGAACAGGTAGAACGTTCCGGCTTTATCTTCATCGGCCCGAAAGCCGACACCATCCGCCTGATGGGCGACAAAGTGTCCGCAATTACCGCGATGAAGAAAGCTGGCGTACCGACAGTCCCAGGCTCTGACGGCCCGCTGGGCGACGATATGGACGCTAACCGCGCTCATGCGAAGCGCATCGGTTATCCCGTTATTATCAAAGCCTCCGGCGGCGGCGGCGGTCGCGGTATGCGCGTCGTGCGCAGCGATGCCGAACTGGCACAATCCATCTCCATGACCAAAGCGGAAGCGAAAGCGGCTTTCAACAACGACATGGTTTACATGGAGAAGTACCTGGAAAACCCACGTCACATCGAAATTCAGGTGCTGGCAGACGGTCAGGGTAACGCGATTTATCTGGCAGAACGTGACTGCTCCATGCAACGTCGTCACCAGAAAGTCGTCGAAGAAGCACCAGCACCGGGCATTACTCCGGAACTGCGTCGCTACATCGGCGAGCGTTGCGCCAAAGCGTGCGTTGATATCGGCTATCGCGGGGCAGGTACTTTCGAGTTCCTGTTCGAAAACGGCGAGTTCTACTTCATTGAAATGAACACCCGTATTCAGGTTGAACACCCGGTAACCGAAATGATCACCGGCGTTGACCTGATCAAAGAGCAGCTGCGCATCGCTGCGGGACAACCTCTGTCCATCAAGCAGGATGAAGTTGTGGTTAAAGGCCATGCGGTAGAATGCCGTATCAACGCCGAAGACCCGAACACCTTCCTGCCAAGCCCGGGTAAAATCACGCGTTTCCACGCGCCGGGTGGCTTTGGTGTGCGCTGGGAGTCTCATATTTACGCAGGCTACACCGTACCTCCGTACTATGACTCAATGATCGGTAAGCTGATCTGCTATGGCGAAAACCGCGACGTAGCGATCGCCCGTATGAAAAACGCATTGCAGGAACTGATCATCGACGGTATTAAAACCAACGTTGATCTGCAGATCCGCATCATGAATGACGAGCATTTCCAGCACGGTGGAACCAATATCCACTATCTGGAGAAAAAACTCGGACTTCAGGAAAAGTAAGCGTGCGTTAACTGAAAAGGCCGGAAATTCCGGCCTTTTGTTTTTCTCCCCTCCCGCACGTGCCATAAGGTACAATCCCCGCTTTCTTTATCCACAAGGGACAAAAAATGGACGCTCGTTTTGTTCAGGCCCATAAAGAGGCGCGCTGGGCGCTGTGGCTGACCCTTTTATATCTTGCCACATGGTTAGTGGCCGCTTACTTACCAGATTCCACGCTCGGTTTTACCGGCTTACCACACTGGTTCGAAATGGCCTGCCTGCTAACGCCGCTGGTTTTCATCGTGCTGTGCTGGGCGATGGTGAAGTTTATCTATCGCGACATTCCGTTGGAGGATGACGATGCAGCTTGAAGTTATTTTGCCGCTGGTCGCCTATCTGTTGGTGGTCTTCGGTCTTTCCGTTTACGCCATGCGTAAGAGATCGACCGGCACTTTCCTGAATGAATATTTCCTCGGCAGCCGCTCGATGGGCGGGGTCGTATTAGCCATGACGCTAACGGCAACCTACATTAGCGCCAGTTCGTTTATTGGCGGTCCTGGCGCCGCTTACAAATACGGGCTGGGATGGGTGCTGCTGGCGATGATCCAGTTGCCCGCCGTTTGGCTTTCTTTGGGGATTCTGGGTAAGAAATTCGCGATTCTGGCGCGCCGTTATAATGCCGTTACCCTCAACGATATGCTGTTTGCCCGCTACCAGAGTCGCCTGCTTGTGTGGCTGGCAAGCCTTAGCCTGCTGGTCGCGTTTGTCGGAGCAATGACCGTACAGTTTATTGGCGGCGCACGTTTGCTTGAAACCGCTGCGGGTATACCTTACGAAACCGGTCTGCTTATTTTTGGCGTCAGTATCGCATTGTATACGGCGTTCGGCGGTTTTCGCGCCAGCGTACTGAACGACACCATGCAGGGTATGGTGATGCTGATTGGTACTATTGTTCTGCTGGTCGGCGTCGTTCATGCTGCCGGTGGCCTCAGCAATGCGGTGGTAACCCTGCAAACTATCGACCCTAAACTGGTCTCGCCGCAAGGCGCGGATGACATTCTGTCACCCACGTTCATGACCTCATTCTGGGTACTGGTGTGCTTTGGCGTAATTGGGCTGCCGCATACAGCAGTACGCTGCATCTCTTATAAAGACAGCAAAGCTGTACACCGCGGCATTATCATCGGCACCATCGTAGTGGCGATCCTGATGTTTGGTATGCATCTGGCGGGTGCGTTGGGGCGTGCGGTGATCCCTGATCTGACAGTGCCGGATCTGGTTATCCCTACGCTAATGGTCAAAGTGTTGCCGCCGGTAGCTGCTGGGATCTTCCTCGCGGCCCCCATGGCCGCGATCATGTCGACGATCAATGCCCAATTGCTGCAAAGTTCCGCTACGATCATTAAGGATCTGTACCTGAACCTGCGTCCGGAACAGCTGAAAAACGAAACCCGGCTGAAGCGCATGTCGGCAGTAATTACCCTGTTGCTCGGCGCGTTACTGCTACTGGCCGCCTGGAAGCCACCAGAGATGATTATCTGGCTTAACCTGCTGGCGTTTGGCGGGCTGGAAGCTGTCTTCCTGTGGCCGCTGGTACTGGGCCTGTACTGGGAACGGGCAAACGCCGCGGGCGCTTTGAGCGCGATGATTATCGGCGGCGTTCTTTATGCCGTACTCGCTACATTTAACATTCAGTACCTGGGTTTCCACCCGATTGTGCCCTCGTTACTGATAAGCTTGCTGGCTTTCCTGATCGGCAACTGTTTCGGTTCTGCCGTCCCGCAAGCCGCCATATTGACTACTGATAAATAAAAGAGTTTTGCCATGCCATGGATCCAACTGAAACTGAACACGACCGGTGCCAACGCTGAAGAGTTGAGCGATGCGCTGATGGAAGCGGGCTCCGTTTCCATTACTTTCCAGGACACGCATGATACGCCGGTATTTGAGCCTCTGCCGGGCGAGACTCGCCTGTGGGGAGATACCGACGTTATCGGCTTGTTCGATGCAGAAACCGACATGAAAGAAGTGGTTGCCATCCTGGAGCAGCATCCGCTGCTGGGTGCAGACTTCGCGCATAAAATCGAACAGCTCGAAGACAAAGACTGGGAACGCGAATGGATGGATAACTTCCACCCGATGCGCTTTGGTGAACGTTTGTGGATTTGCCCAAGCTGGCGCGATGTCCCGGATGAGAATGCCGTCAACGTGATGCTGGACCCGGGTCTGGCGTTTGGTACCGGCACTCACCCCACCACCTCCCTATGCCTGCAATGGCTGGACGGTCTCGATCTTAACGGCAAAACGGTTATCGACTTCGGCTGCGGCTCCGGCATTCTTGCCATTGCGGCACTGAAGCTGGGTGCGGCAAAAGCCATCGGCGTAGACATCGATCCGCAAGCAATTCAGGCCAGCCGTGATAACGCCCAGCGTAATGGCGTTTCTGAGCGTCTGGAGCTCTATCTGCCGAAAGACCAGCCAGAGGCGATGAAAGCCGACGTGGTGGTCGCAAACATCCTCGCAGGCCCATTACGTGAACTGGCACCGTTAATCAGCGTACTGCCCGTTGAGGGCGGTTTACTGGGGCTTTCTGGCATTCTTGCCAGCCAGGCGGAAAGCGTCTGTGAGGCCTATGCCGAACTCTTTACGCTCGATCCGGTTGTCGAGAAAGAAGAGTGGTGCCGCATTACCGGTCAGAAAAAATAATCCCTTCCGGCGTGGTTGCCTGACCACGCCATTTTCAGACAATTGACCAGCATACTGAGACGTTCTCCAGCGATATAATAATTTATTGATTTTGTTAATATTTATATTGATTTTCGTTGAGTAAACGTATGCGCTTCAACCTATTTATCACAACTTTACTGACAGCATACCTGATGCCACTGACCGCGCTGGCCGCGCCATGGGGTTATAGCGGAGAATCTGGTCCCGCACAGTGGGGAGAAATCAGCAAAGAGTATGCAACGTGCCAGACCGGAATAAATCAATCACCCATTGATATCCAGACCGCCAAAACTCGTAAACTTGGACTTCCTTCACTCAACATGCAATATGTTGATGGTCCGACAAGATTTCAGAGCATTAACCATACTCTGCAGGCAACAATGAGTAGCTATACCTCAAACTCCATTGAAGTTGATGGAAAGATTTATTATCTAAAACAATTAGATTTTCACGCCCCGAGCGAACATACCTTCAACGGTAAAACCTATCCGCTGGAGTTGCAGTTAGTCCACAAAAACCAACACGGAGACGTCACTATCGTGGCGGTCATGTTTGACGTCGGCGAACCTAACCAGGCGATTCAAAATCTGTGGGAGTCATTTCCCACCATGGAGGACAACAGTATGCCCATCTTCTCGCCAGTCGATATCAACCAACTTTTATCCGACAATAAAACCTACTGGCGCTATAGCGGTTCGCTAACTACACCTCCCTGTACTGAAGGCGTCAGCTGGACTGTCCTGAAAACGCCGGTTGCCCTTTCCGCCGAACAACTGGATAAATTTCACTACATTGTTGGGCCTGCGAACAATCGTCCACCGCAGCCAGTAAATGAACGCAAGATCATCGACAGCCATTCAGGAGATATCGAGATCCTGTACTAAAATGAGGTAGAGATCACACAATGGCGAGACAATTTGCTGATTAATTCAGCAGAATATCTTGCCAGCACCTTCTGCCGCTGAAGAAAAAATGAGAAGTTACGCAAAATTATATGTGTATATAAAATCGACACATCTTTATAATGCAATGATTTATATGATTAAATATTTTCATGCGTTCATATTTACGGCAATTCATTGATCCACCTCAGTGGATTGGTCAAAGTTTGGCCTTTCATCTCGTGCGAAAAATGCGTAATATACGCCGCCTTGCAGTCACAGTATGGTCATTTCTTAACTCATGCGCATCGGACAATACCAGCTCAGAAATCGCCTGATCGCAGCACCTATGGCTGGCATCACTGACAGACCATTCAGGACGCTGTGCTATGAGATGGGAGCAGGATTGACGGTATCCGAGATGATGTCTTCTAACCCGCAGGTTTGGGAAAGTGACAAGTCTCGTTTACGGATGGTGCACGTTGATGAGCCAGGAATTCGCACGGTGCAAATTGCCGGTAGCGACCCTGTTGAGATGGCCGATGCCGCACGTATTAACGTGGAAAGCGGCGCCCAGATTATTGATATCAATATGGGGTGTCCGGCTAAAAAAGTGAATCGCAAGCTCGCAGGTTCAGCCCTCTTGCAGTACCCGGATCTAGTGAAATCAATACTAACCGAGGTCGTCAATGCAGTGGACGTTCCTGTCACACTCAAGATTCGCACCGGCTGGGCTCCGGAACACCGTAACTGCGTAGAGATTGCCCAACTGGCTGAAGACTGTGGCATTCAGGCTCTGACCATTCATGGACGCACCCGCGCCTGTTTGTTCAATGGAGATGCTGAGTACGACAGTATTCGGGCAGTTAAGCAGAAAGTTTCCATTCCGATTATCGCGAATGGCGACATTACTGACCCGCATAAAGCCAGAGCTGTACTCGACTATACGGGGGCGGATGCCCTGATGATAGGACGTGCAGCTCAGGGAAGACCCTGGATCTTTCGGGAAATCCAGCATTATCTGGACACTGGGGAGCTGCTGCCCCCGCTGCCTCTGGCAGAGGTGAAGCGCTTGCTTTGTGCGCACGTTCGGGAACTGCACGACTTTTATGGTCAGGCAAAAGGGTACCGAATTGCGCGTAAACACGTATCCTGGTATCTCCAGGAACACGCTCCGGATGACCAGTTTCGGCGCACATTCAACGCCATTGAAGATTCCAGCGAACAGCTGGCGGCGTTGGAGGCATACTTCGAAAATTTTGCGTAAACAGAAATAAAGAGCTGACAGAACTATGTTCGAACAACGCGTAAATTCTGACGTACTGACCGTTTCTACCGTTAACTCTCAGGATCAGGTAACTCAAAAGCCCCTGCGTGACTCGGTTAAACAGGCACTGAAGAACTATTTTGCTCAATTGAATGGTCAGGATGTTAACGATCTCTATGAGCTGGTACTGGCTGAAGTAGAACAGCCCCTGTTGGACATGGTGATGCAATACACCCGCGGTAACCAGACCCGTGCTGCCCTGATGATGGGCATCAACCGTGGTACGCTGCGTAAAAAACTGAAAAAATACGGCATGAACTAAAGTCAAGCTGTAACGGCATGAAATTAAAGGGGCTATTTCAGCCCCTTTACTTTTTGTTGCAACCGTACTGACAACCCTTATGGTGTTTGCGCGCCATCTATCATCATGCTTCGCTGCCTTACTGCTTGTTGCTGTCGTAGTTGCTGTATCACCTTCCGGGCTAATGCATCTTCATTCATACCAGGTTCTGCCTTCACGCTGATGTGGTACTGGTCGTTGCTATGCACCGTAGTGCCACCAGAGCGGTTGGCCAGTGCAGGTGACGGCAGGGCAGCACCAGAGGCAGTGGTTGCTGCTGGCTGCTGTACATCGTCGCGGAATGGTGCGGTAAAGAAATCTTTGGTTTTCTGCCACGCACCACCAGCAACATCAGACACGGCGTTTTTAAACTCCAGTGCCTTGTTGGTCAGGTTGCCGATGTTGTCAGACACCCACAGAATCTTATCAATCAGGAACGTGATCGGTGCGGTCACAATCTCGATGCCAGCCGCCAGGGTCTTACCGAACGTCATCCCCATTTTACCGGCCTTATCCAGTTCCTCGCCACTGTACTTGACCGGCTCGGTCAATGACGTGAACCAGTTGAAAACCGTCTTAACCGCAGCACCCACACCATCAATGACAGGTTTCAGCGGCCCCATGCGTTCATAAAGGCGGCTCAGAGCGTCGCTAAGCGGTTCCAGCCCGGATTTGATGCCTTCACCCACTCCGCCAAAGAAAGCCTTCACACCAGCCCAATGGCGGTAAATCTGATAACCTGCCAGCGCCAGGCCAGCTACGGCAGCACCCACGCCAGTGGATATGAACGCCGCACCAACGGCACGAATTCCGGTAGCCACCGCAGGCAGGCCACGAGTGCTGGCCAGAACGGCAGATGCGTTCATGCGGGCAAACAGGCTGGACATCTGCAACACGCCACCTTTCAGGAACGTGAAGCCGAACTGCGCCGCCAGGGTGGCCACTCGCAGGGAAGTTAGCGCCATCGCTGTGCCCACAACGGCTTTGGTCAGGCCGGGGTGTTCCGCTGCGAATTTCGCCACAACAGTTGTGATGCGGCCAATGCCTTTGGCTGCGTCATTGACGGTCGGCAGCAGGACGGTGCCGATATTGTCAGCCACGTCAGCTGTGCGGTTACGAAGGATAACCATCTGCGCGTTGGTGGTGTTGACGGTGTTCTGGAATTCCTTCTGCACACTGCCTTTGGACATTTCGCCATTAGCCTGGTGCAACGCCTCGCCAAACTTGTCCATGTTGGCCGCCAGTTTGGAGATAGAACCAACGTGTTCCTGCCCGAAGATGGACACTAGGATGCCGGATTTCTTGTAATCTGGCAGCTTGTTCACCGTCTTCATGAAGTTTTCGATGGTCTTGACGCTATCCAGTTGCATGGATTTCGCCACTTCCTGCGCGGAATAACCCAATTCCTTGAACGCTTCGCGCGCAGATTTCGTGGATTTGCTGCCCAGCGTCATCTTGGAAACAAGCGCCTTCACTGACGTTGCGGCAGTGTCTGCGCTTTCACCCATAGAAATCAGCGTGGTGCCGATTGCTGCCATATCGTTGGCAGTGAGTTTGGCGAGGGAGGCGGAACCACCAACACGCTGTAGGAAGTCGATAAGCTCACCGCCTTTAACGGTGTTTTGGTCGTCCAGGTAATTAATAGCATCACCAAGGCGCACAAGCTCAGCTTGAGTAAGTCGATAAACATTCTGGATTTTGCCCATATTGTCTGCGACTTCTTCCGGGTTCAGTTCCAAGGCGCTGGCCAGTTTGGCCACGTTCCGGGTGAACCCCAGGATTTGGTCGCCAGCTACGCCCATGCGCAGCCCTGCTGTGGCCATGTCAAACAGGTCGTTTGTGGCCAGTGGAATTTCGTGCCCAAGGTCAGCAACGGCCTTGCGCATTTCCCAAAACTTCGCCGTCAGGTTGCCCGCTGCATCGCGTGCGCCGTCCAGTTGTTTGGCAATGCCAATGGCGTGCTGTTCACGATCGGCAGCAATCTTGATGGGTGCGGCAACGGCAGCGCCAGCCATAACGGTATCGATAATCTGCCCGCGTAGCTGTGCCTGCTTCGCCAGGTTTTCCGCACTGGCGCGTTGCACTCTGTTTAAACGCTCTTGCGCAGCGCGAAGGCGTTCCACTTGGCCAACAATGGCCTGGTAACGCTCCTTCATGCGCCCGACCATTGTTCCATCCTGCCCGTAACGCTTCATAGCGTCGTTAAGCTGGCGCTGTTCGCGCGACATGTGCTTAATCGCTGCGCCAATCTTTATGGTGGATTTCTCCACCGTACCAAACGCACCACGGAGGCTGCCGGAAACGGCTCCGCCAATGGTTATTGTGGCATTCAGCTTCTTATTGGCCATAATAATTTTGCTCTCAAAGAATTAATTAAGTAAATTTTCTGCCAGGGTGTGTTCACCAGCAGCCCGCAAGGCGGCAGCAGCCAGTTGCAGGGCGCATTCGGTGCGGTAGTCTCGCTGTTCCTGCATTTCCTCCGCTGTGTTGCACGCCAGAACTTTTGGCAGAACCGCATCCACCAGTTCAGGCCAGGGGTTCATTCCTTCCGATTTTGTATGGATACGGTCCAGCATGGTTGCCCCTTATGCAGTTTTACTTTCAATTGGTTTGTCACTGGCTGTGATATCACGCATTCCAAACGTGATACCTTTCCAGGATTTCATCGCGTTACTAAGGTTTTTTAGTGCTACCTTCTGCGCGTCGGTCAGTTGGCTTGCGTTGTTGTTCGTCATCTTGTCAGCGACGCCGATGATGTTCAGAACAGCATCATAAATATTGTTGTCAGTAGCCATTCTTATGCACTCCGCACAAGGATAGCCCCGCGCTTCACCGCCTGGCGCTTGGCGCGCTCACCCACGCTGAGGCGGCTGGATGGCTTCCATTTCTTGCGCTCCAGGGTGGATGCGTTGCTTTCCGCTTCGTCACGCATGATGCGGCCCGCTTCATCGGTCATGTGTTCGAATGCGTTTAAACGGTTGCGAAGGCTTGCCAGCAGGTCGGCTGCTTCGTAGCTGATAGGGTTCTTCTCAGAAATGATTTGAAAGCGTTTGGTTTCGCTAAGGATTAAGCGCGCTTCTTCTTTCATGGATTCGTACAGGTCGTGATTTTTCATAGTCTTGCCCGCTAAAAATGATTGTTGATGTAAGAATGATTGCTCCGCTTTCAGGTATCCGGTACGGCGCAACCAGCGTGAGGGTTATTGTGGTTTTTCACCTCCAGGATGACCACCAACCTGGTCCAGCACTCACCGTCTGAGGAACGATGAATGATTAATTTGGGCCGATTATTTGGGGCACAGGGAACCGGAGAAACCTGTATTCTTGGCCGTTATTTGCCGTTCAGCCCGATACTCAAAAACTTTTCAATCACCTGGCTGCGTGAAGGGCGGATGCCCGTTCTGCGTTCCAGTTTGTTTTGCTCTTTTTCAACCAGGCGCACCAAGTCAGGGGCTATGCGTACTGTTACGTGCTGGCGTGTTTCTCTTTTCATGGCTTAAAACCTTGTCATCCAACGCTCACGCTGTGCTTCCGAGCGGCTGTCACGGTGATGGCTGCGTACCAGTGAGGCCAGGTAATTCACAGCACGTTCAATCTGGTATTGCGTCAGTTCCGGGTAAGCTCTGCGAATCCACTTTTCTGCGGCTTCGTCGCTGTAGAGGAACCCGGACCAACCAACCGGCTGCACTACGATGCGCGGGTTGTTTTCGTCACCGTGGCGGGTATACATCACCACGCCTTCAATGGCTGCCAGGATTTCACCCGGCAGGGCAGCACGCTCCGCTGCCACTTTATTTCTGCCCCACCACATAATTAAGCCTGCCAGAATACGGTTGAGTCAGGCACCAGTGCGGATGCGTTCACCCACACAACGATTTCAACGGCACCATTCAGCACGCGGCGGGCGGTGACGCGGATTTCATCATCTAGGGCAACGGCTGCATTGCCGAAAGCGCCAATGATTGTGCTGGAAGTCTGGCCGCTGATTTCAGCGCGCACGCCATAGGCGCGCAAAATGCCGTCTTGCAGTTCCAGGCCGGTGCATTCGCCGCCAACGATGGCCTTCACTTCGTCAAAGCGCAGGTTTTTGGCTGCAATCTTCTGTGCCACTGCTGTGAATGACGGGCTGGTAAGGGTTTCCGCTACGCTTTCCAGGTGGTTCAGCAGTACGAAGTCAGCAAGGTCAGCTATGCCGCGCTCAATGGCGGTGTTGACCACTACCAGCGTGGTATCGTCTGCGAAGTCGTGTTTCAGTTGCTTGCGGCTCAGGGTGTAGCCAACGCCGTAAGCTGGTGCGTTGTTGTGGTTGAACGCTGATACCAGGTAAGGCAGGCCGCTCATGGTGATTTCTTCGCCGTCAGACACTTTGGCGAACGCACCAGGGCGAACGACAACGAAGCGGTCAGCAACTTCACGGCCAACAGTAGCGCCGGTGTTGCCAGTCGGAGGCGTGGTCATAGGGCCAGGGATGCGGATGATTTTAGCGCCTGCCTGTGCCACCAGTGAACGTTCAGCCAGAACAGCGTTGAAGGTGGTCTGCTTGCCGCCTTTCGGGGTCAGCACGTCATTCATGGACAGGTAGCGAACTGCTGCAGGTTCCACAGGGATGAATTGAGTAATGTCACCGTTGCCATCAGTGCGAATGTGGCCGCCCTGGTGGTTCAACGCGTCGTTGATAAGTTGAGATAAAACTGTCATTTGTGTCGCTCCGGTTTTGTCTTGAATATGGAGCGATTGTTACTTATGGCTGTGGTCGTTTCTTCTTGGGGTTTGTCATCACATTGTGGCTATGGTGTTCGGTTTGTTTATATAAAATAACCATCTGTTTTTAATGCATTAAATTTTCTAAAACAGTTGTTTTTTGTGTTCGCTTTACTTCCAGTTTTGATGCGGTTTGTTGTACATAGTTGATAACACTCGAGTAAGTTATTGATTTGTCAAAGGATAATTATAAAGCCTGTTTTGAATGGGCACGCACAACGCGAATTACGCGGGACCAATGCCCCCGCAGGCTGTACCCCCCTCGGAAGTACCTTGACTTTTTTGGCAGCAGATGGCGATGACACCTAATGTCACCATGACGGCGTTATGTTGGAAAGGTGTCATTAGGTGTCATAGCGGGAAACACGCTGATTATTAAAGAAAAATACAAACAAGATACTGTAATGAATGACACCTGTGACACCATGACACCCATTTCTATAAAGTATAACGACCACTGTTACATTATTACAGTGGTCGTTATTTTCTTTAAAAATGCTGTCATAGGTGTCATAGGTGTCATTAGTAATGTCGCAACCCTTGCGGGTTATGGCTTGAGAACAATGACACCTACCATGACACCTTATAAATTAATGACACCTAGGCGTCACTTTGAAAATAAAAAAAGCCCCGGCATTCGCCAGGGTAATGGGCAACAACTGTTGTGATGTTATGATCGGATGAACGGCAAGATTTCAGCGGAATCCACTACCCTTATGCGGTAGCTGCATAGCAGGTTTTCACCCAACTTGGCCAGTTCCTGCTGCACTTCTGGCAGCCTATTGCGAGCATGGTCTACCGCTTCCTGTTCAGTGGCGAAACCCTCCATAATTTCGGTTTCGGTGTAGGTGCCGTGTTCCGGGTCAAAAGCAATGATATATGCGCGATAACTCATAGTATTACCTCAAAACTGGTGGTTAGGCCCATCAAAATAGCGATGGTCTTGCTGTCCAAAAACTTTCGGTGGCATTAGGTAAAAACGCCCTTTACTTGTTCTACGTGCATCCCTTCCTGTCAGTTTTCGCAGAATGTTACCGCACTGCGTTGCCTGGGATTTTGTTGGCCGATCCTGCCCAATAGACAACAGAACATCCGTTGCAGTCATTTCTATATATGCAGCCAGGCGATCACTGTTCCAATCAAAACGCGCCAATATCATTTCTTCAATCGGGTCAGTTTGCCCGTGCTGTTCGTTCACGACTTCCAGCATGGCTTCTTCATCACGGTCCAGCCACCAGCGTTCACCTGCTTCAAACCAGGAAAGAACTTCGGCCCATAATTGTTGTGTGTCTATGCCATGCTCGTAGTTAACGGCAGTTACAGGAATAGTCCACCAGCGAACGTTCCCGGTGTCATCCGCCAGGAAGTGTTTGGGGTTCACTGACGCAAAAAAAACGGTGCGGCGCTGGTACTTCGATTCAAGCCGGTCATAAGGGCGGCGCAGGTCATCACGGTCCTGGCTGATAAATGCTTTGAGCTTGGCAATATCCGCCTTGCGAAACGTCGCATCCAATTCGCCTAGCTCAACAAGCCAGTGACTAATTGCGCTGGCCACGCTGTCTTTATTGCCGGGGTCAATAGTTGCTCCCACCTTAACCAGGTTGCGATTGTCAGGGGGCAGAAGCGCTTTAAACCATGCTGTTTTACCCAGTGACTGCTCGCCCTGGAAAACCAGCACGCCTTTGGACCAGAAACCCGCTTCTAAGTAAGCAGCCGCCACGGCAGACAGCAACCAACGACGCACCAGCATGGCCAGCAGATCGCGACTGTAGTCATCTGGCGTGCTGATAGTATTCAGCAGGTCTGCAAATCGGCTTCGTCCATCCCATTCACGTTGATTGATGAAATCCCTGACAGGATTATAAGTATTGCGCACAGCGATAGTTTTGATATGACCTTCAATATTACTCATTGGTAACCGGTTCAGTGCGGCGAGGCTTAAAATTTCACTCACAGCGCAGTTATCGCGAGCATCTGAACCGCCACTAACGCCAGGTACTAAAACCTCAACGTCCTTGCTAATCTCATTATATTTTGCAGAAATGCTGTAGTTATCTAATAGACGTTCAACATTAGGGCGTGTGTTTAAAGGCTGGCCATTGCTTCCAATATTTGGCCAGGTTGTCATTAATACAGGAGCCATATCGTGAATGTCTTTTACAGTTGCTGCGGCGGTTGCTCGTTCTTCTTTGCGCAGCATGCCCACCAGGCTTTCACCGCGTAGGGCGGCGTCTCTAAGCCTGTCCATGTTCCATTTTTCCGGTTCACGGTCAGTAATGCCTTTAAATAAACGGGCTTCCTTAACTCCAGCCACTGCCAGCTTGTCAGCAATAGTGCTGATTTGAAGTTGCTTAATATCACCAGCCAGATATACCCGCGCAGACCGGCGACCATCGTCGATAATTCGTAGATTATCTAAATCATCCAGTTGTCTTGGCCCAAGATAGACAGGAGGAGTAGTGTCACCGGCAACTTGTTTACCCATTCCTTCTTCCCAGCCCTTGGCATGGCTCCAAGCGTCAGAACCGGCAAAAATAATTGCTTCCGTAAAAGGGTCTTTAGGTAATAGCTTAACATTAGGCGCGTTTCTCATATCGCACCCCGCGTTTTAACTCCAGATACATCGCCCATGATTCAGAATCGCTGATGCGAAACGGCACCAGGCTATCAGCCATAGCGGCGTGACGTGAAACAATAGTCCACGGGCGGTTTACACCTTCGCGAATGCATGCTTGCAACAATAATTGTGCTGCCGCCATACGCTGGGCGGTAAGTTCGCCAACGGTTAACTGGCGCTGTGGGTTACGCAACAGGCTGTTATAGCGACTGATAGCCTGATTTACGGTTGTTTTCTTCATAAGCCACCTCAGCACTGTACTTGCTGGCGGCTTTCAAGCCATTCCATAACATCTTTGCGTTTCCAAGCCACGCGTTGTGGCCCAAGTTTAATACTATTTGGGAAAGTGCCAGCCTGAACGTATCTCCAGATTGTCATTCTGGATAAGGTGGTTAATGCAATGACTTGCTTAGTGGTGAGTAATTGATCCATCGATAAAGCCCTCAAACTCGGGCCGGTATGGATATAAAGCATGTAATGATTTAGAATTACTGAGGGTTATTTCATAACCCGCCATTACTGCCACACCGGCTGTTTTGGTTTTTAGGGGTTCTGGTTGCCTCGCCAAAGTTGGCCAGACCCCACCTTTTTTGAAACCCCGGCTCGCCGGGGTTTTTCATGCTACAAACACAGGTTACGCAACTTGTATCGCCCTGTAAATACCCTTTAAATTCATAAAGTTAACCACAAATAACGGCACATAATTCTATATAATCGTCTATTTTTAATAGCCTGATTTTAAAGAGTTTATTTTTTCTAAATATTTTATCCATTTGTCCAGTGCTAACCGTTTTTCCGGGATGTACTTGCTACGGTTGTACACCGACATCACTCCTGGCATTGAGTGGCCAAGCAATTGCTCCACCACATGCGGTGCTATTCCCAAGTTATTTAGGCTGGTGGCAAAAGTGCGTCGCAGGTCATGCAATGTCCATGGCGTTGAATGTCCTAATCGGCTGTATAAGATGCGTCCCCACTGGCTTACAGCCTCGGGTTTCTTCATTTCACCAAGCAGCATTCCGCTATCAAGATTATTTTGGCGTAGCTGTAAAATAAATGGCTGTATGGATTCGGGCACGGGGCGTATGATTTTCTCCCCTCCCTTGCTATGTTCTCGCGGCACTGTCCAAAGCCACTCTTTCACGTTCCATTCCGACCATGTTGAAAGACGAATCTCTTGTGTTCTTGCACCAAATACGATTAGCAATTTCAATAGTGCGTTGTAATAAGGTAGGAACGCATATTCGTTTTGCAGCTCATTCCATAGATCACTTAGTTCTTCAGAAGTTAAAACACGATCACGTTTTGCCTGCTTTCTTCCAACATCAGTGACTTTGATATCCTCCAGCACATCACTGTAAACGTCGTGCAGCCTACGGTTGTGAATCAACGCCTGCTTGCAGTTACCTAATATGTAGCCGCTTGCTACCGGTGCGACTTTTTTGATTCTGTTAAATGTATCCATCCATCTTGCTTTGGAGCACTGTTCAAGTGGTACTTCGCCAATGAAAGGGTAAATATGCCTTTCGAATTGACGTCTATGCCTTTCAAAGTTGACCCGGTTTTCCGCCGCGTACTCATTAATCCAGCGTTCCAATGCTTCCCTGATAGTGACAGGTTTCATGGTTTTTGCTGACTCTTGGTCAAACTGGTCTTTAGGATCTAGATTATGAGCAAGCCACCGTTTGCATTGGTCGCGTTTCACCCTCGCCTCAGCAAGAGATAAGGCAGGATACTTGCCCAGCACTAGCGTCAAAGTATTGGCGCTTTTATGCTTATTCTTATAACGGAACAACCATTGGATGTTATTGGCCGGTCTCTTCTCGCCATCAAGGATTTTGCGCCTTGATGGTGTAACGCGAACAGAAAGGCTGCCACCGTCAGCAACATCAAAAGGTTTTTCGATGACTTTGCGGGTTAACGCACGCAATTGAACATCTGAGAGTTTATTTTCGGCCATAGAGTTAATGACAACCTTTTTGACAACTGTATGCAGGGAGTAACTGATAACTGATGATACAATGCGAGCCAATAAAAAATAAATATCTCGTTCTGCATCAATTATTTATGATGAATACAAATTATCTAGAGTGATAATAAATTACGTATAATGACTCTGTATTTTACAATACGGCATGAACTGATACTAATCAGCGAAATGTTTGTTTTAAAAGGCGCTACTCGGCATGGGGAAGCGCCTTTTTTATTAACGTCACACGGGAGGCTTTGGCGATGAACGCAAGATGTGAACCTGTCTATTTTGGCGATGAATCTAAAAAGATAATCCTGGGTGATGCTCTGACCGAACTGAAAAAGCTGCCGTCAGAAAGCGTCGATCTCATTTTCGCCGACCCACCTTATAACATCGGTAAAGACTTTGACGGGATGGTGGAATCCTGGGACGAAGAGGCATTTTTGGCATGGCTGTTTGAGTGCATTGACGAGTGCCATCGCATTCTCAAATCACACGGCACCATGTACATCATGAACAGTACGGAGAACATGCCGTACATCGATCTCAAATGCCGCCAGCTCTTTACCATCAAGAGCCGTATCGTGTGGTCATACGATAGCTCCGGGGTGCAGGCCAAAAATCACTTTGGTTCGATGTATGAACCGCTTCTGATGATGGTAAAAGATCAGAAAAACTACACGTTTAATCGTGATGATATTTTGGTTGAAGCCAAAACGGGCGCTAAACGTGCACTGATAGACTACAGAAAGAACCCGCCCCAACCTTACAACCAGAAAAAAGTACCAGGCAATGTCTGGGAGTTTCCACGCGTTCGTTATCTGATGGACGAATACGAAAATCACCCGACTCAAAAACCCAAAGTCCTCCTTGAACGCATCATTCTGGCTTCCTCCAGTCCAGATGACAGCGTGCTGGATCCGTTTGCCGGTAGCTTCACTACCGGTGCCACTGCCGTGGAATTAGGTCGCAAGTTTGTCGGGATTGAAATCAATGCCGAGTACGTAAAAATGGGGCTCAGAAGAATGAGCATTGGTTCGCATTTTTCAGAGAATGAACTTGCAAAGGTGAAAAAGCGGAAGACAAAAAATCTGTCTAAAAAGAGTCGATTAACAGCAAAGAGCGGCGATCTTTCAGCAAAGTAAAGGCATTGTAAGTCTGCTTTTCAGCTTGCAGATTTCGTGTATATTCCCTGCACGCTTGGGCATGAATACACAGGGTTTGGTAATGATTCGCAAGTATTGGTGGCTGGTTGTTTTTGCGGTCTTCATTTTTCTCTTTGATGCGCTGCTCATTCAGTGGATAGAGCTGATGACAACGGAGCACGATAAGTGCCGGAATATGAATTCTGTGAACCCCCTCAAGCTGGTCAACTGCGTCGACCTCGAATAGCACGACGAAAAATACGTCGACAGCCGTCAGGCCCTGGCGGCTAAAACTACCCTGGCTGATTTTCACTCTGCATTAATTGCATTACACAGCCGTCTGGGCTTAACATTTTTAATACGTTATCAACTAATACTGGCGCTTGCCCATACAAATCATAACTCACTGGATTCATTAACCAGTTTTTTATTATCCCGCTAAAGCTACCGTGCAGAATAATGATGATGACATCTAAATCCAGACTGGTAGCAATCAGATTTTCATCCACGCACTTTTGCAGTGAATCACGAATGCTTTGATGACTGAGACCTATTTTATTGCGAATGGTCTGTTCTGATATCATATCGTTATGAAATTCACATTTATGATATAAAATTTGCATTAATGCCTGCTGGCGAGGATTCTGTGCAATATATTGCAATCCCACCACAAACTTTTCACGCAGTCGCTGTAAAGGATTATCCCCCCAACGACCAATAAGCTTATCCTGAATAAGATCGCGTAATGAAGGTTGTTGTAACCATAGCGCATTGAACAATTGCGTCTTATTTTCAAAATGCCAATAGAGCGCCCCCCGCGTCACGCTGGCGGCATCCGCAATGTCGTTTAACGTCGTATTGCTAACACCACGCACGGCAAACTGCATAATCGCTGTTTCTATCAGGTGCTGTCGTGTTTTGAGGGCATCAGCTTTCGTTTTTCTGGCCATGGTTTCGACTGTCTGAGGTAAGGTAGAGAATGATTAACTTTCTTATGTAATATTTGCTAAACGGAACAAATGTATCACTTAGCGTTTATTTAGACGAGTTCTAAAACAGTTAATTATGGATATTGCACACGAATAAACAAAACAAATAACAACCACCAATATATTCACCAACCAAATACTTATTTCAATATGTGTTTATGCGCATCATTGCATTACTATTAAAACCATAATGAAACAACCGAAGATAAATCCTTTTTTGTTTTTACGTGCCGTGTATCGCGCCCATAAATAAGTATTGCTTACATCGCAAGCTAATAATTTGTAGGATAGCCAACCATTATTTTCACTTGTGCGCGTTATCGCCTCTGCGTTACCCGGTTAATAACGAGCGTTCGGTTTTTTAAGGAATAGAAATGACGAAAAATGCCAGGTTTTCACTCCTGCCCTCATTCATCATCATGTCCGCTGTATTACTCGCCGGTTGTAACGATCAGGGAGAAACACAAGCTCACCCCGCAGAGCCGCAGGTGACTGTCCATGTCGTCGAAAAGGCGCCTTTAGCCGTGACGACCGAATTACCTGGGCGCACAACAGCATTTCGTATTGCTGAAGTCCGTCCTCAGGTCAGCGGGATTGTACTTAAACGGAATTTCACCGAGGGAAGCGATGTTGAAGCCGGTCAGTCGCTTTATCAGATCGATCCTGCGACTTACCAGGCCGACTACGACAGCGCCAAAGGCGAACTGGCAAAGAGTGAAGCGGCAGCAGCTATCGCACATTTAACGGTAAAACGTTATGTCCCGCTGGTTGGCACTAAGTACATCAGCCAGCAAGAGTACGATCAGGCCATTGCTGATGCTCGCCAGGCCGATGCCTCCGTTATCGCGGCAAAAGCGGCGGTCGAAAGCGCTCGTATCAACCTGGCCTACACCAAAGTGACATCGCCCATTAGCGGACGTATCGGTAAATCTAACGTCACCGAAGGCGCATTAGTCACGAATGGCCAGGCAACTGAGCTTGCTACCGTGCAACAACTTGATCCTATTTACGTCGACGTAACACAGTCCAGTAATGACTTTATGCGCCTTAAACAGTCCGTTGAGCAAGGGAGCCTGCATAAAGACAGCGCCAGCAGTACCGTCGAACTGGTGATGGAAAATGGTCAGTCGTACCCGCTGAAAGGTGCGTTGCAGTTCTCTGATGTCACCGTTGATGAAAGTACCGGATCCATCACCCTCAGGGCCGTATTCCCTAACCCACAGCACACGCTGCTGCCGGGCATGTTTGTGCGTGCTCGTATTGATGAAGGCGTCCAGCCGAATGCCATTCTCGTTCCCCAACAAGGGGTAACGCGTACGCCACGCGGCGATGCAACGGTGATGGTTGTCAATGACATGAGTCAGGTCGAGGCTCGCACCGTCGTTGCTACACAGGCGATAGGTGATAAGTGGTTAATCAGCGAGGGCTTACAGCCTGGCGATAAGGTTATCGTCAGCGGATTGCAGAAAGCGCGTCCCGGCGTAAAGGTTAAAGCAACCACCGATACCGAAACTCCAGCCGCAAAAACTGCGCAATAAGGTAACCGGACATGGCTAACTTTTTTATCAATCGCCCTATTTTTGCCTGGGTTCTGGCCATCATTCTGATGATGGCAGGGGCTCTGGCAATCATGCAACTGCCCGTTGCACAGTATCCGACCATTGCACCTCCTGCGGTCGCTATTTCTGCCACCTACCCAGGTGCGGATGCGCAGACGGTACAAGACACGGTTACGCAGGTTATCGAACAGAATATGAACGGTATCGATAACCTGATGTATATGTCCTCCACCAGCGATTCCTCCGGGAGCGTCACCATTACTCTGACTTTCGAGTCAGGTACTGACCCGGATATCGCACAGGTCCAGGTGCAAAACAAATTACAGTTAGCGATGCCCTTACTGCCACAGGAAGTACAGCAGCAGGGGATCAGCGTCGAGAAATCCAGTAGCGGTTTCCTGATGGTGGCGGGTTTTGTCTCCGATAATAACAATCTGACGCAGGATGATATTTCCGACTATGTGGCGTCTAACGTTAAAGACGCAATAAGCCGAACAGCAGGTGTCGGCGATGTCCAGATGTTTGGTGCACAGTACGCAATGCGCATCTGGCTCGACAGCAACGCAATGAACAAATATCAGTTGACTCCGCTGGACGTTATCAATCAACTGAGAACGCAAAACAATCAGATTGCCGCAGGCCAACTGGGAGGCGCACCATCCGTCCAGGGTCAACAACTTAATGCCTCCATTATTGCTCAGACACGCCTGAAAACGCCGGAAGAGTTTGGTCGCATAACGCTGAAGGTGGGCCAGGATGGCTCAATGGTTCACCTCAGAGATGTAGCCCGCATCGAACTCGGCGGCGAAAACTATAACATGGTGACGAAAATTAATGGTCAGCCCGCAACAGGTCTGGGCATTAAGCTGGCGACCGGTGCAAACGCGCTGGATACTGCCGCAGGCGTCAAAGCAAAGCTGGCTGAGTTACAACCTTTCTTCCCGCAAGGTTTGCAAGTGGTTTACCCCTATGACACTACACCATTTGTAAAAATCTCGATTAACGAGGTGGTGAAAACGCTGTTTGAAGCCATCATCCTCGTCTTCCTGGTGATGTACCTGTTCCTGCAAAATCTGCGCGCCACGCTGATTCCAACTATCGCAGTGCCTGTCGTGCTGTTGGGAACATTCGCGATCCTCGCCGCATTCGGATTCTCCATCAACACGCTAACGATGTTCGGAATGGTGCTGGCCATCGGCCTGCTGGTCGATGACGCCATCGTGGTAGTAGAAAACGTCGAACGCGTCATGGCGGAAGAGAAACTGCCGCCCAAAGAGGCGACGCAGAAATCCATGGTACAGATCCAGGGCGCACTGGTCGGGATCGCGATGGTGCTCTCGGCGGTATTTATCCCCATGGCGTTCTTTGGCGGCTCGACCGGCGCCATTTACCGCCAGTTCTCTCTGACCATTGTTTCAGCGATGGCGCTTTCTGTTCTGGTCGCCCTCATTCTTACGCCAGCGCTTTGTGCAACGCTGCTAAAACCCGTTTCCGCCGGACATGTTGAAAAGAAAGGCGGTTTTTTCGGATGGTTTAACGCCCTGTTCGATAAAAGCGTCGGGCATTACAGCAATAGTATCAGCGGTATTCTGCGCAAAACCGGACGCTACTTGTTGCTATATGTTCTTATCGTCGGCGGAATGGCTGTTCTGTTTTTACGCCTCCCTACCTCCTTCTTGCCCGAAGAGGATCAGGGGGTCTTTATGACAATGGTGCAACTTCCTGCCGGTGCGACACAGACGCGCACACAGCAGGTGCTGGATCAGATTCAGAATTACTACCTGAACCAGGAAAAAGCGAACGTAAAATCGGTGTTCACCGTTAATGGCTTCAGCTTTAGCGGCCAGGGACAGAACTCCGGTATCGTCTTTATTAGCCTCAAACCATGGGAAGAGCGTTCGGGCGATGAAAACGGCGTGACGGCTATTGTTGAACGCGCGACCAGGGCGTTCAGCCAGATCAAAGATGGACTGGTGTTCCCGTTCAATATGCCTGCCATTCTTGAACTGGGTACCGCGACCGGCTTTGATTTTCAGTTAATTGATCAGGCTAACCTCGGTCATACAGAACTGACGAAAGCCCGGAACCAGTTGCTGGGTATGGTGAGAGAACATCCAGATTTGCTGGTGCGCGTGCGCCCTAACGGTCTGGAAGATACCCCGCAATTTAAGCTGGATATTGATCAGGAAAAAGCCCAGGCGTTAGGCGTAAGTCTGTCGGATATAAACCAAACGATTTCCACGGCCCTTGGCGGCACCTATGTGAACGATTTTATCGATCATGGCCGAGTGAAAAAGGTATACGTTCAGGCTGACGCGCCGTTCCGTATGTTACCCAACGACATCAACAATCTCTACGTACGTAGTGGGAATGGTGAAATGGTGCCATTCTCTGCGTTCAGTTCGTCGCATTGGATTTATGGTTCACCCCGCCTGGAGCGTTACAACGGTATGCCATCAATGGAAATACTGGGAGAGGCCGCGCCGGGTCGAAGCACCGGTGAAGCCATGGCGCTCATGGAAAACCTGGCAGCACAGCTGCCAACCGGTATCGGCTATGACTGGACGGGAATGTCATATCAGGAACGGCTCTCCGGCAATCAGGCACCTGCGTTATACGCTATTTCGTTAATCGTCGTCTTCCTGTGTCTCGCCGCATTGTATGAGAGCTGGTCTATTCCATTTTCAGTCATGTTGGTTGTACCGCTCGGCGTGGTCGGTGCGCTTCTGGCGGCGTCCATACGCGGTCTGAATAACGACGTTTACTTCCAGGTAGGTCTGCTGACTACCATCGGTCTTTCCGCCAAAAACGCTATCCTTATCGTGGAGTTTGCCAAAGACCTGATGGATAAAGAAGGTAAAGGGTTGATTGAAGCCACACTGGAGGCGTCACGCATGCGTCTTCGTCCAATCCTGATGACATCTCTGGCGTTTATTCTGGGGGTTATGCCTCTGGTTATCAGCCACGGAGCAGGTAGCGGGGCGCAGAATGCGGTTGGTACAGGCGTAATGGGAGGCATGCTGACCGCGACATTGTTGGCAATCTTCTTCGTCCCCGTCTTCTTCGTTGTCGTCAGACGGCGTTTTAGTCGGCGAAATGTTTAATTTGTAAAATAAAGGCGTCTTCGGACGCCTTTTTCACCTAAGATGCCCTTCTTTATTTATTAATAAGATAGCCATTTGTTTCTAATAAACCCTTCCTGAAAAAATCGCGAATCACCTTTCTTTTTATCCATTATTTTTACAATCCACATGAATTGAGATTATTCCTCATGTCAGTATTTTTTTAAGGAGTGGTAAAATAATCGCCGAGTTCGCAGATGGCTTAGCGTTTGTCTTTGCTCAATTAGCGAAACGCTTATTTTTGAGGTAACACCATGAAAAGATTAATATCCGTTGCATTGCTTACCGCATTCCTGGCCGGCTGTGCACACGATTCTCCTTGCGTACCTGTATACGACGATCAGGGGCGCCTGGTTCATACCAATACCTGTATGAAAGGCACCACGCAGGATAACTGGGAAACAGCCGGTGCCATCGCCGGTGGCGCAGCAGCCGTTGCCGGGCTGACGCTTGGGATAGTCGCCTTGACCAAATAAATCTTCTTAAAAGCGCGGTGGGTACCGCGCTTTTTGCAATAAGAATTAAATCTTCATATAAGACAAAACGTTGGTATATAGCACTCAACGTATAATAAAATTATTATAGATTTTCCTCACATATCCACGATTTGAAATTAGCATTTTTCCAGTTCTTCGTAACAGCGCGCTTTCTTTTCATTATTCTCACGTCATCAATATTAACGTACGAAATCGTTATCACGCGTCCGGTTTGATTTTTAAATTTTTTGCGCCGAAATGTGGCTTACGTTTCAATTTTGCACCACTTCAGGGCGCTGCATTTATTTTTTCCTGTCTACACTCTGGATATTGCGTCGAATAATCGTGCGCAAAAACCTGGCACTACCTTTGCTTAAAAGAGTATGGCCATAGCCACAGACAGGTAAAAGACGTTTTCAGAACGTTTCCATAACAATAATTCCTCCACACAGGATGCTCTATGAAAAAGATGATAATAGCCAGCCTGGCTGCGGCCGGCGTGCTGCTTGCGGTTGCAAATCAGGCACATGCCGGCGCAACACTTGATGCCGTAAAGAAAAAAGGTTTTGTGCAGTGTGGGATCAGTGACGGGTTGCCTGGCTTTTCTTATGCCGATGCAAGCGGTAAGTTCTCAGGTATTGATGTCGACGTATGTCGTGGCGTTGCCTCCGCCGTATTTGGCGATGATAGCAAAGTAAAATATACCCCGCTCACCGCCAAGGAACGCTTTACCGCACTACAATCTGGTGAAGTCGACATGCTCTCTCGTAATACCACCTGGACCTCCTCTCGTGACGCAGGAATGGGAATGTCTTTCACTGGCGTAACGTATTACGACGGCATTGGTTTTCTTACCCACAATAAAGCGGGTCTCAAGAGTGCTAAAGAGCTGGATGGCGCAACGGTTTGTATCCAGGCAGGAACAGATACCGAACTGAACGTGGCTGACTACTTTAAAGCCAACAACATGAAGTACACCCCTGTCACTTTTGACCGCTCGGATGAATCAGCTAAAGCTCTGGAATCTGGACGCTGCGACACGCTGGCTTCCGACCAGTCTCAGTTGTACGCCCTGCGAATCAAGCTGAGTAATCCTGCGGAATGGATTGTCCTGCCAGAAGTTATTTCTAAAGAACCGCTGGGACCTGTTGTACGTCGTGGAGACGATGAGTGGTTCTCCATTGTTCGCTGGACGCTGTTCGCCATGCTGAATGCGGAAGAAATGGGCGTTAACTCGAAAAACGTCGATGAAAAAGCGGCTAATCCTGCAACGCCGGATATGGCACACCTGTTAGGCAAAGAAGGGGATTATGGTAAGGATCTGAAGCTTGATAACAAATGGGCTTACAACATTATCAAGCAGGTAGGTAACTACTCGGAGATCTTTGAGCGTAACGTGGGATCGGAAAGCCCACTGAAGATCAAACGTGGACAGAACAACCTCTGGAATAACGGTGGCATTCAATATGCGCCACCGGTGCGCTAATACGTAGTGATGTAACGGGCGCCGCGACTGCGGCGCTCAGTCCAGAGTCATAGTTACCGAGGTTTTCTTATGTTCCATCGCCGCTCAATCGTAAAAGGATCGTTATCCTTTTCTAACCCTGCGGTCCGCGCCTGGTTATTTCAAATACTTGCCGTCATTGCAGTCATCAGCATTGCGGTCTATCTCATCCATAACACGATAAATAACCTGAATAATAGCGGTATTACCTCGGGATTCTCTTTTCTCGATCGCAGCGCCGGATTTGGTATTGTCCAGCATCTGATCGATTACGAGCAAGGCGATACGTATGGCCGTGTTTTTATCGTTGGCCTGCTCAATACGCTATTGGTTTCTGCACTGTGCATTGTTTTCGCATCAATTCTCGGTTTCTTTCTCGGACTGGCACGCCTGTCAGATAACTGGTTATTACGAAAGCTCTCGACGATCTACATCGAAACGTTCCGTAATATACCGCCGCTGCTGCAGATCTTCTTTTGGTATTTCGCCGTATTACGTAACCTGCCCGGCCCACGTCAGGCCGTTAACGCGCTGGACTTGATGTTTCTGAGTAACCGGGGGCTCTATATTCCGGCACCGCAAATAGGAGAAGGATTTTTTGCCTTTTGCGGCGCTGTAATTATCACTATCGTCGTCACTATCGGGCTATTTCGCTACAACAGAATGCACCAGACTAAAACCGGTCAGCTACGCCGGACCTGGCCCACGGCTCTGGCGCTGATCGTGCTTTTACCGATGATCTCACAGTGGCTGTTTGGCGCAGCGCTTCACTGGGATATCCCCGCCCTTCGCGGTTTTAACTTCCGTGGCGGTATGGTGCTTATTCCCGAACTGGCTGCCCTGACGCTGGCGCTTTCAGTGTATACCTCGGCGTTTATTGCAGAAATTATTCGAGCGGGAATCCAGGCCGTTCCTTATGGCCAACATGAAGCAGCACGCTCGCTGGGTCTACCAAATCCGGTGACACTGCGCCAGGTGATCATCCCACAGGCGCTGCGCGTCATCATTCCCCCATTAACCAGCCAGTATCTGAATATCGTCAAAAACTCCTCACTTGCAGCCGCCATTGGCTACCCGGATATGGTTTCATTGTTTGCCGGCACGGTACTCAATCAAACAGGGCAAGCCATTGAAACTATTGCCATCACGATGTCGGTGTACCTGATCATCAGCCTGAGCATTTCTCTGCTGATGAATATTTATAACCGCCGTATTGCACTGATTGAGCGCTAAGGAGCCATGATGACAAAAGCACTGCTGTCTCACCCCTCGCGTCAGAACAGTAACCCGGCAAGCCGCAGTCTACTCTGGATGCGTAAAAACCTGTTCTCCAGTTGGTCAAATAGCCTGCTCACGCTGCTGTGCATTTGGCTGATTTGGTCATTTCTTCCGCCACTGCTGAACTGGGTATTCTTTCAGGCCAACTGGGTCGGTTCAACCCGCGCAGACTGCACCAAAGCAGGGGCTTGCTGGGTGTTCATTCATGAACGCTTTGGGCAATTCATGTATGGACTTTATCCCCACGATCAGCGCTGGCGCGTAAATCTGGCCCTGATCATTGGCCTGGCCTCTATCGTCCCTATGTTCTGGAAATCTATTCCCCACCGTGGCCGCTATATCGCCGTCTGGGCCGTCGTTTATCCCGTGGTGGTCTGGTGGTTGATGTACGGTGGTTTTTTCGGACTTGAGCGCGTAGAAACCCGACAGTGGGGCGGATTAACACTGACGCTTATCATTGCATCCGTGGGGATTGCGGGCGCGCTTCCGTGGGGTATTTTACTGGCGCTTGGACGCCGGTCTCATATGCCAGTCGTGCGGATTTTATCCGTCATTTTCATTGAGTTCTGGCGCGGTGTGCCGTTGATTACCGTCCTTTTTATGTCCTCGGTCATGCTTCCTCTGTTTATGTCCGAAGGGACCAGTATCGACAAACTTATCCGGGCGCTGGTCGGCGTGATTCTTTTCCAGTCGGCGTATGTCGCAGAAGTGGTTCGCGGAGGGTTACAGGCCCTACCAAAAGGTCAGTATGAAGCCGCTGAATCACTGGCGTTAGGGTACTGGAAAACGCAAGGGCTGGTCATTCTTCCGCAAGCCCTCAAGCTGGTTATTCCGGGTCTGGTTAACACGATTATCGCCCTGTTTAAGGATACCAGTCTGGTCATCATCATCGGCCTGTTTGATCTCTTCAGTAGCGTGCAGCAGGCAACTGTGGACCCTTCATGGTTGGGTATGTCGACGGAAGGATATGTTTTCGCTGCACTGATTTACTGGATCTTCTGTTTTAGCATGTCGCGTTACAGCCAACATCTGGAAAAAATTTTTAACACCGAGCGTACACCGCACTGAGGAATTTATGAGCCAATTATTAATGCCGTCTACCGACGCGATGATTACGCTGGAAAACGTCAACAAATGGTACGGACAGTTTCACGTCCTGAAAAACATCAACCTGAAGGTAAAGCAAGGAGAACGCATCGTATTATGCGGACCTTCCGGTTCGGGTAAATCGACAACTATCCGCTGTATCAACCATCTGGAAGAGCATCAGCAAGGACGTATTGTAGTGGATGGGATCGAACTCAATGAAGATATCCGCAATATTGAGCGTGTCAGACAAGAAGTTGGCATGGTTTTTCAGCACTTTAATCTCTTTCCTCATTTGACGGTCCTGCAAAACTGCACGCTGGCACCAATCTGGGTACAAAAGATGCCGAAAAAAGAGGCTGAAGCTCTGGCAATGCACTACCTTGAGCGAGTTCGCATTGCTGAACATGCGCATAAATATCCTGGGCAAATCTCTGGTGGGCAGCAACAGCGCGTGGCCATTGCACGCTCGCTGTGCATGAAACCTAAAATTATGTTATTCGATGAACCCACATCAGCGTTGGATCCTGAAATGGTAAAAGAAGTGCTTGATACCATGATAGGTCTGGCACAATCAGGCATGACCATGCTGTGTGTTACCCATGAAATGGGCTTTGCCCGTACAGTGGCCGACCGGGTGATCTTTATGGATCTTGGCGAGATTGTTGAACAGGCAGCACCGGATGAGTTTTTTGCTCACCCCAAATCTGAACGCACGCGTGCGTTTTTGTCGCAGGTTATCCATTAAAGCCATGCGCCGGATACAGCACTGTCGTTTAACAGATAAAACAAAAGGCCCAGTCGAAAGACTGGGCCTTTTGTTTTTATTTGATGTCTGGCAGTTCCCTACTCTCGCATGGGGAGACCCCACACTACCATCGGCGCTACGGCGTTTCACTTCTGAGTTCGGCATGGGGTCAGGTGGGACCACCGCGCTACAGCCGCCAGGCAAATTCTGTTTATCAACACACCTCTCGGGTCTGTCGATGTAATCTGTAATCAAGCTGAATTTCGATGTCTCATCCGCCAAAACATCTTCGGCGTTGTAAGGTTAAGCCTCACGGTTCATTAGTATCGGTTAGCTCAACGTATCGCTACGCTTACACACCCGACCTATCAACGTCGTCGTCTTCAACGTTCCTTCAGGACCCTTAAAGGGTCAGGGAGAACTCATCTCGGGGCAAGTTTCGTGCTTAGATGCTTTCAGCACTTATCTCTTCCGCATTTAGCTACCGGGCAATGCCATTGGCATGACAACCCGAACACCAGTGATGCGTCCACTCCGGTCCTCTCGTACTAGGAGCAGCCCCCCTCAATTCTCCAGCGCCCACGGCAGATAGGGACCGAACTGTCTCACGACGTTCTAAACCCAGCTCGCGTACCACTTTAAATGGCGAACAGCCATACCCTTGGGACCTACTTCAGCCCCAGGATGTGATGAGCCGACATCGAGGTGCCAAACACCGCCGTCGATATGAACTCTTGGGCGGTATCAGCCTGTTATCCCCGGAGTACCTTTTATCCGTTGAGCGATGGCCCTTCCATTCAGAACCACCGGATCACTAAGACCTGCTTTCGCACCTGCTCGAGCCGTCACTCTCGCAGTCAAGCTAGCTTATGCCTTTGCACTAACCTCCTGATGTCCGACCAGGATTAGCTAACCTTCGTGCTCCTCCGTTACTCTTTAGGAGGAGACCGCCCCAGTCAAACTACCCACCAGACACTGTCCGCAACCCGGATTACGGGTCTACGTTAGAACACCAGCCATTAAAGGGTGGTATTTCAAGGTTGGCTCCATGCAGACTGGCGTCCACACTTCAAAGCCTCCCACCTATCCTACACATCAAGGACCAGTGTTCAGTGTCAAGCTATAGTAAAGGTTCACGGGGTCTTTCCGTCTTGCCGCGGGTACACTGCATCTTCACAGCGAGTTCAATTTCACTGAGTCTCGGGTGGAGACAGCCTGGCCATCATTACGCCATTCGTGCAGGTCGGAACTTACCCGACAAGGAATTTCGCTACCTTAGGACCGTTATAGTTACGGCCGCCGTTTACCGGGGCTTCGATCAAGAGCTTCTCCTTACGGATAACCCCATCAATTAACCTTCCGGCACCGGGCAGGCGTCACACCGTATACGTCCACTTTCGTGTTTGCACAGTGCTGTGTTTTTAATAAACAGTTGCAGCCAGCTGGTATCTTCGACTGATTTCAGCTCCATGAGTAAATCACTTCACCTACATATCAGCGTGCCTTCTCCCGAAGTTACGGCACCATTTTGCCTAGTTCCTTCACCCGAGTTCTCTCAAGCGCCTTGGTATTCTCTACCTGACCACCTGTGTCGGTTTGGGGTACGATTTTGTGTTACCTGATGCTTAGAGGCTTTTCCTGGAAGCAGGGCATTTGTTACTTCAGCACCGTAGTGCCTCGTCATCACACCTCAGCGTTAACAAGACTCCGGATTTACCTGGAATCTCCGCCTACATGCTTAAACCGGGACAACCGTCGCCCGGCTAACATAGCCTTCTCCGTCCCCCCTTCGCAGTAACACCAAGTACAGGAATATTAACCTGTTTCCCATCGACTACGCCTTTCGGCCTCGCCTTAGGGGTCGACTCACCCTGCCCCGATTAACGTTGGACAGGAACCCTTGGTCTTCCGGCGTGCGGGTTTTTCACCCGCATTATCGTTACTTATGTCAGCATTCGCACTTCTGATACCTCCAGCATGCCTCACAGCACACCTTCAACGGCTTACAGAACGCTCCCCTACCCAACAACACATAGTGTCGCTGCCGCAGCTTCGGTGCATGGTTTAGCCCCGTTACATCTTCCGCGCAGGCCGACTCGACCAGTGAGCTATTACGCTTTCTTTAAATGATGGCTGCTTCTAAGCCAACATCCTGGCTGTCTGTGCCTTCCCACATCGTTTCCCACTTAACCATGACTTTGGGACCTTAGCTGGCGGTCTGGGTTGTTTCCCTCTTCACGACGGACGTTAGCACCCGCCGTGTGTCTCCCGTGATAACATTCTTCGGTATTCGCAGTTTGCATCGGGTTGGTAAGTCGGGATGACCCCCTAGCCGAAACAGTGCTCTACCCCCGAAGATGAATTCACGAGGCGCTACCTAAATAGCTTTCGGGGAGAACCAGCTATCTCCCGGTTTGATTGGCCTTTCACCCCCAGCCACAAGTCATCCGCTAATTTTTCAACATTAGTCGGTTCGGTCCTCCAGTTAGTGTTACCCAACCTTCAACCTGCCCATGGCTAGATCACCGGGTTTCGGGTCTATACCCTGCAACTTAACGCCCAGTTAAGACTCGGTTTCCCTTCGGCTCCCCTATTCGGTTAACCTTGCTACAGAATATAAGTCGCTGACCCATTATACAAAAGGTACGCAGTCACCCCATAAAGAGGCTCCCACTGCTTGTACGTACACGGTTTCAGGTTCTTTTTCACTCCCCTCGCCGGGGTTCTTTTCGCCTTTCCCTCACGGTACTGGTTCACTATCGGTCAGTCAGGAGTATTTAGCCTTGGAGGATGGTCCCCCCATATTCAGACAGGATACCACGTGTCCCGCCCTACTCTTCGAGTTCACAACACATGCACTTTTGTGTACGGGGCTGTCACCCTGTATCGCCGGACTTTCCAGACCGTTCCACTACCACACATGCTGATTCAGACTCTGGGCTGCTCCCCGTTCGCTCGCCGCTACTGGGGGAATCTCGGTTGATTTCTTTTCCTCGGGGTACTTAGATGTTTCAGTTCCCCCGGTTCGCTTCATTACGCTATGTATTCACGTAATGATAGTGTGACGAATCACACTGGGTTTCCCCATTCGGAAATCGCCGGTTATAACGGTTCATATCACCTTACCGACGCTTATCGCAGATTAGCACGTCCTTCATCGCCTCTGACTGCCAGGGCATCCACCGTGTACGCTTAGTCGCTTAACCTCACAACCCGAAGATGTTTCGTAAAACACTTCAGTGTTGCGAAAATTTGAGAGACTCGAACACACCGCTTTTCATTTCTTGTTTACGGAGAAATGAAACAGTGTGTCGTTTCAATTTTCAGCTTGATCCAGATTTTTAAAGAGCAAAACTTCGCAGTGAACCTTTTCAGGTACACTCTGAAGTTTTCTTGTGTTTTTGCAGTAAAGGATGGTGGAGCTATGCGGGATCGAACCGCAGACCTCCTGCGTGCAAGGCAGGCGCTCTCCCAGCTGAGCTATAACCCCATCGTAAATGCTAATCTCTGTACCCTAATTCGTTTCCGGGCAAGGCGCGGTGGTGCGAAGCATACTGAAGTATGCGAGCATCGCCGTAACACAGCACGGATGCGAATTTGGTAGGCCTGAGTGGACTTGAACCACCGACCTCACCCTTATCAGGGGTGCGCTCTAACCACCTGAGCTACAAGCCTGCAGAGATTTTCTTACTGCTAATTTTCATCAGACAATCTGTGTGAGCACTACAAAGAACGTTTCTTTAAGGTAAGGAGGTGATCCAACCGCAGGTTCCCCTACGGTTACCTTGTTACGACTTCACCCCAGTCATGAATCACAAAGTGGTAAGCGCCCTCCCGAAGGTTAAGCTACCTACTTCTTTTGCAACCCACTCCCATGGTGTGACGGGCGGTGTGTACAAGGCCCGGGAACGTATTCACCGTGGCATTCTGATCCACGATTACTAGCGATTCCGACTTCATGGAGTCGAGTTGCAGACTCCAATCCGGACTACGACATACTTTATGAGGTCCGCTTGCTCTCGCGAGGTCGCTTCTCTTTGTATATGCCATTGTAGCACGTGTGTAGCCCTACTCGTAAGGGCCATGATGACTTGACGTCATCCCCACCTTCCTCCAGTTTATCACTGGCAGTCTCCTTTGAGTTCCCGACCGAATCGCTGGCAACAAAGGATAAGGGTTGCGCTCGTTGCGGGACTTAACCCAACATTTCACAACACGAGCTGACGACAGCCATGCAGCACCTGTCTCACGGTTCCCGAAGGCACCAAGGCATCTCTGCCAAGTTCCGTGGATGTCAAGAGTAGGTAAGGTTCTTCGCGTTGCATCGAATTAAACCACATGCTCCACCGCTTGTGCGGGCCCCCGTCAATTCATTTGAGTTTTAACCTTGCGGCCGTACTCCCCAGGCGGTCGACTTAACGCGTTAGCTCCGGAAGCCACGCCTCAAGGGCACAACCTCCAAGTCGACATCGTTTACGGCGTGGACTACCAGGGTATCTAATCCTGTTTGCTCCCCACGCTTTCGCACCTGAGCGTCAGTCTTTGTCCAGGGGGCCGCCTTCGCCACCGGTATTCCTCCAGATCTCTACGCATTTCACCGCTACACCTGGAATTCTACCCCCCTCTACAAGACTCTAGCCTGCCAGTTTCGGATGCAGTTCCCAGGTTGAGCCCGGGGATTTCACATCCGACTTGACAGACCGCCTGCGTGCGCTTTACGCCCAGTAATTCCGATTAACGCTTGCACCCTCCGTATTACCGCGGCTGCTGGCACGGAGTTAGCCGGTGCTTCTTCTGCGAGTAACGTCAATTGCTGCGGTTATTAACCACAACACCTTCCTCCTCGCTGAAAGTACTTTACAACCCGAAGGCCTTCTTCATACACGCGGCATGGCTGCATCAGGCTTGCGCCCATTGTGCAATATTCCCCACTGCTGCCTCCCGTAGGAGTCTGGACCGTGTCTCAGTTCCAGTGTGGCTGGTCATCCTCTCAGACCAGCTAGGGATCGTCGCCTAGGTGAGCCGTTACCCCACCTACTAGCTAATCCCATCTGGGCACATCCGATGGCAAGAGGCCCGAAGGTCCCCCTCTTTGGTCTTGCGACGTTATGCGGTATTAGCTACCGTTTCCAGTAGTTATCCCCCTCCATCGGGCAGTTTCCCAGACATTACTCACCCGTCCGCCACTCGTCACCCAAGGAGCAAGCTCCTCTGTGCTACCGTTCGACTTGCATGTGTTAGGCCTGCCGCCAGCGTTCAATCTGAGCCATGATCAAACTCTTCAATTTAAGTTTGATGCTCGTGAATTAAACTTCGTAATGAATTACGTGTTCACTCAGAGACTTGGTATTCATTTTTCGTCTTGCGACGTTAAGAATCCGTATCTTCGAGTGCCCACACAGATTGTCTGATAAATTGTTAAAGAGCAGTTGCGACGCGCTTTAGCGCTCTGTCGCGAGGTGGCGTATATTACGCTTTCCTCTTTCAGAGTCAACCCTCATTTTCAGGTTTTTCTCTTCAACCGAACCGGCTGTTTGCGTGAAGTGATTCACATCCGCCGTGTCGATGGAGGCGCATTATAGGGATCCCATTTTTTAGCACAAGTATTTTTTGGATCTTTTTTGCTGAGTGCTTGTTTTTCACCCCTTTCGCTATATTCCTGCGCAATTTGGCTGATTTTTGATAGCTAAATCACTTGCACAGTCTCAATAATCCAACCAAAGTCTTCATTACTGCTCTATTTTCATTGAGGTAAACATGTCTGATGTATTACGTCCTTATAAGGATCTTTTCCCACAGATCGGAAAACGCGTGATGATCGACACCAGTAGCGTCGTCATTGGTGATACTCGTTTGGCTGATGACGTCGGGATTTGGCCGTTGGTTGCGATTCGTGGCGACGTCAACTATGTACAAATCGGCGCCCGTACAAACATTCAGGACGGCAGCGTTCTCCATGTCACACATAAATCCACATCTAATCCGCAAGGTAATCCATTGATCGTGGGTGATGATGTGACGGTCGGTCATAAAGTCATGCTACACGGCTGCATCATTGGCAACCGCGTATTGGTCGGTATGGGATCAATTTTACTGGACGGCGTAGTGGTAGAAGACGACGTTATGATTGGGGCAGGAAGCCTGGTGCCGCAAAACAAACGCCTGGAGAGTGGATATCTGTACCTGGGTAGCCCGGTTAAACAAATCCGTCCATTAAGTGACGAAGAGAAAGCAGGCTTAAAATACTCTGCTAACAACTACGTTAAATGGAAAGATGAGTATTTAAATCAGAGTAACCAAACCCAACCCTGAGAGTCTTCCTGCTGGTCCTGGATCAATGCTTCGGCCTCTTCTTCCAGGTCCCAGCGATGCTGTTGAAAGATTTCCAGCCATTGTTCAGGCGTGCAGCCGCCAAAGCGGGACGCCAACGTCTCCCCTGATATAGCGCATGTTAACTGCATACCATGGACCAACGCAGGGAAAACAACGACGCTAATATCCGTCCGCCATTCTTCTCGATCGGGAAACTGGATCGCCTGATTCATACCGACATTTCCTGTTGCATGCTTTTGATGACGGGCTCAATCTGTGGCAATACACCATGCCAGAGTAAAACGGCGTGCGCTGCTTGTCCCACCAGCATCCCCAGACCATCGGCATACTGTTTCGCCCCATGTTCAGCACACCAGGAAAGGAACGGTGTATTCCCTTGCTGATAAAACATGTCATAGCAATAGACAGATGAGTGAATAAGCGATGTCGGAATGGCTGGTACCTCACCGCTAATTCCGCTGGATGTCGCATTAATAATTAAATCAAAACTGTAATTATCAAGCTCGTCCATTCCCACCGCCTGCACGCTGCCGGTATGGGAGAAGATTTGTGCCAGTTCTTCTGCGCGCGAAGCAGTACGGTTAACGATGGTTACCGCACAATCCAGAGAAAGAAGAGGTAATAAAACCCCACGGGATGCGCCACCGGCACCAATCAACAGAACTCGTGATCCGGGGCGAATGAAAGATAAACGTTCAAGATCGCTTAATAAGCCGATACCATCCGTGTTATCTCCCAGTAAACGCCCATCCTCAAGTCGTTTAAGAGTATTGACCGCTCCAGCAAGCGATGCCCGCTCCGTTAATTCATCGGCACGCGCAAACGCCTCTTCCTTAAAAGGCACAGTGACATTTGCCCCCTTCCCGCCCTCAGCAAAAAAGGCATTCAGCGCATTCACAAAATCATTGATAGGTGCCAGTACACGTCCATAGGAATGATCAATTTTCAACTGCTCTGCAAATTGCTGATGAATAAAGGGCGATTTACTGTGCGCTATCGGATTACCAAAAACAGCATAGGCTTCTTTCATATTACCCCTGTCGAAACTGTTCACCGGTCAGAGCATCACGGATCTCCGAAGGATTCAAACGCCCTCCGGTCTCCCCTTCAACTACGGGAAAGTCTGTACCAAACTGCGCGCGGACTTCCTCTACCGTTCTGCAAGGCGGTAAGCCACTCAAATTAGCACTGGTGGAGACTAACGGTTTGCCATAAGCCTGGCACAATGCAACCACCAGCGGATGATCGGTGACTCGCACGGCCAGCGAGTCAAAACGACCGGTCAGCCAACGGGGCGTAGTCGCAGGCGCAGGGAAAACGAAGGTGACAGGACCAGGCCAGCGAGCGAACACAGCCTCACGTTGAGCATCTGTAAGCGTGCTATCGTCAATATAGGGCTTAAGCTGGTCAAAATTAGCCGCAATCAAAATTAAGCCTTTATCGACTGGGCGTTGTTTTAGCTCCAACAGACGGGTAACAGCCGTTTCGCTGTCGGGATCGCAGCCGACACCAAATACAGCTTCTGTTGGATAGGCGATGACTTTTTCTTGTTTCAGAACCGCTATCGCAGCAGCAATAGGGCCTGTGGGCAGGTTATTATTCACTATTTTATTCCGCCGAGAACGGCTTTCCACATTGTTTACTGGCACAGAAATGCTTCACACCCTGCGCGGTTTTCTTTTCGATGAGTAGCGGATAATGGCACTCAGGACACTCTCCGGCTAACGGTTTGAAGTTAATGACAAACTGGCACTCCGGATAGCGATCGCAGGAGTAAAATGTTTTGCCATAACGGGAACGCCGCTGGACCAGGTGGCCAGTCTGGCATTGAGGACAGACTATTGCTGTTTCATCTGGCTTGTCGATAAGTTCGGTGTGTTCACACGTTGGATAATCGCTGCATCCAATAAACATCCCGAATCTTCCCTGTCTCAGCACCAGCTCGGCGCCACATGCAGGACAAAGCTTACCCTCCAGAACTTTGACAATATGTCCGTCCGCGGAAGATTTCAACGGACGGATGTAATCGCATTCTGGATAGTGTGAACAACCGAGAAACGGACCGTGTTTCCCGGAACGAATAACCAGTTCAGCCCCGCATTGTGGGCAGGGCTCGTTTTTACGCACCGTAAACAGTGCTGATTTAGCCATAACAACTCATACTGAATGAAGATTGATTAATGCAGCATACCTTCATTCACTTCAAAGAGTAATTCTTCCATTTGCTGATAGGCATTTTCACAACCTGGAATATTGAAAAGCACCATCAGGATCACCCACTTCAGGTCTTCCAGATCGAACTCTGCCGTATCCAGCGCGAGTACGCGCTCAATGACCATTTCTCGTGTTTCGAGGTTTAGCACCTGAATCTGTTCCAGGAATAGCAGGAACCCTCTACAGCTTGCATCCAGTCGATCGCACTCTTCTGCGGTATAAATACGTATAGAAAGAGGATCAGATGCCAGCTGCATAGGTTCGGCAAGACCATCCTGATAATCAGCAAGCTTTTCCAGCCAAAGTAACGCGTTGTAGATGTCTTCACGATCAAAACCGGCGTCGGTAAGATCCCGTTCCAGTTTGTCCTGATCCACACGCAGCTCAGCTTCGTTATGGATATATGTCTCAAACAAATACATTAGTACGTCGAACATGGCATGCCCTCCTCAATCGGACATAGCCGCCGGGTACAGCTGCGATCCATCCTGCTAACTCCAGTTCGAGCAGTTGAGCCACTACCTCTGGCACAGGTTGGCCGGCACGTTCAGCGACGACGTCAACAGGTGTTACCTCATCTCCTACGTTAGCCAGGAGCTCCGGAAATGGCAATGCCACCTCTTCGTGATCTGGCGAATAAATTGATTTTTCAGGTTCATCTGGCAACCATTGCAGCCCATATTGCAAATTTTCCAGAATTTCTTCTGGGGCCGTCACAAGCGTGGCTCCCTGCTGAATAAGCCAATGTGGACCTTCACTTCCCGGACTCCCAATCGGTCCAGGCAACGCAAAAACCTCCCGCCCTTGTTCCAGTGCACAACGCGCAGTGACCAGTGACCCGCTACGCTGAGCAGCTTCTACAACCAGGACTCCTTTACTTAGACCACTAATAATGCGATTTCGTCGGGGAAAATTGCGCGGCAAAGGAAGCGTATCTAATGGGAACTCAGACACCAGTGCGCCTCCAGCCTCAATCAGTCGTTTAGCCAGACTGACATGCTGTCGTGGATGAATGGTCTCAAGCCCATTTCCCAGCACCGCAATACTCGTGCTTTCTCGGTTTATCGCAGCATTGTGCGCCACACCATCAATCCCCCGGGCCAGGCCGCTGGTGATCGTCACGCCGCATGCTGCCAGCTTTTCACAAAACAGCCGCCCCCAGCGTTCGCCATACCAGGAGTGCTGTCGGCTGCCGACGACGGCAACCTGAAACGAGCTAAGGCATATGGGATTTCCTGCCACAAAAAGCACCCCAGGATAATCCTCAATTGCACGGAGCTGTGCCGGATAATGCTCGCTGTCGGCAACCACAAAATGGTGATTGGGCTGTTCAAGCCAGCGCAGCGTTTTTTCCAGCGTCTGATCTGGAAAGGTTAAAAAGCGCCGAGCCTGGCGGGGGGAGAGCCCAGCATGATGAAGTACCACGTTGTTAATACATGGCTGAGTATTGAGCCAGTGGGCAACGCGCACCATCTCATCACCATACAGTTCATTCACTTGTGCTAAACGTAGCCAAATTTCGATTTTGGTCATCCCTGTTCCCCTGCCACAAGCAGTCCTGGCAATCTTTGCGATTGGTCACTGATGCTGTCAATCAGAGGGGGTTTTGTCTAGAATAGAGGTAATAATCTTTTCAACTCCTGAACACAACTCTGGATAACTATGTCAGTTTTGCAAGTGTTACATATTCCGGACGAGCGCCTTCGCAAAGTCGCAAAACCGGTCGAAGAAGTGAATGCAGAAATTCAGCGTATCGTTGATGATATGTTCGAGACGATGTACGCCGAAGAAGGTATCGGTCTGGCAGCAACTCAGGTCGATATTCATCAGCGCATCATTGTTATTGATGTCTCTGAAAATCGCGACGAGCAGTTGGTACTCATTAACCCAGAGCTGCTGGAAAAAGACGGCGAAACAGGTATTGAAGAAGGCTGCCTGTCTATTCCCGAACAGCGTGCGTTAGTACCGCGCGCAGAGAAAGTAAAAATTCGTGCGCTCGATCGCAACGGCAAATCTTTTGAACTGGAAGCCGATGGCCTGCTGGCTATCTGCATTCAACATGAAATGGATCACCTGGTCGGTAAACTGTTTATCGATTATCTGTCTCCGTTGAAGCAACAACGCATTCGTCAGAAAGTTGAAAAACTCGACCGCCTGAACGCCCGAGCTTAAGGACAAGAATCAACGTGTCAGACTCACTACGTATTATTTTTGCGGGTACACCTGACTTTGCAGCGCGTCATCTCGACGCGCTGTTGTCTTCTGGACATAACGTCGTTGGCGTGTTTACCCAACCGGACCGCCCAGCGGGACGCGGTAAAAAGCTGATGCCCAGCCCGGTAAAAGTGCTGGCGGAAGAAAAAGGGATACCGGTTTTCCAACCAGTCTCTCTTCGTCCTCAGGAAAACCAGCAGCTGGTTGCTGATTTACGCGCAGACGTGATGGTGGTGGTAGCATATGGTCTGATTCTGCCAAAAGCCGTACTGGAAATGCCGCGTCTGGGTTGTATCAACGTTCACGGTTCCCTGCTTCCACGCTGGCGTGGCGCAGCCCCAATCCAGCGCTCACTGTGGGCAGGCGACGCCGAAACTGGTGTGACCATCATGCAGATGGATGTTGGCCTCGACACCGGTGATATGCTGCTTAAGCTGTCCTGCCCGATAACTGCAGAAGATACCAGCGGTTCGTTATACGATAAGCTGGCAGATTTAGGACCTCAGGGGCTGATTGAAACGCTAAAACAGCTGGCGACTGGCACCATAAAACCCGTTGTACAAGATGAATCACTGGTTACGCATGCAGAAAAACTCAGCAAAGAAGAGGCCCGTATCGACTGGTCGCTTTCAGCCGCTCAGTTGGAACGCTGCATCCGCGCCTTTAACCCGTGGCCAATGAGTTGGCTTGAAATCGACGGCCAGCCAGTGAAAGTCTGGCAAGCTACGGTTATTACAGCGAACACACAGGCCGCACCAGGCACTATTCTTGAGGCGACAAAACAGGGTATCCAGGTCGCAACGGGCGACGGCATCCTGAATCTCGTCTCTTTGCAACCTGCCGGTAAAAAAGCCATGAGCGCGCAGGATCTGCTTAATTCGCGCCGGGAATGGTTTGTTCCCGGTAACCGTCTGGTATGACGGTTCATCTCTTTAAGCCCGGTATCTCCGGGCATTTTTATTTTTGCGCTTATGAAAAAACATCTTAATTTACGCAGTATGGCGGCCCAGGCCGTCGAACAGGTTGTCGAAAAGGGACAATCATTAAGCAACGTGCTGCCCGCCATGCAGCAAAAAGTTGCCGATAAAGACAAAGCACTGTTGCAGGAGCTTTGCTTCGGCGTGTTGCGTACACTCTCCCAACTGGAGTGGATGATCCAGCAGTTGATGGAACGTCCAATGACGGGCAAACAGCGCACTGTTCACTATCTGATCATGGTGGGCTTCTACCAACTGCTGCATACTCGTATTCCACCGCATGCTGCTTTGGCAGAGACCGTAGAAGGTGCAGTCGTTATTAAGCGTCCGCAGCTTAAAGGGCTGATCAACGGCGTGCTGCGCCAGTTTCAGCGCCGTCAAGAAGAGCTACTGGCTGAATTCTCTCAAAGCGATTTACGTTTCTTACACCCCTCCTGGCTGGTGAAACGTATTAAGACCGCTTATCCGCAGCAGTGGGAAGCCATTCTTGAAGCCAATAACCAGCGACCGCCGATGTGGTTACGTGTCAATCGTAACCATCATACGCGCGATGCCTGGCTGGACCTGCTGACCGAATCGGGATTAACCGGTTTCCCGCATCCAGATTACCCGGATGCAGTGCGTCTGGAAACGCCAGCTCCTGTGCACGCCCTCCCAGGTTTTGATGAAGGCTGGGTAACCGTCCAGGATGCTTCCGCTCAAGGATGCATAAACTATCTGTTGCCGGAGGACGGTGAACAGATCCTCGACCTATGCTGTGCGCCGGGGGGCAAAACCACTCACATTCTGGAAGTTGCTCCGCACGCTAACGTAATGGCTGTCGATGTTGATGAAAAACGCTTATCGCGCGTTTTCGACAATCTAAAACGTCTGGGTATGAAGGCAACCGTAAAACAGGGGGATGGCCGCTATCCACAGCAGTGGTGCGGTGAACAACAGTTTGACCGTATTTTGCTGGACGCTCCGTGCTCTGCCACCGGAGTGATCCGTCGCCATCCGGATATCAAATGGCTGCGTCGCGACCGGGATATTGCTGAACTTGCCCAGCTGCAGGCTGAAATCCTGAATGCAACCTGGCCACATCTTAAAACTGGCGGCACGCTGGTTTATGCAACCTGCTCTATCCTGCCAGAAGAAAACCAACAGCAAATTGCCGCCTTCCTTGCGCGCACGCCAGATGCGGTATTAAGCGTAACCGGTACGCCGGAAAAACCTGGACGTCAGAATTTACCGAGTGCGGAAGATGGTGATGGCTTCTTTTACGCTAAGCTAATCAAAAAGTGATGAGATAACGGGTCGCGACTGATGAAAATTATCATTCTGGGCGCAGGGCAAGTTGGCGGTACGCTGGCTGAAAACCTGGTCGGAGAGAACAACGATATCACGGTAGTCGATACCAATGGTGAGCGCCTGCGTAGCCTGCAGGACAAGTTTGATCTCCGTGTCGTGCAAGGGCATGGTTCGCATCCCCGCGTTCTACGTGAAGCCGGTGCCGACGATGCCGATATGCTGGTTGCCGTAACCAGCTCAGATGAAACAAATATGGTTGCCTGTCAGGTAGCTTATTCACTGTTTAACACGCCTAATCGCATCGCTCGTATTCGTTCACCGGATTACGTTCGTGATGCGGACAAGCTATTTCAATCTGATGCGGTGCCTATCGATCACCTGATTGCGCCTGAGCAACTGGTTATCGATAGCATTTATCGCCTGATTGAATATCCAGGCGCATTGCAGGTAGTGAATTTTGCCGAAGGAAAAGTCAGCCTGGCCGTGGTGAAAGCCTATTACGGTGGGCCGCTGATTGGTAATGCGCTGTCGACAATGCGTGAGCACATGCCACACATCGATACCCGCGTTGCGGCGATTTTCCGTCATGACCGACCGATCCGTCCGCAAGGTTCTACCATTGTTGAAGCGGGTGATGAAGTTTTCTTCATCGCGGCCTCGCAGCATATTCGCGCCGTAATGAGCGAATTACAGCGTCTGGAAAAGCCTTACAAACGCATTATGTTAGTGGGCGGTGGTAATATTGGAGCCGGGCTGGCACGGCGGCTGGAAAAAGATTACAGCGTTAAACTGATTGAACGTAATCAACAGCGTGCATCCGAGCTTGCAGAGAAACTGCAAAATACGATCGTCTTTTTTGGTGATGCCTCGGATCAAGAGCTGCTGGCGGAAGAACATATCGATCAAGTTGATCTGTTCATTGCGGTAACCAACGATGATGAAGCGAATATCATGTCGGCGATGCTTGCGAAACGGATGGGCGCCAAGAAAGTGATGGTGTTGATCCAACGCAGAGCATACGTCGATCTGGTACAAGGCAGCGTGATCGATATTGCGATTTCACCGCAGCAGGCAACCATCTCTGCGCTGCTCAGTCATGTGCGTAAAGCGGATATTGTTGGTGTATCTTCACTGCGCCGTGGCGTCGCGGAAGCCATTGAAGCCGTTGCACACGGTGATGAAACGACGTCACGGGTTGTGGGTCGCTCAATTGATGAAATTAAACTTCCACCAGGAACCATTATTGGCGCCGTTGTGCGTGGTAACGATGTGATGATTGCCAATGATAACCTGCGTATTGAACAGGGCGATCACGTAATTATGTTCCTGACAGATAAAAAGTTTATTACCGACGTCGAGCGACTATTCCAGCCAAGTCCGTTCTTCCTGTAATAATTTGGGCGCTGAAACTGCGCCTAAGTTATTTCCCTTTATTTTTCATGGTTTAATAAATTTCTATTTAGGTAATACATAAATGGAAATTGCCTAAACATTTGTTAAACTTATAAACGTCAGCTGCATAGGGAGAATAAGATGAGCATTATTAAAGAATTTCGCGAATTCGCGATGCGCGGGAATGTTGTCGATTTGGCAGTGGGTGTCATTATTGGTGCGGCATTTGGGAAGATTGTTTCATCACTGGTTGCCGATATCATCATGCCGCCGCTGGGGTTGTTAATTGGTGGAATTGATTTTAAACAGTTTGCTTTAACACTACGTGATGCACAGGGAGATATCCCTGCAGTCGTTATGCATTACGGTGTATTTATTCAGAATATCTTTGATTTCGTTATTGTTGCGTTTGCTATCTTTATGGCAATCAAGCTGATCAACAAACTGAACCGTAAAAAAGCGGAAGAGCCAGCAGCACCGCCGGCGCCATCGAAAGAAGAAGTATTGCTGAGTGAAATTCGTGACCTGCTGAAAGAACAGAATAACCGCTCTTAAGCACTCACTGAAACAAGAAGGCCAGTGGTAAAAAAGTGAATGACTTTCTTGCCACTGGCCTCCCAGTTACCCCGGTTACCATGTTTACCTTTACGTAGATAACTTCCTTTCCCTTTCTTATTTTTCTCAACGCGCTGCCTGAACAGTGGGTCATGTAGAAGCGCCTCAATGGCGTTATCTTTTATCTGCCCTTTAGTGTGCTGATAACGACTCATAATACCTCCAGTTGTCGTAATTTACGCCGCGAGTGTAGACCTGACCGTTCAATAAATCAACAGCATGATGGTGATCCACTGGCGCCTTGCTCAAGTGCTTCAAGGATAGAGCAGTACACGCTGCTGTGTGCCTTGCCACAACACGCGTCATTCAATCGCTGCAGCGACCGTTGCATCGCCTGAAGCTCAGCTATTCTCGCTTCCACTTCCTGCAATCTTTCCTGGACGATCCCTTTTGATTCCTGGCAGGTATGGTGTTCGGGATCGATGCGGATCGAAAGCAGTTCGCGGATCGATTCCAGAGTGAAACCAAGCTGACGGGCATAGCGAATAAACTTTAGACGCTGAAGATCGCTTTCCGTATAGAGACGAAACCCGCCTTCTGTACGTATTTCATGTTCCATCATCTGCTGCTTTTCATAGTAGCGGATAGTATCAGGCGTCACGTCAGCCAGTTTCGCTAATTCACCAATACGGTACATGCTATCTCCGCTATTCGTCGTTGATCTTCTGTAGCAGCTTATCTGCGTATTCACCGTGTAAAAACTCGGTGCTGAGTCCAGCTTGCCGAAGTTTCAGTTCCAGTAGTGACAGTCTTCGACTCACTTCCTGATAATGGGGATCATCTTTGCGGATCCCTGCAAGTATTTCAAGCAGCTGTATTGCCTCTCTGCGCTGCTCTAGCTCAGCAGGAAGACATCCAGCATTTTTTAATAAACGGAATCCGGCTCGAAGTTCAGGCGGAATGTGGGAATCATCATCAAGAACCAACGGTTCTCCTGTACCAGGCAAACCATCAAACTCACCTTTAGACTGTGCATCAATAATATGGCGCTCTGCCCACTGGTCCAGTAACCACATACAACACTCCAGTGATGAACAAAAAGAGTACAGATATTGTAGGTAAGTGGGGATATGACGGATATAAAAAAACCCGCCGAGGCGGGTTTTTTTACGTTACTACAGATTACTCTGCAGCAGCTTCTGTTTTCTCTGAACGATCAACCAGCTCGATGTATGCCATCGGCGCGTTGTCGCCTGCACGGAAGCCACACTTCAGAATGCGAGTGTAACCACCGGCGCGGCTCGCGAAACGCGGGCCCAGTTCGTTAAACAGTTTTGCCACGATCTCGTTATCACGAGTACGGGCGAATGCCAGACGACGATTAGCTACGCTATCAGTCTTGGCAAGAGTAATCAGCGGCTCAACTACGCGACGCAACTCTTTCGCTTTCGGCAGAGTCGTCTTGATGATTTCATGACGAACCAGTGAACCTGCCATATTGCGGAACATAGCCTGGCGATGGCTGCTGTTGCGGTTCAGTTGACGACCACTCTTACGATGGCGCATGACCTTATCCTTCTCAGTAAAACCTTAACCTGTGATCCGGTTACTCGTCAGCGATGCTTGCCGGTGGCCAGTTTTCCAGGCGCATGCCCAGAGACAGTCCACGGGAAGCCAGCACGTCTTTAATCTCAGTAAGAGATTTTTTACCAAGGTTAGGCGTCTTAAGAAGCTCAACCTCAGTACGCTGTACCAGATCACCGATATAGTGGATAGCTTCTGCTTTGAGGCAGTTAGCAGAGCGGACAGTCAATTCCAGATCGTCAACAGGGCGCAGCAGGATCGGATCGAATTCTGGTTTCTCTTCTTTAACTTCCGGCTGACGTACATCACGTAAGTCAACGAAAGCTTCAAGTTGTTCAGCCAGAATGGTTGCCGCACGACGAATCGCCTCTTCAGGATCGATTGTGCCGTTGGTTTCCATTTCGATGACCAGCTTGTCCAGGTCGGTACGCTGTTCTACACGCGCTGCTTCAACATTGTAGGCAATACGCTCTACAGGGCTGTAGCATGCGTCGACCAGCAGACGGCCGATTGGGCGCTCATCTTCTTCCGAATGAATTCGGGTAGAAGCCGGCACATAACCACGACCGCGCTGAACTTTGATACGCATGCTAATAGATGCATTCTCATCGGTCAGGTGGCAGATCACGTGCTGTGGCTTGACGATTTCGACATCACCATCATGGGTAATGTCGGCTGCAGTCACAGGGCCAATGCCAGATTTATTCAAGGTAAGAATAACGTCATCTTTACCCTGAACTCTCACCGCCAGCCCTTTCAGGTTGAGCAGGATTTCCAGGATATCTTCCTGAACGCCTTCTTTGGTGCTGTACTCATGTAGTACACCATCAATCTCAACCTCGGTCACCGCGCAACCCGGCATCGATGAGAGCAGAATACGGCGCAGTGCGTTACCCAAAGTATGGCCAAAGCCACGCTCTAAAGGCTCAAGGGTCACCTTGGCGTGCGTCGAACTCACTTGCTCGATATCTACCAGGCGCGGTTTTAGAAACTCTGTCACAGAACCCTGCATTGTGTCCTCTCTTTGGTACTAAGCTTTACTTGGAGTAAAGCTCGACGATCAGGTGTTCGTTAATGTCCGCAGACAGATCAGAACGCTCCGGCTTACGCTTGAACGTACCTTCCATCTTGCCAGCATCAACTTCCAGCCAGGTTGGCTTTTCACGCTGCTCAGCCAGCTCCAGAGCGGCTTTCACGCGAGACTGCTTCTTCGCTTTCTCACGAATGCTAACAACGTCATTCGGACTAACCTGATAAGAAGCGATGTTAACAACACGACCGTTTACCATAATTGCTTTATGGCTGACCAGCTGACGTGCTTCTGCACGAGTGGCACCGAAGCCCATACGGTATACAACGTTGTCCAGACGACCTTCCAGCAGACCCAACAGGTTTTCACCGGTGTTGCCTTTCAGACGTGCTGCTTCTTTGTAGTAGTTACGGAACTGACGCTCCAGCACACCGTAGATACGGCGAACTTTTTGCTTTTCACGCAACTGCACACCATAGTCAGACAGACGCGGTTTACGCGCACCGTGCTGGCCAGGAGCTTGTTCAATTTTACACTTGGTATCGATCGCGCGAACGCCAGACTTAAGGAATAAGTCAGTGCCCTCACGACGGCTCAGCTTGAGCTTAGGACCCAAATATCTTGCCATTTTCTTTCTCCAACAATCCTAGAAACGACAGCGTTATACGCGACGTTTTTTCGGCGGACGACAACCGTTATGAGGGATCGGAGTCACATCAGTAATATTAGTGATGCGGAAACCAGCGGCGTTCAGAGCACGAACAGTAGATTCGCGACCTGGACCCGGTCCTTTGACCATAACTTCCAGATTCTTGATACCGTATTCTTTTACAGCTTCAGCGCAACGCTCTGCTGCAACCTGAGCTGCAAACGGAGTGGATTTGCGAGAACCACGGAAACCGGAACCACCGGCTGTTGCCCAACCCAGTGCGTTACCCTGACGATCAGTAATGGTAACGATGGTGTTGTTAAAAGAAGCATGGATATGAGCCACGCCGTCAGAGACTTGTTTTCTTACACGTTTACGTGCACGAATTGGTGCCTTTGCCATTATTCAATCACCCCGATTATTTCTTGATCGGTTTGCGCGGACCCTTACGGGTACGTGCGTTGGTCTTGGTACGCTGACCGCGAACCGGGAGACCACGACGATGACGCAAACCGCGATAGCAACCAAGGTCCATAAGGCGCTTGATGCTCATGCTAACTTCACGGCGCAGATCACCTTCAACGACAAATTTGGCAACTTCGTCACGCAGCGTGTCGATTTGTTCTTCAGACAGCTCACTGATCTTAACATCTTCAGCGATACCCGCGGCAGCCAGAATGGCTTTAGAACGGGTCTTGCCGACGCCGTAGATCGAAGTTAATGCGATCACAGCATGTTTCTGATCAGGAATGTTAATGCCTGCTATACGGGCCACTATGCACTCCTACTATTTAATATGTACGCACCATGCTGAAAAGCCCGTTTTCAGGATACTCAAATGGAAACGCACAGACATACAAAAGATTGGCTGGCTAATCTAGCCAGCTCAACCCAACTTTGCAAGAAAAATATGCGAATAAATCAGCCTTGGCGCTGTTTATGCTTCGGCTCGGCACTGCAAATCACACGGATGACACCATCACGCTTAACGATTTTGCAGTTACGGCATAATTTCTTGACGGAAGCACGAACTTTCATTTTTACTCTCCGTAACTTCTCGGGCGACTGTTAACGGCCGTAGCCTTTCAGATTCGCCTTCTTCAATGCAGACTCGTACTGACTTGACATCATCAGAGTTTGCACTTGAGCCATAAAGTCCATAATCACGACAACAACGATAAGCAGTGAGGTCCCACCGAAGTAGAACGGTACTTTCATTGCATCACGCATGAACTCCGGGATCAGGCAGATAAAGGTAATGTAGAGCGCACCAACCAGAGTCAGGCGGGTCATTACTTTATCGATATACTTCGCCGTTTGCTCTCCCGGACGAATTCCTGGTACAAATGCACCGGACTTCTTCAGGTTATCTGCTGTTTCACGCGGGTTGAAAACCAACGCCGTGTAGAAGAAACAGAAGAATATGATTGCAGACGCATAGAGTAACACATAAAGCGGTTGCCCAGGCTGCAAATACAGCGAAATTGTTGTCAGCCAGTTCCAACCAGTCCCGCCCCCGAACCATGACGCGATGGTCGCTGGGAACAGAATAATACTGGAAGCGAAGATTGCCGGGATTACCCCCGCCATATTCACTTTCAGCGGTAAATGTGTGCTCTGTGCAGCATAGACACGACGACCTTGCTGACGTTTCGCGTAGTTTACCACAATGCGGCGTTGACCACGCTCAACAAATACAACAAAGAACGTCACTGCAAATACTAATACTGCAACCAACAGCAACACGAGGAAGTGCAGGTCGCCTTGACGCGCTTGCTCGATAGTATGGGCAATGGCTGGCGGGAGTCCCGCGACAATACCGGCGAAGATAATGATTGAGATACCGTTGCCGATACCACGTTCAGTAATCTGTTCGCCCAACCACATCAGGAACATCGTCCCTGTAACCAGACTTACAACAGCGGTGAAATAGAATGCAAAGCCTGGATTCATTACCAGGCCCTGCATACCAGGCATATTCGGCAGACCGGTAGCAATACCGATCGACTGGAATATTGCCAGCACCAGAGTACCGTAGCGGGTGTACTGGCTGATCTTACGACGACCAGACTCCCCTTCTTTCTTAATTTCTGCCAGCGTTGGATGAACCACCGTCAGCAGCTGGATAATAATCGACGCCGAAATATACGGCATGATCCCCAGAGCAAAGATAGAAGCACGGCTGAGAGCACCACCAGAGAACATGTTAAACATTTCAATGATGGTGCCTCGCTGTTGCTCAAGCAGTTTGGCAAGTACAGCGGCATCAATACCAGGGATCGGAATGAAAGAGCCAATACGGAACACAATCAGCGCGCCGATTACAAACAGCAGTCTGCGTTTCAGCTCGCCTAAGCCACCTTTGGCACTTTGAAAATCTAATCCCGGTTGTTTAGCCATCTGCTACTTATTCCTCGATTTTACCGCCAGCAGCTTCGATAGCAGCACGAGCGCCTTTAGTAACACGCAGGCCACGAACAGTTACCGGAGTAGTGACTTCACCAGCCAGAATCACTTTCGCGAACTCGATCTGGATACCGATAATGTTAGCTGCTTTCAGCGTGTTCAGGTCTACAACACCGCCTTCAACTTTAGCCAGATCAGACAGACGAACTTCGGCTGTAATCGCTGCTTTACGTGAAGTGAAGCCGAATTTCGGCAGACGACGGTACAGAGGCATCTGACCACCCTCGAAACCGCGACGTACGCCACCGCCAGAACGAGACTTCTGACCTTTGTGACCACGACCACCGGTTTTACCGAGGCCAGAACCGATACCACGACCCAGGCGGCGAGCCGCTTTTTTAGAGCCTTCGGCCGGAGACAGAGTATTTAAACGCATCTCTTACTCCTCAACTTTAACCATGAAGGAAACCGCGTTGACCATACCACGAACAGCAGGAGTATCCTCGCGCTCTACGGTGTGACCAATACGACGCAGACCCAGGCCAAGCAGCGTTGCCTTATGTTTCGGCAGACGACCGATTGCACTGCGGGTTTGAGTAATTTTAATAGTCTTTGCCATGGTTTATTTCCCCAGAATTTCTTCAACGGATTTACCACGCTTGGCAGCGACCATTTCCGGAGATTTCATATTTTCCAGGCCATCGATAGTTGCACGAACCACGTTAATCGGGTTAGTAGAACCATACGCTTTAGCCAGAACGTTACGAACTCCAGCGACTTCCAGAACGGCGCGCATTGCACCACCGGCGATGATACCGGTACCTTCGGAAGCCGGCTGCATGAATACACGAGAACCCGTGTGAGTACCCTTAACCGGGTGCTGCAGGGTGCCGTGGTTCAGCGCGACGTTAATCATATTGCGACGGGCTTTTTCCATCGCTTTCTGGATCGCTGCTGGAACTTCACGCGCTTTACCGTAACCAAAACCAACGCGACCGTTACCATCACCAACTACAGTCAGAGCTGTGAAGGAGAAAATACGACCACCTTTAACGGTTTTAGATACGCGGTTAACCGCGATCAGCTTTTCCTGCAGTTCGCCAGCTTGTTTTTCGATGTGAGCCATCTTACACCTCTACCTTAGAACTGAAGGCCAGCTTCACGGGCAGCATCTGCCAGTGCCTGGACACGACCATGATATTGGAACCCGGAACGGTCAAAAGAAACATCTTTGATGCCTTTTTCCAGAGCGCGTTCAGCAACAGCTTTACCTACAGCTGCAGCAGCGTCTTTGTTACCGGTGTACTTCAATTGTTCAGCGATAGCTTTTTCTACAGTAGAAGCAGCTACCAGAACTTCAGAACCGTTCGGTGCAATTACCTGTGCGTAAATATGACGCGGGGTACGATGTACCACCAGGCGAGTTGCGCCCAGCTCCTGGAGCTTGCGGCGTGCGCGGGTCGCACGACGGATACGAGCAGATTTCTTATCCATAGTGTTACCTTACTTCTTCTTAGCCTCTTTGGTACGCACGACTTCGTCGGCGTAACGAACACCCTTGCCTTTATAAGGCTCAGGACGACGGTAGGCGCGCAGATCTGCTGCAACCTGACCGATCAGCTGTTTATCAGCGCCTTTCAGCACGATTTCAGTCTGAGACGGACATTCTGCAGTAATACCCGCAGGCAGCTGATGGTCAACAGGGTGAGAGAAACCTAAAGCCAGGTTTACTACATTCCCTTTAACCGCTGCACGATAACCTACACCAACCAGCTGTAGCTTCTTAGTGAAGCCTTCGGTAACACCGACAACCATTGCATTCAGCAGGGCACGCGCGGTACCAGCCTGAGCCCATCCATCTGCGTAACCATCACGCGGACCGAAGGTCAGTGCATTATCTGCATGATTTACTGCAACAGCATCGTTGAGAGTACGAGTCAGCTCGCCGTTTTTACCTTTGATCGTAATAACCTGACCGTTGATTTTTACGTCAACGCCGGCAGGAATAACGACCGGTGCTTTAGCAACACGAGACATTTTTTCCTCCGATTAGGCTACGTAGCAGATAATTTCGCCACCAAGACCAGCCTGGCGCGCTGCACGATCAGTCATAACACCTTTAGAGGTAGAAACAACTGCGATACCCATGCCAGCCATAACTTTCGGCAGCTCGTCTTTACGCTTATAAATGCGCAGACCTGGGCGACTGACACGCTGAATGCTTTCTACAACAGCTTTACCCTGGAAATACTTAAGAGTAAGTTCCAGTTCCGGCTTGGTGTCGCCTTCAACTTTAAAATCTTCAATAAAACCTTCTTCCTTCAGCACGTTGGCAATTGCCACTTTCAGCTTGGAGGAAGGCATGGTGACCGCAGCTTTATTCGCGGCCTGACCGTTACGGATACGGGTCAGCATATCCGCGATCGGATCTTGCATGCTCATCTGTCTTTACTCCCGTGATTCAATTGGTAATTACCAGCTAGCCTTTTTCAAGCCTGGTACTTCACCGCGCATAGCGGCTTCACGCAGTTTGATACGGCTCAACCCGAACTTGCCCACATAGCCATGCGGACGACCTGTTTGACGGCAGCGGTTACGCTGACGGGACGGGCTGGAATCACGCGGCAGAGACTGCAGCTTGAGAACTGCGTTCCAACGATCTTCGTCGGTCGCGTTCACATCAGAGATAATAGCTTTCAGTTCAGCGCGTTTTGCGAAGTACTTATCAGCTAAAGCTACGCGCTTTACTTCGCGTGCTTTCATTGATTGCTTAGCCATTCAGTAACCCTACCTTACTTGCGGAACGGGAAGTCAAAGGCAGCCAGCAGAGCACGGCCTTCTTCATCAGATTTCGCAGTAGTGGTAATGGTAATATCCAAACCACGCACGCGGTCGACTTTATCGTAGTCGATTTCTGGGAAGATGATCTGCTCACGGACACCCATGCTGTAGTTACCACGACCGTCGAAAGACTTAGCGGACAAGCCACGGAAGTCACGGATACGTGGAACAGCAATAGTGATCAGGCGCTCAAAGAACTCCCACATGCGTTCGCCACGCAGAGTTACTTTACAGCCGATCGGATAGCCCTGACGGATTTTGAAGCCTGCAACTGATTTGCGTGCTTTGGTGATCAGCGGTTTTTGACCGGAGATTGCTGTCAGGTCAGCTGCTGCGTTATCCAGCAGTTTCTTGTCAGCGATCGCTTCACCAACACCCATGTTCAGGGTGATCTTCTCGACCCGAGGGACTTGCATGACAGAATTGTAGTTAAACTCAGTCATGAGTTTAGCGACTACTTCGTCTTTGTAGTAATCATGCAGTTTCGCCATCGTACTACTCCAAATTACTTGATAGTTTCGCTGTTAGATTTAAAGAAACGGACTTTTTTGCCGTCTTCGAATCTAAAGCCTACACGGTCAGCCTTGCCGGTTGCCGCGTTGAAGATAGCAAGGTTAGAGATCTGAATAGCTGCTTCTTTCTCTACAATGCCGCCTGGTTGGTTCAGGGCCGGAACCGGCTTCTGATGTTTCTTAACCAGGTTGATACCTTCAACAATGACCTTGCCGGAAGACAGGACATTCTTAACTTTACCGCGTTTACCTTTATCTTTACCGGTTAACACGATAACTTCGTCATCACGACGGATCTTCGCTGCCATGATTCGCTCCTTAGAGTACTTCTGGTGCCAGAGAGATAATTTTCATGAACTTCTCGTTACGAAGTTCACGAGTTACCGGCCCAAAAATACGCGTACCGATAGGTTGCTCGCTGTTATTGTTTAAAATAACGCATGCATTACCATCGAAGCGAATGACAGAACCGTCCGGGCGACGAACACCCTTCTTGGTGCGCACCACTACCGCCTTCAGCACATCACCTTTTTTGACCTTACCACGCGGAATTGCTTCCTTGATGGTGATCTTGATGATATCGCCGACGCCTGCGTAGCGACGGTGCGAGCCACCCAGAACCTTGATACACATTACGCGACGTGCACCGGAGTTGTCGGCGACGTTCAGCATAGTCTGTTCTTGGATCATTTTAGTGCTCCGCTAATGTCAACTACTACTGAGACCCGAAAATCAGGTCGTTAAAAAAGCCCCATATCGGGGGCGCGGCATTATAACACCGCTTCAACGATATGGGTAGAAAAAATAAACGGCTCATCGCTGAGCCGTTTATTCGTTGAGAATGCCTACTGTATTACAGAACGGCTTTCTCTACAACGCGAACCAGCGTCCAGGACTTAGTCTTGGACAGCGGACGGCATTCGCGGATTTCAACCACGTCACCAGTACCGCATTCGTTGTTCTCGTCATGTACGTGCAGTTTGGTCGTACGCTTAATGAATTTACCGTAGATCGGGTGTTTCACAAAACGTTCGATAGCAACAACGATGGATTTCTCCATTTTATCGCTAACAACGCGACCTTGCAGAGTACGGATTTTATCGGTCATTACGCACCCGCCTTCTCAGTCAGTAAAGTCTTAACGCGTGCGACATCACGACGCACTTGCTTCAACAGGTGAGACTGTTGCAGCTGGCCACTTGCAGCCTGCATACGCAGGTTGAACTGCTCACGCAGCAGATTCAGCAGCTCGGTGTTCAGCTCTTCAACACTCTTCTCACGCAGCTCTTTTGCTTTCATTACATCACCGTCTTAGTTACAAAGGTGGTTTTAATCGGCAGTTTCGCTGCTGCCAGCTTGAATGCTTCACGGGCCAGCTCTTCCGGTACGCCGTCCATTTCATACAGGACTTTACCCGGCTGAATCAAGGCAACCCAATACTCCACGTTACCTTTACCTTTACCCATACGCACTGCCAGCGGCTTTTCAGTGATCGGTTTGTCCGGGAATACACGGATCCAGATCTTACCTTGACGCTTAACTGCACGGGTCATAGCACGACGTGCTGCTTCGATCTGACGGGCAGTCAGACGACCACGGCCAACAGCTTTCAGACCGAAGCTGCCGAAGCTAACATCCGTACCCTGCGCCAGACCGCGGTTACGGCCTTTGTGCATTTTACGGAATTTTGTACGCTTTGGTTGTAACATCAGCGACGCTCCTTATTTACGGCCTTTACGCTGCTGCTTTTTAGGTTGCGCAGCCGGTTTTTCCGGTTGTTCAACAGCAGCCATACCACCCAGGATCTCGCCTTTGAAGATCCACACTTTAACGCCGATTACACCGTAAGTGGTGTGCGCTTCAGAGGTGTTGTAGTCGATGTCAGCACGCAGAGTGTGCAGAGGTACGCGACCTTCGCGGTACCATTCGGTACGTGCGATTTCCGCGCCGCCCAGACGGCCGCTAACTTCAACTTTAATACCTTTAGCGCCCAGACGCATTGCGTTCTGTACAGCACGCTTCATAGCACGACGGAACATAACACGACGTTCCAGCTGAGAAGTGATGCTGTCAGCAACCAATTTTGCATCCAGTTCAGGTTTACGCACTTCGGCGATATTGATCTGAGCAGGAACGCCAGCAATATCCGCTACGACTTTGCGCAGTTTTTCTACGTCTTCACCTTTCTTACCAATAACGATACCCGGGCGAGCGGTGTGAATGGTCACACGGATGCTCTTAGCCGGACGCTCGATAACGATACGAGATACAGACGCTTTAGCCAGTTCCTTAGTCAGGTACTGACGTACTTTAAAATCGCTGTCCAGGTTGTCAGCGAATTCTTTGGTGTTCGCAAACCAGGTTGAGTTCCATGGTTTTACAATACCCAGGCGAATACCATTAGGATGTACTTTCTGACCCATTGCTAGTCTCCAGAGTCTCAGCGATCGGACACAACCACAGTAATGTGGCTGGTGCGCTTCAGGATGCGATCTGCACGACCTTTTGCACGCGGCATAATGCGCTTCATGCTCGGGCCTTCGTCTACGAAAATTTTCGTAACTTTCAGATCGTCAATGTCAGCGCCATCGTTGTGTTCAGCGTTAGCAATGGCAGATTCCAGGACTTTCTTGACCAGTACAGCCGCTTTCTTATTGGTGTAGGTCAGAATATCCAGAGCCTGCGACACTTTCTTACCGCGAATCAGGTCTGCAACAAGGCGAACCTTCTGAGCAGAAGAACGAGCATGGCGATGTTGAGCTAAAGTTTCCATCTCTTCCTCCTACCTTATTTCTTCTTCGCTTTTTTATCAGCAGCATGGCCGCGATAAGTACGAGTCGGTGCGAATTCACCCAGTTTGTGACCGACCATTTCGTCGGAAACAAATACCGGAACGTGCTGACGACCATTATGGACAGCGATGGTCAAACCGATCATGTTAGGAAAGATCGTTGAACGACGGGACCAAGTGCGCAGGGGCTTCTTGTCTCCGCTTTCCACCGCTTTCTCTACCTTCTTCAGCAAGTGCAGGTCAATAAAAGGACCTTTCTTGAGAGAACGTGGCATGGCTTATCCTCTAAAATTATTTGCTACGGCGACGTACGATGAATTTATCAGTACGCTTGTTGCTGCGGGTCTTCTTACCTTTGGTCTGAACGCCCCACGGAGTTACCGGGTGCTTACCAAAGTTACGACCTTCACCACCACCATGTGGGTGGTCGACTGGGTTCATCGCAGTACCGCGAACGGTAGGACGAACACCACGCCAGCGTGCAGCACCTGCTTTACCCAGAACGCGCAGCATATGCTCAGCATTGCCAACTTCGCCCAGAGTTGCACGGCAGTCTGCTTCGACTTTACGCATTTCACCAGAACGCAGACGCAGGGTGACATAAGCACCATCGCGAGCAACGATCTGAACGTAAGTACCAGCGGAACGTGCCAGCTGACCGCCTTTACCTGGTTTCATTTCTACGTTATGAACGGTAGAACCAACCGGGATATTGCGCATCGGCAGGGTGTTACCTGCTTTGATTGCAGCATCAACGCCAGATTGAACCTGGTCGCCAGCTTTCAGGCCTTTAGGGGCCAGGATGTAACGGCGTTCACCGTCTTTGTACAGAACCAGCGCGATGTTCGCGGAGCGGTTCGGATCGTACTCAAGACGTTCAACAACTGCCGGGATACCGTCTTTGTTGCGTTTGAAGTCAACAATACGATAAGCCTGCTTGTGACCACCACCGATGTGACGAGTGGTGATGCGGCCATTGTTGTTACGACCACCGGATTTGCTGTTTTTTTCAACCAGCGGAGCAAAAGGTTTGCCCTTGTGCAGCTCTGGGTTGACCACTTTAACAACGTGGCGACGACCCGGAGATGTCGGTTTACATTTAACAACTGCCATTGTATTACTCCTCCGACTTACTCAGCGCCGCCGACGAAGTCCAGATTCTGGCCTTCCTTCAGGGTGACGTAAGCTTTTTTCCAGTCGCTACGACGACCGATACGCTGTCCGTGACGTTTAACTTTCCCTTTAACTACCAGGGTGTTAACGACTTCGACTTCGACTTCAAACAGTTTCTGCACAGCAGCTTTGATTTCTGCTTTGGTCGCGTCTTTAGCAACTTTGAGAACGATGGTGTTAGTTTTTTCCATCGCAGTAGACGCTTTTTCAGAAACGTGCGGTGCGCGCAGCACTTTCAGCAGACGTTCTTCACGAATCATGCCAGCATCTCCTCAACTTGCTTAACAGCATCAGCAGTCATTACGACTTTGTCGAAGGCGATCAGGCTAACCGGGTCGATACCAGTTGCATCGCGTACGTCAACCTTGTGCAGGTTGCGCGCAGCCAGGAACAGGTTTTCGTCCAGCTCACCGGTGATGATCAGCACATCTTCCAGAGCCATGTCTTTCAGTTTCTGTGCCAGCAGCTTAGTTTTAGGCGCTTCTACAGAGAATGATTCGACAACGATCAGACGATCCTGACGTACCAGTTCGGACAGAATGCTTTTCAGCGCGCCGCGGTACATCTTTTTGTTAACTTTTTGACTGTGGTCCTGTGGACGAGCAGCGAAGGTCACGCCACCTGAACGCCAGATCGGGCTCTTGATAGAACCTGAACGCGCACGGCCGGTACCTTTCTGGCGCCACGGCTTTTTGCCTGAACCAGTTACTTCAGCACGAGTCTTCTGAGCACGAGTACCCTGACGAGCACCAGCTGCATAAGCAACAACAACCTGGTGAACCAGCGCTTCGTTGAAATCACGACCGAAGGTAGTTTCGGAAACAGTCAGCGCGCTCTGCGCGTCTTTCAATACTAATTCCATTGCTATCCCCTTACGCCTTCACAGCTGGTTTAACGATCAGGTCGCAACCGGTCGCACCCGGAACACCACCTTTAACCAGCAGCAGGTTGCGCTCAGCGTCAACACGTACTACGTCCAGGCTCTGAACGGTTACACGTTCGTTGCCCAGCTGACCTGCCATTTTCTTGCCTTTAAACACTTTGCCCGGAGTCTGGTTCTGACCGATAGAACCCGGAACGCGGTGGGACAAGGAGTTACCGTGAGTAGCGTCCTGGGTACGGAAGTTCCAGCGCTTAACGGTACCAGCGAAACCTTTACCTTTAGAGGTACCGGTTACGTCAACTTTTTTAACGTCAGCAAACAGTTCAACGCTAATGTTCTGACCAACGGTGTATTCTTCACCATCTGCCAGGCGGAACTCCCACAGGCCGCGGCCAGCTTCTACGCCAGCTTTAGCAAAGTGACCAGCTTCCGGCTTAGTTACGCGGTTAGCTTTTTTAGCACCGGTGGTAACCTGAACAGCGCGATAGCCATCGTTAGCCAGATCTTTAACCTGAGTAACGCGGTTTGCTTCAACTTCGATAACGGTTACTGGGATAGATACGCCATCTTCAGTGAAGATGCGGGTCATACCCACTTTTTTACCGACTAAACCAATCATTGTATCAACCTCTCAATCGCTCGATGACCTGATTAACCCAGGCTGATCTGCACGTCTACACCGGCAGCCAGGTCCAGACGCATCAGAGCATCAACGGTTTTTTCAGTTGGCTCAACGATGTCAACCAGACGCTTGTGAGTACGGATCTCGTACTGATCACGCGCGTCTTTGTTGACGTGCGGGGAGATCAGAACGGTGAAACGCTCTTTGCGGGTCGGCAGCGGGATCGGACCACGAACCTGCGCACCAGTGCGCTTGGCAGTCTCGACGATTTCCGCGGTTGATTGATCGATCAGACGATGATCAAACGCTTTCAAACGGATACGGATTCTTTGGTTCTGCATGAGACCAGAGCTCCAATTATTTTATAGACGAAATAGTTACTCCTCAAACCCATTACGATTGATGGGAGAGTGTAACCGTTCTTACGTAGCCCCCTGATTGGGAGCGTTGTTGACGGTAAACCGCCACAGTTCATATCGAACTACCCGTCAGATTTGACAGGCTGGCGTATTATACGTATAGCCGGTACGGATGCAAGTGATTATGGCTATTTGCCATCGATTTCTCTCAGCGCTTGTTGCACACGTGAGCGCAATACTTCGCCATCCGGCGCTTCCTGCCCGGATGCTTCATCATAGGGTATCTCTTCCAACATACTGCCACCCTCTTCGTTCTGGGTGGGTAAATCGATGCGTATCGGCAGAGGTTTCCGCTTAAAAATGTAATGCACATCCGAGAGTCGATACGCCTGAGAATCGGGCACTCCCTGCGTGGTGGTTGTCGGATGGCGCACCAACCAGACATAATGTCCGTAGTAGCCGCACATTAGCATCAGGCTGACCCACAACAGCCAGCAACAGGAATGCAGCGCCTGCCGCCAGCGGCAACTCAACACTGTTTTCGCATCAATGGGTTGATAGATGTGCATCATCACACACGCTCCTTAGATGACACATGTGTGAGCACCTCATTGATTAATACCGGCGCGTCTCCAAGACTCTGACGTAGCCTTATCAGCGTCTCTTTTCCCGGCTTACCATCCACAGGCAAATTCTCCCGCTGCTGGAATGCTTTGACCTTTTCGATTAACCATGGCGTCCATGAGCCTGATTTATCGCCGGGAACACCCAGCGCGCGGCTCAGCATCGTATCAAACCAGATGATGGTTTCCGCCGGACTCTTGTCACCGATCTGCATTTTCCTGTCAGGCGTTAAATTGAGTATCAGGGTATAATTTCCCTGCCAGTGCTTCGCCAGCCACTCCTGACTGATGATCCAGGTTTTATTATCAATGATAAGATCCAGCTCGTTTCCTGATACACGCATCACAACACCGTAGACCGGTTGTTTATCGATATTCAAATGCGCGATCCACGGCAACCCGCGCCTGATGAGGTTATCTAAACGTTCCTTGCCGCTTTCGCACACCAACTCAGCGCGATCGGCCTGGTCACACCATGCCTCGTCATGCGCTGTGTCGAATCCCCAGACGCTGAATAATTGCTGCATGGCGTCGCGTAATCCTCCCCGTGCATCGCTAATATCCGGCAGGTTTTCCTTTTTTTGCGTCATCGCCACCGTTAACCCGGCAGGCACAGGAAGTTGAAGGGGAAAAACATCGACCGCCAGCCAGCCGAACGTCAAAGCCAGCGCAGCGTAAAGTCCGGGCAATATTCCCTTGCGCAATACGCAAGAGCGGATAGTAAATGTTTCCAGCAACAATTTTTCCTGTTGAGCGGTTAACACATCCGCTTGCCTGTCCGTTGCCATTTTTCTCGCCGCCCGGGCGATGCGCCTCAGCAACGCCAGGTTTCCCTGCACTGCCCGAACCGCTTTGCGCACAAATTCATGACGCATCCGCACAGGCTCGCCATCCGCCTCACACAGTTGCTGTTGATGCATAAAATCAAGATATTCATCGTCCGTCGACGCAGCGATGATCGCCGATAGCGTAACACGCCGTTTAAGTCGTCGGTTACGCCTGAGCGCTTCGCCCCCCACCAGTAGCAAGCTGGCGCCAGCGTCAAATGAAGCCGCCAGATGACGGAAATTATCGACAAATGCCGGAAGGTGTCTGGCGAGTGCGTCAGCATTATCAATGACAATTATTATTGGTTGCGCTGCCGGACTAAGGGCAGGCATCAGCGTTGACCAGAAACGGTTAATTCTCACATCTCGCCAGTCTGGCTGGAGTTTTCCGTGCGTACACGCCGTGTGTGTCAATTGACAGAAACCAGAGAAACCAGTGGCGGTAAACACCACTACCCTGCCGGGAAAATTCTTACCTAACTGATAAATAAGCGTCGATTTACCACACCCCGGTTTGCCGCATAATACGCCCACATCGCCAGCGCCCAGCTCATGAATAAAGATATTCTTGATAAGGGTATGTTGCGAAAAAGAGTAAATTGCATACGGTAATTCGCGTTCAGTCATCGATAAGTTCCAGTAATTGATGCGGGCATTTAACTCATTATATGTCAGGTAAATATTATCAATTTTTTATATTTGAATTAAACGACATGTTCCGACGATTAAATTGAAAACCTGAAAGTAAGCCTATATCATGCTTCTCCCGAAAAGAACAGGCATGCTATTAACAATGGATGTTATCGCAAAGCAATTTACCTTTATATTTAAGAGAAAGCGTAACGATGTGCTGTACTGCGTTATGTTTTTTGTCGGTGCCATTGTTATTATTCATTCGTTATATGCCTATAGATTATTTATTGATTCGACCAATACGAAAAACAAAACCAGTCACTCAATAACGTCCGCTGCCCTCAGGCTGCCAATGAATTTACCAAAAAATAGTAGGAAAAATGCGACTAACAATAAGGAAGATGTTTCAATTAAAAATTCGATGCTCAATCTCCAGCTAAATGGCATTATTGCGAGCACGCTAAAAACACGTTCACAGGCTATTATCACCATTAATGAGAAAGCAAGATTTTACAGTACCGGAGATAAGCTTGACGATCTCCCTGACGTAAAAATTACGGATATTGATAATAATAGCGTGACGATTGATAACAATGGCTCCCGGCAACGCATCGCTTTTATTGATGAGCCTGATATATCCTCCAGAGCACCGGCACCATCGCTGCCACATGACAGCGCGCCACATTCCCTCAGCGACATTATTATTACTAACTTTATCTATCAGCAGGAAGCGCTACAGGGCGTCAGATTAAACGCCCGTGGTCCGATTAAACGTTTTATAGCAACCGGACTCCGGCCTGGCGATATTGCGATCAAAATGAACAACCATCCGCTAACTCAGGAAGCATCAGCAAAAGCGGCACTACAGGAATTTGTTACCTTAAACTCTGCCCAGTTCACCGTAATACGAAACGGTCAGGAAGCGCTGGTGAATGTATCCGTTACTGAGAAAGATTAACCTTAAGGACGACAAAATTGTGCAAAGGAATTAAAAAAACGGCTGCATGGATACTGGCGCTACAGTTTTGCTCCTTTCCATTTCAAACCATGTCAGCGCAATATTCGGCAAACTTCCAGGATGCGGATCTCCGGGAGTTTATTACCTCGGTCAGTAAGCAAATGGGCAAAACCATTCTGATCGATCCGTCCGTCCAGGGAAAAATCTCCGTTCGCAGCTTTGACAGTTTCAACGAGGAGGAATACTACCAGTTTTTTCTCAGCGTTCTCGATATCTACGGCTACTCGGTTATCACCCTGGATAACGGCCTGCTGAAGGTTGTTCGCTCCGCAACGCTTAAGACCGCGCCAGGAAAAGTATTGGCACAGTCGCAACCGGCGGTCGGCGATGAATTTATCACCCGCGTCGTGGCGCTGAAAAATGTCCCGGTACGCGATCTGGCTCCGCTATTACGCCAGATGATGGACAGCGGCGGCATTGGCAACGTCGTACACTATGATCCTTCTAATGCGCTGTTGATCACCGGTAAAGCCAATATAGTCAATCGCATCCTTGAGGTTGTGAAAAAGGTCGATGTTATCGGTACTCAGGAACGTGAGCTTATCAAACTGCGCTACGCCTCGGCAGTTGATTTATCTGACGTAATTAACAGCCTGATTCGCGAAGAGTCAAAGGAAAACCCAACGCAGATCCTGCTGCCTAAAATTGTCGCCGACAAGCGCACCAACGCCCTTCTTATCAGCGGGCCGGACAATGTGCGCCAGCGGATGAAATCTTTAATCGCTAAACTGGATATCGAACAGACCACGCAGGGCAATACTCGCGTGTTCTATTTGAAATACGCCAAAGCCACTAAAATCGTTGAAGTGCTGACCGGCGTGTCAACCAAACTGACGGAAGACAAGCAGTCGTCTTCGCAGAGCGTGGCTACCCCTTCCCGGGATGTCTCGATTAACGCCGATGAACAAACCAACTCGGTGGTCATTACCGCAGACCAGAGCACCATGCAGGAGCTGGAAAAAGTCATCGCTCGTCTGGATATTCGCCGCGCACAGGTACTGGTTGAAGCCATCATTGTGGAAGTCCAGGATGGCAACGGCCTGAATCTTGGCGTGCAGTGGGCCAACAGCAACGTCGGCGGTCAGCAGTTTACCAAAACGGGGCTGCCGATTTTCGACGCATCAAGAGGCGCGCGCCAGTTTGATAAAAATGGTTCGATGACCAGCGACAACCCTATCGCCAGCGCGTTAAGCAGTTTTAACGGCCTGGCGACGGGCTTCTTTGAGGGGGACTGGAGCGTCCTGCTCACCGCGATCTCCTCCGACAACAAAAACGATATCCTCGCCACCCCCAGCATTGTGACGCTGGATAACAAAGAAGCGTCGTTTAATGTCGGCCAGGATGTGCCAGTGCTGTCCGGCTCGCAAACAACCTCCGGCGACAACGTTTTTAATACGGTCGAACGTAAAACCGTCGGCACCAAACTGAAGGTCACACCGCAAATCAACGAAGGCGACGCGGTGCTGATGGAGATCGAGCAGGAGGTGTCGAGCGTCGATACCGCTTCAGGTAACGCCAGCGATCTCGGTCCGACATTCAACACCCGTACTATCCAGAATGCCGTGCTGGTCAAAAGCGGCGAAACCGTGGTGCTGGGTGGCCTGCTGGATGATTCAAGCAAAGAGCAGGTTTCCAAAGTACCGCTGCTGGGCGATATCCCTGTTCTCGGACAGCTATTCCGCTACACCTCAACGGAAAATGCGAAGCGTAATTTGATGGTCTTTATCAGGCCGACCATTATTCGCGACGACGAGGTTTATCGTTCGCTCTCAAAGGATAAGTACACCCGATTTCGTGATTTACAGCAGCAGCGTATTGATAAGCAATCCAGTGGATTGGTCGGCGTGAAGGACGAAGAACGCCCGATGCTTAAAGAGCTGAATTTCGATGTGCCGACCGACGCGCCCAACAGCCAGCCATCGCGCAATCCCTTCCGGGAATGATCCAACATGACTGACTTATGGACGCGCATTCCTCCCCAGCATCCTCTGCCGCTTAATTACGCACAGGGGCAAAAATTTGGTATCGCGGTCGCGGTGGATGAATTGTTCTACCGCACCGACACGCCGCTGGAAAACGTGCTCGAGGCCAGCGTTGCCTGTCAGCGCTTCAGCCGCCTGACGCCAGCGCAATTTGACGACCACCTGGAGCAACTTTTCCAGCACGGCGCCGGAGAGTCCCGGCAGATTGCCCTGGATATCGATCAGGAGATCGACCTGACGGCGCTGAGCGAGGAGTTACCCGACAACGCCGATCTGCTCAGTGATGAAAACGACGCACCGGTTATCCGCCTGATCAACGCGGTTCTTCATGAAGCCGTGAGGGAAGGCGCGTCGGATGTGCATATCGAAACCTTCGAAAAATCGCTGGTGGTGCGTTATCGTATCGATGGTGTCCTCAAGCCAGTCCTTCAGCCCGCTAAAAAACTGGCGCCGCTGCTGATTTCACGTATCAAAGTAATGGCGCGGCTGGATATTGCCGAAAAACGACTGCCGCAGGATGGGCGTATTTCCCTGCGCCTTGGACGCAAAAATATTGACGTCCGCGTTTCGACGTTGCCCTCGCAGTACGGCGAAAGAGCTGTATTGCGTCTGCTGGATAAAAACAGTCTGCGCCTGACGCTGGAGAATATGGGGCTATCGGCGGTGGATAGCCTGCGGCTGAAGGGTTTAGTACAGCAGCCACACGGCATCATTCTCGTCACCGGCCCGACAGGTTCGGGAAAAAGCACCACGCTGTATGCGATTCTCGCCGAGCTGAATTCCCCCCAGCGTAATATCCTGACCGTCGAAGATCCCATCGAGTACGAGCTGGAAGGCGTCGGACAAACCCAGGTAAACAGCCGGGTGGATATGTCTTTCGCCAGGGGACTGCGCGCCATCCTGCGCCAGGATCCGGACATCGTCATGGTCGGCGAAATTCGTGACGCCGAAACCGCGCAGATAGCGGTTCAGGCATCGCTCACCGGACATCTGGTGCTTTCCACCCTGCACACTAACAGCGCCTGCGGTGCGATCACCCGATTACGGGACATGGGCGTTGAACCTTTCCTGCTCTCATCATCGCTAAGCGGCGTTATCGCCCAACGCCTGGTGCGTCGCCTCTGTCCGGCCTGCCGCGCGCATGCTCCCATTCCTGACTCTCAGAAATCCCCCCTGCACGCGCTCGATCCCACCGCTCAGACAATCTGGCAGGCTTGCGGATGCGGCGAATGTCGGGGAACAGGCTATCAGGGGCGACTGGCGATTCATGAAATTATGCTGGTGGATAAAACTATGCGCAGCATCATCCATCGCGACGCTGATGAACACGCCCTGGAACAGTGCCTGCGCCAGCAAAGTCGGAGCCTGCAGGAGAACGGCCTGCTGCGCGTGCTGGCAGGCGAAACCACGCTTGAGGAAGTCATGCGCGTCACCTCTGCGCAAGAGGATACGCGATGAAATATCAGTGGCAGGCAATGGATGACAGCGGCACGACTCACCATGGAATGCTGGATGCCGCCAGCAGCAAAGAGGCGCGCGAGGCGCTGCGCGCCCAGGGTCTGCACCCGCTGGTGTTAAATGAGAAAAAGGTCATTTCGCTGTTCCGGACGGTAAAAAAAACGCCTCGTTTACGGCTTAGCGGCAGTGAACTGGCGCTGTTCACCCGCCAGCTCGCCACACTGGCCAACGCTTCGCTACCGCTTGAAGAGGCGCTGTTCGTTATTGGCCGGCAGAACAAAAATAATAAACTGGGGCTGGTGCTACACGACCTGCGCGAACGGATCCTCGCCGGACATACGCTTTCCGAATCGCTGGCCGCCTGGCCGCGGATCTTCGATTCCGTTTACCGCACGCTGGTGAAAGCCGGCGAAAAAAGCGGACAGCTCGGCTGTGTGCTGGAACAGCTGGCTGACTACAATGAGTTACGACAGGCAACACGCAGTAAACTCATCCAGTCACTGATTTATCCTTCCCTGCTGACCAGCGTGGCGCTCGCCGTCGTCGCTATCCTGCTCACCACCGTAGTGCCCAAAATCGTAGAGCAGTTTCTGCATATGAAAGAAGCGCTGCCGATGTCCACGCGCGTGTTGCTGGCAATCAGTGGTGCCATGCGCCACTACGGATTGTGGGTAATCGCATTGCTGCTGATTGCCTGTTTCCTGTTTCGCCACTGGCTCACCCGCTCCGGCAAACGGCATCTGCTTGACCGCTGGCTTCTTGATTTCAAACTCAGTCGCGCCCTGCTGCGCGCTATCCACTGCGCCCGTTATTTGCGCACCCTGAGCATTCTCAATATCAGCGGCGTTCCGCTGCTGGAAGGGATGACGCTGGCAACCGAAGGCATCGGTAACCGAGAAATTAGTCAGCGGCTGGGTCAGGCTGCAGAGCGCGTGCGCCAGGGTTCAGGCTTTCATCTCGCCCTGGAAAAATGCGATCTCTTCCCGCCGATGATGCTCTACATGATTGCCTCCGGGGAAAAAAGCGGCCAGCTCAGCGAGCTGATGGCGCGCGCCGCCGACCAGCAGGAAACACTGCTACAAAACCGCATTGCGCTGACGCTGACACTGTTTGAACCCGCGCTGATTATTACGATGGCGATGATTGTGCTGTTCATCATCGTCTCGGTTCTGCAACCCATTTTGCAACTCAACTCATTGGTAAGTTAAGGACAAAACGTGAATAGTGATGCACATAAGCAGCGAGGATTTACGCTGCTCGAGATGATGGTGGTGCTGGTTATTTTGGGCATCCTCGCAAGCCTGGTCGTCCCCAGTTTAATGGGCAATAAAGACAAAGCCGATCACCAGAAAGCCGTCAGCGACATCGTGGCGCTGGAGAATGCGCTGGATATGTACAAACTGGATAACTATCGCTATCCGCTGACGGCGCAGGGGCTAAAGGCGCTGGTCGAAAAACCGACCGCCAGCCCAATCCCGGAAAATTACAACGCAAAGGGATATATCAAGCGTCTGCCACAGGATCCCTGGGGTAATGAGTATCTGCTGGTTAGCCCTGGTGAACACGGCGATTACGATATTCTCTCCGCAGGTCAGGACGGTGAACCCGGCACCGCTGACGACATTACTAACTGGGAACTGGGTAAAGCGAAATAATCGGAATGAGGCAGAAGGGATTCACGCTACTGGAAGTCATTCTGGTGCTGACGATTATCGCGCTTGGCGCCTCGCTGGTGATGATGACCTACGGGCGACAAAATGATACCGCGAAAGCGATTACTGCAGCCGAACAGCTGGCGGCGCTGACTGAATATGCCGCTGACTGGTCAACGATGGAGGACCGCAGTACCGGTATTGAGATCCGCGAACAAGGCTGGCGCATCGTCACACCGATTGGCAATCGCTGGCAGACGCCAACCCGGTTCTATCGCCTGGCGACCGAGGGCAAGTGGGAAAATGACTGGCAGGTGGCTCTGTTCCCGGCGTCGCTCGCCAGGCAATCCGTCGGCACGCCGCAAATTCTGATTCACCCGGACGGTGAAATTACGCCGTTTACGCTACACATCCGCAGCCGTAAAAATAACAGGCTGCTGTTCACGCTCGCCAGCACCGGCGGGCTGCCGCTGGTGCTCACCCGAGGCGAAAGCCGATGAGCCAAAGGCAATCAGGAATGACGCTTCTGGAAGTGCTGCTGGCGATATTCATTTTCGCCACCTGCTCCCTCGCGCTACTCAACAGCCTGCACGGTCAGGTTAGCGCCACCGCAAAAATGGAAGAACAGGTGCTTGCCGGTTGGGTAGCGGATAATGTGCTCAAAACCTATCAACTGGCCGGGCAGAGCCCCGCTAAAACCGCCACGGGCAGCAGCATAATGGGTAAACGCCGCTGGGCCTGGTCGTTGACAGTCTCACCCGCCGATGCTTCTGGCCTCAGCACCTGGACAGCAGACGTCGCTCTTGAGGACAAACAGCAGATCCGCCTGCAGCGCTTTATCCCCTCGCCGCAAGGAGGACCGCAAAATGTCTCCCCGCCCTGAGAAACAGCGCGGCTTTACCCTGCTGGAAGTTTTACTGGCTATTGCCCTGTTCGCCACGCTCAGCCTGCTGACGGCGCAGATGCTGACGACGACAATTGACAGTAACGAGCAGACCAAAAAGCATCAGCAGCGTTTTTCCGCCATCGTGCGTACCGTCAATTTGCTGGATAAAGATATCCGACAGCGGGTGCCGGTAACCGAATTGCAGGGCGAAAAAGAGACTCTGATGCTGACGACAGCCAGCAGTAACCGTTATCCTGGCGCCTGCTGCGCGCCCGATATCCAGCGAGTTCAGTGGTATCTGCAGGATCATACTTTATACCGCACGCTCTGGCGCTACCCGGAAGATAGAACCCCGGCCATCACTCAGCCGATGCTCAATGGTGTGAACGCCTTCACGTTGCGTTATTACAACGGTAAAGAGAAAGCGTGGACGGACACGGCGAAAATTCCATCTCCTGGCGCGATGGAAGTCACTCTCAAACTTGCTGATTCCGGCACGATAACTCGTCTGACGCTGTTGCCAGAGAACCGCCAGCCAGGAGAACAGCAATGACCCGGCAAAAGGGCGTGGCGCTGCTGGTAGTGCTGATGATCCTGGCAATTATGGCGGCGCTGGCCAGCGAAATGACCGTGCGCTACCAGATCAACCTCAAACGCACCAGCTACACCCGGATGCGGCTACAGCAAAACTGGCTGGCAGAGCTGGCTGAAAGCCAGGCCATGCGTATTCTTGAACAGGACCTGCGGGATAATGAGAAATACCTCAGTCACGAGCAGCTCTGGGCGCAGCCGCAGCGTATTCAGCTCGCCAGCGGCGATGTTGTTAGCTGGCAGATATCTGACGAGCAGGCCTGTTACAACATTAATGCGCTGATTAACGCCCCGATCGATCGAATGAAAGAGCCGCCCGCCAGTGTGAGCGTCTTTCTCGCGCTGCTGGACAACGTTGGCGTCACCCATGCCCAGGCTGAGGCGCTGGTTGATGCTATCGCCGACTACATCGATAACGACGATATCCCACGCGCCTCCGGTGCCGAAAATGAGTATTACCAAACAAGTAACGCCCCCCACACCATTGGCGGACGACGTATCTGGTCAATCAGTGAGCTCAAACAAATCAAAGGGATGACGCTTTCTCTTTACCAGCAAATCTCCCCGCTACTCTGCGCGCTGCCTGATGATGAGCTAAAAATCAACATCAACACCCTGACACGCCGGGATGCACCGTTGCTTGCGGCGATGCTCAATAATGCTGTCCCGCCACGCGAGATTGAGCGCTTTTTTGATACCCCGCGCAAAGGACGAAAAATCAGCATTGAGACGCTGTTAAAGACATTCGATAAGGATAATCCAGCTCATAAGCTGTCGCAGTCCACATTCAAAAGCATTGCGGTGGCGACCAGTCGTTACTTCCGCCTTGAAACGACTATCGAACAGGGCGATAGCGCCGGGAGCACCATCAGCCAGCTGGAATACGATCCCAAAAGAAAGGCTCTGTTTATTACAGCCCGCAAAAGCGTGGCGCGCGACCATTAAAGGGAACTAAATGATGCCAGACACATTACTGCTACGTCCGCTGCCGGGAAAACTGGAATGGTGCTGCCCCAACGAGGCACAGCCTCCGGTTATTGTTGAACAGGCGGCTTACCTCCAGCCGAACGCGCTGGCCGACCTGCCGGATGCCGGTAACGCCTGCCTGTTCCTGTCACCTGATTATTTCTGTTTTCGTCGCGTCGAATTACCGACGGAAAACTACAAAATCAGTGAACAAACGCTGGGCTGGCTGGTGGAGGACGCCGTTGTCGGTGATACAGATAGCCTGCACTGGACGGTTCTCGCCAGAGAAGAAAACACGCTCCATCTGGCCGGGATCGCCAGGACTACGCTGAACGATCTATTGACGACTTTCCGCACAGCTGGCGTGACGTTGACGTATATCGTTCCGGATGGTTTCTGGCTGCCGTATGTCACGGATAGCTGGAGTCTGCTAAAACAAGATGAGCGATGGTTAATCCGTTACGACACGTGGAAAACAGGCGTGCTGAGTGAGGCACTGCTCATGCATTTACTCGCCAGCCATACAGAGCAGAAAATCATCAGCGCCAGCGCGCTTCCTGTGCCTCACGCTTATGTCGAATACCTTGACTGGCAGCCACCTCTGGCGTGCGCCTGCAATGGTGATAATATTCAGGACATTAACGTATTACACGGCAGCTTCCGCCCTTTACCCCCGACACAACCGACCCCACGTCTGCTGAAATATGCCGCCATAGCAACATTTGCCCTGGCGATAGCGCTCTTCTCAGGGCTGAAAGGGGTGATGCTCTGGCAGCTTCATCAACAGAAACAGGCGCTCTCAGCGGAAGGTGCCATCCTGTGGAACCGCTATTTCCCAGGTGATAACCGCAACAGCAATTTTAAATATTTCTTCGAATCGTCTGCGAGGGATCGCTATCCGGATGTGCTGACGTTACTGACTCAGCTTCAGACCCGATTAAGCACATTGCCGGGGCTTACCATCCGCGAGGTCAACTACCGGCTCGAACAACGCCTTTTTACCTTGACGCTCAACGTTCGCGATCCGGAACATCTTCGCCGCTTTATGGTGCAGATAAACGACGAATTTATCCTGACTCAACCGCCAGAAGGGACTACAGGTAGCGTCCGGCTGACCCTGAAGGAGCGCAAATGAATATGAATAGCTGGTGGAGCGAAAAAAACGGCAGAGAGCAACGCAGTCTGATATTCCTCGCCGTTTTCTGTCTGCTGGCGGGATTCTGGTACGGCGTGGTTCAGCCCCTGGATAACGCTATTGCACAGCAGAGGCAGGAAAATGATCGTCTCAGGAGTGAGATCCTGTGGGTAAATGAGGCGATTCAGCGTCGCGGATTAGTTGCCAGTAGACCGGGCACAAAGACCGATCCGGCACTGATACAACATAGCGCGCAGCAGGCAGGTCTGAATATCAGCGTTGTGACATCCACTCCCGATCATTTTGCGATCTCGCTTCCCGTTGTCAAAAACGAACCATTATTTGCGTGGCTTAATACCCTACAAAATGAGGGAATACAGGTTTCGCAACTCACGTTTAGCGCCCGCCCGGTCGCCGGGGAGATTGCGGTGGAAGCCCTTGAACTCTATCCGGTGGGAAAATGACGGAACTCATTAACATTGCAGCAATGGCGCTTGTCGGGCTGATAGTCGGCAGCTTTATGAATGTAGTGGTTTATCGACTGCCGATCATGATTGAGCATCGGCACAGCGAAACATGGAATATCGCCTGGCCTCCGTCGCACTGTCCGCACTGCCAGCACAGGCTATCGGTGCGTAACACTATTCCACTATTCAGTTGGCTGTGGCAGCGGGGGCGTTGCCAGGACTGCGCGCAGCCCATTTCATGGCGTTACCCACTGACTGAACTGGCGTGTTCTTGTGTTTTTGCGCTTAGCACCGCGTTTGTCTCTTCAATGTCAGATGCGATTGCCATCATGACGCTGTTCTGGTTTATTTTCGCCCTGGCGCAAATTGATCTCCGGACGTACCTGCTGCCGGATGTGCTGACGCAGCCGCTGCTCTGGCTCGGTCTGCTATATCACAGCGTTTACGACAGAGAGATGTTACCCGACGCGCTGTACGGCGCTGTCGCTGGCTATCTGACGCTATGGCTGGTCTGGTGGGGATGCAAAATACTCGCGGGAAAAGAGGGCATCGGCCTGGGTGACGCTAAGCTACTGGCGGCGATGGGGGCCTGGTGTGGATGGCCAGCGCTACCGCCCATTTTACTCGCTGCATCATTGCTGGGCATTGTCTGGTGGCTGATCCTACGCCTTACCCGAAGGACGTCGATACCGCTTATCGCGTTCGGTCCGTGGCTTGGACTGGCAGGTTGGTTGATTTTCAGCGCGCAAAGTTCAGGTGTTATCGGGTACTGAAAGGAGCGGCAGGCCTGCCGCTCTGCAAAGTTTGCGTCTACGCTTCGCGAATCTGTGCCTGAAGATAGTTCTGGAGTCCCATCTTCTGGAGCAGATCCAGTTCCGTTTCCAGCCAGTCAATGTGACCTTCTTCATCAGCAAGGATTTCGATCATCATATCCCGGCTAACGTAGTCATGGACGCTGTCGGCATAGGCAATGGCTTCACGTAAATCTTTTGCCCCATCGAGTTCGAGTCGAAGATCGGATTGCAGCATCTCTTCAACATCTTCGCCTATACCCAACTTACCAAGATCCTGTAAGTTTGGGAGCCCTTCTAAGAATAAAATACGCTCGATATATTTATCAGCGTGTTTCATCTCATCGATAGATTCATGGTACTCAACATCATTGAGGCGAGTCAGTCCCCAGTTTTTGAACATACGAGCATGGAGAAAATACTGGTTGATTGCGACAAGCTCATTTCCCAATAGTTTATTGAGATAATTTATGATTTTAACATCACCTTTCATTTTATAGTCCCTCCGCTTCCACTCTTAGAGCGTAGATGGGGCTACAGGGATGTCAAAAAAAAGAGTGTGACTTAGGCGATCTCTTTAAATTCTGGCATTTGCGTTAATTCATCCTGCATGACTTCGCGGGCAGCACGAATGCACTTACCACATTGATTTCCAACAGGAATAAATTTACGCAATTGCTGAAAGGACTGAGGATGAAACTGGCGAACAGCCTGACGTATTTTTTTATCACTTATCGCATTACACAAACAAACGTACATGATCGCTCCCGTTCAATTTCTGCGCAAAGTGTAAATGAGAATAGTTATGATTACAATAGCACAACGCTATTTACGCAGCGGGAGAATGAATGAAAAATGCGAATAAATATGACAACTGCTAAATCGCGGACAGCAAAAAGGGCGCCGAAGCGCCCTTTTTAAGCTCAAAGCTAATTAATCAATAATTAGCTCATTACTTTAGCAACAACGCCCGCACCAACAGTACGGCCGCCTTCACGGATTGCGAAACGCAGACCGTCGTCCATCGCGATTGGGTGGATCAGGGTAACAACCATTTTGATGTTGTCGCCCGGCATTACCATCTCAACGCCTTCCGGCAGTTCGATGGTACCAGTCACGTCAGTAGTACGGAAGTAGAACTGCGGACGGTAGCCTTTGAAGAACGGAGTATGACGGCCGCCTTCGTCTTTGGACAGAATGTACACTTCAGATTCGAACTTGGTGTGCGGCTTGATAGAGCCCGGCTTAGCCAGTACCTGACCACGTTCGATTTCTTCACGTTTGATACCACGCAGCAGAACACCAACGTTCTCACCAGCACGGCCTTCGTCCAGCAGTTTGCGGAACATTTCAACGCCAGTACAGGTAGACTTAGCAGTCTCTTTGATACCAACGATTTCAACTTCTTCACCAACTTTGATGATACCGCGCTCTACACGACCGGTAACAACGGTACCACGACCGGAGATGGAGAATACGTCTTCGATAGGCAGCAGGAACGGCTTGTCAATCGCACGCTCTGGTTCTGGGATGTAAGAATCCAGGAAACCAGCCAGTTCGATGATTTTCGCTTCCCACTCTGCTTCGCCTTCCAGCGCTTTCAGAGCAGAACCACGAACGATCGGGGTGTCGTCGCCCGGGAAATCGTACTGAGACAGAAGTTCACGAACTTCCATTTCTACCAGTTCCAGCAGCTCTTCGTCATCAACCATGTCGCATTTGTTCAGGAACACGATGATGTACGGAACGCCTACCTGACGACCCAGCAGGATGTGCTCACGAGTCTGCGGCATCGGGCCGTCAGTCGCAGCAACAACCAGGATCGCGCCGTCCATCTGCGCAGCACCGGTGATCATGTTTTTAACATAGTCGGCGTGGCCCGGGCAGTCTACGTGTGCGTAGTGGCGAGTCGGGGTGTCATATTCAACGTGAGAAGTGTTGATGGTGATACCACGAGCTTTTTCTTCCGGCGCGTTATCGATCTGGTCGAATGCACGAGCAGCACCGCCGTAGGTTTTAGCCAGTACGGTGGTGATTGCAGCGGTCAGGGTAGTTTTACCGTGGTCAACGTGGCCGATGGTGCCGACGTTAACGTGCGGTTTTGTACGTTCAAATTTTTCTTTAGACACGGCTATATTCCTTACTATAGTGCTCTCCCCTGGGGAGAGAGCACGGGACTTAGGTTTTAATCCTGTGGCTTATTTACCACGGGCTTCAATAACGGCCTGAGCAACGTTGTTCGGCGCATCGTCGTACTTCAGGAACTCCATGGAGTAAGAAGCACGGCCTTTGGTCAGAGAACGCAGCTGGGTTGCATATCCGAACATTTCAGACAGCGGAACTTCAGCATGGATAACAACGCCAGTGACGTTGGATTCCTGACCACGAAGCATACCACGACGGCGGCTCAAGTCACCGATTACGTCACCGGTGTTCTCTTCCGGAGTCTCTACTTCAACCTTCATGATAGGCTCAAGCAGAACTGGTTTCGCTTTCTTAAAGCCATCTTTGAAGGCGATAGAAGCGGCCAGTTTAAACGCCAGCTCAGAGGAGTCAACGTCATGGTAAGAACCGAAGTGCAGACGCACGCCCAGATCAACAACCGGGTAACCAGCCAGCGGGCCAGATTTCAGCTGTTCCTGGATGCCTTTATCAACGGCCGGGATGTATTCGCCAGGAATTACACCACCTTTGATGTCGTTGATGAACTCGTAGCCTTTCGGGTTTGAACCCGGCTCCAGCGGGTACATGTCGATAACAACATGACCGTACTGACCGCGACCACCAGACTGCTTAGCGTGTTTACCTTCGATATCGGTAACTTTCGCGCGAATCGCTTCACGGTAAGCAACCTGAGGTTTACCGACGTTCGCTTCAACGTTGAATTCACGCTTCATACGGTCAACGATGATGTCGAGGTGCAGCTCACCCATACCGGCGATAATGGTCTGGTTAGATTCTTCGTCAGTCCAAACGCGGAATGACGGGTCTTCTTTAGCCAGACGGCCCAGAGCCAGACCCATTTTTTCCTGGTCAGCTTTGGTTTTCGGTTCTACCGCGATGGAGATTACCGGCTCAGGGAATTCCATACGCTCCAGAATGATCGGGTGATCCGGGTCACACAGAGTGTCACCAGTGGTCACGTCTTTCAGACCGATAGCAGCAGCGATATCGCCCGCGCGAACTTCTTTGATCTCTTCACGTTTGTTAGCGTGCATCTGTACGATACGGCCAAAACGCTCGCGTGCAGTTTTCACTGAGTTCAGGATGGTGTCACCGGAGTTAACCACACCAGAGTACACGCGGAAGAAGGTCAGGTTACCCACGAACGGGTCGGTAGCGATTTTGAATGCCAGAGCAGCAAACGGCTCTTCATCGCTAGCATGACGCTCAGCCGGAGTATCTTTACCGTCGTCCAGAATACCGTTGATCGCAGGTACGTCGACTGGGGATGGCAGGTAATCAATTACCGCATCCAGCATCGCCTGAACACCTTTGTTCTTGAACGCAGAACCACAGGTTACCAGGATGATTTCGTTGTTCAGAACGCGCTGACGCAGAGCTTTTTTGATCTCTTCTTCAGTCAGTTCTTCACCACCCAGGTATTTCTCCATCAGCTCTTCTGAAGCTTCCGCAGCGGACTCGATCAGGTTCTGGTGCCATTCTTCAGCCAGTTCCTGCATGTCAGCCGGGATATCTTCATAAGTGAAGGTTACGCCTGCATCTTCTTCGTTCCAGTTGATGGCTTTCATTTTCACCAGGTCAACAACACCGGTGAACGCTTCTTCAGCGCCAATCGCCAACTGCAGCGGAACAGGGTTCGCGCCCAGACGGGTTTTGATCTGACCAACAACTTTCAGGAAGTTCGCACCCATACGGTCCATTTTGTTAACGAACGCAATGCGTGGAACTTTATATTTGTTTGCCTGACGCCATACGGTTTCAGACTGAGGCTGAACACCACCAACTGCGCAGTAAACCATTACTGCACCATCAAGCACACGCATGGAACGTTCTACTTCGATAGTGAAGTCAACGTGCCCCGGGGTGTCGATGATGTTTACGCGATGCGGTTCATACTGCTTAGCCATACCAGACCAGAATGCAGTAGTCGCTGCGGAGGTGATAGTAATACCACGCTCCTGCTCCTGTTCCATCCAGTCCATGGTGGCTGCGCCGTCGTGAACTTCACCGATTTTATGGTTTACACCGGTGTAGAACAGAATACGTTCGGTAGTAGTGGTTTTACCGGCGTCGATGTGCGCACTGATACCGATGTTACGGTAGCGCGCGATGGGTGTTGTACGAGCCATTTGATTCCTCGTTTATCTTTTAGGCGTTCAATTTAAGTAGCCCAAAGCGGGCTGCTTACTAGAAGCGCCCGCCTGGTGACTAAAACTCCGAAGGGATTACCAACGGTAGTGTGCGAACGCCTTGTTGGCTTCTGCCATACGGTGAACGTCTTCACGTTTCTTAACTGCAGTACCTTTGTTTTCTGCAGCATCAGAAAGTTCGTTCGCCAGGCGCAGAGCCATGGATTTATCACCGCGTTTACGAGCAGCTTCAACGATCCAACGCATTGCCAGGGCATTACGGCGAACCGGACGGACTTCAACTGGAACCTGATAAGTAGAACCACCAACGCGGCGAGACTTAACTTCGACAGTCGGACGCACGTTTTCAAGGGCTACTTCAAAAGCTTCCAGGCCATCTTTACCAGAACGCTGAGCCAGGGTCTCCAGCGCGCTGTATACGATGGTTTCTGCAGTAGATTTTTTACCATCTACCATCAGGATATTTACAAATTTAGCCAGCAGCTCTGATCCGAACTTAGGATCCGGCAGAATTTTACGCTGACCAATGACGCGACGACGTGGCATGGGAATACTCCGTTGTTAATTCAGGATTGTCCAAAACTCTACGAGTTTAGTTTGACATTAATATAAAACGTTTGGCCTTACTTAACGGAGAACCATTAAGCCTTAGGACGTTTCACGCCATACTTGGAGCGTGATTGCTTACGGTCTTTAACGCCGGAGCAGTCAAGCGCACCGCGAACGGTGTGGTAACGAACACCCGGGAGGTCTTTTACACGACCGCCACGGATCAGGATCACGGAGTGCTCCTGCAGGTTGTGACCTTCACCACCGATGTAGGAAGTCACTTCAAAACCGTTAGTCAAACGCACACGGCATACTTTACGCAGTGCGGAGTTTGGTTTTTTAGGAGTGGTAGTATATACACGAGTACATACGCCACGTTTCTGCGGGCATGCTTCCAGTGCAGGCACGTTGCTCTTTGCAACTTTGCGTGCGCGTGGTTTGCGTACCAGCTGGTTAACTGTTGCCATTAAATAGCTCCTGGTTGTAGCTTTCGCTTCGTAAACACGTAATAAAACGACCTCATACAATATGAGGACGCAGAATTTTAGGTCGGTGTCGAAAAGGTGTCAAGAAATATACAACGATCCCACAATTACCAGGACATCTGGCTGGGATGCTTCACCGTAAGTCTGACGAAGTCAGTATAGCTAACCCTGACGACACTGTCTGAAATTTGACCACCTAAGCCGCGAGCTTTAATGTCTTCTTCCAGTACATAGACCTTAATGGAGGCATTTTGCAGACTTTCAAGGAAACGGCTTCCTTCTATTGCCGCGGTCACGCCATCCTGAAGCAATAAAAGTTCATCGTCTTTATCAATCAGGCGAAGAAGAGAGGAGAAATCGGTAAGCCACGCGGAACGATGTAATGTGTGCAGCATGAGTATCTCAAAACCTTAAAATGACGTCATAGTTGCCTAGCTCACGGCGTAAATCTTCCGGTTCCAACGCTGTCGCATCGACCACAAAATTATCCCCCTGTTGGAGGCCTCGCTCGCGCAATGAGGCGGCACAAAGCCAACATTGATCGATATCGTACAACCCTAACAGCTTGAAGGTTGCGATATAGTCGCGAGCCAGCACGACATCCGGTTGTTGTCCCTGGAGGATTTGAAAAACGCCATCGCCGATAAAAAATACGCCGAGGTCTTCCGTTAACGCCGATGTCGCCAGTAAGGCATCTAACCCTTCGCGGCCAGACGAACTGCCATGCGGCACGGTAGAAAAGACAAAAGCAACACGTTTCATTAAAACTGCACCACGCGATCGCAGGTCAGGGATGCCTCAGCCAGCGAACCCAGCCCGCTGAGGTTAAAACCTGATTGTAAATTAGCCCCTGCCAGTCCCAGTCGCTTCGCTTCTGTTTCATCAACGACGCCGCGACGCAGCGCCGCAGCTACGCAGATATTCAGCGTCACGCCATGCAGCTGGTTCAGCTGTTGCCAGGCCCGCACCAGATCATATTCATCACTGGCTGGTGAAGTCAGGAAGTTGGCGTTATACACACCTTCACGATAGAAAAAGACGCTGCATAGCTCATGCCCTTCTTTGAGTAACGCGTGAGCAAATTGCAACGCGCTGCTCGCCTGCTGCGTGCCATAAGCTGGCCCCGTCACCATAATGGCAAAACGCATTACTTGTCTTGCCCCTGGAAATCGCCGCTTTTGAACTGACGAATATAGAGGTAAACCGTGTGCTTGGAGATGTTCAGCCGATCGGCGACTTGGTTAATGGCATCTTTAATATCGAAGATACCTTTCTCATACAGATTCAGGACAATCTGGCGATTCTTGGCATTGTTGGAAACATTACGATCGGCATTCACTTCTTCAATCGTGAATTCCAACGTTTGGGTAACCAGGTCTTCCACCGAAGAAGCGAAGTTAACGGCAGAACCCACTTCCGGGGTTTCCGGTGGGATAAAGGTATTCATTATCTGCGAGAATGGAACATCAAGGTTCATGTTGATGCACAGCAGACCAATCACGCGATGCTCACGGTTACGAATGGCAATCGTCACCGACTTCATCAAGACACCGCTTTTCGCACGTGTGAAGTAACACTTCGACACGCTGCTATCCGCACCCGTCATATCATGCAGCATACGCAACGCAAGGTCAGTAATCGGCGAGCCAATTTTGCGGCCCGTGTGTTCACCGTTAGCAATGCGGATGGCCGAGCATTTCAAATCCTGCAAAGAGTGCAATACGATTTCACAATGGGAACCAATGAGCATCGCCAACCCGTCCACAACCGCTTCGTAGGATTTGAGGATATCGAAATCGGTTTGATCGAAAGGACGTTGATCCAGTAAATCTAGCTCACTGGTTTCGTTGGTTAAAAGCGACCTGGACATGAAAAAAAGCACTCCTTTTCAGGAGCCTGTCGTTATGTTGTCAGGGCAGGCTCATCACTATTATAGGGGCATCTAAAGTAATACAGCGCACAAGGCGCTTTCCAGTATTAATTATATCCTGTCGATAATAAAAAACCGCCGCCCTGTGGGCGGCGGTATCTGGTTACTTACTTTTTGCTGCTGTCCGCAGCTTTAGCTGCCGGTGCAGCATCTGGCTGCGCATCGGCTTTCGGTGCCGGTTTGATGTCTAACAGTTCAACATCAAAGACCAGCGTAGAGTTAGCCGGAATGCCCGGTACGCCGGTTTTGCCGTAAGCCAGATCCGGCGGGATAACCAGCTGGATTTTGCCGCCTTTCTTGATGTTTTTCAGGCCTTCGGTCCAGCCAGGGATCACACCGTCAAGACGGAAAGAGAGCGGCTCACCGCGGGTATAAGAGTTATCAAACTCTTTACCATCAATCAGTGTACCTTTGTAGTTGACTACCACGGTATCGCTATCTTTCGGTGCAGCGCCGGTACCTTCTTTCTCTACTTTATAGACCAGGCCAGTAGAAGAGGTTTTAACGCCCTTCTCTTTAGCAAATTTCTCGCGGTAAACTTTACCTTTGGCTTCATTGTCAGCCGCGTCTTTTTCCATTTTCGCCTGAGCGGAGCTCTTCACGCGTGCTTCAAACGCCTGCAGAGTTTGTTCGATTTCCTGGTCAGACAGTTTGCTCTTGTCTGCAAACGCATCCTGAACGCCAGCGATCAGCTGATCTTTATCCAGTTTGATGCCCAGTTTTTCCTGCTCTTTCAGAGAGTTTTCCATATAACGACCCAGGGACGCGCCCAGCGCGTAAGCGGCTTTTTGGTCGTCATTCTTGAATGCTGCTTTGCTGTCAGCAGTAGCGGCTGGTTTCGCAGCGTCAGCAGCGAAGGTGATCGGGGCATACAGAGCAACAGCCATTGTGGTCGCCAGCAGCGTTACTTTAAACAGTGATTTCATCCATATCTCCAGGGCCGGGGCATCTCACCCCAAGGTTAGCTAACATAAAAATGTACTATAAAGCGTTGCAGAACAAATCAACATACGGGCACGCCCTATTATCACCACTTTTCAGACTCTTTTTGTTTAAATTAGTTTCGTGACCGAAGATTGAGTGCTGTGCAAACAGGCAAAGTTAAGTAGAATTCGCCGCAGTCCGCGATCTGCCGGAGAAAAAAAGAAAGAGGTGAATCATGCAGGATACAACAATGGAAACTCGCCTGGCTGAACTGGAAAGTCGCCTGGCATTTCAGGAGATAACCATTGAAGAGCTCAACGTGACGGTGACCGCGCATGAACTGGAAATGGCAAAACTCCGCGACCATCTGCGTTTATTGACGGAGAAGCTCAAGGCAACGCAGCCGTCCCACATCGCGTCGCAGTCTGAAGAGACCCCGCCGCCACATTATTGAGACATAAAAAAAGCGGGATATTCCCGCTTTTTTTTTATGCCGTATAACGATTAGTGGCAACCGCAACCGCCGCCGTTACCTTTACCGCCACCGCCGCAGCAGCCTTCACCACCGTGCTCGTGACCATGGTCGTGACCGTGACCACCGCAGCAACCGTCATGACCGTGGTCATGATCGTGGTCGTGACCGTGCGCACCGTGAACGTGGCCGTGAGCCAGCTCTTCTTCGGTCGCTTCGCGGATAGCGACAACTTCTACGTTGAATTTCAGGTTCTGGCCAGCCAGCATGTGGTTACCGTCAACCACAACGTGGTCGTCTTCCACTTCGGTAATTTCTACCGGTACTGGACCCTGGTCAGTTTCAGCCAGGAAACGCATGCCAACCTGCAGTTCGTCAACGCCCATGAAGACGTCTTTAGGAACGCGCTGCACCAGGTTTTCGTCGTACTGACCGTATGCGTCGTTTGCGCCAACAGCAACATCGAATTTGTCGCCAACTTCATGACCGTCCAGCGCTGTTTCCAGGCCAGAAATCAGGGAACCGTGACCATGCAGGTAGTCCAGCGGTGCACTCACCGGAGACTCATCAACCAACACACCGTCTTCTGTACGTACCTGATAGGCCAGGCTGACCACCAGGTCCTTTGCTACTTTCATGATATCTCCTGAGCATGGAAAGAATAGTGGCGCAGATTGTAGCGGAATTCTGCACCCGTGTACCCTCTAGCTTAAAAAAAGCTGCGCCATATCGCTAGTCCGGATGAAAAATCCCGATCACTTGCTCTTCTTTGCGAACGTGCTCGCGCGCCTCTTTATCCGCTTCCCGCATCTGATGACCGCACTTAACACACTCAACAATATCGATATTATTTTCGCGCCACATCGCTAGCGTATCCTGCGCCTGGCAGGACGGACATTTTGCGCCTGCGATAAAACGTTTACGAATTGCCATGGTTACCTCTACTCAAATTCATCCCAGCCATCCAGCTGACGTCGCTCTTGCTGCATCTCTCGTTGGAAAATCTCCTCAAGCTCGCGCCGGGCTTCCCTGGCTCGGGAGATTTGTACCGTATCCGTGTGCATGGGGATCAGTTCCCGCAACATGCGCATATCCAGCCGCCGAAAATGCAGCTGAGCGCGCTGAGCCTGGTGCGGATGCATCCCTAGCGTAACCAGCGTTTTTCGCCCTAACTCCAGCGCACTGGAAAATGTTTCGCGGGAAAACTGCGTCACACCAGCCTGTAATAACTCATGCGCCTCTACACGTCCGCGCGCACGCGCAAGAATATGCAAATGCGGAAAATACTGTTGGCATAGCTCCACCAGCTTCATAGTGTCTTCAGGTTCATTACAGGTAATAACAATAGACTGTGCGGCTTCTGCACCCGCGGAACGCAACAGATCCACCTGCGTGGCATCACCGTAATAGACCTTATAGCCATATTTGCGCATTAAATTCACTGCGCTGATATCTCTTTCCAGGACGGTAATACGCATTTTATTGGCCATCAACAGACGACCAATAACCTGACCAAAGCGCCCGAAACCCACCACAATCACCTGCGGTTTATCATCTTCCACCCAGGGTTTTTCATCTTCTTCATCCGTGCCGTTAAACTGGCGGGAGAGCCATTTATCAATCAACTTCATCACCAGCGGCGTGGTCATCATCGATAGCGTGACGGTCACCAACAACAGCGCCATTTGGTCACCCTGAAACAGCCGTTGGGAAGAGGCCGTTGAAAACAGCACGAAAGCGAATTCACCGCCCTGACTTAAAACCCCGGCAAACTGCATCCGTTCTGAGCTTCTCATGCCGTTAAGACGCGCCAGTACATACAACACCAGCATTTTTACGACCACCAGCACCATCACGCTCGCCGCTACCCATAAAATATGGGTATAGAGCACGCCAAGGTTAAGCGACATACCTACGGAGATAAAAAACAGGCCAAGCAACAGGCCTTTAAACGGATCGATTGCCGTTTCCAGCTCATGTCGGTATTCGCTTTCCGCCAGCAGAACGCCCGCGATAAAAGTCCCCAGCGCCATCGACAAACCCAGCGCATCCATAAATAAAGCAGAACCCAGCACTAACAGCAGCGTGGCAGCGGTGAACACTTCCCGCACGCCAGAATCCGCAATAAAGCGGAAAACCGGACGCAGCAAATAACGCCCACCTATCAGCATGCCGGCAAAGGCCAGCACCTTCATCCCCACTTTGATCCAGTCAAAATGTTCGTCAGCAGACCCCGCCAGCAGCGGAACCAGCGCCAACGCGGGGATCACCGCCAGATCCTGAAATAGCAGCACCGAAAAGCCCAGTTGTCCGGATTCACTGCGATTCATGCCTTTTTCGCGCATCAACTGTAGCGCCATAGCGGTCGATGACATCGCCAGACCAATGCCGCCAACCACTGCTGCCTGCCAGGAGAACGCTGTAAGCATCAGTAGCCCTGCCAGCACGACCGCGCTTAGCATCACTTGCGCGGCGCCGACGCCAAAAATTGAACGCCGCAATTGCCACAGTTTGGCTGGATTAAGTTCCAGCCCAATGATGAACATCAGAAAAACTACGCCCAGTTCGGAAAAGTGTAAGATTTCATCCACATCGCTGATGAACCCTAATCCCCATGGGCCAATAGCAATCCCCGCTAGCAAGTAACCCAGCACCGGACCGATACCCAGTTTTGAGGCCAGAGGAACGGCAGCCACCGCCGCGAAGAGGAACAACACGCCGGCTGTCAATAAATCAGAACCTTCCATCAGCGGCCTCCCACAGGGATCGGATTCGCCAGCCAGTCACCATACGCTTTCGCATGGCTGTCCAGCTCCTGCTTCGTTTGCCGTCTGGCCCAGTAGACAATGATAGGGCTCATCCAGTGCATGCGGCACATACCGGCCGTTAGCTCAAAAGGGCGCAGTACATCGCTCATTGGATAACGGTTTAGCGCGTCATAGCGGTAGGCGCTTTCCGGCTCGCCGGTAGTGATAACGCTCCGCCAGTACTTTCCCGCCAGTTGATTCCCCCCGGGGCCGCTGGCAAATCCTCGGCTCAGTACACGGTCAAGCCACTCCTTTAACAACGCCGGGCAGCTATAGGTGTAGAGCGGATGCTGAAAAACAATCACATCATGCTCGCGCAGCAGCGCCTGCTCATGCGGAATGTCGATAAAAAAGTCAGGATAGTGCGCGTACAGGTCGTGCACGGTAACATTGCTGAGCTGCATGGCCGGTTTAAGCAGTACCCGGTTCGCGACCGAGTCCTGAGATTCCGGATGGGCATACAGCAGCAAGACTTTCGCTGGCTGGAACATCATCCCCCTCCCGGTTTTGTCTTTTGTCTATTTTCGACGTTTTGGGCTACCATTGCGCCTCGGTGCGGCAAATGGCCCACACATTACATTATCATAATGATAAATTAACATAGTCTGAACATACGGCGCCTTATGATTGTTTTCTCATCGTTACAAATTCGTCGCGGCGTGCGCGTCTTGCTGGAAAATGCCACGGCCACCATTAATCCAGGGCAGAAAGTTGGCCTGGTAGGTAAAAATGGCTGCGGTAAATCTACCCTGCTGGCATTGCTGAAAAATGAACTCAGCGCCGACGCCGGAGGATTTACCTATCCGGGAAACTGGCAGCTCGCGTGGGTTAATCAGGAAACGCCTGCGTTGCCACAGCCGGCGTTGGAGTATGTGATTGACGGCGACCGCGAGTATCGTCAACTGGAAGCACAGTTGAACGATGCCAACGAACGTAACGATGGACATGCCATTGCCACCGTCCATGGCAAGCTGGATGCCATTGACGCCTGGACTGTGCGCTCACGCGCCGCCAGCCTGCTGCATGGCCTCGGCTTCTCCAACGAACAGCTTGAACGTCCCGTCAGCGATTTCTCCGGTGGCTGGCGTATGCGTCTCAACCTGGCTCAGGCGCTGATTTGCCGTTCAGACCTGCTGCTGCTCGATGAACCGACCAACCACCTCGATCTCGACGCGGTGATCTGGCTGGAAAGATGGCTGAAAAGCTATCAGGGCACGCTGATTTTGATCTCCCACGACCGCGACTTCCTCGACCCGGTGGTGGATAAAATTATTCATATCGAACAGCAAACGATGTTCGAGTACACCGGCAACTACAGCGCGTTTGAAATCCAGCGAGCGACCCGCCTCGCACAGCAACAGGCAATGTACGAAAGCCAGCAGGAGCGCGTAGCGCATCTGCAAAGCTATATCGATCGTTTCCGCGCTAAAGCCACCAAAGCAAAGCAGGCGCAGAGCCGTATCAAAATGCTGGAACGCATGGAGCTGATTGCCCCTGCGCACGTGGACAACCCGTTCCACTTCAGCTTCCGCGAGCCGGAAAGCCTGCCGAACCCGCTGTTAAAGATGGAAAAGGTCAGCGCCGGCTACGGCGACCGCGTCATTCTCGATTCGATCAAACTGAATCTGGTGCCGGGGTCTCGCATCGGCCTGCTCGGACGCAACGGCGCGGGTAAATCTACGCTGATTAAGCTGCTGGCCGGCGAACTGGCTCCCATCAGCGGCGAGATTGGCCTGGCAAAAGGCATCAAGCTGGGTTACTTCGCACAGCACCAGCTGGAGTTTTTACGCGCCGATGAATCACCGATTCAGCACCTTGCGCGCATGGCGCCGCAGGAGCTGGAGCAGAAACTGCGAGACTACCTCGGCGGATTCGGCTTCCAGGGCGATAAAGTCAGCGAAGAGACTCGCCGCTTCTCCGGAGGTGAAAAAGCGCGTCTGGTGCTGGCATTGATCGTCTGGCAGCGCCCGAACCTGCTGCTGCTTGATGAACCGACCAACCACCTGGATTTGGATATGCGTCAGGCGCTGACCGAAGCGCTGATCGATTTCGAAGGCGCACTGGTTGTGGTCTCGCACGACCGTCACCTGATTCGCTCTACTACCGATGACCTCTATCTGGTGCACGACAAGAAAGTCGAGCCGTTTGATGGCGATCTTGAGGATTATCAGCAGTGGCTGAGCGATGTGCAAAAACAGGAAAACCAGAGCGACGAACCGGTAAAAGAGAGCGTTAACAGCGCCCAGGCACGTAAAGACCAGAAGCGTCGCGAAGCTGAACTACGCACCCTGACGCAACCGCTACGTAAAGAGATTACCCGTCTGGAAAAAGAGATGGAGAAACTGCACGCACAGCTGGCGCAGGCGGAAGAAAAACTCGGCGATAGCGAACTGTACGACCAAAGCCGCAAAGCCGAACTCACAGCATGCTTGCAGCAGCAGGCCAGTGCGAAATCCGGACTGGAAGAGTGCGAGATGGCCTGGCTGGAGGCTCAGGAACAGCTTGAGCAGATGCTGGCCGAGTAATCATGAGTGCCGGATAAGGCGAAGCCGCCATCCGGCACTATAGCCGATGATTGCCTGCTGACTGACTCGCGACAAAATCACATATTGGCTAACCCGCACGCGCTGTGCGCGGTATAGTTATTCTTTCCGATTATTAATTGCTCTGGTGTTATGGTTGAAATCACGTCCACAGAAATAACTCCACCTACCGACGATTCTCGAGAATTCCGTCCGATGCGCGGTATCAGTAACCGCCATCTGCAGACGATGCTGCCGCGTTTAATTCGCCGCAAGGTGAAGTTCGACGCCCACTGGCAGCGTCTTGAATTGCCCGACGGTGATTTTGTCGATCTGGCATGGAGTGAAGATCCGCAACAGGCGAAACATAAACCGCGCCTGGTGGTTTTTCACGGTCTGGAAGGCAGTCTGAACAGCCCGTACGCACATGGCCTGATTGAAGCAGCGCAAAAGCGCGGCTGGCTGGGCGTGGTGATGCATTTTCGCGGCTGCAGCGGCGAACCCAATCGTCTGAACCGTATTTATCACTCCGGTGAGACTGAAGATGGCACCTGGTTTTTACACTGGCTGGCACGTGAGTTCGGTCGCGTGCCGACCGCGGCGGTAGGCTATTCGCTCGGTGGAAACATGCTGGCCTGTCTGCTGGCAAAAGAAGGTACTGAGATTCCAATTGATGCCGCGGTTATCGTTTCCGCGCCTTTCGTGCTGGAAGCCTGTAGTTACCATATGGACAAGGGATTCTCCCGGGTTTATCAGCGCTACTTGCTAAACCTGTTGAAAGCCAATGCCTCGCGTAAGCTAGAGGCGTATCCGGGCTCGCTGCCGGTGAGTCTGGGCCAGTTGAAATCTCTGCGTCGCATTCGCGACTTTGACGATCTGATCACCGCCAAAATCCACGGTTTCGCCGATGCTATAGACTATTACCGTCAGTGTAGCGCCATGCCGTTGCTCAATCAGATCGCCAAACCCACGCTGATTATCCATGCTAAGGACGATCCGTTTATGGATCATCACGTGATCCCTAAACCGGAAAATCTGCCCTCACAGGTAGAGTATCAACTGACGGAACACGGCGGCCACGTCGGATTCATTGGCGGCACGCTGCGCCATCCTGAGATGTGGCTGGAATCCAGAATCCCGGACTGGCTGACAACGTATCTGGAGGCATCATCATGATCATCCCCTGGCAAGATCTCTCCCCGGACGCGCTGGACAATCTGATTGAAAGCTTTGTCTTGCGCGAAGGCACCGATTATGGTGAACATGAACGCTCACTCGAACAAAAAGTCGCCGACGTCAAACGCCAACTACAATCTGGTGAAGCTGTGCTGGTATGGTCCGAACTGCATGAAACGGTCAACATTATGCCGAGGAAGCAGATTCACGAGTAATCCGTAACCGACGGCCGACTATAATAAAAATTCAACCTATTCATGGAGTTGTTATGTCTGCCAAACATCCGGTGATTGCGGTAACAGGGTCCAGCGGCGCGGGGACCACCACCACCAGCCTCGCGTTTCGTAAAATTTTCGCGCAGTTAAATCTGCGCGCCGCCGAGGTGGAAGGTGACAGTTTTCATCGTTATACCCGTCCGGAAATGGACATGGCGATTCGCAAAGCGCGCGATGCCGGGCGGCATATCAGCTATTTCGGCCCCGAAGCTAATGACTTCGGTCTGCTGGAGCAAACCTTCATCGAATACGGCCAGACGGGCAAAGGTCAGTCGCGAAAATATCTGCACACCTACGATGAGGCCGTACCGTGGAATCAGGTTCCGGGTACATTTACGCCCTGGCAGCCGCTGCCTGAACCGACGGATGTCCTGTTCTATGAAGGACTGCACGGCGGCGTCGTAACCCCACAGCAAAACGTGGCCCGGCATGTCGATCTGCTGGTTGGCGTAGTGCCGATCGTGAACCTGGAATGGATTCAGAAGCTGACCCGCGATACCAGCGAACGGGGACACTCGCGCGAAGCGGTGATGGACTCGGTGGTGCGCTCAATGGACGATTACATCAATTACATTACGCCGCAGTTTTCCCGTACGCATATTAACTTCCAGCGCGTACCGACCGTTGATACCTCCAACCCCTTTGCCGCCAAAAGTATTCCATCACTGGATGAAAGCTTTGTCGTGATTCATTTTCGGAACCTGGAAGGGATCGACTTCCCGTGGCTACTGGCCATGCTGCAGGGATCATTCATTTCCCATATCAATACGTTGGTTGTTCCGGGCGGGAAAATGGGTCTGGCGATGGAATTGATTATGCTGCCGCTGGTCCAGCGACTGATGGAAGGCAAAAAGATTGAGTAGGGTGTTATTTTGCCGGATGGCGGCTGATGCCTTATCCGGCCTACGCGTTTATATCCTGTAGGCCTGATAAGTGAAACGCCATCAGGCATCACATCACGAAGCAGCAACCACTTCATAGGAGTGGGTAATGTTCACCGCCTTTTCCAGCATCAGCGCCACGGAGCAATATTTTTCCGCAGAGAGATCGACTGCGCGCGAAACGGACGCATCTTTCAGATCGTTACCCGTTACGATGAAATGCAGGTTAATGTGGGTAAACAGGCGCGGCGCTTCATCACGACGCTCTGAGGTCAGTTTCACTTCGCAGTTGGTCACATCCTGACGACCTTTTTGCAGGATCGAAACCACATCAATTGCGCTGCAACCGCCCGCAGCCATTAATACCATTTCCATCGGACTCGGCGCTTTATCACCGGAGTTACCGTCCATCAAAATTTGGTGACCAGAGGCGGACTCACCGAGGAAGGTTAACCCCTCAACCCACTTTACACGCGCTTGCATATTTCGTAACTCCAATGTTTCAATTTTCCTGACAGATTACGCGTACATAACAATTCTCGCAACGGAAGGCGACCTGCGTCATGCTGAAGCGAGACACCAGGAGACACACGGCGAAAGCTATGCTAAAACAGTCAGGATGCTACAGTAATACATTGACGTACTGCATGTATGCAGAGGACATCACATTACAGGCTGCAGTTAATTTTTGACAGCCCCTTTCCCAGGTAGCGGGAAGCATATTTTTGCAAACCCAGAGGCAGCGTCGTTTTCTGGCTCTGGAGACAGCTTATAACAGAGGATAACCGCGCATGGTGCTTGGCAAACCGCAAACAGACCCGACTCTCGAATGGTTCTTGTCTCATTGCCATATTCATAAGTACCCATCGAAGAGCACGCTGATTCACCAGGGTGAAAAAGCGGAAACGTTGTATTACATCGTTAAAGGCTCAGTGGCAGTGCTGATCAAAGATGAAGAAGGGAAAGAAATGATCCTTTCTTATCTGAATCAGGGCGATTTTATTGGTGAATTAGGCCTCTTCGAAGAAGGTCAGGAACGTAGCGCCTGGGTACGTGCCAAAACCGCATGTGAAGTCGCTGAAATTTCATACAAAAAATTTCGCCAATTAATCCAGGTCAACCCGGATATTCTGATGCGCCTGTCTTCACAGATGGCTCGTCGCCTGCAGGTCACGTCTGAAAAAGTCGGCAACCTTGCCTTCCTCGACGTAACGGGTCGTATCGCGCAGACTCTGCTGAATCTGGCGAAACAGCCTGATGCGATGACCCACCCGGACGGCATGCAGATTAAAATCACCCGTCAGGAAATCGGCCAGATCGTTGGCTGCTCCCGTGAGACCGTTGGTCGTATTCTGAAGATGCTGGAAGATCAGAACCTGATCTCCGCACACGGTAAGACCATCGTCGTCTACGGCACCCGTTAACCCCATCGAAGTGGCGCGTTACTCAGTGATGCGCCACTTTTGTTTACACCGATGTGGCGAAGACTGATATACCACCCAGAGATCAACTACGCACTACGGCAGACGCTGGTGCTATGTTTACCTGTGGCTGTTGGTCTGATCATCGGTCAGCTTCATTTGGGACTCCTCTTCTCCCTGGTCCCTGCCTGTTGCAACATTGCCGGCCTTGATACCCCGCACAAGCGCTTTTTCAAACGTTTAGCTATTGGCGCGTCTTTGTTTGCCGGTTGCAGTCTGATCATGCAGTTGCTGCTGGCACAGGCCATACCGCTGCCGCTTATCCTCACCGGACTGACGCTAATTCTTGGCGTAACCGCCGAGCTCAGCCCTCTGCATGCCCGACTGTTACCGGCCTCACTTATCGCCGCGATTTTCACGCTAAGCCTGGTCGGGAACATGCCCGTCTGGGAACCGTTGCTGATCTATGCGCTGGGCACGTTATGGTACGGCCTGTTCAACTGGTTCTGGTTCTGGATGTGGCGCGAGCAGCCGCTCCGTGAATCGCTCAGCTTGTTGTACCGTGAATTAGCCGATTACTGTGAGGCCAAGTACAGCCTGCTGACCCAGCATGCCGATCCGGAAAAAGCGCTGCCTCCCCTGCTGGTTCGCCAGCAGAAAGCGGTGGATCTGATTACCCAGTGCTACCAGCAAATGCATATGCTGTCGGCGCATCGCAACAACGATTACAAGCGCCTGCTGCGTGCCTTTCAGGAGGCGCTGGACTTGCAGGAGCATATTTCCGTCAGCCTTCACCAGCCGGAAGAGGTGCAAAAGCTGGTCGAACGCAGCCACGCCGAACAGGTGATTCGCTGGAATGCGCGCACCGTCGCCGAACGCCTTCGGGTACTGGCCGATGATATTTTGTATCACCGTTTGCCGACCCGTTTCTCGATGGACAAGCAGATTGGCACGCTGGAGAAAATCGCCAACCAGCATCCGGACAATCCGGTGGGACAATTTTGCTACTGGCACTTCAGCCGTATTGCCCGCGTGCTACGCACCCAGCGACCGCTGTACGCCCGAGATTTAATGGCGGACAAGCAGCGTCGGTTGCCGCTGATCCCGGCCCTGAAAAACTATCTGTCGTTGAAATCACCGGCGCTGCGTAATGCCGGGCGCATCAGCGTCATGCTGAGTATCGCCAGCCTGATGGGCAGCGCTTTACACCTGCCAAAGCCTTACTGGATTTTGATGACGATCCTGTTCGTCACGCAAAATGGCTACGGAGCAACCCGGGTACGTATTTTACACCGTTCAGCAGGAACGCTCGTTGGACTGGTCATTGCCGGGGTCACCCTGCACTTTCATATTCAGGAAGGTTACACGCTGGCAGGCATGCTGCTGATTACCCTGGGTAGCTATCTGATCATGCGCAAAAACTACGGCTGGGCTACCGTCGGCTTTACGGTCACGGCGGTATACACCCTGCAACTGCTGACGCTGAACGGAGAACAGTTTATCGTGCCGCGGTTTGTCGATACGGTTATTGGCTGCTTAATCGCCTTTGGCGGTACACTCTGGCTGTGGCCGCAGTGGCAGAGCGGCCTGCTGCGTAAGAACGCCCATGATGCGTTAGAAGCCGATCAGGAAGCCATTCGCCTGATCCTCAGCAACGATCCGCAGGCCACGCCGCTGGCGTATCAACGCATGCGGGTCAATCAGGCGCATAACACGTTGTTCAACTCACTGAACCAGGCGATGCAGGAGCCAGGATTCAACTCGCACTACCTGGCGGACATGAAACTGTGGGTCACGCACAGCCAGTTCATCGTCGAGCACATCAACGCGATGACCACACTGGCAAGGGAACACACAATGCTGACGCCGGATTTAGCGCAGCGGTATCTGGAATCCTGTGAAATTGCGCTCCAGCGCTGTCAGCAGCGGCTGGAATATGACGGACCGGGAAGCTCAGGCGATGTGAATATTCTCGAAGCGCCAGAGATGCTGTCCCACGGTCCGTTAAGCACCCTTGAGCAGCATCTGCAACGGATACTGGGGCATCTGAACACCATGCACACCATTTCGTCGGTAGCATGGCGTCAGCGACCGCACCACGGAATCTGGCTGAGCCGCCGTCTGCGGGACATGAAAGGTTAAGATCGACTGCCGGATGCGCTGTGCTTATCCGGCAACAGGTAATCAGGCAACGACTTTCGCTACCGCTTGTGCGAAACGCTGCATCCCTTCATCGATATCCGCCTGCTCAACTACTAGCGACGGCGCGAAACGCATCACGTCCGGTCCGGCGTTGAGTACCATCACCCCTTCGTGCGCGGCAGCATACAGGAAATCGCGCGCCCGGCCTTTAAACTGCGGCTTCAGCTCGGCGCCAATCAGCAGCCCCATCCCGCGAATATCGCTGAAAATGTCGAACTGTTGATCAATTTTGTGCAAATGTTGGACAAACGTCTGACGTTTAGCCTGAATACCTTCCAACACTTCCGGCGTGTTGATGATATCAAACGCGGCCCCCGCAACTGCGCAGGCCAGCGGATTGCCACCGTAAGTGGAACCATGCGAACCCACGTGAAATGCGGAGGCAATCTCTTGGGTGGTCAGCACCGCGCTCACCGGGAAGCCGCCGCCGAGAGCCTTCGCGCTGGTGAGGATATCCGGCGTCACGCCGTAGTGCATATAGGCAAACAGATCGCCGGTACGGCCCATCCCGCTCTGCACTTCATCCAATACCAATAGCGCCTGGTGTTGGTCGCAAAGTTCACGCAAACCTTGCAGGAATTCCGGCGTTGCCGCAGTGACGCCACCTTCCCCCTGAATAGGCTCAACCACCACCGCACAGGTGTGATCGTCCATCACCGCTTTGACCGCATGCAGATCGTTAAACGGTACATGGATGATATCCGCTGGTTTTGGTCCAAAGCCGTCAGAGTATTTCGGCTGCCCGCCGACGGACACGGTAAACAGCGAACGACCGTGAAACGCATTATGGAAGGCAATGATTTTGGTTTTGAACGGGCTATGGCGCACGCAGGCATAGTGGCGCGCCAGCTTAAAGGCGGTTTCGTTAGCTTCGGTACCCGAATTCATGAACAGCACGCGCTCGGCGAAGGTCGCATCAATGATTTTACGGCCCAGGCGCAACGCCGGTTCGTTGGTGAAAACGTTGCTGGTATGCCACAGGGTTTCACCCTGGGTTTTTAACGCCTCCACCAGGGCCGGATGGCAATGCCCTAGTGCAGTAACTGCAATGCCGCCCGCGAAATCAACATACTCTTTGCCCTGTTGATCCCAGACTCGACTCCCTTTTCCTTTTACCGGGATAAACTCAGCCGGTGCATAAATCGGCAGAATCACTTCATCGAATGTCGCGCGCGTAATTGCAGTTTGTTCAGTTGCCATGTCATTGCCACCCTGTTAAGCAGAAATGCTAGTGAAATTATAATCACAAAATATGAATAAAAAATCACTGAATAGCAACCACAAATCACCGGTTGAGGAAATTAGCCAGCAGTTGATGCCCCTGCTCGCTGAGAATACTCTCCGGGTGAAACTGCACCCCTTCCATATCCCACTCGCGGTGACGAATGCCCATAATCTCCTGCGTTTCACTCCAGGCCGTCACCTCAAAGCAGTCAGGAAGCGTCGCGGGGGCAACCACCAGAGAATGGTAGCGCGTCACCGTTAATGGGTTTGCGAGCCCCTGAAAAACACCCTGCCCGTTATGCGTAATTGGCGAGGTTTTACCGTGCATCACTTTAGCTGCCCGAACCACTGTCGCGCCAAAGGCCTGCGCCATAGCCTGATGTCCCAGACAAACACCCAGCAGGGGCGTCTTGCCCGCGAAATGACGAATAACATCCAATGAGATCCCAGCGTCATCCGGCGTGCAGGGGCCTGGGGATATTACGATTTTTTGCGGGCTTAGCGCGTCGATTTGCGCCAGCGTCAGTTCGTCGTTGCGCCTGACAAGGACATCAGCGCCCAGTTCGCAGAAGTATTGGTACAGGTTCCAGGTAAAAGAATCATAGTTATCGATAAGCAGGATCATGGCGGCTCCGGTACATAAGAACCGCGCTATTCTACTCAGTTTCCGGGGCTTCGCTTACCACTTTACGAAATATCGCCCGAAGCGCAGACAGGTCACCCATCGCCCCACTCTGATTAGCCAGGTTCCACTCCTCAACCGGAATGTCATCCCAGCTCAATATATACCCGGCATGAATCGCTAACTGTTCGAAAAAAATTCGCTGTGCCAGACCGCTGCCAATACGAAACGGATGCAGCATGTTGATTTCGCAATAATAGTGCGCAAGACGATCCACAAACTTATCTTCCGGTAACCCCACCAACCAGGACTCGTCTTCCAGGTCCTGCATCAGCGCATTGCCCTCTTTCTCGATATAAGCGAAATGGCAAAAGCGGGTATCGCCCTGGTAAATATCCACTTCTCGCAGATGTCCCGCCCAGTCAAAAATATCCCGATACAGTTGGCGATGAATGGCGCACAGATGCGGCAAGCCCCGTTTAAGCGGGCCTAATTCGATAGTGGCCGCACGCAGCGCCGTCAGTTCATACGCCGCCTGCGCCAGGCGCTGCGCCTGATGAATCCCCAGACGGTTACGCATGACATTCAGGCCCGGATACAAATAGGGATCGCGTCCATCACCGAATTTATCGCTCATAGTGCCCCCTCAACTCTTCAAGACGCGCCAGGGCGTCTTCCGTGCTCAGAGTCACCCGTGGAATATCCACGCCCTCCAGCCGCCGACTGGCCTGGAAATTGGCATTTCGCCGTTGTTCCCAGAGTCTGGACTTTTGTTTATCGGTGAGTTTTTTCACGTGACCTCCCTGAATGAGCCGACACTTGCCACAAGTATAAGCGGCAATTTCAGGTTACGCAGAGAAGGGAAAGAACGCGGACAGGAACTGCCCGCGCAAAATACGTTTACGGCAGGACTTTGGCAGACAGGATAACAATCGGTTTTGACGGGACATTCTGGTAAGGACCAACATCATGGGTCTGCACCTGAGAGATCTTATCCGCGACATCCATACCTTTCACAACTTTACCGAAGACCGCGTACCCAAAGTCGCGCTGGCCGTGATCGAGGAACGCATTGTCTGCAATGTTGATAAAGAACTGGCTGGTCGCGCTGTCTTTATCTGCTGTACGCGCCATGGCAATCGTGCCGCGGGTATTACGCAGTCCGTTATCAGCTTCATTCTTGATTGGCGGGTTAGGTTTCTTCTGCTGCATCTGCTCGGTAAAACCGCCGCCCTGCACCATGAAGCCAGGGATCACGCGGTGGAACGTGGTGTTGTTATAGAAACCGCTGTTGACATAATCGACAAAGTTTTGCACTGAAACCGGGGCTTTCTGACTGTTCAGCTCCAGCTCAATGTTACCGGCAGAGGTTGTCAGCAGGACATGCGGGTCACCTTTTGCTGCCAGTGCTGCGGGAGAAAGAGCAGAAAGAGCGAGAACAGCTGCAACAGCCGCCAGAGTCGATTTGAGCATGAGAATTCCTTAACAAGAGCAGAAATGAAGCAAGTGAATTGATTCTAAAGAGCCTTCAAGAACAAGGCCATCCCTTTACTTAATTTTACGTACTTGAAACAAATGTAACCTTATAGCCTCAAGATTCAATGCGATCTAGATCACATAAAAAAATGTAACGTAGCAAGTAATTACCAATAAACATTTAAATGCATCACTAAAGCGCCTAAAATCTGCCCGCTCACGGCGCAGTCAATGCGCCTAACACTTCTATACAGGCCAGTCATGACTAACAGCAATCGCATCAAGCTCACATGGATTAGCTTTCTCTCCTACGCCCTGACAGGCGCGTTGGTAATTGTCACCGGGATGGTGATGGGAAACATCGCAGATTACTTCCATTTGCCCGTTTCCAGTATGAGTAACACCTTCACCTTTCTGAATGCCGGCATTCTGATCTCTATTTTTCTGAATGCATGGCTGATGGAAATTGTGCCACTGAAAACCCAGTTGCGCTTTGGCTTTATCCTGATGGTTCTGGCGGTCGCCGGACTGATGCTCAGCCATAGCCTGGCCTTGTTCTCAGCCGCCATGTTTGTACTGGGTCTGGTGAGCGGTATCACCATGTCGATTGGTACATTCCTGGTGACTCAGATGTACGAAGGTCGCCAGCGCGGTTCCCGCCTGCTGTTTACTGATTCCTTCTTCAGCATGGCCGGCATGATTTTCCCGATGGTGGCAGCATTCCTGTTAGCGCGCAGCATCGAATGGTATTGGGTTTATGCCTGCATCGGCCTGGTATACGTCGCCATTTTCCTGCTGACCTTCGGCTGCGAATTCCCGGCGCTGGGTAAACACGCGCAGCAACCGGACGCACCAGTGGTAAAAGAAAAATGGGGCATTGGCGTGCTGTTCCTGGCGATCGCCGCGCTGTGCTACATCCTCGGTCAGTTGGGCTTTATCTCTTGGGTGCCGGAATACGCCAAAAGTCTGGGCATGAGCCTGAACGACGCAGGTAAACTGGTCAGCGACTTCTGGATGTCTTACATGGTTGGCATGTGGGCATTTAGCTTTATCCTGCGTTTCTTCGATTTGCAGCGCATCCTGACCGTACTGGCGGGTGTGGCTACCGTCCTGATGTATCTGTTTATCACCGGTACGCCGGAGCATATGCCGTGGTTCATTCTGACGTTGGGCTTCTTCTCCAGCGCGATTTATACCACCATCATTACCCTCGGCTCCCAGCAGACGAAGGTCGCATCACCTAAACTGGTTAACTTCGTTCTAACCTGTGGCACCATCGGTACTATGCTCACTTTCGTGGTCACTGGCCCTATCGTGGCGCACAGCGGTCCGCTGGCGGCATTGCAGACGGCTAACGGCTTGTATGCGGTCGTATTCGTGATGTGCTTTATTCTTGGGTTCGTCACGCGTCATCGCCAGCATAACGCACCCGCAACGCATTAATCTGAGTGCCGGATGGCGATGCTAACGCATCTTATCCGGCCTATTCCCGCGCCCTCTTCTTTTCTGGTGCTGTAGGCCAATTCTTACAAAAACCCCTTAATTTGTACGCTATTTATACAAACACGAAAAGCCTGTTAATTCCGTAACTTATAAAAATGCAGTTAAATCAGCTATATACCTCTTAAGGAGTATATAAAGGCGAATTTGATTTGCATCAATAAGCGGGGTTGCTGAATCGTTAAGGTAGGCAGTAATAGAAAAGAAATCGAGGCAAAAATGAGCAAAGTCAGACTCGCTATTATCGGTAATGGTATGGTCGGCCATCGCTTTATTGAGGATCTTCTTGATAAATCCGACGCTGCCAATTTTGATATTACCGTCTTCTGTGAAGAACCCCGCAAAGCGTACGACCGTGTCCACCTGTCGTCCTACTTCTCCCACCACACCGCCGAAGAACTTTCTCTGGTGCGTGAAGGATTCTACGAGAAGCATGGCGTTAAAGTGTTAGTGGGCGAGCGCGCAATCACCATCAACCGCCAGGAGAAGGTGATCCACTCCAGCGCGGGTCGTACGGTCTATTACGATAAGCTGATCATGGCGACAGGCTCTTATCCGTGGATCCCACCGATTAAAGGTTCGGAAACCCAAGACTGCTTCGTTTACCGCACCATCGAAGACCTCAACGCCATTGAGTCTTGCGCGCGCCGTAGCAAACGTGGTGCCGTCGTCGGCGGTGGCCTGCTGGGCCTGGAAGCCGCCGGTGCGCTGAAAAGCCTCGGCGTTGAAACCCACGTGATTGAATTTGCCCCGATGCTGATGGCCGAACAGCTGGATCACATGGGTGGCGAGCAGTTACGTCGCAAAATTGAAAGCATGGGCGTGCGTGTCCACACCAGCAAAAACACTAAAGAGATCGTCCAGGAAGGCACCGAAGCGCGCAAAACCATGCGTTTTGCCGACGGTAGCGAACTGGAAGTCGATTTCATCGTCTTTTCTACCGGTATTCGCCCACGCGACAAACTGGCCACCCAATGCGGTCTCGACGTTGCGCCGCGCGGTGGTATTGTGATTAACGATACCTGCCAGACTTCTGATCCGGACATCTATGCCATCGGCGAATGCGCCAGCTGGAACAACCGCGTGTATGGTCTGGTCGCTCCAGGCTACAAAATGGCGCAGGTTGCCGTTGACCATATTCTCGAAACCGAAAACGCCTTTGAAGGCGCGGATCTGAGCGCCAAGCTGAAGCTACTTGGTGTTGACGTCGGCGGGATTGGCGACGCGCATGCGCGCACGCCGGGCGCCCGTAGCTACGTCTATCTCGACGAAAGCAAAGAAGTCTACAAACGCCTCATCGTTAGCGAAGATAACAAAACCCTGCTCGGGGCGGTTTTAGTCGGTGACACCAGCGATTACGGCAACCTGCTGCAGCTGGTGCTGAACGCCATCGAACTGCCGGAAAACCCAGACTCACTGATTCTGCCAGCTCACGCGGGCAGCGGTAAGCCGTCTATCGGTGTCGATAAACTGCCGGACAGCGCGCAGATTTGCTCCTGCTTCGACGTCACCAAAGGCATGCTGATCGCCGCTATCAACAAAGGCTGCCACACCGTTGCGGCGCTGAAAGCTGAAACCAAAGCTGGTACCGGCTGCGGCGGGTGTATCCCGTTGGTAACGCAGGTCCTGAACGCAGAACTGGCGAAACAGGGGATCGAAGTTAACAACAACCTGTGTGAACACTTCCCGTACTCGCGTCAGGAACTGTTCCATCTGATCCGTGTAGAAGGGATTAAAACCTTCGAAGAGCTGCTGGCAAAACACGGGAAAGGCTACGGCTGTGAAGTGTGTAAACCAACCGTAGGTTCCCTGCTGGCCTCCTGCTGGAATGAGTACATCCTCAAACCACAGCACACGCCGCTGCAGGACACTAACGACAACTTCCTGGCGAACATCCAGAAAGACGGTACCTACTCCGTGATCCCGCGCTCCGCGGGCGGAGAAATAACTCCTGAAGGCCTGGTGGCCGTGGGCCGTATCGCGCGTGAATTTAACCTGTATACCAAAATCACCGGTTCTCAGCGTATCGGCCTGTTCGGCGCGCAAAAAGATGACCTGCCGGAAATCTGGCGTCAGCTGATTGAAGCGGGCTTTGAAACCGGTCACGCATACGCCAAAGCGCTGCGTATGGCGAAAACCTGCGTAGGCAGTACCTGGTGCCGTTATGGCGTCGGCGATAGCGTCGGATTCGGCGTGGAGCTGGAAAACCGCTACAAGGGCATTCGTACCCCGCACAAAATGAAATTCGGCGTCTCCGGCTGTACCCGTGAATGTGCGGAAGCTCAGGGCAAAGACGTGGGTATCATCGCCACTGAGAAAGGCTGGAACTTGTACGTTTGCGGTAACGGCGGGATGAAACCTCGTCATGCAGACCTGCTGGCAGCGGATATCGACCGCGAAACGCTGCTCAAATACCTTGATCGTTTCATGATGTTCTACATCCGTACCGCTGACAAACTGACCCGAACCGCACCATGGTTAGACAACCTGGAAGGCGGTATCGAATATCTGAAATCGGTCATCATCGACGACAAACTGGGGCTGAACCAGCACCTGGAAGAAGAGATGGCCCGTCTGCGTGAAGCGGTGGTCTGCGAGTGGACAGAGACGGTTAACACCCCATCCGCACAGGTTCGCTTCAAACACTTTATCAACAGCGATCAACGCGATCCGAATGTCCAGGTTGTGCCTGAACGTGAACAACATCGTCCGGCCACGCCCTATGAGCGTATCCCGGTGACTCTGGTGGAGGAAAACGCATGAGCCAGTGGAAAAACATCTGCAAAATCGATGACATTCTGCCTGCAACAGGCGTCTGCGCCCTGTTAGGTAGCGAGCAAGTTGCGATTTTCCGCCCGTATCACAGCGACCAGGTGTTTGCGATCAGCAACATCGACCCGTTCTTTGAGTCCAGCGTGCTTTCTCGTGGGCTGATTGCTGAACATCAGGGCGAATTGTGGGTCGCCAGCCCGCTGAAAAAACAGCGCTTTCGCTTAAGCGACGGTCTGTGCATGGAAGACGAACAGTTCTCCGTGAAACATTACGAAGCCCGAGTGAAAGACGGCATGGTGCAATTGCGCGGTTAATAACTTTTTGGGAGGCGCAACGCCTCCCCTTTTTTGACGTATTTGTAGGTCTTTTATTTGTAGACCTGATAAGCGTAGCGCCATCAGGCCTACGGTTACGATTTCTTTTTATTGTTTGTACTTCAAGGATAATCAACACATGTTCACAGACACTATTAATAAGTGTGCGGCTAACGCTGCGCGCATCGCACGCCTCTCGGCTAATAACCCGCTCGGATTCTGGGTCAGTTCGGCAATGGCAGGGGCCTACGTCGGTCTCGGCATCATTCTTATTTTCACCCTCGGTAATCTGCTCGACCCGTCCGTTCGTCCTCTGGTAATGGGTGCAACCTTTGGTATCGCTTTAACGCTGGTCATTATTGCCGGTTCGGAACTGTTTACCGGTCACACCATGTTCCTGACGCTCGGCGTCAAAGCGGGCACCATCAGTCACGGTCAGATGTGGGCTATTCTGCCGCAAACCTGGCTGGGTAATCTGGTCGGATCCGTGTTTGTCGCTCTGCTTTATAGTTGGGGCGGCGGTAGCCTGCTGCCGGTCGATACCAGCATCGTCCATTCGGTGGCGTTGGCGAAAACTACCGCGCCAGCAACGGTGCTGTTCTTTAAAGGCGCACTGTGTAACTGGTTGGTTTGTCTGGCAATCTGGATGGCAATTCGTACCGAGGGCGCAGCAAAATTCCTCGCCATCTGGTGGTGTCTACTGGCGTTTATCGCTTCCGGTTACGAGCACTCGGTTGCCAACATGACGCTGTTTGCCCTCTCCTGGTTCGGCCACCACAGCGAAGCCTATACCCTGTCAGGAATTGGTCATAACCTGTTGTGGGTGACACTCGGTAATACTTTGTCCGGTGTCGTATTCATGGGATTGGGTTATTGGTATGCTACGCCAAAATCGGAGCGTCCTGCTCCGGCAAAAATCAACCAGCCAGAGGCTACTGCCAATAATTAAGGGGTAATGTCGTGGATCATTTGCCTATATTTTGTCAACTACGTGACCGCGACTGCTTGATCGTCGGCGGTGGTGATGTCGCAGAACGCAAAGCGCGGTTACTGCTGGAAGCGGGCGCCCGTATAACGGTTAATGCGCTGGCTTTTATTCCGCAGTTCACCGTATGGGCAGATGAAGGCATGCTGACGCTGGTTGAGGGACCGTTCAACGAGTCCCTGCTCGACACCTGCTGGCTGGCTATTGCCGCCACCGATGACGATGCCGTCAACCAAAGCGTCAGCACCGCCGCAGAATCACGTCGTATTTTCTGCAACGTGGTCGATGCGCCAAAAGCAGCCAGTTTTATCATGCCCTCCATTATCGACCGCTCGCCGCTGATGGTGGCGGTCTCCTCCGGCGGTACATCGCCGGTGCTTGCCCGTCTGCTACGTGAAAGACTTGAATCTGTGCTGCCTCAGCATCTGGGCCAGGTCGCGCAATATGCAGGCAAGTTACGCGCCCGAGTGAAAGAACAGTTTTCCAGCATGAGTGAACGTCGCCGCTTCTGGGAAAAATTGTTCGTGAATGACCGCCTGGCGCAGTCGCTGGCGAACAGTGACCAGAAAGCCGTCGAGGAAACCACCGAGCAGTTGCTCAGCGAACCGTTGGACCATCGAGGCGAAGTGGTGTTGGTTGGCGCCGGTCCTGGCGATGCCGGGCTGCTGACGCTGAAAGGTCTACAGCAGATCCAGCAAGCGGATGTCGTGGTTTATGACCGTCTGGTATCCGACGACATCATGAACCTTGTTCGCCGCGATGCCGACCGGGTGTTCGTCGGTAAACGCGCGGGCTACCACTGCGTACCGCAGGAAGAAATTAACCAGATCCTGCTGCGTGAAGCGCAACAGGGCAAACGCGTCGTGCGCCTGAAAGGTGGCGACCCGTTCATCTTTGGCCGTGGTGGCGAAGAGCTGGAAACCCTGTGCCATGCCGGTATTCCATTCTCCGTTGTGCCAGGTATTACCGCAGCATCCGGTTGTTCCGCCTATTCCGGCATTCCATTGACCCATCGTGATTACGCCCAGAGTGTACGTCTGGTCACCGGGCACCTGAAAACCGGCGGCGAGCTGGACTGGGAAAACCTGGCGGCAGAGAAACAGACGCTGGTGTTCTACATGGGCCTCAATCAGGCGGCGACTATCCAGGAAAAACTGATCGAATTTGGCATGCAACCCGATATGTCTGTCGCGCTGGTAGAAAACGGTACCTCCGTGAAGCAACGCGTTGTTAACGGGGTGCTTTCGCAACTCGGCGAACTGGCGCAGCAGGTTGAAAGCCCGGCGCTGATTATCGTCGGCCGCGTGGTTGGACTACGCGATAAGCTGAACTGGTTCTCGAACCATTAATTGAATGCTGAAAAATGCTCTGATATTGGACTGACACCATAAAGTTGGACAGTTCATATTCAGGGCATTTATTTATCTTCCGATAGAAATAAATCAAAAACCGATACTCGCTATATACCCGCCTCAGTAGCCCAACCGTCAATCATTAATTAAATGTATTTTTAAAACATTTAAATTCATTGAAATCATATTTTATATAAAACTTGTTATGTCCTAATCCGGACTACTTTAAGTTTATTTTAGTTGATATCTTAACCGCCGAGAAATGGATTTCATCCATTTAAAAATAGATATCTTACAAGGATTTTAACATGCTGAAATTTGCAAAAATCACTATCGTTGCTGGTGTTCTGGCTACGCTGACCGCGTGTACTGGTCATGTCGATAACAAAAAAGATAACTGCACCTACGATTACTTCCTGCATCCGGTAATTTCTATTTCTAAAATTATTGGTGGCTGTGGCCCGGCTGCAGATCTGTAACAGAAGCGATTGCGCAGATACAAAAAAACCGGGAAATCCCCGGTTTTTATATTTATAGGTTAAATGCTCATTCACACGCTACCGCACTTCTCGCCGAGCAGGTAGCGTGCCAGGGTTGTCAGTCCCCCTCTTTCTTGATAAATATCCGACGCATTTTATATCTTCAGTAAATTGAATATTTATATCTTCATTAAATTGATTGATATAAGGAAATATGCAAACGGCGAGGCGCTTCATATTTTTTGAGATTCACCAGCGAACAGGCGAAAAAAAACCGGGTAGAACCCGGTTTCTTCAGCAACGCAGAGCGCATTACGGCTTGGCGACAAAACCAATCGCTTCGTAAACCGCTTTCAGCGTAACAGACGCGCGTGCGCTGGCTTTTTCCGCGCCATCTTTCATCACCTGCTGCAGGAAAGCTTCATCGTTACGGAAACGGTGATAACGCTCCTGAAGCTCGGTCAGCATGCCGGAAACAGCCTCTGCGACTTCACCTTTCAGATGACCATACATCTTGCCTTCAAAGTGTTGTTCCAGCTCCGGAATGCTCTGGCCGGTAACGGCAGAGAGGATATCCAGCAGGTTGGAAACACCCGCTTTATTCTGCACGTCGTAGCGTACAACAGGAGGCTCTTCGGAGTCGGTCATCGCACGTTTGATTTTCTTAACCACGGATTTCGGATCTTCCAGCAGGCCGATCACATTGTTGCGGTTGTCATCCGACTTGGACATTTTCTTCGTCGGCTCCAGCAGCGACATCACGCGCGCACCGGATTTAGGAATGAACGGCTCAGGCACTTTGAAGATGTCGCCATACAGGGCGTTGAAGCGCTGGGCGATATCGCGGCTTAGTTCCAGATGCTGTTTCTGATCTTCGCCAACCGGTACCTGGTTGGTCTGATACAGCAGGATGTCTGCCGCCATCAGCACCGGATAATCAAACAGACCGGCGTTGATGTTCTCCGCATAGCGTGCGGATTTATCTTTGAACTGGGTCATACGGCTCAGCTCGCCGAAATAGGTGTAGCAGTTCAGCGCCCAACCTAATTGTGCGTGTTCCGGTACATGAGACTGGACGAAAATGGTGCTTTTTTCAGGATCGATACCGCATGCCAGATACAGCGCCAGCGTATCGAGCGTTGCTTTACGCAGCTGCTGAGCATCCTGACGAACGGTGATGGCATGTTGGTCAACGATGCAGTAGATGCAATGGTAGTCATCCTGCATGCTCACCCACTGACGCAGCGCACCCATATAGTTGCCAATGGTCAATTCACCTGAGGGCTGTGCGCCACTAAAAACGATGGGCTTAGTCATTTTTTGATTCCTGATTTTCGCTATGCGGAAGCCCGAGAACGGGCAGTAGTTCATTAATACGGTCGTAAATAACGTCGGGTTGGCTCAGCGCGATCGACTCGCCGTAGTTGTAGCCATAAGTCAGACCAACGGACGGACAGCCAGCAGCTTTTGCCGCCTGAATATCATTACGTGAATCCCCTACGAAGAGCAATTGCTCAGGCTTGATGCCAAGCTTGCTTGCTACCAGCAGTAGCGGATCCGGATGCGGTTTTTTATTCTGCACGTCGTCACCACCGATGACCACGCTAAAGTATTTGGCGATATCTAACGCCTCAAGCAATGGCGCGACAAACGGGGTCGGTTTGTTGGTCACCAGACCCAGCGGCAATCCTTTCGCATGCATCGCGCCCAGCGTGTCGGCAACATCAGGGAACAGGAATGTCCCCTCTTCTGCGACATCGCCGTAGTATCTGTCGAACAGCTTACGCAAAATACGCACCTGTTCTTCGGCGGGGATATCATCATCAACGGGCGGTTTACCCATTGTCTTACGTAGTGTGGCGCGCTCCTGACGCGACCACGCCAACGCGCGCTCCATCAATACATCTGCACCGTTGCCAATCCAGGTGATAACGCGTTCTTCACCAGCAATCGGCAGTTCCAGCGCATACAGCGCCATATCCACCGCTGCGGTTAATCCCGGCGCGCTGTCGACCAGCGTACCGTCGAGGTCAAATGCAACGCCCCGAATATCCTGAAACTTATCCATGACTTACCTTCGCCAGTTCATTGCGCATTTCATCAATGACTTTTTTGTAGTCTGGTTGGTCGAAAATAGCAGAGCCTGCGACAAACATATCTGCACCCGCCGCCGCGATTTCACCAATGTTGTTCACCTTGACGCCGCCGTCCACTTCGAGGCGGATATCGTAGCCAGATTCATCAATACGACGACGCACTTCGCGCAGCTTATCCAGCGTTTGTGGGATGAAGGACTGCCCGCCAAAACCTGGGTTAACGGACATCAGCAGGATCACATCGAGCTTATCCATGACGTAGTCCAGATAGCTCAGCGGTGTTGCCGGGTTAAACACCAGGCCCGCTTTACAGCCATGCTCTTTGATCAGCTGTAAAGTGCGATCGACGTGCTCGGAGGCTTCCGGGTGAAAAGTAATGATGCTCGCGCCGGCGGCGGCGAAGTCCGGGACAATACGATCGACCGGTTTCACCATCAGATGAACGTCAATCGGGGCAGTAATGCCATATTTACGCAGCGATTTCAGTACCATCGGGCCGATGGTCAGGTTCGGTACGTAGTGATTGTCCATGACATCGAAGTGTACGACATCGGCACCGGCAGTCAGCGCTCTCGCGGTGTCCTCACCCAGGCGGGCAAAATCAGCCGACAGAATTGAGGGGGCGATCAAATACTGTTTCATCCGCTTCTCCTTGAGAATTATTTCTTCGCAGGCGTTACAACTCCTGGTTTATACAGTGCCAGCAGTTCGTTCACCTTTTTACGCGTGCCGCCATTGCTGCTAATGCTGCGCCGCACTTTGACCTGAAAATGTTTCGCCGATCGGTACCATTCGCGGGTATCGGGCGTGTCATGGTTCGAAATTAACACCGGGATCTGCTTACTGACCAGCTTTTCTGCCATCTCGGCCAGATGTGCCTGCTCTTTTGGGCTAAAGCTGTTGGTATGATACGCGGTGAAATTTGCCGTCGCCGAAAGCGGTGCATAAGGCGGGTCACAATAGACCACAGAGTTGCTATCCGCACGGTCCATGCACTCTTCATAGGAGAGACAATGGAACTCCGCATTCTGCGCTTTTTCAGCAAAATGGTACAACTCGGCTTCCGGGAAGTAAGGTTTTTTATAACGACCAAACGGTACATTAAACTCGCCGCGCAGGTTATAACGGCACAATCCGTTGTAACCAAAGCGGTTCAGATACAAGAACAGCACTGCGCGGCGGAACGGATCCTGACTGGCATTAAATTCTTCTCTGAACCGATAGTACACCTCAGCCTGATTGGTTTCAGGCATAAACAGCTCACGCGAAGCCTGCACATACTCATCGGTACGTGTCTTCACGATGTTATAGAGACTGATGAGGTCGCTGTTAATATCGGCAAGAATATAACGAGAAAAGTCGGTGTTGAGAAACACCGACCCGGCACCCACGAAAGGTTCAATCAGGCATTCACCCTGAGGTAAATGCCGTTTGATATCATCAAGCAGGGGGTATTTTCCCCCTGCCCATTTCAAAAAAGCGCGATTTTTTTTCATGCTGACTAACTAATTACACCTTCTCCGGCTGTGGAGAAAGCTCCGACAGCATCCTGCGCTTTAGTCTTTGTCCCGCAATTGGGCGAAACAGCAAACCATTGCAGAACATATCCTATCTTACTTCAAATCGGCCTGAACCTGGTGCAGCGGTTTTGCCCACGGATTTTTCGCCTGAATATCGGCGGGTAGCGTAGACACTGCACGTTTCGCATCTTCTTTAGACGCATACACGCCTGTTACCAGAACATACCACGGTTGACCGTTACGCGTCGTCTGATACACCACGTAGTTCTTCAGGTTTTCTTTCTTCGCCCAACCGTTAAGGTTGTCGTAGTTAGAAGAACTGCTGAGCTGCAGCGTGTAATGGCTGGACGGCGCAGATTTTAACGCTCCGACATTTCCAGCACTTTTCGCTCCACCAGCAACAGGTGTTGACGTTGTTGCCGTCGCAGTTGGCGCAGGCGTTGTAGTCGCGGTTGCTTTCGGCTCAACGGTCGCCTTCGGCGTAGCGGTAACCACAGGTGCTTTGGTTGTAGTCGTCGGCGCAGTTGCAGTTGGTTTTGCCTGAGCAACAGGTTTCGGCTCTGTCTGCGTCGCTTTCACCGTAGTTTGCGGTTTGCTCTTCGGCTCAATAACAGCCTGTTTACGTTCCTGGTGTGTCGCAGCAGGGCGTTCAGCCGTTTCCGTTTTCGCAGTCTGGCGCACAGCATTACCATTACGAACTGGCGCAACGGTCGCAGGTTCGGTCGGCAGCGTAGAGTTAACCACTACATTGTTAACCTGCTCCTGGCCTTGCGGTTGCGTCAGAGCGTTGTTCAGATCGCCCTGCACTTCAACACGCTGCTGGCCTTCAGTTGCCGCAGGTGTCTGACCTTGAGTTGGGGTAGAGGAAATCGGCGGTAGGGAAACATCCTGCTGGGTATTACCAGCGGTCTGCTCAGCGCCTGCTGCAGGCGTAGTCGTGCTCGCCTGATCCGTCGCGTTGTTGCCAGAAAGATCAATGCTCTTCTCGCCCGATCCAGCCTGCTCACTGGGAGATGATGAGGGGGCTTTCAGCGCAGAACCGATACCGATGATCAGCAGCAACAGCACCAGGACACCGACACCCATCATCATATACTGACGAGAGGCAGGCTTGCTGGCGGGTTTCTTACGCTTGCGCGGACGACGTTCTACACGCTCTTCATCCACGTCATCGTCATCAGATTCATACTCTTCTTCAATGTCCCGTTCTTCTTCACGCTCTTTACGTGCGCGCGCAGGACGGCGATCGTCAGCATCCAGATCAACATCATCAAAATTGATTTGCGGCTCATTATCGCGTTCAGACGATTGACGAGAACGACCAGTACGACGATCGCTGGGATCGGGTTTCAGCTCGTCTTCTGGTTTGAATTCATCCATTTAACACCCCACTCAAAGGTTAATGCTTACGACTTTGCACATAACCTGAAGCTAAAAGACCTACGTTTCGCAACGCAAGCCAGACCTTTCTTGTTGTTACGCCGGCTGGCAATCAGCAATAGCGTTAAGAACCACCTCGTGCGACACTCCGCCGCGCACTTCACTCTTCCCTAATGCCAGTGGAAGCACTAAACGAATCTCTCCCGCTAACACTTTTTTATCTCGCAGCATGTGCGGCAGATAAGCCTCGCTGGACATTTCACGCGGTCCATTGACCGGCAAGCCCGCTCGCTGGAGCAGCGTAATGATGCGCTGCGTATCAGCGGAGGTAAACTGTCCAAGACGTTCTGACGTACGAGCAGCCATTACCATACCTGCTGCAACGGCTTCACCATGTAACCAATTGCCATAACCCATTTCAGCTTCGATCGCATGGCCAAACGTGTGTCCCAGATTCAGTAAAGCACGTAAGCCCATTTCACGCTCGTCCGCTGCGACAACTTCTGCTTTCAGCTCACAACAACGACGAATACAGTACGCCATCGCCGGACCATCCAGACGCAATAACGCATCCAGATTTTCTTCCAGCCAACTGAAAAATTCACCGTCAAGGATGATGCCGTATTTGATCACTTCCGCCAGCCCCGATGCCAGCTCACGCGCAGGAAGCGTTTTCAGACAATCGAGATCCACCACCACGGACGCCGGTTGGTAAAACGCGCCAATCATGTTTTTACCGAGGGGATGGTTTACGGCGGTTTTGCCGCCAACGGAGGAGTCGACCTGCGACAACAGGGTTGTCGGGACTTGAATAAAACGAACACCACGCTGATAGCTGGCTGCCGCAAAACCGGTCAGATCGCCTATCACGCCGCCGCCAAGTGCGACTAACGTGGTATCACGACCGTGCGGTTTTTGCAGTAACGCAGTGAAAACCGTATCCAGAACCGTCAGGCTTTTATACTGCTCGCCATCGGGAAGGATAACGCTATCAACGTTTACACCCGCCTGTTCAAGTACGCCGCGAACCTTATCGAGATAAAGGGGAGCCAGGGTTTCGTTGGTCACCAACATAACCTGATCGCCCGATTTCAGCGGTAAGAATGAAGCTGGCTCATTAAACAAACCAGCCGCGATGGTGATAGGGTAACTACGTTCCCCGAGAGTGACTGTGATCCTCTCCATTACGCGACATCCACCTTAGTTACTTGTACCCGCAGACGAGTGTGTATTCAGCCAGAATTAGTTGCTTTCCAACATATGAATAATCTGGTTTGCTACGACTTTTGCGCTCTGATCGTCGGTGCGAATGGTCACGTCAGCAATCTCTTCGTATAGAGGATTGCGTTCGTCAGCCAACGCTTCCAGAACTTCACGAGGCGGCGATTCTACCTGCAGCAGCGGGCGTTTCTTGTCACGTTGAGTTCGCGCAAGTTGTTTTTCAATTGTCGTTTCAAGATAGACCACGACGCCACGCGCGGAAAGACGGTTACGTGTTTCACGTGATTTAACAGAGCCACCGCCAGTTGCCAGCACAATACCCTGTTTTTCCGTCAACTCGTTGATGACTTTTTCTTCGCGATCACGGAAGCCGTCTTCACCTTCTACATCGAAGACCCAGCCCACATCAGCTCCGGTTCGTTTCTCAATCTCTTGATCAGAATCGTAAAATTCCATATTGAGTTGTTGAGCTAACTGGCGCCCAATAGTGCTTTTTCCGGCACCCATAGGCCCAACCAGAAAGATATTGCGTTTCTCTGCCATTTTTTCGGTACTACTAAGACTATTCGTTAATGGTAAACCCGCTTCGCAGACACTCAGCGCAGCAGGACATGAACTGAAACCTCATAAGATATTGCGAGAGTCAGACTGAAAATTATCTCAATACTCAAGCGGGTTTGGCAACTGAATAAATCACCAAACCTTACGCATTTCTGGTCGTGGCAGGCATGCTACCCTGCAAACATCAGACCTGGCGACGTATCGCGCAGCCAAATGACACCAAATAAGCCTATGACACACCACCAGAAAGGCAAAGCGTATTTACTGCCGCATAAGTAAAGAAAAGTACCGACACTCAAATCGGTACTCCTTGTATGCTAAATACACCCGCACGTCAAATCTCTGAAACGTGTTCAGTGCAAAAACAACGGCTTTTCATGCATAAGTTATTGCGTTGAAACCAGTCTGGGCGTAATAAAAACCACTAATTCACGCCGTTCGTCTTCTTTACCATCATGACGAAAGAGAGAGCCAAGCCAGGGGATGTCCCCCAACAGCGGCACGCTGTCGGCTGCGGATTTATTCTTATGTGAAAAAATCCCGCCCAGCGCAATCGTCTCGCCGCTTTTTACCTCGACCTGAGTTTCAATCTCCTGCTTATCAATAGCCAGAACTTCGCCATCCGCCTGCTGTAGCACCTGCCCGGGAACATTCTGGCTGATATGCAGTTTCAGTCTGATTCGTCCTTTCTGCAATACGGTGGGCGTGACTTCCATCCCTAATACAGCTTCCTTGAACTCGACGGATGTCGCGCCGCTTTCACCGCTGGAGACCTGATAAGGGATCTCACTACCCTGCTTAATACTGGCAGGTTGCAGGTGAGAAGCCAGTAAGCGTGGACTGGCGATGATGTCCAACTGCTGTTTTTGCTCCAGCGCAGACAGCTCCAGCTCGAGTAAACGACCGTTAATACGGCCAATGTTAAATCCCACACGGGATGTGGCTGTGGATACAGAAAGATCGCTGGCAAGCGTTGTGACGTTCCCCACAGCCCCCGATTGCTGTGCGTCAGCCAGCGACCACTTCACCCCCAGCTCACGCAAGCTTTTTTCATTAATCGTCACGATATGCGCCGCCAGTTCGACTTGTGCAACCGGCAGATCCATTTGCGCCACCCACGTTTCCAGTGCGTTAAGCGCAACGCTATTATCACGCAGCAGTAAGCGGTTGGTGCGTTTATCCACCGTCATGCTTCCTTTGGCGCTGAGCAGCTTTTCTCCGGCTTTTGCCAGCTCGGAGGCATCAGCATATTGCAAAATGATACTGCGATGTTCCAACGGCAGGCTGGCCTGAAGCCGTGCCTGCTCATTGTCCTGACGAGCCGCATTTTCACTCTGCCATTGAACAGAATGCACATGCAGAATGTTGCCTTCCTGGCGTAATACCAGCCCGGCGCTTTTCACCACCGTTTGCAATGCCTGCTTCCAGGGCACATCCGTCAAATGCAGTGACAGCACACCGCTGACATCCGGTGAAACTACCAGGTTTTTCTTTTCCTGTTCGGCCAGCGCCTGCAATACCTGCACAACCGGCACATCATCGACCACCAGCGTCACGTTTTGTGATTTCGCCGCCAGTACGCTCTGAATCCCGACCACCAGTACGAGTACTATCCATGCCATCCATCGCTTCATTTATCGCTCCTTGTCGTTGCCACTGCCACTGCGACGGCTCGCAGTTTTTCCCTGTGTCGAGGGTTACGCTCTGGGCCGTTATCTGCGTAACCGTCCAACCGTTTTTCAGGACATCATTTCGCTCAACCCGCTGCCATTTTTTCTGGCTATCCTGAACAATGCCAATGGGTCGCGCGCCCTGGCTCAATATTCCCTGATAGCGCCATGCCGACAGCTCAGCAATTTGGCAACGGTCCTCCGGCGGCAGGAAGGGATTACGCATACCGGTGAGTATCAGTACGCTTACGCACGCCAACAGCCAGCGTTCAACCATCATTCAGGCGCTCCAGTTGTAGTGTTAACAGCAGCTCTGCACCTTCTGCGTAAAGAGAAAACCGGCTGACGTTCATCCCTTGCTCCGCCAATTGGTCAAACATCGGCGGGATGACATCCCAGCCTGGCTTCAGCGTCATTTCTCCGCCCTGTGCGGAGGGTTGCCAGTGGATAAGATGTGCAACAGGAGTCTGAAACAGCAGCGGGGAGAACGGAATCAGCGTCTCTTCAAGCTCTTCTGGCGATGCCGCCAGCAGATATAAATTTCGCCATTGTGCCTGAATGGCCGCTCGTTGCTGGTTTAGCGCCTCTTGTTGCATAACCCGTTTCTGCGCGGTGGAGCTGAGGCATAACATGACGACGATGAGCAGTCCCAGCATCCAGCCGCAGCTGCAGATGAGCCGAAAGCGCGGCGACTGCGCTAACCAGCTATCACAAAGCGTTTTCATGCGCACCGCTCCGCATCAGTCGATAGTGGAATTGCCAGCGTCCCTGCGCATCCTGCTGCGTTTCGCCAGGGCTACCCAATTTAAATAGCGGCAGCTGGCGTAATTGCGCTTCCAGCGCCTTCAGCGCGGCAAAGCTCAGCGTGTTTCCCGTCAGTTCCAGTGTCTCCTGCTGCCAGGTTATTTTTGTTAACCACGCCTGCTCTGGCAGTAATTCCGCCAGCCTTTGTAAAACCCGCTGCCAGCTTCGGGTCTGCTCCCGCTGTTTGTTCCGCGCTTGAACCTGTTGCCATCGTTGCTGGCGCAGCTGCACACGCGGCTTTAGCGCCATTAAAGCCTCGGCCCGCGTCTTTTCGGCATCCGCTAACAACAATTCGACCTGGTTTTCTACGCTCAAAACGCTGTAATAGCGCAACAACACGCCAATACTAAGCAGTAGCGAAGCGCCAAATAAAACACTCCAGAAGCGTAGGCAGGCGCGACGTCGCGTCTGGCGCCAGGGCAGAAGATTGATGGTCGCTATCATCAACATGTGCCTCCCATAGCGAGTCCCAGTGCAATGGTGAAGCGATGGCTTTGCGTTGGAATTGGCGGCTGGCGTACAGACACCACGCTTAAAGGATCGAAGCCGCTGGGATCGCATAGCGCAATGGCTGTCGTGGAAAGCGATAATGTCGCGGCAAGCTCGTCGATACAGCCAATATCGCCCGTTGATTTACGCCCCCATGCCGAACGGGTCGCCCATAGCCACTGGGTATCATCATGCCATACCAGACACTGATGACGTTCTGGCAGGTAGGGTATAAATCGCTGTAACGCGCTGGCATCCGGCGTAATCGCCGTAACCTGTACCTTCAACGTTTGGATAAGCGTCAGAAGCGCTGAAATCTCTTTGCTTTGCGCGGCAGTGACGTTAAACGCCGGGCTTAACGTGTCTTCGCTATAATCAAAATGCAGCGCATCCGGCGCCATATCCAGCTCACGCGCCATCGAACCGGATAACCATGCGGCTTGCTCCGGCTCGCGCAGCATCATTTCCGGACGAGGGTACTTTTTTTGTAACGTCCTGTTGGCAGGAAAAGAGAGATGAATATGGTGTCGGCGAGGAAGCTCCCGGCTCCACGGCAGTAGCGCTGCGACAAGCTGTTCAGGCTCGCGAATGTGGCCATCGACGATAACCTGAGGCGTCAGCGGTATACGCCACCAGCGCTGGAGAAACCAACCGGATGCGTCGTGAACTACGGCGACAGCCAGCGCTTCATGTTGCTGAATATGCAGACCAATTTTCCAGATATTGAAAGCCATTGCTGATGATCTCCTTATCACCCGTTGCTTTAACGGGTATATCAATGCGTCTGGCTTGCCTTTATACTACCGCGCGTTTGTTTATAAACTGCCCAAATGCCACTAAATGGGAAATCTCCAGTGAAGTTCGTAAAGTATTTATTAATCCTTGCAGTATGTTGCATCCTGCTGGGAGCAGGCTCGATTTATGGCCTCTATCGCTATATTGAGCCGCAATTACCTGACGTCGCGACGCTCAAAGATGTGCGTTTACAGATCCCGATGCAGGTTTACAGCGCTGATGGCGAGCTGATCGCGCAATATGGCGAGAAACGTCGAATCCCGGTCACCCTGGATCAGATGCCGCCGGTAATGGTTAAAGCCTTTATCGCTACCGAAGACAGTCGTTTTTATGAGCACCACGGGGTAGACCCGGTGGGGATCTTCCGTGCTGCCAGCGTCGCGCTGTTCTCCGGCCATGCATCACAAGGGGCCAGCACCATCACCCAACAGTTGGCGAGAAACTTCTTCCTGAGCCCGGAACGTACGCTGATGCGTAAGATCAAAGAAGTGTTCTTGGCGATCCGCATTGAACAACTGCTGAGTAAAGATGAGATCCTCGAACTGTATCTGAACAAGATTTACCTGGGGTATCGCGCTTATGGCGTAGGTGCCGCCGCGCAGGTCTATTTCGGTAAGACGGTTGATCAGCTCAGCTTAAGTGAAATTGCGGTGATTGCCGGTCTGCCAAAAGCGCCGTCAACCTTCAACCCCCTCTATTCGATGGAAAGGGCAACCGCGCGACGTAACGTCGTACTGTCGCGTATGTTGAGCGAAAACTACATCACGCAGGCTCAGTACGATCAGGCGCGCGGCGAAGCCATTGACGCCAACTACCACGCGCCGGAAATCGCCTTCTCCGCGCCGTATCTCTCTGAGATGGTGCGCCAGGAGATGTATAACCGTTATGGCGAGAAAGCCTATGAGGACGGGTATCGCATCACCACCACCATTACGCGCAAAGTACAGCAGGCTGCTCAGCAGGCAGTACGTAACAACGTAATGGATTACGACATGCGCCACGGTTACCGCGGCCCGTCGAACGTGCTGTGGAAAGTGGGCGAAAGCAGTTGGGACAGCAAGAAAATCACCGATACGCTGAAAGCGCTACCGACTTATGGTCCCCTGCTACCGGCGGTTGTTACCAGCGCCAATCCGCAGGAAGCCATTGCCGCGCTGGCGGATGGTACGTCAGTGTCATTACGGATGGATGGCATGCGCTGGGCGCGTCCTTACCGCTCGGATACCCAGCAAGGCCCGACGCCGCGCAAAGTGACTGATGTGGTGCAAACCGGGCAGCAAATCTGGGTACGCCAGGTTGGCGATTCCTGGTGGCTGGCGCAAGTACCGGACGTCAACTCCGCACTGGTCTCCATCAATCCGCAAAACGGCGCGGTGCTGGCGCTGGTCGGTGGTTTTGACTTCAACCAGAGCAAGTTTAACCGTGCAACCCAGGCGTTACGCCAGGTGGGTTCCAACATCAAACCATTCCTGTATACCGCCGCGATGGATAAAGGTCTGACGCTGGCAAGCATGCTTAACGACGTGCCGATCTCCCGCTGGGATGCCGGCGCGGGTTCCGACTGGCAGCCGAAGAACTCACCGCCGCAATACGCCGGTCCTATCCGCTTACGTCAGGGGCTGGGTCAGTCGAAAAACGTGGTGATGGTACGCGCCATGCGCGCGATGGGCGTGGATTACGCGGCAGAGTATCTGCAACGTTTCGGCTTCCCGGCACAGAACATTGTGCACACCGAGTCGCTGGCGCTGGGTTCTGCCTCATTCACGCCGTTGCAGGTGGCGCGCGGTTATGCAGTGATGTCGAACGGCGGCTTCCTGGTCGATCCGTATTTCATCAGTAAAATCGAAAGCGATATGGGCGGCGTTATCTTCGAGGCGAAGCCGAAAATTGCCTGTCCGGAATGCGATATTCCGGTGATTTATGGTGATACCCAGAAATCTAACGTGCTGGAAAACAGTAACGTCGAAGATGTCGCCGTCTCGCAGGAACAGCAGAATGCCGCCGTGCCTATGCCTCAGCTTGAGCAGGCAAACCAGGCGCTGGTCGCGCAAAGCGGAACGCAGGAGTACGCTCCACACGTGATCAACACGCCGCTGGCCTTCCTGATTAAAAGCGCCCTGAACACCAATATATTTGGTGAGCCGGGCTGGATGGGAACCGGTTGGCGTGCAGGTCGCGATTTACAGCGCCATGATATCGGAGGGAAAACCGGGACCACCAACAGCTCTAAAGATGCATGGTTCTCCGGCTACGGGCCAGGCGTGGTGACGTCGGTATGGATCGGGTTTGATGACCATCGCCGCAATCTCGGGCACACGACGGCTTCTGGGGCGATCAAAGACCAGATCTCCGGCTACGAAGGCGGCGCAAAGAGCGCACAGCCTGCCTGGGATGCCTATATGAAGTCCGTGCTGGAAGGCGTGCCTGAGCAGCCGCTGACGCCGCCGCCGGGTATTGTGACGGTCAATATCGATCGCAGCACCGGTCAACTGGCAAGCGGTGGCAACAGCCGCGCAGAATACTTCATTGAAGGCACTCAGCCGACGCAACAGGCGGTGCATGAGGTGGGGACGACCATTATTGATAATGGTGAGACGCACGAACTGTTCTGATCCCTGACCGATCAAAAAAAGGCGCTTCAGCGCCTTTTTTATTATTCGTGAAGAGAAATTAAAGCCGCCCTTGTCCTTTCAGCCATTCGCGCACGAGGAACAGCGCACTCACATTACGCGCTTCGTGAAAATCAGGATCTTCCAGCAGGTCCATCAAATGCGCCAGCGGCCAGCGCACCTGCGGTAATGGTTCAGGCTCATCACCTTCCAGCGATTCAGGATATAAGTCCTCCGCCACCACGATGTTCATTTTGCTGGAGAAATAGGACGGCGCCATGCTGAGTTTCTTTAAAAACGTCAGATCTTTTGCGCCAAACCCCACCTCTTCTTTCAGCTCCCGATTCGCCGCTTCATACACGCTTTCGCCAGGATCGATTAACCCCTTAGAAAAACCCAGTTCGTAAGATTCGGTCCCGACCGCGTATTCGCGGATGAGGATCAGGTGGTCGTCCACAATCGGCACAATCATTACCGCTTCACGCGTGGACGGGCGCATACGTTCATAAACGCGGCGTACGCCATTGCTGAACTCAAGGTCCACGCTTTCGACTTTAAACAGCCGGGATTGGGCGACGGTTTCCACTTTCAAAATCGTGGGTTTCTGTAATGATTTGCTCATTGTGAGGATCTTTGCTGTGAAATCTGGGGTTATTGTGCGATATACCGCACGGTTTCGGCAATGTGAATTGCCGTTTATTTACATTTATGTAACGTACTAAAAGTTAATCCCTATTTCAAATTAAAAGTCAATAGGTTGAAATAACTCCAGGAATTTGCTGATATTCCATTTTTAGTGATTTTGCTATGATTCGCATTTACTGGGCTGTACTTAAAGATGCTCAAGTTCGACTCCACACTTGCCGATAGCCAACCACAGAATCACGAATATTGAACAGGGTGCGACTGACCACGCCTGACAGACTAAGTAAGATGGGGAAAGCATGAGCACCATTCTGATTTTTTTAGCTGCTTTGCTGGCCTGCTCATTGCTTGCAGGATGGCTACTCAGAACGAAATCCAGACGGAAAAATTTACCCTTGAGCAACGTCTTCTCAGACGCCTCGAAGCGTAAACTCACGCCTGAAGAGCGCAGTGCAGTCGAAAACTATCTCGAAAGCCTTAGTCAAATTCAGCAGGTACCTGGTCCAACGGGCGCCAGCTCCGCGCCGGTGTCATTAACGCTGAATGCCCAAAGTAATAGCGTCATCGTACTTACGCACGCGATTACACGTTACGGCATTACTACCGACGATCCTAACAAATGGCGTTACTATCTTGATTCCGTTGAGGTACATCTTCCCCCTTTCTGGGAACAATACATCAATGACGAAAACAGCGTTGAGCTAATCCACACCAATACGATACCGCTGGTTATCTCCCTGAACGGCCATACGCTGCAGGAATATATGCAGGAAGCGCGTGGCTATGCGTTACAGCACACCGCTTCTACCCAGGCGTCCATTCGCGGTGAAGAAAGCGAGCAGATTGAACTGCTGAATATTCGCCAGGAAACCCATGAAGAATATGCGCTCAGCCGCCCATCGGGATTGCGCGAGGCGTTACTGATTGCCGCATCGTTCCTGCTGTTCTTTTTCTGTTTGATAATCCCGGATACGTTTGTTCCGTGGACAGTTGGTGGCGCGGTGCTGCTACTGGCTGCGGGTCTGTGGGGGCTGTTTGCCCCACCGTCTAAAACCGCCCTGCGGGAAATTCATTGTCTGCGCGGTACGCCGCGTCGCTGGGGGCTGTTTGGCGAAAACGACCAGGAGCAAATTAATAATATCTCGCTAGGTATTATTGATCTGATTTATCCACCGCACTGGCAGCCTTACATCGCACAAGATCTTGGCCAGCAAACGGATATTGATATTTATCTCGATCGCCACGTTGTACGCCAGGGGCGCTTTTTATCGCTGCATGACGAAGTCAAAAACTTCCCGTTACAGCACTGGCTGCGCAACGCCGTCATCGCGGGCGGCTCGTTGCTGGTGCTACTGATGCTGCTGTTTTGGATCCCGCTGGATATGCCGATAAAGCTTACGCTTTCCTGGATGAAGGGCGCACAAACTATCGAAGCCACCAGCGTTAAACAGCTTGAAAACGCGGGCGTTCGCGTGGGTGACACGCTGCATCTGAGCGGTACGGGTATGTGTAACATTCATACCCAAGGGAGCTGGAATGCGCAGCCTTCCGCGCCGTTTATGCCTTTCGATTGCACGCAAATTATCTGGAATGACGCGCGCGCATTACCGCTGCCTGAGTCCGACCTGGTGAATAAAGCCACCGCGCTCACGCAGGCGGTGAACCGCCAACTGCACCCCAAAGCGGATGATGACTCTCGCGTCAGCGCATCGTTACGCTCGGCAATTCAAAAATCCGGAATGGTGTTACTGGACGATTTTGGCGAGATCGTCCTGAAAACGGCTGATCTGTGCGCGGCCAAAGATGAATGTGTACGTTTAAAAAATGCACTGGTTAACCTTGGTAACAGTAAAGACTGGACGGCGCTGGTGAAACGGGCGAACGCAGGCAAACTGGATGGTGTGAACGTGCTGCTGCGTCCGGTAAGCGCGGAGTCGTTGGATAATCTGGTGAATACCTCTACGGCGCCGTTTATTTCACGCGAGACTGCGCGAGCGGCCCAGACGCTGAATAGCCCAGCCCCTGGCGGTTTCCTGATTATCAGCGACGAAGGCAGCGATCTGGTCGATCAGCCGTGGCCGACAACCTCGCTATATGACTATCCCCCACAGGAACAGTGGAACGCCTTCCAGCGCCTGGCGCAGATGCTGATGCAGACGCCGTTTCGCGCGGAGGGGATCGTCACCAATATTTCGACCGACGCCAATGGCACTCAGCACATTGGCCTGCACCGTATCCCGGATCGTTCAGGATTATGGCGTTACCTTGGCACGACGCTGCTGATGTTCTCCATGCTCGGATGCGCTGTCTACAACAGTATACAGGCTTTCAGACGCTACCAGCGTCACCGCTCCCGCATCACGGAAATTCAGAGCTACTACGAAAGTTGCCTGAATCCAACGCTGATTGACAACCCGGAAAGCCTGATTCGATAACACGCTCGCGCGACAGGATATGCTACCCTGTCGCGCATCATGTTTTCTTCTGGGGAGTTTCCATGCAGATCAATATTGCCTGGCAGGATGTCGATACCGTGTTGTTAGATATGGACGGCACGCTGCTCGACCTGGCATTCGATAACTATTTCTGGCAAAAACTGGTGCCGGAAACCTATGGCGCGAAACAGGGTATCTCTCCCCAGGAAGCCCAGGACTATATTCGTCAGCAGTATCATGCCGTGCAGCATACGCTAAACTGGTACTGCCTGGATTACTGGAGCGAATGCCTGGATCTTGATATTTGCGCCATGACAACGGAACAGGGACCGCGCGCCGTTTTGCGTGAAGATACTGTACCGTTTCTTGATGCCTTAAAAGCCAGCGGCAAGCGCCGTATTTTGCTCACCAACGCGCATCCCCATAACCTGGCGGTGAAGTTGGAGCATACCGGTCTGGCCTCACACCTTGATTTATTACTTTCCACCCACACATTTGGTTATCCCAAAGAGGATCAGCGGTTATGGCACGCTGTGGCTGAAGAAACGGGAATGAGTGCAGAGAAGACGCTGTTTATTGACGACAGCGAACCCATTCTCGACGCTGCTGCTCTGTACGGTATTCGTTACTGCCTCGGCGTGACCAATCCCGACTCAGGCATCGCGGAAAAACAGTACGCGCGCCATCCGTCACTGAATGACTACCGCCGACTGATCCCCTCACTGATGTGAAGGAGACGCTATGAAAGAAAAGCCCTCTGCTGAAGTCAGGCTGGATAAATGGCTGTGGGCTGCGCGCTTTTACAAAACGCGTGCGCTAGCCCGCGAAATGGTTGAAGGCGGTAAGGTGCATTACAACGGCCAGCGCAGCAAACCGAGCAAGATTGTCGAGCTGAACGCCACCCTCACCCTGCGCCAGGGAAATGACGAGCGAACGGTCATTATCAAGGCTATTACCGAGCAGCGTCGCCCGGCCACGGAAGCCGTTACGCTGTATGAAGAAACCGCGGAAAGCGTAGAAAAACGCGAAAAAGTGGCGCTGGCGCGTAAACTTAACGCGTTAACCATGCCGCACCCGGACAGGCGACCGGACAAGAAAGAGCGCCGCGACCTGTTACGATTTAAACATGGCGACAGCGAGTGACTGTCACCTGTAAGAGAGATGATTATGCCGCAACATGACCAATTACATCGTTATCTGTTTGAAAACTTTGCCGTGCGCGGCGAGCTGGTGACCGTTTCGGAAACCCTGCAACAGATCCTCGAAAATCATACTTACCCGCAGCCGGTCAAGAACGTGCTGGCTGAACTGCTGGTCGCCACCAGCCTGCTCACCGCCACGCTGAAGTTTGCCGGTGATATCACCGTACAGCTGCAGGGCGATGGTCCGCTGAGCCTGGCCGTCATTAACGGCAACAACAATCAGCAGATGCGCGGCGTGGCCCGTATGCAGGGCGATATCCCTGAAGGCGCTGATCTCAAAACGCTGGTAGGCAACGGCTACCTGGTGATCACCATTACCCCAGAAGAAGGCGAGCGCTATCAGGGTGTGGTTGGTCTGGAAGGCGACACGCTGGCCGCCTGTCTGGAAGATTACTTCATGCGTTCTGAACAGCTGCCGACACGTCTGTTTATCCGTACTGGCGACGTCGATGGCAAACCCGCTGCTGGCGGGATGCTTCTGCAGGTAATGCCGGCGCAAAACGCGCAGGCAGATGATTTCGATCACCTGACAGCCCTGACCGAAACCATCAAAACTGAAGAGCTGTTAACGCTCCCGGCCAACGAAGTGCTGTGGCGCTTGTACCACGAAGAAGAGGTTACTCTCTACGATCCGCAGGACGTTGAGTTCAAATGCACCTGTTCACGCGAACGCTGCGCTGGCGCACTGAAAACGCTGCCGGACGAAGAAGTGGACAGCATTCTGGCGGAAGAAGGCGAGATCGATATGCACTGCGATTACTGCGGGAGCCACTATCTGTTTAACGCCATGGACATTGCTGAGATCCGCAGCAACGCTTCCCCGGCGGACCCGCAGGTACATTAATCACCACTGCCTATCCGGCCCACAATCGTCGACCGGATAGGCGTTCGCACCGCCATCCATCAAAACGCTATCCGCAACACGCTCACTCGTTGTAATAATTCATCGGCAATCGGGTGCCATCAATGGTGATATCACGCCAAACTCTGGGGGCTGAATTCAGTTGATGATTCGCCACCGCCTGCAGCAGTTTCTCCTTATTGAATCCTGCAGGTAGCTGACCTGATGCGATGAGTTCCCATTTATCCTCTTTCCTGGCAAAGACCAGACTCTCACCATCGCCAAAAGCATACAGCACCTGCTCAGGCTTACCATCCGCATTAAGGTCCTGATCGACCAGGACGCATGCATCCTGCTCAACGCAGGATGTAATGCGGTAGCTCTGCCCTTTGACAAACGCCCAGAAGGTCTCATCGGGTTGCCTGCTACCCGGAGCGATCATCACTTTCGGCGCTAGCTGAGTAGTAGTCAGGTTCTGAATGGGATCGCGACGTCCTTGCAGCAGAGAATTTAAGTCGCGCCGGCGCTTACTGTCTTGGTTAAACGCCGCATCTTTTTGTAATGCCTCCAACGCCGCACGTCCCGGTTTTCCGCTCTTACTCAACATATACAGGCTGACCTGATCCGGCTTAATTTTGCCACTGTGATACCGCCCCATATGGCTGTTGACGCTGATGCGCCAGGCATCAATAACCGGCGACGACAGCAAAATCAACAGCCCCAACGCCAGCAACGACACGCAAAGAATCACCTTCCCCTGAAGCTCAAGCGGATTGCGCCCACGGCGTAAAATACTCGCCAGATAGCCAAACGACCAGAGCAGCAGCACGCAGACCACCAGCACGCCATATAAGCGCTCGGGCGTCCAACCGTACTGTTGAATTCGCACCCACAGTGACCAACCGGCAATCAGCATATAGATGGGCGCGACAACCAGGGCGCATTTGATCAGGTAGCGTAACGCGGCTGGATAGGGAAGCGCCTCTTTCTGCGGCTCGCGAACGATAGCCATCAACAACAGCAGGAGCAGCGCCAGCGTTGACATCAACCCAGCCGCAGATACCCGCTGCGAGATAGCCTCCAGGCCGGTGAAGGGCAAGGTCAGCACAAACATCAGCGCCAGCAGCGCGACCAGGGGTAACAGACCGGTGGCGATCAAAGTCAGTAACTTTTGGACCGCCGCAACCAGACGCGACTGCGTGCGGGTCAGTACCACCGCCAGTGCGGTAACCAGGCCAAAGGCCACGTAGCCAAACCAGTCGGTATCAAAGAAAAGCGTGTCGAAGAAGGTAATACCAACGAGCTTAAACATCTCGCTCCATAGCAGGAGCACCATCCAGAACAGACCGTTGGCGACAAAGACAATCAGTAACGTCAGCGCATTAAGCCACAAACTCGTATAAAACTGCGCATAGCGGGCCTGCTGGCGGGATGCGTGGAGCGAGTACTGAATCCATGGCAATGCCAGCATCGCCATCAGCAGTAAGCGCCAGCCGTACAACATAAAAATATCATTTTGCCGCCACTTATCGCTGCCCTCGACTTGCCACTTTAGCCAGACGCTCATCGCCAGCACGACAACAAAGATCAGCGCCATCCAGTACCACAGCGCACGTTGTTTGAAAGAGACAACGGTGAGTAAAAGCGCCGAAGAGAGAGCAATTGTCGCGGGCATGCCATAGAACAGCCAGCCGTCATTATGCGGCACCAGATATGTCATCAGCAGGTAGCACAATATCCCCTGTAACAGGCCGATAGATATCATGCCCCAGCGAGTAGTACGTGAAAGTTCAACACTATCCATGTCGTCACCCAGAATGAAGAGAAAAGGTAATTATCGCATCAACTTCACAATTTTGAGCATTGATAGGCCGATCCCGGACCACTGCGACGGGAAGTGAATCGATATTGTTTATGTATGAGTTACGTAATTTTCTTACGTGAATGCGATTACACTCACAAGTTTCCCGCCAAAAACACTCTCCATTAACGTTTTAAGAACATTTTCCACAACAAAAAAGGGTTTCCTGCCATAATATCCGCCTCTTTGTGACAGGAGTCGCAGCGCATTCGGTTATCCGTGATTTTCCCGGATGCGTAAATCTATGAGCCTTGTCGCGGTTAGCAATCCCTAAAAAACCTTACTATTCCAGGTAATACATATTGGCTAAGGAGCAGTGAAATGCGTGTGAACAACAGTTTAACCCCGCAAGATCTCAAGGCTTATGGTATCAATGACGTTCAGGATATCGTTTACAATCCAGACTACGACACGCTTTTCCAGGAGGAACTTGATCCAAACCTGGAAGGTTATGAGCGTGGCGTGTTAACAAACCTGGGCGCCGTTGCCGTTGATACCGGTATCTTTACCGGACGTTCGCCAAAGGATAAGTATATTGTCCGTGACGACACCACGCGCGACACGCTCTGGTGGTCCGACAAAGGTAAAGGTAAGAACGACAACAAACCGCTCTCCCCGGAAACCTGGCAGCATCTGAAAGGATTAGTCACCCAGCAGCTTTCCGGCAAGCGTCTGTTTATCATTGATGCATTCTGCGGCGCTAACGCCGATACCCGCCTTTCCGTACGCTTCATTACCGAAGTAGCCTGGCAGGCGCATTTTGTTAAAAACATGTTCATCCGCCCAAGCGACGAAGAGCTGGTTGATTTCAAACCTGATTTCATCGTGATGAATGGCGCTAAATGCACTAACCCGCAATGGAAAGAGCAGGGTCTGAACTCCGAAAACTTCGTGGCTTTCAACCTGACTGAGCGTATCCAGTTGATTGGTGGCACCTGGTACGGCGGCGAAATGAAGAAAGGTATGTTCTCCGTAATGAACTACCTGCTGCCGCTGAAAGGCATTGCCTCCATGCACTGCTCGGCAAACGTCGGGGAAAAAGGTGATGTGGCAGTCTTCTTTGGCCTGTCCGGCACAGGAAAAACAACGCTGTCCACCGATCCGAAACGCCGCCTGATTGGCGATGACGAACACGGCTGGGATGACGACGGCGTGTTTAACTTTGAAGGCGGTTGCTACGCGAAGACCATCAAACTGTCTAAAGATGCCGAGCCGGAAATCTACAACGCAATCCGTCGTGACGCGCTGCTGGAAAACGTCACCGTGCGCGCAGATGGTTCCATCGACTTCGACGACGGTTCCAAAACCGAAAACACCCGCGTGTCCTACCCGATTTATCACATCGATAACATCGTTAAGCCGGTGTCAAAAGCGGGTCACGCCACCAAAGTGATCTTCCTGACCGCCGACGCGTTTGGCGTGCTGCCGCCGGTCTCTCGTCTGACGGCAGACCAAACCCAGTACCACTTCCTGTCTGGCTTCACCGCCAAACTGGCCGGTACCGAACGTGGCGTCACCGAACCAACCCCAACCTTCTCAGCCTGCTTTGGCGCAGCATTTCTGTCACTGCACCCAACGCAGTACGCAGAAGTACTGGTGAAACGTATGCAGGCGGCAGGTGCGCAGGCATATCTGGTTAACACCGGCTGGAACGGTACCGGCAAGCGTATCTCTATCAAAGATACTCGCGCGATTATCGACGCTATCCTGAACGGTTCGCTGGATGACGCAGAAACGTTCCGTCTGCCGATGTTTGACCTGGCTATCCCAACCGAGCTGCCGGGCGTGGATACTCGCATTCTCGATCCGCGTAATACCTATGCTTCTCCGGAGCAGTGGCAGGAAAAAGCCAACGCACTGGCGAAACTGTTTATCGAGAACTTCGAGAAATACACCGATACCCCTGCGGGTGAAGCGCTGGTTAGCGCCGGACCGAAGCTGTAACGAAGAGTGCCGGATGGCGGTTTCGCCTTATCCGGCCTACAGCAACAAAAAGGGAGGCATTTCGCCTCCCTTTCTTATGCGTCTTTCGTGATGCCCTGCGCGCGAGTGAAGGGAACCGGAAGCCAGGCGCGGATCGACAACCCTCCTCGTTCACTGGTGCCAATTTCCAGCATACCGTTATGGTTATCGATAATACGCTGCACAATCGCCAGACCCAGGCCCGTGCCGCTGGTACTACGCGCGCTGTCGCCGCGGACAAACGGCTGGAACAGGTGTTTACGCTGCTCCGGCTTGATGCCCGGACCATCATCTTCTACCTGGAACCAGGCGCGATGCGTCACCGTACCGCTGCTGACCTTAATCCAGCCGTTGCCGTAACGGGCGGCGTTAACCACCATATTGGCAACCGCACGCTTGATCGACAGCGGGTGCATTTTCACCTGAATGCTGCCCGGCAGCAGCGCAGTTTCGATTTCACGTTCATAGCCGCTTTCCGCTGCGACCACTTCGCCTAACACCGAGTTCAGATCCGCCATCTCCATCGGCATCTCCTGACCAGTACGCAGATAATCGATAAACTGCTCGATAATGGCATTACACTCTTCGATGTCCTTATTGATGGACTCCGCGAGATAACCATCCTCTTCGCCCATCATTTCGGTCGCCAGACGAATACGCGTCAGCGGAGTACGTAAATCGTGGCTCACGCCCGCCATTAACAGCGTACGGTCATCGGCCAGTTGCTTCACCCCCGCGGCCATATGGTTAAAGGCTCGGGTAACGGAGCGCACCTCTGAAGCGCCATACTCACGCAGCGGCGGCGGAATGATACCTTTCCCCACCTGCAGCGCCGCATGTTCAAGATCCACCAGCGGTCGGTTCTGGATACGGATAAACAGCCACGCGCCACCGATAGCCAACAGCATAATCGCCAGCGTGTAGCGGAACAGCGGTGAGAAATCGCCCTGATGGATCTCCGTCAGCGGCACGCGTACCCAGATATTGGGCGACAGCCAGGTTTTCAGCCATACGACCGGCGAGCTTTTGTTCACCTCAACGCGGACTTCCGTCGGACCGCCCAGCTGCTGCGCCATCTGATGGCTTAAGAATTCATAGTGTTGCGCCCAACGCAGTCCAGCTTCTTCAGCGGCCTCGTTGGAATAGAGGGAAATACCCAGCTCACGATAAATTTCCCGGCGGAATGCGGGCGGCACCACCAGTTGCGTACCGTCCTCCAGCTGCAGTTTATCGGTCATCAGCATACGAACTTCGTAGGCCAGGACCTTATTAAACTGCTGGAGGCTCGGCAGTATCGCGAAGTTCAGCACTACCAGGTAAGTCGTCACCAGGCTGGCAAACAGCAAGGTGACGATGAGCAATAACGTGCGGGCAAACGAACTTCGTGGCGAGAAGCGCATTCGCCTCATGCTTTAGAACCGTCCGGAACAAAGACGTAGCCGAGACCCCACACGGTCTGAATGTAGCGCGGATGCGCCGGGTCCTCTTCCACCATACGGCGCAGACGAGAAATCTGGACATCGATAGAACGCTCCATCGCCGAATATTCACGACCACGGGCCAGGTTCATCAGCTTGTCGCGGGACAGCGGCTCGCGCGGGTGGCTTACCAGCGCTTTCAGTACCGCAAATTCCCCGCTGGTGAGCGGCATTGGCTCATCTTCACGGAACATTTCACGCGTACCGAGGTTCAGTTTAAACTTACCAAAAGCAATGACCGCTTCTTCCTGAGAAGGCGCGCCCGGCAGTTCGTTCGCCTGACGACGCAGTACAGCGCGAATACGCGCCAGCAGTTCTCGCGGGTTAAACGGCTTCGGAATGTAATCGTCAGCGCCGATTTCCAGTCCAACGATACGATCGACTTCTTCACCCTTCGCCGTGACCATAATGATCGGCATCGGGTTGCTTTGACTGCGCAGGCGACGGCAAATAGACAGGCCATCTTCTCCCGGCAGCATTAAATCCAGCACCATCAGGTGAAAGGACTCACGGGTCAGCAGACGATCCATCTGCTCAGCGTTAGCGACGCTTCGAACCTGGAAGCCCTGCTCGGTCAGATAACGCTCCAGAAGCGCACGCAAGCGCATGTCGTCATCGACCACCAGAATCTTATAGTTCTCTTGCATTGTTATTACTCCCAAAGGTTCGCAACAATTAAGTGTATATTCTTAAGAAAGCTAACGTGAGTCACCAGCGAATTCTGGTATGAATTCCAGGCTAAATTGTTACAAAGCATATTAAACAGCAGCTTAAGTATACAATGTTTCTCGCAATACATTATTTATTCTGTTGATATGCTCGCGTAATACTAATTGTGCGCATCATCACAGAGTCGAAGGTAAAACAATAAGATGAAAACGCCCCTGATAACCCGCGAAGGGTATGAAAAACTCAAACAAGAGCTGAATTACCTCTGGCGTGAAGAGCGCCCGGAAGTCACCAAAAAGGTTACCTGGGCCGCAAGTCTGGGTGACCGCAGCGAAAATGCCGACTACCAGTATAATAAAAAGCGTCTGCGTGAGATCGACCGCCGTGTCCGTTATTTGACCAAGTGCATGGAGAATTTGAAAATCGTTGATTACTCCCCGCAGCAAGAGGGCAAAGTCTTCTTTGGCGCGTGGGTCGAGATTGAAAATGACGATGGCGACATCCGTAAATTCCGTATTGTCGGCTACGATGAGATCTTCGGTCGTAAAGATTACATTTCTATCGACTCACCGATGGCGCGGGCGCTGCTGAAAAAAGAGGTCGGCGATCTCGCGATAGTCAACACCCCTGGTGGTGAAGCCAGCTGGTACGTGAACGAAATTGAATACGTTAAGTGAGACCGGAACAATCCGAAGCCCCGGTAGATGACTGGCATTTTTGCCAGTCAATCCGTATAACTATCCCCTGATTTTTTATCCTATAGACGAAGCTATCCATGATGAATGATTCTTTCTGCCGCATTATCGCAGGTGAAATTCAGGCTCGTGCTGAACAGGTAGAAGCTGCCGTTCGCCTGCTTGACGAAGGGAACACCGTGCCGTTTATCGCACGTTATCGTAAGGAAATCACCGGCGGTCTGGACGATACGCAACTGCGTAATCTGGAGACCCGTCTGGGATATCTGCGTGAACTGGAAGACCGCCGTCAGGCAATCCTGAAATCTATCGGCGAGCAAGGCAAACTGACCGACGATTTGGCGAACGCGATCAACGGCACGTTAAGTAAGACCGAACTCGAAGATCTCTATCTGCCGTACAAACCTAAGCGCCGCACCCGTGGGCAGATAGCCATTGAGGCCGGACTGGAGCCGCTGGCAGATCTGCTGTGGAACGAACCATCCCACGACCCAGAAACAGAAGCTGCAAAATATCTCAACGCTGAAAACGGCGTGGCCGATACCAAAGCCGCCCTCGATGGCGCACGCTACATTCTGATGGAGCGCTTCGCCGAAGACGCTGCGCTGCTGGCAAAAGTGCGTGATTATTTGTGGAAAAACGCCCACCTGGTTGCCGCCGTGGTTAGTGGTAAAGAAGAGGAAGGCGCTAAGTTCCGCGATTACTTCGATCACCACGAACCTATTTCTACCGTTCCATCCCACCGTGCGCTGGCCATGTTCCGTGGTCGTAATGAAGGCGTGTTGCAGCTTTCACTAAATGCCGATCCGCAATTCGATGAGCCGCCAAAAGAGAGCCACGGCGAGCAGATTATCCAGGATCACCTGGGACTGCGCCTGAACAACGCTCCCGCTGACAGCTGGCGTAAAGGCGTTGTTAGCTGGACGTGGCGCATCAAAGTGCTGATGCACCTTGAAACTGAGCTGATGGGTACCGTGCGTGAACGTGCAGAAGATGAAGCGATCAACGTCTTTGCCCGTAACCTGCATGACCTGCTGATGGCCGCCCCGGCCGGGCTGCGCGCCACAATGGGTCTCGATCCGGGTCTGCGTACCGGTGTAAAAGTGGCGGTGGTTGACGGTACCGGCAAGCTGGTCGCGACCGACACTATTTATCCGCATACCGGCCAGGCAGCCAAAGCCGCCGTTGCCGTGGCGGCGTTGTGTGAAAAATACAACGTTGAGCTGGTCGCGATTGGTAACGGCACGGCGTCGCGCGAAACCGAGCGTTTCTTCCTCGACGTGCAGAAACAATTCCCGAAAGTGACCGCGCAGAAAGTGATTGTCAGCGAAGCTGGGGCATCGGTTTACTCTGCTTCCGAGCTGGCGGCGCTGGAGTTCCCGGATCTCGACGTTTCGCTGCGTGGCGCGGTGTCTATCGCCCGTCGTTTGCAGGATCCGCTGGCGGAGCTGGTGAAAATCGATCCAAAATCTATCGGCGTGGGCCAGTATCAGCACGATGTTAGCCAGACGCAACTGGCGCGCAAGCTGGATGCGGTGGTGGAAGACTGCGTGAACGCCGTCGGCGTCGATCTGAATACCGCTTCCGTGCCGCTGCTGACCCGCGTTGCTGGCCTGACGCGCATGATGGCGCAAAACATCGTCGCCTGGCGCGATGAGAACGGTCAATTTCAGAACCGTCAGCAACTGCTAAAAGTTAGCCGCTTGGGGCCAAAAGCCTTTGAACAATGCGCGGGCTTCCTGCGTATCAACCATGGCGATAACCCACTGGATGCATCTACTGTTCACCCGGAAGCTTATCCGATTGTGGAACGCATTCTGGCCGCAACCGAGCAATCGCTGCGTGACCTGATGGGCAACAGCAACGAACTGCGCAATTTGAAAGCAGCCGATTTTACCGACGAACGCTTCGGGGTGCCGACCGTCACCGACATCATCAAAGAGCTGGAAAAACCGGGCCGCGACCCGCGTCCTGAATTTAAAACCGCGCAGTTTGCTGATGGCGTAGAAACCATGAACGATCTGCTGCCGGGAATGATTCTGGAAGGGGCAGTCACTAACGTCACGAACTTCGGCGCGTTTGTTGATATTGGCGTTCATCAGGATGGTCTGGTGCATATCTCTTCATTGTCGAATAAGTTCGTCGAAGATCCACACACCGTGGTGAAAGCGGGCGACATTGTGAAAGTGAAAGTGCTGGAAGTTGACCTGCAACGTAAGCGTATCGCACTGACCATGCGTCTGGACGAGCAGCCGGGTGAAACCAATGCGCGTCGCGGCGGCGGGAATAACGATCGCACTCAAAGCAATCGCCCGGCGCCAAAAGCCGCGAAACCTCGTGGTCGTGACGCACAGCCTGCGGGTAACAGCGCCATGATGGATGCGCTGGCGGCGGCAATGGGTAAAAAACGCTAGTGTGACTTTTTTGCCGGATGGGGGGATAACCTCCTTATCCGGCTGACTTGTCGCAATTAATTTGTAAGCCGGATAACACGCGTGAGCGTCGCCATCCGGCATATTAGTCTATTTCCCGCTTTCTACCGCCATATATTTATCACTTCATTAACAGATGAAACCTTAATTAAACATTAAGATCCTCACTAATTATTTCCGCTAATCATTCGTTCCCAACCAGAATAAATATTGAGGAATATCAAAATTGGCGCAAATTATTATCCAATTGTACATTCCGTCACATTTATTCTATTGATGATAGAAACCATTCTCATTATCATTGATCTGTTGATTATTTACTCTTTCCTTACGTTGGCTAATCATCTGGCCTCATGCCGCCTTGCCGCCCCATGAGGTAATCATCCAGTTAGCGAGATATAAGTAGGTCCCTATGCAATTCACTCCTGACAGTGCGTGGAAAATTACCGGTTTTGCCCGTGAAATCAGCCCGGCTTATCGTCAGAAACTGTTGTCACTTGGCATGCTACCCGGCTCCTCTTTCAACGTGGTACGCGTCGCCCCACTCGGCGATCCTATCCATATCGAAACGCGTCGCGTAAGTCTGGTATTGCGTAAGAAAGATCTGGCGTTATTAGAAGTGGAAGCGGTTTCCTGTTAATACAGTGAGTCTATAAAAATGAAAAAACTAACCATTGGTTTAATTGGCAATCCTAATTCCGGCAAGACTACTTTATTCAACCAGCTTACCGGCGCACGCCAGCGTGTAGGCAACTGGGCTGGCGTTACCGTTGAGCGTAAAGAAGGTCATTTCGCAACGACGGACCACCAGGTCACGCTGGTTGATTTACCCGGCACCTATTCTCTGACGACAATCTCATCCCAGACTTCTCTCGATGAGCAGATCGCCTGTCACTATATTTTAAGCGGCGACGCGGATCTCTTGATCAACGTGGTCGATGCTTCAAACCTTGAACGCAACCTCTACCTGACGTTGCAACTGCTTGAGCTGGGCATCCCCTGCATCGTCGCGTTGAATATGCTGGATATTGCCGAGAAGCAGCAAATCCGTATCGATATCGATGCCCTCTCCGCTCGCCTTGGCTGCCCGGTGGTTCCGCTGGTATCCACCCGCGCCCGCGGCATTGAAGCGCTGAAGCTGGCTATCGATCGCTACAAAGAAAACGACACCGTCGAGCTGGTTCATTATGCCCAGCCGCTGCTGCAGGAAGCGGATTCCCTCGCCGATGCGATGGCCAAAGATATGCCGTTAAAACAGCGCCGCTGGCTGGGCCTGCAGATGCTGGAAGGCGATATCTACAGCCGGGCCTACGCGGGTGATGCCGCGCAAAACCTTGATGCCGCCATTGCACGTCTGAGCGAGACAATGGACGATCCGGCACTGCATATCGCCGATGCGCGCTATCAGTGCATTGCCGCTATCTGCGATACCGTCAGCAACACCCTGACGGCAGAGCCGAGCCGCTTCACCACCGCAGTAGATAAAATCGTCCTCAACCGCTTCCTCGGGCTGCCGATTTTCCTGTTCGTGATGTACCTGATGTTCCTGCTCGCCATCAACATTGGCGGCGCGCTGCAACCGTTGTTTGACGTCGGCTCCGTAGCGCTCTTTATCCATGGGATTCAGTGGATTGGCTACACGCTGCACTTCCCGGACTGGCTCACTATCTTTTTGGCGCAAGGTCTTGGCGGCGGGATTAACACCGTGCTGCCACTGGTACCGCAAATCGGCATGATGTACCTGTTCCTCTCCTTCCTTGAAGACTCCGGTTACATGGCGCGCGCCGCGTTTGTAATGGACCGTCTGATGCAGGCGCTGGGACTGCCGGGCAAATCGTTTGTCCCGCTGATCGTCGGCTTTGGCTGTAACGTACCGTCAGTGATGGGCGCACGTACGCTGGACGCCCCGCGTGAACGTCTGATGACTATCATGATGGCACCGTTTATGTCCTGTGGCGCTCGCCTGGCGATTTTCGCCGTCTTTGCCGCAGCGTTCTTTGGTCAGAACGGTGCGCTGGCGGTCTTCTCACTGTACGTACTGGGCATCGTTATGGCGGTATTGACCGGTCTGATGCTCAAACACACCATCATGCGTGGCGAAGCAACGCCGTTCGTGATGGAGCTGCCGGTGTACCACGTGCCGCACATTAAGAGTCTGATTATTCAGACCTGGCAACGCCTGAAAGGCTTCGTTCTGCGTGCGGGTAAAGTCATCATCATCGTCAGCATTTTCCTCAGCGCGTTTAACAGTTTCTCGCTGAGTGGAAAAATCGTCGACAACATCAACGACTCTGCTCTGGCTTCCGTCAGCCGCGTAATCACGCCGGTCTTCAAGCCGATTGGCGTTCACGAAGATAACTGGCAGGCAACCGTAGGTCTGTTCACCGGCGCGATGGCGAAAGAAGTGGTTGTCGGTACGCTGAACACGCTCTATACCGCAGAAAACATTCAGGAAGAAGAGTTCAACCCGGCAGATTTCCACCTCGGTGACGAGCTGCTCGGCGCGGTAGATGAGACCTGGCAAAGCCTGAAAGACACCTTCAGCCTGAGCGTACTGGCTAACCCTATTGAAGCCAGCAAGGGCGACGGTGAAATGGCTACGGGTGCAATGGGCGTGATGGGCGAAAAATTTGGCAGCGCTGCCGCCGCTTACAGCTACCTGATTTTCGTGCTGCTGTATGTGCCGTGTATTTCGGTAATGGGCGCTATTGCACGTGAATCCAGCCGTGGCTGGATGAGCTTCTCGATTCTGTGGGGCCTGAACATCGCCTACTCTCTGTCGACGCTGTTTTATCAGGCGGTCAGCTACAAAGAGCACCCGACCTACAGCCTGGTGTGCATTTTAGCTGTCATCCTGTTTAACATTGTGTTGCTGGGCCTGCTGCGTCGAGCTCGCAGTCGCGTGGATCTCGCACTGCTGGCGACCAACAGGACGGCAAGCTCCTGTTGTTCCAGCACCACTGGCGACTGCCACTAAGGTTATCGACAATGGCATCGCTTATTCAGGTTCGTGATTTATTGGCTTTGCGGGGACGCATGGAGGCAACTCAAATTAGCCACACGCTGCACACCCCGCAGCCCATGATTGACGCCATGCTGAATCAGTTAGAAAAGATGGGCAAAGCGGTGCGGATTCAGGAAGATGCCGACGGGTGTCTTTCCGGAAGCTGCAAGAGTTGTCCGGAAGGTAAAGCCTGCCTGCGCGAGTGGTGGGCTTTGCGCTAGTTCGATGCCGGATGGCGCTATGCTTCCGGTCTAAAAATGACTGCAAACGCCCTGGCCGGATAAAGCGTTTATGCTGATATCCGGCTTTTTGCGTAATGGATTCCACAAAGATGTCTCTGTTTCAGCAAAGCAGATCTATCCTCCAGCCTGTCGCGCATCGTTATCAACTCGTGAATGATTACTGGCGACCAGGGAAGTAGAGTCTCGTCATCTTGTTTCTCAGGTGACGGATCGCCATGAATACTGACACGACTGCTACGCCGCATGACGCGATTTTTAAAACGTTCTTAAACCACCCTGCTACCGCACGCGACTTTCTTCGGCTCCATCTTCCAGCCTCTTTGCAAAAACTGTGCGATCTGAACACGCTACAACTGGAATCGGGCAGCTTTATTGAGGACGATTTGCGCGCGTACTATTCCGATGTGCTGTGGTCATTAAAAACCCGCGAAGGCGATGGCTATATTTACACCATCATTGAGCATCAGAGTACCGCCGATGCCCATATGGCATTTCGGCTGATGCGTTATGCTATTGCGGTCATGCATCGTCATTTGGCTGCAGGTCACAAGAAACTCCCGCTGGTGATACCCATGCTTTTTTATCATGGCGCGGCTAGTCCATACCCCTACTCACTCTTCTGGCTGGACGAATTTGACGACCCAAAGGCCGCCAGACAACTTTATACCTCAGCGTTTCCACTGATCGATATCACCGTGGTTCCCGATGACGAGATCATGCAGCATCGCCGGATGGCGCTGTTGGAACTCATCCAAAAACATATTCGTAAACGCGATTTGATGGGGCTGGTAGAAAAACTGGCCATCCTGATTATTAAAGGACACGCTAATGACAGCCAGTTGAAAGCCTTGTTTAATTATCTAATGCAGGTCGGGGACACCGCACATTTTACCGAGTTTCTTCATGAGGTCGCCGAACGTTTACCCCAACATAAGGAAAAGTTGATGACTATCGCCGAAAGATTACGACAAGAAGGGCATCTTAATGGTCTTCAGGAAGGTCATATGAAAGGGTTACAAGAGGGGTTACAAACGGGCTTGCAACAAGGTAAACGAGAGGAAGCTTTACGTATTGCATCAACCCTGCAGGCTGATGGTATCGATCCGCTGACCATCTTCAGAATTACCGGCCTGACCGCTGAGGATCTGGCTACGCGCAGCCATTAATCTCAAGCCCGGTAAGCGCGGCTCTACCGGGCAACACAACAGATTTATAGGCGTTTTTTTAACGCCACCAGCGCTGCGCAGAACTCTGCAGGATGCGAGATAAACGGTGCATGCGCCGCTTTAGCAAATATCAACGACTCGCTATGCGGCCACAGGGCATCGAGCATTGGGACCACTTTGCGCGGAACCAGTCCATCGAGATAGCCGTACAACCGCAGAAAAGGCATGTCCACAGCGCACAGAGGCTCACGCAGATCGACCGTTTTCAGAATCTCCAGTCCGCCATTGAGCACCTCGACCTTCGGCATGGGTAACGCCAGCACTGTTTTCTTCAGTGCTCGCGCATCCTGACGCGCGGTGTCCGTGCCCATCGTCTGCAACGCCAGAAAACGTTCCACCGTACGCTGGAAATCTTCGCTCAACTGCTGCTGGAAACCTGCCAGCACTTCTGGCTTGATACCCGGCCACTCGTCGCGCGCGCTAAAGCAAGGGGAAGACGCCACGGTCACCAGCGCCTGAACACGTTCAGGATGGGTTAACGCCACCTGGCTTGCGACCAACCCGCCCAGACTCCAGCCGAGCCAGATGGCTTTCTCCGGTGCCTGTTTTACTACCCGCTCAGCCATCTCTTCCAGCGACATTGCGCCGAACCCCTGGCTGCGACCAAATCCCGGTAAGTCGACAAGATGCAGCGTGAAATGCGAACTCAATTCCTCGCTTATGCAATGCCACACTTGCGCATTCAGTCCCCATCCGTGCAGCAGCACAAGATGGCAATTTCCCGAACCCTGGGTCTGCCACCAGATGTCATTCATCAGTTATTGTTCTCTTTTAGCCTGAAAGGATGCTTCTATGCTAACAGTACCGGGATTGTGCTGGCTATGCCGAATGCCCCTGACGTTAGGGCATTGGGGGATCTGTTCAGTCTGCACACGGGCAACGCATCAGCACGTCAGCCGGTGCCCTCAATGTGGACTCCCTGCCGCGCATACCGTCGTTCCCTGCGGGCGCTGTCTGCAAAAACCACCGCCGTGGCAGCGACTGGTTACCGTCAGCGACTATGCTCTGCCGTTGAGCGGGCTTATCCACCAGCTCAAGTTTTCCCGACGTGGCGAAATGGCCCCCGCTCTTTCACGCTTGCTGTTGCTGGAGGTATTACAGGCCCGGCGCGTCAGCGGTCTTCCTCTGCCGGACAGGCTCGTCAGCGTCCCGCTCTGGCAACGTCGGCACTGGCGCAGAGGGTTTAATCAGAGCGACTTACTGTGTCGTCCCCTGGCACGCTGGCTGGGCTGCGACTGGGACAGCCGGGCCATCACGCGGGTTCGGGCAACCGCCACACAGCACCATCTCAGCGCCCGATTACGTAAACGTAACCTGAAAAACGCCTTTCGCCTTGAATTGCCAGTGCAGGGACTCCATATGGTCATTGTGGATGATGTCGTCACTACCGGAAGTACCGTCGCGGAAATCGCGCAGCTGCTTTTACGCAACGGCGCGGCGACTGTCCAGGTATGGTGCCTGTGTCGAACCTTGTAGAGCCTCGATGATGGGCGTATTATAACCAAGTAAAATAGTCAACTATTAGGCCATTACTATGATCCATATTTCCGATGCTGCACAAGCGCACTTTGCCAAACTGCTGGCAAATCAGGAAGAAGGGACACAAATCCGCGTATTTGTGATTAATCCCGGCACGCCTAACGCTGAATGCGGCGTTTCTTATTGTCCGCCGGACGCCGTGGAAGCAACCGACACCGCCATTAAATTTGACCTGCTGACCGCATATGTTGATGAACTGAGCGCACCGTATCTGGAAGATGCAGAAATCGATTTCGTTACCGACCAGTTAGGCTCCCAACTGACCCTGAAAGCACCAAACGCCAAAATGCGTAAAGTTGCCGATGATGCGCCGCTGATGGAACGCGTGGAGTACATGCTGCAATCGCAGATCAACCCACAGCTGGCAGGTCACGGTGGTCGCGTCTCTCTGATGGAAATCACCGATGAAGGCTACGCTATTCTGCAGTTTGGCGGCGGATGTAACGGCTGTTCAATGGTGGATGTAACGCTGAAAGAAGGTATCGAGAAGCAGCTGCTGGCTGAATTCCCTGAACTGAAAGGCGTTCGCGATTTAACCGAACACCAGCGCGGCGAGCACTCTTACTACTAACGCCCCAACCTGTAGAGTTTCCGTAGGCCCGTTAAGACGCATCCGCGCCGCCATCGGGCCTTGATGCCGGATGGCAGCGTAATCGCTTTATCCGGCCTACAACCTTGCATTTATCCGCATATTTCCTGCAACAATCCCCCTCATAATTTGACCAGCCTCTCATAATTTAAATTTTGCCTGCCCAGGTGATTTTCAAGCGCCGTATGTTACCCGTATCATTCGCATCAGCACCTAACACACACATAACAGCCAGCTAAACTGATTAGTTTTGAAGGCAACCAGCATTGGTGCTGAGAATGCTCTGTTCCCGGTCGGGACAATCGGAATTTGTCATCTAAACACTGACGTTACCCATAACAAAGTAAAGGCCAGGTAAATCATGCCATTAGTCATCGTTGCTATCGGTGTAATCTTGTTACTCCTCCTGATGATCCGTTTCAAAATGAACGGTTTCATCGCTCTCGTCCTGGTGGCGCTTGCTGTCGGATTGATGCAAGGGATGCCACTGGATAAAGTCATCGGTTCGATTAAAGCCGGTGTCGGCGGAACCCTTGGCAGCCTCGCCCTGATTATGGGTTTTGGCGCCATGCTGGGCAAAATGCTGGCGGACTGCGGCGGCGCACAGCGCATCGCAACCACCCTGATTGCTAAATTCGGCAAAAAACATATTCAGTGGGCGGTGGTATTAACCGGCTTCACCGTCGGTTTTGCCCTGTTCTACGAAGTCGGCTTCGTGCTGATGCTGCCGCTGGTGTTCACCATCGCCGCTGCTGCCAACATCCCGCTGCTGTATGTTGGCGTGCCGATGGCTGCTGCGCTGTCCGTAACTCACGGCTTCCTGCCACCGCACCCAGGTCCGACTGCTATTGCCACCATTTTCCATGCAGATATGGGTAAAACCCTGCTGTTTGGTACGATTCTGGCAATCCCGACCGTTATTCTCGCTGGTCCGGTGTACGCTCGCTTCCTGAAAGGCATCGATAAGCCAATCCCGGAAGGTTTGTACAGCGCGAAAACGTTTACTGAAGAAGAGATGCCTGGCTTTGGCGTCAGCGTCTGGACCTCCCTGGTACCGGTTATCCTGATGGCGATGCGCGCCGTGGCGGAGATGATTCTGCCAAAAGGCCACGCTTTCCTGACGGTGGCAGAATTCCTGGGTGACCCGGTTATGGCAACGCTTATCGCGGTGCTAATTGCGATGTTCACTTTTGGTCTGAACCGTGGACGTTCGATGGATCAGATCAACGACACGCTGGTGTCCTCCATCAAAATCATCGCGATGATGCTATTGATCATCGGTGGTGGCGGTGCATTCAAACAGGTCCTGGTGGATAGCGGCGTGGACAAGTACATCGCGTCAATGATGCACGGTTCAAACGTTTCTCCGCTGCTGATGGCATGGTCTATCGCTGCGGTACTGCGTATCGCACTGGGCTCCGCAACCGTTGCGGCGATCACCGCTGGTGGGATTGTGGCACCGCTGATTGCAACGACCGGCGTAAGCCCTGAGCTAATGGTTATTGCGGTTGGTTCCGGTTCCGTCATTTTCTCCCACGTGAACGATCCGGGCTTCTGGCTGTTCAAGGAGTACTTCAACTTGACCATCGGTGAAACCATCAAGTCATGGTCAATGCTGGAAACCATTATCTCCGTCTGCGGTCTGGTAGGGTGTCTGCTGCTGGGTATGGTGGTCTGATATAACTGTGCCGGGTGGCGCTTCGCTTACCCGGCCTACCTGCTATCACCCTAAAAAAACCGGGGAAATCCCCGGCTTTTTTACTTCTTCTTCGCGGCCGCTTTTCGGCGCTTATCCAAATCCTTAATCAGCTTGTTCACACCGTCATCGGCAAACATCTGCTCCAGCGTGGCGGTGAGCTTACGCCGCCAGTTTTTGTACTGGTCGCTGGTCCCGGGAATATTGACAGGCTCAGCCATATCCAGCCAGTCTTCCGGTTGCAGGCCCAACAGCGCACTGTTGCTGTCAGCGATGTAGCGTTGCATGCCGCGATTAAGAATCGGCGTCATCGACATCAGTGACGCCTTGTGACCAGCACGTTTTGGCAGGCACCCGTATTTGTGCAGCGCGTCCAGCAGCCCCTGTTTCGCCAGTTCTCTGTCCTGATACAACCCACGCAGCACGACTTCATCCGGGTACAGACCCAGCGCCTTACCCAGCGTCAGATCGCCGCTATCCCAATAACCTTTAAGCGTAGGAAGGTCATGCGTCGCCGCGACTGCCATTGATTGTTCCGGGTACGCTTTCGGCGCGCGGAAATTTTTCTCATGGTCATTCTCAAAATAAAGCACTTTGTAGGAGTACACGCCGCTGTCACGCAGCTTGCTGACGATCTCTACCGGCACAGTCCCCAGATCTTCACCAATTACCATGCAGTGATGACGTTTACTTTCCAGCGCCAGAATTGAAAGCAGATCGTCGACCGGATAATGCACGTAGGCGCCGTGATCGGCAGTTTCACCGTAAGGGATCCACCACAGACGCAGCATCGACATAACATGGTCGATACGCAACGCACCGCAGTTCTGCATATTGGCACGCAGCAGTTCGATAAACGGTTCGTAAGCGCGTGCCGTGATGATATGCGGATCCATCGGCGGCAATCCCCAGTTTTGCCCGAGCGGACCGAGAATATCCGGCGGTGCGCCAACCGAGGCTTTCAGGCAATACAACTCGCGGTCGCACCAGGTTTCCGCCCCGCCTTCGGCCACGCCGACAGCCAGATCGCGATATAATCCAATCGGCATCGCAAAGCCCTGGCTGGTTTTCCAGCAGTCAGCAAACTGGGTATACGCCAGCCACTGCAACCACAGGTAGAAATCCACTTCATCACGATGCTCTTCGCAAAAGCGTTTTACCTCTGGCGAATCCACCGACTGGAAAGCTTGCGGCCACACCGGCCAGCCCCAGCGCAGTGCGTCCTCTTTCACCTGATGCGCATGCAGCGCGTCAAAGGCCGCCTGCCAGTACAGGCTATCCCCTTCCTGAGTCACAAACTGGCGAAATGCCGCCATCTGCTCATCGTCACGTGCAGAGAAGCTTTTCCATGCCATACGCAGCGCTGTCATCTTCAATGCGGTAACGGCAGAATAATCAACCCACTCGGTATCACGCGCGCGTTGCAGAGCTTGCTGAGTCGCGGGTTTCTGCCACCAGGCCTGCGCCTCTTTACTCAGGCGAAAATCGTCTACTGCGTTCACATCTATATAAATAACGTTCAACCAGCGGCGTGACGACGGGCTGTACGGACTGGCACTCTCCGGGTTCGCCGGATACAGCGCGTGAATCGGATTCAGGCCGATAAACGCGCCGCCGCGTTGCGCCACCTCCACCAGCATGGCACGGAGATCGCCAAAGTCGCCAATCCCCCAGTTTTTTTCTGAACGCAGGGTATAGAGCTGAACGCATGCGCCCCACAGCTTTTGCCCGGCTAACAGCGTCTGCGGCTCATAGCAGCGTTTCGGCGCGACGATGATGCGGCAATGGGTACGCAACTCCCCCTGGGTTAGGGTAAGCGTGTGATACCCTTCCGGCAGCTTCGCCGGAAGGTTGAACGATTTACCGCCGACGGCATGTCCTTTGTGCTGCACGCCCTCTTCGGTGGTCAGCAGCCAGGTAAACTCTCCGCGTCCCTCAACTGCCAGCGGCATTTTCTTACCAGCGGTATAAACCATGACATTCGGCACCGGGGTCACCGCCACCTGAGCGGTGGCGGTGGAGCGATGCATAGCGTCAAGCAAACGCCGCTTGGTTTCGACGCCAATAGACTGCGGTTTACCGTGGGCATTAATGTAATTGGGGCTGATCCCCGCCGCCAACGCGGCATTATCCAGACGTTTGCTTTCCATCGCGGTTCCTTAACGTTTCGCCTGCCAGATACGAGTCTGATAATCGCGGATGGAGCGATCCGAACTGAACATGCCGCAACGCGCGGTATTCAGAATCGCCGCCCGGGTCCAGGCTTCCTGGTCACGATACAACACGTCAACCTGCTTCTGGGCTTCAACGTAGGCCGCGAAGTCCGCCATTACCAGATACGGGTCACCGCCCTGCTTGCCAATACTGTGCAGCATCTGGTCGAAAGCATGTTTATCACCGTCGCTGTATTTCCCGCTTTCCAGCTCTTTCAGAACAGCATCCAGCACTTTATCTTTCTTACGCCATTTCACCGGGTCGTAACCTTTGGCCTTGAGCGCCTTCACCTCTTCCACGGTATGACCAAAGATAAAGATATTCTCGTCACCTACCTTCTCGGCGATTTCGACGTTTGCGCCATCCAGCGTACCGACGGTTAACGCACCGTTCAGCGCCAGCTTCATGTTACCGGTGCCGGAAGCCTCTTTCCCTGCGGTGGAGATTTGCTCAGAGATATCCGCCGCTGGGATCAACATTTCCGCCGCCGAGACACAATAATCCGGCAGGAATACGACCTTCAGCTTGTCGCCCACTTGCGGGTCGTTATTGATGGTTTCTGCAACCTTGTTAATGGCGAAGATGATATTTTTCGCCAGGTAGTAACCCGGAGCGGCTTTCGCGCCAAACAGGAATACGCGCGGCACGCGATCGGCCTGCGGGTTCTCACGGATTTCTTTGTATAACGCCAGAATATGCAGCAAGTTGAGGTGCTGACGCTTGTACTCATGCAGGCGTTTAATCTGAATATCAAAGAGAGCGTTAGTCGTTATCTCAATACCGGTACGCGCTTTAATAAACTTCACCAGACGCACTTTGTTCGCCAGCTTGATGTCACGATACTGCTGACGAAACTTCGCGTCGTCGGCGTATTTTTCCAGGTTAATCAACTGATCGAGGTCGTTGGCCCACTCTTTTTTCAGCGATTTATCCAGCAGCGCGGCAAGTGCCGGGTTGCACTGCTTAATCCAGCGACGCGGAGTAATCCCGTTAGTGACGTTATGGAATTTGTTCGGCCAGAGCTGATGATATTCCGGGAACAGATCCTTCACCACCAAATCGGAGTGCAGCGCCGCCACGCCGTTAACCGCAAAGCCGCTGACCACGCACATGTTGGCCATACGCACCTGTTTGTTGTGCACCACCGCCAGCTTCGCCCAAACTTCAGCGTCACCCGGCCAGGTTTTATCGACCAGCTTCTTAAAGCGGTCGTTAATCTCTTTGATGATTTGCATATGGCGCGGCAGTAGTGCTTTCACCAGCTTCTCGTCCCAGCACTCCAGCGCCTCTGGCATCAAAGTGTGGTTGGTATAAGCAAAGGTCTTACTGGTAATAGCCCACGCATCGTCCCAGCTCATCTGGTGCTCATCAATCAGCACACGCAGTAGCTCAGGGATGGCGATGGTCGGGTGAGTATCGTTGAGCTGAATCACCTCAAAATCAGCCAGCTCATGCAGTTTACGCCCTGCCAGATGATGGCGGCGCAGAATGTCAGCTACGGAGCAAGCGCACTGGAAGTATTGCTGCATCAGGCGCAGCTTTTTACCCGCGGTGTGGTTGTCGTTCGGGTACAGCACTTTGGTGAGTTTTTCAGCGTCGATGCCCTGCTGCTCTGCGCGCAGGAAATCGCCGTCATTAAATTTGGTCAGGTTAAACGGATGCGCGTGACTGGCCTGCCACAGACGCAGCGGTTGCGCCACGCCGTTACGGTAGCCGAGAACCGGTAGATCCCAGGCCTGGCCGGTGATAACAAACCCCGGCTCCCAGTGCCCTTCTTTGGTGACCTTGCCGCCAATCCCTACTTGCACATCCAGTGCTTCGTTGTGACGGAACCACGGATAGCTGCCGCGATGCCAGTCATCCGGGGCTTCCATCTGCTGCCCATCGGCAAACGACTGACGGAACAGGCCGTACTGGTAGTTGAGACCATAGCCCGTCGCCGATTGACCGACTGTCGCCATCGAATCAAGGAAGCAGGCCGCCAGGCGCCCCAATCCACCGTTACCCAGCGCCGGGTCGATCTCTTCTTCCAGCAGGTCGGTCAGGTTAACGTCATGCGCTTTCAGCTCATCGCTCACGGCCTGATACCAGCCGAGATTGAGTAAGTTGTTGCCGGTCAGACGGCCAATCAAAAACTCCATCGAGATGTAGTTAACATGGCGCTGATTTTTTGCCGGCTTCGCCGCAGGCTGGGCGCTGAGTAACTCAGCCAACGCCCCACTCACTGCCTGCCACCACTGGCGCGACGTCATTTCTTGAGCCGACAGTAAACCGAAGCGCTGCCACTGACGCGTCAGGGCAGCCTGAAATTGATCTTTGTTGAAAGTAGGCTGTGACATAGGGGTTCCAGATCCTTAGGTAATAAAACAACGTTATCGCTAGTTTGCCAGGCTCGTTGTTGACCTTCCTCATCCTGGCACGGATTAGGCAGGGAGGAGGAGCGGGGATGAGCATAAAAGTGTGATCGCTGCCACTTAAAGGGGGTGTTATCGCCCGTAAATTCGCGTAAGTCCGGCATAACGCCCCTGTAATGCCCAACGGACGACGCATTAATAACAAGAGATAAATCGACAATATCAAATAGAGGGGTGACGATGGGAAACAATCTGTAAACAGAGAAATAGTTTCTAACCTGAAATATCCAAGGTGGATAAGATAATTCACATAAAACTTTTAAGTCGGCCACAAAATTCGGCTCTTTACATTAAGCAACTGAGTAACCTTATAAAAAGGGAGGTATTTTTCGGCTCAGCCAAAATACCGACGGATCCAGTCGCCACGCCTGTTGTGACTCTTTAAAGCAATTAATATAATAGATGTTTAGATTTGTGACATAGTGCAAAATCAGACACACAAAAAGTCCTCTTAGCTTGCATAAAACACTAATCTGGCCGACCTTATATCTATTAATTACGAAGCGCAAAAAAAATCATTTTTCCCCATTTTCACACAGTGAAGTGACTAACTTATGTTGATTCCGTCTAAATTAAGTCGTCCGGTTCGACTCGACCATACGGTGGTTCGTGAGCGCCTGTTGGCTAAACTTTCCGGCGCGAACAATTTCAGGCTTGCCCTGATAACAAGTCCTGCTGGTTATGGAAAAACAATGTTGGTTTCACAATGGGCAGCGGGGAAGAACGACTTAGGCTGGTACTCTCTGGATGAAGGCGATAATCAACAAGAGCGCTTTGCCAGCTATCTGATCGCCGCTATCCAGCAGGCAACCGGTGGACACTGCACCACCAGCGAAGCGATGGTGCAAAAGCGCCAATACGCCAGCCTGACGTCACTGTTTGCGCAGCTATTTATTGAACTGGCCGAGTGGCACCGCCCGCTCTACCTGGTAGTGGATGATTATCATCTCATCTCCAATCCGGCAATTCACGAAGCGATGCGTTTCTTCCTGCGTCATCAGCCTGAGAACCTCACGCTGGTCGTGCTGTCGCGCAACCTGCCGCAGTTGGGTATTGCCAACCTGCGAGTACGCGATCAGTTGCTGGAGATAGGCAGCCAACAGCTGGCGTTTAACCACCAGGAAGCCAAACAATTTTTCGATCGACGTTTGTCCTCGCCTATCGAAGCGGCAGAAAGCAGCCGGATGTGCGATGACGTTGCTGGCTGGGCCACGGCGTTACAGCTGATTGCCCTCTCCGCCCGCCAGAACAACCACTCTGCACACCAGTCCGCACGCCGCCTCGCCGGGATCAACGCCAGCCATCTGTCCGATTATCTGGTTGATGAAGTGCTGGACAGCGTCGACCTCGGCACCCGTCACTTCCTGCTGAAAAGCGCCATTCTGCGCTCAATGAACGACGCGCTGATCGTCCGGGTCACTGGGGAAGAAAACGGCCAGATGCGGCTGGAGGAGATTGAGCGCCAGGGATTATTCTTGCAGCGGATGGATGACGTCGGTGAGTGGTTCAGCTACCACCCGCTGTTTGGCAGCTTTTTACGCCAGCGCTGTCAGTGGGAACTGGCAAGCGAACTGCCCGAAATACACCGCGCCGCCGCTGAAAGCTGGATGGCGCAAGGCTTCCCCAGCGAAGCTATCCACCACGCGCTGGCGGCCGGCGACGCCCATATGCTGCGCGATATCCTGCTTAACCATGCGTGGGGACTGTTTAACCACAGCGAATTGACATTACTGGAAGAGTCGCTGAAAGCCCTGCCGTGGGAAAGTCTGCTGGAAAATCCGCGTCTGGTTCTGCTGCAAGCCTGGCTGATGCAAAGCCAGCACCGCTACGGCGAGGTTAATACCCTGCTGGCGCGCGCTGAGCAGGAAATGAAAGGCGACATGGAACCGACGCTGCACGCCGAATTTAACGCCCTGCGTGCGCAGGTCGCGATTAACGACGGAAATCCTGACGAAGCCGAGCGCCTGGCAAAGCTGGCGCTGGATGAGTTACCCATCGCCTGGTTCTATAGCCGTATCGTCGCCACCTCGGTACATGGTGAAGTCCTGCACTGTAAGGGCGATCTCACGCGTTCTCTGGCGTTGATGCAGCAAACCGAGCAAATGGCGCGCCACCATGACGTCTGGCATTACGCACTGTGGAGTTTAATCCAGCAAAGCGAAATTTTGTTTGCCCAGGGCTTTTTACAGGCCGCCTGGGAGACTCAGGAAAAAGCGTTTCAGCTGATCAAAGAGCAGCATCTGGAACAGTTGCCGATGCACGAGTTCCTGGTGCGTATTCGCGCGCAGCTGCTGTGGGCATGGGCGCGCCTGGACGAATCGGAAGCGTCTGCCCGCGCGGGTATTGAACTGCTTTCCACATTCCAGCCGCAGCAACAGCTACAGTGCCTGGCGCTGCTGATTCAATGTTCGCTGGCCCGGGGGGATCTGGATAATGCGCGTAGCCTGCTCAACCGCCTGGAAAACCTGCTGGGTAACGGCCACTATCACAGTGACTGGATCTCGAACGCCGATAAAGTACGGGTGATTTACTGGCAAATGGTGGGCGACAAAAATTCGGCCGCCAACTGGCTGCGCCACACGCCGAAACCGGAATTCGCCAATAACCACTTCCTGCAAAGCCAGTGGCGCAACATCGCCCGCGCGCAGATCCTGCTGGGCGAGTTTGAACCGGCTGAGATTGTGCTGGAAGAGTTGAATGAAAATGCGCGCAATCTGCGCCTGATGAGCGATCTGAACCGTAACCTGCTGCTGCTTAATCAGCTCTACTGGCAGGCAGGGCGCAAAAATGACGCACAGCGTGTGTTACTCGACGCGCTGCAGCTGGCGAACCGCACCGGATTTATCAGTCACTTTGTCATTGAAGGTGAGGCCATGGCGCAGCAACTGCGTCAGCTGATTCAGCTCAATACCTTACCGGAACTCGATCAGCACCGCGCCCAGCGTATTTTGCGTGAGATTAACCAGCATCACCGCCATAAATTCGCCCACTTCGATGAGGGGTTCGTTGAGCGTCTGCTTACTCACCCGGAAGTACCGGAGCTTATCCGCACCAGCCCGCTGACCCAGCGCGAATGGCAGGTTCTGGGACTGATTTATTCGGGCTACAGCAACGAGCAGATCGCCGGAGAATTGGCCGTCGCGGCAACGACCATCAAGACGCACATCCGCAATTTGTATCAAAAGCTCGGCGTCGCACACCGCCAGGATGCGGTGCAACATGCGCAGAAACTGCTGAAAATGATGGGGTATGGGGTTTAGTTAATGCCTGATACGCTACGCTTATCAGGCCTGGAATTAACTTAGCACAGCTCTAACTGAATATGATGGTCCGCAATAACCTGCATCACGCCAGCTGGCGGCAACGTGTCGGTATACACCGCATCCACCATGCTGATACTGCCCATATTCACCATCGCGTTACGCCCAAACTTCGAGTGATCCACCACCAGCATCACATGCCGTGAATTCTCAATAATCGCGCGCTTGGTGCGAACTTCGTGATAATCAAACTCCAGCAGGGAGCCATCGCTATCGATACCGCTAATCCCTAAGATGCCGAAGTCCAGGCGGAACTGAGAAATAAAGTCGAGGGTCGCTTCGCCCATAATACCGCCGTCGCGGCTACGCAGTTCGCCACCGGCGAGTATGATGCGGAAATCCTCTTTCGCCATCAGCGTATTCGCCACATTGAGGTTGTTGGTCACAATGCGTAAATTGCTGTGATTGAGCAGCGCGTGAGCCACCGCTTCCGGCGTGGTGCCGATATCAATGAACAACGTAGAACCGTTCGGGATCTGCGTGGCAACTTTGCGGGCAATGCGCTCTTTTTCCGCCGTCTGTGTCGCTTTACGGTCATGCCACGGGGTGTTGACCGAGCTGGAGGGCAGCGCCGCGCCACCGTGATGGCGCAAAATCATGTTCTGATCGGCCAGATCGTTAAGATCGCGGCGAATCGTCTGCGGGCTGACGGAGAAATGCTCCACCAGCTCCTCAGTACTGACGTATCCCTGTTTCTTTACCAGCTCGATGATCGCGTCATGTCGTTGTGTTTGCTTCATTATTGTTCCCTGAAATTACGTTCGTTTTCGTACATTCATAGTATCGGCAAACGCCATTGCCAGACCCACGGCCAGCCCGGCGATATGTGCGCCGTTCGCCATCGACATGCCGAACACATCAAACCAGCCGGCAACAATCCAGATCAAAGCAAAGATAATCAAACCACGCTGCAGGAAAATACCACTTTGTGGATCGCGCTCACCGCGCAACCACACATAACCCATCAGCGCATATACCACGCCAGACAGCCCACCAAACCACGGGCCGCTAAATTTCTGCTGAACGTAGCCGCTTAGCAGGGCGCTGATCACGGTAATTACAATCAGTTTTCCGCTGCCCAGACGCTTTTCTACCGCACCACCGAGATACCACCACCACAGCAGGTTGAACAGAATATGCATCAGCGAGAAGTGCATAAAAGCGTGGGTGAAATAACGCCAGAATTCAAATTTCAGCGAAGGGTCAAACGGCCATGCCAGCCAGAGCATCACGGTCTGGTCGCCCAGCGTGTTCATCGCGATAAACACCAGCACACACGCGGCCATCACCACCCAGGTTACCGGGCCTGCGCGTTCGCGCAATGTTGCCAGGAACGGATAACGCTGATAGCGCAGACCGCTGTCGGTATGACCCGACTGCCAGCTTGCCGCGAGGTAACGCGGATCGCCTGGATTCTCCAGAAACCGTGCCAGCTCAGCATGCACGCGCTCAGCCTGGGACTCATCCGCCAGCCAGACATCCGTTTGCTGATGTTGTTGAATCGTCAGGATAACGCCCTGTGTCGCCATATAATCAACAAATGCCTGCGCCACGCGGGGGTTAGCAAAAGAGGTAATCATCAACATGGTTGCTGTCGCTTATTCCACACAAAAGAGGACAGTATATATACCCTTCTTACTTCGAGCTGCATCTTTGTTGGCTTTCCTCACTCACTCCGGTCACGTACTGTTCGTACGCTCCCGGAGATTCGCTGCGTCGCCGTCGCGATGCAACTCGAATTAATTTGGGTATAGTCTTACGAACCGTATGCCACTTCTGCCGGAAAATGTCGATGCCAGGCGTCGAAGCCGCCGTCAACACTGTAAACCGCGTCATAGCCCTGCTGAAGAAGATATTGCGCCGCGCCTTTACTGCTGTTGCCGTGATAACACATGACTAACACGGCGGTGTCGAAATCATGCTCGCGCATAAATGACCCCAGCGTGTCGTTCGTCAGATGAAACGCCTGCGGGGCGTGACCCATCGCATAGCTTTGCGGGTCGCGGATATCCACTAACACCGCGGCCCCCTGGTGCAGCTTCTGATGCGCTTCTTCGACATTAATACATTCAAACTGATCCATTGCTCTCTCTTCTTTATATTGCAGGTGACGCTTTTCAGACATGTTACTTCTTAGTGTACGTCCCGACGGCAGTTAAACGCCATAATGTTATATGTATCACTGTAAATTGTTTATCCGATGTTACCAATGGCGCGATTCTTTGCTATTATGCTCGATAACGAACATTAATGAGCTATAACGAAAGTGCGAGAGGCCAGCATGGAAACCAAAGATCTGATTGTGATAGGTGGAGGCATCAACGGTGCCGGTATCGCGGCAGATGCCGCTGGACGCGGTTTATCCGTGCTGATGCTGGAAGCGCAGGATTTAGCCTGTGCCACCTCTTCCGCTAGCTCCAAACTCATCCACGGTGGCCTGCGCTACCTGGAACACTACGAATTTCGCCTGGTGAGCGAAGCGCTGGCCGAACGTGAGGTGTTGTTGAAAATGGCACCGCATATCGCCTTCCCGATGCGCTTTCGTCTGCCCCATCGCCCGCACCTGCGTCCAGCGTGGATGATCCGCATTGGTCTGTTTATGTACGATCATCTGGGCAAACGCACCAGTTTGCCGAGTTCAACCGGTTTGCGTTTTGGCGCAGATTCCGTAATGAAACCTGAGATTGTGCGCGGTTTCGAATATTCTGACTGCTGGGTAGACGATGCGCGACTGGTTTTGGCAAACGCCCAAATGGTCGTACGCAAAGGCGGAGAGGTATTAACCCGCACTCGCGCTACCTCCGCTCGCCGTGAAAACGGTTTGTGGATTGTTGAAGCTGAAGATATCGATACCGGTAAAAAGCACACCTGGCAGGCGCGTGGTCTGGTCAATGCCACCGGCCCATGGGTGAAAGAGTTCTTCGACGACGGCATGCATCTGCCATCGCCGTACGGTATTCGTCTGATTAAAGGCAGCCACATCGTAGTGCCGCGCGTCCATACCCAGAAGCAAGCTTATATACTGCAAAACGAAGATAAACGTATTGTGTTTGTCATCCCATGGATGGACGAATTCTCGATCATCGGGACGACTGACGTCGAATACAAAGGCGACCCGAAAGCGGTAAAAATTGATGAGAGTGAAATCAATTACCTGCTGAAGGTCTACAACGCGCACTTTAAGAAACAGCTGGGCCGTGACGATATCGTCTGGACCTACTCGGGCGTACGTCCGCTGTGCGATGACGAGTCCGACTCGCCGCAGGCTATCACCCGTGATTACACGTTGGATATCCACGACGAAAACGGCAAAGCGCCGCTGCTGTCGGTCTTTGGTGGTAAGCTGACGACCTATCGTAAGCTGGCCGAACACGCGATGGAAAAACTGGCGTCGTACTATCAGGGAATCGGTCCGGCGTGGACAAAAGAGTGCATTCTGCCAGGCGGTGACATCGGCGGCGATCGTGAAGATTACGCGGCCAAACTGCGCCGTCGCTACCCGTTCCTGACCGAGTCGCTGGCGCGCCATTATTCGCGCACCTACGGCAGTAACACCGAATGGATTATCGGGGAAGCCACCTCGCTTGCCGAGTTAGGTGAAGACTTCGGCCATGAGTTCTATGAGGCCGAGCTGAAATATCTGGTCGATCACGAATGGGTGCGCCGTGCGGAAGATGCGCTGTGGCGTCGCACGAAAGAAGGTATGTGGCTGAACGCTGAACAGCAGTCGCGCATGAGCCAGTGGCTGGCAGAGTACATTGAGAAACAGCAGCTGTCGCTGGCGTCTTAAGACACTCGATATAAAACTGTAGGCCCGGTAAGCGTCAGCGCTACCGGGCCTTTTGCCGGATGGCGGCTAACGCCTTATCCATCCGGCCTACAGATCGTCCTGCCCTTGTTACAACCGCACCGAGTCGATATGCCAGATGTTTTCGGCGTACTCTTTGATCGTCCTGTCCGACGAGAAGTAGCCCATGTTGGCGATATTAATCATCGACTTGGTGGTCCACTCTTCCGGGTGGCGATACAGTTCGTCAACCTTATCCTGGCAGTCAACGTAGCTGCGATAATCCGCCAGAACCTGATAGTGGTCGCCAAAGTTGATCAGCGAGTCAACCAGGTCACGATAGCGCCCCGGCTCCTCAGGGCTGAATACACCGCTGCCAATCTGCGTCAGCACCTGGTGCAGCTCTTCGTCTTTCTCGTAATACTCACGCGGCTTGTAGCCCTGGCTGCGTAAGGCTTCGACCTCTTCCGCCGTATTACCAAAGATAAAGATATTTTCTGCGCCCACATGCTCCAGCATCTCGACGTTGGCACCGTCCAGCGTCCCAATGGTCAGCGCACCGTTGAGGGCAAACTTCATATTACTGGTACCAGAGGCTTCGGTCCCGGCCAGCGAAATCTGCTCAGACAGGTCGGCAGCAGGAATAATCACCTGCGCCAGGCTGACGCTGTAGTTAGGAATAAACACCACTTTCAGCTTGTCACCAATTTGCGGATCGTTGTTGATCACTTTCGCGACGTCGTTGATCAGGTGAATGATGTGCTTCGCCATATAATAGGCCGAAGCCGCTTTACCGGCGAAGATATTCACGCGCGGCACCCACTCGGCATCAGGATCGGCCTTAATGCGGTTGTAGCGGGTGATCACATGCAGCACGTTCATCAACTGGCGTTTGTACTCGTGAATACGCTTGATCTGCACATCAAACAGCGATTTCGGGTTCACCACCACGTTAAGCTGCTGGGCAATGAGCGTTGCCAGACGCTTTTTATTCTCCAGCTTCGCACGGCGCACCGCCTGATTTACCAGCGGGTAATCGCAGTGCTGTTCAAGCTCGCTTAGCTGGCTGAGATCGGTTCGCCAGGTGCGGCCAATGTTCTCATCCAGTACCTCAGAGAGCGATGGGTTAGCCAGCGCCAGCCAGCGGCGCGGCGTCACGCCGTTGGTGACGTTACAGAAGCGAGTCGGGAAAATCTTCGCAAAGTCAGCAAACAGCGACTGCACCATCAGGTTGGAGTGCAGCTCAGAAACGCCGTTAACCTTGTGGCTCACCACCACTGCGAGCCATGCCATACGCACCCGGCGGCCATTGGATTCATCGATAATCGACGTCCGTCCCAGCAGACTGGTATCGTTCGGATACTGTTCCTGCAACGTCTTCAGGAAGTAGTCGTTAATCTCAAAGATGATTTGCAGATGGCGCGGCAGAATTTTGCCCAGCATATCGACAGGCCAGGTCTCCAGCGCTTCGCTCATCAAGGTGTGGTTGGTATACGAGAAGACCTGGCAGCAGACCTCAAACGCATTATCCCAACTGAATTTGTGCTCATCGATCAGCAGACGCATCAGCTCAGGAATCGACAGTACCGGATGGGTGTCGTTGAGGTGAATGGCGATCTTATCCGCCAGGTTGTCGTAGGTTTTGTGCAGTTGATAATGACGGTTCAGGATGTCCTGCACCGTGGAGGAGACCAGGAAATACTCCTGGCGCAAACGCAGCTCGCGTCCTGAATAGGTGGAGTCATCCGGATACAGCACGCGGGAGACGTTCTCGGAGTGGTTTTTATCTTCCACCGCCGCAAAGTAGTCGCCCTGGTTAAATTTACCGAGGTTGATTTCGCTACTGGCCTGGGCATTCCACAAGCGCAGCGTATTGGTGGCGTCTGTGTCATAACCGGGAATAATTTGGTCGTAGGCTACCGCGAGGATCTCTTCAGTTTCTATCCAGCGCGTTTTCTTGCCTTCCTGCTGAATACGCCCGCCAAAGCGCACTTTGTAGCGCGTATTGTGGCGTTTGAATTCCCACGGGTTACCGTATTCCAGCCAGTAGTCCGGAGACTCTTTCTGTCGGCCATCAACAATGTTCTGTTTGAACATGCCGTAGTCATAACGAATACCGTAGCCGCGTCCCGGCAGACCCAACGTTGCCAGTGAGTCCAGGAAGCAGGCCGCCAGGCGCCCGAGGCCACCGTTGCCAAGACCAGGGTCGTTTTCTTCATCGATCAGATCTTCAAGATCCAACCCCATACCTTCCAGCGCATTTTTGACATCGTCATAAATACCCAACGATAACAGTGCATTGGAAAGTGTGCGGCCAATCAGAAACTCCATTGACAGATAATAAACCTGTCGAGTTTCCTGGGATAATTGCGCACGGTTAGAACGCAGCCAGCGCTCCACGAGACGATCGCGCACCGCGAACAACGTGGCGTTCAGCCACTCATGTTTATTGGCAATGACCGGGTCTTTACCAATCGTGAACATCAGCTTGTAGGCGATAGAATGCTTAAGTGCCTCTACGCTGAGTGTGGGCGATGCATAAGTAAATGGAGCATTCATATAGGTGATTCCTGGATATCTATTTCAAACGATAGTAAAGCTCACGGTATGACTTCGCCGCGACTTGCCAGCTAAAATCCATGGTCATGGCCTGACGTTGTACAAACCGCCACAGCGAAGGCCGGGACCACAATACGAAAGCACGCCGAATCGCGCGTAGCAGCGACCAGGCATTACTATCTTCAAATACAAACCCACTGGCGATACCATCCGCCAGGTTTTCCAGCGAACTGTCAGAGACCGTATCAGCCAGCCCACCGGTGCGCCGCACCAGCGGCAGCGTGCCGTACTTCAGTCCATACAACTGCGTTAAGCCACACGGCTCAAAACGGCTGGGAACCAATATAACGTCGGCCCCACCCATGATGCGGTGCGAGAAGGCTTCGTGATAGCCAATCTGTACGCCCACCTGTCCCGGATGTTCCGCCGCCGCGGCGAGGAAACCTTCCTGTAAAACCGGATCGCCCGCGCCGAGCAATGCCAGTTGTCCACCCTGCTCTAACAACCCCGGTAGCGCTTCCAGCACCAGATCCAGCCCTTTCTGACTGGTCAGGCGGCTGACTACGGCAAATAGCGGCACTTTGTCGTTAACCTTAAGTCCCATCGCGATCTGTAGCTGGCGTTTGTTCTCCGCCTTCTCTTCCAGCGTTTCACGCGTATACCGCGACGCCAGCAGCAGATCGGTTTCCGGGCTCCAGATTTTTTCATCAACGCCGTTCAGCACACCGGAAAGACGTCCTTCACGATGACGCTGCTGCAACAGACCTTCCATGCCGTAGGCAAACTGCGGCTCGGTAATTTCCCGCGCGTAGGTCGGACTGACCGCCGTAATGTGGTCGGCGTAGTACAACCCGGCCTTCAGGAAAGAAATCTGCCCGTTAAACTCCAGTCCGTGCACGTTAAAGAACGACCATGGCAATTGGATGTCATCCATATGCTTTGCATAAAACATGCCTTGATACGCCAGGTTGTGCACAGTGAACACCGATTTCGCCGGATGGCCGCGCGCCGCCAGATACGCCGGGGCCAGACCGGCATGCCAGTCGTGCGCATGCACCACATCCGGGCGCCAGAATGGGTCAAAGCCACAGGCCATTTCACTGCCGACCCAACCCAGCAGCGCAAAACGCAGCACGTTATCGGTATATGCAAACAGGTTAGTGTCGTGATACGGGCTACCGGGACGGTCATAGAGATGCGGCGCGTCAATCAGGTAAATGCCCACACCGTTGAAATGCCCGAACAACAGCGTAATACGTCCGGCGAAGGTATCGCGACGCGTCACTACCTGCGCATCGGGAATGCCGCGACGGATATCAGGAAACGCCGGGAGCAGCACGCGGGCATCCACACCGTCCGCGATTTGCGCTGCGGGTAACGCCCCAATAACATCCGCCAGTCCCCCGGTTTTTAACAAAGGGAACATCTCTGAACAAACGTGTAAAACCTGCATTATCGCTCCTGTTTGATCTGCAGTTTGCGCAGCATTTCACGCGTGACCAGTACAATACCTTCCTCTGAACGGTAGAAACGACGAGCATCTTCTTCCGCGTTTTCACCAATCACCATGCCTTCAGGAATAACGCAGGCGCGGTCGATAATGCAACGACGTAAGCGGCACGAACGTCCCACCCACACTTCAGGTAACAACACTGCCGAATCAATGTTACAGAATGAATTCACCCGCACTCGCGGGAACAGAACGGACTGCACTACCACCGAACCAGAAATAATACAGCCGCCAGAGACCAGCGAGTTCAGCGTCATTCCGTGGCTACCGGAACGGTCCTGAACAAATTTCGCCGGCGGCAGTGATTCCATATGTGTACGGATTGGCCAGTCCTGGTCGTACATATCCAGTTCAGGCGTCACCGAAGCCAGATCGAGGTTTGCTTTCCAGTAGGCTTCCAGCGTTCCCACATCGCGCCAGTACGGCTCGGATTCCGGGTCAGACTGTACGCAGGACAATGGGAATGGATGAGCATATGCCATGCCAGCTTCGGTGATTTTCGGGATGATGTCTTTGCCAAAATCGTGACTGGATTTTTCATCGAGATCATCTTCCGCCAGCAGTTCATACAGATAATCGGCGTCGAAGATGTAGATCCCCATACTGGCAAGCGATTTGGTCGGATCATTAGGCATCGCTGGCGGGTTGGCGGGCTTTTCAACGAACTCGATAATTTTATCGGTGTCGTCCACGTCCATTACGCCAAACGCGCTGGCCTCTTCAATAGGCACTGGCATACAGGCCACCGTGCAACGCGCACCTTTCTCAACGTGGTCGATCAGCATGCGTGAGTAGTCCTGCTTATAAATATGATCGCCCGCGAGGATCACCACATATTCCGCTTTATAGCGTCGAATGATGTCCAGGTTTTGGGTCACCGCATCCGCCGTACCGCGATACCAGTTTTCACCCTGCATCCTCTGCTGGGCAGGCAGCAGATCGACGAACTCGTTCATCTCTTCGCTAAAGAACGACCAGCCGCGCTGAATATGCTGCACCAGCGTGTGTGACTGGTACTGAGTGATCACGCCGATACGGCGGATCCCGGAATTAAGACAGTTGGATAAGGCAAAATCGATAATGCGGAACTTACCGCCAAAGTGCACGGCAGGCTTGGCACGCTTATTGGTTAAATCTTTCAGGCGAGTACCGCGGCCACCGGCCAGGATCAGGGCAACAGATTTTAATGGCAGCTGGCGCGCCAACATTACACGATCGTTCTTCTCTAAACTTACCATGACTAACTCCTTTTTATCTTCTCTGGAACACACACAGTCCGTGCGCAGGTCCCTGCCAGACCGCCGTAAGCACCGGATTATCCTCTCCGGCAAATGGGGGAATGGCGTGCCATTCCCCTTCAGGTAAAACGATATCTGTCACCTCAAGCGTGGCGTTTATTGCAATCAGGAAACGATCTGAAAGCAGGATTTGCATCTGCCTCGGGCCGTTATGCCACTCATCCGCACTTAAGGGTTGTGCGTACTTATTCAGCCAACGAACATTGCCATCGCCCTCTTCCCACCAGCAATCGCCTGTTAATGCAGGTATTTGCCGGCGCAGATGAATCAACGCGGCGGTAAATGTGGTTAGCCCACTGTTTGCCTGCTGCCAGTCCAGCCAGGTTAAGGCGTTATCCTGGCAGTAAGCGTTATTATTACCGTGCTGGCTATGACCATGCTCATCACCCGCCAGCAGCATCGGCGTTCCCTGGGAGAGCAACAGCGTGGTTAACAGCGCATGAATGCTGTCGCGCCGCCGCTCAATCAGGTCCAGCGAGCCGCCTAATCCTTCTTTACCATGATTGTCACTGTAGTTATTGCTAGTGCCGTCGCGATTTTCCTCACCATTCGCTTCATTGTGCTTATTTGTGAAGCAAACGCAGTCGCGTAGCGTAAAACCGTCATGCGCGGTCACCAGATTGACCGTGGCGCTGGGATTGCGGCCCGGGCGTTTAAACACGTCGCTGGATGCGGCAAAACGTCCGGCAAACTCGCCCAACGAAAGATTACGCTGGAGCCAAAAACGTCGCGTCGCATCGCGGAAATGGTCGTTCCACTCGGCAAACGGCGGGGGGAAATTCCCCACCTGATACCCGCCTTCACCAATATCCCACGGTTCCGCAATCAGCTTGGCGCGTGAAAGCAGCGGACAGTTTTGGATCGCGGTAAACAGCGGAGCATCCTGACGAAACTCAGGCGTACGCCCCATGACGGAAGCCAAATCAAAACGAAAACCATCCACATGGCAGGTTTCAACCCAGTAGCGCAGGCACTCGCATGCGTATTCCACAACGCCAGGATGGCTCAGATTGATGGTGTTCCCACAACCGGTCCAGTTGTAGTAATCGCCATCATCTCTGATCCAATAATAGCTACGGTTATCAATTCCGCGCAGCGAGAAGACAGGTCCTTCGAGATCCAGCTCGGCGCTGTGGTTTAAAACGATGTCGAGAATGACCTCAATACCCGCTTTATGCAGCGCTTTTACCGCGTCGCGAAACTCATCAAGCGCACTCTCCGGCGAGCTGGCATAGGCCGGATGCAGCGCGTACATCGCCACCGGGTTGTAGCCCCAGTAGTTTGACAGGCCCAGTCGCTGAAGCCGCGGTTCGCTGGCGAAATGCGCCACCGGTAACAGCTCCAGCGCGGTAATGCCGAGGCGCTTGAAATAGTCGATCATCACCGGATGACCCAGCGCTTTGTAGGTCCCGCGAATTTCTTCCGGCAGGTCAGGATGCAAATACGTCAGCCCTTTGACATGCGCTTCGTAAATTACGGTATTGCCCCACGGCGTGCGCGGCGGGGCATCATCCTCCCAGTCATAATGGTCGGACACCACCACGCCCTTCAGCGCGATGGCGGCATTATCATGATGATCCGGTTCATTCAGCCCACCGTGCAGCAGTGGGTTATCTTTTAACTCGCCATCCACCCGACGCGCGCAAGGGTCAAGCAGCAGTTTCGCCGGATTAAACCGGTGGCCCTGCTGCGGTTGCCACGGACCATGGACGCGATAGCCATAGCGTAGACCGGGACGGGCGTTGGCCAGATAGCCGTGCCAGACATCGCCGCTACGCCCCGGCAGGTCGTAGCGGAGTTCGCAGCCTTGCTCATCGAATACGCATAATTCAACGCGTTCAGCGTGGGCCGAAAAGAGGGTGAAATTGACGCCATGGCCGTCATACGTTGCACCATGGGGGGTGGCGTTGCCGGTTGCCAGTTGCGTCATTATCCCTCCCGCACCAGCCAGATCGTTGCCAGCGGTGGCAACGTCAGGCTCAGTGAGTGCTGACGACCATGACTGGCGATTTCATCGCTGTGCACCGCGCCGCCGTTACCGGTATTGCTACCGTGATAATGCATCGAGTCGGTATTGAGGATTTCGCGCCATTTGCCCGGCTGATTGATACCGAAGCGATAGCCGTGGCGAGGTACTGGCGTAAAGTTGCTGATAACGATGATTTCATTACCGACTTTGTCACGACGAACGAAAGCCAGCACCGAACGTTCTTTGTCATCTACCACCAGCCACTCGAAGCCATAGGCGTCAAAATCAAGCTCGTGCAGCGCTTTGTGATGACGATAAGTAAGGTTCAGATCGCGCACCAAACGCTGTACGCCGTGGTGCCAGTTATCGCCGCCTTCCAGCAGATGCCAGTCGAGGCTGGCGTCATGGTTCCACTCACGCCCCTGAGCAAACTCGTTGCCCATAAACAGCAGTTTCTTGCCCGGGAAGGCCCACATCCAGCCGTAGTAGGCGCGCAGGTTGGCAAACTTCTGCCATGCGTCCCCCGGCATGCGATCGAGAATTGATTTTTTACCGTGTACCACTTCATCGTGCGACAGCGGCAGGACAAAGTTTTCGGTGTAGTTGTACAGCATGCCGAAGGTCAGCTTATCGTGATGGAACTGACGATGAACCGGATCCAACTTCATGTAGTCCAGCGTGTCGTGCATCCAGCCGAGGTTCCACTTATACCAGAATCCTAAACCGCCCATATCCTGCGGCCTTGAAACGCCGGCAAAGTCGGTGGACTCTTCCGCCATGCTCACGGCCCCCGGCACCTGCTCGCCAAGAATACGGTTGGTATTGCGTAAAAACTCAATGGCTTCGAGGTTTTCACGACCGCCAAATTCGTTCGGGACCCACTCCCCTTCTTTACGGCTGTAGTCGCGATAAATCATCGACGCCACGGCATCTACGCGCAGCGCATCGATACCAAAACGTTCAATCCAGTACAGGGCATTGCCCACCAGATAGTTACTGACTTCACGGCGACCGTAGTTGTAGATCAGCGTGTTCCAGTCCTGGTGATACCCTTCGCGCGGGTCGCTGTGCTCATACAGATTGGTGCCATCAAACTCTGCCAGACCAAAGTCGTCCGACGGGAAATGGCCCGGCACCCAGTCGAGAATGACGTTCAGTCCGGCCTGATGCGCGGCATTCACAAAATAGCGGAAATCATCACGCGTCCCGAAACGACGGGTCGGCGCATACATACCGGTAGGTTGGTAGCCCCAGCTACCGTCGAACGGATGCTCATTAATCGGCAACAGTTCGAGATGGGTAAAGCCCATCCACTTGACGTAAGGCACCAGTTGATCCGCCAGTTCGCGGTAGCTCAGCCAGAAGTTGTTATCGGTATGACGACGCCATGAGCCCAGGTGCACTTCATAGATAGAGATCGGCGCATCAAACTGGTTGGCTTTTTTTCGCTCCTCGCTTTGCACCACTTTTTCCGGCAGACCGCAGATAAGCGACGCGGTTTCCGGGCGCATTTGCGCTTCGAAGGCGTAAGGGTCCGCTTTGATTCGCAGCTTACCGTTCGCATCGATCATCTCGTATTTATACAGTTGACCATGCTGCGCGCCGGGGATAAACAGCTCCCAGATACCGCTTTCTTTGCGCAGGCGCATCGGGTGGCGACGGCCATCCCAGTAGTTGAACTGCCCAACCACTGACACGCGTTGAGCGTTAGGCGCCCAGACGGAGAAGCGCGTACCGGTTACGCCATCCATGGTATCCGCATGCGCGCCCAGCGTTTCGTAAGGTCGCAGGTGCGTACCTTCAGATAACAGCCAGGCATCCATATCCTGGATCAGCGGGCCAAAACGATAAGGGTCATCAATCAGATTCTCCTGTCCATGCCAGACAACAGCTAACTGATAGCGAAAGAAATTTTTACGGCGGGGAAGTACAGCACAGAAAAAACCGCGAGAGTCGAGGCAGTCCAGCTTGCCGACTTTGCGTCCGGTTTTGGGTTCGATCACCCACACTTCGGTGGCGTCAGGTAATAGGGCGCGGACTTCAAGTCCAGCGTCAGTTTGGTGCATTCCGAGTACGGAAAAAGGATCCGCAAAATGGCCTGCAATTAGCGCATTAATCACGTCTCTATCGATACGAACGGACATGGTTGTCATCCTGTTTTATGGTGTCACGCCTTCCAACTGATCTTCGACATCAGGTAGTGACACTTTTTTTGACCTGAACGGCGCAGCACAATTGTGCATCCTCTCTGCGTCGTCCCACCTTCAGGCAACAACTTAATACCTCCGGTACTAAGTCACCCTTAAAGAATAGCCAATGCTTTATCTTACTCCTGGTAAAAAATGAAACATCTGCGCTTACTCCTGTATTACGCAAAAAAATGGGTGACTCAGCACCCATTGTTAAAACACGAAATCACTCTGCCGGAGAGCCGTATTGACTGATCCGGCCAGGTGGTTCGCGTCGTTTGTAGGCCTGATAAACGTGGCGTCATCAGGCAGTCCCACATTACGCCAACTGACGCAGCATACGGCGCAATGGCTCTGCAGCACCCCACAGCAACTGGTCGCCCACGGTAAAGGCTGACAGGAACTCCGGTCCCATATTCAGCTTACGCAGACGGCCTACTGGCGTGGTCAGCGTGCCGGTAACGGCCGCCGGGGTTAACTCACGCATGGTGATATCCCGATCGTTTGGCACGACTTTGGCCCACGGATTGTGCGCTGCCAGCAGTTCTTCCACGGTCGGAATAGACACATCTTTTTTCAGTTTAATGGTGAACGCCTGGCTGTGGCAGCGCAGCGCACCGACGCGCACGCACAGACCATCAACCGGGATCACGGAAGAGGTGTTAAGAATTTTGTTGGTTTCAGCCTGTCCCTTCCACTCTTCGCGGCTCTGACCGTTATCAAGCTGTTTGTCGATCCACGGAATCAGGCTACCGGCCAGCGGTACGCCAAAGTTATCAACCGGCAGTTCACCGCTGCGGGACAGGGTCGTCACTTTACGTTCGATATCGAGAATAGCAGAGGAAGGGGTTGCCAGTTCATCGGCCACATGGCCATACAGATGGCCCATCTGGGACAGCAGTTCGCGCATATGGCGCGCGCCGCCGCCAGAGGCCGCCTGATAGGTCGCCACGGAAACCCAGTCAACCAGGTCATTGGCAAACAGGCCACCGAGGGACATCAGCATCAGGCTAACGGTACAGTTACCGCCGACAAAGGTCTTAATACCTTTGTTCAGCCCGTCAGTGATGACATCCTGGTTAACCGGATCGAGAATGATGATGGCATCGTCTTTCATACGCAGCGAAGAGGCCGCGTCAATCCAGTAACCCTGCCAACCGCTTTCACGAAGCTTTGGATAGATTTCGTTGGTATAATCGCCGCCCTGACAGGTCACGATGATATCGAGCGCCTTCAGCGCATCCAGATCAAAAGCGTCCTGAAGCGTGCCGGTCGCGGTTCCACCGAATGTCGGTGCCGCCTGCCCGAGCTGGGAAGTAGAAAAGAAAACAGGGCGAATGGCGTCGAAGTCACGCTCCTCAACCATGCGTTGCATGAGAACAGAGCCGACCATACCGCGCCAGCCGATAAAACCAACATTTTTCATAGCGTTTTTTCCTGCAGAGATGTGTGCTGTGTATGCTAACCAGTATCCTACTGGCCTATCCTTCACCATACAAAAAGCAGCCAAAGTCGCAAGTGAAATTAATCAATGATAGCGAAGCCATCAGTAATGCGACTTATCCCGCTGCGCAAGCAAGCAGAAAGTCCGCAGTAATTATCAGGGAATTTGAGTTATGAATGAAATCATTTCAGCGGCAGTTTTATTGATCCTTATTATGGATCCGCTCGGAAATCTGCCCATTTTCATGTCCGTATTGAAACATACCGAACCCAAACGCCGCCGCGCGATTATGATTCGCGAGCTGTTTATTGCACTGTTGGTGATGCTGATATTCCTGTTTGCGGGCGAGAAAATACTGGCATTTCTTAACCTGCGCGCGGAAACCGTATCGATCTCAGGGGGCATCATTTTGTTCCTGATCGCCATTAAGATGATTTTCCCCAGCGCCACCGGGAATAGCACCGGGCTTCCGGCAGGCGAAGAGCCGTTTATCGTGCCGCTGGCGATTCCGCTGGTAGCCGGTCCGACAATCCTGGCTTCATTAATGCTGTTGTCGCATCAATACCCTAATCAGATGGGGCATCTGGTGATTGCGCTGCTGATCGCCTGGGGTGGTACTTTTGTGATTTTGCTGCAGTCTTCGCTGTTTTTGCGTCTGCTGGGCGAAAAAGGGGTGAACGCACTGGAGCGCCTGATGGGGCTGATTCTGGTGATGATGGCTACCCAGATGTTCCTCGACGGCGTAAGGATGTGGATGAAGGGGTGATCGCTTTTTTGATTTTGTAGGCCCGGTAAGCGCAAGCGCCACCGGGCAATGCCATCAGCTCAACAGCTGAAAGGCAATCATACCGACAATCGCACCGACCGTGCCGAGGATGGTTTCCATCATCGTCCAGGTCTTCAGCGTTTGCGCTTCGGTCGCACCGGTAAATTTACCGAACAACCAGAAACCGGCGTCGTTAACGTGGCTGACCACGATAGAGCCGCCCGCGATACAGATAGACAGTGCCGCCATCTGGGCACCGGAGTAGTTCAGTTGCTCAATCACCGGCATCACCAGACCGACCGCCGTTAAGCAGGCCACGGTCGCGGAACCCTGAATGATACGCACCGCCGCCGCCAGCACGAAGCAGGTGATGGCAATCGGCAGGCCCATACCGGTTAACGCTTCGCCCAGCGCCGGACCGACGCCAGAATCAACCAGAACCTGTTTGAACACACCGCCCGCACCAATCACCAGCAGAATAATCCCCGCTGGCTGCAGCGCATGACCACAGATCTCCATCACGCGGTCTTTTGGCATGCCCTGGCGTACCGCCAGACCGTAAATCGCCACCAGACAGGCAACCAGAATCGCGGTAAACGGGTGACCGATAAACTCGAACCATTCATAGGTTGTAGAACCGACCGGAACAAAGCGTGCGGCGATAGTTTTCAGCCCCACCAGAACCAGCGGCAGCAGGATAAGCGATAAGCTGAAGCCAAAGGATGGCATTTTGCCTTCGCCCAAATGCGGCTCGGAAATATCTTCCGGTACGTGCAGCTCGACGTAACGGCTGATGAAATTCCCCCACAGCGGCCCAGCGATAATCATGCCCGGAATCGCGGCACACAGGCCAATCAGGATCATCCAGCCAAAGTCGGCGTGCATCTGAGAGGCCAGCAGCATCGGCGCAGGCCCAGGCAGCAGGAATGCCGCAGCCGCCGCTACGCCCGCAAACAGCGGGATCACAAGCTTAACCAGGTTTGTCCCCGTATGGCGCGCCATTGAGAATGCCACGCTAATCAGCAGCACAATCGCCACCTCAAAGAATAGCGGCAGCGCACAAATCAGACCGGCCAGGCCAATCGCATAATGTGCGCGGCTGTGACCGAAGGATTTCAGCATTTTGACGGCAATCTGATCGACAGCGCCGGTCTCATGCAAAATCTTGCCGAACATCGCCCCCAGCGCCACAACAATCGCCAGGAAACCGAGCGTGCCTCCCATCCCTTTTTCCATGGTCGCCGCGATTTTATCGAGCGGCATACCGGAAAAGAGACCTGCACCAATGGATACCACCATCAAAGCAACGAAGGCGTGCATACGCGCCTTCATCACTAAAAACAGCAGTAATAAAACAGACCCTACTGCTGTTAAAACAAGCGTTAATGTACTCACTACTTACTGCCCTGGTTAATAACCTCAATGGTGCTGGCGACCACACCGTCCAGTGGTTGATCGATATCGACCACCAGTACATCGTTTTCATTCGCACCCGGTTCTTCCAGCGCTTCAAACTGGGTCACCAGCATCTGCGTTTTGAAGAAGTGGCCTTTACGCGCTTTCAGGCGGCTTTCGATAACGTCAAAATCCCCTTTCAGATAGATGAAAGAGAGGTTCGGGTTACCGTCGCGTAGCTGGTCGCGGTAGACTTTTTTCAGGGCGGAACAGACGATCAGCGAAACCTTGTTGGTACGCTGCATCGCAAAGGCGGCGTCATTCAACGCCTGTAACCACGGTTTGCGGTCGTCATCGTTGAGTGGCTCACCAGAAGCCATTTTCATGATGTTGCTGCGCGGATGGAGAAAATCGCCATCAAGAAACGCGGCCTGCAGTTGATGCGCCACTTCGCTGGCGACAGCAGATTTACCGCTGCCCGATACGCCCATCAGAACGTAAACGTGGTGATCATGATTAGTCGTGCTCAAAGCGTTGCCCCCACTGGTACAAGAATCAGGAAATTGTTACGGGTAACTGTTATCGGTAACATTGTCCAGCCGGATAAATAGAGAAGCAATATCCATTCGTGCTCGAAGTGTATAAGTGTGAGCTACTTCAAACTTGTTGGCTTAAATAGATCCGCCCGGTGACAAGGTGAAACCTAAATCTAACATTTTAGGTGTGACGGCTTCACCGCGGATGCGCGCCAGCAGACGTTCTGCGCCAATGCTGCCCATGCGTTCACGCGGCGTGAGCACGCTCGCCAGACGCGGCTCCATCACCTGCCCGATGTCGTGACCGTGGAATCCGGCAATCGCCATGTCATCAGGGATTCTCAGCCCTAAACGCTGGCATTCGAAGGCCGCCCCTACCGCCAGGTCATCGTTGGTACAAAAGACACCATCGAGCTGCGGGTATTCACGCCGCGCCTGACGGATAAGTTCAATACCGGAGGAGTAGGAAGAAGACTGCTCCACCATCACGCTGTACGGCACCAGGTCGGCATCGCGCATTGCCTGCTCGTAGCCTCTCTGTTTGATGATAGTACGTTCATCAAGGCGTGCGCCAAGATAGGCAACATGACGGTGCCCGCGGGCGATGATAGCGGCTGTCATCTGACGCGCGGCTTCGAAGTTGTCGAAGCCCACGGCAATATCAAGACATGGGGACTGGCTGTCCATCAGCTCAACCACCGGGATACCGGCAACCTCAATCATTTTCAGCGTACGGGGCGTATGGCTACGTTCGGTGAGGATCAGGCCATCAATATTCCACGACAGCATCGATTCCAGACGCTCTTGTTCCATCTCAGGCTTATAGCCGTAGTGCGCCAGCATGGTTTGATAACCATGAGCGTCAGTGACAGCCTCAATGCCGCGTAGCACTTCAGCAAAAACCTGGTTAGTAAGAGACGGTAACAGCACGCCGATAGCGCGGCTGGTGGCGTTAGAAAGGATATCAGGAGCGCGATTGGGAATATAACCCAGCTCATCAAGTGCAGCGGCAATTTTGCCCCGCAGCGCCACGGAGACCTGCTCCGGGTTACGCAAAAAGCGGCTGACCGTCATTTTGGTCACGCCCACGCGGTCGGCTACATCCTGAAGTACGGGTCTTTTCTTTTTCATCGTCCTGAAGCGTTAAAAAGGGATAGATTCCCCCAGTTTACCACGGACGTGCGTGAACCTTCGCAGAGAAAAAAAGGAGTTTTTTATTGTGAGAAATACACAAAATCATTCGAGTTGCATCAAGGCGGCGACGCAGTAAATCCCCGGGAGCGTACATTAAGTACGCGACCGGGTGAGCGAGGAAAGCCAACACAGATGCAGCTTGAAGGATGCCGTGTATTTTTATACTGGCGGCAGATCAAACAACAACACTTCGCTGTCGCTGTCGGCATGAATAGAAATGGCCTGTTCATCCCAGATTGCCAGACCATCGCTGGTGGTCGCTTTGGTCCCGTTAATTGTCACGTTACCTTTTACTACCTGGATCCAGACGCGGCGTTCAGCGGCAATCTGATGCACCGACTGCTCATCTTTGATCAGTGCCCAACGGTACAGTTCCATATCCTGGTACACTTTCAGCGAGCCATCACGGGCATCCGGCGACAGCACCAGTTGTTTACCCTGAGCGGCATCAAAACGGCGCTGCTCATAGCGTGGGGTAATACCGTTTTCCTGCGGCATGATCCAAATCTGATACAGATGCAGCTTCTCAGTATTGCTCGGGTTGTACTCCGAGTGACGGATCCCCGTCCCGGCGCTCATTATCTGGAACTCACCGGCCGGAACCTGCTCTTTGTTCCCCATGCTGTCCTGATGTTCCACCGCGCCTTCCAGCACGTAAGTCAGGATTTCCATGTCTTTATGGGGATGAGTACCAAAGCCCTGACCTGCGTCGATCACGTCATCGTTAATCACGCGCAGTGCCGAGAACCCCATAAAATTTGGATCATAGTAGTTGGCAAAAGAGAAAGTATGCCAGGAATCGAGCCAGCCATGATTAGCGTGGCCACGGTCATTAGCTTTGCGTAAGTAGATCATTGTGTTCACCCCCAGATGTTTTCGATGGAGTAAGTGTGGACTCAATCCGCCGAGGATCATAGAGGGTGAAAATTGACTCCTCTGTTCAAAAAAAATGAACAAGCCCAGAGGAGTCTGCGCAAGCTATTTGGCGAGAGTTATCGTCGCCGGAGAAGCCTGTTCAAAGGCGCGTTCGAGGAGTTCCAGGTTGGTAAGAACTTCAGATTCCTTGACGTAATTAGGCGTACCGGCTGTCAGCGTCTGGTAAAGCGCATCATAGACGCGACCATAATCCCCCACTTCCGGCTGCACCTCTTCTTTTACCGTCAGGCCGTCATCGTTAACGTACTCCAGCATCCCAATGGAATCGTCAGCAGCGAAACCTTGCTCACCTGGCATGATATTGGCCTTCAGGCTGGTTTCCTGCTGGTCGATGCCGTACTTCACAAACGAGCCTTTGGTACCGTGAACGATAAACTTCGGATAGTCGATTTTCACCAAGTGACTGGTTTTAACAATGGCTTTCAGAGAGCCGTAGAACAGCTGTGCTTCAAAGGTATCGTCCGGGTTCGCTTTGTTGCGCAGGCTGCGGATGTCATAGGCCACGCAATCGGGACGACCGAACAGCGAGATAATCTGATCCATGGTGTGTACGCCCAGACCATAGAATGCGCCGTCCTGCGGCAGTCCCGGCTTGGTTTCCGCCTCGGGGCGGTAGTAATCGAAATGGCTTTCAACCTCAACAATTTCGCCGAGCTTGCCGCTCTCAATCGCTTTTTTAGCGGTGAGGAAGCAGGAATCAAAACGACGGTTCTGATATGGCGTAACGGTCAGCCCTTTGCTTTGCGCCAGTTCGAACAGTGCTTTTGCTTGCGCAAGCGTCGGCGTGAAGGGTTTCTCAACCAACACGTTTTTACCCGCTTCCAGCGCGCGTTTGGCGTATTCAAAATGGCTGTCAGCATGGGTACAGACGATCACCAGCTTCACCTGCGGATCGTTTAAGATCTCGTCAAGGTCACTGGTGAAGTGAATATGTGAATATTGTGGCGCCTGCTCTTCCGGCTTGGCGTGGCGGCGAAAAATGTGCGCGACATGCCAGCTATTTTTGCGGTTGAGGACGTACGGCAAATGGTAGCGAGTGGTGCTTTTACCAAAACCAATAAATGCGCAGTGTAAGGTCATGAGACGATCCTTTCGAAGGTGATTGTCTACACCATAGCGCAAAGCGGCTGGAGACTGAATGTTGGATTCTTTGCCGGATGGCGCTTGAACTGCACCACAGGGCGACAGGATCGGCCGTCGGCGTCGCAGGCAGTTTGTTCACGGCAAGCGCGCAGGGCCCGGAGCGTACTAAATGTACGTGAGGAGCACGAGCACTTCCCGGGGACGAAATGGCAAGTAAGCCAGGCAGACACAAAACCTCAAAAAAAAAGCCAGCAAAAGCTGGCTAAAGTAATACTGGAAGCAATGTGAGCAATGTCGTGCTTTCAGGTTCTCCGTAGGGGTTCCCCTGAACGCAGAGCAATAATAATCATTCTCATTCGCACTTGTCTACTTCTTTTTGCAAAAAAATGCAGTTGACGGAATTTTCTTTCTCAGCGAGTGTAAATACACAATTAACCCTGCTGGAGATAAGGAATGAGTGAGATAGTGATACGCCACGCTGAACCGAAAGATTACGACGCAATTCGTCAGATCCACGCCCAGCCGGAGGTGTACCACAACACGCTACAGGTTCCTCATCCTTCCGTGGAGATGTGGCAGGAGCGGCTAGCCGATCGACCCGGTATAAAACAGCTGGTCGCCTGCATTGATGAAATTGTCGTTGGTCATTTGTGCATCGACGTTGCCCAGCGTCCGCGGCGCAGCCACGTGGCCGATTTTGGTATCTGCGTGGATGCACGGTGGCACAATCGCGGCGTTGCCAGCGCGTTGATTCGCACAATGATCGACATGTGCGACAACTGGCTGCGCGTCGAGCGTATTGAGCTAACGGTATTTGTTGATAATGAGCCGGCCGTGGCGGTGTATAAGAAATACGGCTTTGAAATCGAAGGCACAGGTAAGAAATACGGCCTGCGCAACGGTGAATACGTGGATGCCTACTTTATGGCGCGCGTGAAATAAAATTAAGGGCGAGTCTTATCGCCCTTCTTATTGAAAGGACGCAAGAGTGAAAAAGTACCTTCTCCTGGTGTTGCTGGCAGCACTCTCCCCTGCTTTCGCCATTACCGTACAAAATCTCGATTCCGTGCCCAGCGCCATTCAACACCCGGAAGGTAAACAGATTTTTGCTGAGCAAATGGCGGGAGCAACCCCAGCCAAAGGATTTGGCGAGCTTCCACAGGGATTATCTGAGAACGCGTGGATTGCCTGGGTTGCGCCGAATGAAGATCCTGACAACCTGATCCTCACGGGTGCCAAAGCCTGGGGCAAAGACGGCAAATATATCGGTGTCGCCTGTTTCGCCGACAATCCGGCCGACGCCGGGCAGGCAAAGAAATACGCGGATAACAACTGTCCGGAAAACTACAGCAACGGGCGCGCCAATAAATTATATCTCGGCGTTTTTTCCTGGCAGAACCAACAGCTAACGCCGATTGCACGCTCGGAAAAACCATTAAACCAACTCTCTGAGTGGAATAAAACCGCCGAAAAAGAGAGCGATGATGAGTCCGTCAGACCGCTGGCCTATTATACAAAACTAGATCTGGCACCGTACCGGATCGCACCCGATACGCTGGCGTTTGGGGTGCGCGGTGGATACTCTGAGGCGTATTCCGGCGGCGGCGCATTTTATGAAGTGCTGGAGCTCTATGCGATCAAAGACAACAGGATAATCAACGTGTATTCCGACCTTGTTTATCAATATACGGACATCGCCGGAGAGTGGAATAAAGACGGTACAAGACAGCACGACATCAGCGAGAGTAAATATATCCTCAAAATGCGTTCGGCAAAAACGCACGAGTTTTATTATTTAGAGCGAGTAAACCTGCAGGATAAAAGCAGCCAAATATTCCGCTGGTCTGAATCGCTGCAGCGATATGCGCCATTCATCATCGATAAAAGATAGCGGCGAAATCTTTGGTTTAGGCACTGCCTGGCCGCTGGAGAAATATTTACAAGACTACGAAGAGAGCAAAACAACACGAAGCTAAGGTTACCTGGAGACAATGAATTATAATAACTGCCATTGGGCCTTCCAAACCGGCCCTCTTCCAGCGAAGAGGGCCGTTATCCTCAGTAACCCGCCGTTAAATCATCCACAGAACGCGGGTCGGACGCTCCATACAGTGCGCCATCCGGTCCAACCATAATGCTCTGCGTGCTGCCCATCGCTTCTTTCAGCGCCACTTTCTGTCCTTTTTGCTCCAGCAGCTTAATTGTATCCGGGCTGAAGCCCTTCTCAATACGAAGCTCATCCGGCAACCACTGATGATGGAAGCGTGGTGCATTGGTCGCTTCGGCGACGTTCATCCCGAAATCAATGCTGTTGACCACCATTTGCAGCACAGTAGTGATAATTCGGCTCCCGCCTGGGCTGCCGGTAACCAGCCAGGTTTTCCCATCTTTTACCACGATAGTCGGCGACATAGATGACAGCGGACGCTTCTTCGGTCCGACCGCGTTGGCATCGCCGCCTACCAGACCGTATACGTTCGGTACGCCCGGCTTGGCAGAGAAGTCGTCCATTTCATTATTGAGCAGAATGCCAGTGTTACCCGCCACAATACCGGTCCCGAAGGTGGTATTCAGGGTATAGGTCACCGCCACGGCATTGCCGTCTTTATCCACCACCGAGAAGTGAGTGGTCTGATTGCTTTCATACGGGTCGAGCTTGCCAGGTTTTATCTGGCTGGAAGGCTTAGCCTTGTTGATATCAATCTGATCGGCAAGCGTTTTAGCATAGGCTTTGTTGGTCAGTGCCTGCCATGGCACTTTCACAAAATCGGGATCGCCCAGATACTCCGAGCGGTCAGCGTAGGCATACTTCTCCGCTTCAGCCATGACCTGCATGGCGTCGGCGCTGCCAAATCCGTATTTCTTCATATCAAAGTTTTCAAGAATATTGAGGATCTGCACGATGTGAATACCGCCAGAGGACGGCGGCGGCATGGAGAAGACCTGATACCCGCGATAGTCACCGCTAATCGGCGTACGCTCCACGGCTTTATAGCTGGCTAAGTCCTCTTTGGTCATCAGCCCGCCGTTCTTCTGCATTTCCCCGGCGATCTGATCGGCAATAGCCCCTTTATAAAACGCATCCGGGCCGCTTTCGGCAATCATTTCCAGGCTTTTCGCCAGGTTCTTTTGTACCAGCTTATCGCCTTTTTTCAGTGGCTCACCGTCTTTCCAGAAAATGGCTTTGCTGTTCTCGTGATTAGGGAGCACTTCACTGCCATAGGTTTTCAGATCGTCGGCCAGTGCGTCATTAACCACAAAGCCCTCTTCCGCCAACTTCATCGCCGGACGTACCACTTTGTTCAGCGGCATCGTGCCGTATTTCTCCAGCGCCAGCGAGAAACCCGCGACGGTACCCGGCGTACCGGATGCCAGATGCGACGTCAGCGACTTTTTCGCATCGGCGTTGCCCTGCTCATCAAGGAACATGTCGCGGGTCGCGCCAGCAGGGGCCATTTCGCGAAAATCAATCGCCGTGGTGTTACCGTCTTTGGTACGCAGCAGCATAAAACCGCCACCGCCCAGATTGCCCGCCTGGGGATGCGTCACCGCCAGCGCGTAGCCAACGGCCACGGCGGCATCGACGGCATTCCCACCCTGTTTAAGAATATCCACCCCCACCTGAGTGGCAAGCGCATCCACGGAGGCCACCATCCCCTGCTGCGCACGCACGGGATGGAACACATCCTCCTCAACACCGTATGATACCGGCGGCGGTGCAGCCGGAGCGGCCGCAACGCTAAAACAACTTCCTGAGAGCAGAGCAGCAATGGCTACCCGGCGTAAAAACGTCGGTTTTATCATCGTTATTCTCCAGATGTATGGGGGTCAGCCCCCACTAAGCCTGGTGCATAACTCTGAAATAATCATCGTAACGGCGAGAAAGGAGTAAACTTAAGAGATCCCCGAGAGGAGAAAAGCGATGAAACGACTCTTACTTTTAGCCATGCTGTTGCCGTTTGCAGGCTTTGCGCAGCCCATCAACACCATGAATAACCCGAATCAACCCGGTTATCAGATCCCGAGCCAGCAGCGTATGCAAACCCAAATGCAATCGCAGCAGATTCAGCAGAAAGGGATGCTCAATCAGCAGTTGCAAACGCAGACGCGTATGCAACAACAGCATATGGAAAACCAAATCAATACCAACTCCCAGCGCGTCCTTCAGTCTCAGCCTGGTGAGTTTAATTCCAGCCAGCAGCAAATGCTGCCCAACAGCAACGGTGGGATGTTAAGTGGACCCCGTAACCCGGACAGCTCGCTGAATAAGCAACATATGCTGTCGGAGAAAAAGAACGGCGACATGCTGAAGCCCTCCAGCACGCCGCAGCCTAACGTTCCGTTAAAAACAATTGGGCCTTAACAGGGCTGGAAATCCGGACCAATCGTATCAATGGCATCGGTACAGATGCAGTCCACTCCCCAGCGTAGCAGTTCCGCCGCGCGCTGGGGTCGGTTGACGGTATACACCAGAATACGCAGTCCTGCGTCGCGCAGCGCATCCACGCGCGCTTCATCCAGCAGCTTGTGATTAAGGTGAATAGAGACGCAGCCAAGCCGCGTTGTCAGCTCACGCCAGTCCTCGCGCCACTCATCAAGCAGTAAGCCTCTCGGCAGTTCAGGCGCCGCCTGCTGCGCCGCTGCAAGCGCGTCAATTTCAAAGGATGACAACAGCGGTGGTGTCATTCCCGCCCACAGTTCCCGAGCGGCCAGCGCTACGGCTTTGCCGGTTAACGTTCCGGTGCCGGTGGTGGGTTTAATTTCAATATTCGCCATCATACCGTGCTGACGGCAGCGCTCGGCCACTTGCGAGAGCAGCGGTAGCGGTTCGCCTTTAAACTCACCGCTAAACCAGCCACCGGCGTCCACGCGCAATAAATCCTGCCAGTTCAGCTCGCCTGCCACACCCCAACCATTGCTGGTGCGTTCCAGGTTGTCGTCATGCAGCAAGAAGATCTCACCGTCTTTCGACAATTTAGCGTCAAACTCAATCATGGTATGCCCGTATCGCGCCCCCATGTCGATCGCCGCCAGGGTGTTTTCCGGTGCCAGCTTACCGCCGCCGCGATGGGCGACGATATGGGGGTAAGGCCAGTTACTCATACGCGTTGTCCTGTTTCGCCATCAAAAAGATGCAGATGATTTTCCGGCAGATGCAGCCACAGCGTGCTGCCTGCCGTCGGGCGATGCTGATGCGCCAGTCGCACCACCAGCTTTTGCTCACCCCAACGTCCGTGTGCCAGGTTATCCGCTCCCAGCATTTCCAGCGTGTCGACGACCAACGGCACGCCGCCTTCGGCCTGCGAGCTTAGCGCAATATGCTCCGGGCGGATACCCAACGTCATGTTGCGCCCACCAGACTCCCTCGCGCTTCTGCCGAGGGGCAACGTCATGCCGTCATCCAGCTCAAAATGGGTGCCCGAGGCGCTGATGCGCCCGTCCAGCAGATTCATCGCCGGGCTGCCGATAAAACTCGCCACAAAGCGGCTGGCAGGCTTTTCATATACCTCAACCGGCGTGCCGATCTGCTCGGCAATGCCTTTGTTCATCACCATCACCCGCTGGGCGAGGGTCATCGCTTCAACCTGATCGTGCGTCACATACAGTGAGGTGGTTTTCAGTCGGCGATGCAGATGTTGTAACTCCAGACGCATCTGTACGCGCAGCTTGGCATCGAGGTTAGACAGCGGCTCATCAAACAGGAATACCGCTGGGTCACGGACAATCGCCCGCCCCATCGCCACACGCTGGCGCTGACCGCCGGAAAGCTCGCGCGGACGACGCTTGAGCAGTTCACCCAGCTCGAGAATACGCGCCGCCTCTTTCACCCGTTCGGCAATATGCTCCTTGCCCATCCCGCGGATTTTCAGCCCCCAGGCCATATTTTCTTCCACGCTCATATGTGGGTAGAGCGCGTAGTTCTGAAAGACCATCGCAATGCCGCGATCCTTAGGCTCCATTTCGGTGACGCGTTTATTATCAATCCAGATATCGCCGCCGCTCACCCGTTCAAGCCCGGCCACCATCCGTAGCAGCGTTGACTTACCGCAGCCGGATGGGCCAACCATCACGATAAATTCTCCGTCCGCGACATCCAGTGTCAGCGGTTTAATCACCTGGGTTTTGCCGTCCCAGCTTTTGGTTACTGCCTGTAGTTTTAAACCAGCCATTTTTATTTCTCACTATCGACCAGGCCACGTACGAAGGCACGCTGCATGGCTAACACGATGATTACCGGAGGGATGAGCGTCAGCAGCATGGCTGCCATTACCTGATTCCACTGCGTGGTGCCTTCACCAGTAGCAATCATGCCTTTGATACCTGCCACCGCAGTGCCCAAATTGACATCGGTAATAATTAACAACGGCCACAAATACTGGTTCCAGCCGTAGATAAAGGTGATCACAAACAGCGCCGCCAGATTGGTTTTTGACAGCGGTAGTACAATATCGCGGAAAAAATGCATCGGTGACGCACCGTCAATACGCGCCGCCTCAACCAGTTCATCCGGCAGGGTCATAAAAAACTGCCGGAACAGGAACGTCGCAGTCGCCGATGCCATTAACGGCAGCGTCAGACCCGCATAGCTGTCGAGCATTTTCAGGTTGGCGATCACTTCCACCGTCGGGAAAATACGCACCTCTACCGGCAGCATCAGCGTGATAAAAATCATCCAGAAGAACAGGTTACGCAATGGAAAGCGGAACCAGACGATGGCGAATGCGGAGAGCATAGAGACGGTGATTTTCCCTACTGTAATACTGAACGCCATGATGAAACTGTTGAGCATCATCAGCCAGAACGGCGCGCTGTTGACGCCCACGCCGTTGACCCAGATGTATTTCATGTTTTCCAGCAGCTGTGTGCCGGGAACCAGCGTCATCGGCGTTTCAAAGACTGCTTTGTTATCCAGCGTCGCCGCGACAAACGCGACGTACAGCGGAAACAGGATCACCATGATCCCCATAATCAACATGGCATGGCTGAATATTGTCAGCCCACGACGATTCTCAATCATTGGTAACGCACCTTACTTTCCACATAGCGGAACTGCACCACCGTCAAAATAATGACCAGGAACATCAGCACTACCGATTGGGCGGCCGAGGCGGAGAGATCCAGCCCGACAAAGCCTTCGCGATAGATCTTATAAATCAACGTAGTGGTCGCCTGTACCGGCCCACCCGCCGTGGCGGCATCGATCACCGGGAAGGTATCAAAGAAGGTATAAACCAGATTCACCACCAGCAGAAAGAAGCTGACCGGTGCAATCAGCGGCAGCGCCAGCTTAAAGAAGCGGCGAACCGGTCCCGCACCATCAATCGCGGCGGCTTCAATCAGCGACCGCGGAATAGACTGTAGTGCGGCAAAGAAGAACAGGAAGTTGTAACTAATCTGCTTCCAGACCGACGCAAACACCACCAGAAACATCGCCTGACCGCTGTTTTGCGCATGGTTCCAGTCATAGCCAAACTCACCGAGAAAATGGGTAATCAGCCCGCGCCCTGGGTTAAACAGGAAGATCCACAATACGGCGGCGACGGCGGGCGCGACGGCATAAGGCAACAGCATCAGCGTCTGGTAAAAACGGCTACCGCGTACCACGTAATTCACCAGCGCCGCAAAAAATAACGACACCAGCAAACCGCTTACCGTGACTAACGTACTGAACTTAATGGTGGTCCAGAATGAATCAAGGTAGTACGGGTCATGAAACAGCGCGATAAAGTTTTCCAGTCCGACAAACTGGCTAGAAAGACCAAACGGATCAACGGATTGTAGTGAGTACCACAGCGCTTCACCGGCGGGCCAGATAAAGAAAATAACGGTGATAACCAACTGCGGGGCCACCAGCAAATAGGGAAGCCAGCGCGAGCGGAACACCGGACGGGATGAAGACATGTAGGTTCTTTTCCTGGAAGGTGCCAGATTGCGGTGCACACACCGTATCCGGCCTACAAACTACACGCATTTGTAGGCCGGGTAAGTCGCAGCCGCCACCCGGCATTTCACATTACGATTTAGTCGATTGCTCAAAGCGGCGCAGTAACTGATTGCCACGCTCAACGGCAGCATCCAGCGCCTGCTGCGGGGTTTTCTTCCCGGTCCAGACGCTTTCCAGTTCTTCATCTACGATGGTGCGGATCTGCGGCATGTTGCCCAGACGCAGCCCTTTGGTGAACGGCAACGGTGGCTTGTTCAGCATCTGGCGGGTGGCGATATCAGCCCCAGGGTTCTTATCATAGAAGCCCTGCTCGCGGGTCAAGTCGTACGCGGCGGTGGTAATGGGCAGGTAGCCGGTCTTCTGGTGCCATTCGGCAGCAATTTCAGGTTTCGCCAGGAAGTTGAGGAACTGCGCCACGCCTTCGTAGGTTGCTTTGTCTTTACCCTGCATCACCCACAGGCTGGCTCCCCCGATAATCGCGTTCTGCGGCGCGCCCTTCACATCGGCATCGTACGGCATCATGCCGACGCCATAGTTGAATTTGGCGTAGTGACGGATGTCAGCCAGAGAACCGGAAGAGGCGGTGGTAATGGCACAATCCCCGTTATAGAACTTCTCGGTAGACTCGTCTTTACGCCCGAAGTAGCTGAAATCCCCTTTTTTGTTCAACTCTTCCAGCAGGGCAATATGTTTCACCTGTTCCGGTTTATTGAATTCCAGCACCGCGTCAGTACCGTCAAAGCCGTTGTTTTTGGTAGCCACCGGCAGACCATTCCAGGCGCTGAAGTTTTCAATCTGAATCCATCCCTGCCAGCCGCTGGCGTAGCCGCACTTCATGCCTGCTGCTTTCAGCTTCGCGGTGTATTCCGCCAGATCCTGCCAGGTTTTTGGCGGCTGCTCAGGGTCTAAACCGGCTTTTTTGAAGGCATCTTTGTTGTAGTACAGCACCGGCGTGGAGCTGTTAAACGGCTGGGAGAGTAAGTGTCCGCTTTTAGAGTCGGTGTAATAACCGGAAACCGTCGGCACGAACTGAGACTCATCGAAGTTAATACCAGCCTCTTTGAATACTTCATAGACCGGTTTAATGGCTTTCGAGGCCATCATCGTTGCCGTGCCCACTTCATAAACCTGCAGTAACGCAGGTGCGTTTCCGGAACGGAAAGCCGCAATACCTGCGCTCAGGCTCTGCTCGTAGTTGCCTTTGTACTGTGGAACAATTTTATAGTCGGGATTGGCGGCATTAAAACGTTGCGCCAGTGAATCAACTTCTTTACCCAGTTCACCTTCCATTGAGTGCCAGAACGGGATAGTGGTGACGGCCAGAGCCTGACCTGCAAACGCCAGGCTAAGTGCCAGTCCTAAAGCTGTATGTCGTAACGATATCATCGGTTATCTCTCTTGTTGTGCCGGATGCGCGATATCACGCGTTTTATGCTCGCGGGGGTAACATGACATGCTCGAATGACAGAAAAATAACTTTTTTATTACAAAAAAAAGATAGTAAGGCGACAAACAGATGGCAAGGCGGTGAAAGCGTAGTGACAGGAAAATGCGGGGTGGTGCACAACAAAGCCGGGTAGCGCTATGTCTTACCCGGCCAGGATGACGTTATCTGTTGCAGCCAACAAGGAACATTAATCTTTACGCCAGCGTCGTTCATATTCATTCTGTAAACGCTGCTGTTCCCGCCGCTCACGTTCGCGCTGAATATCCGATTTCTCATCTTCCCAGCCCGGGCAGACAGAGGTGGTGAACACTTCACAGGGCGAGCTGGACTGGGCTAACGAGTTGTCCGGTTTCTCTTCCCAGATTGAAGGGTCGCGCGGGTCGAACGCTGGCGGTGTTAAGGCCAGGGTATTTGATGAAAGCGTCCAAAACAAACCGCCAATCATCATGCAGATACCGGAACGTATCATCCTTTCTCCATGTTCACTTTTATTATTGATAACTATTCTCAATAATAACATAGAGCAATAAAAAGGGGCCATATCAGGCCCCCTTGTCCATTCAGAGAATGTTAACCGCCCAGATACGCGCTGCGCACTGCTTCGTTAGCCAGTAACGCATCACCGGTGTCTTCCAGCACCACATGACCATTTTCCAGCACGTAGCCGCGATCGGCGAGCTTCAGCGCCTGGTTAGCGTTCTGTTCGACGAGGAAGATTGTCATCCCCTGCTCGCGCAGTTGTTCGATGGTGTTGAAGATCTGCTGGATGATAATCGGCGCCAGACCCAGCGACGGCTCATCAAGCAGCAGCAGCCGCGGCTGACTCATCAGCGCACGGCCTATCGCCAGCATCTGCTGTTCACCGCCGGACATCGTGCCCGCACGCTGAATTCGACGTTCATGCAGGCGGGGAAACAGGTCATACACCCACTTGATGCGTTCCTGAAACTGGTCCTTTTCGGCAAAGAAGCCGCCCATCGCCAGGTTCTCTTCCACCGTCATGCGGGAAAACACGCGACGCCCTTCCGGAACAATCGCTACCGCTTCGCGCATGATTTTCGCCGTCTGCCAGTCGGTAATGTCTTTACCATCAAAGACAATTCGCCCACTTGTCGCTCGCGGATCGCCGCACAGCGTACCAAGCAGCGTGGTTTTTCCCGCGCCGTTGGCGCCGATAAGCGTCACGATTTCACCCTGATTGATATACAAGCTGACGTCGTGCAGCGCCTGTATCTTGCCGTAGTGGGCGCTGACTTTGTCAAAGGACAACATGACTTTTTCCATATTATGCGTCACCACCATTATGCTTCACCTAAATAGGCGCGGATCACGTCCGGGTTGTTACGAATCTGTTCCGGCGTCCCGTTCGCCAGCGGCGTGCCCTGATTCACCACGTAAATACGGTCGGAAATACCCATCACCAGCTTCATGTCGTGCTCAATCAACAAAATAGTGGTGTTGTGATGGTTACGCAGTTCAGCAATCAGCTCGTCCAGCTCTTTGGTCTCTTTCGGGTTGAGGCCTGCGGCGGGTTCGTCGAGCATCAGGATTTCCGGCTGGGTCACCATGCAACGTGCAATCTCCAGACGGCGCTGGTCGCCGTAGGCCAGGTTACTGGCCTGACGGTTGGCGTGCTCCAGCAAACCAATACGCTCCAGCCAGGTGGCGGCGCGATCCAACGCTTCACTCTGCGCGCGACGGAACGACGGGGTTTTCAACAGGCCGGAGAAGACGCCGGTTTTCAGCTGCTGATGTTGCGCCACCAGCAGGTTTTCAATCACCGTCATTTCGCGAAACAGACGCACGTGCTGGAAAGTACGCACCACACCCATCCGCGCAATTTGCTGACCCGGCAGCCCTTCCAGATGCTGGTCGCGCAGCTTAATCGTCCCACCCGTCGGCTTATAAAAACCGGTCAGGCAGTTAAAGACCGTGGTTTTTCCCGCACCGTTTGGCCCGATTAACGAGACGATCTCCTGTGGTCTCAGCTCCAGTTCAACGTTGTTTACCGCCAGCAGACCGCCGAAGCGCATCATCAGGCCGTTGACGGATAATAATGGCTGACTCATGCCTGCTCTCCTTTTGCTTCCCCGTTTTTCAGCTTCAACTGCGGACGGGTCATCGGCAACAAGCCCTGCGGACGCCAGATCATCATCAGTACCATTAAACCACCCAGCATTAACATGCTGTATTCATTGAAATCACGCATCAGCTCGCGTGACACCACCAGCAGGATGGCCGCGAGGATCACTGCGAACTGTGAGCCCATTCCGCCCAGTACCACAATCGCCAGCACAAAGGCCGACTCGGCAAAGGTGAAGGATTCCGGGCTGACAAAACCCTGACGCGCGGCAAACAACGTACCGGCAAAACCGGCAAACGCGGCGCTGATGGTAAAAGCGGTCAGCTTGATGCGCGTAGGGTTTAAGCCCAACGAGCGACAGGCAATTTCATCTTCGCGCAGCGCTTCCCACGCACGACCCAACGGCATACGCAGCAGACGGTTGATGACAAACAGCGAGAAGACCACCAGCAGCAGCGCCACCAGATAGAGGAAAATAACGCGGTCAGAGGGATCGTACTTCACGTTAAAGAAGTTGCTGAAGGTATCCCAGCCACCTTCACGGGCAGTACGGCTGAACTCCAGACCGAAAAAGGTCGGTTTCGGGATCTGGCTGATACCGTTCGGGCCACCGGTCACTTCGGTGTTGTTGAGCAGCAGGATACGGACGATTTCGCCGAAGCCTAAAGTCACAATCGCCAGATAGTCACCGCGCAGGCGCAGTACCGGGAAGCCGAGCATAAAGCCCGCAGCAGCGGAAACCAACCCCGCCAGCGGCAGACAGGTCCAGAAGCCGAGTCCGTAATAGTGGTTCAGCAGCGCGAAGGTGTAAGCACCGATGGCATAGAAGCCGCCGTAGCCCAGCACCAGCAGACCGGAAAGCCCCACCACCACGTTTAAGCCGAGGCCGAGGATGATATAAATCATCGTCAGCGTGGCAATATCAACCGTACCGCGCGACACCATAAACGGCCACGCCACGGCAATCACCAACAGCGCGACCAGGAATAGCTTCTGTTTAACGGTGGAGCCATCAATCGCCGGCAGAATAAACTTCGGTCCGGAGACGCTCTTCAGGCCCTTCTGGAAAGCTGGACGCAACAGTTGGAAGAGAAAGACCACGCCAGTGCCGATAAACACCCACTGCCAGCGGATATCCGCGGCGGTATCCACCACCAGTTTGGTGCCGTCAAGCTCCAACTGGACGCCCATAAAGACGCCCGCCAGGATGAAGAACATAGCGGCAGAGAGCAGCGCCATTGCAAAATGCATCGGTTTCATACTTTCTCTACCTCCGGGCGACCCAGAATACCGGTCGGCATCACCAGCAGCACCAGAATCAGCAGCGCGAATGAAACCACGTCTTTGTATTCGGTACTCAGATAAGCAGAGGAGAGCGCTTCCGCGACCCCCAGAATCAGGCCGCCGATCATCGCCCCAGGAATGCTGCCGATGCCGCCCAGTACCGCCGCGGTAAAGGCTTTCATCCCGGCCATAAAGCCGATATAGGGGTTAATTACGCCGTAGAACTGGCCGAGCAGTACGCCCGCTACCGCCGCCATTGCCGCGCCAATCACAAAGGTCAGCGCAATCACGCGATCGGTATTTATGCCGAGCAGGCTGGCCATTTTCAGGTCTTCCGCGCAGGCTCGGCAGGCACGGCCCATACGGGAGTAACGGATAAACAGCGTCAGCGCCAGCATCGCCAGGAAGGTTACAATCCAGATAACCAACTGCATAGTGGTGATGGAAGCAGAGAAGTTTTCGCTACTGCCGACGGTCCACTGGCCGTTAAACAGGCTGGGCAGCGCCACATCGCGCGAACCTTCCGTCAGGCTGACGTAGTTTTGCAGGAAGATGGACATCCCGATAGCGGAAATCAGCGCGATCAGGCGCTTAGAGCTGCGCACGGGCCGATACGCTACGCGTTCAATGCTCCAGCCGTAGGCGCTGGCAATCACAATCGCGCCGACAAAGCCCGCCGCGACCAGTAGCCAGCTGGAATCAATACCCATCATCATTAGCGCAGCGATGATCATAAAGGAGACATAGCTGCCGATCATATACACCTCGCCGTGGGCGAAGTTGATCATGCCGATAATGCCGTACACCATCGTGTAACCGATGGCGATCAGCGCGTAGGTGCTTCCCAGCGTGACGCCGTTAAACATCTGCTGCAAGAAATAGAGGAACTGCTCGGACATAAGGTAACCTTTCTTAACCCGCCCGTTTTGCACGGGCGGTGGGATAACTCGTCTTCAGCTATTACTTCGCGACGGTCGATGATCCGTCCGCGTGCCACTGGAAGACACCAAACTCAAATCCCTTCAAATCGCCTTTTTCGTCCCATTTCAGCGGCCCAATCACGGTGTCAGCCCCGTGTGCTTTCAGATCTTTCACCAGCTCCAACGGCTCTTTGCTACCGCTGCGATCCATTGCTGTCGCCAATGACTGGACGGCTGCATAAGTGATCCACACGTACGGTCCGGTTGGATCTTTCTTGTCAGCTTTGAGCGCATCGACGATAGCTTTATTCGCCGGATCCTGGTCATAGCGTTTTGGCATGGTCACCAGCATGCCTTCAGCGGCATCACCGGCAATGTTAGACAGCGACGCATTGCCCACACCCTCAGGTCCCATAAACTGGGTATTCAGCCCGACGGAGCGAGCCTGTCGCAGCATTTGTCCCATTTCCGGGTAGTAGCCGCCGTAATAAACAAAATCGATATTTTCTTTTTTCAGGCGGGCGATCAGCGCAGAAAAATCTTTTTCCCCGGCAGTGATCCCGTCAAAGAAGACGATATTGGCTTTGCCCGCTTTCAGGCTCTCCTGCACTGAACGCGCCAGGCCTTCACCGTATTGCTGTTTATCGTGAATGATGGCGATGCGTTGCGGCTTCACCTTCTCCAGAATGTATTTCGCGGCGGTCGGCCCCTGAGAGGAGTCCAGGCCCGCTGTACGCATAATGTGTGCGTAACCGCGCTGGGTCAGTTCCGGGTTGGTCGCGCCCGGGGAAATCATCAGAATGCCTTCGTCTTCATAGATATCTGATGCGGGCTGCGTGGAAGATGAGCACAGATGACCAATAACGTACTGAATGCCGTCATTGACGATTTTGTTCGCTACCGCAACGGCCTGTTTCGGATCGCAGGCGTCGTCATATTCGACGGCAACGAGTTTGTCGCCTTTGACCCCGCCTTTGGCATTGATATCTTTAATGGCCTGACGTGCGCCATTAAATTCCATATCACCCCACTGCGCGACCGGACCTGACATCGCCCCGACAACAGCGACCTTGATATCCTCCGCCATGACCGCGTGTGACATTGCCAGAGCTATCACCCCTGCGATGATTGTTTTCGCATTCCGTTTCATTTTCCTGAATCCCCATTCGTGATGATGTATATATTTTGTATTTATGTGGTTAAAAAGCAGACTGTGCTTTTTTTGAACTGTACTATTTTTACCAGTCTCGTTAATGGTTTAGCGCAGTTTTTTAAGCAAATTACGGCTAAAATCTCTATTTTTCAGTCGATTAAGAAAAGATAATATTCTGCTTTTCACTATAGATAAACAAAAAAAAGTGCATTTGTCAGCATAAAATAACGGCACAAAGAGCGGAATAAAATGCTGCATTCCAGGGTATTATCCTGCCTGTTTTTCAATCTCTACTGTTTCAATCTGTCATTGTCGTTGTTACAAAACTATTAACCTGGTTAATCGCATTAAAAAGAGAAAGCATCCGGGCGAATTATTTCGGTACACTGATTCCATCTTTTGTGATTTGGACATGCTGTTAATGAAGCTGACCATCGTTCGTTTAGATAACTTTAGCGACCAGGACCTGATTGATCTGGGCAAAATCTGGCCGGAATATTCCGCCTCATCATTAAGCGTAGATGAAACGCACCGGATCTACGCCGCACGCTTTAACGAGCGTCTGTTAGGTGCCGTGCGGGTAACCCTGAGCGGCACACAAGGCGCACTGGATTCATTGCGCGTGCGCGATATCACCCGCCGTCGCGGCGTCGGGCAGTATTTGATCGAAGAAGTGATCCGGGAAAACCCTGACGTGAGTTCGTGGTGGATGGCCGACGTTGGCGTTGAAGACCGCAGCGTGATGGCCGCATTTATGCAGGTGTTAGGGTTTACGGCCCAGGAGAATGGCTGGGAGAAACGGTAGAAAACCGCCCCCAACCAATTGTATTACGAGTATTTTCCCAAGAATTTTGTGTTGCAGGCAGGCGGCAAGTTATAAAATCCCCGGAGCTTACATAAGTAAGTGACCGGGGTTGAATAACGCAGCCAACACACCTGCGGCACGAAAGGCGCCGGGAAAATCACTTGGCGTCTGTCGCCGTCCCGTTAGCATGCCAGTCAAACACGCCGAATTCGAAGCCTTTCAGGTCGCCCTTAGCATCCCAGGACAGCGGCCCCATCACGGTTTCCACCGAGTTTGCTTTCAGGTATTTGGCAATTTCAGCGGGATCGTCAGACTGGTTCAGACCGGCCTGCAAAGATTGCAGCGCGGCGTAGGTGGTCCATACGAATGCGCCGCTCGGATCCTGTTTCTTAGCTTTGATAGCATCTACGATGGGTTTGTTCGCTGGAACCTGGTCGTAGTTCTTCGGTTTCGTTACCAGTAAGCCTTCTGCAGATTCACCGGCGATGTTAGACAGCGACACGTTCGCTACACCTTCTGGCCCCATAAACTGGGTTTTCAGACCCGCGGCGCGTGCCTGGCGCAGGATTTGCCCCATTTCCGGGTGGTAACCGCCATAGTAAACGAAATCGATATTCTCTTTCTTCAAACGCGCTACCAGCGTAGAGAAATCTTTTTCACCGGCGGTTATCCCGTCAAAGAACACCACGTTGGCGTTACCCTTTTTCAGGCCATCTTGCACCGCGCGGGCCAGGCCTTCACCGTACTGCTGCTTATCATGAATAATCGCGATGCGCTGCGGCTTCACTTTTTCAACGATATATTTGGCGGCCGTTGGGCCCTGATCGGAATCCAGACCAGTGGTACGCATTACCAGGCTATAGCCGCGCGCGGTCAGCTCCGGCGCCGTTGCCGCTGGGGTGATCATCAGAATGCCTTCGTCTTCATAGATGTCTGAAGCAGGCTGAGTGGAAGAAGAGCACAGGTGACCGATTACGTATTTAATCCCGTCGTTGACCACTTTGTTCGCAACCGCTACCGCTTGTTTCGGGTCACAGGCATCGTCATATTTCACCATGACCAGTTTGTCACCTTTCACGCCGCCCTTGGCGTTAATATCCGCAATTGCCTGCTCTGCGCCGGTAAATTCCTGATCGCCATATTGTGCTACCGGGCCAGACATCGCCCCGACGACGGCAACTTTAATATCCTTAGCAAACGCCATATTGCTCAAAGACAGGGCGATACATCCTGCCAATAACGCTTTACCCTTCATATTCATCCTGACAATCCCCATTATTGTGGTTATTACGTGTGTTGTGATGTTGTTGTTCAGCACTTTATTTCGATTATTGGATAGCCACCCGTGCTTTAGCAGCATACTCTGCTAAAACATACCCGATTTTTATTATTTTGGAATAGCTAAATTTGACATGCAGATAACAACCTGATGACAAATAGCATAAACGTCAGAGGAGAGGGAGAGATAAAAACAAAAAACCCCGGATTTTCATCCAGGGTTTATCAGCATTTCCAGGTCGGCGGAAGATTACGCTTCGATCGCCGCACGCAGTTTTTTCATGGCGTTCTTTTCAAGCTGACGAACACGTTCAGCAGAGACGCCGTAGCGATCGGCCAGTTCCTGCAACGTCGACTTGTTGTCTTCGTCCAGCCAACGGGCGCGAATGATGTCCTGGCTACGCTCGTCCAGACCCTCCATTGCGTGGGTCAGTTTGTTCGCGGCCTGATCTTCCCAGTTATCTTCTTCAATGCCGTCGGCAAAGTTAGATGATTTATCCTGCAGATACAGAACCGGTGCCATCGGCTGGCTGTCAGACTCGTCGTCTGAAGACATGTCAAACGTCATGTCCTGCGCCGCCATACGGGATTCCATTTCGCGCACGTCTTTGCTGGAAACACCCAGCTCACGAGCAACCATTTCAACTTCATCCTGATTGAACCAACCCAGACGCTGCTTGGTTTTACGCAGGTTAAAGAACAGCTTACGCTGCGCTTTGGTGGTCGCGACTTTTACGATACGCCAGTTACGCAGAACGTATTCGTGGATCTCTGCTTTGATCCAGTGCACGGCGAAAGAAACCAGGCGCACACCCACTTCCGGGTTGAAACGGCGCACGGCTTTCATCAGGCCGATATTGCCTTCCTGAATCAGATCCGCCTGCGGCAGGCCATAGCCCGCATAATTACGAGCAACATGAACAACAAAGCGCAGGTGAGACAGGATCAGCGTTTTAGCTGCTTCCAGATCGCCCTGGTAATGCAGCTTTTCAGCAAGTAGCCGCTCCTCGTCAGCCGACAACATCGGCCACGCGTTCGCAGCCCGGATGTAAGATTCCAGGTTACCAACAGGGGCTAAAGCTAAATTTTGCATTTCTTTGGTCATTCAAATCCTCTCAATCTTTTCATCTGACGCGTTGGCTAAAACCAATAGCAACAACCATGCCAGAGCTTATGAGCAACGAGAATATCATTCAATCTTTTATCAGACAGTGATTTTATCCACAAGTTCCATGTCGTAATGTGTATAGATTACGCACAAAATGTGACATCACAATGAATACGCTGGGAAGAGATAACAGGGACTCTTTCCCTGCAGAGCGAACTACTCAGTGCAGGGAAAGATTATACCAGAGATTTTTTAATCGGGGGTAAAGTGGCGTAAATGTTGAACCGTGGCAAGCCAGGCTGCCACCCAGCCAATCATCGAGCACACCAGCAGCAATAACAGGCATTCATCGAATGATAAGCCGTTGATATCAAATTTAGTTCCAAAAACCTGCGCCACCTCAGTAACCGCTGACGACAGGCGCATCACCAAAATTTCTGACAAAATCAGTGAAAGAAATGCGCCGGAAAAACCGAGCAGCGCACCGCCGTAGAGGAACGGACGCAGGATAAACCCATCCGTCGCGCCAATCAGTTTCTGCACGTTAATGGTATCGCGACGCGCAAAAATACTCAGCCGCACACTGTTACCGATGACGAGGAAGACCGCCGCTACCATCAGCACGCCAATCATCGCGGAGACGCGTCCGACAAGGCCCGTCAGAGCCGCCAGACGGGCAAACCAGCTGTCATCCATGCGCACTTCATCAATACCGTTGATTTGTGCGATACGGTCGCGCAGCGTGTTCAGCGACTCCGTGCCCTGGAAGTCCAGTTTCGGGATAACCACCGCCACGGCCGGTAGCGGGTTCTCTTCCAGCATATCCAGCGCGCCGCCAAAGCCGGACCAGTTACGGAATTCGCCCAGCGCGTCATCGCGGGAAAGGTAATTCACTTTCTCCACGCCCTGCTCGGCCTGCAACTGACCAACCACCCGCGCCGCTGCATCATCATCCAGCGTTTTTTGCAGGTAAACGGTGATCTGCGGAGAAGGATAATACTGGCTCGCCGCATGGTCGACGTTCTTATAAACCATGTAGCATACGCTTGGCAGCGTCAGGGAGATGGCAATAACCATCACCGTCAGGAACGTCGCCAGTGGCTTGCTTTTCAGGTCCTGTAACGCGCCCTGGAACGCGTAGCGTACCTGCTCGTTAAAGACATTGGTTTTACGCGAGTTCGGCTTTGGCGCGGCTTTCGCCCGCTTTGGCGCGTTACGACCGCCATCTCCCGGCGCGCCGCCCGATTTACGGAAGCGATCCAGTCGGCCACCGAACTGTTTGATTTGATTAATAGCGTCACGTCTATTCATGCGCCAGGCCTCCATGCAGATGTCCATCGCTCAGAACCATTTGGCGATAGGAGCGACGGGAGATCAGGCCAATATCGTGCGTGGCCATTAATACCGTGACCCCGACGCGGTTAAACTCTTCAAACAGGCGAAGGATCCCTTCCGACAACGCGTCATCCAGGTTCCCCGTAGGTTCATCCGCCAGCAATACCGCAGGTTTGTTCACTACCGCACGGGCGATGCCCACGCGCTGTTGTTCACCGCCGGAGAGCTGAATAGGGAAGTTTTTCGCTTTGTCCAACAGTCCGACCTTATCCAGCGCCGCTGACACGCGACGACGAATATCGTCCCCGCTGGCGCCCGCGATGATCAGCGGGATTGCCACGTTGTCAAACACGGTTCTGTCCATCAACAGGTGGTGATCCTGAAAAATCATGCCAATCTGACGACGCAGAAACGGCACTTCACGGTTTTTCAAACGGCTGATGTCATGCCCGCTGAAGTAGATTTTCCCGGCGCTGGGCCGTTCAATTCCACAAATCAGCTTCAGCAGGGTACTTTTCCCCGCGCCAGAGTGGCCGGTCAGAAATGCCATCTCGCCAGGCTGCATATGGAAGGTAACTCCCTGCAGCGCTTGTCTCCCACCGAGATAGGCCTTGCTGACATGTTCAAAGCGAATCATTGTTAATCCTCTCGGGCAAAAAGTGCCTCTATAAAATCGTCCGCTTTAAACGGACGTAAATCCTCGATACGTTCGCCCACACCGATATAGCGGATAGGGATGCCAAACTGATCGGCAACCGAGAAGATGACCCCGCCCTTCGCTGTACCGTCCAGCTTAGTCAGGGTGATACCGGTTAAGCCCACGGCTTCATGGAACAGTTTGGCCTGGCTTATCGCATTCTGCCCGGTGCTGGCGTCGATAGTCAGCATAACTTCATGCGGCGCATCTTCGTCGAGCTTCTTCATGACGCGAACGATTTTTTTCAATTCTTCCATCAGGTGCGATTTGTTCTGCAAACGCCCTGCGGTATCAGCGATCAGCACATCTACATTACGCGCCTTCGCCGCCTGGATAGCATCAAAGATGACGGACGCGGAATCCGCGCCGGTATGCTGAGCAATCACCGGGATGTTGTTACGCTGACCCCAGACCTGCAGCTGCTCTACCGCCGCCGCACGGAAGGTATCGCCCGCCGCCAGCATCACCGATTTACCCTGCTGCTCAAACTGACGCGCCAGCTTTCCGATAGTGGTGGTTTTACCCACGCCGTTGACGCCAACCATTAAGATAACAAACGGCGTCTTGCCATCAACATTCAGCGGTTCTTCCACCTTCGCCAGAATCTCGCCCATCTCTTCTTTCAGCAGGCCGTACAGCGCTTCCGCGTCTTTGAGCTGCTTACGGCTGGCACCTTCCGTCAGATTCGCAATAATCTTGCGGGTCGTTTCTACGCCCACGTCGGCGATCAGCAGTTGCTCTTCCAGCTCTTCAAACAGATCATCGTCGATCTTTTTACCACGGAACAGACTGATAAATCCGGAACCAAGGTTTTCTTTTGTTTTCAGGAGGCTGCGTTTCAGACGCGCAAAGAAACCTTCTTTCGTTGGTTTTTCCTGCTCCTGGACTCCCTCTTCTTCTGTCGGTGCTTCTACGGCAGGTTCTTCTACCGACACCACCATCACGGCTTCTTCAGCTGCCTCAGCAGCCAGCGCCTGCGCTTCCAGCTCTTCATCAGTCAGGTGCGGTTCGTTTTCGGCTTCTTCTTCAACCGCCTCAACGATTTCCACGGTTTCCGCTTCGGCCTGCCACTCTTCGGCAGAAACCTCTTCGGTTTTCACCTCTTCCGGCAGCGGCAATTCTTCGCGTTCGATAACCGTCGCCGCTGGCGTTTCCACAACGGGTTCAGCAGCGGGTTCAGCAACCCGCTCAATCTCCGGCTGCGATTGTTCGGCAACAGGTTCAGCTTCCGGCTGCAGTTTTTCGATTTCCGCAACCTGTTCAGTCACTTCAACAACTTCAGCTGCAAAAGCTTCCGTTTCCGCCTCGCTACGGGTTTCCTCGGCGTGCGGCTGTTCGTCAACGACGGTAGTTTCTTCAGCAACCGATTGTTGTTCTTCGCTTTTTAATTCTGTCTCGTTTTCCGGTGCCTGCTCTTTTTGACCAAAGCCCAGCCAGGAAAAAAAGCCACGTTTTTTCTCTTTCGCCATTTGCGACTACACTCCCCCGCTGTTGCTTCATGGCACAGCGTCAACGCTATGTACATAGCAGCTAAAAAAATGATGAAATAGTCTATCACTTATACCCAATGAATTTCGAGTTACGTCAAGGCGGCAAGCGCACGAATCCCGATGAGCTTACTTTTAGTAAGTGATTCGGGTGAGTAAGTGCAGCCAACGAAGAGGTAACTTGAAAGGCGACGGGTTAACTTAACTCACATCACCGCCTGGAATGACACGTCAGCAGCGGATTGAGCAATAATTGAAATGAAAAAACCGAATCACTCTGGTAGCGGCCAGATCCGCATTATTGGCGGTCAATGGCGTGGCCGTAAACTCCCGGTTCCGAATAGTCCCGGTCTGCGCCCAACCACCGACCGCGTACGCGAAACCTTATTTAACTGGCTGGCCCCGGTAATGGTCGATGCTCACTGCCTGGACTGCTTCGCCGGCAGCGGCGCGCTGGGGCTGGAAGCCCTCTCTCGCTATGCGGCAAATGCGACGCTTCTGGAAATGGATCGCGCGGTATCACAGCAGCTACAAAACAATCTCGCCACGCTGAAAGCCCCCCATGCCCGGGTCGTCAACACCAATACCCTGACATTTTTGGCCCAGACGGGTACGCCGCATAACGTGGTGTTTGTTGACCCGCCGTTTCGCAAAGGATTACTGGAAGAAACATTAACTCTTCTGGAAACTCATGGCTGGCTGGCAAATGAAGCGTATATTTACGTTGAAAGCGAAGTAGAAAACGGTTTGCCGCCGGTTCCGGTGAACTGGTCGCTGTACCGCGAAAAAGTCGCCGGACAGGTCGCCTATCGCCTTTACCAACGTGAAGCACGAGGAGAACACGATGCTGATTAACCTGGGACGCCTGCTGATGTTGTGCGTCTGGGCATTTTTACTACTCAATATTTTCCAACCCTTTCCACGCCCGCTTAACATCTTCGTTAACGTCGCACTGATTTTTATGGTGCTGATGCATGGCATGCAACTGGCGCTGTTAAAAAGCACCATGCCTAAAGATGGCCCGCAGATGACCCGCGGAGAGAAAATCCGTATTTTTCTGTTCGGCGTCTTTGAGTTACTGGTTTGGCAGAAGAAGATTAAAGATCAGTTGAAAAAGTAACTGTGATCTTTTCGCCCGGCGGCGCTTAGTAGGCCGGGGCGACAAAATCTCCAGGCCGGACAAAGCGTAAGCCGCCATCCGGCATCAGTCAGATGAAACCTTAGCGTTCACTGTAAAATCAACAAAACGCGAACCTTTATAACTCAGCGTTCCCTTATCCCCGACCGTTAACGCATGGTACTGCTGGGCATCCAGACGAAACGTCTGCTCGAAGCCGCCACTTTGTGGCTTAAAACTGACTTCATAGCGCATGCTGGTCCCCGCCGGGCTCACTTCCTGCTGGCGGGATCGCCGATCGTTAAGCGGTTTTTCCCGTTTGTTACTCACCACCACCTGCTTTTGCACTAACGGCGCAGTATCATTATCGGCTTTTTCACGCCGCTGCTGAACGAAGCGAAACGACGCAGCAACAACGATTAAGACAATGATAACAATGAAAAAAAGTGGTGGTTTGCTCATATTATTAACCCATCAGAAAATGCGGAAATAAGCATACATTGCCTGTTATGGTGTTGTCATCTGGCAGTGTCGACCTCTACACTGAACAGTAGAGCCGTGAGCACCCCGCTTACGAAAAAATAACGAATTCAAGGAACTAAGATGCTTTGGTCGTTTATCGCTGTCTGCCTTTCCGCATGGTTGTTCGTGGATGCTTCCTATCGTGGGCCCGCCTGGCAACGCTGGGTCTTTAAACCCCTAACCTTACTCCTGCTGGCGCTGCTGGCATGGCAGGCGCCAATGTTTAATGCTGTCAGCTATCTGGTGCTGGCTGGCCTGCTTGCCTCGCTGCTGGGCGATGCGCTGACGCTGTTACCGCGCCAACGCCTTTTGTATGCCGTGGGGGCATTCTTCCTGTCGCATCTGCTGTATACCATTTACTTCGCCAGCCAAATGACGCTGTCGTTCTTCTGGCCTTTGCCGTTGGTGCTGGTGGTGCTGGGGGCGTTGCTGATTGCCGTGATCTGGACACGTCTGGAAGAGCTACGCATCGCTATCTGTACCTTTATTGGTATCACGCTGATGATGGTCTGGATGGCTGGTGAGCTGTGGTTCTTCCGCCCTACCGCTCCGGCGCTGTCGGCTTTTATGGGCGCATCACTCCTGTTCATCGGCAACATTGTCTGGCTGGGTAGCCATTACCGTCGCCGCTTTCGCGCCGATAACGCAATTGCTGCCGCCTGCTACTTCGCCGGACATTTCCTGATTGTTCGTTCGTTGTATCTTTAAAACGCTTGACTCTGGAGTCGACTCCAGAGTGTATCCTCCGGTTAATATGAAATGATTATCAACCGGAGGATGCCATGTCGACACCCGATTCCAGTGGCAAAAAAGCCCCACAATTTTCTTCTTTCAAGCTAGCGCCTGCGCCACAAAAGGCTGACGACTGCTGCTGCGAAGGAAGTTGCTCCACCCCACCACCCGTATCCGGTACCGTAATGGGTACCCGCTACTCCTGGAAAGTGGCAGGCATGGACTGTGCAGCCTGCGCCCGAAAAGTGGAGAATGCGGTCCGCCAGGTCAACGGCGTCAACCAGGTCCAGGTTCTGTTCGCCACCGAAAAACTGGTAGTCGACGCGGGTTCCGATATCCGCCTGCAAGTTGAAAGCGCAGTGCAAAAGGCAGGCTATACCCTGCGCGATGAGCAAGCGCCAGACGCCGCCCCCGAGTCGCGGTTTAAAGAGAACCTGCCGCTGATTTCGCTGATTATCATGATGGCGATTAGCTGGGGGCTGGAGCAGTTCAATCACCCCTTTGGCCAGATAGCATTTATCGCCACCACGCTGGTAGGTCTGTATCCCATTGCCCGTCAGGCCCTGCGTCTGATGAAAACCGGCAGCTACTTTGCCATTGAAACGTTGATGAGCGTGGCCGCCATTGGCGCACTGTTTATCGGCGCGACGGCAGAAGCCGCCATGGTGCTGCTGCTGTTTTTAATTGGCGAACGCCTGGAAGGATGGGCCGCCAGCCGCGCCCGTAAAGGGGTCAGCGCACTGATGGCGCTCAAGCCGGAAACCGCCACGCGCCTGCGTAACGGCGAGCGCGAAGAGGTTGCTATCAATACTCTCCAGCCAGGCGATGTTATCGAGGTTGCCGCGGGTGGGCGTTTACCTGCCGATGGCAAGCTGGTCTCCGGGTTTGCCAGCTTTGATGAAAGCGCCCTGACCGGCGAATCGATACCGGTTGAGCGCGCCACCGGTGAGAAAGTCCCGGCGGGTGCCACCAGCGTGGACCGTCTGGTAACGCTGGAAGTACTCTCCGAACCGGGTGCCAGCGCCATTGACCGTATTCTGAAATTGATTGAAGAAGCGGAAGAACGCCGCGCCCCCATTGAGCGCTTTATTGACCGTTTCAGCCGGATTTACACCCCAGCCATTATGGCGGTTGCGTTGTTGGTCACCCTTGTACCACCGCTGCTGTTTGCCGCATCCTGGCAGGAGTGGATTTATAAAGGGCTGACGCTGCTGCTGATTGGCTGCCCATGTGCGCTGGTGATTTCCACACCCGCAGCCATTACCTCTGGCCTTGCCGCCGCGGCGCGTCGTGGCGCGTTAATCAAAGGCGGGGCCGCGCTGGAGCAGTTGGGTAGGGTAACGCAGGTCGCGTTTGATAAAACCGGCACCCTGACCATCGGTAAACCGCGCGTCACGGCGATTCACCCGGCAAGCGGTATTGGCGAGGCAGAACTGCTGGCGCTGGCGGCAGCAGTAGAGCAAGGCGCGACGCACCCGCTGGCGCAGGCGATTGTTCGGGAAGCCCAAACGCGCGAACTGACTATCCCTGTCGCAAAAAATCAGCGGGCGCTGGTTGGCTCTGGCATTGAAGCACTGGTCAACGGCGAACGCGTGCTGATTTGCGCCGCCGGTAAGCAGCCTGCCGATGCTTTTGCCGGGCAGATAAGCGAGCTGGAAAGCGCGGGTCAAACGGTGGTGCTGGTGCTGCGTAGCGATGCCGTTCTTGGCGTGCTGGCCTTACAGGACACGCTGCGCGACGACGCCCGTAGCGCCATCAGCGAGCTTAATCAGATTGGTGTGAAAGGGGTGATCCTGACGGGTGATAACCCGCGAGCGGCGGCAGCTATTGCCAGTGAATTGGGTCTCGAATTCAAAGCGGGTCTATTACCGGAAGATAAAGTACAGGCCGTTACTCATCTTAACCAACAGTCGCCGCTGGCGATGGTCGGCGACGGCATCAACGACGCTCCGGCAATGAAAGCAGCCACCATTGGCATTGCGATGGGAAGCGGGACCGATGTCGCCCTGGAAACCGCCGATGCCGCCCTGACCCACAACCGCCTGCGTGGTCTGGTGCAAATGATTCAGTTAGCCCGCGCCACCCACGCCAATATTCGCCAGAACATTGCGATTGCGCTAGGCCTGAAGGGGATTTTCCTCGTCACCACGCTGCTCGGGATAACCGGACTGTGGCTGGCGGTGCTGGCAGATACGGGTGCGACGGTACTGGTGACCGCTAACGCGCTGCGGTTACTACGTAAAGGATAATGCGTCTGTGCCGGACGGGAGTTGCATTAGCGCCATCCGGCTGAGATTACTGGCCTTTGCGCACCAGATAGCGGTACGGCAGAGAGTCGGTCTCTTTTGCTACCAGCTCATGCTCCATAAAGGTACAGAAGCCGGGAATGTCACGGGTTGTCGCCGGATCGTCGGCGACAATCAGCAGCGTTTCACCCGCCTGCATGCCGCGCACGGTTTTACGCACCATCATTACGGGTTCCGGGCAGCGCAGCCCTTGGGCATCAAGAGTATGGTCGGGAGAGGTAAACAGATCGCTCATCGTAGTCTCGTTCATTCAAAAACGGCGTTATTTTACGCTCTGTTGTGGCGTAAGCCAATCAGGTTAACGATTGCGTGAAAAACAACCATTGCAATGTGCTCTTAAAGCAGTATCATGCGACGGTTTTTTATTGGGTTCCCTCACCCCATCCAACAAAAAGGTCACAATATGACTCCGTTTACACAATCTCAACGCGTAAAAGCGTTGTTTTGGCTATCGCTATTTCATCTGCTGGTGATCACCTCCAGCAACTATCTGGTGCAGCTACCGATCTCCATTTTTGGTTTCCATACCACATGGGGCGCTTTCAGCTTTCCGTTTATTTTCCTCGCGACCGATCTGACCGTGCGTATTTTTGGCGCACCGTTGGCACGACGTATCATCTTTGCGGTAATGATCCCCGCGCTGCTGATCTCCTATGTCGTTTCATCACTGTTCTATATGGGATCGTGGCAGGGATTCGGCGCACTGCTGCACTTTAATCTGTTTGTCGCCCGTATCGCCGCCGCCAGCTTTATGGCTTACGCGTTGGGTCAAATTCTGGATGTGCATGTCTTTAACCGCCTACGTCAGAACCGTCGCTGGTGGCTGGCGCCAACGGCTTCGACGCTGTTTGGCAACATCAGCGATACGTTAGCCTTCTTCTTTATCGCTTTCTGGCGCAGCCCAGATGCCTTTATGGCCGAGCACTGGATGGAAATCGCGCTGGTCGACTACTGCTTCAAAGTGCTGATCAGCATTATTTTCTTCCTGCCGATGTACGGCGTGCTGCTGAATATGTTACTGAAAAGGCTGGCAGATAAATCCGAAATCTCTGCATTGCAGACGAGTTAAAGGTTCATTTTCCGAGTTGTGATAAGATGGACGAATGAGCCGTTATGGCCGTTTATCGAAAGGAAGAAGTCAATGCGCAATCTGGTTAAATATGTCGGTATTGGCCTGCTGGTTATGGGGCTTGCGGCCTGTGATAATAGCGATACAAAAGCGCCAGCAGAGGGTCCTGCCGCAGAAAGTAGCGCCACCGGACAACCGGTCAGCCTGTTGGACGGTAAACTCAGTTTTTCCCTGCCAGCGGATATGACCGATCAGAGCGGCAAACTGGGCACCCAGGCGAACAATATGCACGTTTATTCTGACGCAACCGGCCAGAAAGCGGTGATTGTGATTGTTGGCGACAATACCAACGAAGACCTGGCTGTGCTGGCAAAACGCCTGGAAGATCAGCAGCGTAGCCGCGACCCGCAGTTGCAGGTCGTCACCAATAAATCTATTGAGCTGAAAGGCCACACGCTGCAGCAGTTAGACAGCATCATCTCGGCCAAAGGCCAGACCGCTTACTCTTCCGTGGTGTTGGGTAAAGTCGATAACCAACTGCTGACTCTGCAAATCACGCTGCCTGCTGACGATCAGCAAAAAGCGCAGACTACCGCAGAAAACATCATTAACACGCTGGTTATCCAGTAACGGTTAAGACGATGACTCGGCCTCCGGTGACACCACCTGAGGCCGTTTTTTTAATCGCCAGGTCAGCAATAACGCCACCGCCACCAACCCTGCCGCCGCCAGATAGATAACCGGCACGCCCGCCCACGTCATGACCAGCCCGGCCAGCGGCCCCGTAACTCCCAGTGATAAATCCATAAACACCGTATACGTCGCCAGCGCAGCGCCCTGATTTTGCTGCGGGACGGCTTTTACCGCCACCACGCCCAGCGCCGGGAACACCAGCGAGAACCCTGCACCGGCCAGCAGGACGCCGCTTTTCGCCATCCACGGCATGGAAGCCATCCCCACCAGCAGCAACCCAACAATCTCGACGCTAAAGCAGATCATCGCCACATTTAGTCCACCTAAACGGTTGATACCATTTGGGAATAACAAGCGGGTCCCCACAAACGTGCAGCTAAAAAGCGTCAGCGCGAAAGCGGCACCGTCCCAGCCTTTGGCATCATAAAACAGGGTAATGAAAGTGGCGATCACGCCAAATCCGGCTGAGGCCAGGGCCAGCGCCATGCCGTACAACCAGACACGCCCAAGCACCGCGCGAAACGGCAACGGTTTGCCTTTGCTGGCCTTCACCGCCGGACGAGGGAGCGCCAGCAGTATTGCCAACAGCGCCACGCCCATCACGGTCAGCGCCAGTCCCTGTAAGCCACCCCAGGCATAAAACAGAACGCCCAGCGGAGCGCCTATCGCCATCGCGCCATAGGTCACGATGCCGTTCCACGAAATCACCCGTCCGATGTGCATTGAACCAACGACCCCAACCCCCCACAGCGTAGAGCCAGTCCCGGCAAAGCTTTGTCCGATCCCTAGAATCACGCGCCCCAGGCATAACAGCAGCAGGCTGGCCAGCGGCCAGCCATTCGTGAAGCCCGCCAGGAAGTAGCCCAGACCACTTAAAAAACAGCCACACAGTCCGAATACCACAATCTTCTTTGGCCCCAGCAGGTCGGCATAGCGACCGGCATGTGGACGGCTCAGCAGCGTAGCGAAATATTGCAGGCTGATGACCAGCCCTGCCCAAAAAGCGCTAAATCCCATCACATCATGGACATAGCCTGGCAATACAGCGAGCGGCAGACCAATGGTCAGGTAGCTGGCGAAGTTAAACATCACCACAGAGACAATACGCAGATTAAGGCGTAAACCGCTAAGCGTCGGTTCAGCGACGGGTTCGGGCATGGAGGATCACCACGTTTTCACAACAGTGTTTCATTTCTACCATGTTGCCGGGCAGAAATCAGTAGTCAGTTTAGGAATATCAGTCGCAAGCCAGCCGCTACACTTAATGCAAAAACGCAAACAGGAAGACGACATGACAACCGCCCAGCCCGATAAAACGGGTTTGCACATTCTGCTCAAACTGGCCGCTCTGGTGGTGATCCTCGCGGGTATTCATGCCGCGGCGGATATCATCGTACAGCTTCTGCTGGCCCTTTTTTTTGCCATTGTATTGAATCCGCTGGTCACCTGGTTTATTCGCCGGGGTGTACGTCGGCCGGTCGCGATAACGTTAGTCGTGGTGGTGATGCTGATCGTTCTTACGGCGTTAATCGGTGTTCTGGCGTCATCCATTACTGAATTCATGGCCATGCTGCCAAAATACAACAAGGAGCTGACGCGCAAGGTTCTGTATCTGCAAGAGATGGTGCCTTTTCTGAATCTGCATATGTCCCCGGAGCGCATGCTGCAACGTATGGATTCCGACAAGCTGATGACCTTCACAACTACGCTGATGACAAGTCTTTCCGGTGCCATGGCCAGCGTCGTTCTGCTGGTGATGACGGTGGTCTTTATGTTGTTTGAGGTGCGTCATGTCCCCTATAAGCTGCGCTTTGCGCTGAACAACCCCCAAATCCATATTGCGGGGCTCCATCGGGCGCTGAAAGGTGTATCTCACTATCTGGCGCTGAAAACATTGCTCAGCTTATGGACCGGCGCCATTGTCTGGCTCGGACTGGCGCTAATGGGGATTCAGTTTGCTCTGATGTGGGGTGTGCTGGCATTCCTGCTAAACTACGTGCCCAACATTGGCTCGGTCATTTCCGCCGTTCCACCCATGATCCAGGCGCTGCTGTTCAACGGCGTTTACGAATGTGTGCTGGTTGGGGCGCTGTTTCTGGTGGTGCATATGGTAATTGGCAACATCCTCGAGCCCCGCATGATGGGGCACCGGCTGGGATTATCGACGCTAATCGTGTTTCTCTCTCTGTTGGTGTGGGGATGGCTGCTTGGTCCGGTAGGTATGCTGCTCTCCGTGCCGTTAACCAGCGTGTGTAAAATCTGGATGGAAACCACCACAGGCGGTAGCAAACTGGCAATTTTGCTGGGACCCGGCAGGCCCAAAACCCGATTACCTGGATAAACTTGCAAACAGCATGTATAGAATGGTAAACAACCCCATTATTACTAAAGGTTAGCCCTGATATGTACCGGATCGTTCTTGGGAAAGTTTCTGTTTTAAGCGCTGGCGCACTGCCTGCCGCATTGCGTGAGCAGGCCCCGCAAGGCGCTCGTCGTGCGCGCTGGCTGGCAGGTCGCGTGCTGCTTTCCCATACTCTTTCGCCATTACCGGACATCATCTACAGCGAGCAAGGAAAACCGGCCTTTTCCGCCGACACACCGCTGTGGTTCAATCTCAGCCACAGCGGTGATGATATTGCCCTGCTGCTCAGCGACGAAGGGGAAGTCGGCTGTGATATTGAAGTCGTTCGCCCGCGCGATAACTGGCAGACGCTGGCAAATACGGTGTTCAGTCTCAGGGAACATGCCGAAGTTGAGGCCGAACACCCGGAGCAACAGCTGGCGGCGTTCTGGCGCATCTGGACGCGTAAAGAAGCTATCGTGAAACAGCGTGGCGGCAGCGCCTGGCAAATTGTCAGTGTCGACAGCACCGCGCTAACCTCCTCACTCTCAGTCAGCCAGTGCCAGCTCGATACCCTGAGCCTGGCGGTGTGTACCCCCACGCCGTTTACCCTGACCGCCGACGCCGTGCAGCGTCTGGAAGCCTTAGCGTAAATTTTCCGGGAAGTTTTCCGGCAATTCATTGGCCGCACAGGCAATAACGCTGTCATTATTCGCCCCACAGTCACGCACGAAGGTGATGGTCGCAAACTCGTCAATCACCTCAGTTGGATATGCCGGCCCCGCATCGCGATATGACATCATCAGCGGAATATGGTCATTCTGGAAACAGACCGTTTTTTGCGGATTGTTAATCACCCAGCGTGGGAAAAAGATGGTGCCGTGAAAGAGTTTGTCGCCCAGATTTACGATCAGGCTGACGTCGGTCCCGGTCGGTTCGGTCCATGAAATTTTATAAACACTCTCGCCAACCCGCACAATGTACGCCCGCTGATCCTTCACCCAACGATTCCCCACAATGCCGCTGTGAATACGGTAATCCAGAGTGGTGTCGTTTTTCACGTAGATCTCGTAATTCCAGCCATTATCGTAGGTATAGACCAGATGTTTGCCGACAAAGCCGCTCAAATCATGTTTATCAAAAGTGCTCATATTCTTTCTCCTCTTACTTGATGCGAGGATCTTACCGCTTCAAAAATTGGATGAATAACGCTATGTTTACATCATATTCATTCAATTTTTAGATGAGTTATGCACAAGACAACGCTGGAGCAATGGGCCTTACTGGAGAAAGTCGTGGAGCTGGGCAGCTTTGCGAAAGCTGCGGAAGAGGCCAACCGTAGCCAGTCTTCGGTGAGCTACAATCTGGCGCTACTGCAGGAGCGGCTTGGCGTGACGCTGCTGACGCCGGAAGGTCGCAGGGCGGTATTAACCCCTGCGGGGGAGCTACTGCTGGGCCAGGTCAAACCGTTACTGAAGGCCTTTTTATGGGTGGAAACCCGGGCAGCAACGTTGCAAAACGGCACGCGAACGCGGCTGGATTTCATGGTAGATAGCATCTTCCCACGCAAACGCCTGTTCGCGATCCTCAAGCAGTTTCAGCAGGCGTGGCCGCAGACGCAGGTACGTTTGACCGAAGTACTGGAGAATGCTGACGATCGACTGGCAGCGCATGCCGATGCGGACGTGATGGTCCTGACCCGACGCCAGGATATCACCGGACGCGGCGAATGGCTGATGAATATTGACTTCGTGGCCGTTGCCCACCGCGATCACCCGCTCTGCATGCTGGATGCGCCGCTGGATGAAGACGCGTTACGCGCGTGGCCGCTGATTCGCATTGCCGATCGCGACAACCCGCAGCAAGCGGTGCGCGATGCCTGGACCTTCTCGACCATTGATGCCGCGATTGAGGCGGTGATGTATCAGGTCGGTTACGGCTGGTTGCCTGAGGAGCGAATTCAGCAGCAGCTTGAGCAGGGGCTATTACGACCGCTGCCGTTAAGCCATGGCGCTCGCCGTGCCACCCCGATGCATCTGATCGTCAAAGACACGCTCGCGCCGCTGGATGAACAGGTAACAACCCTGCTGCGTTTATTGCGAGAGCATTAACCTTTTCCCCGGATGCCGGACGTGTGTTACAAAATACGCTATTCCCCTTACTCCCTGTGCGCCCACGCGCCACATGAAAGGTTAATTGCAGATGCAACGAGTCACCATTACCCTCGATGACGATTTACTGGAAACGCTCGACAGCTTGAGCCAGCGCCGTGGCTATAACAACCGTTCCGAAGCGATCCGCGATATTCTGCGCGGCGCACTGGCGCAGGAAACCACCCAGGAGCACGGCACTCAGGGATTCGCAGTGCTCTCGTATGTTTATGAGCATGAGAAGCGTGACCTGGCGAGCCGTATTGTTTCCACCCAACATCACCACCACGATTTATCAGTCGCCACGCTGCACGTGCACATCAACCATGACGACTGTCTGGAAATCGCTGTGCTAAAAGGTGACATGGGCGATGTGCAGCATTTTGCCGATGACGTGATTTCCCAGCGCGGCGTGCGCCACGGTCATCTGCAGTGCCTGCCGAAAGAAGAGTAATTGCTTGTTTTGTTGCCCGGCCTACATTCATTCCCGTTTGTAGGCCGGATAAGGCGCAGCCGCCACCCGGCAATAATATTTACGCCATCGTGCCAATCGTCTTTCTGAAACGCAGCAGCGCTATCACGAAGAACGAACTGCCAATCGCCAGCAGCGTCAGGAACTGCGGCCAGACAATGTTAAACCCTGCGCCGCGGTAAAGAATCGCCTGCGCAAGGCTAACAAAATGGGTAGTCGGCATCGTCAGCATAATGTCCTGCACCGCCTGCGGCATGCTTTCACGCGGTGTAGAGCCGCCGGAGAGCATCTGTAACGGCAGCAGTACCAGAATCATCAGCAACCCCAGTTGTGGCATGGAGCGCGCCAGCGTGCCCATAAAAATGCCGATTGACGTGGTGGCGAACAGGCTCAGCGCCACTCCCAGCATAAACAGCGGTATCGAGCCTTCAATCGGTACGCCAAGCACACCTTTTACCATCAGCATCAACGACAGACCGGAAACCACCAGCACCACCAGCCCCATCGACCAGATTTTTGCCATCATGATTTCAAATGGCGTCACCGGCATCACCAGCAGGTGCTCAATGGTCCCGTGCTCACGCTCGCGAATCAGCGCCGACCCGGTAAGCACAATCGCCAGCATGGTGATGTTGTTGATAATCGCCATCACCGCGCCAAAGCGGGCGGGTTCCAGATTAGGGTTAAAGCGCATACGCATTTCCAGCGCCACCGGCAGCTCGCTGTTATCGCGGTAACGCGACACAAAGCTGTTCACCTCGCCACTGATGATATTCTGGATATAGCTGTTGCCGGTAAAGGCCTGGCTCATCCGCGTGGCATCGACGTTAACCTGAATATCCGGCTGCCGCCCGGCCAGTACATCGCGCTGAAAATCAGGCGGAATGTTCACGGCGAAGGTATAGCGCCCGGCATCCAGCCCGGCATCCATCTCATCGGCGGTAATCATCTCCGGCGGTAAAAACCACGGACGATAAAAACTGTTCACAATGCGATTCGACAACTGAGACTGGTCCATATCGGCAATGGCAATCGGCGCCAGGTGCAGCGACCCTGGCAGAACGGTCGCAGAAGAGTAAACCGAGACCGTGAAGGCGAAGACGATCAGCGTCAGCATCGCTTTGTCACCCAGCAGGCTGCGTAACTCTTTGATGCCGAGGTTATAAATATTCCGTAATCGGCGCATCACCCCTCCTGTTTTTTCAGCAGCAATACGCTCAGACCAATGACCACTGGAATGGCTACCGCCAGCGGAATAAACAGCGGCCAGAGATCGGTCAGATCCAGCGCTTTAGAGAACGTCCCGCGCGCGATGGTCAGAAAATGGCTGGTCGGGTAAATTTCGCCAATCCACCGTCCCGGCCCTTCCAGCGAGGCGACCGGGTCGATCATCCCGGAAAACTGCGTCGCCGGGATCAGCGTAATAATCGCCGTACCAAAAATGGCGGCGATCTGACTTTTCATAAACGTGGAAATTAACAATCCCAGCCCGGTGGCAATGGTGACGTACAGCAGCGCGGCCAGCGTCAGGGTCAAAAAACTCCCCTTATGCGGGACGCCGAATACAAACACCGACAGCGCGCACAGCAGCAGGAAGTTCAGCATGCCCAGCACGATGTAAGGCAACTGTTTGCCGAGTAAAAACTCGCTGCGGGTAGTGGGCGTCACGTACAGGTTGATAATCGACCCCAGCTCTTTCTCACGCACCACGCTCAGAGCGCTGAGCATGGAGGGGATCATCATCAACAGCAGCGGGATCACCGCCGGAACAATCGCTGGCAGGCTTTTCACATCCGGGTTGTAACGATAGCGAGTTTCAATGGTCATCAATCCGTTTTGCCCGCTGGTATTTGGCTGACGCGCCATCACATCCTGCAGCCAGGTCTGATGCATCGCCTGCACGTAGCCTCTGACCGTTTCCGCACGGCTCGGCATTGCGCCATCGACCCAGACGCCAATCTTCACCGGCGTTCCACGCGCGATATCGCGGCCAAAATTTGGCGGGATCTCTATGGCTACCGCGACTTCGCCCGAGCGCATCCGTTTGTCCAGCTCGTCATAACTGGTGAGCGGCGGCTGCTCGATAAAATAGCGCGATCCCGCCAGATTCAGCGTCCACGCCTGGCTGCTGACTGTCTGGTCACGATCGAGCACCGAAAAACGCAGGTTTTCCACATCCATGCTGATGCCGTAGCCCATGATCAGCATCAGGATCACCGTGCCCATCAGCGCCAGCGTTGAACGTACCGGGTCACGTCGCAGCTCCAGCGCTTCGCGGCGGCTGTAGCTGAACAAGCGCCGCAGGCTAAATCCCTGGTGCGGCGGCTGACTGTTTTCATGCACTGCCGGGACATTGGCTGGCGGTAACTGAGCCTCCGGCGCCGGACCTGCCGCTTCCTGTAACCAGGAGATAAACGCTTCTTCCAGACTGGCGGCACCACGCTGTTTCACCAGCTCCTGCGGCGTACCGCTGGCCAGGACTTTTCCGGCGTGCATCAGCGACATGCGGTCGCAGCGCTCCGCTTCGTTCATAAAATGGGTGGAGATAAAAATGGTCACTTTATCCTGACGCGACAGATCGACCATCAGTTGCCAGAACATGTCTCTCGCCACCGGATCGACCCCGGAGGTTGGTTCATCGAGAATGAGCATCTCCGGGCGATGGATCACCGCCACCGCCAGCGACAGGCGTTGACGGATCCCCAACGGCAGCGCGCCAGGCAACGCGTCTTCGACATCGGTCAGCGAAAAGCGCTCACTCATTTCTTGTACCCGCCCCGGGATTTCTGCTTCGGGGATATGGAACAACCGCGCGTGTAGCTCGAGGTTTTGCCGTACGGTCAGCTCGCTGTAGAGCGAAAACGCCTGCGACATATAGCCTACCCGGCGACGGGTATCGATATTCTTCGGGTCAACCGCTTGCCCAAACAGCCACGCCTCACCTTCACTTGCGGGTAGCAGCCCGGTGAGCATTTTCATGGTAGTGGATTTACCGCAGCCGTTGGAGCCGAGAAAACCGAAGATTTCCCCGCGCGGAATACGAAAGTTTACGTGGTCAACGGCCACGAACTTGCCGAAGCGCATGGTCAGATCTTTCGCCTCGATGGCAATCTCTTCCTGCTCAGCGTGATACGGCGGGATCACCACTGGCTTATGCGCCTGGCGCTGGGCTTCGGGTAACAGCGCGATAAACGCCTGCTCCAGCGTGTCGGAGTTGGTTTTTTCGCGTAGCTGCTGCGCGCTCCCGGTGGCCAGCACCTCCCCGGCGTTCATCGCCACCAGCCAGTCAAAGCGCTCGGCTTCTTCCATGTAGGCGGTCGCAACCAGCACGCTCATGTTGGTCTGCCGCTGGCGAATGCTGTTAATCAGATCCCAGAACTGGGCGCGGGACAGCGGGTCGACCCCGGTGGTAGGTTCATCGAGAATTAACAGTTCCGGGTCATGGATTAACGCGCAGCACAGCCCCAGCTTTTGCTTCATCCCACCCGAGAGTTTCCCGGCCGGACGATCGCGAAACGGCGCCAGTCCGGTGCTGTTCAGCAGCTCGGTAATCCGCGCTTCGCGCTCCGCTTTGTCATGGCCAAACAGCCGGGCAAAGAAATCGACGTTCTCATACACCGACAGCGTGTGGTACAGGTTTTTCCCCAACCCCTGCGGCATCCAGGCAATGCGCGGGCAGACATCCCGGCGATGTTTCGGGTCGCGCATATCGCCGCCCAGCACCATCACGTTACCGTGTTCAATGACTCGCGCGCCGGAGATGAGCGACAGCAGGCTTGATTTTCCGACGCCATCCGGGCCAATCAGCCCCACCATACAGCGGGCGGGGATATCCAGCGTGATATTGTTCAGCGCTACCGTTTTCCCGTAATGCTGACTCACGCCGTCAAGGTGCGCCACGGGAGGAACGGGAACCAGCGCCAGATGCGTCATTGCGGCAACCTCACCATCAGGTCGTCAGGCCAGGCTCGATTTTCATCGATACGCACCCACGCCATGCCCGGCAGACCGGTTTTCACGTACTCGAGATGCTGCTGCAACAGCTCTGGCGGGATCCGCGCTTTAACGCGGAACATCAGCTTCAGCCGCTCATCGCTGGTTTCGACCGTTTTCGGTGTGAACTGCGCGACGCTTGCCACAAAGCTGATGGTCGCCGGAACACGCAGATCCGGTGCGGCATCCAGCACCAGGCGCGCTTCGCCGCCAATCTTCAGTAAGCCAGCCTGTTCGGTAGGCAAGAAGAACGTCATGTAGACATCGCTGAGATCGACCATATTCAGGACGCGCCCACCTGCAGAAAGCACCTCACCCGGCTCAGCAACGCGGTACTGCACGCGACCATCGCGCGGGGCTTTCAGCTCACTGTCATCAATATCAGCCGCAATACGACGTTCGGTGGCCTGCGCGGCTTCTACGCGGGTTTGCGCCTGAATGATGCTGGTGCGAGCGGCTTCAATTGCGGCTTTTGCCGCTGAGACCTGCGCCTTTGCGGATTCCAGCGCCGCACGTGCGCTTTCTGCCGCGGCCCGATCGTCATCCAGTTGTTGCTCAGACACGGCCCCACGCTGGGATAGCGAACGGGAACGCACGTGGCGTTTAGAAACCGACTGCAGCTCCGCCTCGCGCTGTTTTACTACCGACTGCGCGGCGCGCATTTCACTTTGCCGCTGTTCCAGCAGCGCTCGCGCCGCCGCCACCGCGCTTTCGGCCTCTTTGATTTGCGCGATCGCTTCCAGCCGCTGCTCCTGCAGCACGCGAGTATCCATTTTCGCCAACACCTCGCCCTGACGAACGAACTGCCCTTCCGACACAAGGATCGTGTCAATTCGCCCGGCAATCTTGGTAGCAATATCCACTTCGGTGGCTTCAATTCTGCCGTTGCTGGCTGCGAACCCCTCCGGTATTCCGGCAGGACGGAGCATCCACCATGCTATCGCGGCCACCACGACCAGGGTGCCCGCCCCCCACCACATCACATGACGCTTAAACTTATCCATATTCGACCCGCCGTAATCCCTGTTATCAAACGATGCGTGTCACAAAGCCCACTGAATAGCTATTCAGCGGGAGATTCCATCCGGGATGAGAAGGAATAAGAAACCATGGCCAGAGAGCGGACAGGCGTTAAGGCAACCTGCGCCGCGCAGGAAGTGAATGACGAAAATGCTGTGAAATCGGGTAGTAATGTTGTCATCATCAGCGTTCCTGGCCGGAAATGAAACACGCATACTCATAACTGCTATCTATTGAATACTAACACCTGGATTCAATATGTCTATTCGGTTGTAGTTGATATGTGATTGCCAGAAATTGTGCCCAGCAATCCATTCACCGGACACCTATTGTGCTTAAAAGGCCTGCTGGTAAAGCCACAACGCATCGCCTTCAGTAAGCGTCACGGGATTGTTATCCAGCAAACGAGTCTGCTGCATAGCATCGTGGGCCAACAACGTCAGGCCCGTTTCAGGAACATCTACGTCACGCAGTCTGTTTGGCGCGCCGGTTGCCGCAATAATATTCACCATCGCGGCAATAAACGACTGGGCATCGTTTTCAACGTTGCCGGTCACCTGCGCCCCGATGACGGCAGCCAGTTCGCCATAAAGTGGAGCCGCTGCTGACGCGTTAAACTGCAGCACCGGAACCAACATCAGTGCATTCGACAATCCATGTGGAATATGATGCCGTGCACCCAGGGGATAAGCCAACGCATGCACTGCTGCCACCGGGGAATTGGCGAAAGCCTGGCCTGCCAGCATCGCGCCCAGCAGAACATTTTCTCGCGCTTCACGGTTGTTCCCGTCACGACATGCGGCCACCAGATGGCAACTGATTAAACGTAACGCCTCGCGTGCTAATGCATCCGAGAGCGGGTTCTTTTTATGTTTGCTGGTATAGGCTTCTATCGCATGCACCATCGCATCTATCCCGGCAGCAGCGGTGTGTACCGTCGGTAACCCCAGCGTCAGTTGCGCATCCAGTAGCACCAAATCGCCATACAGCTGCGGGGAGACAATGCCCATTTTGCTGTCATCATTAGTCGTTAAAATGGAAATATTGGTAACTTCAGACCCCGTACCTGCCGTGGTGGGAATATTTACCAGCGGCAAGCGTTGACCGATAACCTTGCCAATCCCGTAAAGTTCCTGCAGGTCTTGTTCTGAGTTGATTAATACGGCCACCAACTTCGCGACATCCAGCGAGGAGCCACCGCCCAAGCCAATAACCATGTCGCAGTTGCCGTCACGCGCTACCTGTAGGGCTTCGCGAACGAGGCGTTCATGCGGATCGGGTTGCACCCGATCATAAACCGTCACCTTAAACCCTGCGTCTTGCAGGCTATGAAGTACGGGCGGTAAAACCCCTGCTTTGACCAGTCCGGAGTCGGTTACCAGCAATACGCGACGCGCGCTAAACCGCGGCGAAAGGATCTCTCCTAATCGCGCCGCTCCCGCCCATTCGACGATGATTTCCGCTACCGTCGTAAACGTAAAATCTTTCATAACATGGTTCATTGATGTATTCCTTGTGGTAAGAAAGACAGCTTTTACCTATGTGGTTCATCAGGAGGAATGTGAAAGCTTTTCACCTCTTTACGCTCCAGCAGCGGGGTGATTATCCCAACGCCAATACGTTGAAAATGTTCCGTTTGTCGGTGAAGTTCAAGACCTTCCGCACAACGATAAGTCTCAACAATCACAAAACGATTGCCGTCTTCCGTGGAACGGAAAAACTCATAGGTGATATTTTCAGGTTCTTTACGTGTCGCCTCCGCCAGCATTCTAAGCGCATCGTTGACCTTGTCGCCCATCGCCGGTTGGGCAAAATAATGCGCAACAACAAACAACTGCGTGTTTTCCATTTTTGGCTCCCGGTGGTTTAACGTAGAAGAGTCACATCCCATAACGCACTGTCGCTGCTTGAGACGGCTATCGCGCCGTGCAACAGGGCCGTCTGAGCATGTTCCTCATTGCAGACAAACCCGGACGCAACAATCGGTGGCAACACATTACGATCGGCCTGCGAGAGCAACGGCAGCATCTGCGCGGGCATCAGTTGCACATAATCAGGTTCGCTTTGCTCCACCGCTTTCAGGCTGCGTAGCCAGGTGGAACGGTCGGTGACGAAGATTTTCTGCATGGTGACCAGCCCGCATTTTTTCGCACGCTGTACAGTTTGCAAACGTGTGGAGAGCAACCCCATCGCCCCTGTTTCAGCCACATAATCGATGCCGCCTTTATCCTGAGACAGTCCGTTACAGCTGTCGATATTCACGATGACGTACTTTCCCGCCTTCGACAGCAGTTCGATCACCGGCTGGAGCTTGATCAGATCGATATTGGCAATAATGCAGACTTCAGCTTTGCTGGACAGCGCGGTTTTCAGTTGCTCAATGCCGTAAATCGCCATGATGATGGGATGGCGTGCCAGAAGCACGCCAAGGTTTTTTATCATGATTGACCTGCCTGATGTAATTGGAGCTCCGCGCTTAAACCCAGTTTTCCCGGGTTAAGGATATTCTGCGGATCCAGCGCTTTTTTAATATCCGCCAGAACCGAAAGCGATTCACCTAAAGAAGCCTGCATATAGGGGGAACGAAGCAGACCGACGCCATGGTGATGGCTAAGGGAGGTATTGTGTTTAATCAGCACCGCATTTGCCGCGTCCCATGCCGCACGATACCACGCCCCACGTTGCTCAACAGCCACATCGCCACGCAGCGAGAAGTAAAGGCATGCGCCGTCGACATAGGCGTGGGACTGGTGCGCTGAACCGGCCAGCGTCCCCGGCACGGCGTTAATCGCAGCCACTACGTCATCATATACCGCGCTGAGATCGCGCCAGCGCCCCACCATTTCCAGCGTGTCCGCCACCAGACCGGGGCTTTTCTTAAAGCCTTCGGCGCTTTTACCCGTCAGATACCGGGTATCCAGCCAGCGCTCAAAAATCGCCTCACCGTCAAGTTCCTTTCCACTACGCTGACAAACACGCTTACTGATAGCCAGCACCGCGTCTACCATCTCTGGCTCTCCCTCGTCCGCAATCAGCAGGACATTGGTCTCTGGCAAACCAAACTGTACCCCGCTTTCCAGGTTATCGTACAAACGAAGTGCCGCCGGATTGGCACCATGTTGTAAGATTTCGCGACATGCCTCCAGCCCACTGGCAAAACTGGAAAAACCCCAGGCGATGGCACGGCCATAATCTGGCAGGCGATGAAGCTTCAAACGCACGCGCACAATCACGCCCAGCGTGCCTTCCGAACCAATAAACATTTGCTGTAAATCCGGCCCGATAGCACTGCGTGCATAACCGCCAACGGTGATTAAGCGCCCATCGGCAAGCACCACATCCATTCCAAAAACCATATCTTCAATTTTGCCGTAGCGGGTAGAAAGCTGTCCCGCACCACGACAGGCTACCCAACCGCCCACGGTACTGATACCAAACGATGACGGCCAGTGGCCCATAGTCATACCGTGCTCTTTTTGGATGATTTGTTCGAAAACATCGCCAAACATGCCGGCTTCTACCTCAACAATCTGGCTTTGTGGATCAAAGTCAATGAATTTGTTGAGTTCGCAAACGTCGAGCACGATCCCGCCACGTAGCGGCAATGCGGCTCCGGTAACGTTACTGCGCCCGGCAGAAACCGTGACTGGAATAGCGGATTCACTGGCAAGACGCATCACGTCCTGAATTTGTTCTACGGTGGAAACTCGCACAATCACCCCTTTTGAGGTGGCGGGTACGCCCTGGGTTTCCGCAATCATCGAACCGGCCCACCAGTCGCGAGTCCAGGTAATCACATCGGACTCCGACATCAGCACTTCATCGGCAATGACCCGCAGCCGGTCAAACGTCGCTTCGCTTATCGCAACGGGATCAACCTGCATTCCTTTCGCGCCACCGCTGCTGGTGATATCCGTTGCCCATGCGGGGCGAGTATGTGCGCCAACAGTATAATTTCCACGGTTGTAACCACGTTTAATCGCTTCTTTACTGATCATTCGGATGTCCCCATAAGCATTGATTTTTCATGTTTAATTGCGACCTGATAGCTGGCGACCTGTTTAGCCACGTGGTCAGGATGTAATTGGAGTTCTTGTTGTAGAATCTCCCCAACGCGTTCAGCGGCAGCGGCTGAGGCGTCGCGTGCCATCAGCCGTGCACGAATTCGGCGCGACAGCACATCGTCAACGGTGCTGGCGAGCTCATGGCGCACGGCATACACTACTTCCGCTTCGGTATAGGGAAGCCCTGCGACAATAGGTTTCATCAGCGAAGGTGCGGTCTGAATAATGTCACTGACAAAATGGGCTTCGGTGCCATAGCGTTCGCCCAGATGCGCAGATAGACCACCAGAGGCCAGAATGGCCTGCGGGTCATAGCCAGCTGCGCCCAGCAAATATGCAGTTTTCGTTGAGCAGGCCTTTTTACGGCCCAGTATTTTGCTGGCTGCGTCGATGGTTTCTTCCGCCATATGACGTGATGTCGTTAGCTTACCGCCGACGATGGTTATCAGCCCGTCCGCTGAAACCCGAATCTCATGGTTACGCTTCATCTCAACGGTCTTTCCACCCGCCATCCCCACCAGAGGACGGCAACCGGCGATACTTCCCACTACATCTTCCGGGCGCAGATCCGTTTTCAGCGCCGAGTTTGCCCCTTCCAGCAGAAAGTCCAGCTCAGAGCGATTACAGTGAACATCATTCAGATCGCCCTGATAGTCTTCATCCGTAGTGCCCAGATAGGAAACGTTGCCCCAGCGCGTAATGGTCGCGCGCCGACTGCGTCCGGCAACCGGGATGGTCACCGTGCAATCATTGCGAATTTTCATCCATGGGATCGCGACGTGAACCCCCTTCGCCGGACGAATATTCAGTGGGGACGCTTCCCCTTTTTTCAGTCCATTCCAGTCACGCAGCCAGACGCCCGTCGCCATAATGACAACCCGCGCTTTGACCCGAATTTCTCGGGTATCGGCATACACAATGGCCCCATTGACTTTGCCGTGCAGGTCACGTGTGATTTCAATGACTTCGGCATGGTTCGTCACCGTCGCCCCATGAAACGCTGCCGTGCGCACCAGGGCCAGCGTCAATCTGGCATCATCAACGCGGGCATCGAAATACATAAAACCGCCGGAGAGTTGCTCTTCTTTCAGCGTTGGGCAGTGCGACAGTACTTCCGCTGGAGTCAATTTTTGGTGAAGGATTCCTTCCCGCCATCCACCTGCGAGATCGTAGGTCCAGAGCAGACTTTCAAATGCCGAAGACATGCGCTTATCGAACACGCCATTCTTATCGAGAACAGGAAATAAAAAGGGAAGCCGCTGCACCAGATGACGAGCATTCCGGCGCATGCGCTGGCGCTCTAGCAAAGAGTGGCGCACCAGCCCCAGGTTCCCCTGCTCGATATAACGCAGACCGCCGTGCACCATTTTTGATGACTTGGATGATGTCCCCGAGGCGAAATCACTTTTCTCAATCAGCGCGACCCGATAGCCACGCAGGCTGGCATCCAGCGCCGCATAAGCCCCCGTCACGCCGCCGCCTACAATCAGAATGTCGTAGGTTTCGCTTTCCAGTCGGTCCAGTTGCTCAGGTCGCTGCAGACGCAGCGGCTCTGCGCCGTACATTTCACTGCGTGTTTTGTTGGGCTTTCGCGAAGGGAAAAACTTCATGAGTGGGTATGCTCCTGATTGGCTGAAGTGAGGCTGCTGGCGGTATCCATTTCGAGCGCAATACGCATCTCCCAGCGGTTTATTTTTTGTTCGCGAAGGACATGATTGATTTTGGGTTCAAACAGACGCGCTGTTTTCAGCGTGGCGCAGGCCTCGGGCAACGAGTTCCACAGCAGCCCATCGGCTCCTGCCAGAAACGCCGCACCGCGTAAGCTAGCCCGTGCTGTTTCTGTCATCCGCCGAACGGGGATCCCGCTAATATCAGCCTGAATTTGCAATAACGTATCGCTATTGGACAACCCGCCCCCGACCATCAGTTCTTGTGTGGGAATACCGGTTGCCGCTTCATTCGCGCGAATACAGGCTGCGACTGAATGCGCAATACCTTCCAGAATGGCGTAAGCCACCTGCGGGCGCGTGGTCGAGATTGAAATACCGTTAAGGGAAGCGCGGGCCTGTGGTTGCAAATGAGGTACACGCAGTCCCGTCAATGCAGGAATAAAACTCACGCCGCCAGAATCAGTGGCCTGCGCGGCCAGTTCGCTAATTTGTTCGGGTGAGTCAAACCAGCGCAGCTTTTCGCACACCCAGTTCAGGGCCGAACCAGTAGTCGGAACGAATGTTTCTACAGAGAAGTGTGAACGTCCTTTTTGGCGGCGCGCCGTCATCGTGAGCGTGCTTTCACAGCTCTTTTTCAGTGTCGGCACCGTCGGCCCCATCATTAAATCGACGAAGCTGCCGGTCCCATGCATACAAAAAGCCTGCCCGCGTTCAGTGCAGCCAAGCCCGATAGCCCCCGCAAACTGATCTCCGGCACAGGCCCGGATCGGGACGCTAATACCGAGGATATCTTCACGCGTGGTGCCAAAGTCATCGGCATCATCATGTAATTCAGGCAGCAATGACGTCGGGAAATTCAAAGTCTGCAGCCAAGGCAGATGATACTGATGCTCGTTGAGGCAATACGCCCCGGCAGAGGTGGCATTAGTGGGGGTTGTGACACATTTTTTTTCTTGCGCCAGATGCCAGAGCAACCAGCTGTCAACGGTGCCAAACACCAGCGTTCCAGCCCGGTACGCTTTGTTCACTGCCGGTGTATTGGCGATATGGTATGACGCCCAAAGGTAAGGAGAGCGTATCCCAACCGGCCGACCAATAAGCGGTAGCAGCTTTTCATCCCATTCAGGGGCAAGTTGCGCCAGTTCATCCGTAAAACGTGCATCCTGCCAAACCATCGCTGGTACCAGCGCCTTGCCAGTGCCTACATCCCAGAGCACCGCCGTTGAACGTTGCGTAGCAATTGCCAGCGCCACAATGCGCATCTTGCTACGCTGCGCGTTGGCAATCGCTGTGCGACATACCGCAATGGTGGCTTGTAATATTTCATCAGCATCTTGTTCGACGACGCCATGACGCTGGCTGCTGACCTGAAGCGGCTGGTATTCAAGGCAGTAGACTTGGCTATTTCGCGCCACCACTGCTGCGCGCGTACCAGATGTCCCTTCGTCTATCGCCAGAATGACATCTTCATACTCAATCATTTAGTGCTCCTGTTTGACTCCGGGGCCATCGACTCTGGATAAGGCGAATGTGATGGTGCGAACTGAGGGGCGCCAGGCTCGTTATCCGGCTGGATGGTAGTGCGAGTGGGATCCCACGGGATCGCAAAACAGACGATGCTCGCAAATAGCGGAACGGCGGACATGATCAGAAAAGTCGTTTGCAGGCCGTACAAATCGCGGAAAACGGGAAAAATAAACAACCCAAGCGCTGCACCGATTGCGCCAAGCGCCCCCACCACACCGTTGGCACCCGCCCGCAGTTCACTGCGAAAAGAGAGTGATGAAAGGCTTTTCCCGTTTGCGCCAGGCCCGCCAGAGTGGCAAAGAATAAACAGCGCGGGGACCAGCAAAGAGGCCCACAGCGGCATACTGTCGCTGAACAATCCCAACGTGAGCAGTACGAGAAAAGCCACGGCGAAACCGATCGCCGACGAACGGCGCAGGCCCAGGCTGCGACCTATTACGGGCGACAGGAAGCCCCCTACGATACCAAAAATGTTAAAAAATAATGAACAAATGGTTGCATATACAAAGTTTTTACCGAACATCGCGGCGCTAATAACCGGCAAATACCAGCCGACACCAAAATATTGTATTGACTGGCAAATCTGAACCGTAGAAGCCAGAATCGTGCGCGGTAAATAAACGCCACGAAATATTAAAAGTACATTTTTCACACCTTTTTCCGCTTGCCCAATGACAGGTTTTTGCTCTGCTTTTGGTGCCAGAATAAAATCATCACCGTATATTTTATTCATAGCAGCCACGGCTTCAGGAAGACGTGACTTTCTCGCCAGCCATACCGGACTTTCAACTAAATAACGAAACTGGAAAAAGAGGACAATCAGTCCGCATAACGCCGTCACAGCAATAGAATAACGCCAGATAGCATCCCCAACATCCCAGGAATAAAACATCAACGCCAATACCAGATTTAAACAAACTGCGACATACCAGACCCCTTGCCAGGTGTTTAAACGGCTTTTTAGTTTCACTGGGGTGAACTCCGCCAGCATCGCCATGGCCACGGCAAAATCCATCCCGTAAGAGACGCCAACAAAGAAGCGACCTATGATAATGGTGCTGAAACTGGAGGACGACATCACCAGCAACGCACCAATCACCGCCATTATTTTGGCAATAATCAGCGGCGGAACTCGACCCCAGCGATCGGCGATCCAGCCGCCAATGGGGTTAAATAATATGGCAACCCACGATGAAAATGAGGTCAGCAACGCAACTTCGGTCGCGCTCAAATTTAAATTACGGGTCATTGGATTTAATCCAGCGCTGAGAGCTGAATTTGAAAAAGCGTCAAGAAATAGGCCACCTAGCGCTAACCACCAAATAACACCGGCTCTGCCATTTATTTTTCTGTGAGAGTCGATGCAATTAATAACATCATCAACGCCACGGATTTTTATCGGATTTGAGAATGAGCATGCGGACATGGCTTTCCCCTTCATAATATTCGGAAGAAGGTCGCCATTAGCTAAAAAAATGCAATAAGAGACCATCTTAATTTCACAGATAGTCTCTTATCTAAAATCTGTATTTTTCCACTCTAGAAGGTAACGGAAAGCGTGTCAAAGCGACTTTTTAGACTGGCTTTAATTTTGTGATATGTAGCACAATTGTTAACAACACATTACATAGAAAAAGCTTCACGGCGGCATTTGCCGCTCATGCCAGCATGTCTCTTTACTGTGGCAGGACGTTCTATCTGCGCGAACGCCAGACGTAGGTTGAACATACGTAGATTTCTCGACCCATCATTAATGCAAAGCCCGCAATTAATAGACGCTGAAGGTACGATTAGTTTTATCTCAAATTAGCAGAATACAAATAAAATCATTTAAATTCATTTAATTACGATTAAAAATCTTCTCTTGTCATTATTTACCAAGTTAATTTTTCGTTATGTTGATCACATTCACATCAAAATGGTAGTGATCTTAAAATAGGTTTTAAATATTGTGGTCAGGCCGCTAGACCACAATAAGAGGATATATCATGAAAAGAAAAACAATGGGATGGCTTATCGTTTTTCTTCTATTTATAGTTTACATGCTTAACTATATGGATCGTTCAGCATTGTCGATCACCGCTCCACTCATTGAAAAGGAATTAGGATTCAATGCTGCTGAGATGGGTATGATTTTCAGCGCATTTTTTGTTGGCTACGCACTGTTTAACTTTATCGGTGGCTGGGCCAGCGACAAGTTTGGCCCCAAAACTGTATTTCTGGTCGCCGCATTACTTTGGTCAGTATTTTGTGGGATGACCAGTTTAGTTACCGGCTTATGGACCATGCTGGCCGTGCGAGTATTATTCGGCATGGCCGAAGGACCGGTCAGTGCGGCTGGAAATAAAATCATCAATAACTGGATTTCTCGCAAAGAATCTGCCACTGCGATTGGTATTTTTAGCGCAGGTTCGCCATTAGGTGGTGCAATTTCTGGTCCAGTAGTTGGCCTGCTGGCACTTTCATTAGGCTGGCGTCCGGCTTTCGGGATTATTTTTCTGTTTGGTTTAGCCTGGGTTATTCTCTGGTACTTCATTGCCAGTGATAAACCCTCCAAAAGTAAACAACTTGCCCCGGAAGAGCGTGTCGATTTTGAAAACCATGACGACATTATTTTAGCGGATGACGGTAAAGCTATGCCTTCTCTTGGCTACTACATGAAACAGCCAATGGTGTGGGCAACGACGCTGGCCTTCTTTAGCTATAACTACATACTCTTTTTCTTCCTGACCTGGTTTCCAAGCTACCTGAATCACTCATTACATCTTGATATTAAAGAAATTAGTATTGCAACCGTGATCCCATGGGTGATTGGCGCAATCGGCATGGTGTTGGGTGGCGTATGCTCTGACTTTATCTATCGCGTTACAGGAAATGCCCTGCTTTCTCGACGCCTTATTCTCGGCGTGTGTCTGGCTGGGGCGGCGATTTGCGTTGGCGTTTCAGGCACGGTAACCACCATCGGCAGCGCCGTTGGTCTTATGTCAGTCTCGCTGTTCCTGCTTTATCTGACCGGGCCAATTTATTGGGCGGTTATTCAGGATGTGGTGCATAAAGATAAAGTTGGTAGCGTTGGTGGGGCCATGCATGGGCTGGCGAATATCTCCGGGATTATTGGCCCACTGGTCACCGGATTCATCGTTCAGTTCAGCGGTAAATATGATTACGCATTCTATCTGGCTGGTGCTATTGCGATTGTTTCCAGCTGCCTGGTATTCGTATTTGTCAAAAATAAAGGATTAAAAGAAAATGAAAATCAAAGCTGTTTACATCAATAAACCTGGTGAAATTGAAACCCGCTGGGTTGATTACCCTGAAAAGAAAGATAACGAAGTTCTAATAAAAGTCGATGCAGCCGGAATCTGTGGTTCTGATATTGGTGCATTTCGTGGGACTAACCCGTTAGTAACCTACCCACGTATTATTGGACACGAAATTACTGGTATTGTAATTAAAGAAGGCAATGGTATGCCGGCCAATATTAAAGAAGGAGATCGTGTAATTGTCGACCCTTATATCTATTGTGGTCACTGTTACCCCTGCTCGGTAGGCAGAACAAATTGTTGTGAAAATCTAAAAGTAATTGGCGTGCATATTGATGGCGCAATGCAGGAGGTAGTTGCTCACCCCGCGCATTTGATTCACAAAATCCCTGATGACGTTGCCTCCGAGATGGCACCGCTGGCGGAACCGCTGACCATTGCGCTGCATGCGCTACATCGGGCCAAACTCACCGCAGGGGAGCACATCGCCATCATAGGCGCGGGTGCGATAGGTCTGATGGCGGCACTGAGCGCATTACGCTATGGCGCGACGCCTATTCTGATCGATATCGTGGAAGAGAGACTCCAGTATGCCAAATCACTGGGCGTCCCGTACGTTATCAATCCGTCAAATACACAGGTTGTTGACGCGATCAAAGACATTACGCAGGGAACGATGGCCCAAGTCGTGGTAGAAGCCTCTGGCGCCAACAGCGCGATTCGCGAAACGCTGGATATGGCCTCTTTTGCTGGTCGTATTGCTTTCACTGGCTGGCCAAAACAGGAAACATCATTACCCACCAACCTGATCACGTTTAAGGAACTGGATCTTCGCGGATCCCGCACCAGCGCAGGTGAGTTTGAAGAAGCACTACAGATGCTGGCAACGCTAAACATCAATCCTGCAGATGTTGTTAGCAAAGTGGTGAGTATTGATGAGGTTCCTGCCGCCGTGAAAGAACTCGATCAATATCCGGAACGCTATCTGAAGATCAATGCGACCTTTCATTAATTTTCGCAGGAGATAAAACAATGGAACAAACCTGGCGTTGGTATGGCCCGAACGATCCCGTGTCGTTGTCCGATGTTCGTCAAGCCGGAGCCACCGGCATAGTGACAGCGCTTCATCATATTCCTAACGGCGAAGTCTGGTCCGTAGAAGAAATTCTTAAGCGCAAAGAGATCGTAGAGAAAGCTGGTCTGGTCTGGTCGGTTGTGGAAAGCGTGCCGATTCATGAAGACATCAAGACCCACACAGGGCAGTACGATTTATGGATTAGAAATTATCAGCAGACGCTGCGTAATCTTGCCCAGTGCGGCATCTATACCGTGTGCTACAACTTCATGCCGGTTCTGGACTGGACCCGAACAGACCTGGAATATGAGTTGCCCGATGGCTCAAAAGCCCTGCGCTTTGACCAAATTGAGTTTGCCGCCTTTGAGTTGCATATTCTCAAACGTCCAGGGGCTGAGGCGGATTACACCACGGAAGAGGTAGCTCAGGCGAGTAAGCGCTTCGCCACCATGAGCGAAGAGGACAAAGCGCGACTGACACGAAATATTATTGCAGGTCTGCCTGGTGCTGAAGAAGGTTATACGCTGGACCAATTCCGTAACCACCTGGCGACTTATAAAAATATAGACAAAGCGGCCCTGCGCGAGCACTTTGCCTTTTTCCTGCGGGCTATCATCCCGGTTGCAGAAGAGGTTGGCGTACGTATGGCCGTTCACCCGGACGATCCACCACGCCCAATTCTTGGTCTGCCGCGTATTGTCTCCACCGTTGAAGATATGCGGTGGATGGTGGAAACCGTCAACAATATGGCGAATGGCTTCACAATGTGTACTGGCTCTTATGGCGTGCGTGCAGACAACGATCTGGTTGATATGATTAAACAGTTCGGTCCGAGGATTTACTTTACGCATCTACGTTCTACGCAACGAGAAGATAATCCCAAGACTTTCCATGAAGCGGCGCATCTTTCCGGCGATGTCGATATGTACAACGTGGTGAAAGCGATAGTCGAAGAAGAACAGCGGCGTAAAGATGAAGGTAACGCCGTATTGATCCCCATGCGACCAGACCATGGCCATCAGATGCTTGATGATCTGAAAAAGAAAACCAACCCAGGTTATTCCGCTATTGGCCGTCTGAAAGGTCTGGCTGAAGTACGTGGTGTTGAGCTGGCTATCCGACGTGCCTTCTTCAGTCAGTAATATTGTTACCGCATGGTGTCCCCACCATGCGGTTTTTACATTCAGTCAGGACCGGTCTTTGATAGCGCATCATCAAAGAAGATCATCAATGACAGGAGGTTGTCATGGAACAAAATCTCGCCAGCGCTCAGATTTCCACCCCACGCCCGCGTTGGGATCGCTCACGCCTGGTTTCACGCATAGTACATCTTGGCTGCGGGGCCTTTCACCGCGCCCATCAGGCGCTTTATACCCATCATCTGCTGGAAAGCAGCGACAGCGACTGGGGTATCTGTGAGGTCAACCTGATGCCCGGAAACGATGCAACACTGATTCAAAACCTGCGGGCGCAGGATCTGCTTTACACTGTTGCCGAGCGTGGAGCACAAAGTACAGAACTTAAAATCATTGGCTCGATGAACGAAGCGCTGCATCCAGAATTTGACGGCAGTAATGCAATTATCCGCGCAATGGCGCGCCCAGAAACTGCCATTGTTTCACTGACAATTACCGAGAAAGGTTATTGTACTGACCCCGCCAGCGGCGTGCTGGATCTGAATCACCCGTTTATCCAGCATGACGTTGCAAATCCACAGTCACCAAAATCGGCGATTGGCTATATTGTCGAAGCTCTGGCATTGCGTCGCGAACAGGGATTAAAGGCCTTTACCGTATTGTCTTGCGACAACGTACGAGAAAACGGTCATGTCGCGAAAGCCGCTGTCCTGGGGCTGGCAACAACACGCGACCCGCGACTGGCCGAATGGATAGCGGCACATGTAACGTTTCCTTGTACGATGGTGGATCGCATTGTTCCGGCAGCAACGGATGAGACCTTAGCGCACATCGCCGGGCAGCTTGGCGTTTACGATCCCTGTGCCATTGCCTGCGAGCCGTTCCGCCAGTGGGTTATCGAAGATGACTTTGTTAATGGTCGTCCGGACTGGGATCGGGTTGGCGCACAGTTTGTGCAAGATGTGGTGCCGTTTGAAATGATGAAGCTGCGCATGCTTAACGGCAGTCACTCTTTCCTCGCATATCTTGGCTATCTTGGCGGTTATGAAACCATTGCCGATACAATGACTAACCCGGCATATCGCGATGCTGCGCTGGCGTTGATGCTTGATGAACAAAGCCCGACGCTGTCAATGCCTGAAGGTACAGACCTTGCGGGTTATGCGGAATTGCTGATCGCACGCTTTACTAATCCATCACTGAAGCACCGAACCTGGCAAATCGCAATGGACGGCAGCCAGAAATTACCTCAGCGTTTGCTGGATCCCATTCGGCTACATCTTGCACAAGGAGACAATTACCGTCACCTGGCTTTGGGAGTTGCAGGCTGGATGCGCTACGTCAGTGGTATAGATGAAAAAGGCGATTCATTCGAAGTGGTCGACCCTATGGCGGCACAGTTTCGGGCTATTTATCAAAAATATAAATCATCAGGGGAGCGTGTCCGGGCACTACTGGCAATCGACACCATTTTTGGGCAGGATCTACGCGATAACACCGACTTTATTGAGCATGTAACCGCTGCCTGTCAGCAATTGCACAGCATAGGCGCACGTGCAGCGGTAGCTGGTCTGAGTCATTAACGCTTTTTTTAAAGACCCACGATCTGCCTGACATAAGCCAGATGTTCCAGCGATTTTTGATAAGCACCGTCAGCATCAGCCTGGCGAATTGCATCCACAATTGCTTTATGTTGCTTATTCATGCTGGTTAACACATCCCGATTGCCGGAGCGTTCATCCAGTCCGGCATACGGGATGTTGACACGTTGCTCCCACAACATACGCGACATATCGAGCAAGACGCGGTTCTGACTGGCTTCAGATACCGTTAAATGGAATTGCTTATCGAGAGAGTAAAAGCCATGAACATTATTTTCACTAATGGCTTTTTCCATGCTGAGGTGCAGTAGTTCAAGCTGGCTAATAAGCTCATCTTTGCCTGCTTCTGCAGCGAGACGCGCGCAATGGCTGTCAACCAACTCACGCGAGTAGAGTATTTCTTCAACTGTATAATCGCTGGCAGAATGCTTTTTATCAGCAACAATTACGCCATTACCGGATTGGATGGTGATCCATCCTGAGATCTCAAGCACAATCAATGCTTCTCTGAGCGATGCCCGACTCACGCCAAGTTGCTTCGCCAGTTCACGTTCAGGAGGCAAGAAGCTTCCCGGTGGAAAAATACTATCGTTGATGAGCTTAATGATGAGATTGGCTATCTTTTGATAGAGCCGCTCCTGTTTTACCTCAGGAATAACCATGTGCATTCCGTTCCCTTCTGTGTACGATTTTTAACTGATTTATCATATCATTCCCGGAGTTAAGAAACGCATGCCTGAGTCAGTTCCTTGTATCAGAGGTAAACAATTTTAATCACCAGAGACCAAATCCTGCGCGCATGCCCAGGCGCTCGACCACGCCCACTGGAAGTTATAGCCGCCCAGCCAGCCGGTGACGTCCATGACTTCGCCGATAAAGTAGAGTCCCGGCACTTTGCGCGCTTCCATCGTGCGCGATGACAGCTCGTTGGTATCGACGCCGCCCAACGTGACTTCAGCGGTACGATACCCTTCCGTACCGTTCGGCTGCACCCGCCACTCAGTCAGCGTCTCAACCAGCGTTTGCTGATCGCGCACATTAAGCTGCTTCAGCGAGACATCCGGGATTTGCCCTAACTGCTGTAAACATTCCACCAGACGCTTTGGCAACTGCATTGCCAGGGTGTTCTTTAAGCTTTGATTAGGGTGTGCGCTACGTTGGTCATCGAGGAAGCTCGCGAGGTCAACATCCGGCAACAAATTAATGCTGACAAATTCACCTGGCTGCCAAAAACTGGAAATCTGCAGCACGGCCGGACCAGAAAGCCCGCGGTGCGTAAAGAGCAGGTTTTCACGAAATACGGTGCCGTCCTCGGCGGTGATAACGGAAGAGACGGATACGCCAGAGAGCACCTGAAGCTGCTCCAGTAGCGGCTTATGTAAGGTGAAAGGTACCAGCCCTGCGCGCGTAGGCAAAACGTTCAGGCCGAACTGTTCCGCAATTTTATAACCAAACGGCGTCGCGCCCAGCCCCGGCATAGAGAGACCACCGGAGGCAATAACCAGCTTTTTCGTGCCGACACTCATCCCATTCAATTCCAGGATAAAATCGTCACCATCTCGCTCAACGCTCAGGATTTCGCTACGTAACCGCATAGTTACGTTACCTTTTTCACACTCATCCACCAGCATATCGACAATTTGCTGGGCGGAATCATCGCAGAAAAGCTGACCTAGCGTTTTTTCATGCCAGGCAATACCGTGCTTACCCACCAGATCGATAAAATCCCACTGTGTATAACGCGCCAGTGCCGATTTGCAAAAATGCGGGTTTTGGCTCAAATACGCAGCCGGCTCGACATAAAGGTTGGTAAAGTTGCAGCGGCCCCCGCCAGACATGAGAATCTTGCGCCCGGGCTTTTTACCATTATCAATCAGCAGTACGCGACTACCTGCCTGTCCTGCCTGCGCGGCACAAAACATACCCGCTGCGCCAGCGCCTATAATAACGGTATCAAACCTTTCCACGTTGCGATCCTCTCTAAAAAGCGGGAGTGAATTGTAAAGATTCCTCAGTGGTCGCACCAGCACCAAACTACCGATAAAGGGTATTTATCTGAAATATATAGGATAATTCTTTAGTGGTGTAAAACAAAGCAGGAGACAAATCAAAAAAACTCTATATTTCACTTTGCCCGCGCCGCCAAAGTCACTGATAATGCGCCGCGTTCATGTCCTCAAAATGGCGTAACGTCCTATGCTACATTTGTTTGCTGGCCTGGATTTACATACCGGGCTTTTACTATTGCTTGCTCTGGCTTTCGTGCTGTTCTACGAAGCAATTAATGGCTTCCATGATACAGCCAATGCTGTCGCAACTGTGATCTATACCCGTGCAATGCGTTCGCAATTGGCGGTGGTCATGGCTGCGGTGTTCAACTTCTTTGGTGTTTTGCTGGGCGGTCTCAGCGTGGCGTATGCCATCGTGCATATGTTACCAACGGATCTGCTGCTTAATATGGGATCGTCACATGGCCTCGCCATGGTGTTCTCCATGTTGCTGGCGGCAATTATCTGGAACCTGGGTACCTGGTACTTTGGTCTGCCTGCATCCAGCTCCCACACGCTGATTGGCGCCATTATCGGTATTGGTTTAACCAATGCACTGATGAACGGCACCTCGGTGGTGGATGCACTTAACATCCCGAAAGTTATCGGTATTTTTGCCTCGCTTATCATCTCACCGATTGTCGGTCTGGTGGTTGCAGGTGGTCTTATTTTCATTCTGCGTCGCTATTGGAGCGGTACGAAAAAACGTGCCCGTATCCACCTGACGCCGGCAGAACGTGAAAAGAAAGACGGAAAGAAAAAGCCGCCGTTCTGGACGCGTATTGCACTGATCCTCTCTGCTATCGGCGTGGCGTTCTCTCACGGCGCGAACGATGGTCAGAAAGGCATTGGTCTGGTAATGCTAGTGCTGATTGGCGTAGCGCCAGCAGGTTTCGTGGTGAATATGAATGCTTCCGGTTACGAAATTACCCGTACCCGCGATGCAATCAATAACGTCGAAGTCTTCTTCCAGCAGCGCCCTGACCTGCTTAAACAGGCCACAGGCGTAGACCAGCTGATTCCGTCCCCGACGGACGCGACACCAGCGACGCCGACCGAGTTCCATTGCCACCCGGCGAATACCATCAACGCGCTGGAACGTGCGAAAGGTATGCTGGCGAATCTGGAAACCTACGACAAGTTAAGCGTCGAACAGCGTGGTCAGTTGCGCCGTATTATGCTGTGCATCTCTGATACCACCGATAAAGTGGTTAAGCTGCCTGGCGTAAGCGCTGACGATCAGCGTCTGCTGAAGAAACTGAAATCTGACATGCTGAGCACCATTGAGTACGCGCCTATCTGGATCATTATGGCCGTCGCACTGGCGCTGGGTATTGGTACGATGATTGGCTGGCGTCGCGTGGCAACCACTATCGGTGAGAAAATCGGTAAGAAAGGCATGACCTATGCCCAGGGGATGTCGGCGCAGATGACCGCCGCAGTCTCTATCGGTCTTGCCAGCTACACCGGTATGCCCGTTTCCACCACACACGTTCTCTCCTCTTCCGTTGCGGGAACGATGGTTGTTGATGGCGGCGGTTTGCAGCGTAAAACGGTGACCAGCATTCTGATGGCCTGGGTCTTCACCCTGCCAGCAGCAATTCTTCTTTCCGGCGGGCTGTACTGGCTCTCCCTGAAGCTTATCTAAGCGAATGCGCGGTAAAAAAGCGGGTCAGGAAACTGGCCCGCTTTTTTTGTATCTGTCGTTGGAATCAGTGCCAGATAATCAGCGCAACCATGCTGATTAGCACCAGGCCGCATAGCGCGCTGGTGAGAATGAACTGACCGCGAACCCGCTCACAGCGGCGAATAAATTCATCATCATGATGATCGCGGTAACGCTGAGCGTAGATATACCACACCAGACGCATCTGCTTGTTCGGTTGCCCATGCGAGGTAAAAAAGCCCCCTCCATCTACATACTGGTAAAGCAATGGATCGCAACCACGAAGTACTACTAGCAGTGCGCGTAGCGAAGAAAAATAGCGCGCCATATTAACAATGCAAACGACACATAAAGCCCAGAACAATGCAATGGTGCTTATCATACCCCCTCCCCGGCGACCCGCCCACGGAACTCCTTTCCGGGACTACCGCTCCCCGATACCCTGCCAAACCATTCAGTGAAGAGTACTGAAGAAACCGTTCGTATTAGTATCACGCATTCGAACGCCCCTCTAGATAGTGTAGGAGATTAGTTAATTTTTTTGCCAGAAGGTTAATCGCTATCAATGCAATTAACTAAAAAATTTGTTTAACTGCTTGGCAAGCAAGGCGGATTGACGGATTATTCTGGTCGCTATAATGTAAGGATAGTCCTTATATGGTACGTTTTTACGACTGGGCTAGCCCCGCGCACAAGGTTCGCAGGACGCGGATGACGCGGCGGCAGAGAAACGCCAGCAGGCTAGTCATCGACAACTTATGGAAGGAGTAACACTATGGCTTATAAACACATTCTTATCGCGGTTGATCTTTCTCCGGAAAGCAAAGTTCTGGTTGAAAAAGCGGTCTCTATGGCGCGGCCTTACAATGCTAAAGTTTCCCTTATCCACGTTGACGTAAACTATTCCGACCTGTACACCGGCCTTATCGACGTGAATCTGGGCGACATGCAGAAACGCATTTCTGAAGAAACCCACCACGCGTTAACCGAGCTGTCCACCAACGCAGGCTACCCTATCACCGAAACCCTGAGCGGTAGCGGCGACCTGGGTCAGGTTCTGGTTGATGCCATCAAAAAATACGACATGGACCTGGTCGTTTGTGGTCACCACCAGGATTTCTGGAGCAAACTGATGTCCTCCGCGCGCCAACTGATCAACACCGTCCACGTCGACATGTTGATTGTTCCGCTGCGTGACGACGAAGAAGCATAAAATGCTTGCCGCCGGGAAATAGCCCGGCCTGCTGCAAGTAGTTAAGCCTGTAAACGCCCGCCTGTGCGGGCGTTTTTGTTTTTATCATTCGGACACAATTAGTACATCAATCCAACAAACAAATCATAATTAGTGTGATCAACTAATTGGATCGAAAACCATCTCTATAATACTCTACTCTCGCGGCCAATAGCCGCAGTCTATAACAAAATAAGACTTTTTCGGCGCGTTTAAGCATACGCGTTCATACTTTTCGGGATGGCTTTGAAAGGCGATGGAATATGAATAAAACTGCACCTACGGGCTTGCTGCAGCAACCTCGTCCGTTCTTCATGATCTTCTTTGTAGAATTATGGGAACGATTTGGCTATTACGGCGTTCAGGGCATCCTGGCGGTATTCTTTGTTAAGCAGCTAGGATTTTCACAGGAACAGGCATTTGTCACCTTTGGTGCCTTTGCTGCGCTGGTCTACGGCCTGATCTCGATCGGCGGCTACGTCGGCGACCACCTGTTAGGCACTAAGCGCACGCTGGTTCTCGGTGCCATTGTGCTGGCAATCGGCTACTTCATGACCGGGATGTCGCTGCTCAAGCCCGATCTGATCTTTATTGCTTTGGGTACCATTGCCGTCGGTAATGGGCTGTTTAAAGCCAACCCGGCAAGCCTGTTGTCAAAATGCTATCCACCAAAAGACGCCCGTCTGGACGGTGCTTTCACCCTGTTTTATATGTCGATTAACATCGGTTCGTTGCTGTCGCTGTCGCTGGCGCCGGTGATTGCCGATAAGTTTGGCTACGCGGTGACCTACAACCTGTGCGGGGCCGGGCTTATCGTCGCGCTGCTGGTCTACTTTGCCTGCCGTGGGATGGTAAAAAATATCGGTTCTGAGCCAGACCATAAACCGCTGAATTTCCGTAATCTGCTGTACGTGCTGGCCGGTACGGTAGTGATGGTATTTATCTGCGCCTGGCTGATGCACAACGTGCAGATTGCCAACCTGGTGCTGATCGTCCTGTCGATTGCCGTGACTATCATCTTCTTCCGTCAGGCATTCAAACTGGATAAAACCGGGCGCAACAAGATGTTCGTGGCCTTCATCCTGATGCTGGAAGCAGTTGTGTTCTACGTGCTGTACGCGCAGATGCCGACATCGCTGAACTTCTTTGCTATCAATAACGTGCACCATGAAATTCTCGGTTTCGCCATTAACCCAGTGAGCTTCCAGGCGCTGAACCCGTTCTGGGTGGTGCTGGCAAGTCCGGTACTGGCCGCGATCTATACCCGTCTGGGAAACAAAGGCAAAGACCTGACTATGCCGATGAAATTTACGCTCGGTATGTTCCTGTGCTCGTTGGGCTTCCTGACGGCAGCCGCTGCCGGGATGTGGTTTGCGGATGCGCAGGGGCTGACGTCGCCGTGGTTTATCGTGCTGGTATATCTGTTCCAGAGCCTGGGTGAACTGCTGATTAGTGCCCTGGGACTGGCGATGGTCGCCGCTCTCGTGCCGCAGCACCTGATGGGCTTTATTCTCGGGATGTGGTTCCTGACGCAAGCCGCCGCCTTCCTGATGGGCGGGTATGTCGCCACGTTTACTGCCGTACCGGAGAACATCACCGACCCGCTGCAAACGCTGCCTATCTACACCAACGTCTTCAGCAAGATAGGCCTGGTCACCCTGGCTGTCACGGTGGTGATGGCGATTATGGTGCCCTGGCTGAACCGAATGATTAATACGCCAGATAGCAGTAAATAAGCTTTTTTTAACATTAACCGCGAGTCACATCGCGGTTTTTTTGCCTTTTAAGTCCTGCATTGTAAGAGCGTAGTTTATACAAACAGGTCATCATGCATGGACATGACCATGAACGATATTGCGTTGATTAAGACTTCAGTTTTATCACGCCAGTGGAAAACGCTTCTAACCGAGGATGAGCACCGGGCATTTTCAATCGCTACCCTTTGCGAGCGTTAATCCACTCCTGAACTTCGACCACAAAAGTGTCCGGCGCTTTGCGGTACATTTTGCGCGCCAAATCCAGAATCGTATGCTGACCGAGCGCTTCTTCCATTCGCTGCTGAGCCATATCCATTACCGAGCGCACACCACAAATGCCTTCACAGGCCCACTCCGGCGGATGCTCCTCAAATACCGCCAGCCGTTGGCGAATCTCACGACACTCAAAGATGCGCTTATCGCCATCAATGGCATTCACCACGTCCAGCACCGTAATGTGTTCAGCAGGTTTAGCCAACTGGAAACCGCCGCCCTTTCCCTCAATGCTGCGCACCAGGCCCGCTTTCGACAAACGGGTGAAAATTTTCGCCAGGTAGTCATACGGCACGCTTTGCAGCTCGGCAATTTCCCGCACGCTCATATCCCGCGCGTCGCCCTTGCTGTCGACCATACACATCAGGCTATGAATGCCGTACTCAACCCCGGAACTGTAAAATGCCATTCTCTTATCTCAGCCAAAATGAATCTGAGTTAATTGTAGCTTTTTCGTCTCATTCATTCCAGACAGCAGCACAACCCATATTTATATAAAAACTTTAATCTTATATTTATCAAATAGATAATCAAAAACCCTACGACATCAGGACAAAAAGGATCCTGATCGCATTGCAATTCCTAACTCCGACAAATAAAATCCGAGTAAATTATTCGTAGTCACCAGAGAGAACCCCCAATGCGTAAACGAATTCTGATCGTGGGCGCCGGCTTTGCCGGTATGTGGGCAGCATTAAGCGCCGCACGACTGGCGGATAAACATCAGCAGGCCATTGATATTACAGTAATTGCACCACAGCCAGAGCTGCGTGTCCGCCCACGCTTTTATGAACGCGCCGTACAAACCCTGGTCGCCCCGCTGCAACCCTTGTTTGACGTTACCGGCGTCAACTTCCTGCAAGGTCACGTCGAGCAGATCAACCAGGACTCTAAAGAGGTGAGCTGGAAAGATGCCAACGGAGAAATTCATCTGCGCCGCTACGACCGCTTGGTACTCGCCAGCGGGAGTCACGTTAACCGCGACGCCGTTGTCGGTGCAGCCGAGCATGCGTTTGACCTCGACCAGCTCGAGAGCGCCGCCGCACTGGAGCAGCACATAACAGACCTGGCATTACAGCCGGAAAGTGAGGCTCGCAATACGGTGGTGGTCTGTGGCGGCGGCTTTACCGGGATTGAGATGGCACTGGAATTGCCTGGTCGTCTGCGTGAGATTCTGGGTGCCGATGCTAAGACCAGAGTGGTCGTAGTTGAACGCGGTGCTCAGCCTGCCGGGCGCTGGAGCCAGGAATTACGCGACGTAATAATCGAAGCCTCCACTGAACTGGGCATCGAATGGTTGGTAAATGCAGAAGTAGAAAGCGTGGATGCTGGCGGCGTAACGCTGAAAGATGGGCAGGTTATTGCCTCTCAAACAGTTATCTGGACCGTCGGCGTGCAGGCCAATAGCCTGACAGCACAGATTAACGCCCCGCGCGATCGACAGGGCCGCCTGCATGTGAATGCCAATCTTCAGGTCGTGGGTCATGATAATATCTACGCCACTGGCGATGTGGCCTACGCCGCCACCGATGACAAAGGCAACCATGCGTTAATGACCTGCCAGCACGCTATTTTGTTGGGTAAATTTGCCGGTAATAACGCCGCTGCAAGCCTGCTGGGTGTAGAACCTTCACCGTACCGTCAGGAGATGTACGTCACCTGTCTGGATCTCGGCGCGTGGGGCGCGGTGTATACCGAAGGATGGGATCAGCAGGTCAAACTCACTCGCGCAGAAGCGAAGAAACTGAAAGTATCGATTGTCAGTGAACTGATTTATCCGCCGAAAGCGGAAAGAGCCGTCGCATTTGAGATGGCTGACCCATACGCACCATTTGTTTAAGCAGTAATGCCGGATAGCGGCTAACGCCTTATCCGGCCTACAAACTACGCGGTCCCCGCGTAAATATCAAACCGATGCCCTTTCGTGACTACCGCGTTCGGCGTGGCGACATCCGCCAGCGGCGGTGCGTAATCCGGGCGCTTCACTACCACACGTTTAGTAGCTAGCTGACGCGCAGGCTCCAGCAGCCCATCCGCATCCAGGTCCGGCCCCACCAACGACTGAAACACCCGCATCTCTTTTTTCACCAGCGCACTTTTCTGCTTATGCGGGAACATCGGGTCGAGGTACACCACCTGCGGACGCGGGGTGATATCGGTTAACGCCGTCAGGCTTGAGGCGTGGATCAGTTGTAAACGTTCCTGCAGCCACGGACCGATTTCCGGGTCAGCATACCCTCGCGCCAGGCCATCATCCAACAGCGCCGCCACGACCGGGTTACGTTCCAGCATTCGCACGCGGCAGCCTACTGAGGCCAGCACAAACGCATCGCGCCCCAGCCCTGCAGTCGCATCAACCACATCCGGCAGGTAATCGCCTTTAATGCCAACCGCCTTCGCCACCGCTTCGCCGCGACCACCGCCAAATTTGCGCCGATGGGCCATCGCACCGCCAACGAAATCCACGAAGATACCGCCGAGTTTGGGCTCATCACGTTTGCGCAGTTCCAGATGTTCCGGTGTCATCACCAGCGCCATCAGGTTATCTTCATCGTGCGTAAGATTCCAGCGGGCGGCAAGAACAGATAAGGCGCCGTCTCCGGCGCCTGTTTCATCTACTAAGCAGATTTTCACGTGAATAATCAGCCTTTAATCCCGTAATGCTCCAGCATTGCATCCAGTTGCGGCTCACGGCCACGGAAGCGCTTGAACAGTTCCATCGGCTCTTCAGAACCACCACGGGTGAGAATGTTATCGAGGAACGATTGTCCGGTTTGACGGTTGAAAATCCCTTCATCTTCAAAGCGAGAGAATGCATCCGCCGCCAGCACGTCGGCCCACAGGTAGCTGTAGTAACCCGCCGCATAGCCACCAGCAAAAATGTGGCTGAAGGCATGCGGGAAGCGGCCCCACGTTGGGCCCGGCACCACGGCGACCTGCTTTTTAATTTCCGCCAGCGTTTCGAGGATTTTCGCCCCTTGCTGTGGGTTAAACTCCGCATGCAGACGGAAATCAAACAGGCCAAACTCCAGTTGACGCAGAATAAACAGCGCCGCCTGGTAATTTTTCGCCGCCAGCATTTTATCCAGCAACTCCTTGGGCAGCGGCTCACCGGTCTCAAAGTGACCAGAGATAAATGCCAGCGCTTCGGGCTCCCAGCACCAGTTTTCCATAAACTGGCTCGGCAGTTCGACCGCATCCCACGGCACGCCGTTGATACCTGAAACACCGGCGGTTTCGATACGGGTCAGCATATGGTGCAGACCGTGGCCGAACTCGTGGAACAGGGTGATCACTTCATCGTGGGTAAACAGCGCGGGTTTGCCGTTCACCGGGCGGTTAAAGTTACAGGTCAGGTAGGCAACAGGCTTTTGCAGCGTACCGTCGGCTTTACGCATCTGGCCGACGCAGTCGTCCATCCACGCCCCGCCACGTTTATGTTCACGGGCATACAGGTCAAGATAGAAACTGCCGCGCAGTTCGTTGTTTTCGTCATACAGTTCGAAGAAACGTACTTCCGGGTGCCAGACGTCAACATCGGTGCGCTCTTTAGCGGTAATGCCGTAAATACGTTTAACCACTTCAAACAGGCCGTTAACGGCTTTGTTTTCCGGGAAGTATGGACGCAGCTGCTCGTCGCTGATGCTATAGAGGTGCTGTTTTTGTTTCTCGCTGTAGTAAGCGATATCCCACGGCTGCAGTTTATCGACACCAAATTCTGCTTTCGCGAAGGCGCGCAGTTGAGCCAGCTCTTTCTCACCCTGAGGACGGGCACGTTTCGCCAGGTCGGTAAGGAAGTCGAGTACCTGCTGCGGGTTTTCCGCCATTTTGGTGGACAGAGATTTAAAAGCGTAGCTTTCAAAGCCCAGCAGCTGTGCCAGCTCGTGGCGCAGCGCGAGGATCTCTTCCATTATCGGGCTGTTGTCCCATTTACCAGCGTTTGGCCCCTGGTCAGACGCGCGAGTGGAGTAAGCGCGATACATCTCCTCACGCAGCCCCTGGTTATCACAGTAGGTCATCACCGGCAGGTAGCTTGGGATATCCAGCGTTAACAGGTAGCCTTCCTGCTGTTTAGCATCAGCCTGGGCTTTTGCAGCCGCCAGCGCGCTTTCCGGCATGCCGGAGAGTTCCGCTTCATCAGTCACCAGCTTAGTCCAGCCCATCGTGGCATCGAGGACGTTATTGCTGTAGAGATTGCCCAGCTCAGACAGGCGGGTGGCAATCTCACCATAGCGCAGCTGTTTTTCCTTCGGCAGACCAATACCAGAAAGCTCGAAATCGCGCAGCGCGTTATCGACCGCTTTTTTCTGTGCGGTGTTCAGGGTGGCGTAATGATCGCCGTCACGCAGGTCGCGGTACGCTTTGTACAGACCTTCATGTTGTCCAACCCAGGTGCTGTATTCAGACAGCAGCGGCAGCGTTTGTTCGTAGGCTTCGCGCAATTCCGGGCTGTTTTTCACCGAGTTCAGGTGGCTAACCGGAGAGAAAATACGCCCCAGCACATCGTCAACTTCCGCCAACGGCTGGCAAAGATTTTCCCAGGTGTACGGCGCGCCCTGCGCAACCACTCGCTCAACGTTTTCGCGGCAATCGTTCAGCGCCTTAGTCACGGCAGGCACGACGTGCTCAGGCTGAATTTTAGAAAACGGCGGCAGTTCGAAGGGGGTCAGCAATGGATTGGTCATTAGCGCGGTCCTGTTGAAAAGAGTGAATGAAGCGCGTATCCGGCGCTGTGCATATTAATTTGTACAATGGGGTTAAGTGTAGAGGATTTCAATGCCAGGCGTTGCGCTTTCGCGGCAGTGACGACTTTTCTGTATACTGTGGCGATACGCTTTATTTTCGCCCGATATTGCGCTGTTTTCGGGCCTACGTTTATAACCTGGAACACGTTTACCCATGCTGAGTTATCGCCACAGTTATCACGCTGGCAACCACGCCGACGTCCTTAAACACACCGTCCAGAGCCTGATCATCGAATCGCTTAAAGAGAAAGAAAAACCGTTTCTCTATTTGGATACCCATGCTGGCGCAGGCCGTTATCAGCTGAGCAGTGAGCATGCCGAACGTACCGGTGAATATCTGGAAGGGATCGCCCGTATCTGGCAGCAGGACGATTTGCCTGCCGAACTGGAACCCTACATTGGCGTGGTGAAGCACTTCAACCGTAGCGGCCAACTGCGCTACTACCCCGGCTCTCCGTTAATTGCTCGCCAGCTGCTGCGAGAACAGGACAGCCTGCAATTAACGGAACTGCACCCGAGCGACTTTCCTTTGCTGCGCGGCGAATTCCAGAAAGATGAGCGCGCACGCGTGGCCAAAGCCGATGGTTATCAGCAGCTAAAAGCAAAATTACCGCCGGTTTCCCGTCGCGGGCTGATCCTTATCGATCCCCCCTACGAAATCAAAAGCGACTATCAGGCGGTGGTGACCGGTATTAACGAAGGCTATAAGCGTTTCGCAACCGGCACCTATGCGCTGTGGTATCCGGTAGTTCTGCGCCAGCAAATCAAACGCATGATCCACGACCTGGAAGACACCGGTATCCGCAAAATTCTGCAGATTGAGCTGGCGGTGCGCCCGGACAGCGATCAGCGCGGCATGACGGCGTCCGGTATGATTGTAATAAACCCGCCGTGGAAGCTGGAGCAGCAGATGAACAGTGTCCTGCCGTGGTTGCACAGCAAACTGGTTCCGGCAGGAACCGGTCATACGTCGGTAAGCTGGATCGTGCCGGAGTAATCGCAGTCATCGGTGGAACCTTTTAATTTCAGGTATACAATCGCGAATATTTTGGCGGATGGCGTAACGCTTCTCCGCCCTACAATGAACATGAAGGAGCGGTCATGACCAAGCACTATGATTACATCGCTATTGGCGGCGGCAGCGGCGGTATTGCCTCCATTAACCGTGCAGCAATGTACGGCCAGAAATGCGCGCTGATTGAAGCCAAAGAGCTAGGCGGCACCTGCGTTAACGTTGGCTGCGTACCGAAAAAAGTGATGTGGCATGCCGCACAGGTCCGCGAAGCAATCCACATGTACGGGCCGGATTACGGTTTCGACACCACCATCAATAAGTTCGATTGGGATAAACTGATCGCCACGCGTACCGCTTATATTGATCGCATTCATACCTCGTACGACAACGTGCTGGGCAAAAATAATGTCGATGTGATTAAAGGCTTTGCCCGCTTTGTGGATGCCAAAACCATTGAAGTGAACGGTGAAACCATTACTGCCGATCATATTTTGATTGCTACCGGTGGTCGCCCGAGCCATCCGAGCATTCCGGGTGTGGAATACGGTATCGACTCCGACGGTTTCTTTGAGCTGCCCGCGCTGCCAAAACGCGTGGCCGTTGTTGGCGCAGGCTACATCGCCGTTGAACTGGCGGGCGTAATTAACGGTCTGGGCGCAGAAACGCATCTGTTCGTGCGTAAACACGCGCCGCTGCGCAGCTTCGACCCGATGATCGTCGACACGCTCGTTGAGGTGATGAACGCCGAAGGCCCGGCTCTGCATACTCACGCGATACCAAAAGCGGTCGTTAAAAACGCTGATGGTAGCCTGACCCTGCAACTGGAAGATGGTCGTAGCGAAACGGTAGATTGCCTGATTTGGGCGATCGGTCGTGAACCTGCCACCGACAACTTCAACCTGGCGGTTACTGGCGTGAAAACCAACGAAAAAGGCTACATCGTCGTTGATAAATTCCAGAACACCAGCGTGCCGGGTATTTATGCCGTCGGCGATAACACCGGGGCCGTTGAGCTGACGCCGGTTGCCGTTGCCGCGGGCCGTCGTCTTTCCGAGCGTCTGTTTAACAATAAGCCGGACGAACATCTGGACTACAGCAACATCCCGACCGTGGTCTTCAGCCATCCGCCTATTGGTACCGTGGGCCTGACCGAGCAGCAGGCTCGCGAACAGCACGGCGATGATCAGGTGAAAGTGTATAAATCATCGTTTACCGCGATGTATACCGCTGTCACCACCCACCGTCAGCCGTGCCGCATGAAGCTGGTTTGCGTCGGTCCGGAAGAGAAGATTGTCGGTATTCACGGCATTGGTTTTGGGATGGATGAAATGCTGCAAGGCTTCGCGGTCGCTCTGAAAATGGGTGCAACCAAGAAAGACTTTGATAACACCGTTGCCATTCACCCAACGGCATCTGAAGAGTTCGTGACCATGCGTTAATCAATAAAAAACCGGATGGCACTTTGCCATCCGGTTTTCTCTTATTTACCCTGCATATACGGTGTATATACCCCATTAAGGCTTTCGAGGAATGCCACGATATCGTCGATATCTTCCTGCGGTAGTTCTTTACCCACCTGATAACGCAGCATCAGTTTTACCGCACCGTCGAGCGTAGGCACATCACCGCGATGGAAATAAGGCGCAGTCAGCGCAACGTTACGCAATCCAGGGACTTTCTGACGCAGCTTGTCACGTAATTCATTGGTGACGTTCATGCGGCCAATATCTGCAGCAGTGACCTCGCCGAAATTAAAGTCCTTTTTCAGACCCAATGGTTCAAATGAACGTCCGCCTAAAATAATACCGCCATGACAGGTCGCGCACTTATTATCTTTAAACAACTGATAGCCATGTTTTTGCTGAGCGGTTAAGGCCGCTTCATCACCACGCAGCCATTTATCAAACGGCGAATTTGGCGTAATCAGCGTTTTCTCAAACTCAGCAATCGCATCGGTAATATTATCCCCACTGAATCCCTGCGGATAAACGGCAATGAACTCTTGCTTAAGTTGCGGATCCTTATCCAGTTTCTGGATAATTTCATCCCAGGATTTAGACGCCATTTCGATAGGGTTCAACGGTGGGCCACCGGCCTGCGCCTGCAGTGTTGGCGCACGGCCATCCCAGAATTGCTCAACGTTAAAGACCGAGTTAAATACCGTTGGCGCATTGATAGGGCCAACCGCGCCGCCTACACCGATTGACGTTTTCCGGCCATCCACGCCGCCCGCATTCAGGGCGTGACAGTGCGCGCAAGAAATCGTGCTATCGCCGGAAATACGCGGGTCATGGTAAAGCGTAAAACCAAGCGCTACTTTGCGGGCATCGGTCGGGATGCTTTCCGGTATCGGCTGTACAGGTTCATTACGATGCTGCGTGGCAGTATCGTTACTGGCGTAGTACTGCTCACGCTGTTTCGCAATCCAGCCCTGGATCTCTGCTCGCTCCGTATCGCTTACCTTGCCAGCCCAGTGCAATGCGGTATAACGCGTCGGCGGCATGGTCTCGTACTGCATCACCCACTCAATTTTATTCAGATCGCTTTGCGAAACGGGTTTATCCGCGACCAGCGCCGCACGAACGGCCTCCAGATTGAATGATTTGTATCCCAGTTGAATATCGTAATTCATCAACTGCTTAGCGACGGGAAAAGAAGAATAGAAAGGTAATTCAGCCGAAGGAGTGTGACAATAATCGCATCCTTTTTCACGTAAGAACCCTAGTACTTTATTATTTTCTTCCAGCGTAGAGGCCTGAACATCAGCCTGTTTACTCCGTTGATTATCGTGATACCACACATAACCGGATAATCCAAAATAACAAATCGCGACGCCAGCTATGGCAATCACGGTAAGACGGGTAATGATTTTCATTATTTTACCCTCACCGTTGTGAGTTATTGTGACCCAGAAAATTAGAATAATTAATAGACAGTCTTTGTCAGACCTGACCATCATAGGAAATGAGGGGATTACTATTTTGATAAGTATCAAGCAATTACATGGAGGAGAACTATCGATAGAATAGCCTGTGCCTATTATAGAGTTAAACGTTACCAAGTTGTGTTCACACCTCGTTGCAATCGAATGTTCTGAAAATGGAATATCCTCAGGTTGTGCAGAATTCGGAATTCTGCATTATTTTCATTGGGATAGATTTATTTTTTGGATATTGCGCAGCACTAAAATGTGATCGACCGCACGCTTTACTCACCAGATACCGAAGCGAATGTCTACGCTTAATTGACGAGCGGGCAATAGCCTTAATCTTTCAACGTCCATCGGAGGTCTTTCGCATTATGCTCAACCAGAAACTACCCCACGCCCCTTCTGAAGAAATGACGATCGACATCGATCTGCTTTATGAAATGGATCCGTGCGAGTTAAAGCTGGATGAAATGATTGAGGCGGAGCCTGAACCAGAGATGATTGAAGGGTTACCCGCCTCAGATGCGTTAACTCCCGCCGATCGTTACCTCGAGCTGTTCGAACACGTTCAGTCGTCGAAACTGTTTGCCGATAGCAAAACCTTCCCCGACTGTGCGCCGAAAATGGATCCGCTGGATATTTTGATCCGCTATCGCAAGGTTAAACGCCACCGCGACTTTGATCTGCGACGCTTCGTCGAGAACCACTTCTGGCTCCCGGAAACGCCCTCCAGTGAATATGTTTCTGACCCGGAAAATTCGCTGAAAGAGCATATCGATCAACTGTGGCCGGTGCTGACGCGCGAACCACAGGACCACATTCCCTGGTCCTCGCTGCTGGCGTTACCGCAGTCATATATTGTGCCCGGCGGGCGTTTTAGTGAAACCTACTACTGGGATTCCTACTTCACCATGCTGGGTCTGGCGGAGAGCGGTCGCGAAGATCTGCTGAAATGTATGGCGGATAACTTTGCTTGGATGATTGAAAACTATGGTCACATCCCGAACGGTAACCGTACTTACTACCTGAGTCGCTCGCAGCCGCCGGTCTTTGCGCTGATGGTCGAACTGTTTGAAGAGGATGGCGTACGCGGCGCGCGTCGTTACCTTGATCATCTAAAAATGGAGTACGCGTTCTGGATGGATGGCGCAGATTCCCTGGTACTCAACCAGGCCTACCGTCACGTGATCAGAATGTCGGACGGCTCCCTGCTCAACCGCTATTGGGACGATCGTGATACGCCGCGCGATGAGTCGTGGCTTGAAGACGTCGAAACCGCCAAGCATTCGGGTCGCCCACCCAATGAAGTGTATCGGGATTTGCGCGCGGGCGCGGCCTCCGGCTGGGATTACTCCTCGCGCTGGCTACGCGATGCAGGCCGTCTTGCCAGCATACGCACCACTCAGTTCATCCCTATTGACCTGAACGCGTTCCTCTACAAGCTGGAGAGCACTATCGCCAATATTTCCGCACTGAAAGGCGACAAAGACACTGAAGCGCAGTTTCGCCAGAAAGCCAATGACCGCCGCGATGCGGTGAATCGCTATCTTTGGGACGATAAAAACGGCTGCTATCGCGATTACGACTGGCGGCGCGAACAAATGGCCCTGTTCTCTGCCGCCAGTATTGTGCCGCTGTATGTCGGCATGGCAACACATGAACAAGCCGACCGACTTGCCAATGCGGTCCGCAGTCGCCTGCTAACCCCCGGAGGGATTTTAGCCACGGAGCATGAAACGGGTGAGCAATGGGATAAACCCAACGGCTGGGCGCCGCTGCAGTGGATGGCGATCCAAGGTTTCAAACTTTACGGCGACGACCATCTCGGGGATGAAATCGCCCGTAACTGGTTGAAAACGGTGAATCTCTTTTATCAGGAACACCACAAGCTTATCGAAAAATACCACATCGCCGACGCCGCGCCGCGCGAAGGCGGCGGCGGGGAATATCCGTTGCAGGACGGCTTTGGCTGGACCAATGGCGTGGTGCGCCGACTCATCGGTCTGTATGGCGAACCCTAGCAGCTGACAGTCTGAATTATCAGACCGTCAGTTAATCGCATCGTACAGTTCGGCGTGAATTTTCTGCCATTTCTTGTTCTCTGGGCTTGGCTGCGCGCGAACGCGTAGCTCGGCCTGTTCAAGGTCATACTGCTGACGCGCGACAACCGCCGGCACCGAGCAAAAACTTTGCAGATAGCTTTTATGCAGCGATGTGAGTGACGCCCCATTCGCCATCGCATGGCTGACCGTGGTCATAAACTGCCGACATGGCTTACTCTCACTCATCTGCGAAGGGTAACGCAGCAGCAGCCTCAACACCTCGGTATTGCCTGCCGAGAATGCCTGCTCCGTCCACGCCAGCTTCCAGTCCATCCCGCCCTGCAGGAAAAGTGACGTCACACGGGTGTCGTTGCGCTCGATAGCCGCGCGCATGTTAAAGGCATCCCAGGTGATGCCCATTCGGGTCACCGACTCCCGCGCACCAGGGGCATCACGCCGTGGCTCCTCCTGCACGATTTCAACGGATTGCCCGGAAGACGCTTGTGGCGCTGGCGAAGTGAATAACCAGAACGCGCCCAGCGAAATCACCAGCACCATCACGCCGACCGCTACCCACAACATGCCGGAAATCAGCTGTTCACGTTCTTCCGCCGTGCGCCTGGCCCGTTTCTCCGGCGGATCGATACTGTCTGCGATTTCCTGTTTATCGCCCCCTGCCTGCTCGTCTTTTTGCTTTGCGTTTTCCCAAAACTGGCGAACCGTCGCCTCATCGGACTCCATATACGACGCAGGATTAATGCGCGTACGCCGTTCTTCAAATGCCCGCTGCACAGGGTGAGTAATCTGTCGGTACTGGCAATCCAGCAACAGCAGTTGTACTGAGGTTAGCGGTTGCTGCGCGATAACGCAGTTACGGGCCAGGCGGCAGTCATCCAGGAACATCCTCAGCGTGATACGTGGCTCAACAAACGACATGAGCACCGAGGTATCGTTAAAAATCTCGCTAAAATGCCGAACGAATAACTTCTTATCGACAACCATCAGCGCCAGTTCACTAAACATCATGCCGTCCAGCGCATCCCGACTTTCCCCCAGCTTTAACCAGCGACGCAGACGTTCACCGCCAAAGTGCTGTTTCAGGAAGCTGTTGAGCGGATGTTGATCCGGCCATACCCGCGCAATCAGGGATTTGAGGGTTAATTCTATTGCGCGAAGCTGACGCTGCGCCCGCATCTGCGCATCCGGCTCTGCACGTTCAATCTCGGTTGGATACTTCAGGAGGGGCTGTTGCTGGCGCAACTGTTCCAGAGAAGCGACAAAGCGCAGCGCAGAAATCAGCTGGTTTTCACTGACGTCCTGGCCATTTTCATATTGCGGCACGCTCTGCTGAAGATGGCGTAGCCGCAACGTGAACTGACTCAATTGCGCGTCATTCATCTGCAACCGCCTGGCGACAACGCCCCAACCTCCCAGATTCAATCGCGCCTGGTCAAGCTGCTCGAGAAACCAGCGTGGATCTTTACCTTCTGCGACGCGCACGCCAAGCATCAGTAAAATTTCTACCGAGGCCTGCCGGATTATCCCCAAACAATGTTCGAATGGTGTACATGTCGCCTGTAACGCGCTATTGGTCATTATCTTCCCTAAAAGGACCCAAAAAGTGCGGCCTCACAATGGTGTGTAGTTATCTTTTTTAAATGCAGCGCTGTGCCGCCATAGACTAAAACACATTCATATAGCAAATAAATATGTTTTACAGTGACTTCCACACAATCATTGAAAATTATTCTGGAGATAAGCCTGTGCCTGTACTGAAAACCTCGCGTTTGATCTGCCGCCCACTCACACATGACGACTGGGCGTTTTTCTTAACGTTACAGCAGAACGCAGATGTGATGCGCTTTGTCTCTGACTCGCGTACCGAAGAGGAGATACGGACAGTCTTTGACTCCCGCTTGCCTGAATGGTCTCCCGGCAGTCCACACTGGCTGTGTCTGATCCTGTGCGATAAGGCATCGGGCGTACCGCTTGGGGTAACCGGATATATTCAGGATAAAAATGAATGTGCCGAGGTCGGCTTTCTGCTCACTCCCGAGGCGCAGGGCAAAGGTTATGGCGCTGAGTCCCTGCATGCCGTTTGCGATTATGCGTTTACCGCCGGAGGACTACGCCGACTGACGGCCTGCGTCACCGCAGGAAACGATGCCTCACGGCGTCTACTGGAAAAGGTCGGATTCATTCTCGAAGGCACGCTGCGAGAAAGCTACTGGCTACATCAAACCTGGCATGATGACTGGATTTTAGGCCTGTTAAAACAGGAATATCAGCCGCCCGCGCCATCAGGCGTTTTGCTGTAAAAAATGGCTGGATGGCAGCTGGCGTAACGGGGTGTGTTTCCTAAAATAGGTCTCTTTGTACAGAGATTATTATGCCGCTGCATTCGACGCAGTTCACGCCCGCCTGTATCGCATTTATTAAGCAATGGCAGGGCCTGTCGCTGGAAAAGTATCAGGACAAAAAGGGGATCTGGGTCATTGGCTACGGGCACGAAATCACCGCAGATGAATCCTTTGATGCCCCAATTATGCTGATGCAGGCCGAAACATTGCTGCTCGCGGATATAAATATCTGCGAGGCATTCATCCATAAGGAAATGCCGCAAATACAAGATCGGTTTCAACAGGAAGCGTTAATTGCATGGATGCTCAGCGTGGGGATTAGCCGGTTTTGCAGTGCTGAATTTTGGCCGTGGGCTATTTCACAGCCAGAAACAGTCTGACTGTGAAATATTTTCCCATTATAGGGTGTCGTTTAGCATCATTGCCGCCTGCGTACGGTTTTTTACCTCCAGGCGCTGATACAGCGATTCAAGATGGGCTTTTACCGTTCCAGTGCTGATATTTAATAATCGACCAATTTGTTTATTAGATTCTCCGGCGGCCAGCATCGTCAGAATCTCCCGCTGACGCGCGCTGAGCAATCTGATATTTTGCCCGCCACATTCGGTCGCTGTGATGCAATCTCTGGGGATAAACATCATACCTATCGCGACGCTATTGAGTGCCAGCGTGAAGGTTTCCGCATCAGAATCGCGCGGAATAATGGCCAGCACGTTTAATTGCGTGACTTCCTGTAGCCATTTTTTACGGCAGTCCGTTGCGGTTACCAGCACTTTTACCTTCGCAAAGCGCTCTGCTATCTGTTGCAGCAAGCTACGGCAGAACTCAGCGTCAAAATCTCCATCCAGCATAACCAGTGCATCAGGATTGTCTTCCAGCGTCCGCCAAAGATCATCTGCCTGACTGACACTCTGAACATTCACTCCTGGAATACGCTCTTGCAAAATTACATTCATTCCATGAATAAATATTGACTGCCTGTCAAACATTATTAACTGCATTATTTATCTCCGTCTGAATAAGATATTAGCCTTAACACGCGGAAGGGTATTATCCGAGGGGCAAAATATGAAGTCACCATTTGGCGGAGGCCATTTTACCGATAGACGGAGAAGAAAGAAGCAGACGTTATAAATAGTTACAGCTGAAACCAAAGAATCACACAAAGGATCAAAATCGGGGTCAAATGTTCAGAAAATCCTTAATATTTGATGTTCAACCCTGGATTACTAATATTAATAATCCGGAGTTTATATTCTTAGCTAAAAATAAGGAACTCACGATAACAGACAAATATGTTACAAAACAAAATATCGCATTAAATGATCATTCGGGCATGAGAATGGGGAGGTGATCATGGTTTCTGATACAACAAATACACTCCCGAAGAAGAATGAACTCTTCAGAACGTTTATCCCCGATCTCTTTCCGCGGTATCAGATTCCAAATAATACCGGCTAACGCCACCAGTTATATTTTGACTTCTGATGGCGCGCCGGTTTTCGATTGCTCAAAAGGCTAAGTAAGAGGCGGTCGATTACAGGAACATCCCGCCAGAGACTTCGATACGCTGTGCCGTCATCCAGGCCAGCTCATCGCTGAGCAACGCAGCAATGGCGTCGCCAATATCGTCCGGTAACCCAACACGCCCCAGCGCCGTCTGCGATGCAATGTAGGCATTCAATTGCGCATTATCCCGTACGTTTCCGCCGCTAAAATCCGTCTCGATTGCCCCAGGCGCAATAATATTCGCCGTAATGCCGCGCTCTCCCAGCTCTTTCGCCTGATAACGGGTTAACACCTCCATCGCCCCTTTCATGGCAGCGTAAGCGCTGTAACCCGGTAGCGCAAAGCGCGACAATCCGGTCGAGACATTAAGAATGCGTCCGCCGTTGTTGATCAACGCCAGCAAGTTCTGTGTCAGGAAAAAAGGTCCTTTAAAATGGATGTCCAAAAGCTGGTCAAATTGCGCTTCAGTGAACGCCGGATACGGTGCGTTAATGCCAACTCCGGCATTGTTCAATAAATAATCAAAGGTGTCGCTTTGCCAGTGCGTTTGTAGGGTTTCCTGCACCTGTTTGACAAACTGAGGGAAAGTGGAAATATTTCCGACGTTCAACGGTAATGCTGCAGCTTTACCGCCAGATTGGCGAATTTCATCTACAACCTGCTGCGCTTCTTTTTCATTGCTGTTCCACGTCAGGATGACACCAATGCCTTTACTCGCCAGCTTTAGCGCCGCGTTTTTACCGAGTCCACGGCCGCCGCCGGTCACCAATGCGATACGTTGCGTCATAAGAAACCTCATTTCAGGTGTTGTGAAGATTGAGACAAAGCTTATTAGGTGGTAGAAAAACAATAAATACCGCTTACTGCGCATTACTGTTTCATTTAGAACAACAATAGGGCATGAGAATGGATAAAATTCACGCAATGCAGTTGTTCATCCGCGTCGCAGAACTGGAGAGCTTTTCGCGCGCGGCAGACACCCTCGGACTTCCTAAAGGTAGCGTATCGCGTCAAATCCAGGCCCTGGAAAATCATCTGGGCACACAGTTGTTGCACCGCACAACCCGCCGCGTTCAGCTCACGCAAGACGGCATGATCTATTACGAACGAGCGAAAGATTTGTTGAGCAATCTCGATGAACTGGATGGGCTATTCCATCACGACCCGGCCAGCATCAGCGGCAAGCTGCGCGTCGATATGCCGGTTGGTGTGGCGAGAAATCTGGTGATGCCCCGCTTACCGGCCTTCTTGCATCAGTATCCGGGGCTTGAGCTCGAACTTAGCAGCAGCGACCGCCTGGTAGACTTGATCCGCGAAGGCTTCGACTGTGTGGTACGCGTGGGGACGCTGAAAGATTCAGGGCTGATTGCGCGCCCGCTGGGAAAACTCACGCAGATTAACTGCGCCAGCCCGCAATACCTCGCCCGATTTGGTTATCCGGAAAGCCTGGAGGATTTAGCCTCGCATGCGGTGGTGCACTATTCAGTCAATTTGGGAACACGTGCGCAAGGCTTTGAAGTAGCGACAGACAACGGTGCTAAATGGGTTAAAACCGGCGGCATGCTGACGGTGAACAGTACCGAAACGTATCATGCGGCATGTCTTGCCGGTCTGGGCATTATTCAGGTACCGCGCGTGGGCGTGCGTGATGCCCTGCGCGCCGGTACGCTGATTGAAGTATTACCGCAATATCGCGCCGAACCATTACCGGTTTCATTGCTCTATCCGCATCGCCGTAACCTCTCCCGCCGCGTACATCTGTTTATGGAATGGCTGACCGGCGTGATGAAAGACTATGTGGACTGACAAGCTATACTGTCCTGAGAATGAACAGAACAAGGATTACTGCCCTGATGACGCAGGAAAAAGAGATTAAACGCCCCATTCAGGAACTTGAGCACGCACCAATCCCAAAAATTGAGCCCCTGGAGCGTAAAAATACAGAAACCAACGGTAAGACCAACCAGGCGCTGAAAACCGCCCTGACCTTCGCCGATAAAATTCAACGCCAGCCCATGATTGCCCATCTGATTCGCGCCGCGGAGAGATTTAACGATCGTATGGGAAATCAGTTTGGCGCCGCCATTACCTACTTCTCGTTTCTGTCGATGATCCCTATCCTGATGGTGTCGTTTGCCGCCGCGGGTTTTATTCTCGCTTCGCACCCTACGCTGTTGCAGGATATCTTCAGCAAAATCCTGCTCAACGTCAGCGATCCGACGCTCGCCTCCACGCTGAAAAACACCATCAATACCGCCGTTCAGCAACGAACCACCGTCGGTCTGGTGGGTCTTGCCATCGCGCTCTATTCCGGAATTAACTGGATGGGAAACTTGCGCGAAGCTATTCGTGCCCAGTCGCGGGATGTCTGGGAGCGGACCCCACAGGATCAGGAAAAAATTTGGGTCAAATATCTGCGTGATTTTGTCTCATTGATTGGCTTACTGATTGCGCTGATTGTTACGCTGTCCATTACCTCCATCGCCGGTTCCGCCCAGCAGATGATTATCTCTGCGCTGTATCTCGACGGCATCGAATGGCTGAAGCCCGCCTGGCGGCTGATCGGCCTGACCATCTCTATTTTCGCCAACTACTTGCTGTTCTTCTGGATTTTCTGGCGGCTACCGCGTCACCGACCGCGCAAAAAAGCGCTCATTCGCGGCACGTTTATCGCGGCACTGGGGTTTGAAGTCATCAAAATGATCATGACGTACACGCTGCCATCACTGGTGCAATCGCCGTCAGGCGCGGCGTTTGGTTCCGTACTTGGCTTGATGGCGTTCTTCTACTTCTTCGCCCGTCTGACTCTGTTTTGCGCTGCCTGGATTGCCACAGCAGAATACAAAGACGACCCGCGTATGCCGGGGAAAACCCACCGCTAATCTTTGTTAACTGCCGGATAACGCTGCGCTTATCCGGCCAACCCAATGCTTACGTCGAAATCCTGCGCATTATCAGAATTAAAATCCAGCCCGTAACTTTTGTTTAACCAAAAACCAGTTTTATCATCCAAGTTTTAAATTATGTGAAGCATTTCATGGAAGTGAAATCTCCAGCCTAAAAATTATCCCCTTTTTGCTCTATTTTTGACCGATCGCAAGGTTTGTTACAGATTGAAATGTCTCTTTTGCTGTGCGTAATATGACCTTTCGTTCGACCAAAAATAAGAAAATATTATGCAAGCAACAGCCACAACGCTCGACAACGAACAGGAACACACCCCGGTCAACTCGCGCAATAAAGTTGTCGTCGCCTCACTCATTGGCACTGCCATTGAGTTCTTCGACTTCTATATCTATGCCACCGCCGCGGTGATCGTGTTCCCCCATATCTTCTTCCCGCAGGGGGATCCGACCGCGGCAACGCTGCAGTCCCTTGCCACCTTTGCTATCGCCTTTGTGGCACGGCCTATCGGTTCTGCTGTGTTCGGGCATTTTGGCGATCGCGTAGGGCGTAAAGTCACGCTGGTTGCCTCACTGCTCACCATGGGGATCTCGACGGTTGTCATTGGCCTGCTGCCGGGCTATGAAACTATCGGTATTTTCGCCCCGCTGCTGCTGGCGCTGGCGCGTTTTGGTCAGGGTTTAGGACTGGGCGGTGAATGGGGCGGCGCGGCGTTACTGGCGACGGAAAACGCACCGCCGCGTAAACGCGCGCTGTACGGATCATTCCCGCAGTTGGGCGCACCTATCGGCTTCTTCTTCGCCAACGGCACTTTCCTGCTGCTCTCCTGGCTGCTGACCGACGAGCAGTTTATGAGCTGGGGCTGGCGCGTACCGTTCATCTTCTCTGCGGTGCTGGTGATTATCGGTCTGTACGTTCGCGTTTCGCTGCATGAATCCCCGGTCTTTGCCAAAGTGGCTGCGGCGAAAAAACAGGTGAAAATCCCGCTGGGTACCCTGCTGACAAAACATGTCCGCGTGACGATCCTCGGCACGTTCATTATGCTGGCGACCTATACGCTGTTCTATATCATGACCGTCTATTCCATGACGTTCAGCACCGCCGCGGCGCCTGTAGGGCTTGGCCTGCCGCGTAATGAAGTGTTGTGGATGCTGATGATGGCGGTTATTGGCTTTGGCGTCATGGTGCCGGTGGCGGGCCTGCTGGCCGATGCGTTTGGTCGTCGCAAGAGCATGCTCATCATCACCACGCTTATTATTCTGTTTGCGCTGTTTGCCTTTAAACCGCTGCTCGGCTCTGGCAATCCGGTGCTGGTGTTCGCCTTCCTGTTGCTTGGTTTGAGCCTGATGGGTTTGACATTTGGTCCGATGGGCGCGCTACTGCCGGAGCTGTTCCCGACCGAAGTGCGCTACACGGGGGCGTCGTTCTCGTACAACGTTTCATCGATTCTTGGTGCTTCCGTTGCCCCTTACATTGCCGCATGGCTGCAGGCGAATTACGGCCTGGCGGCGGTCGGTACGTATCTGGCATCAATGGCGGCGTTAACGCTGATTGCGCTGCTGTTAACCCACGAAACCCGCCATCAATCATTGTGATTCTTTGGTTGTAAGCACCGTCTCCGGCCTACGTTGAGCATGAAATGTATGTAGGCCGGAGACGCGTTAGCACCATCCGACAACGGCAAAAATCACTTCTTCATTTGCGACAAAATGGTCCGGCATTGATTAGCGTCCCCTTCAGAAGGTGAAATCAGCGCCAGCAAGGCCGCCGCGGGCGTCACTAACGTTGCCAGCGCGGCAGCAACCGCACCGCGCGCAATCAGCGGCCCGGCCTTCACGCCGGCCTGCGGATTCTTAAAGGTGCCGCGAACATACAGCGGCGAACGCAGGGTAATAATACGAATGCCTTTGCTCTCCGGATCGATGGTTAAATCCAGTTGCTCCGACGCAAAACTCGCCGTACCAGTGACATTAATGACCGCGTTTTCCGTGTCGAAGGCAAAAATCTGCGGGCGGGCTACGCCGTTAACAATATCCAGATTCGCCGCCGCGCAATTCACCCGCACCTCGTCATCACCAAATATCTGTCCAACAAGATAGTTGCCCAGATTCAAGCCAACAATTTCCATCAGATTCCGGCTGATCAAACCGTCGTTCATCAGCAGCTTCAGGTTGCCATTGCTGTTACCAAGCAGCGCTGCTACCGAGTTTCCGCTCCCGCTAAACCTGGCGTCACCGTTCATTTCACCGAGCGTTTTCTGCATCAGCTCCACATCCGGCATCAGCGCTTTTAACTTCAGGCGGCGAGCCTGGATGTCCGCCTGCCCCCGCATCGGCTTTTTATCCCCTTCCAGATGGATGCTGGAGACAATGCTGCCTCCCGCGAGGCCAAATTTCAGCGGCTGCAGGCGCAGGTCGGCATTTTTCAGGATGATATGGGTGGAGAGATCGCTGATTGGCAGGCTACTGCCGTGCTCAATACGCCGTCCTTTGAAACGTACGTCAGCGTCCATCACGTTCCATTTGTCGGTTTCAAAACGGTCATACGGCAAGACCTTGTCCGCGGGCTGGACGCTCTTCTCACCTTTGCGCTGTTCAGATTGTTTGGCCCGCTCGGCCCCTTTGCCTGAATCCACACCGATCAGCGGCCCCAAATCAGCCAGCCTCAGTTGGCGTGACTCAACATCCCCTTTCAGCATTGGGCGCGGCTTGCCGGTGGTATAGGCCAGTGTTCCGTGAATATCGCTATCGCCAATTCGGCCATTAAAATCGCGGTAATCAAAAACAGAGGATTTTTCCGGGTCAATTTTCGCGACCAGATGTCCGTCGGTTTCAAACGGCGGCGTATCCGGGAGCAGCACGCCGGTCAAATCGTACAAATCCCCTAGCGAATCTCCCGAGAATTTAAGCCGCAGATCCGCTCCGCCCATATTCATCGGGTCGTTTATCGTACCCATAAACGCCACACGCGTATTACCCGAACGGAAATCAGCCTGAATCGGGAAAGGGGTTCCTTCACCGCGCAGCGCCAGCATTCCGCCTATTTTCCCGCTACCGCTTAGCGGTTCGCCGTTATATCGGCCTTGCGCTTTCAGACCAAACACGTAGTCCTCAATGTGGGCGTTGCTCTCTTTACTTTTTGCGCCAGTCACTTCGCTAAAGGGCAACGGCTTACCCAGCGGATCGACCAGGATCTCAATCTCTGACTTCGTCACCTTATCGTTAATGGCGATGCGCCCTTGGTCGAACAGAATGTTATCCAGCCGGAAAGACCAGGCTGATGGCGGCGCATTGGGATCGCGGTTTTCATCCCCTGCCAGGTTAAAGGTCCAGTTATTGTTTTTCTCCGACAGGCGGATAAGCCGTGCATCGGGTTTTACCAGCTTGATCCACGGGAGCCAGACGGTTTTTGTCAGCAATGCCAGTGGGGCGAGCGTGGCTTCAACGCGCGGGAGATGCACCATGGTTACGTCAGGAATGTCCGGCGGGTTGCCGAGGATGATATCCTCAGCATGAACATGCGGCCACGGAACCCAGCTACGCCAGCCAGTTTCCTGTTTTTGGCGTTCCCAAACCACGCCCAGGTCACCCCGTATGGCGAAGGGCCGGTTGAGTTCTGTAGAGACTTTCTGGTTGATGGTCGGTTTGAGCCGGTTCCAGTCAAATGTCGCAATCACGATGATGAGTACGACGATCAACAACAAGAAAACCCCTATTACTGAAGTGGTTATTTTGCCTGTTCTCGTCATGTTTAACCTCCTTACTTTCTTCCTTGCCTGTCCTAAAGATAGTTCAGCAGAGGAAAAGGAGGCGTTCTACATCCTTATCAAAGCGACAGAATTACGTCTTCAAGGGTATCCAGAGGCACTGGACGAGAGAGAAAATAGCCTTGCGCAGCGAAAGCCGGCGAGTTTTGCACATCACGCCACTCTTCCAGCGTTTCAACGCCTTCGACAATCACACCGCGGCAATAGCGGTTCATCAGTTGTAACAGCAGCGTAAAGAGATTGCGGCCCTCCGGCGTCTGGCGCAGCATGACAAACAGATCCCGCGCCACTTTGATATAGTCGTAACTCACTTCGCTCAGAGCCGAGAAGTTTGCCATTCCGGTACCAAAATCATCCAGCCAGAGCGGGCCAAACTCGCACATTGAGGCGAACGACGAACCTTTCGGCAAGCGGATATGCTCCACCAGTTCAAAGCGCAGCCACGGCAGACATTCGATGATTTTCAGGATTTCGGGATCCTGGCGCATTGCAATCAGCGTTGGCCCGTCGACATTCACGGATGCCAGCAGATCGTGGGCTTTGAAAAACGCCCCTTTTTGTTCAAGCTGTACAAGCTGCTCTTTCACCACATCTACACGATGTCGTACGGCCACTTCGGCGAAATAGCGGTCCGGCGCGATACGTTGGGAGGGGTTTTCAGGATGGCTCACGACGGTCAGCAGCTCAACGGCCATCAGCCGTCCGTTGGTCTGATAAATCGGCTGGTAGGTGTAAGCACGCTCGCACTGCAGCCAATAGCGTCTCTCCTGCAAGTTTTCAATACTCGCATCGAGCGTAATTAGCTGCTGGGTAACCTGCTTTATCATCTGAGATGTCCTGTAAATAAGAGTGTGACTGACCGGACTCGTCAAAGGTTATCGGCGCTCAGGCGAAGAACTTTACGTTCAGCCCTACGCAAAATAGAAACTAAGCGGCAAAAAACGACGCAGAACACGTGCTGGCTCAAAAAAATAATGGAACGATGTTTTAATATAGTTGACCACTTAACACCCACAGCGCACACTAACGCTAATTTTTTTCAGAGCAGGTTACGACTATGTCCAGAAAGATTGCCGTGATTGGCGAATGCATGATTGAGCTGTCACAGAAAGGCGCTGACGTTCAGCGCGGATTCGGTGGCGACACGTTGAATACATCCGTTTATATTGCCCGTCAGGTCGATGCTGCGGCACTTTCCGTACACTATGTGACTGCGCTGGGTACCGACAGTTTTAGCCAACAAATGCTGGAATCCTGGCAGAGCGAAAATGTGGATACCTCATTAACCCAACGCATGGAAAACCGTCTGCCGGGCCTCTATTACATTGAAACCGATAGCACCGGCGAGCGCACCTTCTATTACTGGCGTAATGAAGCCGCTGCTAAATTCTGGCTTGAGAGCGAACAGTCCGCCGCTATTTGCGAAGAACTGGCGACATTTGACTATCTGTATCTGAGCGGAATCAGCCTGGCTATTTTAAGCCCGGCAAGTCGTGACAAGCTGCTGTCGCTGCTGCAAGAATGCCGCGCCAACGGTGGAAAGGTCATTTTTGACAATAACTACCGCCCACGTCTGTGGAGCAGTAAAGAAGAGACCCAGCAGGTGTATCAGCAGATGCTGGAATGCACCGATATCGCGTTCCTGACGCTGGATGATGAAGACGCGCTGTGGGGTGAAAAACCGGTTGCCGAGGTGATTGCCCGTACTCACGCGGCTGGCGTACAGGAAGTGGTTGTGAAACGCGGTGCAGATTCTTGCCTGGTTTCCATCGCAGGCGAAGAACTCATCGACGTTCCGGCCATAAAACTATCGAAAGAGAAGGTTATCGATACAACCGCTGCGGGAGACTCCTTCAGCGCCGGGTATCTGGCGGTACGTCTGACCGGTGGCGATGCCGCTGATGCCGCAAAACGCGGGCACCTGACGGCAAGCACCGTTATTCAGCATCGCGGGGCGATTATTCCTCGCGACGCCATGCCGCAGTAATCTGGCGTTCTGGCAGGCCTGATTAGACGTTAACGTCGCGTCCGGCCTGCAGGTCACGATTCCCTTATTGCACCGGCGGGATGTCCGTCACTTCGGGATGTGATTCATCCGTTTCTACCGACGTTGCCGCGGCGGTAACCGGCGCCATAATGCTATCCCACGTCGCCTGCAGATCCTTCATATTGAATTCAGGTTCACCCTTCGGCTGCAACAGAATTAACGCCATATCTTGCGACAGTTGCTGACGCAGGTCCTGATTCAGCATCTCAACACTCAGGTTGTTCAAGAAGCTCTGACGTAAACGCTGATACTGTTCAGGCGCAATATCTACGACCTGGTTTTGCAGCGAGCGCAAACGCTGGCTGATCAAAATATCGGTATCGGTGCGGCCATAGGTGGCAAACAGCTTCTGCAGTTCCAGATTCTTTTGCGCCACCAGCGCATTAAACTCTTCTTCCGGCAGCCCCTTATCGCGCACTTTGGCCAGCTCACGCGCAACCGTGCTGAGGTTCGCGTTCAGCTTACCGTTCGGTGATTCAACGTTAATGGCACATTGCGCGCGCAGGAACAGCACCCGACAGTCAAAGCCAAGGCCAATGTCTTTGGCATTGTTTTTGGTGAGCTCCTGCTGAATGTGCCAGAACAACGCTTCACGGGCTAAATCAGCGCGCCAGTAACGTAACAGCGCGGCAGATTCACGGATCGGCTGCCACGGCGTATCCCACATAATAGACAGGCGATCCTGACGTACCGCATCGGTCATTATGCTTACGGCCTCTGCACGCAGCGGAGAGAGCGTGGGTACCGGCGCAGGGGTTTCGCGTTTACCTTTTAATTCGCCGAAGGTTTTATTGATTTGATCAGCCACGCTGCGCGCATCTACGTTACCGACGATAATCAGCGTCATCGCATCCGGGGTATACCATTTCTGGTAGAAGGACTGGATTTTCGTCGCATCAACAGGCGTTTTCAGCGGATCGGCAGGATCGTGACCCAGCAGCGTCGATCCCTTCAGACGATAGCGCCACCATCCCTCTTTGGTATCTGACGGCCAGGTTGCAACCATATCTTCGCTACTCAGCGCATGATTGACCGATTCAGGGGTGATGCTCAGATTACCGGAAATATTCGCCAGATAAGAAAGTGACTCTTTCAGCAGATCGTTACGGCTGTTAGGCAGACTGAGGTTATATAGCGTGGAATCATAGGAAACGATAACGGGCGGCATAGGACGACTGGGATCGAACCCCTGCTGCCACAGAGAACGGGCTTGCGTAGCATCGAGGCCACCGCTTTGCGTCAGCGCGATACGCGGGATCGCATGGCTGAAACCACTCTGTTGTGTACTTTCGGTGAGTGAACCGGTATTGACCAGCAGGCGAACCTCAATACGGTCGCTGGGGCGCTGGGGAGTGGCTAAAACTTGCCACTGTAACCCATTTGCCAGCGTGCCCTGTTGCCACGCCGGGTCAGGCTGGAGCGCATCTGCCTGCACATAGCCGGCAGTGGCCATCATCAGCAAGCCGCCCGCTAAAAGTCGAATTTTTGTGCCCTGCATGTGAACCCCTGATCAACTATCCTGGAAATAAAAAGACAGCCCGCGAGAGGACTCTCTGAATATGACGTTAAAAACACTTCGTGTTAGACCGCAAGAACATAAAAATGTCACGGAGGAAGTGAAAAAATCCCGACGCCGCCGAATCGGCGGTTTCAGGCACAGGGGTTAATTATGCGCAAACGCCCGCAGTCCTGGAAGGGACTACGGGCATAAGTGGAGAGATTAAGAGGATATTTCGTGCGTTTTGCCATCCGGCGCACGATTATTCAGCACATCATCCAGCTTTTTATGGTCCAGTTCTTTCACCCATTTCGCTACTACAACAGTTGCCACACCGTTACCGACCAGGTTAGTCAGCGCACGGGCTTCAGACATAAAGCGGTCAATACCGAGAATCAGCGCCAGACCAGCAACCGGTAAATGGCCCACAGCGGAGATAGTCGCGGCCAGAACAATGAAGCCACTCCCGGTCACACCCGCAGCACCTTTTGAAGAGAGCAGGAGCACCACCAGCAGGGTTATCTGATGGAAGATATCCATATGGCTGTTGGTGGCCTGAGCGATAAATACCGCCGCCATCGTCAGATAGATTGATGTCCCATCAAGGTTAAACGAGTAGCCCGTGGGTATAACCAACCCGACAACCGACTTGCGACAGCCCAGTTTTTCCATCTTATCGAGCATACGCGGCAGCGCGGACTCGGAAGAAGAGGTACCCAGCACGATCAGCAGTTCTTCACGGATATAACGGATGAATTTGAAAATGCTGAAGCCGGTTGCGCGCGCAATCGAGCCCAACACCACAACCACAAACAGAATACAGGTAATGTAGAAACAGATGATCAACTGACCCAACTGCACCAGCGTCCCGACGCCATATTTACCGATGGTAAAGGCCATGGCACCGAAAGCACCGATCGGCGCCAGGCGCATGATCATGTTGATGATGCCAAAAATAACCTGCGAGAAGCTTTCAATCACGTTGAAAATCATCTGGCCTTTGCTACCTAAACGATGCAGCGCAAAACCAAACATAACCGCAAACAGCAATACCTGCAGGATGTTGCCACTGGCGAACGCGCCAATGACGCTACCCGGGATAATATCCATCAGGAAGCCTACGATCCCCTGGTCTTTTGCCTGTTCGGCGTAAATCGCAACCGCTTTGGCATCCAGCGTCGCCGGATCGACGTTCATACCGGCACCGGGTTGCACCACGTTGACGATGATAAGGCCGATGATCAGCGCAATCGTACTGACAATTTCAAAATAAAGCAGTGCAACCGCACCGGTGCGGCCTACGGCTTTCATACTTTCCATGCCTGCAATGCCGGTCACGACAGTACAGAAGATGACAGGTGCGATGACCATTTTGATGAGCTTCACGAAAGCATCACCAAGTGGCTTCATTTGGGCGCCTAATTCAGGGTAGTAATGGCCAAGGAGGATACCTATGGCAATTGCTGTCAGGACCTGAAAGTAAAGGCTTTTGAATATAGAGGTTTTCATAGGGTGTCCTTAAAGTAAAAACCACAGGTCTTGTAAGGTTTTGTTTAACCTGCGGCCTTAAAGTAACACCCACACAACATGACAGAAATGCGCCTGGATCATAATTGATACAGAAATGTTAAAAATTTTGAGCTAGCTCGCACAAGCGAGACCTTTTTTAACTTTTGTAATCAGCGTTTTTCGGCGTCAGATAACGTTCTTCGAAGATATTCGCCGGAACCGGCCGGGCAAACAGGAACCCTTGTGCCACTTCTACCCCCGCTTGTGATAACCATTCGCGTTGCGCTTCGGTTTCGACGCCCTCAGCGATCATCTGCAAATTGAGGCTATGCGCCAACTGAATGATGGCGGAGATCATGCTGCAATCTTCAGGGACGCCATCGACAAACATCTTATCGATTTTGAGTACATCCACCGGGAGCGACTTCATGTGCTGCAGTTGTCGCAGACCCGCATACCCCATACCAAAATCGTCCAGCGCGATACGCACGCCCGCGTTGCGCAGCGGGCGTAAAATAGCCACAGCGGCATTAGGATCATCAATGTGCCGGCTTTCGGTCACTTCCAGAATCAACGTCCCAGGCTTGATGCGATAGCGGTTTAGCAATTCCAGCAGATCCGACACCATACTCGGATGCATCAGCTGTAGCGCAGACAGGTTCACCGAGAGCGGCAGCATCAGGCCGCGTTCCTGCCAGGCTGACAGCTGGCGGCATGTCTCCTCCAGCACCCAGTAACCGACCGTCACCATCAGGCCACAGGACTCAATCCTGTCGATTAACCCTTCTGGCAACTCCCAGCTTCCGTCTGGCTGCTGCATTCGCAATAATGCTTCTGCGCTCAATACCTTACCGCTGGACATCTCCACCTGCGGCTGCATCCAGAGCGCAAACTGATGGTTATCCAGCGCGGTAAGAATATTGTTCTCTTCCGTCAAACGCTGTTGCGCCTCTTCCATCTGCAACGGGTCAAAGAACTGAATCCGGTTTTTACCCTTGTGACGCGACGTTAACACGGCTGAGAGTGCGCGGTGGTAAAGCTGTTCTGCGGTCAAATCGCCATTAAACATCGCCACCCCAATGTTGCAGGTTGGACGAAGTTGAATGCCCTGAATCGGTAATCGCTCGTTAACGATAGTGAGTACTTGCTGACCTAGCGTAATAGCGTGCCAGGGTTCTTTCACACCATGTGCGATGATGGCAAAGTCATAGCCGCTCACCTGGGTAAGCACCATTCTGGGGGCCAATACTGACTTCAGCTTTTCAACCAGCGTAAGCAGCAGGATTTCCCGCTGGGTCTCGGATAACACACCCGCGGTGTCACGCAGGGTTTCGCAGGTGACAATCATCAAAGCCGTTGTCTGCTGGCGGTTCACAACCTGCTCCAGCAGCGCCATCAGAAACGACTTGTTGGGCAGCTCAGAAACCGGGAATCGCATTGAATGGTCGCTTTGCTCTTCACTGCGGCGCTGAATCAGTTGCTGATTGAGGTTATAGCTACGCACCAGCAGGCCAATCTCGTCGTCCTGATGCAGACGCGGCAATGCCAGCTGATAGCCAATCAGATCCTGCTGGGGAATGTCGTTCAGCTCACGCGCTATTTTACGTAATGGATGCAAAATCAATCTGTTGATACACCATGAGATGGCTACCGTGAGTATTAACGAGAGAAGTAAGTAAATGGTCACTAACGTGGAGAGCGTACTCATCACGAACTTGTACATACGGTACGAATCCGCCTGCAGCACCAGATACGCCAGCGGTTGCGGATTCGCTGAACGCTCAAGAGAATAGACCGGCAGCGAAATTTGTACCGGAAGTTCAAACAGCCGAGTCACCGTAACCGGAACCGGGCGTTCAGGAATAAAGCTCATCCGCAGCGCCTGAAACTGATTGGGAAGCACCACATCGGCGCGGCTGACCACGCCTGCTGGTCGAATACTTCTTAAAATAGCTTCTGCTTCGGGAATATCCCCTTTCAGGATCGTGCCCGACAGAGGCTCACGGACGGAGCGAGCGATACTTTCCAGTTGCGTAGCCGTGTTGTAGCGATTCTGCTGGACCAGATGGAACAACAAAACGGTGCAAAAAATAAACACAAACACCATGACAACAGCCGCAACCATTGCCATCTGCTTAATTGTTAACGAGCGACTGACACGCAAACTGACTCTCCACGGATAGACGAAACTGCCGTCAGAGTATACCCGATCGTAGCGGTATTAAGAGAGGCGGTATCTGAAAACTTCCCAGCATGCATTATCCCGACAGGATAGGCACCTGGCGACGAGATTTATCTGCATTTAAGCCGAAAAAGGCCGCAAGGTTCCCCCCCCTGCGGCCTGGTTCGGGCGCATGTTGCCATCACGGCAGACAGACGCCCGCAAGGTGCCTTACTTCCTGTTACGCAGCCAGCTCACAATCAGGCTGGCAATAATGCCAGCGATGATCGGAGCCGCTAAATCGTGCCAGAAGGCCACGCCTAACTGTGCGAGCGTCATATAGCCGCCTGTGTTGCAATGGCAACTGTTCACGGCTATTCTTGAGTTGTTCAGGTTCAAGTTAGCCCCCGTTTTGTTGCCAGGTTTATACCGAACAACGTGCGGGGGTTTTCTCTTTCCAGCAACCGATGCCGCCGGGGATCAAGCCCCCGCAACATTGCGCCTCACCGGGAATTCCCGGCTTGCCGCTGATTCTACGGTAGCCCACTTGCCATATCACTGCGCAATACACGGCTCTGCGTAGCGCCTCGCATTTCACCTGTTTTCTCACCATTACGCTGGAAAGATTCTTGCCAGTTGGCAACATTCCTGCCGCTCTTCAATACAGAAAAAGACATATCTCATTGATATCTATAATTTCATTTTCTGGCACAGCGATTGCTATTTGACTGTGAGCTGTTCTGTTCCGAATCAAAGGAGATATCATGTCTGACTGTCGTACTTACGGATTCAACACCCAGATCGTTCACGCGGGGCAACAACCCGACCCTTCTACAGGCGCGCTCAGTACGCCTATTTTCCAGACTTCAACGTTTGTTTTTGACAGCGCCGAACAAGGTGCCGCCCGCTTTGCGCTCGAGGAGTCCGGGTACATTTACACCCGTTTGGGTAACCCCACCACCGATGCGCTGGAGAAAAAGCTGGCGGTACTGGAAAGAGGTGAAGCCGGGCTGGCAACCGCATCCGGTATTTCTGCCATCACCACCACGCTGCTGACGTTGTGCCAGCAGGGCGACCATATCGTTTCCGCCAGCGCGATTTACGGCTGCACCCACGCGTTTTTGTCGCACAGCATGCCGAAGTTTGGGATTAACGTCAGCTTCGTCGATGCGGCAAAGCCTGAAGAAATCCGCGCCGCCATGCGCCCGGAAACCAAAGTAGTGTATATCGAAACGCCCGCTAACCCGACGCTGTCGCTGGTCGACATTGAAACAGTAGCCGGTATCGCCCATCAACAAGGCGCATTGCTGGTGGTGGATAACACCTTTATGTCACCGTACTGCCAGCAGCCTTTACAGCTAGGCGCGGATATTGTGGTACACAGCGTCACTAAATATATCAACGGTCACGGAGACGTGATTGGCGGCATCATTGTTGGTAAGCAGGAGTTTATTGACCAGGCGCGGTTTGTTGGTCTGAAAGATATCACCGGCGGCTGCATGAGTCCTTTCAACGCGTGGTTGACGCTACGCGGCGTTAAAACACTGGGGATTCGTATGGAACGCCACTGTGAAAACGCATTGAAAATCGCCCGCTTCCTCGAAGGGCATCCGTCCATTACCCGCGTTTATTATCCTGGCTTGTCTTCACACCCGCAGTATGAGCTGGGCCAGCGACAGATGAGCCTGCCTGGAGGAATTATCAGCTTCGAAATCGCCGGCGGCCTCGAGGCTGGCAGACGGATGATCAATTCTGTAGAATTGTGCCTCCTCGCGGTCAGTCTCGGTGATACCGAAACCCTCATTCAGCACCCAGCGTCTATGACACATTCGCCCGTTGCGCCAGAGGAACGGCTTAAAGCAGGTATTACCGACGGGCTTATCCGTCTTTCTGTAGGTCTTGAAGATCCAGAAGATATTATTAACGACCTTGAACACGCCATCAGAAAGGCAACATTCTGACCATTATGACCTGAACCGACGCCGATCGGTTCAGGTTGTTGAGAATCAAGGCAAAACAGTCTGGTAATACGCGCAATCCTGTTTCGGGGAGCGCGCGTATTTTGGGCAGGGGGTTCTATGCAGGACGATACATTACAACTAAGCAACAATACAGCAACCACCGTACCATTCTCAAAGAAAATACCGTTTACGAAATATGACTTTGGCTGGGTATTACTGTGTATCGGTATGGCAATTGGTGCCGGAACGGTACTGATGCCGGTACAAATAGGCTTAACAGGCATTTGGGTATTTATCGTTGCCTTTATTATTGCCTATCCAGCAACCTATATTGTGCAGGATATTTATTTAAAAACATTATCAGAAAGTGAAACTTGTAATGACTATACCGATATTATCAGTCATTACCTGGGAAAAAACTGGGGTGTATTTCTTGGCGTCATCTATTTTTTGATGATTATTCACGGCATATTTATCTATTCCTTATCCGTGGTTTTTGACAGTGCCTCATATATCAAAACCTTCGGTTTAACCGATGCCGATCTTTCACAATCGATAATCTATAAAGTGGCCATTTTTGCCGTGCTGGTGGCCATTGCTTCCGGGGGAGAAAAGCTGCTGTTTAAAATCTCCGGCCCGATGGTGGTAGTCAAAGTGGGGATCATCATCGTGTTTGGTTTTGCGATGGTTCCGCACTGGAACTTCTCTAATATCAGCGCATTCCCTGAAGCATCGGTCTTCTTTCGCGACGTGCTGCTGACCATCCCGTTCTGCTTCTTCTCGGCGGTGTTTATTCAGGTGTTGAACCCAATGAACATCGCCTACCGCAAGCGGGTAGCGGACCGGGTTCTGGCCACCCGCATGGCAATACGCACGCATCGCATCAGTTACATTACGCTGATTGCGGTCATTCTGTTTTTCTCATTCTCTTTTACCTTTTCTATTAGTCATGAAGAGGCCGTTTCAGCCTTCGAACAAAATATTTCCGCACTGGCGCTGGCAGCGCAAGTCATTCCTGGGCAAATTATTCATATCACCTCAACGGTGTTAAATATCTTCGCCGTATTAACCGCATTCTTTGGTATTTATCTGGGGTTCCATGAGGCGATTAAGGGTATTATCCTTAATGTTCTGAGCCGTATTATTGATGTGGAGAAAATTAATCCCCTGGTGCTTACGCTGGGTATTTGCACCTTTATTGTTATCACCCTGGTGATCTGGGTGTCATTTCGTGTATCGGTACTGGTGTTCTTCCAGTTGGGTAGCCCACTTTACGGGATTGTGTCGTGTATTATTCCGTTTTTCCTGATCTATAAAGTAACGCAACTGGAAAAACTACGCGGGCTGAAAACCTGGCTAATCCTGTTGTACGGGATCCTGCTGTGCCTGTCGCCACTATTGAAGCTGATTGAATAATCCGTTTACAGCGCCGTCAGTCACTGACGGCGCTTAACTCACACTCACCAGTTGATAGCTGCGAATTTTATTCAGTACCGTGGTATGTGACACCCCCAGCGCTTTAGCGATATGCCGCGACGACACATTCTCTTCCACCATCTGTTCAATTAGCTGGCGTTCAGCACACAAAACCTGTTCTTTAAAAGGACGCTCTGTCGGCGTCAGCTCAACAGCAGGCAAATTCACCATCCCTAATTCTTCCCGCGTAATGACATCGGACTCCGCCATCAGCATCAGGCGAATGATGGTATTTTCCAGTTCGCGAACGTTTCCCGGCCAGGTGTGATGATGCAGGGCATCAAAGCAGGCCTTATCCAGAATGATCCGTCGCTGGAATTCCTTCGCGTATTTCTGCACAAAGTGGCGAATCAATAGGCTGATATCCTGCGGGCGCTCCCGCAGGGGCGGAATTGTCAGTGAAAGTACATTGATGCGGTAATAGAGATCGGCGCGCAGCAGACGTTGTTCCACCATCTCTTCCAGATTGGCGTTGGTTGCCACAATAATGCGCACATTGACCGGAATAATTTGCGCCCCGCCAACGCGACGGATCCCGCCATCCTGAAGTACGCGCAGTAATTTAGCCTGTAAGCTAAGCGACATTTCACCAAATTCATCGAGAAAAAGGGTGCCTTTATCGGCCATTTCAAACAGCCCTTTTTTGCCTTTACAATCTGCACCGCTAAAAGCCCCTTTCTCATAGCCAAAGAATTCACTCTCCATCAACGACTCAGGTAGCGCAGAGCAGTTGACCGGAATAAACGGATAAAAACGTCGCTGCCCGGAATTATGGATAGCCCGGGCCAGAAGTTCTTTGCCAGTACCCGTATCGCCGCGGATCAAAACGGTATATTTGCTGTCGGCAATTTTTATCGCCTTTTCGATAAGCGAGTGCATGCTCTGGCTGCTACAAATAATGTCAGAGAAATAGCGCGGGCGTTCCGGCTCAGGCGTCGACAGTTCGCTTATCTCTTCACACAGGTAAGCGACGTTAATAATATCGGCGCGCCGGCCTAAACAGGATTGCACGCAGGAAATATCCTGTAACTGGCGGCACCAGGATTTAATCAGGATCCGTCCAGGCGTGACTTTCATAGAGATGATATTGATATCGCAGCAGGAAAATTCCTTCAGGACATCCTCAACCATCGACAGACGATCAATTGTTTTAATATCCCAGCGTATCGTGACCACATTTGCTCCTGACAGTTAGCAACTGCGAAATAGATATTTCTGTGACGAGAGGAAATCTGACTACATTTTAGACGCTGTGGAATAATGTTCTGCCAGAGGACTCACATTGTGGACGTAAAAACAAAATATAAAAAAACCGGAGCACAAGGCTCCGGTTATCAGGTCATAACCCACGTTTATTGCTGTGGATTTTCATCCTGGTCAACAGCGAAACAGGCCACGAGTTGTCCACCGTAATCCTTCAGCTGCGGCTGAAGCTGGGTACACGGACCAAAACGCCGACGGCAGCGGGCATTGAACGCACAGCCCGGCGGTGGATTCAGCGGGCTTGGCAGCTCACCGGTCAGCTTGATACGCTCGCGGCGATCGTCCGGGTTCAGGCGCGGCGTCGCAGAGAGCAGCGCCTGCGTATACGGATGACGCGGATTATTGAAGATCTGATCCTTCGTTCCTTTTTCCACGCAACGGCCTAAATACATCACCATCACCTCATCGGCAATGTGCTCTACCACCGACAGGTCATGCGAGATAAAGACGTATGACAGCCCCAGTTCCTGCTGCAAGTCCATCATCAGATTCAGCACCTGCGCACGAACAGAAACGTCCAGCGCCGAGACCGGTTCGTCGGCAATCACCACATCTGGATCAAGCATCAGCCCGCGAGCGATGGCAATACGCTGACGCTGACCGCCGGAGAACATGTGCGGATAGCGGTCGTAGTGCTCGGTTTTCAGCCCCACTTTCGCCATCATCGCCAGCGCTTTTTCACGACGCTCCTCTTTACTTAGCGTGGAGTTGATCAGTAGCGGCTCTTCCAGAATCTGCCCTACTTTCTTGCGCGGGTTCAGGGAACCGTAAGGGTTCTGGAACACAATCTGGATTTTCTGCCGGCGCAGCTTCTGCGCCTGCGGGTCGTGCTTAAGCAGATCCTGCCCCTGGTAATACAGCTCGCCGCCGGTCGGGACTTCAATCATCGTCAGCAGGCGACCAAGGGTGGATTTCCCACAGCCCGACTCGCCTACCACCGCCAGCGTTTTGCCGCGTTCCAGCGTAAAGGTGACGCCGTCCAGCGCTTTCACCAGGCGTTCCGGGGCGAACATCCCCTTCTTCACCGGGTAGTGTTTTTTCAGGTCAATTGCCTGCAACAGCGGCTGTGGCAAAGCGGCCTTTTGCGTACTCATAGCCCAGGCCTCCCGGCATCATCAAGTGGGTAGTGGCATTTCGACTGACGACCGCCTTCCAGCAGGTTCAGTTCAGGTTCTTCAGCGCGGCATTTGTCAGTCGCATAGGGGCAGCGCGGGTTCAGTAAACAACCGGTCGGGCGGTCATATTTACCTGGCACCACGCCCGGCAACGAAGCCAGACGCGCTTTATCCTGAGCGAACTCCGGCAACGCGCGCAGCAACGCCTGGGTATACGGATGACGCGGCGCGCGAAAAATATCCTGCGCGGCCCCGGCTTCCACTACCTGCCCGGCGTACATCACAATGATCTTGTGCGCCGCTTCGGCCACCAGCGCCAGGTCGTGCGTGATTAGGACCAGCGCCATGTTCTCTTTTTGCTGCAATTCCAGCAGTAGCTCGATGATCTGCGCCTGAATGGTCACATCCAGCGCCGTTGTCGGTTCGTCGGCAATCAACAGCTTTGGACGACAGGCAATCGCCATCGCGATCATCACGCGCTGGCTCATCCCACCAGACAACTGGTGCGGATAGACATCCAGACGCGAGGCCGGATCGGGGATCCCCACCAGCGTCAGCAGGTCAATCGCCCGCTGAATACGCGTTTTTTTGTTGCCGCCCTGGTGCACCTTAATGGCTTCCATAATCTGGTAGCCGACGGTGTAGCACGGGTTAAGGCTGGTCATCGGGTCCTGGAAGATCATCGCCACTTCCGCGCCCACTAACTGGCGACGCTCTTTCTCAGAGATGCGCTTCAGGTCACGACCATTAAACTCCAGATTTTCGGCCATAACGCGGCCTGGGTAGTCAATCAATCCCATGATCGCCAGCGAGCTGACGGACTTACCAGAGCCGGACTCCCCTACAATGCCAACCACTTCACCCTGGTTCACGCTGTAACTAATGCGGTCTACGGCACGGAATTCGGACCCCACATCGCCGAAGTGCACCGATAATTTATCTACATTTAATAACGCCATCTCGAACCTCTTACTGCTTCAGTTTGGGATCGAGCGCGTCACGCAGACCGTCACCCATCAGGTTAAATGCCAGCACCGTCAGCAGGATTGCCAGCCCCGGGAAGGTCACGACCCACCAGGCACTTTGAGCAAATTGCAACACGTCAGAGAGCATGGTGCCCCATTCCGGCGTAGGCGGCTGTGCGCCCATCCCCAGGAAGCCGAGGGCAGCCATATCGAGAATGGCGTTAGAGAAGCCAAGCGACGCCTGAACAATCAGCGGCGCAAGACAGTTAGGAAGAATATTGACGAACATCTGGCGCATTGCACCGGCTCCGGCCACGCGGGATGCGGTAACGTAGTCGCGGTTAACCTCCACCAGGACGGCGGCGCGCGTCAGACGCACATAGTGCGGCAATGCCACGAACGTCAGCGCCAGCGCGGCGTTGCCAATCGAGGGCCCAAATACCGCCACCAGCACCAGCGCCAGTAACAGGCTCGGCAGTGCCAGCATGATATCGACCACACGCATGATGACGTTATCGACAATCCCGCCAAAGTAACCGGCAATCAGCCCGAGAATCACGCCCATCAGCAGGGAGAGTACCACCACCAGACAGCCGACCAACAGAGACAGACGCGCACCGTACATCAGGCGGGACAGCACATCGCGGCCCACATCATCAGTACCAAACAGATGCGCCATGGTACCGCCTTCCTGCCACGCAGGAGGAGCCAGCAGCGTATCGCGGAACTGCTCTGCCGGGTTGTACGGCGCGAGGACGTTGGCAAAGACCGCAATCAGGATCATCACGACAACGTACACCAGCCCAACAACCGCACCTTTGTTGCGTTTAAAATAGTGCCAGAACTCCTGCAGCGGGGTCATGGGCACCGGTGCAGCAATAACTTTATTTTCAGTAACCTGTGACATGATGGCCCCTTACTTCCTATGCCGAATACGCGGGTTCACCACGCCGTACAGCAGGTCTACCAGCAGGTTGACGAGGATAATCATCGTCGCGACCAGCAGTACCCCGCCCTGTACCACTGGATAATCACGGCGTTGTAGCGCATCGATCAACCAGCGTCCCAGTCCCGGCCACGAGAAAATAGTCTCGGTCAGGATCGCCCCAGCCAATAACGTACCGACCTGCAGGCCGATAACGGTCACAACGGGCAGCATCGCGTTACGCAGAGCGTGAATGATGATGACGCGCATACGGGTCAGGCCTTTGGCGCGTGCGGTACGAATGTAATCTTCACCCAGTACTTCCAGCATTGATGAACGAGTCATACGCACAATTACCGCCAGAGGAATGGTGCCAAGCACCATTGCCGGCAGGATCATATGCGCCAGCGCATCGATAAAGTTGCCCTCTTCACCCCAAATGGCGGTGTCAATCAGCATAAAACCGGTCAGGGGATTGGAATCATCAAGGAACACCATGTCGCTCACCCGACCGGAAACCGGCGTCAGGTTCCACTGCACGGAAACCAGCATGATCAGCATCATGCCCCACCAGAAAATCGGCATGGAGTAACCCGTCAGCGCCAGGCCAACGGCAGTGTGATCGAAAATGGAGCCGCGCTTAACGGCAGCAAGTACACCTACCGGAATACCCACCGCAACGGCGAAAATCATCGCGCAGACGCCAAGTTCCAGCGTTGCTTTAAAGCGAGGAACGAACTCTTCCCACACCGGTAATCGGCTTTTCAGCGAGATACCTAAATCACCATGCATAACCCCCCAGATGTAATGGAGGTACTGCTGCCACATCGGTTTATCCAGACCGAGTTCAGCCAACAGTTGAGCATGACGCTCAGGGGAAATTCCACGCTCACCCGCCATGATCATTACCGGATCGCCGGGGATCATATGAACGAAAGCAAAGGTGAGAAGAGTGATACCGATAAACGTGGGGATGACGAGTCCCAAACGTCGGAGAATGAACTGCAACATAACCCGGATTCTCTCTAATGACGCACGGCCTGGAACCGTGAATCTGTATTGCTCACAAATCTTATCTCCCCCTCCAGCGAGAGGGAGATAAAGCATTACTGTCAGGTGGCGCTACGGTGACCCGACTTAACGGTCCGTAGCGCTGCCTGGCTTGCTTTTAATTATTCGACAGAGACGTTTTCGAAGTGATGTTTGCCTAATGGATCAACCACATAGCCTTTCACTTCTTTACGCACTGGTTCATACACGGTGGAGTGAGCAACAATCAGAGCCGGGGCCTGATCGTGCATAACAACCTGAGCTTGCTTGTACAGTTCAATACGTTTGTTGTGATCGTCGGTCGCACGCGCCGGCTGGATCAGATCTTCAAACGGCTTGTAGCACCAGCGAGAGTAGTTGGAACCGTCTTTCGCTGCCGCACAGCTGAACAGGGTGGCGAAGAAGTTGTCCGGATCCCCGTTGTCACCGGTCCAACCCATCATCACCGCCTGATGCTCACCCGCTTTGGCGCGTTTCAGATATTCGCCCCACTCGTAGGTCACAATCTTGGCCTGAACGCCAATTTTCGCCCAGTCAGCCTGAACCATTTCCGCCATACGGCGGGCGTTCGGGTTGTAAGGACGCTGTACCGGCATGGCCCAAAGCTCAACGGTAAAGCCTTTATCCTGACCCGCTTCCTTCAGCAGCGCTTTAGCCTTTTCAGGATCGTAGGTGTAGTCTTTAACGTCGTCGTTATAGCCCCACATGGTCGGTGGGATCAGGTTTTTCGCGGCAACGCCAGCGCCCTGATATACCGCTTTAATGATGGCTTCTTTGTTCACCGCGTAGGTCAGCGCCTGACGGACTTTCACGTCATCAAACGGTTTCTTCTCGGTGTTGAAAGAGAGGTAGCCAACGTTCAGACCGGCCTGCTCCATCAGGTTAATGTTTTTATCCTGCTTCATGCGCGCGATATCTGCCGGGTTCGGGTACGGCATCACCTGGCACTCGTTCTTCTGCAGTTTGGCGTAACGCACGGAAGCGTCAGGCGTAATGGAGAAGACCAGACGGTCAATCTGTGGCTTGGTGCCCCAGTAACCTTCGAATGCTTTATACAGAATACGGGAGTCTTTCTGGTACTGCTGCAGCTGGAACGGACCGGTCCCAATTGGGTTCAGATCCACTTTCTCCGGGGAACCGGCTTTCAGCATGTTGTCTGCATATTCTTTGGAAAGAATAGAAGCGAAGTCCATCGCCAGGTCAGCCAGGAAAGGCGCCTCCGGGCGAGTCAGCACGAACTGAACGGTTTTATCGTCCACTTTTTTCACTTCGGAGATCAGATCTGGCAGACCCATCCCTTCGAAGTATTCATAGCTACCGCCAGAGACTTTGTGGTACGGGTTCTGGGCATTTTTCTGACGATCGAAAGAGAACACCACGTCATCGGCGTTTAAATCGCGCGTCGGTTTGAAATCTTTGTTGTCCTGCCACTTCACGCCCTGGCGCAGGTGGAAGGTATAGGTTTTACCGTCTTCGCTGATTTCCCACTTCTCAGCAAGGCCCGGGATCACTTCAGTTGTACCGGTTTTGAACTCGACCAGGCGGTTATAGATCGGTACGGAGCTGGCATCATAGGTCGTGCCAGAGGTGAAAAGCTGTGGGTTAAAGCCTTCAGGAGATCCTTCTGAACAATAAACCAGAGTTTTAGCCTGTACGCTTGCGGCGCAGGTCATAGCCACCAGGCTCAGACCAAGCTTCAGCATCCCTGACTTCTTCAAGGAAATACTCATTCTTCTGCTCCAAATGTGATGTTTGTTGTTTTACCCTTTGCAGTGGGTTTGCACCGCCTGGCCTTTTTTGTTTTTTACCCGGCCGGGTCGGCGTTAAGAGGATAGGGATTCCGTTCACATAAGCGACTGAGTTGCAGTGCGGATTCTCCATGAAATGCCCCTCATGCCCTACAATCTGTCAACAGAATGTGAAAACGTCAATACAGGTAACCGTGATTTACACCAACGGTGAGAATTCGCAAACAAAGATTAAAAAAAGTGCAGAAGGACATTTTCAGCAGGGAAATTTGTGCTACGCGCACTATGCCAGAATAAACATCTTCATATTTCGCAACATTTGGTGATTAACATTTATGCAAATTATTAAAACTTTCTAAATTAATGCTGCATATCTGAGCGATTAATGCCATGAACGCTAAAGCGCACAGCGGAAAATGCCAGGTTCAGCCATAAGTAGCGCAAAAAAAGTTTCAAGCAAATATAAAAAAAGGCAATGGAATATGTCACAGAATCGTTAACAGTCAGTGGGAAGTGGTGCACAATTTTTGCAGATAAAAGGAAGGTCAATTTTGGTCGGAGAGAGAGGATTACTCGCCACTAATGCAAAAAACCCTGCTCGTTGAGCAGGGTTTTGAATTTGGTCGGTGATAGAGGATTCGAACCTCCGACCCCTTCGTCCCGAACGAAGTGCGCTACCAGGCTGCGCCAATCACCGAATGCGGGGCGCATCTTACTGCTCAGCCGCGCCCCCGTCAATCCCTTAGTATCAAAATGCCATTTGATCGGCGAGAAAGTCAGCAGCCCAATTACTGAGCCGTAACCTTCTTCGCGTCCGGGATACGGCACCAGTTGTTATTCTCGTTAATACCGCCATTTGGCGAGGTATAACCGAGGCAACCCAAAATAGTGTCGTACAGTTCCACATGACGACGCGGCACCTTCATATCCGCTTCTTGCTTCAGGTGTGCAAACGCCTTCGCATGGTCTGGGTCTTCCAGATATTTGTCTGACATCCACACCAGCATTGGAACGCGGAACTGCTCTGGCGGAGCCATTTTACGCGGCGTACCGTGCAGGTGCTCACGCTCGTTAATCGACTCACCGTGATCCGCGGCGTAGAACACTATCGCTTTCTTATCCCGCAGTTGATCAAACACTTTGGTAATAAAGTGATCAACATAGGTTACCGAGTTATCAAAAGAGTTAATCATCTCGGCTTTCGAGCAACCGCTATCCACATTGACACACTCCGGCTTCCACTGCGCATATTCGCGGGTGTAGCGCTGCGTGTAGTTAAAATGCGAACCTTTGGTATGCAGAATAATCAGACGTTTGCCATCATCATCCGTCGGTTGCAGAGACTGCTGCATTTCGGTAATCAACAGCATATCGTCAACGTTCTTGCCACGGTTACGCGGCTCTGCGCCAATCTGCTCTCGGTAAGCGATGTTCTCCGCCATGGTATTGCTGTAGAACCACATCTCGCTTTGCATCGCGTAGAGGTCTGTCTTGAACCCTAACTGACCGAGCACGGAAAAGACGTTTTGTTCTTTCAGGGTACGCTGCGGGTTTTCTTCCGCTCCACCTTCACGCACAAACATACAGCGCAGCGAAAGCTTGGTCGCCGTGTCACAGGAATATCCACGGAACGCGGCCAGATTTTTCTCCTGGGCGAGCCTTGGCGTGGTATTTCGCTCATAGCCAAAAATCCCCATATGGTCCCAGCGGGTGGTTTCGCCGATAATAAAGACCACATAGGTGTCGTCGAGGTTCTTAGGCTCAACATAGGTAAATTTCTTCGCCGGGTTCATCAGCGATTTGTTGTCTGAGGATTCATCCACCTGTGCCCAGGCGTACAAACCCAGCGCAGAGAGCCAGTTTGACGGCAAGTAAGAGTTCGCCACAACCCCGCCATAGCTGGGTAAATCGATACCTGTTTCTCGCTCTACGCTTCTCTGTTGCATGCTCAGCAGGCGAATCGGCGCCCACACCATCAGGCCGGCCAGTAAAACTACCGCTACGCTACGCCACCTCATGCCCGGTGTACGAATTTGTCTCATCAACGTGTAGCGGCAGCGGTTACTCCAAATCAGCACCAAGGGAATAATACTGACCGAAACCAGCCACACGATGAAATGCCAGCCGACGACTTCTTTCGATAAATCAATATCCGTGGTCATTACGGAGGCGATAATACCGTAACCAATTACCACGTTCAGGAAGGTCATATAATAACTGGCGCCGGCAGAACACAGCACCAAACAGGTTGCCAGGACACGCCAGGCGCGGCGGCCAAACAAAGAGAGAAGTCGTAGTAAAAAGAAAGTCACCAGCACAGTGCCGGCCAATTCAACAACCGCGGAGAGTCCTTTCCAGACGGTAAAATCGTGCGCATATCCGCTAAAGCGACGGAAAAATACAGCACAGTTCATAAACAAACCGATATAGATTGCCAGCAAGAAACTGAGTTTCTGCTGCGTCATCGACTTAATGTATCTCATGCAAACAAACCCTGGAAATCGGGATAAAAAACCCTGAGCAGCGATCAATCAGACCTGACAGAGGAAAAATGCGACAACAGCAGAGGTGAAATGTCTACGGGCGCGGGTAAGTAGACCACAGGAAGGAGCAAAAGTGCTTATAGAGAATGAAAATGGCGCATAAATTTTTGTAAATATATGCGCCAGGTATTAATCATACTACTAATAGATTTAGGCGTGCGCCTCGGTATAGACGCTACGTTGTGGCTGACGAATAGTGGTAGAAAGCGCCAGCGAAATGATTAACAGCGCAAAGATGACGCAGAAGGTCACATAGAACCCGCCAAACAGCGAGGCGATAATGGAACCGCAAATGCTACCGATACCGAAGCCCAGGTAAATAACACCGTAGTTTTTAGCCAGGTTATTCAGACCGAAGAACTCGCTGACCAGTGACGGGAATACGGTGATGGTGCCGCCAAAGTTAAATGCGACACAGGCAATTGCCATAAAGAAGGTTACGTCATTCAGCGGCGCGAACAACAGTGCAGCCATACCGACCAGCGAAACGACCTGACCAATGGTGATCACGCGAATACGGGAGATTTTATCGGACAGAATCCCCAGCACCAGACGACCCGACAGGTTCGCGATAGAAATGACGGTAACCGCATTCGCCGCCGTCGCCACATCCATATGCGCCAGGCTTTGTGCGATATCTTTCGCCACGCCAATGACGTACAGACCGCTCATACACGCCGTCAGGAACATGACTGCCAGCATCCAGTACTGCGGTTTGCGCATGGACTGCGCCAGGGTGTAGTCGTTCTCAACTACGCCATTCTTCGCTTTCACTTCCTGATTCGGCGCATCTTTCATCAGCGTGGAGCCAAAGACGATCATCACCAGTACGATCGCGCCCCAAATCATAAAGGTTTTTTCCAGGCCCACGGTGCTCAGCAGTTGGCTGTCGATAAATTTAAAACCGAGGCTGCCAAGGCCATAAGAACCGATGGCAAAGGCGGAAATCAGCCCTTTACGCTCAGGGAACCATTTTACGCAGTTGGAAAGCGTTAACAGGTAACCTGCGCCATCCGCCAGACCAACCAGCACACCAGCGCTCAGCCACAGCATAATCAGGCTGTTGGAATGGGCGGTTAAGAAGAAACCGACGCCGAGTAAAATACCGGAGGCCATGGTGACGCGTTTCACGCCAAAACGCTCCTGCAGCTTGCCGGCAACGGAAGAGGAAATCGCCAGCCCGAGGCTCAGCAGGCCAAAGGAAAATGCCACCTGACTTACCGGCGCATCGAGCTTAGAAGAGAGCGCGCCATTAAACAGGCTCCAGGTATAAACAGAACCTAAAGCAAATTGGGTAATAATCGTGCCGATCAGTGTTAGCCAGCGAGTACGCTGATAATCAGAAGTTTTCATGGCAGTCTTCCTGCATAAGCAAAATGGGAAATTCTCTGCCAACAACCATACCGAAGCGCTTTTATGGCCAGGAGAAAACGGCATGAAATGCCGCCAGGACGGAATGAAATGCCTGGAATGCGGAATGAATGACGAGACAAAAAGTCGGGTTACTGAATTTTATCGTAAGAGTTAGTACACGCTATCGCTGAGGGGCGTGTGATTGTTGATCTCAATATGTAACAGAGATGTTTAGCTGATGATTTTTTGCGTTAAAATTTAGCACTCACTCCCATGGTGTACATATAGTCGCTGTTATTGGTGCTATTTTCCGCCTGCGAAAGCGCCGCGTAAGCCGCCATGTGCCGGTTCAACAGCATATCTGCGCCAACGGTAACATCCAGCCAGTTACCGTCTTGACCCGCCGCCGTCATGCGACTGAGGCCCGACTGCGCTTTCCAGATATTCTCGCCAAACTGCTGGTTATAGCTGATTTGCGCCCACGGTCGCACATCACCGAACTGAGAATTGACTCGCCAGCCTAACGTGCTGACGCTGGCATGCCACAGCGGATCGTTCTGCGTTACCGACGTCACGCTATCGCCAAATTCGTTGTAAGTAGACGTGGTCGAACCGTCATAATGCAGCGCGGCCACCGGACCGGTCATCACCTGCCTTGAAAGCGGAAAGTTCCAGCCCATACTCATGCCGCTGGTCGCATCCATAGGCGTTTCATCCGCCAGATTCACCACGGGACCCGCCACGTTTTGAGTGGAGCGAATACGTTCTTCCAGAATGTCGTTATAACGTGGTTGGTGATCGCTGTCCCATGTATAACGTTCAGCCGTATGCCCTGACATCGCATCAACGATATATTCTTGTTGCCAGCCATATGCTGTATTGATGAACAGCGCACAAACTACGACGCTCGCCAGAGTTAACCTTTGGCGACCACTACTGTTTCTTATAATCATCAACGCGACTCCAGAAAAGAGCCGAATTCGGCGATATTATTGTCATTGTGTGAAGGATATCGGGCCCATCAGGCCCTGTATTAAATATTGTCTTTTTAGCTGGCGCGTCAAGGCGGGCCGAATGAAATTTTTACGCCAGTAAAAACAGCGAGGAAGAATATGCAGCGTTGCGGATGGGTCAGCCAGGACCCACTTTACATTGCCTACCACGACAAGGAATGGGGCGTCCCCGAAACAGATGGCAACAAGCTGTTCGAAATGATCTGTCTGGAAGGCCAACAGGCCGGTTTATCGTGGATCACCGTACTAAAGAAACGGGAAAATTATCGCCACGCCTTCCACCATTTTGACCCGGAAAAAGTGGCGGCCATGACCGAAGAGGATGTGGAAAGACTGGTACTGGATGCCGGCATTATTCGCCATCGAGGAAAAATTCAGGCCATTATCGGCAACGCTCGCGCCTTTCTGACCATGGCGCAAAACGGAGAATCGTTTAGCGAGTTCGTCTGGTCATTTGTTGATAACCAACCGCAAGTGACCCGCGCCGCCAACCTGAGTGATATCCCCACCTCTACACCGGCGTCAGATGCACTGTCTAAAGCGTTAAAAAAACGCGGATTTAAGTTTGTCGGCACCACCATCTGTTACTCCTTTATGCAGGCATGCGGCCTGGTCAACGACCATGTCACCACCTGTATCTGTTACCCGGGAGAACAACATGATTCGTGAATCAAAGGCTGATGATCTACCGTCGATTCTGGCGCTGTGGATGGAAAGCACGATCCATGCCCATCCGTTTATCGAAGAACGCTACTGGCGCGAAAGTGAATCCATCGTGCGAGATGTTTATCTGCCAGCCGCACAAACCTGGGTATGGGAAGAAGAAGGGGTGCTCAAAGGCTTTGCCAGCGTCATTGACGACCGCTTTCTCGGCGCACTGTTCGTCGCGCCTGCCGCCATCAGAAGCGGGATCGGCAAAGCGCTGGTGCAGCATGTGCAGCAGCGCTTTTCGTTACTCAGCCTCGAGGTTTACCAGAAGAATCAATCAGCGGTGAACTTCTACCATGCGCTGGGTTTTCGCATTGAAGATGGCGCATGGCAGGAAGAGACTCACCATCCCACGTGGATTATGGGTTGGCAGGCGGATCAAACGCCGTAAGCGTCAACGTTGGTCCGCTGTATTTTTCGAGCCACGCCAGCGCAGTGTTGCCCGCACAGCCATTCCCCAGCTTCGAGCTGGGGAGATCTTTGGTCAGCACGTTGACGGCGCCATTTTTACAAATACCGTTGGCAGCGAGATCCAAATCAGGCCAGGCGCCCTCATGAATACAGATGACACCGGGTTTAATTCCCGTCGTCACGACCGCTCCCGCCAGAACGTGCCCACGCTGGTTCCACACCCTGACCGTGTCGCCATCCGCAATACCGCGCGCTTTGGCATCCTGCGGATGAATCGTGACGGGCTCACGATCCGCTACCGCATACTGTTCGCGCAACGCGCTGTAATTTAGCTGACTGTGCAAACGGTGCGCCGGATGGGCGGAAAGCAGCTGTAACTGGCCCGGCTCGGCGTTACCGAACCACTCATCCGGCTGCAGCCACATCGGATGCCCCGCACAGTCCGCGTAACCGTAACCGGCAATCCTCGCGGAGTAGATTTCAATTTTACCGCTGTCCGTTTTCAGCGGATGCGCCTGTGGGTTGCGGCGAAAATCCGCGAAACGGATAAACTGCGCGCTGGCGGCGTTTTCTGGCATTTCGATCAGCGCATTCCGCTGCCAAAACTCGGTGAATGGCGGCAACGTCACCTGCTGGCTAGCCCCACGCTGCCCGGCAATGTTGTAAAAAGTCTCCAGCCATTCCAGCTCGCTTTTGCCTTCGGTAAATCGCTCATATCCGCCCTTCTCCCAGCGTTCACTCAGCTCGGCAAAGACATCAAAATCATTTCGCGCTTCATCCTGCGGCGATACAACCTGCTTCATCGGCACCAGATGCTGGTTGCTGTAATCGCCAGTCATGGTCAAATCATTACGCTCAAAAGACGTCGTCGCCGGCAGCACGATATCGGCATGCTTCGCTGCGGCTGTCCAGAAACACTCTGAGATAACCACCAGCTCCGGTTTTTGCCAGGCGCGAATCAGACGGTTGGTGTCCTGATGATGGGTGAAGTTAGCGCCGCCCGCCCACCACAGCATACGGATGTCCGGGAAATGGCGGTCCATACCGTTGTGCTGATAAAAACCACTCGGGTTCTCCAGCGCTTCAACAATTCGCGCCACCGGGATTTTATCCACCGCGTCGGTGCCGTTTTTAACGCTGCCCTGCATTGAAGCCAGCACCGCAGCGCGGCGCGTTGGGTTGCCGCCGTTGGCAAAATGGTACGACAGCCCAAAGCCGCCGCCAGGCGTCCCGATTTGCCCGAGCATGGCAGCCAGCGTGACTATCATCCAGTGTTTCTGCTCGCCATACTGCTGGCGTTGCATGCCCCATCCCGCCATCAGCATGGTGGTGTTTTGGTGAAATATCGCCGCAAGTTCACGTATTTTCGCCGCCGGAACACCACAAATTTCAGCGGCCCATTCTGCCGTTTTTGCAACATCGTCAGATTTGCCCAGCAGATAGTCGGCAAAACGGTCATATCCGGTCGTACACCGGGCAAGAAAGTCCGCGTCGTGCCAGCCGTTTTCCACCAGCGTATGCGCGATACCCAGCATCAGCGCCACGTCGGTCCCCATATGCGGAGCGATCCATTCCATCTTCTCGCCAAAGAAATCGACGCTTTCCGATCGCATCGGATCGATACAGATCAACCGCTTCCCGCTGCCACGCAGTGCCTCAAAGTAAGCGAGGCCCTGCTCGTCGGAGGCGTTCCAGGCAATTTTCAGGGTATTCAGTGGATTGGCGCTCCATAACACCACCACTTCGCTGTTCTCCAGCACCACCGGCCAACTGGTCTGCTGCTGGTAAACTTCGTTACCGCCCACCACGTACGGCATGATGGCCTGCGCAGCACCCGTCGAGTAATCCCCCAGATGCCCGGTATAACCGCCCGCCAGCGCCATATAACGCTGTAGCAGGGTCGCTGCTTTGTGTAACACACCGTTGGAACGCCAGCCGTAGGAACCGGCAAAAATCGAGGCCGGGCCGTAGCTGTCACGGATGCGTTTATGCTGCGTATGGATAAGATTCAGCGCGTCGTCCCAACTGACACGAACAAATTCATCCTGCCCGCGCACACCCTGCGGCGCCTCCGGCGAGGCGAGAAAGCCTTTACGCACCATGGGAAAACGTACCCGCGTTTTACTGTGTACCTGGTCGCGCACCACGGTTTGCAAAGAGTTGGGATGGGCGGTGGGCAGCGCGCCGCGAGAGGAGAAAACCGTCTCGCCATCGGTTTCGACGAGAATAGGTCCCCAGTGGGCGGCGGTTAACACCGAGTAATGTGCGGGTGAATTAGCCAAGATGGCGCTCCTGAATGCGATGTGACGGCTTATTTATTATGCCGTTCAATGTTACTTACAAATTTCAGAGTCTTCCCTGGAATTTTCTTCATGTTCACACGTCATAATCAACCGCCACGGTCGCTGTGGTAAAGAAGAAAAAGTCATTAAGGAATTAAGATGAAGAAACGTGTTTTTGTTATTGCTGCCATCGTGAGCGGCGCCCTGGCGGTTTCTGGCTGCACAACAAACCCTTACACCGGAGAACGCGAAGCGGGTAAATCCGGCATTGGCGCGGGTATTGGCTCTCTGGTCGGCGCGGGTATTGGCGCACTCTCTTCTTCGAAGAAAGATCGCGGCAAAGGCGCGCTGATTGGTGCGGCGGCTGGCGCGGCCGTTGGCGGCGGTGTCGGCTATTACATGGACGTGCAGGAAGCAAAACTGCGCGACAAAATGCAAGGAACGGGCGTCAGCGTGACGCGCAGTGGGGATAACATCATCCTGAATATGCCAAATAACGTCACCTTCGACAGCAACAGCAGCAATCTGAAACCTGCGGGTGCCAACACCCTGACCGGCGTGGCAATGGTACTGAAAGAGTACAATAAAACCGCCGTCAACGTGCTCGGCTTCACCGACAGCACCGGCAGTCAGGATCTGAATATGCGCCTGTCGCAGCAGCGCGCGGACTCTGTGGCCAGCGCCTTAATCACTCAAGGCGTCGCCGCTAACCGTATCCGCACTCAGGGTATGGGCCCGGCAAATCCGATCGCCAGCAACAGCACGGCGGAAGGGAAAGCGCAAAACCGCCGCGTAGAGATCACCTTAAGCCCGCTCCAGTAACGTTTTGTGCCGGATAATGGCAGCGTCTTATCCGGCATGAAGCACTTGCCATCGTTGATTTTCGCGTTAAGGTGTTGTCACCAAATTTAGGGAAATCAGCGATGAGCAAATCAACACGGGCAACCATCAGCGATGTGGCGAAAGCCGCAAAAACCGGCAAGACCAGCATTTCACGCTACCTCAACGGTGAAAAGCACCTGCTTTCCGACGCGCTACTGGCCCGCATTGAACAAGCCATTGCCGATCTCGACTATCGTCCCAGCCTGATGGCAAGAGGTCTGAAACACGGTCGTACCCGTCTGATTGGTCTGATCATCGCCGATATTACTAATCCCTACTCCGTCAACGTGTTAAGCGGGATTGAAGCCGCCTGTCGCGATAAGGGCTTTACCCCGCTGGTGTGTAACACCAACAACGAAGTGGATCAGGAGCTGCATTATCTCGACCTGCTGCGCAGCTACCAGGTCGAAGGGATTGTGGTCAACGCCGTTGGAATGCGCGAAGAGGGGCTGAACCGCCTGCAACAGTCTGCGCTGCCGATGGTTCTGATTGACCGTAAAATTCCCGATTTTGCCTGTGATATGGTCGGGCTGGATAACACCCAGGCGGCAACGGTTGCCACTGAACATCTGGTCGAGCAAGGTTTTGAAGCCATCCTGTTCCTCAGCGAGCCGCTGGGCATGGTGAATACCCGCCGCGAACGCCTGAGCGCTTTTCGCGTTACGCTCGCACAGTACCCCGGCGTTATCGCGCAAAATGCCGAAGTCCCGCTAACGGACAATACGCAACTGGATGACACGCTGCGCCAGTTTCACCAGCAGCATCGGGGGATGCGCAAAGCCGTTATCTCTGCCAACGGCGCTCTCACGCTGCAGGTTGCCCGCGCCCTGAAGCGCATTGGCCTTAACTGGGGCAGCGATATCGGCCTGCTCGGTTTTGACGAACTGGAATGGGCGGAGCTGGCGGGCGTCGGTATCACCACGTTGAAACAACCCACATGGCAGATTGGCTACACCGCCGTTGAGCAGGTTGTACGCCGAATTGATGGCGGTTCTGCTGCCATTCAGGAACAGGTATTCTCCGGCGAGCTGATCGTGCGCGGCTCAACTGCCCGTTAAATTTCCTTCGTGATGGTGATCATAAATTCGACATCATGAGCTTTTCTTTGGAACCGGTTCCATCTAGCGTTATAACAAGAATGCTAGTCTGGAGTTTCCATGAAAAGAAAAATTATGGTGGTTACCGCCGCCTACGGCTACGACCAGGTGCGGGCCGCAGGCGGGCAAACGGCAATGTTGCCCATCATTGCCGAAGCCGGTGCTGACGGCGTCGAAATCCGCCGCGAGTTATTAACCGACGCCGAGCTGAAAACGCTGTCCACAATGGCCTCTGCAATCGAACTCTTCGGCCTGCTGGCCTGTTATTCAGCGCCTGAACCGTTATTCCTTGAGGATGGGAACCTGAATCCCCGACTTCCGCAGCTCCTCGAAGAAGCGCAGGCCCTACAGGCGCTGTGGTTAAAAGTCTCTCTCGGTCATTTTTCCCATACCGAACAGTTCGACGATTTACGTGAATGGCTGAACAACAGCGGAATGGAGCTGGTTGTGGAAAACGATCAGACCGCCTGCGGACGCCTGCAGCCGATGCAACGTTTCAATGAAGCCTGTCAGACGCAAAACCTGCCGATATCTCTGACTTTCGATATGGGCAACTGGCTGTGGGTTGGCGACTCCCCGGAACAGGCCGCGCAGAACCTGGCGCCAACCGTCGGATATATCCATGTCAAAGCCGCAGTTACGCATCGCGATAGCTACCGTGCCGTACCGCCTGATGAAGCAGATTCACGCTGGCTGGCGCTGTTAAAAACGCTGCCCAACGATGTTCCGCGCGGTATTGAGTTCCCCCTGGAAGGGCAGGATTTGACGGCGGTTACCCGCCACTACGTCGAGCTGTTACGCGAGGAGTAACACATGAAAAATTCACTGGATGCGGTCACTATTGGTGAAGCGATGGCGATGTTTGTCGCCACGCAAACCGGCGAACTGACGGATGTAGAGCAGTTTATCAAGCGCGTTGCAGGCGCTGAACTCAACGTGGCGACCGGTCTTGCTCGTCTGGGCCTGAAGGTCGGCTGGGTGAGCCGCGTAGGCAATGACAGTTTTGGTCGTTTTATCGTTAAGTCGCTGGAAAAAGAAGGGATTGATGCGCAGGGAGTTACCCAGGACGGGCGTTACGCTACCGGCTTTCAGCTTAAATCTAAGGTCGAAAATGGAACCGATCCCATTGTGGAGTATTTCCGCAAAGGTTCCGCCGCCAGCCACCTCAGCGTTGAGGATTATCACGAGGACTATTTCGCCAGCGCGCGCCACTTGCACCTGAGCGGCGTGGCGGCAGCGCTTTCTGCCAGCTCCTATGAACTACTGGCGCACACCGCCCGCACGCTGAAAGCCCAGGGGAAGACCATCTCGTTCGACCCAAATTTGCGTCCGGTGCTGTGGAAAAGCGAAGCCGAAATGGTGGAAAAACTGAACCGGCTGGCATTCCAGGCTGACTGGGTTTTACCTGGATTAAAAGAGGGGATGATTTTAACCGGCCAACAGACGCCTGAAGCCATCGCCGACTTTTATCTGCGCCACGGGGTGAAGGCCGTGATCATCAAAACCGGGGCTGATGGTGCCTGGTACAAAACAGCCAGCGGTGAACAAGGTTGCGTTGCACCGGTAAAAGTCGACAACGTGGTCGATACGGTCGGCGCAGGCGATGGCTTTGCCGTAGGCGTTATCAGCGCCCTGCTGGAAGGCCGTTCGCTGCATCAGGCGGTGACCCGCGGCAATAAAATCGGCGCACTGGCCATTCAGGTTCAGGGCGACAGCGAAGGATTACCCACACGTGAACAATTAGGGGAATAAACTCCCGGCCAACTCTGTCTCTGTACCCTACATACAGAGGCGGCGTATCAGCATAACCAGAGGGCAGTCTATGAATAGCTCAACTAATGCAGCAAAACGCTGGTGGTACATTATGCCAATCGTGTTTATCACGTATAGCCTGGCGTACCTTGACCGTGCGAACTTCAGCTTCGCCTCCGCCGCCGGTATCAACGAGGACCTCGGCATTACCAAAGGGATCTCTTCCCTGCTGGGCGCTCTGTTTTTCCTCGGCTATTTCTTCTTTCAGATCCCAGGCGCGATTTACGCAGAACGGCGCAGCGTACGAAAACTGATTTTTGTCTGTCTGATCCTCTGGGGCGCATGCGCGTCGTTAACCGGTATGGTCAGCAATATTCCAATGCTTGCCGCCATCCGCTTTATTCTTGGCGTCGTTGAAGCCGCGGTGATGCCCGCAATGCTGATTTATATCAGCAACTGGTTTACGAAATCCGAGCGCTCGCGCGCTAACACTTTCCTGATCCTCGGTAACCCGGTTACCGTCCTGTGGATGTCTGTGGTTTCCGGTTATCTGATCCAGGCGCTGGGCTGGCGGGAAATGTTTATCATCGAGGGCTTCCCGGCCATCATCTGGGCGTTCTGCTGGTGGGTATTGGTAAAAGACAAACCGTCTCAGGTCGGCTGGCTGTCAGAATCTGAAAAAGCCGCCCTTCAGGCGCAACTGGAAAAAGAGCAGCAAGGCATCAAAGCCGTGCGTAACTATAGCGAGGCCTTCCGCTCACGTAACGTCATCCTGCTGTGCATGCAGTATTTCGCCTGGAGTATTGGCGTCTATGGTTTTGTCCTGTGGCTACCGTCGATTATCCGCAACGGCGGCGCAAATCTGGGCATGGTAGAGGTTGGCTGGCTGTCATCCGTACCTTATCTGGCGGCGACGGCGGCGATGATCCTCGTCTCCTGGGCCTCCGATAAGCTGCAAAACCGTAAACTGTTTGTCTGGCCGCTGTTATTGATAGCCGCTTTCGCTTTTATCGGCTCCTGGGCCGTGGGTGCAGACCACTTCTGGATTTCTTACACGCTGTTAGTTATTGCGGGTGCGGCAATGTACGCCCCATATGGCCCCTTCTTCGCCATCATCCCGGAAATGCTGCCGCGCAACGTCGCCGGGGGTGCAATGGCGCTGATTAACAGCATGGGCGCGCTAGGCTCATTCTTTGGTTCATGGTTTGTCGGCTACCTCAATGGCGCAACCGGCAGCCCATCCGCCTCGTACATTTTTATGGGGGTAGCGCTTTTTGTCTCAGTATGGCTAACTTTAATTGTTAAGCCTGCTAATAATCAGCAATTACCTATTGGCGCACGCCACGCTTAAATTTTAACTTACGGAGATTCGCATGAAGCCGTCCATTATTCTCTATAAAGCGTTACCTGACGATTTACTGCATCGCCTGGAAGAGCATTTTACTGTGACTCATGTGCCTAACCTGCGCCCGGAAACGGTCGCACAGCACGCCGAGGCTTTTGCCAACGCGGAAGGTCTGCTGGGTTCCAGTGAAGCCGTCAATACCGCCCTACTGGAGAGAATGCCCAGGCTACGTGCGACATCCACGATTTCCGTAGGCTATGACAATTTCGACGTCGATGCCCTCAACGCGCGCAAGGTGCTGTTGATGCACACGCCAACCGTGCTGACGGAAACTGTCGCCGATACGGTAATGGCGCTGGTGTTAAGCACCGCTCGCCGCGTGGTAGAAGTTGCTGAACGGGTGAAAATTGGCGAATGGACCAAAAGTATCGGGCCGGACTGGTTTGGTACGGATGTACACCACAAAACGCTGGGGATTGTCGGCATGGGCCGTATTGGTCTGGCGCTGGCGCAACGCGCGCATTTTGGTTTTAGCATGCCGATTCTTTATAACGCGCGCCGTCATCACCAGGAGGCGGAAGAACGCTTCAACGCGCGTTACTGCGACCTCGATACGCTGTTGCAGGAGTCCGATTTTGTCTGCCTGATCCTGCCGTTAACCGAAGAAACGCATCATCTGTTTAGTACCGAACAGTTTGCCAAAATGAAGTCCTCCGCCATTTTCATTAACGCCGGGCGTGGGCCGGTGGTCGATGAAAAAGCGCTGATTGCCGCCCTGCAAAGCGGGGAAATTCATGCCGCAGGCCTTGATGTGTTTGAGCAGGAGCCATTACCAGCAGACTCACCGCTATTGGCGCAGCCAAACGTGGTAGCCGTACCGCACATAGGTTCAGCGACGCATGAAACGCGCTATAACATGGCGGCCTGTGCGGTGGATAACTTAATCGATGCGCTGCAAGGACGCGTTGAGAAGAATTGCGTGAACCCGCAGGTCGCGCCATAAACAAAAGGCCGGGTAGCACTTACGCTTACCCGGCCTTTTATGTATTACAGCGCCTTCATTACTGAGCGGCATTCACCGCAGCAGTCCAGGCCTGATTAAATGCCTGATGCTGAGAGGCCAACGGGCCAATCAGCGTGTTGTACTGACTTGCCTGCTGTGAAGTTGGGAACTGGATACCGTTAGCGACAAAGCTCACCTGCGTATCCTGCTGTGCCACAAAATCACCGACCTGCACTAACTGCTGCGTGAAGATTTGCGCGGCAGGGATCAGCGGCTGTAGCGCCTCTGAAGGTACAGTGACGACTTTATTGTAGACCTGGTCAAAGACCGGCTTCAGATCCTCGCCCTGCTTCAGCGCGCCATGCGCAGCATCTGCCTGCAGTTTCGCATTCTGCAACTGTTGCCCTAATACGCCCAACGCACCATTTGCCTGACGCAGCGGTTCACGCTGAGTCACATAATCCTGAGGAACACGAATCGCATTTACGCTATCAACCACCGGGCGCAGACCGGAGTCCATTGCCTGATTAACCTGCTGCGAATAGCCATACAGAATCGCGTAATCGGACACAAACGGGCCAAACTGTTTTTTCTGATCGGCGGTCAGCGTTGGTAAACGCTCTCCGCTACGCATTGCAGTATTCTGCAGAAAATCGATAAACGCTTTGCGTTGATCGCCTTCTTTATCAAAACACCCACTCAGGCCAACTACCATTAAGAGCGCCAAAACAGGCGCAAACCAGCGAGAGCAGGACTTACCTGTCGCCATTTTAATACTCCTTTCACCCAAAAATGCGCACAACGACACCCGCGTGCCTGACGTTGACAAGGATAGTCCAGGTCAGCCCCGCAAGATACCCTTTCCGCGTAATCTTGTGGGGGAAAATAACCGCTCCCGCCACCCATCGTTTTGCTAAACAATGCGCCATTTACCACACGACGTCATATTTTAGTCATCTTTACAATCGGGATCGATCGTTCGCAGATCACGACCTTTATCAGTTCGTTAGCCTGCAAAAGATTGTCGACCCCGATCCGCTGAAACGAATCCATCACACAAACCTAAAATTCGGCTTCATTTTTTCCGACTACTCTTAATGAGCTTCGATGAAATTCACGATCCCGCTGTGTGATTTGTAGGAGTTCTCAATGGAATACAAAGATCCTATGTTTGAACTGCTGAGCAGTCTGGAGCAGATTGTTTTTAAAGATGTATCGCAGACGGTTACTCTGACGCAAAAAACCAACCCTTTCACCGAATTTGAACAGCTACGACGAGGGACAGGTTTAAAAACAGATGATTTTGCCCGGGTGATGGGCGTGACGGTCGCGACGGTTCATGAATGGGAGTCTAAACGCGTAAAGCCTTCCAATACCGAATTGAAGTTAATGCGCCTGATTCAGGCAGACCCAAGATTAAGTAAGCAACTGATGGATTGAACTATTTTTCAATTTTACTTATGAACGGTCCTGTAAAAGGGCCGTTCCCTTAAGGAGGTTATCCACAAAAAAGAAAATAGTAGTTGCATCCACATGCGTAAAATGAGTTAATGCCCTCAACGGTTTGACGTACAGACCATTACAGCAGTTAGTAAGGCAAGTCCCTTCAAGAGTTATCGTTGATACCCTTCGTAGTGAGCATTTCCTTTACTGTTAAAAAATCTGTAAAGCACGCCATATCGCCGAAAGGCACACTTATTTTTTAAAAGGTAATACACTATGTCCGGTAAAATGACTGGTATCGTAAAATGGTTCAACGCTGACAAAGGTTTCGGCTTCATCACTCCTGACGATGGCTCTAAAGACGTGTTCGTACACTTCTCTGCTATCCAGAACGATGGCTACAAATCTCTGGACGAAGGTCAGAAAGTTTCCTTCACCATCGAAAGCGGCGCTAAAGGCCCGGCAGCTGGCAACGTAACCAGCCTGTAAGCTTAAAAAGCTCAAAATTCTGAATCCCTGCCAAACGGCGGGGATTTTTTTTATCTGTACTTCGCAAGACTCCCCGCCCAAACGCTTCTTTGCATTACTTTACCCGTCCTCCCTTTGACCTTTCCCTAAGGGCAAGCTTTATAGTGAGCCAGTCTGTATTCCACAACATTCACAAGGAATTGAAGCTATGTCGAAATCCTCACTGCTGCTGGTTTTAGGTTTGCTCACAACCGGTAGCGCGTTCGCAGCAACTCCGGAAGCTGCTTTTCTGGCGGAACACGGGCTCAGCGGTAAATCCGTCGAGCAAATCGTCGAGACCATTGACCAGTCGCCACAGAACCGCCCGCTGCCGTACTCAGCATCTATCACCAGTACCGAACTGAAGCTCTCTTCGGGCGATCAGATTTATACCCTACCGCTCGGTGACAAGTTCTATCTGTCATTTGCCCCCTATGAATGGCAAACACATCCTTGCTTCAACCACAGCCTTTCTGGCTGCCAGGGCGAAATGCCGGAGAAGGCATTCAATGTCAAAGTGACGGATAACAAGGGTGAGGTGGTGGTACAAAAAGTGATGAAGAGCGGTCGAAATGGCTTCGTCGGGGTATGGCTACCGCGCAATATGGCAGGCACAATCGCGGTAAGTTACAACGGTAAAACGGCGGAGTATCCCATCAAGACGATGGAAGACAGCCAGACCTGTCTGACAAAATTACAGCTGCGCTAACTACATACAAAAAAGCCGGATGGCACAATGCTTATCCGGCTTTTCTAAGTCAGCTCAGGAGCGTTACTGCAGCAGAGAAATATCCGCTACGCGCAGGAACAGTTCGCGCAGTTTTGCGAGCATAGACAGACGGTTAATACGCAGATCTTTATCTTCCACGTTGACCATCACTTTCTCGAAGAACGCATCAACCGGTTCACGCAGTTCCGCCAACTCAACCAGCGCTTCCTGGTAACGACCAGCTGCAAAGACAGGCTCCAGCTTATCGCGCAGCACCACAACCTGCAGCGCCAGCGCAATTTCTTCCGGCTCTTTCAGCGTTGCCGAATTTACGCGGTCATTCAGCGTCTCTTCAGACTTCGCCAGGATGTTCGATACACGCTTGTTCGCTGCAGCCAGCGCGGACGCGGCTTCCAGCGTACGGAAGTGCGAAACCGCCTTCATACGTGCGTCGAAATCAGCCGGACGAGTCGGACGACGCGCCAGTACTGCCTGAATGGTATCGACGGTGTAACCTTCATCCTGATACCAGGCGCGGAATCGACCGAGCATAAAGTCGATCACATCATCCACCACGTTGGCGTTAGTCAGCTTGTCGCCATACAGACGAACCGCTTCTTCGGTCAACGTTTGTAGATCCAGATTCAGGTTCTTCTCAACGATGATACGCAGTACGCCCAGCGCGGCACGACGCAGCGCAAACGGGTCTTTGTCGCCTTTCGGATGCTGACCGATACCGAAGATACCCGCCAGTGTGTCCATCTTATCGGCAATCGCCACGGCACAGGCAACCGGGTTAGACGGCAGGTCATCACCGGCAAAACGCGGCTGATACTGCTCGTTCAGCGCCACAGCGACATCTTCCGCTTCACCATCGTGACGCGCGTAGTGCATGCCCATCACGCCCTGAGTATCGGTGAACTCGAAGACCATGTTGGTCATCAGGTCGCACTTGGACAGCAGGCCAGCACGCGTTGCGTGGTTAACGTCAGCGCCAATCTGACCAGCAATCCAGCCCGCCAGCGCCTGGATACGGTCAGTCTTGTCGCGCAGCGTACCCAGTTGCTGTTGGAACAGCACGGTTTGCAGACGCGGCAGATGGTCTTCCAGACGTTTTTTACGGTCTGTATTGAAGAAGAATTCGGCATCCGCCAGACGCGGACGAACCACCTTCTCGTTACCGGAGATGATTTGCTGCGGGTCTTTGGATTCGATGTTGGCAACGAAGATAAAATTCGGCAGCAGTTTGCCGTCGTTCGCGTATACCGGGAAGTACTTCTGGTCACCTTTCATGGTGTGAACCAGCGCTTCGGACGGAACAGCGAGGAATTTCTCTTCGAACTTCGCGGTCAGCACGACCGGCCATTCCACCAGCGAGGTGACTTCTTCCAGCAGGCTTTCACTCAGATCGGCGTTGCCGCCAATTTTACGCGCCGCGTCTTCGGCATCGGCTTTGATTTTGGCTTTACGCTCAGCGTAATCCGCAATCACTTTGCCGCGCTCACGCAGAATTTCTGGGTACTGATCGGCATTATCGATGGTGAACTCCGGCTCGCCCATAAAGCGATGCCCGCGGATCACGCGATCGGACTGAATACCCAGAATAGTTGCCGGAATAACTTTGTCGCCCAGCAGCAACGTCACGGTGTGAACCGGACGCACGAAGTGAACGTCAGACGCGCCCCAGCGCATCAGTTTCGGGATCGGCAGCTTCGCCAGTGAGGTGGCGATCATATTCGGCAGCAACGCTTCAGCGCTTTCGCCTTTCACATGCGCGCGATACAGCAGCCACTCGCCTTTGTCGGTGGTCAGACGCTCAGCCTGATCAACCGTGATGCCACAGCCACGCGCCCAACCTTCGGCCGCTTTGCTCGGTTTACCTTCGGCGTCAAACGCCTGGGCGATGGCCGGGCCGCGTTTTTCTACTTCACGGTCGGGTTGTGCTTCAGCCAGGGCAGCGACTTTCAACGCCAGACGACGCGGCGCGGCGAACCACTCCACGTTGCCGTGCGCGATGCCAGCATTATCCAGCTCCGCGGTAAAGTTCGCAGCAAAGGACTCAGCCAGGCTGCGCAGTGCTTTTGGTGGCAGCTCTTCAGTGCCGATTTCCACCAGAAAAGTTTTCTCAGACATGGCCGCCTCTTATTTGTCTTTGTTGCACATCGGGAAGCCAAGGGCTTCACGGGAAGCGTAGTAAGCTTCTGCCACTGCTTTGGTCAGGGTGCGAATACGCAGGATATAGCGCTGACGCTCGGTGACGGAGATGGCTTTACGCGCATCCAGCAGGTTGAAGCTATGGGCGGCTTTCAGAATACGTTCATACGCAGGCAGCGGCAGCGGATTTTCCAGCGCCAGCAGCTGCTGCGCTTCTTTCTCGTACTGCTCGAAGCAGGTGAACAGGAAGTCCACGTCGGCGTATTCGAAGTTGTAGGTGGATTGCTCCACTTCGTTCTGATGGAACACGTCGCCGTAAGTGGTTTTACCCAGCGGGCCGTCGCTCCAGACCAGGTCGTAAACGCTGTCTACGCCCTGAATGTACATGGCCAGACGTTCCAGACCGTAGGTAATTTCCCCGGTCACTGGTTTACATTCCAGACCACCAACCTGCTGGAAGTAGGTGAACTGCGTGACTTCCATGCCGTTCAGCCACACTTCCCAACCCAGACCCCAGGCACCCAGCGTTGGGTTTTCCCAGTTATCTTCTACGAAACGGATATCGTGAATGGTCGGGTCCATACCCAGCTCTTTCAGAGAACCCAGGTACAGCTCCTGAATGTTGTCCGGAGACGGCTTAATCACTACCTGGAACTGATAGTAGTGCTGTAAGCGGTTCGGGTTTTCGCCATAGCGGCCGTCGGTCGGACGACGAGAAGGCTGCACATAAGCAGTCGCCATCGGTTCCGGCCCCAGCGCCCGCAGGCAGGTCATTGGGTGAGATGTCCCCGCGCCGACTTCCATGTCCAATGGTTGAACGATGGTGCAGCCCTGGCGAGCCCAGTAATCCTGTAAGGTCAGGATCAAGCCCTGGAAGGTCCTGGTATCAAACTTTTGCATATTATTTCGTGCTGGATACGTGTGGATTTAAAGGAAGCGGTCAGTATACCCGCTGGCTGCAAGATATACAGTACGAAACGGGAAAAAGGGGGAACTTAGCGCATGGAAAGGTGTAAAAACTGCCCGTCTGCATCAAAAGAGCAGACAAAACTCTCTTTACGGAAGGTAGAACCACGCATCTCATAGCTGCCCTGAAATTGTTCCAGACCGGAGATATCAATTTTCTGCACACCAGTGTTGTAGATTTGTGCCGCCTCATTTTTACACAGTGACTCCATATCCAGCGAACGTGTTGCACTGACTTTGATCTTTTGCGCCTTCTGCGCGGGTGCAGGCGGCTGGGTGTCGGCGCACGCAACCAGTAAAAGGGTAACGATCGCGGAAAAGAAATACTTCATCATCATTTTATTACCGCCTGGTTTGCTGGTCAGTCTTATTATTAAGTGTCTGGAAACGGATGCTATTTTGAGAATCTCATCAGACCATCTCAAGCTTTAGCGTAAGAACTCGGATTTTTCCAGTGAGCTACGCTCGCAAAATTTCGGTCAGACTTTTTTTAATGAATACAGAGGAACTGATGCAGCCCAAAATATTCTGGATTGATAACCTGCGCGGGATAGCCTGTCTCATGGTTGTGATGATCCACACCACGGCCTGGTACATCACCAATGCGCAAAGCGTCAGCCCATTGAATTGGGATCTGGCCAATGTGCTCAATTCAGCTTCTCGCGTCAGCGTCCCGTTGTTCTTTATGATTTCGGGCTATCTGTTTTTTGGCGAGCGCAGCGCCAAACCGCGCCATTTCATGCGCATTGCGCTCTGCATCCTGTTTTACAGCAGCGTGGCGCTGGCCTACATCCTGCTGTTTACCTCGATCAACGCTGAGCTGTCGCTGAAAAACCTGCTGCAAAAGCCGGTGTTCTACCACCTGTGGTTTTTCTTCGCGATCGCCGTAATCTACCTGGTTTCCCCGCTGATACAGGTAAAAAATATCAGCGGCAAGATGCTGCTGGCGCTTATGGTGGTGATTGGGGTGATTGCCAATCCCAATACCGTCTCACAAAAAATTGGCGGTTTTGAGTGGCTTCCCATCAACCTGTACATCAGTGGCGACACGTTCTACTACATCGTGTACGGTATGCTAGGCCGAGCGATTGGTATGATGGATACGCACAAGCGCGCGCTTACCTGGCTCTGTGCGGCGTTGTTTATCACCGCAGTGTTTATTATTTCTCGAGGCACGTTGCATGAACTGCGTTGGCGAGGCAATTTTGCCGATACCTGGTATCTCTATTGCGGCCCGGCGGTGTTTATTTGTGCCGCCTCCCTCCTGACGCTGGTCAAAAATACGCTCAGTACGCGCACTCTGCCGGTACTGGGCCTTATTTCCCGCCACTCTCTGGGCATTTATGGCTTTCATGCGCTGATCATTCACGCGCTACGCACCAACGGTGTAGAACTCAAAAACTGGCCGCCGCTGGATATGTTGTGGATTTTTAGCGCCACGCTGGCGGGAAGTTTACTGTTGTCTGTATTGTTACAGCGCATCGATACGCGCAGACTGGTGAGCTAACAATAAAAGCCCTCGATCGGTAACCATCGAGGGCATACGATCACTCCGTAAAATCGTCTGCGACTGCCAGCGTTTCTTTTGGATGCTCAAAGCCACTATCACGGATATTTTTCTGCACCGCAACGGTACCAAACAGGCTTAAAAAGAAGGCCAGGCCGTAAAACCCTTTCTCGTTTAGCAGCAGCGTGGCATTCCACAAACCGATAACCAACAATGCAACCGCAATAATAAACGCGGCAAGACAGGTTATGTAGTAAATCGGCGTTGTCGGGATCCCCTCATATTTATCCCGTACCGTCTTTTGATACGACGCAGCAGAAAACAAACCAAGCACCAAAACAGCAAAGTAATACCCCTTTTCGTTCAACTGCATATCGGCATTCCACAACCCCAGCAGATAAACCACAATGCCGCCGAGAAGCGCGACCCATGACACAATACTAAATGCCGGTGAATAAGTTGATGTCCTGTTTTCCATTTAGAGTTCCGGTCCTTTAGATAAATATTCTGCTGAACGCATGAGTAAAACTTGCCCCAGTAAACATACGATGAATGCCAGCGGGAACAGCCCCTTTTCGAGGGGTGATAATGGGACATTCAATACGCCCACCAACAGCACCCCTACCGTGATGAGCGCCACCATCTGACATACAGAGGCGAAGTGTTCATCGTTCTGATTGAGATTTTCTGCACGCTGATAAACGTACGTCACAAACATTCCCGTCATCAGCACGGCGAAAAAATAGCCTTTGCTACTCAATAACGGGCATGCCCGCCATAAGCCAATAACGTAAATCAATGCACCAGAGAAGAATAATATCCATGGCAACAGCCTTGTCGTCTTCATTGGGACCTCCTTATCCATCATGGATAAAATATGAATAACCCACTAAAGACAACACAGAAAAGGCCACTACGCCGGACTTTCAGAATAAATTCATGCGCGCTAATTATTAATTAGATTGAAATATATATTTGATAAATCCCCTCTGTTTACCAGAGGGGATTTAGGGTCAGGACATCAGCGGGTGTAATTGCTGATAGATTCGGCGGAAGGTTTCCCGACGCTGTTGGTAAAGGGCATGGCGCTCGACATCAGGATAATGCGCCTGCTCCAGCGTAAGCTGAGGTAGAAGATCTGATAATGGCTGCTGCGGATTAATGGCAATCTGCGCCAGACGCGCCGCACCGAGAGCAGGACCAACATCGCCGCCGGTACGGTAATCCAACTGCAATCCGCTGATGTCAGACAGCATCTGACGCCAGTATTCGCTGCGCGCCCCGCCGCCAATCAGCGTAATGCTGGAGGGCTGCACGCCGCAGGCGTGTACCACGTCCATACCCTCAGCCAATGCAAAACCAACGCCTTCCAGCACCGCCTGAGCCAGCTCCGCCGGACCATGCTGATGCGTCAGACCGAAAAATACGCCCTTCGCCTGCGGGTTGTTGTGCGGCGTACGTTCACCGGACAGATAGGGTAAAAACCAGACCGGCTCAGCGTGTTCATCCGCCTGTTGCGCTGCGGCAATCAACGCAGGAACGCTCGCCAGTCCGGTTAATTTTGCCGCCCAGTCCAGGCAGGATGCCGCACTTAACATCACGGACATCAGGTGCCATCGTTCAGGCAATGCATGGCAAAAGCTATGGACCGCGCTTTCCGGTTTGCTGAGAAAGCCGTCGCTGACCGCAAAATAGACCCCGGAAGTACCCAGCGATAGCATCGCCTGACCGGCATTCATCATGCCCACGCCAACTGCCCCCGCTGCGTTATCCCCGCCTCCGGCGACCACCGCAACCTCCTGCATTCCCCAGGCCCTGGCGACTGCTGGCAACAATGTTCCGGTAATCTCACTGCCTTCATAGAGCGCAGGCATATGCGCACGAGTCAGCTTACAGGCTTCCAGCATGACATCACTCCAGTCACGCTTCGCAACATCCAGCCACAGGGTACCAGCCGCATCAGACATATCGCTGGCGAAATCGCCGGTCATACGCAGGCGCAGGTAATCTTTCGGCAGCAAGACTTTATCAACCCGGCTAAAAATCTCCGGTTCGTGGCGCTGTACCCACAGCAGCTTTGGCGCGGTAAAGCCAGGCATCATCAGGTTGCCGGTGATGGCACGAGACTGCGGAACCAGACTCTCCAGCATGACGCACTCTTCGGCGCAGCGACCATCGTTCCACAGGATAGCCGGGCGCAATACCTTCTGTTGTTCATCCAGTAGCGTCGCGCCGTGCATCTGTCCGGCAATCCCCAACGCTTTCACCTCGCGAAGTGAATGCTGCCGACCCAGGGCTTTCACAGCGCGATCCGTTGCCAGCCACCACTGCTCTGGGTCTTGTTCTGACCATAACGGGTGCGGGCGCGAGACGGTGAGTTTCTCTGTTTGCGAAGCGACCACATCGCCCTGCTCGTTGAGCAGAATGGCCTTTACGCCTGATGTGCCAAGATCTATCCCGATATACATAGGGCATCGTTCCTTAAAGAAAGGCCCGGTCGCGCGAGCTGACCGGGCTTACGGACATGCTCAGAGACCCGTTATTTGTCGAACAAATAATGGTTCACCAGATTTTCCAGCAATTCCTGATGACCGCTCTGGTGCACTGGCGCCAGGTTGTGTTGTTCAGCGTACTGCGCAATTTCCGTCAGCGTCATCTGCCCTTTCAGAATTTGCTGGCCCAGCTCACCATTCCAACCGGCATAACGTTTAGCCACGCGCTGATCCAGACCACCGTCTTCAATCATACGCGCCGCAATTTTCAGCGATAGCGCCATGGTATCCATCGCACCAATATGACCATAGAACAGATCGTATTTATCGGTACTCTGACGACGAACCTTGGCATCGAAGTTCAGGCCACCGGTGGTGAAGCCGCCGGCTTTCAGGATTTCGTACATCACCAACGCATTCTCTTCTACGCTGTTCGGGAACTGGTCAGTATCCCAGCCCAGTTGCGCGTCCCCACGGTTGGCATCGACAGAGCCAAACAGACCCAGCGCGATAGCGGTGGCGATTTCGTGATGGAACGAGTGACCCGCCAGCGTGGCGTGGTTGGCTTCGATATTCAGTTTGATCTCTTTTTCCAGACCGAACTGCTTGAGGAATCCGTATACGGTCGCCGCATCGTAATCGTACTGGTGCTTGGTCGGTTCCTGCGGCTTCGGCTCGATAAGCAAAGTGCCCTGGAAACCGGTTTTGTGTTTGTGTTCCACGACCAGTTGCATGAAGCGACCAATTTGCTCACGTTCCTGACGCAGATCGGTATTCAGCAGCGTTTCATAGCCTTCACGACCGCCCCACAGAACGTAGTTTTCACCGCCTAATTTATGCGTGGCATCCATAGCCGTAACCACCTGCGTGGCGGCCCAGCTGAACACTTCTGGATCCGGGTTCGTGGCCGCGCCCGCGCCGTAACGTGGGTTGGTGAAGCAGTTTGCCGTTCCCCACAGCAGCTTCACGCCGCTCTGCTCCTGTTTTGCCGCCAGTACATCAACCATCTGCGCAAAATTGTTTTTGTACTCTTTCAGCGACGCACCTTCCGGCGAGACATCCACGTCATGGAAGCAGTAGTAGGGCACGTTCAGTTTGTGGAAAAACTCGAACGCCACGTCCGCCTTGCGCTTCGCTAATTCCAGCGCTTCACCGGGCTGCTGCCACGGGCGATTAAATGCACCAACACCAAACATATCTGCACCATTCCAGCAGAAAGTGTGCCAGTAGCAGGCAGCAAATCGCAGGTGATCTTCCATACGCTTGCCTAACACTAACTCATCAGAGTTGTAGTGGCGAAATGCTAATGGATTAGTTGATTTGGTGCCTTCATAACGAACGCGCTCAAGCTGGTCAAAATAGGCTGGCATAATGAACTCCATAATCAGGTAATGCGGCGGGTGATGGATAATGTCGTAATATTGGGCACTCCCCACCTATTGCTCAATTATGTTATTTCATACTGCCATTGAGATAATTCACAAGTGTGCGCTACTTCTCAAAATAAAATCTGACCAATTTAAAAATTGTTACTTATCAAACTTAAATGCAACCCAGGTAACGAATCATTTAAAATACGATCCCGGTCATAAATCAAGAAATAAACCAAAAAACGTAATTGGAAGATAAAAATCTATAATTGCCTTCCCGCCGTTACCTGTTAAAACTCTGCTACGTCTTATGCTGTGATTGTTACTTTTACTGCTATTTCTCCCCTACAAAAGGCATCACGATTATGAAGATGAAGAACATTTTACTTGCTGTTTGCACATCCCTTTTACTCACCAGTGTCGCAGGTCATGCCAAAGAAGTAAAAATCGGTATGGCGATTGATGATCTCCGCCTGGAACGCTGGCAGAAAGATCGCGATATTTTCGTCAACAAAGCTGAATCGCTTGGTGCGAAAGTATTTGTACAATCGGCGAATGGTAATGAAGAAACCCAAATGTCGCAGATTGAAAACATGATAAACCGGGGCGTGGATGTCCTTGTGATAATCCCTTACAACGGCCAGGTATTAAGCAATGTTATCAAAGAAGCAAAACAAGAAGGGATCAAGGTGCTGGCTTACGATCGCATGATCAATGATGCTGACATCGATTTTTATATCTCTTTCGATAATGAAAAAGTAGGTGAATTACAGGCTCAATCATTAGTCAATATTGTCCCCGAAGGGAATTATTTCCTGATGGGTGGCTCACCCGTTGATAACAACGCGAAGCTGTTCCGCGCTGGACAAATGAAAGTATTAAAACCGTATATCGACAGCGGAAAAATTAAGGTAGTGGGCGATCAATGGGTTGACGGCTGGTTACCGGAGAATGCGTTGAAGATTATGGAAAATGCGCTAACCGCCAACAATAACAAAATTGATGCAGTAGTTGCCTCAAATGACGCCACAGCTGGCGGTGCGATTCAGGCGCTGAGTGCGCAAGGATTATCAGGAAAAGTCGCTATTTCCGGACAAGATGCAGACCTTGCAGGCATCAAGCGCATTGTCGCCGGGACTCAAACCATGACGGTTTATAAACCTATTACATTGCTCGCAAATACCGCTGCGGAAATCGCCGTCGAACTGGGAAATGATCAACAGCCTAAAGCAGATACTTCGCTGAATAATGGCCTGAAAGATGTCCCTTCCCGACTACTCACACCTATTGATGTTAACAAAGACAATATTAACGAGACCGTCATTAAAGACGGATTCCACAAGAAAAGCGATCTGTAAGCCATGTGCCCTCTGCAAATCAGAGGGCAATAAAACGTGGTGTCAAATTCGCCACGGATATACGTGAATGTCCACGCAGGGTTCTCTTATTGGCTTATGTGGAGCAGTTATGCCATATCTTCTTGAAATGAAAAACATTACCAAGACATTCGGCGTAGTGAAGGCGGTTGATAACGTTAGCCTTAGGATCAATGCTGGCGAAATCATTTCATTATGCGGTGAAAATGGTTCGGGTAAATCGACGCTAATGAAAGTTCTGTGCGGAATTTACCCGCATGGAACCTACGAAGGCGAGATCATTTTTGCTGGCGAAGCCATCCGTGCCAGCCATATTCGTGATACCGAACGTAAGGGTATTGCGATCATCCACCAGGAATTAGCCCTGGTGAAAGAGTTAACAATACTGGAAAATATTTTCCTCGGTAACGAAATGACCCGTAACGGCGTTCTTGATTACGAGATGATGACGTTACGCTGTCAAAAATTACTCGATCAGGTCAGTTTGTCTATTTCGCCAGATACGCGCGTGGGCGATTTAGGATTAGGGCAACAACAGCTGGTAGAAATTGCAAAAGCGCTGAATAAGCAGGTCCGCTTACTTATTCTGGATGAACCAACGGCCTCCCTCACCGAGCAGGAAACTGCAATACTGCTGAATATTATACGTGACCTACAACAGCATGATATCGCCTGCATTTATATTTCACACAAATTGAATGAAGTTAAGGCCATCTCGAATACCATTTGCGTTATTCGCGACGGTAAACACATCGGCACACGCGATGCGACCAACATGACTGAAGACGATATTATCACCATGATGGTTGGTCGTGAGCTCACCGCACTTTACCCCAGCGAGCCTCATACCACGGGAGAAGAGATTTTACGGGTTGAGAATCTGACAGCCTGGCATCCCGTCAATCGCCATATAAAACGCGTCAACGACATTTCTTTCTCACTCAAGCAGGGCGAAATTCTCGGCATTGCCGGACTCGTCGGTGCAGGACGTACCGAAGCCGTACAGTGTCTGTTTGGCGTCTGGTCTGGTCGTTGGGAGGGAAAGATTTTTATTGAAGGCACTCAGGTGCATATCCATAACTGCCAGCAAGCTATTGCTCATGGCATCGCCATGGTGCCTGAAGACAGAAAAAAAGATGGCATTGTTCCGGTGATGGCTGTGGGGAAAAATATCACGCTGGCTGCACTCGATAAATTTACCGGGGGCATGAGCCATCTTGATGATGCCGCTGAACAAAAATGCATTCTGGAATCGCTTCAACAGCTCAAAGTAAAAACATCGTCCCCCGACCTTGCGATCGGGCGTCTGAGCGGAGGGAATCAGCAAAAAGCGATTCTCGCGCGTTGCCTCCTGTTAAATCCCCGGATTCTCATTCTTGATGAACCCACCAGGGGTATTGATATCGGCGCCAAATATGAAATCTACAAACTCATCAACCAGCTCGTCCAGGAAGGCATTGCCGTGATTGTCATCTCCTCTGAATTACCTGAAGTGCTCGGACTAAGCGATCGCATCCTCGTGATGCATGAAGGAAAACTGAAAGCTAACCTGGTAAATCATAACCTGACTCAGGAGCAGGTGATGGAAGCCGCATTAAGGAGCGAACATCATGTCGAAAAACAATCCGTCTGAAGCGAAACTTTCTCCCTCTATCACAGGTGGTTTCCCAGCAATAAAATCGCTTAACTTGCAAGTCTTCGTCATGATTGCGGCGATTATCGTGATTATGCTGTTTTTCACGTGGACCACTGATGGCGCATACCTGAGCGCACGTAATGTCTCGAACCTGCTTCGACAGACTGCAATTACCGGTATTCTTGCCGTGGGTATGGTGTTTGTGATCATTTCCGCTGAAATCGATCTCTCTGTCGGTTCCATGATGGGATTATTGGGCGGCGTAGCGGCGATCTGTGATGTTTGGCTAGGCTGGCCTTTACCGCTGACGGTGATCGTAACCTTGACTCTGGGATTGCTCCTCGGGGCATGGAATGGATGGTGGGTTGCTTACCGCAAGGTTCCGTCGTTTATCGTCACCCTTGCGGGAATGCTGGCTTTCCGCGGTATTCTGATTGGCATCACCAACGGCACCACCGTATCCCCCACCAGCGCAGCAATGTCTCAGATTGGTCAGAGCTACTTGTCTGATAGCACAGGCTTTGTCATCGGTGCTCTCGGCTTAATGGCGTTTGTTGGCTGGCAATGGCGAGGCCGTATGCGTCGCCAGGCGTTAGGCCTTGCCACTCCCGCATCAACGTCGGCTGTGGGTCGCCAGGCATTCACAGCCATTGTCGTCTTAGGGGCAATCTGGCTATTAAACGATTATCGTGGTGTTCCAACGCCCGTCCTGCTGCTGACGCTGCTGCTGCTCGGTGGGATGTTTATGGCCACGCGCACTGCATTCGGTCGGAGAATTTACGCCATTGGCGGGAATCTGGAAGCCGCCCGCCTTTCAGGTATCAACGTTGAACGCACCAAACTTGCCGTCTTCGCTATTAATGGTTTGATGGTCGCCATTGCCGGGCTCATTCTTAGCTCCCGGCTTGGCGCAGGTTCCCCTTCCGCAGGGAACATTGCAGAACTGGATGCCATTGCCGCATGTGTCATCGGGGGAACCAGCCTGGCGGGAGGGGTCGGGAGTGTTGCCGGCGCCGTCATGGGCGCATTCATTATGGCTTCTCTCGATAATGGAATGAGTATGATGGACGTCCCCACCTTCTGGCAATACATAGTGAAAGGGGCGATATTGTTGTTGGCGGTATGGATGGACTCAGCAACCAAACGTCGTTCCTGAATTTAAGAAGTGGGTGTATCTCAATGCCGGTTAATGCAACCGGCATTGTCTTATCTACATGATTCAGCAGGAAAAGAACCATGTTTTATAAACGTCATCGTATTACGTTGTTATTTAATGCCAATAAAGCCTACGACCGTCAGGTGGTTGAAGGGGTTGGCGAGTATCTGCAAGCGTCGCAATCGGAGTGGGATATCTTCATAGAAGAAGATTTTCGTGCTCGCATTGATAACATTAAAGAGTGGTTAGGCGACGGCGTTATTGCCGATTATGACGATGATGATATTGCGCAATTACTTGTCGATGTGGATGTTCCGATCATTGGCGTTGGGGGTTCCTACCATCTGCAGCAAGATTATCCACCAGTACATTACATTGCCACCGACAACCACGCGCTGGTAGAAAGCGCTTTCCTGCATCTGAAAGAGAAAGGGATTAACCGCTTTGCGTTTTACGGCCTGCCTGCCTCAAGCGGTAAACGCTGGGCCGCAGAACGTGAATATGCGTTTTGCCAGTTGGTTGCCAAAGAGAAGTACCGCGGCGTCGTCTATCAGGGGCTGGAAACCGCGCCGGAGAACTGGCAGCACGCGCAAAATAGGCTGGCGGACTGGCTGCAAACTCTGCCGCCGCAAACCGGGATTATCGCCGTCACCGACGCACGTGCGCGGCACGTTCTGCAGGCCTGTGAACATCTGCATATTCCGGTACCGGAAAAACTGTGCGTCATTGGTATCGATAACGAAGAGCTGACCCGTTACCTGTCACGAGTCGCCTTGTCCTCCGTCGCTCAGGGGGCCAGACAAATGGGGTATCAGGCAGCCAAACTACTCCACCGCCTGCTGGCTCACGAAGAGATACCCTTACAGCGCATTCTGGTTCCTCCTGTACGCGTTGTTGCGCGTCAGTCTACAGATTATCGTTCACTTACCGATCCTGCCGTTATTCAGGCGATGCATTACATTCGCAACCATGCCTGCAAAGGTATCAAGGTTGATCAAGTGTTGGACTCAGTAGGGATTTCACGTTCGAATCTGGAGAAGCGCTTTAAAGAAGAGGTCGGAGAGACCATTCACGCCGTGATTCATGCCGAAAAGCTGGAAAAGGCGCGCAGCCTGTTGATTTCTACCACGCTTTCAATCAACGAAATTTCACAGATGTGCGGCTATCCGTCTCTGCAGTATTTCTATTCGGTATTCAAGAAAGAGTACGACACGACGCCAAAAGAGTATCGCGATGTGAACAGTGAAGTGTTGCTATAAGGATGATAGCCGGAGGGCGAAGTCGCCATCCGGCACTCGAAATTACATATGCGCGGCGATTAAACGCTGGTTGTCCTGATACATTGCGAACAGATAGTTGTTATAACTCTGTCCCTTAGTGGAATAACCCTTCAGCTTATGGATCATCGCGGTGGCGGTAACTTCCTGATCGGCTTTACGCAACTGCGCACGTGACTTACGGAAGGAAGAGTAGGCCGGATGCGTATTCAAATTAATGACGTAAGCATTCACCGACTCTTTCACTGATTCAAACTGTGAGTAGCCTTTGACCTTACCCGGTGCATTGTTACAACGACCCTTGCCACATTTCATGCCAAACAGGTTGTTGTTGCTACGCGCCAGCTTCGACGTACCCCAGCCGCTTTCTGCCGCAGCCATGGTTGCCACCATACTGGTCGGGATAATGTCTACACGTTCAAGCAGCGTATTCCACGGAATTTTACGCGTGTTACCAGACCAGTTCACCTTGTAGCGCTTCGCGATGTCTTTCATACGCGTACGCTCAGTCGGTGACCAGCGGTTCTGGTACTGTTTTGAAATCAGCCAGTTACGGTCCGCCGTAATGGCAGCATTTTGACTGGTAATATAAGGCATAACTGTCCGGAGAAACGCTTTTTTCCTTGGTGTTCCGGAAGGGTATTTTCGCAAATCAGGAAGTGAACTACTCTTTGCACTATTGCGAGAATACTCTTGTTTACTGCTAACCTGTTTATTACTTGCCTTGGTTATCTGGGGCTTGTGACTCGTTGTCGCCGTGTGTGTCTTTGCCAGCACCTCACCCGAAAATGCAACGGTGAGTAACATAAGAATCATTGCCCCATATCGTCGAATGGGAGTCAATATCATTAGGTCTCCTGGTCGGATTTATACATTCCAACACCTTATATTTTTCACAAAAATGAGAGATGAATCTCAAATCATATCAAAAATAGCCGTCAAGAGCACCCACAGGAATAGTCCAATTCTGAAACTATGTCACGTATTAACGGTTCTGGGTGCCATTAATTCGAAGAAAATGTGGAGGTTATCGCAAAATAAGTTCATTTTTTGCGCGCGATCGCTCACCCTCACTTCTCCTCCTGGCGGAATCAACTCAAAGGAGGAGTTTCCGGCCTGATTTCGCTGGCAAACTGGCGAAAATCGCAGCATCAAGGACAGCACTATGAAACTTGCCGCCGTTGCGCTGGCGCTAATGCCCGGCATTGCCATCGCCTCATCATGGACGTCTCAAGGACTTCCCACCTTCGAAGCGGAAGGTACGGGTAAATTCGTCAGCCATGCAGCGTTGACGAAGGGTACCCGTCCTTTAACCCTGAATTTTGACCAACAGTGCTGGCAGCCTGCTGATGCGATAAAACTCAACCAGATGCTGTCGCTAAAACCTTGTGAAGGCGCGCCGCCACAGTGGCGTTTATTCAAAGACGGCGATTACACGCTGGAAATCGATACCCGCTCCGGTACGCCAACGCTGATGCTGTTGGTAAAAAGTGCTAAGGACACCGTCACCACCCAGATTCGCCAATGCCCGAAATGGGACGGTTCACCATTAACGCTGGACGTGAGCCAGACCTTCCCGGAAGGTGCCGTGGTGCGTGATTTCTACAGCCAGCAAACGGCAACGGTAAAAAACGGGTCGATTACCCTACAACCCGCCGCAACCAGTAACGGGCTGTTGCTACTGGAACGGGCGGAAACCGATGCCCCCGCAGCTTTCGACTGGCATAACGCCACGGTGTATTTCGTCCTGACGGACCGCTTTGTGAATGGCGATCCGAATAACGACCACAGCTATGGGCGTCGCAACGACGGCATGCAAGAAATTGGCACGTTCCACGGTGGCGATTTGCGCGGGCTCGCCAGCAAACTCGACTACCTGCAACAGTTAGGCGTCAACGCCCTGTGGATCAGCGCGCCGTTTGAGCAAATCCACGGCTGGGTCGGCGGTGGCGCCAAAGGGGACTTCCCCCACTACGCTTACCACGGCTACTACACCCAGGACTGGACCACGCTTGACGCCAATATGGGAAACGAAGCGGACCTGCGCGCGCTGGTTGATGGCGCACACCAGCGCGGCATCCGTGTCTTGTTTGATGTGGTGATGAACCATACCGGCTACGCCACGCTGGCGGATATGCAGGAGTATCAGTTTGGGGCACTGTACCTATCGGGCGATGAGCTGAAAAAAACGCTCGGGGAACGCTGGACGGACTGGCAGCCATCCGCCGGGCAAAGCTGGCATAGTTTCAATGATTACATCAACTTTAGCGATAAAGCTGGTTGGGAAAAATGGTGGGGAAAAAACTGGATCCGCACCGATATTGGCGATTACGACAATCCTGGCTTTGACGACCTGACGATGTCGCTGGCTTTCCTGCCCGATCTGAAAACCGAATCCACCACGCCTTCCGGGCTGCCAAACTTTTATCAGCACAAGCCGGATACGCACGCCAAAGCCATCGCCGGTTACACGCCCCGGGATTATCTGACGCACTGGCTCAGTCAGTGGGTGCGTGATTATGGGATTGACGGCTTTCGGGTCGACACCGCTAAACACGTCGAGCTTCCCGCCTGGCAGCAGCTAAAAACACAAGCCAGCGCGGCGCTGGTCGAATGGAAGAAAGCCAATCCGGAAAAAGCGCTGGATGATAACCCCTTCTGGATGACTGGCGAGGCCTGGGGTCACGGTGTGATGCAAAGCGACTATTACCGTCACGGCTTCGATGCGATGATCAATTTCGACTACCAGGAGCAGGCGGCAAAGGCCGTCGATTGTCTGGCAAATATGGACCCCACCTGGCAGCAGATGGCGGATAAATTGCAGGACTTCAACGTCCTGAGCTATCTCTCCTCGCACGATACACGTCTGTTCCGCGAAGGTGGAGACAACGCCGCCGAGCTATTGCTGCTGGCACCTGGCGCGGTTCAACTCTTTTATGGCGACGAGTCGGCCCGCCCCTTTGGCCCAACCGGCTCAGACCCATTACAGGGTACGCGCTCAGAAATGAACTGGCAGGATGTGACCGGGAAATCTGCCGCCAGCGTCGCCCACTGGCAGCGAATCAGTCAGTTCAGGGCCAGGCATCCCGCCATTGGCGCCGGTAAACAAATCACGCTGCCGCTGACGCAGGGATACGGATTTATTCGTGAGCATGGCGACGATAAGGTGATGGTGGTGTGGGCCGGTCAGCCCTGATCCCGGCAGGCTTCTCGCTGTGCACGCAGCGGGAAGCCTTACTCAACATTAAAAACCAGCCAAATAAAAATCATTAGCACAAAATCTCAATCCGGCCTGATACCCCTGATTTGCACCCTGCCATGGGTAGCGCTATGGTTAGCCACTTTACTACTCAGTTCGACAGACCACCTGCTATGACATTCTCACTTTTTGGCGACAAATTTACCCGCCATTCAGGCATCACACGCCTGATGGAGGACCTTAACGACGGTTTACGCACCCCAAGCGCCATCATGCTCGGTGGCGGCAATCCGGCGCAAATTCCAGAGATGCAAAATTACTTTCAATCTCTGCTGGCAGATATGCTGGAAAACGGCAAAGCCACTGATGCGCTTTGCAATTACGATGGTCCACAAGGTAAAACCGAGCTGCTGACTGAGCTGGCGAAACTGCTACGTGAGAAGCAGGGTTGGGATATCGAGCCACAAAATATTGCACTGACAAATGGCAGTCAGAGCGCATTTTTCTACTTATTCAATCTGTTCGCCGGACGCCGCGCCGACGGAACAACGCAAAAAGTGTTGTTCCCGTTAGCTCCGGAATACATTGGCTATGCCGATTCCGGGCTGGAAGAGGATCTCTTTGTCTCCGCGCGTCCAAATATCGAACTGTTACCAGAAGGTCAGTTTAAGTATCACGTTGATTTTGAACACCTGCACATCGGTGAAGAGACGGGCATGATCTGCGTGTCACGTCCGACAAACCCGACAGGCAACGTGATCACCGATGAAGAGCTGATGAAGCTGGACCGGCTGGCCAACCAGCATGGGATCCCGCTGGTGATTGATAACGCCTATGGCGTACCGTTCCCCGGCATCATCTTTAGCGAAGCGCGCCCGCTGTGGAATCCCAACATTGTGCTGTGCATGAGCCTTTCCAAGCTGGGTCTGCCAGGCTCCCGCTGCGGCATCATTATCGCGAATGAAAAAATCATCACCGCCATCACCAACATGAACGGCATTATCAGCCTCGCGCCTGGCGGAATGGGTCCTGCAATCATGTGCGAAATGATTAAGCGCAACGACCTTCTGCGTCTGTCCGAGACGGTGATTAAGCCGTTTTATTATCAGCGCGTTCAGGAGACGATTGCGATCATTCGCCGCTATTTATCTGAAGATCGGTGCCTTATTCATAAACCGGAGGGCGCGATTTTCCTGTGGTTATGGTTCAAAGACTTGCCTATCACCACCGAGCTGTTGTATCAGCGTCTGAAAGCGCGCGGCGTGCTGATGGTTCCTGGTGACTACTTCTTCCCGGGTCTGGATAAACCCTGGCCGCATACGCATCAGTGTATGCGGATGAACTACGTGCCAGAACCGGAGAAAATCGAAGCTGGAGTGAAGATTCTGGCTGAAGAGATCGAACGCGCCTGGCAGGAAGGCTAACGCAAACCCGACCCCAGAGCGGGTCGGGCTCACTTCACAGCGGCTGTGAACGCAGGCGCTGGCGCTGAATACTGACGGCATCAATACACTGCAACGCGCTGGTCGGGCAGGCTTCGACACACGCCGGCCCCGCATCACGGTGCCAGCATAAATCGCATTTTATCGCCTGCACCCGTGACGAGCGGGCGACGACATTCATTGCCCCAAACGGGCAGGCCAGCATACAACTTTTACAGCCAATACAACGCGTCTGTTCAACGAAGATATGCCCATGTTCACGACGAATTGCGTGCGTCGGGCAGACATTTGCACAGGGAGCGTCCTCGCATTGATGGCAGGCGACTGCCGTCGTAAAGGTATCGTCTTTGATCACGCGGATGCGCGGGGTAAACGCAGTGGAAGAGACCGACGCGCAGTCCTGGTTTTGCTGGTGCGCGACGACGCAAGCAACTTCGCAGGTACGACACCCAATACATTTTGCCGCATCCGCCATAATAAACTCGTTCATTGCTCCCTCCGTCTGCGTGAAAACCACAGAGTGCCAGAGAGGTTGCCCCTGACGCCTTGATCGGACAGGGGAAACGGTTAAATATTGTCAGGTGCCTGAACAACTATGGCGATCCGCCTAATCGCGAGCGGTAAAGCCCAGTTCATTGGAAATGAGCCGGATGACGATGCTTCGGGTCTTATCCAGTCTACCGCATTGAAAAGATTGCCCTCCTCCCTGAGGACAAACGGGTGAGAATCAGAAACGCCAGGTCAGACCGGACATAAAGGTAAAGCTGTCATCACGGTCAACCATCGGGCTATTTTTAATATCATCTGGCAGCGCACTATAGTTGGCGCTGGCCAGCAGCGTCAGATTGCTGGTCAATGCGTATTTAGCGGAAAGGCCAACATACGGTGTCCAGCTATCGCCAGGGGAGTAACTTGATAACCCACTACGGCGGGATTCATTGCCAGAGATGCCGTAGTAATATTCGTTGAAGTTTTCGTCATAGTAGAGCACGCCAATCGCCGGCGTCAGCGTCAGCTTGCCCATCGGCATTTGGCGAAACAGAGACATTTCCCCAACCCAACCGTTGCTGTTGTCCAGCACATCCGCTGCTGCGGAGACTTTCACGCTGCCCCATTTCTCATGGTGATACCATGCAGCACCCGCCATCGCGGTTGCGTCACGCTTGTTCAGTTGCTTCATCGCTTGATCGTCGTTATCACCCGGATCAAACTCAAGCGGCATGTACGAGGCAGTAATGCTAAATTCATTACTTTCATTTTTTGAAAGAATATAACCTAACGTTGTTTGCCTAAAATAAAATGATTCACTTTCATAACTGACAAGCGGTACTGCGTGAACGTTATCATTATATCCACGATAAGGAGATTCGTTATATACAGCGCCGCCGCCAATAGAAAATTCTGCGGCAGTTGCGCTCGCCATAAATGAAAAGGCGAATAGCGCCACAATATTGCGTTTAATTAACATGCCCACATTCCATTTTAAAATAAGATACAAAACGCGTGCATAATAATGCTTACAATTTCATCGATGCAAGATTCATATTTATATAGTAATATATACAAAATTATATATATTGGGTTTGGCGATGAACAAATTACAACTCAAACACCGGGAACTGAAGATTATTTCGGTAATTGCTGCCAGTGAAAACATCAGTCATGCCGCTACGGTTCTCGGCATCGCACAAGCCAACGTTAGTAAGTATCTTGCTGATTTTGAATCCAAAGTTGGACTAAAGGTATTTGATCGCACCACTCGACAGCTCACCCTCACACCGTTTGGTACAGCGCTGCTTCCTTACATCAATGACATGTTGGACAGAAACGATCAGCTCAATAATTTCATTGCTGATTATAAGCACGAAAAACGTGGCCGGGTAACCGTATATGCTCCGACGGGCATAATTGCTTATTTATCGCAACATGTGATCGCAAAAATTCAGGATATCGGTGGAATTAGCCTCTCACTTAAAACATGTAACCTGGAACGAAAGGCATTTTTTGAAGGTGTCGACTTCCCTGAAGATTGTGATATTTTAATCACCTATGCCCATCCTAAAGATGAATCTCTGGTTGCCAGTTTCATTACCAAATATGCAGTGACGGCTTTTGCCAGCCCTGAGTATATCAAAGCACATCCTATTAGTAGCCCTGATGAACTGGAAGAACATTCCTGTATCCTGATTGATTCCATGATGATAGATGAGGCTAATATCTGGCGTTTCACTTCTGCCGGAGGCAAGGAGATGCACGATTATCGGGTGACCGGAAATTATGTCTGCGACAATACACAGTCTGCACTGGCGCTGGCACGTAACCATCTGGGCATTGTTTTTGCGCCAAATGCGAGTATCCAAAAAGATATTGAATCCGGGTCGCTGGTTCCATGTTTCTCAGAACAACATGAATGGTGGCTGGATTTGGTGGTGATTTTCCGCAAACGTGAATATCAACCATGGCGGGTACAGTTTATTCTTGATGAGATGTTGGCAGAGATCCGCCAGCAACTTACTCAGGCGCTGGAACAGCAGCCTGAGTAAGCGAAATTAGGGTACCAGGTTCAAAATGGTAAGCAAAATAGCCTGCGCCTAGTGATCGAGATACAGATAATGCACCCAACTGGTCATACGCAGCAGAACCTTACGCATCACTGACACATGGGTGAAGTGATCAGAATAAACCGCGACCTGCGCATAAATCCCATCAGGCAGAGCGTTCACATCCACATTATCATTCAGCTCAATCGTGGCGATCACCCCTTCCGATCCAGGCGTAGAATTTAAGGATTGCAGCGCCCCATTCGACTGGTATGTCCCCCCCGGTACGGCCGGACTGATGGCAGCCAGTTTGCCGCTGAAAACCTTACCCGGCAGGGCGTTAAACACCACTTCAGCTTCATCGCCTGGCTCCAATCGCAGCAACGAGTTTTGCCGGAACTGGGCGATAATTTGCCGTTTTTGATCCGGGATAAACACCATCACCGGACGCATAGGCAGCGCGGCGGCATAGGTTCCCGGTCGCATCAGCACCTGCGTAACGTAACCATCGCTGGGCGCGCGAACCACTGTCTGGTCCAGGTTGAACTCCGCTTCGGCTAACTGCGCTTTCAGGCTGGCAATTTGCGAATTCTCACCCTGCACCAGGCTGTCTAACTGACTCTGGATTTGCTGTTGTTCCGCAACGGAGGATTTCACCGCTGCTTCCTGCGCCAAATAGTTTTGCCGCGCCGCATCGATATCGCGTTCAGAAAAAGGATTGACCTTCGCCTGACTCCCCTGCGCATAGCGCTGGTAATCTTTAGCTAGCTTGTCACGCGTAGCCTTTGCCCGCTGCGTGTTGGCATGCATTTCGTCTAACTGCGCCACCAGCACCTGCTCTTTATGTTGTGCGGTGACAATATCAGCTTTCAGGCGATCAACTCGTGCCTGATAACGTCCCGGATTAAGTTTAAACAGTACCTCACCTTTTTTGATCAGCGTATTCTTCTTATCCGTCACTTCCGTTACGACCCCCGTGACCTGCGGTACTACGGGAATAGAAATTACTGCCTTTTGCGCCTTAAATGTATACGGATGGTTATAATTCATCAGTAATATAAGCCCGCAAACAATGAATATACCGCCCAATGCTGCAGTGGGTACTGTCCATTTATTGGCAGGAATTTTAAAAATCTTAAATATTGACCATGCGCACGCCACATAGGTCAGAACGATCAATAAATCCATCGATATTACTCCGCCGGAGAGGTCTTCGCCTCACCCAGTTTCTTTTCCAGATCGGCAACCCTGGCCTGCAACTGGATCAGGGAAGAATCCGCGCTTTGCATACCCCACCCGCGTTCCGGGCGATAAAGCGTTGCCCAGATCCATAAAAAGGGCCAAATGACATGTAAGGTAAACAAACTCACCCAGCCCGCGACATGTATTGCGTCAGCATGAGGATGGTTACGTTTCTTTGCAATGAGATAGGGAATATCATGCAGAATAATAATCCCGTAAAAAATGACCAGGAATACAAAAATAAGCACTCCTAATGCAAAATAATTAAGGAACATATTTGCCTCAGGGATTTAAATTAATAATTCGGCTGCAATTTGATTTACACAATAGAGTTGATAATAGTAGTGGAATGACCAGATTGGATGCAATCGTCTTATTTATATAACGATATATGGGTTTATATATAACTGCAGAATAAAGATATGCCCGGCGCAAAACCGGGCAATAAGTGATGAGAAATTAAAATAGTCCCAGCGGTTTATCTGAGTAGCTCACCAGCAGACATTTGGTTTGCTGATAATGCTCGAGCATCATCTTATGCGTCTCGCGCCCGATGCCCGACTGCTTATAGCCACCGAATGCCGCATGGGCCGGGTAAGCATGGTAACAGTTGGTCCATACACGCCCCGCCTGAATCCCACGGCCCATCTTGTACGCCAGATTTCCGTTACGGCTCCAGACACCAGCGCCAAGCCCATATTGGGTGTCATTGGCGATTTCCAGCGCCTCTTCCATGGTTTTAAAGGTCGTGACGGCCAGCACGGGCCCGAAGATCTCTTCCTGGAAAACCCGCATGTTGTTCTTGCCAAACAGAATGGTTGGTTCGAGGTAATAACCTTCTTTTAAGTCGCCATCCAGTTGCTTGCGCCGCCCGCCGGTGAGAACATCAGCCCCTTCTTTCTTACCAATATCGATGTAATTCAAAATAGTTTCCAGTTGACCATGCGACACCTGCGCACCCATTTGCGTCACGCTGTCTAACGGGTTGCCGCTGCGAATACTCTCCACCCGGCGAATAGCTCTTTCCATAAAACGTTCGTAAATAGATTCCTGTACTAATGCACGGCTCGGACAGGTACACACTTCACCCTGATTGAAGGCAAACAGCGCGAAACCTTCCAGCGCTTTGTCAAAAAAAGCATCCTCTTCATCCATCACATCTGCGAAGAAGATATTGGGCGATTTCCCACCCAGCTCCAGCGTGACGGGAATAATGTTCTGCGTGGCGTATTGCATGATCTGCTGCCCAACTTCCGTTGAGCCGGTAAACGCCACTTTCGCAATGCGTTTAGACGTCGCCAGATACTCACCGATTTCCCCACCCGCACCGTTTACCACGTTCACCACGCCTGGCGGGAGCAGATCGCCGATGACTTCCATCAGCAACAGCACGGACAGCGGCGTGAGGCGCGCGGGTTTAAGCACGACGCAGTTACCCGCCGCCAGCGCGGGCGCCATCTTCCAGCTGGCCATCAGCAACGGGAAGTTCCACGGGATAATTTGCCCTACCACGCCAAGAGGTTCATGGAAGTGATAAGCCACGGTCTCGCTATCAACCTCGCTTATACCCCCTTCCTGCGCACGAATACAGGAAGCGAAATAGCGGAAATGGTCAATCGCCAGCGGAACATCTGCCGCGCTGGTTTCGCGGATGGGCTTACCGTTATCCCAGGTTTCTGCCGTCGCCAGCAGTTCCAGGTTTTGCTCCATACGATCGGCGATTTTGAACAGTATCGCCGCCCTGTCCTGCACGGATGTCTGCGCCCACTTGTCTTTTACTTTGTGCGCGGCATCCAGTGCCAGATCGATATCCTTTTTGCCGGAAGAGGCCACTTCGCACAGTAATTGCCCGGTTACCGGCGTCAGGTTTTGGTAATACTCGCCGTCCACCGGGGCAACCCAGTCACCGCCGATAAAGTTATCGTATCGGGCTTTTAACTTCAGAGGGTAACCATACTCGCCGGGATAAATACGCGTTGAAGGGGGGTTATTGGTCATGACCGTCTCCTTGCTGTAGGGGTACTACAAGGGTAGACGGGGCTGGCGAATTATTCGCCAGCCATTTACTGCTTTACGACAGGTATCACGAATTACATAGCAGCGCGATAAATCGCCATGATTTCTTCATGAGTCGCCTGAATCGGGTTAGTGAAACCGCAGGCATCTTTCAGAGCATTGGTCGCCAGTACGGCAATATCCTCTTCCTTCACGTTCAACTCACGCAGACCGGCCGGGATATTCACTTTCTGCGCCAGTTCGCGGATCGCCGCGATGCAGGCTTCCGCCCCTTGCTCTGCGCTCAAGCCAGCAACGTCCACGCCCATTGCCGCAGCGCAATCACGCAGGCGAGCGGCAGCCACTTTGCTATTGAAAACCTGCACATGCGGCAGCAGCACTGCGTTACATACACCGTGCGGCAGATCGTAGAAGCCACCCAACTGGTGCGCCATTGCGTGCACATAACCAAGAGAAGCGTTGTTAAAAGCCATGCCCGCGAGGAACTGCGCGTAAGCCATGGCTTCGCGCGCCTGAGCATTGCTGCCATCTGCAACGGCGACCGGCAGGTTTTCCGCAATCATGGTGACCGCTTTCAACGCGCACGCATCGGTAATCGGCGTTGCAGCAATAGACACGTAGGCTTCAATGGCGTGGGTCAGCGCATCCATACCGGTTGCCGCTGTCAGGGACTTCGGCATGCCGACCATCAGCGAGGAGTCGTTAACGGACAGCAGCGGCGTAACGTGCTTATCCACAATCGCCATTTTTATGTGGCGTACTTCATCGGTAATGATGCAGAAACGGGTCATCTCAGATGCCGTGCCCGCGGTGGTGTTAATGGCGATCATCGGCAGCTGTGGTTTTGCAGAACGGTCCACACCTTCGTAATCGCGAATATCGCCGCCGTTAGCCGCCACCAGCGCAATGCCCTTCGCACAATCGTGCGGAGAACCGCCGCCGAGGGAAATAACGCTATCACATTCGTTTTCTTTCAGTATATGCAGGCCAGCAGCGACGTTACTGGTCGTGGGATTAGGATGCGTACCGTCGAAAATTACGCTGAAAATATCACGTTCCTGTAATGCTTTTTGAATCTCGCCAGCCATACCTAATTTTGTCAGCATGGCATCCGTGACAATCAGCGTACGACGAAAACCATATTCCGCCATTATATTCATTGCGTCTTTTAATGAATTAGCGCCGATTACATTCACGGAAGGAATAAAAAATGTTGAAGCAGCCATTGTACGATCCTTAATTACTCTAAAGAGTCAGGAAGCATACGAGTGAAATATCCAACAAAATATGATCGTGGTTGTTATTTTAATAACACCCACAATTAAAAAGCACATTAGGTTCATAATCTAATGTGCTTATTTCAATCAATATTTATTTTGTATTAATTCATTTAATTCCTGAATTAATTGTTTCATTACTTTTCGGGAAACAACAAAGCATCGCGTAATAAATGATCATTTCCCCGGCGACGCGTAAAACCAATGCGGTCAAAATATTCCAGAATCTGGATAGCCAATTTGCGTCCAACGTTAAGCCTGTCGCGGAAATCGGCAGCACAGGTCGATCCTTTCTCCTGATCCAGTTCGCGGATCATATTGGCAAAGGCCACAATACGATCGTTACGGTAATAGCGATCTTTGACGATCGCGGTGATGATGCCTTGCTGCGCTGCTTGCCGTAACGCCACACGCATCATCTGCTCATCTGTGCCCGTCTGTTTTGCCAAATCGCGCACCCACCACGGCTCATCGCCAAAAAGCGGTTCTGCTTTTTGCCAGATAGCCTGCTGCTCTTCACTGAAACCGGCCTTATGATCCGGCAAATGCAGCCAGCCATGATGGCTATGGATGGCGCCGCTCTCACGCATCTTTTCAATCAGCAGCAGGACCAGCGCTTCATCTTCCATCGGCAAAGCCATACGGCGCAGGCGTTCTCGCCCAGGTCCTGGTTCATCACGGTGCTGTTCGTGGTACGTCGCCAGCGTTTCAAGGACTTTCCGCTGCCAGCGCGCTGCAACGGCAGCATTCAACAGACTGTATCCCGCCTGAATAAAGCCATGCAGCTCAATCAACGGACGCATACCGTTGCCGTTGAGCTGACGCGCCCAGGCGAAGTCAGGAATATTCACCGCCCCGCGCGTCAGATGCAGCGCCAGAGCTTCGCCGTCACTCTGCACCTTCTCCAGCGCTGCCAGCCATTGCAAATATTCCGGCTTACGCTTCCCGCGACGCGGCGGATTGAGCGTTACCACGCGCGCGCCAGCCAGCGTCGTGCGGGCCGAAATATCGCGTAGCACCAGACGGTCGTTATCGGCGAGCCAGAGCGGTGTATCAAACACCAGTTCCGCCAGCGTCCCTTCAAGCAGCGAGATTCTCCCGGTGACATGGCTGGCCGCGTGGTGAATATGCAGCGGTTGCCACTGCATCAGCGGCGCGGCATGCTCTAAAGAGACAATCACGCGGGTAAACGCCTCTGGCGGTGCATCGGACAGCAGCCAGTCGCCGCGGTTAAGCTCTTCTTTTTGTGCATCACCGGCAATATTCAGCGCAATACGTTGCCCCGCCTGCGCGCGATCGGTGGCCTGATTTTGCGCATGCAAGCTACGTACGCGCATCGGTTTGTTGACGCCCGTGAGCCACAGCGTGTCACCAACAGTCACCTCACCGCTAAGCGCCGTCCCGGTCACCACCAGACCCGCGCCTTTGACCGTAAAGGCACGGTCAATCGCCAGGCGAAAGCTGCAATCGCGGGCATGCTCGCGCGACGTTAATTGCTGTAAATGATCGCGCAGTTCTTCGATTCCACGACCTTCACTGGCAGCCGTCACGAACAGAACCGCATCGGCGAATCCATAGTTCTCAAGCGCAGTATGCACCTCAGTACGTACCGCGTTGATGCGATCGTCATCCACGCGATCGGCTTTCGTGAGCGCCACGGTGATCTGCGGATTGCCCGTCAGTTGCAGAATTTGCAAATGCTCACGCGTTTGCGCCATCACGCCGTCATCACACGCCACCACCAGCAGCGCATGGTCGATCCCGCCGACACCCGCCAGCATGTTGGACAAAAACTTTTCGTGTCCGGGAACATCGATAAATCCCAGAATCCTTCCGTCCGGCTGCGGCCAGTAGGCATAACCGAGATCGATGGTCATGCCGCGCTTTTTTTCTTCCGGCAAACGGTCGGCATTCACGCCGGTAATCGCCTGTAATAACGTTGTTTTTCCGTGGTCAACGTGTCCGGCGGTTGCAATAATCATTTCAGCATCATCTCCATAAACCGGGTCTCGTCCTCAAGGCAGCGCAGATCCAGCCATAAGCGACCATCATAAATTCGCCCAATGATCGGCACGGGCAGCGCACGCCAACGGGCGGCCAGTGCTTCGAGGCGGCTACCGCGCCCGTCATGTGGCGTAAAGGTTAATGCCGCGCTGGGCAGCCTATCAACAGGCAGCGAACCGCTGCCTATCTGCGATAAACAAGGCATAACGTTCAGGGCGAATTCGTCGCCGTAATGATCAGCAAGCCGTGCCTGTAATTGTTGTGCCTGCGCGTGGACAGCCTCCTGCGAGCGGGTGAGCTGGCGTAACGTCGGCAACTTCGCTGCCAGCGCTTCCGGGTGCAGGTAGAGCCGCAGCGTCGCTTCCAGCGCAGCCAGCGTCATTTTATCAGCCCGTAATGCACGTTTCAGCGGATGGCTCTGTAAGCGCGCAATCATCTCTTTTTTACCGACAATAATCCCTGCCTGCGGCCCTCCCAGTAATTTATCGCCAGAGAAGCTCACCAGGCTGACGCCAGCGGCAATCAGCTGTTGCGGCATCGGTTCCTGCGGTAATCCATACTGGCTGAGATCGACCAGCGAGCCGCTGCCGAGATCCGCCACTACCGGAACATCCAGCTCCTTGCCAATAGTGGCCAGCTCTGCCTCATCCACCGACTTCGTAAAGCCTTCGATGCTGTAATTACTGGTATGTACTTTCATCAGCAGACCGGTGTTTTCATTTACCGCCTGACGATAATCTTTCGTGTGGGTCCGGTTGGTGGTACCCACTTCGCGCAGAATACATCCGGCCTGACACATCACGTCCGGAATACGAAATGCGCCGCCAATTTCTACCAGTTCTCCGCGTGAAACGACCACCTCTTTGCCGTTAGCCGTGGCCGCCAGCATCAGCAAAACCGCTGCCGCGTTGTTATTGACGATACAGGCATCTTCCGCCCCCGTCAGACGGCAGAGTAAATCCGCCAGGGCCCGATCCCGATGTCCACGCCCGGCATCATCCAGGCTGTATTCCAGCGTCACCGGCGTGCGCATCGCCTGCACCACCGCCTCGATCGCTTCTTCGGCCTGCGATGCGCGACCAAGATTGGTATGCAGCACCGTTCCGGTCAGGTTAATCACCGGACGCAGCGCACTTTGCGATTCTCGTTCCAGTCGGGCGCAGGCCTCTTGCGCCCAGTCCTCACACCATACCGGGAGCGCGTGCGTGTCGCGAATAGCTTTTCTGGCTTCGTCGAGCATGTGACGCAGCAGGTCAACCACCCGGGTATGACCGTGAGACTCACGTAAAGCTGGGAAGGCGCTATCGCGCAATAAACGATCGATAGCAGGAAGCTGGCTGTAGAGTGAACGCATGTCGGTTGTCATGAAAGGGCCTGGCTGTTGGTGGCCCTCTCCACCGTGGAGAGGGATATCGATATAGGAAGGATTGTACCGTGACTTTGCTCAGGCGAGTATAATGTGTATCAAGCCTTTGGCGGTTCCGTACGGGCAAAACTTTCGCGTTGAAAGAGCGTTTCCACCAGTTTGACCAGACGCGGGCGATCAACACACCAGCCGGGCGCAACCCGACGGAAATTGAGATAACCGACGGCACAGGCAATCGCAATGGTTGCCAGGTTAACCGTATCCGTTTTCAGCGTACCCTCCGCCAGATAACCTTCCAGCATATCCAGACTACGGGTAATCTTCTCTCGCTGGCGTAACAGTTCGGTTTCTGACTGCTGCGCGGCGGGGCGAGCCTGTTCGCGTACCGAGACTAAACCGGCATCCATAATGCCATCGGCCAGCGCTTCCAACTGGCGTACCTTCAGCGCCGCCAGTGGTTCACGCGGCAGCATCGCTGGCGCAATATCCAGCAGTTCTATGTATTCCGCGATAATCGGAGAGTCAAACCAGTACTCGCCCTCATCGGTAACCAACGCGGGCACTTTTCCTAACGGGTTATAGCGTGCCACGCCGTTATCTGCGTTATAGGGGAGTTCATTCACAAATTCGAAGGTGATGCCCTTTTCCAGTAACAGAATAGAAATTTTACGCACAAAAGGGCTGGTATAGCTGCCAATGAGTTTCATGCCGGGTCCTTTTTGCCAACAAAAATATCAGTATGGCTCAGGTCAGTGCAAATGGCAGGTGATGGCGGTCTCAATGATCCAAATAAAGGTAATGCATCCAACTGGTCATGCGCAGCAGCACTTTACGCATCACTGAAACGTGAGCGAAATGGTCGGAATAGACCGCCACCTGGGCATAGATACCGTCCGGCAGCGCATCCACATCGGCATTGGGAGCCAGCTCAATCGTGGCCAGCACGCCATCGGTACCCGGCACCACCGTTAAGGACTGTAATGCTCCCTGCGCCTGATAAGAACCGCCCGGAACAACCGGCAGAATGCTGGTGAGCTTGCCGGAGAATACCTGGCCTGGCAGCGCGTTGAAGACCACTTCCGCTTCATCACCCGGTTTAAGGCGCAGCAACGAATTCTGGCGGAATTGCGCCACGATTTGCCGTTTTTGTTCCGGAATAAATACCATCACCGGGCGCAGAGGCAGCGCGGCGGCATAGGTCCCGGGCCGGATAAGCACCTGTGTTACATAACCGTTGCTGGGCGCACGTACGATAGTCTGCTCAAGATTGTATTTGGCTTCAGCGAGCTGGGCGCGCAGAGACGCAACCTGAGATTGCTCTCCATTGACCATACTGTCTAACTGGCTCTGAATCTGCGTCTGTTCAGCAACGGAGCCTTTGACCAGCGCATCCTGCGCCAGGTAGTTTTGCCGGGCATTGTCGATGTCGCTTTCAGAGAATGGATTAACCTTCGCCTGACTACCCTTCAAATAGCGTTGATAATCTTTATACAGGCGATCTCGTTCAGCGGAAACGCGGGTGGTATTGGCTACGGCTTCAGACAGCTGCGCTTTCATATTGTCGATGTTATGCGTAGCGGTCACCAGGTCGGCCTGCAGCCTGTCGACCCGCGCCTGATAACGAATGGGATCGAGTTTAAATAACACCTCGCCTTTTTTAATCAGCTGATTATTTTTATCTGTCACCTCACTAACAATTCCGGTGACCTGTGGGGTAACAGGAATTGAAATAACCGCCTTTTGCGCCGTAAAGGTATACGGGTGGTTATAGTTCATTAATAAAATGAGTCCCGCCACAATAAACACCCCACCTAATGCGGCGGTAGCAAGCGTCCATTGATTTACCGGAATACGGAATATTTTAAAAATGGCCCAGGCGAATGCCACATAGGTCAGGACAATCAACAAGTCCATGATCAAATCTCCGGAAAGGTGGAGTTATCGTTTTTTTTCTCCCCATCCAGTCTATTTTCCAACTGGGTGATGCGCGCGGCCAGCGCGGCAATTTCAGGGTCAGGTTCCTTCCCGGACGGCGTGATGTGTGACTGCATTCCCCAGCCTCGTTCTGGCTGATAGAGCGTGGCCCAGATCCACAGGAAGGGCCAAATAACATGCAGCGTAAATAAGCTCACCCAACCCGCCGTATGGATGGCATCGGCATGGGGATGGTTGCGCTTCTTAGCCATGTTATAGGGAATATCATGGATGGCGATGATTCCGTAAAACAGAACCAGAAAAACGAAGATCAGCACACCTAACGCGAAATAGTTTAGAAACATACCCGCCTCGTATTCACGCTAATCAGAGCTTTCAATTGCAGGCAGCCGAAAGGAGTCATGGCTGGTAATTTGAACATAATTGCAGTTAGCCATTTCCGCCATACCACCAGGGTATAAATTTTCAGGTTGATGGCTTGCGGGGTAGTTGCAAGAAATAGGTGATGAAACAGAATCCGCTCCAGATCACACCAGGAGAAATCCAGACAAATATTTATTGAGAAGTAGATCACAAATACCCAACAAACAGCCAAAGCAAAAACGTGAATAACTTCACACTTAACGCCCATTTTTAGCCAATTCTTGACCTGTGATGTTTTTTTGTACCGATATTTTGTGATGAAAATCACATTAACTAACGCCATACACCCTATATTTACGTGACAAACGTCACATAAAAAGTCATCGACTGGACAGTTGAACGATTCAGTGCCAGATTTCGCAGTATCTACAGGGTCCGGCTACCTCCTGCCGCTACATTAACAAACCTCGGGCTTTTAGCCTGCGCGACAGCAAACATAAGAAGGGGTGTTTTTATGTCATCCGATATTAAGATCAAAGTGCAAAGCTTTGGTCGATTCCTCAGTAACATGGTGATGCCAAATATCGGCGCGTTTATCGCGTGGGGTATTATCACCGCATTATTCATTCCGACAGGGTGGTTGCCGAACGAAACGCTGGCGAAGCTTGTCGGCCCAATGATCACCTATCTGCTGCCGCTGCTGATCGGTTATACCGGTGGTAAGCTGGTTGGCGGCGAGCGTGGCGGCGTGGTGGGTGCTATCACCACCATGGGCGTTATCGTCGGTGCCGATATGCCAATGTTCCTCGGCGCGATGATCGCAGGTCCGCTGGGCGGCTGGGCTATCAAACATTTCGACAACTGGGTAGACGGTAAGATCAAGTCCGGTTTTGAGATGCTGGTGAATAACTTCTCCGCAGGCATCATCGGGATGATCCTCGCCATTCTGGCATTCCTTGGCATTGGCCCATTGGTTGAAGCACTGTCCAAAATCCTGGCGGCAGGCGTTAACTTCATGGTTGTCCATGACATGCTGCCGCTGGCGTCTATCTTCGTTGAACCGGCGAAAATCCTGTTCCTCAACAACGCCATCAACCACGGTATTTTCTCACCGCTGGGTATTCAGCAGTCCCACGAGATGGGCAAATCCATCTTCTTCCTGATTGAAGCTAACCCGGGTCCGGGTATGGGCGTTCTGCTGGCATACATGTTCTTCGGTCGCGGCAGCGCTAAGCAGTCTGCAGGCGGCGCGGCTATCATCCACTTCCTGGGTGGTATCCACGAAATTTACTTCCCGTACGTGCTGATGAACCCGCGTCTGATCCTGGCCGTTATCCTCGGCGGTATGACTGGCGTATTTACCCTGACTATCCTGAACGGCGGCCTGGTTTCTCCGGCTTCTCCGGGTTCTATCCTGGCCGTACTGGCAATGACGCCGAAGGGTGCTTACTTCGCGAACATCGCTGCTATCTGTGCCGCAATGGCTGTCTCCTTTGTCGTCTCAGCCATTCTGCTGAAAACCAGCAAAGTGAAAGAAGATGATGACATTGATGCCGCTACTCGTCGTATGCACGACATGAAAGCGGAATCCAAAGGTGCATCTCCGCTGGCGGCTGGCGACGTGACTAACGACCTGAGCCATGTGCGTAAAATCATCGTTGCCTGCGATGCGGGTATGGGCTCCAGCGCCATGGGGGCGGGCGTACTGCGCAAGAAAGTGCAGGATGCCGGTCTGTCTCAGATTTCCGTCACCAACAGCGCGATTAACAATCTGCCGCCGGATGTCGATCTGGTCATTACTCACCGTGACCTGACCGAACGTGCGATGCGCCAGGTGCCTCAGGCACAACACATTTCGCTGACCAACTTCCTCGACAGCGGCCTGTACGCCAGCCTGACCGAACGTCTGGTTGCTGCACAGCGCCACAACGTGAACGAAGAGAAAGTCCGCGATCACCTGAAAGACAGCTTCGAAGAGGGTGATACCCACCTGTTCAAACTGGGTGCGGAGAATATCTTCCTCGGCCGTAAAGCCACTAACAAAGAAGAAGCGATTCGCTTTGCCGGTGAGCAACTGGTGAAAGGCGGCTACGTTGAGCCAGAATACGTCGAGGCGATGCTGGACCGCGAAAAACTAACCCCGACTTACCTCGGTGAGTCCATCGCAGTGCCGCACGGTACGGTTGAAGCCAAAGACCGCGTACTGAAAACCGGCGTGGTGTTCTGCCAGTACCCGGAAGGCGTGCGCTTCGGTAAAGAAGAAGACGACATTGCCCGCCTGGTCATTGGTATCGCCGCACGTAACAATGAACATATCCAGGTGATCACCAGCCTGACCAACGCTCTGGATGACGAATCCGTGATCGAACGTCTGGCCCATACCACCAGCGTGGATGAAGTTCTGGAACTGCTGGCAGGTAAAAAAGCTTAACCATTAAGTATCTCCAAAATAGTTCGAGCTGCAGAAAGGCGGCAACGCAGCGAATCCCCAGGAGCGTACATAAGTACGTGACTGGGGTGAGCGAGGAGAGCCAACGCATCTGCAGTTCGAAATATGAAGGCGATATCCTCTCCCTTGTGGAGAGGGCTAGGTTGAGGGAAACGCCTCACCCCAGCCCTCTTGGGTAAAAACATTAATGAAGGTTAATACTATGAAAGCATTACATTTTGGCGCAGGTAATATCGGTCGTGGCTTTATCGGCAAACTGCTGGCGGACGCGGGGATACAACTGACGTTCGCGGATGTAAACCAGGTCGTGCTCGATGCCCTGAATGCCCGTCATAGCTATCAGGTTCATGTGGTGGGTGAAAACGAGCAGGTTGATACCGTTTCCGGCGTCAACGCCGTGAGCAGCATCGGCGATGATGTTGTCGACCTGATTGCCCAGGTAGATTTAGTCACTACCGCCGTCGGTCCGGTCGTGCTTGAGCGTATCGCTCCGGCCATCGCCAAAGGGCTGGTTAAACGCAAGGCGCAGGGTATCGCCACTCCACTGAATATTATCGCCTGTGAAAACATGGTGCGCGGAACCACCCAGTTGAAAGGCCACGTTATGAACGCGCTGACAGATGAAGACAAATCCTGGGTTGAAGAACATGTTGGCTTCGTCGATTCCGCCGTGGACCGCATTGTTCCCCCTTCGGCTTCTGCGACCAACGATCCGCTGGAAGTCACCGTCGAAACCTTCAGTGAGTGGATTGTCGACAAAACACAGTTCAAAGGCGAACTGCCTGACATCCCGGGAATGGAATTAACTGATAACCTGATGGCATTTGTCGAACGTAAACTCTTCACGCTGAACACCGGGCATGCTATAACCGCGTACCTCGGAAAATTGACCGGTCATCAGACCATCCGTGACGCGATTCTCGACGAGAAAATCCGTGCAGTGGTAAAAGGTGCGATGGAAGAGAGCGGCGCGGTACTGATCAAACGCTATGGCTTTGATGCAGCAAAACATGCGGCATACATTCAGAAAATCCTCGGTCGCTTTGAAAACCCGTATCTGAAAGATGACGTTGAGCGCGTGGGTCGTCAGCCGCTGCGTAAACTGAGCGCGGGCGATCGTCTGATTAAACCGCTGCTGGGCACGCTGGAGTATGGCCTGCCGCACGCGAATCTGGTCACCGGTATTGCTGCAGCGATGCACTATCGCAGTGAAGAAGATCCGCAGGCCCAGGAACTGGCCGCGCTGATTGACGAAAAAGGTCCACAGGCCGCGCTGGCGCAGGTTTCCGGTCTGGATGCCAACAGTGATGTGGTGGCGGAGGCGGTTAACGCATATAACGCAACCAAATGATAGAGAATGTGGCGCAGGTCAGCCTGCGCCCAAATGACAGATTGTCAGATATGCAGGCAATAATGGAACAAACGCAGGCCTTTGAAAATCGTGTGCTTGAGCGTCTGAATGCTGGCAAAACCGTACGCAGCTTCCTCATCACCGCCGTAGAACTGCTCACCGAAGCGGTGAATATCCTTGTGCTTCAGGTATTTCGCAAAGACGACTATGCGGTAAAATATGCCGTAGAACCCCTGCTCGACGGCGACGGTCCGCTGGGCGATCTTTCCGTTCGTCTGAAGCTAATTTACGGTCTGGGCGTACTCAGCCGGCCGGAGTATGAAGATGCGGAGCTTCTGATGGCGCTGCGGGAAGAGTTAAACCATGACGGTAATGAATACGCGTTCACCGACGACGAAATTCTTGGCCCGTTTGGCGAACTCCACTGCGTGACGGCACTCCCGCCGCCACCGCAGTTTGATACCTCAGACTCAGGTTTGCACGCAATGCAGATTCAGCGCTACCAGCAGATGGTACGCTCCACGATGGTACTTTCCCTGACAGAGCTGATTTCTAAAATCAGCTTAAAAAAAGCCTTTCAAAAATAAGACCCTGCAGGCTTACTTCTCTTCCTGCTGCGGTCGATACAGCTGCCGATAATACGCCAGACGTTGCAGATACAGCTGCGCATTCTCCTGCGGTATTTCAGTAGGGACAACGTTGCGCGGTGGTGTTTTATTCAGATATTCGCGAAAAGCCTGGCTTGAAGCCATAAAATCGACCGTCTTATCAATAAGGGCCGAAACGTTCTCACCTATTTTCGCCATAATCTTCCCTCCTCCATGTATTAACCGCGCTCAGCCTGCGTGGTTGCTCATTTAAGTTTAGGATCGGTTGGGCGATTATATTGAGGAAAACGTGCTTCACTATAAACCCGTCAATAAAAAGCACCACGGCCGACCTTATCACTTAAAATTCCTTATTAATCAAAATATTAGTATTTTCATTAGCTGAATAATACTTGCAACATTTGATTATTTATCTTCGATTAGTTGTGAATAATCCCGCTCTGCGCGCATACTATAGGATATTCATCCTATTTTTATCAGAAGCTATCCTATGAAAGAAGTCGAAAAAAACGAAATTAAACGCCTGAGCGATCGTCTGGACGCTATCCGCCACCAGCAGGCAGACCTGTCCCTGGTGGAAGCCGCCGACAAATATGCCGAGCTGGAGCAAGAGAAAGAAACGCTGGAAACCGAGATCGCGCGTCTGCGTGACGTCCACGGTCAGAAGCTGAGCAAAGAAGCGCAAAAGCTGGCGAAACTTCCTTTCCGTCGTGCTATCACCAAAAAAGAACAGGCCGATATGGGCAAGCTGAAGAAGAGCGTGCGCGGCCTGATCGTCGTTCACCCGATGACCGAGCTTGGCCGTGAAATGGGCCTGAAAGAGATGACGGGCTTCGCGAAGAGCGAGTTCTAAGCACTCCCGCATCACAGGCTCTCAAGACACCCGTCGAACGGCGGGTGGCTTGAGAGCATCGGGCTATATTCCGAATTTTTTCTTGTAAATATTTACACCGCTTATATACAAGTTCATTTTTAACGGCAATCTCTGCTTTTCAGAAAAAAAATCCCACCATCATGTCTGTTTGTATTTATACAATGAATTTTTTCATCCTCTTTTTTCATGACCCACAGAATATAATTGACCCACAAAATTAAATAACATTATCATCTATAAAACAATGCCCCTATATATAAATATTATGATTATATTTTTATAAGGCATTGCTATGGGTAATTAATAAATAATATTGGGTATTTTCAAAATTTCATATAAGCAATGAATATTTTCATTATAACCATACGTTAATGGGTTATTGGCAATGCCCGCAGAATGGTGAGTTAGCTGTATAAATAACAGACAACTATTTACACCATATAAATTATAAATAAGGATATTTTATATGAACAATAATGGAAAATTTGTTCCGCTGCTTGTTTTGGGATTCACATTCTTGTTATCGGGTTGTGATTACTTTGCAGATAAACACCTTGTCGAAGAACTAAAAAAACAACAAAAAGAACAAGAAGAAAAGATAAATTTATTAGAAAAACAACAAACTACGATTATTAACGCGACACAGAAGGTCGCCGAAGTCGTTGGACGCATTGAACGCAAACAACGGCTATTCGACTACACAGAACTGGACCCATCACAAACACACTATTTTATTATTAACAACGGCAATATCGGCTTAGCCGGGCGTATTCTATCTATTGAGCCAATAGATGATGGAAGTGTTATTCATCTTGATTTGGTTAACTTACTCAGCATTCCCGTATCAAACCTGGCGTTTAATATGACATGGGGTACGAAAAAACCTTCCGAGGCAAAAGATCTGCCTCGCTGGAAACAACTCCTGCTCAACACGCAAATGGATTCGACAATAGAACTCTTACCGGGAGCATGGACAAACGTCACGCTGACATTAAAAGGCGTATCGCCCAATAATCTTAAGTATCTAAAAATAGGCATTAACATGAAAAATGTTATTTTTGACAGCATACAACCTATTAAAGATACAAAAAAGAAATCAAAAAAATAATAGCCATTGATACAACTATTTTATAAAAGGAAAGCACTTATCCATGAACAAAATATTTAAAGTCATCTGGAATGCCGCTACGGGAACATTTATTGTCACCAGCGAAACCGCAAAAAGCCACGGCAAAAAAAGCGGTCGCAGAAAGCTGGCTGTTTCCGCACTCATCGGTCTTGGCAGTATTATGGTCTCAGCGGATGCGCTGGCCAACGCGGGGAACGATACCGGAAGCGGTGTTACCGTATCAGGTACAACGGGAACAGGGTGGGTTGCAATTGGTACCAATGCCACAGCCAATACTTACACCAGCGAAGATGGCGCAAGCGCCGCGATGGGTTATAAGGCCGATGCGATGGGGAAATGGAGTACCGCCATTGGTTCATACAGCCAATCCTCCGGCGACTCTTCGCTAGCGCTTGGCGTAAAATCGGTTTCTGCCGGTGACCGGGCCATTGCAATGGGAGCCTCTTCCTCAGCCGGTGGAAGTTATTCGATGGCAATGGGTGTTTATGCCAATTCGAGCGGTGCAAAATCGGTTGCATTAGGTAATCAATCCACTGCGAGCGGAGCAACATCCGTTGCATTAGGTAATCAATCCACTGCGAGCGGTGACGACAGCACTGCATTTGGTAATGGCGCAAAAGCGATAGGCACCAGCTCAGTTGCCCTTGGCACAGGCTCTACCGCCCTGGAAGACAATTCCGTCGCCGTGGGTAACAGCACCACTCAACGGCAGATCACCTATGTTGCTAAAGGCGACATCAATTCCAGCAGTACTGATGCCGTCACAGGTGCGCAAATTCATTCTTTAAGTCAATCCGTCGCCAACCGACTCGGCGGAGGGGCTTCCGTTAATTCTGATGGTACAGTGAATGCTCCCCTCTACGAGGTAGGCACAGGCACCTACAATAACGTAGGCAGTGCATTAAGTGCACTTAACACTTCTATCATTAACACAGGTGCCTCTGTCGCAGGATTAACCGAAGACGCGCTGTTGTGGAATGACAGCACCAGTGCCTTTAGCGCTAACCACGCGGGAAGCACCAGCAAGATCACCAATCTGGCGGCAGGCACCCTGGCCGCAGACAGCACCGATGCCGTTAACGGCTCCCAGTTGTTTGATACAAATGAGAAAGTGGATCAGAACACTACTGATATCGCCGCTAATACGACCAGCATCAATCAGAACACCACTGATATCGCCACCAACACCACCAATATCAATAACCTGAGCGACTCTGTTACCACGCTCACCAATGATGCCTTGCTGTGGGATGCTAACTCTGGCGCATTCAGCGCTAACCACGCGGGAAGCGCCAGCAAGATCACCAATCTGGCGGCAGGCACCCTGGCCGCAGACAGCACCGATGCCGTTAACGGCTCCCAGTTGTTTGATACAAATGAGAAAGTGGATCAGAACACTACTGATATCGCCACCAATACCGACAGCATTAACCAGAACACAACCGATATCGCCGCTAATACGACCATCATCAATCAGAACACCACTGATATCGCCGCTAATACGACCAGCATCAATCAGAACACCACTGATATCGCCACCAACACCACCAATATCAATAACCTGAGCGACTCTGTTACCACGCTCACCAATGATGCCTTGCTGTGGGATGCTAACTCTGGTGCATTCAGCGCTAACCACGCGGGAAGCGCCAGCAAGATCACCAATCTGGCGGCAGGCACTCTGGCCGCAGACAGCACCGATGCCGTTAACGGCTCCCAGTTGTTTGCCACCAACGAAAATGTGTCTCAGAACACCACTGATATCGCCACCAACACCACCAATATCAATAACCTGAGCAACTCAGTTACCACGCTAACCGATGATGCCCTGCTGTGGGATGCTGACTCTGGAGCATTCAGCGCTAACCACGCGGGAAGCGCCAGCAAAATCATTAATGTCGCCGCCGGGGAACTTTCTGAGGACAGTACAGACGCGGTGAACGGCTCACAGTTGTATGAAACCAACCAGAAGGTAGATCAAAACACATCAGATATTGCAGATATTAATACGACGATCACCAATCTTGGTACCGATGCACTGAGCTGGGATGAGGCAACCAATTCGTTCTCCGCCAGCCACGGAAGTAGTACGCCAAACAAAATCACCAATGTCGCCGCCGGGGAGCTTTCTGAGAGCAGCACCGACGCGGTTAACGGTTCGCAGCTGTTCGAAACCAATGAAAAAGTGGATCAGAACACGACCGATATCGCCGCCAATACCACCAACATATCTCAGAACAGCACCGCAATTGAGAACCTGAATACTTCTGTCACCGACATTAATACGTCCATTACCGGCCTCACTGATAATGTTCTGTTATGGGACGAAGACATCGGGGCTTTTAGCGCAAACCACGGTGGAAGTACCAGTAAAATAACCAATGTCGCCACCGGGGAGCTTTCTGAGGACAGTACAGACGCGGTAAACGGCTCACAGTTGTATGAAACCAACCAGAAAGTAGATCAAAACACCTCTGCTATTGCGGATATCAATACGTCCATCACCAACCTTGGTACCGATGCACTGAGCTGGGATGACGAAGAGGGTGCGTTCAGCGCCAGCCACGGTACCAGCGGTACCAATAAGATAACCAATGTAGCAGCAGGTGAAATCGCCAGTGACAGTACTGACGCCGTTAATGGCTCTCAGCTCCATGAAACTAACATGCTGATTTCTCAGTATAATGAATCTATTAACCAAATAACCGGTGATACCAGCGAAACCTATATCACGGAAAATGGTACCGGCGTGAAATACATCCGCACGAACGATAACGGGCTTGAAGGCCAGGATGCATACGCAACGGGTGACGGCGCAACAGCAGTGGGTTACAACGCCGTCGCATCCGGTGCTTCGAGTCTGGCGCTTGGAGAAAACAGCAGCAGCAGCATTGAGGGCAGCATCGCCTTGGGCAGTGGCTCCAGCTCTAACCGCGCTATTACAACCGGCATACAAGCAACGAGCGTAACAAGCGATGGCGTCGTCATTGGTTACGATACAACAGACAGAGAGTTGCTGGGCGCGTTGTCATTGGGGACGGATGGAGAAAGCTATCGTCAAATTACCAACGTTGCGGACGGCTCTGAAGCGCAAGATGCGGTAACAGTTCGTCAGTTACAAAATGCTATCGCCGCCGTTTCCACGACGTCGGCACAATATTTCCACTCCAACTCGGATGAGGAAGATTCCCTGGCGGTGGGTGAAAACGCGATTGCCGTCGGCGCGAAAACCATCGTCAATGGCGATTCGGGAGTCGGTATTGGCTATGGCGCAGTCGTGGGTCAATCAGCCTTCAACGGCATAGCCATTGGTTCAAACGCACAGGTAAATCACGCCAACAGCATCGCGCTCGGCAGCAATTCACAAACCACCGTCGGCGCACAAAGCAGCTATACCGCTTACAACATGGATACGCCACAAACGTCAGTGGGCGAAGTTTCTGTAGGCAGTGGCGATGGCCAGCGGCAGATCACCAATGTTGCAGCAGGAAGCGCAGACACCGATGCCGTAAACGTTGGTCAATTGAAAGTCACTGACAGCCGTGTTGCCGCAAATACCGAAAGCATCAATAACCTGAATACCCAGGTTAGCAACCTTGATACTCGCGTCACCAATATCGAAAACTCTGTCGGCGATATTGTCACTACGGGGAGCACCAAATACTTCAAGACCAGTTCAACAGGTGCCGATGCAAATGCCCAGGGTGCAGACAGCGTCGCGATGGGTTCCGGATCTATTGCGGCTGCTGAAAACAGCGTGGCGCTAGGCACAAATTCCGTCGCAGATGAAGCTAATACGGTGTCTGTCGGCTCTTCTACTCAACAACGTCGTATTACCAATGTTGCCGCAGGGGTGAACAACACTGACGCGGTTAATGTGGCGCAACTGAAAGCCTCAGAAGCAGGTTCCGTTCGTTATGAAACCAATACCGATGGCTCCGTTAACTACAGTGTACTCAACCTGGGAGACGGGAGTGGCGGTACCACTCGGATCGGCAATGTTTCAGCGGCGGTGAACGATACAGATGCGGTGAACTATGCGCAATTGAAACGCAGCGTAGAAGAAGCAAACACCTATACCGATCAAAAAATGGGTGAAATGAACAGTAAAATCAAAGGAGTAGAAAACAAGATGAGCGGCGGTATTGCCTCAGCAATGGCCATGGCCGGTCTTCCACAAGCTTACGCACCGGGAGCCAACATGACCTCGATTGCTGGGGGTACGTTTAATGGTGAAAGTGCCGTCGCACTCGGCGTGTCTATGGTGAGTGAAAGCGGGGGCTGGGTTTATAAATTGCAAGGAACCAGTAACAGCCAGGGCGATTACTCTGCAGCCATTGGTGCTGGCTTCCAGTGGTAATGAAGTAACAATACTCCCGACATCAAAGGCAATGGCATCATGCCATTGCCTTTTCACTTCTCTTTGTTGTCCTCACCTGCAATTGGCCCTACCAATTTTAGCCAGATCCTACCAGCACCTCACATTTCATTAAAATGTGCATACAATACCGTTGCCAATAAATAACATTTAATTAACCATTCATTGTCATTACCCCTACACAACAATATTGGCAGGGCCACTTTTACACATAATGTGACCAGGAGATGAGCACAGACTCATTCCATTATGTCGGCGGCCCCCAGGAGACCTGCAATGAATCTCTGGCAACAGAACTACGACCCGGCCGGTAACATCTGGCTTTCCAGTCTGATCGCATCGCTCCCTATCCTGTTCTTTTTCTTCGCCCTGATTAAGCTCAAGCTGAAAGGCTATGTTGCGGCGTCATGGACGGTGGTGATCGCTCTGACGGTCGCCCTGCTGTTTTACAAAATGCCGGTCGATCACGCTCTGGCTTCCGTGGTGTACGGCTTCTTCTATGGTTTGTGGCCAATTGCCTGGATCATTATCGCCGCGGTATTCGTCTATAAAATCTCGGTGAAAACCGGGCAGTTCGACATCATCCGCTCCTCAATACTCTCGATTACCCCGGACCAACGTCTGCAAATGCTGATTGTCGGTTTCTCCTTTGGCGCATTCCTCGAAGGGGCGGCAGGATTTGGCGCTCCGGTAGCGATTACCGCCGCACTGCTGGTTGGTCTGGGCTTTAATCCTCTGTACGCGGCAGGTTTGTGCCTGATCGTAAACACCGCTCCGGTCGCTTTTGGCGCAATGGGCATTCCGATTCTGGTTGCCGGTCAGGTTACCGGGCTGGATAGCTTCGAGATTGGTCAGATGGTGGGCCGTCAGTTACCGTTCCTGACCATTATCGTGTTGTTCTGGATTATGGCGATTATGGATGGCTGGCGCGGCGTAAAAGAGACCTGGCCTGCGGTGATGGTCGCTGGCGGCTCGTTTGCTATCGCGCAGTACCTCAGCTCTAACTTTATCGGGCCGGAACTGCCAGACATTATCTCGTCTCTGGTTTCGCTGGTCTGCCTGACGCTGTTCCTGAAACGCTGGCAGCCGGTACGCATCTTCCGCTTTGGCGATATGGGCGCTTCACAGGTCGATCAGACGCTGGCTCGCACCCACTATACCGCTGGACAGGTGGTCCGCGCCTGGTCTCCGTTCCTGTTCCTGACCGCCACCGTCACGCTGTGGAGCGTACCGCCGTTTAAAGCGCTGTTTGCGCCAGGCGGCGCAATGTACCACTGGGTGGTCAATATTCCGGTTCCGTACCTCGATAAGCTGGTTGCCCGTATGCCGCCGGTCGTACATGAAGCCACAGCCTACGCGGCGGTGTATAAATTTGACTGGTTCTCCGCAACCGGTACCGCGATTTTGTTTGCCGCCCTGCTGTCTATCGTCTGGTTGAAGATGAAGCCGTCCGCAGCGCTGCAGACTTTTGGCAGCACGCTGAAAGATCTGGCATTACCTATTTACTCCATCGGAATGGTGCTGGCATTCGCGTTTATCTCAAACTACTCCGGGCTTTCATCAACCCTGGCGTTGGCCCTGGCACACACCGGCAGCGCGTTTACCTTCTTCTCACCGTTCCTCGGCTGGCTGGGGGTATTTCTGACCGGGTCCGACACCTCATCAAACGCACTGTTTGCCGCCCTGCAGGCTACGGCTGCTCAGCAAATCGGCGTTTCGGATGTGCTGATGGTTGCGGCAAATACCACCGGCGGCGTGACCGGCAAGATGATCTCGCCGCAATCTATCGCTATCGCCTGTGCGGCAGTGGGATTAGTGGGGAAAGAGTCTGACCTGTTCCGCTTTACCGTGAAACACAGCCTGATTTTCACCTGCATGGTGGGTGTGATTACCACGCTGCAGGCCTATGTCTTAACCTGGATGATTCCATGATAGTGATGCCCAGACGCCTGTCAGACGAAGTCGCATCTCGTGTGCGGGCGCTGATTGAAGAACAACAGCTGGAGGCGGGCATGAAGTTGCCCGCTGAGCGCCAACTGGCCGTACAGCTCGGCGTATCGCGTAACTCGCTGCGCGAGGCGTTAGCAAAGCTGGTCAGTGAAGGCGTACTGATTAGCCGTCGTGGTGGCGGGACGTTTATCCGCTGGCAGCATGAGGCCTGGTCTGAACAAAACATCGTTCAGCCGCTGAAAACACTGCTGGCGGACGATCCTGATTACAGTTTCGATATTCTGGAGGCCCGCCACGCCATCGAAGCCAGTACCGCCTGGCACGCTGCCATGCGGGCCACCGCCGCGGATAAAGAGAAAATCAGGCTCTGTTTCGAGGCCACGCAAAGCGAAGATCCGGATCTCGCCTCGCAGGCTGACGTTCGCTTTCATCTCGCCATTGCGGAAGCCTCACACAACGTGGTGCTGTTGCAGACCATGCGCGGTTTCTTCGACGTCCTGCAGTCTTCGGTAAAACAGAGCCGCCAACGTATGTACCTGGTACCGCCGGTATTTTCTCAACTGACGGCGCAGCATCAGACCGTGCTGGACGCCATTGTTGCCGGGGATGCCGACGGGGCGCGTAAGGCCATGATGGCGCACCTCAGTTTTGTCCACACCACAATTAAACGATTTGATGAAGATCAGGCCCGGCAGGCGCGTATTACTCGCCTGCCCGGTGATCCTGGTGAGAATAGCAGGGAGAACAACACATGATTATTTCAGCAGCCAGCGACTATCGCGCCGCAGCCCAGCGCATCCTGCCCCCCTTCTTGTTTCACTATATTGACGGCGGGGCGTATGCCGAGCACACCTTGCGCCGTAACGTGGCAGACCTGTCAGAGGTGGCGCTGCGCCAGCGCGTACTGAAGAATATGTCTGACCTGAGCCTGGAAACCAAGCTGTTCAACGAAACACTCTCCATGCCGGTAGCCCTCGCGCCTGTCGGTTTGTGCGGCATGTACGCACGCCGGGGCGAGGTTCAGGCCGCCGCCGCCGCTGATGCCAAAGGCATTCCATTTACGCTTTCCACAGTGTCCGTATGTCCGATTGAAGAAGTCGCCCCGACCATCAAGCGTCCGATGTGGTTCCAGCTGTATGTGCTGCGCGATCGCGGTTTTATGCGTAACGCACTGGAGCGCGCCAAAGCGGCGGGTTGCTCCACGCTGGTCTTTACCGTCGATATGCCAACGCCTGGCGCACGCTACCGTGATGCCCATTCCGGTATGAGCGGCCCAAATGCGGCACTGCGCCGCTACTGGCAAGCAGTCACTCATCCACAGTGGGCATGGGACGTTGGTCTGAACGGTCGCCCGCATGATTTAGGCAATATTTCGACTTATCTGGGCAAACCCACCGGCCTTGAAGATTACATCGGCTGGCTGGCGAATAACTTCGATCCGTCGATTTCCTGGAAAGACCTCGAGTGGATCCGCGAATTCTGGGATGGTCCGATGGTGATCAAAGGGATCCTCGATCCTGAAGATGCCCGCGACGCCGTACGCTTTGGCGCGGATGGTATCGTTGTCTCTAACCACGGTGGCCGTCAGTTAGATGGCGTGCTGTCTTCAGCTCGTGCGCTGCCCGCCATTGCCGATGCGGTGAAAGGCGATATTACCATTCTGGCTGATAGCGGGATCCGCAATGGTCTGGACGTTGTACGCATGATAGCGCTGGGCGCGGATAGCGTGCTGCTGGGGCGTGCTTATCTGTACGCGCTGGCGACCCACGGCCAGGCCGGTGTGGCGAATCTGCTGAACCTGATCGAGAAAGAGATGAAGGTGGCGATGACCCTGACCGGTGCGAAGTCGATTAGCGAAATCAGCCGTGATTCGCTGGTACAGGAACTGGGTAAGAGCCTGCCTGCCGCGCTGGCACCTCTGGTCCAGGGTAGCGCAGCCTAACAACATCCCCGTAAACCCCATTTTCTGAATGGTCGGTCTGTTTTCAGCCCGACCATTTTTTATCCAAAAATAACGACTAGTTAACATTTACAACCAATATATTTGACAACTTTTTATCCACCTGCCAAATGTATAGACAAGCTAATACAACAGCATTTTATACATATAACAACCATCATAACGGGCGAGGGTGACATGGCTTATTCCGGAAAAGTGAATATCCAGCAGGCGATAGATGACAGTGCTTTTTCGCGCTTCCACTGGGTCATTATTGTCCTGGGTTTTCTGGTTTTAGCCATTGACGGCTTCGATACAGCGGCGATGGGCTATATTGCCCCCACGCTCTCAGCCGACTGGGGTATCAAGAAACAAGATCTCGGACCGGTGTTAAGCGCCGCGCTATTGGGCCTCTCATTTGGTGCCCTGCTGGCCGGACCGATTTCCGATCGTATGGGTCGTAAGCGCGTCCTGGTCTTTTCCTGTCTGTTCTTTGGCCTCGCCAGTCTGGGAACCGCCTATGCCCAGACGCTGAATATGCTCACGTTTTGGCGCTTTCTCACCGGGCTTGGGCTTGGCGCGGCAATGCCCAATGCCATCACCCTGGTGTCAGAATTCGCCCCGAAACGCTGTCGTTCAATGGCGATTAACACCATGTACTGTGGCTTTCCGTTAGGGGCTGCGGGCGGCGGCGTGATCTCCTCCTGGCTGATCCCCAACTACGGCTGGCACAGTGTTCTGCTTGCTGGTGCGATCGCCCCACTGGTCCTCACCGTACTGTTGGTGCTGTTCCTGCCGGAGTCGGTTAAGTATCTGGTTCACCGCGGTAAAGGGGTTGCACAGATTAAACGCATTGCTCAACGTTTTATGTCGGGAAGTCTGGAACAGGTTACCCAGTTTTATCTGGATGAAGACCGTATCACGGTCAAAAAAAGCAGCGTGGCACAGTTATTTAGTATGCCCTGGCTGCCGGGTACGCTGATGCTCTGGATGACCTACTTTATGGGGCTGGTTATCTATTACGTGCTGCTGAGCTGGATGCCAACGCTGATGCTGGGAATGGGCTATCCGCTGGCCGAATCTGCCTGGCTGACATCGCTGTTTACCTTTGGCGGTACGGCGGGGATCCTGCTGGCCGGTTGGTTAATGGACCGCAGGGAAGCCCATAAAGTGGTCTCACTCGGCTTCATTCTGACGATGCTGTTTGCCCTCGCTCTCGGGTTTGAACATAACCACATCATCTTGTTCGGCGCACTGATCTTCCTGATGGGGATTACCATGAACGGCGCGCAGTCCGGGCTGCAGACGCTGGCCGCCACGTTTTATCCAACCCACTGCCGTGCGACGGGCATTGCCTGGATGCAGGGCGTGGGCCGCTTCGGCGGCGTAGCCGGAACGATGATGAGCGCCCAATTGCTTTCCCTGCAATGGCAGGCAGATAGTATCTTAATGTTCCTCAGCCTTCCGGCCCTGGTCGCTGCTGCCGCGACAATTTACAAGCTGCAGCGCTATAAACCGCACGCGCTGACCGTCGCATAGTACCCGCTCTTTCTGCTATTCTGCCCCCCGTTATCAAGGGGGCAGTATGCTTAACATCGTTTTATTCGAACCAGAAATCCCGCCAAATACCGGCAATATTATCCGTCTTTGCGCCAACACCGGCTTTCGTCTGCATATTATAGAGCCAATGGGCTTTACCTGGGACGACAAGCGCCTGCGTCGCGCGGGGCTGGATTACCATGAATTTACCGCCGTGCTGCGCCACTCTGATTACGCCGCCTTCGTCGCCGCAGAACATCCGCAGCGCCTGTTTGCTCTGACCACCAAAGGTACGCCAGCGCATAGCGCGGTATGCTATCAGGACGGGGATTATCTGATGTTTGGTCCGGAAACACGCGGTCTGCCAGCCAGCATCCTTGACGCGCTGCCGGCCGAACAAAAAATTCGTATTCCAATGATGCCAGACAGTCGCAGCATGAACCTGTCAAATGCGGTGTCGGTGGTGGTGTATGAGGCCTGGCGCCAGCTAGGGTATCCGGGCGCGGTACTGCGTAGCTGATGATTGTTGGATGGCGGCTAGCGCCTGATCCGACCTACATTAATTTGATGAAATTCATTTCGAGCGTTATCGGCGCAGACAGATTGAACACGGACTGCGCACAGTCACCGGAGCGTACACGCAATACGTGAGGATGACGAGCACAGCTCAGGTTCAATCTGCCAGGTAAGATAGCTCGAAATCAGATACCATCTCCATACTCAAAAGTATGATGTATCCCGTTGAAATGCTGATCCATATCCATGGACGGCTTATCGCTGTCAGGCTTACCGACGATGCGTGCCGGAACGCCTGCTGCAGTGGTATGCGGGGGTACCGGCTGTAAAACGACGGAACCTGCGCCAATCTTCGCGCCGCGCCCGACTTCAATGTTGCCGAGAATTTTTGCTCCCGCGCCAATCATCACGCCTTCACGAATTTTCGGATGGCGGTCACCGCCGGCTTTACCGGTCCCGCCCAGCGTGACGGATTGCAAAATAGAGACGTCGTTTTCAATCACGGCAGTTTCACCGACCACAATACCGGTGGCGTGATCGAGCATAATCCCACGGCCAATTTTTGCCGCCGGGTGAATGTCTACCTGGAAGCTAACTGACACCTGATTTTGCAGGAAGATCGCCAGCGCCTGACGCCCCTGATGCCACAGCCAGTGACCGATACGGTAGGCCTGAAGCGCATGAAAGCCCTTCAGATACAGAAGTGGGGTGGAATATTTATCGACAGCTGGATCACGCGTGCGTACCGCCTGAATATCACAGGCCGCTGAGGCAATCATTTCAGGATCGGCCGCGTAGGCCTCTTCCACGACTTCGCGAATGGCAATGGCGGGCATGATCGGAGAAGCGAGTTTATTCGCCAGCATATAGCTCAGCGCACTGCCGAGGTTTTCATGCTTGAGCAGCGTTGCGTGGTAAAAACTGGCCAGCATTGGTTCACATTCCGCCAGTGCCCGGGCTTCCGCTTTAATGTTTTTCCAGACGATATCCAGTTCTTCACACGGCATTGCGTACTCCAGAAGGTAGCAAAACGACCGACCCGTTCTTCGCGGGTCGGGTCGTTATATTCAACAGTTCCTTACAGCTAGTGGCGACTCAGCTCGTCCCTGCGTGCACGGCCTAATAACGTCAATGCTGCCTCGCGCGCGTTTTTTCCGCAATACAATACTTGATAAATTTCCTCGGTTATTGGCATCTCAACACCAAAACGGTGCGCCAATTCACGAACTTCTTTCGTATTGCGGTAGCCTTCAACCACCTGACCAATCTTATCCTGCGCCCCCTGCACGTCCATCCCCTGGCCGAGCATCATGCCAAAACGACGGTTTCGCGACTGGTTGTCGGTACAGGTCAGCACCAGATCGCCTAAACCCGCCATCCCCATAAAGGTGGCAGGATCGGCACCCAGCGCCGCGCCAAGACGAGACATTTCGGTCAGTCCACGGGTGATCAATGCGGTTCGCGCATTCGCGCCGAAACCGATGCCGTCAGACATCCCCGCGCCAATCGCAATGACGTTTTTCACCGCGCCGCCAAGCTGCACGCCAATGAAATCCGGATTGCTGTAAACGCGGAAGCTCTTGCCGCAGTGCAGCAACTGCTGGAGATCGTCAGCAAAGGTGTCGTCCGTCGAGGCCAGAGAAATCGCCGTCGGCATGCCCGCCGCCAGCTCTTTGGCGAACGTCGGACCGGAGATAACCGCCAGTGGAATAGAATTCCCCAGCGCTTCACGCGCGACGTCCTGCAGCAGGCGTCCCGTTTCCGCTTCCAGACCCTTTGTCGCCCAGACCAGACGCGCGTCAGGACGCATCAGCGGTTTGATGTTGCGCAGCACTTCGCCAAAGACGTGGCTAGGCACCACCACCAGAATATTACGACTGGCGGCCAGCGCAGTGGCTAAATCACTTTCCAGGCGCAGCGTTTCGGGAAAAGGCACATCAGGGAGGAACGCGACGTTGCAGCGATCGTGCTCGAGGGTCGCGATATGTTTCGGATCATGGCCCCACAGGACAACCTGATGGCCATTTCTTGCCAGGGTGATGGCAAGAGCGGTGCCGTACGAGCCGGCACCAATCACAGTCATTGAAGCATTACTTTGGTTCATCAGGCATCCTGATGTTCTTCAGTACCTTCGCCAGCCTGCTGCTGTAAATAGTTCATGAACAGCGCATCAAAGTTGACCGGCGCAAGGTTCAGTTGCGGGAATGTACCGCGGGAAACCAGGCTGGTGATGCATTCGCGGGCATACGGGAACAGAATGTTCGGGCAGTATGCACCAAGGCAATGCGCCATCTGAGTCCCTTCAATACCACTGATGGAGAAAATACCGCCCTGCTGAACTTCACACAGGAACGCAGTTTCTTCACCCAGAGAAGCCGTTACGGTGACACGCAGCACTACTTCATACACATCATCTGCCAGTTGGGTAGATGCGGTATCAAGATCCAGTTTAACCTCTGGCTGCCAATCTTTCTGGAAAACATGTGGTGCATTTGGCGCTTCGAAAGACACATCCTTGGTATAAATACGTTGGATCTGGAAAGCCATTTCAGTGTTATTTTGTTCTGACATGTTGAGAAAACCCTTTAGTGTTGTCCTTTAAATACTTCGGTACGCCTTAACGCAGCAGTGGATCCAGTCCACCACGTGCATCCAACGCATACAAGTCGTCACAACCACCAATGTGCTGTGCATCAATAAAAATCTGCGGAACCGTTGTACGGCCACTGCGCTTGATCATCTCTTCACGCTTCACGGCATCGCCGTCAATCGGAAGTTCCTGGAAACTCACACCCTTGCTGTTCAACAGCGCCTTTGCGCGATGGCAAAACGGGCAGGTCGCTTTGGTATAGATCTCAATATTGGCCATGACTTATCTCCAGTGTTCTTTTACCCTGAGGCATGATAGAAGACGGGTAAATTACTTGCCGCGAACCAGTGGCAGATTCTCGCCACTCCAGCCCGCTACGCCGTCTTTCAGTACAGATACCTGCTCAAAACCGGCTTTAATCAGCGCAGTTGCTGAATCCTGGCACTGCATACCAGAGCCATCAACCACAATAACAGGTTTGTTTTTGTGTTTTTCCAGCTCGCCAAAATTGTTGGCTTTGATTTCGCTCGGCAGCAGGTTCGTGGAGCCCGCGATATGGCCTTTGCGGAAGTCGTCGCGCTGACGTAAATCCACAATCACCGCATCTTCTTTGTTGATAAGACGAGTGGCTTCTCCGCGCGTAATTACCTTCACTTTCGAAGTCAGGCTCTTAAACGTGGTAAATAATACAGCCGCCAGTAACGCAATCCAGGCGATACTCAATACAGGGTGGCGACTAACAAATTGCATAATTTCTTGCATGGGGGGTAACAACTCCCGACTTAGTGATTAAAAAACCAGGAAAGGAGTATACCTGCGCGTTGGCGCAAATACAGCCAGAGCGTGCATTGGATTGCATTTTTGCGGGGCGCTACGGAAAAAAAAACGTAAATCCGCGCCCTCTGCGACACGCTCTGGTCGATTATTTGATCTTCTGGGGCTATTTTATCGATTCAGCTGTAGTAAAATTACGCAATTATTTTTGTCTATTGAGTGTGAGGTTGTCGCAATGTCGGTTTCTAAAAAACCTATGGTACTGGTGATTCTGGATGGCTATGGCTATCGTGAAGACAGCCAGGATAACGCCATCTTTAATGCCAAAACCCCGGTAATGGATGCTCTGTGGGCAAAACGTCCGCATACCCTGATTGATGCCTCTGGCCTGGAAGTCGGCCTGCCCGATCGCCAGATGGGCAACTCCGAAGTGGGTCATGTCAACCTGGGCGCGGGCCGCATCGTGTATCAGGACCTGACCCGTCTGGATGTTGAAATTAAAGAACGGACTTTCTTCGCTAACCCAGTGCTGACCGATGCGGTCGACCAGGCAAAAAATAGCGGCAAAGCGGTTCACATCATGGGCCTGCTCTCTGCTGGCGGCGTTCACAGCCACGAAGATCACATCATGGCGATGGTCGAAATGGCAGCTGAACGCGGTGCTGAGAAAATCTATCTGCACGCTTTCCTTGATGGCCGTGATACCCCGCCGCGCAGCGCTGAACATTCGCTGCAGAAATTCGAAGAGAAATTTGCCGCGCTGGGCAAAGGCCGCGTAGCGTCCATCATCGGTCGTTACTACGCCATGGACCGCGACAACCGTTGGGATCGCGTTGAACAGGCTTATGACCTGATGACGCTGGCAAAAGGCGAGTTCCAGTTCTCTACGGCTGTTGAAGGCCTGCAGGCTGCTTATGCCCGCGACGAAAACGACGAATTCGTGAAAGCGACCGTGATCCGTGCTGAAGGCCAGGCTGAAGCCGCCATGGAAGACGGCGATACGCTGATTTTCATGAACTTCCGTGCTGACCGTGCGCGTGAAATCACCCGTGCGTTTGTTAACGCTGACTTCGACGGCTTCGCCCGTAAGAAAGTCGTTAACCTCAACTTTGTGATGCTGACCGAATACGCAGCCGACATCAAAACTGCTGTTGCTTACCCACCAGCGTCTCTGGCCAACACCCTTGGCGAGTGGATGGCGAAGAATGACAAAACGCAGCTGCGTATTTCCGAAACTGAAAAATATGCCCACGTGACCTTCTTCTTTAACGGCGGCGTAGAAGAACCGTTCAAAGGCGAAGATCGCATCCTGATCAACTCGCCGAAAGTCGCGACCTACGATCTGCAGCCGGAAATGAGCTCTGCTGAGCTGACCGAGAAGCTGGTTGCTGCGATTCAGAGCGGAAAATACGACACCATCATTTGTAACTACCCGAACGGCGACATGGTTGGTCACACCGGGGTGATGGAAGCTGCGGTTAAAGCGGTTGAAGCGCTGGATCACTGCGTTGAGCAGGTGACTAAAGCGGTTGAATCCGTTGGCGGCCAACTGCTGATCACCGCGGACCACGGTAACGCAGAGCAAATGCGCGATCCGTCCACCGGTCAGGCGCATACAGCACACACCAACCTGCCCGTTCCGCTGATTTATGTCGGTGGTAAAAACGTCAAAGCAGTTGAAGGCGGCAAACTTTCTGATATCGCCCCGACGATGCTGACGCTGATGGGTATGGAAATCCCGCAAGAGATGACTGGTAAGCCGCTGTTCATCGTGGAATAATCCCTCCCCATGAGGGGAAAGGCGATTAATACCATCACTTGGGCCGTGAAACTGCGAAAGCTTTCAGTCAGGCCCTTGTTCTACGCCAGCGCGCTTAGCGCTGGCGTATTGCTGTGCGCCTTTTCCGCCCACGCGGACGAGCGCGATCAGCTCAAATCTATTCAGGCTGATATCGCGGCAAAAGAACGCGCGGTACGCCAACAACAACAACAACGCTCCACTCTCCTCGCTCAACTTAAAGCTCAGGAACAGGCCATCGCCGTTGCCGCCAGGCAACTACGCGAAACGCAAAACTCGCTGGCGCAGCTGAATGCGCAAATCACTGAAATGAATGCCGCCCTCGCGAAGCTGGAAAAACAGCGGGCTGCGCAAGAGCGTAGCCTGGCAGCCCAACTTGACGCAGCGTTTCGCCAGGGCGAACACACCGGTATTCAGCTCATTCTGAGCGGGGAAGAGAGCCAGCGCGGGCAACGCTTGCAGGCCTATTTCGGCTATCTGAACCAGGCGCGGCAGGAAACCATCGCGCAGTTGAAACAAACCCGCGAAGAAGTCGACTCGCAAAAAGCCGAGCTGGAAGATAAGCAGAGCGAACAGCAGACGTTGCTGTACGAACAGCGCGCTCAGCAGGCTAAGCTGGAGCAGGCGCGTAATGAACGCAAGAAGACGCTCTCGGGTCTGGAGTCATCGATTCAGCAGGGTCAGCAGCAACTGGGCGAAATGCGCGCCAACGAATCACGCCTGCGCAACAGCATTGCTCGTGCCGAAGCCGCAGCCAAAGCACGCGCGGAACGTGAAGCTCGCGAGGCGCAGGCCGTACGTGACAAACAGAAGGATGCGTCACGGAAAGGCTCAACCTACAAGCCAACCGAAAGCGAAAAATCACTGATGTCCCGTACCGGCGGTTTAGGTTCCCCACGCGGCCAGGCATTCTGGCCCGTTCGTGGCCCAACGCTACATCGTTATGGCGAACAGTTGCAAGGTGAGCTACGTTGGAAGGGGATGGTTATTGGCGCATCCGAAGGCACCGAAGTTAAAGCCATTGCCGATGGTCGCGTCATTCTGGCGGACTGGTTGCAGGGCTACGGTCTGGTGGTCGTCGTTGAGCACGGTAAAGGCGATATGAGCCTTTACGGTTATAACCAGAGCGCGCTGGTCAGCGTCGGTACGCAGGTTCGCGCCGGGCAGCCTATTGCACTTGTGGGTAGCAGCGGCGGACAGGGCAGGCCGGCACTCTATTTCGAAATTCGTCGCCAGGGTCAGGCGGTCAATCCACAGCCGTGGTTGGGAAGATAAGTTTTGCCTCAATTTCGTCGTCTATTATTCTCTCTCGCCAGCGTGCTGGCCTTCGCAACACCTGTTTTTGCTGGCAAACTCGCCATCGTTATTGATGATTTCGGCTATCGTCCACACACCGAAAATCAGGTTCTGGCGATGCCTTCCACCCTCTCCGTTGCCGTTCTGCCTAATGCCCCACACGCGCGTGAAATGGCGATTAAAGCGCATAACAGCGGGCATGAAGTTTTAATCCATCTGCCGATGGCGCCGCTGAGCAAACAGCCGTTAGAGAAAGATACTTTGCGCCCGGAAATGAGCAGCGAAGAGATTGAGCGGATTATTCGCGACGCGGTAAGCAAAGTACCGAATGCGGTCGGGCTGAACAACCATATGGGCAGCGCGATGACCTCCAGCCTGTTCGGCATGCAGAAGGTGATGCAGGCGCTGGAACGCTACGATCTCTACTTCCTGGACAGTATGACCATCGGCAACAGTCAGGCAATGCGCGCAGCATCAGGAACCGGCGTGAAGGTTATCAAACGCAAAGTCTTCCTGGATGACACGCAAAACGAAGCCGATATTCGCCGTCAGTTTAATCGTGCCGTTGAGCTTGCGCGCCGCAACGGTTCAGCAATTGCCATTGGGCATCCTCACCCTTCGACGGTTCGCGTCCTGCAGCAGATGCTTTATAACCTGCCTGCGGACATTACGCTGGTTCGCCCAAGCAGCCTGCTCAATGAACCACAGGTAGACACCTCCAGACCAAACCTTACACCGCCGAAGAATGGTAAACCTGATGCGCCACGTAATCCTTTCCGCGGGGTGAGATTATGCAAACCGAAGCAGCCGTTAGAGCCGGTTTACGCCAGCCGCTTCTTCAGCGTGCTCAGTGAAAGCATCACCCAAAGCACGCTGGTGCAGTACATGCGCCTGCAATGGCAGGGCTGGCAATAATTACTCTTTAATATCCAGCGTTAAATGGGCCAGGCGGCGCGGCGTCAGTGATTTATCGCGCCACTGACTAAAGCGTATGGCCCACAATAGCACCTGATATCCCAGCTTAACGCTGCAGATATTGCTCACCATGCGCTTAAACATACCCGATACGAATACTTCAGCAATCATCCGTTGGCGGATTTTCTCGTCCGGCTCTTTACGTATGCAATGACAAACGCGTAGCGCTTCGTAAATCACCTGCTGTTTGAACTCCGGATAAATTGGAATGCGTCCAGCATAGTCGTGATTCATCTTATCCAGCAGACGGGTAATTTTGATATAGTGGCGTTGATAGGCGAGATTTTTCAGCCCGGTGCGTGGCAGGCGGCTGACGGACGCGCCGTGCAGGAAGTATTTATACAACGGCACTTCCGTGTAACGCGCGCGTTTCGCATTAAACATAAACTCTGTCGTCCAGATAATATCCTGGTGGTGCAGACCGGACAGGAAGGTCAGTCCTGCGTCGCGGATGGTCTGATGGCGGTAAACGCCCATCCAGACAACGTGCCGCCAACGGCGACTGGCTAACGCTTTGCGTAACCAGTCTGGCCCGGTCATCACGCCGGTAGAACGAATTCGATTGGTAGGAATGGATGCCCAGGTGTGGCCTGTCTCCGCAATACACCAATCAGCGTTGCACTGCGCAACATCCAGATTATCCTTCAGCGCCATAGTCATCAGCGTCTCATACATTTCCGGATAGGCAATATCATCGCCGTCTACGTACGCGATGTACTCCCCCCTGGCAACTTCCATACCGGTATTGCGCGCCGCGGATACCCCTCCATTGGGCTGGTGCAACAGGTGAACGTGCGGGTAACGATCCGCATAAGACTGAGCAAGGTCCGCTGAGTTATCCGTAGAACCATCATTAACAATGATGATCTCCAGGTTCTTCCAGGTTTGCGCAATCAGCGAATCCATACACGCAATGAACGGTTCACCCGTGTTGTAAAGTGGCATAATGACGCTCAGGAGACCAGGGATATAGGTCATATCAAATCCAGCCAAACAATAGAGTTATCGGCACTTTTTAGCATATTAAGCGGTAGATTTTCAGAAAAAATTATTAATTCTTTAGCAGAAAATGCGCCAGGCAGGAGCGAGCGTGCAAGCATAAAAAAGCCCCGGATGGTAATGATAATCAACACCCAGGGACATACGCAGAATCTACTGATTGGATAGGGTTAATCCCAGCTCAGGATCACTTTCCCTGACTGGCCCGAGCGCATCGCGTCAAAGCCCTGCTGGAATTCATCTATGGAGAATCGATGGGTGATGATCGGCGACAAATCCAGACCAGACTGAATCAATGCGGCCATCTTGTACCAAGTCTCAAACATCTCACGACCGTAGATACCTTTAATAAACAATCCTTTAAAGATAACTTTAGTCCAGTCGATGGACATGTCTGATGGTGGAATACCCAGCATAGCAATACGGCCACCGTGGTTCATGGTGTCCAGCATGGCGCGAAACGCTGGCGGCGCGCCGGACATCTCCAGACCGACATCAAACCCTTCGGTCATGCCCAGTTCAGCCATCACGTCGGTCAGACTCTCTTTCGACACGTTGACCGCGCGAGTGATGCCCATTTTACGCGCCAGTTCAAGGCGATACTCATTAACATCGGTAATCACCACGTGGCGTGCGCCAACGTGCCTGGCAACCGCTGCCGCCATAATACCGATTGGACCCGCGCCGGAAACCAGCACATCTTCCCCAACCAGATCGAACGACAGCGCCGTATGCACCGCATTACCGAACGGATCGAAGATAGACGCCAGGTCGTCAGAGATGTTGTCCGGAATTTTAAACGCGTTAAATGCCGGGATCACCAGGTACTCTGCAAAGCAGCCAGGACGGTTTACGCCAACACCGGTCGTATTGCGGCACAGGTGAGTACGTCCACCGCGGCAGTTACGGCAATGCCCGCAGGTGATATGACCTTCGCCTGAAACGCGATCGCCGATTTTAAAGCCTTTAACTTCCTGGCCGATGCCAACAACTTCGCCGACATATTCATGTCCAACGACCATCGGTACCGGGATGGTTTTTTGCGACCATTCATCCCAGTTATAAATGTGAACGTCAGTCCCGCAGATGGCTGTTTTACGGATTTTAATCAGCAAATCGTTATGGCCGACTTCCGGTTCAGGAACGTCGGTCATCCAAATGCCCTCTTCCGCTTTCAGTTTGGATAACGCTTTCATTTCACATCCTCAGGCAATAACGCCCAGTTGTTTACCAATGCGTGTGAACGCCTCAACAGCACGCGTAATCTGCTCAGGGGTATGCGCCGCAGACATCTGGGTACGAATACGCGCCTGACCTTTTGGAACCACTGGATAGAAGAATCCAGTAACGTAAATCCCCTCTTTTTGCAGCTCGCGGGCGAACTCTTGCGCCACTACCGCATCCCCCAACATGACCGGGATAATTGCGTGATCCGCTCCCGCTAACGTAAAGCCTGCGGCAGACATTTGCTCGCGGAACTGACGTGCGTTCGCCCACAGGCGATCGCGCAGCTCGCTGCCTGCTTCGACCATCTCCAGCACTTTAATGGAGGCAGAAACAATTGCAGGAGCCAATGAGTTGGAGAACAGATACGGACGGGAACGCTGACGCAGCCACTCAACAACCTCTTTGCGCGCTGCGGTATAACCGCCAGATGCGCCGCCGAGCGCTTTACCCAGCGTACCAGTGATGATGTCCACACGCCCCATCACGTCACAGTATTCATGTGAGCCACGACCATTTTCGCCGACAAAGCCGACAGCATGGGAATCATCAACCATGACCAGCGCGTCGTATTTATCCGCCAGGTCACAAACGCCTTTCAGGTTAGCGATCACACCATCCATAGAGAACACGCCATCGGTGGCGATCAGGATATGACGGGCTCCCGCTTCACGCGCTTCTTTCAGGCGCGCTTCCAGCTCGACCATGTCGTTGTTGGCGTAACGGAAACGCTTTGCTTTACACAAGCGAACACCGTCAATGATAGAAGCGTGGTTGAGCGCATCTGAAATAATCGCATCTTCTGCGCCCAGCAGCGTTTCAAACAGGCCGCCGTTGGCGTCAAAGCAGGAAGAGTAAAGGATGGCATCTTCCATACCGAGGAATGCCGCCAGTTTTTGCTCAAGTTGCTTATGGCTGTCCTGGGTACCGCAAATAAAGCGGACCGAAGCCATACCAAATCCGTGAGAATCCATACCTGCTTTTGCAGCTGCAATCAGTTCCGGGTGGTTAGCCAGCCCCAGATAGTTGTTCGCACAAAAGTTAATAACGTGGCTTCCGTCCGCCACGGTGATATCCGCCTGCTGGGCAGACGTAATAATGCGCTCTTCTTTAAACAATCCTTCCGCACGTGCGGTTTCGAGATCGTTCGTTAACTGTTTGTAAAAATCCCCACGCATTTCAATTCTCCAGACTGGGCAAATTTCAGCACATATTACCCAAAGCTATACGCTGATACGAGATGACGCATCATCACTTCTTCAAAATGAAGCATAAATCACGTGTACCCGTACGGCTTATCGGTGAATGGCTGAAGCCAGAGCCATGTAGTGATATGATAGAAAGTATTCGTGTCTGAGATTGTCTCTGACTCCAAAATTCGAAGGTTACATTTATGATCATCGTTACCGGCGGCGCGGGCTTTATCGGCAGCAATATCGTCAAGTCATTGAATGATAAAGGCATCACCGACATCCTGGTGGTGGACAACCTTAAAGATGGCACCAAGTTTGTTAACCTGGTGGATCTGAATATTGCTGACTACATGGACAAGGAAGACTTCCTGATCCAGATTATGGCCGGAGAAGATTTCGGCGATATCGAAGCGATTTTCCACGAAGGCGCATGCTCCTCCACTACCGAGTGGGACGGCAAGTATATGATGGATAACAACTATCAATACTCCAAAGAGCTGTTGCACTACTGCCTGGAGCGTGAAATTCCGTTCCTGTATGCGTCCTCTGCCGCCACCTACGGCGGTCGTACTTCTGATTTCATCGAATCCCGTGAATATGAGAAACCGCTGAACGTTTACGGCTACTCAAAATTCCTGTTCGACGAGTACGTTCGTCAGATCCTGCCAGAAGCCAATTCTCAGATTGTTGGCTTCCGCTATTTCAACGTCTACGGACCGCGTGAAGGCCATAAAGGCAGCATGGCGAGCGTCGCTTTCCACCTCAACACCCAGCTCAACAATGGCGAAACACCAAAACTGTTCGAAGGTAGTGAAAACTTCAAGCGTGATTTCGTTTACGTAGGCGATGTGGCTGCGGTGAACCTGTGGTTCCTGGAAAACGGGATTTCCGGCATCTTTAACCTTGGTACCGGTCGTGCGGAATCTTTCCAGGCTGTTGCCGATGCAACGCTTGCGTACCACAAAAAAGGCAGCATTGAGTACATCCCATTCCCGGAAAAACTGAAAGGTCGCTATCAGGCGTTTACCCAGGCCGATCTAACTAATCTGCGCGCTGCGGGCTATGACAAGCCGTTTAAAACCGTTGCTGAAGGTGTAACGGAATATATGGCCTGGCTGAACCGCGACGCGTAAGTATGAAAATTTTGGTGGTAGGCCCGTCCTGGGTGGGCGACATGATGATGTCGCAAAGTCTCTATCGCACGCTTAAGGCGCGCTATCCCCAGGCGATAATCGACGTGATGGCACCTGCATGGTGCCGTCCGTTATTGTCGCGCATGCCTGAAGTTAACGAAGCTATCGCCATGCCGCTGGGACACGGCGCGCTGGAGATCGGCGAGCGGCGTAAACTCGGCCATAGCCTGCGTGAAAAACGCTATGACCGCGCCTATGTGCTGCCTAACTCGTTTAAATCCGCTCTGGTGCCGTTCTTTGCTGGCATTCCCCATCGTACCGGTTGGCGTGGTGAAATGCGCTACGGCCTGCTAAACGATGCGCGCGTGCTGGATAAAGATGCCTGGCCGCTGATGGTCGAACGCTATGTAGCCCTGGCCTATGATAAAGGCGTAATGCTGTCAGCTAAAGATTTGCCGCAGCCTCTGCTATGGCCGCAGTTGCAGGTAAGCGAAGGTGAAAAGTCCCTGACCTGTCGCCAGTTTTCCCTTTCTGCCGAACGCCCCATCATTGGCTTTTGCCCTGGAGCGGAATTTGGTCCAGCGAAACGCTGGCCACATTACCACTACGCAGATCTGGCGAAGCAGCTGATCGATGAAGGCCATCAGATTGTGCTTTTTGGCTCTGCAAAAGACCATGAAGCCGGAAATGAGATCCTGGCGACTCTGAGCGTTGATCAGCAGCCTTGGTGCCGTAATCTGGCGGGCGAAACACAGCTGGAGCAGGCCGTCATTCTTCTCGCCGCCTGCAAAGCGGTGGTCACCAACGACTCTGGATTAATGCACGTTGCCGCAGCGTTGAATCGACCTCTGGTAGCGTTGTATGGCCCCAGCAGCCCGGATTTTACTCCGCCGCTTTCACACAAGGCGCGCGTAATTCGCTTGATTACGGGCTATCACAAAGTACGCAAGGGAGATGCAGCAGAAGGCTATCATCAGAGCCTGATTGACATCACACCCCAGCGCGTGCTGGAAGAACTTAACGACCTGTTGTTACAAGAGGAAGCCTGACGGATGCGGGTATTGATCGTTAAAACATCGTCTATGGGCGATGTACTGCATACGTTACCGGCATTAACCGATGCGCAGCAGGTCATGCCGGATATTCAATTTGATTGGGTAGTGGAAGAAGGCTTCGCGCAGATCCCATCCTGGCATGCAGCCGTTGACCGGGTTATTCCAGTGGCGATCCGCCGCTGGCGTAAAGCCTGGTTTTCAGCGCCGATTAAAGCCGAGCGTAAAGCCTTTCGTGATGCGGTGCGTTTACATCAGTATGACGCGATAATTGATGCGCAGGGTCTGGTTAAAAGCGCGGCGTTGGTTACGCGTCTGGCACGTGGCATCAAGCATGGTATGGACTGGAGCACGGCGCGCGAACCATTGGCGAGCCTGTTTTATAATCGCAAACATCACATTGCCAAACAGCAGCACGCGGTAGAACGTACGCGTGAATTGTTCGCCAGAAGTCTGGGATATTCCAGGCCCCGGTCGCAGGGTGATTACGCTATCGCTCAGCATTTTCTGAAAGAACGTAATGCTGATGCGGGCCAGTATGCCGTATTTCTGCATGCCACAACGCGTGATGATAAGCACTGGCCAGAAGCCAACTGGCGGGAGCTAATTGGCCTGTTAAATAACGCTGGCATACGTATTAAACTGCCATGGGGTGCTCCTCATGAAGAAGCACGAGCCCGTAGGCTGGCAAATGGTTTTTCTTATGTTGATGTTCTTCCACGGATGACTTTGGGAGAGGTCGCTCGCGTACTGGCGGGGGCAAAATTTGTGGTGTCGGTTGATACAGGCCTGAGTCATTTAACCGCTGCGCTGGATCGCCCTAATATTACGTTGTACGGTCCAACGGACCCAGGATTGATTGGTGGGTATGGGAAGAATCAATACACACAGCTGAGCCATTCCGGAAAATTGCAGGATCTGGACGCTAGCTTAGTCAACGTATCGCTGGTTGATAATAATTTGCTTTAACTTTAAGAGATGAACCATGCTTCGCCAACACATGTTTTCTCGCTTTATTTGTAGTATAAAAAACAATCCATTCGATTTTATATACTTCTTATTTTATGCCGGGATCCTGGCAACCCTTGCGATGGTGCTGGTCAATCCAGATGAAGCGCTGAAGGTATTTATTTTCTCCACAGCTCTGTCTCTGCCGCTTATAGGAAAAAACATAAAGCATGTGTGCAGTAACAAACAAAACCTGGTTTTGCCTTTTATGTTGCTGCTCTTCGGGTTACTCCAGATTATATGGGTAGAAATATTTAAACAACCGGGTTCAGCTTTTACCGGCGCCTACCGTTCATACCAGAACAGTGGCAAAGTGATGATTTTTGCCGCGCTGGTGATGACCATACTAACATCACAAGCACCAAGTGCTAATAAAATCCGCTTGACCAGTATCTGGGTGATTCTTACGGCAATCGGTTTGTATCTTTTCGCGGGTTATCAACTTAGTGGAGCACAAAACCCTTTAAGATACCGCGTTGCTCTTGGTTTTGAACATCAAACCGGCACGGCTTACTCTCTGACACTAATTGCATTATTAGCCTCGCAAGCGATCATTAATCTGCGCCTGAGACATACGGTTTCACTGTACTTGTTACATTTTTTGATCTCACTGGCGGTCATCATCACCACACAAACTCGGGCTGCGATTTTGGTATATCCGCTCCTGAGTATCGGACTATTTTTCATCCACTACCGCCACAACTACAACATACTGTTAAGGGCGCTACTGGGTTTTGTAATACTGGTCGGGATTGCTGCGATCCCCTTAAAACCAGTCATTGAAAGCCGCTACCAGAACTTCCTGATCGATCTGCACTCTTATAATCAAAACAACAGCAATACCTCTATTGGTGCGCGACTTGCGATGCAACGGGCAGGAATTGAAGCTGGGAAAGGTCATCACTGGGGGCAGTCACTTGAACAACGTGGGGCGGAAATTCAGCGACTTGCCGTCCAGGATACTTCCCTACAAGGGGCGCTTGAGTTCATTAACGTACATTTGCATAACGAAATTATTGATACCTTTTCGCTAAAGGGCATCTCTGGGGTTATTGTGCTACTCTTGCTCTATACCGCTATGTTTTTAAGAGCTTACTGGCAACGTAGTCCTCTATTGTTCGTCATCTCAGGCGCTATCGCTATCTATGGCTTGAGTGATTTATTATTGTATGCCAAAGGTGAAGCCTTGAGCAGCATGCTGGCGTTATGTATTGCAGCAGTGCTGAGCTCGAATCCAACGAGAGAATCATGCTATGAATAGCGCTTCAGGTTATTTACTGAGCATTATTATACCTACATACAATAATGCTGAACTCATCACGGCGACGTTGGCGTCGATCCATCAGAGCATCACTGATGATGTGGAGATAATAATTGTTAATGATGGCTCAACAGATTTAACTGAAGAACGTATCAAGGCATTTTATCGTGAGCAGAAATGCCACAACGTTAAGTATATCAGCCAAAAAAATCAAGGCGTTGCAATCACTCGTAACGTTGGCCTTACCCATGCGACAGGGAAATATATTGGGTTTATTGACAGTGACGATATTGTCTGCATAGATTATTTCACTATCCTTCTCCCTAAATTGAGAGACGAAAAATATGATATTCTCGAATTTAATCTGACCAGAGATATGAACAATCTGTATCAGAATTCATCTGGTATAAAAAATGATATTAATCAGCATGAAATTATATTATCGGATGATGATTTTACCCCTCTACTTCCAATATTCCGGGCAGGACAATGGCATCTCATGACAAAAATCTTCCATCGTAACGTTATTGGTAACGATCGATTCGAAGAACATCGTCGGTATGAAGACATGATTTTCTGCCCTTTCCAATACTTTAAATGCCATAAAATATTAAAGATTGAGAATAAACTATATTTTTACCGGTTAAATGATAAGAGCATTACCGAGAATATTATTGATAGCGATGCGGACAGTATCTTTTTTGCTATGCGGAAAATGTATAATTATATAAATAAAAATAACGCAAAACGTACTGTTGCCACACTAATGATCATCAACTGTTTTCTGGAAGGACGCAAACTATTACGCAAGAAAAAAGGTTATTATCGTTATAGTGAAAGTATGCTGAATGATATTCATAATGCGCTTGCATCCTGTGACACAAAAATTGTTAATAAAAAAATACTTCTTAAGATGAAATATCCCCATATTGACCGCTCCATTTCAGAAATGAGATATAAGGTATTATCTGCTTGCAAGAGCTTATTTTTTCGAAAAGGAATTTAACATGTTTGAAAAAATTGACCATGTGCTTATTTGCAAGCTCAAGTTTTATGGGGATGTTCTGTTAATCACGCCCGTCATTGCCAGCATTCGGGCTCGTTATCCACAGGCTAAGATCGATCTGCTCCTCTATAAAGATACCAAAGCAATTCTGGCCGCCCATAAAGATATCAATAATTTTTATCTCATTGAGAAAAAACAAGGCCTGTTGGCAACAGTAAAAAATTATCTTTCAGTGCGTCAACAACTGAAGAAAAATCACTATGACTTGATTATTAACCTCACAGAACAATGGCCAATTGGAGCACTTATCGCCTCTTTACGCCTTCCTTCAATTGCCTTTAAGCGCGATAAAGAGCAGTGGAACCGACTTTTTACGCGAGTAACGCCATCCGTTGGGACGCATATTGTTGAACAAAACCTATCTATTCTAAAAGGCATTGGGTTTAGCGAAGCAGAACTCAAGAAAGAGATGTCACTGAGTTATCTTCAGGAGGATTATCAACATCTGGTATCTCTGTTGCCTACACTGCCTGCGCAAAAATATGTCGTTATTCAACCCACTGCCAGACAAGAGTTTAAATGGTGGGATGATGAGAAATTCGCTCATGTTATAGACCATCTGCATCAGCGTGGTTTACATGTTTACCTTACCTGTGGGCCTGCATTGAGTGAGCAGCAACAGGTCCAGCGTATTGCTGCACTGTGTCAATCGTCTCCTGACCTGACGCTGGCAGGTAAAACGACCTTTCTGCAACTGGCCGCGTTGATTGACCATGCTGTTTTGTACATTGGTGTCGATTCTGCACCTATGCATATGGCCGCAGCGCTAAGGACACCGCAGGTATGCCTGTTTGGCGCCACCAATTACCGACAATGGAAGCCGTGGTCTGATAAAGCCGTATTGATTTGGGCTGGCGAGTACCATCCGATGCCTTCGCGAGATGAACTCGATCGGTCAAAAAAATATCTAACTTGGATTCCGGAACAGGTCGTGATTGACGCTATCGATACGGTACTTCATGATAGTGACAATGTTAAAGGTAATGAGAAAGCATAAATGGACAGCAAAAATAACGTTATTAATATTGCTTACTGTACAGATGCCAATTATCTGGAATATGTAGCAGTGTCCATTATGTCGGTCATAATGAACAACCCAGAGCAAGACCTGTCATTTTTCGTCTTTGTCTATGATGTTACTGACGAAGAAATCAATAAACTACGTTCAACCAGTGATAAAATTCAGGTTATCAATATCGATAAAGAAGAGATTGAAAAGTATAATAATGACTTTGCAATCAAACACCTAAACCGCTCTACCTATATGCGTCTGGCCGTACCGCGCTTACTAAAAGATAAAATAGAGCATTTTATCTATTTAGATGCTGATACACTATGTTTTGATAAGCTCAATGATATTAACAGCATTGATATCAGCAACGTCATTTGCGCAGTCAGCCACGACTCCCTCGATATTCATGATACAAAAAATGCTAAACGCTTGGGCCTTAGTACTGATCATTATTTTAATGCTGGCTTTTTATATATTAACATTGAAAATTGGATCAAGTTTGATATTGAAAATAAAGCAAATACAGTGTTATTTGAACAAGGTAAATCCTTGCCTTATTTTGACCAAGATGCTCTGAATATCGCAATTGACGGCAACGTTAAGTTTATTGATAAACGATGGAATTTCTTATTTAACTGGTTCACAGATCAGCAAAAAGACACCTTTTTTTATCAAAAAGATATCTTGCCTCGCATCATTCATTTCACTGGTGGAAGAAAACCTTGGTATAAAGAACATACTGGGCTTTCACAGCAACTTTTTCTTTTCTACCATCACTTCACACCATGGCGAGACGCTGAAATGCGCTCTTACGCTCCGCGTATGAGGCCTACTGATTACCGGGTTTACTCGCGCCAGGAAGCCAAAAAGGGAAATTACTACGCTTCACTCAAATGGTATATGAAATACCTTAAGACTAAATTACGTTAATAAAAAACTCCCTTACGGGAGTTTTTTTTACTTACTCTTTAACTTTTCCCGCAAATAACCAATATAGCTAATTATCGAGTTGAAATACTTCCCTTGTAATCTTTCATGACGTGATTTCTTTTTATACTGTTTTGGCGTTCTAGCTGGCAGCAATGGAACATCCGTCCAAGGTGAAGCTTTCCAGGCATCAACAAAAAACTGTGCTGAAGGGTAATTTGCCCATGAATTCCAGGGTTTAGTTACGCCAACATAATGGATAAGGATCGTATCATCAGTTATATATTCTTTATAACTTGATGTGTCCTTACTTTTAAGTTCTTGTTTAATTCCGTAAATTGCATCATAAATTCTTGGTAAAAAAATCGTCTTCCCAAAAAACATTATATTTAAGACATCCTGATCCAGAAAAGCGAATTTCCTGGTCTTATCCAGGAGGATCGAAAATGCTTTAGCAAAGAACTTTTGTTTTTTCCATTCCTTTAAATTTGCATATATAACACCAGCATTGAAGTATTGTTCGTTAAATTCCGGAGTATTAAGCCTCTGCGCGGCATACACCCGACTATATTCAACATCCTGAATAACCGCTGCAACATGATTTTCCAGGGTAATTTGTGTTAACTCAACAAGTGACCCTTTACATACAACATCAGCGTCAATATAGAGAAGATTATCAATATTTTCGCTAAGATACTCAAACGCGATAAATCTAAAGTAAGTCGCATGTGACCATGCATTCCCACACGGAAGGATCTTTAATCCTTCTGCATCCATCACATATACAGTTATATTGGTCGAAAACTGCTTTGCTAGTTTTTCTAATCTTTTGCGGTAATCTGAATCAAGATAATCAGTAAAAAGATGAAAATGTATGCTGATATCTTTGTTATGTAGTAAAACGGACGACATCGAAACTGCCGCTCCAAACATAAAGTTTTGATCAACCCCCCATGCAATATTGAGTTGTGGGGTTTGAGTCTCTGGAGCCCCAAAAACCTCAATGAGGTCTTTAATAGACTGATTACAATCAAAATTCATGTACTACACCTTTTTAATATGCTATCTGGAAATTATTTGCACTTCTATTAACTAATGAGACCGTGCATTATGTAGTTTGTTCTTTATATACATAACATGACTAAGTACCGAGCGGATATATTTACGCTGCACTCTTTCATGCCGGGATTTGCGCTTATACAATTTTGCAGTGTTTGCATTTAATAAAGACTTTCCCGCCCATGCAGATTTTTTATATGCGTCGATGAAGAATTTAGCCACCGGATATTTTGCCCAAGTATGCCATGGCTTAGTGACACCGACATAATGTATTAAAACAGTATCATCTGTAATATAATCCTGGTAAATTTTATCGTTTTTATTTTTTAGTTCCTGATCCACACCATAAATGCAGTTAAAATCCCGTCTCAGGAAAATCACATTACCGACAAATAATATATTTAGAACATCCTGATCAAAATACAGAAGTTCCTTTTGGCGTTTATCTAAGATAGAAAATGCCTTCGTCAACAACTGCTGTTCACGCCAAACTCCAAGATTCGCAAATACCACACCAGAATTAAAATAACCGTTACTCAGTTCAGGAATACCAAGCCTGTTACCGGACTTAATACGCACTTCATCAATATCATTGATAACAGCAGCATATTCCCCACAGAAATTAACCTCGGTAAGTTCGCGTAGAGAACCTTTGCAAATGACATCAGCATCAAGATACAGTACAGAATTTAACTCGGTACTTAAATATTCAAATGCGAAATAACGATAATACATTGCATAAGTCCATGCTTTCGTACTCGGCAACTCACGAAATGCCGCATTATCGAACACAAGAACAGTCACCGTCGTACTGTACATTTGTGTCAGGCGTTTTACGCTCTCCAGATAATCATCATCTATATAGTCTGTTGCTATATAAAAGTGAATATCAATATCAGGATTATTCACTAATACTGAGGTCATAGAAATGCCGGATCCAAATAAAAAATTACGATCGACACCATACGCAACACTTAGTTTTTTAGTCTTCTCATGCGCAGAGCTGTCGATAACGTGTTTTTGAATGATTAGCTTCTGGAAATCAATGTTCATAATAAAATAGCCTCAAACTTCATATGGTATTTATAGCGCTTTTCTTATTGTTCTTTGTCTTATTTTTTGCGCTTTTGTGACAGCCTGTTCAAACAACCGGACTTCCTGACGAAAGATTTCGCGCAGTGGCATCGAAAAATAGACACGTAAAAAACGGTAGATATCTCTGGACGTCAAACCGATCTCCAGTGAAGAGAAATAGAGTCCGATCAAATCCTTATCCCGCCAGCGTCGCGGTACATGCTGACGTATTTGTGCACGATGCAAATCAATCACAGAGAGTTTGATATCCGCAACATCTGCCGGCATTGGCTGTTGGAGTAGGAAATGGCAAATATAGCAATCCCGATGATTTACTCCGCCCCGATGCATTTTACCCACCATTTCAGCCACGCGGGTAATAATGGTCCGTTTTAATACAAAATCAGGACGCTCAACTCCCCACCTTGCACAAAAATCTTCAAGACTGATGGCAGGAGAGAGATCTTCAGTGATGATAAATGAGGTTCGCGCTAACGGATTCAGTCCTTTCTGCCCAAATGCAACACCAGTCATTGTGTCAACATTGAGTTCTTGTAAGCGATGAATTGCCAGCCACTCCCGATCTGCACCCAGTACTGGCATACGTAAAGAAATAAGGTTTTTCACCACTTCTTTAAGTGTGGTTCCATGATGATATTTAAGAAAATAACCCTTACCCATCATCTCAAAACGCAGGGTACGCCGTGTTTCCAGCGCGCGAAAAACTTCCCCATCCAGCTTTGTAACTTCCGTAAACGGGTCTTTTCCTTGCCATTGCGTGGCAAATGGTTCTTTTAACTCAATCATTATCAAGGCCTAAAATGATATCAGCAGCCTTATCCGCCAGGCTGTAGAGATCTTCTGTATCAGCAAAATGCCGAGCATTCTCGGCCCAACGACTTCTCTGCTCATTATTTTGCAGCGCATCGAAAAGTGCTGTATTCAGATTTACCTGCTCAAAAGGTTCAGGAATCACGACTCCGCATCGGGCGGCATTAATATAACCCGCATAGCCGCATACTTCTGTAGTTAATACTGGCAGCCCGGCGACTACTGCCTCCAACAAGACAATACCAGCAGCTTCCTGAACAGCAGGATGAAGCAATAAATCAGCAGCAGACATCAATTCAGCGACATCATCTCGCCCCGAGAAGAACTGTACTTGTTCTTCGATACCCAATTGACAAGCCAGAGAACGGTAACGATCGGCCTTATCCTGACCAACAACCATCAATCGCGTACGGTGACGTATAACCTCAGGTAGCGAAGCCAATGCCTGTAATGTTCTTGGCACGCCTTTACGTTTGAAATCAGAACCCACCTGCAGGAGCAGGAACTGATCGAAACCAATACCGTTTTTTTCTCTGACAATCTGCCTGCTGTTTTCAGGTTGCTGACTATACTTTCTGTCAGGGTAGATGCCTGGTGGCAGAATACGAAAACGCTGGCTCTCAGTTTGGTAATGATGTTTGAAGTCACCAATTTGTTTATCGGTTAACATCAACAGCATGGTGCCAGCACCTTGCTGAAATGCGGCTTTTTCAAATGCAGCGTAATGCCGGTACCGACGCGTCAACTTGTAGAAAAAGCCTTTCTCACGGGCAACTTTCTCCGCGTAGCAAACGTCGGCTGCGTAATACACATCCAACCCAGGCATTTTGTTAAACCCGACGACACGATCGACGGGATGCTGACTTAAATAAGCCTGAACCCACTGATAATATTGCTCGTTTTTCCCATGATTCGTTCTGGATGTGACGGGGACGAGTATAATTTCCAGTCCTTCCGGACGCTCGCCCTGCCATGACTGGGTAAACACCTGGACATGATGACCACGAGCAGCAACCGTAAGCGCTACCCGCAAGAAATCACGCTGTAACCCGCCATAGGGAAAATATTTGTACAAACAAAAAGCAATATTCATGCATTAATATCCGCATCGCGTCGCCAGACATACCCGATCCGCGACATCAGAGTCATGTAATCCTTGCATGAACCGACCAAAGATTACTTCCCATGTTTTCGAAAGGTTTCTGCCTGCTAGCTACCTGAAATTGCGCAGTAGTATATCATTTATTATCACGCATTCCGAAATGAATATTTTTTGAACAAACTTTAAAATAACCTATTAAAAACATTAAGATATAAAATGAAGCAATTCACGAGAAAATTCACGCCGCACAAGACGTTAAGTCATGTAAATGTACCAATAGACATTTTTGAAATAGCTACCGGTTAAAACAATGCCTCACGAATTCCATCGTTTTGAGACAACCTGGATAAAAATGATGGTAAAGCCACAGCTAAATACATAGAATCCCCAGCACATTCATAAGTCAGCTACCATTATGCTCGAATTGCTTTACACCGCCCTTTTCTACCTTATTCAGCCTTTGATCTGGGTACGGCTTTGGGTGCGCGGACGTAAGGCTCCGGCCTACCGTAAACGCTGGGGTGAACGCTACGGCTTTTACCGCCGTCCGCTAAAACCAGGCGGCATCATGCTTCATTCGGTTTCCGTGGGCGAAACGCTGGCAGCTATCCCATTAGTCCGCGCTCTGCGACATCGTTACCCCGACTTGCCGATCACGGTCACCACCATGACGCCAACCGGTTCCGAGCGCGTACAATCCGCTTTTGGCCCTGACGTTCAGCATATTTATCTGCCGTACGACTTACCGGATGCCCTAAACCGTTTCCTGAATAAAGTTGACCCCAAGCTGGTGCTAATTATGGAAACCGAGCTGTGGCCGAATCTGATCGCGGCACTGCATAAGCGCCATATTCCGCTGGTCATTGCCAATGCACGTCTTTCCGCTCGCTCAGCTGCTGGCTACGCTAAATTAGGTAAATTTGTTGGCAGGCTACTGCGTCGAATTACGTTGATTGCCGCCCAGAACGAAGAAGATGGCGCTCGTTTTATCACGCTTGGTGCCAGAAGCAATCAGGTCACCGTTACCGGTAGCCTGAAGTTTGATATTTCCGTCACGCCGCAGTTGGCCGCAAAAGCGATTACATTGCGTCGTCAATGGGCACCTCACCGCCCGGTATGGATTGCAACCAGCACGCACGACGGCGAAGAAAGCATTATCATTGCCGCCCATCAGGCGTTATTAAACCAGTTCCCTAATCTTTTACTGATTCTGGTACCCAGACATCCTGAACGGTTCCCGGATGCCATTAACCTCGTACGCCAGGCTGGGCTAAGCTATACGACACGTTCTTCGGGCGAAGTTCCGTCATCAGGAACCCAGGTCGTAATCGGCGACACTATGGGCGAGTTGATGTTGCTTTACGGCATTGCTGACCTTGCTTTTGTTGGCGGTTCGCTGGTTGAACGCGGTGGACACAACCCACTGGAAGCCGCGGCGCACGCCATTCCGGTACTGATGGGGCCACATACTTTTAATTTTAAAGATATTTGCGCCCGCCTCGAACAGGCAAGCGGATTGATCACCGTCACCGACGCAACTACGCTGGTGAAAGAGGTCTCTTCTTTACTGACCGATGCAGATTATCGTAATTTTTATGGCCGTCACGCAGTTGAAGTTCTGTATCAAAATCAGGGCGCGCTTCAGCGTCTGCTGCAGCTGCTGGAACCTTATCTGCCACCCAAAACGCATTGAGGCAAGTCATGCAAAAACGGGCGATTTATCCAGGAACCTTTGATCCCATTACTAACGGCCACCTCGATATCGTGACACGAGCGACAAGCATGTTCGATCACGTAATCCTGGCGATTGCCGCAAGTCCCAGTAAAAAACCGATGTTTACTCTGGAAGAGCGCGTTGAGCTGGCACAACAGGCAACGGCGCATCTCGGTAATGTGGAGGTTCTGGGATTCAGCGATCTGATGGCAAACTTTGCCCGCGATAATCAGGCTAACATTCTGATCCGTGGCCTGCGTGCGGTAGCCGATTTTGAGTATGAAATGCAGCTGGCCCATATGAACCGTCATCTGATGCCACAACTGGAAAGCGTCTTTCTGATGCCGTCTAAAGAGTGGTCATTTATCTCATCGTCACTGGTGAAAGAAGTTGCCCGCCACCAGGGTGACGTAGCGCACTTTCTGCCGGAAAACGTTCATCAGGCATTATTGAGTAAACTGAAGTAATGCGTCTGGCCGGATGAGGCATACGCTACGTCCGGCCGATAATGGTGTTATTTCTGACAGCGGCGGCAATAAAACGTTGTGCGCTGAGCGTGTTTTGTCGCAATGATTGGCGCGCCGCATACGCGACAGGGTTCACCTTCTCTCCCATAGACCTGCAGCTCCTGGGCAAAATAGCCCGGCTTACCGTCACTTTGCAGAAAGTCCTTCAGCGTGGTCCCGCCCTGCTCGATAGAACGCAGCAAAACCGCCTTGATAACGCGCACCAGCAGTTCGCACTCATCCTGCGACAAAGATGACGCCAGACGGTCAGGATGGATACCAGCCGCAAACAGCGACTCGCTGGCATAGATGTTTCCCACCCCCACGACCAGCTTGTTATCCATCAGCCAGGGTTTAATCGCAGTTTTCTTCTTCGCACATTTCTGCTGCAGATAACCAGCATTGAAATCGTCGCTCAGCGGCTCAGGGCCAAGATGGGCGAGGACATTATGCCCATCCAGCTCTTTAGTCCACAGCCAGGCGCCAAAACGACGCGGATCGGTATAGCGCAGGACTTTGCCGTTACTCATCACTAAGTCGACGTGGTCATGTTTTTCTGCCGGAAGCTCTTCAGAAAGGATACGCAAACTACCCGACATCCCCAGGTGAATGATTACCCAGCCATCTGATAGCTCCAGCAGCAGGTATTTCGCGCGCCGCTGTACGCTCAGGACAGGTTTATCACTCAGACGATAGATTTCCTCTGATACTGGCCAACGCAAACGACCGTTACGCACAGTCGCGTGCATAATCGTTGCCCCCACCAGATGCGGCTCAATACCGCGGCGGCTGGTTTCGACTTCAGGTAATTCAGGCATAGTATCTCCGGCGGTGTATCAGATTTCATTAATATGGGGACGGCCAGAAAACAAAAAACCCCGCCGAGGCAGGGTTTTTCTTTACATCAAAGCGGAAATTATTTGATTTTCGCTTCTTTGTATAAAACGTGCTGACGAACAACTGGATCGAACTTTTTCAGCTCCAGTTTTTCCGGCTTAGTACGTTTGTTCTTCGTGGTGGTATAGAAGTGACCAGTACCAGCAGAAGAAACCAGCTTGATTTTCTCACGAATACCTTTAGCCATGATTTATTTCCTCTTAGTACTTAGTACTTTTCGCCACGGGCACGCAGTTCAGACAGAACTGTTTCGATGCCTTTCTTATCAATAACACGCATACCTTTAGCAGATACACGCAGGGTGACAAAACGCTTCTCGCTCTCAACCCAAAAACGGTGAGAGTGCAGGTTAGGCAGGAAACGGCGTTTAGTCGCGTTCAGTGCGTGGGAACGGTTGTTACCGGTCACCGGACGCTTGCCAGTAACTTGGCAGACTCGGGACATGTCTATTCTCCAAAAATCAAATTAGCTCGAGCTTCGTATGGGGTATTGGCGCCTCGTCAGGCTTCTCAGCCCGGTTATCGCAGTTCAATACACTAAATCTTTCATCGTTGCCTCGTCATTGGACGCAACAAGAATGATTTTGCGTATTTGCGAACTCTCGATTGCCAGGCCCAAATGCCAAACCCGAGATTCTCAAAGGTGGCGTAGTATACGCTGAGTCAGCGATGTGCTCAAGTCCCGAACAGACAAAGATCCCGATGGATCGCGTAAAGTGCGTTAAATCCAACCGCGTTCCGCAAAAGAAACGTACTCTCCGCGCCCAATGACCAGATGATCAAGCACCCGGATATCCATGAACTGACAGCATTTCACAACACGCTCGGTGATGAGTTTATCTGCTTTGCTCGGCTCTGCACACCCCGAAGGGTGATTATGTGCAAGGATCACCGCAGAAGCATTCATTTTTATCGCTTCGCGGACAATTTCTCGCGGATGCACTTCAACGTGGCTTAGCGTTCCGGAAAAAAGTTTACGGTGTTTAATCACGCGATGTTGAGAATCCATAAAGATCACATAGAAGATCTCGCGTTCCTCTTGCGAAAGCTGGCTTTGCAGAAATTCACGCGCCATTTCCGGGCTAAGTATCGCACGCTCCTCTATCACCTGTACGTTGTAGTAGCGCCTTGCCAGCTCCACTATTCCCTTCAACTGTGCGTACTTCGCGATACCGATGCCCTGAACATAGCTGAAATCCATGTAATCAGCAGACAACAGGCCATACAACGAATCAAAATGCTGAAGCATCTCTTTCGCCAGCGTAAGCACATCTTTACCCAGTATCCCGGTGCGTAGAAAAAGAGCCAGTAGCTCTACGTCGGTCAGCGAACTGGCCCCCTGCGCCAACAGCTTTTCCCTAGGCATTATACGTCCTGTATTTTCCATGCTTTTCCCCTCCTTTCGCGTCCGCATAGTGGCATAACGCCAGCGGCGAATCGACGCTCTGTTTTCACTTCTTCGTAGAGCCTCGCAAACTGGAGCGCGGGCAAAAGCACGACACATTGCGGATTGTGATAAAATATCCGCCTTCTGGTGAAACCCAACAGGAAAGATCATGATGAGCCTGGCCGGTAAAAAAATCGTACTTGGCGTCAGTGGCGGGATTGCTGCGTACAAAACCCCTGAGCTGGTGCGTCGTTTACGGGAACGCGGCGCAGACGTCCGCGTGGCGATGACCGAAGCAGCAAAAGCGTTTATTACTCCTCTGAGCTTACAGGCGGTTTCGGGCTATCCCGTTTCCGACAGCCTGCTTGACCCCGCAGCCGAAGCCGCGATGGGCCATATTGAACTGGGGAAATGGGCCGATTTGGTTATACTGGCCCCAGCGACGGCAGACCTGATTGCCCGCGTTGCCGCAGGTATGGCCAACGATCTGGTGTCTACGATCTGTCTGGCAACGCCAGCGCCTGTTGCCGTGCTGCCGGCTATGAACCAGCAGATGTACCGCGCCGCCGCTACCCAACACAATCTGGGCATTCTTGCCTCGCGCGGTTTGCTCATTTGGGGTCCTGACAGCGGTAGTCAGGCATGTGGTGATGTCGGTCCTGGACGTATGCTGGATCCGTTAACAATTGTGGATATGGCGGCAGAACATTTTTCACCTGTCAAAGATCTGCAACATCTCAACATCATGATTACAGCAGGCCCGACGCGTGAACCGCTTGATCCCGTGCGTTATATTTCCAACCACAGCTCCGGGAAAATGGGATTTGCTATCGCGGCCGCTGCCGCAAAACGCGGGGCAAACGTCACGCTGGTATCAGGTCCGGTTTCGTTACCTACACCGCCTTTTGTCCAGCGCATTGATGTGATGACCGCGCTGGAAATGGAAGCCGCCGTGCAATCTGCGGTGCAACAACAGCATATTTTTATCGGCTGCGCCGCAGTCGCTGATTATCGCGCTGAAACTGTCGCCAGTGAAAAAATCAAAAAACAGGCAACGCAGGGTGATGAATTAACAGTAAAAATGGTCAAAAACCCGGACATCATCGCTGGTGTTGCCGCACTGGATGCTAATCGTCCTTTTGTCGTTGGGTTTGCCGCCGAAACAAATAATGTGGAAGAATATGCCCGGCAAAAACGCATCCGCAAAAACCTTGATGTGATCTGTGCGAACGACGTTTCGCTGTCCACTCAAGGATTTAACAGCGACAGCAACGCATTACACCTTTTTTGGCAGGATGGAGATAAAGTCTTACCGCTTGAGCGCAAAGAACTCCTGGGCCAATTATTACTCGACGAGATCGTGACCCGTTATGATGAAAAAAATCGACGTTAAGATTCTGGACCCGCGCGTAGGGCAACAATTTCCGCTCCCGACGTACGCCACTTCTGGTTCTGCCGGACTTGACCTGCGTGCCTGTCTTGATGACGCCGTAGAACTGGCGCCTGGCGCAACAACGCTGGTGCCAACCGGGTTAGCTATCCACATTGCCGATCCTTCTCTTGCGGCGGTGATGCTCCCGCGCTCCGGGCTGGGCCATAAGCACGGGATCGTACTGGGCAATCTGGTCGGTTTGATTGATTCCGACTACCAGGGCCAGCTGATGGTTTCAATCTGGAACCGTGGTCAGGACAACTTTACTATTGAACCGGGCGAACGTATCGCGCAGATGGTATTTGTACCGGTCGTCCAGGCTGAATTTAATTTGGTGGAAGAGTTTGAAGCCACCGATCGTGGCGAAGGTGGCTTCGGCCATTCCGGGCGCAAGTAACCCGCAGAAAAGTATCTCACAGCGTAATAACGCAATAACACACCGCAAACACCAGTTTGCGGTCGCTGTGTGGATGCCTGCCTGGCAAGAGCTTATTTTCAGGGGTATTTTGTAACATGGTAGAAAAGCAAACTGCGAAAAGGAATCGTCGCGAAGAAATACTTCAGTCTCTGGCACTGATGCTTGAGTCCAGCGATGGTAGCCAACGCATCACGACAGCTAAACTGGCGGCCTCTGTGGGCGTTTCCGAAGCGGCCTTGTATCGCCATTTTCCCAGCAAGACCCGCATGTTCGATAGCCTGATTGAGTTTATCGAAGATAGTCTGATTACCCGTATCAATCTGATTTTGAAAGATGAAAAAGACACTAACGCGCGATTGCGTCTGATCGTACTGCTGATTTTAGGGTTCGGTGAACGTAATCCTGGCCTGACGCGAATTCTGACCGGACACGCATTGATGTTCGAGCAAGACCGTCTGCAAGGCCGTATTAACCAGCTTTTTGAGCGAATTGAGGCGCAGTTACGCCAGGTTCTGCGAGAAAAAAGAATGCGTGAAGGTGAAGGCTACACCGTGGATGAAACGCTGCTGGCCAGCCAGCTACTGGCTTTCTGCGAAGGTATGCTGTCCCGGTTTGTACGTAGCGAATTTAAATACCGCCCAACGGATGATTTCGACATCCGCTGGCCGTTGGTTGCCGCTCAATTGCAGTAACACCGTTGTTGGATGGCGACCTCGCCTATTTTGCCTACGAACCCTGCGGTGCGTAGGCTGGATAAGCGCAGCGCCATCCGGCAGTTCTTATACGCCGTACGCTTCGCGATACGCCCGTACTGCGGCCAGGTGTTCTGCCATTTCTGGTTTTTCTTCCAGATACGCAATCAGATCTTTCAGGGTAATGATAGAAATCACCTTGCAGCCATAATCGTGTTCCACTTCCTGAATCGCTGAAATCTCGCCGCGACCGCGTTCCTGACGATCGAGAGAAATCAGTACCCCCGCCAGCGTAGCGCCGTTAGCCTGAATAATTTCCATCGACTCACGAATAGCCGTACCTGCAGTGATAACATCATCCACCAGCATTACACGCCCCTCAAGTGCGCTACCTACCAGATTACCGCCTTCACCGTGGGTCTTCGCCTCTTTACGGTTAAAGCAGTACGGCAAATCTTTATCGTGGTGTTCCGCCAGCGCAACAGCCGTGGTGGTCGCAATCGGGATACCTTTGTAGGCCGGACCAAACAGCAAATCGAACTCAATACCGGAATCCATCAGCGCTTCGGCATAAAAACGGCCTAACAGTGCCAGGCAGCGCCCGGTATTAAACAGCCCGGCGTTGAAGAAATAGGGGCTTTTACGCCCGGATTTCAGCGTAAACTCGCCAAACTTTAGTACCTGCTTGCTAAGCGCAAACTCAATAAACTGGCGCTGATACGGTTTCATGGATTCGCTCCTCATCTCACTTTATTACAGACAAAAAAAAGGCGACTCATCAGTCGCCTTTAAAATCAATTTTCTAACGCCGCCTTCTGCGTCGTTACAATGGATTCGATTCCCCCTCGGGCTAACGCCAGTAGGGTGAGAAGTTCTTCATGGCTGAACGGCTCGCCTTCTGCCGTGCCCTGCACCTCTATAATGCGGCCGTCTTCAGTCATCACCACGTTCATGTCGGTTTCTGCGGCAGAGTCTTCAACATATTCGAGGTCACAGAGCGCTTCACCGTTCACAATGCCCACGGAAACCGCGGCGACCATCCCTTTCATCGGGTTAGTTTTCAGTTTACCGCTAGCAACCAGCTTGTTCAGCGCATCAGCCAACGCCACACATGCGCCGGTAATTGATGCAGTGCGCGTACCGCCATCTGCCTGAATAACATCGCAGTCCAGCGTAATAGTGAATTCACCGAGCGTCTTCAGATCAACGGCGGCGCGCAGCGCACGAGCGATCAGACGCTGGATTTCCATGGTACGACCGCCCTGCTTACCTTTCGCCGCTTCACGGGCGTTACGGGTGTGCGTGGCGCGTGGCAGCATGCCATATTCTGCGGTGATCCAGCCCTGGCCCTGACCTTTCAGAAAACGCGGTACGCCTTCATCAATAGAGGCGGTACACAGCACTTTGGTATCACCAAATTCGACCAGCACGGAGCCTTCAGCGTGTTTTGTATAATTACGGGTCAGGGTGACGGGACGCACCTGGTTGGCACTACGACCTGCTGAACGCATGATAAAATCTCCGGCTTGAAACGAATGTGGCTGCGCATTATACGGACTTCCGACTGTTATTCCTATCCTGACAAGACGTGGATGGCTATAATCCTCCCATCTCATCTTTAAAAACAGGAACGTCTATGATCCGCAGCATGACCGCCTACGCCCGGCGTGAAATCAAGGGTGAATGGGGTAGCGCTACCTGGGAAATGCGCTCGGTAAACCAGCGTTATCTGGAAACTTATTTTCGCCTGCCGGAACAGTTCCGTAGTCTTGAACCCGTTGTTCGCGAACGTATTCGCACGCGTCTGACGCGCGGTAAAGTCGAGTGTACGCTGCGTTTTGAGCCTGATGCCAGCGCCCAGGGCGAGCTGATTCTAAATGAAAAGCTCGCTAAACAGCTCGTTAGCGCTGCTAACTGGGTCAAAATGCAGAGTGATGAAGGTGAAATTAACCCAGTTGATATCCTGCGCTGGCCAGGCGTGATGGCTGCCCAGGAACAAGATCTGGACGCCATTGCCGCTGAAATCCTCGCCGCGCTTGACGGTACGCTGGATGACTTCATCGTCGCGCGTGAAACCGAAGGTCAGGCGCTGAAAGCGCTGATCGAGCAGCGTCTGGAAGGCGTCAGCACTGAAGTCGCTAAAGTGCGTGCACATATGCCGGAAATTCTGCAATGGCAGCGTGAGCGTCTGGTAGCCAAACTGGAAGACGCCCAAGTGCAACTGGAGAATAACCGCCTTGAGCAAGAACTGGTGCTGATGGCGCAGCGCATCGATGTAGCAGAAGAGTTAGATCGTCTGGAAGCCCACGTCAAAGAAACCTACAACATTCTGAAGAAAAAAGAGGCTGTTGGCCGTCGTCTGGACTTCATGATGCAGGAATTCAACCGTGAGTCGAACACTCTTGCATCCAAGTCTATCAATGCCGAGGTGACTAATTCCGCAATTGAACTGAAGGTATTGATCGAGCAAATGCGCGAGCAAATTCAGAATATCGAGTAAACTCCATTCCACGTAGCCCACCCATAAACGACGGGGCTACGTGTTTTTCCCAACACTTCGGTTGTGACCCATCCACTTCGAATTATATTTTCTCATCATTTATTGTCACCATTCATAAAGTAAAGCGCATGCCATAACGCATTTACAGCAAACTCACATTAGCTGTAGTTATTAAAATTGCTTCACCTTAGAAAATCTCAATCGTGACAATGCGCACAAATCGTTAACCTTAGCCCCAGCAAATCAGGGGGAAGACATGCTGTTACACGTTTTATATTTAATTGGTATTACTGCCGAAGCCATGACCGGTGCGCTTGCGGCTGGGCGTCGCCGTATGGATACATTTGGCGTCATTATCATTGCCACCGCGACGGCCATTGGCGGCGGCTCGGTACGCGACATCCTTCTCGGCCACTATCCACTCGGCTGGGTAAAGCACCCTGAATACGTCATTATCGTGGCGACCGCTGCGGTACTCACCACCATTATTGCCCCCGTAATGCCCTATCTGCGTAAAATATTCCTCGTCCTAGATGCGCTGGGCCTAGTGGTCTTTTCTATTATTGGTGCCCAGGTGGCACTGGATATGGGTCATGGACCGATTATTGCCGTAGTCGCTGCGGTCACTACCGGGGTCTTTGGTGGTGTATTACGTGACATGTTCTGCAAACGCATCCCGTTAGTATTCCAGAAAGAACTGTATGCCGGCGTTTCATTTGCCGCTGCTGTGCTGTATATCGTGCTACAACATTATGTCTCCAGCCACGATGTGGTGGTGATCTCTACCCTGCTCTTCGGCTTTACCGCCCGACTACTGGCCCTGCGCCTGAAGTTGGGGCTGCCGGTATTTTACTATCGCCATGAAGGCCATTAAGGCATAAAGCCCGTGATCCGCTGAGCAGCTAACCAGTTGCTCAGCGCTGTGATCTCTTTATCCTCCAGCCACTGAATAACCTGTCGTGCCCGTCGCTCTCCCATGAAAGGAAATTGCCGCCAGCTTTGTTCACTGCGATCCCGTAACTGCTGCCACGAACCATCCCGACTGGCATTCAACGTTGCCTGTGTTAACGGTATTCCCATGGCAATCACCCAGCGCTTAAATGGAAGATGGCGTGACAGATTGAACTGATGCCACAGCTTCCCCCCTTTGTTCACGCCAAATGTGGACTGTAGCTGCTCCTGTGTTAATCCAAGCCAGGAAAAGATATGTTCAAAGCGATACGTCTGATGTAGCTCCCGCCATCCCGCCTCGCCCATACCCTCCAGCCCTAACACATCTTTGGCCCCCAGCCAGACGAGCCTGGCAACAAACTGTTCCTGACACTCCGCTGTGGCATAAAAACAAGTTAGTGAATTGAAGCGCCCCTCAGGTGGTGCTGGCTTATTACGCTGGGTGCTGCGCCAGACCACCTCATCAATACGGGGAATCCCCTGTCCGGCCAGACTTATCAGAATCTGATCGCCAGGCGCAATATCCCATTCATTCCAGCGCCGGATTGAGCCAATATTGACGCGCTGCACCCGCTTATCATCCAGCATGACAGGGACCAGCAATGCAACCACCGCAATTTTCCCGCTTTTGCCAACGGAGAACTGAATACCCGTCACCTCAGATACCCTGGCCACGGGAGGATATTTCCACGCTGCCAGCCAGTCTCCCTGTCCGGGTAGCCAGTATTGCGCCCGCGGTTCTTTTCCCGTTCGCACCACCACACCATCCGTCACAAAAGGTAGCGCTGAAGTCCACCACCTGGCGCGCGCCTGCTCGACGTCATCCACACTCTTCACGGCCTGAGTATATCGTTGCGTGAAACTGAACCCGGCAGCAGTGAGTAGCTCAAGTCTTTCCGACATAGCAACTGGACCATCAGGCCAGGCCCAGATAAAAATAGCCAGCGAGCGTAACATTTCCGGGTTGCTCTGGCGCATCATCATTCCAGCAACCTTTGAGCGGGCGTTCATTCCCCCTCTCTGCTGCTGAATATGCCCTTGTTGCTGCAAAAATATCTCCCCCTGCAACGTACTGTTAGAGAGCGGCCCGGTGGTAGTACGTGGAACGGAAGGGATCTGAAGAACCTTTTGCGTCCAGTCTTCGCCTTTCAGACCGTTACCACGGCTAATCGCCCGTATCAGATTTCCATTGCGATAAACCAGCGTGACCGCCACGCCATCCACCTTCGGCTGCACCCAGAGATCGCTACGAGCATGCATCCATTGCTGTAGCGCTTGCTTATCGGCAAGTTTTCGAACTCCCGTGTGGGGAACGGGGTGCGAGATTGTTCCACTTATTGGGGGCGCAGATAGATCTGGTGGGGCTTCATCGCCAAAACAGCGCTGCCATTGGATGAGTTGCGCATTGAGCTGGTCATAAACGGCGTCGTCTACGACACTTTCTCCCTGTTTCCAGTAACTGTCATTCCACTGTGTTATCTGCTGCTGTAGTCGTGAAATTTCCTCTTGTGCCCTGGCAGGCGACCAGACGGGGCATACCGCCCATGAGGGTAGATACCACATTAGCAAAACCAGCCCTATGCATTTCCATAATCCCATGCTATCTCCGCTGAACAGTACGTTTCCCGGCAGATATAACGCGAATTGAAATGGAAACAGAGAGGCAAAAAATCATCCTGCGAGCAACGTTCCTGACATTTGCACGAATTGCTGCAAACCGCGGATAAAACAGGAAACTGGTACGCAAAACGCAATAAACATGCGCAAAAAGTGTGACAAGGGCTACGTCACATAGCGGCTACGTGTATAATAAGCCCGTATGTAGGCTCTCTTTCGACAATCACATACATTAAGATACTCATGGCTCAAGGCACGCTTTATATTGTTTCTGCCCCCAGTGGCGCGGGTAAATCCAGCCTGATTCAGGCTTTATTAAAGACCCAACCGTTGTATGACACCCAGGTTTCTGTTTCGCACACCACGCGCGCACCGCGCCCGGGGGAAGTGCACGGTGAACACTATTTTTTCGTGAACCATGACGAATTCAGAACCATGATTGGCAGAGACGCGTTCCTGGAACACGCTGAGGTTTTCGGGAATTACTACGGCACCTCGCGTGAGGCCATTGAGCAAGTGTTAGCATCCGGCGTAGACGTCTTTTTAGATATCGACTGGCAAGGTGCGCAGCAAATTCGTCAAAAAATGCCGCATGCGCGCAGTATTTTTATTTTGCCACCATCTAAGATTGAGCTGGATCGCCGTCTTCGTGGCCGCGGTCAGGATAGCGAAGACGTGATCGCAAAACGTATGGCGCAAGCTGTTGCAGAAATGAGCCATTACGCCGAATATGATTATCTTATTGTGAATGATGATTTCGATACCGCCCTGGGCGATTTGAAAACTATCATTCGCGCCGAACGTCTGCGCATGAGCCGCCAAAAGCAGCGTCATGACGCTTTAATCAGCAAACTGTTGGCAGACTGAACCCACATTCAGTATCATGCCCAGTCATTTCTTCACCTGTGGAGCATTTTAAGTATGGCACGCGTAACTGTTCAGGACGCTGTAGAGAAAATTGGTAACCGTTTTGACCTGGTACTGGTCGCCGCGCGTCGCGCTCGTCAGATGCAGGTAGGCGGAAAGGATCCGCTCGTACCGGAAGAAAACGATAAAACTACCGTTATCGCGCTGCGCGAAATCGAAGAAGGTCTGATCAACAACCAGATCCTCGACGTGCGTGAGCGCCAGGAACAGCAAGAGCAGGAAGCCGCTGAATTACAAGCCGTTACCGCTATTGCTGAAGGTCGTCGTTAATCACAAAGCGGGTCGCCCTTGTATCTGTTTGAAAGCCTGAATCAACTGATTCAAAACTACCTGCCGGAAGACCAGATTAAGCGTCTTCGGCAGGCGTATCTCGTTGCACGTGACGCTCACGAGGGCCAGACACGTTCAAGCGGTGAACCCTATATCACGCACCCGGTAGCGGTAGCCTGCATTCTGGCCGAGATGAAACTCGACTATGAAACGCTGATGGCTGCGCTGCTGCATGACGTGATTGAAGATACCCCAGCCACCTACCAGGACATGGAACAGCTTTTTGGTAAAAGCGTTGCTGAACTGGTAGAAGGGGTGTCGAAACTTGATAAGCTTAAGTTTCGCGATAAGAAAGAGGCGCAAGCTGAAAACTTTCGCAAGATGATTATGGCGATGGTGCAGGATATCCGCGTCATTCTCATCAAACTCGCTGACCGTACCCACAATATGCGCACGCTGGGCTCATTACGCCCGGACAAGCGTCGCCGCATCGCCCGTGAAACCCTCGAAATCTATAGCCCGCTGGCACACCGTTTAGGTATTCATCACATTAAAACCGAGCTGGAAGAGCTGGGTTTTGAAGCGCTGTACCCGAACCGCTATCGCGTGATTAAAGAAGTGGTTAAAGCCGCTCGTGGCAACCGCAAAGAGATGATTCAAAAAATCCTCTCGGAAATCGAAGGGCGTTTACAGGAAGCAGGTATTCCGTGTCGCGTAAGTGGCCGCGAGAAGCACCTGTACTCTATTTACTGCAAAATGGTGCTCAAAGAGCAGCGTTTTCACTCCATCATGGATATCTACGCTTTTCGCGTTATCGTTCATGATTCCGATACCTGTTATCGCGTACTCGGCCAGATGCACAGCCTGTACAAACCTCGTCCTGGTCGCGTGAAAGACTATATCGCCATTCCGAAAGCGAACGGATATCAGTCTTTGCACACCTCAATGATCGGCCCTCACGGCGTCCCGGTTGAAGTACAGATTCGTACCGAAGACATGGACCAGATGGCAGAGATGGGTGTAGCAGCGCACTGGGCTTACAAAGAGCACGGCGGCGAAAGCAGCACCACCGCACAAATCCGCGCTCAACGCTGGATGCAAAGTCTGCTGGAACTGCAGCAGAGCGCCGGTAGCTCGTTTGAATTTATTGAAAGCGTCAAATCTGATCTCTTCCCGGATGAGATTTATGTTTTCACACCGGAAGGGCGCATTGTCGAACTGCCTGCCGGTGCAACGCCTGTCGACTTCGCCTACGCCGTGCATACCGATATCGGTCACGCCTGCGTCGGCGCACGCGTCGACAGACAACCTTACCCGCTTTCGCAGCCGCTCTTTAGCGGCCAGACCGTTGAGATTATTACCGCTCCGGGCGCCCGTCCGAATGCAGCGTGGCTCAACTTCGTCGTCAGTTCGAAAGCGCGCGCCAAAATTCGCCAACTGCTGAAAAACCTCAAGCGCGATGATTCCGTCAGTCTGGGTCGTCGACTGCTCAACCATGCCTTAGGCGGTAGCCGTAAACTGGCTGAGATCCCGCCAGAGAGCATCCAGCGTGAGCTTGAGCGCATGAAGCTCGCCACGCTTGACGATCTGCTCGCGGAAATCGGTCTGGGTAACGCCATGAGCGTGGTAGTAGCGAAAAACCTCCAGCAGGGCGAAGCAACGGCAAACGTGCCAGCGCAATCTGGTCACGGTCATCTGCCGATCAAAGGCGCAGATGGCGTGCTGATCACCTTCGCGAAATGCTGTCGTCCGATTCCTGGCGATCCAATCATTGCCCACGTCAGTCCGGGTAAAGGTCTGGTGATTCACCATGAATCCTGCCGTAACATTCGTGGCTATCAAAAAGAGCCAGAGAAGTTTATGGCGGTGGAATGGGATAAAGAGACAGAACAGGAGTTCATCACCGAGATTAAGGTGGATATGTTTAACCACCAGGGTGCTCTGGCAAACCTGACGGCGGCAATCAACACGACCACCTCCAACATTCAAAGTCTGAATACGGAAGAGAAAGATGGCCGCGTCTATAGCGCCTTTATTCGCCTGACCGCTCGCGATCGCGTGCACCTGGCGAATATCATGCGCAAAATCCGCGTCATGCCAGACGTGATAAAAGTCACCCGTAACCGTAACTAGAACACGTTTTATGAATACTCAACGTTATGCACGTATTTGCGAGATGCTCGCACGTCGTCAGCCCGATCTGACCGTCTGCATGGAGCAGGTCCACAAACCTCATAACGTTTCTGCAATCATTCGTACTGCAGACGCGGTCGGCGTGCATGAAGTCCACGCCGTCTGGCCTGGTAGCCGTATGCGCACCATGGCCTCTTCTGCCGCAGGCAGCAACAGTTGGGTACAGGTGAAGACTCACCGCACTATTGGCGATGCGGTCACACATTTAAAAAGCCAGGGCATGCAGGTTCTGGCAACACATCTGTCAGATAAAGCCGTGGATTTTCGCGAGATTGATTACACGCGCCCCACCTGCATCCTGATGGGCCAGGAGAAAACCGGCATCACTCAGGAAGCGTTGGATCTGGCGGATCAGGACATCATCATTCCCATGACTGGCATGGTGCAATCGCTGAACGTTTCGGTCGCCTCCGCGCTGATTCTGTACGAAGCACAGCGCCAGCGGCAAAACGCCGGCATGTACCAACGAGAAAACAGCATGCTGGCGCAAGATGAGCAGCAGCGTTTGCTGTTTGAAGGCGGTTATCCGGTGCTGGCGAATGTCGCTAAGCGCAAAGGTCTTCCCTACCCCCACGTAAACACGCAGGGCGAAATTGAAGCCGATGCAACGTGGTGGGCCACTATGCAATCTGCGAGATAAACGCGATGAAAGGCCGTTTACTGGATGCCATCCCACTCAATTCTCTGACCGGCGTTGGCGCAGCGCAAAGCAGTAAACTGGCGAAAATTGGCCTGCACACCGTGCAGGATCTTCTGCTCCACCTCCCTCTGCGTTACGAAGACCGCACGCACCTGTACCCGATTGGCGAACTGCTGCCGGGCGTTTACGCCACCGTAGAAGGCGAAGTGCTTAACTGCAATATCACCTTCGGCGGACGCCGGATGATGACCTGTCAGATCAGTGATGGCTCCGGCATTCTCACCATGCGCTTTTTCAACTTTAGCGCCGCAATGAAAAACAGTCTCGCCACCGGTCGCCGGGTGCTGGCCTATGGCGAAGCCAAACGCGGAAAATACGGCGCAGAGATGATCCACCCGGAGTATCGCGTGCAGGGCGATCTCAGCACGCCGGAATTGCAGGAAACGCTCACGCCGGTGTATCCAACCACCGAAGGCGTGAAGCAGGCCACGCTGCGCAAACTGACCGATCAAGCGCTGGACCTGCTCGATACCTGCGCCATTGCCGAACTGCTGCCGCCAGAGTTGTTGCAAGGTATGATGAGCCTGCCGGAAGCTCTGCGCACATTGCACCGTCCACCGCCGTCACTGCAGTTGAGCGATCTGGAAACCGGTCAGCATCCAGCACAGCGACGTCTGATTCTGGAAGAATTGCTGGCGCATAACCTCAGCATGCTGGCACTACGCGCCGGGGCGCAACGTTTCCACGCCCAGCCGCTGATCGCAAACAACGCGCTGAAAGATAAGCTGCTGGCGGCTCTACCGTTTAAACCCACCGGCGCCCAGGCCCGCGTTACCGCTGAGATCGAACGCGATATGGCACTGGATGTCCCTATGATGCGTCTGGTGCAGGGCGATGTCGGCTCCGGCAAAACGCTGGTTGCGGCGCTGGCCGCCCTACGTGCCATCGCACATGGTAAGCAAGTTGCGCTGATGGCCCCCACCGAACTATTGGCTGAACAGCACGCCAATAACTTCCGCAACTGGTTCGCGCCACTGGGTATTGAAGTTGGCTGGCTGGCAGGTAAACAGAAAGGCAAAGCGCGCCTGGCACAGCAGGAAGCTATCGCCAGCGGTGAGGTGCAGATGATTGTCGGCACGCACGCAATTTTCCAGGAACAGGTGCAGTTCAACGGACTGGCGCTGGTTATCATCGACGAACAGCACCGTTTTGGCGTACATCAGCGCCTGGCGCTGTGGGAGAAAGGTCAGCAGCAGGGTTTCCATCCACACCAGCTAATCATGACCGCCACCCCAATCCCGCGTACGCTGGCGATGACCGCCTATGCCGATCTCGACACGTCGGTCATTGACGAACTCCCTCCGGGGCGTACGCCGGTCACCACGGTGGCAATTCCGGATACCCGCCGCAGCGATATTATTGACCGCGTGCGCAACGCTTGTACCCATGAAGGGCGCCAGGCGTACTGGGTCTGTACGCTGATTGAGGAGTCTGATTTGTTAGAAGCTCAGGCCGCTGAAGCCACGTGGGAAGAGCTTAAACTGGTGCTGCCAGAGCTGAATATTGGCCTGGTACACGGCCGTATGAAGCCCGCAGAGAAGCAGTCGGTAATGGCGGCCTTTAAGCAGGGCGAATTGCAGCTGCTGGTTGCCACCACGGTGATTGAAGTGGGCGTAGACGTACCTAACGCCAGCCTGATGATTATTGAAAACCCGGAGCGCTTGGGCCTGGCGCAGTTGCACCAGCTACGTGGTCGCGTAGGTCGTGGCGCGGTGGCCTCCCACTGCGTCCTGCTCTACAAATCGCCGCTGTCAAAAACCGCGCAAAAACGCCTGCAGGTTCTGCGCGACAGCAACGACGGATTCGTGATCGCGCAAAAAGATTTAGAGATCCGCGGGCCCGGCGAGCTGTTGGGTACGCGCCAGACCGGAACGGCAGAATTTAAAGTCGCAGATTTGCTGCGCGATCAGGCGATTATCCCGGAAGTTCAGCGCATTGCCCGTCATATTCACGAACGTTACCCGCAACAGGCTGTGGCGCTGATTGAACGCTGGATGCCGGAAACCGAGCGCTACTCCAACGCATAGTAGATTCATAGTGGCGGCGGATGTGACTCCGCCGCACAGACATTATTGCGCAAAAATCGGCAGCAGCAGATACAGCTTAATCACCAGCGCATTGACGATATCGATAAAGAACGCCCCCACCATCGGCACCACCAGAAACGCCATATGGGATGGTCCAAAACGTTCTGTAATTGCCTGCATGTTGGCAATCGCCGTGGGTGTCGCACCGAGGCCAAAACCGCAGTGTCCGGCTGCCAGCACGGCGGCATCGTAGTTCTTACCCATCATGCGCCAGGTGACGAATATCGCGTACAGCGCCATGAAAATGGTCTGCACAACCAGGATTGCCAGCATCGGCAGGGCCAGAGAAGCCAGCTCCCACAGCTTCAGACTCATTAGCGCCATCGCCAGGAACAGCGACAGGCTAACGTTACCCAACACCGAAACCGCGCGCTCGAACACCCGATAAAACCCCATTAACGCCAGGCCGTTACTGAGGATTACCCCAACAAACAGCACGCAGACGAAAGTCGGCAGTTCCAGCACCGTTCCGACCAACATTTGTGCAACGATTTTACCCACCGTCAGACAGATGGCGATCAGCGCAATGGTTTCAATCAGCACCAGCGAAGTGATTATGCGTCCGACATCCGGCTTTTCAAATGCGGTAGGCACAGCCTGATCGTCCGGCATGCCGTCTGGCGTGGTAGAGTGTTTGACCAGATAGCGGGCCACCGGGCCGCCAATCAATCCGCCCAGCACCAGGCCAAACGTTGCGCAAGCCATCGCCACTTCAGTCGCATTAGCGAAACCATAGCGCTCAATAAACAGTTTGCTCCATGCGGCCCCGGTTCCATGCCCACCAGAGAGGGTTATCGAACCGGCGATCAGCCCCATCAGCGGATCCAGACCCAGCAGAGTCGCCATACCAATACCGATGGCGTTTTGCATCAGCAGCAGGCCAACAACCACAATCAGAAAGATACCCACCACACGGCCACCCGCGCGCAGGCTGGCGATATTGGCGTTCAGGCCGATAGTGGCGAAGAATGCCAGCATCAGCGGATCGCGCAGGGTCATATCGAAGTTCACTTCCCAACCCATGCTTTTTTTCAGCACCAGCAGCGCAATCGCCACCAGCAATCCGCCAGCTACAGGTTCGGGAATGGTGTATTTTTTCAGGAAGGAAACAGACTGGACGAGCTTACGTCCCAGCAGCAACACAAGGGTTGCCGCAACCAGCGTTGATAACGTATCGAGATAAAACATTTACAACTCCATTAGTGCGTTTAGCACAATCACGCACGATGCATTCCAGACCGATTTTTAGCTCTTATTGAGTTTTCGGTGTGGATTTTAAGCAGAAAATCATGAAAAGTTATATAAAAATGTTTGTTTATCCGTTTTAAATATTAAGAACACCTGGTAGCAAACGTTTGCATTTCCGCCATGGTCAGATAAAATCACCGCTTTTCCACCATGGGATTGCCTCTGATGTCCGTTAACGCCGTAGAGTCAACAAATGCGCAACCGGTTGCGCAGACTCACAACAGTGAACTGATTTACCGTCTTGAAGATCGCCCCCCGCTAGCCCAGACCCTGTTTGCCGCCTGTCAGCACCTGCTGGCCATGTTCGTCGCGGTAATCACCCCAGCGCTGTTAATTTGTCAGGCGCTCGGTTTACCGGCTCAGGATACTCAACACATTATCAGTATGTCGCTGTTCGCTTCCGGCGTGGCTTCTATCATTCAGATCAAAGCCTGGGGGCCGGTCGGCTCAGGGCTATTATCCATTCAGGGCACCAGCTTTAACTTTGTTGCGCCACTGATTATGGGCGGTACAGCGCTAAAAACCGGTGGTGCAGATGTCCCAACCATGATGGCGGCGCTGTTCGGTACACTGATGCTGGCAAGCTGCACTGAGATGGTTATCTCACGCGTACTGCATCTGGCGCGTCGTATCATTACCCCGCTGGTCTCAGGCGTGGTGGTGATGATTATCGGCCTGTCACTGATTCAGGTAGGTCTGACGTCGATTGGCGGCGGCTATGCGGCAATGAGCGACAACACCTTTGGCGCGCCAAAGAATTTACTGCTGGCTGGCGTCGTGCTGGCGCTGATTATCCTGCTTAACCGCCAGCGCAACCCGTACCTGCGCGTTGCGTCACTGGTGATTGCGATGGCGGCAGGTTACCTGTTGGCGTGGTTTATGGATATGCTGCCGCAAAATACCGCGCCGGTAAGTCAGGACCTGCTGATGGTGCCAACGCCGTTGTATTATGGCCTGGGTATCGACTGGAGCTTACTGCTGCCGCTGATGCTGGTGTTTATGATTACCTCGCTGGAAACCATCGGTGATATTACGGCTACCTCCGATGTCTCCGAGCAGCCCGTTTCTGGTCCGCTGTATATGAAACGCCTGAAAGGCGGCGTACTGGCGAACGGTCTGAACTCGTTTGTTTCAGCCGTATTCAACACCTTCCCGAACTCCTGTTTTGGACAAAACAACGGGGTTATTCAGTTAACAGGTGTTGCCAGCCGCTACGTTGGTTTTGTGGTTGCGCTGATGCTGATCGCGTTGGGCCTGTTCCCGGCGGTCAGCGGTTTTGTACAGCATATTCCTGAGCCAGTACTCGGCGGTGCTACGCTGGTGATGTTCGGTACTATCGCGGCATCCGGCGTGCGTATCGTATCCCGCGAACCGCTGAACCGCCGCGCAATTCTGATTATCGCGCTGTCGCTGGCCGTCGGCCTCGGCGTTTCCCAGCAGCCGCTGATCCTGCAGTTCGCTCCGGACTGGGTGAAAAACCTGCTCTCTTCCGGCATTGCCGCAGGCGGTATTACCGCTATCGTTCTGAATCTGGTGTTCCCACCAGAGAAGCAATAAGCAAAATGCGGCGTTGATTCTGAATCAACGCCGCTGTAACGCTCTTTCACCATTCCCGCCTTGAGCATTGCGCCTAAATCGTGCATAACTTGACTATGTGCACTTCGCGGGATGGAAGACCATGAAATTTATTGGAAAGCTGCTTCTTTACGTGCTGATCGCCCTTGCAGTGGCGATCCTCGGCTTATATTTTCTACTGCAAACCCGCTGGGGCGCAGAGCACGTCAGCGCCTGGGTTTCGCAGAACAGCAGCTACCATCTGGCATTTGATGCCATCGATCACCGGTTTTCTTCTCCTTCCCATATTCTGCTGGAAAACGTCACCTTTGGCCGGGATGGTCAGCCCGCAACGCTGGTCGCCAAAACGGTCGATATTGGACTGAGCAGCCGCCAAATCACCGACCCGCTGCACGTAGACACCATTCTTTTGCAAAACGGCACGCTGAATCTTTCCCAGCAAACTGCGCCGCTGCCGTTCCAGGCCGATCGCCTGCAATTGCAAGATATGGCGCTTAACAGTCCCGGTAGCGAGTGGACCCTGAGCGCGCAGCGCGTTAACGGCGGAGTCATTCCCTGGAGTCCTGAGGCGGGTAAAATTCTCGGGAGTAAAGCGCAAATTCAGCTCAGCGCCAGTTCGTTGACGCTGAACGACGTCCCCACGACCAACGTATTGATTGAAGGCAGTATTGACCATGACCGTGTGACGCTGAGCAATATTGGCGCAGACGTGGCGCGAGGCGCATTAACCGGCGTGGCGCAACGCAATGCCGACGGTAGTTGGGTAGTAGAGAATCTGCGCCTGAACGATATTCGGCTGCAAAGCGACAAATCGCTGGCCGAGTTTTTTGCTCCGCTAAGCACTATTCCTTCCCTGCAAATTGGTCGTCTGGAAGTAACAGATGCCCGTCTGCAAGGCCCTGACTGGGCGGTGACGGATCTCGATCTGAGCTTGCGCAACATGACCTTCAGCAAGGACGACTGGCAAACTCAGGAAGGAAAACTGTCGATGAACGCCAGCGAGTTTATCTACGGCTCTCTGCACTTTTTCGATCCGATTATGAACGCCGAGTTCTCGCCGCAGGGCATTGCGCTGCGCCAGTTCACCACCCGCTGGGAAGGGGGAATGGTCAGAACATCCGGAAACTGGCAGCGCAACAACAAAGCGCTGGTCCTCGATGATGCCGCCATTGCCGGTCTGGAGTACACGCTGCCGGAAAACTGGAAACAGCTGTGGATGAAACCTCTACCAGCCTGGCTAGCCAGCCTGACGCTGAAGAAATTCAGCGCCAGCCGTAATCTGGTGATCGATATCGACCCGAGCTTCCCATGGCAGCTCACCGCGCTGGACGGCTACGGTGCTAACCTCGGGCTGGTGCAGAACAATCAGTGGGGGATCTGGAGCGGGAGCGCTAACCTCAACGCCGCTGCCGGCACCTTTAACCGCACCGACGTGCGTCGTCCTTCGCTGGCGCTGACGGCGAACAGCAGCACCATCAATATCAGCGAACTAAGCGCCTATACGGAAAAAGGGTTGCTGGAGGCCACAGCCAGTATTTCACAGTTGCCTCAGCGTCAAACTCAGGTCAGCCTGAACGGGCGCGGCGTGCCAATGACGATTCTGCAGCAGTGGGGATGGCCCGCACTGCCGCTTTCCGGCGACGGTAACATCCAGCTTACCGCCAGCGGCAATATTCAAGCCGATGCGCCACTCAAGCCAACGGTCAGCGGCCAGTTGCATGCGGTGAACGTGGAGAAACAGCAGGTAACGCAAACCATGCAGGCGGGCGTGGTATCCGGTAGTGAAGTTACCGCCCCACCCGCTGCGCAGTAAAATCTGACGGCCCGGCGGCGATTTGCCGACCGGGTCGCCGTTTATCGCTGTAAGCGCGCATATTCACTGCACAACAGCCACTTCACCGGCTCATCCTCTTCTATCGCCGGGAAGCGACCACCTGGCTCAAGGAAGTGATTGTCATGCAGGTCGTCATTGACCATCGAGATCTCCCAGCCCAGCACGAACGCTTTCTCCGCCCAAAAGCGATGATACAACCGCGGCGGCAGGCATACCCCCTGCCCCGGTTTCAATACCAGCGTCTCGCCAGCGTCAACGGAACGCCGCTGACCATCGACGCTAACCTCAACAATGCGCCGGGCATCATACCCGTCATCAGGCGTAGCCCACGCCAACTGCATACATAAATCGCCGCCGCCACGGTTAACGATATCTTCCATTTTATGGCGATGAAAATGCCATGGCGTCTGCTGATCCTGCTGAATCTGCAGCATCTTTTCGGCGTACGGTTTGGGGTAGCTGGCTGACCCTAACTGACCATTGCGCAACGTCAGTAACATCAGCCCCGTTTGCGCAAAATCTCCGCGCCCAAAGTCGGTTATATCCCAGCCCAGTTGGAGATCGAGCACTTCACGCCACAGAGTGTGATCCTGTTGCCGCCAGGCATCAGCCGTAAAATACGCAAAGTCAGGCAGGCAAACCCGAAAAGTCTCGGCGATGGCATGCGCTTTATCGACGGCATAATTAATGTGTGAACGCTTCATTCCACTTTTCCTTGTTGCGAAAAAGGCGGGTCACCCCGCCTGTATGCGGTTAGTAAAGTGACGCTTTGCCGGTTGAGCCGAACAGTTTCATTTTGTGACGGATCACATCCCGCGCGGCGCTAATGGCTTCCGGGTAAATAACGTTCGGGTCCCACCAGGTTTCTTTCGCCAGGATTTCGCGGACTTTCTGGAAGTAAGCGTATTTCATATCGCTGGAAATGTTGATTTTGCCAACGCCCAGCGTAACGGATTCGGCAATTTCCGCATCCGGGTTCGCGGAACCTCCGTGCAGCACCAGCGGAATGTCTACTCGCCCGGCAATCTCGCGCAGGATGTGCATTTGCAGCTCTGGCTGCATCCCTTTCGGGTAGATGCCGTGTGCAGTTCCAATCGCCACCGCCAGCGTATCCGCGCCGGTACGGGCGATAAAATCCTGTGCCTGATCAGGATCGGTATAAGTGACCTTCGATACACCGCCTTCCACTGACGTCCCGGTTTGACCAATCGTACCCAGTTCCCCTTCCACCGAAACGCCTACCACATGCGCCAGCTTGACCACTTCGCGGGTCAGCGCCACGTTCTCTTCATACGGCAACAGCGAGCCATCAATCATCACCGAGGTAAACCCACACTGAATCGCCCGCAGGACATGCTCGACCGAAGCGCCGTGGTCCAGATGCAGAGTAAAGGGAACCGGGCTGCGCAGAGTGATATCACGGACGTAGCTAAAAAACGCATCGCCTACAAAATCATGTTCGCTGGGGTGAATGGAGATAATCGCCGGGGTATTGGTTGCTTCCGCTTCTTCCACTACTGCACGTACAAAGCAGCTGTCCGCCACGTTGAATGCGCCGATGGCAAAACCGTGCTGACGGGTAGGTTGCAGTAATTCGTTCATCGAAACTAACATGTTAATTCTCCAGTTTCAGGGTGTAGAAAGCCCTGCCAGTGCGTCGTCGCAGAGGCATAGAAGGCGTTACAGAAAACGAATCAGGCTTTGTCGATAGCGCCGCTGGCCTGCAGGTACGGAATAATGGCTTCCTCGCAGGCCTGCTCCATCAGGGCCAGGGCATCAACGAGTTCACCGGATGTGTCGCGACACAGGGTATGCAGTAGTGCAGCCTTTCCGGCTTCGAAAACCGCCGCGCCAACGTTTATCTTGGCGACGCCAAACGTCGGGCAGCGCAGTAGCTGGTCAAACGGCGTCCCGCTGCCGCCATGCAGCGCCAGCGGCACCGTTGATAAACGGGCAATTTCCTCCAGTCGCTGGAAATCAATGGCGGGTATGACACCGGGCGCGTACATGCCATGTGCCGTGCCGACCGAGACCGCCAGTAAATCGATCCCGGTCTGTTGGATAAAGGGCTCCACATCGGCGGCCTGGGTCATCAAATCAGCGTTAGCTGCGTGATCATAGCGCGGGGCGTCGGCCAGATGCCCCAGCTCACCTTCCACGCACAGAGAAACGCTGGTCGCGAGCTCGACCACCGCCCGGGTCTGGCGAATGTTCTCCTCCAGCGCAAAGGCGGAGGCGTCGATCATTAACCCGCTGAATCCGGCGCGAAAAGCCTGGCGAATGCGTACTGGGTCCTTTCCATGATCCAGCGCCAGCGCGACCGGTACCGACGCTTCCTCTGCCAGCGTTTTGACGACCGCCACCGCTATCGGTGCAGGAAAATGGCCCAGATGCCCCTGATACAGATTCAGAATGATGGGCGCACGGTGTTTCTCAGCCACCCGCACCGCCGCACGGGCGCTTTCCAGGTTCATACAGTTGATAGCCAGCAGCGCGTACTGCTCGCGCCAGGCTTTCGTCACCATGCTTTTCATATCGGCAAACATACGGCCTCCGGTTATTCCAGGGTGAAGGTGATCTCTTCGTCTTTCAGCTTTTGATCGCTAAGTTCATCAAACTCTTCGTCACGTTCGGTCACCGGTTTCTTCCACAACGACAGCATGACGCCGCAAATCACCGTGCCGATCCCCAGCGCCAGGCAAAACAGTAGCGGATGTGTAAAGAGCGGGACCACGAACATGCCGCCGTGCGGTACCGGGCTTTCGACGCCCCACACCATAATCAGACCGCCCGCTATCGCCGAGGCCACCACGCAGGACCCCACCACGCGCAGCAGGTCGCGCGCCGCAATGGGAATGACCCCTTCGGTAATCATGCAGATCCCCATCGGGAATGCCGCTTTCAGCGCCTCGCGCTCCGCACGGGTGTACTTGTGACGCGTCAGCAAAAAGGAGAGCGTAATGCCGAACGGAGGGATTATCGAACCGACAAACTTCACCGCTTCCGGACCGTACACGCCGCTGACCAACATGCCGTCAGCAAATAGCGACATGGTTTTATTCACCGGTCCGCCAAAGTCGAATGTCGCCATTGCGCCAAGGATGGCCCCCATTAAAAAGCGTGACCCGCCCTGCATGGACTCCAGCAGATGAATCAACGCGTCCTGCAGCCAGGCTATCGGTTTGCCAATTAGCGTCATCATCAACAGGCCGCCAATGATGGTACTCAGTACCGGCAGCACCATGATGGGCATCAACCCCTGCATCGACTGCGGCAAACGGATATAGCGCTTGAGCAGCAGGACGGTATAACCGACCAGAAAACCGCCCAGCATCCCGCCGATAAAACCGGTATGAATTTCACCGCAGACAAAGCCGACAATCAGACCCGGCGCGAATCCGGGGCGGTCAGCAATGGAGTACGCAATCGCCGCACTAATCAGCGGTACGATTAACCCCATCCCCCAACCGCCAATCTGGTTGAGCATCCAGGGTATGGTTCCTGTTTTTTCACCCACGTTAGTGCCGCCAAGTATTTGCCCGAGAGCAATACAGATCCCGGCGGCAACAATTAACGGGATCATCCACGAAATCCCCGTTAATAAATGTCTTTTTATTTCCTGAGATAGCGGAATTTTATTTTCACTCATGTGAAATCCCTCCAGAATGGGGATCGCTACTGGTTATTATTAACTAATGATTTTTCGACCTTTTCAAGAAACTGAATGGGCGACTTTATGACAATTTCAGTTTTCACTCGCACAATACGTTTATTTAAAAATCGTTCCTCCCCTTTTATTTTCACATCCACAGCAAGAATCACGACATCAGCAGCAGAAATGTCCTCTGTCAGCAGTTCGTTTTCCGTGCCGATAGTCCCCTGGGTTTCGACTCTTATATTATGACCAAGCGCTTTAGCACCTTTAATTAACTTCTCACGGGCAATATAGGTGTGCGCAATACCCGCCGTACAGGCGGCAACACAAACAATATTCATAACATGCTCCACGTATTATTTAGCAGACATTGGATTCAGCATATTGGCTAAAAAGCTCAATAATTTTCTGTGGACTGCTTTCGACTAACAGTTGTTCAATAATGTCGTCATCCGCCAACGCGCCGGCAACCTGCGAAAGCAGACGAATATGGGTGGTGTTTTGATCTTCAAGGCGTACGGCAAACAGAATGATGCAGCGCACGTTGCTGCCGTCCAGGGTTTCCCAGGGAATATCCTGGCGGGTACGCCCAATCGCCAGCGTGGTATTGACCACCGCCGAGGATTTCCCGTGCGGAATCGCAATATGATTTTCGAAGCCGGTCGAGCCTTCTGATTCACGCTGCCAGACATCCTGAATAAACGTTTCCCGGCAGCTAATTGCCCCATCTTTTTGCAGAATATCCGTCAGTTCCTCAATAACCTCCGTTTTGTTTGTGGCCTTCATGTCCAAAATAACGCGATTTGTATTGAGTATTTTCGTGATGTCCATAAATCATACCTCATGGAGTTCAGACATTAATTTTCAACGACCAGCGACGTCGCCCGATGTAATTTTTCCGTAATAACCGTTTCTGTTACCCGCTTAATATCCGCATCATTGAAGAAGGCGGTGACATACACAACCGGAATGGCAACGGCAGGTAAATTGATCGTCGATACCACCAGTTCAATATCGTCCGTCAGGACGGAGGGCAAGCTGCCTGCCGACACCACGCCGACGATGGTCCAGTCCGGAAAGGCGCGCAGAATGCGGCTTTTGAGTAAGTGAGAGGTGCCGATACCGGTTGAGCAAACCAGCAGCACACGTTTACGCGCTATCTGACGCTCCATCGCGGCCTGAAAATGCACGGTTAAATATCCCACCTCATCATCCGACACGGCCCGTTCGCCCCAGCCGCTAAACACCCGATTCACCGCGCACTGAGTCAGACGCCAGACGTCCTGCAACTCGCCTTTAATGTCCTCCAGCAGCGGATTACGAATGCGGATCTGGTAGTTGAGGCGGTTAATCAGCGGCTTAATATGGATCAGCAATCCGTCATACAGCGCAGTGTCCTGGCTAAGATCGCAGTCAACCATTTCGGCGAAGGTGGCAATCAGCCGATGGGTGATCAAGCGTGCTTCGTCGCTGGAGTGCATATGGCCAATTACGCTCACATCGTTATGCTCTTCAATCACCATACCGGAGGAGATAATATATTGATAAATAAACCAGACTTCGTCTTCCGGCAGCGGGTGGGCAATGCGTTTTTCGATATGCTGAATCATGCGACTGGCAATGGAAAAGATGTTCTCATCACATGACGTGATGCTTTCTTCTTTTCTCGGTAGCGCATTGCCTCGCGTAATGCGGTACATCATGATCAGAATATGAGTAAAGATATTGACGTAATAAGGCTCGCCCAGCGACCAGCACAGATCGTTCTCCATTTCCTGCAACAGCGTCTGGACAAATAAAACGTCTTCTTCGCCGAAGTAATGCACTAACGCTTTATAACTGCCCGGATCAAGTCGTGAATAAATCACGCTTCCAGGTTCATTATGGTTAATCACACCGTTAATTAGCGACGCCATCGCCTGGCGCACCCCGCTCTCGCTGCCTTCAATGTGTGTACCACTCTGGCTGCGAATCAGTGACAGACCCAGCGGGGTAATCCAGGATTCAATCACTTTCAGATCGTTAACAATCGATGCACTACTAATAAAATAACGTTCGGATAATTTATTGATCGATGTTTCATGCGGCGTTTCACTTAATAATTGCGAGGCTATCTTAACCCGCCGTGAATTATTCATCATGCCGTCAGCATCATCACCCTCCGCCCCTAATAACTGATCCAGATATAAAAGGTCAGTAATGTTATCGGCACTTAATATCACGCCCGCACCGGCACGTTTATCGATGGATATTTTCCATTCCGATAACCATTGTTCCAGTAACCGCAGATCGCGCTGGACGGTTTTCTCTGAAACAGATAAATACTCGGCAATTTTTAGCAGCGTAACATATTCCTTCCGGGACAGAAGAAACTTTAATAATCTGTTTTGTCGCGAGGTAATCATTTGCATTATTTACCCTTATTACATACCAGATTAAATATCTATACCCGTCATACTTCAAGCTGCATGTGCGTTGGCTTTCCTCGCTCACCCCTGTCACGTACTTATGTACGCTCAGGGGATTCGCTGCGTCGCCGCCTTCCTGCAACTCGAATTATTTAGGTTATAAAGAAGCGTTTATGCTCCACGTGTAATCCGTGATGATAAATATAAGAGGACTACGATGCGCCAACAATACTAAATCGTGTCCTGTATTCCGGACAGAAATAAGACAAAAAGAGGAAATAGTGAATATTTACGGCGCAGATCACATTTTTCGCGGGAATTAGAGTGATAGCGCTCGCAAATATGGGGAGGTAAAAATTTAAGTCGGGATGTTTTTGATTTTTAGATCTGGAACGCTGCTCGCGGCGTGGGCCGGATAAGACGCATCCGGCACCACGTCGACACATGCTTACAAGGTAATCGTCAGCTCACTGCCCTGTGGAGTAATAACTACACCCAGCTCGCTGCCCATATGCGAACCGCATTTAATGCCGCCAATTTTCTGAATATTTCGAAGGCACAGCATCCAGTTACGCGCATCTCCACTACCTTGCACGGTGATGGTATTACCCGTGCGCGTCGCCTTCAGCGTGAAGATAACCGAGCCGTCAGCAGCCGGAACTTCACAGATTGCTTCCCGCCCCTCCTGCAGATGGAACAGCTGGAACGCTGTCCCTTCGTGCCAGGCGTAGTCCGGCTTCTGGTTATTGCTGCCCAACGCCAGCAGGGTGTTCTCACGCACATAAACCGGCAGACTCAGGAAGTCATGCTGCTGCTTATGCCAGCGGCTACCAGACACCTCATCATTACGCCACAGATGCGTCCAGCGTCCTTCCGGCAGGTAGAACTGCACATCGCCCGCCTCGCTAAACACCGGCGCGACCATCACGCTATCGCCCAGCATGTACTGGCGGTCGAGATAATCACACGCCGGATCGTCCGGGAACTCCAGCATCATCGCGCGCATCATCGGGGTGCCCTGCGCATTAGCGCGCGCTGCTTCACGATACAGGTACGGCATCATGCGGCATTTCTGTTCGGTGAAGTAGCGCACCACATCGCAGGATTCGTCATCGTACGCCCATGGCACACGGTAGGATTTACTGCCATGCAGGCGGCTGTGGCTGGAGAGCAGCCCAAACGCACACCAGCGCTTGTAGACGTGCGCCGGAGCGGTATTCTCAAAGCCGCCGATATCGTGGCTCCAGAAGCCAAAGCCGGACAGGCCAATAGACAAACCACCGCGCAGGCTTTCCGCCATCGATTCATAGTTGGCGTAGCAGTCGCCGCCCCAGTGCACCGGAAACTGCTGTGCGCCCACGGAGGCCGAACGAGCAAACAGGACAGCCTCTTCTTCACCAACGGTTTCTTTCAGCACGTTCCACACCAGTTCGTTGTAGATGTACGCATAATGGTTGTGCATCTTCTGCGGATCGGCACCGTCAAACCACTGCACATCCGTGGGGATGCGTTCGCCAAAGTCAGTTTTGAAGCAGTCAACGCCGATATCCACCAGACCTTTCAGCTTGTTGGCATACCACTCGCAGGCTTGTGGATTAGTGAAGTCATAAATCGCCAGGCCCGGCTGCCATTTATCCCATTGCCACAGGGAACCGTCCGGGCGCTTGAGCAGATACCCTTTCGCTTTCAGTTCATTGAACAGCGGGGATTTCTGACCGATGTAGGGGTTTATCCATACGCACACCTTCAGCCCTTTCTCTTTCAGGCGGCGGATCATACCTTCCGGGTCCGGGAAGGTCACCGGGTCCCACTCAAAGTCGCACCACTGGAAGGCCTTCATCCAGAAACAGTCGAAGTGAAAGACGTGCAGCGGCAGATTGCGCTCGGCCATGCCGTCGATAAAGCTGTTCACCGTCGCTTCGTCGTAATTGGTGGTGAATGACGTGGTCAGCCACAGACCGAACGACCAGGCTGGCGGCAACGCCGGACGGCCGGTAAAGCGGGTATAGCGATCCAGCACCGCCTTCGGCGTTGGGCCGTCGATGACGAAATATTCCAGATACTCGCTTTCAACGCTGAACTGCACTTTCGACACTTTCTCAGAGCCGATTTCAAACGACACGCACTGCGGATGGTTCACCAGCACGCCGTAGCCGCGGTTGGTGAGATAAAACGGGATGTTCTTGTAAGACTGCTCGGTACTGGTACCGCCATCGCGGTTCCAGGTTTCCACCGTCTGGCCGTTACGTACCAACGCGGTAAAACGCTCGCCCAGCCCGTACACCGTTTCCCCCACGCCCAAATCCAGACGCTCAAACATATAGTTACGCCCGCTGTGGGTATCCTGCACGTAACCGCTATTCTTTAGCTGACTGCCGGTAATACGTTCACCATTACGTAGGAAATCCAGCAACCAGAACTCACCTTTGGTCACCCGAACGCTCAGATTGCCGCTCTTCAGTTCGGCAAATTCAGCGGTGTTTCGCATCTCAACATTGACGTCCTGCAACACGTTCAGCGGGTAATGCGGGCCGGTATCCAGCGCGCCCTGGAAGTGTTCCATACGCACGCCAACCACGCCTTCCTGCGGCGAGAAAAAGCGTAGGGTGAAGAGTGGGGTATCCAGTTGCCAGGTACGTTCACGCACATCGCGCGGCGCAACGTAGACAATCATCTCATTACCCTGCTGTTCAACGTCGAACACCTGAATTGGGTGTATTAAATTCAGTCCAGGTTGAGTCAGCCAGTTTCCATCGCTAATTTTCATCGTCAGTTCCTTAGTTCTGTAATTCTTTCGTCGTGAAATCCTGCTGGTTGCGGCGCGCGCCCTGAGCCAACTGACTCATAATTTCCGTCAGATACGGCGTTTTCAGGGTATAGAAGCGTTTGGCAATCACGGCACTCAGCAGGTAACAAATCGCCGGGACAATGGTGAACAGGGCGATGATGATGCTAATGGTGGCGCTGTTCTGGGTTTTCGCGGCGGCGTCGTAGCCCCCGCCCGCCAGCATCCAGCCGATCAGCGCCCCGCCGAGCGCCAGACCCAGCTTGAGCACGAACAACGTGCCCGCAAAGCTGATCCCCGTCAGGCGTTTACCGTTGCACCATTCGCCGTAATCAACGGTGTCGGACATCATTACCCACTGGATTGGCGTAACGAGCTGGTGCAGTACACCAATGACAAAAATAAAGATAAACATGGTGATGCTGGCGTGCATCGGCACAAAGAACATCGCCAGGCTCGCCACCGCCAGCGCAGCGTTGGTCCACCAGAAGACGCTGACTTTGCATTTCCAGTCGGTCAGCGGTTTTGCCAGCGCAGAGCCGATCAGGTTGCCGACGCAATAGGCGGTGAGAAAGGCGACAAACACCTCCGGCTTACCCAAAATCCAGGTGACGTAATACATCATCGCCCCGCCACGAACGCAGACAGCCAGAATATTGAGGATGGTCAGCAGGCCGACGATGCGCCATTGGTCGTTTTGCCAGATGTCGCGCAGGTCTTCACGCATAGAGGTGGTGCTCGGCGGCGCTTCCACGCGTTCTTTGGTAGTGAAGAAGCAGAACGCCAGCATCAGGAACGCCACCACGGAGAGCACCGCAATCCCACCTTGAAAGCCGAACGCTTTATCCTCGCCACCAATCAGATTCACCAGCGGCATCATCAGCACGGTGGAGAGCATGCCGCCCGCCGTCGCCAGCACAAAGCGCCATGATTGCAGGGAGATACGCTGCGTTGGGTCATTAGTGATCACGCCGCCCAGCGCGCAGTAGGGAATATTGACCACGGTATAAAGCAGGGTCAGCAGCGTGTAGGTGATTGCGGCATAAATCATTTTGCCGTTCAGGCTGAGATCCGGCGTGCTGTAGGCCAGCACGCAAACCAGACCAAACGGCAGTGCGCCGAACAGCACCCACGGACGGAATTTCCCCCAGCGCGAACGGGTACGGTCGGCCAGCAGCCCCATGCAAGGGTCTGAGATGGCATCCAGCGCGCGGGCCAGTAAGAACATGGTGCCGACAAATCCGGCTGGGATACCAAAAATATCGGTATAGAAGAACATCATATATAACATGACGTTATCGAAGATAATGTGGCTAGCCGCATCGCCCATTCCGTAGCCAATCTTCTCTTTAACAGACAGAATTTCACTTTTCATTACGCATCCTTGTTAGCACTTTCACACGCCCTGATACCGGTTACAGTTCTTGTAAACCATCCCTGTGAGCGCGGGTATTCCGATATCTCGTTATCAAATTACGATTCTTGTTTTCTGTGATCAGCGTAGCGTCTAAAAATGTGTCTAAGTGTAAGTAATGGATTTTGCGGGGATTTATTTGAAACTGGTCATGGTATAGAGAAACGGAAGTTAAAAAAGTGAGTGAGGGGGTGTGGAAACGTTTGGAAGTAGCTATAATGCGCCCCGCCTCCATGTAGCAATCGAGGCGCGGAAGATCGTCATCTCCGGTGAGGTGGCTGGACTTCAAATCCAGTTGGGGACGCCAGCGTTCCCGGGCAGGTTCGACTCCTGTGATCTTCCGCCAATTTGCCTCTCCTGAACTCCCTCGAAGTCAACAAAACCCCTGTAATACCTGATAAAACAAGAGAAATAACCCCACCATTGTCGCCTGAAGGTAATCGGCATCAAGTCCTTTTTGGGGGTACATTAGGGGGTGTTATTTTCCTTTAAAATATCAGCACCCCCATAATGGTAAAAATGTGATATATAACAACAGGTTTCAAAGACATCTTTGTTATATAAGGGGTACATGGGGGTATCAGGTTAATCATTAGCGGAAGTCCCCTGGAGGATGGATTCATCAAAAGCCGGAGGATGTAATGGCGCTAACCGATGTAAAAGTGAAAACCGCAAAGCCAAAAGAAAAGCCCTATAAGCTGACCGATGGCGGCGGCATGTATCTACTGATTAACGCTAATGGTTCCAAATACTGGCGTATGAAGTACCGCTTCGCCGGTAAAGAAAAGATGCTTTCCATTGGCGTATACCCTGATGTTTCCCTGGCTGACGCACGCGAAAAGCGCAGTGAGGCCAGAAAAATTCTCTCCGCTGGAGGAGATCCGGGTGAAGTAAAGAAAGAAGAAAAAATCGCCCAGCAAATGAGCCAAAAGAATACGTTCGAGGCCATTGCCCGCGAATGGCATCAGACGAAAGCCGATCGCTGGTCATTACGCTACCGCGATGAAATCATCGACACCTTCGAGAAGGATATCTTCCCTCATACGGGAAGACGCCCTATCGTCGATATTAAGCCGATGGACTGGCTTGAGATCCTTCGTCGCCTTGAAAAGCGCGGCGCTTTAGAGAAAATGCGCAAAGTCCGCCAGCGTTGTAATGAAGTCTACCGTTACGCTATCGTTACCGGGAGAGCTGAATATAATCCCGTGTCAGATCTTGCTACAGCGCTGGCAACGCCTAAGAAAACACATTTCCCGTTCCTCACAGTCGAAGAGTTACCACACTTCCTTAAAGATCTGGCCGGATACACCGGTAGTATTATCACCAAAACAGCCACACAGATCATCATGTTAACCGGCGTGCGTACACAAGAGCTGCGTTTCGCTCGCTGGGAAGATATCGATTTTGAGAAGAAATTGTGGGAAATCCCGGCAGAAGTGATGAAGATGAAACGGCCTCATATTGTGCCGCTCTCAGAGCAGGTCATTGCGCTGTTTGCACAGCTTGAACCGATCTCAAGGCATCACCCGCTGGTTTTTATCGGCAGGAATGATCCTCGCAAGCCGATCAGCAAGGAAAGCATTAATCAGGTTATAGAATTGCTGGGATATAAAGGCAGGCTGACGGGGCACGGTTTCCGCCACACGATGAGCACCATTCTGCATGAGCAGGGGTTTAACTCCGCGTGGATTGAAACGCAGCTTGCACACGTCGATAAGAACGCGATTCGCGGGACGTATAACCATGCTCAGTATCTTGATGGGCGTAGGGAAATGATGCAGTGGTATGCGGATTATATCGATGAGTTAGGGAGAGCTGGGGCCGTGGTAGAAGGGATGTTTGGGAAGACGGCATAAATTAATAAATAGCCTTCTAGCAGTAAAGATGGCTATTTATTTAAGGTTTCATGACGCTTTGTTTTCAAAAAGCTCTGAATTGCTGGCGTAAGGTACTTTCCCGGAAGGAACCACCTTTGCAGCAGTATTCAAATGCACATCCTGATCGTCAAAGAAAATGTGCGGTTTAAATGCCTTCAAAACTTTTGTTTTCTCTACACCGCCAAGAAAAAAAGCTTCATCGACATACACCCCCCAGCTTCTCAGTGTTTTAATGACGCGCATTTCCGATGGGCTGTTTCTGGCGGTCACCAGTGCAATACGGACAGGGGAATACTCAACTCTTGTCGGTAGTCGCTCCTGAAGCCTGGCTACTTTTTTTAGCAAAGTGGCATATGGACCCTCAGCCATTGGGATATCTTGTTGTGCATCCTCCAGCGCATGAAAAGCAGCCATGCCTTGAGTCTTATAAACTAACTCACTTTCATCAGAGAAAAGCACGGCATCACCGTCAAACGCAATGCGGACCTGCCCTTCCGGGATATTTGAGGCGTCGGAGGGAGGATCTTTGAGGATTGCAGCGGCGCAGAATCGGGAATCAATCACCTTTTGCGCATCTTCAACGTTAGTTGTTAAAAACAGATCCACATCAAAGGCATCAAGGTAATCGGCAACGGTTTCGCCTGCGGTAAAAGCTGAACGTGTAATATCGAGTTTGTCATGGCGAATGGTATTTAGAACACGGATACCTGTATCAGGACTGTTACGCGACATAACAACGACTTCAACCAACGGTGATTGATCATCCGGTTGACGATACTGGTTCAGACCCAGAAGCGCTTTGACCAAGGGGTAACCTGTACCAGGCTGCAAAGGTTGGTTTTCGTGTTCCAGCATGTAGGCGCGATACTTTTCAATGGCGCTATCAGGATCGGTCGCATAGGTTTCCCGAAACATGCGATCGCATTCACTCATGTCAAAAAGCGCAGTTGCACTGATGCCAATAACTAAGGTGTTACTTAAATCTAAAGGCATTGTTTATCCTGAAGTAAAGGGGCAAGATTACTGCACCACCGTATCATAACGCAGGCACTGTGTAGCGGATACTGGCCACAGATCTATAGATAATGGGCCAAATTGCCAGAACAGATAAATGAATTTTAAAGGTGCAAAATTTTTTAATCATGCACTGGAGATGGCAACCGCAATGTCTTACCGTTGTCTCAGTTGAGGATTTTTGATAGGGAATACCAATATGAATTTCAAGAAAAAACTCGAAGAGCATTTTAAGCAGTTTGAGGCATCCCCTGTGTTATTTGTTGGCTCCGGAGTGTCTCGTCGTTACCTTGGTGTGCCATGTTGGCAAGACCTTTTGAAGCATTTTGCTGAGGCGATTGGGGAAAATCATATAAAATTAAAAACAAAATCTAATGGTGACTTACCCGAATATGCACAATTATTAGTGTCGGCATACGCTGAGAAATGGTGGGATACTAAAGAAGGACAATTAGGGAAGGTGCGAATAAGTCACCAAACGCAAAAAAACGCCTATGTAAGTGATTGAATTTAATTGACTAAAAGTTTCATTTTCGTTGCGGAGGGTACTTATTCGCACCTTCCTTAATGATGACAGTAATTCTTCCAAATCGTTATGGTTTATTTTTTTCTTAATGCTATCGACTTTTAATTTTATCTTCATAAAAGAAGTCAGTACGTTTTCTGGGGGGATGTTTATTTTAATCTTCCCAACTATATCTTTATTCAGGTTCGCCATCGTAACCCCACGAGACTCTTTCTGTAAAAAGTTCTTAATCGAATCGCTAGATAAATATTCGTTCAAATAAAAAGAAAGTATTTCATTTGGCGTTTTTAATCTAATAAAAAGGCTTCCTGTGCCGCAAAACCATCCATCCTCTTTATCATTAATCAGTGCACAACGACCCATTTCTCCTCTTCGGCCCATTATAATGTCACCTTTTTTTAAATGATATTCTTTTAGTTTGTCATATTTGTGGCGATCTACGCATAGTTTAAAGTTGGGAATGATAATACCATTTTTAATATTTGTAGGGTTAATTAGTGGTATACCATTTTCAACATAATCTTCCTTATGAAGCTGGGTTCCAAATGGTCCAGTTTGGATAAATGCTATGTCTTTTAAATCTTTCAACTCCCAACCATTTAATAAAAAAGTTTCATCATTTGGAGACGCTCAAAACGCGTCTGGTGAAGCCATATGACCTATGATTGCACTCGCAGCCCTTCCACGCTTTCTGATGGTAGGCTGATCACTGTTTTCATGCTGGTTTCTATGCTGCCAACGATGTCTTGGCGTGGGCCGTTGCGCCAGTCGGCGCTTGCGTAGAAAGAACCGAGAACCATTGCCATGCTTTCGGCGCTATCAAAGCCGCGAATCGGGTAGTAGCAATCCGGGTCATGAAGCGAGTTGCCAAACGAAACAATGTCGATCCCGTGGCGCTGGTGTATTACTCTTTCATTCCACTTGGATCTGTAATATAAGTGAGGAGGTTTTTGAAGTAAAACGATATTGAGTAATTGATGGTTTATGTTGTTCTGCTATAAGCTGACAATAACCGTCTGTCAGATGTTTATTGAAAATAAATAAACTTAATGTTGTGGAGGATAAAGTGGAATTGGAGAAGGTTCTTAAATTTTCGGTTGAGGATGGAAAATCGCTGACCGACGATGAAGTTATTGAAGTATATAAATTGATTGAGGTTAACATTGAACATGTTCGTTTCTCACATAATGATTTCTTTATTTATCTTTCGGATCGCTACCTAGATCTATCGATCGCAATGGATGAAAAGGATAGGGAAAAAGAAAAAAGTCGTAAAAGTGTTATCAGAAATTCCTTGGTAATTCTGGTCGTGATGGTTGCAATTTATGGTAGTGCCAAGCTAGTTAGCTATATAACAAAACCCAGCGAACTGGATATACAACAGTCTCAGGCCTATGCTTCTTTACGTATTGATGCCATTAACCGCAAGCAACAGGCGTTGCAGTTTTTAAAGAGTGCGCCAGATGTATCGACAGAAGATCTCTCTTTGATTACGTCTACGATTACGAATTCTGGGATTAGTTTTGGGGATTCTTTTGTTCTTCAATGCCAAGAGTATGGAGAAAAGGTTGCAATAAACACATTGGCTTTATCTCCGAATTTATCGAGCGAAACAATTAAAGCATTACAGCAAGCCGTTGATGCACAATGTGAGTTGTATAATCTTGATAAACAGTAAGGTGGATATGTTTAACACCTATATTGAACAATACACTAAAAGTAACTTTTAGCATATAGCCACTTGCTATCGTGTAGAAAAGATATCAACCAAAGGAGCACGGACGTTTATGGCGACTTACCGGCAGATTGCTGATGATGTTAAATCCCGAACAGGGAGAACAGTCAAAACATGCTGGATAGCGCATGTTAAGTCATTGCATGGGCTAACCCGTCGCGTATCACCTAATCGGATCAGCATCGAAAGCCGGGTTTATCCTTGCCCTGATAAATGGGTTGCGGAGATCGAGCAATCAATGAGAAATCTGGGCGAGCTTTAGCTTTGCCGCGCAACTCAACTTTGGAGGCTGTTTGCCTCTATAAGGATGATTCTGCCTCTGCCGAAGTTTTTGAACGCAACGCCATAGAGGGACGCTTGCCGATCTAGGAGATCGACTTTCCCGCGCCCAACTTATCCGGCTGCATTTACACCGCGAGCACTTTGTGCGTTAACAACGTTCGGTTCGGATTTGTTTGTCTCGAAGGTGAGATAGAAGAGACATGTTTACTTTTGAAGGGAAAGGTTTAAAGCATAGAAAACCACAATTTTTAAAGATGTTAAAACACAACTTGTTTTTATATGTTTAACCCTTCCTCGGGGGGGGAAGCCGGACATATCAACCCTAAGGCCATCTGAGAAGATAGCCTGTAGGTTTGCTCGGTTCCCCTTGCCAGATGAAGATCAAGTCTTCCTCGTGGTGTGACGACCTTTCTTGAAAGATGCATTATGCGCAAAAGTAGCTACTCAAGAATCCGCCGATAGCTACTTTCACCCTCTGCTTGGCTGCATCAAACGCTTTCGCGCCCTACCTACCACAATCAACGTTTTGCAGAGTTCCCGTCCTAACGTTATCCGCAGATGCGCGGTAAAGCTCCACCAACCCGGACCGGTTTACCGTATGTGGTAGGTGTCGGGAGACAAGCTAACACACCGTTTTTTTCAAGAAAAGTTATATATCAGATAACTGCGTTCGTATTCTGAACGCAGTCGCTATGTGCATGGTAAGTATATAAAAACAAGGTGATTTTTACATGGAAAGGGTGTGCTTCGATTCCCCTGTAACTTTCAAGGTAAAGCACATAGTGTTGCAAATGCGGTGACATGCGCATTCAACGCGCTGGGAAGCCCTGTGGCGTGTTTTTTATCAGGGGTAGTGGATTTACTGGCTCGAAATTTGTGGCACTATCTCAATGAGTCTGGAGAGATCTGTCGAAATGAGCATACTTCGCCGCGTATTCTTCACCAGTATAGTGACATAATGATCAGGCAGGCATTGAGGGGGCGTATGAACCATAAACGCTGGATAAGCATCCAAACACATAAGAAGTTCTATAGGGCCCGCTGTGAGTTTTTGGACTGGGTTGATAGGGCGTGGGAGCATTCATTTTCTTGCTTTCTTTTGCAGATATCGGGATTCCTGATGTTTGGTGTTCTTGGAATTGCCTCCTTGCTTTTTGGTATTGGTGCACATATGAACGCTTTCCCGGAATTATATCGAAACGACAAAAAACGTAGACCAGTAAGGTTTAAGTATTCTTTGACTTTATTTGTCAGGGAGAAGGGATGGATTTTCCCCGTTATGTTCGCACTTTTGTTTGTTTCAGTTGTTGAACCATTCAATCCATATTTTTTCACTTCACCATTACTTTACTACACCATCAATGGCGCTGCGTTAGTTGTAGGCGGATTGTGCGGGGTATTTGTTTGTATGAGACTGTTTAGCTGGATGAGAGAACGCACTATTTGGCTATCGGAATGGCAGGATAAATACTCTGACGACAAGTAGTTCAGGCGCTTGGGTTTATTAATGATACCGCCATTATCTCGCATTCAGGCTAAGTATTTTCGATTCTTCAAAAAGTTGCTGCCAACAAACGACCGTTTTCTGACACCTCCCAATCGCACGCTTTCACACTGTTGGAAAAATAGCCTTGGCTTTTCTGGCAGGCCATCCTAATGTTGGCCTCGTTTTCTGGCGGGGGCCGGATGAGGAGATGACTATGGCGATTTTTGGCTACGGACGTGTTTCGACATCGCAGCAGGATACTGAGAACCAACGGCTGGAGCTTGGGCAGGCTGGGTGGCAAATTGATTACTGGTTTACCGATGTTGTTAGCGGGAAGGTTCCGGCAATGCAACGTAAAGCATTTTCTGAAATGCTCAATAAAATCCGCGATGGTGAAACGTTGGTAGTTGCAAAACTAGACCGTCTGGGGCGTGATGCGATTGACGTCCTGCAAACGGTAAGGGCGCTGGCTGACCGTAATATCAAGGTTATTGTCCACCAGCTTGGCACGACTGATCTCACCTCCGCAGCGGGTAAGCTTCTGTTGTCGATGCTGGCAGCGGTTGCGGAGATGGAACGTGATCTACTGATTGAGCGGACGCAGGCGGGTTTGTCGCGGGCAAAAGCTGAAGGTAAGAAGCTGGGAAGACCGTCGAAAATCGCCCCAGAAGCCCGTAGAGCGATTATCGAGAAAAAGAATAATGGAACCAGTGTCAGTGCCTTAGCGCGTGAATATGGCGTTTCCGACGTTTGATAAAATTGTGCAGTTGAAATCGCTCTGGAAAGTCTCGGCGATGGCTCTGATTGTCAGAATGCGCAATCTGAACGTGTTGACGGAATGGCAGTATAACAGCCTGATGCGCGATGCGACTGCAAAGGGTTATCGGACCGGTGAGCCTGGAGGAATTGAACGTGAAAGATCGCTCATTATTGAAAAAATGATGGCTGCTCTGGCGGGCAACGGTATTAATCTGACTCAGATGAGTGAAGAGCTTAACGTGCCACTTGATGAATTGAGTAGTCTGCTTTACGGTGTGGCACCAATCAGCGGCGGCAGTAGCGGAACCTCACGTTCAAGGGCCTCCCTCCGTCTGGTGTGAACAGGAAAACTGCTCATGCTTAGAGCCGCTCAGGGCAGTCTCTGGCGGCTTTTTATTGATGGTCAGCGGACTCACCACTGTTATTTTTCTGAATAGTAACCCTTATATTCAATGTTCTCCGCATTCTTACCCATACTAGATACCGACCAATGTGACCGACATGCCATGAGGGGGCTCGGAAAAATGTAGCGGTATTACCCGCAATTCCCCCTGATCAGCCCCCAGACTAGTTTTAGCTACGTCCGCTCCTGACACCGATCTGCCTTGTCAGATTTGCCCAGCGCCGTAACAGTGTCAGCTCGAATCTGAGCTAATACATATGATTTTCAGTTCGTTAGTGAACACCCAATGCCTTATAAACCGCATCCACGGGATCGGCATAGAAGCTGATCTGGAACTTAGAGAAAATCTCTGCCGGTACAGTCGGAATGTCAGAAGCAGATGCCATCGGTAGCAATACACGTTTACCACCACTGTCCATTGCTAACTGCAAGCTTCCCGCCAGATCTTCAACTGGATTCACTACACCTCCCAGTGTCATATCTCCTAATACTACCATCTGTTCCTGCACTGACTTACCCATCAAAATGGAACAGAACGCTATCAGGGCTGCCATGCTAGTTTTAGTACTAGGTCCGGAGTTATGCAACTCAACGGCATGCAGATGGTATTCATGCTCGGAAAATTTGGCGGTAGCACTGATACGGTTCAGATTACCTTTGAAGTAATCAAAACCTACGCGGATGGCTTCTTTGGCTGGTGTATTGGAGCCCAGGCCAGATGTCGAGTGTTTACCATTACCGGGTGTCATCTGAGTCTCGAAGCGATACAAGCCCAGTTGGCCAGTTCCACCCTTGGTAACCATATGTACAACTCCTGGTTTACCCAGACCTTCAGGGATTAACTGGCTTCCGCCTTGCTCTGGTACATTGACGAAAAACTCTTCCAGAGTTTCGTTGTCGAGGTAGCTGAAATGCACATCGAAAAACTCCATACCACCCAGTTTTTTCAACTGCTCTTTGATTCGACGGCGAAGTTCCAGTGCGTAGGTAAGGCAAGGGCGCACCTCCTCTTTACCAAACACACCATGAGGGTAGAGCAGCTTGAGCAACCCAGACACGGTGCGACGTACTGCGATCACATCACGCTGGTTGAGGTTGTTCCCGAGTTTGAAGAAGCGGTCAATAGCATCAGAGAAACTACGCTTGCGCATTTCACGCATATACTCGGCCAGGTAGTCGGTAATCAGACCGTAGCTATTGGTAAAAAACTCAGGTCGCATCTTCGGAATATCCCAGCCTGGGATATAGGCATGAAAGCGGTCAAAGAAGGCGGTATCGATCATCGCTTCTGGGAAAGGAGCCAGCAGGTGGCTGGTTTTGACTAACGTTTCGACGCTTTGGTTGATGTTGCCGACAAACACCATAGAAGCTTTGGCTTCGATAGAATCACGACCACGGGAGAAAGAGCCCGATGCCATGTAATCCTTCATGATCTGGACGCCATCTTTATCCTTGAAGGTAATACCAGCCACTTCGTCAAAAGCTACCACATCCCACATGCCTACCAGCCCAACCTGCCGGGAACTCATGTTGTAAAACAGATTGGCGACTGTCGTCTGGCCACCTGAGACTAGTAATGAATTAGGCGAGCACTCTTTATAGACGTGGCTTTTACCGGTACCACGTGGGCCGAGTTCGCAGACGTTATAGTTGTTCTCAACGAAGGGGATCATCCGCGTCAACAGGTGCCATTTCACCCGTTGCTTCAGATTGGTTGGCTCCATGCCGATAGAGCGGATCAGGGTATCCAGCCATTGCTCTGTTGAGAAATTAGCCCGGGCGGCAAAAAGCTCTTCCATATCCATAGAGGGCATCTGGATAGGTTTAAGGTTGAAAATTGAGAAGGGCGAAATTCTTTGCCCTTCTTCATAAAAATAGTTAAGAGTAACAATACACCAGATCCCCCCGGTGAGCAGCTTCTCGTTAGCTTTAACAATGTTGGCGGGGATCACGGCATCTTTGATACCGAGGTTCGAAAGCTGAGCCTCGTAGACATCTTTCTTCTGGTTGAGTTTTACTCCGATCTTATCGATCACTTTAAAGCTACCACGCTCACGAATCAGAGATTTTACTTTCTCAGCCTCATCCGGGCGAACATAGTTCTCAGCGAGGATTTTTTTGACGTTTTCCAGACCTTCGCGTACCACTTCATCATCGTCTGAAGCACAGTACATACCGAGCAGATATTCCAGTACATAGACAGGGACATTAGCCCCTTCTTTTAGCTGTTTGGTCAAATCCTTACGGACAACTTTACCCTTAAAGTAACGATTCAGACGGGCATCAAGATCCATGCTGGCATGCTGAGATAACTCATCGTCAATGCTGAGCATAGAAGCCTCATCAACAGTAGTTCCGCTCGGCTGGGCAAGCTTCTCCGTGTAAACGTCCATCTGCTGGATGACTACATTGTTCGTGATATGTGTGACATTCACCGCTGGCTCTTGCGCGGTTTCCTTTCCTACAAACTCACCTTCAGTAGGATTTATCTCATCATGTGGCATCTGGTATTGCTCCCGGGTACTGATTAGCTGGTACCCAACATTAGAATTTACTGTTCACATCCGCAGGATCGCTATTTTGCGAGCCATTAAAAACCGAATTCATCCTGGATTGCCAAATCAATAGTGACTGGATAGCGTGCCATTTCAATACCATCCTCATCATCAACGAGCAGCAATTGGTACTGCGCCTTGCGGTCAAATTGAGCACCGGTCAGTTTTAAACGCACGTCTTGCTGGCGCTGATCCAGATTACTTGAGGTCGCTTCAAAGAGTAGCTTCTCAATAGCTGACACGGTTTGTTCTGAACTATCTACCACCGAGAAACGAACCATTCTTGATTTATGACGTTCATCGACGGCATCGGTCTGCAGGAAGCGGATTTTATCGATCACATTTACCAGCTTAATGGGTTGGTATGCCGGAACTATGTCGACTTTGGTTTTTTCATGCAGAGTTTGTTTCTTGCCACGCAGCTCTTGTACTTCAAGTATTGGAACACAGACCTCTTGCAACATTGCACCACCATGGACGAAGCGGGCTCCACCAACAAAATGGAAACGACTCACTCCTTTCGGAAGCCAGAATTCCACATCAGAGTTACCACCAACAACATTACGCAATTGCCCATGCCAGACATCTTCGTTTGTTGGTAAATTGCGACCAAGGAGATAGCGTTTTGAAGCTTCCAGAGTTCCAGATGGTTCGTGTTTCAGAGGCGATTTTACCCCGTTTTCAACTGAGGCCTGTTGGAATAAGAATCCATGATCGGCTGTGATAACTACGCGAGTAACGCCAAACCCATTGATAATTCTGTTGATGAGTCCATTCAGTTCGTCTATAGCCTGGCGGGCATGAATGAATGTCTTGAGCTCACTTTTCTGAGATTCACTCTGAGCATCGATGACATCGTGATAGACGTAGATTACCTTTGCGTCACCAACCGCCTCGTTAGCTTCTGCCCGGGTCCAGCTCAGCAGACTTTTGGCCGAAATCGCTATACCACCTACCTTACTTAAAATAGTGCTGCGATTTTCTAAACCCGCGCTGCTCTGTCCATCTACTAATACTGTTGAGTTGGTAGCGGCATAGTCTAGTTGCTGATGTGGGAGTAAGGCGGCCATGCCAAGTTGCGTGTAGGTAGGTAGTACCCCGAGCTGGCTCTTGAGCTGCGCAGTGAAGCGCTTGGCTTCATTTATCTGTCCCTGGAGCTCATGAGCAACTTCATAGCGCAAGGCATCACTGATAATAACAAACTGGCGCTTGACGCCGCTTTGGGCAAAGCGTTGTTTTATGACTGTATCATAGAAGCGATGCTGAGAAGGGAGGCCAAGTTGCCAGTTATCAAGCAACTGCTCTTTAACTAGCAAGCCATCCCATGTCAGTCCCAGTTGGTACAGATACCAGTTCACATACAAATCTTCGATTTTACTGGCCAGTACTGCCAGCACTTCTACCGACTGTCCTTGCAGATGTAATAGCGCTTCATTAAACAGGCGATAGGCTGCATCAAACTGGAACAATTCAGCTTCATAGGCAAGATACATTTCTTGCGCTGAAGTGTAATGAAAACCATCCGGTTTCGAACGGCGTAGTTCTAGCAACAATTCAGCTTGTTGCAGCGCCTGGTAAATATATGCATATTTAGGTACAGTTCTGGCCCAGAATCCATGTCGACGACGAGAGATTAGTTGGGCAAACTCTACTCGATTCAGTTTCAAGTCACCGTTATTTAATCCAGAAATCAGCTCACGGATCAAACCTTGTTCGACCGCTTCAAAGCCTTCGACTTCTCCCCAGAGCCAGATATCTTGCGCTGTCAGGCGTGAAGCAAGTTCGAGCTGATCCGCTACCTGTGCAGATATGTCGGCAAAATTGCTGCTGTACTGGTTAGAATCACGCCAACCAGATAGCAGAGCCATAGCATTCGCACGTCCGGTGGGAGTGGCTAATAGTTGTGACTGTAGCCAGACAGGGCGCTCTTTGGTATCAAGCTGTTCGTAGCATTCACTCACTAGTAACTTACGAATCAGTTCGCGTAGTGACGGTTCTGTCCCTTCAGCTGTATGGTATCCATATTCAAGGTTCATTAAATGCCAAAATCCAGGCAGCAATCCATGCTGTTCTAGCGGAGCAAGAGCGGTTTCAGCATTCTCAAGTAACCGATCGCCAATGCTTTTCATTATTTCGGCAATCTGAGCATGACAGGCCAGCACGACACTTATCATCTTCATATCAAGTGATAGCGGATCTTCTATACCGCCACGGCCGTCCAGGCGACGTTTAAAGGCAGCAGTACGCTCTTTGTTGGCGAAAAAGCTTTTACGTGACGCGATGTGGTCGCGGAGCGCCATATTGGCGAGACCGAGGTCATTAAGCAGAATTGAGGCTGCATCAGCATAAAAAGTGGTGCTATAACGACGTATATCGAGCAACCAGTCTTTAGCTGGTGATGGTTCTGAACTGGGCCAGTAGAGAAGGAACCCCTGCATGGGTTCATCGATTTCAATGCGTTTGCGAGTTTGAAGCTGTGACTGCTCTGCCATATTGAGCACTGTTACTGGCAACCCGTTCCACAGTATGGTGAGCTCTGTAAGCTGTGCAGTAAAGCTCTGTTCTGGGTCGTGCCAGAAAACAATCCGATCTGCGGTGAATTTGTTGTTAAGCCCGGTTTGAAGCTGAGTGATATCCATCAGTACGTCTCGGAATAATTAAGCCATCAGCACCATGGCTGTGAATCGGCGGTAGCGTGTAATGTTGAAGATGATTATACCAACTCTGAACGTTGGTGAGTGACTGAATCCCACATGCTAAAGATTCAATATCTAATCTAACTGATTTGTACAGGGGAATATTGAGAACAAAGTGATAAAGCGGAGACATAAGCGAACCCGCTTTATCCTTTTGAAATTACTCGGCTTTATCGCCAGTAATAGCTTTCGCTTCAGCTAATAAAGTACCGAACTTGGCGTAGTTGATTTTAACGCCATCGTCGAGATCGAGCTGGATCTTCATATCAGCATAGTGTTTGAGCTGGTCGTCAAAAGAACGCAGCTCGGTAATCTGTTTGGTCAGGCTATCGATCTCTTTACCGATGCGTTTGGCTTCGGCTGTTTCTGCTTCATTCTGTTGCAGACGTAGGCGGTCAATACGGCTATCCATTTGGCCGAGCAGAGGCGTGACATACTCGGTACGCATGCGCGGGAGGGTAGTTTCATTATAGCGATGCAAGTAGACCAGACATTCAAAGGCTTTCTCTTTACCTGAACTAAATAGCCAGTAGATCGGGCGTTTTTTATAGGTCTTCAGGTGGTCTTTAAAGAATTGGGTCGAGAGATAGCGCCGAATAGTCTCGCGTGAGGTTTCTCCTCCTTTTTTCACTGGCTTGATCGCAGCTAAGCACAAGCTATCGGCAATAAATTGCAGGTTTTCTTCTAGATGCTCAACACCCCAGACTGTGCGGACAAACTCTACAACTCGAGCGGCAATATCATCTTCAAACCAAGCTTCGGTAGTTAGCGGCAGAATACCATCGACGTCTGCAGGGAAACGGGTATAAGCACCTTCTTCGGTTAGTGTTTTAAAACCTTCGTTTCTTCCATTGGCATAAACCACTCCTTCGCGATCCAGTGAATAGCGTCCCATCATACAACCGATGATGTAAGAGATAAGTTCTGCGATGGTATCCGATTGAAGTCTGGCTTTCCGTTCTTCTTCGGTCAGATTACTGCCATAGCGATAGTACGGGTTACAGGTGAGCGTTATTTTGTGAAGCGGAACCTCCGCTACTAGTTCATCTTGTAAGCAATAGGTATCAATAAATATATGATTGTTTTCTTCTTCTAACTGTTTTAGTTCGTTTGTTATCTTGATCCAATGAGCGTATGTATTCTGGAAAGTGGTAATGATTTTTGCTCCAAGGGATATTTTTTTGAGAATGCTTAACCCTTTAAATTCTAGAGATGTCTCGAAGGAGTCCCAATCGTCTTTTGCAATTTGAATACATTTTTTGCTAACAATACTACAACGAGTATTATTTTTTGCTAAAGCCAACTCAGGGATTGATTTGATATCTCTAAGCTGGGCATGAAGTGTTGGATTCAGCACTGGAAGCAAGTACTCAGTATAACAAGAGTTAAGCAAAGCTATACATTTATAAATTTCATCATGATTTTCGAAAAAGGCTGTAGGGCCAGACATGTCAAATGTAGTTCCTCCAGGAAGAAATCTAAATGCCGCTCCCCCTGATGTAATATCGGTCCATGTAATCCCTTCTTTGTACCAGAAAGCCTCCGCGATAATCCTGCAAGAACTATCTTTCCGGAAGTGATTTCTTGCCAAGTCAGTCCAATCAACGATGTGTTGGATATTTCCATACCACTTTCGATACTCACCACCTTTAGCATAAGGTAACCAGTGTAGCCCTTTTCCAATTGTGGTTGTGTCTACTTCCCAAAAAAAACGGACATATTTATCATTATTGGCGGTTTTATTTTGCCCCTCGGTTATTACCAAGTCAGAAAGTGTTTTTCCTTCAAATGTTTTAGATATTTCTTTACTAATCCAATATGTAATAGGACTCCCTGGGATTATTTTAAAATCCTTCGAAGATGCACGATAAAAACACTTGTTAACAGTGTTTTTTTCTTTTAGGCTCATTATGAGTCTCCTTTCGGTAATTCTATTCTGCTATGGGCCATATCCTGAGAAAATCCATCCGGAACAGGCTTAAAGGGTTTTCCTGGTGAACGGTGGCTGGACTGGAACTGGCGCAAGGCCGTGATGTCAATTTCACCGGTGACACAGTAATCGTGATTACCACCTTTCACGCGCATTAAGTCGCGTTGGTAGCGTTCTTTGTATGGTGCACGAATACGGCTATCCCCATAAAGGCGATTATTACACTGGATGATGTAGGCATGGATATCAAGTGCAGCGGATTCTACCAATGCATTAAACGTGTCGGTATCAGGGTTCCATTCTGGTACAAATAACGCATCGATTTTACCGCGCAGATCTGCCCGATAACGAATATTGGTCAATTCGCTGCAGATCATCAATGCAAAACGAAAATCGCCATGTTGCACAATCGGGGGTTGTGTCCATTGTGTGGCAGGGCTTAATTCAAGACCTGCAAGGCGGAAGAGTTCCTGTTCTTCATGTAATGCAGGTCGCTGCTTATCTTGTCGGTAGAGCATCAGAGACGGGAAGCCCAGACCATCATGACTCAGCGAGGCCCAAACCTGATTGCGTACGCGCTTTTTCGGAGCATGCAGATATTCCACACCACTGATAAATGAAATACCACGTCCCTTAAGTTTGTGGGCTATGCGGATAAACCACTGCGGCGGTAAAGCCAGCTCCGGTAAAATGAGATATCCACTATTATCAGGTCTGGAGATCAGTTCATTGATCAGACGACTAAGTCGCTGATAACGGCGACGACTATCAGGGTCGGGTTTGTCCATCACCGCTGCGACAAAACTCGTCCCACTAGTTTCCCAGCTAGATACCGCGATTGTATGCTTAGGTTTAGGTTCGCCATCAGGGATCTGAAGTATTTTCTTACCTTTATTCCAATGCGGCATTTTGTGCTCAGTCAGCTCAAAACCGCGTAGAGCCTGCATCACCTGGCTCAGCTTAGCGCAGTGAAGCGAATTAAACGGGTCTGGTGCTATCAAATACAACTCATTAAGGCTAAAAGGGCGAGTAGCAAAAATTAAACCTGCTGGAATCCCTCTTTTAAATTTGAGCCACTGGACGAGAATACGGATACCTTCCACTATGTCACCATGAAGTAACTCATGTGCATCTGAGGTGATTAATTTGCTGCGTGCAATGATACCTCGCTGACTCACCATCTCTTTGGGCAGGCCGATGAAGCGAAGTGGAATATGCGCTAGATCGTAACTGAATAGTCGGGTATGAGCTCCCTGTAGACCACTGTGGCTGACAAGTTTTAACAGACTATATTCTAAGTGTTTTTTAAACTGCAAAGTATTACGGAATTCATCCCAGGCATTCTTTCCTTCAGCACATAGCTTGTGTGGAAAAGATGAAATAATGCTTTCAGCAACAGCATCGAAAAGTGTTTTCCACCACTCATATTCTTGATATTGAAGAGAAGACTGCAGAGCCTTAATCGATATAGTACAATGATCTTTGACCGTTTCCGTTAGCTTATTAAGAGCCTTAATCATTTTCCCAAGATAGCTAAAATCTTCACATGCGACAGCCATGCGAATGATACGTGGCAGGTATTGAGCCAGTTCGAAGAATTTTATCGGCGTAAGCAAATGACCTGTTACCGCATCAAAAAAAGCATGGCGGTGTTCTTTCCAGGAATCAGGCGGAAGATCGCGCTCATAAGCTTCATAATCACGCAGATTGAGAGCGAAGCTGGCGCGATGCAGTGTCAAAGCATCAGTTTTACGCAGATTATCGGCTTGTTCACCAATATGACTGGTTGCTTTAAGCAGATCGGTTGCCACTGAGTCAGCTGAATCAGGAAGGTTAGGTAACGAGCGCCATTCGCTTGCTCGTTGATTAATTTGCTCAGTAATAGCATTGACTAAAGCGATACCAGCCGCGCCAGAAAGAACGAATAATTTATTTTTGTTGTTTGTAAACACGATACGACTGAAGTATGTTTCAAGGTAATCAGGCTTGAAAAGAATAGCCTGTTCTTTTGAGTTATCAGAATGTTCCCACTTAAATAACTCTTTACCGCCATCCCGATTAAAGATCCAATCCCAGAACTGATGCGTATTTTTTATCTTACTGGTATTTTCCATCACCAACAGGATGTCATCCACATAGCGCCCATAGTAGAGTGGAACAAGCTGCTGTTCGATAAACTGATCGAGCTTAAAGAGTGCTGCATTGGCAACAATAGCAGAGGCTGGCAAACCAACGGGTAAGCCTTTTCCGAGAGGTGTCAATTTTGCCCAGATTTCCAGTGCAGTAATAAACAATTGGTGCAGTTTCGTCTGACTCTGATCCAATTCGACGCCGATCAGTTGTAAAAAGGCAGGCTCTTGCATAAAGCCAGGATTTAGTTCATGGAAAAAACTGCTCACATCAGCTGTAAGGGCTAAGACCTCTTTTTTATCTTGCAGTGCTGAACGCATAGCGTTGATGCCGCCATCACGCCAGTCGCGAAAAGGTTTGAGGTAAGGGGTAAATGATCCCAGTGCTAGTTCGTTAATTTGATCATGGCGATTACGGCGTAATCGGCTGCCATAGACATTGCTACTGAGTTTTTTATCAAAAAGCGAACCCACCTTGAGCATCCAAAGAGCTGAAAGGACATGGAAGTCCAAACTGCAGCAGGCCATCAAACGAAATTCTGCTGTGACTTCTTTTCCAGCTTCTATTATCTTCTGCCATTCATCATCAGGTGATGCGAAAATTAGTCCTGTGCTGTCATCTGTTTTCTCCGTTTTAATGGCTTTTGGGACCAGAGACCAACCCCCTAGAAAATCTGGGGTGTGTATCCAATCTTGAGCTTCTCCATTGATTCGTTCTTGCAAATCGGTGAGGTTAATCTGCAGCTTATCCTCGTAGTCAGCAATGGCAAATAGCGACGGAGTTGTCGAGTAATAGAGGTCTACTTTAGCCCTACGATAAGCGAGCCCTAAATCTTCTAATGTAAAACCCATATCGTGTCTCCTTTCCCTATTTTCGTTTTGCTACTGCTTTTTTTTCAGATTTTTAGCTGTATCAACAAAGCACCAGAAGTCAGTCTTTTTTCATTTGACAGAAGAGTTTTAGCTGGCCTTTATAACGATGTTCAATGTGATACCGGATTGGATTTCCTGCAACTCGTTCAATATCGGCATGAGCAGCTGCATTTCGCAGATGGTAAAAAATACTCTTTAAAATGTTACTCTTCGCGTTATGGAACCAGATCAGATTTTGCTTGTTATCTGCAGTAGGTAGGGTTGATGTCGCCAGCTCTTTTTCAGTCGAGAAAGGCTGGATTTGTAGACTAAGTCCACTCTTTAACTTGCGATATCCTTTAACCTGGGTTGATAACAGTTCAGATGTTAGCCCCTGGTGCTGCTCGTAATAGAGCACCAATTTTTCATAGATGTCGGCTAACTCGGCGCGAGTCAATTTGTGGAGGTTAGAGTTTGACATTATCTGCTTAAGCCCTATTTCTTTAAGCAATAGCTGCTTTAAACATGGCTGCTTTTTCTGCTTCAGAGTTTCCATCCACTAAACGGAGATAAGTGCCCTGATAGCTTGAAAGGTGAAAATTTCCTAATACGAATGCAGTAGTTGAGACGACTTCTCCACCAATACTATCAAATCCTCTTGCCCCAAGATGGGTCATACTCAGGATAGTGTGTTGATTCAAAATTCGGGTACGCAATGACTCGTATGAAGAAAGGAACATCCAGCTTTGCATGGTGATCATCGCTACCACACCTGACTCTTTGGTTAAATCCAGATTTCGTTCGATAAAAATGGCAAACAGGTCTGACTTGCTATTAGGGAACTGCTTCTTAGCGAACTCTTTCAGATCCGCATTCATCCCCTTACTGCCCATGTACGGTGGATTTGCGATCACCGCATCATAGCGTTTAGCTAGTAGGCGAGCTTGTGCTAGTAGCGGTAATAGTTTTTTAGATTCAGGTCGTTGCATATTATCGCCATTTTTGCTGAGTTCCTGAATCGTGGAATAGAGCTCCTCAATAGCTGAGGCTTGTTCAGTAGATATACTAATTAAGGAACCCAGTGTTTTGGCATTAAGAAAACGCTGATGCAGGTCTTTTAGAAGCGTCAGACGGGGGTCATCTGTAGCTTGGACTACTGTAAGTAGATCTTGAGTCTGGCCATGCTGCGCATCAGCATTGAGATTAAGTGCTTGCCAAAGTTTCTGAATGTTGAGGTGTCGACTTTCCTGTAGGGCGTAAATATTCAGGTCTATATCACAACCATTGTTACGAGAAAACAGACGACGATCATCCTGACGGGCACGCATTAGCAAAGCAAAACCCGCCAGCTGTGCAGCGCGGTCGTCGATATCGAGTCCAAAGAGGTTATTCTTAAGTATTAGCACTGGGATCTCGCGGCTCCGATAACCGCGTTCTTCATAAATTCGATAGAGCACATTATAGGCTTCCACCAGAATATGGCCGGACCCACAGGCTGGATCGAGTACGCGTATTGATTCAGGTTCGATGCTGGCGGTTGTAAGTTCAACCAGTTGTGCCACTACCTCGGAAGCCTGCTCGCCTTGGTCGATATAGTAGGGCATCGTGCTTTTGAGTGTGGACTCAGGATAGGTTTGCAGCCAGTAACGTCCCACCGAGTTTTGCACCAGATATTGTACTATCCAGTTAGGCGTGAACAGCTGAGTAGCGGCAGGAATATCTGCGGATTTGACCACCTTACCAATGACCTGCTCTTTTTTCTCACTAATGTAAAATTGGTAAAGCCAGCCGATAACCTCTACTTGCTGCCAGTCAAGTTCTGGGATCTCATCTACCAGTTCGCGCCAGAAGGCATCAGTGCGGGTAAGGCCTGTAGGCAACAGGAGTTCTGTTTCATCATCAATGGCTTCAAACAAAAATGGCATTGCCTGATGCAGTCGGTGACATTGGCCGAGAAGTAGCTCACGGAAGAGAGTCTCCTGCTCATTACCTGCCAGTAACAAGTCCAACAGAGCGGGCTTATCCAAAGCCACACCTTCTGTTATCAGGGAATCGATCACCTCAGGGGCGCGATCCAACACTTCAAAACCCTGTGGCTGAGAAGGGTGTGATAGCAGACGTACACCGTGTTCTAAATATCCCTCTTCGCTTTTCAGCTCCATAAAGCGGATGGCACAGAAGCGGTTAAACCAAGTGTATGCGACATGCTCTATTAAAGTCTCATAACTATCGTTTGCAAGCTGTTGTTGCAGGCGCTTAAGGGCAGAGGCACAACTGGCTGGATGGGTAAATCCAGCAACTTGCAAAACTTCACCGCTAATTACCGGCTCAATATGGCCCTTGGCAGTGATTCCAAATTCAGCAGCGCGTGCTTTGATCGCTGTGATAAATGCTGTACGAGCCCGAGGGGCTATTTTTTTTAAATTGGCAGTGTTCATTAAGGCTCACAAATTGGTTTATCCGGGCGGTATCCCACCATTCAGAATACAATGTTGGATGAGTTGTAACTCACCTGAAAAAGAAATTATGCCGTAAGAGGTTCACTAAGAAGGTGACGTAAACGCGCCAATAATATTTCACGACGCTTATGATAGAACGCCTCAAATCCAGCCAAAGTCTCTGGAAGTGAGTCGATTGCCTGTAAGTGAAGATGATTGGCACGGGCAGCTGGCTCCGGCCACATCACTTCGTACCATTCATGCGGTAACTTCTCACGTTTTTCATTGTTCTGGCCCCCTTCTAACAACTGTAGGTTAGGTAGCCGGTTAGCCATGATCATCCACTCTTCAATCTGTGTTTCATCGGTCATCCCTATCTTTTTCAGTTGGCTTTTGGTAAAGCGGGCTCTAGGGAATATGTGATCAACATGGAAGTGATGGGAGAAGTCATGTCCCGGAAAGAGCAGAGATAGCAAGGCAAAAGTTCGACGGTTACCATAGTCGAGTTCAACCAACGACTGTAGCTCTTCTTCATCAAAGCGTAAGCTCTTGCCACGTTCTGTCATTGCAATCGATATTTCTATCAAAGGAAACTCTTGCTGACCATGTTCCTTGATCTTGCTTCGCAAGCTAGCCAGAAGCGTATCAAGACCACTTCCCCAAATACCGGATTGTTTAAGGATAGAGCGAATTAGCCAACCTCTGATCCCCTGCCTATCAGCAGCATACTCGCTACGGGATAGGTAGCGGTTATCCAGATCTCGATGGTAGAGGTAATAGGCTATGGGGAGTAGGGCACTGTCTGCTCCCAGATTGTAACTGTTGAAGCCGAAACTGCTGAGTAAATTGACTGCAAGAAGTAAAGCTTTACGGATGCATTCCCAATTATCTTCCAGCTTGCGCATGTTCTCTTTGCTAAAGTTCTCGACTTTAAACCCAACGCTGCCGATATCACTCAGCATCAGACCTGCTTTGAGCACCAGGTCCTTGCTAAAGGAAAAACCATTACCTATTTGGTTCATTTCATCTACTAGCTTGTGAATCTCATCACGCGCATCCAGCGTGCTCCATTGCGTTACGGCGATGGAGAGCAGTAGATCTGAATAGGAGAGTGTTGTTCCGCCACTATTCATACGGATAAAGATATTGAGAACCTTGGATAGCTCCTGACCTTCTTCCAGGTAGTAACTGATCAAAGGTTTATTGTGAATGATGTCATGAAAACGGGAAATCACTTTACCTGCTGCTGGTTTGCGTTCATCTGGCATTTTCATTTCCATGACTGACATCATTACGTCATAGGCATTCATACCGAGAATACGGGAGACTAAAAACCAATGGTGTTGTTCATCGTTGTGGCTTGCCTCATCCTCATTCAAGAACTCGAACTCATAACGAGTTCCGCTGTCAGGGTCTGTGCATTCAAAAAGATTGAGATAGAGGCGACGTTCGATAAAGGCGTCTGCACTGGACCACCATTTACCCTGAGTTTTCCAACTATAGGAACCGCGTAACCCGATGTTTAGTGCTGTCATTCGCTGCTGGCCATCTAGAACCGCGATGCGATCATTTTCACCGATGATATCTAGTTTTTTACAGTGGACTTGATCACGCTGGTGGTAGTCACGCATAAAATCATAAAATTGATACTGACGCAGATTCTCAGTTTTAATTTTCCAAAACAGGAAGGTACCAAACGGGTAGCCTTGTAGTAGAGAGTCAAACAGCTGGCAGATTTGATCTGGCCGCCAGACAAATTCTCTCTGGATTGCAGGCAAAATATATTCATGCTGTTCAACTTTGTTCAGCAGCGTTTCGATGGTGCCACCGGTTTGGTACATGTTTTATCTCTTCCCGTATGGTTGTGTTCGAAGCACTCTTTACGCCCCTTTTGATGAGAAAAGGGGCCGAGCGTTTTACATCCTTGCTTTTGGGCGCAACACTATTTGATCCGCACTCTTTTACCCTGACCTATTGCCTGTTGTAAACGGCTGCGAAGTGTCGCGAGATAGGTGTCGATATCCTGCTCCGTTTCTATAAAGATATGGCTGGCACCGAGTAATTCTGCGGGTGAAACCAGTTCGATAGGTTTAGGTATTGGTTTGTGGCTAACCACTGTCGCAGCAGAGTTATTCGCAATAGTAGTTGGCGAGCCTGATGGATCCGGTTCTCGCAAAGTACCCGCATCGCTATTAGGCGGTTCAGCCGCTTTTTTCCGTGCTGCGGCTTGCTCCGCTTCCAGACGAGCTTGAAGTTCGGCGCTGTAGCGGTTGATCAGTTCTAAGACCTTATCTTCTTCATCATCAGCCTCTTGTTGCAGGCTAACAATCTCATGTAAGGATAAGCTGTTACTGACCCGTTCTTTTAACAGATTAAAGGGACGCATTGCCTGGTTTTGTAACTCAGCTGGTAAGTCAGTAACCAGCGGTGCAACACCTTGCTGGGTTGCATTGATCGCTTCCAAAGCCGCGGCACGTTTCTGTTCTACCAGTTGCAGGTTAATGGCGATGAGTTGATCAATTAACGATCCCACCTGGCGCAGTTTGCTATACGGGGATTTATCATCGTAGATAGCCTGCAGTGCAGATAATGCTTTAGCCGCTTCTGGGTTTTGCTCCAGTGCATGGCGATTGGATTTGAATTGATCGTTGAGGGCTCGACGCAACTGTTGCCAGATATCAAACTGACGAGTGAAAAACTCCTCGACTTCTTCAAAATCTTCGGCAAAATCCTGCCATTCGTTGCTCTGCTGGCAGAGTCCATCGATTAGGGCATAACTGTTGTTGCCCAGCTCAAGCAGGCTGGCGATCAATCGACTGCCGGTAAGCAGGGTGCTTTTGCCAGGGCAATTCCCATCTTTAGCTTTAAAATCAAATTCTTTAATTAATCGCTGCCACTCGCCTAGTACGTCAAGAAGCTTATTCGCCAGCTCTTTTTCGCTGCTCTCGAAGGGTTTATTAAAAATATCTTTCGCCAGTTTAGCCGCTTTAGCTACTTGCTGTTCTGTATGCTGACGTACTCGACGAATACGCAGTGTGCTGTGGCTACGTACCGAGGTAAAATGTTCGTAGCTGCGTTTGAGGGGCAAATCACCATTCGGTGTAGATAGCGCAGCCTTACCAAGCAAGACCAGATGAGTCACCTGTAGCATTACTTCGTCACGGTTCCAGCCGAAGGGACGAGCACTGAATCGCTCTAACAATTCTTTAAGGTAGACCGGCTGATTTTTTTCATCTGCGACATTTAAAAAGAGTTCAATCTCCTTTTTTGCAGCAGCATTGGGGTCTTGTTCACCGAGATTTATATTTAGCTGTGCCATGTCATCGGCCATGATCACCGACTTCAGCTCTTGCACCGGGTTGTTACCACAGCTTTGTAGTAAAGAGAGCTTTTGGAATGAGTTTTCGATTACGTAGGCACAAGCTTCATCAAGCATATTGCTGACACTAGCCGATTTACTTTGCAGCTCATTACCTAGTGCGAATATCTGTGCTTGTTTCACCAGATCATCGAATAGTAATTTCAGACGGCTGCGACGCTGGGTGTTTTCGAGTGCTTTTTCTGCCAGCAATTTCTCTTGCTCAGGTCGTTTACCTCGTATCCCTGCCAGGAACTTCTCGGTTTTCAACCAAGTATCAAATTCAGCCCAGATCCGCTTCTCACTCGACAGGCGTACCAGAATACAACCATTCCCTTCTTGGCTCAGTGCCTTGTAGGATTGTTCGTTATAACTGTCAAAATTGGCATCCAGTGGGGAAATGACTTTGAGCACCAGATCTGTTTGTTGGCTGCCGTCTATAGAGTGACCGTTACAAAAGCGAGTCAGAGGGTAATCCTGCTTGTTTACCGGATAGCGATACTGACGGCGATTGCCCATTACCTCTTCAAACACCAACCGGGCCAGTTGCCGGTTCTCTTCAGTTGCTTCAACCTGAGTGTGTTTGATCTCCTGCTCGACTTCTTTTTCTTCGTTAGTCAGGAATACGTATTCATCGCCATTTCTGACAATCAATAGCTGGTTTTCAAGACGCTGTAGACTGGCTTCGATTCGGCTTTTCAGTGCCACTTTATCGGTATCTATTTCTTCAATAGAGAGTGTGACCAGATTATCAATGGTGGATTTGATCAGATCGACATAGCGGATTAAAAACAGCGATTTAAGAATATTAATGTCGTAAGGATCGAGGCTTGCTTTCTCAGCCGCTTGTTCGAAGATGCGTTTAACGTTGGTATCGAGGAAAGATTCGATTGCCGGATAAAAGGCATGGAAAGGCACCAATACACCGATATCTTTGTTCATCTGCTGGCGTGCGGCATTCTGGAATGCATCCAGCAGAGAACGTTCACCACGGGAGAGATGTTTACCGGTAGCCCCCACTTTGCGGATTGCTTCGAAGACCTTTTGTACCAGCAGATACTGATAGGGAATGAAAGGGTAGTGATCAACAAACTCAACATTATCACTGTAGTTAGCAAGCTCAGCTGTAGTGCTGGTATCAAAGGTCAACTGGTTGCGAAGAATGTCGCCTTTTTGACTGAACAATTCTGCCAGGCAGTTTTTAGCGTCTTCACTTTTTTCGAGCAGACGTTTCTGTATTACCTCATTGGTATTGGACGAGGAGAGGGAAATCCTTGTGTGAAAACGCCCTTGGATCTTGGAGAAGTCCTGGCCTTTTTTAGCGCTAAGATCTCCTAGTACGGCATCGATATCTTCTTGTGAAGTGACGATTACCCAAGCTCTGCCTCCACAAGCGGTACCGATATTTTCTGTTATCGTCTGCAGTTTGAGCATCATCTGGGTGTTGTTGCCGATAAACTGTCCGACCTCATCTACCAGAAAGACCATGCGTTTACTGTCACCAGATGGATCGCTACGATCGAGATACTCCCGCACCCATTTACAGAAGTTGGCAATGTCGAGAGTAAACATGGATTCGAGATTTTCCATACTCTGCACCGATGAGGCATCTGACTGGCCGGTAGCATAGGCCCAGGCTTTTGCCATTTCATCACGACAGAAACCATAGGCATCACGCTGTTCTTCCCAGCTTGAGCCCGTGAGTTCAGCAAATTTTGCTTTGAATGGCTCGTATTGGCCACGGGAATCTAACTCACGTTCCAGATGTGCGATATGAGGATGGTCAGCGCAATATCCCAGGCGCTCATTGAAGACGCGCAAGAAAACTTTGAGAATGGCATCTTCTTTGTCTTCAGTATCTGCGCGGCTGTCGATATTAAAGAGAATTACTTCAGTATTGCGGTTAACTGCAGCGTGGATATCACCGTAAAGAAGGGGATCGCTGATTTTCTCTTTGAAAAACTCGATGGCAGCTTTTGTTTGGCCATTGTTAACAGCTTTCTTGTTACCGAGCAGGTAAGAGAGGATCTTTATAAAGTGAGATTTACCGGAACCGAAATAACCCGATACCCAAATCCCAATTTTACCCGCCACACTAGGATCATCTGGATGGCTGACACCAGGCAGGTAGGTCTCAAAAAAGTGACGAAGGTGGCGGTCAAGTTCACGGGTCACCACATACTCGTCAAGCTCAGTCCAGATGATTTGCTCATCCAGCTGCTCGGCTTTCACCACACCATTGATTGGGCGATCCAGTTGTTTGGTAAACAGCTCTCTTATCTGCATTAAAAATTCCGTCTCTATCATACAGCGAGACGCTTCTGCTCGCTATAACGTGATGACTCTTTCGCGGCCAAGTTAGTGGTTTGAATTCTCTCAAAAAACAAGCTTCGGCAGCAGTTTAAATTTCAGTACTTAGATGCGTGAGGCACCAGTTGGAAAGCTCGGTAGTAGTTGGCTGTTGCCACTTCTGCGCTGTCCAGATCAAAAGGATAAAGTTCGAGGCCGTTGTAACTGCCCGGATAAAACAATACCAATGGTATCGCCCCCATATGGGCATGTAATGCATTAAGCAAACTATGACCACGTAGCAATGGCCAGCATTGGCCAAGACCTGATAACAATACAAATTGAGGCGAGGCCGGAAGCACTTTATCTATCAGATGCTTAGCAATTCGACCTTGTTCAAGAGGTCCTTTAAGTGCTTTGGCTAGCTCATCGGTACCTTTTTTGCGTTCCAGATCAAAAGCTTTATCTAACAATTTACGCTCTTGCAAAATTGCCAGTACCTCTTCGAACAGATTGAGATGAGCGAAATTCAGCCCCTGCCGAGCTAGGCGAGGCAGAGTCAATCTCAGATATTCCCGTACGGTAAGTTCAAATTGAGGTGGGTAATCAAAGATATAAAAACCGATCTCACCACCGAGCTCTTGGTTCTTCAGGAAGCCTTCACTTTTAAGCCGGTCTTCGATTTGTTCCAGACGAGCTGACAATTGCGGCTTACTGTCCAGTTTCGCTCTCATCTGACTGACTCCATCACATCGTAGACTTTTTGGCAGTCGAGACTGTTTGCCCACTCTCTTATCTGGGGTAGTAGGAAGACATTTTTCAGCTTTTTACTGCGGCCTGATTCCAGATACCCGCTATCTGCGAGGATTTTAAATACATTGTTGCCCATTTTCTGGATTGAGCTTTCGGAATATTGATCCAAGCCGACAATGGCACGCTGGCGGGATAGAATAAATTCCTGCCAGTCTTCGCTGCGCAATGATTCACGAAACATCTGTCGGGCATCAGACAGTGTCGTTGCCATGAAATCGGTCAGCACTGGGGATTGGCACATTGTCGCCATTAGCAACATTTGTCTGGCTGCATCATCAGGGGCCTTTAGTAGCTCAGTCCAGAATGCCTCACCCATCGGTTGAATTCTTTTACGCAGGGTTGAAGCCATGCGTTTAACACTGTGCACTGAGGTCTTCTGCAGCACATTGTCATTTACAATAGCATTAAGCCATTGATCATCATTTGGTGAGGATATCAGCAGCTCCGCGATGACTCTGCTCTCACGCAACATCAGGCTGCCACCAATGATGTCACCCAGATATTCTTTGGCGGTCATAATGGCTCCACGGTCAGGGTTTAAAAACTCCGTTATGATACGCGAAATTGGAACATATGGCCTTATGACAAAACACATTTTGCCTTTGCTATCGACCAGCGTGATTTTTCCGCTTCAGAGGCGCAATATAAATTACCACGGATATTGCTGCACACTTGCAGGTGTAGCGATCATAAGGGGCTGTAAGGGCATCGCTCAGACCACCGTTACCTTCGAGAGCGAGAAAGGATTTGGCAAACATATTCTAGATCCAGCCAGCCAACACGCAGGCATAAGCCGTCCCTGAAGGGCAGACAGAAGCCATGCGGTTGGAAGGTTTAAAGGTGTTGCGAGGTAAATAACGGTGTGGTAGTCACACTATGAATTGCTGGCGTAAAAAACTGCCTTACTCAGAAGTCAGTCTTGCGTGGTCGCCCGGTTGCTGGTCGTTCAGGGACATCGTTGCAGCCGAACAGCAGCAGGCCATGTTTCTGCTGAATTTTGGTCATATACGCCAACACCTGTCGGATGTTGTCGATACTGTCTGGTTCGCTGTAACGCACCGGGATATTGATATTGGCTCTGTAATGTTTTTTGTATTCACTGCGATGTAAGCCCCCTTCACCTTCGGTAATTAACGTCCAGAACTCACGGGCTTTCTCAGCCCAGGGATAAACATTCCGACTACGGTTGCCATCTACCCAGAAGACTACGTGCGCATGGTAGTGATGGTCTTCTGTCCATTCGATAACCCAGAAATAACCCACGACTGCGCCTATTTGCATCATGTGATCCATGAGTAACCGGAGATCCCTCTCAAGATGATGGTGACTTTGCAGGTAGTACTTAGCGGTGTGATGCTGATAGAACAAGTCGACTCGGAGTGCCCGCAGGCAGGCATAGCGATCAACCATTTCGCAAATATGGATGTTAAGGAGAGATTCCAGATACCAGTCTGGCTCCCATTGCGGTTTATTTTGCATAGAACAGATTCCTTCGTGCTGACAAAGATCAGCAGATGTGAGGAAGCCTCCGTAGGGGAAGGCATGACGCAGTTACTGACAGGGCTTTTGAAAGATTTGGTAATGGTGGGATTAATCAGGGTGAAGGATTAAGAAGGAATGCCTATTAATAATACTAATAACCGATATTAATATTCACACTCACTATTGCCTTCAGAACCCTTGCAGGGCAAGGCATCAGACCTGATTCAGTGGTTCGGCAGTCGTCCGCCATGCAAAGCAGACGTACTCGTCCATCAGACTGGTCAGTACAGGGTTTTCTGCCTGTCGGTCATTGACCCAGCTATCCATCTCTTTGTCTTTTTTGAACCTGAGATTGTCGGTCCAGTCATCAAGGCAATTACCAAGCATCAAATCGTACCAGCACAGCCAGACCAGCTTCAGACGCAGCTCGCTACCGCTGAACTGGCGGAACAAACTGATGAGCCTGTTTGCCAGAGGACGCTGTTTTAAACGCACGCACTCAGACAGCAGAATACCTTCCAGCATGGGATGGTGAGCCAGCAGATGTTCCTGGGTAAATAAGCTGACGCTCAGATCATCATTGACCGCCAGCGATGCTGCTGCTCTGCCATAAATAATCCGGTGCAGGCACTGGGGGACAATAGCAATAACCTCTTCCTCTCCCGGAAACTTAAGGCTGCCAACCGTCAGGGTATGATGGTGGTAGATATTCTGGTGGCACATACCCGATCTTACCGTCAGCTTCGTAAAATCGGTCAACCAGACCTGGTAATACTTATAAAGCTCTTTGTAACGAGGTTTGTAATCTTTCATGGTCCATATTTCTTCTGGCTTAAATTGCAGACAGCAGAAAACCTCCGGAGCAACCGGATAATCATTTTTATGCTGTCGGTTTAGTTAACGCGGGTAGGGTGAATTACATACGGGACTGGTTAATACGTTCCTGAAGCCAGGCTTCCACCTCACTCTGTAGCCATCGTGAGCTTCGCCCAAGTTTGATCGGTTTAGGAAACTCACCGTCTTTGATGAGCTTGTAAAACCACTTATCGGTTAACCCGGTCAGACGTGTGATAAAAGCCATATCAACAAAGCGATCTTCAAGTAGGGTTGGTTTAACTGTCATGATTTGATTCTCCGGTAGCTAAATGGAAACCGAAGTCGGGGTTATTCTGCTGCCCGCTCCGGCATAGCAACCGGTGCTGCTGTTAAAAACTAACAAAACTTTCTTGGTCTACCCTGCCTTGCAGGCGAGGGAACCTCATTACATCCCCAAATTAGATAACCATATTTTTGGTCTTCTTTTGTTAGATAACTGGCTATACGTCTGAGACTGTTTATGGCTTCGTTATTGTGATATTCAACAACATTGTTAATGTTGTCCTGATGATATTCCTTTGGTTTGCATCGCTGGTATTTTCCCTCGCCATAAGTAATTTGATGCCACAGTTCTCCTGCCTGTGAAATGAATGGGAATGATTTCTGATGTTCCCGGCCATTAAGATAAAAAATAGCATGGGCATGAACTGCCCCTTCTGATGTCCATTCCAGTACCCAGAAGCTACCGATAACGCCAGGAAGGCTGATCATTGCCTGAGTAAGCTCTCTGAGGTCATCTTGTATTTCTATCGAGGAGTTACGAATGAATCGATTCGTACCACGCTGATAATCAAAATCCATTCGAAACGCCAGTATCTTGGCGTGACATGCCAGGATCTGATTGAGATGGTGATTAATCAAATTCAGCAGGAAGTCGTTAGGGATTATTTTCTTTAAATGTGGGTAATGTCTTTGCATTGCTCTGTTCCTTTGGATGAATTCAAAGGAACTAGTGCATCTGTTTTTTCTGTCAAGCAGGGTTCAATCACTTATGACGGATATGTATCATCCCGAGGTTGGGATGTTAGATGTCTATCAATTGGGATCTACTCTCTATAATACCAATTAACCTTAATTATTAATTTTATGAACTTACTCTTGGCTATTAAGACTTTTTATCATCCTCCGTACTCTATTCTCCCTTGTATAATAAGAGGTAACCTACTGGACCATTCCGATAATAACTATACAGGTGCGTTGGTTGCGCCCACCCGCTCCAGTCACATAGTTATCTATGCTCCTGGGGACTCGCGGGCTGGTCATCGTCCTGTAACTCTAAATCGATTGGGTGTAGATAGCCACTGGTATGTGCAGACGATGATGCAGGGTACATGATTCATCAATTTCTTAAACTGTAAGCATGTGATAGGATTTTTTAACAGCTACGGACAAGCCTTTCCTGGATTTTTTCATTACCATTTTATTACCTATTGATTATCATTTGGTTACTGTTTTATTATCCTTTAATTACTTCAATGATGAGTGTGTAGAAGGTACGATGAAAGGACGATTTAGCTCAGATTCAGATTACGATAGTCGCTTATGCGGCTACATCAGTCAGGCGTTGAAAAGCCAGTCCATTACATTCACGAGCCATTTAATGAAATCAGGGGTGGACAATTGGATAAGGTTTCTACATAAAGAAATACCCGAAATTAATACCGACATTGATGTTGAACAAACAAAATTATTACTGGATAACATAGTTAGTTCCGCATTAGAAAATGTATATAAATTCAGTGATTTCTCTTGGATTGAGGACAGTGACCGGGCTTGTTACTGGATGTGGTGTAACATTTACACAATGCCTGCGCTCTTTTTTTCACCACCTATTAAGAAACCAGGCGTAACTCCTTATATTTTTTTGGGCTGTGATCCCCTCCCTGGAAATAGCAGGGCACGATTCTTTAATATTGTGAATTTTTTTGATCGATGGATTAACCCTCAAGGCAAACGTAGATTTTTAAATGAAATGAGAAATTCTTACAGACAGATTACTTGTAAAAAAAACGCACTATCATTTCTGTCGCCCAAGAAAAAAGATGATTGTCTGTGGGCATGGAATTATCTTAGTGAAAGAAAAATGATTGGTGAATACATTACGCCCATAATGGATAACCCACATGACGTTTATCTGGCTGTCAATGCAGCATTTGATATATGGTGTACTTCCACTGTTTTACTTGATGAAACCATTATTAATTTTAGTAAAAAGATAAAGAATGCATATGCTCAGAGGAATTTCAAATTATCTGGGAAAAATAAAAAAGACAAAGTCAAGAATACGGTTCTTGCCATTTTGACGCCTGAATTACAAAAAAAATTGTCTGATTTATCACAAGCCAGTGAAATGACCCGGCAAGAGATGTTAGAGTTATGCATTAATTCTGCATATTTAAAACTTCCGAAGAATATCAGAAGCATTTAAAAATATTTCAGACAGATATTATCACAATGATCATCCCCGAAAGCTCGCCTGAATTATAGACATTAAGGCGAGTTTCTTTTATTTGTCTGAGGTTATTTGATGAAGATACATGAAGGTTTGCAAGATATCACGCAGTCTGTGGCTGTTCTTCCTGATTTTATTAGAAAACAAATACTTTCGAATATTAGCAGGCTTGCGGATTATGAGCCAGTGATCGGCATTATGGGTAAGACCGGAGCCGGAAAATCCAGCCTGTGTAATGCGCTTTTTGCCGGGAACGTTTCGCCGGTCAGTGATGTTGCAGCCTGTACCCGTAAACCGCTACGCTTCCGTTTTCAGGTGGGTGAGCACTTTATGACCATCGTGGATCTGCCCGGTGTCGGTGAAAGTGAAAGGCACGATGAAGAATATGCTGCGCTTTACAGCGAACAGCTTCCCCGGCTGGACCTGGTGCTGTGGTTGATTAAGGCCGATGACCGGGCGCTGGCAGTGGATGAACATTTTTACCGGGAGGTGATTGGTGAGGCATACCGGCATAAGGTGTTGTTTGTTATCAGTCAGTCGGATAAGGCCGAACCCACCAGCGGTGGTGAAAAGCTGTCTACAGAGCAGAAACAGAATATCAGCCGCAAAATCTGCCTGTTACATGAACTGTTCCAGCCGGTAAACCCTGTCTGTGCGGTATCGGTACGTTTGCAGTGGGGGCTGCGGGTGATGGCTGAACGGATGATTCGTTGCCTTCCGCGTGAGGCTAGTAGCCCGGTGGCGGTACATCTCAGTACGCCGCTTCGTACCGATACCGTTAATAAAAAAGCCCGTGATGATTTTGGTGAAACGGTAGGCTCGGTACTGGACACAATAAGTTCCATGCCACTGATACCGCCCCCAATACGGGCAATCATTCAGGTTGCACGCGACACCGTGGTATCTGTCGCCCGTGCCGTCTGGAATTTCTTCTTCTGAATATTTAGCCCCTTACATCGTTGTTCTCTGAGCCGTGTCGCGATTGTGCGTCAGGGCTTTTTTGTCTTTCTTTTTCCATCATGAGGAGTCTCTTATGACCCGTCTGGCTTCGCGCTTTGGCGCAGCAAACCTTATTCGTCGTGACCGTCCGTTAACCCGCGAAGAGCTGTTTCGTGTGGTACCCAGCGTTTTCAGTGAGGAGAAGCATGCGTCACGCAGCGCTCGGTATACCTGGATACCAACCATTACCGTTCTTGAAAATCTGCAGCGTGAGGGCTTTCAGCCTTTCTTTGCCTGCCAGACCCGTGTTCGTGACCCTGGGCGTCGCGAGCATACAAAGCACATGCTGCGCCTGCGTAGGGAGGGGCAAATTACCGGCAAACAGGTCCCGGAAATTATTCTGCTCAACTCTCATGATGGCTCCAGCTCGTATCAGATGTTGCCGGGATTATTCCGTGCCGTATGCCAGAACGGACTCGTCTGCGGTGAGTCGTTTGGCGAGGTGCGGGTGCCGCACAAAGGAGATGTGGTGACTCAGGTGATAGAGGGGGCGTATGAAGTGCTGGGGATTTTTGACCGTGTGGAAGAGAAACGGGATGCCATGCAGTCGCTGATTTTGCCGCCACCTGCACAACAGGCTCTGGCACAGGCTGCACTGACGTACCGTTTCGGTGAGGACCACCAGCCGGTGACAGCACCTCAGATACTCTCCCCACGCCGCTGGCAGGATGAGAGCAATGATCTGTGGACCACATACCAACGTATTCAGGAGAACCTGATTAAGGGCGGGCTCAGTGGAAGGAGTGCGAAAGGCGGAGGAACGCATACCCGTTCGGTGCGCGGTATTGACGGTGATGTGAAGCTTAACCGTGCACTGTGGGTGATGGCGGAAGCGATGCTCTCCGGATTTGAGGCAAACAGATGTTAACTCCGGCAGTATGCGGACACCTCCTGTCCGTTTGCTGATTAATTTCCAGGCAGCTTTTCCTCAAAAGACTATGAAGCCGCATTCTGATTGCATTCATCCTGCAGAAAAAATACCGCTTCAGCTGTCCGTATCCTGTCCGGCACTCTCGTTACACTAATCACTTAATTTTCAGTCCATTAACAGAGTGGGGAACGCCTCTCATGTCTCAGTCTGAGCGCCGCCATGAGCGCCTTGCGGTTCGCCTGTCGCTGATTATCAGCCGTCTTGTGGCGGGGGAAACGCTGGCCATACAGACACTGGCCGTCGAATTTGGCGTGTCAGTGCGCACATTGCGTCGGGATTTTCGCGAGCGTCTGGCCTATCTCGACCTGGAGTTCCGTAACGGGCAATGTCGTCTACTGTCCGGCAGCCGTCAGAGGGAGCTGACGGTGCAGACCTTTGTCCGTCAGTCCGGTGTGGAGGCTCTTTTTCCGGATATTGACAACCAACTGATCAACTCACTATTGAGTGCCAGCGAGTCTCCCTGCCTTATCTGGCACAGCACCAACTCCAGAACACAGGCACGGACTGAAGTTTTTACGCGACTTATCCGCGCCATCACTGAACACCGTCGGGTTACGCTACTGGCAGAAGGTCATCGTTGCACAGGTCTGGCCCCCTATCGACTGGTGTGCAGCGACGGCTGCTGGTACCTGACCGGTGAACATGAAGGACATATATCGGTTTTCACACTGGGTGATATTCACACGGTGACATTCAATCCTGCGCTTTTTGTCCCGGATACACAGGTACGTAATCTGTTGTCACATCCCGATTTTCTTCGGGTTTTACCTCACTTTCAAACTTTCCATTCACTTCTCGTTGTCGGCGACGACGGTTTTTCACCCTATAAGGAGCAAAGATGAAATTACTCACTGCAACCACACTGGCGCTCAGTCTGTGCGTCGGAACAATTTTGCCAGTAGCCGCTGAAAATGTTGTGGGTACTGTTAAGGCCTGGCAATACATGCAGGCAGACGGCTGGAAATCAGCTGATGGTCTGGACAACCATACCCTTAGCAATGCGCTGTATGGTGCCAGAGTGATCGATAATTATCCCTGGACTCGGCAATTCCTGCTACGTCAGGGATACAATGGAGGTTATTTTATAGCCGATAAAAATACTAAAACGGTACGCAAACTGTCGCTTAAAACAGCCAGTGGTTCTTCCTCAGATTTGACATCTGTCTACCAGGGTGAGGGAAAGGCATGTGGTTTCGTTCTGATTGATACGCAGGCGGCATTGCTTGACGAGGCACAGCAGCGAGCGAGTGGAACTGATGACCCGGCAGAGACAGTGCGAGTAGCCCGGATAAAATTTAAACCAAACACCCTGATGGTCGTGCCTGATAACTGCGTCAATCCCAAACAACAGGCCGCGCTGGAGGCTAAGCGTTCTCAAAAAGACAGGGAGCTGCAGCAATGGGTGGCAAAGCAGAGTATGGCTGAACTCTGCCGCCGAACCGGTAACTGTTGAGGATCTGATTACAGATGTTTTAAACCACGCCAGATGGTTTACATGCATATCTGGCGCAATCCAGTTCCCATTTATTAGGAAGATCATGCTAAAAATAATAATCGCTGTTATCCCTGCTTTCATTCTCTCACTTACTGCCTTCAGTGCCAGTGCCGCGCAGCTTCCGGAAAGTCTGATGGACAAAGACAACCCCGGCCAGGAATACTGGTGCCAGGGGAACGACATCAACACTACCATCTGCTCGTTGACCGATGTCAGCGATGACCGTAAGTTTGCCCTGATTCAGGACCTGCCTGGTCCAGCCTGTGAAGATTTAAGCTTCGGGGTTATTGACCTGGTATTTAACACTGGACTTAACATCTCTTATGACGGTGGTGACTGCAAGGGAGATGTAAAGGCCGGATTTGTGCGTGGCACAAAAGATAATGCCCTGTATGTGAAGATTGTCCGGGGCAGCAAAACTTTGCGCCTGTATAAGGTACAGACGGGGTTCTGACTGAATCCGCATAACAACACTCTCTCAAAACCCCTGACGCATCTGCGTCAGGGGTTTTTGCTTTTAAGGTGCACCGAATGCCTGAATCTCAATTACTGCCGTCGGACCCTTTCACCCGACAGCAGGCCGACGCTATTACCAGCCGGTATCAAAACGTCGCTATAGAAGATGACCAGTGCAGTCACTTTCGCCTGGTAGTTTGTGACTCCGAAGGTCGAATGGTCTGGCGGGCATGGAGCTTTGAAACGGATGCCGGTGAAGGACTTAACCGCTATATCCGCAAGTCAGGCATCCTCAGAGCATCCTCCTGCTGACTACACCCATTCATCATCCCTGTATGTCCTTCCCATACGCCAGCCATCGTCGCTGGCGTTTTTATTCACGGAGAATATCCATGACGACACAAACGCAATGCGAATTGATGTCCGCTAATGAACCTCAATTTGACCTTACTGCAACACCCGTACCTGACGAACAGCGTCTCGATTTCTGGCCGCTGTACTTTGGCGCTATCCCGCAGTGGATATCGCTGGAACCCCGTATTTTCGCCTGGATGGACCGCTTCTGTGATGAGTACAGCGGTGGTATCTGGTCCTTTTACACGCTCAGCAATGGCGGCGCGTTTATGGCCCCTGATGCAGACGGTGACGATAAATGGCATCTGCTCAACGGCATGAACGGCAATGGTGCGGAAATGAGCGCAAAAGCTGCAGGTATCGCTGTCTGCCTTATTGAATACAGCCATCACGCCTGTCGTACAGAATGTGACGCTATGACCGCACACTATTATCGCCTGCGGGACTATGCCCTGCAGCATCCTGAAGCTCACGCCATTCTGCGCATCATCGACTGACCGGAGGTACAACGAATGAAACAGCTTTCCTTTTTGCCCGGCGAGATAACGCCACAGGACCGGCGTCTCATCCAGCGTGCCCTCAGGATTCTGGACCGGCATCTGCATGAGCCCGGGGTAGCCTTCACCTCCACTCATGCCGTTCGGGAATGGTTACGACTGCATATGGCCGCACTTGAGCGGGAAGAGTTCCGGGTGTTGTATCTGGACAACCAGAATCAGCTTATTGCCCATGAGACGCTCTTTAGCGGCACGATTAACCGCACCGAGGTCCATCCCCGGGAAGTAGTCAAACGTGCTCTGTATTTCAATGCGGCGGCGGTGATACTGGCGCATAACCATCCTTCCGGCGAGACGACGCCCAGCCAGGCTGATAAAGCCCTCACGCAGCGGCTGGTTCAGGTACTTCAACTGGTGGATATCCGCGTACCTGACCATCTGATTGTCGGCGGCAGGCAAATCTATTCGTTCGCAGAACACGGTCTGCTGTGAGGTATTGACATGAAAATTATCAGTAAACGCCGGGCAATGACGATATACCGCCAGCATCCTGAGTCCCGAATCTTTCGCTACTGCACCGGCAAATATCAGTGGCACGGTAGCGTCTGTCATTACACCGGTAAGGTAGTTCCTGACATTCCCGGCGTGCTGGCGGTATACGCCGAACGCCGCCAGGACCGCAACGGGCCCTATGCCTGCCTGATGAGTATTACCCTGAAATGACGATAAAGGAGAAGCCTGATGAGAAGTAACATCACATGGGGCCTGCAGCGGGATATCACGCCGTGCATGGGAGCACGTCTGGTGCAGGAGGGTAACCGGCTGCACTATCTGGCTGACCGGGCCAGTATCACCGGTAAGTTTAGTGACGACGAATGTCTTAAGCTGGATGTGGTATTTCCACATTTTATCAGCCGGATCGAGTCTATGCTGACCACTGGTGAATTGAATCCCCGTCATGCCCACTGCATCACCATTTACCACAACGGTTTCACCTGCGAAGCCGATACCCTTGGCAGTTGCGCCTACGTATATGTAGTCGTCTATTCCACTCAACGCTAACTAATTTCACGAGAGCAAACATGAAACCTCAACCTGCAACAACTTCGCGGGCGGCTGAGCTATATCTGTCGCCAGTGGCGGTGTGGCAAATGCTACTGACACGCCTGCTGGAGCAGCACTATGGCCTGACACTGAACGACACGCCATTTAGTGATGAAACCGTTATTCAGGAACACATTGATGCCGGGATCATGCTGGCCGATGCTGTGAATTTTCTGGTGGAGAAATACGAACTGGTGCGTATCGACAGGAAGGGATTTAGCTGGCAGGAACAATCGCCTTATCTTCGGGCTGTAGATATTTTACGGGCAAGACAGGCAACTGGCCTGTTGCGACAAAGCCGTAACAACGCAGTACGGTGAATATTGCGTACAACCTCCCGATTTACATTCCCGATCTTTATTCCTTATTCACTCATTGCATAATGCGCCTGCCATTCCCGGCAGGCGCGTTTGCTTTTATACGGACAAAAATAATGCAAACTGAAGCTGAAGTTTTAACCGATCATAATGAGCTAATTTGCTCGACCAGTATTGAACGTATCGTCACAGGACGTGATGCTGCGCTAAAACAAATAGAGGCGCTAATCCGCCAGCTTGATGATATTTCCCGATTGACCTCCAGCATTGGCGGTGACGTGGCAGATCACTGGGCAATGAGACAAGGGCATTCCTTTGACTGTTGGCTGGTACAACCTGTAGACAGGGCAATGCCGGTGATCGCCCACAATATCGATCGCAGCATCTGGCGCGATCTAATGTTGAAGTCCGGGATGCTGACGTTAATGGACGCAGAGGCGCGTAGTCAGTGGGCGAAGAACCTCGAAGAGGGTGATCTCCCGGCAATCAGTGAAGCCAACATCCTGAGCACCTTTGAACAACTCCACCACAATAAACAGGATGTTTTCGAACGTGGAATTATCAACGTATTTAAAGGGCTAAGCTGGGACTACAAAACCAACAATCCTTGCTGTTTTGGCAAGAAGATTATCGTCAACAATCTGGTGAAGCATGACCGATGGGGCTACAGCCTGAACTGGGGCTGGCGGCGCGATCAGTTAGCCGATCTGGAACGTATGCTGTATTTGCTGGATGGTAAAACCATCCCTGATAACCGGCACGATATCTCCATTCGGTTCATGGATTTTGTTCGCGATAATCCACATCAACAGGTCTTCGAGGATGATTTCTTTAGCATTCGTTATTTTCAGAAAGGCAGCGGACATATCACATTTAAACGCCTTGATCTGGTGGAGAGGATGAATGATATCGTGGCAAAACATTTTCCTGGAGCGCTACCTGCAAGATAACCTGAGTAGATTATGGGTTTCTGGCATAATCATTGCGGCCAAGAACTCTCAACAGGCTACTACGTAACCTGTAAGTCTAATTTACAAGTTCAGCAGGGAGAGCATCGCCAGACGCTGGCAAACTGAATATGCGAAACTTCAGTTGTTCGGTTTTACCAAACAACTCGGCGTTAAACAGAAGCCGGAGGCGAAAAGGATATTGCCACTTTACTACAGGCCAAAAAGTAGCTCTGGATGCCTCTGCTCTCCACAAGCAAAATCATTTGGGGGTGCTTATGGGGGTTACTCATTTATCCAACACAAAATATCAATTTTAAATCAATGAGTTAAGTATCAAATACGACTCCTGTGATCTCCGCCAAAATGCCTCTCCTGAGCTCCCTCGAAGTCAACAAAACCCCTGTAATACCTGATAAAAAAAGAGAAATAACCCTAGTATCTGCGTCGGTAGAGGATGTACGTAACGGTGATAATAGTCTGATTTGCAAAGGCGCAGTGGAAGAGATGCTGATGGTGACAAGGTGGTCACGCTGAATGAAACCGTCGTGAGTTACTGCTGGCGAAAACGAAAGATTACAACGCGCAAGGATTCCGGGTGTTGCTGGTGGCGACCCGAAAACTGGATGATTCAGCGCTGCACCTGCCACTCAGCACGGGTGATGAACAGGCAATGGGAACGGCAATGGTAATAGTGGCAACCATGGCAATAATAGTGATAATTACGGAAATAAAGGGAATGTGCAGAAAGGTAATGCGGGTCAGAAAAATAACGCATCATCCGATCACCGTAAAAACTATGGCAAACCGGATCATGTCGATTCTGATATCAGTTTTTCGGCTGCCCGACATTTGGCGGTGAATTATGGCCTGAAGGGGTGTGGCTCCTTACCACCAGGCATTGCGAAAAAAACGGTTCCGGCATCGATGTTGGGGCAACGACCTTATTATCCTGGCTATGAATGGAAAATAGTAAGGAATGATTTCGTTCTTATTGCACTGAGCACCTCAGTAGTGACCGCAATTTTCAATGGCGTGTTTGATTAATTGATTAACAAGCCGGGGAATTTCCCCAGCTTTTGTTATGCTATCTCAATAATAAGTAAACGTCACCGGTAAACTGGCTGTGTAATTACCTGCCGGTATGGTCCCTGTATGTGGAGACACTCTGGCCAATAAGGAGCCATCAAATTGCTTTTGGCTCACAAGAAACGGTGCTTTACTCAGCTCGACCGGCTTCCCGAATTCTACGGATCCTCCACCTTTCTTCCATGACAAGGTGATATCAACCTTATTATTTGACGTGCTGAGTTTCGAATTACTGCCCCCTGCCAGGGTAACTTCAAATTTGGTGATATCACTGGCACAGTCAATCACAATGGGAACTTCAACGTTACTATCACCTAATAAGGCACCTGAAGTTGTGATCAGCGGAAGTTGCACGGTTTCAGGCAGGCCAAGCCCTTTATTGATTTGGCACTGAGGATTAGTGACCTGCATTGCAATGGGGAGACTTACGCTTGCCTTTTGTGCGGCCTGGTTATTAAACGCCGTTAATGTGCTTAACAGTCCCGCCAGCAATGGGAAAAAAAGACATCTCCTGTCAATCATAGGTCACCTCGACAGTCAGACTGGTGGAAATATTCCCTGCCTGGAGCGTTTCACCCGGAATTTGTTTAGGCAACAGCTGAAACTGACCAAGCGTTTCATTTTTGTTACTTGATGCAGTTGGGAGCGCAAAAGGCTTATTTAATTCTAGCGACTTAAAATCTTTGCCGGCTGGATCTTTCCATGACAACGCAAGCCCAACGCCGGATAACCCCGTATTCATCAGGTTAGTGCTGCTCTTGGAAACGCCAGCAGCAGGCGAGAATTTTAGTGAGATCCCGGTTGCGGGCCAACTGCAAGCAATATTCAAATCAACTGCCTGTGGTGTAGTTGCGTTGTTTTCAAGTTGGCTTACACTCACTTGCTGAAAATTAATATTTGCAGGTGATAGTGTTACCGCGCATGTATTTAATGCTATTTCTGCATTAATAGTTACTTTCTTCGGTATTGTTACTGCAAATCCTTTACAACAAGGGAGCATTATCAAGAACAGATATAAACACCACCTTTGCATACAGCCACCAATTATCTATAAACAAGAGAAACATTTAAATAAGTAGATACAGCACCGGAAGGTAGTGGCGTAGAAGGCATAACTTGTACGTCATAATAGACTCTACCAGATGTATCTGAGGCCGATGGGGAAACCATTGGCCATAATGTGTTAAGAGGAATAGTGCGATTGGAATAAGAAGGTGTGCTTATTTTAAAAATTAAATTATTCCCACTCTTGTCTTTGGCACTAAACGTGCCTTGGGAAGCATCTATTGTGTGTTCTGGTTCATACTTGATATATACACCATTTACTGCACCTTTATTTTTACAGGAATAATCTAAGTAGAAATCCTTTTTAATATTTCCGTTATTAATATCTGGCGGGGATAAGCGTCCAAAGTTTAAGTTCTCAGTAGATAAAGACATCGTACAGGTACCTTGATTATATATATTCATTTGTCTCCCCTTTTCAATAACGGAACCAACATTGATAGTTGGGCTATTGTCTAAAACTCCCAACCCGAAACTTGGAGAGGGTATCATTACACTTCGATGATCATCTACATGATAGTTTTTCCAATATGCTGAACCTATAAGTAATTTAGCTGATCCAATAGTTGTTCCATTAGGCCACTTAGCTTTTTGATCCCAAGGTGTACTCTTTGTCGTGGTCGAGCGTATCTTATTATTCTCGCAGACCATTCCAGTTAATTTCCATTCCGCGCCGGTCACTCCATCTATTGAGATGGTACTACTATCCTTACATTGTAGCCCATCATTTAACCTCATTATCATTCGGCTAATCCCTGTAACTCCATCCATGTAATCGGCGTCACAATACATATCACCATTAATGGTAGCTATAAGCTCCCCTGCATAGTAACTATCCACGGAGGTATAATAACCTGATGCTAAATATTCTGAACCTGCACTTCCTAAATTCCATACGATGCCGAGTCCTGTCCCACAATTTTTTGCACTGGCAGGATGTATCAATAATGAAAATGGTATCAGGAGATATAAAAAAATTTTAAGCATATAGATATTCCATCTACTAATTAATGTTGAGAAATATTATATTCTCTATCAACACCGTAATCATCAAAAGCAACGAAACTAATATTTCCAGTTAGTTTTTTGTTGAGTGATATTTTCTCAAAAGGAGAAAATACAGCTATTTTATTTTTAACATCATCTCCCAGATTTACATTTTTTCCATTTTGCTTAACATTGATTAGCGCAAAATAATATGGAGAGTCATTGAACAACACCGTACTGCTTTCATCATTAATAAGTTTTATGTTCTTTTCTGCATTTTCTCTTTTGTCCTTCAATATATCAGGTCGATATATCATTTTCACCTGAGTGTGAAGGGCGATAGACAATGCATTCACGCCGTCTTTTGGTGCTTTGGGTATCTCTTGGATGTTGATCCAGAAAAGCGATTCTTTATCTTTTGGTAGCGCATCATTAATTTTCAGGATACGCAGGATCTGTTTGTGCTGATCGGCCACTTTAAAGAACGTCGGGCTGGGTACAAAATAGACGTTCTTGTCGTTTTGGTCCTGGTTTTCAATCCATATCTGTCCGCCATATTCCTGAGTAGACTGGTTATCAACCTGTACAGAGATATTCTCTCTTTTTTCATCAAACACATAACGTGTGCTGTTAAGGACAAACGCCGCATGACTTGATGCTGTAAATAACAACAGTGATGCAGAAATGAAAAACTTTCTCAGTTTATTGTTCTTAGCCACACTTAATCTCCTGTACTTTACCCATATCTTTCTGCAGCGATCGTGAATCGAATTTGCAATCACCAACAGAAATGATCCCTTCATCTTTATCTTCAAGATTCATTAACAGAATCCCGCCGTTGTTGACGTAACCAATTTCCTGATTTTCTGCATTTTTAGCGATGCTTCCCATTGGAATAACAAAACCATTACTGCTGATGACTTTTACGATATACGTGTTAATTTTTCTGTATTTCACTTTCTTATAGATAATCGCGTTTTCCGTCGGCGTCACATTGATTGCGTTTTCTGTTAACTCAACGCTCTGTGGCAAGTTATCCGCATTGACGGTGATGGTATTATTGTTATACGCGGTTAACGGTATGACAGCGCGCCCTTTTTTATCGCCAGGCATGGAACCATTAAATCTGACGCCTGGAACATCTTCCATTTGTACAACGGCAATTTCATCATTTTTCACTGGCGTAAAAAGAATACCTGCATCTGGCAGTCCGATAACACTTCCGCCAACCTGGAAGGAAGAGCTGGACGAGCTCCCCGTTTGCGAATAGCTGGCCGAGGTTTGAACCTCATCAAACAGATAAGAAGCTGAAATCGCGCTTCCCGTGTTGTTGCGTGACTGACTGATGGATGCGTTATAACTCAGGCGAGAATTAATGCTTCCCGAAACACCGGTATTGAAATTCGTACCATTACGGCGATCGTAATTTATGCCAGAGAAGCTATAGTGCGATTTATCAAACACGCTAAAGGGCACGCTCAGTGAAATACCGGTGTTATAATCGTTATCCATCCCCTGCAGTCGGGAATACCCGGCATTCAGAGAGACAGAAATATTATTAAAGCTCTTACTGAGATTCAGGTTTGCACCTACCTCACTGGAACTGTCCCAATAGTCTTCCTTCCAGGCCGACATGTTGAAGAACACATTCATTTCCGGAAGCTGATAGGTGATAATCGATTCGTATCGCTGTTTAGGCCTGTTGTTTAACAGGCTGTAATAGCGATAGTTAAAATCCGTGTAATCAATATAGTTTTCTGAGTTAAAACGATAACCAATCAACTGTAAATTTGCGTTTTCCCCTAAGGTGCGGGCATATTTCACCGATGCGCTAAAGCCGTTCATGGCTTTACCATTATGGTATTTTGCCTGTGACAGATTGCCACTCATTGCCACGGCGCCAAACCAGCCGAAAGAGCGGATAAGACCCAGACCAATGTTGTTATAGTTTTTATCGACCAGTGCAGAGGTATTGAGCGTAAAGGGCTCAAAACCGTAATCATAAGTGATTTGCGCGAATAAGCTGTCATCATCACGCTTGTTACTGTATTGGTCAACTTTACTCCCCACCGCGATATTGTAATTATAATTTCCGGGTTTTAATAAATTTGGCAGCACGGCGACGGGGAATCGCTGTTCTTTTACCGAACCATCCTCTTCATAAATTTTTAAGATAATGTCGCCAGAATATACGCCGGTCAGATCGTTAATCACAAAAGGACCCGGTGGAACCACGAACGACTTTAATGTGTATCCGCCTTGTTCGACAGTGACACGGGCATGTGTTCTGGCAATACCATTAATGACCGGAGCATAAGACTGCGAGTCCCAGGGATACATATCCTGATTAGACTTTAACTGCGCGCCATAAAAGGTAAAACCATCGTTCAGGGTATTGTAGGACTGGGTTTTACCGATAAGAATATCTGATTTAATCGATTTTATCGCATGTGTTAACAGCAGGTTATTGCTCTCAAACTTTTCTCCCTGATATGCATATCCCCTACCCAACAGGACCCATTCGCCGATATTGATCTGGCCTTCGATATTACCGTATGTTGTCCGATCCTGGTCAGTAGATTTTGACGTATTAAGATCATAGGCGAGTTTGAAACCGGTACTGCCATAATCCCAGGTGCCGCCTTCCTTTTTTGAATCTATAAAGCCAGCCTGAGGCATATCGATTGATAACTCCTGCAAGGAAGGATCAAATTTTACCCGACTGTTCTTTTCTTTATCGATAAGATAGCAGTTGCGTGCGGGATTAAGATACTGTTTATAGAATTCTTTATTAATATGAATATTTTGTTCCTGTAACCATTTATCAGAAAGGCAAATATGCTCAGCATCATCATTGCTGATAGCTAATTCTACAGAGGCCGCTGTCTTGGAGCCATTAAATAGTAAATCGACAACATAGTTTCCGGGTATGTTTTGCCCGGTATTCTTCAACACCTCAGGTACATCTTTACTGCCACCACGGATAAAACTGTAGTTAAAATCGTCGGCAAGAATTTCATTCGACCATAAATGAAAAATGATAGCGACACATAATACTTTTATCTTCATTTTAAAACCTTGCCGACATGTATCTTATTTAAGAAGGGAGCGGTAACTCCCTTTTAATCAAAAGATAATTATTTATAGGTTACGACATAGCTTGCAGATGCATTGAATGGGCCTGCAGTCAGAGCTGCGGTCGGTTTTGCAAGTACTGCACTATAATCAAAAGATTTAACACCTCCCGCAGCAGTATAATCAAAAGAGGTTTGCCCTTGTTTGATATAAGAATTAGTACCTGTCTGGGTGGCGTTGGTTGCTGCAACCAACAAATAAGCGTTAGTACCCCCAGTAGCGGCGTTATTAATACCTGCCGCAGCCAGCGTGGAGGATGTCCAGGCTACATTAGCAGAAGTTTTAGCAAGGCAAGTCGCATCTTGAGGTACCAACTTAAATTGGACAGGGGTACCATTTTGCGTTGCTGTATTTGAAAGAACACCTAAATTAACATTTGAAATATCCCCACCAGCATTATCTTTCAAAGAAAGATCACAGGTAGCAGTCGAAACACTACCCGTAAAGTTTACAGTACCGCTGTTTGGCGCAGCCATAGCATTAGACGCTACACCCAGAACTGCCACAATTGCCGAACCTAAAATCAGCTTTTTCATTTTATACTCCATTAATAGGCTTAATTCATAATTCAGCTCATAACAATCTTAATGAGCGAAACGGAATATATTGATCTAAAAACTCGCTGGCAAACCCAAAAATAGTAATCATTACTTTTTTATCGGTTTTTTTTATTTGCGATTAGGTCAGTTTTATTATTTCAATTTTTATAACCAACTCTTTTATTTTCAATAGAGATGATAAAAATAGAAAAAGGTGGCAGTAAATTCCTCATTACAATGCTCTTTCAGGATAAAAAAATAAAAAGACGCTTTTTTTTATTGACTGGATCTGATTTTCATTTAAATGTCATTTATTTAAGCGGATAGTGACTGGGGGAAACGTGAATAAGATATACGCGATAAAAAAGAACATTAAAGGTGAGGCGGTTGTCGTTTCAGAAGTCAGTGAAGGTATAAGGAAGAACATCACTCCACGAGTATCAATAAGCGTACTGCTAGTGAGTATGTTGGGGATATTATGTTCTGCTGCATCAAATGCTTCTGTTGTCAGCAGTGGGGTTAATTATCAAACATATCGCGATTTCGCTGAAAATAAAGGCTCGTTTAAACCAGATGCAGAAAACATCCCGCTATATGATAAAAATGGAAATGTCGTCACCACGTTAAATAAAGCGCCCATGATAGATTTCAGTTCTAATGACAGGACTGGAGTTGCTACATTAGTTGCGCCACAATATATCGTCAGCGTTAAGCACAATGTGGGCTATAAAAAGGTGAAGTTTGGTTACAACGACGATACTACCTACACCCTGGTTGACAGAAATAACCACAATCGAGACTTCCATACCCCCCGACTAAACAAAATTGTGACAGAGGTTAGCGCTCTGGATATGACTGACGCGGGAACGGCCAAAGGCACATATCAGAATCAGGAGCGGTTCCCCGTTTTCTATCGGGTCGGTACGGGAACGCAATATGTAAAAGATGAGAGCGGTAAACTGACTAAGCTGTCAGGGGCATACTCGTATAAAACCGGGGGGATCGTAAATCATCCGTTTATTTCGGACTGGAGTTTTGTCACTAATACAACAAATACGCCACTTTCCACCTATGGCACACCTGGCGACAGTGGTTCCCCACTTTTTGCCTGGGATGCTCAGCAAAACAAATGGGTTGTCACTGCCGTGCTCAATTCTTACGCGGGTGTGAATGGAAAAACTAACTGGTATACGATCATCCCTGTCGGAGATGTGGCTGATACCATGAAACAGGACGCTGATGCTCCCATTAAATCACAACAAAATGAGGGAGATATTCGCTGGTCATATGATGATAACACAGGCGTTGGCACATTAACCCAAGGTGCAGCCTCATGGTCAATGCATGGCAATTTCGGCCCTACTGCGCCAACCTCATTAAACAGCGGTAAAGATCTCACCTTCCAGGGCGGTGGCACCGTTGTATTAGAACATGCCGTTAACCAAGGTGCAGGAACGCTGACTTTTGATGACGATTATACGGTCAAACCACTCGACTCTCAGACCTGGGAAGGTGGTGGGATCATTATCAACGGCGATCATAGCGTTGACTGGCAAGTTAATGGTGTTCAGGGCGATAACCTGCACAAACTTGGTGTCGGGACATTAAAAGTTAACGGCACGGGAATCAACCCCGGAGGGCTGAATGTTGGCGAAGGAACTGTCGTCCTGGCACAACGGCCGGATAGCGATGGTAATGTTCAGGCCTTTAATAATGTCAGTATTGTAAGCGGTCGCCCAACCGTTGTTTTAAGCGATGACAAACAGGTTAATCCCGATAATATCAAATGGGGCTATCGCGGCGGTAAGCTCGATATCAACGGTAACAGCCTCACCTTCCATCAGTTGAACGGCGCCGACGATGGGGCGATTCTGACCAACAGCGGAAGTCAGGCCTCCGTTAACCTGGATTTCAACAAGCCAGATGCCACGACGGCGGTTGCCAACATCTGGCACGGCCATTTTACCGGTAATGTTGATGTTAAAAATACCATGACGCCCGGAACGCAGAACGACTTTGTCATGGATGGTGGGATGAACACGGAGGGAAACTTCACCCAGCATAATGGCCGCCTGTTTATTCAGGGGCATCCGGTTGTACATGCCGTCAGTACTCAGGCTGTCGCGGATAAGCTGAAGGCGCTTGGCGACAATTCTGTCCTCACTCAGCCGGTTTACTTTACCCAAAGTGACTGGGAGACCCGCCAGTTCAGCCTGAAACAGCTTAATCTTTACAATACTGATTTCAGTCTGGCGAGGAATGCCAGCCTCAATACAACGCTTTTTGCAGACCATTCTGCCGTGACGCTGGGTAGTGAAGATCTCTATATCGATCTCAATGACGGTAACGGTGTGAAAACCACGCCGTCATTCGGGCAGTCAAAAGCTACAAACGACGCCGATCGGAGCCGTTTCACCGGCCGCGTACAGCTGAATAACGGTTCTACTCTTAACATTAATGAGCATTTTACCGGCGGGATTGACAGCGCAGACAGCTCGGTGACGGTGGCGTCCACCGATGCCGTTCTCAACCAGAAAAGCAGCTTCAGCCACTCATCGCTGTCGCTGGCGGATGGCGCGAAGCTGACGGCAACCTTGGGTCTGATTTCTGACAGTGAAGTGGCTGCCGGTGCGGGATCGACACTTTCGCTGTTGTCCGGACAGTACTCGGCTGAGCGCTGGCGCTTTAACGGCCAAGGCACCACGCTGTATGTCGGCACGGGTAGCGTAATAACGGGAAATATTCAGGCGAATGATACTGCCAGCCTGAATTTTGGTACAGCAGAGGAAGCCAGTGAGAATCTGTTCACGGCTTATGGTGGCAACCTGAGTGCGCCACTGGCAGGCGCGGTGATGACGAATACCCTCTGGCAGGCGAACGGGCAGTCCGTGGTGAAATCTCTCGACCTGAAAGGTTCACAGGTGCGCTTTGGCAATACCGGCGCAGCGGGTTCTCTGACGGTGAACACTCTGACGGCCAGCAACAGCCAGTTCATCTTGAACACTGACGGTAAAACGGCAGATACGGTAACGGTTAAGCAGTCGCTGTCCGGTAAAAACAATGCGCTGGTTGTTGTCCCGTCTGTGGCTTCAGTGAGCCAGGGAATGTCATCCGTAGCGTTAGTCACAGCACCGAAAACGACGGCTGCCGATGTGTTCACGCTCAAACCAGTGACACTGCGCGCGGGTATTCATACCTTCACGCCGCAATTGGGCATCGTGGAGAGCGAAAACAGTAAACAATGGCGGCTGGAAGGATTTGACGTGCAGCAGGACAACGCGGCGCTGCAGGCCAGCAAATCAGTTATGAATGCGGGATATAAAAACTTCCTGACAGAGATGAACAACCTGAACTACCGCATGGGCGATCTGCACAACACCCACGGTGAAACCGGGGCGTGGGCGCGAATCTTCAGCGGTACGGGTTCCGCTGAGGCGGGCAATTCCAACAGCTGGACACATCTGCAGATTGGAGCCGACAGAAAGCACGCGTTTGACGGCGGTGATCTGTTTACCGGTGTGACGGCAACGTTCACTCACAATAGCAGCCATGGTGATGGCTGGTCCGGTCAGACAAAATCAACCGGTATCGGTTTCTATGCTTCCGCGATGTTTGACTCCGGGCTGTATGTGGATGCAATCGGTAAATATGTCCGCCACGATAACCACTATTCGGCAAGCGAAATCGAAATGCCGGAGCAGGATTACCGCTCACATTCCTGGTATCTGGGCACAGAAACCGGCTGGCGCTTCTCGTTACCTGACGAAACCTTTATTCAGCCGCAGACGGAATTGGTTTATGGCTCGGTGTCAGGAAACCGGTTTGACTGGCAGTCTGCAGGCTCAGACATCCGTATGCAGCGTAAGCAGGATAATCCATTGATAGGTCGTACCGGCGTTGATATCGGTAAAACCTTCACAGGTAAAGACTGGAAGTTGACCGCGCTGACGGGCGTTCATTATCAGTATGACCTGTTTAATCCTGCGAAGACGGTCATTCGTGATTTTGCCGGGAAAACGTCCATCAGAAATGGTAAAGATAGCCGGGTAAACTTTAATTTCGGTGTCAATGCTGAAATAAAAGAAAACACCAGGATTAGTCTTAATTTTGAGCGTTCGGCGTTTGGTCATTACGATATTGATAAGGCAATTAACGCCAATATTCGTTATTCATTTTGATTTTAAATTTTGAGCAAGTAAAAGCCTGAATCGATAGTTCAGGTTTTTTTATGGATTAATTGCAAGTGATAATTAAATCCATTTACACTATAAGTTGTGGTACATAATTTTATCGCAATGGACTATTTTTTAGGGTGGTTTTTGTACTTTTCATACCTTATAGTCACTTTTAGTTAAGGTGTCTAATACATTTGATAGCGAAGAGTTCTTATGTCCATTGCTTTTTTATTGGCAAGTAAAAATGCTTTTTTCAATTACGGATTATCATTGCTCGCCAATGACAATTCAGATATTAAATGTTACGAGTACAGGAATTTTTATTCTGCTCATGAAATACTGAATAAATATAAAAAAGTCTATTTGGTTTGTGACAGGGATGATTACTTATCTTACTGCTTTTTGATGGAAAAATTCCCGGTAACCTGCCTCTGCTTTAAGCAGGTATCATACCAGAATGAGAAGCTGCGTGTGTTCTCAAGCCGAACACCTTCGCCTGCTTCAGTGTTCAATGGCTTGACGGATGATGAACGAAAAATAGTCTATCTGTATTTTTTTAAGAGGAAGAGAATCGGAGAAATCGCGACGCTAACGCAGCTAAAAGAGAGCAGTATTTATTATAAAATACAATCTATTAAACGCAAACTGGGGGCAGAATCCAGCCGAAAGCTTCCGATATTGCTTAAGAATTTTTTTCTTGCACCGAATGTGTGATTGCCATATTTTCGCACTATTTCTCATTGAAAATATTAAAATTGTTAATTATCTCACCAAAGCCACTGGGTAACTCTTTGTATTTTAAAGAAATACATAGTTAAAAAACAAATAATTAGAATTATACATTTTTCCTATTATTAAAAAATTCCGAGTTTACATGGCTGATAACCCATGAAATTATATGCATGCAAAGCATGGGGGTGACTGTATGAATAGCCAAAGTGCTTTAAGTAACCTTATTTTCCCGGCTAAGGAAAATTTTGCACACAACAATCTGTTGGTGCTGAAAAAAATCCGTTTTTATAACTGTGCGATTATCTATCTGCGGGATGCGCAACTGCTTATAAAAACAAAAGATGGGCAGTCCTTTAATGTTCCCCCTGAATCACTTTGTTACGTCGAAAAAAACACCGTGATTGATATTACATTAAAAGTGTTAGGCAAAGGTGTTCCCTATGAGCTCTATCAAGTTGACAGTGATGTATTGAGTTGTATCTGTAAAGTGATGGAACCGCTTCTGTTGGATCCGCAAAGCGTTAACCAGATGCGACGTAAAATATTTACTTGTCCTGTTGATGAAACAGATACAAAAATTTTCAAACGATTAACTGGAAGCGATGTCCCACAACACCGACAAGTTTATAAAATAACTTATCTTCTTTCTAAAATGAGGGATATAGAATCGTTAGTTTATTCCTTGTCAGTATCAACGGATACCACCTTTACTGAGCGGCTGAAGTCAATCATTGAAGCTGATCTCTCTAAATCTTGGAAGCTGGCAGATCTGGCGAGCATTTTACATATGTCGGAGGTGTCGATTCGTAAAAAGCTGGAGAAAGAGAGTAATAATTTTAATACGCTAGTGCTGGATATTCGCATGCATCAGGCGGCAAAACTCATCACCACTACCGAGAAGCATATTAATAGAATCGCCAATGAAGTGGGCTACACCAGTACATCTTATTTTATTCGTAACTTTAAAGAGTTCTTTGGCATTACACCGAAGCAGTTTGCTTTGAAAGTAAAAAAATAGTCCTGATGATTTATACATACCATTTTCCTTAAATTATTCTTCTATATCTTTAAGGAACTCCACAGAAAAAAACGGCTTTGGCGCAACAGGTGGGGGGATTGCTGAAATCTTTATCCGGCCTCCCCCCCACAAAAAATAAAGCCGCCGATCGGTTAATCAGCGGCTTTCTGTCACCTGCAGTTACGTCAGAAGTTATATTTCACGCCCAGCATACCGCGAGTATCGCTGTAGCCTTTGTCACCAACCTGTTGGGCCACGTTGCTCCACACGTTGAGGCGCGGAGTGATTTGACCTTCAACGCCGACTTTCAGCTCGCCAATGTTCTTGGTGCCACGCATGTCGTTGCTCACATCGTCCATCTTCACGCTGGCGGTCTGCGTGTTGTGGATCCAGTTGGCTTCAACAAACGGCTGGAACTCACGAGATTTACCGTCGTCGATGGCGTTGTGACCGTTGATAAAGGCTTTTACCCCCAGACGGGTCATCAGGTTGCCATCGGTGTTGTCCTTCACGCGGGTACCGTTCGCTTCCCGGTGGCTGTCAGCCTGCACGTCCATCCACACCACCTGAGCTTTCGGTTGCAGCCAATAGCTGTTGCGCTCATTTTCACCCAGTTTGAAGCTGTAACCGGCTTCAACAGAAGCGGTGATCCCGCTGGATTTATATTTCTCCGTCGCCTGCTCCTGGCCCATCACCTTGTTATCAAACCAGTTGTACAGCATCCAGGTGTCTACATAAGTGCCGGTCTTGTCAGCGTCATTGGCATACCAGGTGCCGTACAGCCCCACGCTGTAACCGGTGACCTGACCACGTGAATGGTAGCCGGTCAGACTGGACTGCGTGCGGTTCTGGCTGTTGGCATAACCAGCCATCGCGCCGAGGTGCCAGCGGTCGAGACCATCGCTACTCCACTGCGCCAGGTCACCGCCTAACTGCAGGACATAGCTGTTGCTTTGGGTTTTCAACTGCCCGCTACCGTCTTTGAAGCGGGTATGTGCCCCGACGTTACGCATCCACAGACTGGTGACTTTTTTCTCGCCCGTCAGCATATCGACGTACTGCGTTTCCCCCAGACGATCGTGGAGTCGGGTCATGAACAGCGTGTTAGCAGCGTAGTTGTTCGCCAGATAACTGCCTGCTTCCGGGCGGTACTGCTGCTCAGTGACAGGGGGCTCAACAGGTTCTTCCGGCTCAGGGATAATCGGGTCGACAGGATCGACCGGGTCCGGGTCAACAGGACCTGGGTCAATAGGGTCAATAGGGTCAACCGGGTCCGGGTCAACGGGATCTGGGTCAATAGGGTCAACCGGGTCCGGATCGACAGGGTCCGGCTCTTCCGGATCCGGCGGAGCAGGAATAAAGCTGGTCAGATACCAGTTGCTGCCCTTTTGCACCACGTTATAGTCGTACGCACCGGCAACAATACGGCCCGCTTTCTCAAAAGTACCGTCAGAATTACCGGCCACTTCGATGATCTCAATTCCCTCAACGGTTTGCGCCCCGGTTCCGCCAATATTGTTCACTGCCACAAATGCGTTACCCGCGGTGTTGCCGAGCACTTTCAGCTTGTCGGTTTCGGAGGCATCGTCATTCAGGACGGTATTGAAAACGAGTTTTCCGCCGTTGCCGGTAAAATCTTCATTGATAGTAAGCGTCTGCCACGGTTCGCCGTCAGCATGCCCAAAGTTCACTACTGACCCGCCGTTCAGCGTCAGGTCAGTGAGCGTTGAGCTGTTGGTCATGTTCCAGGTCGCATCGCTCATTTGCAGCGAGATAACCCCCGTCCCGGCAGTGGCGCTGGTGACGTATGACGCCCCACTCCACAACGAGTTGTCAGTCATATTGAGTTTGATGGTACTGTTTTGCTGCGGCTGGGTGTTGTTTGCGGCAGTAGCACCGGCGGCGTGAAGATCGCCGTCGATAAGGAAACGCCCGCCAGCAGAACCGTCGACGATGCCTCCCGTTTCTGTACTGATGGCATAGCTTTCATTGCTGTGATTGCCCGCCATAGCAATAGTAGCGCCGCCACCGAGATTTACCGTGCCGCGTGAAATCGCATACAGGCCGCGTGGGGCCTTGCTGAATGAGTAAACTTTATCGATGCTGTTAACACGAATCGTCGCATTATCACCCAGATTCACCGTCGCATTATAGGAATAGACCGCATGGGCGCTGGCTCCGCTCACCGAAATAGTGGCGTTATTGCCCAGTTCCGTTTTGGAAGATGAGGCGGCGTAGACCCCTATTGAGGAAGTGCCCGATGTCTCGATGGTGGCGTCATTGCCAAGGCGGATTGAGGACCCGCTCTGTCCGGAGCGGATTCCCTCTGAGCTGTTACCGGTCGTCACAATGTGTGCCCGGTCGCCGACAATAATCGTATTTTTGGCAAGCGTTGCGTCTCTAAACGCGTTGGCGGTGATGCCACGTCCCTGGTTACCGGTGGTTTGAATATACAGATCGTCGCCGACGTAGATGTTTGCTGAGCCTATCCCACCCTGACCGATGGCGTTGTAACCGGCGTTAATACCATCACCATCCTGGCCGTCCACATAAATACTGGTGCGATCCCCGGTGATAATAAAGACTGGATTATCCGGCGTATTAGCCCCGTGCGTGCGGATACCGTCAACATCTTTACCATTATTAGCGGCATTCTTTGACTGTGTGCGAATCGTCAGGTCGTCACCGAAAATAACGCCCGGGCTACCCGTCGCGCTGTTCTGAATAACGGTAATGGTGTGTTCGAAGGCTTCTCCTCCTGGCCCATTCAGCGTTAATCCATGACCATAAACGGGAATGGTACCGGCACTCCACTGATAAACATAATTCGGCATAGCGCTTTTTTTTTCGAAACTGCCATTTGCCTGTGCAGGAAATAAAGCCTGCAACTCCGGCGAAAGACTGCTCACCAATCCACTGGCAGGAAGACTATCAATATCAATCCAGGCCGCGTGGGTTGAAAATACCATTGACGTTAACGCGGTTGATACCGCTATCGCAATGCGTGAGTAATGCTTAGGTTTTTTCATAATAGCCTCCTGCTTTCGGGCGTAGGGCGTCCACCACATCGCAAAGATGTGAAAATAGTAAGAATCAAAAATGCGTTATAAAATATTCGACAGTATTTGATGAATGCTATGGCCTAATTTATCTTCAAGCCTGAGCTTGTAGACATATATTTTCTTAATATCTATATTATCTATTTTGGTAATTTGCTGAATACTTTTCCCTGACACAAATCGCTTCAGTAATATCATTTCTGTATAGTTGAGTGAGCGTCCGCGTTTACTGTTCGCAAGGTGGCCGGTAAATAATCGGCGAATTTTCTGATGCTGAACTTCATCATCATCATCGGAATATATAATCCCTTGTATTTTATTGCTTTTCGACAGCCAGTAGTTGGCTAACGGCGCGAGATTCCTGTCCGCTATCAACACAATATACATACCGCTGTAGGCCAGCCGGTCAACCCATTGCGGATCGGCGAACAGGCGCAGGTTTGGGAAGGAAAGGTCCACAAAAATAAACCCACGCGACAAATGATTTTGATTATTAAGGAGAAGTTTTTCAATAATTCCTTTTTGCAGAAAACTATTTCCCTCTGGCCAGATCGCAAAAGTGGCTCGGTGACAGTAGTTGGCGCGTACCACAGTATCCGGAAATAATTGACAGGATAATTCACAGCTTATGCAACGAACACTCTGTGATGGTGATCTCTTCATCAAAAATGACTCCTGTTATTTTTCCATAAATATTTCATTGGTAAATAAATGTGTCAATCCGACACGTGTGACATTCCTTGTCAGTTAATAACAGTGACACTTAAAAAATGTAATAAACTCCTGATACGCTATTATGTATAGGCTGTAAGTAATGCGATTGCGCTAAGCTTTTTTCTACTTTACCTAAGAATAACAGCCTGGGAATTAGGAATTTTATGCATAAATCCAAATCCCAGAATAAACATTAAAAAAGCACTATTTGCTAAAAATTAATCAATGAAAGGGGTACTTATTAATTACACAATCCTGATAACTCAATCCCCCTTGAAGTGCTGTTGATAAATATAATGAGAATTCAGATAAAACTGTAATGAATTCTCATTATTTAACATTAGTTAATACTTACCTAAGAATTTACAGACGTAACACATTGTATTTAAAGTGTTTTTAATCCTTAAGTGAAATTCTTATCTTCGATCACGTACAAAGAGTGAGGCATATTCACGATTTGGATGTAAAATTTAAGGTATGTGTAGGCACACGCGGTGATACGTTATAGTTACTGAGGGCTGGGCAATTGTACCTTATCAATCAGTTGGTCGAATTTAATCCTGACAGCAAAAGTCTGGTCAATCGTCAGACCGGGCGCGCAATACAACTTCAACTCCCAGCTTCGCTTTGCTTTCTCTATTTAATTACTCACGCAAGTGACATTGTTTCGCAGAACACATTGATAAAAGTGGGTTGGGGTGAGAGAAATAATGTGACCACAACCAACACATTTTACCAGGCTATTCTGACGCTACGTAACGCGCTGGCGGATGTGGGTCTGCCACGTGATACGGTGAAGACTATTTCACGACGCGGACTCAGATTAAATGGAAATACGCAGGTAGAGGCGATAACGCATCCTCAGAGTGAAGTTTTCCAGTCACCGCTAATAGAGGAATACGCGCCCCCAAAGATAATTCCTCCCGCGGCACAACAAACGACGCGGGTCCCCTGGTGGAATATTATATTTAGCGCTGGCATCGTTATTGCCACATTGATTATCTGGCTGGTGTGGTATCAGACACGTCCTGTTATGCCGTTTAGCAAATTCATTTCTGTTTCTATGCAGGTCCCATCTCGGCAAAACTGTAAAATTTATTACTCACTGAATGATCACGATCAGGAAAATTATTTCAATCTGATGCAACTGCACCCTTCTCTCTGTGAAAACAACAAGCATGTTTTCCTTTCCGGCTACCGTAAAGCGGAGAGGATCGTGGCATTTGTTTGTGATAAAGATGCACGGGTAGATGCGTACGCGTTTTGTACTACCCATTATTACTGGATGCGCGGGCAATGAAAAAAATACATCACCTTATTTTAATCGTAATCGGCCTGGCGACATTGCTCGGATCAGGCGGATGGCTATGGCAATCACGCTATGCCGAAAAGCAGCTAAATTGTGTTGGAAATGTCGAATGGAATATTGGCAGCAACCGCTTTGCAGGTACGGTTTCATTTCGGATGTACAAAGATGCAGGGCTAGCGACCATTACCGGAAAACTGTACGGACGTAATACCTCAGACATTAGCAGGAACATCTATTTCAGTTATACCCGGCAGCACGAAGCCCGAGTGCTACAGGCAATGCAGGTGGTCAAAACCTTCGCTGATAGCGCCGATGAAGCTGATATTAACAACACATTACCCGGATTTTACCGTCAAAGCGGACGAAACCTGAGCCTGGTCATGGAGGAGTATAAGGGCGCATGGATTTTTGCCAGCTCAAATGTCCCCTCGCTGTATTGCCGCAAAAGGTAACGTCATATCCGGATACAAAAAGCACGCCCCCTTCAATAGAATTCATATTTGCCATCATCGACTTACGCGACATGGGTCACTGAATCCACTCATATCCCATTGCTATTCTTCATCCCGAATCAGGAAACATCCTGAATACCACGATATCCATTGCGCAATAATTAAGCGAAATGGGCGTTTTATTTTGCCCAGAAGACTTCAACCTACGGATGGATATTTGGAGAAGACGTGGACAGGGGCGTTTATCTCTCTCGCGAGCAATGTCTGAGCGTTCAGGCGTTATCGCATTTCAGGAAACGGTGTGTTTCCGGTGTATTTTTGGCGTACATATGAGGGATACGTAATGTTTACTTTTAAAAAGTGCCTGATTGCACTTTCTATAAATTTGGCCGTTGTTTCATCAGGTTTTGCTTGTACGACCCTATTGGTCGGTAATGAAGCATCAGCGGACGGCTCCATGCTGGTAGCCCGTAGCGCTGACAGTGATGCCCTGAAAGCGCAGCATTTTGTCATTCATCCGGCCAAGCAGAATCAGACCGGGGTATACAGCACCAAAGCACATAATGGCGCAAATGACTTTACCTGGCCGCTACCCAAAAACTCTCTGCGTTATACCACCGTTCCAAACTGGAAAACCCAACTGCACGGCGCGACCGGATTTAACGAATTGGGCGTTGGCGTGAGCGGTACAGAATCTATTTTTGCCTCAGCAAAAGCACTGGCTGCCGACCCCTACGTTGAAGATAAAGGGATCACCGAAGATGATATCCCGGATATTCTGCTGTCCCAGAGCAAAACCGCGCGTGAAGCCGTGGCGCTACTGGGTCATATCGTTGAGACCGTCGGCGCTGGGGAAGGTTTTGGCGTGGCCGTCGTCGACGATAACGAAATCTGGTACCTGGAAACCGGCAGCGGTCACCAGTGGATGGCGCAGCGCCTGCCGAATAACCAGTATTTTGCCACCGGTAATCAGGGCCGCTTACAGGATTACGACCCTAAAAACCCGGACATGATGGCGTCAAAAAACCTGATTCAATTTGCGACCGAAAAAGGTCTGTACGAACCGGCAAAAGATGGCAAATTCAACTTCTCCAAAGCCTATACCCGTGATGATGAGCGTGACCGCACGTATAACGATCCTCGCGTATGGACCATCCAGAAAGAGTTCAATCCTTCCGTAAATCAGGATATGGCCAAAGGGCGCGAATTTCCGGTGTTCATGACGCCAGAGAAGAAGATGACGCTGGACGATGTGAAGGCCGTGCTGCGTAACCATTACGAAGGCACCAGCCATGACCCGTACACCAACGGTCTGAACGGCAAAGAGCCATGGCGTCCGGTTAGCGTCTTCCGCACCTATGAAGCGCACGTGATGCAGGTCCGTCCGTGGTTGCCAAAAGAGATTGGTGAAACGACCTACATTGGTCTGGGTATGGCCGACCTCACCGCGTTTGTTCCGTACTACAGCGGCCTGAAAGCGTATCCGGCAAACTATACGATGGGTACCGATAAAGCGGACGATCAGTCCATTTACTGGAAATACCGTAAGTTACAGACGCTGACGATGACCGATTATCCGAAGCTCGCGCCAATCGTCAAAAAAACCTACAAAGCATGGGAAGATAAAGTGGCGAAGGAGCAAAAAGAGGTCGAAGCAAAATATCTGAAGATGGCAAAAACCGATAAACCTGCCGCAGATAAGATGCTGAATGACTTCAACTTGCGCATCATGGCCGATGCCGAGAAGCTGACGGAAGATCTAACTAATCAGCTGTTTACCATCCGCACTAAAGACATTCAGTCTGATATCTTCTTCGCAAACGCTGCGAAAAAAGACTGAGTAACGACACGATGACATGCTGGCGCAAAGTAAGCTTCAAAACTTTGCGCCAGTAGTACGGCTTACATTTCCTTCCGCGGCAGTTGATCGAGAGCCAGACTTCTTAGATGCAAGTTGGCCCAGCAAGCTGCCTGTGTTCGGTTATTCACAGATATCTTTTTAAATATATTATAAATATGCGTTCTCACTGTATTTTCACTAATAAAAAATGCGTTAGCAATTTCTACATTAGACGCACCTTTCGACAACTCAGTTAAAATTTCATATTCTCTTTCGGTTAAAACGCCGTAGTTATTATCTGATGGCGTGAGGTTTACATACTCTGGCAGCGGTGACAGTGAGCGTGGTGGACGGGAGGTTTTTAGCCCCTCTTTAAGGAGTTCTAACAAATATTCTGTAGAGCAATTATTTGGTACGATCGACTCAAAATTTGGCCATAGCATGCTCTCATAGAGCGGGAGCGACCGCAGGCAGTTAATAATATAAACGCGCAAACTATATGCGCTGTCATTGAGTAATTTTGACCAGACATTTTTTAATTTACGGCTTGATGCCTGTATATCATAGAGGATGATACTTCCCTCAACGATAAATGACATGTCTGGTCTGCTAATGTTAACAAAATCAACCAAGATATCGTTTTGCTTATTGAGATAATCCAGCAAGAGTTGCGTCTGTATTGATTGGTTACTAATGAGTATTATCTTACTGTCCATGTTAAGCATATGTAGCCTTCATTCAAATGATGATTGACAATATTCCTTATCGTTATTGCATGCCAAGCCAATAACAAGTCACTACTTAAGATTAAAGATAATCTGATTGAATTATAAGAATTTAGCTAATTGTGCAATTCGATCATTCGCTTTTTCCGAGCGCAGGATTCGATTTTTCTTTATAGCACTTAAAGAAGTATCACAATACAAACATAACATATTGTATTCCAAGTGTTTTTATTTGACCTTTGAGTAAAGGACTATCTCAATCACAATCTACTTATAGATAATAATAATTCATTAATACTCATAGTTAATGATCATTATTAATATTATAGGATGAGTGAAATACGTCCAATCTACGATGTACAACAATAATTTATCTAACATAATTGATAGCGGGCGACAGCCTTACAGGGCGCAAGAAAAAAGGACCCCAGACAATGTTACTGATAATAGGGACGATCTATCTCTAAATGAGGAGCGCATTATGAGTAAACTATCCATTATAAGTTTAATTAGCTGTGCCATCGCAATTCCTTCCGCTATGGCAGATTTTGGACATGGCCCCAACAGGGATCAAAAAGGCGTTGTTAATTTTTCCGGTCATGTTTATTCCAATTCGTGCATAATTGAAGCCGGTGATAAAGATAAACAGGTAAAATTAAACCCAGTTCTCAATACATTAGTTAGCAAATTACATGCAACGCAACTCCAGCAATTCAGTATTAAAGTGAAGGGTTGTTATATTAATGAAAAAATAGTTCCCAAATTAGCCTGGAATGTTAATTCCCCTCTAACTCACGATGGATATCTCAAAAATACGACAAGGGGTGGAGCCCAAAACGTAGCGCTAGTCCTTAAGGATAATCGTGAAAAAAATATTAACCTGAGGAATAAGAATGACCGATTTGAACCTGAGAAAGATTATCTCCTACATGGCAATGATAGCCCGACTTTAACTTATAAATTCAGCGTGGGTTACATTATACCACGTGAAAATAGTGGTTCATCATATGTTCAACCGGGACCGGTAAGCGCTCAGGCAAACTATAGTATTACTTATCTCTAAATACACAATGCTATAGCTGCCTTGCGCTATAGCATTTATTTTAATAGAGGCTTCATGAAAATTTTCATTTATTTATTAGCTCTATTTGCTCTCTCTACCGCACATGCAAATAATATCATTGTCAATGGCACCCGATTTATTTACTCTGAAGATTCCGCAGAGATCACGATACAAATGACGAATACGGGAAAATATCCATCGTTGGCCCAGGTATGGTTGGATGAGGGAAATCCAGAAAAGTTACCGGAAGAAATTTCCACTCCATTTATTATTTCTCCCCCCATTGCCCGCGTTGACGCAGGCAATGGGCAATCACTCAGAATAAAAAAAGCCGTTGATAAAAATATTGTCGCCACCGACCGTGAGTCTATGTGGTGGCTTAACATACTGGATATTCCTTCCGTGGATAAGAATAGCGTCACGGACAATTCAGCTGTGCTCAATTTAGCCATTCGCTCACGCTTTAAGTTTTTCTGGCGACCCAGTGGGTTAGGTGACCGTCAAAACGCGGAAAATAAGATAAAAATTATTGCTAACCAACGTGACATAACGCTGGTAAACCCCACCCCCTTCTTCATCACGGTTGCGGATATTGTGACGTCATCAGGCCATGGACTCATAAACGAAGGGGTCATGGTCGCCCCGAAAAGCAGAACGACTATCAATGCAAAACAACAAGTCAGCCAGGGTGAATCGGTTGTTTTACAAGCAATCAGCGATTACGGCGGAATTGTGGAACACAAAACAACCATTAATTAATAAAAAGGGATAAAAGGAATTAGTAATGGGTTTATGTAAAAGGATCCTCACCATACCCTGTTTCATTATTTTTCATGGTTCATTATTTTCCGTTGGAGCTCACGCAGAAGACAGCACTCGCTACGAGTTCGATAACGCCATCTTAATGGGCAATGCTTCACTTAACGATTTGCAGTCCTTTAATGCCGCAGGCTTATTGCCTGGGACATATATCGTAGATATTTATATTAATGATAACTGGCGTGGACGTCGTGAACTCTTATTCAAAAAAGATAATCACGGCGATTTAGTTAGCTGTTATTCAGAAGCATTTCTCAAAGGCGTGGGCATTAACCCAGAAAAAATGAATCAAACGCTGGCAGCTCACCCTTCACGCTGCGGCAGCATTGCCGATTGGGACACCAGCGGGAAAGCAACGGAGAGACTCAACACCAGCCAGCTTGAGCTGCGCATCACCATCCCGCAGGCTTATGTTGATAATATCGAAAACAATTATGTCCAACCTGAACTCTGGCAACCAGGGGCGCCGGCGATTAATTTCAGCTATAACGCCGATTACTACAGCACCCAGCAACGTGGTAACGATCGTTCAAGTACGGACAGCGCCTGGGTGGGGATGGATATACGAAGCTCTGCTGGAGGGTGGCTAATTGAACATTTTGGTAGCCAAAATTGGGACAGCAAAATAGGTAGCCATTACGCCAATAATCGCACGACGCTAAAACGGCCCATCACTCGTTGGAAATCCATGTTAAGCGCTGGCAAGTTCTATACTGACAGCCAGATGTTCGACAGTATGGCTATTCTCGGAGTGGGATTGGCTTCTGAGGATTTAATGCGCCCGGATAGCACGCTGAACTGGGCGCCGATTATTCGCGGCGTAGCTGAGACCAACGCCCGTATTACCGTTACCCAGGATGGTCAAACCATTCATCAGTCCTCGGTTCCGGCTGGGCCATTCTCGATTGATTCCGTGTTGCCCGCGAATACTGGCGGCGAGTTGCTGGTCACGATTCAGGAATCAGACGGGCGTATCCGCCGCTTTACCGTTCCATACTCTTCGGTACCACAGCTACTAAAACCCGGCATTTCGCGCTATGGCATCACTCTCGGCACCGTCGATGAAGATAATTATGATGAAGATCCGTTTTTAGCCCAGGCCTACTGGCAGTATGGCCTGAACAACTATTTAACGTTGTATACCGGGGCCTCTGGATTCGAGCGCTATCAGTCAGCCCTCATCGGTAGCGGTCTGAACACCCAACTCGGCGCATTCGCCCTTGATATCACCCAATCGCGCCTGAAGCTTGAGGACAATCGTCAACAAGGACAACAGTATCGTCTGACATGGAATAGCACCCTACCCTGGTCGGCAACCGCGCTCTGGCTGGAAGCAAAATACAGTTCACATCACTTTTACGGTCAACGCGATGCGCTGGATGCCCTGGATGCACAGGCATTCGTCAGCCAATATTTCTCGTCACGCGAGAAGCAGTCGTTTAGCGCCAGTATTAATCAGCCGTTATCCGATACCTGGGGTTCATTCTATTTATCCGGCTCTCTTAAGAAGTTCTGGGATCAGCAGGATAATTATCGCCAGTATGCCGTGGGATACACCAATGCCTGGGGCAACCTGACCTGGAGTATATCCGCCCAGCGTTTCTGGAATGAGGATCAACAGGGTTCGGTCATCAAAGATGACCAAATCATGCTCTCATTCAGCTATTTCCTGCCCCGGGATAACGCCGGTTTTACGCAGATCTCCTCTGATAGCTACAGCAATAACGGCAAAGCCAGCAATACACGCCTCGGCTTCACGACCTCGACTGATGAGGAAAACAATATCGTTTGGGGGGTCAATACCGGCTATCTCCGCGGCGGTAGTGTGGAATGGGGAGCAAACGGCATGGTGCGTACGCCTTATACCTCGCTGAACGGGACGTGGAGTCAGAGTAACTCATGGCACCAGGTAAGCGGTGGAATGAGTGGCATGCTGGTTGGGCACGCGGGGGGAATAACCTTCTCGCCAGAGCGCTCAGATACCGTCGCGCTGGTCTATGCGCCTGATGCGCATGGCGCTCATCTTGAAGGCGTACCTGGAACCCGCTTCGATAAAAATGGCTACGCCATTCTGCCCTGGCTTCGTCCGTGGCGCGTGAATGACGTTACTATCGATCCAAAAGGTTCAACTGAAGGTCTGAACTTTACCAAAACTCAGGCCAAGGTTGCGCCTTACGAAGGTAATGTCATTCCAGTCACCTTTGAAACGACGCTCAGAAAACAGAACATTATTTATCCCCGCCTGCAGGGTCAGCAGAGAATACCATTCGGTGCCATCATCCGCGACAATGCCAATAATCATGTCGGCTACGTCGGACAAGGCGGTGCGCTTTATATTGATGAAACCACCTCACCAGAAGTGTTCGTTTCACTGGAAACAGGGAAATGCACGATCGTGTTAAAAAACCAGGAGGCCACATGTCGGTAATACGTACCGCTTTAATTCTGGGCTGTGCCTTGGGCATTCATCAGACAGCCAGTGCTGCATGTACCCTGACCACACAAAAGTTTATTTTGTCGCCGGAAATCGTTAACGATAAGCAATCAATCCAGTCAGGGGGAGTTATTCAGACGCGCACGCTTTCACTACAGAATATTCAGGCGTCAGGCTGTACTAACAACCAGCCTTTTTCCGCACAGATTATTGGCGATCGGTCCGCAATGAAACAACCCGGTATTATACGCAGCAATGTGAGTGGGATTGGCATTAAAGTCACCCTGGAAACCTCAACCGGACAAACGATCCAGTGGCCATCAACTTTCAGAGCGACGGCAGATGAATTCAGGAACAGCAAAATAAAGATTGAGCTGATCAAACTGGATGATCAGCTTGCGGCAGGAGCCGCTGCGGGTTCCATCAACCTGCAAATCAGAAGTGAGGCTCAATCGTTGCCCGTGGTGGATATCATTATGCCGGCAAAATATATCACGATGCTCAACCGGTCATGCACAATCAAAGGTAACCGCTCGATCAACGTCAAACTGCCCGATATAGCACTTGAGCAATTCAGAGGCTATGGAAGCACTGCGGGAAGAAAACCATTTACTATCGACCTTCTTTGTAAAAGTGATTTTACGACGCCTTCCCGGGTTATTCTAAGCTGGAGCGACACAGAGAATGGTCACCGCAGTATTATCGGTGTACTAAAGAATATCCAACCCAAAGGCGCTGCTGGCATCGGCATTCAGGTGTTAGATCAACAACAACAGCCTGTTAAATTCAATACACCTTCATATATCAATTTAGCACCTCAAGATAAAGGTAATCATTCCATCCCGTTTTATGCTCAGTATTATCAAACAGCTAACAATGTCAGTCCCGGCATTGTACGTTCAGTTTTGTATTTCAATGCTGAGTACCAATAATTAATCCTAATTTAGGCGTACTGCGAGGTCTTTGCTCCACGCAAGTGGAGCTTTTTTACATTACACATCTATCGGAATGTAATGTTCACAGGTAATTATTTTGTTTTTAAGATCCTCTTGGTTATAATGGAATATTTCAATATCATAGCCTGCCTTCCTTTTTAATTTACTCTCCGGCAACATATTAAAATAAATATATCTTGAATAGAGTGGATAGTCCTCTTTCTTGAATCTGAATGAAAAACAGGCATACGTTCCCGAAGGACACTCATAACGATTATAGGCATTGGGCGAATGATGACTTTTATTACCAATGATGCTTTTAACTTTCAACCGCATCATTGAGTTTGGATTAGACGAGAAATCGGTTAATGCCCACACATTTTGTTTTGAACTGGTAAGTTGCTCAAATATTAGATTTAATCGATGCAGATGCGAGTCACTGGCAGGCGGGATTGGTGTGTCATAGTTGTACTGAAATCCATGCACGGTATCAGCAGGTAAGGTACGTAGTTGCAATTCGCCGACAACAATATCACTGCGCAGTACAAACGACATTAACGGCGAAAGGTCCCAACTGGGATTTTTACGGTATTCTGTGGGGGTATAACCGGTTAGTTTTTTAAATTCACGGCAGAAAGATTGCTGAGAATCGAATCCCACCCGCACTGAAATATCGATAATATCCATATGAGTAAGGCGTAACAAGCTTGCTGCTTTGGTTATCCGTCGCCTACGAATATAAAGCCCCACAGGCATATTTATTCGCTGTTTTAAAATATTCTGTATATGCCTGCGGCTGTATCCGGAAAACTGTGAAATGTCATCAATACCAATGCCTGAAACAAAATTATCTTCTATATAATACAATGCATCATTTATAGTCTTTGACTTCAATGGCCCTCTCCTACCCCAATAAATAACGTAGTAACAAAAAGCATCAATGCGTTTAACAATCAGGCAAAGAAATAGGTATGTATCGGGGCTATTATGTTTTATATCGTAGCAGAAGGTATCTCGTCAAATACCTTTTAATAAATATACAAGTCATTAAATCATCGACCACAAAATCCTTAACATAAATATTATAAACACTGCATTAGTTTAAGAAATAATATTTATCGAAGAAACTATACTCATTGAAACAATTATCACTAACTGATCGGCGTTCCGATCAGATTAATGCCAGCAACAGAGATTAGCTATTATTTATGCGTATGGCTATCGAATAATATTCCTGAGATTGAACACCTCACGGGGAAATGCCCAACGTGTCACACCGCGCCTTCACGGCGTCATGCAGCAGACGGACAGCCGTTGAAAGCTGCTTACGATGTGGGCAAATCATATTCAGCGGGGCTTTCTCGCCCAGGTAATCAGGCATCAGTAGCTGCAATCGTCCATCACGCACATCCTCGCTGACATCCAGCCACGACTTGTATGCGATGCCTTCTCCGGCAATCGCCAGCCGTCGGATTACTTCAGCATCGTCGCTCATAATGGTGCCGTTAACCTGCACACTGCTAACCTCGCCGTTATGCGTAAACGTCCAGCGATCGTGCAGGCGTCCGCGTAAGACGAAGGTCATGGCGTTGAGCTGTGTTAAATCATCCGGAGTTTGCGGCGCGCCGTTTTGCACAACCCATTCCGGTGATGCCACCAGCACGCGTCGGTTACCCGATGCGACAGGCAGCGCAATGTAAGATGCGTCTTCGGTGTTGCCATAGCGAAACGCTACATCGACGGGGTCTTTAAAGACATCCGTCACCTGGTCGGAGAAAAAAATCCGCAGGCGCAGCGCGGGATAGCGGCGTCGAAACGACTGAAAGACCGGAAGCAGTAGGTTCCGACCGAGATCGGAAGGTACAGCGATTTGCAGCGTGCCTGAAACTTCATCTTCCGGGGTCTGAATTTTTTGCAGCCCGGCATGCATCACGTCCAGCATCTGGCGGGCATAGGGTAGCCAGACCTCACCTTCAGGCGTCAGGCGCAGACTGCGCGTGGAGCGGGCGAACAAGCGGATAGCCAGCGTAGACTCCAGGCGCTTAATAGCAGAACTGACCTGAGCAGGCTGAACGCCGACTTCGCGTGCGGCATCGCTAAAACTATTTAGCGCCGCGGCGCGGACAAACAACGTGAGATCTTCAAGCCGGAACATTTTCACTCCCCGAGTATAAGTCCTGTCGCCGAAGGGCTATTTTTCCCGTTCTGCTACCGGTTTACCATCGAATTATTCAACAGATAGAAGGTTTATTAACCGGAGAGATTATGAAAGCCATCGCTATTACCCGCGCCGCAACCGACGGCAGTAACATTGAATTTTTACAAGAGATTGACCTGCCCATGCCCGTCGCCTCCGGGCACGATCTGCTGGTTGAAGTGAAGGCCATTTCCGTCAACCCCGTTGATACCAAGGTCCGCGAAGGTTTTAACGCTGATGTGCCCCGCGTGCTGGGTTGGGACGCCGTTGGCGTAGTGAAGTCCGTGGGTGAAGCAGTCACTCTGTTCGCTCCTGGCGATGAAGTCTGGTACGCCGGTGCGCTGGGTCGCGCTGGCAGTAACAGTGAATTTCAGCTGGTTGATGAACGTATTACCGCGCTGAAGCCGCAATCTCTGGACAACGCTTCTGCTGCGGCACTGCCGCTGACCGCCATCACCGCCTGGGAAATGCTGTTCGACCGCCTGGGCGTTGAGGAAAATGGCAATGAAAATGATGTGTTATTGATTGTTGGCGCTGCTGGCGGCGTCGGTTCTATCCTGACGCAACTGGCCAGTAAGCTGACCAAAATGACTGTCATCGGTACCGCTTCACGTCCACAGAGCCAGAAATGGGTACGTGAAGCAGGCGCTCATCATGTGATTGACCACAGCAAACCGCTGATGGAAGAGCTGGCTCGGATAGGCATTAAAGAGGTGACGCACGTTGCCAGCCTGAACAATACCGAGCAGCACTACCCGCAAATTATTGCCGCCCTGGCGCCGCAGGGCAAACTGGCGTTGATTGACGATCCGCAAACCCTCGATGCACGTCCACTGAAGGCCAAAAGCATTTCGCTGCACTGGGAATTTATGTTTACCCGTTCGATGTTTACCACCCACGACATCATTGCGCAGCATCAGCTATTAACCCGCGTGGCACAGTTGATCGATGACAACACCATTCGCACCACGCTGGGCGAGCATTTTGGCGCAATCAACGCGGCGAATCTGCAAAAAGCGCACGCGCAAATTGAAACCGGTCGTTCAGTCGGCAAGATTGTGCTGGAGGGGTTTTAACATGTCTGATTCAGAGGTGATTTCAATTATTGCGGTACTGAAAGCCAGACCGGGGAAAATCGACGCACTAAAACAGGCGCTGCAGGCTCTGCTGCTGCCCACGCGCCAGGAGCCGGGCAATATTGAGTATGCCCTGTTCCAGTTGCGCGACACACCGGATGTCTTCTACGTTCGTGAATCCTGGCGCGGTCAGGCCGGTCTGGACGAGCATATCGCCCTGCCCCATTTCCAGACGTTTATTCTGCAAATGAACGAGCTGCTGGCCGAACCGCTACGACTGGATTATCTGACGCCGATTGCGCCGTAAGATGACTGCCGAAGCCCCCTGCGGTGTGGGGGGTCATATCTCACTCGCTTCGTTATCTCTGCTATGATGCCTGCACACAAATAAAACAAAACAACATGCAGAGGGAAAGATGAGTTCCACCAGAAGAGGGATGATGAACGTCCTGATTGCCGCCGTATTATGGGGAAGTTCAGGCGTTTGCGCGCAGTACATCATGGAACAAAGCCAGATGTCGTCGCAGTTTCTGACCATGACGCGCCTGATTTTCGCGGGGCTCATTCTGCTGATGCTCTCTTTCGTTCACGGCGACAACGTATTCTCCATTATCAAAAACCGCAAGGACGCCATCAGCCTGCTGATTTTTTCCGTGGTCGGGGCACTCACCGTACAGCTAACCTTCCTGCTGACCATCGAAAAATCCAACGCCGCCACCGCGACGGTGCTGCAATTTTTGTCACCGACCATTATCGTGGCGTGGTTCTCCGTGGTGCGCAAAGCGCGGCCGGGGGTTTTAGTGCTGACGGCGATCTTCACCTCGCTCATCGGTACTTTCTTACTGGTCACCCACGGTAACCCGACGTCGTTATCTATCTCAGCTGCCGCGCTGTTTTGGGGAATAGCCTCGGCGTTTGCCGCCGCGTTCTATACCACCTACCCCTCAACGCTCATCGCGCGCTACGGCACATTACCGGTCGTCGGCTGGAGTATGTTAATCGGTGGAATGATCCTACTGCCGTTCTATGCAGGGCAGGGAACTCATTTCGTGGTGAATGGCAGTTTAATTCTGGCGTTTTTCTATCTGGTGGTCATCGGCACGTCACTCACGTTTAGCCTGTACCTAAAAGGCGCGCAGATGATTGGCGGACCGAAAGCGAGCATTTTAAGCTGCGCGGAACCGTTGAGCAGTGCGTTGCTGTCCCTGCTGCTGTTAGGCATCACCTTTACCCTGCCAGACTGGCTGGGTACGCTTTTGATCCTCTCATCGGTCGTGCTGATCTCAATGGACTCACGTCGCCGCGCCAGAGCGGTTTAACCCAACTGGCGCGGCAACGGGTGACGATTACCAGCCCGGAACTGCGCCGCCGTTAAAGATAGTTTCAGCGGCCTGCGCCACTTCCGGTGACTGATAAGATTGCAGGAATTCTTTCACATTCTCGGCATCTTTATTGTCTTCTCGCGCCACCAGAATGTTCACGTACGGTGAATTTTTGTCTTCGATAAATACGCTGTCATGTACCGGAGAAAGCCCGGTTTGCTGGATGTAGGTGGTACTGATAATCGCCACATCCACTTTTTGATCGTCCAGCACGCGCGGTAGCTGAGCCCCTTCCAGTTCCATAATTTTCAGATGTCGCGGATTATCCGTAATATCCAGCGCCGTTGGCAGCAGGCCGGTATCCGCTTTCAGAGTGATTAACTTCTCTTTTTGTAGCAGCAACAGCGCCCGCCCAAGGTTGGTCGGATCGTTAGGTATCGCAATCGTCGCACCGTCTTTTAGTTCAGCAACGGTTTTGATTTTCTTCGAATAACCCGCCATCGGGAACACAAAGGTATTGCCCACCGCTACCAGCTTATAGCCGTGCGCTTTATTATCTTGTTCAAGGAACGGACGATGCTGGAAGACGTTGGCATCCAGCTCACCATGATTAGTGGCATCGTTGGGCAGCAGAGAACCGCTAAACCCCACCAACTCCACCTCCAGGCCATATTTTTCTTTAGCGACTTTCTTCGCGACTTCCGCCACATCCTGCTCTGCACCGTTAATCACGCCCACTTTAATATGCTTTGCATCATTGTTCTGCTGATCGCATCCTGCCAGCAATAATCCCGACAGTAATAACGCCGCCCCAGCCCCGAAATAAGGTATCTTCAGTTTCACGTTTTATCCTTTTGCAATAACCGCCTGATGAGTAATGAAATGACTATAGCGGGAAGGCCGCTGCGGTTTAAAAAACGAAAAAGCATCAGCAAGAAGAAAAAAGCATAATGCGAAAAGGAAAATGAGTCGGAAGGTGCCGTTAGCTCATCAAAGGAAAGCCCAGTAATAATTAGCACCAGTTCACGATCAATCCCCTTTTCAAGCATGGCTTGGGCTATACGCAACGCTTCTTCCTGTTTGCCTTCAAGTCATCCCTTTTGCAGTCCTTCCGGTCATCAAAACGTTTTCGACAAATAATGGCGCGCGGAACCGGTTTCTGGAAAGTTATCGAGGGTCATTTGCAACTGATAGCCGTTTTTCTGATAAAACGGCAGCGCCTGGAAACTCATCGTGTCCACCAGCGCATGCAGGCATCCTCTCTCACGCGCCGTCTGTTCAGCGGCCTGCATCAACTTTGTGCCGTAACCGCCTTTACGCAGCGATTCATGCATCCACAGGAAATCAACGCACAGCCATTCGCCTTTGATTTTACCGATCAGCCCGCCCAGTATTTCATTGTGCTCATCGCGCCAGTACACCGCCAGGTCGCCAAAATTGGTGGTCCTCAGGAACTGGCGATTGTAGGCGCGCAATCCAACAAGCAGAGCATTTTGATCGTCTTCAGTAATGGTATCTGTAATCTGTATTTGCATCCTATCCTCCTGAAAAACTAAAACTTCTGGCTGATTTTCTTTTTAGAAATTAACACAGGCTGATGAGTGAGGCGCATGCCGTCTACACTTACTCTTGAGATGATGCGCATCGACAACAAGGATTATTATCATGAAACAAGCCGTTTTACCGCTTATTGCCATTCTTTTCATGCTGCCGGGTTTGGCGCAGGCCGATTCGGCTTATGGCTCTCTACAGTCCGTTCATGAAAAAAACACCGTATTGAAGGATTTGCGCAAGATTTGTACCCCGCAGGGGTCGCCATCGGATGAGGTGTGGGAAAAAACGATTATGGCTGATACCCGTAATCAGCAACACATCCGCGAAGCCATTCTGGCAATACAAAGAAACAATCAGAACAACTACTGGGAAGCGCTGGGCAAAGTTGAATGCCCGGATTTGTAACTATCGCATTGAAAAACGAGTGCTGTAACCGGTTTCTGTTTTGCAAAATCGCCTATTGTGTAGGGAAATGAAACACATCAAGGAGCAAGATAATGCGATACCGTTTTCCCGAAAACTTTTGGTGGGGCAGTGCCTGCTCGGCGCTGCAAACCGAAGGGGATAGTCTGAACGGCGGCAAAAGCCAGACGACATGGGACGTGTGGTTCGACCGCCAGCCTGGGCGTTTCCATCAGGGGGTTGGCCCGGCGAACACCTCGACCTTTTATCAGCACTGGAAACAGGACATCGCACTGCTCAAACAGCTGAAGCACAACAGCTTCCGCACTTCAATCAGTTGGTCACGACTGATCCCGGACGGTACTGGCGACGTCAATCCGCAGGCGGTTGATTTCTATAACAACGTCATCGATGAGCTGCTGGCGCAAGGCATTACGCCATTTATCACCCTGTTTCACTTCGATATGCCGATGGTGATGCAGGAGAAAGGTGGCTGGGAAAACCGTGATGTGGTTGAGGCGTTTGGTCGCTACGCACAAACCTGTTTTACCTTGTTCGGCAATCGGGTGAAGCACTGGTTCACCTTTAACGAACCGATTGTCCCGGTAGAAGGCGGCTATCTGTATGACTTCCATTACCCTAATGTGGTGGATTTCAAACGCGCGGCCACCGTGGCGTATCACACCGTACTGGCGCATTCCACGGCAGTGCGCGCATATCACGCCGGTAGTTATGACGGTGAAATCGGTGTGATCCTGAATTTAACGCCCTCTTATCCGCGCTCACAACACCCGGCAGATGTAAAAGCTGCGCACCATGCGGATCTGCTGTTTAACCGCAGCTTCCTTGACCCGGTACTAAAAGGTGAATATCCGGCGGATCTGATAGAGCTGCTAAAAGAGTACGATCAACTCCCAGCATGTCAGCCAGGCGACCGTCAGCTCATCGCCGATGGCAAAATCGACCTGCTCGGTATTAATTATTATCAGCCGCGCCGCGTGAAATGTCGTGATACTGCCGTCAATCCTGACGCGCCGTTTATGCCGGAGTGGCTGTTTGATTATTACGAAATGCCGGGGCGTAAAATGAACCCTTACCGTGGCTGGGAAATTTACGAGCCAGGTATATACGATATTATTACTAATCTGCGTGATAACTACGGCAACCCGCGCTGTTTTATTTCTGAAAACGGCATGGGAGTCGAAAATGAGCAACGTTTTATTCAGCAGGACCAAATCAACGACAGCTACCGTATTGAATTTGTTTCCGCGCATCTTAAATGGCTACATAAAGGCATTAGCGAAGGGTGTAATTGTCTTGGCTACCATATGTGGACCTTTATTGATAACTGGTCCTGGCTCAACGGATATAAAAACCGCTACGGTTTTGTCCAGTTAGATTTAGATACGCAAAAACGTACGGTGAAGAAAAGCGGCGAATGGTTTGCCCATACCGCCGAAAACAATGGTTTTGATTGATTCAGTCGTCAGATAACGGTGTTGCCTGAAAGCTGCGCGCCATCAGGCAACAATCTCACTGTATTCTGACCTTCATCGTGACCAGAAGCGCCGTCAGCAGCATCAGGCTGCCGGAAAGCATCAGGGGTGAAAGCAGTCCGAGGTTATCGAGCGCATAGCCTCCCACCGCTGCCCCGCAGGTATTGGCAAGCTGGATCACGGCGACCTGGACGGATCCGGCTTTTTCTGCCTGATCGGCAAGCGATCGGGTGATCCACGTCGACCAGCCGACCGGAACCAACGCAAACGCCAGGCCCCAGATAATCGCAATACCTGCCGCCACAACTTTGTCGCTACCCCACAGGATCAGGACCAGCGCGCTAAGCGCCAGCACCAGCGGCGCACCGGCTAAGGCCAGTTTGACCGAGCGCTTCAGAACCACCGAGGAGAGCGATGTCCCGACAAAGCTGGCGATACCAAAACTCAGCAGCACCAACGTCAGGCCATCAACTTCAAAGCCTGCCAGATTCATATAGATCGGGCGAATATAGGTAAAGAAGGCGAACTGTCCGGCAAAGGACATAAAGATGGCAATCATCCCGGCCATCACCCCCGGGCGCTGCAGCAGGCTGAACATATTTTGTTTCTGATGCGAAGGTTCACCTGGCAACGACGGCAGCGCTCTCACCACCCAAATCGTGCACAGCACGCCCATTACCGCCGCCGCATTAAACACGTTGCGCCAGCCGATAATACCGCCCAAAAAACTCCCCAGCGGCGCAGCAATCACCAGCGCGACAGAGACCGCGCCAAAAATCACCGACAGCGCTTTCGGTACCGTACGGGCGGGAACCAGACGCATGGTCAGCGACGCCGACATCGCCCAGAATCCGCCAAGCGCCAGACCGAGACAGGCGCGGCCAATGAGCAGCAGTGAAAAAGAGTTGGCAAAGGAAACCAACAGGCAGGAGAGCGTCAGCAGCACCGAAAACACGATCACCACGTAGCGACGATCGGTCGCCTGGATAATTTGCGTCACAAACAGGCTGGCGAACATGGCAACAAATGCCGTCACAGTCACCGATTGTCCGGCAACACCTTCAGAAATCCCCAGATCCTGCGCCATCGGCGTTAACAGGCTAACGGGCAGAAACTCAACGGTTATCAGGCAGGCAACGCAGAACGCCACGGCGAATACCGCCGACCAGTTCGGTCGGGCATTTGCCTCAGCGCGGGATTTTTGTTCAACAGCTTCTCTCATTTTGTTACCTGCGTGGGGTTATTGCAGAAAAGTTACGCAGTGTAACACTAAATTTGTGACGCATTTAACGTTTTGGCAACTTTACCGCTGAATGTCGACGTGTCTTATTCGACCAGCGGCAGGGTCCCTTTGTCGGCCTGAGTCACGTAACGCCAACAGGCATGACTGTCAGTGCAGCCAGTGCACGCCATCTTCGGGCTGGAAAAAGGCGTTATAGCGCATCTGAAACGCATTAAACTCCTGCATATCCGGCTCTATTTCGCGCAGAAAACCGAGCGCCAGACGCACCTGTGCGTCAGTAATCGGCGTGGCCAATCGGGCTTTTTGCAGCCAACGGTGCCATTGCAGCAGATTCGACTCACTGCCGTCGACAATAACGATTTGCCAGATCAACAACACCTGGGCAGCATTTTGCAGATGCGATTCATCTGGGCGGTGGAGGTACTGTAAAAAGGCCTCACCCTGTACTTTTCCCATCTGATCGATCATCGACTCTACCGGCACAACATCAATATTCAGTCGCTCGCTCAGACGGCGAATTGCCCGTCGAGATCCGGACGTCAACACCCGAAAACCCACTACAAAAACAACGACCAATGTGGCCAGCATTATCCAAATCATGCGCACATCCATTACCAGACAGGATGCCCATCATAACGGCAAATTCCTCTCTGTCGACGACTGAACGTATCAACACGATTCAGGATGGATCCGCGACATAAAAAAGCCCGCCATCCAGGCGGGCAAAAGTTACCAATGCACACTTAACTTAAGCGACTTTCAATTGTTGAATTTTTTTCTCGCGGCGAATTTTACGTTCTTCAAACACGGCCACGATGGCCATCAGGCAGATACAACCGATGGCGGCGGTATCCAGCGCGGCGAACGTGCCCGCCCAGCCGGTCAGACCAAAGATCGGCGTGCCGTCGGCAATCATCCCCAGACCCAGCTTGGCGAAGCTGTCACCAATCAGGTATGCGAAGGTGCCTTTAATCCCATCGGCTGCGCCGATCGCTTTTTTCGGTACGAATCCGACGGCTGCAACGCCGATTAACAGCTGAGGGCCAAACACCAGGAAGCCCAGCGCAAACAGCGAAGCCAGATAGACATACTGGTTGCTGGCGTGCTGATAAACGCCCAGGGTCGCGATAATCAACGCCAGCGCCACGCAGGCTACCAGCGCACGACGACCGTTAGCCAGGTCAGAGAGCCAACCCCACAATAGCGTGCCGACCAACGCGCCCACTTCAAACAGGGTAAAGCCCTGAATCGCCACCTCTTTGGAGAGCTTCAGCTCCTGGAAAGCGTAGACAGTGGACCACTGGTCGATACCGATGCGCACCACGTACAGGAAAATGTTGGAGAAGCACAGCAGCCAGATCACTTTGTTTTTCAGCACGTACTCAACAAAGATCTGCCATTTGGTCATCTCATTTTCTTCAGTCTCTTTGTCCTCTTCGCTTATCTCCTCGCCGAACAGCTCTTCAGCTTTACCGAGGCCATAAGACTCCGGGGAGTCGCTGCCGTAGCGCAGGCCGATAAAGCCGACAATCAGGGCGATAATTGACGGGAAGATAAACATACCAATGACGTGACCGTCGAACAGATAGTTGGCGCCAAACAGCGCCACGCCAGCCGCACCCGCACCACCGAGGTTATGGGAGATATTCCACATACCGAGGTAAGAACCCCGCTTGCGACGCGGCGTCCATTTGGTGATGGTGGAATAGCTACACGAGCCACCGGTACTCTGGAAAAAACCGCTCAGCGCGTAGAAGGCGATCATCAGGAACAGGCTGGTTGAACCCGCCCCCATGCTGGCGCTGAAGCCGAGCATACAGATGGCGGAGAGGATCAGCATAAACGGCAGGAACTGCTTGGTATTTTTGCCGTCGGCATAGTAGGAAACCAGCGTTTTACCCACGCCGTAGGTGATGGAGAAGCCCAGGCCAATCATCCCCAGCTGCGTCATGCTCAGCCCGTAGGTGGAGATCATGTCGTTCTGCGCGATGTTGAAGTTTTTGCGGATCAGATACATGGTCAGGTAGCCAATAAAGACCACCAGATAGGACTGCATGAACGGTTTGAACCACATTTTACGCCGCACATCGAGCGGCAGATCCAGGGTCGGCTTGCGTACCTGGTTTAGAAAGGCCAGCATTTGACACTCCCGAGCTAATTTTTATACCTGCGAATGGCAGGCATTGTAAAAATCAGCCGGGAGACGCGCCTGAGACAGCGTCCAGGTGAAACCGGGAAAATTTCTTAGTTTTACCCTACTCGGGGCAAAAAGGTGAGGTGCATCACGCTTCGTTGAGTTCGCGTGGAGCCTGGGCGTTCAAAAACGGCAGCAGCAGCAGCGCGGATATCCCCGCCGCAATGGCGATCACCACAAAGAATCCGGTCCAGTGCCAGACCTCCATCACCTTCGCCAGCGGCCAGCCGGAAAGCGATGCCCCCAGATAGGCAAACAGCCCGACAAATCCGGTTGCCGCGCCCGCTGCCTCTTTGTGCGAGCACTCCGCCGCCGCCATGCCGATCAGCATTTGCGGGCCGAAGACGAAGAATCCGGTGGTGAAGAAGCACGCCGCCTGCATCACGTAACTGGCGAACGGCATCAGCCACAACGAGCCCACGGAGAGCAAAATTCCGGCAGCGAAAATCAGGTTCATTGGACCGCGGTTGCCGTTAAACAGTTTGTCCGAGCCCCAGCCTGCGACCAGCGCGCCGATAAATCCGCCCAATTCGAACATGGTCACGGCGGTATTGGCGGTCACCAGATCCACGCCGAGCGTCTCCGACATATACAGATTGCCCCAGTCGTTGATGGCGGCGCGGACGACGTACACCAGCACGTAACACAGCGACAGCAGCCAGATATAGGGATTCAGCAATACATAGCGGGTGAGGATCTCTTTACGGCTCAGCCCTGCGCCTTCCTGCTGCTGGGCGATTTCCAGCTCATCATGGCGCCAGTCGCCAATCGGCGGCAGACCAATCGCCTGCGGCCTGTCGCGCAGCCGCCAGCAGAGAAAAACCCCCACCACAATCGCCAGCAGCCCGGCGATCATCATCCCGGCACGCCAGCCGTAGTGCAGCGCCGTCGCCGCCATCACGATAGGGATCAGCGCCCCGCCAACATTGTGCGCAGTATTCCACAGCGCCCACCAGCCGCCGCGTTCGGTACGCGAATACCACGCGGTCAATAAACGCGCGCAGACCGGCGACCCCCAGCCCTGGAAAAAGGCGTTCAGCGCCCAGAGCACCGCAAAAGCCCAGAGCGAGGTGGAGAAGCCAAACAGAATGTTCACCACGCCGGTGGCGATAAGCCCAAACCCCATAAAATAACGGGCGTTGGAACGGTCACTGACGATACCGGAAACAAACTTCGACAGGCCGTAGGTGATGTAAAACAGCGTCGCCAGCAGACCAATGTCGCTGCGGGTCAGCACGCCGCTGGTGAGGATATCCGGTACGGCGGCGTTGAAGCTCTTGCGTGTGAAATAGAACAGCGCGTAGCCGAGCCAGATAGTGGTCAGAATATGCCGCCGCCAGTAGCGGTAGAGGGCATCCACTTCACGCTTATCGGTGATGAGCGGCGCGCTGACTGGGGCTTTTAAAAACGAAAACATGACCGCTCCTTACACATAACGCTGGGGTAACGACACGCTGACCCGCGTGCCGTGCGTACAGGAAATCGAGAGCGATCCCCCGAGGGCGGTAATACGTTCACGCATCCCGGTGAGGCCAAATCCCTGCTGATTCGACCCCGGCGGCAGGCCGCTGCCGTCGTCCTCAATCACCAGCATCAGCCGTTCATCCTGCTGCCAGCCCTGAAGCGTCACCGCGCTGGCGTTGGCGTGCTTAACGATGTTGTTCAGCCCTTCCTGACAGACGCGAAACAGCGTCACCCGCTGACTTTCGCTGAGTGCAGATTCGTCAATTCGCCAGTCAAGGTGGCTGACGATGCCACGGCTTTCCAGCTCCATTTCACGCATCAATGAGCGGATCGCTTGTTCCAGCGTGAGATCATCCAACTGGCGCGGACGCAGACGACCCAACAGACGACGCACCGAATCGTAAACGCCAAGAGAAAGTTGTTCGATATGCGCCCCGCTGCGCTTCACCCCTGCGTTTTCCGGCGCCAGCCGCTGGACAATGCCCGCCTGGGTGCGAATGGCGGTGATGGTCTGACCGATATCATCGTGCAGTTCGCGCGCCACATCCCGGCGCACGCTCTCTTCGGTCTCCAGCAGGCGTTCCGCCAGACGGTGGTTGCGCGCTAATTCGTTTTGCAGCGACTGGTTAAGCTCGCGCAGACGCTGGATCCCCGCGCCGAGCAGCAGCCCGGTCAGGCTTTGCACCAGCAGGGAGAGCAACAGGTCTACGGGATGATCGTGCCAGGTCTGGCTGGCAATCAGCGCAATGGCGTTCATTAACGTGGCAATCAGTGCCCCCTGCCAGCCGTAGTGCCAGGCGAGCGCAATGATCGGCAGTGCGAGGCAAAACGGCGTGAAGCGTGACAGTTCATCGGGCAGGCCAAGCTGCAACCACAGGCTGACGCTAAACAGCAGCAGATACCAGACCAGATGCCGCCCGCGCCAGTTCACCGGCTGAGACACCACCGCCGGGCCCAGCGGCAACCAGGTGGTGCTGGTAAGATAGTGCCAGAAAACCAGACAGATCGGAGCCAGCGTTAATCCACCAGTGAGCGTCAGCAGTAGGGCATTCCACGCCTCTTCGCCTTGCCCAAGCCAGGGCAGCGATTGCAGCAACGCCGCCGCCGTCAGCGCCGCGCCCTGTAACAGCAGCGTGCGCCAGTCGCGCTGATGGCGGTATCGCGAAATCAGCATCACCGGGAGTAACGTGAGGAAGCTTCCGATCATCAAAAGTGGCAAGTGAGCCAGCGCCACTTCCTGCGCCAGCCAGAAAAGAAGCAGCCATTCCGCACCCAGCAGCACCGGCCAGTAGCCGCGTGGACATTGCAGCATCAGCCCCAGACGCAGGCCAAACGGAAACAGCAGTACCGCCAGCTCCGGGCGCTCAACCAGGTGCAGGCTGATACTCCACAAGCAGAACCACGCGGCAGAGAAGATAAAGAAGCAGGCAACAACGGTGATTAACCGGGAACAGAGCGTGTTCATTGCCAGCCGTCAAACATCCGGCGGGCCAGTTCGACATCGTTGCTAACGCCCAGTTTTTCCATCAGGTTAGCGCGATGCACGTGCACCGTTTTCGGCGACAGGCCCAGTTCGGCGGCAATCTCTTTAACCGCCATGCCTTGCGCCAGTTTCTCCGCCACCTGACGTTCGCGTTTGGTCAGCGGATCCTGACGACCAGCCGCTAGTTTAACGGCGATATCCGGAGTCAAATAGCAGCCGCCGGTCGCCACGGTATGCACCGCCGCGATCAGCTCATCAGGACTACAGCGTTTAGAAAGGAAACCACGCGCACCCGCGTTGAGCGCCTGCTCCACCAGCGCCGGGCTGTCGTGGACGGAGAGCATGATAATCGCCATCCCTTTTGGCAACTGGCTTAACAGTTCAAGACCGGAGATATCAGGCATCGAGATATCACAGATACATACCTGCACGCCACGTCCCGGTAATCCCGCCAACGCCTCACTGCCTGAGCCGAACTCAGCCACAACCTGCAAATCAGGTTCCAGCCCCAGCAACTGGGCAAAGCCGGAGCGGACGATAGTGTGGTCGTCGATAAGGGCAACGGTGATCATGGGTTCTGTCCTGGGGGATAAAAAACGTGCTTACCTTAACGATATACACTTTATCCTTCAAGCAGCCTCTGCGTTGGCTTGGTCTGCTGACCCCAGTCACTGACTTAAGTAAGCTCCTGGGGATTATCAGACTTGCCGCCTTATGCAGCTTGAAGGATTTTGTGTTCCGACGCGCTGCTGTTTAAGCCTTGAGCGATCAGGCGATGCCAGTTGTGACGGTAAATGTGCGGGTGTGCTGCGGTTCTAGCTGAATCAACGTGCCTTTTCGCTGCGCCGCCAGGAAGCCTTCAGGGCGACAGGTCGCAGGTAGGGCGAAGGCTGCCACCTGTTGATCGCCGTTATAGAGGATCCAACGGGTGACATAATTCAGCTCCGCGCTGGAGAAACGCGTCACGAACGTGGTGCCATCAGGTGCGATCATGCGAAATTCAGGCTTATCCGTGTATCGGTCCAGTTGGTCAGCGAAGAAAACGATTTCCGGATCGTAAAAATCGGGCTCGTTGAGGCGCCCCAGCGAGGTCTCGCCCTGGATGATCCGCTGATTAAACGCCAGCCACTGCTCGGTAGGCTTAACATGCGCGGGTACCGACTCACGCAGCTTCATGGCTTCATCCGGGATATTCTGGCTGAAGGTCGCTTCCGGTACGTAGGCATAGTTCATATGGCACATATACTGTAAAGGCATTGCCACTGAGGCGAGGTTGGTGACCGCCATCTGGATATCAAACAGCGCACTCGCTTTACGCATAATCACTGCAGGATGCGCCTGATAATGATGACCGAACCCCATCACATACTCGTAGCGTCCGCTCACGCGCAAATTCTCTCCCTCCAGCTCCAGCCAGGCCTCATCCATCGCGGCACAGGCCATTTCGCCATGCAACGGGTGAGAATCTTCCGGCGAAGGGCAGCCATTAGCCAATATACCCGAGTGGAAAGCAAAGCAGCCGTATGTCGCTACCACTTCCGCAGCCGGTTTCGGCTGACTGAACATGTTGCGCATGGTCAGTTCATGCCCGTCAAACTGAGCATCCCAGATCATCTGCCCCATCCAGGGCAGAATAACCAGATGTCCACGACTGTTTTCTATCTTCAGCCCTTCCACACCGCTGGCGTAACGAAATGCGGTAACCGTGAAGTTGCTATTCTTCAGTAAGATTCGCGGATGCTCTGCAAAGAGTTCCCGCCACAGCGTGATACGTGTTGTCATGATCGCTCTCCTCAGGAAACAGTCGCTTCAGCCAGGTTATTGCGCACTTTGCTTTCACGCCAGAAGTAGATACCGACGTACACGAAGCACAACATGGAGACCAGGAACGAGAGTTGTAGCGAGTGGAACATATCGGCCACATAGCCCTGAATTGCCGGAACCACCGCTGCACCAACAATGGCCATGACAATAACCGCTCCCGCCATTTCAGTATGTTCGTTATCCACGGTATCCAGCGTACCGGCATAGATTGTCGCCCAGCAGGGTCCAAACAGGACGCTCACCAGTACGGCAACGTACACGGCGCTGAAGCTTGGCGCCAGCGCAACATAGACCAGAAACAGTGCGCCAATGATGGAGTAGAGGATCAGCACTTTTTCCGGATTGAAGCGTGTCATCAAGATGTTGGCGATAAACTTGCCGATAAAGAAGCAGGCAAAGCTATAGACCATGAAGGTTGAGGCGTCGCGCTCGTTGATATCACCCAATTCCAGCGCCAGACGGATGGTAAATGACCACACCGCGACCTGCATCCCCACGTACAGGAACTGCGCCACAATCCCACGGCGGAAACGGGCATTGCTGGCCAGATAACGCAGCGTATCCATCGCTGACGGACGTTTATGACTCGCCGTTTGCGCGACTTTACAGGTCGGGAAGCGGGTCAGCAGGAACAACACCATCACCACAACCAGCACCATAATCATGTACTTGTAAGGCTCAAGGGTATTTTCCAGCATCAACACTTTAAAGTTGTGGATCTGCTCCGCGTTCATCCCAGCCATCTGTTTTTCCAGACTCTCGCCTTCAGAGAAGACCAGATATTTACCCAGCAGAATACCGGCGGCTGCGCCAATGGGGTAAAAGGTCTGGCTGATGTTCAGGCGCAGGGTGGCATACGCTTTTGGGCCAATCATGGAGCTGTAGGTGTTGGCTGCAGTTTCCAGGAAGCTCAGGCCAATCGCAATCGCAAAAATTGCCGCGAGGAACATGGTGTAGGTGGCCATGTGCGATGCCGGGAAAAAGAGCGTACAGCCAACAATATAAAGGGTCAGTCCCATTAAGATGGCGATTTTATAACTGGTCTTTTTAATCACCAAAGATGCAGGAATCGCAATTAAAAAATAACCGCCATAAAAGGCACTCTGAACTAATGCCGAAGCAAAGTTGCTGAGTGAAAATACGCTTTTGAATTGCGTAATCAGAATATCATTTAATGCGGCTGCGCATCCCCATAAAGGGAATAAACAGGATAACAAAATAAACTGGAACAGAGGCGTCTTATTCAGATAGCCGTCGGGCATCTGAATGATGTTTTTATCGTTCATAGTGCTACCTTTTACAATGCAGGAGTATTATTCGTTTAAGGTAAGAAACTCATTAAATTGTTCGATACTTGGATAAGATGATTGAGTGCCTTTCCCGGTAACGCTGAATGCAGCGAAGAGAGCGGCTTTTTTCATGGCGGCTTCGACATCACCGCTTTGAACGTAATAGTGGGCAAAACAACCGATGAAAGCGTCACCTGCGCCACTGGTATCGACAGCGTTCACTTTAAACGCCGGGACATGGACTTCCTGGTCACGCGTCATCCACAGAGCACCTTTCTCCCCCATGGTGACGATAATATTGTTCAGACCTTTATCGACCAAAGAACGTGCCGCGGCGCGAATATGGTCATAGGTATCCACCGGCATACCGGTTAATATTTCGAGCTCGGTTTCATTTGGCACGAAGAAATCGCATTTACAGGCATAAGACATATCTAATTCCCGTAATGCAGGGGCGGGATTTAATAACACTTCAATACCGTTTTTTTTACCGAATTCAATCGCGTGATAAACCGTTTCCAACTGTACTTCCAGCTGCAGGACAATAAGTTGACACTTTTTCAGATCTTCCGCCGCGCGATCGATATCTTCCGGGGAGAGAAACTTGTTGGCACCTTTAATAATCAGAATGCTGTTGCTGGAGTTTGCATTAACAAAGATCGGTGCAACGCCGCTGCTGGTGCAGGGTACCTTTTCGACATAGGTTGTATTAATCCCCCAGGATTCGAGATTACGAATGGTGTTATCCGCAAAAATATCATCACCGACTTTCGTCAGCATCAGCACTTTGGAATTGAGCTTAGCAGCCGCAACGGCCTGATTTGCCCCTTTACCGCCACAACCAATTTTAAAGGCGGGTGCTTCCAGTGTTTCCCCTTCTTTGGGCATCTGGTTGATGTAGGTGATGAGATCCACCATGTTGGAGCCAATAACCGCGATATCCATTTTACTACCTCTCAGAAACAATCACACAACAATGATATTAAAATAACATTATCATGTTACTTCCGTATCATTTGTGACTAGGATCGCGATTGGAGGATCATTTTATTGTTTATTTATTATGCTAAATGTTGCATCTCTATCACACTCAAAATGATTAAATTGCTTACAATTGACTGAAAACTCGCTGCTTATAATCAATAAAACGTGTAAAAACACGCTTTTATTTCCCAATGGTCAGACGTATAGTAATGCAGCAATATCATGTCCCCAGAAACACATAAATGTTACTGAAGGAACATGAAAACATGATTCGTGGAGAGTGTGCATGGAAACCAAGCAAAAAGAACGTATTCGACGTCTGATGGAATTGTTGAAGAAGACCGACAGAATCCATCTGAAAGAGGCGGCGCGCATGCTGGAGGTTTCCGTGATGACCATCCGTCGGGATCTCAGCCAGGATGACGAACCATTGCCGCTTACGCTACTCGGTGGTTACATCGTGATGGTGAACAAGCCCGCCACCCTCGTTAACGCTCCGCTCCCCGTGCAAAAGCAGTATCATCGCGACGATTTACCGGTTGCCATTCTGGCCGCGGGACTGGTCAGTGAAAACGATCTGGTCTTTTTTGATAATGGTGCGGAAATGCCATTAGTCGTCAGCATGATCCCGGACGATATTACCTTTACCGGAATTTGCTACTCACACCGGGTATTCGTGGCGCTAAATGAAAAACCCAACGCCACGGTGATTCTTTGCGGGGGCACCTATCGGGCGAAAAGTGATGCCTTTTACGACACCAGCAATCCCTCTCCGCTGGATGCGCTCAACCCACGAAAAGTGTTTATCTCTGCCAGCGGAGTCCATGAGCATTTCGGCGTTAGCTGGTTCAATCCGGACGATCTGGCCACCAAACGCAAAGCGATGGAACGCGGATTGCGCAAAATTCTGCTAACCCGCCACGCCCTGTTTGATGAGGTTGCTCCCGCCAGCATTGGTCCGCTTTCCACTTTTGACGTACTGATAAGCGATCGCCCGTTGCCGGCAGATTACGCAACCCACTGCCGGAACGGCTCTGTCAAAGTCATCACCCCGGATTCAGACGGCGACTAACTCACTCAAAGAAAACCGTGATTTTGTTAAACATCGACGGGTCGGACTGGTTGCGGGCCACTTTCACCACATCTTCCAGCTTGTCGATCTGGCTTATCATCTGCTCAAGACGTTGATCGTCATTGACCAGTAGCCAGATGCGGCTCTTGTCGCTGTCCTGAATCGGTAGACAGAGAATGCCTTCCACGTTGAACGCGCGGCGGGCAAACAGCCCGCAGACGTGGGTCATTACGCCCGGATGGTTGCGTACGGTGAGTTCCAGGATTACGTTGTCATGAGTCTGCTGTTGCATGGCTTATTCCCCCACCATTTCTGTGTTTGCCGCACCCGGCGGCACCATCGGGTACACTTTTTCTTCGGCATCGATGCGCACGTGGATCAGCGCAGGTCCAGGGCGATTAATAATCTCCTGCAACGCTGCCTGTGGATCCGCTTCGTTATTCAAATCGCAGGTTTCGAGGCCAAACCCGGCGGCTATCTGCATAAAGTTAATCATCCCCGGATATGTCGCCGCAAAAACGCCCTGCTTATAGAACAAACTCTGCTGCTGATACACCAGACCCAACGCTTCGTTATTCATCAGGATGATTTTAATATCCAGCTGATTTTCGCTGGCCGTCGCCATTTCCTGAATATTCATCATCAGGCTACCGTCGCCGGAGAAGCACAGCACCTTTTTGTCCGGGTTGGCCAGCGCTGCGCCAATTGCCGCCGGCAGGCCAAAGCCCATGGTTCCCAGACCGCCGGAGGTCAGCCACTGACGCGGACGGTTCAGCGGGTAAGCCTGTGCGGCCCACATCTGATGCTGGCCTACGTCGGTGGTGATAATGGCATTGTCATCCACGCAGGCCGCTACGGCGTTGATCAGCCCATAGTGGCTGAGCGGGTCGCTTTCCTGCGGAATGCTGCAGGGGAATTCGCGTTGTAAATCGGCCACCATTTGATGCCACGACTCTCGCGGCTGCGCGTCAATTAATGGGATCAGTTGCGCCAGAACCTCATCGACATCCGCCTGAATCGCCACATGCGGCTGTTTGATTTTACCCAGCTCCGCGCGGTCGATGTCCACATGGATGATTTTGGCGTTCGGACAGAACTGCTCGGTTTTACCAATCGCCCGGTCATCAAAACGTGCGCCCAGAACAATCAATAAGTCCGCTTCTTGCAGAATAAAGTTAGTGCTGCGCGCGCCGTGCATACCTAACATGCCTAACGACAGCGGATGCGCTTTCGGCAGCATACCGAGCGCCATTAAGGTCATGGTGGTGGGCAGCATGGCTTTTTCTGCCAGTTCACGAACCCGCTCAGGCGCGTTAATCACGCCGCCGCCGAGATACAGCACCGGACGCTGTGCGGCGTTAATCATGGCTGCGGCATCGCGAATGCTGTCCTGGCTGAACGCCGGTGCCGCCATTTTCTGCGCGGGCTCCGGCATCTCTTCAATTTCAAAAACGGCGGTTTGAATATCCTTAGGAATGTCTATCCACACCGGTCCCGGACGGCCGGACTGCGCAATGCGGAACGCATCGCTCATGACCTGAGGTAATTCACTGATATGGCGGACCAGATAGTTGTGCTTGGTGATGGGGATAGAGATGCCGTAGGTATCGACTTCCTGAAAGGCGTCGGTCCCGATCATTGAGGCCGGAACCTGCCCGGTGATACACACCAGCGGGATGGAATCCAGCCGCGCGTCGGCAATGGCGGTCACCAGGTTGGTCGCGCCCGGTCCGCTGCAGGCCATACAGACGGCGGGTTTACCATCGGTTCTCGCCATCCCCTGCGCGATAAACCCCGCGCCCTGCTCGTGGCGCGCCAGGATATGACGGATTTGCGTGCTTTGGCTCAAGGCGTCATAGACGGGAAGAATCGATCCGCCAGGAATACCGGTGACCACCTGAATCCCCTGGCGTTCCATGAAATGAACGATGAATTCTGCGCCCGTAAAACGCGTACGCTTGGATGTTATGCCCGAACTTGCCATGCTCCAGTCCTTTTATTCTGGGCCTTTGCTTCGGGCAGGTCTCTTAAACGAAAAACCCCGCCCGGTTTGCGCCGGCGGGGTTTTGGAATCGTGTGTTGATCCGGACCCTACGGCGCATTGCCGACGACCACCACCACACGCACGACGACCGCTGCGCGAGATGGCGCAGTTTTTAGTAGGGTCGCAGTCAGCATGGAAGGGTTCATTAGGGACCTGTCTGTTTGTTGATTAACTGGATTTATACAAACACAGGTTTTTCAGCGTGACAATGGAAAATTTTTCATCTGCATAAAAATGCGTCAACGATCACATTTCGCTGTGCAGAGTCGGAAAACAAAAAACCCCGCCGGAGCGAGGTTTTTTTCAGCGCTGTGCGGTTGGTAGCCGCCGAACACACTGTGTTATGTCAACGGAAAAAGTATACGCGTTCTGCGAAGAACACGCAATTTCGGCACGAATTTTGATGGTTTTGAGTATGGAACATGAATGGCACAATGTCCATAAAATACTGTTAATTTATACAGTATTTATCTATAATGTCTCGGTACGCAATGTGTTATGCGGGGGCCGCATCGTAAACCGGCGCATCAAAGTCCTGGCTGAAACGGGTGGTGCCGTCAGCGCCTTAACCCCCGTGTGAGCACACTGTGTTATGTCAACAAAGGTGCTGGCAACAGGCAGCGGCGAGGTACGTCAGCACCGTGCTCCTTGTACCAAAAGGAGAGCGTATGAGCCTCGTGGATATCGCTATTCTTATCCTCAAACTCATTGTTGCAGCACTGCAACTACTTGATGCCGTTCTGAAATACGTTAAGTAATTCGGATTCAAGTCGCACCTAAGGGGAGCGGGTAACACTCCGCTCCCCTTTCACCTTCTCCCTGGTGCTTGTCTCGCGCCAATATGTTACGTTTTTATGACATTCTCAGGGAAGAACGCCACCATGACGCTTTCTGTTTTCTGCATTTTGCTGTTTGCCGCGCTGCTGCATGCCAGTTGGAATGCCATTGTTAAAGCTGGAAACGATAAACTGTACTCGGCGATTGGCGTCAGCGGCTCCGCGGCGATTATGGCATTGATCTGCTTACCCTTCGCGCCTCAGCCTTCAGCCGCCAGCCTGCCGTTTTTGGCCGTCTCAACCGCGTTGCAAGTGGTGTATACGGTCCTGGTCGCCAAAACCTATCAGGTTTCGGATATGAGCCAGACCTATCCTCTGATGCGTGGGACAGCACCGCTGCTGGTTGCGATTATCAGCGTCTTGTTCCTTGGCGATAGCCTGTCTGTGTTTGCCTGGGTGGGGATTGCTACGATCTGTCTGGCCATTCTCGGCATGGCATTTAACGGACGCAGCAGCTCACAACGCGGGATCGTACTGGCGCTCATTAACGCCTGCTTTATCGCCGGTTACACGCTGGTTGATGGCACCGGCGTACGCTTATCAGAAACCGCGCTCGGTTATACGCTGTGGACCTTCTTTCTGAACGGTTCCTGTCTGCTGGGCTGGGCGATGATCGCCCGGCGCCGGGAAGCATCGCGCTATCTGGTACAACAGTGGAAGAAAGGTATTCTGGGCGGGATTGGTACGATGGGTTCTTACGGTCTGGCGCTGTGGGCCATGACCCAGGCTCCGTTGGCGGTGGTCGCAGCGCTGCGTGAAACCTCCATTCTGTTTGGCGCTCTGCTCGCCTGGCTACTGCTGAAAGAAAAGGTTGCCGGAATACGCCTTGTCGCGGCCGCCGGCATTGCCGTAGGCGCTGTCTTACTCCGCTTGTCATGATCGCGCCGTAAACCCGATTCAATCCGGCAACATTTGTTGCCGCTTTTTGTTTACATTTCCTGCCGTTCATCGCGTAAACATTCCAGCCCACTATCTGGCCTTCTTTTTCTGTTGTGGTAGATTCCACGCGCATTTACGGGAAAGTACAGCACCTTATTCTTCTTTTTTCTCTTTTTTAAAAGTAATCAGCGAAATGAAAAGGCATAGAAGCGTCAATTTGTTGTTGATGTTGGTATTACTGGTGGCGGTAGGTCAGATGGCGCAAACCATTTATATCCCCGCGATTGCTGATATGGCGCGTGAACTGAACGTTCGCGAAGGAGCGGTGCAAAGCGTGATGGCCGCCTACCTGCTGACCTACGGCCTGTCACAACTGTTTTACGGCCCACTTTCCGATCGCGTTGGCCGCCGTCCGGTGATCCTCGCCGGAATGTCTATTTTTATGCTGGCCACGCTGGTCGCGATTACCACTCACAGCCTGACGGTACTGATTATCGCCAGTGCAATCCAGGGCATGGGCACAGGCGTCGGCGGTGTAATGGCGCGAACCTTACCGCGCGATCTGTACGAAGGCACGCAGCTGCGCCACGCGAATAGTTTGTTAAACATGGGGATTCTGGTGAGTCCGCTGCTGGCCCCGCTGATTGGCGGCATGCTGGATACCTTGTGGAACTGGCGCGCCTGTTACATTTTCCTGCTGGTTCTGTGCGCGGGCGTCACGTTTAGCATGGCGCGCTGGATGCCGGAAACGCGTCCTGCGGGCGCACCGCGTCCACGCCTTATCGCCAGCTATAAAACGCTGTTTGGTAACAGTTCTTTCACCTGTTACGTGCTGATGCTGATCGGCGGCCTGGCGGGCGTTGCAGTCTTCGAGGCCTGCTCCGGGGTATTGTTGGGCGCAAGGCTCGGTTTAAGCAGCATGGTGGTCAGTATCCTGTTTATTCTGCCCATCCCGGCGGCATTTTTCGGCGCCTGGTTCGCCGGTCGCCCGAATAAGCGTTTCTCGACGCTGATGTGGCAGTCGGTTATCTGCTGTCTGGTAGCCGGTTTAATTATGTGGATTCCGGGCCTGTTTGACGTGATGAACGTCTGGACGCTGCTGATTCCCGCCGCACTATTTTTCTTCGGTGCCGGGATGCTGTTTCCGCTGGCAACCAGTGGCGCAATGGAGCCTTTCCCATTCCTGGCAGGCACTGCCGGTGCGCTGGTTGGGGGATTACAGAATATTGGTTCCGGCGTGCTGGCGTGGTTCTCTGCAATGCTGCCGCAGACCGGGCAAGCCAGTCTGGGCCTGCTGATGACCCTTATGGGACTGTTGATTTTTGTTTGCTGGCTTCCGCTGGCGTCACGCGTGTCGCATCAGGGGCAGGCGGTTTAAGCGTATGATGGCCCGGCTTATCGCCGGGCTTTTCGCATTCAGGCGCGATCATCGTCGTCAGTAACGGCTCCAGCGCCGGACGCCAGGCGCCTTCCTCGCCATCATAAAACTGCGTATCCGCATTGATAGCATAGGGAATTTTCGCTTTTTTCAGTTCGCACGCCATAAATCGGGCAAACGCCATTTGCGAGGCAGAAGGCGCGTTCCTGATGGTTTCTCCTGGCGACCAGCCTCCCACCCAACTGACATGACCCGTTTTCTGCTGCCAGTGAATGGCGGTATTGATACGGGCGCGAATAGCGGCCTTTTCTGCCGCTGTGCCTGAGGTCCACGGATATTTACCATTATTTTTCAGCGGCCCCCACGGAAAAATATGCCATTGAGCCAGCACGGTATTCTGACTTTGCGGCGGCAGTTTCAGGTCAGGCAAATCTTCCGGCGCGGCGCGTAGTCGCGGCGCGATAAAAATCATCCGCTGCGGGTCGATGGCATGGACAGTACGAATGGTTTTGTCATACACCCGATTGAGCGACACCTGATTATGGTTGAGCTTATCAGAGGGTTCGTATATCAGGTCGAAACCCAGCAACGGCGAGCTTTGACCAAAGTAATGCGCCACCGCCACCCACCAGTTAACCACCTCTTTTTCGTTACCGGTACTGGGATCTTTTTTATATTCGTCAGCCTGATAGGCAATTATCGGGATCACGCCATACTGCTCGCAGGCTTCCACCAGCTTGCGCAGATGAATAAGCCGCGCCTCCGTAGGCTCTCCCGCCACGCGAATGCGCACGTGGGTTAACCCTTTCGCCCTGTAATCCCGCACCACCAGCGGATCGAATTCACGGATACCCCGATCGGTGCGCGCCCAGTCTACGTCCATCCCAACGCCAAGCTGCTGCGCATACTGCGCCGCGGTCAGCACAGGTTGCGCGGCACACACGGTGGCGCTGGCTAACAGTAAAAGGGAAACAATCGGCTTTAACACGGTCGTCCTTACGCAAATCATCAGGAGTGATATCACGTATTTAGCATGCTTTTTCACTTTGCGTGTAGCGAGAAAGCGTAAAAAATATTCGCGGCCCGCTTATTTAACCTGTTCCTGAAGCCAGCGAATAAACGCCTCGATTTTCGGCCACTGTCTGCCAGGCAGGGTGGTGATGTAGTAGTGCTGATGGCATTTCAGCGCCATATCGCCAAAAGGCGCAACCAGCTCTCCGCTGTCGAGGCGTTTTTGCACCAGCCGCTTTCGGCCCATCGCTACGCCGATATGATTCATCGCCGCAATTACCGCCAAATCAGAACGATCGAAACCAATTCCCGACGATGTCGGCAGATTCACCGAAAAATGCTGCGCCCAACTGTGCCATTCATCGGTCCCGGAGTCGTTACTCCACGCCTGTCTGTCATGCAGCAACGTACAGTGCGGTAAATTCACCAGCGAACCGGTAAGGTCATGGCGGCGAGCGTAGTCCGGGCTGCATACCGGCAGGATCTCTTCATCCATCAGGAAGTGGTGCGTGAGCTGCGCGGAGGGCGCGTCGTCAAAATAGATGGCCAGATCGACCCCGGCACGCTGCAGATTGACGTTGTCGTTCCCGGTCAGCATGGTCAGCGAAATCGATGGATAGCGACGGGTAAAGTCGCCGAGCGCCGGAACCAGCCAGCACTGAGCGATAGAAGGCCGTGAGTAGACGGTGAGCGTCCCGGACAACTCCTGATTTTTAATATCAAGGATTTCCTGATTCAGCGTATCCAGCGATGATTTCAGCGCCCAGAACACCCGCTTGCCTTCGTGGGTGAGTTCCACTTTACGATGCGAACGAACAAACAGCTGAATACCCAGCTCATCTTCCAGCTGATTAATGCGATGGCTGACAGCGCTGGGGCTTAATGACAGCTCATCTGCCGCCAGCGCAAACGACTGATGTCGGGCCGCCACTTCAAAGGTATACAGCTTTGACAACTGCCAGCCGTTGAGCAGCCGATTTCTGACCTCGCGTAAGGGATCCATGTTCACCTCCTGTCCTCCTGATTCATTCGCCGGAGTGTAAAAAAGTTCGCTGCAAAAATCAGCACAAAGATGAATCAAGGTGAACCATATCGCATAAACAAAGCGTAATTAGACGTAAATCACCTACTTGATGCAATCTGGTTCATGTGAAAGGGGATTTATATCGTTTGTCAGACCATGCCTTATTTTTGTCCAATAACCCTATATTAATCACAGGGCAAGGTGAGTTATGCACTCTCAAATCTGGGTTGTGAGCACGCTGCTGATAAGCATCGTGTTAATCGTTTTGACCATCGTGAAGTTCAAATTCCACCCGTTTCTGGCGCTGCTGTTAGCCAGCTTCTTCGTGGGTACGATGATGGGTATGGGGCCGCTGGATATGGTCAATGCCATTGAGAGTGGCATCGGCGGTACGCTGGGCTTCCTCGCCGCGGTTATCGGCCTTGGGACCATTCTTGGCAAAATGATGGAAGTGTCCGGCGCGGCCGAACGTATCGGCCTGACGCTACAGCGCTGTCGCTGGCTTTCCGCTGACGTCATTATGATACTGGTCGGGCTGATTTGCGGGATCACGCTGTTTGTTGAAGTCGGCGTAGTGCTGTTGATTCCTCTGGCCTTTTCAATTGCCAAAAAAACCAATACCTCGCTACTGAAGCTGGCGATTCCGTTATGTACAGCGCTGATGGCGGTACACTGCGTCGTGCCGCCGCATCCAGCCGCCCTGTTCGTGGCGAACAAGCTGGGCGCGGACATTGGCACCGTGATTGTCTACGGCTTACTGGTGGGCTTAATGGCTTCACTGATCGGCGGTCCGCTGTATCTGAAATTCCTCGGTAACCGTCTGCCGTTTAAGCCGGTTCCGGCTGAGTTTTCCGACCTCAAGGTGCGCGACGAAAGTACGCTGCCATCGTTGGGCGCTACGCTGTTTACCGTACTGCTGCCGATTGGCCTGATGCTGGTAAAAACCGTCGCTGAGCTGAACATGACGAAAGGCAGCACGGTTTATACGCTGTTGGAGTTTATTGGTAACCCGATCACCGCGATGTTTATTGCTGTTTTCGTGGCCTATTACATTCTCGGCCTGCGTCAGCACATTGGCATGGGTGCGCTGCTGACCCACACCGAAAACGGTTTTGGCTCCATTGCTAACATTTTGCTGATTATCGGCGCAGGCGGCGCATTCAACGCTATCCTCAAGAGCAGCGGACTGGCGGATACCCTCGCGCTGATCCTCTCGAACATGCATATGCACCCGATTCTGCTGGCTTGGCTGGTGGCGTTAATCCTGCATGCTGCGGTGGGCTCTGCCACGGTGGCGATGATGGGCGCGACGGCAATCGTGGCCCCGATGCTGCCGCTCTACCCCAACGTTAGCCCGGAGATCATCGCCATTGCCATCGGTTCCGGCGCGATTGGCTGCACGATCGTCACCGATTCCCTCTTCTGGCTGGTGAAGCAGTACTGCGGCGCCACCCTAAATGAGACGTTCAAATATTATACGACCGCGACATTTATCGCGTCCGTTATTGCACTGGTTTGCACATTCCTGCTTTCCTTTATTATCTAAGCGCAAAGAGACTGACTATGGAAAACATTCAAACACTTATCGCCCAGCATCCTTTAGTGAAAGATCTGGTCGCTCTCAAGGAGACGACCTGGTTTAACCCTGGCACTACCTCTCTTGCGGAAGGTTTACCGTATGTTGGCCTGACAGAGCACGATGTTCAGGATGCCCACGCTCGTCTGACGCGCTTCGCGCCGTATCTGGCGCAGGCATTCCCGGAAACCGCAGCCACCGGCGGCATTATCGAATCTGAACTGGCCGCGATCCCGGCGATGCAAAAGCGGCTGGAAAAAGAGTATGGGCAGCGCATCAACGGCGAAATTCTGCTGAAGAAAGACAGCCATCTACCGATTTCCGGCTCAATTAAAGCGCGAGGCGGTATTTATGAAGTGCTAACCCACGCGGAAAAACTGGCGCTGGAAGCCGGTCTGCTGACCACACAAGACGATTACAGCATTCTGCTTTCGCCTGAGTTTAAACAGTTCTTCAGTCAGTACAGCATCGCCGTAGGCTCCACTGGCAACCTTGGGATGTCGATCGGCATTATGAGCGCCCGTATCGGCTTTAAGGTGACGGTTCATATGTCTGCCGACGCTCGCGCATGGAAAAAAGCCAAACTGCGCAGCCACGGTGTGACGGTCGTGGAGTATGAAGAAGATTATGGCGTGGCGGTTGAGCAGGGCCGTAAAGCGGCACAGTCCGATCCGAACTGTTTCTTTATCGATGATGAAAATTCCCGCACGTTGTTTTTAGGTTATGCGGTCGCCGGCCAGCGTCTGAAGGCGCAGTTCGCGCAGCAGGGGCGCGTGGTGGATGCCGACCATCCGCTGTTTGTTTACCTGCCGTGCGGCGTCGGCGGTGGGCCTGGCGGGGTGGCGTTTGGCCTGAAGCTGGCATTCGGCGATAACGTGCACTGCTTCTTCGCAGAACCGACCCATTCACCGTGCATGCTGCTGGGGATTTATACCGGGCTGCACGATACGATTTCTGTGCAGGACATTGGCATCGATAACCTGACAGCGGCAGATGGGCTGGCGGTGGGCCGCGCGTCCGGCTTTGTTGGCCGGGCAATGGAACGTCTGCTCGACGGTCTGTACACCCTGGACGATCAGACTATGTACGACATGCTGGGCTGGCTGGCGCAGGAAGAAGGCATTCACCTTGAGCCGTCGGCGCTGGCCGGGATGGCCGGTCCGCAGCACGTTTGCGCTTCTGCTGACTATCAGCAAATGCACGGCTTCAGCGCGGAGCAGCTCAATAACGCCACCCACCTGGTGTGGGCGACCGGCGGCGGCATGGTGCCGGAAGCCGAAATGGCGCAGTATCTGACCAAAGGACGTTAAACGCCGCTGAACTTAACGCAGCATCGCCATCAGTTCCATCGGTGAGCGATGTTGCTTCAGAAGGTCACGCATCACGCGCATATGCGGCGCGGTATGATTGAAGAAAGCGCTGTATCCGCCGCAAATCGCACTCTTTCCACTGCTGTCGCGATGCTTTGGGCAATCACCATGGCAAAAGCGTAATAGCGAACACGCCTGGCATTCCGCGCTCAGCGTGGTTCTCTTGGACTGACCAAACGCCGCTGCCCTCGGGCTGGCGTTGAGCTCACTCAACGACGTGCGATGAATATTACCCAGGCGAAAATCAGGGTGAACATAGTGATCGCACTGATACAAATCGCCATTCGCTTCCAGAGCAAAAGCATGTCCGCAGGTGGAGCTTAGCGAACACATCTGCGCCGGGTGTCCGCACCATACGCCCAGAGTTGAATCAAATAACTGGATGAATACGCGGCCAATATCTTCTCTGACCCAGATATCAAAGACGGTATTCAGGAAGGTTCCCCACGCCTGAGGCGGGACGGATTCGGCGGTAAGCTCGCCGTCTTCATCATATTCAACCAGCGGAATGAACTGCAAAAAAGGCGTGCCAAGCTGGCGAAGGTAGCGATACATCAACTCAGGTTGCTGGCTGTTCAGAGAATTAACCACTACCAGCAGATTGAACTCCACCTGATGCTTACGGAGCCTGGCAATGGCGTCCACCACCTTATGGTGAGTCGGTTTTCCACTACGGTTAACACGATAAGCATCGTGCAACTCGGCGGGGCCATCCAACGAAATCCCCACCAGCCAGCCGTTATCGTGCAAAAACTGACACCATTCGTCGTTGAGCAAAATCCCGTTGGTCTGGAACGCGTTATGGATTTTCTTCCCTTCCCCGTACTGTTTTTGCAACGTCACTACGCGGCGGAAAAAGTCGATGCCACAGAGGGTTGGCTCTCCGCCCTGCCAGGCGAACATCACGTCAGCCCCCGGCTGTGCGGTGATATGCTGACGAATAAACGTCTCTAAGGTGGCGTCATCCATTTCGGGTTGAGTGGGTTTATCGATGTAAAAACAGTAACGACAATCCAGGTTACAACGAGAGCTGGCTGGTTTGGCCATGACCTGACATCCTGTCATGCTAAATTCCCGATAAACGCAATAAGTTGGCGGACATGCGTTACAGCAAACAGTATTGCGAGGGATAACACCGCGAGGGAGATCATAAATTTGTCACGCACCGCGCGAGATTCAGAAAAATCGCTATGCGTAACATCCATCAGATTACGGCTGCGGGTATAGCGCCACAAAACGATTGCCACCAGCGCCAGCACCACAATTGAAACCCAAAACAGGAAGCCCGCCTGATGCCAGTTGTGCTTCAGCGCCAACGCCATTAGCGCGCCATAACCCAGAAGCGTACGAAACCAGGCCAGCGATGTTCGCTCCGGTTGTAACCCCGGCTCGGCGATACGTCGCGACTTACGGCTATCCGGCATACAGCACCAGTCCCATGACAATCACCGCGACGATCAACAAAATCAGACTGATGATTAATAGGCTATGGGTATAGGGCAAATCCTCTTTCAGGCGCATCGCCCTCTCATTACGCAGCCAGCGCAGGTAGCCATAAATCGCCAGACCACCGGCAAACAGGCATAGCAACAGCGCCAAAAGCTCACGAATTACCGGCGTGGCAAAATCCGGTGCTAGTTGGTCGAGACCAACGCCCGCCGCCAGAAACCCCAGCGCGGTACGGATCCACGCCAGAAAGGTACGCTCATTTGCCAGTGAGAAGCGGTAATCCGGGGCTTCTCCAAGGCGGGAAATTTTCATCAGGACTCCTTTTTACTTTCACAGTTCAGCTAAAACGCTGCTCACTTTCAGAATTGCGAACATGGTATTGCTGATACTCTTTATGCCATCCAGCACAAGGAGGTCTGATGGACATATTATCGCAAAACAAATGTAGCTCATTGGGAATGCTTTTTGGCGCCATTGCATTGATCCTTGGCATTTTTCATTTTTCTTTCGGTCCTTTTTCCGCCCCGCCTCCTACGCTTGAAAGCGTGGTATCAGAGAAGGTATCAGCCATTAAAAAAGGTATTCTTGCTGGACTGAAAGGCGAACAAGCATCTGCCGCAGTGGAAAAACCAGCAACAGATATCGATAAGATACTGGATAACAGCGGCATTGCTCTTGCCGTCATCGCGCTGGTATGTGCATTTATTGGCGGCATGCGCAAAGAAAATCGTTGGGGTATTTGTGGTGCGATGTGCTTTGGTGGCGGAACGCTCACCTTTCACGCCCTGCTTTTTGGTATTGGAATTATCTGCGCCATCATCCTGCTTATTCTGATCTTCTCCTTTCTCGGCAACGTTTCACCGGTTTAGTTTGCATGCCAGATGGCGACGTTCATCTTACCCGGCCTACAGGTGATGCAGGCCGGATACTCGCTCTTTAACCCATCCCCCAAAAAATCACCGCCAGCAGTTGCGGCGTGATAATTCGCAGGAACATCACCAGCGGATAAACGGTCGCATACGACAGCGCCGCCGCCCCGCTGGTGGCATGCAGGTTGTTAGCAAATGCCAGTGCAGGCGGATCGGTCATTGAGCCAGCCAGCATTCCGCACAGCGTGAGGTAGTTCATTTTGACGAAAATCCTCGCCAGCAGCCCCACGGTAATCAGCGGAATCGCGGTGATGAAAATACCGTAACCCACCCAGCTCAGGCCATCCCCCTGCGTCAGGGTATGAACAAAATCACCGCCTGACTTCAGACCAACCACTGCGAGAAACAGCACGATACCCAACTCTCGCAGCGCCAGGTTAGCGCTGGGGGGCATAAACCAATACAACTTACCGATGCTGCCAATACGCCCCAGGATCAACGCCATAATCAGCGGCCCACCGGCCAACCCCAGTTTAAGCGCCACCGGGAACCCAGGAATGAACAGCGGGATTGAACCCAGCAGAACACCCAGCCCGATCCCGATAAATACCGGCAGCATCTGCACCTGCTGCAGTTTTTGCTGGGCGTTACCCACCACATTAGCAACAGCATCAATCGAGGAAGGTCGACCGACCAGATTGAGGATGTCGCCAAACTGCAGGCTGGCGTCGCTGCTGGCTACCAGCTCAACCCCCGCACGGTTCAGACGGGAGATAACCACGTCGTAACGTTCTTTGAAATGCAGGTCGCGGATTCGTTTCCCCAGCACCTGTTCGTTGGTCACCACCACGCGCTCAACGCGTAAATCGGTGCCTCGCGTCGACAGCGATGTGTCCACCTCCTGCCCAATCACCACCTGCGCATTGTGCAGATCAGCAGGCTGACCAACCAGGTGTAGCAGGTCGCCCATCTGAATAATCGTCCCCGGCGACGGCACCATCAATGTTTCTTCACGTTTTAAACGTGAGCAGATGATTTTGTCGCTGTTCAGGATTGGGACATCCTGAATCGCCATATTGTTAAGGTTCGGGTTTTCCACACGGATATTCATCGTCTGAATCAGCGCGTGTCCGTTGGTCAGCGTGGATTCATGCTGATGGGCTTCGGCATCGACGTTAACGCGAAAAATTAGGCGTATCAGCCACATAGTGAGCAAAATACCGCAGATACCAAAAGGATAAGCCATGGCATAGCTCATCCCCATCTGATCCACCACATCAACAGGAGTACCCAGATCGCGCAGAATCTGCTGCCCCGCGCCTAACGCCGGAGTATTAGTGACCGCACCGGAAAAAATGCCCAGCACCACGGGAAGGGGAATGGCAAAAATCTTATGCAGGATCGCGGTGACCAGGCCACCCATGATAACAATCAGCACGGCAAACAAATTCAGCCGTAGGCCCGAAACGCGCAGTGACGCAAAAAAGCCCGGCCCCACCTGAATACCGATGGTGTAGACGAAAAGAATCAGGCCAAATTCCTGAATAAAATGCAGCATGTCGCCGCTCAGGGTCATCCCTGCCTGATCGACAAAATGCCCGACAATAATACCGCCGAACAGCACGCCTCCGATGCCAAAACCAACACCACGTATTTTTATGTTGCCGATCCATAATCCGACAACTGCCACCATTGCCAGAACGCTGACCGTCAATGCTATATCACTCATTTTCCTGTTCCCTGTGAATAACATTTTATTTAACGAGGATTATGACTGAACCGTTCAGGCATGAATGCAGAGTGGCGCACATTATCATGCTACAGAGCGCCCAGGAGCGCTTAAGAAGAGCGTTCTTTACTGTTTTTCTTCACGTCGATTTGAAATTGCTGAATGCTTTTTTCTGGCAATGGCAGCGCTTCCGGCATCCTGCCCTCCAGATCATAGTTTCATGTGGGCTGAGGCACAAAAAAGCCCCGTCATTTCTGGCGGGGCAAAGGCATGGAGCTATTTAACTGTCTAATGCGGGACGTTCGCTGATGGCGATACGTTGTGGAGTGATGGTTTCAGGTTCATTCCGGGTCAAATCGATATGCAGCAAGCCGTTAGTGAAGCTTGCGCCGGAGACTTCCATATTTTCAGCCAGCGTAAAGCTCAGGCTGAACGGCTGAGTGACCAGCCCCTGATGCAACCATTTGGTCTCTTTTTCCGGCTGCTGCGGCGTACCTTTCACGGTCAGGCGCGTGCCTTCCAGTTGAATATCCAGATCTTCCTGGCGGAAACCGGCTAACGCAAGGGTAATGCGGTAGTGGTTATCATCGCTCTTTTCGATGTTATAAGGCGGGAAGCTCTGGCTTTCGCCCGTGTTTTGCAAGGCATTGGCCAGTTTGTCAAAACCGATCCATTGACGCAGCAGTGGGGATAAATCGTAGTTACGCATAATAATCTCCTTCTAAGAAGCGAGTAAGTACCTTTTGGCTCCCTGACGGCAAGCCGATTGCTTAGCAGGGCCGCCTGAAGCGGCCCACAGAATTAGTTGATTTCGATGCGGCGCGGCTTATTCGCCTCGGGAATCACGCGTTCGAGATCGATATACAGCAGACCATTCACCAGGTTCGCGCCGCGAACATGAATGTTCTCCGCTAACTGGAACTTACGTTCGAAGTTGCGCTCGGCAATCCCCTGATACAGGTAAGTACGTTCTTTTTGATCGTCCGCATGGGCACCTTTCACCACCAGCAGATTGTCCTGGGCAGTAATTTCCAGTTCGCTTTCAGCAAAACCAGCAACGGCAATCGCAATTCGGTAATGGTTTTCGTCTACCAGCTCAACGTTATACGGAGGGTAGCCGCCATTGCTCTGGCCCTGATTGTTTTCCAGCAGGTTAAACAGGCGATCAAAACCAATAGCAGAACGGTACAGCGGGGATAAATCAAAGTTACGCATAATCAATAGCTCCTGAAATCAGCGAGAATAATAGACCTTCCATCATGGACAGGTCAGGTAGCCAGGACACCCATCAGGCATGCCCTTCATTTGTCTACACTCTAAAAATGGGTCTTAATACAAACTTTTCAAGCGTATTCATCTGACTTTTTTTGCAGTTTGTTGTCTATTGCATACACTGGTGGGAGCAGTTGTTATCGTTAAATCGCGATAGCCGCCACAGTGTGACGAAATGGTGATGTTATTTTCGCAACGGATCGCTTTAACTCACCATGCAAACACAATAAATACAGATGAAAAAAATGATGATAAAAAAAATGTTGGTAACACTGACAATGTGCAGCGGGATGGCGTTTGTGAGCGGCTGTTCCAGCATTATGTCGCATACCGGGGGCAAAGAAGGGACGTATCCTGGCACGCGCGCCAGCGCCACAATGATTAGCGAAAGTGATACAAACTGGGGAACCAAGTCACTGGCGATTCTGGATATGCCGTTTACCGCAGTACTGGATACCGTATTACTTCCGTGGGATCTCTTTCGCAAAGATAGCTCGGTGAGATCCCGTGTAGAAAAAAGCGAGGAGAGAACGCAGGCCGCGAACGCCGTTATCCCTCCGGCTGAAATGCCTGCTCCTTAAGTTAACGCCCAGTCTCTGTTACCCACAGCTGGCGGAAACCCTCGACGTCTTCCATCCACGCAACCTGTCGACCATCAGGAGAGAAGATGATCGCATCGCCCGATGGTGGGTTGCCGTGACGGTCCGTTAGAAAATCAACCTCTCCCGTCTGAGCATCACAACAAGCAATTTTGTTATCCAGTACAAACCCCAGCCATTTCCCTGACGGATGCCAGTTGAATGCTGACTGAATATCCGTGGCGCAGCGGGTAAGCTGACGCGGTTCTCCTCCTTGTGGGGAAATCAGCCACAGTTGCACAATGCCGACGTCATCACGCATTAAAAACGCAATCTCAGATGCCTTTGGATTACTGCGCACCCAATGGCGCGGCTGATTTACCAGACCGGGAAAGGCGCGCGCATGAGTAAACGTCAGGCGGCGTTGATTAATACCGAATGGCGGCGCAGGCATTGTTGCCTCAGTGCCCTCCAGCGGAGCGTCGCCCGGCTGTTTCCAGCCGCTTTCATCCTGTGGTAAATCAACAATAAATAACTCCGGCACTTTCTCGCCCGAGACTGATAACGTATCACCGATAAACGCCAGTCTGTTTTCCCCTACCCAGCCCTCTTCATAGGCGCGGTTAATCTCATCGCTACCCGGTTTAGGCGTGGGTGTCGTCTGGGTTACCAGCACGCACCAATGGCTCCCGCTGTACTCACGGGGATGCTGCGCGGAGACCGTCACCGGACCATAGGGCGCAGCCACACCGACATTGCGTAGATCCAGCGCCGGTGAGCGCTCATGCAGCACATGGTCGTTATAGGTGAAACTGACAAACTCGCCGCTCGGGCTAAATACATGCACATGGCTACCACCGCGCAGCGCACCCGGCGTATATGGGGCGGTAATATCCATCGCATCCAGATTCTCCACTTTTGCCTGTGTAGCTATCACCCCACGCCGATGATGGAAGTCGTAATGCCATGTTTCATCAGGATTTTCAGGCCCATGAATAAACACATATTTTTCCGACTTTGGATGAACGGTCACCACGCCAACGTGCGATCCCTGCATGGCCCGATAAATCACCTCCAGCTCGCCAGTATGAATATTGACGCGCTCAATTGTGTCGCCGGTAAAAGAGGCACCGGAAGGACGCACATCAAAGACCAGCCACTGGCTGTCCGGTGTCCAGGTATTGATATTGGTAAGCTGATGATTACGCGGCGTAAAGGTGATTTGCTTCATGGAATGCCCTGATACAAGACGATTTCAGCAATCATACTTCACAAGCACTTCACTTTCAGGCTTTAGCGTATCGCCATCTTCATTTTTGCGGACAGAAAGATGGAACATTTTGACGTAGCCATTATCGGGTTAGGCCCGGCAGGCGCAGCGCTGGCGCGGCAGTTGAGTGGAAAAATGCGCGTGATCGCGTTGGATAAAAAACACCAGTGCGGCAACGAAGGTTTCACCAAACCCTGCGGCGGTCTGTTGGCCCCGGATGCCCAGCGTTCGTTTATCCGCGACGGGATAACCTTACCCGTTGATGTCATCGCTAACCCACAGATATTTAGCGTTAAAACGGTTGATGTTGCAGCCTCTTTGACGCGTAACTACCAGCGCAGCTACATTAATATCAACCGCCATGCTTTTGATTTATGGCTTAAATCTCTCATTCCTGATGATGTACAGGTGTACCACGACAGCCTGTGTCGGAAAATCTGGCGCGAGGGCAATAAATGGCATGTCATCTTCCGCGCCGACGGTTGGGAGCAGCAGATCACCGCGCGTTATCTGGTGGGAGCCGACGGCGCGAACTCACTGGTACGCCGTCATCTCTATCCCCGGCACCAGATCCGTAAATATGTTGCTATTCAACAATGGTTTGCGGAAAAGCATCCCGTCCCGTTCTATTCCTGCATTTTTGATAACGACGCAACCGACTGTTATTCCTGGAGTATCAGCAAAGATGGCTATTTTATCTTTGGCGGTGCCTACCCGATGAAGGACGGCCAGGCGCGCTTTGACGCGCTGAAAGCGAAGATGGAAGCGTTCCAATTTCAGTTCGGCAAACCGGTGAAAAGTGAAAAATGTACGGTGCTGTTTCCTTCACGCTGGAAAGACTTCGTCTGTGGCAAGGACAACGCATTTTTGATTGGCGAAGCGGCCGGTTTTATCAGCGCCAGCTCACTGGAGGGGATTAGCTATGCGCTGGACAGCGCGGAGGCACTCAAATCTGTATTGTTGCGGGATGCACCAGATATGAATCACGCTTACCGCAAAGCCACCCGCAAGTTACGTCTCAAACTGTTTGGCAAAATCCTGAAAAGTCGTGCCCTGACGTCGGCGTTTTCCCGCAAATGGATAATGCGCAGCGGCGTGGCGCATATTCCTCAAGGTGACCACTCAGTATCACAAATAATTGCTGAAACAGGGCAAATGCGCCAAGGCATTTGCCCATAACATCTTATTTCAGCGCAAACTTCTCAATGGCATACGCGACGCCATCTTCAAGGTTAGATTTCGTCACAAAGTTGGCGATTTCTTTGACTGACCCAATAGCGTTGTCCATGGCAACGCCCACGCCTGCGTATTCAATCATCGCGATGTCGTTTTCCTGATCGCCAATCGCCATCACCTCTTCAGCTTTTATACCCAACGCATCGGCCAGCGATTTCACGCCAGTCCCTTTATTGACGCGTTTATCGAGGATTTCGAGGAAATACGGTGCACTTTTCAGCACGGTGTACTTCTCTTTTACTTCCGCAGGTATGCGCGAGATAGCTTTATCGAGGATCTCCGGCTCGTCAATCATCATCACTTTCAGGAACTGGGTTGCGGGATCCATTTTCTCGGCTTCACAGAACACCAGCGGAATCGTCGCAACAAACGATTCATGCACCGTGTAGTAGCTGATATCACGGTTCGCGGTATACAGGGTGTTGCGATCGAGAGCGTGGAAATGCGAGCCAACGTCCCGGGAGAGCTGCTCCAGATAACGATAATCATCATAGCTCAACGCGGTTTGCGCGACAGTACTGCCATCCCCTGCTTTCTGCACTAGCGCGCCATTGTAGGTAATGCAGTAGTCACCGGGTTCTTCCATATGCAATTCTTTCAGATAGCTGTGGACGCCGGCATACGGGCGCCCCGTGGTCAGCACCACATTTACGCCACGCGCGCGCGCTGCGGCAATCGCCGTTTTGACCGCGGGTGAAATGGTGTGATCGGGCAGCAGAAGTGTGCCATCCATATCGATAGCAATAAGTTTGATAGCCATGAGTTCCCCGGATTAAATGAGTCCGTCCTCATGCTAACGCGATTCCGCTCAAAAAACAGCTACGAAAAGGGGGATAGAAAGGGGAATCGAGATTCCCCTTTTGCAGGACGGTTGTAGACCTGGGTGCAAGTTAGATATCGATGTTCGCCGCTTTCAGGGCGTTTTCTTCGATAAACGCGCGACGCGGTTCAACGGCATCGCCCATCAGCGTAGTGAAGAGCTGGTCGGCGGCAATCGCATCCTTCACGGTAACGCGCAGCATACGACGGCTTTCCGGATCCATGGTGGTTTCCCACAGCTGATCCGGGTTCATCTCGCCCAGACCTTTATAACGCTGGATAGCGAGGCCGCGACGTGACTCTTTCTGCAGCCATTCCAGCGCCTGCTCAAAGCTGGCAACCGGCTGGCGGCGCTCGCCACGTTCGATAAACGCATCGTCTTCGATCAGCCCGCGCAGCTTCTCACCGAGCGTACAAATACGACGGTATTCGCCACCGGTCACAAACTCGTGGTCCAGAATATAGTCGGTATCCACACCGTGAGTACGGACGCGCACAATCGGCTCAAACAGGTTCTGCTCTGCGTTGTGGTGGATATCAAACTTCCACAGGCTGCCGTGCTGTTCTTTTTCGTTCAGCTCGGTAATCAGCGTATTAACCCAGCGGGTAACGGTCTGCTCGTTCGCCAAATCAGCTTCCGGCAGCGTCGGTTGATAAACCAGTTCTTTCAGCAGCGCTTTCGGGAAACGACGTTCCATACGGCCAATCATTTTCTGCGTCGCGTTGTATTCAGAAACCAGTTTTTCTAACGACTCACCTGAAAGAGCAGGTGCGCTGGCATTAGTGTGCAGCGTTGCACCATCCAGAGCGATAGAAATTTGGTACTGATCCATCGCTTCGTCATCTTTAATATACTGTTCCTGCTTACCTTTTTTCACTTTGTACAGCGGTGGCTGTGCAATGTAAACGTGGCCGCGTTCCACGATTTCCGGCATCTGACGATAGAAGAAGGTCAACAGCAGCGTACGAATATGCGAGCCGTCGACGTCCGCATCGGTCATGATGATGATGCTGTGATAACGCAGTTTGTCCGGGTTGTACTCGTCACGACCGATGCCACAGCCGAGCGCGGTGATCAGCGTCGCCACTTCCTGAGAAGAGAGCATTTTATCAAAGCGCGCTTTCTCGACGTTGAGGATTTTACCCTTCAGCGGCAGAATCGCTTGGTTTTTACGGTTACGGCCCTGCTTCGCAGAACCGCCCGCGGAGTCCCCTTCCACAAGGTATAGTTCGGACAGCGCCGGGTCGCGTTCCTGACAGTCCGCCAGCTTGCCCGGCAGGCCCGCTAAGTCCAGCGCGCCTTTACGACGGGTCATTTCACGCGCGCGACGTGCCGCTTCACGGGCACGTGCAGCATCAATAATTTTGCCAACGACGATTTTCGCGTCAGACGGGTTTTCCAGTAGGTATTCGCTCAGCAGTTCGTTCATCTGCTGTTCTACCGCCGATTTCACCTCAGAGGAGACCAGCTTGTCTTTGGTCTGTGAGGAGAACTTCGGATCCGGTACTTTCACGGAAACAACGGCAATCAAGCCTTCACGGGCATCATCACCGGTGGCGCTGACTTTGGCTTTTTTGCTGTAGCCTTCTTTGTCCATGTAGGCGTTCAGGGTACGGGTCATCGCCGCACGGAAGCCTGCAAGGTGAGTACCGCCGTCACGCTGCGGAATGTTGTTGGTGAAGCAGTAAATGTTTTCCTGGAAACCATCGTTCCACTGCAGCGCAACTTCAACGCCGATACCGTCTTTTTCGGTGGAGAAGTAGAAGATATTTGGGTGGATCGGCGTTTTGTTTTTGTTGAGGTATTCAACAAACGCCTTGATGCCGCCTTCGTAGTGGAAATGGTCTTCTTTACCATCGCGCTTGTCGCGCAGACGAATAGAGACGCCGGAGTTCAGGAACGACAGCTCGCGCAGACGCTTAGCCAGAATCTCGTATTCAAACTCAACGACGTTGGTAAAGGTTTCGTGGCTTGGCCAGAAACGTACCTGAGTACCCGTCGCTTCTGTTTCGCCGGTTACCGCCAGCGGCGCCTGCGGCACACCGTGCACGTAAGTTTGCTGATGCACTTTACCTTCGCGGCGAATCACCAGCTCCAGTTTCTGTGACAGGGCGTTTACTACGGAAACACCTACGCCGTGCAGACCACCGGAAACTTTATAGGAGTTATCATCGAATTTACCGCCTGCGTGCAGAACGGTCATGATAACTTCCGCCGCCGAAACGCCCTCTTCCGGGTGGATACCGGTTGGGATACCACGGCCATCATCGGTAACGGACACGGAGTTGTCCGCGTGAATCGTTACAACGATATCTTTACAGTGACCCGCGAGCGCTTCGTCGATAGCGTTATCTACCACCTCGAATACCATGTGGTGCAGACCGGTGCCGTCATCCGTGTCGCCGATATACATACCCGGGCGCTTACGCACCGCATCCAGTCCTTTCAGGACTTTGATACTGGAGGAGTCATAAGAATTCGACATCAACGTTTCTCGCTCATTTAAACTTGGGTTAATCCGTTATTTTACCCTTTTCCACGGTGAACATCTTCGAATTTTTGTCCGACATGTCCAGAACGTGTTCAGCGCTGATTGCGCTGACAAAGACCTGAGATTGCGTCGCTTTTAAGCGGCTGGCTAACAGCCCACGACGGGCATCATCAAGTTCAGAGGCAAAATCATCTATCAGGTAGAGACACCGCCGCCCACTTTCGCGGGTGAGGAACTCCCCTTGCGCCAGACGTAAGGCGCACATCAGCAGCTTTAGCTGCCCACGCGACAACGTGTCTTCCACCGGCGCACCGTCAGCGCGAATGCGAAAATCCGCTTTGTGCGGACCGTGCGCGGTGTAGGTCAACATGCGATCGCGTTCAAAACTGCGTTCCAGCACTTCGGCATAATCGGTCTCTTTCTCCCAGCCACGCTGGAATGAGAAGGAGAGAGAAAACTCGGGTAGAAACTGCTGACAGGTATCCGCCATATCCTGCGCGATACCGGCGCTGTACTCCGCGCGCCAGGTGCTGATTTGTTCCGCCAGCGGGATCAGTTCTTTATCCCACGGACGCAGTTGCTCATAACGACTCACCTGGCGCAGGGCCGCGTTGCGCTGCTTGAGCAGTCGCTTCAGATTGCTCCAGGCGGTGAAAAATCCGGCTTCATTGTGAAAGCATCCCCAGTCAAGGAATGCTCTTCTGTATTTGGGGCCGCCATTGAGTAAAGTAAACCCCTCTGGCGTGATCAGCTGCATTGGCATCAGGTGCGCCAGTTCCGCGACCTTGTGCCCGTCAGTGCCGTCAATGCGCACTTTGCTGTCGCCCAGTTTGTCTTTCGTCAGGCCAATCGATGTCTCACGCTCTTCCCCCTGCAAACGCCCGTGTAAAACAAACGACTCCTGCTCGTGGCGAATTACGCGGCCAATCTGCAAACTGCGAAACGCCCGGCCGTGGCCGAGCGTATAGATGGCTTCCAGCACGCTGGTTTTGCCGCTGCCGTTCGCGCCAACCAGGAAGTTAAAGCCAGGGGATAAAGCGAGATCCGCGCTTTCGATATTGCGAAAGTCGCGGATCAACAGACGGGTGAGCGACATTACAGTCTCATTGGCATAACAACATAAGCCGCGCTCTGGCTGGCTGCATCTTCAATCTGTACGCTCGATACGGAATCGGTCAGCAGAATACGAACGTTCTCGCACTTCAGCGCGTTTAGTACGTCCAGTACGTAGCTAACGTTAAAACCGATTTCCAGTTCAGTACCAGGATAGGAGACATCCAGAATTTCTTCCGCTTCTTCCTGCTCCGGGTTGTTGGCGGTGATTTTCAGCTGGTTTTCACTGACATACAGACGCACGCCGCGGAATTTCTCGTTAGAGAGGATCGCCGCACGAGCAAATGCCTGTTTGAGGATATCGCAACCGGCTTCCAGATGTTTGTCCGGATTCTTCGGCAATACGCGGCGATAATCCGGGAAACGGCCATCAACCAGCTTGGAGGTAAAGATGAAGTCACCCACGTGCGCACGAATGTTGTTGCTGCCAATCTGCACGCGCAGCGGGTTGTCGCCGCCGTCGAGCATACGCATCAGTTCAATCACGCCTTTACGCGGAACGATCACCGAATGGCTGGGTAACTGCTGACCGACTGGCATTGAACAGACCGCCAGGCGGTGACCGTCGGTCGCCACGGTACGCAGCTCTTCCCCTTCGGTTTCAAACAGCATGCCGTTTAAGTAGTAACGCACGTCCTGATGCGCCATCGAAAACTGCGTGGCTTCAATCAGGCGCTTCATCGTGGCCTGCGGCAGAGTGAATTCGACTTCGCTCTGCCAGTCGTCCAGATTCGGGAAGTCGGCGGCAGGCAGCGTAGACAGCGAGAAACGGCTGCGGCCAGAACGCACCAGCATGCGATCGCCTTCCAGTTGAACGGCAATTTCCGCGCCTTCCGGCAACCCACGGCAAATATCGAAGAATTTACGCGCCGGAACGGTGGTCGCACCAGGTTCATGAGGCTGGATCAGCGCCACGCGCGCCACCATCTCCATTTCGAGATCGGTACCGGTCAGAGAAAGCGCGCCGTCAGCAACCTGCAGCAGCAGATTTCCGAGAATAGGCAGTGTAGGACGTCCACCCAGCGGGCCGCTGACCTGCTGAAGCGGTTTTAATAAATGTTCACGTTCAACGGTAAATTTCATAGCGTCACGAAGATAATGTTCTGATTAAATTGGAGAAATCTTCTTTAATATCATGGCTTTCTTCACGCAACTGCTCAATCTTGCGACAGGCATGAAGCACGGTAGTATGGTCACGCCCACCAAACGCGTCGCCAATTTCCGGCAGACTGTGGTTAGTGAGCTCTTTTGCCAGCGCCATCGCCATCTGGCGCGGACGAGCTACCGAGCGAGATCGACGCTTAGAAAGCAGATCCGCAATTTTGATTTTGTAATACTCCGCCACCGTCTTCTGAATATTGTCGATGGTGACCAGCTTTTCCTGCAAAGCCAGCAGATCGCGCAACGCTTCGCGCACGAAATCGATGGTAATCGCCCGGCCGGTAAAATTAGCGTTGGCGATCACACGGTTCAGCGCGCCTTCCAACTCACGTACGTTAGAGCGTAGACGCTTGGCAATAAAGAACGCCACTTCACCCGGCAGACGAATGTCGTTTTCGTCGGCTTTTTTCATCAGGATCGCAACGCGCGTTTCCAGCTCAGGCGGCTCGATCGCAACAGTCAGTCCCCAGCCGAAGCGGGATTTCAGACGATCTTCAACGCCGTTGATCTCTTTCGGATAGCGATCCGAAGTCAGGATGATCTGCTGATTGCCTTCCAGCAGGGCGTTAAAGGTGTGGAAAAACTCTTCCTGCGAACGTTCTTTATTCGCGAAGAATTGGATATCGTCAATCAGCAGCGCATCCACGGAACGGTAGTAGCGTTTAAACTCTTCGATCGCGTTGTTTTGCAGGGCCTTAACCATGTCCTGCACAAAACGTTCGGAGTGCATATACACCACTTTCGCGTTTGGCTTACGCGCCATAATACCGTTACCGACAGCGTGCAGAAGGTGGGTTTTACCCAGACCCGTACCACCATAAAGGAATAACGGATTGTAGGCGCCGCCAGGATTGTCCGCCACCTGCCGTGCCGCCGCGCGCGCCAGTTGGTTAGATTTACCTTCAACGAAGTTATCAAACGTGTGTTTGACGTTGACGTTAGAACGATAGGTAGGTTCTGCCGGTGCCGGGACGTTATCCCAGCCTGAGCGCGCCGACGGAGCGGCACGTTGCGGTTGCACTTGCTGAGCCACGTAGGCGGGCGCAACAACGTTGTTTACCGGCGTTTTCAGCGTTTGCGTGACGGGTTTAGTACCGACTTCAAAGCGCAGCTGCGGGGCATCCGCTCCACAGAAGTTATTGAGTAATCCATTAATATTATTAAGGTATTTATCCCTTACCCAATCAAGCACGAAACGGTTTGGCGCATACAAAGCCAGCGTGTTATCGCTCAGTTCCGCCTGCAACGGGCGTATCCACATACTGAACTCTGTGGCTGGTAACTCATCCTGCAATCGGGCAAGACACTGCTGCCAAAGCGAAAGTGACAC